>NZ_CP051488.1 GCF_014490785.1 Kosakonia sp. SMBL-WEM22 | reverse complement strand
GGCGGACTCCACTCGAACGTAAATCGATAAATAGTAAAGACAGAGACATTAATCTTTTTTGACACACATCGATAAGACCCAGCGGGGTGATGTGCGAACCGCTGTTTACGGTTTTTGTCCTCGAACGATCCTGGATCGCGATCGGGACCGCGGATCATAGCGTAAACCGCCGAAGAGATCTTCTGTTTCTCACAGATTCTTCACGATTTATCCACAGGCCGATCCGGAACGCGCTAAGTGTAAACGATCCAGGCGCGGGTGCGGGAAGATTTAGCCCGCATATTGGAAAATTAAATGGTTTTCGCCGAATAATCCCATAAACGATCTAAGGAAGATCCTGGTGGATCCTTGCGCTTTGCCATTTGCCCCGTATAATTCTGCCCCCGGCGCGTCTTACTCTTTTCAGGCGCCGGAAGCCGCTTAGTTTTTGCGCAGATCTGTACAAAAATACGTGCGCTATAAGGAAAGAGAATTGACTCCGGAGTGTACAATTATTACAATCCGGCCTCTTTAATTACCCATGGCTTGCGCGCCGGTCGTTCGATATTCGTTCGGGCATACGCAAAAGTCAGTGAATTTATTCAAGTTTAGGTAGAAATCGCCATGAAACGCACTTTTCAACCGTCTGTACTGAAGCGCAACCGTTCTCACGGCTTCCGTGCTCGTATGGCTACTAAAAATGGTCGCCAGGTTCTGGCTCGTCGTCGCGCTAAAGGCCGCGCACGTCTGACCGTTTCCAAGTAATAAAAGCTAACCCCTGAGTGGTTAAGCTCGCTTTTCCCAGGGAGTTACGTTTGTTAACTCCCACTCATTTCACATTCGTCTTCCAGCAGCCACAACGGGCTGGCACGCCGCAAATCACCATCCTCGGCCGCCTGAATTCGCTGGGGCATCCCCGTATCGGTCTTACCGTCGCCAAGAAAAATGTCAAACGCGCACATGAACGCAATCGGATTAAACGTCTGACGCGTGAAAGTTTCCGTTTGCACCAACATGACCTGCCGGCCATGGATTTTGTGGTGGTGGCAAAGAAAGGGGTTGCCGACCTCGATAACCGTGCTCTCACGGAAGCGTTGGAAAAATTATGGCGCCGCCATTGTCGCCAGGCTCAAGGGTCCTGATAGCCCTTATACGGGTCTACCAACGCCTGATTAGTCCGCTACTCGGGCCGCACTGCCGTTTCACCCCTACTTGTTCTCACTATGGAATTGAGGCATTGCGCAGGTTTGGGGTGTTAAAAGGCAGTTGGTTGACAGTGAAACGCGTATTAAAATGCCACCCTTTACATCCGGGTGGCGACGATCCCGTCCCGCCAGGACCTTCTAAAACCAGAGAACACTAACGATGGATTCGCAACGCAATCTTTTTATCATCGCTTTGTTGTTCGTGTCTTTCATGATCTGGCAAACGTGGGAGAAGGAACAAAATCCTCCTCCGGCGCAGCAGCAGACCACGCAGACTACGACCACCGCAGCGGGTAACGCAGCCGACCAGAGCGTTCCGGCCAGTGGCCAGGGGAAACTGATTACGGTTAAAACCGACGTGCTTGAGCTGACCATCAACACCCGCGGTGGTGATGTTGAGCAGGCACTGCTTCCGACGTACCCGAAAGAGCTGGGTGCCACCGAACCGTTCCAGTTGCTGGAAACCACGCCTGAGTTTGTCTACCAGGCGCAAAGCGGTCTGACCGGCCAGAACGGCCCGGACAACCCGGCTAATGGTCCACGCCCGCTGTATAACGTCGATAAAGATGCGTTTGTACTGGCAGAAGGCCAGAACGAGCTGGCGATCCCGCTGACCTATACCGATGCGGCTGGCAACACCTTCACCAAAACCTTCACCCTGAAACGCGGTGAATATGCGGTGAACGTTGGCTATAGCGTTAAAAACGCCGGTACAACACCGCTGCAAGTCGCTACCTTTGGTCAGCTGAAGCAGACCATCAAACTCCCTTCTCACCGCGATACCGGCAGCAGCAACTTTGCGCTGCACACCTTCCGCGGCGCGGCGTACTCCACGCCGGATACCAAGTATGAGAAGTACAAGTTTGATACCATCGCCGATGACGAAAACCTGAATATCAGCTCAAAAGGCGGCTGGGTTGCGATGCTGCAACAATATTTCGCCACAGCGTGGATCCCACGTAATGACGGCGCGAATAACTTCTACACTGCGAATCTGGGCAACGGCGTTGCGGCAATCGGCTATAAATCGCAGCCGATTACCATCGCAGCGGGCCAGACTGGCTTACTGAACAGCACCCTGTGGGTCGGCCCGGAGATTCAGGACAAGATGGCCGCTGCGGCGCCGCACCTGGATCTGACCGTGGATTACGGCTGGTTGTGGTTCATCTCTCAGCCGCTGTTTAAGCTGCTGAAATGGATCCACAGCTTCCTCGGCAACTGGGGCTTCTCCATCATCGCGATCACCTTCATCGTGCGCGGCATCATGTACCCGCTGACCAAAGCGCAGTACACCTCGATGGCGAAAATGCGCATGCTGCAGCCGAAGATTCAGGCTATGCGTGAGCGTCTGGGCGATGATAAGCAGCGTATGAGCCAGGAAATGATGGCGATGTACAAAGCGGAGAAAGTGAACCCGCTGGGCGGCTGCTTCCCGCTGCTGATCCAGATGCCAATCTTCCTTGCGCTCTACTACATGCTGATGGGCTCCGTTGAGCTGCGCCATGCGCCGTTCGCGCTGTGGATCCACGATCTCTCGGCGCAAGACCCGTACTACATCCTGCCGATCCTGATGGGCGTAACGATGTTCTTCATTCAGAAGATGTCGCCGACCACCGTGACCGACCCGATGCAGCAGAAGATCATGACCTTTATGCCGGTCATCTTCACGGTGTTCTTCCTGTGGTTCCCGTCAGGTCTGGTGCTGTACTACATCGTCAGCAACCTGGTAACCATTCTGCAGCAGCAGCTGATTTACCGTGGTCTGGAGAAACGTGGTCTTCATAGCCGCGAGAAGAAAAGCTCTTAATACGCTTCATTCTTTAAGCTGCATGTGCGTTGGCTGCACTTGCTCACCCCAGTCGTTTACTGATGTAAACTTCTGGGGACTCACAAGCTTGCCGCCTTCCTGCAACGTAAATTATTTTGCGTATTACTTGTAAGATTCAGACAAGGCGGTCAACTGACCGCCTTTCTTATTTTGAGATTTCGGAAAATAAACCATGAGCCATAACGACACTATCGTCGCTCAGGCAACCCCACCGGGACGCGGTGGTGTGGGTATCCTGCGTATCTCCGGCATGAAAGCGCGCGACGTCGCGCAGGCGGTGCTGGGCAAGCTGCCGAAACCGCGTTATGCCGATTACCTTGCGTTTCAGGACGCCGACGGCAGCGCCCTCGATCAGGGCATTGCGCTGTGGTTCCCCGGCCCCAACTCCTTTACCGGTGAAGATGTGCTGGAGCTGCAGGGCCACGGCGGCCCGGTGATCCTCGATCTGCTGTTAAAGCGCATTCTGACGCTGCCCGGGCTGCGTATCGCTAAACCGGGCGAATTCTCTGAACGCGCGTTTCTCAATGACAAGCTCGACCTGGCGCAGGCAGAAGCGATTGCCGACCTGATTGATGCCAGCTCCGAGCAGGCCGCGCGTTCGGCGCTCAACTCCCTGCAGGGCGCGTTTTCCGCACGCGTTAATCATCTGGTGGAAGCACTCACTCACCTGCGCATCTACGTTGAAGCGGCAATCGACTTCCCCGACGAAGAGATCGACTTTCTTTCCGACGGCAAAATCGAAGCGCAGCTTAATGATGTGATAAGCGATCTCGATGCGGTACGCGCCGAAGCGCGCCAGGGAAGCCTGCTGCGTGAAGGGATGAAGGTGGTGATTGCCGGGCGTCCGAACGCCGGGAAGTCGAGCCTGCTTAACGCACTGGCCGGGCGCGAAGCGGCGATTGTTACTGATATCGCCGGTACCACGCGCGATGTGCTGCGTGAACATATCCATATCGACGGGATGCCGCTGCACATTATTGATACCGCCGGGCTACGCGAAGCCGGTGACGAAGTGGAGCGAATCGGGATTGAGCGCGCCTGGCAGGAGATTGAACAGGCAGACCGCGTGCTGTTTATGGTAGATGGTACCACCACCGACGCCGTCGATCCGGCGCATATCTGGCCTGACTTTATCGCCCGTTTACCGGCGAAATTGCCGATCACTGTGGTGCGTAATAAATCAGACGTCACCGGAGAACAGCCGGGGATCAGCGAAGTGAATAATCACTCACTTGTTCGCCTCTCTGCGCGAACCAACGAAGGGGTGGACGTGCTGCGTCAGCATCTCAAGCAGAGCATGGGTTTCGACACCAGCATGGAGGGCGGCTTCCTTGCGCGCCGTCGTCACCTGCAGGCGCTGGAAATGGCCGCTGAACATCTGCAACAGGGCAAAGCGCAGCTGCTTGGCGCCTGGGCGGGTGAGCTGCTCGCAGAGGAGTTACGTCTGGCGCAGCAGAACCTGAGCGAGATCACCGGCGAATTTACTTCTGATGACCTTCTGGGCAGGATTTTCTCAAGCTTCTGTATTGGTAAATAATCCCTCATCCCGCGGCTGGCGGGCGTTTTAGCGCTCGTTAGCCGTCATTTCATCACTTTTTCCGAAAGTGTTCCCTATTGACGAAAGAAAGTGTAAATATCACGCCTTAGGACTTTTCAGATGGGACTTTTCGCATTAAAACCTATTCATCACAGGCGATAATGTCGATTATCGATTTGATTCACGCAGCCCATTATCACGGAGCGAAAAATGGCGACACACTTTGCAAGAGGGATCCTTTCAGAAGGCCATCTTGTCTCGACCCGGCTCCCCCAGGCGTGCCTTGATGCCGCCGGTCAACTTCCGGAACATCGCCGCTCCCGGTATATCGCTTCCAGGGCGCTGCTCGCAGAGATGATGTTTATGCTTTATGGCATCAGCGAGCTGCCGGAGATGGTGGTTGAGGAGAGCGGAAGACCGCGCTTTGCCGACAGCAGCCTACCGGGCTTTTCACTGGCCTATGCCGGGAATATGGTTGGTGTTGCCATTACCACCGAAGGCGAGTGCGGCCTTGATATGGAGCTACAGCGCGCGACGCGCAGCTTCCATAGCCCGCACGGGCAGAAACACACCTTCAGTAATAATGAGCAGTTGTGGATAAATAACCAGAACGATGCCAGTGAAGCGCAAACGCAGCTGATAACGCTGCGCCAAAGCGTGATGAAGCTGATCCACCAGATGCAGGATGACCCGATGCAGCTCCAGCTGCTGCCTGGCTCCGGGCGGCTTCGCGTCGCACAACATGCGCAGGTAGAAGTGATGTGCGATGCCGAAGATGTGCTGATCTGGTCTGTTGCGGTCGCGCCAGCGATTGAAAGCCTGCGCATCTGGGAGTTTGATAGCCAGAAAGGGTGGCACTACCTGACGGATGTGCTGACCCGCGCCAACGATCCGGCTTCCCGCCTGATGCGTTTCACCAGCCTGCCCGCCGAAAAAGCGTTGATCTGAATAAGCGTGAGGATAAAGCTTTCCCTCCCCCGAAACGGGAGAGGGAGAGGGAATTAATGCGCGTCGATAAAGACGATTTTCAGCAGGAACAGCAGCGCCACGACAACCACGCACGGGCTAAGCTCGCGCAGACGGCCGGTACCGATTTTCATCACGCAGTAGGAGATAAAGCCGAGCGCGATCCCCTCGGTGATGGAGAAGCTAAACGGCATCATCACGGCGGTAATAAACGCCGGTACCGCTTCGGTGAGATCCTCCCACTTCACGCGCGCCAGGCTTGAGGTCATCAGCACTCCAACGTAAATCAGCGCGCCCGCAGCCGCATAACCCGGCACCATTCCCGCCAGCGGCGAGAGGAAGATCACCAGCAGGAACAGCAAACCCACGACTACCGCCGTCAGGCCGGTACGCCCGCCAACGGAGACGCCCGAAGAGGATTCAATGTAGGCCGTAACCGAGGATGTACCGAAGAAGGAGCCAGTGACAGAGGAGATGCTGTCAACGTAGAGCGCCTGCTTCATGCGCGGGAATTTGCCCTTCTCATCCACCAGCCCAGCTTTGTCGGTTACGCCAATCAGCGTCCCGGAGGAGTCGAACAGGTTCACCAGCATAAACGAGAAGATCACGCCCGCCAGACCCAGGTTGAAGGAGCCGGCGAGATCGACATTGCCTACCACCGACATTACGCTTGGCGGCGTAGAGACAATCCCGTAATACTGCACATCGCCCAGCAGCCAGCCCAGAAGCGTGGTCACGACGATAGAGACCAGCACCGCGGCGTGAATATTACGTGACGCCAGAATAGCGATGATAAAGAAGCCAAGCACGCCCAGCAGCACGCTGTGTGACGTCAGATTACCAATGCTCACTAGCGTCTCTTTGTTGGCGACAATCACGCCCGCATTTTTCAGACCCATCATGCCGATAAACAGGCCGATCCCGCTGGTGATGCCAACACGCAGGCTCATCGGGATATTGGCGATCATCCAGTAGCGTACGCGGAAGATGGTCAGCAACAGCAGACCGACCGCACCCCAGAAGATCGCACCCATACCGACCTGCCAGGAGAGCCCCATCGCGCCCACTACCACGAAGGCGAAGAAGGCGTTCAATCCCATTGCCGGAGCCAACGCGACCGGCAGGTTAGCCACCAGCCCCATCAGGATGCTGCCGAAGGCGGCGATCAGACAGGTAGTGACAAAAACTGCGCTGGTATCCATCCCGGCGACGCCTAAAATTTGCGGGTTAACGAAAACGATGTAGACCATCGTTAAAAACGTCGTGAAGCCGGCGATCACTTCGGTGCGCGCCGTTGTGCCGTGGTCACGCAGTTTGAACACGCGGTCAAGCAACCCCGGGCGAGAGGCCTGGGAGGTCTGTTGTTGGCTCATTATCAATTTCCGGAATAGGAGGGAAAATTCGTCGCTATCCTATACCAAAATGAGGCAGTATTGACGGTTATCACGCACTTTTTTCATTGAATTTGCTTATACGGCAACGATTGCGTCCCGCAATCTGCGTTAAGTAATCGTTAAACTTGTAATCACAGGAAATGGCATGTCCCACATTGAAGCGATCTTTTTCGACTGTGACGGCACCCTGGTCGATAGTGAAGTGATCTGTTCCCGCGCATACGTCCATATGTTTCAAACCGTTGGCATTACGCTGGACCTCGAAGAGGTCTTCAAGCGCTTTAAAGGCATGAAGCTATATGAAATTATTGATGTTATCGGCGAGGAACACGGTAAAGCGCTGGATAAAGCGCTGCTTGAGCCGGTTTATCGCGCCGAAGTGGCGCGGCTGTTCGACAGTGAGCTGGAGGTGATTCCGGGTGCTAATGCACTGCTTGCTGCCGTAAGCGTCCCCATGTGCGTGGTCTCTAACGGGCCGGTGAGCAAAATGCAACACTCATTAGGTAAACTTGGGATGTTGCACCACTTTCCGGAAAAACTGTTTAGTGGCTATGACATACAGCGCTGGAAGCCCGATCCAGCGTTAATGTACCATGCAGCAGAGGTACTTGATGTCTCGCCGGAGAAGTGCATTCTGGTGGATGATTCCGCCGCCGGAGCGCAATCTGGCATTGCGGCAGGGATGGAAGTCTTTTACTTCTGCGCCGACCCGCATAACGTACCTATCGATCACCCAAAAGTGACGACATTTACTGACTTAGCACAGCTGCCAGAATTGTGGCGCGCTCGCGGGTGGTCTGTTACGCGCTAACTTACCTACAAGACAGGATGTTTTTATGGACCAGAATAATCGCCCTCTCCCGGTATTCAAATACCACCCACAGCCCCTGGAAACAGGCGTCTTCTCTGAAGGCAAAACCGTGACCTGCGACTGTTGCTCACAGCCAACAGACGTTTACTACACCAACCCATTCTTTACTGCTGAAGACGTCGACACGCTCTGCCCCTGGTGCATTGCCGATGGCTCAGCAGCAGAGAAATTCAACGGCACATTTCAGGATGATTGCAGCCTGGAGGGTGTCGAAGGGGAGTTTGACGATGAGGGCGAATTTACCGGCTTTAGCAGTTCGTGGCCGGAAGAGACCGTTGCTGAGTTGACGCAACGCACACCCGGCTATTGCGGCTGGCAGCAGGAGCACTGGCTGGCACACTGCAATGATTTCTGCGCCTTTATCGGTTACGTTGGCTGGAAAGAGATAGCCGACAAGCTGGATCAGTTTGCCGATCTGGACGCCGATTGCCGGGCCTTTGGAATGGATATCGACAAACTAAAGGAGTATTTGCGCGACGGCGGCGACTGTCAGGGCTACCTCTTCCGCTGCCTCCACTGCGGGAAGCTGCGTCTGTGGGCAGATTTCTCCTGACGACTTGCCCAAAATAAGGAATAAAAGATGTCGGATTTACTTGCGCGTTATCAGGGGTGCCTTCTCGGCCTGGCGGCCGGCGATGCGGTTGGCACAACGGTAGAGTTCAGTCCCAGAGAGAGCTTTACCCCGGTCACCGACATGGTCGGCGGCGGCCCGTTTCATTTAAAAGCCGGACAGTGGACGGATGACACCTCCATGGCGCTCTGCCTCGCGCATAGCCTGATCGCCTGTAAAGGGTTTGATGCGACCGATCAGATGAACCGCTATCTGAACTGGTGGAAGTGGGGCTATTTAAGCTCTACGGGCAGCTGTTTTGATATCGGGATGACGGTCTCATCTGCGCTGCAGCGCTTTGCGCACGACGGCGAACCCTTTGCCGGCTCCAGCGATCCGCGCACGGCGGGCAACGGCTCATTGATGCGGCTGGCGCCGGTGGTGCTCTGGTACTATCCGGATGTGCCAAAGGCGCTGGAGTATGCCGAAGCATCATCGCGGACGACCCATGCCGCGCCGGAAGCGCTGGCCAGCTGTCGTCTGTTCGCGCAGATGCTCATCAATGCGCTACAGGGCAAAAGTAAATCCGACACGCTGACGGATATTGCGCAGCTGCCGCAACAGGCTAATCTGCGCCAGATCGCCGAAGGGCATTACCGGCAGAAATCGCGTGCGGAGGTGTTTGGCACCGGTTACTGCGTGCAAAGCCTTGAGGCGGCGCTTTGGTGCTTCGCTCACGCAGAGAGTTTCGAAGAGACTGTCCTGCTGGCGACCAACCTTGGCGACGATGCGGATACCACTGCGGCGATTGCCGGGCAGCTGGCTGGTGCCTGGTACGGCGTAGAGGGAATTCCTCAACGCTGGCGGGAGAAGGTGTGGCAAGGCGATGAGATCGCAGCGCTTGCCGGGCAGTTACTCACCAAGTCAGCGTAAAGCAAAACCCCCTTATCATGAGGGGGTTTTTATTGTGCTTACTCTTTCGGATCTTTTCCGGCGAGCAGTTTGTCCAGCTCGTCGCCACCAACGTGGCGGAAATCCTGGCCCTTAACGAAGTAGAAGATGTACTCGCAGATATTCTGGCAGCGGTCGCCGATACGCTCGATAGAGCGGGCGCAGAAGAGGGCGGTCAGAACGCTCGGAATGGTGCGCGAATCTTCCATCATGTAGGTCATCAGCTGACGCACAATGCCTTCATACTCCTGATCCACTTTCTTATCTTCGCGATAGACGCGCACCGCTTCGTCAATATCCATCCGCGCAAAGGCGTCCAATACGTCATGCAGCATCTGCACAGTATGGCGGCCTAACGACTCGAGGCTGACGAGCAGCGGCTGGTGCTGCTGGGAGAACTTCTCCAGCGCCGTACGGCAGATTTTATCCGCCACGTCGCCAATGCGCTCCAGCTCGGCAATGGTTTTGATGATCGCCATCACCAGGCGTAAATCACTCGCCGTCGGCTGACGCTTGGCGATAATGCGCACGCAGGCCTCATCGATGGCGACTTCCATCATATTGACCTGCTTATCCCCTTCAACAACGCGCTTTGCCAGCTCGCTGTCCTGGTTATGCATTGCGGTGATCGCATCCGAGAGCTGCTGCTCCACCATTCCACCCATAGTCATGACCTGAGTGCGAATACTTTCCAGCTCAGCGTTAAACTGCCCGGAAATATGTTTGTTAAGGTTCAGATTGTCCATGGTGCACTCCAAATGCCCGACAAATTTCACGTGGTAACGAGGTGGCAACCACCTCTGTGGTTCGGCAATCAGCCGTAGCGCCCGGTAATGTAATCTTCCGTTTGCTTCTTCGCAGGCTTGGTGAACAGATCGTCTGTATTGCTGAACTCAATCAACTCACCGAGATACATAAACGCAGTGTGATCGGAGCAGCGCGCCGCCTGCTGCATATTGTGCGTCACGATAACCACGGTGTAATCCTGCTTAAGCTCGGTGATCAGCTCTTCGATACGGCCGGTGGAGATTGGGTCCAGGGCCGAGCAAGGCTCATCCAGCAGCAGCACTTCCGGGCGAATAGCAATGCCGCGCGCGATGCAGAGACGCTGCTGCTGGCCGCCGGAGAGAGAGTAGCCGCTCTGGTGCAATTTATCCTTGGTTTCATTCCACAATGCGGCCTTGGTCAAGGCCCACTGCACGCGCTCGTCCATATCGGGGCGCGAAAGCTTCTCAAACAGACGCACGCCAAAGGCGATGTTGTCGTAAATCGACATCGGGAACGGCGTCGGTTTCTGGAACACCATGCCCACTTTCGCGCGCAGCAGAGCGATATCCTGGGTATTGGTGAGAATGTTGTCGCCATCCAGCAGAATTTCGCCTTCCGCGCGCTGCTCAGGATAGAGCTCATACATTTTGTTAAAGGTGCGCAGCAGCGTGGATTTCCCGCAGCCAGACGGCCCGATAAACGCCGTCACCTGATTTTTGGCAATATCCAGGCTGATGTTTTTCAGTGCATGGAATTTGCCGTAATAGAAGTTCAAATCACGAACCTGAATCTTGCCCGGCGTAGTATCAACCATACTCATTTATCTCTTTCCTCAACTCGACGCCGCCTTCGCCGCGTCGCAAAAATTAGCCGTGTCGATTCTTGGCGAAGACAACGCGCGCCAGGATGTTCAACAGCAGTACGCAGAGCGTGATAATCAGCACCCCGGCCCAGGCCAGCTGCTGCCATTCGGCAAACGGGCTCATGGCGAATTTGAAAATCGTCACCGGCAGGTTAGCGATAGGCTGCATCATGTCGGTGCTCCAGAACTGGTTAGAGAGCGCCGTAAAGAGCAGCGGTGCCGTTTCACCGGCGATACGCGCTATCGCCAGCAGTACGCCGGTCATGATGCCGGAGACAGAGGCTTTCAGCGTAATCGCGGAGATCATCTTCCACTTCGGCGTGCCCAGCGCGTAAGCCGCTTCACGCAGGCTATCCGGCACCAGTTTCAGCATGTTTTCCGTGGTACGAATGACAATCGGCACCTGCAGCAGCGCCAGCGCAATCACGCCCGCCCAGCCGGAGAAGTGCTGCATCTGCGCCACCACGATGGTGTAGACGAACAGGCCGACCACGATAGAGGGCGCGGAGAGCAAGATGTCGTTGATAAAACGGATAATCTCGGCGAGCCAGGATTTACGCCCATACTCCGCCAGGTAGATCCCCGCCATAATGCCCAGCGGCGTACCGATTACCGTCGCCCACAGGATCAGCAGGCCACTGCCCGCCAGGGCGTTTGCCAGGCCGCCGCCAGCTGTGTTTGGCGGCGGGGTCGATTCGGTAAACAGCGCCAGCGACATGCCGTCGATACCGCGCGTGACGGTAGAGAAAAGGATCCACACCAGCCAGAAGAGGCCAAACACCATCGTCGCCATCGAGAGCGTCAGAGCGATGCGGTTTTTCAACCGGCGGCGCGCCTGCATTTTGCGACGCGACTCGGCCAGCTGTGTGGTGTGCTGCATTTCAAGCGTAGCCATTAGCGCGCCCCCTCGTTTTTCGCCAGGCGCAGGATCATAAATTTCGAGATCGCCAGCACGATAAAGGTAATGACAAACAGAATCAGCCCCAGCTCCATCAGCGCCGCGACGTGCAGGCCCGATTCCGCTTCGGCAAACTCATTCGCCAGCGCAGAGGTGATGCTGTTGCCCGGCATATAGAGCGAAGCGCTGTCGAGCTGGTAGGTGTTGCCGATGATAAAGGTCACCGCCATCGTTTCACCCAGTGCGCGCCCAAGGCCAAGCATGACGCCGCCTATCACCCCGTTTTTGGTAAACGGCAGCACGATGCGCCAGATCACCTCCCAGGTGGTGCAGCCGATGCCGTAAGCCGACTCTTTCATCATCACCGGGGTCTGTTCGAAGACATCGCGCATGACCGCCGCAATGTAGGGAATGATCATAATCGCGAGGATCACCCCGGCGGCGAGGATACCGATACCAAACGCCGGGCCGGAGAAGAGGGCGCCGACAAACGGAATGTTAGAGAGCACATTGCCGACCGGTTCCTGGAAATAGGTCGCGAACAGCGGAGCGAAGATAAACAGCCCCCACATGCCGTAGACGATACTCGGGATCGCCGCCAGCAGCTCAATGGCGATACCCAGCGGGCGTTTCAGCCAGCCAGGTGAAAGCTCTGTCAGGAACAGCGCGATGCCGAAACTCACCGGTACGGCGATCAGCAGAGCGATAACAGAGGTCACAATGGTGCCGTAGATGGGCACCAGCGCGCCGTAAATCTCATTCGGCGCATCCCACTCTTTGGTCCACAGGAAGGAGAAACCAAATTTCTGGATGCTGGGCCAGGAGGAGAAAATCAGCGAAACGATGATGCCGCTCAGCAGCAATAGCACAATCAGCGCAGCCAGTCTTACCAGTGCGCTGAAGATCATGTCGCCTTTTTTACCCGGGGGGTTAAATGCCGGCTTGGTTGCAGCCATAAATTACTCTTCAGTTTGACGTCTTACGAAGTTGCCCGCAGGCGCTTGCGCTTACCGGGCCTACAGAGGATCTGTAAGGCGGATGGTGTAAGCGCCATCCGCCATGTTCTTCAAAACTCAGCGATTAGTAAACGGCTTTACCGCTGCTATCTTTCACATTGGTCTTCCATGCGGCGCGAACTTGTTCAACAACGCTGCTCGGCAGGGTTGCGTAATCGAGATCGTTAGCCTGTTTGCCGCCGTTTTTGTAAGCCCAGTCAAAGAACTTCAGCACTTCAGCGCCCTGCTCAGGTTTCGCCTGCTCTTTATGTACCAGGATAAAGGTGGTGGAGGTGATTGGCCATACATCCGCACCTTTCTGGTTAGTCAGGTCCTGGGCGAAGGATTTGCTCCAGTCGATATCTTTTGCCGCGTTAGAGAAGCTCTCTTCGGTCGGACTAACGGCTTTGCCATCAGCAGACATCAGTTTGGTGTAGGTCAGGTTGTTCTGCTTGGCGTAAGCGTACTCAACGTAACCGATAGAGCCCGGCAGACGCTGAACAAAGGCGGCGATGCCGTCGTTGCCTTTACCACCCAGACCGGTCGGCCAGTTAACGGTAGAGCCGGAACCAACTTTCGATTTCCACTCTTCGTTCACTTTCGCCAGGTAGCTGGTGAAGACGAACGAAGTACCGGAACCGTCAGCGCGACGAACCACGGCGATGTTCTGCGAAGGCAGTTTCAGGCCCGGGTTGAGTTTGGCGATAGCCGCGTCGTCCCATTTTTTGATTTTGCCGAGGTAGATATCGCCCAGCGTTTTGCCGTCGAGCACCAGCTCGCCAGATTTTACGCCCGGTACGTTGATAGCCAGTACGATACCGCCGATCACCGTCGGGAACTGGAACAGACCTTCCTGGGAGAGTTTTTCGTCAGAGAGCGGTGCATCGGATGCGCCGAAATCAACGGTTTTGGCGGTGATCTGCTTCACGCCACCGGAGGAGCCGATGCCCTGATAGTTGACCTTATTGCCCGTCTCTTTTTGGTAGGTATCAGCCCACTTGGCATACACCGGCGCAGGGAAAGTTGCGCCCGCACCAGTCAGGCTAGCTGCGGCATTGACAGCAAAAGCACTCAGAGAAAAGGTCGCGGCGACAACAGTTGCGACAGTGGTACGCATAACGTTCATAATGTCTCCTGCAGGAATCGTAAATCGTTGTTTGAGTTGCTACTCGGAGCAAAATAGGACACTTTGATGACAGTTATATGCAACGATTGTTACTGTTTAATGACAGCGACAGCTTTTCGCAGCAACAATATTTATTAGATAAAAAAATCAAAGCATTAAGGTTAGATAACACCTTAACAATTCTCTGATGTTTTATTTTTATGACAATCCAAATGTAGCTGAAAAGGCGAGGCTGCTCGCCCTGACCGAATAAAATTTACGCAAAAACGCCGCCTCTGCCACGCGCTTTCCCACGCACTTCACAATCATCCGACGCTGATTTTTTACCCTTCAACGCTACTGAAAAGAGGTAGGAGACAAACTCTGGTTTTCATATATATATAGCGTCGTTAACACCACACAGAGTGGACACTAAGGATGAGTATGAACAGATCGGTTGTTTTCGCGACAGGATTGCTAACGTTGTTACCCGCTACCTTCAGCCAGGCATCAGAATCTCCCGTATATATGATGTCCAGCCAGGTTAGTGGCGATGCAATTATGACCTATGAAAGTGGCTCATCTTCTGGGGGGAAAGCGTATATCTCAACGGCATCTGGCCTTAGCGCAAGAACCCTTTCCGAGATTCAGCGCGATTACCCTAAGCAGCAGGGAAAAATTAAAGATATGGAAAGTGACCTTGAAAAGCTCGGCCGCGAAAGGGATGAGCTGAAAAGAAATAATGACGATCTCAGCCGTAAAGTCGATGATATGCAGCGCAGTATTAGCACCCTTGAGAAGCAGCTTGATGAGCTGAGCCGAAAAGTGAAATAAGATTTACAGAGGTTGCCGCCCGGCAGCCTCTTTTCCATCCCTCATTATCCCGGGTTCGCCGACGATGCCTGCTTATCAAAAATAAACAGAATATGCTGGTCATCCAGGTACTTAATATCGACCTTCTGCCCTTTCTGCATTTTCGGCGCGTTGAACGCAGCAATGGTCTCTTTCCCCTCGACCGAGCGCGTCACGCTCCCATCGTGAATCGCCAGCCGGTAACGAATATTTTGTGTCCCGTTATCATTGGAGCTGATATAGCTCACCTCTTCGATGGTCGCCTGTAGGTCCCGTCCCTGCGTCTGGATGCGGTGATCGCGGTTAAACAGGTAAACGATGTAGGCGATCATCCCTACGATAAAGAGGACAGAAAAAGCGATCGCAATCTTCATATTCAATCCCTTACATAAACATCGTTAAGCCATGAACCGACGCCATGACCTGGCCATACTGCATCATCGCTTTGCCAAATGCGACGCGCCCTTCGTGCGAGGCTAAATCAAATGCGGATTTATCGAACTTCAGGCTCGTTAAGCCCACCTTGCTTATCGCTGATAGGGTAAATGAAGAGCCTTCGGTGACCACTTTGAGGGCGGTGAAATCAAAAGAGAAAAGCGATGCCGTCTCTTTATGATCTTTATATTCAAACGCATGCGGCGTCTTAATATGTACCTTCTCAGCGCTCTCAATGGTGATCGTTTTCGGCGAGTAGATTTTCGCCCCTGCGGCAACGGTCTGATCCCACCTGCCGTTAATAGTGATTGCGCTATTTCCCTGGATAGTCTGCGTCAGGTGTTGAGAAATCTGCTCGTTACGATTGCCGGTAATGGTCGAAGTGACGCCGCTATCAAAGGTATAACTCACTAACGCAGTGACATGTTGTGAAGCTGCCCCTTCAATCTCCTCAACGCATCCCCCTTTAATCGTCACTCTCTCCCCCCCGCTGGTGACGCTCTTCACGCGGCCATTGGTGACCGTTAGCTCTTCGCCATTATTCACCGTGCGCGTGTCCTTCTGCTCCACCAGCGTGGTGCGGGTGGCGTGGTATGTAAAATCCGCCTTTTTCGTCACCTTATCGGCAAGCTCACCCGACACCGTCAGGCTTCTGTTGCCACCAACGGTAATCACCTGGTTATTCTCAACGGAGATATTCATATCCTTTTCGGCATGCATATCGACCCGCTCAACGCCGAGCTTATCCTCAAACAGCAGATAGCTGGCATTGTCACAACTTCCGGTTTTCGAGCGCGTCATAAACCCCATCACCGTGGCGGCGGCGGGTAACGCCCATGGCGGCATATTGGTATCGTTGTAGACGCGCCCGGTGACGATGGGACGGTCGGGATCGCCATTAATAAAATCAATCACCACTTCATCACCAACACGCGGGATCTGCACGCCACCGAATCCCTGCCCCGCCCACGCGCTGGAGACGCGCACCCAGCAGGAGCTGGTTTCATCGCTCTTGCCCAGCCGATCCCAATGGAATTTCACCTTGATACGGCCATATTTATCGGTCCATATCGTCTCGCCAGCGGGGCCGACAACGCGGGCAGTCTGCGGGCCATAGGTGCGAGGCCAGGCCGTTCGCTGCTCCGGGCGATACACCAGGGACGCGGGAATAACGCTGAAGCTGATGAGCCGCGAGCTGGCACCCTCATCACCGCTGGCATAGCGGTTCTCCTCAATGTGCAGCACGGTTTTTGTCACCAGATAACGCCCGTTATCCTGCGCAAACGGCGCATGGGTTAACTGGAAGGTATGCCCGGCGGCAATACCGCTTGCCGTGGCGGTAGCGGAGATCTGTTGATGCTCGACCCGCCAGCGCTCCTGCTTAATACGGGCATAATATTCGCCATCATTTTGCTCGACAAAACGACCGGGCCACTCATAGACATCAATTTGCCCGGGAGAGGGGGAGACGGGATTCTGCCTCGCCTGAAACAGCCAGGCGTTGGGCTTACGAAAATCATAATCTTCGGTGCTAAAAAGCCCCGGCGTGACGCGATCGTGCAGCGACCATTGGCTGATGCCTTCATAATCTGCCACGCCGCCTGCGGCGGTTTGAATATAGGGGATCACCTCATAACCCGGCGCAGAAGGAAAAGCGGTCCCGGCATCTGCCAGCACCAGCGTGTGGCTATCCGACTGGTGGCGGAAATACCAACTGATCCCTTCCAGCTCCATCAGGCGGCAGATGAAATCCAGGCTGCTCTCCTGGTACTGCACGCAATATTCCCATACCCGGTAACTTTGCGTCAGCTGATCGTCTACTTTCACGCCCTGTTCGGACAGCATGGTCTGCACAATCTGCGGGATGGTTTGCGCCTGAAAGATACGCATATCGCGCGCCAGCCGCATTGGCCAGATATCGGACTCAACGCTGAGCTGATAGGCGGCGTACCGCTCGCCGGATAGCGCAACGGAGGAGACGGCCACGCTGGTCACCCTGCCATTGATATAACGCCTTACCGCGCCGCCCTGCGCGGGAATATCCACGGTGATGGGCTGTCCGAGGATCTGGCTTCGGTCGATTCTCGCATCTTCACCCAGCAGCGTAAGCGCATACTCAAAAGGCTCAGAGAGCGATTCACTGCCGGACATTTTCCAGAAAAGCAGGTCAGGCGCGGCAGCCAGGTTAACCGTGATGCGAATTTGAGACATAAAAAAATCCGGTATGCTTTTTTCAGGAGCATATCCGGACTTATTTACACTAAGGTTAACGTCACCCTCCTGATGGGCAGATGACGCTAGTTTAGGATTATTCCACCGTTACTGATTTTGCCAGGTTGCGCGGCTGGTCAACGTCGGTGCCTTTAATCAGCGCGACGTGGTAGGCCAGCAGCTGCAGCGGCACGGTGTAGAAGATCGGTGCAATCGTCTCTTCCACGTGCGGCATATCAATGATGTGCATGTTGTCGCTGCTGGTGAAACCGGCATCCTGATCGGCGAAGACATACAGCACGCCGCCGCGGGCGCGCACTTCTTCGATGTTAGATTTCAGTTTTTCCAGCAGTTCGTTGTTCGGTGCCACCACGATAACCGGCATATCAGCGTCAATCAGCGCCAGCGGGCCATGTTTCAGCTCACCTGCGGCGTAGGCTTCGGCGTGAATATAGGAGATCTCTTTCAGCTTCAGCGCGCCTTCCAGCGCGATCGGGTACTGATCGCCACGACCGAGGAACAGCGCGTGATGCTTGTCAGAGAAGTCCTCTGCCAGCGCTTCAATGCGTTTATCCTGCGACAGCATCTGCTCGATGCGGTTCGGCAGCGCCTGCAAACCGTGCACGATATCGTGCTCAATCGCTGCATCCTGCCCTTTCAGGCGGCTCAGTTTCGCCACCAGCATCAGCAGCACCGTTAACTGCGTGGTGAAGGCTTTGGTTGAGGCAACACCGATTTCGGTACCGGCTTTAGTCATCATCGCCAGATCCGATTCACGCACCAGCGAGGAGCCCGGCACGTTACAGATCGCCAGCGATCCCAGGTAACCCAGCTCTTTCGACAGACGCAGCGCCGCCAGCGTATCGGCCGTCTCACCAGACTGCGAAAGGGTAATCATCAGGCTGTTACGGCGCACGGCAGATTTGCGGTAGCGGAACTCGGAAGCAATCTCGACATCGCACGGCACGCCGGCCAGCGATTCAAACCAGTAGCGTGAAACCATACCGGAGTTATAAGAGGTACCGCAGGCAACAATCTGGATATGTTCGACTTTCGACAGCAGTTCGTTGGCATTCGGCCCCAGCTCGCTGAGATCGACTTCGCCATGGCTGATGCGACCAGTCAGAGTGTTTTTGATGGCGTTTGGCTGTTCGTAGATCTCTTTCTGCATGTAGTGGCGATAGATACCTTTATCGCCCGCATCATACTGCAGATTGGATTCGATATCCGGGCGTTTGGTTTCCACGCCAGATTTATCAAACACCGTCACGCTACGGCGGGTCACTTCTGCAATATCACCCTCTTCGAGGAAGATAAAACGACGGGTAACCGGCAGCAGTGCCAGCTGGTCAGAGGCGATAAAGTTTTCACCCATACCGAGACCAATAACCAGCGGGCTACCAGAGCGCGCGGCCAGCAGGGTCTCGGGATGACGGGTATCTATGATCACCGTACCGTAGGCACCGCGTAACTGCGGGATGGTGCGCAGTACCGCTTCACGCAGCGTACCGCCCTGCTCCAGCTCCCAGTGCACCAGGTGAGCAATCACTTCGGTGTCGGTTTCGGAGACAAACACATACCCGCGCGCTTTCAGCGCTTCGCGCAGCGGTTCATGGTTTTCGATGATGCCGTTATGCACGACAACGATATGTTCAGAAACGTGCGGATGCGCGTTTCCTTCCGACGGTTCGCCATGGGTCGCCCAACGGGTGTGCGCGATACCGGTACCGCCATGCAGCGGATGATCTTCCGCCGCCTGCGAGAGCATCTGCACTTTGCCGAGGCGACGCAGACGGGTCATATGACCTTCATTGTCGACCACTGCCAGACCGGCAGAGTCATAGCCACGGTATTCGAGGCGACGTAAACCTTCGAGAAGAATTTCTGCAACATCACGCTGCGCGACTGCGCCTACAATTCCACACATAGTTTTTGATTCCGATTTTGGCATTATGCCTTTTGTTGTCGGTCAACCTGTTTACACGTCGCTAATCGGGCCGCCGTTGTGCGGTGCCGCGAATCATTCCGTGTACGTGTCCGCTTTGCGGACGCCCCGAGCCTTGTAGAGAGTGGGGTTATTGTTATAAGTACTGCCTGACGGGCGGAGGATTATCTTCCCCTCATCCCTGAATCTATGCCGGACAGCGCTGAGCCTATCCGGTCTTATTGCTTTACTTCTTTTTCACCGGGCGTTGCCAGCCCTGCTTATGCACCTGCGGCACACGGCTTAACACCAGCTCGTTTTCAGCGATATCACGGGTAACGGTGGTGCCTGCGGCGATAGTCGCCCCTTTTGCAACCGTAACCGGTGCCACCAGCTGCGTATCGGAGCCGACAAACACATCATCACCAATGATGGTTTTGAATTTATTGGCACCGTCGTAGTTACAGGTAATCACTCCTGCACCGACGTTAACGTTATCGCCAATCTCCGCGTCGCCCAGATAAGTCAAATGACCCGCTTTCGAGCCTTTGCCGAGACGCGCTTTTTTCATCTCGACAAAGTTGCCGACGTGCGCGCCAGCAAGCAGCTCGGCGCCCGGACGTAAACGGGCGAACGGGCCGATGGTGCATTCCGCTGCCAGACGGGCATCTTCCACCACGCTGTAGGGGCTGATCTCGCAATCATCGCCAATCACGCAGTTCTTCAGGATCACGCCTGCGCCAATTTTCACGCGGTCACCCAACGTAACGTTGCCTTCGATAATCACGTTAGTGTCGATCTCAACATCGCGGCCATGCGAGAGCGTGCCGCGCAGATCGAAACGCGCCGGATCGCGCAGCATCACGCCTGCCAGCAGCAGTTTTTCTGCCTGTTCAGCCTGGTACGCACGCTCCAGACGGGAGAGCTGCAGACGGTTATTTACGCCTTCCACTTCGCTTAAGCGCTGCGGGTGAACGGCGGCAATTTCACGCCCTTCGTGATAAGCCAGGCTGATAATGTCAGTGATGTAGTATTCACCCTGCGCATTATTATTGGTTAACTTCGCGAGCCAGCGCTTCAGATCTGCGCCGTTGGCGATCAGGATGCCGGTATTGATCTCGTTAATCAGCCGCTGGACTTCAGTGGCATCTTTCTGTTCAACGATGCCAGTGACCACGCCGTTTTCACGAGTTATGCGACCGTAGCCGGTCGGATCATCGAGTCTGACAGTAAGCAGACCGATACCGCCTTGCGGTTTAGCTGCACGCAGGCGCTCAAGCGTTTCGACGGAGATGAGCGGCACATCACCGTAGAGCATTAAAATATCTTCATCATCAGCAAAGAAGGGGGCAGCCTGCTGCATGGCGTGACCGGTGCCGAGCTGTTCTGCTTGCAGCACCCAGTTAAGTTTGTCGTCTACGAGGCGCTGTTTAAGCAGTTCGCCACCGTGGCCGTATACGAGATGAACATGATCCGCACCCAATTTCGTAGCAGCATCAATGACATGCTGCACCATCGCTTTACCTGCAAGAGTATGCAGCACTTTGGGAAGATCGGAGTACATGCGTGTGCCTTTGCCAGCCGCAAGGATCACCACGCTCATTTTTGCGTTCAACATATTCGTCCTGACTATTATTTGGGAAAGAAGTTAACCTCTTTCATATTGAAAATACTACATATTTTGTAGCATGAAATGGAGTGCTGATGAAACGCGCAATATTCCATTTAAAGAGCGCTGTAGCGCGCCTTTTGCGGGCAAAGTAAAGCACTTTACCGGCTGAAAGTCGCTCCATTTTTCACTGCTGCTCATTTATACAATGAGTTAGCTGTTATTTTTCATCCTGAATAAAGATCGCACAAAACAAAACGATGTTTTATTAAGCAAAGAGTGTGAGCCATAAAAAAGAAACACCGTTTCATATTGATGATAATAAACGGCAATTATCCATCAGGAGAATAAAATGAATTATAAAATACCTCTGGCTCTCGCGATATGCAGTTCCCTTGTCTGCGCCTCAACCTTTGCTGAATCTACAGTAAAGTGGAAAGCGATTACTTTCGGTCAGTCGACCGACCTCAATTTCTCATCAAACGTGCTTGCCGAAAAGATTGGCGTTAATGATGTAACAATTGCGGGTAAAAAGCTGACTCTCGAGCAGAGCGCCGATCTATCGAAGCCGATTACCCTTGAGAGCCGCGGCGGCAAAATTGGCAACGCCCATGATGGGCTGACCTTCTTCTATACAACGCTGCCGGTCGGCAAAAATTTTGCGCTACAGGCGACCGTGACTGTCGATCAGTTTGGCCCGGAAAATGGCGCGAAACCTGCCGCTCAGGAGGGGGCGGGCTTACTGGTGCGCGATGTGATCGGTCCCGCGCGCCAGCAACCGCTGAAAGAAGGGTATGAAGAGTTTCCTGCCGCCTCCAATATGGTGATGAACGCCATTATGACGCAGGACAAAAAGGATAATTTCCGCGTCAAAATGCAGACCATCAGCCGGGAGGGCATCACCCAGCCGTGGGGCAATGCCGGTGCGGCAATTGTCAAAACCAGCTATCAGGAAGAGGTGGATCTGCGAAAAACCCCGACCTTCCGGCTTAAGCTTGAGCGCACGGACAGTGGCTTTATCAGCAGTTGGGCACCCGCCGGGAGCGATCGCTGGGTGAGTCAGCAGGTTCCACGCGCCGATCTCATTGCGGCACAGGATAAAGCGCACTACTACGTTGGCTTCTTCGCCTCACGTAATGCGAAGATCACCGTTACCGACGCCTCGTTAACCACTTCAGAAGCTCACACGATGGCCTCTACTCCCTGGCAGCCACCCGCGCAGCCGGTGGTCGTACAGGTTGCCTCACCTGCGCAAAGCGGCAGTGAGAAGTATCTGCTCCAGGCACGGGCCAACTACGATGGCAGCTTTAGCGTACGGGAGAATGAAGTGGTGATCGGTAATGAGAAACCGGTAAAAGCTGGTGAGATGTACACCCTACCGACGCGGCTGAAGCAAAGCACCACCTTTGCGCTCACCTTCACGCCGAAAGCGGAAGGTAAACCTGTTGTTCAGCAGATAAAGGTTGAGAAGATCGACCCGGTGGCGCTGACGCTGCATGTAGCGCCGCAGGGTACGGCAGAGGGGTCAGGTACCGCCGCCGCACCGCTGGATATCGCCACGGCCATCCGCTTGTTGCCGCCGGGTGGCAAAATCGTGCTGCAGGCCGGCGATTACCCCTATACCGAAATCCCGCTGACGGCGAGCGGTCTGCTCAAGCAGCGCAAGACGCTGGAAGCGGAAGGTAAAGCGGTGATCCATGGCCTGCTGCTTGATGCCAGCTACTGGCGTATCAAAGGGATTGAGGTGACGGATAAGAGCCTGCGCATCCAGGGCAGCCATAACCTGATTGAAAAGGTGATCGCCTGGCGTAATGACGACACCGGCATTCAGATCTCCTCGCCGGAGAAGATTGGCCGAGCACTGTGGGCCAGCGATAACCGGGTGGTCGATTCTGAGTCATGGGGTAATGAAGATCCGGGCAAGATTAACGCCGACGGCTTCGCGGTGAAAATGCGCGTAGGGGAGGGGAACCGCCTGATCCGCTGCTACGCCCATGACAATATTGATGACGGTTTTGACCTGTTCAACAAGATTGAAGATGGTGCCAATGGGGTAGTGGTGATCGAGAGTTCAATTGCCCGCAACAACACCAGCAACGGCTTTAAGCTCGGCGGGGAAGGGCAGCCGGTAGCGCATCAGATCCGTAACAGCAAAGCGGTGGGTAATCATCTTGATGGATTTACCGATAACTTTAATCCCGGCAAGCTGGTGGTAGAGAACAATATTGCGGCTGATAACCAGCGCTTCAATTTTATCTTCCGGCCCAGCCCGTATGGCGACGCCTCAACGCAGGGTGTGTTTCGCGGCAATAAATCGGTGCGCAGTGCGCCGGGGCGCTATGACGATGCGGTGATCGGCAATATTGATAACACCAACTATTTTATAAAGCAGGGAAAAAGTGTGAACAGCGAAGGGAAGGAGCTGGAAAGCGCGGCGGTGGAGGCGGCGCTGAAGTAAAAGCCCGATGGCGCTCGCGTCTCCAGGCGGAGTCAGCGCAGCGCCACATGGCATCACAGCAATCAGTGATTGAACGTGCCGAAATAGACGTTCATGTTGCTGAACATTGCGATGATTTTGTTGATCAGTTTCATGATGGCTTCCTTTTTTGGATTTGTTTATGTGATGAACATCACAGAAAAGGAGTCTACGCCTCGCTGATAAATCGATCAACATTTTTGTGACATTTATCACAAAATATTAAAACACCTTTTTAGTTTCACTTTTCCTGAAACGCAGCCATAAAAAAAGCCAGCCTGGAGACCAGACTGGCTTTTTAACGTTCAAGCCGGTGTTACATCGCTTTCTTCGTCAACTCGATAACACGCAGTTTCGCGATAGCTTTCGCCAGCTCTGCAGACGCCTGAGCGTAATCCACGTCACCGTGAGAGCCCTTCATGTGCTCTTCTGCTTTACGCTTCGCTTCCAGAGCTCGCGCTTCGTCGAGATCCTGACCACGAATTGCCGTATCAGCCAGAACGGTCACGCTGCCAGGCTGCACTTCGAGAATGCCGCCGGACAGATAGATAAACTCTTCATGACCGAACTGTTTAACGATGCGGATCATACCAGGCTTAATGGCGGTGAGCAGCGGTGCGTGACCCGGGAAAACACCCAGTTCACCTTCACTGCCCGTTACCTGGATTTTCTCGACCAGACCAGAGAACATCTGTTGCTCTGCGCTGACGACATCCAGGTGGTAAGTCATTGCCATATCACCCTCCGATTAAGGCGTTAAAGTTTTTTGGCTTTTTCCACGGCTTCGTCGATGGAACCGACCATGTAGAACGCCTGCTCCGGCAGGTGATCGTATTCGCCTTCCATGATGCCTTTAAAGCCACGGATGGTGTCTTTCAGGGAGACGTATTTACCCGGAGAACCGGTGAATACTTCCGCAACGAAGAACGGCTGGGAGAGGAAGCGCTGGATCTTACGAGCGCGAGCAACCACCAGTTTGTCCTCTTCAGACAACTCATCCATACCGAGGATGGCGATGATGTCTTTCAGTTCCTGATAACGCTGCAGCAGAGACTGTACGCCACGCGCGGTGTCGTAGTGCTCCTGGCCAACAACCAGCGGATCCAGCTGACGGCTGGTGGAATCCAGCGGGTCAACGGCCGGGTAGATACCCAGAGAAGCGATCTGACGGCTCAGTACCACGGTTGCGTCAAGGTGCGCAAAGGTGGTTGCCGGAGACGGGTCAGTCAAGTCATCCGCCGGTACGTATACCGCCTGAACGGAGGTGATAGAACCGGTTTTAGTAGAGGTGATACGTTCCTGCAGAACGCCCATCTCTTCCGCCAGCGTCGGCTGGTAACCTACCGCTGAAGGCATACGGCCCAGCAGTGCGGATACTTCAGTACCGGCGAGGGTATAACGGTAGATGTTGTCAACGAACAGCAGAACGTCACGACCTTCGTCACGGAACTTCTCAGCCATGGTCAGGCCGGTCAGCGCAACGCGCAGACGGTTTCCCGGCGGCTCGTTCATCTGGCCGTACACCAAGGATACTTTATCCAGTACGTTGGAGTCGGTCATTTCGTGGTAGAAGTCGTTACCCTCACGAGTACGCTCACCCACACCCGCAAACACAGAGTAACCGGAGTGCTCGATCGCGATGTTACGGATCAGCTCCATCATGTTTACGGTTTTACCTACACCTGCACCACCGAACAGACCGACTTTACCGCCCTTGGCGAACGGACACATCAGGTCGATTACTTTGATGCCGGTTTCCAGCAGTTCCTGAGAGCTTGAGAGCTCTTCATAGGACGGCGCAGAACGGTGGATAGCCCAACGCTCTTCTTCACCGATGTCGCCTTTCATGTCGATCGGCTGACCGAGCACGTTCATGATACGACCCAGTGTTGCTTTACCTACCGGGACTTCGATCGGGTGCTGGAGGTCTGTTACTGGCAGACCACGACGCAGACCGTCGGAAGAACCCATGGCGATGGTACGTACGATACCGCCGCCGAGCTGCTGCTGAACTTCCAGCACCAGCGTCTCGTTACCATTCTGAACCTCAAGAGCATCGTACACGCGCGGTACGGCATCCTGAGGGAATTCGACGTCAACCACGGCGCCGATTACCTGGACAATTTTTCCAGTAGCCATCATGAATCCTCTACGAATTAACCTGGTTATACCGCGGATGCACCACCGACGATCTCGGTGAGTTCCTGAGTAATGCTGGCCTGACGAGCTTTGTTGTATACCAACTGCAGCTCTTTAATCAGGCTGCCGCCATTGTCGGTCGCGGCTTTCATCGCCACCATACGTGCGGCCTGCTCGCTGGCCAGGTTTTCAACAACACCCTGATAAACCTGAGATTCAACATAACGGCGCAGGAGCGTATCCAGCAGCGCTTTTGGATCGGGTTCATACAGGTAATCCCAGGATTTATGCTTCAACTCTTCATCTTCTGCAGCCGGTAACGGCAGCAGCTGAGTGATGGTCGGAACCTGAGACATGGTGTTGATAAATTTATTGCTAACAATATAAAGCTTATCCAGACGACCTTCGTCGTAGGCCTGCAGCATGACTTTCACCGGGCCGATCAGTTCTGACAGGGACGGGTTATCACCCATACCGGTCACCTGAGCGACCACGTTGCCACCAACGGAATTGAAGAAAGAGACGCCTTTAGAGCCGATCATCGCGAGTTCGCTCTGAACGCCTTTATCGGACCATGCTTTCATATCCGCCAGCAGTTTTTTGAACAGGTTAATGTTCAAGCCACCGCACAGACCACGGTCGGTCGACACTACCAGGTAGCCCACGCGTTTTACATCGCGCTCTTCCAGGTAAGGGTGCTTATATTCCAGATTACCGTTCGCAAGGTGACCAATCACTTTGCGCATGGTATCTGCATAAGGACGGCTGGACGCCATGCGATCCTGCGATTTACGCATTTTGGAAGCGGCGACCATCTCCATCGCTTTAGTGATCTTTTGCGTGTTCTGGACGCTTGCGATCTTACTACGTATCTCTTTTGCGCCGGCCATGAGCTTCTCCTCAATGCCTTACGGCCTGCCCTAAGACAGGCCGCCAGACGTTACCAGGACTGGGTTGCTTTGAAGGAATCGAGGATGCCTTTCAGCTTGCCTTCGATTTCGTCGTTATAGCCACCGGACTGGTTGATCTCTTGCATCAGCGGAGCGTGTTCACGGTCAACGTACGCCAGCAGAGCGGCTTCGAAGCTACCGATTTTCGCCAGTTCCACATCTTCGAGGTAACCGCGTTCAGCCGCGAACAGCACCAGGCCCTGTTGTGCAACAGACATAGGGGCATACTGTTTCTGTTTCAGCAGCTCGGTCACTTTCTGACCGTGGCTCAGCTGTTTACGGGTTGCTTCGTCCAGATCGGATGCGAACTGAGAGAACGCCGCCAGCTCACGATACTGTGCCAGCGCGGTACGGATACCACCGGACAGTTTCTTGATGATCTTGGTCTGCGCTGCACCACCCACACGGGATACGGAGATACCCGGGTTAACCGCCGGACGAATCCCGGAGTTAAACAGGTTGGTTTCCAGGAAGATCTGACCATCGGTAATGGAGATTACGTTGGTCGGAACGAACGCGGAAACGTCACCCGCCTGCGTTTCGATAATCGGCAGGGCAGTCAGGGAGCCGGTTTTACCTTTCACTTCACCTTTGGTGAAGTTCTCTACGTATTCCGCGTTTACGCGGGATGCGCGCTCCAGCAGACGGGAGTGGAGGTAAAATACGTCGCCCGGGAACGCTTCACGTCCTGGCGGACGACGGAGCAGCAGGGAAACCTGACGGTAAGCAACGGCCTGTTTAGACAGGTCATCGTAGACGATCAGCGCATCTTCACCGCGGTCACGGAAGTATTCGCCCATTGCGCAACCGGCATACGGTGCCAGGTATTGCAGTGCAGCGGATTCAGAGGCAGTTGCCACAACAACGATGGTGTTGGACAGTGCGCCGTGCTCTTCCAGTTTACGAACCACGTTAGCAATGGTGGACGCTTTCTGGCCGATGGCCACGTACACACATTTGATGCCGGAGTCGCGCTGGTTGATGATGGCGTCGATAGCCATCGCCGTTTTACCAGTCTGACGGTCGCCGATGATCAGCTCACGCTGACCACGACCGATTGGGATCATGGCGTCGACGGATTTGTAACCGGTCTGAACCGGCTGGTCGACGGACTGACGATCGATAACGCCCGGCGCGATAACTTCGATTGGCGAGAAGCCATCGTTATCAACCGGACCTTTACCGTCGATTGGCGCACCCAGGGTGTTCACCACACGACCCAGCAGGCCACGGCCAACCGGAACTTCAAGAATACGGCCAGTACATTTGACCTTCATGCCTTCGGCGAGGTCAGCGTACGGACCCATCACAACTGCACCTACGGAGTCGCGCTCCAGGTTCAGTGCGATAGCGTAACGGTTACCCGGCAGAGAAATCATCTCGCCCTGCATACAGTCGGCCAGGCCGTGGATGCGGATAACACCGTCGCTTACAGAAACAATAGTACCTTCGTTGTGAGCTTCACTCACAACACTGAACTGAGCAATGCGCTGCTTGATCAGTTCGCTGATTTCGGTGGAATTCAGTTGCATGCTCCAGTCCCCTTAAGACTGCAAGACGTCTGCAAGGCGCTCAAGACGGCCGCGTACGCTGCCATCAATGACCATATCACCCGCACGGATGATTACGCCTGCCATTACAGACTTATCGATATTGCAATTCAGCTTCACTTTACGTGACAGACGTTTTTCCATCGCTGTGCTGATTTTCGCAAGCTGTTCTTCACTCAGTGCGGAGGCGGAAGTCACTTCGACTTCGGCGATAGCCTCGCTGGCCGCGCGCAATTGAATGAACTGCTCAAGAACATCAGGGAGCACTTTCAGACGACCGTTTTCGGCCATCACACGAATCAGGTTTTGGCCTTTTTCGTCCAGTTGCTCACCACATACGGCGATAAACGAGTCGGCGAGCGTTTCCGGTGCAATCGCACCGGAGAGCAGCTCGGCCATTTGTTCGTTTTTCGTCACCTCGGCGGCGAACGCCAGCATATCCTGCCAGCGGTCAACGCTTTGGGTTTCGACGGCAAAGTCAAAAGCTGCTTTGGCGTAGGGGCGAGCTACCGTTACAAATTCAGACATCAGCCCCTCCTCCTTACAGTTCAGCGACCAGTTTATTCACGATGTCGCTGTTAGCAGCTTCATCCACGGAACGCTCGATGATCTTCTCGGCGCCGGCAACAGCCAGCAGAGCCACTTGTTTACGCAGCTCTTCGCGAGCGCGTTTACGTTCGGCGTCAATTTCCGCCTGCGCCTGCGCCACGATTTTGTTACGTTCCTGCTCGGCTTCAGCTTTCGCTTCGTCCAGGATCTGAGCACGGCGTTTGTTCGCCTGTTCAATGATAACCTGAGCTTCAGCTTTCGCTTTTTTCAGCTGGTCGGTCGCATTGGCCTGTGCAAGATCCAGGTCCTTTTTGGCCCGTTCTGCGGAAGCGAGACCGTCAGCAATCTCTTTCTGACGTTTTTCGATGGCAGCAATCAACGGCGGCCATACATACTTCATGCAGAACAGAACGAACAGGACAAACGCGATGGCCTGGCCGAGGATTGTTGCGTTTAGATTCACAGCACAATGCCTCTTATCTGGTTAACGTTCTAAACAATTGCTTGAAAAGCAACCCTTACTACGCGACAGCAAACATCACGTACAGACCCAGACCCACAGCGATCATCGGGATTGCATCCACCAGACCCATAACGATAAAGAACTGAGTACGCAGCAGAGGAATCAGATCCGGCTGACGCGCAGCGCCTTCCAGGAATTTACCCCCGAGGATGCCGATACCGATCGCAGCACCGATCGCCGCCAGACCCATCATCACAGCGGCAGCCAAGTACAGCAGATCCATATTCAGGTTTTCCATGACAGTCTCCAGTTTGTTTCAGTTAAAACGTAGTAGTGTTGTTAAAAATCAGTGCTCTTCAGACGCCATCGACAGATAGACGATCGTCAGAACCATGAAGATAAAGGCTTGCAGCGTAATGATCAGGATGTGGAAAATGGCCCATGGCACATTCAGAATCCACTGTGACCACCACGGCAGAAGACCCGCGATCAGAATGAAAATCAACTCACCCGCGTACATGTTACCGAACAGTCGCAGACCGAGAGAAACCGGTTTGGACAGCAGGCTCACGCCCTCAAGGATAAGGTTAATCGGTATAAATACCGGATGGTTGAACGGCTGGAGAGTCAGCTCTTTAGCGAAACCGCCAATACCCTTCATTTTGATGCTGTAGAACAGAATCAGGATAAACACGCCCAGTGCCATAGAGAGCGTAATGTTAACGTCAGCAGACGGCACCACACGCAGCGCAGGCAGACCGAACACATGCTCACCGATATACGGCAGCAGGTCGATAGGCAGCAAATCCATCAGGTTCATCAGGAATACCCAGACGAAAATCGTCAGGGCCAGTGGCGCGATAAGCTTGCTTTTGCCGTGGTACATGTCTTTGACGCTACCATGAACAAAACCAATCACCAGCTCGATCGCCGTCTGGAATTTCCCCGGTACGCCGCTGGTCGCTTTCTTCGCTACACTACGGAACATTACCAGGAACAACAGACCCAGGACCACCGAGAAAAACATGGAGTCGATATTCAGCGTCCAGAACGTGGCCGGGGGGTTATGCGGATCCACCAGCGAGAAGGTACGCAAGTCAATCTGAAGGTTATTCAGATGGTGACCGATGTACTCCTGCGGTGTTGAATTTTCTCCTGCAGACATGATGCCTCTTACCCTTTGTTGTTAATTACAGCAGGTGCCAGTATCTGAACCACTAGCACCGAAACCCACGTGACTATCAGCGGCAAAAAAACCGCCTTTAAAACTGCCAGCGCCACCACCAGTAACACGAATGTCAGTAACACCTTGAGCGCCTCACCGAAGGCGAAGGTCCAGGCCACACGGCCTTTAGAAGGTGTATTCGCCTGATGACGCCAGGCAAAAATCATAAACAACATATTCGGCAATAAGACTGCCATACCTCCGCTCACGGCGGAAATGCCCCAGAAGGGGTCTTTGAGGCTAAACAGCAATCCACTTGCCATTACTGCCAGGAACTGAATAAGCAGAAGCCTGCGAGCAACGTTTCGGCTAAAGAGCGACACAGACATAATCTTTCTTAACTCCTGCTCCCTTTGAGGTATGTCGCGTGTCGTATAAAACGTTCTTTACGGCCTGGAGTCAAGCATCAAAAAGCGGTCAAATTATACGGTGCGGCCTCGTGATTTCAAACAATAAGTAGCGAAAAGGTGAATAAATGTTTAAATATTTTTCCCGAGGTCTATTTTTAAACTTTTGTACAAACGATGAACCTTCGAGCAAAAGTGCAAATAACGCGAAAAACCCGGCGATAAAGCGTGCACCAGGTCACAAATTAAACATATATGCAGTCATCGTTTCAAATGCCCGCAGATTTTAAAGCTTTTCATCTTTATGAAAATAAAGCCGATTTATCACAACTCTTTTTAAAACACTCGCCTCTACAACAAAAACCTTTGTTTGACATTTTTAATAATTATTTTACAAGTCGCCGTAGTTTTACTGGCCGATTTTTAGCGGGCTGATATTTTCGATGTTGATTATTCTGATACTGAATAAAAAAAAGCGACGTTAAATGTCAGATAAATCCTGGTTAAATTTAAGTTAAATGTAACCGGAAGTATCACTCTTTTTCGTCGCCTTTTTTAACATTCACGCAACAGCACGAACGCAACATTTTTTGATAAAAATTAAACTTTGTTTGCTTTAACGATAACCAGATGGCGCTCGCCTTCCAGGTGTGGAACCTTTAATTCAACAATCGACTCCACGGCTAAGCCCGCAGGCAAGAGCGCAATCTCATCTTCCGGCAACTGACCTTTCAGGGCATAAAAGCGGCCCGTTTCGCCCGGAAGGTGGTGGCACCAGCTCACCATATCGTTCAGCGAGGCAAAAGCGCGGCTAATCACACCATCAAAAGGCGGCTCCGCAGGGAAGTCTTCAACCCGGCTCTGTACCGGCTCGATATTGGTCAGCTTCAGCTCATGCTGCACCTGGCGCAGGAAGCGAACGCGCTTGCCGAGGCTGTCGAGCAGCGTGAAGTGGGATTCCGGACGCACGATGGAGAGTGGGATACCCGGCAGGCCGGGGCCGGTGCCAACATCGATAAAACGCGTTCCCTGCAGATGCGGTGCCACGACAATGCTGTCGAGGATATGGCGTACCAGCATCTCATTCGGGTCGCGAACCGAGGTGAGGTTGTAGGCTTTGTTCCACTTGTGCAGCATTTCAACATACGCCACCAGCTGCTGCTGTTGCTGATCGGACAGCGAAATGCCGGCTTCGGCCAGCAGACGAGAGAGTTTATTGAGCACAACGAATACCTGTTGAGAGACGACATGGCGAATAGCGCGATGCTTATCTGCCTTTTAGCGTTATCAGGCCCGGCGTGCGGGCCTGAGTGATAGGGTTATGCGCTGCGGCGCAGCATCCCTTGCTTCTTCAGCCACACCAGCAGAATCGAGATTGCCGCTGGCGTAATGCCCGAGATCCGCGAGGCCTGGCCGATGGAAGAGGGTTTATGATCGTTAAGCTTCGCGATCACCTCATTCGACAGGCCGTTTACCTGACGGTAATCGAGAGTCGCTGGCAGAATAGTGTTCTCATTGCGCTGCTGCTTCTCGATCTCATCCTGCTGACGGGCGATGTAGCCTTCATACTTCACCTGGATTTCAACCTGTTCCGCCGCCTGCTTATCTTCTAAGCCCGGCGCGAACGGCGTCAATTGCACCAGCTGCTCGTAGGTCATCTCCGGGCGACGCAGCAGATCTTCACCGCTGGCTTCGCGGGACAACGGCGCGGTCAGCTGTGCGTTGACGATCGGCGCATGTTCAGAAGCCGGTGACACCCACTGGGATTTCAGGCGCTGACGCTCACGCTCAATGGTTTCCAGCTTCTGGTTGAAGCGCGCCCAGCGTTCATCATCCACCAGACCCAACTCGCGACCCGCTTCGGTCAGACGCAGATCGGCGTTATCTTCGCGCAGCATCAGACGATACTCCGCGCGGGAGGTAAACATGCGGTAGGGCTCTTTAGTGCCCAGCGTGCAGAGATCGTCCACCAGTACGCCCAGGTAAGCCTGATCGCGACGCGGTGCCCAGCCCTCTTTATCTGCCGAGTAGCGCCCGGCGTTCAGACCGGCCAGCAGACCCTGCGCGGCAGCTTCTTCGTAACCGGTGGTGCCGTTGATCTGGCCGGCGAAGAAGAGGCCGTTGATATATTTGCTCTCAAGCGTCGGTTTCAGATCGCGCGGGTCGAAGAAGTCATACTCAATGGCGTAGCCAGGACGAACAATCTTCGCGTTCTCCATCCCCTGCATTGAGCGGACGATCTGCATCTGTACATCGAACGGCAGGCTGGTAGAGATGCCGTTCGGGTAAATTTCGTTGGAGGTAAGCCCTTCCGGTTCAAGGAAGATCTGATGCTGGTTGCGATCGGCAAAGCGCATCACTTTATCTTCGATCGACGGGCAGTAACGCGGTCCGATCCCTTCGATCACGCCGGCATACATCGGGCTGCGATCGAGGTTATTGCGGATCACCTCATGGGTCTTTTCGTTGGTGTGCGTGATATAGCACGGCACCTGGCGCGGATGTTGCGCGGCACTGCCCATAAACGAGAAGACCGGCATCGGATCGTCGCCGTGCTGCTGTGCCAGCACGCTGAAATCGATGGTGCGCGCGTCAATACGCGGCGGCGTACCGGTTTTCAGACGGCTGACGCGCAGCGGCAGTTCACGCAGACGGCGGGAGAGGGGGATCGACGGCGGATCGCCTGCACGGCCACCGCTGTAGTTATCCAGCCCGATATGGATCTTGCCGTCGAGGAAGGTGCCGACGGTCAGTACCACCGCTTTCGCGCGGAACTTCAGCCCCATCTGGGTAACGGCACCCACAACGTGATCGTTTTCGACGATCAGATCCTCAACCGCCTGCTGGAAGATCATCAGGTTTGGCTGGTTCTCCAGCGCAGTGCGTACCGCCTGGCGATAGAGCACGCGATCCGCCTGTGCACGCGTCGCCCGAACGGCAGGGCCTTTGCTAGCGTTTAGTATCCTAAACTGAATACCCGCCTGATCGATCGCTTTCGCCATCAGCCCGCCCAGTGCATCCACTTCTTTAACCAGGTGTCCTTTCCCAATACCGCCGATCGCCGGGTTGCAGCTCATCTGCCCCAGGGTGTCGATATTGTGTGTCAAAAGCAGAGTCTGCTGACCCATACGCGCTGCGGCCATTGCGGCCTCAGTGCCTGCATGACCCCCGCCAATGATGATGACGTCAAAAGGATCCGGATAAAACATGGTGGTATGCCTCGCCTGAGCGGTTAGAAAATGAATGTGTGGCCGGGTCGTGGATTCTACTCAACTTTAGTCCAGTGAGAAAGACTCCGGATCCCGGCTATTAAAAAGAAGATCTTTATATAGAGAGATCTGTTCTATTGTGATCTCTTATTAGGATCGCGATGTCTTGTGGATAAGCCGGATCATCGCTTTAAGATCAGTTTATTAGGAAGGATCATTAACTGTGAATGATCGGTGATCCAGCACCGTATAAGCTGGGATCAAAAGGGCTAGTTATACACAGGGCTGATCGGTGAGCAGAGTTATTCATTGGATAACTACCGGTTAATAAGCGCTTTTAAGCCTAGTTATTCACTGCTGATCGCACGATCTTTACACAATATCGAGTAATTTTATCCAGGATCCCAGCCACTCTTCGGCCGGATCCTCCGGAATATCGTGATCGAGGACGTTGATCTTCAGCGTTTCACCGATCTGTTTGGCACCCTTTTTCTTCAGCCCGGCTTCCATTTTGTCGATCGCCTGACAGAAGGTGTCATATTCACGGCTGCCGATACCGATCGCGCCAAAGCGAATCTGCGACAGATCCGGGTTCAGTTCATCAAGCTCTTCATACATTGGCAGCAGGTTGTCGGGGATATCACCCGCACCGTGGGTGGAAGTGACCACCAGCCAGAGCCCCTGCTGCGGCAAATCCTCTAATAACGGACCATGGAACGTAAAGGTATTGAACCCTGCTTCCTCCAGCTTTTCAGCCAGATGTTCTGCCACGTATTCCGCACCGCCAAGGGTGCTGCCGCTAATAAGAGTAATGTCTGCCATGAACCCGCTCCGTTTTAGTCGCCCTGCGACGACAAAGTGGGGCGTATTGTACGCTGTGAATGAGCTGGGATCTACCTGTGGACAATACGGGTATTGATCGTGGATGAAAATGCCCGGTTACGGGCGGATCGTGCGCATGATGGGGTTTTGCAACGAGATCAATGTCTCGGTGGACTGGATTTCATCAATGGTCTGGATCTTGTTGATAAGTACCTGTTGTAGCGCGTCGATCGAGCGGCACATCACTTTAATAAAGATGCTGTAGTGTCCGGTGGTGTAGTAGGCTTCGGTCACCTCTTCCAGACTCTCCAGTCTGGCCAACGCTGAGGGGTAATCTTTGGCGCTCTTCAAAATGATGCCGATAAAGCAGCAGACATCGTACCCGAGTTGCTTTGGGCTGACGTCGATACGCGCGCCGGTAATAATGCCCGCCTGCTTCATCTTCTCGACCCGCACATGAATGGTGCCCGGGCTGACGCCGAACTGTTTCGCCAGCTCGGCATACGCCGTACGGGCATTGGTCATTAAGGCTTCAAGGATGCCGCGATCCAGATTGTCGATCTGATAATTTTCCATACGTTTTTCTTATGTAGATTAATGATTCATTCTATTTTAGCCGTCTATTTTAGCGATTCAAAAGCCTGTTGGCCTTTTTAATTGTGGATTATTGAACTGACGCCTGTTTCTGTTGCTTAATTGCAAGTCTACGCAGACAGGAGTTAAAAAATGAAAACCGCCTACATCGCAAAACAACGCCAGATCGCCTTTGTGAAATCCTTCTTCTCTCGCCAGCTGGAAGAGAAATTGGGCCTGATTGAAGTGCAGGCACCGATCCTCAGCCGCGTAGGGGATGGCACACAGGATAACCTGTCGGGTTGCGAGAAAGCGGTACAGGTCAATGTGAAGACGCTGCCAGATGCTCGCTTTGAAGTGGTGCACTCACTGGCAAAGTGGAAACGTCAGACGCTGGGGCAACATGATTTCAGCGCCGGTGAAGGGCTTTACACCCATATGAAAGCCCTGCGCCCCGATGAAGATCGTCTCTCGCCCATTCACTCCGTGTATGTGGATCAGTGGGACTGGGAGCGCGTATTAGGAGACGGTCAGCGCCAGCTGGCGACGCTGAAATCGACGGTTGAGGCGATCTGGTCCGGGATCAAAGCGACTGAAGCCGCGGTAAGCGCAGAGTTTGGTCTGGCACCGTTCCTGCCAGAGCAGATCCACTTCGTACACAGCGAAACACTGCTCAGCCGCTTCCCGCACTTAGATGCGAAAGGGCGCGAAAAAGCGATCGCCAAAGAGCTGGGCGCTGTCTTTCTGATGGGGATTGGCGGCAAGCTTAGTGACGGCAAGCGTCACGATGTTCGCGCGCCGGATTATGATGACTGGAGCACGCCAGCCGAAGCCGGTTTCAGCGGCCTCAACGGCGATATCCTGGTGTGGAACCCGGTGCTGGAGGATGCGCTGGAGCTCTCATCAATGGGGATCCGCGTTGACGCTGAAGCCCTGAAGCGCCAGCTGAAACTGACTGATGATGAAGAGAGGCTGCAGCTTGACTGGCACCAGGCGCTGCTGCGTGGCGAGATGCCGCAAACCATCGGTGGCGGCATTGGTCAATCGCGCCTCACCATGCTGCTGTTACAACTCTCGCATATCGGTCAGGTGCAGTGCGGCGTATGGCCAGCCGCCGTGCGCGACGAGGTTGCCGATCTGCTTTAACGCCGCCAGCGGCGCAGTAAGCGGCTGCGCATCCCGGTATCAAAGCGCCAGATATGGTCAAAGATGCGCATGATGCCGGGTTTTCCGTGGGCTGACATCGCCACCGCGTGAAAGCGGTGTTGATGCACCTGTTGCAGCTCCTTTACCTTACCGATCACCTCCTCCGGCAGCCGCTGGGCGATAAAATCGGAGATCACCACCGCATCGGCGTCATACCATTCGCCGCCCTGCATCCGCTCAATCACCGCACGAAAGCAGCTCGCCAGATCGGTGCCACCGCGAAAGCGCTGGCTCAGAAAGCGGATCGCCTGCTCCAGCCCGCTATCGCAGGTCAGCTCATAGCGCACCACTTCCGTGGAGAAGAGCATAATGAAGCAGCGCCGTTTGTCCGCCAGCGCCACGCGCATCATCGCCAGGCAGAAAGCCTTCGCGCACTGTTCGTTGAAGCCGCCCATGGAACCGGAGGTGTCGACGCAGACAATAAATGGCCCGCGCGGCTGCTCATCAAAATCCTGATGAATAACCGGGCGTTCGGTCACCTTTTCGTGCCAGGCATCGCCGTGAAGCCGGTAGGTCAGCAGCTGTTTCTCCACCAGCCGCCGGTAAAACTCATACTCCAGCTCGGTGATGCCGAGGGTCGCCAGTTCCGGCGGCAGCAGGCGCAGAATATCGTCGCTTTGATGCAAGCCATCGACCTGCTCCGGCACCGTTGACGGCTCGCGCACCAGGCTGCGGAAGGTCTCCATCGGCGCATCTTTGCGCGGCACTGAACGCGCTTCCCGTGAGCGGCCTAGCTGCTCTGCCAGTTGCTGCAGTTCGGGCTGCTCTTTGAGGAAATCACCATATTTGACGATCAACTGGTAATCGCCGCGTTTAAGCTGCCCGGCGCTCATATCCCATAATCTGCCGGCCGCGTTCTCATTCTCAATTAATACCGGTTCAAGCTGGCCGCTGAGAGTCATGCGTGCCTGCACTTCACTCAGCAACTGTTCGCGCTCCTCCTCCAGCAGTTGCTGGTTGAAGGCAGTGGTTTGCACCACCAGGCTCAGACGCCAGCGCTGAAGAAAGAGCGTGTGCAGGGCAGGGGTAAAGGCCGGGTTATCGGTCACCATCTGGCGAGCCTGCGCCGCGAAAGGGGATTGCACCCTATCGAGCAGGGCCAGCGTTTGCGGTAGCTGAACGGTAAACTGCGAGGTGGAGAGCAGCTGGCTCTGCTGAAAGGCGAGCACCTCTTCCGCCAGCGTTTTTGGTACTTCCGCCTCTTTAAGGTGCTTTTTTAGCGCTTCGCGCCAGCGCGGCAGATCTTCCGTAATGGCATGCTTGAGCTTGGGAAACTTTTCAAAAAAGATCGCCAGCTGCGGCGAGGCCAGTAAGAGGATAATAAGATCCTCTATCAACGCCTCTTCGCTGATGGTCAGCATTACATTAAGCGTATCGAGAGGGATCATTGACGCGCCTGTTGGATCTGCGCTCTGACATCCTGCAGGCTGGCTTCAATGCGACCCAACCAGTCGCTGGAGATAAACAGACACTTCTGCTGTTCGCTAAAACGGGTGTGCTGCTGGTGCCAGGTGGTGTCCAGCGCCTCCAGCTGCTGCCTGATCTCATCCGGCACGTTCTCTGACGCCGTGCCCGGCAACGCCAGGCGCGAGCTCTGTAAACTGACATCGCGCACCAGCAGGTGCTGGCTGGCATCCACTTCCATATTGAGCGGCTGGGCAAAACCTATCCCGTTAAGCTTGCCGCGGATCTCGCCCCCTTTCGTCAGCCACTGCTCCAGTGCGCTGCGCTCAAGGGTGAGGTGAATAACGTTAAGATCGTGCAGTTTCAGCGGCTGCTGTAGCAGAAGCGTCAGCACCGGCTCGGTCAAATCCGCAGGAAGTTCATAATGGGGGCGACGGCTGAACATGCCGCCCTGGCGCTCCACTCTGAGCGCGGTTTTATCACTTTGCTGCTGCTGAAGTTGCAGGTGTCGCTGGGCTATCGCACTCAGTTGCGTCACCATCGCCTGCTGCTGCCAGGCGTGCCCGGTCATCAAAACATCGAGCTGCTGTTGCAGCAGGCGCAGGCTTTCCGCGTCATGCCACAGGCAATCTTTCAGCAGGATCAGGTCGATAGGCGCCACCGCGTCGCGGCCACTAAAGAGGGCGCTGGCCTGCAACAGGCGAATCGCTTTTTTCCAGCGCCGGTCGGAAACATATGGCGCGTTCGGCAGCGTATCCAGCTGCTGGCGCAGAGTGTAAATCAGCTCAAAAACCGGTTCCGGCAGCGCCACCTGGGAAATGTCATGCTGCCAGCGGATGTACTCTTCATCGGTGATTTGCAACTCCGCCGGCACCGGGTTTTCACTTTCACTCTGCTGGCTAATCAGCATTGAGCGGAAGTTGCTCTTCTCCTGCACTTTGTCGAGCCAGAGACGAATCAGCATGCGGTCGTAGAGCGCTTCGAGGCTGCTGTCCGCTTCCGGTAGTTCGTTAGAGGCCGCCACCAGCAAGCGCATCGGAATATGATCTTCGCTGGCGCCGTTACGAAAACGGCGTTCGTTAATGGCGGTCAGCAGGGTGTTAAGGATCGCCGGGCCTGCTTTCCAGATCTCATCCAGAAAGACGATTTCCGCTTCCGGTAAATAGCCGCTTGTGAGACGCTCATAGCGCCCTTCATCTTTCAGCGCCTGAATGGAAAGGGGGCCAAAGACCTCTTCCGGCGTGGAGAAACGGGTCATTAAATATTCAAAGGCGCGGGCATTTTTGAAGGCGAATTTCAGGCGGCGGGCGATCAGGCTTTTGGCGATGCCCGGCGGACCCAGCAGGAATACGCTTTCGCCGCTCAGGGCGGCCAGCAAACAGAGCCGGATCGCATGGCTGCGCTCAAAGAGGCCTTTCTCCAGCGCGCTGCTGAGGCGGGAAATTCTTTCTGCTAATAGATGTAAGTGAGCCATAATGAATCTGCGTCCTTTCGCCGTGGTTTCCGGCTTGTCAGAGCGATTATAAACGTTCCTGAAAGTGCCTGTAATAGACTGAAGAACGGCTTTGTTTTCATTGAGCCAGATTAATGTGGTTGCATTTAGGGGTACGATTCCGTCGATAATCGTGCATACTGTGCGCTTTTTGTGGGCCAAGGGACTAAGCACACATAATTGCATTCAATCAAAAGATTAGTCTATGAGCACTGATAAGAAACAATCGTTACCCGCGGTCACACTCGCGGCAATTGGGGTTGTCTACGGTGATATTGGTACCAGCCCACTCTATACACTGCGTGAATGTTTGTCTGGCCAGTTCGGCTTCGGCGTTGAGCGCGATGCTGTCTTTGGCTTCCTGTCGCTGATTTTCTGGCTACTGGTTTTTGTCGTCTCGATTAAGTACCTCACCTTTGTGATGCGGGCGGATAACGCCGGTGAAGGTGGGATCCTGACGCTGATGTCGCTGGCCGGGCGTAATACCTCCGCCAGGATGACCTCGGTGCTGGTGATTATGGGCCTGATCGGCGGCAGCTTCTTCTATGGCGAAGTGGTCATTACGCCCGCCATCTCGGTGATGTCGGCCATCGAAGGCCTTGAGATTGTCGCCCCCTCCCTCGATACGTGGATTGTGCCGCTCTCCATCGTGGTGCTGACACTGCTGTTTGCCATTCAAAAACATGGCACCGGGCTAGTGGGCAAACTCTTTGCGCCAATTATGCTGGCGTGGTTTTTGATTCTGGCGGTGCTCGGCGTACGCAGCATTATTGCCAACCCGGAAGTGCTGCAGGCGCTTAACCCGATGTGGGCGGTTAACTTCTTCTTGCAGTACAAAGCCATTTCGTTTGTCGCCCTCGGAGCCGTCGTGCTCTCTATTACCGGCGTGGAAGCGCTCTACGCGGATATGGGCCACTTCGGTAAACTGCCGATCCGCTTGGCGTGGTTTAGCGTGGTGCTGCCCTCGCTGGTGCTGAACTACTTTGGCCAGGGCGCGCTGCTGCTGAAAACCCCCGAAGCGATTAAAAACCCCTTCTTCCTGTTAGCGCCTGAGTGGGCGCTGATCCCGATGCTGATTATCGCCACGCTGGCGACGGTGATTGCCTCGCAGGCGGTCATTTCCGGTGTCTTCTCCCTGACTCGCCAGGCGGTACGCCTTGGTTATCTGGCGCCGATGCGGATTATTCACACCTCGGAGATGGAGTCCGGGCAGATCTATATTCCCTTTATCAACTGGCTGCTCTACTTCGCGGTAGTGCTGGTGATTGTCAGCTTCGAGCACTCCAGCAACCTGGCGGCGGCATACGGTATTGCGGTGACCGGCACCATGGTGCTGACCACCCTGCTCTTTACCACCGTGGCGCGCAAAAACTGGCACTGGAATAAGATTCTGGTTGGCATGCTGCTGCTCTTCTTCCTCTGCATCGATGTGCCGCTCTTCTCGGCGAACCTCGATAAGATTGTCTCCGGCGGCTGGCTGCCATTGAGCCTCGGTCTGGTAATGTTTCTGGTGATGACCACCTGGAAGAGCGAGCGTTTCCGCCTGCTGCGCCGCATGCATGAGCACGGTAACTCACTGGAAGCGATGATCGCTTCGCTGGAGAAGTCGCCGCCGGTACGCGTACCGGGTACAGCGGTTTATATGTCCCGCGCGCTGAACGTTATTCCTTTTGCCATGATGCATAACCTGAAGCACAACAAGGTGCTGCATGAGCGGGTGATCCTGCTGACATTACGCACGGAGGACGCGCCCTATGTGCATAATGTTCGTCGCGTGCAGATTGAGCAGCTGTCGCCCACTTTCTGGCGCGTGGTGGCAAGCTATGGTTGGCGCGAAACGCCGAACGTGGAAGAGGTGTTCCACCGCTGCGGGCTGGAAGGGTTAAGTTGCCGAATGATGGAGACCTCCTTCTTTATGTCCCACGAGTCGCTGATCCTCGGCAAACGCCCGTGGTATCTGCGCCTGCGCGGCAAGCTCTACCTGGTATTGCAGCGCAACGCCCTGCGCGCGCCGGACCAGTTTGAGATCCCACCTAACCGGGTTATCGAACTCGGAACGCAGGTCGAAATCTGACACCTTTCAAACCCCTCCCTAAGAGGGGTTTTTACTATCAATTGCCATCAATTTACCTTAAGAAAGTCGCGCCGTTTTTTTCGTTATCCCGATGAGCGAAACGTTTCGATTTCGATCACACTTCTTCAATCAGGCGATAGTTTTTAGAACAATCTTCGTACTACACTGCCGTCAGCGAAACGTTTCGCTCATGGAGCAAGAATATGAAAAAAGGTTGTGTTCTGAACGCTGATATTTCGTCTGTCATCTCTCGTCTTGGTCATACCGATACGCTGGTGGTATGTGATGCCGGGTTGCCGGTACCGCGCACTACGCAACGCATTGATATGGCGTTAACTCAGGGCGTGCCTTCCTTTATGCAGGTGCTGGAAGTGGTGACCGCAGAAATGCAGGTTGAGGCCGCAATCATCGCGTCGGAGATCAAGCAGTTGAATCCGCAGCTCCACGAAACGTTGCTCACTCACCTTGAGCAGCTGCAGCAACACCAGGGGAATACCATCGAAGTGCGGTACGTTACGCACGAACAATTTAAAAAAGAGACCGCAGGTAGTCAGGCGGTTATTCGCAGCGGGGAGTGCTCCCCGTTTGCGAATATCATTCTCTGTGCCGGCGTCACCTTCTGAGGCGATCATGGACGCATTACTGCAACTTAAAGGCATTGATAAATCCTTTCCCGGCGTCAAAGCCCTCTCCGGCGCGGCGCTAAACGTCTATTCCGGCCGCGTGATGGCGCTGGTCGGTGAAAATGGCGCCGGAAAGTCGACAATGATGAAAGTGCTGACCGGCATCTACAGCCGCGACGCCGGTTCGCTGCTCTGGTTGGGCAAAGAGACCACCTTCAGCGGGCCAAAATCCTCTCAGGAAGCGGGCATCGGCATTATTCACCAGGAGCTGAACCTGATTCCGCAGCTCACCATTGCCGAGAACATCTTTCTTGGCCGCGAGTTTGTTAACCGCTTCGGCAAAATCGACTGGAAAAAGATGTTCGCCGAAGCCAACACGCTGCTGGCCAAACTCAATCTGCGCTTTAAAAGCGATCGCACGGTAGGTGAGCTCTCCATCGGCGATCAGCAGATGGTCGAAATCGCCAAAGTGATGAGCTATGAGTCGCAGGTCATCATTATGGATGAGCCGACCGATGCGCTGACCGATACTGAAACCGAGTCACTGTTTCGCGTGATCCGCGAACTGAAAGCGCAGGGGCGCGGCATCGTCTATATCTCCCACCGCATGAAGGAGATCTTCGAGATTTGCGATGACGTTACCGTGTTTCGCGACGGGCAGTTTATTGCCGAGCGCGAGGTCGCGACGCTGACGGAAGATACGCTGATTGAGATGATGGTCGGCCGCAAACTGGAAGATCAATATCCGCGTCTGGACAAAGCGCCGGGCGAAGTTCGTTTGAAGGTCGATAATCTCTGCGGGCCGGGGGTTGATAACGTCAGCTTTACGCTGCGCAAAGGCGAGATCCTCGGCGTTGCCGGGCTGATGGGGGCCGGGCGTACCGAGCTGATGAAAGTGCTATATGGCGCACTGCCGCGCACCAGCGGCTATGTCACCCTCGACGGTCATGAAGTGATCACCAAAACGCCGCAGGATGGGCTGGCGAACGGCATTGTCTACATCTCCGAAGACCGCAAACGCGACGGGCTGGTGCTCGGCATGTCGGTAAAAGAGAACATGTCTTTGACTGCGCTGCGCTACTTCAGCCGCACGGGCGGCAACCTGAAGCATAAAGAAGAGCAGCAGGCGGTAAGTGATTTTATTCGTCTGTTCAATGTTAAAACGCCATCAATGGAGCAGCAGATTGGTCTGCTCTCCGGCGGTAATCAACAAAAAGTGGCGATTGCGCGCGGTCTGATGACTCGCCCGAAAGTGCTAATCCTCGATGAGCCGACGCGCGGCGTGGATGTCGGAGCGAAGAAAGAGATTTATCAACTTATTAACCAGTTCAAGGCCGATGGCCTGAGCATCATTCTTGTTTCGTCGGAAATGCCGGAAGTGTTAGGTATGAGCGATCGGATCATGGTGATGCATGAAGGGCATCTCGGCGGGGAATTCACGCGCGAGCAGGCCACTCAGGAAGTGTTGATGGCTGCCGCTGTGGGCAAGCTTAATCGTGTGAATCAGGAGTAAGAGAGATGACTACCCAGGCCGTTTCTGGTCGCCGCTATTTCAGCAAAGCGTGGCTGATGGAACAAAAATCGCTGATTGCCCTGCTGGTGCTGATCGCCATCGTTTCGACCATGAGTCCCAACTTTTTTACCGTCAATAACCTGTTGAATATTCTCCAGCAGACCTCCGTGAACGCCATTATGGCGGTGGGCATGACGCTGGTGATCCTGACCTCGGGAATCGATCTGTCCGTCGGTTCTCTGCTGGCGCTCACCGGCGCGGTTGCCGCCTCGCTGGTGGGTATGGAGGTGAATGCGCTGGTGGCGGTGGCGGGTGCGCTGGCGCTGGGCGCGGCGGTCGGTGCTGTGACCGGCACCATCGTCGCTAAAGGCCGCGTTCAGGCGTTTATTGCCACGCTGGTGATGATGCTGCTGCTGCGCGGCGTGACGCTGGTTTACACCAACGGCAGCCCCGCGAATACCGGCTTCACCGCTAACGCCGATATTTTTGGCTGGTTCGGTATCGGTCGCCCGCTCGGTGTGCCAACGCCGGTATGGATCATGGCCGTGGTCTTTATTGCCGCCTGGTATCTGTTACATCATACCCGTCTGGGGCGCTACATCTATGCGCTGGGCGGTAACGAAGCGGCGACGCGCCTCTCCGGTATTAGCGTCGATAAAGTCAAAATTATCGTCTACTCCCTGAGCGGCCTGCTGGCCTCGCTGGCGGGCATTATTGAAGTTGCGCGTCTCTCCTCAGCGCAGCCAACCGCGGGCGCGGGTTATGAGCTGGATGCGATTGCCGCAGTAGTACTGGGCGGTACCAGCCTTGCCGGCGGGAAAGGTCGGATTGTTGGGACATTGATCGGCGCATTGATTCTTGGCTTCCTTAATAATGGCCTGAATTTGTTGAGCGTTTCTTCCTATTACCAGATGATCGTTAAAGCAGTAGTGATTCTGCTGGCGGTGCTGGTAGACAACAAAAAGCAGTAATTCCCTACACAACAGGACTCATGAACATGAACATGAAAAAACTGGCCACTCTGGTTTCTGCTGTTGCCCTGAGCGCCACGGTAAGTGCGAACGCGATGGCGAAAGACTCTATTGCTCTGGTGATCTCCACCCTGAATAACCCCTTCTTCGTCTCGCTGAAGGATGGCGCGCAGAAAGAGGCCGACAAGCTGGGTTATGACCTGGTCGTGCTGGACTCGCAGAACAACCCGGCAAAAGAGCTGGCCAACGTCCAGGATTTAACCGTTCGCGGCACCAAGCTTCTGCTGATCAACCCGACCGATTCCGATGCGGTGGGTAACGCCATTAAGATGGCTAACCAGGCCAAAATCCCGGTGATCACGCTCGACCGCGTTGCCAGCAGCGGTGAAGTGGTAAGCCATATCGCTTCTGATAACGTGCTCGGCGGTAAAATCGCCGGTGACTACATCGCCAAGAAAGCGGGCGAAGGCGCGAAAGTGATCGAACTGCAGGGCATTGCCGGGACGTCTGCCGCGCGTGAGCGTGGTGAAGGTTTCCAGCAGGCAGTCGCAGCGCACAAATTCAACGTCCTCGCCAGCCAGCCGGCTGACTTCGACCGCACCAAAGGTCTGAACGTGATGCAGAACCTGCTGACCGCCCATCCGGACGTGCAGGCAGTCTTCGCCCAGAACGATGAGATGGCACTCGGCGCGTTGCGCGCGCTGCAGACTGCGGGCAAAAGCGACGTGATAGTGGTCGGTTTTGACGGTACGCCGGACGGCGAAAAAGCGGTTAACGACGGCAAACTGGCCGCTACTGTTGCCCAGTTGCCGGAGCAGATTGGCGCGAAAGGCGTTGATACCGCAGACAAAGTGTTGAAAGGCGAAAAAGTTTACGCTAAAAATCCGGTTGACCTGAAACTGGTCATCAAGCAGTAACAGAACGTTCAGGCTCGATGTACGTTCTGTCAGCCTGAGGGACAAGGTAATAAAAGAAAAGCATGGCACGCGCCACCGTTCGCGGTGGCGCACTTTATGGACACGCTCATCATGAAAACCGCAGGCAAACTCGTCGTTCTTGGCAGTATCAATGCCGATCACATTCTTAACCTTGAATCTTTCCCGACTCCCGGCGAAACCGTAACCGGCAATCACTACCAGGTGGCATTCGGCGGCAAAGGGGCCAATCAGGCCGTCGCGGCCGGACGCAGCGGCGCGGATATCGCGTTTATTGCCTGCACCGGCGATGACGATACCGGTGCGCGTGTGCGTAAGCAGCTCGCCAGCGACAATATTGATGTGGCGCCTGTGAGCGTGGTTGCGGGTGAGTCGACCGGCGTAGCGCTGATTTTCGTTAACGGCGAAGGGGAGAATGTCATCGGTATTCATGCCGGTGCGAATGCGGCGCTCACCACCGAACGCGTGGCTGAACAGCAGACGTTAATTGCCGAGGCGTCGGCGCTGTTAATGCAGCTGGAGTCACCGGTTGAGAGCGTGCTGTCGGCCGCCCGTATTGCACAGCAAAACCAGACTACGGTCGCGCTAAACCCTGCTCCGGCACGGCAACTCTCTGATGAGCTACTGGCGCTGGTGGACATCATTACCCCTAATGAGACCGAAGCGGAAAAACTCACCGGCATCGCGGTTTCCAGTGATGAAGATGCGGCGCGTGCCGCACGGGTCCTGCATGATAAAGGCATCCGGACGGTCATCATTACTCTCGGCAGCCGCGGTGTATGGGCCAGTGTAAACGGCGAAGGCAAGCGGGTACCGGGTTTCAAGGTAAAAGCCATTGATACTATCGCTGCGGGCGACACCTTTAACGGTGCGCTGATGACCGCGCTGCTGGAAGAGAAGCCGCTGGATGAGGCGATCCGCTTTGCCCATGCGGCGGCGGCTATCGCCGTGACGCGCAAAGGCGCGCAGCCTTCGGTTCCTTGGCGTAATGAGATTGATGATTTTCTCGCTCAGCAGGGGTGACGCGTGGCCACCATGAAGGATGTTGCCCGCCTGGCGGGCGTTTCTACCTCTACCGTCTCCCACGTCATTAATAATGATCGTTTTGTCAGTGACGCAATTCGCGAGAAGGTGGATGCTGCGATCGCCTCACTGAACTATGCGCCTTCCGCGGTGGCACGCAGCCTGAAGCTTAAGCAGACACGCACGATCGGGATGCTGATCACTGCCAGTACCAACCCTTTTTACTCTGAGCTGGTGCGCGGGGTAGAGCGCAGCTGCTTTGAGCGGGGTTATAGCCTGGTGTTATGCAACACCGAAGGCGACGAACAGCGGATGAACCGCAATCTGGAAACGCTGATGCAAAAGCGCGTCGACGGCCTGCTTCTGCTCTGTACCGAAACGCATCAGCCTTCGCAAGTCATCATGAGCCGTTACCCTTCGATTCCCACCGTGATGATGGATTGGGCACCGTTCGATGGCGACAGCGATCTGATCCAAGATAACTCGCTGTTGGGCGGCATGATGGCGACGGAGTATCTCATCCATAAAGGGATGACGCGTATCGCCTGTATTACCGGCCCGCTGGATAAAACGCCTTCCCGGCTGCGGCTGGAGGGGTATCGTGAGGCGATGGCGCGCGCCGGGTTAACGATTCGCGACGGCGACGAGATCGAGAGTGATTTCGAGTTTGGCGGTGGCCTGACGGCGATGCAGCGTCTGCTGGCGATGGATGAGCGCCCGCAGGCGGTATTTATCGGCAATGATGCGATGGCGGTCGGCGCTTATCAGGCGCTCTACCAGGCGGGGCTGTCGATCCCGCAGGATATGGCGATTGTCGGATACGACGATATTGAGCTGGCGCGCTATATGACGCCGCCGCTCACCACTATCCATCAGCCAAAGGATGAACTGGGTGAGCTGGCGATTGATGTGCTGATCCACCGTATTGCCGACCCGAGCCTGCAGCAACAGCGCCTACAGCTGACGCCTGTCTTAATGGAGCGCGGTTCAGCCTGATTTTTTGTGGCGCTCCTTGATCAGGTTGCGGCCATCTTTCGCCTTCAACAGCATAAAGGTTAACGCGGAGACTACCGTTACTGCGCCCATCGTCATAAAGGTGTAGTGGAACTGTTCAACGGTATTGGTGCCATCGAACCCTTCATAAAAACGCAGCACCGCTGCGCTCACCGCCACACCGAGGCTTATCGACAGCTGCTGCGTTACCGCAAGCACGCTATTGCCGCTGCTGGCGTTTTCATCCGTTAAGTCGGCAAGGGAGATGGTATTCATGGCGGTAAACTGCGTCGACATCGCCATCCCTAATATGAACAGCGGCAGCACCAGCATCCAGATTGCCATCGCCTGGGTTTGCAGGGCGAACTGCGCAATCATCACACCAATAAAGAGCGTGACGCCAACCAGTGTTTTGCGATAGCCAAACCAGCGCAGGATCTGCGTGACGGTCGATTTCGCCAGAATGGAGCCCAGAGCCGTGGGGGCCATCATGCAACCAGCGATCAGCGCCGGATAGCCAAAGCCAACCTGCAACATCAGTGGCATTAAGAAAGGAACGCAGCCGGTGCCGAGGCGCGAAGCGATATTCCCGGCGATGCCGACGGAGAAGGTGCGCGTCTTGAAGAGATTGAGCGAGATAAGCGGCGTCGGGTGGCGGCGGGCGTGGCGAATATAGAGCAGCAATAGGGCAATGCCGCTGAAGATAATGCTTAGGGCAAGCCAGGTTTCAACCACTTTCTCGCCGAACAGTTCCATGCCGCTTGAGAAGAGCACCAGGCTTAAGCCGAACAGCAGGAAGCCCCACATATCAAAACTGCGGCGCGGCGTGGTGAAGTTCGGCATATATTTACGCGCATAGAGCAACCCGGCGACACCAATGGGAATATTAATTAGAAAGATCCAGTGCCAGCTTGCCCAGGTAACCAGCACGCCGCCCATCACCGGCCCAAGAATCGGCCCGACCAGCCCCGGCATGGTGACAAAGTTAAGTACCGGCAGCAATTCACTGCGCGGATAGGCGCGCAGCAGGGCAAGGCGCGCCACCGGCATCATCATCGCCCCGCCAATCCCCTGAATCACGCGGAAGACAACCAGCATGGCCAGAGAGTTGGAGAGGGCGCAGGCCAGCGAGCCGAGGGTGAAAAGGCTGACGGCTAACATAAAGATGCGTCGCGTGCCGAAGCGGTCGGCCAGCCAGCCGCTGACCGGAATAAGCATAGCAACGGTCAGGGTGTAACTGATAATGGCGGACTGCATCGCCAGCGGTGAACGGTTAAGACTTTGCGCAATGGCGGGTAGGGCGGTGTTAAGGATGGTGGCGTCGAGCGCCTGCATAAAAAAGGCCATCGCGGCGATCCACGGCAGCCCGGCCATACTGCGCCCTTTCTTCTTTGTCATACTCATTCCTTTAATTAGGCGAATTCAACAATCTCTGGCACGCCTGACACGCACTCTCACCGTCGCTTTCCTGAATCGCGTCGACGATAGCCTGGTGAAGATCCAGCTTAATCACTTCGTTCTCAGTAATAGAGGTGAAGTAAGTATGGTAAACCGAGTGGAAAAGTGTGGCGAAAGAGATAAGGAAAGGATTACCGCTCATGGTGTAGATATGCTCATGCCACGCCATGTCCACCTCTATCCAGCGTTCACGGTTGAACGTCTTTTTCAGGCACACCATCTCTTCCATTAATGTATTGAGATAAGCCTTTTGCTCGGCGCTTGCCAGTGTGGCGGCCAGGAGACAGGCCTGCGGCTCGAGGCTGGCGCGCATAACGAGAAAGTGTTGGATCACTTCCTGGAAGTTGTCTTCGCTCATCCACCATGAGAGAAGCTCGGTATCAAGGAAGTTCCAGTTCCCCTTCGGCATCACGCGTGTGCCGATGCGCGGGCGGGGTAAGACCATGCCCTTCGCGGTTAATGTCTTTATTGCCTCTCTCACTGCGGTACGGCTTACGCCAAACTTCTCGCCGAGCTCCATCTCGCCGGGCAAGATGGTTCCCGGCACATACTCTCCTCTGAGGATCTGCTGCGCCAGTTTCTCGGCTAAGACCCAGGAGATGTTTTTCTGTGCGGCAAGCTGCTGTGCGTTTAAAGGCATTTCTCACTTCCTTCTTCTTTATTTCATTCGGTAGTATGCCATTCGATATCTACAAGTGGTGGTAAAAACAGCAAAACCCGCTATTTATGCCGCTTTTAACCGCACTTTGTTGAAAAAAAACACGGTTGAAAAGTTTTTTCAAATTAGGGGTTGTCAGCAGGAATTAACTGCCTATAATGCGCCTCCACTGACACGGCACAACGGCAAACACACCGGTCTGTCAGGTGAAGAAATCTGAAAATAATCAGTTGACTTCACAGCGGGAAAGCGTAATATGCACACCCCGCGCCGCAGCGAAAAGCGAAGCGGCACTGCTCTTTAACAATTTATCAGACAATCTGTGTGGGCACTCAGGTGACATGGATTCTTAATGTCCTCGGACACTAAATGAATACCAAGTCTCACGGGTGAACACGTAATTCATTACGGTTTAATTCGATGAGCATCAAACTTTAAATTGAAGAGTTTGATCATGGCTCAGATTGAACGCTGGCGGCAGGCCTAACACATGCAAGTCGAACGGTAACAGGAAGCAGCTTGCTGCTTTGCTGACGAGTGGCGGACGGGTGAGTAATGTCTGGGAAACTGCCTGATGGAGGGGGATAACTACTGGAAACGGTAGCTAATACCGCATAACGTCGCAAGACCAAAGAGGGGGACCTTCGGGCCTCTTGCCATCAGATGTGCCCAGATGGGATTAGCTAGTAGGTGGGGTAACGGCTCACCTAGGCGACGATCCCTAGCTGGTCTGAGAGGATGACCAGCCACACTGGAACTGAGACACGGTCCAGACTCCTACGGGAGGCAGCAGTGGGGAATATTGCACAATGGGCGCAAGCCTGATGCAGCCATGCCGCGTGTATGAAGAAGGCCTTCGGGTTGTAAAGTACTTTCAGCGGGGAGGAAGGCGATGCGGTTAATAACCGCGTCGATTGACGTTACCCGCAGAAGAAGCACCGGCTAACTCCGTGCCAGCAGCCGCGGTAATACGGAGGGTGCAAGCGTTAATCGGAATTACTGGGCGTAAAGCGCACGCAGGCGGTCTGTCAAGTCGGATGTGAAATCCCCGGGCTCAACCTGGGAACTGCATCCGAAACTGGCAGGCTTGAGTCTCGTAGAGGGGGGTAGAATTCCAGGTGTAGCGGTGAAATGCGTAGAGATCTGGAGGAATACCGGTGGCGAAGGCGGCCCCCTGGACGAAGACTGACGCTCAGGTGCGAAAGCGTGGGGAGCAAACAGGATTAGATACCCTGGTAGTCCACGCCGTAAACGATGTCGACTTGGAGGTTGTGCCCTTGAGGCGTGGCTTCCGGAGCTAACGCGTTAAGTCGACCGCCTGGGGAGTACGGCCGCAAGGTTAAAACTCAAATGAATTGACGGGGGCCCGCACAAGCGGTGGAGCATGTGGTTTAATTCGATGCAACGCGAAGAACCTTACCTGGTCTTGACATCCACAGAACTTTCCAGAGATGGATTGGTGCCTTCGGGAACTGTGAGACAGGTGCTGCATGGCTGTCGTCAGCTCGTGTTGTGAAATGTTGGGTTAAGTCCCGCAACGAGCGCAACCCTTATCCTTTGTTGCCAGCGGTTAGGCCGGGAACTCAAAGGAGACTGCCAGTGATAAACTGGAGGAAGGTGGGGATGACGTCAAGTCATCATGGCCCTTACGACCAGGGCTACACACGTGCTACAATGGCGCATACAAAGAGAAGCGACCTCGCGAGAGCAAGCGGACCTCATAAAGTGCGTCGTAGTCCGGATTGGAGTCTGCAACTCGACTCCATGAAGTCGGAATCGCTAGTAATCGTGAATCAGAATGTCACGGTGAATACGTTCCCGGGCCTTGTACACACCGCCCGTCACACCATGGGAGTGGGTTGCAAAAGAAGTAGGTAGCTTAACCTTCGGGAGGGCGCTTACCACTTTGTGATTCATGACTGGGGTGAAGTCGTAACAAGGTAACCGTAGGGGAACCTGCGGTTGGATCACCTCCTTACCTTAAAGAACCTTTCCCTGTAGTGCTCACACAGATTGTCTGATGAAAAGTAAATAGCAAGGCGTCTTGCGAGTGAGACTTTGTGTCCCCTTCGTCTAGAGGCCCAGGACACCGCCCTTTCACGGCGGTAACAGGGGTTCGAATCCCCTAGGGGACGCCACTTGCTGGTCTGTGAGTGAAAGTCACCTGCCGATGTATCTCAAACCTGATTCCTGTGTGAACAGCGAGTCATGTCTGAGATATTTGCTCTTTAAAAATCTGGATCAAGCTGAAAATTGAAACACTGAACAATGCGAATTGTTCGTGAGTCTCTCAAATTTTCGCAACTTAAGGTGTTCTCGAAACATCTTCGGGTTGTGAGGTTAAGCGACTAAGCGTACACGGTGGATGCCCTGGCAGTCAGAGGCGATGAAGGACGTGCTAATCTGCGAAAAGCGCCGGTAAGGTGATATGAACCGTTACAGCCGGCGATGTCCGAATGGGGAAACCCAGTGCAATCCGTTGCACTATCGTTAACTGAATACATAGGTTAACGAGGCGAACCGGGGGAACTGAAACATCTAAGTACCCCGAGGAAAAGAAATCAACCGAGATTCCCCCAGTAGCGGCGAGCGAACGGGGAACAGCCCAGAGCCTGAATCAGCCTGAGTGTTAGTGGAAGCGTCTGGAAAGTCGCGCGATACAGGGTGACAGCCCCGTACACAAAAGCACTCTGGCTGTGAGCTCGATGAGTAGGGCGGGACACGTGGTATCCTGTCTGAATATGGGGGGACCATCCTCCAAGGCTAAATACTCCTGACTGACCGATAGTGAACCAGTACCGTGAGGGAAAGGCGAAAAGAACCCCGGCGAGGGGAGTGAAAAAGAACCTGAAACCGTGTACGTACAAGCAGTGGGAGCCTCTTTATGGGGTGACTGCGTACCTTTTGTATAATGGGTCAGCGACTTATATTCTGTAGCAAGGTTAACCGTATAGGGGAGCCGAAGGGAAACCGAGTCTTAACTGGGCGTTAAGTTGCAGGGTATAGACCCGAAACCCGGTGATCTAGCCATGGGCAGGTTGAAGGTTGGGTAACACTAACTGGAGGACCGAACCGACTAATGTTGAAAAATTAGCGGATGACCTGTGGCTGGGGGTGAAAGGCCAATCAAACCGGGAGATAGCTGGTTCTCCCCGAAAGCTATTTAGGTAGCGCCTCGTGAATTCATCTCCGGGGGTAGAGCACTGTTTCGGCTAGGGGGCCATCCCGGCTTACCAACCCGATGCAAACTACGAATACCGGAGAATGTTATCACGGGAGACACACGGCGGGTGCTAACGTCCGTCGTGAAGAGGGAAACAACCCAGACCGCCAGCTAAGGTCCCAAAGTCATGGTTAAGTGGGAAACGATGTGGGAAGGCCCAGACAGCCAGGATGTTGGCTTAGAAGCAGCCATCATTTAAAGAAAGCGTAATAGCTCACTGGTCGAGTCGGCCTGCGCGGAAGATGTAACGGGGCTAAACCATGCACCGAAGCTGCGGCAGCGACACTATGTGTTGTTGGGTAGGGGAGCGTTCTGTAAGCCTGCGAAGGTGTGCTGTGAGGCATGCTGGAGGTATCAGAAGTGCGAATGCTGACATAAGTAACGATAAAGCGGGTGAAAAGCCCGCTCGCCGGAAGACCAAGGGTTCCTGTCCAACGTTAATCGGGGCAGGGTGAGTCGACCCCTAAGGCGAGGCCGAAAGGCGTAGTCGATGGGAAACAGGTTAATATTCCTGTACTTGGTGTTACTGCGAAGGGGGGACGGAGAAGGCTATGTCGGCCGGGCGACGGTTGTCCCGGTTTAAGCGTGTAGGTGTGTGTTCCAGGTAAATCCGGTTCACTCTAACACTGAGGCGTGATGACGAGGCACTACGGTGCTGAAGTGACAAATGCCCTGCTTCCAGGAAAAGCCTCTAAGCATCAGGTAACACGAAATCGTACCCCAAACCGACACAGGTGGTCAGGTAGAGAATACCAAGGCGCTTGAGAGAACTCGGGTGAAGGAACTAGGCAAAATGGTGCCGTAACTTCGGGAGAAGGCACGCTGGTGCGTAGGTGAAGTGACTTGCTCACGGAGCTGAAACCAGTCGAAGATACCAGCTGGCTGCAACTGTTTATTAAAAACACAGCACTGTGCAAACACGAAAGTGGACGTATACGGTGTGACGCCTGCCCGGTGCCGGAAGGTTAATTGATGGGGTCAACCGCAAGGTGAAGCTCTTGATCGAAGCCCCGGTAAACGGCGGCCGTAACTATAACGGTCCTAAGGTAGCGAAATTCCTTGTCGGGTAAGTTCCGACCTGCACGAATGGCGTAATGATGGCCAGGCTGTCTCCACCCGAGACTCAGTGAAATTGAACTCGCTGTGAAGATGCAGTGTACCCGCGGCAAGACGGAAAGACCCCGTGAACCTTTACTATAGCTTGACACTGAACATTGAGCCTTGATGTGTAGGATAGGTGGGAGGCTTTGAAGCGTGGACGCCAGTCTGCGTGGAGCCAACCTTGAAATACCACCCTTTAATGTTTGATGTTCTAACGTGGACCCGTGATCCGGGTTGCGGACAGTGTCTGGTGGGTAGTTTGACTGGGGCGGTCTCCTCCTAAAGCGTAACGGAGGAGCACGAAGGTCAGCTAATCCTGGTCGGACATCAGGAGGTTAGTGCAATGGCATAAGCTGGCTTGACTGCGAGCGTGACGGCGCGAGCAGGTGCGAAAGCAGGTCATAGTGATCCGGTGGTTCTGAATGGAAGGGCCATCGCTCAACGGATAAAAGGTACTCCGGGGATAACAGGCTGATACCGCCCAAGAGTTCATATCGACGGCGGTGTTTGGCACCTCGATGTCGGCTCATCACATCCTGGGGCTGAAGTAGGTCCCAAGGGTATGGCTGTTCGCCATTTAAAGTGGTACGCGAGCTGGGTTTAGAACGTCGTGAGACAGTTCGGTCCCTATCTGCCGTGGGCGCTGGAGAATTGAGGGGGGCTGCTCCTAGTACGAGAGGACCGGAGTGGACGCATCACTGGTGTTCGGGTTGTCATGCCAATGGCACTGCCCGGTAGCTAAATGCGGAAGAGATAAGTGCTGAAAGCATCTAAGCACGAAACTTGCCCCGAGATGAGTTCTCCCTGAGACTTTAAGTCTCCTGAAGGAACGTTGAAGACGACGACGTTGATAGGCCGGGTGTGTAAGCGCAGCGATGCGTTGAGCTAACCGGTACTAATGAACCGTGAGGCTTAACCTTACAACGCCGAAGATGTTTTGGCGTGAGAGAAGATTTTCAGCTGATACCAGATTAGATGTTAAGTCCGAAGGATTTTACGCAGCAGCAAGGCGGCAACTGAGACGAGACAACAGGAGCATACTGAAGTATGTGACTGTTGCGAGCGAAGGCAGCCAACGCAGAAGCGGCGTAAAAGACACAGGACGGAGCACAAAGAATTTGCCTGGCGGCAACAGCGCGGTGGTCCCACCTGACCCCATGCCGAACTCAGAAGTGAAACGCCGTAGCGCCGATGGTAGTGTGGGGTCTCCCCATGCGAGAGTAGGGAACTGCCAGGCATCAAATAAGAAGAACCCCAGCCTCACGGCTGGGGTTTTTTGCTTTTTGCGCCAAAGAGCGGCAAATAAAATAGCCGTAGAGCACTCAAACAGCCTCTTTCTGCGCTAACCAGTGCAGAACAAACTCTGCCACTCCCTCAATATCATTAAGATCCAACACCGGTATCTTCAGCGTTAAAGCAACGTCGCTCGCTACCGCGATGACATGTTCATCTATCGTTAATTCAGTAACGTCGTGTCCGCAATCTTCGCGCCAGAGCAGGATCTTCGGCACTGGTTCATGTTTAAAGCCTTCGACTAACACCAGATCCAGCCTTGTCTCATCCATCCTACTAACCAGCCAGCCAAGATCTAGCTCCGTTTCATCAGGCGTTTCCGTCATTAATGCCCAGCGCTGGCTGCTGGCGACCAGCGTCTGCGCTGCGCCTGCCTTGCGTAGCTCATAACTATCCTTGCCCGGCGTATCAACATCCATATCATGATGGGTATGCTTGATTAAGCCTGGACGAACTCCTCGCGCGCAAAGAGCAGGAATCAGCTTTTTCAATAGCGTGGTCTTACCCGTTCCGCTCCAGGCCGCCACCGCAAGTAATGGGATCATGATTTCTCCTGCCAGCGTGCGAGATCCTCAGGCGTATTCACATTGGCGAATGTCGCGCGGCAATCACTGAAATCAACCGCATGCCCGCCTGCTTCATACATAAACTTCATCACCCTGCGTTCTCCCTGTGCCAGCCACGCTTCCAGTCGCGGTAAAAGGTCCCGATGAAGCAGAGCGATGACCGGATGATCGCGTTCGCCATCATGCACCCACACTGCCGGAGCCTGCCCGCGGCCTGCCACTAAACACGATAAGAGATCGCCTGGAATATAGGGCGTGTCACAGGGGCAAAAGAGAAACCATTCGCTTTCGCACTGTTGTAACGCAGCGAGCATACCCGCCAGCGGACCCGGGAAGTCACCTAGCGTATCCTCAATGACCGGCAGGCCACTAAGGCGATAGGCATCAAGGTTACGATTGGCGCTGATCACCACACTCTCTACCTGCGGCGCTAATCTTTCAGCGACATGTTGCCAGAGCGGTTTATCGTTAAGCACCAGTAAGCCTTTGTCTTTACCTGCCATGCGCGAGGCTTTGCCGCCAGCCAGCACGACGCCGATTACTGCACTGCTATCCTTCACCAATAACGCCTCTTTTAATGTGGGTTTGACCTTGATAACGTGTCGGAACACAAAATAAGGAGCAGATACATGAAATGTAAACGCCTCAACGAAGTTATCGAACTTCTTCAGCCAGCGTGGCAGAAAGAACCCGAACTCAATTTAATGCAATTTTTGCAGAAACTGGCGCAAGAGTCAGGTTACGAGGGCGGACTGGCAGATTTAAGTGATGACATCCTGATCTATCACCTGAAAATGCGCGACTCGGCAAAGGACGCAGCGATCCCGGGCATTCAAAAAGATTACGAAGAGGATTTCAAAACCGCGTTACTGCGCGCCCGCGGCGTGATTAAAGAGTAAAACCTTGTAAGAGGAGCCACCGAAAACGGCCCAAAATGATATCCTGAATCATTCGTCGTATTTTCGGATCCCAGGATGACCTGTAACGCTTTTACTTTCCAGACGCTTCACCCGGATACCATCATGGATGCGCTCTTCGCGCAGGGGATCCGGGTCGATTCCGGCCTCACTCCGCTTAATAGCTACGAAAACCGTGTTTATCAATTTCAGGACGAAGATCGCCGCCGCTATGTCGTGAAGTTCTACCGTCCGCAGCGCTGGTCAGCGGAACAGATACGTGAAGAGCATCAATTTGCGCTCGACTTGCAAGAGAATGATGTGCCGGTCGCCGCACCACTCGCGTTTAACCATCAAACATTGCTCACCCATGAGGATTTTCTCTTCGCCGTTTTCCCGAGCGTTGGCGGCCGCCAGTTCGAAGCGGATAATCTTGATCAAATGGAGTGGGTTGGCCGCTACCTCGGGCGCTTGCACCAAACCGGCCGTCAACAGCGCTTTACCCATCGTCCTGACATGGGCGTTAACGAATACTTGATCGAGCCGCGCCAGCTTTTTGAGACTACAGCGCTGATCCCCGCAAGCTTAAAAGAGGCGTTTCTGAGCGCAGTTGATAAGCTTATCGATGCTGTTATGGCGCAGTGGCATAATCGCGCCAATGTGCTGCGTCTGCATGGAGATTGCCATGCCGGGAATATTCTCTGGCGCGATGGCCCAATGTTTGTCGATTTAGACGATGCGCGTAATGGCCCGGCGGTGCAAGATTTATGGATGTTGCTGCACGGTGACAAAGCCGAGCAGCGCATGCAGCTGGAGATGATCGTTGAAGCCTACGAAGAGTTTTGTGAGTTTGATACCGCGGAGCTTGCCCTGATTGAACCGCTGCGCGCCATGCGTCTGGTCTACTATCTGGCGTGGCTTATCCGCCGCTGGGACGATCCTGCGTTTCCTAAAAATTTCCCCTGGTTGAACAGCGAAGATCATTGGCGCAATCAGACGCATATTTTTCTTGAACAGGTGAAGGTTCTGCAAGAACCCCCTTTAGCATTAACCCCCATGTATTAAACGGAGAGAGTTGACCATGAAGAAGATTTGGCTGGCGCTGGCAGGAATGATTCTGGCATTTAGCGCTTCGGCAGCAGACATTACCGAAGGTAAGCAGTACAACACGCTGGATAAACCGGTCGCCGGCGAACCGCAGGTGCTGGAATTCTTCTCATTCTACTGCCCGCACTGCTACGACTTTGAGCAGGTGTGGCACGTCTCTGAAGCAGTGAAGAAGAAGCTGCCTGAAGGGACAAAAATGACCAAATACCACGTCGAGTTCCTCGGGCCGCTGGGCAAAGAGATGACGCAGGCTTGGGCCGTAGCGATGGCGCTGGGCGTGGAAGATAAAATCAGCTCTCCGATGTTCGAAGCGGTACAAAAAACGCAGACTGTTCAAACCGTTGCTGACATTCGTAACGTATTCATCAAAGCTGGCGTTAAGGGCGAAGAGTATGACGCCGCCTGGAACAGTTTCGTAGTGAAATCTCTGGTTGCTCAGCAAGAGAAAGCCGCGGCCGATCTGCAGTTGCAGGGTGTACCGGCGATGTTCGTCAATGGTAAATACCAGATCGATCAACGCGGTATGGACGGCAGCAGCCTTGATGCGTTTGTGAAAAGCTACGCTGATACGGTGAAGTTCCTGGTTGAGAAGAAGTAAAGATAACGCCGGTCAGTGACCGGCGTTTTTACAGGTGGCTTTGATGGCGCTAATGCGTTCATCTTTCGCGAGCCACAACCCATTCAGCCACTGCTGAAAGCTGCGCTTAAAATTCTTGTCATTAATATAATCGCCGTGCAACCCTTCATGAACCGGCAGCAAATCAATGCGCACAACGATACGGGTCAATTTGCCGCTGAGCATGTCGAAAAAGGGAGTGCGATCGTTTTCCGGGTAGCACAGCGTCACATCCAATAACTTGTCGAACTGTTTACCCAGAACATTTAGTGCCATCGCGATACCCGCTGCTTTTGGCGGCAACAGATGCTTAAACGAAGAGCGTGTCTGGCGCCGTTTCTCCTCTGTAAAACGCGATCCTTCGACAAAATTCACCATCGTTGTCGGATGCAGGCGAAACTTCTCACACGAACGGCGCGTTGTCTCAACATCCTTACCCCGCTTTTCGGGATGGCGCAGGAGATAGCCTCTTGAGTAGCGGCGCATGAAAGGCATATCGAGCGCCCAGCATGCCAGGCCAATAAAGGGCACCCAGGCGAGTTGCTGTTTCAGGAAATATTTGTTCATCGGGATCTGTTTGCGAAACAGCACGCACAGCACCACGATATCCGCCCAGCTGTGATGGTTACAAATAAGCAGATACCAGTTTCTCTTATTCAATCCCTCCAGCCCCTGGATATCCCATTCCAGCTGGGGATTGAGGCGCAGCAGCCAGTAGAGGCCTTCGCACCAGCAAGACATCATAAAATTACAGAATGCTGAGATCGCTCGCCAAAAACGTGGGATCGGAATAAGCAGCTTTAGCAGGCCGGCGAAAATGATCGGCAAAGAGCAAACAATCGTAAGCAAAATGGTTAACAGAACGCTAAAAAAGAGCGTCGTAACCGCGGGTAGTCTCGACATGATTAAATATTTCAAAAAGTTAGCAGCAAAACGCTCGCTAAAAGGTGTGCAAGGCACTGATTTTATCAGAAAAGCGAGGGTAGCAAGGTGGAAACCTTATGCTGTGCCTTTGTTGGAAAACATCAAAGAAAGCAACTTCTTTTTTCTTCTATCCACATAGAGCAGATTATCGCCAAAAAGCAATAGAGATCCTTTTTATCTATTTAACCTTTTGTTTTTAAATAGCTTGTATAATTTTACGATCCTCGTAAAGCCACAAAAATCCAGCCAATTAAAAACTGTGCACAAACTTATCCACAGGATGTTTCTGCGAAGGATCCCGCCGATCGCGAAATCTTTTCCCTCATTTACCGCGAAAAATTCATGTTTTCACCCTGTCTGTGGCATCCTTTAGCGTAAATTTAAAAACAGGCATGGATATCATGGTTCAGATCCCCGAAAACCCACTCATTCTTGTTGACGGCTCCTCTTACCTCTATCGCGCGTATCATGCGTTTCCGCCTCTGACTAATAGCGTCGGGGAACCCACTGGCGCAATGTATGGCGTGTTGAATATGCTGCGCAGCCTGTTGCTACAGTATCAGCCGACGCATGTCGCCGTGGTGTTTGATGCGAAGGGTAAGACGTTCCGTGATGAGCTGTTCGAACATTATAAATCTCACCGCCCGCCAATGCCGGACGATCTGCGAGCGCAGATTGAGCCACTGCATGCGATGGTGAAAGCGATGGGTCTGCCGCTGCTGGCGGTATCGGGTGTTGAAGCGGATGACGTCATCGGCACGCTGGCATGTGAAGCGGACAAAAAAGGGCGTCCGGTGCTGATCAGTACTGGCGACAAAGATATGGCGCAGCTGGTGACACCGAATGTCACACTGATCAACACCATGTCCAACACCATTTTGGGGCCGGAAGAGGTCGTCACCAAATATGGCGTGCCGCCAGAGCTGATTATCGACTTCCTCGCGCTGATGGGCGACTCCTCCGATAACATCCCGGGCGTACCTGGCGTGGGCGAAAAAACCGCGCAGGCGCTGTTACAAGGGCTGGGCGGCCTGGATTCTCTGTACGCCGCGCCGGAGAAGATTGCCGAACTGAGCTTCCGTGGTGCGAAAACCATGGCGGCGAAGCTGGAGCAGAATAAAGAGGTGGCTTACCTCTCTTACCAACTGGCGACCATCAAAACCGACGTTCCGCTGGAGCTGACGAGCGAACAGCTTGAAGTTCAGCAGCCGGCCACCGAAGAGCTGGTGGAGCTCTTTAAGCGTTACGAATTCAAACGCTGGACTGCGGATGTCGAAGCCGGTAAATGGCTACAGGCGAGAGGCAGCAAGCCAGCCGCCAAGCCGCAGGAAACGATCGTAGTGGAAGCGGAGCCCGATATCCCGACCGCCACACTTTCGGCAGAAAACTACGTCACTATCCTTGATGAAGAGACGTTGCAGAGCTGGATCGGCAAACTGAAAAGCGCGGCGCTGTTTGCCTTCGATACGGAAACGGACAGCCTGGATAACATCAGCGCTAATCTGGTCGGCATCTCCTTTGCCATCGAACCGGGCGTAGCGGCCTATGTGCCGGTTGCCCATGACTACCTTGATGCACCGGAGCAGATCCCACGCGACCGCGCACTGGAGCTGCTGAAGCCGCTGCTGGAAGATGAAAAGCTTCTCAAAGTGGGTCAGAACCTGAAATACGATCGCGGCGTGCTGGAAAATTACGGCATCGAGCTGCGCGGCATCGCCTTTGATACCATGCTTGAGTCCTACGTGCTGAACAGCGTTGTTGGCCGTCACGATATGGATAGCCTCTCTCAACGCTGGTTGAAGCACAAAACCGTGACTTTCGAAGAGATCGCCGGAAAAGGCAAAAATCAGCTGACCTTCAACCAGATCGCGCTGGAAGAGGCCGGACATTACGCGGCAGAAGATGCCGATGTCACGCTGCAACTTCATCTGGCGATGTGGCCGGAGCTGCAACAGCACGCTGGCCCGCTGAATGTCTTGCAGAATATTGAAATGCCGCTGGTGCCGGTCATTTCGCGTATCGAACGTAACGGCGTCAATATCGATCCAGCAGTGCTGCACAAGCACTCTGAAGAGCTAACCCTGCGTCTGGCGGAGCTGGAGCAAAAAGCACATGAGATCGCGGGCGAAGCATTTAACCTCTCGTCGACCAAGCAGCTGCAAACCATTCTATTTGAAAAGCAGGGCATTAAACCGCTGAAGAAAACGCCGGGCGGCGCGCCGTCGACTTCAGAAGAGGTGCTGGAGGAGCTGGCGCTCGATTACCCGCTGCCGAAGGTGATCCTGCAATATCGCGGCCTGGCGAAGCTTAAATCGACCTATACCGATAAGCTGCCGCTGATGATCAATCCGAAAACCGGAAGAGTACATACCTCTTATCACCAGGCGGTGACCGCGACCGGGCGCTTGTCCTCTACCGATCCCAACCTGCAAAACATTCCTGTGCGTAATGAAGAGGGACGTCGTATTCGTCAGGCCTTTATCGCGCCGAAGGATTACGTCATCGTCTCTGCGGACTATTCGCAGATCGAGCTGCGCATCATGGCGCACCTCTCGCGGGATAAGGGCTTGTTGAAAGCGTTTGCTGAAGGTCAGGATATTCACCGCGCAACGGCGGCGGAGGTCTTTGGTCTGCCGCTGGAGAGCGTAAGCAATGAGCAGCGCCGCAGCGCGAAAGCGATCAACTTCGGTTTGATCTACGGCATGAGCGCCTTTGGTCTGTCGCGCCAGCTCAATATTCCGCGCAAAGAGTCGCAGAAGTATATGGATCTCTACTTCGAGCGCTACCCTGGCGTGCTGGAGTATATGGAGCGCACCCGGGCACAGGCGAAAGAGAGCGGGTACGTTGAAACACTTGATGGCCGCCGTCTCTATCTGCCGGACATCAAATCGAGCAACGCTGCCCGCCGTGCGGGTGCCGAGCGCGCGGCGATCAACGCCCCGATGCAGGGCACCGCGGCAGATATCATCAAACGCGCGATGATCGCCGTCGATGCGTGGTTACAGCAAGAGAAGCCGCGCGTGCGAATGATCATGCAGGTACACGATGAACTGGTGTTCGAAGTGCACAAAGAGGATATCGAGGCGGTCACGAAGAAGATCCATGAACTGATGGAGAGCAGTACCCAACTCGATGTGCCGCTGCTGGTGGAAGTGGGAAGCGGACCAAACTGGGATCAAGCGCACTAAGCTTGTGGCAGGAAAGGGACTTTTCTGTAACTAAGCAACATAACGCGGCGTTTTTGTGACAATCATTAGAATTCCGTATGTAAAAATTGAAAAGAAATTACAAAAAGTCCTTTTTCCAGATCCAAAAAGGGAGTAGAGTTATTCGCGTAGGGTACAGAGGTAAGATGTTCTATCTTTCAGACCTTTTACTTCACGTAATCGGATTTGGCTGAATATTTAGCCGCCCCAGTCAGTAATGACTGGGGCGTTTTTTATTGCGCGAAAGAAAGCAATAAAGCGCAGCGGACGCCGCGCCAGAAGGGTTATTCGCCCGCCTCTTCTGTTGCTGGCGCAATAGATGAGAACCAGCTATCCAGCTTCTCGCGCAGTTTATCCACGCCCTGTTTTTTCAGCGACGAAAACGCTTCTACCTGCACATCTCCGTTAAAGGCGATCGCCGCTTCCCGCACCATCGTAACCTGCGCTTTACGCGCGCCACTGGCGAGCTTGTCCGCTTTGGTCAACAACACCAGCACCGGGATCTCGCTTGCCACTGCCCAGTGGATCATCTGCTGATCGAGATCTTTTAACGGATGGCGGATATCCATCAGCACCACCAGTCCTTTCAGGCACTGACGCTTCTCGAGATATTCACCCAGCGCGCGCTGCCATTTGATCTTCATCTCTTCCGGCACTTCGGCATAACCGTAGCCGGGCAGATCGACAAGACGTTTACCCTCTGCGACCTGGAACAGGTTGATTAACTGCGTACGACCCGGCGTTTTAGAGGTGCGTGCCAGGCTTTTTTGATTGGTTAGCGTGTTGAGTGCGCTCGATTTTCCGGCGTTGGAGCGGCCAGCGAATGCCACTTCGATGCCGGTATCGGCGGGTAAGTGGCGAATATCAGGCGCACTGGTGACAAAGTGCGTCTGTTGGTAATTCAGGTTAGTCAAAACGGTCGTCTCCATCGTTAAAGCATGCGGGGATTATACCTGAACCCACGTAAAAGGCTGTTTTTCTCGCATCATTGCTGTTTGTGCGTGATTGCCGCGCGCTTTGTAGGATATCAGCCCTTTATTGGTTGCGAACTTTCGGAGTAATTGCAGGTTGAATAATAGTCAAAATTAGAAAAATCAATAGCTTATTTTTATGGAATTCTCTTAATTTACTGTTTGTAAGGGTATTCATACTTGTCTCTTTCTTTGAGACAGGTAAAGTAACGCCCTGTAGCAGGACGCTTTACAGGAAAGGATAACTCACGGAACGAGGGGGCGGGAGCGCCAGGAGGCGAAGACCAGAGGAACACGTCAGGAGACGTTTACAAGGAGAGGGACCGCAACACGGAGTGTTGATGCTAATGGAAAAACAGGGCACGTTGACAGCAAACAGGGAACGTAGAGCCCTTTATGGGGCAGGGTCAAGAAAAAAGGCGACAGTTTACACTGCCGCCTTTTTTCTTTGCTTGCTTTCTGCTAGATTCCGCCGCAATTCTATACTGATGAAAAACCACCTAAGACCCCTATGATGAAAAAACCGTCTACCCAACCGCGCGGCAAAGTGCGCCGTAAAACCCGTGAAGAGTTGAACCAGGAAGGCCGCGAACGTAAGCGTGAGAAACGGCATCGCGGCAACGCTTCAGGCAGCCGCGCGAACGGTGGCGATAACGCTTCAGGCTCCGGCAAGGGCAAAGCGCAAAAAGATCCGCGTATTGGCAGTAAAACACCGATTCCGCTGGGTGTTACCGACACGCCAGTCACTAAGCAGCACAAACCGAAGAGTGAGAAACCTATGCTTTCACCGCAGGCTGAATTAGAGATGCTGGAAACGGATGAGCGCCTGGATGCGCTACTTGAACGCCTTGAAGAGGGCGAAACCCTGAGCGCCGACGAGCAGAAATGGGTTGATGCCAAACTGGATCGTATTGATGAGCTGATGCAGAAGCTGGGCCTCTCTTACGATGATGACGAAGAAGAAGAGGAAGAGGAGCGTAAGGAAGATATGATGCGTCTGCTTAAGGGCGGCAACTAATCCTTTCTTATGGGGCTTCCCGTCCTGCTTATAACCCTTCCGGTTATATGTTATCTGGTGTGGTTATTCGTTAAACTACAGCGGTTGTCGCGGCGCAAACAGTGGCTGCGCAACCGGCTGATTACCCGAAACGGGATCGGCCCAGGCCGCCGGTATCGCCAGCGGCGTCATCGGAAGGAGTAAGCAATGTCTGAGCACGTCATCGACTGGGATCTGGCCCTGATCCAGAAATATAACTATTCCGGGCCGCGTTATACGTCCTATCCCACCGCGCTTGAGTTTTCTGACGCCTTCGGCGAAGCGGATTTTCACCGCGCCGTGGCGCGTTATCCTGAACGTCCGCTTTCGCTCTACGTTCATATCCCGTTTTGCCATAAGCTCTGCTACTTCTGCGGCTGCAATAAAATCGTTACCCGCCAGCAGCATAAAGCCGATCAGTATCTTGATGCGCTGGAGCAAGAGATTTTACACCGCGCGCCGCTGTTTAAAGGCCGCCACGTCAGCCAGCTGCACTGGGGCGGCGGTACACCAACCTATCTCAACAAGGCGCAAATTAGCCGCCTGATGGCGCTGCTGCGCGGCAACTTCGCCTTTGATAGCGATGCGGAGATCTCCATTGAGGTCGATCCGCGCGAAATCGAGCTGGATGTGATCGACCATCTGCGCGGGGAAGGGTTTAACCGCCTCAGCATGGGCGTGCAAGATTTTAATAAAGAGGTACAGCGGCTGGTTAACCGTGAACAGGATGAATCGTTTATCTTTGCTCTGCTTAACCACGCGCGCGACATCGGCTTTACTTCGACCAATATCGACCTGATTTACGGCCTGCCTAAACAGACGCCGGAGAGTTTCGCCTATACGCTGCAACGCGTCTCCGAGCTCAGCCCGGACCGCCTAAGTGTCTTCAACTATGCGCATCTGCCGACGCTCTTTGCTGCCCAACGTAAAATTAAAGATGCCGATCTGCCTTCGGCGCAGCAGAAGCTCGATATCCTGCAGCAGACCATCTCATCGCTGACCGCATCCGGGTATCAGTTTATCGGCATGGATCACTTTGCCCGCCCGGATGACGAGCTGGCGATTGCCCAGCGCAACGGCGTGCTGCACCGCAACTTCCAGGGGTACACCACCCAGGGCGACAGCGACCTGCTGGGCCTCGGCGTTTCCGCCATCAGCATGATTGGCGACAGCTACGCGCAAAACCAGAAAGAGCTCAAACACTACTATCAGCAGGTTGATGAGCAGGGAGATGCGCTGTGGCGCGGCATTGCATTAACGCGCGATGACTGCATTCGCCGGGATGTGATCAAAGGGCTTATTTGTAATTTCCGCCTGGCATTCAGCGATATTGAGCGCGCATGGGATCTCGATTTCCACGACTACTTTGCTGAAGATCTGCAGCTACTCGCGCCACTGATTAAAGATGGGCTGGTGGAGAGGGATGAACAGGGGCTTCAGGTAACGGCGAAAGGGCGTCTGTTGATTCGCAACATCTGCATGTGCTTCGATGTCTATCTGCGCCAGAAAGCGCGGCTGCAGCAGTTCTCGCGGGTGATTTAACAGGCCTGCAAAAGCACCAGGCCTGTTAAACCGCTAGCTAAACAGCCCAACCAGCGTTGCGCAAAGCAGCGCTGCGACAGCCGTTTGTGGCGTATGGCTGGCAGAGGCGCCAGCCGTAACCAGATGAATGAACGATTCCAGCATGATAACCCCCCCTGAACGCGCAAGATCATACTGCACTGCGACGAACAGTAAAGCACAAAATAGCAGCACTTTTCGCGGGCGGATCGCGCTTTACGTTTACTCCATTCCCAGCTCTTTTAACTTACGTGTAAGGGTGTTACGCCCCCAGCCGAGCAGGCGAGCTGCTTCCTGTTTATGCCCTTGAGTGTGGCGCAGCGCGGTGGTCAGTAGGGTGCGCTCCATCTCCGGTTGCGCTTCAGAGAGCAGATTTTGATGACCGGAACGCAGCGCGCGGTCGGCCCACTGCGCGAGCAGCGTCGCCCAGCTGTCCGGCAAACTCTGCGACGGGCTATCCGGCACTGTAGCTTCAAACAGCTCACTGGGCAGATCCTGAATCAGCACTTCCTGGCCTGCCGCCATCACCGTTAACCAGCGGCAGGTGTTCTCCAGCTGGCGCACGTTGCCCGGCCATGCCAGACGGGTCAATGCCGCCTCGGTTTCCGGATGCAGCAGCTTCGCTTCCACACCCAGTTCGCGGGCAGCGTCCTGTAAAAAGTGGCGCGCCAGACGCGGAATATCTTCCCGGCGTTCGCGCAGCGGCGGCAGATGCACACGGATAACATTCAGGCGGTGGAACAGATCCTCCCTGAATTTCCCCTCCTGCACGCGCAGCTCCAGGTTCTGGTGCGTCGCCGCAATAATACGCACATCAACTTTCACCGGCGCATAGCCGCCCACGCGGTAAAACTGTCCATCGGCGAGCACACGCAGCAAACGGGTCTGCACATCGAGCGGCATATCGCCAATCTCATCTAAGAAGAGCGTGCCGCCATCGGCCTGCTCAAAACGCCCCTGACGAATGGTGTTCGCGCCGGTAAAAGCCCCTTTCTCGTGACCAAATAGCTCCGATTCAATCAAATCTTTCGGGATTGCCGCCATATTGAGGGCGATAAACGGCGCTTTGACGCGCGGGCTGTGGCGATGCAGGGCATGGGCAACCAGCTCTTTCCCGGTGCCGGACTCGCCGTTAATCAATACGCTGATCGATGAGCGCGAGAGACGACCAATAATGCGAAACACATCCTGCATCGCTGGCGCTTCACCGATGATATCGGTGGTCGGGCCGAGGGCCTGCACATTACGCGGCTGCTGCTGCTCCTGGTAGTGGCTGATAGCGCGTTCAACCAGCGCCACCGCTTCATCAATATCGAACGGTTTAGGCAGGTAGTCGAATGCCCCCTGCTGATAAGCGCTTACCGCTGCATCCAGATCCGAGTGCGCAGTCATAATGATGACCGGAAGCATCGGATGGCGCTGCTTAATCTGTTTTAACAGTGCCAGCCCGTCCATACCGGGCATACGAATATCCGAAAGCAGAACATCCGGCGTTTTGGTGGTCAGCGCATCAAGCACTTCATTGGCACTTTCAAACGTTGTACAACTCAAGCCTGCCCCGGTGAGCGCGCGTTCAAGCACCCAACGAATGGAGCTATCGTCATCCACGATCCAGACTATCCCTCGTTGCATAAACACCTCTACTTCCGAATAGGCAGGAATACCGAGAACTCGGTATGGCCTGGCCAACTGGTAAATTCAATTTTGCCTGAGTGTTGATCAATCAGGCTGCGTGCGATCGATAAGCCAAGCCCGGTGCCACCTTCGCGGCCGCTGACCATCGGGTAAAACAGCGTGTCCTGCAGATGCTGCGGTATACCCGGGCCGTTATCCTGCACATCGATTCTGGCTGCCAGGCGATAACGCACGCCGTGCAGTGTTAACTGGAACGCGGTGCGCGTACGCAGAATAATTTCGCCGCCTTCCGGCCCTAACGCCTGAAGGGCATTACGCACGATATTCAGCAAAACCTGCTCGATTTGGTCAGGATCGTGCGCCAGCTCCGGCAAACTGGGATCGTAATCGCGGGTTAAAGTGACGTTAGCTGGCAGCTCCATCGACACCAGGTTCACCACGCGCTCGGCCACTTTATGGATACTTTCAGTAACGTGCATACCCGGCTGCTGCGGCCCTAACAGGCGATCGACCAGATTGCGCAAGCGGTCGGCCTGCTCAATGATCACTTTGGTATATTCCAGCAGTGAAGGATCGGGCAGCGCTTTGCTTAAAAGCTGTGCCGCGCCGCGCAGGCCGCCCAGCGGGTTTTTAATCTCATGAGCCAGGCCGCGCACCAGATCGCGCGCTGCCACCTGTTGAGCATGCTGAAGCTGCTCCTGGCTTAAACGGCGCTGGTTATCCATCGGCGCCATTTCCAGCAGCACCAAGCCGTCCGGCAGGCGTTGCGCCGTCAGGGAGAGAATATGTGAGCGCCCGTCGATGACCAGTGTCACTTCGTTATCGGTAAATCCCTGGCCTGCATGCAGACTTTCGCGCATCAGGTCGATATTGAGGGAGAAGTAGCTCAGCAGTTCCGGCAGCGGGGTGCCAAAGAGTTTGCGCGAGCTTTGCGCCAGCAGCTGTTGTGCTGCGGGGTTGGCGTAATGTACCGCCAGGTCGTCATCAACCAGCAGGATGCTGTTGATCAAAGAGTTGAGGATCTGCCCAGCATCGGGCAGCGCGCCGCTTGCCATGTAGCAGTCTCCCGGAGATATGCACCAATTTTGTGCAGTATAGCGTTATAGAAAGAAAAAGCGCGTGAGATCAGGTTGTTGTCGGCGAAAAAAGCCCATCGTGTGATGGGCCAAAGTTTCCACGGCAACTAAAAATTCTCTGGCCTTTTTCTCGCCATCAGCTGGCTGTGACGAGAAATCGGCCGAGTATTAATGACGTAATTAAACGCTGTAATAGAGTTCAAACTCTACCGGGTGCGGCGTCATGCGAACACGGTCGTTCTCTTCCATACGCAGCGCGATATAAGCATCGATAGCGTCGTCGGTGAATACGCCGCCGGCAGTCAGGAACTCGCGGTCAGCATCCAGCGCGTTAAGCGCTTCTTCCAGGGAGCCTGCAACCTGCGGGATCTCTTTCGCCTCTTCCGGCGGCAGATCGTACAGGTTTTTGTCCATTGCTTCGCCCGGGTGGATTTTGTTCTTAATACCATCCAGACCCGCCATCAGCAGCGCGGCGAAGCACAGGTACGGGTTTGCAGCCGGGTCCGGGAAGCGCACTTCAATACGACGCGCTTTCGGAGAAGCAACAACCGGAATACGGATTGATGCGGAACGGTTACGCGCAGAGTAAGCCAGCATAACCGGTGCTTCGTAACCCGGGACCAGACGCTTGTAGGAGTTGGTGGTCGGGTTAGAGAGGGCGTTGATCGCTTTAGCGTGTTTGATTACGCCGCCGATGTAGTACAGCGCCATTTCAGACAGGCCCGCGTATTTGTCGCCAGAGAACAGGTTGGTACCGTTCTTGGAGAGGGACATGTGGCAGTGCATACCGGAACCGTTATCACCGAACATCGGTTTCGGCATAAAGGTCGCGGTTTTACCGAAGCGGTGCGCAACGTTATGTACCACATATTTGTAAATCTGAATTTCGTCCGCTTTTTTGGTCATGGTGTTGAAGCGGGTTGCCACTTCGTTCTGACCCGCAGTCGCCACTTCGTGGTGATGCGCTTCAACCACCAGGCCCATCTCTTCCATCACCAGACACATGGTGGAGCGCAGATCCTGAGAGGAGTCTACCGGCGGAACCGGGAAGTAACCGCCTTTCACAGCCGGACGGTGACCTTTGTTACCACCTTCATATTTGGTGGTGGTGTTCCATGCGCCTTCGATATCGTCGATAGCAACGCTGGAACCGGAAATGGAGCTGCCGAAACGTACGTCGTCAAACAGGAAGAACTCCGGCTCTGGCCCGAACAGCACGGTGTCTGCCAAACCGGTGGAGCGCAGGTACTCTTCAGCGCGTTTGGCGATGGAGCGCGGATCGCGATCGTAGCCCTGCATGGTGCCTGGCTCGAGGATATCGCAGCGAATAATCAGCGTAGACTCTTCGTAGAACGGGTCAATGACAGCGGTAGTGGCGTCCGGCATCAGCACCATGTCGGATTCGTTGATGCCTTTCCAGCCGCCAATCGAAGAACCATCAAACATTTTGCCTTCTTCGAAGAAGTCAGCGTTGACCTGATGGGCTGGGATCGTGACGTGCTGTTCTTTACCTTTGGTATCTGTGAAGCGCAGATCGACAAACTTCACTTCGTGCTCATTCAGCATCGTCAAAACGTGTTCAGCGGACATACTTAAACTCTCCCGGGATTGTCATTGTCGTCGTGGTAACGAAGTCTTCTAATAACTACGTAAATCTGGCGTAGTTGCCGTACAATGGATAAGCGAAATCTATGCCAACTTTTAAATCCTCCTAAAAAGGCGTTATCATGCTCGGCATAGTGCAAAAGGGCTGCACCATGATGGTTACCTTGCACCAATATAGTGCTTTTATGGAAACATAGAGCACCATATTGGTGCAATTTTCGTTATTTGCCCCTTTTAACGCTCCGTGAAAGCGATCACAAAGCAACTCTGCAATACTTGTTTGCAGGGTATGTTTGTGATCCTGTTTAGTCCTTCGATTAATACGTGTACAATAACGCGCTATTTCTAATGCCTGAGGCAAAGTTGTGATCGAAAATCTGCGTAACATCGCCATCATTGCTCACGTTGACCATGGTAAAACGACCCTGGTTGACAAGCTGCTGCAGCAATCCGGTACGTTCGACGAACGTGCTGAAACTCAAGAGCGTGTGATGGACTCCAACGATTTGGAGAAAGAGCGTGGGATTACCATCCTCGCTAAAAACACCGCTATCAAATGGAATGATTATCGTATCAACATCGTTGATACCCCAGGGCACGCCGACTTCGGTGGTGAAGTTGAGCGTGTAATGTCCATGGTCGATTCCGTGCTGCTGGTGGTTGACGCATTTGACGGCCCGATGCCGCAAACGCGCTTCGTGACCAAAAAAGCATTTGCCCATGGTCTGAAACCTATTGTGGTAATCAACAAAGTTGACCGTCCTGGCGCGCGTCCGGACTGGGTTGTTGATCAGGTCTTCGACCTGTTCGTTAACCTCGACGCGACCGACGAGCAGCTGGACTTCCCGATCGTTTACGCTTCTGCGCTGAACGGTATCGCGGGTCTGGACCACGAAAACATGGCTGAAGACATGACCCCGCTGTACCAGGCGATTGTTGAACATGTACCGGCACCGAATGTCGATCTCGACGGCACGCTGCAGATGCAGGTTTCCCAGCTCGATTACAACAACTACGTTGGCGTAATCGGCATCGGCCGTATCAAGCGCGGTAAAGTGAAGCCGAACCAGCAGGTCACTATCATCGATAGCGAAGGCAAAACCCGTAACGGTAAAGTGGGCAAAGTGCTGACTCACCTGGGCCTGGAGCGTATTGAGAGCGACATCGCGGAAGCGGGCGACATCATTGCGATTACCGGTCTGGGCGAGCTGAACATCTCCGACACCATCTGCGATCCGCAGAATGTCGAAGCGCTGCCGGCGCTCTCCGTTGATGAGCCGACCGTAACCATGTTCTTCAACGTCAACACCTCTCCGTTCTGTGGCAAAGAGGGTAAATATGTTACCTCTCGTCAGATCCTTGACCGCCTGAACAAAGAGCTGGTGCACAACGTTGCGCTGCGCGTTGAAGAGACCGAAGACGCTGATGCATTCCGCGTATCCGGTCGTGGTGAGCTGCACCTCTCTGTTCTGATCGAAAACATGCGTCGTGAAGGTTTCGAAATGGCGGTTTCCCGTCCGAAAGTTATCTTCCGCGAAATCGACGGCCGTAAACAAGAGCCGTTCGAGAACGTAACGCTGGACGTTGAAGAGCAGCACCAGGGTTCTGTTATGCAGGCACTGGGCGAGCGTAAAGGCGATCTGAAAAACATGAATCCGGACGGCAAAGGCCGCGTACGTCTCGACTACGTGATCCCAAGCCGCGGTCTGATCGGCTTCCGTTCAGAGTTCATGACCATGACATCTGGTACCGGTCTGCTTTACTCCACCTTCAGCCACTACGACGATATTCGTCCGGGCGAAGTGGGCCAGCGTAATAACGGCGTACTGATCTCCAACGGTCAGGGTAAAGCGGTTGCGTTTGCGCTGTTCGGTCTGCAGGATCGCGGTAAGCTGTTCCTCGGTCACGGTGCGGAAGTGTATGAAGGCCAGATCATCGGTATTCACAGCCGCTCGAACGACCTGACGGTAAACTGCCTGACCGGTAAGAAACTGACCAACATGCGTGCGTCCGGTACGGATGAAGCAACGGTTCTGGTTCCGCCGATCAAGATGACCCTGGAGCAGGCGCTTGAGTTCATCGATGACGACGAACTGGTAGAGGTAACGCCTCAGTCCATTCGTATCCGTAAACGTCATCTGACTGAGAACGACCGTAAACGCGCAATGCGCGGTGCAAAAGAAGAGTAATTCTCCTCTTTTAGCCCAACAAAAGCCGCTGATGATCAGCGGCTTTTTTTTATCCCGCGATCGCGGGCGTGAAAGGGCCCGCTATTCAAGCGGAAACTTTCCCGCTACAGTTAACTCTCCATGGCAGGCAAGGAGAGGCAAATGCTCTATATCTTTGATTTAGGTAATGTGATTGTCGATATCGACTTCAACCGGGTGCTCGGAGCCTGGAGCGATTTCAGCCGCGTACCGCTGGCAACCCTGAAGCAGAACTTTGTCATGGGGGAGGCCTTCCACCGTCATGAACGCGGGGAGATCAGCGATGAGGAGTTCGCCAAAGCGCTGTGCGAAGAGATGGCGCTGCCGCTAAGCTATGAGCAATTCTCCACCGGCTGGCAGGCGGTCTTCGTCGCGCTACGCCCGGAAGTCATCGACATCATGCATAAGCTGCGCGAGCAGGGACACCGTGTGGTGGTGCTGTCGAACACCAACCGTCTGCACACAACATTCTGGCCGGAACAGTATCCGGAGATTCGCGCCGCTGCCGATCATATCTATCTCTCGCAAGAGATGGGCATGCGTAAGCCCGAAGCCGCAATTTACCAGCAAGTTCTTACGCAAGAGGGGTTTTCTGCCGACGATGCCGTCTTTTTCGACGACAATGCTGAAAATATCGCTGGCGCTGAACGCGTGGGGATTACCTCGATCCTGGTCACTGATAAGGCTATCATTCCGGACTATTTTTCAAAAACGCTATGAAAGATGCCGTAAAACAGCGCGCGAAGAGAAGTGCGCTGTCGCTGCAGGCCTGGTTCAAACTGCTGTGGCGACGTATCAACGATGACAATATGACGACGCTGGCGGGAAACCTCGCCTACGTCTCACTGCTCTCACTGGTGCCGCTGGTGGCGGTGGTCTTCGCGCTGTTCGCCGCTTTCCCGATGTTTTCTGACATCAGCATCCAGCTGCGTCACTTCATTTTTGCCAATTTCATTCCCACAACCGGCGACGTTATCCAGAACTATATTGAGCAGTTCGTCGCAAACTCGACGAAGATGACCGCAGTCGGGGCTTGTGGGCTGGTAGTGACCTCGCTGCTGCTGATGTACTCCATCGACAGCGCGCTGAATACCATTTGGCGCAGCACCCGCGTGCGTCCGCACGTCTACTCTTTTGCCGTCTACTGGATGATCCTGACTCTCGGCCCGCTGCTGGCCGGGGCGAGCCTGGCGATCAGCTCCTATCTGCTCTCGCTGCGTTGGGCGAGTGAGCTTAATAGCGTGATTGATGATGTGCTGCGTATTTTTCCGCTGATCCTCTCCTGGCTCTCGTTCTGGCTGCTCTACAGCATTGTTCCGACTACGCGCGTACCGAACCGCGATGCGGTGTTGGGCGCGTTTGTTGCGGCAGTGCTGTTTGAACTGGGTAAGAAAGGTTTTGGTTTATATATCACCATGTTCCCCTCCTACCAGCTGATTTATGGCGTGCTGGCTGTTATCCCGATCATGTTTCTTTGGGTTTACTGGACCTGGTGTATCGTCTTGCTTGGCGCTGAAATTACTGTCACTCTCGGGGAATACCGCGAACTTAAAAAAGCAGCACAACGAGAAGAAGCAGACCAACCATGATTGCATTAATTCAACGCGTTTCCCGTGCGAGCGTTAGCGTGGCGGGAGAGGTGACGGGTGAAATCGGCCCGGGTCTTCTGGTATTACTGGGCGTCGAGAGAGAGGACGACGAGCAGAAAGCCAATCGCCTGTGTGAACGGGTGTTGGGATACCGCATTTTTAGCGATGCCGACGGGAAAATGAATCTCAATGTTCAGCAGGCTGGCGGCAGCGTGCTGGTGGTATCGCAGTTCACGCTGGCGGCCGATACGGAGCGCGGCATGCGTCCTGGCTTTTCGCGCGGTGCCGCGCCGGAAAAAGCCGAGGCGCTCTACAACCACTTTGTTGCACACTGCGGTCAGCAAATCGCCACGCAAACCGGGCGTTTCGCGGCCGATATGCAGGTGTCGCTGGTCAATGACGGTCCCGTCACATTCTGGCTACAGATATGAGCCAGCTTGCGGCGTGGCCCCGGGTCACAAGAGAGAATGCAGCTATGTATCATCTTCGCGTACCGCAAACTGAAGAAGAGTTAGAACGTTACTACCAGTTCCGCTGGGAAATGCTACGCAAGCCGTTGCACCAGCCGCAGGGCTCCGAGCGCGATGCCTGGGACGCTATGGCGCATCACCAGATGGTGGTTGATGAAGAGGGCAATATCGTCGCTTCCGGGCGGCTCTATATCAATGCCGATAACGAAGGCTCGATCCGCTTTATGGCGGTGCACCCCTCGGTGCAGGATAAGGGCCTCGGCACGCTGATGGCGATGACCCTGGAGTCCGTCGCCCGCCAGGAGGGCGTAAAGCGCGTAACCTGTAGCGCCCGCGAAGATGCGGTACCCTTTTTCGCCAAGCTTGGGTTTATCAACGAGGGTGAAATCACCGCGCCGCAAACCACCCCCATCCGCCATTTCTTGATGATCAAGCCCATCGCCTCGCTGGATGATATTCTTCATCGCGGCGACTGGTGCGGTCAGCTGCAACAAGCCTGGTACCAGCATATTCCGCTCAGCGAAAAGATGGGCGTGCGTATCCAGCAGTACACCGGGCAGAAATTTATCACCACCATGCCGGAGATCGGCAATCAAAATCCGCACCATACGCTGTTTGCCGGCAGCCTTTTCTCGCTGGCAACGCTCACCGGCTGGGGCCTTATCTGGCTGATGCTGCGTGAGCGCCACCTTGGCGGCACAATTATTCTCGCCGACGCCCATATCCGCTACAGCTCGCCTATCAGCGGGAAACCGAGCGCCATTGCCGATCTCGGCTCGTTAAGCGGCGATCTCGACCGCCTGGCACGCGGGAAAAAAGCGCGCGTACAGATGCAGGTAGAGCTGTTCGGCGATGATAAGCAGGGCGCGATTTTCGAAGGCATCTACATCGTCCTGCCCGCAAAACCGTTCGGCTCGTTCGAAGAGGGTGGCAACGAAGAGGAGTAGGTGCTGGGCCTGCCGATGGCGCGTGCGATGCCACCCTTTCCCGTGCAGCCCGTTACACTCTGGCGATGCGCGCCGCCACATCGTAAATCACATCCACTGCCGTGCGGCTGATGCCGGCAAGCTGGAAGAATCCGTGTATCACACCGAGATAACGCGAACAGGAGCATGCCACGCCCTGTTCGGTCATTCGCTGATAGAGCGACTCCCCTTCATCGCACAGCGGGTCAAACTCAGCGGTGACGATATGCGTCGGCGGCAGGCCGTTGAAATCATCGCGCCACAGCGGGCTGACATCCGGCAGCAGGCGATCGGTCTCGCCAAGATAGTGTGTATAGCCGGAGAGCAGCGCCTCGCGGGTGATCACATAATCCGAGCCGTTAAGGGTATAGCTGTCGAACCAGGCGGTTGCATCAAGCATCGGATAAATAAGGATCAACAGAGCAGGCTGCCACTCGCCTGCGGCTTTTAAGCGCAATGCCGTCACCAGCGCCAGATGCCCGCCCGCGCTATCGCCCGCCAGCGTGATGCGCTGAGGATCGATGCCAAGCTGCTGCGCGTGTTCCCGGATCAGTTCAGCGCCCCTCAGTGCATCATCATGGGCCGCTGGCCAGCGGTGCTCTGGCGCAAGCCGGTACTGCACGGCAATGACCCGACAGCCGCTGTAAAAGGCGAGCTGGCGCAGTTGTTTATCGTGGGTATCGAAGCTGCCGCTAACAAAACAGCCCCCGTGATAGTAGATAAGCGCGGGCAGATTACCGTTGGCATCTTGCGGTGAGTAGCAGCGAAAGCGAATGCTCTCCAGCGTGAACTCATTTACCTCAACACGGTGTTCCGTCTCGCCTGCCAGCGCTGTGCTGGCGAGATACCCTGCGCGCCGGTCATCAATACTCTGCTCGCCGGCGGAAGGCCGTCCTGCAGCAATAAAGTCGCTTACCAGCTGGCTAATACCCTGTTCCAGTGCCATTTCGCATTCCTTTGTCTGTATAAATACCCAGGATTTATAGCCTGTTTTTTGCGAAATGAAAACGGGGGTTTTGGGCTGAAAATGAAAAGTGGAACCCAGCTCGAAAGAACGTTTTTTTCTTTCAGGAATGCATCGGAAGGGAGGCTGACGCCTTATTAGACGGGGGGAAGCGATAATAAACTTGAAAAAGGAGGGGGTGAGTGTGTCACCCCGTATCAGTAACAGGCCGGGCAAAAAGTTACCGCGACCTGCTGATTTTACTCCCCTTCGCCGGGGAATAAGAACGGGTTGATGGAGCTACGGGCGAACCCTTCCTGCTCCATGCGGGCATCGAGGATCAGCGACGCCAGATCGTCGGCCACTGCTTCGACATTCTGGTCTTTTTCCTGATAAAGAATTTTCAGGTAAGTGCCGCAGTCGCCGCAGCTCTCCGCTTTGATTGCCGCCTGCTCGTTATCCAGCGACCAGTAGTGCAGATCGCGGGTTTGCTCGCAGTTGCTGCACTTGACGCGCACCACGTGCCACTCTGTTTCGCACAGGTTGCAGTGCAGGTAGCGCAGCCCCTGGCTGCTGCCAATGTGCACCGTACTGGAAACCGGCATCGATCCGCACACCGGGCAGAACTGGCGCTGTTCGCCATATTCCGCGCGGGCTTTCCCCGGAATGAGGCTTGCCATCTGCGCCCAGTAGAGCGACAGTGCGGCCCAGATAAAGGGCGCTTTATCGCTGCTGACAGAGGCGAAGTCGGCGGCAAAGAGCGCGCTAGCCATCGCTTCCAGCTCCTGTGCGGAGGCCTTTTCCAGGTTCTCGATTACCGCCAGCGCCGGGCCGCTCATCTCCGGCTTCAGCTCGGCAATCAGCGAATGCAGCAGCTTGTGCCAGTGCGTATCGCGCGGCAGGACATGAATATCAAGCGGCGGCTTGCCCTGCGCGGCAGCTTCTTTAAGACGCGCCGTCAGATCGAGTTGTAACGGGTGGTCATACAGCACCACCTCCTGGGCATGGGCGATCAGCGCGGCAAAACGCAGATAATCACCCAGCGGATTACTCTCTGCCAGCGTGCGCAGACGTTCCGCACGGCGGTTATAGAGGTTTTTGAGTCTGGGGAATAACAACGGCGGAATCACTTCCGCCGTGCGTTTTTCGCTCTTCTCCAGCTCATCTTGCGGGATTATGCGAATACTCATTCAGTTGGTTTTTCCGTTGTCTTGCTGCGAACTTCCCGGTACCAGCGCGGGTGATGTTTCTTCGCCCAAGTGCTGGTAACCCAGCCTTCCACCATTGCGGTTATGGTGCCTTTAACCCACAAGGCGGCATAAATGTGCACCATGATAACCACAATCAACGCGACTGCTGCAAATGAATGCACCATCAGCGCTAAGCGGATCACCGGGATGGGAAACGCGGGTGCAAAGTAAGGGCGCCAGATAACCACGCCGCTTGCCAGTAGCAACACCAGGAAGATAATCGCCGCCCAGAACACACACTTCTGACCGAAATTATAGCGCCCGGTGTCACCCACTTCCTCATTGACGACGATCTTACGAATATTCTTCGCCCAAAAGATATCATCCCTATTGATGAGGTTATGGTGCCAATAGCGGAAAAACATGATTATAAACGAGGCAAACATCACCACGCCGACAAACGGATGAAGAATACGCGCCAGCTGCGGCGTCCCAAGAATGTTCATCAACCAGTTGAAGGAGGGGAAGAAAAACCCCAGCCCGCTCACCGACGCCAGCACGAAGCAGAAGGCGGTGATCCAGTGGTTGATGCGCTCGGGTGCCGAATAGCGCACGATGGTGTCACGTTTTCTCATTTGCGCACCTCGTCTTTCTCTTCATGCAGGTTGTCCTCTTCCTCTTCTGCGCGGTTCGGACCGACACCGACATAGTGGAAGATGCTGGCCGCGAAGGTGGCAGCAAAGCCGACCGCCGCAAGTGGTTTCCAGATCCCTTTCCAGAACTTCACGGTTGCGCTGATTTCCGGGTTCTCCGGCAGGCCATGGTAGAGATTCGGGTTATTGGCATGGTGCAGCACATACATCACGTGCGTACCGCCAACACCGGCCGGATCGTACAGACCTGCGTTATCGTAACCGCGAGTTTTCAGCTCTGCCACGCGCTCGCCGGCGAGGTTTTTCATATCCTCTTTGGAGCCAAAGTGGATAGCGCCGGTCGGGCAGGTTTTCACGCAAGCCGGTTCCTGGCCTACCGTCACACGGTCAACACACAGCGTACATTTGTAGACGCGGTTGTCTTCCGGGTTCAGGCGCGGCACATCGAACGGGCAGCCAGCGATGCAGTAACCGCAGCCAATGCACTGCTCAGACTGGAAGTCGACAATGCCGTTAGCATACTGAATGATAGCCCCTTCTGACGGACATGCTTTCAGACAGCCAGGATCGGCGCAGTGCATGCAGCCATCTTTACGAATCAGCCACTCCAGTTTGTCGTTCTGCTCCACTTCCGAGAAACGCATCACCGTCCATGATTTGGCGGTCAGATCCGCCGGGTTGTCATACACCCCGACGTTGTGCCCCACCTCATCACGCAGGTCGTTCCATTCGGAACACGCCACCTGGCAGGCTTTACAGCCGATACAGGTGGTGACGTCGATAAGCTTCGCCACTTCCTGCTGGTGATCCCGCGCCTGAGGCGCGGGCGTGAAACCGTTAGTCGCGGAACGACGGATGATGTCTTGCGATTGATAAGCCATAAGTCGTCTCCGTTACACCTTTTCCACATTCACCAGGAACGCCTTGAACTCCGGCGTTTGGGTATTCGCATCACCGACAAACGGCGTCAGCGTGTTGGCGATAAAGCCTTTCTTCGCCACGCCCTCGTAACCCCAGTGAATCGGAATACCGATGGTGTCGATATCTTTGCCGTCCACTTTCAGAGTACGAATACGCTTAGTCACCACCGCTTTGGCTTTGATATAGCCACGGTTAGAGGAGACGCGCACGGTATCGCCCTGCGAAATGCCCAGCTTGCCCGCCAGTTTCTCGCCAATCTCCACAAACTGTTCCGGCTGCGCGATGGAGTTCAACAGCGCATGCTTGGTCCAGTAGTGGAAGTGCTCGGTCAGGCGGTAAGTAGTCCCGACATATGGGAACTTATCGGCTTTACCCATCGCAGCGAGATCGCCTTTAAAGACGCGCGCAGCAGGGTTCGAGACGACATTCGGGTGCAGCGGGTTAGTACCCAACGGCGTTTCGAACGGCTCGTAGTGTTCCGGGAACGGCCCTTCCATCATCTTATCGAGCGCGAAGAGACGGCCCAGCCCTTCCGGCTGCATGATAAACGGCCCGACTTCACTGCCAGGTGCGGCGGTGCTGTAGTCCGGAATATCCGCACCCACCCACTTGCCGTTGGCGTAGCTGAGCAGCTTGCGCTTCGGATCCCACGGGTTACCCTGCGGGTCTGCGGAGGCACGGTTATAGAGAATACGGCGGTTGAGCGGCCACGCCCATGCCCAGCCCAGCGTATTGCCAAGGCCTGACGGATCGGCGTTGTCGCGGCGCGCCATCTGGTTGCCATCCGGCGTCCAGCTCCCGGCGAAAATCCAACAGCCGCTTGAAGTGGTGCCGTCATCGCGCAGGTGCGCAAAGCTGCCAAGCTGGTTGCCTTTCTTCGCCAGCACGTCGCCGCTTACCGGATCGATAATATCGACCAGCGCTTTGCCGTTGCTCTCCATCGCCACTTCTTCCGCAGACGGATTCTCCGGCGTCGAGTAGTTCCAGGTCATGTTCAGAACCTGTTCCGGATTCGCGCCACCCTCTGCGGCATACATCTTACGCAGGCGTAAGAAGATACCGGCCAGGATCTCACCATCGTTCAGCGCTTCGCCCGGGGCATCGGCACCTTTCCAGTGCCACTGCAACCAGCGGCCGGAGTTAACGATGGATCCGTTCTCTTCAGCAAAGCAGGTCGACGGCAGGCGGAACACTTCGGTCTGGATGGTCGACGGATCGACATCATTAGACTCGCCGTGGTTCTGCCAGAAGGTCGAGGTTTCCGTATTCAGCGGATCGATGGTCACCAGGAACTTCAGTTTCGACAGGGATGCTACTACCTTGTGCTTGTTCGGGAACGAAGCGACCGGGTTAAAGCCCTGGCAAATATAGCCGTTGACCTTGCCCTGGCTCATCATTTCGAAGTACTGCAGAACGTCGTAGCCTTTGTCCCACTTCGGCAGCCAGTCAAAGCCCCAGCTGTTCTCCGCCGTCGCTTTGTCGCCAAAGAAGGCTTTCATCATCGAAACGAAGAATTTCGGGTAGTTGCTCCAGTAGTTAACCTGGCCTTCCAGCAGCGGTTTCGGCGTGTTGACGGTCAGGTAGGTCTGGAGATCTTTCTGCTTCTCGTTCGGCAGCGTCATGTAGCCCGGCAGGCTCTGCGACAGCAGGCCAAGATCGGTCAGACCCTGAATATTGGAGTGGCCGCGCAGGGCGTTCACGCCGCCACCTGCCATCCCCATATTGCCCAGCAGCAGCTGAATCATCGCCATCGTACGGATGTTCTGCGCGCCGACGGAGTGTTGCGTCCAGCCCAGGGCATAGAGGAACGAGGCGGTTTTGTCGTGCACGCTGGTTTCCGCAATGTACTCGCACACCTTCAGGAAGTCCGCTTTTGGCGTTCCGCAGATGTTTTCAACCACTTCTGGCGTATAGCGGGAAACGTGCTGTTTCAGCAGGTTCCACACGCAGCGCGGGTGAGTCAGCGTTTTATCGCGCTTAGCGAAACCCTTCTCATCCAGCTCGTAGTTCCAGGTGGTTTTGTCGTACTTGCGTGTTTCCGCGTCATAGCCGGTGAACAGGCCATCTTCAAAGCCAAAATCTTCACGCACGATCAGGCTGGCGTTGGTATAGGCTTCGGTATATTCGCGGTTATATTTTTCGTTGTTCAACAGGTACAGCAATACGCCTGACAAGAAAGCGATGTCAGTACCGGAACGAATCGGCGTATAAAAATCCGCAACCGAGGCGGTTCGCGTAAAGCGTGGATCGATAACAATCAGCTTCGCGCCATTATGGATCTTGGCTTCCATCGCCCAGCGGAATCCCACCGGATGCGCTTCTGCCGCGTTCCCTCCCATCACCACGATGAGATTGGCGTTCTTCATGTCAACCCAGTGGTTGGTCATCGCACCGCGACCAAATGTTGGAGCAAGACTTGCTACCGTTGGTCCGTGTCAGACACGCGCCTGGTTATCGACGGCTAACATGCCGAGGGCGCGGGTAAATTTCTGGGTTAAATAGCCGGTTTCGTTACTGGAAGCGGATGCGCACAGCATCCCGGTGCTCAGCCAGCGGTTCACGGTGGTGCCTTCGGCGTTCTGCGCAACATAGTTGGCGTCGCGGTCGGCTTTCATCAGTTTGGCGATGCGCTCAAAGGCATCTTCCCAGGTGATGCGTTGCCACTTATCGGAACCTGGAGCACGGTATTCCGGGTATTTCAGGCGGCTTTCAGAGTGGATGAAATCCACCAGACCTGCCCCTTTCGGGCAGAGCGCGCCGCGGTTTACCGGATGGTCCGGATCCCCTTCGATATGGAAAATTGACGCTTTGGCGTTTTTTGCACCGTCGCCGAGGCTATACATCAATAGCCCGCAGCCCACGGAACAATATGTGCAAGTATTACGGGTTTCGCGGGTGCGCAACAGCTTATATTGCCGTGTCTCCGCGAGTGCAATGTTGGGGGCAAAGCCCAGTGCTGCAGCCGTTGTACCTGCCATACCGCCAGCGCAGATCTTAAAGAACTGCCTTCTGCTGACCTGCATGGGTTACTCCTGGGTTGACATTACTCTTATCGTTTTTTTCTTTGCGGTGAATTTCACAAAGGTTCAGAATTGCCGCATATCCCTCTGCTTAAGAAGGATATGCGCGGAGAATACCACAATGTCGGTACGCTTGTTCGAGGGTAGTTAATACAAAGTGAACATTTTGCATACTAAAAAGCACAAAAATGCAACATCAGTCACAGGCGTACGCGAAGTCGTGCTCTGGAAGCGTGACAATCTGCAGCAGGCCCAGCCAGACATGCTGGCGGAAGAGGTTCCTGTTGCGCTGGTCTACAACGGCATCTCTCACGTAGTGATGATGGCATCGCCAAAAGATCTGGAGGAGTTCGCCATCGGCTTCTCCTTATCCGAAGGGATTATTGCAACCCCCGCCGATATTTACGGTATGGAGGTTGTGCCGTCCTGTAACGGGCTGGAGGTGCAGATCGACCTCTCCAGCCGCCGCTTTATGGGGCTGAAGGAGCGCCGCCGCGCGCTGGCCGGGCGCACCGGCTGCGGCGTCTGCGGCGTTGAGCAGCTCAATGATATCGGCAAGCCCCTCGCCCCGCTGCCATTCACTCAGACTTTTGATTTAGCCGCGCTGGATAACGCGCTCGCGCACTTAACCGACGTGCAGCCGATTGGGCAACTGAGCGGCTGCACGCACGCCGCCGCGTGGCTGTTGCCTTCCGGCGAGCTGGCGGGCGGGCATGAAGATGTGGGTCGCCATGTGGCGCTGGATAAGCTTCTCGGGCACCGGGCGTGCGTCGGTGAAACGTGGGCCGCTGGTGCGGTGCTGGTCTCCAGCCGCGCCAGCTATGAGATGGTGCAAAAGTCGGCGATGTGCGGCGTCGAAATCCTCTTTGCCGTCTCCGCAGCGACCACCCTGGCAGTCGAAGTGGCAGAGCGTTGTAACCTGACGCTGGTCGGTTTTTGCAAGCCGGGCAGGGCGACAATTTATACCCATCCGCAGCGGCTGGTGGGTGTTAAATAAACGTCAAAAAAACTGAAAGAGATTAACAAATCCTTCCGCTTTTTGTTTTGAGGGTAGAGGTCTATCATTACTTTCATCGAGGCACGGCGCCTCAATAAAACAAAACAACGTAAGGGTTTATCTCATGAAAAGCATCAAAACTTTTGTCGCAGTTATCGCTCTCGCTTCCTCTTTCGGTACTTTTGCTGCGCAAACTGTGACCGCGACCGACACCACCCTCAGCGGTGCTGAAGCGAAAATTGCCGCCCTGGCACAGCAGGCTGGCGCTTCTTCTTACCAGATCACCGAAGCGTATAACGGCAACCAGGTTCACATGACCGCTGAACTGACAAAATAAGTTAAGCACCATCGTCGAAAGAGCGCCTCCGGGCGCTTTTTTCGTTTTAGTGCAGACCCGCCAGACGCAGCAGAGCGGTGACCACCGCCGCCGACAGAATCACCACAATGAGCGGCATCTTGCGCCAGGCGAGAAACAGCGCAAACAGCACGCCGCAAACCCGCGCCATCCCGGCAAAGTGATCCCCTTCATAGAGCATGGCGGCCAGCGCCACAGCGAACAACAGCGTGGTTGCTGCATCCGAAAGCAGCCCCTGTGCGCGTTCCGACAGCGCCAGACGCCCGCCCAGTTTTGCGCCGCCGAGCCGCATCAGATAGGTGCCAGCCGAGAGAATGGCGATACCGCCAAGAGTCAGTGCAACGCTTGCCATTATCGCTTCCTCGTCAGTAAACCAAGCAGTGAGAGCAACACCGGTAACCCCACCGGTGCGAAGGGGACTGTCGCCAGCGAGAGTGCCGCGCCGCTACAGGCACGTATCAGCGTGGTGCGCTTTTTCAGCGCTGGCAGCACTAACGCCAGCAAAATCGCCGGGAAGACCGCGTCCAGACCGATGGTTTCTGGCGCGGGCAAAAACGTGCCGACCGATGCGCCAATCAGCACGCCAATCGGCCACAGCAGCGCCACGCCCAGCCCGCAGAGCCAGTAAGCCGCTTTGCGCTGTTCCGGCGTTGATTGTGAAAGCCCAAACACCACGCTCTCATCATTCATAATATGGCAGCCCAATAACCCGGCGGCCCGTTGACCCACCAGTTCGCGCACCGTCACGCCGAAGGGAATATGGCGCGCATTGACCAGCAGCCCGGCAACCGCTGCCGCCAGCGGGCTACCGCCGCTTGCCACTATACCGATAAACATAAACTCCGAGGCACCGGCCAGCACCAGCGTTGAGAGCATCAGCGGCACCCAGAGCGGGAAGCCGTAGGCCATCGCCAGCGAACCATAGGAGACGCCGACAACGCCGACCGCCAGGCAGACCAGCCCAATCGCTCTAATCGTGTCGCGTGTAAGGGAAGAAAAGTGTCGTGTGAACATCGCTTTTTAGCCATATCGAACGTGTATCCATTATAATGAACACCCTGAGACCGTTTTTCAAGACGAACATAACGTTCGATTAAATGAACATTAAGGCCGGTATGACACCACCCATCGCTATTATCGCCAAAAGCCTGGCGCGTGAGCGGCAGCGGACCGGGCTCTCGCTGGCGGAGATCGCCCGCCGCGCCGGGATTGCGAAATCGACGCTCTCGCAGCTGGAAGCGGGCAACGGTAATCCGAGCCTCGAAACTCTGTGGGCACTCTGCGTGGCGCTGGATATTCCTTTCGCCCGTCTGCTGGAGCCGCAAAACCCACAGACGCAGGTTATTCGCCGCGGTGAAGGCACCAAAGTGGTTGCCGAGCAGGCGCACTACCAGGCGATATTGCTGGCAACCTGCCCGCCCGGCGCGCGGCGCGATATCTATCTGCTGCTGACGCAGCCCGGCGCGGATCGCATCTCCCATCCGCATCCCACCGGTTCCGTTGAGCACATTATTGTGACGCAGGGACGGGCGCTGGTCGGGCTGACCGAAGCGCCTGAAGAGTTAAACGAAGGGGATTACATCTGTTACCCGGCGGATCGCGAGCATATCTTTAAAGCATTAGAGCCGGATACGCAGGCGATCCTCGTTGCCGAGCAGAATTGAGCCTTCATCCCCTGCATACATTGAGGGGATGAAAGGAGGCTTACGCCAGATAGAACACCTCTTCCAGCTCGGTGCTTACCGGGCTGTTATCGGCATTGGCAGGCATCACGTCGCGCATATGCTTCCACCAGCGCTGGCACACCTCCGTGCGGGCAACCGCCTCCCAGCGCGCTTCTGATTCAATCTCCACCGTGGCGAAGAGCAGGTTGCGCGCTTTATCAAGATAGATGGCGTAATGGTGCGCGCCCGCCTCTTTCAGCACCGCTTCCAGCTCCGGCCAGATCGGATTATGGCGACGCGCGTACTCCTCATGCGCATCGGGGTTGACCTGCATAACAAACGCTTTGCGGATCATAAAGCCTCCAGATAAAGTTCGCGCACCTCATCGCGGCTGGCGCTGCGCGGGTTGCAGGGCGCACACGGATCGGCCAGCGCCTTATCCAGCCACCCTTCGATATCGGCTTCGCGCACCCCCAGCGCACTAAAGCCGGAGGGAATACCGACTTTGGCGCTCAACGCGCGAATGGCAGCAATCGCCTGCTGGCTTGCCACCTCCTCGCTCATCTCCCGGGTGTCGAAGCCCATCGCCTGCGAGATGCGGGCGAAACGCGCCACCGCATGAGGGCGGTTAAAGTTTTCGATGATCGGCAGCAGGATGGCGTTGCAGACGCCGTGCGGCAGATTATGGGTCGCGCCCGGCTGGTGGGCCAGCGCATGAACCAGCCCGAGACCGGCGCTGTTAAAGGCCATCCCGGCCAGATACTGCCCGTAAGCCATCTGTTCGCGCGCCTCAAGGTTATCGCCCTCGGCAACGGCGGTCGGCAGCCACAGGTTGATGAGGCGAATCGCCTCCAGCGCGTTGGCATCCGTTAACGGATGCGCGCCCACGGAAACATAGGCTTCGACCGCGTGGGTGAGGGCATCCATACCGGTTGCGGCAGTGACTGCGGCGGGGATCGCCAGCATCACGCTGGCATCGTCGACGGCGATATCGGGGATCAGGTTGGCATCAATAATCACCTCCTTCACCTGTCGCTCGCTGTCGATAATCACTGCGTTGCTGGTCATCTCCGCCGCCGTACCGGCGGTGGTGTTGATTGCCACCAGCGGTACTCCGGCGTGTTTCACTTTGCCAACGCCGGAGTAAGCGGTCGACGGCCCGGGGTTCGCGGTGAGGATTTTTATCGCTTTCGCGGTATCAATCGGGCTGCCGCCGCCGAAGGCGATCAGGTAGTCACAGCCTGCCTGCTGATAGGCGGCAAACCCCTCCTGCACCAGCGCTTCGGTCGGGTTAGGGAAGACGCTATCAAACAGCTGATAGGGCATCCCGTGCGCCTTTAGGGCGGTAAAGAGGCTGTCGAGCAGACCGAGTTTCACCAGCTGTCCGTCGGTGACAATCAGCGCCTTACCCCACTCTTTCTCTGCCACCAGTTTCACCATATCGCCAATGGCGCCCGCGCCGTGCAGGCTGATTTTCGGCAGTGCCAACATAAAGCTCATCATGTTTCTCCTTGATTTGATTGAATCCTGACCGACGGCAATGCTCCCTGTCGCCGGATAAAAATTTCTCCCGCTGGCGCTTTGAGGTAAGCCGCCATCCGGCAAGCCATGCCTGCACTACAGCCGCCTGCGCTGCAACAGGCGGCGGGTGAGGATCGGCAGTGAAATCACCACGATCAGCATCGCGCCGACAATAATCGACATCACGATCCCCGGCACGTTGAGCAGGCTCAGGCCAAAGGTCACCAACCCCATCAAAAAGGCGGCGATAATCACGCCGACCATGCTGCCGGAGCCGCCGAGAATATTGACGCCGCCGAGCACCGCCATCGTCACCACAGAAAGCTCCCAGCCCAGCGCGATGGTCGGGCGCGTGCTGCCGAGGCGCGAAGTGAGCAGCACCGACGCCAGCCCCGCCATTAACCCCACCAGCGCGAAGAGGATCAGGTTGTGGCGCTTAACATTGATCCCGGCATACCACGCGGCGGTTGGGTTATTGCCGATGGCGTACGTGCGGCGGCCAAAGTTGGTTTTATGCAGCAGAAAGGCAAACAGCAGCCCGAGCACAATAAAGAGCGCAAACTCGAACGACAGTGCGCCCCAGACGTAACCCTGGCCGAGCCACGCGAAGCTCTCCGGCCAGCTGTTTAGCGCCTGATCGCCCAGCAGGATGTAGGAGATACCGCGATACAAGCTCATGGTGCCGATGGTGATAACAATCGACGAGAGGTTGAAGCGGGTCACCAGAAAGCCGTTGAACAACCCGCACAGCAGCCCGACACCTAACCCCACGCAGACCAGCAGCGGCGTATCGACGCCCGCCTGCGCGCAAAAGCCCATTGCCGTTGAGCTGAGCGCGATGGTGGCGGCCACCGAGAGATCGATCTTTCTGGCGATAATCAGCATCGCCATTGGCAAGACGATGATCGCCTTCTCGGTGAAGTTGAAGGTGGCATCTGACAGGTTCCAGATATTAAGGAAGTAAGGCGAGGCGAGGGCGTTGACGACAAATACCGCCAGCGTTACTGCCAGTAAAAAGCCCTCCCAGCAGAGCAGACGGCGCAAGAGTGGCGTCGGCGCAGCCGGGCTATTTACCGCTTCAGAAGTGAGAGTTTTGCTCATGATTTCACCGCCTGTTTCTGCCGGGCCAGCGCCGCATCGCGCAGAATCAACCGGCCTTTACGCTTATTGCCACGCTCGTTGAGCAGCACCGCAATCACGATCACCGTGCCGGAGATCGCCATCTGCCAGAAGGGCGAGACGCCAATCACCGGCAGGGCATTGTTGATAACGCCGAGGAACAGCGCGCCAAACAGACAGCCGAGCACGCGCCCGCTGCCGCCCATGGTGCTGATGCCGCCAATCACGCAGGCGGCTACCACCTGTAGCTCAAAGCCGTTGGCGACATCGACATAGGCAACGGCGAAGCGCGAGATCCACAAGTAGCCGCAGAACCCGGCCAGCGCGCCGGAGAGGCAGAAGCTGACAAACTGCATCTTGCCGGCGTTGATGCCGGTGTAGTACGCCGCCGTGGCGTTACCGCCTGCGGTATAGAGCGCCCGGCCGCTGCGGCTGTAGCGCAGGAAGTAGCCGACCAGCAGCAGCGCGGCAATGGCGCACCAGCTCAGCACCGGTAGCCCAAACAGCCCGCTGCGCGGCACGGCAAGGAAATCAGCGCTCATCTGGTTGGCATTCACCCAGCCGCCGCCGGAGAGAAGAAAGATAATGCCGCGATAGATGCTCATGGTGCCGAGCGTCACCACAATTGCCGGAATACCCAGTTTCCACACCAGCAGACCGTTGATAATCCCCATCACCAGCCCGAGCGCAGTGGCCAGCAGCAGCAACGCCCACACCGGTACATCCGGGTGATGGAAATTAATCAACGCGACAATCATGCCGGTGAGCGCCAGGTTTGCCGCCATCGATAGGTCGATCCCTTTGGTCAGCAGCACCATCATCTGCCCGAGAGCGAGAATGATCAGGATGGCAGTATCGTTGAACATCTCCACCAGGTTGCCGGGGCTGATAAAGGCGGGCACGCGGCTGCCGATTGCCAGCATTAGCAGCACAATCACCCCGCCAAGTAGCGCTTCACGATGTTTAAGCAGTGCGTTCATCATGCGGCCTCCTGTCCGGCACCGCTGGCGGCGCTAACAATGGTCTCCGCCGACGCCTCCCCGGCCCGGTAGTGCGCGACCATCAATCCCTCATGCATGACGATCACCCGATCCGCCATGCCCATCACTTCCGGCAGTTCGGAGGAGACCATAATCACCGCCAGCCCCTGCGCCACCAGCTCGGACATAAACTGGTGCACCGCCGCTTTTGAGCCGATATCAATCCCTTTGGTTGGCTCATCGAGAATAATCACCTGCGGCTGGGTGGCGAGCCACTTACCGATCACCACTTTCTGCTGATTGCCGCCGGAGAGCGTTTCAACCGCCTGCTTCCAGCTAAAAGCTTTCACCTGCAAACGGCGGGCGTACTCCTCCGCCAGCGCCCACTCTTTGGCGTCATTCAACACCCCGTTGGCATTAAGCGTGCTCAACTGCGGCAGGCTGATGTTCTGAGCAATCGACAAGGCGGTGATCGCTCCCTGCTGCTGTCGCTCTTCCGGCACGCAGACAATCCCGGCCTGAATCGCATCCGCCGGCTGGCGGAACTGCACCGCTTTGCCATTGAGGATAATGTCGCCCGAGGCGGGACGCGTTACGCCGCAGAGCGCCTGCATCAGCTCGGTGCGCCCGGCACCGACCAGGCCATAAAAGCCGAGGATCTCCCCTTTGCGCAGGCTAAAGCTGATATGGGCGAACTCGGTGGCATGGCAGAGATCGTTTACCTCCAGTACCACCTCGCCCGGCTCGCAGGCGATTTTCGGCCAGCTCTGGCTAATCGCGCGCCCGACCATCAGCGTCACCATCCGCGCTTCGGTAATCTCCTTGATGGCACCGGATTCGATAAAGACGCCGTCGCGCAAAATGGTGTAGTGATCCGCCAGCTCGAAAATTTCATCGAACTTGTGGGAGATAAAGAGGATCGCTTTGCCCTCCTGCTTCAGGCGCTCAACGATGTGGTAGAACTCCAGAATCTCATGCTGCGAGAGAGCGGCGGTCGGCTCGTCGAGGATCACCACCTGCGCATCAAAGGCGAGCGCGCGGGCAATTGCCACCATATGACGCTGGGCAATGCTGAGGGTTTTAAGCGTCGCACGCGGATCGATCTGCACCTCCAGCCGGGCGAGGATTGCGCGTGCCTGCTGGTGCATGGCGGGCCAGTCGAGCTTTTTCAGCAGCCCTTTATAGAGATAGTGACCAACAAAAATGTTTTCGGTGACCGACAGCTCGTCGAACAGCACCGTCTCCTGGTGAATGGCGGTAATGCCGACTCTGTGCGCCGCATCCGGCGTCGGCAGAGAGATGGGGATCGCTTTATAGAGGATCTCGCCCTCATCGGGCTGATAAATGCCGGTCATCACTTTGACCAGCGTCGATTTGCCCGCGCCGTTCTCGCCAATCAGGGCGGTTACGTGGCCAGGCCAGAGATCAAGCTGTACGTTCTCAAGTGCGCGCACGCCGGGAAAGCGCTTGCTGATGCCCTTAAGCGACAGCAGTGGGGTGGATGCCGTCATGATAACTCTCCGGTTTTTACCCCCTCCCGTCAGAGAGGGGAAAGGGTCAGAACATCTTCGAGAACTTATCAATGTTGCTGGCATCGTAGACGAAGGGTTGCGCCATCGCGCCATTGCCGTCGGCATCCAGCGTCACTTTCCCTAAGCGGCCCATGCTGGCTTCCGTTTTCGTCGCCGTCCCTTTCACCAGATCGTTCGCTAAATAGGTGGCGGCATAGCCGAGATCGATCGGGTTCCAGATGGCGAAACTTTTACTGGCACCGGATTTGATGGCACCTGCCATTTCAGAGGGCAAGCCGAGACCGGTAACGTAGACTTTGCCGATTTTGCCCTGGTCCTTCACCGCCTGCGCGGCGGCGACAATGCCGACGGAGGAGGGGGAGACGATCACTTTCAGATCCGGGTAAGACTTCAGCAAACCCACCGCTTCGCGGTAGCTTTTATCGGAGAGATCGTCGCCATACGCGACGGTGACCAGATTGACGGAGGGGTACTTCGGCAGCACCTTTTTCATCTCCGCAATCCAGATATTCTGGTTGGTGGAGGTTGGCGTGGCGCTCAGAATGGCGACGTCCCCTTTCTCAACGTTGAGCGCTTTCAGCGCATCGGCAGCAAGCTTGACGTTGGTTTCGCCAATCAGCGCGTTGTTGGAGGGGTTGAGGTGGATCTGCCTCCCGGCTTTCGCCACGCCGGAGTCCCAGGACACCACTTTGATACCGCGCTGCATCGCTTTTTTCAGCACCGGTACTACGGCGTCGGGATCGTTGGCGGAGATGGCGATCGCATCTACCCCCTGGGCGATCAAGCCGTTCAGCACTTCGATCTGCGCTTCTGCCGTGGTGGTGGTCGGCCCGGTGTAGATCACTTTAACGTCGCCTAACTCTTTTGCTGCCTCCTGCGCGCCGGTGTTGGCGGCTTCAAAAAAACCATTCCCTAACGATTTCGCCACCAGGGCGATTTTCACTTCGGCGATGGCGGAACCGGATAACGCCATCATGACAACGGTGAGGATCAAGCTTGCTTTTGTTTTCATTGCTCGTACTCCACGGATGACACTCCCGTCTGCTTTCGTATTGCCGAAATCACCAGGGAGTGGTTTTTTGCAGGTGAACAGAGTTCGCCCCGTCTGCGTGAGCGGGGCGCGTTTTTTTAGTGGTACAGGTCTAACGCCGATTGCAGCGGGTTGACGCCGAAGCGTTTGCCCAGTGCGATCAGTTCTTCACGGGTGATGGTCTGTTTCATACCGCCCATCGAATAGACTTTGACTAACACCTCGGCGGATTTTTCTGCGGTGTCGATCAGGCCAAAGGCCTCATCCAGCGTCGGGCCGCTGCCGAAAACGCCGTGGAACGGCCACAGCACCAGCGAATGTTTCTGCATGTCGTTGGCGGTGGCGCGGCCAATCTCATCGGTGCCCGGCACCATCCACGGCAGAATGCCGACGCCGTCCGGGAAGACCACCAGACACTCGGTGCTCCCTTCCCACAGCTTGCGGGTAATCAGATCCGAGCTGTTTTCCAGCACGTAGGTCAGGGCGATAAGGTTGGTGGCGTGGCAGTGCATGATCACCCGATCTTTGCCGCCGGTCGCCTGGATGCGCTCGCAGTGGGATAAGAAGTGCGCCGGCAACTCGGAGGTGGGCACCGCTTCGTTCGTCAGCCCCCACAGGATGTGGTAACCAGCACCATCGCTGTCGACTTTGACCACGCCGAGGTTGGCCGTTGGATCGAGCTGCACGTTGCGGAAAAATTTGCCGGAGCCGGTGACGATAAACGGCGTGTTGGCGAGCAGCGGCATCGGCTGGCTGAGGGGAATGTAGCGCGGCTGCGGGTGGAAATCTGCTTCATAGGGCGCAATATCCGCATCGTCGAGACGCAGGGTCAGATTGCCGCCGTTGCGTTCGTCCCAGCCCTTCAGCCAGGCGTCGGTTGTCGCTTTAATCATCCCCTGGACGAACCAGGCGTTAATAATGGTCTGCATGTATGGAGTTCCTGTTGGTTCTGTTGCCGGATGGCGCTGTGCTTATCCGGCCTACATAAATCGGTTGCTCGGTAGGCCGGATAAGGCGTAAGCCGCCATCCGGCACAGCATTGGTTAAGCGGTGCGCCCGTTTTGTAGGCCGGATAAGGCGCAAGCCGCCATCCGGCACAGCATTGGTTAAGCGGTGCGCCCGTTTTGTAGGCCGGATAAGGCGTAAGCCACCATCCGGCACAGCATTACTGGCGCTGGCGTAATACCGCTTGCTCATACGCCCGCACGCTCTCAAGCCACTGACTGCCGGCGGGGGTATCGTGGCGCTGACAATAGATCTCCCACACCGCCTGCCATGGCAGGGATTTCTGCTCTTCGAGCAGCGCGAGGCGCGCGGTGTAATCGCCGTCGGCTTCCAGCTGGCGCAGCTGTTCAACCGGCTCCAGCAGGGCGCGCAGCAGTGCTTTTTTCATATTGCGGGTGCCAATCACCCACGCGGCGATACGGTTGATAGAGGCGTCAAAGAAGTCGAGGCCGATATGCACACGGTCAAACAGCTGGTGGCGAATGATCTCGCTGGCGATGGCCTGGGTTTCATCATCCAGCAGCACCACGTGATCGCTGTCCCAGCGCACCGGGCGGCTGACATGCAGCAGCAGGCGCGGCACATAGAGCATGGCGGCGGAGATTTTGTCGGAGATCACCTCCGTTGGGTGGAAGTGGCCCGCATCCAGGCAGAGCGCGGTCTGGCGGCTGGTGGCGTACCCCATATAGAACTCATTCGAGCCGACGGTGTAGCTCTCGGCACCGATGCCGAACAACTTGCTCTCCACGGCGTCGATATGGTGCGCCGGATCCAGTTTCTCGCTCATTGCTTCGTCCAGCGCAGCAAGCAGACGCTGGCGCGGGGCCAGGCGATCGACGGTCACATCCTTCATGCCATCCGGCACCCAGATATTCATCACTGACGGCGTACCGAGCTGCTCACCGAAGGAGGCAGAGACGCGGCGGCTGGCCTTCACATGCTCAATCCAGAACTGGCGCACCTCATCATTGGCATGAGAGAGGGTAAAGCCGTCGGCGCTAAGCGGGTGAGAGAAGCAGGAGGGGTTAAAATCGAGCCCCAGCTTGTTGGCTTTCGCCCACGCAACCCAGTTTTTAAAGTGCTCCGGTTTGATCTCGTTGCGCGCCACTGGCCCATCGGCTTCATGATAAATGGCGTGCAGATTAAGGCGTTTAGGGCCGGGGATCAGGCTCAGTGCCTGCTCCAGATCGGCGCGTAATTCGGCGGCGTTGCGCGCTTTCCCCGGATAGTTACCGGTGGCCTGAATACCGCCAGTCAGGCTGCCTTCCGGGTTTTCGAACCCGGCCACATCGTCGCCCTGCCAGCAGTGCATTGAGACCGGCAGGCGATCGAGCTGACGCAGCGCCTCCTCGGCGTCGATGCCGACCGCGGCAAAACGTTCCCTGGCAATCTCCCAGGCCTGTTCAAGTTGAGTGGTCATGCGCAAAGCTCCTTTGTCTGTCGTTTTTGCTGAAAACGCGCGACATAGCGGGCGATTTCATTATCAGAATCGGGGGTAAAGGTGAGCAGGGGGTGATTAGCCGCCACCACCTGACGGAACTCATCGACGTTGGTCAGTTCATCGAGCGTCATCAGCTGTACGCCAATATTGCCGAGCGTTGAGGCTTCAACCGGCCCGGCGACCACCGGCAATCCGCAGGCGTCGGCGCAAAGCTGGTTCAGCAACTGGTTCTGGCAGCCGCCGCCGACAATGTGCAGGCGGGTAAAGGGCTTGCCGCGCAGGGTCGCCAGCTCGCTCAGCACATCGGCATAGAGCAGGGCGAGGCTGTCGAAAATGCAGCGCGCCAGTTCGGCGGCGCTCTGTGGCACGGGCTGATCCGCATCGCGGCAGGCGGCCTGGATCTCGGCGCTCATGTTTGCCGGGTTGATGAAGCGCTCATCGTTGGGGTTGATGATGAAGCGGCCGACCGCGATCTGTTCGGTGAGGGCGATAAGCGCGGGCAGGTCGCTGATGTTCTGCTCTTTCAGCACCCGCTGTAACAGCCACAAGCCCATGATGTTTTTCAGCACGCGGTAGCGCCCCTCGGCACCGCCTTCATTGGTGATATTGGCAGCGAGCGCGGCGTCGCTGGTGTAGGGCGTTTTGCTCTCAAAACCCATCAATGACCAGGTGCCGGAAGAGAGATATGCCGCATCGTTATCGGCCAGCGGTGAGGCGATCACTGCGCTGGCGGTATCGTGGCTGGCTACGGCGACCACCGGAATAGCGTTGCCCTGCGGGCAGATCCAGTCGCCAATCACATTTCCCGGATGGGTCGGTGTACCAAACCAGCTTGCGGGCACGCCAGCCCAGTCGAGCAGCGTGGCGTCCCAGGTGTCGGTGTTGATATTGACCAGTTGCGTAGTGGTGGCGTTGGTGTACTCCCAGTTGCGCTGCCCGGTCAGGCGGAAGCTGAAGTAGTCCGGGATCAGCAGGGCGTGCTCCACCTGCTCTACGGTGTGCGGCTGCTGTTCCGCCAGCGCGCGTAACTGGTAGAGCGTGTTGAAGGGGAGAAACTGGATGCCGCTGCGGCGATAGATATCGGCTTTGCCCGGCTGCTGGAAAGCGCGCTGCATAATGCCGTCGGTGCGGCTGTCGCGGTAGGCAATGGGCAGGCCGACGCGTTCGCCTGCGCGGTTAATCAACACATAATCGACGCCCCAGGTATCAATGCCGATGCTGTCAGGCTGCACGCCGGATTCGCACACCTTTTGCAGCCCGGTGCGGATCTCGACTTCCAGGCGGTCGATATCCCAGCAGTCGAAGCCGTCGACGCTCTGTAAGCAGTTAACAAAGCGGTGAATTTCCTGAAGCGTCAGCGCCCGGCTCCGGCAATCGTAACGCGCCAGCATTACCCGTCCGCTGGAGGCACCTAAATCAACCGCGACGCAGTGGCGAAAAGTCATGATGAGGTCCTTCATAGAGTCATTGCGGACAGTCTAAAAAAGGGGGCGTGGGGTCTACCTTCTTGCTACTGACAGCGGCGAAGGGGCGCTGGCAAGAAAGCAAAGATGAACGTGAGAGAGTTCACAAATTCCAGTGATGACGGAGTCTTACGCCATTGTGACTCTCGCCACATTTCCCGATCTTTCCGGGCGTTTCTTAAAAAACGGGCAGCTTATGCGCGAAATGGCGTCGAAAATTAAAGGTGAGGTTGGCCGCCCTTAATTACTATTTTGAGACTGTTTCTCATGTGCTGGGGCGATCATGACCATACTGCATAGCGTCGATTTCTTTCCGCCAGGTAAATCACCGGTTGCCATTGAGCCGCGGCTGCCGCAGGCGGCTTTCCCTGAGCATCATCATGATTTTCATGAAATTGTGATTGTTGAGCATGGCTCCGGCATTCATGTCTTTAACGGCCAGCCTTACACCATCAGCGGTGGCACGGTCTGCTTTGTGCGCGATCATGACCGCCATCTCTATGAGCACACCGATAATCTCTGCCTGACCAATGTGCTCTACCGCTCGCCGGATGCTTTCCAGTTCCTTGCTGGGTTAAACCAGCTGTTACCGCAGGAGCAGGAGGGGCACTACCCGTCGCACTGGCGGGTGAGCCAGCAGACGCTGGGGCAGGTGCGCGGCATTATCAGCCAGATGGAGGCGCAGGGCGCGGAACTGGAAACCCACGATATTGCCAACCGCGAAATGCTCTTTATGCAGCTGCTGGTGCTGCTGCGTCGTAGCAGCCAGCAGGCGGAGATGGGCAACAGCGACGCGCGGCTTAACCAGCTGCTGCTGTGGCTGGAGGATCACTTCGCGGAGGATGTTTGCTGGGCGTCGCTTGCCGAGCGCTTCACGCTCTCTTTGCGCACGCTGCATCGCCAGCTTAAACAGACCACCGGCATGACGCCGCAGCGCTATCTGAACCGCCTGCGGCTAATCAAAGCGCGCCATATGCTGCGCCACAGCGATGAGAGCGTAACGGATATCGCTTTTCGTTGCGGGTTTGGCGACAGTAACCACTTTTCGACCCTGTTTCGCCGCGAGTTTAGCTGGTCACCGCGTGAAATTCGCCAGGGGCGCGATACCCTGCTTCAGTAACGAGAAGAGAATCACCGATTTTTGGCTGCGCTTTGGCTAATAATGTCAGGTTAGTGCATGCAGAGGTGATGATGTGACAGGCCAGCTTATTCTTCGTCGGGACGACTTTTTTCCGCGCGCCGGTCAGGCGGTGGGGGTGGCGGACCGCTACCCGCAACATGTGTTTGCCGAACATACCCACGAGTTTAATGAGCTGGTGATGGTATGGCGCGGCAATGGCCTGCATGTGCTTAACAACCGCCCCTACCGCATTACGCGCGGCGATCTCTTCTATATTCGCGCCGAGGATTGCCACTCTTACGCCTCGGTTAACGATCTGGTGTTGCAGAACATCATCTACTGCCCCGAGCGGCTTACGCTCAATCTCGACTGGGGGGGGCTGATCCCCGGCTTTAGCGGCGGAGCGTGGAGCCCGCACTGGCGCATCGGCAGCAGCGGCATGACCCAGGCCCGCCAGGTAATTGCCCAACTGGAGCATGAGAGTAACAAGAGCGACCCACTGGCGAATATGATGGCGGAAACGCTCTTTGCCCAGCTGGTGATGACCTTAAAACGCCACCGTTTCGCCGCCGATAACCTTGCCGCCACCCACAGCGAAGCGCTGCTGGATAAGCTGATCACTGCCCTTTCCGGCAGCCTGAACCGCAGCTTTGCGCTTGAGCAGTTTTGTGAGCAGGAGCAGTGCAGCGAGCGCGCCCTGCGCCAGCAGTTTCGCTCCCAGACCGGCATGACCATCAACCACTATCTGCGCCAGCTGCGCATCTGCCACGCGCAATATCTGCTCCAGCACTCGGAGCAGATGATTGGCGAAATCGCCATGCAGTGCGGGTTTGAGGACAGTAACTACTTTTCGGTGGTCTTTAGCCGCGAAGTGGGGATGACGCCAGGACAGTGGCGTCATCGCAGTCGCGCCGCCGCCTGATTAGCTCGCCATACCGAGGCCGACAATATTGGCCGCGATAATGATCACCACGCAGCCGAGGCTCAGTACGCTGACCGGCTGACGTCCGGCGTTCTTCCACTCCTTTAGCACCAGCCCGACAATGCCGCCGCACAGCACGTAGAAACTCATGTGCAGCATCCAGCTGATATAGTCATACTGTGCCGGAATACGGGCATGGCCCCAGGCGTAGAAGAAGAATTGCAGGTACCACATTAACCCGCCGAGAGCGGAGAGCAGGAGATTGCTGATAATCAGCGGCGTTGCCAGTGAGAAATCTGCTTTTATCGACAAATTCTTCACTTTTGCCAGCCGGATGATGCAGAAGCCAAGGTTGACCAGTGCGCCACCGCCCATGATCACCACATAGCTCGGCAGCGCGGTATAGAGCGGGTCGATGCCCAACGCGGCGGCGGCATCGTGCATCGGTTTAGCGGCGTTCATCGCAAAGGACATTCCTGCCGAGAAGATGCCGCACATCACCGCCAGCGCCAGCCCTTTTTTCAGGTTGAACTCTTCAGCTTTAATGCCCATTTTGCGCTCTTTCAGCTGGCCTGCGCGCGTTACAATGCCGACGCCAATCAGGGCGACCAGCACGCCAAGCAGCGTCATACGGCCCCCTTCGGTATGGATCAGCACGCCGAAATTGCCGTTGAGCACCGGCGTCATCAGGGTGCCGACAATCAGCGTAATGCCAATGGCGATACCAATGCCCATCGACATGCCGAGATAGCGCATCGTTAAACCGTAATTGATATTGCCGACGCCCCACATCGCGCCGAAGAGAAAGACTGGCAGCAGGGTGGAAGCATTGAACGAGCTGAAATAGGCCCAGAAATCGGGCAGTAACAGCGCGCTGATGCTCCACGGGAGAACTATCCAGGAGACGAGGCCGCCTATCGACCACATCGTCTCCCATGACCACTGTTTGACCTTTTTGAACGGGGCATAGAAACAGGCTGCACTGGCCGCGCCTATCAAATGCCACAAAATACCCATCGTAATCGCGTTACTCATTGTTCACTCCTTTTGTTTTTATGGCCGGGACAGAGGACACCGACTGGCAGAGTGTAAAAATCAGTAAACGATTTAACCTTGAGACAGTTGCCGCGCTGCCCATGGCGCTGGCAATCAGGGCATGATGGGGGTGAGCAGCTTCACAATTTCAAGAACATAACTAAAATAGATAACCTTATAGAAACTACGGCATTGATAAACATTTTCAATATCACGTAATTAACTATAATGATCCAACTGCTTACGCGGCGTTAACAAACCCGCCGCCAGACTAAAATGGAGATGAAAATGAGCTATACACTGCCCGCTCTGCCGTATGCGTATGATGCCCTTGAGCCTCATTTCGACAAGCAGACGATGGAAATCCATCACACTAAACATCACCAGACCTACGTTAACAACGCTAACGCCGCGCTGGAAAACCTGCCGGAGTTCGCCAGCCTGCCGGTTGAAGAGCTGATCACGAAGCTCGACCAGCTGCCGACCGACAAGAAAACCGTACTGCGCAACAACGCAGGCGGCCACGCTAACCACAGCCTGTTCTGGAAAGGCCTGAAAGTCGGCACTACCCTGCAGGGCGATCTGAAAGCGGCTATCGAGCGCGATTTCGGTTCCGTGGACAACTTCAAAGCTGAATTTGAAAAAGCAGCTGCAACCCGCTTCGGTTCCGGCTGGGCATGGCTGGTGCTGAAAGGCGATAAACTGGCTGTGGTCTCCACCGCAAACCAGGACTCCCCGCTGATGGGCGAAGCGATCTCTGGCGCATCCGGCTTCCCGATCATCGGCCTGGATGTGTGGGAACACGCTTACTACCTGAAGTTCCAGAACCGCCGTCCGGACTACATCAAAGAGTTCTGGAACGTGGTGAACTGGGACGAAGCAGCAGCGCGTTTCGCCGCTAAAAAATAAGTTCGTTTTCTCCCCCACGCTTGCGTGAGGTCAACCCCCGTCGGGCTTCGCCGTCGGGGGTTTTTTATTGCCTGTGGCTTATCGCCGCGATGCGATATTAAACACCTGGTCGACGATGGCGAACTGCGCGTCGCTGAGCGTGCCGCCGGCGTTGCGCGAGACGGGCGTTGAGTAGCCAAATTTGCGTGACACCACGGTTTTGATGGTGGTGACGAAATCATCCCCGATGGCGTAGATCGCCATAAACTTGCCGATCTCCTGCTGCGCTTTACTCAACCCGTCGAGATCGCCGGTGCGCCAGGCTTCTCTCGCCTGCACAAACAGCTCCGGCATAACGTTATTCAACCCGGAGATCACCCCTGCGCCGCCTGCCAGCAAGTTCGGGATGTAATACTCGTCGTAGCCGCTCAACACCGCAAAATCGCTGCGTACCGCCTGGGTGGCGAGGATCATACTCCGCGTGTGCGACTGGCAATCGACCGTATCTTTGATGCCGGCGAAATCAGCAAACTCGGCGGCAAGGGTAGCGACCAGCTCTGGCGTTAAGTCGCAGCCGGTGCGCGCCGGGAAGTTGTAGGCGAACCACTTGCCCTCAAGCGCCTGCCCGATGGCGCGGAAGTAGTGCAATAACTGCCCGCTGGTCTGCCCGTAGTAATAGGGCGGCAGCACCATGACTGCGTCATACCCGACGCGACGCGCCTCCTGCGCCATGCGCAGCACATCGGAAAAGCAGGTGGAGGAGACGTTTGCCACCAGCGTGCCCGGCGTCATCTCCCGCGCTTCGCGGATAAGCATTAAGCGCTCCTCAAGGGAGAACGAGGCAAACTCCCCGATGCTGCCCATCAGCAGTACAACATCGACTTTCGCCGCGTTCAGGCGGGCAATATGGTGTGCTAAGCCTGCCAGATCGATACTCCCTTCGCGATCCATCGGCGTGATGGAAGGGCACCAGACGCCGGAAAATGGAACTGTAGTGACCACGTCGCTCTCTCCTCGTTTAATGAAATTGCGTTTCAAAACTCAAGGTAAGTGATAACACGGCATGGCCTCAGACACGCGCATGAATGTCTCATTTTCGCCGCTTCGGGTGAGAAAAAAGTGTGCTCTAATAACGCGACCAACAACGGACTTCCGGGAGGGAAGATGCGCCATCAGGTAAATGTTTTCAGGGGCAAGATAAGGGATTATGCGGGCAGCCGACCGAGCGCCATCGCCAAATTGCAGGTGCAGGGCGAGCTGACCCTGACGGAGCTGGGCATTGCTGGCGATGAGCAGGCAGAGAAGAGCTACCACGGCGGGGCGGATCGCGCGCTCTGCCACTATCCGCGTGAACACTACGCGCACTGGGTACAAGCCTTCCCACAACAGGCCGCGCTCTTTTGCGCGCCCGCCTTCGGCGAAAATCTCTCTACCGTCGGGCTGACGGAGCAGAATGTCTTTATCGGCGATATCTTTCGTTGGGGCGAGACGCTGATTCAGGTGACGCAGCCACGCTCCCCCTGCTTTAAGCTCAACTACCACTTCGGCATTGAGGATATGGCCACGCAGATGCAGGCGAGCGGTCGCGTGGGCTGGCTCTACCGGGTAATTGCCGCAGGCAAAGTCGCCGCTGACGCGCCGTTAGAGCTTGTCTCACGAGTCAGCGATGTCAGCGTTCATGAGGCCGCGGCGATCGCCTGGTATCAACCGTTTGATGATGAGCAGTACCAGCGCTTGCTGGCGGCGGCGGGGCTATCAGCGAGCTGGACGCGCACGATGCAGAAGCGGCGCCTGAGCGGCAAGGTTGAAGATAATGCCCGGCGGCTGCGCGGATAAAAAAACGCCCCTCCGGCAGGAGAGGGCGCATTATCAGGCGCGTCTGTAGAGCGGCAGCCAGAGGGTTAAGCGTAGACCGCCTAACGGGCTGTCGTCCGCTTTCACCCAGCCGCGATGCTGCTGAATCGCCGTTTCGACAATCGCCAGCCCGAGGCCGGTGCCGCCCGATTCGCGGTCGCGCGCTTCGTCGGTGCGGTAGAAGGGGCGGAAAATCTGCTCGCGATCTTCTGCGCTGACGCCTGGGCCGTCGTCATCAACGTTGATGGTGATGCCCTCTTTATCCACCGCAAAGCTCACTTCGATTTTGGTGTGGGAGTAGCGCAGCGCGTTGCGGACAATGTTCTCCAGCGCGCTCTCCAGCGCGTTGGGGTTGCCATACAGCGGCCAGGGCCCGGGCGGGAAGGTGACCGTCAGGGATTTGCCCATCTGCTCGGCTTCGAACGCGGCGTTATCCAGCACCTCATGCCACAGCTGATTGGCTTTGACCGTTTCGCTGACCAGCGCGTTTTTCTGCTGGTTGCGCGACATCACCAGCAGATCGTTGATCATGCTGTCCAGCCGCTGCGCTTCGGTTTCAATGCGCTCCAGCTCTTTGCTCTCTCCGCTCCGGCGGCGCAGCAGCGCAGTGCCAAGCTGCAAGCGCGTCAGCGGCGTGCGCAGCTCGTGGGAGATATCCGACAACAGACGCTGCTGCGCGGTCATCATGCGCTCCAGCGCGCTCACCATCTGGTTAAAACTGGCCCCGGCGGCGAGGAACTCCTGCGGCCCGGCTTCCAGCTCCGGATGCTGACGCAGGTTGCCTTGCGCCACCTCATCCGCCGCGTTTTTCAATTTCCGCGCCGGTTTTGCCAGGCTCCACGCCAGCCACAGCAGCAGCGGTGAACTGATCAGCATAGTGACGATCAGCAGCAGTAGCGGGCGGTCAAACAGCAGGTTGATAAAGTCGGATTGCGAGTTGCTGGCAGGACGAATCAGATAGAGCTGGTAGTTATCTTCCCCGTCGCGAATGGAGAAGGGACCCACCATTTCAACGCGGCCATACTTTTTCTTCTGCGGATGATCGGAGTTATCGGCCTGGCCGATAAAGTTGCGGATGATCTGCATTTCGCTGCGCTCCGCGCCGATCACGCGCCCTTCGCTGGTGACCAGCAGCAGACGTTGACCGGGCGGCGCCCATTTGTCGATAGCGCGAAACAGCCTGCGCCACCACATCAGATCGTTCGGCGGGTCGTTAGCCAGCTCCGCTTCCACATGCTGTTCAATCATCAGACCCTGGCGCTGCTCACTGTCGAGCAGCTCCGTCATCTGGCGGGAGTCCAGCTTGGGCACCATCAATACCAGCATCAACACCAGCGCCAGGGTTAACCAGAAGATGGCGAAGATGCGGGCGGTCAAACTTCCTATCATGAAGCGGAGACCATCAGATAACCGCGACCGCGCAGGGTTTTAAACCATGGATGCCCATCTTTACGCTCCGGCAGTTTGCGGCGCAGGTTGGAGATATGCATGTCGATGGCCCGATCGAACGGCGTCAGGCGTTTACCCAGCACTTCCTGGCTCAGGTGTTCACGCGACACCACCTGGCCTAAATGCTGAGCCAGCAGGTAGAGCAGAGTAAATTCGGTGCCGGTAAGCTCCAGCGACTGACCGTCAAAGCTCGCTTCCTGGCGGCCAGGATTGAGGCTGAGCGCGTCCACTTCCAGCGTCGGCGAACCGCTGTCGCTGTTCTGCTGCTGTTCGCTCCAGTGGGAGCGGCGCAAAATCGCGCGGATACGCGCCACGAGTTCACGATCGTTGAAGGGTTTCGGGAGATAGTCATCCGCGCCCAGCTCAAGGCCGAGAACGCGATCCAGCTCGCTGCCTCGGGCAGTAAGCATGATTACCGGTGTCTGGTGTGTCTGTCGTAGCTCTTTAAGGGTATCAATGCCGTTTTTCTTAGGCATCATCACGTCGAGCAAAAGCAAATCGATGCTGTCATCAAGGAGGTCGAGCGCCTGTTCACCATCATGGGCAACGAGCACGTTAAAACCTTCCATGTCGAGAAGTTCCTTTAACAAGGAAGTGAGCTCTCGGTCATCATCTACTAAAAGGATTTTATTCATTGTTTAAATACCTCCGAGGCAGAAATTACGTCATCAAGCGTCGCTAATCCATGACTTTACGTTGTTTTACACCCCCTGACGCATGTTTGCAGCCTGAATCGTAGACTGATTTTCGTTCACTCGTGAGACAAATAGGTTACTGGAGTAAATGATGCGCATCGTTACCGCTGCCGTCATGGCCTCAACGCTGACATTAAGCGCTGTTAGCCAGGCTGCTGAAGCCGTAACAGGCGATAACTGGCACCCCACCGAGGGAATTGCACAGCGCAGTGTTCAGAGCCATATGTTCGACGGTATTAATCTGACCGAACATCAGCGCCAGCAGATGCGGGATCTGATGACACAGGCGCGGCACGACCAGCCACCTGTTAATGTTAGCGAAATGGAGACAATGCACAGCCTTGTCACCGCAGATAAATTTGATGAAACCGCTGTACGCGCTCAGGCAGAAAAAATGGCGCAGGAGCAGGTCGCTCGCCAGGTTGAGATGGCGAAAGTCCGTAACCAGATGTACCACCTGCTAACACCGGAGCAGCAAGCGGTTTTAAACCAGAAGCACCAACAACGGATGGCAAAGCTGCGTAACGTTGCGCAGATGCAAAAAAGCTCCCCGTTGGCGGTAATGAGTAGTAGCAGTACCAGGTAACAACCCCTGTTTTTCCTTGCCATAGACACCATCCCTGTCTTCCCCCACATGATGTGGGGGTTTTTTTTGCCCGAATTAACGACCTATATCGTAAGAAAGTAGTGTCATGTCAGTTGCCGTGAGGGCGTCTCAAAGATGAGCGTAAAAAATGCGCTCAAATTTTGTCATCATTTTTTGTTGGCTGGTTTTTCGAGAGTGAATGACGTCGACCAGATTCGTTTAGTTTCAACTTCACGGGCTGAAAAAGCAGTAATGACATTCACGCTGTACTCTTTACCCTTTTCAAATCGAAAGTGAACAGGCAGACACTTTCCGGGCTGCACAATAAATGTCGGATTTTTCATATCGTCACGTTGCCACACCAGGTGCATCTGCTTATCCGCAAAGCGTTCTGAAACTCGAAGAACAAGTAAGCGGGACTTCCTGTCTTTTGTCATTGAATCGGCAGGTACCGCCACGCAGGGTTGTCCATCTTTAGCCAAAGAGACTTCAGCCAAACGATAAGGTGAGTTATGTAACGTGCATCCACCCATAGCAAGAGCCAATAAAGACAGAACGTATTTTTTCATTTCCACAGGCACCGTTTATCTGAAGGAGAGGCCAGGAAAAAACGCAGGGTATTCTCATATTTATCTTTAAGATCGGGACCGATTAATCCTTTGAACGTAGATTGTTGCAGGAATATGTTAATGCCATATTTTGTAAGAACGTAATAATCAGCAATGATAGATGCCTGTTGCTCAAGGCTGTAATCAGCCAAATCCTTTTCGCGTGGCAAAGAATACTCATAACTTGAAGCCAGGCTAAATAGCCCTCTTGATCTCACATTCACACCCATCTGATGCTGCCATACGTGACCCATCTCATGAACAAAGATAGCTTTATCAATTAGATCAGCAGATGAAAAATCTTCTCTGAATAAACCTTCCGGAAAATAGATGTTCCCATTGGGAGCCATTACATAATCATCAAGTTGAAACCCGAAGGGTAAGTATTCACCGTTGAAAATGTTTACGTCGCCGTAATTGATAGAATCTTTATATAGTGGTTCTATCATCTCTCTTTCGCCGGCAGTGATCGGTCTGGACTTGTTTTCTTCCGTGGCCATTTTCTTCCCTTTATAGTTAATCCCCTTTAAAAATGTGGTTTCTATGCTTTGGTAAATATCCTGTCAACAAGGCCTTGTTAGTTTTGTGGGTATGGTTTCATGGTGCCTTAATGATTAATCCACTACTAACGTTTGATACGCAATTCCTGCCCCTATTTTCTCCATTGCTGCTTTTGCTATCCGTTATAATTCCGCCAACGACAAGCAGGAGCGTGTATGAAAGCATCTTATGGACGGCTGGTCACACGGGCGGCAATGGCGGCAACCATCATGGCGTCGCTACTGCTGGTGATTAAAATTTTCGCCTGGTGGCATACCGGTTCGGTCAGTATTCTGGCGGCGCTGGTCGACTCGCTGGTGGATATCGCCGCGTCGCTCACCAACCTGCTGGTGGTGCGCTATTCGCTGCAACCGGCGGATGAGGAGCATACGTTCGGACATGGCAAAGCGGAGTCGCTGGCCGCGCTGGCACAGAGCATGTTTATCTCCGGCTCCGCGCTGTTTCTCTTTTTAACCGGTATTCAGCAACTTGTGCAGCCGGAGCCCTTGCAGGCCGCGGGAATTGGCGTTGCTGTCACGCTGGTGGCGCTGATAAGCACAGTGATTCTTGTTACTTTCCAACGCTGGGTTGTGCGCAAAACACACAGCCAGGCGGTGCGCGCGGATATGCTTCATTATCAGTCTGATGTTATGATGAACGGCGCTATTCTCATCGCGCTTGGGCTGGCGTGGTATGGCTGGCACCGGGCGGATGCGCTGTTTGCGCTGGGTATCGGCGGCTATATCTTGTACAGTGCGTTGCGTATGGGATATGAGGCGGTGCAGGCACTGTTAGATCGCGCGCTACCCGATGGAGAGCGCCAGGAGATTGTTAATATTGTCACTTCCTGGCCGGGCGTCAAAGGCGCGCACGATCTTCGCACGCGGCAGTCAGGGCCGACCCGCTTTATTCAAATACATCTGGAAATGGACGATCACCTGCCGCTGGTTGAGGCGCATCTTGTCGCTGAACAGGTCGAGCAGGCAATTTTGCGCCGTTTCCCCGGCTCCGATGTGATTATTCATCAGGATCCGTGCTCGGTTGTTCCTCAAGGACGATAAGCCCGCAGAGGCTTTCGTAACGCGTTTTTTAAGTGTGGGTCAGGCAGTGAGGTTGTGTATAAAATACCCCCATTTCGCCTGACCTGAATCAATTCAGCAGTAGGGGATTGAGATACTATTTGCAGCATTGTTGTTCGCTCCCCGTGGGAGTTGCTTCGGGCCACAGAATTTTATTTTGCATTCCTAAGTTCAGAGGTAGTCATGATTAAAAAAATCGGTGTGTTGACAAGCGGCGGTGATGCGCCAGGCATGAATGCCGCCATCCGCGGCGTTGTCCGTGCAGCATTAACAGAAGGTCTGGAAGTTGCAGGTATCTACGACGGCTACCTGGGCCTGTATGAAGACCGGATGATCCAGCTCGACCGCTACAGCGTGTCTGACATGATCAACCGCGGCGGTACCTTCCTCGGCTCTGCCCGCTTCCCGGAGTTCCGCGAAGAGCATATCCGTGCCGTGGCTATCGAAAACATGAAAAAGCGCGGCATTGACGCGCTGGTCGTCATCGGCGGCGACGGCTCCTATATGGGTGCGAAACGCCTGACCGAAATGGGCTTCCCGTGCATCGGTCTGCCGGGCACCATCGATAACGACGTCGCCGGTACCGACTACACCATCGGCTACTTTACTGCGCTGCAAACTGTGGTTGAAGCGATTGACCGCCTGCGTGACACCTCCTCTTCGCACCAGCGTATTTCCATCGTTGAAGTGATGGGCCGTTACTGCGGCGATCTGACCCTGGCGGCAGCCATTGCCGGCGGGTGTGAGTTTATCGTTCTGCCGGAAGTGGAGTTCAACCGCGAAGACCTGGTGGCCGAGATCAAAGCCGGTATTGCCAAAGGTAAGAAACACGCGATTGTGGCCATCACTGAGCACATCTGCGATATCGACGAACTGGCGAAGTACATTGAGAGCGAAACGCAGCGTGAAACCCGCGCGACCGTGCTGGGTCACATCCAGCGTGGCGGTTCGCCGGTGCCTTACGACCGCATTCTCGCCTCCCGCATGGGCGCGTACGCTATCGATCTGCTGCTGCAGGGCTACGGCGGCCGCTGCGTCGGTATCCAGAACGAAAAAATGGTGCATCACGACATTATCGACGCGATTGAAAACATGAAGCGTCCGTTCAAAGGCGACTGGCTGGACTGCGCGAAAAAGCTCTACTAATCTGCATAACGCCCTCTCTGCTGAGGGCGTTTTTTTATCGCAAGATATTCCCCAAAGTTATAGCCAATCTTTTTTTATTCTTTAATCATCGGATCCCTTTCTGGCAGGCTGGTGTCATCAAAATTGACAACCGAAGAGAGCGGGCGATGAATAAATGGGGCGTAGGCTTAACGCTGCTGCTGGCTTCCAGCAGCGTACTGGCAAAAGATATTCAACTGTTAAACGTGTCTTACGATCCGACGCGTGAACTTTATGAGCAGTACAACAAAGCGTTTAGCGCGCACTGGAAACAGGAGACCGGTGACAATGTGGTGATCCGCCAGTCGCACGGCGGCTCCGGCAAACAGGCAACCTCGGTAATCAACGGTATCGACGCTGATGTAGTGACGCTGGCGCTGGCCTATGACGTTGACGCGATCGCTGAGCGTGGCCGTATCGACAAAAACTGGATCAAACGCCTGCCTGATAACTCTGCGCCCTATACCTCGACCATTGTCTTCCTGGTGCGCAAAGGCAACCCAAAACAGATCCACGACTGGAACGATCTGGTAAAACCGGGCGTCTCCGTTATCACGCCAAACCCGAAAAGCTCCGGCGGCGCACGCTGGAACTACCTGGCAGCCTGGGGTTATGCCCTGCACCAGAACGGCGGCGATCAGGCTAAAGCGCAGGAGTTTGTCAAAGCGCTGTACAAAAATGTCGAAGTGCTCGACTCCGGCGCGCGTGGCGCGACTAACACCTTCGTGGAACGCGGGATTGGCGATGTGCTGATTGCGTGGGAAAACGAAGCGCTGCTGGCGACCAAAGAGCTGGGCAAAGATAAGTTTGAGATCGTCACCCCGAGTGAATCTATCCTCGCCGAACCGACTGTGTCGGTGGTTGATAAAGTCGCGGATAAAAAGGGCACCCAAAAAGTGGCGGAAGCCTATCTGAAATATCTCTACTCGCCAGAAGGGCAGGAGATTGCCGCGAAGAACTTCTACCGTCCGCGCGATGCACAGGTTGCGGCGAAGTACGCCAGCGAATTCCCGAAACTGAAATTGTTCACCATTGATGATGTGTTCGGCGGCTGGAGCAAGGCGCAGAAAGAGCACTTTGCCAACGGCGGCACCTTTGATCAGATCAGCAAACGGTAATTTTTATTGTTAAACCAGCCGGATGGCGTAAGTGCTATCCGGCTAATTCGAGTTGTCACTTCGTTTAATTTTTGCGCTATTATGCCGTTTCTTTCAGCAAAGGAAGCGGAAAATGAAAACTGTTAAACATCTTATGATTGTCCTGCTGGTCCTGATTGTCGTTGCAGCCGCAGGTGTATGGATTTGGATGAAGTTCACCAGCAACCCGGACGCGTTGCGCCAAATCGTCTTTCAGCAGTGCCTGCCCAATATGCGTAATCACAACAATCCCGCACCCTGTGAGCAGGTGAATCTCAAAAACGGCTATGTGTTAATGAAGGACCGCAACGGCCCGTTGCAGTATTTGTTAATGCCCACTTATCAGATCAATGGCACCGAAAGCCCAATATTGCTTAAGACTGCAACGCCGAACTTCTTCTGGCAGTCCTGGCAATCACGCGATGTAATGAGCACCCGGCGCGGTAGCCCGATCCCGGATGAGGTGGTCTCGCTAGCCATCAACTCCCGCCTTGGTCGCACCCAGAACCATTTCCACATTCATATCTCCTGCCTGCGGACCGACGTGCGCGAAAAGCTCAATGAGAATGCCGGGCGCATCAGCAGCCAGTGGCTGGCGTTCCCCGGCGGGCTGCTTGGGCATGAGTATTTAGCCCGACGCGTAACGGCAGCGGAACTGGCGCAGCGCAGCCCCTTCCTGATGCTGGCGGAAGAGGTGCCGGACGCGAAAGCGCATATGGGACGCTTTGCGCTGGCGCTGGCACAGCAGTCGGACGGCTCGTTTGTGCTGCTGGCGACAGAGCGAAACCTGCTGGCGTTAAACCGCGCATCGGCGGAAGAGATTCAGGATCATCAGTGCGAGATCCTCAAATAACCCCACCATAATTCGCATTTACTCACTCTGCCTGTCGCCGTAGACTTGCTGGAAAAATCTACAGGAGACAGGCATGTCATTCTGGCTTTCACACCCTCTGTTCCTTCCCTCTGTTATTGTCGGTATCACCATTATTCTCTGGGCGACGTCGCTGCTGCCGGAGTTCATCACCGCGCTGCTCTTTTTCACCGCCGCGATGATCGCGAAAATCGCGCCGCCGGAGGTGATTTTTGGCGGCTTTGCCTCGTCCGCTTTCTGGCTGGTGTTTAGCGGCTTTGTGCTTGGTATCGCCATTCGCAAAACCGGGCTGGCGGATCGGGCGGCGCGAGCGCTATCGGCGAAGATGACCGGCTCGTGGCCGCAGATGGTGGCAAGCGTAGTGCTGCTCAGCTATGCGCTGGCGTTTGTTATGCCCTCCAATATGGGGCGCATTGCGCTGTTAATGCCGATTGTCGCGGCGATGGCCGCGCGCGCCGGTATCAATGAGGGCACGCGCGCGTGGTATGGCCTCGCGCTTGCAGTCGGCTTTGGCACTTTCCAGCTCTCGGCGACGATTCTGCCCGCTAATGTCCCCAACCTGGTGATGAGCGGCGCAGCAGAAGGCTCCTACGGTATCCATCTCAACTACCTGCCTTATCTGCTGCTGCACACGCCGGTGCTGGGGATCCTGAAAGGCGCGATCCTGATTGGCTTAATTTGCTGGCTCTTTCCCGGTAAACCGCAGGCGATGCGTGAAGCGCTGCCCTCTACGCCGATGAGCAGGGATGAGAGGCGTCTCGCGTGGCTGCTGGCAGTGGTGCTGACGCTGTGGGTGACGGAGAGCTGGCACGGCATTGGTCCGGCGTGGACCGGGCTGGCAGCCGCCTTCGTTACGCTGCTACCGCGCATCGGATTTATCTCCGGGGATGAGTTCTCCAGCGGGGTAAATATTCGCACCTGCATCTATGTCGCCGGGATTCTGGGGCTGGCGATCACCGTGACGCAAACGGGTATCGGTAGCGCGGTGGGCGAGGCGCTATTGCATGTGATGCCACTTGATGCCGAACGCCCGTTCACCAGTTTTCTCGCGCTCACCGGCATTACCACCGCGCTCAATTTTATTATGACCGCCAACGGCGTTCCGGCGCTGTTTACCACGCTGGCGCAGAGCTTTTCCGACGCCACCAGTTTCCCGCTGCTGTCGGTGATTATGATTCAGGTGCTGGGCTATTCGACGCCGCTGCTGCCCTATCAGGCTTCGCCGATTGTAGTGGCGATGGCGCTTGGTAAAGTGCCTGCGCGCGCGGGGATGCTGCTCTGTCTGGCGCTGGCGCTGGTGAGTTATCTGCTGTTGCTGCCGCTTGATTACGCGTGGTTTAAGGTACTGGGGAAATTGTAGAAGAGACCCTCTCCCGGGCGGGAGAGGGTAACAGCAGCATTACGCCTGTTTAGCGGCTTCAGCAGCTTTAACGATCACCGCGAAAGCGTCGGCTTTCAGGGAAGCACCGCCAACCAGCGCGCCGTCGATATCCGGCTGGGCAAAGAGTTCTGCCGCGTTGCTGGCATTAACAGAGCCGCCGTACTGGATGATCACTTGCTCAGCCACTTTCGCGTCGGCTTTCGCAATGTGGTCACGGATAAATTTGTGCACGGCCTGAGCCTGCGCCGGGGTAGCAGATTTGCCGGTACCGATCGCCCAAACGGGTTCGTACGCGATAACCACGCCTTCGAACGCGCTCGCGCCCTGCGTTTTCAGCACTGCGTCGATCTGGCGAGCGCACACTTCTTCGGTTTTACCCGCTTCGTTTTCCGCTTCGGTTTCACCAATACACAGCACCGGAACCAGACCCTGCTCTTTCAGCACGGCGAATTTTTTCGCGATCAGCTCATCGGATTCCGCGTGGTAAGTACGACGCTCGGAGTGACCAATGATGATGTATTTTGCGCCGATATCTTTCAGCATTTCAGCGGAGGTTTCGCCGGTGAACGCGCCAGAGAGGTTGGTATCAACGTTCTGCGCGCCAAGGATGATGTGGCTACCGTCAGCGGCGTGTTTTGCCAGGTCCAGGTAGAGGTTCGGCGGCGCAATCGCCACGCCGCAGCCTGAAACGCCCGCCAGTTCGGTACGCAGGTTGGCAATCAGTTCGTTTACCATGTGGCGGCTGCCGTTCAACTTCCAGTTACCCATCACTAAAGGATGTCGCATTTTTACTCTCCACGCGCTTGGCGAATTAATGAAAATGGCCGCCCATCAGGGCAGCATGGTCTGAGAAACAGTATAGAGATCCCTCCCCTGAAAGGCTTTGCTTTTTGTCATTTATTGTTCCCTTCCAGAGGTTCAGATAGCGTCAGCTTAATCGGTTCAACCGCGAAGGTTAGCCCCTTTTCGCCGTTGTCTGCCACTACATAGCGCACAGCGCCTTCCGTCTCAGCGTAGTAGGCCTTGTTTTTGCCGTTGGTCAGCAGCTTTTGCAGTTTTTGCATGCTTTGCGCGGCGGTCATGGTCGGAGAGAAGGCGCGGATAAAGGCGCTCATATACTCCTGCGCCGTCGCTTTCGTCGCTTTCTGCTCTGGCCCCTGCACCGGCAGCCAGGTGATCTGCATCGATTTGATCTTTAACGTGCCGCGCTCCAGCGCCGTGGAGGCATAGAGATAATCATTGATGCGCGTAGCCGCGCGCGTCAGGTTGGCGCGATCGCTGCGGCTATCGACAGCGCGGAACTCGTTCAGCGCAAGCGTGGGATTGTCGGTATTGAACTTCTCCCGGAACTGGCTGATAGATTCATCAAAGGTAGGCGCACCTGGCAATAAGTAGGGCGCGGTGACGGCGGCTGGCGCCTCTTCTGCCCAACCCGGCACGCAAAACGCCAGCGCGGAAAAGAGCAGCCAAAAGTGGTAACGCCGTGCTTTCATTCACATCGCCTTCTGTAGAGTGTGCTGACGATTAAAACGAGATTGGGCGGCCTTGTCAAAAACTCCCGCCGCCAGGGTACACTAGCCGCTATTACGATAATAAGGAACCTTACATGGGCATACAGCAGTGGTTGTTTTCGTTTAAGGGGCGCATCGGACGCCGCGATTTCTGGATCTGGATGGTGCTGTGGGTCGTGAGTATGACCCTGCTGTTTGTGCTGGCGAATGGCGGCATGCTCGATTTCCAGACGGCGGCATTTATCCTCGTCTGCCTGATCTGGCCGACCGCCTGCGTGGTGGTCAAACGGCTGCACGATCGCGGTCGCCACGGCGCCTGGGCGCTGCTGATGGTGCTGGCATGGATGCTGCTGTCAGGCAACTGGGAAATTCTTAACGGCACGCTGGCGTGGGCGGTGGGACGCCTGATCCCGGTGGCGATTATCGTGGTAATGATGATCGACCTGGGCGCGATGATCGGCACCCAGGGCAAAAATCGTTTTGGCAGCGAGACGCTTGAAGTGAAGTTTCGCTGATTACCAGTAGTGTTCAGCGGTGATATGCCCCGGACGGCGGCGCAGGTGTTTGGCCATCTGTCGGGTATCTTTCAGCAATTGAGTCGTGTCGCGCACCATCTGCGGGTTGCCGCACAGCATCACATGGCTGGTCTCGGCAGTCATCGGCAGACCGACCGCTTCCTCAAGGGCACCGCTCTCAATCAGCGCCGGTACGCGCCCGGTTAAAGAGCCGGAGAGCGTCTCGCGGCTGACCACCGTCTGAATGCGCAGCTTCCCTTCATAGCGCTTTTGCAGCTCCAGCATTAGTGGCAGGTAGCTCAAGTCCGCGCCGTAACGCACCGCATGCAGCAGAACGATATTTTTGAACCGCTCAAGATCTTTCCCCTCCTGCAGCATCGACAGATAAGGCCCGATGGCCGTGCCGGTTGCCAGCATCCAGAGCGTTTCGCACTCCGGTACCTCTTCCAGCACGAAAAAGCCGGCGGCTTCGCTGACAATTAACAGTTCATCGCCCGGTTGCAGGGCGGCCAGGCGCGGGCTCAGTTTGCCTTCCGGAACGGTGACGAGATAGAACTCGAGATCGGGATTGCTCGGCGCATTGACGTAGGAGTAAGCGCGCTGCACGCGCTCGCCGTCAATCTCCAGCCCAAGCTTGGCGAACTGTCCAGCAGTGAAGGGTTGAACGGGGGCATGTACGGTGAGGCTGAAGAGTGCATCGGTCCAGAATTCCACCTTTGTGACTTTTCCTGTTACCCAATCCGCCATGGTTCTCTCCTGTTCTGTAACGTTGCCTTATCCTGGTGGTTGTCGCCTGAGATTTCCAGCCCGCGCGGGCCGGAAAGCTCAATTGAACAAATAGACTTACAGTATATGTCGTTGTACGTCCGGGTCTTTACGATCCAGATAATGGATCGATTGAATCCGGCGAATGGTGCGCGATTTACCGCGGATGAGCAGCGTCTCGGTGGTCGCCATATTGCCTTTGCGCGTAATGCCGTCCAGCAGATCGCCTTTGGTGATGCCGGTGGCGGAGAAGATGACATTATCGCTGCGCGCCATCTCATCGAGGCGCAGCACATTGCCCGCCTCAATCCCCATACCGCGGCAGCGTTTCAACTCCTGCTCGCCGATACGGCGGTTCTCTTCGCTGTCGCCTTTCACCTGGTGACGCGCCAGCAGCCGGCCCTGCATATCGCCATCGAGCGCGCGAATTACCGCCGCCGACACCACGCCTTCCGGCGCACCGCCAATCCCGTAGAGCACATCCACTTCGCTGTCGGGCATGCAGGTGAGGATCGAGGCGGCGACATCGCCATCGGGAATGGCAAACACGCGCACGCCCAGCGCCTGTAATTCGGCGATAGTCGCATCATGGCGCGGCTTGGCAAGAATGGTGACCGTCAGTTCGCTGAGCGGTTTACCGAGCGCGGCGGCGATATTGCGCAGGTTATCGGCCAGGGGCAGGTTGAGATCGATAGCGCCTCTGGCACCGGGACCGACGATCAGCTTCTCCATATACATGTCCGGCGCGTTGAGGAAGCAGCCTTTGTCGCCGACCGCCAGCACCGCCAGCGCGTTGGCCTGGCCCATCGCCGTCATACGTGTTCCTTCAATCGGATCGACGGCAATATCAACCGCATCGCCTTTGCCAGTGCCCACTTTCTCACCGATAAAGAGCATCGGCGCTTCGTCGATCTCCCCTTCGCCGATGACAATTGTGCCGTCAATGTTGACCTGGTTGAGCATAATGCGCATAGCGTGTACCGCTGCGCCGTCCGCCGTGTTTTTATCGCCGCGCCCCAGCCACTTATAGCCAGCCAGCGCCGCAGCTTCGGTAACACGGGAGAATTCGATGGCAAGTTCTCGTTTCATCACACACTCAGTTTTGAAAGAAATTGCGCGAAGTTTAACACAGTGAAAAGCGGAGGGGGGTAAGGCAGATGCCCTCTCCCGGGCGGGAGAGGGCATAAGTGGAGCGGATTACTCTTCGTGTTCTTCCCACGCCATTGCGCGTTTCACGGCTTTTTTCCAGCCGGTGTAGCGGAAGTTACGCTCGGTGGTTTCGATGCCCGGTCGGAATTCGCGCTCGATCACCGCTTTCTCCTGCAGCTCATCCAGGTTCTGCCAGAAACCGACCGCCAGACCTGCCAGGTAAGCGGCGCCCAGCGCGGTGACTTCGCGCACTTCCGGACGCTCAACGCGCGTGCCGAGAATGTCGGACTGGAACTGCATCAGGAAGTTATTCGCTACCGCACCGCCATCCACACGCAGTGCGTGCAGGCGAATGCCGGAGTCAGCCTGCATCGCTTCCAGCACGTCGCGGGTCTGGAAGGCAATCGACTCCAGCGTCGCACGGATGATGTGGTTCGCGTTAACGCCGCGGGTCAGGCCGAAGATGGAGCCGCGTGCATAGGGGTCCCAGTAGGGCGCGCCCAGGCCGGTGAAGGCCGGAACAACGTAGACGCCATTGGTGTCCTTCACTTTGGTGGCGAAGTACTCGGAGTCGAACGCGTCGTTAATCAGCTTCATCTCATCGCGCAGCCACTGAATGGAAGCACCCGCCATAAACACCGCGCCTTCCAGCGCATAGTTCACTTCACCTTTCGGGCCGCAGGCGATGGTGGTCAGCAGGCCATGATCGGATTTCACTGCCTGCTCGCCGGTGTTCATCAGCATAAAGCAGCCGGTGCCGTAAGTGTTTTTCGCCATCCCCTCTTTCACGCAGAGCTGACCAAACAGCGCAGCCTGCTGGTCGCCCGCAATACCGGCGATAGGAATACGCGTGCCGCCTTTACCACCGATGTTGGTCTGACCATACACTTCGGAGGATTTACGCACCTGCGGCAACATTGCGCGCGGGATATCCAGCACTTCCAGCATTTTGTCGTCCCACTCCAGCGTGTGGATGTTGAACAACATGGTACGTGAGGCGTTGGTATAGTCGGTGACGTGTACGCGCCCCTGGGTCATTTTCCAGATAAGCCAGGTATCGACGGTACCGAACAGCAGTTCGCCGCGTTTAGCACGCTCGCGCGAACCTTCAACGTGGTCGAGGATCCACTTGACCTTGGTGCCAGAGAAGTAGGGGTCGATCACAAGCCCGGTGGTGCTGCGGATGTAATCTTCCATACCGTCGCGTTTGAGCTTTTCGCAGATCTCAGAGGTGCGGCGACACTGCCAGACAATAGCGTTATGAATCGGTTTGCCGGTTTCGCGCTCCCAGACAATCGCGGTTTCGCGCTGGTTAGTAATACCGATGGCGGCAATCTCGTCGGAGCTGATATCCGCTTTCGCCAGCACTTCGACCAGCGTGGAGCTTTGCGACGCCCAAATTTCCATCGGGTCGTGCTCAACCCAGCCTGGCTTCGGATAAATTTGTTCAAATTCGCGCTGTGAAACGCTAATGATGTTGGCATCGTGGTCCATCACAACGGCGCGGGAGCTGGTAGTGCCCTGGTCGAGCGCAACGATATATTTTTTGTCAGTCATAGTTATGATCCCGTAGTCACATTACAGCGAAGCTTTTTGTTGAGCCGTGGTGGAGGCGGTGCCTTTCTCTTTTGCAGCCTCACTGGTTCCAGACGGCAGATGGCGGGCGATCAGTTTGCGATAGCTGAACGCGCCAAGCGCCGCGCCTACGATCGGCCCAAACAGCGGCACGAGGAAGTAGGGAATATCTTTGCCGCCGGTAAAGGCGACATTACCCCAGCCGGCGAGCCAGGCGAAGGTCTTCGGTCCAAGGTCACGCGCTGGGTTCATGGCGAAGCCGGTGAGCGGTCCCATGGAGGCACCGATGACCGCGATCAGCAGACCGATCAGCAGCGGAGCCATTGGGCCGCGCGGCACGCCGTTGCCATCATCGCCGAGCGCCATAATCACGCCCATCAGAATAGCGGTAATGACCATCTCAACAGCGAAGGCCTGCACAAAATTGATGTGCGGGTTGGGGTAGGTTGAAAATATACCAGCCAGATCAAGACTTTCGACGCTGCCGCGTACCATATTGTGCGTCTGTTCGAAGTCGAGGAAAAGATTGTAGTAAAGCCCGTAAACAAGTGCAGCCGCGCAAAACGCGCCGGCAAATTGAGAAAAAATAAAAGGAACAACTTTGCGTCCGTCAAAGCTCGCGAAGAGCCAAAGTGCAATGGTTACAGCCGGATTAAGATGCGCGCCGGAAACCCCTGCGGTCAGGTAGATGGCCATCGCCACGCCTAAGCCCCAGATGATACTGATCTCCCACTGGCCAAAGGTGGCACCCGCCACTTTTAACGCTGCAACACATCCCACGCCGAAGAAAATCAACAACCCGGTACCGAGAAACTCGGCAATGCACTGGCCTTTTACGGTTGGTGTCTGACTCATAATCGGATCCTGCAGAAGTTTAATGGTTATTGTAGGCATGAGGTAAACAGCATCCCCATGATGTCGTGTAGACATAGTGTTAATTTATCGTTAACGAGCAAAAACGAGAAATATCGAACTCAAAATGTGTGTACTGCGTCAATAAAATGAGCGTTTACGAGCGGTGGCGCGCGTTTTTGCACCAATACGAAATGAGAGCTGAATCATTTTTGTAACCCGGGCATTAACAATTACGGGGTAGCGAAGCGGATTGCACCAGGACGAGGACGAAAAGTGTTGCAAAGCGCAAACAGCGCCGCTCCACGCTGGACAGGGGCTGGCGCGATTCATACAATCGGTAACAAGCGAAATCCGCTCATTGTATTAAGGCGTCGCCGCTCTGCGGGACGAGGACGCTTAAAGACACGCATAATTTAGCGGGCAGAGGGTTACCTATTTGTCTGGCGAATAATGAAGTGTAAGTCCATCAACGCCTTGCCACTCAGGAGAAGTATGACTATGTCATTAGAAGTGTTTGAGAAACTGGAAGCAAAAGTACAGCAGGCGATTGATACTATCACGCTGCTGCAGATGGAAATTGAAGAACTGAAAGAGAAGAACAACAGCCTGTCGCAGGACGTTCACTCTGCACACCAGAGCCGTGAAGAGCTGGAGCGCGAAAACCAACAGCTGCGCGAGCAGCAGCATGGCTGGCAGGAGCGTCTTCAGGCGCTGCTGGGCCGCATGGAAGAAGTGTAACTACGCTTTATCTTTCGTGTCGTAGCGGCGTTGGCTACGTGCCGATACCGACAAAAAGGGCACCCTCAGGTGCCCTTTCGTTTATTCGATATCGAGAGGATCTTCGGCGAGAATAATGCCGGTGTTATCGGCATAAAGATGGTCGCCGGAGAAGAAGGTGACGCCGCCGAAGTTGACGCGAATGTCGCTTTCGCCAATGCCTTCGCCCGCTGCGCCAACCGGGATCGCGGCCATCGCCTGGATGCCGATATCCAGCTCTTCCAGATCGTCCACCTGGCGCACCGCGCCGTAGACCACCATCCCTTCCCACTCGTTGTGCGCCGCCAGACGCGCGAGATCGGCGTCAACCAACGCCCGGCGTACAGAACCGCCGCCGTCAACTACCAGCACGCGACCACGGCCATTCTGTTCGAGCAGATCGTAAAGCAACCCGTTATCCTCGAAACATTTCACCGTGATGATTTGCCCGCCGAAAGAGGAGCGACCGCCAAAGTTGGAGAACAGCGGTTCGACGACGTTGACCTCTTCCTGGTAGATGTCACAAAGCTCAGAAGTATCGTATTTCATAGGATTTACGTTCAGTTGCTGCGAGAGCCGTAAGTATATCGCGCATCGCGCGCTGTTGGCAAAAGCATCAATTTTTAATTGCTCTGTGGCACTCAGGCGAGCGTCTTGCTCATAATAATCCCCAGTACAAACAGGAGATTAGTCAGCAACGCACCTTTCACGGTGCGTTCGAGCATCGGCGGCATCGCGCGCGGATCGCCCTCGCGCAGCACATAACGCGCCTGCTTAAACAGCAGCGGTGCGGCAAGCAAAAACAGCCAGCCCCAGAGGCTGTGGAGCGAAATGAGGTTGAAGAGCGCAAAGCAGAGCAGCGCGCCCGCCAGCAAACCGGCGTGATAACGGCGGGCATTCACCGGGCCTAAGCGCACCACCAGCGTATGTTTGCCGTTCTCGCGATCGCTATCGATATCGCGCAGATTATTGATATTCAGCACCGCTGTCGCCAGCAAGCCGCAGGCAGTCGCAGGCAGAAAGATCGCTGCAATCAGCGTATGCGCCTGCAGATACCAGCTTCCCATCACGCTTATCCAGCCGAAGAAGGTGAGCACCGAAATATCGCCCAGCCCCTGATAACCATATGGCCGCTTGCCAACGGTGTAGGTGATGGCAGCGATAATCGACAGTCCGCCAAGTGCAAGGAAGCCGATAAAATCGGCCATTGTCTGGGTCGCTGCGCTAACCAGCCCGAGCCCGGAAACACAGCTCAGCACAATCACGACAACCAGCGCGCGCTTCATCTGCCCAAGAGAGATGGCCCCCTTTTGCATTCCGCGCAGCGGCCCGATGCGATCCGGCTTATCGCTGCCTTTAATGGCATCGCCGTAATCATTCGCGAGGTTAGAGAGGATTTGCAGCAAACCGGCGGTGATTAGCGCCAGTGCTGCGACCAGCGGATCGAAGTAGCCCTGCCACCAGGCAAGCACGGTTCCCACCACAATAGCGGCAAAGGCCAGCGGCAATGTTTTCGGTCGCAGGCTTTCCAGCCATGCCTGGGTAAGGCTCAGAGAGTGCGTATCGTTCATAAGTCCGGCCAATAAAAATGGGGGCATAAGCCCCCATCGAGTGTGATGAAAAGAGTATGGCCGCGATTATAAGATAAAACGGCTCAGATCTTCATCCGCCACTAAAGCATCAAGATGTTTACTCACATAGTCTGCATCAATGGTAATGGTTTCGCCGCCCAGATCGCTGGCGTCATAGGAGATATCCTCCATCAGACGCTCCAGCACGGTATGCAAACGGCGCGCACCGATGTTTTCGGTGCTTTCGTTCACCTGCCATGCGGCCTGCGCGATACGCTTGATGCCGTCGTCGGTAAATTCGATATTTACCCCTTCGGTCGCCATCAGCGCTTTGTACTGCACGGTGACGGAGGCGTTCGGCTCGGTGAGGATGCGCTCAAAGTCTTCCGCGGTCAGCGCCTGCAATTCAACGCGGATTGGCAGACGACCCTGCAGTTCCGGGATCAGATCGGACGGGCTGGCCACCTGGAACGCGCCGGAAGCGATAAACAGGATATGGTCGGTTTTCACCATCCCATGTTTGGTCGACACGGTGCAGCCCTCAACCAGCGGCAGCAGGTCGCGCTGTACGCCTTCGCGGGAGACATCCGGGCCGGAGGTGTTACCGCCGCGCTTACAGATTTTGTCGATCTCATCGATAAAGACGATACCGTGCTGCTCAACGGCTTCGATCGCTTCCTCTTTCAGCTCTTCCGGGTTAACCAGCTTCGCCGCTTCTTCTTCGATCAGCAGCTTCATCGCGTCTTTGATTTTCAACTTACGCGGCTTCTGCTTCTGCCCGCCGAGGTTCTGGAACATGGACTGCAGCTGGTTGGTCATCTCTTCCATGCCCGGAGGGGCCATGATTTCGACGCCCATTGGCGCAGCGGCAAGATCGATCTCAATCTCTTTATCGTCCAGCTGGCCTTCGCGCAGTTTTTTACGGAAAGATTGGCGTGCCGCAGAGGGTTCAGCGGACTGTTCCGGCTGGCCCCAGTTGTTTTTCGCCGGCGGGATCAGCACATCGAGGATGCGCTCTTCCGCCATCTCTTCGGCGCGGTAGCGGTTTCTGTCAATCGACTGGCTGCGCACCATTTTCACGGCGGCATCGGTCAGATCGCGGATAATCGAATCCACCTCTTTCCCGACATAGCCCACTTCGGTGAACTTGGTCGCTTCCACTTTGATAAACGGCGCGTTGGCGAGCTTCGCCAGACGACGGGCGATTTCGGTTTTACCGACGCCGGTCGGGCCGATCATCAGAATATTTTTCGGTGTCACTTCGTGACGCAGCTCTTCATCGAGCTGCATACGGCGCCAGCGGTTACGCAGAGCAATCGCCACAGAGCGCTTTGCCGCGTCCTGGCCGATGATGTGTTTATTCAGTTCGCTGACGATTTCGCGTGGGGTCATTTCAGACATGGGAGATCCTTACGCTTGAGCGGGTAATTCTTCGATGGTATGGAAGTGGTTGGTGTAGATGCAGATATCGCCTGCGATCCCCAACGCCTTCTCAGCAATGTCGCGCGCGCCAAGCTCGGTGTTCTCCAGCAGTGCGCGGGCTGCGGCCTGGGCGTATGGTCCGCCGGAGCCGATGGCAATCAGGTCGTTTTCCGGCTGAATCACATCGCCGTTACCGGTGATGATCAGCGACGCGGTTTCGTCGGCGACCGCTAACAGCGCTTCCAGCTTGCGCAGCATGCGATCGGTACGCCAGTCCTTTGCCAGCTCGACGGCGGCTTTCACCAGATGACCCTGGTGCATTTCCAGTTTGCGTTCAAACAGCTCAAACAGCGTGAAGGCATCCGCTGTGCCGCCCGCAAAGCCTGCAATGACTTTGTCGTTATAGAGACGGCGAACTTTTTTAACGTTGCCCTTCATCACGGTGTTGCCCAGTGTGGCCTGGCCATCACCGGCGATAACGACATGGCCGTTACGGCGTACGCTTACGATTGTTGTCACGAGCAGACCCCTTGGTTACAAAAGCACATACAGCGCCCCGCACAGCGTACGGGGCAGAATGCATTTATAAATGGGGGGGATTTCGGGGGTTTCAACCCCCGGCGGAAAGTCGAATGCAGTTTGCGTGGCCGGCCAGTTTCAGCTTGCCGAGGGTGGCTTCGGCGCTCTCTTTGCCTTTCAGCGGGCCCATCACAACGCGATTCCAGCCATTATTGCTGGTGATGCGTGAGTCAAAGCCCTCAAACGCCAGCTGCGCGCGGACGGTTTCCGCCTGCTCCTGGCCTTTGAATGAGCCGCACTGGATCAGCCAGCGGCGCTCATCTTTTTTCTCCGTCGGCTGCGCCTTCGCCGCTTCCGCTTCGCGCGTTACCGGTGCGGCCTGCTGCGTTTTCGGCTGCGCGGCGTTGCTGTGCGGCGGCGTCTGCAGCAGATCCTGATAGGGCTGCGAATTAGTGGCCGGTTTCTGCTGCGCTTGCTGTGTCTGGCGCGGCGGCGTGGCGGCGCGCGCAGGCTGTTGTTCCACCGTGCGCGGCTGCGTACGCGGTTGCTGAACCGGCTGGCTTTGCGACCATTGGGATTGCTGCTGTTGCTGCATCTGCTGAACCTGGCGCTGACGCTGTAAGGTTTGCTGGCGCTGCTCCGGCGTCTGCTCGTTCCACGGCACTTCGTTAAGCTGCGTCGGCATCTGGCGCATATCTGCCTGCATCTGGGCTAACAGCTGGCGCTGCTCATCGGTTAACTGCTCCGGTTTTTGCACTTCGCCCCCGGCCGTCGGCTCGGTCGGTGCCCGGACGCCTGGCTGGCGGCTCTCCAGCTCTTTAATATAGCGCCAGCGCTCTTCCGGCTTCGGCGGCAGGCCGTTACCGGTCACTTTCTGGTTCTGCAGGGATTCCGACTCTTCTTTCTTATGATGCGTAATAAAGTACAAACCACCGATAAAGGCGACCAGCACCGCGGCCGCTATCGCGACCATTGCTGGAGAGACCGCAGGCGCGCTGCGCTGCTTTTTCTTTGAGGTGCTCTTCTTTCGCCGCGCAGGAGTCGACTGGCTGCGGCGTACATAATCTCGTTGTGCCACTATCGTTTCGCTGTATTCATATTCGTTTAACAGCCCGCCATGTTACTTAAGCGACGGGGTTTTGACCAGAAGAGGGCGTCCGAAAGCCCCTGGCTTTACGTTAGCGCGCGCGTTGAGCCACGCAGGATTAATTCACAATCTAATAGTCGCGAGCCGCTGCTTACCGTGTGGCCTTGCAACTGCTCCAGCAGAAGCAGCATCGCTTCGCGCCCAATGTCGTAGCGCGGCTGCGCAACGGTGGTGAGCGGCGGGTCGCAATACTCTGCCAGCGAGATGTTATCAAAGCCGATAATCGACAGATCCTCCGGCACCTTCAGGCCCCGGCGTTTCGCCTGCGACAGCGCGCCAAGCGCCATCACATCGCTGTGGCAGAAGAGGGCCGTCGGCGGTTTCGGCAGGCTGAGAAGCTGCTCCAGCGCCTGCGCCCCGGCTTCGAAGGTAAAATCGCCACGGGTAATATAGTTTTTATCTACCGTCGCACCGGCGCGGCGCAGCGCCTGCACGTAGCCCTGTAAGCGGTAGTGACAGAGCGGCATCTCTTCAGGGCCGGCGATGCAGCCAATCAGCTGGTGCCCCTGCTCCTGCAGATAAGTGACGGCATTGAAGGCCGCGGTCAGGTTATCAATATGCACCGTCGGCAGCTCCAACTCCGGCGCAAATTCGTTGGCCATCACCATTGGCGGTAGATTGCGCTGCTCTTCAATGCTGGCGTCAAATGGCAGGCGTGAGCCGAGCAGCAGCATGCCATCAATTTGCTTGGTGATGATCAGATCGATAAAGGTCTTTTCCTGCTGGTTTTGGTGGGCACAGTCGCCAATCAGCACCAGGTAGCCATGCTCGGCGGCAGTTACTTCGATGCCGCGGATAATCTCACTAAAGAAGGGATCGCAAATATCCGGCACAATCACCAGCAGGGTACGGGACTCATTGCGCTTTACATTGCGCCCCATCGACTGCGGCAGGTAGCCCACTTCCATAGCCGCCTGCTCAACCCGGTTGCGGGTCGCCTGTGACACTTTTTCCGGGTTCATTAATGCACGAGAGACGGTTGCCGTAGAAACTTTGGCTTTCATGGCAACGTCTTTCATGGTTGCTGCCGCAACCTGATTTTTCGGTTTCACCTTGTTCTCCTCGCATGCACGGGCAGGCGTCGACTCATTTTTATCAGATAGTTAAGGGCACCGGTTACAGAAATTTCACAAAAAATGTGATGAATGTTGAATTTTACGCGCTGGCTCGCAGCATTAGCTTTCAATGGGGTCGACATCCAGTACCCATTTTACCCGCCGCGCATCGGGCAGGGTGTTAATCAGCGCCAGCGCGCCATGCACAATATGTTGCAGGCGAATGCGGGAGGGGTGCTGCAGCAGGATTTGCCAGCGGTAGCGCCCGGCGCGCTTGGCCGCCAGCGCCGGAACCGGCCCGAGGATCCAGAGCTGGTTATCCGCCAGCGGGCTCGCCTGCAGCAGGTTTTTCAGCTGTTGCAGGAAGAGCGGGGCATGCTGGTTGTTCTGATCTTCGGCGCGGATCAGCACATGGCTGGTCCACGGGGGCAGTTGCAGCGTCTGGCGTTCGGCCAGCGCCTGCTCGGCAAAGGTGTCATAGCCTTTATGCAGCAGCGTTTGCAGCAGCGGATGTTCCGGATGGTGCGTTTGCAGCACCACTTCGCCCTGCTTGCCGGCGCGTCCGGCGCGGCCTGAAACCTGCGTATAAAGCTGGGCAAAGCGCTCTGCGGCGCGGAAGTCAGCGGAAAAGAGCGCGCCGTCGACATCGAGGAGTGCCACCAGCGTGACATCCGGAAAGTGATGCCCTTTGGCGAGCATCTGGGTGCCAATCAGAATGCGCGCGCCGCCGCGGTGTACTTCAGCAAGATGTTGCTCCAGCGCGCCCTTGCGGCTGGTGGTGTCGCGGTCGATGCGCGAAATCGGTACGCCGGGAAAGAGCGGGGCTAGCGCCTGCTCCAACTGCTCGGTACCCAGCCCCACAGGCAGCAGGTGCGTGGAGCCACACGACGGACACTGGCGCGGCACCGGGCGCTGGCTGTCGCAGTGGTGGCAACGCAGATGCTGCTGCGCCTGGTGGAAGGTGTAGTAGTGATCGCAGCGCGCGCACTCGGCGATCCAGCCGCAATCATGGCAGAGCAGCGCCGGAGCGAAGCCGCGCCGGTTGAGAAAGAGGATCGCCTGGTTACCCGCTTGCAGATGCTGGCGCAGGCGGTTAATTAAAGCCGGTGCCAGCCCCGCCTGCAGCGGCTGGGCTTTCATATCCAGCACGTGCTGCATCGCCGGGCGTGCATGACCTGCGCGGCGGGTCAGGCGCAGAATGTGGTATTTCCGCGCCCGCACATTGTGCAGCGTCTCCAGCGCTGGCGTCGCCGAGCCGAGGATTATTGGGATCTGTTCACTGTGCGCGCGGTAAACAGCCAGATCGCGCGCATGGTAGCGCCACCCCTCCTGCTGTTTATAGGAGCTGTCGTGCTCCTCATCAATAACAATCACGCCAAGATTTTTAAAGGGGGTGAAAAGCGAGGAGCGTGTGCCAATCACAATGGCTGCTTCACCGCTTTTCGCTTTCTGCCAGGTGGTCAGGCGTTCGCTGTCGTTAAGGCCAGAGTGCAGCACCTCAACGGGGGCATTAAACCGCTCGCGAAAACGGGCGATGGTTTGCGGTGTGAGGCCAATTTCCGGCACCATCACCAGCGCCTGTTTGCCCTGTTCGAGCACATTTTCCAGCACGCTCAGGTAGACTTCCGTTTTGCCGGAGCCGGTAACGCCCGCCAGTAACCAGGCGGAGAAGCGATCCGCCGCGCTGTGGATCGCGCCAACGGCGGTGGCCTGTTCGGTATTGAGCCGCAGGCGATCGCCGCTAACGGCAAAGGTGCTGCGCCAGTCCGTAAACGTCGGCGCTTCGCTGTTCATCTCCACCAGCCCTTTTGCGCGCAGCGCTTGCAGGGTGACGCTTTTCAGATCCAACGCCGCTAACTGATGTTGCCACACTTTGCCTTTGCGCAGCGCTGATAACGCCTGCTGCTGTTTCGGCGACTTGATGCGGTTAATGTCGGTGGCCAGGCCCTGTTCGGTGGCGAACCAGTAGCCCTGAAACTCGGCGCTGGCCGGTTTGGTCTGGCGCAGCAGCACGGGCAGGGCGTTGAATAACACATCGCCAATGGGGTGATGATAATAGTCGGCCGCCCACAGCAGCATTCGCCAGACGGGCATTGAAAACGCGGGCTCGCTGTCGAGCACCTCTTCAACGCTTTTCAGCTCCGCCAGTGGCAGCTCGCTTTTGTCGCTGACCGCCACCACAATTCCGACGCGGGTCTGATTACCAAACGGCACGCGCACGCGAAAACCGGCGCTGGCGGGAGTTCCCTCCGGCAGCAGGTAATCGAAAGTGCGGGGCAGCGGTACAGAGAGCGCAACGTGGGCGACGGGCATTTCATCATCCTGGCTTGAAAAGTGGCGGGTTAGTATACACATTGTTAAGACGGTCGAGCGGATCAGTTTGCATACGCTGGTTAATTTCTGTATGATTCGCCGCCTTTGATGCTCATTGCGGCGTCGAAGATTCACTTACATATCAACTCGCGTGGTGTCTGGCGTTAGGGCTGGAAGAGCGACGCGGCCTTAAACTGAGGTTTCCCATGAAAAAAGGTATTCACCCGAATTACGTAGCGATTACTGCAACCTGTTCTTGCGGTAACGTGATCGAAACCCACTCTACTCTGGGTCACGATCTGAACCTGGACGTGTGTGGTAAATGCCACCCGTTCTTCACCGGTAAGCAGCGTGATGTTGCAACTGGTGGCCGTGTTGACCGTTTCAACAAACGCTTCAGCATCCCGGGCAGCAAGTAAGTTGCCAAAGAAAAAAGCGCCGAAAGGCGCTTTTTTTGTCTCTGCGGTTTGCCTCAGGGGTAATGTTTTTGTGATGAGCCTCACAAAAATATTGCTCTGGTCAAAAAACAGGCATATTCTGTCGGCATACATCTCCTCACACTACTTGAGCGTTAAAGGATCATTTGTATGCTGACAGCAATGAAAAACGTATTTATGTCTTACCTGCTCTCACTGGCAGAAGTGCATCCGGAAGTGACGCGTTTCTGATAAGCAGGTGCGATAAATTAAAAAGGGCGGAATGTGATTTCCGCCCTTTTTATTGCGATCAGTATTCCCACGTATCCGGGTCGATACCCATTTCACGCATAATCACTTTCGCCTCTTCCGGGATCTCATCGCTGCGCTCTTTGCGCAGGTCTTCATCATTCGGCAAAGGCTGCCCGGTGAACGCATGTAAAAACGCCTCGCACAGCAGTTCGCTGTTGGTGGCGTGGCGCAGGTTATTCACCTGACGACGGGTACGTTCATCGGTGAGGATTTTCAACACCTTAAGAGGAATGGACACCGTAATTTTTTTTACTTGCTCACTCTTCTTGCCGTGCTCAGCGTATGGGCTGATATATTCGCCGCTCCATTCAGCCATGAGATACCTTTAATCCTCTCAGTCATTGATCTATACCCGGTCGCGCCGGGCCGTAATTGCGCGTAGTTTACCGTAGAGTCATCGGGGTGACACCGTGTATCGCTCTGCAATATCGTACGAAAGCATATAATTTTAACGGCTATTATGCGATTGCTCAATCTATACGCAAAGAAGTTTAGATGTCCAGATGTATTGACGTCCATTATTCCAGTGTTTACTCTGTGACCTGACTTTTCATCCATTAAGCCAGGAAGCCTCCACCATGACGCGTAAACAGGCCACCATCGCAGTGCGTAGCGGATTGAACGATGACGAGCAGTACGGTTGCGTTGTCCCCCCGATTCACCTCTCCAGTACCTATAACTTCACCGGTTTTAACGAACCTCGCGCCCATGACTACTCGCGTCGCGGTAATCCTACGCGTGATGTGGTGCAGCGCGCGCTGGCGGAGCTGGAGGGCGGTGCGGGCGCGGTGATGACCAATACCGGCATGTCGGCAATTCATCTGGTGACCACGGTTTTCCTCAAGCCTGGCGATCTGCTGGTGGCACCGCACGACTGTTACGGTGGCAGCTATCGTCTGTTTGATAGCCTGGCGAAGCGCGGCTGCTACCGCGTGAAATTTGTCGATCAGGGCGATGAGCAGGCGCTGAAAGCGGCGCTGGCGGAAAAACCGAAGCTGGTGCTGGTAGAAACTCCCAGTAACCCATTGTTGCGCGTCGTAGATATTGCGAAAATCTGTGGGCTTGCGCGGGAAGCCGGTGCGGTGAGCGTGGTGGATAACACCTTCCTGAGCCCTGCGTTGCAAAACCCGCTGGCGCTGGGGGCGGATCTGGTGCAGCACTCCTGTACCAAATACCTCAACGGCCACTCCGACGTGGTAGCTGGCGTGGTGATTGCAAGGGATGAGGCAACCGTCACCGAACTGGCATGGTGGGCGAATAATATTGGCGTCACCGGCAGCGCCTTCGACAGCTATTTGCTGCTGCGCGGGCTGCGCACCCTGTCGCCACGCATGGAAGTGGCGCAGCGCAATGCGCAGGCGATTGTCGACTTTTTGCAGACCCAGCCGCTGGTGAAAAAGCTGTACCACCCCTCTCTGCCTGATAATCAGGGCCATGAGATTGCGGCGCGTCAGCAAAAGGGTTTTGGTGCGATGTTGAGTTTTGAACTGGATGGCGATGAGCAGACGCTGCGTCGTTTCCTGAGCGGGTTGACGCTGTTCACGCTGGCGGAATCGTTAGGCGGGGTTGAGAGTTTAATCTCCCACGCCGCGACCATGACCCACGCGGGCATGGCACCGGAAGCACGCGCCGCCGCCGGGATTGGTGAGACGCTGCTGCGCATCTCTACCGGTATTGAAGATAGTGAAGATTTGATTGCCGATCTGGAAAATGGCTTCCGGATCGCCGCTGAGGGGTAAACATGAGTGTGATTGCGCAGGCAGGGACGAAGGCTCGTCAGCTGCACAAATTTGGTGGCAGTAGTCTGGCGGATGTGAAGTGTTATCTGCGCGTAGCAGGGATCATGGCGGAGTACTCGCAGCCGGGCGACATGATGGTGGTCTCGGCCGCTGGCAGCACCACCAACCAGTTGATCAGTTGGCTTAAACTGAGCCAGACCGATCGCCTCTCTGCGCATCAGGTGCAGCAATCACTGCGCCGCTATCAGCTCGAATTAATTAACGGCCTGTTGCCTGCCGATGTCGCCGATGGCCTGACCAGCGCCTTTATTCACGACCTGGAACATCTCGCCGTACTGCTCGACAGCGGCATTACCGATGCCGTTTATGCCGAAGTCGTGGGTCACGGTGAAATCTGGTCCGCGCGCTTGATGGCAGCCGTGCTGAACCAGCAGGAACTTGATGCCACCTGGCTTGATGCCCGCGACTTCCTGCGCGCCGAGCGTAGCGCGCAGCCGCAGGTCAATGAAGGCGCCTCTTACCCTTTACTCCAGCAGCAGCTGGCGCAGCATCCGGGTAAACGAATTGTGGTGACCGGCTTTATCAGCCGCAACGACGCGGGCGAAACCGTGCTGCTGGGCCGTAACGGTTCCGACTACTCGGCAACGCAGATCGGCGCACTGGGCGATGTTTCGCGCGTGACCATCTGGAGCGACGTTGCCGGGGTCTACAGCGCCGATCCGCGCAAAGTGAAAGATGCCTGTCTGCTGCCGCTGTTGCGTCTGGATGAAGCAAGCGAGCTGGCGCGCCTGGCCGCGCCGGTACTCCATGCCCGCACGCTACAGCCGGTTTCCGGCAGCAATATCGATCTGCAATTGCGTTGCAGCTACAACCCCGAGCAGGGTTCAACGCGCATTGAGCGCGTGCTCGCTTCCGGTACCGGAGCGCGCATTGTGACTAGCCATGATGATGTCTGCCTGATTGAGTTCCTCGTGCCGTCAGGCCAGGATTTCAAGCTGGCGCACAGAGAGATCGACATTATTCTTAAACGCGCGCAGGTGCGTCCGCTAGCAGTCGGTGTTCACGCTGACCGCAATCTGCTGCAACTTTGCTACACCTCCGAAGTGGTCGACAGCGTCTTTAAACTGCTTGATGAAGCCGGTCTGCCGGGCGAGCTGCGTCTGCGCCAGGGTCTGGCGCTGGTGGCGATGGTCGGCGCAGGCGTATGTCGCAATCCGCTGCACAGCCACCGCTTCTGGCAGCAGTTAAAAGGGCAGCCGGTCGAGTTTATCTGGCAGTCGGATGAAGGAATCAGCCTGGTGGCGGTGCTACGCGGCGGCCCAACCGAGAGCCTGATCCAGGGCCTACACCAGTCGCTGTTCCGCGCGGAAAAACGCATTGGCCTGGTGCTGTTCGGCAAAGGTAATATCGGCTCGCGCTGGCTTGAGCTCTTCTCCCGCGAGCAGAGTGCGCTCTCGGCGCGCACCGGATTTGAGTTTGTGCTGGCAGGCGTGGTTGATAGCCGCCGCAGCCTGCTGAGCTACGACGGGTTGGATGCCAGCCGCGCGCTCGCCTTCTTCAATGATGAAGCTGTAGAGCAGGATGAGGAGTCGCTGTTCCTGTGGATGCGTGCCCATCCCTATGATGATTTAGTGGTGCTGGATGTCACCGCCAGCGAGCAGCTTGCGGAGCAGTATCTCGATTTCGCCAGCCACGGTTTCCACGTGATCAGCGCTAACAAGCTGGCGGGCGCGAGCAAAAGCGATCGCTTCCGCCAGATCCATGACGCTTTTGAAAAAACTGGCCGCCACTGGCTCTATAACGCCACCGTTGGTGCGGGTCTGCCGGTAAACCACACCGTGCGCGATCTGCGCGACAGCGGCGATTCGATTCTGGCGATCAGCGGTATCTTCTCCGGTACTCTCTCCTGGCTGTTCCTGCAGTTTGATGGCAGCGTGCCTTTCACCGAGCTGGTGGATCAGGCGTGGCAGCAGGGGCTGACCGAGCCGGACCCGCGCGTCGATCTCTCCGGTAAAGATGTGATGCGCAAGCTGGTGATCCTTGCCCGCGAAGCGGGGTATGACATCGAGCCGGATCAGGTGCGCGTCGAGTCGCTGGTGCCGCCGGGCTGCGAAGCGGAGTCTGTCGATCACTTCTTTGAGAATGGCGAGGCGTTAAATGAGCAGATGCTCCAGCGTCTTGAAGCTGCCCGCGAGCTGGGGCTGGTGCTGCGTTACGTCGCCCGTTTCGATGCCAATGGCAAAGCGCGCGTTGGCGTTGAAGCGGTGCGTCCGGAGCATCCGCTGGCCGCGCTGCTGCCGTGCGATAACGTCTTTGCCATCGAGAGCCGCTGGTATCGCGATAACCCGATGGTGATCCGCGGGCCGGGCGCAGGCCGCGATGTTACCGCGGGCGCTATTCAGTCCGATATTAACCGTCTCGCACAGCTGCTGTAGCCTTCGCTTCAACTCCTCTCCCGCACCGGGAGGGGAGCTTTCCCCGCCTCATGAATCTTTTTCATCTTCGCTGAAAACTCCTCACACACAATCGAGATATTTCTGTTGACGCTTTGTACGATTTCCGTCATTTTTACATCTGGACGTCTAAACGTATAGAAGTTCGCTCACCCTGAATAACGACTTGTGATTGATGAGGTAAGGTATGAGCTTTTTTCACGCCAATCAGCGGGAAGCCCTGAATCAGAGCCTGGCGGAAGTTCACGGCCAGATTAACGTCTCTTTTGAGTTTTTCCCGCCGCGCACCAGTGAAATGGAACAGACCTTATGGAGCTCCATCGATCGCTTAAGCAGCCTGAAGCCGAAATTCGTTTCGGTCACCTACGGCGCGAACTCCGGCGAGCGCGACCGCACGCACAGCATTATTAAAGGGATTAAAGATCGCACCGGGCTGGAAGCGGTGCCGCATCTGACCTGCATCGACGCCACCCGCGATGAACTGCGCACTATTGCGCAGGATTACTGGAACAACGGCATTCGTCATATCGTTGCCCTGCGTGGCGATTTGCCGCCGGGCGGCGGAAAACCGGAGATGTATGCCACCGATCTGGTGAGTCTGTTAAAAGAGGTGGCGGATTTTGATATCTCCGTTGCCGCTTACCCGGAAGTGCATCCGGAAGCGAAAAGCGCGCAGGCCGATTTGCTCAACCTGAAGCGTAAAGTTGAAGCAGGCGCCAGCCGCGCCATCACACAGTTTTTCTTCGATGTTGAGAGCTACCTGCGCTTTCGCGACCGCTGCGCCTCAACCGGTATCGATGTCGAGATCGTTCCCGGCATTCTGCCGGTCTCCAACTTTAAGCAGGCGAAAAAGTTCGCCGACATGACTAACGTGCGTATCCCGGCGTGGATGACACAAATGTTCGCCGGACTGGATGATGATGCGGAAACCCGCAAGCTGGTCGGCGCGAATATCGCGATGGATATGGTGAAGATCCTCAGCCGCGAAGGGGTAAAAGATTTCCACTTCTATACCCTGAATCGCGCCGAAATGAGCTATGCCATCTGCCACACCCTCGGCGTGCGTCCGGCGTGTAACGTCGCCGTCTAGTATGGGGAAAATTACAGGCTCAGGCTGCCAAAAGCGCCTTGCCAGTCTTGCTCGAACTTCTCGACGGCGGATTCAACGGCGGGCGTATTGAGCATCTGTTTCGCCACATCAACCGGTAGGGTAATCGCCTCGCACCCGGCGAGCAGACAGTCGAGCGCCTGGCGCGGCGTTTTAAAGCTCGCCGCCAGCACTTTGCTCTCCGGTGCATGGAGGTTTAGCAGCGTTTGTAGCTCCTGCACCATGCGCACACCATCGCCGCCCTGCGCATCGACGCGATTAACATAAGGCGCGACATATTTGGCTCCAGCCAGCGCCGCCAGTAAACCCTGCGCCGCGCTATAGACCGCGGTGCCAAGCGTAACGATTCCCTCTTTTTTCAACCGTTTAATTGCCGCCAGCCCTTCGTCCGTCACCGGGATTTTAACCACGGTCCCCGGTAGCGCGTGATAAAGCTTTTTCGCCTCGCTCACCATGTCTTCTGCGTCGCGGCTCATCACCTGGGCGAAGAGTGTCCCGTTCGCGCCAATCGCCTGGTGCAAGCGCGGCAATACCTCCCAGATCGGGGTTTTACCGGCGGCGATAATGCTCGGGTTAGTAGTAACGCCTGCCAGCGGATAGATGCGCGCAAGGCGCTCCACCTCCGCGATATCGGCCGTATCCAGATAGAGCTCCATCCTGCTTCCTCATCAATATGGTCTGGCGAAAGCATACGGTCTGCGGCACGGCGGCGGCTATATAACAATTCTGCCAAACACTGGACAAATGTACGTATGCCGGTGAAGTGTGATAGCGCTCACAGAATGCAGTGTGGTCCGATGAAAAGCGGTTGCTGGTGCGAGGTGCAGGTAAGACGCGGAGACAAAAGCGTACAAAAATCCAGTATTGGCATTATTTGTCGCGTAGTTGGCTGTGGTAGTGCTGGCGATACTCCGAGGGAGAGCGTTCGGTGTTTTTACGGAACAGGCGACAGAAGTAGTTACTGTCGATAAACCCGCAGCTGTGCGCCACCTCTTTGATTTTCAGGTCATAGCCTTTAAGCAGCGTTTTCGCATGCTCCAGCCGGGTGTGATTCAGGTATTCACTAAAGCCGACAGCCCCGGTCTTCTGAAACAGGTGAGAGAGGTAATTAGGCGAAATATAGAACACCTGCGCGACCGACTCGCGAGTGAGGGGCATGGCGTAATGTTCGTCGATATAGTCGCGAATGGCTTCAAACAACGCCTGGCTGCGCGACGCGGTATGGATCTGGCTGCCAAGCAGGTCGTGGCAGTGGCTCAACAAGCTGGTAACAATCAGCCGCGCCGTATGTTGCTCATCTGGCTGCATCTGCATCTCGTGCAGCGTTTGCAGCAGGAAGGAGCCGACGCGCGGGCCGCGCCGGGCTACGTGCTGGCGGGCCAGCGTATGGAGCGTTGTGCCATCCCACTGCGTAAGGCTAAAGCACAACTGCTGTTTGCCAAACAGCACGCTTAAGCTCTTCGCCGGGGCCAGCCAACGCGGGCAGTTCCAGCCGCCAGCGGGAACGTAGAGCACGTCATGCTGCATCATTAACACCGCCTCACCAGCGATCGCCGCATCGGTCAGCGCGCCTTCCAGCACAATCTCCAGCCGCGGGAAATCAAGCTGGCAGGCCAGTGCAGGCGCGGTTGCGTTCACCGCCGCAAAGCGGATCTGCCCAAGCGTTACCGGGCTGTGGATCAGGCGGGAGAGGAGAGGCGCAATATCGTGGCTCATGGTATTCCTGCGTCGAAAAAAACAGGCTCACCATAGCGCCAGGCTAAAAAAAAAGCCATCCCGATGGGATGGCTTTATACGCTTACTGGTTGGCGGGGAGATCGCCATACGGCAGTGTGTCGTAGTCCCGTAGCGCGTTTTTCTTGTACGGGTTACCGATCCAGCGCGTCACTTCAACGAACTGCGGGCTCACCACCGAGCGCGTAGCGTCGTAGCCGTCATAACGCAGGCCAGCCAAATCAGACCAGGTGTGGATCAGCTGCGAGCTGCTGTATTTGCGGTTGAGATCGGCGGAGAAATCGCGCGGATGCGCCGCTTGCCACTTATCCGAAGTCCAGAGGATAAAGGGAATAGTGTACATATGGCGCGTCGGCTCCGCTTCGTTACGCCCCTGAATGTTATGCGGCGGTGTGTCGTACACCTCTTCGCCATGATCGGAGAAGTAGAGCAGGAAGCCGTTCGGGTCGGTCGCTTTGTAGTCATTAATCAGCGAGGAGACAACATGATCGTTAAAGCGGTTAGCATCGTCATAGTTGTTGTAGGTCTCGGATTGATCGGCATCCAGCCCCGGCGGTTGATGGTCGTGCTTATCGGTAAACTTGCCCCAGCCTTGCGGGTAGCGGAAGTCGTAACGAATATGCGTACCGAGTAGATGCACAATGATGAACTTCTTCGGCGCAGGATCGGCGAGCACGGTTTTAAACGGCTTCAGCACGTTAGTGTCATATTCGCGGGCGCTCTGCGTACGCTGCTGGTTCATATAGAACTGCACATCCGTCTGTTTTGAAAAGACGGTCAGCATGGTGTTGCGCTCGGTCATCGTCTGCTGGTTAGTGATCCAGAAGGTTTTGTACCCGGCCTGCTTCATCATGTTCATCAGCGAGGGCTGCGTCAGATAGAGATCGGGATGCTGCTCATCGGCGAATGTCAGCGCCTGTTGCAGGATCTCGATAGTGTAGGGGCGCGAAGTCACGACGTTAGTAAAGAGACTCATCCGCGGATCGCTCTTATGCAGCGCATCCAGTTCCGGCGTGGTTTCGCGCGGGTAGCCATACAGACTCATGCGGCCACGCTGCGTCGATTCACCAATCACCAGCACCAGGGTGCGCGGCGCGTCGCCCGACTCATCTTTCAGATTTGCCAGCGGTGGGAGAGCATGGTTGCTGTCGAGCAAGCTATTAAGACTATTCAACTGATTACGGTACTGCACATAACCCATTACTAGCTGCCACGGCGCTGCGGGTTCCAGCTTGGAGGCTAATCCTGAGGCGGCCTTAGCGAGATTCTGCTTATATTTCAGCATGTTTATCGCAATCGGGTTAAGGATCAGCCCATACAGCAGGGCGAACGAGACGACCCAGCGCCACGGGTTAGGAATGTAAACCGGACGCAGACGAGTCCACAGGATGATGGCGCCTGCGGTGTAGGCCAGCGCAATCAGCACCAGTTTCAGGCTGAAGTATTGACCTAAAAATTCGCTCGCTTCATGGGTGTTGGTTTCAAACATCACAAACAACACGCTCTGCGAGAACTCCTGCCCATAGATGACGTAATAAGAGAGCATCGACAGCGAGGTGGCCCACAGCACCACGCCAATGGCCGCCGCGATGGCGCGCGTATAGCGTGGGAAGAGGAAGACCGGGATTAGCCACAGGGAGCTGAAGAGAATGGAGTCGCGAAAACCATTTGTGCCGCTATATCCGCTAACCAGGATAGCGACCTGCAGAACCGTGGAGAAGTACCAAAAATAGAGCAGAGCCCATCCAAGGGCTTTCATACTAAACGATTGTTTAGTATGAGTTTGTGTGGAGCGCATACGAAGTGCCTGTGCGAATAAATAGCGCTAAAACATAGCGGCTAAAGCTTAAGCAAACCTGAATGTCACTATTCAGGCGGGTTTATTTTGGTGAAGACTCACCAGGATGTGAGAATTTCGCGAGGAATATAAGGAATGTGAAGGATAGATGACAACCAAAATTTGCAGCATTTTTACCCAAAAGATAAAAATGCTGCAATCGGTTAACAAAAGCGGGGCGACAGAATTAGCCGGTGTTACGCATCCCGGCAGCGACGCCAGCGATAGTGACCATCAGCGCCTGCTCGACACGGCTATCAGGCTCTTGTTGCTGCTCTTCTGCCAGACGCGAGCGTTGCAGCAGCTCGGCCTGCAGCACGTTGAGTGGGTCAGTGTAGATATTGCGTAACTGGATAGATTCAGCAATCCATGGCAGATCGGCCATCAGATGGGAGTCGTTGGCGATATCCAGCACTACCTTAATATCGGCCGCCAGCAGCTTACGCAGCTCTTTGCCCAATGGCCACAGCTCCTGTTTCACCAGCCGCTGATCGTAATACTCCGCCAGCCACAGATCCGCTTTCGAGAAGACCATCTCCAGCATGCCAAGACGCGTGGAGAAGAATGGCCAGTCGCGGCACATCGCTTCCAGCTCGCTCTGTTTGCCATCTTCCACCACTTTTTGCAGCGCCGCGCCCGCGCCGAGCCAGGCTGGCAGCATCAGGCGGTTCTGCGTCCAGGCGAAGATCCACGGAATGGCGCGCAGCGACTCGACGCCGCCGGTCGGGCGACGTTTTGCCGGACGCGAACCCAGCGGCAGCTTGCCCAGCTCTTGCTCCGGCGTCGCCGAGCGGAAGTAGGGCACAAAGTCTTTGTTTTCGCGCACATAGCCGCGGTACATCTCGCAGGAGATGGCCGACAGCTCATCCATAATGTGACGCCATTCGGTTTTTGGCTCCGGCGGCGGCAGGAGGTTGGCTTCCATAATCGCGCTGGTGTACAGCGAGAGGCTGCTGATGGTCACTTCCGGCAGGCCATATTTAAAGCGGATCATCTCGCCCTGCTCGGTGACGCGCAGGCCCCCTTTCAGGCTGCCAGGCGGTTGTGAGAGCAGCGCTGCGTGGGCCGGTGCGCCACCGCGGCCGATAGAGCCACCGCGACCGTGGAACAGCGTCAGCTCAATGCCCGCTTTCTCGCAGGTTTTGATCAGCGCGTCCTGCGCCTGGTACTGCGCCCAGCTTGCGGCCATCACGCCCGCATCTTTCGCGGAGTCGGAGTAGCCAATCATCACCATCTGTTTGCCCTGAATAAAGCCGCGATACCAGTCGATATTGAGCAGCTGGCTCATCACGTCATTGGCGTTGTTCAGGTCGTCGAGGGTTTCAAACAGCGGGGCAACCGGCAGCGCGAAGCCGATACCGGCCTCTTTCAACAGCAGATGCACAGCCAGCACGTCGGAGGGCGTTTTCGCCATTGAGATCACATACGCGGCAATCGATCCGCGCGGCGCTTCGGCAATCACCCGGCAGGTGTCGAGCACTTCGCGGGTCTCTTCGCTCGGCTCCCACTGGCGCGGCAGCAGCGGACGTTTGGAGTTAAGCTCGCGGATCAGGAAGGCCTGTTTATCGGCTTCCGACCAGCTTTCGTAATCGCCAATACCAAGGTAACGGGTCAGCTCGCCCAGCGCTTCGGTGTGGCGGGTGCTCTCCTGGCGAATATCGATACGCACCAGCGGCACGCCGAAACTCTTCACGCGGCGCAGAGTATCAAGCAGTTCACCGTTGGCGATAATGCCCATGCCGCAGGCCTGCAGGGATTTATAACAGGCGTAGAGCGGCTCCCACAGCTGCTCATTTTGCGTCAGCAGCCCGGCCGGCTTCGGCAGCTTCTGCCCTTTCAGGCGCGCTTCCAGCCAGCTCTGCGTGGCGATCAGATCGCTGCGCAGCTTTTTCATTAGGTAGCGATAGGGTTCGCGGGCACCTTCGGCACCGGCCAGCTCGCGCAGCTCCTCGGTACACTCGACCATCGATAGCTCGGAAATCAGCAGCTGGATATCTTTCAGGAAGAGATCGGTCGCTTTCCAGCGGCTAAGTAGCAGAACGTGGCGGGTGATATCGGCGGTAACATTCGGGTTGCCGTCACGGTCGCCGCCCATCCACGAGGTAAAACGCACCGGAACAAAATCGACCGGCAGCTTATAATTGAGGTTCTCCTCCAACTGTTCGTTCAGCTCGCGCAGGTAGCTCGGCACCCCTTCCCACAGGCTGTTTTCCACCACTGCGAAGCCCCACTTCGCTTCATCGACCGGGCTTGGGCGATTGCGGCGGATCTCATCGGTGTGCCAGGACTGGGCGATCAGCTGGCGCAGACGGCGCATCAACCGGTGACGCTCGTAATCAGCGATATCGCTATTATCGAGCTGTTTTAAACAGGCGTTCACTTCCACCATCTTGTGGATCAAGGTCCGGCGTGTAATCTCCGTCGGATGGGCGGTCAGTACCAGCTCCAGCGACAGAGATTCAATCGCATTGATAATGGTGGATTCATTGAGATGAGGTTGGTCTTTCAGCTTTCTGATGGTGCGGGCAATTACTTCCGGGTTACTGGCCGCTTCGCCTTTCGCTGAAATGCTGTGGTACTGCTCGGCGGTGTTCGCCAGATTCAGAAACTGGCTGAATGCGCGAGCCACCGGCAGCAGCTCATCATTAGAGAGATTCTGCAAGGTGGTGAGCAGTGCCTGGCGGTCGGTTTCGTTGCCGGCGCGAGAAGATTTGGACAGCTTACGGATTGTTTCGACGCGGTCGAGAATGTTCTCGCCCAGTGCATCCTTGATGGTATCTCCCAGCAGTTTGCCGAGCATACTGACATTACTACGCAACGCGGAATATTGTTCGTTCATGTTACCCCAGACACCCCATCTCATTTTGTTTTGTTATACCCGCCGTTGAGCAGATATAAGACACCGTCCTTTATAAAGCCACGTAAAACTCACTACGTCAATTGCGGCGAAATCGGTTCAGCAAACGAATAAATTACGGGAATTTATGAAAGTTAACACCCTTCACGGCAGATAAGTTTCGCTTATGAAATGCACTATTTTGGCGCATAAAAATCCCCTCAGCAGAGGGGAATATTCATCTGTTTTGTCGCGCTTAATGCCAACAGAAATGATGCACAACCTGGGTAATAAGCTCGCGCGTTGGCTTAATAAAGCGCGTCTCCAGGTATTCATCCGGTTGGTGCGCCTGGTTGATTGAGCCAGGGCCCAGTACCAGCGTCGGGCAGAGAGTTTGAATAAACGGCGCTTCGGTGCAGTAGTTCACCACCTCCGTTTCAACGCCGAGCAGTTTTTCCACCACTTCAACCAGCTGATGATCGGGCGGGCATTCGTAACCGGGGATCGGCGGGTGGAGTTCAAAGACATTCAGGCGCCCCGGCCAGCGGGAACTGACCGGCTCCAGCGCTTCATTCAGCAGGCCGTTGAGATCGTCAAGCGTCATCCCCGGCAACGGGCGAATATCCATATGTAATTCACAGCAGGCGCAGATACGGTTTGCCGCATCACCACCATGAATATGACCCAGGTTAAGCGTCGGATAGGGAACGGTGAACGCTTCGTAGTGATAACGCTCTTTCAGGTTGTCGCGCAGGGTCAGGATATGGCCGATAGCATCGTGCATCAGCTCAATGGCGTTGACGCCGCGCGCCGGATCGCTGGAGTGGCCGGACTGGCCGAGAATGCGAATGGCGTTGGAGATATGGCCTTTATGGGCACGTACTGGTTGCAGTGAGGTTGGCTCACCGATAATCGCGCAATCCGGGCGCAGCTGCGTATTCTCAGAGAAGTAGCGCGCACCCGCCATGCTGGTCTCTTCATCGGCGGTGGCGAGGATGTAGAGCGGCTTGCTCAGTCTTGTCACATCGACGTCACGCAGGGCATCAAGAATAAAGGCGAAGAAGCCCTTCATGTCAGCCGTGCCGAGGCCGTAGAGCTTGTTGTCGTGCTCGGTCAGGGTGAAGGGATCGCGTGTCCAGCGCCCGTCGTCAAACGGCACGGTGTCCGTATGGCCGGTCAATAACAGCCCGCCCGCGCCGCTGCCGACGCTGGCAAGCATATTGAATTTGTTACGTGTGCCGGGCACCGGCTGCACTTCAACAGTGAACCCAAGATCGCCAAACCATCCTGCCAGCAGATTGATTAAAGACGCATTACTCTGATCGAGCGCTTCTTCCGTTGCGCTGATCGACGGCGTGGCAATCAGGGCGCGGTAGATCTCGATAAATGGCGGCAAATTCATTTTCATTGTTGACATACCTGAGTTCGTGATAGTATCAATATTCATGCAGTAAATGTGCATAAAAATACAATAATGTTGAGCGTATGGGAACCCGTAAGGCGACTTTGCTCAGCGACGCGGGAGGGAGAACGCACCCTTCCAGAGCCGAACATGACGTAAGAAGGTAGACCGCACCGATGTTGAACACATTAATTGTGGGTGCCAGCGGTTACGCCGGCGCAGAACTTGTGTCCTATGTAAATCGCCATCCTCATATGAACATAACCGCTTTGACGGTTTCTGCGCAAAGTAATGATGCAGGAAAATGTCTCTCCGATTTACATCCGCAGCTGAAGGGCATTGTCGATCTGCCGCTGCAGCCGATGGCCGATATCAAGGATTTTCTTACCGGTGTGGATGTGGTGTTTCTCGCAACCGCGCATGAAGTGAGCCACGATTTGGTACCGGATTGCCTGGCGGCCGGCTGCGTGGTGTTCGATCTCTCTGGCGCGTTCCGCGTCAACGATCCCGCGTTTTATGAAACCTTCTATGGCTTTACCCATCAGCATGCCGATCTGCTTGAAAAAGCGGTTTACGGCCTGGCGGAGTGGAACCATGACAAGATTAAAGAGGCGCAGTTGGTTGCCGTGCCGGGTTGCTACCCGACGGCGGCGCAGCTCTCCTTAAAACCGCTGATCGATGCGGGCCTGCTGGATCTCAATCAGTGGCCGGTGATCAATGCCACCAGCGGCGTTAGCGGTGCAGGGCGCAAAGCCGCGCTCTCTAACAGCTTCTGTGAAGTGAGCCTGCAGCCGTACGGCATCTTCAATCATCGCCACCATCCGGAAATCGCCACGCACCTCGGTACAGATGTGATCTTCACGCCGCACCTGGCAAGCTTCCCGCGCGGCATTCTGGAAACGATTACCTGCCGCTTAAAACCGGGCGTGACCCATGCGCAAATCGCCGCCGTGTTCAAACAGGCTTACGACGGTAAACCGCTGGTGCGTCTGTATGAAAAAGGCGTCCCGGCGCTGAAAAACGTGGTCGGCCTGCCATTCTGCGATATCGGCTTTGCCGTGCAGGGCGAGCACCTGATCGTGGTCGCGACGGAAGATAACCTGCTGAAAGGCGCGGCGGGGCAGGCGATGCAGTGTGCCAACATTCGTTTCGGCTATGCTGAAACCCAGTCTCTTATCTAATCGAACAGGCGTGATGATGAATCCATTAATTATTAAGCTCGGTGGCGTACTGCTGGATAGCGAAGAAGCGCTGGAGCGTTTGTTTACCGCCCTTGTGCAGTACCGCGAAGCCCATCAGCGCCCGCTGGTGATCGTTCACGGCGGCGGCTGCGTGGTGGATGAGTTAATGAAGCAGCTCAATCTGCCGGTGAAGAAGAAGAATGGCCTGCGGGTGACGCCTGCCGATCAGATTGACATTATTACCGGCGCGCTGGCGGGCACTGCCAACAAAACGCTGCTGGCGTGGGCGAAGAAACACCATATCGCCTCGGTTGGTCTGTTCCTCGGCGATGGCGACAGCGTCAGCGTGACTCAGTTAGATGAAGAGCTTGGTCATGTCGGTTTAGCGCAGCCGGGCTCGCCGAAGCTGATTAACACCTTACTGGAGGGCGGTTTCCTGCCGGTTGTCAGTTCCATCGGCGTGACCGATAAAGGCAAACTGATGAATGTTAACGCCGATCAGGCAGCAACGGCGCTGGCATCGACCCTTGGCGCGGATCTGATTCTGCTCTCCGACGTGAGCGGCATCCTTGATGGTAAAGGCCAGCGCATTGCCGAGATGACTGCGGCTAAAGCGGAGCAGCTGATTGCGCAGGGCATTATTACCGATGGCATGATCGTGAAAGTAAATGCGGCGCTGGATGCAGCGCGCACGCTGGGTCGTCCGGTAGATATCGCCTCCTGGCGTCACGCCGAGCAACTGCCGGCGCTGTTTAACGGCACGCCAATCGGCACGCGTATTCTGGCTTAATCACAGACACACTTATGCAGGCCGGATAAGCGCAGCGCCATCCGGCAAAATGAATAATAAAGAGGGAAGCATATTATGGCACTTTGGGGCGGGCGTTTTACTCAGGCAGCGGATCAACGGTTCAAACAGTTCAATGACTCTTTGCGCTTTGACTACCGCCTGGCGGAGCAGGATATCGTTGGCTCTGTGGCCTGGTCCAAAGCGTTAGTCACCGTTGGCGTGATGACCGACGCCGAGCAGCAGCAGTTGGAAGGGGCGCTCAACACCCTGCTGGAAGAGGTGCGCGCCAACCCGGAACAGATCCTGCAGAGCGACGCGGAAGATATTCATAGCTGGGTGGAAGGCAAGCTGATCGACAAAGTGGGTCAGCTTGGCAAGAAATTGCACACCGGGCGCAGCCGTAACGACCAGGTCGCCACCGATCTGAAACTGTGGTGCAAAGAGATGATCAGCGAACTGCTGCTGGCGAACCGCCAGTTGCAGAGCGCGCTGGTGGTCACCGCCGAGAACAATCAGGACGCCGTTATGCCGGGCTATACGCACCTGCAGCGCGCCCAGCCGGTCACCTTTGCGCACTGGTCTCTGGCCTACGTTGAGATGCTGGCCCGCGATGAGAGCCGTTTGCAGGATGCCCTGAAGCGTCTGGATGTCAGCCCGCTGGGTTGTGGCGCGCTGGCGGGCACCGCCTATGAGATCGATCGTGAACAGCTGGCGGGCTGGTTAGGTTTTGCATCGGCCACCCGTAACAGCCTGGACAGTGTCTCCGATCGCGATCACGTGCTTGAACTGCTCTCCAATGCGTCGATTGGCATGGTGCACCTGTCGCGTTTTGCCGAAGACCTGATCTTCTTCAACTCCGGCGAAGCGGGTTTTGTTGAGCTCTCCGATCGCGTTACTTCCGGCTCATCTCTGATGCCGCAGAAGAAAAACCCGGATGCGCTGGAGCTGATCCGCGGCAAATGCGGCCGTGTTCAGGGCGCGCTGACCGGCATGATGATGACGCTGAAAGGGCTGCCGTTGGCCTACAACAAAGATATGCAGGAAGATAAAGAGGGGCTGTTCGACGCGCTCGACACCTGGCTTGACTGCCTGCATATGGCGACGCTGGTGCTGGACGGTATTCAGGTGAAACGTCCACGTTGCCAGGAGGCGGCGCAGCAGGGTTACGCGAATGCAACCGAGTTAGCTGACTACCTGGTCGCCAAAGGCGTGCCGTTCCGTGAAGCACACCACATTGTGGGTGAGGCGGTCGTGGAAGCGATTCGCCAGGGCAAACCGCTGGAGGAGCTGCCGCTTAGCGACCTGCAACAGTTCAGTGCGGTGATTGGCGACGATGTGTACCCCATCCTTGCCCTACAGTCGTGCCTGGATAAACGCGCGGCGAAAGGGGGCGTTTCCCCGACGCAGGTTGCGCGGGCGATTGCTGAGGCGAAAGCGCGTCTGGTGTGAAATAAGCGTGGAAACGAAATTAGCCTGGCGTAACGCCGGGCTTTTTTATGCAAAAAAAAGCGGACACGGAGGTCCGCAAAACGTTCACGTTGGCTTTAGTTGTACAGAGAGAAACGGTAGTGAAGAGGGTGACTGGTTAGGGTAGAACACAGTCCCGCTACGTTTCCTGTAGCCAATTATTGTACAGAAGGCTTGATAGGGATAATCGTTCGTTGCTATGCTATCTATCGCCATGAACTATCGTGGCGACGGAGGATGAAGATGAATATTCGTGATCTTGAATACCTGGTGGCGTTAGCGGAGCACCGCCATTTTCGCCGTGCAGCCGACTCGTGCCACGTCAGCCAACCGACGCTGAGCGGGCAGATCCGCAAACTGGAAGATGAACTGGGCGTGATGCTGCTTGAGCGCACCAGCCGTAAAGTCCTCTTTACCCAGGCCGGATTGCTGCTGGTGGACCAGGCGCGCACGGTACTGCGCGAGGTCAAGGTGCTGAAAGAGATGGCAAGCCAGCAGGGTGAAACCATGTCCGGCCCGCTGCACATTGGGCTGATCCCGACCGTGGGCCCCTATTTGCTGCCGCATATTATTCCGCTGCTGCATCAAACCTTCCCGAAACTAGAGATGTATCTGCACGAGGCGCAGACGCAGCAACTGCTGGCGCAGCTTGATAGCGGTAAGCTCGACTGCGCGATCCTTGCGCTGGTGAAAGAGAGCGAAGCGTTTATTGAAGTGCCGCTGTTTGACGAGCCGATGATGTTGGCCATTTACGAAGATCACGCCTGGGCGAATCGCGACTGCGTGCCGATGGCCGATCTGGCGGGTGAAAAGCTGCTGATGCTGGAAGATGGGCACTGCTTACGCGATCAGGCGATGGGCTTCTGCTTTGAAGCGGGCGCGGATGAGGATACCCATTTCCGTGCAACCAGCCTGGAGACGCTACGTAACATGGTCGCAGCCGGGAGCGGCATCACGCTGCTGCCAGCGCTTGCTGTACCGCGCGAGCGTAAACGTGATGGCGTGGTCTACTTACCGTGCATTAAGCCGGAGCCGAAGCGTACCGTTGGGCTGGTTTATCGACCGGGCTCGCCGCTGCGCAGCCGCTATGAGCAACTGGCAGAGGCCATCCGCGGCGCGATGGATGGCCATTTCGACAAAGGCTTAAAACAGGCGGTTTAGGCCGTTCAGTGCGGCTACCCGATAGGCTTCCGCCATAGTTGGGTAGTTGAAGGTGGTGTTAACGAAGTACTCAATGGTGTTACCGCCACCTTTCTGCTCCATAATCGCCTGGCCGATATGAATAATCTCGGCCGCGCGCTCGCCAAAGCAGTGGATCCCCAAAATCTCTTTCGTTTCGCGGTGGAACAGAATTTTTAGCGTGCCGATGTTCATGCCGACAATTTGCGCCCGCGCGAGGTGTTTAAACTGCGCGCGACCCACTTCATAAGGCACTTTCATGGCGGTGAGCTGCTGTTCGGTTTTCCCGACGGAGCTGATCTCCGGAATGGTGTAGATCCCGGTTGGGATATCCTCAATCAGATGCGCACTGGCTTCACCTTTGATCATTGCCTGTGCAGCGATTCGCCCCTGGTCGTAAGCCGCTGATGCCAGGCTCGGATAACCAATCACATCGCCCACGGCATAGATATGTGGCAGCGCGGTCTGATACATGCTGTTGACCTTCAACTGACCACGGCTATCCGCTTCCAGCCCGATATTGGCAAGCTGAAGGCTGTCGGTGTTACCGGTGCGTCCGTTTGCGTAGAGCAGGCAATCCGCTTTCAACTTCTTACCCGATTTCAGATGCATGATGACGCCATCATCCAATGGCTCGATGCGCTCATACTCTTCGTTGTGGCGAATCACCACGCCGCTGTTCCAGAAGTGGTAGGAGAGGGAGTCGGACATCTCCTGATCGAGAAATGCCAGCAGACGATCGCGGGTATTAATCAGGTCGACCTTCACATTCATACCGCGGAAGATCGACGCATATTCACAGCCGATAACCCCTGCGCCGTAGATAATCACGTGGCGAGGTTCGTGGTGCATATCGAGAATCGAGTCGCTGTCGTAGACGCGCGGGTGGGCGAAGTCGACATCATCCGGGTGATAAGGGCGCGAACCGCAGGCGATGACAAACTTCTCTGCCGTCAGCGTTTCGACGGTGCCATCGTGGCACTCGAGCGCCAGCGTGTGGTCATCAATAAAGCGCGCGTTGCCTTCCAGAATGTCGCAGTGGTTACGCTCGTAAAAACCCTGACGCATACGCGTTTGCTGGTTAATCACGCTTTCGGCATGGTTCAGGATATCGGAGAAAGAGGAGCGAAGAAGGCGGGTATGGTCGCTGTAGAGCGGATTTTGGTTAAATTCGATAATACGGCTGACTGCGTGGCGGAGCGCTTTCGAGGGGATGGTGCCCCAGTGCGTACAGCCGCCGCCGACATTGTGGTAGCGCTCAATAACCGCTACCCGGGCTCCCTGTTTAACGAGGCCCATGGCTGCGCCTTCGCCGCCGGGACCGGAGCCTATCACTATTGCATCGTAATCGTAGGAATGTGGCATGGTAAGGCTTACCTGTTCTTATACATAAAAGCAACATAATACTAACATTAACCGCGGGATAACCCAATTATCACTGTGCTTTTTTCCGCTGAAAAAGAAGAATCTGCGCGTAAACAATCCGTCACAATCCAGTACAATCGGTTTGGATTTATTCTCTGGTATAGTGCCAGCGGGCCCCTGGAAGGATTCAAACATCGTGATGGGTGTAAGAGCGCAACAAAAAGAGAGAACGCGGCGGTCACTGGTTGAAGCCGCATTCAGCCAACTGAGCGCAGAGCGAAGTTTTACCAGCCTGAGTCTACGGGAAGTGGCTCGTGAAGCGGGTATCGCGCCAACGTCATTTTATCGGCATTTCCGCGACGTGGATGAACTCGGCCTGACAATGGTCGATGAGAGCGGCCTGATGCTGCGCCAGCTGATGCGCCAGGCGCGCCAGCGCATTGCCAAAGGCGGCAGCGTGATCCGCACGTCGGTCTCCACATTTATGGAATTTATTGGCAATAACCCGAACGCCTTTCGGCTACTTTTGCGTGAACGCTCTGGAACGTCTGCCGCGTTTCGTGCGGCGGTCGCGCGCGAGATCCAGCACTTCATTGCGGAACTTGCTGATTACCTGGAGCTCGAAAACCACATGCCGCGCGCCTTTACGGAAGCGCAGGCTGAAGCGATGGTCACCATCGTCTTTAACGCCGGCGCGGAAGCGCTGGACGTGAGCGCAGAGCAGCGCAAACAGCTGGAAGAGAGGCTGGTATTGCAGCTGCGTATGATTTCAAAGGGCGCATATTATTGGTATCGCCGCGAACAGGAAAAAATGGCGCAACAACCGACGAGTGAAGGATGAATGATGAAACAGTCAGGTCAAGATAAAGGTACGCTGCTGCTGGCGTTGATTGCCGGTTTGTCTGTTAACGGCACGTTTACCGCCGTGTTTAGCTCCCTCGTACCCTTCTCGCTCTTTCCAATTATCTCGCTGGTGCTGACGATCTACTGTCTGCATCAGCGCTACCAGAATCGCACCATGCCGGTGGGCTTACCGGGTCTTTCCGCCGCCTGCTTTATTCTCGGTGTGCTGCTTTACAGCGCCGTGGTGCGCGCAGAGTATCCGGATATGGGCTCCAACTTCCTGCCCGCGCTACTGGCGGTGATTCTGGTTTTCTGGATTGGCATTCGTCTGCGCAACCGTAGCCGGCAGTACGAAGCTTCTGATTCAGAGTAAGCGGTGAGCCGGAGGGGGTTTTGTCGCCTCCGGCATTGCAATCACTTGCGCGTCAGCAGGACGCCACACTCCATATGATGCGTGTAGGGGAACTGGTCAAATAGCGCCAGGCGTGAAACCGTGTGCGTCTGGCTTAAGGTTTCCAGGTTTTTGCACAATGTTTCCGGGTTGCAGGAGATATAGAGGATGTGCGGATAAGCCTGCACCATCTTCTCGGTTTCCGCATCCAGCCCGCTGCGCGGTGGATCGACGAAAATCGTTTCGCACTGGTAGCTCTGCAAATCAATACCCTGTAAGCGGTTAAAGGCGCGCACGCCGTTCATCGCCTGGGTAAACTCTTCTGCCGACATGCGGATAATCTGCACATTATCAATCTGGTTTGCCGCGATGTTGTACTGCGCCGCCGCAACCGAGGGTTTGGCAATTTCTGTGGCCAGCACGCGATCGAAATTACGCGCCAGCGCCAGCGAGAAGTTGCCGTTACCGCAGTAAAGCTCCAGCAGATCGCCTTTCGACCCACGCGTGACATCCAGCGCCCACTCCAGCATCTGAATATTCATCGCCGCATTCGGCTGGGTGAAGCTGTTCTCCACCTGGCGGTAGATCATCTCCTGGCCGCCAACCGGCAAACGTTCATCGACGAAATCCTGGTCCAGCTCGATTTTGGTTTTGGTGGCGCGGCCAATAATCTGCACATTCAGGTTCTGCGCGCGTAACGCGTCGCGCAGGCGCGTGGCCTCTTCCTGCCACTCGGCATCCAGCTTCTTATGATAGAGCAGCGTGACGATCGCCTGGTTGCTCAGTGTGCTCAGGTAATCAATCTGGAAGAGTTTATGGCGCAGCGTTTTGTTGTCGCGCACCGCGTCGATCATCACCGACATTAACTGGTTGATCAGCTCACTTGCCGCCGGAAAGCTGTCGACGCGGATTCGTGATTTGGTCTGCTGATCGAAAATGATGTGGTAGAGATCGTCCCCGTCGTGCCAGATACGAAACTCGGCGCGCATGCGGTAATGGCTGACGGGCGAGCGGAACACCTCCGGAAGCGGCGCGGAAAAGGGCGTCATCAACGATTGCAGACGTACAACTTTTTCGGCCAGCTGGGCTTCGTACTGTTCTGTCGGCAGGTGTTCTGGGGTCATGATGCTTCCTGAGAGATTATGAATAACGCGGGGATTGTAGGGATTGCTCACGGGATGTCCAGCCCGGGGCGCAATGAAATAGTCGCCTGGCAGTCTGGACATCTATATGTAACGGAATGTAGCATCCTTTTTCCGGTCCTGTGAGTTAAAAGGGAACCCAGTGCGAATCTGGGGCTGACGCGCAGCGGTAAGGATAAAGGTGAGAGGCCAGACACTGCCTGCGGGTGGGAAGTCGCCTTTCGTAGTACCTCCGAGCCCGAAGACCTGCCGGTATACGTCGCATCTGGTTGTCATCATCGCGAGCTATTGATGGAACCTGCGGCATCCTTCTTATTATGTGGATGCTTACATAATGATAAAAAAAGCTTCGCTGCTGACGGCGCTCTCCGTCACGGCGTTTTCCGGCTGGGCGCAGGATAGCGGTCAGCATCAGTTAGTGGTGACAGCAAACCGTTTTCAACAACCGCTTAAGACCGTGTTGGCGCCGACGGAAATTGTGACGCGTGAAGAGATCGATCGCTGGCAGTCGCGCTCGCTGATAGAGGTTATACGCCGTCTTCCGGGCGTCGATGTCTCGCAAAGTGGCGGTCTCGGGCAGATCTCTTCTGTCTATGTGCGGGGAACGGAATCCAAACACCTGATGCTGATGATAGACGGTGTGCCGGTGGCGCGTGGAGGGATTTCTAACGCGCCCGAACTGAACCAGATCCCGCTCTCGCTGGTGCAGCGCGTGGAGTACATCCGCGGGCCGCGCTCGACGGTGTACGGCTCTGGCGCGATTGGTGGCGTGGTAAACATCATTACCCTGGCGGGCGATGAGAAATCACAAATTAACGCTGGCATCGGTTCGAAGGGGTATCAAACCTACGACGGTACCGTACGCCAGCGTTTTGGTGACACGGTGGTGGCTGGGGCGGCTTCTTATACCGGCACGCGCGGGTTTAACGTTCAGCCTGGTTCAAGCTGGGATCATGACCAGGACCGCGACGGCTACCGGAACAAAACCTTCTGGGGCAGCGTGCAGCATACGTTTAACGACAATTTTGATGGTTTTTTCCGCGGATATGACTTCAGCAATAACGTGGACTATGACCTCGGCAGCCCGCCTTCTTCGCCAGAATACAGCGCCGATGAGCGTCAGCTCTACGCCCAGGACTGGGATACGGGGCTCAACTTCCGTCAGGGGATTTACTCTTCCCAACTGCTGGCGAACTATCAAAAAAGCAAAGACTACAACTACAGCAGCATCTATGGTCGTTATCATACGGGCACTACACTTGATGAGACGGAGCAACGTTATATTCAGTGGGCAAATAACGTTGATATCGGTAAAGGATCAATCGGTGCGGGCGTAGACTGGAAGCAGGAGCGCCTGGTGGCGTCTAATGAGGCCAGTCGCGATGCCTACGATCGCGATAACACCGGGCTCTATCTGACGGGAATGAAGCAGTTAGGCGATGTGACGCTTGAGGCCTCCGGGCGCGAAGATAAAGATGATACCTTTGGCTGGCACGGCACCTGGCAGACGGCGGCAGGGTGGGAGTTTGTACCGGACTATCGCCTGACCCTCTCTTACGGCACGGGTTTCCTTGCGCCGTCGCTGGGTCAACAGTTTGGCGCGAAGCGGTATGGCATTGCGTCGAATCCAAACCTGAAGCCGGAAGAGTCGAAACAGTGGGAAGCGGGTATTGAAGGACTTACCGGTCCGCTGGACTGGCGTCTCTCAGCGTACCGCTATGAGATAGAGAATCTCATTGGCTACAGAAATCAGGCTTATAGCAATGTTAAGTCAGCCACTATTAAAGGTGTTGAGTGGAGCGGCGATATTGATACGGGCATTTTCTCACACCGAGTCACTCTGCAATATATTGACCCGCGTGATGATGAAACCCATGACGTATTGCAACGCAGGGCGCAGCGCCAGGCGAAGTACCAGCTTGACTGGTCTATATATGATGTCGATATGGATCTTGCCTGGGAGTATTTCAGTAAGCGCTACGATGATACAACGGGCGAGAGACGTATTCTGCCAAGTTATAGCACTGTCGATTTTTCTGCCTCATATCCTGTAACCTCTCACCTGACAGTTCGTGGTAAAATCGCCAACCTGTTCGATAAAGAGTACGAGACAGCATATGGTTACCAAACTGCAGGACGGGAATACACCTTGTCTGGCAGCTACACCTTCTGACGCGCGGCCCACCGTGCTGGTGTTTGACTCCGGTGTCGGTGGGCTTTCCGTTTATGATGAGATCCGGCAACTCCTGCCGGATTTGCACTATATCTACACTTTCGACAACGTCGCATTTCCCTATGGTGAGAAGAGCGAAGAGTTTATCGTTGAGCGCGTTGTCGAAATTGTTTCCGCCGTTCAGGCACGCTACCCCCTCTCTCTGGCCATTATTGCCTGTAACTCGGCAAGCACCGTTTCGCTGCCCGCGCTGCGTGAGAAGTTCACCTTCCCGGTAGTTGGAGTTGTGCCGGCGATCAAACCCGCGGCGCGGTTAACGGCAAATGGCATTGTCGGTTTGCTGGCGACGCGCGGAACGGTGAAGCGTCCTTATACGCATGAGTTGATCGCGCGCTTCGCCAATGAGTGCCGGATCGAAATGCTGGGTTCCGCTGAGCTGGTGGAGCTGGCCGAGGGCAAACTGCACGGCGAGCCTGTGCCGCTTGAGGAGCTGCGCCGTATTCTGCGCCCGTGGCTGCGGATGAAGGAGCCACCGGATACCGTGGTGCTGGGCTGCACCCACTTCCCGCTATTACAAGAAGAGCTATTGCAGGTGCTGCCGGAAGGGACGCGGCTGATTGATTCTGGCTCGGCTATTGCGCGGCGTACCGCCTGGCTGCTGGAGCATGAAGCGCCGGAGGCTAAATCTTCTGACAGTAATATTGCCTACTGCATGGCATTGACGCCGGAAACAGTACAATTATTACCCGTTTTGCAGCGCTATGGCTTCGAAAGGCTCGAAAAACTGGCGGTTTAACGCTGTTTTGCGCAAAAAAGAGACGGTTGAAAAGTTTTTTGAAATTAGGGGTTGTCAGCAGGAATTAACTCCCTATAATGCGCCTCCACTGACACGGCACAACGGCAAACACACCGGCCTGTCAGGTGAAGAAATCTGAAAATAATCAGTTGACTTCACAGCGGGAAAGCGTAATATGCACACCCCGCGCCGCAGCGAAAAGCGAAGCGGCACTGCTCTTTAACAATTTATCAGACAATCTGTGTGGGCACTCAGGTGACATGGATTCTTAATGTCTTCGGACACTAAATGAATACCAAGTCTCACGGGTGAACACGTAATTCATTACGGTTTAATTCGATGAGCATCAAACTTTAAATTGAAGAGTTTGATCATGGCTCAGATTGAACGCTGGCGGCAGGCCTAACACATGCAAGTCGAACGGTAACAGGAAGCAGCTTGCTGCTTTGCTGACGAGTGGCGGACGGGTGAGTAATGTCTGGGAAACTGCCTGATGGAGGGGGATAACTACTGGAAACGGTAGCTAATACCGCATAACGTCGCAAGACCAAAGAGGGGGACCTTCGGGCCTCTTGCCATCAGATGTGCCCAGATGGGATTAGCTAGTAGGTGGGGTAACGGCTCACCTAGGCGACGATCCCTAGCTGGTCTGAGAGGATGACCAGCCACACTGGAACTGAGACACGGTCCAGACTCCTACGGGAGGCAGCAGTGGGGAATATTGCACAATGGGCGCAAGCCTGATGCAGCCATGCCGCGTGTATGAAGAAGGCCTTCGGGTTGTAAAGTACTTTCAGCGGGGAGGAAGGCGATGCGGTTAATAACCGCGTCGATTGACGTTACCCGCAGAAGAAGCACCGGCTAACTCCGTGCCAGCAGCCGCGGTAATACGGAGGGTGCAAGCGTTAATCGGAATTACTGGGCGTAAAGCGCACGCAGGCGGTCTGTCAAGTCGGATGTGAAATCCCCGGGCTCAACCTGGGAACTGCATCCGAAACTGGCAGGCTTGAGTCTCGTAGAGGGGGGTAGAATTCCAGGTGTAGCGGTGAAATGCGTAGAGATCTGGAGGAATACCGGTGGCGAAGGCGGCCCCCTGGACGAAGACTGACGCTCAGGTGCGAAAGCGTGGGGAGCAAACAGGATTAGATACCCTGGTAGTCCACGCCGTAAACGATGTCGACTTGGAGGTTGTGCCCTTGAGGCGTGGCTTCCGGAGCTAACGCGTTAAGTCGACCGCCTGGGGAGTACGGCCGCAAGGTTAAAACTCAAATGAATTGACGGGGGCCCGCACAAGCGGTGGAGCATGTGGTTTAATTCGATGCAACGCGAAGAACCTTACCTGGTCTTGACATCCACAGAACTTTCCAGAGATGGATTGGTGCCTTCGGGAACTGTGAGACAGGTGCTGCATGGCTGTCGTCAGCTCGTGTTGTGAAATGTTGGGTTAAGTCCCGCAACGAGCGCAACCCTTATCCTTTGTTGCCAGCGGTTAGGCCGGGAACTCAAAGGAGACTGCCAGTGATAAACTGGAGGAAGGTGGGGATGACGTCAAGTCATCATGGCCCTTACGACCAGGGCTACACACGTGCTACAATGGCGCATACAAAGAGAAGCGACCTCGCGAGAGCAAGCGGACCTCATAAAGTGCGTCGTAGTCCGGATTGGAGTCTGCAACTCGACTCCATGAAGTCGGAATCGCTAGTAATCGTGAATCAGAATGTCACGGTGAATACGTTCCCGGGCCTTGTACACACCGCCCGTCACACCATGGGAGTGGGTTGCAAAAGAAGTAGGTAGCTTAACCTTCGGGAGGGCGCTTACCACTTTGTGATTCATGACTGGGGTGAAGTCGTAACAAGGTAACCGTAGGGGAACCTGCGGTTGGATCACCTCCTTACCTTAAAGAACCTTTCCCTGTAGTGTCCACACAGATTGTCTGATGAAAAATAACGAGCAGTGAAAATCTCTGCAGGCTTGTAGCTCAGGTGGTTAGAGCGCACCCCTGATAAGGGTGAGGTCGGTGGTTCAAGTCCACTCAGGCCTACCAAATTTTCCCTGAATACAGCGTTGTGAAACGACTCGCATACTTCAGTATGCTTCGACCTTTCACGCCTTGTCTCAGGAAAAATTACGGGTAACAGAGTTTAACTACGATGGGGCTATAGCTCAGCTGGGAGAGCGCCTGCTTTGCACGCAGGAGGTCTGCGGTTCGATCCCGCATAGCTCCACCATCCTCACTGTTCGGTACAAGAAAACTTCAGAGTACACATTCTGTGTGTGCTGCGAAGTTTTGCTCTTTAAAAATCTGGATCAAGCTGAAAATTGAAACACTGAACAATGCGAATTGTTCTGTGAGTCTCTCAAATTTTCGCAACTTAAGGTGTTCTCGAAACATCTTCGGGTTGTGAGGTTAAGCGACTAAGCGTACACGGTGGATGCCCTGGCAGTCAGAGGCGATGAAGGACGTGCTAATCTGCGAAAAGCGCCGGTAAGGTGATATGAACCGTTACAGCCGGCGATGTCCGAATGGGGAAACCCAGTGCAATCCGTTGCACTATCGTTAACTGAATACATAGGTTAACGAGGCGAACCGGGGGAACTGAAACATCTAAGTACCCCGAGGAAAAGAAATCAACCGAGATTCCCCCAGTAGCGGCGAGCGAACGGGGAACAGCCCAGAGCCTGAATCAGCCTGAGTGTTAGTGGAAGCGTCTGGAAAGTCGCGCGATACAGGGTGACAGCCCCGTACACAAAAGCACTCTGGCTGTGAGCTCGATGAGTAGGGCGGGACACGTGGTATCCTGTCTGAATATGGGGGGACCATCCTCCAAGGCTAAATACTCCTGACTGACCGATAGTGAACCAGTACCGTGAGGGAAAGGCGAAAAGAACCCCGGCGAGGGGAGTGAAAAAGAACCTGAAACCGTGTACGTACAAGCAGTGGGAGCCTCTTTATGGGGTGACTGCGTACCTTTTGTATAATGGGTCAGCGACTTATATTCTGTAGCAAGGTTAACCGTATAGGGGAGCCGAAGGGAAACCGAGTCTTAACTGGGCGTTAAGTTGCAGGGTATAGACCCGAAACCCGGTGATCTAGCCATGGGCAGGTTGAAGGTTGGGTAACACTAACTGGAGGACCGAACCGACTAATGTTGAAAAATTAGCGGATGACCTGTGGCTGGGGGTGAAAGGCCAATCAAACCGGGAGATAGCTGGTTCTCCCCGAAAGCTATTTAGGTAGCGCCTCGTGAATTCATCTCCGGGGGTAGAGCACTGTTTCGGCTAGGGGGCCATCCCGGCTTACCAACCCGATGCAAACTACGAATACCGGAGAATGTTATCACGGGAGACACACGGCGGGTGCTAACGTCCGTCGTGAAGAGGGAAACAACCCAGACCGCCAGCTAAGGTCCCAAAGTCATGGTTAAGTGGGAAACGATGTGGGAAGGCCCAGACAGCCAGGATGTTGGCTTAGAAGCAGCCATCATTTAAAGAAAGCGTAATAGCTCACTGGTCGAGTCGGCCTGCGCGGAAGATGTAACGGGGCTAAACCATGCACCGAAGCTGCGGCAGCGACACTATGTGTTGTTGGGTAGGGGAGCGTTCTGTAAGCCTGCGAAGGTGTGCTGTGAGGCATGCTGGAGGTATCAGAAGTGCGAATGCTGACATAAGTAACGATAAAGCGGGTGAAAAGCCCGCTCGCCGGAAGACCAAGGGTTCCTGTCCAACGTTAATCGGGGCAGGGTGAGTCGACCCCTAAGGCGAGGCCGAAAGGCGTAGTCGATGGGAAACAGGTTAATATTCCTGTACTTGGTGTTACTGCGAAGGGGGGACGGAGAAGGCTATGTCGGCCGGGCGACGGTTGTCCCGGTTTAAGCGTGTAGGTGTGTGTTCCAGGTAAATCCGGTTCACTCTAACACTGAGGCGTGATGACGAGGCACTACGGTGCTGAAGTGACAAATGCCCTGCTTCCAGGAAAAGCCTCTAAGCATCAGGTAACACGAAATCGTACCCCAAACCGACACAGGTGGTCAGGTAGAGAATACCAAGGCGCTTGAGAGAACTCGGGTGAAGGAACTAGGCAAAATGGTGCCGTAACTTCGGGAGAAGGCACGCTGGTGCGTAGGTGAAGTGACTTGCTCACGGAGCTGAAACCAGTCGAAGATACCAGCTGGCTGCAACTGTTTATTAAAAACACAGCACTGTGCAAACACGAAAGTGGACGTATACGGTGTGACGCCTGCCCGGTGCCGGAAGGTTAATTGATGGGGTCAACCGCAAGGTGAAGCTCTTGATCGAAGCCCCGGTAAACGGCGGCCGTAACTATAACGGTCCTAAGGTAGCGAAATTCCTTGTCGGGTAAGTTCCGACCTGCACGAATGGCGTAATGATGGCCAGGCTGTCTCCACCCGAGACTCAGTGAAATTGAACTCGCTGTGAAGATGCAGTGTACCCGCGGCAAGACGGAAAGACCCCGTGAACCTTTACTATAGCTTGACACTGAACATTGAGCCTTGATGTGTAGGATAGGTGGGAGGCTTTGAAGCGTGGACGCCAGTCTGCGTGGAGCCAACCTTGAAATACCACCCTTTAATGTTTGATGTTCTAACGTGGACCCGTGATCCGGGTTGCGGACAGTGTCTGGTGGGTAGTTTGACTGGGGCGGTCTCCTCCTAAAGCGTAACGGAGGAGCACGAAGGTCAGCTAATCCTGGTCGGACATCAGGAGGTTAGTGCAATGGCATAAGCTGGCTTGACTGCGAGCGTGACGGCGCGAGCAGGTGCGAAAGCAGGTCATAGTGATCCGGTGGTTCTGAATGGAAGGGCCATCGCTCAACGGATAAAAGGTACTCCGGGGATAACAGGCTGATACCGCCCAAGAGTTCATATCGACGGCGGTGTTTGGCACCTCGATGTCGGCTCATCACATCCTGGGGCTGAAGTAGGTCCCAAGGGTATGGCTGTTCGCCATTTAAAGTGGTACGCGAGCTGGGTTTAGAACGTCGTGAGACAGTTCGGTCCCTATCTGCCGTGGGCGCTGGAGAATTGAGGGGGGCTGCTCCTAGTACGAGAGGACCGGAGTGGACGCATCACTGGTGTTCGGGTTGTCATGCCAATGGCACTGCCCGGTAGCTAAATGCGGAAGAGATAAGTGCTGAAAGCATCTAAGCACGAAACTTGCCCCGAGATGAGTTCTCCCTGAGACTTTAAGTCTCCTGAAGGAACGTTGAAGACGACGACGTTGATAGGCCGGGTGTGTAAGCGCAGCGATGCGTTGAGCTAACCGGTACTAATGAACCGTGAGGCTTAACCTTACAACGCCGAAGATGTTTTGGCGTGAGAGACAGATTTTCAGCTGATACCAGATTAGTTGTGCGGCGACATGCGGCATGACAACAGAATTTGCCTGGCGGCAACAGCGCGGTGGTCCCACCTGACCCCATGCCGAACTCAGAAGTGAAACGCCGTAGCGCCGATGGTAGTGTGGGGTCTCCCCATGCGAGAGTAGGGAACTGCCAGGCATCAAATTAAGCAGTAAACCGGAGCAACAAACCGGTGGTTGTAGAAAAAATCGGTGGAGCGGTAGTTCAGTCGGTTAGAATACCTGCCTGTCACGCAGGGGGTCGCGGGTTCGAGTCCCGTCCGTTCCGCCACCCTAATTAGGGGCGTAGTTCAATTGGTAGAGCACCGGTCTCCAAAACCGGGTGTTGGGGGTTCGAGTCCCTCCGCCCCTGCCAGAAATAATCCTTAGCATCCGCTAAGGATTTTTTTTTGCCTTTTTTCAGGCGATTTCCTTTCAATGCTACTCTTCATGCAATGTTTCAAAGGATCTGAAGAGCCTCCTTGCCCTTCAGAACGCCCTATTCGATAACGTTAACCTTCAAAAGATCCTTTATCTGGCTCTGTTTATCACTGTTTTGCAGCCAAATCGCATATAGCGGACGAGATAGAGTCTCTGCGTCGGTCACAGGGTATAAACCCTCTTTCGGCTCAGCCCATGAGACGGGTAACCAGGTACAACCATTCAGTTTTGGTAATTGCTGATGTGCAACTTCCGCTGAACTGGTTGTTAAAGTCGGCACGTCATCACTGGCAATCAATTCTGATTCATGTTGCTGAAAATCTGGGCCCCACTCCAGCCGCAAGTAATTGAGATCGCTTTTCTTTTTCTCTGGCGCGGAGCTATAGAGAGCAAGTGTAAAATGACCTAACAATTGACTACTGAACTCATCCATCTTTGGCGTCTCAGTAGTTATAAGCAGATCGAGTTGCCTCTCATGAAGTTGTTTTACCAGAGATTGCCGTTGCGCAATACGCGCTTCAAACTGAAGGTTTTCTTGCAAATGGTAAAGCCGGGAGAGCCAATCACTCAGCATACACTCCCAAAGCGATGCGCTGGCACCAATTGAAAACTGATGGTGCCGCGAGGTATGCGCCACCTCTTTGCGTGCAGCTTGCCAGGTGCTCATAAGCGTTTCTGCATAGGGTAGTAACTTCTCACCGGCTGCGGTCAGGCGGATATTATTACGATGACGGGTGAAGAGATTCACCCCCAGCTGGTTTTCCAGTTGGCGAATACGAAAGCTCACCGCGGATTGCGTCAAATAGAGTGCTTCCGCTGCGCGCCCGAAGTGACGAGTCCTGCTCACTTCAAGGAAAGTCTTTAACAATTCCGTATCCACTGTATTCTCCGCAAAATTTTTTGTCGTAATGATTTAAATGTTTTGTTTTACACTCTGTCAAGCGTAACTAATACTCCGCGCCATAAATAGCTCGGCCAAAGAATTAGGAGCGTGCAGGATGGCGGAAAGCTTTACGACGACTAATCGTTTTTTCGACAATAAAAATTATCCTCGCGGGTTCTCCCGCCACGGTGATTTCACCATCAAAGAGGCGCAACTGCTTGAACGTCATGGTTATGCTTTTAACGAGCTGGAACTCGGCAAGCGTGAACCGGTGACAGAAGAAGAGAACCAGTTTGTTGCCGTTTGCCGTGGTGAGCGTGAACCCAACACGGAAGCTGAACGTGTATGGCTCAAGTATATGGCACGTATTAAACGTCCGAAGCGTTTTCATACCCTCTCAGGTGGAAAACCACAGGTGGAAGGCGCGGAAGATTACACTGAATCCGAGGATTAAGAAAAAAGGGGCTGTTGCCCCTTTTTTTATGCCAACATATTTTGCAGATGAATGAGTAACCTGTCGATTGCCCGGTAACTTAACGCCTCCTGCAGATGTTCCCTGCGAATGGTTTCCTGCTTTTCAAGATCCGCGATAGTTCTGGCTACCTTCAGTAACCGCTGCCAGGCGCGTACGGATAAACCCAACCGTGTCAGCGCCTCTTCCAGCCATCTGCCATCTTCTTTCCTCAGCGCACAGAAGCGCCTGGTTTCACTGCTCTCCAACTGCGAGTTGAGCTTGTGCTGGCGTTGATGTTGTTGCGCCTGCGCCTCAATCACCCTCGCACGAACAACCTCACTGCTTTCCCCTCGTTGCTGCGGTTCACTCATTAACCCGTGAGCCAGTAACGGTATCTCCAGAGAGAGATCAAAGCGGTCGAGGAAAGGGCCGGATAATTTTCCCAGATAGCGTAACGTTTGCTCGGGCGAACAGCGGTTATGTTTCCCCTGATAATGCCCGGTTGGGCTTGGATTCATAGCTGCGATCAATTGAAACCGGGCGGGGAAAGTGACTTTCGCCCGCGTGCGTGAAATATGTATTTGCCCGGATTCAATCGGCTCACGCAATGCATCAAGAACACGACGTTCAAACTCGGGGAGCTCATCAAGAAAAAGTACGCCATTATGTGCCAAAGAGATCTCGCCCGGTGCAGGTATGGATCCTCCGCCAACCATGGCTGTTAATGAGGCGCTGTGATGGGGGGATCGAAAGGGCCTGTGCTTCCAGTGGCGGGTCAAGCTTGCGCTATTGATTAAACTCATCACTGCCGCGCTCTCCAGCGCTTCGGCATTAGAGAGTGGAGGGAGTAAACCGCTCATTCGACTGGCCAGCATAGTTTTTCCTGTGCCTGGTGGGCCAATCAGAAGCAAGTTATGACCTCCGGCCGCTGTAATTTCCAGCGCACGCTTCCCTTGCTCCTGACCGATAATGTCCCGTAAATCTTCTCTGCGCTCATCTTCCAGCGAAGCCAGAGGTTGAGGAGCCAACAAAGTCTGTTTACCTTCCAGAAAAGCACACACCTCCAACAAATGATTTGCCACCAGACATGCCTGCGTTTCAGCCAGACTCGCTTCTGATTCATTCTCTTTCGCAATAACAATTCGCCTGTCAGCCTTCACCGCCTCCATAACGCATGAGATGGCGCCGGGAACGCCGCGTAACGCGCCCGTAAGCGCTAACTCACCGACGAATTCATAATGGTCGAGTGATGCCGTATTCACTTGCTCAGAGGCTGCCAGGAGCGCGATAGCGATAGGTAAGTCATATCGCCCTCCCTCTTTAGGTAAATCCGCAGGTGCCAGGTTGATGGTGATCCGCTTTGCAGGAAAATCATAACCACTGTTAATGACAGCACTGCGCACCCGATCGCGAGCTTCCTTAACCGTTGTTTCGGGCAGCCCGACAATAGTTAGTCCTGGCAGCCCATTGCTGATGTGAACTTCGACGGTCACAAGCGGCGCGGCGACACCTAATATCGCCCTCGTATAAATTACAGACAACGCCATAAAGCCTCCTTGTCGCGAGCATTATCTTGCCAGCTTCCACTTTTTTCATCGGGGAGATATCGTTACTACGCGTTCGTTTCCAACATATCGCTGCAATTTCGTATGAGTTTCGCCACGATGGAGAGAAGTTCACAATTTGCTAAATGGCCTATTGCGCCTGAAATATTTTCAACTGATATTTTTTCTTTATAAAACAACCATTTTTTAGTTATTCCTCTGACCTTTCGAGACGGGCGTCATATTTTTTTCTTGTGCCTCATTGCAAATCTGTGTTACCTCTTTAGGCATTCCTTCGAACATGAAGCAAGAACGAGCAACTATGAAAGCCCTTCTACGAGTGATTAGCCTTATCGTGATTAGCGTGGTGGTGATTATTATCCCACCGTGCGGGGCTGCACTTGGACGAGGAAAGGCTTAAAAATCAAGCCTTAACGAACTAAGACCCCCGCACCGAAAGGTCCGGGGGTTTTTTTATCACCAAAAAACGCAAATCAGAAACAGAAGCAATTATCAGCATAAAATTCTGTTTCTCACGATATTCGACGGGGATGTAGCTATGAATGGAGCACAATGGGTGGTACATGCGTTGCGAGCGCAGCAAGTCGATACGGTTTTCGGCTATCCTGGCGGCGCAATCATGCCGGTTTACGATGCGCTATATGACGGCGGCGTGGAACACCTGTTGTGTCGACATGAGCAGGGCGCGGCAATGGCTGCCATCGGGTATGCTCGCGCAACAGGCAAAACCGGCGTCTGTATCGCCACTTCTGGCCCGGGTGCAACAAACTTAATCACCGGGCTTGCGGATGCGCTGCTTGATTCCGTTCCGGTGGTAGCGATCACCGGGCAGGTCGCTGCGCCGCTGATTGGCACCGACGCTTTTCAGGAAGTGGATGTGCTGGGCATGTCCCTCTCCTGTACCAAACATAGTTTCCTGGTTGACTCCCTCGATTCGCTGCCGCGCGTGATGGCCGAAGCGTTTCATATCGCCAACTCTGGTCGCCCCGGCCCCGTGCTGGTTGATATTCCAAAAGATATTCAGCTCGCCGTCGGTAATTGGGAGCCGGACTTCGTCACTGAGCAAGAGGAAGTGGTATTCCCTCAGGCTGAGGCGGCTCAGGCCGCAATGATGCTTGCCCAGGCGAAAAAGCCGATGCTCTACGTTGGCGGCGGCGTAGGCATGGCGCAAGCGGTTCCTGTTCTGCGCGCGTTTCTGGCAGAGACGCAAATGCCGATCGCCTGCACGTTGAAAGGCTTGGGCGCCGTGGCATCTGACTACCCTTACTACCTCGGTATGCTGGGCATGCACGGCACGAAAGCGGCTAACTTTGCCGTACAAGAGTGTGATTTGCTGATTGCGGTTGGCGCGCGTTTTGATGATCGTGTGACCGGTAAACTGAACACCTTCGCGCCTCATGCTCGCGTCATCCATATGGATATCGACCCGGCAGAGATGAGCAAGCTGCGCCAGGCGCACGTTGCCTTACAGGGTGATTTAAATGCGCTGCTGCCTGCACTGCAACAGCAACTTGCGATCGATGAGTGGCGTCAACACTGTGCCGATCTGCGCCACGAGCATGCCTGGCGCTATGACCACCCCGGCGAGGCGATCTATGCTCCGCTGCTGTTAAAGCAGCTCTCCGATCGCAAACCGGAAAACAGCGTTGTGACGACGGATGTCGGCCAGCATCAGATGTGGGCCGCGCAGCATCTGAGCTTTACCCGTCCGGAAAATTTCATCACCTCCAGCGGCTTAGGCACGATGGGCTTTGGCCTGCCCGCCGCCGTTGGCGCACAAGTTGCACGCCCGGAAGATACGGTAATCTGTATCTCCGGTGACGGCTCCTTCATGATGAACGTGCAGGAGCTGGGCACCGTAAAACGCAAGCAGTTACCGCTGAAGATCGTTTTACTTGATAACCAGCGATTAGGGATGGTTCGCCAATGGCAACAGCTGTTCTTCAATGAGCGTTACAGTGAAACCACCCTGACCGATAACCCCGATTTTCTCATGCTGGCCAACGCCTTCGGCATCCCAGGCCAACACATTACCCGTAAAGACCAGGTTGAAGCGGCACTTGACGCAATGCTCTCAAGCGATGGGCCCTATCTGCTTCATGTCTCGATCGACGAGCTCGAGAATGTCTGGCCGCTGGTGCCGCCTGGTGCCAGTAACTCACAAATGCTGGAGAAATTATCATGATGCACCATGACGTCGCTGTTGAAGCCCGCTTTAATCCGGAAACATTAGAACGCGTGCTGCGCGTAGTACGCCATCGTGGCTTTCAGGTATGTGCAATGAACATGGAAACGGCCTGCGATGCGCGCAACATAAATATTGAATTGACCGTTGCCAGCCCGCGGCCTGTCGAATTACTGTTTAGCCAGTTGAGCAAACTTGTCGACGTTGCCAGGGTCGATATCCGGCAGCGCGCTACATCATCATCATCACAACAGATCCGCGCGTAAGCGCAAAAGGAAGCATAATGACGACGAAAAAAGCAGACTACATTTGGTCCAATGGCGAGATGGTACGTTGGGAAGACGCGAAAGTTCACGTAATGTCTCACGCATTGCACTATGGTACGTCTGTGTTTGAAGGTATTCGCTGCTACGACTCCCACAAAGGGCCGGTTGTTTTCCGCCATCGTGAACATATGCAGCGTCTGCGCGACTCCGCCAAAATCTACCGTTTCCCGGTCTCCCAGAGCGTCGACGAGCTGATGGAAGCGTGCCGCGCGGTGATCCGTAAAAATAATCTGACCAGCGCCTATATCCGTCCGCTGGTATTTGTCGGTGATGTTGGCATGGGCGTTAACCCGCCGGCAGACTACACCACCGATGTCATCATTGCCGCCTTCCCGTGGGGTGCCTATCTGGGCGCAGAAGCGCTGGATCAGGGCATTGATGCCATGGTCTCCTCCTGGAACCGCGTGGCACCGAACACCATTCCGACTGCTGCGAAAGCGGGCGGTAACTATCTCTCCTCCCTGCTGGTCGGTAGCGAAGCGCGCCGCCATGGTTATCAGGAAGGCATCGCACTGGATGTTCACGGTTATATCTCTGAAGGCGCGGGCGAAAACCTCTTCGAAGTGAAAGATGGCATCCTGTTTACCCCGCCATTCACCTCCTCCGCGCTGCCTGGCATTACCCGCGACGCCATCATCAAGCTGGCAAAAGATCTCGGTATCGAAGTGCGCGAGCAGGTGCTGTCCCGCGAATCGCTCTACCTGGCGGATGAAGTCTTTATGTCCGGTACTGCGGCTGAAATCACGCCGGTGCGCAGCGTCGATGGTATTCAGGTTGGTGAAGGCCGTTGCGGCCCGGTGACCAAACGTATTCAGCAAGCATTCTTTGGCCTCTTTACCGGTGAAACGGAAGATAAGTGGGGCTGGTTGGATCAAGTTAATCAATAACTATCCGTCATAATTTAGGTTGTCGGTGTGTTGGCTGCACGCGTTCAGCCCAGTCACTAACTTATGTAAGGTGCTGGGCATTTGCTCGCTTGCCGCCTTCCTGCAACCCGAAATGATTTAGGGTAGAGCAAATAATATGGGATGGCATGCACCATCCCATCGACAAGACAGACGGGAGTAAAGAGCATGCCTAAGTACCGTTCCGCCACCACTACTCATGGGCGCAATATGGCGGGTGCCCGCGCGCTGTGGCGCGCCACCGGAATGACAGACGATGATTTCGGCAAGCCGATTATTGCCGTCGTAAACTCGTTTACCCAGTTCGTGCCAGGCCACGTTCATTTGCGCGATCTCGGTAAGCTGGTTGCAGAGCAAATCGAAGCCGCAGGCGGCGTAGCGAAAGAGTTTAATACCATCGCTGTGGATGACGGCATCGCCATGGGCCACGGCGGCATGCTCTACTCTCTGCCTTCGCGCGAACTGATCGCCGACTCCGTTGAGTATATGGTGAATGCCCACTGTGCCGACGCGATGGTGTGCATCTCCAACTGCGACAAGATCACTCCAGGGATGTTAATGGCCTCTCTGCGCCTGAACGTTCCGGTCATTTTTGTCTCCGGTGGCCCAATGGAAGCCGGGAAAACCAAACTCTCCGACCAGATCATCAAGCTCGATCTGGTGGATGCGATGATTCAGGGCGCTGACCCAAAAGTCTCTGATGATCAGAGCGAGCAGGTTGAACGCTCTGCCTGCCCGACCTGCGGCTCCTGCTCCGGCATGTTTACCGCCAACTCGATGAACTGCCTGACTGAAGCACTCGGCCTGTCGCAGCCGGGTAATGGTTCGCTGCTGGCAACCCACGCTGACCGCAAAGAGCTCTTTATCAACGCCGGCAAACGCATTGTTGAGCTGACCAAACGTTACTACGAGCAGGACGATGAAACCGCGCTGCCGCGCGCTATTGCCAGCAAAGCCGCTTTTGAAAACGCCATGACGCTGGATATCGCCATGGGCGGCTCCACCAATACCGTGCTGCACCTGCTGGCTGCGGCGCAGGAAGCGGAAATTGATTTCACCATGAGTGATATTGACCGTCTCTCCCGCCATGTGCCGCAGCTGTGCAAAGTGGCACCGAGCACGCAGAAGTACCATATGGAAGATGTTCACCGCGCGGGCGGCGTGCTGGGCATTCTGGGCGAGCTGGATCGCGCCGGTCTGCTCAACCGTGAGGTAAAAAACGTGCTTGGCCTGACGCTGCCGCAGACACTGGAAAAATATGATGTGATGCTGACCCAGGACGAGGCGGTGAAAACCATGTTCCGCGCGGGCCCGGCAGGCATTCGCACCACCCAGGCGTTCTCGCAGAATTGTCGCTGGGATACGCTGGATGACGATCGCGCCGAAGGATGTATCCGCTCCCTGGAGCACGCTTACAGCCAGGAGGGCGGTCTGGCGGTGCTGTACGGCAACTTCGCGGAGAATGGTTGTATCGTCAAGACCGCAGGCGTGGATGACAGCAACCTGACCTTCACCGGCCCGGCGAAAGTGTATGAAAGCCAGGATGCCGCTGTTGAAGCGATCCTCGGCGGGAAAGTGGTCGCGGGCGATGTAGTCGTTATTCGTTACGAAGGGCCGAAAGGCGGACCGGGCATGCAAGAGATGCTCTATCCGACCAGCTTCCTGAAATCGATGGGTCTCGGCAAAGCGTGCGCGTTAATCACCGACGGTCGTTTCTCTGGCGGTACCTCTGGCCTCTCTATTGGTCACGTTTCACCGGAAGCCGCCAGCGGCGGCAATATCGGCCTGATTGAAGATGGCGACATCATCGAGATTGATATCCCGAACCGGGGTATTCAGCTGCAACTGAGCGACCGCGACCTGGCGGCCCGCCGCGAAGCGCAGGAAGCCCGTGGCGATAAAGCCTGGACCCCGGTTAACCGTGAGCGTCAGGTCTCCTTTGCGCTGCGCGCTTACGCCACTCTCGCCACCAGTGCGGATAAAGGCGCAGTACGCGACAAATCCAAACTGGGAGGTTAATGATGGCCGATGCCCAACCCCTCTCTGCCGCCCCTGAAGGGGCGGAGTATCTGCGCGCCGTGCTGCGCGCACCGGTCTATGAAGTGGCGCAGGTGACGCCGCTGCAGAAGATGGAGAAGATCTCTGCCCGGCTGGATAACGTTGTGCTGGTGAAGCGGGAAGACCGCCAGCCGGTACACAGCTTTAAGCTGCGCGGCGCCTACGCGATGATTGCCGGCCTGAGCGCAGAGCAGAAAGCCCACGGTGTGATCACTGCCTCGGCAGGCAATCATGCCCAGGGCGTGGCGCTATCATCCACGCGGCTCGGCATTAAGTCGCTGATTGTGATGCCAGTGGCGACGGCGGATATCAAAGTCGACGCGGTACGCGCGTTTGGCGGCGAAGTGCTGCTCCACGGCGCAAACTTTGACGAAGCGAAGGCCAAAGCGATCGCTCTCTCGCAGCAGCAGGGCTACACCTTCGTGCCGCCGTTCGATCACCCGATGGTAATCGCCGGCCAGGGTACGCTGGCGCTGGAGCTGTTGCAGCAGGATGCGCATATCGACCGCATCTTTGTGCCGGTGGGCGGCGGCGGGCTGGCGGCGGGTGTCGCGGTGCTGATTAAGCAACTGATGCCGCAGATTAAAGTGATTGCTGTTGAAGCGGAAGATTCCGCCTGCCTGAAAGCGGCACTGGACGTCGGTTATCCGGTTGACCTGCCACGCGTGGGGCTGTTTGCCGAAGGCGTGGCGGTAAAACGCATTGGCGATGAGACCTTTCGCCTCTGCCAGGCCTACCTTGATGACATCATCACCGTCGATAGTGATGCCATCTGCGCGGCAATGAAAGATCTGTTTGAAGATGTGCGCGCGGTAGCTGAACCCTCCGGTGCGCTGGCGCTGGCGGGGATGAAGAAATATATCGCCCAGCATAACATTCGCGGCGAGCGGCTGGCGCATGTGCTTTCCGGCGCGAACGTCAACTTCCACGGCCTGCGCTATGTCTCAGAGCGCTGCGAGCTGGGCGAACAGCGTGAAGCGCTGTTGGCGGTGACTATTCCGGAAGAGAAGGGCAGTTTCCTCAAATTCTGCCAGCTGCTGGGCGGCCGCTCGGTGACGGAATTTAACTACCGCTTTGCGGATGCGAAAGATGCCTGCATTTTTGTCGGCGTGCGCCTGAGCCGCGGGCTGGAAGAGCGTAAAGAGATCCTCGCTCTGCTACATGAAGGCGGCTACAGCGTGGTGGATCTCTCCGATGATGAGATGGCAAAACTGCATGTGCGCTATATGGTCGGCGGGCGTCCGTCCAAGCCGTTGCAGGAGCGCCTTTACAGCTTCGAGTTCCCGGAGTCGCCCGGCGCGCTGCTGAAATTCCTGCATACCCTTGGCACCCACTGGAATATCTCGCTGTTCCACTACCGCAGCCACGGCACCGATTACGGGCGTGTGCTGGCGGCGTTTGAGCTGGGCGAGCATGAGCCGGATTTCGAAACCCGCCTCAATGAACTGGGCTATGAGTGTCACGATGAGACCCAAAACCCGGCGTTTCGCTTCTTTCTTGCCGGTTAATGGCCCGGCAGGATCTGCCAGAACGCGTTAATAAGCGGCTCATGCAGCCGCTTTTTTTGTGCGCAGACGCCAAGCTCGAACGGCGTTTTTTCATCGCTACGCTCAAGGATCATCACGCGGTTGCGCACCGGTTCAGGGCTGTTCTCCAGCACCACTTCCGGGATTAACGCTACGCCGCAGCCGAGTGCGACCATGGAGACCATCGCTTCGTGACCGCCAACGGTGGCATAAATCGATGGGTTGCTGATTTTATGGTGGCGGAACCAGAGCTCAATGCGGCGACGCACCGGCCCCTGATCCGGCAGAATAAACGGCACCGTCGACCAGTCCGGATCGGGCTGGGAGACCTGGTTACGTACCGGGCAGGGCAGCGCCGGGGCAATCAACACGACCGCAAGATTCTCCAGCATCGAAAAGGCCACGGCACCTGGCAACGTCTCCGGTTTGCCGGCAATTGCCAGATCCGCTTCACCGGTCACCACTTTTTCCATCGCATCGGCGGCATCGCCGGTAGAGAGTTTGATCTCCACCGACGGATGCTCTGCACGAAAGCGATCAAGAATCGGCGGCAAATGGCTGTACGCCGCGGTCACCGAGCAAAAGAGATGCAGTTCACCGGAGAGTGATGGGCCTTGCTGATCGAGAGTGTGTCGCAACTGCTGATACTGCAACAGCGTCTGCTGGGCAAAAACCCGCAGCTCGTCGCCCGCTTCGGTCAGCGTGACCGTGCGGTTATCGCGCACAAAGAGCGGTTGGCCGAGATCCTCTTCCAGCCGCTGAATCTGGCGCGAAAGCGTTGAGGGGCTGACATGCATGGCGCGCGCGCTGCGGCCAAAATGGCGGCTCTCCGCCAGGTGCAGAAACATTTTCAGATCGCGTAAATCCATGAGACCCGCTCCACAAAATTACATTGCAAAAATTGCAATGTCACATTGTTAATATATCAATTTAAGCAACGCATTTCCTGACATATAGTGGGTTCAACCTCGCGCAACAGCGAATCGAACAATAAGCACGACACAACATCTACGGAGTACACCATGGCTAACTACTTTAATACACTGAACCTGCGCCAGCAGCTGGCGCAGCTGGGCAAATGTCGCTTTATGTCGCGTGAAGAATTTGCTGATGGCGCAAGCTACCTTCAGGGTAAAAAAGTGGTCATCGTCGGCTGTGGCGCACAGGGCCTCAACCAGGGTCTGAACATGCGTGACTCCGGTCTGGATATCGCTTACGCCCTGCGTGCGGAAGCGATCGCCGAGAAGCGTGCCTCCTGGCGTAAAGCGACTGAAAATGGTTTTAAAGTAGGCACTTACGAAGAGCTGATCCCGCAGGCGGACCTGGTTGTTAACCTGACGCCGGACAAACAGCACTCTGACGTTGTACGTACCGTTCAGCCGCTGATGAAAGATGGCGCAGCGCTCGGTTACTCTCACGGTTTCAACATCGTGGAAGTGGGCGAGCAGATCCGTAAAGATATCACTGTAGTAATGGTTGCACCGAAGTGTCCGGGGACCGAAGTGCGCGAAGAGTATAAGCGTGGTTTCGGCGTGCCGACGCTGATCGCGGTTCACCCGGAAAACGATCCGAAAGGCGAAGGGATGGCGATTGCCAAAGCCTGGGCGGCAGCGACCGGCGGTCATCGCGCTGGTGTGCTGGAATCCTCCTTCGTTGCCGAAGTGAAATCTGACCTGATGGGCGAGCAAACTATCCTCTGCGGCATGCTGCAGGCGGGTTCGCTGCTCTGCTTTGACAAGCTGGTGGCGGAAGGTACCGATCCGGCCTATGCGGAAAAACTGATTCAGTTCGGCTGGGAGACCATCACCGAAGCGCTGAAGCAGGGCGGTATCACGCTGATGATGGATCGCCTCTCCAACCCGGCGAAACTGCGTGCTTACGCACTCTCCGAGCAGTTGAAAGGCATTATGGCGCCGCTGTTCCAGAAGCACATGGATGACATCATCTCCGGCGAATTCTCCTCCGGTATGATGGCTGACTGGGCGAACGACGATAAGAAACTTCTCACCTGGCGTGAAGAGACCGGCAAAACCGCCTTTGAGACTGCGCCGCAGTACGAAGGCAAAATCAGCGAGCAGGAGTACTTCGATAAAGGCGTACTGATGATCGCGATGGTGAAAGCGGGCGTTGAGCTGGCATTCGAAACCATGGTCGCTTCCGGCATCATCGAAGAGTCGGCTTACTATGAGTCTCTGCACGAGCTGCCGCTGATCGCCAATACCATCGCGCGTAAGCGTCTGTACGAAATGAACGTGGTGATCTCCGATACCGCCGAGTACGGCAACTATCTCTTCTCATACGCCTGTGTGCCGCTGCTGAAAGAGTTTATGACCATGCTGCAGACCGGCGATCTGGGCAAAGCGATTGCAGAAGGTGCGGTAGACAACGCGCAGCTGCGCGATGTGAACGAAGCGATTCGCAGCCATGAGATTGAGAAAGTGGGTCACAAATTGCGTGGATATATGAAAGATATGAAACGTATCGCCGTCGCGGGCTAATTTTCGCAAAGTAATAATAGAAGCCCGGTAAATGCTACCGGGCTTTTTTATTAGTTGCGGTACAGCACTTTGATAATGTGGTAACCGAACTGGGTGTGCAGCGGGCCGGTTGGCTCCAGCACCGGGCAGGAGAAGACTACTTTATCGAACGCCGGTACCATCTGTCCCTGACGGAATTCACCTAAATGGCCACCCTTTTTGCCTGACGGGCAGATAGAGTGCTTTTTCGCCAGCTTCTCGAAATCGCCGCCGTTTTTGATCTGCTCCAGCAGGTCCAACGCCAGTTTCTCTTCTTTAACAAGGATATGCAGTGCTGCTGCGGTTTTTGCCATGATCGTGCCTTGAGTGAGGTTATTGAGGCTGGCTATACTACCACGCCTTTATACACTTCGGCCTTCAACCTGCCTCTTTGTCGGCCCGTCGTCGCCTTGCCGAATCGGTGTATTTTCCCTGACTTTCATTGAGTGATGTTTCTTTATGCGTTTAAACCCCGGACAACAACAAGCCGTCGAATTTGTCACCGGACCTTGCCTGGTGCTTGCGGGCGCGGGATCCGGTAAAACACGCGTGATCACCAATAAGATCGCCCACCTGATCCGCGGCTGCGGCTATCAGGCGAAGCATATTGCTGCCGTCACCTTTACCAACAAAGCGGCGCGCGAAATGAAAGAGCGCGTAGCACAGACGTTGGGGCGCAAAGAGGCGCGCGGTCTGATGATCTCCACCTTTCATACGCTGGGGCTGACCATCATCAAGCGCGAATATGCCGCACTGGGTATGAAAGCCAACTTCTCCCTGTTTGACGATACCGATCAGGTGGCGCTGCTCAAAGATCTTACCGAAGGGGTGATCGATGACGACAAGGTCGTGTTGCAACAACTGATCTCAACGATCTCCAACTGGAAAAACGATCTGCTGACGCCGCAACAGGCTGCCGCGCAAGCGGCGGGCGAACGGGATCGCATTTTCGCGCACTGCTATGGTCTCTACGACGCGCATATGAAGGCGTGTAACGTTCTCGACTTTGACGACCTGATTCTGCTCCCGACACTGCTGCTACAGCGCAATGAAGAGGTGCGCGAGCGCTGGCAGAATAAGATCCGCTACCTGCTGGTGGATGAGTATCAGGACACCAACACCAGCCAGTATGAGCTGGTAAAACTGCTGGTTGGCCAGCGCGCGCGGTTTACGGTAGTAGGCGATGACGATCAGTCGATCTACTCCTGGCGCGGCGCGCGTCCGCAAAACCTTGTCCTGTTAAGCCAGGATTTTCCTGCACTGCAGGTCGTGAAGCTGGAGCAGAACTACCGCTCTTCCGGGCGCATTCTGAAAGCGGCCAACATCCTGATTGCCAATAACCCGCACGTCTTTGAAAAGCGGCTCTTTTCGGAGCTGGGCTACGGTACTGAGTTGAAAGTGCTCAGCGCCAACCATGAAGAGCATGAGGCGGAGCGTGTCACCGGTGAGCTGATCGCCCATCACTTCATCAATAAAACGCAATATAAAGATTATGCGATCCTCTACCGCGGTAACCATCAGTCGCGCGTGTTTGAAAAATTCCTGATGCAGAACCGTATTCCTTACAAAATTTCCGGCGGCACCTCGTTCTTCTCGCGACCGGAAATTAAGGATCTGCTCGCTTACCTGCGCGTGCTCACCAACAGCGATGATGACAGCGCTTTTCTGCGCATCGTCAATACGCCAAAGCGCGAGATTGGCTCCGCGACGCTGCAAAAACTGGGCGAGTGGGCAATGGTGCGCAACAAGAGTTTGTTTGCCGCTAGCTTTGATGTCGGTCTTAACCAGACGCTCACCGGGCGCGGTTATGAGGCATTAACGCGCTTTACCCAATGGCTCGGCGAGATCCAGCGCCTGGCGGAGCGCGAGCCGATCGCTGCGGTGCGCGATTTGATCCACGGCATTGATTACGAATCCTGGCTGTTTGAAACCTCGCCCAGCCCGAAAGCCGCTGAAATGCGGATGAAAAACGTCAATACGCTGTTTGGCTGGATGACCGAGATGCTCGAAGGTAACGAGCTGGATGAAGCGATGACGCTGGCCGAAGTGGTCACGCGCTTCACCCTGCGCGACATGATGGAGCGCGGCGAAAGCGATGATGAATCGGATCAGGTGCAGTTAATGACCCTACACGCTTCGAAAGGCCTCGAATTTCCTTATGTCTTTTTAGTCGGCATGGAGGAGGGGCTATTGCCGCACCAGAGCAGCATTGATGAGGACAACGTTGACGAAGAGCGACGTCTGGCTTATGTCGGCATTACCCGCGCACAAAAAGAGCTCATCTTTACTCTGTGTAAAGAGCGTCGCCAGTATGGCGAGCTGGTGCGCCCGGAGCCAAGCCGATTCCTGCTGGAACTGCCGCAGGACGATCTTATTTGGGAGCAGGAGCGTAAAGTCATCAGCGCTGAAGAGCGAATGCACAAAGGCCAGGCTAACGTCGCAAATATTCGTGCCATGCTGGCAAAAGCGAAGGGCCAATAAAATAAACATAAGCTTTCTGAATAATCATCAGGAAGCTTCTGTTTCTATTCTCGCAAATATTATTCGGAATTTTGTTTTTTATTGAAGCATGCTTATTGCATGGTTATTTCTTTCTGCTATTAATTGTGACTCTCTCCTCGCTCTTATTAAATAAAGAGTTATCTCGCTTATAGTCTTTGACATTATCAAATGTCGCTTGTAGTTTAATTTGTGTCACAGCCTCTGCTGTATATTAGTTATCTATATTTATTGTCATAAACATGTTTATAAGGATATGGATATGAGCGAAAAACTCGATCGTTTTCTGCGGTCGTTAATTAATAAGCTAACAGATTATGATATCGCAGAGCTTAATCACACTACCCCATCGAAGCGCTGGAATTGGTTAGCCTTGACTTTGTGACTATTAAAGTCGAAGCGAAAACGGTGCTCGGCATTGATATAGATTTGAATGCATTAGCTGAATCACAGCCCGCAACCTACGGTGATTTAATTAGCTATTTGCAAAAGAAATATTTTCGAGAGGAATAAGATGCAAGCTGCCGTAAATCATGGGCACCGCGTTGTTATTACAGGATATGGTGCTATCTGCTCATTAGGTGAGAATAGCGAGAAAATATGGCAAGCGATACGTGATAAAAAATTAGGCTACGAAATATGTGACGATCCGGGAAAAGGCGTCGGTGCGAAATTCTTTGGGCGGGTAAACTTTCCGCTTAATCATTCTCGCTTCTCGAGAAAAGTTCTGAAAAATGCCCCGCGTTTTGCCGAGTTTGGTCTCATTGCTGCTGATGAAACTATCACCATGGCCTTCGGTAACGAGCAAGATATCTTTTCTCATTACGATCCATGCGACTGCGGTGTTATTTTTGGCACCGGATGGGCGGGGTTTGATTGCTCGACTATCAATTATTACGCCTATTCCGATCCCAACTCGCTGACCGCATCGGCACATAGCTGCTTTCACTCGATGCCGAGCATCGGTACCTCACTTATTACCGTCAACTGGAAGCTCAGGGGTTATCAGAATAGCCCGGTTGCCGCCTGTGCCACGGGCAATATCGCGATAGGCGATGCCTATGAAATTATCAAAAGCGGAAAAGCGCGAATGATGATTGCCGGAGGCGGCGAGAGCCTTATGCAGCCTTTCACCGTCTGGTCTGTCGACATCCTTGGTGCTTTGTCGAAAGAGCAGCAGAACGTTATTAGAGCCTGTTGTCCTTTCAGCCTCGACAGAAGCGGGTTCATACTCTCCGAAGGCGCGGCAACTGTCTGCCTTGAGCGGCTGGAAGATGCGCTGGCGCGGAATGCGACCATCTATGGCGAAGTGGTGGGCTATGCGAACCACAGCGATGCTTATGTTAATCCCACCGCGCCTGCGCCAGATCTCGTCGGTAGAGTGACCACCATTCAGCGTGCCATGGCGTATGCTGGGCTTGGCGTTGAGGATATCGACTACATCAATGCGCATGGTACCTCGACGCCGATGAATGATTACAACGAAACGTTGGTGTTAAAAGAGGTTTTTGGCGAGCGGGCGTACGCCATTCCGGTTTCCAGCACCAAATCCTATACGGGTCATCTGATTGCCGCGGCGGGCGGGGCAGAAACCATATTCTGTCTGAAAAGTATTGCCGATGGGATGATCCCGGCAACGATAAATCTTCAGCGACCAGACCCGAAATGCGATCTTAACTATGTACCTAATAACCATCTTTTCGATCAAAAATTAGAGCATATCGTAAACGTGAATTACGGCTTTGGTGGGGCAAATAGCTGCCTGGTACTGAAGAGGTTCGCCGCATGATGAGACGCTATGGCGCGCAGGATATCGAGCGATGGGCGCAATTTTCCGGCGATCGCAATCGTGTTCACTTTGATAAAGACTTCGCCATTAAAAATGGTCTAAAAGATATTATCGTGCAAGGGATGCTGACGCTACTTGATGCTAAGCTGCTGCTTGTAGATAGCCTCGACCAAACCGCTATGCTCAATTTCTATATCAAGAAGCCGGTGTTTATAGATACGGCTGTTCATATGAGCATTAAGGGTGAGGACGCGAAGAGAAGCGTCGCGGTTACAATCGGAGATGATCCGCAGAATATCTGTATTACGGCAGCGGTTTTGCCGCAGAAGCCGCCGGATCCTTTCCTGAGCGCCCACCCCGTAGCGGTGAGCGGGCAAACAATCCAGATGCATCTTGAACAATTAAGATCCGGTTTCCCACACGTCACTAATCGATGGGTAATGTTTGATACCTTACTGTTTTCAATTTGCTTTAATCAAAGGAAAGATGACTACTTTAAAAAGCAGGCTGAAAAAATAGTTAAATATCATCCTTTAGAAAATATTACGACATACCATGTGGCGAATAAGCTATTTATTAGCGAGCGGTTGATTAGTGGCGGGGAGCTAAATTATTCAGGCCTCAACTATCTGATTGAAGACAAAGATATCTATATTGATAAAGCTTCCGCCTACAACACCTTTACTATTCATGTACTGGAGAATAATGAGATTATTTTCCAGTCCTCTATCGATTGTTTAACCAGAGCATACGATCGCACGCAGGAAAGTTAAGGGACTAACAAAATGAGTAACAAAAAATGGGTTTTAGTCACGGCAGGCAGTCGTGGCATTGGGGCTGCTATTGTTAAAGAGCTGGTGCGGCGCGATTACAATGTTGTCTTCACCTATAAAAATAATAGCGCGCTTGCGGCTGTGCTTATGCATTCGCTCAACGTTAATCGTGAGGTTTGCTGGTGCTATCCATGTGATGTATCAAGCGTTGAGTCCGTAAAAAAGCTCAGCGAAACGCTACGCAAAAATCATGGCACTCCCTACGGCATTATTAATAATGCCGGTATTACCAAAGATGCTCTCAGCTTTACCATGAGTCTGAATGAATGGCTGGATGTAATTAATACCAACCTTAATTCGCTATTTTATCTGAATCACTTTTTGCTTAATGACATGTTAATGCAGAGAGATGGCTGCATTATCAATATCAATTCTGTTGCTGGCTTACGCGGTAATATCGGACAGGCGAACTATTCAGCGTCAAAATCCGCACAGTATGGTTTTACCAAAACGCTGGCCCGGGAAGTGGGTAATTTTAATATTCGCGTGAACTGCATTGCGCCGGGTCCGGTGAAGACCGACCTGCTTTCGGCACTTCCGGAAAAGGCCGTTTCGCAACTAATCAAAATGACCCCGCTAAGGAAGTTGGGCCAGCCTGAAGATGTGGCGCTCATGGTTGCTTTTCTGCTCGGTAAAGGCGGGAAGCATATCACCGGGCAGACCTTTGTCATCGACGGTGGCTTGTCCATTTGATCAGGACGTTCAAATGAAGAGGAAAAGAGTATGGATCTTAAATTAAGAGCGGTACCGCAAGAAGTGTATGGCGTAATGGAGTTGAATGAGAATTTTAATTTTCAGTGGAACCCCGATCCCGTCTCTTCGCTTATTGGCCTTGGTACCTCTTATGTTCTGGAGTTTTTCGAATTCTACGGTGAGCGTATCGGTGACTACTACGATGAGTTCATTCAGGGATCGCCGCAAAAAGATGAACGCTTTGCCGTATTTGTGACGCAAGAAAAAAGGCACGCGGCAGCACACCGCAAATTAAATAATTTTATTACTAAAGGCATTACTCCGCCGGTAAGGGAGAAGTTCCATCCTCGCGTTTACGATTTTCTGTATGGTGCTTATAAAGAGCTGGCCGAGCCGATTATCGGCGGCATTGAGCGCGATAAAGCCAGCGGCAAAAAAGCCGATGGTGGCTTTTTTAAAGAGGCGGTTCGCAGCATCGCGATTTTTGAAAGCCAGGTCTGTATGACCGGGCTCTCGTTCTTTGAGAATCTGTTTGAAAATGGTCGCTTTGAACTAGTGAGCAATTTGTCTGGTAATCTCGGCGTGCTCTATTTACTGGGCTACCACTACACCGAAGAGATGGAACACTGCTGCGTTTCAATTGAAGCGTTCGAAACTATTTATCAGGAAAAAGTCTGGACCCCTGCCTTAGTTGATCAACACATCTATGGCCGCGACCTGCTTGCCAGCCAGGTTCTGCTTTCAACCCTGCATGTCGCCAGAATGCTTAACCAGGAACTTACCGTTGAGCAGATCATGAATAGCGTTGCTTACCAGTATCGCGAGCAGATGGCGAAGAAATACATCGTTGCCGGGTTCAATGCCAGAGAGCCGGAAATTCTGGCTCGCCGTAAATCGCTGGTCGAACGCTGGGACAACGAGTGGGAACCGCGTTTGTTAGAGAAGATCGTGCAGCGTATTCGCGCAGGTGCCTGAGGATAGCGTTCCACCCTCGCTGATACCTGAAGCGTGTTGGGCATCAGCGAACAATATGCAGAAGAGTGATGATGACGCAGACAAGTCAGATGCTGCATTTTGTCAGTCATGACAACCAGCAGATACCTTACCAGCTTTTTCCGGCGCGTTCGCAAAGCGGGCCTGCGACGGCCATCGTGTTGTTGCACAACACTGAGGATGTTAATAAGAAAATTGCCGCGTTCGGGTTGCCCGAGTGCATTTTACTTGCTGTTGATTTTTCACCTGGCAAGGTCAATACAGGCACCTCCGATGGTTCGTCGGCTCTCTCTCTACAAGGTTATTATTTTCAGCAGTTTATTGAGCACATTACCGCGCAGTGTGGGCTACGAGCGCAGGATATTGCCGCCGGAAAGGGTCGCTATATTGTGGATGCGATCGAAAAAATTGAGCCGGCCGTGGAACATCTTCTGCTACGCGATTTTGATGCTGCAAACGTGGATGCGGGCAACCGCCTCCTGCTACAGCGAGGGTTAAGTGAACGTGCGCGTTTCGAGCAGGGAGATGCTTTTTCACCCGCCGATCTCGCGACGCTGCCTGCCGACCGTACTCTGGCGGTGGTGTCGGGCTTCTATGAACTCTTCAGCGATAACAACCTGGTGCTGGCTTCGCTCAATGGCCTCGCCAATGCGGTGAAGAAAGGGGGATATCTGGTCTATACGACAAAGCTGTGGAACCCAAAACTGGCGTTAATGGCACGCATTTTACCCAGACACCAGAAAGGAGCGTTCTGGTTACTGCGTCAACGTTCTCAGCGTGAGATCGATCAGTTGGTGAGGCGGGCCGGTTTTGCCAAAGTGACGCAGCGGGTCGATGGCTGGGGATTATTCAGCGTTACGCTGGCGAGAAAGGTAAGGTAAGGGCTATAACAGGCTGGTTTGTTGCCGCGGAGGAGTTCACGGCAACATACTCTTGCTCTTAATGAATAATCAGCGCCCAGTGGACATAGCTTTGCCACTGGCTCTCCTGCTCAATCAGCTCTGCGCCCAGCGGATGGCTCGCCAGCCAGCCCGATGGCAGCGCCAGCGTAAGCTGTTCCCCTTGTGCGGTGACAGAAATTTCCGGCAGTAAATCATCACGACGACGGCTGGCGAAAATAATCGCCAGTCGCAGCAAGCGGCAGAGATGCTCCGCAACACGCGGTGGAACGGCATTTTGCTGATGCAAAGAAGAGAGATCGATGGCGTTGGTCTGGTTGAGTAGCAGCGTGGCGAGCAGCTTTTTCTGCGCGGGAGTAAAACCCGGTAGATCAAGGTTACGCACCAGCCAGGCGGCATGAAGCGGTGCCTGTTTAAATTCAATGCTCAGACCTATTTCATGCAGTTCGCAGGCAACATGCAAAATTTCGGTGCTATAAGCGTCTAAATCCCAGCTTGTCGCCACGCTCTGCGCGAACCGTTCCGCCAGCATTGATACGCGTCTCGACTGATCGATATCAACCATAAACCGGCGCTGAATATTGCGCAGTGTCCGGCTGCGAATATCTTGATCTACCGCCAGATGAAGCATGCCGTAAACCAGCCCTTCGCGCAGCGCGCCGCCGGCGAGGGTCATGCTCTCAATATTCATTTCGGTGAAAATGGCGATCAGAATGGCGAGGCCGCTGGGAAAGACCAGCGCGCGCTCAAGGGTTAGCCCTTCGATCTCCAGCTCTTCAAGCCGCCCGCACTGGATCGCGCGCTGCTTAAGCTGCTGGAGTTTGGCAAGCGTGATGCGCTCATCCATGCCCTGGGCCATCATAATCTCTTGCAGCGCCTGCACGGTACCTGACGCACCGACACACACTTTCCAGCCGTGGCGACGGAGCTCATCGGCGACCGGGCGCAGCACTTCACGGGCCGCTTGCTCCGCAGTATCGAAATTTTCCTGCCCCAGATGACGATCGGTGAAGTAGCGCTCCAGCCAGGTGACGCAGCCCATCGACAGGCTGAACAGCGAGGTGGTTTGCGCCCCGGTACCGGTGACGAGTTCTGTACTCGCGCCTCCGATATCAACCACCAGGCGCTGATCCGCGCCGCCGGTAGTGTGGGCAACGCCCTGGTAAATCAGACGGGCTTCTTCCTCGCCGCTGATCACCTGTACTGGACAGCCGAGAATCTCCTGCGCTTTGTCGAGAAATTCATGCGCATTGACGGCCAGACGCAGCGTGGCGGTTGCCACCACGCGGATCTGCTGTTGCGGGATATCTTGCAGACGTTCGGAAAAGAGGCGCAGGCACTGCCAGCCGCGTTCCATCGCCTCCTGAGAGAGGCGATTATCCTGGCTCAGGCCCGCCGCGAGGCGGACTTTGCGTTTAATACGCGACAGAGTCTGGATACTGCCAGCCACCTCGCGCACAACCAGCATATGAAAACTGTTGGAACCGAGATCAATAGCTGCGTAGAGCGAGGCGGAACCGAGCATAGTAATTAACCTGAACGACGACGATTACGCGGCGCGCCACCACCACTACGGCGCGGACCATTAGCCGGGCGAGAACGCGTTAAGCGCTTCGGCGGCGGCAGCTCGCTGAGCAGCGCATCAGGGTTATATTTGCTGACCGGAATAGAGTGACCAATGTAGGTTTCAATTGCTGGCAGGTTCAGCGCGTACTCTTCGCACGCCAGGCTGATTGAGTTACCGCTGGCACCTGCGCGACCAGTACGTCCGATACGGTGAACGTAATCTTCGCAGTCGTCCGGCAGATCGTAATTAAAGACGTGCGTGACAGCAGGAATATGCAGACCACGTGCCGCGACGTCGGTCGCAACCAGAATATCGAGATCGCCACGGGTGAACTCATCAAGAATACGCAGGCGTTTCTTCTGCGCGACGTCGCCCGTCAGCAGGCCAACGCGGTGACCATCGGCGGCCAGGCTGCCCCAGATCTGCTCACAACGGTGTTTGGTATTGGCGAAAACAATGGCGCGATCCGGCCACTCTTCTTCAATCAGGGTCTGCAGCAGACGCATTTTCTCGTCGTTAGACGGGTAGAAAAGCTCTTCTTTAATGCGGTGGCCGGTTTTCTGTTCCGGTTCCACTTCAACATATTCTGCGTTGTTCATCTGCTCAAATGCCAGTTCACGCACGCGGTAAGAGAGCGTAGCGGAGAAGAGCATATTGAGGCGCTGATCGGTTGCCGGCATACGGCGGAACAGCCAGCGAATATCTTTAATAAAGCCCAGATCGTACATGCGATCGGCTTCGTCCAGCACCACGACCTGAATCGCGCCCAGGTTAATATGGTTCTGTTTGGTGTAATCAATCATACGACCGGTGGTGCCGATAAGAATATCGACGCCGCTTTCCAGCACTTTCAGCTGTTTGTCGTAGCCATCACCGCCATAAGCCAGACCCAGCTTCAGGCCTGTCGCCTGAGCCAGTGGCTCTGCATCAGCGTGAATTTGCACTGCGAGTTCACGTGTCGGCGCCATGATAATCGCGCGCGGCTGGTTGACTTTACGGTCTTCGATTGCCGGGTGAGAGAGGAGATAATGAAACGTTGACGTTAAAAACGCCATCGTTTTACCGGTACCGGTTTGCGCCTGACCTGCAACATCACGACCCGCCAGCGTCAGCGGAAGGGCGAGAGCCTGAATAGGCGTGCAATTATGAAAGCCTTTATTTTCAAGGGCTTCTATCACTTTTGGGTGCAGGGCGAAGTCGGAAAACTTCTGTTCTGTTAAATGTGTTTTGCTCATAGTGTGGTAGAATATCAGCTTACTATTGCTTTACGAAAGCGTATCCGGTGAAATAAAGTCAACCTTTAGTTGGCTATTGTGGCATCAACACGTTGCTGTTTTATGCTACACCAACATGCCAGGCTTATTCCTGTGGAGTTATATATGAGCGATAAAATTATTCACCTGACTGACGATAGTTTTGACACGGATGTACTCAAAGCGGACGGGCTTGTGCTCGTTGATTTCTGGGCAGAGTGGTGTGGACCGTGCAAAATGATCGCCCCGATTCTGGATGAGATCGCTAATGAGTACGAAGGCAAATTGACCATTGCGAAGCTGAACATCGACCAGAACCCAGGCACTGCGCCGAAGTATGGTATTCGTGGCATCCCGACCCTGCTGCTGTTCAAAAGCGGCGAAGTGGCGGCGACCAAAGTGGGCGCACTGTCCAAAGGTCAGTTGAAAGAGTTCCTGGACGCTAACCTGGCGTAATCCCAGACTCTCATCGGTGCGGCCAGCTATCCTAAATTGCCAGGATTGCTGGACGCCCGTCCCCTGGCGTGCTAATTTAGTTTTGACTTCGTTCTAAACATATCTATAGTTGTTTGAACCTTGCATTACCCCAATACTTCCCGCTGAGCATCTTAGCCGCGTTGAGAAGTAGACAGATTCCGGGCTTGTCGCTCATTCCGTCTTATCGTTTCAGTTCTGCGTACTCTCCTGTGACCAGGCACCGATTAGACATGAGTTGATGGCCGCTAACAGGCATGGATGACCCTGCCATACCATTCACAACATTAAGTTCGAGTATCACCCCGAGTTTAAGAACCCACACCATTATGAATCTTACCGAATTAAAGAATACGCCGGTTTCTGAGCTGATCACTCTCGGCGAAAATATGGGGCTGGAAAACCTGGCCCGCATGCGCAAACAGGACATCATTTTCGCCATCCTGAAGCAGCACGCTAAGAGTGGCGAAGATATCTTCGGCGACGGTGTGCTGGAGATTCTGCAGGATGGATTTGGTTTCCTCCGCTCCGCAGACAGCTCCTACCTTGCCGGCCCCGACGACATCTACGTATCCCCCAGCCAAATCCGCCGTTTCAACCTCCGCACCGGTGACACCATTTCAGGTAAGATTCGTCCGCCTAAAGAAGGTGAACGTTACTTTGCACTGCTGAAAGTTAACGAGGTGAACTACGATAAACCGGAAAACGCGCGCAATAAGATCCTGTTTGAGAACTTAACGCCGCTGCATGCGAACTCTCGTCTGCGTATGGAACGTGGTAACGGCTCTACTGAAGACTTAACCGCACGCGTTCTCGATCTGGCCTCGCCAATCGGCCGTGGTCAGCGTGGTCTGATTGTGGCGCCGCCGAAAGCGGGTAAAACCATGCTGCTGCAAAATATTGCGCAGAGCATCGCTTACAACCATCCTGACTGTGTGCTGATGGTGCTGCTGATTGATGAACGTCCGGAAGAAGTGACGGAGATGCAGCGCCTGGTGAAGGGCGAAGTCGTTGCGTCAACCTTCGACGAACCGGCTTCCCGCCATGTGCAGGTCGCTGAAATGGTTATCGAAAAAGCGAAACGCCTGGTTGAGCACAAGAAAGATGTCATCATCCTTCTCGACTCCATCACCCGTCTGGCGCGTGCGTATAACACCGTTGTTCCCGCTTCCGGTAAAGTGTTGACCGGTGGTGTGGATGCGAATGCCCTGCACCGTCCGAAGCGCTTCTTCGGTGCTGCACGTAATGTGGAAGAGGGCGGAAGCCTGACCATCATCGCGACGGCGCTGATCGACACCGGTTCGAAGATGGATGAAGTGATTTACGAAGAGTTCAAAGGCACCGGTAACATGGAGCTGCATCTCTCGCGTAAAATCGCGGAAAAACGTGTCTTCCCGGCGATTGATTACAACCGCTCCGGTACCCGTAAAGAAGAGCTGCTTACCACGCAGGAAGAGCTGCAGAAAATGTGGATCCTGCGCAAAATCATTCACCCGATGGGTGAGATTGACGCGATGGAGTTCCTCATCAACAAGCTGGCCATGACCAAGACTAATGATGAGTTCTTCGACATGATGAAGCGCTCTTAATTTAAATAAACCTCAGAAACGCCACGTTTTTACGTGGCGTTTTTCATTGGTGGGCTATACGCTATATGCACCAGGACAGGCATCGTCCGAGGCTAGCGGCACCCGAGAGGTTATTGATTTTTAAATACTCTGTCTGGTTGAAAAGTAAAAATAATATCCGCGAAAGACCTCCATTCTCCTTTTGTGGGTCATAGCTCTGTCGTTATACTGTCAGGATAAACATTAGCTGAGAGCATGCATTGTGAATCTACTCACTGCTTTTACTGAATTATTCAGTATTTTTTTGTTTACTATGCTTTTCTTATTTGTTGCGCGCAAAGTAGCAAAACGGATTGGTTTGGTTGACAAGCCCAACTTTCGTAAACGTCACCAGGGATTAATACCGTTAGTGGGTGGGATCTCGGTCTATGCAGGTATCTGTTTTACCTTTGGGATCACAAACTACTATATTCCTCACGCCGCTCTCTATCTTCTCTGCGCCGGCGCGCTGGTTTTAATCGGCGCGCTGGACGATCGTTTTGACATAAGCGTTAAATTCCGTGCCTCTGTTCAGGCTCTGGTCGCTGTCGTCATGATGGTGGTCGGTAAACTCTATCTCAGCAGCCTCGGTTACATCTTTGGCTCATGGGAAATGGTGCTTGGCCCATTTGGTTACCTGCTTACGCTCTTTGCCGTGTGGGCCGCGATCAATGCCTTTAATATGGTTGACGGGATTGATGGTTTGCTTGGTGGGCTCTCCTGCGTATCCTTTGCCGCGATTGGCTTCATTCTATGGTTCGATGGGCAATCAAGCCTTGCGCTGTGGTGTTTCGCCATGATCGCCGCCATCTTGCCCTATATTCTGCTCAACCTGGGCGCCCTTGGGCGTCGCTACAAAGTCTTTATGGGTGACGCCGGCAGTACGCTTATCGGCTTCACCGTGATTTGGATCTTACTGGAAACTACGCAGGGTAAAACTCACCCTATTAGCCCGGTGACGGCGCTGTGGATAATCGCTATTCCGCTGATGGATATGGTGGCGATTATGTACCGTCGCCTGCGTAAAGGCATGAGTCCTTTCTCTCCCGATCGCCAGCATATTCATCATCTGATCATGCGCGCAGGTTTTACTTCTCGTCAGGCATTTGTGCTGATCACCTTAGCCGCCGCACTGCTCGCTACTATCGGCGTGGTGACGGAATATCTTCGTCTGGTTCCAGAGTGGGTGATGTTGGCATTATTCTTGCTAGCGTTCTTTCTGTATGGCTACTGTATTAAACGCGCATGGAAAGTGGCGCGTTTTATCAAACGGGTAAAACGCAGAATGCGCCGTAACAGAGGTCATAAATCAACACTAACCAAGTAAAATCGGGAAAGCGATGATTCAACAAGCGTCGGAAACACCTTCAGCGGTTACGGAAAATGAACTGGATATTCGGGGTTTGTTTCGTACTTTGTGGGCAGGAAAATTTTGGATTGCTGGCGTCGCGCTGCTCTTCTCATTGCTGGCGCTAGTCTGGACCTTTTTTGCTCCCCAGGAGTGGGGAGCCACTGCTGTTACCGACCGACCAACCGTCAATATGCTCGGCGGCTACTACTCCCAGCAGCAGTTTTTACGCAATCTGGATGTAAAAGCAAACCTGACACCTGTAGAGCAAGTGTCTGTCATGGATGAGGCGTATAAAGAGTTCATTATGCAGCTTGCTGCATGGGATACGCGCCGCGATTTCTGGTCGCAAACCGACTATTACAAACAGCGTCGCGTCGGCAACAGTAAAGCGGATGCCGCGATGCTCGACGATCTCATCAACAATATCCAGTACACACCAGGCGATGTCATGCGTAATCAGAATGACAACGTAAAACTGATCGCTGAAACCGCGCCGGATGCGAATAATCTGCTGCGTCAATATGTTGCTTTCGCCAGCCAGCGTGCCGCCAGCCATCTGAACGATGAGCTGAAAGGTGCATGGGCCGCACGAACCATTCAGATGAAAGCGCAAGTGAAACGTCAGGAAGAGGTTGCCAAAGCTATCTATAACCGGCGTGTACATAATGTTGAGCAGGCGCTGAGAATCGCTGAACAACATAACATTTCGCGCAATGAGACCGATATTCCGACGGATGAGCTGCCGGATTCTGAACTCTTCATGCTTGGTCGCCCGATGCTGCAGGCACGTCTGGAAAACCTGCAGGCAGTGGGGCCGCAATACGATCTCGATTACGATCAAAACCGGGCGATGCTGAACACTCTCAACGTCGGCCCGACGCTGGATCCGCGTTTTCAGACCTATCGATATCTGCGTACACCGGAAGAGCCGGTGAAACGCGACAGCCCGCGTCGTGCTTTCCTGATGATTATGTGGGGAATTGTCGGTGCGTTAACCGGAGCTGGGGTGGCGTTAGCACGTCGCCGTTCGAACTAAACGCCGTCTGAGATGGGGGCGTTATGCCTCCATCCTCCAATTAAAGAGAATCGTTGTGAAAGTACTGACCGTATTCGGCACGCGACCAGAAGCCATCAAAATGGCACCGCTGGTTCATGCGCTGGCAAAGGATCCTGACTTTGAGGCAAGAGTCTGCGTCACTGCACAGCATCGGGAGATGCTCGATCAGGTGCTAAACCTCTTTTCTATCGTCCCGGATTACGATCTAAATATTATGCGTCCCGGACAGGGGCTGACCGAAATTACCTGCGGTATCCTGCAAGGGTTAAAACCTATTCTTGAAGAGTTTCGCCCTGATGTCGTACTGGTTCACGGCGATACCACCACGACTATTGCCGCCAGCCTCGCCGCGTTTTATCAACGCATTCCCGTGGGGCATGTGGAGGCGGGGCTGCGTACCGGCGATCTCTCATCGCCCTGGCCGGAAGAGGCTAACCGCACGCTCACAGGTCACCTGGCAATGTACCACTTCGCACCCACGGAGAACTCCCGGCAAAATTTACGCCGGGAAAACGTTGCCGATGAGCGCATTTTCGTCACCGGCAATACGGTAATTGATGCGCTCTTCTGGGTACGCGATAGCGTGATGAACAACCCGACGCAATATGAGGCGCTGGCAGCCCGGTACCCTTTTCTGGATAGCAAGAAGAAGCTGGTGCTGGTTACCGGCCACCGCCGGGAGAGCTTCGGCCAGGGCTTCGAGCAGATTTGTCAGGCGCTGGCGGATATCGCTGCCCAGCATGATGATGTGCAGATCGTCTATCCGGTGCACCTCAATCCTAATGTCAGCGAACCGGTAAACCGTATTCTCGGGCCGGTTGAGAATGTCTTTTTAATTGAGCCGCAGGATTATTTACCCTTCATGTGGTTGATGAACCACGCCTGGCTGATCCTCACCGACTCCGGCGGTATTCAGGAGGAGGCGCCTTCACTGGGGAAACCCGTGCTGGTGATGCGTGATACAACCGAGCGTCCGGAAGCCGTCGACGCCGGGACCGTAAAACTGGTGGGCACCGATCGCCAGCGCATACTGGATGAGGTTACGCACCTGCTTAATGACAATGAAGCATGGCAGACCATGAGCCGCGCGCATAACCCCTACGGGGATGGGCAGGCTTGTGGCCGAATTTTGCACGCACTTAAAAACAATCAGGTAACACTATGAGCTTTACAACCATTTCCGTGATTGGCCTCGGCTACATTGGCCTGCCTACCGCAGCGGCTTTTGCCTCCCGCCAGAAGCAGGTCGTGGGGGTAGATATCAACGCGCGTGCCGTGGAGACCATTAACCGCGGAGAGATCCACATCGTTGAGCCGGAACTGGATAGCGTAGTAAAAGCGGCGGTGGAGGGGGGATACCTGCGCGCCAGCACCACGCCTGTTGCGGCAGACGCCTACCTGATTGCCGTGCCGACGCCGTTTAAAGGCGATCACGAGCCGGACATGGCCTACGTTGAAGCCGCCGCAAAATCGATTGCACCCGTACTGCATAAAGGCGCGCTGGTGATCCTCGAGTCCACCTCGCCGGTTGGCGCGACGGAGCAGATGGCGCAGTGGCTCGCCGAGGCGCGCCCGGATCTGACTTTTCCCCAGCAGGCTGGTGAACAGGCGGACGTCAATGTCGCTTACTGCCCGGAACGCGTGTTGCCGGGCCAGGTGATGGTCGAGCTAATTAAAAATGACCGCGTGATTGGCGGCATGACTCCGCAGTGTTCAGCGCGCGCCAGCGAGCTCTATAAAATCTTTCTTGAAGGCGAGTGTGTGGTCACTAACGCCCGCACGGCCGAGATGTGCAAGCTGACGGAAAACAGCTTCCGTGACGTTAACATCGCTTTTGCTAACGAGCTGTCGCTGATTTGCGCCGATCAGGGGATCAATGTCTGGGAGTTGATCCGCCTGGCGAATCGCCATCCGCGCGTCAATATCCTGCAGCCGGGCCCGGGCGTTGGCGGCCACTGTATCGCGGTCGACCCGTGGTTTATCGTGGCTCAGAACCCGGATCAGGCAAGGCTTATCCGCACCGCGCGTGAAGTGAACGATCACAAACCGCACTGGGTGCTGAACCAGGTGAAAGCCACCGTCGCCGATTGCCTTACCGCGAGCGGCAAGCGCGCCAGCGAGGTCAAGATCGCCTGCTTCGGGTTGGCGTTTAAACCGAACATTGACGATCTGCGTGAAAGCCCGGCGATGGAGATCGCGCACGATATCGCCCAGTGGCACAGCGGCCAAACCCTCGTCGTCGAACCTAATATCGATACGCTGCCGGAGAAAATGGCCGCGCACAGCACGCTGGTTAATACCCAGGATGCGCTGGCGCAGGCCGATGTGCTGGTGATGCTGGTCGACCATAAGCAGTTTAAAGCGGTCAATGCCGCCACCATTTCGCAACCGTGGGTTGTCGATACCAAAGGCGTCTGGCGCTGAGGATAGAAGAGCATGGCTCTGCATGGCACGATTGAAGAGCTGGCATGGGAAAGCGCCTTTTTTGGTCTGCGCAGCGCGATCATTCGGCTGAATCCCTCCGCGCCGGCGCTCACTGGCGCAGATTTTGCAAAGTGGGAACGTCTGCAGGTGAAATTGCCCGCCACGCACACCCATCAGCTTGATGCTCTGCAACAGCAGGGTTTTCAACTGGTCGAAGGTGAGATCGATCTGCGACTGTCCGTCGCCGCACAGAGTGTCGATCCCATCGCCAGCGTGGCAGATGAAAGCGATATTTCCGCGCTGCGCCAGATGGCGGCAGAGATATTTGTCCAGAGCCGCTTTCGTGCGCCCTGGTATGCGCCCGATGCGAGCGGGCGTTTCTACGCGCAGTGGATTGAAAATGCGGTAAAAGGCCTCTTTGATCACCAGTGCCTGATATTCCGCGCACCGGACGATACTATCAGTGGTTTTGTCTCCCTTCGCCAGCTTAATGAGCATGAGGCGCGTATTGGCCTGCTCGGCGGACGCGGTATGGGAGAGAAATTGATGCAGGCGGCGTGCCAGTGGGCGCGAGCGCGGCAGTTAACACACGTGCGCGTGGCGACCCAGCTTGGGAATACAGCCGCGCTTAAACGCTATATTCAGAGCGGTGCGAACGTCGAAAGCACCGCCTTATGGTTATACAGGTAACGCTATGATCCCTTTCAATGCACCACCGGTAGTAGGAACGGAAATTGACTACATGCAGTCGGCAATGGGCAGCGGGAAGTTATGCGGCGACGGCGGTTTTACCCGCCGCTGCCAGCAGTGGATGGAGCAGCGTTTTCGCAGCGCTAAAGTTCTGCTGACGCCTTCATGCACCGCATCGCTGGAGATGGCCGCGCTGCTCCTCGATATCCAGCCCGGTGATGAAGTGATCATGCCGAGCTACACCTTCGTCTCCACCGCGAATGCCTTTGTGCTGCGCGGGGCGAAGATCGTCTTCGTGGATATCCGCCCGGATACGATGAATATCGACGAAACGCGAATTGAAGCGGCGATCACCGACAAGACGCGCGCAATTGTGCCGGTGCATTACGCGGGTGTCGCCTGTGAAATGGACACCATCATGGCGATCGCGCAAAAGCATAAGCTTTTTGTGGTGGAAGATGCCGCGCAGGGCGTGATGTCGACCTACAAAGGGCGGGCATTAGGCACCATCGGCCATATTGGCTGCTTCAGTTTTCACGAAACCAAAAACTACACTGCGGGCGGGGAAGGCGGCGCGACGCTGATTAATGACCGTGCGCTGGTTGAACGTGCAGAGGTGATTCGCGAAAAGGGCACCAACCGCAGCCAGTTTTTCCGCGGGCAGGTCGATAAGTACACCTGGCGTGATATCGGTTCCAGCTACCTGATGGCCGATTTGCAGGCCGCTTACCTGTGGGCGCAGCTGGAGTCAGCCGAGCGTATTAACCAGCAGCGGCTGACTCTATGGCAAACCTACTATGATGCGCTCTCCCCGCTGGCGCGCACCGGGCGCATTGAGCTGCCCTCCATTCCGGCAGAGTGCAGCCATAACGCGCACATGTTTTACATTAAGCTGCGCGACGAAGCGGATCGCAGCAAACTGATCGCCTTCCTGAAGGAGGCGGAGATTATGGCGGTGTTCCACTATATTCCGCTGCATGCTTCTCCGGCTGGCGAGAAGTTCGGTATCTTCCACGGCGAAGACCGCTACACCACGCAAGAGAGTGAGCGGTTGCTTCGCCTGCCGCTGTTCTACAACCTGGCGTCGGTCAACCAGCGGACGGTGATCAGCACGCTTCTGAGCTACTTCAGCTGATATGTCGCTGGCAAAAGCATCGCTCTGGACTGCCGCAAGCACGCTGGTCAAAATCGGCGCGGGCCTGCTGGTGGTCAAACTGCTGGCTATCGCATTTGGACCATCCGGTGTCGGGCAGGCGGGGAACTTCCGCCAACTGATTACCGTGCTTGGCGTACTGGCGGGCGCAGGGATCTTTAATGGCGTCACGAAGTTTGTGGCGCAGTCCCATGACGATCCCGCGCGTCTGCGCATAGTTGTCGGCACCTCATCAGCGATGGTGCTCGGGTTTTCAACCCTGCTGGCGCTGCTCTTCCTGCTTGCCGCCGCGCCTATCAGCCAGGGGTTATTTGGCCATACCCACTATCAGGGCCTGGTGCGCTTAGTCGCGCTGGTGCAGATGGGCATTGCCTGGGCTAACCTGCTGCTGGCGGTGATGAAAGGGTTTCGCGATGCAGCAGGGAATGCGCTATCGCTGATTATCGGCAGTATCATTGGCGTGCTGGCCTGGTCTCTCTGTTATCGCATCGGTGGCTATCAGGGGGCGCTGCTGGGGCTGGCGCTGGTGCCCGCGCTGGTAGTCATCCCGGCGATGATCATGTTGCTAAGACGCAAAGCGATACCGCTGCGTTTCTTTGCGCCGCAGTGGGATCGCGCCCTGGCAGGCCAACTAGGTAAATTCACACTGATGGCGCTGATCACATCGTTTACGATGCCGCTGGCGTACGTGATGATGCGAAACCAGCTTGCTGCCCACTACAGCTGGGACGAAGTGGGGATTTGGCAGGGGGTAAGTACGATTTCTGATGCTTACCTGCAGTTTATTACCGCCTCGTTTAGCGTCTATCTGCTACCAACGTTGTCACGGCTGGTGACGAAGCAGGAGATCTCGCGTGAAATCGGCAGATCACTGCGCTTTGTTCTCCCCGCCGTGGCGGCGGTGAGCCTCGGCGTCTGGCTGCTGCGCGATGTAGCGATCTGGCTGCTCTTTTCCGATAAGTTTATCGCCATGCGCGATCTCTTCGCCTGGCAGCTGGTCGGGGATGTATTAAAAGTGGGGGCTTACGTCTTTGGCTATTTAGTCATCGCGAAGGCTTCGCTGCGATTCTATATACTGGCTGAAATAAGCCAGTTTGCGCTGCTGACCCTCTTCGCGCGCTGGCTTATTCCAGCGCACGGCGCTGCAGGCGCGGCGCAGGCCTATATGGCCACCTACATTATCTATTTCGCTGTTTGTTGCGGCGTTTTTTTGATTTGGCGTAAAAAGGCATGACTGCACTGATTCACATACTGGGATCGGATATCCCACACCATAACCAAACTGTGCTGCGCTTCTTTAACGACCATCTTGCGGCATCGGGAGAGCATGCCCGCGAGTTTATGGTTGTCGGGCGCGACGAGTCGCAGCGGGCGCGCTATCCTGCGCTGACGCTACATTTTTATCCCGACAAAAAGAGTCTGGCAAAAGCGGTCATCGCCCAGGCGAAGGCGCAACGTCAGCAGCGCTTCTTCTTCCACGGCCAGTTTAATTTCGATCTCTGGCTGGCACTGCTGCAAGGGGCTATCAAGCGCGAGCAGTTTTACTGGCACGCCTGGGGTGCCGATCTGTATGAAGTCTCCCGCAGCCTGAAATTCCGTCTCTTTTATCCACTGCGCCGTTTAGCACAGCGTCGCGTAGGGCGTATCTTCGCAACCCGCGGCGATCTGGCGTGGTTTGCCGAACGTAACCCTAAGGTGCCCGGTGAGCTGCTCTACTTCCCAACGCGTATGGACCCGGCGCTGAACACCATGGCGGATGAACGCCCGCAGAGGGACAAGCTGACGGTTCTGGTCGGCAACTCCGGCGATGCGAGCAATGAGCATATTGCCGCTCTGCAGGCGATCCACCGACAGTTTGGCGATACGGTCAATATCATTGTGCCGATGGGCTATCCGGCGAATAACGACGCTTATATCGCGTCGGTACGCAGCGCTGGGCTGGCGCTCTTCAGCGCCGGAAACCTGCGTATTCTTGATGAGAAAATGGATTTTGATGCCTATCTGGCGCTGCTCGCGCAGTGCGATCTGGGTTACTTCATTTTTGCCCGTCAGCAGGGGATCGGCACGATGTGTCTGCTGATCCAGGCAGGCGTGCCTTGTGTGCTGAACCGTGAAAACCCCTTCTGGCGTGATATGGTGGCGGAAGGCATTCCTGTTCTCTTTACCGGCGATGCGCTGGATGAGGCGGTGATCCATGAGGCCCGCCGTCAGCTGTTAGCGGTGGATAAAAATGCCATCGCCTTTTTTAGCCCGAATTACGAAACGCTGTGGCACAAAGCGCTCCTTAACGCTGCGGGGATCAACGGATGAGCCCACTCGAATTTTGCGGATTGTTTGTTATCTGGTTGCTGGCGACGCTGTTTATCGGCACGCTCACCTGGTTCGAATTTCGCCGCGTACGTTTTAACTTTAACGTCTTCTTCTCGCTGCTCTTTTTGCTGACCTTCTTCTTCGGCTTTCCGCTGACCAGCGTGCTGGTGTTCCGCTTCAACGTCGGCGTTGCGCCACCCGATATCCTGATGCAGACGCTGCTGGCGGCGGTCTGCTTCTATGGCATCTACTATGTCACCTATAAAACGCGGCTGCGGGCAACCTCAACGCTTACGCCGCGACGTCCGCTTTTTACTATCAACCGTGTAGAGGCGCACCTGACGTGGGTGATCCTGATGGTCATCGCGCTAGTGAGCGTCGGCATCTTCTTTATGCACAACGGCTTTTTACTTTTCCGTTTGCACTCCTATAGCCAGATTTTTTCCAGCGAAGTCTCTGGCGTGGCGCTAAAGCGCTTCTTCTATTTCTTTATTCCGGCGATGCTGGTGGTCTACTTCCTGCGGCAGAATGCCCAGATGTGGCTCTTCTTCTTGGTTAGCACCGTGGCGTTTGGCCTGCTGACCTACATGATTGTTGGCGGTACGCGCGCCAATATCATCATTGCCTTCGCTATCTTCCTGTTTATTGGCATCATTCGCGGCTGGATCTCTTTGTGGATGCTTGCGGCGGCGGGCGTGCTCGGCATTGTGGGTATGTTCTGGCTGGCGCTGAAACGCTACGGGCTGGATGTGCGCGGCGATGAGGCGTTTTATACCTTCCTCTACCTGACGCGTGACACCTTCTCGCCGTGGGAAAACCTTGCCCTATTGCTGCAAAACTACGACAAGATCGAGTTCCAGGGGCTGGCACCGATTGCGCGTGACTTCTATGTCTTTATCCCTACCTGGCTGTGGCCATCGCGCCCGGGGATTGTGCTTAACACCGCGAACTACTTTACCTGGGAAGTGCTGAACAACCACTCGGGGCTGGCGATTTCACCGACGCTGATTGGCTCATTAGTGGTAATGGGCGGCGCGTGGTTTATTCCGCTGGGCGCGGCGACGGTAGGGCTTATCATTAAATGGTTCGACTGGGTTTATACCCTCGGCAACCGGGAAACAAACCGCTACAAGGCGGCGATCCTGCACAGCTTCTGCTTCGGCGCAATTTTCAACATGATTGTGCTGGCGCGCGAAGGGCTCGATGCATTCGCCTCCCGTGTGGTCTTTTTCCTCGCCGTTTTCGCTTTCTGCCTGCTGGCGGCGAAACTGTTGTACTGGCTGTTCGATAGCGCCGGGTTGATACAGCGTCGCGGTACGCGCGCGGTCAAACCGCTCTCCCAGTTGTAAAAAGGACGAAACATGACGGATAAGACGGCGGCACCGCTGTATGACCTGCGCGGCGTGAAGCTGATTGGCTGGCGCGATATGCCCCACGCGCTGGATTACCTCTTCGCAGACGGGCGCGTAAAGCAGGGCACGCTGGTGGCTATCAATGCCGAAAAGATGCTGACGCTGGAAGATAATGCCGAGGTTCGCGCTCTGATTAACGCGGCGGAGTTTAAATATGCCGATGGCATCAGCGTTGTGCGCTCGATACGCAAAAAGTTTCCGCAGGCGCAGGTTTCCCGCGTGGCGGGTGCCGATCTGTGGGAAGCGTTAATGGCACGGGCAGGAGAGTCGGGCACGCCGGTGTTCCTCGTGGGCGGTAAGCCGGACGTATTGGCGCAAACCGTGCAGAAACTGCGCGATCAGTGGCAGGTGAATATTGTCGGATGCCAGGATGGCTACTTCAAACCCGAGCAGTCCGAGGCGCTGTTTGCGGCAATCCGCGAAAGTGGGGCGAAAATTGTCACCGTAGCGATGGGCTCGCCGCGGCAGGAAATTTTTATGCGCGACTGCCGCCTCATCTACCCGGATGCGCTCTACATGGGCGTCGGCGGCACCTATGATGTCTTTACCGGCCATGTTAAGCGTGCACCGAAATTCTGGCAGAACCTTGGACTTGAGTGGCTGTACCGCCTGCTATCGCAGCCTTCGCGGCTAAAGCGCCAGCTCCGCCTGCTGCGTTATTTACGCTGGCACTACAGCGGAAAACTCTGAACTCTCCCGGCGGCGCAATGCGCTGCCTTTTTCCCTCCTGCTGCTCTTTAATTGTGCGGTGCTCGGATTTTTTATCGACATCGTTTGCCATTTCCGTCGTTTTAAGAAACCATTCGCTCTCTCCTTGCAGTGCCGCGCTGGTTTTGCGCCATCCCTTTCGCGGGGCGAAGCAGCATGGATTGCTATGGGGTGAGGGAAACTCATAACAATAACCCGCGACGCGGGCGAAGAAAGAAGCAAATACAACAGAGGATTTATGGCCGAAAAACAACCCGAACTTCAGCGTGGGCTGGAGTCTCGTCACATTGAATTAATTGCCCTTGGCGGCACCATCGGCGTTGGCCTGTTTATGGGTGCCGCCAGCACCCTGAAGTGGGCTGGTCCGTCAGTTCTGCTGGCCTATATTATTGCCGGACTTTTCGTCTTCTTTATCATGCGTTCGATGGGCGAAATGCTCTTTCTCGAGCCGGTTGCCGGGTCGTTCGCGGTCTACGCTCATCGTTACATGAGCCCCTTCTTTGGTTATCTCACCGCCTGGTCCTACTGGTTTATGTGGATGGCGGTGGGGATTTCGGAAATCACCGCCATTGGCGTCTATGTCCAGTTCTGGTTCCCGGATCTCGCCCAGTGGATACCGGCCCTGATTGCCGTTGGGCTGGTGGCGCTGGCGAACCTCGCGGCGGTGCGCCTGTATGGCGAGATTGAGTTCTGGTTTGCGATGATCAAAGTCACTACCATCATTGTGATGATCATTGTGGGTCTGGGCGTGATTTTCTTCGGCTTCGGCAATGGCGGCCACTCCATCGGCTTTAGCAATCTCACCGGGCATGGAGGCTTCTTCGCCGGCGGCTGGAAAGGGTTCCTTACCGCGCTCTGTATTGTTGTCGCCTCCTATCAGGGCGTTGAGTTAATCGGTATTACCGCGGGTGAAGCGAAAAACCCGCAGGTGACACTGCGCAGCGCGGTAAGCAAGGTGCTGTGGCGTATCCTGATTTTCTATGTCGGTGCAATCTTCGTTATCGTCACTATCTTCCCGTGGAATGAAATTGGTACCAACGGCAGCCCGTTCGTCCTGACCTTCGCGAAAATCGGTATTACCGCGGCGGCAGGCATCATTAACTTTGTGGTGCTGACTGCGGCGCTCTCCGGCTGTAACAGCGGCATGTACAGCTGTGGCCGCATGCTCTATGCGCTGGCGAAGAACCGCCAGTTACCGGCAGCGGTCGCAAAAGTCTCCAAAAACGGCGTACCGGCGGTAGGGGTGACCATTTCGATTATCATCCTGCTGATTGGTTCGTGCCTGAACTACATCATTCCTAACCCGCAGCGCGTGTTTGTCTATGTTTATAGCGCCAGCGTACTGCCGGGCATGGTGCCGTGGTTCGTGATCCTGATTAGCCAGCTGCGTTTTCGTAAGGTTCACAAAGAGGCGATTGCCAACCATCCGTTCCGCTCAATGCTCTTCCCATGGGCGAACTGGCTCACTATGGCCTTCCTTGTGTGCGTATTGATTGGGATGGGATTCAATGAAGACACCCGTATGTCGCTGTTTGTCGGCGTGATCTTTCTTGCTGCCGTAGCCCTCATCTATAAGGTCTTTGGCTTCGATCGTCGTGCGGCAACGCCTCAGGTGGGTGAATAAGAGACAAAGTGCGCAAAGCATAACCAAACGCGCATTTTTCTTCAAAAAAGCACTAGACAGCTGCCCCCGAAGTCCGTACTATCCACCCCCGCAACGGCGCTACGCGCCCGTAGCTCAGCTGGATAGAGCGCTGCCCTCCGGAGGCAGAGGTCTCAGGTTCGAATCCTGTCGGGCGCGCCATTTTAACCCGGCGCTTGAGCTGCGGTGGATCGTGAATTATCACGATACCGCGTGAACAGATTTACAGTGGTGGCTATAGCTCAGTTGGTAGAGCCCTGGATTGTGATTCCAGTTGTCGTGGGTTCGAGTCCCATTAGCCACCCCATTATTTAGCAGTAAAAAGTTTCGTGGCGATGCGAAGGTGGCGGAATTGGTAGACGCGCTAGCTTCAGGTGTTAGTGTCCTTACGGACGTGGGGGTTCAAGTCCCCCCCCTCGCACCACAACTTTGATTGAACAAAAAAGTCAAAAAGCAGTAAAACGGCGAGTAGCGCAGCTTGGTAGCGCAACTGGTTTGGGACCAGTGGGTCGGAGGTTCGAATCCTCTCTCGCCGACCAATTTTGAACCCCGCGTAAGCGGGGTTTTTTGTTTTCTGCGGTTCAGGTTTTCCTCATTTCCCTCTGTTGCTCTTCAGCAACATTCCCATCGCGCGTTGTCGCCTATTGGCTACATATAACCTATTGATTTAAAATAATTTATCTAAGATGGCGCAGATATGTCGTCCCACAGCGACACACTGTGGCTGCAAAGAGGTTTGAACGGATGTTTGCTGCCTGCTAACGGCATGAATATAGAGGTTTCTTAAAACGTTGCGTGATGTAACATTTCTTAATGCGGGGTTGGCACGCTATGTGCAATAATACATGGGTAGATGCTCATTCCATCTCTTATGTTCGCCGTCTGGCCTCATAAACCCAGGAATGACGCAGAGCCGTTTTATGGTGCTTATCGTCCACCGAGAGATGTCGCTTCGGCCTCATCAAACACCATGGGCATAACGTTGAGTGAAGCACCCATTAGTTGTCAAAGACCTGTTTTAACGCCTGTCAGTTTATGCTGACAGGCGTTTTTTTATGGCTGAAGAGAAGACTCGCGCTACAGACAAATTCTGTAACGCGAAGGGAAGGTTAAGCTGGGGGATTGTTCTGCAACGTTAACAGCAGGCCGTCACGACGCATCGTTGCGGCCTCTTCAGGCTGGCGCAGGCGGTCGAGACAGTCGGCGAGCCATGCGTAGTCAAATGCATCCGGGCGCTGTTTCAGCGCGGCGCGAAATGCGACCGTCGCTTCTTGCCACTCGCCGTGTTTCATCAGCGACTGGCCGAGCGTGCTCCACAGCAGCGGGCGATCGCCCTGGGTTTTGATCTGCTGACGCAGCACTTTTTCAACCTGTTCCGGGTTGTTGGTCTTCAGGCGCGGGATCACCAGCACCAGACGATCGTCATATTGTCGTTTCAGGCCGTCGAGGATGATCTCCTGCGCGGTGTCGTGATCGTCGCACTCAATTAAGTGCTCCGCCATGGCCACCTGCAGCGCTACCTGGTGGCGCGTCTTACGGCTCTGATTCTTCCACCAGCCCTTCAAGCCGTCGCTACCCTGATCGGCGCGAGCTTGATCCATAATGCCGATCCACGCCTGCTGTTGCAGCCTGTCGCGGTGCTCTTCATCGCCAACGTTAGCTTTCGCCATCGAAGGAGTGATATCGAGCAGCGATGTCCATGCACCGGTGCGAATATAGGCCTGTTCCGCCAGACGCAGCACTTCCGGATGGCGCGGCGCGATCTCCAGCAGTTTATCAACGCCATGGCGTGCAGCATGGTTTTCATTGCGCGCCAGTTGCAGACGAACGCGCGTGATTTCTACCGGAATCGGATCATTTTCTGCCAACTCAGCGGCACGCTGAAGATGTTGATTAGCGCGCATTTCATCGCCGCGCTGCTGTGCAGCTTCCGCTGCCAGCAGGTAGTTAACCAACGGCTGCTCTGCGTGATCGGCATTTTTCGACATCAGCTTCTCAACCTGCTGATAATCGCCTTCCGCCAGCTTCAGCAACGCCTGTTCCGTCTGCTTGCGCGCACGACGGCGCTTACGACCCATAAACCAGCCGCGGGTATGCGCACCGGTGCGGAAGATACGGCGCAGCAGCCACTCCAGTGCGAACATCACCACCAGCGTCAACACCAGTAAAATCACCAGACCGGTGACGCTGGTTTCAATGTTGTAGTTATCCGTCTGGATCAGCACATAGCCCTGATGCCCGGCGAGCATTGGGCCAAGCACAATACCAGCGAGAAGCAGTGCAAAAAGCAATAATACTTTCAGCATAATTATTCTCCCTGCGCTGCATCAGCGGGCGCTGATGGGGCCTGTTCAGACGGCACAGCGGGCTGCGCGAGCAGATTGCGCACGCGGGTCTGCATCAGTTTTTCCAGAATAGGCTGGCTCTGGAGCGATTCAGGCAGCTCCATAGCGATAGATTGCTGGCCGAGCTTATCCACCTCTTCGAGAAACGCTTTGGTGGCCGCATCGTCAGTATCGTAGTAGGCGCGAACCCACGTCGACACGTTATCCAGCGCCTGTTTATAGGTCTCTTCCTGGTGACGCGGCACGGCCTGCGCCGCAACCAGCAGACGCGAGCGGATATTCTCGCGCAGATAGACATCCTGATTTGGCGCTAACAGCGGCACGGCGGTCTCATCCCGGCGGCGAATGGTAATAAAGCTGTCCATAAAATTGCGCCAGCTTTTTTGCAGGTTGACGCGCCACTCGCTGATGGAGCTTGAGAGCTCGCCGCTGTCGGCATCCATCGGCGAATCATCGTCGTTATTGTCCGCCAGCCGCAGGTTATCGATCTGATTAGAGAGCTGGTTCAGCTTAAGAATGGCACCGTCATAATCGACCTGGGCCACAGATGAGAGGCTGGCGATATCGTCAGTGATGGCGCGGCGCGCAGTAATCAGGCTCGGATCGTTCATATCCGCCAGGCTTGCGTCAGCGCTTTTCAGCAGCGCGGCTGCGGTGGTGACATCCTGATCGCTCCACAGCTTGCGACCCGCCAGCTTGACGAGGAAATCGGCCTGCGCCAGCTGCCAGGTCCTGGCATCGGAGCCGGAGATGGTCGCGACTTTCTGCTGCACTTCATCAAGCTGCTTCGCCAGCGCTTCGCTTTGGCGTTTTTCTGCCGCCAGCGCATCAGCCTGCTGTTTAATCACCCCTTCCAGCTCGCTACGCTGCTTATCCTGCGTCTGTTGCAGCGCGATCAGTTGGTCAGCAATTTCGCCGTTAGTGGTTTGCAGGGTTGCATTTTGATGCTTCACCCAGCCATAAAGCCCGGCGCCCGATGCCAGCGCAATAGCGATGGCGATCGCGCTTAGCGCGAGGCTGGTCCTGTTAGCGCGTCTCTTCTTCTCTGCTTTCTCCGGCGGCGGCGTTACGCCGTCAGCCGCTTTGGTCTCTTCAACCACGGCGGAGGAGTTTTCGTGTTCCGTCATTATGGCTTCCCATTATGAGAGTTATTGTAATGCGCGAAGCAGCGCATCGTTGTCGGCATTGTCAGCGACCTGAATGTCTTGCCAGCCCAGTTCCCGGGCAAGGTTCGCCAGACGTTCGCTTACCACCACCAGGCGGCAGCGAAGTAACCAGTTCTCCCGATACCAGGGAGGAATAAGTGAAAAAAGTTGCTGCAGCATTTCGCCGCTGGTGACCACCAGCGTTGAGACGCCCCGCGTATGCCAGCGCATCGCTTCTTCTGCACCGTCATAAAATTTTGCACTGCGTTGATAACACTCGCAAAATTCAACCTGTGCGCCGCGCTCAGTCAACGTCTCTGCCAACAGTTCGCGTCCGCCGTTGCCCCGTAAGATTAGCGCATGCTTGCCCTGAACATCTTGCAATTCAGGTAATTGTAGCAACACTTCGCTGATTTCCCGGTCGTGAGGGTAGCGCACATCAATGCCGCTTACCGTATGTAGCGCGAGCGCGGTGGTGCGCCCGATAGCAAACCAGGCTGGTTCCATTGGGAAAGAGAGGCCAGCCTGCTGCAAATGGGCGTGCGCGAAGGAGACAGCATGCTGTGACAGGACAAACGCGAGATCATGTGCGCCGAGCTTGGCGAGCCGCTCAGGCAATAATGGCAACTCGCGGCCCGGCGTAAATTCAATCAACGGAAAGCTCCAGGCCACCAAACCCAGTGTGCGCAGTCGGCTCACTAACTCTTCTCCGGAGGGAGAGGGACGGGTGACCAGGATACTCATGCAGGGGCTTCTCCGTTGTAAATATCAGCAAGAATGGCGCGTGCGCCGTTATCTAACAGCTCTTCCGCCAGTGAGATGCCCATTTCAACCGCATCTTCCGGCCGACCACGGCGCTCGCCGCGTATCATCGTCGAACCATCCGGCGCGCCAACCAGCCCGCGTAACCAGAGCTCGCTGCCGATCAGTTCAGCATAGCTGCCGATCGGCACCTGGCATCCACCTTCAAGACGGGTATTCATCGCCCGCTCGGCTTTAACGCGGATTGCGGTCTCATCATGGTTCAACGGCTGCAGCAGCGCACGGGTGCGCGCATCGTCAAGACGGCACTCAACGCCGACCGCGCCCTGGCCTACGGCCGGGAGTGAGATCTCCGGCGGCAGCGCCCAGCGTACGCGATCGCTCAGACCCAGGCGGTTAAGACCGGCGACGGCGAGGATAATCGCATCGTATTCGCCGTTATCGAGCTTGCTCAGGCGAGTACCCACGTTGCCGCGCAGGGAGCGGATCACCAGATCGGGGCGCAGCGCAGCCAGCTGACACTGGCGACGTAAACTGGAGGTGCCGACAATACTGCCTGCGGGCAGTTCGTCCAGCGCTTTATAGCGGTTCGATACAAAAGCATCGCGCGGATCGTCGCGTTCGCAAATCGTCACAAGGCCGAGGCCATCGGGAAAGTCGACCGGCACATCTTTCATTGAGTGCACGGCGATGTCGGCGTGGTTGTCGAGCAGTGCCCGTTCAAGCTCTTTGACGAACAGACCTTTGCCGCCCACTTTCGCCAGCGGCGTATCAAGGATCACATCGCCGCGCGTTACCATCGGCACCAGTTCCACTGATAACCCCGGATGGCTCGCTTCAAGGCGCGCTTTTACATAATGTGCCTGCCAGAGCGCAAGCGGGCTTTGCCGTGTGGCAATTCTTAAAACATTGTCTACCATGCTTGATACCGTCAATTTCGTCCGTTGACCATCCTAACACTGTTGCATTAGGGTGTCAGTGTTCACGGTCGATTGCGGGTCTCGCCCCGCGCAACAGGCGCAGCGGGGGATGTAATTCGGAATTTACAGGGTGCGTTTAATGCTAAACTGGTTTGTAGCGCATCTTTCTTTACGGTCAATGAGCAAGGTGTTAGATTGATCACGTTTTAGACCATTTTTTCGTCTGTCCTCCCATAACGATAACGACGAAAAAAGGGCAACGGCTACTTTTGGATTCTCTGTCTACGCACCCCTTTTCAAGCTGCGGCCTACAAAACATCAGCATGAAGGTGTGTATAAAACATCAGGCGATATGTCTTGTACCTCTATATTGAGACGCTGAAACAGCGACTGGATGCCATTAATCAACTGCGTGTGGATCGCGCGCTTGCTGCCATGGGCCCTGCTTTTCAGCAGGTTTACAGTCTGCTGCCGACATTACTGCACTATCACCATCCGCTGATGCCTGGCTACCTTGACGGTAACGTTCCCAATGGCATTTGCCTCTACACGCCTGATGAAAACCAACTTCACTACCTGAACGAACTTGAGCTGAACCGTGGCCTACCTGCGCAGGATGCGCCGACCGGCGAGCTGCCGATCACCGGTGTCTACTCCATGGGCAGCACCTCCTCGGTTGGGCAGAGCTGCTCTTCGGACCTTGATATCTGGGTCTGCCACCAATCCTGGCTCGATAACGACGAGCGCCAGCTGCTACAGCGTAAATGCAGCCTGCTTGAGAGCTGGGCGGCCTCCCTCGGCGTGGAAGTGAGCTTCTTCCTGATTGATGAGAACCGCTTCCGCCATAATGAAAGCGGCAGCCTCGGCGGCGAAGATTGCGGCTCAACGCAGCACATTTTACTGCTCGATGAGTTCTACCGCACCGCCGTGCGCCTGGCAGGTAAACGTATTCTGTGGAATATGGTGCCGGGCGACGAAGAGGAGAATTACGACGATTACGTCATGACGCTCTACGCGCAGGGCGTGCTGACGCCGAACGAGTGGCTCGATCTGGGCGGCTTAAGCTCGCTCTCGGCGGAAGAGTATTTTGGCGCCAGCCTGTGGCAGCTCTATAAGAGCATTGACTCGCCCTATAAAGCGGTGCTGAAAACCCTGCTGCTCGAAGCCTACTCCTGGGAATATCCGAATACCCGCCTGCTGGCGAAAGATATCAAACAGCGCCTGCACGACGGCGAGATCGTCTCCTTTGGCCTCGATCACTACTGCATGATGCTTGAGCGCGTGACGCACTATCTGCAGGCGATTGAGGATCCGACGCGTCTGGATCTGGTGCGTCGATGTTTCTACTTAAAAGTGTGTGAAAAGCTGAGCCGCGAACGCGCCTGCGTCGGCTGGCGTCGCGAAGTGATCACGCAGTTAGTAAAAGAGTGGGGCTGGGATGAAGCGCGCCTCGCGATGCTCGATAACCGCGCTAACTGGAAAATCGATCAGGTGCGTGAAGCGCACAATGAGCTGCTTGATGCGATGATGCAGAGCTACCGCAACCTGATCCGCTTTGCCCGCCGTAATAACCTGAGCGTCTCCGCCAGCCCGCAGGATATCGGTGTCTTGACCCGTAAACTCTACGCGGCGTTTGAAGCGTTGCCGGGCAAAGTGACGCTGGTGAACCCGCAGATTTCACCGGATCTCTCCGAACCGAATTTAACCTTTATTCATGTGCCGCCGGGGCGCGCCAACCGCACCGGTTGGTATCTCTATAACCGCGCGCCGAATATGGACTCCATCGTCAGCCATCAGCCGCTGGAGTATAACCGCTACCTGAATAAGCTGGTGGCCTGGGCGTGGTTTAACGGCCTGCTGACGTCGCGTACGCGCCTGTTTATTAAGGGCAACGGCATTGTCGATCTGCCGAAGCTGCAGGAGATGGTTGCTGATGTTTCGCACCACTTCCCGCTGCGCCTGCCTGCACCGACGCCGAAAGCGCTCTACAGCCCGTGCGAAATCCGCCACCTGGCGATTATCGTCAACCTGGAGTACGACCCGACAGCGGCGTTCCGTAACCAGGTGGTGCACTTTGATTTCCGTAAGCTTGATGTCTTCAGCTTTGGCGAGCAGCAAAATTGCCTCGTTGGCAGCGTCGATCTGCTCTACCGCAACTCGTGGAACGAAGTGCGTACCCTGCACTTCAACGGTGAGCAGGCGATGATTGAAGCGCTGAAAACCATCCTCGGCAAAATGCACCAGGATGCTGCGCCGCCGGACAGCGTCGAGGTCTTCTGTTATAGCCAGCATCTGCGCGGCCTGATCCGCACCCGCGTGCAGCAGCTGGTCTCTGAATGTATCGAGCTACGCCTCTCAACGACGCGTCACGAAACGGGTCGCTTTAAAGCGCTGCGCGTGGCGGGGCAAACCTGGGGCTTGTTCTTCGAGCGCGTGAACGTTTCGGTGCAGAAGCTGGAAAACGCCATTGAGTTTTACGGGGCTATCTCCCACAACAAGCTGCACGGTTTGTCGGTGCAGGTGGAAACCAACCACGTCGAATTACCGGCGGTGGTGGATGGCTTTGCCAGCGAAGGGATTATTCAGTTCTTCTTTGAAGAGGCGGGGGAAGAGGGCTTTAACATCTATATTCTGGATGAGAGCAACCGCGCCGAAGTGTATCACCACTGTGAAGGTAGCAAAGAGGAGCTGGTGCGTGACGTAAGCCGCTTCTTCTCCTCCTCCCACGATCGTTTTACCTACGGCTCAAGCTTTATCAACTTCAACCTGCCGCAGTTCTACCAGATTGTGAATGTTGAAGGGCGCGCGCAGGTGATCCCGTTCCGCAACCAGGCAATCAGCACCGCATCGCCGGCCAATCAGGATAACGCTGCACCGCTGTTGCAGCAGTACTTCTCCTGATATTGCTGCCCGGTCTCCCGGGCAGTGCCTCTTAGCGGAAAGTGACGCTTTCGCCGGCTTGCTGGCTTGCGGCCTTCTCCAGCAGATCCCAGAAGGTTTCGCCGCTGCGATCGCAGACCCACTCATTCCCTTTGAGACTGAAATGGTAACCGCCCTGTTTTGTCGCCAGCCACACCTGGTGCAGCGGCTCCTGACGGTTAATGATGATTTTACTGCCGTTTTCAAAGCTGAGGGTTAACACGCCGCCGTTGATTTCACAGTCGATATCGCTGTCGCCGTCCCACTCATCCAGGCGTTCTTCGATGGTGAGCCACAGGCCGTCGGCGAGGCGATGAAATTCTGAATCGTTCATTCTGCTTTCCTGTTTTTTATGATGGCCGCAGTATAACGCGAAACATTTCCCGTTGCCCTAAACGTGCAAACTCTTGCTTTTGTGTCTTCTCCTGCGATGATAGAGCGCAGTAAGAATCAACTCACAGGCAATGATAATGAAAGATCTGTTTCGCACGCTGGCCGTAGTGCTGACTCTGTTCAGCCTGACGGGCTGCGGTCTGAAAGGGCCGCTCTACTTCCCTCCGGCCGATAAAACCGCGCCGCCGCCAACCAAAACGCAGGAAAGCACGATCCAGCCTACTATTCCGGATAGTAACGATCGGGGCGATACCGGCTCGCCGACTCAGGTGAATTATTGACGTTACCGCTCTGTACCCGCGTAAATGGAGTAGATAATGCAGTTCTCAAAGATGCATGGCCTTGGCAACGATTTTATGGTCGTCGACGCGGTGACGCAGAATCTCTTTTTCTCCCCGGAGTTGATCCGTCGTCTGGCGGATCGCCATCTTGGCGTCGGCTTCGACCAGCTGCTGGTGGTTGAGCCTCCTTACGATCCCGAGCTCGATTTTCACTACCGTATTTTCAACGCTGACGGCAGCGAAGTGTCCCAGTGCGGCAACGGCGCGCGCTGCTTCGCCCGCTTTGTGCGTCTGAAAGGTTTGACCAATAAACGTGACATTCGCGTCAGTACGGCGAACGGGCGTATGGTATTGAGCGTAACGGAAGATGAACTGGTACGCGTAAACATGGGCGAGCCGAACTTCGAACCGTCGCAAGTGCCGTTTCGCGCAAACAAAGCTGAGAAGACCTATATTATGCGCGCGGCGGAACAAACCGTGCTCTGTGGCGTCGTATCGATGGGCAACCCGCACTGTGTTATCCAGGTCGATAGCGTGGAAAACGCGCCGGTAGAGACGCTGGGACCGGTGCTGGAGAGCCATGAGCGTTTTCCTGAACGCGCCAATATCGGCTTTATGCAGGTCATCAAAACCGATCATATCCGCCTGCGCGTTTTCGAGCGCGGCGCAGGTGAAACGCAGGCGTGCGGAAGCGGTGCCTGCGCAGCCGTTGCCGTCGGCATTCAGCAAGGCTTGCTGGCGGAAAGCGTTCGTGTGGAGTTACCGGGCGGTCGACTTGATATCGCCTGGAAAGGCCCGGGCCAACCGCTGTACATGACTGGCCCGGCGGCACATGTCTATGACGGGTTTATTCATCTATGAAGCAACCAGGGGAAGAATTGCAGGAGACGCTGACGGAGCTGGAAGATCAGACCGTCGCTGATTATTTGGTGCGTCATCCTGACTTCTTTATCCGTAACGCGCGGCTGGTGGAACAGATGCGTGTGCCGCATGCGGTGCGCGACACGGTTTCGCTGGTGGAGTGGCACATGGCGCGTTCGCGCAACCACATCAACGTGCTGGAAGAGAACATGACGCTGCTGATGGAGCAGGCAAGCGCCAATGAAGGGCTCTTTTATCGCCTGCTGCGCCTGCAAAGTCGGCTGGCTTCCGCGCCAAGCCTGGATGAGATGCTGAACCGCCTGCACCGCTGGGCGCGCGATTTAGGGCTGGCGGGTGCCACGGTGCGCCTCTTTCCGGATCGCTGGCGTCTCGGCGCGCCGTCGCGCTACACCCATCTCTCTCTCTCCCGGCAGGCCTTTGAGCCGCTGCGCATTCAGCGCCTTGGTCACCAGCATCACTACCTGGGATCGCTCAACGGGCCGGAGCTGTTGCTGCTGCTGCCGGAAGCGAAAGCCATCGGTTCTGTCGCGATGTCGCTAATGGGGCAGGATGGATCGCTCGGCGTGGTGCTGTTCAGCAGCCGCGATCCGCACCATTATCAACATGGCCAGGGTACCCAACTGCTGGAGGAGATCGCGCAGATGCTGCCAGATCTGCTCGAGCGCTGGATCGCGCGCGCATGACCGCTTCGCCGCTCTTTCCGCTCGTTACCCGCTTTTTACGTTACCTCGGCGTTGAGCGCCAGCTCAGCCCGATCACCCTGCGCAACTATCAGCGCCAGCTGGACGCCATTATGGCGATGGCAGGCGATCTTGGGCTCAAAAGCTGGCAACAGTGCGATGCCGCGACGGTGCGATCGATTGCCACCCGCAGCCGCCGCAAAGGGCTGGGTGCGGCGAGTCTCGCGCTACGGCTCTCCGCCCTGCGCAGCTTCTTCGACTGGCTGGTGAGCCAGGGCGAGCTGCCCGCCAACCCGGCGAAAGGGGTCTCCGCACCGAAAGCCGCACGCCATCTGCCGAAAAATATCGATGTCGATGATGTAAGCCGTTTGCTGGAGATCGACATTAACGATCCGCTGGCGGTGCGCGACCGCGCGATGCTGGAAGTGATGTACGGCGCGGGCCTGCGTCTGTCGGAACTGGTCAATCTCGATATCAAACACCTCGATCTGGAGAGCGGCGAAGTGTGGGTGCTCGGCAAAGGCAGCAAAGAGCGCCGCGTGCCGATTGGCCGCAATGCGGTGAGCTGGGTGGAGCACTGGCTCGATCTGCGCGAACTGTTTGGTGCGCAGGATGATGCGCTCTTCCTCTCAAAGCTTGGCAAGCGCATCTCGGCGCGCAATGTGCAGAAACGGTTTGCCGAGTGGGGCATTAAGCAGGGGCTGAACAGCCATGTGCACCCGCATAAGCTGCGCCACTCCTTTGCCACCCATATGCTGGAGTCGAGCGGCGATCTGCGCGGCGTGCAGGAGCTGCTCGGCCACGCCAATTTATCCACCACCCAGATCTATACCCATCTTGATTTTCAACACCTTGCTTCGGTCTACGATGCGGCGCATCCGCGCGCAAAACGGGGGAAATAATGCGTTTTTACCGCCCACCAGGCGAGATCTCTGCGATCACCTTCGACCTGGACGACACCCTTTATGACAACCGGCTAGTGATCCAGCGTACAGAGCAGGAGTCACTGACCTTTTTGCAGGGCTACCACCCGGCGCTCTCGACGCTGGAGAACAGCGAATTTAAGCGCCTGCGCCAGTCGCTGCGCGAAACCGAGCCGGATATCTATCACGATGTCACCGAGTGGCGGCGGCGCGCCGTTGAGCGCGCCATGCTTGATGCCGGGCTGACGGCAGACGAGGCCGCAGCCGGTGCAGAAGCGGCAATGGCCAACTTTGCGCACTGGCGCAGCCGTATTGATGTCCCGGAAGAGACTCACGACACGCTGGCGAAGCTGGCAGAGAAGTGGCCGCTGGTGGCGATCACCAACGGCAATGCGCAGCCGGAGCTGTTCGGGCTCGGCGACTATTTTAAATTTGTCCTGCGCGCCGGGCCGGATGGGCGTTCAAAACCCTTCAGCGATATGTATCACCGCGCCGCAGAGCGTCTTGGCGTGCCCATTGGCAACATTCTGCACGTTGGCGACGATCTCACTACCGACGTTGCGGGCGCGATCCGCTGTGGCATGCAGGCCTGCTGGATCAAACCCGAGGGCGCAGATCTGCTGCAAGCCAGCGACAGCCGCCTGTTGCCGCATATGGAAATTTCGCGGTTGGCATCCCTCACTACGCTGATATAATCACCCATTGTTCTGTATAAAATACCAGGGTTTTGGTGGCGGGCGCGGCGCGAATGCGTCCACGCAAACCGGACCCTGGTACGCGAAGCGCCACCGGCGTTTTGTTCAATTCCTGATGACTACGCGACGGTACCTATGGACGTTTCTTATCTGCTCGACAGCCTCAATGACAAACAGCGCGACGCCGTAGCGGCGACACGCAGCAATATGCTGGTGCTGGCGGGAGCGGGAAGCGGCAAGACGCGCGTGCTGGTGCACCGTATCGCATGGCTGATGACCGTGGAGAACTGTTCGCCCTTCTCGATTATGGCGGTCACCTTTACCAACAAAGCGGCGGCGGAGATGCGCCACCGTATCGGCCAGTTGATGGGCACCACCCAGGGCGGCATGTGGGTCGGCACCTTCCACGGTCTGGCGCACCGGCTGCTGCGCGCACACCATATGGACGCGAAGCTGCCGCAGGATTTCCAGATCCTCGATAGCGAAGATCAGCTGCGCCTGCTCAAGCGCCTGATCAAAGCGATGAACCTTGATGAGAAGCAGTGGCCAGCGCGGCAGGGGATGTACTACATCAACGGTCAGAAGGATGAGGGCATTCGCCCGCACCACATTCAAAGCTTCGGCAATCCGGTAGAGCAGACCTGGCAGAAGGTCTACCAGGCCTATCAGGAGGCGTGCGATCGCGCCGGGCTGGTCGATTTTGCGGAGCTGCTGCTGCGCGCCCACGAGCTGTGGCTGAACAAACCGCATATTCTGCAGCACTATCGCGAACGCTTTACCAATATCCTGGTCGATGAGTTCCAGGATACTAACAACATTCAGTACGCATGGATCCGTCTGCTGGCGGGCGATACCGGCAAGGTGATGATCGTCGGCGACGATGACCAGTCAATCTACGGCTGGCGCGGCGCGCAGGTGGAGAACATCCAGCGCTTCCTCACCGATTTTCCCGGTGCGCAAACCATTCGCCTGGAGCAGAACTACCGCTCCACCAGCAATATTCTGAGCGCCGCCAACGCCCTGATTGAGAACAACAACGGGCGTCTGGGGAAAAAGCTGTGGACCGAAGGATCCAACGGCGAGCCGATCTCCCTCTACTGCGCGTTTAACGAGCTGGATGAGGCGCGTTTTGTTGTCAATCGCATCAAAGCCTGGCAGGACGATGGCGGCCAGCTGACGCAGTGCGCCATTCTCTATCGCAGTAACGCCCAGTCGCGCGTGCTGGAAGAGGCGTTACTGCAGGCGAGCATGCCCTACCGCATCTATGGTGGCATGCGCTTCTTCGAGCGGCAGGAGATCAAAGATGCGCTCGCCTATCTGCGCCTGATCGCTAACCGTAACGACGACGCGGCATATGAGCGCGTCGTTAATACGCCGACGCGCGGCATTGGCGATCGCACCCTCGACGTGGTTCGCCAGACCTCTCGTGAGCGTCAGCTGACGCTGTGGCAGGCGACCCGCGAGCTGTTACAGGAGAAAGCGCTGGCGGGTCGCGCAGCGGGCGCGTTACAGCGTTTTCTTGAGCTAATTGACGCGCTGGCGCAGGAGACGGCGGATATGCCGCTGCATGTGCAAACTGACCGGGTGATTAGCGATTCCGGCCTGCGCGCGATGTACGAGCAGGAGAAGGGCGAGAAAGGCCAGACGCGTATTGAGAACTTAGAGGAGCTGGTCACCGCAACGCGCCAGTTCAGCTACAACGAAGAAGATGAGGATTTAATGCCGCTGCAGGCGTTCCTCTCCCACGCGGCGCTGGAAGCGGGCGAAGGGCAGGCGGACACCTGGCAGGATGCGGTGCAGTTAATGACCCTGCACTCGGCGAAGGGGCTTGAGTTCCCGCAGGTGTTTATTGTCGGTATGGAAGAGGGGATGTTCCCGAGCCAGATGTCCCTTGATGAGGGTGGTCGTCTGGAAGAGGAGCGCCGTCTGGCCTATGTCGGCGTCACGCGTGCGATGCAAAAACTGACCTTAACCTACGCGGAAACGCGTCGGCTTTACGGTAAAGAGGTTTATCACCGACCTTCGCGCTTTATTGGCGAACTGCCGGAAGAGTGCGTCGAAGAGGTGCGCTTACGCGCCAGCATCAGCCGTCCGGTCAGCCATCAGCGGATGGGCACGCCGGTCGCGCAGAGCGATACGGGTTATAAGCTTGGTCAGCGTGTGCGCCACGCCAAATTTGGCGAAGGCACGGTGGTGAATATGGAAGGCAGCGGTGAGCATAGCCGCTTGCAGGTGGCGTTCCAGGGGCAGGGCATTAAGTGGTTAGTTGCCGCCTATGCGAAGCTAGAAACCGTGTAACATTCAGAAAAATATCATTATTTTGTAATATTCTGCTAGCCTTATACGCTGAAGGGCAAATATTGCTCTTTAGCGTTTCGTTGCGTGTTGACGCCTTCAGAGTGCTGGCGTAACATGCGCGCACGATCACGCTAAGAGGACATTCGCCTTGGACACACCCAGTAGATGCTGGCTCAATTTCCTGGATTTCAGGAACAACTCCTAAGGCTTTCTCCTCATGCTGATGGCCTTAGTGGTTGTCGGCGACCCGCTTTATCCCCCGTCGCGCTGAGTCAGACTGTTTAATGGTCTGAAACCCCAATTGTTTCTTGTGTGCCCTGCGAACTGTCCGATATTTTTTGCATTGGGAGTCCCGGCCATGCTGAGCGCATTTCAACTGGAAAACAACCGTTTAAGCCGTCTTGAGGCTGACGAAATCAAACACCTCGCCAGCTCGGTTTGGGTTGATTTGGTCGAGCCGGACGATGATGAACGTACCCGCGTGCAAACGGAATTGGGCCAGAATCTGGCTACGCGACCTGAACTGGAAGACATCGAAGCCTCGGCGCGTTTTTTTGAAGACGAAGATGGCCTGCATATTCACTCATTCTTCTTTTATGAAGATGCGGAGGATCACGCAGGCAACTCAACGGTGGCATTCACCATTCGCGAAGGGCGTCTCTTTACCCTGCGCGAGCGTGAACTGCCCGCGTTTCGTCTCTACCGTATGCGCGCCCGCAGCCAGGAGATGGTCGACGGCAACGCCTATGAGCTGCTGCTCGATCTCTTCGAAACCAAAATCGAACAGCTGGCGGATGAGATTGAGAACATCTACAGCGATCTGGAAAAGCTCAGCCGCGTCATTATGGAAGGGCAGCAGGGCGATGAGTATGACGAAGCGCTCTCGACGCTTGCTGAACAGGAAGATATCGGCTGGAAAGTGCGGTTGTGTCTGATGGATACCCAGCGCGCGCTGAACTTCCTGGTGCGCAAAGCGCGTTTACCGGCGGGTCAGCTTGAGCAGGCGCGTGAGATCCTGCGCGATATCGAATCGCTGCTGCCGCATAACGAATCCCTGTTCCAGAAGGTGAACTTCCTGATGCAGGCGGCGATGGGTTTTATCAATATCGAGCAGAACCGAATCATCAAGATCTTCTCGGTCGTTTCGGTGGTGTTTCTGCCGCCAACGCTGGTGGCGTCGAGCTATGGGATGAACTTCGAGTTTATGCCTGAGCTGCACTGGAGCTTCGGCTATCCCGGCGCGATTATCTTTATGATCCTCGCCGGCCTTGCTCCCTACCTCTACTTCAAACGCCGCAACTGGCTTTGACGTCATAAAAAAGGTTCAGCCTGCGCTGAACCTTTTTTCTTTACAGGCCCCAGGTCTGGATGCCTTTAACCTTATATTCGTGATACCAGACATTCGTTCGCATCATGATAAGCATGGGCACGATAAAGGAGAGGAAAGGGAAACCTATAAGAGCGGCGACTAATAATCCCAATACGTTCAGCCCAATAGAGGTCAGCGCTTTTTTCCACAGGCCCAGGACAAAGAGATAAATACAGCCGAAGAAGAATGCGTAGAAGTTTTGGTTAACAGTTACTTTCTCCCCAAATTTCATCTGCTTAAACGCTTGTTTCCACGCCGGAGTAGGGCGCCAGAATCCGGGGTAACCATTCTTTTCAAAAAATGCGAAGCGATATTTCCACGTATCGCTCAGCGATTCATCTTTCTGATAGTCATAGTCGTTGATGGTGCTCATTTTTCTCTCCTGAAAAACCCTGTCTTTTAAACTAATTAGCTGTTTTTACTTCCGTTGGCGCGAACATAAACATAAAAAATACCAGGCCGTCGAACCAAATATAGATCTGAGCGCCAAGCAGCAGATATTCATCATCCAGCACGAAACCGGCCGCAGAGACCACTGGCGAAATGAGATAAACCAGGATCGACAGAATGACGACATAACGCCCCTTTAATCCACTATCCCGGCAGCGCTGCGCATTGATATTGATCTTCACCCACGTGTAAACCAGCAGGCAGAGCAGTGGCAGTATGGGAAGCTTCGCCACGCTAACCATGGCAATTAAAAAAACAATATGCAGAAGCATAAAAATAAGGAAGTAGGGCTTACGCGCGAGGCATGCCTTGCCTGTTGGCCAAAAAATCCTGCGGATCATTTTTCCGGGTCGTCCTGAATAGCGTAATAATAAAGCGGCGAACATACCATTCAGCAGATTAATATGCGACGCGACGATCGAATAACCCACGAATATTTGTAGGTCGCGGGCGGCAATTCCGCCCGCCTGATTAGTTCCCTAAGCGGAATTAGCGTGTTTTACGCAACGCGCGCTGGGTGTAAAGGGCATCCATTACGAAGATCGCCAGTGCCACCCAAATAAAGCCAAAGGTCACCATCTTATCCGCGCCGGGATGCTCGCCGTAAAAAGTGACCGCTAGCAGGAACATCAGTGTCGGGCCGATGTACTGAAAGAAACCGAGTGTTGAGAGGCGCAGACGCGTTGCCGCTCCGGTAAAGCAGAGCAGTGGCACGGTGGTGATCACGCCTGCTGCCATCAGTAGCAGATTGAGGGACAGGCTATTTTGCGACATATGGCTGGTCGGGCTATCGGTAATGCCAAACAGCCAGATAGCCGCTACCGGCAGCAGCCATAAGGTCTCTATCAGCATGCCGGTTTGCGCCTCGACGGCGATTTTTTTTCGCAACAGGCCGTAAAAGGCGAAGCTAAAGGCGAGGCCGAGGGCAATCACCGGCAGCGAACCAAAGGTCCAGAGCTGCACCAGTACACCCAGCGCGGCGAGGATCACTGCCAGCCACTGCATACGGCGGAAACGCTCGCCCAGGAAGAGCATTCCCAGCAGGATATTCACCAGCGGGTTAATAAAGTAGCCGAGGCTCGCCTCCAGCATATGGTTATGGTTAACTGCCCAGATAAACAGCAGCCAGTTGCCCCCTACCAGCACCGCCGAAACCGCCAGCAGCAGGATCTTTTTCGGCGTTTGCAGCAGCGTTTTCACACTCTTCCACTGACGGCTTACGCTTATCAGCGCCAACATAAAAAAGAAGGACCAGATGACACGGTGCGTCAGGATCTCATCGGCGGGAACATACCAGATTAGTTTGAAATAGGCGGGCGCAATGCCCCAGATAAAATAAGCGGCGAGCGCAAGTAATACGCCAAGCCGCGTCTGCTTTGCATCCATCAGAAAGACTCGTTGCGAAAATGTAACCGCATGGTACCCGATTTCGCAGGCCTGCTCACCCCACCATATAGGTGGCGGTCGCGCTGGCGATATGCACCTGCTCTTCGTTATGCAGCTCCACGCGCGCAACGGCGACTTTATTGCCAGCGCGCAACAAACTGCTGCTGGCGGTAAAGCGCGTACCGCGGCCCGGTCGCAGGTAATCGACACGCAAATCAATCGTTCCCATACGTGACAGGCGCTGGCGAAGTTCATCTTCGCTAATGGTTTCATGGCGTGTCAGAGTGCTGCCAACACAGACCAGCCCTGCGGCAACATCCAGCGCAGACGCAATCACTCCACCGTGTAAAATACTCTGCGCCCAGTTACCGACCATCATCGGCTGGTTAGTGAAATGGAGCTCTGCGAAGGCTTTTTCATAGCGCCCCAGTTCAAGACCTAACGCGCGGTTGTAGGGCATGTGATAGACAAAAATTTCGCCTACCATTTGCAGAGCCTGATCGGCGGTAAGAACGGCTGACATATCAATCTGATCCGATGAGTTAATAGAGTGTTAATTTTATGCCCAATGTTCGTTGATTGCTACTTTAAGAGCGATAGACGAGCAGTGGCGCAAGAAATATGTAGAATACGTGCGGATAAGACTATTAACTAACTCAACAATAATTCGGAGTTTGAACCGATGCGCACCTGGCCGGGGTATTTTTTCGCAGTGCTGGCACTGCCGTTTATGGCTCTCGCACAAGAAGCAACTGTCAAAGAAGTGCATGATGCGCCCGCCGTGCGCGGTAGCATTATTGCGAATATGTTGCAGGAGCATGATAATCCCTTCACGCTCTATCCGTATGAATCCAACTACGTGATCTATACCGATACCAGCGATCTGAATAAGGAAGCGATCCGCTCCTACAACTGGGCTGACAACGCGCGTAAAGATGAAGTGAAGTTCCAGATAAGCCTGGCCTTCCCCTTCTGGCGCGGCATCCTCGGGCCAAACTCGGTTTTAGGCGGCTCCTATACGCAAAAATCCTGGTGGCAGCTCTCTAACAGCGGCGAGTCTTCTCCCTTCCGTGAAACCAACTATGAACCGCAACTGTTCCTCGGTTTCGCCACAGATTACACATTTGCCGGCTGGACGCTACGCGACATCGAGGTTGGTTTTAACCATGACTCCAATGGCCGCTCCGATCCGACCTCGCGCAGCTGGAACCGCGCTTACACCCGCTTGATGGCGCAAAATGGTAACTGGATGGTAGAAGTGAAGCCCTGGTATGTCGTAGGCTCGACCGATGACAACCCGGATATCACCAAATATATGGGTTACTACCAGTTGAAAATCGGTTACGAAATTGGTGATGCGATCCTTAGCGCGAAAGGGCAGTACAACTGGAATACCGGTTACGGCGGCGCGGAGATTGGCCTCAGCTACCCGGTTACCAAACACGTTCGCCTCTATACTCAGGTTTACAGCGGCTATGGCGAATCGCTGATTGATTATAATTTCAATCAGACCCGTTTCGGCGTGGGCGTGATGCTCAACGATCTGTTTTAAGGCATTGCAGTTTCAGTCACAGGCGCTGAAAATAGCGCCTGTTTTTATTTCAGGCAAATGGGGTCAATGTGGCGCAGGCGGAAGTATTGAATCAGGAATCGCTGGCTAAACAGGTTTTACAAGAGACCTTTGGCTACCAGCAGTTCCGCCCTGGCCAGCAGGATATTATCGACACCGTGCTTGGCGGTCGCGACTGCCTGGTGGTGATGCCGACCGGCGGCGGCAAATCGCTCTGTTACCAAATTCCGGCGCTGGTGCTGGAAGGGCTGACGGTGGTGGTCTCGCCGCTTATCTCGCTGATGAAAGATCAGGTCGACCAGCTGCTCGCCAACGGCGTCGCGGCGGCCTGTCTCAACTCGACCCAGAGCCGCGAGCAGCAGCTTGAGGTGGTAAACGGCTGTCGCAACGGGCAGATCCGTCTGCTCTATATCGCACCTGAACGCCTGATGCTCGACAACTTCCTTGACCAGCTGCGCCAGTGGAACACGGTGCTTATCGCTGTCGACGAAGCGCACTGTATCTCCCAGTGGGGGCACGATTTCCGCCCGGAATACGCTGCGCTCGGCCAGCTGCGCCAGATGCTTCCCAACGTGCCCTTTATGGCACTTACCGCCACCGCCGATGACACAACGCGCCGCGACATTGAACGCCTGCTCGGCCTTAACGACCCGCTGATTCAGGTCAGCAGTTTCGACCGCCCGAACATCCGCTACATGCTGATGGAGAAGTTTAAGCCCCTCGACCAGCTACTGCGCTATGTGCAGGAGCAGCGGGGTAAGTGCGGCATTATCTACTGTAACAGCCGGGCGAAAGTGGAAGATACCGCCGCGCGTTTACAGGGGCGGGGTTTCAGCGCCGCACCTTATCACGCCGGGCTGGAGAACGAAGTTCGCGCGCGGGTGCAGGAGCAGTTCCAGCGTGATGACCTGCAAATCGTTGTCGCCACCGTCGCCTTCGGTATGGGTATCAACAAACCCAACGTCCGCTTTGTGGTGCACTTCGACATTCCGCGCAATATCGAATCCTACTACCAGGAGACCGGGCGCGCCGGGCGCGATGGCCTGCCCGCCGAAGCGATGCTGTTTTACGATCCGGCGGATATGGCCTGGCTGCGCCGCTGCCTCGAAGAGAAGCCTGCCGGGCCGTTGCAGGATATTGAACGTCATAAGCTCAATGCGATGGGTGCCTTTGCCGAAGCGCAAACCTGCCGTCGCCTGGTGCTGCTCAACTACTTTGGCGAAGGGCGTCACGCCTCATGCGGCAACTGCGATATCTGTCTCGATCCGCCGCGTCAGTACGACGGGTTGCAGGATGCACAGAAAGCGCTCTCTGCCATCTATCGCGTGAACCAGCGCTTCGGGATGGGCTATGTAGTTGAGGTGCTGCGCGGCGCGAACAACCAGCGTATCCGCGAAATGGGCCATGACAAGCTGCCGGTCTACGGCATCGGGCGGGAGAAGAGCCACGAGCACTGGGTAAGCGTGATTCGCCAGCTGATCCACTTAGGCTTCGCTATGCAAAATATCGCCCAGCACTCGGCGCTACAGCTGACTGAAGCGGCGCGCCCGGTTCTGCGCGGCGAGGTCCCACTGATGCTGGCGGTACCGCGCATGGTGACGCTAAAGCCGAAAGTGATGCAGAAGGCGGCGGTCGGCAATTACGATCGCAAGCTGTTCGCCAAGCTGCGTAAGCTGCGTAAAGCGATTGCCGATGAAGAGAATATTCCGCCGTATGTGGTCTTTAACGATGCCACGCTGATTGAGATGGCAGAGCAAATGCCGCTTTCACCGGGTGAAATGCTCAGCGTTAACGGCGTCGGCACGCGCAAACTTGAGCGTTTCGGCCAGGAGTTTATGGCGCTGATCCGCGCCCATGTCGATGGCGATGAGGAGTAGTCAGCCTGTGGGAAAAGTGTCAGGATAGCTCCTCACTACATTCTTTATCGCGAGTTCGTTATGTTAACGCTCTTCCTCTCTGTTATGACAGTCCACTTCCTTGCGCTGATGAGCCCCGGACCCGATTTCTTCTTTGTTTCTCAAACTGCCGCCAGCCGCTCGCGTAAAGAAGCGATGCTGGGCGTGCTCGGCATCACCAGCGGCGTGATGGTGTGGGCAGCAGTGGCGCTGCTTGGCCTCAACCTGATCCTCGCGAAAATGGCGTGGCTGCATAGCATCATTATGGTCGGCGGCGGGCTCTATCTCTGCTGGATGGGTTACCAGATGCTGCGCGGCGCGTTAAAGAAAGAGGCAGTGAACAGCCCTGTGCCGCAGGTTGAGCTGGCGGCGGGCGGGCGCAGTTTTGTGAAAGGCTTGCTGACCAACCTCGCGAACCCGAAAGCGATTATCTACTTCGGTTCAGTCTTCTCACTTGTTGTCGGCGACAGCGTCGGCGCTGACGCGCGCTGGGGCATCTTTATGCTGATTGTGGTAGAGACCTTTGCCTGTTTTGCGCTGGTCGCTAGCGTCTTCGCGCTACCGCGGGTTCGTCGCGGTTATCAGCGCATGGCGAAATGGATCGATGGCATCGCCGGCGCGCTCTTCGCCGGGTTCGGTATCCATTTGATTATTTCCCGCTGATGCCAATTGCCGGATGGCGCTTGCGCTTATCCGGCCTACAAAGGTCGCCACCTGGTTTTGCATATGCCGGATGGCGCTTACGTTTATCCGGCCTACAAAGGCCACCACCTGGTTTTGTATATGCCGGATGGCGCTTACGCTTATCCGGCCTACAAAGGCCACCGCCTGGTTTTGCATATGCCGGATGGCGCTTACGCTTATCCGGCCTACAAAGGCCACCACCTGGTTTTGCATATGCCGGATGGCGCTTACGGTTATCCGGCCTACAAAGGCCACCGCCTGGTTTTGCATATGCCGGATGGCGCTTACGCTTATCCGGCCTACAAAGGTCGCCACCTGGTTTTGCATATGCCGGATAAGGCGTAGCCGCCATCCGGCAAACAGACTGCACTCAGGCGTGTCTCGCCGACGCTAAAAGCGCTCCCACCAGCACAAACAGCGATCCGAATACTTTATTCAACGCCTTCATCTGATGCGGGCCTTTGATCCATCCCGCAATGCGCCGCGCCAGCGTGGCATAACCAATCATCACAATGATATCGACCACGATGGTCGTCGCCCCAAGCACCACATACTGCATCACCTGCGGTTGATTGGGGGCGATAAACTGCGGAAAGAGGGCGGCAAGAAACACAATGCTCTTCGGGTTGGTGAGGTTCACAAACACCGCGCGTTTAAACAGCCGCCCGCGTGATTGCGTCTGCGCCAGGGTATGGAGATCGAGCGCACCTGCGGCGCGCCACTGCTGAATACCGAGCCACACAAGGTAGGCCGCGCCCGCCCACTTCAGCACCTCAAACGCCAGTACCGAGCGGGAAAAGAGCGTGCCCAGACCGATACCGACCAGCACGATATGGATCCCCAGCCCGGTCTGCAATCCGGCAATGGATGCCACCGCGCCGCGATAGCCGTGGCTAATGGAGGTGGTCATGGTGTTGATCGCCCCGGAGCCGGGGGAGAGGCTTAAAATCAGCGATGTCAGCAGGTAGGCGAACCACCACTCGAAGGTCATGAGAAATTCCCTGGTTGTCGGTTTTTATGCCACAATACGCCATTGTCTGTGGAATTTGCTATTGGTCACAAAAAAACGATTTTACATGGCTAAAAGGGGCAAAATCCCGATGTTTCGGCAAAAAAAGGCGTGGGAAAGCAGAGAAACAGCGTTCGCCGCATTCACTATGGGTCCGTTAATGGACTTCTGGCGATCGCGTGAAGAGGACCTATTTACCGGCGTGGACGACGTGCCGGTCAGTTTTGTGCGTTTTCGCGCGCAGAGTAACGATCGGGTGATCGTGATCTGCCCTGGCCGTATCGAAAGCTACGTAAAGTATGCCGAACTGGCCTATGACCTGTTCCATCTCGGTTACGACGTGCTGATTATCGATCATCGCGGGCAGGGGCGTTCCGGGCGTATGCTGCCCGATGCGCACCGCGGCCATGTGGTGAAATTTAGCGACTACGTCGAGGATTTAGCCGCATTCTGGGAGCAGGAAGTGGCCAGCGGCCCGTGGCGCAAACGCTATATCCTGGCGCACTCCATGGGCGGCGCGATCTCAACGCTCTTTTTACAGCGCTACCCGCACGCCTGCGACGCCATCGCGCTCTGCGCGCCAATGTTCGGCATTATCATTCACCTGCCGGACTGGGTGGTGCGTCCGCTGCTGGAGTGGGCTGAGAGCTACCCGAGCATCCGCGATGGGTATGCCATCGGCACCGGCAGCTGGCGTCCGCTCCCCTTCGCTATCAACGTGCTGACCCACAGCCGCGAGCGCTACCGCCGTAACGTCCGCTTCTACGCCGATGAACCGACCCTGCGCGTCGGCGGCCCAACCTGGCACTGGGTGCGCGAAGGCATTCTTGCCGGTGAACAGGCGCTGGCGGGGGTGGAAAAAGACGCCACGCCGACACTTCTTATTCAGGCAGAAGAGGAGCATGTGGTCGATAACCGCATGCATCAGCGCTTCTGCGAACGCCGCGCCGCCGCCGGTCACCCCTGCGAAGGGGGAAAACCGCTGGTCATCGAAGGCGCGTACCATGAGATCCTTTTTGAAAAGGACGCCATGCGCTCAGTCGCGCTCAACGCCATCGTCGACTTTTTCGATCGATATAACTGATGATTTATTGAGGTTAAATTTTCTTATGTACCAGGTTGTTGCCTCTGATTTAGACGGTACGCTGCTCTCTCCTGACCACACACTGTCGCCATTCGCCAAAGAGACATTAAAACTGCTGACCGCGCGCGGCGTGAACTTTGTCTTCGCCACCGGACGCCACCACGTTGATGTCGGGCAGATCCGCGATAATTTAGCTATCAAAGCCTACATGATCACCTCCAACGGCGCGCGTGTGCACGACACCGACGGAAACCTGGTCTTCACCCATAACCTGGATCGCGATATCGCCGCCGATCTCTTCGGCATGATGCATAACGAGCCAGAGATCATCACCAACGTCTACCGCGACGATGAGTGGTTTATGAACCGCCACCGTCCGGATGAGATGCGCTTCTTCAAAGAGGCGGTGTTCAAATACGCGATCTATGAGCCGGGTTTACTGGAGCCGGAGGGCGTCAGCAAAGTCTTCTTCACTTGTGACAGCCACGAAAAACTGCTGCCACTGGAGCAGGCGATCAATGCCCGCTGGGGCGACCGCGTCAACGTCAGTTTCTCCACCTTGACCTGCCTGGAGGTGATGGCAGGCGGCGTATCGAAAGGCCATGCGCTGGAAGCGGTCGCGCACGCGCTGGGTTACAGTCTGAAAAACTGCATCGCCTTCGGCGACGGTATGAACGATGCCGAAATGCTGTCGATGGCCGGTAAAGGCTGCATTATGGCGAACGCCCACCAGCGCCTGAAACAGCTCCATCCGGAGCTGGAAGTGATTGGCACCAACGCCGATAACGCCGTACCGAAATACCTGCGCAAGCTCTACCTTGGCCAAGATTGACGACTGTTCGCAAAACAAACAGTCGTCAACCAAATAGTCAAACTTTGACCATCTGAGTTCGCTACAATGCGTGTCCTTTCACTTGAGAGACATTCATTGTGGCGTTACTGATCATCACCACTATTCTGTGGGCCTTCTCGTTTAGCCTGATTGGCGAATACCTTGCCGGACATGTCGACAGCAACTTTTCGGTGCTGATGCGCGTCGGTCTGGCGGCGCTGGTCTTCCTGCCTTTCCTGCGGACACGCGGACATAACCTGCCAACCATCGGCTTGTATATGCTGGTGGGCGCGCTGCAGCTGGGCATCATGTATCTGTTCGGCTTCCAGGCCTATCTCTACTTAACGGTCTCCGAGTTCCTGCTCTTTACCGTCTTCACCCCGCTCTATATCACTCTGATTTACGATCTGCTGAGCAAACGCGGGCTGCGCTGGAGCTACCTGCTGAGCGCCGGGCTGGCAGTAATTGGCGCGGCGATCATTCGCTACGACAAAGTGAGCGATCACTTCTGGACGGGGCTGATCCTTGTTCAGCTGGCGAATATCAGCTTTGCGATTGGCATGGTGGGGTATAAGCGCCTGATGGAGACGCGCCCGATGCCGCAGCACAACGCCTTTGCCTGGTTCTATCTCGGCGCGTTTGTGGTGGCAGCGATAGCGTGGCTGGTTATGGGCAACCCGCAGAAATTACCCACCACCACCTTACAGTGGGGCGTGCTGGTGTGGCTGGGCGTTGTAGCGTCCGGGCTCGGCTACTTTATGTGGAACTACGGCGCGACGCAGGTGGATGCGGGCACGCTCGGCATCATGAACAATGTGCATGTTCCTGCCGGGCTGCTGGTCAATCTTGCCATCTGGCAGGAGCAGCCGCACTGGCCCAGCTTTATTATTGGTGGTGCGGTGATAATGGCTTCGCTATGGATACATCGCCGTTGGGTCGCTCCGCGCTCCGCACAAACGGCAGATGATCGCAGGCGTGGTTCCGCGCTGAGCGAATAAACGCTTCTGTTACCGGCTGACGCTGCTCGCCGTCGCGCACTGCGGCGTACAGCCGGCTCCACAATCCTTCGCCGAGGGTTTTGGTCACAATCAGACCCTGGCGTTCAAAACTCTCCACCACCCAGTGCGGCAGCGCCGCGATCCCCATGCGCGCGGAGACCATCTGAATCAGCAGCAGCGTGTTATCAACGCTTTTCAGCGATGGGCTGACGCCTGCCGGTTGCAGAAAGTGCCGCCAGATATCGAGCCGGCTGCGCTGCACCGGGTAGATCAGCAGCGTTTCGCTGGCGATATCTTCCGGCGTGATATGCGCCACCGCTGCCAGCGGATGATCCGGTGCCAGTACCAGGCGCACTTCAAAATCAAACATTGGCGAATAGTGCAGGCCGCTGCGCGGCAGAATGTCGGAAGTGAGCACCAGATCCAGCTCGCCCTGTTGCAGCGCGGGCTGCGGATCGAAGGTGACGCCGGATTTGAAATCCATCTCTACCTGCGGCCAGCTCTGGCGGAAATTCTCAAGCGCGGGGGTCAGCCACTGAATACAGCTATGGCACTCAATGGCGATGCGTAAGGTGGTTTGCTGCGGCTCATTGCAGGCTTGCAGCGCGCGGCTTATCTGCGGCAGCACCTGATTGGCTAATTGCAGCAAAATTTCCCCCTGCGGCGTAAAACGCAGCGGCTGGCTTTTACGCACAAAGAGACGAAAACCGAGGCGCTGTTCCAGATCGCTGAACTGATGGGAAAGGGCGGATTGCGTCTGGTGCAGCGTTGCCGCAGCGGCAGCCAGCGATCCGCTATTTCGTAACGCTTGTAGCGTTTTCAGGTGTTTAATCTCGATCATGAAAGTCCTTCACTCCGGCATGAATATTTTGCGCTTGAGGAATACACAGTACCTTCACATTATGGATGTGTAAACATCTGGACGTCCAAATCCTGCGTCTTTCGAATTAATGGTGTGTTGGCTGCGCTCATTCACCCCGGTCACTTACTTCAGTAAGCTCCCGGGGATTCATGAACTTGCCGCCTTCCCTTAATCCGAAATCCTTTGGATTAACTAATTGAAGAGGCTAATAAAATGACTGTAATCAACCACACCCTCGGTTTTCCTCGTGTTGGTCTGCGTCGTGAGCTGAAGAAAGCGCAAGAGAGTTACTGGGCCGGTAACGCCAGCCGTGAAGAGTTACTGGCGGTGGGCCGCGAGCTGCGCGCACGTCACTGGGATCAGCAGAAAGAAGCGGGTGTCGATCTGCTGCCGGTCGGCGACTTCGCCTGGTACGACCATGTTCTGACCACCAGCCTGCTGCTTGGCAACGTGCCGGCTCGTCATCAGAACAGAGACGGCTCTGTCGATATCGATACCCTGTTCCGCATCGGTCGCGGTCGTGCGCCGACCGGCGAACCAGCGGCGGCAGCGGAAATGACCAAATGGTTTAACACCAACTACCACTACATGGTGCCGGAATTTACCCAGGGCCAGCAGTTCAAACTCACCTGGACCCAGTTGTTGGACGAAGTAGACGAAGCGCTGGCGCTCGGCCACAACGTCAAGCCCGTGCTGCTTGGTCCGGTCACCTACCTGTGGTTGGGTAAAGTCAAAGGCGGGCAGTTCGACCGCCTGAGCCTGCTGAATGATATTCTGCCGGTTTACCAGCAGGTGCTGGCGGAGCTGGCGAAACGCGGCGTCGAGTGGGTGCAAATTGACGAACCTGCGCTGGTGCTGGAGCTGCCGCAAGCCTGGCTTGATGCCTTCAAACCGGCTTACGATGCGCTGAGCGGCCAGGTCAAACTGCTGCTGACCACCTATTTTGAAGGCGTTACGCCGAACCTCGATACTATCACCGCGCTGCCGGTGCAGGGTCTGCATGTCGATCTGGTTCACGGTAAAGATAATGTCGCTGAGCTGCATCAGCGCCTGCCGGCCGACTGGCTGCTCTCCGCCGGGTTGATCAATGGCCGTAACGTCTGGCGCGCCGATCTGACGGAGAAGTACGCGCAGATCAAAGAGCTGGTGGGCAAGCGCCCGCTGTGGGTTGCCTCCTCCTGCTCGCTGCTGCACAGCCCGATCGATCTGAACGTTGAAACCCGCCTCGATGAAGAGGTGAAAAGCTGGTTCGCCTTCGCCCTGCAAAAATGCCAGGAGCTGGCGCTGCTGCGCGATGCGCTCAACAGCGGCAATACCGACAAACTGGCAGCGTGGAGCGCGCCAATCCAGGCGCGCCGTCACTCAACCCGCGTGCACAATACCGCCGTTGCAAAACGCCTGGCGGCGATCACCGCGCAGGACAGCCAGCGCCAAAGCCCCTATGCCGAACGCGCTCAGGCGCAGCGCGCCCGCTTTAATCTGCCGGCCTGGCCGACCACCACTATCGGCTCCTTCCCACAAACCACAGAGATTCGTGGCCTGCGTCTGGACTTTAAAAAGGGCAACCTCGACGCCAGCAACTACCGCACCGGTATTGCGGAACATATTAAGCAGGCGATTGCCGAGCAGGAGCGCCTGGGCCTCGACGTGCTGGTGCATGGCGAAGCCGAGCGTAATGACATGGTCGAATACTTCGGTGAAAACCTCGACGGTTTCGTCTTTACGCAAAATGGTTGGGTACAGAGCTATGGCTCCCGCTGCGTGAAACCACCGGTGGTCATCGGTGATGTTAGCCGCCCGCAGCCGATCACCGTTGAGTGGGCGAAGTATGCCCAGTCGCTGACCGATAAACCGGTCAAAGGGATGCTTACCGGCCCGGTGACCATTCTCTGCTGGTCCTTCCCACGTGAAGATGTCAGCCGTGAAACCATCGCCAAACAGATTGCGCTGGCGCTGCGTGATGAAGTCGCGGATCTGGAAGCTGCCGGGATTGGCATCATTCAGATTGACGAGCCTGCGCTGCGCGAAGGGTTACCGCTGCGCCGCAGCGACTGGGACGCCTATCTGCAATGGGGTGTTGAAGCCTTCCGCCTTAACGCCGCGGTAGCGAAAGATGAGACGCAGATCCACACCCACATGTGTTACTGCGAGTTCAACGACATCATGGACTCTATCGCCGCGCTGGACGCCGACGTTATCACCATCGAAACCTCCCGTTCCGATATGGAGCTGCTGGAGTCCTTCGAAGAGTTCGAATACCCGAACGAAATCGGGCCGGGCGTGTATGACATTCACTCGCCAAACGTTCCGAGCGTTGAGTGGATCGAGGCGCTGTTGCAGAAAGCCGCACAGCGTATTCCGGCGGAGCGTCTGTGGGTTAACCCGGACTGCGGCCTGAAAACCCGCGGCTGGCCAGAAACGCGCAGCGCGCTGGCGAACATGGTGAAAGCCGCGCAGAACCTGCGTCAGCAGTAATCAGCCTTACCGCGCCGCTGTTAAAAACGGCGGCGCGTCATTGCCTTAGCGCATCTCATCCCCCCTTCGTAACATGATTGTCAAACTCCCTTGTTTTAATCGTCACAACGAACACAGCGGGAGAGATCCATGAATAACAAACGTGTGCTGGCCGCAGTGGTGCTGGTCCTCATCAGTGCCTCGTCATGGGCAAAATCAACCTTAACGCTCTATACCAGCCAGCCGAATGACGATGCGCAGATGACCGTCAGCGCCTTCGAAAAAGCGCACCCGGATATTGAAGTGAAGTGGATCCGCGACGGCACCAGCAAGCTGATTGCCCGCTTGCAGGCAGAGTTAGCCGCCGGAAGCACCGCGCCGGATGTGCTGCTGATTGCCGACAGCGTGACCATGGAATCCCTTAAAAAAGAGAACCTGCTGGCGGCCTATAAATCGCCCGAGGCCGCGCGCTTCGACTCGCAGCTGTTTGATAAAGAGGGCTATTACTACGGCACGAAAGTGATCACCACCGGCATTGCCTACCACACCAAAGCACCGCTCAAACCGACCTCATGGTTGGATCTGCTTAAACCTGAAGTGAAAAACATGACCACGCTGCCAAGCCCGCTCTACTCTGGCGCGGCGCAGATCCACCAGGCCACGCTGATGAATGACCCGGCGCTCGGCTGGCAATACTACGAAAAACTGAAACAGAACGGCGCGATGCCGCAAAGCGGCAACGGTGCGGTGATGAGCGCCATCGCCTCCGGCAGCAAAGCCTATGGCGTGCTGGTGGATTACCTGGCGATCCGCGAAAAAGCCAAAGGCGCGCCGGTTGAGTTTCTGTTCCCGAAGGAGGGAGTCAGCGTTGTTACCGAACCGGTGGCGATGATGAAGGGGACAAAGAACCCGCAAGGGGCGAAAGCATTTATCGATTTTGTGCTCTCGGAGGCCGGGCAGAAACTGGTGCTGCAACAGGGTTATCTGCCTGCGGATGCGACGCTGCCGGTGCCGAAAGGGTTCCCGTCGCGAGACAGTATCAAACTGCTGCCGTTTGATGCGGCGAAAGCGCTGGCCGAGACCGAGGCGAACAAAAAACGCTTCGCCGATCTCTTCGGTAACCGTTAAACGATGAGTAGCGCAATCGTGCCCAACTGCAGCGGTGGCGCAACCAAAGGGCTGCTCTGGCTGTTGCTCTGTCTGGTGGCGCTGCTGAGCCTGTTGCCCAGCCTGCGGTTGCTGCTCTCCGCGCTGGTTGACTGGCGGCAGGGGAGCGACAGCAGCCTGTGGCGCGTGCTCAGCAATCAGGCGACCTGGCTGGCGCTCTGGCACAGCCTTTACACCAGCGGGCTTGGCACGCTGTTGTCGCTGCTGCTCGGCAGCCTGTTCGCCTTCTGCCTGGCGTTGACCAACATCCGCCTCAAACAGATGTGGGTCTTTCTGTTTATGTTGCCGATGATGATCCCGCCACAGGTCACAGCCCTAAGCTGGCTGCAACTCTTCGGCCCCGGCAGCATTCTGCTTAACAGCCTCGGTATCGCGCCAGGGTTTGGCAGCAGCAACCCGCTCTACTCGCCGGAAGGGATTGCGCTGCTGCTTGGCATTCAGCATGCGCCGCTGGTGTTTCTCGCGCTGCGTACGCAACTGCGCGCACTGCCGCAGGAGCATATTGAAGCGGCGAGGCTTAACGGCGCATCATTATGGCGTGTGTTTATCGATATTGCGCTGCCGCTGTGCCGCACCGCGCTGTGGGCCGGGGCGGCCATCGTCTTTGTCTCGGCACTGGGCAACTTTGGTATTCCGGCGATGCTCGGTATTCCCATCTCCTATTTCGTGTTGCCAATCCATATCTACCAGACGCTGGCAAGCTTTGGCCCGTCGATGCTCAATGACGTGGCGGCGCTCTCGCTGCTGATGGGCGTGCTGGCGATTGGCATTGTGATGCTCCAGAGCCGGATGCAGCGGCGCTATGCCTTACCACTGATTGGCACAACCGGACGTGCGATCGCCTTCAGGCTGGGAAGAGGGCGGCTGGCCGTCGAAGTGCTGCTCGGCGCGGTGCTGTGCGCGATCCTGCTTGCACCTCTGCTGGCACTGATCGCCACGTCGCTGGTGCCGACGCTCGGCGTGCCGCTGAACAGCGAGACCTTCACCCTCATCGCCTGGCACAACCTCTTCACTGAGCAGAGCGCCACGGCACGCGCACTCGGCAACAGTTTTCTGCTATCAATCGCAGCCGCGCTGGTGCTGATGCTGGTTAGCCTGCCGCTGGCGTGGCTGCTGGTGCGCTACCCGAACCGCCTGCTGCGCGGCTTGCACAGTATGATTGATATTCCCTACACGTTGCCGGGCGTGGTGCTGGCCATCGCCTGTATTCTGCTCTTCGCCCGCCCGTTGCCGCTGCTTGATATCGCGCTGGGCGGCACGCTGACGATCATCTTCCTGGCCTATCTGGCGCGCTTTCTGACGGTCTGCCTGAAGCCGGTGCACAGCAGCATGCTGCAACTCGACCCAGCGATGGAGGAGGCGGCAAGTCTTGCGGGTGCCGCTTTCGGCCAGCGTCTGTGCCATATCGTCTTACCGCTGCTGGCTCCGGCAGCATTCGCCGGGGCGCTGTTGGTGTTTCTGACGGCGGTGAATGAGTTAACCGTTTCGGCGCTGTTATGGAGCGCGGGAAAGGAGACCATCGGCGTGGTGATTTTCAACCTTGATGAGAGCGGCGATAAGGTGCTGGCCTCGGCGCTCTCCGTGCTGGTGGTGGCGCTGGTCGCGCTGGTGATGCTGCTGCTCGGCGCGCTCGGGCGTTATTTACCGAAAGGAGTCATTCCATGGCAGAACTGAAGCTTGAACGGCTCAGTAAAGTGTTTGGCGAGCAGGCGGTAGTGCGGGATCTGACCTTAACGCTGCCGCAGGGTGCCTTTACCGCGCTGTTAGGGCCAAGCGGCTGCGGCAAAACCACCACGCTGCGCATTCTCGCCGGGCTGGAGACGCTCAGCGACGGGCGCTTATTGCTGGGTGAACGCCTGCTGGCGGATAAAAGCCACCATACGCCGCCGGAGCAGCGCGATATGGGAATGGTATTCCAGTCCTATGCCCTGTGGCCGCATATGACCGTCGCCGAAAACGTCGGCTACCCGCTGAAGCTGCGCAAAGTGAACGGTGCCGCGCGGCAAAAACAGCTAATGGCAGCGCTGGATGTGGTTGAGCTGGGAGCGTATGCCGGGCGTGCGCCGCACGAACTGAGCGGCGGGCAGCGCCAGCGTGTTGCGCTGGCGCGCTGTCTGGTCTCTGAACCGCAAGTGGTGCTGCTGGATGAGCCATTAGCCAATCTCGACAGACACCTGCGCGCCACCATGGAGCAGACGTTCCGGGAGTTTCATCGCCGCACCGGGGCCACCTTTGTCTATGTCACCCACGATCAGGCGGAAGCGATGGCGCTGGCGAGCCATATTGCGGTGCTCCATCAGGGAGAGCTGATGCAGTGGGGGGCACCGCAAGAGCTCTACCAGCAGCCAAAAAGCGGCTGGGTCGCGCGCTTTATCGGCAAGGGCAGCGTACTCACGCTGGCGACGCCCGCCGGAGATCAACAGCTGGATAGCGCCTCGCTGCATCACGGCTTGTCTCAGGGCAGTTACGGCGCGCAACAGCCGGTGCTGGTGCGTCCGGAGCATGTGCAGATTGCCGGGGAGGGATTAAGCGCGCAGGTGGAGAGCTGTATCTATCAGGGCGAGCGCTATTTGCTGGCGCTACGTTTAGCGGACGGGCAGGGGCTGACGGCGTTTCACCACGCCGCGCTGCAACCGCAGCAGTCGGTCTGCGTGCGTTTATTGCAGGGCTGGAAGCTGGAGGCGGCATAGCGCGCCGCCTCCGTGCGAGAAAACTACTTTTTCGCGTACTGCGCAAACCACGCCAGCATGCGCTGCCAGCCATCGGCGGCAGATTCCGCATGGTAGCTCGGGCGGTAATCGGCATTGAACGCGTGGCCCGCCTCGGGATAGACGATGATCTCCGCATTGGCATTCGCCGCCCGCAGCGCCTGGCGCATCGTCTCCACGCTCTCCTGCGAAATACCGGTATCCTGCGCGCCATAGAGGCCGAGCACCGGCGCGGTCAGATCGGTGGCGATATCGACCGGGTGTTTCGGTGAGTTTAAGGTTTTTTCGCCCGTCAGCTTACCGTACCAGGCCACCGCCGCTTTCAACTGCGGGTTGTGCGCCGCGTAGAGCCACGCAATGCGACCGCCCCAGCAGAAGCCGGTCACCAGCAGTTGATGGGCGTCTCCGCCGTTGCGCGCCGCCCAGTTGGCGACGTGGTCGAGATCGGCCAGCACCTGCGCATCCGGCACTTTGCTGACCAGCCCGCTTAAGAGCGTGGGAACGTCGGCAAAATCATCCGGATCGCCCTGGCGGAAATAGAGCTCCGGCGCGACGGCAAGATACCCCTCCAGCGCCAGCCGGCGGCAGAGGTCGCGAATATGTTCATGGACGCCAAAAATCTCCTGCACGACGATCACAATCGGCAGCGGGCCTTCGGCATCTTTTGGCCGGGCGTGATACGCGGGCATGGTGTCGCCCTGCGTTGGAATGGAGGTTTCGCCTGCGATCAGCCTCTCTTCCGGCGTATGAACCGTGGTTGACGCAAGCGGTGAAGCCGCCGGCGCAAAGCCCGGCTGTTTGGTGGTGGTCATGAGATTCTCCCTACCCTTTATTAGCGCTCTCCTAACTATAGTCATGAAGACCAGGCCATGCGCAATCGCCGTGCGCAGGCTATCTTTGCTGCTGAGTTAGCGGGCATAACGTGATAGTGTGACGCGCATCACTATTTTATGGAAATTGATTGCAATCAATTTCATTCATGGTGACAGCAGTCACGAAAACAAGCGCGTGGCTTCTGTAAAGTACCGTTTTACCTCCCCCCGATAATACCGACCACAGAGGAGTCTGTTATGTCCAAGTCTGATGTTTTTCACCTCGGCCTCACTAAAAACGATTTACAAGGGGCTACCCTGGCCATCGTCCCTGGCGATCCGGAGCGAGTGGAAAAGATCGCCGCGCTGATGGATAAGCCGGTCAAGCTGGCCTCTCACCGCGAATTCACCAGCTGGCGCGCCGAGCTGGATGGCAAAGCAGTGATCATCTGTTCTACCGGTATCGGCGGTCCTTCTACTTCCATCGCTGTTGAAGAGCTGGCGCAGCTGGGCATCCGCACCTTCCTGCGCGTCGGTACCACCGGCGCGATCCAGCCGCATATCAACGTCGGCGACGTGCTGATCACCACTGCCTCCGTGCGTCTTGACGGTGCCAGCCTGCACTTTGCCCCGATGGAGTTCCCGGCGGTGGCTGACTTTGAGTGCACCACGGCGCTGGTGGCTGCGGCCGATGCGATTGGCGCGACTAAACATATCGGCGTGACCGCCTCGTCTGACACCTTCTACCCGGGCCAGGAGCGTTACGACACCTTCTCCGGCCGCGTAGTGAAAAGCTTTAAAGGCTCGATGGAAGAGTGGCAGTCAATGGGCGTAATGAACTATGAAATGGAGTCCGCGACGCTGCTGACCATGTGTGCAAGCCAGGGGCTGCGCGCCGGGATGGTTGCCGGGGTGATCGTTAACCGCACCCAGCAGGAGATCCCCAACGCCGAAACCATGAAGAAGACTGAAAGCCACGCGGTGAAAATTGTGGTCGATGCTGCACGTCGACTTCTGTAATCCCGCTTCCAGATTTACAAGGCCGACGCGTTCGGCCTTTTTTATATGCGTAATGCCTCGCAGAAAAGCCCTTCCAAACTGGACGTTTATACAGCACAATCCCGACGGAGTGAGTGATGAAGAGGGAGCGGAATGGAGAGTTCAATCATCGTACTGGCAGCCGTGGCGCTGGCAGGGTTACTGGTCGGCTGGCTGGCCGCAAGCTGGCGCGGTGCGCAACAGCAGGCGGAGCTGCTCGCCGAGCAGCGCGATGTCTTCAGTGAACTGAGCGCCGCCCGCCAGCAGATTGCCCAGAATAGCCACTGGCGCGAAGAGTGCGAGCTGCTGAATAACGAACTGCGCAGCCTGCAACACATCAACAGCTCGCTGGAAGCGGATCTGCGTGAAGTCACCACCCGGCTTGAATCTACCCAACTGCATGCAGAAGAGAAACTGCGCCAGATGCACAGCAGCGAGCAGCGTCTGAGCGAGCAGTTTGAAAACCTCGCTAACCGTATTTTCGAGCAGAGCAACCGTCGCGTTGACGAACAGAACCGCCAGAGCCTTAACGGCTTACTCACCCCGCTACGCGAACAGCTCGACGGCTTTCGCCGCCAGGTGCAGGAGAGCTTCGGACAGGAGGCGCGCGAACGGCACACTCTGGCCCATGAGATCCGCAACCTCCAGCAGCTGAATGCCCAGATGGCGCAGGAAGCCATCAACCTCACCCGCGCGCTGAAAGGCGATAACAAAACCCAGGGGAACTGGGGTGAAGTGGTGCTGACCCGCGTGCTTGAAGCCTCCGGCCTGCGCGAAGGGCATGAGTATGAGACCCAAGTTAGCATGGAGAACGAGAGCCGCGCGCGCATGCAGCCGGACGTTATTGTGCGCCTGCCGCAGGGCAAAGACGTGGTGATCGATGCAAAAATGACGCTGGTGGCTTATGAGCGCTACTTTAACGCCGAGGATGAGTTTTCCCGCGAAGCGGCGCTGCAGGAGCACATCACCTCCGTGCGTGGCCACATTCGCCTGCTGGGAAGGAAAGATTATCAGCAGCTCTCCGGCCTGCGCAGCCTGGATTACGTCCTGATGTTTATCCCGGTGGAACCCGCCTTCTTAATCGCCCTCGACAGGCAGCCAGAGCTGATTACCGAGGCGCTAAAAAACAACATTATGTTGGTCAGCCCGACCACGCTGCTGGTCGCGCTGCGCACCATTGCCAACCTGTGGCGTTACGAACACCAGAGCCGCAACGCCCAGCAGATCGCAGAGCGGGCGAGCCGGCTGTATGACAAAATGCGCCTCTTTGTTGACGATATGACCGCGATTGGCCAGAGCCTGGAGAAGGCGCAGGATAACTACCGCCAGGCGATGAAAAAACTCAGCTCAGGGCGCGGCAACCTGCTTGCGCAAACTGAGGCATTTCGTGGCCTTGGCGTCGAGATCAAGCGCGAGATTAATCCGGAACTGGCCGCACAGGCGCAGGAGCAAGACGAAGAATTTCGTCTGCGGGCAGGACAAGATGCGTTTAACGATCATAATCAAGACAATGGATTAGATATGGCCACGTCGGGCGAAGAAGCTGCGGCGAAGGCCTCGTCGGGCGGTTGAAACGTAGGGCAATCGCGTCCAATCTGATACACTTCATCAACAAATCCTTAAATAGCAGGCACTAAGATGGCGGAAGATTCAAAAGAGACAACACACTTTGGTTTTCAGACCGTCGCCAAGGAAAATAAAGCCGATATGGTGGCGCATGTTTTCCACTCGGTTGCGTCAAAATACGATGTAATGAACGACTTGATGTCGATGGGCATCCACCGCTTATGGAAGCGATTTACCATCGATTGCAGCGGCGTGCGCCGTGGGCAGAAAGTCCTCGATTTGGCGGGCGGTACCGGCGATCTCACCGCAAAATTTTCTCGTCTGGTCGGCGAAACCGGCCAGGTTGTGCTGGCGGATATTAACGAGTCGATGCTGAAGATGGGCCGCGAAAAGCTGCGCAATCTCGGTGTTATCGGCAACGTTGAATATGTGCAGGCGAACGCTGAAGCACTACCGTTCCCGGATAACACCTTCGACTGCATCACCATCTCCTTCGGTTTGCGTAACGTTACCGACAAAGAGAAAGCGCTGCGCTCCATGTTTCGCGTGCTGAAGCCAGGCGGTCGTCTGCTGGTGCTGGAGTTCTCCAAACCGGTTATCGAGCCGCTGAGCAAAGCCTACGATGCTTACTCCTTCCACGTTCTGCCGCGTATTGGTCAGATGGTGGCAAACGACGCGGAGAGCTACCGTTACCTGGCTGAATCTATCCGTATGCATCCCGATCAGGACACCCTGAAAGCGATGATGCAGGATGCCGGTTTCGAAAACGTCGATTACTACAACCTGACCGCCGGTATTGTTGCCCTGCACCGTGGCTACAAATTCTGACAGGAGTGCGTATGCCCTTTAAGCCGATGGTGGCCGCGGGAATTGAACGCGTGCTGAATACCTTTTTTTACCGCGACAGCGCGCTGAAAGCGGCGCGCCAGCGCCTCTACGGCAAAGTGCTGCGCGTGGTGGTGCAGGAGTTTTCCGCACCGATTGTGCTGGTCTTCAGCGAGCGCCAGGTCGACGTGTTGAGCGAGTGGGAAGGGGAAGCTGACTGTTCGGTGATTACCCGCCTCAACGTGCTGCCGAAGCTGCGCGATCGCCAGCAGCTCACCGCGCTTATCCGCAGCGGTGAACTGGAGGTGCAGGGCGATATTCAGGTTGTGCAAAACCTCTCGTCACTGATGGATCAGGCCGAATTTGACCCGGCGGAAGTGCTTGCGCCGTGGACCGGCGACATTGCCGCTGAAGGTATCAGCAAGTTTCTGCGCGGCGGGGCACGTCTGTTTCGTCATGGCTTTGCGCGCCAGCAGCGCTATCTCTCTGAAGCCTTAACGGAAGAGTGGCGTGTCGCGCCGGGCGCGCTGGAAATCGCCTGGTTTGCCGAAGAGACAGCGGCCGCTGAACGCGCCGCGGACGCCTTAGCCAAACGACTGGATAAACTGGAGGGCAAATGACGCCTGGAGAATTACGGCGACTCTATTTCATCATCCAGACTTTTTTGAGTTACGGGCTTGATGAACTCATCCCCAAAATGCGTCTTACTCTGCCGCTGCGTCTGTGGCGCAGAACCCTCTTCTGGATGCCCAACCGGCATAAAGAGAAAGAGCTGGGCGTTCGTCTGCGTCTCGCGCTGCAAGAGCTTGGGCCGGTATGGATTAAATTCGGCCAGATGCTCTCTACCCGCCGCGATCTCTTCCCACCGATGATCGCCGATCAGCTGGCGATGTTGCAGGATCGCGTCGCGCCCTTCGATGGTCACCTGGCGAAAAAGCAGATTGAAAAAGCGATGGGCGACCGCCCGGTCGAAGAGTGGTTTGACGATTTCAATATTGAACCGCTGGCATCAGCCTCGATTGCGCAGGTGCATACCGCACGGCTGAAAGAGAATGGCAAAGAGGTGGTGATCAAAGTGATCCGCCCGGACATTCTGCCGATCATTAAAGCGGACCTGCGCTTGATCTACCGCCTGGCGGGCTGGGTTCCGCGTCTGCTACCGGATGGCCGCCGTCTGCGCCCGCAGGAAGTGGTGCACGAGTATGAGAAGACGCTGATCGATGAACTCGATCTGCTACGTGAATCGGCGAACGCCATTCAGCTGCGCCGCAATTTTGAAAACAGCCCGATGCTCTATGTGCCGGAAGTCTATTCTGACTACTGCAGCCAGAACATGATGGTGATGGAGCGCATCTACGGCATTCCGGTTTCCGATGTCGCGGCGCTGGAGAAGAACGGCACAAACATGAAGCTGCTGGCTGAGCGCGGTGTTCAGGTCTTCTTCACCCAGGTGTTCCGGGATAGCTTTTTCCATGCCGATATGCACCCCGGCAACATTTTCGTTAGCTACGATCACCCGGAAGATCCGCAATATATCGGCATTGACTGCGGTATCGTCGGCTCGCTGAACAAAGAAGATAAGCGCTATCTGGCGGAAAACTTTATCGCCTTCTTCAACCGTGACTACCGCAAAGTGGCGGAGCTGCACGTTGATTCAGGATGGGTGCCGGCAGATACCAACGTCGAAGAGTTTGAGTTTGCTATCCGTACCGTTTGCGAGCCGATCTTTGAGAAGCCGCTGGCGGAGATCTCCTTTGGTCACGTGCTGCTGAATCTCTTCAACACCGCGCGCCGCTTCAATATGGAAGTGCAGCCGCAGCTGGTATTACTGCAAAAAACCCTGCTCTACATCGAAGGGGTAGGCCGTCAGCTCTATCCGCAGCTCGATTTGTGGAAAACGGCGAAACCTTTCCTCGAAACGTGGATCAAAGACCAGGTCGGTTTCCCGGCGCTGGTGCGAGCCATCAAGGAGAAGGGTCCCTTCTGGATCGAAAGAATGCCGGAGGTTCCTGAACTGATCTTCAACGGATTGCAGCAAGGAAAACATTTGCAACAAAGCGTTGATAAGATTGCCCGTGAGTTAGAAGTTAACCGCGTCCGGCAGGGTCAGTCCCGCTATCTTTTTGGTATCGGCGCGACGCTGCTGCTGAGCGGCACCCTGTTGCTGATAACCCGCCCTGAGTTGGGAAATAACCCTTTATGGTTAATGGGCGGTGGGCTAGTTGTCTGGCTACTGGGCTGGCGTAAGACGCGCTGACCTGATGCGGGACGGTCAACACCGCTCAGGGACATGCAGCCCAGGGGATAACGTGTATACTGTGGCCTCTTTCTAACATCGTCTCTTAGAGGGGAAGTGAGTATGGGTAGTATCGGCATTTGGCAGTTGGTGGTTATTGCAGTCATCGTTGTTCTGCTGTTTGGCACCAAAAAGCTTGGCTCGATTGGCTCCGATCTTGGCGCATCAATCAAAGGCTTTAAGAAAGCGATGAGCGACGATGATAAAAAGGAGAGTGAGGCGAAATCGGCACAAGATGCGGATTTTACCGCAAAAAACCTCTCTGATAACCGCAGCCCTGACGTCGCGAAGAGCGACGAAAAACGTCACGATAAAGAGCAGGTGTAAGCCGTGTTCGATATAGGTTTTGGCGAATTGTTACTCGTTTTTATCATCGGTCTGGTAGTACTGGGGCCAAAGCGTTTGCCCGTCGCCGTGCGCACAGTGGTTGGCTGGATCCGCGCCCTGCGCTCGCTGGCGACCACCGTACAGAACGAACTGACGCAGGAGCTTAAGCTGCAGGAGTTTCAGGACAGCCTGAAGAAGGTGGAGAAAGCGAGCCTGGATAACCTGACGCCGGAGTTGAAAGAGTCGATGGACGAACTGCGTCAGGCGGCGGAATCGATGAAGCGCACCTACAGCGCCAACGACGCGGAAAAAGCGAGTGACGAAGCGCATACCATCCATAATCCGGTGGTGAAAGATTACGAAGCGCAGCATGAAGGCGTTACGCCTGGGGTTGCTGAACATCAGGTGAGCGCCCCGCAACAGGCGCCTCAGGATGTGCCGGAAGAAACTGCCCCGGCAAAAATCTCTCTGGCGAAAACCGCTGCGCCGGTTTCCGAACCCACCCCCTCAGCAAGTGATAAGTCCTGAACATGGCCGTAGACGATACCCAACCGCTGATCGCGCACCTGATTGAGCTGCGTAAACGTCTGTTGAACTGCATCATTGCGGTGATGGTGATTTTCCTCGCGCTGGTCTACTTCGCGAATGATATTTACCAGCTGGTCTCCGCGCCGCTGATTAAACAGATGCCGCTGGGCGCGACGATGATCGCCACCGATGTTGCCTCGCCCTTCTTCACCCCGATCAAGCTCACCTTTATGGTGTCACTGATCCTCTCCGCGCCGGTAGTGCTCTACCAGGTGTGGGCCTTTGTCGCACCCGCGCTCTATAAGCATGAGCGCCGCCTGGTGGTGCCGCTGTTGGTCTCCAGCTCGCTGCTGTTCTATATCGGAATGGCGTTCGCCTACTTCGTGGTCTTCCCGCTGGCGTTTGGCTTTTTGACCCATACCGCGCCGGAAGGGGTGCAGGTCTCGACCGATATTGCCAGCTATCTCAGCTTCGTGATGGCGCTGTTTATGGCCTTCGGCGTCTCGTTTGAAGTGCCGGTTGCTATTGTCCTGCTTTGCTGGATGGGCGTTACCACGCCGGACGATCTACGGCAGAAGCGCCCCTACGTGCTGGTAGGCGCGTTTGTTGTCGGTATGCTGCTGACGCCGCCGGATGTCTTTTCGCAAACGCTGCTGGCAATCCCGATGTATTGCCTGTTTGAAGTCGGCGTCTTCTTTGCCCGCTTCTACGTCGGTAAACGACGCATGCCGCACGATGAGAGCGAAACGGAAACCACAGAGTAATAATCAGCCGCCCGCCAGGGCGGTTGTTGTATGGGAAAATGCATGTTTGATATTGGCGTGAATTTAACCAGCTCGCAGTTTGACCGTGACCGGGACGACATCGTCTCCCGTGCGCAGGCGGCGGGCGTGAGTGGGATGCTGATCACCGGGACTAACCTGCATGAGAGCCAACAGGCGCAGCAGTTGACGCAGCGCTACGCGCGCTGCTGGTCGACAGCCGGGGTGCATCCCCATGACAGCAGTAGCTGGGCGGAAGAGACCGCGCAGGCAATTCATGCTCTGGCAGCCATGCCGGGCGTGGTAGCGATCGGCGAATGCGGGCTCGATTTTAACCGCAACTTCTCAACCCCGCAGGAGCAGGAGCGGGCGTTCAGCGCGCAGCTGGCATTAGCCGCTGAGCTTAATCTGCCGGTGTTTTTACACTGTCGCGATGCCCATGAGCGCTTTCTCGCCCTGCTGGATCCGTGGCTCGATAAGCTCCCCGGCGCAGTGCTGCACTGCTTTACCGGTTCGGCGCACGAGGCGCAGGCGTGCATTGCGCGCGGTCTCTATCTTGGCATTACCGGCTGGGTGTGCGATGAGCGGCGAGGGCTGGAGCTGCGTGAGGTCGTGCCGCTGATACCTGCCGATCGGCTGATGATTGAGACCGACGCACCCTGGCTGCTGCCACGCGATCTTAAACCGAAGCCCGCATCGCGGCGCAATGAGCCTGCTCTGCTCCGGCATATTCTGACGACGGTTGCCGAACTGCGCAGTGAAGCGCCGCAGGCGCTGAGCACTGCGACGGATGAGAACGTGAAGCGGCTATTCGGGATAGAGCTTTAAGCGGTCAGGCTTTGCGGAAATCGGTGTTTTTGACACTCTGCAAAACTTGCTTATTGAGAAGATGCAGCAGCAGCATGGAGCGGGCTTCGCCATCCGGCTCTTTGAAAATAGCCTGCAACCCTTCCAGCGCACCTTCCGTAATCACAACGCTGTCCCCAGGATAGGGCGTTTCCGGATCGGTTATCCCTTCCGGCTGATACGCTTCAAGCTGTTGGATCACGGCCTGTGGAACGCTTGCCGGATGAATACCAAAACGTACAAAGTGGCTGACGCCGCGCGTTGCGTTGATGGTCGTGGTGTGTATGACCTCTGGATCGAATTCCACAAACAGGTAGTTTGGAAAGAGAGGCTCTTTCACCGTTGTCCGCTTGCCGCGGACGATCTTTTCCAGCGCAATCATCGGCGTCAGACAGGAGACTGACTGGCGTTCCAGGTGTTCCTGGGCGCGCTGAAGTTGGCCTCGTTTGCAGTAGAGTAGATACCAGGATTGCATAATGACTCTTTTCCGTAAGTTCGGCCGCAAGAATATCAAAACCACCGCATGATGGCTAAGGTGATTATAACGCTGACTGAGCAATGCCGTTGTATTTCACGCGGATTTAACAAAAATACAGCAACCTTAGGACGAACACCGTATAATAAAGCGCTTATCTGGAGGCAATCATAACCCCATGAAATACACCGATCTTCGCGATTTTCTGACACTACTTGAACAACAGGGCGAGCTAAAACGCATCGCGCTTCCGGTTGATCCCTATCTGGAAATGACGGAAATAGCCGATCGTACGCTGCGTGCGGGCGGTCCGGCGTTGTTGTTTGAAAATCCGAAAGGCTATGCGATGCCGGTGTTGTGCAACCTCTTCGGCACGCCGCGTCGTGTCGCACTGGGCATGGGACAGGATGATGTCAGCGCGCTGCGTGACGTCGGCAAACTGTTGGCGTTCCTGAAAGAGCCGGAGCCGCCAAAAGGGTTCCGCGATCTCTTCGATAAGCTGCCGCAGTTCAAGCAAGTGCTGAACATGCCGACCAAACGCCTGCGCGGTGCGCCGTGCCAGCAAAAGGTGGTGCAGGGCGATGCCGTCGATCTGCACACCATCCCGATTATGCAGTGCTGGCCGGAAGATGCTGCGCCGCTGATCACCTGGGGGCTGACCGTCACCCGCGGGCCGCACAAAGAGCGCCAGAACCTGGGGATCTACCGCCAGCAGCTGATTGGCAAAAATAAGCTAATTATGCGCTGGCTCTCCCACCGCGGCGGCGCCCTCGATTTTCAGGAGTGGCAAAATGCTCGCCCGGGCGAGCGTTTCCCGGTCGCCGTGGCGCTGGGTGCCGACCCGGCCACCATTCTTGGCGCAGTAACGCCGGTGCCGGACACCCTCTCTGAATATGCCTTTGCCGGGCTGCTGCGCGGCAATAAAACCGAAGTCGTGAAGTGCATATCAAACGATCTCGAAGTGCCTGCCAGCGCCGAGATTGTGCTGGAAGGCTATATTGAAGCGGGTGAGATGGCGCCAGAAGGGCCCTATGGCGATCACACCGGCTACTATAATGAAATCGATAACTTCCCGGTATTTACGGTCACGCATATCACGCAGCGTGAAGATGCGATTTACCACTCCACCTACACCGGACGGCCGCCGGATGAGCCTGCGGTGCTGGGCGTGGCGCTGAATGAAGTCTTTGTGCCGATCCTGCAAAAGCAGTTCCCGGAGATTGTTGATTTCTATCTGCCGCCGGAAGGGTGTTCCTATCGCCTGGCGGTCGTGACCATCAAGAAGCAGTATGCCGGGCATGCCAAACGCGTGATGATGGGCGTCTGGTCTTTCCTGCGCCAGTTTATGTACACCAAATTTGTGATCGTGTGCGATGACGATGTTAACGCCCGCGATTGGAACGATGTGATCTGGGCCATCACCACCCGAATGGACCCTGCGCGGGATACGGTTCTGGTGGAGAATACGCCGATCGATTATCTGGATTTTGCCTCGCCGGTTTCCGGGCTTGGTTCAAAAATGGGCCTGGATGCCACCAATAAATGGCCTGGCGAAACCGACCGTGAGTGGGGTCGCCCGATCAAGAAAGATCCCGAGGTGACGGCGCGAATCGACGCCATCTGGGATGAACTGGCCATAATGAACGCCGAAAAATAGACCCGACAGAGAGAGCGCATGACAACCTTAAGCTGTAAAGTGACCTCGGTAGATGCCATCACTGATACCGTGTATCGCGTCCGTTTAGTGCCGGAAGCGGCATTTTCATTTCGTGCAGGCCAGTACTTGATGGTGGTGATGGATGAGCGTGACAAGCGCCCCTTCTCCATGGCGTCGACTCCCGATCAGCACGACTATATCGAACTGCATATCGGTGCTTCCGAGTTAAACCTTTACGCAATGGCGGTGATGGATCGCATCCTGAAAGAGCGCGAAATCGTTATCGACATTCCCCACGGTGATGCCTGGCTGCGCGACGATGAAGAGCGCCCGATGGTGCTGATTGCCGGCGGGACAGGTTTCTCCTACGTGCGCTCTATTCTGCTCACTTCGCTGGCGAAAACCCCGGACCGCGATATCACCATTTACTGGGGCGGGCGTGAAGCGAAGCACCTCTACGATCTCTCCGAGCTAGAAGCGCTGTCGGTTACACACCCGAATCTTAACGTGGTACCGGTGGTAGAGCAGCCGGATGAAGAGTGGCGCGGCCGGTCAGGCACCGTACTCGCTGCCGTGCTGCAGGATTTCGGCTCCCTTTCCGGGCACGATATCTACATCGCCGGCCGCTTCGAGATGGCAAAAATCGCCCGCGATCTCTTCTGCAGCGAGCGCGGCGCGCGTGAGGATCGGTTGTTTGGTGACGCGTTCGCGTTCATCTGATTTTATCTTCGCCCTCGCCGCCATAGCGGCGTTGGCTGCCTTCGTTCACCCCGGTCACATAGTTATCTATGCTCCCGGGGACTCTCTCAGTTGCCGCCTTGCTCTGACGCCAATGGCTCGATAAAACCGCGTTGTTTGCCCTTGCCGCCATAGCGGCGTTAGCTGCCTTTCGTATGACGCCATAAAAAAACCGCCCCTGACAGGCGGTAAAAACGGCAACTAAAGTTTCACTCGTTCAGCGTATATGCCGGATGGCGGCTTACGCCTTATCCGGCCTACGTGATGGTGCTTTTGTAGGCCGGGCAAGCGCAGCGCCCCCGGCGTTCCGTGCCGGATGGCGGCTTACGCCTTATCCGGCCTACGGGAGTATGCTTTTGTAGGCCGGGCAAGCGCAGCGCCCCCGGCGTTTCGTGCCGGATGGCGGCTTACGCCTTATCCGGCCTACGGAGTGTGCTGTTGTAGGCCGGGCAAGCGCTGCGCCCTTGGCATAGGTGAGGTGTTAAAGGCGCTCAAATACCGTGGCGATCCCCTGACCCAAACCGATACACATCGTTGCCAGACCCAACTGGGCGTCTTTACGCTCCATCAGGTTGAGCAGCGTGGTGCTGATACGGGTACCGGAGCAGCCCAGCGGGTGACCAAGAGCGATCGCGCCGCCGTTGAGATTGATCTTCTCGTCGATCTGCTCCATCAGCCCCAGATCTTTAATGCACGGCAGGATCTGCGCGGCAAAGGCTTCGTTCATCTCAAACAGATCGATATCGCTGGCGGTCAGCCCCGCTTTTTTTAGCGCCAGCTGCGACGCCGGCACCGGGCCGTAACCCATAATCGACGGATCGCAGCCGACCACCGCCATCGAGCGGATCCGCGCGCGCGGCGTTAAGCCGAGCTCACGGGCGCGGCTTTCGCTCATCACCAGCATCGCCGATGCGCCATCCGACAGCGCCGATGATGTCCCGGCGGTAACGGTGCCGCTGACCGGGTCGAATGCCGGGCGCAGCGTCGAGAGTGCCTCAACGGTGGTTTCCGGGCGGATCACTTCGTCGTAATTAAACTGCTTGAGCACGCCGTCAGCATCATGCCCGCCGGTGGGAATGATCTCGTTTTTGAACGCGCCGGACTGCGTGGCGGCCCAGGCGCGAGCATGAGAGCGGGCGGCGAAAGCATCCTGCATCTCACGGCTGATGCCGTGCATGCGCGACAGCATTTCTGCGGTCAGCCCCATCATTCCCGCTGCTTTAGCAACGTTACGGCTCATGCCCGGGTGGAAATCGACACCGTGGTTCATCGGCACATGGCCCATATGTTCCACGCCGCCCACCAGGCAGACCTGCGCATCACCAGTCATGATCATACGCGCGGCATCATGCAGCGCCTGCATCGACGACCCGCACAGGCGGTTGACGGTCACCGCCGGAACCGAGTGGGGGATCTCCGCTAACAGCGCGGCGTTACGGGCAATGTTGAAACCCTGCTCAAGGGTCTGCTGTACGCAGCCCCAATAAATATCGTCAATCGCACTCGCTTCCAGCGCCGGGTTGCGCGCCAAAAGGCTACGCATCAAGTGCGCAGAGAGATCTTCCGCGCGGACGTGGCGAAAAGCGCCGCCTTTTGAACGGCCCATCGGGGTACGTACTGCATCGACAATGACAACCTGTTCCATTGTGACTCCTTAAGCCGTTTTTAAAGCGCCAACCGGGCGCGCAGGTTCAACCGCGGGATAGTAAGGCTCGTTGTGGCGCGCCTTTTCACGTAACCCGGCCGGGACCTCATATAGCGGCCCGAGGTGCTGATACGCTTGCGCCATATCGAGGTATTTCGCGCTGCCAAGCGTATCGAGCCAGCGGAAAGCGCCGCCGTGGAACGGAGGGAAGCCGAGGCCATACACCAGCGCCATATCTGCTTCGGCTGGGCTGGCGATAATGCCCTCTTCGAGGCAGCGCACCACTTCGTTCACCATCGGGATCATCATGCGGGCGATGATCTCCTGATCGGAGAACTCATGGCTGCCCTGGCGAACTTCGGCCAGCAGGCTCTCAACGGCGCTATCTTCCTCTTTCTTCGGTTTGCCTTTGCTGTCCTCTTTATAGCGCCAGAAGCCGAGGCCATTCTTCTGCCCAAAGCGGTTCGCCTCAAACAGCGCGTCGATGGCGTCGCGGTAATCTTTCTGCATACGCTGCGGGAAACCGGCGGCCATCACTGCCTGTGCATGATGCGCGGTATCAATACCGACAACGTCGAGCAGGTAAGCCGGGCCCATCGGCCAGCCGAACTGTTTCTCCATCACTTTGTCGATTTTGCGGAAGTCAGCGCCGTCGCGCAGCAGCTGACTGAAAGCAGCAAAGTAGGGGAACAGCACACGGTTAACGAAGAAGCCGGGGCAGTCGTTGACCACAATCGGGGTTTTGCCCATCTTGCTCGCCCAGGCCACCACTTTGGCGATGGTCTGATCGGAGGTTTTCTCACCGCGGATCACTTCAACCAGCGGCATACGGTGCACCGGGTTAAAGAAGTGCATGCCGCAGAAGTTCTCCGGGCGTTTCAGCACGCTTGCCAGCTCGCTGATAGGAATGGTGGAGGTGTTGGAGGCCAGCACGGTATCCGGGCGCACTTTCTCTTCCGTCTCCGCCAGCACCGCTTTTTTCACCTTCGGGTTTTCTACAACTGCTTCGACAACGACATCCACGCGTTCGAACCCGGCGTACTCCAGCGTCGGCTGGATAGTGGCGATCACCTTCGCCAGCTTGAGTCCGTCGATTTTGCCGCGCTCAAGCTGTTTATTCAGCAGCTTGCCCGCTTCGTTAATGCCGAGGCTGAGCGACTTCTCATTAATATCCTTCATTAACACCGGCACGCCTTTCCAGGCTGACTGGTAGGCAATGCCGCCGCCCATAATGCCCGCGCCCAGCACGGCCGCCTGTTTTGGCGTCTCGACATCGGCGGTGAGCTTCTTCGCTTTGCCTTTGATGTATTGATCGTTAAGGAAGATACCAACCAGCGCGCGCGCTTCTTTACTGTGCGCCAGCGGGACGAAACTCTGGTTCTCCAGCTTTAACGCCTCGTCGCGCCCCAGCTTCGCCGCCGCTTCAATGGTTTTCACCGCGGTGATCGGCGCAGGGTAGTGTTTACCGGCGGTCTGCATCACCATGCCTTTGGCGATGGTGAAACTCATCGACGCTTCGATTTTGCTGAGCTTCAACGGCTCAAGCTTCGGCTGACGCTTCGCTCTCCAGTCGAGATCGCCATTCATTGCCTGGCGCAGAATGGCAACAGCGCCTTCACGAATTTTCTCTGGCTTCACGATGCCATCGACAAGGCCAATTTTCAGCGCCTGTTCAGCGTCAACATCTTTTCCGGCGGCGATAATCTCCAGCGCGCTGTCGGCACCCAGCAGGCGCGGCAGACGCACCGAGCCGCCAAAACCCGGCATAATGCCGAGCTTGGTTTCCGGCAGACCGATGCGCAGATCCGGCGTCGCCAGGCGGTAGTCCGTTGCCAGCACACATTCGCAGCCGCCGCCAAGGGCGTAACCGTTGACCGCAGAGAGGGTCGGCACCGGCAGATCTTCCAGGCGATTAAAGACGCTATTGGCGAAATGCAGCCACTGGCTCAGCTGCTCCTGAGGAACCTGGAAGAGGGAGAGGAATTCGGTAATGTCGGCACCAACGATAAAGGCCGCTTTCTCCGAGCGCAGCAGCAGCCCTTTTAGATCTGTTTGCTTCTCCAGCACGTCCAGCGCTTCGCCGAGGCTGGCGACGGTGGCGGTATCAAGCTTATTCACTGAGCCGGGCGCATCGAACACCAGTTCGGCAATGCCATCTTCCAGCCAGTTGAGGTACAGGTTATTGCCTTTGTAGAGCATGTCAGTCTCCAGAATTCAGCAGTGATCTGGTCGTACCAGATGAAGCGGAGTGTGGTTTTTATGTTAATAAATTGCAAATGAGTCATTAAAAAATTGCAGCATCGATCACGCTCGGCGGAAATCACTCACATAAAAGGAGGTGTGCTAAGATGCGACAACTTGTGGTCTTGATTAACAGAAGGAAAGACGATGGATTCGCTGGCAGCGCTGTATAAAAATCATATTGTTACCTTACAAGAACGCGCGCGTGACGTGCTGGCGCGCAGTAACCTTGACGCGTTACTGATTCACTCTGGTGAGCTGTTTAACGTCTTTCTTGATGACCACCCTTATCCCTTTAAAGTGAACCCGCAATTCAAAGCCTGGGTGCCGGTGACACAGGTACCGAACTGCTGGCTGCTGGTTGATGGCGTAAACAAGCCGAAGCTGTGGTTCTACCTGCCGGTCGATTACTGGCATAACGTTGAGCCGCTGCCGACCGCTTTCTGGACCGAAGAGATTGAGGTGATTGCCCTGCCGAAAGCCGATGATATCGGCGGCCAGCTACCCGCCGCACGCGGCAATATCGCCTATATTGGCCCGGTGCCCGAGCGCGCGCTGAAGCTCGATATCGCCGCCAGCAATATCAATCCGAAAGCGGTGATTAATTATCTGCACTACTATCGCGCCTATAAAACGGATTACGAGCTGGCTTGTATGCGCGAAGCGCAGAAGACCGCGGTGATCGGTCATCGCGCGGCGCATGAGGCGTTCCAGTCCGGGATGAGCGAGTTCGACATCAACCTGGCCTATCTCACCGCTACCGGGCATCGTGATACCGATGTGCCGTACGGCAATATCGTGGCGCTTAATGAGCATGCTGCAGTGCTGCACTACACCAAACTCGATCATCGCGCGCCTGCTGAAATGCGCAGTTTCCTGCTGGATGCCGGTGCGGAATATAACGGTTATGCCGCCGATTTAACCCGCACCTGGGCGGCGAACAGCGACACCGACTTTGCGCAGCTTATAAAAGATGTGAATGAAGAGCAGCTCGCGCTGATCGCCACTCTGAAGGCGGGCGTTAACTACGTTGATTACCATATTCAGTTCCATCAGCGCATCGCGAAACTGCTGCGTCGCCACCAGATCGTCACCGATATCAGCGAAGAGGCGATGGTTGAGCAGAATATTACCGGGCCATTTATGCCACATGGTCTCGGCCACCCGCTCGGTTTGCAGGTGCATGATGTCGGCGGGTTTATGCAGGATGACACCGGCACCCATCTCGCCGCACCGTCGAAATACCCCTACCTGCGCTGCACGCGCGTGATGCAGCCGCGCATGGTCGTCACCATTGAGCCGGGCATCTACTTTATTGAGTCGCTGCTGGCACCGTGGCGTGATGGGCCGCTCGGTAAGCACTTCAACTGGCAGAAAATTGAGGCGCTGAAACCGTTCGGCGGTATTCGTATCGAAGATAACGTCGTCATCCATGAAAATGGTACCGAGAACATGACGCGGGATCTGAAGCTGGCGTAATGGAGAGCTGGCCTATTCCGGCGGCGCCGGTCACCTTTAGCGAGGAGATCAAAAAGAGCCGCTTTATTACTCTGCTGGCGCACACGGATGGCGTCGAGGCGGCAAAGGCGTTCGTTGAGTCCGTGCGCGCTGAACATCCAACTGCACGTCACCATTGTGTGGCGTGGGTCGCCGGTGCGCCGGATGATTCACAACAGCTAGGCTTTTCTGACGATGGCGAACCGGCAGGGACGGCGGGCAAGCCCATCCTCGCGCAGCTGATGGGCAGCGGCGTGGGGGAGATTACCGCGGTAGTGGTGCGTTACTATGGCGGCGTGTTGTTGGGCACCGGCGGGCTGGTGAAGGCGTATGGCGGCGGCGTGCAGCAGGCGCTCACGCAGCTCACCACCACCCGCAAAATGCCGTTAACCGAATATACTTTGTGTTGCGATTATGCACAGCTTGCGGGAATTGAAGCGCTGCTCGGGCAGTTCGACGGGAAAATTGTCTCCAGCGACTATCAGGCCGCGGTGCGGCTGCGTGTCGCGCTTCCGCAGAGTCATCTGGAGGCCTTTTCGGCAAAGCTGGCTGATTTTAGCCGTGGCGCATTGCAATTGTTAAAAACTGAAGAATAATCGCCACCTGATTTTCTGAACACCATAGGAAGCGGCAGAGATGCATTTTCGCGCCATAACCCGAATCGTTGGACTGCTGGTCATCCTCTTTTCCGGAACGATGATCTTACCTGGACTGGTAGCCCTTATTTACCGTGACGGCGCAGGGCGCGCGTTTACTCAGACCTTTCTCGCCGCGCTAGTGATTGGCTCCATCTTGTGGTGGCCGAACCGTCGTGAGAAAGGGGAGCTGAAATCCCGTGAAGGGTTTTTGATCGTAGTGCTCTTCTGGACCGTGCTGGGCAGCGTCGGTGCGCTGCCCTTTATCTTCTCGGAAAGCCCGAACCTGACGGTGACCGACGCCTTTTTTGAATCCTTCTCTGGCTTGACGACTACGGGAGCCACCACGCTGGTGGGGCTCGATTCGCTGCCGCACGCCATTCTCTTTTATCGCCAGATGCTGCAGTGGTTCGGCGGGATGGGGATCATTGTGCTGGCCGTTGCCATTCTGCCTATCCTTGGCGTCGGCGGTATGCAGCTCTATCGCGCCGAGATGCCGGGGCCGCTGAAGGATAACAAGATGCGTCCGCGTATTGCGGAAACGGCGAAGACGTTGTGGCTCATCTATGTCTTACTGACGGTGGCCTGCGCGCTGGCGCTGTGGTTTGCCGGCATGCCAGCGTTTGACGCCATCGGGCACAGCTTCGCCACTATCGCTATCGGCGGCTTCTCGACGCACGATGCCAGTATCGGCTACTTCGACAGCCCGACGATTAACACCATTATTGCTATCTTCTTACTGATCTCCGGCTGTAACTACGGTTTGCACTTCTCGCTGTTGAGCGGGCGCAGCCTGAAGGTGTACTGGCGCGATCCGGAATTCCGCATGTTTATTGGCGTGCAGCTGACGCTGGTGGTCATCTGTACCGTGGTGCTCTGGTTCCATGATGTCTACACCTCGGCGCTGACCACGGTGAACCAGGCTTTCTTCCAGGTGGTCTCTATGGCGACCACGGCTGGCTTTACTACAGACAGTATTGCCCGCTGGCCACTGTTCCTGCCGGTGCTGTTGTTGTGCTCGGCATTTATCGGTGGTTGTGCCGGTTCAACGGGCGGCGGCCTGAAAGTGATCCGCATCTTGCTGCTCTTCAAGCAGGGGAACCGTGAGTTGAAGCGTCTGGTACACCCGAATGCGGTTTATAGCATTAAGCTCGGCCAGCGCGCGCTGCCGGAACGTATTCTTGAAGCTGTATGGGGGTTCTTCTCCGCCTATGCGCTGGTCTTTATTGTCAGCATGCTGGCGATTATCGCCACAGGCGTGGATGATTTCTCTGCCTTTGCTTCAGTTGTGGCTACGCTCAATAACCTGGGGCCGGGGCTGGGCGTGGTGGCAGACAACTTCGCCAGTATGAACCCGGTGGCAAAATGGGTGCTTATTGCCAACATGTTGTTTGGTCGTCTGGAGGTCTTCACCCTGCTGGTGCTGTTTACCCCCACTTTCTGGCGCGAATAAGGGAGCGTTACGTGAAAACATTGATTCTTTTCTCTACCCGGGATGGGCAAACGCGGGAGATTGCCTCTTACCTCGCCTCTGAACTGAAAGAGCTGGGCGTGTATGCCGATGTGGTGAACCTGAACCGCACGCCGGAGATTGAGTGGACGAAGTATGACCGCGTAGTGATTGGGGCGTCTATTCGCTATGGTCATTTCCACCCGGCGCTGGAGAGCTTTGTGAAAAAGCATCTGCAAACGCTCAATACTCTGCCAAGCGCTTTCTATTCCGTTAACCTGGTGGCGCGCAAACCTGAGAAGAGTTCGCCGCAGACAAATAGCTATACGCGTAAATTCCTTCTTTCATCTCCCTGGAAGCCGGATCACTGTGCCGTGTTTGCCGGCGCGCTCCGTTATCCGCGTTATCGCTGGTACGATCGCTTTATGATTCGGTTAATTATGAAGATGACGGGGGGCGAAACGAACACCAGTCAGGAAGTGGTCTATACCGACTGGCAGCAGGTGGCGCATTTCGCCCGCGAAATCGCTCAGTTAAAGAGCAAATCGCCCGTTTAATGGGCATTGCGACGGAAAATTAAGCGAACGAAAAGTTTTTTGAAATTAGGGGTTGTCAGCAGGAATTAACTCCCTATAATGCGCCTCCACTGACACGGCACAACGGCAAACACACCGGCCTGTCAGGTGAAGAAATCTGAAAATAATCAGTTGACTTCACAGCGGGAAAGCGTAATATGCACACCCCGCGCCGCAGCGAAAAGCGAAGCGGCACTGCTCTTTAACAATTTATCAGACAATCTGTGTGGGCACTCAGGTGACATGGATTCTTAATGTCTTCGGACACTAAATGAATACCAAGTCTCACGGGTGAACACGTAATTCATTACGGTTTAATTCGATGAGCATCAAACTTTAAATTGAAGAGTTTGATCATGGCTCAGATTGAACGCTGGCGGCAGGCCTAACACATGCAAGTCGAACGGTAACAGGAAGCAGCTTGCTGCTTTGCTGACGAGTGGCGGACGGGTGAGTAATGTCTGGGAAACTGCCTGATGGAGGGGGATAACTACTGGAAACGGTAGCTAATACCGCATAACGTCGCAAGACCAAAGAGGGGGACCTTCGGGCCTCTTGCCATCAGATGTGCCCAGATGGGATTAGCTAGTAGGTGGGGTAACGGCTCACCTAGGCGACGATCCCTAGCTGGTCTGAGAGGATGACCAGCCACACTGGAACTGAGACACGGTCCAGACTCCTACGGGAGGCAGCAGTGGGGAATATTGCACAATGGGCGCAAGCCTGATGCAGCCATGCCGCGTGTATGAAGAAGGCCTTCGGGTTGTAAAGTACTTTCAGCGGGGAGGAAGGCGATGCGGTTAATAACCGCGTCGATTGACGTTACCCGCAGAAGAAGCACCGGCTAACTCCGTGCCAGCAGCCGCGGTAATACGGAGGGTGCAAGCGTTAATCGGAATTACTGGGCGTAAAGCGCACGCAGGCGGTCTGTCAAGTCGGATGTGAAATCCCCGGGCTCAACCTGGGAACTGCATCCGAAACTGGCAGGCTTGAGTCTCGTAGAGGGGGGTAGAATTCCAGGTGTAGCGGTGAAATGCGTAGAGATCTGGAGGAATACCGGTGGCGAAGGCGGCCCCCTGGACGAAGACTGACGCTCAGGTGCGAAAGCGTGGGGAGCAAACAGGATTAGATACCCTGGTAGTCCACGCCGTAAACGATGTCGACTTGGAGGTTGTGCCCTTGAGGCGTGGCTTCCGGAGCTAACGCGTTAAGTCGACCGCCTGGGGAGTACGGCCGCAAGGTTAAAACTCAAATGAATTGACGGGGGCCCGCACAAGCGGTGGAGCATGTGGTTTAATTCGATGCAACGCGAAGAACCTTACCTGGTCTTGACATCCACAGAACTTTCCAGAGATGGATTGGTGCCTTCGGGAACTGTGAGACAGGTGCTGCATGGCTGTCGTCAGCTCGTGTTGTGAAATGTTGGGTTAAGTCCCGCAACGAGCGCAACCCTTATCCTTTGTTGCCAGCGGTTAGGCCGGGAACTCAAAGGAGACTGCCAGTGATAAACTGGAGGAAGGTGGGGATGACGTCAAGTCATCATGGCCCTTACGACCAGGGCTACACACGTGCTACAATGGCGCATACAAAGAGAAGCGACCTCGCGAGAGCAAGCGGACCTCATAAAGTGCGTCGTAGTCCGGATTGGAGTCTGCAACTCGACTCCATGAAGTCGGAATCGCTAGTAATCGTGAATCAGAATGTCACGGTGAATACGTTCCCGGGCCTTGTACACACCGCCCGTCACACCATGGGAGTGGGTTGCAAAAGAAGTAGGTAGCTTAACCTTCGGGAGGGCGCTTACCACTTTGTGATTCATGACTGGGGTGAAGTCGTAACAAGGTAACCGTAGGGGAACCTGCGGTTGGATCACCTCCTTACCTTAAAGAACCTTTCCCTGTAGTGTCCACACAGATTGTCTGATGAAAAATAACGAGCAGTGAAAATCTCTGCAGGCTTGTAGCTCAGGTGGTTAGAGCGCACCCCTGATAAGGGTGAGGTCGGTGGTTCAAGTCCACTCAGGCCTACCAAATTTTCCCTGAATACAGCGTTGTGAAACGACTCGCATACTTCAGTATGCTTCGACCTTTCACGCCTTGTCTCAGGAAAAATTACGGGTAACAGAGTTTAACTACGATGGGGCTATAGCTCAGCTGGGAGAGCGCCTGCTTTGCACGCAGGAGGTCTGCGGTTCGATCCCGCATAGCTCCACCATCCTCACTGTTCGGTACAAGAAAACTTCAGAGTACACATTCTGTGTGTGCTGCGAAGTTTTGCTCTTTAAAAATCTGGATCAAGCTGAAAATTGAAACACTGAACAATGCGAATTGTTCTGTGAGTCTCTCAAATTTTCGCAACTTAAGGTGTTCTCGAAACATCTTCGGGTTGTGAGGTTAAGCGACTAAGCGTACACGGTGGATGCCCTGGCAGTCAGAGGCGATGAAGGACGTGCTAATCTGCGAAAAGCGCCGGTAAGGTGATATGAACCGTTACAGCCGGCGATGTCCGAATGGGGAAACCCAGTGCAATCCGTTGCACTATCGTTAACTGAATACATAGGTTAACGAGGCGAACCGGGGGAACTGAAACATCTAAGTACCCCGAGGAAAAGAAATCAACCGAGATTCCCCCAGTAGCGGCGAGCGAACGGGGAACAGCCCAGAGCCTGAATCAGCCTGAGTGTTAGTGGAAGCGTCTGGAAAGTCGCGCGATACAGGGTGACAGCCCCGTACACAAAAGCACTCTGGCTGTGAGCTCGATGAGTAGGGCGGGACACGTGGTATCCTGTCTGAATATGGGGGGACCATCCTCCAAGGCTAAATACTCCTGACTGACCGATAGTGAACCAGTACCGTGAGGGAAAGGCGAAAAGAACCCCGGCGAGGGGAGTGAAAAAGAACCTGAAACCGTGTACGTACAAGCAGTGGGAGCCTCTTTATGGGGTGACTGCGTACCTTTTGTATAATGGGTCAGCGACTTATATTCTGTAGCAAGGTTAACCGTATAGGGGAGCCGAAGGGAAACCGAGTCTTAACTGGGCGTTAAGTTGCAGGGTATAGACCCGAAACCCGGTGATCTAGCCATGGGCAGGTTGAAGGTTGGGTAACACTAACTGGAGGACCGAACCGACTAATGTTGAAAAATTAGCGGATGACCTGTGGCTGGGGGTGAAAGGCCAATCAAACCGGGAGATAGCTGGTTCTCCCCGAAAGCTATTTAGGTAGCGCCTCGTGAATTCATCTCCGGGGGTAGAGCACTGTTTCGGCTAGGGGGCCATCCCGGCTTACCAACCCGATGCAAACTACGAATACCGGAGAATGTTATCACGGGAGACACACGGCGGGTGCTAACGTCCGTCGTGAAGAGGGAAACAACCCAGACCGCCAGCTAAGGTCCCAAAGTCATGGTTAAGTGGGAAACGATGTGGGAAGGCCCAGACAGCCAGGATGTTGGCTTAGAAGCAGCCATCATTTAAAGAAAGCGTAATAGCTCACTGGTCGAGTCGGCCTGCGCGGAAGATGTAACGGGGCTAAACCATGCACCGAAGCTGCGGCAGCGACACTATGTGTTGTTGGGTAGGGGAGCGTTCTGTAAGCCTGCGAAGGTGTGCTGTGAGGCATGCTGGAGGTATCAGAAGTGCGAATGCTGACATAAGTAACGATAAAGCGGGTGAAAAGCCCGCTCGCCGGAAGACCAAGGGTTCCTGTCCAACGTTAATCGGGGCAGGGTGAGTCGACCCCTAAGGCGAGGCCGAAAGGCGTAGTCGATGGGAAACAGGTTAATATTCCTGTACTTGGTGTTACTGCGAAGGGGGGACGGAGAAGGCTATGTCGGCCGGGCGACGGTTGTCCCGGTTTAAGCGTGTAGGTGTGTGTTCCAGGTAAATCCGGTTCACTCTAACACTGAGGCGTGATGACGAGGCACTACGGTGCTGAAGTGACAAATGCCCTGCTTCCAGGAAAAGCCTCTAAGCATCAGGTAACACGAAATCGTACCCCAAACCGACACAGGTGGTCAGGTAGAGAATACCAAGGCGCTTGAGAGAACTCGGGTGAAGGAACTAGGCAAAATGGTGCCGTAACTTCGGGAGAAGGCACGCTGGTGCGTAGGTGAAGTGACTTGCTCACGGAGCTGAAACCAGTCGAAGATACCAGCTGGCTGCAACTGTTTATTAAAAACACAGCACTGTGCAAACACGAAAGTGGACGTATACGGTGTGACGCCTGCCCGGTGCCGGAAGGTTAATTGATGGGGTCAACCGCAAGGTGAAGCTCTTGATCGAAGCCCCGGTAAACGGCGGCCGTAACTATAACGGTCCTAAGGTAGCGAAATTCCTTGTCGGGTAAGTTCCGACCTGCACGAATGGCGTAATGATGGCCAGGCTGTCTCCACCCGAGACTCAGTGAAATTGAACTCGCTGTGAAGATGCAGTGTACCCGCGGCAAGACGGAAAGACCCCGTGAACCTTTACTATAGCTTGACACTGAACATTGAGCCTTGATGTGTAGGATAGGTGGGAGGCTTTGAAGCGTGGACGCCAGTCTGCGTGGAGCCAACCTTGAAATACCACCCTTTAATGTTTGATGTTCTAACGTGGACCCGTGATCCGGGTTGCGGACAGTGTCTGGTGGGTAGTTTGACTGGGGCGGTCTCCTCCTAAAGCGTAACGGAGGAGCACGAAGGTCAGCTAATCCTGGTCGGACATCAGGAGGTTAGTGCAATGGCATAAGCTGGCTTGACTGCGAGCGTGACGGCGCGAGCAGGTGCGAAAGCAGGTCATAGTGATCCGGTGGTTCTGAATGGAAGGGCCATCGCTCAACGGATAAAAGGTACTCCGGGGATAACAGGCTGATACCGCCCAAGAGTTCATATCGACGGCGGTGTTTGGCACCTCGATGTCGGCTCATCACATCCTGGGGCTGAAGTAGGTCCCAAGGGTATGGCTGTTCGCCATTTAAAGTGGTACGCGAGCTGGGTTTAGAACGTCGTGAGACAGTTCGGTCCCTATCTGCCGTGGGCGCTGGAGAATTGAGGGGGGCTGCTCCTAGTACGAGAGGACCGGAGTGGACGCATCACTGGTGTTCGGGTTGTCATGCCAATGGCACTGCCCGGTAGCTAAATGCGGAAGAGATAAGTGCTGAAAGCATCTAAGCACGAAACTTGCCCCGAGATGAGTTCTCCCTGAGACTTTAAGTCTCCTGAAGGAACGTTGAAGACGACGACGTTGATAGGCCGGGTGTGTAAGCGCAGCGATGCGTTGAGCTAACCGGTACTAATGAACCGTGAGGCTTAACCTTACAACGCCGAAGATGTTTTGGCGTGAGAGACAGATTTTCAGCTGATACCAGATTTGAAGGAACGAACGCTTTTGCGCTGAGGCAAGGCGGCCAGTGACGGAAAGGAAGGAGCATACTGAAGTATGTGACTGACTTTACGAGCGCAGCCAACGCCGCATCAGGGTAAAAGAGACGTTCCGGGCACAAAGAATTTGCCTGGCGGCACTAGCGCGGTGGTCCCACCTGACCCCATGCCGAACTCAGAAGTGAAACGCCGTAGCGCCGATGGTAGTGTGGGGTCTCCCCATGCGAGAGTAGGGAACTGCCAGGCATCAAATAAAGCGAAAGCCTCATGCGAAAGCATGAGGCTTTTTGCGTTGTATCTTCCTGAAACACCGCAAGCACTCCCCCTTCGTATACGGTAAACTAGCCCTGTTTTTGCATCAGGATAGCGTGAATGAATCTCTCTCTTAAGCCGTGGAACACTTTTGGTATCGAGCATAGTGCCCGTCGCATCGTATGCGCTGAGAATACCCAACAACTGCTGGATGCCTGGCAGAGTGCATTAGAGCATCAGCAACCGGTGCTGATCCTTGGAGAGGGCAGTAATGTGCTTTTCCTGGAGGATTTTGCCGGAACCGTCATCATCAACCGCATCAAAGGCATCAAGATTAGCGAAGAGGCTGATGCATGGCTGCTACACGTTGGCGCCGGTGAGAACTGGCATCAACTTGTGCAGTTCACACTTGAGCGCGGGATGCCAGGCCTCGAAAATCTCGCGTTGATCCCTGGCTGTACAGGATCCTCACCTATCCAGAATATCGGCGCATACGGCGTTGAGCTGAAGCGTGTCTGCGATTATGTTGATTGCGTTGAGCTAAACAGTGGTAAACAACAGCGGTTAACGGCAAAAGAGTGCCGCTTTGGCTATCGTGACAGCATATTCAAGCATGAGTGCCAGGATCGCGTTGCGATCACTGCTGTAGGGTTGCGTCTGGCTAAAGCGTGGCAACCGGTGCTCACGTATGGGGACTTAATCCGTCTTGATCCTGCGACAGTAACGCCTCAGCAGGTCTTCGATGCCGTGTGTCATATGCGTACCAGCAAACTACCGGACCCCAAAATTTATGGTAATGCGGGTAGCTTCTTCAAAAACCCGGTGATCACAGCTGAACAGGCGGTTGCTCTGCTGGCTACTCATCCCCATGCCCCGCACTATCCGCAGGCCGATGGCTCAGTGAAACTGGCCGCCGGTTGGCTTATCGACCAATGCCAGTTGAAAGGCACATCAACAGGTGGCGCTGCCGTTCATTATCTACAGGCTCTGGTGCTCATTAATACTGGTCACGCGACAAGTGATGATGTGGTTCAGCTTGCCCATATAGTGCGCCAGCGCGTCGGTGAAAAATTTAATGTCTGGCTAGAGCCAGAGGTGCGCTTTATTGGTCATGCCGGTGAGGTGAATGCCGTGGAGATTATTGCGTGAAAGATAATACTATCCCCTTGACGCTGATCTCGATTCTGGCTGATGGCGAGTTTCACTCCGGTGAACAACTTGGCGAAAGTCTTGGTATGAGTCGGGCTGCAATCAATAAACATATACAGACGCTCCGGGACTGGGGTGTGGATGTGTTTACCGTACCGGGAAAAGGATACAGTCTGCCTGAACCTATTCAGTTATTGGATGAAAACTTCATCCGTCGCGAAGTTGAGCAAGGGAGCGTGGCGGTATTGCCTGTCATTGACTCCACTAACCAATATTTGCTGGATCGACTTGGCAGTTTGCAGTCCGGCGATGCCTGTGTCGCCGAGTATCAGCAGGCAGGACGTGGACGCCGTGGACGGAAATGGGTCTCGCCATTTGGTGCTAATCTCTATATCTCCATGTACTGGCGTCTCGAACAAGGCCCCGCAGCTGCTATTGGCTTAAGCCTCGTTATCGGCATCGTCATGACAGAAGTATTACGCGACTTGGGTGCTGATCAGGTGCGGGTTAAATGGCCTAACGACCTCTATCTCCAGGATCGTAAACTTGCAGGTATTCTTGTCGAATTAACGGGAAAAACAGGCGATGCGGCGCAGATCGTGATTGGTGCCGGTGTAAATTTAGCCATGCGAAATGCTCAGGCAGGGGATATTAATCAGGGATGGATCAATCTGCAGGAAGCGGGTGTGCGTATAGACCGCAATGTTCTTGCAGCCCGGCTTATTACAGAGTTGCGCAGCGCATTGTACTGCTTTGAACAAGAAGGACTCGCGCCTTTTCTCCCCCGCTGGGAAGTGCTGGATAATTTTATTAACCGGCCGGTTAAATTAATCATTGGCGAAAAAGAGATCTTTGGTATCTCTCGCGGCATTGATGCGCAGGGTGCTTTATTGCTTGAGCAGGATGGCGTGGTTAAACCCTGGGTTGGTGGGGAAATATCACTACGCAGCGCGGAATAATAGTAAGGGAGCAGAGATGCTCCCTTTTGTATTACTTACGCAGGCGCACTTCCTCAACAGCATGATTAGCGCTTTTGGTCATAATCAGGCTTGCCCGCTCGCGGGTTGGCAGGATATTTTCCTTAAGATTTAACCCGTTAATTTCTTTCCACAGCGATTGCGCAATCTCGACGGCTTCCTCTTTCGACAATTTCGCATAGTTATGGAAATAAGAGTCCGGATTGGTAAACGCCCCTTCGCGGAATTTCAGGAAGCGATTGATATACCAGTTCTGCAGCAACTCTTCAGGCGCATCGACATATATTGAAAAGTCGACAAAGTCGGAGACAAATACATGATGCGGGTCATGAGGATAATCCATACCGCTTTGCAGAACATTCAACCCTTCAAGAATCAGAATATCGGGCTGAGCAACCGTTTTATCGCCATCTGGAATGACATCATAGATCAGGTGCGAATAGACCGGCGCGGTGACATTGGTTACCCCGGATTTGATATCTGAAACGAATTTAACAAGGCGATGCATATCATAGGATTGCGGAAAGCCTTTCTTCTTCATCAAACCACGATCTTTCAACACTTGATTGGGATGCAAAAAACCATCGGTAGTAATGAGCTCAACGCGACGGTGCTCAGGCCAGCGGCTCAACAAGGCTTGCAGCACGCGTGCCGTAGTGCTTTTGCCTACCGCCACGCTTCCGGCAATGCTGATGATATAAGGAATACGCTGCCCATTAGTGCCAAGGAATTGCTCAAGCACAGCCTGGCGGCGCAGGTTAGAGCTGATATAGAAATTGAGTAAACGGGAAAGAGGAAGATAAATTTCCGCCACTTCTTCTAGAGAAAGGTCTTCATTAATGCCTTTTAATCTCGCAATTTCGCCTTCGGTCAGCGTCATAGGAACCGAAGCACGAAGGGCAGCCCACTGGCTGCGATTAAACTGTAGGTAGGGCGTCATTAACGTTTGCTCTTTTTTACTCATACGCTTTTATCGGCCTGCCATGGCTCTCTGCGGTGCGCCTGGCGGCGCGCAACGAGAGCGTCTCTTTAGATAATGCTATGGCTCGGCGTTATTAAATAAGTGGGAACAATGGGCAGGAGGTTAACACCAGATGACAGTGAATAATATGAAAAATCACACACTGGAGAGGGTTTCCCACCCAACGCTAATACCTATTTAGGAGATTGCTCAGCCAAACAAGAAAGCGAAAGGGGGGCAACTGACCTTTTGACGCACTAAGTCCGCAAGCAGATATGGTGGTTTTTTCCACGGTGTTGCATGAAATTACAGCATTTATTCGCGTTGTCGTGCAAAATGTGAGCGATAGAGCATTTTGTGCAATTTTTTTGTTGCATCCCTCCGCAGGTCTCCCTAGAATGCGCGCTACTTGATGCCGACTTAGCTCAGTAGGTAGAGCAACTGACTTGTAATCAGTAGGTCACCAGTTCGATTCCGGTAGTCGGCACCATCAAGTCCGGTGGGGTTCCCGAGCGGCCAAAGGGAGCAGACTGTAAATCTGCCGTCACAGACTTCGAAGGTTCGAATCCTTCCCCCACCACCATTTTCGGTTACGTTAAAACGTAACCTGAGTTGGTGTCAGTAGTGAATCAGCTCTCAGGGAGAGAATCTTCTCCCGGCAATACAGAAGCACTGGGTAGCCGAGTTTCAGGATGCGGGCATCGTATAATGGCTATTACCTCAGCCTTCCAAGCTGATGATGCGGGTTCGATTCCCGCTGCCCGCTCCAGACGTGCTGATATGGCTCAGTTGGTAGAGCGCACCCTTGGTAAGGGTGAGGTCCCCAGTTCGACTCTGGGTATCAGCACCACTTCACTTCTCCTTCCTGGTTTCTCTTCTGTTATTTAGCATTCAACGAGTCGGGCATGTTGCCTGGTTGATGTGGTGATATCACCGATTTATCCGTGTCTTAGAGGGACAATCGATGTCTAAAGAAAAGTTTGAACGTACAAAACCGCACGTTAACGTCGGTACTATCGGCCACGTTGACCATGGTAAAACAACGCTGACTGCTGCAATCACTACCGTACTGGCTAAGACCTACGGCGGTGCTGCTCGCGCATTCGACCAGATCGATAACGCGCCGGAAGAAAAAGCTCGTGGTATCACCATCAACACCTCTCACGTTGAATATGACACCCCGACTCGCCACTACGCGCACGTAGACTGCCCGGGCCACGCCGACTATGTTAAAAACATGATCACCGGTGCTGCGCAGATGGACGGCGCGATCCTGGTTGTTGCTGCGACTGACGGCCCGATGCCGCAGACCCGTGAGCACATCCTGCTGGGTCGTCAGGTAGGCGTTCCGTTCATCATCGTGTTCCTGAACAAATGTGACATGGTTGATGACGAAGAGCTGCTGGAACTGGTTGAGATGGAAGTGCGTGAGCTGCTGTCTCAGTACGACTTCCCGGGCGACGACACTCCGATCGTTCGTGGTTCTGCACTGAAAGCGCTGGAAGGCGAAGCTCAGTGGGAAGAGAAAATCATCGAGCTGGCTGGCTACCTGGATTCCTACATCCCGGAACCAGAGCGCGCGATTGACAAGCCGTTCCTGCTGCCGATCGAAGACGTATTCTCCATCTCCGGTCGTGGTACCGTTGTTACCGGTCGTGTAGAGCGCGGTATCATCAAAGTTGGTGAAGAAGTTGAAATCGTTGGTATCAAAGACACCGCGAAATCTACCTGTACCGGCGTTGAAATGTTCCGCAAACTGCTGGACGAAGGCCGTGCTGGTGAGAACGTTGGTGTTCTGCTGCGTGGTATCAAACGTGAAGAAATCGAACGTGGTCAGGTACTGGCTAAGCCGGGTTCCATCAAGCCGCACACCAAATTCGAATCTGAAGTGTACATCCTGTCCAAAGACGAAGGCGGCCGTCACACTCCGTTCTTCAAAGGCTACCGTCCGCAGTTCTACTTCCGTACAACTGACGTGACTGGCACCATCGAACTGCCGGAAGGCGTTGAGATGGTAATGCCGGGCGACAACATCAAAATGGTTGTTACCCTGATTCACCCGATTGCGATGGACGATGGTCTGCGTTTCGCAATCCGTGAAGGCGGCCGTACCGTTGGCGCGGGCGTTGTAGCAAAAGTTCTCAGCTAATCGCTGATAACATTTGACGCAATGCGCAAGAAAAGGGCATCATTTGATGCCCTTTTTGTACGCTTTCGAACCAGAACCTGGCTCATCAGTGATTTTTTTGTCCATAATCATTGCTGAGACAGGCTCTGAAGAGGGCGTGAGTCCGAAACTCGCCAGAGCATTTCGGTTTGGTTGCCTCGCTTATGCGGGGCAAAAATGTTTGTCTGAATTCTTGTGACAGGTTGGTTTATGAGTGCGAATACCGAAGCTCAAGGGAGCGGGCGCGGCCTGGAAGCGATGAAGTGGGTTGTTGTTGCAGTACTGCTGCTCGTGGCTATCGTTGGCAACTATCTTTATCGTGACATGATGCTGCCGCTCCGCGCGCTGGCAGTTGTAATTCTGATTGCTGCAGCAGGTGGTGTCGCGCTGTTGACGACGAAGGGAAAAGCGACCGTTGCTTTTGCCCGTGAAGCGAGAACCGAAGTACGTAAAGTGATTTGGCCCACTCGTCAGGAAACATTGCACACCACGTTGATTGTGGCTGCGGTCACCGCAGTTATGTCACTGATCCTGTGGGGGCTGGATGGTATTCTGGTCCGCCTGGTTTCCTTTATCACTGGCCTGAGGTTCTGAGATGTCTGAAGCTCCTAAAAAGCGCTGGTACGTCGTTCAGGCGTTTTCCGGTTTTGAAGGCCGCGTAGCAACTTCGCTGCGCGAGCATATCAAATTACACAACATGGAAGAGTTGTTTGGCGAAGTTATGGTGCCGACCGAAGAAGTGGTCGAAATCCGTGGCGGCCAGCGTCGCAAAAGCGAACGCAAATTCTTCCCGGGCTACGTACTTGTCCAAATGGTGATGAATGACGCCAGCTGGCACCTGGTGCGCAGCGTTCCGCGCGTAATGGGCTTCATCGGTGGTACATCCGATCGTCCGGCACCGATTAGCGACAAAGAAGTGGATGCGATCATGAACCGCCTGCAGCAGGTTGGTGATAAGCCGCGTCCGAAAACGCTGTTCGAGCCGGGTGAAATGGTCCGCGTTAGCGATGGCCCGTTTGCCGACTTTAACGGCGTCGTTGAAGAGGTGGACTACGAGAAGTCCCGCCTGAAAGTTTCCGTCTCTATCTTCGGTCGTGCGACCCCGGTAGAGCTGGACTTTAGCCAGGTCGAAAAAGCCTAAATATTCGGCGATCAAACGTTGCACAGGGCGCGAAATTGACATACAATTTCGCGCCTTTTGTTTTTACGGGTTCTGAACCGGTAAAACAGTTTTAACCACGGGGAGCCTTTCGGGGCGCTATACCCAAACGAGGAAATTTCAATGGCTAAGAAAGTCCAGGCCTACGTCAAGCTGCAGGTTGCAGCTGGCATGGCAAACCCGAGCCCACCGGTTGGTCCGGCTCTGGGTCAGCAGGGTGTTAACATCATGGAATTCTGCAAAGCGTTCAACGCCAAAACAGAATCCATGGAAAAAGGTCTGCCGATTCCGGTTGTTATTACCGTTTACGCTGACCGTTCCTTCACTTTCGTTACCAAAACGCCTCCGGCAGCAGTTCTGCTGAAGAAAGCGGCTGGTATCAAGTCTGGTTCCGGCAAGCCGAACAAAGACAAAGTGGGCACCATCTCCCGCGCTCAGCTGCAGGAAATCGCTCAGACTAAAGCCGCGGATATGACCGGTGCTGACATTGAAGCGATGACTCGCTCAATCGAAGGTACTGCGCGTTCCATGGGCCTGGTAGTGGAGGATTAAGAAATGGCTAAACTGACCAAGCGTATGCGCGTGATCCGTGACAAAGTTGATGCGACCAAACAGTACGACATCAACGAAGCCATTGCTCTGCTGAAAGAGCTGGCCACTGCTAAATTCGTAGAAAGCGTAGACGTTGCCGTTAACCTCGGCATCGACGCGCGTAAATCTGACCAGAACGTACGTGGTGCAACTGTACTGCCGCACGGTACTGGCCGTTCTGTTCGCGTAGCCGTATTTACCCAGGGCCCGAACGCTGAAGCTGCTAAAGCAGCTGGCGCTGAGCTGGTAGGTATGGAAGATCTGGCTGACCAGATCAAGAAAGGCGAAATGAACTTTGACGTTGTTATTGCTTCCCCGGATGCAATGCGCGTTGTTGGCCAGCTGGGCCAGGTTCTGGGTCCGCGTGGCCTGATGCCGAACCCGAAAGTTGGTACTGTAACCCCGAACGTTGCTGAAGCGGTTAAGAACGCTAAAGCGGGTCAGGTTCGTTACCGTAACGACAAAAACGGCATCATCCACACCACCATCGGTAAAGTGGACTTTGACGCTGACAAACTGAAAGAAAACCTGGAATCTCTGCTGGTTGCGCTGAAAAAAGCAAAACCGTCTCAGGCGAAAGGCGTGTACATCAAGAAAGTTAGCATCTCCACCACCATGGGTGCTGGTGTTGCGGTAGACCAGGCTGGTCTGAACGCAGCGGCGAACTAATATTCGCCTTTACGTGGGTGGCGGATTTGTCTACAATCTTCCCCCACGTTTTGCTGGCGTAAGCTAGCAAACAAACAGATTTGTTCGTTGGAGCCTGGCCTATCCAGGCCTCCGTCGAAGACCGCAGGTGTTTCGCAAGAGACTTAATTCCCTGCGTAGACGGTGACAGAACCTGAAGAATATTTTTTAAGTACTCTTTGGCTTGTTTCTGCTCACCGTATTAAGACGCTCTTTTCGTTGAAAAGAGTGAAGTGAGTTCCAGGGCATGAGCCCTGGCAAACATCCAGGAGCAAAGCTAATGGCTTTAAATCTTCAAGACAAACAAGCGATTGTTGCTGAAGTCAGCGAAGTAGCCAAAGGCGCGCTGTCTGCGGTTGTTGCGGATTCCCGTGGCGTTACCGTAGATAAAATGACCGAACTGCGTAAAGCAGGTCGCGAAGCCGGCGTTTACATGCGTGTTGTTCGTAACACCCTGCTGCGCCGTGTTGTTGAAGGTACTCAGTTCGAGTGCCTGAAAGACGCGTTCGTTGGTCCGACCCTGATTGCATATTCTATGGAACACCCGGGCGCTGCTGCTCGTCTGTTCAAAGATTTCGCGAAAGCGAATGCAAAATTTGAGGTCAAAGCCGCTGCCTTTGAAGGTGAGTTGATCCCGGCGTCCCAGATCGATCGCCTGGCAACCCTGCCGACCTACGAAGAAGCAATTGCACGCCTGATGGCAACCATGAAAGAAGCCTCTGCTGGCAAACTGGTTCGTACTCTGGCTGCTGTACGCGATGCGAAAGAAGCTGCTTAATCGCAGTTTTCTCTATAACGCATTCGCTTACGTATAAACTTATTCTGATATTCAGGAACAATTTAAATGTCTATCACTAAAGATCAAATCATTGAAGCAGTTGCCGCTATGTCCGTAATGGACGTTGTAGAACTGATCTCTGCAATGGAAGAAAAATTCGGTGTTTCTGCTGCTGCCGCTGTAGCTGTTGCTGCTGGCCCGGCTGCTGAAGCTGCTGAAGAAAAAACTGAATTCGACGTTATTCTGAAAGCTGTTGGCGCTAACAAAGTTGCTGTTATCAAAGCAGTACGTGGCGCAACTGGCCTGGGTCTGAAAGAAGCTAAAGACCTGGTAGAATCTGCTCCGGCCGCTCTGAAAGAAGGCGTGAGCAAAGATGACGCTGAAGCTCTGAAAAAATCTCTGGAAGAAGCTGGCGCTGAAGTTGAAGTTAAATAAGCCAACCCTTCCGGTTGCAGCCTGAGAAATCAGGCTGATGGCTGGTGACTTTTTGGTCACCAGCCTTTTTGCGCTGTAGAAGGCGCTGGTAGTGTTTCACACTGTTTGACTACCTGTTGCCTTTTCAATGCTTGTTTCTATCGACGACTTAATATACTGCGACAGTCGCTCGGCGCTGTGTAAATCGCAATGAAATGATTTAAGCGTGATAGCAACAAGCATTGCGGAAAGTGCTCCACTTTCCGGTCAAAAAAATAGTGTTGCACAAACTGTCCTTTCCCTGGGCAGATGGGTCGACTTGTCAGCGAGCTGAGGAACCCTATGGTTTACTCCTATACCGAGAAAAAACGTATTCGTAAGGATTTTGGTAAACGTCCACAAGTACTGGATGTTCCCTATCTCCTTTCTATCCAGCTTGACTCGTTCCAGAAGTTCATCGAGCAAGATCCTGAAGGCCAGTACGGGCTCGAAGCGGCATTCCGCTCCGTGTTCCCGATCAAGAGCTACAGCGGCAATTCGGAACTGCAATACGTCAGCTACCGTCTTGGCGAACCCGTATTTGACGTTAAAGAGTGTCAAATCCGTGGTGTGACGTACTCCGCCCCGCTGCGCGTAAAACTGCGTCTGGTGATCTACGAGCGCGAAGCGCCGGAAGGCACCGTAAAAGACATTAAAGAACAAGAAGTCTACATGGGCGAAATCCCGCTCATGACCGACAACGGTACCTTTGTTATCAACGGTACTGAGCGTGTTATCGTTTCTCAGCTTCACCGTAGCCCGGGCGTCTTCTTTGACAGCGACAAGGGTAAAACCCACTCTTCCGGTAAAGTGCTCTATAACGCACGTATCATTCCTTACCGTGGGTCATGGCTGGACTTTGAGTTCGATCCGAAAGACAACCTGTTCGTTCGTATCGACCGCCGTCGTAAGCTGCCGGCAACCATCATTCTGCGCGCGCTGAACTACACCACTGAACAGATCCTTGACCTGTTCTTTGAAAAAGTGGTCTTCGAGATCCGCGACAACAAGCTGCAGATGGAACTGGTACCGGAACGCCTGCGTGGCGAAACCGCCTCCTTCGATATCGAAGCCAACGGCAAAATGTATGTTGAGAAAGGCCGCCGCATCACCGCGCGCCACATTCGTCAGCTGGAAAAAGACGAAATCCAACATATCGAAGTGCCGGTTGAGTACATCGCCGGTAAAGTTGCGGCGAAAGACTACGTTGACGAATCCACTGGCGAGCTGATCTGCCCGGCTAACATGGAGCTGTCGCTCGATCTGCTGGCGAAACTGAGCCAGGCTGGTCACAAACGTATTGAAACGCTGTTCACCAACGATCTGGATCACGGCCCGTACATCTCTGAGACCGTACGCGTCGACCCGACTAACGATCGTCTGAGCGCGCTGGTAGAAATCTACCGCATGATGCGCCCGGGTGAGCCGCCGACTCGCGAAGCGGCTGAAAGCCTCTTCGAAAACCTGTTCTTCTCCGAAGACCGCTACGACCTTTCTGCGGTAGGCCGCATGAAGTTCAACCGTTCTCTGCTGCGCGACAGCATTGAAGGTTCCGGTATCCTGAGCAACGAAGACATCATCGAAGTGATGAAAAAGCTCATCGGTATCCGTAACGGCATCGGTGAAGTGGATGATATTGACCACCTCGGCAACCGTCGTATCCGTTCCGTAGGCGAAATGGCGGAAAACCAATTCCGCGTTGGCCTGGTACGTGTAGAGCGTGCGGTGAAAGAGCGTCTCTCTCTGGGCGATCTGGACACCCTGATGCCGCAGGACATGATCAACGCCAAGCCAATTTCGGCGGCGGTGAAAGAGTTCTTTGGCTCCAGCCAGCTCTCCCAGTTTATGGATCAGAACAACCCGCTGTCTGAGATTACGCACAAACGTCGTATCTCTGCACTTGGCCCGGGCGGTCTGACTCGTGAGCGCGCAGGCTTTGAAGTTCGAGACGTACACCCGACTCACTACGGTCGCGTATGTCCAATCGAAACGCCTGAAGGTCCGAACATCGGTCTGATCAACTCCCTGTCCGTCTATGCACAGACTAACGAGTACGGCTTCCTCGAAACGCCGTATCGTAAAGTGACTGACGGCGTGGTGACTGACGAGATCCATTACCTCTCTGCAATTGAAGAGGGTAACTACGTTATCGCTCAGGCGAACACCAACCTGACGGAAGAAGGGCGTTTTGCAGAAGATCTGGTAACCTGCCGCAGCAAAGGCGAATCAAGCCTCTTCAGCGCAGACCAGGTTGACTACATGGACGTATCCACCCAGCAGGTGGTCTCCGTCGGTGCATCCCTGATCCCGTTCCTGGAACACGATGACGCCAACCGTGCATTGATGGGTGCGAACATGCAACGTCAGGCGGTTCCGACTCTGCGCGCTGATAAGCCGCTGGTTGGTACCGGTATGGAACGTGCTGTTGCCGTTGACTCCGGCGTAACCGCTGTTGCGAAACGTGGCGGTACCGTTCAGTACGTGGATGCTTCCCGTATCGTTATCAAAGTTAACGAAGACGAGATGTACCCGGGCGAAGCAGGTATCGACATCTATAACCTGACCAAATACACCCGTTCTAACCAGAACACCTGCATCAACCAGATGCCGTGTGTCTACCTGGGTGAGCCGATTGAGCGCGGCGACGTGCTGGCAGACGGTCCGTCCACCGACCTCGGTGAACTGGCGCTCGGTCAGAACATGCGCGTAGCGTTCATGCCGTGGAACGGTTACAACTTCGAAGACTCCATCCTCGTCTCCGAGCGTGTGGTTCAGGAAGATCGTTTCACCACTATTCACATCCAGGAACTGGCTTGCGTGTCCCGTGACACCAAACTGGGGCCGGAAGAGATCACCGCTGATATCCCGAACGTGGGTGAAGCTGCGCTCTCCAAACTGGATGAATCCGGTATCGTTTACATCGGTGCAGAAGTGACCGGCGGCGACATTCTGGTTGGTAAGGTAACGCCGAAAGGTGAAACCCAGCTGACGCCAGAAGAGAAACTGCTGCGTGCGATCTTCGGTGAGAAAGCGTCTGACGTTAAAGACTCTTCTCTGCGCGTACCAAACGGTGTTTCCGGTACGGTTATCGACGTTCAGGTCTTCACCCGCGATGGCGTGGAAAAAGACAAACGTGCGCTGGAAATCGAAGAGATGCAGCTCAAACAGGCGAAGAAAGACCTGTCTGAAGAACTGCAGATCCTCGAAGCTGGCCTGTTCAGCCGTATCCACTCCGTGCTGGTATCCGGTGGCGTTGAAGCTGATAAGCTCGACAAACTGCCGCGCGACCGCTGGCTGGAACTCGGCCTGACCGACGAAGCGAAACAGAATCAGCTGGAACAGCTGGCTGAGCAGTACGACGAACTGAAACACGAGTTCGAGAAAAAACTCGAAGCGAAACGCCGTAAGATCACTCAGGGCGACGATCTGGCACCGGGCGTGCTGAAGATTGTTAAGGTTTATCTGGCCGTTAAACGTCAGATCCAGCCTGGTGATAAGATGGCAGGTCGTCACGGTAACAAGGGTGTTATCTCCAAGATCAACCCGATCGAAGATATGCCATACGATGAAAACGGTACGCCGGTAGACATCGTACTGAACCCGCTGGGCGTACCGTCTCGTATGAACATCGGTCAGATCCTTGAAACCCACCTGGGTATGGCTGCGAAAGGTATTGGCGACAAGATTAACGCCATGCTGAAACAGCAGCAGGAAGTCGCGAAACTGCGCGAGTTCATCCAGCGTGCATACGATCTGGGCGCTGACGTTCGTCAGAAAGTCGACCTGAGCACCTTCAGCGATGATGAAGTGCTGCGTCTGGCTGAAAACCTGCGTAAAGGCATGCCGATCGCAACGCCGGTCTTCGACGGTGCGAAAGAGTCTGAAATCAAGGAACTGTTACAGCTGGGTGGCCTGCCGACTTCCGGTCAGATCACACTGTTCGACGGTCGTACCGGTGAGCAGTTCGAGCGCCAGGTTACCGTTGGCTACATGTACATGCTGAAACTGAACCACCTGGTTGATGACAAAATGCATGCGCGTTCCACCGGTTCCTACAGCCTGGTTACTCAGCAGCCGCTGGGTGGTAAGGCGCAGTTCGGTGGTCAGCGCTTCGGGGAGATGGAAGTATGGGCGCTGGAAGCCTACGGCGCGGCATACACCCTGCAGGAAATGCTCACCGTTAAGTCTGATGACGTGAATGGTCGTACCAAGATGTATAAGAACATCGTGGACGGCAACCATCAGATGGAACCGGGGATGCCAGAGTCCTTCAACGTACTGTTGAAAGAGATTCGTTCGCTGGGTATCAACATCGAGCTGGAAGACGAGTAACTCTCGCTCAAACAGGTCACTGGTGCCGGGGTAATACCCGGCACCAGATTGTGCTAACTCCGACGGGAGCAAATCCGTGAAAGACTTATTAAAGTTTCTGAAAGCGCAAACTAAAACCGAAGAGTTTGATGCGATCAAAATTGCTCTGGCTTCGCCAGACATGATCCGTTCATGGTCTTTTGGTGAAGTTAAAAAGCCAGAAACCATCAACTACCGTACGTTCAAACCTGAGCGTGACGGCCTTTTCTGTGCGCGTATTTTCGGGCCAGTAAAAGATTACGAGTGCCTGTGCGGTAAGTACAAGCGCCTGAAACACCGTGGTGTGATCTGTGAGAAGTGCGGCGTTGAAGTGACCCAGACCAAAGTGCGTCGTGAGCGCATGGGCCACATCGAACTGGCTTCCCCGACCGCGCACATCTGGTTCCTGAAATCGCTGCCGTCCCGTATCGGTCTGCTGCTGGATATGCCGCTGCGTGATATCGAACGCGTCCTCTACTTCGAATCCTATGTGGTTATCGAAGGTGGGATGACCAACCTGGAACGTAACCAGATCCTGACTGAAGAGCAGTATCTGGACGCGCTGGAAGAGTTCGGTGATGAATTTGACGCGAAGATGGGCGCCGAAGCGATCCAGGCCCTGCTGAAAAGCATGGATCTGGAGCAAGAGTGCGAACAGCTGCGTGAAGAGCTGAACGAAACCAACTCCGAAACCAAACGTAAGAAGCTGACCAAGCGTATCAAGCTGCTGGAAGCGTTCGTACAGTCTGGTAACAAGCCGGAGTGGATGATCCTGACCGTTCTGCCAGTGCTGCCGCCGGACCTGCGTCCGCTGGTTCCGCTGGACGGTGGTCGTTTCGCAACGTCGGATCTGAACGATCTCTACCGTCGCGTGATCAACCGTAACAACCGTCTGAAACGTCTGCTGGATCTGGCGGCGCCGGACATCATCGTACGCAACGAAAAACGTATGCTGCAGGAAGCGGTCGACGCCCTGCTGGATAACGGCCGTCGCGGTCGTGCGATCACCGGTTCCAACAAGCGTCCGCTGAAATCTTTGGCCGATATGATCAAAGGTAAGCAGGGTCGTTTCCGTCAGAACCTGCTCGGTAAGCGTGTTGACTACTCCGGTCGTTCTGTAATCACCGTAGGTCCATACCTGCGTCTGCACCAGTGCGGTCTGCCGAAGAAAATGGCGCTGGAGCTGTTCAAACCGTTCATTTACGGCAAGCTGGAACTGCGTGGCCTCGCCACCACCATCAAAGCCGCGAAGAAAATGGTTGAGCGCGAAGAAGCTGTCGTTTGGGATATCCTGGACGAAGTTATCCGCGAACACCCGGTACTGCTGAACCGTGCACCAACACTGCACCGTCTGGGTATCCAGGCGTTTGAACCGGTACTGATCGAAGGTAAAGCGATCCAGCTGCACCCGCTGGTTTGTGCGGCATATAACGCCGACTTCGATGGTGACCAGATGGCTGTTCACGTACCGCTGACGCTGGAAGCCCAGCTGGAAGCGCGTGCGCTGATGATGTCTACCAACAACATCCTGTCTCCGGCGAACGGCGAACCCATCATCGTTCCGTCTCAGGACGTTGTACTGGGTCTCTACTACATGACCCGTGACTGTGTTAACGCCAAAGGCGAAGGCATGGTGCTGACTGGCCCGAAAGAAGCTGAGCGTATTTATCGCGCCGGCCTGGCCTCTCTGCATGCGCGCGTTAAAGTGCGTATCACCGAATATGAAAAAGATGCTAACGGCGAGTTCGTTGCGACCACCAGCCTGAAAGACACGACCGTTGGCCGTGCCATTCTGTGGATGATCGTACCGAAAGGTCTGCCTTTCTCCATCGTCAACCAGGCGCTGGGCAAGAAAGCGATCTCCAAAATGCTGAACACCTGTTACCGCATTCTGGGGCTGAAGCCGACCGTTATCTTCGCTGACCAGACGATGTACACCGGCTTTGCTTACGCAGCGCGTTCAGGTGCATCCGTTGGTATCGATGACATGGTCATCCCGGAGAAGAAACACGAGATCATCTCCGAAGCGGAAGCTGAAGTTGCTGAGATCCAGGAGCAGTTCCAGTCTGGTCTGGTCACCGCGGGCGAACGCTATAACAAAGTTATCGATATTTGGGCCGCGGCGAACGATCGTGTATCCAAAGCGATGATGGATAACCTGCAGACTGAAACCGTTATTAACCGTGACGGCGTTGAAGAGCAGCAGGTTTCCTTTAACAGCATCTACATGATGGCCGACTCCGGTGCGCGTGGTTCTGCAGCCCAGATTCGTCAGCTTGCTGGTATGCGTGGTCTGATGGCGAAGCCGGATGGCTCAATCATCGAAACGCCGATCACCGCGAACTTCCGTGAAGGTCTGAACGTACTCCAGTACTTCATCTCCACGCACGGTGCGCGTAAAGGTCTGGCGGATACCGCACTGAAAACCGCGAACTCCGGTTACCTGACCCGTCGTCTGGTTGACGTGGCACAGGATCTGGTCGTAACCGAAGACGATTGTGGCACCCTCGAAGGGATCACCATGACGCCGGTTATCGAAGGTGGCGACGTTAAAGAGCCGCTGCGCGATCGCGTTCTGGGTCGTGTGACCGCGGAAGACATTCTGAAGCCGGGCACCGCAGACATTCTGGTTCCGCGCAACACGCTGCTGCACGAACAGTGGTGTGACCTGCTGGAAGCGAACTCTGTCGACTCCGTGAAAGTGCGTTCCGTTGTATCCTGCGACACCGACTTTGGTGTGTGCGCCCACTGCTATGGTCGTGACCTGGCGCGTGGCCACATCATTAACAAAGGTGAAGCAATCGGCGTTATCGCAGCACAGTCCATCGGTGAGCCGGGTACACAGCTGACGATGCGTACGTTCCACATCGGTGGTGCGGCATCGCGTGCGGCTGCTGAATCCAGCATCCAGGTGAAAAACAAAGGTAGCATCCGTCTGAGCAATGCGAAGTCGGTTGTTAACTCCAGCGGTAAGCTGGTGGTCACCTCCCGTAACACTGAGCTGAAACTGATCGACGAATTCGGTCGTACCAAAGAGAGCTATAAAGTGCCTTACGGTGCGGTGATGGCGAAGGGTGATGGCGAGCAGGTTGCTGGCGGTGAAACCGTTGCAAACTGGGATCCGCACACCATGCCGGTAATCACCGAAGTGGCTGGTTTCATCCGCTTCACCGACATGATCGATGGTCAGACGATTACCCGTCAGACCGACGAACTGACCGGTCTCTCGTCGCTGGTGGTGCTGGACTCCGCAGAGCGTACCTCTGGCGGTAAAGATCTGCGTCCGGCACTGAAAATCGTTGATGCCAATGGTAACGACGTACTGATCCCAGGCACCGATATGCCTGCCCAGTACTTCCTGCCGGGTAAAGCGATTGTTCAGCTGGAAGATGGCGTACAGATCAGCTCCGGTGACACCCTGGCACGTATTCCGCAGGAATCCGGCGGTACCAAGGATATTACCGGTGGTCTGCCGCGCGTTGCGGACCTGTTCGAAGCACGTCGTCCGAAAGAGCCGGCAATCCTGGCTGAAATCAGCGGTATTATTTCCTTCGGTAAAGAGACCAAAGGTAAACGCCGTCTGGTGATCACGCCGGTTGACGGTAGCGATCCGTACGAAGAGATGATCCCGAAATGGCGTCAGCTCAACGTGTTTGAAGGTGAACGTGTAGAACGTGGTGACGTGGTTTCCGACGGTCCGGAAGCACCGCACGACATTCTGCGTCTTCGTGGCGTACACGCGGTAACGCGTTATATCACCAACGAAGTACAGGACGTTTACCGTCTGCAGGGCGTTAAGATCAACGATAAGCACATCGAAGTTATCGTTCGTCAGATGCTGCGTAAAGCCACCATCGTGAACGCGGGCAGCTCCGAGTTCCTGGAAGGCGAGCAGGTTGAATACTCTCGCGTCAAGATTGCTAACCGCGATCTCGAATCGAACGGCAAAATCAGTGCAACCTATGCACGCGATCTGCTGGGTATCACCAAAGCGTCTCTGGCGACCGAGTCCTTCATCTCCGCGGCATCGTTCCAGGAGACGACTCGTGTGCTTACCGAAGCAGCCGTTGCGGGCAAACGCGACGAACTGCGCGGTCTGAAAGAGAACGTGATCGTGGGTCGTCTAATCCCGGCCGGTACCGGTTATGCGTACCACCAGGATCGTATGCGCCGTCGCGCCGCTGGCGAACTGCCGGCAGCGCCGCAGGTGACTGCGGAAGACGCGTCCGCGAGCCTTGCAGAACTGCTGAATGCAGGTCTGGGTGGTTCCGACAACGAGTAATCGTTTCTCGTCATAAAAACCCGCTTCGGCGGGTTTTTTTATGTCCGAAATCAGCTAAACAGTCCTCGATCGTGTTTCAGGACGCCCGCCGCACAAGGGACGGGCACACTCAGCGTTCTGTTAACCCATCAGGAACGCATGATGTCCCTACGCACAATGATTCTCTTTTTTACGCTCCTTCTGAGCGGCATAACCCATGCCGACACCGCCTTCCGCCAGCTTCATCTGAAGGAGGATAAAGCGCGCCCGCTCAATGTCGCCGTCTGGTATCCCACAGCTCAAACCGGCACCCCGGAAACGGTGGGCGACAACCCGGTTTTTGTTGGCACCCCGGCACTGCTTAACGCACAGCCCACAACCGGTACACATCCATTATTGCTGCTCTCACACGGGTACGGCGGTAACTGGCGCAACCTGAACTGGCTGGCGCAACGCATGGCGGCGCAGGGGTATATCGTCGCCGCGCCTGATCATCCGGGCACCACCACCCGCAATAAAGCGCAGCAGGATGCGTGGCAGCTCTGGCAGCGCCCGCGCGATTTGCGCCGCGTAATGAATGACCTGATTGGCGATCCTGCCATTGCTGGCCAGGTGGACATCCGGCGCATTGCCGCGATCGGCCACTCGCTGGGGGGCTGGACGGTAATGGAGCTGGCAGGTGCACGCTTCGATGCCGGACGTTTCCAGACGGATTGTAAAAGCCATCCCGTGCTGGCGGGCTGTAAGTTGATCCCAACGCTGGGCATCAATCGTCCTGAGACATCCGCCTCGTTGATGGAGAGCCAGCGCGAGCCACTCATTAAAGCCGTTGTTTCGCTGGATTTAGGGCTGGCGCGCGGTTTCACGCCGGAGAGCCTCGCTCAACTGAATGTGCCGGTGCTGATCCTCTCCGCGCAGGCCGATAGTGACGAGTTACCTGCGCGGCTGGAGTCCGGCTACCTGCAACACGACATTCCGGCGGCGAAGCAGCAGGCGCAAAGCGTTACGGGCGCTACCCACTTTAGTTTTATGCAGCTCTGCAAGCCTGGCGCGAAAGCATTGATTGAGGCGCAGGATCCGGGCGAAGGGATTGTGTGTGAGGATGGCGGTGCGCTAAGCCGGGCTGACATTCATCAGCGGCTTAGCGACACGATCACAGTTTTTCTGCAACAGGCGCTGGATTACCCGCCGAGCGGCGAAACGCCGTCGGGCTCACGCCGCTAATACGCACAAACTCGCGGTTGAAGTTAGATTTGGTGGCAAAGCCAGCATCGAGCATGATGCTGGTGACGGGCGCGTCGGTGGTGAGCAGCAGATGTTGGGCATAGTGAATACGAAAGCCGTTAATCCATTGTGAGACATTGCAACCGCGCACCGCATTGACGGCACGTGAAATCTGACGCGCCGGGATCACCCATTTTCGCGCCAGCAGATCGAGCGTCAGGTCGCTATTGAGAAACAGCTGCTGTTCGGTAAGACGCGTCTCCAGCTTTTCACAGAGCGCCACCAGATCGCTATCCAGCTCCACGCTTTGCTCATCGGCTGGTGATATCTGCGGTATTTCTTCAGCGGTGGGGATTTTCTTGCCGCTGTAGAGAATCGCGAGGCAGATAAATGGCAGCAGAATCGCCTGCGAGAGGGCGACGAGGCGCGCTGCCTGCAAGCCGTCATACCAGGCGTAGTCGAGCGTAATCGCAAGATCGGTCAGGCCGCTAAAGCAGAGAAACACCCCAGCGAGAAAGGCCATTACCGAAGTATTGCGCGCATCTGTTAGCCGTGTCAGCACGAACGCATCCGCACCGCGATAAGCGGTGCCAATTAGTGCGCCGCCGTAACCGATATAGAGCAGCATCAGCACAATGTCCGTAGTCATTGGCGCGATCAGGTTCAGCGCCAGCGCGATGGCTGGCGGCAGCAGCGAGGCAATGCGCTTAGCGATGCGGCTTCGCCCGGTCACACTGGCAAAACAGCGCCATGCCAGCGGCGGTAGCGCAATGGCCAGTATCGACTGCAGCTGTCGCAAAACCAGCGCATCAAATTGCCAGCGCAGTGCTGTCACCAGCACCAGTAGCGCGCAGCCAGTGATAAAGGTGGCGAGGGTGCGATAGCCGGCAGGGCGTTGCAGCCAGACTTTTGCCAACAGCATCAGCAGTAGGGAGAGGGTGTAAAAAGGAACGGGAATAGCGGGCATCAGGCACCTGCGGTGGCGATTACGATCGGTGAATGCCATGTTGTGCCATAAATCGGCGCGGAAAACATCCCACCGTTTTAAGCGCAATAAAAAACGCCCGGTGAAACGGGCGCCTCTTGTGGGACTAAAGCGACAATTAAGCGCGCGGCGGAAGCCTGCGGTAGATCTCAATCAGGTCGTCAGCCAGGTCCTGGATGACCATCGCGTTCATCAGATGGTCCTGAGAGTGAACGGTGATTAGGTTGACCGGCAGTTTACCGGTGCCTTCATCCAGACCGATTAGCTGGGTCTGGATCTTGTGCGCGGCTTTAACAAATTCGCGAGACTCCTCCATCGCTTTTTCCGCGTCGTCGAAGTCACCTTTGCGCGCCATCTGCAGCGCGGTCAGTGCCTGGCTGCGCGCCGCACCGGCATTGACCAGCAGTTCCATAATGATGGTTTCTAACTCTTCCACGCGCTCACTCCAGCAGCTTAAGGGCTTTTTCCAGTACGACATCGCCTTTCATCATGCCGTAATCCATCATATCGATCACCGCCACCTTCTTGCCCAGCGGCTCGGCCTGCGCCTGCAGTTTTGCCTGCTCATACTTCACCTGCGGCCCCAGCAACACGATATCTGCCGTTGCAATCTCATCTTTAAAATCCGCAACAGGAACCGCTTTGATGGTGACCTCGACGCCTCTCTTTTGCGCCGCGTCTTTCATTCGTTGCACCAACATGCTGGTGGACATACCTGCTGCACAGCATAAAACGATGTTTTTCATAGTCAGCCTCGGTGTTGATGGGATTATTGATAATTATCCGTCGGCGTTGACTTCAACAACCGCTTTACGATGATTGTGTGTCTGGCATCACAAAGAAAGGGCAGCGAATGTGAAACCGGTTACAACCTGACATCACTTCGTTTCCTTGCTTGCATTACCCGCGCTGGACACGCTTTTTCCCATTGTCATAAGCAGCGTACATGCCGAAGGGAGGCGGAGCGGGAGAGGGGAACGGCGCCCGCTCCGGTCAGTGTACGCTGACGAAGAGAGGGTGCCGCAGCGGGCGCGTTGGTGCCAGCGCCCGACTTTCACTTTACGTAACAGGCCGAAAGAAAATTAACCGTTTATCAGCGTATTACTCTTTTTTTGCGGCACACGTCCCAACCAACTATCCCAGTCTTTCCACACCGGTTGCAACCCACGAGCGATCAGCGCATCGGCGACCATCTCCGGACGTCTCCCATCATGAGGTGAGAACTGCTCCAGCTCCGGGTGATCGTCGGCATAGCCGCCGGGCTGTGTTTTAGAGAAGGCACTGACATTGTTAATGGCGAGGGGGATAACATGATCGCGAAAGTGCGGCGATTCCCGCGTCGACAGCGACAGCTCGGTATCTGGTGCCAGCAGGCGAAATGCGCAAATGGTCTGTACCAGTTGTTTCTCGTCCATGATTGACGCCGGTTCGATTCCTCCCGCGCAGGGGCGCAGGCGAGGAAACGACACCGAGTAGCGGCTCTGCCAGTAGTGTTGCTGTAACCAGAGCAGATGCTCCGCCACCATATAACAGTCGACGCGCCAGCTGTCGGACAGCCCCATCAGTGCGCCAAGGCCGATCTTGTCGATCCCGGCGTGGCCAAGGCGATCCGGCGTCTCCAGCCGCCAGAAAAAGTCCTGCTTTTTGCCGCGCAGATGATGCCGGGCATACTGCGCCTCGTGGTAGGTCTCCTGGTAGACCATCACACCATCCAGCCCAAGTCCCTTTAGCTCGCGATACTCCTCTTCAGAAAGCGGCTGCACTTCCATCTGCAATGAGGCGAACTGGCGGCGAATAGCGGGGAAATGGCGGCGAAAATAGTCCATCCCCACTTTTCCCTGATGCTCACCGGTGACCAGCAGCAGATGCTCAAAACCCAGTTCACGCAGGGCAGCGCACTCGCGGGCGATCTCCTCCTCATCCAGCGTTTTGCGCTTCAAATGGTTACTCATGGAGAACCCGCAATAGGTGCAGTCATTGGCGCAGAGATTCGACAGATAGAGCGGGACATAAAAACTGACGGTGTTGCCAAAACGCTGGCGGGTCAGGCGCTGCGCTTTCTGCGCCAGCAGCTCCAGCAGCTCGCTGGCCGCCGGGGAGAGCAGCGCCATCATATCGTCGCGGGTTGCTTGCCGGGCGTTAAGCGCACGCTCGACGTCAGCGGTGGTCTTGCTGTGAATACGCAGGCGAATATCATCCCAGTTCAGCTGCCGCCAACGGTCGGTGAAGGTGTTCATTGCAGCGCCTCCAGAAAGCCGGTCAGTGGGCTGGTGGCCGCGGCGTAGTGTTGGCGAGCGCCCGGTACTGCTTGACGCGCCAGTGCTCCGGCTTCCACTGCCAGGCGAAATGCGCGCGCCATGGCGACGGGATCGTCCGCGACGGCGATAGCGGTGTTGACCAGCACCGCATCTGCGCCCATCTCGAGCGCCAGTGCGGCGTGGCTTGGCGCACCGATACCGGCATCTACTACCACCGGCACGCTGGCCTGCTCAATGATGATCTCCAGCATGGCGCGGGTCTCCAGCCCCTGATTCGAGCCAATCGGCGCGCCGAGCGGCATTACCGCTGCGCACCCCACCTCTTCCAGCCGTTTGCATAACACCGGATCCGCGCCGCAGTAGGGCAGCACCACAAACCCGCTCTGCACCAGCTTCTCTGCCGCGCGCAGGGTTTCGATAGGATCCGGCAGCAGCCAGCGTGCATCGGGGTGGATCTCCAGCTTCAGCCAGTGTGTGCCCAGCGCTTCACGCGCCAGTTGGGCGGCGAAGATCGCCTCTTCGGCATTTTTCGCGCCGGAAGTGTTTGGCAGCAGGGTGACGCCCGCGTCTATCAGCGGCTGCAAAATAGCGTCATTACGCTGGCGTAAATCGACGCGCTTCATTGCCAGCGTCACCAGCTCGCTGCCCGCCGCCTGAATCGACTCCACCATCAGCTGCGGTGTGGCGAATTTCCCCGTGCCGGTAAAGAGGCGTGAAGAAAAGCTTTTATCTGCAATACGTAACATCTCAACCCCCTGCGATAACCTGAAACAGCAGGATGCGATCGCCATCCTGCAACTGTTGCTCTCCCCAGCGATCGCGCGGCAGAATCGCCTCGTTTAGCGCCAGCGCGACGCCCGGCTTTAACTGTTCAAGCGCCTTAAGCAGGTCGGCAACACTGAGCGCCTGTGCGCAGCTCATCGGTTCGTCATTAACGCGTATTTGCATGATGTCCTCCGCAGACCGGGCAGGTGCTGGCGCGCTGTAATGCGAGGGTGCGCCACAGGTTGGTGCGGGCGTCAAACAGCCGCAGCTCTCCCTGTGCCGCCTGCATGCCGGTTAACAACTTGATCGCTTCCAGCGCCTGCATCGCCCCCATGATGCCAACCACCGGGCCGAGAATGCCCGCCGTGCGGCAGTTGCGTTCCGGCTCGCGCTCGTCGGGCCACAAACAGCGGTAACAGCCCTGCTCCCAGGGCGGGGTGAGCACCAGTAACTGGCCGCCAAAACCGACGGCGCTAGCGGAAACCAGCGGCGTATTACGCGCCACGCAGGCGGCGTTGATCGCCTGGCGGGTCTGCATGTTATCGCTGCAATCAAGCACCACATCGGCGCGTGACACCTCTTCCAGCAGCGCGTCGCCGCTGAGCCGCTGTGAGAGAGAGACCAGTTCAATCTCCGGGTTCAACTGATGCAGCCGCTCGGCCGTCACCCTGGCTTTGGGCTGATTAATATCGCGCGAGGTAAAGAGGATCTGCCGTTGCAGGTTGCTCAGGTGCACGGCGTCATCATCCGCCAGCACCAGCATGCCGACACCCGCGCCCGCCAGGTAGGCGGCGGCAGGCGCACCAAGACCGCCAAGTCCGACAATCAACACCCGGCTGTCGAGCAGCTTCTGTTGTCCGGCGATGGCGATCTCCTCCAGCAAGATCTGGCGGCTGTAGCGCATAAAGTCGTGATCATTCATCGCCCACCCCCGCGAGATCCAACAGCTGCCGCGTGGCCTGCTGCCACTCATCCGCCTGGGTAATGGCGCTCACCACGGCGATGCTGCCGACGCCCGTAGCCAACACCTCTGGCGCGCGCGCGAGGCTGATGCCGCCAATTGCCACTGTCGGGTAGTCGCCGAGCCGCGCAACGTGGCGTGTCAGTTGTGCCAGCCCCTGCGGAGCGGAAGGCATCTGCTTGGTTTGCGTCGGGAAAACGTGCCCGAGGGCGATGTAGGAGGGGCGTGCCGCCAGCGCGACATCAATTTCCATATCATCATGGGTCGAGAGGCCGAGCCGCAGCCCGGCCTGGCGAATGGCGCTTAAGTCGGTGGTGGCCAGATCCTCCTGACCGAGATGCACGCCGTAGGCCTGGTGTTTAATCGCTAGCTGCCAGTAATCATTGATAAACAGCCGCGCGTTGTAACGGCGCGCAAGGGCAATGGCAGCTATCACCTCCGCTTCCACCTCTTCGTCGCGCTTGTCTTTGATCCGCAGTTGCACGGTACGCACGCCTGCATCCAGCAGACGGGCGATCCACTCTACGCTATCGACCACCGGATAGAGTCCGAGGCGAAAGGGCACCGGCGGGAAATCAGGCTGGTACATTACGCCTCCTCCTGTTTCAGGTAGATCTCCCCGCCGCGGGCGCGGAAGTCACTGGCTTTATCCGCCATGCCCGCGTCGATGCTCTGCGCGGCGGCGTAATCACGCACCTCCTGCGAAATCTTCATCGAGCAGAATTTCGGCCCGCACATCGAGCAGAAGTGCGCCACTTTGCCCGACTCCTGCGGCAGGGTTTCATCGTGATAGGCGCGGGCGGTGAAGGGGTCGAGGGCGAGGTTGAACTGATCTTCCCAGCGGAACTCAAATCGCGCTTTTGACATGGCGTTATCGCGGATCTGCGCGCCAGGATGGCCTTTGGCCAGATCTGCGGCATGGGCGGCAATCTTGTAGGTAATCAGCCCCTGTTTGACATCCTCTTTGTTCGGCAGGCCTAAGTGCTCTTTCGGCGTGACGTAGCAGAGCATCGCGCAGCCAAACCAGCCAATCATTGCCGCGCCGATACCAGAGGTGAAGTGGTCATAACCCGGCGCGATATCGGTAGTGAGCGGCCCAAGAGTGTAGAAGGGCGCTTCGTGGCAGCTCTCCAGCTCCTCGGTCATATTGCGGCGGATCATCTGCATCGGCACATGGCCGGGGCCTTCAATCATCACCTGCACGTCATACTCCCAGGCGATTTTGGTCAGTTCACCGAGCGTATGTAGCTCGGCGAATTGCGCTTCGTCATTGGCGTCCTGAATCGATCCCGGCCGCAGGCCGTCGCCGAGTGATAAAGAGACATCGTAAGCCGCGCAGATTTCGCAGATTTCACGGAAATGGGTGTAGAGGAAGTTCTCCTGGTGGTGCGAGAGGCACCACTTCGCCATGATCGAGCCGCCGCGCGAGACAATGCCCGTCAGGCGCTGCGCGGTCATCGGCACATAGCGCAGCAGCACACCGGCGTGGATGGTGAAGTAGTCGACCCCCTGTTCCGCCTGCTCCAGCAGGGTGTCGCGGAAGACTGACCAGCTCAGATCTTCAGCGATCCCGTTGACCTTCTCCAGTGCCTGATAGATCGGAACCGTGCCGATCGGCACCGGGCTATTACGCAAGATCCACTCGCGGGTTTCATGAATGTAGCGCCCGGTGGAGAGATCCATCACCGTATCCGCGCCCCAGCGGGTTGACCACACCAGCTTCTCCACTTCTTCTTCAATCGATGAGGTGACGGCAGAGTTGCCGATATTGGCGTTCACCTTTACGAGGAAGTTGCGACCAATGATCATCGGCTCTGATTCTGGATGGTTGATGTTGGCGGGAATGATGGCCCGGCCCGCCGCCACTTCCGCGCGGACAAACTCCGGCGTAATGTTCTCCGGCAGCCGCGCGCCAAACCCTTCGCCCGGGTGCTGTCGGCGCAGCACTTCACTACGAATGCGCTCGCGCCCCATGTTTTCACGCAGGGCGATAAACTCCATCTCCGGGGTAATGATGCCCAAACGGGCATAGTGCAACTGCGTCACGCATTTACCCGCTTTGGCGCGGCGCGGCGTCAGCAGGCCGTTAAAACGCAAGGCATCAAGGCCGTCATCTGCCAGGCGTTGGTTGGTATAGGCTGAACTGCGATGGTCCAGCTCTTCGCTATCATCACGCGCCGCGATCCACGCTGCGCGCAGCTTAGCCAGGCCCTGCTGCACATTGATGGCAATCGCCGGATCGCCGTAGGGGCCAGAGGTGTCATACACCGGCACCGCTTCGTTCTCTTCGTACTGCGGGGCGGTTTTGGAGCCGCCGACAAGCGTCGGGCTGAGCTGGATTTCGCGCATCGGCACGCGAATATCGGGCTGTGAGCCGGTGAGGTAGATGCGGCGGGAGTTGGGGAAAGCGGTGCCTTCCAGCGTATCGATAAAGTGTTGCGCCTGGGCGCGTTGTTCACGGCGTGAACGTTGAGTAGTAGACATAGCTCATTCCAGTGTCAAAGGAGATGGCTTGTCAGACGACGGATGGAGTAATGGCAGCAAACCGCCCGTAAGGGTGGTGTTGAGGATGGATTACTCTTGTTCCCTTCGCAGGTATTAGCCTGATCAGGTTCCGCGGATCCCGAATTAACGGTCTCAGCCTTTTTACACTTCAACTTTCAGCAAGCGTGGGTGTAAAAGAGTGGCACTCCGACAAGAAAAACCCCCGCCCGAAGCGGGGGACTGTTTTTTAAACTACGCGTTAATGCTTAAGAACTCAAGCCGGGCGCGCCATCCCGCTTTCATCATTGGCGCTTTCGCTGAGCTGGTTGTCGTACGCCAGTGTGATCAGCTGATCTTCCAGCGTAAAACGCGCCGCCAGCGCTTCACCGATGTCTGAGAGAGCCTGCTGGAACTCCATGCAGTTATCATCATCGATGGATTGTTCGAGGCTGGAATCATAATGTTTCATGATTTCAACAGTGTTAGCCTCCAGCTGTGGGTAGAGCTGGGTAGCCGCTAAAAGGGGGCTGGCACCTTCCATTTCCTTGATGATGCGTTCATAAATAGTGAAATGACCGGCGGAAAGATATTCAACCAGATTATGGCAAAAATCATCCAGCGCTTTTTCGTTGAGCTGCATGTACGATCCTTTGCCCGGCTTGATCCCCACCAGGTTGTAATAGGAGATAAGAAGCTGCTTACGCTCGTTGAGCCAGAAATCGACAAGCTTGTTACTTCCCCCCAGTCGTTCTGTCAGGCTTTCTAACTGGTTCAGCATAAATGACTCCGCAAAATGTAAGATTAAAAATGATGTAATAATAATGTTAATAACATGCCAGTGAAGCTAAGGTCGCGCAATGGTACAAACTCTTGAAGCTCATCACCGTGGCTGGTGGATAGTCAGCCATGAACAAAAATTATGGTTGCCCGCTGGAGAATTACCACATGGAGAGGCAGGAAATTTCGATCTTGTGGGTCAACCCGCGCAAATTATCGGCGAATGGCAGGGAGAGAGCGTTTGGCTTGTTCGCCAGCAGCGTTCCCACGAGATGGGATCGGTACGTTTACTGATCGATCAGGATACCGCGCTGTTCCAGTTAGCCGGGCGCGGCGTACAGCTGGCCGAGTTTTACCGATCGCATAAGTTTTGCGGCTACTGCGGGCACACCATGCACCCCAGTAAAACCGAATGGGCGATGCTCTGCGACCACTGCCGGGAACGCTACTATCCACAAATTGCCCCCTGCATTATTGTCGCTATTCGCCGCGATGACAGTCTACTACTTGCCCAGCATACGCGTCATCGCAATGGCGTGTATACCGTGCTGGCCGGATTTGTTGAAGTCGGCGAGACGCTGGAGCAGGCGGTAGCGCGCGAGGTGATGGAGGAGAGCGGGATTAAAATCAAGAACCTGCGTTATGTCACCTCTCAGCCGTGGCCCTTCCCGCAATCATTAATGACTGCCTTTATGGCCGAGTACGAGAGCGGGGAGATCGTCATTGATACCAAAGAGCTAATTGATGCTGGCTGGTATCGCTATGACGACCTGCCGCTGCTTCCGCCGCCGGGTACCGTCGCGCGCCGCCTGATCGAGGATACCGTGGCGATGTGTCGGGCAGAGAGCGAATAAGGTGTATATACTGGCGGCCTGACGCTTGAGGAACTGACAATGACCGAACTGAAAAACGATCGTTACCTGCGCGCGCTTCAGCGCCAGCCAGTAGATATGACGCCGGTATGGATGATGCGCCAGGCAGGCCGCTATTTGCCGGAATATAAGGCAACCCGTGCGCAAGCGGGCGATTTTATGTCGCTGTGCCGCAATGCGGAGCTGGCCTGTGAAGTGACGATGCAACCCCTGCGCCGCTACAAGCTGGATGCGGCGATCCTCTTCTCCGACATTCTGACCGTGCCAGACGCGATGGGGCTGGGGCTCTATTTCGAAGCCGGTGAAGGGCCGCGTTTTAGCCATCCCATCACCTGTAAAGCGGACGTCGATAAGCTGCCGATTCCCGATCCGGAAGATGAGCTGGGTTACGTAATGAACGCTGTGCGTACGATTCGCCGTGAACTGAAAGGCGAAGTGCCGCTGATTGGCTTCTCCGGCAGCCCGTGGACGCTGGCGACCTACATGATCGAAGGCGGCAGCAGCAAAGCGTTCACAAAAATCAAAAAGATGATGTACGCCGAGCCGCTGGTGCTCCATGCGCTGCTGGATAAGCTGGCGCAGAGCGTGACCTCCTATCTCAACGCGCAAATCCGCGCGGGCGCGCAGTCGGTAATGATTTTCGACACCTGGGGCGGCGTGCTGACCGGGCGCGACTATCAGCAGTTCTCTCTCTACTACATGCATAAAATCGTCGATGGCCTGCTGCGTGAAAACGAAGGGCGTCGCGTGCCGGTGACCCTGTTTACTAAAGGCGGTGGCCAGTGGCTGGAAGCGATGGCGGCAACCGGCTGCGACGCGCTCGGCCTCGACTGGACCACCGACATTGGCGATGCGCGCCGCCGCGTTGGCGACAAAGTGGCGCTGCAGGGCAACATGGATCCCTCCATGCTTTATGCCCCGCCCGCACGGATTGAGGAAGAAGTGTCTACAATTCTCTCTGGCTTTGGCAAAGGCGAAGGCCATGTGTTTAACCTCGGTCACGGCATCCATCAGGATGTGCCACCAGAACATGCAGGAGTCTTTGTCGAGGCGGTTCACCGTCTGTCGGCCCCCTGGCATCAATAAGGAGTGAATATGGATCTCGCGTCGCTACGCGCACAACAACTTGAACTGGCCTCTTCCGTGATCCGCGAGGATCGTCTTGATAAAGATCCGCCGACGTTGATCGGCGGGGCGGATGTCGGTTTCGAGCAGGGTGGCGAAGTGACGCGGGCGGCAATGGTGCTGCTTACCTGGCCTTCGCTGGAACTGGTTGAGTACCAGGTGGCGCGGATCGCCACTACCATGCCCTATATTCCCGGCTTCCTTTCGTTCCGTGAATATCCCGCGCTGCTGGCGGCGTGGGAGATGCTGTCGCAAAAACCCGATTTACTCTTTGTCGACGGGCATGGGATCTCCCACCCGCGTCGTCTTGGCGTCGCCAGCCATTTTGGCCTGCTGGTGGATGTACCAACCATTGGCGTGGCAAAAAAACGGCTGTGCGGCAAGTTCGAACCGCTGGCCGATGAGCCGGGTGCGCTGTCGCCGCTGGTGGATAAAGGTGAACAGCTGGCGTGGGTATGGCGTAGTAAAGCGCGCTGCAATCCGCTCTTTGTCGCCACCGGCCATCGCGTCAGCCAGGATACCGCGCTGGCGTGGGTGCAGCGCTGCATGAAGGGCTACCGCTTGCCGGAGCCAACGCGCTGGGCAGATGCCGTGGCATCGGGTCGCCCCGCCTTTGCGCGATGGCAGGCAATTCAGCGCGATATCGGGTAAACTGCGGCGCATTACCGTTTTTGAGAAGCGATCATGTTACAAAACCCGATTCATCTGCGACTGGAAAAGCAGGAAAGCTGGCAGCACGTTGTTTTCATGGCCTGCCTGTGTGAGCGCATGTACCCCAACTATGCGCTCTTCTGCCGCCAGACCGGCTTTGGCGATGCGCAGCTCTATCGCCGTATCCTTGACCTGGTGTGGGAAACAGAGACCGTCAAAGATGCGAAGGTCAATTTCGACAGCCAGCTTGAGAAGCTGGAAGAGGGGATCCCCTCGGCAGAGGACTACGATCTCTACGGTGTCTACCCGGCGATTGACGCCTGTGTTGCACTGAGCGAATTGATTCATTCGCGCCTGAGCGGTGAAACGCTGGAACACGCCATTGAGGTCAGCAAGACCTCGATCACCACCGTGGCGATGCTGGAAATGACGCAGCAGGGCCGCGAAATGAGCGACGAAGAGCTGGGTCTCAACCCCGCTGTAGAGCAGGAATGGGACATTCAGTGGGAGATTTTCCGCCTTTTGGCCGCCTGCGAAGAGCGTGATGTTGACCTGATCAAAGGCTTGCGCGCCGACCTGCGTGAGGCAGGCGAGAGTAATATCGGTATAAATTTGCAGCAATGAGACAATAAAACGTGATTTAAGGCCTGTTTTGTCGCGCCTGAAGGCTTCCCTTCTGACCCCCGTCTGGTCTACATTTGGGGGGCGAAAAAAAGTGGCTATCGGTGCGTGTATGCAGGAGAGTGCTTTTGAGGCATTTCCGTCGCACTCGATGCTTAGCAAGCGATAAACACATTGAAAGGATAACTTATGAACAAGACTCAACTGATTGATGTAATTGCAGACAAGGCTGATCTGTCTAAAGCGCAAGCGAAAGCTGCACTGGAATCCACCCTGGCTGCCATTACTGAGTCTCTGAAAGAAGGCGATGCGGTACAACTGGTTGGTTTCGGCACTTTCAAAGTGAACCACCGCGCTGAGCGTACTGGCCGCAACCCGCAGACCGGTAAAGAAATCAAAATCGCCGCAGCTAACGTGCCGGCATTTGTTTCTGGCAAAGCACTGAAAGACGCTGTTAAGTAAGACAGCATGGCAGTGAACAGTTTTGTCGAAGGGGCGGTAACGCCCCTTTTGTCATACTGGCGTCGCCCGCTTTTGCTGGTCGGCGCACTGCTGCTTGCCGCCTGTAGCCACGATTCGTCACTGCCGCCCTTTACTGCCAGCGGTTTTGCCGGCGATCAGGGCGCGATACGTATCTGGCGTAAAGATTCAGGCGGTGAGACCCATCTGCTTTCCGCATTTAGCCCGTGGCACCGCGGGAACACCTCTTTAGCTGAGTATCGCTGGCAAGGCGATGCGCTCACCCTTATTGAACTCAATATCTACACTAAGCCGCCTGAGCATATTCGCGTGCGTTTCGACGATCGCGGCGAGTTGAGCTTTATGCAGCGTGAAGTGGACGGCCAGAAGCAGCAGCTCTCGAGCGATCAGATCGCGCTGTATCGCTACCGCGCCGAGCAGATCCGCCAGACCAGCGATGCGCTGCGTCAGGGACGGGTGGTGCTGCGCCAGGGGCGCTGGCAGGCAAACAACACGGTACAGACCTGCGAAGGGCAGACCGTGAAGCCTGAACTCGATACGTGGGCGTTAAACCATATTGCGCAGCGCCAGAGCCGTTCGTCGCTGGCCGTGAGCGTGGCGTGGCTGGAAGCGCCGGAAGGGGCGCAGCTGTTGTTGGTGGCGAATGAGGATTTCTGTCACTGGCAGCCGACAGAGAAGACCTTTTAGCGAAGGCGTCATCTGCGTGTTGCCGATGGCGGCGATGCTTTATCGGGCCTACGAAAAGCGATCTCACGGAAATAATGTAGGCCGGATAAGCGAAGCGCCATCCGGCAATGGTTGCTCCCTGGGTCGGGTTCGAAAAACGCCACCCGACCGTTAACCACATACTACTTGTTGCCCTGCTCGCGGGCGATCGCGCGGTAACCAATATCGCTGCGGCTAAAGCTGCCATCCCAGTGAATATCGGTCATCAGGGCGTAAGCGCGCTGCTGCGCTTCGGCAACGGTGTCACCCAGCGCGGTTACACACAGCACACGCCCGCCGTTGGTCAGCACCCGATCGTCATCAGCAAGCGTGGTACCGGCGTGGAACACTTTCCCATCCATAACCTCTTCTAACGGCAGACCGTGGATCTGGTCCCCATTGCGATAGTTGCCTGGATAGCCTCCGGCTGCCATCACCACGCCAAGCGACGCGCGTGGATCCCATTTCGAGACCTTCTCATCCAACTTGCCGTCACAGGCCGCCAGGCAGAGCTCAACCAGGTCCGACTGCAGGCGCAGCATGATCGGCTGCGTCTCCGGATCGCCAAAGCGGCAGTTGAACTCAATCACCTTCGGGTTGCCCTGCTTATCGATCATCAGCCCGGCATAGAGGAAACCGGTATAGGTGTTTCCTTCTGCCGCCATGCCGCGCACGGTTGGCCAGATAACCTGGTCCATTGCCCGCTGATGGACTTCATCGGTCACTACCGGCGCGGGGGAATACGCGCCCATACCGCCGGTATTCGGGCCGGTATCGCCGTCGCCGACGCGCTTGTGATCCTGGCTGGTCGCCATCGGCAGCACATGCTCGCCGTCGACCATCACAATAAAGCTCGCCTCTTCGCCGTCGAGAAACTCCTCAATCACAATGCGATGACCCGCATCGCCAAAGGCGTTACCGGCCAGCATATCGTGGACTGCCGCTTCCGCCTCTTCCTGCGTCATGGCGACAATTACCCCTTTGCCCGCTGCCAGACCGTCAGCTTTAATGACGATCGGCGCGCCTTTCTCGCGCAGGTAAGCCAGTGCGGGCTCAATCTCGGTGAAGTTCTGATATTCCGCCGTCGGAATGTTGTGGCGGGCGAGGAAATCTTTGGTGAAGGCTTTTGAGCCTTCCAGCTGTGCCGCGGCCTGCGTTGGACCAAAGATTTTCAGCCCCTGCGCACGAAATGCATCGACCACGCCAATCACCAGCGGCGCTTCCGGGCCGACGATGGTCAGATCGATGCCCTCGTTCTGGGCGAAGCTGAGTAGTGCAGGAATATCCGTCGCGCTAATCGCCACGTTTTGCAGCGTCGGCTCGAGCGCCGTGCCGGCGTTACCCGGTGCGACAAAGACAGTTTCAACCCGCGGTGACTGCGCCGCTTTCCAGGCCAGCGCGTGTTCGCGCCCGCCGTTACCAATCACTAATACTTTCATTCTCTGCTCCGTGGATTAATGGCGGAAGTGACGCATGTCGGTGAAGATCATCGCGATGCCGTGCTCGTCGGCGGCGGCAATCACTTCATCATCGCGGATAGATCCGCCCGGCTGGATAACGCAGCTCACGCCGACAGCGGCGGCGGCATCGATACCATCACGGAACGGGAAGAAGGCGTCAGAGGCCATTGCTGAACCTTTTACTTCCAGCCCTTCGTCCGCGGCTTTGATACCGGCGATCTTTGCAGAGTAGACGCGGCTCATCTGGCCTGCGCCAATGCCGATGGTCACATTCTCTTTGGCATAGACGATCGCGTTGGATTTAACGAACTTCGCCACTTTCCAGCAGAAGAGCGCATCGCGCAGCTCCTGCTCTGTCGGTTGGCGCTTGCTGACCACGCGCAGCTCATTGGCGGTCACCATGCCCAGATCGCGATCCTGAACCAGCAGGCCGCCATTAACGCGTTTGAAATCGAGGCCCGGCACGCGCGCTGCCCACTGACCGCAGACCAGCACACGGACGTTCTGTTTGGTGGCGGTGATGCTCAGCGCTTCTTCAGTGGCAGAAGGGGCAATAATCACCTCCACAAACTGGCGGGAAATAATGGCTTGCGCCGTTTCAGCATCCAACTCGCGGTTGAAGGCAATGATGCCGCCGAACGCTGAGGTTGGGTCGGTTTTATAAGCGCGGTCGTAGGCCTCGAGGATCGAGCCGCCAACGGCAACGCCGCACGGGTTGGCGTGTTTCACAATCACGCAGGCGGGTTCATCAAACTCTTTTACGCACTCCAGCGCCGCGTCGGTATCGGCGATGTTGTTATAGGAGAGCGCTTTGCCCTGCAGCTGCTGCGCGGTGGCAACGGAAGCCTCTTTGATCTCTTCTTCTATATAGAAGGCCGCGTGCTGGTGGCTGTTTTCACCGTAGCGCATATCCTGCTTCTTGATGAAGTTGAGGTTCAACGTGCGCGGGAAGCGGCCGGCTGGCTCTTTGCTCTCTCCATGATAGGCGGGTACCAGGCTGCCGAAGTAGTTGGCGATCATGCTGTCGTAAGCGGCGGTGTGCTCAAAGGCTTTGATCGCGAGGTCGAAACGGGTTTCCAGCGTCAGCGAGCCATCGTTGGCATCCATTTCATTAATGATGGTGGTGTAGTCGCTGCTCTTAACCACGATGGCGACATCTTTATGGTTCTTCGCGGCGGAGCGCACCATGGTCGGGCCGCCGATATCAATATTCTCAACGGCGTCTTCCAGCGAACACCCTTCACGGGCAACGGTCTGGGCGAAGGGGTAGAGGTTAACCACTACCATATCGATTGGCGCAATGGCGTGCTGCGCCATGATGTCATCATCCTGGCCGCGACGGCCAAGAATACCGCCGTGCACTTTCGGGTGCAGGGTTTTTACGCGTCCATCCATCATTTCCGGGAAACCGGTGTAGTCGGAGACTTCGGTCACCGGCAGGCCTTTATCTGCCAGCAGACGAGCGGTCCCGCCAGTAGAGAGCAGTTCGACGCCGCGCTGGGAGAGCGCCTGGGCGAATTCGACGATACCGGCCTTATCAGAAACACTGAGCAGGGCGCGGCGGACTGGACGAGGTTGTTGCATGGTAAATCCCCTGGATTTGACTTTAACAGAGAGCGTTAGCTGAATTTTCGCTTCTTTATTATGGGAAGATTCAGCTAACACCCCAGGCAGGGCGGATTAATTTTGCGCGGGCATTGTAACGAAAACGTTTGCGCAACGCTCGGGAATTTTTCCACTTTTGGCGCTTTGTGGATAACTCTGTGTGTAAACGCGTATAAGGGCGGCTTTTGCTGTGGAATGCAGCAGTCAGTCATTTTTATGTCATTTTTCTATTGCGGGGTGCGGAGAACTCCCTATAATGCGCCTCCATCGACACGGCGCTAAGCAAACAACAGCTTGCAGCGACGTTAAGTCGGAAGAGAAAAAATCCTGAAATTGAGGGTTGACTCTGAAAGAGGAAAGCGTAATATACGCCACCTCGCGACAGAGCGCTGAAGCGCGTCGCAACTGCTCTTTAACAATTTATCAGACAATCTGTGTGGGCACTCAGGTGACATGGATTCTTAATGTCCTCGGACACTAAATGAATACCAAGTCTCACGGGTGAACACGTAATTCATTACGGTTTAATTCGATGAGCATCAAACTTTAAATTGAAGAGTTTGATCATGGCTCAGATTGAACGCTGGCGGCAGGCCTAACACATGCAAGTCGAACGGTAACAGGAAGCAGCTTGCTGCTTTGCTGACGAGTGGCGGACGGGTGAGTAATGTCTGGGAAACTGCCTGATGGAGGGGGATAACTACTGGAAACGGTAGCTAATACCGCATAACGTCGCAAGACCAAAGAGGGGGACCTTCGGGCCTCTTGCCATCAGATGTGCCCAGATGGGATTAGCTAGTAGGTGGGGTAACGGCTCACCTAGGCGACGATCCCTAGCTGGTCTGAGAGGATGACCAGCCACACTGGAACTGAGACACGGTCCAGACTCCTACGGGAGGCAGCAGTGGGGAATATTGCACAATGGGCGCAAGCCTGATGCAGCCATGCCGCGTGTATGAAGAAGGCCTTCGGGTTGTAAAGTACTTTCAGCGGGGAGGAAGGCGATGCGGTTAATAACCGCGTCGATTGACGTTACCCGCAGAAGAAGCACCGGCTAACTCCGTGCCAGCAGCCGCGGTAATACGGAGGGTGCAAGCGTTAATCGGAATTACTGGGCGTAAAGCGCACGCAGGCGGTCTGTCAAGTCGGATGTGAAATCCCCGGGCTCAACCTGGGAACTGCATCCGAAACTGGCAGGCTTGAGTCTCGTAGAGGGGGGTAGAATTCCAGGTGTAGCGGTGAAATGCGTAGAGATCTGGAGGAATACCGGTGGCGAAGGCGGCCCCCTGGACGAAGACTGACGCTCAGGTGCGAAAGCGTGGGGAGCAAACAGGATTAGATACCCTGGTAGTCCACGCCGTAAACGATGTCGACTTGGAGGTTGTGCCCTTGAGGCGTGGCTTCCGGAGCTAACGCGTTAAGTCGACCGCCTGGGGAGTACGGCCGCAAGGTTAAAACTCAAATGAATTGACGGGGGCCCGCACAAGCGGTGGAGCATGTGGTTTAATTCGATGCAACGCGAAGAACCTTACCTGGTCTTGACATCCACAGAACTTTCCAGAGATGGATTGGTGCCTTCGGGAACTGTGAGACAGGTGCTGCATGGCTGTCGTCAGCTCGTGTTGTGAAATGTTGGGTTAAGTCCCGCAACGAGCGCAACCCTTATCCTTTGTTGCCAGCGGTTAGGCCGGGAACTCAAAGGAGACTGCCAGTGATAAACTGGAGGAAGGTGGGGATGACGTCAAGTCATCATGGCCCTTACGACCAGGGCTACACACGTGCTACAATGGCGCATACAAAGAGAAGCGACCTCGCGAGAGCAAGCGGACCTCATAAAGTGCGTCGTAGTCCGGATTGGAGTCTGCAACTCGACTCCATGAAGTCGGAATCGCTAGTAATCGTGAATCAGAATGTCACGGTGAATACGTTCCCGGGCCTTGTACACACCGCCCGTCACACCATGGGAGTGGGTTGCAAAAGAAGTAGGTAGCTTAACCTTCGGGAGGGCGCTTACCACTTTGTGATTCATGACTGGGGTGAAGTCGTAACAAGGTAACCGTAGGGGAACCTGCGGTTGGATCACCTCCTTACCTTAAAGAACCTTTCCCTGTAGTGCTCACACAGATTGTCTGATGAAAAGTAAATAGCAAGGCGTCTTGCGAGTGAGACTTTGTGTCCCCTTCGTCTAGAGGCCCAGGACACCGCCCTTTCACGGCGGTAACAGGGGTTCGAATCCCCTAGGGGACGCCACTTGCTGGTCTGTGAGTGAAAGTCACCTGCCGATGTATCTCAAACCTGATTCCTGTGTGAACAGCGAGTCATGTCTGAGATATTTGCTCTTTAAAAATCTGGATCAAGCTGAAAATTGAAACACTGAACAATGCGAATTGTTCGTGAGTCTCTCAAATTTTCGCAACTTAAGGTGTTCTCGAAACATCTTCGGGTTGTGAGGTTAAGCGACTAAGCGTACACGGTGGATGCCCTGGCAGTCAGAGGCGATGAAGGACGTGCTAATCTGCGAAAAGCGCCGGTAAGGTGATATGAACCGTTACAGCCGGCGATGTCCGAATGGGGAAACCCAGTGCAATCCGTTGCACTATCGTTAACTGAATACATAGGTTAACGAGGCGAACCGGGGGAACTGAAACATCTAAGTACCCCGAGGAAAAGAAATCAACCGAGATTCCCCCAGTAGCGGCGAGCGAACGGGGAACAGCCCAGAGCCTGAATCAGCCTGAGTGTTAGTGGAAGCGTCTGGAAAGTCGCGCGATACAGGGTGACAGCCCCGTACACAAAAGCACTCTGGCTGTGAGCTCGATGAGTAGGGCGGGACACGTGGTATCCTGTCTGAATATGGGGGGACCATCCTCCAAGGCTAAATACTCCTGACTGACCGATAGTGAACCAGTACCGTGAGGGAAAGGCGAAAAGAACCCCGGCGAGGGGAGTGAAAAAGAACCTGAAACCGTGTACGTACAAGCAGTGGGAGCCTCTTTATGGGGTGACTGCGTACCTTTTGTATAATGGGTCAGCGACTTATATTCTGTAGCAAGGTTAACCGTATAGGGGAGCCGAAGGGAAACCGAGTCTTAACTGGGCGTTAAGTTGCAGGGTATAGACCCGAAACCCGGTGATCTAGCCATGGGCAGGTTGAAGGTTGGGTAACACTAACTGGAGGACCGAACCGACTAATGTTGAAAAATTAGCGGATGACCTGTGGCTGGGGGTGAAAGGCCAATCAAACCGGGAGATAGCTGGTTCTCCCCGAAAGCTATTTAGGTAGCGCCTCGTGAATTCATCTCCGGGGGTAGAGCACTGTTTCGGCTAGGGGGCCATCCCGGCTTACCAACCCGATGCAAACTACGAATACCGGAGAATGTTATCACGGGAGACACACGGCGGGTGCTAACGTCCGTCGTGAAGAGGGAAACAACCCAGACCGCCAGCTAAGGTCCCAAAGTCATGGTTAAGTGGGAAACGATGTGGGAAGGCCCAGACAGCCAGGATGTTGGCTTAGAAGCAGCCATCATTTAAAGAAAGCGTAATAGCTCACTGGTCGAGTCGGCCTGCGCGGAAGATGTAACGGGGCTAAACCATGCACCGAAGCTGCGGCAGCGACACTATGTGTTGTTGGGTAGGGGAGCGTTCTGTAAGCCTGCGAAGGTGTGCTGTGAGGCATGCTGGAGGTATCAGAAGTGCGAATGCTGACATAAGTAACGATAAAGCGGGTGAAAAGCCCGCTCGCCGGAAGACCAAGGGTTCCTGTCCAACGTTAATCGGGGCAGGGTGAGTCGACCCCTAAGGCGAGGCCGAAAGGCGTAGTCGATGGGAAACAGGTTAATATTCCTGTACTTGGTGTTACTGCGAAGGGGGGACGGAGAAGGCTATGTCGGCCGGGCGACGGTTGTCCCGGTTTAAGCGTGTAGGTGTGTGTTCCAGGTAAATCCGGTTCACTCTAACACTGAGGCGTGATGACGAGGCACTACGGTGCTGAAGTGACAAATGCCCTGCTTCCAGGAAAAGCCTCTAAGCATCAGGTAACACGAAATCGTACCCCAAACCGACACAGGTGGTCAGGTAGAGAATACCAAGGCGCTTGAGAGAACTCGGGTGAAGGAACTAGGCAAAATGGTGCCGTAACTTCGGGAGAAGGCACGCTGGTGCGTAGGTGAAGTGACTTGCTCACGGAGCTGAAACCAGTCGAAGATACCAGCTGGCTGCAACTGTTTATTAAAAACACAGCACTGTGCAAACACGAAAGTGGACGTATACGGTGTGACGCCTGCCCGGTGCCGGAAGGTTAATTGATGGGGTCAACCGCAAGGTGAAGCTCTTGATCGAAGCCCCGGTAAACGGCGGCCGTAACTATAACGGTCCTAAGGTAGCGAAATTCCTTGTCGGGTAAGTTCCGACCTGCACGAATGGCGTAATGATGGCCAGGCTGTCTCCACCCGAGACTCAGTGAAATTGAACTCGCTGTGAAGATGCAGTGTACCCGCGGCAAGACGGAAAGACCCCGTGAACCTTTACTATAGCTTGACACTGAACATTGAGCCTTGATGTGTAGGATAGGTGGGAGGCTTTGAAGCGTGGACGCCAGTCTGCGTGGAGCCAACCTTGAAATACCACCCTTTAATGTTTGATGTTCTAACGTGGACCCGTGATCCGGGTTGCGGACAGTGTCTGGTGGGTAGTTTGACTGGGGCGGTCTCCTCCTAAAGCGTAACGGAGGAGCACGAAGGTCAGCTAATCCTGGTCGGACATCAGGAGGTTAGTGCAATGGCATAAGCTGGCTTGACTGCGAGCGTGACGGCGCGAGCAGGTGCGAAAGCAGGTCATAGTGATCCGGTGGTTCTGAATGGAAGGGCCATCGCTCAACGGATAAAAGGTACTCCGGGGATAACAGGCTGATACCGCCCAAGAGTTCATATCGACGGCGGTGTTTGGCACCTCGATGTCGGCTCATCACATCCTGGGGCTGAAGTAGGTCCCAAGGGTATGGCTGTTCGCCATTTAAAGTGGTACGCGAGCTGGGTTTAGAACGTCGTGAGACAGTTCGGTCCCTATCTGCCGTGGGCGCTGGAGAATTGAGGGGGGCTGCTCCTAGTACGAGAGGACCGGAGTGGACGCATCACTGGTGTTCGGGTTGTCATGCCAATGGCACTGCCCGGTAGCTAAATGCGGAAGAGATAAGTGCTGAAAGCATCTAAGCACGAAACTTGCCCCGAGATGAGTTCTCCCTGAGACTTTAAGTCTCCTGAAGGAACGTTGAAGACGACGACGTTGATAGGCCGGGTGTGTAAGCGCAGCGATGCGTTGAGCTAACCGGTACTAATGAACCGTGAGGCTTAACCTTACAACGCCGAAGATGTTTTGGCGTGAGAGACAGATTTTCAGCTGATACCAGATTTGAAGGAACGAACGCTTTTGCGCTGAGGCAAGGCGGCCAGTGACGGAAAGGAAGGAGCATACTGAAGTATGTGACTGACTTTACGAGCGCAGCCAACGCCGCATCAGGGTAAAAGAGACGTTCCGGGCACAAAGAATTTGCCTGGCGGCACTAGCGCGGTGGTCCCACCTGACCCCATGCCGAACTCAGAAGTGAAACGCCGTAGCGCCGATGGTAGTGTGGGGTCTCCCCATGCGAGAGTAGGGAACTGCCAGGCATCAAACAAAGCGAAAGCCTCATGCGAAAGCATGAGGCTTTTTGCTATTCTTTTTCCACGCGTTTTAATCCTCCCCTTCACCGCTAAAGGAAGTAGCCATGGTCACGCTTTACGTTCAGCTGTATAAAAACCGCATGGTTGTACGCAATCTCGCAACGCAGCGGCAGGCCTTCGGCAATAAGCCCTTCAGCAACCAGCGCATCATCGTTGCCGATTTCTTCCTTGCAGAGAAACTACTCCATGATTTGATCCTGGAAGTCGCACCCCGCTCTTTCTGGCATGCTCTGCCCGGGGCCGGTAAGCTGGCGATTCTCGCTCATGCGCTGGAGATGAACGAAGGGGGTTTATCAGCGGTAGAAGAGCGCGCCATCATGGAAATGACCTTCGGGGCAGCACATGGCAGGTGTCGCGCGCCTTATGTCATCGCCAATCCCGCCCCACTTAGCGATCCTCAGATTTTAGAGGCACTACAGCATGTTAAAAAGCCAAAACCGCCTGGCAATAACAACCCCACTATCATCAGCTAGAGCGTCACGGCGCAAGCCGTGACGTGAAACTTTCTCACCTTCCACCGGCAGGCTCGACATTCAGACCATTTATGGGTATTGTCAGCTGTCTGGATGTCTAAACGTATAAACGTATGTTGTGAGGATATAAGTTATGCCGATTCGGGTGCAGGACGAGCTGCCGGCCGTCAATCTTCTCCGGGATGAAAACGTCTTTGTGATGACGACTTCACGCGCGACAGTGCAGGAAATTCGTCCCCTGAAGGTGCTTATCCTCAACCTGATGCCGAAAAAGATCGAGACGGAAAACCAGTTTCTGCGCCTGCTCTCCAACTCTCCGCTGCAGGTTGATGTCCGCCTGCTGCGAATCGATTCACGCGAATCGCGTAATACGCCCGCTGAGCACCTCAACACCTTTTATTGTAACTTCGATGAAGTATGCGACGAGAACTTCGACGGCCTGATTGTCACCGGCGCGCCGTTAGGTCTGGTCGAGTTTAACGACGTTGCCTACTGGCCGCAGATCGAGCAGGTGCTGGCATGGGCAAAAGATCACGTTACCTCGACGCTCTTTGTCTGTTGGGCCGTGCAGGCAGCACTCAATATCCTTTACGGCATTCCAAAACAGACCCGCAGCGACAAGCTTTCTGGCGTTTACGAGCACCACCTCCTGCAGCCTCATGCCCTGCTGACGCGCGGTTTTGATGACTATTTTCTCGCGCCGCACTCGCGTTATGCCGATTTCCCCGCTGCGCTGATCCGTGATTACACCGATCTTGATATCCTGGCGGAAACGGCAGATGGCGATGCCTACCTCTTCGCCAGCAAAGATAAGCGCATCGCATTTGTTACCGGCCATCCGGAATACGACCCGGATACGCTGGCGAGTGAATACTTCCGCGACGTCGAAGCGGGTCTGAAACCTGAACTGCCGCACAACTATTTCCCGCACAACGATCCGCAAAATAAGCCTCGTGCTTCCTGGCGCAGCCACGGTAATTTGCTGTTCATCAACTGGCTCAACTACTACGTCTACCAGATCACGCCATACGATCTGCGCCATATGAATCCGACGCTGGATTAAGCGTTTCAGCACCAGACAACAGGCACCTTCGGGTGCCTTTTTTGTTTGCGAAAATCACTTCACTACCCAATGAAAATTTATCTGCTTTCTAATCAATCACTTATCATGAAACTGTAATTAAAATGGAAATTGTTTTTGATTTTGGAAAATTTATTGGCCAGGATTGATCCTGCTGCACGAAAACTGCACAACCGATCTTCGTTTGCCCTGGAAAATGAGTTTGCTGCCAAAAGAGGAGACTGCACCATGACACAACAGGCGACCACAACTGAAGAACTGGCTTTTACCCAGCCCTTTGGCGCACAGGAGGAGCAGATCCTGACGCCGGCAGCAGTAGAATTTTTGAGCGACCTGGTCGCGCGCTTTACCCCGAAACGCAATCAGCTACTGGCCGCGCGTGTTCAGCAGCAGCAAGAGATTGATAATGGCAAGCTGCCAGGATTTATTTCGGAAACCACTTCCATCCGTGAAGGCGACTGGACGATCCGCGGTATTCCTGACGATCTGCTGGACCGTCGCGTGGAGATCACCGGGCCGGTTGAGCGCAAAATGGTCATCAACGCGCTGAATGCAAACGTGAAAGTATTTATGGCGGATTTTGAAGATTCGCTGGCACCAAACTGGGGAAAAGTGATCGACGGACAGATCAACCTGCGCGATGCGGTCAAGGGCACTATCAGCTACACCAATGAAGCGGGAAAAATTTATCAGTTGAAGCCCAATCCGGCGGTACTGGTGTGCCGCGTGCGTGGCTTACACCTGCCGGAAAAACATGTCACCTGGCGCGGAGAAGCGATCCCGGGCAGCCTGTTCGACTTCGCACTCTACTTCTTCCACAACCATAAAAATCTGCTCGCCAAAGGCAGCGGCCCCTACTTCTACCTGCCTAAAACCCAGGCCTGGCAAGAGGCCGCCTGGTGGAGCGAGGTCTTCAGCTTCACAGAGGATCGCTTCAACCTGCCGCGCGGCACCATCAAAGCGACGCTGCTGATTGAAACGCTGCCGGCCGTTTTCCAGATGGATGAGATCCTCCATGCGCTGCGCGACCATATTGTCGGGCTGAACTGCGGCCGCTGGGATTACATCTTCAGCTACATCAAAACCCTGAAAAACTACCCGGACCGCGTGCTGCCGGATCGCCAGGTAGTGACGATGGATAAGCCCTTCCTCAGCGCCTACTCCCGCCTGCTGATCAAAACCTGTCATCGTCGCGGCGCGTTTGCCATGGGCGGCATGGCGGCTTTCATCCCCAGCAAAGATGCTGAGCGCAATAACTGGGTGCTGAACAAAGTAAAAGCCGACAAGCAGCTGGAAGCAGATAACGGGCATGACGGGACGTGGATTGCACACCCCGGCCTTGGCGATAGCGTGATGGAGATCTTCAATGCGGCGCTGGGCGAGCACAAAAACCAGCTTTTTGTCACCCGCGAAGAGGATGCGCCGATCCGCGCGGAAGAGCTGCTGACCCCCTGTGAAGGGGAGCGCACGGAAGAGGGGATGCGCGCCAATATCCGCGTGGCGGTGCAGTACATCGAAGCGTGGATCACCGGCAACGGCTGTGTGCCCATTTACGGCCTGATGGAAGATGCCGCCACCGCGGAAATCTCCCGAACCTCTATCTGGCAGTGGATCCACCACCAGAAGACGCTGAGCAACGGCAAACCGGTGACCAAAGCGCTCTTCCGCCAGATGCTGGCGGAAGAGATGCAGGTCATCCAGGAGGAGCTGGGTGAGCATCGTTACAGCAGCGGCCGTTTTGACGACGCCGCGCGGCTAATGGAGCAGATCACCACCTCCGATGAGCTGATTGATTTCTTAACCCTGCCGGGCTACCGCCTGCTGGCGTAACTACCCGGGCTAATTTGTTCGCCACGTTGGCCAGGGTAGTGCAGTGCCCACCATTCCCGCCTATGACAAACAGGCTGAGGTGTGTGCGCTGGCCCTGAGCAAACGGCCTTCATCAATAACACCTGGTACGCCAGGAGAAGAATAGGGAGCATCTGCATATGAAAACCCGTACCCAACAAATTGAAGCGCTGCAACAGGAATGGACACAATCACGCTGGGAAGGCATTCGCCGTCCCTATAGCGCGGAAGAGGTGGTGAAGTTACGCGGCTCGGTCAACCCGGAGTGCACACTGGCGCAGCTTGGCGCCGCCAAAATCTGGCGTCTGCTGAACGGTGAGTCGAAAAAGGGTTATGTGAACAGCCTTGGCGCATTGACCGGCGGGCAGGCGTTGCAGCAGGCGAAAGCGGGCATCGAGGCGGTCTACCTCTCCGGCTGGCAAGTAGCAGCGGACGCCAACCTTGCTGCCAGCATGTACCCGGATCAGTCCCTCTATCCGGCTAACTCCGTACCAGCGGTGGTTGAGCGCATCAATAACACCTTTCGCCGCGCGGATCAGATCCAGTGGTCGAGCGGCATTGAGCCTGGCGATCCGCGCTATGTCGACTATTTTCTGCCGATCGTAGCCGATGCAGAAGCGGGTTTTGGCGGCGTGCTGAACGCCTTTGAACTGATGAAATCGATGATTGAGGCCGGTGCAGCGGCAGTTCACTTCGAAGATCAGCTCGCCTCGGTGAAAAAGTGCGGTCATATGGGCGGTAAAGTGCTGGTGCCGACGCAGGAAGCGGTGCAAAAACTGGTGGCTGCGCGTCTGGCCGCTGACGTGCTTGGCGTGCCGACGCTCGTGGTCGCGCGCACCGATGCGGATGCTGCCGACCTTATCACCTCTGACTGCGATCCCTATGACAGCACCTTTATTACCGGGGAGCGTACCAGTGAAGGGTTCTACCGTACCCATGCCGGCATTGAGCAGGCGATCAGCCGCGGCCTCGCTTATGCCCCTTACGCTGATCTGGTGTGGTGTGAAACCTCGACGCCTGACCTGGCGCTGGCGCGCCGCTTTGCTGATGCTATTCATGCGAAATTCCCCGGCAAGCTGCTGGCCTACAACTGCTCGCCCTCCTTTAACTGGAAGAAGAACCTCGACGACGACACCATCGCGCGCTTCCAGCAGGAGCTGTCGGATATGGGCTACAAATTCCAGTTCATCACCCTCGCGGGTATTCACAGCATGTGGTTCAACATGTTCGACCTTGCGCACGCCTATGCACAGGGCGAAGGGATGAAGCACTACGTTGAGAAGGTACAACAGCCGGAGTTTGCCGCCGGGAAAGAGGGCTACACCTTCGTCTCGCACCAGCAGGAAGTCGGCACCGGTTACTTCGACAAAGTGACCACCATTATTCAGGGCGGAACCTCGTCGGTCACGGCATTAACCGGATCGACAGAAGAGGCGCAGTTCGGCGTCTAATGCGCCCGACTGCATTGTGGCTGCCGGATGGCGCGGGCGCGTCTCCGGCTTACACACTTATCCCGCCGTCACCTGGAGGAGCCCATGTCGCGTGGCCTGGCGTTGTTAATTGCACAAACCATCCTGCAGGGTTTTGACGCGCAGTATGGGCGCTTTCTGGAAGTGACCGCCGGAGCGCAGCAGCGCTTTGAGCAGGCGGACTGGCACGCCGTGCAGCAGGCGATGAAACAGCGTATCCACCTCTACGATCACCACGTCGGTCTGGTGGTGGAGCAACTGCGCTGTATCACCGACAGCCAGCATCCGGACGCGGAATTTCTGCAAGAGGTGAAAGCCCACTACACGCAGCTGCTGCCCGACTATCCCCGCTTTGAAATTGCCGAAAGCTTCTTTAACTCGGTCTATTGCCGTTTATTCGATCATCGCTCGCTGTCGCCCGAGCGCCTTTTCATCTTCAGTTCACAGCCCGAACGCCGTTTTCGCACCATTCCGCGCCCGCTGGCGAAAGCTTTCTGGCCGGAGCGTGGCTGGGAGGCGTTGCTGACAAAAGTGTTATCGGACCTGCCGCTGCGGCTGCCGTGGCAGGACAAAGCGCGCGACGTGCGTTATATCAGCGCCCATCTGCTGGAGGCGTTTGGCATGGATGCGCTTAACCACGCGCATTTACAGGTAGCGAACGAACTTTTCTACCGCAACAAGGCCGCCTGGCTGGTGGGCAAACTCATCACCCCGGCGGGAACGCTGCCGTTTCTGCTGCCGATCCATCGCAGCGACGAAGGGGAGTTGTTCGTTGATACCTGCCTCACCACGCACGCCGAAGCGAGTATCGTGTTTGGCTTCGCCCGCTCCTACTTTATGGTCTATGCGCCGCTCCCGGCGGCCACCGTCGAGTGGTTGCGCGAGATCCTGCCGGGTAAAACCACCGCCGAGCTCTATATGGCGATTGGCTGCCAGAAACACGCAAAAACAGAGAGTTACCGCGAATATCTTACCTACGTGACTCACAGCGACGAGCAGTTTATTGAAGCGCCGGGCATTCGCGGCATGGTGATGCTGGTGTTTACCCTACCGGGGTTCGATCGCGTCTTCAAAGTGATCAAAGATATCTTCCCGCCGCAAAAAGAGATGAGCGCCGCCCACGTTCGCGCCTGTTATCAACTGGTGAAGGAGCACGATCGCGTCGGACGCATGGCAGACACTCAGGAGTTTGAAAATTTTGTACTGGAGAAGCGGCAGATTGCGCCGCCGCTAATGGCGCTGCTGCTGGAGCAGGCACCGGGTAAGATTACCGATCTCGGCGATCGGATTGCCATCAGCCATCTCTATATTGAACGGCGTATGGTGCCGCTCAATCTCTGGTTCGAGCAGGTGAAAGGCCAGCAGCTGCGCGACGCGGTGGAAGAGTATGGCAATGCCATCCGTCAGCTTGCCGCCGCCAATATTTTCCCCGGCGATATGCTGTTTAAAAACTTCGGTGTGACGCGCCACGGGCGGGTGGTCTTTTATGACTACGACGAAATCTGCTACATGACAGAAGTGAATTTCCGCGATATCCCCGCCCCGCGTTACCCGGAAGATGAGCTCAGCGCTGAACCGTGGTACAGCGTCGCGCCAGGCGATGTCTTCCCTGAGGAGTTTCGCCACTGGCTCTGCGCCGACCCGGAAATCGGCCCGCTGTTTGAAGAGATGCACGCCGATCTCTTTCGCGCCGACTACTGGCGTGGTTTGCAGGCGCGCATTCGCCAGGGGCACGTGGAGGATGTCTACGCCTACCGCAAGCGCCAGCGCTTCTGCATTCGCTTCGCCCAAAGTACGCTGCGGCAGGCCGGTTAATGCAGGTGGGTGTTGTACTGCAACACCGAGTAGCTCAGTGCGCCAAACAGTAGCAGCGTCAGCAGCATCGCCAGAAAGGCGGCGGTGTTTGCTGCGGCGCTGCGAAACAGCACGGTCTCCCGTGGCGTAAGCAGGATCGCCACCAGCGGCACAATAAAGGCGAAGTGGCCGACCACGTCCGTGATGCCAAAGGGGATAAAGGCCAGCACTGCGACCAGCGCGAAGAGAGTGATGCAGGCATAGCTTGCCAGTTTGCCGCTGTAGATATGCCAAATCAGACACAGCTCCACAAACCCGCAGCCACGCACGAAGAAAGCGCGGTCAAACCCCATTGTCAGCCATGGGTGCGCGTCCAGCAGCTGGAAATAGAGATTCGGCTGCATAAACTTCTCCACGCCGCCCCATAAAAAGGAGTAGCAGAGAACCAGCCGCACAAAGGCCATCACCCGCTCGTCGTTTTCTACCGGCAGAAAGGTCTGGCTGATGAGATAGATACCGAGAGCGACAAACAGCAGGTAATCAAGCATGTGGAACGCGCCATAGAGCTGCACCGCATAGCTATAGAGAAACAGCATCAGCAACCCGGCGAGAAAGCTGGTTTTCCGCGTCACGGCGGTGATGGCAATAGTGAGGTGAATAAAGGTCAACCACGGGTTTGCCACGATCAGCTCTGGCGTAAGGATCACCTGCGGGTAGAAGAGGCCAAGGATGAGAAAAAAGAGGCCGGTCCCCACGCGCATAATCACCGGAACCCACTGTTGGGCACGCAGAAGCGGCGGGCGAAAGCGTGGGATCTCAGGTAAGGAGGGGAGGCGGCGGTCGGCCAGAGAAGTGGCGAAAATCACCAGCGTGGCGAGAGCCAGCAGCGCGCAAAAACTGAGCGAACCGGCAATCGTCGTCAGCGAGGCCGGGGCAAGTTTGACGTCATAATCCACAAACCACTTCACATGTGCCCACACCGGTGCAGGCAGCGCCAGCGCGAGGGCGGCAAGCGTACGATTATTACACTTCATAAAGCAGAACCTCAGAAAGGGCATTGCCGCCAAAGTGCCACTGCCTGAGGGGGGATAACAATTAGAGATCCCTTCTATCGCCTGCGAGAGTGCTCGCGTATATAGAGAACGCTCTCTTTAGGTACGGATGCCGCCGTAAGCCAGCGTCACCTCTTTTGCCGCGCGGATCACCATCGCACCCAGCTCCGTGACGCGATCGTCAGTGATGCGCGAAATCGGCCCGGAAATAGAGATGGCGGCGAACGGCTCGCCATGCTCATCAAAGATGCAGGCGGCGACGCAGCGCAGGCCGAGGGCATGCTCTTCATCATCAAAGGAGTAACCGCGTTTACGCGTCTGGGCGAGATCCTCTTTCAGATGCAGCGGCGACACCAGTGTGGCGTGGGTATAAGCGTGCAGCCCCTGGCGGTGCAACAGATTACCGACCTGCTCATCATCCAGCCGGGAGAGAAACGCTTTCCCTGCTCCGGAAGCGTGCATCGGCAGCTTGCCGCCAATCGGTGCAGACATGCGCATCAGCTGCGTACACTGCACCTGATCGATAATGATCGCCTGATGATCGCTCTTATCCAGCACCGCGAGGTTCACCGTTTCGCCGGACTCCTCCATCAGCTTGCGCAGAATCGGGTGCACAATCGCCATCAGGTTGCGGCTTTGCAGAAAGCTGCTGCCCACGATAAAGGCATGCGCGCCAATCGCCCAGTGCCCCAGCTCGCCCACCTGGCGGACAAAGCCCAGCTGCTGCATAGTGGTCAATAATCGGTGGGTGGTGGAGTTGGGTAAACCGGCCTGCTGTGCCAGCTCGGTCAGCGCGACGCTACTGTGTGATTCTGCGATCCACTCGAGCAATTTCAGGCCACGCGTTAAGGATTGCACCTGCCCGCCAGCGGGCGCGGCGGGAGCGGCGGCTTTTCTGCCACGTTTTGCGGGGACGGAGGCGACCATAGGAGCTCCTTTTCTGTATCGTGGAAATGATTTTCGATTTGCCAGAGTATAACCTAACTCCTCGCTCTACTCATCGGATGAGTGATGCTGAACATCTCTCATATTCCCCCCGCGTCGCTTTTCCACCCTGTGACTTTATGCCAGTATGTCCTGCTGGCCTTTTGGCCTGATCTGGCGCCGTCGGGAGTGAGTGTGAGCAGCAACGTTGAGCAACTGAAACAGCAGTTAAGTGAACGCATTCTGGTTCTGGATGGGGGCATGGGCACCATGATCCAGAGCTATCGTTTAAGCGAACAGGATTTCCGCGGCGAACGCTTCGCCGACTGGCCCTGCGATCTGAAAGGCAACAATGACCTGCTGGTGCTCAGCAAACCGCAGGTCATTGCCGATATCCACGATGCCTACTTTGCAGCGGGCGCGGATATCATTGAAACCAACACCTTTAACTCCACCACCATCGCCATGGCGGATTACCAGATGGAATCCCTGTCGGCGGAGATCAACCTGGCTGCCGCGAAGCTGGCGCGTGCCAGTGCCGATAAGTGGACCGCGCAGACGCCGGATAAACCGCGCTATGTAGCCGGCGTGCTCGGCCCGACCAACCGCACCGCATCCATTTCACCTGACGTTAACGACCCGGCGTTTCGTAATATCTCCTTCGATCAGTTAGTTACTGCCTATCGCGAATCGACCCGCGCGCTGGTGGAGGGGGGAGCCGATCTGATCATGATCGAAACGGTGTTCGATACCCTCAACGCCAAAGCGGCGATCTTCGCGGTAAAAGAGGCGTTCGATGCGCTGGGCATCGATCTGCCGATCATGATCTCCGGCACCATTACCGACGCTTCCGGGCGCACGCTCTCCGGGCAGACCACCGAAGCGTTCTATAACTCTTTGCGCCATGCCGATGCGCTCACCTTCGGCCTCAACTGTGCGCTGGGGCCGGACGAGCTGCGCCAGTATGTGCAGGAGTTATCACGCATTGCCGAGTGTTACGTCACCGCGCACCCGAACGCCGGATTGCCGAATGCGTTTGGCGAATACGATCTCGACGCCGACACCATGGCGGCGCAAATCGGTGAATGGGCGCAGGCCGGTTTCCTCAACATTGTAGGCGGCTGCTGCGGCACCACGCCGGAACATATTGCGGCGATGAGCCGCGCGGTTGCCGGTGTACCGCCGCGCAAGCTGCCGGAGTTGCCCGTCGCCTGTCGTCTCGCCGGTCTTGAGCCGCTCAATATTGGCGATGAGAGCCTGTTTGTTAACGTCGGCGAACGCACTAACGTGACCGGCTCAGCCAAGTTCAAGCGTCTGATTAAAGAAGAGAAGTACAGCGAAGCGCTGGATGTCGCTCGTCAGCAGGTGGAGAGCGGCGCGCAGATCATTGATATCAATATGGATGAAGGGATGCTCGACGCCGAAGCGGCGATGGTGCGTTTCCTCAACCTGATTGCCGGTGAGCCGGATATTGCCCGCGTGCCCATCATGATTGACTCCTCCAAGTGGGAGGTGATTGAAAAAGGGCTGAAGTGCATCCAGGGGAAGGGCATTGTTAACTCCATTTCAATGAAAGAGGGCGTTGAGGCCTTTATCCATCACGCGAAGCTGGTGCGCCGCTATGGCGCGGCGGTGGTGGTGATGGCCTTCGATGAAGTGGGCCAGGCAGACACCCGCGCACGCAAGATTGAGATTTGCCGCCGTGCGTACCAGATTTTGACCCAGGAAGTAGGTTTCCCGCCGGAAGATATCATTTTCGACCCCAACATTTTCGCCGTGGCGACGGGGATCGAAGAGCACAACAACTATGCGCAGGACTTTATCGGCGCCTGTGAAGATATCAAACGCGAACTGCCTCACGCGCTGATCTCCGGTGGCGTGTCGAACGTCTCCTTCTCGTTTCGTGGTAACGACCCGGTGCGTGAAGCGATCCACGCCGTGTTCCTCTATTACGCCATTCGTAACGGGATGGACATGGGTATCGTCAACGCCGGTCAGCTGGCGATTTATGACGATCTACCCGCCGAGCTGCGCGATGCGGTAGAAGATGTGATCCTTAATCGCCGGGATGACGCCACCGAGCGCATGCTGGAGTTAGCAGAGAAGTATCGCGGCAGTAAAGGTGCCGATGAGGGCGCTGCCGCTCAGCAGGCGGAGTGGCGCAGCTGGGAGGTGAAAAAGCGTCTCGAATATTCGCTGGTAAAAGGCATCACCGAATTTATTGAGCAGGATACCGAAGAGGCCCGCCAGCAGGCCGCACGCCCCATCGAAGTGATTGAAGGGCCGCTGATGGACGGCATGAACGTGGTCGGCGATCTGTTTGGCGAGGGCAAAATGTTTCTGCCGCAGGTGGTGAAATCCGCCCGCGTGATGAAGCAGGCGGTGGCCTATCTGGAGCCGTATATCGAAGCCAGTAAAGAGAAGGGCAGCAGCAACGGCAAGATGGTGATCGCCACGGTAAAAGGTGATGTACACGATATCGGCAAGAACATCGTTGGCGTGGTGCTGCAGTGCAACAACTACGAAATTATCGATCTTGGCGTAATGGTGCCGGCGGATAAAATCCTCAAAACCGCCCGCGAAGTGAATGCCGATCTGATTGGTCTTTCCGGCCTTATCACCCCTTCGCTCGATGAGATGGTCAACGTGGCGAAAGAGATGGAGCGTCAGGGCTTCACCATCCCGCTGCTGATTGGTGGCGCGACCACCTCGAAAGCCCATACGGCGGTCAAAATCGAACAGAACTACAGCGGGCCGACGGTCTATGTGCAGAACGCCTCGCGCACCGTTGGCGTTGTCTCTGCGCTGCTCTCTGCCACGCAGCACGATGATTTTGTCTCCCGCACCCGCAAAGAGTATGAAACGGTGCGCATCCAGCATGCGCGTAAAAAACCGCGCACGCCACCGGTGACGCTGCAGGCCGCGCGCGAAAACGATCTCGCCTTCGACTGGGCGAGTTACACGCCGCCGGTCGCGCACCGTTTAGGTGTGCAGGAGGTCACGGCCAGTATTGAGACGCTGCGTAATTACATCGACTGGACACCCTTCTTTATGACCTGGTCGCTGGCGGGCAAATATCCGCGCATTCTTGAAGATGAGGTGGTGGGCGAAGAGGCAAAACGACTTTTTGTCGATGCGAACGCCATGCTCGATATGCTCGGCGCAGAAAAGCGGCTCAACCCGCGCGGCGTAGTCGGGTTATTTCCGGCGAACCGCGTCGGCGATGACGTTGAGATCTACCACGATGAAACCCGCACGGCGCTGCTGGCGCTGGGCTGCCATCTGCGTCAGCAGACGGAAAAAATCGGCTTTGCTAACTATTGTCTCGCCGATTTCGTTGCGCCGAAACAGAGCGGTAAAGCGGACTACATTGGCGCTTTCGCCGTAACCGGCGGGCTGGAGGAGGACGCGCTGGCAGAGGCCTATGACGCGGCGCACGACGACTACAACAAGATCATGGTCAAAGCACTAGCCGACAGGCTGGCAGAAGCCTTCGCTGAGTACCTGCACGAGCGGGTGCGCAAAGTCTACTGGGGTTATGCGCCGAATGAGAACCTCAGCAACGAGGAGCTGATCCGCGAGAATTACCAAGGGATCCGTCCGGCGCCGGGCTACCCGGCCTGCCCGGAGCACACGGAAAAAGAGACGATCTGGCAGCTGCTGGATGTGGAAACACATACCGGCATGAAGCTGACGGAGTCCTTCGCCATGTGGCCGGGTGCCTCGGTCTCCGGCTGGTACTTCAGCCATCCGGAGAGTAAATATTTCGCGGTAGCGCAAATTCAGCGCGATCAGGTGGAAGATTATGCCCGTCGCAAAGAGATGAGCGTGGCGGAAGTGGAGCGCTGGCTGGCGCCCCATTTAGGCTACGATGCGGATTAAATTAAATGGGGCAGGTCGATGCCCCATTTTTTTCATTTCATTTTCACAGAACTATCGCAAATCAGACATAATACAAATTTGAACTAAGAACATTCTTAAAGTGAGATATTTTCTTAGACCCTTATTCCGCTTCATGCGTATGATGGGGCGATTAGAAAGTAAAGTTGCTCTCTCTTTTGCGCTGCTTTTGGCCGTCACCAATTAAACGCGAGTATTATAAAATGGATATTTATGATATCAGGAAAAGAAATTTATTGCCGAAGGATTATGAGAATATCCTCGCGCCGGACATTGCTAAGAATATCATTAAAAAAGAGTATGTTATTGAAAGCAGCCCTAACAATATTTTAGGCAGCATTGATGGTTACACCATTAAACCCCATCACGGTTTTAAATATGGCTTACCGCACGATCCGCTGGGTCACCAAAAAGAGAACTATATCGATAGCCTGATTGATAAAGGAACGGTGGTGGTGGTCAGGCCAAATGTGAGCGCGCGTAACCGCTTCTATTACCCCTTCTTTATCTCCGAAAGCGCTGAACTGTTCTGCGTGCAGAGTCTGTCGTTTAACGCCGTCTTCGTCCGTACGATTATCAACGGCTTTAAAGACAGCGTAGCGGTGCACGGCCGACCGGCACCTACTCGCAGCGATTTTGCGCCGGTAACGGATGAGTTTGGCCCCGGCTACTGGAAAACCAGCGAAACGGACTTCCACGGCGTGAAAAATGCGGCAGTGATGCTGCTTAACCGTGCAACCAGCATGGGCGACGAGGGGCGTGTATTTGGCTCCGACGGTAAAGATTATATGAACACCTCGCGCGATAAAATTCAGCTCTGGACGCCGCTGCCAGCGGATCTGGCTTCTGATACGCGTGAGTTCATCTATAATCGTTCGGTAATCCGCCGCTATGGCGAAAAGCGGACGATCTACCAGAAATACCTTGAGGGTGATGATGCCTGGGCGGTGTCGGGTAAATCATGGCACTGGATTCCAGGCGTAAGAGATGAAGATTATGAATTTAAGAAATAAAATTTTTATTTTTTGGGGTGTCATGGACGTGCTGGCGCTGCTCGGGTATCTCTTTTATTCGCTGCAAAGCGGCAACGTGCCTTTTTATTTTGATATCCGCGCGTTTTATTCCAATTATGCACATTTAGACGTCAGCGGTGGGACGGGCGGATTAATCCAGTTAATATTTTTTATTAATACTGCATTAGTTTTTTCGTTACTTTTTTCGGCGTGGTCGTTTCTGGCGAAGAAAAATATCAATATGGTTTTCTTGGTGGCGCAGGAAATTGCCCGTGTGTGCTCATTAAAATGCTCTGTTGCGCTGATCCCGATGATGCTGCATCTGACGGGATTGCGCTCTGCGCTGGTAGCGATAGTTCTGTTTGTATTGTCGGAAGCGTTAAAAATTGGCTCAGTGGTCTGGGCGAAACGCAACGGCACCCCACGCGCGGATGCCGTTTTAACGCGTTAGCCGGCAACGCCTCGCCTCCGTCACATAACTGTCATCTATTCTTACTACTCACAGGGCGCTGGTTTTGCGCCCTGCGCCCGTCTCAGTCTTAACGCCATATACTTACTTCATAAAGCTGCCGTGCCCCATGTGGACGTCAGGCAGCGCATAACGATAAGGAGAAGCTGATTCCGTGTTAACTTTGCTACATCTTCTTTCTGCCGTCGCCCTGCTGGTGTGGGGGACACATATTGTGCGAACCGGCGTCATGCGCGTATTTGGTGCGCGTTTACGCACGGTGCTTAGCCGCAGCGTAGAGAAAAAACCGCTCGCCTTCTGCGCAGGTATTGGCGTCACCGCGCTGGTGCAGAGCAGCAATGCCACCACCATGCTGGTGGCCTCTTTTGTCGCTCAGGATTTGGTGGCGCTAACGCCTGCGCTGGTGATCGTACTCGGCGCGGATGTGGGCACCGCGCTAATGGCGCGCGTGCTGACCTTCGATCTCTCCTGGCTTTCACCGCTACTCATTTTTGTCGGCGTGATCTTTTTTCTGGGGCGTAAACAGACCCGCGAGGGGCAGCTTGGGCGCGTCAGTATCGGCCTTGGGCTGATCCTGCTGGCGCTGGAGTTGATTGTGCAGGCAGTGACGCCGATTACCCAGGCGAACGGGGTGCAGGTGATTTTCGCCTCGCTGACCGGCGATATCATGCTCGACGCGCTGATTGGCGCGGTATTTGCCATCATCAGCTACTCCAGCCTTGCCGCAGTATTGCTGACCGCAACCTTAACCGCGGCCGGTATCATCTCTTTCCCGGTGGCGCTCTGTCTGGTGATTGGTGCCAACCTCGGCTCCGGTCTGCTGGCAATGCTGAATAACAGCGGAGCCAATGCCGCCGCACGCCGCGTTGCGCTCGGCAGCCTGCTCTTCAAGCTGGTGGGCAGCCTGCTTATCCTGCCTTTCGTTCATCTCCTTGCTGATGGGATGCAGAAACTGCCGCTGCCAGAATCGGAGCTGGTGATCTATTTCCATGTCTTTTACAACGTTATCCGCTGCCTGGCGATGGTGCCGTTTGCCAGCCCAATGGCGCGATTCTGTAAACGTATTATTCGCGAAGAGCCGGAGCTGGAGGCGCGGCTTAAACCAAAGCATCTCGATAGTTCAGCGCTCGATACACCAACGCTGGCTCTGGCCAACGCCGCGCGCGAAACGCTGCGCATGGGCGACGCGCTGGAGCAGATGCTGGAAGGGCTGCACAAAGTGATGCATGGCGAACCGCGTCAGGAGAAGGAGCTGCGTAAGCAGGCCGACGATGTCAATGTACTCTACACCGCCATCAAACTCTATCTGGCGCGCATGCCGAAAGATGAGCTGGCGGAAGAGGAGTCGAAGCGCTGGGGCGAGGTCATTGAGATGTCCCTCAACCTTGAGCAGGCCTCCGATATTATCGAACGCATGGGCAGTGAAGTTGCGGATAAATCTCTCGCCGCACGACGCGCGTTCTCCTTTGAAGGGCTGAAAGAGCTGGATGCCCTCCATGAGCAGCTGCTTAACAACCTGAAGCTGGCGATGTCGGTCTTTTTCTCCCGCGATGTCACCAGCGCGCGACGGTTGCGCCGCAGTAAGCACCGCTTCCGCATTCTGAACCGCCGTTACTCCCATGCGCACGTCGATCGTCTGCATCAGCAAAATGTGCAGAGCATTGAAACCAGCTCGCTGCACCTCGGCCTGCTCGGCGATATGAAGCGCCTCAATTCGCTCTTCTGCTCGGTGGCCTACAGCGTACTGGAGCAGCCTGACCAGGACGAATCCCGCGAAGAGTATTAATCCACGCCGTGCCTGCGGGCACGGCAGCTTAGCGTTTTACTGTCAGTTCAATGCCCAGCGCTTTCATTACGGAGAGTGTCGTCTTCAGTGTCGGATTCCCCTTTTCGCTGAAAGAGCGATAGAGCTGCTCGCGTGACAAACCGGTTTCTGCAGCGATGTCGGTCATCCCTTTAGCCCGAGCGATCACCCCCAATGCTCGGGCGATATAAGCCGCATCGCCGGTTTCCAGTGCATCCGCCATGAAGAGCGCTATCGCCTCATCGTTAACCAGTGCCGCTGCGGGATCATAAGGGGTTAATTTATTCATGGTAATCACCTGATGGTTAAACACATTTTGCCAGGTATTTGGCGTAGATAATGTCTTTTGGTTGGGTACTTTTATCCCCCCCACACAACAACACGACAACGGTATTACCCCCGCAGCTGGAAATAGATGCGGTAACCGGCACCATAATGTATTCGTAATTCGCTTATCCCTTCCCCGACTTGTTTCACATCTCCGGTGAGGCCATTTGCCAATCTAAAAAGACGCGCTGAGATAATCGCTCGCAATTTCGCATCGCGTAATGATGACTCCCAGAGTTTAAACGCGTCGGTTTGGACTATCTCTTTCATGCCTGTTGCCTTGTAGTTTATAAACTACGGTTGTTTTGTTCAAGGCAAAATCATGGCATGCCCGGCGCACCAAAAAAGCGATTCATTTTCAGTCTGGAAAGCGTCTCGCAGACGACTTTGCTCGCTTTCACATAGTGCATATATTTTAACGAGTTAGCGCACACTTCTTCGCCGCTGGGGCAAAAATCCATTTTTCTCTTCTGCCTAACAACGTTATATTCCGCTTTCAGAGGAGAACTTATGCTGCCAACCCAATCAACACGTTTAAATAAATACATTAGCGAAAGCGGAATCTGCTCACGCCGCGAGGCTGACCGTTACATCGAACAGGGTAACGTCTTTATCAACGGCAAACGCGCCGGCATCGGCGACCAGGTAGTGGCCGGGGACGTGGTGAAAGTGAATGGGCAACTTATCGAACCGCGAAATGAAGAAGATCTGGTGTTTATCGCGCTGAATAAACCCGTTGGCATCGTCAGTACCACCGAAGAGGGCGAAAAAGACAATATCGTCGATTTCGTTAACCACAGTAGCCGCATTTTCCCCATCGGTCGGCTCGATAAAGATTCACAGGGGCTGATTTTCCTGACCAACCACGGCGATCTGGTGAATAAGATCCTGCGGGCGGGAAACGATCACGAAAAAGAGTATCTGGTTACGGTCAACAAGCCGGTTACCGATGAGTTTGTGCGTGGAATGGGCGCGGGTGTGCCGATCCTCGGTACGGTAACCAAAAAGTGCAAAGTAAAAAGGGAAGCGCCTTTTACCTTCCGCATCACGCTGGTTCAGGGGCTTAACCGCCAGATTCGCCGCATGTGCGAGCACTTCGGCTATGAGGTGACCAAACTTGAGCGCACGCGCATTATGAACGTCAGCCTCACCGGATTGCCGCCCGGCGAGTGGCGCGACCTTACTGATGATGAGCTGATTGCGCTGTTTAAGCTAATTGAGAACTCTACCTCGGAAGCCAAACCGAAAGCGAAGAGCAAAGCGAAACCGCAGGCGGCGAAAAAGCCCGCGGCAAAAGCGGCGAAGCCGGAAGAGAGAAGCCGGGCGAAACCGGCCGGTAAGCGCTTTACCCAGCCGGGGCGGAAAAAGAAAGGGCGCTAATCAGCGGCGGCCGCGCGTTTGCGTGGTTGCCGACCATGAAAAGGTGCTGTTCTCATCGGGTTTGTAAGCCTGCTGCTTTTTCACCTGGCGGGCTTTCTTCGCAGTCGCTTCACGCTGTGCCATTAGCTTATCGATTCTTCACATGGTTTGCCTCAGAGTTGCTCAGCGGGCGTCCATGCGCAATGCGGGCGCGATCGAGCAGGGTTTTAAGCTCCCGCTGTTCACTTTCGGTCATCTCTTTCTGCGTCAGTCTGGTCACGGCCATGGCATGTTCTCCTGGGAAAGTCTCACGAGTCTACGCGATAACGCGTCAAAAGCGCAGGCCAGAACGTCATAACTGAAAATTGGCTCGCAGGATATCGCGCAGCCAGAATCAGCGGATCGCCGCGCGACGATCCGCTCTCTCTTTATGCGTTACCTCGCGTTACGCTTGTCTGCCTGACGACCCTCTACCGGTTTACCCGACCAGTAGCCCGCCAGCAGCGAGCCGGAAAGGTTATGCCAGACAGAGAAGAGCGCGCCTGGCAGGGCGGCGAGCGGCGAGAAGTAGAGCTTGCCGAGCGCGGCAGCCAGCCCCGAGTTCTGCATTCCCACTTCGATAGCCAGCGTCCGGCAGGTGGACTCATCAAAACCAAACAGACGCCCGCCCCAGTAACCGCTGAGTAGCCCAATCGCGTTGTGCAGGATCACCGCCACAATCACCATCAGCCCAACAGAAGCAATATGCGATGCGGAACCAGCGACCACCGCGCTGATGATGGCCAGAATACAGACCATCGAAAAGGCGGGCAGCCAGGGCTCTACCGCCTTCACCACGCGCGGGAAGAGATAGTGAACAATCAACCCCAGGCCAATCGGGATCACCACGATTTGCAGAATGCTCAGTAGCATCCCTATCACATCGACCTGAATATGGGCATCGACATAGAGACGCGTCAGCAGCGGCGTGGCGATAACCCCTACCAGCGTTGAGACCGAAGAGATGGTCACCGACAGCGCAACATCGCCTTTAGCGAGATAGATCATCACGTTGGATGCGGTGCCGCTGGCGACGCTGCCGACCAGCACCATCCCCGCCGAGAGATCAGGCGGCATCTTGAAAATCATCGCCAGCAGCCACGCCGCCAGTGGCATCACCAGGTAGTGAAGAAATGTACCCGCCGCGACGGGGGCCGGGCGCGAGAGTACGCGCTTAAAGTCGTCAAGCGTGAGATGCACGCCCATGCCGAACATAATCAGCATCAGCAGCGTGGTGACCCACGGGCCGATAGCGACAAACGTCGGCGGGAAAAAGTAGGCGAGAACGGAGAGCAGCACGGCCCAGAGCGGGAACAGCCGCGTGAAGGTTGCGAGCATGGGGATTTCCTTGCGATAACATTGTGTTGTGTTATTCCCCGTTCTCGTGACCGATTCGGGGGTTTATTAACGGCCGGGTTCTAGCCCGGCCATAGCCAATGTTTATCGTGCTAAGGATTAATATTCAAACGAATTATGATGAAGATCGTTTATGTTGCGCCACGCACGCTCTCCCAGCTCAGGCCAAAGCGGGCAAGATATTTACGTAGCCGGTCGGCATCGTTGGGGTTGGCCTTTTTCTGCCGCGAGACCGCAAACAGCTCGCGGCCCGCTTCAGAGAGGCTATGGGTGCGGCGACACACCTCCACTACGCTCTCCAGCTGACGTCTGTCGAAGAGATCCAGCGTCTCAAGATCGACCGGAAGATCGCCCGTTGATGGCGCACCGCGCCAGTTGTACTCCAGCCGTGCGATCTCCTCCGCCACCAGCGTATCGGTGATGCGGCCCTGTTCCGCCAGTGTCGCCATGCGGGCGATGGAGGTGCTCAGCTCGCGAAAGTTGCCGCGCCATGCTGCCTGCGCCGAGCAGGCAAACGCCAGGTAACGCTCGCGCGCCCCTTTGTCGAAGCGAATCTGCGTCTGCTGCTCAAGGCCAAAGCGTTGCAACTCATACTCAATATTGGGGGCGATATCCTCCCGCCGCTGCGCCAGCCCCGGCAGTTCAAAGGTCCACATATTGATACGCGCGTAGAGATCCTCCCTGAAGCGCCCTTCATCCACCCACTGCTGCATATTGCGATGGGTACCGGCGATCAGCTGGAAATCACTCTGCACCTCTTTATCCGAGCCGAACGGGAAAAAGGTTTTCTCTTCAATCGCTTTTAACAGCATCGCCTGTTCATCCAGCCCCAGCTCCGCGATCTCATCAAGAAACAGCACCCCGCCATCCGCTTCGCGCAGCAGTCCGGTTCGCGCCTGTTGTGCGCCGGTAAACGCGCCCTTCACATGACCAAACAGCGTCGACATGGCGTTATCACCGCGCAACGTCGCGCAGTTGACTGCCACCAGCCGCCCGGCGACTAAATGGCGGGCGTGGCGTAGCTGAAAGATGCGTTTTGCCAGAAATGATTTTCCCGCCCCGGTCGGGCCGGTAAGCAGAATCGGCGCAGAGGAGCGCAGCGCGACGCGCTCAATCTGATCGATCATGCGGTTAAAGGTGGCGTTGCGCGTATCGATACCCGATTTCAGGAACGAGACCGACTGCTGCTGCTCGCGCTGAAAGCGGCTGGTCAGCGTGGCATAGCGGCTCAAATCGAGGTCGATAACTGAGCAGACGCCCGCCGCCACCTCTTTGTCGTTCGCTCCTCTCGCCGCCGGGCCGGTCTGCAACAGGCTGGCGGGCAGGTAGCGCGCTTCGGTGAGCAGGAACCAGCAGATCTGCGCCACGTGCGTCCCGGTGGTGATATGCACCAGGTACTCTTCATTGTCGGTATCGAAAGGGTAGTGGGTAGCGAAATCGAGAAACGCGGCGTAGACCTCTTCAAAATCCCACGGGTTTTTGATCGCCACCGGATGGCTGCGTACCTCGGTGTGCGGCGAGATCACTGCGATGTCCTCTGCGGTTTGCGTCGCAAGCCCTTCATCGCGCGGCTGGTGGATCAGCTCCAGGCGGTCGACAGGAAAATCTGCTTGCTGGCAGAGCGCCACCGTCGGCCGCCATTTGCGAAAGCGGTTATGCCGTTTCCCGCGTTTATCCAGCACTGTCCCCAGTACCCCAATCACAACCCGACGTTTCATCTTTATCCTGAATAATAAAAAACGATATATAAAGATAAGAAATCAAGAGAGCTGGCACAACGTCTGATATCGGCTTAAAAAATTAACTCTTTTATTTTCAGTAAGATAAAAATTTATTTTTTTAAGTTACCCATTTTGGCACGTCTCTCGCAATAGCTATCTTGTCAACACGCTGAGTTCGCAGGGGTTACTCACCCCGCCGGCGCATCAGGAGCGGCAAGCGCCGTTTTCCCGGAGGCGTACCGTCAGTGCAGAGACATCTGCGGAAAGTCGGTTATTGATCGGGTTCGACTCCCGAATTCGCAACCATTATCTCCCCCAGATAATCATGATGCAGTACCCCGTCGCCGCGCAGTTTACGGTGACATGAGACGCCCGCCGATAATGGTGCCGGGCGGCAGGCAAAACAGTGTTTCCCCTGTCGCTTCGCCCCTGCATCCGCGGTCGTTACAACAAAAACAAGAGGGAACAGAGATGACCAACAAAATCACAATTCGAAAAGGTCAGTTAGCGTTACTGGCAAAAGAGGGCGACTACTACCAGGTTCTGGAAACCGGAGAGCACCGTCTGCCATGGTTTAGCAAAAAACCGGATGTGCTGATCGTCAACCGTGACGGCAGTGAAGTGCCGGCCGGTCTTGCCGAGTATTTACGCCGCTTCCAGCCAGACTGGGTGGAAAAATATTGCCTGGCGGCCGATCTGAGCGATAACGAAGCGGGCGCGCTCTACCTCAATGGCATGCTGCTGGAGATCCTGCCGCCCGCCACGCGTCGGCTTTACTGGAAAGCGGACGATACCCTGACGCTGGTGCGTATGGATACTGGCGAAGTGAGCGTACCGATTGAGATCCTTAATGCGGTATTGCAGCCGAAACGCGGCGCGGCGGTAAAAGGGCGCGACGCAATTCTCGTGGTGCAGGTTCCCGCCTGGCATGCGGGTGTGCTGAAAATCGATGGTGAAACCCAGGCGCTGTTACCGGCAGGTATCAGCGGTTACTGGAAAGTGAACCACCTGGTGGAAGCGGAAGTAGTCGATCTGCGCCTGCAGGTGCTGGAAGTGAGCGGTCAGGAGATCCTGACTAAAGATAAAGTGTCCCTGCGCCTCAACCTGGCGGCGAACTGGCGTTACAGCGACGTGCTGAGCGCGTTTGCCCAGTTGAGCAAACCGCTGGATCACCTCTACCGCGAGCTGCAATTTGCCCTGCGTGAAGCGATCGGCACCCGCACGCTGGATGAGCTGCTGGAAGATAAGCAGATCATTGCTGATGTCGTTAGCGTACAGGTGGCAAACCGCATGGCGGCCTTCGGCATTGAAGTGGCGTCGCTTGGCGTGAAAGACATCATCCTGCCGGGCGAGATGAAAACCATTCTGTCGCGCTTAGTCGAGGCAGAAAAGTCGGCGCAGGCGAATGTGATCCGCCGTCGCGAAGAGACCGCCGCCACCCGTTCGTTGCTGAACACAGCGAAAGTGATGGAGAGCAACCCGGTGGCGTTACGCCTGAAAGAGCTGGAAACCCTGGAGCGTGTCGCAGAGCGCATCGATAAGATTTCGGTCTTCGGTGGTCTCGACCAGGTATTGCACGGCCTTGTAAACATTAAAGGAAAAGAGAATGCAGCATAACGATTACAACCTGCTGTCGCGTGAAAACAGCGCGCCGGTGAAGATGTGGACCCACGGCGTGCCGGTCGAGCCAGAAGCGCGTGAACAACTGCTTAATACCGCAAAAATGCCGTTTATCTTCAAACATTTGGCGGTGATGCCGGATGTGCACCTCGGCAAAGGTTCCACCATCGGTAGCGTTATTCCGACCAAAGGGGCGATTATCCCGGCGGCAGTCGGCGTGGATATCGGTTGCGGCATGATCGCCGTGCGCACTTCGCTGCTGGCAAGCGATCTGCCCGATAACCTGAGCGGGCTGCGCAGCGCCATTGAGCAAGCCGTGCCGCACGGGCGCTCGGTGAACCGCTCGAAGCGTGATAAGGGCGCGTGGTCAACGCCACCGGAAGAGGTGGATGCGCACTGGGCGTCGCTTGCGCCGCGCTTTAAGCGGCTGACGGATAAATATCCGCGCTTGCTGAAAACCAACAACTATCAGCATCTGGGAACATTGGGCACCGGTAACCACTTTATTGAAGTGTGTCTGGATGAGCAGCAGCGGGTCTGGGTGATGTTGCACAGCGGTTCGCGCGGCGTGGGTAACGCTATCGGCAACGTCTTTATCACCCTGGCCCAGCAGGATATGCAGCAGCATATCGCCAATCTGCCGGACCGAAACCTTGCCTATTTCCGCGAGGGGAGCAAGCACTATGAGGACTATCTGGAGGCGGTCGAGTGGGCGCAGGATTTCGCCCGTCATAACCGGGAAGTGATGATGTCGCGCGTGCTGGCAGCGTTGTCGAGCATTGTCACTAAACCCTTTATGACCCAGCAGGAAGCGGTGAATTGCCACCATAACTATGTGCAAAAAGAGACGCACTTTGGTGAAGAGGTGCTGGTTACGCGTAAAGGTGCGGTTTCGGCGCAAAAAGGGCAGATGGGGATTATTCCCGGCTCAATGGGTGCGAAAAGCTTTATCGTGCGCGGGCTGGGGAATGAAGAGAGCTTTTGCTCATGCAGCCACGGTGCCGGGCGCACCATGAGCCGTACCGCGGCGAAAAAGCGCTTTACCGTTGAAGATCAGATCCGCGCTACCGCGCATGTGGAGTGTCGTAAAGACAGCGAGGTGATCGATGAGATCCCGATGGCCTATAAAGATATCGACGCCGTGATGGCGGCGCAGGCCTCGCTGGTGGAAGTGGTGCACACCCTTCGTCAGGTGGTGTGCGTAAAAGGATAAAAGGGTGAAAAGATGGAACAGCACGGAGTTGATGCCGCCATGCGTGAACGCGTGCGGCTCGAGTTAGAGGCAGTAGAGCGCAAATATGATGTGAGAGTGCTCTACGCCTGCGAATCGGGCAGTCGCGGCTGGGGCTTTGCCTCACCGGACAGCGATTATGATGTGCGCTTTTTGTATGTGCATAAGCCACGGTGGTATCTGCGCGTTGAGCCGCAGCGCGATGTGATCGAGCTTCCGATAGACGCGGAGCTGGATGTTTGCGGCTGGGAGTGGCGCAAAGCACTGGGGTTATTGAAGGGTGCAAACCCGACGCTTATCGAGTGGCTCGATTCGCCGGTGGTCTATCAGCAGGATGAGGGCGTACTGGCGGCGTTACGCGATCAGGTGCCGCACTGGTTTTCACCGGTTCGCGCGCGCTGGCACTACTACGCGATGGCGAAGAAGAACTTTCGCGGCTACTTACAGGATGAGCAGGTACGGCTGAAAAAATACTTCTATGTGCTGCGCCCGCTGCTGGCGGTACGCTGGATAGAGGCGGGAAAAGGGATGCCGCCGATGCGTTTCGCCACCCTGCTGGCAGGGAGCGATCTCGGCGCGCCGCTGCGGGCTGAAATCGATGAGCTGCTGGAGGTGAAGCAGCGGGCAGGTGAAGCGCAATACGGCGCGCGCCGACCGTTGATGCATGATTTTATCAGCCGGGAGCTGGCGCGCGGTGAAGTGGCAGATGCATTGCCCGAGAGCCGCAGCGGCAATGTCAGCGATCTCGACCAGTTGCTGTTTGAAACGGTGATGGCCTAACCATGCCGGGTGGCGCTGCGCTTACCCGGCCTACAAACGGCATTATTCCCGTAGGCCTGATAAGGCGTAGCCGCCATCAGGCAAGGTTTAGCGCCTGGTTTGGCTCTGCGGTGGCTGCTTGCCGGGTGGCGCTGGGCTTACCCGGCCTGCAAACGGCATCATTCCGTAGGCCTGATAAGGCGCAGCCGCCATCAGGCAAAATCTCACTCAAACAGGTTGTGGTGTAACTTCTGCACCACCTGTTCGGCCTCTTTTCCGGGAACGAGGAAACAGAGGTTATGGCTCGAGGCGCCATAACAGATCATGCGGATATTGAACGGTTCGAGCACGCCGAACACCTCTTTGCCCACGCCGCACGCTTTCGACAAATCGTTGCCAATCAGGGCCACCAGCGCCAGATCCTCTTCCACTTCTACCCGGCAAAGCGCCGACAGCTCCATCAATAGCCCCTGCGTCAGCAGCGTATCGCCCGTGGAGGTAGAACCGGTGGTATCCAGCGTCAGCGCCACGCTCACTTCCGAGGTGGTAATCAGATCGACTGAAATATTGTGCCGTGCCAGGATGCCGAACACTTCGGCGAGGAAGCCGCGCGAGTGGAGCATGTTCAGGCTGTGCAGCGTTAACAGCGTCTGCTTGCGGCGCAGCGCCAGCGCCCGGAACAGCGGCGGATTCGTGGTGTTATTGCACACCAGCGTGCCGCCTGCCTGCGGATCTTTGCTGGAGCCAACAAACACCGGGATATCGCTGCGCACCGCCGGTAACAGCGTCGCCGGATGGAGCACTTTCGCGCCGAAGGTCGCCATCTCTGCCGCCTCTTCAAAGGCGATTTCATCAATGCGTTTTGCCGCCGGCACCACGCGCGGATCGGTGGTGTAAATGCCCGGCACATCGGTCCAGATATCAACGCGCGACGCGCTCAGCGCTTCAGCCAGCAAGGCTGCGGTGTAATCGCTGCCGCCGCGGCCCAGCGTGGTGGTGCGGCCTTTCGCTTCACTGCCGATAAAGCCTTGGGTGATCACCAGACCCTCATCGATGCGCGGCGCAAGCTGCTGCGTGGCAAGCGTTGAGAGGGTCGCCACATCCGGCTCGGCACGGCCAAAGCGATCGCTGGTACGCATCACTTTGCGGATATCAAACCACTGCGCCTGTACGCTACGCTCGCGCAGCACTTCCACAAACAGCAGCGTCGACATCAGTTCGCCGTGGCTCACAAGCTCATCCGTCAGCGCCGCCGAGGTTGCCAGCGAGGCGGCTTCGGCAAGGGTGGTGATATTTTCCAGCAGGCGTTCGATCTCTTCGCGGATCACCGCCTGGCTCTCCATACGCTCCAGAATATCGAACTGAATTTTGCGAATGGCGTCGAGCTTGACGAAACGCTCGGTTGCTTCAAGACCTTCGGCCAGCGCAACCAGTAAGTTGGTCACGCCCGCGGAAGCGGAGAGCACCACCAGACGGACACTGTTATCGGAGAGCACCACATCCGCACTGCGGTTCATGGCATCGTAATCGGCAACACTGGTGCCGCCAAATTTAGCGACAACGAAACTTGACATAACTACCTCGTGTCAGGGGATATCATTTCAGCCATGGCACAAGGTTGAACCTTCGCCTTTCGCCCCACAGCGGTGGTCTGGGTAGATGAAACTGAAGCGTGCAGTTATCCTGCAAAAAACTTCGTAAAACAGCGTATTTATAAATAAATGCTGGGCGGGCACAGTGTCAACGTCGGGATTATGCGGATTTTTCATGCTGCTTTTGCTGTCAGTAAAATGACTTATGTTGTGCCTGTTTTCGCGGTTTTTTGCCTGGGTTTTGCGCACATCGACCGAACCTTTGACATAAAAACCATCACACCTTGCCCGCGCAGGCGCTACAATCGACGGCAGTCTCACTTCTCAAATCAGAAGAGTATTGCTATGAAAAACATCAATCCAACGCAGACTTCTGCCTGGCAGGCACTACAGAAACACTACGCTGAAATGAAGGACGTCACCCTTGCGGATCTCTTCGCAAAAGACAGTGACCGCTTTACCAAATTCTCCGCCACCTTCGACGATCTGATGCTGGTGGACTACTCCAAAAACCGCATCACGCAAGAGACCCTCGACGCGCTGCTGGCGCTGGCAAAAGAGACCGATCTGGCTGGTGCCATTAAATCGATGTTCTCCGGCGAGAAGATCAACCGCACCGAAGATCGCGCCGTGCTGCATGTCGCGCTGCGTAACCGTAGCAATACGCCGATTATGGTCGATGGCAAAGATGTGATGCCGGAAGTGAATGCGGTGCTGGAGAAGATGAAAAGCTTCTCTGAAGCGATCATTTCAGGCAGCTGGAAAGGCTACACCGGCAAGCCGATCACCGACGTGGTTAACATCGGCATTGGCGGCTCAGATCTCGGCCCGTTTATGGTCACCGAAGCGCTGCGCCCGTACAAAAACCACCTCAATATGCACTTTGTTTCTAACGTCGATGGTACCCACATCGCTGAAGTGCTGAAGAAGGTGAACCCGGAAAGCACGCTGTTCCTCGTGGCATCGAAAACCTTCACCACCCAGGAAACCATGACCAACGCCCACAGCGCGCGCGAGTGGTTCCTGAAAACGGCCGGTGACGAAAAGCACGTGGCGAAGCACTTTGCCGCGCTCTCGACCAACGCCAAAGCGGTGGGTGAGTTCGGGATTGATACCGCCAATATGTTTGAGTTCTGGGACTGGGTCGGCGGTCGTTACTCCCTGTGGTCGGCGATTGGCCTGTCGATCATCCTCTCCGTGGGCTTCGACAACTTTGTTGAGCTGCTTTCCGGCGCGCACGCGATGGACAAGCACTTCGCCTCCACCGAGCTGGATAAGAACCTGCCGGTGCTGCTGGCGCTGATCGGTATCTGGTACAACAACTTCTTCGGCGCTGAAACCGAAGCGATCCTGCCGTATGACCAGTACATGCACCGTTTTGCCGCCTACTTCCAGCAGGGCAACATGGAGTCCAACGGCAAATACGTTGACCGTAATGGCGACGCGGTGGATTACCAGACTGGCCCGATCATCTGGGGTGAGCCGGGGACTAACGGCCAGCATGCGTTTTACCAGCTGATTCACCAGGGAACCAAAATGGTGCCGTGCGATTTCATCGCCCCGGCCATCACCCATAACGCCCTTTCCGATCACCACCAGAAGCTGCTCTCTAACTTCTTCGCTCAGACCGAAGCGCTGGCGTTCGGTAAATCCCGCGAGGTGGTTGAGCAAGAGTATCGCGATCAGGGTAAAGATCCGGCAACGTTGGACCACGTGGTGCCGTTCAAGGTGTTTGAAGGCAACCGCCCGACCAACTCCATCCTGCTGCGTGAAATTACGCCGTTTAGCCTCGGCGCGCTGATCGCGCTCTATGAGCACAAAATCTTCACCCAGGGCGCGATCCTCAACATCTTCACCTTTGACCAGTGGGGCGTTGAGCTGGGCAAACAGCTGGCAAACCGTATCCTGCCAGAGCTGGGCGACGATAGCGCCATCTCCAGCCACGACAGCTCGACAAACGGGCTGATTAACCGCTACAAATCCTGGCGCGGTTAACAGAGAAAGCGTCGCTTCGGCGGCGCTTTTTTTTGCCCGCGCAATTATTCCCGCCGCGCCTTAAATATCTGCTGCCTGCACGAATCAATATATAAGTAATTCCAATAATGTTATTTCCGTTAAGGCTAATCCGGGCAGAATAGTCTTCTTTAGTGTGCGTAATATCATTCATCAGGTTTATCCGAAAATCAGGGCGCATGCCGTAACGCCTGCGATCTATTTTAGGACTAGCCTTATTGTATGAATAATTTGTGATTATTTATGTATATGTTTTTTAAGGTATTTAAAAGTTTAGCTGTTTGCTAAATATACGCTCCGGCTAATGTTCCGAAAAGGTTCCCCGCTATTTCCTGATGCGTAATTCATCTGCTTTAGTTGTGTATACTCCCTATCGCCTGAATTTTTTCAGGCAAATCTCCATTCATTCAATGAAGGGAAATTGATATGAAAAAAGCTCTTTATGGCATTTTTGCCATAACCGCGCTTGCGGCGACGTCTGCTTTCGCTGCACCGGTGCAAACCGGTGACGCAGCAGGCTCGGCAGCGACCTCTGTTTCTGCAGGCAGCTCTGCAGCAACGAGTACGAGCACCGTAGGGTCAGCGGTAGGTGTCGCTCTGGCGGCAACCGGTGGCGGTGATGGCTCCAATACGGGGACCACAACCACCACCACAACAAGCACCCAGTAATAGCGGGTGCATTAACTATAACCACACTTCGGTGTGGTTATTTCGTCCCTTTCGGAGAAGAGTCGTGAAGCGACCTGGTATCATTTTGATTTGCCTGCTCCTTCAGGCATGTTCTGGCCCGATCAAAGGCCTCGGGAATTCACTCTGGAATAGCGTATTTGGCACGCCGGGCGTGCAGCTTACCGATGAAGATATCCGTAATATGCCCTACGCCAGCCAATATATGCGGCTTAATAACGGCCCTCAGCTGTTTGTGGTGTTGGCATTTGCCGAAAACGGGCAGCAAAAATGGGTGACGCAAGATCAGGCTGTCATCGTGACGCAAAACTATCGCATCGTTAAAACCCATCTCGGCACCGATAACCTGCTTGATGTTACTAACCTGGCGGCAGACCCGCTGGCGAAACCTAACCAAATTATCGACGGCACCCGCTGGACGCGCACGATAGGCTGGACCGAATACAAGCAGGTGCGTTACGCCACTGCCCGCTCGGTGTTCCACTGGAATGGTACCGATACCGTGCAAGTGGGCAGCGACGAAACCCGCGTTCGTGTGCTTGATGAGGACGTCACCACGGATCAAAAAAGCTGGCGCAACCGCTACTGGGTGGATGAGGCCGGGGTAATCCGCCAGTCTGAACAATACCTTGGCGCGGAGTGGTTCCCGGTGAAAACCACGCTGATTAAGGCGGGCAAACAATGAAAACAGGCGCGCTCCTTTTAATGCTTGCAAGCCTCGCCTCTCCGCTGGCGCTGGCAGCTGGCACTATTGATGTCTACACCGCTGGCGACAGCAAGCCGAAAACCTTAACCAACGCCGAACACCTGGTCGATCTGGTGGGTCAGCCGCGACTGGCGAATAGCTGGTGGCCGGGCGCGGTAATCAGCGAGCGCAAGGCGACGATCGCCGAGCAGGCGCGCCATCAGGCGCTGCTGGCGCGGCTCGCCACGCTCGCGTCAGAAGAGGGCGGCGACAGTGCCGCCGCTATCAACGGCTTGCGTCAGCAGTTGCAGGGAGTAAAGGTCACCGGCAGGCAGCTTGTCGAACTCGACCCCGATTTTTTGCGCACGCACCGTCGCGCGAACCGACCATTGCAAGGCGACTACACCCTGTGGGTGGGACCGCAGCCGACCACAATTACTGTCGTCGGGCTGGTGAGCCGTCCGGGCAAGAAACCCTTTACGCCAGAGCGTGATGTGGTGAGCTATCTCAATGATATGGATCTGTTGAGCGGCGCGGATCGCAGCTATGCATGGGTAGTCTATCCCAACGGTAAAACGCAAAAGGTACCGGTGGCTTACTGGAACCGTCGTCACGTCGAGCCGATGCCCGGCAGCGTGATTTTCGTCGGTTTCGCACCGGGTTTGTGGAGCGATGAGAATGAGGAACTCAATGCCGACATTCTCCAGTCCCTGACGCATCGGATACCGGAATAATAATGAAAAAATCGTTTGTTATTAGCATATTGGCGCTTGGCGTGAGCGCCGCTTGTCACGCGGAGTCCTGGCCGGAACCGATCGGTCCTTCGCAGTCAGATTTCGGCGGCGTCGGCCTGCTGCAAACGCCCACCGCGCGTATGGCGCCCGAGGGTGAACTGAGCCTGAACTACCGCGATAACGATCAGTACCGTTACTACTCTGGCTCGGTGCAGCTCTTCCCGTGGCTGGAAACCACGCTGCGCTACACCGACGTGCGCACGCGCAAATATAGCCCGGTTGAAGCGTTCTCCGGCAACCAGACCTATAAAGACAAAGCATTCGATCTCAAATTACGCCTCTGGGAAGAGAGCTACTGGCTGCCGCAAGTCTCCGTCGGCGCGCGCGATATCGGCGGGACGGGGCTGTTCGACGGCGAATATCTGGTGGCGAATAAAGCCTGGGGGCCGTTTGATTTCTCCCTCGGTATCGGCTGGGGCTATCTCGGCACCAGTGGAAATATTAAAAACCCGATCTGTAGTTACAAGTCATCCTATTGTGTGCGTGATAACCGCTATAAACAGGCCGGTTCAACGGATACCAGCCAGATGTTCCGCGGCCCGAGTGCGCTGTTCGGCGGTGTGGAGTACCAGACGCCATGGAACCCGCTGCGCCTGAAGCTGGAGTATGAAGGCAACAATTACCAGCAGGATTTCGCCGGCAAACTGCCGCAGCGCAGCAAAGTGAATGTCGGTGCTATCTATCGCGTATCGGACTGGGCAGACATCAACCTGAGCTACGAACGCGGCAATACCTGGATGTTTGGCTTTACCCTGCGCAATAACTTCAATAATTTGCGCCCTGCATATAACGATAACTCCCGACCGAAGTATCAACCGCAGCCGCAGGATGCGATCCTGCAGCACTCGGTGGTGGCGAACCAGCTGACGTTGCTGAAGTACAACGCCGGTCTCGCGGAGCCGAAAATTCAGGTGAAGGGGGATACGCTGTATGTCACCGGCGAGCAGGTTAAGTATCGTCATAACCAGGAAGGGGTTGAGCGCGCCAATCGTATCATCATGAATGATTTGCCGGATGGTATTCGCACCATCCGCGTGACGGAAAACCGCCTCCATCTACCAGCCGTGACCACCGAAACGGATGTCGCCAGCCTGAAACGCCACCTTGAGGGCGAACCGCTGGGGCAGGATACGGAGCTGGTGCAAAAACGCGTCACGCCAATTGTGCCGGAGAAAACCGAGCAGGGCTGGTATATCGACCGCACGGCGTTCGACTTCCATCTCGATCCGGTGCTTAACCAGTCTCTCGGCGGCCCGGAAGGCTTCTACATGTATCAGTTGGGGATAATGGCGACCGCCGACTGGTGGGTGACTGACCATCTGCTGACTACCGGCAGCCTGTTCGGCAACATCTCCAATAACTATGACAAGTTTAACTACACCAACCCGCCGAAGGACTCCGGGCTGCCGCGCGTGCGTACCCGCGTGCGTGAATATGTGCAGAACGATGTCTATGTGAACAACCTGCAGGCCAACTATCTCCAGTACCTCGGTAATAACTTCTATGGACAGGTCTATGGTGGTTATCTGGAGACGATGTACGGTGGTGCCGGTGCAGAGGTACTGTGGCGTCCGGTCGACGGGCCGCTGGCCTTCGGCATTGACGCGAACTATGTGAAACAGCGTGACTGGCGCAGCGCGCAGGACATGATGAAGTTCACCGATTACAGCGTAAAAACCGGGCACTTCACCGCTTACTGGACGCCGTGGTTCGCCCAGGATGTGCTGGTTAAAGCGAGCGTCGGACAGTATCTGGCTGGTGATAAAGGCGCAACACTGGAGGTGGCGAAACACTTCGACAGCGGCATTGTGGTCGGAGCGTATGCGACGAAAACCAACGTTTCCGCCGCGCAGTATGGCGAAGGGGATTTCACTAAAGGGGTGTATGTCTCCGTACCGCTGGATCTGTTCAGCGCCAGCCCAACCCGCAGCCGTGCTGCTATCGGCTGGACACCGCTGACGCGTGACGGCGGCCAGAAACTGGGCCGTAAGTTCGATCTCTACAGCCTGACCAGCGATAAGTCGGTTAACTTCCAGTAAGCAAACGCCCTTCTCGTGCTGAGAAGGGCGCTTTTTTACAACCGGCGCAGCAGTCGCGCCGGGTTGCCTGCATAAACCCCTTTCACCGTTATCGACTTTGTCACCACGCTGCCCGCGCCAATTACGCAGCCGTCGCAAATCGAGACCGCCAGGATCGTTGCGCCGCTACCAATCGATACGCCACTGCCAATCGTGATCCGCCCCCAGTTGTTGCGATCGGGATCGGGTTTACCGTCGCGAAAGAGATCGTTGGCGAACATCACCCCGTGGCCGATAAAACAGCCCTCGCCAATGGTGACGTACTCGCAGATAAAGGTGTGGGACTGGATCTTCGTGGCTTTGCCAATCTGCGTATTGCCCTGAATTTCCACAAAGGGGCCGACAAAAACCTCATCCGCTAACGTGCAGTCATACAGATTGGCGGGCTCATAAATCACCACATTTTCACCGCAGGTGACGTTGCTAACGGCGGCGTGGCGAAGAGAGGCGGTATGCATGATGACTCCTTAAAGCGCTTTGCCGAAAATATGCAGTGTGCTTTGTTGGGAAGGGGTGCGAAAGAGGGTGCTCTTGATAAAGGTGAACCCCTGGCGTTGATAGAAACGCTGCGCGTGCGGGTTGGCATCCAGCACCTCCAGCCAGAAAAAGGTCTCGCCACGGCATTGCGCCTCACGCGCTATCTCATTGATGAGATACTCGCCGTAGCCTTTTCCCGTTTTGCCAGGCAAGAGATAGAGCTTATGCAGCAGCGTACCTGCCGGGCCATCATCCGCAATCGCGCAATGCCAGGTGACTTTGGCAAAACCCACCGGTTCAGGATCGCAGACGATAAACCACTCTTCCGCTTCGCTTTGCAGGCTCTGTTGTAGGGATGGCACCGCGTACTCCTGGTGCAGAAATGCCTCCAGTTCACTCTTCTCCTGCCATAGGTGCGCGAAATGGTGGCTGTAGCTGGCATAGCCCATCTTGCTCAACTGCGCGGCATCTTCCACGCTCGCTTTACGTATCGTCATCATCGCTTTTTACTCTCCCGCTTCGCTGGCTCAGCGATACATCTCATCACGGGCTGTCACATAATCTAAGTAAAAAAAGTAGATCAAGATCACATTTACGCGATATACAGAGCATCTCCTGATAATAATGAGGTGCTGTTATGTCGTCGCTAAATCACCCGCGCGTGGCGTTTGTTTCGACCATTTTGCAGGGCATACTCAGCCTGGGTTTACTGGCGCTGGGTGTGATCCTGATTGTTTTTTTAGGCAAAGAGACGCTGCATCTGGCCATCGCGCTCTTCGCGCCGGTGCAAACCACTAAATATGAGCTGGTCGAAGGGTTGGTGGTTTACTTCCTCTACTTCGAATTTATCGCTTTGATTGTGAAGTATTTTCAGTCCGGGCTGCACTTCCCGCTGCGCTACTTTGTCTATATCGGTATTACGGCGATTGTGCGGTTGATCATTATCGATCATGAGTCGCCAATGGATGTGCTGATCTACTCGGCGGCGATCCTGCTGCTGGTGATCACGCTCTGGATCTGTAACTCTCAGCGCCTGCGGCGCGAATAAAAAAGGCGGCCTGTTCAGGCCGCCGAAAGTGAGGGTGCAGTGGCAATAACAACAAGGGTACGACAACGATGAAATTTAGCCCTTCACCCCACCGGCCGTCAGGCCATTGACCAGCCAGCGCTGCGCCAGCAGGAACACCAGGGTAATCGGGATGGCGGAGAGCACCGCCGCGGCGGCGAAATCGCCCCATAAGTAGTTCTGCGGGTTGAGATACTGTTGCATCCCTACCGCCAGCGTGTAGCTATCGACATCGCGCAGCAGCAGCGAGGCGACTGGCACTTCAGTAATGGCCGCAATAAACGACAGAATAAACACCACCGCCAGAATCGGCACCGACAGCGGCAGCAGCACCAGGCGGAACGCCTGCCATGGGGTTGCGCCATCCAGCGAGGCGGCCTCTTCCAGCGAGCTGTCGATCGTCTCGAAATACCCCTTGATCGTCCAGACATGCAGTGCGATCCCACCGAGATAGGCGAAGATCACCCCACCGTGCGTATTCAGCCCAATAAACGGAATGTACTGGCCTAAACGATCAAACAGGGCATAGAGCGCCACCAGCGACAGCACCGCCGGGAACATCTGGAAAATCAGCATCCCTTTCAGCAGCGTCGCTTTACCGCGAAAGCGCATCCGGGCAAAGGCGTAGGCGCAGGTGGTGGAGAGCGCGACAATGCCAATGGCGGTAATCACGGCGATCTTCACCGAGTTCCACAGCCATAACAGCACCGGGAAGGGCGGCGGGGTGACGCGCCCATCGGCATGCTCAACGCTAAAGCCCAGCGCCAGCCGCCAGTGCTCCCAGGAGATGCGCTCCGGGATCAGGCTGCCGGTGGCGAAGTTGCCTTCACGCAGTGAAATGGCGATCACCATCAGCAGCGGGAACATAATTGCGGCGATAAACAGCAGCAGTAATGCATGGGTGAAAAAGAGCCGCAGCTTTTGCGATTTCGCCTGCACCATAGCCATAGTTTTCCTCCTCCTTAATCGAATTTCATGCGCGTGGCTTTCAGATTGACGATGGCCAGCGCGCCCACCAGCAGGAAGATCAGCGTGGCGATCGCCGCCGCAAGACCGAAGTCCTGGCCGCCGCCGCCTTCAAAGGCGATGCGGTAGGTGTAGCTCACCAGCAGGTCGGTATAGCCCGCTGGCGTGGTGGTGCCGATACGATCCGGCCCGCCGTTAGTCAGCAGTTGGATCAGCACGAAGTTGTTAAAGTTGAAGGCAAAGCTGGCGATCATCAGCGGCGTCAGAGGCTTTATCAGCAGCGGGAAGGTGATGCGGAAAAAGTTCTGCAACGGCCCAGCTCCGTCCATTGCCGAGGCTTCATAGAGATCCTCGGGGATCGCTTTTAGCAGGCCCATGCAGAGGATCATCATGTAGGGGTAGCCGAGCCAGGTGTTAACGATCACCACCATTGCACGGGCGGTATTCGGATCGCTAAACCACGCCGGTTTAATGCCGAACAGCGCGCTTAACATCATGTTGATCTCGCCAAAGCTCTGGTTGAACAGCCCTTTGAAGATGAGGATCGAGATAAACGACGGCACGGCGTAAGGCAGGATTAGCAACAGGCGGTAGACTGCTTTACCTTTCAGCGACTCCCACTGCACAAGGCAGGCCAGCACCATGCCGACCGCCACCGTCAACACTACGGTGAGGATGGAGAAGATCACCGTCCAGATAAAAATCTCGATAAACGGTTTCTGAATGCCTTCGTCGGTAAAGACGCGGGTGAAGTTATCCCAGCCGATGGTGACGGTATAACCGGGGCTTAGTTTCTCACTGCCCCAGCTACCGTCAGCGTTAAGCGCCTGGTAGAAGCCGGTCTGGTTGTTCGGGCGATACTTGACGCCGCTCTGGTTATTGAGCAGCGTGCCGTCCTGCTCGACCTGATAGAGCGGGCGGGTACCGGAGAACTGGCGCAGTGAGCTCATCGCCACTTTGCTCTCATCCGGCAAGACCGCGGTAAGCTGGTTCAGCCCCTGGCGGTTTTGCGTAATCACACGCAGATTTGCGCGCTCGCCCGCAGGCAGCGCATCGACCTCTTTGACCTTCAGTTGCTGTTCGCCGCCGGGTTTAAAGGCGTCGGAGAGATAGTGTTTGCCGCTCTCGCCATCCGTCAGCGCTAACTGCCACTTATCCCCGTCCGGATAGAGGCCGAAATTGTAGGCTTTGCCCGCCTGGTATGAGCGGTCGAGCAGCACCTGCTGCGCGCGCTCCTGGGTGAGCTGGTTAGTGCTGCTGTAGTTGGTAAAGGCGATGGCGATGGTGCAAATCAGCGGGAAGAGGACGAACAGCCCCATGCCCGCCAGACCCGGATAGACATAGCGCCAGGCGTACGCTTTACGATTAGCGAAAATGTAGAGGCCCGCCGAACTCAGCACGAGCGTGGTGATGGCAAAAAGGTATTCCCCCTGGGCATACATCATGACGACAAGGTAAGCCACCAGCAGCCCGATCACGGCGATGGCGGCCCATGCAACCTGCGAGCTTTGCCACCAGTGGCGTTTTCTTACAACATCCATGGGAGTGTCCTCTCTACACACCATTTCCACCCTGCCCGTGGTTAGCGAGGCAGCGTGAAATCTGGCATGTATACAGCCTGTCCAGGTAGCCCTGTCCTGAATGGAGCAGGGCCGTTACGTTCTTACTTGGTGATACGGCCCTGCGCATCTTTCAGCGCCGCATCCACGGTCTGGCGACCGGTCACAGCGTTGATCACCGCAGTACGGGTGGCGTACCAGAAGGCGGACATTTGCGGGATATTCGGCATGATTTCACCGGTTTTGGCGTTCGCCATGGTGGCGGCGATGCGCGGATCTTTCGCTAACTGATCCTGATAGGACTTCAGCGCTACCGCACCGAGCGGTTTGTCTTTGTTCACTTCCGCCAGACCTTCATCGGTCAGCAGGTAGTTTTCAAGGAACTCTTTCGCCAGCTCTTTGTTCGGGCTGGCAGCGTTGATGCCTGCGCTCAGTACGCCAACGAAGGTTTTCGACGGTTTACCGTTGAAGGTCGGCAGCTGCGCGACGCCGTAGTTGATTTTGCTCTTGTCGATATTGGTCCACGCCCACGGCCCGTTGATGGTCATCGCCGTTTCGCCTTTATTAAATGCGGCTTCGGCAATCGAGTAATCGGTGTCGGCATTCATGTGCTTATCTTTGATCAGTTTCACCAGGAAGCTGAGACCGGCTTTCGCGCCTGCGTTATCCACGCCAACATCTTTTACATCATATTTGCCGTTTTCATACTTAAAGGCGTAACCCCCATCGGCGGCAATCAGCGGCCAGGTGAAATAGGGCTCTTGCAGGTTGAACATCAGCGCGCTCTTGCCTTTCGCCTTCAGCGCTTTATCCAGCGCCGGGATCTCTTCCCAGGTTTTCGGCGGGTTCGGCACTAAATCTTTGTTATAAATCAGCGACAGGGATTCAACAGAAACCGGGTAGGCGATCAGCTTGCCGTTGTAGCGCACTGCGTCCCAGGTGAAGGGAACCAGTTTCTCCTGGAAGGCTTTGTCCGGCGTCACTTCTGCCAGCAGGCCAGATTGTGCGTAGCCACCAAAACGGTCATGCGCCCAGAAGATGATATCCGGGCCGTCGCCGGTCGCTGCAACCTGCGGGAACTTCTCTTCCAGCTTGTCCGGGTGCTCAACGGTCACTTTGATACCGGTATCTTTCTCGAATTTTTTACCCACTTCGGCCAGGCCGTTATAGCCTTTGTCGCCGTTGATCCAGATAACCAGCTTACCTTCTTCGATTTTGGCAAGGGCAGAGGCGGAGAACATCATCGTTGCCACTGCGGACAATGCGAGGATGCGTGCGCCTGTTTTGATTTTCATATATCCCGTCCTTTAGATGATGTGCTCATGAATACGCATAAGGTGGTTCGACGGGAGTAGTCTCCTTTGTTGGCAAGCGCTTCTCATCCTCCCTAACCCTACGCCCCTGGGGTGATTTGTGTGATCTCTGTTACAGAGATTTTCGTTATGTGTCGCAGCGCACATAAAAATGCGCCGTTTTTTGCAAAGCCGGTCACGAATTTATCCGCCGCCCGCCCGCCGGGGGGGCAGAGCGGCGCGTCTCATCCTCCCATCTCCTCCCCCATAAAAAACGCGGGGGGTGGAGGATTCGCCATGAAAATCGTTACGCCATAGTCAGGCCACTTTGAATGTATCCGTTGGTATCAGGTTGTAACGAAGGGAGATGGGGATGGCGAGCGTACAGCTGCGAAATGTCACGAAAGCCTGGGGCGATGTGGTGGTATCGAGAGATATCAGTCTTGACATTCACGAAGGTGAGTTTGTCGTGTTTGTCGGCCCGTCAGGCTGCGGTAAGTCAACGCTGCTGCGCATGATTGCCGGGCTGGAGACGATTACCAGCGGGGATCTGTTGATTGGTGATACCCGCATGAATGATGTGCCGCCCGCAGAGCGCGGCATTGGAATGGTATTTCAGTCTTATGCGCTCTACCCGCATCTGTCGGTGGCGGAGAATATGTCGTTCGGCCTCACGCTTGCAGGCGCAAAAAAGGATCTGATCAAATCGCGCGTCACCCAGGTCTCTGAAGTGCTGCAACTGGGGCATCTGCTGGAGCGTAAACCGAAGGCGCTCTCTGGCGGTCAGCGCCAGCGCGTGGCAATTGGTCGTACGCTGGTGGCCGAGCCGCGCGTTTTTCTGCTCGATGAACCCCTCTCCAACCTTGATGCCGCGCTGCGCGTGCAGATGCGTATTGAGATCTCCCGTCTGCACAAGCGCCTGCGCCGCACGATGATTTACGTCACCCACGATCAGGTCGAAGCGATGACGCTGGCCGACAAAATCGTGGTGCTGGACGCCGGGCGCGTGGCGCAGGTCGGCAAGCCGCTGGAGCTTTATCACTACCCGGCCGATCGCTTTGTCGCAGGCTTTATCGGCTCACCGAAGATGAACTTCCTGCCGGTAAAAGTGACCGCCACGGCGATTGAGCAGGTGCAGGTTGAGCTGCCAAACCGCCAGCAAGTGTGGCTGCCGGTCGACAGCGCGAATGTGCAGGTCGGCGCCAATATGTCGCTCGGCATTCGCCCGGAGCATCTGCTGCCCAGCGATATCGCCGATGTCACGCTCTCCGGCACCGTTCAGGTGGTCGAGCAGCTCGGTCACGAAACACAGATTCATATCCAGATCCCCGCAATACGTCAGAACCTGGTTTACCGCCAGAACGACGTGGTGCTGGTAGAAGAGGGTGCCACATTCGCCATCGGCTTACCGCCGGAGCGTTGCCATCTGTTCCGTGAAGATGGCACCGCCTGCCGCCGGTTGCATAAAGAACCTGGCGTTTAAGCTACCCCACAAAGAGATTACACAAAGCCATTCGCATGATGTCGAGGCGGCAACGGCATGCACTTGTGCGCATATAAAGGTAGGCGAACGAGTGAATACGGCAGCCAACAACGCGTTAGCCGGACGGGGGCGTGTAAAAAAAGAAAAGCAAGCTCTCAGGAGATAGAACGATGATTACTCTGCGCAAAGTTCCTCTGGCGATCGCCATTACGGCAGGCATTTTGTCTGCTCAGGCGGGTGCTGTTGATTTTAAAGGTTATGCACGTTCCGGCATTGGCTGGACCGGCAGCGGCGGCGAGCAGCAGTGCTTCCAGGCCACCGGTGCAGACGCAAAATATCGTCTTGGTAACGAATGCGAAACCTATGCTGAAATTAAATTAGGTCAGGAAGTGTGGAAAGACGCTGATAAAAGCTTCTATTTCGACTCCAACATCGCCTATAAAACGGCTCAGTTGAATGACTTTGAAAACACCGATACGCCAGCCGTGCGTGAATTTAACGTTGTGGGTAAAAACCTGATCGACGCGCTGCCGGGTGCCAATATGTGGGCCGGTAAACGTTTCTATCAGCGCCATGATGTGCACATGATCGACTTCTACTACTGGGATATCTCCGGCCCGGGCGCAGGTCTCGAAAATATTGACGTTGGCATCGGTAAACTCTCCCTGGCAGCAACCCGTTCCTCTGAATCCGGCGGATCTTCAGCCTTCGGCGATCGTGATACGACCACTGGCCTCAGAACCTATAACAAAGTGGTTCCTAACGATGTGTTCGATGTGCGTTTAGCCGGTCTTGAGACGAACCCGGACGGCGTGCTGGAACTGGGCGTGGATTACGGGCATACCAACATTCCTGACAACTATTACCTGGAGCCTGGTGCCTCGAAAGATGGCTGGATGTTCACCGCAGAACATACCCAAAGCATGCTGAAGGGCTATAACAAGTTCGTGGTGCAATACGCCACTGACGCAATGATTTCTCAGGGTAAAGGCCAGTCGCGCGGCGGCTCGGTGGATAACGATGGACATCTGATCCGCGTACTGGATCACGGCGCAGTCAACCTCGCCGAGAAGTGGGATCTGATGTACGTCGGTATGTATCAGGATACCGACCGCGATAACAACCGCGGCAACACCTGGTACACCGTGGGCGTGCGTCCGATGTACAAATGGACGCCAATCATGAGCACCCTGATGGAAGTCGGCTACGACAATGTGAAGTCTCAGGAAACGGGCGATCGCAACAGCCAGTACAAAATCACCCTCGCACAACAGTGGCAGGCAGGCGACAGCATCTGGTCTCGTCCGGCTATTCGTGTCTTTGCCACCTACGCCAAGTGGGATGAAAAATGGGGCTATATCAAAACTGACCCTAATGGCAACGTCTCTTCATTTGCTGCAAGCAATGGCACCGTGACGCCGTATGGTACCTCCAGCCGTGGTGACAATGACGAGTGGTCCTTCGGTGCGCAGATGGAAATCTGGTGGTAATCGAGTCCTACCCGCTGTAATGCATGAAAAGAGGGGCGCAAGCCCCTCAATTTTAGGTGAAGCGCGCTATTGCCTGGCTACCGCTCACAACGAAATTAAGGTGATAACAATGAAAATGAAAAAGAGTCTTCTCGCATTGTGCCTCACAGCTGGCCTGCTGGCTGCGCCGATGACCAGCTTTGCGGCGATTAACATCGTGCCGCAGGATCTCTCTGCCGCGCCCGCCATTCCGGCCTCCGCGCTTCAACAACTACAGTGGACGCCGGTGAATGCCTCACAAACCGTGACTAACGATATCTCTGTTGCAGGGCAGCGCCTGAATGTCAGCGGCATCAGCGGCCCGGTGATGGCCTACAGCGTGCCGGCCAATATCGGCGAACTGAATATTACGCTCAGCAGCAAAGTCAAAGATGAAAGCGTCTTCGCGCCGAACGTGCTGGTGTTGGATCAGAATCTGTCGCCAGCAGCCTTTTTCCCCTCCAGCTTTTTTGCCTACCAGGAGCCGGGCGTGATGTCCGATAACCGCCTGGAAGGCACCATGAAACTGACGCCTGCGCTGGGTCAGCAAAAGCTCTACTTATTAGTCTTCACCACGGAAAAAGATCTGCGTCAGACCACACAAATGGTTGACCCCGCTAAAGCCTTCGCCAAAGGAAACGGTAACGCGGTGCCGGATATTCCGGATCCAATTGCCCGTCATGCCTCCAGCGGCACACTGGCGCTGAAAGCCAGCACCTCTTCCGCATCCAGCATCCTGGTCGGCCCGCTGTTTGGCTCCTCGGCGCCGAGTGCGGTGACGGTCGGCAACACCGCCGCGCCTGTCTATAACACGCAGCCAGCACCAGCACCGGTTGCTGCGCCTGCTCCTGCGCCAGCACCTGCCGCGAAAAGCGAGCCGATGCTCAACGATACCGAGAGCTACTTTAACCGGGCAATCAAAGAGGCGGCTGCGAAGGGCGATATCGATAAAGCCCTGAAATTATTGAATGAAGCAGAGCGTCTCGGGTCGAAAACTGCCCGTGCCACTTTTATCAGCAGTGTAAAAGGCAAGGGGTAAACTCTCCCCACGTTGTTGATACTTGCAGTAACTGGTGCGTCGCCAGACGCACCTTTTTTTCCTCCGCGCGGTCGCGTTGTTGCGCAACTGTTGCACAGATGAAAAGCGAATAAAGTTTCCCGCCACTCGCCAATCGGTTCTGCGATACACTACTGCCATGTTATGTACCGGAGAGTAAGGCATGTCACATCCTGCGCTTACGCAATTGCGTGCGCTTCGCTACCTGGACGCCATCCCCGCGCTGGAACCGCAACTGCTTGAGTGGCTGTTGCTGGAAGATTCGATGACCAAACGTTTTGAACAACAGGGCAAAAAGGTTACGGTTACGCTGATCCGCGAGGGGTTTGTCACGTCTGACGAGATTGCCGAAGAGCGCGATCACCTACCCGATGAAGCTCGTTACTGGCTGCGGGAAATCCTGCTCTGCGCCGACGGAGAGCCCTGGCTTGCCGGTCGCACCGTGGTGCCCGAGTCAACCCTGAGCGGGCCGGAACTGGCGCTGCAAAAGCTGGGCAACACGCCGCTGGGGCGATATCTTTTCACCTCTTCTACACTTACGCGTGACTTTATTGATATTGGACGCCACGAGCAGTTATGGGGGCGGCGCTCCCGCCTGCGTCTCGGCGGTAAACCGCTGATGTTGACCGAACTGTTTCTGCCCGCGTCACCGCTGTACTAAGAGGAATTGAAAATGGAGTGGAGTCTCACGCCAACTAAACTGTTGGCCTTTCATCGGCTAATGCGTACGGACAAACCGATTGGTGCGCTGTTACTGCTGTGGCCGACGCTGTGGGCGCTGTGGGTGGCAACGCCTGGCGTACCGCCGCTGTGGATTTTGTTAGTGTTTGTCGCCGGCGTCTGGCTGATGCGCGCGGCGGGCTGTGTGGTGAATGATTACGCCGATCGTAAGTTTGATGGGCACGTAAAGCGTACTGCAAATCGGCCTTTGCCGAGCGGCGCGGTGACGGAAAATGAGGCGCGCGGGCTGTTTATCATCCTCGTGCTGCTGGCCTTTGCGCTGGTGCTTACCCTCAATCTGATGACGATCCTGCTCTCGGTCGCGGCGCTGGGTCTGGCGTGGATCTACCCCTTTATGAAGCGCTATACGCATCTGCCGCAGGTGGTGCTGGGCGCGGCGTTTGGCTGGTCGATACCGATGGCATTTGCCGCTGTCAGTGAATCTGTGCCGCTGAGCTGCTGGATTATGTTCTTCGCCAATATTCTGTGGGCGGTAGCCTATGACACCGAATACGCGATGGTCGATCGCGACGATGATGTGAAGATTGGCATTAAGTCGACGGCGATCCTCTTTGGACGCCATGACAAGCTGATTATCGGCATTTTGCAGATAATGGTGATGGCGATGATGGCGGCAGTTGGCTGGCTGAACGGGCTGGGGTGGATCTATTACGCCACCGTACTGATCGCCGGGGCGCTGTTTGTTTATCAGCAGGTGCTGATTGCAGACCGCGAACGCGATGCCTGTTTTAAAGCCTTCCTGAACAATAACTACGTTGGCCTGGTGCTGTTTCTGGGGCTGGCGGTGAGTTATCTGCACGTATAGCGCGGGGGGCCGGGGGCGTGACTCATGCGCTAAGTTGCCGGATGGCGGCTGCGCCTTATCCGGCCTACAAAAACAGCAGCGCCGAAACAGCGTAGGCCGGATAAGCGCTTACGCGCCATCCGGCAGTGAGCATACAGTTCAGCATTCTCCTGTAGGCCGGATAAGCGCTTACGCGCCATCCGGCAGTGAGCATACAGTTCAGCATTATCCTGTAGGCCGGATAAGCGTTTACGCGCCATCCGGCAGTGAGCATACAGTTCAGCATTACCCTGTAGGCCGGATAAGCGTTTACGCGCCATCCGGCAGTGACCATACAGTTCAGCATTACCCTGTAGGCCGGATAAGCGTTCATGCGGCATCCGGCACTTCCATCACTCCGCTTGCGTCGCGCTCTCAATCGTTAAACGCACATCCGACGTCATCAGTTCTGCCAGCATCTGGTAGACGCCAAGCGTGCGTGACGGATCGGCGTCTCCGGTATCGCTGATATACCCCTCGTCGCGCAGCGTCAGCACCAGCGTGCTGAAGACCGCTTTATCGAAGAACTCCGGTGCATTAATACCGTGCAGCACCGACAGGCGCTGCGCCAGCGTACGGCTCTCTTTCTCCAGCGTACTGCGGTTCATCGCCGGATTGGCACTCAGCAGCCAGAAGGTGATGGCATAACGCTGCAGCGTCTCGCGCGCGCCTGCGGCCAGCAGCTGCAGGGTGCGTGAATGCGCCGGATTAATACTGAGAAGCTCCTCTTTCAGAGTAATCAGCCCCTGGCGCACCAGCTCCTGAATCAGCTTATCCAGTACCTCTGCCAGCTCTGCATTTTCCCAGCGCAGGAACAGCTCGGCTTTCAGCATCGGGTAGAGCAGTTCCACATGACGCAGAATTTCACCGCGTGAGATGGCGCGATGTTGAGTCACTATCGCTGCGATCAGCGACGGCAGCATCAGCATGTGCGCAATGTTGTTGCGGTAATAGGTCATCAGCACCGCCTGCTCGCGCGGCAGGATGATGATATCGCCGATGGTGTCCTTCTCGACCTCAAATTTGTTCATCTGCAGCGCGTGAGCGATAAGCTCAGCGGCGCTGGCTGATGGCGCGGTAGAGTCCGGGGAGTAGGGCACATTGCGCATCAGCTCAAGGTAGCAGTCGAGCTGCTCGGTCAGCTGCTCACGCGTCAGCGAGCGCTGGCGTGAAGCCAGCAGCGCCGTACAGCAGAGGTTCATGGCGTTTGCCGCACCGGCATTGTTGATGCGAACCATCAGATCGGCAGCGATGCTATTAACCGTCGGCGTCAGCCATGCCGGACGGATCGCTTCAATCGGATCGATCGACTCACGCCACTCCGGCACATGGTGGTTCAGGTAGTTCATCAGCGGGATTGGCTCGCCGAAGTTCACATAGCCCTGTCCGAGGTTACGCAGTTTGCTGAGGCCGCGCAGCATCTGCAGCAGGCTCTCTTTCTCTTTCGTCGCGCCGCGTAGCTCTTTGGCGTAGGTACCGACCTCCATCACATGCTCGTAGCCGATATAGATTGGTACCAGCGTGATGGGGCGCGTACCGCCGCGCAGCATCGCCTGAATGGTCATCGACAGGGTGCCTGTTTTCGGATCGAGCAGGCGCCCGGTGCGCGAGCGGCCGCCCTCAACGAAATATTCCACCGAATAACCGCGGCTGAAGAGCTCGCCTAAATATTCACGGAACACCGTCGAGTAGAGCTTATTGCCTTTAAAAGTACGGCGAATAAAGAAGGCGCCAAGACGGCGGAAAACCGGACCGGCGGGCCAGAAGTTGAGGTTGATCCCGGCTGCAATGTGCGGCGGCACCAGACCCTGGTGATACAGCACATAGGAGAGCAGCAGGTAGTCCATGTGGCTGCGGTGGCAGGGGACATAGACAATTTCGTGGCCTTCATGCGCCAGCTGACGAACGCGCTCGGCGTTGTGCACGTTGATCCCCTGATAGAGCCGGTTCCACGTAAAGCCGAGGATACGGTCAGTCAGGCGAATCATCTCGTAAGAGAAGTTAGCGGCAATCTCTTCCATCAGCGCGATAGCGTTTTGCTGCGCCTTATCATGGGAGATCTTTTTGCTGCGTGCTTCATCTTCCACCGCACGGGCAATCGCTTTCGACGACAGGAGCTTATTGAAGAGATCCTGACGCGCGGGCAGACGTGGGCCAACAGCGGCCAGACGCTGGCGTGCGAAGTGCATACGTGCCACGCGAGCCAGTTTTTGCGCGATGATCTTATCCGTACCGTGTTCGGTCGCCATGCGGCGCAGCGAAACGGGCGGGGAGAAGCGCACAAAGCTGTCGCGACCAAGCCACGAAACAGCGAAGAATTTCTGAATACCGTTGAGCATGCGCAACGGCGGATTGATTTCACCCTTTTCACGCCCTGGCGAGCGACCGAACATCACTGATACCGGCACCATCTGCACATCCAGATCGGGATGGCTACGGTGTAAATCCAGGTAGTCATGGAACAGTTTTATCGACTCTTCTTTCGGCGTGTAATAGGTAAATACGCGCGGGCCGCCGTGAATGAACACATAGCGTGGCAGCAGCGCGCCATCGATCTCCAGTGGTTCGAGGGGATCGGGTAATTCATGCGCCAGGCACTGCTCGCGCAAGGTCATTAAGTCTGCCTTTGAGTTATAAGGCAGCACATACATAATAGGTCGTGATGTGTCGAGCCCCAGTTCCTGTGCAGGTTCTGCGGGGATCGATTTACTTTTTACCAGCACGCTTAATGGTAAGTTCAGTAATTTGTAGTAAATTCGTGGCCAGCCGGACATAAAGGGTGTAAAGCCTCTGGTTATTAATAGTGCCATTGCGCCGCAAGAATATCAGAAAGCACGCATAATTTCTGTGGTACCGCTGCGTGTACCACTACTCATTGACGCTTAATAGTTAAAAAGGTTCTTTTCATGGCCAATAATACCACCGGTTTTATCCGGATCATTAAAGCCGCAGGATATTCGTGGAAAGGTGTACGCGCAGCCTGGATCAATGAAGCTGCTTTTCGCCAGGAGGGCGTAGCTGTTGTTGTGGCTATTATTATTGCTGCATTTTTGGATATAGATGTCATTACTCGCGTCCTGCTTATTGGCTCGGTCACGCTGGTGATGATTGTCGAAATCCTCAATAGCGCTATCGAAGCGGTTGTGGACCGTATCGGCCCTGAATTCCATGAGCTTTCCGGCCGGGCAAAGGATATGGGCTCGGCAGCGGTGCTGATGACAATTTTACTGGCGCTCTTTACCTGGATCTCGCTTCTTTGGTCACATTTTCGATAGCGTTTCCATAATTCGATAACGCTCTGGTTTTTTGCTTAAATGTGGTTTCAAAATCGCCGTTGACTGTATATACTCACAGCATAACTGTATATACACCCAGGGGGCGGGATGAAAGCATTAACGGCCAGGCAGCAAGAGGTGTTCGATCTGATTCGCGATCGCATCACCCAAACCGGTATGCCACCGACGCGTGCGGAAATCGCACAGCAATTGGGGTTCCGTTCCCCAAATGCAGCCGAAGAACACCTTAAAGCGCTGGCGCGCAAAGGGGTGATCGAAATCGTATCTGGCGCATCGCGCGGTCTTCGCCTGCTGCTGGAAGAGGAAAACGATGCCGGTCTACCGCTGATTGGTCGCGTCGCTGCGGGTGAGCCGCTGCTGGCGCAGCAGCATATCGAAAGCCACTATCAGGTCGATCCAAATCTCTTTAAACCCCATGCTGACTTCCTGCTGCGCGTTAGCGGGATGTCGATGAAAGATATCGGTATCATGGATGGCGACCTGCTGGCGGTACATAAAACGCAGGATGCGCGTAACGGTCAGGTTATCGTTGCCCGTATCGAAGATGAAGTGACGGTGAAACGCCTGAAAAAACATGGCAACACCGTTGAACTGCTGGCAGAAAACAGCGACTTCTCGCCGATCGTGGTCGATTTGCGCAAACAGAACTTCACCATTGAAGGGCTGGCGGTCGGCGTGATCCGTAACGGTGAATGGCTGTAAAGCCTCTTTTCTTTGCTGTGGCGCCACGTTGCGCGCCGCAGCGCCACGCTTCTCCTCTTTAATGTAATGATGTTCACGCTATGGCGCTGTTAACCGCATCCGACAAAGCTCTGTGGCGGCTTGCGCTGCCGATGATTTTATCCAATATTACCGTTCCACTGCTGGGCTTAGTCGATACGGCAGTAATCGGTCATCTGGATAGCCCCGTCTACCTCGGCGGCGTGGCGATTGGTGCAACGGCAACCAGCTTCCTCTTTATGCTGCTGCTGTTTCTGCGTATGAGCACCACCGGGCTGACCGCCCAGGCATTCGGTGCGAAAAATCCCTCAGCGCTGACGCGTGCGCTTGTGCAGCCTCTGCTGCTGGCGCTCGGCGCGGGTGCTGCCATCGCGTTGTTACGCTCGCCGCTAATCGACCTGGCGCTGCACATTACCGGCGGCAGCGAGGCGGTGCTGGCGCAGGCGCGCCGCTTTCTTGAGATCCGCTGGCTTAGTGCACCAGCCTCGCTGGGTAATATGGTGCTGCTTGGCTGGCTGCTCGGCGTCCAGTATGCCCGCGCCCCGGTGATATTATTGGTGGTGGGTAACCTCTTCAACATCCTCCTCGACCTCTGGCTGGTGATGGGGCTGCATATGAATGTGCAGGGCGCCGCACTCGCCACGGTTATCGCGGAGTACGTCACCTTCTTTATCGGCTTGCTGATGGTGTGGCAGGTCTTACGCCGGCAGGCTATCTCGCTCTCAATGCTAACATCCGCATGGCGCGGCGGCGTTCGCCGTTTGTTGGCTCTCAACCGCGATATCATGCTGCGCTCGCTGCTGCTGCAACTCTGTTTCGGCTCCATCACCGTGTTGGGCGCGCGCGTTGGCAGCGAAACGGTCGCTGCCAACGCGGTGCTGATGATGTTTCTCACCTTTACCGCCTATGCGCTGGATGGCTTTGCCTATGCCGTTGAGGCCCACTCCGGGCAGGCTTACGGCGCGCGCGATGGCAGCCAACTGCTGCATGTCTGGCGTGCGGCCTGTCGTCAGGCAGGGTTTGTGGCGCTCGCGTTTGCTCTTGTCTACGCGCTGGCGGGCAGCATGATTATTGCGCTGTTGACCTCCATTCCTGAACTGCAGGCGGTGGCCGGACACTATCTTATCTGGCAGGTGGTACTGCCACTGGTGGGAGTGTGGTGCTATTTGCTCGACGGCATGTTTGTGGGCGCAACGCGCGCGGCTGAAATGCGTAACAGTATGGCGGTTGCCGCTGCCGGTTTTGGCCTGACCCTGCTGACGGTGCCGTTGCTTGGCAATCACGGTTTATGGCTCTCTCTTACGGTGTTCCTCGCGCTACGCGGTATCACACTGGCGCTCATCTGGCGGCATCACTGGCGCAACGGCAGCTGGTTCGCTAATGCTGAGGGTGCATAACGATCTGCGGTTTCGCCAGGAGTGAATGGTTAAAGATTCCGAATAAAAAACCGAACGCCGAATCCTTATCTACAATGATTAATACGTTCAGCACGCAAGAACGTCATTTTAACCGAACGATAAGGAGTCAATTATGAACAAAGACGAAGTCGGCGGTAACTGGAAACAGTTTAAAGGTACTGTTAAAGAGAAATGGGGCAAGTTGACCGATGACGATATGACCGTTATCGAAGGTAAACGTGACCAGCTGGTAGGTAAGATCCAGGAGCGTTACGGTTACGCGAAAGACGAAGCGGAGAAGGAAGTTACGGATTGGGAAACGCGTAACGAATACCGCTGGTAGCCTACACTTCCCCCTCAAGTGTATTAACCCTCACAGGCTACCCTGCCCATAGGTACAAGGATGTACCTCCCTAACCACCCCTTATCTTCCACGTTTTATCTGCAATCCCTTCATATTTCACCTTTTATTCGCGTTGGCTGCACTCGCTCACATAAGTCACATACTTAAGTATGCTCCCTATGATTCACTCATTTGCCGCCTTGCTAAAACGCGAAATCTTTTGGGATTGCCTTCTACCTTGTAAAAGAGAAACAGAAACAGAAATTTTAACGTGGTTTTTTCTTCACCTGCAGGCTGTGATCGTGCTGGCAATGATCGTGATGACGGCAGGCTTCCACTTCCACGCAGGCTGCGCATAAGCCGTGCGCTTCAATTACGTTGTGGCGCAGGGCAAAGCCCATCTTCGCCGCCAGCGCGTGCATAATATCTTCTGCCCCTTCCGCCTGCTCCTCTTTAACCGCGCCACAGCGATCGCAAATAAACATGGCTGAGGTGTGCGTCGGCTGATCGAAGAGATGGCACAGCACGTAGCTGTTGGTGGACTCCACCTTATGCACAAAACCCTGCTCCAGCAGAAAATCGAGCGCGCGATAAACCGTGGGCGGCTTCGCCTGGGGTTCGCTTTCGCGCAGCAGGTCGAGTAGGTCATAGGCGCTGATGGCGCTCTTTTGCAGGCTCAGTAAACGCAAAACTTCCAGACGCTGTGGAGTCAGGCGCACGTTGCGCTGTGCGCACAGCTTTTCAGCCTGCACTAACATCTCTTGCGAAGTGGTCTTATCCATAGGCGTTCTCGGGTTGGTGAAAAGATGGAGGCTGACACTTTACCATGTCCTGCCTGAAACGCCGAGACCGCCAACTTTAAAGACACTTTCGGAACTTTCCTTCCCGAAACGATTTTCCTCTTCTATAAATAGTGTGTGCCATCACAATAAATATGAACCGGCCGCCATTGAGCGTTCGGAAGAGATAGTGCCTTTTTCTACTGTTATTCACAGCAATATAACTTCCTGTTTATGCGCAAACTAACAGGCTTAAATACTCATCTGGCTACGAGAACATACTGTGAAAATAAATGCGAAACTTTCGGTGGTCGCCGTTGCTGTCTCCTTTTTTATGGCAAATCAGGCGGGAGCAGCCAATACATGGGCAGAGGCGCGTAACGACGCGATGGGCGGAACGGGCGTTGCATCAGCAAATTATGGTAGTGGAGCGCTGATCAACCCGGCGTTGCTGGCGAAGGGGCAGCCGGAAGATGACGTCACCGTGATCCTGCCAAGCGTACAGGCGCAAATTTCAGATAAGGATAATCTGCGCGACGAAATTGACTATATCAATGACAAAGTCGATCAATATAACGATGTGATCGATAATCTGACGCCTGGAGGAATTATTGCTGACCTTCCTGGCACTATCGATCAATTCCAGAACGCGGCCAAAGATTTGGGTGACGAGCTGGTTAAACTGCGTGGAAAAACCGCGCAGGCGAAAGCGGCAGCTGGTATTGCGGTTAGCATCCCTAACGACGCGCTCTCTGCGGCTTTCGTCACCAAAGCTTATGCTCACGCGCGCGTAAGCTCCAATATCGATCAGCAGGACATTGATTACCTGCGCAGCATTCAGAACAGCGATGCCGTTGCGGTGCGTGAAGCTCTGGGCGCGGCGCTGTCACCAAACGGCAGCGATGAGATCACCCGTAACCTGAACTCCACCGCTTCCGGCCGTGGCGCAATTGTTACCGACTTTGGCGTGGCGCTGGCACACCAATTTGACGCGGGCGGCATTCCGCTCTCCGTTGGCGTAACGCCGAAGCTGCAAAAAGTGTGGGTCTACAACTACACGGCGTCGATTTATGACTACGACAGCAGTGACTGGAACAGCAGCCGCTACCGCCGCGATGACACCGGCTTCAACGTTGACGTTGGCCTGGCCGCCGACCTGAATGAAAACGTGACGCTCGGCTTAACCGGCCAGAACCTCATCTCGCGTAATATCGACACCCAGGATGCCATTATCCGCAACGGCAGAACGGGCGAAGTGCGTAACTACAAAGATACCTACCAGATTAGCCCGATCGTCACCGCTGGTGCCGCCTGGCATAACGATCTGGTCACCCTGAGCGCCGATGGTGATTTAACCGAGACCAAAGGCTTTAAGAGCGAGAAGAATTCGCAGTATGTCGGCGTGGGCGCTGAAGTACGTCCGCTTAACTGGCTGGCCGTGCGTGCCGGTTACCGCGCTGATGTGAAAGGCGACGACAAAGATGTCTTCACCGCCGGTGTTGGCTTCTCGCCATTCAACCGCGTTCACCTCGACTTGATGGGGCTGGTTGGCGAAGATGAAACCTGGGGTGCCGGTGCGCAGCTTAGCCTGACATTCTAAGAATTAACCGGAGGCGCTGCGCCTCCGGTTTTCTGCTGCTATTACTGTTTATTGTGGATGTTAAAGCTGGTCATTAGATTGCGGTAATCAGGAATATGGTTGGCGAAGAGCGTTCCCAACCCTTCAACATCATTGCGCCAGTCGCGATGTAATTCACAGGCGACGCCAAACCAGTTCATCAACTGCGCCCCAGCCTGCGACATGCGATTCCACGCCGAATACCGCGTAATTTCGTCGAATGTTCCTGACGCATCGGTCACTACAAATACCTCAAAACCCTCTTCCAGCGCTGACAAAGCAGGAAAAGCGACACACACCTCCGTCACTACGCCAGCAATAATCAGCTGCTTTTTGCCTGTAGCTTTGACCGCATTTACGAAATCTTCGTTATCCCAGGCATTGATATTGCCCGGACGCGCAATATAAGGCGCATCGGGAAACTGTGCCTTTAATTCAGGAATGAGAGGGCCATTTGGCCCGGTTTCGAAACTGGTGGTGAGGATCGTGGGAAGCTTAAAATATTTTGCGAGATCGCCTAACGCCAGCACATTATTTTTGAATTTGTCGGGGTCGATATCCCGCACCAGAGAGAGTAAGCCTGCTTGATGATCAACAAGCAGAACAGCGGCATTATCTTTATCGAGGCGAACATAAGGTGTGGTCATGTTTCAGCTCCTGTCACCCGCAGAGGTGAAATGAATAGTACGATTAATTGAAATAGAACTACCCGAACTAACAAAAAGAATAGGCCACGGTTAAATATTGACCAGCGGGACGGGTAATCGCGGCGGTATGGGGCGTCGTACACCATCGGATTTAAGCCATTCCTCTATGCTAGAATGACGGCCCGCAATTTCTGGAGCCGGTTTTTGTCCGCGCCTGATGCGGAAGCGATGACGATAAATTGATTTTAAATGCCCAAAAAATGCACGGTAATCCTGATATGACAAACACCACTCAAACCCGCGTAATGTCTGCCGATTCGGCTTCTCACTTGCCCGGGCGATTCTCGATTGCCCCGATGCTGGACTGGACAGACAGGCACTGCCGCTACTTTCTGCGTCTGCTGTCGCGCCACACGCTGCTCTATACCGAGATGGTGACGACCGGCGCGATTATTCATGGCAAAGGTGATTACCTGGCGTACAGCGAGGAGGAGCATCCGGTGGCGTTGCAGCTTGGCGGCAGCGATCCCGCGCAGCTGGCTCACTGTGCGAAGCTTGCCGAAGCGCGCGGCTATGACGAAATCAACCTTAACGTCGGCTGCCCCTCCGATCGCGTGCAGAATGGCCGTTTCGGCGCCTGCCTGATGGGCGAAGCGCAGCTAGTCGCGGACTGCATTAAAGCGATGCGCGATGTCGTCTCCATTCCGGTCACGGTCAAAACCCGTATCGGCATTGATGAGCAGGACAGCTACGAATTTCTCTGCGACTTTATTGGCACCGTAGCCGGTAAAGGGGAGTGTGAAAGCTTTACTATCCACGCCCGAAAAGCCTGGCTCTCCGGCCTTAGCCCAAAAGAGAACCGCGAAATTCCGCCGCTCGATTACCCGCGCGTCTACCAGCTGAAACGCGATTTCCCGCACCTGATGATGTCGATCAACGGCGGTATCAAATCGCTGGATGAAGCAAAAGCGCATCTCGAACATATGGATGGCGTGATGGTCGGGCGCGAAGCCTATCAGAACCCAGGTATCCTTGCGTCGGTGGACCGGGATATTTTTGGCGTTGATACGCCAGATACTGATCCGGTGGTGGTGGTGCGCGCGATGTACCCCTATATTGAGCGCGAACTGAGCCAGGGGGCTTATCTCGGCCATATCACTCGCCATATGCTGGGCCTCTTCCAGGGCGTGCCGGGCGCGCGTCAATGGCGTCGTTATCTGAGTGAAAACGCGCACAAAGCGGGCGCGGATATCGATGTGGTGGAACACGCCCTCAATCTGGTGGCGTCAAAACGCTAAGGCGTGCAGGTTTATTGCGCAATCAGGGACGTGGTTAGCAAAGGAGTGAGCGCTTCGTCACATCCTTGAAACATTTCCGCATACACCCCGGTGAAGCAAATAGGATTTAGCGCGTAAATCTGTCACTATCCCGGCGTAACGAATTCATCGCGCTGTACCCTACATACAGCCGAACTAAAAAAGAAAGGGCTTCCTGCGGGAAGCCCTAATTCTTTCTGCACCATTACTTATGGAATCAGCAGGCTTGATCCCTGAGTCGCCCGGCTCTCCAGCGCTTCATGGGCGCGCTGCGCATCGGCAAGCGCAAACTTCTGGCTCTCAGCAACCTCGACTTTAATCACGCCGCTGGCGATCAGCGAAAAGAGCTCATTGCTTGCCTCCTGCAACTCTTCGCGCGTGGTGATATAGCCGTTCAGCGAAGGGCGGGTGGCATAGAGCGATCCCTTCTGGTTGAGAATGCCCAGATTGACGCCGGTCACCGGCCCGGAGGAGTTGCCGAAGCTGACCATCAGGCCGCGACGGCGCAGGCAGTCGAGGGAGGTCTCCCAGGTATCTTTACCGACGGAGTCGTACACCACGCTCACTTTTTTACCGCCAGTCAGCTCTTTCACTCGCTCAACTACGCTCTCTTCACTGTAGTTGATCACCTGCCAGGCGCCCGCCTGCTGGGCGCGCTGCGCTTTTTGCGCCGAGCCGACGGTGCCAATCAGTTTTGCGCCGAGCGCTTTTGCCCACTGGCAGGCGATCAGGCCAACGCCGCCCGCCGCAGCGTGAAACAGGAACATCTCATTGGGCTTCACTTCATAGGTTTTGCGCAGCAGATAGAAAACGGTCAGCCCTTTGAGGAAGGAGGCAGCGGCTTGTTCAAAGGAGATGGCGTTGGGCAGGACGGCGACTTTATCGGCGGGGACATTATGCACGGAGCTGTATGCGCCCAGCCCGGACTGGGCGTAGACCACGCGGTCGCCAACCTGCACATCCGTGACGCCAGCGCCCACTTTGCTTACCACACCGGCGGCTTCGGTTCCCAGCCCACTTGGCAAGCCCGGCGGCGGATAGAGTCCGCTGCGAATGTAGGTGTCGATGTAGTTAATGCCGATGGCTTTATTCTCGACCTGCACCTCATTTTCTGCCGGTTCGACGGGCGTGAACTCTACCGCTTTTAAGACTTCAGGGCCGCCGTGCTGTTGAAACTCGATTCTTGTCGCCATGCTTCCTCCTGATCTGTGATAATCTCTCAACCCATTCATTACCCGGATAACTCCATTCACTATGGCAGGAAATAAACCCTTCAACAAACAGACTGAGCCCCGCGACCACAAGCTTGAGGGGATGAAAGTGCCTCCGCATTCGATCGAAGCGGAGCAGTCGGTGTTGGGCGGTTTAATGCTGGATAATGAGCGCTGGGATGACGTCGCTGAGCGCGTGGTCTCCGAGGATTTTTATACTCGCCAGCACCGCCATATCTTTACGGAAATGCACCGCCTGCAGGAGATGGGCAAACCCATCGACCTGATCACCCTCGCCGAATCACTGGAGCAGCAGGGCCAGCTCGATATCGTTGGCGGCTTCGCTTATCTCGCTGAGCTGTCAAAAAACACGCCAAGTGCGGCGAACATTAGCGCTTACGCCGATATCGTGCGTGAACGTGCGGTAGTGCGCGAGATGATCGCGGTAGCGAATGAGATCGCCAATGCCGGTTTCGATCCGCAGGGCCGCAGCAGTGAAGATCTGCTCGATCTGGCTGAGTCGCGCGTGTTTAAAATCGCCGAAAGCCGTGCCAATAAAGATGAAGGGCCGAAGAACATCGCCGATGTGCTCGAGGCGACGGTGGCGCGTATTGAACTGCTGTTCCAGCAGCCCCATGACGGTGTGACCGGCGTAAATACCGGTTATGACGATCTGAACAAAAAGACCGCCGGTTTGCAGCCGTCGGATCTGATTATCGTCGCGGCACGCCCCTCAATGGGTAAGACGACGTTTGCGATGAACCTCGTCGAAAATGCGGCGATGTTGCAGGATAAGCCGGTGCTGATCTTCAGTCTCGAGATGCCCTCCGAGCAGATTATGATGCGTTCCCTCGCGTCGCTGTCGCGCGTCGATCAGACCCGTATTCGTACCGGGCAGCTCGACGATGAGGATTGGGCGCGCATCTCCGGCACGATGGGCATTCTGCTGGAAAAACGGAATATCTATATCGATGACTCCTCCGGCCTGACGCCGACGGAAGTGCGCTCTCGTGCGCGGCGAATCGCCCGCGAGCATGGCGGTATCGGCCTGATTATGATCGACTATCTCCAGCTGATGCGCGTGCCGTCGCTGTCGGATAACCGTACGCTGGAAATTGCCGAGATCTCCCGCTCGCTGAAAGCGCTGGCGAAAGAGTTGCAGGTGCCGGTGGTAGCGCTGTCGCAGCTTAACCGCTCGCTGGAGCAGCGCGCCGATAAGCGCCCGGTCAACTCCGACCTGCGTGAATCGGGCTCTATCGAACAGGATGCCGACTTAATCATGTTTATCTATCGTGATGAGGTTTATCACGAAAACAGCGACTTAAAAGGCATCGCTGAAATCATTATTGGTAAGCAGCGTAACGGTCCTATCGGCACGGTACGTCTGACATTCAATGGGCAGTGGTCACGCTTCGATAACTATGCCGGGCCACAATACGACGACGAATAACGTTTCGTTACTCTTCGCGCCGCAGGTGCCTTCAAGGCACCTGCACACGAACGATCGACAAAATTGTTTTGAGGAAAAACATGCAAGCGGCAACCGTAGTAGTTAACCGCCGCGCTCTGCGACACAATCTGCAACGTCTGCGCGAACTGGCTCCCGCCAGCCGACTGGTTGCGGTCGTGAAAGCGAACGCTTATGGACACGGTCTTCTCGAGACCGCGCGAACGCTCCCCGATGCCGATGCTTTCGGCGTCTCCCGTCTTGAAGAGGCCCTGCAACTGCGCGCAGGGGGCATTACTCAACCGATTCTGTTACTCGAAGGCTTCTTTGCCGCCAGCGATTTAACGTTGGTGGCTGAGCATCAGCTGCATACGGTGATCCACAGCGTCGAACAGCTTGAAGCCCTTGAAGCCACCACCCTGAGCGCGCCGGTGGATGTCTGGATGAAGCTCGATACCGGCATGCATCGCCTGGGCGTACATCCCCACGAAGCGGAAGCTTTCTACGCCCGCCTGAGCCAGTGCAAAAATGTACGCCAGCCGGTGAACATCGTCAGCCACTTTGCCCGTGCGGATGAGCCAGACTGCGGCGCGACCGAGCGCCAGCTCGATCTCTTTACCACCTTTACCGAAGGCAAGCCGGGCATGCGCTCGATTGCCGCCTCGGGCGGCACGCTGCTGTGGCCGCAATCCCACTTCGACTGGGTGCGCCCGGGCATCATTCTCTACGGCGTTTCGCCGCTCGACCATAAGCCGTGGGGCAGCGACTTTGGCTTCCAGCCGGTAATGACGCTCACCTCGCAGCTGATTGCCGTACGCCAGCATGCGGCGGGTGAACCGGTCGGCTATGGGGGCACCTGGCAGAGTGCGCGCGACACCCGTTTAGGCGTAGTGGCGATGGGCTACGGCGACGGCTATCCACGCGCGGCACCCTCCGGTACACCGGTGTTAATCAACGGGCGCGAAGTGCCGATTGTGGGGCGCGTGGCGATGGATATGATTTGTGTCGATCTGGGGCCAGAAGCGCAGGATAAACCCGGCGATCGCGTGGTGCTGTGGGGCGAAGGCTTACCCGTTGAGCGCATCGCGCAGGCAACAAATGTGAGTGCTTACGAACTTATTACGCGCCTGACCTCAAGAGCGACCCTTATCTATATCGACTAAAAGGAACGCCCCGTGTCGCCGATGGAAATCACCGCCTGCCTGGCTTACGCCCTCTCCGTGTGGCTTGCCGCGCGCAACAATGTGCATACATGGTGGACGGGCATTATCGGCTGCGTGCTCTACGGCTGGGTCTTCTACTCCGTGCAGCTTTACGCGGATGTCACCCTGCAACTCTTCTTTATCGTCAGCAGCATTGCCGGGTGGATCAACTGGCTAAAGGGCAATCACGGTCATCAGCTGGCAGTGCGCAAAACGCCGCTGCAACATATTGCCCTGTTGCTGGTGGGTGCGCTGATTGTCGCGGGCGGCTATGCCTGGCTGCTGCACCGTTTTACCAACGCCTGGTCGCCGTGGCTGGACTCGGCGATTATGGTCTTCAGCATCCTTGCGCAGTTTATGCTGATAGGACGGCGGCTGGAGAGCTGGTACTTCTGGCTGCTGGTCAACACTATCGCCGTGCCGCTCTATGCTGCGCGCGACCTGTGGCTGACCGCCGGGCTTTACCTGATCTTCTGGTGTAATGCCTGGCATGGCCTTTACCAGTGGCGCAAGGCGCTGGTTAAGCAATGAAACCCTTCGCCAGCGGTCTGATTGTCGGCAAATTCGCGCCGCTGCACTGCGGCCATGAACGGTTAATCAACACCGCGCTGGCGCAGTGCGAACGCCTGTGGCTCATCAGCTACTCCGTCCCTGAACTGCCGGGCTGCGAGCCGGAAAAGCGCGAACGCTGGCTGCGGGCGCGGTTTCCGCAGTGTGAAATCCTGGTACTGACGCCCGCGCGCGCTGCCGCGCTGGGTTTAGGCCCACTGCCGCATAACGACGCCGAGGGCGATCTGCATCGTCACTATGTTGCGGATCTCTGTTTGCAGGTGCTGGGCTGCCAGCCTGACGCGGTCTTTACGGCGGAAGCGTACGGCGACGGTTTCGCCCGCGTGCTGAGCGAACGCTTTTCCCGCCCGGTGACGCATGTGCGGCTGACGCGCGGGCAGGGTGAGGATGCGCCCTCCGGGACGCTGATCCGCAGCGATGTCCACCGCTGGCGGCAGATGCTGGCCCCACCGGTCTATCACGACTTTGTTCAGCGCATCTGCCTGCTCGGCGGCGAATCGACCGGCAAAAGCACCCTCAGTGCTGCGCTGGCTGACGCGCTGGGAACGGCGTATGTGGCGGAGTATGGCCGCGAACGCTGGGAGGAGCAGGGCGGCGAGCTGGTGTATGAGGATATGCTGGCGATTGCACAAACCCAAGTGCAACGGGAAGAGAGCACGCCTACGGTGCGCTGGCTGGTATGCGATACCTCGCCGCTGACCACGCTCTTTTATACGCTGACAATGTTTGGCAAAGCACCAGCGGCGCTCTACGCGCTGGCAGAGCGGCACTATCACCTGGTGGTGTTATGTGAGGATGACTTCCCGTTTGTGCAGGATGGCACCCGCCAGGATGAAACCTTTCGCCAGCGCCAGCAAGCCTGGTATCGCGAACAGTTGACCAAACGCGGCGTGCCGTTTATTCGTGTCAGCGGGCCGGTGGCTGCGCGCGTCGCGCAAGTGCGGGCTGCTCTGGGCCGCTAGCCCTTATTTCCTCTTCGTTTTACTGCCCCCTCGACCTTCTCCGGCTTCCGGTTTATTGTGGTGCTTCGCCCACTGTAAACCTGGAGAATACACGCGTGTTTCAGAAAGTTGACGCCTATGCTGGCGACCCGATCCTCTCATTGATGGAGCGGTTCAAAGAGGACCCCCGCAGCGACAAAGTTAACCTCAGCATCGGGCTCTATTACGACGAAGAGAGCACTATCCCGCGTCTACAGGCGGTGGCGGAAGCTGAAGCGCGCCTCAATGCGCAGCCGCATGGCGCGTCGCTCTACCTGCCGATGGAGGGGCTTAACAGCTACCGTCAGGCTATCGCGCCACTGCTGTTTGGTGCCGGGCATACGGTGCTGGAGCAGCAGCGCGTCGCCACAATTCAGACCCTCGGCGGCTCCGGCGCGCTGAAAGTCGGCGCAGATTTTCTGAAACGGTACTTCCCTAACTCCGGCGTCTGGGTCAGCGATCCGACCTGGGAAAACCATATCGCGATTTTCGAAGGCGCGGGCTTCGAGGTTGCTACCTACCCGTGGTATGACAACGAAACCCACGGCGTACGTTTCGCTGCGTTCCTCGAAAAATTAAACACGCTGCCTGAGCAGAGCATTGTCCTGCTGCACCCCTGCTGCCATAACCCGACTGGTGCCGACTTAACGCCTGCACAGTGGGATGAGGTGGTTGAGGTGCTGAAAGCCCGCACGCTGATCCCGTTCCTTGATATCGCTTATCAGGGCTTCGGCGCAGGAATGGAAGAGGATGCCTATGCGATCCGCGCGATTGCTCACGCCGGGCTGCCAACACTCGTCAGCAACTCCTTCTCAAAAATCTTCTCTCTCTATGGCGAACGTGTCGGCGGGCTCTCAGTAGTGTGTGAAGATGCCGATGCCGCCGGGCGCGTGCTCGGGCAGTTAAAAGCGACCGTGCGCCGCAACTACTCCAGCCCGCCGAACTTTGGCGCACAGCTGGTGGCGACCGTGTTGAACGACGCCGGGCTAAAAGCGTCGTGGCTGGCGGAAGTGGAAGCGATGCGTACCCGCATTAAGGCGATGCGCCAGACGCTGGTTGATGCACTGAGCGCTGCGATGCCGACAGGCGATTTCACCTATCTGCTCAAGCAGCGCGGCATGTTCAGTTATACCGGGCTGAGCGCCGCGCAGGTAGATCGTCTGCGCGAAGAGTTTGGCATCTACCTCGTTTCCAGCGGTCGCATCTGCGTCGCCGGGCTGAACAACCGCAACGTTCACCGCGTGGCGCAGGCCTTCGCGGCAGTGATGTAAGTATTCACTTACTTCTCTTTTCACCCTCTGCGAAGCGGCAGAGGGTGACCCACCAAAGCTGGCGGATTTGCCAGAAAAGACTTTGTTTCACCCCGCGCTGCGGTTATGGTCACTCAGGTTTCAGACTATTCACCTCTTTTATAAAAAACAAAGCACTGATAAGCAGGGAAAATTATGCAAAAGTTCAGACACGTGCTCGGCGCGCTCTGCCTGTGGGCGGCCTTTAGCAGCGCGGCGGTTTACGCCTCTGCGCCGACGCCGGTTGCAACGGGCACTAACGTTGCAAAACTCTCTGAGCAGGCGGCGGTACACTGGGTTTCCGTGGCGCAAATTGAAAGCTCGCTGGTTGAACGCCCGCCGATGGCGGTAGGGTTTGATATCGACGATACCGTGCTCTTCTCCAGCCCCGGCTTCTGGCGCGGCAAGAAAACCTGGTCTCCGGATAGCGATGCCTATCTGCACAACCCGGAATTCTGGGAAAAGATGAATAACGGCTGGGATGAGTTCAGCATTCCCAAAGAGGTCGCGCGTCAGCTGATCGCTATGCACGTTAAACGCGGCGACACCATTTTCTTTATCACCGGCCGCAGCCAGACCAAAACCGAGACGGTGAGTAAAACTTTGCAGGATGATTTTCATATTCCCGCCGCTAATATGAACCCGGTGATTTTTGCCGGCGATCAGCCTGGCCAGAACAACAAAGTGCAGTGGCTGAAGGATAAAAAGATCCGTATCTACTACGGCGACTCAGATGGTGACATTACCGCCGCGCGTGAAAGCGAAGCGCGGCCAATCCGCGTGCTGCGCGCCGCGAACTCCACCTATCAACCGCTGCCGCAGGCCGGTGCGTTTGGTGAAGAGGTGATTGTCGACTCTGATTACTAATCGATCGCCCTTTTTTAGATAAAAAAAGGGCGTCGGGTTTCCCCTTTTGGCCACATGCTGCACACTTACAGAGGTTCATTTTTGATAAGGAGCAGTTTATGTGGCATCAACAGACGCTTACGCTTAGCCAGAAATCGCGCGGCTTCCACCTGGTCACCGATGAGGTTATCGGGCAGATTACGGCGCTTAAGAGCGTGAAAACCGGTTTGTTGCACCTGCTGCTTCAGCACACGTCCGCTTCTCTCACCCTGAATGAAAATTGCGATCCCACGGTGCGCCAGGATATGGAGCACCACTTTTTACGTGCTGTGCCGGACAATGCCCCCTATGAGCATGATTACGAAGGGCCAGATGATATGCCTGCGCATATCAAATCCTCGACGCTTGGCGTGTCGCTGATGCTGCCCGTGCAAAATGGGCGCGTGTTGCTGGGGACATGGCAGGGGATCTGGCTGGGAGAGCATCGCATCCACGGCGGTTCGCGGCGGATTATCGCGACACTACAAGGGGAATAAACGATGACAATTTCGGAGTTACTGCAATATTGCATGGCCAAGCCCGGCGCGGAGCAGAGCGTGCACAGCGACTGGAAAGCGACGCAGATTAAGGTCGCCGACGTGCTGTTTGCCATGGTGAAAGAGGTAGAAGATCGCCCGGCGGTCTCGCTGAAAACCAGCCCGGCGCTGGCGGAGCTGCTGCGCGATCAGCACAGCGATGTGCGCCCCAGCCGCCATTTGAATAAGGCGCACTGGAGCACGGTCTATCTGGACGGCACCCTGCCGGATTCGCAAATCTACTACCTGGTGGACGCCTCGTATCAGCAGGCGATGGAGCTGGTACCGGAGGGTGTCCGGCAACAGCTCTCCGTCTGACTAGTTGAGCAGCGGTTTCAGGAACCGTGCCGTGTGCGATGCTTCGCATTCGGCGACGGTTTCCGGCGTGCCGGAGACGAGGATCTCCCCGCCGCCGCTACCGCCTTCCGGGCCCAGATCGACAATCCAGTCTGCGGTTTTCACCACGTCGAGGTTGTGTTCAATCACCACGATGGTGTTGCCCTGATCGCGCAGCTGATGCAGCACCTCAAGCAGCTGCTGAATATCCGCAAAGTGCAGACCGGTGGTCGGCTCATCGAGAATATAGAGCGTCTGACCGGTGCCGCGTTTTGACAGTTCACGCGCCAGTTTCACGCGCTGGGCCTCACCGCCAGAAAGGGTGGTCGCCGACTGGCCGAGACGAATATAGGTCAGGCCGACATCCATCAGCGTTTGCAGCTTACGCGCCAGCGCCGGAACCGCATCAAAGAATTCACGTGCTTCTTCAATGGTCATATCCAGCACTTCGTGGATGGTCTTGCCCTTGTATTTAATCTCCAGCGTTTCGCGGTTATAGCGCTTGCCTTTGCACTGATCGCACGGCACGTAGATATCCGGCAGGAAGTGCATCTCGACTTTGATGACGCCATCACCCTGGCACGCTTCGCAGCGCCCGCCGCGGACGTTAAAGCTGAAGCGCCCCGGCGTATAGCCGCGTGAACGGGACTCCGGCACGCCGGCGAAGAGTTCACGCACTGGCGTAAAGACGCCGGTGTAGGTTGCCGGGTTGGAGCGCGGCGTACGGCCAATCGGGCTCTGGTCGATATCGATCACTTTGTCGAAGTGCTCGAGACCCTGAATGTCGCGGTACGGAGCCGGTTCGGCAATCGTCGCGCCGTTAAGCTGGCGCTGGGCGAGCGGGAAGAGCGTATCGTTAATCAGCGTCGACTTACCAGAGCCGGAAACGCCGGTGACGCAGGTGAAGAGTCCCACCGGCAGCGTCAGCGTTACATCCTTCAGGTTGTTGCCACGCGCGCCGCTCAGTTTCAGCACGCGCTGCGGATCGGCTTTCACGCGCTCTTTCGGCACTTCGATTTTGCGTTTGCCGCTCATGAACTGCCCGGTGAGGGACTCCGGCACCGCCATGATCGCCTCCAGCGGGCCTTCCGCGACCACCTGGCCGCCATGCACACCGGCGCCAGGGCCGATATCGATCACGTGATCCGCTGCGCGGATAGCGTCTTCGTCATGCTCAACCACAATTACCGTATTACCGAGGTTGCGCAGGTGCACAAGGGTGCCGAGCAGACGTTCGTTATCGCGCTGGTGCAGGCCGATAGAAGGCTCATCGAGGACGTACATTACGCCGACCAGGCCTGCGCCAATCTGGCTTGCCAGACGAATACGCTGCGCTTCACCGCCGGAGAGGGTCTCTGCCGAGCGGGAAAGCGTCAGGTAGTTCAGACCGACGTTAACGAGAAATTTCAGACGATCGCCAATCTCTTTGAGCACTTTTTCAGCGATTTTTGCACGTTGACCGGAAAGTTTGAGGTTGGTGAAGAAGTCCATCGCATGGCCGATGCTCATATCAGAGATGGTCGGCAACGGCGTATCTTCAACGTAAACGTGGCGCGCTTCGCGACGCAGACGCGTCCCTTCGCAGGTGGCGCACGGACGGTTGCTGATAAATTTCGCCAGCTCTTCGCGTACCGCGCTCGATTCGGTCTCTTTGTAGCGGCGTTCCATATTGTGCAGCACGCCTTCAAACGGATGACGGCGCACGGAGGTGTCGCCACGATCGTTCATATATTTGAACTCAATCGACTCTTTGCCGGAGCCTGCCAGAATCACTTTCTGCACGTTGGCGCTGAGGCTTTCCCACGGCGCTTCGACGTCGAATTTATAGTGCTCAGAGAGCGACTTCAGCATCTGGAAATAGTAGAAGTTACGGCGATCCCAGCCGCGGATCGCGCCGCCGGCCAGCGACAACTCCGGGTTCTGAATCACACGGTCAGGGTCAAAATATTGCTGGACGCCAAGACCGTCGCAGGTCGGGCAAGCGCCCGCCGGGTTGTTGAACGAGAAGAGACGCGGCTCCAGTTCGCGCATGCTGTAGCCGCAAATTGGGCAGGCGAAGTTCGCCGAGAAGAGCAGCTCTTCGGCGTCTGGCTCATCCATATCGGCCACAATCGCCGTACCGCCGGAGAGTTCCAGCGCGGTTTCAAAGGATTCTGCCAGGCGCTGCGTGAGATCGTCGCGCACTTTGAAGCGGTCAATCACTACTTCAATGGTGTGTTTCTTTTGCAGCTCAAGGCTCGGCGGATCGGAGAGATCGCACACTTCGCCGTCAATACGGGCGCGGATATAGCCCTGACCTGCCAGGTTTTCGAGAGTTTTGGTGTGCTCGCCTTTACGCTCTTTGATCACCGGAGCCAGCAGCATCAGGCGCTTGCCTTCCGGCTGCGAGAGCACGTTATCCACCATCTGGCTGACGGTTTGCGCTGCCAGCGGCACGCCGTGATCCGGGCAGCGCGGCTCGCCAACGCGTGCGTAGAGCAGGCGCAGGTAATCGTGAATTTCGGTTATGGTGCCGACGGTGGAACGCGGGTTATGCGATGTCGACTTCTGTTCAATAGAGATGGCAGGCGAGAGACCTTCAATGTGGTCAACGTCCGGTTTTTCCATCAACGACAGGAACTGGCGGGCATACGCAGAGAGCGATTCGACGTAGCGACGCTGCCCTTCTGCATAGAGCGTATCGAAAGCCAGCGAGGATTTACCCGAACCCGACAGCCCGGTGACAACAATCAGTTTGTCGCGAGGGATGACGAGGTTGATGTTTTTGAGATTATGGGTGCGCGCGCCCCGTACTTCTATCTTATCCAATCCATTCACCTTTTACCCGGTGGAACACGTAATGCCCGGTGTGTTTGAAGGACAACCGGCGATCACAAACGGCTAATTATGACACAAATTAACCTGAATGAATATACAGTATAGGAATGCAACTTCCGCGTAAGTGTGTAAAATACGCACTTCGCGGATGATGTCTGGAACCTGCTTCGCAGCTATCAAAATGCTACGTGGAAATGGTACACTCGCGCGTTTACACTACTACGAAACGTTTTCAGGAGACACGATCATGGCCAGCAGAGGCGTAAACAAGGTTATTCTCGTCGGTAATCTGGGCCAGGACCCGGAAGTACGCTATATGCCGAGTGGTGGCGCAGTTGCCAACATTACGCTGGCTACGTCCGAATCGTGGCGTGATAAAGCGACCGGCGAGATGAAAGAGCAGACCGAGTGGCACCGCGTTGTGCTGTTCGGCAAGCTGGCGGAAGTCGCCGGTGAGTATCTGCGTAAAGGCTCTCAGGTCTATATCGAAGGCCAGCTGCGCACCCGCAAATGGACCGATCAGTCCGGCCAGGAAAAGTACACGACCGAAGTGGTGGTGAATGTTGGCGGCACCATGCAGATGCTGGGCGGTCGCCAGGGCGGCGGCGCACCGGCAGGTGGTGGTCAGCAGCAGGGCGGTTGGGGTCAACCTCAGCAGCCGCAGGGCAACAACAACCAGTTCAGCGGCGGCGCGCAGTCTCGCCCGCAGCAGTCAGCCCCGGCACCGTCTAACAACGAACCGCCGATGGATTTCGACGACGATATCCCATTCTAGGATTTAGCTGTACTGTTTGTAATAATTATCTACCAAGCCTCTGTTAATACAGAGGCTTTTTGTTTTTCTCGTCCTAAAATTAAGTCTCAATACATCTTCGCCTATTGCATATCTAGCGCTTACGTTAAGTGTATGGAATATGGGCGCATGAAGGATAAATACAGGCTACAACTTTTGTCACCGGCAGTAGAGAGCGATACTGCATGGGGATAGATCGCGCTTCCCGCCTTCCGTTTTCTTGGTCACTCGTTTTTAATAACTCAAATCCGCAACAAAGCGGCATGTTTTTCAATTAAGCCACGCTCAGGTTAAAGGGTAATAACACCTGTCTGTACTTAACTGTGCGGTCCCGGTTGCGGGCTGTGGCATAGTCGACTTTAGGCGTAGTATTCCTTCAGCCATGATTAACAGCTCCTGACAGGAGGTTGTGGCGGCAGTCTGATGTGTGGCAAGCGCTTCAGCTAAAATGAGCAAACCCGCCCAGGTCTTGTGAAATCGAAGTTGACGGGGAAAACATCAGAGCCAAATAGCGCTACAAGCAGCTGGCGCGTCGACAGCCAGGACGAGCACGCGAAAATCTTTCGTCACATGGAGCTGCACGGTCTACCAGACAGCGTGATCGATATGACGGCAATACCGTCTGGCGCGGAGCCTCCGCCGCCCTGCGGTAGCCTGCGTGAAAGCATGCCGGTTACTGAGACTCCACGCAGAACTGTGCTTTCAGGGCCGAAACCTGGACCGCGAAACGGGCCAACACTACAACACCTTCCGCTACTACACGCAGATGTCCCCGCCAGGGCTGGAGGGGGTAATAACTACGCTTACAGGCCAAACCCTTCAATTTGGATCGATCAGCTGTGCCTAAAATGTTCCCTTTTTGCCAGAAATCCGAAGCAACTTCATGCTTCAATTAAAGATAAATGGGATCACGGCATGGCAAAAAGAGATATGCGTGAACTTCAAAGCATCGTAGATAGAATTAAATTGAATAACCCCGTTATTCTCATGATGGAATTCCTTTCCGTGATTCCTATACTATGGGAAATCCTGATATTCAGCGTTTAAATTCAGGTAGTGGTCAATATAAAGAATGGGCGGCGCAAACGCCAGATATAGCTACCAATGGAGCACAAAGAATATTCGTTAATAGCAAAACAGGGCGAGCTTACTACAATTATGATCATTATTATTCTTTTGTTGAGATTGAGCTAAAAGGGTGGGGATAATGCAAGTAGAACAGTCTATTACTTTAAATTTCTCGTCTATAAAGACTATTGACGACCTCTATGATGAATTAGCCTTTCATCTTGGTTTTCCTGATTTTTTTGCACATAATATGGATGCTGTCATTGATTGTATGTTTGGTATTAGATATCCGGATGAAGGGATGACGAAAATAAGTGTCAGTCAAAGTGGTTATTTATCTTTAAATATAAAAAACTTCTCTCGAGCTAATATAGAATTAAAAGATTCTATAATATATATTGTGGAGTTTGTTAACTATAAATATCAGTTCAAAGGGTTGGAACCCGCAATTTTATTGTGTTTTATTAAATGACTCTCTATTGATGCTAATAGATGGAAGCGGTCACGACGATCCTTCCGGTTCACGTTCGCCGGGTTCAGATAACAGAAAGTCAGACGATAAATGCAGCACAATTCTATAAGGTATAACCTGAATGTGTAAAAATATCCATTTACTAATATAATTGATGTGGCTTTATAAAAAAAGCTCTGTCTCCATCTGATGTGGTGTAAATATGACTGTAATGACAAGAAGATCAGCACTCAAAATATTCTCTATATACCAAGTGGCTTTATTGTCTAAGGTGGATATAGATAGCCTTTTATTTGCAGAGTATAATGATAAGGAATCTGGTGAACCTATTATGTATGAAAGTATATATAATGATGAAGTTCAGGATTTTCTTATTGATTCCCATGCTGATGTTATCTTTTTTGGTGTATCAAATGAATATCTACTTTCCTTCCTGAAAAAACGCTTTAATTGCGAGTTTGTAATTTTAGGTGATGAGCCCGAGCTTAATAAGTGTCCCTGCTGTGGTTATTTAACTCTACCACAACGAGGGCAATACGATGTATGTCCAGTTTGTTTATGGGAGGATGATGGGCGATCGGAGGAATGGATAGATTCATACAGCACAGCTAATCATTCCTCATTAAAAGATTACCGATTGTTAAAATTGGGTGAGATATCAAAAGAAGATGTTTTTTACAGGAGGGGTAGTTAGTACCTTGCAATAAAAGGAGGGAAAACAATTAATTCTTCCCGGTTTTTTATTATATATTCTCCATTTAATCCACTAAACCAACATGTGCCTCATTTACTACATAACCCCGGTATAGATTTTCGCGCAATTCCTGCATCTCGTTATTCATACGTCAAGTGGTGACAATAATATTGTTCAAGTAATAGAGAGTTCAATTCTAAAAATACGCTCTAACAATTTTATGATTTTTTTACGGCCTTAACCTCTAGAACAGTGATGTTAGTATAGAAGTAATAAAGCAAACAGTATTGGATACTTTTGGGAGAATTTAAGCGTGATCACTAAATCAAGCATTCTTATCAGTTATAAAAATAAAGAAGTGTTAAGAGAAAAAATAGCTAATCTATTAGGGGCGACTGATGTTGACTTTACTATCATGGAGTATGATTATTTTGATGTTAATGAATATAAAAAGCGTATTGAGGCAAGTAGCATAAGCCCCGATGAAAATTCAAAATATATTGAAATATTAAGCAATGTGTTTTTTATCTATGAAGTTGACTTTGGCACATCAGCCACTTCTGTTGAAAGTAATTATTTTCCTGCATACATTGATTTTATTTCCCAAGTGCTTTCTCTACAGTTACAGTGTGATGTTTTGACGAGTTTTAAACCATTAAGTGGTGATGAGTATTGTCCTGTAACTTATTTTTCAAATGGCAAAGAGATTGTCAATTTTATATCTGATTCATCTAATTTCTGGGCTGGGGTCTTATGGGTAAAACGTCAATTGCATAATTCATAAGTCATTTGAAGGTGTGAATTTTTTCTGGTGTAATCAAAATCACATTATCGAAAAGGATAAAGATCTTCATTTGCTATAAAAATTATGGTGGTATGTCTCTTGATGGTGGGCATGGAAGACATAAATACTTCAAATATGAGGTAGCATGCAGGTAGGAAAGAAGCTAAAGAACAGGAGGTCATTAGAGGTAGTAATGATATGAGCAATTAACATTAAAGCAGTAAAGCAAGAGTAGGATGTAGTTCTAATCTTGATTAACCTGTTTTTTATATCATTATCGGCGATGTTTGATTTTTTTGATAAGGAGGGGGGATGAACTATCCGTATAGTATTTATAGTGAGTCAGAGGGTTTATTATTTAAATGCAAAGAGCTTATAGAATGTCAGGATTTTACACATGCTGGGAGTTCATATCTCTTTGCTATGGTGGGATTATCTAATGAAAATATAGTGTTATCGCCTGGCGTTGAGGAGTACTCACTGAAGTTCTCAGGGTTTGATAGTCGGCTCGACTTTGACTTTACTATAAATAAAGTCATAAAAGGAGATGGCGTATTTTACTTAGATTTAGTTGTAATGAATAGCATGTATGAGTTCGGTGCGCTCTCTTTATTGAAAGTAATTAATAAAGACGACAAACGTATCTGGTTAGATATGGTAAGAAATAGCAAAAGGATATATATATCTGCATGTTACATCGCTAATGGCATAAGAAACAAAATTGAAAAGGATTGCATAGTAATAGAAGGTAAGTATATTCATGATTATTACTCATTTTATTGTGAATTCGGGTATTCTTTTTTTAATACGCTTGGTTATATGGGTAGTAATCTCGATGCGTTTGAGGACTGCCTTATTGGAGTAAAAAAACACACTGAGAATTTGAGGGTGATCTGGAAGGATAGTTCAATTTCCTTTAAGGCTATAGATAACACCATTCCTAATGAGATATATAAGCTATCTTCAGGGGATATAATTGAAATCATTAAAGAACATTGCGATTTGACGCTTCAATAAAAGTTAATGTACATTTTGGATTTTATATTTTTTTTATCAGTCTCTAGAGAGCATCTGGCATGAAATTAACAGGATGTTAATTTTTCAAAAAAATTCGTATACAAAGTTATTTTGTTAGATAAGATTATTAATAGGCAGTGTTATTAATGATGGGGAGGTCTACATATAACTATGTGATGGAGAAATAGAAGGCTTTGTTACTCATCTGGAGATATTACATAGATAATTTAAAAAACTCAGAAGAGGCGACATATTAGGGCGGCACAAAAATCGCACAGGGGCTTAAGATACAAGATATCCAGCGGATATAGGTGCGCTGAAGGGATTATTCGAAAATATTCTGATAGTGCAACTAAATGACCAAATCTCCCATCCAGATGGTGAGTACTTCTGTAATGCCTTGATTAATGATTTTTTTTGCTCAGATTCATCATTTTTGCTGTTAGGTGCCAATGGAACGTTTCTCATGTAATATATTGAAGAATATTTTCCGGCAAGATAAGTAAAAGATAAGACATGCTGTAGAAATAAAAGATGGGTTCGATATTTTGAATATATGTCTTACGGGGTGTTTTAGAAAGGCATTGCGTATCATCTTTGCTAATTAAAAAAGAGGTATATAAAATGGACAAGGAACTTTTGAGAGATGGTTTGCTTTTCATAAATGAAGATAATCCAGGCGAATCCGTAATAGTTAATTTCTACACTTTTGTTTGTCTTATCAAAGGGATAATTATCGCTTATGGTAAAATATCAGAAGCTGAGGCGAAGTCTATAATTAATAGCACGCCTATGCTTACCGCGCCACCCAAAAATTACCTTGCAGCTTGTTTACTGGGACATGAAGAGGAATATTATTGGGCTATGATTACTGCTCATGGTGAACGGTATTTTGAAAAGGGCTTTAGTTATGCTGTACCTGACGGTTACGATGAGTGGGAAAGCAAATATATAAAAGATCACAACCTCAAAACGCATAGTTTGGTATATAAGGATCCGGAGTGATGGAGTTGCTGGCAATCAAAAAAAGTTTGATTCTAAAGTTAATGATGAATCAACTTAATATCTCTGATTTTATGTGCCAGTTTGGTGATTGCTCTGGAAACGTAGACCTATGCAAAGAGTTAACCATTGCGCGAGAAGCCGAAGATGCAGAGCTGGTTGACCTTCTTCTTTACCTCAGCGCAGTAGTGAATTATTGTTACTACGATGTCGACATATTAAATCAGCTTGTGACTGATCCCTGGCATCAGAAACATGAAGAGGTCGTAAGATTGTTAGCGTATTATAAGCAGCCTTCCAGCGTGAACCATCTCTATGAAGCTGCGTTGCTCAATCTTGATTACAGGGATTATGACGAGGATTTCGTACTGGCGAATAAATGCATAAGGGCGCTAGAGAAAATACAAGATCAAAATGCTATTGAAAAAATGGAATTATTAGCTAACGCTGATAATAAGTTAATCCGCCAATATGCACAAAAACACTTAAATAGGGTCAGGCACCAGGAAGAAAAAGGTCATGGGAACGGTTCAACTTAAACGCGTTAAGGCGCGCTATCCGCAACATCTCGCGCTTCTAACGGCTTTATACATTCCTCCTGGTCAGCCGGTATGATAAGCACGCTCGCCACGTTATCTCTTCAGAAAAAGTTCAGGAAGTAGCTGAAAGTCATAGAAAGCTGGCTGTACTTTCTACTGTGGATGAGAGGCTAACAATTTTACATGAAGTCCCCCTTACCACTACTTTATTAGAACGCTTAGTACAAGGCCAATACGATCTCGGGGGGATGTGTATATTATGCCGGGATCTTCTATTCCAACTACCTGGGCAGAATATAGCAGCATTTGAGATATTATAAGGCTGGTAAAATGAAAAATACTCTTAAGATGGTAAAATCATCCTGGAAGATGGAAAGCGTTACTGAGCCATTTTTCAAGTATGATGATGATGGGTTAGAGGTTTACTTTATGGTGTTCATGGGTGAAGACGCTAGAAATAAAGACTTAAATGAATATGTGTCCAAAAATAACTTGGTTTCTCAGGATGATATTCCTGATGAAGATTATAATAATGCCGGGTATAGGATTGTGCATATTAATTTTCGTTCTGTTAGTGATTTCTATTTCTCTGATAACTCATCAGGTTTATCTTTTTATGAGGAAAGTTCCACTATAACTCCCGGTTTTTATGAGGCTATAGACGGAAGAAAGGATAAGGTCGGTTATGTAATTATAGGGCACGATCTATTCGTATCGATAAAAGGTGGACATTTCACTGAATATTTTACCTCTTTATAAAAAAACAACAATAAGATAGTAAATATCTACTGGCTCAAATCGGACAGAACGTGCGCCCAGAGATTTTGGTATAATCTTTTTACTATTGAAGGTCTGCCTGTATGTGACTACTGTAAACATAGCATTGAAATATGGCTAAGAATTTGGAGACAGGCGATTTTTATTTTTTATGAAAATTTACTGACCTTACTTATAGGTTTCAAATTGACGTTTTGATTCCTGTTCGTAAATGAGATAAAGCATTTAAAAGGTATAAGATGAGATGAATGAAGTGTATATGCCTGTCAGAATTGACATTGACATTGGCAATGACGATAACGGTGATGACTTTTTCTTGTTAAGGTCTTTTTTATTATGATAAAGTCATTCCTCACACCCGGTGTTGTGTCGCGATAAATAGAAGAGCGCCTCACTTTTTTATATAGAAGCAGATGCTCAGATCTTTGGGCTTAATACTGAAAAAATATATAATTGGCAATGATATATTTTCATTAGCCCTTATTGATGAAAGCATTATTTATCGGGATAAATCAAAAAACAATCAACATAAAAGTCGATAGAAGCGAAGCTACTGAAATAGAAAAGGGTCTGGAAGTTATTTTCGATATTCAAGCAATAGCCGAATAAGGCATAAATCGTGGCGGCTTTTTTATTGTGCAACTCTGGGTCAGTACGCTAAACGGCAAGTTCTTAATACCTTGAACCATCTGTTTCGTTGATAAAGCTGATTGAACAGCTCCCGTACCTCGTTGCAGTCACCATCAGCACAATGCATCCCCTTTGGACTGCTGAGAAGATTCCGGCAGCTTCTGCCTTACCCCATCTGACAACCACTCGACTTGCAGACAAGTTCAGGCGCGATGGCACAAGATCATGCTGCCAGGGCGAGTCTATGGTACGTGATGAATAAGAGTTACTATAAACAGATGCACTCCTGATGCCCTGGGAACAGTGAATTATCAAGGGTATAAAGTAACTAAAGAGATTATTAATGATGAATGACAAATATAATATTTATATTAACAACGAGCTTTCATTACAGGCCTCGTCTGTGATGGCCTCTTGCTTAGAAGGGGCGGGTGATAATTTTATTTTGATCAGATTAAGTGATATTTCTTCCTTCTGGGAAGATGGGTTTGATGCAAGAAAAGGAGATTCAATTTCGATAGGGTACTTTATTAATGACATATGTGTGTACGAGTTCGAAGGTGATTTGTTGAGTGAGCTTACACAAGATAATAATAGGCAAAATATTAACTTGGTTATTAGAGTAATTGAAATACCAGATTTACCTCTTATCATGGTCTTAAATAGTTGGGTCCGGGAACATGAAATCCTAAACTGGAAGAAGACCAGAGCAAAAGAAATAAAAGAGTTATGGCTTAATTCATGTCTTTACTGGCAGGGCGTTTTTCCTCCTTCGGGCAATGGCATCATTGAGGCGACTTTATCCATAAAGGATGTTTATTGTTATGAAGATTTTTTCTGTATGCTTGGTGAGTCATTTTTCGGATTTAGAGGCTATATGGGAAAAGGGTTTGATAGTTTTTATGATTGCCTCTCTGGATTGGTGATTAATAATGTCAGTGTAACGTTAAAAGATGTTGAGCAAACTGCGCATTTTTTGAAAAGTATTAGCCCAGCAGATACAGACTATTATGATGTTTTTATAAATATGCTAACTGAAAATGGATGCGTAATTCATTACTGAAATTTATTTAACTTGAGGCTTACAAAGGTGAATATATGCAGGCAGATGTACATTTTTGAATAATATTAACGCAACTGCGTATAATGATGGCCTGTGATAATTTCTATATTTCACTTTACGAGAATGGATACAAAAGCATGAAAAGAGTCGGTTGAAAAAATAAAACTGCAAGTGGGAATGCTAAAAGAGTATATGCAACAATAATCACAATCTATAAGTACCAACGCAAGGTAATGCCTTAAAAAGCGATAAATCGAGCATCTGGCCCGGGTTGTGAAGGGATAGAGCTTAAAAGCCATTAACAGTGATTATCAGCTATAAAGACCGTTACAATTTGCGGTTCCGGTTGATAAGGTATTTCAGCGCACGGAATGGTATTGCTGAAGGACGAAACACAGTGCAAGCGGAAATTGATTCTAAAACGTATAGGATTGTTCAATGAGAACGCAAATTTCTACACTCAAAGATTTTTTGGGTCCGGCAATAGAACAGGAGAAGGGGCGGAAAATCAGAAAGGATATCATGGATAATTTTAGGCTGCCGTATATAAAAAAAGATATGACTTCTCATGGTCCCTTATGGAGCCAATACTCCTGTCCGCAGGGAGTAATTACCGTTTGTGATTTAAATCTACAGGAAAACGTTTCTGGATATATATTTGCAGAGTGCAAAGGTAAAGAGGTTTGTATTTTTTGACGCTACCCTAATAGATTTTATTAAATACCTTGAGAATCGAGAGGATGGTTTGTTCCCAGCCGTTTACTTTGTTAACAATACATTAGCTTTTTGCCTTTGTGAGAATGGAGAAAGAGGTTCGATGAAACCCATCTATTTATATCTGGCTGGTAATATATAACCGGGTTGATTTGAAGGAGCCTTCTCACGTTTGATTGTCCTGTACTTGGTGAGTGAAACCTACTGTCAGAGCCCTATATGAAACCGCTTCCAGCCGCCAGGGCGTGTTAACGTCCACGGCAAGCAGGCGTAAAGCTTTTGGTATCATCCTGGCCCCTATCGTCTGCCAGACAGAGCGTCTGGCGGTAGTGTTGACATCGTTTGGGGTGGGTCCTCAGGCGACAGGGGGAGGCAGCACTCGGGCACCTTCCGGTACTATTTTTTTTGATGAACAGAGTAAAAGCATAAATGCTTATAACAACCTATGGATGTCAGTTTTGGGTTATTGTCTCTGACACCAAAAAATAAAGATGCAAGCATTATCTTAGTCCCGCCACATCCGGTCTCGAACTCTGCCTTTTAATGGCCGTTGCGTTCAAGGAGTATGCCTGCAGGGCGCAAATATAATGCAGGAACTTTGTTTATGCTCGACGTGAGAGATGTCTGAATAGCTGCCTTTAAGGCTACATCAGGTTTTGGAACATGTAGCTTCTGGCATAATATCGAGCCATCCACAATTAACTCCCTCTGAGGGTTGGATAGGAGCAGCGGGCTGAAACGGCGTAAGCGCGTCAGTTTCACATTAGCGATGTTACTTTGCCCGCGGTGTAACGCCTCGCTATGGTCCAGTCTGCAGAGGATGGGATAAACCAGCAACCAAAGCCTGTATACGACGGTGAAGTATATTTACACCGAAATAGCTATGAGTTTTTGACGCGCGTTGACAGTGAGCGCGCGGAAACCATTTGGTATCACATGGACTTATGCGGCCTGACGAATGCCAGGCCAACAGCAACGTCAACACCGTCTGGCACCCGTTATCTGATGCCAGAGGCGGTAGCCTGCGCGTAAGCACGCCGGTCACTTCGATATCCGGCAATACCTGCATTTCCTGAATTTGTACACAGACGGTGAATAGGGTCTGCAAAACGACATCTTCCGCGGCTTTACCCCGGCGGTTAGAGGCTATAGGCAGGTGAGTCCGATTTGGCTCCTGGTCGGATGTAACCGGTGTACCCTTATAGCGGCGGCCATCAAAGAGCTGGCTTTCAGGGTTCGATTCAGAGTGCGAAAGGTAGCTGTCTCAAGCTGCCTGAGGTACTCATTCATTCTGGCCTGATTTAAATCACTTACGCCGCGATGTGCTCGAATAATTGTTGGTTAAAGTCGCAAAGCCATACAAGCATTATTATATGCATCAGAGGAGTATATAAAAAATGGCATATCATATTAGTATAATTAAAGTTGAGGACAGAGGGGAAAGTGTAAGGTATAAATTCGGACCCACATCTTCCAACTATGATGCATACGATCATGGGCTGTTTGAGATAAATACAAAAACAGGTGAGATAACTCTTTTGAAAGGCGTGACTGGCGATGTGAAAAATAATTATTACATGAGAGCGAGTTTTAAAATATTAACTTGTTGGCGAAAAGCAAGCCTGCCAGAAAAGGAAGAGTGGGCGTCATAATCTTTAGCCGTATGCTAAATATATGTATAATTGCGCAGTTTTTTATTTTACCGGTTAATTGTTTAAGACTCTTGTTGTTATAGTTGAAGTAAGTTCGTCTATCAAAATAAAAAAAGGCTACCTTTATAACAGCTTTAACAGCGGCGCACAATGGAGCCAAGTGTGTTATAGGTGATGAGCGAGCGCATAGGCCAGTTCTATCTATTACAGGAAGAAATTATGATTTCAGTAAAAACATATATTAAGAATAAGAATGAATTTGTAGAGTTTAGCCATTATACTGAAGCGTTCAAGGATTCTTTCTATATTGAAGGAGCTATCGAATTAACAATTAATGGTGTGGTTATATTTGATAAAGAAATGTGGGACTATATAGATCAGCTATGGTCATATATTGCCGATGGCATTATATGCATCCAGGCTAATCAACCATTTGAAACCTATTTTCCAGATCAGCCGATCAAAGTTAGTTTTATGCCAATAAAAGAAAGTGTATCTGTGAGCGTAACCTGTGATGAAGAAATGAAAGTTAACGTTGCTAAAAAAGAGTTTGTGAACGAAATATCAAAAAATGTAATTTCTTTTTTTGATTACCTTAGGAAAAAAGATTCATCATTCAATAGAAGGTATGACGAGTTAGTATCTTTATTGGGTAAGGGTTAGAATATACATGTTTGTTTTACGACCCAAACAACTCTCTACTCACGCCCTTTACTACGCGTAGTTTCTTTTATCTTAAGATATAAATATTGATGAGCTATAGAGTAAATGTCAATTCGGGTATTTAATGACTCACGATGAAACTCATGAATGACTTATATAAAGTTGATGGGGAAACCGAAAGTAAAATTATATCGTTCGTTGAAAGTGGTACTGTCAAACATGACAGCCAGAATTTAAATGAGGCGTTGGCTTTGTATCTCGATGCCTGGTCTTTAATTCCGGAACCAAAGTTAGAACGGGAGATTTCAAATTGGGTAGCAGCCTGTTTGTATAGTGCCTATTTTGATTTGGAAAGTTACACTACAGCGAAAAGGTGGGGTGAGATCGCACTTAAAACATGTAGTTCAGCTATTGATACCTCCCCAATGATCGATCTTGGCATGGTTTGTTATGAGCTTGGTCAATACGATGAAGCTATAAAGTATTTTGATGAGGCATATAGTTTCGGAAAAAAGAGAGCATTTCAGGGAAGGCCTAAGAAATATTTAGATTACTATCTTAAAAAAAGAATAGAGCAATAATTACATTTTGCACGCCAGCCTGGCAGCATGAGCGAGACATAATCACTTACTGGATTTGAGAACAATGCTTAAGCTGGCGACCATGTTGACGTTGCCACTTCAAAGTCATGATCTGAAGCAGGAAACTACTCTATGCTTCACACTGGATGCTACTGAAAAGAGGCGCATGAGTGCTAAACCCGGTAAAGCGGATTGAATTGCTGGTTGGGCTGATCCACGGGCAAGTAGTGTCATACGTCTGTTCTTCGCATCAGAGACCTCATCATGGAAAATATTGATAAATTATTAAGCGGAAAAACATTGCTCAGAGAAGTTAGTCCCTTAATGCCCGAGTACAGAACATGGGTGGAAGTTTCATTGACAGATGAACTAAAGCCATCCTATCCACTCAGAGTTGATGCTTATGCTATGGTCGGGCACTCCCCTTATTTTAATCAATGTAATAAAGAACATGCTAAATTCAAAATCCGAATATCATCATTTTTATCTTCTGACAAAGAAAATGAGTATGACCCCTCATATAACTATGTTGGGAAATATGAAGAAGTTTCTTCTATCGATGAACTGAACACCAGGTTGAGCAACCTTAATATAAATCTGGAAGAATTTGTAGACTCGTCGCAAGATACAGCGTATCCATTGTAATCAATGCAAAACAGTGCCATTGGAATATGAATGAATATTGAAAAAGATAATCTTTTAGAATTATTTAAAGAAAAGGTCACCGACTCTATTTATCCATTAAAAATGGGAGGGCACATTGATGAGAAAGCATTTAATGAGCTTTTATTGGTAGCAGAGGAAGCTACAAAGTTATTAAAGGATGATGATTTGGTCCCTAAAAAACTTCTACTGGAAATATATTTATCTTCGCTAGCTATTGCTGGCGACAACGAATACTTTAAAAATGAATTTTTATCAGAGGTTTCGGCAAGGTTGTTAAAGTGCTTTAATTTAATCATAGATGAAAGATCCGTCGAAGACCAAAGGTGTGATGGACCAAGGATTATATAAAGCGAATGATAAATTTTATCTTAATAAATAAACAGATTGCTACTTCCGTATGATTCAAAAACCTGATCTTTTTTTAATAAAAACATTCTTAAAGGCGGAGTGCAGCTCAATCTGTCTGGGGATTAACCCGCCAGGATACGGGCGTACATTAAGCATAATAGATAGTTTTTCTAACTTTCTGTTCTAAAAGGAGCACTGTCGGAACGTGCTTTCATAGGTTTTGGCTATGATATGTTGAAATGAATCAGATTAATGACTTTGGACCAGAGTCATCACCGGGAGGGAAATGTGAGAAAAATATACGCTTCTATTAAACTTCTGGATAAGGAAAACGGCGGGAGGGCTAGCCCTATACCACCGGTACAGTTTCGCTGCTTATTGTTGTTTGCAGGAGTAAAAGAATTATCTGCATACCCATATGATTGTCGTATATTTTTTGAGGAAGGTGACAAAGGAGTTGATCCTGGTGAAGAGATAGATAATGTTCCTATAGCTTTTTTATCGCCAGAAAAAATATTTCCATACATCCAGGTTGGAACAAGTTTCACTATACGAGATGGGAAGATAATCGGTGATGGGGTTATCACTTCGATAGATAGTTGCATTTAAATCACCAAGGCTATTTTATAGTGAACAAGCGCATTACACGACATAAAATAGAGTTGCAGACTTTTATGGAGCGAGCCAGTGAATGTGGATGCAAATACAAAAATGTTGCTTAAGCTGATAGAGAAATTTATCAATGGTGATATTTCCGCCTGTGAACTTGAAAAAAGATATATGATCACATGGCGAAATCTCAGAGACAGTGATGGCTACAGTAAGCTTAGTGAAGCGCAACAACTTTTTTTCGATAGGATTTTTACGACTCTGGATGCCTACTGCGCTGAGTCTGAGTTAAGCGAGGCTAGCGATCTGGATGATGAGGGGGTGTTTACCGAGGTGGTTAGATTAAGTAACGCATTGAAACGAAATCTGTATTAGAGTTAATTAAGAAATAAACAGCTACAGGATACTAATTTCCCACCCTATATATAAGAGAGTCTTTTTTACATGGATGACCTAATCCAGGCATTATATATCAGAAATGGAGTGGTTTTTTGTGAGAAAATCATCTCTTTGAGCTTGCTGACTATAACTAATCCATCAGCAGGCCTTACTGTGTGCGGTATGATTTAAGAATGTATTATACGACTAATTGATTTGGCAATAACGCTTCTACAGCAGCGATAAACCTTGCAGGAGGGATGATGAAGATTGAATTTACTTATAAGGAAGTAATGGATTTTATAAGGCTTCATACCTTATTTTCAAAGAGTGTAGAAGAACGGGTCGAGGCTCTGGTTGAAAACGGTGTTATTGAGAACAATTTACCCTTAGAGGCATTAAAGCACTCCTACAATAAATATATCCATAGCAACATTATTTACTCCAGGTTAATAAAAAATTCGTTTTGGGAGGCGGTCGTAAAAGAAATATGCGATAGCGATATCATCATAATTGATCACTCTGATTTTGAGATAAGAGGCGTGTGCTGCGAGGCTTGCGGTTATATTGTTTTCGAAAGTTATGACGATGCTCTTTTTGAGATATGCCCAGTATGTTTTTGGCAAAATGATGGCACGAAGGGCGGGCAGTTCAGCGGTTGTAACCATTGTACGCTGGATGATTATAAGCGTACTGATGAATTTGAAGCGAGAATTATGAATGGGAAATTAAGGTATGTATCCCATTCAGGTAAAGGTGACGAAAAGAGATGAGTTTTGATATTCAATTGATCAGAAAAATCGGCTATTACGAGGATGCATGGGTTTATTAACACATCGTGCTGCACAATAAGGAGCATTCTCTAACACAGCAATGCACTCTATTAAACTCAGGGCGTTGTATAGTTACTCTATTTCTATAGCGGTATTTTACTAGCTTGCTACTCTCGACACCATACGGCACGACATTAAGAGAGCGTTATATAAATAGACAAAAATCAATTGCGATAAAGCGCGGCAGGGTAAAAAATATTAGGAGTTATTCTTAATTGCATGCAAAACTGTTTAAACACCCATTCTCACTATCTGGCAAAAAGTTACTAACAGCGATCGTCTTATGCTGCAACGAAACTTTTTAAAGCTAAATTTGTCGGGTGATAATTATTACATAAGAATATTAAGATAAGGCTTTGCTTGCCCATAATTCTTCAAGCGTAATAGAGTTTGTTAATCGCAGGCGATTATTATGCATGCTCGTCACTATAAACAGTAGGAAGATGTGCCAGATGGATGAACTAAACCTGGTAACCAAGCTTGGTAAAATTCCATTACTTCACCAGGGCTGCATTTGCGCTATGTAACGTGTCGCACAAGAGGATAGTATTAATGAGAGGATCTATAATTGATGAAAGCGAGGCATTCGCAGAGTTAAAGAAGAGACTCCGATCATGGAATGATAAAAGTCCTGATAAAGCACGGGAAGAAGTAGATGATTTATTTACTGTGTTAGTTAATTCAAAATGGGACAGGAATCGGATATACAAATTCGTTTTCATTTATACAAAAGAGAAATTATCAGATTCGGATTATGATGGAATACCAAAGGAGGGTTTTGATTATTTAGGTGATATAGAGTCTTCAATTATAGGTCATTGCTGCTGGGAGAGTTTTTTGAAGATACCGGATGAGCCTCAAAACCAGGATGACTCGGTTGCGTATGTAAGAGGTGGAAAGTGGAAGTCTTGATGATATAGAGCGCGATGCACTATCCCTACGCCGTTCATACCGATGAAAGGGTATTGTGAGTTGGCAGCCACGGTGAGCGTGTTCAACTTTACTGATACCATAGCAACACTATGCCTTTCCGGGCTGCATGACGTGCCAGGAAGGTAACTTCTTCCAGCGTTGACACCATCGCTGGTGCGGTAGCCTGCGCGAAAAGATGCTGATGGTTGAGACACTTCTCAGTAGATGTGCTTTCAGAGCAACTTTCTTGCAGGCTGAACACTCTTGCTCAACTTTCATAAGCAATTCAGCAATTTTTCAGACTACTAAATTCAGTAGGTGATATGACGGCATCAAACTTAAAACGGTCGCACATATGCGCATTGCACTGTAAGGAAGTCCTGACAGCAAAGATTCGTTGCTAATAAATCCTACTTCAAGCCTTTGTCATTGGATCCTCCTTTTTTATCGGTTGCAGATTAATAGAAATGCTTTGAACAACTCATAATTGTAGATAATGGTCATGAAATTTAAGGGCTATCATATACACTAGTCTAAGCTGACTATAATTCACGACCTTTTATGCATGGACCTCCTTCCATCGCAAACTCTTTTCTGCAGGAGACGCCGTAACCTCATTGTTCTACTCTCACAAATGTGTGGGTAGTAAGAATATGCCGCGTTACTGTACCGAACACCTGCTGGGTATATAGCTCTTCCTGAGCAAAACAATATCACCGAGCATCGGGTTACATGAATGGCTGTTATAGTCGAAATGATGGCACAATTTTAAAGGAAAACATAATGGTTGATATTGTTAATTATAATAGTCCTGCCAGCAACGAAGAAATTATAGCCTTTGAGAAAGAAAAGGGTGTTTTGTTTCCTGAAGATTATAAGTCGTTTCTGAAGGCGTATAATGGAGGTCAACCCATACCGAGCGCATTTAGCTTTTTCTCTAAGCAAGAAGATGGCTCTGCGATTGATTGGTTTCTTAGCCTGGGGAAAGACAGGTATAGCAACTTGAGAAAATATTATGAGAGGTATAAAGGTAGGCTGCCTGAAGACATGATACCTATTGCGCACGATGCTGGGGGTAACCTTATCCTGATTGGTGTTAACGAGAAGCAGGGAATCTATTTTTGGGATCACGAGTTTGAAGCTGAGGAGGGAGAAGTTCCTGACATGACGAATGTTTATACTATTAGTCATTCATTTACGGACTTCCTTAACAATCTTCATGAGATAGAGTTGTGAAGTTAGGAAAGCTAAAAAATATAGATTATATTTTTATGCGCTATTAGCTCATGTTCTCTTTGCGGTGCTCTATTTATGCGCGAGAGTACGGATATCAACTATAAAACTCTCAAATATAACCCTGGCGTCGTATATGCCAGTCTCTTAATTAAAGAGGAAGGTAATGAAAAACAGCTATATTTTTGAACCAATTGATTTTTTATTTTCCGGTTCTCTTTTTAAAGGTTTTTCTGTAGAGGCAGCCCAAGATGTTTTATTATTAGATACATTGCCGGAAGCTTATCGGTTTGCATTTGAGCAAGATTTGCCTTCTCCTTATACAGTTTGGAACGATATTATCGAAAACTTTCGAAGTCAGTTGAGGAGTGATGGCAAGTTCGATGATGCAGAGAAAGTTATCAATAAGTATCTGGGAGAACAACAAGCCCTATACGCTGGGCAATTGATTGAATACAGAAAGAAAAGAATTAGGAAAAATAACACTCAATACGATGATTTTTTATTTTCTGATGCGCGAGAAGATGCCTACTTTGTTCTTTCAACAGTAGCTATAAACCGGTTATTGGGCGATTGCTTACGTAACGGTCTACTGGAGAAGATCTTTGCATGTTATAAGCGTGGTGGTTGGCCATGCGGTGTTAAAGGCCAGCAACTCATCGTATTCAATCCCTCGGTGTTAACTGAATTATAGTCGGAGGAGGATTCCCAGAGAACAAAGGTTCAGGCTATGTTGATGTTGGTAGAGTGCATAACAAATGAAACCGGTGAATCTAAGAGGGTCCCCTATTAGTGATTACCGGTAAAGTGGCCTTCTGGACAGCAGAAGATTGGTGACTATAGTTAAAAAAACGGAATCACTATTCTTAAGCAATAAAAGGTATGGTGTTGAAATATTTTAAGTATTTACTAAAAAGCGTGTAGTTATGAAAAGAAGATGGTTAAGGTTTGTGTTGCTTGAAGATTGTTCTTTTGCTGATTTACTTATTAAACTATCCATTGCTTTTAATCAACAATTCCTAATGCGTGATGATAAAGGGCGTTATATCGCAGAAACTGATTTTGATAATTACAAAGTTATAGTTGTGGATAAAGTTGATAGATTGAGTGAAATATTATGCGATGATAATTATACGCTGGATGTTGTTATAGATTCTGACGGATATTTCAATGCATCTTTTGAGGGAATGATTAAAAATATTCTTAGTAAACACGCTATCAAATGGGAACGTTCAATTTGGGCTCCGTATCCCCTATCCACGCATTAATTTTATGGGGCATTCTGCCGAAACACCATTGAAATTAATTACATTTATACCTTGTCAAACAGGGGGAGCGCTTCCACGGTCCTATAGACAGCTTGATTGAAAAAAATAGAGGGGATTGATATTACCTAAGTTGCTGAGGAATGCATGATTAGAGATAAGCTTGTAGAATTAAAATTTGAGCTGGAGAGTGCTGGTTGGAAAATTAAGAATGAGTCAGAAGCTTTCTCAGTAGCAGATGACAAAATAGAATGGCAATTAGATAATGAATATACGTCAGGCAAAGAAACTTTAATATTTTTTCTATTTGATGATCTTGGAAGAAGAACAGACAAACTATCGGATCTCTTTTATGTTATGCGAGTTAAGGATAAAGTCAGGCTCTATATAGATGATAACAGAAAAGAGTGGGCTTCCAGATTGAAAGAATTTGTTTATACTATTAAATAAATGCAACCATTCCATAGCCTGGAATCTATCTCCGATATACTCTAAATTCTTATAAAAGTGTCCCACAGATATTCAGTGTAGAGATAGCAGAACCAGGCTTTTGAGGGATTAATATGTTTTGGAACGAACTTGAAGGTGCTTATCTTTTTAATAAAGTCTTTTCAAAGCCTATATCTATAGGCAAAGTAGATCTTTTCTCGGTTAAAATTGAGCGGGACGGGCCCTCGGTGCTCATCGAATTTGATTTACTTGAGGCACTGCCAGATAATCCATTACCTCGCTGGCAGTCCCATTATAATAGATGTAGGTGTGGTCTTATCTGCGCAGGGGTTAAGACAATGCAAATATCCGGTATAGCTACAAATATGGAAGTAGATGTAAGTATCCAGGATAATAGCAAGCTCATTATGAAAGGCCTTGGCTTCAGTTTAGACCTGGAGTGTATCTACATGCATTTATCTGGCCCTTCGGTCTATTTAACTGGTCAATAATACCAATTAAAGACTATAACTTTTTGCTTTTATGTATTTAAACCAAGAGCCTTTATTTTGCCGTCTGCACATAATATTTTTTTAACTGCTTTAATCATGGTGAGAGATAATGACGTTAAATGAAGAAGTTAAAAAGAAGATAAATGATCAATACGGAGCAGAGGCAATTGTTGAAGATTGGAGCTTCATTGTAGATGATTTATCTAAATCCTTTCAGTGGTCGGGATCTAAAATACAGTGGTCTATGGTATCTGGACATGAATACCGGAAATTAGACGGCAGATATGACGACTGGCTGATGCAAATCAATGCTTTTATTTCAGGCGGCGCTGCCAGTGACGCCATTAACACCAGTAGTCTTTTTTACTATATAAATGATTCTTCGTTAGATTTTGCTGTACTTATGGAGACATCTCAATTTTACGGCTTCCTGAATTATGTCATTAATACTATTCCTCAGCATCATTATTTTACTGACGAAAAGAAACGATGGTGCTTAGTAATAAGCTCGGAAGGTTATATTGATTTTGGTTATTCAAATAAGAACTTCTAAATTCTTTTCGTGATTTTTGTTTGCTCATTTTTGACGTTTTTAAAATTTAGTAACTTTCACAGAACCAGTATTATAACGTCAACTCGCCCTGCAACAACCTTTGACTCATCACAGAGTGTCCCACACGCGAAAAAATTTGAGCTGAGAAATAGAATGAATGATATCTGGACTAAACTCCAGCCTCTGCGTATAGCTAGCGGTTGGTGTATCGATGTTAACAATTTTTATGCATTCGAACCTAATGCAGAAAATATGAGATGGTTTTATGGCTCCATATTAATAAGTGGGCATAATCGAAAAGGTTTATGTTTCGACTCAAGATATGAGCCTGAGGGTGATCCTGATGGGGAGTTTGTCCTTGACTTCATACAGCTCCCTCAGGATGGTAAGGCAGAAATTTTTTTAGGCACCACTAAAACCCGTTCTAGATCTGAGTTTATAACTCTAATCGAAACCTTCATGTTTACAGAAAAAGCGCCTGCCTGAGCGTACTGTTTATAATCCTTGTGCTGTTTCGAATAATTATACAATTCCGAAAGGATATCAGTTATGAAGATTTATGAGAGTGGTGCTTTCTCAAGAGAAGAGGCAAATGCGTTAATTAAAGCGATTCTTTATATCAAGTTTACATGCCACGACCCTGACTCACTGCTCTATTCTGGAAGCCCTTTAATAAACTCTGCTCTTGATAAGCTTTTTGAAATGCATGGTCATAAGGCTGATTGGGATAAAGTTTTTGACACGCTGCCTGAGTTCAATAAGCAAACTGTGCTCGATAAAATAAAGCTTTCTGAGATGAGTGAGGAGCAAGCGTTAGATGAAGAAACCAGGCAACTGGTCATTAACTGTTGTCTTCATCCATATGAGCTTTGATAAAAAATCAATAAGGATTTAGATTTAATGTTGAGCGTAAAAGCGCGCTTTATGCAGAGTACGTTGAACGCTGAAATAACATAAACAGTTGTCTATCTACTTTTGATTCAACTTATCGCACACCGGGTATGACTATAGTGCAGGAACATACCCATTCAACTCTTTAACGCGACTGTGCGGTGTCAGAGCGTGTGGCAGAGGCGAGGACCGTACCAGTCAGAATGATAGTTAATGCTATGCTTTGAGGAGCCCTGGTGACACCTGACATGATAGGGAGCCCTTACTGAAGATTGGGCATCGATTAGTACCCGGCTCACCCTAAGCGGCATAGCTGCTACTGAAGTTACGCTCCTCCTAAAGTCGGATGTCATGCCGAGCCGTTTAAGCAACAGCGACGGTTGCATTATTTTGCGCCAATTCTCAGATGCAAGAACCCCGCTGCGTATGAGCCTGTCAGAGGCACAACATGTCACACGATTTATGCCTTCAGCTTGCTCCGGTTCGTAAGGTGAGAGAGGTAGCATACTCTTCGCTAACATAACTCGCTGGAGTAGGAGCAGGCTTACACCTACTGGATGACGGCATAGCGAATACCTACAGACTATTTCAAAAAGGTGATATATGCAGGATGTGCTTAAGTCTATTGATGAAGCAATTAAAAAATCTCATTTAGATCAATCTTCGCTCAATCAAATCAATAAGTTGTTTTTTTTAAGAAAATTAGCCATCTATCTAATGACGCGGGATATGTCATTGGAGATTGACAGTGTCATTCAGATAGAAAACGAAAGCACTGGCTATTCGGAGTACAGAATTCTAAATGACTGTGAAACGGATAACAGGGATTTGTGGGTCGAATACAAGAACGGAAGCGTCAGACTAAATTCTGGTGATTTATTGATAAAAATGAAGTGATGGTTACTGTATTTGATAAAGCGAGGGTCCAGGCCTTATGTGCATATATTCATCTCAAATTATTGAGAATAATATGATCTGTCATTTTCTAACTCAACAGAATTGAAATCATATGGATTATAATTTAGATGTCATTCTACCCCGTTCACTCAATCTGAAAGATATTGATATAGATGAAGACTTAATTGAGTGGGGATCAGAGCATTACTCTCGAAACCCTGCTGTTTATAAATGGCGTAATAACCTTAAATTAGAGAAATGTGCATGGCCTGTGATTTACACGCGAATGCTGGATGATTATATCAATGCCGCACAGTATGATGCTTTAACGCTTAAAGGCAATCCACTATCTGAGCTGGAATGGGTAGTGAATAGTGGGGGCGACATACATGGGAACCCAGTAATCGAATTTATAAATACCCTGTCCGCAAATGTAGAGGGCTGGTGTTTGATATTATCGTTCGACGATGAAAAAATAGACATCGTCAAGCGTGTCAATAAGCCTCTTCTTTGCTCAGATAAACTGGTAGACGCATTGCATTGGAATCATGCTTTCGGGCTTATACTTTTAAATAATTTTGACTTCGCTACGGGCGATATAACGGCATGATACTCTTGTGCCAACCGCGATAAATATACATGTCGTTGCGTGGGTTAAATCTATATCTAGCTATCATATTTAGGGCTTTTGGTAATGATGTCAGCTATGAATGATTTATTAATTAGTATAAATAGTGGGTGCGATGGGCTTATACGGGAAATTAAATTCAACTCATTTGATACTGCCAGTATTACTATATCTGCAATGAAATATCCGGAAAAAAGATGGGTCAATATAAGATTTATGCTGAGTGAAGTGAAAGAGTTTACCGTCAGGCAAAAGTTGCATTACTCCAACGTTGTAATCTCTAATGGAATAGCTTATGACAACTTTAGCGGTTTACATTATATCGATTTTTCTCCGTACTCAGAAATCATGGCGAATGTAGATGATTTTAGAGCTTCCGACCTCTATTTCGCCGCGGTGAATATTGATTTTAAGGTTTTATCATATTGTGAGTAAAAGCTGTTATATGGAGCACGTCAGAACTGCATCAGAAGGTGTGCTTACAACGTTACGTAAATGACACGCATAGGTCCCCGGTAGGCTCAATTCATCACTCATGCTGCATGGCGGCTATGCTTTACGCAGGATTTTCTTCTATATGAAAATGAGCGCAATACAAACAAAATATGGTGTTCTGTATGGAAGGAACGCTCTAATCTTAACCGATGCAAAACTTACTTTCTATCCCTGGGAGCTAAGATTAACTACATCCTTATCTTTGTCAGCCTGCAAGCCGGCAATCATGAACCGGGATAATGTAATAGTGGATTTTATATTTCGGGATATCGAGAGTTTAAGCATTTTTAAAACAGATGATTACCCTTATGAAAAATATACTTCATCATGTTTTGATATGGTTATAGGAGAATACAAAAATGAAAATGAGAGAATCGTTCTTAGCACGTACGATCAGGTTTTCGATATTGTTGGTAAATACCTTGTTACATATAGATAGTGCTAAGTTAGCGTATGGCGTTAGGTAAATATCTTTATACAGTTATCTTTCATTGTTGTTCAACTCCCTTCACGATAACAATCCTACAAGTAAGATCTTTTTCCGTTTAACTCATACTTAAGCTATTTAATGAGCCGGTACAGGCATGTTTTTTATAAATAATAAGATGGTGAGGATGTGAATAAATCAGAGAAAAAGATAAGAGAGAATATTGAAAAAGGATATCGGTATCCACATGATATTGAGTCGGTAGCATCTGCTATATACAATTTAGAGAAGAAGGGGGGAGTGACTGATAAAACATTAATAAATGATTTCATAGAGAGTATCAATGCTTCTCAATATAGTGACATCGTTAATACTACTTATGACTATTTTAAGCGGCTGGCGCAGGATGAATATTCATTGATAGGAGAGGAAAAGGAAAAAATTTTAAAATTGTATGAATCGATAAATATTTTGCTCTATTTAGGTGCCGAAGCCGGGGATAGTGTACCAGATGATTTGGAAACTATAATTATTGGTATGTTAGCGCGGCGAAAATTAGTCTTACCTCCTGTGACGGAAAGTTCAAGCCCCTGGTGGAAAGCATTACTCGTCAAAAGTCGTCAGAGTTGATTAATTGATGAGTACTGGTTAGCGTGAGGTTATATGTTCATCAATAAACCCGAAGATGTGCTGGTTATCATAAAAAAAGATCAACTTTTTTACTGGTTCGCCGCGTTTAAAGAAATGTGGATAATGGATAGGGTTAAATGGGTGGCGGACTTTATTCAAAACGGAATTGTGGCCATAACTGAGGGAATTCATGAGGAAAGAAATAATATCCCTATTCTAAATGAAAGGAATGGTGATGTATTTATTTCACTCCTGAAAAGAGACCACGCTCTCTACAATCGTGATGAGATAGCTAATGAGTTTTATGAAAGATTAACAGCAGACACAACATGGTGGAATATTGACGATCTTATGCCTGATTTGTTTATCGATTTTGATAGCAAAGCACTTTATTCGCAATATGTTGAAAGTATGCATTATGAAAAGTATGTACCGAAAGGGTGGAAGGGACAGAGAATTGATTTCTGTGATACTCGTTTTCTTGACATCCATGAATGTTATTGGATAAAGAATGGCCTCAATTACAGGGCAATGATCATGACGCGAACCTGATACTGCTATCATCTGGTTATAAGTCATAAGGTGGTCGATTATGGCACTTCTTCACCGCCCAACCACATAGCGAGAGTGTTAAATTAACTCTAATGAGTCTTCCTTTGATGGTCTGTAGGCATATATATTTTACGAGGGCGCGGATGGACGTAATATCAAAGATATGTCATGACCTCGGTTTACCCACCGGCGATGGTTATACTCAAGACTGGGCGTACGAGCTTCCTGATGAATACCGCACAAAAGAGTGGCTAGCGAAGTATATCGTAGCTTATTCAAATTTTAGTGACTCTTTAGAGGCAAGGCGTGAGTTGATGGCGCTGTCTCTTGACATCATAAACGATTTATTAGCATCTGGATTGAGTACGGCTGATGAACACGTGGTTAAGACGCTGGGCTTGCTTTTCGAAAATTATCCTGTTCACAGTGATCTTATTACTTATTGGGAATGCGGTGCCGATTCTCCAGAAGATTGCTTCGCGTTGACGCCGGAGATAAGACGGCTAAAAGAAAGTTGATCGATATTGCATTTTAACTTTTGCTACCAAGGCTCAGGACTGGTAGCGAACAGATTTTTATTTATAAAAGACAATAGAATGAAATCAAATAGCTTTTCTAATGAAAACCACGAAGTGATGGAGATGTTATCTGAGGCCATTTTAACCTCATGGTGCTATAAAAATCAGTCTCTCGAAATTCATTTAACATCTTACAATGATGATGAAATCGTCTTGACGGCTTCAACTGACACAGTTATTTCGGAAGCCATGAGCGAACAGGCTTTTTTGAATACATGCCACATTGAAATCATTAATTTAAAAGGCATGCTGGAGATTGAAAATGGATACTACGTGCCATGCAAAAAGTTTAATGACATGATGAAGCTGAGTAGGTTATCTTTCTTATATGGTAGAGACACCTCTTTTGTGTATTGTATATCATTTGTTGGTTATAAAAATCTTTTGACATTCCCTGTAAAAAGCCTTTCTGATATCGCATTTGATATTAAATAGATTATCTCGTTGCAGCTGTCGCTGTCTTAAAAAATCATCATCGCATGCTGGTTATAAGATTTATTTCGCATCCTCTTTTTGAATGCCGCCAACGTTGTGGTCCCGCTCAAGAGCATAAACTCCGCTTAGGGGAAAATACGCTTATCGTAATTCAAATAAATTGATATTGCGGGGGCGGTCAGAGACGTTTTTTCATCGCCTTATAGTTCAAAGCCAGTTTCCAGCCTTGAACGTATCAGTATTATATGGAAGATCCTAATGAGGGTGTTTTTAGAAAGTAATCAATATGATAATAAATTCGCTGCAGTATATGCGATGAGTGAAATATATTTGTATGCGCAAAAGCAGGAGGTAGAACTATGCTGGATCAGTTACAGGAGTGGAGAGTCAAAAATGTAAAAAACAAACGAAAAAGAAATTTTAGAATGCTTTGATCATATCTTGTGCGGTTGAAAAGCTTTCATAAATGCTTTTAATCCTTTGATAGAAGAAATGTTATGGTGCAATATTTTAAGCATGGATCTGTCTATTCCCTGCGGGCACTGCTTCATAATCGTGAAACGGTGTAAAAAGCCTCTATATTGAAATGATAGATACTGTTAAAAATAAACATATGCTAATTCATAGGCATTTTGATGAAGAAAACTCTATTTTCTACTTCTGAAGGTTTTTCGCAGAAACACGGCATCGTCAACGTCGAACCTGCTGTTTGTATGGCCTGGGTATTTGATGCGCATGAGAAAGAACTTTTTGTTAATGACTTCACAAGGTTTATTAACCAATTCCACTCAAAAAGATTGATCATCTTCGATGATGGTTACTATCCAATTTTTTCAAAACCACAAATAAAGGTTCTTCAGCGTGCGTTAGGAGGCGTTGGTTTACCCCAACTTAAGCGCTTTTTAGTCAATAAAAATGATTTTATCGCGCATGATGGGAGCCGGATCTATCTCGATGACATTATCATTAATGAATGCCTCGATAATCGTTTAATTACTCATATACTTGATAAAATATACAGCGGATTTTATATCGATTTTTTTGTATCCGGTGATGGCACCTATAACTCTTTAAGCGCTGAAACTATTTTACTGGAGATGGAACCGATTAAAGAGATTGATGGTTGCAGGTTTTTGTTTGGAGATTTGAGAAATGGAGCGCGCTTTGCCATTGCTGCCTGCTTAAATGGTTCCGATGCTCATTTCAGATGTGAAGATGTGTGTAACAGAAATGAGGACTTTATCGATTTCTTATCTGAGAGCATAGTACATTTCTACCCAGTAAATTTTAAGACAAAGATGGCGTGCTTGATTGCAAGAAAAAGCGAGTAATCTTTCAAAAGTAAGTTGAACCAACGGGTACGTAAAAATTCGTCCAGGCCAGAGCATCTTTTTATGCAAGCACATAATCAGGATGCAGTTAGCCTGGAAAGGCTTGTGCGAATCGATCTTAGTCATACTCACAGGCTCGTTCTGGCAAGTTTTGTGAGCCCATTGTGTCGTGTCGAGCCCACTCAAACGAATTGAGTGCTGTTATTCACTACCCGTAACCCAAGCCATGAGCCCTTTTAAATGACAAACCAGAAAAAAGAGAGAGTAATCAAGTTCCCACTTTCAGACTGGATTGCAGGTATCAATAAATTTCCAGATCACCTGCCAACTTGCGCATATTGTATCTGCTATCAATGTGACTGGAATGAAGCTAACTATGGGCCTTATGGTTTTACCTCCGCCTCATCAAAAAAGCTGTTAAATTTTTTATTTCATGAGCTACATTTCTACAATCAAAATAGTCTCTCTCTACAACCCGTTTTAACTCCAGGAAATAGTGGCCTGTATTTTTATGGAGAGAGTGTAGAGGCATTCAATCGTCGGATAGTTGAGTATAAAAAAGAAAAATTGAAAAGAAAGCTACAGTCCGGGCTACCGCAGCTACCTGGCTTGTCTATTGAAGCGTCAGAGATTATTAATCTCTATAACAACGATAAGGTCAGTACGGCTCTTTTAACCCACCTTGTTAAAAATAACTATTCCTTTTTCTTTAGTTGTTTCTTAACTCCGATGGCAGGTCAAACAGTTATTCTTTTTGAGAATGCTATATGGGAAAAGGCTAAGTCCTTTTGCCAGCAGAGTGGGATTCAGGTTTTCGAAGCAGATTCAGTTAATGAACTTACTTCATGGTAAAGCTTTACTCGCCGAAAAGCATTTCAACCTGGTGCATTCCGCTGATATGAATATAACGGACAGTTTCAGCCAACAGAACGGGGAGGGTTATGAAGGCAACTTTTGTGATAGATGAAAACAAATATCCTGTGGCGTGGCGTTTCAATTCAAAAGATTGCCAGCTATCAGTTGAGGATAAGAAAAAAATCATCATGCTGGGCGAAGATGATTCCGAACTTTTATGGGATGCTTTTTTTCCATTTGAAATATTAATGCAGATAGATAGCTCGCATTTTGAGATCCTTGAAAAAAAGGTGCTTGATTTTGATGATGTCGATGCAGGCAGATCTTTTTTTCAGGATAAATTAAGATCTTATGATGCGGTCATATTCTTTTGGGGACGAAGGTCATCAGCACTAATATCCTCACCTGCCATTATAGTAAAAGCGTGGGATGATTTTTTCTATCCAGGTGATGAATCAAGTTTGATATACATCCCAAATGATAAGAGAATAATTTTTTCATATGAAGAAACGTTTTTTTTGGCCAGAACGTATAGGTAGAATTTTGCAGCATCTACTTTCTATTTGACGCTGGTTTCCATACCCACACAACGACCAGTTTCGTCGTTAATTCAATGGGTTATGCTTTGGTGAGTCGGTGATTTTACATCATTTTAGCTTTAACATTTGAAGTGTAACGCGAGCTGGCAATGAGCCAGAAAGAAAGTTACGTTTAATATAGGTTAGCGAGAGAATATGTGGTTTGATCACGCCAATGGTAATGAAAAAATTAGATTCATGTTCAATAATGAGTTAAGCATAGAAAGAGTTGAGTTTGAAAATATTCTTTTCTATGACCTGTCAAAGGTGAGAATTCGATTTAATTCAAAAATAATACCTACCACGGTGCCTGAAAAATGGAAGGGAGTTAACTTTAACGCCATTTCTATAGGTCTTGTTTTTATCGGTTTAAAGCAGTTAACGCTGTCAGGTGAACGCATCGGTTTTGAGTGTTCTCCTGAACTCTGTCATTCTGGCAATATTACCTCATTGAGAATTGAAGATGAGAGAGGAGTTCAGTTCATGACGCTGTCTGCGGAAGCAATGGTTATTGATTCTATCGAGCCTTATTTAGATCAACGTTGGCGATAGTGCTGTGGCTCCTACGATGCATCCTCTTTATTCCATAACATATAGACAAGAGTTCAAAGGTACTTATGCCGCTGGATTTAGATATAAAATGCGCAGGTAAAACGCACCATTTCGAAATTAGCGAGGCTTTACATCAATCCATCTTCGTAAATACAACAAGATGGAGTTCTTATAGACATCTGCGAAAAATAAAGGATTATTATCGTGCTGATTGCTTGTTGAGAAAGGACGACGCTATTACTTTTATTAATGAATTACTGACTATTAGTGAATTACATAATCTTTCATTAGGCACACTCGAAGAGCTCAAAACTTCTGTTGCGTTAGACAAAATTGAGTGCATAAGAGTAAGTAGCGATTAATATTCAACAGCGAGAGTACAAGCAGGGCTGAGTTCTGCCTGCTAACTGAGGCAATTGATATGTTTTTTTATGATTTATATGCATTTTCTGGAGAAAGTTTAAATCAGGCACGTGATTGGCTTGAAAAGGAATTTGATATTATTTTCTACGAGCACGATAGCGCCTATCAAGGAGGCGTGTATTATATCGCTGGAGATAAAGGGAACGAGCACCTCGTGCTGAAAGAAAATATCGATCTCCTTGATGGTGAGCCTGATGAAATAGACTACCCGCATTACAAGTTCCTCCTCTATATAAACCGCACACCGAGGCCTGAATTTTTTAAGCACATACTATCAGCATGCGATAGCTTTAAGTTATTAAAATCCGAAGGTTTATAGATATACGCATCTATATTACTACTGAGCCGATCAAATGAGTCTGCTAATAACGGTTCAAAAGGCCGGGAGGCATATCTATGTTCCTAATTCCTGAGAAACTTCATTTCAGATTTTCAACGCCCGTCTTCAGGTAACCTATGCTTCAACATAAGAGTAGTGAGTGAATATACTCACTATCAATAATCTGTTTTCCGGCGTGTTTATAATGAGGATTGCGCTAAATGGACGATTCAATGGTTTCGCTGATCATTACAGCTGTAAATAACGGTAAGGTTAGAGGCTTCAGTGAAATTAAAGAGGTTGATGGGCGGTTGTTTTTCTATCAATATGCGATCAAAAAAGAGGCGGGTAGCTATTTATCTTATCAATTTTGCATACCTGAAGATAAGATAGAAATGGTTGAAGATTATGGTAGTGAAGAGATAGTTGCGCATAATAGCATTACTGATGCGTTGTTTTATTTTCAGAGTAAGGATGTGAAAATAGAGTGCTTTTCTTCTTTTAAGGGGGTGCTGCCTTTCTGATTTTTTATCCTTATTTTTCTTAAAATTTACAAGTCGATGGCTATGGTAATCAATTTTAAAACATTCCATATTAGCTCCCTTAAAACCTCACGGCCTGTTAAATCATGATTGATTTCAATGCCAATATTATTAGCTTCAACTCCCTTGCTAATATCCACCTGGGGCATTGCGTGGATGATTATCTTGAGGAGATGCTTAATCGTTTTGATGTCGAGACAAAGGAGTACCCCTCTGCAACGCAGTTGGGCGACATGCAAGGCTATTTCCTTGATGGCAATACGGTATCGATCTTCACCGATGCAAACGACATTATCGTCTCTGTCACCTGTAACCAGAACTATCGCGGTAAGTACAAGAACAGGCTCTATACCGGTATTACCATGGAGCAGCTTACGCTCCGCAGCAACAGCGTCCTGCTGATCAACGGTGCGCTAATTGTGGATGGTGATTACGGGCTCATTTTTCCTCTTCCTTCACCCTATGACGAAATTGCCGATCATCTCCATCACATCCCGGGCGATCTGCAACTTTTTGAGATTGTAGTCAGCGACTACTCTTCGTGGGCACCGCAAGTTTCACGAAAACGAGGTAAAAAAAGATGAGTAACACCCTGTTGCAGGCCACTCTGGACGCCTTCAAAACTACTCATCACCTGACGTTACCGGAGCGTTACGCACGCTTTCTCACGGTGCAGCGCGACGCTACCGAAATCACCACCCCCGAAGGTGATGTGATTTACCTTTTCGCCCATGGCGATCTGTTGGAGCGAAACAACACCTATGCCATCCAGCAGGTGGAGCCCGAGTATCTGCTGATTGGGCAGGATGGCGATCTGGGCTACTTTATCCACGGTAAATCGCGAAGTGAGACAATCTACAGACAGGATCTGGGCGCCCTTGGCGCGCTGCCGCTGGAGCCTGTCGCTAAGAGCATCGACCAGTTGCTCACCTGAGTGTTTTGCCTTTGATTTTCCTCACAAAGCGATTTCCAGCGCATCCCGCTCGCGTGACAGACACAAATTTAATTTAAAAGCGGTATAACTTTTGCGCACATTCGTCCGATATATCCGTCATGCGCCCCGCGCCAAGCCATATCGGAGAAGTTATGTCAGTCAAAAGAAGCACCGGGAAAAAGCTCAAAGCCAGGACGCTGATGTTGATATCCATCTTTGTCACAATAACCGCCGGTTTTCTTGTGACCATTGGCCTGCTGATATGGCAAGCGATGGCGCAGCAGGAGGCGGTGGCGAAGAAACATCTGCAGCAGATAGCTCAAACCGAAACCCTGCAGGTGAGCCAGCAGCTTGATTCCGCCCTGGTTGCAGCGCGCGATGTCGGTAATAGCGCCTGGTCACTGCGTGAAGCAGGCCTTGCGGATCGCAAAGGGCTGGATCAACTCCTGCGCGACTACCTGCATGCGCACAGCGATTTCCTCTCAATGTCGTTGGCGTTTGAACCGAACGCTTTCGACGGTAAAGATGGCGAGTTCGCCGGCAAACCGGAGCAGGATCCCGCCGGGCGCTACGCCCGCTATGTCGATCGTGACTCGGCAGGCAACCCGTCTCTGCACAACTTGCTCGATTACGAAACGCCGGGCAGCGGCAACTACTATGTGCTGCCGCGCCAGCGCCAGAAAGAGGTGATTATCGAGCCCTATATCTACCCCTACAACGGGGTCGATGTGATGCTTACCTCCATCGCCGCGCCGATTATGCGCAACGGCAAGTTCCAGGGTTCGGTCACGTCCGATTTCTCGCTGGAGACGCTGCAAAAACGAATTGGTGCCATCAAACCGTGGGACGGCGTCGGCTATGCCGTGCTGCTGTCAGCGGAGAATAATGTCGTCTCCAGCCCCGACAAAGCGGCGATCGGCAAGCCCTACAAGGGCACCATTACGGGCAGCGAGGTGGTGCGTTTTGACGATCCGCAGCTCGGCGAACCGGCATTTATTACCTGGCGCACCATTGCGGTTGGCAACAGCGGCACGCCGTGGAAGCTGGCAATTATCACGCCGGTCAGCGTGGTGATGGCGGAAGCCTGGCACTTCCTGATGAACGCGATTGTGATGATGGTGCTAAGCATTATTATCGTCAGCCTGGTGGTGGCGCTGGTCTTTACCCGCAAAGTCGCACGCCCGGTGGGCGGTGAGCCATCGGAGGCGGCAGAGATTGCACTTTCGGTTGCGCAGGGCGATCTCAGCAGCACCATTCCCGTGCAGAGGGGCGACAGCAGCAGCATCTTCTACGCGCTGCACGCCATGCAGGGGCAGCTGCACCGGATTGTCAGCACCATCACCGATGCCAGTAACTCAGTGCGTGCGGGCAGTAGCGAAATTGCCGCCGGTAACCTCGATCTCGCTTCGCGCACCGAAGAGCAGGCGGCGGCGATAGTGGAAACTGCGGCGAGCATGGAGCAGATTGCCGTCACGGTGAAAAATAACGCCGATAACGCCCACAAAGCGACGCGTCTTACCGAACAGGCGACTGACATCGCCGGGCAGGGCGAAGCGCTGGTTGATGAAGTGGTCGAGGTCATTAATAAAATCGACGAAAGCGCGCAGAAGATCGGCGATATCAACAGCATCATCGACGGCATCGCTTTCCAGACCAATATCCTTGCGCTGAACGCCGCCGTGGAAGCGGCACGCGCCGGTGAGCAGGGGCGTGGTTTTGCCGTGGTTGCAGGCGAAGTGCGCAGCCTGGCGCAGCGCAGCGCCAATGCGGCGAAAGAGATTTCAACGCTGATTGATGAGTCGACCGGGCGCGTCAGCAAAGGCGTGGCGCTGGTGAATCAAACCGGCGCGATGATGAAGCAGATCATCGAGGCGGTCTCCAACGTTCACCTGGTGATCAACGAAATCGTGCAGGCGCTCGATGAGCAGACCAAGGGCATCAACCAGGTCAGCGTGGCGGTAAACCAGATGGATAGCGCCACCCAGCAGAACGCCTCGCTGGTGCAGCAGATCTCCGCCGCGGCCATGTCGCTGGAGGAGCAGGCGAAATCCCTGGAAGAGACGCTGGCCTTCTTCGCCGCGCGTCAGGTGTAATACAAAGGCCCGCAATGAGCGGGCCTTTCTCTTCAATCCTTCACTTTGCCAGATCGTCGAGCAGCGCCCGGTGAAACGTCGCCGGGTCCTGCATCTGCGGCGCATGGCCTAAGCCATCAAACTCCACCAGCCGGGCATCGGGGATCAGCTCCGCCGCCTCTTTGCCCAATACCTTGTAGTTGCCGACCGCCTTTTTCACTTCCGGCGGCGCATCATCGCTGCCGGGCGCGGTCGTATCACCGGTCCCGATAAACAATGTGGTAGGCACGCGTAAATCCTTGAACTCATAGAAGACCGGCTGGGTGTAAATCATGTCGTAGATCAGCGCTGAGTTCCACGCCACGCGCGTTTTGCCCGGACCGTTATTTAACCCCGCCAGCATCTCAACCCATTTATTGTATTCCGGCTTCCATTCACCCATGTAATAGGTCTTCTGCTCGTAGGCTTTAATGCTCTGCGCGGTGGTTTTCAGCTCGCGCTGATACCACGCATCCACGCTGCGATAGGGCACCCCCTTCGCCTTCCAGTCCTCAAGACCAATCGGGTTAACCATCACCAGCTTCTGCGTCTCTTTCGGGTACATCAACGCATAGCGCGTCGCCAGCATGCCGCCGGTGGAGTGCCCAATAATCACCGCTTTTTTCACTCCCAGCTTCGCCAGCAACTGATGGGTGTTCTCCGCCAGCTGCTGGAAGCTGTACTGGTAATTGGCCGGTTTAGTGGAGGTGCAGAAGCCAATCTGATCGGGGGCAATCACCCGGTAACCGGCATCATGCAGCGCGGTAATGGTGCTCTCCCAGGTGGCGGCGCAAAAGTTTTTGCCGTGCAGCAGCACCACGGTTTCGCCGTTCGGTTTATCGGCGGAGATATCCATATACCCCATGCTTAAGGGCTGGCGCTGGGACTGAAACTCAAAGTGCATCAGCGGCCACGGGTAGGTGAACCCTTCAAGCTGGCCACCATACTCCGCGGACTGCGCCGCACCGGTGAAGAGCAACGCGAGCAGTAGCGCGCGGCGGGGAAAACGTCGCATACAACCTCCTGGCTCGTTTAAACGATATCGTCCACCACGCCGCCATCGACGCGCAGCGCTGCGCCGGAGGTCGCCGACGCCTGCGTTGAGCAAACATAAACCACCATATTCGCCACCTCTTCAACGGTGGCGGCGCGCTGGATAACCGATGAGGGGCGATTCGCCATCACAAACTCTTTCGCCAGCGTCTCCAGCGACTTACCGGTTCTCTCCATCTCTTCCTGCATCATGCCGGCGAAACCGTCGGACATCGTTGGCCCCGGTAATACGCTGTTGACCGTGACGCCGCTGCCGGCAACAAACTTCGCCAGCCCGCGCGCCAGCGACAACTGCGCCGTTTTGGTCACGCCATAGTGGATCATATCTGCCGGAATATTCAGGGCAGACTCGGAGGAGATAAACACCACGCGGCCCCAGCCTTTATCGACCATTGCGGGCAGCAGCGCGCGTGCCAGCCGCACGCCGGACATGACGTTGGTCTGCCAGTAATTCTCCCAGGTCTCGTCATCGGTGACGTAGAAATCCTGCGGGCCATAAATACCGGCATTATTGACCAGGATATCAACCCCGGAGGCCGCCTCAAGCAGGGAAGCCACGCCTTCCGCCGAGCCAAGATCGGCAACAGCGGTACGCACACGAGCGCCGCTCACGTGCTGGGTTAACGCCGCTTTGGCCTTGTTGACCGTCTCGTCGCTGCGCCCGTTGAGGATCACCTCTGCACCGCTCTGCGCCAGCCCGGTCGCAATTGCGAAACCAATCCCGCCCGTCGAGGCGGTAACCAGCGCTACTTTTCCGCTCAGATCAATCTTCATCATTCGCTCCTTATCACGTGGATTTGGCAAATAAATAAGCCTGGCACATGTGGCGCCGTGCGGGCGAAAAAGCATCAGCTGTGGGTATGGTGGTCCTGCGCCAGACACTGTAAATGGCCGTGGCGCACGCCGCGCTGGGCGATCACCTCATCGGCGAAATGCTCAATCTCGCCGCGTTTGCCTTTTAGTACGGCAATCTCAAGGCAGTCGTCATGGCTGATGTGCACGTGCAGGGTGGCCACTGAGAGATCGTGATGGTGGTGCTGAGTGGCGACAAGGCGGCTTGCCAGCTCGCGCTTCTCATGTTCATACACGTAGGTCAGCACAGCAAAGCCCTGCTTCTGCTGATCCGCCGGAGCCTCTTGCACCAGTGCGCCGCGCAGCAGATCGCGTGCGGCTTCTGAGCGGTTGTGGTAGCCGCGCCGCTGGCTTAGCGCGTCCAGGGCGGCGAGCAGATCGTCATCAAGCGTTAGGGTAACGCGTTGCATAGCGGGTTCCTCGGGCGAAGTGAAGGGAGGGCGGGTAACACCGCCTGTTGTAGCGCCCGGCCCGCAATGGAGCTAAAGCGCAGCGGCGCACTGACGGTGACGTTTTCGACGATCTGCCCGGCATCCATCACCAGCACCCGCTGGCAGAAGCGCTCCACCAGGCGCAGATCGTGGGTGATAAACAGGCACGCCGCGCCGGAGCGCTGTTGCAGGCGTTGCAGCAGGGCGATGATGCCGCTTTGCACCACGCGATCGAGGCTGGAGACCGCTTCATCCAGAATCAGTAACCCCGGCGCGACCGCCAGCGCCCGGGCGAGGCAGACACGCTGCAGCTGACCGCCGCTCAGCTGCATGGGGCGTTTCTCTAATAAATCTGGCCCCAGCTCGACCTCTGCAAGCAATTGCACGATGCGCTGGAGCTGCTGCGCTTTGTTGAGCCTGGCCAGATGGCGGAGTGGTTCGCACACGATGTCGCGCACCGTCATGCGCGGGTTGACCGCGCTAACCGGGTCCTGAAATACCATCTGCACATCGCGGCGAAAATCGCGGCGCGCGGCGCGATCAAGCGTCGAAAGTGGCGTTCCACGCCAGCAGACGTGGCCTTGCTCTGGCGCTTCCAGCCCGACCAGCAGGCGCGCCAGCGTGCTCTTGCCGCAGCCGCTGCGCCCGAGCAGGGCGACGGTTTCACCCTGCTGCAGCGTCAGGGAGATCTCTGTCAGCACCCTTTGGTGGCGGTAGGAGTGTGAGAGTTGGTTAACAGTGAGAAGGGTCATTGCGCAAGCTCCATACCGTAGAGCGCCAGGTGAGCGCTCACTAGCTGGCGGGTCAGCGGATGCTGCGGCGCGTGAAAAATCGCACTGACCGGGCCGCGCTCGATAATGCGCCCGTTATCCATCACTGCCACCCGATCGGCGAGGCGTGCCACTACGCCCATATCGTGCGTTACCAGCAGCATTCCCGGCTGGTGCTGCTGCATCAGGGAGTCGAGCAGGTCAAGGATACTGGCCTGGGCGATGGCGTCGAGATCGGTGGTCGGCTCATCGGCGATCAGAAAGGGCGCGTCGGCCAGCAGCGCCAGCGCAATCATCACCCGTTGCAGCATGCCGCCGCTCATCTCAAAAGGGTGAAGGGCGAGAATGCGGCGCGCATCGCGCAGGCCGACCGCCTCCAGTGCGGCGATGGCATGCGCTTCACTGAACGGTTTACCCAGCGCCAGGCAGCTCTCCCGCGCGTGGTCAGCCATGGTTCGCAGCGGGTTGAACGCGCTGCGTGGGTTTTGCATCACCGTCGCCACCGTCACGCCGCGCAGCGCCTGGGGGCAAACCGGCTGGCCGTCGATCAGCACCGCGCCCGCCGTCTGTCGAACGCCTGCGGGCAGCACGCCAAGCGCCGCCGCGCAGGTGAGGGATTTACCGCTGCCGCTGGCACCGACCAGCGCCAGCACCTCGCCGCGCCGTAGGGTAAGAGAGAGATCGTCAACCAGCGTTCGCGCGGCCGAAAGCATGAGGTGTTGCAGGCTCAATTGCGTAGCCATCAGTGGGCGTGCTCCGTGACTAAATGCGGATCGAGATGGTCGCGCAGCGCGTCGCCCACCAGGTTGAAGGCCATGACGCTGAGAAACAGCGCCAGCCCAGGCCACAGCATTTGCAGCGGCTGCGTCCAGATAAACTGCCGCGCGTCATTGATCATCACTCCCCACTCCGGCGTCGGCGCGCTGACGCCGAGGCCGAGAAAGGACATCCCGGCGACATGCAGCATCATATGGCCGATATCCAGCGTCGCCAGCACCAGCAGCGATGGCACAATCGCGCCCGCGAGGTGGTCACGAAACAGGTGCAGATAACCGGCTCCGCTAAGGCGCGCCGCCAGCACGTACTCGCGGCTGCGCAGCGACAACACCAGGCTGCGCACCATGCGTGCATACCAGGCCCAGTGGGAGAGGGCGATGGCGATAATCACATTGCTCAGGCCGGTGCCGAGCACGCCGACCATAAAAAACGACAGGATCGAGGTGGGAAAGGTCATAAAGAGATCGGCGATACGCATGATGAACTGGTCAACGCGCCCGCCAAGCAGCCCCGCGCAACCGCCGGCGCTCAGCCCGAGGATCAGCACCAGCAGCAGGCAGCAGAGCACCGACCCGAGCGACACGCGGGTGGCGCTCAGCAGCCGGGAGAAGATGTCGCGCCCGAGATGATCCGTGCCGAGCCAGTGCTGGCTATCGGGCGGCAGCAGCCGCGCAGGCAGGTCGATAGCCTGCGGATCGAAGGGCAGCCACCACTGGCAACTCAGAGCGATGATAAACAGCAGCGCCAGTATCAGCAGGGCGAGGCGCACCGGCCAGCGCGCGGTGTGGAGAAAGTGCATCAGCGTGCTCCTTCATGGTGACGGACGCGCGGATCGAGCGCGGCGCTCAGCAGATCCACCCCCAGGTTACAGAGGGCGAAAACTATCACCATCACCAGCGTAAAGCACTGGATCACCGGGTAGTCGCGGTTGAAGATCGCCGAGACGGCGTAGCGGCCAATGCCTGGCCAGGCGAAGATGCTCTCTATAATCATCGTGCCGCCAATCAGCTCGCCAATGTGCATCCCCAGCGCGGTGATCACCGGCAGCGAAGCGTTGCGTAAAATATGCCGCCGCTCGGTCTGCTTCTCGCTAAGCCCGCGCAGCCGCGCCCAGGTGACGTGGCGCTGCCCGGCGGCCTCCAGCAGGCTGGCGCGCAGCAGACGCGCATTGATGGCAAGCGACATCAGCGCGATAGAGACGGCGGGCAGAATCAGGTGCTGCCAGCCGCCGTAACCGAGCGCGGGCAGCCAGTGCAGATGCACGGAAAAGAGCATCACCAGCAGAAAGGCGAGCCAGAAGTTGGGCATTGAGACGCCAAGAAACGCCACCGCGCGGACAACAAAATCAGGCCACTTATCGCGGTGTCGCGCCGCCCAGATACCGAGTGGTAGCGAGGTCAGCAGGATCAGCACCAGCGCAGCGCCCGCCAGCTGCAATGTGGCGGGCAGAAAGCGCAGCACATCCTCCAGCACCGGGCGCTGGGTGGCGTAGGAGAGGCCAAAGTCGAGATGCAGCGCCCGCCACAACCAGTGGGCGTACTGATCAACTAACGGCTGATCCAGCCCCAGCGCCACGCGCGTGGCAGCAATCATCTGCGGCGTCGGCGGCAGGTTGGACAAGCGCAGGTAATCGAGCGCCGGGTCGCCCGTGCCGAGGCGCAGCAGCAGGAAAATGCCCCCCGAGGCGGCAAGGATCATCGGGATCAGCAGCAGCAGGCGCTTTATGATGTAGCGGCTCATTGCGCGCTGCCCGATTTGATCTGATCAAACGGGATCTCAGCGGCAACGGGCGCAAACGGGATCGCCCCCAGCTCCGGCTTCGCCACCACCATCGTCGACACATAGCTGATGGGCAGATAGACCGCCTCGGTATGCAAACGGGTAAGAATATCGCGGTAGAGTGCCTGCCGCGTCGCCTCATCGCGGGCGGTAAGCACCTCGCTAATCTCTTTGTCGATTAGCGCCTTGTCAGGCAAACCCTGCTGCGCCTGGTAATCGGCATGCGATGGCACACGCATCGAACTGATAAACGCGTGCGGGTCGTAGGGCGCGCCCCAACTGCGGTTGAAGATCATGCCGAAACGCCCGTCGCGCTGGCGGGCGTAGATGCTGCTCTCCTCTTCACCGACCAGCGCAATATCAACGCCGACCTGGTGCAGGTTGGCCTGAATAATCTCCGCCATCGATTTGCTCAGCGCGTCGGTGCCTGTGAAGGCCAGCTCAATATGCAGCGGCTGGCCCGCTTTTTCGCGAATGGTTTTCCCGGCGGGCAATAACCAGCCCGCTTTTTCCAGCAGTGCCCTGGCGCGGGCAGGATCGTACTGACGCGCTTTAAGGCCAATATTGGCGTAGGGCACGCCCGGAGCGAACAGTGTGTCGGCGACCTGCTGCGTACCGTACAGCGCGCCGTCGATAAGGTTTTTTTTATCCACTGCATAGTTCAGCGCTTCGCGCACCGCCAGCTCGTTGGTCGGCGCGCGGGCGGAGTTGAGCGCCAGCATCACCGTTTCCACCGGCGCGGAGAGCTGGGTGCGCCACTGCGGGTTCTGGCGGTAGCGGGCGAAGGTATCGAGCGTCAGCAACCCTTCGTTGCCGTAGAGCAGGTCAATCTCGCCGGTTTCAAACGCCACGGCGCGGCTGGTGGCATCGGGGATCACCTTAATCACCACTTTTGCCAGCGCCGGTTTTGCGCCCCAGTAGCGCTCGTTGCGCACCATTACGTCATATTGATTCAGGCGTGATTCCTGTAAAACCCACGGCCCGGTGCCGATGGGGGCGACAATGCCGTTCAGGGTTTCATGGTTTTTAAACTGCGACGGGGCGATAAAACGAAACGGGCGCGGCAGGGCAAGCTCTTGCAAGAAGGGGTAATAGGCACTTTTGAGCGTGATTTGTAACTGATTGGGGCTTAAGGCTTTCACTTCGCTTATCTGGTTTACCAACTCCAGCCAGGCGTGGCGCGAGCGGTTATCCAGCACCGCGCGAAAGTTTTCCGCTGCCGCTTCGGCGTTAAAGGGTTCTCCGTTGGAGAAGGTCACGCCGTCGCGCAGGGTAAAGACCCAGCTTTTGCCATCCGGCGAATGGCGCCAGCCTGTTGCCAGCCACGGGCGCACGGTACCGTCGGCCTGGTATTTCACCAGCGGTTCGTAAACCATACTTTGCGCGAACATCTGGTTCGGGGTGTAGAGGTGAGGGTTGAGCGGGCCGACATTCACCGGCCAGGCGGTGGTGAGGGTCTCCGTTGCCGCGAAAGGGGCAAACGATGCGCAGAGCAGCAGCAGAGCGCCAGCATAACGGTAGAAAAACACGTAAGCGTCCTGACGAAACGTCATTGGCGGGAAAGTATGACGATTTTAGTTATTCATCATACGAATGATATGTTTTGGATCAAACGGCGGGCGGTTGGGCGGGATTAATTTCGGCGGGCGGATTGCCGGATGGCGGCTGCGCCTTATCCGGCCTACGGGTGTGGGGCGGTTTGTGGGCATGATGGCTCATTGTGCTTTAAACAGCTGCAGCAGCATCTCTACCTGCTCATCAAGCGGGGCGAGGTCTTTTTTAACGATCAGATGCAGCGGCGTGGCACGGCGTGCGCCGTGCTTGAGCGGCAGCGCTTTCAACTGACCGCTTGCCAGCAGCGGCGCAATTCGCTCCTGCGGCAGCCAGCCGTAACCGACCTGATACTGCACCGCTTCGATGGCAGCATCGATGGTGGAAAAGGTCCATGCCTCCTGCGCCACCGGCGTCTGCCGGGCATCGCTTTCGGCGATGCGGATCTGCGGCCAGGCGGCGAGCATCGCTTCGCTCACCTGCTGCGCCGCGCTGAGAGGGTGATCGCGATGGGCCACGCAGACAAAATCGATATTCATCAACCACTCCCCCCGCCCGGTCATATCCTGGCGGCGGGTCAGTACCATCACATCCGCCTGCGCGTAGCTTGGCGCGTCGTCCGGCGCGGTTTCCAGCACTTCGGTCAGACGTACCTGGGTTTGCGGGTAACAGTGCTGGAACTGGCGCAGGATGGCGAACAGCCGCGCGCGGGGAAAGATGCTATCAACGACCAGATCCAGCCGGGTGCGCATACCGTTACGCAGCGTAGCGGCGCGAGTCTCCACCCACTCAAAGGCTTTCAGCAGCGGTTTTACCTGGCTGAGCAGCAGTTCGCCTGCAGGCGTCAGTACAGCTCGCCGTCCCTCCGGCACCAGCAGCGCGACGCCGAGCCGCTCCTGCAGGAGCGCCAGGTTATAGCTGACAGAAGACTGGCTGCGGTGCGTCTCTTCCGCTGCCCTGGCAAAGCTGCCCAGCTCGACCACTTTTTGCAGCAGCGACCATTGTTCCAGCGTGCTCTTATGCATAACTCATCTAATTTATGAATGAATTTGATGCAAATATAGCGTTATTCATTGGTTTTTTGCAGAGGTACGATCTCCTCAACAACAAGAGGAGATGAGATATGAGCAGCTTTGATAAACATGATTTGAGTGGCTTTGTCGGTAAACATCTGGTCTACACCTACGATAATGGCTGGAACTACGAGCTGTATGTCAAAAATGCCAACACTATTGATTACCGCATTCACAGCGGGATTGTGGCGAACCGTTGGGTGAAAGATCAGCGGGTCTATATCGTTCGCGTTGGCGAAAGCATCTATAAAATTTCCTGGACTGAGCCGACCGGTACCGATGTCAGCCTGATTGCCAACCTCGGCGATCGCCTGTTCCACGGCACCATCTTTTTCCCACGCTGGGTGATCAACAACCCGGAGAAAACCGTCTGCTTCCAGAACGATCATATTGCGCTAATGGAATCCCTGCGCGAAGCAGGCCCGGCTTACCCGACGGAAGTGATTGATGAGTTTGCCACCATTACGTTCGTGCGCGACTGTGGCGAGAATAATGAGCAGGTAATTGCCTGCCCGGCCAGTGAATTACCGGCTAATTTCCCGCGAAACTTATCAGAATAGTTTCATATTAATGACGTTATTAACGGTGTGGCTAATGAAATAATTGTTTGCAGAAAAATAAGACTATTTGTGATTCGTTGTCATTCCGTTTAAATAATTAAGATAACGCTCATTCATTGACTGAATGGGCGTTTTTTATTGCACTTTTTTGACAGTAATCACAGTGTTAAATACTCTATGTATTATATGTTTTTTGTTTTTACTGGTTTTTGTATTTTTATCTGTAAATTAATTTCTTAATCTTGTCCTAATCTTTTACTGCTACTCTCATCATTATCACTTTTTCGGTAAAAAGTACTGAAATCGTGCATTCATTCTATTTCCATTTAAGTTTTGTGCGCCATTTTATTCCCATTACATGTTTCACTGTGGCAGGTTTCTAATATGCCGTTGATGCCAGGAAAAAATGATGAGTGAATTTTTACCCTTTTCACGCCCATCGATGGGAGAGGATGAACTCGCCGCCATCCAGCAGGTGCTGGCGTCGGGATGGATCACCACCGGCCCGAAAAATCAGGCGCTTGAAGCGGCCTTTTGCACGCTGACCGGCAACCAGCACGCCATTGCTGTCAGCTCGGCAACGGCGGGGATGCACGTGACGTTAATGGCGCTGGGCATTGGCGCGGGCGACGAAGTGATTACCCCCTCCATGACCTGGGTCTCCACGCTGAATATGATCGTGCTACTGGGCGCGAAGCCGGTGATGATCGATGTTGATCGTGACACGCTGATGGTGACGCCTGAAGCGATCGAAGCGGCGATCACGCCGCGCACCAAAGCGATTGTGCCGGTGCACTACGCTGGCGCGCCGGTGGATATCGACGCCATTCACGCCCTTGGTGAAAAGTATGGCATTCCGGTGATTGAAGATGCCGCGCACGCTGCGGGCACTTACTACAAAGGCCACCACGTTGGCGCACGCGGTAGCGCGATCTTCTCCTTCCACGCCATCAAAAATATGACCTGCGCCGAAGGCGGGCTGGTGGTGACCGATGACGAAGCGCTGGCAAACCGCATTCGCAGCCTGAAGTTTCATGGCCTCGGCGTTGATGCCTACGATCGCCAGACCCACGGCCGTGCGCCGCAGGCGGAGGTGATCTCACCGGGCTTTAAATACAACCTGGCGGATATCAACGCCGCTATTGCGCTGGTGCAGCTCGATAAACTGCCGATCGCCAATGCCCGCCGCCAGGAGATTGCCCAACGCTATCTGACTGAACTGGCCCAGACGCCGTTTCAGCCGCTGGCGCTGCCTTCCTGGCCCCATCAGCACGCCTGGCATCTGTTTATTATCCGCGTCGACGAGCAGCGCTGCGGCCTCTCCCGCGATGCGCTGATGGAGCGGCTAAAAGCACAGGGTATCGGCACCGGCCTCCATTTCCGCGCGGCGCATACCCAGAAATACTACCGCGAGACATTCCCGACCACTCTTCCCGACACGGAGTGGAACAGCGCGCGTATCTGTTCCCTGCCGCTCTTTCCGGATATGACCCATGACGACACAACCCGCGTCATTGACGCACTTAAACAGATTGCAGGCTGCTGATATGTTCACCCTTCCGCTTATCGAAAAAGTCTCGGTGGTGATCCCGGTTTATAACGAACAGGAGAGCCTGCCGGAGCTGATTCGCCGCACCACCACCAGCTGCGCGCAAATCGGTATCGATTACGAAATCCTGCTGGTGGATGACGGAAGCAGCGATGACTCCGCGCAGATGCTGACCGACGCAGCAGAGCAGCCCGACAGCCATATCGTCGCGGTGCTGCTTAACCGCAACTACGGTCAGCACTCGGCGATCATGGCCGGTTTCAGCCATGTCTCCGGCGATCTGGTCATTACTCTGGATGCGGATCTGCAAAATCCACCGGAGGAGATCCCGCGCCTGGTGGCAAAAGCCAACGAAGGGTATGACGTGGTGGGTACCGTGCGGCAAAACCGGCAGGACAGCCTGTTTCGCAAGCTGGCGTCGCGCGGCGTTAACCATCTGATTCAGCGCGCTACCGGGAAAGCGATGGGCGACTACGGCTGCATGCTGCGCGCCTATCGCCGCCATATTGTTGACGCCATGCTGCGCTGCCACGAGCGCAGCACATTCATTCCGATCCTCGCCAACACCTTTGCCCGCCGGGCGGTCGAGATCCCGGTGCAGCACGCCGAGCGTGAGTTTGGCGACTCGAAGTACAGCTTTATGCGCTTGATTAACCTGATGTACGACCTGGTGACCTGCCTGACCACCACGCCGCTGCGCCTGCTCAGCGTGTTTGGCAGCATCATCGCGCTGTTTGGCTTCTCGCTGTCGCTGCTGCTGGTGATCCTGCGGCTGGCGTTTGGCGCGCAGTGGGCGGGGGAAGGGGTGTTTACCCTCTTCGCCATTCTCTTCACCTTTATCGGCGCACAGTTTATCGGCATGGGCCTGCTTGGGGAGTATATCGGGCGCATTTACAACGATGTGCGCGCCCGTCCCCGCTACTTTATTCAACGCGTTGTCCGCCAGGATCATGACGTTTCGCAAGAGGAAAAGAACCAATGAAAGCCGTTGTTTTTGCTTATCACGATATGGGATGCGTCGGTGTGCAGGCGCTACTGGATGCCGGGTTTGATATCGCCGCGATTTTCACCCATGCCGACAACGCCCAGGAAAACGCCTTTTTCGGCTCGGTGGCGCGCCTGGCCGCTGAACGTGCTATTCCGGTCTATGCCCCGGATGACGTTAACCATCCGCTGTGGGTCGATCGCATTGCCGAGTTGAAGCCAGACGTCATTTTCTCGTTCTACTACCGTAACCTGCTTGGCGAAGCGATTCTGAGCAGCGCGCGCATTGGCGCGTTTAACCTGCACGGTTCACTGCTGCCCGCCTATCGTGGACGCGCGCCGCTCAACTGGGTGCTGGTGAATGGCGAAACGCAAACCGGCGTCACGCTGCACCGCATGATCGCCCGTGCCGATGCCGGAGCGATTATCGCCCAGCAAGCGGTCGAGATTGCCGACGCCGATGATGCGCTGTCGCTGCACCGTAAACTGACTGAGAGCGCAAAGCATCTGCTGGAAGGGGTGTTACCGACGCTGAAAAGCGGTACCTTCAGCGAAACCGCGCAGGATGAGAGCAAGGCGAGCTACGTGGGCCGCCGCACGCCGGAAGATGGGCGGCTGGAGTGGGAAAAACCGGCGCAAACCCTGCACAACCTGGTGCGCGCGGTGAGCGATCCGTGGCCGGGCGCGTTCAGCTTTGTTGGCACGCACAAATTTATCGTCTGGAAATCCCGCGTACGCAATGATGTGGCGCCAGCACGTGCCGGAACCGTTATCTCCGTCGCGCCGCTGATTATCGCCTGCGGCGAGGGCGCGCTGGAGGTGATGACCGGTCAGACTGAAAAGGGTGTTTATATGCAGGGCGCACAGCTGGCGCAGTCACTGGGGCTGGTGGCCGGGGCGCTGTTGAGCAGCAAACCGGTCGTTGCGGTAAAACGCCGCACTCGCGTGCTGATCCTCGGGGTAAACGGCTTTATCGGCAACCATCTGACGGAGCGCCTGCTGCGCGACGATAACTACGAGGTTCACGGCCTCGATATTGGTTCTGACGCCATCGGCCGTTTTCTCGACTGCCCACGTTTTCACTTTGTCGAAGGCGATATCAGCATCCATTCCGAATGGATTGAGTACCACATTAAAAAATGCGATGTGGTGCTGCCGCTGGTGGCGATCGCCACGCCGATTGAGTACACCCGTAACCCGCTGCGCGTCTTCGAACTCGATTTTGAAGAGAACCTGAAGATCATCCGCGACTGCGTGAAGTACAACAAACGCATCATCTTCCCGTCGACCTCGGAAGTGTACGGCATGTGCACCGATAAAGTGTTTGATGAGGATAACTCGAACCTGGTGGTCGGGCCGGTAAGCAAGCAGCGCTGGATCTACTCGGTGTCGAAGCAGCTTCTTGACCGCGTGATTTGGGCGTATGGCGAGAAAGAGGGGCTGCGATTTACCCTCTTCCGTCCCTTTAACTGGATGGGGCCGCGTCTGGATAATCTCAATGCTGCGCGCATCGGCAGCTCCCGCGCCATCACCCAGCTGATCCTCAACCTGGTGGAAGGTTCGCCAATCAAGCTGGTGGAGGGCGGAAAACAGAAGCGCTGCTTTACCGATATCAGCGACGGCATCGAAGCGCTGTTCCGCATTATTGAAAACCGCGACGGGCGCTGTGACGGGGAGATTATCAATATCGGCAACCCGGATAACGAAGCCAGTATCAAGGAGCTTGCCGAGATGCTGCTGGAGAGCTTTGAGCAGCATCCGCTGCGCCACCGTTTCCCGCCTTTTGCTGGTTTCCGCGACGTTGAGAGCAGCAGCTATTACGGCAAAGGCTACCAGGATGTTGAGCACCGCAAACCGAGCATTCGCAACGCTAAACGCTGTCTGCAATGGGAGCCGACGGTGGCGATGCGCCAGACGGTTGATGAGACGCTCGACTTCTTCCTGCGCACGGTCGAACTGACGGATGAGCAATAAGCATGAAAAAAATCGGCTTACGTATTGATGTTGATACCTTCCGCGGCACACAGCAGGGCATGCCGCGCCTGCTGCAGCTGCTGGAGAAGCACCAGATCCAGGCGAGCGTCTTTTTTAGCGTCGGCCCGGACAATATGGGGCGGCATATCTGGCGTCTGCTGAAGCCGAAATTTTTCTGGAAGATGCTGCGCTCGCGCGCGGCATCGCTTTATGGCTGGGATATTCTGCTGGCCGGTACCGCATGGCCGGGGCGCATCATTGGTGATGCCAATGCCGGGGTCATTCGCCAGACGGCGCGCACCCATGAAGTCGGGCTGCACGCCTGGGATCACCACGCCTGGCAAAGCTGGAGCGGCATCTGGGATCAGGCGCGGCTGGAGCGGGAGATCGCCCGCGGCCTCTCGGCGCTGGAGCGGATTATTGGCCAGCCGGTCACCTGCTCGGCGGCGGCGGGCTGGCGGGCGGATCAACGTGTTGTGAAGGCGAAAGCAGTTTTCCCGTTCCGCTACAACAGCGACTGTCGTGGTAGCCAGCCTTTTCGCCCGCAACTGACAGAGACAACCTACGCCGCGCCACAAATCCCCGTCTCGTTACCCACCTGGGATGAGGTGGTTGGCTCCTCGGTAAGCGCTGAGGGTTTCAACCGCTTTATCCTCGATCGCATGCATCACGTCCAGGGCACGCCGGTCTACACCATTCACGCAGAAGTGGAAGGGATTATCGGTGCCGATACGTTTGATCAGCTGCTGGCGATGGCGGCGCGAGAAGAGATTACGTTTTGCCCGCTGGGGCAGTTGCTACCGGACGATGTCACGACATTGCCGCCCGGCAAAGTGGTACGCGGCGAAGTGGTTGGACGCGAAGGGTGGCTGGGATGCCAACAACTGTTGAGTGCACAACGATGAAACCTGTTCACTATGGTTTAGCGCTGCTGGCGCTGTTTGCCCTTTATTACCTTGCGCCGCTGGAGTACCGCCTGCTCTGGCAACCGGATGAGACCCGCTATGCGGAGATCAGCCGCGAGATGCTGCAGAGCGGCGACTGGATGGTGCCCCATTTTCTGGGGCTGCGCTATTTTGAAAAGCCGATCGCCGGATACTGGATCAACACCCTCGCGCAGTGGATGTTTGGTCACAATAACTTCGCGGTACGCTTTGGCGCGGTCTTCTCTACCACCATTTCTGCCCTGCTGGTTGGCGCGTTAGCATGGAGGATGTGGCGCGACAAAGCGACGGCGCTCCTCTCCGGTGTCATCTACCTGACCGTGCTGCTGGTGTACGGTGTTGGTACCTATGCGGTGCTGGATCCGATGATCGCCTTATGGATGACGCTGGCGATGTTCAGCTTCTGGCTGGCGGCGCAGGCCAGCAGCCGACGCGGGAAAGCGGGCGGCTATCTGCTGCTCGGTATCGCCTGCGGCATGGGGGTGATGACCAAAGGGTTCCTCGCGCTGGCACTGCCGGTTATCGGCGTACTGCCGTGGGTAATTGCGCAGCGGCGCTGGAAAGAGGTGCTGAACTGGGGCTGGCTGGCCGTGCTGGCCTGCGTACTGACGGTGCTGCCATGGGGGCTGACCATTGCGGCGCGCGAGCCTGATTTCTGGCGCTACTTCTTCTGGGTGGAGCATATTCAGCGCTTTGCCCAGGATGACGCCCAGCATAAAGCCCCGTTCTGGTATTACATCCCCTGTTTACTTGCCGGCTCGCTACCGTGGCTTGGGCTGCTGCCCGGTGCGCTGAAAACCGGCTGGCGCGCGCGCAGTGATGCTTTCTACCTGCTCGGTTGGGTGGTAATGCCGCTGATCTTCTTCAGCATCGCGCAGGGAAAACTGTTGACCTATATTCTGCCCTGCTTTGCGCCGCTGGCGATATTGATGGCGCGTTACGCCCGCACGGCCGCGAGCGGAAAAGTGCTGCGCATCAATGCCGGGATCAATATCGCTTTCGGGGTCACTGGCGTGATCGCCGCGCTGGTGGTGTCGCCGTGGGGATTATTGAAGCACCCCGTCTGGCTGCCCATCGAAGAGTATAAAGCCGCGCTCGCCGCCTTTATCTTTCTGATGTGGGCGCTGGTCGGGCTGTTTACTTTCAAGGCTTGCGCTGAACGTTGGCCCTTCGCCGCGCTTTCGCCGCTGGCGCTGGCATTGCTGGTGGGGTTTGCCATTCCGGATAAAGTGATGGATTCCAAACAGCCGCAGTTCCTGATCGCCTGCATTGATGACGCGCTGGCCGAGAGCCGCTATGTGCTGTCAGATAATCCCGGCGTCGCCTCCGGGCTTGCCTGGGAGCTGAGGCGCAGCGATATCATGCTGTTCGGGTCGCGCGGTGAGCTGGCTTATGGCTTAAGTTACCCCAATGGTAAAGAGCGTTTTGTCGCCGAGCGTGATTTCACCGACTGGCTGGCCGGGCATCGCCAGCAGGGGATCGTCTCTCTGGTGCTGCACCAGTCGCAGGCCGATGAGTTTATGCACCTGCCCATTCCGAAGCCGGATAACGTCTATCAGCAGGGGCGAATGGTGTTACTACAGTACTTTCCGCAATGAGTAGCTGGATCTGGCTCGGTGCTGCCAGCCTGTTGAGCTGCCTCGGTCAGTTGTGCCAGAAGCAGGCGACGCGCCCGGCGCGCGGTGCATCGCGCGGCAGGCACGTTGGCCTGTGGCTGGCGCTGGCGCTGCTGGCGCTGGGGGCGGGGATGGTGCTGTGGCTGCTGGTGTTACAGCGCATTCCGGTTGGCATTGCCTACCCGATGTTGAGCCTCAATTTTGTCTGGGTGACCCTCGCGGCGAGGGCAATCTGGCATGAGCAGATCACGCTGCGCCATGCCTGCGGTCTGGTGTTGATTATCATCGGTGTAGCGCTGCTCGGGAGTTCATTATGAAGGGGCTGCACTGGGCGCTTCTCAGTGTGCTGCTGGTGAGTGGAGCACAACTGTTACTGCGTGATGGCATGCTGTCGCTGCCACCGTTAACCGATCCGCGCGCCTTCTTGCTGGCGCTGCTGCATGGTCAGACCGGCACGCTGGCGCTGCTGTTGGGGTTGATGGGCTATGTGGCCTCGATGGGCTGTTGGTATCTGGCTCTGCACCGGATGGCGCTGAGCAAAGCTTATGCTCTGCTCAGCCTGAGTTACATTCTGGTGTGGGCTGCCGCTATCTGGCTGCCTGGCTGGCATGAACCCTTCACGCTGCGCGGTGCGTTTGGCGTGGCGCTGATTGTGGCGGGCGTGCTGGTTATCTTCCTGCCCGCCCGCAAGAGAGCTTAACCGGGTAACCGCGATTTCGGTCGGCCTGGGCCAAGCATGATCGCCAGCTTGCTGCCGCCGGTGGTGGTCTCCATCCAGATTTTGCAGACGCTGGTGAGCGGCACCGAGAGTAGCATCCCCACCGGGCCGAGCAGCCATCCCCAGATTAATAATGAGAGGAACACTACCAGCGTCGACATGCCTAGGCGGTGGCCCATCATGCGCGGCTCAAGGATATTGCCAATCAGCATGTGCACCACCAGGAACAGCGCGCCGACTAACAGGCATTCGTAAGTGCCATTGAACAGCAGGGCCTGGATCATCGGCGGAATAGCGGAGATCACCGACCCGATATTGGGCACGTAGTTCAGCAAGAAGGCGAGCACGCCCCACATCAGGGCAAACTGCACATCCAGCGCCACCAGCCCAACCCAGACAATCAGCCCGGTCCAGACGCTGAGCAGCGTTTTCAGCGCCAGGTAGTGCGAAACCCCTTTCAGCGCGCGGTGCAGCCCGGCGATATGGATCTGCGGATTATTCAGGGAGAAGCGCATTTTGTAGGGCACGTGGCGCACTTCGAACAGCATAAAGACCACCGTCATCACCAGCAGCACCACACTTGCCATCGCATTCGATAACTGTGTTGCCATGGTAGTGGCGAAGGACATCATGCGGTCCGAGTCCATGCGTTGCAGCATACGCTCCGGCGAGAGATGCAGATGCAGGAACGGCAGCGCGTCCTGCAGTTGCAAAAACTTGCGTGTCAGCTCGCGGTTATACTTCGGCAGCAGGGTCATAAAGTCGTTCATCGACGCGGCAAGCACGGCGAATAACGCTGTCAGAAAGACCAACATCACCACCACCACAATGGCAATGGCCGCCGGTCGCTTGATGCCGCGGCGGAGAAACCAGGTCACCAGCGGATTGAGAACGATGGCGAAAAAGAGCGCCAGCAGAAGTTGCACAATAATATCGGCTGCGGCGTGGATACCGGCGAGGATAATCACCAGTGACGCCAGTTTGAGAAGAATGTGGAGGCCCGCCCGGTCTGGCTGAGGTTGCATCATGAGTAATTCCTTTTTTTTCTTATTGCCAGTAAGTGTAGTGCGCCGCGCGACCTTCGCCTGACAGAGATAATCTTAAAGTCGTGCTGCTTTCTACCTTGTGTCGTGGTAATAGTGAAACACTGTTGTAAAAATCTGAGTAAATCCTGATGCCTGAACACCGCGCTGAAACGGCGCCGAGCGGATTGCGCCTCAATCTGCGGATTTTGTCCGTCGTGATTTTTAACTTCGCCAGCTATCTCACCATCGGTCTGCCGCTGGCGGTATTGCCTGGTTTTGTCCATGACGTGATGGGCTACAGCGCCTTCTGGGCGGGGCTGGTGATAAGTCTCCAGTACTTCGCCACGCTGCTCAGCCGCCCGCACGCCGGGCGCTATGCCGATCTGCTGGGGCCAAAAAAAGTGGTGATTTTTGGCCTCTGCGGCGCGTTTCTCAGCGGGCTCTGCTATCTGCTGGCGGCAATGGGACAGCAGTCGGGTGTGTTAAGCCTGGCGCTGCTCTGCCTTGGGCGGGTGATTTTAGGTATCGGCCAGAGTTTTGCCGGCACCGGCGCGACGCTGTGGGGCGTTGGCGTGGTCGGCTCGGTGCATATTGGGCGCGTGATCTCGTGGAACGGCATTGCCACCTACGGGGCGATGGCGCTTGGTGCGCCGCTCGGGGTGTTCTGTTATCACTACGGCGGCCTGCAGGGGCTGGCGGTGACGATTATGGCCGTCGCGCTGCTGGCGGTGCTGCTGGCGCTACCGCGTGCGGCGGTAAAAGCGAGTAAAGGCAAGCCGCTGCCGTTTCGTGCCGTGCTTGGGCGCGTCTGGCTCTACGGGCTGGCGCTGGCGCTCGGTTCGGCGGGCTTTGGCGTGATCGCCACCTTTATTACCCTCTATTACGATGCCCGCGGCTGGGACGGTGCGGCATTCGCCCTGACGCTCTTCAGCGTGGCGTTTGTTGGCGCGCGCCTGCTCTTTCCCAACGCTATCAACCGTCTTGGCGGCCTCAACGTGGCGCTGATCTGCTTTGCGGTGGAGACCTGTGGCCTGGTGCTGGTCGGCCTGGCGGTCGATCCGTGGATGGTGAAACTGGGCGTCTTTCTGACCGGGGCCGGCTTCTCGCTGGTCTTCCCGGCGCTGGGCGTGGTGGCAGTAAAAGCGGTGCCGCAGCACAATCAGGGCTCGGCGCTGGCGACCTATACGGTGTTTATGGATCTCTCGTTAGGCGTGACCGGCCCGCTGGCAGGGCTGCTGATGGCCTGGGCGGGCGTCTCTTCCATCTACCTTGCCGCCGCCGGGCTGGTGGCAGTTGCGCTGCTGTTGGCGTGGCGGTTAAAGCAGAGAGTACCGGATAGCGCGTAAACGGTTATCCGGGCTGGCATAAAAAAAGGGAACCCGCAGGTTCCCTTTCTCTTTTTGATTGTTGCGGCGTTATTTCACCACGATGGTGTTGATAATGTTCTCGGCAGCGGTCTGCGCCTGCTGCTGATTATCCGCCGGCAGCGTTACCTGAAGGGTCACCAGGTGGTTATCAATTTTCCCCAGCACCACGGAGGACCATGCGGTCTGGCCTTTGGCGGAGATCACGCTGTCGAGCTGTTGCAGGGTCTGCCCTTTCAGCTCAACAGAACGGTTGGTTACGACCTGCAACTGCGGATCGCGGCTGCGCTGCTGATCTTCCAGACGCTTCGCCAGCACGCTCAGATCTTCCTGCGTGTTGTCGCCAACAATCACAATTACCGCTTTCTGGCCGGTGGCGTCAGAGTAGACGTGCATGTTGTTGGATTGCGTACCCAGCTTGCCGCTCTGATCGGTCATATCCGCAGGCAGCGAGAAGCTCAGTTTACCGTCGAGCAGGGTCACCGGCTGGCCGGAGGCGTTGCTCTCTGCGGCAGCACCCTGCACGGGCTTTTTGCTATCGCTGTTATCACAGGCAGCCAGCCCCATCACCAGCAGGCCAATACCGACATATTTCACCAGATTGCGCATTGACTTCATCCTTTCAATAAACAGCCATAATGGCTCGTTGTTCCATATTATCACAACTGATAAGTCGTACCTTTAACCCGCCTGTAATGCGGAGATTTCAGATTTGTCTGCCAGCCTTTTCAGCAACATATTCAACAGCACACCGTACATCGGCAGGAAGAAGACGATGCTGATAAGCACCTTGAAGCTGTAGTCCACCAGCGCGATTTCGGTCCAGTGCTGCGCCATAAAGGGATCGGGGCTGCGCCAGAAGGCGATAAAGAAGAAGGCTACCGTATCGCTGGCGTTACCAAAAATGGTCGAGGCCGTCGGCGCAAGCCACCAGCGGCGGCTTTGGCGCAGGCGGTTAAAGACGTGCACATCGAGGATCTGCCCCAGCGCATAGGCCATAAAGCTGGCGGCGGCGATACGCGCCACAAACAGGTTAAAGTGGGCGAGCGCGCCGAAACCTTGCCAGCTGCCCATATAAAAGAGCGACGAGATAACGTAGGAGGCGAGCAGGGCGGGCACCATCACGGCAAAGATAATCTTACGTGCCAGAGGCGCGCCGAAGATGCGCACGGTGAGATCCGTTGCCAGGAAGATAAACGGAAAACTGAATGCGCCCCAGGTGGTGTGGAAGCCGAAAATGGCGACCGGGAGCTGCACCAGATAGTTGCTGGAGATAATCACCAGCAGGTGGAAAAGCGATAGCCAGACCAGCGCCTTCATGCGCTGTGCGTTGGAAAAGTGCGTCATATTGTGACCTTTTTGGTAAATGGGGTGAGGGAACCCAGTTCAATTTATGCTCTGCCAGGCAGAAGCCGCCGCATGATACTGCAATCATCGCGCGATGCAACGGCTAATTTTAACGCAATCGTTAACCTCCCTTGCGCCCGAAAAATGGCAGCGTAAACTAGGGCGGTTTTTTCACTTGTGAGATGAAGATGAGCGATCCGTTTTCTACCGCCGACCACACTCTTGACGCCCTTGGCCTGCGCTGCCCGGAGCCGGTAATGATGGTGCGCAAAACCGTGCGTAATATGCAGGTTGGCGAAACTGTACTGATTATCGCCGACGATCCGGCAACCACCCGCGATATTCCCGGCTTCTGCCGTTTTATGGAACATGAGCTGGTTGCCGACCAGACCGAAACGCTGCCCTACCGCTATTTAGTGCGTAAAAGCCACTAATCGTTGCGGCGTAACAGGCGCAGCGCGTTGGCAGTCACTAGCACCGTTGCGCCGGTATCCGCCAGCACCGCCAGCCATAATCCGGTGATCCCCAAAAGTGTGGTGACCAGCAAAACCCCCTTCAGCCCCAGCGCAATGGCGATGTTCTGACGAATATTACGGTGCGTGGCGCGCGCCAGGCGGATCATCTGCCCAAGGCCGGAGAGCCGGTTATGGGTTAACGCCGCGTCGGCACTCTCCAGCGCGACATCGGTGCCGCTGCCCATCGCAATACCAATTGTTGCCGCTTTCATCGCCGGAGCATCGTTGATGCCGTCGCCGACCATCGCCAGCGGAGCCTCTTCATTCAGGGCGCGTACGGCGCTGACTTTATCCTCCGGCAGCAGCCCGGCACGGAATTCCAGACCCAACTCACCGGCAATCGCTGCCGCTGCCCGCGGGTTATCGCCGGTGAGGATCACGCCCGTGATGCCAAGAGTATGCAGCTCGGCTACTGCGGCTTTCGCATCGTCGCGCAGGGTGTCCTGTAGCGCCAGCGTACCGATAACGGCATTATCGCGCAGAACCACTACCACCGTTTGCCCCTGCGCTTCCTGCTGCTCAATCTGCTTGCGTCCTGCGTCATTAAGCAGGCCCGCTGGCACCTTTTCCGGTGCGCAGATGTGAATGTTATGCGCGCCGATACGCGCTTCGATACCTTTCCCGGCCAGCGCACGTTGCCCGTCGGCCTGCGGAATAGCGATGCCACGACGCTGCGCCTCCTGCACAATCGCCAGCGCCAGCGGGTGTGTCGAGCCCTGCTCAACCCCGGCGCTGAGTGCCAGCAGCTCCTGCTCTTCTGTACCCGAAAATGCCTGAATGGCGACCAGCTGTGGTTTGCCGAGAGTCAGCGTGCCGGTCTTATCAAATGCCACTTGACGCAGGGTGCCGAGCTGCTCCAGCGCCGCGCCGCCTTTAATCAGCGCCCCGCGACGTGCTGCTGCTGCCAGACCCGAGGTGATGGCCGCAGGGGTGGAGATCACCAGCGCGCACGGGCAGCCGATCAGCAGCAGCGCCAGCCCTTTGTAGATCCACTCCAGCCACGGAGCGGAAAAGAGCAGGGGCGGAACCACCGCCACCAGTAGCGCCACGGCCATAATCGCTGGCGTATAAATGCGGCTGAAGCGATCGATAAAGCGCTCAATGGGGGCGCGGCGCTCTTCCGCCTCCTCAATCAGTTTCAGGATGCGGTCGATGGCGCTTTCGCCCGCTTTTGAAACGACTTCCAGAGTAATGAGCCGATCGACGCTGGTGGCACCTGCGGGCACGCTTTCGCCCGCACTGCGCTCGACGGGCAGCGATTCGCCGGTTAACGCACTCTCATCAAAACTGGCGAACGGCGAGATAAGGCGGCCATCTGCCGGTAAGCGCCCGCCCGCGGGAACTTCAATGGTATCGCCGGGTCGCAGCTGGCTGGCAGGGATAGTTTCACGCACGCCGCTGCGCACGCGAATGGCGCTATCGGGTTTAAGTGCCATCAGTGCGCTCACGCCCTTGCGCGCGCGGCTGGCGGCCCAGCCTTCAAGCCGCTCGCCAATTAGAAACAGCAGCAGCACCATCGCCGCTTCGGCGGTCGCGCCAATCACCAGTGCGCCAATCGCCGCCACGCTCATTAAGGTTTCAATGGCGAACCAGCTGCCGCTTCTTATCAGGCGCACGGCCTGGCGGGCAATGGGCCATAAGCCGACCAGCGTGGTGAGAACAAAAGCCGCCTGGCCGAAGGGGTGATTGAACTGCTCCAGCCCCCAGCTCAGAATCATCATCACGACGAGCAGGATCAGCGGCAGGTTGTCGCGCAGGGGAGAAGATGCAGGCGGGGGAGCGCTGTTTTCGCTGCGAAGCTGGTAGCCCGCCTGCATAACGGCTTTTTCTACGTGCTCGCGCACATCACTTTGCGCGATGACTATCAGCTTTTCGGTGGCAAAGGCGACCTGCACCTGGGTGATGCCTTCGAGCTGGCGTACCGCGTTTTCCACTTTACGGGCGCAGGCGGCGCAATCCATACCGCTCACTTGCCAGCTAAAGCGATCGCCTGCGGCGTTTATTTCCGGTGCGGAACGGCTTTCACAGCGTGTATCGCCGCAGCAGGGGGTATTGTTTTCAGCAACGGGGCGCAGTTTGAGTGCGGCAAAGTGCGGCGTTTTCTTTAGCTCGGGTGCAGCCATCGCATCCTCCGGGGAATGATAATTTTCTCATTAACCGGAGGATACACTCTGGAGTCGACTCCAGAGTCAAGCGCTTTAGATATAGAGCGAGCGGACGATCAGGAAGTGGCCGGCAAAATAGCAGGCAGAGGAGATGGCGTTATCCGCGCTAAAGCGTTTACGGTAGTGGCTGCCGAGCCAGACAATATTGCCGATAAGCAGCAGCGACGCACCGATAAACGCCGACAGCGCCTGGCTGGTCGGGCGGAAGAACCACAGCTCACCGGCCAGCCACACCATCACCAGCGTCATGGCGACAAAGGTGGAGACGGCCATGCGCAGCTCTTCAAGACGCGTCCAAATCACCGCCAGCAGTAGGGCACCAATCACCAGTAGTACCAGCGGCAGCGGCCAGAAGAAAGTCAGCGTCATCTGGCTGGCGAAATAGATAGTGTAAAGCAGATGGGCCAGGAAGAAGGCGCCGATAGCGTAAAGTAACTTTTGCCGCGGCAGCAGCGTCAGGGCATCACCCACCAGCGAGGCACACAGACCCGCCAGCACCAGATAGCTGATGGCATCAAACATGGGCGCTTGCCAGGCGAGCAGGAGTAACAACAGAAGGGTTACGGGTTTAAACACCCAGCGTTGCCACACCGGGCCACGATAGGAAGCGTCGACGTATAACCAGCCGGAAAAGCAGACAGCAATAAATGACCACAGCATAATTAAGTCCCTGTAACTGTTATTGTTGCGTAAAACTCTCCTCTCAAGTGTAGTGGCGTAAAAAGGGGGATGACAATGCGAACTTCCCCCAATGCCCTGCAATTCCGCCTAATCTGACAGAGTTATCTCTTTGCTTTCAGCTTCTTCTGCCACACCAGCAGTTCAAAGACGCCGAAAAGAAAAATGCGCAGCTGCTCGACTTTGGTCATCTGCGGCCCCTCTTTCGGCAGCGCGGTTTTCATCATCGTCGCCTGCAAAGCATGCATAAAGAAGGTAAAAACCAGCGCGACGTTGACGAAAATATTCAACGGGCGCGGAAAGGGGTGGATCAGATTGAAGATCAGAAAGGCCCAGATGCAGAGCATCATCAGGCGGCCCAGATTAATCAGCAACGGCATGCTTCTCTCCTTGTGCTTCGCGGTGATACAAACGGTAAGCCACCTGGCCCGCGACTTTTTCCCGGTGTAAATGCCAGTGCGCAGGCACCGACGGTAAGCCATTTTCCACTTCGCTCTCGATATAAATGAGCGCGTCATCTGCCAGCCAGCCGTTGTTCTCCAGCAAACGCACGGTCTCATCCAGCATCCCTTTGCGAAACGGCGGATCGATAAACACAATGGTGTGCGGCGTGCCCGCAGCAGCTAAAAAGCTCAGTGTGTTGCTGTTAACGACTTTGGCGTTGGTGGCTTTAAGCGTAGCGAGGTTTTGCTGGAGCTGCTGGGCGACGCTGCGCTCCATCTCGACAAGTGTCGCGCTGGCGGCGTAGCGGGAGAGCGCTTCCAGCCCGAGCGCGCCGCTGCCGGCGAAGCAGTCGAGACAGCGGGCGTCAACCATTGAAGGTGCCAGCCAGTTAAATAGCGTTTCGCGCACGCGATCGGTGGTTGGGCGCAGGCCTGGGCTGTCGGGAACCGGCAATTTACGGCCCCGCCACTGCCCGCCAATAATACGAATTTGTCCGCTGGCGGCACGGTTGGGTTTCTTCATGGTCTTCGCTTTGCTCATCATTTCGGCCTGCTATTCTAGCGGGCGGATGAATTGCGTTAAACCCTAATCCTCAGGCCGTGATGAGAGATAAGGAAAGTGTTAGACTATCCGACTAATTCACCAATGATTTCAGTCCTGGTCGAGCAGACAGGCTGCGCTATAGAATCAACAGCGAGGAGTGTAGTCGCCAATGGCAAATGAAAAGAAACGTGGCTTTTTTTCCTGGCTGGGCTTTGGGCAGAAAGAGCGGGCCGATGAGGCGCAAGCTGAAGAGCAGAAAACGGCTGAACAACCGCCAGAAGAGACGCCGGTTGCCGAGCCTGCCGCCGACAGCGAAAAGTTCGCTGAAGAGGTTGTCGAGGTTAGCGAGCAGCTGGCACATGAAGAGGCCCAGCTTCCGGTCGTTGAAGAGCGCGTTGCAGAAGAAGCGGTTGTCGAAGAGCAGGTTATCGACGAACCGGCTGTTGAAGAGCCCGTCGAAGAGATTATCGACGCTGCACCCGTTGCCGCCGTTGAGCATGAAGCGCTGCTGCTGCCGGAAGAGCTTGCCGAACAGCGTATAGAAGCTGAAGAGTGGCAGGCCGAAGCCGAGCCGCTGGTCACCGCGAACGTAGAAGCCGACGAGCCAGAAGTTGAAGAGATAGAAGACGAGACGCTGCCGAGCGAAGAAGAGCTGGATGCGCTGGCGGCTGAAGCGGCGGAAGAAGCGGTGATGGTTGTGCCGGTCGACGAGCCGGTTCAGGAGCAGGAGAAGCCGACGAAAGAGGGTTTCTTCGCGCGTTTAAAACGCAGCCTGCTGAAAACGAAAGAGAATCTCGGTTCCGGATTTATCAGTCTGTTCCGCGGTAAGAAAATCGATGATGATCTCTTCGAAGAGCTGGAAGAGCAGTTGCTGATTGCCGATGTCGGCGTTGAGACCACGCGAAAAATCATCACCAACCTGACGGAAGGGGCCAGCCGCAAGCAGCTGCGCGACGCTGAAGCGTTGTATGGCCTGCTGAAAGAGGAGATGAGTGAGATCCTCGCGAAGGTGGACGAGCCGCTGAATGTCGAAGGCAAAACGCCGTTTGTCATCCTGATGGTCGGCGTGAACGGCGTCGGTAAAACTACCACCATCGGCAAGCTGGCCCGTCAGTTTGAGCAGCAGGGCAAATCGGTGATGCTGGCGGCGGGCGATACCTTCCGTGCGGCGGCGGTTGAGCAGCTGCAGGTATGGGGTCAGCGCAATGATATTCCGGTGATTGCCCAGCATACCGGCGCGGATTCCGCTTCGGTTATCTTTGATGCTATTCAGGCAGCGAAGGCGCGTAATGTCGATGTGCTGATTGCGGATACCGCTGGCCGTCTGCAGAATAAATCGCACCTGATGGAAGAGCTGAAAAAGATTGTGCGCGTGATGAAGAAGCTGGATGAAAATGCGCCGCACGAAGTGATGCTCACGATTGATGCCAGCACCGGGCAAAATGCGGTAAGCCAGGCCAAACTGTTCCACGAAGCGGTCGGTTTAACCGGCATCACGCTGACCAAGCTTGATGGCACCGCGAAAGGTGGGGTGATCTTCTCGGTCGCGGATCAGTTTGGTATTCCCATCCGCTATATCGGTGTTGGCGAACGTATTGAAGATTTGCGTCCGTTTAATGCGGGCGATTTTATTGAGGCGCTTTTTGCCCGAGAGGATTAACAATGATTCGCTTTGAACATGTCAGCAAAGCCTATCTCGGTGGGAGACAAGCGCTGCAGGGGGTGACCTTTCACCTGCAGCAGGGCGAGATGGCGTTTCTGACCGGGCACTCCGGCGCGGGGAAAAGTACCCTGCTGAAGCTGATCTGTGGGATTGAACGGCCAAGTGCCGGGAAAATCTTCTTCAGCGGCCACGAAATTTCCCGGCTGAAAAACCGCGAAGTGCCGTTTTTGCGCCGCCAGATCGGCATGATTTTCCAGGATCACCATCTGCTGATGGATCGCACGGTGTTTGATAACGTCGCGATCCCGCTGATTATCGCCGGTGCCAGCGGAGATGATATCCGCCGTCGCGTGTCGGCGGCGCTGGATAAAGTCGGTCTGCTCGACAAAGCGAAAAGCTTCCCGATCCAGCTCTCCGGCGGTGAACAGCAGCGGGTGGGCATCGCCCGCGCGGTAGTGAATAAACCCGCCGTACTGCTGGCGGATGAACCGACCGGTAACCTGGATGAAGCCCTCTCTGAGGGGATTTTACGTCTGTTTGAAGAGTTTAACCGCGTTGGGGTGACGGTACTGATGGCGACGCACGACATGGGGCTGATTTCCCGGCGTTCGTACCGCATGCTGAGCCTGAGCGACGGCCATTTGCATGGAGGCCTGGCGGGTGAATAAGCGCGACGCAATCAATCATATTCGGCAATTCGGCAGCAAGCTCGACCGTTTTCGCAAATCCTCCTCATCGGCGGGCGAAGGCAGCCGCAGCGCGCCGCGGCGTAACAAGCCGGCATCCCGGCCGCCTTCGCGTAAAACCAATGTTTTCAACGAGCAGATGCGCTACGCCTGGCATGGCGCGTTGCAGGATCTGAAGAGTAAACCGCTGGCGACGTTCCTGACGGTGATGGTGATTGCCATCTCGCTGACGCTGCCGAGCGTCTGCTATATGGTCTACAAAAACGTCAGCCATGCGGCGTCGCAGTACTACCCTTCGCCGCAGATCACCGTTTACTTCGATAAATCGCTGGATGATAACGCCGCGCAGCAGGTGGTCGGGCAGCTTCAGTCCGAACCGGGCGTCGAGAAGGTGAACTATCTCTCCCGCGAGGATGCACTCGGCGAGTTTCGTAACTGGTCCGGCTTTGGCGGCGCGTTAGATATGCTGGAAGAGAACCCGCTGCCGGCAGTGGCGGTGGTGGTGCCGAAAATCGATTTCCAGAGCACCGAGGCGCTGAACACGCTGCGCGATCGCATTACGCGTGTGCAGGGTATTGATGAAGTGCGCATGGATGATAGCTGGTTTGCGCGTCTGTCGGCGCTGACCGGGCTGGTTGGGCGCGTTTCGGCGATGATTGGCGTGTTGATGATCGCTGCCGTCTTCCTGGTGATTGGCAACAGCGTGCGTCTCAGCATCTTTGCTCGTCGTGACACCATTAATGTGCAAAAGCTGATTGGCGCAACGGATGGATTTATTCTGCGCCCGTTCCTTTACGGCGGCGCGCTGCTTGGCTTCTCCGGCGCGTTTTTATCACTCATTTTGTCTGAAATTTTGGTGATGCGACTCTCGTCGGCGGTGACGGATGTGGCGAAGGTCTTCGGCACGCAGTTTGAGTTAAGTGGCTTATCTTTCGATGAATGTTTGCTGCTGTTACTGGTCTGCTCGATGATTGGCTGGATTGCCGCCTGGCTGGCGACGGTTCAACATTTACGTCACTTTACTCCGGACTAACGATTCTCTGGTATACTCCTCCCCTGCAATGACGAATGCCGTTGCAGGGAGAGCGTACCCAACTATCTTGCTGTTCCCCGCGTCGGCTGTTCATCCGGATGTCACAATTTGTGCGTAATTTATTCACACGCCTACAAGGAACTTGTGGATAAAATCACTGTCTGATAAAAAAGTGAATGCTATTCTCGTTGCTCAAAAATGCTGGCATGTTTGTTGCCTGATGGGGACAGACCGCCGCCAGTGGAAAGTGAATTGAGAGGATTTGAATGACCAAAGAAATGCAAACTTTAGCTTTAGCCCCTGTTGGCAACCTGGAATCTTACGTCCGGGCCGCTAACGCATGGCCGATGTTGACGGCCGATGAAGAGCGGGCGCTGGCTGAAAAGCTGCATTACCAGGGCGATCTGGAAGCAGCGAAAAAGCTGATCCTGTCTCACCTGCGCTTTGTTGTTCATATTGCTCGTAACTACTCGGGCTATGGTCTGCCGCAGGCAGATCTGATCCAGGAAGGAAATATCGGCCTGATGAAAGCGGTACGCCGCTTCAACCCTGAAGTCGGTGTGCGTCTGGTCTCTTTCGCCGTGCACTGGATCAAAGCTGAGATCCACGAGTATGTGCTGCGCAACTGGCGTATCGTGAAAGTCGCGACCACCAAAGCACAGCGTAAGCTGTTCTTTAACCTGCGTAAGGCCAAACAGCGTCTCGGCTGGTTTAACCAGGACGAAGTCGACATGGTCGCCCGCGAACTGGGCGTGACCAGTAAAGACGTGCGTGAAATGGAGTCGCGTATGGCGGCCCAGGACATGACGTTTGATATGTCTTCCGATGACGATGCGCAGGACGGCCAGCCGATGGCACCGGTGCTCTACTTACAGGACAAAACATCTAACTTTGCTGACGGCATTGAAGATGATAACTGGGAAGAGCAGGCAGCCAACAAGCTGACCGATGCGATGCAGGGCCTCGACGAACGTAGTCAGCAGATCATCCGCGCCCGTTGGCTGGACGAAGATAACAAGTCCACGCTGCAGGAGCTGGCCGACCGATACGGCGTCTCCGCCGAACGCGTACGCCAGCTTGAAAAGAACGCGATGAAAAAACTGCGCGCCGCTATCGAAGCGTAAGCGCCAGCCGCAAACAGACCGGGTCAGCGAAAGCTCACCCGGTTTTTTATTATCTGAATTTCCTCTTACTCCCGGTGCTGGTTAAAACGTCGACTTAACGAAGGCGCTATATACTTACTCTGTGGGTTGGCACAGAGAGGGGAAAAAGGTGAAGAATAGTGAATTACATCAGCGGCGTGTAGACGCGACGCCGCGCGGGGTTGGCGTGATGTGTGGCTTCTACGCCGAGAAAGCAGAAAACGCCACGCTGTGGGATGTGGAGGGCAATGAGGTGATTGATTTTGCCGCCGGGATCGCGGTGTTAAACACCGGCCATCGACATCCGAAAGTAATGGCGGCAGTCGAAAAACAGCTCCAGGCCTTTACGCACACCGCGTATCAAATCGTTCCTTACGAAAGTTATATCACGCTTGCCGAGCGTATCAACGCGCGCGTCCCCATTGCTGGCGCGGCAAAAACCGCCTTCTTCTCTACCGGTGCCGAAGCGGTTGAAAACGCCGTAAAAATCGCCCGCGCTTATACCAAACGCCCCGGCATTATCGCCTTTGGCGGCGGCTTTCACGGTCGTACCTTTATGACCATGGCGCTGACGGGAAAAGTCGCGCCTTACAAAATCGGCTTCGGGCCGTTTCCCGGTTCGGTTTATCACGCCCACTATCCAAATGAACTGCACGGCGTCAGCACTGAACAGGCGCTGCAAAGCCTGACGCATCTGTTCAAAGCCGATATCGCGCCCGATCAAGTCGCCGCGATCCTGTTAGAGCCGGTACAGGGCGAAGGGGGCTTTAATATCGCTCCGCCAGAGTTTATGCAGGCGCTGCGTACGCTGTGCGACAGCCACGGCATTCTGCTGATCATCGACGAGGTGCAGAGCGGTTTTGCCCGTACCGGCAAACTCTTCGCCAGCGAGCACTATGCCATCAAACCCGATCTCATCACTATGGCGAAAAGTCTGGCGGGCGGTTTACCGCTCTCGGCGGTTGCCGGGCGTGCCGAGGTGATGGATGCGCCCGCGCCGGGCGGCCTGGGGGGGACTTATGCCGGTAACCCACTGGCGGTGGCGGCTGCACATGCGGTGCTGGATGTGATTGAAGAGGAGAAGCTGTGCGAACGCGCGAACCAGCTGGGTAAAGATCTGGTAGAAGTGCTGACCCATGCGAAAGCGCACTGCCCGCATATTGCCGATATCCGTGCACAGGGCTCGATGGTGGCGGTCGAGTTTGGGGACCCGCAAACCGGCGCGCCGTCGCCGGAATTCACCAAACAGGTGCAAGATAAAGCTCTTCAGGCCGGGCTGCTGCTGCTCAGCTGCGGGGTCTATGGCAACGTTATCCGCTTCCTCTATCCGCTGACCATCCCTGACGAGCAGTTCCGCAAAGCGCTGGATATTATCCAGCGGTCGCTAAGGCAGTAATTATTCAGCCGCCTTATGGGCGGCTTTATCACGTTCTGGCATCGCTCTGCAGCATAACCTGCAAAATTGCTATTCCTTATTCCATAAAATGGGGTATGTTTTAGCAGAGTATGCTGCTTACAGGGCACTATTCTGCACAATAACAAATATCATATTCTTTGCTTAGGGTAATAAGCGAAGCAATATTCCAGATAACAACATCACAACAATTGCAAAAACCATAACAATGGGGAAACTCAGGATGAAAATGAAGGGCAAAGCGTTACTGGCAGGATGTATTGCGTTAGCAATGAGCAACGTGGCATTCGCCAAAGATATCAAAGTTGCCGTTGTCGGTGCGATGTCCGGTCCGGTTGCGCAGTATGGCGATCAGGAATTTACCGGTGCTGAGCAGGCCGTTGCCGATATCAACGCCAAAGGCGGCGTCAAAGGCGACAAACTGGTGGTGGTGAAATATGACGATGCCTGCGACCCGAAACAAGCGGTAGCGGTAGCTAACAAAGTGGTTAACGACGGCATCAAATATGTTATCGGCCACCTCTGCTCCTCTTCCACTCAGCCAGCGTCCGACATTTATGAAGACGAAGGCATCCTGATGATCACGCCTGCGGCCACTGCCCCTGAGCTGACCGCGCGCGGTTACAAACTGACGCTGCGTACCACCGGCCTCGACTCTGACCAGGGCCCGACCGCGGCGAAATACATTCTCGATAAGGTGAAGCCGAAGCGCATCGCCATCATTCATGATAAGCAGCAGTATGGCGAAGGCCTGGCGCGCGCCGTGCAGGATGGCCTGAAAAAAGGCAATGCCAACGTGGTCTTCTTTGACGGCATCACCGCCGGTGAAAAAGATTTCTCCACGCTGGTTGCACGTCTGAAGAAAGAGAATATCGACTTTGTTTACTACGGCGGTTACCACCCGGAAATGGGGCAGATCCTGCGCCAGGCACGTGCGGCTGGTCTGAAAACCCAGTTTATGGGGCCGGAAGGTGTGGCAAACGTCTCCCTCTCTAACATCGCCGGTGAGTCTGCCGAAGGGATGTTAGTCACCAAGCCGAAGAACTACGATCAGGTACCGGCGAACAAACCGATTGTGGATGCCATCAAAGGCAAGAAACAGGATCCGAGCGGCGCGTTTGTCTGGACCACCTACGCCGCGCTGCAGTCGCTGGCTGCGGGCCTGAACCAGTCTGACGATCCGGCGGAAATCGCCACCTACCTGAAAGGCCACTCTGTTGAAACCGTAATGGGGCCGCTGTCGTGGGATGAGAAGGGCGATCTGAAGGGCTTTGAGTTCGGCGTCTTTACCTGGCATGCGAACGGTACCGCGACCGACGCGAAGTGATGAGTAACCCATAGTCGCCTTGCGCGCCGCAGGTATTCGCCCCGGTCGCTTACGCCTGTAAGCTGCCGGGGATAAACGGCTGCCTGCGACGCGACATTCCGCTCAAGCATTACCCACACAGCCCGTTTTTTTAGCGCTTTTCCCAACCATCTTGCTGCGCGGTAAAGCCGAGCGCTTGGGCAAAGGCAGCCATCACGGCGCGATCTTCAACACCGGTATCGGCGATCCACCAACTGGTCATTGCCGGATTATCGCGGATCACCTCTTCCACCAGGTATTGCCCGACGCCGCGACGGCGAGTGACATCCCGCACACGCAGCGAATCCAGCGCGCCTTCGGTGCCGCGCAACGTCACACGCACGGCGGCCAGCAGGCGGTCATTAAACCGCGCGGCGTAAATACGGTGCGTGTCGTCAATATCAAGAGCGGCGGGGGAATATTCCGGCCAGATTTTCGCTAAATCGATCTGATCCTGCTCGCTGAAACTGGTCAGCCGGATAATGGTTAATTTCATCTACCGTTTGTCCAAAACATGAAACAGGGTGTGAGTGTAAACAATTTCACCCGTCGTGGTCTGAGACTTTTTTATTTTTAATACAACAGGTGAATAGTTTTAACGCAGCGACTGGCATAGCCAGAAACGTCAGAGATCGAAAAAGATACAGCATTTTAACCTGACGAAGGGCGTTTTCTTCCGCGTATAATCCCATTATTTTATGCTGGAAGCTGCGCTTTTAGATGTTTATCTCGCGCTGAATACAGAATATTATCTCTGTTTAATCGCCTGAAAAATAGAGTATTTAGTGTGGTTTACGCCAAAAAACCGCGCTAACTCATTAAAGGCACTGGTAAAAATAGCATTGTGCATTAAAAGTACAGAATGCTTTTTGACCGTATAAAAACAATATTTTCACACAACATCACAAACGGGGTAGCAGACATGAAAAGGCACGCGAAAAGATTTGTCGCGGGAATGGTTGAAAGCCGGTCATGGCAACGCGGTCTTGTTTAAAGGTACTACCGTCAGGTAACGAGTTTTTTCTGCGCTTCACGCACATCTAAAAAAAGAAAATATCGTCTTTGTCTACTACGGTGAATATTAACCGGATAGTAGAGAGATGCTGCGCTGGGCGCGCTGAAACGAGCCGCTGACCTGATTAACGCATTAAAAGCCAACGGGGCTAAAACCGAGACAGGGCCGCTGAACTGGGATGAAAAAGGCGATCTGAAGGGATTTGAGTTTTGTGTCTTCCAGAGACACGCCGATGGTTCGTCTTGTGTGGCAAAGCCACAGTCATCCCTCTCTTTGGACGAAAATCTTTAGAGATTTAAGAAGGTTAAGTTATGTCTGAGCAGTTTCTCTATTTCTTGCAGCAGATGTTCAACGGCGTCACGCTGGGCAGCACGTACGCCCTGATCGCCATTGGTTACACCATGGTGTACGGCATTATCGGCATGATTAACTTCGCCCATGGCGAGGTCTACATGATCGGCAGTTACGTCTCCTTTATGATTATCGCCGCACTCATGATGATGGGCATCGACTCAAGCTGGCTGCTGGTCGGAGCCGGTTTTGTCGGCGCGATTATCATCGCCAGCGCCTACGGCTGGAGTATCGAGCGTGTCGCCTACCGCCCGGTGCGCAGCTCCAAGCGTCTGATTGCGCTTATCTCCGCCATCGGCATGTCCATTTTTCTGCAAAACTACGTCAGCCTGACGGAAGGCTCGCGCGACGTGGCGTTGCCAAGCCTCTTCAACGGCCAGTGGACTATTGGCAGCAGCGAAAACTTTGCCGCCTCCATTACCACCATGCAGCTGGTTATCTGGATCGTCACCTTTGTCGCGATGCTCGCGCTAACCCTTTTTATCCGCTACTCCCGCATGGGGCGCGCCTGCCGCGCCTGCGCTGAAGATCTAAAAATGGCGAGCCTGCTCGGTATCAACACCGATCGTGTTATTGCGCTGACTTTTGTGATCGGCGCAGCGATGGCGGCAGTGGCTGGCGTGCTGCTCGGCCAGTTCTATGGCGTGATCAACCCTTACATTGGCTTTATGGCGGGTATGAAGGCCTTTACCGCCGCGGTGCTTGGCGGTATCGGCAGCATTCCAGGCGCGATGATTGGCGGGCTCATCCTCGGAGTAGCAGAAGCGCTCTCTTCGGCATATCTGAGCACGGAGTATAAAGATGTGGTCTCGTTCGCGCTGCTGATTGGCGTCCTGCTGGTGATGCCGACCGGCATCCTTGGTCGCCCGGAGGTAGAGAAAGTATGAAACCGATGCATTTTGCGATGGCGCTGCTCTCTGCCGCCATGTTCTTTATCCTCGCGGGTGTCTTTATGGGCGTTCAGCTGGAGCTGAATGGCACCAAACTGGTGGTCGATAATGCGGCGGATATCCGCTGGCAGTGGATCTTTATCGGCACTGCGGTGGTCTTTTTCTTCCAGTTACTGCGCCCTGTTTTCCAGAAGAGCCTGAAAGGCGTTTCGGGGCCGAAATTTGTTCTGCCCGCTATCGATGGATCTACCGTTAAGCAGAAGCTTTTCCTGCTGGCGCTGTTGGTGATTGCCGTAGTGTGGCCGTTTATGGTGTCGCGCGGCACCATTGATATTGCCACCATGACGATGATCTACATCATCCTCGGTCTTGGGCTGAACGTGGTTGTTGGCCTTTCTGGGCTGCTGGTGCTGGGTTATGGCGGTTTTTACGCCATCGGTGCTTACACCTTTGCATTGCTGAACCACTATTACGGGCTTGGCTTCTGGACCTGTCTGCCGCTGGCGGGGCTGGTCTCTGCCGCTGCCGGTTTCCTGCTGGGCTTCCCGGTGCTGCGCCTGCGCGGTGACTATCTGGCGATTGTGACGCTGGGCTTCGGTGAGATTGTGCGCATTCTGCTACTGAACAACACCGAAGTGACCGGCGGGCCAAACGGCATCAGCCAGATCCCGAAACCGACGCTGTTTGGCCTTGAGTTTAGCCGTACAGCGCGTGAAGGCGGTTGGGATACCTTCAGCAACTTCTTCAATGTGAAATACGATCCGAGCGACCGCGTAGTGTTCCTCTATCTGGTGGCGCTGCTGCTGGTGGTGATAACGCTCTTCGTCATTAACCGCCTGCTGCGTATGCCGCTGGGCCGCGCGTGGGAAGCACTGCGTGAGGATGAGATCGCCTGCCGCTCGCTGGGCCTTAACCCGACGCGCATCAAGCTGACGGCATTTACCATCAGCGCCGCGTTCGCCGGTTTTGCCGGGACGTTGTTTGCCGCGCGCCAGGGCTTTGTCAGCCCGGAATCCTTTACCTTCGCCGAGTCCGCCTTTGTGCTGGCGATAGTCGTTCTGGGCGGGATGGGCTCGCAGTTCGCGGTGATCCTCGCCGCTATCCTGCTGGTGGTCTCGCGTGAACTGATGCGTGATTTCAATGAGTACAGCATGTTAATGCTGGGTGGTTTGATGGTGCTGATGATGATCTGGCGTCCGCAAGGCTTGCTGCCGATGACGCGTCCGCAGCTGAAATTGAAAAACGGCCAGGCAAAAGGAGAGCAGGCATGAGTCAGCCACTGTTATCGGTAAATGGCCTGATGATGCGCTTCGGCGGTTTGCTAGCGGTTAACAACGTCTCGCTGGAGCTGCGCCCGCAGGAGATTGTCTCGCTGATTGGCCCGAACGGCGCGGGAAAAACGACGGTCTTCAACTGCCTGACGGGGTTCTATAAACCTACCGGCGGCACCATTATGCTGCGTGATCAGCATCTCGAAGGGCTGCCAGGCCAGCAAATCGCGCGTATGGGCGTTGTGCGCACTTTCCAGCATGTGCGTCTGTTCCGTGAAATGACGGTGATTGAGAACTTACTGGTGGCGCAGCATCAGCAGTTAAAAACCGGGCTCTTCTCTGGCCTGTTGAAGACGCCGGCGTTTCGCCGTACGCAGAGCGAAGCGCTCGATCGCGCCGCGACCTGGCTTGAGAGGATCGGTTTGTTAGCCCACGCCAACCGCCAGGCCAGCAATCTGGCTTATGGCGATCAGCGCCGTCTGGAGATTATTCGCTGCATGGTGACGCAGCCGGAGATCCTGATGCTGGATGAACCGGCGGCAGGGTTAAACCCGAAAGAGACCAAAGAGTTGGATGAGCTGATCGTCGAGCTGCGTAACCATCACAACACCACCATCCTGCTGATTGAGCATGATATGAAGCTGGTGATGGGGATTTCCGACCGTATCTATGTCGTTAACCAGGGGACACCGCTGGCCAACGGGACGCCGGAAGAGATTCGTAACAACCCGGACGTGATCCGCGCTTATCTGGGTGAGGCATAAGATGGAAAACGCAATGTTATCTTTCGACAAAGTTAGCGCCCACTACGGCAAAATCCAGGCGCTGCACGAGGTCAGTCTGCATATTAATCAGGGAGAGATCGTGACCCTGATTGGTGCCAACGGTGCAGGGAAAACCACCTTGCTCGGCACGCTGTGCGGCGATCCGCGCGCCACCAGTGGCCGCGTGGTGTTTGATGGTAAAGATATTACCGACTGGCAAACGGCGAAGATTATGCGTGAAGCAGTCGCGATCGTGCCGGAAGGCCGCCGCGTCTTCTCGCGGATGACCGTGGAAGAGAACCTGGCAATGGGTGGCTTCTTTGCCCACCGCGATCAATACCAGACGCGTATTAAATGGGTGTATGAACTCTTCCCACGCCTGCATGAACGCCGCATACAGCGCGCCGGCACTATGTCCGGTGGCGAGCAGCAGATGCTGGCGATAGGCCGTGCGCTGATGAGCCAGCCGCGCCTGCTGCTGCTGGATGAGCCGTCGCTCGGGCTTGCACCGATTATCATTCAACAGATCTTCGACACCATTGAGCAGTTGCGTAAAGAGGGGATGACCATCTTCCTCGTGGAGCAAAACGCTAACCAGGCGCTGAAGCTCGCCGATCGCGGCTATGTGCTGGAGAACGGGCATGTGGTGCTCGAAGATACCGGTGATGCGCTACTGGCGAATGAAGCGGTGAGAAGCGCTTACCTCGGCGGCTAACACGTTGAAGTAAAAAAATAAAAACCGGCCTCGCAAGGGCCGGTTTTTTTCTGAAAAATGCACTTTAGCCATACGCAGCGAGAGGGGCCGGAACAGGATGCGGGGGCGCTTGAGGCTTTTTGCCTCATGACTGTGCTTTAAGACGTTATGCAGAAATGATGTGAGGCAGAAAGATGAAAGCCCCGAGTCAATTTTTCAATTAACCCGAGGCTACACTAACGCATCAGCAACGTCAGCGTAGCCTTTTACCTGCTGAAAGGCAAGGAAGTGAGGCTGCGCAAATAAGGGCTTCCTGGTTCGCCGGGAAGCCCTTATTTATTAGTGAAAACAGTAACATCAGCGATCGGGTTTAAATCTGAAAAACATATTTCAGCCATGAAGTATGGCATGTGACCGGGATATGATGCGGGCGGCGCTTGAGGCTTTTTGCCTCATGGCTGTGTTGTATTAAGACGTTATGCAGAAATGTTGTGAGGCAGAAAGAGGAAAGCCCCGAGTCAATTTTTCAATTAACCCGAGGCTACACTAACGCCCAAGCAACGTCAGCGTAGCCTCTTACCTGCTGAAAGGCAAGGAGTTATAGGCTATGAAAATCCCGCAAACTTTTATCTGCTGCGTGTTTATTCTCTGCTTCACGCTGTTGATATTCACCTACCTGACCCGTAAATCCCTGTGCGAGCTTCGCTACCGGGATAAGGAGAGAGAGGTGGCGGCTTTGATGGCTTACGAATCCGGTAAGTAGCGACCTGGGGCAGGGAGCAATCCCTGCCTTTCAGGTGCGATGATGTTGTTGCAGCGTTGCCTTCGAGCGCCGCTTAAAGGGCTTCCTGGTTCGCCGGGAAGCCCTTTGTCTGGGTCGCCATTTTTCCTTCATCTTTCCATCACGTGTGCGACACATCCCTGACGCCTGGCTGTCATGTTTTTGTAATTAAAAAGTTATTTTTCTGTCATTCGAGCGTGTCATGTTACCTCGCGAGCACAAAACGCGTGATATCGCGCATCCCGTATAACAAGAGAGAGCACAATGACGACGTTACGACATACAGCTTTGGGTCTGGCGCTGGGATTTGTTTTTGCTGGCAATGCCATGGCCGTAACCACTATCCCGTTCTGGCACTCCATGGATGGCGAGTTAGGTAAAGAGGTCGACTCCCTGGCGCAACGTTTTAATGATACCCATCCCGACTACAAAATCGTTCCGGTCTATAAAGGCAACTACGAGCAAAACCTGAGTGCCGGCATTGCCGCCTTCCGCACCGGCAATGCGCCAGCGCTGCTGCAGGTTTACGAGGTTGGCACCGCAACGATGATGGCTTCTAAAGCGATCAAGCCGGTTTACGAGGTCTTTAAAGATGCGGACATCACCTTTGACGAAAGTCAGTTTGTGCCGACCGTTGCGGGTTACTACACCGATTCAAAAACCGGTCATCTGCTCTCTCAACCCTTTAATAGCTCCACACCGGTGCTTTATTACAATAAAGACGCTTTCAAAAAAGCGGGCCTGAACCCGGATCAGCCGCCGAAAACCTGGCAGGATCTGGCGGCTTACACTGCAAAGCTGAAAGCGGCGGGCATGAAGTGCGGTTACGCCAGCGGCTGGCAGGGTTGGATCCAGATCGAGAACTTTAGCGCCTGGCACGGTCTGCCGGTCGCCACTAAAAACAACGGCTTTGACGGTACCGATGCGGTGCTGGAGTTCAATAAGCCGGAGCAGGTGAAACATATCGCCATGCTGGAAGAGCTGAATAAGAAGGGCGAATTCAGCTACTTTGGGCGTAAAGATGAATCCACCGAGAAGTTCTACAACGGTGATTGTGCTATCACCACCGCCTCATCCGGCTCACTGGCAGATATTCGCCACTATGCGAAATTCAACTACGGTGTCGGCATGATGCCGTACGATGCCGATGTGAAAGGCGCGCCGCAAAACGCCATTATCGGCGGGGCCAGCCTGTGGGTAATGAAGGGCAAAGATGACGCGACCTACAAAGGCGTGGCGCAGTTCCTCGACTTCCTGACCAAACCAGAAATCGCTGCCGAGTGGCATCAGAAAACCGGTTATCTGCCTGTCACCAAAGCCGCATACGATCTGACACGTCAGCAGGGTTTCTACGATAAAAACCCGGGGGCGGATATCGCCACACGTCAGATGCTAAACAAGCCGCCGTTGGCCTTCACCAAAGGGCTGCGTCTGGGCAATATGCCGCAGATCCGCACCGTGCTTGATGAAGAGCTGGAGAGCGTGTGGACCGGTAAGAAGACGCCGCAACAGGCGCTGGACTCAGCGGTTGAGCGCGGTAACCAGTTGCTGCGCCGCTTCCAGCAGTCGACCAAGTCTTAATGTATTAAGGGCCGGATAAGCGCAGCGCTTGTCCGGCCTGTAACTCGGTCAATCTATCGCGTCGCCGCCCTCCGGCATTTTCAAAAAGAGTCTCACTATGTCCTCATCCCGTCCGGTGTTTCGTTCACGCTGGCTACCCTATCTGCTCGTCGCGCCGCAGCTGGCAATCACGGTGATTTTCTTTCTCTGGCCCGCAGGCGAAGCGCTGTGGTACTCCGTGCAGAGCGTTGATCCTTTTGGCCTCTCCAGCCAGTTTGTCGGGCTGGATAACTTTACCGCGCTGTTTCACGACAGCTACTACCTCGACGCCTTCTGGACAACAATCCGCTTTAGCGCGATGGTCACCTTCAGCGGCCTGCTGGTTTCGCTGTTCTTTGCCGCGCTGGTGGATAACGTGGTGCGCGGCAGCCGCATCTACCAGACCTTGATGCTGCTGCCCTATGCCGTTGCGCCTGCGGTTGCCGCCGTATTGTGGATCTTTCTCTTCAATCCCGGACGCGGGTTGATTACCCACTTCCTTGGGCAGTTTGGCTACGACTGGAACCATGCGCAGAACAGCGGTCAGGCGATGTTTCTGGTGGTGTTCGCCTCGGTCTGGAAGCAGATAAGCTACAACTTCCTCTTCTTCTTCGCCGCGTTACAGTCTATTCCCCGCTCGCTGGTGGAAGCTGCCGCCATTGATGGTGCAGGGCCCATTCGCCGTTTCTTCAAACTTTCACTGCCGCTGATCGCACCGGTAAGTTTCTTCCTGCTGGTGGTCAACCTGGTTTACGCCTTCTTCGATACGTTTCCGGTTATCGATGCGGCGACCGCCGGTGGCCCGGTGCAGGCAACCACCACGCTGATTTATAAAATTTATCGCGAAGGGTTTGCCGGGCTGGATCTCTCCACCTCTGCGGCGCAGTCGGTGATCCTGATGGTGCTGGTGATTGTGCTGACGGTGGTGCAGTTCCGCTATGTCGAAAGTAAGGTGCGCTACCAATGATTGAGAATCGCCCAGGGCTGACGCTGTTCAGCCATATCATGCTTATCATAGGCGTTGCGGTGGTGCTGTTTCCGCTCTACGTCGCCTTTGTCACCGCCACGCTTGATATCAACGCGGTGTACGACACGCCGATGACGCTGATCCCCGGCGGCCATCTGTGGGAGAATCTGCGCGCGATTTGGGTTAACGGCGTCGGCCCCCACAGCGCACCCTTCTGGCTGATGCTGACCAACAGCTTCATCATGGCGCTAGTGATAACCGTAGGGAAAATTTCAGTTTCCATCCTCTCGGCCTTCGCCATCGTCTGGTTCCGTTTCCCACTGCGAAACCTCTTCTTCTGGATGATCTTCAGTACCTTGATGTTGCCGGTAGAGGTGCGCATCTTCCCGACGGTGGAAGTGATCGCCAACCTTAAGATGCTCGACAGCTATACCGGCCTGACTTTACCGCTAATGGCCTCTGCCACCGCAACCTTTCTCTTCCGCCAGTTCTTTATGACCCTACCGGACGAGCTGATGGAAGCCGCGCGTATTGATGGCGCTTCGCCAATGCGCTTTTTTCGCGACATTGTCCTGCCGCTGTCGCGCACTAATCTTGCGGCGCTCTTCGTCATCACCTTTATCTACGGCTGGAATCAGTATTTATGGCCGTTGTTGATTATCAGCGATGTCAACCTGGGCACCGCCGTGGCGGGCGTTAAAGGGATGATGTCGAGCGGCGAGGGCACGACGCAGTGGAACCAGGTGATGGCCGCGATGCTGCTGACGCTGATCCCCCCGGTTGTTATCGTTTTAACCATGCAGCGCGCCTTTGTGCGCGGTCTGGTCGACAGTGAGAAATAAGATGTCATCTCTAAAATTACAGGCAGTGACAAAAAGTTGGGACGGCGGTAAAACGCAGGTGATTGAGCCGTTAACGCTGGATGTTGCCGACGGCGAATTCATCGTTATGGTGGGTCCATCCGGGTGCGGAAAGTCGACGCTGCTGCGTATGGTTGCCGGGCTGGAGCGCGTCTCCGGCGGTGATATCTGGATTGACCGCCAGCGCGTCACGGAGAAGGAGCCGAAAGATCGCGGCATCGCGATGGTATTCCAGAACTATGCCCTTTATCCGCACATGAGCGTGGAGGAGAACATGGCCTGGGGGCTGAAAATCCGCGGCATGGGCAAAACGCATATTGCCGGACGCGTGGCGGAAGCGGCACGCATTCTGGAGCTTGAGGGGCTGCTGAAGCGTCGCCCACGCGAGCTCTCCGGCGGTCAGCGCCAGCGCGTGGCGATGGGGCGCGCCATCGTGCGCGATCCAGCGGTGTTCCTGTTTGATGAACCACTCTCTAACCTGGATGCCAAACTGCGCGTACAGATGCGCCTTGAGTTGCAGCAGCTGCACCGCCGCCTCAACACCACCTCGCTCTATGTGACTCACGATCAGGTGGAAGCGATGACGCTGGCACAGCGGGTGATGGTGATGAACAAAGGCGTTGCCGAGCAGATCGGTACGCCGGTTGAGGTATATGAGAAACCGGCCAGCCGTTTTGTGGCAAGTTTTATTGGCAGCCCGGCGATGAATTTACTCGATGGGCAGATCAGCCAGTCGGGTACTCACTTTGAGCTGGCAAGCGGCATGGCGCTGCCGATTAACTGGCACTATCGCGGCTATGCCGGACGGAAAATGACGCTGGGTATCCGCCCTGAACATATTGCGCTAAGCTCACAAGCCGCAGGCGGCATACCGCTGGTGATGGATACGCTGGAGATGCTCGGCGCGGATAACCTGGCCCATGGTCGCTGGGGTGAGCAGAAGCTGGTGGCGCGTCTGTCGCACCAGGAGCGCCCCGCGCCCGGCAGTACGCTGTGGCTGCATCTGGCGGAACATCACCTGCACTTATTCGATGGTGAAACAGGACAACGCGTATGAATAACTGGCCCTATCCCCGCATCGTCGCCCATCGCGGCGGTGGAAAACTGGCTCCGGAAAATACCCTTGCGGCGATCGATGTCGGTGCCAGATATGGCCACACGATGATCGAATTTGACGCCAAGTTATCGAAAGATGGGCAGATCTTCCTGCTGCATGATGACAACCTGGAGCGCACCAGTAATGGTTGGGGCGTGGCGGGCGAGCTGGCGTGGAGCGATCTGCTGAAGGTCGATGCCGGGAGCTGGTACAGCGGTGAGTTTAAAGGCGAGCCGCTGCCGCTGCTGTCAGAGGTCGCGCAGCGCTGCCAGCAGCATGGCATGATGGCGAATATCGAAATCAAACCGACAACTGGCACCGGTCCGCTGACGGGCAAAGTCGTCGCGCTTGCCGCCCGCGAGTTGTGGTCAGAGATGACCCCGCCGCTGCTCTCGTCGTTTGAGATCGATGCGCTGGAAGCGGCGCAACAGGCCGCACCGGAACTGCCGCGCGGTCTGCTGCTTGATGCCTGGCGCGATGACTGGCAAGAGGTGACTGACCGTCTGGCCTGCACCTCGATTCATCTCAACCATAAACTGCTTGATGAGGCGCGCGTTCGCATGCTGCGCGACGCCGGTCTGCGCATTCTGGTTTATACGGTGAATCAGCCGGCGCGCGCGGCGGAATTGCTGGCGTGGGGCGTCGATTGCATCTGCACAGACAATATCGACGCTATCGGGCCCCACTTCGGTGCTTAAGGCGTGGGCGGCGTGCTGTGCAGCATGCCGCCGCTTTGCGTTTGGGTCTGCGGCAGCATATGCGGCTGCTGCAGGGTCGAACCGCTGGCGCTGTTTTGCGGATGTAACATCCCGCCGCCGCTACTGCTCTGCTGGTTTAGCATCCCGCCACCGCTACTGCTGCCCTGGCTTAACATCCCGCCGTTGCTGTTGGGGAGCACTTGCTGGTGGGCGGGGTCGGGCTCCCCCGGCTGAGCCTGCCTTATTCGCTGTGAATTATCGTTCATCTGCATTTGCAGGTTCTGCTGCTGCTGGCGGCTCTGTGTCTGCTGCTGCTGTTTCAGTAACCCTTGCTGCTGCTGTTGCTGGTTGAGCATTTGCGTCTGCATTCGCTGCTGGCTGGGCACGACATACCCCGGCTGATTCGGGTTATTGGTCGGGTTAAGCGGCTGTGCGAAAGCGGTAAAAGGCAGCAGAGCTGCCACAATCACAAGGCGTTTCATTCTCATCTCCTCCCGTTGAGGCCTGCCCTTAAGTTTAGTCGCATTCCTGCATGACCATGATTTTTTGCCCATTGTGAACCAGACTTAAGCGGGAACTGTAACCCCTCTTTGTGGAGAACGACGATGATCAAACAGCAGTTTGCGCGTTGGGCGGCGATTGCCGCGCTGACGGCGGGAGCATGTTTCAGTGTCGGCGCAGCGCCGCCGCCTGCTCAGGCGCCCGCGCCAGCCCCCGTTTCATATGGGGTAGAAGCCGATGTCTTTCATCCGGTAGTGGCCCATCAAGGGATGGTGGCCTCGGTGGATGAAGCCGCGACCCGCGTGGGTGTAGAGATCCTCAAAGAGGGGGGTAATGCGATCGATGCGGCGGTTGCGGTCGGCTATGCGCTGGCGGTGACCCATCCGCAGGCGGGCAACCTGGGCGGCGGCGGGTTTATGATGATCCGTACCAAAGAGGGTAAGGTCACGGCGATCGATTTCCGCGAAATGGCACCTGCAGCCGCCACGCGCGATATGTTTCTCGACGATCAGGGCAACCCGGACAGCAAAAAATCGCTGACCTCCCATCTCGCTTCCGGCACGCCTGGCACGGTCGCCGGCTTCTCGCTGGCGCTGGAGAAGTATGGCTCGCTGCCGCTGAAAAAGGTGGTGCAACCCGCCATTAAACTGGCGAAGCAGGGTTTCACGGTTAACGATGCGCTGGCGGACGATCTCAAAACTTACGGCAGTGAAGTGCTGCCGAACCACGACACCAGCAAGGCGATCTTCTGGAAAGAGGGGGAGCCGCTGAAGAAGGGCGACAAGCTGGTGCAGGCCAACCTCGCGAAGAGCCTTGAGCTAATCGCGGAAAAGGGGCCGGATGGTTTTTATAAAGGCACAACGGCAGAGCAGATCGCCCAGGAGATGAGCAAAAACGGCGGGCTGATCACCAAAGAGGATCTTGCCAGCTACAAAGCCGTTGAGCGTACGCCGGTGAGCGGCGACTATCGCGGTTATCAGGTCTACTCTATGCCGCCACCATCGTCTGGCGGGATCCATATCATTCAGATCCTCAACATCCTGGAGAGTTTCGACCTGGCGAAATATGGCTTCGGCAGCGCCGATGCGATGCAGGTGATGGCGGAAGCGGAAAAATATGCCTACGCCGACCGTTCTGAATACCTCGGCGATCCCGATTTTGTGAAAGTGCCATGGCAGGCGCTGACCAGCAAAGCGTACGCCAAATCCATCGCTGAGCAGATCGATGTGAATAAAGCGCGCCCCTCCAGCCAGATCCGCCCCGGAAAACTGGAACCTTACGAGAGCAACCAGACCACCCACTTCTCAGTGGTGGATAAAGAGGGTAACGCCGTTGCGGTGACCTACACGCTGAACACCGTGTTTGGCAGCGGCATTGTGGCCGGTAATACCGGCATTCTGATGAATAACGAGATGGATGACTTCTCAGCCAAACCGGGCGTGCCCAATGTCTATGGTCTGGTAGGTGGTGATGCGAATGCTATCGGGCCGGGCAAGCGTCCGCTCTCATCGATGTCGCCGACGATTGTGTTGAAAGATGGCAAAACCTGGCTGGTCACCGGTAGCCCTGGCGGCAGCCGGATTATTACTACCGTGCTGCAAATGGTTGTCAACACCATTGATTATGGAATGAACATTGCCGAAGCGACCAATGCGCCGCGCTTCCATCATCAGTGGTTGCCGGACGAACTGCGCGTGGAGAAGGGCTTTAGCCCTGACACCCTGAAACTGCTGGAGCAGAAGGGGCAGAAGGTGGCTGTGAAAGCCTCTATGGGCAGTACGCAGAGCATTATGGTTGGGCCGGATGGCACGCTGTATGGTGCGTCCGATCCGCGTTCGGTAGATGATTTAACCGCAGGATATTAAAGAAATTTCCCTCTCCCGCACGGGAGAGGGATAGTTTTACCGCTTCATACGCGCCATATAGTACGAATCGACATATTCGCCGTTACGCAGTGAATGGCGTTTCGCGGTGCCTTCCACTTCAAAACCATACTTACGGTAGACCGTTAGCGCGGGTGCGTTATCGGCATATACCGACAGCTCAATGCGGTCGATGCGCAGCCAGTTATCACACAGTTGCACCATCTCGTTGATTAACGCGCTGGCGATACCACGGTTTTGAAAATGAGGCGCAACCATAATGCCAAAGCTGGCGACGTGGCTGCGGCGCGGGTTTTGCTCAACCATCAAACCAAGATGGCCTGCCACCTGCTCATCAAGCGTGGCGATCAGATCCCGGCGGCCCGGCTGCGGCGTCAGGCGTTTATGCCAGTGGTCGGAAGAGGGATGAGGTAGCTGGAGTAGGTTTTGATACACCTCGGGCTGCGCGTAAATCTGTCGTAACGGTTCGACATCGTGCATTTCAGCGTGGCGTATCACTATCTCGCTCATCCTGCTTCTCCTGTTGGTTGGGTTAGCCTTCACATTCCGGTCTTTCAGGCGAAGCGTCAACTGCCATTTTTTGTCACAGGGGGTAGACAAGTGCGAATGATAATGATTATTATTGCCATGCATTCAGGGGAACCGTACGGCAATCCTGAAAGCACGACATTGCTCACATTGCTTCCAGTATTTCTTAGCCAGCCGGGTGCTGGCTTTTTTTTACCTGTTATTCAGCGGCTCGCTTCTTCTCTTTCTCAACGCTTAATTTCGCGATTGGCGCGGTGAGTTTCGCCTGGCCTGAGAAGGTACCGCCTTTCTTGATGGTCAGCGCGCTGTAGGTCAACGTGCCGTTGATGTTGCCATTCTCTTCGATATTCAACATTTCGCTGTTGCACTCGCCGTTCACCGTGCCGTCGATAAATAGCTCGCGGCAGACAAGATTACCTTCAACCACGCCATTACGCATGATACGGATAATGTTGTCTTTTGCTTCGATATTGCCGGTAAGCGTGCCGTAAATATGCACTTGCCCGCTTGAGGTAATATTGCCGACAAAGGTGGTACCGCTGGCGACAACTGTGTTCTGCTTCTCATCGCGCAGCGTCTCTTTTTCATTAACCAGTGAGGGCGTAATCGGTTGTAGTGGAGGCGTTTTTGGGGTTTTCTCTTTACCAAACATAGCGTTAACCTGATGTTGTACAAAATGTAAGAAGAAGCCGAGAAGCGTTAGCGATGCCGCAACTTGTGCCCAGAGCCGTGCATCAATGCACCAGCTCCCCAGCGCGAAGGCCCAAAAAGCAAGAGCGAGATTTAAATACCAGTAGTGCTTATCCATGCTGTATTGCGCGCAACTCCCTGCGTGGTGGGTGCTTCTGACTCATGAAAGGGGCAAACGGATATTGCCGCGTGTTTTATGCGCGAATTAGGGGAGGCGATCAAGAGCGCGAAAGAAAAATCGGAATTTATAAATGGCTAAAAAACATAACAATAATCGATAAATAAGACGTTCTTGTTTCAGCTCTCGCCGGGCCTGGTCTAAGGTAAAAAGAGATATTCTGCAAAGGACGACACGATGACTCTACATTGCGCATTTATTGGATTTGGTAAAAGCACTACCCGATATCACCTGCCTTATGTCCTCAATCGTAAAGCCAGCTGGCATGTGGCGCACATTTTCCGCCGCCATCCGAAGCCACAGGAGCAGCACCCCGATTATCAGCACATTCACTTCACCAGCGACCTGGACGAGGTGCTTAACGACCCGCAGGTCAAACTGGTGATTGTCTGCACCCATGCCGATAGCCATTTCGACTATGCGAAACGCGCGCTGGAAGCGGGGAAAAACGTGCTGGTCGAGAAACCTTTCACGCCAACTATGGCGGAAGCGGTCACGCTGTTTGAGCTGGCGAAAAGCAAAGGCCTGACGGTAACGCCCTATCAGAATCGCCGTTTCGACTCCTGCTTCCTCACCACCAAAAAGGTGATTGAGAGCGGCAAACTGGGCGAGATTGTTGAGATCGAAAGCCACTTTGACTATTACCGCCCGGAAGCGGAAAGCAAGCCGGGTCTGCCGCAGGATGGCTCGTTTTACGGCCTTGGCGTGCACACTATGGATCAGATTATCTCGCTGTTTGGCCGCCCGGATCACGCCGCCTATGACATTCGCAGCCTGCGCAACAAAGCCAACCCTGACGATACGTTTGAAGCGCAGCTCTTCTATGGCGATCTGAAAGCGATTGTGAAAACCAGTCACCTGGTGAAAATCGATTACCCGAAATTTATCGTCCATGGCCGTAAAGGCTCATTCGTTAAATATGGCGTCGATCAGCAGGAGACCAGCCTGAAAGCCAATATCATGCCGGGCGATGCGGGATTTGCCGCAGACGACAGTGTGGGCATTCTGGAGTACGTCAATGACGCGGGCGAAACGGTGCGTGAAGAGATTGCGCCTGAGCCAGGCGACTACGGACGCGTCTACGATGCGCTGTATGAAACGCTGACGAACGGCGCGGAAAATTACGTCAAGGAAACTGACGTTCTTACCAACCTTGAGCTGCTGGAACGCGCCTTTGAGCAGGCGTCGCCTGCAACGATAACCCTCGCCAAGTAAGGGAATATGGCTCCTCTGCGCTTGTTCACTTTTTTTGAACAGAGGAGTCAATTTTCCCCCTCTATGATTGGGCAATAATTGCGTCCACACTTACCCCATCGAAAACAGACGGGGTAAAAAAAGATGATCTTCTTACGCAAAGCAAATGACCGCGGCCACGCTAACCATGGCTGGCTGGACTCCTGGCACACCTTCTCGTTTGCTAACTATTACGATCCGAACTTTATGGGTTTTTCAGCGCTGCGCGTGATTAACGATGACGTTATTGATGCGGGGCAGGGCTTTGGTACCCACCCGCATAAAGATATGGAGATCCTGACATATGTGCTGGAAGGCGCGGTAGAGCACCAGGACAGCATGGGTAACAAAGAGCAGGTTCCGGCGGGCGAATTCCAGATCATGAGCGCCGGCACCGGAGTGCGTCACTCTGAGTACAACCCGAGCAAAACCGACCGTCTGCGCCTGTACCAAATCTGGATCATCCCGGAAACTAACGGTATCGAGCCGCGCTACGAGCAGCGCCGCTTCGACGCCACGCAGGGCAAACAGCTGGTGCTTTCACCGGATGCCCGCGACGGTTCGCTGAAAGTGCATCAGGATATGGAGCTTTACCGCTGGGCGCTGCTGAAAGATGAGCAATCTGTGCATCAGATTGCCGCCGAGCGCCGCGTCTGGATCCAGGTTGTGAAAGGTGAAGTCACCATTAATGGCACCAAAGCGACCACCAGCGATGGCCTCGCTATCTGGGATGAGCAGGCAATCTCGGTTCATGCGGACAGCGATAGCGAAATCCTGCTCTTCGATCTGCCACCGGTGTGATGTGGCGTAAATAAACGCGCAATCCTGGGGTTTTTGACCGCAAGATTGCGCATTGTCCGTGATAAACTGCGCACCCCCTCTCTTTTGCGTAAATTATCAGGGCGATGAAAAAGAAAAGACCCGTACTACAGGATGTGGCCGATCGCGTAGGCGTGACCAAAATGACGGTCAGCCGTTTTTTGCGTAACCCGGAACAGGTTTCCATCGCTTTACGTGGCAAAATCGCCGCCGCCCTTGATGAACTGGGTTATATCCCTAACCGCGCGCCCGATATTCTCTCTAACGCTACCAGCCGCGCCATTGGCGTACTGCTTCCCTCTTTAACGAACCAGGTTTTCGCTGAAGTGCTTCGCGGCATTGAAAGCGTTACCGACGCGCACGGCTATCAAACCATGCTGGCGCACTACGGCTACAAAGCGGAAATGGAGGAGGAGCGACTGGAGTCGATGCTCTCATGGAACATTGATGGCTTAGTCCTCACTGAACGCACCCACACGCCGCGCACGCTAAAAATGATCGAAGTGGCAGGCATTCCGGTCGTTGAGTTGATGGACAGCAAATCCCCCTGCCTCGATATTGCCGTCGGCTTTGATAACTTCGAGGCCGCCCGGCAAATCACCGCCGCCATTCTTGCGCGCGGCCATCGTCGCGTTGCCTATCTCGGTGCACGTCTGGATGAACGTACTATCATCAAACAGAAGGGGTACGAGCAGGCGATGCTGGATGCGGGGCTGACGCCGTACAGTGTGATGGTGGAACAATCCTCCTCTTATACCGCCGGCATTGAGTTGATGCGCCAGGCGCGCCGCGAGTATCCGCAGCTTGATGGGATTTTCTGTACTAACGATGACCTTGCCGTCGGTGCTGCCTTTGAGTGCCAGCGTCTGGGGCTGAAGATCCCACAAGATATGGCGATTGCCGGGTTCCACGGGCATGACATTGGTCAGGTGATGGAACCGCGTCTGGCAAGCGTGCTGACGCCGCGTGAACGCATGGGGCGCATCGGTGCGGAACGGCTGCTGGCGCGTATCCGTGGTGAAGAAGTTACGCCAAAGTTGTTAGATTTAGGTTTCACTTTGTCACCGGGTGGATCTATTTAGTCTGACAAATTTGACGTAGCTCACACTTATTTATCTCTGGCCACTGTGAATATTGCTTCTCTGGGATCGCGGCAGGACAATGTTACCGATAACAGTTACCCGTAACAATCACTCTTGCACCCGTGGGGGCTACCCTTTGAGCACAACAAACCTTGATCACCATGTTTTCGTTCTGATGGGCGTTTCAGGCAGCGGCAAATCTGCGGTTGCCAGCGAAGTCGCGTATCAGCTTAAAGCCGCATTTCTTGACGGCGACTTTCTTCATCCGCGAAGCAACATCAATAAGATGGCCTCCGGCGAGCCGCTGAACGACGACGACCGCAAACCGTGGTTGCAGGCGCTGAACGATGCCGCCTTTGCCATGCAGCGCACCAACAAAGTGTCGCTGATCGTCTGCTCGGCGCTGAAAAAGCACTACCGCGACCTGCTGCGCGCCGGTAATCCTAACCTCTCCTTTATCTACCTGAAGGGCGAATTCGATGTTATCGAAAGCCGCCTGAAAGCGCGTAAAGGCCACTTCTTCAAAACGCAGATGCTGGTCACCCAGTTCGAAACGCTGCAGGAGCCGGGCGAAGATGAGCGCGATGTGCTGGTGGTAAACATTGACCAACCCCTGGATGGCGTGGTCGCCAGCACCATTGAAGTGATTAACCAAGGCCGTGAGCAGTGAGTACATTAACGCTGGTATTAACCGCCGTCGGTTCTGTTTTACTGCTGCTGTTTTTAGTGATGAAAGCGCGAATGCACGCTTTCGTTGCGCTGATGGTGGTCTCGATTGGCTCCGGGCTCTTCTCCGGCATGCCGCTGACGAAAATTGCCCAGACCATGGAAAAGGGGATGGGCGGTACGCTCGGCTTTCTCGCCATTGTGGTGGCACTCGGTGCGATGTTCGGCAAAATCCTGCATGAGACCGGCGCGGTGGATCAAATTGCCGTTAAAATGCTTAACTCCTTCGGTCACAGCCGCGCGCACTATGCGATTGGTCTCGCCGGGCTGATTTGCGCTCTGCCGCTCTTCTTCGAAGTGGCGATTGTGCTGCTGATAAGCGTCGCTTTCTCAATGGCACGCCACACTGGCACCAACCTGGTCAAACTGGTGATTCCACTGTTCGCGGGTGTGGCAGCGGCAGCGGCATTTCTGCTGCCGGGGCCTGCGCCGATGCTGCTCGCCTCGCAGATGCATGCCGATTTTGGCTGGATGATCCTCATTGGCCTCTGCGCTGCGATCCCGGGCATGCTGGTCGCCGGGCCGCTGTGGGGCAACTTTATCAGCCGCCACGTTGAGTTGCATATTCCGGATGATGTCAGCGAGCCGCATCTCGGCGAAGGCAAAATGCCATCGTTTGGCTTCAGTCTTGCGCTGATCCTGCTGCCGCTGGTGCTGGTGGGGATGAAAACCATCGCCGCGCGCTTCGTGGCTGAAGGGAGCACGCTCTATCAGTGGATGGAGTTTATCGGCCACCCCTTTACCGCCATTCTGGTGGCTTGTCTGGTAGCGATTTATGGTCTGGCGGTGCGTCAGGGCATGGAAAAAGATCGGGTGATGGAGATTTGCGGCCAGGCGCTACAACCGGCGGGGATTATTCTGCTGGTAATTGGCGCAGGCGGCGTCTTCAAACAGGTGCTGGTCGATTCCGGCGTTGGCCCGGCGCTCGGTGAAGCGTTAACCGGCATGGGCTTACCTATCGCCCTGACCTGTTTCGTGCTGGCGGCGGCGGTGCGCATTATCCAGGGTTCCGCAACGGTCGCCTGTCTGACCGCGGTCGGTCTGGTAATGCCGGTCATTGAACAGCTGCACTTCAACGGCGCGCAGATGGCGGCACTCTCCATCTGTATCGCGGGCGGTTCGATTGTGGTGAGTCATGTGAATGATGCCGGTTTCTGGCTCTATGGCCGCTTTACCGGCGCGACAGAAGCGCAAACCCTGAAGACCTGGACCATGATGGAAACCATCCTCGGCACCACCGGTGCGATTATCGGGATGATCGCCTTTACGCTGCTGAGCTAAAGGCAAAAGAAAACCCGGTGGTTGCAGGCCACCGGGTTTTTATCTTAACGCTTAAGACGCGAGCGACAGTTCCGCTTTGTTATTACGCGTCAGCCACTGAGCCACACGCGCCTGCTCCTCTTCACTCAGCCACATACCAAGTTTCGTGCGACGCCAGATGGCATCGTCGAGGCGGCGCACCCACTCATGTTCGACCAGGTAACGCAGTTCGGCTTCATACAGCTCATGACCGAAGTGCTCGCCCATGCCATCAAGGCTGGTGATACCCGACAGAATCAGTTCACTGTTGCTGCCGTAAGTACGGGCATAGTGGCGCGCCAGCGATTCGCTGATGAAGGGGTATGTACGGCGCAGTTTTGCTGCGTAATCCTCACGATCGCCGTTGATATCGCCGCCGGGCAGAACACACTCTTTGGTCCACGCCGGGCCGATACCTTTATAGTACGGCGTCAGTTTTTCCAGCGCATGCTCCGCCAGCTTGCGATAGGTGGTGAGTTTCCCGCCGAATACTGACAGCAGCGGCGCCTTACCATTTTCATCATGAATATCGAGCGTGTAATCACGGGTGATCGCCTGCGGTGAATCAGATTCATCATCGCAGAGCGGGCGCACACCGGAGTAGGTCCAGGCGATATCGTCACGCGTCAGCTGTTTCTTGAAGTGATCGTTATAGACATTGAGCAGGTAGTTGATCTCATCATCGTCGATCTTCACGTTTTTCGGGTCGCCGTGGTACTCAACGTCAGTGGTACCGATAATGGAGAACTCATCCATCCACGGGATCACAAAGACAATACGTTTATCTTCGTTTTGCAGGATGTAGGCCTGCTTCTGCGCATGGGCGCGCGGCACCACGATGTGGCTACCCTTGATCAGACGAATGCCGTATGGCGAAGGCAGCTTCATGCCGTCATCGAAGAACTCTTTCACCCACGGGCCGGTAGCGTTAACCAGACCGCGTGCTTTCCAGCTAAATTTCTCGCCAGTATCGATATCCTCCGCTTCCACTACCCAGAGGCCGTTTTCACGACGCGCGCTGGTAGCACGGGTGCGGGTCATTACTTTCCCACCTTTACGCTCAACCATCTGCGCATTAGCCAGCACCATGCGCGCATCATCGACCCAGCAGTCGGAATATTCGAATCCGCGCACGATTTCCGGTTTCAGCACCGATTCTGAGCCAAATCGCAACCCTTTAGATGCCGGCAGGCTGGTGCGTTTACCCAGGTGATCGTACATAAACAGACCAATGCGAATCATCCACGCCGGGCGCAGATGAGGGCGGTGCGGCAAGCGGAAACGCATCGGAAAGGCGATATGCGGTGCCATTTTCAGCAGCACTTCACGTTCGGCGAGCGCTTCGCTCACCAGGCGGAATTCGTAGTGTTCAAGGTAGCGCAGGCCCCCGTGAATCAGTTTAGAGCTGTTGCTGGATGTCGCGCAGGCGAGATCCTGAGCCTCAAGCATGAGCACGGATAAACCACGCCCTGCGGCGTCAACCGCGATACCGGCACCGTTAATGCCCCCGCCTATCACAATCAGATCTTTGGTTTCCATGTTATCCTCACGCACTTTCGTAAAAGCTCAAAAATGTTCGATATCGCTCATAATAGCAAAAGAACGCGCTTTTGGTAACATCAAAAAAACAATTTAGAGTGATATGCATAACATAATGGCGCTTCACCGGGGTCACGACGTACACTTGTCGCAGCCTAGCCATAATTCGTGTCAATAAAGAGAACGCCATGGATCATTTTGAATGTATTAATGTCGAAGAGACTCATCAGAAATTGCAGCAGCAGCAGGCCGTGCTGGTCGATATCCGCGATCCGCAGAGTTTCGCGATGGGCCATACGCCGGGTGCGTTTCACCTTACCAACGATACGTTGGGCGCGTTTATGCGCGACAACGACTTCGACACGCCGGTGATGGTCATGTGCTATCACGGCAACAGCAGTAAAGGTGCCGCGCAATATCTGTTGCAGCAGGGCTTTGAAGAGGTCTACAGCGTCGACGGCGGTTTCGATGCGTGGCATCGCCACTTCCCGGCTGAAGTCGAGCACGGCACGCTTTAGGCGAAGCGCGACTCTCCGCTATACTGTCTCTCTTTGTATGGACTAAGCGACGCCCGTCATGTTGATGATTACCTCTTTTGCTAACCCCCGCGTCGCCCAGGCGTTTGTCGACTATATGCAGACTCAGGGCGTCATCCTGACCATCCAGCACCATGAGCAGACCGACATCTGGTTGGCGGACGAAAGCCAGGCCGAGCGCGTGCGCAGCGAGCTGGCGCGCTTTCTGGAAAACCCCGCCGATCCGCGCTATCTGGCGGCGAGCTGGCAATCCGGGCAGACCGACAGCGGTTTGCACTACCGTCGTTTCCCTCTTTCAGCCGCCCTGCGCGAGCGCGGTGGGCCGCTAACCATTGCCGTCTCCCTGCTCTGCATTATCGTCTTCCTGCTGATGAACGTGATGGGCGATGAAGTCGTCATGGTATGGCTCGCCTGGCCGTGGGATGAGAGCCTGCGCTTTGAAGCGTGGCGCTACTTCACCCATGCGATCATGCACTTTTCGCTGCTGCACATCCTCTTTAACCTCTTCTGGTGGTGGTATCTTGGCGGCGCGGTGGAGAAGCGGCTCGGCAGCGGAAAGCTGGTGGTGATTACGCTGATTAGCGCGCTGCTGAGCGGTTTTGTACAGCATCAGCTTACCGGCCCCTGGTTCGGCGGTTTATCCGGCGTAGTTTACGCGTTGATTGGCTATGTCTGGCTGCGCGGCATACGCGATCCGGAACCGAAGGTAGCGCTGCCGAACGGCCTGTTTATCTTTACGGTGTTACTGATGGTGGCGGAATGGTTCGGCTTAACCGGTTTCGCTATTGCCAGCGGCGCGCATACGGCAGGGATGGTGATTGGCCTGGCGATGGCGCTGGTGGACTCGCAGAATGTGCGAAAACGAACATAATTATCCAGGGACACATCATGAAACAGACACAGCGTCATGACGCGATTATCGAGCTGGTTAAACAGCAGGGATATGTCAGCACCGAAGAGTTGGTCGAGCAGTTCTCCGTCAGCCCGCAGACGATTCGTCGCGATCTGAACGATCTGGCCGATCAGAACAAAATCTTGCGTCACCACGGCGGCGCGGCACTGCCCTCCAGTTCGGAAAACACCTCGTGGCACGATCGAAAAACGACGCTGGCGGCGGAAAAAGAGCGTATTGCCCGCCGCGTTGCTGAGCAGATCCCCAACGGCGCGACGCTGTTTATCGATATCGGCACCACGCCGGAAGCGGTCGCCCATGCGCTGCTCGACCACAGCGAGTTGCGGGTTGTTACTAACAACCTTAATGTCGCCAATACGTTAATGAAGAAGTCTGATTTCCGCGTCATTCTGGCGGGGGGCGAACTGCGCAGCCGCGACGGTGGTATTGTCGGCGAAGCGACCCTCGACTTTATCTCCCAGTTCCGCCTCGATTTCGGCATTCTGGGGATTAGCGGTATTGATGCTGACGGCTCGCTGCTGGAGTTTGACTATCATGAAGTGCGCACCAAGCGCGCGATCATTGAGAACTCGCGCCATGTGATGCTGGTGGTGGATCACTCGAAATTTGGCCGTAACGCGATGGTTAATATGGGCAGCATCAGCCTTGTCGATGCGGTCTACACCGATGTGATGCCGCCCGCAGGCGTAATGCAGGTAATAAGCCACAATAACGTGCAGCTGGAACTCTGCTAGCCGTTATACCCCGTAGCCCATGATTTTCAGCAGCCGCTGGGCATGCTGCACCGCATCCTGACGGTGGGCGACGCCCAGCTTTTGATAGAGGTTGCGGATATGGGTTTTGATGGTCGTCGCGGCGACAGCCAGCTCGCCGGCGATCTGCTCGTTACTGTATCCGGAATAGATAAGCCCCAGCACCTGCCACTCGCGCTGCGTCAGCGGGCTGGTACGGATCAGCTCCGGCACCTCCGGGTGCGTCAGTAAACGCTCGACAAAGCTCTCATCAAAGTGGGCGAACTTATGCCGGTGATGCTGGTTAATTTCGCGCAGAATACGCTGGGCGCGATGCTGATCCAGCTCCGGCAGCGTGTTGAGCTGAATGAGCTGGCGCAGCTGCTGCGCCATCGGTTCACCCTCAATCACAAAGTGGCTGATAAACCCGGTGCGGTTGGCAAGCTGCAACGCTTCAAGCAGCACGCGCTGGGCATCGTTTTTGCGTCCTGCATGCCAGTAAAGCTGATTGAGCAACAGCAAATTACGGTTGATATCGCTCATCAGGCGCAGGCTGCGCGCGTTTTCGTTTAACTCCTCCAGCACTATCTCCGCCGGGCCAAAATCCCCCAGCAGGATCTGCGCGCGGGCAATGTTGCGCCACTGGCTTTGCAGAAAGTGGTTATTGGCAAAAGCCGGTTTCGGCGTCTGGCGCAGCCACTGCGCGGCGGCGTTTTTGTCGCCGGTCATTTGCCAGTAGATCATCCGCACTTTATCGGCGTTCGATACCCAGTCGCTATGATACTGACCGTTGCCGAGCAGGTTCTCCAGCCGGTGCAGGTGACTGCGGGCGTTATCCAGATCGCCACGTGCCAGCGAGACCTGCACAATCAGCGCCAGGCACTGCAACTGCTGCTGCGGTTGCATCGCAGAGAGCACTTCCATACCCTGACGGGCGGCAGCTTCCGCCTCGTCGAGCCGCGCCCATGCCCACAGAAGCTGGGCGCGGATGCGGAGTAAAAATTCATGCATCGGCAGCTGTTCAAGGTGCTGCTCGCGGATAAGCGTGAAAGCTTTCTCCTGCATCTCCCACGCGGCCTGCAAAAAGCCCTGGGCAAAGAGAATTTCGCTCTGCTGGATCAGGCTCCACAGCGCGTAGTGCCAGACATCGTGACGGCGCGCCATCTGCTCGGTTTGCTGCATCACCGCCAGCGAATTGGCCAGCTCGCCTTTGCAGTGCAGCACTTCGCCATGCACCGACGTGGCGACAATCCGGCTGTAGTAGTTAGCCAGCGGCAGTTCGTCGAGCGCCACCATCGCCAGCCGTTCCGCTTCCACCGGATCGCCATCGTTAATCGCCACCTGTGCGCGCAGGGCGTTGAAGTCGCCATGTAGCGAGGCATCCATCTGGGTGGTCATCTCCTGTTCGGCGCGCGCCAGCAGGGTGTTCACTTCGCTATAGCGATGCTGGCTTTGCATCAGCCACGCCTGCAGCAGCACCAGCCGCGGATTCTCCAGCAGGCTCTCCCACGGCAGCGCTTTTAGCGACTCCTCCAGCAGGCTCAGCTCGCTGTGGTTAAACAGGCCCCACGCGTGATTGAGCAGAATATCGCGCAGCATAGCGCCATCGCCCGCTGCCAGAGCATGATGGATCGCTTCGCTCGGGAAGCCTTGTGCCATCCAGCTCTCAGCCGCTGCGCGGTGAATATTGGGCAGCTCTGTGGCCAGCTCCCACTGGCAGCGCTGGCGCAGGAAACTGCCGAACAGCGGGTGGTAGCAAAACCACTCGCCGGAGTCATCCATGCGCTGCAAAAAGAGCCCCTGACGCTCGATCTCCTCCAGCCGCATCTGCCCGTTCTCTTCGCCGGTGACGCGCACAATCAACGCATCGTTCATTGAGCGCAGCAGGGCGCTTTTCAGTAGAAACTGGCGGGTGGCAGGGTCGACATTATCCAGCACCTCATCGACCAGATAATCGGAGAGATGGCTGGCGTTAATGCCCGCCAGGCGGCGCGCAGAGTGGTGCGGCGCGCTATGATTTTGCCGGGCGGAGAGGGCGATGAGTTGCAGCGCCGTGGCCCAGCCAGCCACATCATCACACAAGCGGCTGCTCTCCGCCGCTTCAATCGGCGCATTCAGTCGGCAGTCAAAAAACTGCTTTGCCTCCTGATGCGTAAAGGCCAGCTGTTGGCTGCCCACTTCAAGCAGCTGTTCGCGCACGCGCAGGTTAGCAATCCCGAGCTGCGGCAGGTTACGTGAGAGCACAATCAGGGTCAGGTTTTCCGGTTGATGGCGCAGGAAGAAGCGCATCGCATCGTGGATCACCGGGTTAGTAATCAGATGGTAATCATCAATTACCAGGTAGAGCGGGCGCTGCCATTCGGTGAGTTCGACAAACAGCTGCGAGAAGAGTGAAGGCAGGCTGGCATATTGGCGCTTTTGCGCCATCACTTCGCTGCTGGTGCAGTGTCCACCGGTGGCTTGTTGCACCGCGGCGATAAAGTAACTAGCGAAGCGCTCCTGCTGATTATCCCCCTCATCAAGCGAGAACCAGCCGACGTCGCTTTTCCCCGCTGCCCATTGTGAGACGAGGGTGGTTTTACCGTAGCCCGCCGGGCTGGTTACCAGCGCAAGCCGATAATTGTTGGCGCCGGAAAGTTTCGCCAGTAGACGTTCGCGCACCACCGTATGGTCGAGACGAACCGGGCGACTTAATTTGGACGGAATCAACATAGTTATCACTTCACTGTGAGGAGAACTGAGATGCGATTTTTTTTGTGCTTCGTAATTAATCTCAATACGTTCGAACAGATGCGGAAATATTGCAAGTTATGTCCGAATCTGACGATTGTGAATTTGCACTATGTCACAGTTCTATTTTTGTGCCGAATAAATTCAGCCCAGATGCGGCGGGTTACCGGCTAAAAACGGATAATCTTTCCGCAGAAAAATAGACCATATTAATGAGTCGCGTAACGTCGGCGTGCAATTAACAAAATGGTGGCGTTGCCGCGGGCAAAATATTATTTCGTGCCATTTTCACCGCGCGTAAAAACAATTTATTACCGAAACGGTATTTCATTATCCTCTTACCATGCGATAAAAACGCCAGGTGGCGGGGATCACATTTTTTCGCTCATCCCCGCTACTCCTCCCTCTCTAATCCCCGCCAGGATGAGGAAGTCATACCCGTAGATCTGCACACTAGCGCTAATGTCGATTATCTTCACACAGGACCCGGATTTTTATGACAAAGCCAACATTTGATAAAGCGCAATTTGAAGCGGCCCTGACGCGCCAGTGGCAGCGTTTTGGGGTTCACTCTGCAACGGAGATGACAACTCGCCAGTGGTGGCATGCCGTGAGTGGCGCGCTGGCGGAACTGTTGGCAGCGCAGCCTGCGCCCAAAGCGGCGAAAGAGCAGCGCCACGTTAACTACATCTCGATGGAGTTTTTGATTGGCCGCCTGACGGGCAACAACCTGCTCAACCTCGGCTGGTATGAGGCGGTAGGCGAGGTATTACAGGCGCACGATATCCAGCTGACCGATCTGCTGGAAGAGGAGATCGATCCGGCGCTCGGCAACGGTGGCCTGGGACGCCTGGCCGCCTGTTTCCTCGACTCGATGGCGACCGTCGGCCAGCCAGCCACCGGGTATGGCCTTAACTACCAGTACGGGCTTTTCCGCCAATCCTTTGTCGACGGCCAGCAGCATGAAGCACCGGATGACTGGCATCGCCGTAGTTACCCGTGGTTCCGCCATAACGAACAGCTGGATGTGCAGGTCAACATCGGCGGCAAAGTGAGTAAAGAGGGGCAGTGGCAACCCGCCTTTACCCTTGTGGGCGAAGCCTGGGATCTGCCTGTGATTGGCTACCGCAACGGTATTACCCAGCCGTTACGCCTGTGGCAGGCGACTCATGCGCATCCGTTTAACCTCACCAAATTCAACGATGGCGACTTTCTGCGCGCGGAGCAGGCGGGCATTGACGCTGAAAAGCTCACTAAAGTGCTCTACCCGAATGACAACCACCAGGCCGGTAAGAAACTGCGTCTGATGCAGCAATATTTCCAGTGCGCCTGCTCGGTAGCCGATATTCTACGCCGCCATCATCTGGCCGGGCGCAAGCTTGCCCAACTGCCGGAGTACGAAGTGATCCAGCTGAACGATACCCACCCGACCATCGCCATTCCTGAACTGCTGCGCGTGCTGCTTGATGAGCATCAGCTGAGCTGGGATGACGCCTGGGCGATCACCAGCCGTACCTTTGCGTACACCAACCATACGCTGATGCCGGAAGCGCTTGAGCGCTGGGATGAGTCGCTGGTGAAAACGCTGCTGCCGCGCCATATGCAGATCATCAAACGCATCAATGAGCGCTTTAAAGCGCAGGTTGAGCAGACCTGGCCGGGTAATAAAGCGGTGTGGGCAAAACTGGCGGTGGTGCATGACAAACAGGTGCGCATGGCCAACCTCTGCGTGGTTGGCGGCTTTGCCGTTAACGGCGTGGCCGCGCTGCACTCGGATCTGGTGGTGAAGGATCTCTTCCCGGAATATCACCAGTTGTGGCCGGGCAAATTCCACAACGTCACCAACGGCATCACGCCGCGCCGCTGGATCAAACAGTGCAACCCGCTGCTGGCCGCGCTGCTCGATAAGACGCTGAAAAAAGAGTGGGCCAACGATCTCGACCAGCTGATCAATCTTGAGAAGTACGCCGACGACGCGGCGTTTCGCCAGCACTATCGCGACATTAAGCGGCAAAACAAAGTGCGGCTGGCGGAGTTTGTCAAAGCGCGCACCGGCATTGTGATCAACCCCGAAGCGATATTCGATATTCAGATCAAGCGCTTGCATGAGTACAAACGCCAGCACCTTGGCCTGCTGCATATCATTGCGCTCTATAAGGAGATCCGCGAAAACCCGCAGGCGAACCGCGTACCGCGCGTCTTCCTGTTTGGCGCAAAAGCGGCGCCGGGTTACTACCTGGCGAAGAATATCATCTACGCTATCAACAAAGTGGCAGACGTAATTAACAACGATGCGTCGATTGGCGACCAGCTGAAAGTAGTGTTCCTGCCGGATTATTGCGTCTCGGCGGCGGAAAAACTGATCCCGGCGGCGGATGTCTCCGAGCAGATCTCAACCGCGGGCAAAGAGGCTTCCGGTACCGGCAACATGAAGCTGGCGCTCAACGGCGCATTAACGGTCGGCACACTGGATGGCGCTAACGTTGAAATCGCTGAGCAGGTGGGCGAAGAGAATATCTTTATCTTTGGCCACACCGTTGAGCAGGTGAAGGCGTTAAAAGCGAAAGGTTACGACCCGGTCAAGTGGCGTAAAAAAGATAAGCTGCTGGACGCGGTGCTGAAAGAGTTGGAGAGCGGAAAATATAGCGGCGGCGATAAGCACGCCTTTGACCAGATGCTGCACAGCATCGGCAAACAGGGCGGCGATCCCTACCTGGTAATGGCGGATTTCGCCGCCTATGTCGAGGCGCAAAAGCAGGTTGATGTGCTTTATCGTGACCAGGAGGCCTGGACGCGTGCGGCGATCCTCAATACCGCGCGCTGCGGCATGTTTAGCTCTGACCGCTCGATCCGCGATTACCAGACCCGCATCTGGCAGGCAAAACGTTAAGGAAGCGCAATGCAGAGTAAACGTCTGGAACAGGCCGCGCTGACGGCAGGAATCAGCCCAAATTACATCAATGCGCACGGTAAACCGCAATCCATCAGTGCGCAGACCAAACAGCGGTTACTGGATGCGATGCACCCTGTCCCGGCGGTGGAAAGTGCTGCGCCTGTGCCGGCGGTGCAGGTGTTTATTCACGGTAAGAAGAAGCGGCTGGTGGCCTCCGGTAAAGGACAATACCAGTGGCAGCTGACCACCGAAGCGGGCAAAACCTACCAGGGCGAGGTGAGCGGCGGCAACGATCTGCCGCTGCCGGGCGGCCTGGGGCTGGGTTACCACTCCCTGACACTGACGCAGAAAAAGCAGCAGTGGACGTGCCGGGTGATTATCGCGCCTGCCCGCTGTTATGAGCCGCAGGCGCTGCGTGACGGTAAAAAATTGTGGGGTGCCTGCGTGCAGCTCTACACGCTGCGTTCTGAAAACAACTGGGGGATCGGCGATTTCGGCGATCTGAAACAGATGCTCACAGGCGTCGGCGAGCGCGGCGGCGCATTTATCGGGCTGAACCCAATTCATGCGCTCTATCCCGCTTACCCGGAGAGCGCCAGCCCCTACAGTCCGTCATCTCGCCGCTGGCTGAACATTATCTATATCGACGTTAACGCGGTAGAGGATTTTGCGCAGAGCAAAGCGGCGCAGGCGTGGTGGAAAAAAGCCGCCACCCAGAAGGCGCTGCGCGCGGCCCGCGAGAGCGAGTGGGTCGACTATTCGGCAGTTACCGCACTCAAACTGACGGCTTTGCGCATGGCGTGGCAAGGCTTCAGCCAGCGCGGCGAGGGGGATGAGCAGTTTGCTGCCTTCCACGCATTCGTTGAGCAGGAGGGCGACAGCCTCTACTGGCAGGCGGCGTTCGATGCGCTGCATGCGTTCCAGGTGCAGGAAGATCCGCTGCGCTGGGGCTGGCCAGCCTGGCCACAGGGCTACCAATCAATCGACAGCCCGGAGGTGAAAGCCTTCTGCCAGCAGCATGCCGATGAGGTCAATTTCTACCTCTGGCTGCAGTGGCTGGCGTTTACCCAGTTCGCTGAGTGCTGGCAAACCAGCCAGGGTTACCAGATGCCGATTGGCCTCTATCGCGACCTGGCGGTTGGCGTAGCGGAAGGCGGCGCGGAGACCTGGTGCGACCGGGAACTTTACTGCCTGAAAGCCTCCGTTGGTGCACCGCCGGATATTCTCGGGCCGCTGGGGCAAAACTGGGGCTTGCCGCCGATGGATCCGCACGTTATGCAGGCGCGCGGTTATGCGCCGTTTGTCGATCTGCTGCGCGCAAATATGAAAAATTGCGGCGCGCTACGTATCGATCATGTGATGTCGATGCTGCGCTTGTGGTGGATCCCCTATGGCGAAACGGCGGATCAGGGGGCCTATGTTCACTATCCCGTTGACGATCTGCTGGCGATCCTCGCCCTTGAGAGCCATCGCCACCAGTGTATGGTGATTGGCGAAGATCTCGGTACTGTTCCGCAGGAGATCGTCGGCAAGCTGCGGCGCAGCGGCGTTTACTCCTACAAAGTGCTCTATTTCGAAAACGACGATAAGGTGTTCCACGCTCCCGAAGCCTGGCCGGCGCAGTCGATGGCGGTTGCCACTACCCACGACTTGCCGACCCTGCGCGGCTACTGGGAGAGTGGTGATTTAACCCTCGGCAAAACCCTGGGCCTCTACCCGGATGAAGAGCTGCTGAGTGGTTTATATGAGGACCGTGAGCAGGCCAAACAGGGGCTGCTCACGGCACTGCATCAGCATGGCTGTTTGCCGCAGCGTGCGGGGAAAAAGGCGTTACGCATGCCGATGTCGTCAATTCTCAATCGCGGTTTGCAGCGCTATATTGCGGACAGCAACAGCGCCCTGCTGGGGCTGCAACCGGAGGATTGGCTTGATATGTCCTCGCCGGTTAACGTGCCCGGCACCAGCGATCAGTATCAGAACTGGCGGCGTAAGCTTGCGGTTTCGCTGGAGGAGATGTTTGCCGATGAGACGGTAAACAGGCTGATTAAGGATCTCGATCGTCGCCGTAAGGCAGCCGGAAAACGGTAGTAAAAATGCCCGGCCGCGTGATGCGCCCGGGCATGTTGCCGGATGGCGGCTGCGCCTTATCCGGCCTACGCCGTTTCAGTAACTTAGCAGGCCGCATAAGCGAAGCGCCATCCGGCATTCGGTTTCAGCCACACCGAAGCTTATTAGTAGGCCGGATAAGCGAAGCGCCATCCGGCATATGGTTTCAGCCACACCGAAGCACATTCGTAGGCCGGATAAGCGAAGCGTCATCCGGCATTCGGTTTCAGCCACACCGAAGCACATTCGTAGGCCGGATAAGCGAAGTGCCATCCGGCATTCGGTTTCAGCCACACCGAAGCACATTCGTAGGCCGGATAAGCGAAGTGCCATCCGGCATTCGGTTTCAGCCACACCGAAGCACATTCGTAGGCCGGATAAGCGAAGTGCCATCCGGCATTCGGTTTCAGCCACACCGAAGCACATTCGTAGGCCGGATAAGCGAAGCGCCATCCGGCATATGGTTTCAGCCACACCGAAGCACATTCGTAGGCCGGATAAGCGAAGTGCCATCCGGCATTCGGTTTCAGCCACACCGAAGCACATTCGTAGGCCGGATAAGCGAAGCGCCATCCGGCATATGGTTTCAGCCACACCGAAGCATATTCGTAGGCCGGATAAGCGAAGCGTCATCCGGCATTCGGTTTCAGCCACACCGAAGCATATTCGTCGGCCGGATAAGCGAAGCGCCATCCGGCAATTCCTGCCTCAGACCACCATGCCTAACAGCAAGCAACCCACCAGACCACATATCGAAATAATGGTTTCCAGCGCTGACCATGAACGCATGGTTTCACCGATGGTCAGGTTGAAATACTCCTTAAACAGCCAGAAACCCGGATCGTTAACGTGTGAGAAGATGACGCTTCCTGAGCCAACGGCAATCACCATCAGCTCCGGGCTGACGCCGGTTGTGGCGATCAGTGGTGCTGCTATACCCCCTGCGGTAATCGCTGCAACAGTCGCGGAGCCGAGCGCAATACGCAGCACGGCGGCAATTGACCAGGCCATAAACAGCGGGGAGAGGTTGGTGGCGTGCATCATCGAGGCGATGTACTTATCCACGCCGCTGTCGACCAGCACCTGCTTGAACGCGCCGCCGCCGCCGATAATCAGCAGCATCATGGCGATAATTTTGATCGAGCTGGTCAGCGTATCGTTGATGTCGTCCATCGAACGGCCACGATTCAGACCAAAGGTAAAGACCGCAATCAGCACCGCAATCATTGTCGCCATCACCGGGTCGCCGAAGAACTCGGCGTAGGGCAGCAGGGCATGACCCTTCGGCAGCACCATCTCCGCGACGGCGCGCAGCGCCATCAGGATCACCGGCACCAGTGATGTCCAGACGCTGACGCCAAAGCCCGGCATCTCTTCTTCGCTAAAGGTCTTTGAGTTGTAGAGCCCTTCCGGGATCGGTTTATCGATATTTTTCAGGAAACGGGCATAGACCGGGCCGGCGAGAATCACTGTCGGAATGCCAAGCAGCGTACCGTAGAGCAAGGTTTTACCCATATCGGCATGGAAAATGGTGGCAATAGCGGTTGGGCCCGGGTGCGGCGGCAGGAAGCCGTGCGTCACGGAGAGCGCCGCAGCCATCGGCACACCAACGTAGAGCAGAGGGATGCGCGCGGAAGCGGCGACGGTAAAGACCAGCGGCAGCAGTAACACGAAACCCACTTCATAGAAGAGGGCGAAACCGACGGTAAAACCGGTTAATACGATCGCCCACTGGATATGCTTACGACCAAATTTTTCAATCAGCGTAGTGGCAATGCGTTGCGCGCCGCCGCAGTCCGCCAGCAGCTTACCCAGCATGGCACCGAAGCCCATGATTAGCGCAAGGCTGCCCAGCGTTCCGCCAACACCGGCTTTGATCGACTTAATCACCGCATCCAGCGGCATGCCCTGCATCATCCCTACGGCAAGCGCGACGAGGATCAGAGCGATAAATCCGTTCATTTTGAAACGGATCATGAGTAGCAGTAGGAGAGCAACACCGATAGCAACGATGACTAATGGCATGATTTACCTGGCCTTTAATTTGTTATGGGTAACGTCAGTGTTTTCGGGCAGCCGTTTTCAAAAGGTGAAATCGCGCTGCGGCACCGTTTCGGCTTACATCCATTGCTGAAAATTGTAGTCGGATGTTTTTTATCTTGTCGGTGCCAGCCGGGATGATACGGGTAACATCCCGATAAAGAGAATCACCCGGCGGATCAAAATGTAAGAAGTGAGAGCTTCGTCATACTAACAGCCGAGCAAAAGCAGAGGGTATTTGCCGGATGGCGGCTACGCCTTATCCGGCCTACGGGGCAGGTCCGGAGCAGCTTTGTAGTGTGGAGAGGTTTGACTGCCGGATGGCGGCTGCAGCTTATCCGGCCTACGGGGCAGGTGGAGCAGGCTTGTGGGATGGAGAGGTTTGACTGCCGGATGGCGGCTGCGCCTTATCCGGCCTACGGGGCAGGTCCGGAGCAGCTTTGTAGTGTGGAGAGGTTTGACTGCCGGATGGCGGCTGCGCTTTATCCGGCCTACGGGGCAGGTGGAGCAGGCTTGTGGGATGGAGAGGTTTGATTGCCGGATGGCGGCTGCGCCTTATCCGGCCTACGGAGGCGGGCGGAGCAGGTTAGCGGATTGAGGTGATGCAGAGAACGGGTGCGGGCTTATATCAAGGAGTAGGCCCGGTAAGCGAAGCGCCACCGGGCAATATACTCAAAGCGCAGAGAGGCTTAGTAGTAGGAGTGCTCGCCGCGCTGGTGCTCGGTGAGGTCGCGCACGCCGGCGAGTTCCGGGAACTCGTTCAGCAGCTGCTTCTCGATGCCTTCTTTCAGAGTTACGTCAACCATGGAGCACCCGTTACAGCCGCCGCCGAATTGCAGAATGGCGTAGCCTTCATCGGTGATCTCCATCAGCGTGACGCGACCGCCATGGCCTGCAAGCTGCGGGTTGATCTGCGATTGCAGTAAATACTCCACGCGCTCCATCAGCGGGGCGTCGTCGGAGACTTTACGCATTTTGGCGTTCGGGGCTTTCAGCGTCAGCTGGGAACCCAACTGGTCGGTGACAAAATCGATTTCCGCATCTTCCAGATACGGCGCGCTCAGCTCATCGACATAGGCAACCAGTTGTTCAAATTTCAGTGCGGTATCGGTGGCTTCGACCGCATCCGGCGGACAGTAAGAGACACCACACTCTGCGTTTGGCGTGCCTGGGTTGATCACAAATACGCGGATTTGTGTCCCTTCTTCCTGATTCGCCAGCAGTTTGACAAAGTGCGCTTGGGCAGCGTCGGAAATACGGATCATAGCAATGGCCTAATAGTTGACTATTTTACTCGGTTATAATACGCCCATCATCGAGGGTCTACAAGGTTCGACACAGGCACCAGACCTGAACAGTGGCTGCGCCGCTGCGTAAAAGCAGCTGGCTGATCTCTGCGACCGTGCTGCCGGTGGTGACGACATCATCCACAACAACGATATGGAGACCCGCTACCGGCAATTCAAGACGGAAGGCGTTTTTCACGTTCCTTTTACGTAGTCGTGCCGCCAGCTGATGCTGAACCGGCGTCGCCCGCCGTCGCCTGAGCGCCGCGCGCGGATAAGGGCAGCGCAGCCAGTGCGAAAGGCTTCTGCACAGCAGATCGCTCTGATTAAACCCTCTACGCCACTGACGTCGCCCGTGCAATGGCACGCTCACCAGCATATCCGGCGGCGGCAGGGCGTTGATGCGCCGCGTGCTGTGTACCGCCAGCAGCAGACGCGCCAGCGCCGGAGCCATCTCGGGGCGCGGATGGAATTTAAACTGATGCACCAGCAGACTAAGCGGCGGTGCATAGCGGCTGACGGCAATCAGCCGCTGCCAGGGCGGCGCGCGGCGTAAACAGCGCCCGCAGGGAAGCCGTTCACAGGCGGCGGGTAAACCGCACAAAGGGCAAACTTTTTCACGCCTTTGCAGGCTTCGCGTACAGCGCGAGCAGATCCCCCAGTGACTGAGCATTAATGGCATCAGGCATAGCCAGCATAATCCCGGCACTGTTAGCATGTTGCACCTCCTTGTGTGAAAGAAGAGAACGATAACTGATGAGTGACATCTGGTGGCAAACCAAAGGCGAAGGAGATGCGCATCTTGTGCTGCTGCACGGCTGGGGGCTGAATGCACAAGTATGGGATTGCATTACGGCGGAACTCAGCTCGCATTTTACGCTGCACCTGGTCGATCTTCCCGGCTATGGCCGCAGCCTCGGTTTTGGTGCGCAGACGCTGGCGCAGATGGCGCAGTGTGTTTTAGCGAAGGCGCCGGAAAAGGCGATATGGTTAGGCTGGAGCCTCGGCGGGCTGGTGGCAAGCCAGATCGCGCTGCAAGCACCGGAACGGGTAAGCGCGCTGGTGACCGTTGCCTCCTCACCCTGTTTCAGCGCGCGGGAAGCGTGGCCGGGGATTAAACCTGAAGTACTGGCCGGATTTCAGCATCAGCTTAGCGAGGATTTCCAACGCACGGTTGAGCGCTTTCTGGCGCTGCAAACTATGGGCAGCGATACCGCGCGACAGGATGCGCGCCTGCTGAGAAACGCCGTCTTATCGCTGGATATGCCGTCGACAGAGGTGCTGAACGGCGGGCTGGAGATTCTCAAGACGGTCGATCTGCGCGAGGGGTTACAGAACCTGTCGCTGCCGTTTTTGCGTCTGTATGGTCATCTTGATGGGCTGGTGCCGCGTAAGATTGTGCCGCTGCTCGATGAGATGTGGCCCGCAAGCGAGTCAATTATCTTCCCGAAAGCGGCGCATGCGCCATTTGTGTCGCACCCTGAAGCCTTTTGCGACGCGCTACTGGCGCTGAAAGCGACGTTATAGAAGGGGAAAAGCGCTTTGCCTGACGGGCAAAGCGCTACAGGTTTACACCTCTTTGAGCTGTCCGTTCTGGCGCACGACAGGGATCGGCAGCCAGGCGCGGATACAGAGCCCACCGCGCTCGCTGGTGCCCAGTTCCAGCAGCCCGTTATGGTTATCAACAATACGCTGCACAATCGCCAGACCTAAACCGGTGCCGCTGGTGCTGCGGGCGCTGTCACCACGCACAAACGGCTGGAAAAGATGCTCGCGCTGCTCCGGCTTGATGCCTGGACCATCATCTTCCACCTGGAACCAGGCACGGTTCAGCTCCGTGCCGCTGCTGACTTTGATCCAGCCATTGCCGTAGCGTGCCGCGTTGACCACCATATTGGCGACCGCGCGTTTAATCGAGAGCGGGTGCATACGCACGATGATCTCACCCTCTTGCAGACCGGTGTCGATTTCGCGTTCGTAGCCGCTCTCCGCCGCAACCACTTCCCCGAGCACCGCGTTGAGATCTGCTGCTTCCATCGGCATCTCCTGGCCGGTACGCAGGTAGTCAATAAACTGCTCGATAATCGCGTTGCACTCTTCGATATCTTTGTTAATGGATTCCGCAAGATAGCCATCCTCTTCACCCATCATCTCGGTCGCCAGACGAATACGCGTTAACGGCGTGCGCAGATCGTGGCTGACGCCTGCCATCAGCAGCGTGCGGTCATCCGCCAGCTGTTTGACGCCCGCCGCCATCTGGTTAAAGGCGCGGGTCACCGAGCGCACCTCCGATGCGCCATACTCCCGCAGCGGCGGCGGGATCTGCCCTTTCCCCACTTTAAGGGCGGCATGTTCGAGGTCAACAAGGGGTCGGTTCTGAATACGGATAAAGAGCCACGCGCCGCCGATTGCCAGCAGCATGATTGCCAGCGTATAGCGAAAGAGGGGGGAGAAATCGCCCTGATGAATTTCCGTGAGCGGTACGCGCACCCAAATATTGGGCGACAACCAGGTTTTCAGCCACACCACCGGCGAGCTTTTGTTCACCTCAACGCGGACTTCAGTCGGGCCGCCGAGCTGCTGCGCCATCTGCTGGCTCAGGAACTCGTAGTGCTGCGCCCAACGCAGGCCGGCATCTTCTGCCGCCTCGTTGGAGTAGAGAGAAATGCCTAATTCGCGATAGATCTCGCGGCGAAATGCCGGGGGCACCACCAGCTGCGTGCCATCCTCCAGTTGCAGTTTATCGGTCATCAGCATACGTACTTCGTAGGCGAGGACTTTATTGAACTGCTGAAGGCTTGGCAAAATGGCGAAATTCAGTACCACCAGGTACGTCGTCACCAGGCTGACGAACAGCAAAGTGACGATGAGCAGCAGCGTGCGGGCAAAGGAACTTCGCGGCGAGAAACGCACTCGCATCATTTAGCGCCGTCCGGTACAAATACGTAGCCCAGGCCCCAGACGGTCTGAATATAACGCGGATGCGCCGGATCCTCTTCCACCATGCGGCGCAGGCGGGAGATCTGTACGTCAATGGAGCGCTCCATTGCCGAGTATTCGCGACCGCGCGCCAGGTTCATCAGCTTATCGCGCGACAGCGGCTCGCGTGGGTGGCTGACCAGCGCTTTCAGCACCGCGAACTCACCGCTGGTTAACGGCATCGGCTCATCTTCGCGGAACATTTCGCGGGTGCCGAGATTCAGTTTGAACTTACCAAAGGCAATAACTGCCTCTTCCTGGGAGGGTGCGCCCGGCAGCTCATTGGCCTGGCGCCGCAGCACGGCGCGGATACGCGCCAGCAGCTCACGCGGGTTGAAGGGTTTGGGAATATAGTCGTCGGCACCAATCTCCAGCCCGACGATACGGTCAACCTCTTCGCCTTTTGCCGTCACCATGATAATTGGCATTGGGTTGCTCTGGCTGCGTAAGCGGCGGCAGATAGAGAGACCATCTTCGCCCGGCAGCATCAGGTCCAGCACCATCAGATGAAAGGATTCGCGGGTTAACAAACGATCCATTTGTTCCGCGTTAGCCACGCTACGAACCTGGAAGCCCTGCTCAGTAAGGTAACGCTCGAGCAATGCGCGCAGACGCATATCGTCATCCACGACCAGAATCTTATAATTCTCTTGCATTGTTTTTACTCCCAAAGGTTCCGACAATAATGTTTCCGTATTCTAAAAAAGTGCGCGTTAACGACCAGCGAAATCTGGTATACATTCTAGTCGAAATTGTTACAAAGCATATTTAACAGCAGCTTATATGCATAATGCATCACATAAAGCATGATTAATCCGCACGTTACCGCGTTCCGTTTGTAAAGTGCAGCGAAGACATTAATAAGGCCCATCAATGAAAACGCCCCTGATTACCCGTGAAGGTTACGACAAACTGAAGCAGGAACTCGATTTTCTCTGGCGTCAGGAGCGCCCGGAAGTGACAAAAAAGGTCACCTGGGCGGCAAGCCTTGGCGATCGCAGTGAAAACGCTGATTATCAATACAACAAAAAGCGCCTGCGCGAAATCGATCGTCGCGTGCGCTACCTGACTAAATGCCTCGAAAATTTAAAAATCGTCGACTATTCGCCGCAGCAGGAGGGAAAGGTCTTTTTTGGTGCCTGGGTAGAGATTGAAAACGACGATGGCGACACCCTGCGTTTTCGCATTGTCGGCTACGACGAAATTTTCGGCCGCAAAGATTACATCTCCATCGATTCACCGATGGCTCGTGCGCTGCTGAAAAAAGAGGTCGGCGATGTGGCGGTGGTGCAGACGCCGGGCGGCGAAGCGACCTGGTACGTCAACGAGATTGTCTACGTAAAATAAGTGCCCGGATGAGTCTGAGAGCGCCCGCTGACGGCTGGCATTTTGCTGTGTCAGTCCGTATAACTGTCCCCTGATTTTTTGTTCAGAAGATGATGAAAGACATGATGAATGATTCGCTCTGCCGCATTATTGCGGGTGAACTTAAGGCACGAAACGAGCAGGTGGAATCCGCCGTTCGCCTGCTTGATGAAGGCAACACGGTCCCGTTTATTGCGCGTTACCGAAAAGAGGTGACTGGCGGTCTGGACGACACACAGCTGCGTCAGCTGGAAACCCGCCTCGGCTACCTGCGCGAGCTGGAAGAGCGTCGCCAGGCGATCCTGAAATCGATTGGCGAGCAGGGCAAATTGAGCGATGAACTGGCGCAGGCGATCAACGGCACCCTGAGCAAAACTGAACTCGAAGATCTCTACCTTCCCTATAAACCGAAACGCCGTACGCGCGGCCAGATCGCCATTGAAGCGGGCCTCGAACCGCTGGCCGATTCGCTATGGAACGATCCGTCGCAGGATCCCGAAGCGCTGGCTGCCACCTTTGTGGACGCCGACAAAGGCGTTGCCGATAGCAAAGCGGCTCTCGACGGCGCGCGTTACATCCTGATGGAGCGCTTCGCGGAAGATGCCGCGCTGCTGGCGAAAGTGCGTAACTACTTGTGGAAAAACGCCCATCTCGTCTCAACGGTTGTGGCCGGGAAAGAGGAGGAGGGCGCCAAGTTCCGCGACTACTTCGCTCATCATGAACCCCTCTCCACTGTTCCGTCACACCGTGCGCTGGCAATGTTCCGTGGGCGTAACGAAGGCATTCTGCAACTTTCGCTGAACGCCGACCCGCAGTTCGATGAGCCACCAAAAGAGAGCCACGGTGAACAGATTATTATCGACCACCTCGGTCTGCGCCTGAATAACGCCCCGGCAGACAGCTGGCGTAAAGGCGTGGTGAGCTGGACCTGGCGCATCAAAGTGCTGATGCATCTGGAAACCGAGCTGATGGGCACGGTGCGCGAGCGTGCAGAAGATGAGGCGATCAACGTCTTCGCCCGCAACCTGCACGATCTGCTGATGGCGGCACCGGCCGGTCTGCGCGCTACCATGGGTCTCGATCCTGGTTTACGTACCGGCGTGAAAGTGGCGGTAGTCGATGCCACCGGCAAACTTGTCGCCACCGATACCATCTACCCACACACCGGGCAGGCGGCAAAAGCGGCGGTAGCCGTGGCGGCGCTGTGCGAGAAGCATAACGTTGAGCTGGTGGCGATTGGGAACGGTACCGCCTCGCGCGAAACCGAACGCTTCTTCCTCGATGTGCAGAAGCAGTTCCCGAAAGTGACGGCGCAAAAGGTGATTGTCAGCGAAGCGGGGGCGTCGGTCTATTCCGCCTCTGAGCTGGCGGCGCTGGAGTTCCCGGATCTTGACGTCTCCCTGCGCGGCGCGGTGTCCATTGCCCGTCGTTTACAGGACCCGCTGGCTGAGCTGGTGAAGATCGACCCGAAATCTATCGGCGTCGGCCAGTATCAGCATGACGTCAGCCAGAGCCAGCTGGCGCGAAAACTTGATGCGGTGGTGGAAGATTGCGTGAACGCCGTCGGCGTTGACCTCAATACCGCCTCAGTGCCGCTGCTGACGCGCGTGGCCGGGTTAACCCGCATGATGGCGCAGAACATTGTCGCCTGGCGCGATGAAAACGGTCAGTTCCAGAACCGCCAGCAGCTGTTAAAAGTGAGCCGCCTCGGGCCGAAAGCCTTTGAGCAGTGCGCGGGCTTTTTGCGTATCAACCACGGCGATAACCCGCTTGATGCCTCTACCGTTCACCCGGAAACCTACCCGGTGGTGGAGCGCATTCTGGCGGCGACGGAGCAGTCTCTGCGCGATCTGATGGGCAACAGCACCGAGCTGCGCAAGCTGAAGGCGTCAGAGTTTACTGATGAGCAGTTCGGCGTGCCGACGGTGACCGACATCATCAAAGAGCTGGAAAAACCGGGCCGCGATCCGCGTCCGGAGTTCAAAACCGCGACCTTTGCTGAAGGCGTTGAAACCCTCAACGATCTTCAGCCGGGCATGGTGCTGGAAGGTGCGGTGACAAACGTCACCAACTTCGGCGCGTTTGTAGACATCGGCGTCCATCAGGATGGTCTGGTGCATATCTCTTCGCTGGCGGATAAGTTCGTCGAAGATCCGCATACGGTAGTGAAAGCGGGCGACATCGTGAAGGTAAAAGTGCTGGAAGTGGATCTACCGCGCAAACGTATCGCCCTGACGATGCGTCTTAATGAGCAGCCGGGCGAAAGCGCGCCGCGACGCGGTGGTAACGGCAGTGAGCGTGATAACGGCAACCGCAACGCTGCCCGTCCGGCAAAAGCGGCGCGCGGCCGCGACACGCAACCTGCCGGCAACAGCGCAATGATGGATGCGCTGGCAGCAGCGATGGGTAAGAAACGCTAATGGAAAAGCCCTCTTCTCCTGAAGAGGGCTTTTTTCTCCCGCCCGTTATTTTCCCGTTGCGCTTAGGGTTTTATTTTTGGCTGAATAAAATAGCCAGTAAATTGAAGCTATTCCGTGCAAAATTAGTGGTTCAGCTAATATTGATGTCTTTTATTATATTTCGATGTGCTATTCAAGCATGCTAATAAATATAAACCACCTCTTATTATTCTGATGATGCGGTCGCTATTTGTTCCTGAAACTTCTTAAGTATCAAATATTGCGCTACATCAAAAATAGCGTAACTTTTTAATTATCCCCGCCGGAAGCGCACGCTTTGGATTGCTGATAGAAACCATTCTCATTATCATCGCACCCAATGATTCACTCCTCCTCTCTTTGATGGCCAACTCTGCCTCTCACAGACGCATGAGTGATATTGATTCGCAGAAAAGATAAGTAGGTTCTATGCAATTCTCTCCTGATAGCGCGTGGAAAATTCTCGGTTTCTCGCCAGAAATAAGCCCGGCATGGCGGCAAAAACTTTTATCCCTCGGCATGTTGCCCGGCTCCTCTTTTAATGTTGTTCGCGTTGCCCCGTTGGGCGATCCGGTGCATATCGAAACGCGCCGCGTTAATTTAGTGTTAAGAAAAAAAGATCTCGCCTTTCTCAAATTAGAAGTGGTTTCACGTTAATCGCAACGTTTTCGCGGGGTGCGAAATAAAATGAAAAAAATGACCATTGGCTTAATTGGCAACCCCAATTCAGGCAAGACAACGTTATTCAATCAGTTAACCGGTGCGCGCCAACGGGTCGGGAACTGGGCCGGGGTCACCGTTGAACGCAAAGAGGGGCTCTTTACCACTACCGACCACCAGGTCACGCTGGTTGATCTGCCCGGCACTTACTCGCTAACCACCATCTCCGCGCAGACCTCTCTCGATGAGCAGATTGCCTGCCACTACATTCTGAATGGCGATGCCGATCTGCTGATAAACGTGGTGGATGCCTCTAACCTTGAGCGCAACCTCTACCTGACGTTACAGCTGCTGGAGCTTGGCGTGCCGTGCATTATCGCCCTCAACATGCTCGATATCGCCGAAAAGCAGAAACTGCGCATTGATATCGATGCGCTGGCCAGCCGCCTTGGCTGCCCGGTGATCCCGCTGGTCTCCACGCGTGGACGCGGGATCGAGGCGCTGAAACTCGCCATCGATCGCCACCGTGCCAATGACAATGTCGAGCTGGTGCACTACGCGCTGCCGCTGGCACGCGAGGCGGATACGTTAGCCGGACTGATGGGCGACGCGCTTCCCTGGCAGCAGCGCCGCTGGATGGGGTTGCAGATGCTGGAAGGGGATATCTATAGCCGCGCCAATGCCGATATTTCCGACAGCCAGCTTAATGCCGCGCTTTCGCGTTTGCAGGCGGAGATGGACGATCCGGCGCTACATATCGCCGATGCGCGTTACCAGGCCATCGCCGCGATTTGCGATACCGTCAGCAATACGCTGACCGCCGAGCCAAGCCGTTTCACCGCCGCTGTTGACCGCATCATTCTCAACCGCTTTCTCGGCTTGCCGATCTTCCTGTTTGTCATGTACCTGATGTTCCTCTTCGCCATCAATATTGGCGGGGCGTTCTCACCCATTTTTGATGCCGGGTCCGTGGCGATCTTTATCCACGGCATTCAGTGGCTCGGCTATACGCTGCACTTCCCGGAGTGGCTGACAGTCTTTCTCGCGCAGGGGCTGGGCGGTGGCGTCAACACCGTGCTGCCGCTGGTGCCACAACTGGGGATGATGTACCTGTTTATGTCCTTTCTTGAGGACTCCGGTTATATGGCGCGTGCCGCGTTTGTGATGGACCGCCTGATGCAGTCGCTCGGTCTGCCAGGCAAATCCTTTGTGCCGCTGATTGTCGGTTTCGGCTGCAATGTGCCATCGGTGATGGGCGCACGTACGCTCGATGCGCCGCGCGAGCGGCTGATTACCATCATGATGGCGCCGTTTATGTCCTGTGGCGCGCGGCTGGCAATCTTTGCCGTCTTTGCCGCTGCCTTCTTCGGTCAGCAGGGGGCGGTGGCGGTCTTCTCGCTCTATCTGCTGGGCGTGGTGATGGCGATCCTCACCGGGCTGATGCTGAAGTACACGCTGCTGCGCGGTGAAGCGTCGCCGTTTGTGATGGAGCTGCCGGTCTACCATGTTCCGCATCTGAAAAGCCTGTTGCTGCAAACCTGGCAGCGGCTGAAGGGCTTTGTGATTCGTGCCGGGAAAGTGATTATCATCGTCAGCATTTTCCTCAGCGCGATGAACAGCTTCTCGCTAAATGGGCGCACGGTGCATAACATCGACGACTCGGCGCTGGCCTCCATCAGCCGCCTCTTTACCCCGCTGCTAGAGCCGATTGGCGTGCAGGGCGATCACTGGCAGGCGACGGTTGGGCTGGTCACTGGTGCGATGGCAAAAGAGGTGGTTGTCGGCACGCTCAATACGCTTTACACCGCGGAAAATATTGCGCAGGAGGTATTTGATCCGGCGACGTTCAGCCTGAGTGATGAGCTGATCGCCGCGCTGGAAGAGACCGGCAACTCCATCAAAGAGACTTTCAGCCTGAGCGTGCTCGCTAACCCGATTGAAGCCAGCAAGGGGGACGGCGAGATGGCGACCGGCACCATGGGAGTGATGAGCCAGAAATTCGGCAGTGCGGCTGCGGCCTACAGCTACCTGATTTTTGTCCTGCTCTATGTGCCGTGCATCACGGCAATGGGCGCGATTGCCCGCGAAGCGAGCCGCGGCTGGATGGGCTTCTCGGTGCTCTGGGGGCTGAATATCGCCTACTCGCTCTCCACGCTCTTTTATCAAACCGTCACCTTCCATCAGCATCCGCTCTACAGCCTGACCTGCATTCTGGCGGTGCTGGTGTTTAACGTGCTGGTAATTGGTGTGTTGCGCCGTGCGCGCAGCCGCGTGAACGTCAATCTGCTGGCGACGCGCAGAACGGTGGCCAGCTGCTGCGACAGCCCGGCAAGCGATTGTCATTAAGGAGCGAAGTGATGGCATCGCTTATTGAAGTACGCGATCTGCTGGCGTTGCAGGGGCGGATGGAGGCAAGCCAGCTCAGCCTCGCCCTGCACACGCCTAAAGCGCTGATCGACGCCATGCTGGCGCGGTTGGAGGCGATGGGGCGCGCAGTGCGTGTAAAAGAGGAGGCGAGTGGTTGCCTGAGCGGCAGTTGCAAAGCGTGTCCGGAAGGCAAAGCTGCCTGCTCACGCGAGTGGTGGGTGCTGCGCTAATCGATTAAAAATCATAAAAAAACCCGCCGTTCGGCGGGTTTTGTCTCTCTTGCGTAACCGGATTACAGTTTCGGCCCGGCGCTGACCAGCGCAGCGCCCGCGGGCGTATCGGTATATTTCTCGAAGTTCTCGATAAAGAGTTTTGCCAGCTGCGTGGCTTTCTCTTGCCACTGTTCCGGCGATGCGTAAGTTCCGCGTGGATCGAGAATACGGCTCTCAACGCCTGGCAGCGAGGTCGGGATCGCCAGGTCAAACATCGGCAGGGTGAAGGTTTCGGCATCGTCCAGCGAACCATTGAGAATGGCGTCAATAATTGCGCGCGTATCTTTGATGGAGATGCGTTTGCCGGTGCCGTTCCAGCCGGTATTGACCAGGTAAGCCTGCGCCCCGGATGCCTGCATGCGTTTTACCAGCACTTCGGCATACTGCGTCGGGTGCAGCGACAGGAACGCTGCGCCAAAGCAGGCGGAGAAGGTCGGCGTTGGCTCGGTGACACCGCGCTCGGTGCCGGCCAGTTTAGCAGTAAAGCCTGAGAGGAAGTGATACTGCGTCTGGCTGGCGGTCAGGCGCGATACCGGCGGCAGTACGCCGAATGCATCCGCCGTCAGGAAGATCACTTTGGTGGCGTGACCCGCTTTCGAGACCGGCTTAACAATATTCTGGATATGGTAAATCGGGTAGGAGACACGGGTGTTCTCGGTTTTCGACGCATCGTCAAAGTCGATGCTACCATCGGCGCGTACGCTGACGTTTTCCAGCAGCGCATCGCGGCGAATGGCATGGAAAATATCTGGCTCTGCCTCTTCAGAGAGACGAATGGTTTTCGCGTAGCAACCGCCCTCAAAGTTGAAGACACCATCATCGTCCCAGCCGTGCTCATCATCGCCAATCAGGCGGCGTTTCGGATCGGTTGAGAGGGTAGTTTTGCCGGTGCCGGAGAGGCCAAAAAAGACGGCAACATCGCCTTTTTCACCGACGTTCGCCGAGCAGTGCATTGAGGCAATGCCCTGCAGCGGCAGCAGGTAGTTCATGATCGAGAACATCCCTTTCTTCATCTCACCGCCGTACCACGTTCCGCCAATCAGCTGGATGCGTTCGGTCAGGTTGAAGGCAACAAAGTTCTCTGAGTTGAGGCCCTGCTCTTTCCACTGTGGGTTGGTGCACTTCGCGCCGTTCATCACGATAAAGTCCGGCGTGAACTCTGCCAGCTCTTCGTCGCTCGGGCGAATAAACATGTTTTTGACGAAGTGCGCCTGCCAGGCCACTTCCGTAATAAAGCGCACGGCGAGGCGGGTATCCGGGTTGGCGCCGCAGAAGGCGTCGACAATAAAGAGACGCTTACCAGAGAGCTGTTCGGTGACGAGGCCTTTCAGGTGCTGCCACACTTCCGGCGAGAGCGGCTTGTTATCGTTCTTGCCTTTGCCTTTATCAGACCACCAAACGGTGTCGCGGGTAGTGTCATCACGAACAATGTATTTATCCTTCGGCGAGCGACCGGTAAAAATGCCGGTATCGACGGCGACTGCGCCGTATGTGGTTAATACGCCGCGCTCATACCCTTCCAGGTCCGGACGAAGTTCCTCTTGATACAGCGTTTCGTAATCGGGGTTGTAAACGACATCCTGAACATCGTTAATTCCATAAGCCTTGAGATCTTGCGGGGTTAAACTCTTAACACGCATGTCACTGCTCCTTAGCCAAATGTACTGCCTGAAAGTGTAGGGGTGATTCTTTGTCGCAACCGGGACGAGGTTCATAGATTTACCTTGCTCAAAACCCAGCCTGACGGAAAACGCTGTGATTGAGGTCACTTAACGGCACGGATTATGCCAAAATTTATTACATTCATCGGGGAAATGTTCTTAAAACGGCGCGGGACGGCATTTTTAACCTTTGCTTTGTGACTGTAATCGCTTTCATGAAAGAGAATTACGTAACACTTACAGGCAGGCTTTTAACGGAAACGTGATTGGCGGGATAAAACGCCGCCCGGAAGGCGGCGATTGATAATTGATATCAATGAACCTGCGGGTCGGCAGGGGAGGCGTTATTGCGGATCTCCGCAATATCCATCGCATTGAAGAGGTAGTGGTTGCCGCAATAATCGCAGTGCATATCGATTTCGCCCTCTTCCGCAAGGATGCTGTCCACTTCTTCATCCGGTAGGGTTTTCAGCGCGCCAGCGCAACGCTCGCGCGAGCAGGTGCACTTGAACTCAACGTCCTGCGGATCGTAAAGGGTGACCTCTTCTTCATGATAGAGACGCCACAGCACTTCGTTTGCCGGCAGGGTAAAGAGCTCTTCCGCTTTGACGGTTTCCGTCAGTACGGCCAGGTGTTCAAAGTCTTCTGCCTGAGTATCCTGTGCGGGCAGCACCTGCAGCAGCATACCGCCTGCCGCCGGTTGGCCCTCGACATCGCCGGTGCGGATGAACAAGCGCGTCGGCAGTTGTTCGGAGCGCTGGAAGTAATCTTCCAGGCACTCGGCCAGGGTTTCGCCTTCGAGGCCAACCACGCCCTGATAGCGCTCGCCCTCTTCAGGCGTAATGGTAATCACCAGATAACCGTTACCCACCAGCGTTTTCAGGCTTGCATCATCCGCAATCTCGCCCTGTACGCGTGCGACGCCGCGCATCTGCTGACGGTTGTTGCCGTTGATCACCGCGAGGCTCATCGGGCCATCGCCCTGCACCTGCACGGTAATGTCACCGGCGAACTTCAGCGTCGCGGTCAGCAGGCTGGTGGCGACCAGCAACTCGCCGAGCAGGTTCTTCACCGGCAGGGGATAGTTGTGGTTTTCCAGCACCTCTTTCCAGGTGTTGGAGACGGTTACCAGCTCGCCGCGCACGGCATAGTTTTCAAAAAGGTAGCGGTGTAATTGGTCTTGATTGGCCATGTTATTCTCTCTTGCGGGTGCGCGTTACTCGCTGCCACCGGATTTAAATTTCATCAGATCGCGGCGCTCCTTCTTATCCGGGCGGCGATCGGGGTGCGGCATGGTCAGCGCATTGAGCTTGCGGGCCTGCGCCATTTTTTCGCGTTTCTCAATGCTCTCGGCCGTCTCTTCATACAGTTCAACGGCTTCACTTGCCGGACGGCGCTGATCGGTAATCCCTTTGACGATCACGGTTCGTTCATCATTGCCCTGACGTAAGGTCAGAGTGGCATTCAGCTCGACGATTTTACTCGGCTTGCTGCGCTGCCCGTTATAGTGCACCTTCCCGCCGTCGATCATTTCGCGGGCGAAGGCGCGGGTTTTATAAAAACGCGCTGCCCAGAGCCATTTATCCAGGCGGACCTCTTGCGCAGGCTGCTGTTTCATTACATCTCCTTTAAAAGCGAGGGGAGTAAGCGGCGGTAGTCGTTCATGGCCGGATGGCGCAAGTAGCGCTTATCCGCCAACCCGGAGTCTGGATTGGCGACGCCGAGACAGTAGCGAATACCAAATGTCGCGGCGGCATCGAGAATCGGCTCGCTGTCATCAATGAACAGCGTCCGCGCGGGATCAAGGCCGGTATGGCTGGCGACAGCTTGCCACAAGCGCTGATCCTCTTTCGGATAACCAAATGTATGGGTGGAAAGTAATAAATCAAGGTGCGCCGCCAGACCCGTATGTTCAAGCTTTACCGCCAGGTTATGCGGATGCGCGTTGGTCAGCAAAATGCGGCGCTTACCGCTTTTTTTCAACGCATCAAGAAACGGAACCGTATCTTCACGCAGTACGGCACGCGCCCCTTGCTGAGTGGTCATAGCGCAAATATCCAGCCCAAGCCGTTCGCTCCAGTAGTCCAGACAGTACCAGTTTAGCGTATGCTGCACGTCGTGATAGGCCTGGCTAATGGCACTTTGCGCCTCTTGTGGTGTTAAACCCACCTTCTCGCCATAGGTTTGCGGCACCAGCTGCTGCCAAAAAAAGTTATCAAAAGCGAGATCAAGAAGCGTACCGTCCATGTCCAGCAGAACGGTATCAACGTTCTGCCAGGCAATATCAATGTGCATGAAAAGGGCTCCAGCCAAAGGAAAATCTGCGCGAGAGGTTAACACAGCTCGCGCGGCAGATCGTTATCAGCCGAGGCTATCTTCGCCAGGGATCAGGCGGGGATTGAGGCAGCTCTCGTAGTACTGCTGAATCTCTTCGATACGCGTGCGGTTACGTTGATAGCGGCGCAGTGCCAGCACACCGTTGTAGATGCTGGATAAGAGCATTGCTGTCAGCAGCAGGGTCGTGGCGGCATAGCGCCATAAACCAGCGGCATCCGGCATGCGGTGTAGGCTGATATGTTTGGTGCCGTTGGCATCGGTCACCAGGCTGGTGATGATCCCTTCAGCGTGGAACGGAGTCTGCATCAGCATCTGTGCCAGACGCTGGAATTCGGCCCACTGCTCCTGCGCCGGATAATCGTAGAGCGCCATCGGTGGCCAGGGTTGATCGACCAGCTCATTACCCTCTTCACTGACAATCAGGAATCCGCCCGGCGCTGGGCTGTTTAGCGCCTGCGCCGCGCGCGTGGTTTCACGCATGATAAACGGCGCGGTGGAGGTGGTGACCAGGTTATCGAGGGACTCTGCGCTCACCGGGCGCAGCAGCACATTTACCCCGGTAAGCTTGCCTTCGCTGGCGCGCTTGGTCAGCGTTTCCCAATCCTTGCTGTTACCGAGGTTCACCAGCGCATTTTTCAGGCGCAGACACTCATCTTCAGCAGCACAAAGCTCCTGCGTTTTCAGCACGATATCAGCGAAATCATCCAGCAGGACCATGCCGGATTTTTGAATGGCGGAGCGTAACACCGGGCTGACGCGGGAATCCTCTTCCGTTGTTGGATGCAGCTGCTGGCTGACCGCCTGCGCCAGCGCAGTGGCTTTGGTCACAATATCCGATTCGGGCAACGGCAGGGGCGGCGCGTTGTTCCAGATAATCTGCGAACAGTCGAACGGCGTAAACGGTGATGTCTGACGTGATGCCCAGTTGTTTTGTGTATGGATATTACACATCCCGGTGCCGCTGATGCGCAGCGTATCGCCGATGCGCAGACCGGCTGCTTCGAGTTGATTGACGCTGCTGGCTTCAACGGTCTGTGCGCCTTTAATCCACGAAACGGTGAACTTAATCGGCATATCCAGCGGCACCCAGATCAGCAGCATCGCCAGCACCACCAGCGAGCCGAGCGAGATCACCGCACTGCGCACCCAGTGCTGAAGCGGAAAATTTTTCACCTCATCGTGCAGCGACAAAAAGCGCCCCTGGCGCACGACGTGACGATCGAGATAGATATCAATATCGGTTTGCTGGCCCAAATCGCGGGTAATAAAGGGCTGCCAGTGCTTTGGATAAATCAGGTCGATAATACCGAGCGAGATATTGTTCATCTGCTCCTGATTATTTTCACCGAACAGCCCCCAGCGCTTTGGCGTCCCGCGCAGGCAGTGAATTTCGCGTAGCGTGTTTTTCGCCGGTGGGGCATAAAGCCCCCACAGCCCGGCCGCCAGCAGCAGCACACCGCCGCCGGCCATCCACGGCACAAAGACTTCCGGCGAGGCCAGACAGAAGAAGAACATCAGGAAGGAGGCACAGATTAGCAGCGCTTCACGCATGCCGTCCGGACGATTAAGGGTATGTTCATAGGGGGTTTCGCGGCGAATATTGAGCAGTTCAATCTGCTCACTCTCTTCACCGCGGATCGCCGAATGGGTTGAGCTAATATGCTGCAGTTCACTGCCGCGCTCTTCATACATACATTCGCTGAGCGTGTGTCCATTAAGAGCAATCACCAGCGGCATGGAGTCGGTGCGAATCAGCTCAACATTATTCTCATCATTAATGTATTGCTCCCACGATGGCGGGAGGTGGACCTCAACGGAGTCCAGATAGTAGCGCCATTTATTTGGCGCGTCGGTGGTGATGCCATAGCGCGTGATGGGATGGGCGACGAACAGCACCGTATTGCTGTGCGCATTAAGTTTAATAGAGACCGGAGCAGCAGTGGCACCAGTTGGGCCCGGGGTATTTTGGGTACGGGAGAGCGTTTCCAGATAGCGTTCAACGGCGTCGCGCTCCTCTGGTGTCAATTTGCGTGCCGTCGCGCCGGAAAATGCCGGTAAATAAGGTAATCGGTATCGACGTTGCGACCTGTACCTGTAAATCCACCCGGCGAGGAATGCGCAGGCCAGCATAGCAGCTAAAAAAATCAAAATGGTGCTCATGCTTTCCCCATCATACTTTTTCAAACAGGTGTAGTCAGTTGCACCCTTCCCGTAAATATCTAATGTGGTTGGCCGCGATAAGCAAGAAATTAACTTGAGTATTTTTAAGCGCATACCATCGCCTGGAAGAATAGCAAAAGCGCCTTCATGGGAATATCAGCAAATTCTTAGTTTTATTTCAAGCTATTGACTTTTTAGTGAAAATGCGAATTGATTTCAGATAGGTTGCATGAATGTAAATAAGCGGCAAAGGAGATTGCCCAGGGCGTGCGTAGTGTCGCACAATATAGAAAGTTTCTCTGCAAAGACCGATAATAATGAGCGAATCATTGCAAAAACCCACCATTCTCAACATCGAAACCGTGGCTTCGTCACGCCTTTTTAACGTCGAAAGCGTGGATCTGGAATTTAGCAACGGTGTGCGTCGGGTCTATGAGCGCATGCGTCCCTCTAATCGTGAAGCGGTGATGATTGTGCCTATCATCGACGATCACCTGATTCTGATCCGTGAATATGCGGTGGGAACCGAATCCTACGAGCTGGGGTTCTCCAAAGGTCTTATCGACGAGGGTGAGAGTATATATGAAGCAGCCAACCGGGAGCTAAAGGAAGAGGTTGGATTTGGTGCGAATGAACTCACTTTTCTGAAAAAACTGAGCATGGCCCCCTCCTACTTCTCCAGCAAGATGAATATCCTCGTGGCGGAAAATCTCTATCCCGAATCCTTGCCGGGCGATGAGCCTGAGCCGCTGCCGCAGGTGCGCTGGCCTTTAAAGCATTTGATGGATCTGCTTGAGGATCCCGACTTCCACGAAGCCCGCAATGTCAGCGCGCTCTTCTTAGTGCGTGAGTGGCTCAAAGGGCAGGGGCGGCTTTAATCGGAATAGTAAATTAAAGAAAAGGGCGCGAAAGCGCCCTTTTTATATCGCTATTGAGCTGTTGCGTTAAAACAGCTCGTGCGTCTCACCATTGTCGATAAGCGTAGTGCCCGCTTCATGAACCGCCTGCTGCGTCGGCTGCGTTCCTTCGATAAAGTACTCCTGACGACTGCTACCACCGTTGGCTAACTGTCCGGTGCTGCGGTCAATATTGACCGTTACCACGCCCGGAGGCGGCGTGAGCGGATCTTCCGGGACGCCCTCCAGCACCGCTTTCATATAGGCATCCCATGCTGGCTGCGCACTCTTTGCGCCGCCTTCATAACCGGAGATCTGATCCTTAATCGCGCCAGACGCGCTGGTGCGGCCAAGGTTGCGGCGATGATCGTCAAAGCCAATCCACACCGATGTCACCACGCCCGGACCGTAACCTGAGAACCAGGCATCTTTCGAGCTGTTGGTGGTGCCGGTTTTGCCGCCGATATCATTGCGCTTCAGATCGCGACCCGCGCGCCAGCCGGTACCTTGCCAGCCTGGTTCACCAAAGACGTTACTGTTCAAAGCACTCTTAATCAGGAAGGAGAGCGGCGTACTAATAACATGTGGCGCATACTCCTCCGCACCGGTGCGTTCAACCAGCGCCTGGTTTGCCTGCTCCAACTGCGGCATCGGGACAGCAGGGTTTTGTTGCTCCTGCGAGGTCGCGACATTTTCCATGTCCTTATTTTCCAGCACGTTTGACTTCGGCGTTTCACCGTAAATCACCGGAATATCGCAACTGGCACAGGCGACTTTCGGACGCGCTTCAAACAGCTTATCGCCCTGAACATTCTCGATTTTGCTGATGAAGTAGGGATCAACCAGGAAGCCGCCGTTGGCCATGACTGCATAACCACGCGCCACCTGCAGCGGAGTGAAAGATGCTGAGCCGAGCGCTAAGGATTCGGTGTGAACAATGTTTTGCGCCGGGAAACCGAAGCGCTGGAGATACTCCGCCGCGTAATCAACGCCCATCGCACGCATCGCACGCACCATCACGACGTTCTTCGACTGCCCCAGACCCTGTCGCAGACGGATCGGCCCGGCGTACTCGTCCGGCGAGTTTTTCGGTCGCCAGTCGGAGCCTGCACCCGCATCCCAGCGTGAAATCGGCGCATCGTTAAGGATGCTCGCCAGCGTCAAGCCTTTATCCATCGCGGCGGTATAGAGGAACGGTTTGATGTTCGAGCCAACCTGGCGCAGCGCTTGCGTGGCCCGGTTGAACTTGCTCTGGTTGAAATCAAAACCGCCAACCAGCGCCATCACTGCGCCGTTATGCGGGTTGATCGACACCAGTGCGGAGTTGACGTCCGGCACTTGTCCCAGCCACCAGCTGTCGCCAACCTTGCGAACCCAAATCTGCTGGCCCACCTGCACTGCGTCGGTCACTTTGCGCGGCGTTGGGCCCTGCTGCGTATCCGAGCGGTAAGGGCGCGCCCAGCGCACACCTTCCATCTTCAACGAGACTGTCGAGCCGTCCGCCAGCATGGCTGTGGCTTCCTGCGGATCGGCGCTGGTGACAACGGCAGGAGCCAGCGGCCCGTAAGACGGCAGCGCTTTCAGAGAGTCAGTGATTTTTTTACTCTCCCACGCCGCTTCGCCCACTTTCCACAGCACGTTAGACGGCCCGCGATAGCCGTGACGCATGTCGTAATCCATCACGTTATTGCGCACCGCATCCTGCGCGGCCTGCTGCACTTTGCGCGTGACGGTGGTGTAAACGCGGTAACCATCTTCGTAGGCTTTATCACCGTAGCGGCTCACCATCTCCTGGCGCACCATCTCGGAAAGATAGGGGGCAGAGAAGGCAATCTCCGGCGCATGGTAATTGGCGTCAATAGCTTCGCTACGGGCTTCGTCAGCCTGCTGCTCGCTGATATACCCTTCGCTCTGCATACGCGCCAGCACCACATTGCGTCGCGCCGTGGCACGGTCGAGAGAGTAGAGCGGGTTAAAGGTAGATGGTGCCTTCGGCAGCCCGGCAATCACTGCGATCTCGCTTAAAGTGAGCTGGTCGACGCTTTTACCGAAGTAGACCTGCGCCGCCGCACCTACGCCATAAGCGCGGTAACCGAGGTAAATTTTATTGAGGTAGAGCTCAAGTATTTCGTCTTTACTCAGCAGCTGCTCAATGCGGATCGCCAGGAACACCTCTTTGATTTTACGCATCATTGTGCGTTCCGGGCTTAAGAAGAAGTTACGCGCCAACTGCTGCGTAATGGTACTTGCACCCTGCGAGGCATGGCCGGAAAAGAGCGCCACGCTGGCCGCACGGAAGATGCCGACCGGATCGACGCCGTGATGCTCATAAAAGCGGCTATCTTCCGTGGCGATAAAGGCTTTCACCATGACCGGCGGAATGTGATCCAGCGTCAACGGGATACGGCGCTTTTCACCGTACTGCGCGATCAGCTCGCCGTCGGCGCTATAGACCTGCATTGGAATCTGCAGCCGGACATCCTTCAGTGTGGCGACGTCAGGTAGCTGCGGCTCAATATATTTGTACAGACCGTAAATCGAGCCTGCTCCCAACAGAATGCAAAAGACTGCAAGGATGAATAAATACTTTACGAACTTCACTGGAGATTTCCCATTCAGAGTCACTTGGGCAGTTTATAAACAACCGCGCGGTAGTATAAAGGCAAGCCTTGAGCATTGATATAGCCTCCACCAGCGAGACGATAAGGAGATCGTAATTTATGACATTCAGGCACTGGCAAATTGGCTTGCATATTCAACAGGATGGCGTCTTTATCGTGGCGCTTTCCGCCGGGCGTTACGGGCGGGTGCTGCGCCGCTGGTGGCATCTTCCGCTCCCTGACGGCACGGTGATTCAGGGGCGGATTAAAGCGCCGGAACAACTGCTTGATGCGCTACGCCCCTGGCGTCGTGCCTTGCCGCAGCGCCACTGCGCACGTATCGCCTTTCCTGCCGGGCAGACACTGCAGCGAAAGTTGCCGCGCCCGGCGGTGACGCTGCGTGAACCCGCGCTGACCGGCTGGGTTTCACAGGCGATGGCGCGCGAACTGGAGATGGCGCAAAGCGATCTCTGCTTCGACTTTACCGAGGATGAGCCCGCCAGAAGCTACGGAGTGACTGCCGCTCAGAACCGGGATATCGCCGCGCTGCTGGAGATCGCGCAGCAGCTTTCACTCCACCTCTCCTCCATCACACCCGATGCCTGCGCCCTCCAGCCCCTGCTGCCTTTACTGGCGGCACCGGCGCGCTGTCTTGTCTGGTGCGATGAGCGACAGTGGCTTTGGGCGACAAAAGAGAGCTGGGGACGGCGGGCGCGCGAAGAGGCGGAAAATGTCACGCGGCTTGCCGCTCTCCTCGCACTACCTGCGGATGAAATCATCCAGTGTGGTGAAGGCGCGGGTGAGTTTGACTGCTGGGGCGCGGTGCCGTCGCGCCACCCGCCGCTACCGGGCGCGAGCCAGCGCTATGCCGTTGCGCTAGGTCTGGCGATCGCCAGGGGGTACTGATGCGTCCTTTGGTCAATTTTATGCCGTGGCGAGAGCTTCAGCGGCGGCGCTGTTTGCGCTTCTGGGTGGTAATAGCCGCGGCGAGCCTGGTAAGCCTGGCGGTGGGGGGCACATTGTGGCACGCGCAGCACGCGCAGGCCGGGCGTAGCGGTTCACTCTGGCTGGCGGCAGATCGGGCCCTGCTGGCAATGCTGCATGCGCAAGAAGAACCGCATCGTTTGCGGCTACAGCAGTGGCGGCTGGCGCAGGAGAAAGCGCGTCGGCGGCAGGTCACAACTGCCTGGCGGCAGACGTTGCTCACGCTTGCAGCCGCGCTGCCGGAAAACGCCTGGCTGACACAACTGCAATGGCGGCAGAATCAGCTTGAGATTAACGGGCTGGCGCGCGCCGTTAGCGCCCTCAAAGAGCTCGAGGCGCGACTGCAAAAGCTGGCGGGGTTTCACCTTCAGCCGATGGGGAGCACCTCGCGTGATGGGCAGGGGCTCTGGCAGTTTACCTATCAGCTGAGCCGGGAGCAGAGCGATGGCGATAAATCCTGAAGTCTGGCTTGCCCTTTCGCCTCGCATGCGGGCGGTCTGCTGGCTGGTCACAATGTGTATCGGCTTATTGCTTATCGGATGGTTCGCCATCCGACCGCTGAATCATGCGCAACGCCTTACGCTCCACCAGCTGAGTGTGCTCCAGCCGGAACGACAGGCGCAGTGGCGAAAGCTTCGCGCGCTGGCACCGCCGGAAGAACAGGTTGCACTCTCAGAAGCATACCGCTTTAGCCCACTCGACTTTCACGGCCAGGCGCGGCAGCTCTTGCGCTGGCAGCCGATGCAGGGCGGTGGGGAACTGGTGCTGGAAAGCCGCTGGCCGCAGGCTGTTGAGACCTTTTTACTGCTGGCGGAGCGCGGCATGCGGATCCCGGCATTTTCCCTCTCCGTCAGCGAAAATGGGCTGCGCTTTACACTACAACTGGAGCATGCCGATGATCCCTAAACGCCTGCTTTTAACCCTCGGGATCGTCAGTGTGCTGTGCGGGATGCGCGATCCTTTTCAGCCCGCGCCGGATCGCTGCCAGCTTATGCAGCTCCGCGCCTGGCAACTGCACGGCGTTATCGAAGGCGGGCAACGGCTGGCCATCATCCGCGATGCAGCCGGGCACTGGCATCGGGTACGCGTGGGGGACACGCTTTCCACGGGATGGCGCGTCACCGCCATCGAAGCGCACGAAACAGAGATAGCGACAGGGAAGATGTGCGCCCCCTCAACATGGCGCTGGAAACGAAAAGGAACTCAGGATGCGAAAATGGATAGTGAGCGTCATGCTCTTTAGTGTGCCGCTGGCCTGCGTCAGGGCAACGGCCCTGGTGACAATGAGCGTTGACGAGGTGCCGGTGGCGCAGGTGCTGCAGGCGCTGGCAACGCTGGAAAAGCAGAACATTGTTATCCCGCCGGAGGTGAGCGGTGTGGTCTCCCTTAATCTGACGGAGGTACCCTGGTTGCAGGCGATGCAGACCGTCACCGCCAGCGCAGGGTTGACCCTGAATCAGCAGGGGGCGATTTGGCTGGTGCATACCGCGTCGTGGCAACAGCAGAAGCAGGCAGAGCAGGAGGCGGCGCAGGCAAGGCGTAAAAAGAGCGCGCCAACGCTGACGCGCGGCTTTGTGCTGCGTCATGCGAGCGCCGCCGAGCTGGCAAAAGCCGCTGAGAAGTTAATTAGTGCCCAGGGAACCATCACCGTCGATGCGCGCCTTAACCGGTTACTGGTGCGCGATAATAAAGAGAGCCTCGCTGCGCTGGAGAAGTGGGTCGCGCAGATGGATATCCCGGTTGAGCAGGTCGAACTGGCTGCCTGGATCGTCACTATTAATGAAAAGAGCCTGCGCGAGCTCGGCGTAAAGTGGGGGCTCGGGCAGGAGCCTGCCGCAACGCGCGGGCAGGTGAGTAACCTGGCGGCAGATCATAGCGTTGCCAGCGCAACAACGCGCATCGGCTTTAATATCGGCAGTATTAATGCGCGGCTGCTTGAGCTGGAGCTCTCTGCGCTTGAGCAAAAGCAGCAGCTGGAGATTATTGCCAGCCCGCGCCTGCTGGCCTCACATCTGCAGCCCGCAAGCATTAAGCAGGGGAGTGAAATTCCATACCAGGTCGCTAACGGTGAGAGCAATACGGCAGTTGAGTTTAAAGAGGCGGTGCTGGGCATGGAGGTGACGCCAACGGTGCTGCCGGACGGGCGGGTTCGCCTGAAGTTGCGCATCAGCCAGAATATGCCCGGCCAGGTGCTGCAACAGGCCGGCGGCGAAGCGCTGGCGATTGATAAGCAGGAGATTGAAACCGTGGTAGAGGTGAAAAGCGGTGAAACGCTGGCACTGGGTGGCATCTTCTCGCAAAAGAAGCGTAACGGCAGAGCTCAGGTTCCGGGTCTTGGGGCTATTCCCGGCTTCGGTCGGCTGTTTCGCCAGGACGCAAAAGAGGGGGAGCGTCGCGAACTGGTGGTCTTTATTACCCCCAGGCTGGCAGCGGTACATTAAATCTGCCGTAACGCCCCTTTTTCGCCGTAACTTGGCCCAGGTGTTTGACGTGGGAGATGATTTAGCTTACAAGGAGTACCGATTTGAGTGTCAGCGGTCTCCGAATAATAAAGGGCGGTAAGAGGGATAACGTGTTTATTCAGTTGCCAAACAAGCCGGAGTACTGAGATAATTTTCGATCTGACTCTCGCACTATCGCATATGAGGTTTCAGTTCATGTCCTGCTACGCCGCACGTTTGCGAAGCGGGTTTATCATCAACGAATAGTCTTAGTAGTACCGAAAAAATGGCAGAGAAACGCAATATCTTTCTGGTTGGGCCTATGGGTGCCGGCAAAAGCACTATTGGGCGTCAGTTAGCTCAACAACTCAATATGGAATTTTACGATTCTGATCAAGAGATTGAGAAACGAACCGGAGCTGATGTGGGCTGGGTCTTCGATGTTGAAGGTGAAGAAGGTTTCCGCGATCGCGAGGAAAAGATTATCAATGAGCTAACGGAGAAGCAGGGCATCGTTCTGGCGACCGGCGGCGGCTCTGTGAAATCCCGCGAAACCCGTAATCGTCTCTCCGCCCGCGGTGTAGTGGTGTATCTGGAAACCACTATCGAGAAGCAGCTGGCTCGTACTCAACGTGATAAAAAACGTCCCCTGCTGCAGGTGGACGCGCCGCCGCGTGAAGTGTTGGAAGCGCTGGCCGACGAACGCAATCCGCTTTACGAAGAGATTGCCGATGTGACCATTCGTACTGACGATCAGAGCGCGAAAGTGGTGGCAAACCAGATTATTCATATGCTGGAAAGCAACTAAATCAGGCTTAATAGACGGCCTGCAGGTTTTAGCAACTAAGGTGGATGTCGCGTCATGGAGAGGATCACCGTTACTCTCGGGGAACGTAGTTACCCTATCACCATCGCGGCTGGTTTGTTTAACGACCCAGCTTCCTTCGCGCCCCTGAAGTCTGGTGATCAGGTTATGCTGGTCACCAACGAAACACTGGCACCGCTCTACCTTGATAAGGTGCGTGGCGTGCTGGAACAGGCCGGCGTAAATGTCGATAGCGTGATCCTGCCTGACGGCGAGCAGTACAAAAGCCTGGCGGTGATGGACACGGTGTTCACCGCACTGTTGCAAAAACCACATGGGCGCGATACCACACTGGTCGCGCTCGGCGGCGGCGTAATCGGCGATTTGACCGGTTTTGCTGCGGCCAGCTATCAGCGCGGCGTGCGCTTTATTCAGGTGCCGACCACGCTCCTTTCTCAGGTTGACTCCTCCGTTGGCGGTAAAACGGCGGTAAACCACCCCCTTGGCAAAAACATGATTGGCGCGTTTTATCAACCCGCGTCGGTTGTGGTCGATCTCGACTGCCTTGCAACCCTTCCTACCCGTGAACTCTCCTCCGGTCTTGCGGAAGTGATCAAATACGGCATTATTCTCGACGGCGCGTTCTTTAGCTGGCTGGAAGAGAATATGGACGCTCTGTTGCGCCTTGATGGCGCCGCGCTGGCTTACTGTATTCGCCGCTGCTGCGAACTGAAAGCGGAGGTCGTTGCCGCCGATGAGCGCGAACATGGCTTGCGTGCTTTACTCAATCTTGGTCATACCTTCGGTCATGCGATTGAGGCGGAGATGGGCTACGGTAACTGGCTACACGGCGAAGCCGTTGCTGCCGGGATGGTGATGGCGGCACACGCGTCAGAGCGCCTCGGGCAGTTTAGCGCAGCAGATACGCAGCGTATCAAAGCGCTGCTGAAACGCGCCGGTTTACCCGTTGAGGGGCCGCGTGAAATGACAGCGCAGGCATACCTGCCGCACATGATGCGCGATAAAAAAGTGTTAGCGGGAGAGATGCGTTTAGTGCTTCCGCTGGCCATAGGGAAGAGTGAAGTTCGCGGCGGAGTGTCGCACGACGTAGTACTTAGCGCTATTGCTGATTGCCAGCAGGCGTAACGATAAGAAAGGTCTGTTCACGCGCTGCGTGGCGTTTAACTTCGGGCGATATGCATCAGTGGCATACGCCTTTGTGTGGGGTGTTAAATGGATGAATTCAAACCAGAAGACGAGCTGAAACCCGATCCCAGCGATCGTCGTACTGGTCGTTCTCGTCAATCTTCCGAGCGTGTCGATGAGCCGCAAATCAACTTTGATGATGTTGATGTTGATGCCGACGATCGCCGTCCTGCGCGTACGCGCCGGGTGCGTGATGAGCGCGAAGAGGAGAGCTATCAAGAAGATGAAGCCGCTCTGGACGAGGAGCCGCAGGAGCGTCGCCCGCGTAAGCGTAAGAAAGCCGCTGCCGCTGCGAAGCCAGCCTCCCGCCAGTATCTGATGATGGGCGTCGGTATCCTTGTGTTACTGCTGCTGATTATCGGCATTGGCTCTGCGCTGAAATCCCCCGCGCCTGCTAACAACGAACAAAACACGTCGGGCGAGAAAAATATTGATCTCGGCGCGACGGATAACGCTGCCGGTAACAGCGGCAACGCTGCCGATCAGGCAAATGGCGCACAGCCTGCACCGGGCGCGTCGTCGTCTCAGGCACAGAACGCAGGCGCTCAACAGGATGTGACGCTGCCGCCGATCTCCTCGACGCCGTCGCAAGGCCAGCCGTCCGCTACGCCGGAAGGGCAAAACCGCGTTGAAGTGCAGGGCGATCTCAACAACGCACTGTCGCAGCCGCAGAGCCAGACGCAGCTTGATAGCGCGGCCAGCTCAACGCTGCCGACCGAACCGGCAACGGTTGCACCGATTCATAATGGTAATGGCAACAGCAACTCCACTACCGCGCGCAATCAGCAGCCTGCTTCCGGTGAAAACCGCACAACGGCGCCGCGTAACGAACGCAAGCAGATGGTGATTGAACCTAAACCGACCGCGAAGACGCCGGTAGCGAAAAGCGAGTCGAAAGCGGAGTCCCGCCCGGTTGCTCAACCGCCGAAACGCACGGAAAGCACCGCTTCTGCGCCAGTGAAAGCGCCTGCGTCAACGTCGACAGCATCATCGTCAACGTCCACGGCGGCATCCAAACCGGCGCAGCCGAAAACCACCGCACCGGCGGCAACCGCAAGCAGCGCGCCTGCTGCCAGCGGCACGGCCTCAACCGGCAATGTCGGTGCATTGAAATCGGCACCGGGCAACCACTACACCCTGCAGCTGAGCAGTTCATCGAACTACAACAACCTCAATGCATGGGCGAAGAAAGAGAACCTGAAAAACTTCGTGGTCTACCAGACAACGCGTAACGGCCAGCCGTGGTACGTGCTGGTGAGCGGCGTCTACGCCTCGAAGGATGATGCTAAACGCGCGGTCTCCGCGCTGCCAGCGGATGTGCAGGCGAAAAACCCGTGGGCGAAGCCGCTGCATCAGGTTCAGGCCGATCTTAAGTAATGTGTAAAGCGCAGGATGCTGTCGGAGCTTTCTCCACAGCCGGAGAGAGTGTAAGTAATCAGTCAGCATGAAAAAGAATCGCGCTTTTCTAAAATGGGCAGGGGGGAAATACCCCCTGCTCGACGATATCGGAAGGCACTTGCCCAAGGGAGAGTGCCTGATCGAGCCTTTCGTTGGCGCGGGCTCGGTGTTTCTCAACACCTCCTACTCCCGCTATATCCTTGCAGATATCAACAGTGACTTAATCAGCCTCTATAACATCGTTAAAGATCGGCCTGATGAGTATGTTCACCACGCGCGCGCGCTGTTTGTGCCCGCGGTGAACCAGTCCGAAGTCTATTACCAGCTGCGTCAGGAGTTTAATCAGTGCCAGGAGCCGTTCCGGCGCGCGCTGCTGTTTTTATATCTCAACCGGCATGGCTACAATGGACTGTGCCGTTACAACCTGCGCGGGGAGTTTAACGTGCCGTTTGGGCGCTATAAAAAGCCCTACTTCCCGGAAGCGGAGTTGTATCACTTTGCAGAAAAAGCGCAGAATGCCTTCTTTTACTGCGAATCTTATGCCGAAAGCATGGCGCGTGCGGATGCGAATTCAGTGGTTTATTGCGATCCGCCCTATGCGCCGCTCTCTGCAACAGCCAACTTTACGGCGTACCATACCAATAGCTTTACCCTTGAGCAGCAGGCTCATCTTGCCGCGATTGCGGAGAGTCTGGTGCAGAACCGAATCCCGGTATTGATTTCCAACCATGACACGCTGCTGACGCGTGAATGGTACAGTCAGGCGAAATTGCACGTGGTGAAAGTGCGACGCAGTATCAGCAGTAATGGCGGGACGCGTAAAAAAGTGGATGAGTTGCTGGCGCTCTATCGTCCGGCTCCCGCGCCTCGCTAACCCTGCGTTCACCGCGCCGCCGCCTGCCGAAACTTAATTTCTCAAGGAGATGCGGATGAAACAGTATTTAATTGCCCCTTCGATTCTGTCGGCTGACTTTGCCCGCCTGGGCGAAGACACCGCCAGCGTACTGGCCGCGGGCGGCGACGTTGTCCACTTTGACGTGATGGACAACCACTACGTACCGAACCTGACTATCGGCCCGATGGTGCTGAAAGCGCTGCGTAACTACGGCATCACCGCACCTATCGATGTGCACCTGATGGTGAAACCGGTCGACCGCCTGGTGCCGGACTTCGCCGAAGCCGGGGCAAGCATTATCACCTTTCATCCTGAAGCTTCTGAACATATCGACCGCACCCTGCAACTGATCAAAGAGCACGGCTGCAAAGCGGGGCTGGTGTTTAACCCGGCGACGCCGCTGAGCTATCTGGATCACGTTATGGACAAGCTGGATGTGATCCTGCTGATGTCCGTTAACCCCGGTTTTGGTGGTCAATCCTTCATTCCCCACACGCTCGACAAGCTGCGCGAAGTGCGCCGTCGCATCGACGCGTCCGGCCTTGATATCCGTCTCGAAGTGGACGGTGGGGTGAAAGCGAGCAATATCGGCGAGATCGCGGCAGCCGGCGCGGACATGTTCGTGGCGGGCTCGGCGATTTTTAATCAGCCGGATTACAAACAGGTTATTGATGAAATGCGTAGCGAACTGGCGAAGGTAAGTCATGGATAAATTGCAGTCGATTCGGGGTGTCGCGTTCGATCTCGATGGCACATTAGTGGATAGCGCGCCGGGGCTTACCGCTGCCGTAGACAGCGCGCTGTATGCCCTTGAGCTGCCGCAGGCTGGCGAAGCGCGCGTGATTACCTGGATTGGGAATGGCGCCGATGTATTGATGGAGCGCGCCTTCAACTGGGCTCGCCAGGAGCGAGCCATTCAGCGCGCCTCGCAGGGCAAGCCCGATATTGATACTGGCGACGTGCCGCAGGCCGAGCAGATCGCTATGCTGCGCAAGCTCTTCAACCGCTACTACGAAGAGACCGTGGAGGAGGGCAGCTTCCTGTTCCCGGACGTGGCGCAAACCCTCGCGGCGCTGCACGAAAAAGGGCTGCCGCTGGCGCTGGTGACCAACAAGCCGACGCCGTTTGTCGCGCCGCTACTGGACGCGCTGGAGATTGCCCACTACTTCACCTTTGTTGTCGGCGGCGATGATGTGGTGAATAAGAAGCCGCACCCGGAGCCGCTGTTGCTGGTGTGCGACAAGCTGGCAATTCAACCCCATGAGTTACTCTTCGTTGGCGACTCGCGCAACGATATCCGTGCCGCACAGGCGGCAGGCAGCGTCTCCGTTGGCCTGACTTATGGCTATAACTACGGTGAAGCGATTACCCTAAGCGAGCCGGACTACGTCTTCGACCGCTTTAACGATTTACTGCCCGCGCTCGGGCTCCCGCTCAGTGAACATCAGGAAATGAAAAATGACTAAGCCCATCGTTTTTAGTGGCGCACAGCCCTCAGGTGAATTGACCATTGGCAACTACATGGGTGCGCTGCGTCAGTGGGTGAACATGCAGGACGACTATCACTGCATCTACTGCATCGTTGACCTGCATGCCATTACCGCCCGTCAGGATCCGGAGAAGCTGCGCAAGGCGACGCTGGATACGCTGGCGCTCTACCTGGCCTGCGGCATTGACCCGCAGAAAAGCACGATCTTTGTGCAGTCCCACGTTCCTGAGCATGCCCAGCTGGGTTGGGCGCTGAACTGCTACACCTATTTCGGCGAGCTGAGCCGCATGACGCAGTTCAAAGATAAATCCGCACGCTATTCAGAAAACATCAACGCCGGTCTGTTTGACTACCCGGTGCTGATGGCGGCAGATATTCTCCTCTACCAGACCAATCAGGTGCCGGTCGGCGAAGATCAGAAGCAACACCTTGAGCTGAGCCGCGATATCGCCCAGCGCTTCAACGCCATCTATGGCGATGTGTTTAAAGTGCCTGAGCCGTTTATTCCGAAGTCCGGTGCGCGCGTGATGTCGCTGCTGGAGCCAACGAAGAAGATGTCCAAGTCGGATGATAACCGCAACAACGTCATTGGCCTGCTGGAAGATCCGAAGTCAGTGGTGAAGAAGATCAAACGCGCCGTGACCGACTCCGACGAGCCGCCGGTTGTGCGTTACGATGTGGCGAACAAAGCGGGCGTCTCTAACCTGCTTGATATCCTCTCCGCCGTGACTGGCCAGAGCATCGCCGAACTGGAGCAGCATTTCGAAGGCAAGATGTATGGCCATTTGAAAGGCGAAGTAGCTGATGCGGTTTCCGGCATGCTGACCGAGTTGCAGGAGCGCTACCATCGCTACCGCAATGACGAAGCCTTCCTGCAGCAGATCATGCGTGAAGGTGCGGAAAAAGCGAGCGCGCACGCTTCAGAAACGCTGAAGAAGGTGTACGAAGCGATTGGGTTTGTCGCGAAGCCGTAAGCAAAATAAGCTCGGTTTTGTAGGCCTGATAAGCGCAGCGCCATCAGGCATTGTGCCGGGCGCTGATTGCCGGATGGCGGCGTAATCGCCTTATCCGGCCTACGGGTTAGCGCGTTTTGTAGGCCTGATAAGCGCAGCGCATCAGGCATTGTGCCAGGTGTCGATTGCCGGATGGCAGTGTACGGTTAGCTGTTTTTTGTAGGCCTGATAAGCGCAGCGCCATCAGGCAACGTCTTTAAAACCACTTCAACTTCTCGCGTAATGCGACAACCCTGCCGACGATAATCAATGATGGGCTTTTCACCTGCTGCGCCAGCTCGCCAAGCTGCGACAGCGTGCCGCTGACGACCCGCTGCTGCACCGATGTACCATTTTCCACCAGCGCTACCGGCATATCCGCCTGCATACCGTGAGCGATCAATTGCTCCTGAATCGCCGCCGCCTGATTCAACCCCATATAGAACACCAGCGTCTGCTTCTCTGCTGCCAGGTTAGCCCAATCCAGCTCGCCGCCGGTCTTCAGATGGCCCGTGACCAGCCGCACGCTCTGGGCGTAATCCCGGTGGGTGAGCGGAATGCCCGAGTAAGCTGAACAGCCGGAAGCCGCGGTAATTCCAGGCACGACCGAGAAGGGAATACCCGCATGGCAGAGCGTTTCCAGCTCTTCGCCCCCGCGCCCAAAAATGAAGGGATCGCCGCCTTTTAACCGCACCACGCGCTTCCCGCTTTGCGCCTCGCGCAGCAGGATCTGATTGATCTCCTCCTGCGGCACGCAGTGATAGCCCGCGCGTTTACCCACAAACACGCGGTCGGCGTCGCGGCGTACCAGATTCATGATCTCATCGGACACCAGCCGGTCATAGACCACCACATCCGCCTGCTGGATTTGCTGTAGGCCTTTCAGCGTTAGCAGCCCGGCATCGCCAGGGCCAGCGCCCACCAGCACCACTTCACCGCGATTATCCAACGGCTCGCTCAGCATCTGCTCGGTGATGCTCTCTACGGCAGTCATATTCTGATTCGCCAGCGATTGTGCCAGCCGATCGTTAACGAAGAGCTTCTCCCAGAAACGGCGGCGTTCGCTCATGGTAGCGAAATGGCGTTTTACGCGGCCACGCAGTTGCCCGGCAAATTTCGCTACATGACCAAGATGCTGCGGTAGCAGCGACTCCAGCTTCTCGCGCAGCAAACGCGCCAGCACTGGCGATGTGCCGCCTGAAGAGATCGCCACCATCAGCGGCGAGCGGTCGATAATCGACGGCATGATAAAGCTCGCTTCCTTCGGTGCATCGACCACATTACAGAAGATGCGACGCGCTTCTGCCGCATCGCTGACCCGCTGGTTCACCGCGTCGCTATCGGTAGCGGCAATCGCCAGCCAGCACTCATCAAGCAGCGTTTCGCTAAACTCGCCTTCGACCAGCGTCAGCATGCCTTCGGCGGCCCAGGCGGTAAATTGAGGAATAAAGGTGAGGGCATTGACGGTGAGCTGCGCGCCCGCATCAAGCAACAGGCGCGCTTTGCGCTCCGCGACGTCGCCGCCGCCGACCAGCAGACAGGCGCGTCCCCGTAATTGACAGAAAATTGGCAGGTGATCCACGACATTACCCCGGTATTGTAGTTATAGGCTGAAGCGGGCGCCGCGCAGCGAGAGCCGCGGGCGCAGAGCATGAGCCGTAGCATAACAGCAAGCTGTCGCTACGGCCGTTGAGAGGGCAGGGGATTATGCTTTGATCTGCACCTCACCATCTTTCACTCGTGCTTCAAAATGGGCAACTGAACGGCTTTCATCTTCCATGCAGAGGCCATCGCGCAGACGGAAGCGCTGTTTTTTTAACGGGCTGGCAACCCACAGTTCGCCCTGATGTTCAGCAATAATGCCGCGAGAGAGCACGCTCGACTGGAAAAAGGGGTCGATATTACTGATGGCGTAAACCTGGTCGTCATGGCGCGGGCGGAAAATTGCTACCTGCTCGCCATTGACCAGCGCACAGACGCCGGTTGCCGGGACGATCTCATCAATATTGCAGACGCTGTTCCACTGGCTCATGCGTTCTCCTCCACTAACATCACCGGAATACGTTCATAGGGTGTCGCCGGGCGATGCTGCGCGCGCTCCGGTACCACCTGCACGTTCGGGTCGCGGCGATCGCTGTTGATAAAGTGCTTGAAGCGCGTTTGCGCTGCCGGATTGTTGACGGTTTCCGTCCATTCGCAGATTACCGCTTCGCGCAGACGGGTCATCTCCGCTTCCAGCTGTGCATCAAAGCCCAGCTTGTCGTCAATGATGACGCTGCGCAGATAGTTGATGCCACCTTCCATCCCCTCAAGCCAGGAGGCGGTACGGGTCAGTTTGTCGGCGGTGCGAATGTAGAACATCATAAAGCGGTCGAGGTAACGCAGCAGGGTTTCGCGGTCGAGATCCGCCGCCAGCAGATCCGCATGACGCGGTTTCATGCCACCGTTACCGCACACATAGAGGTTCCAGCCTTTTTCCGTGGCGATAATCCCCACGTCTTTCCCCTGCGCTTCCGCACATTCACGGGTACAGCCGGAGACGCCGAACTTCATTTTGTGTGGAGTACGGATACCTTTGTAACGGTTCTCCAACTCAACGCCGAAACCGACGCTGTCGCCAACGCCATAGCGGCACCAGGTCGAGCCGACGCAGGTTTTCGCCATCCGCAGCGCTTTGGCATACGCATGACCGGTTTCGAACCCGGCGTTGATTAACTGACGCCAGATCTCCGGCAGATCGTCTTTTTGCGCGCCGAACAGGCCGATACGCTGCGAGCCAGTGATTTTGGTATAGAGATTAAATTCCCGCGCGATGCGGCCCACTTCCATCAACCCTTCCGGCGTGATTTCGCCGCCCGCCGAGCGCGGGATAACGGAGTAGGTACCATCTTTCTGGATGTTGGCGAGGAAGTTGTCGTTGGTGTCCTGCAGCGGCGTATGCTGCGGTTTCAGGATGTACTCGTTCCAGCAGGAAGCGAGCAGCGAACCCACGGTCGGTTTACACACTTCGCAGCCGTAGCCGGTGCCATATTTCGCCAGCAGTTCGTCGAAGGTTTTAATCCCCTCCACCTGAATGAGGTGGAATAACTCCTGGCGGGAGTAGGCGAAGTGTTCACACAGGTTATTGGTGATTTCGATACCCTGTTTCGCCAATTCGGCGTTCAGCACCTGTGTAACCAGCGGAATACAGCCGCCGCAGCCGGTGCCGGCTTTAGTTTCCGCTTTCAGGGCGGCCACGGTATGGCAGCCTTTATTGATGGCGCTAATCAGGTCACCTTTGGTGACGTCGAAGCAGGAGCAGATTTGCGCGCTGTCCGGCAGCTTATCGACGCCGATTGAGGGTTTACCGCCGCTGGCGTGCGCCGGGAGGATCAGCGCGTCGGGGTTTTCCGGCAGTTCGATGGCGTTGAGCACCAGTTGCAGCAGATTACCGTAATCACTGGTGTCGCCCACCAGTACCGCACCGAGCAGCGTTTTGTTATCCGGGCTGACAATCAGGCGTTTATAAACTTCTTTGCTTTCGTCGAGATAGACGTAGCTGCGCGCGCCTGCTGTACGACCGTGGGCATCGCCGATACCGCCAACATCAACGCCAAGCAGTTTTAGCTTGGCGCTAAGATCCGCACCTTCAAACGCGTTTTGCGTGCCGAGAATATGGTCAGCCGTCACCTGCGCCATTTTGTAGCCTGGCGCAACCAGACCATAGACGCGGTTGTTCCAGCTGGCGCACTCGCCGATGGCGTAAATATTGGGATCGGAGGTCTGGCAGCAGTCGTTAATCATAATGCCGCCGCGCGGGGCGACTTCAAGCCCGCACTGGGTCGCCAGCTTGTCGCGTGGACGAATGCCGGTAGAGAAGACGATAAAATCTACTTCCAGCTCGCTGCCGTCGGCGAAGCGCATCGTTTTGCGCGCCTCAACGCCCTCTTGCACGATCTCGTTGGTGTTTTTGCTGGTGTGCACGCGCACGCCCATGCTTTCGATTTTACGTCTTAACTGCTCGCCGCCCATCTGATCGAGCTGTTCAGCCATCAGCATCGGGGCGAATTCAATAACGTGGGTTTCGACGCCTAAGTTTTTCAGCGCGCCTGCGGCTTCCAGACCCAGCAGGCCGCCGCCAACCACCGCGCCACGGCGGCTACGGCGCGCGCATGACTCAATGGCATTTAAATCTTCGATAGTGCGGTAAACAAAGCAGTCCTGCGTTTCGGACCCTTTGATTGGTGGGATCCAGGGGTAAGAGCCGGTGGCCATGATCAGCTTGTCGTAATAGACCGTACGGCCCGCGCTGGAGTGGATCACTTTCTCCTGGCGGTTAATGGTGATGGCGCGTTCGCCTACCAGCACTTTTACGCCATGTTTTTCGTAGAAGCCTTCGCGAACTAATGACAGCTCTTCAGCTGTATGGTGGGAAAAATAGGATGACAGGTGGACGCGGTCGTAGGCTTTACGCGGCTCTTCACAGAATACGGTAATGTCGAACTGGCTGGCGTCGGCTTTGTCGAGAAGGTCCTCGATAAAGCGGTGGCCGACCATGCCATTACCGATGATAGCGAGTTTGACTTTGCTCATTTTTGCCTCGATTTCTTTTTTACTACCTCCTACCTTAACGATTCAGCTTGCACGGTTATTGATGTATATCAATTACACCTTAGCCTACTCCTTAATGAGTATACTGCTGATTTTTCATGGTTTTTATAAGTATTGGATATCATTCATATTTATATGTTGAGGAATTTCTATACTGAAAGTGACGTTTTTTAGCACGAGGTTCGCTACGACATATCTGAGGGAGAATGAGGAGATAATGCGATGTCAGCAACACCACTATGGCTTGTGCAGAATGTGCACTTACCCGATCGCGAAGGAGTCTGGCAAATCGCCATTGAGAACGGGCGATTTGGTGAGATCACACCGATGGGCGACACCCAGAGCGAGACACTTGATGTCCTTGATGCTGGCGGCGGTCTGGCACTGCCGCCGTTCGTCGAACCGCATATTCACCTGGACACGACGCAAACGGCAGGCGATCCCCGCTGGAACGAGTCCGGTACGCTGTTCGAGGGGATTGAGTGCTGGGCCGAACGTAAAGCACAGCTCTGCCATCAGGACGTGAAAAAGCGCGCCTGGCAGACGCTGAAATGGCAAATGGCCAATGGCGTACAGCATGTGCGCACACACGTTGATGTTTCCGATCCGCTGTTAACGGCGCTGAAAGCGATGCTGGAGGTGAAAGAGGAGGTCGCACCGTGGATCGATCTACAGATTGTCGCTTTTCCACAGGAGGGGATTCTCTCGTATCCGAATGGCGCAGCGCTGCTGGAAAAAGCGCTTCAGCTGGGGGCCGATGTGGTCGGAGCCATTCCGCACTTTGAGTACACACGTGAATATGGCATCGAATCGCTGAATATCGCCTTCGATCTGGCGCGTGAGTATGAGCGCCCGCTGGATATCCACTGCGATGAAATTGATGATGAGCAGTCGCGCTTTGTTGAGACCGTCGCCGCGCTGGCGCTTGAAATGGAGATGGGCTCGCGTGTTACCGCCAGCCACACCACCGCTATGCACTCCTACAACGGTGCTTATACATCCCGTCTTTTCCGCCTGTTGCAACGTTCCGGCATCAATTTCGTGGCCAACCCGCTGGTCAATATTCACCTGCAGGGTCGGTTTGATGACTACCCAAAACGGCGGGGCATTACACGGGTGAAAGAGTTGATGGCGGCAGGGATAAATGTCTGCTTCGGTCACGATGATGTATTTGATCCCTGGTATCCACTCGGTACCGGCAACATGTTGCAGGTGCTGCATATGGGTCTGCATGTTTGTCAGCTGATGGGCTATCCGCAGATTGAACAGGGGCTGCAACTGATCACCCATAACAGCGCGAAAACGATGGGCCTGAGTGAGTACGGCATTGCGCCGGGCCTGCCTGCCAATATGATAATTCTGCCTGTTGAAAACGGCTTTGAGGCGGTGCGCTGCCAGTCCCCGGTACGCTGGTCGATTCGGCACGGACGCATTATTGCCAGTACGCAACCGGCGCAGAGTTGGGTACGGCTGGAGCAGGGATGTGAAGAGGTACATTTTCACCGGATGCCGCAAGCGTAGCGGCGTGCCAGGCCGTTAAGACGCACAAATTTGGCGGTCTGGCGTTACATCTGTTACCAAATACGTAAAATTAAGTAAAAGGCTGGCCTGCTGGCTGACTGCTCTTTAGAATCAATCCACTCGCTTTCGTTACTGCACTTCGTTAAGGAAACCTTATGGTTAAATCGACTCTGGCGGCTATGGCGGCTCTACTCGCCCTTTCTGCTCTCTCCCCTGCTGCGCTGGCCGCAAAAGGCGATCCTCATGTTCTGCTCACCACCTCCGCCGGTAATATCGAACTGGAGCTGAACAATCAGAAAGCCCCTGTGTCGGTAAAAAACTTCCTTGATTACGTGAATAACGGTTTTTATAACAACACCACTTTTCACCGCGTGATCCCTGGTTTTATGGTGCAGGGCGGCGGTTTTAACGAGCAGATGCAGCAGAAGCAGCCCAACCCGCCTATCAAAAATGAAGCGGACAACGGCCTGCGAAATACGCGCGGCACCATTGCCATGGCGCGCACGGCGGATAAAGACAGCGCTACCAGCCAGTTCTTTATCAACGTTGCGGATAATGCCTTCCTTGACCATGGTCAGCGCGACTTTGGCTATGCGGTCTTTGGCAAAGTGGTAAAAGGTATGGACGTTGCCGATAAGATCTCTCAGGTGCAGACGCACGATGTTGGCCCGTACCAGAATGTCCCGTCAAAACCGGTTGTTATCCTCTCTGCGAAAGTGCTGCCATAAGTTTTCCCCCGCACGGGCTTTGCAGCCCGTGTTTTACCGCTTCCCTGCGTAACCTGAATTTACTGCTTATAATTTTTTGGGCATGTACATCATTTGGGTATGTATATCGCTTAACTGGGAGGCGCTATGCCGAAAAAACTCACCGACAGGCAAAAATCCCGACTCTGGGAGCAGCAGCGCAATATCAATTTTCAGGCCAGCCGCCGGCTGGAGGGCGTTGATAGCGAGCTTGTTACGCTGAATGCGCAAGAGGCGACTTTACGTCTTGAAGAGCTGCGGAGGCAATATGAGCGATAAATTCGGCGACGGGCGCGACCCGTATCTTTTCCCCGGCCTGAAAGTGATGCGCAACCGCCTGGGGATTCGCAATGCTAAGGGTCTTGAGAAGGAGGCGTATCAGTTCACCGCGCTGCGCGCCGCAACCCTGGATCTGGGGCCGATTGCTCGCGGCCTGCCACATCTTTGCGCCATTCACCGCCATCTCTACCAGGATGTGTTCGACTGGGCCGGGCAGATCCGCGAAGTTGATATCTATGAGGGCGATACCCGTTTTTGCCACTTCGAGTATATCGAGAAAGAGGGCAATGCCCTGATGCAGCAGCTTGAAGATGAGGAGTGGCTCGTTGGGCTGGAGAGAGAGGAGTTTATCGCTCGCCTGGCGCACTACTACTGCGAAATCAACGTCCTGCACCCGTTCCGGCTGGGTAACGGCATTGCGCAGCGTATCTTCTTCGAGCAGTTGGCGCTGCACGCAGGTTTCTCTCTCGACTGGCGCGATATCGATCCCGACGACTGGCGCCACGCCAACCAGGCCGGTGCGATGGGCGATCTCGAACCGCTAACCGCCATCTTTAGTAAAGTCGTAAGTGAGGCGCGTGAAGGCGAGTAAACCTTTTTGTCGGATGGCGCTAACGCTTATCCGACCTACGAAACATTGTAGGCCGGATAAGCGTTAGCGCCATCCGGCGTATCCCATCCCGTAAACCCGTTTTTTATCTTTGCGAAGTGCCGTATAGTTTTGCGCAAATTGCATGAAATCTGGCACATCCATTGGTTGAATTCACATGATCCTGCTTATCGATAACTACGACTCCTTTACCTGGAACCTCTACCAATATTTTTGCGAACTGGGCGCGCAGGTTGAGGTGAGGCGTAATGACGAGTTGACGTTAGCGGACATTGAGACATTAGCGCCGCAGAAAATTGTTATCTCGCCGGGTCCCTGCACACCGGATGAGTCGGGCGTTTCGCTGGCGGTTATTGCGCACTATGCGGGCAAGCTGCCGATCCTCGGGGTTTGTCTCGGTCATCAGGCGATTGCACAGGTATTTGGCGCTACTATTGTACGCGCAGCGAAAGTGATGCACGGCAAAACCTCTCCCATTACACATGCTGGCAGCGGTGTGTTTAGCGGGTTAAATAATCCGTTAACCGTTACGCGTTACCACTCTTTGGTCATCGATCCAACTACCTTACCTGACTGCTTCGAAGTTACTGCCTGGAGTGAAAGCGACGAGATTATGGGCATTCGCCATAAGTCGTGGGATCTGGAAGGAGTGCAGTTTCATCCGGAAAGTATTCTGAGCGAGCAGGGACATCAATTGCTGCGAAACTTCCTTTCGCGCTGATTTGTGGTTGCCATTTAGTGATTTTTTATGCATATTTCGTGATTATATTTTCACTATGAATGTAACATAACACGGGATGGGCAACCTATGGCAACTCAGCAAGACGCGGTGACACGTGCAAACTTCGATGACGTTATTCTGCCAATTTACGCACCGGCCGAGTTTATCCCGGTAAAGGGAAAGGGCAGCCGCGTCTGGGATCAGCAGGGTAAAGAGTACGTTGATTTTGCCGGCGGCATTGCGGTAACTGCCTTAGGCCACTGCCACCCGGCGCTGGTGGAGACGCTGAAAGCGCAGGGCGAGACGCTTTGGCACCTGAGCAACGTCTTTACCAATGAGCCCGCGCTGCGTCTGGCGCGCAAGCTGGTGGATGCCACTTTTGCCGAGCGCGTCGTGTTTATGAACTCCGGTACGGAAGCCAACGAAACCGCCTTCAAGCTGGCGCGTTTTTATGCAACCACGCGCCACAGCCCGCACAAAACCAAAATCATCGCTTTCCACCACGCTTTTCACGGGCGCTCGCTCTTTACCGTGACCGTTGGCGGCCAGCCGAAATACTCCGACGGCTTTGGCCCGAAACCGGCCGACATTGTGCATGTTCCTTTTAACGATCTTCACGCGGTTAAAGCGGTGATGGACGATCACACCTGCGCCGTGGTGGTGGAGCCGATTCAGGGCGAGGGCGGCGTTACTGCCGCCACGCCTGAGTTTCTCAAAGGCCTGCGTGAATTGTGCGATGCGCACAACGCGCTGCTGGTGTTTGATGAGGTGCAGTGCGGGATGGGGCGCAGCGGTGAGTTGTTCGCCTATATGCACTACGGCGTGACGCCGGATATTCTGACCAGCGCCAAAGCCCTCGGCGGCGGTTTCCCGGTCAGCGCCATGTTGACGACGCATGAAATCGCCAGCGTCTTCCATGCCGGTTCCCACGGCTCCACTTACGGCGGCAATCCACTGGCCTGCGCAGTGGCCGGCACCGCGTTCGATATCATCAATACCCCTGAAGTGCTGAATGGCGTCAGTGCCAAGCGTCAGCACTTTGTTCAGCATATGCAAAAAATTAATGAGCAGTACGACCTGTTCAGCGATATTCGCGGTATGGGCCTGTTAATTGGTGCCGAGCTGAAACCGCAGTACAAAGGCCGTGCGCGCGACTTTCTGCATGCGGCTGCCGCAGCGGGCGTGATGGTGCTGAATGCCGGTCCGGATGTGATGCGTTTTGCGCCGTCGCTGATTATCGAGGAGCAGGACATCGATGAAGGGATGCAGCGCTTTGCGCAGGCCGTGGCGAGCGTGGTTAACGCGTAAGGCGTCGACGTAGCCAGATGCCATGATGCGGGCGCTGACGCCATGCCACCGACGAGATGGTGTGCATGGTGCTCAGATGCCCGAGGATGCGCTGCAGATGCTGCTCCAGCGTGCTCATTGGTCCATGGGTCAGCGTCTCCGGCCCTTCCATCACATTCACATCCCCGGATTCTCCCGGTCCGTCATACTCCAGCCGCTGCTGGCAGCGTTGCAGCGCAATTTCACATGACTCGAGATAGCGCTGCGCCAGATCCGGCGTCAGCATGGTGTGCTCGCGCGCCAGCGTCGTCATAGCGTTGATATGTTCAACAATAAACTGGCTGTGGGTAACCCACAGTTTCATATCGCTCAGGTAGCGGCTGTTAAAGCCGGGCTCCTGCATCGCCTGGTTGAGGGAGTTGAACAGGGCGTTATGCGCCTGGTTAACCTGCATACGCTGCCATGCCAGCGGCGTTGCTTCTGGATTGTTGCTGAGGATCAGGCGAATCGCATCCTGATAGGCCTCCAGCGCATCGTGCGCATTCTGGCGCAGCAGGCCGCTTTGCCACTGCGGCCACAGCCACACCATTCCGCCGAAAGCAATCAGGCAGCCAATCAACGTATCGACAAGCCGGGCGAGAATAAACTGATCGCCATTGAGCGTCAGGATTTGCAGGGTATAGACCGCCGTAATCGTAAAACCGACCGTCGCCCAGCCGTAGCTTTTGCGGATAATCAAATAGCTGCTCAGGGTGATCATCAGCATCGCCGCCAATGTAAAGCCGAGCGGCACATGAAAGTGCAGCGTCATACCCGCCACCACTAGCCCGGCCAGCGTGCCGGCGGCACGGTTGACGATGCGCACCCGCGTCGCGCCGTAGCCGTTCTGCGTTACCACCATCACCGTCATCATGATCCAGTAGGGTTTCGGCAGATTTAATGCGCTGCCCATCAGACTGGCGATGCTGAGCATCACGCTGATGCGCGCGGCATTGCGCAGGGCGGTTGATTTCAGCGACAGATAACTTTTCAGTGCCGGGATCAGCGGCAGACGCTCCTGCTTATCCTCCATCAAATCGCGAATATAGAGCGGGCGCTGGGTGCGCAGCACGCGGGCGATACGGCTAAAGTGCCAGGCGCAGAACTGCCCGACCGGATTATCCGGGTGCTGACGGGCAATTTTTTCCAGTGCGCCAACCTGCTTCTCCATGGTGAAGCGGGTCGGGTAGCGATGGTAGAGGATGTCATCCGCCAGCACGCGCAGGCGAGCTGCGACAGTTTGTGCATTCCAGCGAATCACCTGCTCGGCGTGGGTCTGTTCGACCAGTTTCTGCACCTTTTCCGGCTGATGCAGGCTGACAGAGATATGTTCCTGCAGATCCAACGCGACCTGGAAGACACGTAGCAGGCGCTTGTAGTCATTGTTCTGATTGGCTGCCAACATATGCAGCTGCTGGTAACACTGGCTAATCAGATCCACCGCTTTCTGCTGGCGGTCAAGCAGCGGCGGCAGCGCGGTTTCCGGATCGACATGCTGGGTTAACAGGCTATATTTCGCTTCGCAATACTCCGCCAGTTGCCGGTAGAGCAAACTGAGAGATTCACGCAGCGGCTGTTCGCGCCACAGCCAAAACCAGAACCAGTTAAAGAGCCCGTACCACAAGGTGCCGAGGGTGTAGATCAGCAGCGGCTCCCACACCGGCATGTTCCCGGCGAGGCTGAGGGTAAAAATGGCGGCAATGAGAGACGCGGGAAGCAAGCGGCCATGCAGCGCGCTGATTTCGCCCGTCACGCCCAGCAGCAGGGTTAACACCGTCATGATTACCGGTAGCGGAAGATTCTCTGCCAGCAGAAGCTGCACCGCCAGGCTACAGCCGGCAAACAGCGAGCCGCCGATAATCAGGCGTTTGAAGAAGCGTTTATGTGGGGTATCGAGACCCGCAATATTGCAGCAGGCGGGAACCAGCGAGAAGAGAAGCCCCTGTTGCAGATGACCAAGCAGCAGCCCAACCGCCACAGGCAGGCATAACACCAGCGTTTGTCGCAGTGCGTAGTTGATTTCGGGGTGGTAAATCAGCCTGCGCCACATGGGAAAACAAAAATGGCGCACCGCATGAGCGATGCGCCATTTTGCAGATTAACGCGTACCGTAGACGACGATAGTTTTACCGTGGGCGGAGATCAGGTTTTGATCTTCGAGCATTTTCAGAATGCGACCAACCGTTTCGCGGGAGCAACCGACGATCTGACCGATCTCCTGACGGGTAATTTTAATTTGCATACCGTCCGGGTGGGTCATGGCGTCCGGCTGTTTCGCCAGGTTCAGCAGAGTCTGAGCAATACGGCCGGTCACGTCGAGGAACGCCAGATTACCGACTTTCTCCGAGGTCACCTGCAGGCGACGCGCCATCTGCGAGGAGAGGCGCATCAGAATATCCGGGTTCACCTGGATAAGCTGACGGAATTTTTTGTAGGAGATCTCCGCCACTTCACAGGCGGTCTTGGCGCGAACCCAGGCGCTGCGCTCCTGACCCTCTTCAAACAGGCCCAGTTCACCAATAAAATCGCCCTGGTTGAGGTAAGAGAGGATCATCTCTTTACCCTCTTCATCCTTGATGAGCACTGCCACTGAGCCTTTAACGATGTAATACAGCGTTTCCGCTTTTTCACCCTGGTGAATCAGCGTGCTCTTCGACGGGTACTTATGAATATGGCAATGAGACAAGAACCATTCGAGAGTCGGGTCTGTTTGCGGTTTGCCAAGCACCATGCGCGATTATCCTCTGTTATAAGCTGGCTCCAGAAACGGCGTGAATCATTCAGCTTCTGGGGTTGCAATCAAAGCTTCCCAAGTCCCGGGAAGTGGACCGTCAGCGACATCTGCGGTCTCTAATGTATGATATCCCTTGCGTACATTCGTAACGTCAATGTTTCTCTGTAGCATGTAGACTGTTTTAGCATAGCTTTTGGCGCCTGTCTCCTGGTGTCTCGCTTCAGCATGACGCAGGTCGCCTTCCGTTGCGCGTTTTGTTATGTACGCGTAATCTGTGAAAAAATTTGCCATACCGGAGTGATGAAAATGCAGGCACGAGTGAAATGGGTGGAAGGGTTAACGTTCCTTGGTGAGTCCGCATCCGGCCACCAAATTTTGATGGATGGCAACTCCGGGGACAAAGCTCCCAGCCCGATGGAGATGGTCTTAATGGCCGCCGGGGGTTGCAGCGCGATTGACGTAGTGTCGATCCTGCAAAAAGGGCGTCATGACGTCACCGATTGCGAAGTGAAGCTGACCTCCGAGCGCCGGGAAGAAGCGCCGCGCTACTTTACCCATATCAACCTGCACTTCATCGTTACCGGCAAAGCGCTGAAAGACGCTGCGGTATCCCGCGCGGTCGACCTCTCGGCTGAGAAGTACTGCTCCGTGGCGCTGATGCTGGAAAAAGCGGTTAAGATTACCCACTCCTACGAAGTGGTAGAAGCCTGATAAGCTCGCCCGGCGGCGCTTTCCGCCGGGTTATTTAATCTTTTTACCTTCCATCAGCCGTTGCACCAGCGGCGTCATAATCAGCTCCATCGCCAGCCCCATTTTGCCACCCGGCACCACCAGCGTATCCATGTGCGAGATAAACGAGCCCTGCAACATCGCCAGCAGCCACGGATAGTCGATCCCCTCCAGATTGCGGAAATGAATCACCACAAAGCTCTCATCCAGAGAAGGGATGCCTTTGGCGGCGAAGGGGTTGGAGGTATCGACGGTAGGAACGCGCTGGAAGTTGAGATGAGTGCGGGAGAACTGCGGCGTGATGTAGTTGATGTAATCCTCCATTGAGCGCACTACCGAATCCATCACTGCTTCCCGGGAGTGACCGCGCTCGCTGGTGTCGCGGATCATCTTCTGGATCCACTCCAGGTTAACAATCGGCACCACGCCCACCAGCAGATCGACGTGACGCGCCACATCGTGCTGCGGCGTCACCACACCGCCGTGCAGCCCTTCGTAGAAGAGCACATCGGTCGGTTCCGGCAATGGCTGCCATGGGGTAAAGGTTCCTGGCACCTGATTCCACGGCACGGCTTCATCGTAAGTATGGAGATATTTCCGCGCCTGGCCCTGGCCGCTCTGGCCATACTCGCTGAAGGTCTGCTCCAGCAGGCCGAAGTCGTTCGCTTCCGGGCCAAAATAGCTGATGTGCCGCCCAAGATCGCGGGCTTTGCGGATCGCCATGTCCATTTCCGGACGGGTATAACGATGAAAGCTGTCGCCTTCCACCTCCGCCGCGTGCATGTTGAGTTGGGCGAAGATCTTACGAAAGGCGAGGCTGGTGGTGGTGGTTCCCGCGCCGCTGGAGCCAGTGACGGCGATGACCGGATGTTTGGCGGACATAGCAACTCCCTGAAGAAAAGCTGTTGTTCAGTATCAAAGCCGCCCGGCACCCGGTTAGTCGTGGAACTGCCCGCGCGGCATAATGTTCACCGTTTCGTGCAGCTCTGACCACACCAGTACGGCCTCGCCGCGCTGCAATTGCCGTTTTACGTCGGCGACCTTTTGCTCAAGTGAACGCTCATGTTCACCATAATCGGTGCCTTCGCGCAAGACAAAGCTCTCAATCAGATTGTCGAGCGTGTCGGCGTCGACTTCTTGCCACGGAATAATCATGATGCTCCCAGATAAGCGGATAACCAGTCCGGAATGCGCGTTTCAAGCCACATCTCCGGGCGACGCAGCGTGCCGCCGACAAAGCCGACGTGCCCGCCATGTTCCGTCAATTGATACTCAATATTAGCGGGTAATTGCGCAAGATCGGGAATGACGTGATGATCCATAAACGGATCGTCCTTGGCGTGAATGATAAGCGTCGGTTTACGAATCTGCGGCAGCAGCGGCATAGCACTACAGCGGCGATAGTAATCAAGCGCATCGTCGAAGCCGTGGATTTTTGAGGTAATCACATCATCAAAATCGCGGATGCGCCGCATTTTACGCAGCACCTCCATGGTGGTTGGCAGCGAACCGGGATAGGCGCGCAGTTTGCGCGCGGCATTGGCCTTTAGTAGGTTGAGCAGATAGCGCTGATAAACGCGTGAGAAGCCCTTATCCATATGATAGCTGCAGGCTTCCAGCACCAGCGGCGCGGAAACAATCACCGCCGCGTCGAGGGGGAGATCGTCATCCGCTTTCGCCAGCAGGCAGCCGAGCATATTTCCGCCCAGCGAATATCCCACCGCTGCGGTTGGCGCCTCGCCAAGCTCCTGACGCAGCCAGGTGAGAAACCAGGTGCCATCTTCGGTTTCGCCGGAGTGGTAGATGCGGTTCAGGCGATTCGGGATGCCGCTACAGCCGCGAAAATGCATCACCACGCCCAGCCAGCCGCGCTGTTTCGCCGCATTGATCAGGCCGTGCGCATAGGGGCTGTGCAGGCTGCCTTCAAGGCCATGAAACACCACCAGCCGCGGTTTATGCCGCGCCTGGTTCGGCTCTTCGCTCCACGCGAGATCGACAAAATCCCCGTCCGGCAGCTCGAGGCGCTGCCACCAGGGTTCAAACGCGACGCGACGGCGAATAAGACGCGGCAGCATGGTCTGAAGATGTGGATTGCTCGCGCCACGCATCGGGCGAAAGCCATGCATATCATCTTTCAAATGCGCAAGTTGTGAAGGTGTAATGTCTGTCATAGCACAAGAAAATAGATAAAAAGTGGGACAACTATAAACGCACGCGAGGCACCCGTTTATTCATTTAACGGGAAATCAGCGAGCTATGCTTCAATCCGCCAGCAAGTTACGTGAAAAAAGGTGGATATCGACATCTGCTTTACGTCGCCACAAACGCGCTTTTCGCGCCCCGGTCGCCACACTCTCCCCGGTCTCTTCAAACATACCGGAGGCTTCAAAACGGCGGATCAGACTTTTGCGCTGGATCGGCTGGCCGAGGATAATCTCTGTCGCTTCTTGCAACTGGCTTTGGGTAAACGTATCAGGCAAACAGTAAACGGGCAGTAACGAATACATCGTTTTCTGCCGTAAGCGGCGCAGCGCGGCGTGGATGATCTCGCCGTGATCGAAGGCCAACTGAAGATCATCGAGGCTGGCAACCGGCACCCATTTGGCATCGCTGACGCTTGCGATATGGGGCGCGCAGGCGACCCACGAAATAAGCGCGTACCAGGCGACGGTCAAACTCCAGCCGCGCGGATCGCGTTCTGGGCCGGAGAAGGTATCAAGCTGTTCAAGCCATGAGGGCGAGACGCCGGTTTTTTCCGTCAGCTTGCGCAGCGCCGTTGCACGGGTAGAGCTATCCTGCGCCATATCAATAAAGCCGCCGGGCAATCCCCAGCACCCTTGTTGCGGCTGGCTGGCGCGCTCCACCAACAGTACGCAGAGCGTCTGCTGATGCAGGCTAAACAGCACGCTATCGACCGTCACTAGCGGCGAGGGAAAACGGCTGGGATCGTAAGAATCCAGATATTCTGCTTCACTGATCATCACTGACTCATCTCGTTACACACGCAGCAAGTTTATCAGTCCGTCCAGGAGCGGCAAGCGAACTTTTATTTTATGTATTTTCATCGGCTTATATATTCAGTATAAAAATAATCCAGACGGGGGGCTTGCTTAATAGTGTCTTATGGACAATATTAATTGTGTCCAAGGGACATTAACTAATGCAGGTGAGGTGAATGATGGCGAGCAGAATCGAACTCTTTATCGATAATCAACATGTTGAAATCGACCACGGCGTATTCCCCGATGGTGCGGTCTGGCTGAAAGTGACGGGCGAACTGCCCGTTTCCGCCCAGCTGATGCGCATCCGCGTCGCCGCCATGCGTGATATGAACGATTTTATGCTGTTGGCACAACTCGTAGACGCGGTACGCCATGTCAGCGATATCGCAGTCAGTCATCTGCAGCTCGCCTGGCTGCCGTGGGCGCGCCAGGATCGCCATATGGTGGCGGGCGACAGCTTCGCACTGAAAGTCTTCGCCAACCAGCTCAACACCCTGAACTTCGATAAAGTCTTTATTCTCGATCCCCACAGCGATGCCGCCGCAGCCGCCATTAACAACTGCGTCGCCATTCCGCAGGAAACCTGCCTCTTGCAAAGCGAGACGCTGCGCCGCGCCATTGCGCACGGCGAACTGATGCTGGTGGCGCCGGACGCAGGCGCGCTGAAAAAGATCCATAACGTGGCGAAAGCTACCGGCGCGAAAAATTACGCCATTCTCACCAAAGAGCGCGATGTTGCCAGCGGTAATCTGACCGGCTTTGCGTTAGTGGCCGGTGAGGTGGCGGGGAAAGATCTGCTGATTGTCGACGATCTCTGCGATGCGGGCGGCACCTTTATCGGCTCGGCGCAGGTTCTGCGTGAAGCGGGGGCGCGCAGCGTTAGCTTGTATGTTACGCACGGTATCTTTTCGAAAGGCGTTGAGAACCTGCTCAATAACGGGATTGACGCTATCTACACCACCACTTCGTTTACTTCGCCGACGCTGGCTTCGCCGGGCGTTGAATTGATCGACATTGCCACGTTATTTCGCGCTTAAGGGGACCACACCATGAAACTGAATCCGATTCTCGCCATCGACGGCTATAAAGTATCGCACCGCGTGCAGTATCCGCAGGGCACAACAAAGGTTTACTCCAACTTCACACCGCGCAGCGATCGCTTTTTCCAGTCTCCCGTTGCCGACGGCAAACTGGTCTTCTTTGGCCTGCAGGGTTTTCTGAAGTGGTTTATGGTCGATCTTTTCAATGACGCCTTCTTTTCTCGCCCGGAAGAGGAGGTAGTGAATGAGTACAAAGAGGTGATGGATAGCTACCTCGGTAAGGATAGCGTGGCGGTCGATCATATCCGTGACTTGCACCGTTTAGGCTACCTGCCGCTGCACATCAAATCCCTGGATGAGGGGAGCAAAGTGCCGATGAAGGTGCCGGTACTGACCATCACCAATACCCGCGAGGAGTTCTTCTGGCTAGTAAACTACCTGGAAACGGTGCTCTCTGCCGAGTTGTGGAAAGCTTCGACTAACGCCACCATCGCACACCACTACCGCAAAATTTGTGAGCAGTGGGCGGCAAAAACCTGTAGCGATCTCACGCACCTTGACTTCCAGTGCCACGACTTCTCCTTCCGCGGCATGGCGGGCCTGCACGATACCGCGCAGGCGGGCGCGGGTCACCTGCTGAGTTTTAAAGGCACCGACAGCATCCCTTCGCTGCTCTATGCCCGCGATTTCTACACCGGGGGCGAGGAGTACTTTATCGGCGCAAGCATTCCGGCGACTGAGCACAGCGTGATGTGCATGGGCGAGCATGAGCACGAAATTGAGACCTTCCGCCGCCTGATTGCCGATATCTATCCGCAGGGCTTTGTCTCTATCGTTTCCGATACCTGGGATTACTGGCGCGTGATTACTGAATATACCCGCGAGCTGAAATCGTTGATTCTGGGGCGTGAAGGACGCGTTGTTTTCCGCCCGGACAGCGGTGACCCGGTTGAGATCCTCTGCGGCACCGGTGCAGATGATGACACGCGAGTCGATCGCACCCCAGAGGAGAAAGGTTCCGTTGAAGTATTGTGGGAGATTTTCGGCGGCACTGTTAACGAGAAGGGGTACAAGGTGCTGGATCCGCATGTCGGCCTGATTTATGGCGACTCGATTACGCTGGCGCGCGCCAATCAAATTCTTTCTCGCCTGGAAGCGAAAGGCTTCGCCAGCTCCAACGTCGTATTTGGCGTCGGCTCTTTTACCTACCAGTACAACACCCGTGACACCTTTGGCTTTGCGATGAAAGCGACCTGGGGCGCAGTAAATGGCGAAGGGCGGATGATCTTTAAAGAGCCGAAAACCGACAGCGGCCTGAAGCGTTCGGCACGTGGCCTGTTACGGGTTGAGCGCGATGGTCAGGGTGAACTGCAACTGCACGATGAGCAAAGCTGGGAGCAGGAGCAGGGCGGGGAGCTTAAAACTCGTTTCCTCGACGGTAAGCTTTACGACACCGAGCACTTTGAGACCATTCGCCAGCGCCTGGCGAACCAGCGTTAAGTGTTGACTGGCGGTACGGCTGTACCGCCATTAACTTTACCGCATCGCTGGAGGCTGTTACTCCGCCTGCAGCATCGCCTCAAGCTGCTCCTGCGCATCAAGCCACGCCATTTCACACTCCTCAAGGCCCGCTTTCGCTGTTGCCTGCTGTTGCAGACAGGTGGTCAGCTCTGCTTTACGGCTCTGATCGTACAGGCCGCTGTCGCTAAGCTTCTCTTCTGCGTCGGCCAGTTGCGTATTGAGCTTCTCCATCTCTTTTTCCAGACGGGCGATCTCTTTACGCAGCGGCTGCGTTTGTGTGCGCAGCTCCGCTTCACGACGCTTCTGATCTTTACGCGCCTGGGCGCTGTTGGCGTTCTCTTTTGCGGCGTCCGTCGGCTGGCTCTCCTGCTTCTGCACGTCGCTCAGCCACTGCTGGTAATCATCCAGATCGCCATCGAACGGCTCCACTTTGCCATCGTGGACAAGGTAAAGGTCGTCGGTCGTTGAGCGCAACAGGTGACGGTCGTGCGACACCACGACCAGCGCGCCTTCAAACTCAATCAGCGCATCGGTGAGTGCCTGGCGCATATCGAGATCGAGATGGTTGGTCGGTTCATCGAGCAGCAGCAGGTTCGGGCGCTGCCAGACAATTAACGCCAGCACCAGCCGCGCTTTTTCGCCGCCGGAGAAGCGCTCCGTCGCTTCGGTGACCTTATCCCCCTGGAAGCCGAAGCCGCCAAGATAATCACGCAGCTTCTGCTCCAGCTCCTGCGGCGCCAGCCGCGCCAGATGCTGCAATGGTGATTCGTCGGCGCGTAAAAATTCCAGCTGATGCTGGGCGAAGTAACCGAGTTTGATCCCCTTCGCCAGGCCGATTTCGCCGCTCTGTGCTGCCAGCTCGCCTGCCAGCAGTTTGATCAGCGTCGATTTACCGGCACCGTTACGCCCCAGCAGGCCAATGCGTGAGCCGGGCACCAGGTTGAGCTTGATGGCGTTCAGAATGGTGCGATCGCCATAGCCCGCGCTCACCTTCTCCATCTTCAGGATCGGGTTGGGCAGGCTTTCCGGCGCGCGGAAGCTGAAGTGGAAGGGGTTATCAACGTGCGCGGGGGCTATTAGCTCCATACGCTCCAGCATCTTGATGCGGCTTTGCGCCTGCTTCGCTTTACTCGCTTTCGCTTTGAAGCGATCGATAAAGCTTTGCAGATGGGCAACGCGCTGCTGCTGGCCTTCATAGGTGGCCTGTTGCTGCGCAAGACGCGTGGCGCGCTGGCGCTCAAACGAGCTGTAGTTGCCGGTGTATTCAAACATTGATTGCTGCTCAATGTGCAGGATCTTATCGACTACCGGATCGAGAAAATCGCGGTCATGCGAGATAAGGATCAGCGTGCCCGGATAGTTCTTCAGCCACTTCTCCAGCCAGATAACGGCATCGAGATCGAGGTGGTTTGTCGGTTCATCAAGCAGCAGTAAATCGGAGCGGCAAATCAGCGCCTGCGCGAGGTTTAAGCGCATGCGCCAGCCGCCGGAGAAGGCGCTGACCGGGCGGTCGAGCTGCTCGTTAGAGAAGCCTAAACCGTGCAGCAGGCTGGCGGCGCGGGAGCGCACCGTCCAGGCATCGATTGCATCAAGCTTGCCGTGAACCGTGGCGATAGCATTGCCGTCGTTGCGCTCGTTGGCGGCCTTAAGCGCCGCTTCCAGCTGGCGATATTCACGATCGCCGTCTATCACATAATCTATCGCTGCTTCGTCCAGCGCCGGTGTTTCCTGGTTGACCCACGCCAGCTGCCAGGTGCCGGGGAAAGTGGCGCTGCCGCCGTCGGCGCTTATCTCGTTTTTCAACAGCGCGAGCAGGGTCGATTTGCCGCAGCCGTTTTTACCCACCAGGCCCACTTTCTGGCCCGGGTTGATGGTGGCTGTGGCGTTGTCCAACAGGACACGCACGCCGCGACGAATTTGTAACGAGGAGAAAACAATCATAAGACGCCGTATGTTCAGACTATGTTAATTTGTCTTTATGGTAATGTAAGGCCACGGCGAAATGCCGCACCGGGGCCGCAATGTTAGCCCAAAATGAAGACGATAGACAAAAGCATTCTGGCCACGCCATCGGGCGCTGGTTTGCAGAGAAGAGAGAATTTAGACCCGGGAGGGGAGTGATGTCGCAGGCAGCAAAAGTGTTGCTGATCTATGCCCATCCGGAATCACAGGACTCGGTTGCGAACCGGGTTTTGCTTAAGCCGGCCACGCAACTGGAGAACGTAACGGTGCACGATCTTTACGCCCGTTACCCCGATTTTTTTATTGATATTCCCTATGAACAGGCGTTATTGCGCGAGCATGACGTTATTGTTTTTCAACATCCCCTTTATACCTACAGTTGTCCGGCGCTGCTGAAAGAGTGGCTCGACCGCGTGTTGAGCCGCGGCTTTGCCAGCGGAACAGGTGGGAACCAACTGGCGGGAAAGTACTGGCGTAGCGTGATCACCACTGGTGAGCCGGAGGCGGCTTATCGTCATGATGGTCTCAACCGCTACTCCCTCAATGATGTTTTACGCCCTTTTGAGTTGACCGCCGCGATGTGCCGTATGCACTGGCTCAGCCCAATTATCATCTACTGGGCACGTCGCCAGTCGGCGCAGGAGCTGGCACACCACGCCAAAGCTTACGGCGACTGGCTGGCTTCGCCGCTGCCGCCGGGAGGCCGTTAATGGAAGGTTCCGCACTCTTACTGGCCGGCGTGCTATTTCTCTTCGCGGCGGTAGTCGCTGTGCCGCTGGCCGCACGTTTAGGGATTGGCGCCGTGCTGGGTTACCTGCTGGCGGGTATTGCGATTGGCCCATGGGGACTGGGGTTTATCAGCGACGTTGATGAGATCCTCCACTTCTCAGAGCTGGGCGTGGTGTTCCTGATGTTTATCATTGGGCTCGAACTTAACCCGTCGAAATTGTGGGAGCTGCGTCGCTCGATTTTTGGTGTCGGTGCGGCGCAGGTGCTGTTAAGTGCGGCGATCCTCGCAGGCCTGCTGATGCTGACGAAATTCTCCTGGCAGGCGGCGTTAATTGGCGGTATTGGTCTTGCGATGTCCTCTACCGCGATGGCGCTGCAACTGATGCGCGATAAAGGGATGAACCGCAGCGAGTCCGGTCAGCTTGGTTTCTCGGTGCTGTTGTTCCAGGATCTGGCGGTGATCCCGGCGCTGGCGCTGGTGCCGCTGCTGGCGGGCAACGGCGACGATCATCTCGACTGGATGAAGGTGGGCATGAAGGTGCTCGCCTTTGCCGGGATGCTGATCGGCGGGCGTTACCTGCTGCGCCCTGTGTTTCGTTTTATCGCCGCTTCCGGCGTGCGCGAAGTCTTTACCGCCGCCACGCTGCTGCTAGTACTGGGGTCGGCGCTGTTTATGGATGCCCTCGGCCTGTCGATGGCGCTGGGTACGTTTATTGCTGGCATTCTGCTGGCGGAGAGCGAATACCGCCACGAGCTGGAGATTGCCATTGAGCCGTTTAAAGGGCTGCTGTTGGGGCTGTTCTTTATTTCGGTCGGCATGGCGCTGAACCTCGGCGTGCTCTATACCCATCTATTGTGGGTAGTGATGAGCGTTGCGGTGCTGGTGGCCGTAAAATCGCTGGTGCTGTACGGGCTGGCGCGCATTTACGGTCTGCGTAGCTCTGAGCGGATGCAGTTTGCTGGGGTATTGAGCCAGGGCGGTGAGTTCGCGTTTGTGCTCTTTTCCACCGCTTCCTCGCAGCGGCTGTTTAAAGACGATCAGATGGCGCTGCTGCTGGTAACCGTCACGCTGTCGATGATGACCACGCCGCTGCTGATGCGCGCCATTGATAAGCTGCTCTCCCGACGTTTCAACAAGCCGGAGGATGAAGATGAAGCGCCGTGGGTCGATGATGATAAGCCGCAGGTGATTGTCGTCGGTTTTGGGCGCTTCGGGCAGGTGATTGGCCGCCTGCTGATGGCGAACGAGATGCGCATTACCGTGCTGGAGCGTGATATCAGCGCGGTGAACCTGATGCGTAAATATGGCTACAAAGTCTATTACGGTGATGCGACGCAGCTGGAGTTATTGCGCTCGGCAGGGGCGGAGGCCGCACAATCGATTGTCATCACCTGTAACGATCCGGTCGATACCATGAAGCTGGTGGAGCTTTGCCAGCAGCACTTTCCCCATCTGGCGATTTTGGCGCGGGCGCGGGGACGTGTCGAAGCGCATGAGCTGTTGCAGGCGGGCGTGACGCAGTTCTCGCGCGAAACCTTCTCCAGTGCGCTGGAGTTAGGGCGTAAGGCTCTGATTTCACTGGGTATGCATCCGCATCAGGCGCAGCGGGCGCAGCTGCACTTCAGGCGGCTCGATATGCGCATGCTGCGCGAGCTGATGCCGGTGCATACCGATACGGTACAAATTTCCCGCGTACGTGAAGCGCGCCGCGAGCTGGAAGAGATTTTCCAGCGTGAGATGCAGCAAGAGCGGCGTCAGCTCGACGGCTGGGATGAGTTTGAATAAGGGGAGTCGAATGGCTGTACGTAAACGTTTTATTGCCGGTGCGACCTGTCCGTCGTGCCAGGCGAAAGACTCAATGGCGATGTGGCGCGAAAATAACGTCGATATTGTTGAGTGTGTTAAGTGCGGGCATCAGATGCGCGAAGCGGATAAAGAAGCACGCGATCATGTTCGCAAAGATGAGCAAGTTATCGGGATTTTTCATCCGGACTAGCGATATCAGGCAGGATTTTTTAAGCTTAAGGGTACACGGGTGCAGAATTCCGTTACAATCTGCGCCAGTAATTTTCCCACGCTCAGGAGATATCATGAAAGTAGCAAAAGACCTGGTGGTCAGCCTGGCCTATCAGGTACGTACAGAAGACGGTGTATTAGTTGATGAGTCTCCGGTGAGTGCACCGCTGGACTACCTGCACGGTCACGGCTCCCTGATCTCCGGTCTGGAAAACGCGCTGGACGGTCATGAAGTCGGCGACAAATTCGATGTGGCTGTTGGCGCGAACGACGCTTACGGTCAGTACGATGAAAATCTGGTGCAGCGCGTTCCGAAAGACGTCTTCATGGGCGTTGACGAACTGCAGGTTGGCATGCGCTTCCTGGCTGAAACTGACCAGGGCCCGGTGCCGGTTGAGATCACCGAAGTGGAAGATGACCACGTAGTGGTTGATGGTAACCACATGCTGGCGGGTCAGAACCTGAAGTTCAACGTCGAAGTTGTCGCGATTCGCGAAGCAACCGAAGAAGAGCTGGCGCACGGTCACGTTCATGGCCCGCATGGTCACGATCATGACCACGACCACGGTCACGACGGCTGCTGCGGTGGTCACGGCCACGATCACGACCATGGTCACGATCATGGCGGTAAAGGTGGTTGCGGTAACGGCGGTTGCGGCTGCCACTAATCATACCCGTCGTCTTTCGCGCCGAAGGTGCGTTGGCTAAGGTATTGAAAAGCCCGGTAAGCGTCAGCCGACCGGGCACAAAAAGCGGGGAAACCCGCTTTTTTTACATCTTAATAGTGGGGCGGGGGTGTCTCTTCCGACGGGGACGCCAGATGTGAAGGCTGACTGGCTTTTACTTTCTCCACCAGCAAACGCAGATGTTCGCGCAGCTTCGCCATCTCCAGCTCATGAGCTACCACCGTCTGGTTGAGCTCTTCAATGGTCATCTCCTGAAAAGCCAGTCGACTCTCCAGTTCAGCCAGTCGCGCTTCTATCGATAACTCTTGCATCTTTTCACCTCCGGGTAACATCCGGGTCGATTGGGGTAATCGGCCGGATTTTACTTAACTTTGCGCGAAGGTACAGCCTTCATGCAGAAACTTATTTAAACAAAAATAGTCACAGATCGGGTGAATTCGGGCAGAGTCCTTATGTTGATTTCCGCCGCAACACTTTATAGTACGCTTCTTACTTTATGTTTAACCCTGGGGCGAGATGCCCCGGTCCCTGGAGAAATGGATGAAATCACTGTTTAAAGTCACGCTGCTGGCGACCACCATGGCTGTAGCCCTTCATGCACCGCTCACCTTAGCTGCTGATGCCCCAACCAAAGAGAAAGCTGCTGCAACTGACAGCAAATCGGCATTCAAAAACGACGACCAGAAATCCGCTTACGCGCTGGGCGCGTCACTGGGCCGTTACATGGAAAATTCCCTGAAAGAGCAGGAAAAGCTGGGCATCAAACTGGATAAAGACCAGCTGATCGCCGGTGTGCAGGACGCCTTTGCTGATAAGAGCAAGCTGAGTGACCAGGAGATCGAACAGACTCTGCAGGCGTTTGAAACGCGTGTGAAAACTGCCGCTCAGGAGCGCATGGAAAAAGATGCGACTGAAAACGAAACCAAAGGCAAAGCCTTCCGTGATGCCTTTGCAAAAGAGAAAGGCGTGAAAACCTCCAGCACCGGCCTGCTCTACAAAGTAGAGAAAGCGGGTACCGGTGATGCGCCGAAAGATAGCGACACCGTGGTGGTAAACTACAAAGGCACGCTGATTGACGGTAAAGAGTTCGACAACTCTTACACCCGTGGCGAACCGCTCTCCTTCCGCCTCGATGGCGTGATCCCGGGCTGGACCGAAGGCCTGAAAAACATCAAGAAAGGCGGCAAAATCAAACTGGTGATCCCGCCGGCACTGGCTTACGGTAAAACGGGCGTACCGGGTATTCCGGCGAACTCTACCCTGGTATTCGACGTTGAGCTGCTTGATATCAAACCGGCTCCGAAAGCGGACGCTGCGGCCCCGGAAGCGGCTCCAGCCGCAGGCGATAAAGCGGATGACGCAAAAGACACCCCTGCTGCGAAGAAGTAAAAGTGTGAAACGCGCCGCCTCCGAGCGGCGTTTTTTTTGCATCGGGGATATAATTCTGGAAAGCATAACCTACGATGTATTAATTTATATCCCCCTGCAAATACTGAGCCTGCCCTGAAAACTTAACGACAGGCTCCTGAAAAGGAGTGTTTTTTTTCATGTCCAGGTCGCTATTAACCAACGAAACCAGTGAGCTTGACCTCCTGGATCAACGTCCTTTCGATCAAACCGACTTCGATATCCTCAAATCCTACGAAGCGGTGGTGGACGGGTTAGCGATGCTCATTGGTTCGCACTGCGAAATCGTGTTGCACTCCTTACAGGATCTCAAATGCTCTGCCATCCGCATCGCTAACGGCGAGCACACCGGGCGTAAAATTGGCTCGCCGATTACCGATCTCGCGCTGCGTATGCTGCATGATATGACCGGTGCCGACAGCAGCGTGTCGAAATGCTATTTCACCCGCGCAAAAAGCGGCGTGCTGATGAAGTCGGTGACGATAGCTATTCGCAACCGCGATCACCGTGTTATTGGCCTACTCTGCATCAACATGAATCTCGATGTACCTTTCTCGCAGATCATGAGCACTTTTGTGCCGCCGGAAACGCCGGATGTTGGCTCCTCGGTTAACTTCGCTTCGTCTGTTGAAGACCTGGTGATGCAAACCCTTGAGTTCACCATTGAAGAGGTGAACGCTGACCGTAACGTCTCTAACAACGCCAAAAATCGTCAGATCGTGCTTAACCTCTACGAGAAAGGCATCTTTGATATCAAAGACGCCATTAATCAGGTCGCTGACCGCCTGAATATCTCCAAGCACACGGTCTATCTCTACATTCGCCAGTTCAAAAGCGGCGATTTCTCAGGGCAAGGTCATTAATGCGTTTTGCGTTGATGGTCACTGGCCCGGCCTACGGCACGCAGCAGGCAAGCAGCGCTTATCAATTCGCACTTGCCCTACTGGAAGCGGGACATACGCTCGTAAGCGTCTTCTTCTACCGGGAAGGGGTGAGTAACGCGAACGCGTTGACTGCCCCCGCCAGCGACGAGTTTGATCTTGTGCGCGCCTGGCAGCGTTTGCATGCTGAGCAGCAGGTTGAGTTGCATATCTGCGTAGCGGCGGCGTTGCGCCGTGGCGTGGTCGATGAGAGTGAGGCTTCGCGGCTGACATTAGCGGGGGCTAATCTGCAGGCAGGATTTTCACTTACCGGTCTCGGCGCACTGGCTGAAGCGGCGCTGACCTGTGACAGAGTGGTACAGTTCTGATGAAGCGAATCGCCTTTGTTTTCTCCTCCTCGCCGCACGGCTCTTCATCCGGACGTGAGGGGCTGGACGCGGTGCTAGCTACCTCCGCGTTAACAGAAGAGATAGGCCTCTTTTTTATCGGCGATGGCGTGCTGCAACTGCTGCCTAACCAGCAGCCGGGCAAGATCCTGGCGCGCGACTACATTGCAACCTTCAAAGTGTTGCCGCTCTACGATGTTGAGGAGATCTGGCTGTGTGCCGCTTCCCTGCGTGAACGAGGCCTTGGCGAGGAGAGGGCGTTTGTCTTACCTGCTCAGAGCCTGGAGCCGGAGGCGCTGCGCGAGCAACTTGAGCAATACTCCGTCGTGCTCAATTTTTGAGGTCTTATGCTGCTAACTCTATCCCGCTCACCCTGGCAGTGCGATATGACGGCGCTGCTGCGCGTCCTGCGCCCCGGTGACGATCTGTTACTGCTCTCGGACGGGGTGCTTGCTGCTCTTAATGGTTCGCCGTTCGTTGAATTACTGCTCAATGCCCCCATAACGCTGCATGTGCTGAAAGAGGATGTTGACGCGCGCGGTCTCTCTGCTCAAATTTCGCGCAGCGCCGTCAGCGTTAGCTATACTGATTTCGTTAGCCTGGCGGTGAAAAACGCCGTTCAGCTGAACTGGTAATGCAGGGATCGCTGTATATTTCTTGACACCTTTTAAGCACAGCCATAAAATTCTGCGTCCTCATATTATATGAGGCCGTTTTATTACGTGTTTACGAAGCAAAAGCTAAAACCAGGAGCTATTTAATGGCAACAGTTAACCAGCTGGTACGCAAACCACGCGCCCGCAAAGTTGCGAAAAGCAACGTGCCGGCGCTGGAAGCATGCCCGCAAAAACGTGGCGTATGTACTCGTGTATATACCACCACCCCTAAAAAACCGAACTCCGCACTGCGTAAAGTTTGCCGTGTTCGTTTAACCAACGGTTTCGAAGTGACTTCCTACATCGGTGGTGAAGGTCACAACCTGCAGGAGCACTCCGTGATCCTGATCCGTGGCGGTCGTGTTAAAGACCTTCCGGGTGTTCGTTACCATACCGTTCGTGGCGCGCTTGACTGCTCTGGTGTTAAAGACCGTAAGCAATCTCGCTCCAAGTATGGCGTGAAACGTCCTAAGGCTTAATGGTTCTCCGTTAAGTAAGGCCAAACTGTTTTAACTTAATGTCACACTAAACTCTTAGAGTTTTGGACAATCCTGAATTAACAACGGAGTATTTCCATGCCACGTCGTCGTGTTATTGGTCAGCGTAAAATTCTGCCGGATCCTAAGTTCGGATCAGAACTGCTGGCTAAATTTGTAAATATCCTGATGGTAGACGGTAAAAAATCTACTGCAGAAGCAATCGTATACAGCGCGCTGGAGACCCTGGCTCAGCGCTCTGGTAAAAATGAACTGGAAGCTTTCGAAGTAGCTCTCGAAAACGTGCGCCCGACTGTCGAAGTTAAGTCTCGCCGCGTTGGTGGTTCTACTTATCAGGTTCCGGTTGAAGTTCGTCCGGTTCGTCGTAATGCCCTGGCAATGCGTTGGATCGTTGAAGCTGCTCGTAAACGCGGTGATAAATCCATGGCTCTGCGCCTGGCGAACGAACTTTCCGATGCTGCAGACAACAAAGGTACTGCAGTTAAGAAACGTGAAGACGTTCACCGTATGGCCGAAGCCAACAAGGCGTTCGCACACTACCGTTGGTAATCCCTTCGGAGTTCTAGTCAACTGGCGGGCGCTTCAAGTAAGTCGCCCGCCGTTTGGCAACTTAATTCTGAACGCCTAAAAGACACAAACGAGGAATCAAATGGCTCGTACAACACCCATCGCACGCTACCGCAACATTGGTATCAGTGCGCACATCGACGCCGGTAAAACCACCACTACCGAACGTATTCTGTTCTACACCGGTGTAAACCACAAAATCGGTGAAGTTCACGACGGCGCCGCAACCATGGACTGGATGGAGCAGGAGCAGGAGCGTGGTATCACCATCACCTCCGCAGCGACTACTGCATTCTGGTCTGGTATGGCGAAGCAGTATGAACCGCATCGCGTAAACATCATCGACACCCCGGGGCACGTTGACTTCACCATCGAAGTAGAACGTTCCATGCGTGTACTGGATGGTGCGGTAATGGTTTACTGTGCCGTTGGTGGTGTTCAGCCACAGTCTGAAACCGTATGGCGTCAGGCTAACAAATATAAAGTTCCGCGCATCGCGTTCGTTAACAAAATGGACCGCATGGGCGCTAACTTCCTGAAAGTTGTTGATCAGATCAAAACCCGTCTCGGCGCGAACCCAGTTCCGCTGCAGCTGGCAATTGGTGCTGAAGAAGGTTTCACCGGTGTTATCGACCTGGTGAAAATGAAAGCGATCAACTGGAACGATGCTGACCAGGGCGTTACCTTCGTTTACGAAGATATCCCGGCTGAGATGCAGGACCTGGCTGACGAATGGCACCAGAACCTGATCGAATCTGCGGCAGAAGCTTCAGAAGAGCTGATGGAAAAATACCTGGGTGGCGAAGAACTGACTGAAGAAGAGATCAAAACTGCTCTTCGTCAGCGCGTTCTGAACAACGAAATCATCCTGGTAACCTGTGGTTCTGCGTTCAAGAACAAAGGCGTTCAGGCGATGCTGGATGCGGTAATTGATTACCTGCCGTCCCCGACTGACGTTCCTGCGATCAACGGTATGCTGGACGATGGTAAAGATACGCCGGCTGAGCGTCATGCTAGCGACGAAGAGCCGTTTGCTGCGCTGGCGTTCAAAATCGCAACTGACCCGTTCGTGGGTAACCTGACCTTCTTCCGTGTTTACTCCGGTGTGGTTAACTCTGGTGATACCGTACTGAACTCCGTGAAATCTGCACGTGAGCGTTTCGGTCGTATCGTTCAGATGCACGCTAACAAACGTGAAGAGATCAAAGAAGTTCGCGCGGGCGATATCGCTGCAGCGATCGGTCTGAAAGACGTGATCACCGGTGACACCCTGTGTGACCCGGATCACCCGATCATTCTGGAGCGTATGGAATTCCCGGAGCCGGTAATCTCCATCGCTGTAGAACCGAAAACCAAAGCTGACCAGGAAAAAATGGGTCTGGCTCTGGGCCGTCTGGCTAAAGAAGACCCGTCTTTCCGCGTATGGACTGACGAAGAATCTAACCAGACCATTATCGCTGGTATGGGCGAACTGCACCTCGACATCATCGTTGACCGTATGAAGCGTGAGTTCAACGTTGAAGCTAACGTGGGTAAACCTCAGGTTGCTTACCGCGAAGCGATTCGCGCGAAAGTTACCGATATCGAAGGTAAACACGCTAAGCAGTCTGGTGGTCGCGGTCAGTACGGTCATGTTGTTATCGACATGTACCCGCTGGAGCCGGGCTCTAACCCGAAAGGTTACGAGTTCATCAACGACATCAAAGGTGGTGTAATTCCTGGCGAATACATCCCGGCCGTTGATAAAGGCATCCAGGAGCAGCTGAAGTCTGGTCCGCTAGCTGGTTACCCGGTAGTTGATCTGGGCGTACGTCTGCACTTCGGTTCTTACCACGACGTTGACTCCTCTGAACTGGCGTTTAAACTTGCTGCGTCTATTGCCTTTAAAGATGGCTTTAAGAAAGCGAAACCAGTTCTGCTTGAGCCGATCATGAAGGTTGAAGTAGAGACTCCGGAAGAGAACACCGGTGACGTTATCGGTGACTTGAGCCGTCGTCGCGGCATGCTGCGCGGTCAGGAATCTGAAGTTACTGGCGTTAAGATCCACGCTGAAGTTCCGCTGTCTGAAATGTTCGGATATGCAACTCAGCTGCGTTCTCTGACCAAAGGTCGTGCATCGTACACCATGGAATTCCTGAAGTATGATGATGCGCCGAACAACGTTGCTCAGGCCGTAATTGAAGCCCGTGGTAAATAAGCCGCAGGGTTAAAACCAAAGTCCCGTGCTCTCTCCATTGAGGGAGAGCACTATAGTAAGGAATAAAGCCGTGTCTAAAGAAAAATTTGAACGTACAAAACCGCACGTCAACGTCGGCACAATCGGCCACGTTGACCATGGTAAAACTACTCTGACCGCTGCAATCACCACCGTACTGGCTAAGACCTACGGCGGTGCTGCTCGCGCATTCGACCAGATCGATAACGCGCCGGAAGAAAAAGCTCGTGGTATCACCATCAACACCTCTCACGTTGAATATGACACCCCGACTCGCCACTACGCGCACGTAGACTGCCCGGGCCACGCCGACTATGTTAAAAACATGATCACCGGTGCTGCGCAGATGGACGGCGCGATCCTGGTTGTTGCTGCGACTGACGGCCCGATGCCGCAGACCCGTGAGCACATCCTGCTGGGTCGTCAGGTAGGCGTTCCGTTCATCATCGTGTTCCTGAACAAATGTGACATGGTTGATGACGAAGAGCTGCTGGAACTGGTTGAGATGGAAGTGCGTGAGCTGCTGTCTCAGTACGACTTCCCGGGCGACGACACTCCGATCGTTCGTGGTTCTGCACTGAAAGCGCTGGAAGGCGAAGCTCAGTGGGAAGAGAAAATCATCGAGCTGGCTGGCTACCTGGATTCCTACATCCCGGAACCAGAGCGCGCGATTGACAAGCCGTTCCTGCTGCCGATCGAAGACGTATTCTCCATCTCCGGTCGTGGTACCGTTGTTACCGGTCGTGTAGAGCGCGGTATCATCAAAGTTGGTGAAGAAGTTGAAATCGTTGGTATCAAAGACACCGCGAAATCTACCTGTACCGGCGTTGAAATGTTCCGCAAACTGCTGGACGAAGGCCGTGCTGGTGAGAACGTTGGTGTTCTGCTGCGTGGTATCAAACGTGAAGAAATCGAACGTGGTCAGGTACTGGCTAAGCCGGGTTCCATCAAGCCGCACACCAAATTCGAATCTGAAGTGTACATCCTGTCCAAAGACGAAGGCGGCCGTCACACTCCGTTCTTCAAAGGCTACCGTCCGCAGTTCTACTTCCGTACAACTGACGTGACTGGCACCATCGAACTGCCGGAAGGCGTTGAGATGGTAATGCCGGGCGACAACATCAAAATGGTTGTTACCCTGATTCACCCGATCGCGATGGACGATGGTCTGCGTTTCGCAATCCGTGAAGGCGGCCGTACCGTTGGCGCGGGCGTTGTAGCAAAAGTTCTGGGCTAATTCATTAGCTTTGAATTTAAAAGGGCACTTCGGTGCCCTTTTTGTTGCCTGCTCTTTGACCACTTCTCACTTACAGCTATTAACACTTCGCTGCTAAATCCCTTACGCTTCCTCTGTTGTAATCATAACCATTCTCATTTACACTTTGCGCATTAAGTGAACGGGAGTCATCCATGTACGTTTGTTTGTGTAACGGTGTAAGTGATAAAAAAATTCGCCAGGCTGTGCGCCAGTTTCACCCTCAATCATTTCAGCAGCTCCGCAAGTTTATTCCGGTAGGTAATCAGTGTGGTAAATGCATCCGCGCCGCTCGCGACATCATGCAGGATGAGTTGACCCAGATGCCGGAATACAAAGAGATTGCCTGAGGCTCTATCTTTTTTTTGACATCCCTGTAGCCCCATCTACGCTTCAATGAGTGGAAGCGGAGGGACTACATAATGAAAGGTGATGTTAAAATCATAAATTATCTCAATAAATTATTGGGAAATGAGCTTGTCGCAATCAACCAATACTTTCTCCATGCGAGGATGTTCAAAAACTGGGGGCTGACCCGCCTCAATGACGTCGAATACCATGAATCCATTGATGAAATGAAACACGCCGATTTGTATATCGAGCGTATTCTGTTTCTTGAAGGGATCCCGAACTTGCAGGATCTTGGCAAACTCGGCATTGGTGAAGACGTTGAAGAGATGCTGCAATCAGACCTGCGTCTGGAGCTGGAAGGCGCTAGAGATCTGCGTGAAGCGATCGCCTATGCTGACAGCATCCATGACTATGTCAGCCGCGATATGATGATCAAAATTCTTGCTGACGAAGAGCACCACATTGACTGGCTGGAAACCGAACTGGATCTGATCGCTAAACTGGGTATGCAGAATTACCTTCAGTCTCAGATCAAAGTCGAAGATTAAAACCGTATTAGCGTGGGGTAACCCACCACGAAACCCGCTGCTGCGAGGAAAGGTCCAAACGGCAGCGGGTTTTTTATTACCTGCAGTTTACCCTGCCGGCAAAGCGTGAAAGCCACAGCGCAGCAGGCAAACAGCGCGGCATAAAACACCAGAGCAGGAAGAGAAGCCCAGCCATGCCACGCGCCGAGCGCTGCAAGATATTTCACATCGCCATATCCTAATCCTTCATGGCCACGCAACAATCGATATCCCCAGTAAACCGCAGCAAAACTTGTATACCCGGCAATTGCGCCGAACACCGCATCGTTCAGGAAATCAGTGCGCGACAGGCAATGCCAGAGTAGGCCCGCCCAGAGAAGAGGGCAGGTATAGTAATCTGGTAGTAGTCTTGATCGCACATCACACCTGACGAGCTGAAGGTTTAGTGCAATATAAATAATAAGAAAAAACATGGCGTCCCTGCCTGCAGCGTTACCAACCCGCTGATAAGCGTGCGTTATAGAGATGAACAATGAAAGGGGAGGGTGAGAGAAGTGCGCGCTGCTTTCCAGAGATTCTATGAGTGATGTAAAGGACGACAAATCCTTTGCGAGCCAACATGCTCCGCTGTTTAATTTCTAATCTGCACTTGCGCTGGCGCCAGATTTACGTATAATGCGCGGGCTTGTCGTAATTGACGGCTGGTTCGATCTGAACCATAGCGACGATTTTTGCCGCTAACAATGCTCCCAATCGGGGGGCTACGTAAGAACGATTACACTCCCCCATCAATCGTAATGGGTGTGAGGAGTAATTATTTTCGTCTATAAATAATTGGAGCTCTGGTCTCATGCAGAACCAAAGAATCCGTATCCGCTTGAAAGCGTTTGATCATCGTCTGATCGATCAATCAACCGCCGAAATCGTCGAAACTGCGAAGCGCACTGGTGCGCAAGTTCGTGGTCCGATCCCGCTGCCGACCCGCAAAGAGCGCTTTACCGTACTGATCTCTCCGCACGTCAACAAAGATGCGCGCGATCAGTACGAAATCCGCACTCATAAGCGTCTGGTTGACATCGTTGAGCCAACCGAGAAAACCGTTGATGCTCTGATGCGTCTGGATCTGGCTGCCGGTGTAGACGTGCAGATCAGCCTGGGTTGATCAGGTCATCGAGCGATTGAGAGGTTGAAACAATGATTGGTTTAGTCGGTAAAAAAGTGGGCATGACCCGCATCTTCACTGAAGATGGCGTTTCTATCCCAGTAACCGTAATCGAAGTTGAAGCAAACCGCGTTACTCAGGTTAAAGATCTGGCTAACGACGGCTACCGCGCTATCCAGGTTACCACCGGTGCTAAAAAAGCTAACCGCGTAACCAAGCCGGAAGCGGGTCACTTCGCTAAAGCTGGCGTAGAAGCTGGCCGTGGTCTGTGGGAATTCCGTCTGGCTGACGGTGAAGAGTTCTCCGTAGGTCAGGATATTAGCGTTGAGCTGTTTGCTGAAGTTAAAAAAGTTGACGTAACTGGCACCTCTAAAGGTAAAGGTTTCGCAGGTACCGTTAAGCGCTGGAACTTCCGTACCCAGGACGCTACTCACGGTAACTCCCTGTCCCACCGCGTTCCGGGTTCTATCGGTCAGAACCAGACTCCGGGCAAAGTGTTCAAGGGCAAGAAAATGGCAGGTCAGCTGGGTAATGAGCGTGTAACCGTTCAGAGCCTGGACGTAGTACGTGTTGACGCTGAGCGCAACCTGCTGCTGGTTAAAGGTGCTGTCCCGGGTGCAACCGGTAGCGACCTGATCGTTAAACCAGCTGTGAAGGCGTGAGGAGATAGCAATGGAATTAGTATTGAAAGACGCGCAGAGCGCGCTGACTGTTTCCGAAACTACCTTCGGTCGTGACTTCAACGAAGCGCTGGTACACCAGGTTGTTGTTGCTTATGCAGCTGGTGCTCGTCAGGGTACTCGTGCTCAGAAGACCCGTGCTGAAGTAACTGGTTCCGGTAAAAAACCGTGGCGCCAGAAAGGCACCGGCCGTGCGCGTTCAGGTTCTGTTAAGAGCCCGATCTGGCGTTCTGGTGGCGTGACCTTCGCTGCACGTCCGCAGGACCACAGTCAAAAAGTTAACAAAAAGATGTACCGCGGCGCGCTGAAAAGCATTCTGTCCGAACTGGTACGTCAGGATCGTCTGATCGTTGTCGAGCAGTTCTCTCTGGAAGCGCCGAAAACTAAGCTGCTTGCTCAGAAACTGAAAGACATGGCTCTGGAAGATGTGCTGATCATCACCGGTGAGCTGGACGAGAACCTGTTCCTGGCCGCACGTAACCTGCACAAGGTTGACGTACGCGATGCGACTGGTATCGACCCGGTTAGCCTGATCGCCTTCGACAAAGTCGTAATGACTGCTGATGCTGTTAAGCAAGTTGAGGAGATGCTGGCATGATTCGTGAAGAACGTCTGCTGAAGGTGCTGCGCGCACCGCACGTTTCTGAAAAAGCGTCTACTGCGATGGAAAAAACCAACACCATCGTTCTCAAAGTTGCAAAAGACGCGACCAAAGCAGAGATCAAAGCTGCTGTGCAGAAACTGTTTGAAGTCGAAGTCGAAGTCGTTAACACCCTGGTAGTTAAAGGGAAAGTTAAACGTCACGGACAGCGTATCGGTCGTCGTAGCGACTGGAAAAAAGCTTACGTCACCCTTAAAGAAGGCCAGAATCTGGACTTCGTTGGCGGCGCTGAGTAAGTCGGAGGAGTAATACAATGGCAGTTGTTAAATGTAAACCGACATCTCCGGGTCGTCGCCACGTAGTTAAAGTGGTTAACCCTGAGCTGCACAAGGGCAAACCTTTTGCTCCGTTGCTGGAAAAAAACAGCAAATCCGGTGGTCGTAACAACAATGGCCGTATCACCACTCGTCATATCGGTGGTGGCCACAAGCAGGCTTACCGTATTGTTGACTTTAAACGCAACAAAGATGGTATCCCGGCAGTTGTTGAACGTCTTGAGTACGATCCGAACCGTTCCGCGAACATCGCGCTGGTTCTGTACAAAGACGGCGAGCGCCGTTACATCCTGGCCCCGAAAGGCCTGAAAGCTGGCGACCAGATTCAGTCTGGCGTTGATGCTGCAATCAAAGCAGGTAACACCCTGCCGATGCGCAATATCCCGGTTGGTTCTACCGTTCATAACGTAGAAATGAAACCAGGTAAAGGCGGTCAGCTGGCTCGTTCCGCTGGTACTTACGTTCAGATCGTTGCTCGCGATGGTGCTTATGTCACCCTGCGTCTGCGCTCTGGTGAAATGCGTAAAGTAGAAGCAGACTGCCGCGCAACTCTGGGCGAAGTTGGCAATGCTGAGCATATGCTGCGCGTTCTGGGTAAAGCAGGTGCTGCACGCTGGCGTGGTGTTCGTCCTACCGTTCGCGGTACTGCGATGAACCCGGTCGACCACCCACATGGTGGTGGTGAAGGTCGTAACTTTGGTAAGCACCCGGTAACTCCGTGGGGGGTTCAGACCAAAGGTAAGAAGACCCGCAGCAACAAGCGTACTGATAAATTCATCGTACGTCGCCGTAGCAAATAATTTTAGAGGATAAGCCATGCCACGTTCTCTCAAGAAAGGTCCTTTTATTGACCTGCACTTGCTGAAGAAGGTAGAGAAAGCGGTGGAAAGCGGAGACAAGAAGCCCCTGCGCACTTGGTCCCGTCGTTCAACGATCTTTCCTAACATGATCGGTTTGACCATCGCTGTCCATAATGGTCGTCAGCACGTTCCGGTATTTGTTTCCGACGAAATGGTCGGTCACAAACTGGGTGAATTCGCACCGACTCGTACTTATCGCGGCCATGCTGCTGATAAAAAAGCGAAGAAGAAATAAGGTAGGAGGAAGAGATGGAAACTTTAGCTCAACATCGCCATGCTCGTTCTTCTGCTCAGAAGGTTCGCCTTGTTGCTGACCTGATTCGCGGTAAGAAAGTGTCGCAGGCTCTGGATATTCTGACCTACACCAACAAGAAAGCGGCTGTACTGGTCAAGAAGGTTCTGGAATCTGCCATTGCTAACGCTGAACACAACGATGGCGCTGACATTGACGATCTGAAAGTTGCGAAAATTTTCGTAGACGAAGGCCCGAGCATGAAGCGCATTATGCCGCGTGCGAAAGGTCGTGCAGATCGCATCCTGAAGCGCACCAGCCACATCACTGTGGTTGTGTCCGATCGCTGAGACTCTGGAGACTAGCAATGGGTCAGAAAGTACATCCTAATGGTATTCGCCTGGGTATTGTAAAACCATGGAACTCTACCTGGTTTGCGAACACCAAAGAATTCGCTGACAACCTGGACAGCGATTTTAAAGTACGTCAGTACCTGACGAAGGAACTGGCTAAAGCGTCTGTATCTCGTATCGTTATCGAGCGTCCGGCTAAAAGCATCCGTGTGACTATTCACACTGCTCGCCCGGGTATCGTTATCGGTAAAAAAGGTGAAGACGTTGAGAAACTGCGCAAGGTCGTAGCGGATATCGCTGGCGTTCCTGCTCAGATCAATATCGCCGAAGTTCGTAAGCCTGAACTGGACGCAAAACTGGTTGCTGACAGCATCACTTCTCAGCTGGAACGTCGCGTTATGTTCCGTCGTGCTATGAAGCGTGCTGTACAGAACGCCATGCGTCTGGGCGCTAAAGGTATCAAAGTTGAAGTTAGTGGCCGTCTGGGTGGCGCTGAGATCGCACGTACCGAATGGTACCGTGAAGGTCGCGTTCCGCTGCACACACTGCGCGCTGACATTGACTACAACACCTCCGAAGCGCACACCACTTACGGTGTAATCGGCGTTAAAGTGTGGATCTTCAAAGGTGAGATCCTTGGTGGTATGGCTGCAGTTGAACAACCGGAAAAACCGGCTGCTCAACCTAAAAAGCAGCAGCGTAAAGGCCGTAAATAAGGAGCGTCGCTGATGTTACAACCAAAGCGTACAAAATTCCGTAAAGTGCACAAAGGCCGCAACCGTGGTCTCGCGCAGGGCACGGATGTGAGCTTCGGCACTTACGGTCTGAAAGCTGTTGGCCGTGGTCGTCTGACCGCTCGTCAAATCGAAGCAGCACGTCGTGCTATGACTCGTGCTGTTAAGCGTCAGGGTAAGATCTGGATCCGTGTATTCCCGGACAAGCCGATCACCGAGAAGCCGCTGGAAGTTCGTATGGGTAAAGGTAAAGGTAACGTGGAGTATTGGGTTGCCTTGATTCAGCCGGGTAAAGTCCTGTACGAAATGGACGGTGTTCCGGAAGAGCTGGCCCGTGAAGCCTTCGAGCTGGCAGCAGCAAAACTGCCGATTAAAACCACCTTTGTAACTAAGACGGTGATGTAATGAAAGCAAAAGAGCTGCGTGAAAAGAGCGTTGAAGAGCTGAACACCGAGCTGCTTAACCTGCTGCGCGAGCAGTTCAACCTGCGTATGCAGGCTGCGAGTGGCCAGCTGCAACAGACTCACCTGTTGAAGCAAGTGCGTCGTGATGTCGCACGCGTTAAGACTTTACTGACTGAGAAGGCGGGTGCGTAATGACCGATAAAATCCGTACTCTGCAAGGTCGTGTTGTTAGCGACAAAATGGAGAAATCCATTGTTGTAGCTATCGAACGTTTTGTGAAACACCCGATCTACGGTAAATTCATCAAACGTACGACCAAACTGCACGTACACGACGAGAACAACGAATGCGGTACCGGCGACGTGGTTGAAATCCGCGAATGCCGTCCGCTGTCCAAGACTAAGTCCTGGACGCTGGTTCGCGTTGTAGAGAAAGCGATTCTGTAATAGAGTACGCGTTCTCTAACGAATAAACGGCTCAGAAATGAGCCGTTTATTTTTTCTACCCATATCACAGAAGTGGTGTTATAATGCCGCGCCCTCGATATGGGGCTTTTTATCGACCCTGATTTTGGGGTCTTCAGTAGTAGTTGACATTAGCGGAGCACTAAAATGATCCAAGAACAGACTATGCTGAACGTCGCCGACAACTCCGGTGCACGTCGCGTAATGTGTATCAAGGTTCTGGGTGGCTCGCACCGTCGCTACGCAGGCGTAGGCGACATCATCAAGATCACCATCAAGGAAGCAATTCCGCGTGGTAAGGTCAAAAAAGGTGATGTGCTGAAGGCGGTAGTGGTGCGCACCAAGAAGGGTGTTCGTCGCCCGGACGGTTCTGTCATTCGCTTCGATGGTAATGCATGCGTTATTTTAAACAATAACAGCGAGCAACCTATCGGTACGCGTATTTTTGGGCCGGTAACTCGTGAACTTCGTTCTGAGAAGTTCATGAAAATTATCTCTCTGGCACCAGAAGTACTTTAAGGAGCGAGTCATGGCAGCGAAAATCCGTCGTGATGACGAAGTTATCGTGTTAACCGGTAAAGATAAAGGTAAACGCGGTAAAGTAAAAAATGTTCTGTCTTCCGGCAAGATCATTGTTGAAGGTATCAACCTGGTTAAGAAACATCAGAAGCCGGTTCCGGCCCTGAACCAACCAGGTGGCATCGTTGAAAAAGAAGCTGCAATTCAGGTTTCTAACGTTGCACTCTTCAATGCGGCAACCGGCAAGGCTGACCGTGTAGGCTTTAGATTCGAAGACGGCAAAAAAGTCCGTTTCTTTAAATCTAACAGCGAAACTATCAAGTAATTTGGAGTAGTACGATGGCGAAACTGCATGATTACTACAAAGACGAAGTAGTTAACAAACTCATGACTGAGTTTAGCTACAATTCTGTCATGCAAGTCCCTCGGGTCGAGAAGATCACCCTGAATATGGGTGTTGGTGAAGCGATCGCTGACAAGAAACTGCTGGATAACGCAGCAGCTGACCTGGCAGCAATCTCCGGTCAAAAACCGTTGATCACCAAAGCGCGCAAATCTGTTGCGGGCTTCAAAATCCGTCAGGGCTATCCGATCGGCTGTAAAGTGACTCTGCGTGGCGAACGCATGTGGGAGTTCTTTGAGCGCCTGATCACTATTGCTGTACCTCGTATCCGTGACTTCCGCGGCCTGTCCGCTAAGTCGTTCGACGGTCGTGGTAACTACAGCATGGGTGTCCGTGAGCAGATCATCTTCCCAGAAATCGACTACGACAAAGTCGATCGCGTGCGTGGTTTGGATATTACCATTACCACTACTGCGAAATCTGACGAAGAAGGCCGTGCTCTGCTGGCTGCCTTTGACTTCCCGTTCCGCAAGTAAGGTAGGGTTACTTCATGGCTAAGCAATCTATGAAAGCACGCGAAGTTAAACGCGTAGCTTTAGCTGAAAAATACTTCGCGAAACGCGCTGAACTGAAAGCGATCATTTCTGATGTGAACGCTTCCGACGAAGATCGTTGGAACGCTGTTCTCAAGCTGCAGAGTCTGCCGCGTGATTCCAGCCCGTCTCGTCAGCGTAACCGCTGCCGCCAAACTGGTCGTCCGCATGGTTTCCTGCGGAAGTTCGGGTTGAGCCGTATTAAGGTCCGTGAATCCGCAATGCGCGGTGAAATCCCGGGTCTGAAAAAGGCTAGCTGGTAATTGTCACCAATTGAATCACGGGAGTAAAGACAGATGAGCATGCAAGATCCGATCGCGGATATGCTGACCCGTATCCGTAACGGTCAGACCGCGAACAAAGCTGCGGTCACCATGCCTTCCTCCAGGCTGAAAGTGGCAATTGCCAACGTGCTGAAGGAAGAAGGTTTTATTGAAGATTTCAAAATTGAAGGCGACACCAAGCCGGAACTGGAAGTGACTCTGAAGTACTTCCAGGGCAAAGCTGTGGTAGAAAGCATTCAGCGTATCAGCCGCCCAGGTCTGCGCATCTATAAAAGAAAAGATGAGCTGCCGAAAGTTATGGGTGGTCTGGGTATCGCAGTTGTTTCTACCTCTAAAGGTGTTATGACTGATCGTGCAGCGCGCCAGGCTGGTCTTGGTGGCGAAATTATCTGCTACGTAGCCTAATCGGAGGAAAGAATGTCTCGTGTTGCTAAAGCACCGGTCGTCATTCCTGCCGGCGTTGATGTAAAAATCAACGGTCAGGTTATCACGATCAAAGGTAAAAACGGCGAGCTGACTCGTACCCTGAACGATGCTGTTGAAGTTAACCAGGCAGACAATGCCCTGACCTTCGGTCCGCGTGATGGTTACGTGGATGGTTGGGCTCAGGCTGGTACCGCGCGTGCCCTGCTGAACTCAATGGTTATCGGTGTTACCGAAGGCTTCACTAAGAAGCTGCAGCTGGTTGGTGTAGGTTATCGTGCAGCGGTTAAAGGCAATGTTGTAAACCTGTCTCTGGGTTTCTCACATCCTGTTGACCATCAGCTGCCGGCGGGTATCACTGCTGAATGTCCGACTCAAACTGAAATCGTGCTGAAAGGCGCTGATAAGCAGGTGATCGGCCAGGTTGCAGCTGATCTGCGCGCCTACCGTCGTCCTGAGCCTTATAAAGGCAAGGGTGTTCGTTACGCCGACGAAGTCGTGCGTACCAAAGAGGCTAAGAAGAAGTAAGGTAACACTATGGATAAGAAATCTGCTCGTATCCGTCGTGCGACCCGCGCACGCCGCAAGCTCAAAGAGCTTGGTGCGACCCGCCTGGTGGTACATCGTACCCCGCGTCATATTTACGCCCAGGTAATCGCATCGAATGGTTCTGAAGTTCTGGTAGCTGCTTCTACTGTAGAAAAAGCTATCTCTGAACAACTGAAGTACACCGGTAACAAAGACGCCGCTGCAGCTGTAGGTAAAGCTGTTGCTGAACGCGCTCTGGAAAAAGGCATCAAAGATGTGTCTTTTGACCGTTCCGGGTTCCAATATCATGGTCGCGTCCAGGCACTGGCAGATGCTGCTCGTGAAGCTGGCCTTCAGTTCTAAGGTAGAGGTGTAAGATGGCTCACATCGAAAAACAGGCTGGCGAACTGCAGGAAAAGCTGATCGCGGTTAACCGCGTATCTAAAACCGTTAAAGGTGGTCGTATTTTCTCCTTCACAGCTCTGACTGTTGTTGGCGATGGTAACGGTCGCGTTGGTTTTGGTTACGGTAAAGCGCGTGAAGTTCCGGCAGCGATCCAGAAAGCGATGGAAAAAGCCCGTCGCAATATGATTAACGTCGCGCTGAACCACGGCACCCTGCAGCACCCGGTTAAGGGTACTCACACGGGTTCTCGTGTCTTCATGCAGCCGGCTTCCGAAGGTACCGGTATTATCGCCGGTGGTGCAATGCGCGCCGTTCTGGAAGTCGCTGGGGTTCATAACGTTCTGGCTAAAGCATATGGTTCCACCAACCCGATCAACGTGGTTCGTGCAACTATTGATGGCTTGGAAAATATGAAGTCTCCAGAAATGGTCGCTGCCAAGCGTGGTAAATCCGTTGAAGAAATTCTGGGGTAATTGACCATGGCAAAGACTATTAAAATCACTCAAACCCGCAGTGCAATCGGTCGTCTGCCGAAACACAAGGCAACGCTGCTTGGCCTGGGTCTGCGTCGTATTGGCCACACTGTAGAACGCGAGGATACTCCTGCGGTTCGCGGTATGGTCAACGCGGTTTCCTTCATGGTTAAAGTTGAGGAGTAAGAGATGCGTTTAAATACTCTGTCTCCGGCCGAAGGCTCCAAAAAGGCGGGTAAACGCCTGGGTCGTGGTATCGGTTCTGGCCTCGGTAAAACCGGTGGTCGTGGTCACAAAGGTCAGAAGTCTCGTTCTGGCGGTGGCGTACGTCGCGGTTTCGAGGGTGGTCAGATGCCTCTGTACCGTCGTCTGCCGAAATTCGGTTTCACTTCACGTAAAGCAATGATTACGGCAGAGATTCGTCTGTCCGATCTGGCTAAAGTAGAAGGCGACGTAGTAGACCTGAACACGCTGAAAGCGGCTAACATTATCGGCATCCAGATTGAGTTCGCGAAAGTGATCCTGTCTGGTGAAGTTTCTCGTCCGGTAACTGTTCGTGGCCTGCGTGTGACTAAAGGCGCTCGTGCTGCTATCGAAGCTGCTGGCGGTAAAATTGAGGAATAAGTAGCAGATGGCTAAGCAACCGGGATTAGATTTTCAAAGTGCCAAGGGTGGAATTGGCGAACTGAAACGCAGACTGCTGTTTGTTATCGGTGCGTTGATTGTGTTCCGTATTGGCTCTTTTATTCCGATCCCTGGTATTGATGCCGCTGTACTTGCCAAACTGCTTGAGCAACAGCGTGGCACCATCATTGAAATGTTCAACATGTTCTCTGGTGGTGCTCTCAGCCGTGCTTCTATCTTTGCACTGGGTATCATGCCGTATATTTCGGCATCAATTATTATCCAGCTGCTGACGGTCGTTCATCCGGCCCTGGCAGAGCTTAAGAAAGAAGGGGAGTCTGGTCGTCGTAAGATTAGCCAGTACACCCGTTACGGTACTCTGGTGTTGGCAATATTTCAGTCAATCGGTATTGCTACCGGTTTACCGAATATGCCTGGTATGCAAGGCCTGGTAATGAATCCAGGCTTTGCATTCTACTTCACCGCTGTTGTAAGTCTGGTCACAGGGACTATGTTCCTGATGTGGCTCGGCGAACAGATTACTGAACGTGGTATCGGTAACGGTATCTCGATCATTATCTTCGCCGGCATCGTGGCGGGTTTACCGCCAGCCATTGCCCATACTATTGAGCAAGCGCGTCAAGGCGACCTGCACTTCCTCCTGTTGCTGTTGGTTGCAGTATTAGTATTCGCAGTGACGTTCTTTGTTGTCTTCGTTGAACGTGGTCAACGCCGCATTGTGGTGAACTACGCGAAACGTCAGCAAGGTCGTCGTGTCTATGCTGCTCAGAGCACACATTTACCGCTGAAAGTGAATATGGCGGGGGTAATCCCGGCAATCTTCGCTTCCAGTATTATTCTGTTCCCGGCGACCATCGCGTCATGGTTCGGGGGCGGTACTGGTTGGAACTGGCTGACAACAATTTCGCTGTATTTGCAGCCTGGGCAACCGCTTTATGTGTTACTCTATGCGTCTGCAATCATCTTCTTCTGTTTCTTTTACACGGCGTTGGTTTTCAACCCGCGTGAAACAGCGGATAACCTGAAGAAGTCCGGTGCATTTGTACCAGGAATTCGTCCGGGAGAACAAACGGCGAAGTATATCGATAAAGTAATGACCCGCCTGACTTTAGTTGGTGCGCTTTATATTACTTTTATCTGCCTGATCCCGGAGTTCATGCGTGATGCGATGAAAGTACCGTTCTACTTCGGTGGGACCTCACTGCTTATCGTTGTTGTCGTGATTATGGACTTTATGGCTCAAGTGCAAACTCTGATGATGTCTAGTCAGTACGAGTCTGCATTGAAGAAGGCGAACCTGAAAGGCTACGGTCGATAAAGGTCGCTCGAGAAGTTACGGAGAGTAAAAATGAAAGTTCGTGCTTCCGTCAAGAAATTATGCCGTAACTGCAAAATCGTTAAGCGTGATGGCGTCATCCGCGTGATTTGCAGTGCCGAGCCGAAGCATAAACAGCGCCAAGGCTGATTATTTCGCATATTTTTCTTGCAAAGTTGGGTTGAGCTGGCTAGATTAGCCAGCCAATCTTTTGTATGTCTGTACGTTTCCATTTGAGTATCCTGAAAACGGGCTTTTCAGCATGGGGCGTGCAAATTAAATTATAGGAGTGCATAGTGGCCCGTATAGCAGGCATTAACATTCCTGATCAAAAACATGCCGTGATCGCATTAACTTCGATCTATGGTGTCGGCAAAACCCGCTCTCAAGCCATTCTGGCTGCTGCGGGCATCGCTGAGAATGTTAAGATCAGTGAGCTGTCTGAAGAACAAATCGACACGCTGCGTGACGAAGTTGCCAAATTTGTCGTTGAAGGTGATCTGCGCCGTGAAGTTAGCATGAGCATCAAGCGCCTGATGGATCTTGGTTGCTACCGCGGTTTGCGTCATCGTCGTGGTCTCCCGGTTCGCGGTCAGCGTACCAAGACCAACGCACGTACCCGTAAGGGTCCGCGCAAACCGATCAAGAAATAATCGGGGTGATTGAATAATGGCAAAGGCACCAATTCGTGCACGTAAACGTGTAAGAAAACAAGTCTCTGACGGCGTGGCTCATATCCATGCTTCTTTCAACAACACCATCGTTACTATTACTGATCGTCAGGGTAACGCACTGGGTTGGGCAACAGCCGGTGGTTCCGGTTTCCGTGGTTCTCGCAAATCCACTCCGTTCGCAGCTCAGGTTGCAGCAGAGCGTTGCGCTGAAGCCGTAAAAGAATACGGTATCAAGAATCTGGAAGTTATGGTTAAGGGACCGGGTCCGGGTCGCGAATCTACTATTCGTGCTCTGAACGCCGCTGGTTTCCGCATCACTAATATTACTGATGTGACTCCGATCCCTCACAACGGTTGTCGTCCGCCGAAAAAACGTCGCGTATAACGCTCGTTTTCTAGGATTGTTGGAGAAAGAAAATGGCAAGATATTTGGGTCCTAAGCTCAAGCTGAGCCGTCGTGAGGGCACAGACCTGTTCCTTAAGTCTGGCGTTCGCGCGATCGATACCAAGTGTAAAATTGAACAAGCTCCTGGCCAGCACGGTGCGCGTAAACCGCGTCTGTCTGACTATGGTGTGCAGTTGCGTGAAAAGCAAAAAGTTCGCCGTATCTACGGTGTGCTGGAGCGTCAGTTCCGTAACTATTATAAAGAAGCAGCACGTCTGAAAGGCAACACCGGTGAAAACCTGTTAGCTCTGCTGGAAGGTCGTCTGGACAACGTTGTATACCGTATGGGCTTCGGCGCCACTCGTGCAGAAGCACGTCAGCTGGTTAGCCATAAAGCAATCATGGTAAACGGTCGTGTTGTTAACATCGCTTCTTATCAGGTTAGTCCGAATGACGTTGTTAGCATTCGTGAGAAAGCGAAAAAGCAGTCTCGCGTGAAAGCCGCTCTGGAGCTGGCTGAGCAGCGTGAAAAGCCAACCTGGCTGGAAGTTGATGCTGGCAAGATGGAAGGCACGTTCAAGCGTAAGCCGGAGCGTTCTGATCTGTCTGCGGACATTAACGAACACCTGATCGTCGAGCTTTACTCCAAGTAAAGCTTAGTACCAAAGAGAGGACACAATGCAGGGTTCTGTGACAGAGTTTCTAAAACCGCGCCTGGTAGATATCGAGCAAGTGAGTTCGACGCACGCCAAGGTGACCCTTGAGCCTTTAGAGCGTGGCTTTGGCCATACTCTGGGTAACGCACTGCGCCGTATTCTGCTCTCATCGATGCCGGGTTGCGCGGTGACTGAGGTTGAGATTGATGGTGTACTTCATGAGTACAGCACCAAAGAAGGCGTTCAGGAAGATATCCTTGAAATCCTGCTCAACCTGAAAGGGCTGGCGGTGAGAGTTCAGGGTAAAGATGAAGTTATTCTTACTCTGAGTAAATCTGGCATTGGCCCTGTGACCGCAGCCGACATTACCCACGACGGTGATGTCGAAATCGTCAAGCCGCAGCATGTGATCTGCCACCTGACCGATGAGAACGCATCTATCAATATGCGTATCAAAGTTCAGCGCGGTCGTGGTTACGTGCCGGCGTCTGCCCGAATTCATTCGGAAGAAGATGAGCGCCCGATCGGCCGTCTGCTGGTTGATGCGTGCTACAGCCCTGTAGAGCGAATTGCCTACAATGTTGAAGCGGCACGTGTGGAACAGCGTACCGACCTGGACAAGCTGGTCATCGAAATGGAAACCAATGGCACAATCGATCCTGAAGAGGCGATTCGTCGTGCGGCAACCATTCTGGCAGAACAACTTGAAGCTTTCGTTGACTTACGTGATGTACGTCAGCCGGAAGTTAAAGAAGAGAAACCAGAGTTCGATCCGATTCTGCTGCGCCCTGTTGACGATCTGGAATTGACTGTCCGCTCTGCTAACTGCCTTAAGGCAGAAGCTATCCACTATATCGGTGATCTGGTACAGCGTACCGAGGTTGAGTTGCTGAAAACGCCGAACCTGGGTAAAAAATCTCTTACTGAGATTAAAGACGTGCTGGCCTCCCGTGGTCTGTCTCTGGGCATGCGCCTGGAAAACTGGCCGCCGGCAAGCATTGCTGACGAGTAACCGGATCACAGGTTAAGGTTTTACTGAGAAGGATAAGGTCATGCGCCATCGTAAGAGTGGTCGTCAACTGAACCGCAACAGCAGCCATCGCCAGGCCATGTTCCGTAACATGGCAGGCTCTCTGGTTCGTCATGAGATCATCAAGACGACCCTGCCGAAAGCGAAAGAGCTGCGTCGCGTAGTTGAGCCGCTGATTACACTTGCTAAGACTGACAGCGTTGCTAATCGTCGTCTGGCATTCGCCCGCACTCGTGATAACGAGATCGTGGCAAAACTGTTTAACGAACTGGGCCCGCGTTTTGCGAGCCGTGCCGGTGGTTACACTCGTATTCTTAAGTGTGGCTTCCGTGCAGGCGACAACGCTCCGATGGCTTACATCGAGCTGGTTGATCGCGCTGAATCGAAAGCAGAAGCTGCTGCAGAGTAATCTGTAGTAACGTAAAAAAACCCGCCTCGGCGGGTTTTTTTATTTCTACTCTACCTCCACCCTTCTACACTGAGTCTGTTCTTAAGTTCAAACCCGGAGGCCATCATGTGGCTACTCGATCAGTGGGCGGAACGGCATATCATTGATGCCCAGCAAAAAGGCGAATTCGATAATCTTGCGGGTAGCGGTGAGCCACTAACACTGGATGACGATTCCCATGTTCCTCAGGATCTACGCGCCGGATATAGATTATTAAAGAACGCTGGTTATCTTCCGCCTGAACTCGAAATGCGCAAAGAGGCAGTCGAGCTTGTCGATCTGCTTGGCACTGTTGAAAAAGATGATCATCAACGCCACGAGCTTAACCGTCGTCTTGCGTTACTGGAGCTTAAATTGCGCCAGGCGGGCGTAAGTACTGATTTTCTGCGCGGAGAATATGCGGCTAAACTGCAGCACAAAGTTAACCCGGAGTAATCATGTATCGTATTGGTGAAATCGCGAAATTGGCTGACGTTACGCCAGATACCATTCGGTATTACGAAAAACAGCAGATGATGGATCATGGAGGGCGCACCGAGGGTGGGTTTCGTCTCTATACCGATCACGATCTTAAACGTCTTAAGTTTATCCGCCATGCCCGGCAGCTTGGTTTTACGCTTGAGTCGATCCGCGAACTGTTATCGATCCGGGTCGATCCTGAGCATCATACCTGTCAGGAATCGAAGAGTATCGTACAGGCACGGCTGAGCGAAGTGGAAGCGCGCATCGAAGAGATGCAGACTATGCGGCGCTCGCTGCAGAAATTGAACGACGCCTGTTGCGGCACTGCCCACAGCAGCGTCTATTGTTCTATTCTTGAAGCGCTTGAGCAGGGTCCTTCTACCAATAACCAGAGTTGATCTTCTTCATCGTGAGGTCTACACTTCGGCCGTTTTACTACACAATTGGAGAAACACATGAGTCGCTACCAACATACAAAAGGGCAGATAAACGATAACGCCATTGAGGCACTTCTGCATGACCCGCTTTTTCGTCAGCGTGTTGAAAAGAATAAAAAAGGAAAAGGAAGTTATCTGCGGAAAAACAAACATGCAAAAAGGGGATTTCAGGAGGCCAGTGGCAAACAAGCGAACCGCTTATTTACCACTGGCCTTCTTACTTTTAAACGCGACTGTTCTGTTCTTTCAGCAGGTCGCGAATTTCGCTGAGTAAGACTTCTTCTTTGCTCGGTGCCGGTGGCGCTTTTGGCTCTTCAGCCTGTTTGCGTTTTAGCTTATTGATCAGTTTGATTGCCAGGAAGATCGCAAAAGCGACAATGATGAAATCAAACACGTTCTGAATAAATACGCCGTAATGCATCACAACGGCAGGCACATCACCTTGTGCTTCACGTAGTGTCAGCGCGAATTGTTTAAAGTCGATACCGCCAATTAACAATCCCAACGGTGGCATGATGATGTCAGCTACCAGTGAAGAGACTATTTTGCCGAAAGCAGCACCGATAATCACACCGACCGCCAAATCGACAACATTCCCACGCATCGCGAATTCGCGAAACTCTTTTAACATACTCATAATCTTCTCCATGTGCTTTGCGTCACACTAAGTCTAACAACATACCTAACAATTTCCATTTAGGTAAATAAAATAACGAGTCTTGTTAGACCCTTACAATAAAGTGGAAATAAGAAGGGCGCCGTAAAAGCGCCCTGAAGAATTAAAGGAAGAAGGGGCTGGGCTGGAAGAGGCGTTCGACATCGGTGATGTATTTTTTATCGGTCAAAAACATAATCACATGGTCGCCTTGCTCAATACGCAAATTATCATTGGCGATCATGACATCGTCTCCGCGAACCACCGCGCCGATGATCGTCCCCGGCGGCAGTTTGATCTCATCGATTACACGTCCCACCACGCGCGATGTCGTTTCATCGCCGTGCGCAACCGCTTCGATTGCTTCGGCGACGCCGCGACGCAGGGAAGAAACCCCCACGATGTCAGCTTTTCGCACATGGCTCAGCAAGGCAGAAATGGTCGCCTGTTGCGGAGAGATGGCGATGTCGATAACGCTGCCCTGGACCAGGTCAACATAGGCGCGACGCTGGATCAGCACCATCACCTTTTTGGCACCCATCCGTTTGGCCAGCATCGCTGACATAATGTTGGCTTCATCATCGTTCGTGACGGCGATAAAGAGATCTACTTGATCGATGTGCTCTTCAGCAAGCAGTTCCTGATCAGATGCATCGCCGTAAAAAACGATCGTATTTTGCAGTTTCTCGGCAAGTTCAGCAGCGCGCTGCTGATCGCGTTCGATCAATTTAACGCTGTAATCTTTTTCAAGCTGATGCGCTAACCCGGCACCGATATTCCCGCCACCGACCAGCATGATGCGTTTATAAGGCTTCTCCAGCCGTTGCAGCTCGCTCATTACCGCACGAATATGCTGCGATGCGGCAATGAAGAAGACTTCATCGCCAGCCTCAACAATCGTCGAGCCCTGTGGGCGAATCGGCCGGTCATGACGGAAAATCGCCGCTACTCGCGTATCAATGTGCGGCATATGCTCGCGCATAGTGGAGAGCGCATTACCAACAAGCGGCCCGCCGTAGTAGGCTTTGACCACCGCCAGACTCACTTTGCCCTCAGCGAAGTTGACCACCTGCAGCGCGCCCGGGTATTCAATCAGGTGATAGATGCTGTCAATGACCAGCTGCTCTGGGGCAATCAGGTGATCGATAGGGACGGCTTCAGAATGAAATAACTTATCCGCATCCCGAACATAGTCGGGGGAGCGAATACGCGCGATGCGGTTTGGCGTGTTAAACAGAGAGAAAGCCACCTGACAGGCGACCATATTGGTCTCGTCGGAGCTTGTGACCGCGACCAGCATGTCTGCATCATCGGCGCCCGCTTCGCGCAGTACACGTGGGTGAGAACCGTGGCCCTGCACAACCCGTAAATCGAACTTATCCTGCAGGCTGTGCAGGCGATCGCCATTCGTATCGACAACGGTGATGTCGTTATTTTCACCGACCAGGTTTTCAGCCAGCGTGCCGCCGACCTGCCCGGCACCCAGAATAATTATCTTCATCTGCTGTGATCCGTTGTCTCTCTTACTGTTTGACTAGCTTAGCGTAATAGAAGCCGTCACCCTCTTCTGCCCCTGGGAGCTTCTGAAGCCCTGGCATTTCTGATGTACCGGTCTCGCTCAGTTGCGCATCCGGGGTACGTTTCAGGAACGCTGCGACCTGATAACTGTTCTCTTGCGGTAAAATCGAACAGGTTGCGTAAACCAACGTACCGCCACTTTTCAAATGTGGCCAGACAGCATCAAGGATTTCTGCCTGTAGCTGCGCCAGTTCGTTAATATCACGATCGCGACGCAGCCACTTAATATCAGGGTGGCGGCGGATAACGCCCGTAGCCGAACAGGGCGCATCAAGCAAAATACGATCAAACTGCTCATCGCCGCACCACTGCGCGGGGAATCGTCCATCACCCTGTTTCACCTCGGCTTTCATGCCGAGACGTTTCAGGTTGTCATAGACGCGTGACAAGCGTTGCTCGTCGATATCCACGGCCAATACGCTTGCTTGCGGTGCCGCTTCAAGAATATGGGTAGTTTTTCCACCCGGCGCGGCACAGAGATCGAGAATACGCTCGCCATTCTGCGGTGCGAGGAAGGTAATACAACCCTGCGCTGAAGCGTCCTGAACCGTTACCCAGCCTTCGCTAAAACCCGGCAGCGACGTTACCGGTGCGGCGTTTGCCAGACGCACTGCATCAGGGTAATCGGAATGAGTGAAACCCTGCTGACCGCTCTCTTCAAGCAGCGCCAACCAGCTATCACGGGTATGGTGCTGACGATTGACACGTAGCCACATTGGCGGGCGTTGATTACTGGCTTCAATAATCTCCGGCCACTGCTGCGGATAGGCTTGTTGTACACGCTTTAACAGCCACGCCGGGAAAAGGTAGCAATTTTCGCTGTTAGCGAACTCGGCGAGTAGCTCTTCCTGCTGGCGCTCGAACTGGCGCAGCACGCCGTTAATCAGCCCTTTCAACTGAGGACGTTTGATGACAACCGCACCTTCGACAGTTTCTGCCAGCGCCGCGTGGGCCGGAATACGCGTATGCAGCAGCTGGTATAAACCCACCATAATGAGATAGTGAACCGTCCGCTGTTTACCCGTCATCGGTCGTGACATTAACTTATTAATAAGCCAGTCCAGTTGCGGCATGACGCGCAGCACGCCGAAGCAGAGCTCCTGCAGCAGCGCCTTATCTTTATCAGTTACTTTCTGTTGTAGCGGCGGCAGGATATTGCTGAGCGATTGCCCTTGTTCAATAACCTGTTCAATTGCCTGCGCAGCCATGCTGCGTAAATTCATCTGTTTTTTCATAACCACAAAAATAAAAATGCCCGGCAGAACCGGGCTTAAATAGGAAATCAGGCCAGACGATTGCCTGGCACAAACCATTCCCGCCGCGAATTCAACAGATCCTGCGCGCTCATCGCTTTTTTACCCGCGGGCTGCAGTGACTCAAGATTCAGTATGCCGTCTGCGGTTGCAACCTGAATCCCAGATTTCGATGCGTCGACAATCGTGCCGGCTTCAACCTGCGTTGAAGAGGGAAGCACAGAGGCTTTCCATACTTTGACCGGCTGCTCATCAATCACAAACCAGCTCATCGGCCACGGATTGAAGGCACGAATGCAGCGCTCCAGCTGCTTTGCGCTCAAGGACCAGTCCATACGCGCCTCATCTTTGCTGAGCTTCTCAGCATAGGTGACCAGCGCTTCATCCTGCACTTGCGGCTGGGCTGTGCCTTGCGCCAGCTGCTGCAGCGTCTCGATAAGACCCTGCGGCCCAAGCGCTGCAAGCTTGTCGTAAAGCGTGGCGCTGGTATCTGCAGATGTTACCGGGCAGGCCAGTTTATACAGCATGTCGCCCGTATCGAGACCAACATCCATTTGCATGATGGTGACGCCTGTTTGCGCGTCGCCGGCCCATAACGCACGCTGAATCGGCGCAGCACCGCGCCAGCGCGGAAGCAAGGAGCCGTGAACATTGATGCAGCCAAGACGCGGCATATCGAGCACCGCTTTAGGCAAAATCAGCCCATAAGCGACGACCACCATCACATCAGCGCTCAATCCGGCGACCAGCTGTTGGTTTTCCTGCTGCCGTAAAGAGGCGGGTTGAAACACGGGCAAGCCTTTCTCTTCCGCCAGCACTTTTACCGGGCTTGGCATCAGTTTTTTACCCCGGCCAGCAGGGCGATCGGGTTGGGTAAAGACCCCTACGATCTCATGTTCAGAAGAGAGCAGCGCGTCAAGGTGACGCGCTGCAAAATCAGGAGTGCCGGCAAAAATAATACGTAGAGAGTCTGACACGTTTATCCTTTTCGGCCTGCGTTAAGCGCGGCCGTTCATACGATCCAGTTTTTCGACTTTCTGACGAATACGCTGGCGTTTCAGCGGAGATAGATAATCGATAAAGAGTTTACCGACCAGATGATCCATTTCATGCTGAATACAGATGGCCAGCAGACCATCAGCTTCGAGTTCAAACGAATTGCCATTACGATCCAGCGCGCGAATTTTCACTTTTTCTGCTCGCGGAACGAGGGCACGTTGTTCCGGAATAGAGAGGCAACCCTCTTCAATACCCGTTTCACCGCTCTTCTCCAGCAATTCTGGGTTGATTAACACCAACTGCTCATCGCGATTTTCTGAGACATCAATCACGATAATTCGCTGATGAATATCAACCTGCGTCGCCGCGAGACCAATGCCCTCTTCGGCGTACATCGTTTCGAACATATCATCAACGATACGTTGAATATCCGCATTCACTTCTTTTACCGGATCGGCAACTTTGCGAAGCCGCTCGTCCGGAATATGTAACACATGCAAAACTGCCATAAATATCCAGAGTTGTGTTCAGGAGTTGTAAAGAATATGCCCTCTATTCTAGACAAATCCCCTGGCGATTGACAGCATCAGTGACCGATCGCAAGGATTGCCGATACGGCTTATGGCAGAGGAGAGGGAATGACATCCACAGAAATTTGGTTACGTCTGATACAGGTTGGTGACCTCACTGGCGACAAGTGGCTGAGTATCGCACAGCAACTGGAGAGCAGCGGTGCGATGACGGCTACCGAACTGCAGGTTTTAGGCATGACGGTGGCACAGACGCGACGCTTTTTTTCCCTTTCGACACGCGAACTCGATCGCTGTCTGGCCTGGCTGGATAACCCTCAACACCACCTGATAGCGGCAAGCGATGACGCTTACCCTGAACCACTGCGCGCCATTGCTGATTACCCCGGCGCGCTGTTTGTTAAAGGCGATATTGCGGTATTGAAATCCCAGCAGTTAGCCGTAGTGGGTAGCCGTGCGCACTCATGGTATGGCGAGCGCTGGGGGCGTCTCTTTTGTGAATCACTCGCACGTGTGGGCTTAACGATTACCAGCGGAATGGCGCTGGGAATTGACAGCGTTGCCCATCGCGCCGCAACAAGCGTAGGGGGGAAAAGTATTGGTGTGCTGGGCAATGGGCTCTTTAGCCTCTATCCGCGCAGACATTCCGCTCTTGCTTCCCAGCTACTTGAACAGGGCGGCGCGCTGATATCTGAGTTCCCCTTATCGGCACCCCCGAAACCGGGCCATTTTCCCCGGCGTAACCGCATTATCAGCGGTCTTAGCCGGGCGGTATTTGTGATCGAGGCCGCATTACGCAGCGGTTCGTTGGTGACGGCCCGGCTGGCGCTTGAGCAAGGTAGGGACGTTTTTGCATTACCGGGTGCCGTTGGCAGCCCCGGTAGCGAGGGGCCACACTGGCTATTAAAACAGGGAGCGACACCCGTTACCGCCCCAGAAGAGATCCTTGAACATTTGCAATATGGGCTAAATTGGGTGGCGGAAACGCACGAAAATGCAATTTATCCTCCAGAAGGCGAAAAGGTGGCATTGCCATTTCCTGAGCTCTTGGCTAACGTAGGAGATGAGGTAACACCTGTTGACGTCGTCGCTGAACGTGCCGGCCAACCTGTGCCAGTGGCAGCTGCTCAATTGCTTGAACTGGAGTTAGCAGGATGGATCGCAGCTGTACCCGGCGGCTATGTCCGATTGAGGAGGGCAAGCCATGTTCGACGTACTAATGTACTTGTTTGAGACTTACATCCATAACGAAGCTGAACTGCGTGTGGATCAGGACAAACTGGAACGGGATCTTACCGACGCCGGATTTGATCGTGAGGATATCTACAACGCGCTGATGTGGCTGGAAAAGCTGGCTGATTATCAGGAAGGCCTGGCCGAACCGATGCAGCTTGCTTCTGATCCGCTCTCCTTACGTATTTATACGCCAGAAGAGAGTGAACGGCTGGATGCCAGTTGCCGGGGATTCCTGCTATTCCTGGAGCAGATTCAGGTGCTAAACCTCGAAACGCGAGAAATGGTGATTGAACGTGCGCTGGCACTGGATAACGCTGAGTTCGAGCTGGAAGATCTTAAATGGGTCATCCTGATGGTGCTCTTCAATATTCCGGGGTGTGAAAACGCCTACCAGCAAATGGAAGAATTACTCTTTGAAGTCAATGAAGGTATGCTGCATTAACTGTTTTTGCAGCTTCAAGAGTTATTATGACCAAATCAGCACTATTTACTGTGCGTAATAATGAGCCCTGCCCACAATGCGGGGCTGAACTTGTCATTCGTTCCGGGAAACACGGTCCTTTTCTCGGATGCTCTCACTATCCAGAATGCGATTATGTGCGCCCCCTGAAAAGCCAGGCAGACGGACATATCGTCAAAGTTCTGGATGGTCAATTGTGCCCGCTTTGCGGCGCCGAACTGGTGCTACGCCAGGGGCGCTTCGGTATGTTTATTGGGTGCAGTCAATATCCAGCCTGTGAACACACCGAACTAATCGATAAGCCTGATGAAACGGCTATTGGTTGTCCGCAGTGCCGAAGCGGGCATCTTGTTCAGCGTCGTTCGCGTTACGGCAAAACCTTCTACTCCTGCGATCGCTACCCTGATTGCCAGTTCGTTATTAATTCCAGACCGGTGGCGGGCGAGTGCCCGGTGTGCCATTACCCGCTGCTGACAGAGAAGAAAACCGCGCAGGGCGTTAAATGTTTCTGTGCCAATAAACAATGTGGAAAGCTGCTCCCAGCGGAATAACTCGTGAAGAATAACCTGCCAAAAGATCCCATCGCCACAATGGTGGCGATCCTGAAAAAAGAAGAAGTCATCGCTTATCCAACCGAAGCCGTTTTCGGCGTGGGTTGTGATCCAGATAGTGAAGTCGCGGTACATCGCCTGCTTAAACTGAAGCAGCGGCCCGTCGAAAAAGGGTTGATACTGATTGCCGCTAATTTTGCGCAACTGAAACCCTATATTGACGACAGCATGCTGTCTGACACCCAACGTCAGGCAATCTTTGCCTGCTGGCCAGGCCCGGTGACATTCGTGTTTCCCGCAAAACCGACCACGCCGCGCTGGCTAACCGGGCGTTTTGATTCTCTTGCCGTGCGCGTCACCGACCATCCGCTGGTGGTTGAGTTGTGCGAGGCTTATGGCAAACCTCTGGTATCGACGAGCGCCAACTTATCCGGTCTGCCGCCGTGTAGAACAGCTCAGGAGGTTGTTGCTCAATTCGGACCAGAGTTCCCGGTTGTCGATGTACCGACTGGTGGCCGGCAGAATCCTTCCGAAATCCGTGATGCACTCACCGGTGAACTCTTCCGACAGGGGTAAAAGCATGGAACCGTACGTCGTTTTTGGCAATCCTGTTGCACATAGCAAGTCACCACTTATACATAAGCAATTCGCCAGCCAGTTGCAAATTGATCACCCTTACGGGAAAACGCTGGCCCCGGTTGATGATTTTGTTAATACGCTAAATGCCTTTTTTGATAATGGAGGCAGGGGGGCCAATGTCACCGTGCCTTTTAAAGAAGAGGCTTTCGCTCGTGCAGATGAGCTGACGGAACGTGCTGCGCTGGCAGGGGCGGTTAACACCCTTAAACTCCTTGAGGATGGGCGCTTGCTCGGGGATAACACCGACGGCATCGGGCTCTTAAGCGATCTGCAACGGTTGGCATTTATCCGGCCAGGCTCGCGCATTCTGCTGGTGGGCGCGGGCGGCGCGGCGCGCGGGGTGATTTTACCCTTGCTATCACTCGATTGTGCTTTGACCATCACTAACCGTACCTGGTCTCGTGCACAGACGCTAGCTGAACTCTTTGCCCATACCGGAAGCGTACAGGCAGTGGAGATGGAGTCGCTTGTAGAGCGGGAATTTGATCTCATCATTAACGCGACTTCGAGCGGGATGGGGGGTGATATTCCGGCACTGCCGGCAGCTATTATTCGCCCGCAGACTTACTGCTACGACATGTTTTATCAGAAAGGCAGCACACCGTTCCTGGCCTGGTGCGAAAAGCTTGGTGCTGTAAATCACGCAGATGGGCTTGGAATGCTGGTAGGGCAAGCGGCGCATGCCGTATTTTTATGGCATGGCGTGTTACCAGAAGTTGAACCTGTTATCGCAATGCTTAAACAGGAGCTGGCGAAATGAACCAGGCAATCCAGTTTCCCGATCGTGAAGAGTGGCATGATTCTACACAGGCGATTGTTTTTCCCGCGCTGGTTAACGGCATGCAGATGATGTGTGCAATAAGCTGTGCGGTGCTGGCGCAGCGTTTTGGTGGCAACACGCCAGAAGATTATCTTGCGCTTTTTCGCCAGCATCGCTGGGATCTGGAAGAGGAGGCGGAGCAGTGCATCCGCCAACAAGAGGAAGACGATCAGGGCGTAATCTGGCTCTCCTGAGTAAGATACTCATCCTTCCATTTCACATAGTTATTTGCCGAGTATTTCAATCCTTCGATTTCGGCCTCCGTCAGGGGGCGAATCTGTTTTACCGGGCTGCCCAGATAAAGGTATCCACTCTCCAGACGCTTATTTTGTGGCACCAGGCTGCCTGCGCCAATCATGACCTCATCTTCAATCACAGCTCCATCCAACACAATCGATCCCATACCGACCAGCACGCGATGACCAATGGTGCAGCCATGTAGCATCACTTTATGACCGACCGTTACATCTTCCCCTATAAGCAATGGATTACCGTCAGGGTTGTAAGAAGACTTATGCGTAACATGCAGAACGCTGCCGTCCTGAATGTTAGTGCGTGCGCCAATCTCTACATAATTGACGTCACCACGAATTACAACCAGCGGCCAGATGCCAACATCCTCTGCCATTCTTACATCACCAACAACGACGCTGGTGGGATCAACCATGACGCGTTGACCAATAATTGGGAAAAGATCCTTATAAGGACGCAGTACAGTAGACATAACACCTCACTTCAATCGGGCCAGAGCTATCACTTTGATCGCGGGATCCGCCTTCTGCAACTATTTTGTGGTGCATAAACTGCGCAGATCGCATGAGAACTCAGCGAAAAGGGCGAAAAAACAGCAGTCGGAAAAAAAGATCGCAAAAAGACTTGTGCTAAAAAATGGGATCCCTATAATGCGCCTCCGTTGACACGACAACGTGAATCACTTCACCAGATAGTCGCTTCAACGGAAGAGAAAAAATCCTGAAATTGAGGGTTGACTCTGAAAGAGGAAAGCGTAATATACGCCACCTCGCGACAGAGCGCTGAAGCGCGTCGCAACTGCTCTTTAACAATTTATCAGACAATCTGTGTGGGCACTCAGGTGACATGGATTCTTAATGTCCTCGGACACTAAATGAATACCAAGTCTCACGGGTGAACACGTAATTCATTACGGTTTAATTCGATGAGCATCAAACTTTAAATTGAAGAGTTTGATCATGGCTCAGATTGAACGCTGGCGGCAGGCCTAACACATGCAAGTCGAACGGTAACAGGAAGCAGCTTGCTGCTTTGCTGACGAGTGGCGGACGGGTGAGTAATGTCTGGGAAACTGCCTGATGGAGGGGGATAACTACTGGAAACGGTAGCTAATACCGCATAACGTCGCAAGACCAAAGAGGGGGACCTTCGGGCCTCTTGCCATCAGATGTGCCCAGATGGGATTAGCTAGTAGGTGGGGTAACGGCTCACCTAGGCGACGATCCCTAGCTGGTCTGAGAGGATGACCAGCCACACTGGAACTGAGACACGGTCCAGACTCCTACGGGAGGCAGCAGTGGGGAATATTGCACAATGGGCGCAAGCCTGATGCAGCCATGCCGCGTGTATGAAGAAGGCCTTCGGGTTGTAAAGTACTTTCAGCGGGGAGGAAGGCGATGCGGTTAATAACCGCGTCGATTGACGTTACCCGCAGAAGAAGCACCGGCTAACTCCGTGCCAGCAGCCGCGGTAATACGGAGGGTGCAAGCGTTAATCGGAATTACTGGGCGTAAAGCGCACGCAGGCGGTCTGTCAAGTCGGATGTGAAATCCCCGGGCTCAACCTGGGAACTGCATCCGAAACTGGCAGGCTTGAGTCTCGTAGAGGGGGGTAGAATTCCAGGTGTAGCGGTGAAATGCGTAGAGATCTGGAGGAATACCGGTGGCGAAGGCGGCCCCCTGGACGAAGACTGACGCTCAGGTGCGAAAGCGTGGGGAGCAAACAGGATTAGATACCCTGGTAGTCCACGCCGTAAACGATGTCGACTTGGAGGTTGTGCCCTTGAGGCGTGGCTTCCGGAGCTAACGCGTTAAGTCGACCGCCTGGGGAGTACGGCCGCAAGGTTAAAACTCAAATGAATTGACGGGGGCCCGCACAAGCGGTGGAGCATGTGGTTTAATTCGATGCAACGCGAAGAACCTTACCTGGTCTTGACATCCACAGAACTTTCCAGAGATGGATTGGTGCCTTCGGGAACTGTGAGACAGGTGCTGCATGGCTGTCGTCAGCTCGTGTTGTGAAATGTTGGGTTAAGTCCCGCAACGAGCGCAACCCTTATCCTTTGTTGCCAGCGGTTAGGCCGGGAACTCAAAGGAGACTGCCAGTGATAAACTGGAGGAAGGTGGGGATGACGTCAAGTCATCATGGCCCTTACGACCAGGGCTACACACGTGCTACAATGGCGCATACAAAGAGAAGCGACCTCGCGAGAGCAAGCGGACCTCATAAAGTGCGTCGTAGTCCGGATTGGAGTCTGCAACTCGACTCCATGAAGTCGGAATCGCTAGTAATCGTGAATCAGAATGTCACGGTGAATACGTTCCCGGGCCTTGTACACACCGCCCGTCACACCATGGGAGTGGGTTGCAAAAGAAGTAGGTAGCTTAACCTTCGGGAGGGCGCTTACCACTTTGTGATTCATGACTGGGGTGAAGTCGTAACAAGGTAACCGTAGGGGAACCTGCGGTTGGATCACCTCCTTACCTTAAAGAACCTTTCCCTGTAGTGTCCACACAGATTGTCTGATGAAAAGTAAATAGCAAGGCGTCTTGCGAGTGAGACTTTGTGTCCCCTTCGTCTAGAGGCCCAGGACACCGCCCTTTCACGGCGGTAACAGGGGTTCGAATCCCCTAGGGGACGCCACTTGCTGGTCTGTGAGTGAAAGTCACCTGCCGATGTATCTCAAACCTGATTCCTGTGTGAACAGCGAGTCATGTCTGAGATATTTGCTCTTTAAAAATCTGGATCAAGCTGAAAATTGAAACACTGAACAATGCGAATTGTTCTGTGAGTCTCTCAAATTTTCGCAACTTAAGATGTTTTACGAAACATCTTCGGGTTGTGAGGTTAAGCGACTAAGCGTACACGGTGGATGCCCTGGCAGTCAGAGGCGATGAAGGACGTGCTAATCTGCGAAAAGCGCCGGTAAGGTGATATGAACCGTTACAGCCGGCGATGTCCGAATGGGGAAACCCAGTGCAATCCGTTGCACTATCGTTAACTGAATACATAGGTTAACGAGGCGAACCGGGGGAACTGAAACATCTAAGTACCCCGAGGAAAAGAAATCAACCGAGATTCCCCCAGTAGCGGCGAGCGAACGGGGAACAGCCCAGAGCCTGAATCAGCCTGAGTGTTAGTGGAAGCGTCTGGAAAGTCGCGCGATACAGGGTGACAGCCCCGTACACAAAAGCACTCTGGCTGTGAGCTCGATGAGTAGGGCGGGACACGTGGTATCCTGTCTGAATATGGGGGGACCATCCTCCAAGGCTAAATACTCCTGACTGACCGATAGTGAACCAGTACCGTGAGGGAAAGGCGAAAAGAACCCCGGCGAGGGGAGTGAAAAAGAACCTGAAACCGTGTACGTACAAGCAGTGGGAGCCTCTTTATGGGGTGACTGCGTACCTTTTGTATAATGGGTCAGCGACTTATATTCTGTAGCAAGGTTAACCGTATAGGGGAGCCGAAGGGAAACCGAGTCTTAACTGGGCGTTAAGTTGCAGGGTATAGACCCGAAACCCGGTGATCTAGCCATGGGCAGGTTGAAGGTTGGGTAACACTAACTGGAGGACCGAACCGACTAATGTTGAAAAATTAGCGGATGACCTGTGGCTGGGGGTGAAAGGCCAATCAAACCGGGAGATAGCTGGTTCTCCCCGAAAGCTATTTAGGTAGCGCCTCGTGAATTCATCTCCGGGGGTAGAGCACTGTTTCGGCTAGGGGGCCATCCCGGCTTACCAACCCGATGCAAACTACGAATACCGGAGAATGTTATCACGGGAGACACACGGCGGGTGCTAACGTCCGTCGTGAAGAGGGAAACAACCCAGACCGCCAGCTAAGGTCCCAAAGTCATGGTTAAGTGGGAAACGATGTGGGAAGGCCCAGACAGCCAGGATGTTGGCTTAGAAGCAGCCATCATTTAAAGAAAGCGTAATAGCTCACTGGTCGAGTCGGCCTGCGCGGAAGATGTAACGGGGCTAAACCATGCACCGAAGCTGCGGCAGCGACACTATGTGTTGTTGGGTAGGGGAGCGTTCTGTAAGCCTGCGAAGGTGTGCTGTGAGGCATGCTGGAGGTATCAGAAGTGCGAATGCTGACATAAGTAACGATAAAGCGGGTGAAAAGCCCGCTCGCCGGAAGACCAAGGGTTCCTGTCCAACGTTAATCGGGGCAGGGTGAGTCGACCCCTAAGGCGAGGCCGAAAGGCGTAGTCGATGGGAAACAGGTTAATATTCCTGTACTTGGTGTTACTGCGAAGGGGGGACGGAGAAGGCTATGTCGGCCGGGCGACGGTTGTCCCGGTTTAAGCGTGTAGGTGTGTGTTCCAGGTAAATCCGGTTCACTCTAACACTGAGGCGTGATGACGAGGCACTACGGTGCTGAAGTGACAAATGCCCTGCTTCCAGGAAAAGCCTCTAAGCATCAGGTAACACGAAATCGTACCCCAAACCGACACAGGTGGTCAGGTAGAGAATACCAAGGCGCTTGAGAGAACTCGGGTGAAGGAACTAGGCAAAATGGTGCCGTAACTTCGGGAGAAGGCACGCTGGTGCGTAGGTGAAGTGACTTGCTCACGGAGCTGAAACCAGTCGAAGATACCAGCTGGCTGCAACTGTTTATTAAAAACACAGCACTGTGCAAACACGAAAGTGGACGTATACGGTGTGACGCCTGCCCGGTGCCGGAAGGTTAATTGATGGGGTCAACCGCAAGGTGAAGCTCTTGATCGAAGCCCCGGTAAACGGCGGCCGTAACTATAACGGTCCTAAGGTAGCGAAATTCCTTGTCGGGTAAGTTCCGACCTGCACGAATGGCGTAATGATGGCCAGGCTGTCTCCACCCGAGACTCAGTGAAATTGAACTCGCTGTGAAGATGCAGTGTACCCGCGGCAAGACGGAAAGACCCCGTGAACCTTTACTATAGCTTGACACTGAACATTGAGCCTTGATGTGTAGGATAGGTGGGAGGCTTTGAAGCGTGGACGCCAGTCTGCGTGGAGCCAACCTTGAAATACCACCCTTTAATGTTTGATGTTCTAACGTGGACCCGTGATCCGGGTTGCGGACAGTGTCTGGTGGGTAGTTTGACTGGGGCGGTCTCCTCCTAAAGCGTAACGGAGGAGCACGAAGGTCAGCTAATCCTGGTCGGACATCAGGAGGTTAGTGCAATGGCATAAGCTGGCTTGACTGCGAGCGTGACGGCGCGAGCAGGTGCGAAAGCAGGTCATAGTGATCCGGTGGTTCTGAATGGAAGGGCCATCGCTCAACGGATAAAAGGTACTCCGGGGATAACAGGCTGATACCGCCCAAGAGTTCATATCGACGGCGGTGTTTGGCACCTCGATGTCGGCTCATCACATCCTGGGGCTGAAGTAGGTCCCAAGGGTATGGCTGTTCGCCATTTAAAGTGGTACGCGAGCTGGGTTTAGAACGTCGTGAGACAGTTCGGTCCCTATCTGCCGTGGGCGCTGGAGAATTGAGGGGGGCTGCTCCTAGTACGAGAGGACCGGAGTGGACGCATCACTGGTGTTCGGGTTGTCATGCCAATGGCACTGCCCGGTAGCTAAATGCGGAAGAGATAAGTGCTGAAAGCATCTAAGCACGAAACTTGCCCCGAGATGAGTTCTCCCTGAGACTTTAAGTCTCCTGAAGGAACGTTGAAGACGACGACGTTGATAGGCCGGGTGTGTAAGCGCAGCGATGCGTTGAGCTAACCGGTACTAATGAACCGTGAGGCTTAACCTTACAACGCCGAAGATGTTTTGGCGTGAGAGACAGATTTTCAGCTGATACCAGATTAGTTGTGCGGCGACATGCGGCATGACAACAGAATTTGCCTGGCGGCAACAGCGCGGTGGTCCCACCTGACCCCATGCCGAACTCAGAAGTGAAACGCCGTAGCGCCGATGGTAGTGTGGGGTCTCCCCATGCGAGAGTAGGGAACTGCCAGGCATCAAATTTAGTGTGCTGATATGGCTCAGTTGGTAGAGCGCACCCTTGGTAAGGGTGAGGTCCCCAGTTCGACTCTGGGTATCAGCACCAGTTATAACGGTTAAAGTTCGGCAATAAGAAAAGAATTTGCCTGGCGGCACTAGCGCGGTGGTCCCACCTGACCCCATGCCGAACTCAGAAGTGAAACGCCGTAGCGCCGATGGTAGTGTGGGGTCTCCCCATGCGAGAGTAGGGAACTGCCAGGCATCAAACAAAGCAGAAGGCCTCGTCGAAAGACGGGGCCTTTTGTCATTCTGGATCCAGCTAAACCCGACGATAAAAAAGGCCACCCACCGGGTAGCCTGAACAAAAAGTACAACAAAATCAGTGGATAACCTGCGATAAGAACGCGCGTGTACGCTCTGATTTCGGCTGTGCAAAGAATTCGTCAGGCGCTGCCTGCTCTACGATCTCGCCGCGATCCATAAAGATTACCCGGTCCGCGACGGTGCGGGCAAAGCCCATCTCATGGGTCACGCACAGCATCGTCATACCCGACTGCGCAAGCCCAATCATGGTATCAAGCACCTCTTTGACCATTTCCGGATCCAGCGCTGAAGTAGGCTCATCGAAAAGCATAATTTTTGGCTTCATACAGAGCGAGCGCGCAATCGCGACGCGCTGCTGCTGCCCACCCGAAATCTGCCCCGGAAATTTATGCGCATGCTCGGCAATGCGTACCCGCTCCAGATAGTGCATTGCCAGCGCTTCCGCCTCCTTCTTCGGCATCTTGCGCACCCAAATTGGTGCCAGCGTACAGTTCTGCAGAACGGTCAGATGGGGAAAAAGATTGAAGTGCTGGAAAACCATCCCCACTTCCTGACGAATCTTCTCGATATTGCGAATATCTTCATTCAGCTCAATACCGTCGACTACAATACGCCCTTGCTGATGCTCTTCCAGGTGGTTGATACAGCGAATAGTAGTCGACTTCCCTGACCCTGACGGCCCACAAAGTACGATCCTCTCCCCCTGCTTCACATGCAGATTAATATCTTTCAACACATGGAATTGCCCGTACCACTTATTCACATTCTCGAGCGTGATCATCGCGTCGCCAGATTGCATTGTTGTATTACTCATCATCATCCTCAGTGCGGTGTACGCCCGGTGTTAAAGCGCTTCTCCAAATGCTGGCTATAGCGCGACATACTAAAACAGAAAACCCAATAAACTAACGCAGCAAACACATACCCTTCCGTCGACATCCCAAGCCAGGCGGGATCGACCGTCGCCTGCTGCACGCTGCTAAAGAGATCAAACAGACCGATAATGATTACCAGGCTAGTATCTTTAAACAGCGCGATAATGGTGTTCACCAGCCCCGGGATCACCAGTTTTAACGCCTGCGGCAGGATCACCAGCCCCTGTGTTTTCCAGTAGCCCAGCGCCAGCGACTCAGCGGCTTCGTACTGCCCCTTTGGCAATGCCTGTAACCCGCCACGCACCACTTCCGCCACATAGGCAGACTGGAAGAGGATCACCCCAACCAGCGCGCGAATGAGCTTATCGATAGTGGTGCCTTCAGCCATAAACAGCGGCAGCATCACCGACGACATAAACAGCACTGTAATCAGTGGTACGCCACGCCAAAACTCGATAAACATAACCGACAGGATCCGCACCACCGGCATTGTCGAGCGGCGGCCTAGTGCGAGTAAGATCCCCAGCGGTAGGGCGCCGGCAATACCGACCGAGGCGATAATCAGCGTCAGCGTCAGGCCGCCCCACTGGCGTGTCTCAACGCGCTCCAGGCCAAGAAAGCCGCCAAACATCAGCCACCAGACAACCAGCGGATAGAGCACCGCCCAGCAGGCAATGTAGCGCCCGCGTCGCGGCAGCCCTTTCCAGAACATCGGCATAATAGAGAGCAGGCCAACAACCAGCGCCAGGTTGATACGCCAGCGCTGGTCGTGCGGGTAGAGCCCATACATAAACTGGCCGAAGCGTTGGTGGATAAAGACCCAGCAGGCGCCCGCTTTGGTGCAGTCTGCGCGCGTCGAACCAACCCAGTTCGCCTGGAACAGCACCCACTGCAGCAGCGGCGGGATAAGCTCCCACATCATCCACAGACAAAAGAGCGTCAGCAGCGAGTTTGACCAGCTTGAAAAGAGATTTTTACGCACCCACAGCAGCATGCCGTTATTTCCCGAGGGCAGCGGGCGCGTGGAGGGCGACACAATAGCTTTTGTCATCATTGATCCTCAGCGCTCAATCAGGGCAATACGGCGGTTATAGATATTCATCAGTAGCGAAATAGCGAGGCTGATAAGCAGATAGACCGACATCGTAATGGCGATGGTTTCAATCGCCTGACCGGTCTGGTTCAGCACCGTACCGGCAAACAGCGACACCATATCGGGGTAGCCAATCGCCGCCGCCAGCGATGAGTTCTTTGCAATATTGAGATACTGGCTGGTCAGCGGTGGAATGATCACCCGCAGCGCCTGGGGAATAATCACTTGCCGCAGCGTGACCGGATGGGGTAGCCCAAGTGAGCGCGCTGCTTCATGCTGCCCGTGCGGTACAGACTGGATACCGGCGCGAATAATCTCGGCGATAAAGGCGGAGGTATAAACCGAAAGCGCGATAGTCAGCGCTGCCAACTCCGGGATCAGCACCATGCCACCGCGGAAGTTAAAACCGCGCAGCTGCGGCACTTCCCAATGCAGCGCCGCCCCAAACAGCGCATGCGCCATCAGCGGCAATACAATAATCAGCCCCAGCGCAGCAGGCCAGGTTCGCCGCAACTGACCGGTTTTGACCTGGTGTGCTTTGTTAAAGCGAAACAGGCCAACGATAAGTGCCGCCGCTAATGCCAGCGCGCCGACAAAGGCAAGCATTCCTTCGCCCATTTGCGGAGAGGGGATATAGAGGCCACGGTTGCTGAGAAAGACCAGCTCCATGGCATTTACCGCCTGACGCGGGCCGGGCAGATTGCGCAGCACCGCAAAGTACCAGAAGAAGATCTGCAACAGCGGCGGGATATTGCGAAAGGTCTCGATATAGATCGTCGACAGCTTTCGCAGCAGCCAGTTTTCAGAGAGCCTGGCAAGCCCGAGGAAGAAGCCCAGCAGTGAGGCGAAAACAATACAGAGCGCCGAGACCAGCAGCGTATTGAGTAAACCGACCAGGAAGACCCGTCCGTAGGAATCACCCTGCTCATAATCAATCAGATGCTGAACAATGCCAAAGCCGGCCGCGCGGTCAAGGAAGGCGAAGCCGGAGGTAATTCCCCGGTTGTTGAGGTTAGTCACCGCGTTATGGAGCAAATAGAGGGCAACAACGACCACGGCGATAATCGCCAGGATTTGAAACAGCCAGGCGCGAACCGCAGGGTTTGAAAGGGAGAGCGCGCCTTTCACGGTTGGGCGGCGATGGGGCATAGAGAAAACCTCAGTAACCATAATTCTGGGCTGGGCGTCACCGCAGAGTGACGCCCGTTACGGCAGCGGCGAATTAACGCACCGGCGGAGCGTACTGAATCCCGCCGTTGTTCCAGAGGTTGTTCTGGCCACGTTTGATTTTCAGCGGGCTTTCAGAACCGACGTTACGTTCGAAGACTTCGGAGTAGTTACCGACCTTCTTAATAATGTTGTAAGCCCACTTATTATCGAGTTTAAGATCTTTGCCGAAATCACCCTCTTTCCCGAGCAGGTGCGCCATATCCGGCGTTGCAGGGTTAGCCACTTTCTCATCAACGTTCTTCGAGGTAATGCCCATCTCTTCCGCATTCAGCATGGCGAAGAGCGTCCAGCGCACGATAGCGAACCAGTCATCGTCACCGCGGCGTACCACGGGGCCGAGCGGCTCTTTCGATATCACTTCCGGCAAGACGATCCACTCTGCCGGGTTGCTCAACTTGATACGCAGCGCATAGAGTTGAGACTGATCGGAGGCCAGCGTATCGCAGCGGCCAGACTCCAGCGCCTTCGCCGACTCGTCAGAGCGATCAAACGTCACCGGGGTGTAACTCATTTTGTTGGATTTAAAGTAATCCGCCACGTTCAGCTCGGTATCAGTACCTGCCTGAATACAAACGGTTGCGCCATCAAGCTCTTTTGCGCTTTTCAGGCCCGCTTTGTTATGGGTCAGGAAGCCAATGCCGTCATAGTAGGTCACGCCGGTAAAGGAGAGCCCCATCCCGCCATCGCGTGAGGAGGTCCAGGTGGTGTTGCGCGAGAGCATGTCCACTTCACCGGATTGCAGCGCGGTAAAACGCTCCTTCGCCGTCAGCGGGGTATATTTCACTTTGCTGTCGTCGCCGAAAAGGGCAGCGGCAACGCCACGGCAGATATCTACGTCGATACCGGAAAATTTACCGTTTGCGTCCGCATAAGAGAAACCAGGTAAACCATCACTGATCCCGCACTGAACAAACCCTTTCTTTTTGACAGCATCAAGCGTAGTACCTGCATGCGCCTGACCGGCGACAGCAAACAGCACGCCGGCAGCAGCCAGGCTGGCGATCATCATCTTTTTCATAAGGCATCCTGTGTGGCGAAAATTATCGTTATATGGGGCGTCCGGGTAACGCCTGAACCTGTCTGTGGCGAAGGCCGCAGTGGATAAAGCAAAGGTGATGCCAGGTTGGTGTATGCAGGGTATTTAAGGAATACAAACAGGTTTCAGGATGAGTGTAGACAGGAAAGTGCGGAAGCAATGCCCCGGACTGGTGCAAAAATAGAACCCACTCCACAAAATGGAGCAAAACAGCGCCATTAATTTGCTATTTCAGCCAGACAAGTTTCGCAGGTGAATATAAGCATTAAATAGGATGAGGTTATTTTGTGAATGTAATCATGTAAGAGAAACAACTGCGTTGAAATGAGGAAATGAAATATAAAAAAACGATGCTTATAACGGGAGTTGATGCACGTTTTCGATAGAAAAAATGGCGAAGTGAGAATTTACTGCACCGTTATAAAGCAAAAGCGCGGAAAACCGCGCTTAAGAGGATTATTTGGTGAGAGCCACAATACCGAGCGTTAAGCCGGCAAGGGCTGCCGCGCCACCGGCAATCGCGCCTGCTGTTTCCCAGTTATCCTGCGTGGTGCCTTTCATGCAAGTGTTGGTATGTACCAGGCGGCCCTGATCGTCATAGACCGGTACGCAAGGGGAGTCATGCGCACAGCCCGCGAGGAAGGTTGCCAGCAGGGCGACGGAGATCATTTTTTTCATTGTCATTACCTCTATGTAACGGCGACTCCTGATATCAACAGTCGCAATATCTGGTCTGTATCTATTTCTTGATTTTATCATTCAGTAAAACGGATTCATCGGGGCAATAATGTCCAAATATGTCCTGTGTAAACTTAATGAAGTTAGAAACGCTATTTAAGCGAAATTGTGCAGAAATTATGGAGATGAGATAAATAAAAGTGAGATTAAGAAAACAGGAAGATAAAAACAGCGTTTAAAAACCGCAACCCGCTTTTAAAGGCATGAGAATAATCTAATTTGTCACTGACGTAAAATAAAAGCGCCCGCAGACGCCTTTATTTAATCCTCAAACTTCACGACACTTTTTCGACTGGCATGAAGTTATTCCCCTGAGCGGTAATGGTTTCTGCACTTACCGGCTTACCTAACAGATAACCCTGCAGCGTATTACAGCCCAATTCAGTGAGAAATGCCTGCTGCTGTTCCGTCTCAACGCCTTCAGCGACAACTTTGAGGTTCAGCGTTCTGGCTAACGCGACAATCGCGGAAACAATCGTGGCATCTTCACCTTCCTGGCCCAGCTCGCGGACAAACGCGCGATCGATCTTAAGCTCGCACGCCGGCAGACGCTTAAGGTAAAGCAGACTTGAGTAACCGGTCCCGAAGTCATCAATTGACGCTTTCACGCCCGCGTCGCTCAGTTCGGTTAATACCCGCACGCTCTCGTCGGGGTTACTCATCGCTGTTGTTTCAGTTACTTCCAGAATTAGCTGCTCAGGCGGAACATTATGTCTGCTCAGCGTGCCCAGAATAGTTTCTACCAGCGCGCTATGCTCAAACTGTAACGTCGAGAGGTTTACGGCTATCGTCCACTCCGTGTGGCCCTGCTGGCGCCATTCGCTGAGCTGGCGACAAGCCTCATCGATTATCCAGTCACCGAGCGGAACGATCAGACCGGTTTTCTCCGCCAGTGGCAAAAAGAGATCCGGGCTCAATACACCCTGATGGGGGTGGTGCCAGCGCAACAGCGCCTCAAATCCGACAACCGGCCCGGAAGGTGCCTGGAATTTAGGTTGGTAAACGAGGCGGAACTCCTTACGCTCCAGCGCCATCCACAAATCATTCAGCAGCTGCAGCTGGGTTTGCGCCAGCCGGTTCATTGAAGGCTGGAAGAAGTGATAGCCGTTACGGCCCATATGTTTTGTGTGATACATCGCTGCATCGGCGTTGAACATCAACTCGCGCTCATTTTTGCCATCGTCAGGGTAGAGCGCGATACCGATACTCAGTGTCACCATCACATCATAGGGATCAAGAGTAAAAGGGCGATCGACGGCGCGGATGAGCGAGCTGGCAATCGTCGCGGCATCGTCCGGTGCGGCAATCTCCGCCAGCAGCACAAACTCATCGCCACCAATGCGCGCCAGCGTATATTGCCCCTGAAGTTGCTGCGTGAGCCGCTCGGTCACCGCTACCAGCAACTTATCGCCGACATCGTGTCCCCACGCGTCGTTGACCGTCTTAAAGCCGTCGAGATCCATAAACATCAACGCAAACGCGCTCTCTTCACGGCGGGCTTTATTGATCGCCTGCTCAATGCGATCTTCCAGCAGGACGCGGTTTGGCAGGCGCGTTAAGGTGTCGTGCAGCGCCAGCCTCGCCAGCTCGCGGTTGGCCGCCGCAAGCGACGTGGCAAGCAGCGAGGTTCGCGCCTGTAAGCGGGCATCAAACATCGAAACCAGGAGGGTAATGCCGAGCACAGAAAAGGCCATCATACTCACCAGCACGGCGAGCCAGTTGTTATTGAAGCCGTGGTGCGCCATTGCAATGTGATGGTGCTGGAAGGGGATCTGTGCCGCCATCATCCCGGTGTAGTGCATACCGGTAATAGCAAGCCCCATTAAGATGGCCGCGCCAAAGCGCATAAGCGCAACCTGTGCCGCTTCGTGGCGCAGGCGGAAGGTGAGCCATAACGCGGCAAACGAGGCCGCGAGAGCAATGAGTATAGAGAGGGCAATCCAGCCTTTATGCCAGATAATTGGCGGCGAGACCTGTAGCGCCGCCATACCGGTGTAATGCATCGCGGCAATGCCAAGCCCCATCACGACAGAACCGGGAATAAGCCGTCGCAGGTGCAATTTTGGCGCGCTAACCAGCCACAGCGCAAAGAGCGAGGAGACGATAGCGATCGCCATTGATAAACCGGTAAGAACGGGCTCGTAGCGCATGTTCATCGACATATTCATCGCCAGCATGCCGATAAAGTGCATCGCCCAGATGCCGATGCCCATCGCCACGCCGCCGCCGCTCAGCCACACCCAGGAGGAGGCACCGCTGCTGGTGGAGACGCGTCCGGCCATATTCAGCGCGGTGTAAGAGGCCAAAATGGCTACAACAAACGAAACAACAACAAGGATATAGTCGTATTGGCTAACCAGCATGATGTCATCAACTCATTCACTAAGGGCGTTACGTATTGCTACGGTCATTGAGGCGAAAAGGGCTGAGACATTATCACTGTCTGGGGAGGGCTCAAAACGATTTAAATCTCTGCGCTAATCAAAGAAATCGCCGCACTTTTACCAAATATCGCAGCAAGCAATCACTTAGAGAGAATCGCAGTTAACCAGTTTGAGTGGATTGACGGAATTCATATTGCGGCATTTATTAATGTCAGTGGTCAGGTACTCAATCCACTGCATGATTAAGCCATCCAGCGCAAAGATCGAGAGAGCGAAAACCAGCAGCCACCCATATTTGCGAATCATTCCATCTCTCCCTTTCTTGCAACCATTTGCGGAAAATATACACGATTTTATGCTCAGGTAATGCCGATGAAAGCGCTATTTTAAGCGTCATTTCAGGCAATAAAAAAGGCGCTTACCCATGCCGGTCAGCGCCTTTTTATCAATGCCATTCACTGACGAATCAGTTCATGCCATATTTTTTCAGTTTTTTACGCAGTGTACCGCGGTTGATGCCCATCATCAGCGCCGCACGGGTCTGATTACCACGGGTGTATTGCATCACCATGTCCAACAGTGGCTGTTCTACTTCAGCCAGTACCAGCTCATAGAGGTCATTCACATCCTGACCGTTCAGTTGAGCAAAATAGTTCTTCAGTGCCTGTTTTACCGAGTCACGGAGCGGTTTTTGGGTTACCTGATCCTGAGAGTTAACGGTAGAAACGGTCAGTACGTCAGAATTTACGCGTTGTTCGAACATAGTTCTGTCAGCTCTTTATTTCTGTTTACGCAAAATTTTCGAAGTATGCCTCCAACGCCTCCAGCTGTTCGCTGGAATTCTCAATGGCGTTGAATGTGCGCCGAAACTGGTCATTTGGGGCGTGCTCCTGGAGATACCAGGAGACGTGTTTACGCGCGATTCGGTAACCTTTTGCCTGACCGTAAAAGTCATGCAGCTCCCGAACGTGAGCGCAAAGCAAGCGCTTAACCTCTGCCAGTGGCAGCGGAGCCAGCAGCTCCCCAGTGTCCAGATAGTGCTGGATTTCCCGAAAGATCCAGGGTCTTCCCTGAGCTGCGCGGCCTATCATCAGGGCATCCGCCCCCGTATAGTCGAGCACAGCTCTGGCTTTAAGCGGGTCAGTAATGTCGCCATTCGCGATAATCGGAATGGAAACTTTCTGCTTAACTGCCCGAATCGTGTCGTACTCAGCTTCTCCATTGAACAGACAGGCGCGGGTGCGTCCATGAATGGTCAGAGCCTGAATGCCACACTCTTCAGCCAGTTGGGCAATCTCTACGCAGTTACGGTGCTCAGGGGCCCAGCCTGTGCGAATCTTCAGGGTTACAGGAACATCCACTGCGCCAACCACCGCGGTGAGGATCGATTTCACCAAATCCGGGTGCTGCAACAGGGCGGAACCTGCAAGCTTGCGATTCACCTTTTTAGCCGGACAGCCCATATTGATATCAATAATTTGAGCGCCACTTTCCACATTAATACGTGCGGCTTGGGCCATCTCTTCGGGGTCGCTGCCCGCAATTTGCACGGTTCGAATACCGGGCTCATCAATGTGCACCATCCGCAGTCGTGATTTGTCGCTTTCCCAAACCTGCGGGTTAGACGACATCATCTCGGATACGGTTAAACCGGCCCCCATCTCATAACACAGCGTCCGGAATGGTCTGTCAGTAATGCCAGCCATGGGCGCTGCGATCAGGCGATTTCTAAGCTGGTGGTGTCCGATGCGCATGAGTTAAGAAATGACCATACTGTGACTGCAAGGCGGCGTATATTACGCATTTTTTGCACGAGATGAAAGGCCAAACTTTGAGCAATCGACTGTTGTAGATCAAGGAATAGCCAGTCGTGGAAGAGGAAACAGGCATTACATCATAATTTTCATTGGGTTATAGCAAAGCTAAAATTTTTAGCTTGCTGACAAATTCACGAGATTTATCGTTTTTAATGGGGCTATAAGCAGCATAACTGCTGATTTTTAAGCCAAAAAAAAGCGGATTTTGCGAACCCGCTCTCATTTTTATGCCGTTATTTTCGGGTTGCTATTCGATTACCAGCCGACCATAAAGCTGCTGTGTCGGACGGTTATTGGCATGCCCAATCGCAGATTTGAACTGGGCAAGCTGCTGGGCAGAGAGTGTCAGGGTGCGTTTCATCACCAGCCAGGTTACCCCTTCTGAGCAGGGCGGCGTAGTCAACGATCCGCTAAAGCGCCAGTAGGTCTTATCACGCGGCAGCAGCGCCGACATATCAATGCGCTGCGCCGTCAGCGCAGTAGAAGCTCCCCGCTCCGGGATATGCTGCCACAGCGCTGCCAGTTCTCGATTGGCTGCCCCTATTGCAAACAGCACCGCAACAACGGTGATATCGCCTTTCGCGGAGGTATGTACCAGATGCATCTCCAGCGGCGCATGTTTGCCATGTAGGGTGTGTTCACTGGGGGCGTGGAAGTGGAATTGCTGCAGGTGTGAGAGGGTGCCCATCAACTCAATAGTGTTGAGGTTATGGGTAAAGCTGGCTTGCAGCGTATGACCATTATTTATCAGGAGAGTAGGGCTTTCACGGTAGTGGCTTTTAAATGGCTTAAGGCGTGCAGTAACAATATTAGCAATATCAATTGGCGACTGGTTTTTACCGCTTTGGCAAGTCTGAAACTCCCGACTTAACTCACTCCAGTGCTCGGGTGACGTTGCGCCTTCATAACTCCAGTGAGCCGACCATGAGATGAGAGGAAACAGGCTTGCTATCGCAAGCGCTGTTTTTGCTATACGAAGTGACATATTATTCGTCCAATGAATGTTTAAAAATCAAAGCTTTGCCGTGTATGTTGCGACAGTGGCTAATTATAAACTTCGACGAAAATAAATCACTAAAGTATGTGTGGTTATTAAAAAACGTGGCCATTTGGCCACGTTTTAAGACTATTTTTTCTGACCGGTGATCCGGCACCACTCCTCTTTTTCAACCACCGGATCGAGGTTGAAAAGATCGGCGTAAGCCTCGCAGACGCTTTGCGCCTGGCTGGCAAGAATACCCGACAACCCGAGCAGACCGCCCGCAACAGGTAGAACACTAATTAGCGGTGCCAGCTCACGCAGCGGGCCGGCGAGGATATTCGCGACCACCACATCGGCTTTCATCTCCGCGGGCTGATCCTCCGGCAAATAGAGTTCAAGGCGGTCTGACACGCCATTGCGCTCGGCGTTATCGCGGCTCGCCTGGATCGCCTGCGGATCGATATCGATCCCAATCGCTTTCGCCGCGCCAAGCTTCAGGGCAGCGATCGCCAGAATACCGGAGCCGCAGCCAAAATCGATCACCGTTTTGCCCGCCAGATCGAGGCCGTCGAGCCACTGCAGGCAGAGTGACGTTGTCGGATGAGTGCCGGTGCCGAAAGCCAGGCCAGGATCGAGCATCACGTTGACGGCATTTTCATCCGGCACGTCGCGCCAGCTCGGGCAGATCCACAGCCGCTCGCCAAAGCGCATTGGGTGGAAGTTATCCATCCACTCGCGTTCCCAGTCTTTATCTTCCAGCTGCTCAATTTTGTGCGCGAAGCCTTCGCCCAGCAGCGGATGGAAAGCGAGTTGGGCCACTACCTCCGCCATCTCTGTTTCGGCGTCAAACAGGCCAATCACATCGGTATCGCCCCACAGGCGGGTCTCGCCCGGCAGTGGCTCAAACACGGGCGTATCGTGCGTGTCCTGAAAGGTAATGGAGACTGCGCCTGCTTCCATCAGAGCGTCGCTCAGATCTTCAGCATGCGCGCCGGTGGTGTTCAGTTTCAGTTGGATCCATGGCATGGCGTTACTCTTTATTGATTAGCAGAAAGGGAAGTAGCCTGCGGCACCGGGCGACCAAAACGGTTCCCGACCACGAAGGCCAGCAAACTCAGCAGCAGCGAGGGCACGATCGGATGAAAGCCCAGGTACTGAATATTCAGGGTGGCGAGCACGGCATACAGCACGCCGCCGACAATCATGGCGCTAAGCGCGCCTGCGGCACACGCGCGCTCCCAGTAAAGCCCCAGCACCAGCGGCCACAGGAACACGGCTTCAAGACCGCCGAAGGCCAGCAGGTTCAGCCAGATGATCATCTCCGGCGGACGCCATGCTGCCAGCATCATCAGCACGCCGAGGATCAGTGTGGTTGCCGTCGAAATACGCTTCAGGCGCGACTCATGACGAATTTTAGTCGGTTGGGCACTGAGCCACAGATCTTTAATGATGGTTGCTGAAGCCTGTAGCAGGTGGGCGTTGACGTTGGACATGATCGCCGCCATCGGCGCGGCGAGAAACAGCCCCGCCGCCCACGGTGGCAGCACTTCCACCATTAAGGTCGGGATCACCTGATCCGGCACCGAGAGATGCGGCAGCACCGCCCGGCCTAGCGCGCCCGCCAGGTGCATACCGAGCATTAATAGCGCAATCACAATGGTGCCGATAATAATGCCGCGATGCACCGATTTGCTGTCTTTATAAGAGATGCAGCGCACGGCGGTATGCGGCAGACCAATCACGCCGAAGCAGACCAGCACCCAGAAGGAGGTCATAAAGGCCGGAGTCAGGATGTCGCTTGCGCCGTGCGGGCTGACCAGTTTCGGGTCTATCTGCCGCAGGGTATCTACCGCATGATGCAGGCCGCCCGCCGCGTGGATCACGCCCGCCAGCAGAACAAGCGTGCCGATCAGCATCACCATTCCCTGCATGGTGTCGTTCAGTACGCTGGCACGAAAACCGCCAAAGGCAGTGTAAAGCGCAATGGTGATGCCGAAAATCAACAGGCCAGACTCATATTTGATGCCGGCTGCCGTCTCCAGCAGACGTGCGCCACCGATAAACTGCACGGCAATCGCCCCGACAAACGCCACCAGTAGACTGATGCTGGCGAGCCACACCACCGCCCGACTTTGATAGCGTGCCATCAGCATATCGTTAAGGGTGATAGCGTTATACCGGCGGGCAAGAATGGCAAATTTTTTGCCCAAAATACCGAGCGAGAGCCAGATGGTCGGGACCTGGATCATCGCCAGCAGTACCCAACCTAGACCAAATTTATAGGCAGCGCCCGGGCCGCCGATAAAGGAGCTGGCGCTGACATAGGTCGCCGTCAGGGTCATTGCCAGCACGAATCCGCCCATTGAGCGGCTACCGAGGAAATACTCGCTCAGAAAGGTGCCGCTGCTGCGCTGGCGCATGGCATAGAAGGAGAGGCCGAAAACGATGAACAGGTAGATCACCAGCACGGCGATAATTTCAGTTTGCATCCTTATCCTCCAGCGGGATATCACGGAAGATAAAACGCACCATCGCCCAGCAGAGCAGCACAAATACCAGCGGCGTTAACAGGCAGGCCATTTCAAACCAGTGGGGTAAACCGGTGATGCCCTGCGCCGAGTCCGGTAGGTAAGCACACACTAACCAGGCAGCAAGATAGAGAAGGGTCAGCCACAGCGCCCAGCGGGCCTCAGTGTGTGCCTGAACAAAACGGTTGTCCATTTTATTCCCTTGTGGATGAAGAAAGCGGGGATTGTACCTTAAGGAAAAGATGAGGGGAGAGAAAAAGAAAAAAGGCCGGAAGAACCGGCCTTTTGCGCGTCATCGCGATTATTTTTCCTGCAGACCGAGCTTCTTCTCCAGGTAGTGGATATTGGTTCCACCGTGCTGGAAGTTCTCGTCGGTCATAATGCGCATCTGCAGATCGACGTTGGTTTTAATCCCGTCGATAATCAGCTCCTGCAGCGCATTCTTCATGCGTGCAATTGCCACATCACGGCTCTCGCCGTAGCAGATGAGCTTGCCGATCATGGAGTCGTAATACGGCGGTACGGTATAACCGGCGTAGATATGCGATTCCCAACGCACGCCAAAACCACCTGGCGCATGGAAGCGCGTGATTTTGCCCGGGCTCGGCAGGAAGGTGTTGGGATCTTCGGCGTTAATACGGCATTCAACCGCATGGCCTTTGATCACCACCTCTTCCTGAGTGATGGAGAGCGGCTGACCGGCAGCGATACGCAGCTGCTCTTTAATCAGGTCAACGCCGGTGATCATTTCGGTTACCGGGTGCTCTACCTGAATACGGGTGTTCATCTCAATAAAGTAGAACTCGCCGTTCTCAAACAGGAACTCGAAGGTACCCGCGCCGCGATAGCCGATATCAACACAGGCTTTCGCACAACGCTCACCGATGTAGCGACGCAGTTCCGGCGTGATGCCCGGAGCCGGTGCCTCTTCAACCACTTTCTGGTGGCGACGCTGCATGGAGCAGTCACGCTCGGCCAGATAGATCGCGTTACCCTGACCATCCGCCAGCACCTGGATCTCGACGTGGCGAGGATTTTCCAGATACTTCTCCATGTAGACCATGTCGTTATTGAACGCCGCTTTCGCTTCCGCGCGGGTCATGGCAATGGACTGCGCCAGGTCGGCGTCTTTGCGCACAACGCGCATACCGCGACCGCCGCCGCCGCCGGAGGCTTTGATGATAACCGGGTAGCCGATGCGTTTTGCATGGGCGCGGTTAGCGTCAACGTCGTCGCCCAGCGGGCCGTCAGAGCCAGGTACGCAAGGTACGCCCGCTTTCTTCATCGCGTTGATTGCGGACACTTTGTCGCCCATCAGGCGGATGGTGTCAGCTTTCGGGCCGATAAAGATAAAGCCGGAGCGCTCAACCTGTTCAGCGAAGTTGGCGTTCTCAGAGAGGAAGCCATAACCCGGGTGAATCGCCACTGCGCCGGTGATTTCGGCCGCAGAAATGATCGCCGGGATATTCAAATAACTTTTAACGGACGGTGCCGGACCGATACAGACCGTTTCGTCCGCCAGTAATACGTGTTTTAAATCGCGATCCGCCGTGGAGTGCACAGCGACGGTCTTAATGCCCAGCTCTTTACAGGCACGAAGGATTCGCAGTGCGATCTCGCCGCGGTTGGCGATAACAATTTTATCCAGCATGTGCGCCTCGTTACTCGATGACGACCAGCGGCTCGTCAAATTCAACCGGTTGGCCACTCTCGACCAGAATGGCTTTCACCACGCCTGATTTATCGGCTTCGATCTGGTTCATCATTTTCATCGCTTCAACGATGCAGAGGGTGTCGCCCACGTTAACTTTCTGGCCAATTTCGATAAAGGCTTTCGCATCCGGGCTCGGGGTGCGATAGAAGGTTCCGACCATCGGGGAACGTACGATGTGACCACTGATTTCTGCTGCGGCTGCCGGTGCTTCTACTGTGGCTGTCGTCGCGACAGCGTTCGCCAGGGCAGGCTGTTGTTGCATCATCGGCGCGGCGTAAGCCTGCTGCATCATCGGGAAACTTGCGGCAGGCGCGCTGCGGCTGATGCGCACAGACTCTTCGCCTTCGGAAATTTCCAGTTCGGAGATGCCTGATTCTTCAACCAGCTCGATCAGTTTTTTAATCTTACGAATATCCATGAGTGGGTTCCGTACTCTTGTTTAGTGTGATTGTGACAGGCGTTTTACCGCCGTCTGTAAAGCGTATGAATAACCGTCCGCACCAAGCCCGCAGATAACGCCAACGGCAATATCCGAGAGATAAGAGTGGTGGCGGAACGGCTCCCGCGCATGTACATTGCTGAGGTGGATCTCGATAAACGGGATATTCACCGCCAGCAACGCATCACGGATAGCGACACTGGTGTGCGTAAACGCGGCCGGATTAATCAGGATGAAGTCAGTTACGTCTTTAGCCTGATGAATACGGTCGATGATTGCGTACTCCGCGTTTGACTGAAAATGCGTCAGTTCCACATTGAGCGACGCGCTTTCTGTTCTCAAAGAATTAACAATCTCTTCGAGCGTCAGCGTGCCGTACTTCTCCGGCTCCCGCGTACCGAGCATATTGAGGTTCGGTCCGTTCAACACCAGTATCTGGAACTTATCAGCCATTATGCTGCTATCTCCTGCGATTCTTCGGCAAAAAACAAAATATACCTTCGATTCTCGCTTGTCACCTTTTCGGAGCTTAAAAAAGTCCGATAAGCAAACCAAAGTCGCACATTATAACCATTTCGTTGCATTTGGCAGCTAAATACTGGTCTTATCTGAGAAGATTCTAATCCATGTTGCGGGAACGCGTCGCGAAAGGCGCTTTTTCTGCGGGGAACCGCGCAAAAATGGTGGCTAACGCCACCATTGGCGGAACTTCTTGTAACGTAAAGCTAACAATATCAGCGCGGCAGCCGCGTAGATAATGGGCTGTGGAGAGAGGATTTTCACCGACCAGAGGTAGTGAACAGGTGCGAGGATCGCCACCAGATAGACGAAGTTGTGCAATGTTTGCCAGCGTCTGCCCAGTTTACGCTGCGCCCACTGCGTCGAGGTAGCCGCCAGCGCCAGCAAGATCAGCCAACTGACTGCGCCAAGCGTTAAATAGGGGCGGGTGACCAGCTCCTGTCCCAGTAAAGCCAGGTTATTAATGCCCAGTTCCAGCAGCGTATAGCTGACCAAATGTAAGCTGGCCCACGCAAAACACCACAGCCCAAGCAGCCTGCGCGTGCGAATTAATAGCGGCTGCTTACCGTAGCGCGCCAGCGGAGCGACGAGCAGGCTGGCAAGCAGAAACTTCAACGCCATCCTGCCAGTGAAATGTTGGATATCTTTTGCCGGATCGGCGCTGAAGTAGCCCTGGTTCGCCGCCCAGAAGAGCCAGAGCAGCGGCAGGAAGCCGGCAAGATGTAGCGCCACTTTAAGCCATGTGATCTGTTTTGCCGTTAACCGCACTCAGAAGTTCTCCCGCAGATCGAGACCGCGATAGAGGGAAGCCACCTCTTCACCGTAGCCATTAAACAGCAGCGTCGGCTGGCGTTTCACATCCAGCGCGCCGCCCGAGCCGATAAACCGCTCCGTGGCCTGCGACCAGCGGGGGTGATCGACGTGCGGGTTCACATTGGCATAGAAGCCATACTCATTTGGCGCGGAGAGGTTCCATGTCGTTGGCGGGCGCTGGCTGGTAAGCTTGATACTGACAATAGACTTAATGCCTTTGAAGCCATATTTCCACGGCACGGTGAGACGGATCGGCGCACCATTCTGCGGCGGCAGCGCTTTGCCATACACACCAACGGTAAGCAGCGTAAGCGGATGCATCGCTTCATCTATACGCAACCCTTCTACATACGGGTAGGCCAGCCCGCCACCAATAAAGCGATCCTTCTGGCCCGGCATCTCATCGGGCGCATAACGTGTTTCAAAGGCGACATACTTCGCTTTGCTGGTGGGTTCCACCAGCGCCAGCAATTTATGCAGCGGAAAGCCTATCCACGGCACCACCATTGACCAGGCTTCCACGCAGCGCATGCGATAAATACGCTCCTCCAGCGGAAAGCGTGAGGTCAATGCCGCGTGATCGAGCGTCAGCGGTTTCGCCACTTCGCCATCAATGGTCAACGTCCAGGGATCGGTCTTCATGCTGCCGGCATTGGCGGCAGGATCGGCCTTATCCAGACCGAACTCATAAAAGTTGTTGTAGCCGGTCACTTTCTCTTCCGGCGTCAACGGTAATTTACTCTGCCATTCGGCAGGCTGGGTGAAGGTCAGTGGTTTGCCGGCAGGCGCTTTCGGACGATCATTGCCTTTAAACCAGTCAAGAAGGTCGGCGTGCGCAAGTGAAGGGAGGGTGGCGGCCGTGGCTCCAATACCCAGCATCTTTAATACCTGCCGACGCTGCATAAAAAAGATAGATTCCGCGGTGACATCTGCTTCTGTTAATTTTCTCTTCATAACATCCTCTGAAAGCGTCGCGGCTGGCGTAGGGGAAACTACGTTATCGCGAAGAAGAGTAAGTTAGCAATTAGTGAAAATTGCGTGTTAAAGCCATTCTTTAAGCTTATTGATGATTGGAAAAAAATTTCTGAAGACTATACTCGCTGGGTGAAACGGTGTGCCATTTTTGGGCTTCACCGCAGCGCGCGCGTGTCGCGGCGAAGCGAAAAAGTTAGTACTTACTATATTGACCCCATTCAGGCGATATCGTTCTGTTCTTTACCCGCGCGGAGTTAAATCAGGGATGCGATTAACGACGAAATTTAGTGCTTTTGTAACACTTCTGACCGGGCTTGCGATTTTTATGACCCTGGTCGGCTGTTCACTCAGCTTTTATAACGCGATACAGGATAAAGTTGCCAATCGTGTACAGGCCGTCGCCGCCGTTATCGATACCCGCCTGATCTTCACACCCTTTCCGCGCCTATCAACACAGCTCGATGAGATGATGGTGCCTGTAGACATCACCTCGATTGAGATTAAGCAGGGGCGCCATACCCTTTTAAGCCATACGCGCAAAGGGAGCTATCGCCCGGCGGGCAGTAACTACGCCACGCGCGAGATTGAGGTGCCGTCGATGAAGATCCCCGGCGTCACCTTTACGCTGGTCTATCAGGACCCGATGGCCAACTACTTCCGCTCCATGATGACCACCGCGCCGCTGACGGTGGCGATTGGTTTTATGATCGTCATCATCTTCCTCGCTGTGCGCTGGCTGCGACGGCAGCTCTCCGGGCAGGAGCTGCTGGAACTGCGGGCGACACGTATTCTTAACGGCGAGCGCGGTGCGCAGGTGCGCGGCAGTATCTATGAGTGGCCATCGCGTACCAGCAGTGCGCTGGACGTGCTATTAACCGACATCCAATTTGCCAGCGATCAGCGCAGCCGCATGGATACGCTGATCCGCTCTTACGCGGCGCAGGACACGCGCACCGGCCTCAATAACCGCCTCTTTTTTGATAATCAGCTGGCAACACTTTTAGAAGATCAGGAGAAGGTCGGCTCGCACGGCGTGGTGATGATGATCCGCCTGCCCGATTTTGATCTGCTACGCGACAGCGACGGTCTGGCCTCCGCCGCCGAAGAGTACCTCTTTACGCTTATCAACTTACTCTCCACCTTTATTATGCGTTACCCCGGCGCGCTGCTGGCGCGCTATCACCGCAGCGACTTCGCGGTTCTTCTTCCGCACCGCACATTAAAGGAAGCGGAGAGCATCGCAGGGCAGATCCTGAAAGCGGTGGATGGCTTGCCGCCGACCAGGATGTTGACCCGAGAAGATATTATGCATATCGGCATTTGTAGCTGGCGCGGCGGGCAGTCGACCCGCCAGGTGATGGAGCATGCGGAAGCGGCGGCGCGCAATGCGGTACTGCAGGGCACCAACAGCTGGTCGGTTTATGACGACTCGTTACCCGAACAGGGGCGCGGCAACGTACGCTGGCGCACACTGATTGAGCAGATGCTGAGCCGCGGCGGGCCGCGCGTCTACCAGAAGCCGGCGGTTAACCGCGACGGGCAAGTGCATCACCGGGAGCTGATGTGCCGCATTTTCGACGGCGAACAGGAGGTGATCGCCGAAGAGTATATGCAGATGGTGCTGCAATTTGGCCTGTCAGAGGAGTATGACCGGCTGCAGATCACGCGTTTAATGCCGTTCCTCGGCTACTGGCCGGAGGAGAACCTTGCCATTGAGGTGACCGTCGAGTCGCTGATCCGCCCGCGCTTCCAGCGCTGGCTGCGCGATACCTTGATGCAATGCGAAAAATCGCAACGCAAACGGATTATTTTTGAACTTGCAGAGGCGGATGTTTGTCAACACATCAGCCGATTGCAGTCGGTCGTGCGATTGATCAACGGATTAGGCGCGCGCGTGGCGGTGGTTCAGGCGGGTCTGACCCTGGTCAGCACCAGCTGGATTAAAGCCCTGGATGTCGAGTTGCTGAAGCTGCATCCGGGCCTGGTCAGGAACATTGAAAAGCGTACCGAAAACCAGCTACTGGTGCAGAGCCTTGTTGAAGCGTGTAAAGGCACACGAACCCGCGTCTTTGCGACCGGCGTTCGCACGCGTGGCGAATGGCAGATGCTGGTGGAGCGAGGCGTTGCGGGCGGACAGGGCGATTTCTTCGCGGCGTCCCAACCGCTCGACACCAATGTGAAAAAATATTCACAAAGATACTCGGTTTGAACTGCTGTTTGAGTCGTTTTCACGTAGAATAACGCGCGCTGCCGTGGTTGGGGGGCGAGCGAGCCTGCCCGCCAGATTGTTGCAGTAAAAATGCCGGTTTGACCTTTGCCAGCTTGCAGGCGCAACGCGCCGGAACGACGGCTTTTTACGCTTTTGGACAGAGTCATGTCGTTTTGCAACAAAGGAAACAAACTGCACTAATTTTCACCGTAGCTGAGACTTCTTGTGCCTTGTCGCTGCTGCGTGTGGTTGGTAAAGTAAGCGGATTTTTCTTTCCGCCCCAGCTTTCAGGATTATCCCTTAGTATGTTGAAAAAATTTCGTGGCATGTTTTCCAATGACCTGTCCATTGACCTGGGTACCGCGAATACCCTGATTTATGTAAAAGGACAAGGCATCGTACTGAATGAGCCTTCCGTAGTGGCCATTCGCCAGGATCGTGCCGGTTCACCGAAAAGCGTGGCCGCAGTCGGTCATGAAGCGAAGCAGATGCTTGGTCGTACGCCGGGCAACATCGCTGCAATCCGCCCGATGAAAGATGGCGTAATTGCTGACTTCTTCGTCACTGAAAAGATGCTGCAGCACTTTATCAAACAGGTACACAGCAACAGCTTTATGCGCCCAAGCCCGCGCGTACTGGTCTGTGTGCCGGTTGGCGCAACGCAGGTTGAACGCCGCGCGATCCGCGAATCTGCACAGGGCGCTGGCGCTCGTGAAGTTTTCCTGATTGAAGAGCCGATGGCCGCCGCGATTGGCGCGGGTCTGCCGGTTTCCGAAGCGACCGGTTCGATGGTCGTTGATATCGGTGGTGGTACCACCGAAGTCGCCGTTATCTCCTTAAACGGCGTGGTTTACTCCTCCTCTGTCCGCATCGGCGGCGACCGCTTCGACGAAGCGATCATTAATTATGTGCGCCGTAACTACGGCTCGCTGATTGGTGAAGCCACTGCAGAACGTATCAAGCATGAAATCGGCTCTGCCTATCCGGGCGACGAAGTGCGCGAAATCGAAGTGCGCGGTCGTAACCTGGCAGAAGGTGTACCGCGTGGTTTCACCCTGAACTCCAACGAAATCCTTGAAGCCCTGCAGGAGCCGCTGACCGGCATCGTCAGTGCGGTAATGGTCGCACTGGAGCAGTGCCCGCCGGAGCTGGCATCCGATATCTCGGAGCGCGGTATGGTTCTGACCGGCGGTGGCGCGCTGCTGCGTAACCTCGATCGTCTGCTGATGGAAGAGACGGGCATTCCTGTGGTAGTGGCAGAAGATCCCCTGACTTGCGTAGCGCGTGGCGGCGGCAAGGCGCTGGAAATGATCGATATGCACGGCGGCGACTTGTTCAGCGAAGAGTAATCCGCGTCAGATACGGAGCCTCGCGCTCCGTATCTGTCTGGCCTGAGAATACGCAAAGCCTATGAAGCCAATTTTTAGCCGTGGCCCGTCACTGCAGATTCGCCTGTTCCTGGCGGTTTTGGTGGCGCTTGGAGTCATCATCGCCGACAGCCGCCTCGGTACGTTCAGCCAGATCCGGACGTACATGGATACGGCCGTCAGCCCTTTCTATTTTATTTCTAACGGTCCCCGCGAATTATTAGACAGTGTGTCGCAAACGCTGGCCTCGCGCGATCAGCTCGAGCTTGAAAACCGGGCGCTGCGCCAGGAGCTGCTGCTGAAAAACAGCGAGCTGCTGATGTTAGGGCAGTACAAGCAGGAGAACGCGCGGCTGCGCGAACTGCTCGGCTCGCCGCTGCGTCAGGATGAGCAAAAAATGGTCACCCAGGTGATCTCAACGGTTAACGATCCCTACAGCGATCAGGTGGTTATCGATAAAGGCAGCGTCAATGGCGTTTACGAAGGCCAGCCGGTAATCAGCGATAAAGGCGTTGTCGGCCAGGTGATTGCGGTTGCGAAAATGACCAGCCGCGTGCTGCTGATTTGTGACGCGACCCACGCGCTGCCGATCCAGGTGCTGCGCAACGATATCCGCGTCATTGCTGCCGGTAACGGCTGTACTGACGATCTCCAGCTTGAGCATCTGCCAGCCAATACCGACATTCGTGTGGGTGATGTGCTGGTGACCTCTGGCCTCGGTGGGCGTTTCCCGGAAGGCTATCCGGTTGCGGTGGTCTCGTCGGTGAAACTCGATACCCAGCGTGCGTACACGGTGATTCAGGCGCGTCCAACCGCTGGTCTGCAACGTTTACGTTACCTGCTGCTGCTCTGGGGCTCCGATCGCAATGGCGCAAACCCGCGTACGCCGGAAGATGTTCACCGCGTGGCGAACGAGCGTCTGCTGCAGATGATGCCGCAGGTGTTGCCTTCTCCGGATACCATGGGGCCGCCTGCACCGATGCCCGCGCCGGCGACCGGTTTAACGCAGCCGATGCCGCAACAATCGTCGGGAGGGCAGTAGTGGCAAGTTACCGTAGCCAGGGGCGCTGGGTCATCTGGCTCTCGTTTTTCATTGCGCTATTGCTTCAAATCATGCCCTGGCCGGATGATATCATCGTCTACCGGCCAAACTGGGTGCTGCTGATTCTGCTCTACTGGATCCTCGCCCTGCCGCACCGCGTAAATGTCGGTACGGGTTTCGCGATGGGTGCCATACTGGATCTCATTAGCGGGTCCACCCTCGGCGTTCGGGCGCTCTCCCTGAGCATCGTCGCCTATCTGGTCGCACTGAAATTTCAGTTATTTCGTAATCTGGCGCTCTGGCAACAGGCGCTGGTGGTAATGTTGTTGTCGCTGGCAACAGAAGTGATTGTCTTCTGGGCCGAATTTTTGGTGATCAACGTCTCGTTCAAACCAGAAATTTTCTGGAGCAGCCTGGTTAATGGCGTGCTCTGGCCGTGGATCTTCCTGCTTATGCGTAAGATCCGTCAGCAGTTTGCGGTGCAATAAAGGTTGATATGACAGCTATCTGGCTTGCTTCTGGTTCTCCCCGCCGTCAGGAATTGCTGACGCAGCTTGGCATCTCTTTCGAGCGTATTGTTCCGGGTATTGAGGAGCAGCGGCAGGCCGGCGAGAGCGCTATGCAGTACGTGGCGCGACTGGCGCGGGAAAAAGCGCTGGCGGGCGTGGCGATGGTATCGCGCGATCTGCCGGTGCTGGGTGCCGACACCATTGTCATATTAAATGGTGAAGTGCTTGAAAAACCGCAAGACTCCTCGCATGCTGCCACAATGCTGCGTCAACTCTCCGGACAGACTCACCAGGTGATGACCGCCGTCGCTATTGCGGACCGTGAGCAGATGCTGGAGTGTCTGGTGGAAACCGAAGTGACCTTCAGAGCGTTATCAGAAAAGGATATTGCCGACTATGTAGCGAGCGGGGAACCGCTGGATAAAGCCGGTGCGTATGGTATTCAGGGGCTGGGCGGCTGCTTTGTCAGGAAAATTAACGGGAGCTATCACGCTGTCGTAGGCTTGCCGCTGGTAGAAACCTTTGAATTGCTGAGCAATTTCAACGCAGTGCGTGAAGGAAGAGATAATCATGACGGCTGAATTACTGGTCAACGTTACACCATCGGAAACGCGTGTTGCCTATATTGATGGCGGCATCCTGCAGGAAATTCACATCGAGCGCGAAGCACGGCGCGGGATAGTAGGCAATATCTACAAAGGTCGGGTCAGCCGGGTGCTACCGGGTATGCAGGCGGCTTTTGTAGATATTGGTCTGGAAAAGGCGGCGTTTCTACACGCCTCCGACATTATGCCGCACACCGAATGCGTTGCCGGTGAAGAGCAGAAAAACTTTACCGTGCGCGATATCTCTGAGCTCGTGCGCCAGGGCCAGGACCTGATGGTGCAGGTGGTGAAAGATCCTCTCGGCACCAAAGGCGCGCGTCTCACCACTGACATCACTTTACCCTCCCGTTACCTGGTCTTTATGCCGGGCGCTGCCCACGTTGGCGTCTCCCAGCGCATTGAGAGCGAAGCCGAGCGCGATCGCCTGAAACAGGTAGTGGCGAGCTACTGCGATGAGCAGGGCGGGTTTATCATTCGTACCGCCGCCGAAGGGGTTTGTGAAGAGGATCTCGCCTCTGATGCGGCCTACCTGAAGCGTGTCTGGACGAAGGTGATGGAGCGCAAAAAGCGCCAGCAGACGCGTTATAAACTCTATGGCGAGCTGGCCTTAGCCCAGCGCGTCCTGCGCGATTTCGCCGATGCCCATCTCGACCGAATCCGCGTCGATTCGCGTCTGACTTTTGAAGCGCTGCTGGAGTTTACCGCAGAGTACATCCCGGAGATGACCAGTAAGCTTGAGCACTACAGCGGCCGCCAGCCGATCTTCGACCTCTTTGATGTCGAGAACGAAATCCAGCGCGCGCTGGAGCGCAAAGTCGAGCTAAAATCGGGCGGCTACCTGATCATCGATCAAACCGAAGCGATGACCACCGTTGATATCAACACCGGCGCGTTTGTCGGCCATCGCAATCTCGACGACACCATTTTTAATACCAACATCGAAGCCACCCAGGCGATTGCCCGCCAGCTGCGGCTGCGCAATCTCGGCGGCATTATCATCATCGACTTTATCGATATGAATAATGAGGATCACCGCCGCCGCGTGCTGCACTCGCTGGAGCAGGCGCTGAGCAAAGACCGGGTGAAAACCAGCATCAACGGTTTCTCCCAGCTTGGCCTGGTGGAGATGACCCGCAAACGCACCCGCGAAAGCGTTGAACATGTGCTGTGCAACGAGTGTCCTACCTGTCACGGGCGCGGCACGGTAAAGACGGTCGAAACGGTGTGCTATGAAATCATGCGCGAAATCGTGCGTGTGCATCATGCCTATGACTCCGATCGCTTCCTGGTCTACGCCTCTCCGGCCGTAGCGGAAGCGCTGAAGAGCGAAGAGTCTCATGCGCTGGCGGAAGTAGAGATCTTCGTCGGTAAGCAGGTCAAAGTGCAAATCGAGCCGCTCTATAATCAGGAGCAGTTTGACGTAGTCATGATGTAGTTTGCAGCCATGCTGCGAAACAAGCGGGTCTGATTGGTGTGACAAGGAGAGAGGCGTGAGGCGACTGCCGGGGATATTACTGCTTACAGGCGCGACGCTGATCGTTATCGCGGCGCTGCTGGTAAGCGGGCTGCGCCTTGTGTTACCCCACCTTAATGAGTGGCGCGAGCCGATCCTGGCGCGCATCTCTGCACAAACTGGGCTTCCCATTAAGGCCAGCGAGTTTCAGGCGCGCTGGCAAACCTTCGGCCCGGAGCTGGAGGTACGCGATATTCACGCCACGCTGAAAGATGGTGGCAGCGTTGAGGTAAAGCGCGTTACCTTGGCGCTCGATGTCTGGCAGAGCCTGCTCCATCTGCGCTGGCAGTTTCGCGATCTCACCTTTTACCAACTCGCGGTTAACAGCAACACCCCGCTTGAGAGCAGCGAAGAGGGTAATACCCTCGGCAAAGATCGCATCAGCGATCTCTTTTTGCGCCAGTTCGATCACTTCGATCTGCGCGACAGCCGCATCAGTTTTTTAACCCCTTCCGGTCAACGCGCCGAACTGGCGATCCCGCAGCTTACCTGGCTTAACGGCGACGATCGTCACCGTGCCGAAGGGCAGGTGAGTCTCACCAGCCTCACCGGGCAGCATGGCGTGATGCAGGTGCGCATGGATCTGCGCGATGACAACGGCCTGCTGAATAATGGTCGCGTCTGGCTACAAGCCGATGATATTGACGTTAAACCGTGGCTCAGCCAATGGATGCAGGATAAGGTCGCGCTCACCTCAGCCCGCTTCAGCCTTGAAGGGTGGATGACGCTCAACAAAGGCGAAATTGAAAGCGGCGATGTGTGGCTGAAAAAAGGCGGTGCCAGTTGGCTGGGGAATAACACCCCCCATCGCCTGAGCGTCGACAACCTGACCACCCATATCAGCCGGCAGAAAGCGGGCTGGCAGTTTGACGTGCCGGTAACACGTATTGCAATTGATGATAAGCCCTGGTCGCAGGGGGCGCTCAGCTTCGCCTGGGTCCCGGCGCGGGAAGCGAAAGAGGCGAGCGATGAGCTACGCGTTCGCGCCACCAACCTCGAACTGAACAGCCTCGACGGGTTGATGCCGATAGCGCAGAAGATTTCCCCGGCGATGTATGACATCTGGAACACCTTGCAACCGGCGGGCAAACTCGAGCGCCTGGCGGTCGACATTCCGTTAAAAACGCCGGAAAAGAGCCGCTTCCAGGCGCGCTGGCAGGATCTGAGCTGGCATCAGTGGAAGCTGCTGCCCGGTATGGAGCACTTCGCCGGTACGCTTGAGGGGAGCGTTGAAAACGGGCGCTTAACCGCCGACATTTCCAGGGCCAGGATGCCGTATGAGACGGTCTTTCGCGCGCCGCTGGAGATCGAAAAGGGGCTGGCTACGCTCAACTGGCAGAAGAGTGACCAGGGCTTCCAGCTGGACGGGCGCAATATTGATGTGCAGGCCACTGGGCTGCACGCGCGCGGGGATTTCCGTTATCTGCAACCTGAAGGCCAGGAGCCGTGGCTCAGCATTCTGGCCGGGATCAACGTCTCCGACGCCGGGCAGGCGTGGCGTTACTTCCCGGAAAACCTGATGGGCAAAGCGCTGGTGGATTACCTCAGCGGCGCGATCAAAGCCGGGCAGACGGAAAACGCCACGCTGGTCTTCGCTGGTAACCCGAGTCTCTTCCCCTTTAAGCACAATGAAGGGCAGTTCGAAGTGCTGGTGCCGCTGCGCAATGCCACCTTTGCTTTCCAGCCGGACTGGCCAGCGCTGCAAAATCTCAATATTAGCCTCGACTTCCTCAATGACGGTTTATGGATGAAGAGCGATAAGGTAATGCTCGGCGGCGTGACCGCCAGTAATCTGGCTGCCGCCATCCCGGATTACATCAAAGAGAAGCTGATCATTGATGCCGATATCAACGGGCCGGGCAAAGCGGTCGGCCCCTATTTTAAAGAAACGCCTCTGCATGACTCGCTCGGCAGTGCCTTAGATGAGCTGCAAATTGACGGCGATGTGAGTGCTCGCTTACATCTTGATATCCCGCTCGACGGCAAGATGACGCTGGCTAAGGGCGAAGTCGCGCTAAAGAACAATTCGCTGTTTATTAAGCCCATCAGCAGCACGCTGAAAAACCTTAACGGCAAATTCAGCTTTGAGAATGGCAACCTGAAGAGCGAGCCGCTGACCGCCACCTGGTTTAATCAGCCGCTGAACGTCGATTTCACCACTACCGAGGGCGCTAAAGCCTATGAGGTAGCGGTGAATCTCAACGGTAACTGGCAGCCATCGCGTACCGGCGTGCTGCCGGAGCAGCTTAATAATGCGTTGCGCGGGAACGTGACGTGGAAAGGGGATGTTGGCGTGACGCTGCCTTACCGTGGCGAGGCGAGCTATAAGGTCAACCTGGCAGGCGATCTGGCTAATATCGCCAGCACCTTGCCGCCGCCGCTTGAAAAGCGGGCAGGCCATGCGCTGCCGGTGAAGGTAAAAGTGAACGGCAACCTGCACAGCTTTGAACTGGCCGGCAATGCGGGCGCAGATAATCACTTCAACAGCCGCTGGCTGCTCGGCAGCAAGCTGGCGCTCGATCGTGGCATCTGGACCTCAGAGAGTAAAACTACGCCGCCGCTGCCGGAGCAGAGCGGGCTGGAGCTAAACCTGCCGCCGTTGGACGGCGCGCAGTGGCTGGCGCTCGTTAATCAGGGGGCAGCGAGCCATGTCAGCAGCAGCGCTTCGCTACCGTCACGCATTACGCTGCGCACGCCCGCGCTGACGCTTGGCGGGCAGCAGTGGAATAACCTGAGCATCGTCTCGCAGCCGCAGTTTTCCGGCACCACTATTGAGGCGCAGGGCCGCGAGCTCAACGCCACGCTCAAGATCAGTGACAACGCGCCGTGGCAGGCCGATATTCGTTACCTCTACTACAACCCGGCGAGCGCCGCGAAGACGAAGGATATCTCTTCGCCAACCACGCTTTTTAGCGAACAGCAGCGCATCGATTTCAGCGGCTGGCCCGATCTGCAACTGCGCTGTAAAGAGTGCTGGCTGTGGGGGCAAAAGTATGGCCGTATCGAGGGCGATTTTGCGATTAAAGGCGATACGCTGACGCTGGCAAATGGTCTGGTCGACAGCGGCGTCGCGCGCCTCACCGCCGACGGCGAGTGGGTGAACCGCGCGGGCGGCGGGCGCACGTCCATTAAGGGGATCCTGCGCGGCGACAAGCTCGATTCGGCGATGGGCTTCTTCGGTGTGCCGACGCCGGTGCGCGACGCGCCGTTCAACGTCAATTACGACCTCCACTGGCGCAGCGCGCCGTGGCAGCCGCAGGAAGCGTCCCTTAACGGCATCCTGCGCACGCGCCTCGGTAAAGGCAAAATCGACGATATCAGCACCGGTCATGCCGGGCAGATCCTGCGCCTCTTCAGCGTCGATTCACTGCTGCGTAAGCTGCGCTTTGATTTCAGTGACACCTTCAGTAATGAAGGCTTCTGGTTTGACTCCATTCGCAGCACGGCGTGGATCAAAGATGGCGTCCTGCACACCGATGACACGCTGGTCGATGGCCTGGAAGCGGATATCGCGATGAAAGGCTCGGTGGATCTGGTGCGCCGCCAGCTTGATGTTGAAGCGGTGGTGGCACCGGAGATCTCCGCGACCGTTGGCGTGGCGGCGGCGTTTGCCGTGAACCCGATTGTCGGCGCGGCGGTGTTCGCGGCCAGTAAAGTGCTGGGTCCGCTGTGGAATAAAGTCTCCATTTTGCGTTATCGCATTACCGGTCCGGTAGACCAACCGCAGATCAACGAAGTGATGCGCCAGCCGCGCACCGACAAAAAGCAATGATTTGACGGCATCAGCGAATTGCCTCAAGCTCCTTATATCGCACTTTTTTATTGCCCGATGTGGCGGCAACGATGAGAAAACATGATGAGTCTTAATCTGGTGAGTGAACAACTGCTGGCAGCGAATGGCCTGAATCATCAGGATCTGTTTGCCATTCTCGGTCAACTGACCGCGCGTCGTCTTGACTACGGCGACCTCTATTTCCAGTCGAGCTATCACGAATCCTGGGTTTTAGAAGACCGCATCATTAAAGATGGTTCGTACAATATTGACCAGGGCGTGGGCGTACGCGCCATCAGCGGCGAGAAAACCGGTTTTGCTTATGCAGACCAGATCAGCCTGCTGGCGTTAGAGCAGAGCGCGCAGGCCGCGCGCACCATCGTCCGCGAAGAGGGCGACGGTAAAGTCAAAACCCTCGGTGCGGTCGAACATCACAGCCTCTACACCAGCATCGATCCGCTGCAGAGCATGAGCCGCGAAGAGAAGCTCGATATCCTGCGCCGCGTCGATAAAGCGGCGCGCGCTGCCGATAAGCGCGTGCAGGAAGTGACCGCCAGCCTGACCGGCGTCTATGAACTGATTCTGGTGGCGGCGACGGACGGCACGCTGGCGGCGGATGTGCGTCCGCTGGTACGTCTCTCTGTTAGCGTCCAGGTTGAAGATGAGGGTAAACGCGAGCGCGGTGCCAGCGGCGGCGGCGGTCGTTTCGGTTACGACTGGTTCCTGCAAGAGGTGGATGGCGAAGTGCGCGCTGACGCCTGGGCGCATGAAGCGGTACGTATGGCGCTGGTGAACCTCTCCGCCATTGCCGCGCCTGCCGGCACGCTGCCGGTAGTGCTGGGCGCGGGCTGGCCGGGTGTGCTGCTGCATGAGGCGGTAGGTCACGGCCTGGAAGGGGATTTCAACCGCCGCGGTACTTCCGTGTTCAGCGGCCAGATGGGCCAGTTGGTGGCCTCCGAGCTCTGCACCGTGGTTGATGACGGCACTATCGCCGATCGCCGTGGTTCAGTCGCCATCGACGATGAGGGGACGCCGGGCCAGTACAATACGCTGATCGAAAACGGCGTGCTGAAAGGCTATATGCAGGACAAGATGAACGCGCGTCTGATGGGCATGAAGCCGACCGGTAACGGGCGTCGTGAGTCGTATGCCCATCTGCCGATGCCGCGTATGACCAACACCTATATGCTGGCGGGCAAATCAACGCCGCAGGAGATTATTGAATCCGTGGAGTACGGCATCTATGCGCCGAACTTCGGCGGCGGCCAGGTGGATATCACCTCCGGTAAGTTCGTCTTCTCCACCTCCGAGGCGTACCTGATTGAAAAAGGCAAAGTGACCAGGCCGGTTAAAGGCGCGACCCTGATTGGCTCCGGCATCGAAGCGATGCAGCAAATCTCCATGGTCGGCAACGATCTGAAGCTTGATAACGGCGTTGGCGTCTGCGGCAAAGAGGGGCAGAGCCTGCCGGTTGGCGTGGGTCAACCGACGCTGAAGGTCGACAACCTGACCGTTGGCGGCACGGCCTAAGCTATACTGTTCACCCTCTTTCGCGCAGAGAGGGTGAATGCTTTCACACCCTGCGCCCCTGCATGCTCTGGTAGACCTTCGCCACCCCGATAAAGTAATCCGTCAAATAGTTGATACAGACCTGCACTTTCAGCGGCAGCTTATCTTTTTGCGTATAGAGCGCATAAACCGGGCGCGGGTCCGACTGGTAGCGCGGGAGCAGGATCTCAAGCTGGCCGCTGTTGATCTCATCGATCACCCACATTAACGGCACATAAGCGATCCCGGCACCGGCGGTTAACCAGCGGGTTAAGGTCATCGGATCGTTGGTGACAAACCGCCCCTGTGGGATCAGGCGGGTGGCGATCCCTTCCGGGGCCACCAGCTCAAACTCATTATCCGGACGTACGCTGTACTCCAGCCACGAGTGGTTCACCATATCAGCAGGTTTTTCCGGCGTGCCGTACTGGGCGAGATAGTTTTTGGCCGCGCAGACCACCATCGGCATCGTGCCAAGGCGGCGGGAGAAGAGGCTGGAGTCCTGCAACGCGCCAACGCGGATCACCACATCCAGACCGTCGGCGATAAGATCCGGCGCGGGGATGCCCGTCACCAGATTCACCGACAAACCCGGGTGCTCTTTCAGCATCTCGGCGGTCATTTTTGCCAGCACATTTTGCGCCATGGTTGAAGAGCTACCGATGCGCAGCGTGCCGATGGGGGTATTGTTAAAAGCGTAGAGCTGCTCGTGCACATCCTGCACCTCATGGAGCATCCTGCGACAGCCCTGATAGTAGATCTTTCCTGCTTCGGTCAGCCCGATACTGCGCGTGCTGCGGTTCAGCAGCTTAACCTGTAGCTCATCCTCCAGCTTCGCCACGGTCTGGCTGATGGATGAAACGCTCATTTGTAGCTGGCGGGCAGCGGCGGTAAAGGAGCCCAGTTCCACCACTTTGGCGAACACCGACATGCGTTTTAAACGTTCCATTATTCACTCTGACTTAAAAGTGATTTAGATCACATAATATAGATAACAGCATAACAGTTACGTTAATATACTATCTATCAATAATATTCACGTCACTCTCGCCTGGCTCTCCTTGCCCTTTCCTGCGGTGGCGTACGAACGATTTATCACCTGCAAGCGTAAAAAAAACCAAGGTCAACATGAGTCTGTTTCCCGTCATCGTGGTGTTCGGTTTGTCGTTCCCACCGATTTTTTTCGAGCTGATTTTGTCGCTGGCGATTTTCTGGCTGGTGCGTCGGATGCTGGTCCCGACCGGGATCTACGATTTTGTCTGGCATCCTGCGCTGTTTAACACCGCGCTCTATTGCTGCCTGTTTTACCTGCTGTCGCGTTTATTTGTTTGAGGTAGAAGTGAAAACACTAACAAGAAATATTACCCGTACCGCGATCACCGTAGCGCTGGTCATTCTGGCGTTCATCGCTATTTTCCGCGCCTGGGTTTACTACACTGAATCCCCCTGGACGCGTGATGCGCGCTTCACCGCCGATGTGGTGGCGATCGCTCCGGATGTCACCGGGCTGGTCACCAGCGTTGATGTCCACGATAACCAGTTGGTCAAACAGGGGCAGGTGCTCTTCACCATCGACCAGCCGCGCTACCAAAAAGCGCTTGAGCAGGATGAAGCCGATGTCGCTTATTACCAGGCTTTAGTCAATGAGAAGCGACGCGAAGCCGGCCGCCGCAACCAGTTAGGCATCCAGGCGATGTCGCGCGAAGAGATAGATCAGGCGAATAACACCCTGCAAACCGAACTGCATCAGTTAGCGAAAGCGCAGGCGACGCGCGATCTGGCGAAGCTCGATCTCGAACGCACCATCATTCGCGCTCCGGCCGATGGCTGGGTGACCAACCTTAATGTTTACGCCGGTGAGTTCATTACGCGCGGTTCCACCGCCGTGGCGCTGGTGAAGCAGAACAGCTTCTATGTGCTGGCCTATATGGAAGAGACCAAGCTTGAGGGCGTACGCGCCGGTTACCGCGCCGAGATCACACCGTTAGGCAGCAATCAGGTGCTGAAGGGCACTGTCGACAGCGTCGCCGCCGGGGTGACTAACTCCAGCAGCACCAATGACAGCAAAGGGATGGCGACCGTCGACTCCAACCTCGAATGGGTTCGTCTGGCGCAGCGCGTGCCGGTGCGCATCCGTCTGGATAAACAGCAGGGCAACCTGTGGCCGGCAGGCACCACCGCAACCGTCGTGGTCACCGGCAAAACCGATCGCGACGCCAGCCAGGATTCGCTGTTTCGTAAAATCGCCCACCGTCTGCGTGAGCTGGGGTAATCGCTATGGGGCTGTTCTCTATCGCCAGCCAGCATCTGCGCTTTGCCTGCAAACTGGCCGGCGCGGTGGTACTGGCGCTGTTTGTTGGCTTTCACTTCCAGCTTGAGACGCCGCGCTGGGCAGTGCTGACCGCGGCGATTGTTGCCGCCGGGCCCGCTTTTGCGGCGGGCGGCGAGCCATACTCCGGCGCGATCCGCTACCGTGGCATGTTACGTATCGCCGGAACCTTTATTGGCTGTATCGCCGGGCTGACCATCATTATTATGCTGATCCGCACACCGCTGCTGATGCTGTTGGTGAGCTGTATCTGGGCGGGTTTTTGTACATGGGTCTCCTCGCTGATACGCGTTGAGAACTCCTACGCCTGGGGGCTGGCGGGCTACACGGCGCTGATCATTGTTATTACCATTGAGCCTAACCCGCTGCTGGCACCGCAATATGCCGTCGAGCGCTGTAGTGAGATTGTGGTGGGGATTTTGTGCGCGATTGTCGCCGATCTGCTCTTCTCGCCGCGCTCGGTGAAGCAGGTGATTGACCGGGAGCTCGACAGCCTGCTGGTGGCGCACTATCAGCTGATGCAGCTCTGTATCAAGCATGGTGACAGTGAGGAGGTGGATGCCGCCTGGGCGGCGCTGGTTCGCCGCACCGCCGGGCTGGACGGGATGCGCAGCAACCTGAAGATAGAATCCTCCCGCTGGGGGCTGGCGAACCGCCGTCTGAAGGTAATTAACACCCTCTCGCTGACGCTGATTACGCAGGCATGCGAGACCTACCTGATTCAGAACACGCGCCCGGAGCTAATCACCGATACCTTTCGCGAGCTGTTCGACGAGCCGGTCGAAACGGTTCAGGACGTGCACCGGCAGTTAAAACGCATGCGCCGGGTGATTATCTGGACCGGCGAGCGCGACACGCCGGTGACGCTCTACAGCTGGGTCGGCGCGGCGACGCGTTATCTGCTGCTTAAGCGCGGCGTGATTGGCAATACCAAAATCAGCGCCGTTGAAGAGGAGGTGCTGCAGGGCGAAGCGGTAGTGAAAGCGGAATCCGCCGAGCGCCACCATGCGATGATTAACTTCTGGCGCACCACGCTCTCCTGCGCCCTCGGCACGCTCTTCTGGCTGTGGACCGGCTGGACCTCCGGCAGCGGAGCGATGGTGATGATCGCCGTTGTCACTTCACTGGCGATGCGGCTGCCCAATCCGATTATGGTGGCGAAAGATTTCGTCTACGGCATGCTGTGGGCATTACCGATAGGTGCGCTCTACTTCCTGGTGATACTCCCGGCCACGCAGCAAAGTATGCTGCTGCTCTGTATCAGCCTTGCGGTGCTGGCCTTCTTTATTGGTATTGAAGTGCAGAAGCGGCGGCTGGGATCGATGGCGACGCTGGCGGGCACCATTAATATTCTGGTGCTGGATAACCCGATGACCTTTAAGTTCAGCTTCTTCCTCGACAGCGCGCTGGGGCAGCTGGTGGGCGTAGTACTGGCGATAACGGTGATCCTGCTGGTGCGCGATAACTCGCAGGCGCGCACCGGGCGCGTGCTGCTTAACCAATTTGTTTCGGCAGCGGTCTCGGCGATGACCACCAACACCGCCCGACGTAAAGAGAACCATCTCCCGGCGCTCTATCAACAGCTCTTCTTATTACTGAATAAGTTCCCCGGCGACGTGGCGAAGTTCCGCCTCGCGTTAACGCTGATCATTGCCCACCAGCGCCTACGCGATGCGCCGATACCAATCAATGACGATCTATCGGCGTTCCACCGGCAGCTGCGCCGCACCGCCTCACAGGTGATCGCCGCGGGATCCGATACCAAACGGCATCGCTACTTTACCCAGTTGCTGGAGGAGCTGGCGGTGTATCAGCAGAAACTGCGCGAGTGGAATGCCTCGCCGCAGGTGACGGAGCCGGTCGAGCGGCTAACCGGCATGTTGCATAAGTATCAACACGCGCTAACCAGCAATTAATGACAAAGCCGACGCCCTAAGCGTCGGTTTTTTTATGACTATACTTCACTGGAGAATCAACACACCGCAGATCAGGAGAACTCATGAGCACGCAGGCATTGCAGGAGAGTGCGCTTTTTCAGACCGGTTATCTGGTCGATGGCGTCTGGAAAAACCTGGAGACCACCTTTGAGGTTCTGAACCCGGCCAGCGGCGAGACGATCGCGCGCGTGGCGAAAGCGGGAAAAAAAGAGACCGAAGAGGCGATTGCCGCCGCGGCGCGTGCCTTTCCCGCCTGGCGGGCAAAAACCGCCAAAGAGCGCTCAACCATTCTCTATCGCTGGTATGAACTGATTATCGAGAACAAAAGCTGGCTGGGGCGTTTGATGACCAGCGAGCAGGGGAAACCGTTGAAAGAGGCGGAGGGCGAAGTCGAATACGCCGCCAGCTTTATTCAATGGTTTGCCGAGCAGGCTAAACGCGCCAACGGCGAGATCATTCCGCCGGTTAAGCCGGGATCGCGCATTCTGGCGACCCGTGAACCTATCGGCGTGGTGGCGGCAATTACACCGTGGAACTTCCCGATGGCAATGCTGACCCGCAAGCTTGGCCCGGCGTTAGCCGCAGGCTGTACCGGCGTAATAAAACCCGCCAACAATACGCCGCTGAGCGCCTTTGCGCTGCTCACGCTGGCAAAAAAAGCGGGCGTCCCCGATGGCGTGCTAAACGCGGTCGCTGGCACAACTTCTGAGATCAGCGATGCGATTATGGCCAGCCCGGAGGTGCGCAAAATCTCCTTCACTGGCTCAACGGCGGTGGGCAAAACGCTGGTGCGCAACGCCGCCGAGACGATGAAAAAGGTCTCAATGGAGCTGGGCGGTAACGCGCCCTATATCGTCTTTGACGATGCCGATATTGATGCCGCGGTGCAGGGGGCGGTGGCGAACAAGTTCCGTAACGCAGGCCAGGTGTGCGTCAGCGTCAACCGCTTCTATATTCAGGAAGGCATCTATGACGAATTTACCCGCAAGCTGAGCGAGGCGGTTAAGGCGCTGAAAGTGGGTAATGGCATGGACGAAGGGGTGGTCGTCGGCCCGCTGATTGAGTCCTCCGCCGTCGATAAAGTGCGTGAGCATGTTGAAGATGCGGTGGCGAAAGGCGCGAAAGTGTTGACCGGCGGCGAACCGCACGCGCTGGGCGGTAACTTCTGGCAACCGACGGTGCTCGGCGACTGTAGCGATGGCATGAAACTGGCGCAGGAAGAGACTTTCGGCCCGCTTGCCGCCTGCTTCCGCTTTACCAGCGAAGAGGAGGTGATCAAGCGCGCCAATGCCACGCCGTTTGGGCTTGCAGCCTACTTTTACACGCAAAATCTGCAGCGGGTGTTCCGCGTTTCGCAGACGCTGGAGAGCGGCATGATTGGCGTGAACGAGTGCGCGGTGTCGACCGAAGTCGCCCCTTTTGGCGGCGTGAAAGAGTCGGGTTTAGGCCGCGAAGGCTCTGTGCTGGGGTTGGAGGAGTTTATGGAAGTGAAAACGTTACATTTAGGCGGCTTATAAAGAGTGGAACGGCAGATGATGGAGAGTATGAAGAGCTACACCTTCGATTTTAAAGAGATCGCCGATCAACGCGCCTTCTACCGCGATTTTTGTCGTCAGTTCGCCCTTGGAGAGGAGAAGGTGCACGATCTCGATTCGCTGTGGGAGGCAGTGGTTGAGGGGGAATTACCGCTGCCGCTAGAGATTGCTTTTATCCATCTGCCTGAGAAAAAGCGCCGCCGTTTTGGGGCGCTCATCTTATTGTTTGATGAAGCGGAAGAGGAGCTGGAGGGCGAGCTGCGTTTTAACGTACGCTAACACTACTCTTTTTCGGAATATATAAATATAACGCTGTGCTAGAGTTAATTCGCGACGGGCGTCAAAGCCTGTTGCGATAATTATAATTAGCAGACGCTTATTACTATATTTTCAATGTAGAGCAATATTTTCTTCTATTACTAAACCAAAGGATGGTTAGTATGAAAAAGATATATTCGCTTGAAGTCACGCTATCACTCTGTCTATCTCTCTTTTTCCCTTCCTGCGCCCTGCATGCGAAAGCCCGCATTGTTCAGCGCTCCGTTGCAAATGCCGATATCCCTTATCAGACCTATCGTGATTTCGCGACCAACAAAGGGGCGTTTTATCCGGGAGCGCGGGATGTGCCCATTTATAATAAATATGGTCAGACGGTGGGCCTGTTAAATCAGGCACCCATGCCTGATTTCAGTAGCGTAAATAAAACCAGCGGTATCGCTACACTTATTCACCCGCAATATGCAACCACGGTGCATCATAATCCTACCTCATATCTCCAGACGCTTAATTATGGTCATTATCTTTATCATCTGGCTGACAGAGAGAGTCTTCGACTAAGAGATTTTAGCGTTATTCGCTTAAATAAAGTGGTGACGGAGGTGGCCCCCGCGGCGATATCTCCTTTAAACATGCCGCTTAAATCGCTGCATGACGAGACGCGTTTTCGTCTCTTTTACCGCATGGGAGCCGGCAGACAAAAAGTAAGTGACGCCACGGGAAAGCGGAGCGATATCCAGGGGGCTTATCGTTTCCTCACCGGCGGAACCATCGGGCAGCCGCGAATTAATCTTTATCAACTGTTGGTGATCAACTCCGGCGATGTTTTTGATCCTAAAAATGGTCCGCTGGCGAGCCATGGCGCACTGGGTGATAGCGGCTCACCACTCTACGCCTGGGATAGCCTGAACAACCAGTGGATGGTAGTCGGCGCATTAAGCATGCTCTATCTGGGGCAACCAGAGCAAAGTGCTTACACCTTTGTTAACCCGCAATTCATTCAGCAGACCAGAGAGAAATATGTCAGTGCAACGATAGAAAACCGGCAAAACAATGCGCTTTTTATGTGGCGATACGATGCGGCATCAGGAGTGGGCACCTTAACCCAGGGGAGAAGCGCTTATGCCATGCAGGGAAAAGGGACAGAGAGTAGCAGTAGCGGTAACGACCTAATTTTCCGCGGTGCGGATGCGGTGATGTTGCTACAGGATAGCGTCGATCAGGGGGCGGGAAGCTTAACCTTTTACGCAAACGCCAGCGTTTCGCCGATGCAGGCGCAGACGTGGACGGGCGGTGGCGTCAATGTCGCTTCCGGCGCGACAGTAAAATGGCTGGTGAACGGCACCGAAGGGGATAACTTGCATAAGGTGGGTAAAGGTACGCTGAACATTAACGCCCAGGGCATCAATCCTGGCGGGTTGAATATTGGTGATGGAACTGTGGTGCTTGCCCAGCGCCCCGATGCACAAGGCAGGCTAAGAGCATGCAGAGCGCTGCGCATCGTTAGCGGCAGGCCGTTAGTCGTTCTTCGTGATAGTCAGCAGATCGATCCGGATATGATTACGTGGGGTTTTCGCGGCGGCAGGCTCGATGTTAACGGCAACCCACTCACCTTTCATCGGCTCAATGCCGAAGATTACGGTGCCGCACTGATTAACCGTGCAGCAAAGCGGGCCGATATCACTCTACGCTACCACCGCGCGATGGACGCTATTCCCATCTTTGAGTGGTCATACGCGCGAACAGGACAGGTCGGCGAGCTGTATGGGTATCGTAACTCCAATACCGGCACCAATGATTACTTCATTCTTAAAACACCTGAGTATGACTGGTTCCCGGGCGATCAGCGCAGCAATGAGCATTGGGAATTTATCGGTCACGATCATCAGCAGGCGATCCATACGCGTTATGAACGGCAGAAAGATGAGGACGCGATGTTTCACGGCCAGCTACGCGGCAATCTTAACGTCACGAACCGCATGGTAGCAGGCACGCGCGGCGCCTTGATTCTGGACGGAGCGGTTGATATAGCCGGAGATTTTACGCAGCAGTATGGCCGGCTGGTGTTCCAGGGACACCCTGTTATTCATGCTTATAACACGCCAGAAATTGTTGAAAAACTGCGTTCATTGAGAGATTACTCCCTACGCAGCGAGCCGGTCTCCTTCACACAGCCGGACTGGGAGCGCCGCATTTTTCACCTCAATCGTTTAGTGCTCGATTATGCCTCGTTTGATCTGGCGAGAAATGCATCACTGCTCGCCAATATTGAGGCCAGAGGAGCGACTATCACGCTGGGCAGCTCTACACCTTATCTCGATCTCAATGATGGCAATGGCCTGGTGAATGTGCCGAGTCGGGGGATCTCAACGGGCGCGCTCGATGAGGATCTTAGCCGCTTCTGGGGACACATTAATCTCTCAGCTAACTCGACACTTGCCATTCGCGAGAAATTTACCGGCACGGTTTACGGTCAGAATAGCCGGGTCACGATCTCGTCGCGGGATGCCACCTTTGATGGTTTCAGTCAGTTCAACCACACCGCGCTCACCCTTGAGGAGAGTGCGCGGCTAACTGCAACGGGCGGCTGGAGCAGTAATGCCACTGTAACCGTCGGCCCTTCAGCCTCGCTACTGCTGGCGGCAACCCCTGTCGCGCCGGGACGCGTTAGCCCTTCGCTCTATGTGCTGAAGAGCGGAGCAACGTATGAGCTTAATGATGAGAGCACCCTTAATGTGACCGCCTTCGCCTCGCTATGGGGGCGTATTCACGCCGTGGGTGAGGCGGTTATCCGCTTTGGTGAGAGTGATGTGCCGCGTCTTGTTGAAGCGCTTAACGCCGGGCAGAAGGGGAGCGTGGGCAAGCTTTTCGGTTTTCAGAGTAGCTGGCTGGGTTCGCTCTCTGCGCCGCGTGCGCGGTTAAGCCTGAATGCAACGCGCTGGCAGCTACGTCGTGATTCGGAAGTTGGAAGCGTCGCTGCCTCGCGCTCGCTGGTGGGGCTTTCGGCAGGCAAACATCGCTTTAATACTTTAAAAATTGCCGAGCTAGAGGCTAATGAAACGGGTTTTGCCCTGCGCACGGATCTGCAAAGCAGCGATAAAATCGAAATTAGCCAGCACGCAAGCGGCCGCAACAACGTTCTGTTTCTTGATGTAATTACACCCTCACGCCCTGTTAAGGGGCTGAATCTTCCGCTGATCACGGCACCGCAAGGCACGCCCGCGTCACTTTTTACGGCGGCAAAGGCGGTGAGGGGGTTTAGCAAACTTGAGCCGATTATCAAACAGCAAACGGATGCGCTGAACACGAAGTGGATCCTGACCGGTTTCAAACAGACCCCCGATCCCGCCGCAATGGCCACCGCCAGACGCTTTTTTGCCATGAACTATAAGCGCTTCATTACGGAAGTGAATAGCCTGAATAAACGACCCGCGCAGTTGCGGGAAAATGGCGGTCGCGAAGGAGCGTGGGCATATACGGAGCGTAATAACGGCGCGGGAAAAATAAACGCAGCCGGTCACGACGCAATTACCTGGTCGGGTATTGATAAAAAAAGCGCCTATCCCGCAGCCGATCTCTTTTCTGGTGTCTATATGAGCTACGCCACCCATCAGTTGAGTGGGGAGAGCGTGCAGGGGAGCAGTCGCGATTTCGGTGCAGGCTACTATGCCACTTTGCTAAGTAAGTCTGGTTTATATCTTGATGCCGCCGTGAAATATATTCACTCATACCATCACGATCGGCTGGCGTTTAGCGGACTCAACGCACGGGATTACAGCATGAACAGCTGGTTAGGCGGCGTTGAAACGGGCTATCACTACTCGCTCACTCCGCATGCTTATATTGAACCGCAGGCGCAAGTTGCGCTGGGCAAACTCTCCGACACCACTTTCCACTGGCGCGATCGCGGCCTCTCTCTTGCTCTGCATCGTAAGAGCGCAATCCCGTGGGTGGGGCGTACCGGGATCGTTGCAGGGGCGCACTTCTGCGATCGTGATTGGGCGATTACGCTGCGGGCGGGGCTGCATTATGAGACAGAGCTATGGGCTGATGGCGACATTATCCTTCACGATGATACAGGAGATACTCGGGTCAAAGCAGAACGTGACGGGCGTCTACGTTACCATGCCAGCATTGATGGGCAGGTGAGCGATAACCTTCACGTTGAGCTTGATGTTGCGCACGCAAAGTTTGGCAACATTGATGCCGGGCAGGCTATCAACGCGCAGCTGCACTACTCCTTCTAAGCAAGCAGATAAAAAAAAGCCCCTGCCAGGGGAGGCAGGGGCAAGTCGTCGGACAGACGACGAGGGTTTATTTGTACAGTTCAGCCGTCACGTGGGTGTGAGAACCGGTACGGGCTTCAATAATGCGGTAGCTGCTTGCGCCAGCCTGATCGGCTTTCGCGGAGAGTTCCTGACGGATATCCATCGGAACACCGGCGATCTGTGAAACAGAGACGGTACCTACGGGTTGCAGGTTGCTGGCCTGATCGCTGTTTACCAGAGTTGCGGCGCTCGCGCCGAATGAGATCAGGGAAGCAAGGCCAAGAGATGCGATGATCAGATTGCGTTTCATACTGTTTTCTCCTTAAGAGAGACTCAACGGCGAGAAGGGTTAAACATCTTTTCTTATGCCTGGTGCCGTTGAGCGATTAATTCATAGGGTTAGGGGTACAACTTATTTGTAGAGTTCAGCCGTCGCGTGCCAGCGGTCACCGCTGTGCGCTTCAATGATGCGGTAGGATGATGCACCCTGCTGTTCCGCTTTTTTGCTCAGCTGCGCGTTCATGTCCATTGGTGAAGAGGCGATGGCGCCGACGGAGACGGTACCCAGAGACTGACGATCTTGCGCCTGGTCTGCATTGATCATATCAGCGGCGAAGGCGCCAAATGAGAGTGCTGAAAGGATACCCATAGTTGCGATAGATGATTTGATATTCATGCTGCTTACCTCGTCGTAATCTTTTCTTTAAATTTTTAAGGGGTTCGTTTTGTGACCCCCATCACGAAATCAAGTATACACTAATAACGCGAATAATTAATACCAAGCTAATTATAACTGTGGCGAATGCGTATAACATTTGGCCTTTTTTATAACCAAGTAGCATAAAAATTTAGCTTATGGCGAAGAATTAGTTAACGAGGATTAATAAAATCAGCGGGATAGGTTGCTTTGATTTTTTGTGCGGTGCTATCAGCTGTAGTAGGGGAAGGAAACGAAAAATCGCACTATTTGTTAAATGAAATGAGGTGGAAAGTCGCCTGGAAGGGGAAAAATGCCGAACATTCCCCCTCAGCGGGGACCGAGGGGAATGCGCGGTTAAAGCTCTTGTTCGAAGAGAACGAGGATCGCTTCGTAGAGATCTTTAACGGTAAAGCCGCGGGCTGGCGTGGTGAAGATAGTATCGTCACCAGCGATGGTGCCGAGGATCCCTTCCGCTTTACCCAGCGAGTCGAGCAGGCGTGCGATCAACTGTGCAGCGCCAGGGCTGGTGTGGATGACTACCACCGCGTCGTTGTAGTCGATATCCAGTACCAGATTCTTCAGTGGGCTGGAGGTCGTTGGTACGCCCATCTCAATCGGCAGGCAGTAGACCATCTCCATTTTCGCGTTACGCGTACGTACCGCGCCGAACTTGGTCAGCATGCGTGAGACTTTGGACTGGTTGATATTGTCGAAGCCCTCTTCTTGTAAGGCCTGAACAATTTCACCCTGGGAACTGAATTTCTCTTCTTTTAAAAGCGCTTTAAACGCCTTCACTAATTCTTCTTGTTTAGCCGAGCTTCGCATAAGTCACCCGTAATATGGCCGTGAAAACAACATTATTATGCATATTAATGAATTTTTATGCAAACATTCTGCAGATAAATATGCTGAAAAGTTATGGGGAAGGGCGCGAAGTTTAGCAAATTCTTTCGTTAAGGACATCAGCATGTGGCTTACGTCGCAAATAAGAGTAAAAAGTAAATTAAATGTTATAAATATGATGTTATTTTGGTGAATTCTACAGCTATATTATAAACTCGTTAAGTTAGTTACTTAGCTTGCCGATCTGACGGTCATATTTAACCCTTTTATAAAATCGCTACAGTGGGCTGTGCCGCGTTATTTTGGCGCACTTGTTGTCATAATTAGCAGGGTGAATTAAGGTCGCCGCAGCGGAGTAACAATATATTTAGCTAACCATAATAAGGAGTTTAGGATGAAAGTCGCAGTCCTCGGCGCGGCCGGCGGTATCGGCCAGGCGCTTGCCCTACTACTGAAAACACAACTGCCTTCAGGTTCAGAACTCTCCCTCTACGACATCGCACCTGTCACTCCCGGTGTCGCTGTAGACCTCAGTCATATCCCGACCGATGTAAACATCAAAGGCTTCTCCGGTGAAGATGCGACGCCTGCGCTGGAAGGTGCTGACGTAGTGCTGATCTCAGCAGGGGTTGCGCGTAAACCCGGTATGGATCGCTCCGACCTGTTTAACGTCAACGCCGGTATCGTGAAAAACCTGGTGGCGCAGGTAGCGAAAACCGCGCCGAAAGCCTGTATCGGTATCATTACTAACCCGGTCAACACCACCGTCGCGATTGCGGCTGAAGTGCTGAAAAAAGCGGGTGTCTATGACAAGAACAAACTGTTTGGCGTGACCACGCTGGACATTATTCGCTCCAACACGTTCGTTGCTGAGCTGAAAGGTAAGAAACCTGCCGAGATCGAAGTACCGGTGATTGGCGGGCACTCTGGTGTGACCATCCTGCCGCTGCTGTCGCAGATCCCGGGCGTTACCTTCAGCGAGCAGGAAGTGGCCGACCTGACCAAGCGTATCCAGAACGCGGGCACCGAAGTGGTGGAAGCGAAGGCGGGTGGCGGTTCAGCAACCCTCTCCATGGGCCAGGCGGCTGCACGTTTTGGTCTGTCGCTGGTGCGCGCCTTGCAGGGCGAGAGCGGTATCGTTGAGTGCGCCTACGTTGAAGGCGATGGCGAATATGCACGTTTCTTCTCGCAGCCGCTGCTGCTGGGTAAAAACGGCGTAGAAGAGCGCAAGGCGATTGGCCAGCTCAGCGCGTTTGAACAGCAGTCGCTGGAAGGTATGCTGGATACGCTGAAAAAAGATATCGATCTCGGTGTCGATTTCGTTAACCGCTAATCGCGGCTGAGATGAGAAACCGGAGCCTGCGCTCCGGTTTTTTTATGGCCGTCAGTTGGTGGCCGGGTACTCCTGAATGGTGACGTGCAGCGTCAGCTTTTTATCGTCACGCATCACTTCAACCGGGATCTCTGAACCCGGGCGGATCTCCGCCACCTGGTCCATGGTCTCCAGCGCCGATACCGCCGGTTTGCCGTTCACGGAGGTGATCACGTCATTGACCTGAATACCTGCGCGCGCGGCCGGGCCGTCTGGCGACACTTCATTAACCACAATGCCCTGAATCGGATCGATACCGGTGCCCTGGGCGTGCAGTGGGGCAATCTCGCGTCCGCCGATACCGATATAGCCGCGGATCACTCGCCCGTCGCGGATAAGCTTATCCATAATTTTGGTCGCCAGCTGGAACGGAATGGCGAAACCAATCCCCTCCGGCGTCTCCCCATCGTTGCTCTTATCAAACGACAGGGTATTGATGCCCATTAACTCGCCGAGCGAGTTAACCAGCGCGCCGCCAGAGTTGCCGTGGTTAATAGAGGCATCGGTCTGCAGGAAATTTTGCCGCCCGCTGGGGTTGAGGCCGATACGCCCGGTGGCGCTGATGATCCCCTGTGTGATGGTCTGCCCGAGGTTGTAGGGGTTGCCTATCGCCAGCACCACATCGCCAATATGCGGCGTGCGCCTGGCATTAATTGGGATCACTGGCAGCCCGGAGTTAGCGTTCACTTTCAGCACCGCCAGATCCGTCAGGCTATCTGAGCCGACCAGCAGGGCTTCAAAGACGCGTCCATCCTGCAGGGCGACGATAATCTGATCCGCATCGTTGATCACATGCTTGTTAGTGATGATATAGCCGCGCTGATCCATGATAACGCCGGAGCCGAGGGTGCGGATTTCAAGGCGATCGTGCGTGGAGCTGTTCAGGCTACGGTTATAGACGTTGACCACTGCGGGCGCGGCGCGGCGCACGGCCGAATTATAGGACGCAGGTGTCTCATCGGCGCTGTCTAACGGATGCGTCGCGAGCGGGTTATTCTGACGTAGCGACGGCATGGCGGCGATGATCAGGCCACCGACGACAATACCGATTGCAATCGAACGTAAAAGCTTCACATACATGATGGGATAGTCGTTAAAAGAAGGACCGCAGCAGCATACCATGAGTTATCCGGACATCACACGCAGCGGTGATGCCCGGACGAGGAAAGGGTTAACGCAGCAGCAGATAGATACTGTCGTTACCCCGCACAATGTGCAGCGCCATCACCGACGGCCTGGTCTCCAGCACTTTGCGCATCTCGGCGATAGACTGCACGCGCGCACGGTTAACGCCGATGATCACATCATCTTTATGCAGGCCAGCCTGTGCCGCGGAGCTGCCTTTCTCAACTTCACCAACCCGGATGCCTTTGGTGCCATCCTTCAACTGCCCGTCGCTCAACTCTGCCCCCTGCAACGCTGGCGAAATCAGCTCTGCGCTGGCGGAAGCGGAGGTGCTCTTATCCAGCGTCACTTCAACGTCAAGTGGTTTACCGTCGCGCAGCAGCCCAAGCTTCACTTTCGCGCCCGGTTCTGTGGTGGCGATGCGCGAGCGCAACTCCGCGAAGCTGTTCAGGGCTTTACCGTTGAGGCTGACAATCACATCCCCGGATTTGATTCCCGCTTTCGCCGAGCCGGAGTTGGGCAGCACTTCGCTGACAAATGCCCCGCGCTGCACATTCAGGTTAAAGGCTTTGGCGATGTCCGCGCTCATCTCCATGCCTTTAATGCCGAGCAGGCCGCGCTTAATCTCACCAAACTGGATTAACTGATGGGAGAGTGTTTGCGCCATATTGCTGGGGATAGCAAAGCCGATACCAACACTGCCGCCGCCGGGCGCGAGAATGGCGGTATTAATGCCGATCAGCTCGCCGTTGAGATTGAGCAGCGCGCCGCCGGAGTTACCGCGGTTAATCGAGGCATCGGTCTGGATAAAGTTCTCCAGCCCTTCGAGGTTAAGGCCGCTACGACCGAGCGCCGAGACAATCCCGGACGTTGCGGTCTGCCCGAGGCCAAACGGGTTACCAACCGCGACGACAAAATCGCCGACGCGCAGCTTATCGGAGTCGGCAATGGCGATTTGCGTCAGGTTGCTGGGGTTTTGCAGCTGTAACAGCGCGATGTCGCTCTGGTCGTCGCCGCCGATTAGTTTGGCGTCGAATTCGCGACCATCGTTGAGCTGCACGCTAATTTTTTGCGCCTGGTTGATGACGTGATTATTGGTCAGGACGTAGCCCTTCGCGGCATCAATAATTACCCCGGAGCCCAGCCCCTCGAACGGCTGCGGCTGTTGCGGCTGCTCGGGCGCTCCTTCACCGAAGAATTTCTTTAACTCTTCCGGAACCTTCTGGCTCTGTACCGCAGTGCCTTCAACCTGCACGCTGACCACGGCGGGAAGCACTTTCTCAAGCACCGGCGCAAGACTAGGTAACGCCCCCTGGCCAGGTACCTGTGACGGCATGGCCGCCGTTGCCAACGGTGCCGAGAGAGATAAGCCGACACTTAACGCGATTGCACTCAACAACTGGGTTTGTTTCTTCATCGATGCTGGCTCTCAGTAACCTGAAGTGGAAGGATAGATGCCCAAAACAGAGTGATGTTATTGAAATTTCAACCGGGTAACAATGCGAAGAATGACTAAATAATAGCTGGAATGGGGAAGTTGCGATGGGCGCGGGGGACGCGCCCGTATAAATAAGGAGGGGGAAGGCCTTATTTGCGATTGGCGCGACCGCGCAGCAGACCCGATGCGCCTTCAGAGTAGTCACGCGGGATCTGTACCGGGGCCTGATCGTTGTTTGCTTCAGACTCTGACAGACGGTTGCGGAACGGATTCTCTTCCGCGGACATTTCCGGCAGCAGGCTGGAGGAGCTCTTCGCCATATGCTGGTAAAGCTGACGATAGTCATCCGCCATGTTGTCCAGAAGTTCAGCACTGCGGGCAAAGTGACTCACCAGCTCTTCGCGGTACTCTTCCAGTTCTGCTTTGTTTTTTTCCAGTTCATACTGCAAGGCCTGCTGTTGACGCAATTTCCGGTTTCCGAAACGCATGCCCACGGCACCAATAATAATGCCGACAACTAACCCAATTAGCGCGTATTCCCAGGTCATGACTTCTCCCATTGTTGTTCGATTCCGTAGGGGGTGGGCTGCAAGCTTCTTGCCTGCGCCGGAGAGTGCCACTATAACCGCTAAATGTGCAGAAGTGGAATCCTGACGCTGCATCGCGTAGTGTAGAGCGGCTTTTTTTTCGTCAACCCTGTGGGGGCGGATCGATTTTCAAGGAACAACAATAACACCATGCAAAGCCTTTCCCCGACATCGCGATATCTTACTGCCCTGAAAGAGGGTAGCCATCAGCCGGACGATGTGCAAAAAGAAGCTGTCACCCGACTGGATACGATTTATCAACAGTTGATTGCCGAACAGGAGCCCGCCGCGCAGCAGAGCGGAGGCCTGATGGCGAAGTTCAGTAAGCTGCTGGGCAAACGCGATACCGCACCGCGAGAGCCGGTACGCGGCCTCTATATGTGGGGAGGTGTCGGACGAGGCAAAACCTGGCTGATGGATCTCTTCTATCACAGCTTGCCGGGCGAGCGTAAACAGCGTCTGCACTTTCACCGCTTTATGTTGCGCGTGCATGAAGAGTTAACCACGCTGCAAGGGCAGAGCGATCCGCTGGAGATTGTTGCTGACCGCTTCAAGGCGCAAACCGACGTGCTCTGTTTTGATGAGTTCTTTGTTTCAGACATTACCGATGCGATGCTGCTTGGCGGGCTAATGAAAGCGCTGTTCGCGCGTGGCATCACGCTGGTGGCGACGTCGAACATTCCGCCGGACGAGCTCTATCGCAATGGCTTACAGCGCGCCCGTTTCCTGCCCGCCATTGAGGCGATAAAGCAGTTTTGCGATGTGATGAACGTCGACGCCGGCATCGATTACCGCTTGCGTACGCTCACCCAGGCCCATTTATGGCTGTCGCCGCTTGGTGAAGAGACCGCGCAGCAGATGGATAAGCTGTGGCTGGCGCTGGCGGGTGCGCCGCGCCGTCACGCGCCGGAGCTGGAGGTGAATCATCGGCCGCTGGCGACACTCGGCGTGGAGAGTCAAACCTTAGCCGTCTCCTTTGCCACATTATGTGTTGATGCGCGCAGCCAGCATGATTACATCGCGCTGTCGCGCCTTTTCCACACCGTGATGCTGTTTGAGGTGCCGGTGATGACGAAGCTGATGGAGAACGAAGCGCGCCGCTTTATTGCGCTGGTGGATGAATTTTATGAGCGCCACGTGAAGCTGGTGGTGAGCGCCGCCGCGCCGCTGCATGAGATTTACCAGGGCGAGCGGGTGAGGTTTGAGTTTCAGCGCTGTTTATCGCGCCTGCAGGAGATGCAGAGCGAGGAGTACCTGAAACGCGAGCATATGCCGTAATTGTTCATCCCTGGTGCAGAAATCCAACAGCAAAAGACGAAAAGGGGTCGATCTTTGACCCCGACTTCTCTATAATCCTGCGACCCCACGTTACGGGAAAGTTTTTTTTCCCAAAAACTTTCTATGCGCCGGCATAGGCTATTCGAAGGGGTAGGTTTGCCGGACTTTGTCGTGTGAACCTCAACTGACAAACGTTTGGGTGTTCACCAACGTGAAACTAATTATTTGGGTAAGCTTTTAATGAAAACTTTTACAGCTAAACCAGAAACCGTAAAACGCGACTGGTATGTTGTTGACGCGACCGGTAAAACTCTGGGTCGTCTGGCTACCGAACTGGCTCGTCGCCTGCGCGGTAAGCACAAAGCGGAATACACCCCGCACGTTGATACTGGTGATTACATCATCGTTCTGAACGCTGAGAAAGTTGCTGTAACCGGCAACAAGCGTGAAGATAAAGTGTATTACCACCACACTGGCCACATCGGTGGTATCAAACAAGCGACCTTTGAAGAGATGATTGCCCGCCGTCCTGAGCGTGTGATTGAAATCGCGGTTAAAGGCATGCTGCCAAAAGGCCCGCTGGGTCGTGCTATGTACCGTAAACTGAAAGTTTACGCTGGCAACGAGCACAACCACGCGGCACAGCAACCGCAAGTTCTTGACATCTAATCGGGATTATAGGCAATGGCTGAAAATCAATACTACGGCACTGGTCGCCGCAAAAGCTCCGCCGCTCGCGTGTTTATCAAACCGGGCAACGGTAAAATCGTAATCAACCAGCGTTCGCTGGAACAGTACTTCGGTCGTGAAACTGCCCGCATGGTAGTTCGTCAGCCGCTGGAACTGGTCGACATGGTTGAGAAATTGGACCTGTACATCACCGTTAAAGGTGGTGGTATCTCCGGTCAGGCTGGTGCGATCCGTCACGGTATCACCCGCGCTCTGATGGAGTACGACGAGTCCCTGCGCGCTGAACTGCGTAAAGCTGGCTTCGTTACTCGTGACGCTCGTCAGGTTGAACGTAAGAAAGTCGGTCTGCGTAAAGCACGTCGTCGTCCGCAGTTCTCCAAGCGTTAATTGTCTTCTGCTTCGGCAGAACGATTGGCGAAAAACCCGGTGCAAGCCGGGTTTTTTTATGGATAAAAAATGTGTTATCCACAGCAATCAATCGCTTATCTCCTCTTTTTCAGCATTTCCGGAATCCCCTCACCACAAACCCCGCAAAATCTGGTAAACTATCATCCAATTTTCTGCCCAAATGGCTGGGATTGTTCGTTTTTTGTTTGTTTTTTGAACAAGAGAGACAGTGCGCGCGGGTAGCTAACTCACATCTGACCGGTCGAGTATGTCCGGTAGCAGTATTTCTGAATATACCTGGAGGTTTTCATGGCTGTCGCTGCCAACAAACGTTCGGTAATGACGCTGTTTTCTGGTCCTGTGGACATCTATAGTCATCAGGTCCGCATCGTGCTGGCCGAGAAGGGTGTCAGCTTTGAAATTGAGCACGTGGAAAAGGATAATCCTCCTCAGGATCTGATTGACCTCAACCCGAGTCAAAGCGTACCGACACTTGTAGATCGTGAGCTCACCCTGTGGGAATCGCGCATCATTATGGAATATCTGGACGAGCGTTTTCCGCACCCGCCGTTAATGCCGGTTTATCCGGTGGCGCGCGGTGAAAGCCGTCTCTACATGCACCGCATCGAGAAAGACTGGTACTCGCTGATGAACGTCATCGAGAACAACAGCGGTGCGCAGGCCGATGCCGCCCGTAAACAGCTGCGTGAAGAGCTGCTGGCGATTGGCCCGCTGTTTACCCAGAAGCCTTACTTCCTGAATGACGAATTCAGCCTGGTTGACTGCTACCTCGCGCCGCTGCTGTGGCGTCTGCCGGTACTGGGCATCGAGCTGAGCGGCACAGGTGCGAAAGAGCTGAAAGGGTATATGACGCGTGTCTTCGAACGTGATTCTTTCCTTGCCTCTCTGACAGAAGCCGAGCGCGAAATGCGCCTTGGTCGGGGTTAATCATGGATTTGTCGCAACTGTCTCCACGCCGCCCGTATTTGCTGCGGGCCTTTTACGAATGGCTGCTGGATAACCAGCTGACGCCGCATCTGGTTGTTGATGTGACGTTGCCGGGCGTACGCGTGCCGATGGAGTATGCGCGTGACGGCCAGATCGTGTTAAACATCGCACCGCGTGCGGTGGGCAACCTGGAGCTGGGCAACGATGAAGTGCGCTTCAACGCGCGTTTCGGCGGTGTGCCACGCCAGGTGGAAGTGCCGATGGCTGCGGTACTGGCCGTTTATGCCCGTGAAAACGGTGCCGGCACCATGTTTGAGCCAGAAACCGCCTACGACGAAGAGCTCGTCAGTCTCAACGATGATGGTGAGATGCCCGAGCAGGAGAACGAGACGGTGATGTCGGTTATTGACGGTGATAAACCCGATCATGCAGTGGATCAGGATAGCGATCCGGATGACGATCCGCCGCCGCGCGGTGGGCGTCCATCGCTGCGTGTGGTGAAATAACCTGAAAAAAGCAGAACCCCGGTTCTGCTTTTTTATTGCCCTCAGGATATGAAAAAGGAGGCCGCAGCCTCCTTTTTAGCGTTACCACAAGTTTACACTTCGAGATAGTTCATGATGCCGTCTGCGGCTTTACGCCCTTCGGCAATCGCTGTCACCACCAGATCGGAACCGCGTACGATATCGCCACCAGCGAAGATTTTAGGGTTGCTGGTCTGGAATGCGTTATCGCTGCCTTCCGGGGCAATCACGCGGCCCTGTGAATCGAGCTCAACGCTGTGTTTCGCCAGCCACTCCATGCTGTGCGGGCGGAAACCAAACGCCATCACCACGGCATCGGCCGGAACAATGTGCTCAGAGCCAGCAACGATCTCCGCGCGGCGACGGCCTTTCTCATCCGGTGCGCCCATTTCGGTGCGCGCCATCTTCACGCCGCTCACTTTACCGTTGGCATTCACTTCAATCCCCAGCGGCTGCACGTTGAACTGGAACTCAACGCCCTCTTCACGGGCGTTTTTCACTTCGCGGCGTGAGCCTGGCATATTCTCTTCATCACGACGATAGGCACAGATTACGTGGGTTGCACCCTGACGCACCGAGGTACGCACGCAGTCCATCGCGGTATCGCCCCCGCCTAGCACCACGACGCGTTTGCCTTCCATGCTGATATAGGGTTCTGACGGCGTTTCGCCATAGCCCATGATCTGCCTGGTGTTGGCAATCAGGAACGGCAGCGCATCAAACACGCCCTGCGCATCTTCGTTCTCAAGGCCGCCACGCATCGACTGATAGGTGCCAACGCCAAGGAACACGGCGTCGTACTCTTTCAGCAGATCGTCAATCTGCACATCGCGGCCCACTTCGGTGTTGAGCTGAAACTCAATGCCCATGCCGGTGAAAATTTCACGGCGACGCGTCATCACCTCTTTCTCCAGCTTGAAGGCCGGAATACCAAAGGTCAGCAGGCCGCCAATCTCCGGGTGACGATCATAGACCACCGCTTTCACGCCGTTACGGGTCAGTACATCCGCGCACGCCAGACCAGCCGGACCCGCGCCGATAATCGCCACGCGTTTGTCGGTCTGCTTCACGCCGGTCAGGTCGGGACGCCAGCCCATCTCGAAGGCTTTATCATTGATATAGCGCTCGATATTGCCGATGGTCACCGCACCGAACTCGTCGTTCAGCGTACAGGAGCCTTCACACAGGCGATCCTGCGGGCAGACGCGCCCGCACACTTCCGGCAGGGTGTTGGTCTGATGCGACAGTTCTGCCGCCTCAAAAATACGCCCTTCATTCGCCAGCTTCAGCCAGTTCGGGATGTAGTTATGAACCGGGCACTTCCACTCGCAGTAGGGGTTACCGCAGGCGAGACAGCGGTCAGCCTGCGCTTTCGCTTGCCCTTCGGAGAAGGGCTCGTAGATCTCGACAAAGGCAATCTTACGCAGCTTCAGCGGTTTCTTTGCCGGATCAACGCGCTGTAAGTCGATAAATTGGTAAACGTTCTGACTCATCTCAATTCCTTACTGCGCCTGCACGCGCAACTCTGCCGCGCTACGACTACGGTGGCCCAACAGCGCTTTCACATCGCTGGACTTCGGCTTAACCAGGGCAAATTTGGCGGCAAATGTCGGCCAGTTGGCCAGCATCTCTTCGCCGCGCTGCGAACCGGTGTGCTGCACATGCTCGGTAATCAACCCACGCAGATGCTCTTCGTGGATCGCCAGATCATCAACGCTCAGCACTTCCACCAGCTCCGGGTTCACGCGCTTGCGGAACTCGCCATCTTCATCCAGCACGTAGGCGAAGCCGCCGGTCATGCCCGCGCCAAAGTTGACGCCGGTTTTGCCGAGTACGCAGACGATACCGCCCGTCATATATTCACAGCCATTGTCACCAATGCCTTCAACCACAGTGATCGCACCGGAGTTACGCACGGCGAAACGCTCGCCCGCGCGGCCTGCGGCGTAGAGACGACCGCCGGTTGCGCCATACAGGCAGGTGTTACCGATAATGCTCGCTTCGTGGCTACGGAACGCCGAACCGACCGGCGGACGCACCGCCAGCAGCCCGCCCGCCATGCCTTTACCAACATAGTCGTTGGCATCGCCGGTGAGGTAAAGCTCAACGCCGCCCGCGTTCCAGACGCCGAAGCTCTGGCCTGCGGTACCGCTGAAGTAGGCTTTAATCGGGTCCGATGCCAGGCCCTGATCGCCATGTGTCTGGGCGATATAACCAGAGAGCAGCGCGCCCACCGAGCGGTCGGTGTTGCGGATATCAAACCAGAAGGTTTTGCTCTGGCGCTCATCAACAAACGGTTTCGCCTGCTGCAACAGCTGAGCATTCAGCACGCCATTGTCAAACGGTGGGTTGCTCTCGGTGCAGTAGAGCGCTTTGCCGGCATGCGGTTCAGCGGTCTCCAGCAGTTTGGAGAGATCCAGCTTCTGCTGACGCGCGGTAAAGCCATCAAGCTCTTTCAGCAGGTCGGTGCGGCCAATCAGATCCACCAGGCGTTTCACGCCCAGCTGCGCCATCAGCTCGCGGGTTTCACGGGCGATAAATTCAAAGTAGTTGGTCACTTTGAACGGCAGGCCGTGATAGTGGTTCTTACGCAGCTTATCATCCTGAGTTGCCACACCGGTCGCACAGTTGTTGAGGTGACAAATACGCAGATATTTACAGCCCAGCGCCACCATCGGGCCGGTACCGAAGCCGAAGCTCTCTGCGCCCAGAATTGCCGCTTTGATAATGTCCTGGCCGGTTTTCAGGCCGCCATCGACCTGAAGACGGATTTTATGGCGCAGACCGTTCGCCACCAGCGCCTGCTGGGTTTCAACCAGGCCAAGTTCCCACGGGCAGCCCGCGTATTTCACGGAGGAGAGTGGGCTTGCGCCGGTGCCGCCGTCGTAACCGGCAATGGTGATCAGATCGGCATAGGCTTTTGCCACGCCGGTCGCGATGGTGCCGACACCCGGTTCGGAAACCAGTTTGACGGAGATCAGCGCCTTCGGGTTAACCTGTTTCAGGTCGAAAATCAGCTGCGCCAGATCCTCGATCGAGTAGATATCGTGATGCGGCGGCGGCGAAATCAGCGTCACGCCCGGAACGGAGTAACGCAGCTTGGCGATATAGGGGGTCACTTTATCCCCCGGCAACTGACCGCCTTCGCCCGGCTTCGCGCCCTGCGCCACTTTAATCTGGATAACATCGGCGTTCACCAGGTAGGCTGGCGTGACGCCAAAGCGACCCGAAGCGACCTGCTTGATGCGCGACACTTTGTTGGTGCCGTAGCGCGCCGGATCTTCGCCGCCTTCGCCGGAGTTGGAGAAGCCGCCGAGGCTGTTCATCGCTTCCGCCAGCGCTTCGTGTGCTTCCGGGCTGAGCGCGCCGATAGACATCGCCGCCGTATCAAAGCGTTTAAACAGCTCTGTCGCCGGTTCAACGTCGTTAAGGCTTACCGCTTCACTGCCCGGCGTAATGGCCAGCAGGTCGCGCAGCGTTGCCGCCGGACGCTCGTTCACCAGCTTCGCATACTGCTGATAGTCGCTGTAGTCGCCGCTCTCAACCGCTCGTTGCAGCGTGCGCACCACGTCCGGGTTGTAGGCGTGGTATTCGCCGCCGTGAACGTACTTCAGCAAGCCGCCTTGCTCCAGCGGTTTGCGCGCCAGCCAGGCACGTTTAGAGAGGTTCAACAGATCCTGCTGGAAGTCCGGGAAGCTGGCACCGCCGATACGGCTAACCACGCCCTGGAAGCAGAGCTCGGTGACATCATCATGCAGGCCGACCGCTTCAAACAGCTTTGAACAGCGGTAAGAGGCGATAGTCGAGATGCCCATTTTGGACATGATCTTATACAGCCCTTTGTTGATGCCGTTGCGGTAGTTGAGCATCACCGTGCGGTAATCTTTCTCAATCGCTTTGCTGTCGATAAGCTTCGCCAGCGTTTCATACGCCAGGTAGGGGTAGATCGCCGTCGCGCCGAAGCCCAGCAGCACCGCAAAGTGGTGCGGATCGCGGGCACTGGCGGTTTCAACAATGATGTTGGCGTCGCAGCGCAGGTTCTTATCCACCAGGCGCGCCTGAATCGCACCAACGGCCATTGGCGCCGGAACCGGCAGGCGGTTTTTGGCGATATTACGGTCGGAGAGCACCAGCAGCACGGTGCCCGCGCGCACCATCTCTTCCGCTTTGTCGCACAGGGCTTTGATGGTCTCTTCCAGCGTCGTCGCCGTGGCGTCGAAGGTGATATCGAGCGTATCCGCGCGATAGTGCTCCTCGGTCATGGTGGTGAGCTGTTTGAAGTCGGAGTAGAGCAGAATCGGCGATTTGAAGCTCAGACGGTGCGCCTGGCCTTCCGCTTCACAGAAGACATTCATTTCACGGCCGATGCTGGTCGCCAGCGACATCACATGCGCTTCGCGCAGCGGATCGATAGGCGGGTTAGTCACCTGCGCAAATTGCTGGCGGAAGTAGTCATAAATGATGCGCGGCTGGCTGGAGAGCACGGCGAACGGCGTATCATCGCCCATGGAGCCGACCGCTTCCTGGCCGTTCTCGCCCAGCACGCGGATCACCGAGTCCAGCTCTTCAAAGCTGTAGTTAAACTGTTTCTGGTAGCTGGTGAGCAGATCGTCATCCATTTCGCGGATGCCGACTTCGTCGTCGGAGAGATCTTCAAACGGCACCAGGCGGCGGACGTTTTTCTCCATCCACTCTTTATACGGGTGGCGGCTTTTCAGATCGTCATCGGTCTCGGCAGAGTGCAGAATGCGCCCGCCACGGGTATCGATAACCATCAGTTCGCCTGGCCCAACGCGGCCTTTTTCGACCACTTCATCCGGCTGGTAATCCCAGATGCCCACTTCAGAAGCGCAAGTGATGAGTTTATCTTTGGTGATGACGTAGCGCGCCGGACGCAGACCGTTACGGTCGAGGTTACAGGCGGCAAAACGCCCATCAGACATAACGATGCCCGCCGGACCATCCCACGGCTCCATATGCATGGAGTTAAAGTCGAAGAAGCTGCGCAGATCCGGATCCATCTCCGGGTTGTTCTGCCAGGCTGGCGGCACCAGTAAACGCATGGCACGCACGATATCCATCCCGCCCGCTAACAGCAGTTCCAGCATGTTATCCATTGAACTGGAGTCAGAGCCGGTTTCGTTCACGAACGGTGCGGCATCATGCAGATCGGGGATCAGCGGTGTCTGGAATTTGTAGGTACGCGCGCGCGCCCACTGGCGGTTACCGGTAATAGTATTGATTTCACCGTTGTGCGCCAGGTAGCGGAAAGGCTGCGCCAGCGGCCAGCGCGGCACGGTGTTGGTGGAGAAGCGCTGGTGGAAGAGGCAGATGGCCGATTCCAGACGCAGGTCCGCCAGGTCCAGGTAGAAGCGCGGCAGATCCGCCGGCATACAGAGACCTTTATAGATGTTGACGAGGTTAGAGAGGCTACAGACGTAGAACTCTTTATCCTCCTGTAAACGCTTTTCAATGCGGCGGCGGGCAATAAAGAGGCGGCGCTCCATATCGCGCGGACGCCAGCCGGCCGGGGCGTTTACGAAAACTTGCTCAATACGAGGCAGTGAGGAGAGGGCGATTTCACCGAGTACGCCTTCGTTGGTCGGCACATCGCGCCAGCCAACGAGCGAGAGAGTCTCACGCTGAAGTTCTTCTTCTACAACACGACGCGATGCAGCCGCTTTTTCCGGATCCTGATTGAGGAACAGCATGCCGACGGCGTAATTTTTAGCTAAACGCCAGCCGCGCTCTTCGGCGACGATGCGGAAGAAACGGTCAGGTTTTTGCAACAGCAGGCCGCAACCGTCGCCGGTTTTACCATCGGCAAGGATCGCGCCGCGGTGCTGCATGCGGGCCAGTGCGTGAATAGCGGTACGCACTACCTTGTGGCTAGGTTCGCCTTCTATGTGGGCGATCAGGCCGAAACCACAGTTATCTCTCTCAAGAGATTTATCGTACAACATATCAGTGAACCTCCCCAGGCTCTGCGAGAGCCCTCCCGATCGTTACGCACAGGCGCAGAAAGAGCATGGCGACGGGGCAATGGCCTCGTATGTCGCCCTCTTCATTTCCTTTTCGCATCGATTCACAAGTGTTGAGGACTTGCTTAAGAGGGAATCTCAATTACTGCATAAATATGATGAGCAGACTGCTCATCCAGAAAGCTTCCAGCGGATTTCCAACTTATCGGGAATCCGCACACAGGTCAAATGCCGAGCTTATTTATCGAAAAATGTGCTAACTGGCATTCATCATATTGATTTAAAAGGATGTTTAATCAGTTTTACATTCAGTTATAGCGGCATAACCAGCCTGGAGAGTGTGATCTGACTCACTATAGTAAAGCGCTGTTTCCCCTCTTCTGTTCTGACCTGACTTTTATTAGCAGATTATTATCCTGCCTATGTGGCCAGTGCCGCATAATCTCACTGTTTTTCAGGTGGGGACCTATTTCCGCAAATTTACCTTTCAGCATAAGGAAAAGTAATTGCCCGGTCGGTGAATGAAATAGCGGTTATGTTGACTGTTTATGCAATGGATAAAGCCTTCCCGGGCGATTGATCCAGGTCATCGCTGACGAAAGCTAATAGTGGCAGGCTACGCCCTTTGATTTGGGCGGCCTTTCAGATTATGCAGTTACAAAAATTAGTCAATATGTTTGGTGGGGATCTTGCCCGTCGCTATGGCGAAAAAGTTCATAAGCTGACGCTGCACGGCGGTTTTAGCTGCCCAAACCGCGATGGCACGCTGGGCCGCGGCGGCTGCACCTTCTGCAATGTTGCCTCCTTTGCCGATGAGACGCAGCAGTATCGCTCAATTGCAGTACAGCTTGCCGAACAGGCGCAGCGCGTTAACCGCGCCCGGCGCTATCTCGCCTATTTTCAGGCCTACACCAGCACCTGGGCGGAAGTGCAGGTGCTGCGCGAGATGTACCAGCAGGCGCTGAGCCAGGCCAATATGGTTGGGCTGTGCGTCGGAACACGTCCCGACTGCGTGCCGGAGGCAGTGCTGGATCTGCTGTGCGAATACCGCCAGCAGGGCTTTGAGGTGTGGCTGGAGCTGGGGTTACAAACCGCGCACGATAAAACTCTGCACCGCATCAATCGTGGCCACGATTTCGCCTGTTATCAAAACACCGCGCGGCTCGCCCGCGAGCGCGGCCTGAAGGTCTGTACCCATCTCATCGCTGGCCTGCCGGGCGAGCGGTTGCCGGATTGCATGGTGACGCTTGAGCGCGTGGTCGAGGCCGGCGTCGACGGCATCAAGCTGCACCCACTGCATATTGTCAAAGGCAGCACTATGGCAAAAGCCTGGGAAGCGGGGCGCCTTAACGCCATCGGGCTTGAGGAGTACACCACCATTGCTGGCGAGATGATTCGCCACACGCCGCCAGAGGTAATCTACCACCGCGTGTGTGCCAGCGCGCGGCGTCCCACTTTGCTTGCGCCGCTGTGGTGCGAAAACCGCTGGACCGGCATGGTTGAACTTAACACCTACCTTGCTGCCCACGGCGGCCAGGGCTCGGCGCTGGGGCGCGGCTGGACACTACCCGCCTGATCATGGGTCAACCACACATAATTACCGCATTTTTCGCACAAGCTTCAACGCCTTGCTCAGAATTGAGTATTATTGAGCGGACTTGTTTAAGGAAAACGCTATGAAGCAAATCCGTTTACTGGCGCAATATTACGTCGACCTGATGATGAAGCTGGGTCTGGTGCGCTTTTCCATGCTGTTAGCGCTGGCGCTGGTGGTGCTGGCCATCGTAGTGCAAATGGCCGTCACGATGGTGTTGCAGGGGCAGGTTGAGCGTATCGACGTCATCCGCTCTATCTTCTTTGGTCTGCTGATCACCCCCTGGGCGGTCTACTTCTTATCGGTCGTAGTCGAGCAACTGGAGGAGTCACGCCAGCGCTTATCGCGGCTGGTAGAGAAGCTGGAAGAGATGCGCGAGCGCGATCTTAAGCTCAACGTGAAGCTTAAAGACAATATCATGCAGCTTAATCAGGAGATCAGCGATCGCGAGAAGGCCGAAGCGGAGCGACAGGCCACCTTTGAGCGGCTGAAGATCGAGATGCAGGAGCGCGAGCAGACACAGATCCAGCTCGAACAGCAATCCTCCTTTCTGCGCTCTTTCCTTGATGCTTCGCCCGACCTGGTCTTCTATCGCAATGAAGATAAAGAGTTTTCCGGCTGCAACCGCGCCATGGAGCTGCTCACCGGCAAAAGCGAAAAGCAGTTGATTCACCTCAAGCCGCAGGATGTCTACTCGCCGGAGGCGGCGCAAAAAGTGATCGAAACCGACGAGAAAGTGTTTCGTCACAATGTCTCGCTCACCTATGAGCAGTGGCTTGATTACCCCGACGGGCGCAAAGCCTGCTTTGAAATTCGCAAAGTTCCCTATTATGACCGGGTCGGTAAACGCCACGGGTTGATGGGCTTCGGGCGCGATATTACCGAGCGTAAGCGCTATCAGGACGCGCTGGAACGCGCCAGCCGCGACAAAACCACCTTTATCTCCACCATCAGCCACGAACTGCGTACGCCGCTTAACGGCATCGTCGGTTTAAGCCGCATTCTGCTGGATACCGATCTGGCGCCTGAACAGGAGAAGTACCTCAAAACGATCCATGTCTCGGCGGTGACGCTGGGCAATATCTTCAACGATATTATCGACATGGATAAGATGGAGCGGCGCAAAGTGCAGCTTGATAACCAGCCGCTCGACTTCACCAGCTTCCTTGCGGATCTGGAGAACCTCTCCGGGCTGCAGGCGCATCAAAAAGGGCTGCGTTTCGAGCTGGAGCCGACGCTACCGCTGCCGCACCAGGTGATCACCGACGGCACCCGTTTGCGGCAGATCCTCTGGAACCTGATTAGCAACGCCGTCAAATTTACCCGCGAAGGGCAGGTGACGGTGCGCGTGCGCTATGACGAAGGTGAGATCCTGCACTTCGAAGTGCAGGACTCCGGGATTGGCATTCCGCGCGATGAGCAGGACAAAATCTTCGCCATGTATTACCAGGTGAAAGATAGCCACGGTGGCAAACCGGCCACCGGTACCGGCATCGGGCTTGCGGTCTCACGCCGTCTGGCGAAAAGTATGGGCGGCGATATTACCGTCAGCAGCCAGCCCGGCAGTGGTTCGCTCTTTACGCTGACAGTCCATGCGCCAGCGGTAGCTGAAGAGGTCGACGATGCTTTCGAAGAGGATGAGATGCCCTTACCGGCGCTGCATGTGCTGCTGGTGGAGGATATCGAACTCAACGTGATTGTCGCGCGTTCGGTGCTGGAGAAACTCGGCAACAGTGTCGATGTGGCGATGACCGGCAGCGCCGCGCTGGAAATGTTTGCGCCGGGCGAATATGACCTGGTGCTGCTTGATATTCAGCTGCCGGATATGACCGGGCTGGATATCTCGCGGGCGCTGACCAGCCGCTATTCGCGCGACGAGCTGCCGCCGCTGGTGGCGTTAACCGCAAACGTGCTGAAAGATAAGCAGGAGTATCTGGATGCGGGCATGGACGATGTCTTAAGCAAACCGCTGGCGGTGCCAGCATTAACGGCGATGATCAAGAAGTTCTGGGATGCCGGAGATGAGGAGGAGGAGCAGGTGACCACGATAGACAACGAGAAGGCACAAACTCTGCTGGATACCGCCATGCTTGAGCAGTACCTCGAGCTGGTTGGGCCGAAGTTGATTACCGATGGGCTGACGGTGTTTGAGAAGATGATGCCGGGCTACCTGAGCGTGCTGGAGTCGAACCTCACCGCGCGCGACCAGAAAGGGATTGTCGAAGAGGGTCACAAAATTAAGGGCGCTGCCGGATCCGTCGGCCTGCGCCATCTGCAGCAGTTAGGCCAGCAGATCCAGTCTCCGGATCTTCCCGCCTGGTGGGATAATGTCGGCGAATGGGTGGAAGAGATGAAGCAGGAGTGGCGCAATGATGTCGCCGTGCTCAAAGCCTGGGTGGCAGACGCTGCAAAAAAATGACCCCGGATTAACCGGGGTGCGCGAATACTGCGCCAACACCAGGGAAACCGTGGCTGCGCCGTAATTTTTGGTTTTAATTGCAAGGGCGCAGTCTATTAAAATTCGACCACACGCACATAAGATAGCAAATCTTAAATGATTTGTTACAGCAATCAGTGAAATGTGTGAAGCAAGGCTCCCTTATCAAAATTTTTAGTTATTGACCGCAATTCGCAGAAAGGATGTTTGGCATGAAAAGAGTCGGCGTTGTTCTTAGTGGATCTGGCGTGTATGACGGTTCCGAGATCCATGAAGCAGTAATTACCCTGCTGGCGCTTGCCCGTAGCGGCGCAGAAGCCGTCTGTTTTGCGCCAGATAAAGCGCAAAGTGATGTCATCAATCACCTCACCGGCGAAGGTATGGCGGAAAGCCGTAACGTGCTGGTGGAAGCCGCCCGCATTGCCCGCGGCAACATCGCGCCGCTTTCGCAGGCATCGGTAAACGATCTGGATGCGCTGATTGTCCCCGGCGGCTTTGGCGCGGCGAAAAACCTCAGCAGCTTTGCCAGCCTCGGCGGCGACTGTGAAGTGGATAGCGATCTGAAAACCCTCGCGCTGGCGATGCACCAGGCTGGAAAACCGCTCGGGTTTATGTGCATTGCACCGGCGGCGCTGCCAAAGATTTTCGACTTCCCGCTGCGTCTCACCATCGGAACCGATGTCGACACTGCCGAAGTTTTGGAAGAGATGGGCGCCGAGCACGTACCGTGTCCGGTGGACGATATCGTTGTCGATGAAGAGAACAGAGTGGTGACCACTCCGGCCTATATGCTGGCGGAAGATATTGCCCAGGCGGCGACAGGGATTGAGAAGCTGGTAGCGCGCGTGCTGGTACTGTGCGAATGAAGCGAGGTGGCGGCGGTACGCTGAAGGCCGCGCTTAAACGTCTGCTTCTGCGTGTTCTGTTAGTGCTGGTCGCCTTCTGGGGCGGCGGTATTCTGCTGTTCAGCTTTCTGCCGGTGCCCTTTTCCGCGGTGATGGTTGAGCGGCAATTAAGTGCATGGCTAACGGGGGACTTCAGCTATGTCGCCCACTCCGACTGGGTCAGCATGGATGAGATCTCGCCGTGGATAGCGCTGGCGGTGGTTGCCGCTGAAGATCAGCGTTTTCCCGATCACTGGGGGTTAGATGTGGAGGCCATCGAAAAAGCGCTTTCGCATAATGAAAAGCATGAGAACCGCATTCGCGGCGCTTCGACTCTGTCACAACAGACGGTGAAAAACCTCTTTTTGTGGGACGGCAAAAGCTGGCTGCGAAAAGGGCTGGAGGCAGGGCTAACCGTAGCGACGGAAGCGGTGTGGACGAAACGGCGCATACTGACGGTCTATCTGAATATTGCGGAGTTTGGTGACGGCATATTTGGCGTTGAAGAGGCGTCGCAGCGCTATTTTCATAAACCCGCGAGCCGGCTGACCATGTCGGAAGCTGCGCTGCTGGCGGCGGTGCTGCCTAACCCGATTCGTTATAAGGCCGCAGCGCCTTCAGGTTATGTGCGTAACCGTCAGGCGTGGATCATGCGCCAGATGCAGCAGCTCGGTGGCGAAGGATTTTTACAGAGTAACAACCTGCACTGATTACTCTTCGTCGAACCCGGCGATAAACAGCGCCACCACCGCGGCCAGCGCTTCCTCTTCCTGAGGGCCGCTGGCTTCGACTTCAATCTGTCGGCCTTTGGCGGAATCCAGCATCAACAAGGCAATCACGCTGCTGGCTTCCGCTTCGGTTCCCTCTTCATTACGCAGCAGCACTTCCGCATCAAAGCCCTGCACCAGTTCAAACAGTTTCATCGCCGGGCGCGCATGCATGCCCAGTTTATTGGTGATCTCAACGGTTTGTTTTACGGTCATGTTTTGCGTTTTTCCAGCGTACGGTGACGGGACTGCACGTTTTTACCGCGCGAGCGGAAGTAGTCCGCCAGCTGCTCGGCGATATAGACAGAGCGATGTTTACCCCCGGTACAACCGATGGCCACCGTCAGGTAGCTGCGGTTGTTGGTCTCCAGCATCGGCAACCACAACTCCAGGTAACTGCGCGTCTGGTAGATGAAGTTATGTACTTCGGTGTGCCTGTCGAGGAATGCGGCGACGGGCTTATCGAGGCCGGTCATCGGACGCAGTTTCGGGTCCCAGTGCGGGTTCGGCAGGAAGCGCACGTCAAAGACGTAATCGGCATCGATAGGAATGCCGTGCTTGAAGCCGAAGGATTCGAAAACCATGGTCAGTTCGCGCTCGCGTTTGCCTAAAAGGCGCGTGCGCAGCATCTCGGCCAATTCATGCACCGACATCTCTGAGGTATCAACAATCAGATCGGCACGGGATCGCAGCGGCTCAAGTAAATTGCTCTCTTCATCAATGGCGCTCTCCAGCGATAAGTTTTTACTTGAGAGCGGATGCAGGCGGCGCGTGTCGCTGTAGCGGCGAATCAGGGTGTTGCGATCCGCATCTAAAAAGAGCAGCTGCGGGGAAAACGCCTCCGGCAGGTTGCTCATCGCCTGCTCAAAGATCTCTGGTGACTCTGGCATGTTGCGCACGTCGATACTGACAGCGGCAGAGATCTGGCGTTCGGCGAGGGTTTGCGCCAGTTCCGGCAACAGCACAACCGGCAGGTTATCAACACAGTAGAAACCCATATCTTCCAGTGCGCGTAGCGCCACGGATTTCCCTGAACCCGAACGACCACTGACGATCATCAGGACCATGGGGCATTTCTCCTCAGAACGACTGACAAGTAGAGTCTTATCCGGTTACGCATCGCCGCGCTCGCCTTCTGTCTGGGTGATGATCGCATAGAGCTCTTCATCACTCTGCGCGCCGCGCAGACGTCGACAAATGGTTTTATCCGCCAGCCGCTTGGCCACCAGCGAAAGCGTGTGCAGGTGCGTTTTAGTTTGATCTGCCGGCACCAGCAGCGCAAAGAGCAGATCAACGGGTTGGTTATCGATAGCGTCGAAGGCAATCGGCGTTTCGAGTTGCACAAACACGCCGACGGCGCGGAGTGTATCTTCCTCGAGCTTACCGTGGGGAATGGCGATACCGTTTCCAATGCCGGTGCTGCCCATTTTTTCACGCGTAAGAACTGCCTCGAAGACCACCTGTGGCGGCAGACCTAGCTGTTTCGCCGCCAGCTCGCTGATAATTTCCAGCGCGCGTTTTTTGCTCTGGCAGTGTACGCCGCTACGGGTACATTCCTGGTTAAGCACTGTGCTCAGTTGAAGAGCCGAATCGTTATTCATCATAATTTCACCTAAGCGACGCCGGAGCCAGCACCCAACCGGGTTGCGGTCGGGTGCAACGCGCCAGACAGACGCCCGGACAATTAGTGTTGTTTCAGTTTATCTTTATGCTTCGTGAGCTGCCGCGCCAGTTTATCAATTAAACCGTCAATAGCAGCATACATATCTTGTCCTTCCGCACTGGCATGCAGTTCGCCTCCATTCACATGCAGCGTGGCATCTGAAATGTGCGTCACCTTTTCCACTTTCAACACAACATAAACCTGGTTAATCCTGTCGAAATAGTGCTCCAGCTTGGCAAATTTGCTGTTTACAAACTCGCGCAGGGCATCGGTAATCTCAACGTTTTGTCCGGTGATGTTTAGCTGCATAGTGTCTTCCTTATCGGTTGGGTCACACCAGCTGTTTACGCTGGTTAGACGGCGGAATGGATAAAGATTCTCGATACTTCGCAACGGTTCGCCGCGCGACCATGATCCCCTGATCGGAGAGCAGGGTCGTCAGCTTACTGTCGCTCAGTGGTTTTGCAGGGTTTTCCGCGGCGATTAACTTCTTAACCAGTGCGCGAATGGCCGTGGAGGAAGCTTCGCCGCCGCCTTCGGTATTAACATGGCTGGAGAAGAAATACTTCAGTTCAAAAATGCCGCGAGGACTGTGCAGGTACTTCTGGGTGGTAACACGAGAGATAGTGGACTCGTGCATCTCGACGGCCTGGGCGATATCTGCCAGCACCATCGGTTTCATAAATTCTTCGCCCTGCTCAAAGAAAGCCTGCTGCTGCTCGACGATGCAGCGGCTGACGCGCAGCAGCGTGTCGTTGCGGCTCTCCAGACTTTTGATCAACCACTTCGCTTCCTGCAAATTACTGCGAATGAACTGCGTGTCGGCGTCGTTGCGTCCGCCGCTGCCCATCGCTGCATACTGCTGGTTGATCTTAAGGCGTGGAATGCTGTCGGCGTTGAGTTCCACTACCCAGCGCCCATTGTGTTTGCGCACCAGTACATCGGGGATCACATACTCCGGCTCGCTGGTCTGGATCGACTGGCCAGGACGCGGATCGAGAGACTGGATCAGATTGACCGCCTCTTTAAGCACATCCTCTTTTAGGCGCGTGACGCGCATCAACGAGCGAAAGTCATGATTGGCCAGCAGATCGAGATGATCGCAGATGATAAGCCGGGCCTCTTCGCACCACGGCGTCGCTTTCGCGAACTGGGAGAGTTGAACCAGCAGGCAGTCGCGCAGGTCCCGCGCTGCAACGCCAACAGGATCGAAACGCTGAACGCGCTTTAGCACCGCTTCGACCTCATCCATGCCAATCTCGTCATTCCCCATGCTCTCGAGGATCTCCGCAAGCGTCACGGTGAGATAGCCAGTTTCGTCGACGGCATCAACGATCGACGTCGCAATGGCGCGATCCGTATCGGAGAAGGGGGTCAGCTCAACCTGCCACATCAGGTAATCCTGTAGCGACTGGGTAGTTTCGCCCTGGTAGATCGGCAGTTCATCATCAATGTAATCATTACTGCTGCCTGACGGGGTGCCAGCGGTGTAGATCTCATCCCAGCTGGCATCCAGCGGCAGTTCATCGGGCATCTCTTTCTGTTCGAGTGCATCCGCAGTGTCCAGGCCATCTTTTTCCTGAACCTGTTCGCTATCCACTTCTTCGTGAAGATCGGTTTGTTCCAACAGTGGGTTGCTCTCCAGCGCCTGCTGAAGTTCCTGCTGAAGTTCCAACGTGGACAACTGCAAAAGACGAATGGCCTGTTGCAGTTGTGGCGTCATGGCTAGCTGTTGGCTAAGCCGTAGTTGCAAACCTTGCTTCATATTCAGAACAGCACTCTCCGACAAAAAATGTCAATGAACCTTACCCTATCAGAGTCTGAAGTCTTCCCCAAGATATACGCGCTTAACGTGTTCGTCTTCAAGGATTTGCTGCGGCGTGCCGTGGGCGATGAGATGCCCCTGGCTGACAATATAGGCGCGCTCACAAACAGCCAGCGTTTCGCGCACGTTGTGATCGGTAATCAGCACCCCAAGCCCGCTGTCGCGCAGATGTTCAATAATGCGTTTGATGTCGATAACCGAGATCGGGTCAACGCCGGCAAAGGGTTCATCGAGCAGGATAAATTTCGGGTTGGCCGCCAGCGCGCGGGCAATCTCGACGCGACGGCGTTCACCGCCGGAGAGCGCCTGGCCCATGCTGTCGCGCAGGTGATCAATATGGAACTCTTCCATCAGCTCATTGGCGCGATCTTCACGCTGTTCCGCAGTGAGATCGTCACGAATCTGCAGCACCGCCATCAGGTTGTCGTAGACGCTGAGGCGTCGGAAGATGGAGGCTTCTTGCGGCAGATAGCCGATACCGCGGCGCGCGCGCGCATGCAGCGGCAGCAGGCTGATATCTTCATCATCAATAATGATGTTGCCTGCATCGCGCGCGACAATGCCAACCACCATATAGAAGGTGGTGGTTTTCCCTGCGCCGTTAGGGCCAAGCAAGCCGACGATTTCACCGGAGTTAACGGTCAGACTGACGTCTTCGACCACGCGACGGCCTTTGTAAGCCTTGGCGAGATTCTTTGCAGTTAATGTTGCCATAACGGATTAGTTACTCTTCTTTTGCGCCGGGGCCGGGGCGGATTTATTGCTCTTGTCCTGCAGCTGCGACGGTACCAGTACGGTTGTCACGCGCTTACCTTTGTCGCTGAATGCCTGCATCTTCTGCTCTTTCACCAGGTAGGTGATTTTGTCGCCAGCAACATTGCTGTCTAACTGCTCGAGATAGGCATTACCGGTCAGGATGACGAAATCTTTTTCCAGTTCGTAGTGCATCTGCGAGGCATGACCCTTCACCGGCTTGCCGTTATCTTGCATCTGGTAGAAGGTGGCTGGATTACCGTAACCGTCGATAATCTCTCTACCCTGCTGGCCGCCCGGACGGGTGACTACCACCTTATCGGCGTTAATCTTGATAGTCCCCTGCGTCACAACGACATTGCCGGTAAAGGTGACAACATTCCCCTGCATATCCAGCGACTGCTGATCGGAGTCGATGTGGATCGGCTGGTCAGTATCCCCAGTCACAGCGAGCGCCGGCAGCGCGGCAGCGAAGAGCGTACCCGCCAGGATAAGATTAAGGCTGCGTTTGTTTGTTTTGAATTTCATAGGAGCTTCTAACCTTTTCAATCAGCTCGGCGTTTTTGCTGCGTAAATTGCCGCGCATTTTCAGGCCGGTGGAATTAAATGTTGTCCCGTATAACGTAACCTGATCGTCTGAGAAAACATCCTGGGTGACCAGGTTGATCCGGGCGTTATCCGTGGTGATTCTGCGTAATTGTGCGTCCGCAGTCAGCGCGTTAACTTCGACATGTCCATAGAGGTAAAGCATTTTGTCGTCGGTGAGCTTTGCTTTATCCGACTTGATAGACCAGGTCGGTATTTTATTCTCATCGAAGGTGGTCAATACCGGTTTAGCGAACCAGCTAATACTATCGGCGGAGTAATACTCCACATTCTGTGCGATCAGACGATAGTTCAGCGCGCCTTCCGGGCTATAAACGACAGTATCCGTATGTTGGCTTTTATAAGTCGGATCTGAACTGTTTGCCGCGCTCTGTTCCGGCGCATCCTGAGTGGTGTAGTTAATACCAATCAGAACCAGTGCGACCAGCGCCAGCAGAATAATGACCCAACGTCTGGTTTTACTCATATTGATTGCCCTTTGGCTTCATCGAGCTTGCCCTGTGCCAGCAGCAGTAAGTCACACACTTCACGCACCGCGCCGCGACCACCGTTAATCCGCGTCACGTAATCGGCGCGCGCGCTGAGTAGCGGGTGCGCATCGGCAACGGCGACGCTCAGACCAATCTCCGCCATCACCGGCCAGTCGATCAAATCATCGCCAATATAGGCGACCTGATCGGCCGTCAAATCGAGGCGGGTGAGTAGCTCCCGGTAAGCGATCATTTTATCGGATTGCCCCTGGTAGAGATGGGTGATACCCAGCGTCTGGCAGCGATCTTCTACCAGTTTAGCGTTACGCCCGGTAATGATCGCCATCTCGATACCGGAGGTGAGGGCGCTGCGAATACCATAACCGTCGCGGACATTGAACGCTTTCAGCTCTTCGCCATTGTTGCCCATATAGATGAGCCCGTCGGACAGTACGCCATCCACATCGAGGATCAGCAGGCGAATTTTCGCGGCTTTTTCCATGACCTGCGTGCTTACCGGCCCATAACAGGTAGCAAGCGACGCGCCAGCATTACTCATTCTTCTGTCCTTCTTTACACTACGCCAGCGCGCAGTAAGTCATGCATATGTAACACACCCAGTAACTGCTCACCATCGGCAACCAGCACGGAGGTAATATGGCGGGATTGCATTAGGTTCAGCGCATCGACCGCCAGCGTATTGGGACGCACGCGCACGCCGCCAGGCGTCATCACATCGGCAATGCCGAGGCTGCGTACATCGGCACCCATATCAAACACACGACGCAGGTCGCCATCGGTAAAGATACCTTCGATCTTCATCAGATCGTCGCAGATCACCGTCATCCCTAAATTCTTACGCGTGATCTCCAGTAACGCATCGCGCAGGCTGGCCTCTTTGCTGACGTGCGGGATCTCATCCCCGGTGTGCATGATGTCATTCACACGCAGCAGCAGTTTACGGCCCAGCGCACCGCCCGGATGGGAGAGAGCAAAATCTTCGGCGGTAAAGCCGCGCGCTTTCAGCAGCGCTACCGCCAGCGCGTCGCCCATTACCAGCGCCGCGGTGGTACTTGAAGTTGGTGCCAGACCTAGCGGGCAGGCCTCTTTCGGCACTTTTACGCATAAATGGATATCCGCCGCGCGCGCCATGCTGCTCTCAGGGCGGCTGGTTATGCAAATCAGCGCCACCTTGAGGCGTTTGAGCACCGGGATCAACGCGAGGATCTCGTTGGACTCACCGGAGTTTGACAGGGCAATCACCACATCCTGCGGGCTAACCATACCCAGGTCGCCGTGCGCGGCTTCTCCGGGGTGGACGAAAAAGGCGGGCGTCCCGGTGCTGGCAAACGTCGCCGCCATTTTGCGGCCGATATGACCCGATTTACCCATGCCCATCACCACGACTTTGCCAGCACAATAAACGATACTTTCACACGCGCGGGTGAAATCTTCATTAATGTACTGATCCAGCTGTGCGAGGCCTTCACGTTCAATCGCCAGAACTTCTTTGCCGGCTTGTTGAAAGTCAAAACCCGGCTGCAAATCTATTTGCGACATAGTGCGTATCCGATTATCCCGTCAAAAGCGGCGACAGCCAGTAAAGCATCGCCAGCCATATGATAAATCCACCGAACAACAGCCCCCCAATACCACGCTCGATTTGCTTGCGACGCCAGCAAATAAGCGCGAAAAGGGCGCTGACCAGCACCATTACCCCGTAATCACGCGTGAACGCCATCGGGTTAAAGCTGCCTGGCGCAATCAGTGCCGGTAAGCCAAGCACGATCGCGATATTAAAAATGTTGGAGCCGATAAGGTTGCCGATGGCGATATCGTCTTCCCCTTTGCGCGCGCCCGCGATGGCGGTGGCAAGCTCAGGAAGGCCGGTACCGATGGCGATAACCGTCAGGCCGATAGTCAGTTCGCTAATGGCGAAGAAGTTCGCCACCACGGTGGCGTTATCCACCACCATGCGTGTCGCCATCGGCATGATAATCAGCGCCACGCCCAGCCAGAGGCAGGCGACCGACACACTTCCCTCTCGCGGCAGCTCGGCCAGCTGCTCGCGCGTCAGGCTATCATTACCCTGGCGTTCGGCCAGACGGGCGATTTTAACAATGAACACCAGCCATAGCACGGCTAATAACAGTAAAAAGATGCCGTCTACGGGCGTAAGCTGCCCATCATACAGCACGACGCCCGCCAGCAGGCTAGCTACTAAGGTTAACGGCAATTCACGGCGCAGAATATCGGAATGCACGGTAAAAGGGTGTAGCAGCGCAGCAACGCCGAGGATCAGCAGAATATTGGTGATGTTCGATCCGATCGCGGTGCCGATAGCAAGATCGAGCTGACCATGCAGCGAAGCGGCGACAGAGGTGATGATTTCCGGGAGCGAGGTGCCAATACTCACTACCGTCATGCCAATAATTAAGGGTGGAATACCGAGAGCACGGCAAAGAATGGAGGCGGCAAACACCAGACGATCGGCACTGTAGACCACAAGAAGTAAACCAATTATCAATAGCGCCGTCGCTAAGAGCATCTAACGTCCTTTCTTCAGGTATAATTTCGCCGGTTCGCAGGCTGCTATACCGGGTTAAAACCGGAACTTCCGCGTAGCGTAATGATTCCTAATTTTGACTTTATGCGGCTCAAAAGTAAAACAAATGCCAGCTTTCGCTAACCTGGCCGGGTAATATTCTGTAAAAATGCTGGGTTCGTGATGATATCAAGCGTAATGCTTGCGGCCCACAGGGTGATAAGGAAGAGGATATGAGCCAGACAGTGGCGAATTTGGTCGATGTTCGTGGCGTCAGCTTCTCCCGAGGCAACCGTCCGATCTTCGACAATATTTCACTGACCGTTCCGCGCGGGAAGATCACCGCCATTATGGGGCCGTCAGGGATCGGTAAAACCACCTTACTGCGCCTGATCGGCGGGCAGATCCCGCCCGATAGCGGCGAAATCTTATTCGATGGCGAAAACGTGCCGGCCATGTCGCGTTCACGCCTTTTCACCGTGCGCAAAAGAATGAGCATGCTCTTTCAGTCTGGCGCGCTCTTCACCGATATGAATGTGTTCGATAACGTCGCCTATCCGCTGCGCGAGCATACCACTTTGCCACCGGCGCTGTTGCACAGCACGGTGATGATGAAGCTCGAAGCGGTCGGGCTGCGCGGAGCGGCAAAATTAATGCCCTCCGAGCTCTCGGGCGGTATGGCCCGGCGTGCGGCGCTGGCGCGCGCGATTGCGCTGGAACCAGATCTGATCATGTTTGATGAGCCCTTCGTCGGCCAGGATCCCATTACTATGGGGGTGCTGGTAAAGCTTATCTCTGAGCTGAACAACGCGCTGGGCGTCACCTGTATCGTTGTTTCCCATGATGTGCCGGAGGTGTTGAGCATCGCGGATTACGCCTATATTGTGGCGGATCGGAAAATTGTCGCCCACGGCAGCGCGCAGGGGCTGCAGGAGAATAGCGATCCTCGCGTGCGTCAGTTCCTTGATGGCATTGCCGATGGGCCGGTTCCGTTCCGCTATCCTGCTGGTGATTACCAGCGCGATCTTTTAGAGACAGGGAGTTAATACACTCATGCTGTTAAATGCACTGGCAGCGCTTGGCCATCGTGGGATCAAAACGATCGCGACGTTTGGGCGTGCCGGGTTAATGCTCTTCAACGCCCTGGTTGGCAAGCCGGAGTTTCGCAAACACGCGCCGCTGCTGATTCGCCAGCTCTATAACGTTGGTGTGCTGTCGATGGTAATTATCCTCGTCTCCGGCGTCTTTATCGGCATGGTGCTGGGGCTGCAGGGTTACCTGGTGCTGACGACTTACAGCGCGGAGACGAGCCTCGGCATGCTGGTGGCGCTATCGCTACTGCGCGAGTTAGGCCCGGTTGTTGCTGCACTGCTGTTTGCCGGACGCGCAGGCTCGGCGCTCACCGCAGAGATTGGCTTGATGCGCGCCACCGAGCAGCTCTCCAGCCTTGAGATGATGGCGGTCGATCCTTTACGTCGGGTCATTTCGCCGCGTTTCTGGGCGGGCGTCATCTCTCTGCCGCTGTTGACGGTGATGTTTGTCGCGGTCGGCATCTGGGGCGGCTCGCTGGTGGGCGTTAACTGGAAAGGGATCGACAGCGGCTTCTTCTGGACCGCGATGCAGAACGCCGTCGACCTGCGAATGGATCTGGTTAACTGTCTGATTAAAAGCGTGGTCTTTGCCATCACCGTGACCTGGATTGCACTGTTTAACGGTTACGATGCGATCCCGACTTCGGCCGGGATTAGCCGCGCGACAACACGCACCGTTGTGCACTCCTCGCTGGCCGTTCTCGGTCTGGATTTTGTGCTCACCGCATTGATGTTTGGGAATTGAGTTCATGCAAACGAAAAAAAGTGAAATTTGGGTCGGCCTGTTTCTTCTGCTGGCATTACTGGCAGGGCTCTTTATCTGCCTGAAAGCGGCAGATGTCGCCTCGATGCGTACAGAACCGACGTACCGCGTTTATGCCACCTTTGACAACATTGGCGGCCTGAAAGCCAATTCGCCGGTCCGTATCGGCGGGGTAGTGATTGGACGCGTATCGGATATCTCTCTCGATCCGAAAACCTATCTGCCACGCGTGACGCTGGATATTGAAGAGCGTTATAACCAGATCCCGGATACCAGCTCGCTGGCGATCCGCACATCAGGCCTGCTGGGCGAACAATATCTGGCGTTAAACGTCGGGTTTGACGATCCCGAGATGGGAACATCTATGCTTAAGGAGGGCAGCACAATCCAGGACACCAAGTCCGCGATGGTGCTGGAAGATCTCATTGGCCAGTTCCTTTACAACAGTAAAGGCGGCGACAATAAGAATTCAGGCGATGCAGCGGGGCAAAATGAAGGGAATACCCAACCTGCACCGTCTGCGGATCAGACGCATTAACGAGGAGAAGTGACGCAATGTTTAAACGTCTCATGATGGTTGCTCTGCTGGTGGTTGCACCGTTGAGCTCGGCTTTGGCTGTTGATCAAAGCAACCCGTACACCGCAATGCAGGGGGCGGCGAAACAGACTTTCGATCGCCTCAAAAATGAACAACCGAAAATCCGCGCAAACCCCGATTACTTGCGCGATGTGGTCGACCAGGAGCTGCTGCCCTACGTTCAGGTGAAATATGCCGGGGCGCTGGTGCTGGGCCGTTACTATAAAGAAGCGACCCCTGCGCAGCGTGATGCCTACTTCAAGGCGTTCCGCGAGTACCTGAAACAGGCATACGGTCAGGCGCTGGCGCTCTATCACGGCCAGACTTATCAGATCGCCCCGGAACAGCCGCTGGGCGATGCCACTATTGTGCCGATCCGCGTAACGATCGTTGATCCGAATGGTCGTCCGCCGGTACGCCTCGATTTCCAGTGGCGTAAAAACAGTCAGACCGGTAACTGGCAGGCTTATGACATGATCGCTGAAGGCGTAAGCATGATCACCACAAAACAGAATGAGTGGAGCGATCTGCTGCGTACTAAAGGTATTGATGGCCTGACCGCTGAACTGCAATCTATCTCTCGTCAGAAAATTACCCTGGACGAGAAGAAACAATGACCCCGCAGTTAAGCTGGTCGCGCGACGGCGAACGCCTGGCGCTGCTGGGCGAGCTGGATCAGGACGTGTTAAATCCTTTATGGGACGCGCGTGCAGAGGCGATGAAAGGGGTAACCACCATCGATCTACAGGGCGTAACACGGGTTGACACCGCGGGCGTTGCGCTGCTGGTTCATCTGGTTGAGCTGGGTAAAAAGCAGGGCGCGGAGGTGACACTACTGGGTGTAAGTGAGAATGTGAGCACCCTCGCGGCGCTCTATAATTTGCCGCAAAGTGCCTTGCCACGCTAATTTTTTCAATACGTTACTATTTAAAGCCCCGTCCAGAGAGTGGATGGGGCTTTTTGCTTATTTAAGACCGTCGCACTTTCCTCTAAGATGTGTGACTGTTTTCACTTTTAGATGATATTTACGCCCATGGAAAATCATGAAATCCAGACCGTGCTGATGGAAGCACTCTCTCTCCAGGAAGCCCACGTCACTGGCGATGGCAGCCACTTTCAGGTTGTCGCTGTGGGTGAAGTTTTTGACGGCATGAGCCGGGTCAAGAAGCAGCAAACCATCTATGGTCCGCTGATGGAGTACATCGCGGATAACCGCATTCATGCCCTGTCGATCAAAGCGTATACGCCGCAGGAATGGGCGCGCGATCGCAAGCTTAACGGCTTTTGAGCGCAGGCGGTATGATCCGCCGCGCGTGTGAATTCTTAACAGAGATCAGATAAATGGATAAGTTTCGTGTACAGGGGCCCACGCGTCTCCAGGGCGAAGTGACAATTTCAGGCGCTAAAAACGCCGCACTGCCGATCCTTTTTGCCGCGCTGCTGGCGGAAGAGCCGGTCGAAATCCGCAACGTGCCGAAACTGAAAGATATCGACACGACCATCAAGCTGCTGAGCCAGCTTGGCACCAAAATTGAGCGTAATGGCTCGGTGTGGATCGATGCCAGCAAGGTGAATGTCTTCTGTGCGCCGTACGATCTGGTGAAAACCATGCGCGCCTCGATTTGGGCGCTGGGGCCGCTGGTAGCCCGTTTTGGCCAGGGTCAGGTTTCACTTCCGGGCGGCTGTGCGATTGGCGCGCGTCCGGTCGATCTGCATATCACCGGTCTGGAGCAGCTGGGCGCGGAGATTAAACTGGAAGAGGGCTACGTTAAAGCCTCTGTCGACGGTCGTCTGAAAGGCGCGCACATTGTGATGGACAAAGTGAGCGTTGGCGCGACGGTGACGATTATGTCCGCCGCGACGCTGGCTGAAGGCACTACCATTATCGAAAACGCCGCGCGCGAGCCGGAAATCGTCGATACCGCCAACTTCCTCAATACGCTCGGTGCCAAAATTACCGGCATGGGTACGGATCGCATCACCATCGAGGGGGTAGAGCGCCTTGGGGGCGGCGTTTATCGCGTGCTGCCGGATCGCATCGAAACCGGGACCTTCCTGGTGGCAGCCGCTATCTCCGGTGGCAAAATTGTTTGCCGCAACGCCCAGCCGGATACGCTGGACGCTGTGTTGGCTAAACTGCGTGACGCGGGGGCGGATATTGAGCTGGGAGAAGACTGGATTAGCCTCGATATGCACGGTAGACGTCCAAAGGCCGTTAACGTGCGAACCGCGCCGCATCCTGGGTTCCCGACAGATATGCAGGCGCAGTTCACGCTGCTGAATCTGGTGGCAGAAGGCACTGGCGTGATCACTGAAACCATCTTCGAAAACCGCTTTATGCACATCCCTGAGCTGATCCGTATGGGCGCTCATGCAGAGATTGAGAGCAACACCGCGATTTGCCACGGCGTAGAGACGCTCTCCGGTGCGCAGGTGATGGCGACCGACCTGCGTGCATCGGCGAGCCTCGTGCTGGCGGGCTGCATTGCGGAAGGGACGACCTATGTCGATCGCATCTACCACATCGATCGTGGCTATGAGCGCATCGAAGATAAGCTCAGCGCGTTGGGCGCGAAGATTGAGCGCGTGAAGGGCGAATAATCTTTACACTGTCAAAAAGGGGAGCGAAAGCTCCCTTTTTTTATCTGCAATTTTGTTACGCTTCACTGCGTTTTTTCCTGATGAGCTTCGTTTTATCAAGAAACGCGTGGGTGATGGGATCGTGGTAACGCGAGGGCCATATAACCCAGGGATCGGTATCCAGTGCCCGGGCAATGATCAATTCTCCCTTCGGCCAGGGGCGGGTAAGTGCATTGGCGAGGGTGGATGAACTTAAGCCATTTTTTCGAGATTCAGCCGCCAGCGACGTACCTTTCTTACGCAGCCCAGCAATAATATCGGCTTGATGCCAGTCGGTATATTTCGTTTCCATAACATCTCCCTGATGAGAATCGGTTTCAACCATCGTTCGCCAACAACGCAGATCACTATACGCATATGGGAATATTTGTTCTAAAAAGTTCAGGTCGAATGTTATGTTTTCAGATTATGCCAAGGCTTGCACCGCAAGGATTTCGCGCCTGAAAGTCGCTTTTATGGGAGCTTACTGGAACTTTCCCGCGATGACTCGCGGGAAACAGAGAGATCAGCGATCGCGCTGAACGGCGATGTGGGCAAGAGCAATAAGCGCGTCGCGCCACTCAGAATGCGGGAGAACCTGTAGTGCGGCGATAGCTTTATCCGCCTCTTCTTCGGCACGGCGGCGCGTCCACTCCAGCGAGCCGCACTGCGCCATTGCTTCCAGAACCGGTTCCAGAAGATGGCGCCCGCTTCCCTGTTCAATCGCTTCGCGGATCATCTGCGCCTGCTCAGGCGTACCGTTATGCATCGCATGCAGCAGCGGCAGCGTCGGTTTGCCTTCGTTAAGATCATCGCCGGTATTTTTACCCAACGTTTCACCATCTGCGCTGTAATCAAGCAGATCGTCAATCAGCTGGAAAGCAGTACCCAGGTAGCGGCCATAATCCTGTAGCCCCTTCTCCTGTGCCTCCGAACAGCCCGCCAGCAAACCGGAACACTGGGCAGCCGCTTCGAACAGGCGCGCGGTTTTGCTGTAAATCACGCGCATGTAGTTCTCTTCGGTGATGTTCGGGTCATTAACGTTCATCAATTGCAGCACTTCACCTTCTGCAATCACGTTTACCGCTTCCGACATCACCTCCAGCACTTTCAGCGAGCCGAGGCTGGTCATCATCTGGAAGGCACGGGTATAGATAAAATCTCCGACCAATACGCTGGCAGCATTACCAAAGGCGGCGTTCGCCGTTGCTTTGCCGCGGCGCATATCTGATTCATCCACAACGTCGTCGTGGAGGAGGGTTGCTGTGTGGATAAATTCGATTAATGCAGCGATGGTGACATGCGCGTTGCCTTCATAGCCAACTGCGCGCGCCGCCAGTACAGCGATCATCGGACGTATGCGTTTGCCGCCGCCGCTTACGATGTAATAACCCAACTGGTTGATTAATGTCACATCCGAGTTGAGTTGTTGCAGAATCGTCGCGTTCACACCCGCCATATCTTGCGCGGTTAACTCATTGATTTTTTCTAAATTCATCGCAAAAGCCGGGCTTTCAGTCCTGTTTACCACATATCAAAAGTGGGATAACAAAGGGTTACGGGTTTGAATAGTATTGTCGATTGTACTGAAAAAACGCGCCAGATAAACGTTACCATACACGTTGTGTTTTTTTTCTGCGAGGAGTGACGATCACACTTGTCAACGGCTCGCAATTTGCGTAATATTCGCGCCCTATTGTGAATATTTATAGCGCCCTCTGAATTAATCAGGATAGGTGCGCGGAAGCGGAGTTTTATATGTACGCGGTTTTCCAAAGTGGTGGTAAACAACACCGAGTAAGCGAAGGTCAGACCGTTCGCCTGGAAAAGCTGGACATCGCAACTGGCGAATCTGTTGAATTCGCTGAAGTTCTGATGATCGCAAACGGTGAAGAAGTCAAAATCGGCGTTCCTTTCGTTGATGGCGGCGTAATCAAAGCTGAAGTTGTTGCTCATGGTCGTGGCGAGAAAGTTAAAATCGTTAAGTTTCGTCGTCGTAAGCACTACCGTAAGCAGCAGGGCCATCGTCAGTGGTTCACTGATGTGAAAATTACTGGCATCAGCGCCTAAGACCTGAGGAGAGATTTAAATGGCACATAAAAAGGCTGGCGGCTCAACTCGTAACGGTCGCGATTCAGAAGCTAAACGTCTGGGCGTAAAACGCTTCGGCGGTGAAGCAGTTCTGGCAGGTAGCATCATCGTTCGTCAACGTGGTACCAAATTCCACGCTGGTACTAACGTAGGTTGCGGCCGTGACCACACTCTGTTCGCTTTGACTGACGGTAAAGTTAAGTTCGAAGTTAAAGGCCCGAAAAACCGTAAATTCATCAGCATCGTTGCTGAATAAGTTTTTCGCGTCCCGGTAACGGAAGAAAGCCCCGCAACACGTTGCGGGGCTTTTTACATTAGAAGCCCGGCAAAATTCGGGCAGGGAAGAAGTATGAAACAGCAGGCGGGCATCGGTATTCTCCTGGCGCTGACAACAGCGATGTGCTGGGGAGCGTTGCCGATTGCAATGAAGCAGGTGCTGGAAGTGATGGAGCCACCGACGGTGGTCTTTTATCGCTTTTTAATGGCGGGAATCGGGCTTGGTCTGATCCTTACCTGGAAAAGAAAACTGCCGCCGCTGCGTATTTTCCGCAAGCCACGCTGGCTGCTGCTGCTGGCGATTGCCACCGGCGGGCTGTTCGGCAACTTCATATTGTTTAGCTCTTCTCTGCAGTATGTCAGCCCAACCGCATCGCAGGTGATTGGCCAGCTCTCGCCCGTCGGTATGATGGTCGCCAGCGTCTTTATCCTCAAAGAGAAGATGCGTATCACGCAGGTGATTGGCGCGCTGATGCTGATAAGCGGTCTGGTGATGTTTTTTAACACCAGCCTGATTGAGATCTTTACCCGGCTGACCGATTACACCTGGGGCGTTATTTTCGGCGTCGGTGCGGCGACGGTATGGGTAAGCTACGGCGTGGCGCAAAAAGTTCTGCTGCGTCGCCTGGCCTCTCAGCAGATCCTCTTTTTGCTGTACACTTTATGTACGCTTGCGCTGTTGCCACTGGCGAAACCCTCTGTGGTGTTCCAGTTGAGTGACTGGCAACTGGCCTGTCTGGTTTTTTGCGGGCTCAACACGCTGGTTGGTTACGGCGCGCTAGCGGAAGCGATGGCGCGCTGGCAGGCGGCGCAGGTAAGCGCGTTAATTACCTTAACGCCGCTGTTTACACTGTTTTTCTCAGATTTATTATCAATGGCCTGGCCCGATGTTTTCGCCAGACCGATGTTAAACCTTGTCGGTTATCTCGGTGCGTTTGTCGTGGTTGCGGGCGCGATGTTTTCCGCTATTGGCCATCGTCTTATGGGACGCAGGCGTAGTCGTGAAGTGGTCGTCACTGTGCCCCGCTCAGGCGAATGAGTTACGGAGAGTAAAATGAAGTTTGTAGATGAAGCTACGATTCTGGTCGTAGCGGGTGATGGCGGTAACGGCTGCGTAAGCTTCCGCCGCGAAAAGTATATCCCGAAAGGCGGCCCTGACGGCGGCGACGGTGGCGACGGCGGTGATGTCTGGCTGGAAGCGGACGAAAACCTGAATACCCTGATCGACTACCGTTTTGAAAAATCTTTCCGCGCCGAACGTGGGCAGAACGGTCAGAGCCGTGATTGCACCGGAAAACGCGGAAAAGATATTACGGTGAAAGTACCGGTTGGTACGCGTGTTATTGATCAGGGCACCGGCGAAACCATGGGTGATATGACCAAACATGGTCAGCGCCTGATGGTCGCGAAAGGCGGCTGGCACGGCCTCGGTAACACCCGTTTCAAATCCTCGGTAAATCGTACTCCTCGTCAGAAGACGATGGGCACGCCGGGCGATAAGCGCGATCTGCAACTGGAGCTGATGCTGCTGGCAGATGTCGGGATGCTGGGGATGCCGAACGCCGGTAAATCGACCTTTATCCGCGCGGTCTCCGCCGCAAAACCAAAAGTGGCGGATTATCCGTTTACCACGCTGGTCCCGAGCCTGGGCGTTGTTCGTATGGACAATGAGAAGAGCTTCGTGGTTGCCGATATTCCCGGGCTGATTGAAGGTGCGGCTGATGGCGCTGGCCTCGGTATCCGCTTCCTGAAACACCTTGAGCGCTGCCGCGTGTTGCTGCACCTCATCGACCTTGATCCGATCGACGGTTCTGATCCGGCAGAAAATGCCCGTATCATCGTCGGCGAGCTGGAAAAATATAGCGAGAAGCTGGCTGCTAAGCCGCGCTGGCTGGTATTTAACAAGATCGACCTGATGGATAAAGCCGAAGCGGAAGCGAAAGCGAAAGCGATCGCCGAAGCGCTGGGCTGGGAGGATAAGTTCTACCTGATCTCCGCTGCCAGCCAGCAGGGTGTCAAAGACCTGTGCTGGGATGTGATGACCTTCATCATCGAAAACCCGATTGTGCAGGCGCAGGAAGAGCAGCAGCCGGAGAAAGTCGAGTTCATGTGGGATGATTATCATCGCCAGCAGCTCGAAGAAGCCGAAGCGGCTGAAGAAGATGACGAAGAGTGGGATGACGACTGGGACGAAGACGACGAAGAGGGCGTCGAGTTCATCTACAAACGTTAATCTCTGCTTCCTCCCCGCTCCGGCGGGGAGAAGAGCTAAAAAGTGCCGGGTCAGCATGATGCTTCCCGGCATTTTTTATTAGTTGTTCTGATAGATATCTTTGTAGAGACGGCTCTCAAAGCGCACCAGCGGAATACGGCGATTGCGCTGATCGGCGGGTTCAACTGCATATCCCGAAAGATACTGCACAAACGCCATTCGTTGACCGCTGGCGGTGGTGATAAACCCAGCCAGGTTATAGACCCCCTGCAGCGAGCCGGTTTTCGCCGATACCTTACCGTCGACGCCCGCTTCATGCAGCCCTGCGCGGTATTGCAGCGAGCCGTCATAGCCCGCCAGCGGCAACATCGAGATGAAATTAAGCTCGGTATCATGCTGGGCGATATATTGCAGCACCTGCATCATGGTCGCCGGTGCGAGCAGGTTGTGGCGCGACAAGCCGGAACCATCTGCAATAATGGTGTTCCCCAGATCAACCCCGGCCTGCTGACGCAGGATCTGCCTGACCGCATCCGAGCCCGCTCGCCAGGTACCCGGCACGCCAAAGCGTGCATGGCCAATCATACGGAAGACCGTATCCGCAATCATGTTATCCGACTTCTTCAGCATGATTTTCAGCAGATCGTGTAGCGGCGCGGACTGTTTACTGGCGATAACGGTACCCGGCTGATTGACCTGCGTCTGGCGTAGCAGCGTGCCGGTGTAGGTGATGCCCGCCTGGGTCAGCTCCTGTTTGAGGATAGCGCCTGCATAGCTGGCACCATCCTGCACGGCAAAGGCGAGCGGCAGCGGATCGGCGCGCTGGGGCAAACAGCCTGTTAACGTGAAGCGGTTGAGATCGCCCGGCACCACATCCAGTTCGCAATATTGCGCTTCCGACGAGCCGCGTGCCAGCGTGCGCACCTGGCTGAACATATTTACCGGGTAGTAAGAGGCGACACGAATATAGGCTAAATCACCCGCATTTTGCGCGCTATAGAGCGAAATTGAGAAGCAGTTGCGATCGATGATGGCAGCTGCAGGCGGCGCGCTAAAACACTGCGTCATATCGTTCCACGGCCAGCCCGGCGCTTTATCATGACTGGCGAAGATCGAGGTATCGATCAGCACATTGCCATCGATTTTCTGCACGCCTGATTTTTTCAGCGTTGCGACCATATTGCGAATATCCTGGCGTTTTAGCGTCGGATCGCCACCAAATCGTGCAACTAAGTCCCCTTTAAGCGTACCGCTATCGACAGAACCTTTGCTTTCCAGCGTGGTTGTAAAGCGAAACTCCGGCCCCAATTGTAGTAGTGCAGCCAGCGCGGTGATCACTTTTTGCGTGCTCGCCGGTAACGCCATCTGTTTGGCGTGGTAATCAATTTCGGGAGCGTCGGCGCCGACCTTTTGCACCATCAACGCCAGGTTGGCACCATCCGGAAGCTGGTTGATGTACTCGTCGACATTCGCGGCCTGAACATTCAGGGCTATACTGGTGGACAATCCGATGATAAAGCTGGGAAATCGCATAATCTCGCGCTAACAAGCTGGAAACAGGCCGACATACTACGGCGCATCGACCCGGAAAGTAAACGATGACCCACGGTGAACTTCCGGTTAAAATACGTATCAAATTGAAAAATTGCGCTGACCTGGGGCTTTGTCTCCGGGTCAGTTTTCTTTTGCTCCTGCCCGGCTGTTTACGCCTGAATGCGGGGAGGTAACGCTGACGGGGTGGGGGACTACTCCTAACAGGAATGTTTAAGAGGTATAACAAATGCAAGCTATTCCGATGACCCTACGTGGTGCAGAGAAACTGCGCGAAGAGCTGGAATTTTTGAAAACCGTTCGTCGCCCTGAAATCATCGCCGCTATTGCGGACGCCCGCGAACATGGCGATCTCAAAGAGAACGCTGAATACCACGCCGCGCGTGAGCAGCAGGGCTTTTGTGAAGGCCGCATTAAAGATATCGAGGCGAAACTGTCGAATGCGCAGGTTATCGATATCTCCAAAATGCCAAAAAATGGCCGCGTCATTTTCGGTTCCACGGTCACCGTGCTGAACCTGGATAACGACGAAGAGCAGACTTATCGCATCGTGGGCGATGACGAAGCCGACTTTAAGCAGAATCTTATCTCGGTGAACTCGCCTATCGCCCGTGGCCTGGTGGGAAAAGAGCAGGATGATGTGGTTGTCATTCGCACCCCTGGCGGCGAAGTGGAGTATGAAATCATCAAGGTGGAATATCTTTGATTGCAGCGTCGACGTTAATTGTTGACGGATTGTAAAGATAAGAAAAAGGCCGCATTGCGGCCTTTTATGAACTCCAGGAGCGTGGCATTTTGCTCATCTGCTGGCGGAAACCCCTCGTTTTACACTGATTTTGTGTTCAACTCAGGATATCCTTTAGCGCGGCAGCGAAATTTTACGCTCTGCGGTCGGGCGATAAAGCACCAGCGTTTTGCCGATGACCTGGACATTACAGGCACCGGTTTCGCGAACGATAGCTTCCACGATCAAGGTTTTAGTTTCTCTCTCTTCAGAGGCGATCTTCACCTTGATAAGTTCATGGTGCTCAAGCGCTTGTTCAATCTCGGCCAGTACCCCTTCGGTCAAACCATTGTTGCCAAGCATAACTACCGGCTTGAGCGGATGTGCCAGACCTTTCAGGTGCTGTTTTTGTTTAGTACTCAGATTCATCGTATATTTTGCTTACGTTGGGATTGAAAACGGGTCATTCTACCGCCATCTCCTCTGTATCGCCAAATTGCGCGTCGATATTTCTCGGTGTCGCCGATGAAACCGGATGGAAAGTTAAATGACAGGTAAAAAGCGTTCTGCCAGTTCAAGCCGCTGGCTTCAGGAACACTTTAGCGATAAATATGTTCAACAGGCGCAGAAAAAAGGGTTACGTTCCCGTGCCTGGTTTAAACTTGATGAAATACAGCAAAGTGACAAGATTTTTAAACCGGGAATGACGGTAGTTGACTTGGGTGCTGCACCCGGTGGATGGTCGCAATATGCGGTCACACAGATTGGTGGGAACGGGCGCATCATCGCGTGCGATCTTTTACCGATGGATCCAATCGTCGGCGTAGACTTCCTTCAGGGCGATTTTCGTGATGAATTAGTTCTGAAAGCGTTACTGGAACGTGTTGGTGACAGTAAAGTTCAGGTTGTCATGTCAGATATGGCGCCTAATATGAGCGGAACGCCAGCGGTTGATATTCCCCGCTCTATGTATCTGGTAGAGCTGGCGCTGGAGATGTGCCGCGATGTGTTAGCGCCAGGCGGTAATTTTTTAGTGAAAGTGTTCCAGGGCGAAGGTTTCGATGAGTACCTTACGGAAATTCGCTCCCTGTTTACGAAGGTTAAAGTGCGTAAACCGGACTCTTCGCGTGCTCGTTCGCGCGAAGTGTATATTGTAGCGACCGGGCGAAAATGATACCCCGTTGATTTCGGCCTTCGGTTTGAATGAAACGGGATATGTTGTATCCTGCCGCTGTTTTTAACACAGTTGTAATATGAGGTTAATCCCTTGAGTGACATGGCGAAAAACCTAATACTCTGGCTGGTCATTGCCGTCGTGCTGATGTCAGTATTCCAGAGCTTTGGGCCCAGCGAGTCAAATGGCCGTAAGGTGGATTACTCTACCTTCCTGCAAGAGGTCAACCAGGACCAGGTTCGCGAAGCGCGTATCAACGGACGTGAGATCAACGTTACCAAGAAAGATAGTAACCGTTACACGACTTACATCCCGGTCAACGATCCTAAACTGCTCGACAACCTGCTGACCAAAAACGTCAAGGTTGTGGGTGAACCACCTGAAGAGCCGAGCCTGCTTGGTAACATCTTCATCTCCTGGTTCCCGATGCTGTTGCTGATTGGGGTATGGATTTTCTTCATGCGCCAGATGCAGGGCGGCGGTGGCAAAGGTGCCATGTCGTTCGGTAAGAGCAAAGCGCGCATGCTGACTGAAGATCAGATCAAAACCACTTTTGCCGACGTCGCGGGCTGCGACGAAGCGAAAGAAGAAGTGGGTGAGCTGGTTGAATATCTGCGTGAGCCGAGCCGTTTCCAGAAACTGGGCGGTAAAATCCCGAAAGGCGTCCTGATGGTCGGCCCTCCGGGTACCGGTAAAACGCTGCTGGCGAAAGCGATCGCCGGCGAAGCGAAAGTGCCGTTCTTCACGATTTCTGGTTCTGACTTTGTTGAGATGTTTGTCGGCGTGGGCGCATCCCGCGTACGCGACATGTTTGAACAAGCCAAGAAAGCCGCACCGTGCATCATCTTTATTGATGAGATTGACGCCGTTGGCCGTCAGCGTGGCGCAGGTTTAGGCGGTGGTCATGATGAACGTGAGCAGACCCTGAACCAGATGCTGGTTGAGATGGATGGTTTCGAAGGCAATGAAGGCATTATCGTTATTGCTGCGACCAACCGTCCGGACGTACTGGACCCTGCGCTGCTGCGTCCAGGCCGTTTCGACCGTCAGGTTGTCGTTGGGCTGCCGGACGTTCGCGGTCGCGAGCAGATCCTGAAGGTCCATATGCGCCGTGTACCGCTGTCGCCGGATATTGACGCTGCGATCATTGCGCGCGGTACCCCGGGCTTCTCTGGTGCGGATCTGGCTAACCTGGTCAACGAAGCTGCGCTGTTTGCTGCGCGTGGTAATAAACGCGTTGTCTCAATGGTTGAGTTCGAAAAAGCGAAAGACAAAATCATGATGGGTGCGGAACGTCGCTCCATGGTGATGACGGAAGCGCAGAAAGAGTCTACCGCGTATCACGAAGCGGGCCACGCCATTATCGGTCGTCTGGTGCCGGAGCACGATCCGGTACATAAAGTGACGATTATCCCACGTGGTCGTGCGCTGGGCGTAACTTTCTTCCTGCCGGAAGGGGATGCGATTAGCGCCAGCCGTCAGAAGCTGGAGAGCCAAATCTCTACGCTGTACGGCGGTCGTCTGGCGGAAGAGATCATCTACGGTGCTGAACATGTCTCTACCGGTGCGTCGAACGACATCAAAGTCGCGACCAACCTGGCACGCAACATGGTGACGCAGTGGGGCTTCTCGGACAAACTGGGTCCGCTGCTCTACGCCGAAGAAGAGGGCGAAGTGTTCCTCGGACGTTCCGTCGCGAAAGCGAAACATATGTCTGATGAAACCGCACGTATTATCGACCAGGAAGTGAAGGCGCTGATTGAACGTAACTACAATCGTGCGCGTCAGATCCTGAATGAGAACATGGATATTCTCCATGCGATGAAAGATGCTCTGATGAAATATGAGACCATCGACGCACCGCAAATTGATGACCTGATGTCTCGTCGCGATGTACGTCCGCCAGCGGGCTGGGAAGATCCAGGCGCGAATAACTCTGACAATAACGGTACCCCGCGCGCGCCGCGTCCGGTTGATGAACCGCGTACGCCGAACCCGGGCAACACCATGTCAGAGCAGTTTGGCGACAAATAAGCTTTCTGCAGTTGATGAACTGTCTGTAACGAAACCCTGGGGCCTGCTCCGGGGTTTTTCTTTTCTGTTCAACCGTAATACCTCAGGGACTTCAGCCATGAAACTTCATGCCCAGGGCTCCACACTCGAGCTGTCTCATCCCCACGTGATGGGGATCCTCAACGTCACGCCGGACTCCTTTTCTGACGGCGGCACCCACAACACGCTGATTGAGGCGGTCAAACACGCCAACCTGATGATTAATGCAGGGGCGACCATTGTAGATATCGGTGGTGAATCTACTCGGCCCGGTGCTGCTGAAGTGAGTGTTGAAGAGGAGCTGGCGCGCGTTATTCCGGTTGTGGAAGCGATAGCGCAGCGCTTTGAGGTGTGGATCTCGGTTGATACCTCAAAACCCGAAGTAATCCGGGAAGCTGCGCGGGCGGGCGCGCACATCATCAACGATATTCGCTCGTTGACGGAGCCCGGCGCCCTTGAAGCGGCGGCACAAACCGGATTGCCTGTCTGCCTGATGCATATGCAGGGTCAACCGAAGACGATGCAGGAGGCGCCAAAATATGAGGACGTCTTTGCCGACGTTAACCGCTTTTTTTTGGAGAATATCGCGCGCTGCGAACGTGCGGGGATCGCAAAAGAAAAATTGTTGCTCGACCCTGGGTTCGGTTTCGGTAAGAATCTCTCCCACAATTATGCGCTGCTTGCCCGATTAGGTGAGTTTCACCACTTCGGCTTACCGCTGTTGGTAGGGATGTCGCGTAAGTCGATGATCGGCCAATTGTTAAATGTCGGGCCCGCAGAGCGGTTAAGCGGCAGTCTGGCATGTGCAGTGATTGCTGCGATGCAGGGTGCGCAAATTATTCGTGTCCATGACGTAAAAGAAACGGTAGAAGCTATGCGGGTGGTTGAAGCCACACTGTCAGCGAAGGAAAATAAACGCTATGAGTAATCGTAAATATTTTGGCACTGATGGCATTCGTGGCCGTGTTGGCGACGCACCTATCACTCCTGATTTCGTTCTGAAACTGGGCTGGGCCGCTGGCAAAGTGCTGGCGCGTCACGGCTCACGTAAAATTATCATCGGTAAAGATACCCGCATCTCGGGCTATATGCTGGAATCGGCACTGGAAGCAGGGCTGGCTGCCGCCGGTCTCTCAGCTTCCTTCACCGGCCCGATGCCGACACCGGCCGTCGCTTACCTGACCCGTACCTTCCGCGCGGAAGCGGGGATCGTCATTTCTGCTTCCCATAACCCGTTCTATGACAACGGCATCAAGTTCTTCTCCATTGACGGTACTAAGCTGCCGGACGCGGTTGAAGAGGCGATAGAAGCGGAGATGGAGAAAGAGCTGACCTGCGTTGACTCTGCCGAGCTGGGTAAAGCCAGCCGTATCGTCGATGCCGCAGGCCGTTACATTGAGTTCTGCAAAGCGACGTTTCCTAATGAGCTCAGCCTCAACAGCCTGAAGATTGTGGTGGATTGCGCCAATGGTGCGACATACCACATTGCCCCTAACGTCTTCCGCGAGTTGGGCGCAAAAGTCATTGCGATTGGCTGCGATCCGGATGGCGTGAACATTAATGAAAAATGCGGTGCGACAGATGTGAAAGCACTGCAAGAGCGTGTTCTGGCGGAAAAAGCGGATTTAGGTATTGCCTTTGACGGCGACGGCGATCGTGTGATTATGGTTGATCACGAAGGCAATAAAGTCGATGGCGACCAGATTATGTATATCATCGCGCGCGAAGGCCTGCGCCAGGGGCAGCTGCGCGGTGGCGCGGTCGGCACCCTGATGAGCAACATGGGGCTTGAGCTGGCGCTTAAGCAACTGGGTATTCCGTTTGCGCGTGCAAAAGTGGGCGACCGCTACGTGCTGGAAAAAATGCAGGAGAAAGGGTGGCGCATCGGCGCAGAGAACTCAGGCCATGTGATCCTGCTGGATAAAACCACCACTGGCGACGGAATTGTTGCCGGCTTGCAGGTCGTCGCAGCGATGGTGCGTAACCATATGACGCTGCACGATCTCTGCAGCGGTATGAAAATGTTCCCGCAAGTTCTGGTCAATGTGCGCTTTACCGCCGGTAATGGCGATCCGCTTGAAGATGAAAACGTTAAAACCGTGATGGCAGAGGTTGAAGCGACACTGGGCAATCGTGGTCGCGTACTACTGCGTAAGTCCGGCACTGAGCCATTAATCCGCGTGATGGTAGAAGGCGAAGATGAAGCGCAAGTTACCGCGCTGGCTAATCGCATCGCCGACGCCGTTAAAGCGGTTTAACGCTTCGGTAAGTGGCTAAAAAGGCAGCTTTTGCTGCCTTTTTCTTCGCCGTTTCGTACTCTTTTGCTGTTTTTTTCCGCACTTGATAAAAAGCGTCGAAATTGCCCTTGCGCAGGCAGGTCGCTTTAGTTAGTATTCACACCCGCTTCAGTGGGAAAGCATGAAACATCCCGCGTTATTGGTTTGAAGCATTGGCTGCGGCAACCCCGCAAGGAACAGGTTGATTATGTACGAAGCTCTTTTAGTAGTTTTCCTTATTGTGGCTCTGGCTCTTGTAGCTCTGATCATGCTGCAGCAAGGTAAAGGCGCTGACATGGGAGCCTCCTTTGGCGCTGGCGCGTCCGGTACGCTGTTCGGTTCAAGTGGTTCTGGTAACTTCATGACTCGTGCAACTGCTGTGCTGGCAACACTGTTCTTCATTATTAGCCTTGTGCTGGGCAACATTAACAGCAATAAAACCAATAAAGGAAGCGAGTGGGAAAACCTGAGCGCACCGGCCAAGAGTGAACAGACTCAGCCAGCAGCGCCGGCGAAGCCGACCAGCGATATCCCGCAGTAATGTGAGAAGTAAGTCGTGCCGAGGTGGTGGAATTGGTAGACACGCTACCTTGAGGTGGTAGTGCCCAATAGGGCTTACGGGTTCAAGTCCCGTCCTCGGTACCAACATTCCGAAAAAAAGACATCGAAAGGTGTCTTTTTTTTCGTCTGTCGTTCGTGTTCTGTCGATGGGCCGTTTCAACGCTCTCCTTCTTAATTAACCCACCTCGTGTCACGCCTGCCTGGGCGCTGCTAAACCGAACCTGTTTCTCTATAAGTCCTTTTGCATTAGCAGCAGACAAACCCGCATGTCAGTGGATTTTTTCTTATGGTGTGCAGAGGGCTCCTAATCCGTACGCTCTGTTCCCTCATTTTTTCGTTTTTTTCTTGCTAGTAGAGTCAACCCCAAATCAATCGCAAGGGATGAGTGAAAATGAAGGTTAAAATTGTGGCGTTGGCCGTGTCGCTATGTAGCGCTAATGGCGCCTTCGCAACAGAGAATATTACTGTTGATATGTATCGTCAGTTACTACCGAAGGATGTAGCAGGAAATATCGATTATGGTCTGCATCTTGCAGATAAGTTAACACTGCCTTATCACTGCAATATTAAGCAGGACAGTGAAGGACGTTACCAGATTGATTTGAGCAGTTGCGAGCACTATAACCTGGACTGGAAAAAAGAGCGTTCAGCGGAAGTGAAGCTCGATCTTCTGGGAGACAGCGCTGAGGCTACCATAGTTGAACATAAGCTATGGGCAATGGCATTTTCGCAGGCCTACATAAGCACAATGATTCAGATGCAGTATGGGCTTGCAAAGGAGAATGGGACATTTGATTTGCAGCGGCCCTTTGGCTCAGGAGAGAGCTTTGGCGACTATTTTGCGCAAAATATGGGGCCAAACTATTTTGTTTCGAAAGGCCTTCAGGAGAGCTCTCTGGGGCGAGATTTACCTGCTGCAACACAGGAAGGGGATGATGGCGTACTGCAAATTGAATATCCCGGCAGTGCGTGGAGTGAATTACAGGGGACCGGCGGCGGAGGTTTTCCGCGTATCTTTGGCATGATGCAGCCCAAAAAGATTCTCGACTCCTTTTCCGGGCCTGCACGTAATATTATCGGCTCGGCTATCACCAGTGGTTTTTATAATGGTTCGGTAATTGGCATTAACACGGGTTCGTTACCATGGGATAAAGACAAAGCTGACACGACAGTACGTATTCATGAATTTATCCAGGGGAGTAAAGACAAGAACACGCTGTCGATGATTATGAGTTATATGTACAACCGTGGTCCCTATTCAGTAAAAGAATTACTGCTTAAGAGCGAACAAAGTTTTCAGCACTGTATGAGCCTGACAGACAATCTTGAGAGCGACCCAGCCTGTTTTGTTCAGTTAAATGATTTTGGCACCCGTTATATCCGCCAGATCCCCTACGTTACGCAAATGCTCAACGAAGCCAGTCAAAAAGCAGAGACCCGATATGACACTGATTTGACGCGCAAGGATGTCAGTAACTATTTTGACCTGCTGACGCGTTATGGATTCTATAGCAGTGCAGAAATGGCAAAAGCGAAGCCTGCAGCAATGGCTCGTTTTGATGAGCTGGCTCAAGAGGGCTCAATTTCCTGGTCCCGGGATTTTGGTAAAGTGCTGGAAGCGTTGATGGTAGAGTTGCCTGTTACGCAGTTTGCTGAAAAAAGTCCCATTGATGAGTCATTAGTGTCGACACTGGTTAATCATTATGACAAGCGTCTGTTTCTCTCCGTAGCGGATAAAGTGGGAACTATCGTTTCTCATGACTGGCTGGAGCCAAACAGTAAAATCGCACTGATGCCCGGAAGCCATGTACAACAGGCATCGTTCGAGAACGCTGCTGGTATAGATTGCGCTGCGCTCATCCAGGAGCAGCTCGCCAATGCGGACGACGCGCCTGTTCATTTGATTATTCAGCAAGAGGGCGGGCAGTGTTTAATCAGCCACGAAGGGAACATTTCTGATCCTGAAAAGCCCGGTGTTGTGCAGAACGTACATGCTGACGATATCACCGCCACCACAGTCACGTTAAGCTGGCGAAAAGTGGCTGGCGATGTAATGAGTTATCAGGTGTATCGCGATGACACGCTAATTGAAAAGCCGCATTCAGCATCCTTTGTTGACAGTAACCTGAAGCCTGCGACCACTTACAGCTATCAGGTTGCGGCCCAGTTCAGCGACGGCTCGCTTTCACCGCGTAGCAAGACGCTCAACGTGAAGACCCTAGCGGAGGGGCAGGTGCCAGAAAACGTTGCGGCCTGGGCGGTTGGTATCGCTTATAAAGTTGGCGATGTAGTCTCGTACAAGGGCAACGTTTATACCTGTTTGCAGGGGCATGATGCTATCGAAGATTGGGCACCGGCGAATTCCCCGGCACTGTGGCAACTGGTTAATGCTCGCTAGCTATTAAAGAAGAGCTGCACCTTATTCAATTGGCTGGCCAATTTTTGGGGTGCAGTTCTGTTTTATCACCCAGACTGGTTATTTCTTATCGCTATGCTCAAGATTTTCCACCTGCGGCAGGCCATTACCTGCAGTGGTGGAGATGAGGCCTGTCTGAACATAATTGAACAGCTTGGCGCGGGTATCGGTAATGTCCAGATTGCGCATAGTCAGCTGACCAATACGATCGTCCGGGGAGAATACCGATTCACCTTTCTCCATGGTCAGACGCTCTGCCTGGTAGGTCAGATTGTCGGAAACCGTGTTGAGGATCGAGTAGTCATTGCCGCGACGCAACTCGAGCGTCACTTCACCCGTAATGGCACTTGCCACCCAGCGCTGCAGGGCATCACGCAGCATCAGTGCCTGCGGATCGAACCAGCGGCCTTGATAGAGCAGGCGTCCGAGCTGACGACCGTGAGCGTGATACTGCTCAATGGTGTCTTCGTTATGAATGCCGGTCAGCAGACGTTCATAAGCGATATGCAGCAGCGCCATCCCCGGGGCTTCATAGATACCGCGGCTTTTCGCTTCGATGATACGGTTCTCGATCTGATCGCTCATGCCCAGACCGTGACGACCACCAATACGGTTGGCTTCCATCATCAGCTCAACATCATCGCTAAAGGTTTTGCCATTCAGCGCGACAGGGTGACCCTGTTCAAAACGTACGGTAACTTCCTCTGCCGGGATCTTCACGCTCTCATCCCAGAACTTCACGCCCATGATCGGGTTAACGATTTTGACACTGGAGTTGAGGAATTCGAGATCCTTCGCTTCGTGCGTTGCACCCAGCATATTGGAGTCCGTGGAGTAGGCTTTTTCGGCCGACATTTTGTAGTCGAAGCCCGATGCGGTCATGAATTCGGACATTTCCTGACGGCCGCCCAGCTCGTCAATAAAGTCCGTATCGAGCCACGGTTTGTAGATTTTCAGTTCGGCATTGGTCAGCAGGCCGTAACGATAAAAACGTTCGATATCGTTGCCTTTATAAGTGCTGCCGTCACCCCAGATGTTGACGCCATCTTCTTTCATTGCCGCAACCAGCATGGTGCCGGTTACCGCACGACCGAGTGGGGTGGTATTAAAATAGGTTAAGCCGCCAGTGGTGTTATGAAACGCCCCGCACTGGATAGCCGCAATGCCTTCAGCGACCAGCTGTTTACGACAATCGATCAGGCGAGCATTTTCCGCACCATACTCTTTTGCGCGACGCGGGATCGCCTCATAGTCATCCTCGTCAGGCTGGCCCAGGTTGGCAGTATATGCATAAGGAACCGCGCCTTTCTGACGCATCCATAGCAGCGCTGCGCTGGTGTCCAGACCGCCTGAAAAAGCAATACCAATACGTTGACCTGCGGGAAGATGCTTGAGAATCGTTGTCATAAAAAAATCCCTGCTTGATAGACTGATGGTGAGAGACTTCACAGCCACGCCACGCTTTTCGTACCACTCATGATTACAACTTTAGTGAATGGTTATGCAAAATTAATGAGTTTTCATTTAATCATCTTTTAGCGCGAACCGGAAGAGAGAAGCGCAATTTTCATTGTATAACTGAAAGAAAAAGCGGCATCTGTGCATAAAAACTCTCTTAAGGATATGCAAGAGTGGCAGAGCACGTGATGCTATAGATGAGCGGTTGACACAACGCGATGTTTTTCAATATACTGCAAGCCGGTTTTACGTCCCGTCTTCGGTACCAAATCCCAGCATTATTTGCAAGTTGACGCTCAATCGAGTAAAATTTGCCACGTTTCAGGCGCGGGGTGGAGCAGCCTGGTAGCTCGTCGGGCTCATAACCCGAAGGTCGTCGGTTCAAATCCGGCCCCCGCAACCACTTTCCCTTAGTGTTCTTTTTCAAATATACTGTGAAGACTTAACGCCTTCTCTAGCGGGATTTGAAAAGAATACTTTCGGAAGGTTATCCAGGCCGCAGTTGCGGCTATAGGGTTCAGTTATTCAAAGCCCCGATTTATCGGGGTTTTTTGTTATCTGAGTACGAAATAACTGGGCTATATGCCCTTTTTTTATGTCTTGGGGGTGGACTTGTCCACATTAGAGCAAAAATTAACAGAGATGATTACGGCGCCGGTTGAAGCACTGGGCTACGAACTGGTCGGTATCGAATTTGTGCGTGGTCGCACATCTACGCTGCGCATCTATATTGATAGTGAAGATGGCATCAATGTTGATGATTGCGCTGATGTCAGCCACCAGGTCAGTGCGGTACTGGATGTCGAAGATCCTATTACCGTTGCGTATAACCTGGAAGTTTCCTCACCAGGTCTTGAGCGACCTTTGTTTACGGCTGAGCACTACGCGCGCTTTAAGGGCGACGAAGTTTCGCTGGTGCTGCGGATGGCGGTGCAGAACCGTCGTAAGTGGCAGGGCATCATTAAAGATGTCGATGGCGAAATGATCACCGTTACGGTCGAAGGTAAAGATGAAGTGTTCGCCTTGAGCAATATTCAAAAAGCGAACCTGGTCCCCCACTTTTAACAGTCTGGATTGAGGTGAAAGGCCCCCAATGAACAAAGAAATTTTGGCTGTTGTTGAAGCTGTTTCTAACGAAAAGTCGCTTCCGCGTGAAAAAATCTTTGAAGCGCTGGAAAGTGCTCTGGCTACAGCAACCAAGAAAAAATATGAGCAAGAGATTGATGTGCGTGTAAGCATCGATCGTAAAAGCGGTGATTTCGACACATTCCGTCGCTGGCTGATCGTTGAAGAAGTGACGCAGCCGACGCGTGAAATCACTCTCGAAGCGGCACGTTACGAAGATGAGAGCCTGAACCTCGACGATTACGTTGAAGATCAGATTGAATCCGTGACGTTTGACCGTATCACCACCCAAACCGCGAAGCAGGTTATCGTACAGAAAGTACGTGAAGCAGAGCGCGCAATGGTTGTCGATCAGTTCCGTGAACACGAAGGTGAAATCATCACTGGCGTGGTGAAGAAGGTGAACCGCGACAACATCACGCTGGATCTGGGCAACAATGCTGAAGCCGTGATCCTGCGCGAAGATATGCTGCCGCGTGAAAACTTCCGTCCGGGCGACCGCATTCGCGGCGTGTTGTACGCCGTGCGTCCTGAAGCCCGCGGTGCGCAGCTGTTCGTCACGCGTTCCAAACCGGAAATGCTGGTTGAACTGTTCCGCATTGAAGTACCAGAAATCGGCGAAGAAGTTATCGAGATCAAAGCCGCAGCCCGCGATCCGGGTTCTCGCGCCAAAATTGCGGTGAAAACCAACGACAAGCGTATTGACCCGGTTGGGGCATGCGTTGGTATGCGTGGTGCCCGCGTTCAGGCCGTTTCTACCGAACTCGGCGGCGAACGTATCGATATCGTACTGTGGGACGACAACCCGGCCCAGTTCGTTATCAACGCGATGGCACCGGCTGATGTTGCTTCTATCGTGGTGGATGAAGATAAGCACACCATGGATATTGCTGTTGAAGCAGGCAACCTGGCGCAGGCGATTGGCCGTAACGGTCAGAACGTGCGTCTCGCGTCTCAGCTGAGCGGCTGGGAACTCAACGTGATGACCGTTGAAGATCTGCAGTCTAAGCATCAGGCTGAGGCTCACGCAGCGATTGATACCTTTACACGTTACCTGGATATTGACGAAGATTTCGCCACTGTTCTGGTCGAAGAGGGTTTCTCAACGCTGGAAGAACTGGCCTATGTGCCAATCAAAGAGCTGCTGGAAATCGATGGCCTGGATGAGGACACCGTCGAAGCCCTGCGTGATCGTGCGAAAAGCGCACTGACTACTCTGGCGCTGGCACAGGAAGAAAGCCTGGGGAATAAAGAACCGGCTGAAGACCTGCTGAACCTGGACGGTCTGGATCGTGCACTGGCTTTCAAACTGGCTGCTCGTGGTGTTTGTACGCTGGAAGACCTCGCCGAGCAAGGTGTAGATGACCTGAGCGATATCGAAGGGTTAACTGCCGACAAAGCTGGTGAGCTCATCATGGCCGCGCGTAATATTTGCTGGTTTGGTGACGAAGCGTAATAAACTGTAGCAGGAAGGAACAGCATGACAGATGTAACCGTAAAAACGCTGGCCGCTGAGATTCAAACCTCTGTGGACCGCCTGGTACAGCAATTTGCTGATGCAGGGATCCGCAAGTCTGCTGATGATTCAGTGACCGCGCAGGAAAAACAGACGCTGTTAGCGCATCTGAACCGTGAACACGGTTCTGCGCCTGATAAGCTGACATTGCAGCGCAAAACGCGCAGCACATTAAATATTCAGGGCACCGGTGGGAAAAGTAAATCGGTGCAGATCGAAGTCCGTAAAAAGCGCACCTTTGTAAAACGCGATCCACAAGAGGCAGAACGTCTCGCTGCGGAAGAAGAGGCGATGCGTGAAGCGGAGGAGAAGGCCCGTCGTGAAGCAGAGGAAGCCGCTGAGCGAGAAGCCGAGGAAAAAGCCAAACGTGAAGCCGAAGCGCGTCTGAAACGTGAAGCTGAAGAAAAAGCTAAACGCGAAAATGCCGAAAGTGCAAAACGTGAAGCTGCGGAAAATAGCAAAGTGAGCAACCATCAAACTGACGAAGTGACCAGGGCAGCCCAGACGGAAAAAGCCCGTCGTGAATCCGAAGCGCAGGAACTCAAGCGTAAAGCGGAAGAAGAGGCTCGTCGTAAACTGGAAGAAAATGCACGTCGCGTAGCGGAAGAAGCCCGTCGAATGGCAGAACAGAACGAAGCAACCTGGGCGGCAACGCCAGGCGAAGAAGAAGAGACGACCGGCGATTATCACGTCACCACCTCCCAGCATGCACGTCAGGCGGAAGATGATAACGATCGTGAAGTCGAAGGTGGCCGTGGTCGTACGCGTACAGCTAAAGCGCCGCGTCCGAAGAAAGGCAACAAGCACGCTGAAAGCAAAGCCGATCGTGAAGAAGCGCGTGCCGCGGTTCGCGGTGGCAAAGGCGGCCGTCAGCGTAAAGGCTCTGCACTGCAGCAGGGCTTCCAGAAACCGGCACAGGCCGTTAACCGTGACGTTGTGATCGGTGAAACGCTGACCGTCGGCGAGCTGGCAAATAAAATGGCCGTTAAAGGCTCTCAGGTCATCAAAGCGATGATGAAACTGGGCGCAATGGCAACCATCAACCAGGTCATCGACCAGGAAACCGCACAGCTGGTTGCGGAAGAGATGGGCCACAAAGTTATCCTGCGTCGTGAAAACGAGCTGGAAGAAGCGGTAATGAGCGACCGTGACACAGGTGCAGCGGCTGAACCGCGCGCGCCGGTTGTGACCATCATGGGTCACGTTGACCACGGTAAAACCTCACTGCTGGACTACATTCGCTCAACGAAGGTGGCCTCCGGCGAAGCGGGTGGCATTACCCAGCACATTGGTGCTTACCACGTTGAAACCGACAACGGCATGATCACCTTCCTGGATACCCCAGGCCACGCCGCGTTTACCGCAATGCGTGCCCGTGGTGCTCAGGCAACGGATATCGTTGTGCTGGTTGTTGCCGCAGATGATGGCGTGATGCCGCAGACTATCGAAGCTATTCAGCACGCGAAAGCGGCGAAAGTGCCGGTGGTTGTTGCGGTAAACAAAATCGATAAGCCGGAAGCCGATCCGGATCGCGTGAAAAACGAACTCTCTCAGTACGGGATCATCCCGGAAGAGTGGGGCGGCGAAAGCCAGTTCGTTCACGTCTCCGCAAAAGCCGGTACCGGTATCGACGACCTGCTGGATGCAATCCTGCTGCAGGCCGAAGTTCTGGAACTGCACGCTGTCCGTAACGGCATGGCGAGCGGCGTTGTTATCGAATCCTTCCTCGATAAAGGTCGTGGTCCGGTAGCGTCCGTGCTGGTGCGTGAAGGTACGCTGCATAAAGGCGACATCGTACTGTGCGGCTTCGAGTATGGCCGTGTACGTGCGATGCGTGACGAGCTGGGTCGCGAAGTGACCGAAGCGGGTCCGTCCATTCCGGTGGAAATCCTTGGTCTCTCCGGCGTTCCGGCGGCGGGTGACGAAGCCACCGTGGTACGTGACGAGAAGAAAGCGCGTGAAGTTGCGCTTTATCGTCAGGGCAAATTCCGCGAAGTTAAACTGGCTCGCCAGCAGAAATCTAAGCTGGAGAACATGTTTGCCAACATGACCGAAGGCGAAGTGCACGAAGTGAACATCGTGCTGAAAGCTGACGTTCAGGGCTCCGTGGAAGCGATCTCCGACTCGCTGCTGAAACTCTCTACTGAAGAAGTGAAAGTGAAGATTGTTGGTTCCGGCGTAGGTGGTATCACCGAAACCGACGCCACGCTTGCAGCTGCGTCCAACGCTATCCTGGTTGGCTTCAACGTTCGTGCCGATGCCTCTGCGCGTCGCGTGATCGAAGCAGAAGGTCTGGATCTGCGTTACTACTCCGTCATCTATAACCTGATCGACGAAGTGAAAGCGGCGATGAGCGGTATGCTCTCACCTGAGCTGAAACAGCAGATCATCGGTCTGGCTGAAGTGCGCGATGTGTTCAAATCGCCGAAATTCGGCGCGGTTGCTGGCTGTATGGTTACCGAAGGCGTCGTCAAACGTCACAACCCGATCCGCGTCCTGCGCGACAACGTGGTTATCTATGAAGGCGAGCTGGAATCCCTGCGCCGCTTCAAAGATGACGTCAACGAAGTCCGTAACGGCATGGAGTGTGGTATCGGCGTGAAGAACTACAATGACGTACGTACCGGCGATATGATCGAAGTCTTCGAAATTATCGAAATCAAGCGCTCTATCGAATAATCGACGCATTAGCGCAACGTAGGCCGGGAGCGAAGCGCCACCCGGCAAGAGATATCTAAAGGGGCTTCGGCCCCTTTTTAGTCTGGAGAAGTAATATGGCGAAAGAATTTGGTCGCCCGCAGCGCGTCGCTCAGGAGTTGCAAAAAGAGATTGCGATTATCCTGCAGCGTGAAATCAAAGATCCGCGCCTGGGCATGATGACCACCGTATCCGGTGTCGAAGTCTCCCGCGATCTGGCGTATGCCAAAGTGTTCGTGACCTTCCTGAATGACAAAGATGAAGAGTCGGTAAAAGCGGGTATTAAAGCCCTGCACGACGCTTCTGGTTTTATCCGCACCCTGCTGGGGAAAGCGATGCGTCTGCGTATCGTGCCGGAGCTGACATTCTTCTACGACAACTCTCTGGTTGAAGGGATGCGCATGTCAAACCTGGTCACCAGCGTGGTGAAGCACGATGATGAGCGTCGTGTGAACCCGGACGACAGCAAGGAGGACTGATGAGTCGTCCTCGTCGTCGCGGCCGCGACGTGCATGGCGTACTGCTGCTGGATAAGCAGCAGGGCGCATCAAGCAATGATGTCCTGCAGAAAGTAAAGCGCCTCTATAATGCCAACCGCGCGGGTCACACCGGCGCGCTGGATCCGCTGGCAACCGGCATGCTGCCGATTTGCCTCGGTGAGGCGACAAAATTTTCCCAGTATCTGCTCGATTCCGATAAACGTTACCGCGTGATAGCCCGCCTGGGTCAGCGCACCGATACCTCGGATGCTGATGGCCAGGTAGTTGAAGAGCGCCCGGTGACCTTTACAGCCGCAGAGCTGGCGAGCGCACTGGAGAGTTTCCGCGGTAACACGCAGCAGATCCCTTCGATGTACTCGGCGCTGAAGTATCAGGGCAAGAAGCTTTACGAGTATGCGCGTCAGGGCATTGAAGTGCCGCGCGAAGCGCGTCCCATTACTGTGTATGAACTGCTGTTTATCCGCCATGAAGGGGATGAGCTGGAGCTGGAAATCCACTGCTCAAAAGGGACCTACATTCGCACCATCGTTGACGATCTGGGCGAGAAGCTGGGCTGCGGCGCGCACGTAATCTATTTGCGTCGCCTGGCGGTCAGCCGCTACCCGATAGAGCGGATGGTTACGCTTGAGCAGCTGCAAGAATTAGTCCAGCAGGCTGAGCTGCAGGAAATTCCTGCGGCAGAGCTGCTCGATCCGTTATTGATGCCGATGGATAGCCCGGCGTCTGATTTCCCGGTTGTAAACATTCCCTCCGTGGTTGCCGCCTATTTCAAAAACGGCCAACCGGTGCGCGCTTCAACTACGCCCGGTGAAGGGCTGGTTCGCGTGACGGAAGGTGAAGAGGGCAAGTTTATCGGCATGGGTGAAATTGATGATGAGGGGCGAGTTGCGCCGCGTCGTCTGGTTGTTGAGTATCCTGCTGACTGACGGGCTTACCTTGCGGGAATGCCCGACTACGAGTAGAATATTGCCGCTTAACGCCGGGCTATGTATTTAACATGCCCGGCGTTAAACCTGGGGGAGCTGAATTAGAGATCGGCACCCTGTCATTCTTATATCACTGGAGTTGAAAATGTCTCTAAGCGTTGAAGCTAAAGCAAAAATCGTTTCCGAGTTTGGTCGTGGTTCTAACGACAGCGGTTCTACCGAAGTTCAGGTTGCACTGCTGACTGCTCAGATTAACCACCTGCAGGGTCACTTTGCAGAGCACAAAAAAGATCACCACAGCCGTCGTGGTCTGCTGCGTATGGTTTCTCAGCGTCGTAAACTGCTCGACTACCTGAAACGTAAAGACGTTGCACGCTACACCGCGCTGATCGAGCGTCTGGGTCTGCGTCGCTAAGTCTGGCGAGTTTCAAGAAGGGGCCTTTACGGCCCCTTTTTTCAACCAGGCGGCAGCAATTGGCAGTAAACTGATGTATTGTTGCCAGGTATGATCTTCATTGCAGAGGTTCGCGCGGCTAATGAGAGGCTTTATCCGCAATGGGCGGGTTAAGGTTGTCATTAGTCGCGAGGATGCAAGAAGGTCCGGTTTAATTATCAGCACGCCTTAGGTGTGCTGATGTTCATTAAGAAAGGATAGAATTTTGCTGAATCCGATCATTCGTAAGTTCCAATATGGTCAACACACCGTCACGCTGGAAACCGGCATGATGGCCCGTCAGGCAACTGCTGCCGTGATGGTAAGCATGGACGACACCGCGGTATTCGTTACCGTTGTTGGCCAGAAAAAAGCAAAACCAGGTCAGGACTTTTTCCCGCTGACCGTTAACTATCAGGAGCGTACCTACGCTGCCGGTAAAATCCCGGGCGGCTTCTTCCGTCGTGAAGGCCGTCCGAGCGAAGGCGAAACCCTGATCGCGCGTCTGATTGACCGTCCGGTTCGTCCGCTGTTCCCGGAAGGTTTCGTCAACGAAGTGCAGGTTATCGCGACCGTGGTCTCTGTTAACCCGCAGGTTAACCCGGATATCGTGGCGATGATTGGTGCTTCTGCTGCACTCTCGCTCTCTGGTATTCCGTTCAACGGCCCAATCGGCGCCGCGCGCGTTGGTTACATCAACGACCAGTACGTTCTGAACCCGACTCAGGAAGAGCTGAAATCCAGCAAACTGGACCTGGTTGTTGCCGGTACCGAAGCAGCTGTGCTGATGGTTGAATCCGAAGCTGAACTGCTGAGCGAAGATCAGATGCTGGGCGCAGTCGTTTACGGCCACGAGCAGCAGCAGGTTGTTATCCAGAACATTAACGATCTGGTGAAAGAAGCGGGTAAACCGCGCTGGGACTGGCAGCCGGAAGCGGTCAACGAAGCGCTGAACGCGCGCGTTGCAGCGCTCGCAGAATCCCGTCTGAGCGATGCTTACCGCATCACCGACAAACAGGAGCGTTACGCTCAGGTTGATGTGATCAAATCTGAAACCATCGCGACGCTGGTTGCAGAAGATGAGAGCCTGGACGCTAACGAGCTGGGCGAAATCCTGCACGCTATCGAGAAAAACGTTGTTCGTAGCCGCGTACTGGCAGGCGAACCGCGCATCGACGGCCGCGAAAAAGATATGATCCGTGGTCTGGATGTGCGTACCGGCGTGCTGCCGCGTACTCACGGTTCCGCACTCTTCACCCGTGGCGAAACGCAGGCGCTGGTTACCGCAACCCTGGGCACTGCACGTGACGCGCAGAACATCGACGAACTGATGGGCGAGCGCACTGACAGCTTCCTGTTCCACTACAACTTCCCTCCGTACTCCGTAGGGGAGACCGGTATGGTCGGTTCACCGAAGCGTCGTGAAATTGGTCACGGTCGTCTGGCGAAACGCGGCGTGCTGGCTGTTATGCCGGAAGCTGATAAATTCCCGTACACCGTGCGTGTGGTTTCTGAAATCACTGAATCCAACGGTTCCTCTTCCATGGCTTCCGTGTGCGGCGCATCGCTGGCACTGATGGATGCAGGCGTACCGGTGAAAGCCGCTGTTGCCGGTATCGCAATGGGCCTGGTGAAAGAGGGCGACAACTTTGTGGTTCTGTCTGACATTCTGGGCGACGAAGATCACCTGGGCGACATGGACTTTAAAGTAGCCGGTTCCCGCGACGGTATCTCTGCACTGCAGATGGATATCAAAATCGAAGGCATCACCAAAGAGATCATGCAGGTTGCGCTGAACCAGGCGAAAGGTGCACGTCTGCATATCCTGGGCGTGATGGAGCAGGCGATTAACGCGCCGCGTGGCGATATCTCTGAATTCGCGCCGCGTATCCACACCATCAAGATCAACCCGGACAAGATCAAAGACGTTATCGGTAAAGGCGGCTCAGTTATCCGTGCGCTGACCGAAGAGACCGGCACGACCATCGAAATCGAAGATGACGGTACCGTGAAAATCGCAGCAACCGACGGCGACAAAGCGAAATTCGCGATTCGTCGTATCGAAGAGATTACCGCTGAGATCGAAGTGGGCCGCATCTATAACGGTAAAGTGACCCGTATTGTCGACTTTGGTGCGTTTGTTGCCATTGGTGGCGGTAAAGAGGGTCTGGTGCACATTTCTCAGATCGCCGACAAGCGCGTAGAGAAAGTGACCGACTATCTGCAGATGGGTCAGGAAGTACCGGTGAAAGTTCTGGAAGTTGACCGCCAGGGCCGTATTCGTCTAAGCATTAAAGAAGCAACTGAACAAACTCAGCCTGTTGAAGCGCCAGAAGCGCCGCAAGCAGAGCAGGGCGAGTAAGGTTTGCCTTTGCCCTCCGCGCAGGCGGAGGGCTTATTCTCAGGCAGGACGCCATGTTTGCAGCCGGGGGACAGGACGTTCATCCAATTGTTGTCTTCGGGAGTAGGAAATGAAGCCTTTTTTGCGCTGGTGTTTCGTTGCGACAGCTCTAACGCTGGCAGGATGCAGCAACTCTGCCTGGCGTAAGAGCGAAGTCCTCGCGGTGCCATTGCAACCGACTTTGCAGCAAGAAGTGATTCTGGCACGCATGGAACAAATTCTTGCCAGTCGGGCTTTATCCGATGACGAACGCGCACAGCTTTTATATGAGCGCGGAGTATTGTATGATAGCCTCGGTTTGAGAGCGTTGGCGCGGAATGATTTTTCACAAGCGCTGGCAATCCGACCCGATATGCCTGAAGTATTCAATTACTTAGGCATTTATTTAACGCAGGCAGGCAATTTTGATGCTGCCTATGAAGCGTTTGATTCTGTACTTGAGCTTGATCCAACTTACAACTACGCGCACTTAAACCGCGGCATCGCTCTGCACTATGGCGGTCGTGATAAGTTAGCGCAAGATGATCTGCTGGCGTTTTATCAAGACGATCCTAATGATCCTTTCCGTAGCCTGTGGCTTTACATCGTTGAGCGGAAGCTCGATGAGCACAAGGCGAAAGAAGCACTGAAACAGCGCTTCGAAAAATCGGACAAGGAGCAATGGGGATGGAATATTGTCGAGTTCTACCTCGGTGACATTAGCGAATCTGAGCTAATGGATCGCCTGAAGGCGGACGCAACGGATAACACCTCGCTCGCTGAGCATCTCAGTGAAACCAACTTCTATTTAGGTAAGTACTACCTAAGTCTGGGGGATAAGGACAGCGCTACGGCACTGTTCAAATTAGCGGTTGCTAACAACGTCCACAACTTCGTTGAGCACCGTTATGCATTGTTGGAATTATCGCTCTTGGGCCAGGAGCACGACGACCTGGCAGAATCGGACCAGCAATAGCTGACGACATAAACATCAGCCCGTAATCTTTTTTTGATTGCCATCACCTTAACTGGTGAGGGCGTTGTTGTTCGTCAATACACCTACTTTGAGCCGGTTCACACTTTTCAATGAAAATTGCTAAATATTTTCACGATGAGTTATGTAGACTGGCCGCCAATGACATAGAGGCACTTGTACTACATGGCTGAATTCGAAACCACTTTTGCAGATCTGGGCCTGAAGGCTCCTATCCTTGAAGCCCTTAACGATCTCGGTTACGAAAAACCATCTCCGATCCAGGCTGAGTGCATTCCGCACCTGCTGAGCGGTCGTGACGTGCTGGGCATGGCCCAGACTGGTAGCGGGAAAACCGCAGCGTTTTCTCTGCCGCTGCTTAATAACATCGATCCGGACCTGCGTGCGCCGCAGATCCTCGTGCTTGCTCCGACCCGCGAACTGGCGGTTCAGGTAGCTGAAGCGATGACCGATTTCTCTAAACACATGCACGGTGTGAACGTGGTTGCCCTGTACGGCGGCCAGCGTTATGACGTGCAATTACGCGCCCTGCGTCAGGGCCCGCAGATCGTTGTCGGTACGCCGGGACGCCTGCTGGATCACCTGAAACGCGGCACTCTGGACCTCTCCAAACTGAGCGGTCTGGTGCTGGATGAAGCAGATGAAATGCTGCGCATGGGCTTTATCGAAGACGTAGAAACTATCATGGCGCAGATCCCGGAAGGTCATCAGACCGCTCTGTTCTCCGCCACCATGCCGGAAGCGATTCGTCGCATTACCCGCCGCTTTATGAAAGAGCCGCAGGAAGTGCGCATCCAGTCCAGCGTGACAACCCGCCCGGACATCAGCCAGAGCTACTGGTCTGTCTACGGCATGCGTAAAAACGAAGCGCTGGTTCGCTTCCTTGAAGCTGAAGATTTTGATGCCGCGATCATCTTCGTGCGCACCAAAAACGCGACTCTGGAAGTGGCTGAAGCGCTGGAGCGCAACGGTTACAACAGCGCCGCGCTGAACGGTGACATGAACCAGGCCCTGCGTGAGCAGACTCTGGAGCGTCTGAAAGATGGTCGTCTGGACATCCTGATTGCAACCGACGTTGCGGCCCGTGGCCTGGACGTTGAACGCATCAGCCTGGTTGTTAACTACGACATCCCGATGGACTCTGAGTCTTATGTTCACCGTATCGGCCGTACCGGTCGTGCGGGTCGTGCTGGCCGCGCCCTGCTGTTCGTTGAGAACCGCGAGCGTCGTCTGCTGCGCAACATCGAGCGTACGATGAAGCTGACCATTCCTGAAGTAGAGCTGCCGAACGCAGAGCTGCTGGGCAAACGCCGTCTGGAAAAATTCGCCGCGAAAGTACAGCAGCAGCTGGAAAGCAGCGATCTCGATCAGTACCGCGCGCTGCTGGCGAAAATTCAGCCCTCTGCTGAAGAAGAGATGGATATCGAAACGCTGGCTGCCGCACTGCTGAAAATGGCCCAGGGCGAACGTCCGCTGATCCTGCCGCCGGATGCACCGATGCGTCCTAAGCGTGAGTTCCGCGAGCGTGATGATCGTTTCGAACGCCGTGGCGATCGCAACGACCGTGGCCCGCGCAGCGATCGTGGCGGTGAAGACCGTCCGCGTCGTGAGCGTCGCGATGTGGGTGATATGGAGCTGTACCGCATTGAAGTGGGCCGTGATGACGGTGTTGAAGTTCGTCATATCGTGGGCGCAATCGCCAACGAAGGCGACATCAGCAGCCGCTACATCGGTAACATCAAGCTGTTCGGTTCCCACTCCACCATCGAGCTGCCGAAAGGCATGCCGGGCGAGGTTCTGCAGCACTTTACCCGCACGCGTATTCTCAACAAACCGATGAATATGCAGCTGCTGGGCGATGCACAGCCGCGTGAGCGCAGCGAACGCCGTCCTGGCGGCGAGCGTCGTAGCTTTGGCGGCGGCGAGCGTCGTGAAGGCGGTCGCGGTCCGCGTCGTGATGGTGCAGCACCGGCTGGTGCAGGCCGTTTCAGCGGTGAGCGTCGTGAAAACCGTGGCCCGCGCCGCGAAGAAGGCACAACCCGTCGTCGTGACGCGTAAACCTTACGCTTAAAACGTAAAGTAATAGATACAGCCCCGATCAAAAAGATTGGGGCTTTTTTTATCCGTAATGTACTCCTGTACTGGTACAATGCATCGGCTTTACTTTCGGCATAGCGCCATTACAGGAGAACGTTTCAGATGTCGACACTGACAACCACCCAGGCTTCCCCTTCGCTGTTCGGCGGAGTGGTGATTATCGGCGGCACCATTATTGGCGCAGGCATGTTTTCCCTGCCGGTGGTCATGTCCGGCGCGTGGTTCTTCTGGTCGCTTCTGGCACTGCTCTTTACCTGGTTCTGCATGCTGCACTCGGGCCTGATGATCCTGGAAGCCAACCTCAACTACCACAGCGGCGCGAGCTTCGACACCATAACCAAAGATCTGCTGGGCAAAGGGTGGAACCTGATTAACGGCCTCTCTATCGCTTTTGTGCTCTACATTCTGACCTACGCCTACATCTCGGCGAGCGGCTCGATTCTGCACCACACTTTTGCTGAAATGTCGCTGGATGTTCCGCCGCGCCTGGCAGGGCTGGGATTTGCGCTGCTGGTGGCGTTTATCGTCTGGCTCTCAACCCACGCGGTGAGCCGCATGACGGCGATTGTGCTGGGCGCAAAAGTGATCACCTTCTTCCTCACCTTCGGTAGCCTGCTCGGGCACGTGCAGCCAGCAATCCTGTTTAACGTGGCGCAAAGCGACGCCTCTTACACGCCCTACCTGCTGATGACACTGCCGTTTTGCCTCGCCTCTTTCGGCTATCACGGCAACGTGCCGAGCCTGATGAAGTATTACGGCAAAGATCCACGCGTTATTACCCGCTGCCTGATCTATGGCACGCTGCTGGCGCTGGGGCTGTATGTGATTTGGTTACTGGTGACGATGGGGAATATTGCCCGCCCGGCGTTTATCGATATCGCGGCAAAAGGGGGCAATATCGATGTGCTGGTTCAGGCGTTGAGCGGGGTGCTTAACAGCCGCAGTCTCGATCTGCTGCTGGTCATATTCTCCAACTTTGCTGTCGCCAGCTCTTTCCTCGGCGTGACGCTGGGGCTGTTTGATTACCTGGCCGATCTCTTTAAGTTTGATGATGCGCCGCTGGGGCGCTTTAAGACCGCGCTGCTGACATTCCTGCCGCCGATTATTGGTGGTCTGCTGTGGCCGAACGGCTTTTTATACGCCATTGGTTATGCGGGGTTAGCTGCCACCATATGGGCAGCGATTGTGCCAGCGCTGCTGGCCAACGCTTCACGTAAACGCTTCGGTAGCCCGACGTTTCGCGTCTGGGGCGGTAAGCCGATGATTGTCTTGATCCTGCTTTTTGGCGCAGGTAACGCGGTGGTGCATCTGTTATCGAGCTTTGATTTGCTGCCGGTCTATCACTAATCAAACCCGGCCTGCACGATTATGCAGGCCGGATAAGCGCCAGCGCCAGCCGGCATCAAAGCCGGGCAATGTTCTAACCGAACATTTCCTCTTTCACCTGCATCGCCAGCTCAAATGAGTGCAGCCGCGCCTGATGATCGAAAATCTGCCCGTTAACCATAATCTCATCCGCCTCGGTTTCCCGCAGGATTGACTCAAGACCGTGGCGCACTTTCGCTTTATCACCCACCAGCGACATGCTCAACGCCTGCTGCACACCATACTTTTCAGACGGCGACCAGAAGTGATCCATATTCTCAATCGGCGGCGGTAGCTGGCTGGTCTCACCGCGGCGCAGCTTCACAAACGCCTGCTGCATCGAGGTAAAGAGAAACTCCGCATCGCGGTTGCTATCGGCGGCGACAATATTAATGCACACCATCGCATAGGGTTTCTCCAGCCGCGCGGAGGGCTTGAACTGGGTGCGATAGAGATGCAGCGCCTGGAAGAGCATATCCGGCGCAAAGTGTGAGGCGAAGGCAAACGGCAGGCCAAGCTGGGCGGCAAGCTGCGCACTGTAAAGGCTGGAGCCTAACAGCCACACCGGGATCTTCTCGGCGTAGCCCGGCACCGGACGCACGTGCGGATTGGGATCGTTGGCATCAAACCAGTCAACCAGCTCCTTCACATCGCGGGGGAAATTATCAATATCGCCGCTCATATGGCGGCGCAGCGCCATCATCGTGCGCTGATCGCTGCCCGGCGCGCGGCCAAGCCCGAGATCGATACGCCCCGGATAGAGCGTATTCAGCGTACCGAACTGCTCGGCAATCACCAGCGGAGCATGGTTCGGCAGCATCACGCCGCCAGAGCCAAGACGCAGGGTTTGCGTATTCGCCGCCAGGTAACCAATCAACACCGACGTCGCCGCGCTGGCGATCCCGGTCATATTGTGGTGCTCCGCCAGCCAGAAGCGATCGTAACCGCGCTTTTCCGCCAGCTTCGCCAGATCGAGGGAATGGGTAAACGCGTCACGCGCGCTTGAGTTTTGTGGAATCGGCGCTAAATCCAGCACCGAAAACGCAACGGTTTTCTCAGACATAAACACTCACTTTGCTACAGCATCGTCATCAGATTGAAGGTCTTCTTCCAGCCTGGCGCAAGGAGCCGCGTCAGGCCAGAAAAGCTGCAACTTTCATACTGCATGAATGGGCGACGATTGCTGTTAACAAAGTGAGCCTTTTACGCCTCGAGCATCAGCCCCGGCAGCCTGCGCCAGTAGCCATTGCAGTCGCTGTTCGACGCCAGCGGCAGCGGCGCGCCGCCGTTTTCATTCCCTTTGAAGGCTTCCAGCATGGCGAAGGTTTCGTTGCCCATCGGCGAGAGGCGCACAACATCGACCAGCCCCTGCATCGAGGTCAGCTCATTACCGAGGTTGTAGACATAACCGCTCATGGTCTGAATGCCGTTAAGCACGAAAACCTGCTGATCCTCCTGCGAGCGCATGCTGCGCCCGATCGGGTATTTAATGCAGCAGGTTTCGCACTCATCCTTTGGCCGGTTCTCTGAGCGCGCGGTAAAACAGCGGGCAGAGTAGGCGAGAGGCAGATGGCCGTAGCTCAGCACTTCAACCTCAAACTGGTGGCGAATCCCCAGCGTGTCGCACTGATCGAGCAGGTTCACCAGCCAGTCGCGGGAGAGCTCCACCGGCATACACCAGCGCACCATCCCCTGTTTAAGCAGCAAGCGCAGGGTAACGGCGTTATAGCAGTTGAGGGCATGCCCGGCGACAAAGGGTAGCTTGCGCTCGGCGCAGAGATTCACCACCCCAAGATCGCTCGCCTCCAGCAGAAACTCACCGTTATCGACATAGCGCTTCAGTTCATTGAGCTCCGATGAGGCCTGCACTAGCGCCAGCGTCGAAATCACTACCTGCTTGCCACTGTCGGCCAGCGCTTTTGCCATCGCCAGCCAGTCACCCACTTTGGTGGCGCGTCGTTTGCTGCACACCGCTTCGCCGAGGTAGACCACATCAGCGCGGCTGTTTGCCGCCTGCTGATAAAAGTCCTCAAGCGTCTCTTTCGACCAGTAGTAAAGCACCGGTCCTAATGAATATTTCATGGTTTACCTACTGCCATTTACGGTGATACGCGCCAAGGGTGGTCTGGGTGCCTTCTGACATGGCACCGAGCGCCTCCATCCATGCCGGTTGCGGCACAAAATCCTGCGGGGAGGCGATGCAGCGGTCAATCGCCTGTCGCCACACCTTCGCCACCTGGCTGACATACGCCGGGCTGCGCTGGCGTCCCTCAATCTTCACCGAGGCGATATTCGCCGCCAGCAGATCCGGCAGCAGCTCAAGGGTATTGAGGCTTGTGGGCTCTTCGAGGGCGTGGTAGCGCTCGCCATCGACCCGATAGCGCCCTTTGCACAGCGTCGGATAACCGGCGTTTTCCCCCTCCTGATAGCGATCGATCAGCACATCGTTGAGGCGCGATTCCAGCCCCTGCGGCGTCTGCTGCCAGCGCACAAAGCGCGCCGGAGAGCAGGCACCGACAGTATTAGGCGACTCACCGGTCAGGTAAGAGGAGAGGTAACAGCGTCCTTCAGCCATGATGCAGAGACTGCCGAAAGCGAAAACTTCCAGCGGCACCGGCGTTACGCGGGCAAGCTGTTTGACTTGATGAATGGAGAGCACGCGCGGCAGTACTACGCGGGCGACATCAAAGTGACGCTGATAAAAGCGGATCGCCTCTTCGTTGGTCGCCGAGGCCTGAACGGAGACGTGGCGCTCAATGTGGGGATAGCGCGCAGCGGCATACTCAAGCATCGCCAGGTCGGCCAGAATCAGCGCATCTGCGCCAATCTGCGCCGCCATATCCACCGCGCGCTCCCAGCGCGGGTAGCCATCCGGGTGCGCAAAGGTGTTGATGGCAATATGCAGCTTGCGGCGGTGCTGGTGGACGAAACTGACCGCTTCCTGCAGCTTCTTCTCGGTAAAGTTGAGTCCGGCAAAATGGCGGGCGTTCGTGTCATCTTTCAGGCCGATATACACCGCATCGGCACCATTTTCGATGGCCGCTTTCAGTGCCGGTAGGTTCCCGGCAGGGCAGAGCAACTCCATAGTCTTTCCTGCAATCAGGGGCGCAGTGGCCCGGACGTACCCCGAAGGGTCACTGAATTGTTAACGAGCTGGGATTCTAGTTAACCTGCCAGCGACAATTTTTGATTTGAGGCAGTTAAATGCGTATTGATGACGGCAATAATCGTTGCCCATTTATTCCGTAATTGTTGATGTGCGCCGCTATGCACACTGCTGATTGTGGCAAAATAGCCCGCATTATCACTTCAGGGAGTCATCGTCGTGTTGGAAAATTTGCGCTCACAGCTTGTTCATCTTGGCCCGTCACTGCTCGCTTTCCCGGTAAAGCTGACGCCGTTTGTGCTTAAACGTCAGGTACTTGAGCAGGTGCTGCGCTGGCAATTCCAACAGGCGCTGGCGGAGGGTGAGCTTGAGTTTCTCGAAGGGCGCTGGTTAAGTATTCAGGTACGTGATATTGGCCTGACGTGGTATACCTCTGTTGAGGATGGGCAGATGATCGTGCGTGAGTCTGCCGACGCGGATGTCAGCTTTAGCGCCGATGCCAGCGATTTACTGATGATTGCCGCGCGAAAACAGGATCCGGATACGCTTTTCTTCCAGCGTCGCCTGCTTATTGAAGGGGACACGGAACTGGGGCTGTATGTTAAAAACCTGATGGACGCCATTGAGCTGGAGCAGATGCCAAAACCCCTGCGGGTGATGCTGCTACAGCTGGCGGATTTTGTTGAGGCGGGCCTGAAAACGCCGCCTGCAACGACACAACCTTCTGTAGGTGAGCCATGCTGATTAGAGTTGAAATTCCCATTGATGCACCCGGTATCGACGCCCTGCTGCGCCGCACATTTAGCGGCGAGGCTGAAGCTTCTCTGGTGCACGATCTGCGCGAAGACGGGCTGATCACGCTGGGATGCGTTGCCACGGACGATGAAGGGCAGGTGATGGGCTATGTGGCATTTAGCCCGGTCGCTGTCGCAGGAGAGGAGTTACAGTGGGTCGCACTTGCGCCGCTGGCGGTGGACGAAGCCTACCGCGGCCAGGGCATCGCCCGTCAGCTCGTCTATGAAGGGCTGGATTCCCTCAATGAATTTGGCTACGCCGCTGCGGTAACGCTCGGCGATCCTGATTTCTATCAGCGTTTGGGCTTCGAGCGCGCCTCGCAGTACGATTTACGCTGCGCCTGGTCGCAGAGCGAAGCTGCATTCCTCGTCCATCGCCTTGCTGACGACGCCTTCAATGGCGTCAGCGGCCTGGTAGAATACAGCGACCACTTCAATCGCTTTTAACCCCTGACGTCAGCAGCGTTTCCTTCAGCGCCTCGAAGATGCCCTCTCCGGCAACGAGGCGCTCTTTCTGCGGCTTGGTTAACTGCTTAATTCGGTACTCGAGGCGTAGCGCCAGCGAACGCTCGCCAACCGGTGCCGAAAAGACCAGTTCCAGCGCACCCTTACCGCGCAGCGCTTTTGCCCCCTTTCCCGTTTGATGCTGCGTAAAACGCCGCGCAACATCGGTGGTAATACCGGTGTAGAGCAGGTTGTCGCGCGTGCGAATGAGATAGAGAAACCAGGGCGTCATAGGGATCTTCGCTGTGTTAAGGTGGGCGAAAAATAGCATGAGAAGGAGAAAAAATGGAGTCCCTTGCGGCGATTAACCGCTGGCTGGCAAAGCAGCATGTCGTGACCTGGTGCGTAGCAAAAGAGGGAGAACTCTGGTGCGCCAACGCTTTTTATATCTACGATCCGCAGGCCGTCGCCTTCTATGTGTTGAGCGAAGATAAAACGCGCCATGCACAGATGACAGGCGTAGAGGCGAAGGTTGCCGGTACGGTTAATGGGCAGCCGAAAAGCGTCGCCTTGATTCGCGGCGTGCAGTTTTCCGGTGAGATAAAACGGCTGGAAGAGGCGGAAAGCGCGGTGCTGCGCGAACGCTACAACCGACGCTTTCCGATAGCCCGCGCGCTGTCCGCCCCGATGTGGGAGATTCGCCTTCGCGAAATCAAATTCACCGACAACACGCTAGGGTTTGGTAAAAAATTTCACTGGTTACGCGACTCAGGCCCCGAGTAGACGCAGCGCTTCGCGGTTAAATGCCGGTAAGTCATCAGGCGTACGGCTGGTAACCAGCTGATCTTTATCGATCACCACTTCCTGGTCGAAGAACTCCGTCCCGGCGTTTTTCACATCAATCACAATCGGTTTCACCGCCGTCAGCTTGCGGCCGCGAATAACATCGGCGCTAATCAGCAGCTGTGGGCCGTGGCAGATGGCGAATACCGGTTTACCGGAGTCAACAAACTCGCGGGTAAAGGTGACAAAGCGATCGTCGCCGCGCAGGGAGTCAGGGGAGTGGCCGCCAGGTAACAGCAGGGCGTCAAATTCATCCGGGCTCACTTCATCAATGGCTTTATCGATCTTAACTTTTGCCTCGCCCTGTTTGCCGGTGACGGTTTTCCCGGCCTCTTTCTCAATCGTCACAACCTCATGTCCGGCCTTGCGATAGGCTTCTGCCGGAGAGGTGAATTCTGAATCTTCAAACTCGTCGGTGATCAAGACCGCTATTTTCTTGCTCATACTTCCTCCGTTGTTTTGGCTTCAGAAAGGGAGTTATCCATACTGTAACTCACCAGTAGTCGTAAGCCTGGTTCACGAGGCTGACATTGCAAGGCAGATTCGTCTGTAAAGGAGAAGGGATGGAGCGGGTATTAATCACCGGCGCGACCGGTTTAGTGGGCGGGCATCTGTTGCGGTTGCTGATGGCGGAACCGGGCGTCAGCGCCATTTATGCGCCAACGCGTCGGCCGCTACAAAGTGCCGAAGGTGTCATCAATCCGCACGACCCACAGCTCAGCGATGCGCTGGCACAGGTTACCGAACCGGTTGATACGGTCTTCTGCTGCCTCGGCACCACGCGGCGCGAAGCGGGCAGTAAAGAGGCTTTTGTGCTGGCCGATTACACGCTGGTAGTGGATACGGCGTTAACTGGCCAAAGGCTCGGCGCCAGACAGATGCTGGTGGTGAGTTCAATGGGCGCTAATGCGCATTCGCCCTTTTTCTATAACCGGGTGAAAGGGGAGATGGAAGCGGCGCTTATCGCCCAGCGGTGGGAATCGCTGACGCTGGCGCGCCCGTCGATGCTGCTCGGGGAGCGTAAAAAAAGGCGGGCTAATGAATCGCTGCTGGCACCGCTTTTTCGCCTGCTGCCGGGCAACTGGAAGTCGATTGCCGCGCAGGATGTCGCCCGCGCGCTGCTGGCCGCTGCCCGTTCTGGTGATAACCGCGGAGTAGAGATTATCGAATCAGCACAGCTGCGGGCGATGGCAGCTCACAGCCCGTTTGCAAAATAGCAATTCAGGCGTACTATTCCGGGGCTAAAAACCACACTATCCCCGGGGCATGTTATGGCTGGTCAGTCTTCACCTCAGGCGGCAGCACCAATCCAATGGTGGAAACCCGCGCTGTTTTTTCTTGTTGTTATTGTTGGTCTCTGGTTCGTGAAATGGCAGCCTTACTACGGCAAAGCCTTCACCGCCGCCGAGACGCACAGCATTGGTAAATCGATTCTTGCGCAGGCCGACGCCAGCCCGTTTAAAGCGGCGCTGGATTACGCCATGGTCTATTTCCTCGCCGTCTGGAAAGCCGCCGTACTTGGCGTGCTGCTCGGCTCGCTGATTCAGGTGCTGATCCCGCGCGACTGGCTACTGCGTACGCTCGGACAGCAGCGTTTTCGCGGCACGCTGCTTGGCACGCTCTTCTCTTTACCGGGCATGATGTGCTCCTGCTGCGCGGCACCCGTCGCGGCCGGTATGCGTCGTCAGCGCGTCTCGATGGGCGGTGCGCTCGCCTTCTGGATGGGTAACCCGCTGCTCAACCCGGCCACTCTGGTGTTTATGGGCTTTGTGCTCGGCTGGCACTTCGCCGCTATTCGTCTGCTGGCGGGGCTGGTGACGGTGCTTGGTGTCGCGATGATTGTGCAGACGGTGGTTAAAGAGAGCCCGCAGCAGGCGGAAACCGTTGATATCACGCTGCCGGAGCCGCAGGGCAGCTTTATGTCACGCTGGGGCAGAGCGCTCTGGCAGCTCTTCTGGAGTACCATCCCTGTCTATATCCTTGCGGTACTGGTGTTGGGCGCAGCACGCGTCTGGCTCTTCCCCCATGCCGATGGCGCGGTGGATAACACCGTGCTGTGGGTAGTGGCGATGGCGATTGTCGGTTGCCTGTTTGTCATTCCAACGGCGGCTGAGATCCCGATTGTGCAGACCATGATGCTGGCGGGGATGGGTATGGCGCCTGCGCTGGCGCTGCTAATTACGCTGCCGGCGGTAAGCCTGCCATCGCTGGTGATGCTGCGCAAATCCTTCCCGGCGAAAGCCCTGTGGCTGACTGCCGCGCTGGTGGCAGTGTGCGGAATGCTGACCGGATTTGTCGCGCTGGTTTAACGCGTGAAGTGAAAAAAAAGCCCGGTATCAACCGGGCTTTTTCGTTACTTGAGCAGGGTAAAGGCAGTGGTGACGTGCTTGACGCCGCTGACGCGGCTGGCAATATCCGCCGCGGCCTGGCCTTCACGCGCGGTCACCAGACCCATCAGGAACACTTCGCCGTTCTCGGTGGTGACTTTCACGTTAGAGGATTTCACCTGGTCGCTGCCGAGCAGCTGGGAGCGCACTTTAGTGGTGATCCAGGTATCGGACGAGGCCGTTCCCAGACCAATTGGCTGGCCCGGACGGATCTCATTGAAGACCTCTGCTGCGCCTTCAACACCGATGGCAATCTGTTTCGCCCGTGAAGAGAGTTCGGTAGTCGGTGCCTGGCCGGTCAACAGCACTTTCCCCTGATAAGCGGTGACGTTAACACGCGCCTCTTTCTTCAACTGCTGATCTTTCGACAGTGCGCTGTTAACGCGCAGCTCCAGGGTGCCGTCGTCCACCTGGGTGCCCACGGTGCGGGGATCCGTCGCCGCTTTGGTGCCGACGGCGGCAGAACCGACCACCACTGCGCCAACGCAACCCTGTAGCAGCAGTGCGGAAATAAGGACTGCGAGGGGCGTAAATGCCTTCATGTGTACTCCTTAATCATCCTGGTGAGGAAAAAGCGTGTTATCAATCAAATCGCACAAGCAATTCACCGTCAGCATGTGCATCTCCTGGATACGCGCGCTGCGGTGAGAAGGAATACGAATTTCCACATCCTGCGGGCCCAGCAGGCCGGCCAGCTCGCCGCCGTCATAACCGGTCAGCGCGATGATCGACATATCGCGCGTTACCGCCGCTTCCACGGCTTTCACGATATCGCGGCTGTTACCCCGGGTGGAGATCGCCAGCAAAATGTCGCCGTTGTGCCCGAGGGCGCGCACCTGCTTGGCATAGATCTCGTCATGCAGACGGTCATTCGCTATCGCGGTTAAGACCACATTATCGGTATTAAGTGCAATGGCAGGTAAACTGGGACGCTCTGTTTCAAAGCGGTTGATCATGCTGGCAGCAAAATGCTGTGCGTTGGCGGCGGAGGTGCCGTTGCCACAACAGAGGATTTTGTTGCCGTTGAGCAGGGAATGCACCATTGTCATGGCTGCGCGGGAAATCGCATCGGGCAGCGCTTCGGCAGCTGCAATTTGCGTTTGAATGCTTTCCGTAAAGCAGACTTTAATTCGTTCGAGCACGGTAATCCCTATGATTGAGCAATTATGCGTGGCCGCCAAAGGCGTTTTGTAGCCACTCAACGTCATTTCCGGTGAAGGCTACCACATCAAACCGGCAATCCACAGTATCAAAACTCCCATTGTGGCGGGCAAGCCACAAATGGGCGGTATGCAGCAGTTTGCGCTGCTTGGCGAGAGTTACGCTGCTTGCCGCGCCGCCAAAACGCGCCGAGGCGCGGTAGCGCACCTCGACAAAGACGGTGGTGCTACCGTGGCGCATAATCAGGTCGATTTCGCCGCCGCGCTCGCGCACGTTGGCGGCGATAAAACGCAATCCCTTGCTCTGCAGAAAACGGCGTGCCTCCATCTCCCAGGCGTCGCCGCTCTGTTTGCGGGTTAGTTTGCCGGGACGATCTGCCCCTGCTGGTATTTGAGCCATGACAACTTCCTGTTGATCACGCAATCCTGGGTGGCGGTGAGATCGCCAGTGTTGCCGTTGAGCTCAAAGCCCGGCACCTGACGCATTTGCGAGAAGTTATTCGCCAGTGACCAGGCATCCGCGCCCATCGCATAGAGACGCGCCAGCGAATAATCATTATTCACACTGCGCAGCGCTTGCTGCATCAGGGAAGGATTCGCGCCCGCCAGCATCGGGATCTCATTGTATTGCAGCCCTTCCATCTCAAGACGGAAGTCTGGGCCTGCACCGCCCTGCGCGCTGCGCGAGCTGGCATAGAGCATGACGCCGCTCTGGCTGCCGGTGCGCAGAGTGATCATCGGTTTGATCAGCGCAATTTCATCCTGCGTCGCCAGAATATAGACCGCATCAACTTTGCCGCCGCCGCTAATCTGCGCATCGCTCGGCGGAGCCGGAATAGTGAGGCCACCAATGGTCACGCCCTGCTGCTGCGGCAGGCTGGCGGAGACCGGGCTACCGGTCATTGAGATGCCGGAGCGGCCATTCAGCCCCATACGTAACTCAGCGGTGGAACCAAATTTCTGCGCCAGCACAACGCCGCCGCCAATCTTCTGCCACTCGTCAGCAAACGCGGTGCTGACACGATCGCCCAGCGCGCTGCGCGGGATCAGCAGCAGCGGTGCCTGGCGTCCCTGATCGTGAATATGGCGCGCCGCATCGCGAGCTTCATCTTCCGGCGACAGGGCGAAGTAGCAGATGTTCGGGCGGTTCTCAACTTGCTCCGGCTGGTTGAGCGCCAGCACATTGAGCGCGGTATGGCTGCGCATCAGCTCTTCAACGTGGTTTTTCAACAGCGGGCCAACAACAATGCTTGCGCCATCCTGCTGTACCTGATTGAGGATCTGATCCATCGGCTGCGCGCTGGTGTCGTAGATTTTCAGCTCCGCGCCCGCGTTAGATTGTGCGGTAACAGCAACGGGCTGAGAGGTTGTGGTTTGTGGTGCCGTCGCCGCAGATGTTTGCTGCGAGTTGCCAGCAGGCTGCTCATTATTGGCGGCTGGCTGCTGTGCATTTTCACCAGGCTGCGCTTCCTCGGCAGTGGCGCTTTGCGCCGCGCTGTCCGGTGCCTGTACCGGCTGGGCATTCGGTGCGGTCAGGTCGGCGACATTCGCCTGCGAAGGGCTTACCACGTCAGACGTTGCGGCCTGCGCGACCTGCTGCGGAACCGCCGGGCCGGAGACCGGGGAAGCGCCGTTTTTCGCCGCTTCAAAACCCTGCTGGATGGCGCGACCAAACACCGCAGCCTGGCCGTTTAACGGCAGCAGCAGGGCGATTTTACTGGTCGATGCCGGTTTGAAATTTTGCAGATTGGAGAGCTGAGTCGGCAGCATTTTCGCCGCCGGGTTCTGCGGGTAGCGGGTCTGCCAGTCGCTGATACCGGCTTTCAGCATTTTGGCATCGTTGCGGTTGTCGAACCACATACGTTGCAGATCGAGCCAGCCCTGCAGTGTCACTTCATCGGCGTTGATCACCAGCGTTCTCGCCTGATCCTGGCTCATGGAGGAGAGTGCTTGCCAGGTGGCATCGATATTTTTCTGCTGCTCTTCCGGGGTTGTCAGCAGCGGCTGGCGGGCGATAAGCGCACGTAGCAGCGTCAGGGAGGGTTTACCCTGCGCGGCGGCAATGGCGATCTGCCAGTAGCGCGCCTGCTGGTTCTTCTCAAGCTCAGCGGGATCGATTTTATTAAGCAGCGCCTGCGCACCGGCTACATCACGCTGCGCCAGCTTCATTTCTGCGGCGAGCAGCGCGTACTCTTTACGCTGCGTGTCGTTCAGATCCTGCGGCAGCTGACCAAACAGCTCGTTGGCGTGCTGGGTTTTGCCCTCTTTGAGCAGTGCACGAATGGCGAGTAATTGCCAGTTGGTCTTGCTATCATCTGTGCTTTGCTGCATCTGATGCAGGTAGTAGGCAGAATCAGCCTGCGCTGAGCCCTCCATATGCGAGGTGCTCTGGTCTGTTGACTGTGTGCCGCAGCCCGCGAACAGCAGGGCGGCCAGCACCACAGGCAGGCAGCGCGTGGCTTTCGAACGAAGAAATTTTGACGGTAGCATACTGTATCCAGTGATATTTTTTACGCAGTGCTCAATATTAAATCGGCAATACGGATGAAACAATGAAACAACACGAATCGGCGGAGAATTCTCAAGGTCAGCTTTATATTGTACCTACTCCCATCGGGAATTTGGCTGATATTACCCAACGCGCATTAACCGTGTTGCAAGACGTTGATTTGATTGCCGCTGAGGATACCCGCCACACCGGTTTACTGCTGCAACATTTCGCCATCAACGCGCGGATGTTTGCCCTTCACGACCATAACGAGCAGCAAAAAGCGCAAATGCTGGTGGCAAAGCTGCAAGAGGGGCAGAACATTGCGCTGGTTTCAGATGCGGGCACGCCGCTAATTAACGATCCCGGCTATCACCTGGTGCGCACCTGCCGCGAAGCCGGTATTCGCGTTGTGCCGCTGCCTGGCCCCTGCGCGGCGATTGCCGCCCTCAGTGCCGCAGGGTTGCCCTCCGATCGCTTCTGTTACGAAGGTTTTCTCCCGGCGAAATCAAAAGGCCGCCGCGACGCGCTCAAAGCGGTTGAGGCCGAGCCGCGCACGCTGATTTTCTACGAATCAACCCATCGCCTGCTGGAGAGCCTGGAGGATATGGTCGCGGTTTGGGGCCCCTCCCGTTACGTGGTGCTGGCGCGCGAGTTGACCAAAACCTGGGAGAGCATTCAGGGCGCGCCGGTTGGCGAGCTGCTGGCGTGGGTGAAAGAGGATGAGAACCGCCGCAAAGGCGAGATGGTGCTGATTGTCGAAGGCCATAAAGCGCAGGAGGACGCGCTGCCCGCCGACGCGCTGCGCACGCTGGCATTGCTGCAAGCCGAATTGCCGCTGAAAAAGGCCGCCGCGCTGGCCGCAGAGATCCACGGCGTGAAGAAAAACGCCCTCTATAAGTACGCGCTGGATAACCAGGGGTAATACCGATGAGCCGCTATGTGCCTCCCTTTACCATCACCGCCGCGATCCTCAACCTATCGTGATACGCAGTTAATCCATATGGCGCCGCCCGCCTTACGGGTTGCGCACCTTATGGATGAGCTACTGGAATGGCTCGCCACCACGGATTTGCATCCGTTAGTCGCCAGTGCGTTCGTCGCCTTTATGCTCTCTGCGGTCAACGCGGCGCTGATCGAGGGGCTTAATCCGTCATTCAGCTTGTCGGATAACGTGTCGGAAGAGATGTCGGAGAAAATTATCTCTTGCAGCGAGGCGGAGCGCGCGGTGCTAAACCTCCTCAACATTCGGCCGGATCTCTCTGCAATGGCGCTCGCCGACGAATTGGCGGTAAGTGCGCGCACGGTGGAGCGCTACCTGCAATCGCTACAGCAAAAGGGAAAGCTGCTGCGTGTCGGCGCGAAGAAAGGGGGCTACTGGCAGGTCAAGTCACTCTAAAGAGCATCATTCCATCACCACCACTTAATCATCCTGCATTTAAAACACGCACTATAAAAAAGCATGGCCGGAGCCATGCTGATGGTGAGGTTTACACATTTTCTTGCGGGGATCAGGTCACCGGGGCCGGATTAAATACCGCCAGCTGGTTGTGCAATCCCCATTGATCGGAAAAGGTTTTTTTGCGCCCGCTGGCGACATCGAGAATAAAGTGGAACAGCTTCCAGCCCACCTCTTCAATGCTCTCTTCGCCGGTGGCGATGGTGCCCGCGTTAATATCCATCAAGTCATACCAGCGGTTTGCCAGCTCGGTGCGGGTCGCCATTTTGATCACCGGTACCGCCATCAGCCCGTAGGGCGTGCCGCGACCGGTGGTAAAGACCTGCACGGTAATGCCGGAGGCCACCTGCTGGGTGCCGCAAACGAAATCGCTGGCCGGTGTGGCGGCGTAAATTAACCCGCGTTTGGTCGGGCGCTGGCCGGGGGAGAGCACCTCGGAGATGGCGCTCTTGCCTGATTTGGCAATCGAGCCCAGCGCTTTTTCCACCACGTTAGCCAGTCCGCCTTTTTTGTTGCCGGGCGATGGGTTGGCGCTGCGGTCGGTTTTACCCATATCGAGGTAATTATCGTACCAGGCCATCTCTTCCAGCAGGCGTTTGCCCACCTCTTCGTTGATGGCACGCGGGGTGAGCAGGTGGATCGCATCGCGCACTTCCGTCACTTCCGAGAACATTACTGTGCCGCCGCAGCGGATCAGCAGATCGGAAGCAAAACCCACTGCCGGGTTAGCGGTCACGCCGGAGAAGGCGTCACTGCCGCCGCACTGCATACCCACCACCAGTTCAGAAGCCGGGCAGGTTTCACGTTTGCGCTGGTTGAGTTTGATCAGATGCCGCTCAGCGACCTGCAGAATATCATCCACCATCGAGCGGAAGCCCACGTGGTGTTCATCCTGCAAACGCACAATGCTTGCGCCGTCCGCCGGGATCGCCTGTACATCTTCCGTCCCCTGCAGCAGCCGCTCCGGCTGCAGCTTCTCACAGCCGAGGCCAATCACCATCACTTCGCCGCCGAAGTTCGGGTTCAGGGAGATGTTGTGGATAGTGCGAATTGGGATCACCGCCGCCGGGGCGTTGATCGCTACACCGCAGCCGTAAAGGTGATTAAGGCCAACCACGCCGTCGACATTGGGGTATTTCGGCAGCAGATCGCGCTCGATCAACTTCACCACATAATCCACCACCCCAGCGACGCAGTGTACGCTGGTGGTTAAGCCGAGCAGATTTTTCGTTCCGACGCTGCCATCCGCGTTGCGGTAGCCTTCGAAGGTATATCCTTCCAGTGGCGGCAAGGGTTCGGGCACTTTGGTCGCCAGCGGCAGGGTGTTGAGCGGTGGTGCCGTCGGCAGCTCAACAAGGGATTCATCGATCCAGCTGCCGCGGGGGATAGGGCGCACGGCGTAGCCGATCACTTCGCCATAGCGCACGATCTCGCCGTGATGAGGAATATCGACCAGCGCAACTTTATGCCCTTGCGGAATATGCTCAATCAACTCCAGACCATCCGGGAAGCGAGTTCCGGCTTTTAAGCCGTTGTCATTAACAATAATCGCGACATTATCGCTGTCGTGAACCTTAATATAAAACGCGCCGGGCACTTGCTCTCTTATTTCAATGTCGGACATTATTGATTTATCTCCCGCTCACTGTACGCTGCATCACTCACAATAGAAAAAAAGTTCTTTTACTCTGGAATTAATATTAGCAAGAAAAATCTTGTTTACTGGGAATAAGAATGTCAGGAGTTGGGTTATTAAAATGTGACACATATCACTTATTAACGCCGGGCCGCTTGCTGCGCGGCAGCATAATACAAGAAGTGTGCATCAGCGCCCAGCTTTATGTGCATATGCTCAAAATAATATTTTCGTGTAGCTAAAAAATTGAGCAAAGTTACAATGTGTGTATTCCCGGCGCTGTTTATACTGAGTGCTAATTAAATCTCTGTATCTGTTATCTGAATTAAATCTACGTCGTTAAATACCATCAGATAAACCACCAAAATAAATATATTTAAAAGTTAGCGGTGTCCGAGGAAATTAAAATGGCCATTGAACAAACCGTCGAAGCAAAACGGGCGATTCCTACCCGTTATTTAATTCTGCTGATTATATTTATTGTCACCGCAGTCAACTACGCTGATCGTGCCACGCTCTCTATTGCCGGAACCGATGTCGCCAAAGAGCTACAACTCGATTCTGTCTCAATGGGCTATATCTTCTCCGCCTTTGGCTGGGCTTACCTGCTAATGCAGATCCCCGGCGGCTGGCTGCTCGACCGCTTCGGCTCCAAACGCGTCTACACCTACAGCCTCTTTTTCTGGTCGCTCTTCACTTTCTTACAGGGTTTTGTCGATGTCTTCCCGCTCGCCTGGGCCGGGGTGTCGATGTTTATCATGCGCTTTATGCTCGGTTTCTCTGAAGCCCCCTCCTTCCCGGCGAATGCGCGCATCGTTGCGGCATGGTTTCCGGCGAAGGAGCGCGGCACCGCCTCGGCACTCTTTAACTCGGCGCAATACTTCTCGCTGGCGCTCTTCTCGCCGCTGCTCGGCTGGCTGACCTACACCTGGGGCTGGGAGCATGTCTTTACCGTGATGGGCGCGATCGGTTTCGTGCTCACCTTTGCCTGGGTGAAGTTTGTGCATAACCCCACCGACCATCCGCGTATGACTCGCGAAGAGCTGGAGTACATTGCACAGAACGGCGCGGTGGTTGATATGGACCACAAAAAAGCGGGCGATGATAAAAAAGCCGGGCCGAAGCTGGATTACATCAAGCAACTGCTGAGCAACCGCATGATGCTGGGTATCTTCTTTGGTCAATACTTCCTCAACACCATTACCTGGTTCTTCCTCACCTGGTTTCCCATCTACCTGGTGCAGGAGAAGGGGATGTCGATCCTCAAAGTGGGCTTTGTGGCATCTATTCCGGCACTGTGCGGCTTTGTCGGCGGCGTGCTGGGTGGGCTCTTCTCCGATTACCTGATTAAACGTGGCTCATCCCTGACCGTGGCGCGTAAAGTGCCTATCGTAATGGGGATGCTGCTCGCCTCCAGCATCATCCTCTGTAACTACACCAACAACACTGCGCTGGTGGTTGCTCTGATGGCGCTGGCCTTCTTCGGCAAAGGTTTTGGCGCGCTCGGCTGGCCGGTGATTTCCGACGTTGCGCCGAAAGAGATTGTCGGTCTGTGCGGCGGCGTGTTTAACGTTTTTGGTAATGTGGCCTCTATCGCGACGCCGCTGGTTATCGGCTACATGGTGAAAGAGTTGCACTCCTTCAACGGCGCGCTGGTATTCGTCGGCTGTTCAGCCCTGATGATGATGGTCTGCTACCTGTTTGTCGTCGGCGACATCAAACGTATGGAACTGAAGAAATAAGCCCCAACACATTTAAGGTACAAAAGATGACTAACGATATCTTCCCGAACAAATTTAAGGCCGCGCTGGCCGCGCAGCAGGTTCAGATTGGTTGCTGGTCCGCGCTGGGTAGCCATATCAGTACGGAAGTGCTGGGGCTGGCGGGTTTCGACTGGCTGCTGCTTGATGGTGAACACGCGCCTAATGACGTACTCACTTTTGTTCCGCAACTGATGGCGCTCAAAGGTAGCGTCAGCGCGCCGGTCGTGCGTGTGCCCACCAACGATGCGGTGATCATCAAGCGCCTGCTCGATATCGGTTTCTATAACTTCCTGATTCCCTTCGTCGAGAGCGAAGAGGATGCGCTGCTTGCCGTTGCAGCGACCCGCTATCCGCCGGAAGGCATTCGCGGCGTCTCCGTATCGCACCGCGCCAATATGTTCGGCACCGTGCCGGACTACCTCCGCCAGTCCAACGCCAATATCTCGATTCTGGTGCAGATAGAGAGCCAGGCGGGCGTCGACAACCTCGATGCGATCCTCTCGACCGATGGTGTCGATGGCGTGTTTGTCGGGCCAAGCGATCTGGCGGCGACGCTCGGTTACCTCGGCAATGCCGCGCACCCGGAAGTGCAGCGCACCATTCAACATATTTTCGCCCGCGCTAAGGCACACAACAAACCGAGCGGCATTCTGGCACCGGTTGAGGCAGATGCGCGTCGCTACCTGGAGTGGGGCGCGACCGTGGTTGCCGTCGGCAGCGATCTGGGCGTATTCCGTGCGGCGACGCAGCGGCTCGCCGACGCCTTTAAAAAATAACCTCATCACCTGAAAGAGAGAGACGCAATTATGACGATGAAAGTCGGTTTCATTGGCCTCGGCATCATGGGTAAACCCATGAGTAAAAACCTCATCAAAGCTGGTTACTCGCTGGTGGTCGTCGACCGCAACAGTGACGCGGTGGGCGAGCTGGTCGCTGCTGGTGCAGAAACCGCGAGCAATGCCAAAGCCATCGCCGAGCAGTGTGATGTCATCATCACCATGCTGCCGAACTCGCCGCATGTGAAAGAGGTGGCGCTGGGGGAAGGTGGCATTATTGAAGGGGCGAGAGCGGGCACGGTGCTGATCGACATGAGCTCCATTGCGCCGCTGGCGAGCCGTGAAATCAGCGAGGCGCTGAAAGCGAAAGGCGTCGAGATGCTGGATGCGCCGGTCAGCGGCGGCGAACCGAAAGCGATCGACGGCACGCTCTCTGTGATGGTTGGTGGCGACAAAGCGGTGTTTGATAAGCACTACGACCTGATGAAAGCGATGGCGGGTTCAGTGGTGCACACCGGCGATATCGGTGCGGGGAACGTCACCAAGCTGGCAAACCAGGTGATTGTGGCGCTTAACATTGCCGCAATGTCGGAAGCCTTAACCCTGGCGACGAAAGCGGGTGTTAACCCGGATCTGGTCTTCCAGGCGATTCGTGGGGGCCTTGCGGGCAGCACCGTGCTGGAGGCGAAAGCGCCGATGGTGATGGATCGCAACTTTAAACCGGGTTTCCGCATCGATCTGCATATCAAAGATCTGGCGAATGCGCTGGATACCTCGCACGGCGTGGGTGCGCAGCTGCCGCTGACCGCCGCGGTGATGGAGATGATGCAGGCGCTACGCGCCGACGGCATGGGGACCTCCGATCACAGCGCGCTGGCGTGCTACTACGAGAAACTGGCGAAAGTCGAAGTCACTCGTTAACCAGAAAGGGCGCAGGCGCGCCCTTGCTCCACTTGATATCCACCTCGGCAGGCCGCCTCTGGCTTGCAGGGTGACGTGCGCGGCTTGACCAGGCTCACCACTATGAAAATCGTAATCGCCCCAGACTCTTATAAAGAGAGCCTCTCTGCGACGTTGGTCGCACAGGCAATAGAAAAAGGATTTCGGGAGATCTTTCCCGATGCGCACTATGTCTCTGTTCCGGTCGCAGATGGCGGTGAAGGTACTGTTGAGGCCATGATCGCCGCCACGCAGGGCGCGATGCATACCGCCCGCGTGACCGGCCCGTTGGGCGAGCCGGTTGCAGCCTGCTGGGGAAGCTCAGGCGATGGCGCGACTGCATTTATTGAAATGGCGGCGGCAAGCGGGCTGGCGCTGGTCGCGCCCGAATTACGTAATCCGTTAATTACCACCTCACGCGGCACCGGGGAGCTTATTTTGCAGGCGCTGGATAAGGGCGCGAGCAATATCATTATCGGCATCGGCGGCAGCGCGACCAATGATGGCGGGGCCGGTATGGTACAGGCGCTGGGCGCGCGTCTTATGGACGCCAACGGCAAAGAGATTGGTCACGGCGGCGGTAGCCTGATAAGCCTCAATCATATCGATCTCTCTGGTCTCGATCCGCGTTTGCAGGAGTGTACGATCCGCGTGGCCTGCGATGTGACCAACCCACTTACGGGCGAGAGCGGCGCATCGCGTATTTTTGGCCCACAAAAAGGGGCGACCGAAGCGATGATCGTCGAGCTGGATCGCAGTCTCGATCACTTCGCTGACGTGATCAAAAAAGATCTGCATATCGATGTGAAGCGCGTACCGGGATCGGGCGCGGCGGGCGGCATGGGCGCGGCGCTGATGGCGTTTCTTGGGGCAGAGCTGCGCAGTGGCATTGAGATTGTCACCCAGGCGCTCAATCTGGAGGAGCATATCCACGACTGCACGCTGGTGGTGACCGGCGAAGGGCGCATCGACAGCCAGAGCATTCACGGCAAAGTGCCGGTGGGCGTGGCGCAGGTGGCAAAAAAATATCATAAGCCGGTAATTGGGATTGCCGGCAGTTTGACCAGCGATGTCGGCGTCGTGCATCAGTATGGTATCGATGCGGTATTCAGCGTGTTGACCGCCATTGGCACGCTGGAGGAGGCGTTTTGCGGCGCGTTTGACAATATTTACCGCGCCTCGCGCAATATCGCGGCGACGCTGGCGGTGGGAATGTCGACGGAAGGGTGACACGCGGGTGCAAACCCTCTATACTGCGCGCCGAAGCTGACCAGACAGTCGCCGCTTCGTCGTCGTCCTCTTCGGGGGAGACGGGCGGAGGGGAGGAAAGTCCGGGCTCCATAGGGCAGGGTGCCAGGTAACGCCTGGGAGGCGCAAGCCTACGACCAGTGCAACAGAGAGCAAACCGCCGATGGCCCGCGCAAGCGGGATCAGGTAAGGGTGAAAGGGTGCGGTAAGAGCGCACCGCGCGTCTGGCAACAGTTCGCGGCACGGTAAACTCCACCCGGAGCAAGGCCAAATAGGGGTTCACAAGGTACGGCCCGTACTGAACCCGGGTAGGCTGCTTGAGCCAGTGAGCGATTGCTGGCCTAGATGAATGACTGTCCACGACAGAACCCGGCTTATCGGTCAGTTTCACCTCTTAAAAAACCCCGCCTCGGCGGGGTTTTTGCTTTTCCAGACCCGCAACGGCAACCGGTCCCGGTACTTGCGTAGGCCGGATAAGGCGTGAGCCGCCATCCGGCAATGGGTGCAGATGCCTGATGGCGCTGCGCTTATCAGGCCTACAACGATAACCGGTCCCGGTATTTGCGTAGGCCGGATAAGGCGCAAGCCGCCATCCGGCAAAGGGTGCAGATGCCTGATGGCGCTGCGCTTATCAGGCCTACAACGATAACCGGTCCCGGTATTTGCGTAGGCCGGATAAGGCGTGAGCCGCCATCCGGCAATGGGTGCAGATGCCTGATGGCGCTGCGCTTATCAGGCCTACAACGACAACCGGTCCCGGTATTTGCGTAGTCCGGATAAGGCGTAAGCCGCCATCCGGCAATGGGTGGAAATGCCTGATGGCGCTGCGCTTTTCCAGGCCCGCAACGACAACCGGCTCGGGCATTTGCGTAGGCCGGATAAGGCGCGAGCCGCCATCCGGCGATGGGTGGAAATGCCTGATGGCGCTGCGCTTATCAGGCCTACAAATTGTGCTTATCAGGCCTACGAACGGCTTCGTCGCTGGGCTATTTTCACGCTCTCTAAGCTAATTCTGTCTAATTCATAAACAATTAATCGATCATCTTCGCGGCGAAACGCGCTACCCTGTCTGGCACATGTCTATTTTTTCGCCACGGGAGGCGTTGCTGGTATGGAACAAAAATCGATTTTGATACTCCAGATGGGGAACGCCCCACAGACCATGCGCGATGCGCACGGCGATGTGCCGCTCTGGTTTTGCCAACTGCTGGGATGCGAGCTTGATGATGTTGACGTGATCCGCGTTTTCGAAGGCGAAACGCTGCCGGCACCGGATCCGCGCCGGGCGGCGATCATCACCGGATCCTGGGCGATGGTCACAGACAGATTGCCCTGGAGCGAGCAGACCGCAGCGTGGATCCGCGAGGCAATGGCGGTGGAGATGCCGCTGTTTGGCGTCTGCTACGGTCATCAACTGATGGCCTGGGCGCTGGGCGGCGATGTGCAGTACCACAAAGATGGGCGCGAAGCGGGAACCAAAACCGTTTACCTCAATGCCGCCGCGGCTCACGATCCGCTGCTTGCGCATCTGCAAGAGAGCTTTCCCGCACACCTGACGCACCGGCAAACGGTCACCCGTTTACCCATTGGCGCCACGGTGCTGGGTGCCTCGGTTCACGATCCGCATCAGATCGTGCGCTACGGGTCGAATGCGTTTTCGGTGCAGTTCCACCCAGAAATGCGGCCGGAGATCGCCTGCGATCTGTTACGGCTTAACCGTCCACATATTGAAAAAGAGGGGGGCGACACCGATAGCTTAATCGCAGGCGTCATACCCGCGCCGGGGGCGGCTGAGATTTTAAGGCGGTTTATGCAGGAGGCGTTAAGAGAGGAGGGGGCGCTTTCACTGCGCGCGGCCTCATAAAGGCAGGAACAGAACCCCGGCGTGTGCCGGGGCGGGCAATCAGGCGGCTTCTTCTTCCTCAGCAAGACGGACAACGGCTTCTTCGACGATCACTTCCAGTTCCGTCAGCATCTCTTCAAACCCAAACGCCTGGTTTGCGGCGGAACGGTTATCACTCTGCGTGACGTGATCGAACGGACTGTACATAGTGCGGATACTCATTTACTCACCTGATAAAAATGTTCATTACACTGGTAAATCAACTAACAGCGCGCGAAGCGGCGTGTCAGCGACCAGCGTGATAGTGGCTTCATCACGAATAAAAGCGCCATCACCGCAGGTGAGGGCCTCTTGCTCTTTGTGATGGGTGACGGCATGCACCGTCCCGTGAATGGACTGCAGATAGGCCCGCGGTCCGTGTAATTTAATTTTCAGCTCTTCGCCTTTTTCCAGCGAAATATGGTGCAACCACACCTGTTGGCGCAGCTGCAGGCTTCCTTTGTCGCCATCCGGCGAGGCCAGCAACTGGCAGGCATCATCAGCAAGGGTCAGCTTCTGCACCGGCGGGTTTTCCCGCTCCGGGCAGGCATCCAGCCATAGCTGCATGCGCGTAAGCGACTTATCTTTACTCAGATTGTGCTCACTGTAACTGATCCCCGGCTGGGTGGCGATGAGCAGCGCTTCACCCGCTTTTGCCTGCACATGGTGGCCTTCGCTGTCGCGGTACTCCGCTTCGCCTTCCAGAATCAGATTCAAAATATCCACTTTCGGGTAGGCACGCGGCTGGAAAGAAGCCCCTGGTGCGAGCACTTCCTGGTTCAACACGCGCAGGGACGCATAGCCCAGCAGTTTGGGATCAAAGTAGTGTCCGAAGGAGAAGGTGTAGCGGGCCTGGAGCCAGCCGAAGTCAGCTTGTCCGCACTGTTTTGCCGTTCGGGTAGTAATCATTATTCTTGACCTCTCTTTACTTAAAACAATGTTAAAGGGATGGACGCTGCATTGTTAGCCAGATATTCTGCCCGGTATGTTCAAATTTCCTGAATGAGAACACCAATGGCCAAAGAAAGGGCACTGACACTGGAAGCGCTGCGCGTGATGGACGCAATTGACCGCCGCGGAAGCTTTGCAGCCGCTGCGGATGAGCTGGGGCGCGTCCCCTCCGCGCTCAGCTACACCATGCAAAAACTTGAAGAAGAGCTGGATGTGGTGCTGTTTGACCGCTCTGGACACCGCACCAAATTCACCAACGTTGGGCGCATGCTGCTGGAGCGCGGTCGCGTTCTGCTGGAAGCCGCTGATAAGCTGACGACCGACGCCGAAGCGCTGGCGCGCGGCTGGGAAACGCATTTAACGCTGGTAACGGAAGCGCTGGTACCGACGGTGGAACTCTTTCCGCTGGTAGAGAGGCTGGCTGCGAAAGCCACTACTCAGCTATCAATTATCACCGAAGTACTGGCGGGTGCCTGGGAACGCCTGGAGCAGGGGCGGGCGGATATTGTCATTGCGCCGGATATGCACTTTCGATCCTCGTCGGAGATCAACTCGCGCAAGCTCTATAGCGTGATGAACGTCTATGTCGCGGCTCCGGATCATCCTATCCATCAGGAGCCGGAGCCGCTCTCTGAAGTGACGCGCGTGAAGTATCGCGGCGTGGCGGTGGCCGATACCGCCCGCGAACGCCCGGTGCTTACGGTCCAGCTGCTGGATAAACAGCCAAGGCTGACGGTCAGTACAATTGAAGATAAACGTCAGGCCCTACTCGCTGGGTTGGGTGTTGCCACCATGCCCTATCCGCTGGTTGAGCGCGATATTGCAGAGGGCCGCCTGCGCGTGGTCAGCCCGGAGTACACCAGTGAGGTGGATATTATTATGGCCTGGCGTCGCGACAGTATGGGTGAAGGCAAAGCCTGGTGTCTGCGCGAGATCCCCAAGCTTTTTGCCGGTAAATAGGGCTACGCGCCGCGCTCGGTCGCGTGCACCGTTTGCGGGAAGGGTTGCGGTTCCGGGCCGAACTCGTTCTCTTGCGACGTGCCGCGCTGGCTATAGAAGGCGAGCAGCACCAGCCAACCAAATAGTGGAATAATCATCAGCAGCAGCCAGCGCCAGCTGCGGTTGGTGTCATGCAGGCGGCGCACCTGTACCGCCAGCGTCGGCACCAGCGTCAGCAGGGCGTAAGCAAGGCTTAAGATGTGGTGCCAGCCCACAATTCGGTCAACCACATTCAGCACGCCAAACAGAATGATGTTAACGAGCGTGAACATCCAGAATTCGCGGCGATGGGCGCGCCCATCGAAAGTGGCGTAATTGCGAAGTACCCAGAAATACCAGTCCATTCTTACCTCGATCAACGGTCAATCCGTTGTTTTAACAACGATAAGAGTAAGAATAGACGGCAATTTTACAAAGGGATAAGCCAGGTGGGGAATTATTTGGGCGCGATGTGACGCGCCCGAAAGTTCAGGAAAAACGGCTGTCACGACCATGCGGTTCATCAAGATCCTGCCATGGACCAATGGAGATAATCCCCGTCGGGTTTAGCGTTTTATGGCTGCGATAGTAGTGATTGCGGATATGCGCAAAATCAACCGTTTCAGCGATGCCCGGCATCTGGTAGAGATCGCGCAGGAAACCGTGCAGATTGAGGTAATCACTAATACGACGCTTGTCGCATTTGAAGTGCGTCGCATAGACCGGATCGAAGCGCACCAGCGTTGTCCATAAACGGATATCCGCTTCGGTCAGACGATCGCCCGTCAAATAGCGGTGCCGCCCGAGGATCTGCTCCAGGCGCTCCAGCGCGCTAAAGACTCCGGTTACCGCTTCATCATAGGCCTGCTGGCTGGTGGCGAAACCGGCTTTATAGACACCATTATTCACATTGTCGTAGATCCAGCCATTCAGCTCGTCAATCTTTTCACGCAGCTCAGGTGGATAGTAATCCTCGGCTTTGGCACCCAGCCCGTCGAATGCGGTATTGAACATACGAATAATATCCGCCGACTCATTGCTGACGATAGTGTGATTCTTATTATCCCACACCACCGGCACCGTTACACGCCCCGTGTAGTGCGGATCGGCATGCAGATAAAGCTGATAGAGAAACTCATGCTGATAGAGCGCGTCGCCTGTCGCAGCAGGAAAATCATCGCCAAATGTCCAGCCATTTTCCAGCATCAGAGGATGAACGACAGAAACCGGTAAAAACGGCTCCAGGCCTTTCAGCTTACGCAGGATCAGCGTGCGGTGTGCCCAGGGGCAGGCGAGTGAAACATAGAGATGGTAGCGATCTTTTTCAGCGGCAAACCCGCTTTCGCCAGAGGGACCGGCCGTGCCATCGGCAGTCAGCCAGTTGCGAAACGCCGATTCCGAACGCTTAAAGCGTCCGCCGGTGGATTTGGTGTCATACCAGGTGTCGTGCCAGACGCCGTCAATCAGTTGTCCCATTGCTGCTTCTCCTTCTGATAGCAAAAGCGAGGAGTAAACTCCTCGCTTTGATGTATTCAGTCAGTATAGAGCGCTTACCACTTTTTATTCAGTACGCGGTCGATGCTAAACGCGCCCGGACCGGTGATGCCCAGCAGCAGGTAGCCGCCAGCGATGGTCAGGTTTTTCATAAACATAATGGAGTTTGCGCCTTCCGCAAAGTTGTTGTGGAAGATAAACGCCGTCAGCAGCGTAAAGCCAGCGGTGAACAGCGCGGTGGTGCGGGTCAGGAAGCCGAAGAGAATGGCCAGGCCGCCGCCAAACTCAAGCAGGATAGTCAGCGGCAGGAAGAAGCCCGGTACGCCCATCGATTCCATATATTGCTGTGTGCCAGCATAACCGGTGATTTTACCCCAGCCCGCGACGATAAACAGGATCGGCATCAGGATGCGTGCAACCAGGAAACCAACATCTTCTAATTTTTTCATCTTTCTCTCCAGGAACTGCATAGGCTGTATGCAGTAAAAATTGTGTAAGAAACGGCGTGAGCCGCGGGCTTGCAGTTGATGGAGAGGATAGTAATCGCGGAGGGAAAATATTGTTAGCTAGGAAAACTGTCGAAATCTTTCAAAAAAATTGCCTAAGCAGAAAATACAAACGGGCGATCCCAGGATCGCCCGTGCTAGCAAGCAAGTGACGCTTTAGCGCGGCGCATTGACGGTGGATTTCACCATCCGCCACAGGCTCCAGGCACCGAAACCGCGTCTGGCCCAGCGCACCAGCATATTAGGATGGCGAACGGTCCAGATCGCCATTGCGCTACTGCCTACCAGCGCCCATGAGCGCAGGCTTAACAGCGTGTTCCAGCCGCGATCGTAAGCGCCGGTGGCCTCAAGCCAGTCACGACGCCCGGCGGTAAGATCCAGACGTTGCTGCTGGATCATGCTGAGCAATTGCGCTTTACGCTTCAGACGTTCGGCTTTGCTGCTCACGATTTATCGTCCTCCAGCAAGGCGCGATCGTTCGACAACTCCTGACGCGTATGACGCAGCAGTGTCGAGGCCCGCGCTTTACGCAGTGTTGAGATGCCGCCTATCAGCGCCAGTACCAGTAACACTACGGTGGTTGCAATCATCACATTCAAGCGATATTGCGGATCGACGGCCCAAATAATTAGCACCATCAGACTCATCAGGCCAAATGCGGCAAAAAGCATGGTCAGCCCCACCATCAGGAGCAGCTGGAATAAGTTGGCTTTCTCTTCTTCAAGCTCAACCACCGCCAGCCGCAGGCGGGTCTCAACCATTTCAACCAGAATGGTCAGCATACGCTGACCAATCCCGAGCGCGCTTTTGCCAGGCCCTTGCGCGTATCGTGAATCCGCCATATCAGCGACGCGACATCAGAACGCCTAACACCACGCCGATTGCGGCGCCGATGCCAACGCTGGCCCACGGATTATCACGCACGTACTCATCGGTACGGGCAGCAGCTTCGCGGGTCTGACGAGCAATAACATCGCCGGTGTCGCCCAGACGATCGCGGCTGTTACGTAGCGCTTTTTCCGCTTTGGTACGCAGCTTGCTCAGCTCTTCTTTCGATTTTTCACCAGAATTACCCAGCACTTCTTCCAGGGTATCCGCCAGCGATTTCAACTCAGCGCGCAGATGGTCAGCATTATCTTTCGACATAATTCTCTCCAGGTGAGTGTGTGGTCATTTCCATTTAAATCAGTAGTCACGCGCTTCAAGAGATTTCAGCTCCTGCTGAGCCTCTTTCAGCTTGTGCTCTCGCTTGTGTATCTTGTCCGCATCGCCTTTCTCTTTCGCTTCGCTCAGGTCGCGACGGCGCTCGGCAATCTCTTCTTTCTGTTCAGCGATTTTCTTTTGATGCGCAGCGCGCAGTTTCTCATCAGAACAGCTGGCGCGAACTTCGCGCAGGGCTTTATTCAACCCGTCAATACGGCTCTGATTGTTATGCTTTTCGGCATAGCTGATTTCGCGTTGGATCTCATGCTCTTTGTCCTGACAGGGTGAAGCAGCATGGGAAAGCGCGCTAACGGAAAAAAGAGCCAGCGCCATAGCGATACGGTTTTTCATAATCGATAACCTTCCGTTGTTAGCTGGCGAAACAGGGTACGCCAGCATCCAGTTACGTAATGTGAACCCTGGTCCCGTTACTCAAGCATAGTTAAGTAACGGCTAAACACCAAAGTTAGTGAAAAGATTCAGAATCCTGGAGAGATTATCCGAATCGATGTGTGCTGTTGCGCAGGCGGTTAAGCCACGCAGAAGTTTGGGTGTCGGCATCATCCTGAGCGGCAATGACGTATCCCTGAGGAAGAGTGCGATCCAGCACGGCTTTGGCTGCTGCGCTCTGCTCGCTGGAGTCGAATTTTATCAGCAGGGTATCATCCTGCGGAGTGATGCTTTTAAAGTGGATACCATTGGCGTCGAGATGGTGCCAGATGGAAAAACCATCCGGCACAGTGATATTTTGCGTCAGTGGGCGGATCGCAAGCGTCGACTCGCGATTTTGCACCGCCGTCCAGGCGAGAAACAGCACGCAAAAAAGCGCCGCAGCAGTGAGGCTTGTTAATACCCAGCGCAGAAATGGCGCACGCAGTTCCATTGTCGTTCAACTCCGATTGCTATGTTTTTTCTTCCATAACACTACCAGCGAGCCGACCAGGCCAATCACCAGCAGCACCACCGGAAGCAGCATCAAACAGGACATCAGCGCATCTTCATACTTTTTAAACACCGGCGTGATGCCCAACAGGTAACCCAGCGTTGTCAGGATCAGCACCCACAGCAGGCCGCTCATCCAGTTGAAAAATTGAAAACGCGTATTGCTCAGACCAGAGAGCCCGGCAATAGTTGGCAACAATGTGCGAACAAAGGCGATAAAGCGCCCAACTAACAGCGCCGAGAGCCCATGTTTATGGAACAGATGGTGCGCGCGCTGGTGGTAGTGGGCCGGAAGATGCGAGAGCCACTTCTGCACCAGCCGCGTATTACCGAGCCATCGCCCCTGAATGTAGCTCAGCCAGCAGCCGGTGCTTGCGGCGACGGTAAGCAGCAGCAGGGTTTGTGGATAGCCCAACGCACCTTTGGCAATCAATACGCCAACCAGCACCAGCAGACTGTCGCCAGGCAGGAACGCCGCTGGCAGCAGACCATTCTCCAGAAATAAAATGACAAACAAAACGAAATAGAGCATGCCGATCATGCCAGGCTGCGACAGCGTCTCAAAATCCTGGCTCCAAAGGGCATGAAGTAACTGGCTTAAAAGTTCCATTCGGTGTTCCTGGTACATCGGTTTACGTCACGTCTGCTACGTACGAAACAGCACGGCGATACGTTCTCATACATTATGGTCGCTCGTGGCACATCCGGTGCAGGGGTCATCCTGGTGAGACGCTGTGAGCAAGCGCTGACTCACACAGAAGCGAAATGCATCTAATTGTAACAAAGGCTGAAGTAATGCGTCAGTCAGAAAAGCGCTCAGAGTTGATTTTGCCGGGGGAAGGCGGAAAGAGGCGAGGGTATTTACACACGCTGACACTCTATACTTTTCACTTACCCAAAATTCTTACAGGCGCAGTGTAAGTGTGCGCCTACAGAGGATTTTTTATTTCGTGCCGGTGGCCGCCGTATCGAGGTGTACCACCGGGTTTTCGGCGAAAAGATAGCGATCGGCGTTAAACTCGAAGTCGTCGCTGGTTTCGTTAAAAAGCATCTGTTTGGTGTTCTCAAGATGCTGCCACATCGCCACTTTTGCGCCGTGGGGATCTTTGCGGATCAGCGCTTTCAGGATCTGGTCGTGATCGTCACACCAGTTATCGACGGTGCGCAGGTCGATATGGTCATGCAGCTTTTTCCAGTAAGGGTTATGTACACGCTGCGTCCACATCTTTTCTACGATAGCTGCCAGGGCCGTATTCTGTGTCGCCAGCGCCACCTGCACGTGGAACTGCAAATCCCACTCGGAGTCGCGAAAGCACTTCTCTTTGCGCGCTTTGTCCTGAATCTCCATCAGCTTCATGATGTCCTGCTTCGTCACTTGAGTGGCGGCGAACTCCGCAATATTGCTCTCAATTAGCTGGCGCGCCTGCAGCAGCTCAAAAGGGCCATAGCTGGCGAACTCAAGATTCTCATCAGGCGCTTGTGTATGACGAGCCTGGCTGGAGATGACATGAATGCCGGAGCCTTTACGCACTTCGACATATCCCTCCACTTCGAGCATGATTATCGCTTCACGCACCACGGTCCGGCTGACGCTTTTCTCATCGGCGATAAAGCGCTCGGCGGGCAGCTTCTCCCCAACAAGATAAACACCTTGCTCAATCCGGCTTTTAAGCTCGGCGGCAAGTTGCTGATAGAGACGTCGTGGTTCGGAGATTTCCATACAGGCTCCAGAGGAGAGGGCAATATTGGGATTTGTTATACCACTTTTAGCGTCTTCTCACCATTGTCAATAACGAAAAAGCCGCCCTCAGGCGGCTTTAAATAGTTTTAAAAAAAGCGGGGCTAACTTTGTGCGGCGGGCGAGCCGACCGCCTGCTCTTTTGCTACCTCTTCGGCGGATTTGTTTTTCAGCACCGTCCAGATGAGCACCGCACCCATCAGATCAAACAGCGCCAACACTGCGAACAGCGGGCTAAAGCCGATGGTATCCGCCAGCGCACCGACCACCAGTGCGAACATGGTGCTTGCCATCCATGCCGCCATCCCGGTCAGGCCGTTGGCAGTTGCCACTTCGTTACGACCAAATACGTCGGAAGAGAGTGTAATCAGCGCGCCGGAGAGAGACTGGTGCGCAAAGCCGCCGATACAGAGCAGGCCAATTGCTACATACGGGCTGGTGAAGAGACCAATCATGCCTGGGCCAATCATCAGTAGCGCGCCCATGGTGACCACCATTTTACGCGACACAATCAGGTTCACGCCGAAGATGCGCTGGAACAGCGGCGGCAGATAACCGCCCACGATACAACCAAGATCCGCGAACAGCATCGGCATCCAGGCAAACATCGCAATCTCTTTCAGGTTAAAGCCATACACTTTGAACATGAACAGCGGGATCCAGGCGTTAAAGGTACCCCAGGCTGGCTCAGCCAGAAAACGCGGCAGCGCGATACCCCAGAACTGGCGGGTGCCAAGGATCTGGCGAACGGACATTTTCTTGCCGTTGTTAGTCTGGTGCTGTGCTTCCTGACCGCCAATGATGTATTCGCGCTCCTCTTCACTCAACTTTTTCTGATCGCGCGGGTGTTTATAGAAGATGAGCCAGGCCATCGCCCAGATAAAGCTCAGTACGCCGGAGATAATAAACGCCATCTCCCAGCTGTGCATAACGATTGCCCAGACTACCAGCGGCGGCGCAATCATTGCGCCAATCGATGAACCGACGTTGAAGTAGCCGACGGCGATGGAGCGCTCTTTTGCCGGGAACCACTCAGAGGCCGCTTTCAGGCCAGCCGGGATCATCGCTGCTTCAGCGGCGCCCACGGCACCGCGCGCCAGTGCTAGGCCGCCCCAGCTGCCTGCCAGTGCGGTTGCGCCGCAGAAGATAGCCCAGGTAATCGCGAAGAAGGCGTAACCAATTTTGGTGCCCAGAACGTCGAGGACGTAGCCTGCAACTGGCTGCATGACGGTATAGGCCGCAGAGTAGGCCGCGATGATATACGAATATTGCTGAGTCGAAATGTGCAACTCTTCCATCAACGTGGGAGCGGCTGCCGCTATGGTGTTACGTGTCAGGTAGCCAAGCACGGTGCCGACCGTCACCAGCGCTATCATATACCAACGTAATCCTTTGATTTTACGCATGTAAACCTCATCGTTATGTTATTACCGCTTGCGCGGACACCCTTCGCTCGCATCGGAGGGTGGAAACGGGAGGGCGTAACCGGAAGAGGTTCCGCTACGGCCCAAGCCTGCCATCAGTAAACGTTCTGTTTGTAAGTCGGCGTCCGTACCGTTAATTCCGATTAATGTCTTATCGGGAATGCATTCCGTCGGGTTATCAATTCGACGGCAGCAAGATAACTTGTCATACAACTTGAAAAGGTGAGTGACATCACAAAAGCGTTTTTCTTTGTGTGGTCTTTAACTTAGGCGCGGAGAGCCAGATTTGGCGCGGCCTGGCGAGGTGTTTAACGAATTAGCGTGTCAGTTTTTGTCTGCTTTTATTGATCCAACTCACGAAAATACCTTCGGTCTATAGAAATTGGTGTGATAACTTTGACAGCATTAAGGTAGACATCAGACGCACTCGTTGAGAGGAAGACGATAATGACCCCGTTTATGACCGAAGATTTCCTGCTAGATACCGAATTTGCCCGCCGTCTGTACCACGACTACGCCAAAGACCAGCCAATTTTCGACTATCACTGCCACCTGCCGCCGCAGCAGATCGCGGAAGATTACCGTTTCAAAAACTTGTATGACATCTGGTTGAAAGGTGACCACTACAAGTGGCGCGCGATGCGTACTAACGGCGTGCCGGAGCGTCTCTGTACCGGCGATGCCTCCGATCGCGAGAAGTTTGATGCCTGGGCAGCGACCGTACCGCATACCATAGGCAACCCGTTATACCACTGGACACATCTTGAGCTGCGCCGCCCGTTTGGTATCACAGGTAAACTGCTGTCTCCTGCAACGGCTGATGAGATCTGGGAACGCGGTAACCAACTGCTGGCGCAGGACGCCTTTTCCGCGCGCGGTATCATGCAGCAGATGAATGTCAAAATGGTCGGCACCACCGATGATCCGATTGATTCACTGGAGCACCATGCGGTGATCGCCAAAGAGAGCTCTTTTGGTACCAAAGTGCTGCCGAGCTGGCGTCCGGATAAAGCTTTCAATATCGAGCAGGCAACTTTTAACGACTACATGGCGAAACTCGGTGAAGTCTCCGATACCGAGATCCGCCGCTTTACCGATCTGCAAACCGCGCTGACAAAACGTCTCGATCACTTTGCCGCGCACGGCTGTAAAGTTTCTGACCACGCGCTGGACGTGGTGCTGTTTGCCGAAGCCTCTGAATCAGAGCTCGATGCCATTCTGGCGCGTCGCCTGGCGGGTGAAACGCTGAGCGAAAAAGAGGTGGCGCAGTTTAAAACCGCGGTGCTGGTGTGGCTCGGCGCGGAGTATGCCCGTCGCGAATGGGTGCAGCAGTACCACATTGGCGCGCTGCGCAACAATAACCAGCGTCAGTTCAAGCTGCTCGGGCCGGATGTCGGCTTCGACTCCATCAATGACCGTCCGCTGGCGGAGGAACTCTCTAAGCTGCTGAGCAAGCAGAATGAAGATAATCTGCTGCCGAAAACTATCCTTTACTGCCTGAACCCGCGCGATAACGAAGTGCTGGGCACCATGATCGGCAACTTCCAGGGGGAAGGCATGCCGGGCAAAATGCAGTTCGGTTCCGGCTGGTGGTTTAACGATCAGAAAGATGGCATGGAGCGTCAGATGACCCAGCTCGCACAGCTCGGCCTGCTCAGCCGCTTTGTCGGCATGCTGACTGACAGCCGCAGCTTCCTCTCTTATACCCGCCATGAATATTTCCGCCGCATCCTCTGCCAGATGATTGGCCGCTGGGTGGAAGCGGGCGAAGCCCCGGCGGACATTCAGCTGCTGGGCGAAATGGTGAAAAACATCTGCTTTAACAATGCGCGTGATTACTTCGCGATTGAACTGAACTAAGGCCGTTTGAGGTTGATATGCAATACATCAAGATCCATTCGCTGGATAACGTCGCAGTAGCGCTGGCCGATCTTGCTGAAGGCGCGGAAGTCGTTATCGACAACCAGACCGTACAGCTGCGCCAGGCCGTATCACGCGGGCATAAGTTTGCGCTGCATACCATTAAGCAGGGCGAAAACATTGTTAAATATGGCCTGCCGATTGGTCATGCGACGTCAGATATCGCGTCGGGCGAGTACATCCATTCCCACAATGCGCGAACAAACCTCAGCGATCTGGACGAGTATAGCTATCAACCTGATTTTCAGGCTGAGGGCAGCCAGGCGGGCGATCGTGACGTGCAGATCTACCGCCGGGCGAACGGGGAGGTAGGGATCCGTAATGAGTTGTGGATCCTGCCGACGGTCGGCTGTGTCAATGGCATCGCCCGTCAGATCCAGAATCGTTTTCTGAAAGAGACCCATGACGCCGAAGATATCGACGGCGTCTACCTCTTCAGCCACACCTACGGCTGCTCACAGCTCGGCGACGACCACATCAACACGCGCACCATGCTGCAAAACATGGTGCGCCATCCCAATGCAGGCGCGGTGCTGGTGATTGGCCTCGGGTGTGAAAACAACCAGGTTGACGCCTTCCGCCAGACATTGGGCGAATTTGATGCTGACCGCGTCCACTTTATGGTCTGCCAACACCAGGACGACGAAGTGGAAGCGGGGCTTGAACACCTGCATGCGCTCTATGAGGCAATGCGGCACGATAAACGTGAGGTAGGTAAACTGAGCGAGCTGAAGTTTGGCCTGGAGTGCGGCGGCTCTGACGGGCTTTCCGGTATTACCGCAAACCCGATGCTCGGCCGTTTCTCCGATTATGTCATTGGCAACGGTGGCACCACGGTGCTAACCGAAGTGCCGGAGATGTTCGGCGCTGAACGCATTCTGATGAGCCACTGCCGCGATGAAAGTACCTTTGAGAAGACCGTCACCATGGTTAACGACTTCAAACAGTACTTTATTGCCCATAATCAGCCGATTTATGAGAACCCGTCGCCGGGCAACAAAGCGGGGGGCATCACTACGCTGGAGGAGAAGTCGCTGGGCTGTACGCAGAAAGCGGGTGCCAGCCAGGTGGTTGATGTGCTGCGCTATGGCGAGCGCCTGCAAACCCCCGGCCTTAATCTGCTAAGCGCGCCGGGCAACGATGCCGTGGCAACCAGCGCGTTAGCCGGCGCCGGCTGCCATATGGTGCTCTTTAGCACGGGTCGTGGGACGCCCTACGGCGGTTTTGTGCCGACGGTGAAAATTGCCACTAACAGTGAGCTGGCAGCGAAAAAGAAACACTGGATCGATTTTGATGCCGGTCAATTGATCCACGGCAAAGCAATGCCGCAGCTATTGGAGGAGTTTGTCGATGTGATTGTGGCGATTGCCAACGGCAAGCAAACCTGTAATGAGAAAAATGATTTCCGTGAGTTAGCCATCTTCAAAAGTGGTGTAACTTTATAAATCGCACTGAGAAGTGCAGTAAGCAAAGCGGCGCTACCCTGACAGCGCCGCTTTTTTTTCGCTTGTCCGCCGGTTAGTTACGTAACGCGTTCTTCACCAGCCGCTCATCTTCCGCCTGGCACACCGCGGCGGTAAACAGCACATCGGTAGAGGAGTTGAGCGCGGTTTCACAGGAGTCCTGCAACACGCCGATGATAAAGCCGACCGCCACCACCTGCATGGCAACATCGTTGGAAATACCAAACATATTACATGCCAGCGGGATCAGCAGCAGCGAGCCGCCCGCCACGCCGGATGCGCCGCAGGCACAGAGCGACGCCACTACACTCAGTAGCAGCGCCGTCGGCAGATCGACAGCAATGCCCAGTGTGTGCACCGCCGCCAGCGCCAATACGGTAATGGTAATCGCTGCGCCCGCCATATTAATGGTCGCTCCCAGCGGGATGGAGACCGAGTAGGTATCGCGATCAAGATTGAGTTTTTCACACAGCGCCATATTGACCGGAATATTCGCCGCTGAGCTGCGGGTAAAAAATGCCGTTACGCCGCTTTCACGCAGGCAGGCAAAGACCAGCGGGTAGGGGTTGCGGCGGATCTTCCAGTAGACCAGCAGCGGGTTGATTACAAGCGCGACAAATACCATGCAGCCCACCAGCACCACCAACAGTTGCGCATAGCCCAGCAGCGCGCCGAAGCCGGAGGTGGCAAGCGTCGAGGAGACGAGACCGAAAATGCCAATCGGCGCAAAACGGATCACGATCCGCACCATAAAGGTGACGGCGCCAGACATATCCTGCACCATCTTTTTGGTCGTCTCACTGCTGTGACGCAGAGCAAAACCCAGCCCGACGGCCCACACCAGGATACCGATATAGTTTGCTTCCATAATTGCCGTTACTGGGTTGGCGATCATGCTGGTGAGTAAGCCCCGTAGGACTTCCACAATGCCGGAAGGCGGCGTGACGTCGCTGGCTCCGGGGGCTAACTGCAAAGTGGAGGGGAAGAGGTAACTGGCCAGCACGGCAGTGAGCGCTGCGGTGAAGGTACCCAATAAATAGAGCACCAATACCGGGCGCAGGCGTGTCTTCTGCCCCTGCTGGTGCCCGGCAATAGACGCCATCACCAGCATCAATACCAGTACCGGCGCAACGGCTTTTAAGGCGCTGACAAACAGCGTACCGAGAATACCGGTGGCGATAGCGGCAGGCGTTGAGATCCACGCCAGTAAAATCCCCAGAACGAGACCAAAAAGAATCTGTTTCACCAGACTGCCATCAACGAAACGTTGCAGCAGCCCTGACGAGCGGTGCGTTGTCATGCCATTTTCCTTTCATGTTGTGGAATTACATCCCGCTGCTCTTTTAAGCAGAGCTTTATCAGGATGTAACAATTGTTTGCTGAATGGAGTATATGAACTCTGCGGCAACAGGGAAGAGCGGCAAGCGTACTTTTACGTGCTGGGGCGGCTTTTTGAGTATTGATGTTAGCGTTTTGTGACAAAGACAACAGGCGCGATAAATCGCCGCTCGCCGGGGTGGCAGAGCGGCGATTTACAGCTTACGCGCGGTTTTTCTTGTCGTTCTGGTAGTTAACCCAACTATTAATCAGCAGCGTCAATACCAGGATGCCACCCACCACGCCAAGGGAGATAGCGATCGGGATATGGAAGAAATCGACAATCAGCATTTTGATACCGATAAACACCAGGATCACCGACAGACCATATTTGAGCATTGAGAAGCGCTCCGCCACGCCCGCCAGCAGGAAGTACATCGCGCGCAGGCCCAGAATGGCAAACAGGTTAGAAGTCAGGACGATAAAGGGATCGGTAGTAACGGCGAAGATCGCCGGAATGCTGTCGACGGCAAAAATCACATCGCTCAACTCCACCAGGATCAGCACCAGTAGCAGCGGCGTGGCATAGAGCAGACCGTTTTTGCGCACAAAGAAGTGCTCACTTTCGATGCTATCGGTCATGCGCAGATGGCTACGCAGCCAGCGCACCACCGGTTTATCTCCAATACCCTTATCATCCTCCTTCGCCAGCGCCATCTTTACGCCAGTAAAGAGCAGGAAGGCACCGAAAACGTAGAGCAGCCATGAGAACTGGGTAATCAGCCAGCTACCAGCGAAGATCATGATAGTACGCAGCACGATCGCCCCGAGTACGCCATAGATCAGTACCCGGCGCTGCAAGGCCGCAGGGACAGCAAAGTAGCTAAACAGCATCAGCCAGACGAAGACGTTGTCTACCGCCAGCGCTTTTTCAATCAAATAACCGGTTAAAAATGCCAGCGCCTGCGTATCCGCGACCGCGCGCCCTTCGGTTTGCGTCAGATACCACCAGAAGGCGGCATTAAACAGCAGCGACAGGCTAACCCACACTACTGACCAAACGGCCGCCTGCTTCATAGTCATCGTATGCGCGCCGCGACGCCCCTGAAGCAGAAGGTCGATCGCCAGCATAACCACCACGGCAACGGCAAAAACGCCCCATAACATCGGTGTGCCAACACTATTCATCACCAGATCCTCACGCAAACAAAAACGGCCAACGTCAGAAGACGTTAGCCGCTTGCCTGGTGCAGGGGGATCTCGCCTTCCGGCAAGGTCTCACTTACGTCAGTAATGACGCCCGGCGACCGGGTGCTTAACGCACCGTAATGACGATCCACCGGCGAAGAAGTTACTCCCCTTTGCTGGTAACAAATTATGTCAACACATTGAGCTGGTCAATGTGTCGCCAGCGCTTCTTACGAAGCTTTACGCAGGGAGCTGGGCGCTGACATCATCGGCTGGGAAGACGACGCCGGTCTGGCGGCGGATCTCCGTTAGCAGTTTTGCCGTAATACGGCTGATCGCAAGCCCCGGATGATTGACCTCATTCTCCTCCACCAGCCGCGCGAAGGTCTCGGCTTCATACAGCATAGTGTTGATATGCTGCGGCTGCGTCAGCTCCTGCGCTTTGCCGCCGCGCGGGATGAAACAGAGTTTCTGGCACTCGGAGATCTTCTCAATCACCAGCGAGCCAGCTTCACCCTGAATCTCACTCGCCAGCACCGAATCGCTCACTTTCGAGTGGTGCAGCGTGACGCTGAAATCGCCGTAATTCATCACCACCACGCCGTGCGCGTCGACGCCGCTGGAGAGCAGGCTCGCCGACGCCTGCACGCTATGCGGTTCGCCCCACAGCGCCACCGCCGAGGCGAGACAGTAAAAGCCGATATCCATAATCGACCCGTTAGAAAATGCGGGGTTGAAGGTGTTGGGGTTTTCGCCGTCGAGAAAACGCTGGTAGCGGGACGAGTATTGGCAGTAGTTGATGAATGCTTTACGCAGCTTGCCCGCTTTCGCCAGCGACTGTTTCAGCACCAGGAAGTTTGGCAGGCTAGCGGTTTTGAAGGCTTCAAACAGCACCACCTGATTTTCACGGGCGCAGGCGATGGCGGCTTCCACTTCGCGCAGGTTGGAGGCCAGCGGTTTTTCGCAGATCACATGCTTTTTATGGCTGAGAAACAGTTGTGTCTGCGCAAAGTGGAGGGCGTTGGGGCTGGCAATGTAGACGGCATCAATCGCATCGCTTTGCGCCATCTCCTCAAGCGAGGTAAAGAGGTGCTCGACAGGGTAGTCGGTGGCGAAGGTTTGCGCCTGTTCAAGGCTGCGGGAATAGACGGCGGTGAGTCTGTATTTGCCCGTTTCATGGGCGGCATCGACAAACTGGCGCGAGATCCAGTTCGTCCCTATGACAGCGAAACGTATCATAAAGGCGCTACTTCTCCGTTAAAGGGTTGCGCTGTCACTCTATCACGTCAACATGACAAAACCAGTGCGCTGGCACGCATGCTTAGCGCAAGGCGAGATGGGTCAACCAGAGCCTGGTATCGAACTCGAGCTGGTGGTACTGCGGCTCCATATGACAGCAGAGCTGGTAAAAAGCTTTGTTATGCTCCTTCTCGCGCAGGTGCGCCAGTTCATGCACCACAATCATGCGCAGAAAGGCTTCCGGCGCATCGCGAAATACGGTGGCGACGCGGATCTCCGCTTTCGCTTTCAGCTTGCCGCCCTGCACGCGGGAGATGGCGGTGTGCAGGCCAAGGGCATTATTGAGCACATGAATTTTGCTGTCATACATCACTTTGTTCACTGGCGCGGCGTTACGCAGGAACTGGTTCTTCATCTCTTGCGTGTAGTGGTAGAGCGCTTTATCGGTGGTGACACCGTGGCTGTCAGGGTAGCGTTTTGCCAGCACCTCGCCCAGACGGTTCTGCTCAATCAGCGTATGTACCTGCGCCAGCAGGGATTCAGGATAGCCCTGAAGATAGGTGAGGGTCTTCATGGTGAAATGTGTTTACATCCTTACGTAATTGAGCGATAAAACGCGCGAATTTTAGCATTGCGGAGGGTCGATGAGCCAGGTTGAGTTAAACGGACAGTCATTCACTTTAGACAGATTCCCTGTCGGCGTGGAAGAGGCGTCGCTACAGGCGTGGGATGCAGCGGATGAATATCTTCTGCAACAGGTGGATGCGGTCGATGGCCCGGTTCTGATCTTCAACGACAGCTTTGGCGCGCTGGCCTGTGCGCTGGCGGCTCACCATCCGGTGTCGATTAATGACTCCTTTATTGCCGAGCTGGCAACGCAGCACAACCTGCGCATTAACGATCTCGATGAAGAGGCGGTCACCTTTCAGGACTGCCTTAGCCCGCTGCCTGCCAATCCGGCGTTAGTGCTGATCAAAATACCAAAGCAGCTGGCCCTGCTTGAGCAACAGCTGCGCGCGCTGCGCGATGTGGTTACGCCGCAGACGCGGATTATCGCCGGTGCGAAAACCCGTGATATTCACAATTCGACGATGGCGCTGTTTGAGAAGATCCTCGGCCCGACCACCACGACGCTGGCATGGCGTAAAGCGCGCTTGATCAACTGCACCTTTAACGCCCTCGCGCTTGTCGAAGCGCCCCTGCTGGCAAGCTGGAAGCTGGATGGCACCCCCTGGACCATTCACAACCACGCGAATGTTTTTTCCCGCAGCGGGCTGGATATTGGCGCACGCTTTTTCCTGCAACATCTGCCGGAAAATGTTGAAGGCGAGATGGTCGATCTCGGCTGCGGCAATGGGGTGATTGGTTTGCAGCTGCTGGCTAATAACCCACAGGCGCAGGTGCTGTTTGTTGATGAGTCGGCCATGGCGGTCGCCTCTTCGCGCCTGAACGTGGAGAGCAACCTGCCAGAGGATGTGGAGCGCTGCGAGTTTATGATCAATAACGCCCTCTCCGGTATTGAGCCGGATCGTTTTGATGCTGTGCTCTGTAACCCGCCGTTCCATCAGCAGAGCGCCATCACCGATCACATTGCCTGGCAGATGTTTAACGATGCGCGCCGCAGCCTGAAATATGGCGGTGAATTACGCATTGTTGGTAATCGCCATCTCGACTATTTCCGCAAGCTCAAACGCGTGTTCGGTAACTGCGAAACCGTGGCGACCAATAATAAATTCGTGATCCTCAAAGCGGTTAAAGTGCGTAAAAAGCGCTAACCGCCCGCGCCATCAGGGGTTTTGCCGGATGGCGGCTCACGCCTTCTCCAGCCTACAACTTCTCAAAACCTGTAGGCCTGATAAGCGCAGCGCCATCAGGTGCTTTGCCGGATGGCGGCTTACGCCTTATCCGGCCTACAAATTCCTGAACCCCGTAGGCCTGATAAGCGCAGCGCCATCAGGCATTGCTGTCGGGCTAAATGGTTAATGCCAGTTGCGTACCCTGCGCTATCGCCCGGCGGGCATCCAACTCCATCGCCACGTCGCAGCCGCCAATCAAATGCACTGGCTTACCGGCTTCGCGCAGCGGTTCGGCCAGCTCGCGTCGCGGCTCCTGGCCTGCACAGATCACCACATTATCCACTGCCAGCACCTGCGGCTCGCCGCCGACCAGAATATGCAAACCCTCATCGTCAATCTTCTGGTAGCTCACCGCCGGGATCATCTTCACGCCGCGTGACAGCAGCGTGGCGCGGTGGATCCAGCCGGTAGTTTTCCCCAGCCCATCGCCCGGCTTGCTCGCTTTGCGTTGCAGCATCACAATCTGTCGCGGGCTTTTCGGCAACTGTGGCCCTTCCGGCCGCAGGCCGCCGACCTCATTGAGGCTGGTATCAATTCCCCACTCAACACAGAATTCAGCGATATTCTTGCTGGTCGACTCCCCCGGCTGGCTTAAATAGACCGCGGTATCAAAGCCGATCCCGCCGCAGCCGACGATCGCCACGCGTTCGCCGACCGGCGCTTTATCGCGCAACACCTCGAGATAGTTCAGCACTTTCGGGTGATCAATGCCGTCGATAAGCGGCATGCGCGGCTCAATGCCGCAGGCCAGGATCACCTCATCAAACAGCGTCAGCATACCGGGATCGACGCGTTGGTTCAGGCAGAGCGCAACGCCGGTTTTGTCGATCATGTGCCGGTAGTAACGCAGGGTCTCATAAAACTCCTCTTTACCGGGGATCTGTTTGGCGACGTTAAACTGCCCGCCGATCTCTGCTTGTGCATCAAACAGCGTCACGCTGTGACCGCGCGCGGCGGCATTCACCGCAAAAGCGAGCCCGGCGGGGCCTGCGCCGACCACCGCGAGGTTTTTTTTCTGCTCTGCCGGGTAGATTGGCATCAGCGTTTCATGGCAGGCGCGCGGGTTGACCAGGCAGGAGGTCACTTTGCCGTAAAAGATCTGATCCAGACACGCCTGGTTGCAGCCAATGCAGGTGTTGATCTCCTCTTCCCGGCCGCTCTGCGCTTTGCTTAGCAGCTCCGCATCAGCGAGGAAAGGGCGCGCCATTGACACCATATCCGCATCGTTACGGGCAAGGATCGCTTCGGCCACCTGTGGATCATTAATGCGGTTGGTGGTGATCAGCGGGACGTTGACTTTGCCTTTCAACTTGCGCGTCACCCAGCTAAACGCCCCGCGCGGCACCGGTGTGGCTATGGTGGGGATCCGCGCTTCATGCCAGCCGATCCCGGTATTGATCAGCGTAGCGCCTGCCGCTTCAACGGCCTGCGCCAGCGCGATGGTCTCATCCAGCGTGCCGCCACCCTCCACCAGATCGAGCATCGACAGGCGATAGATCAGGATGAAGTGCTCCCCGACGCGCTCACGGATCGCGCGCACTACTTCGAGTGGAAAACGCATCCGGCGAGCGTAATCACCGCCCCATTCATCTTCACGCTGGTTGGTGCGCGCCGCGAGAAACTGGTTAATCAGATAGCCTTCTGAGCCCATCACCTCAACGCCGTCGTAACCGGCCTGCTGGGCCAGATGCGCGCAGCGGGCGAAATCCTCAATCAGGCTAAGAATCTCATCATGGCTCAGTTCGTGAGGTTTGAAGCGGTTGATAGGAGCCTGAATGGCAGAGGGCGCGACCAGGTTGGGCTGAAAGCTGTAGCGACCAGTATGGAGGATCTGTAGCGCGATTTTCCCCCCCTCCTGATGTACCGCGTCGGTAATGTGGCGATGGTGCGGTAGCTGGCTGATATTGTTCAGCACCGCGGCACCTTCCATTGTTACGCCGGAGAGGGCAGGCGAAATGCCGCCTGTAACTATCAGCGCCACCCCGTGCCGGGCGCGTTCGGCGTAGAAGGCCGCCAGCCGCTCTGCGCCGTCCGGGCGCTCCTCCAGACCGGTGTGCATTGACCCCATCAGCACACGGTTTTTAAGCTGGGTAAAACCCAGATCCAGCGGGGCAAACAGTGACGGGTAGTGGCTCATGCTCTCTTCCAATGTAAAATTATTGTTATGTGGTCGGATGAGTTCTACTGTAGCCGTCGCGACAACAGAAGTGAAAAGCGGGAGCAAATGATTGTGATGGGATTCAAAAAAGCGCGGGCGGAGAAAATGCCGGATGGCGGCTGCGCCTTATCCGGCCTACGGGGAGCTGATTGTAGGCCCGATAAGCGAAGCGCCATCGGGCAGAAGCGCCGGATGGCGGCTAACGCCTTATCCGGCCTACGGGGAGCTGTTTGTAGACCCGATAAGCGAAGCGCCATCGGGCAGGGGTTACACCGGCTCCACTGAAACGCGTAGCGCGGACAGCGCTTCGCCTGCGGCGCGCAGCACCTGTTCGCACTGCTCAATGGTGAGCGTGAGCGGCGGCTCAATACGAATGGTTTTCGCATTGTTGAGCGTACCGGCCACCAGCACGTGCTGGCGGAACATCTGGCTGGCAAAGTTGTACCCCGTCTCGTTATTCACAAACTCCAGCGCCATTAGCATGCCGCGCCCGCGCACATCCTGTACCAGATCGGGATACTGACGCGCCAGCGCACGGAAGCCATCCAGCAGCATGTCGCCTTTCTGCTCCGCCTGCGCCGGCAGGTTCTCTTCCAGCAGCACATTGATGGTCGCCAGCGCCGCCGCACAGGCCAGCGGATTGCCGCCAAAGGTGGTGGTGTGCAGAAACGGGTTATCAAACAGTACCGAGAAGATCTCTTCGGTGGCGATGGTCGCGCCAATCGGCATCACGCCGCCGCCAAGCGCTTTGGCTAAACACATAATGTCCGGCTGCACGTTTTCATGCTCGCAGGCAAACATCCTGCCGGTGCGCCCCATACCGGTTTGCACTTCGTCAAAAATAAGTAGCGCGCCAAACTCATCGCACAACTTACGCACCGCGGGCAGATAGCCCGGCGGAGGCAAAATGACGCCGCCCTCACCCTGAATCGGCTCAAGGATCACTGCCGCAACCTCATCCCCGGTTTTCTCCCCTTCGCAGAGCGCAGTGCGCATGGCGTCGATATCGCCAAACGGTACATGGCGGAAGCCCGGCAGCAGCGGCATAAAGGGTTTACGGAAGGTTGACTTCGCCGTCGCCGAGAGCGAACCAAGCGATTTACCGTGGAACGCGCCGCTGGTGGCGATGAAGGAAAATTTCCCGCGCGGTGACTGATACGCTTTCGCCAGTTTCAGCGCCGCTTCCACGGACTCGGTGCCGCTGTTACTGAAGAAACTATATTTGAGTTTGCCGGGCGCAAGCGCCGCCAGCGTTTTTGCCAGCATCGCCCGTAGCGGGTCGAGAAGCTCCTGGCTGTGCAGAGGTTGTTTGGCGAGTTGGTTCTGTACGGCGGAAACGACAACTGGATTACGGTGCCCCACATTAAAAATACCAAATCCACCCAGGCAATCTAAAAACTCCACTCCCTGAGTGTCGACAAGCGTATTCAGACTGCCTGCTTGCCACTCTACGGCTCCGTAATCCCCGCCGGCTGTAACAGATTTTCGATACTCTAAAAACCCCGGGTTAACATGCTCTTTAAAGTAATCCACTACCTCTCGGTTTAAAGCTTTCATCTCCTCATGATCAAGCGTTCGCTTCTCAATGAGATTCAGGGCGTGAGCGCTGCACGCTAAGGCGGATGCGCTGGAAGGTAACCTGTTCAAAATAAGCTCCAGGAGTCGCGTATCACATGATACTGATTAAAGTATTGCAGGGATTACGCCACTTCGGCGGGGAGCAGTGAAATCGGGATAAACGCCAAGTGAAAGTCAAATTGTACAAGATTTAATCATGCCGCTTAGGCAAAAAATAGGTTACAGCAGTGTTAATAAACGATCGGAGAGAGGGGGAAAAAGCCCTTTGCGCCAAAAAAGTGCGTCGAATGCATGAAAATGGGGCATAAGCGGTAAGCGTGACTAACTGTTTTCAAAGTGAAACTATTAAAATCAATACTTTAACAATCCTATCAAAATCAGGGATTTCTGCCAATTTGCGATCTAAATCAAATTTAACAACTAAAGATAAATTCATTATCGCCGAAATAACATTCGCAATAATTTTTTCACGGCAATATAACCTGCACAGGACGCAATCATGTCTTCTCCTCTTTATGTCAGCCAGCGCAACTTCCCGCTGGACGATGACGCCACGCTGATGTCCACCACTGATACGCAGAGCTACATCACTCACGCTAACGATGCGTTTATTCACGCCAGCGGTTACCACCTTCATGAGTTAAATGGCCAACCCCACAACCTTGTACGCCACCCCGATATGCCGAAAGCGGCATTTGCCGATATGTGGTTCACCCTGAAACAGGGCGAGCCGTGGAGCGGTATTGTGAAAAACCGTCGTAAAAATGGCGATCACTACTGGGTGCGTGCAAATGCTATTCCGATGGTGCGTAACGGTGAAGTGACCGGCTATATGTCGATCCGTACCCGCGCGACGGAGCAGGAGATCGCGGCAGTTGAACCGCTCTATAGTGCATTAAATGAGGGGCGCAGCAAAAAGCGCCTGCATAAAGGGCTGGTGCTGGGTAAAGGTATGCTGGGGAAAATAGCCACGCTTCCGCTGCGCTGGCGGGCGCGCAGCGTCATGGCGCTGCTGTGGGTAGCGCAGCTAGCGGCGCTGTGGTTTACCGGCGCGCATCCTGTATCGATGCTGGTCAGTACAGTGGTAACGTTCCTGGGGGCGCTGGCGTTTGAGTGGCAGATTGTTCGCCCGGTCGAGAATGTGGCGCAGCAGGCGCTGAGTGTAGCGACGAGCGAGCGTAACAGCGTCGATTTCCTTAACCGTAGCGATGAAGTGGGGCTGATCCTGCGCTCTGTCGGACAGCTGGGGCTGATGTGCCGCTGGTTGATTAATGATGTTTCTGGTCAGGTGAGTAGCGTGCTTAACGGCAGCGAAACGCTGGCGAAGGGCAATGATGATTTAAATGAGCGCACGCGCCAGACGGTAGTAAACGTGCAGCAGACTGTGGCGACAATGGGCCAGATGGCCGCGTCGGTTCAGAGCAACTCGGAAACGGCGTCAGCAGCGGATAAGCTCTCCAGCTCCGCCAGTAACGCCGCTGCTCACGGCGGTAAAGCGATGGAAACGGTGGTGAAAACCATGGATGAAATTGCCGACAGCACACAGCGTATCGGCTCTATCACTGCGCTGATTAACGATATTGCTTTCCAGACCAATATCCTGGCGCTGAATGCTGCGGTCGAGGCCGCGCGCGCAGGGGAACAGGGTAAAGGCTTCGCGGTGGTTGCCGGTGAAGTGCGCCACCTGGCAAGCCGCAGCGCTAACGCCGCGAATGATATTCGTAAACTGATTGATGCCAGCGCCAGCAAAGTGCAGTCCGGCTCCGAACAGGTTCACGCAGCTGGGCGGACCATGGACGATATTGTGGCTCAGGTAAAAGATGTCACTGCCTTGATTGCCCAGATCAGCCAGTCTACTTCGGAGCAGGCTACTGGCCTGGCGGATTTGACGCGCGCCGTGGCGGAGCTGGATGCCATTACGCAGAAAAATGCCGGCCTTGTTGAGCAGAGCGCAGAAGTATCGTCAATGGTGAAACAGCGCGCGGGTCGGCTGCAGGACGCCGTTTCCGTTTTACACTAAAAGATATTTAATTAAAAAAACCGCCATCTTTGCTGGCGGTTTTTTTATTTCTACTCATCCATTTTTTTGTTGATGATTTTTTATTAATTGTTAATTTTTTATTAAGTGAAGTCTTTTCAGGCTCGGGTTGAATAAAATAGTTAGCATGAAATTTAATTTCTCATTAACTGTAGTTAACTCCCATTAATATATTACCGGAATAATAAGTTATAGAAACAAATAACGATCAATGACGCCGTATTGATAGTTGATGGCTATCCAGTAAGCAATTAATTTAATAAAAAAACGATCAAACTCATAAAGTTAGCATTTACGTTACCGATAACGTCTGGTGGCGACAGGCATTCCATTCGCGCCGGGGACTTAAGCGTGCCTTCTGAATTAGGGTTCAAGGCTTTTGTCAGCAAGACATTCAAATCCACGGAGAAGATATGTTTTTACATGATGTAAAAATCGGTACGAAATTATTTCTGGCATTCGGATTCTTTATTGTATTAATGGTGGTGAGCTCCTGTTTCTCGCTTTTTAGTCTTAATCGCGCCAATAACGGTATGCAGGAAATTGTACATGAGGATTATCCCACTACCGTAAAAGCAAACCAGCTAATTGATAATTTCCAGACGTTTGTCAGCACGCAACAATTAATGCTGTTAGATACTGACGGCAAATGGTCGGCTAACTCTCAGAAAGAGCTGGCGGCTATCAGCGCGCGTATTACAGCCTTACTGGCAGATTTATCGAAAAACCTGCGCGACGAGCAGTCGCAGCAGATCCTTGCTGACATCCGCACCGTGCGCCAGCAGTACCTCGACTCCCGTTTTCGCATCCTTGATGCCGTAAAGCGTAACGATCGCCCGGCCGCCATCCAGGAGATGATGACCAACACCATCAACGTCCAGAATGCCTATAAAGCGAAGGTGCAGTCGCTGATCGCGATCCAGGATCAGCAGATGCGCGACGCAGGTGATCAGGTGCAGAAAGACTTCGGCTCTAACCGCCTGCTACTGATTGTGCTTGCTGCGATCAGTATTGCTCTTGGCAGCCTGATTGGCGTGGCGATCGCGCGTATGATCACCCGTCCGCTTAGGGAAGCCGTCACTTTTGCTGAAGCGATTGCCGATGGCGACTTAACCCGTTCGATTAACTCTCACCACCGCGATGAAACCGGTACGCTGTTGCGCGCACTGATGGAGATGAAAAATCGTCTGGTAGAGATTGTGCATCAGGTGCAAAACGGTTCTGAAAATATCTCCAGCGCAGCGGCGCAGATTGTTGCCGGTAACCAGGACCTGGCGGCGCGAACGGAAGAGCAGGCGAGTTCCGTTGAGCAGACCGCGGCTTCCATGGAGCAGATCACCGCAACCGTGAAGAACACTGCCGACCACACCTCCGAAGCCTCAACGCTCTCGGCGGATGCCGCGACGGTGGTGAAAAGCAATGGCGAGATGATGATGCAGGTCACTGAGAAGATGCGCGTTATCAATGACACTTCTAACCGCATGTCCGACATCATCAACCTGATTGATGCCATTGCCTTCCAGACCAATATCCTTGCGTTGAACGCCGCGGTAGAAGCGGCGCGTGCCGGTGAGCATGGCCGTGGTTTTGCCGTGGTGGCGGGCGAAGTGCGTCAACTGGCACAAAAAAGCGCCTCATCGGCGAACGATATTCGCCATCTGATTGAGAGTTCGGCCAGCCAGACGCGTGAAGGGATGGCGCTGGTGGAGAGAGCCAGCTCACTGATTAACGGAATGGTGACCAACGTTGAAGAGATGGATGTGATCCTGCGTGAAATCGGCCAGGCGAGCCGCGAGCAGACCGACGGCATTTCGCAGATCAATAGCGCGATTGGCCTGATTGACTCCACCACTCAGCAGAACTCAAGCCTGGTGGAAGAGTCCGTTGCCGCGGCGGCGGCACTGAATGACCAGGCGCTTCATTTGCGCGAACTGGTCAAAGTGTTCCGCCTGCGTGAAGCGCCAATGCAGGCTTAATCCAGCTGAGATATCTCCAGCGCCGCGCGGTCGATAATGCCAATTATCTGTTTAAGCTGCGCGGCGCTAAGCGCTTGCTGATTCACGCGCAAGTCGAGCACGGCTTTAAAATTTGCCAGCGCCCGCTTCATCTGCGGATCTCTGCGCAACTGATAGCCGACGTTACGCCCTTTGATCCGCTCCAGAATCTGCGCCAGCTGCTGCTGGCTCTCATCCAGCCACTGCTGACCATGCCGCGTTATCGCAATCACTCTGCGCCCATTCTCCTCATCGCTGATAGTGATCAACTGCTGGTCGCGCAACAGTTCGAGAGTCGGGTAAATCACCCCGGGGCTGGGGGTGTAGTTTCCCTCGGTCAGCGTTTCAATAGCTTTGATAAGCTCATAGCCATGGCTTGCGCTGTCGCGCAGCAGATGCAGTACCACCAGGCGTAACTCCCCGTGACCAAAAAAGCGCTGGCGACGGCCGCCGTGGCGTTCGTTATCGTGGTTGTCGTGGGAATGGCGCATCTTACTCTCCGTTATTATTAGATATATCTAATATATATCTAAAATAGGGTGTTTTAACAGGCTTGATTGATTTTTGTTGTTTATATTATTGATATATAAATATTAATTTTATCGATTTAGCAGAGTGTGCGTTTAGCTATGGCTATATCTTAAAAAATCTTGCCTTTACCACAAACAACAATCATTATCATTTGCACAAAATTTAGATATATCTATTTCACATTCAGTAGGGCCGATTATGACCACAACTCCTTCACGCTATCCGCAGCGCGTACGCAATGAGCTGCGTTTTCGCCAGTTAACCGTTTTGCGCATTGAGCGGGCAAGCGAGGGCTTTCAACGCGTTGTACTTGGCGGCGAGCAGCTCGATGGCTTTAGTTCACGCGGTTTCGACGACCATACCAAAGTTTTCTTCCCGCAAGCGGGCACGCCTTTTGTTCCGCCAGTGGTAACGGATGAGGGCATAGACTGGGGCGATGGGCCGCGTCCACAGTCGCGCGACTATACGCCGCTCTATGACGCCAGCCGCCATGAACTGACTCTCGATTTTTATATTCACGATGGCGGTGTGGCGAGCACGTGGGCGCTTCACGCGCAGGCCGGCGATCAATTGACCATCGGCGGGCCGCGCGGTTCGCTGGTAGTACCGGAAGATTATGTCTGGCAGCTCTATGTGTGCGATGAGTCAGGTATGCCGGCACTGCGTCGCCGTCTGGAAGCGATAAGCCAGCTCGCGCGGTGCCCGCAGGTGAAGGCGCTGGTGACCATCGACAATGCCGCTTATCAGGACTACCTCGCACACCTGGAGGGTTTTGATATTGAGTATGTGATTGGGCATCAGCCGCAGAGAGTGGCAGAAAAGCTGGCAACGCTAACGGTGCCGGATGAGGACTATTTTATCTGGCTGACCGGGGAGGGGGAGGTGGTGAAAGCGCTGAAGGCGCAGTTTGAAACGGACACCATCGATCAGCAGTGCGTTCGCGCGCAGGCTTACTGGCATAAAAAGTAGCTGCGGCCCGGCAGAGCGCCGGGCGTATATCAGGCCACTTCGTCGTATTCGGCTTCGCTAACCTGCTGCTCAAGGGATTCCCGGATCTCCGCCAGTGCTTTCTCCTGCTGGCGGAAGTAGGTCTCCCGATCGCCAAGGGAAGAGACCAGTTGCCAGGTCTCCTCTTTCTCAAGGGTCATTAGCTCTTCAAGTAAAGTAGCGATGTGCTGCTTCACTTCCACAATACGCTGACGTAAACGCTGCACGTCATTCAGCCTGTCACTGGCCATTAGCGGCTCCAGCCCTTTCTGCAAACGACTGAGCATGGAGCGAATCGCGCTCAGATCGCCGCGCTGACGGGCCTGGTTGAGCTGCACCATCATGCTGTTAGCATCGTTTTTCATCTCGCTGTCAACCAGGTCGGGATGACAGAGTTTACTCGCCTGCCGCCAGAGGCGCTTCAGCTCATGACGCTCCTCTTCCGACATCTTCTGCTCGAAGCTGAACCGTTTTTCCGCATCGTGCTGCTGCTCCTGATAGCTTTCATACTCCTGACGCGCTTCATCGCGCGCCTGGCGCGTCGGCTCCTCTTCACGGGTCAGGCCGCGCTCCAGCTCCTGCGCTTCTGCCAGCAGGGAGGCGATCAGCTCGCTTTGCTGCTGAAGATGTTTACGCGCTTCTGCCGCCTGCATTGAGTGTGGCGGCATACTCTGCCAGCGCTGCGTGAGCGTCACCAGCACGTTCACCGCCTGGGAGAGATATTTCTGGCAGCGCAGATAATCCGCCTCACGGCGACGTGCTTCCGCTTCCTGGCGACGCACCGCGGCTTCAGCCAGCATTTTACGCAGGCGCAGGATCTGCGACATCAGCGGCCCAAGACGGGTTAAGTAGAGATCGTTAAATTCATCCAGCTGCTGAATGCGCGCATTACGCTTATCGATAAGCTCGCGGAGCTGCTCCTCCAGCGCTTTGAGTTCCAGTTTGCTGGCGGCGACCTGCGGATCTTGCCAGCTGACGACCGAGCGCTGGCTCTGGAGCCACGCTGTAATGGCGCGCATCGCATCGCTGTAGTTTTTCTCTTCGAGCGCGTGAACAATAAACGCTAACTCCGGGTCGGTCACTTCCGTTTTCAGCAAAGGAAGCTGGCTGAGGATGATGCTGTCATCCTCCAGTTCAATGGCGTATTTGATGATTTCAAGCCGTTTTATGGGTTTGTTCATGGCGTTTCGTCAAAGCGCTTAATGAGTCTGTTAAGGGGAGTAATTATTCATCAAATCTGGACCACGAAGGCGAAAGTCGCAATAGCCCGGCCTCATATTACATGGGCACATTTCAATGCGTTAGTCTTTCTATGAAAATTGCGCTTATGGCGGCGTAATTCGGCGAGATGTGGGCAAAAATGCCCTTAAAAGGTTAGGTAATGGCCCTGAAAAGCGACTACAAGCCTGTCTGACTGAGGCTGATCTATGTTGGGGGGAAGGAGACTTACGCCTCCCTCAGCACCTGAACTGTCTCTTTCTTGGTGTAGTAGATATTGTTATCAGGAATATCCTTATTAACAAAGGTCATTGCACCAATTTTTACGTTATCTCCGATACTGATATCATCAGAAATAATACAGCAATTGGCACCAACAACGACATCGTTGCCAATCTTAATTCTGTAGTCATCATCTTTCCTGCCCGGTGTTTTAATGCCGATGGTGGTGTTTTGCCGGATCAGAAAGTTTTTGCCGATATCGCAATATAGCGAAACCACAATTCCATTATAATGGGCGATAAAAAGCCCAGGTTGAATTTTGGCTCCAAGTCCAATTTCAGTGTTATATTTTTTCATTAATCTACGATTAAGGTAATGTGCGAGCTTTTTGCACCTTTTTCCTTTTTTATTATGTAGATAGGAGGCTATTCTCCACCAGAAAAGAAAACGACGCTTCGGCTGACGCCAGGCATGTCGGAAGGCTCTTCCCCATGAAAATTTTTTATCTTTCCCGCCAATGACTTCAACTCGCAAACACTCTTTCAGAAAATCCATATTTACCTGGTTGTTCATAACGAAATATTAAATAGATTCGTAGGTTTATTGAGACATTTTAGTTATTATTTTTTTATAAACTAATGGTTGTGAGTATTACAATCTTATATTTTAGAGCGCTCTTTTAATTCAATGATTGTCTTATCAATATTAATAAATAACTTAAAATAACGTATCGAGGAAGTGACTATTAATTTATCGGGAATTTTACCCAGACTATTCTGGATGTCAATGGTAATGTGACAAAGTGTTACGGAAGCCATATGTTGTTTAAGATCTGTTTATCTCGCAGGTTCCAGACGTTTTGCAGGTAAAAATGGCTCATCACGTATAAAACTTCTGCTCTAGCCGAGATTAACATGACATTGAATTTTTGACTGGCAGAAAAGTACGCAAAATGGAGGGTAGAGAGCGGCGCGTTACCCTGATAACCCTTTTACCACATCTTTCCTACTGCAGTGGTTTAGGGTGTACACCGGCGTGATCTTATTTTTATACATCGTGTCGCCTGGAATGCTGTGAAGCACCTGGCGGATGTGCACGGATGGTCACATTGTCGCCAATGGTGATTTTCCCACCCAGAATCGACGAGTTGCAGCCGATATCACCATTATTGCCAGTCTGTTTTATCGCTGTCGGTGCGCAGGCCAATAGTAATCTCCTCACGCTTTGAGTTCTGTATAAGATGTCATCGCAATCTTCCCGTGCAAAACGGTTATTCCAGGTGGTAACTATTTGAAAAAAATTAAAAAGAGCAATCTGGTGATAGTGTACAGAACTATACATTGGTGCGTTGTCGACTAACGCAAGGTCTTTTCCCGATAATCCAAAGCGTAATAAATAGATGCGGGTTGCGGAGCGCGGCAGGTTTAAGTAATGTCTTAGGTCCACTGCAACAATGAGTAATTTCTATGATTCGATATGAACGCGGCGATCTTCTTCATTCTCACTCGGTTGCGCTGGTCAATGCCGTTAATTGTCATGGCGTAATGGGAAAAGGCCTCGCCCTCCAGTTTAAGGAGGCTTTTCCTGAAAACTATAAGATCTACCGGGAAGCCTGCAAGAATGGAACGTTCAAAATTGGATCTATTCTCATCGTAGAGGAGAACAATAAGCTGATCGTCAACTTTCCCACCAAGGATCATTGGCGGCAGAAGTCGCAATATGATTTTATCGCGCGCGGCTTAGTGCAGCTTAAAGAAGAGATTATCAGCCGCGGTATTAACTCCATCTCAATACCGCCTCTTGGATGTGGCCTTGGCGGGTTAGACTGGAAGGTTGTTGAACCGATGATGACTAAAACGCTTGGCGAACTTGAATCTGTTGATATTGTGATTTTTGCACCACCGGCGTGAGACGTATTGAGTAAATACTCACTTTTTTAATTTCTCTCTAAAATTATTAATTTTGCAATATTCCATATCAGTTTATTTGCCCGGTGAGTGACATCACGCCGGGCGAAACCATCTATATAGCCCGAATCCCCACATTTACTTCCGCTTGGCTCTGTGCTCGCCTGAGCAACGACACTCTTGTGGGGCGCATAAAAGAGAATATATTTCTTGAAGATCTTTAGGCTTAACGTTGGTTTGGTCGTGACCCGTTATTCACATCACGCTTAATTATCACAGACATGATCGAGTTGCATATGATTTGAAATGAATGCCATTGCGATTTTTCGCATCAGCCATATCCCTTTCAAAGCTGAAGAGAAGTGTAATGGTGGTTGATTTTTGCACAGGGGGCTTCTCTCGTTAATATCTATGAACCGCTCAAACAGTTTTGTTATATGTTTTGTGCGATTAAGTTAAATCTGAAGATTGTGTTTTTTGTTAAGTCTCTATTCTTAAGGATTTTCTTGTGTTCAGCGTCGCCCAAGGTATGATTTTGCTATCCCGACGCTTACCGGGTGGGCTTTCTGCTTGAAATAAGCCTTTGTGCGGTAAGGTCTCTGATTGAATTTAGCATCGTCAGTAATAACACTACTTGTCGCTACATACAGAACGATCGCAAGCGGCACAGCTTTTATTCCTGTCAGGTGTTGAAACCAGACTTTTTGGTAAGTGCTGGTAATCCTTTTGCTGATGATTTACAGGGTTTAATATGGCGGAATACTCTTCTTCACTCGATGATGAATCCAAAGAATATATTCTCAAGTCGCTTGAGGAAATGCGGCGAAAATTGTTGGATTTGACCTCGCGAAACAGGTTACTGAATTTTCCAATTAATCAAAAACACTCTTCGCTGCGTATCATCAACGCACTGCCAGATCAGCTTTTTCAAACCCTCAAATCAGAACAGGTCATGCAGTTCGCTCCTGTTCCGGATCCAACCAAAGCGCAGTTACAGCAATTTGGCTATCTGGATAAAAATGTACCTTCAGCCGAAGAAAAGGTCACAAAACCGCTGCCTGATGCGAGAACGTGGGCGGGTAAGCTGGGGCTCAATACAGACTATGATTTACTCCGCGGTGCTCAAGATACTCTTTCCCTGGAGGATCATGAGCTGGTTGTTAAGGCGCGCAATCTCATTCTTCTCCATCTAAAGGAAAACGGCGGCTCTTTGGCTGGCATCAGAAATACGCAGGCTAAATCTGGCCTTCCTGCTGAACGTCTGGATTCGCTACTTATCCGCCTTGGCTACAAAGATATTGCTGAGTTTGAGCTCGATGCGAAAGCGGGCAAGCCGTTGCGTAAGCCAGTCGTGCAGGAGCCTGAGCCGAATATTGATATACAGACGCTTTATTACCCGGCCGATTTGGAAGCTGTACTGCGCTCTATCCACGGTAAGGCGCAGGTGGCGATTGAAGAGACCGGCGCGGGGATTCTCTATCTCTCCCTTGGCTTTCTTGAATGGTATGAAAGTGATGATTCAGATAAGCCCCGGCTTGCTCCGCTCTTTACCGTTCCTGTAACGCTTGAGAAAGGTAAACTCGATCCACAAGCGGGGCTTTACCGCTATCACCTGCGTTATACCGGGGAAGATATTATCCCTAACCTGTCGTTGCAGGAGAAATTGCAGGCTGATTTTGGTTTTGCATTGCCAGGGTTGGATGAGGAGACGTTACCGGAAACCTATTTTCAGCACATTCAGGCTATTACCGAAACGAATAAGCCGCGTTGGAAAGTGCGTCGCTATGGGGCGTTGAGCTTATTAAACTTCAGCAAAATGCTGATGTATCTCGATCTGGACCCAGAGCGCTGGCCGCAGGGTGATAAAAACTTACTGAATCACGAAGTGATCAAACGTCTTTTTACTTCCCAGACGGGGGATCATGCCAGCTCAGAAAGCTTATCCAGCGAATATCACATCGATACTTTTGATAACATTCATCAGCAATTTCCGCTTATTTTTGATGCCGATAGCTCGCAGCATAGCGCATTAATTGATGCGGTTAATGGCGAAAATATGGTTATCGAAGGGCCTCCAGGCACGGGCAAATCACAAACCATTACTAACCTGATTGCCGCAGCGATGCTTAATGGCAAGAAAGTGCTTTTCGTTGCGGAAAAACTTGCGGCGTTAGAGGTCGTTAAACACCGGCTCGATAAAGCAGGGCTGGGTGATTTTTGTCTTGAGCTGCACAGCCATAAATCACATAAGCGTAAGGTGTTAGAGGACATCCAGAAACGTTTGCATAATCCGACATTGCAGAAAATGCCGGCGCAAATCGATGCCGAGATCTCACGCTATGAAGAGTTGAAGAACCAGTTAAACAGCTATGCTCAGGAAATTAATGAGACCTGGAAGCTTACCGGGCTGACAATTCACCAAATTTTGACCGGCGCGACGCGGTATCGACGCGAGCTGGGCATCGATCCCACACTACTCCATATAGAAAACCTGTCGGGGCAAAAATTGGATCGCGTGGCGCAGCTTAGACTGCGTGACCAGATCAAAGAGTTTAAAGACGTTGTCGTGGAGTTTCGCCAGCAGGTCGGCCAGCAGGCGGAACTGTGGGAACACCCCTGGTATGGCGTTAATAATACTGATATCCAGCTTTTCGACAGTGAACGCGTTGTTTCGCTGCTTAAAGAGTGGAATGAGGCGCTAATAGCATGGCAGCAGACACTTGCAGGTTTTCTCACCACATATTCGATTACCGCTGCGCATCATGACGAATTGAGCTGGCAAACGCAGCTAGTGGCTCTGAGCGACCAACTCCCGGAACTTCCTGCAGAAGCCGATTTCCAGGCTTATACCCGGCTTGATAGCAACAAAATTGAGCGTCTGAAAAGCTGGCTGCATGATTTCAATGCCGTTCAGGCGGATTACCATCAGGTGGCTGGCGATTTAATGCCTGAAAAATTGCGTCTTCTCGAAGAGGGTAATCCAGTTCCCGACTTCCCGGATATCACCAAAATCTTTGGTCTGGATGGTGTAACAACGCTTGCGGATGTGGTTCTCCTGATTCGTGGTTTAACGCAGTTGCATACTGCTTTTGCTTCTGACAAAGAGCATCTCTCCCCATTACTGGAATCATTGCCTTCTGCTGTTGCTGATAGATTCTCAATGACACCTGCGGGTCTGCAGCAGATAGCCACCTTCATTCATGTCGCCTCCACATTGCCAATTGAGTTGGTGAGATACAGAGATGACAGATTTGATGATGAGGGAATTGAGCCACACATTAAAGATCTCAGCCAGCGGCTGGCCTCGCTGCATGCACTGCGCGACCAACTCAAGACGCGTTTTACGCTCAATAAAGTGGCAGACAGTGAACAGTTAAAAACGATCGAAAACATCCTGCACAACTCGGGCCTGTTTAGCTGGTTAAGCGGCTCATGGAGAGAGGCGAAAAACACGCTGATCGGCTTATCCAGCGAACCTAATGCAAAATGGAAAATGCTGTATGACGAACTGCCGATCCTCCGCCAGTATGTGCAGGAACGCGATGAGTTTGAGGCGTGCAATTTTGAGCAGATCTTTGGCGAGCTCTATCGAGGGCTGGAGACCGATCCGAGCCAGCTAAGACAGATTCGTGAGTGGTACGGCGAAGTACGCAGCGTCTGGGGAATTGGCTTCGGTGCTAATGTTGCCATTGGTGGCGCGCTATTGACGCTTGATAGCCAGATTCTCAAGGGGATACAACAACTCAAGCAGCAGGGTGTTGATGCGCAAATTACTCAACATCTTGATAAGTTAAAAAGTTACGAGCAGACTTTTGCCTCAGCACACTTCGCCCCTGAAGATGAACAAATCCTTGCCGGCGAGAAGAGTATCTTACTGCCACTTATAGAGAAACTGACCGATGCACTGACGCCCATTCAGCAATGGTTCAGCACTGAGCAGCTTGCGCTGAATACGGTAAATGAAAAGATCGCCGTGTTGCAGCAGATACATAACAGACAGGCTCGTTTAGGCGACGATCGGTTACCTTGCAATATTTTTGCAGCGGCGGCTCCCCTCACATTTGGCGCAGATAAAGATAATGCGCACTCTCTTAAGATCATGAGCAACACCCTTACTTTTGCAGAACAGATGGGTGAAAACGTCCATGATGCTGATTTGGTTGCAGCCATCCAACGGTTACCCGGCGCAGATGAGTACCGCGATCTGCAGCACTATCTTCGCGCTCTTCAGCAGAAATGGCAGTTGCAAACCGAGCATCAGAGGAACTTTGCGCAGGAGACGCAGCTTAATAGCGAGCAGTGGCATCAACGGTGTGAAAATCGCCTCTCTGCTTTAATCGCCTGTAACGAAGAGGCGATTGCTAAGCCACGCTGGCTTAATGGCTGGCTTAACTTTATTCGAATCTCTCTGGATATTGAAAATAGCGGGCTGCAGCGTATTCGTGACGCAATCATGAGCCATACGCTGACTATTGAGGATATCGATACTGGTCTGGAAGTGGCTATTTTCGATCAGCTCGCCCGTGAAATCGCCACTGAACGTCCGCATCTCCTTCGGGTATCAGGTAATAGCCGTAGCGCGATGCAAAAAACATTTCGTGACTATGACCGTGCGCTACAGCGCTTGCAGCGTGAGCGCATCGCGGCAGTGATTGCGAGCAATCCCGTTCCTCAGGGGGCATCTGGAGGACGGAAAGCCGACTATACCGAAATGGCGCTTATCCTGAATGAGACGGGTAAGAAGATGCGTCATATTCCGATTCGCCAACTGATTAACCGCGCCGGTCGTGCGCTGCTTCAATTAAAGCCCTGCTTTATGATGGGACCAATGTCGGCAGCTAATTATCTTCAGCCTGGCGATATCGAATTTGATCTTGTAGTAATGGACGAAGCCTCACAGGTTAAGCCGGAAGATGCGTTGGGCGTTATCGCGCGCGGTAAGCAAATCATCGTGGTGGGTGACCCGAAACAGCTGCCGCCAACGAGCTTCTTTGACCGCGCGGGTATCGATGATGACGATGATGACACGGCTGCTGTCAGCCAAACGGACAGCATCCTTGATGCCTCATTACCTCTGTTTAAGATGCGCCGTTTGAGATGGCACTACCGTTCTCAGCATGAAAGCCTGATCGCCTACTCCAATCGCCATTTTTATAACAGCGATTTAGTGGTGTTCCCTTCGCCGAATGCCCATGCTCCTGAGTATGGCGTTAAATTTAGCTTCGTTAAAAATGGCCGCTTCATTAACCAGCACAATATTGAAGAGGCGCGCGTTATTGCGAAGGCTGTGGCTTTACATGCGACCAATTCGCCTGACGAATCCTTAGGCATCGTGGCAATGAACTCAAAGCAGCGTGAACAGATTGAGCGGTCAATTGATGAAATATGCCGTGAAGATACGCAAGCTGAGGCCGCGATTGATCGCTTAAGAATGAAGAGCGATGCGCTGTTTGTTAAGAACCTTGAGAACGTTCAGGGTGATGAGCGCGATGTTATCTTTATCTCCTTCACTTATGGGCCGGGCGAGGCCGATGGCAAAGTGTACCAACGCTTTGGTCCGATCAACTCTGATGTTGGCTGGCGTCGCCTGAACGTACTGTTCACACGCTCAAAAAAACGGATGCATGTATTCAGCTCCATGCGCTCGGAGGATATCCAGGTAACAGAGACATCTAAGCGCGGAGTGCAGGCGCTACGCGGCTTTCTGCACTTTGCTGAAAAAGGCAATATGGACGGTCTTGCACACCACACGGGTAAAGCGCCGGACAGTGATTTCGAAGTCTCTGTGATTACAGCGCTGGAAAATGCCGGTTTCCGCTGTGAACCCCAGGTGGGTGTCGCCGGGTTCTTTATTGATATCGCGGTGCGCGATCCCGGTAAGCAGGGGCGCTATTTAATGGGAATTGAGTGTGATGGTGCGACGTATCACTCGGCTAAATCAGCTCGTGACAGGGATCGCCTGCGTCAGGATGTGCTGGAGGGGTTAGGGTGGAGGATCCGGCGTATCTGGTCCACAGATTGGTTCAGCAATCCTGATGAGATTCTGGAGCCTATCATTCGCGAGTTAAACCGGTTAAAAACTACGGTTGCGGAAGAGGAGTACTCTGAGGAGCAAGCTATCGCACAGCTCGTTTTTGCAGGGCAAACGGCAAGTAATAACATTGCAGATTTTAGCGATCATAATGAGCCACTCAGGTTACGCCTTGAACGATTCGCCCGCGAGGTCATAGACGTAGAGTGCCCCTATATTGCCGATGAGAGCAAGTTGCTGCGTCCTGCAATGATTGAAGCATTGGTCGAGCATCAACCGCTTTCCCGCTCTGAATTTGTGGAGCGCATTCCGAAGTATCTGCGTGAGGCCACAGAAAGCAAGATGAGTAAAACCTATCTGGATAGGGTATTGGCGATTATTGATGGGGATGAGTTCGCTTAAGCAGAATTTTTAATACTTATCAGTTAATTGATATCAGGGGTTACGTTTTACGTGACCCCTTAGCATTCAGTACCACCGGTTATATTTGAGATAGAAAAATGAAACGATGATAAACCATACAAATGTAAGCACTCCGGAGTAGTCAGGGATAAATCGAATAAACAAAAATGCACCTGCCAATATAAGAGCAATGGGCACTAAGTGAGAGTGCGCACCCCATAGAAACAAGAGAATTTTTTTCATCTTTTAAAAACCTCAGGCAACGCATCGCTAATTGCTATTCATTAATTCCGCCTCGAAATAACTATAGCGGCATTAATGTACTTTGATGAAAACGCGTTGACCATTCTGATATGTGATGACTGAAAGTTACCGCTGCCGATCATCAACTTCACAAGGGTTAAAAGCTGAGCAAGTTTACTGCTTTTCTCGGCATAAGCAAATCTCTTATCATTTATGACTTCGATCTTTATCTATTCCCTCGCGGCCAGCGTGCCGATAGTGATCGTACGGTATCAAACATCAATCATGATTGATTATGCGATCCGCGTCAGGCCTGGCACTTTAAATGGTTGCATGCTGTTTGCATATAACTTAAAAGGATTTTCTAAGCGTAAAGGTTATACTCTTTTTGACGCAACGCTATTTTTGTGAAGACGTAGGTCGATCTAATCCGCCATACTGTAATCTTTACCGATAAATAATTTATCAGCACTATCAATAGAGGCAAGGAAGTTAATGAAGAAAAGCAGCAGGATAACAATATATATTTTAGTAGTAATTATTTTTTTTCTAATAATCCCGGAAATAGTGATACGTGTATTGACCCCTGAGCAGCTTGCGCGACTGAGTGACTTTACGAGCCTGGGCGGGCTCTTTAGTCATCTCCTCTCGATACTGATTTTTCTTGGTTTGACATCTGTTTTGCTTGGGGTACTTACCATTTTCATGGCCAAAAAAATCTACCGTTATTTATCCCGCTCCCGCAGTTGAGCGATATTTATCAAAGGTGCCCGCTGCTTTCGAACCCTTTGTATGCATGCGGCGCATTACTCTGCATAGGGAAGAATATTTTCGAGTACCGATCGGAGCCTGTACTGGTAAGAGCCCATTAGCTCAATGCACCGGTATTACCGGTATTGGAAGCAGCATGCGAAGCGCTGCATCTGGTCTGTCGTCACTACTTTTGCCCCAGAGCCAGCACAAGTCTCTTCCTGTGAATCTGTAGATGGTTTACTTTCTTGTGGATAACTTGCTTGAGCCTAACTTATGTATAATCCCGGTTATCCAATACAGTGCAAAGGGATACAGAATGAAATCTGCAAAATCCTCGAAAAATAGCGTTTCGAAGAAAATATGGATACATGCAGTAGATATGTTTGATGCTTTTGTTAGAGGGATCTTATCTATCGCGGCTTTTACTTGCCTTTTTATCTTTGATGGGTGGTTACATAAGATAGGTGGCTTTTTAGGTTGTTTTGCGTTGATATGCCTGATTATCTATCTCTCAGATAAGCTTAAGGGAAGCGATGCATAAGGCTTTTTTATAATCGACCTAAAATCTGAGTGCTATTGTTTGCCAAAAATGGAGCCTTATGCCCCTCGATTGCAAAGAACTAAAAACGAAATCTGCAAAATCCTCCCTCCCTAAATTTTGCAAATTCATCGGATTGCAGTCTGCCAGTTGGGTTGAAGGAATATCGACCTGCATTTGTTCCTTTGCTGCTTTCGGTAGTCTGTTTGTTTTGGATGGCTGGTATAAGCTAGCTGGATTTATCGGGTTCTTTATCCTGGCCTATTTAATCGCGTGGTTAATGGACGTGCTGAAAGGCGAAGCGTAAAAGCAGCAATATATCGTCACGATACATTCACCAAAGGGGTTGCGTTTAGACGTAACCCCTTTTGCTTTGTAATGGAGTCCTCAAAACTTCGTGCGACACTTTTGCGACACTCGGTGTTTAGTGAACAAAAAAGCCACTCTATCGAGTGGCTTAATTATATGATTTAAAAGCCAAAATTTGGTGGACCCTGTTGGGTTTGAACCAACGACCAAGCGATTTGGACTGACCCCGCCCCGGTAGACGATCCTGCCCTATAGTGTGAGCACAGGAGGAGCGTATGGGCACACCGCGATTTACACCTCAATTTAAGGGAGAAGCCGTCCGTCAGATAACGGAACGCGGTTATTCCGTCGTCGAAGTTTCTGACCGGCTGGGCGTTTCAGCACACAGTCTCTATAAGCGGTTGTGGGCTATCAAACCCGATAACAGCGAGCAGCATGCCCGTGATTAACTGGAAGCAAAAAGCGGGATCCTGAAGCTCAGGGCCCACTGAAGCGCACTGAGGAAGAACGGGACATTCTGAAAAAGGCCGCGCGGTACTTTGCAAGGGAGCCCGACTGAAGTACCGCTTTATCAATCAACACCGCACTGTATGGGGTGCCATGACGATGTGTCGGGTGTTGTGCGTTGCTGGCTGGTCGATGAAGCCCACTCTCTCTCGCGAACTCGCGCTGGACGCTCTGATGATGGCCGTGTGCGTCGAAAACCGGACGGCGAGGTTATCGTACATAGCGATCAGGGCAGCCAGTACGGCAGTGACGACTGGCAGCGCTTCTGCCGGGCCAATAACCTGGCGCCGAGCATGAGCAGGCGTGGCAACTGCCGGGGTAATGCGGTGGCCGAATCGTTCTTCAGTTCGCTGAAAAAAGAGCGGATCAGAAAGCGCATATATAAAACCCGGGATCTGGCCCGGGCGGATATCTTCGATTACATTGAAGTGTTCTACAACCGGGCCCAGCGCCACAGTCATCTCGGCGGCGTCAGTCCGGAGGCCTTCGAACAGGCCTCATCGTGAGGACAGAGTTTGTCTACGGGCATGGGGTCGGTCCAGGTATCAATAGTAATACTGAAAAAATTACTATTGATACGCTATTACAATGGTTATCTAAATAATATGCAATTAAGTTAAGTCAGATATTGATAACTTTTTTCAATTTCTTTTTTGTTAAATTGTGCGATTTTTTTATTGATATAAACATCTATAAGTGCTCCAGAGCCAAAAAACAACATCCATAAACCGGATAAAAGTAATACAGTTGCAAAAGCGATGTTTGCCCATATAATTTTTGTTAAGCGGAGTGGTAGCGCCCCGTCTTTATTTTCATCGGAAAGTATTTGGCAGATATATTCTTTTGTTTCGCCTTTTATACTATTTACTTTATCGAGGAGGTCAGGGTGATTACAGGTTTCTAAAGTTATTTCCCATTCTTTATTGTTACCTGTATTTTTAGCTAGTCCTGACCTTATAATAAAGGTGTCATGTGTTTTAGCGTAATCTTCCTTCACTTGATATAAATTATCATTAGTGAAAATAGAGAATGAAAGCCAGACTATACCAATAGCAATTGCAATTAGTAAGGTGCCAAGCCCAAAGAATATTGTTTTTTCTAAGGGTGAGTATATTTTTGTATTCCTTTTATTGTTTGATACGCTTAATCTTATTAGGGCAGGATTAAGATCTAATTCTTCAACTAAAAATTCCTCACCTTTTTTTACACTATTAAGCCATGAGTACAGATGTTTAATTATACCCGCCAGTAAAGTAAAAATAAAACCGCCAATCGCCGTAGCAAGAAATGCGTTTAACTGTGTTATTAACATGACCTGTCCTTATTGATATCAACGTAATTGTTCCGTTGAACATACAATGAAGTTCTGTTTGCCGTCTATTAAACAACGGGCATGCTTTGCCTATGAACGCACAACTTACCGAAATTATGCGCCTAATCACCAATCTGATTCGCACCGGCACAGTGACCGAAGTGGATCGGAAAAACTGGCTATGCCGGGTGAGGGTAGGCAAGCTTGAAACCAACTGGATTAACTGGCTGACGCTGCGCGCCGGTAGCGCCCGCACATTGGTGGTGCCCGTCACCGGATGAGCAGGTGGTGGTGCTGAGCATGGGCGGCAATCTGAAAACCGCTTTTGCATTGCCTGCCATTTACTGCAACCAATACGCGCCGCCGTCGGATTCCGTGAACGGCTGCGTGACAGAATACCAAATCACGATTTACCCCTACATCAATGAAATCAACACTTCCGGCGGGACTGTACACGACGGTGCGGCGACCCATGTTATTGACACAATGAGACTGAATCCATGAGCGCAAAATTTTATACCCTGCTGACGGAGGTCGGCGCGGCGAAACTTGCGAGCGCTACCGCGTTGGGCGTCCCGCTGAAAATTACCCAAATGGCGGTGGGAGATGGTGGAGGTGTGCTGCCGACGCCTGACGCGCAGCAGACAAAGCTGATTGCCGAGAGACGCTAGGCCGATCTCAATATGCTGTATATCGACCCGCAGAACAGCAGTCAGATTATGGCTGAGCAAGTGATCCCGGAAACCGAGGGCGGTTGGTGGATTCGCGAAGTAGGGCTGTTCGACGTTACCGGGGCGCTAATTGCCGTCGGTAACTGTCCGGAAAGTTATAAGCCGCGGCTGGCAGAGGGAAGCGGCCGTACGCAGACGGTGCGTATGGTGCTGATTACCAGCAGTACCGAGAACGTGACGTTAAAAATTGACCCGGCCGTGGTGCTGGCAACGCGAAAATATGTTGATGATAAAACGCTGGAGCTGAAAGTGTATGTTGATGACCAGATGGCAAAGCATCTGGCTGCAACCGATCCGCATTCGCAATATGCACCGAAAGAAAGCCCGGCCTTCACCGGCACGCCAAAAGCGCCGACGCCCAATGCAGGTAATAACACCACGCAACTTGCTACGACTGCGTTTGTGCAGGCGGCGCTGGTTGCACTGATTGGCGGCGCGCCCGGTACGTTGGATACGCTTAAAGAGATTGCAGCCGCGCTCAATAATGATCCGAATTTTGGCACTACCGTGAGTAATGCGCTGGCGCAGAAAGCGCCGCTGGCAAGCCCGGCGCTCACCGGAACGCCGACGGCACCCACAGCTGCGCAGTCGGCTAATAATACGCAGATTGCGACTACGGCATTTGTCAGAGCAGCTATCGCCGGGTTGGTAAATTCATCCCCGGCGGCACTTGATACGCTGAATGAACTGGCCGCCGCGCTGGGCAATGATCCGAGCTTTGCCACGACAGTGACAAATGCCCTGGCAGGGAAGCAACCCTTAAATTCCACCCTTACGGAACTCTCCGGGAAAGATGTTTCCGGGCTTCTTCACTATCTGGGGTTGGGAGAAATTGCTCAGGCGGGTATTTGTTCCGGGATAATAAGTGGTAACGGATATTTATCTATTCCTCTGTTGATAAATGGAGGGATAAAAAATGTGATAGTCCTTTGGGGGAATGTTAATAATTTTTCATCAGGCACTATCGCCCTGCTAATAACTCTTCCCAATGGTTTGCTGGCAGTAATATGTACTCCTGATGTTACTAACGCAGCGGCTCCTTTAAATGCAGCGTTTATAGGGGTGTCAGCGCTTTCGGTATCATCATTTACCTGCAATGTAACGAATGTTTCTAACGGCGTTCAGGTCACTTCTTCGCGCAACGCTCATTGGATCGGAATAGGTTATTAAAATGGCAAAATATTATTCCATTGCGAAATGCGGATTTTATGACGATGCATTTAAAAGCAGTTATGACGCGACCGATTCATGGCCGAATGATGTTATCGAAATAACTACTGAGCAGGCCGTCTATTTTTATGAAGCGATAAATAACGGATGCCGAATTTATCAGGACGGGGTGCAGCTTTTACTCTCGAAGCCCTGTTCTGATAAGTATCATTGTTGGGATACAATAAATAACGAATGGACTCTTACTGAACAAGCAGCACAACAGCGGGCAGAGGATCTCGTTAAGATAACGGAGGCTGAGAAAGAGAACCTTATTAATACTGCAATGCAGACAATCAGCCTGTTGCAACTCAAACTACAGGCCGGGTGTAAATTGTCTTCTGATGAAACCACGAAGTTAAATGCCGTACTGGATTACATTGATAAAGTAAGCGCAGTGGACACCAGTACGGCACCCGATATTACATGGCCTGTGAAGCCTCTCTCTTTTTAATTCATTCAATACCGGCTCATCGCTTTCAGTAGCGGTGAGCATTATTCATTCAGTTTTTTCCGCAGCGAAATCCGTTTTCGTCTAGCAATTCCATCTCGCAGGTAATACCGTGGAAGTCTGGACCAGCTTCAGTCATCGTAACAGGCTTAATTGGCAAATAATAATGCCTCCAGGGAAAACCTCGTGAAGCTATCTCTGCCCAACGCAGCCATAATGCGTCACCTTGTGATCCTGATTCAAAAATTCCGCCAGCGTGACGTGAATTTTCTCTGTTTTAAAGATAGTATCGATGCCAGTATCTCAATGGAACGCTTTTTCTTTCCTGTCATGGGCGCGCTGGCAGAATGGAACACTTGCTGATTATGGAACGTAACCGCGGCAGGCTTGCTGCATATGTGAACAGTGGCGCATAGGTGGGCGCTTCTCAAAACTTACGCCAGAACAATGGACGAGGGCCGGTCCGTAGAAAAATGACAGAGAGATGCGTGAGCTTTTGACGTAAGGTTTCGACGTTATACAAAAAAATTTCCGGCTTCGTTGTAAATTGAATACCAGGCTTATACCTGACCGCTAAGTTTTGGCTAAGCACAACGATTAAACATATGTTCAGGCTGACTCAGAGGTTCACAAAGCAACTTTTTATAATTAAGTTGTTCCAACGTTGTGTCGGTATTAAATCAGAATGGATAAGACGAAATGGATATATATCTGAACCAGAACAGGTTTATGAATTACTATCTGGCTATGGCGCAGATAGATGCACAATCACTGTGGAACGTCGCCTCGCAAGTTGCCGGTGCTCCTTTTAAAGATGGTCTTACCCGCATCCGGTTTCTTGATGAAATCAAAGGTTTTATCAGTAACCAGCTTAACGGTATTAAGCAGGCAAAGGATGATGAGGTATGCAAAGAATGCATCAACAATTTGAAGACTGAACGCAATAATCTACAGATCCAGGACAGGATGCTACGCACTGGCGAAGCTTATCTGACTGCTGCAGTAAAACTTTATGAAGAGAATGGTAAAATTGTCGGCTATGTCATTGGCGTGGTAGGGATCGTCGTTGGTGCAATACAGGTTGTTGGCGGTGCAACTATGGCGGTTAGTTCCGCAGGCACTGGCAACGTCCTTGGGGTCATTGCTGGAGCAACGCTCATCTTTCATGGAGCCAGCAACATAGTGGAAAATGTTGATAAGCTAAGGGGGGTGGCAAACCCAAGAAATCCTGCTCAGGATGCATATATGGGCGCTGCGGAGTTTCTGGGATTTGAGCGTAAAACAGGCATGCTGGCATATCAGGGTGTGAACCTGGTAACGTCTGTATACGGTATATTCCGCCCCATACTCAAACCGGAAAGCTGACGTCTGTATGACTGGTTGCCCACAGACTTTTATCGCAAAATTTCAACTATGACCAGTCCGGCGCTGGCTCTTGAGGTGGGTAAATCCAGGCATAAACTTTATACGATGGGCAAAACGTATAATACCGATGAAAAAGAATTTGCCCGATAGCCGAAAGGAGGGTTATCCCTCCTTGCGTAAATATTTCACTGCTTTCCATGAAATAGACAGCGGTGCCATCCCCAGTATAAAAAGACATAAAACGATAATTATTGCGAAATAAATCAGGCCATTACCATAATCTCTTGAAATAGTGGCATAGGTGGTAAAAAGCAGTAAACCAATGACAATGATCCAAGACGCATAGAAACGTCTTTTTAGCTCAATTAAAAGTGAATGTAGAGTGCGATCCTTACGCTTTGGATCCTCAAGTACTGCACGCAATGCCTCGATGTTTTTATCAGTAAATCCGTATGACCGAAGTTTCGTTTCCTGCTGCGCGTCTATCACTCTCCACTCCTGAACTGTGAATATTCCTGCCTGAATTATATAAAACAATAACAGCTATCGAAGCTTAAAAACAGTTTCACCGATCACTGAAACCACGAGTCGCTCCATTGTGTCATTGGTCAGACAAAGCCCGCCGCGTGCGCCGCGCGCATAACAACCAGAACATAAGCAAGCCCCTCTAACCCGGAGAGATTGCCTTATGGCTCAGGATTACCACCACGGTGTGCGCGTTGTTGAAGTCAATGAAGGCACCCGCTCCATTACCACGGTGAGCACTGCCATCGTAGGTATTGTCTGTACCGGCGATGATGCCGATGCGTCCGTGTTCCCTCTTAATAAGCCGGTGCTGCTGACCGATGTGCTGACCGCCAGCGGAAAAGCGGGCGAGTCCGGTACGCTGGCCCGCTCGCTGGATGCCATTGCTGACCAGGCCAAACCCGTTACCGTCGTTGTGCGCGTGGCGCAGGGCGAAACCGACGCGGAAACCACCTCGAATATCATCGGCGGCGTGACCGCTGACGGTAAAAAAACAGGTATGAAAGCGCTGCTTTCGGCGCAGTCGCAGCTCGGCATTAAGCCACGCATTCTCGGCGTGCCGGGGCATGATACCCAGGCCGTTGCTACCGAGTTGCTGAGCGTGGCGCAAAGCTTACGCGCCTTCGCTTATCTGTCCGCTTATGGCTGCAAAACGGTAGAAGAAGCGATCGCGTATCGTGCCAATTTCAGCCAGCGCGAGGGGATGCTGATCTGGCCTGATTTCATCAGCTTTGACACCGTGATGAATGCAGATACCGCCGCTTACGCAACTGCCCGTGCGCTCGGTCTGCGCGCCAAAATCGACGAGCAAACCGGCTGGCACAAAACCCTGTCTAACGTGGGCGTGAATGGCGTCACCGGTATTTCTGCCGATGTGTTCTGGGATCTGCAGGACCCGGCAACAGACGCCGTGCTATTGAACCAGAACGACGTCACCACGCTTATCCGCAAAGATGGTTATCGCTTCTGGGGTTCCCGCTGCCTGAGTGATGATCCGTTGTTTGCGTTTGAAAACTACACCCGCACCGCGCAGGTACTGGCAGACACCATTGCCGAGGCGCATATGTGGGCGGTGGATAAACCGCTTAACCCGTCTCTGGCCCGCGACATTATCGAAGGCATCCGCGCCAAACTCCGCAAGATGGTGAACGAAGGCTATCTCATCGGCGGCGACCGGGCTGGCAATGGGCGCGCCGATAGTGGCGGCGATGAAAAGCTATGCGGGCATGGCATGGAAGATGCCATGAAAGGTGTGGCGAAGCAGGTTAACGGGCTGCGTGATGATAAGGGCAACCGCACCGCGAAATTTTATGAAATGCAGGACGCCATCAAAGCTGCCAGTGAAACGCTGCCGATGCAAAACGGTGCGGTGGATTTTGCCGCGCTGGTTGAAGGCGGCGCACGTATGAATGTGGCAAACCCTAATGATAGTTGGGAGGACCAGGAGCATGATCTGCTGGCCTTTGCATCGACAGCGGCAAAAGCCTCAACAGCATTCGAACTGCCAGCGGATGAGCTTTCAGAAAGCCTGGGGAAGATTGCGCAGCTTTATAAAATTCCGACCCGTAACATTGAGCAACTCGGCGAATGCTGTCAATCAAAGGGCTGAGTCAACTCTCACCTCTCTTTAGCAAACTGGGCGGTGTCTTTGGTTCACTTGCTCTAGGCCTTCTCTTATCGGGAGAGGGTTTCAAGAAACTGTTTAACGTGTTTACGGGCGGAGAGGCAGGCGAAGCCGTTAACTGGATTAAGCGTATCCGCCAGGCGTTGAGCGGTGGCGAGAATAGTGGAGAAGAGAGCGGTAATCTTGATGCTTTCCGTGACGGCGCGCTGGATAAAATTAAAGAGCAGGCGCAGAAAACCGGCGAGGTGCTGGTCTCTTACTTCTACAATCCACGCCAGGCGATTCGCCAGCTCGGTACGTCAATTAAAGGATTTGCAGGCGCTACTTTCGCGCCGCTGGTTTCCTCGGTCCGGGGTGCTGGCGGTGTGCTGAAATGGCGGGTCATGTCACCTTTCGCATTACTCCGCTTCGCCCTTATCGGCATTGGTAGCGTGTTAGGATTCCTGCTCAGCCCGATGGGGTTAATTATCGCCGCGCTTGCGGGTGTAGCGCTGGTTGTCTGGAAACAGAGTTCTTTGCCAGCGGAACGCCCCGGCGGATTGAGTTTTTACTGGCGTTGAAACGGGTGGATGAGTCGCTGACCGAGACATTTGGCAACCTGAGCGATCAGCTCACGAATCTACGACACCGCAACGGATGCCATCGGCAAGATTAAAAGTACGGTCGGAGGATTGCTACAGTGAATAACGGTGAATCCAGCTATAGTCGTGCCAGCACAACCCCGGCTTTAAGCATTGTTATCGAAGGTAAAAACGTAACGGAAACAGTGGATAAGCGCCTGATGGGCCTGACGATGACAGATAACCGTGGCTTCGAGGCAGACCAGCTTGATCTGGAACTCGATGATGCCGATGGGCAGATCGTTCTGCCGCGCCGGGGAGCCGTTATTACGCTGGCCCTGAGCTGGAAAGGGCAGTCGCTGTTTCCGAAGGAGCAGTTTACCGTTGATGAGATAGAGCACAGCGGCTCACCTGACAGGCTGACCATTCGCGCCCGTAGTGCGGATTTTCGTGAAACCCTGAATACCCGCCGGGAAAAGTCATGGCACCAGACAACGGTCGGTGAAGTGATGAAGGAAATTGCGGCCAGGCATAAGCTGCAAATGGCGCTGGGCAAAGATTTAATTGATAAGCCGCTGGATCATCTGGACCAGACCAACGAAAGCGACACCATTTTTTTAATAAAGCTGGCCCGGCAGTATGGAGTAATTGCCTCGGTAAAAAACGGCAGGTTGCTTTTTATCCGCCAGGGGCAGGGTAAAACGGCCAGCGGCAAGGTGCTGCCGGTTATTACTGTTACCCGTCGGGGATAACCACCGCTTTAGCCTGGCAGACCGGGGAGCTTACACGGGCGTGATTGCCAGCTGGTTGCAAACGCGAGAGCCGAAGAAAAAAACGGCAACGCAGCAGCAATTAGCATACTAACCTGCCTCTGGCAGGTTTTTTTATAAAATTACTGCTGCCATTTTGCCGCCAATTGTATTTTAGATAACAAAAAAGCCACCGCTGAGGGTGGCCTAACTGACTGAATCTAAAACTAAAATTTGGTGGCCCCTGTTGGGTTTGAACCAACGACCAAGCGATTATGAGTCGCCTGCTCTAACCACTGAGCTAAGGGGCCGTGGCGGTGAATTATAGAGTAACTTATCCTCGCAATCCAGCAGGAATCGCCCGGCTGATGTTTTTATAAACAGCGCATTTTCAATCTCTTATACTTAAGTTGATCGTTTCTAATCGGGAGTTAAGTATGATCCACGATATTCTGGCGCCGGGACTGCGCGTCGTGTTTTGTGGCATTAATCCGGGGAAGTCCTCAGCACACACGGGTTTTCATTTTGCGCATCCAGGGAATCGCTTCTGGAAAGTGATTCACCAGGCCGGTTTTACCGACCAACAGTTGCGCCCTGAAGATGAGCACCATCTGCTGGATACGCGCTGCGGCATCACCATGCTGGTTCAGCGTCCGACCGTGCAGGCGACTGAAGTGGGGCTACATGAACTGCGTAGCGGCGGCAGGGAGCTGGTGCATAAAATAGAGGAGTATCAGCCTGCCGCGCTGGCGGTACTTGGCAAACAGGCTTTTGAGCAGGCCTTTAGTGTACGCGGTGCAAAGTGGGGCAAGCAGGAGATGACCATCGGTGTGACGCAAATATGGGTGCTGCCAAATCCCAGCGGTCTGAACCGCGCTTCGCTGGAGAAACTGGTTGAAGCCTACCGCGAGCTGGATGAGGCGCTGGCATCGCGCGGATTGTAAATAACAGGCAAAAAAAAAGCTCCCGTTCGGGAGCTTTTTTGCCTGGCGTGACGATTAATCGTCGAGGAAGCTACGCAGCACTTCAGAGCGGCTCGGGTGGCGCAGTTTGCGCAGCGCCTTCGCTTCGATCTGACGGATACGTTCGCGGGTAACGTCGAACTGTTTACCCACCTCTTCCAGCGTATGGTCGGTATTCATGTCGATACCGAAACGCATACGCAGCACCTTCGCTTCACGGGCGGTAAGGCCAGCCAGCACATCGTGCGTGGCAGCGCGCAGGCTCTCGGTGGTCGCCGAGTCCAGCGGCAGCTCGAGGGTGGTATCCTCGATAAAATCACCCAGATGCGAATCTTCATCATCGCCAATCGGCGTTTCCATGGAGATTGGCTCTTTAGCAATTTTCAGTACTTTGCGGATCTTATCTTCCGGCATCAGCATACGCTCAGCCAGCTCTTCCGGTGTCGGCTCGCGGCCCATCTCCTGCAGCATCTGGCGAGAGATACGGTTGAGCTTGTTGATCGTCTCAATCATATGCACCGGAATACGGATCGTACGCGCCTGATCCGCGATAGAGCGGGTGATCGCCTGACGGATCCACCAGGTTGCGTAGGTGGAGAACTTATAACCACGGCGATACTCGAACTTATCAACCGCTTTCATCAGGCCGATGTTCCCTTCCTGAATCAGATCGAGGAACTGCAGACCGCGGTTGGTATATTTCTTGGCGATAGAGATAACCAGACGCAAGTTTGCTTCTACCATCTCTTTCTTCGCACGACGCGCTTTCGCTTCGCCGATAGACATACGACGGTTGATATCTTTAACCTGCTCAATCGTCAGGCCGGTCTCTTCTTCAATCTGCTGCAGCTTCATCAGGCCGCGTTGCACTTCTTCAGTCACATCTTTCAGCTTCTCAGACCACGGTTTGTTCATGGCCAGCGCGGCGTTGAACCAGGTTTCGCTGGTTTCATTGCCGGTGAAGAGGGTGATGAAGTTTTTCTTCGGCATTTTGCACTGTTCAACGCACAGCTTCATGATGATGCGTTCCTGGGTACGTACGCGATCCATCATCACGCGCATGCTGTTGACCAGGTAGTCGAACTGTTTTGGCACCAGACGGAACTGTTTGAAGACTTCAGACAGCTTGAGGATCTCTTCCTGTGCGGCAGCGTGGCTGCGTCCTTTTGCTTTGATCGTATCGCGAGTCAGCTCGTATTGCGTGCGCAGCTCAGCGAATTTCTCACGCGCCAGCTCAGGATCGATGCTGTTGTCATCGTCGCTGTCGTCATCGTCGTCTTCTTCTTCATCTTCATCATCGTCCATCTCTTCGCTGGAGAGCTCAGAGCCGACGTGGGTCGCCGTTGGCGCCATATCTTCTTCGGCGTTAGGATCGACGAAACCGGTGATCAGATCGGAGAGACGAGCCTGCTCTGCTTCAACACGGTCGTATTGCTCCAGCAGGTAGGTAATGGCTTCCGGATACTCGGCAACGGAGCACTGAACCTGGTTGATCCCGTCTTCAATACGTTTGGCGATGTCAATTTCGCCTTCACGGGTCAGCAGTTCAACGGTGCCCATTTCGCGCATGTACATGCGCACCGGGTCGGTAGTTCGTCCGATTTCAGACTCTACGCTGGACAGAACCTGTGCAGCGGCTTCTTCAGCATCTTCGTCTGTGTTGTTGGAGTTTTCAGCCAGCAACAGATCATCAGCATCCGGCGCTTCTTCCATCACCTGGATGCCCATGTCGTTGATCATTTGGATGATGTCTTCGATCTGATCGGAGTCGACGATATCTTCCGGCAGATGGTCATTGACCTCGGCATAGGTCAGATAGCCTTGCTCCTTACCACGGGTAACAAGAAGCTTCAGCTGTGACTGCGGGTTTTGCTCCATAAGACGGTATCCACACTTAAATTCATGAGGTTGGTGTCGGTTAGCGAAATAAACCGCCAACATTTTACGCGAGGGTGTATTTATATTTTTGCCGCTGGCCCTCGTCGCGGCTGTCGGGATCAACCCGAACGATTATCGGCACTTAAGCCGTTGAATTTATTTTTTAGCCAGCTCCTGGTTCAACTGCCAGAGCTCCCGGCGTTCTTCGCTGCTTAGACCGTGCGTGCGATCGCGAGCTATCAACTCTTCTTGTCGCCGTTCAAGCATCGAATCAAACATATGATTGAGCGCGTCGGTAAAGGTTTTTTCAGCGATGTCCTTATCTGCTATATCGTCCCACATTGACAGTTTTTCAAGGGTTGCGGCCTCATTCGTGCCGCGATAATGTTCCAATAACTGCCCAGTTGTCAGACCAGGTTGAGACAAACAAGTGTTGACCAGTTCTGCAAATAAGCCAAGTCCGGGCAGCCTGGATTGATCGAGACCAGCCAGCGAAGGCACTTTTGGTGCAAGCTCCGGATTCTGGATCAACAACCCTATCAGTATACGCATGGTGGTGCGTTTTAGCTGAGGGGCAGGGCGCGCCGCCACGCTCTCTACCTGTTTTGGCATTAGTCGATCGAGCTGTGCATCGTCGAAAATGCCAATCTTGTTGCCCAGCATCTGGCGTAACTGAATGCGCAGCGTCTCGCCCGGCACCTGGTTGATTAGCGGCAACGCCAGCGCGGCAAGCTGCGTTGTTCCATCCGGCGTGGTCAAATCCGCTTTTGGCAACAGGCTGTTAAACAGAAACGTGGAGAGAGGCTGAGCCTGCTCCATCCGCGCTTCGAACGCCTCTTTGCCCTCTTTACGCACCAGCGTATCCGGATCTTCGCCATCCGGCAGAAACATAAAACGCAGCTGCCGACCGTCGCTCATATAGGGCAGCGCGGTTTCCAGCGCCCGCCATGCGGCTTCGCGACCAGCGCGGTCGCCGTCGTAACAGCAGATGACATTCTTGGTCACCCGAAACAACAACTGGATATGATCCGCCGTCGTGGAGGTACCAAGCGAGGCAACGGCATAGTTAATGCCATATTGCGCCAGCGCCACCACGTCCATGTAACCTTCGACCACTAACAGCCGCTGCGGTTCATCCTTATCCTGCTGCGCTTCATAAAGGCCATACAGCTGTCGACCCTTGTGAAAAATGTCCGTTTCCGGGGAGTTCAGGTATTTGGGCGTATCGTTGCCCAGCACGCGTCCACCAAAACCAATCACCCGGCCGCGCTTGTCGCGAATTGGAAACATCACCCGCTCGCGGAAGCGATCGTAACTGCGTCCTTGATCGTTTGTGACCAGCATGCCTGCATCGATCAGCGATTTGCGGTTTTCGCTGTTGTTGCCGAAACGTTTTAATACGTTGTCCCAACCGGGCGGCGCGTAACCAATAGCGAATCGCGTAATGACTTCACTGCTCAAACCACGCCTGGAGAGATACTGACGCGCAGGCTCTGCGGCGGATTGGGTCAGCGACTGCTGATAAAAAGCATTCAGCCCGTCCATCAATTGATAGAGTGTCTGCCGTTGATGGCGCTCTATCAGGCTCGGTCCGCTTCCTGCTTCGAACGGCACTTCGAGGTTGTGCATCGCCGCCAACTCTTCGACGCTTTCGACGAACTCGAGCTTGTCGTAGTTCATTAAAAAGTCGAGGGCATTACCGTGCGCGCCACAACCAAAGCAGTGGTAAAACTGTTTTTCACCGTTAACGGTGAAAGAGGGGGTTTTCTCGTTATGGAATGGACAGCACGCGTGGTAATTCTTGCCCTGCTTTTTTAGCTTTACCCGCGCATCGATAAGATCGACGATGTCGGTACGCGCCAGCAGGTCATTAATAAAAACACGTGGGATTCGTCCAGCCATAGGCCCCGTTTTGATCTTATATAATCTTCGTTATGCTCTTCAGTAGTAACCTACTGAAAAGGCAAAAATTATATCAGGTTATAAACGAAAATAAGCCGCGCATTCCTTTCGGAAGCACGGCCTTACAACTACAACTCGGTCTAACACAGAGGGCGCTCGCCCTCAGTAATTAGTACAGACGAGTACGGCGTGCGTTTTCGCGAGCCAGTTTCTTCGCGTGACGTTTCACAGCGGATGCTTTAGCGCGTTTACGTTCGGTAGTCGGTTTTTCATAGAACTCACGACGACGAACTTCCGCCAGAACACCTGCTTTTTCGCAGGAACGCTTGAAGCGACGCAGAGCTACGTCGAACGGCTCGTTTTCACGTACTTTAATTACCGGCATGTGCCTCTCACCTTTGATTAAATCGGTTTGCCGCTGGCGTTCACGCCAGCTTATTTCAAAATGGTGCGGAATTTTACTGCAACTGGTGCTGCTTTGTAAAGCACCGCCGCCCTTTTTGAAAGGGGACTTTTGTAAGGGTGAGGAGTATACACGAACTCAGCTGCACAAGTGAGCAAAGTTTTACATCGCCCGGCATTCGCCCTACACTGCGCGCTATTGCAAAGAGGTAAACAGAGCCATGCGCGTACTGGGTATTGAAACATCCTGCGATGAAACCGGCATCGCTATCTATGATGACCAGAAGGGTCTTCTCGCTAACCAACTCTACAGTCAGGTAAAACTGCACGCCGATTACGGCGGCGTGGTGCCGGAGCTCGCCTCCCGCGACCACGTACGCAAAACCGTGCCGCTGATTCAGGCCGCAATAAAAGAGGCCGGATTAACCGCCAAAGAGATCGATGCGGTGGCGTATACCGCAGGTCCAGGTCTTGTCGGCGCGCTGCTGGTCGGTGCAACCATTGGTCGTTCGCTGGCTTTCGCCTGGGATGTTCCGGCGATTGCCGTACACCATATGGAAGGGCACCTGCTGGCACCGATGCTGGAAGAGAATCCACCAGAGTTTCCGTTTGTCGCGCTGCTGGTTTCCGGTGGTCATACGCAGCTTATCAGCGTGACCGGTATCGGTCATTACGAGCTGCTTGGCGAGTCGATTGATGACGCGGCTGGCGAAGCTTTCGACAAAACGGCCAAACTGCTGGGCCTTGATTACCCGGGCGGGCCGATGCTGTCGAAGATGGCTTCACAAGGAACCGAAGGGCGCTTTGTCTTCCCGCGTCCAATGACCGACCGGCCAGGGCTCGATTTCAGCTTCTCCGGCCTGAAGACGTTTGCCGCCAATACCATTCGTAACAGCGGCAATGACGACCAGACCCGGGCAGATATCGCGCGCGCCTTTGAGGATGCGGTGGTCGATACGCTGATGATCAAGTGCAAGCGCGCGCTGGATCAAACCGGGTTTTCCCGTCTGGTGATGGCGGGCGGCGTCAGTGCTAACCGAACGCTGCGTGCGAAACTGGGCCAAATGATGGAAAAACGTCGCGGTGAAGTGTTCTATGCGCGCCCTGAGTTCTGTACCGATAACGGAGCGATGATTGCCTATGCGGGTATGGTGCGCCTGAAAGCAGGTAATGATGTTGGGCTTGGCGTAACGGTGCGTCCGCGCTGGCCGCTGGCGGAACTTCCCGCCGCATAAATGATTATTGCCCGGTATTTTCACGCGCCGGGCAAATTTACACTTTATCCTGCCGCTTCTTCCTTTTCAGCTTCGTCCAGATTTTGCTCTCCTGATGCCGCCATAAACGCTGAATATTGTCATGATGACGCAGCAGGATCAGGCATGAGAGCATCGCCACCGGAAAGGTGAACTGCGGTTTAAACCACCAGACATAGAATGGCGCAATCAGCGCGCTGACAATCGCGCCCAGCGACGAGTAGCCGCTTAACAGCACCGTCAGCAGCCAGGTGCCTGCCATCACGCCCGTTAAATCCCAGCCGATGGGGGCAATCGCGCCAAATGCGGTGGCCACGCCTTTACCGCCCCTAAATTTAAAGAAAACCGGCCAGATATGGCCCAGGCAGGCGGCGATAGCAATAAGGCCCAGCCAGAAAGGCGTTACGCCGAGCGCATAAGCGCCCCAGACCGGCAGCATCCCTTTTAAGACATCAAATATCAGTACCGCTGCGGCTGCGCCCTTGCCGCCAACACGTAATACGTTGGTGGCTCCGGGGTTACCGGAGCCACTCTCTCGCGGGTCAGGGAAACCAGCAAGGCGGCAGACCAGGATGGCGCTGGAGATTGAGCCACAAAGGTACGCAAGGAAGATCATCCCAGGCGCGATTGCACTCATAACGCTGTTCCGTTTTGAAAATGTCGTTTTATTCTCTGCATCCATGGATAATACGCATAAATTTCGGAAAGTGGTATCCGGGTTTTGTGCAAAACCTAGCGGATAACCACTCATTCAGCGGTCTGGCGGCGATGGCTCAGGCACAATCAGCAGGCGGGGTAAGATGGATATTGTATTTATCGAACAGCTTTCAGTAATCACCACAATTGGTGTTTACGACTGGGAACAGACCATTGAGCAGCAATTAGTGTTCGATATCGAAATGGCCTGGGATAATCGTCAGGCGGCAAAAAGCGATGATGTGCAGGACTGCCTCAGTTATGCGGATATCGCCGATACCGTCGTCGGGCATGTTGAAGGCGCGCGTTTTGCGCTGGTAGAACGCGTCGCGGAAGAGGTGGCAGAGCTGTTGCTGGCCCGCTTTAACTCCCCCTGGGTGCGCATCAAACTGAGTAAACCAGGCGCGGTGGCCCGGGCAAAAAATGTGGGTGTAATTATCGAGCGTGGCCTAAATCCGAAAAAAAGTTTTTAAATTCATCACCGTTAAACCAAACGCTACTATTCAGGTCATAGATACGGCTTTTCGCGGCTTCTCCACTGGATGAGCCGTTTTTTATATCTTTTTAGGGGTTTATTTGATGAGCGATATGCACTCCCTTTTGGTGGCGGCCATTCTTGGTGTCGTTGAGGGGCTTACCGAGTTTCTTCCCGTCTCCAGTACGGGCCACATGATAATTGTCGGGCATCTGTTGGGCTTTGAAGGTGATACCGCAAAAACCTTTGAAGTTGTGATTCAGCTCGGCTCAATTCTCGCCGTGGTGGTAATGTTCTGGCGGCGTCTCTTTGGCCTTATCGGCATCCATTTCGGCAAGCCGCCGCGCCATGAAGGCACCGGCACTGGGCGTTTGTCGCTGATCCATATTCTGCTGGGGATGATCCCGGCGGTAGTGATTGGTCTGGTGTTCCACGATGCGATTAAAACGTTGTTCAATCCGAAAAACGTCGCCTATGCCCTGGTGGTTGGTGGTGTGCTGCTGATCGCCGCTGAACTGCTGAAGCCGAAAGTGCCGCGTGCTGAGGGCGTTGATGATATGACCTACCGCCAGGCATTTTTAATTGGCTGCTTCCAGTGTCTGGCGCTGTGGCCGGGCTTCTCCCGCTCCGGCGCGACTATCTCTGGCGGTATGCTGGTCGGAGTTAGCCGCTATGCAGCCTCTGAGTTCTCCTTCCTGCTCGCGGTGCCAATGATGATGGGCGCGACGGTGCTGGACCTCTATAAAAGCATCGGTTTTCTCACCACTGGCGATATCCCGATGTTCGCCGTCGGTTTTGTGACGGCGTTTATCGTTGCGCTGATCGCGATTAAAACCTTCCTGGAGTTGATTAAACACATCTCCTTTATTCCGTTCGCGATCTACCGCTTTATCGTCGCTGCAGCGGTCTACGTTGTCTTTTTCTAAGTGGTAATGCCCTCAGGCTTCGGGCTGAGGGCAGTGCTCTGCTTTCCACTGCGCAACCGCCGCAACCCGCCGGCGGGTTAGCTCTTCACGTACTGCCGCACCGGTAAAACCTGCTTCAATCACCGCTTTCGTCGGCACCGCGCGCGCCACTTCCCAGGCTGCACGCAGTAAGCGCCCCTGCGAATAATCAATCGCCTCAAAACCGGTACGCCCGCGTACATCCGCTTCGCTGGTCAGGGCAATCTGCTCCACCCGCTGCGGTTTGCGCCAGGCATCAATGGAGTCGAATAGCTTTACGATCGTTTTTGGCTGTAGAACAGGGAATGTGTGGATCAGATCGTGATACTCAGCCACCAGCTTTGCCAGGTCACGCAGCTCATTCGGCACGCGCAGACGCTGGCACAAACCCTCCACCAGCCGGACACCCGCCGGGCCATGACCATGATGGCGCGGCCAGAGTGCGGGTGGAGTCAGCCCCTTGCCGAGATCGTGGCACAGCGTGGCGAAACGCACATCCACCTCAGGGCTCAGCATCGCCGCCATTGAGACCGTCATCAGCGTGTGAATACCGGTATCAATCTCCGGGTGCCATTTCGCCGGGGCCGGCACGCCAAATAGCGCATCGATCTCCGGGAAGAGTACCTTCAGCGCGCCACAGTCGCGCAGCACCTGAAAGTAGATCTGCGGGTTACGGGTGCGCAGCGCGCTCTCCGTCTCTTTCCACACCCGCTCAGGCGTCAGGTGCGCCAGCTCGCCCGCCTCGGTCATGTCGCGCATCAGCGTCATAGTTTCATCAGCAATACGGAAGCTGAGGTGGGCATAACGGGCTGCGAAACGCGCCACGCGTAGCACGCGGAGCGGATCTTCATTAAAGGCGGGGGAGACGTGGCGCAGAATGCGCTGACGCAGATCCTGCTGACCGTTAAACGGGTCGATAATCGTGCCGTTTTCATCCTGCGCCAGGGCGTTGACGGTTAAATCACGGCGCAGCAGATCCTGCTCAAGGGTGACATCGGGGGCGGCATAGCAGGTAAAACCGGTATAGCCGGAGCCGGACTTCCGCTCGGTGCGCGCCAGGGCGTACTCTTCGCGGCTTTGCGGATGGAGGAACACAGGAAAATCGCGGCCTACCTGCTGGTAGCCCGCGTCGAGCATCTCTTGCGGCGTGGCGCCGACCACCACCCAATCTCTGTCTTTGACCGGCAGACCCAACAATGTATCGCGTACTGCACCACCGACCAGATAACTCTTCACCCGCCACTCTCCTCTACACATTTGTCGTCAGATAATACGTAAGTGTAGAGAAGATGGCGAATCTGCTTAGTTCATCCAGCGATCTTTGCGTTTACGCGTCGGGATCATGTGCGGCAGCAGCAGGCCGAGCAGCAGACCAGCGCCCAGCACGCCACCGCCATACATAAACCACTGCATAATGATGGTGCGCTGCTTGTCATCGAGCTGCAGGTTAGCGGCGTTGACCTTCTTCTGCGCCACAATCAGTTCGTTTTTCAGCTTCTGGTTCTCATCTTTGAGACCGTTAATCACCCCGTCGCTGCGCGCGACTTTCTGCTGCATATCTGCGGTACGCTGGTTCCAGGTGTTGTCGATATTGGTCAGTTTATCGGTCAACGTTTTCACCTGGTTTTCCAGTTCCGGCACGCGGGTGCGCAGGCTTGGCTGGGTGTTAAGCTGTTTAAGCGGGATCCAGGCAGTACGGCCGCTGCTGTCACGCACCTGGCCATACTCACTATTTTGTTGCAGCAGGGCGACCTCTTCACCGGCGTTTACCGTGCCAACAAGGCGGTAATTATCGCCGGGGCCGCTACGGACCCAGGTGCTCAATTCGTCCGAAACATACCGCTTCTCCTCAGCGTGGGTGCCGACAGAGACGCTAAGCGCGAAAAGGGTTATTCCAATCAGGCGTAAATTTGGCATCAGGCAATCATTATTTTCTTTGAATGTGAATGGTAAACAGTGGCGACAGTCTGACGATACCCGGCGGGCACCATCAATCGGAATCTTCCAGATCAAACTGCGCACTGATGCGAACATTTGCACCCGCCAGATTGCGCATTCATGGCAATTTGGCAAAAAATACTATCTACTGACAAACCGAGGGCGCGTTAGTTCGCCAAAATTTTCACTGATGTGACATAACCATAAGTGCAAGGCCATGGCTCAGGAAATTGAATTAAAGTTTATCGTGAAGAGCGACTGCGTGGAAACGCTTCGTCAGCATCTTCACACGCTGACCGACGAACATATCGCGTCCAGCCAGTTACTCAATATCTATTACGAAACACCTGACAACTGGCTGCGCAGCCACGATATGGGTCTGCGTATTCGCGGTGTGAACGGCCAGTATGAGATGACGATGAAAATCGCCGGTCGCGTCATTGGTGGTTTACATCAGCGCCCGGAATACAATATTCCCCTCGATAAGGCTGAACTTGATCTTTCGCGCTTTCCCGCCGAAGTGTGGCCCGAAGGCGGCCTGCCGGAGGATCTGCAATCGCGCGCGCAGCCGCTGTTCAGCACCGATTTTTACCGCGAAAAGTGGCTGGTCAACGTCGGCGAGAGCCGCATCGAGATTGGCCTCGATTTAGGCGAAGTGAAAGCGGGTGAGTTCGCCGAGCCGATTTGCGAGCTGGAGCTGGAACTACTGAGTGGCGATGCGGCGGATATTCTTAAGCTGGCGCGCCAGCTGGCGACGCTCTCCTGCCTGCGTCAGGGCAGCCTGAGCAAAGCCGCGCGCGGGTATCATCTCGCGCAGGGCAACGCGCCGCGCGAACTGCGCCCGACGCCCTTTTTGCAGGCCGCACCGAAAGCGTCCGTCGAGCAGGCGTTTGCCAGCGCGTTGGAGCTGGCCCTCTCCCAGTGGCAGTACCATGAAGAGCTGTGGGTGCGCGGTGATGACGCGGCGCGTCCTGAAGTGTTGCGCGCGATTGCGCTGCTGCGCCACACCTTCACACTGTTTGGCGGCATTGTGCCGCGTAAAGCGAGCGCTCACTTACGTGATCTGCTGACCCAGGCGGAAGCGACGCTGACCTCCGCCGTCTCCGCTGAAACGGCGGTGTGGGATGTGCCGTCGGCAATGGCGAAACTGCTGTTAACGGAGTGGCTGGTGACTCAGGGCTGGCGCGCATTCCTTGATGAAAAAGCGCAGGCGAAATTTGCCGACTCCTTCAAGCGCTTCGCCGATATCCACCTCTCGCGCACCGCCTCTGAACTGAAAAAGACCTTTGCTCACCATCTTGGCGACAGCTACCGCGATCAGCTGCCGCGTCTGGCGCGTGATATCGACAGCACGCTGTTGCTGGCAGGCTATTACGACCGGGCGCTGGCGAATGCGTGGCTGGAAAACTGGCAGGGGCTCTACCACGCGATTGAAACGCGGCAGAAAATCGAGATTGAGCATTTCCGGAATACCGCCATTAACGAGGAGCCATTCTGGCTACACAGCGGGAAACGCTAACGTAAGGACGTTTTGAATGCAGCACGCATCCCTCTTATCGCAACAGTGGCAAACGGTGCTTTCCCGCTTGCCGGAGGCGCTGACAGCCCGGCCGCTTAGCGCGCAGGCGCAGTCAGTGCTCACGTTCAGTGATTTCGTCCAGCAGAGCCTGGCCGCTTATCCCGAGTGGCTGGCAGAGCTTGAGAGTGCGCCGCCCACCGCAGAGGAGTGGCAGCACTATGCGACATGGCTGGATGCGCTGCTGCAAAACGTCACCGATGAAGCGTCGCTAATGCGCGCGCTGCGGCAGTTTCGCCGCCGCATCATGGTACGTATCGCCTGGGCGCAGGCGCTGCGACTCATCAGCGATGAAGCGGTGCTGCAACAGTTAAGCGTGCTGGCGGAAACCGTGATCGTCGCCGCGCGGGAGTGGCTCTACAGCGCCTGCTGCCGCGAATGGGGCACGCCGTGCAACGCGCAGGGCGTTCCGCAGCCGATGCTGGTGCTCGGCATGGGCAAGCTCGGCGGCGGCGAACTTAACTTCTCTTCCGATATTGATCTCATCTTCGCCTGGCCGGAAAACGGCGTGACGCAGGGCGGCAGACGCGAGCTGGATAACGCCCAGTTTTTCACCCGTTTGGGGCAGCGGCTGATCAAAGTGCTGGACCAGCCGACGCAGGATGGGTTTGTCTACCGGGTCGATATGCGCCTGCGCCCGTTCGGTGAGAGCGGCCCGCTGGTGCTGAGCTTCGCTGCGCTGGAGGATTACTACCAGGAACAGGGGCGCGACTGGGAGCGCTATGCGATGGTAAAAGCGCGGATCATGGGCGATGACGAGGGCGCGCACGCCAGCGAACTCCGCGCCATGCTGCGCCCGTTTGTCTTCCGCCGCTATATCGATTTCAGCGTGATCCAGTCCCTGCGCAATATGAAAGGGATGATTGCCCGCGAAGTGCGCCGCCGGGGTTTGAAGGACAACATCAAGCTCGGTGCGGGCGGCATTCGCGAAATCGAATTTATCGTGCAGGTGTTCCAGCTGATTCGTGGCGGGCGCGAGCCGGCGCTGCAATCCCGCTCGCTGTTGCCAACCTTAGCGGCCATCGACCAGCTGCATCTGCTGCCGGTGGGCGATGCGGATAAACTGCGCGCTGCCTATCTCTGGCTGCGACGGCTGGAAAACCTGCTGCAAAGCATTAATGATGAGCAGACGCAGACGCTGCCGGGCGATGAGCTAAACCGCGCGCGTCTTGCCTGGGGGATGGGCGCGGAAAGCTGGAATGCGCTCAGTAGCCAGCTGGAAGCGCATATGGCCGCCGTGCGGCGCATCTTTAATGAGCTGATTGGCGATGATGAAGCGGAGTCCGCCGACGAGGCACTCTCTGAGCAGTGGCGAGAACTCTGGCAGGACGCGTTACAGGAGGAGGACAGCACGCCGGGGATTGCGCATCTAAGCGATGAGGATCGCCGTCGCGTGGTGGCGCTGATCGCCGATTTTCGCCAGGAGCTTGATAAGCGCCCCATCGGCCAGCGCGGCCGCCAGGTGCTCGATCATCTGATGCCGCACCTGCTGAGCGATGTCTGCTCACGCGAGGATGCACCGGTGCCGCTATCGCGCCTGATGCCGCTACTTACCGGCATTGTTACCCGCACCACCTATCTTGAGCTGTTGAGCGAATTTCCCGGCGCGCTGAAACATCTCATCTCGCTGTGTGCCGCTTCACCGATGGTGGCGAGCCAGCTGGCGCGCTACCCGATCCTGCTCGACGAACTGCTTGATCCCGCCACGCTCTACCAACCGACGGCGATGAACGCCTACCGCGATGAGCTGCGCCAGTATCTGCTGCGCGTGCCGGAAGAGGATGAAGAGCAGCAGCTTGAGGCATTGCGTCAGTTTAAGCAGGCGCAATTGCTACGCGTTGCGGCGGCGGATATCGCCGGCACGCTGCCGGTGATGAAAGTGAGCGATCACTTAACCTGGCTGGCAGAAGCGATTATCGATGCCGTGGTCCAGCAAGCCTGGGGGCAGATGGTGAAGCGCTACGGTCAGCCTGCGCATCTGCACGATCGCGAAGGGCGCGGCTTTGCGGTGGTTGGCTACGGCAAACTGGGCGGCTGGGAGCTGGGCTACAGCTCCGATCTCGACCTGGTCTTTTTGCATGACTGCCCAATGGATGTGATGACTGACGGCGAGCGTGAGATCGATGGCCGTCAGTTCTACCTGCGGCTGGCGCAGCGCATTATGCACCTCTTCAGTACGCGTACCTCTTCCGGCATTCTTTATGAAGTGGATGCGCGCCTGCGCCCCTCCGGTGCGGCAGGAATGTTGGTCACCACTGCCGAGGCCTTCGCCGATTACCAGAAAAACGAAGCCTGGACCTGGGAACATCAGGCGCTGGCCCGTGCGCGCGTGGTGTACGGCGACCCGCAGCTGACCGTGCAGTTCGACGCGATTCGCCGCGATATTCTGCTGACGCCGCGCGAGGGCACGACGCTGCAAACCGAAGTGCGCGAGATGCGCGAGAAGATGCGCGCCCACCTTGGCAATAAACAGAAAGATCGCTTTGACCTGAAAACCGATGAGGGCGGCATTACCGACATCGAGTTTATCGCGCAATATCTGGTGTTGCGTTACGCCCACGATAAGCCGAAGCTGACGCGTTGGTCAGACAATGTGCGCATTCTGGAAGGGCTGGCGCAAAACGGCATTATGGAGGAGCAGGAGGCGCTGGTGCTGACCCATGCTTACACCACGCTGCGCGATGAGTTGCACCACCTGGCGTTACAGGAGCTACCGGGAAATGTGCCGCTCTCCTGCTTTGTTGCCGAACGAGAGCTGATCAAAACCAGCTGGGTGAAGTGGCTGGTGGAACCGTGCGCCCCGGCGTAAGTGTGCTATTATCGCGCGCAAATTTTGTATCTCTCAGGAGACAGGAATGAAAGTTACGCTGCCAGAGTTTAAACAAGCCGGTGTGATGGTGGTAGGCGATGTGATGCTGGATCGTTACTGGTACGGTCCAACCAGCCGCATCTCCCCGGAAGCGCCGGTGCCGGTGGTCAAAGTCGACACCATTGAAGAGCGTCCGGGCGGCGCGGCGAACGTGGCGATGAACATTGCCTCGCTGGGCGCATCTGCGCGCCTGGTCGGCCTGACCGGCATTGACGATGCGGCGCGCGCGCTGAGCAAAGCGCTGGCGGACGTTAACGTCAATTGCGACTTCGTTTCTGTTCCGACTCATCCAACTATCACCAAGCTGCGCGTGCTGTCACGCAACCAGCAGCTGATCCGCCTCGATTTTGAAGAGGGGTTTGATGGCGTCGATCCGCAGCCGATGCATGAGCGCATCAACCAGGCGCTGGGCTCGATTGGCGCGCTGGTGCTCTCCGATTACGCCAAAGGCGCGCTCAACAGCGTTCAGCAGATGATTGCGCTGGCGCGTAAAGCCGGTGTACCGGTGCTGATCGATCCGAAAGGGACCGATTTCGAGCGCTATCGCGGCGCAACCCTGCTGACGCCGAATCTCTCTGAGTTCGAAGCGGTAGCGGGCAAATGTAAGAGCGAAGAGGAGATCGTGGATCGCGGCATGAAAGTGATCGCCGATTACGACCTCTCTGCGCTGCTGGTGACCCGCTCCGAGCAGGGGATGACGCTGCTGCAGCCGGGCAAAGCGCCGCTGCATATGCCGACTCAGGCGCAGGAAGTCTATGATGTGACGGGCGCAGGCGATACGGTGATTGGCGTGCTGGCGGCTACGCTTGCGGCGGGTAACTCGCTGGAGGAGGCCTGCTTCTTTGCCAATGCTGCCGCCGGTGTAGTGGTCGGTAAACTCGGCACCTCAACCGTTTCGCCGATCGAGCTTGAGAACGCCGTGCGCGGTCGCGCGGAAACCGGCTTTGGCGTGATGAGCGAAGAGGAGCTGAAAGTGGCCGTTGCCGCCGCGCGTAAACGCGGTGAAAAAGTGGTGATGACCAACGGTGTCTTCGACATCCTCCACGCCGGGCATGTCTCTTACCTGGCGAATGCGCGCAAGCTTGGCGACCGCCTGATTGTTGCCGTCAACAGCGATGCTTCGACCAAACGCCTGAAAGGCGAGACGCGTCCGGTCAACCCGCTTGAGCAGCGCATGATTGTGCTGAGCGCGCTGGAAGCCGTGGACTGGGTGGTGTCGTTTGAAGAGGATACGCCGCAGCGTCTGATTGCCGGTGTGCTGCCGGATAAACTGGTAAAAGGCGGAGATTACAAGCCGGATCAAATCGCTGGCAGCGAAGAGGTGTGGGCGAACGGCGGTGAAGTGCTGGTGCTCAACTTCGAAGATGGCTGCTCGACGACGAATATCATCAAAAAGATCCAGAAAAACAGCCAGTAAACGGCGCTTAACTCTGGAAAGCAGAACGGGCCTTGCGGCCCGTTTTTTATTACGGCGTATCGTCCACGGGCGGGATCGCCGGTGCCGGTTTTATCTCCGTCACCTCAGAGGACACAACTGGTGCGGGAGCCGGTTGGGTGCTGGCAGAGGTCGAACCGCGGTTTTCCAGATCGTTCAGACGCTGCTCCAGCAGCGCCAGCTTTTCGCGGGTGCGCAGCAGAACCTGCGTCTGCACATCGAACTCTTCCCGGCTGACCAAATCAAGGCGGGTTAACTGCCCCTGCAAGGCCTGGCGAATCTTCTTCTCAACGTCTTCGCCAAGCTCACGGATCCCTTTCGGCATGGATTCGTGAACCTGTCGTGCAATCTGTTCAATTTTCTTCGGATCAATCATTTTCGGTTCCCTGCTCGGATGGGCTCAGCTAATTATTGTAGTGTGATAACCGCAGGTGATAAACCAGAATTGTTTGAAGCTTATGCATTGCCCGTCGTTATCATTGGCGTTATAGTTATCGCGCTTATTCTCAGGGCGGGGCGAAATTCCCCACCGGCGGTAAATCAGCGCACGCTGAAAGCCCGCGAGCGCTTCAGACTTCGGTTTGAAGGTCAGCAGATCCGGTGTAATTCCGGGGCCGACGGTTAAAGTCCGGATGGGAGAGAGTAACGATTCTGCCGGGCAAAGGTGCCCGCTCGCGTTATTTTTGGTCGTTTAATGACACTCCTAAGACTGCCCTGATTCTGGTAACCATAACTTTATTGAGGTCTTTTACCATGAATCAGACGCTACTTTCCTCTTTTGGCACCGCTTTCGATCGCGTTGAACAGGCGCTTGCCGCCCTGCGCGAAGGGCGTGGTGTGATGGTTCTTGATGATGAGAGCCGTGAGAACGAAGGCGACATGATTTTCGCCGCCGAAACCATGACCGTTGAGCAGATGGCGCTCACCATCCGTCACGGTAGCGGCATTGTTTGCCTTTGCCTGACCGACGAACGCCGTAAGCAGCTCGACCTGCCGATGATGGTGGAGAACAACACCAGCGCCTTCGGCACCGGTTTTACCGTCACCATCGAAGCGGCACACGGCGTGACCACCGGCGTTTCCGCCGCTGACCGCCTGACCACCGTGCGCGCGGCGATTGCTGACGATGCCAAACCGTCCGACCTGCACCGTCCTGGCCACGTCTTCCCGCTGCGCGCGCAGAAGGGCGGCGTACTGACCCGCGGCGGCCATACCGAAGCGACCATCGACTTAGTGTCGCTGGCGGGCTTTAAACCGGCCGGCGTGCTGTGCGAATTAACCAATGATGATGGCTCGATGGCGCGCGCACCGGAGTGCATCGCCTTTGCGAAGCAGCACAATATGGCCGTCGTAACGATTGAAGACCTGGTGGCTTATCGCCAGGATCTGGAGCGCAAAGCCAGCTAACGGCGAGCGTTCAGCAGAGAAAATCCGATGCCAGCGGCGTCGGATTTTTTTTTGCCTGCGCCAGGTCAAAGTTTGGTGTGCTTACAGGCGTTGCGCATTGCTATTAACCCTTCCTACTTATAAAGTGGTAGTCGCTGCGGCACGGACACGCCGCAGCTAACCTATTATTTTTACGAAGGTTTATTTGCGGAGGCGCCGTGTTTATTTCCTGGTATTGGTTACTGCTCGTCGTAGTGCTGGTGGTTGGGTATGTTCACACCTTAAGACGCCGTTATAGGGCCTGCCGCCACGAGCGCGATGCCGTTTACGAGGGCTATCAGCGCGCGCAGGCGGAGCTGAAAAGATTTCAGCGAGCAGGCCAGACCAAATAGCGCAGCCGTTAACCGCCGAAGCCCATCGCCTGCAGGGCGACCAGGCTTAAGCCCATCACCGACATGCCGCACAGCACGCCGTAGCTTGGGTTGTTGTTGGGATCGATCTCCTTTGCCAGCGGCATTAACTCATCCACCGACAGCGCGACCATAATCCCGGCGACCGCTGCCATAATCGCCGCCATCACCACCGGTGAGACCAGGCTGCCGAGAATCAGCCACGCCAGCACGCCGCCCAGAATCTCCGCTAAACCGGAAATACCGGCCCACATCACCGCGCTGCGTTTTGAGCCCGTTGCCGCATAGACCGGGCCTGCGACCGCCAGCCCTTCAGGGATATTGTGTAAGGCCACGGCAAAAGCGATGCCGAAGCCCAGCTCAAGATCGTTGCTGGCGGTGACATAGGTGGCGATCCCCTCCGGGAAGTTGTGCAGGCTTATACCGAGCGTCAGCAGAATAGCAGTACGACGGATACCGCGCGGCAATGCCTCCTGTGAGCCCTGCATTAAATCCTGCGCATGGGCATGGGGCAGCAGGCGATCGAGCGCGAAATAGCCGAGCAGGCCAACAACAAACATGCCGTAACCGAGCATCGGCGACATACTTTCGGTTGCCAGCGCGGCGGGGAGCATCTCCATTAACGAGATGAGCAGCATGATCCCGGCGGCAAAGCCGAGCGAAAACGCCAGTACACGATTGGAAGGTTTCTGGCCGATAACGCCCAGAATGGCGCCAATAAACGTGGCGGCGCCCGCCAGGATGGTCAGAATCAACGGGACTGACATACATTGCTCCTTTATGATAATCATTCTCATTAATGTAAGTTTTCGCCTGCGGAAAAGCGAGGCAGCCACGGCAATTTTACGCATTACTTACATTCAAAATTACTGACGATCTTCATCATGCTTATCTGAGTTCATCCCCCTGAGAAAAAGCGTAACCTGCTTTCATCATATTGGCATCTTCTGTAAGGATATCCTCATGTCTGCACCTCGTATGCCCGCGCTGTTTCTGGGGCACGGCAACCCAATGAATGCGCTGCAGGATAACGTTTATACCCGCGCCTGGAAGAAACTGGGCGATACGCTGCCGCGTCCGAAAGCGATTGTGGCGATCTCTGCGCACTGGTTTACGCGCGGTACTGGCGTAACGGCGATGGAGACACCGCAAACAATCCATGATTTCGGCGGTTTTCCGCAGGCGCTGCACGACGTGCATTACCCCGCGCCCGGTTCGCCCGCGCTGGCACAGCGGCTGGTGGAGCTACTCTCCCCGCTGCCGGTGACGCTCGATCATGAAGCCTGGGGATTCGATCATGGCTCCTGGGGCGTGCTGATCAAGATGTACCCCAATGCGGATATTCCCATGGTGCAGCTCAGTATCGACAGCACCAGACCGGCAGCGTGGCATATGGAGTTGGGGCGTAAGCTCGCTGCGCTGCGCGATGAAGGGGTGATGATTGTCGCCAGCGGCAACGTGGTGCATAACCTGCGTACGGCGCGCTGGCACGGTGACACCACGCCTTTTCCATGGGCAGTCGCTTTCAACGATTTTGTGAAGCAGAACCTGACGTGGCAGGGGCCGGTTGAGCAGCACCCGCTGGTCAACTATCTCGACCATGATAGCGGTTCGCTCGCCAATCCAACGCCGGAACACTTTCTGCCGCTGCTCTATGTGCTTGGCGCATGGGATGGCAACGAGCCGCTGTCGATTCCCGTTGAGGGGATGGAGATGGCTTCTATCAGCATGCTGTCGGTGCAGGTGGGGTAAAAACGATGGCGCGCAATGCGCCATTTTTTACGTCAGGATCGCGGAAACCGGAGAAAGATCGCAAAAAAACGCCATTGAACCGGGGTTTTTATGAAAATAAAAAGAGCTACGCTGCAAAAATGAAACGCTGTGCTGAATTTGATGTTTTTTTGTGAACCCCATCGTCGCGCAAATTCTCACCAGTCACTACTCTTCTGATTGACCTGTTCTCATACCCATAACCACTCTTGATTCCCAGCCACGCGCTCTCTGCTCGCGGCAGTTTTGACTGTGCCAAAAATTAAACCTCTGGAGATCCGGCAATATGAACTCTGCACAACGTTTTCTGACTCTTTCGATCGGTTCCGCTCTGCTCTTTATGTCGCATACCGCGCTCGCACAAACGTTTCGCGCTGCCGATGTTCACCCGGCGGATTATCCCAATGTCGTGGCGGTAAAACATATGGGTGAGAAATTAAGTAAAGCCACCGATGGCCGGCTGGAAATTAAAACCTTTCCCGGCGGCGTATTAGGCGATGAGAAGCAGGTGATTGAGCAGGCGCAAATCGGCGCGATCGACATCATTCGCGTCTCAATGACGCCTGTGGCGGCGATATTGCCGGAGATTAACGTTTTCACGCTGCCCTATATCTTTCGCGATGAAGATCATATGCACAAAGTGCTCGACGGCATGATTGGCCAGGAGATTGGCAACCGGCTCTCGGCCAGCAGCAAATCGCGGCTGATTTTCCTCGGCTGGATGGATGCCGGCACGCGCAACCTGATCACCAAAGCGCCTGTCACGAAAGCGGAAGATTTGAAGGGGATGAAAATCCGCGTGCAGGGTAGCCCGATTGCCCTCGATACCCTGAAAGCGATGGGGGCGAACTCGGTGGCGATGGGGGTGAGTGAAGTCTTCAGCGGCATGCAAACCGGGGTGATTGACGGCACGGAGAACAACCCGCCGACCTTTGTGGCGCACAACTATTTGCCGGTAGTGAAGAACTACACCTGGAGCAAACACTTCATCATTCCCGAGCTGTTTCTCTTCTCAAAAGCTAAGTGGGACAAGCTGAAAAAAGAGGATCAGGAGCTGATCCTGAAGCTGGCGAAAGAGGCGCAGGCAGAGCAGCGCGAGCTGTGGAAAGCCTATAACGAGAAGTCGTTACAGGCGATGAAGGCGGGCGGGGTGCAGTTCCACGACATCGACACCAAAGCTTTCTACGATGCCACGCAGTCGGTACGCGATAAGTACGGTAACGCGCACCAGGATCTGATTAAGCGGATTCAGGACGTGCAGTAAGCTGGCCGGGCAGCTTCGCCTGCCCGTTTGCGACTTCTACCGGGAAAACCGTTATGGCAGAACGCTATTCGTTGTTAATGGATATTCTCTATCGTCTCTCGATGTGGGTGGCGGGTATTGCGCTGTTAGTGATGGTGGCGATTATCCCCGTGGGGATTTTTGCCCGCTATGTGTTGAACAGTGCGCTCTCCTGGCCGGAGCCGGTGGCGATCATCTGCATGGTGACCTTTACCTTTATCGGCGCTGCCGTGAGCTACCGCGCCGGATCGCATATCGCCGTCACCATGATGACCGACAGGTTAAGCGAGCCGCTGCGTAAGATCTGTTTCCTGCTGGCGGATCTGATGCTGATGGCCATCAGCCTCTTCATTCTCTGGTATAGCGCGACGCTGTGTGCCGAATTGTGGGAGCAGCCGGTGGCGGAGTTCCCGCTCTTTACCGCCGGAGAGAGCTATTTACCGCTGCCGATTGGCTCTGCGATCACCCTTCTGTTTATTGTCGAGAAGATGCTTTTTGGCGCGCAGTACCACCGTCCGGTGGTGATGCTCGGCTCGTCGAGCTGACTCCGGTAAGGAACCTCTATGGATGCATTTATTCTGGTCTTTACGCTCGCCATTATGCTGGCGATTGGCGTGCCGGTCGCCTATGCGGTCGGCATCAGCGCGGTACTCGGCGCGTGGTATATCGATATTCCCCTGGAAGCGGTGATGATCCAGTTGACCAACGGCGTCAATAAATTCTCACTGCTGGCGATCCCGTTCTTTATTCTGGCCGGGGCGATTATGGCGGAGGGCGGCATTGCCCGCAGGCTGGTCAACTTTGCCTATATCTTTGTCGGCTTTATCCGCGGCGGCCTGTCGCTGGTCAATATCGTCGCTTCGACCTTTTTTGGTGCCATTTCGGGATCGTCGGTGGCAGATACCGCCTCGATTGGCTCGGTGATGATCCCGGAGATGGATAAAAAGGGTTACCCGCGCGATTTCGCTGCCGCCGTTACCGCCAGCGGATCGGTGCAGGCGATCCTGACGCCACCCAGCCACAACTCGGTGATCTACTCGCTGGCGACGGGCGGAACCGTCTCCATCGCCGCGCTGTTTATCGCCGGGATTTTGCCTGGCCTGCTGCTCAGTTTTACCCTGATGGTGATGTGCGTGGTCTTTGCCCATAAGCGCGGCTATCCGAAAGGGGAGCGCGTGCCGTTTCGCCAGGCGTTAAAGATCTTTGCCGATACGCTGTGGGGGCTGATGACGGTGGTGATCATCATGGGCGGCATTCTCTCCGGGATCTTCACCGCTACCGAATCGGCGGCGATCGCCTGTCTGTGGGCTTTTTTCGTCACCATGTTTATCTATCGTGACTACAAATGGTCCGAGCTGCCGAAGCTGATGTACCGCACGGTGAAAACCGTCACCATCGTGATGATCCTGATTGGCTTCGCCTCTGCTTTCGGCGCGGTGATGACTTATATGCAGCTGCCGGGCCGCATCACCGAGGCGTTTACCCAGCTCTCCGACAACAAGTATGTGATCCTGATGTGCATTAACATCATGCTGCTGCTGCTCGGCACGCTGATGGATATGGCGCCGCTGATCCTGATCCTGACGCCGGTGCTGCTGCCGGTGACCAATGCGCTGGGTATCGATCCGGTGCATTTCGGCATGATTATGCTGGTCAATCTGGGGATTGGGTTAATTACGCCGCCGGTGGGATCGGTGCTGTTTGTCGCCAGCGCGGTGAGTAAACAGAAGATCGAGCAGGTAGTGAAGGCGATGCTGCCTTTCTACGCCATCCTGTTCGTGGTGCTGCTCCTGGTGACCTATATTCCGGCCATTTCACTCTTCCTGCCGAAGCTGTTCGGCGTGATGTAGGCTGAGCCAGAGGGAATAAAAAACCCGGCGCTGATGGCCGGGTTTTTACTTATTCGACAAAGATATGCGGATAGAAGCGGGAGAGATCCTGGGTGATCAGCGCCCGATCTTCGCGGATGCCGATGCCGGCGGGCTGATCGTTTATGAGCCAGCTGCCAATCAGCGTATAGCTGTCGCCAAACTTCGGCAGCGGGTAGAACTCCTGCACGATCATCCCCTCTTCGCCATACGGGCCTTCCACCGACTCGACGGTTTTGCCGTTCTCAACGATCGAGACGTTGGCACCTTCGCGGGAGAAGATCGGTTTCACCACATACTTCTCCATCGGCGGATGATCTTGATCGGCAAACCAGGCGGGCAGCAGATTAGGGTGATCCGGGAACATCTGCCACAGCATCGGCAGTAGCGCCTTATTGGAGATGATGCTCTTCCAGGCCGGCTCCAGCCAGCGCACGCCGGCATCTTCCAGCTTGGTGGAGAACATTTCGCGCAGCATATATTCCCACGGATAGAGCTTGAAGAGGTTACCGATCACCTGATCCTGCAGATCGGAGAACTGACCCTTTTCGCCGAGGCCGATATCTTCGATATAGAGGAACTCAGAGGCCAGCTCCGCTTCCGCCGCGCAATCCTGAAGGTACTGCACCGTTCCACGATCTTCTACCGTGTCGCGGCAGCAGGTGAAGTGCAGCAGCTGGAAGCCGTGCTGCTCGCGCAGCTCGACGAAGCGAGCGATAAGCTTCTCCTGTAGGCTGTTGAACTGATCGCTGCCCTGGGGCAGATTGCCTGCGTTGAGCTGATCTTCGAGCCAGATCCACTGAAAGAAGGCAGCTTCATACAGCGAGGTCGGCGTGTCAGCGTTATTTTCCAGCAGCTTAGGCTCACCGACGCCATCCCAGGCGAGATCGAGACGTGAATAGAGCGAAGGCTGACGCGTGGCCCACGACTGGCGCACAAAGCCCCAGGTGTGTTTCGGAATGCGGAATTTAGTCATCAGCTCATCGCTGGCAACGACCTTCTCTACCACCTGCAGACACATCTGGTGCAGTTCAGCGGTAACATCCTCCAGCTTCTCAACCTGGGCAAGCGTTAGTTTGTAGTAGGCATCTTCACACCAGTAGGGCTCGCCATACATGGTGTGAAAATTAAAGCCATACTCCGTTGCCTTCTCGCGCCAGTCCGGGCGCTCGCTAATGCTGATTCTCTCCATCGACGTCAGCCACCCATTGAACGGCTGGAGCTGCCGGAGGCGCTGCTGCGCTGCATGGTGTTCTGTTTAGCGACAGATTCACCAAAGCCGCCGCGGGTTACGGTGGTGGTAGTTGCCGGTTTCGGCGCTAAGGCGGTTTTTGGCACCGTTGCGGTGCGGCCCGGCTGCGCTGCGCCGTAGCCCTTACCGGAGGCGTCGGTGTACTGCCCGTAAGCCGGGCTTGCCGGGTTACGCGAGCTGAAAAGTGGCTGTTGAGCAAAGCCCGCGCCGCCGCCCATTAAGCGGCCCATCATGTAACCGGCCATCAGCGGCATCCAGAAGCTGCCGCTGGACTGGTTCTGCGCCTGGTTTTCAGTGCCCGGCGCGCCTACGCCTGCCTGCGCGGGTGCCTGCTGGCACTGGCCTTCGCCAAACTCGGCCACGCAATCTTCGCGCGAGGCGTATTTCGGCGCGGTACGTTCGGCTTCTTTTAAGGCATTGTTATAGGCGGCTTTACACTCCGCGCTTTTACCTGGATTCGCCGAGGAGCAGTCGTCAGCGTTCTGGTACATAGAAACCGTTTCGTCACTTTGTTCACAGGCTGCCAGCATAAACACGGCGGAGACCGCCAGCGCGACAGGCGTTAAATGACGTGCGCTCCAGCTTTTGCGGAACGTCGCATGATTGATATTTTTTGTCCGTTTCATTGTTATCTTCCTGTGGACCCAAAGGCATGAATAAACAATCAGGATAGAGGATGGGGGGGCGAAGTTAAAGCGAGGCGGGAAGGCCTTTACGTTGCCTTACGTAAAAACGGGGGCTGTGCGCCCCCGTGATGTATTGCGGGTGTTTAGCGCGTCAGACCGGTGCGCGCGGCGGCAGGTTGTGCACCCGCGCCGAAGTTCTCAACCTTAGCCTGCTGCTCCGGGTTCTCCGGTGCCACGCTCTCTGGCGCGGTAGAGATGGATTTGCCCAGCGCGCCGTTGAGCGCGACCAGATCCTGCTCGTTCAGCGTACCGAGAGCTTGCTTAATATTAAGCTGATTAATCAGGTAGTTATAACGAGCGCTTGAGAGCTGCTGCTTGGCGTTGTAAAGCGTAGTGGTGGCATCCAGCACGTCAACAATTGTGCGTGTACCGACCGAGTAACCCGCTTCCATCGCATCGAGTGAGCTCTGCGCAGAGACCACCGCCTGTTTGTAGGCGTTGATGCTGCTGATCGAGGCGTTCACGTTATTAAAGGAGGAGCGAACGTTCTGCACCACGCTGCGGTGCGCGCTCTCCAGCTGCTCGCTGGCACCCACGAAGTTATACTGCGCCTGTTTAACCTGCGAGTTCACCTGACCACCCTGGTAGAGCGGCAGTGAGAAGCTCAGGCCGACTTTGTTTTGACCAACGTCGGAGTCGCTAAACTGCGAGTTATTACGTGTTCTGGAGCCGCTGTAGGAGGAGTTTGACACACCGGTAGAGGCGGTCAAATCCAGAGTCGGCAAATGACCATCCTGCGCCTGGCGAATCTGCTCGCGCGCCAGATCCTGGCTTAAACGCGCCTGCAACAGCGTCAGGTTACGTTTTTCTGCTTCTTTCAGCAGATTGTTAACCGGCTGCGGTTTATCAGTATTAAAGCTCTGAACGTTCAGCGAGGCCAGTTCCGGATAGTAATTGCCGGTTACCTGGCGCAGTGTCTCTACTGCGTTATCCAGTGCGTTACGTGCGGAAACTTCGTTCGCCAGCACGGTGTCATACTGTGAGCGGGCGTTTTGCACATCGGTGATGGCAACCAGGCCAACGTTAAAACGCTGGGTGGTTTGATCTAACTGGCGATAAATAGACTGTTTCTGCGCTTCGGTAAAAGAGAGCGTATCAATAGCGCTCAGTACGTTGAAGTAGGCGGTGGCTGTGTTCAGCATCAGCGTCTGCTGGTCGGTCTGCCAGGTGACATCCTGAATCCCGGCACTTTTTTCCTGTAAAGTCAGCGCGCGCCATTTCGACATATCAAAAATGGTCTGCGTTAATTGCAGTGAACCGCTGGTCACGCTGGAATCGACGCCCTGGCTATCGCGGAAACCGTTGGTATAGGTGTAATCTGCCCCCAAACCAAGCTGAGGCAGTAACGGGCTACGCGCTTCATTGATCTTTTCGAAGGCGGCATCGCGGTCGGCGGCGGATTTACGCAGATCCGGGTTGCTTAAACGCGCCTGCTGATAAACCTGTAACAGGTTTTCTGCCTGGCTCATCGCACTGAAACCGGACAGGCTCAGGCCGATAAAGAGGGGGAGCAATTTCTTCATTTGCATTCCTTGTTGTGAAGCAGTACTAGCGCTGATCTAAATTGGAAAAAATAATCGCAGATTCTACCAGAAGTACGCACCGCGAAAGCTTGGCGTAACGTGCCATCGGCATAAATTTGCATCAATCTAACACATAGCGCTTGAAACACGCGTAAAACAGGCTTGAAAATCCACCGATTTATCATCACTTCATATGAGATGCCGCCAATGAATAAGCCAGACTCATCCATCGTCACTTTCACAAAAAATGATGTAGAAATTATTGCACGGGAAACGCTCTACACCGGTTTTTTTTCGCTCGTTCGCTATCGTTTTCGCCATCGTCTTTTTAATGGTGGAATGAGTGGCGAAGTGCAGCGTGAAATTTTTGAACGCGGTCATGCCGCAGTCTTGCTACCCTATGACCCTGTGCGCGACGAAGTTGTGCTGATCGAACAGATCCGCATCGCGGCGTTTGATACCAGCGACACGCCGTGGCTGTTGGAAATGGTTGCCGGCATGATCGAAACGGGCGAATCGGATGAAGAGGTTGCCCGGCGTGAAGCGGATGAAGAGGCCGGTTTAGCGGTCGGACGCGTAAAAAGGATGCTGAGCTACCTGGCAAGCCCGGGGGGGACCAGCGAGCGCACTGCCGTATTGGTTGGTGAAGTGGATGCCACACAGGCCTCAGGTATTCATGGTCTGGTGGATGAAAACGAAGATATTCGTGTTCATGTGGTGAGCCGGGAACAGGCTTACCAGTGGGTAGAAGAGGGGACAATTGACAACGCAGCGTCTGTCATCGCCTTGCAATGGCTGCAGCTGCATTATGAGAGCTTACAAAACGAGTGGAAAAAATGAAGCGTTACACACCTGACTTCCCGGAAATGATGCGCCTGTGCGAAACCAATTTCGCCCAGCTGCGCCGCCTGCTACCGCGTAATGATGAGGCGGGCGAAGCGGTAAGTTATCAGGTGACCAATGCGCAGTACCGATTAACGATTGTTGAATCCACCCGCTACACTACGCTTGTGGAGATTGAACAGACCGCGCCTGCCGTCAGCTACTGGAGCCTGCCCTCAATGACAGTGCGCCTGTATCACGATGCGATGGTGGCCGAAGTGTGTTCGAGCCAGCAGATCTTTCGATTTAAAGCGCGGTATGATTACCCCAATAAAAAGTTGCATCAACGCGACGAAAAGCATCAAATTAACCAGTTTCTGGCCGACTGGCTGCGTTACTGTTTAGCACATGGAGCAATGGCGATTCCGGTTTGTTAGCGTCGTGAAACCTAAGGACACCATTTGGAAAGCCTGTTAAACCTCTCTCTGGGGAGTGAGTCCAGAGTCAGGGTATTACAAATAACCGATTCTCACCTGTTCGCCAAAAAGCATGAAACGCTGTTAGGAGTAAATACCTGGGAGAGCTATCAGGCGGTACTGAACGCGATCCGGGCTCAGCAGCGTGCGTGCGATCTGATCGTCGCCACCGGCGATTTGGCGCAGGATCATACCGCTGCGGCTTATCAGCACTTTGCTGAAGGCATCGCAAGCTTCGACGCACCCTGCGTCTGGCTGCCGGGCAATCACGATTTTCAACCTGCCATGTACAGCGCGTTGCAGGATGCGGGTATCTCATCCGCTAAACGTGTTTTTATCGGTGAGCAGTGGCAAATTCTGCTGCTCGACAGCCAGGTGTTCGGCGTGCCGCACGGTGAGCTAAGCGAATTTCAGCTCGACTGGCTGGAGAAAAAACTCGCCGATAGCCCGCAGCGTCATACGTTACTGCTTCTGCATCATCACCCGCTGCCGTCCGGCTGCAGCTGGCTCGATCAGCACAGCCTGCGCAACGCCGCGGAGCTGGATAACGTCCTGCAACGCTTTCCGCAGGTGCGTACGCTGCTATGCGGGCATATCCACCAGGAACTGGATCTCAACTGGAATGGCCGCCGCCTGCTGGCGACGCCGTCCACCTGCGTACAGTTTAAGCCGCACTGTGCCAGCTTCACGCTCGATACCATCGCGCCAGGCTGGCGCTGGCTGGATCTCTACCCTGACGGAACGCTGCACACCGAAGTGTGCCGTCTGGCGGGGAGCGAATTCAGGCCCGATACCGCCTCAGAAGGCTATTGATGTCAACGCTTCTTTATATACATGGTTTCAACAGTTCGCCCAGCTCCGGCAAAGCGACGCAGCTGGCGCAATGGGTCGCCCAGCAGCATCCGCATATTGAAATGGTGGTGCCGCAGCTGCCACCCTATCCGGCCGAAGCCGCAGAGATGCTGGAGTCGCTGGTGCTAGAGCGGGGCGGAAAAACGCTCGGTATTGTCGGCTCTTCACTCGGTGGTTATCTGGCGACATGGCTCTCGCAGTGCTTTATGTTGCCGGCGGTGGTGGTCAATCCGGCGGTGCGGCCGTTTGAATTGCTGGCGGATTATCTCGGCCCTAACGAGAACCCCTACACAGGGCAGCAATATGTGCTAGAGTCTCGCCATATTTACGAGCTCAAAGTGATGCAAGTTGACCCGCTTGAGGCGCCGGATCTGATCTGGCTGCTGCAACAAACCGGGGACGAAGTGCTCGATTACCGCCAGGCGGTGGCCTATTACGATGCCTGCCGCCAGACAGTTGAAGAGGGCGGAAATCACGCCTTCACGGGCTTTGAGAAACATTTCACACAGATTATCGATTTCCTTGGGCTTGAATAAGCCGCCGGAAACGATGCGATCACTATCTACGAATACACCATGACGCAATCCTATAACGCTGATGCCATAGAGGTACTCACCGGGCTTGAGCCGGTTCGCCGCCGTCCGGGGATGTATACCGATACCACGCGCCCTAACCATCTGGGGCAGGAAGTTATTGATAACAGCGTGGATGAAGCGCTGGCGGGCCACGCGAAGCGCGTGGAGGTCATTCTTCACGCCGACCAGTCGCTGGAAGTTATCGACGACGGGCGCGGTATGCCGGTGGATATCCACCCGGAAGAGGGCGTTCCTGCTGTCGAACTGATCCTCTGCCGCCTGCACGCGGGCGGTAAGTTCTCCAATAAAAACTACCAGTTCTCGGGCGGCCTGCATGGCGTTGGTATTTCGGTGGTTAACGCCCTGTCGCGGCGCGTGGAAGTGACCGTCAAACGCGACGGCCAGGTCTACAGCATCGCTTTCGAGAATGGCGATAAGGTGCAGGATCTGCAGGTCATCGGCACCTGCGGTAAGCGCAATACCGGCACCAGCGTTCACTTCTGGCCGGATGAATCCTTCTTCGACAGCCCGCGCTTCTCCGTCTCCCGCCTGATGCATCTGCTGAAAGCGAAAGCGGTACTCTGTCCGGGCGTTGAGATTGTCTTTAAAGACAATGTGAATAACGCCGAGCAGCGCTGGTGCTACCAGGATGGTCTGAACGACTACCTGAGCGAAGCGGTAAACGGCTTGCCGACGCTGCCGGAAAAACCCTTTATCGGCAACTTCTCTGCCGAAACGGAAGCGGTGGACTGGGCGCTGCTCTGGCTGCCGGAAGGCGGCGAGCTACTGACCGAGAGCTACGTTAACCTGATCCCGACTATGCAGGGCGGCACCCACGTTAACGGCTTGCGCCAGGGGCTGCTCGATGCGATGCGCGAATTTTGTGAATACCGCAATATCCTGCCGCGCGGGGTGAAGCTCTCGGCGGAAGATATCTGGGATCGCTGCGCCTATGTGCTGTCGGTCAAAATGCAGGATCCGCAGTTTGCCGGGCAGACCAAAGAGCGTCTCTCCTCTCGCCAGTGCGCGGCGTTTGTCTCCGGCGTGGTGAAAGATGCCTTCAGCCTGTGGCTGAACCAGAATATTCAGACCGCGGAAATGCTGGCAGAGATGGCGATCTCCAGCGCCCAGCGGCGCATGCGCGCCGCCAAAAAAGTGGTGCGTAAAAAGCTCACCAGCGGCCCGGCGCTGCCCGGCAAGCTGGCGGATTGCACCGCGCAGGATCTTTCGCGTACGGAACTCTTCCTGGTGGAAGGGGACTCTGCGGGCGGATCTGCAAAGCAGGCGCGCGATCGCGAATATCAGGCGATCATGCCGCTGAAGGGTAAGATCCTTAACACCTGGGAGGTCTCCTCCGATGAGGTGCTGGCCTCGCAGGAGGTGCATGATATCTCGGTAGCGATCGGTATCGACCCAGACAGCGAAGATCTTAGCCAGCTGCGCTACGGCAAGATCTGTATTCTGGCGGATGCGGACTCCGATGGCCTGCACATCGCCACGCTGCTCTGCGCGCTGTTTGTGAAACATTTCCGTACGCTTGTGAAAAACGGTCACGTCTATGTCGCGCTACCGCCGCTCTACCGTATCGATCTCGGCAAAGAGGTCTATTACGCGTTAACGGAAGAGGAAAAAACCGGCGTGCTGGAGCAGCTGAAACGCAAAAAGGGCAAACCGAACGTACAGCGCTTTAAAGGGCTGGGCGAGATGAACCCGATGCAGCTGCGTGAAACCACCCTCGATCCGAATACCCGCCGCCTGGTGCAGCTGGTCATCAGCGATGAAGATGATAAGCAGACCGACGCCATGATGGATATGTTGTTGGCCAAGAAGCGCTCGGAAGATCGACGCAACTGGCTGCAAGAGAAGGGCGATACGGCGGAGATCGAAGCCTAAACCCTGTGCCCGATGGCGCTCTGCTCGCCGGGCCTGCTCAACGCTTTCGGTTTTATGTATGCCGACCATCCGGCATATTGTGCCCAACCTGCCAGGGCGATCAGCTATAACTCTTCGGGTTTTATGTAGGCCGGATAAGGCGCAAGCCGCCATCCGGCATGTTGTGCATCTTATCTGAAACGGGTGGCAGTGTAGATCTCATCGTTCTCGCGTTTGCCCACACCGATCACCGTCACGGTGATGATCTCATCCTCGACTTTATAGACCAGCCGGTATCCAGCACCGCGTAGCTTAATTTTGTACTGATCTTTGCGTCCATGGAGCTGTGCTGCCGGGACACGCGGGTTTTCAAGGCGCTCCTGAAGCTTCTTTTTAAACTGTTCTCTTACGGTGCTTCCCAGCTTCTTCCACTCCTTTAATGCCGATACGTTGAACGCCAGCTTATAAGTCATCCAACTTGACCTCGATGGTGGGTTCATCAGCTCGCTCGTCCGCAATGCGCCCCAACTCTTCGTCTTCAAGCATCTCCATCAGGCGTGCATAGAGCGCGGGCGGGACGCAGTAGAACGCGGGTTCATTGCGATTAAGAATGGCAACCGGCGCGCCTTCACCGGCATTAAATGTCCCCATAGGGTCACGTTTCAGTTCGGTGATGCTGGCTGCGGTGGTCGTCAGGATCTGGAATGGCATAGTCGTTCTCCTTGCAAAGAGCGGCCATTATGGTGCATTAAAAAGCACTTTTAAAGGTGCTTCTTAAGGGCTTGTTCGTTGCGATGATTCTTCCTGTACTGCAACGGCGTTTCGCCGATGCCGCGCTTAAAGGCGCTGATAAAGTAGGTCACATCGGAAAAGCCGACATCAAGGGCGATCTCGCGGATGCTGAGCGGTGTGTGGAGCAGCGAGTCGCACGCTTTGCGCAGGCGCAGGGTATTTAAATATTGATGGATCGGCTCGCCGGTCTCGAAGTGGAAGCGGCGCGAGACATAGCTGCGTGACTTGCCGAGATCCTCGGCGAGCCGTTGCAGGCTAAACTTCTGCCGGTAATTTTCCTGTAACCAGAACATCACTGGCGTGGCGATCCCGCTCTGCTGTTCCGGTAATTTCTCATTATCTTCCGGCAACATACTTAACAGATTGAGCAGCAGGCAAGCGACCTGCTCGACGTTCAGGCTGCGGTTCTCCGCCAGCTTCGCATAACAGCTAAACAGATGATCGATATGGGGATGAATATCGGCCGCGTCCATCACTACCGCCGCGCCGCCGCGTAAGGAGAGGCGCTGTAAGCGCTGGTGATTATGCGGAAAATCGCGCAGATGTTTGAGCACTACATGGTGATCGACATGAATGATGGTGCGGCGATAACAATCCTGGGCCTGTTCATCCACCATCACCCGGTGCAGGGTAAAGGGCGGAAAGAAGAAGAGCCTGCCGGGGCGCATGGTGTAGTGGCGGTTATCAACAATCACCACGCCGAATCCCTCTTCGACATAGAGCACTTCCAGACACTGATGCCAGTGGTGGTAACGCACGGTATTGGCGTAAAGGCGGCTAAACGACACGATCGCGTCGTTGAGGGTAATCAGTTCCAGCCGCTCGGTCTGCAAGCCTGAAGTCATGGTGCAACCCATCTCAATTTTTACTTCCCTGTAGCCATTTATAAACCACGGTTTTAAATTTTCTCAATAACAGGTTCAGAGAAGTTACGGCGGTGTGACAGAGCTAACATTTCACCGCGCTGTTCATTAACTATTCTTCTGCCACACATCAGGGGAGGAGAGGTTATGCAGGCGGCGCACGAGAAAAAATCAAATCCATTGTCATCCCGCGACGAGGTGGTCAGCGCGCTGACTAGCATGCTCGACGCGCTGGATAAACAGTTTCCGGCCGGTGCGGCGCAATTCTCCCTCGGTGCCACCAGCGCCCACTACAGCGATGGGATTGCTGAAATGGAGGGGCTCTCCCGCGCGCTGTGGGGCCTGTTCCCGCTGATGGCGGGTGGCGAGGCGGAAACCTTCAGCGCGAAATATCTGGCGGCGATCAAGCGCGGCACCGATCCGCAGGATAGCGGCTACTGGGGCGACACCGTGGCCTACGATCAGCGGCTGGTGGAGATGGCGGCCTACGGTCTCGGGCTGGCGCTGCTGGGTGATAAATTGACGCTGAACTTCAGTGCCCAGGAAAGGGACAACCTCTACCGCTGGCTTAATCAGATCACCGACGCAGAGATGCCCGACAGCAACTGGAACTTCTTCGCCATCATGGTGCAACTGGGCTTCAAACGCGCCGGTTTACCGTGGGATGCGCAGGCAATTGAACGCCGCTTTACGATGATGGATGCCTACTATCTTGGTGATGGTTGGTACTCCGACGGCCCCGGCCGACCAAAAGATTACTACATCTCGATGGCGTTTCATTTTTACGGTTTGATCTACGCCGCGCTGAACGGTGAAGAGGATGAAACGCGCGCGGCAACCATTCGCGATCGCGCCAGCCTCTTTGCCGGGGACTTTATCTATATGTCGGCGGCAGAAGGGGAGTCGATACCGTTTGGCCGCAGCCTCACCTACCGTTTTGCGATGGTCGCCTTCTGGAGCGCCGTCGCCTTTGCTGATCTGCCGGTCTTCACGCCGGGCGTGGTGAAGGGCGTGATCCTGCGCCATCTGCGCTGGTGGCTCAAACAGCCCATCTTCGATCGCGACGGCATTCTGACTCTTGGTTTTGCCTACCCAAACCTGGCGATGTGCGAGGATTACAACTCGCCTGGCTCGCCCTACTGGGCGCTGAAGGTCTTCTTAATTATTGCACTGCCCGCCTCTCACCCCTTCTGGCACGCCGAAGAGCAGCCGCTACCGCGGCTCGACGCACAGCGTGTAATTGCCCCTGCCGGGCAGCTTATCGTGCATAGCGAAGAGTCAAAGCACGTCTGGATGCTGACCGCCGGACAGCTGGAGCTGAACAACTACGTCAATACCGAAGCGAAATACACCAAATTTGCCTACTCCAGCCGCTTTGGTTTCACCATCGAGCGCGGGCGCTATGGCATTAAGCATGCCGCCTGCGACTCAATGCTGCTGCTGAGCGAAGGGGATAACTACTTTCGCGGCCGCCGTGAGTGCGACGAGGTGGTGATAAGCGAACAGGCGATCTTCTCCCGCTGGTCGCCGTGGTATGACGTGCAGATCGCCACCTGGCTCATCCCCTGCGGCGAGTGGCATCTTCGCGTTCATCGCATCGATTCCGCCCGCGCGCTGACCAGCGTTGAAGGGGGCTTTGCGGTGCTGAAAGCCCCCCATCGCTCTGAGCAGCACGGTAGCCTTGTGGTCGCTGAAAATGGTGTCAGCGGCATTTTCAACCTGCTTGCTGATGTTCCGCGCGAGGCGGACAGCGTAATTACACCGCCTAACAGCAGCATCATGTTTTCGCCCTGCGCCTCCATTCCCGTGCTGCACACAGAGATTGCTCCAGGCCAGCAGTGGCTGGCGTGCGCCGTGCAGGCGGCAACCTGCGAACTGGCATTTAACCCGCTGTTACCGGAACTGCTTATCAATAATAACGCGCTGGTGATCCATCAACCGGGGCAGAAAAACCGTATCGAGATTGCACTTTGATTCCCGGCGCTGGCCGGGAAATAACGCTGAACCCTACATGCTTTCGTCGAGGATAGTATGGAAAAAATCACCATAAATAATAAAACTGAATATTACAAAATCAGCTCCTTTATCTTTCTCTACTTTTTTACCTGGTCGGCGAGCATTGGTTTGCTGGCGATCTGGCTGGGGCAAAAAGCCAATTTAAGCGGGACGGTGATCGGCACGGTCTTTGCCGTTAACGGTATCTTCTCCGTTATTCTGAAACCGATTTATGGCTATATCCTGGATAAAATTGGCATGAGCAAATACCTGCTCTATTTTGTCGTGCTGATGTCGGCCTTAATGGCACCATTCTTTATCTATGTTTATCAGCCGCTGTTAATGTCCAACACGCTGGTGGGTATTATTGTCGGTGCCATCTACTTAAGCTTCGCCTGGTATGCGGGCGTGGCGGCGTGCGAATCCTATACCGACCGTTACAGCCGCTTAAACGGCATGGAGTTTGGGCAGATCCGCATGTGGGGCTCGCTGGGCTGGGCGGTGGCGTCATCCTTCTCTGGCTTGCTGTTTAACCTCTCGCCGGCCTATAACTTCATCATGGGGTCCATAGCATCGCTGATCATGCTGGCGGTGCTGCTGAGCCTGAAAGTGAATGTCCACTCCGCTCACGCCGGCGAAGTGCTGACGAAAGAGAAGATCGCCCCTGCCGATGTCTATGCGCTGCTGCGTAATCGCAAATTCTGGGCCTTCTGTCTCTATGTCGCCGGTGTCGCGTGGATGATGTTTATCGCCGAGCAGCAGTTCTCACGCTACTTCGTCACCTTCTTTGATGATGTGCATGAAGGCAATGCGGTGTTTGGTTATCTGGGCACGGTGCAGTCGGGCATGGAATTTGTCATGTATATGGTCATCCCGCTATTTGTGAACTTTATTGGCGCCAAACGTGGGTTATTAATTGTCGGCCTGATTGTCGGCGCGCGGTTAATTATCTCCGGGCTGTGCGAATCGCATCTGCTTATTTCAATCCTCAAACCGCTCTACGGTCTCGAAATCTGTTTGCTGCTGGTGTCGGTATTTAAATATATCGCCGAGCATTTCGATAAACGCGTTAATGCCACCATGTATCTGCTGGGCTACCAGGCGATGCTCTATGTCGGCAATGTGGTGGTCTCGTCGCCCGCCGGGATTTTGTATGACCGCATCGGCTTTGAACACACCTACATCATCATGGGCGCGATTGCGCTGACCTTTACCTTTATCTCCCTCTTTACCCTGTCTGCCTGCCAGAGCAAATGGCGGCAAGCCCGCACGCTGGATGCGAAAACGGCAGGGTAATGGCTATCCGATTATCGAACAGAGAAGGAACCGAACCATGTTAAGTACAATCAACGAGGAAACGTTACGCCCATGCCCGGCTGCGCCCGATGCGCAAATCTTTAAAGATGAGCTGGACTCTGCGCGTAGCCACACCCTTGAGCTGATTCGCCGTCATTTAACCGAGTTCGGCGAGCAGTTCCCGGCAGAGACCTGCGTCGACGGCTTTTACCCGCTGACTGGCAACGTTGAGTGGACCACCAGCTTCTGGACTGGGCAGCTGTGGCTGGCGTGGGAGATGAGCGGCGACGAGGCGTTTCGCGCGCTGGCCGAGCGCCACGTGCGCTCCTTTGGCCTGCGCATCGCCGGGCGCGAAGATACCAACACGCACGACCTTGGCTTTTTATACACGCTCTCCTGCGTGGCGGCCTGGCGCTTAACCGGTAACCGCGATGCGCGCGGCTTTGCGCTGCTGGCGGCCGAAGCGCTGCTGGAGCGCTTTCATCAAAAAGCGCAGATCATCCAGGCGTGGGGCGATCTGGCCGATCCTGCCCAGGCCGGGCGGATGATCATCGACTGCAATATGAACCTGCCGCTGCTCTACTGGGCGACTGAGCAAACCGGCGACCGGCGTTTTGCCGACGCTGCCGAAGCCCACGTGCGTCAGGCGGCGAAATACCTTATCCGCGAGGATGCTTCAACCTTTCACACTTACTATATGGATGTGCAGACCGGCGCGCCGCGCTATGGCAATACCCAGCAGGGTTACGCTGATGATTCATGCTGGTCGCGCGGCCAGGCGTGGGGCATTTATGGCTTCCTGCTGAGCTATATCTACACTGGTGATAAAGAGATGGTGGCGCTGTCAAAACGGCTGGCGAACTACTTCCTCAACCGCCTGCCGGAAGATGCGGTCTGCCACTGGGATCTGGCGCTGGTGGGCACCGATGCGCTGCGCGACTCCTCATCGGCGGCGATTGCGGTTTGCGGCTTGCTGGAGCTAGTTAAACAGCTGCCGGTGACCGATCCGGATCGCGCCCATTATCAGCAGTGGGCGATGCGCATTATGTCATCGCTGAGTAAGCACTATCTGGCGGGCAAACAGGAGGCGACCAACGGCCTGCTCAAGCACTCGGTCTACCATCTGTCGAGCAATAAAGGGGTGGATGAGTGTGCAAGCTGGGGGGATTACTTCTATGTCGAGGCGCTGGCGCGTTTCTCGCTGAGCTGGAAGTCGTACTGGTAAACAAAGGGCCGGCAAGCGCCGGCCTGAGTATTCTCCCCCCGCCTGGCGGTGAGGGGAAGGCTGTTACAGACCCGATTCGAGAATACGGATATGGGTCTCGAGGACATCGCCTTTTACTGCTTCGCTCCACGCTTTCATATGGGGCGTTTGCAGGTGCGCTTCAAGATGCGCCACGCTCTCCCAACGCTCAACCATTGTGATGGAATCCGGCGCGGTCGTCTGGAAGCTAACGCCAGCGGCGTGGTCGATCAGCGGCTCATAGCCGTGGCAGCCTGCTTCTTGCAGCACAACCGGTACAATTTTCGCGAATTCATCAAGCACGGCCTGGCGATGGTGCTGCCCCGGGCGAGTGCGGATCTCTGCTACTACTGTCAACATGGTTTACTCCTTTTAAGTCCAGCTACAGTTAAGCAAAAATCTCCGCCAGATGCTTGCGATATTCTGCAATATAACGCGGGACGTCCGGCATTTTGATCACGTCGTTAGCGATAAATGTTGGCAGCGCATCCATACCAAGGAACTGGTTCGCTTTATGGAACGGCAGGTAAACGCCGTCAACGCCGACGCCGTGGAAGAACTGCTCTTTATCGGTAAAGGCGTCGATTGGCGCGTTCCAGGTGAGCGACAGCATGTAGGTTTTGCCCTGGATTAATCCGCCGGAGCCATACTTTTTCGCCGCATCGGAGCGGGTACGGCCATCGCTGGCATACAGCGAACCGTGACCTTCGGTAAAGACATCATCCATATACTTTTTCACCGTCCACGGCGCGCCCATCCACCAGCCAGGCATCTGCCAGATTACGGTGTCGGCCCACAGGAAGTTCTCTACTTCCGCTTTGACGTCGTAATCGCCGTCGGTACGCACGACGTTTACTTCGTGCCCGGCATCGCGCAGGAAGCTTGCCGCAACGTCGGTCAGGGTATCGTTCAGTTCGCCATTGGAGTGCGCGAATTTCTTCGCACCGTTGATAATCAGAATGTTGCTCATTTTTTGTTCCCGGATAAATACGTTTGTCGGCGATTCTATCCGCATCAACGGGGCGATTAAATTGGCAATAATGGCAAAGACTTTTGCGCAATAAGCAATAATCGGCTTACCAGCGCAGGGTGACGTGAACCCCCCCCGCAGGATGGTTGGCAAAGGTAGCCTGCATCTGATGCAGAGCGGCAATACGCTGCACAATCGATAACCCCAGCCCGCTGCCGGTTTCACTCTGCCCCGGCGGGCGGTAGAAGCGCTCGCCAATACGCGCCAGCGCCTCCTCGCTCACCCCCGGGCCATTATCCCGCACGCTCAGGCTATTGGCTTCAAGGGTGACATCCACCACGCTGCCCGGTGGGCTGTAGCGGATGGCGTTATCCAGCAGGTTGCGCACCAGCAGGCTAAGCAGCAGCGGCTGGCCCTGGCGGTGTACGCCGTGGGCATTCAGGTGCAGGCGGATGTCAATTCCCGCCTTCTGCGCGCTGTGGTAGGTCTCCATTACCGCCGATTGCAGCAGCGCATCCAGCGCCAGCGTCTCAACATCCTCCATATGCTCCAGCGAATCAAGGCGCGAGAGGGTTAACAGCTGATCGACCAACCGCGTTGCGCGATCGATGCCGAGATGTAACTGGCTCAGCGCTTTAGCGCGTGCCGTGGGATCGTCATCGGAGAGCTGTGCGACTTCCGTCTGCACTTTCAGCGCTGCCAGCGGGCTGCGCAGCTCATGTGCGGCGTCGGAGGTAAAACGCCGCTCACGCAGCATCATGGCATGCGTGCGGGCAAAAAGTTGGTTGAGGGCATCCAACAGCGGGCGCACTTCGCCGGGTACGCCGCGGGTCTCCAGCGCATCGGCGCGATCCGGGGCGCGTGAACGCAGCGCCAGCACCACCTTTTTCAGCGGCCGCAGCTCAAGGGTCAGCAGGGCGATTAACAGCAGCAGCATTAATGGCAGCGCCACCAGCCAGGGTGTTAGCTGTGAGGTGATGATCTCCAGCGCCATCTCCTGGCGATACTCCCACTCCTGGCCGACAACAATGCGGTACTCACCGCCGGGCGCGGTCAGCCAGAGAAAGCGCCACTTATCGTCATCATCGCGCAGTTGCCCATCATCAAAGCCATCGCGACGCCAGGAGTAGGGGATATCGCGCCCGTTATCGCCATCGTGCAGTAGCAGTTTGCCGTCGGTGGAGTAGATGGCGAAGGCCAGCACGTCATCATCAAGATGACCATGCTTGATCTTCTTTTTAGTCACCTGCGGTGCGGCGCTCTGCAACTGGTCGAGCTTCATCACGCTCAGGCGTTTGGCGAACAGCATCTGCTGGGTATCGAACAACTTGTCGAGTTTGTCGCGCGTCTGCTGCCAGGCGACGACGCTGGCACAGAGCCATGCCGCCAGCGAGAGGAGTAAAAAGAGCAGTGTCAGACGCAGCCGCAGGCTATGGGGAAACGTAAATTTCATGCCTCTCCTAAGGTGTAACCGATGCCGTGCACGGTGCGGATAAAGTCACTGCCGAGCTTGCGGCGCAGGTGATGCACATGCACCTCCACCGCGTTGCTGGAGACATCCCCGTCCCAGCTGTAGAGCTTCTCTTCGATCGCTTTGCGCGGCAGCACGCGCCCGATGTTGCGCAGCAGGAGCTCCAGCAGGGCGAACTCTTTCGGTTTCAGCACCAGCGTCTCGTTATTGAAGGTGGCGACGAGGCTTACCGGGTCGAGAGTGACCAGGCCGTGGCGCAGCAGACTTTGCGCCTGGCCGTGGGTGCGGCGGATCAGCGCCTCCAGCCGGGCGGCCACTTCCACCAGCGCAAAGGGTTTGCAGAGATAGTCATCAGCGCCGAGCCGCAGCCCTTCGACACGCTGCTCAATGGCGTCGCGCGCGGTGAGGATCAGCACCGGCTCGCCGCGCTTCTGCTCGCGCCAGTCGCGCAGGATGGTCAATCCATCAAGACCCGGCAGCGTTAAGTCGAGGATCACCGCGTCATAAGGGGCGGCAAACAGTGCCGCTTTGCCGAGCTTGCCGTCGGTAAACCAGTCAACCGTGAAGCCTTTTTTACCCAGGCCCGCCTTCAAACCGTCGCCAATCAGCGCATCATCTTCTATCAGCAGGATTCGCATACTCTCTCCGTCTATTCAGACCTGCAGGCAGTTAACCCGCTTGCAGCGGGCGTTGTACAGCGAAAAATAATCTTTTTACGCCTTAAGAAGTTGTTAAGAAGTGGCTGGCTTAATGGAGCCTTACCAACAAAAAGGGAGAGATAAGATGAAAAAATTTGCTGCTATTACTGCTGTTCTCGCACTTTGCGCCGCACCGGCATTTGCTGCTAATCAGGGCGGTTTTACCGGCCCGGGTGCGACACAACAACAAACCTCCACCCAGCAGGGCGGCGGCTTTACCGGGCCAAACGGCAGTAAAGCGACCGTTGAGAGCGCTAAATCCCTGCGCGACGATGCCTGGGTAACGCTGAGCGGGAACATCGTTGAGCGCATCTCAGATGATACTTACTCTTTTAAAGATGCCACCGGCACCATCAATGTCGATATTGACCAGAAACGCTGGAAAGGGCTGAGCGTCGGGCCGCAGGATAAGGTTGAAATCCAGGGTGAAGTGGACAAAGACTGGAACTCCGTTGAGATCGACGTAAAAGAGATTCGCAAAGTCGGTCAGTAAGCGCTGACCGTTCGTGAAAAAATCGCGCATCGCTATGACTCCTCGCCGCAGATAGGGTAGTATCTGCGGCAATATTGCCGCCGAAAAGGTGGACGCATACGTTGAGGAATCACGATTAATGAGCGATATGGCAGAGCGCCTTGCGCTGCATGAATTTACGGAAAACGCATACCTGAACTACTCCATGTACGTCATCATGGATCGTGCGTTGCCGTTTATCGGTGATGGCCTGAAACCCGTTCAGCGTCGCATCGTCTACGCAATGTCTGAACTGGGGCTGAGCGCCAGCGCGAAGTTCAAGAAATCCGCCCGTACCGTGGGCGACGTTCTGGGTAAATACCACCCGCATGGCGACAGCGCCTGCTATGAAGCGATGGTGCTGATGGCGCAGCCCTTCTCCTATCGCTACCCGCTGGTCGACGGCCAGGGGAACTGGGGGGCGCCGGACGATCCGAAATCCTTCGCCGCCATGCGTTATACCGAATCCCGCCTGTCAAAATATGCCGAGCTGCTGCTGAGCGAGCTGGGGCAGGGCACCGTTGAGTGGGTGCCGAACTTCGACGGTACGCTGCAGGAGCCGAAAATGCTGCCTGCTCGCGTGCCAAATATCTTGCTGAATGGCACCACCGGTATTGCCGTCGGTATGGCGACGGACATTCCGCCGCACAACCTGCGTGAAGTTGCCAATGCCGCGATTGCGCTGATTGACCAGCCGAAAACCACCCTTGATGAGCTGCTGGATATTGTCCAGGGGCCGGATTACCCGACCGAAGCGGAGATCATCACTTCGCGTGCGGAGATCCGCAAGATCTACCAGAACGGTCGCGGCTCCGTGCGGATGCGCGCAGTGTGGAAAAAAGAGGATGGTGCCGTGGTGATCACCGCGCTGCCGCACCAGGTCTCCGGCGCGCGCGTGCTGGAGCAGATAGCCAGCCAGATGCGCAATAAAAAATTGCCGATGGTCGACGACCTGCGCGATGAGTCGGATCACGAAAACCCGACTCGCCTGGTGGTCGTGCCGCGCTCCAACCGCGTCGATATGGATCAGGTGATGAACCACCTCTTCGCCACCACCGATCTGGAGAAGAGCTACCGCATCAACCTCAATATGATTGGCCTCGATGGTCGCCCGGCGGTGAAAAACCTGCTGGAGATCCTCTCCGAATGGCTGACCTTCCGCCGCGATACGGTGCGCCGCCGTCTTAATCATCGTCTGGAGAAAGTGCTCAAGCGCCTGCATATCCTTGAAGGTTTGCTGGTGGCGTTCCTCAATGTCGACGAAGTGATTGAGATTATCCGCGGCGAAGATGAGCCGAAGCCGGTGCTGATGTCCCGTTTCGGCATCAGTGAAACCCAGGCGGAAGCGATCCTTGAGTTAAAACTGCGCCACCTCGCCAAGCTGGAAGAGATGAAGATCCGCGGCGAGCAGAGCGAGCTGGAAAAAGAGCGCGATCAGCTGCAGGCCACTCTCGCCTCCGAGCGCAAAATGAACACCCTGCTGAAGAAAGAGCTGCAGGCCGATGCCGCCGCTTTTGGCGACGATCGCCGCTCACCGCTGCAGGAGCGCGAAGAGGCCAAAGCGATGAGCGAGCACGATATGCTGCCGTCAGAGCCGGTCACCATTGTGTTGTCGCAGATGGGCTGGGTACGCAGCGCCAAAGGGCATGACATTGACGCGCAGGGTCTGAGCTACAAAGCGGGCGACAGCTGGAAGGCGTCGGCGAAGGGCAAGAGCAACCAGCCGGTGGTGTTTATCGATACCACCGGGCGCAGCTATGCCGTCGATCCGATCTCGCTGCCGTCGGCGCGCGGGCAGGGCGAGCCGATCACCGGCAAGCTAACGCTGCCACCGGGCGCGACGGTTGAGCATATGATGATGTGCAATGAAGATCAGAAGCTGCTGATGGCCTCCGATGCCGGTTACGGTTTCGTTTGTACCTTCAATGATTTGATTGCCCGTAACCGTGCCGGTAAAGCATTAATCAATCTGCCGGAGAATGCGCGCGTGATGGCGCCGATTGCCATCGAGCACGACGACGATATGCTGCTGGCGATCACCGCCGCCGGGCGCATGCTGATGTTCCCGGTCAGCGATCTGCCACAGCTCTCAAAAGGCAAAGGCAACAAGATCATCGGTATTCCATCTGCCGATGCGGCGAAAGGGAGCGATTCGCTGGCGCATCTCTACCTGCTGCCGCCACAGAGCACGCTGACGCTCCACGTCGGCAAACGCAAAATCAAACTGCGTCCGGAAGAGCTACAAAAAGTGCATGGCGAGCGCGGACGTCGCGGTACGCTGATGCGCGGTTTGCAGAAGATCGACCGCGTAGAGATCGATTCGCCGACCCGTCCGGGCGCGGGCGATAGCGAAGAGTAATCTTCATCATCCTCTCCCCGCCGTGTGCGGGGAGATATTTCTCAGAAATTTCCCGTAAAGACGTTGTCTATTCGCAAATTGCGATTAACAATACGTTCTTTTTAAAGGCCGCATAACACAAGCCTGGACCGCACGGCGGTCAGCGAGGCGCAGCCAGCATCAGCGGATTTACGCTGGCGTGTATATAATGCTCAGGGTATGGGCTTCAGAGGTCGCTATGTTATTTATTTTTCGTGTCATCATCATCGTTATCTACTCCATTCTTGTCTCGATATTCGGCTCGATTTACTGCCTGTTCAGTCCAAGAAACCCAAAACATGTTGCCACCTTCGGCCATCTTTTTGGTCGGCTCGCGCCGGTCTGCGGGCTGAAAGTGGAAAAACGCCTGCCGCCGGGCGCGGATAAGTTCGGCAACGCCATCTATATTGCCAACCACCAGAATAACTACGATATGGTGACCGCCTCCAGCATCGTGCTGCCGCCGACGGTTACCGTGGGTAAAAAGAGCCTGCTGTGGATCCCCTTTTTCGGTCAACTCTACTGGCTGACCGGCAACCTGCTGATTGACCGTGAAAACCGCGCCAAAGCGCACGGTACCATCGCCCAGGTCGTGAAGCAGATTCAGAAACGCAACATCTCGATCTGGATGTTCCCGGAAGGCACCCGCAGCCGCGGCCGCGGCCTGCTGCCGTTTAAAACCGGTGCGTTCCATGCCGCGATTGCCGCCGGTGTGCCAATTATTCCGGTCTGTGTCTCCACCACTTCGAATAAAGTGAATCTTAACCGCCTGAAGAACGGGCTAGTGATTGTCGAAATGCTGCCGCCGGTGGATGTTTCCCAGTTCGGTAAAGATCAGGTTCGCCAGTTAGCGACCCACTGCCGTGAGCTGATGGCGGCCAAAATCGAAGAGCTCGATAAAGAAGTGGCAGAGCGCGAAGCCGCCGGTCGGGTGTAAACGTCAGTTGTGAGCAAACCCGGAGGCACCCCGCCTCCGGCGTATTAAGTCAGTGTTACTCGGAGCAAATATGTCACTCAGTCGGCGTCAGTTTCTTCAGGCTTCCGGCCTTGCGCTATGTACCAGCGCGGTGCCGCTGAGGGCGAATGCTGCCGGGCAGCAACCGCCGCTGCCCGTTCCGCCGCTGCTGGAATCGCGGCGCGGGCAGCCGCTTTTTATGACGCTCCAGCGCGCGCACTGGTCCTTTGCCAAAGGCACCCGCGCGCCGGTTTCCGGCATCAACGGTCGCTATCTCGGGCCGACCATCCGCGTGTGGAATGGCGATGACGTAAAGCTGATTTACAGCAACCGGCTAACGGAAAGCGTGGCAATGACCGTGAGCGGCCTGCAGGTGCCAGGCCCGCTGATGGGCGGCGCAGCGCGGATGATGAGCGCCAGCAATGACTGGGCGCCGGTGCTGCCGATTCGCCAGAGCGCCGCAACACTGTGGTACCACGCCAACACGCCGAACCGCACTGCTGAACAGGTCTATAGCGGGCTGGCGGGGATGTGGCTGGTAGAGGATGAGATCAGTAAAGCGCTGCCGATCCCCAATCACTATGGCGTGGATGACTTTCCGGTCATCATTCAGGATAAACGGCTGGATAACTTTGGTACGCCGGAGTACAGCGAGCCGGGCAGCGGCGGGTTTGTCGGCGATACCTTGATGGTCAACGGCGCGCAAAGCCCGTTTGTCGAAGTCTCCCGCGGCTGGGTTCGCCTGCGTCTGCTTAATGCCTCCAACTCCCGGCGCTATCTGCTACAGATGAGCGACGGCCGTGCTCTGCACGTTATCGCAGGCGATCAGGGCTTCCTGCCCGCCCCGGTCTCGGTCAAACAGCTCTCGCTGGCACCCGGTGAGCGGCGCGAAGTGCTGGTCGATATGACCAACGGCGATGAAGTGTCGATTACCTGCGGCGAAGCGGCGGGGATCATGGATCGGCTACGCGGCCTGTTTGAGCCGTCTAGCATTCTTATCTCCACGCTGGTGCTGACGTTGCGTCCTACCGGTCTGCTACCGCTGGTGACGGATACGCTGCCGATGCGCCTGCTGCCGGCGGATCTGATGGCCGGTTCGCCGTCGCGCAGCCGGGATATGACGCTCGGTAGCGATCCGGGCATCAATGGTCAGCTGTGGGACCCACAGCGCATCGATGTGACTGCCCAACAGGGCACCTGGGAGCGCTGGACGGTGCGTGCGGAGATGCCGCAGTCGTTCCATATTGAAGGCGCGATGTTTATGCTGCGCAGCGTCAACGGCGCGCTGCCGTTCCCGGAAGATCGCGGCTGGAAAGATACCGTCTGGATCGACGGCCAGGTGGAACTGCTGGTGTGGTTTGGTCAGCCTTCGTGGCCGCACTTCCCGTTCCAGTTCCAGAGCCAGACGCTGGAGATGGCCGATCGCGGCTCGGTCGGTCAGCTGCTGGTCAACCCCGCGCCGTAATTTCCTCCAACCCGGCGGCGCTCTGCCTGCCGGGTGCTGAAAAAACCTCCTTCTATTCCCACACAAAGAGGGCGTATAATCGCCGCCCTTTGACTCTCTTTTTACCTTTTCTGGAAGCACGATGAGCGCACTCTCCCTGATCCAGCCGGATCGCGATCTTTTCTCCTGGCCGCAGTACTGGGCGGCCTGCTTCGGCCCCGCGCCATTTCTGCCGATGTCGCGCGAAGAGATGGATACACTCGGCTGGGACAGCTGCGACATCATCCTCGTTACCGGCGACGCCTATGTCGATCACCCGAGCTTCGGTATGGCGATCTGTGGGCGCATGCTGGAAGCGCAGGGCTTTCGTGTCGGCATCATTGCTCAGCCGGACTGGAGCAGCAAAGCGGACTTTATGCGCCTCGGCAAACCGAACCTCTTTTTCGGCGTCACTGCCGGCAATATGGATTCGATGATCAACCGCTATACCGCCGATCGTAAGCTGCGCCATGACGATGCTTATACGCCGGATAACGTAGCCGGTAAGCGCCCGGATCGCGCGACGCTGGTTTATACCCAGCGCTGTAAAGAGGCGTGGAGAGAGGTGCCGGTGATCCTCGGCGGTATTGAGGCCAGCCTGCGTCGTACTGCCCATTATGATTACTGGTCTGATACCGTGCGCCGCTCGGTGCTGGTCGATTCGAAAGCGGATATGCTGATGTTCGGCAACGGCGAGCGCCCGCTGGTGGAAGTCGCGCACCGCCTTGCCGCCGGTGAGCCGATAGGCCAGATCCGTGATGTGCGCAATACGGCGATCATGGTGAAAGAGGCGCTGCCAGGCTGGAGCGGGGTGGATTCCACCCGCCTCGACACGCCGGGGAAGATCGATCCGATCCCGCACCCGTACGGCGAGGATCTCCCCTGCGCCGATAACAAACCCGTTGAGCCGCAGGCTGCGAAACGCGTGACCGTGCAGCCGCCGCGCCCGAAGCCGTGGGAAAAGAGTTACGTGCTGCTCCCCTCCTACGAGAAAGTGAAAGCGGACAAAGTGCTCTATGCCCATGCCTCGCGCATTCTGCACCACGAAACCAACCCCGGCTGCGCACGTGCACTGCTGCAAAAGCATGGCGATCGCTATATCTGGATCAATCCGCCCGCCATTCCGCTCTCCACCGAAGAGATGGACAGTGTCTTTGCGCTGCCTTACCAGCGCGTACCGCACCCGGCTTATGGCGAGAGCCGTATTCCGGCCTACGACATGATCCGCTTCTCGATTAACATCATGCGCGGCTGTTTCGGCGGCTGCTCCTTCTGCTCCATCACCGAGCATGAAGGGCGCATCATTCAGAGCCGCTCCGAGGATTCGATCATCAATGAGATTGAGGCGATTCGCGACACGGTGCCCGGTTTTACCGGGGTGATCTCTGATCTTGGCGGGCCGACGGCCAATATGTATATGCTGCGCTGCACCTCGTCGCGCGCCGAGCAGACCTGTCGACGCCTCTCCTGTGTCTATCCTGAGATCTGCCCGCACATGGACACCAACCATCAGCCGACCATCGATCTCTACCGTCGCGCCCGCGATCTGCGCGGCATCAAGAAGATCCTTATCGCCTCCGGCGTGCGGTACGATCTGGCCGTGGAAGATCCGCGTTATGTCAAAGAGCTGGCGACGCATCACGTTGGCGGCTATCTGAAGATTGCGCCGGAACATACCGAAGCGGGGCCGCTGTCGAAGATGATGAAGCCGGGCATGGGCAGCTATGACCGCTTTAAGCAGCTTTTCGACACCTACTCAAAGCAGGCGGGGAAAGAGCAGTATCTGATCCCCTACTTTATCTCTGCACACCCCGGCACGCGTGATGAGGATATGGTGAACCTGGCACTGTGGCTGAAGCGCCACCGTTTCCGTCTCGATCAGGTGCAGAACTTCTACCCCTCGCCGCTGGCGAACTCAACGACGATGTATTACACCGGCAAAAACCCGCTATCGAAGATCGATTACAAGAGTGAAGAGGTGGTGGTGCCGCGAGGGGATAAGCAGCGCCGCCTGCATAAAGCGCTGCTGCGCTACCACGATCCGGCCAACTGGCCGCTGCTGCGCCAGGCGCTGGAAGCGATGGGGAAAAAGCATCTGATCGGTTCACGCCGCGAGTGCCTGGTGCCTGCGCCAACGATAGAAGAGATGCGTGAAGCGCGCCGCCAGAGCCGCAGCGCGCGACCGGCATTAACCAAACATACGCCGATTGCGCAGCAGAGGAAAAAAGCGACGCGCTAAGGTGATTTGTAGGCCGGATCACCTTGTAGGCAGGATAAGCGTTAGCGCCATCCGGCAAGGCATGGCTATGGGATGTGCCGGATGGCGGCTTCGCCTTATCCGGCCTACATTTAATGCCTTTAACCGCCGAACTGATCCGGATCTGGCCCGAGGCGTTTGCCCTCGTCCAGTTTGGCGATTTCGCCCAGCTCATCTTTATCGAGGCGGAAATCCCAGACGTCAAAGTTCTCAACGATGCGCGCTGGGGTGACCGATTTCGGGATCACCACCAGGCCGCTGTCGAGATGCCAGCGAATAACGATCTGCGCCGGGGTTTTGCCATATTTATCCGCCAGATCGCGAATGATTTTCTGATCGAATACCCCTTCGCCGCCCTGTGCCAGCGGGCTCCAGGATTCCGTCTGGATCTTGTGCGTGGCATTCCAGGCATGCAGCTGGCGCTGTTGCAGCAGCGGATGGAGCTCGATCTGGTTAACCACCGGAATGACGCTGGTTTCATCAATGATCTTTTGCAGATGGTGGGTCTGGAAGTTACAGACGCCGATACTCTTAATCAGCCCCTGCTGTTGCAGCTCAATCATCCCTTTCCACGCCTCGACATAGTGATCGATTGCCGGCACTGGCCAGTGCATCAGATAGAGATCGACATAATCGAGCTGAAGCTTTTCCAGGCTCTCTTTCAAAGCCTCGGCGGGACGTTTCTGATCGTCATTCCACAATTTGGTGGTGACGAACAGCTCTTCACGCGGCACGCCCGCAGTGGCTAAGGCTTTACCAACACCCTCTTCGTTCTTGTAAGCCGCGGCGGTATCGATAGAGCGATAACCCACTTCCAGCGCCTTATGGATGGCGGTAACCACTTCCTCGTTGCTCGCTTTCCACACGCCAAGACCCAGTTGCGGCATCAGATTGCCGTCAGCGAGTTTAATCACCGTTGGATGTGTCATGCATTTCTCCTTTCGCTAGGCTTACCGGGACAGGCCCGGTAAGGTGGTTTGCATTAAGTGTGGTCGAAAAACCCAAAAACGAAAGCCGGGGTGGAGAAGCGCTTAGCACGCGGCTTCGTAGATGCGGCGGCTCACATCCAGCGTAATATCCTGATGCTCGCCCAGCGCCGTCATGCCGTGCTCTTCCAGTTTAGCCAACAGCGCCGGAATGGAGCTGCCATCAAGGCCGTAGCCGGAAAGACGCGTCGGCACGCCCATACGCTCGAAGAAGTCGCGCGTGGCGGTAATTGCCGCGTCAATGCGCTCATCGTCGCTGCCTTCGGTGATATTCCAGACGCGTGCGGCATACTGCAGCAGTTTTTCGCGTTTGGTGTCGCGCTTCTCATTCCACAGCGCAGGCAGTACCACCGCCAGGGTTTGGGCGTGATCCAGCCCGTGCATCGCCGTCAACTCATGGCCCAGCATATGGGTGGCCCAATCCTGCGGCACGCCCGCGCCAATCAGGCCATTCAGTGCCTGGGTTGCCGCCCACATAACGTTGGCGCGCACGTTGTAATTTTCCGGCTCCTGCAAAGCTTTCGGGCCATCTTCAATCAGCGTCAGCAAAATGCCCTCGGCGAAGCGATCCTGAATTTTGCCATCCACCGGATAAGTGACGTACTGCTCTACAGTATGGACAAAGGCGTCAACAACGCCATTCGCCACCTGACGCGGGGGCAGGGTGTAGGTGTAAACCGGATCGAGTACCGCGAAGAGCGGTTGTACGAACGGGGAGTGGAACGCCTGCTTATCACCGGTCGCTTTACGGGAGACTACCGCACCGGCGTTGGATTCAGAGCCGGTGGCTGGCAGCGTCAGCACGGAGCCCATCGGGATGGCGCTTTTGATCTCGCTACCGCGGGTTTGCAGAATGTGCCACGGATCGACGCCCTCGGCGTAGTGGGCAGCGGCAGCGATAAATTTGGTGCCATCCAGCACGGAACCGCCGCCGACCGCCAGCAGGAAGGTGATCCTCTCATCGCGTACCACCTGCACCGCTTTCATCAGCGTTTCGTAGGTCGGGTTCGGTTCGATACCGCTGAACTCACGTACGTCCACTCCGTCCAGCGCGCTATAAACCTGGTCAAGCACGCCGTTTTTCTTCACGCTGCCGCCGCCGTAGGTGATCAGCACGCGGGCGTTGTCGGGGATTTGCGCGCGCAGTTCGGCAATCGCGCCTTTACCAAAAAGAATGCGGGTTGGGGTATGCAGATTAAAGTTATTCATTGCTCGTTCCCTTCTGATGAAGTGAAAAATCTGGGGCGGCAGGCCGCCCGATGCAGATTATTGTGGGCGCGGGGCTGTGCAGGCTCAATGCACATTCCTGCCGATGTCTTGCCTGTTTCTCTATTCGGCTGGAGAAATGTCACAAAAGTTTGCACACTAGAGCCGTTAAAAGTGGCCGCCGGAGTGGCAAAGTATGAACCGAGAAGCGATCTGCCTGCATCTGACCGAAAAAGTTAAGATGCTGAAAAACAATGAAAATAGACTGAGCTCGCTGCTGCCGGATGTCCGTCTGCTCTATGGTACGCAGCCCGGCACCCGCACGCCGGTGATGTACCAGCCGGGGATCGTGTTCCTCTTTTCCGGGCATAAAATCGGCTATATCAACGAGCGCGTCTTTCGCTATGACACCAACGAATATCTGCTGTTAACGGTGCCGCTGCCCTTCGAATGCGAAACCTTTGCCACGCCGGAAGTGCCGCTGGCGGGCATTCGGCTCAATGTGGACATTTTGCAGTTGCAGGAGCTGCTGATGGATATCGGTGAAGATGAGCATTTTTGCCCGGAGAACGCCGCCAGCGGTATTAACTCTGCGGTGTTATCCGAGGAGATCCTCTGCGCGGCGGAACGACTGCTGGATGTGATGGAGCGCCCGCTGGACGCGCGTATTCTGGGCAAGCAGATTATCCGCGAGATGCTCTACCACGTGCTGACCGGGCCGCGCGGTGGCGCGCTGCTGGCGCTGGTAAGCCGCCAGACCCACTTCAGCCTGATTAGCCGCGTATTAAAACGCATTGAGAGCCAGTACACCGAAAACCTCAGCGTCGACCAGTTAGCGGCGGAAGCGAACATGAGCGTCTCGGCGTTTCACCATAACTTCAAATCGGTGACCAGCACCTCGCCGCTGCAATACCTGAAGACCTACCGCCTGCATAAAGCGCGGATGCTGATGGTGCACGATGGCATGAAAGCGAGCGCGGCGGCGATGCGTGTCGGCTATGAGAGCCCGTCGCAGTTTAGCCGCGAATTCAAACGTTACTTCGGCGTGACGCCGGGAGAGGATTTGGCGCGCATTCGCACCATGCAGGGGGCATAACGGACGCCCTCCTCAAAAGAGGAGGGCGGTGGTTCAGGCGTTGCTGAACTTCTTCTTAAGCACGACGGTGACGGCGCCAATCAGGCCCACCACCAGCAGGAAAACCGGCAGCACCATCAGAAAGGTCATCACCTGATCTTCGTGGCGTTTCACAAACGGGATCATGCTAATCGCGTAGCCAAGCGAGATCACCACGCCAACCCACAGCAGCGCGCTCAGCCAGTTAAAAAGCTGAAAACGGCGGTTCGACAGGCCAGAGATACCGGCCATCGTCGGTAGCAGGGTGCGGATAAAGGCCAGAAAGCGCCCGGCCAGCAGCGCCAGCAGGCCGTGGCGGTCAAACATGCAGGTGGCGCGCTCGTGATACTTCACCGGCAGCTGCGCCAGCCAGCTTTTCACAATACGCGTATTGCCCAGCCAGCGCCCCTGAACATAGCTCAGCCAGCAGCCGAGGCTGGCGGCGGAGGTGAGGATCAGCAGCGTTGAGACAAAGTCCATGCAGCCGCGGGCAATCAGCGCGCCGGCGAGCAGCAGTAAGCTGTCGCCCGGTAAAAATGAGGCAGGAAGCAGGCCGTTCTCTAAAAAGAGCGTGGCAAACATCACGAGATAGACAACGCCGACAACGTGCGGATCGGCAAGCGCAGCAAAGTCGTGATGCCAGAGCGCAGCGATAATATCTTGAATAACAGCCATGGGCTTTCCTGTGGAACCGCGTAGAGGAGGCTATTGTACTCCACTTCGCCAAAAAGACCTCGATCCGGGGCGCAACAAAGGGAGAATAATCTTACTTTTTGCCCCGTTAATCATGGTTTACACGATGCGTTGGAAGCCTGCCACTAAATCACCGATAAGATCATCAACGTTTTCTAAACCAATGTGCAATCGGATCAGCGTGCCGTCGAAGTCGACACGGCCTTCCGGGCGAATAGCAGCTATGTGCTCGGGCTGGTTGGCGAGGATCAGCGATTCAAACCCGCCCCATGAATAGGCCATGCTGAAGAGCGAGAAATTATCGAGATAGTTGGCCAACTCTGCATCGTTTAAACGCTTGTTGAGCACGAAGGAGAAGAGGCCGCTGCTGCCGCTGAAATCCCGCTTCCAGTACTCATGCCCTTTACTGCCCGGCAGCGCCGGATGGTTGACCTGCGCCACTTGCGGATGCGCCGCCAGCCACTCGGCGATCTTCAGGCTGCTTTCGTGGTGCTGGCGTAGACGCACTCCCAGCGTGCGCAAGCCGCGGCTGGTCATATAGGCGGTATCGGCGTCCAGCATCTGCCCCATCAGGTAGGCGTTTTCCCGCAGTTGCTCCCAGCAGCGAGCGTTCGCCACAGCAGTGCCGACCATCGCATCAGAGTGTCCAATCAGATATTTGGTGCCTGCCTGAATCGAGATATCGATATCAAACTCCAGCGCCTTAAACAGCACGCCCGCCGCCCAGGTGTTGTCGATCATAATGATGACATCGGGCGCGACGCTGCGTACCGCCTGCACGATAGCGGGAACGTCATGCACTTCCATGGTGATGGAGCCGGGTGATTCGAGGAACACCACTTTGGTGTTGGGTTGCACCAGTTGCACGATGCTTGAGCCAATCAGCGGATCAAACCAGCTGGTGGTGACGCCCAGTTTGGCGAGGATTTTGGTGCTGAAATCCTGTGTCGGTTCGTAGGCGGTATTGGTCATCAATACATGATCGCCCTGTTCGACAAAGGCCAGAATGGTGTTTGCCACCGCTGCTGCGCCGCAGGGAAAGAGCGCACAACCGGCCCCCCCCTCCAGCTCGCACATCGCCTCTTGCAGAGAGAAGTGGGTTAACGTCCCGCGGCGTCCATAAAAAAGCTCGCCGTTGGCGCGGTTGCGCGTGGCATGTTTTTTCGCTTCTACCGTGTCAAATACCAGAGAGGAGGCGCGCTGGATCACCGTGTTCACCGAACCCTGAGTATACTTTTTGCTCCGCCCGGCGTTTACCAGCGCGGTATCAAGATGTTTTGCCGTCATGTCTGCTCAACCTGTTTTTATACGTCTGGATGTCCAGACTACCATGATTGCGGAGTGATGCATTAACGGCGGTGAATTTTTCTATAAAACCAGCAGACGCGCCCGTTTACTGCGTCAACGCAAGGAAATAGCCGGTTATGTTGTGCACTATGTAAATACTAATGAGAACTACTATCAATTCGACGACTTTTTGCTATTATGGCGCAGTGTTTTTTGTGATTTGCGTCCCGGAGAAACAGAGTGGGTAATAATTTGATGCAGACGGATCTTTCCGTATGGGGTATGTATCAGCACGCTGACATCGTGGTGAAAATCGTGATGATCGGCCTGATTCTGGCGTCAGTCGTCACCTGGGCGCTTTTCTTCAGTAAAAGCGTTGAGATCCTGGCGCAAAAGCGCCGTCTTAAGCGTGAACAGCAGCAGCTGGCTGATGCCCGCTCACTGGATCAGGCTACTGAGATCGCCTCGACCTTCCACGCCCGCAGCCTGAGCGCGCTGCTGATTAACGAAGCGCAGAACGAACTGGAGCTCTCCGCAGGCAGCGAAGATAACGAAGGGATCAAGGAGCGTACCGGTTTCCGCCTCGAGCGCCGCGTGGCGGCAACGGGCCGTCATATGGGGCGCGGCAACGGTTTTCTCGCCACCATCGGCGCTATTTCGCCCTTTATCGGTCTGTTTGGTACCGTCTGGGGCATCATGAACAGCTTTATTGGTATCGCGCAGACGCAAACCACTAACCTTGCGGTTGTCGCGCCTGGCATCGCCGAAGCGCTGCTGGCAACGGCTATCGGCCTTGTTGCCGCTATCCCGGCGGTGGTGATCTACAACATCTTTGCGCGCATGATCGGCAACTATAAAGCGAACCTCGGCGATGTTGCCGCGCAGGTGCTGCTGTTGCAAAGCCGCGATTTGGACCTCGCCGCCAGCAACGCGCAGCCGGTTCGAACTACCCAGAAATTACGCGTAGGTTGATTAGCCATGGCAATGCGTCTTAATGAAAACCTCGACGATAATGGCGAAATGCACGAAATCAACGTCACGCCGTTTATCGACGTAATGCTGGTGCTGTTGATTATCTTTATGGTGGCCGCGCCGCTTGCTACCGTCGACGTTAAGGTTAATCTGCCTGCCTCCTCCAGCCAGCCGCAGCCGCGCCCGGAAAAACCGATCTATCTCTCCGTGAAGGCAGATAACAGCATGTTTATCGGCAACGATCCGGTAACGGAAGAGACGATGATCAACCAGCTGAACGCGGTAACCGAAGGGAAAAAGGACACAACAATCTTCTTCCGCGCCGATAAGACCGTGGATTACGAGACGATGATGAAAGTGATGGACAGCCTGCATCAGGCGGGCTATCTGAAGATTGGTCTGGTCGGGGAAGAGGTCGCGAAAGCGAAGTGACCTGCGACAAAGATTAAAAAAAGCTGGCCGAAGCCAGCTTTTTTTTATGCCTGTTTAGCTGAGGTGCTCGCCACCCGTCACGCCATGCACTTCTGCGGTGACATAGCTCGACTCCTGGCTTGCCAGATAAACATAAACCGGTGCCAGCTCTGCTGGCTGCCCGGCGCGTTTAAGCGGCGTCTGCTGGCCAAACTCCGGCAGTTTCTCCTGCGGCTGACCACCAGAAATTTGCAGTGCGGTCCAGATCGGCCCTGGCGCGACGCTATTCACACGGATCCCTTTCTCTGCCACCTGTTTCGCCAGCCCGCGGGTGTAGTTGAGAATAGCCGCTTTGGTCGAGGCGTAATCAAGCAGATGGGTGCTCGGCTGATAAGCCTGAATCGACGAGGTGGTAATAATGCTGCCCCCGCGCGGCATCAGCGGAATCGCCTCCTGGGTGAGCCAGAAGAGCGCGAAAACGTTGACCTTATAGGTATAGATAAACTGTTCGCTGCTGAGGTCTGCAATCTCCTCAATCGCGGTTTGCGTGCCCGCCACCAGCGTCAACACATCCAGCCCGCCAAGCTGCTCTTTCGCTTTGTGCGGCAAAGAACGGGCAAAGGCTTCATCGCTCAGGTCACCGGGGATCAGTACGGCTTTGCGTCCGGCCGCTTCAATCTGCTCTTTAACCTGCTGCGCATCTTCCTCTTCGGCAGGAAGGTAGTTAATAGCGACATCCGCACCTTCGCGGGCATAGGCAATCGCCGCCGCGCGACCAATACCGGAGTCGCCGCCGGTCACTAACGCTTTACGACCTTTCAGCCGCTCGCTGCCGACATAGCTCTTTTCACCACAATCGGGAACCGGTTCCATTTTCGCCTGCACACCAGGGAAGGGCTGCTTCTGCTTAGGATATTCACCGGTGTAATACTGAGTGGTCGGATCCTGGATTTTTGTCTGGTCAGTTGCCATTAAGTATCCTCCATATCGGTTGCTTAGACCTTAAGGATAGAAGTTCACGCTGACTTCGCAGACAAATTCAGGATTTTCTTGATCGTGGCGGGTTATTTCCCTTTGCTACTCGCTTTGGCAGGGGCCTCTTTCGCCGCCGCTGAAACAGTCGACACTGTCGAGGTGCGATACTCCCCCTCGCTCAATCTACGGCTCCAGCGAAGTGTTGCACTCTCGCGGCTTACCAGGTGCTGATAGTTCGCCTCCAGCCGACCCATGATCTTCTCGCGCAACTCTGGGTGCTGTTCGATGATGGCGGCAATCGTCGCGCCGTAAATCTCCTCTTTCACCTGCAAGGGGTAGATTTCACGGCGGTTTTGCCACTTCAACCGTACCAGTGCCGCTGGAATAGAGACTAAATCCTGGGCGATGCGTTGAATCGTCTCGTTTTTACTCTGCACCAGCGCGTCGATATTTTGCTTTAAGATAAATTCGTCGCTTTTGCTTTCGCTGTAATTGATATAGACGTTATTATTTTCAATTTCAGCCACGTTATTCATCCCCAAGTTTATAAAACATTGGCTCATCTATTTCGCGTGTAATCAGATTAAGCCAAATCTCATCACCTGCGTCGTTAATAGTTTGCGTCTTATCGGAAATTATTTTGCTCAGGCTCTGAGCATCTATCTCACCTTCGGCTTGTAAATCATTAAGTAATCGCGCAAAGGTCTCAATTTTCACGACTCGGAATAATCGCTCTTTAATATGACGATCATGCTCTTCAAGTAGCATATTTCGTGATTGCCCGCTGCGGCTGGCGTTGGCTAATATATTTTGTGCATGCTCAGAAAGCGGGCCAATATCCTGAGTAAAATCAGGCTCTTTTCCCTCTTGTGCTGCCCCGCTTTCAACGGCAGAAAGATGAAAGCGCGCCGGGACGAGGTTCTCGGGAAGCATTTCTATTATCCTTTACTATTTGACAGGGGAGACAATATTAAGGGGCGAGGTTCGTTGACAATATCATGGTGCAATTTTAAAATCAAAAGAAAGGAGCCTGCCGATGGACAGTATTTTGTATTCTGTTATTACTTTATTGCTGCTAACGGGCGGAGTTTTATTATTGATGCATGAGTACAATAAAAAGACGCCCCTTACTGAAATTAATGAACACACACCACAGTTAGCGCCGCTGTCGAAAGAAGAGGGCGAAGATCATTTTTCAGGGTTAATGAACGCGATTACCCCAGAGTGGTACTGGCGCGTTAATCATGAATATATCGATTTTTTGCAAGCAACGATTAAGCGTATGAAGATGGCGGAGATAAATAGCACGCCAGGATTATTTGAAGCCCAGCGGCGTTGCAGCGATCTCAATTCAGCGGTGTATAAGTATTACGACAACATTAAAAAACGCTGCGTCAATGGCGAAAAAGTTTCCGCCAGCGACCTGGATGTGCTCAACCTGCGCCAGTGTTTCCATGAATTCAGTACAAAAGCTTATCCTGCGCTGGTCGTGCTGGTGTGGCCGGAGAACCAGCGTCCGTGGGTTAACCCTGCTGACGTGTAGTTAACTCCGCCGGAGTGTTGCAAAAAGCTGACGGTGTCAGGCTATACTGAGCGCCGGTTTAGCTATCTGACGAGACACTACGGAACATGGAACGCTTTCTGGAAAACGCAATGTACGCTTCGCGCTGGTTGCTCGCCCCGGTCTATTTTGGCCTCTCTCTTGCTCTCCTGGCACTGGCCATTAAATTCTTCCAGGAGATTTTTCACGTTATCCCTAACATCTTCTCGCTGGCAGAAGCGGATCTGATCCTCACGCTGCTGTCGCTGGTGGATATGACGCTGGTCGGCGGTCTGCTGGTAATGGTGATGTTCTCCGGCTATGAAAACTTTGTTTCGCAGCTGGATATTGGTCCCCACAAGGAGAAACTGAGCTGGCTGGGGAAAATGGATGCTACCTCGTTAAAAAATAAAGTGGCGGCATCTATTGTCGCCATTTCGTCGATTCACCTGCTGCGCGTCTTTATGGATGCGAAGAATGTCCCGGATAATAAGCTGATGTGGTACGTAATTATCCACCTGACGTTTGTTCTCTCCGCCTTTGTGATGGGCTATCTGGATCGTCTTACCCGCGGCAAACATTGATTTTTGATGGGGCCTGGGCCGGATAAGCGCAGCGCCCTCCGGCAAGCTGCGCCTCCGGCACGTCACTTCTATTTATCCGATGATGCCTGCCACAGGTTCAGCTCCCCGTCGGCCACATGCTTATCAATTTGCGCCAGCTCATCGGCGCTAAAGCTCAGGTTACTTAACGCCTGCACATTCTCCTCCAGCTGCTCCGGGCGGCTGGCACCAATCAATACCGATGTTACGCGCGCATCTTTTAGAAGCCAGCTCAACGCCATCTGCGCCATTGACTGCCCACGGCGTTCGGCCATCTCATTAAGCAGACGCAGGCTGGCGAGATTGCTCTCGGTCAGCATCTTCTCCGTCAGGCCGCGCACCTTTTTGCCTTCGCGCTGCATGCGTGACCCCTCAGGAATACCGTTGAGATATTTGCCCGTCAGCAATCCCTGCGCCAGCGGCGTAAAGGCGATACAACCGATGCCGTTCTCCTCAAGCGTCTCTAAAAGACCGGTGTTATCGACCCAGCGATTGAGAATGTTGTAGGAGGGTTGATGGATCAGCAGCGGCACTTTCCATTCGCGCAGTAGCGCGGCCATTTGCTGTGTACGCTCTGTCGAATAAGAGGAGATCCCGACATAGAGCGCTTTACCGCTCTGCACTGCCTGAGCCAGTGCAGCAGCCGTCTCCTCCATCGGTGTTTTCTCATCTACGCGGTGCGAATAGAAGATATCAACATAGTCGACGCCCAGACGCTTAAGGCTCTGATCGAGGCTGGCAAGAAGATACTTGCGCGAGCCACCGGAGCCGTACGGCCCTGGCCACATATCGTATCCAGCCTTAGTTGAGATAATCAGCTCATCGCGATAGGGGGCAAAATCGTCGCGCAGTAGCCGACCAAAATTCTCCTCCGCGCTGCCTGCGGGCGGCCCATAGTTATTGGCTAAATCGAAGTGGGTTATCCCCAGATCGAACGCTTTACGTAGCAGCGCACGCTGCGCATCCAGCGTGTTGACGTGACCAAAGCTGTGCCACAAACCGAGCGACAGGGCGGGCAGTTGCAGACCGCTGTTGCCACAGTAACGATACTGCATCTCTTCATAACGCTGAGGGTTGGCGAAGCCGGACATGATCTCTCCTCTGATACCTGGCGGTAAATGGAATTTTGAAACGACGTTTCTATCTTACGTGCGATTGCTTCTCAGCAAAAGAGCCGTTCAGTTGACGTTAAAGTAAGGAAAAAATAAGGTTTCGCATGCGCTTTACACTGCTGCTTAATTCTCTTCAGGCAGCGCTTAAATCTACGAAAATTCCTGGAATGATGAGACAAAAAGGGCGACTTTTTTTCCTGCCAGCGCCGCAAGACAGCGGTGAAATATAAGAAGAAACGATGGCATTACGCGCAAGAAAAATGAGCCCCGCAGCAAAACGGTGGGCCAGCGCTACGGCAGGGTGCATGGCCGTTAGGTTTGAGCACAGGAAGCGGACTGGAAAATGCGATGGAGAAAAATATATATAGCAGTGATAAATTACTTTTTTATAATATTTTAATTTTTCTTTATGAGCGCAAAAAATAAATAAAATTTAGCGCTGTTGATTAAATTATTGCTGTTTCGAGGTCGCTTTAAATAATAGTGATTTATAGCTTAAAAATACCTTCGTTCTTTTTACGGTAATAGAGTGCAGGCTTAACTTAAATGGTGCTATTTTTAAATTTAATACTTATATATCAGCGTGTTAAGATTTTGTTGGTGGCGGGCTTTGCGCAACGTAATGTTAGCAGAATAACCATTTCCCTGGTCACTACATTCGCGAAAGCGATAAAAAAATCGCGTCTCTTTTTTTACATAAATATTTTAATCCGACCATACAACTTCCCCAAAGCGTGCCGATAAAGGTGATAACTCTCGTCTCGCAGGCGAGGGGGTTACCTTCACTGCAAGGATAATATTATGAATATGCTTCGTAACTTTACTATACGCGCCGTGTTGCTGGTGATCCTTGGGATCTTCGGCGTGCTGTGGTCTGGCGTCGGTCTGTATAGCGTCTCTTCTTTGTCAAAAGTTGCCGACGGTAATGAAATTGACCGCCAGCTGGTAACGCAAATGACACTTCTAAGCCAGGGCAATGATCAATACTTTCGCTTTGTGACGCGCCTCAGCCGCGTGATGGAAGCCAAAGCTGCTGGGGGAACGCCTGACATGGCGCCCGTGCAGCAAGCGCTGGATAATATGGCAAAACGCCTTGCCGACTTTAAAGCTGTTTCGCCAGGTCCAATAGATCCTAAAGTTTCAGAACAGGTGATCTCTGGCTGGCAGGCGCTGCTTGAGCAGGGTATCACTCCGCAGATGCAGCTGGCACAACAGGGCTCGCCAGAAGCCTATCGCGCCCAGGCTAATAACGTGACGCCCGGCCTGAGCCGTAATTTTGGTGTCGCGACGGAGAGTTTCAACAAAGCTGCTGCCGCAATGCTGGATGAAACTCGTGTGATGGTCGATCACCAGACCAGCACCACGCGCGCGGCGATTATCGTAGCGATGGTGCTGGGCTTGCTGATCCTGCTGTTTACGGATCGCTACCTGGTGACCATGCTGGTCAAACCGCTGAACCGAATCCGTGCGCACTTCAAACTAATAGCGCAAGGCGATCTCAGCCAGCCGCTGGAAGATATGGGGCGTAACTGCGTCGGTCAGGTGATTCCCCTCCTGCTAGCGATGCAGGATAGCCTGCGCGAAGCGGTAAGCAGCATCCGCCATGGCAGCGAAAACATCTGGCGCGGCGCAACCGAGATCTCAACCGGCAATAATGACCTTTCATCGCGTACCGAAGAGCAGGCCGCAGCGCTGGAGGAGACCGCAGCCAGTATGGAAGAGTTGACCGCCACGGTGAAACTGAACGCCGACAACGCCAGCCAGGCGAGCAAACTGGCAGAAGTGGCCTCGGACACCGCCAGTAAAGGCGGGGCGTTGGTGAAAGAGGTGATCACCACGATGGACGGTATCTCCGGCAGTTCGAAGAAGATTGCCGAAATCACTACTGTCATTAACAGCATCGCTTTCCAGACCAATATTCTCGCCCTTAACGCGGCGGTAGAAGCGGCGCGTGCCGGTGAGCAGGGGCGTGGTTTCGCGGTGGTTGCTGGCGAAGTACGTAACCTCGCCAGCCGCAGCGCGGGCGCGGCAAAAGAGATTGAAACCCTGATCGCTGACTCCGTTTCACGGGTTGAGAAGGGCGCTCAGTTGGTGAATGACACCGGTGCCACGATGGAGGACATTCTGCGTGGCGTGCGTGAAGTGACCACTATTATGAAAGAGATTGCTGCCGCTTCTGCCGAGCAGAGCAAAGGCATATCGCAGGTAGGCGTTGCTATTACGCAGATGGATAACGTTACCCAGCAGAATGCCTCGCTGGTCGAACAGGTGTCGGCTGCCGCCGCTGCGCTGGAGCGTCAGACCGAAGAGCTACAGCGCTCTGTGCAGAAGTTCCGTTTGACCAGCCGGGAGGAGCACAAATCTGCTGCGCATGTTTTGCCTGAGTTGAGCCGTGGCCCAGCCCGTAAATCCGCCGCATCGTCAGATGAGTGGGTGGCGTTCTAATCTTCGCCCTCTCCCTCGCGTCTCAGGGATGGGGCGCGTCGGTGATCATCTGGGTCACCAGCGAAAGGTTGCCGATACTGGCTTCGCTGGTGCGGTAAAACTTACTTTTATCGATCAGTAACAGCGACTGCTGCGATCGTCGCAGCAGTGCCGACTTAAATGCCGCGTTATGCCGCGTGGAATCCCACATCTCGCCGTGGTCATCTATCCCCTCGCAGGAAAAGATAAAGAGATCGATCTCCAGCGATTTCAGCAGGCTGGCGAGCGCCGGATTAACGTAGCAGCGCTCACCGCGCGCCAGCCGACCACCGGAGCAGATAAGCTCGCTGTGCTGTCGACGGGCCATCACTTCGCACACCGGCAAACTATTGGTAAACACCGTCAGCGGAATATCCGGCAGCTGTCGCGCCAGGTGAAAGCAGGTTGAGCTGGCATCGAGCGCCAGCGTCATCCCCGCTTCCACCCAGTTCAGCGCATGCCGCGCGATATCAGCTTTATCCGCATAGTGGCTTTTCAGACGGGCACGAAACGGTTCGCTGCCGTCCGCCAGCGTGCGTGCGCGGCCATGCCGCCGGATGATTTTACCTTGCATCTGCAGGGCGTTGAGATCGCGGCGAATGGTCTCCACGCTGACGGCAAGCTCGGTGGCGAGCGCGGCAGTGGTGATCGACTGCTGACTTTTCAGAAGCTGAACAATCGCCTGCTGGCGCGCCGTCTTGATCATTACTTTACGCGCTGCGTTTATCTTCGGTTTGCGTATCGAAGTCGCTGGCGTCGTGGCGCTCATGCAACTGCTCATTTGCCGGGCCGAAGGTGCGGTTCACCATGCGGCCGCGCTTCACGGCCGGGCGTTCAGCGATCGCCTTCGCCCAGCGCTGGACGTTTTTGTAGCTACCCGCATCAAGGAACTCCGCCGCATCGTAGACATTGCCCAGCACCACGTTGCCGTACCACGGCCAGATCGCCATATCGGCAATGGTGTACTCATTGCCTGCAACAAACTGATGTTCCGCCAGTTGCTTATCCAGCACGTCGAGTTGGCGCTTGGCTTCCATGGTGAAACGGTTGATGGCGTATTCAATCTTCACCGGCGCATAGCTATAGAAGTGACCGAAGCCGCCGCCGAGGAAAGGCGCAGAGCCCTGAAGCCAGAAGAGCCAGTTCAGCGCTTCGGTGCGGGCAGCGAGATCGCGCGGCAGGAAATGACCAAACTTCTCTGCCAGATAGAGCAGAATATTGCCCGATTCAAACACACGGGTCGGGGGAGTGGTGCTGCGATCGCACAGCGCCGGGATTTTCGAGTTCGGGTTCACTTCGACGAAACCGCTGGAGAATTGATCCCCTTCACCAATACGGATCAGCCACGCGTCATACTCCGCTTCAGTCACCCCTTTCGCCAGCAGCTCTTCAAGCATGATTGTCACTTTCTGGCCGTTCGGCGTACCGAGTGAGTAGAGCTGCAACGGATGTTTGCCCGTCGGCAACGCTTTTTCATGAGTGGCACCGGAAACCGGGCGGTTGATATTGGCAAACGCGCCGCCGCCGGATTGATCCCATGCCCACACTTTCGGGGGTTGATAGTTGTCTGACATAGCGTTTCCCTCTTTGTGATGTTTGATGTTGTTGGGCTACATGCTGTGCAGTGTAGCAGTCGCCTTTGGCGAGGATACACCACAATCCGGGTGGAAAAGAGTGGCCATTATTGTGGTTATCAGCCGTGAAACCTTTCGCTGGCTCTCTGTGGAAATTTTATTTAAATGCCCTGACTTAAAACGATTTCATTATTATTCTGCCTCTTTAAGTAAAATTTAAACTGTATTAAATAAGTCTTTTCTTATTTTTAAAACGTCTATAATGAAGTTACTGTTACCATTATTTCTTATTAATTTGTTTTCTCAGGCTGACGATAAACGTTATAGGGATTTTTTTTCGACTCATCCTGGAAGAGTCATCAGCTAATTATCTGTTAACTACACGCGGAGAAAATGATGCAGGAAATTCAGGCTATTCAGGCAAGCCCTCCGCTTGCCAACGCACACGAGCACGCAACGCACAAAGCGGCGATGACTACCTCCACGGAGAACCTTAAAGAATCTCATACCTATCAGGATGAGAGCATAAAAGTGACCCTTTCCAGCAGAACGGAGAGCGACAAAGAGAGTAAGGAAGTAAAGGCCGAAGAGCCGGTACGCCAAAAGAAAAGAGTGGAAAATCAGGATATTGATTATGCGCTAGAGATGTCCGGTATTCCACAGTTCGGCGGGCGGCTGGTGACGGTAGTGAAATATCCCGATGGGCGAACCGAAATGATTGACGCCTTTACCGGGAGAAAAGTGACCCAGGAGCAGTTAGCGCGTGCCCAGGAGCTTGAGGCACTCAATAAAACTGCCCAGCAGTCCAAAATAAAGCAGGCGCAGCAGATCACCCCCGGCGAGTCCACCCCGACGGATATGCAATAATGCTTCGCCAGTTTAATTAATATATTTTATATTCTCAGTGAGTTAATTAAGAAATAACTCAAAAAATATTTGCTCTATTTGGGTTAAGTTAAGGCAAGCAAGATTGATTATAAGCAGGCATTTGGCTGGGAATTGCTGCCGCCTGGATAACAGGCGGCAGTAGATCTTAGAAGAGAACCGAATAATTTATGCTAAATGTCCGACCTCGGCCTTTATAGGTATATAACTCTGGCGCGCCATAGGTTGGGCTATATATTTTCGGTGCCCGTTGGCCCCAGACGGTGGTGTACTCCTCATCCAGCAGGTTCTCCACGCTGAAGCTCACTTTACCCACCGGCAGGGCGTAGCTGCCGAGCATATCAACCGTGTTATAGCCATTGATGCGTTTCCCTTCAGCGTCAGAGAGATCGAAGGTCTGGGTGCTTTGCAGACGCAGCGTCCAGTCGCCCGGCGCCCAGTTGATCCACGCGCTCACTTTCGATGGGCTGGCGCTGTCGATGGTCAGCTTTTCCCACTTACCCTCAACCTGTGTCTCGGATTTGATGGCGTTAAAATTGGCCCCGGTGCTCCACTCGCTGTCGGTAAAGAAGTAATCCACCTGACCCTCAACGCCATAAATGCGGCGCTTACCCTCATCAACAACAATAGACATATCGCTTTTATTGATCTTGATAGTCTTATCCGAGAGAGAGTAGTAGCCCGCAATCTGCGTGCGCAGGTTATCACCGGTATAGCGCCAGCCCAGTTCGTAGGCGTTAACTTTTACGCCATCCAGCTTCACATCATTCACATTGACACTGTTACGCAAACGGTAGTGACCATCGACTAACTGGTAACTGCCCGCGCCGTAATATTTCGCCGGATCGGGGATCTCAAAACCCTGCGAGAAGTTGAACCACAACTGCTGGCGGTCGGTCAGATGGCCGAGGATACCGGCGTTAAACAGCAGGTTATTGTAATCCGTTTTGCCGCCCGGTACGGCATCCGCCGAAGTGGCTTTACCGTTGGCAATCGCCTGCTGCTGGGCATAACCGACAAAATCGTCGATGCGGTTTTCCATATATTGATAACGTACGCCGCCGCTCAGAGTGATGGCGTCAATGTCGTAGCTACTTTGCAGGAAGGGCGCAATGTTTGTGATGCTGTAGCCCGGGTAGCGCTCGACCTTAAACGTTTTATCCAGTTGCATTCCCCCGCTGGCAGCGGCGCTGTTGAGGTCGAAAAACTGCTGGTTGGCGTCGAAGTTTTCATGTTCAGCATCGATCCCCCAGGTCAGCGTCAGGTCATCAACCGGTTTGCTGTTGATGGTCAGCTTGCCGCCATAAAAATCGGTTTTCTGCTGCGACGCGCCAATGCTGGTGACCCGGTCGCCAGAAGGCGTAGGGAAGGGGTAAAATGACAGGCTCTCGTCGCGGTAGTAGATCTGCGCCACCACATCCTGGCCCCAGAAATCAGTGTTAGAGTATTGCAGATTAATCAGGTGGCGCTCGGTGCCCGGGATCCGGTCGGCATCAAGGTTGCCTTTGTTGTACGCCTTAGCGGAGCCGGTCACCGCCGAGAAGTTTTCGCCTAAGAAGAGGCCATGTTTCCCGTCAGACTCGCTCTTAAAGTACTGCGTGGTGAGTTGCAGCTGCTGGTGCTCATCGATATTGAGCGTGCCGGTGCCCATCACGTCCAGCCGATCAGAGTATTGCAGACCGGTCTGGGTGTTATCGATAATCACCTCATTGCCTTTGCCATCATACCAGCCGCCGTAGCGCTGATAAGCAACCGACAGCCGCCCGGAAGCCTTATCATTACCGCCACTCACCGACGCCGCGACGTTATCGTCATGATCGTTATGGCTGTTAAAGCCGCTTTTGGTGCCGGTCTGGAACTCCACTTCACTCTCCGGCTGCCCCTTTTTAGTCACGATATTGATCAGGCCGCCGGTGCTGCCGCCGCCATAGAGCGAAGTGGCACCGGAGATAATCTCAATGCGCGAGATATTAAAGGGATCGATCGAATCGAGCTGGCGGCTGTCGGTGCGCGATGAGTTGAGGCGCACACCGTCAACCATCACCATCATTGAGCGCCCGCGCATATTCATGCCGTAGTTGGTGCGCCCCTGGCTGCTGACATCCATGCCTGGAATAAGCTGCGCCAGCACCTCTTTTAACTCTTTACCACCCTGAACCTGCTGCTCAATTTCAGCCTGCTCAATGACCCAGGTGGTTTGTGCCATATCGGCGACGCTATGATTGGCGCGGCTTGCGGCCACTATCAGCGTCTCCTCTTTAGCATCTTGCGCCGCAGCCTGCGCGGATAACATCATCAACAAACAGGGGTTAATAGCCCAAAGGTAACGATTTTTCATTCTTATAACGTTCCTGATTATGCAGGTGAAAACGACCGGAGCCGGTCGGGGTAAGCACCGCTCTCGTGTTGAGAGTAATTATCAAGATGATATGAATTATCGTTACCAAGTAAACAGTTTATGTAAAAAAATTATGCCTAAGCTAGTGATTTAACTACTAATTTTAAGAGGTTGTTTCTTTGGTAAATAAATGACGGGAAGGAAGGAACCGGCGCGAACGGTAATGTCGCCCGGTATTATGTGTGCTCTAAGATTTAATTACAGGAGTAAACGCGGGTCATTAAAGCGTATTAACAAGTTTATCAGCGCCTGTTTTTATTATTTTTTTCTTTAAAATCCGCAATCGCCTGGTTGATGTTTTCCGTAGCGAAGGTGTCAACTTTTTCTCCGTCCAAAAAGACTTCGTAATGTCCGGAAACATATTTAAAGGTAAACATCTTATCCTGGTAACGAAGACGTTTTTCCTTTACTGATAAGCCCCTGATGCGCATAGCGACGCGGGCCATCGTGTCTATCTTTTTATTTTTCATGATTATTTTACTTACCGTTGCAGGTTGAGTCCGCGTTCAAATATTGAAACCACGTTGGGCGATAGTAATTTTTTACCCACTCAAAAGAAAGCAAAGGTTGCCAGAAAAGCACACCTGAGGCCAGTTAAAATATCTTCTGATGATTTAAGGTCTTTTTAGCCAATTAATCAACCTGCTGCCATATATGGCTGCATTAAGAAACAACCTATCCGCGTAAGAATAAATTCTCTTTTTTATCGTGATAATAGTTTTGATTCTCGTTTCAGTAATGGGCGTCATAAGTTTGAGTTTGATCTCAAAACAGTGTTTTAAAATGCGCAATCGCTTTTCGCTGGCCTATGCTGGTGTAAAAAAATAACAGCATTACAGCCCGTTAAGCCCACTCTTCTTTCTGACTTTGTACAGAGGCCGCTATTAGCCAGTAGCAGATCCCGATTCAACCGGCGCGCCGCGCTGGCACAGCGTCATATCTGGCAGAACTGCGGCCTGGCTGCATGTACTGCCCCTGTCCAAAAACGACCAAGGAGAGAAGAATGAAAACCCTGCACTGCTCCGCACTACTGCTGGTCTGCCTGAGCGCCAGCGCGCAGGCGGCCGAGTGGAACGCCGTGGTATCGCCCACACCGAAGTCTGGTGAATTTTCCACCATCGGCCAGGCGCTCGACGCCGCGCCGCAAAGCGGCACGGCGTGGCGCATTCTGATTAAAGAGGGGCGCTGGCATGAGCGGCTGATAATTGAAAAGCCCGTCACGCTGATCGGGGAATCGACGGCGGGCACGGTAATTGAGGCTAATACTCCCGCAGGTGCGCTGGACGAGCAGGGGCAGAAGCTCGGCACCGGGCGCACCAGCACGGTAGAGATCCGCGCCAGCGGCGTAACGCTGGAGAATCTGACTATCCGCAATACCTTTGATTTTCCCGCCAACGCCGCGCTGCCGGAAGGCGACGCGAAGAAGCTGAAAGATACCCAGGCGGTAGCGCTGATGGTGGCAGAAGGGGCAGACAGAGCGCGCTTTCGCCATGTGCGCCTTGAGGGTTACCAGGACACCTTTTACAGCAAGCAGGGCAGCCGCAGCTACTTCACCGACTGCACCATCAGCGGCCATGTCGATTTTATCTTCGGCCCCGGCATCGCGGTGTTCGATCGCTGTGAAATTATTGCCCGCAACCGTGATGACACCGCACCGCCATACGGTTACCTCACTGCGCCCGCCACCCAGGCCGGAGAGCGGTTTGGCCTGTTTATTATCAACAGTAAGTTGAGCAAAGAGCCGGGCGTGCCGGCGAAAAGCTTTGCACTCGGCCGCCCGTGGCATCCGACCACCCAGTTTAGCGATGGGCGCTATGCCGATCCTAACGCCATTGGCCTGGCGGCGATTATCAATAGCGAGATTGATGATCATATCTACGGTTGGGACAAGATGTCCGGCAAAGATAAAAACGGCGAAAAAATCTGGTTTTACCCGCAGGACAGCCGCTTTTATGAGTCTAATAACCGTGGGCCAGGCGCCGGGCAGGGCGGTGAGCGCTATCAGCTAAGCGAGGCGGACGCCGCGCAGTATAACGTGGCGGCGATCTTCGACGGCTGGGAGAGCACCCTTCTGCAATAAACGACGTTGCCCCCGCTTTGGGGGCATTTATTTATCATCGCCGAATAAATAATTTTATTTGCTAACGATAATTTTTCATTTTTATCGTGCTTTTATTTTTAATTAACATGATCCTTTTGGAGTATAAAAAGTAGCACGAAATAGGTTCGCGGGGATTTGTCTTATCAAATTTAAATAACATTTATAAAAAATAGTCGATATTTCCATAAACAGGTATATGCTATGCAACATATGCTTTTCCCCCTTTCGGCGACAAGAGTTGCTGAGATAAAAAGAGGATGAAATATGCAGCGCATTACCATACCCACGAATTATGTTCACACCCGCACCACCCCTTTCTGGACAAAAGAGACCGCGCCGGCCTCCATCTGGAAACGCCACCTTGATGCCGGTACGCGTCAGGGTGTCTACCCGCGTTTAAGCGTGCAGCGCGGCGCGATCCGCTACTATGGCTATGCCGATGAGACCAGCCCGCAGCCGGTGGAAACCCTGACCATCCACGCCGGTGAGTTCGGCGTATTCCCGCCTGAAAAATGGCACAACATTGAGGCGCTCAGTGACGATACGGTGTTCAGCGTCGATTTCTATGTTGATCCCCAAATTCTGATTGAAGGTTGAGGTAGCAATTATGGATACAGAAAATAGAGGTTATTCACTCTCGGTTTCCCATCGGGAAAGCGGTAAAACAGAGCAGCAAGTTTATTTAAAGCCGATGTCGCTCTATCTTCCTGATATTGCGAACCAGGCCGTTTCTGAACTGGTCTCAAAATTAAATCTTCCTGCCGATAATAGCGGGGAATATACCCTGACCGTCACCAATAATAATAATGGCGTCTCGGTCGATAAAGATTTTACCTCTCTCAGCGAGCTGACCGACCCCCTTATTGCCGCCGATGCGGTAAAAGATCTGATTAATATCGTCCGCGGTTACGAGTCGGATGAAGAGACCAATGTGTGCGGCTGGTAAACGGAGGCAACGATGACACAGCTGATTCCACTCCATTTTCGCCATACCCGCTCGACGCCCTTCTGGACGAAAGAGACAGTGCCGCAGGCGCTTCTGACGCACCACAACACCAAAAAAGGGGTCTATGGCCGCCTATCGGTGATGCAGGGCGCAGTGAAATATATCGGTTTTGCCAGTGAGCATGACACCACCCCGGAATGCGAAGTGGTGATCGAAGCAGGGCAGTTTGGCATCAGCCCGCCGGAGTACTGGCACCGGGTTGAACTGTTGACCGATGACACTTACTTCAACCTCGATTTTTTCGCCGATCCTGATGCCGCGCTTGATGGTAAAGGCATCGGTCAGGTGGTCAATACTCATCGCCGTTAACCGCTTAGTGCCCGGTTCCCCCGGGCGCTTAAAAGTGATCGATAAACCGCCTGACCGCCGGCGAGCGCTCGAACTTGCGCCACGCCAGCGCCACATCGGTTTTCAGGGTGTTTCCCGCCACCGAATGAAACGTCACCATCGGATGCCCAAAGCAGGCCATCGACTGCGGAATGATGGCGAAGCCAAACCCGGCCGCCACCATGCTCAGAGATGAGGAGAACTGCGAGGCCTGATGGGCGTTATCCATCTCCACACCCGCACGCAGGCAGGCGTTGTAGATCAGCTCATACAGCCCCGGCGATACCGCTTGCGGAAAGATAATCAGCGGCGTGTTCTGTAATTCGCTGAGCGCGATATCCGCCTTCGCCGAGAGCGGATGGGTGCGGTGCAGGGCAATCAGCATCGGCTCTTCGTCCACCAGTTTCAGGCTAAAGGTTTTGCTGCTTTCACACGGCAGGCGCACGAAGGCGACGTCAATCAACCCCTCATCCAGGCCGTGGATCAGCGTCGCCATATTGTCCTCTTTCTGATAGAGCGCCACCTTCGGGTAGTCACGCTGAAACTGGCGCAGCACCGAGAAGAAGTGGGTATGGAAAGCGTTGGAGCTGGTCACGCCAAGGTTGAGCTTGCCGTTAATCCCGCGAGCGATGCCCTTCGCTTTTTCCAGCGCTGCGTCGCTCATCGCAAGGATATGGCAGGCATCTTCATAGAAGGCCTCGCCCGCCTCGGTGAGCGTGACGCCGCGCGTCTGGCGATGGAACAGCGGGGTACCCACTTCTTGCTCAAGACGACGGATTTGTTGGCTTAATGGCGGTTGCGACATACCGAGCATTTCGGCTGCCCGCGTAAAGTGTTGCGTTTGGGCAACGGCGACAAAATAACGTAAATAACGAAGTTCCATATCTAAAACATCTTAAACCCTCATGTTTTCTATATTGGAATCCCCCGCTGAAACGAGTCAATATTTAATCAGCTTTTCTAATCGTCTCTACAGTGGGGGAAAAGATGATGATTAACGCAACTGATTGTTCTTGCGAGGGAAATTTACGAAATACAATTCGTGCTTTTTCTCAAAGCAAGCCAAACGGCGTGATATATCAAACATCGCTAATGAGTGCGCTACTTAGCGGAGTTTATGAAGGAAATACCACGATTAAGGATCTACTTAATCATGGTGATTTTGGTCTGGGTACATTTAATGAGCTTGATGGCGAATTAATTGCCTTTAACAGCGAAGTGTACCAATTACGTTCCGATGGCAGTGCCCGCGCCGCGAAGCCGGAGCAAAAAACCCCCTTTGCGGTGATGACCTGGTTTAAACCGCAGTACCGCCACGTGTTCGAGGAACCCATCAGCCGCCAGGCACTGCATGAGGTGATCGACCAGCAGATTCCGTCCGACAACCTCTTTTGCGCCCTGCGTATCGACGGCCATTTCCGCCATGCGCACACCCGCACCGTGCCACGCCAGACTCCGCCCTATCGCGCCATGACCGATGTGCTCGACGATCAGCCGGTGTTCCGCTTTAACGGCCGCGACGGCGTGCTGGTCGGTTTCCGCACCCCGCAACATATGCAGGGAATCAATGTGGCAGGTTACCACGAGCATTTTATTACCGACGATCGCCACGGTGGCGGTCATCTCCTCGACTACCAGCTGGATCACGGCACGCTGACCTTTGGTGAAATCCATCAACTGATGATCGATCTCCCGGCCGATGAAGCCTTCCTGAAAGCGGATCTGCACCCGGATAACCTGGACGCCGCCATCCGTTCGGTTGAGAACTAAGTGATGTAAAGGAGTAGTGTATGAGCAACGAACGCCATACCCAGATGTGGGCCCACGGTGCCGACATGGTGGTGGGGCAACTGGAAGCGCAGGGGGTCAAACATGTCTTCGGCATCCCTGGCGCGAAAATCGATAAAGTGTTTGATTCTCTTCTCGATTCCTCCATTGAACTTATTCCGGTGCGCCACGAAGCGAACGCCGCGTTTATGGCGGCAGCGGTCGGGCGTATCACCGGCAAAGCGGGCGTAGCGCTGGTGACCTCGGGTCCAGGCTGCTCCAACCTGATCACCGGTATGGCGACTGCCAACAGCGAAGGTGACCCGGTAGTGGCGCTGGGTGGGGCGGTGAAACGTGCCGATAAAGCCAAGTTGGTGCACCAGAGCATGGACACGGTAGCGATGTTCCAGCCAGTGACCAAATATTCCGTTGAGATCTCCTCTCCGGACGCCATCTCTGAAGTGGTCTCGAACGCCTTCCGCGCCGCCGAACAGGGCCGCCCGGGCAGTGCGTTTGTCAGCATTCCGCAGGATATCTCTGACCAGCCGGCCAGCGGCAATATTCTGCCCTCTAACGCCGTACCACAGTTGGGCTCTGCGCCCGACAAGATGATTGACGAGGTGGCGAAGCTGATTGCCGGGGCGAAAAACCCCATCTTTCTGCTCGGCCTGATGGCCAGCCGGGAAGAGAACATCCCGGCGCTGCATCATCTGCTGGAGAAAACTCATATTCCGGTGACCAGCACCTACCAGGCGGCGGGCGCAGTTAACCAGGAGCACTTTACCCGCTTTGCCGGGCGCGTAGGTCTGTTCAATAACCAGGCGGGTGACCGGCTGCTGCACCTGGCGGACCTGGTGATCTGTATCGGCTACAGCCCGGTAGAGTATGAGCCAGCAATGTGGAACACCGGCGATGCCAAGCTGGTGCATATTGATGTGCTGCCCGCCTATGAAGAGCGCAACTACTCGCCGAGCGTTGAGCTGATTGGCGATATCGCCAGCACGCTTGATAAGCTGGCACATAAGATTGCCGAACCGCTGGTGCTCTCACCGCGCGCGTCGGAAATCCTGATCGACCGTCGCAACCAGCGTGAACTGCTCAGCCGTAAAGGCGCGCAGCTCAATCAGTTTGCTATTCACCCGCTGCGCATTGTCCGCGCGATGCAGGATATCGTGAATAACGACGTCACCCTGACGGTGGATATGGGCAGTTTCCATATCTGGATCGCCCGCTACTTATATAGCTTCCGCGCGCGTCAGGTGATGATCTCCAACGGCCAGCAGACGATGGGCGTTGCCCTGCCATGGGCGATTGGCGCATGGCTGGTGAACCCGGGGCGTAAAGTGGTCTCCGTCTCCGGCGACGGCGGATTTTTACAATCCAGCATGGAGCTGGAAACCGCTGTGCGTCTCGGTGCCAACATCCTGCACATCATCTGGGTGGATAACGCCTACAACATGGTGGCGATTCAGGAAGAGAAGAAATATCAGCGCCTCTCCGGGGTCAACTTCGGCCCCGTCGACTTTAAAGCCTATGCCGAATCGTTCGGTGCGAAAGGGTTTGCCGTTGAAAGCACCGCCGCACTGGAGCCGACGCTGCGCGCTGCGATGGATACACAAGGCCCGGCGGTGGTCGCCATTCCGGTCGACTACAGCGATAACCCGCTGCTGATGGGCCAGCTGCATCTTAGCCAGATTCTGTAAAAACTAAGGAGTCATTATGAAAAAAGTCGCATTTGTTACCGGTGCCGGCCAGGGTATTGGTCGCGCAATCGCTCTGCGTCTGGCAAAAGATGGTTTTGCCATCGCCGTTGCCGACTATAACCGCGAGACAGCAAAAGCGGTGGCCGAGGAGATCAACGCCAGCAACGGCAGCGCAATTGCCGTCACCGTTGACGTTTCCAACCGCGAGCAGGTGTTTGCTGCCGTCGAAGAGACGCGCAAAAAACTGAACGGTTTTGATGTGATCGTCAATAACGCCGGAGTTGCGCCTTCAACGCCGATTGAGTCGATCACCGAAGAGGTGATTGATAAGGTCTATAACATCAACGTGAAAGGCGTGATTTGGGGCATGCAGGCAGCGATTCAGGCCTTCAAAGCGGAGAACCACGGCGGCAAAATCATCAATGCCTGTTCGCAGGCCGGTCATGTTGGTAACCCGGAGCTGGCGGTCTACAGCTCGAGCAAATTCGCAGTACGCGGCTTAACCCAGACTGCGGCACGCGATCTGGCCCCGCTGGGCATTACCGTTAACGGCTTCTGCCCGGGAATTGTGAAAACCCCGATGTGGGCCGAGATTGACCGCCAGGTCTCTGAGGCGGCGGGTAAACCGATCGGTTACGGCACCGAAGAGTTCGCGAAACGCATTACGCTTGGCCGCCTGTCAGAGCCAGAAGATGTCGCCGCATGCGTCTCTTACCTCGCTGGCCCCGATTCAAATTACATGACCGGACAATCTCTGCTGATTGATGGCGGTATGGTCTTTAACTAAATTTTACGGCTCGGACATGGCCTTGCCCCTGCCTTCGCGCAGGGGCTTTTTTTACCCGCGCCCCATATACAGCGCAAAGCACATCAGGCGCAATAAACTCAGCGCTGCCTCGCATTTTTTTACTTTTAAATCCCCTTTACACGTTATTTTGCGCGGGTTATGGCGAAGCTCACAATTTCTTCACCTTATCTTGTATGGTAGTAGACTTAAATTCGTTAGCAGAGATAACGTGGATGCTGTGAAGCATGCGTCATCAATTGGCTGCGCAAAACAGCGGCCTGCGTTCAACGCGATAATCCTTAAATGGGGTTTTTATGTCTCTGATAACTAAAAAGAGTAAGCAAAATGCGGGAGGGGATGATGAGTCGTAAACAGCGTAAAGTCACTATTCCTGTCAGCATTGGCTATGGCATGACGGATATCATGGGCGGCGGGGCCTTTACCGTCATCGGTGCCTGGCTGCTCTTCTACTACACCACCTTCGTCGGCCTCTCTCCGCTGGAAGCCGCCTCTATTGTGGCCATTGCCCGCATCGTTGATGCCATCGTCAGCCTGTTTATGGGCAGCTTTACCGACCACTTCTATAAAAATGCCTTAGGTAAAAAGTTTGGCCGCCGCCGCTTCTTTCTGTTGATCGGCGCACCGCTGATGCTGGTCTATATCCTGCTCTGGCTCAACGGCATGAACTTCTGGTTCTATCTCGCCGTCTATCTCGCTTTTGAGATCATCGCTGCGATGGTGCTGATCCCCTGGGAGACGCTGCCATCAGAGATGACAAAAGATTTTAACGACCGCACCAAGCTCTCGACCTGTCGCATGTTTCTTTCCGCTTCCGGCACCTTTCTCGCCACCTTTATTCCGGGCTTGCTGATTGGCTGGCTGGGTGAGAAGAACGCCGATGCGTATCTCATTAACGGCATTGTCTTCGCCGTGCTCTTTATGGTCTGTGTCTTTATCTCCTGGCGCGTCACCTGGGAGCGTGAACTGACCCCGGAAATGGTGGCCGAGATGGAGAAAGCCGCGCCGACGCGAAGCATGGCGCAGAAGCTCTCCGGCATTGGCGCGCTATTTAAAGATTATGCCTCCACGCTTAAGATCCGCGCCTTTCGTAAACATCTGGCTATCTACCTCTTCTCCTTTACCGCGAAAGATGTCTACAACACGGTGTTCGTTTTCTTCTGCGTTTACTGCCTGAATGTCTCCTCATCGCTGGCGGGTACGCTGCTGTCAATGAGCATTGTTGGCCTGCCGGTGACGCTGGCGGCCGGGGTGGCGATCATCAAATTTGGCCCCTCGCGCCTCTATGTGTTCGCCTATAGCTTGATGATGATCTGCCTGGCGGGCTTCTTCCTCGTCTACCAATTCCCGAGCGCGCATACCGTGCTGCTGCTGGTGAGCCTCGCCGGTCTCTATCAGGTGGGGCGCTGCGTGCTGGAGTTCACGCCGTGGAACGTCTTCCCGTTTATTCCGGATATTGACGAAATGGTGACGCGCCAGCGTCGCGAAGGGCTGTTTGCCGCAGTGATGACCTTTTCACGTAAAACCACGGTTGCCATTGCGACTTTTGCGGTGGGGCTGCTGCTGCAAAGCGGGGGATTCGTGAAAGGCAGCCAGGTGCAGCCGCAGGAAGCGATCAATACCATTGTGATGCTGCTGTTTGTTGGCACCGTTGGCTTACTGTTGGTGGCGCTGTGGCAGGCATTAACCTTTCATCTCAATAAGCGCACGCACCGCATCTTTGTCGAAGAGCTCGACCGTCTGAAAGCGGGCGGCCTGAAACAGAGTGTGACGCCGCAGGCGCGCCATATCGTTGAAGATCTCACCGGTCACGCGTATGACACGTTGTGGAACGATGTACCACAGCCTGCTTTGAAATCTGCCACACCTACCTCCTCTCTGAGCTAACGCTACTGCTCATAAAGGCCATGCTCTGCGGCATGGCCTTTTTATTTTTTTTACCCACCGAAAATTAATAATTTAATCTTAAAAGCACTAAGACAAGGATATTAATGTTTTGTCTTATATAACGTACGAGTAATAACTCATTAATATTATTAGAGAGTGATCACATCAGGCGCTTTTTTTAAATGAAACGGCTGTGGTGGGGATTTATATTAGGTTTGTCGGTGCTGATATTTCTATTGTTTACAGATTTTTCTTGATGGTAGCGTAATTAAAAATGTCGTTTTTTTATTTTTCGGATTATTATTTTCAGGGAGTCGCTATGACCGCAATTAAAAATGGATCGCTTTTTTGTCGAATGATGTTATGGGTAAACGAACGTTTTCCTGTAGCAAATACCCCCCTCTTTTTTATTCTTTGGTTTTTATCATATTCAGTCGCAATGCCTGCGGGAGAAAGTATTAGCCCAGTGAAGATGGCTGTCGGTTGCCTGCTGTCGCTCTCCTTTTTTCTGCTGTTGCGCGTGCTGGATGAGCATAAAGATTATGCGGATGACTGCCTTCACCACCCGCAGAGGGTACTGCAGCAGGGTATTATTAGCCTGTCTCATCTGAAGCTCCTCGGCGCGCTCTGCGTGCTGATCCAACTGGGCGGCATGTTTCTGATTGCCGGGGGACAGCAGCAGATATGGCTGAGCTGGACGCTACTGCTCTGCTGGACCTCGCTGATGACGAAAGAGTTTTTTGTGGCCGAATGGCTTAAGCAACACTTCTCCCTCTATGCGCTCTCCCATACGCTGGTTATGCCGTTTGTTATCTGGTGGCTGGCGACTCTGGCCTCGCCTGCGGCGGCGCTTAATCAGCCGCTTATTTTACTCATGCTGCTCGCTTTTTTATGCGGATTAAGTTTTGAAATTACGCGTAAATGTAAGGGGCCGGATGAGGAGCGGGAAGAGGTCACCACCTGGTCACAATTATATGGTCGCCCCCTTTCGATATTAATGGTTATCGCTCTGCTTATATTAATGGCCTGCGTGCAATATTTTCTTATTTTGTGCAAAACCGGCACGGTATCGCTCTGGTTTTATGGTGTGAGTGGGGGTGTTAATTTCTTTGCCGTAAGCCAGTTGCTCATTTTTCTGATTAATGCCAATCAAAAAAACAGAAAAAGAAATGAGGCGGTGGTGGGTGCGGCAATGCTAACAGGATATGTGCTGTGTATCGTTGAAATATATTTGTAGCACAAGGGAAGGGGATGATAATGGAATCGTTAATTACGGCGACAATTGTCGATATACGCCAGGCCGAGTTTACACTCTTATTTGAAAGCGAAGAGCGCTGTAATGCTTTTATCACTGACCCGCAGCGCAGGTTATCTCTTTACGATCGGGCTGTTCAGCTACCGGCGCTTAAACTCCTGCACAAAGAGCGCCAGCAGAGCGGGGAGTGGCTGGCAACATTAACCTGCCGCTCGGCGCAGGAGAATAAACAGTGCTACTGGCAGTTAAAGTTGTGCCAGCCGCGCGGCAAGATCGCCGAAAGCGTCACCACCTTACCCCGTCGCCACCTTTACGACTGGAGTGAGCCGGCGCGGCAAAAGCGACTTGCCTGGCTGCGTCAGCACACCGGTCATGACTTAAACCAGCTCTCTGCCACTCATCTGCAGGCGGAAAAGCTGCAAAGTCATCTTGAGGGGTTTATCGGCTCGGTTGAAGTTCCTGTCGGCATTGCCGGGCCGCTGCTTATCAACGGTTGGCGTGCGAAAGGGATCTTTTACGCGCCGCTGGCGACCAGCGAGGGGGCACTCGTCGCCTCGGTTTCACGCGGAGCCAGCGCCATCACCCACAGCGGCGGGGCGACGGCACGCGTCACCGGCCAGCGGATGATGCGATCGCCACGTTTTGAGTTTCTCTCGCTGCACGAAGCGCTGGCTTTCTGCGCCTGGGCTGAGGACTATTTTGTCGACATCAGCAACGTTGTGCGCCAGCACTCGCATTTTGCACGCCTGACCAGCCTGACGCCGCGCGTGATTGGCAATGCCGTGCATCTGACCTTTACCTATCACACGGCAGATGCCGCCGGGCAGAATATGACTACCACCTGTACCTGGCAGGCGTGCAAGTGGATCCTCTCCCATCTTCCGGTGGCGTTAACACCCCAGCGCTACATTCTTGAAAGTAACCTCTCCAGCGATAAAAAAAGCTCCTGGAGCAGTTTTGCGCAGGGCAGGGGGACCCAGGTCATCGCCGAAGCAACGCTGACCGCAGCCGCCTGCCGCAGCCATTTACGCATTGCGCCCGCGCAGCTGGTGGAAGCGTTTCAGGGATTTTGTGAAGGCTCCGTCGCCGCAGGTATGACGGGAGTGAATATCAATACCGCCAACATCATTGCGGCGATGTTTACTGCCCTCGGCCAGGATATCGCTTGTAGCCATGAATCCTCCCTCTCGCAGCTGCAAATGCGCCTGACGCCAGAGGGCAATCTCTACTGCAGCATGACGCTCCCGGCGCTGGTGATTGGCACGGTCGGCGGCGGGACCACGCTTCCCGATCAGTCTGAGTGCCTGCAGATGCTGGGCTGTCAGGGGGCCAACGGCAGCGAAAGGCTGGCGGAGATCATCGCCGCATTTTGTCTGGCGCTCGACATTTCAACCCTCAGCGCGCTGGCAAACGACGAGTTCGCGAAATCCCACGAGCGGCTCGGTCGAAAGCAGCGTAACGCGGCGCCAGGCAAGGCAGAAGGCGATCCACTGCACCGCTGCTTTCAGCACGCCCGTTACACCGCTGCATGGGGCGAACGACCGCCCCGGAGCGCGACCGCGATCCGCTGGCAGGGGAACCAGGACAGTATTTTAACGGCGTTCAGTTCACATACCGCGACGCTTCCCGTCGGCCTGTTCGCCTACAACCTGCAGCGCGAAGATGGCACGCAAGTGGCAGCGCTGCTGAAGCATAAACCGCAAAGCGAGGCGATAGCCCAACTGCTGCACTCGCTGGCGGCAGGCTGCGCACCTGAGATAGCCGAACTGCTTAAGCGCCTGCTCCCTGCCAGCGAGTTTCACCACGCGCGTGAAAGGGAGATGGCGCTTATTACGCAAAGCGATCCCGCCTTTACGCGGCATGTTCCCACGCTCTATGGCACCTATGAAGATGGTAAACAGAGCATCATCATTGAGGAGTTGCTCGGGCAAGAAGTGCTGCTTAACAGCCTGTCAAACGGCCTCCGTTGGCAGAGAGCGCAGATCGATGCTGCGCTGCATGGCATCGCCGATATCCATGCACTCTGGTATCGCCGGTATGACGCCCTGCAGACCACCTTTCGCTATATCGACTTTCCCTCTGTCGACACCATCGCCAGCATGGTGCCGCTCTGGCAGGCCATCGCCGCCTTCAGCCATCGCACCGCGCCACTGCTCTTCACCACGCCGCTGCTGCATCACTGGCTGGACTGCGCCGAGAACAGCGCGGCGCAGTGGCGTGAGCTGTCAACGCTACCGCGCACGCTTGTGCATAACGACTTTAGCCCGCGGAACATCGCGCTGCGGCGGGAGGATTTACGGCTCTGCTGTTGGGACTGGGAACTGGCGACGCTGCATGTTCCGCAGCGCGATCTGGCCGAGCTGCTAACGTGGACGCTCGATGAGCACACTCCGCTGCCAACGCTGTTACATCACGTGGAATTACACCGGTGCCAGCTGGCGAAGCGGCTGGCAACCACGATTGATGCGGGGGAGTGGTACCGCGGTTTCTACCTCGCCCTGCGCGACTTCGGTCTGCGCCGATTGTCGTTTTACCTGATGCTTCATCACGTCAAGCCACGCCCCTGGTTTCCCGCCATTTTGCGTACCTGGGGGCATCTGGTCGAGCTTAGTCAACAACGGATCTAAAAGGAGTTACCGTGAACTATCTCTACTCTGCCGCAGATGCGGTCACCCTTAATGAGCAGCAACTGGGCGGCAAGGCGGCCAACCTGTTGTGGCTTACCGCCCACGGTTATCCGGTACCGAACTGGTGGGTTATTCCCGCCGGAGCGATGGATGAGATGCTGCGCTGTGATGCAAAAGCCTCGCAGTTGATGGCCCAGCTCTCGCTACAGATGCCTGCGGATCAGCTTGAAACCATTGCCGGAAAAATCAGTGCTCGCCTCGCCAGGTTGCCGCTGCCGGAGTCCCTGATGAACGCGCTGGCTGCACTTGACGAAGAGATGTTCTGGGCGGTGCGCTCTTCCTGCAGCGATGAGGATGCCCGCCATGCCTCTTTCGCCGGGCAGATGGACAGCTTTCTGTTCCAACGTGGTCAGCAGCAGCTGGTGGATGCGGTAAAAGGGGTGATGATGTCGACATGGAGCGCACGCGCCATGGCCTATCGCCTGCGTAAAGGTCTGGCGTTAAACGCGATCCACTGTTCGATCATTGTTCAGGAGATGGTTGAAGGCGAGGTGTCGGGCGTACTGTTTACCGCGCATCCTGTCAGCGGCTCGCGCCAGACGATGCTCATCTCCGCCGGCTGGGGCTGCGGGGAGGGGATCGTCTCCGGGCAGTGCAATACCGACGAGTTTAGCGTCCCGCTGGAAGGGAGTTGCTTCACGCAGCTACTCAGCCAGAAAACTACCGCCATGGTCTTTGACCATAAGCGCGGCACCGGCACCCTGGAGGTGGAGCTTGATGCCAGCCAGGCGGCGGCACCTTCGCTGACGGCGGCACAAATCCTCGCCCTGCGTGATATGGGGGCCGCCATCGCCCGGGCGCTGCGCGCGCCGCAGGATATTGAGTGGACGCTGAAAGATAACCGTCTGCATCTGCTGCAAACCCGTCCGATTACTCATCTGCCGAAAGATAGCGGCTGCGTGAGCGAGACGCTGATTTGCGACAACGCCAACATTCAGGAGTCTTACTGCGGTGTGACGACGCCGCTTACCTTCTCTTTTGCCCGCGCCGCTTATGCCACGGTGTATGAGCAAACTCTGCAACTGGTGGGCTGCTCTGCCAAAGAGCGCGACCAGCGCCGGGCCATCACTGACAATATGCTCAGCCTGGTGCGCGGCCGGGTCTATTACAACATTCAGAACTGGTACCGCGCCCTGCTACTGCTGCCATCGTTCAGGATGAATAAAAGTGATATGGAAGCGATGATGGGCCTGGAGGAGCCGGTCGATACTATCAAGGATAAGCAGCTTTCCACGCGTGAAAAGATCGCCGCACTGCCGGCGATGCTGAAGATGGGCGCGCGGCTCGTCTGGGCGCAGTTCACCCTTGAACCGCGTATCCATCAATTTTTGCATAACTACACCCTCGTGCAGGCCCATGTCGATCGTGACAATCTTCACACCCTCTCACCGGCAGAGCTTATCGGTCGGCTTAAATATCTTGATCAACACCTGCTGACGCGCTGGACCGCGCCGATTGTGAATGACTTCTATGTTGCCCGCTATAACGGCAAGGTGCAGGCCCTACTACGCGAAGTCTGGCCCGAACAGCATCAGCAGATTGCCGCCGATCTGCTGGCAGATGAGGGACAGCTTATCAGCACGGAGCCGACCCGACATCTGCTGGCGCTAAGCCAGTATGCCCGTCAACGCCCGCAGCTGGCAGCGCTGATTCAGAGCGATACCCGCCCCCATCTGCTTATCCGTCTTAAAGCGCTGGATCGCCATTTTTACCAGCAGTGTCTCGACTATATCGAGCGTTACGGCGATCGCACAATTGGCGAGCTGAAGCTGGAAACCATTACGCTACGTCAGGATCCCCGCTTTCTGTTTGACGTACTGCGTAGCTATCTGAATACCGAAACCGTGCAGGCGAAGCCGACGGAGAAGCTGCGGGGCGACGCGGAAGAGAGGGTCTTTAGCCATTTGCTGCAAACGCGCGGGAAGCGCGTCCTGGCGCACTTCAAGCGCCATCTCAGCAGGCTGAAACGTGCGATTCACCACCGCGAAACGATGCGTTTCACCCGTACAAAAATGTTTGCCCTCTATCGTGATATTTATCTCCAGCTCGGGCATCAACTGGCCCTTGAAGGCGTGCTGATAAGCGACAGGGATATCTTCTGGCTGACACGGGAGGAGATCTACCAGGGCCTTGACGGAACGGCAGTGCAAACGGGCCTGACCGCACTCATCGCCCAGCGGCGCGCCGAATATGAGCGCTATCAGCAGGAGGAGGAGCCGGCTAATCGCTTATCCCTTACCCAAACGCTGTTTCAGCAGCAGACGCTACACGCCGCGCAGCCGCCCTCGGCGGCCAATCTTACGCACCTGCAAGGCACGGGCTGCTACCCCGGCACGGTCGAGGCACCGGTCAGCCTGATACTCTCGCCGGAGAAGGCGGGCAATCTCGCGGGCACCATTCTCTGCACCGTGCGTACCGATCCCGGCTGGGCACCGCTATTTCCCGGCCTCGGTGGATTGATTGTTGAGCGCGGCTCGACGCTATCGCACTCCGCCATCGTGGCACGCGAGATGGGCATCCCGGCTATCGTTGGCGTGCCTGGCGTGACCCACCAGCTTCAGCAGGGCGAAGTGATCCGCATGAACGGCGCGAACGGGAAGATTACGCGGGGCATAGAGCGTGGGAGAGGGGAATATGAGCCGACCGTTGATTGAACAGGAGTGGCAGGCGGGCGATACGCTGGAGCGGGAGTTTCTGGGGATTGCCCCACAGATCTATGCGCACGACCCTTTCTGGCCCGGCGAAGAGGCTACCGTAATGGCGCGCCAGTTCAGCGCAGCTAACCCCTTTATGCAGCAGGGGCGCGTCTGGACCGGCTATATTCGCGATTGCGCGCGGCTAGCGGGCTTCGCTGCCCTTAACGCCGCAGGGGAGACCGTGGTGAACTTTGGTTACTGGGAAACGATCGATAACCGCATTCCCAATCATCGTCTGTTTCGTGCCCTGATGCGCTGGGCAAGAGCGCAGGGTGCCTCACGCCTTATCGGTCCCATTAATTTCAGTACGTTAGGCAAATTTCGCCTGCGCCTGGATACACCGACCTGTGCGCCGTTTGCCGGTGAGCCCTATAACCCGCCCTGGTATCAACACCTGCTTGGGCAGATGGGGTTTCAGCCGCTGGCGCGCTACTTTTCGCTGTTTGAAGAGGCAAATGTGGTTCGTCAGCTGGCACTTCCCGAAAACGATATTGGGCGCTGGCGCGCGGCTGATTTTTCCCTCCAGCCGCTAACCCCTGCGCTGTGGCAGGCGCACCATGAAGCGCTTTATACGCTTATCACCCGGCACTTTGCTAAGAATGTCGGCTGGACTATCAGCAGTGAGGCGCTTTTCGACTGGCACTTTAATGTCGATACGTTGCAACCCTGTTTCGATGCGCCAGGCTCCTGTCTCGCCTTTGGCCCGCAAGGCGATGTTGCCGGCTTGTTGTTTAATCTGGCGGATAAGCGCCAGCAAACCGGGATCTTTAAAACCATCATGATCGTGCCGCGCTATCGTCGCTCTCTGCTCTACGCCATGCTGGTGCGCCGCTTTCTCTTCAGCTTCGATGCTCAGTGGCCGCGCCTCGGCGCGGCGCTGCTCAACTGGAAAGGGCCGACAACAGCCACCGCGCTACGCGCCAGTTGCAGCCCAAATAAGGTGTTTCACCACTATGGACTCTATTACAGGGATGTACGCCATGAACTTCTGTGAATATCTGCTCAAACAGCCCCCTTCGCTGCCTGCGCTCTGCGCCGGGGGAGAAACGATCACATATGCGCAGCTTGTGTCGCGCGCAGCGGTATATCAACGCAGGCTGGAGCGAAGCGGGCTGCAGGCCGGTGCGCGCGTACTGCTGCTGCTGGCCCCAAACATGGAGTTTTATCTGCTGCTCTATGCGATGCTGGGTGCCGGGCTAGTTCCGGTATTGGTGCAAAAAGATATGCCGCGCCAGCAGCTGCGCAGCTGCCTGAAACAGGCGCGTCTGAGCGCTATGATCGTGGCGCAGAGTGCGGGAAAGTACTGGTATCTGCTGCCCGAGCTGTGGCGGGTTCGTCGTTTTACGCTTGATACCCTGCGGCTCTTTACCGCTCCTTTAGCGCAGGCTGTGCCGGAGATAGACGGTGCTACCTTCTGTGTTAAGGCTCTTGATGACGAGGCGACTGCGCTGCTGACTTTTACCAGTGGCTCGACAGGCACGCCAAAAGGCGTTGTGCGCTCTCACCCTTCGCTGCTGGCGCAGTGTCAGGCGATGAGCCACTTCTTTGCACATCGCCAGCAGCGCGATGTGACCTCTTTTCCGATCCTGACGCTGTTCAGCCATTTTCACGCGGGCTGCTGCTATCTGCTGCCCACTTTTGATGCGCAAGGCCGCCTGCCTGTGCAGATGATTGCCGGGGCGATTAACGCTCAGGCAATCACGCGTCTGAGCGTCTCGCCCGCCTGGCTAAAAGAGCTGGTCGACTATGCCGACGTGCAGCAGTGCCGCTTCCCGGCGGTGAGGGAGGTGATTATTGGCGGCGCGCCGGTGACCCGGCTGCTGTTACTCGCTGTCCAACGCTATTTCCCACGGGCAACCTGCGCGGTTAACTATGGCGCGTCGGAAGCCGATCCCATCAGTAATGTTGACATTGATGAGCTGCTTGAGGCGTGGGATCGGCAGCCTGGCTATCTTGTCGGGCGACCGGGGCCTGAAACAGAGATCCTGATTGTGCGCGGGCGGGACCCTCAGCCCGCGGGGGAAGAGGGGGAGATTTGGGTCAGCGGGCCGCAGGTGCTTACCCGGTATCTCAACAATCCGCAGGCCGAGCAGCTCACTAAAATCAGGGATCTGGCGGGGCGCGTCTGGCATCGCACCGGAGACAGCGGCTTTCTGGATGCGCAGCAGCGTCTCTGGTTGACGGGCAGGATCGCCGACCGGCTGCGCACACCTTCCGGCTTAACGCTCTCGCCTTACCCCGTTGAAAAGCAGCTTAATGGCCTGCCGGGCATTGAGACCAGCGCGGTAGTAGAGGGGCCGCAGCGGGAGATTTGCGTAGTACTGCAACAGGCGGCGCAGTGCCACGCCGCCGCGCCATTGATGGCAACCCTCTTTCCCGGCGAGCCGGTCCGCTTCTGGCTCTGCGCGAAACTGCCCGTCGATGCACGGCATCGCAGCCGTATCGACCGCGCGCGGCTGCGTTGCCTGCTCGCGCGGCGAAAACTGAAAGCCTTTTTTCAGGAGGTGTGATAATGCGATATCCCTTTATCTGCCGTCTGTCGTTGCCGGATTGCCTGACGCTAATGGGCATGGTTATCGCTCTTGGCGGGCTCTGTGCTGCGTTATCTGGCGCTATCTGGCTTAGTATCAGCCTGCTTTACCTCGCGATGCTGGCCGATGCGCTGGATGGCAAACTGGCGCGGCATCTCGACTGCGAGCGGGCATTTGGCCGCTATCTTGACGGTTTTTGCGATCTGCTGCTCTACCTGGTGGCTCCCGCGCTGATTTTTTATCTCAGCGGCTATCGCGGTGGCGGCGCGTTTTTTCTTGCCCTGATGGTGATATGCGGCGCGCTTCGGCTCTCCCGCTTTAACGAAAGCGGAAATATCACTCACCATGCCACCCTGGCTTATCTCGGCATGCCGGTCTTCTGGAGCCTGTTTATTCTTAGCGGCTGGTCGCTGCTGGCACTCTTTTTGCCGCCTCTGCTCTGCGCCTTGCTGTTGAGTGTGGTATTGACGCTATTTAGTCTGGCGATGCTTCTCGATCGCCCCTTCCATAAGTTTTCCTCACTGATGATCCTTGTTCCCCTCTGCCTTAGCGGCGCGGCACTGTTTGGCGCGCTGCATCTGGGAGGTGTGCATGGATAACCTCTCCCTGTGGTCGCTCTGGCAACTGCTGCTGCCGGTGTTTATTGCCGGTTGCGTGCATATGGCGTTGGTGACCTACAACGCGCTCCCCTGGCTTGCGGTTCCGCTCAACGCGCGGCTGTTTGGGCGCAACAAGACCTGGCGAGGCGTCGTGGTGGTACCGCTTATTAGCATGCTGGTGGCGCCACTCTGCCTGGCAAACGTGGCGGGTGACGCCTGGCTGCTGGGGGCGGCGACGGGGCTTGGATATATGCTTGGCGAGCTGCCAAACTCGGCGCTGAAACGGGCGCTGGGGATTGCGCCAGGGACGCTACCAGCACGCGGTCGGTGGCTGTTTATCTTTTTCGATCAGGCGGACTCCGGCATCGGTGTGGCGCTGACATGCGGCTGGCTGCTGGCGCTGAATGTGTACCAGGTTGTCATTCTGTTGGTGCTCTTTATCCTCAGCGTACCGGCCATTAAGTTAACGCTTTTTTCGCTCGGGCTAAAAAAGAGCCGCTTTTAACTTTCACTGCTGCCCACAAGGAGCAACGACCGGGAGTTATCTCTCAGACAATTAGCGTGATGAGGTGATCCTCTGCGAGAGAGTAGTAACCCGTTAGCTGGTTCCCCTGAGTTCTTCCCGCCGTCAGGGTTTGCGTCAGTTCAAGGGTAATGCGTTGGGTTGCGGTATCAATCTGGCAAACCCGCGCGGCATCGAAATCAAAGAAGCGCTGCACTTCGGGATAAAGGGCTTTGAACAGGCTCTCTTTGACAGAGAAGGCGAGCAGTAGCCCAGTCTCATAAGGCAAAGGGCAGGCCGCGATTAGCGCCTGCTCTTGCGCCGAGGTGAACATATCGGCGGTTTCGCGCATCGTTTCGGGTGCCAGCATTTCAATATCAATCCCCGGCGCCAGGCCTGCACCGCTGCGCGCGATAATGGCTATCGCCCGGTCATCGGTATGGGAAAGGCTGCCGCACCAGCCCGCAGGCCAGACGGGCGCACGATCCGCCGCTGCGCCAACGCTGGCCTCACAGCCGTGGTGCGCAAGCAGCAGCTTTGCGCCGTAGCGCGCGGCCAGGTACTCTGCCCGACGCTTTACACCCGCCGTATGCAGACGCGGAGGAAACGGGATCGCGTAGTGAGCAAACAGGTCGTCCCGCCAGGCGTGGCGATCAAAACGGATCTGGCAGTAGGTGAGTTGTGGTACGGCCTTCATCGCGCCCATCTCAAGATATGAGATAAAAGGCGGCAGTGCGTAATGGGTAAGTGGAGTCAACATTTCGCTACTTATCAACAGGTAAAAAAAACCGCCATTACGGCGGTTTTCATCAACATAATGCTCAATCCGCTCAGTGGCTCTTAAGCCAGCGCTGAGTAATCGGGCCGATAGTTTTCAACGCCTTCGGGCTGAACATACCGTTATGCGTGCTCGGCACCGTGTGGACGATGATATTGCCATCAATATAGTTTGCCCAGAGCAGCGGGTCGAAATCCTCGGTACCCGCATCGCGCTGTGTCGCTTTGAAGAAGAGCATATCACCGCGATAGCGCCCCGGCGACATATCTGCCAGAAGCACCGGTGCATCGCGGAGTTCGGCGAAAATGCGCTCGAAAATCACCGGTTCCACGTGAGCGAGAGGGTGTTCAATCACCTGCAACTCACGACGTAGCTCCTCAACGGAGAGCAACGCGTTGTCTTGCGGAACGGCACCGACAAGCGCTTCGAATAGCACCTTCAGGCCCTCTTCGTCGCTAAGTACCGTCTCGCTATAACGCTCCCCGAGCGGATAGCCATCCACCAGCACCAGCGTGCTGACCACATGCCCCGCTTTCTGTAACAGCGTGGCGACCTCATGGGCCAGATGGCAGCCAAACGACCAGCCGAGCAGGGCGTAAGGCCCTTCTGGCTGGACTTTGTAGATCTCCGCCAGATAGATTTTCGCCAGTTCCTGAACCGAGGCCGTTGCCTCTCCTGTACTGATCCTGACCGCCTGAAGGCCGTAGATCGGTTGCCGCTCGCCAAGGTAGCTGATAAGCCCGGAGTATGACCAGCTCAGGCCGCCGCCAGGAGGCATACAGAACAGCGCTGGTTTATCGCCCAGCGGTTGCAGCGGCAGCATCACATCCAGCATGCTGCTGCTGCGGTTACCCTCCAGCCGCTGCGCCAGCATCGCAACCGTCGGCGACTCAAAGAGATCGCGGATGGTTAGCTTCACCTGCAGCTCGCGGTCAATCTGCGTAATCAACCGCGCCGCCAGCAGGGAGTGGCCGCCCATGGCGAAGAAGCTGCTGTCGATGCTGATGTTCTCAACCTTGAGCAGCGTACTGAATTTCTCTGCCAGCCATATCTCCCGCTCGCTTTGCGGTTGCCGCCCGGCCTGGGTGCTAAAATCAGGCCGCGGCAGCGCCTTGATCGCCAGTTTTCCGTTGGCATTGAGTGGTAGTGCGTCCAGCACCACCACCGCCGCTGGCACCATAAAGTCCGGTAGACGTTCACGGGCAAACTGCTGCAGTGCCTCAGGTAGCCTCTCCTGCGCATCGCTGACAACCACATACGCTACCAGCTGTTTATGGCCCGCCGCATCTTCAAGGGGAATGATGGCCACCTGCTGCACCACCTCATGCTGCTTCAGTACAATCTCGATTTCACCAGGCTCGATCCTGAAGCCGCGAATTTTCACCAGCTGATCGCCGCGACTAACAAAGCTGATGGCGCCGTCGCGGCGGCGTTTGACCCTATCGCCGGTGCGGTACATACGGCTTCCAGCAGACCCGTAAGGATCGGCGACGAAGTGCGCCGCGCTAAGCCCCGGATGGTTCACGTAGCCGCGCGCCAGCCCGCGTCCGGCGATATAAAGCTCGCCCGCAACCCCCTCCGGCAGCGGCTGCAAGTACTCATCCAGCACATAGAGGCGGGTGTTATCCATCGCATAGCCGATCGGCACATCCAGATAGGGTGCATCTGCCTGCGTAATCGGGTAATCCGTGGCATAGGTGGTGGCTTCCGTTGGACCATAGATGTTCATCAGTTCAAGGTCCGGCAAGTGTTCGCGCAATGACTGAACCGCGCTTGCGGATATCTTCTCCCCACCGGTATAGACTTTGCTGACCCCCGCCAGGCACTGCCACGCCTCTTCGGCAATCAGGCGGAACAGGCCGGAGGTTAAAAACACCGCGGTCACTTTACGATCGGTAATTGTCGAGGTGATCACCGGCAAATCCAGCTCGTCTCCCGGAACAATCACCGCATGATGACCGTTGAGCAGCGCCGCCCAAATCTCATAGGTTGAGGCATCAAAAGCATACGGCGAGTGCAGCAGAATGCGCTGATGATGCTCCCCCTGCCAGCGACGATCGCGCGCCAGGGCAACAACGTTATCCTGGGTAATGGCAATCCCTTTCGGTTGCCCGGTAGAGCCAGAGGTAAACATCACATAAGCGATATGGTCAGGATTAAGCGGTGGTGCGATGGTCGGCGCCTCTTCCTGCATATGTGCATTGTTGACCGTCAGTACCTCAATGCCTTCCGGAAGCGTCGTGGCACTGTGTCGCTCATCTACGACCGCAACGCGAACATCCAGCGTATGGGTAATATGCTGCCAGCGCTCAAAGGGATCGCTGGTGCGCAGCGGCACATAGAAGCCGCCCGCTTTCACCACGGCGAGGATGCCAATCACCAGCGAGAGTGAACGCTCCAGAAGTAACGCTACCCCTCGATCTGCTTCCACCCCACGCTGTTGCAGGCTATGGGCTAAAGCATTGGCGCGCGCATCCAGCTCCTGATAGGTAAGCTGCTCGTCACCACAGCTGATGGCGATATGATGCGGGGTTTTCGCCACCTGGCAGGCGAACTCCTGTGCCAGCGTTGCCGGCGGCAGATCCACAAAGGTGTTATTGCCAACATGGATAAGCGCATCGCGCTGCCCATCGTTCAGTAGCGGCAGGTTTTTCACCGGTAAGTCCGGTGCGTCGACTGCCGCCTGCAACAGCTGCACGAAGTAGCCAGCCAGCGCGGTAACGGTTGAGCGATCGTAGAGTTCTACCGGGAAGTCAATTTGCGCATCAAGGGCGTACACTTCGCCCGCTTCGCCGCAAATCTCATCAAAGTTGAACAGCAAATCAAACTTAGTGGTCACCAGACCTACCGGTTGATGAGTTGCCTGCACATCCACCAGCTGCGGCGGCGTATTGGCGTTGTTTTGCAGCACCATCATCACCTGGAAGAGGGGATGTCTGGCTGATGAGCGCCCCGGATTCAATGCTTTTACCACCCAGTCAAACGGCACATCCTGATTAGCATAGGCGGAGAGCATATAGTCGCGAACGTTGGCCAGCGCCGCGCGGAAGCTGGGGTTTGCCGACAGATCGACGCGCAGCACCAGCGTATTGACAAAAAAGCCCACCAGATAGCCGATCGCTTCATCTGAGCGCCCCGCAGCGGCGGTGCCGAGCGTAATATCATCTCCTGCGCCCATGCGGCTAAACAGGATCGCGGCGGTCGCCTGCAACAGCATAAAAGGCGTTACGCCCTCCTGCTGCGTCAGGGTCTTAATCCGCTGATAAAGCGCCTCGTCGATACGGAAATGAACCCGCTCGCCCACATAACTCGGTGAAGCCGGGTGCGGACGGTCAACAGGTAGCAGCATCTCTTCAGGCGCGTCCGCCAGCGCGCTGCGCCAGAAAGCGATCTGCTGCGCGCAGAGCGGCGTGTGCTCCTCGATTTCGCCGAGCAGGCCGCGCTGCCAGAGCGCATAATCGGCATACTGCACGGCAAGCTCCGTCCACGCTGGCACCTGCTGCTTGCAACGTGCGTTGTAAGCGCAGGCGATATCGTGGAACAGCGGTGCCAGCGAGCCGCCATCGCAGGCGATGTGGTGAATGACAATCAGCAACACCTGTTCATGCGTTTGTGGCAAACGGAACAGCGTACAACGCAGCGGGATCTCCCGCGCCAGATCGAAGGCATACGCTGACGCCTCAACAAGCGCGCTGGCGAGCGCGTCTTCAGTGATCGGCTTGACCGCAAGCGTCATCTCAACCGAATCGGCGGCGAGAATATGCTGGTAAGGCTGCTCCTGATGGAGTGGGTAGAGCGTGCGCAACACTTCATGACGCGCCACTACATCGCGCAGCGCCAGGCCCAACGCCTCTTCATTCAGCGGCCCGCTGAAGCGCAGGGCGAGCGGCATGTTATACGCCGCGTGGTTATCATCGAGGTTCTTCAAGAGCCACATGCGCTGCTGGGCAAAGGAGAGCGGCAGATACTCGTCGCGCGTCTGCGGGGGCAGCGCGACTTTCGGAGCAATATCCGCCTGCGCAAGCTGGCTGGCGAGCTGTGCCACGGTGGGGTAATCAAACAGCGTGCGGATGGGCACATTTTTACCCAGCTCGCTGCTGATACGGCTTATCAGTCGCATCGCTAACAGCGAATGGCCGCCGAGCATAAAGAAGTTGTCATCGATGCCCGGCGCTTCCAGCTGCAACACCTCGGCGAACAGGCCCGCTAACATCTCTTCCTGCGCATTACGTGGCTGGCGGCGGGTCGCGCTCTGCATCATGGTCGGCTTCGGCAAGGCGCGCTTATCCAGCTTGCCGTTGATGGTCAGCGGGAACTTCTCCATCTGCACAATGGCCGCTGGCACCATATATTCCGGCAGTTTATCCGCCGCATGATGGCGCAGCGCCGCCATGTCGACAGGGCTACTGCTGTCGCTAATGATATAGCCCACCAGTTGCGGGTTGCCGGGGTTATCATTTTGCAGGATCACCTCGGCCTGAGTCACCTGCGGATAGCTTGCCAGCGCGGCGGCAATCTCGCCCAGCTCAATGCGGAACCCGCGCAGTTTAACCTGCTGATCGGCGCGACCTAAGTAGTTCAGCTCGCCTTTACGGGTGCGGATCGCCACATCACCGGAGCGGTACATGCGCGTGCCAGGCTCGCCATAGGGGTCGGCAACAAAGCGTTCGCTGCTCAGTGCCACGCGATTCAGGTAGCCGCGCGCCAGGCCTGCGCCGCTGATATACATCTCACCCTCTACGCCCAGCGGAACAGGTTGCAGCGCATCGTCTAACAGGTGGATATGCAGATCGGGGATCGCCACGCCAATCAGGCTGCCGGAGGCGTTGCGCGCCCCCTCGGCCGTCAGCGGCTGATAGCTGACATGGACGGTGGTTTCGGTGATGCCGTACATGTTGATCAGCTCCGGCGCAGCGTCATCATGGCGCTGGTACCAGCGCTCAAGCTGACTAAGATCGAGCGCTTCGCCGCCAAACACCACTTTGCGCAGCGCTAAGGGGCAGCTTGCTGGCGCCACCGTGTTTTCCGCTTCAATCAGCTGATAGAAAGCGGATGGCGTCTGGTTAAGGATGGTGACCCGTTTGTCGCTCAACAGTTTTAAAAAGGCTTGCGGATCGCGGCTGACGATAAACGGTACTACCACCAGCTCGCCACCATAGAGCAGCGGGCCCCAGATCTCCCAGACGGAAAAATCGAACGAGCAGGAGTGAAACAGCGTCCAGATATCGGTGCGGGCAAAGTTGAACCACTCCTCCGTAGCGGCGAAGAGGCGCAGCACATTGCTGTGATGGATCATTACCCCTTTCGGTTTACCGGTCGAGCCGGAGGTGTAGATAATGTAAGCCAGGCTGTCGGAGCTGACGGGGCGCAGGCGCTCGGCGTCACTGAGGTCTTCACCGCTCAACAGCGCAAGCGTCTGCTGGCACTGCGGCGTATCGAGCAGCAGTTCGGGCAGTGTGCTGCTGAGGGTGCCTGCATACTCCACGAGGGTAATAATCAGCGCCGGTCTGGCATCGTCAACAATGTAGGCCAGGCGATCCGCCGGGTTATGCACATCCAGCGGCAGGTAGGCCGCGCCCGCTTTGACGATGGCGAGCAGCGCCACCAGCGTATCCATAGTGCGCGGTAGCGCCAGCGCGACGCTATCTTCCGTGCCGATGCCACGGCTTACCAGATAGCGTGCCAGCTGGTTGGCGCGCTGGTTCAGCTCGCCGTAGCTCATCGTCTCATCGCCGAGGCTCAGCGCCGTTGCCTGCGGTGTTTCACGCACGCGCTGTTCGAAAACGTCATGCAGCCTGGCGTCAGCCCACTGGTCAAAGGCGGTGCAAACCGGCACGGCGGACTGGCACTCCTCCGCCAGCAGCAGCGGAACGCTGCCGACACGCCGCTGCGGCTGTGCCATAACGGCATGCAGAACCAGCACGAAACGCTCTGCCAGCGCTTCGGCGGTGGCATCGTCAAACAGATCGGTGGCGTATTCGAGAATACCGTTAAGCGCTGTCGGCGTCTCTTCGATATTAAAGGTCAGATCGAACTTTGCCACCGGCAGCAGCGGTGTGGTAACCCGGGTACGCAGATTGTCAAAGTGCGCTTCGCTGTAGGCCATATTTTGCAGCACCAGCATCACCTGGAAGAGAGGGTGCCGCGCCAGCGAGCGCTCAGGGTTTAGCGCTTCGACCAGGTTATCAAAGGGGAGATCCTGGTGCTCGTAAGCTTGCAGCGCGTAGTCGCGAACCCTCTCCAGCAGGGCACTAAAGGTGAGGTTGTCGTCAACGGTGGCGCGCATCACCAGCGTGTTGATAAAGAAGCCAACTAGCGGTTCGAGCGCCTCATCGCTGCGCCCGGCGATGGCAGTGCCGACAGGGATATCGTTGCCTGCGCCCATCCGGTGCAGCAGTACGGCGAGCGCCGACTGCAGCACCATAAACAGGCTGGCGTTGTGCGCTTTTGCTACCTCAAGCAGGCGCGAGTGCAGCCCTTCATCGATGGTAAAGCGACACTGCTTGCCCCGATAGCTTGCGCGCGCCGGGCGCGGACGGTCGAGGGGCAGCTTCAGCTCGTCGGGCAGATCGGCGAGCGCGTCGCGCCACCAGGCGAGCTGGCGGCCCGCCTGGCTTTCGGCGGTATTGATCTCGCCCAGCCAGTCGTTCTGCCACAGCGCATAATCGCTATAGTTCACCGCAAGCGGTGCCAGGGATGGAGCATGGCCCTGCGCGCGGGCGTTATAGGCTGCGGCCAGATCCTGGAGGAGCGGAGAGAGCGAGCTGCCATCGCTGGCGATATGGTGCATTAAAAATAGCAGCAGATGGCGCTCTTCATTGACGCTAAAGAGCCACGCGCGGCAGGGATCTTCTGCGGTTAAATCGAAGGTGTATTGTGCGGCACTCAGCATCTGGTTCTCCAGATCCTCAGACAACACGTTTTCGGTTATGAGGGCACAGTACGACTCCTCGCCTTCTGTAATGTGCTGATAAACAGCGCCGTCTGGCTGGAGTAAAAAGCGCGTGCGCAGCGTTTCGTGACGCAGCTTCACATCGTTGAGTGCTGCCGTCAGCGCTGCGACGTTTACCTCGCCTTCCAGCTCAAGGGTCAGCGGCATATTGTAGGTGGCGGTTTGGCCCTCAATGCGATCGATCATCCATAGCCGACGCTGCGCGGACGAAAGCGGCAGAAGGGTCGGTTTTTCACGCGCCTGGAGCAGCAAACGCGAAGGCGCGGCGGCGTGTAAACGCTCGGCAAACTGCGCCACAGTTGGGGCTTCAAAGAGATCGCGAATGGCGGGATTGACACGCATTACACGGCGTACCTTACTGACCAGACGGGAAGCCAGCAGCGAGTGGCCGCCGAGGGCAAAGAAGTTATCGTCAATGCCGATCTCGTCTAAGCCGAGAACCTCAGCGAAGAGGACGCAGAGCCTGCTCTCCCGATCGTTACGCGCGCCACGGTGCAGCGCGGCGGTAAAGCGCGGCGCGGGCAGGACGCGCATATCCACTTTGCCGTTGGCGTTAAGGGGGAAGGTCTCCAGTGGGATAATCATCGCTGGCACCATAAAGTCCGGCAACTGCGCGCTCAGCGCGTCGCGCAACTGCGCCGCATCGAAGTCCACCTCTTTGCGTGCAAGAACGTAGGCGACAATCTGCTTATTACCCGGGTTTGGCTCGACGATGCAGGCCAGCGCCTGCGCCACGGCAGGCTGCTGTTGCAGCGCGGTTTCCACTTCCGCCAGCTCAATACGGAAGCCGCGAATTTTCACCTGCTGATCGCCGCGGCTGAGGTATTCGAGTACGCCATCTTTACGCCAGCGCACCCAGTCGCCGGAGCGGTACATGCGCTCGCCGGGCTGCGCAAACGGGTTGGCGACAAAGTGCGTTGCCGTTAACACAGGCTGCTTCTGATAGCCACGCGCCAGACCGAGACCAGCAATATACAACTCGCCGGGCACACCGACCGGCACCGGGTTGAGATAACCATCCAGCACGTAGACCTGCATGTTATCGATCGGCGCACCAATAGGTACCGTCATCTCCGTCGGGATGCCCGGCAGCAGGTGGGTGGTGGTAAAGGTGGTCGTTTCCGTCGGGCCGTAGCCGTTCATCATCTTCAGCGCAGGGCACTGCGTCATCACTTTTTTGAGTGCCGTCACTGGCAGCACATCGCCCCCGGCAATCAGCAGCCGCACCGCTTTCAGGGCGCTGGCATGCTCTTCAGCCATCAGGCGGAACAGCCCGGCGGTGAGCCACAGCGCGGTGACCTTCTCCTCCATGACGATTTGCGCCAGCGTATCAATATCCAGCTCACCGGCGGGGGCAACGATCAGCTGACCGCCGCAGAGTAGCGGCACCCACAGCTCCCAGGTAGAGGCATCGAAAGCTGACGGGGAGTGCAGCAAGACACGCTTGTGATCCTCTGGCGACCAGCGGCGGTCGAGGGCAAGCGCCGCCACGCTCTGCTGGTTGACGGCAATCCCCTTCGGTTTACCGGTCGAGCCGGAGGTATACATGATGTAAGCCAGGCTCTCCGCCGCGCCAACTAATGCCGGGTTGGTCTCTGTTCCGGCCTGCTGCGCGTCGTCCGCCGGGTGAATGATATGCGCGGCATCCGGTAACGGCAGGCCTGCGTCGGCAATCAGCAGCGTCGCGCCTGCGTCATCCAGCATCATCTGCTGGCGCTCAAGGGGATCGCGCGGGCGCAGCGGCAGGTAAGCGCCGCCCGCCTTGATTACCGCAAGCGTGGCAATCACTTCATCAATAGAGTGCTGCATCAACAGCCCGGCGCAGAAGGTTTTCCCGCCGTTCAGCGCTATCAGCCGGTGAGCCAGACGGTTCGCCGCCTGGTTTAGCTGGTCGTAGGTCACCGTTTTGTTGCCTTGCTTGACGGCAATGGCGTCAGGCGTGCGCAGCACCTGCTGTTCAAACAGTGCGGCTAGACGCACTTCAGGCAGGGCAACACGGGTGGAGTTCCAGCCGTTAAGCAGCGTTTCGCGCTGGACGGGCGTTAACAGCGCCAGTTCGCCGAGGCGGGTGGCTGGCGCGCTCACCAGTGTCTCAATGACGTGGACTAAGCGTTCCGCAACGCCCTGGATGGTGCCAGCGTCATAGAGATCGGTGGCGTATTCGATATGCCCACTTATCCGCCCATGCTGCTCATCAACATTGAAATTAAACAGCAGATCAAATTTCGCGCTGGTGGTGGGCAGCTCAAGCTGTTCAAGTTGCAGTCCTTGCAGGGTGACGGCCTGCGGCCACGGCGTATCGACCGCCAGCATCACCTGGAACAGCGGGTGTTTAGCCAGCGAGCGGTCCGGGGCCAGGGCTTCGACAAGGCGTTCGAAGGGGATATCCTGGTGTTCATTGGCTTCCAGCACGGCGCTGCGCGCCAGCTCAATGAGTGTGCGTAATTCCGGGTTGCCGGACGCCTGGATGCGCAGCACCGCAGTGTTGGCGAAGTAGCCAATCATCGGGATCTGCGCGCTATCGGTACGACCATAGATCGGCGTACCGATGGCAATATCGTCTCCCACGCCCATGCGATGCAGCAGCGCCACCAGGCTTGTGTGCAGCAGCATAAAGAGGCTGGCACCGGTTTGCGTGCTTAATGCTGTGAGTTTTGTAAAGATCCCATCCGGCAGCGTAAAGGCGACGCGATCCCCCGCATAGTTGGCGCGCGCCGGACGTGGCCGATCGCCTGCCAGCGTAACCTCTTCTGGCATCCCCTGCAGTTGGTTGCGCCAGTAGGCCATCTGCCGGGCGAAGAGGGCATTCTCATCCTGCTCGTCGCTGAGCAGCGCCCGTTGCCAGAGAGCATAATCTGCATACTGCACGGCAAGCGGCGCAAGCTCGGGGGCGTGACCCGCCAGGCGTGCTTGCCAGCAAAAGCTCAGATCCTGCAACAACGGGAAGAGGGAGCCGCCATCGCCCGCAGTATGGTGGATAACCAGCAGCAGAACATGCTGCTCGGATGCCAGCTGGTAGAGCCAGCCTTTGATCGGCAACTCGCGATCGAGGGCGAAAACATGCGCGCTGTGGTGCATCAGCTGTGCGGTCAGATCCGCTGGCGCAATGGTCTGATGTTGCAGAGTGAATGCTGCCTCTTCTGGTGCCAGCACCTGCTGGCAAGGAGTATCCTCCTGCTGCGTCAATCGCGTACGCAGGCTCTCATGGCGGGCGACAACATCCGCCAGCGCCTGCGCCAGCATTGCGGCATCCAGTTTGCCATTCAGCCTGACGGCGAGCGGCATATTGTAGGCGCTGCCCGGCGCGATCTGCTCCTGTAGCCAGAGGCGTTGCTGGGCAAATGACATCGGCAGCAGGGCAGGACGCGGTTGCGTTACCAGCGCAGGACGCACGGGCACGCTGTTTCCGGCGTCAATCAGCGCGCTCAGCTCCGCCACGGTTGGCGCGTCGAAGATCGCCTTCAGCGAGATCTCACTCCTGAACTCTTCGCGGATGCGGCTCAGCAGTTTCAGCGCCAGCAGCGAATGGCCGCCAAGGTTAAAGAAACTGTCATCAATCCCGGGCAGGTCGCACTCCAGGCACTCGGCAAAGAGCTGGCAGAGTTTTTCCTGCTGCGGCGTGGAGGGAAGCACGCGGGTGGGTGCGGTGAAGGCCGGAACGGGCAGGGCGCGGCGATCAATTTTGCCATTTGCCGTGAGAGGAAACTGCTCCAGCACCATGATTACGGACGGCACCATATAGTCGGGCAGCTTTTTGCCCAGGTCTGCGCGTAGCGTTTCTGGTGAACAGTTCGCCTCATCATGCGCAATCACGTAGGCCACCAGCCGTTTTTGCCCGGAGGCCTTTTCGTCGTGCGCGAGCACCAGAGCCTGCTTGATCGCCTTTGATCCCAGCAGCGCATTTTCGATATCGCCGAGCTCAATGCGGTAGCCGCGGATCTTCACCTGGTTATCCGCACGTCCGAGGAAGCCGATCTGCATATCACGCTCCCAGAAGGCGATATCTCCGGTGCGGTACATGCGTGAGCCCCTTGCCCCAAACGGGTTCGCGACAAAACGTTCGCTGGTGAGATCGGCGCGTTTCAGGTAGCCAAATGCCAGACCGTCACCGGCGATATAGAGCTCGCCAGGCTGACCCACCGGCACCGGCTGCAGTGCGCTATCGAGGATATAAACCTGAGTATTGTTGATTGGCAGACCGATGATAGAAGGGGCAACGCTCTCGGCATTCAGCTCGCGGGTTGTTGACCAGATAGTCGTTTCTGTAGGCCCGTAAACCTGGATCACTCGCGACGCCAGTGCCACCATCTGTTCGGCCAGATTGGCCGCCAGCGCGTCGCCGCCTACCAGTGCGGTGAGCCTTGCCAGCGCCTGCGGCTGGTAGCTGACTAAGCCCTGCCACAATGCTGGTGTGCCCTGCAGATGAGTGATGTTCCAGCGATTGATCTCGCTCGCCAGCAGGTGCGGATCGCGGGCGGCCTCGCGTGAGGCAATCACTACCGCCGCGCCGTTGAGCAGCGGCAGGAAAAGCTCAAGCGCGGCAATATCAAACCCAACCGTGGTGACGGCCATTAAACGATGCTCAGCTGAAAGCTGAACATGCTGCTGCATCGCCACCATAAAATTGGTCAATGCGTTATGGGGGATCAGCACCCCCTTCGGCGCGCCGGTCGAGCCGGAAGTGAAGAGCACATACGCCGCCTGCTGGCGCTGTGCGGAGGTTGTCACAGGATCCGTTTCCGGTTGCGAAATAATACCGGCAATAGTGTCGTTATCATCTATTTGATATTGCGGGAATTGCGCAACCAATCCTGATGTTTCGGAGGTGGTTAGCAGACAGGTCGGCGCGGCGGTGGCGAGAATATGTTTTATGCGTTCGCTGGGGTGATCGGGATCTAATGGCATGTAGATCGCACCGGCTTTCATAATCGCCAGCATGGCGATCACCAGATTATCCGTGCGCGGCAGCAGCAGCCCAACGATATCGCCCGAGCATACGCCCTGCTGGCGTAAATAGTGGCTCATTTGGTTAACCAGGCTATTTAACTGCGCGTAGCTCAGTACGCTCTCTTCATAAAAAATGGCCGGCGCATCGGGTGTAAGGTGAACCTGTTTTTCAAAGCACTCCGCCAGCGTAACCGAGGGCGTCGGGCAGGTGGTTTTATCATTCAGCAGGGCAATCTGCTGGTACTCATTGGCGTTCAGCAACGAAGGTGTACCGATGGCCATCTCAGGGTTGGCAATCAGTTTGCTGAACAGGGCCGTCATTCTTTCATAATGGGCAAGCAGCTCCTGCTCGGTGTAGAGCGCGCTGTTGGCATCAAAGCCAAGCACCATTGTGCGATCATCGCCATAGCCAAAGAAGAAGATGCTTAAATCTTCCACTGGGCCATTGGAGAGATTAATGGAGAGGGTTTCCGCCCCGCTAAGGGCCAGGTTTTCGCCGAAAAGTTCAACGTTAATGGCGGTGTTAAACAGCGGTCGCGTAACGTTCAGGTCGTGCAGCAGATCTTCATGGCGGTATTGCTGATGGCGTAAAGAGGAGACCATCTCTTTCATCGCCTGCGCCATCACGTCATTAAGCGTAAGCGCCGGTGATAATTTTAGACGCAACGGCATGATATTGGACATTAAGCCGGGAATGCTGCGCTGCGCTCGCCCGACGCGCGCCGCCATCGGAAAGCCAATCACTAAATCTTCATTACCGGTAGTGCGGTAAAGGTAAATGGCGCTCAGGGCGGTGAGCAGCTGCGGTAGGGTAAAACCAGAGTCGCTCGCTCTTTGCATAATGGCGTCATGGAACGGCTTTTCGAGCGAAATACGCTGGCGTAGAAGCTGATTACAGGGGGCGGCGCGTCCGGCGAGGCTGACCGGCTCAGGCAGGTCGCCAAAGCGCGACATCCAGTAGTGTCTGTCGCGGGTGAAACGGTTTGACTGGCGATACTCGATATCATCCGCCATCAGCGTTTTAAAACTGCCGAAGGGTGAGGGGGAAACCGGCTTGCCGGCGATTAAGCAGTTATAGATTTCAATCGCGCGGCTGAGGATCAGTGCGGCACCAAAACCGTCGATAAGAATGTGATGGCTGCACTGATAATAGAGATGTTTATTTTCGGCGACTTTAATCAGGAAAAAGGTAAACAGATGCGTTTCAGCAAGTGAGTATGCCCTGTTTGTCTGCGCCGTCATATATTCAATGGCGGTTGCCCACGGGTCGTCCATCATACTGAAATCATAAAAACCTGCCTCATAATCATTAACAGGTGTTAATGATTGCCTGACTTCGTTATTTTTATGAAAAAAACGGCCATGCATGGCATCAGTTTCAGCAATCATTATTTTTATAGCGTCTTTAAATAGTGATGTGTCAATCACGCCATCAATAATTAAATACTCACTAATATTATTATTTGCCTGATTCAGCGCGACTTCATTCGCTAACCACATGCCCATCTGAGCCGACGTTAAAGCGAAATAATCCATGTCTTCTTGTGCGGACATATAAGACCTCAATATTAAAGCGAAATGGGATAACGAGTGGGCAACAAGGATTTATAGGTTTTGTAAACTTTTCGGCTTGATATCCTTCCAGTTTTCCTCGATGTAATGAATGCACTCCTTGCGGCTGGCGGGCCCGCGCACAATATCCCAACCATCTGGGACCGCCATGAATTGCGGCCATAAGGAGTGCTGATTCTCTGCGTTCACTAATACTAAAAAAGTAATATCTTCATTTTCAAATGGATTGCTCATTTACTTTCCCCTGGAATAATAAAAGCGAAGATATTATTTATAGAATAAAAATCTTGAAGGCAATCTGTAATAAGAAGCTGTAAAAGGGATAACTGCTTGTTGTGATCTATCTCACGTTTTGCTGCCCGTTAATAATAGCGTAAATAAATAATGTTTTTATTTTCTGTTAAAGCCCAAATACTATATATAAAAGAAATGGTAATGTTTCTTTTTGAATAATATTAATATTTGAAATGCATTTGGCGAAAGTAGGTATAATAGCGAAAAATGTGAGATTAATAATCGAACCAAGGGCACGGGGATTTTCAATTCCTGAGTCAAAGTTAATATTTTGTAAACAGGCGTATTTGTATATTGTAAAGAGTGTGCAAAATGAAAATACTTCCCGTTATCTGGCCCATGGCAGTTTACCCCAATCTGCTGTTGTTGCCAGCGGCTGTCCTGCTGGGTATCGCTGTGACCGTGACCACGGCTTCGTTCAAGAAGTATCTTTAAATCAGGGCTGGACGGAGGCGTGCAAAACGTGTTTTGCGCGCCTGCCGTCAGCAGACAAGCCATGAAACGACTGTTACTGGCGCGTCAGTTGTTTTGAGAGTGCGCTAAGGCGATGTTGACCTGCTCCCTGACCAGAACCAGAAAATCATGGGGGGTGATGCCCCACAGCAACGGATCGAAATACACGCCATATCTTTTAATGAAGGCCATATTCATCGTATCCCCCAGAGCCAGAAAATCGTCAATGTCTTCGAGAAGCGCCATCTGCATCGCCTTTCCCGACTGCCGGTTATAGGCGTCAATTTTGGGCTGGAGTGCCTCACTGTCATCAATGAGGTCGTAATCATGCCCGAAATAATTACAGACCAGATTATCCAGCTCCAGGGGGGTATCACGCTGTTTCATCATTCACTCCAGGGGCATCGACGTCAGTATAAAATAAGGCTTACCATTGTACTCAGTGAGCTCCCGCCACACTTCAACACGGTAACAGTTTCTGACTTCTGAGCTTCCTCTTTTCATCACAATCCCGGTAGGCTGTGTGAATTGCATGGATATTTTTTTCCGCCATGGGGTGCCTTTGGGCTGAAATTTGACGAACATTTCTATCTCATTTTTATGGGCTCTCAGCACTTTTGTCGTGAGAATTTCAGCCTCGTCAAGGTTTCTGAATGCGCTCGTTGCAGGCAGCATCGGCCTTCGCTGAAGTCTGGCAGCAAGCTCTTCAGGTGTTTTACCGATATGTTGTTCGATAGTATGCCCGCCCGGGTGCTGACCGGTAACTGATTCATGTTCCGCCAGTTTTATTCTCCCTGATCTGACAGCAACAACACGTACTGCCCCCACTGCCACGGAGAAACCAACCGCAATGGCAAGGTCCACTGTCATGCCGACTTTTAAAGCCGTATCGCGATCGGCTCCCAGCGATTCTGCCAGCAGAACCGCTGAATTGTAGGTGTCTGTATTTATCTGTCTGCCGCTCCATATCTGGCGAAATGAAGCCTGGACGGTAGCAAGACTGTGCGTGCCGACAACAACACACCCTGCTTTGGTTAACATTGTGGGCTCCGGAACCACGCACATCACACCGGCACCGAACATTTCCACCACGCCGCCTGCCAGACCCAGTCCGCTTCATAAACAGTTGCTGAGCGTTTCGCCTTCGCTGATACTTTTTTCTAAAGTGTGGCTGCCAGCTGCACTGGCGACAGGGCAATTCTGAGGCCATTCGTTTCACTCATGCTCCTGCACTCTCTTATCAGACGTCTGAATTATAAAAAGCATAATCAGCTTATCCCCGGATAACTTGCTGTGTCACGTCAGGTCTGTTTTTATTACGTTCAGAACTGAATGAATAAAAGAGGAAGCAGAATATGGCTGAAGAGGCAAAGAGAGCCCTGACCTGGGACATGGCATTGCGGGAAGGCTTCGAACCTAAAGAATATGACTGGAAAAATATACCTGAGGGAACATGGCAGGCTCGGCTGGATTTCAAAATATGGTCCAATAAATCCACGACCGGCCATCTTGTCTGTTATATGACGTCTCTTGATAATTCGCTTCGTTACAGGCTGTCAGCGTTCCGTCAGGGGAACGGAACGACACGATATACCCCCAAAGACGGCGGGATCGATTTTTCAGAAAAAGGCCTTGAAGGGCATATCTTTCTGGTCACAACCGTGACGACATCAAAAGGGGGAAGCACCTGGGTCGCCGCCGAATATGATGATTAAATCCGACCCGAGCCGCATTATCGCTTAATTTTCAAAATCCTGTTTAGGGTTTATCGCTGACCCGCGCCGGTACGCTGGCTATTATGGGCTGGCTCACCTGCAAACCGGCCTTTGCTGATTTACCTCAGGTGGAACCCCCAAGCTCGGGCGGCGGAAGCGGCCTGGCCGGACAAATCAAAGGTTACATACAGGATGGTCTTGTCATCGGCGGGCTGGTCGTGGCCGCCGTTGCCTTTATCAACGACGCCATTGCTGCCCTACACACGTTTACCGAACTCCGTAACGAGCGGGCGACCTGGACCAAATTTGGCTCCATTATCGTGGTGGGTGTGGTGCTGCTGGTTACCGTTATCTGGCTGATCGGCAAGTCTGCCGACATTCTGCTGTAGGAGTCCACGACGAAGCAGACCATCCGTTTTCTCCTTGACCGTCTCAACAGTGAGCCCGTGGTGTTTCGCGGGGTTACCACCCATGAGATGGGGCTGGCAGCCCTTGCCGGCGCGGGGGGCTCCTGTCACTGCCGTTTATCCTGCTGGCCAACTGCAGACCTTGTTGCATCCCGACGGCAGCGAAGAGCGGTTTGCCTGGAATGCGCAGGGGCAGCTGGCCGTACACCATGACCCGCTCGGCAGTGAGACGCGCTGGCAGTACAACCTGCTGGGCCAGCTGGTCAGCATCACCGACCGCATCCAGCGTACGCGCCGTCATCACTATAACTGCCGAGGCTGGCTGACGAGACTGGAAAATGGCAACGGTGCTGATTACCAATTCAGCCACGATGCGGTTGGCCGGCTGATGATTGAACGGCGGCCGGACAGTATTGACCGTTTATATCGTTATGGGCTTGACGGGCAACTTACCGAATACCGGGAAGTCGCGTCGCCGGACGTGGCACCACAGCTGTCCCCGCGTCTGCATCAGTTCCGTTATGACGACGCCGGCCAGTTGGTCTGGCGCGCCAACGACAGCGCCGAGTGGCATTACCACTATGATACGGCCGTGCGCATGAAGCGCCTGACGCGCACGCCGACCGCTGCCGGCAGCGAACTGGGTATCGAGCCGGACAGCGTGCAGCTGCGCTACCACAAGGCTGGCAACCCACGCGCTTCGTGTGGGAGGGCTACCGATTGCTGCAGGAGCAGCGGGACAACGGTACGCGCCGCACCTGGAGCTATGATCCGGCAAGCCGGTGGACGCCGCTGGCGGCCCTCGAGCAGACTGTCGCCGGCGCCGAACGGCGTAAGGGCGCCCTTATTGACCAGCCGCTGCGTTATGCAGGCCAGTTCCAGGATAGCGAAAGCGGGCTGCATTATAATCTGTTCCGCTACTATGAGCCGGAGGTGGGGCGCTTTACCACGCAGGATCCGGTAGGACTACGCGGCGGGCTGAACCTGTATCAGTATGCGCCGAACCCATATGGATGGGTCGATCCGTTAGGTTTGACCAGCTCTGCTCTGGCCAAGAGTATGGAAAAAGCGGGTACGCCGCGTCCTGCCAATTCAGCTGCGCACCATATCGTTCCGGAAACTGCTAAGGCAGTAAGACCTGCCTGAGACATATTGAAACGGCACGACATTGATATCGATGGTGCAGAAAATGGCGTGTTCCTACCAAATCGGAACAATACGGACGGTTTGCCTGGGATCTTGCATAATGGTAAGCATCCGGATGAGTATTTGGACGCAGTGAATCAGCGTATCTTAGATGCACATGACTTTGGTAGTAAGCAAGGTGTCCTGGATGAACTGCAGCTAATGCGAGAAACGTTACTTTCAGCGGATAGAAATGCCAGCTGGTCAGTGTTGTTATGAAAAAAATATATTTACTAGGATCTGACGTGACTAACTTTTGCTCCTTTATTCAGGATTATCCTGAGGGGGAGGAAAGTATCATGGGGCGAGTTCGAAGTGCTAACTGGAAGCCGTTGAGTAATTACACACCTATCAGGTTAGAGCTACGTAGCAATGATACGGGTAAGCGGAACTACCAGTTTGACTTCAGTAGCGCTTTATCCCCCCTTTTTGTTCTAAGTGAGAATGCGTTAGACGTTTTGAGTAATATTCTACTTCCTCGGGGCGAAGTTTTACCGGTTTTAACTGCCAGTAAAAGAAAGACCTTTTTGGGGTACCATCCTACGAATGTCCTTTCGGGGTGTTTTGATCGGGAAAACGCATTGTTCCGTGAGGCTGAGGGCAGGTTTCTGATTAGAAAGCCGGTGCTTAAGGTGGATAACATCACGGATGAGTACCTATTTTCTATTGAAGAGGATATCAGCCGTGTCTTTGTGACGGATGCATTCAAACGCAGAGTGGAAGAGGCTGGATTGCTTGGCTTCGATTTCTCTGTCGAGATCCCCACAACCTGAGGTTGAGGGGCTGCATAAATTTTTATAATTCAATAAAGACTTCTTTGCTGCCTTTCTGACCATGTCGTAACACCCTGTGTGGATTCTATCCATGCAGAAGTGCTCGCTATGAAAATCAGCACGTTGCTGACGTTGTCCCCTCTGCTGATGCCGGCATCGATGCTTGCCGGCACGGTACTCTATACCGATTCTCACCATTCCCCGACCAACATCGATGCCTCGGTATCCGTGATTTATCTTGACGGTCCGGAGCAGCCGCAGAAGCAACTGTTCGGCGAGCTGTCGTCAAACCCGATGAGGCCGAGCGCTAACCTGCCCGCGAACGACGACCCGGTGACCGACAACCGCCTGCAGCACTGGCAGAACCTGTTTATGCACTACGACGGCGTGGGGCAACCTGACCCGCCGGCGCAGCGGGCTGTATGAGCAGCACTACACCTATGACGCCGAAAACCGCCTGCTGACCGCCCGCGGAACCGGGCCGCAGGGACACTTTGAGGCGTATTACCTGTATGACGCCCACGGCACAACGGAAACCCGCTTCCTGTGGCAGGGTTACCGCCTGTTGCAGGAACAGCACCAGGACGGGCAGTGTAGCACGTATATCTGTGACCCCAACGAGGCCTGGAGCCCGCTGGCGCGGTTGACCATCTGCGGGACGACACGGACGGGGAGATTTACTGGTTCAGCACCGACCTGAACGGCGCACCGCTGGAAGTCCCCGACGAAGAAGGCAGCATCCGCTGGAGCGGGCAGTACGGCAGCTTCGGTGAGGTCCGCTACCAGACGGACGGCTTCGCGCGGCTGGCACAGAACACAGCCCTGGCGCACCAGCCGCTGCGCTATGCGGGGCAGTACACCGACGGCGAAACTGGCCCGCACTACAATCTGTTCCGCCACTACGACCCGCAGACTCCAGGGCCCGATAGGGTTAAACGGTGGCTGGAGCCTGTACCAGTATGCGCCGAACCCGCCGGGGTGGATTGACCCGTGGGGTTTAGCCAATACTACTGTCGGCCGATGGATGGGCGAGTCAGAATATGACCAGATGATAAAAACAGGTACAGTTGTCCAAAGCTCAACAGGTACAACCCATGTAGCATCACCAGCGGATATTGAAGCTTTCGGAAAGCAGGCAAAACCAGTAACCATGTATGTAGAATTTGATGTCCCCGAGGAGTCGTTAATCAAAACTAATGAAGGTTGGGCGAAAATTATTGGGCCTGATTCTTTAGAAGGGTGTTTGGCAAGGCACAAAGGAAAACCAGTACCTGAAATGCCAAAGGCCGCTAATATATCTATTAAAGCACATAAAGCCGAGGCGGGAATAAAAGCATGCTCTCAGAAGTAATCGACTGGATGAAAAAAAACTCATCCTATAATATAAATGTCATTAATAATGAGCTAACCACAAGTGTGGTTATTGATTATGATAATGAAAAAGTTTTAGCAAGATTTATTTTTTGGGATGACAATAGTTGTATGCTTGAGGTAATGGATATTAATACGGGTAAATATATATTAAATGAAAGGCATAAAGTGGATGGTATAAAAGATTTTGCTGTCTTTTTTGAAAAATTTAAAAGATCATTAGAATGAAAACAAAGATTACAGTATAGGCCCCTTTAGAACATGCTAAAACCAGTGTTGGATCATGAAGGGACAATTTACTGGAATATTACTCATTAAGCAGCTTTTTTCCGATGGGCTGAATAGGAAGGTTTAATCGAAAAACGACGTCGAGCAGTACGCCGACGGTGAAACCGGGCTGCGTTACAGTTCCGCTACTACGACCCGCCGACCGGACGGTTCACTGTCCAGGATCCGATGAGGTTGAACGGTGATTGAAACCTGTACCTGTACGCGCCGAACCCGCTTATATGGAGTGATCCGTTGGGTCTATCAAATTGTGGGAAAGAGGATAAGCTTTACCGGGGAGTCAGTGCAAAACACCCGGAAATAGAAAATGCAAACAAAGATGGCCCTGATGGTGTTTTCCTAAGTGTATCAACAGGAGCACCACCGCCTGAAACAACCGGGTTTTGAGGGGGCGCAAGCTAATAATTGGGGGGATTTGAAATGCTTCAGTTAGGGAAACACACTGGAGTTACAGTTACTAAACTATGAGGAGGACAAACGATGAATAATAGAGAATATTTTACCTCTATGATTTCTGACAATGGTGGTGAATATATAAAAAATTAAGAGAGATATTAAATTCGCTGAGTGTAAAAGAATATAAAGGGAATCCACGCACCGTAAGAGCCGGCACCATCCAGATATGCGCCTTGAGATTAAACTATCCCAGCGGGCGAGCCGTAATTCACTGGAGCGCAGGAAAACGTGCAGATTCAGTTCCAGCGCCAGCCGGGTCAGTTGATGCCCCTTGTAATGCTGGATGTTCTCCAGTAACGCAGGAAGGCGCTGTAGTGGCAAGCGGGAAGGTGTTGTATGCGAACAGGTGTCACGACGCCTTTAAGGTCGAGGGCGGGATTATATTTGATAAAGCCTTGCTGCACCGCGTAGCGCATGATTTTCGTCAGATACTGACGCACGCGCCCGGCACCATCATGAACACCCTTGCTATCAATAGACTGCACAAGCTGCGCCAGATGCCGGGTTTCTATCTTCGCAACATCCATTGCGGCGATATCATCAGAAAAGATATAGCGATTCAGGCAGGAGAGAATTTTATCTGCATGAGTGTCCGACCAGAGTTTCAGGCTGCTGGTGTGCCATGCAGTAGCGATATGCCTAAAGGTGCGCTTATCTTCTACAGTGCGTTTTTCTGATTCTCGCGGGAGGGAAAGGGATGCGCCTGAAGAGAGCAGTTTGCGTGCAGCATCGCGTTTTTCACGGGCTTCTGCCAGTGAGGTCTGAGGCCAGGGGCCAAAGGCCAGACGGTTTTCTTTGCTCTCAAAACGATAGCGTAAATACTATAACTTAGCGCCGCTGGATGAAACCAGCAGGTACAGGCCAAGTGCATCAGAAATTTTATAGGATTTTTCGCGAGGTTTCGCTGAGCGGATGCGGGAATCAGTTAACATAAGGGCCACTCCGTTCGTCGAACTGAATGACCCGCAATCTGACCCCATTTTTTCCGGATACCGGGGGATAAATCAAAACGTATCCGAAAGAGTTTTTACCCTAACTTACTGAATCACAACAATATAGAGATTCATAAGGAAGCATAAAAAAGAAAAGTGGTGCCCGGACTCGGAATCGAACCAAGGACACGGGGATTTTCAATCCCCTGCTCTACCGACTGAGCTATCCGGGCAACGGGGCGCATTAAACCTGATTCACTGCGTCCCGTCAACGAAATTTCTTCATTTCGTCACAGAGTGCACAATCTATCACCATTTTCTGCGTATTGCACACGCACTCAGGCAAAAAAGGCGGTCCAGAGGGCGGAAATGGGCATCGCCAGCACCAGCGCCGGTAGCATATTGGCCACGGCAAACATCTTTATCCCGCAGATACGCAGCCCGGTCGCCAGCAGCAGGATCCCGCCGACGGCGGTAAAATCGCCCATCATCGCCGGTGTGGTTAGCGGCAGAATAAGCGTCGCGCAGGTGGCGAGCGTCAGTTGAATGACTAACATCGGAACCGAGATGATCGCCACGGCGAAACCGAGGGTGGTGGCAAAGATCAGCGCGGTAAAGAAATCGAGAAACGCTTTGGCAATCAGAATGCTGGGATCGCCGGTCATCCCTTCGCGCATCGCACCGAAAATCCCGGTACCGCTGGCGCAGAAGAGAATAATGATCGCCACCAGGCTCTGAATAAAGGACTCATGGGCGCTGGAGGCTGTCTCCACCGCGTTGCGCTTCTGTGCCAATTTGCGCAAGGCGTTAACGCCACCGCCGATGCCGCGTTCAACATAACAGAGCTCGCCAATAAGGGTGCCGAGCAGCGTCGCCAGCACCATCACCGGCAGGTTGACGCATTTGACCACCAGTAAAATGCCGATGCCAAGCGAGGCAAGACCAAAAATGGAGGGCATTGATGAGCGCACGCGCTCCGGTAAACGGTGGCCCATCAGCGCACCGAGCGTGCCGCCAATCAGCACGGCAGCCGCGTTAATAAAAGGACCTGTCAGCACGTCCACTCTCCCGAAGTGCCATAAAAATGAATAAGAGGGCGCATACCTTAGCATTTTTATGCGCAGCGAAGTGCCCCCCCAGGTTGCGCCTGCGGGTTAAAAATGACATGATTGCGCGAATTTTCATCCATCTGACGGGGCCGCCTGATGCTGTACATTTCAGCCGCTGACACTGCGTTTCACGCCCGTGCCCAGGCCACTCGCCCCCGCTTATCGTCACTCTTTCTCACCATGCGGTGAGGGTAGCGCACGCTCACCGCAGGACAACAGTAAGATCAGCGGTTTTCTGCTTTTACTGATGTCTGGCGTCCGGAGCTGATCCCAGCCAGACATTTTCGTTGGGCGAAGCCACCGCTTCGTCCGGGGCTTCTTACTCCCCTGAAACGGGTATTCGTGCTTATGAACTCACTGAAAATTGCCGTCAGCCGCGAGCTGCTCTCCACGCTCTCAACCCACCGCGAGGTGATCTCTCTTGAGAGTACCGATTTCACGGATGTGGCGGCAGTCGTCATGACGGTAGCGGAGAGCCGCAGCGGCATTCTCGCGCTGCTCAAACGCACTGGTTTTAATCTGCCGGTCTTTCTCTTCTCTGGCGAACCGGTTACCGCGCCCGAAGGCGTGACGGCGGTGATGAGCGGGCGCGATCAGGAGTGGCTGGAGCTGGAAGCCGCTGCCTGTGATTATGAAGCGACGCTGCTGCCGCCCTTCTTCGATACGCTGCGCCAATATGTTGAGATGAAGAACAGCACCTTCGCCTGTCCCGGCCATCAGCACGGCGCGTTCTTCAAAAAGCACCCGGCAGGCCGTCAGTTCTACGACTTTTTCGGTGAGAACGTCTTTCGCGCCGATATGTGCAACGCCGACGTCAAGCTCGGTGATTTGCTGATCCACGAAGGCTCCGCCAAGCACGCGCAGAAGTTTGCCGCCAAAGTGTTTAACGCCGACAAAACCTACTTTGTGCTGAACGGCACCTCAGCCGCCAATAAAGTAGTGACCAATGCGCTGCTGACGCGCGGCGATCTGGTGCTTTTCGATCGCAACAACCACAAATCCAACCACCACGGCGCGCTGATTCAGGCTGGAGCGACGCCGGTTTATCTGGAAGCGGCGCGCAACCCGTTTGGTTTTATCGGCGGCATTGACGATCACTGTTTTGATGAAGCTTACCTGCGCACTTTAATCAGCGATGTCGCGCCCGATAAGGCCAAACAGCCGCGGCCGTTCCGCCTGGCGGTGATCCAGCTTGGCACCTATGACGGCACGATCTACAACGCCCGCCAGGTGATTGACAAGATTGGCCACCTGTGCGACTACATCCTCTTTGATTCGGCGTGGGTCGGTTACGAGCAGTTTATCCCGATGATGGCCGACTGCTCGCCGCTGCTGCTCGATCTGAATGAAAACGATCCGGGGATCTTCGTCACCCAGTCGGTGCATAAACAGCAGGCGGGCTTCTCGCAAACTTCGCAGATCCACAAAAAAGATAATCACCTGCGCGGCCAGGCGCGCTTCTGCCCGCACAAGCGCCTGAATAACGCCTTTATGCTGCACGCATCCACCAGCCCCTTTTACCCGCTATTTGCCGCGCTCGATATCAACGCCAAAATTCACCAAGGCGAGAGCGGGCGCAGGCTGTGGGCAGAGTGCGTCGAGCTGGGCATTGAGGCGCGCAAAGCGATCATCGCTAACTGCAAAATGATCCAGCCCTTTGTGCCGCCGGTGATCGGTGGTCGCCCGTGGCAGGACCACCCCACTGAGCTTATTGCCCGCAAACGGCGCTTCTTCAGCTTTGAGCCGGGCGATAAGTGGCACGGTTTTGCCGGCTACGCCCAGGATCAATATTTTGTCGATCCCTGCAAGCTGCTGCTGACCACACCGGGCATTGATGCAGAGACGGGTGAATACACCGATTTCGGTATTCCAGCCACTATTTTGGCGCACTACCTGCGTGAAAACGGCATTGTGCCGGAGAAGTGCGATCTCAACTCGATCCTTTTCCTGCTGACGCCTGCCGAAAGCGCGGAGAAGATGGCGCAGCTGGTAGCGATGATCGCCCAGTTTGAGCAGCATATCGAAGATGACACACCACTGTCCGACGTGCTGCCGACCATCTTTAACAAATACCCGGTGCGCTACCGCGATTACACCCTGCGCGAGCTGTGCCAGGAGATGCACGATCTCTACGTCAGCTTTGACGTTAAAGATCTGCAAAAAGCAATGTTCCGCAAAGAGAGTTTCCCGGCGGTGGCGATGAATCCGCAGGACGCCAATAGCGAGTTTATTCGCGGCAACGTCGAGCTGGTGCGCATCAGCGAGGCGGAAGGGCGCATTGCGGCAGAGGGCGCGCTGCCCTATCCGCCGGGCGTGCTCTGCGTAGTGCCGGGTGAAGTGTGGGGCGGGGCAGTGCAGCGCTACTTTCTTGCGCTGGAGGAGGGGGTTAACCTGCTGCCCGGCTTTTCGCCGGAGTTACAGGGCGTCTACTCGGAAACCGATGCCGATGGTATCAAGCGCCTCTACGGTTATGTGTTGAAGTAATCATCGCGCCGCCTGGGAAGCGTCTCAGGCGGCCGCGCGGCGGTAAATGCGCCGCGGATGACCAATCTTGCCATACTGCATCTCCACCGCCAGAAAGCCTGCTTCGACACAGTGTTCAAGGTAGCGTCGGGTGGTGGTTTTGCTCAGTCCCGTTTCGTTGACCACCTCATCAACGGAGAAACAGCGCGCCTCGTCGTCGGCAAACAGCTTCTGCACCAGCGCCAGCGTACTCTCTTCAATGCCTTTACTGCCGTTATCCTGGCGGTAGTTTTTCGACTGCAGCTGATAGAGGGTGTCGACGTTCTGCTGGTCGACAATCTTCCACACCCGCTGCTGCTCGGTGAACTGCACAAAGCGCTCGAGCGACTGGCTTAAGCGCTTCCACGACACTGGTTTAAGAATGTAGTCGAAGGCGCCATTGCGGATCGCCTGGCTACAGGTGTCCATATCGCTGGCAGCGGTAATAAAGATCACCGAGCAGTTGGCGTTGATAATCTCAGGATCGCTAATTAGCGTGATCCCTTTACCATCTGGCAGGTAGTTATCCAGCAGCACCAGCTGCGGGCGGGTGCGGCTAAAAAGGGTTCTCGCCTCAGCGAGGGAGGAGGCCATGCCGACCAGCCGCAGGCGCGGATGTTTACTCACCAGCTCAGCGTTGAGCTGCGCCAGCGTCTCTTCATCTTCGACGATCAGCACGTCTATCGGTTCATGTTGCATAAATCTCATCCACGGTGGCGACGGGGCGCTGCGCGCTGCCCGTTTCAGGAATAAACAGAGAGAAGACCGTTCCGCGCGGGGCATTGGCCGATACCTCTATCGAGCCACCCGCCTGGGTGACGTAGCTGGCGATCAGATAGAGGCCAATACCGTGATCGCCACGGCGTTTGGTGGTCACCCCGCGTTCAAAAATACGATCGGCAATCGCCGGATCGATCCCGATGCCGCGATCCGCCACCTCAATGATCAGCTCCCGCTCGTTGAGCAGGAGCAGCACATCGACCGGATCGTGCGGCAGAGTAGCACGTTGAGTCGCTTCAATGGCGTTATCCAGCAGGTTACCGATAATGGAGATCAGCTCCGCTTCCGCCAGCGCACGGCAGGGGCGATCCATGCGGCTCAATGGGTCGAAGTTCAGCTCTACGCCCTTCTCCCGTGCGCGCGCCGCTTTGCCCAGCAGCAGGCCGCAAATGGTTGGCGAGGTAAAGCGCGAGGAGATAAAGTCCAGCAGCTCCTGGGCGTGTTCCGACTGCGCCTGAATATAGTTCACCGCCTCATCGTAACGCTCCATATGCAGCAGGCCGGAAAGGGTGGTCATGCGGTTAAGCTGCTCGTGGCGCATAATGCGCAGGTTGTCGGCATAGCGCTTCACCTGGCTTAACTGCGCGCTCAGGCTGTCGATCTCATTGCGATCGCGAAAGGTGATCACCCACCCTTGTAAGCTATCTTCGAGCATAATGCGCACCCGGCTGGCGATCACCGTCAGGTGGTTAAAGCGGCAAATCTCATCATGGGTGTCGCTCGCAAGCATGGTCGCGGAGGCAAAAAAGGGCACCGGCGCAATCACATCACTAATCGCATGCCCGCGCAGGGCGCGAGTCGGCTGGCTCAAGCCCAGCAGCTTACGCGCCGCCTGGTTGATCACCTCAATGCGCGATTCGCTATCAATGGCAATAACCCCTTCGTAGATCGACTCCATCATCGCCTTCTGCTGGCGCACCAGCAGGCCAATTTCGCGCGGCTCGAGGGAGAAGATCTGCTTTTTAATGCTGCGGGTAAAAAACCAGGAGAAGATAAACAGTGCGACGAGCAGCAGCACAGCGGCAATAAAGATATTAATCACTTTGCCGAGGGTAATCGCATCCAGATAGCTGGTCAGATACCCGACGGAAACTATCCCGACCACCCGACCAGTGTCATCAAAAATCGGCGCTTTACTGCGCAGCGAAATCCCCAGCCCGCCTTTGCGAATGGTGGTGGTGCTTTTACCCTGTAATACTTCCGCGTTATCGCCGCCGACCAGCGTTTTTCCCACCACATCAGTATGTACAGAGTGAAACAGATGCAGGCCTTTATTATCACCAATCACAATAAAGCTGGCATCGCTATGTGAAACCACTTTATGCATAAACTGGTTAATAGCGGGAATATTTTTATCAGCGACGGAGCGACGTAAATTCGGAATTATCGCGATCTCTTCCGCCTGTATTTTTGCGCGCGCACTCATCTCCTGGTAGAGCTGGCGGCCGACGTCCTTGTAATAATAAAAACCCAGCAGAACAAACAAACCAGAGAAGAAAAGCACCAGCGAGATAAACAGCTTGATTTGAAACGAGACCTTCATAACAGCACGCGCAGTAATAAGTAAAACCTCAATGTACCACTTTTCCCAGTTTGGGTGAGGAGTTTGCGGGAAAGTTGTGATCCCTTACACAGCGCGTATTGCTGTTGAAAAACAATCTGTTATAAGCAACTTTTACTGTTTGTTATGAATATGTATTTCCTTTTAAAAAAACCATAAAAACCACGACAATAAATAAGATCCGGCTCACGCAAAATAGAAGAAACCATAAAAACCATAGGTGCCTTAAAAACTCTGCTTTTATTATGCTTGCCCTCACATAACGTGCGTATTTAGCCCACTACGCTGTAAGCACAAAATAACGAAGGGGCTTAATTATGAGCACAACTGACGATTCATTCTCTGTACCCGTAAAGTCACGAACGCTTGATAAGGCATCACTGAAAGATAAGTGGTGGCACATTATGGATAGCTGGAAGGTAGGGATTATTCCGCTGCCGCTGTTCCTGCTGGCGGGCGCATTAATTGCCGTCGACTGTCTTGGCGGTAAACTGCCGAGCGATATCGTAGTGATGGTCGCGACGCTGGCCTTTTTTGGCTTTGCCTGCGGCGAGTTTGGCAAGCGGCTACCAATTGTCGGCAAGCTGGGCGCGGCGGCGATTTGCGCCACCTTTATCCCTTCGGCGATGGTCTATTACGGCCTGCTGCCAGATGTGGTGGTCGAATCCACCACCAAGTTCTATAAATCGACCAACATTCTCTATCTCTATATTTGCTGCATTATTGTCGGCAGCATTATGAGTATGAATCGCACCACGCTGATTCAGGGCTTTTTGCGTATCTTCTTCCCGATGCTGTGCGGTGAGATCGTCGGCATGCTGGTTGGCATGGGCGTGGGCATGGCGCTCGGCATGGAGCCGTTCCAGATCTTCTTCTTTATCATTCTGCCGATTATGGCGGGCGGTGTCGGCGAAGGCGCGATTCCGCTATCGATTGGTTACGCCACGCTGCTGCATATGGATCAGGGCGTTGCGCTGGGCCGCGTGCTGCCGATGGTGATGCTCGGCGGGCTGACGGCGATCATTATCTCCGGCTGCCTGAACCAGCTCGGTAAACGCTTCCCGCACCTGACCGGCGAAGGGCAACTGATGCCAAACCGCAATAACAGCGACGAACCCGCCTCTGCGACCCCGGCGTTCTCCGGTAAAACCGATGTCACTACCATTGCCGCAGGCGCGCTGCTGGCGGTGCTGCTCTATATGATCGGCATGCTCGGCCACAAACTGATTGGCCTGCCTGCACCGGTCGGCATGCTGTTTGTCGCAGTGCTGATTAAGCTCGCCCACGGTGTCTCGCCGCGCCTGCTGGAAGGTTCGCAGGTGGTCTACAAATTCTTCCAGACCTCCGTTACCTACCCAATTCTCTTTGCCGTTGGCGTAGCGATCACGCCGTGGGAAGAGCTGGTTCACGCCCTCACCCTCAACAACCTGCTGGTGATTGTCAGCACTGTCTCCGCGCTGGTCGCGACTGGCTTCTTCGTCGGCAAAAAGATCGGCATGCATCCGATTGATGTCGCCATTGTCTCCTGCTGCCAGAGCGGGCAGGGCGGTACCGGCGACGTCGCCATTCTTACCGCAGGTAACCGTATGAGCCTGATGCCGTTCGCCCAGATCGCTACCCGTATCGGTGGGGCAATCAACGTCTCCATCTCGCTGCTGGTGCTCGGCAACTTCCTCGTCTGATTCAGGAAATACAGGAACTGATATGAAACTCGCAAGCTTTGTTCACCAGGGTATCCGCAGCTACGGCATCGTCAGCGCGGAAGGGATCATCAACCTCGGCCAGCGCCTGGGCGACCGCTACACCGATCTAAAAGCGCTGCTCGCCGCCGATGGTCTGGCGCAGGCCGCGCGCTACGGTGAAGAACCAATCGATCTGCATTTTGAGGAGATCGACTTTCTGCCGGTGATTGATAACCCGGGCAAAATCCTCTGTGTCGGGATGAACTACGCCGAAAAACGCAAAGAGTTTGACCAACACAACCCGGCACCCACGCTGTTTGTCCGCTTCGCCGATTCACAAACCGGCCATAACGCGCCGGTGGTGAAGCCGCGCCACTCCAGCGAGTTCGATTACGAAGGCGAACTGGCGGTGATTATCGGTAAAGGCGGGGAGAATATCGCCCGTGAAACGGCTTTAAGCCATGTGGCGGGTTACAGCTGCTATATGGATGGCTCGGCGCGCGACTGGCAGCACAGCTGGTTTACCGCCGGGAAGAACTGGCGGCAGACCGGGGCATTTGGCCCGTGGATGACCACCGCCGATGAGATCCCCGACCCGCACACACTCGCTATTCGCACCTGGCTCAATGGCCGCATGGTGCAGGATGACACCACCGCCAGCATGATCCACAAAGTCGCTGAGCTTATCGAATACATCAGCACCTTCACCAGCCTGACGCCGGGTGATGTGATTATCACCGGTTCACCGGGCGGCGTCGGGAAAAAGCGCACCCCGCCGCTGTTTATGAAGGCGGGCGATTGCATCGAAGTGGAGATCGAGAAGATCGGACATCTCAGCAATGTGATTGTGGAAGCGCCGGAGCAGGCGCTGGCGGCGGCGCACTAAGGACGAAGACCATCTGATGCACACACGACCCCCCATCGACTTCCGCATTGCGGAAGTCAGCGGCAACACGCCCCGGCTTGAGCGCATCCGCTCGCTGTTAGCCGACAGCGGATTAGGCATGGATAGCGACATCACGACCTTCGTTGAAGCCTGGTCGGGAGAGCAACTGGTGGGGTGTGCAGGCCTTGCCGCGAACGTCATCAAATGCGTGGCAGTCGATGCGCAGCTTCGCGGCGAAAACATCAGTGCCCGGCTGCTGGCGGAAGTGGAGAACCTGGCGCTGGCGCGCGGCCACTTCCATCTCTTTCTCTGCACGCGCCCCTGCAACCGGGAGCGCTTTCAGCACAGCGGCTTCTGGCCCATCGTCCAGAGCGGCAATAACGCGGTGCTGATGGAGAACACGCCGTCGGGCATTGAGCGCTACTGCCGCTCGCTGCGGGCAAAGCGGCTGGCGGGTAAGCGCATTGGTGCCATTGTGATGAACGCCAACCCCTTTACCCTCGGCCACCGCCACCTGGTGGAGCAGGCGGCAAAAGCCTGCGATGCCCTGCATCTGTTTGTGGTGCGCGAAGATGCCTCATTTTTCCCTTTTGCCGCGCGGCTGAAGATGGTGAAGGCGGGCGTGGCGCATCTGGCCAATGTCACGGTGCATGAAGGCTCGCAGTACATCATCTCCCGCGCCACCTTTCCGGCCTACTTCCTGAAAGAGACCGGCAAAGTGCAGCAGGCGTGGAGCGAAATCGACCTGCTGATCTTTCGCAACTATATCGCCCCGGCGCTCGGCATTACCCACCGCTTTATTGGCAGCGAACCCTTTTGCGCTGTGACCCGCCAGTACAACAACACCATGCACCAGATGCTGGCAGGCGCGGTTGAGGTGGTGGAGATCCCACGCATTAAAGCCGCAGGCACGGCAATTTCGGCGTCCGAAGTGCGCCGTTTATTAAAAACACACCAGTTTTCCCGCATTCGGGAAATCGTACCAGATACCACTTTCGCGCATCTTGAAGCCCATTACGGCGTGGAAGTCGCTTAAAAATCAGGACTTATAACTATGAAAATTATACGGGAGGCGCTGGCGGGAACCCTCGAATCCAGCGACCTGATGGTGAAAATCGCCCCTACCGACGGTGAGCTGGAGGTGGTGGTGCGCAGTGAAGTAATTAAGCAGTTTGGCGATCAGATCCGCCGCGTGGTGAATGAGACGCTGCGCGCGATGGAGATCCACCAGGGGTTAATCATTATTGAAGATAAAGGCGCGCTGGATTGCGTGATCCGCGCCCGTCTGCAAAGCGCCGTGCTGCGCGCCGCGGAAGAGAAGGAGATCGCGTGGGGGACATTGCTGTGAAAAAACTTCGTCGTAGCATGCTGTTTCTGCCGGGCGCTAACGCCGCCATGCTCTCCACCGCCTTTATCTACCGCCCCGATTCAATCATGTTCGACCTGGAAGACGCGGTGGCCCTGCGCGAGAAAGATACCGCGCGCCTGCTGGTCTTTCATGCTCTGCAACATCCGATGTATCAGGATATTGAAACCGTGGTACGCATCAACCCGCTGAATACCCCGTTCGGCCTGCCGGATCTTGAAGCGGTCGTGTGCGCGGGCGTTGATGTGGTGCGGCTGCCGAAAACCGACAGCCCGGAGGATATCTACGAACTGGAGCGCCACCTCGAGCGCATTGAGCTTGCCTGCGGGCGTGAAGTGGGATCGACCCGCGTGATGGCGGCGATTGAGTCGGCGATAGGCGTGATTAACGCGGTGGCGATCGCTCGCAGCTCGCAGCGCTTGATCGGCATTGCGCTGGCGGCCTTTGACTATGTGATGGATATGCAGACCGAGCGCGGCGACGGCACCGAACTCTTCTATGCCCGCTGCGCGGTGCTGCACGCCGCCCGCGCTGCCGGTATCGATGCCTTCGACGTGGTGTGGTCAGACGTAAACGATGAAGCCGGGTTCCTGCGCGAAGTTGAACTGGTGCGCAAGATGGGCTTTAACGGCAAATCGCTGATTAACCCGCGCCAGATAGACCTGTTGCATAACGCCTATGCGCCAACGCAGCAGGAGGTCGATCATGCCAAAGTCGTGATTGAAGCGGCAGAGGAGGGGGAGCGTAACGGCCTTGGCGTCGTCTCCCTGAACGGCAAGATGATCGACGCCCCCATTATTAACCATGCGCAGATGGTGCTGGAACGCGCGGCGGCGTCCGGCGTGCGTCGTTAAGGAGAAAACCATGAACCAAACCGAGCTGCTTCACGTCAACTTTCCCCATCTGCGTGAATTAAAACCCTTTGATACCGCCCACAGCGCCACGCCGTGGCTGGCGGATGACGACGCCAGGCTTAACCGTAAACTCTGCGCCTCGCTGGAAGAGGCGATTACGCGCAGCGGCCTGCGCGATGGCATGACCATCTCCTTCCACCACGCTTTTCGCGAAGGCGACCGGGTGATCAACACCGTGGTGGCAACCCTTGCGCGCCTCGGCTTCAAAAACCTGACGCTCGCCTCCAGTTCGCTAATGACTTGTAACGATGAGCTGATTGAGCATATTAAGAGAGGCGTGATCCGCAAAATTTACACCTCCGGTATGCGCGGCAAGCTGGCGGATGCCATCTCCCATGGGCTGATGGCGGAGCCGGTACAGATTCACTCCCACGGCGGGCGGGTAAAACTGTTGCAGGATGGCGAGCTGAAGATCGACGTCGCCTTTCTCGGCGTGCCGTGCAGTGATGCCTTCGGTAACGCCAACGGTACGCAGGGGAAATCCTGCTGCGGCTCGCTCGGCTACGCGATGGTCGACGCCGAATTTGCCGATAAAGTGGTGCTGCTGACCGAAGAAGTGGTGCCCTTTCCCAATATGCCCGCCAGTTTGAGCCAGGATCGGGTGGATCTGATTGTGAAAGTGGAGAGCGTGGGCGATCCGGCAAAAATCAGCGTCGGTGCCGCGCGCGTCACCAGTAATCCACGAGAGCTGATGATCGCCCGCTATGCAGCGGATGTGATTGAGCACTCCGGCTATTTTCGCGACGGCTTCTCGATGCAGACCGGCTCCGGCGCAGCCTCAACTGCCGCGACCCGCTTTATGGCCGAGAAGATGGAGCGCCGCGGCGTCAAAGCCCGGTTCGCCCTCGGCGGCATCACCGGCAGCCTGGTCGAACTGCATGAGAAGGGGCTGATTGAGAAGCTGCTTGATACCCAGTGCTTTGATGGCGAAGCGGCGGCTTCGCTGCGTCGTAATCCCAACCATGTGGAGATCTCGACCAACGTTTACGCCAACCCCGGCGGTAAAGCCGCGAGCTGCGACCAGCTGGATGTGGTGATCCTCAGCGCGCTGGAGATCGATATCGACTTTAACGTCAACGTGATTACCGGTTCAGACGGTGTCATGCGCGGCGCATCCGGCGGCCACTGCGATGTGGCAGCGGCGGCAAATCTGACCATTGTGGTTGCCCCATTACTGCGCAGCCGCATTCCAACAGTGGTGAAGCGCGTGACTACCCGCCTGACGCCGGGGGAGAGCATTGACGTGCTGGTCACCGACCACGGCATTGCGGTCAACCCGGCGCGCCCGGAAGTCCGCGAACGTTTAGTGGCGGCAGGGCTGAAAGTTGTCGATATCGAAGCGCTCTATCAGCGGGCAATTTCCCTTACCGGCGAACCAAAACCGATCGCCTTTACCGACCGCATTGTCGGCGTGATCCGCTACCGCGACGGCAGCGTGATCGACGTTGTGCGCCAGGTGAAAGAGGAGGCGTTATGACCACCATGACCCCTGAACGTGTGGGTGTCAGCCTTGAGGCGCTACTGGCGGCGAAAGAGAAGCGCGCCGCGCGCCAGGCTGACTGGCTTCGCCACTATCAGCAACCGATTATCTCCCTGACGCTGGTTACGCCGGGCGCGGTGAAAGATACGATGCGCTATCGCAACACCATGGGCGTGGCGCTGCAGGCCTGCGACCAGATGCTGTGGCAGCGTGGCTGGCAGACGCTCGACCGCCAGGTGCTGTGGTTGCCGACCGGCGCGGAAGCGATGTGGTGTGTCGCTCATCCGGCGGCGGAAATAAAGGCGCAGTGCATTGAGCTGGAGCAGACCCACCCGCTCGGCAGGCTGTGGGATTTTGATATCTTCTGCCCGCAAAATGGCCAGGTGGGCCGCCATTCACTGGATCGCAGCACCCGCCGCTGTCTGGTGTGCGATGAACCGGCGCACAACTGCGCCCGCTCCCGCCGTCATCCGCTGGATGAAGTGGTGAGCCGCGTTGAGGGGCTGATCAATGGCTGGTTTACCCGCGACTAAACCTGCCGTGGCATTTGTGCCTGCGCTGGCGGCGCGGGCGCTGCGCCTCGAGCTGGATCTCACCCCGAAGCCGGGGCTGGTGGACAGGGCGAACAGCGGTGCGCACCGCGATATGGATTACGCCCTGTTTCTCGCCAGCATTGACGCCATTACGCCGTGGTTTGCTCGCTTCGAGCAGGCGGGTTTTGACCATGCCCATAAACCTGCGTCGGCGCAGTTACGGCTAATTCGACCGATGGGGATTGCCTGCGAGCAGGCGATGTTTGCCGCCACTGATGGGGTAAACACACATAAAGGCGGCATCTTCTCCCTCGGAATGCTGTCTTTTGCCGCCGGGCGGCTGCGGGGGCTGGGTTGGCAACTGAGCGCAGATGCGCTTTGTGATGAGGTGAGCGCGATCTGCCGCGGGCTGGTGGCGCGCGAGCTTGCCGGGCGGGCGCAGGCGATCACCGCGGGGGAAAAGCAGTTTCGCGACTATGGCCTGACCGGCGCGCGCGGCGAGGCGGAGCAGGGGTTTATCACCGTACGCCGGGCGGTGTTGCCCTTCTGGCAGCAGGAGCAGGGGGAGCGCCGTTTGCAGAATGCGCTGCTCAGGCTGATGGCGGTAAATTGCGACAGTAACCTCGTGTCGCGCGGCGGTATGGCCGGGCTGCGTTATGTGCAGGATTATGCGCAGCAGCTATTAACCACCGGCTGGGAGAGGGATGATTTACGCCAGATGGACCAGGCGTTGATTGCGCGGCATTTAAGCCCCGGTGGCAGCGCCGATCTGCTGGCGGTGGCGTATGTGCTGGCGATGATCCCGTAACCAACGCTGTTACCCGGACCGGATAAGGCATCGCCGCCATCCGGCGATGAGTGGCAATGCCTGACGGCGGTGTTATGTAGGCCGGATAAGGCATCGCCGCCATCCGGCGATGCGTGGTAATGCCTGATGGCGGTGTTATGTAGGCCGGATAAGGCAACGCCGCCATCCGGCAATCGGTGGCAATGCCTGATGGCGGTGTTTTGTAGGCCGGATAAGGCATCACCGCCATCCGGCGATGAGTGGTAATGCCCGATGGCGGTGTTATGTAGGCCGGATAAGGCATCGCCGCCATCCGGCGATGGGGGTAATGCCCGATGGCGGTGTTATGTAGGCCGGATAAGGCATCGCCGCCATCCGGCAATGGGTGCAAATGCCTGATGGCGCTGCGCTTATCAGGCCTACAAAAACTGCGCTTATCAGACCAACAAAAACTTCGCTTATCAGGCTACCAAACAATACCGATAAAAAACCCGGCGCTCAGGCCGGGTTTTCTGTTTACGCTTTCTGCGTCACGCCAGATGGCTCTCGCACATGTTTGTATTTAAACAGCATCACGAAGGCGACGGCCAGCACCAGCGAGTAACCGGCGAAGATGAGCCACACGGTTTTCCAGTCTGTAATGCCGGCGGTGGTGTACATCTCTACCACTTTGCCGCTCACCATACCACCGAGGATACAGCCGAAGCCGTTGGTCATCATCAGCAGCATACCCTGTGCGCTGGCGCGAATTTCCGGGCTCACCTCTTTCTCAACAAACACCGAGCCGGAGATATTGAAGAAGTCGAAGGCGCAACCGTACACGATCATCGACAGCACCAGCAGCACGGTACCGAATGGCGTCGGATCGCCGTAGGCGAACAGACCAAAGCGCAGTACCCAGGCGAGAATACTGATCATCATGACGTTCTTAATGCCGTAACGGCTCAGGAAGAACGGAATGGCGAGGATAAAGACGGTTTCCGAAATCTGTGAAATCGACATCATTACCGACGCATGGGTAACGATAAAGCTGTTAGCGAACAGTGGATTAGAGTCGAAGCTGTGCAGGAAGGTGTTGCCGAACATATTGGTGATCTGCAACTCTGCGCCCAGCAGCATAGAGAAGATAAAGAAGATCGCCATACGTTTGTTTTTATACAGCGCAAAGGCATTCAGGCCGAGCATCTCGACCCAGGTCTGCTTTTGCTTGCTGTTTGCCACCGGAATGTGCGGCAACGTCAGCGCAAGCACGCTCAGCAGCAGCGACAGCGCGGCGCCAATATAGAGCTGCATATGGCTTAACTCAAAGCCGGAGAAGCTTACCGCCCACATCGCGAGGATAAAGCCGATGGTGCCCCAGATACGAATTGGCGGGAAATCGGTGACGATATCGTGCCCGGCGGACTTAAGGCGGAAATAGGAGATAGAGTTCACCAGGCTCAGGGTCGGCATATAGGCCAGCGAGTTGAGCAGAATAATGGCAAACATCGCGCCTGGCGTGGTGACGCCTGCGGCAATAAACAGCGTGATGGCACCGACCAAATGGCAGAGGGCATAAACCCATTTCGCGCTGAGCCACTTATCGGCGACGATGCCTAAAAGCGTTGGCATAAACAGCGAGGCGATTCCAAGGGAGCTGTAGACCGCGCCGACTTCCGCGCCCTGAAATTTCAGGGTCACGATCATATAAGAGCCAAGTGTCGTCAGCCAACTGCCCCACAGGCAGAACTGCAGAAAGATGATGACTTTCAGCTGCAGCTTAAGATTCATGCTAATTTCCTCGCAAAGGAGACGGTTGTCGTTGTAATGGGCAGATATACTGCGAATTTCGGCGGCACTTTATCACTTTGCGGCGGCGTTGTTTGTTACGTGCGACAGAAAAATGCAATCTTCGTCTGATTGCATTCTTATTAAGTGATCTTGATCACGCTTTTGCGCAACCGATTGCGAGGGCCAGAAGACGGGCTTATGCCCTTTTACCCGCGAAGGTAAAAAGGCATAAACCGCAATGGCGTTAATTCCGGCGGTAGGTTTTCTGCGCGGAGTTTACTTTATAGAGATAGCGCCGCGATTCGGCAGAAGGGTGGCGCGTGGTGAGCGTTTCATACACATCACCCGGCGACATGGTGTTGATGATATTCGCCGCCTGCACTTTATCCGCCGAGAAGACGCGCAGTACGCTGCCCGCGCCGCCGTTATAGGCGGTGATCACCGCATAACGCCGTGAGGTCGGGTTGCTGATACCAGCAAGGTAAATATTGTTAAGCATCGCCAGGTAAGCGGTGCCGGTATCAATATTGCTCTGCGGATCGAAGAGATAGCTGCGGTCCGGCGTGCCGGATTTCCCCTGTGCGCGGAAGACATCTTTCCCGGCGCTGTGCTGCACTACCTGCATCAAACCGAGCGCGTCGGAGCGGCTTACCGCATAGGGGTTAAAGGAGGATTCCGTCTGCATAATGGCCAGAATCAACGACTCCTCAACGCCATACTTATGCGACGCTTTGCGCACCATACCCATATATTTATGCGCACGTTTATCGAGGTGGTTCGGCACCAGATTGATGGTGATGCTGGAGATGACGCGAATGCCGCTGGTGCGGGTTTGCAGCCGCGTTTGCAGCAGATAATCGGCATATTTTTCCGCGCGCCACTGCCAGCGAATCGCTTCGCCGTTGTTATCCAGCACCTGGCCATAGAGGAAGGGCTGCCTGGAAATGGTGATATCGTCAGTATCGGAGTAGAGATCGATAGAGCCGGGATCGTCGCCCATCAACAGCGTTTTGACGATCGCCGCGCGCAGATGCGCCGCCGGATCGGTCGCCGAAATGGTCTCGACGGTAATCGTCCCTTCATCAAAGTTGATGTGGCTTCGCGTCTGGTACTGATCGGTATACTTAACGTAATCCTTCGGGCCTGCGATCAGTACTTCGTTAAAGCCCCATAAATTCTCAATATTGTGGGCGAACTGGCCCATCAAAATGTCAAAACCGTTAGTGTCTTTGATCCAGGCTTCGTTGTAGTCTTCGCCGGATTTATTAGAGCTGGAACAAGAGATCAACAGTGGCGCGATCATCGCTAGCGCTAAAAATTTTTTCATCATTCCGGATGCAGTTGTGTTTGATTACAGCGCCTGAGACGCTCGCGAACCGGCAATGCCTTCCCTGGATTTATGGCACTGCCGGCAGGTTTAAACCACGACGCCTATTTTTTTTCTTGTGGCGTGTAGCCTTCAATGTGCACGTCTTTGCCTTCAAACAGGAAGTTGACCATCTCCTCCTCCAGCAATTTACGGTGCTCGGCGTTCATCATGTTAAGTTTCTTCTCATTGATCAGCATCGTCTGCTTCTGCTGCCACTGCTTCCAGGCCTCTTTCGAGATCTCGTTGTAAATGCGTTTACCCAGGTCGCCCGGATAGAGCTGGAAGTCTTGCCCTTCCGCTTCGCGTTGCAGGAAGGTACAAAAAATGGTTCTGCTCATAATCACTCCTCTTTCTGCGCGCTGCGCAAGGCTGCTTCGGCGCGTAATTGCTGTATCAGGCGTTCCACCGGAGCCGCCAGACCGACGGATGGCGGTTGCGCTAAGTTATACCAAAGACCTGCGCCTTCATCCATGCATGCGGCAAAGGAGGACACAGGAAGCCACATCGGCACAATATCGAGGTGGAAATGGCTAAAAGTATGGCGGAACGCGACAAGTTGGCTGAGAGTATCCGCGCTAATCTCTCTTTGCGCCAGCCAGTCGCGCAGCGCCGCTTCATCGCTAAACTGCGGGAAGCAGAAGAGGCCGCCCCACAGGCCGCTCGGCGGGCGCTGCTCAAGGTAGACCGCACCCTCATGCTCCATCAGCAGCAGATAACCGGTGCGCACAGGCAGAGTCTGCTTCGGCTTTTTACCCGGATAGCTGCTCCAGCTGTGCGTGGCGTAAGCGATACAGCCGCTTTGCAGCGGGCAGAGTTCACACTTCGGCTTTGAGCGGGTACAGACCATGGCGCCAAGATCCATCATCGCCTGGTTAAAGCGCTCGACGCCTTTTGCTGGCGTCACCTGCTCGCTTATCTCCCACAGGCGTTTCTCCACCTCTTTCTTACCTGGCCAGCCGGCTACCGCATAACAGCGGGCGAGCACGCGCTTCACGTTGCCATCGAGAATGGGAAAGTGCTTACCGAGTGATAAAGAGAGGATCGCGCCCGCCGTTGAGCGGCCAACGCCCGGCAGGGCGGCGACTTCGTCAAAGGTTTCAGGAAAACGGCCATGGTGCAGCGTGGCGACCTGCTGCGCGGCTTTATGCAGGTTGCGCGCGCGGGCGTAGTAACCGAGCCCGGTCCACAGATGCAGCACTTCATCCAGCGGCGCGTTGGCTAAATCGGTCACCGTCGGGAAGCGCGCCATAAAGCGCTCAAAATAGGGGATCACCGTTGCGACCTGGGTTTGTTGCAACATCACTTCTGACAGCCATACTTTGTAGGGCGTCTTTTCAATTTGCCAGGGCAGGGTTTTCCGCCCGAATTTGTCGTACCAGTCCAGAACCTGGGCTGAGAATTGAGACGCTTGCATGGTCACCAGAATCGCTTTATCAGGGGCGACGATTGCAGCACAGCGGCGTTGCACTGTAAACCGGAACTTTCCGGTGCTTGCATCATGCCATGATCTTTGGATAATGCCCGTTTCCTGAACACTCTCACGAGCAGAAAACTTATGAATAACGACGTCATTTCACCGGAATTTGATGAAAATGGCCGCCCGCTGCGCCGCATTCGTAGCTTTGTCCGTCGCCAGGGGCGTCTGACAAAGGGTCAGCAGCATGCGCTGGACAATTACTGGCCGGTGAAGGGCGTTGAGTTTACCGAACAGCCGCTCGACTTTACCGCGCTGTTTGGTCGTAGCGCGCCGGTAACGCTGGAGATCGGTTTCGGCATGGGCGCTTCGCTGGTCGAAATGGCGAAAACCCGCCCGGAGCAGGATTTCCTCGGCATTGAAGTACACTCGCCGGGCGTCGGTGCTTGCCTCTCTTCCGCTCACGAAGAGGGCGTCGAGAACCTGCGCGTGATGTGCCATGACGCGGTAGAAGTGCTGCACACCATGATCCCGGACAACGCCTTAAACATGGTGCAACTCTTTTTCCCGGACCCGTGGCATAAAGCGCGTCATAATAAGCGCCGTATTGTGCAGGTACCCTTTGCCGAGCTGGTGAAGAGCAAGCTCAAGCTGGGCGGCGTGTTCCATATGGCGACCGACTGGGAAGCCTATGCTGAACATATGCTGGAGGTGATGAACTCCATCGACGGCTATAAAAACCTGTCAGCCAGCAACGACTATGTGCCGCGCCCGGAATCGCGCCCGGTAACGAAATTTGAACAGCGTGGCCACCGTCTTGGTCACGGTGTATGGGACTTAATGTTCGAGAGGGTGAAATAATGGCAAAGAACCGCAGCCGTCGCTTGCGTAAAAAAATGCATATCGACGAATTTCAGGAAGTGGGTTTCTCCGTCGCGTGGCGTTTCCCGGAAGGCACAACGGAAGAGCAGATCGACAGCACCGTTGATAACTTCATCCAGCAGGTGATTGCGCCGAATAAACTGGCGTTCGATGGCAGCGGCTATCTGGCGTGGGAGGGGTTAATCTGCCTGCAAGAGATTGGCAAATGTACCGAAGAGCATCAGGCTCTTGTGCGCAAGTGGCTGGAGGAGCAGAAGCTCGAAGCGGTACGTACCAGCGAACTTTTCGACGTTTGGTGGGACTAAACAAACATAAGGGCCAGCATCTGCTGGCCCATTTTGTCTCTACAGGAGTTTATACAATGCGTAAAACGCTGCTGGCGGCAACGCTCACCCTTACAGCTTTCGCGGCGCAGGCAGATTATCAGTGCAGCGTCACGCCGCGCGATGATGTGATTATCAGCCCGCAAACCGTTCAGGTGAAGGGCGAGAACGGCAATCTGGTGATCACGCCAGAGGGTAATGTGATGTTTAACGGCAAACAGCCATCGCTTAGCGCCGCCCAGCGCGAGCAGGCGAAAGATTACCAGGCTGAGCTGCGCAGCGCCCTGCCGTGGATCGACAACGGTGCGCTGACTCGCGTAGAGAAGAACCGTATTGCGCTGGATAAGATCATCGTTAAAGAGGTGGGGGAGAGCAGCAGCATGCGTAACCGCCTCACCAAACTCGATGCGCAGCTTAAAGAGCAGATGAACCGCATCATTGAACATCGCAGCGACGGCCTGACCTTCCACTATAAGGCGATTGAACAGGTTCGCGCCGATGGTCAGCAGTTAGTCAACCAGGCTATGGGCGGCATTCTGCAGGACAGCATTAATGAAATGGGTGCGAAAGCAGTAATGAAAAGCGGCGGTAACCCATTGCAGAATGTGCTCGGTAACCTCGGTGGTTTACAAACCGCTATCCAGAACGAATGGAAAAATCAGGAAGCTGATTTCCAGCAGTTTGGCAAAGATGTCTGTCAGCGTGTGGTTTCCCTCGAAGAGAGCCGCAAAGCGTTAACCTCATCACTTAAGTAATGCGCTACCGTGGCCTTTTGTCATCGACCAAAGGCCCTTTCAACGCGATATATAATTATTCCCTCTCCCTTATTGCTGCCTATTAAGTAACAATCATTTATCGTTTATTTAATAAATCTTGCAGAGCCAGTTTAAATTTATCCATAAGCTTTTATTCACAAAGGCAAGAGTTAATTCTCCTTTTTGGCCTACCAAAATTTAGGGTTTACTTAAGTGATTTGTCGATTATTTGAGTTGTTCATGATTTGTGTACTTTCAGAATGTTCTTGTTGATGCTAATATCGCCGCCTCAAATCACGGATATGATTTCTTCATAAATACTCCTATGTCATCAATAAATATACAGCCGAAAGGCGACGCTTCATTTTATGAAGATTCCGCCCTTTCCTTTAAAAATAACGAGATCGACCTGATTTATCTGATTAGCCTGTTATGGCGAGGTAAAAAGCTCATTATCGGCACAGTTGTACTGTTCGCTGTTGTTGGCTTTTTTATCGCTGCATTATTGCCACAAAAATGGACTAGCCAGGCGGAGATCACTCCGGCAGAGCGTATCCAGTGGGCGGAGCTGCAGAGAGCGCTCATGACGCTACAGGTTCTTGACGTGAAAACGTCTATTTCACAAAGCGACGTCTATAACCTGTTTCTGAAGAAATTCACCTCTCAGTCTCTGAAAGAGGAGTTTCTCGCCAGCTCTCCGCTGGTGCTGGGCAAGCTGGAAGAGAATAACCTCGATCAATATGAGCTACGCCGCGCGCTGACGCTGCTGACCGAAAAGATCAAAGCAACCAACAACGCAAAACAGGCGAGTGCTGATAACACGCCGTATGCCTCCTGGACGCTCAGCTTTACCGCGCCTACGGCGGAGGACGCCCAGCAGGTACTGAAAGGCTACATCGATTTTATTAGCGCCAAAGTAATCAATGAGACACTGGCTACGCTGCGCAATGATGTTGAGCTGAAGAAGAGTTTTGAAAAGAACGTGCTGGAGATGGATCGCGCGCGTATTGCTACGAAGCATGATGCGAATTTGAAACGCCTGAATTACTCCCTCGAAGTGGCGAATGCCGCGGGCATCAAACGTCCGGTCTATAGCAACGGCCAGGCGGTAAAGGATGACCCGGACTTCTCCATCGCGCTCGGTGCGGATGGTATCTCGGAAAAACTGCGTATTGAGCAGTCGATGAAAGATTTCACCGAGCTGAATGCTGATTTCCGTAACCGTGAATACACGCTGGCGCAGTTGCAACAACTTGATATTAAAGATGTGGAGTTTTCCCCCTTCAAATATCAACTTTCGCCGTCGCTGCCGATGAAAAAAGATGGGCCGGGTAGAGCGATTATCATGGCGCTGGCCATCATTCTTGGTGGCGTTATCTCCTCTGGCGTCGTCTTATTGCGCCACGCGATGCACCAGCGGAAATTGCTGTAACCATCATTTTTAAAATAATCACAATACTAAAATAATTAAGGGGAAATAATATTTCCCCTTAATTTTATCTCTCAATCGGTGTTATTCGTTGAGAAACAACTCAAGCAATGAATTAAGAAATAGCTTACCGTGCCCGGTAATCTGCCAGTGCGTTGCATTTTCGCTCAGATAATTGAGTTCCAGCGCTTGCTCAATTTGCGGGCGAATTATCGCTTCATCCAGCCCGGTATAAGCGGGAAACTCTACCCGCGGTGCCGGTTCCAGCAGGCGAAAACGGTTCATAAAGAACTCAAACGGTTTATCCTGCTCTTCAACATCATGCTGCTTATCAAGGTAATTACCCTGCATATAGCCGCGTGGATGACGCGTTTTCGCCGTACGCAAAATGCGCCCATCCGCGAAGGTCACTTTGCCGTGCGCACCGCAGCCGATACCGAGATAGTCGCCGAAACGCCAGTAGTTCAGGTTGTGCTGACACTGATAACCCGGTTTGGCATAGGCCGAGGTTTCATACTGCTGGTAACCCGCCGCCGTCAGGATCTGGTGGCCCTGCTCGAAGATATCCCACAGTGCGTCATCATCCGGTAGCACCGGAGGGCGCGAGCTGAAGAGCGTATTGGGTTCGATAGTGAGCTGATACCACGACAGATGCGGCGGATTTAACGCGATGGCCTGGCGCAGATCGTCGAGCGCTTCCTCAACGGATTGATCCGGCAAGCCGTGCATTAAATCGAGGTTAAAGCTGCGCAGCCCCAGCCCGCTTGCCAGATTTGCCGCGCGTTTGGCTTCTTCGGGGCCGTGAATACGCCCGAGGCGCTGCAACTTGGTTTCGCTGAAACTCTGCACGCCTATTGAGATGCGGTTAACGCCAGCGCGCTGATAGTCGGCGAAGCGGTCAGCCTCAACGGTGCCGGGGTTCGCCTCCATGGTAATTTCCGCATCACTGGCCAGCGGCAGACGCGCGCGAACGCCATCGAGCAGAGTCTGCATCGCCGGGCCGGAGAGCAGGCTTGGCGTACCGCCGCCGATAAAGATGGTCTTTATTTCCCGTCCCTGGGCGTAAGCGGCATCACCATCCAGATCCGCAAGCAGATGCTGGACATAATCGTCGTGCGGCACTTCGCCCTTCAGCGCATGGGAGTTGAAGTCGCAGTAGGGGCACTTCTGCACGCACCAGGGAATGTGGATATAGAGACTCAGAGGCGGCAAATCAGCCATTACGCATTGCTTCCAGTAACAGGGTTAACGCCTGACCACGATGGGAGAGGGCGCGCTTCTCGTCGCGAGTCAGCTCCGCGGCGGTTTTGCCTTCGGAGGGGACGAAAAAGATGGGATCGTAACCAAAGCCGCCGCTGCCGGCAGGCGCACGGGCAATCGTGCCAGGCCAGCTCCCGTGGCACACCAGCGGGGTCGGATCGTCGGCGTGGCGCATGTAAACCAGCACACAGTGGAACTGCGCCTGGCGCTCACCGTCCGGCACGTTTTGTAGCGCATCGAGCAGTTTTTCGAGGTTCTGCTGGTCGCTGGCTTCAAGGCCCGCATAGCGCGCAGAGTAGATCCCCGGCGCGCCGCCCAGCGCATCCACCGCCAGCCCCGAATCATCGGCAATGGCGGGTAAACCGGTCACTTTTGCCGCATGGCGGGCTTTCAGAATGGCGTTTTCAATGAAGGTCAGCCCGGTCTCTTCAACGGATTCAACGTCCAGCTCGGTTTGGGCGACCACATCAAGGCCGAAATCATTGAGCAGCGAGGCAAGCTCGCGCACTTTACCGGCGTTACCGGTGGCGAGGACAACTTTTTGCATAGGGGATCCTAATTTATCAGCGCCGCGACTTCCGTCGGGATCTGTTGCGGATGAACGATTTTAATCTGTTTATGGCGGCCCAGTTCGCCCTTTTCGATCAGCACCTGGCTTTTCGCGACGCGGAACTGTTTAGCGAGAAATTTCACCAGGTGTGCATTGGCCTGGCCATCCACTGGCGGGGCGGTGATGGCGACTTTTACTTTGTCGCCATGCAAACCGATAATCGCATCGCGGCTGGCTTTCGGCTGAATATAAAGCCGTAAAACCAGCCCGTCCTGAGAAGATTCAACAGCACTCATCTTCCAAGCCACACCCCCGCCAGTCCTACATAACCGAGGGATTGCAGCAGTTCGGCAACCCCCATATTAAGCGCATAGAGCAGCAGCACGAGGATCATCGGCGAGAAGTCGATGCCGCCCATTGCCGGTAGCAGGTTGCGGATCGGGCGCAGCAGCGGCTCGGTCAGCTGAACCAGCGCGTACTCAGCCGGGCTGCGGCCCTGGCTGACCCAACTCATGACTGCCATGGCTATCAGAACATACAAAATCATCATGCCAGTGGTTTTGACCAGAATAAGCAGGGCAGATATCCAGATAACCGGCTGAAAGGTAACCACCATATACAGCACGATAAATTTGATAAAGCACAGCACAAAAGCGACCAGCAGCGAGGCGCTGTCGAGCGGTCCTATCGCCGGGATAATGCGGCGCAGCGGCCCGACAATTGGCTGGGTGGCTTTAACGACAAATTGCGAAAAAGGGTTATAAAAATCACAGCGTGCCCACTGCATCCAGACGCGCAACAGCAGAACCATGGTGTAGAGTTCAATCACTGTTGAGAGCAGGCGAGTCAACGTATACATGGCGTTCCTCAGTTTCTCTTACTTTTTTGTGTAATCGCGCGCACCAAAAATGGCGGTACCAATGCGCACCATCGTACTGCCCGCCGCGATGGCTGCGGACATATCATCCGTCATGCCCAACGACAGGGTATCCACCGTTGAATAACGTGTTTTAAGCGCCTCAAATGCTACAGCCATTTGCCGTGCCACGGCAAACTGCCGTTCGTACTCTGCTTCCGGTGCCGGGATCGCCATCAACCCGCGCAGGCAGATGCCCGGCAGTTCAACGAGTTGCGCGGCAAGTTCATTCAGCTCGCTCAGGGCGATGCCGGACTTGCTCTGCTCATCGCTGATGTTGATTTGGATAAGAACATTCAGCGGCGCGCGCGTGGCCGGGCGCTGCTCGCTAAGGCGGCTGGCGATGCGCAGACGGTCGACAGTGTGGCACCAGTCGAAGTGCTCCGCTACCAGACGGCTTTTGTTGGACTGCAACGGGCCGATAAAGTGCCACTCCAGCCCGCTGACACCCGCCTGCTGGAAGTGCTGGATCTTCTCCACCCCCTCCTGCACATAGTTTTCACCAAACGCACGCTGTCCGGCGTCGATCGCTTCTGCGACGGCGCTCGCAGGCTTGGTTTTACTCACTGCAAGTAACGTAACTTCTTCTGAAGCCCGGCCGCAGCGTGCCGCCGCGGCGGAGATTTTGTCCCGGACCTGTGCCAGGTTATGCGCGATATCGTTCATGATTCCAGGATGGCGTAATGGATATAGAAGAAATAGTGGCGCTTAGTGTAAAGCATAATGTCTCGGATCTACACCTGTGCAGTGGTTGTCCACCGCGCTGGCGACAGCACGGACAGCTTATCGCTGCGCCTTTTGAGCCGCCCGATATCAGCGCACTGCTCAGCGGGCAGCTTACCCCTCTTCAGCAGCAGCAGTGGCGCGAGTCGAGGCAGGTGGATTTTGCTCTGACCACCGCAAGCGGCAGGCGGCTGCGCGCAGGCGCATTTGCCCGCCACGGCGGCATCTCGTTAGCGCTGCGCCTGTTGCCACAGCGCTGCCCGCAGCTTAACGATATCTCTGCTCCGGCAGCGCTGGCCGAACTACTGGCGCGGGAGAACGGCCTGATCCTCGTCACCGGCGCGACGGGCAGCGGTAAATCGACAACCCTTGCAGCGATGGTGCAGCACCTCAATCACCAGGCCGGGGCACATATTGTGACGCTGGAAGATCCTATTGAGTTCCTGCACCAGAGCGGCAACAGCCTGATTCAGCAGCGCGAAATAGGACAACACTGCGCCTCGTTTGCCGACGGGCTGCGCGCGGCGCTGCGCCAGGATCCGGATGTGATCCTGCTTGGCGAGCTGCGCGATAGCGAGACGATTCGCCTGGCGCTGACCGCCGCTGAAACCGGGCATCTGGTGCTGGCAACCTTGCATACACGCGGTGCAGCGCAGGCCGTCGAGAGGCTGGTGGACAGCTTTCCTGCGCAGGAGAAGGAGCCAGTGCGCAGACAGCTGGCGGGCAGCTTACAGGCGGTGCTGGCGCAGAGGCTGGAGGCGGATAAGCAGGGCGGGCGCGTGGCGCTGTTTGAACTGCTGATAAATACTCCGGCGGTGGCGAACCTTATCCGCGAAGGCAAAACGCACCAGCTGCCCGGCGTGATGCAAACCGGGCAGCAGCAAGGAATGCAGACCTTTGCGCAGAGCCACCAGCAGCGGATGCGCGAAGGGCGTCTTTAGTGGAGATGCAGCGCGTACACCGCTGGCAGCGCGCCCGCAGTGGCGAGGATCTCCAGCCTGACGCTGCTTGCCGTGATGGGGCGGGTGAACCGATGTTGGCAGACGGAGTGGTGGTTGTCATGAACCTCTGCCAGCAGCCACTCATCGGCCCACAGGCGGTAGTGCGTAATGCAGTGCGGCGTGACGGCGAGCGGGTGTCCCATCTGTACGGACTCCATGGCGTTATCGAAATCGTTATCCTGCACCAGCGTCAGCTGTCTAATCTCCAGCGGGTTCTCCCAGCGCCAGACGATCTCCGGCGCGGTGTCATCCATGGCCGGGGACCAGGCATTGATCTGCTGCTCGGGGCGCAGGCGGCCATTAAGCACATTCTGCATGCTCCAGGCTGAGATGGGCGGATCGCAGCGCAGGGCGGGCATGATTTGTGAAGGGTGGCGGCGGGGCAGCCAGAAATCAAACTCATCGACGCCGTAATCGCCATCGGCGACCTGGCGGGTATGTTTGGCGACGCGCGCATTAAGGCTGTTAAACACCGTCATGATGCCCGGCAGGTGCGTATCGGTTAGCGCGATCTCAACCTCTTCATGCGCGGCGAAGGCGAGAAAAACATACTGGTTGCGTTCGCTCTGCCACTGGAAGGTGACGGTCTGCTCGCCTTCGCCCGCCACGCTCAGCACCTGCTCTTCGAAGTGGCAATCCGGGGTGAAGTTGCCGGCCCGCACACTGCCGAGCAGGGAGACCGTCAGCTCCGTAGGCCGCTTTGCCCGCAGCCGCAGGGTAATAGACGGCACGGTATGGCCTGCCGGGACAGGCAGCAGCAGCGCCATCCTCTCCGCCAGCGGATGCCAGTTGCCGTTAGGCGCGAGCGCCGTCAGATGGTACTCACTGCTGGCGCTGACGCTTGCACCGGCCGCCGGGTCATTAAGCCACTGGCGCGGGATATAGCAGCCGTTAAGCTGCAACTGCTGTTGCAACGCGCCGATATGCTCGCGCTGCGCCAGAGCCTGCGGCGTGAGACCGCGCGCATGGCACAGCGCGGCGGCGCGTCCAACAACCTCGCCCAGCAGGCCGCAGGTGCACATCACGCGGGCACTGCCGAAGGCGACGTGCGAAGCGGAGATGAGCCGCCCGGTCAACAGCAGGTTATCCAGCGAGCGGCTGTAGAGGCTGCGAAACGGGATGGTGTAGGTGCCTTTGCTGTGAAACTGACGGCAGCCGTCATGGGTGCTGTAGACGCCGTCCGCCGGGTGCAGATCGATCGACCAGCCGCCATAGCCCACGGCATCGTAGTGGTCGCGCTGCTCGATGATATCCTGCTGGCACAGCAGATGGTCGCCCACGAAGCGGCGGCTTTCGCGCTTGCCGGGGATGGCGCCGACCCACTCGATGGTCATATTTTCCGCTTCCGGGAAGTTGCCGGAGTTTTTGATGTGATCCCACACGCCCCAGACGATCTTCCACAGCTCCCACTTGATCTCTTCGCTCTCATGCACGGTATCAAGCCGCCCGCCCCACTCAAGCCACCAGAGATCGCAGCCGTTAAGGGTGGAAGTAAGGCGCTTATAGCGGGGGATGGCGGTAATATCTTTCAGCGCGAAGGAGGGGGGAACAAAGTTAACCGGCCCGGCAGTCTGTTTGGTATAGAAGTAGATTGAGTGCCCGAGCTTGTGGCCGAAGTTGTCGCCGGGTGCCATTTTCTCTCCCAGCTCCTCCGCTTCCTCTGCGCCTTCACGGTATTCAGCGCCCGCCAGATAGCCGAGCACACCATCGCCGGTGGCATCACAAAAGTGTGCGCCGCTGACGGTATAAAAGGTCTCATTGATGGGGTTAAAGGCTTTCACCTGAGTGATGGCCTGCGCCTCTTTTTCCACCTCAAACACGGCAGTATTAAGCAGCAGTGTCAGCCCCGGCTGGCTTCGGGCGAGATCGAGCAGCACCAGGTCAAACATCACCGGATTGCCCTCTTTGTTGCGCCAGAGATTCTCCTCCATAATCTCGCCCATAATGCCGCCTTCGCGCGCCCAGCGGTTATTGTTGCCCATATGCGATGTCGCGCCGTTCGCCCACAGGCGCACTTCGCTGGAGGCATTGCCGCCGAGCACCGGCCTGTCCTGGATCAGTACGACCTCTAAACCGTCGCGCGCTGCCGCCAGCGCGGCGCAAAGGCCAGCCAGCCCGCCGCCCGCGACGACCAGATCGGCGTGCAGCTGCCGGGTCGGAAAAGCTCTGGCATCGGTGTGAGGAAAGATTTTCATTATCTTGTTTCCTTTTTGACTGACGGTAGAATCGTTTTTTCCAGCTAACTGAAAAGCGAACCCTGCAATGTCTTCTCAACCGAACCAAAGTCTGATTGATGGCATTCGCTGCCTGCAGTACCTCGTCTCCAGCGATCGCGCCATTGGCTGTCGTGAGCTGTCGCGTCTGATGGGCATTAACACCACCCGTGTAAACCGCTTGTTGATGACCATGGCTTCCATCGGCTTGACCATGCAGGACGCGCAGCGTCGCTACCTTCCCGGGCCCGGCATCCATGCGCTGGCGGCACAGGCAATTCGCGGTTCGGCGCTCTTCTCCCATGCCCTGCCGCTGCTGGAACGCTACGCCCCGAAAGATATCGTCGTGGCGATGGGCGTGCTGTGGGAGGATCAGGTGATCTACATCTACCACTCTGAGCCCGGTAGCCAGGTGAGCCAGGCGCTGGCCGGTTTCCACATGCTGCCTGCCTGGCAGTCGGTTATCGGCATGTCGCTGCTGGCGGCGGAGAGCGACGAGGCGCTGCAACAGCGCTTTACGCCGGAGCAGTGGCAGCAGCTTGGCCCGCATGTCGCCCAGCAGCGTGCTCAGGGCTATGTGGTGTGGCATCACGACGACGGTGAAGTGTCGATGGCAAAACCGCTTGGTGCCCACTCCGCCGCGCTCGCGTTTGCCGGCCTGTGGCAGGTTGACGACGCGGTGGTGGCGACGCGCTTAGAGGCTCTGCATGAACTGGTTCAGCGTGTAACCGATAAATCCTGAAGGCCTTTATGTTTCTTTTATAGAAACATTGTTGGGAATGCAAAAAGCGGGGCTGGAAAGTGTGAGAAGGATCGGCAGAAAGCCGCGATGCGATCGCGGCTAAGAGGAAGAGAAGGGGATACGGGCAGGGTTAAGGATGCAGTTCGAAGTAGCTTTCGAGAATAATCACCGCCGAGGCTGAATCGACGCTGCCTTTATCAAGGGCGCGGAATCCTCCGCGTTCAAACAGCCCCGAGCGCGCTTCAACGGTGCTTAACCGTTCATCATGCAGGATCACTTTCGCGCCAAAACGGCCGTGAATTTTATTCGCAAAGTTACGGGCGCGGGCAGTCAGCAACTGCTCGGTGCCATCCATATTGAGCGGCAAACCAACCACTACCGCCTCCGGCTGCCACTCTTTGAGCAAATTTTCGATCCGCTTCCACTCCGGCGTGCCATCCTGCGCTTTCAGCGCCGTCAGCGCGCGCGCCGTCCCGGTAATGCGCTGCCCGATGGCAACGCCAATGCTTTTGGTGCCGAAATCAAACGCCAGCAGTGTGCCGCTCATCAGGCATGCCCCGCGACGCCAGGCATGGTCGAAATATCGATGCCGATAAGTTTTGCCGCTTCGCGCCAGCGATCGGCAATAGGCGTTTTGAACAGGATATTGAGATCCGCCGGCGCGGTAAGCCACGCGTTATCAAGGATCTCCTCCTCCAGTTGCCCCTTATCCCACGACGAGTAGCCCAGCGCGACCATCACCTCAGTGGGCTGTTCGCCGGTGCCGAGCGTCTCCAGCACGTCACGCGAGGTGGTAACCACGGTGTTGTCCGAGACGCGAATGCTGGAGGCAAAACCAGCAGGCGGCGTGTGCAGGATAAAGCCGCGATCTTCCGCCAGCGGGCCGCCGAGCAGCACCGGTTTATCAAGACGGATCGCCGGGTCGCGTTCAACGGCCTCGATTTTCAGTTTTTCGAGCACGCCTTCTACCGTCAGGTTTTCCAGCGGCTTATTGATGATAAGCCCCATCGCCCCTTCCTCGCTGTGCTCGCAGATATAGACAACGGAGCGCCGGAAGAGGGGATCCTGGAGAGCAGGCATGGCAATAAGAAAGTGATGCTGTAAATTCATTGTCAGAGGTTCTGTTCCTGGTTCAAAAAAGCGACAACGTAGTATGGGGGGAAAGCAGGATGCTGTCACGAGATAAAGCGGGAAGGGCGCGGGCTCTCGCTCGCACCCTCTTGGCACTTATTTAGCCAGACGTTTTTCGATAGCGTCCATCAGCATACCGGTGATGGAGACCGGGAATTCGGCTTCGATTTCACGGATGCAGGTCGGGCTGGTGACGTTAATTTCCGTCAGGCGATCGCCAATGATATCGAGACCGACGAAGATCAGCCCTTTGGCTTTCAGCACTGGGGCGACTTTACGCGCGATTTCCCAGTCGCTCTCGGTCAACGGACGCGGTTCACCGCGACCACCGGCCGCCAGGTTGCCACGGGTTTCTCCCCCCTGCGGCACACGTGCCAGGCAGTAAGGCACCGGTTCGCCATCGACAACCAGCACACGTTTGTCGCCCTCTTTAATGGCGGGCAGGTAGTTCTGCGCCATGCAGTAGCGCGTGCCCAGTTCGGTCAGGGTTTCTGCGATAACCGAAAGGTTCGGATCGCCCTCTTTGACGCGGAAAATAGAGGTGCCGCCCATGCCGTCCAGCGGCTTAAGAATAATGTCGGTGTGCTTCTGCCAGAAGGCTTTCAGCCGCGCTTTATCGCGAGTAACCAGCGTTTCCGGTGTCAGCTCCGGGAACCAGGCGGTGAAGAGCTTCTCGTTACAGTCGCGCAGGCTCTGCGGTTTATTAACAATCAGCGTGCCTTTCTCTTCCGCGCGCTCAAGGATATAGGTCGCGTAGATATACTCGGTGTCGAACGGCGGATCTTTACGCATCAGCACGGTGTCGAGATCGGCCAGCGCGATATCCTGCTCGCTGCCAAATTCATACCATTTGTCGTAGTTCTGCTCGACGGAGAGGGTACGTGTACGGGCGCGGGCTTCACCGTTAATCAGGTAGAGATCGTCCATCTCCATATAGTGCAGCTCGTAGCCGCGGCGCTGTGCTTCCAGCAGCATGGCGAAGCTGGAGTCTTTCTTGATGTTAATGTCCGCGATGGGATCCATCACGATGCCGAGCTTAATCATTCTGCTTCTCCTTTCAACCCAGGTCGCCGAAGCGAACCTGAAGCGCGGTGATGGCGGTAAGCGCCGTTGTCTCGGTGCGTAGCACGCGGGGACCTAACAAAATATCCGTAAACTGGTAGCGCGCGGTCATGGCGATCTCATCGGCGGATAATCCGCCTTCCGGGCCAATCAGCAGACGCACGCGCTCGACGGGCAGAGGCAAGGTATTAATGCTCTGGCTGGCACGCGGATGGAGGTTGAGCTTCAGACCGCTCTCCTCTTCAGCACACCAGGCTTCGAGATCCATGGCCGGGCGAATCTCCGGAACACGGTTGCGCCCGCACTGTTCACAGGCGGCAATGGCGATCTTTTGCCACTGCTGCAGCTTCTTGTTCAGGCGTTCGGCATCCAGTTTAACGCCGCAGCGCTCAGAAAAAAGTGGCGTAATGAGGCTTACGCCCAGTTCGATCGATTTCTGGATGGTGAACTCCATCTTTTCACCGCGCGACATCACCTGGCCGAGATGAATATGCAGCGGTGATTCACGATCGTCTACCTCGCCGCGCAGCACGTTGACGCGCACACTCTTTTTATCGGTGTGGGTGATTTCTGCGTCGAAAACCTGGTTAGAGCCATCGAAAAGCTGCACCGCCTGGCCCGGGCCCATACGCAGCACGCGGCCGACGTGGTTGGCGGCATCCTCGCTGAGGGCAATTTCACTGCCCGGCTGAATACATTCTGGGTGATGGATGCGGGGAATGCGCATGTTTTAGATCCGTTCTGATTACCGCCCCGTAGGCAGGGCGGATGTTAACAATGGCGCTAGTGTAGGTTAGCTCTTTCGCGCCATGCAAGCGCGCTGCACATACGGGTTATGGTTGCCCTGCACCGCCGCGATACGCTCGTCGCGCGTGCACTCCCACGCAGTAACCGGATAGAGTTTATCCCAGGCGGTGAAAAGCTGGGTTTGCTGGCGTGAGAGTGGTAGCTGGTACTGATCGCGCATATAGAAGTAGGTACGGGCAATCGAACCGCGTGCGCGCGCCGGCGGTTCAGCCAGTTTCGCTTTGAAATCGACCTTCATCTCGCACTGCCCATACTGCCCTTCACCGCCGTTCCACTGGCTGTACATAAAGTTGCCGCGATCGCCATTTACCTCGCCAACCGCGGGTTGCAGGTTATGCATATCGCTCTCAATTTTGCGATAGAGCGGATCTTTGGCGCACTGTTTGCGCCCGCCATCTTGCCAGCACTGACGCAGGTGGCCGAACTGCCAGGCGGGCATCACATGTTCCCACTCGATGCGGCTGGCACGGTTCTCATTTTTACGCACTTTGTAGCCGCAGGAGGCGAGGTCGACGACCCCTTTTTTGCCCTGCCAGATGATTTTACAGCCGCAGTAAAAATCACCCGGCGCATCAGCATTGATTTTCACACCGGCCGCTTTGGCCTGGGAAAAGTTGTTGATACCGTTGGCGGCCAGGGCAGGCACTGCCAGCAACGTGAAGAGAAAAGGTATAAAACGGAACATAGCGAACTCCCTGTCAAAACGAGTTCGCAACGTAGCGGAAGGGGCTTCCTGATGCAATCAGTTAGCGCATAAAACTTCTTAATGGATTCTGTTAGCCGCTTCAGCCATTAACGGCTCGCCGCAGCGCACGCAGCGGTAGATCGCCTCGCCGCGCACTACCCGATTATGGCGCCGCAGAGTCAGCTGATGCTGCTGGCATTTACAGCGGTAGGGGAAGGTGTTACGCCGTACCGATTCCAGCTCAAACTGATGGGTTCGCCGCGCGGGAACGCCGAGCACACTCTCCATCATCCACTTCCACTCTTTGCCGTGCGGCGCAACGCGCCCGAACTCTTTCCACACCAGCAGGTGCGCCAGCTCATGGGGAACCACTTCATCAATAAAGGCTTGCTGGTTCTCCAGTAGCAGCACCGGGTTGAGGCGAATCTCATAGTCGGCAAGCCAGGCCGTACCGGCGGCTGTACCGCGCTGCTGATAGACCAGCTTCGGCTCGGGGTAGTCACGCTCAAGCTTCTGGTTAGCGAGGGCGAGTTTATCCCGCAGGCTACGCATAACAGCTTGCTGGAGGGCGATGGGGAGGCGGGGTGTTTTCATAACTGCAGAGAATAGGATGGGCGGGACGCGAGTGCAATAAGCAAAAAAGGCTTCCTCCGCAGAGGAAGCCTGGAGGAGGTTAATCAGTCACGGGAACCAATTTCACGCAGCGGACGGCCGCGCATCAGGTTGCGCTCGATATGCTCCAGCGAAACGTGTTTGGTTTCCGGCACCAGCCAGAGGGTGAGGATAATGAACAGCACGTTCAGACCGCCGTAGACCCAGAAGGTATTGGCGTTGCCCAGCGTGTTCAGCATCGTCAGGAAGGTCGCGCCGACAATCATGTTGGCGATCCAGTTGGTGGCGGTGGAGAGGGTGATACCAAAATCGCGGCCTTTCAGCGGCTGGATTTCGGAGCAGAGTACCCAGATCAGCGGACCTGCGCTCATTGCGAAGCCGACGATAAACATCAGCAGCATGGCGACAGCGAAGTACTGCGCTGACGGCGAGTGGATGCCCATATGCAGCATCGTGCCGAGAATACCCATACCGGCGGCCATCACCATAAAGCCCAGCACCAGCGTCGGTTTACGGCCCCAACGATCCACCAGACCGATTGCAATGAAGGTCGCCAGCACGTTGGTCAGACCGACAATTACCGTTCCCCACATCTGTTCGGTGGTGTTGGTATACCCTGCCAGTTCAAAGATTTTTGGCGCGTAGTACATGATGACGTTCATCCCGGTGAACTGTTGCATAATCTGCAGCAGTACGCCAAGGAAGACCGCGCGGCGGAAGTTGCTGTTCTCTTTAAACAGCGCCCAGCCGGTCTGCTTCACTTTCAGGCTTTCGCGGATCTCATCCAGCTCGTTTTTCGCTTCAGCACTGGTGTCACGCAGGCGCAGCAGCACCCGTTCTGCATCGTGGAAGCGGCGTTTTGCGGCGAACCAGCGCGGGCTGTCTGGCAGGAAGAAGACGCCAATCAGCAGCAGCACTGCCGGAATGATAATCACGCCCAGCATCCAGCGCCATGCGCCGCTATAGCTGAACGCGGTGTCAGAAAGGTACGCGCCGAGGATACCGATGGTGATCATCAGCTGATACATCGAAATCATACTGCCGCGGATTTTTTCCGGTGCGATCTCAGAGAGGTAGAGCGGGGCGGTATAAGAGGCGATACCAACCGCTAGGCCGAGCAGCACGCGAGAGACGATCAGGAACTCGACGTTCGGCGCGGCGGCAGAGCAGAGAGAGCCGATAACAAACAGCACGGCACCGATCATCAGGCTCTTTTTACGCCCAAGACGCCAGGAGAGCCAGCCGCTGCCGACTGCGCCGACGGCGGCACCAAACATCATTGAGCTCACCACCCACTCCTGAGTATGTGAGCTGATTTGAAAATCTTCCGTGATGAAGGGCAGTGCGCCCGCAATCACGCCAATATCCAGGCCAAAAAGTAGTCCTGCCAGTGCAGCGAGGAAGCAGACAAAAAAGGTCATGGCCTTGTTGGAATGCTTCTGTTTCTTATTGTCAGGCATTATGCCCTCCATTCATGTCATTAATTTTATCGTGATAAACGTTAGGTCACTCATAAGCGAAAAGTCGTGATATGCATCACATGAGTGTAATCGGTTACATTTCGGGCAGGCCACGAATGTAAATAAAAGTGTTGAGGATTATAGGATTCTTGACAATGAATGGTTAATTGCAGGGCGTTATTTCAGACTAAACCGAAGCGTAATGTAACAGTTATGACGCGCGACCGTTTCAGCCTGTGAGGTGAGGGGAGAGTTTCGTTGATTACCTGGTGTAATCGCTTTCAAATGAAATAGTTACGGGCTGAGTGAGTATAGCTGCACAAATGCGATGTGGTGGTCATTCAGCATGTAACAATGAAAAAGGCCAGCGCGAGCTGGCCTTTATAGCGGTGCGAACCGTGGATTATTTCAGACCGGCAGCATCGCGCAGCAGCGCGGCTTTGTCGGTTTTTTCCCACGGGAAGGATTCGCGACCGAAGTGACCGTATGCAGCGGTCTCTTTATAGATCGGGTGCAGCAGATCCAGCATCTGGATCAGGCCGTACGGACGCAGGTCGAAGAACTCACGCACCAGCAGCGTTAACTGCTCGGTAGAGACTTTTTCGGTGCCGAAGGTTTCAACCATGATCGAGGTCGGCTCTGCCACGCCAATGGCGTAGGAGACCTGGATTTCACAGCGATCGGCAAGGCCAGCAGCAACGATGTTTTTCGCCACATAACGCGCTGCGTACGCTGCGGAACGGTCCACTTTCGACGGATCTTTACCGGAGAATGCGCCGCCGCCGTGACGGGCCATGCCGCCATAGGTGTCAACGATGATTTTACGGCCGGTCAGGCCACAGTCGCCCATCGGACCGCCGATAACAAAGCGGCCGGTCGGGTTGATAAAGAATTTGGTCGAAGCGTTCAGCCACTCGGTCGGCAGGATCGGCTTGATGATCTCTTCCATCACCGCTTCCTGCAGCGATGTCTGATCGATATCTTCGGAGTGCTGGGTAGAGAGCACCACGGCATCAATGCCAACGATTTTGCCATCGTCGTACTGGAAGGTAACCTGGCTTTTCGCATCCGGACGCAGCCACGGCAGGGTGCCGTTTTTGCGCACTTCAGCCTGGCGTTCAACCAGACGGTGAGCGTAGGTGATCGGCGCTGGCATCAGCACGTCGGTTTCGTTGGTCGCGTAGCCAAACATCAGACCCTGATCGCCCGCGCCCTGCTCCAGAGGATCGGCACGGTCAACGCCCTGGTTGATATCCGGAGACTGCTTACCGATTGCGCTCAGTACGGCGCAAGAGTTAGCGTCAAAGCCCATGTCAGAGTGAACATAGCCGATCTCACGCACGGTGTTACGGGTGATCTCTTCGATATCCACCCATGCGCTGGTAGTGATTTCGCCACCGACCAGCACCATGCCGGTTTTCACGTACGTTTCACAAGCGACGCGCGCTTTAGGGTCCTGCTCGAGGATTGCATCCAGCACAGCGTCAGAAATTTGGTCAGCGATTTTGTCAGGATGCCCTTCAGAGACGGACTCGGACGTAAAAAGGTGTTTTGCCATAGTAAATTTTCACCTGGTGTAATTCGGTTAAATCGAATTCTGTGTTCGGCTCTCTTCGCGGTGGCTACGCAAAGAGGACACAAGAAGTCTGTGTGTTAATCGGTCTGGACGGATTAACATCTGGACGGCTATTTTAGGTTACTTATTCATCTCATTGCCAGCGTTTTTTGATCTGCGTCGTCTCCTGACACACTCTGTCACGGAAAATTTTCCTGGCAATGGGGCAAGAAGGCCTTTTTTATTTTGCTTTTTCACCCGGTTATCGGTATAAAACGCCGCGCGCGGCTCATCAAAAAAGCGCACGGCATCGCTGCTGTGTCGCCACTTCCAGCCGGGTTAAGCAGTGTATTTAATGGCTTTGGCTTGTCGCGGGTCGTCATGGCTTGCGTGGAGGTGATACGAAATAATGAACCGTCGTTTTCTGAATATTCTGCCGCGTCGTTCTGGCGTGCATGCACTCCCCATCATTCGCATCTCTGATCTGCAAACCTGCCGATGTTATCCCCATTTCGGCGCTTCTCAGGACTCCAGGGCCGGTAAGGCATTGTGATAACTGAACAAGGGCTCTCCTGAGTACCAGGAGTTTTCTCGTGGTTTCGCCGGCCTGTCATACTCGGGTCCGGACAGATGTTTTACTATCATATGAACCAGAAACCGGTCGCGCAGTCGGTGCTTTGGCATGTTATGCCGAAAATCCTGGCTGTTTATGGGTTGTTATCGCTATGTGTCACTGCGATAGTAGTCAACTATTTCATCTCCGTGTCGCTTCGCCTCGCCAAAGAGCAGCGTGACGTTCACAGGGTATACACTTTAATTAAGTGAGGTTCGCAATGTCTGACGACATCTCTTCAGTTTCGCCTTCGTCAGCAGGCGAACAAGGTGCACTACGTTCCATGCAGGAGGTAGCGATGAGCTCCCAGGAAGCCAGCAAGATGCTACGGACTTACAATATTGCCTGGTGGGGCAATAACTACTATGACGTCAATGAGCTGGGCCACATCAGCGTGTGCCCCGATCCGGATGTCCCCGAGGCGCGTGTCGATCTGGCACAGCTGGTGAAAGTGCGTGAAGCGCAGGGGCAGCGTTTACCGGCGCTCTTCTGCTTCCCGCAGATCCTGCAACACCGTCTGCGTTCGATTAACGCCGCCTTTAAACGCGCGCGTGAATCTTATGGCTATAACGGCGACTACTTCCTGGTTTACCCGATCAAGGTTAACCAGCACCGTCGCGTCATTGAATCCCTGATCCACTCTGGCGAACCGCTGGGGCTGGAAGCGGGTTCAAAAGCGGAACTGATGGCGGTGCTCGCCCATGCAGGCATGACCCGTTCGGTGATCGTCTGTAACGGCTATAAAGACCGTGAATACATCCGCCTGGCGCTGATTGGCGAGAAGATGGGCCATAAGGTCTATCTGGTGATTGAGAAGATGAGCGAAATTGCCATCGTGCTGGAAGAAGCTGAACGCCTGAATGTCATCCCGCGCCTTGGTGTGCGGGCGCGTCTGGCATCGCAAGGCTCCGGCAAATGGCAATCCTCCGGCGGTGAGAAGTCGAAGTTTGGTCTGGCGGCGACGCAGGTGCTGCAACTTGTTGAGATCCTGCGTGAGCGCGGCCGTCTGGATAGCATTCAGCTGCTGCACTTCCACCTCGGTTCGCAGATGGCCAATATTCGCGATATCGCCACCGGCGTGCGTGAATCAGCCCGCTTCTACGTTGAGCTGCACAAGCTGGGCGTAAATATTCAGTGCTTTGACGTCGGCGGCGGACTGGGTGTGGATTACGAGGGCACCCGTTCGCAATCCGACTGCTCCGTTAACTACGGCCTGAATGAGTACGCTAACAACATTATCTGGGCGATTGGCGATGCCTGCGAAGAGCACGGTTTGCCGCACCCGACGGTGATCACCGAATCGGGACGCGCGGTCACTGCGCACCATACGGTGCTGGTCTCCAATATCATCGGCGTAGAGCGCAACGAATACACCCCGGCCACTCCGCCGGCGGAAGATGCGCCGCGCGCGCTGCAAAGCATGTGGGAAACCTGGCAGGAGATGCACGAGCCGGGCACGCGCCGTTCGCTGCGCGAGTGGCTGCATGACAGCCAGATGGATCTGCACGATATTCACGTCGGTTACTCTTCCGGTGCCTTTAGCCTGCAAGAGCGCGCGTGGGCTGAGCAGCTCTACCTCAATATGTGCCATGAAGTGCAGAAGCAGCTCGATCCGAGCAACCGTGCGCACCGTCCGATTATCGACGAACTGCAGGAGCGTATGGCGGACAAGATGTACGTCAACTTCTCGCTGTTCCAGTCGATGCCGGATGCGTGGGGTATCGATCAGCTCTTCCCGGTGCTGCCGCTGGAGGGATTGAACCATGCGCCGGAGCGCCGCGCGGTACTGCTGGATATTACCTGTGACTCTGACGGTGCTATCGATCACTATGTCGATGGTGACGGTATTGCCACAACGATGCCGATGCCGGAGTACGATCCGGATAACCCGCCGATGCTGGGCTTCTTTATGGTCGGTGCCTATCAGGAGATCCTCGGCAACATGCACAACCTGTTCGGTGATACCGAAGCGGTTGACGTGTTCGTCTTTCCTGATGGCAGCGTGGAAGTGGAGCTCTCTGACGAAGGCGATACCGTGGCCGATATGCTGGAGTACGTGCAGCTCGATCCGGGCAAGCTGTTAACCCAGTTCCGCGATCAGGTTAAAGAGACCGGGCTGGACGATGCGCTGCAGCAGCAGTTCCTCGAAGAGTTCGAAGCGGGTCTCTACGGCTACACATATCTGGAAGATGAGTAACCTCATCTCACGGCGTGAGCCGCAATGAAATCAATCCCCTCCCGGTCAGTCCCGGAGGGGATTTTTTTATCCGCGATGCGGGCATAATAAAAAGGAGGCAAGCGCCTCCTTTATTGATTACTTGATGCCGTCTGCGGCCATACGCTCGCGAATGTGCTGGGCACGGGCTTCCGACGCCGGGTGATCGTCAAACATTGAGCTTTGACGGCCCTGATCCATCTTCGCCAGCTTTTCGAAGCTGGTGGCTAAGCCAACCGGGTTGATACCGCGCTTGCGCAGCAGATCGTAAGAGTAGTCATCCGCTTCCGACTCCTGACGCTGGGAGAACTGTGAGTTGACCAGTTTTTCCCCAAGCGCGCCGAGCTGCGACTGGGAGAGGCTGCCGACGATGCCACCCGCCGAGGCAGCCGCTGCACGCACCGCGTTGGTGCCGAGCGCCACCTGCATCCCTTTCTTCACATGGCCGAGCGCAACGTGGCCCATTTCGTGACCAATCACCGCTTCGACCTCATTGTCGGTCATCATATCCATCAGCCCGCTGTAGACGCGGATGCAGCCGTTCGCCATGGCAAAGGCGTTGACATCTTTAGTCTCATACACTTTGTAATTCACCGGTTGGCCGTTGATGTTGTCACCAAGGGCGGCGGCAATTTTGCTCAGGCGCTGGCTGTATTTGCTGCTGGCAGGCGCGATGGTTGCTTTGCTGTCCATCTGCTTACAGGCGTCGTCGCTCAGGGCGATAACCTGCGCATCGCTCAGGGTGTAAGCCTGAAAGGCTTCCGCACCGGAGCTGAGAAAACCGTTTGAATCCATGTTCTGACAACCGGCAAGCAGGGTTGTCATTCCCAGAGCAAGGAGGGCTGGGCGAATTTTCATTTATTATCTTCCGCAATGATTGAGTCGTTTTTGCTCCGCCTTCCTTGTACACAAGAGGGCGGTAAGCGTCAGTATAAAGAAGAGAGTGTTGGACGGGCGAGGAGATTGCGCAACTTGCGAGCGGCTTCCAGAGATTTCTGAAGCGCAAAAGGATGCTCCATGTACATGATTACCCGCTTGGGTTACATTGTTGGCACTTTTTTCCGGCGTAGCCCAAAACGCGCTGTCGTCAAGTCGTTACGGGATTAGCCCTTAACAGTCCGATCTGGAGTCAAAATGTCCTCACGTAAAGAGCTTGCCAATGCTATTCGTGCGCTGAGCATGGACGCGGTACAGAAAGCCAAATCCGGTCACCCGGGAGCCCCAATGGGCATGGCAGACATCGCCGAAGTGTTATGGCGTGATTTCCTGAACCATAACCCGACGAATCCTGCATGGGCTGACCGCGACCGCTTTGTGCTGTCCAATGGTCACGGCTCGATGCTGATCTATAGCCTGCTGCACCTCACCGGCTACGATCTGCCGATTACCGAACTGCAAAACTTCCGCCAGCTGCACTCCAAAACGCCGGGCCACCCGGAAGTGGGTTACACCGCAGGCGTTGAAACCACCACCGGCCCGCTGGGGCAGGGGATTGCAAACGCAGTCGGTATGGCGATTGCCGAGAAGACGCTGGCGGCGCAGTTCAACCGTCCGGGTCACGACATTGTTGACCACTTCACCTACGCCTTTATGGGCGACGGCTGCATGATGGAAGGCATCTCTCACGAAGCCTGCTCGCTGGCCGGTACGCTGAAGCTGGGCAAACTGGTTGCGTTCTACGACGACAACGGCATCTCTATCGACGGCCACGTTGAAGGCTGGTTCACCGACGATACCGCAAAACGCTTTGAAGCCTACGGCTGGCACGTGGTGCGTGGCGTAAACGGCCATGATGCCGACGCCATCAAACGCGCCGTTGAAGAAGCACGCAGCGTTACCGATAAACCGTCGCTGCTGATGTGCAAAACCATTATCGGTTTCGGCTCGCCGAACAAAGCCGGTACCCATGACTCCCACGGCGCGCCGCTGGGCGACGCGGAAGTGGCGCTGACCCGCGAACAGCTGGGCTGGAAACACGCTCCGTTTGAGATCCCATCTGAGATTTACGCGCAGTGGGATGCGAAAGAAGTCGGTCAGGCGAAAGAGTCTGCGTGGAACGAGAAGTTCGCCGCTTACGCGAAAGCGTTCCCGGAGCTGGCTGCCGAATTCACTCGTCGTATGAAAGGCGAGATGCCGGAAGATTTCGCGGCGAAAGCCAACGAGTTCATTGCCAAACTGCAGGCAAACCCGGCGAAAATCGCCAGCCGTAAAGCTTCCCAAAACGCTATCGAAGCGTTTGGCCCGCTGCTGCCGGAGTTCCTCGGTGGTTCCGCTGACCTCGCGCCTTCCAACCTGACCCTGTGGTCCGGTTCGAAAGCGATCAATGAAGATGCCGCAGGCAACTACATTCACTACGGCGTGCGCGAATTCGGTATGACCGCGATTGCCAACGGTATCTCTCTGCACGGCGGTTTCGTGCCCTACACCTCCACTTTCCTGATGTTCGTCGAGTACGCGCGTAACGCGGTACGTATGGCGGCGCTGATGAAGCAGCGTCAGGTGCTGGTTTATACTCACGACTCCATCGGTCTGGGTGAAGATGGCCCGACGCACCAGCCGGTTGAGCAGGTTGCTTCTCTGCGCCTGACCCCGAACGTCAGCACCTGGCGTCCGTGTGACCAGGTGGAATCTGCGGTGGCGTGGAAATATGGCGTTGAGCGCCACGATGGCCCGACGGCGCTGATCCTCTCCCGCCAGAACCTGGCGCAGCAGGAGCGTACCGAGCAGCAACTGGCGGATATCGCTCGCGGCGGTTACGTGCTGAAAGATTGCGAAGGTCAGCCGCAGCTGATTTTCATCGCCACTGGTTCTGAAGTTGAACTGGCCGTGGCTGCGTGGGAACGTCTGACAGCCGAAGGTGTGAAAGCGCGCGTGGTCTCCATGCCGTCTACCGACACCTTCGACAAGCAGGATGCTGCTTACCGTGAAGCGGTGCTGCCGAAAGCGGTCAGCGCGCGTGTGGCGGTGGAAGCCGGTATCGCTGACTTCTGGTGCAAATACACCGGCCTGAATGGCGCGGTTGTTGGCATGACCACCTTCGGTGAGTCTGCACCAGCAGAGCTGCTGTTCGAAGAGTTTGGCTTCACCGTAGATAACGTGGTCGCCAAAGCCAAAGAGCTGCTGTAATCCCCTTTGCCCGGTGGCGTTTCGCTTACCGGGCCTGCACTATCTCGTGCCGGAGCAGGCGTTATTGCCCTCCGGCACGTTTTCGTTCCGCCCTCACGACACTCTCCTCTTTTTACTCAACGCTCTTAAAACACCATTGATCTATGTGTAAAAAATATACTGGATATCTATCCAGTAAGTTGTATACTATTTCCTCACCTTAACCGATGTGAGTTTGAGTAAGGAGTGAACATGGTGATCTCTGGTGAACATCTCAATTCGCAGGCTGCCGCGTCGACCATCAGCAGCCGCGAAATCGCGAAGCTGACGGGCGTAACCCATGCCGAAGTCAAACGGATGGTTAAAAGCCTGGAAACGGCGCAACGTCTTTCCCAGCCGGTTAGCGCTAATGCTTACGAGCGCGAGGGCGAAATGCGGCAGGAGTTTTTGCTCAATAAGCGCGACTCACTGTTGACGGTTTCACGTCTCTCTCCGGCTTTTACCGCCGAAATGCTCGATCGCTGGCAGGAGCGCGAAAAAAGTGTCGGCCTGCCGGACTTTACCAATCCTGCTGCTGCTGCGCGTGCGTGGGCAGAGCAGTATGAAAAGCGCCAGCGTGCAGAAGCGCAGCTTGCCATCACCGCGCCAAAAGCGGAGTTTTTCGACCAGTACGTGCGGGTTGAAGAGTCGCTCGGTTTCCGCCAGCTGTGCAAAATGCTGCGGGTGAAAGAGCCGCAGTTCCGCCGCTTTTTGCTGGAACGCAATATCATGCAGCGGGTTAACGGTGCACTGATGCCGCCGCAGTACCATATCGATGCGGGTTATTTCACCGTGCATGGCGGCGTGGGCGAGAACAGCCACAGCTGGTCGCAGGCGCGCTTCACCGCGAAGGGCGTCAAATGGGTGGCCGATCTGTGGGCGAAAGAGCTCTCTTCGCTGCCGGTAGAAATGCCGCGCGCGGATCGCACTGAGCCGCAGGTGCCGGAGCGCAGCTGGTTTTAAACCGCGTTTAGCGCACGCCGTCTCAGTGCAGGAGCGGGGGAGCGGAACGGGCGCAGTTTAGCCCGCCCGATTCAGTCTGTTTAATGTTCCGCAACGTGCTCTCCCGTCTGATAAACCAGCATGGACGCTTCTTTCTCCCTCTCGACCCCCTCTTTCTCTGACTTAACCTCCACTTTATCCCGTCAATTATTCCAGTGAAAATGTGATGCAAGTCAGATTACTGGCGAATCCGTCTGGACAATCATTCCTTTTATTCCAGCTTTCGCTTATCCTAGCTGAACCGTTTCAGTCGATTAAATGTTCGACAAATAAGCAAACAGACGCAGTTCAGGCAGGCGAGGATTCCCCTCTGGTGGCGACTGGATTACTCTGTCATCCACTTCAGGCGGGCTGGCCTTGCAGGAGAGTTATGAGCCTACGCATAGCGATTAATGGTTTCGGTCGTATCGGGCGCAACGTGCTTCGGGCGCTGTACGAATCGGGGCGTCGCGCCGAGATCACCGTGGTGGCAATCAATGAGCTGGCGGATGCCGCGGGGATCGCGCATCTGCTGAAGTACGACACCAGCCACGGGCGTTTTGCCTGGGACGTGCGCCAGGAGCGGGAACAGCTCTTTATTGGCGATGATGCGATTCGTCTGCTGCACGAAAGCGAGATTGCTGCGCTGCCCTGGCGTGAGCTGGGTGTTGATATCGTGCTTGATTGCACCGGCGTTTATGGCAGCCGTGAAGATGGCGAAGCCCACCTCGCGGCAGGCGCGAAAAAAGTGCTTTTCTCTCATCCCGGCAGCAGCGATCTCGACGCAACCATCGTCTTTGGCGTGAACCATCTGACGTTGCGTCCTGAAGATCACCTTGTCTCCAACGCCTCCTGCACCACGAACTGCATTATTCCAGTGATCAAGCTGCTCGACGAGGCTTACGACATCGAGTGGGGCACGGTAACGACAATCCACTCGGCGATGCACGATCAGCAGGTGATTGATGCCTACCATGCCGATCTGCGGCGTACGCGCGCAGCCAGCCAGTCAATCATCCCAGTCGACACCAAACTGGCGGCGGGTATTTCGCGCATTTTTCCCCAGTTTAATGACAGATTCGAAGCGATTGCGGTGCGCGTGCCGACGATTAACGTCACCGCCATTGATTTAAGCGTAACGGTGAAAAAGCCGGTAAAAGCGAGTGAAGTCAACCAGTTGCTGCAAAAAGCAGCGCAGGGAACATTTCATGGTATAGTTGACTATACGGAATTACCGTTGGTCTCAATTGATTTTAACCACGATCCGCACAGCGCCATTGTCGATGGCACGCAAACCCGGGTCAGTGGTTCGCACCTGATTAAAACCCTTGTATGGTGCGACAACGAATGGGGCTTTGCTAACCGCATGCTCGACACAACGTTAGCAATAGCTGCAGTGAGTTTCAGGTAAGGCACGCGAGTGTCTACAAAACTTAAGAATCATCGAGAGGATTCACCATGTCTGTAATTAAGATGACCGATCTGGATCTGGCTGGTAAACGCGTTCTCATCCGTGCGGATCTGAACGTACCGGTTAAAGAAGGGAAAGTGACCAGCGATGCACGTATCCGTGCTTCTCTGCCGACCATCGAACTGGCGCTGAAACAGGGCGCGAAAGTGATGGTAACGTCTCACCTGGGTCGCCCGACCGAAGGTGAATACAACGAAGAATTCTCTCTGCTTCCGGTAGTTAACTATCTGAAAGACAAACTCTCTAACCCGGTTCGCCTGGCAAAAGATTACCTTGATGGCGTAGAAATCGCTGCCGGTGAGCTGGTCGTGCTGGAAAACGTACGCTTCAACAAAGGCGAGAAAAAAGACGACGAAACGCTGGCGAAGAAATATGCCGCGCTGTGCGACGTCTTTGTGATGGACGCCTTTGGTACCGCGCACCGCGCGCAGGCTTCTACTCACGGTGTCGGTAAATTTGCTGATGTTGCGTGCGCAGGCCCGCTGCTGGCAGAAGAGCTGGACGCGCTGGGTAAAGCACTGAAAGAGCCGGCTCGCCCGATGGTAGCTATCGTTGGTGGTTCTAAAGTTTCTACCAAACTGACCGTGCTGGACTCTCTGTCCAAAATCGCTGACCAGCTGATCGTTGGTGGCGGTATCGCCAACACCTTCGTTGCAGCCCAGGGCCATAACGTAGGTAAATCCCTCTACGAAGCGGACCTGGTTGATGAAGCCAAACGTCTGCTGAGCACCTGTGATATTCCGGTTCCGACCGATGTACGCGTGGCAACCGAGTTCTCCGAAACCGCCAACGCGACGCTGAAATCCGTTAATGACATCAAAGATGATGAGCAAATTCTGGATTTGGGCGACGTTTCCGCAGAGAAGCTGGCTGAAATCCTGAAAAACGCCAAAACTATTCTGTGGAATGGTCCGGTTGGCGTATTTGAGTTCCCGAACTTCCGTAAGGGTACTGAAATCGTGGCGAACGCCATCGCTGACAGCGACGCGTTCTCCATTGCAGGCGGCGGCGACACGCTGGCTGCTATCGATCTGTTCGGTATCGCTGACAAGATCTCCTACATCTCCACTGGCGGCGGCGCATTCCTCGAATTCGTGGAAGGTAAAGTTCTGCCGGCAGTAGCCATGCTCGAAGAGCGCGCTAAGCAGTAAGATCAGCAGGGCGGGGAAACCCGCCTTAATTTCAGCGCGCTATAAGGCACGCATTTTTCCAGGCCAAAGATACAGGACTACGTAACATGTCTAAAATTTTTGATTTCGTAAAACCTGGCGTGATCACTGGTGATGACGTTCAGAAAGTGTTCCAGGTAGCTAAAGAAAACAACTTCGCTCTGCCGGCAGTTAACTGCGTGGGCACTGACTCCATCAACGCCGTTCTGGAAGCCGCTGCGAAAGTTCGTGCACCGGTTATCGTCCAGTTCTCCAATGGCGGCGCTGCGTTTATCGCGGGCAAAGGCGTGAAAACGGACGTTCCTCAGGGCGCGGCTATTCTGGGCGCTATCTCTGGCGCGCATCACGTTCACCAGATGGCAGAACACTACGGTGTGCCGGTTATTCTGCACACTGACCACTGCGCGAAAAAACTGCTGCCGTGGATCGACGGCCTGCTGGACGCGGGTGAGAAACACTTTGCTGCGACCGGCAAACCGCTCTTCTCTTCTCACATGATCGACCTGTCTGAAGAGTCTCTGGAAGAGAACATCGAGATCTGCTCCAAGTACCTGGAGCGCATGTCCAAAATGGGCATGACCCTTGAGATCGAACTGGGCTGCACCGGTGGTGAAGAAGATGGCGTCGACAACAGCCATATGGACGCATCTGCTCTCTACACCCAGCCGGAAGATGTGGACTACGCTTACACCAAGCTGAACGCCATCAGCCCGCGTTTCACCATCGCGGCTTCCTTCGGTAACGTGCACGGCGTTTACAAGCCGGGCAACGTTAAACTGACCCCGACTATCCTGCGCGACTCTCAGGAGTATGTTTCTAAGAAACATAACCTGCCGCACAACAGCCTGAACTTCGTGTTCCACGGCGGTTCCGGTTCATCTGCTCAGGAAATCAAAGACTCCGTAAGCTACGGCGTTATCAAAATGAACATCGATACCGACACCCAATGGGCAACCTGGGAAGGTATTCTGAAGTACTACAAAGATAACGAAGGCTACCTGCAGAGCCAGCTGGGCAACCCGAAAGGCGAAGACCAGCCGAACAAGAAATACTACGATCCGCGCGTATGGCTGCGTGCAGCGCAGACCAGCATGGTGACGCGTCTGGAGCAGGCATTTAAAGAGCTGAACGCTGTAGACGTTCTGTAATTTACGCCGCTCTTTTCCGAAAAGGCCCGCACTTAGCGGGCCTTTTTTATTGCGAATTCAATAAGCTGCTATCCGTCCGTGCATGTTAACTATTTGGCGAAAGCGGCTCTTTTTGTTTACCCTTTAGGGGGCTGTCCTTTTGGCAAGGGGCGTTTTTTCCGTTTTGGAACAATAGAAGGAAGCACAATATGGAAGATCTTCACGTTGTCGATAGCATCAACAACGCAGGCTCCTGGCTGGTAAATAACCAGGCGCTGTTGTTGAGCTATGCCGTTAATATCGTGGCGGCTATTGCCATCATCATCGTCGGTATGATTGTGGCGCGCGTTATTTCGAACGCCCTTAACCGGGTGATGCGTGCAAGACACATTGACGCCACCGTTGCGGACTTCCTCTCCGCGCTGGTGCGCTACGGTATTATCGCGTTCACCCTGATTGCCGCGCTGGGGCGCGTCGGCGTACAAACGGCATCGGTGATTGCGGTGCTCGGTGCCGCCGGCCTGGCCATTGGTCTGGCGCTGCAAGGGTCGCTCTCCAACCTCGCGGCAGGCGTGCTGCTGGTGACTTTCCGTCCGTTCCGCTCTGGCGAGTATGTCGATCTGGGCGGCGTTGCCGGCACTGTACTGCAGGTGCAGATTTTCTCAACGACTCTGCGCACGCCGGATGGCCGCATTATCGTTATCCCGAACGGTAAAATTATCGCGGGCAACATCATTAACTTCTCCCGCGAGCCGGTGCGCCGTAACGAGCTGATTATCGGCGTGGCCTATGATTCGGATATCGACCAGGTTAAAAGCCTCATCACCGAGATTATCCAGGCCGATGACCGTATCCTCAAAGACCGTGAGATGACGGTACGCCTCAACGAACTGGGCGCGTCGTCGATCAACTTTGTGGTGCGTATCTGGAGCAAAAGCAGCGATCTGCAAAACGTCTACTGGGACGTGCTTGAGACCATCAAGCGCCGTTTCGATGAAAACGGCATTAGCTTCCCGTTCCCGCAAATGGACGTCAATTTTAAACGGGTCAAAGATAACGCTGACGAGTAACTACCAGGCCGACACCGTCGGCCTTTTTTATACCTCTCGTTATTAGTCCGGTTAATGGCAGATTAAAATTATCAATTTCACCTAATAATCCCCGCGCGTTATAGTCAGCTTCCTGCAATAAACCGAATGGAAATTTGACGTGTTATCTTATTATTTACAAGGGCTTATGCTAGGCGCTGCGCTAATTTTGCCGCTGGGGCCACAAAACGCGTTCGTCATGAACCAGGGCATCCGTCGGCAGTATCACATCATGACGGCGCTGCTCTGCACCCTGAGCGATGTTGCGCTGATTTGCGCCGGCGTATTTGGCGGCAGTGCATTACTGCTGCAGTCGCCGTGGCTACTGGCGCTGGTGACGTGGGGCGGGGTGCTTTTTCTTCTGTGGTACGGCTTTGGCGCGCTGAAAACCGCCTTTGCACATAATATCGATCTGGAGAGTGCAGAGGTGCTTCGCCAGGGGCGTGGGCAGATCATCGCCACCATGCTGGCTGTTACCTGGCTTAATCCCCATGTCTATCTCGATACCTTTGTGGTGCTCGGTAGCCTTGGCGGGCAGCTGGCGGAGATGCCGAAACGCTGGTTTGCCCTCGGCACTGTCAGCGCCTCTTTTCTCTGGTTCTTCAGCCTTGCGCTGTTGGCCGCCTGGCTTGCGCCGCGTTTGCGCACCGCCACGGCGCAGCGGGTTATCAATACTCTGGTTGGCCTGGTGATGTGGTTTATCGCGCTGAAACTGGCGGTGGAAGGTGTTAACCATTTGCAAGGATTATTCAGTTAAGGTAAGTCCGATGGACAATCAGGCGTAAGCGGCTAAGCTTGCTGCCAGGCGTCCGTGCACGGGACGTAATTGAGTAACATGGAGGAGTACCTGTGAAACGTAAAGTGATAGCCCTGGCGGCGATGGTGGGTTTCAGCGCAATGGCGGTACAGGCCAGTGAGTTGCCGGATGGCCCGCACATTGTCACAACGGGTACGGCAAGCGTGGATGCGACACCCGATATCGCCACCCTGGCGATTGAAGTGAACGTTGCCGCGAAAGATGCGGCCTCAGCCAAGAAGCAGGCGGACGATCGCGTTGCGCAATACCTGAGCTTCCTTGAGCAAAACGGCATCGCCCGTAAAGATATTAACTCTGCGAACTTACGCACCCAGCCCGATTACGACTACCAGAATGGCAAAAGCATTCTGAAAGGCTATCGCGCTGTGCGCACCGTGGAAGTGACGCTGCGCGAACTGGACAAGCTGAACTCACTGCTTGATGGCGCGCTGAAAGCGGGTCTTAACGAAATTCGCTCCGTCTCGCTGGGCGTTGCGCAATCTGAATCGTTCAAAGATAAAGCCCGTAAAGCGGCGATTGATGACGCGACCCGTCAGGCGCAGCAGCTGGCTGCCGGCTTTAATGCCAAACTCGGCCCGGTTTATAGCGTTCGTTACCATGTTTCTAACTATCAGCCGAGCCCGATGGTACGCATGATGAAGGCCGATGCGCCAGCCGAGTCTGCGGCGCAGGAGACCTACGAGCAGCCGACCATCCAGTTTGACGATCAGGTTGATGTGGTCTTCCAGATTGAGCCTAATCAGGCGCAGCAACAGCAACAGCAACAGTCCACGCCAGCCGCGAAATAACGCAGGCTTCCCTCTCCTCGTTCGGGGAGAGGGCCTTACTTAATCCTGTCGCAGTACCCGATGACCGAACGCCAGCAGCGCGTCGGTGACGTTGCGCATCATTCGGCTTTCCGGCGCAAAGCGGTGCCAGTAGAGCATACGACGCTGCAGCAGGCCCGGCGTCAAATCGATAAGCTCACCGCTCGCCAGCTCTTTTTCGATCTGCAGATGGGGGATCATGCAGCAGGTGGTTCCCTGGCGCGCCAACTGCACAAAGGCCTCTGATGAGTTGACGATATGGCAGGGGACGCTGCCGGGCGGCAGATCGAAATATTGCTGCAAAAAGGCCTGATGCATATCGTCGAGATGATCAAAGGCTACCGCGGGCGCTTTCAGCAGCGCAGAGCGCGTTACGCCGTTGGGAAAGTAGCGTTCGGCAAACTCTTTCGAGCCGACAAACAGGTAGTCGAGCGCGCCCAGTTTATCCACCAGGCAGCTTGGCAGCGCCTGAGGCTGGATACTCACCGCGCCAACCACTTCACCGCGACGCAGACGCTCCTGGGTGCGGGTTTCATCTTCCACCTGCAAATTGAGGCGAATCGGGGAGTCGACCAGCACCGGCGCGAGGGCGGGCAGCAGCCAGGTTGCCAGACTGTCGGCGTTGACCGCCAGCGACAGCAGCAGCGGCGTGGAGCCCGTTTGTTCATCGCCCAGCCACTCCTCTTCTAAAAGCTCAACCTGACGCAACAGCGCCAGCAGTTTCTGCCCCTGCTCGGTAGGGCGCGGCGGTACGGTACGCACCAGCAGTGGCTGCCCGAACATGTTCTCCAGTTGCTTGATACGCTGTGACACGGCGGATTGGGTAATACAGAGCTTTTGCGCAGCACGCTCAAACCCACGCTCACGAATAACCGCATCAAGTGCCTGTAGTGTTCTGTAGTCCGGACGTTTCATTGCTCGGGCAATCTCCTGAAAAATAGTCTTTCGCACTATGACATAAATTTCCCGTCGTGGCAGACGAAAATGGTTGTCGCGTATTGTGACACAGGTCACAGGGACTTTTCGGCAGAGCCTATTTATAATGCGCCTGAAATTTCACACCACAGGCGAACGACCATGACGCAGGATGAACTCAAAAAGGCAGTGGGCTGGGCAGCACTTCACTATGTTGAACCGGGCACCATTGTCGGCGTAGGCACCGGCTCCACCGCAGCACACTTTATTGACGCGCTGGGTACCATGAAAGGGCAGATTGAGGGCGCGGTTTCCAGCTCGGATGCTTCCACCGAGAAGCTGAAAAGCTTAGGCATCACCGTTTTCGATCTTAACGCGGTCGATCGTCTGGGGATCTACGTCGACGGCGCGGATGAGATCAACGATCAGATGCAGATGATCAAAGGCGGCGGCGCGGCGCTGACCCGTGAGAAGATCATCGCCTCGGTGGCGGATAAGTTTATCTGTATCGCCGATGCCTCCAAGCAGGTGCCGATCCTCGGCAAATTCCCGCTGCCCGTTGAGGTGATCCCGATGGCGCGCAGCGCGGTCGCACGAACGCTGGTTAAGCTGGGCGGTCGCCCGGAGTATCGCCAAAATGTGGTGACGGATAACGGCAATGTCATCCTCGATGTCTATGGTCTGGAAATTCTCGATCCCATCGCGATGGAGAACACCATCAACAACATTCCCGGCGTAGTTACCGTGGGTTTATTCGCTAACCGTGGAGCTGACGTGGCGCTGATCGGCACGGAAAATGGCGTCAAAACCATCGTGAAATGATCTGACCGGGAGGCCGCTGTCTCCCGGGAAAAATCTGACATCGTTAAATTCGGTGATATCTGTCACGTTTTTCCCCTTCATCTCGCATCCCTGCCGCGAGCCTCCGCTTTTCCAGCATTTTTCTCTGCCATTTCCCGCTGGATGACATTTCTTCAGAGCGGTGACGCAAACGTTCATATTGCCGCGATAGTTTTTTTTGATATGTTGGCTAACGCGGTTTTCCTCCGCACAACATCACAGTCAGACATAAAACAGGGTCGGGTAAATGGCAAAGGTATCACTGGAGAAAGACAAAATTAAATTTCTGCTCGTCGAAGGGGTGCACCAGAAAGCGGTCGATAGCCTTCGTGCGGCAGGTTATAACAACATCGAATTTCACAAGGGCGCGCTGGACAGTGAACAGCTGAAAGAGTCCATCCGCGATGCCCACTTCATTGGCCTGCGATCCCGTACTCAACTGACTGAAGATGTCATCGCCGCGGCGGAAAAGCTGGTCGCCATCGGCTGTTTCTGCATCGGCACCAACCAGGTCAACCTGGACGCGGCAGCCAAACGCGGTATTCCGGTATTCAACGCCCCCTTCTCCAACACCCGTTCCGTGGCGGAGTTAGTGATCGGCGAACTGCTGCTGCTGATGCGCGGCATTCCGGAAGCGAACGCTAAAGCGCACCGCGGTATCTGGAACAAGCTGGCGGTCGGCTCCTATGAAGCGCGCGGCAAAAAGCTCGGTATTATCGGCTACGGCCACATTGGTACGCAGCTCGGTATTCTTGCTGAATCACTGGGGATGCACGTCTTCTTCTACGATATCGAGAACAAACTGCCGCTCGGCAACGCTACGCAGGTGCAGCATCTCTCCGACTTGCTGAACATGAGCGACGTAGTCAGCCTGCACGTGCCGGAAAACGCCTCCACGAAGAATATGATTGGCGAGGAGGAGCTGGCGCTGATGAAGCCGGGCGCGCTGCTGATCAACGCCGCACGCGGCACGGTTGTCGATATTCCCGCGCTGTGCGATGCCCTGAAACGTAAGCACCTGGCGGGCGCAGCGATTGACGTCTTCCCGACTGAACCTGCGACCAACAGCGATCCGTTCGACTCACCGCTCTGTGAGTTTGATAACGTTATCCTGACGCCGCACATCGGCGGTTCAACTCAGGAAGCGCAGGAGAATATCGGCCTGGAAGTTGCCGGTAAGCTGATTAAGTACTCTGATAACGGCTCCACGCTCTCGGCGGTAAACTTCCCGGAAGTCTCTCTGCCACTGCACGGCGGTCGTCGTCTGCTGCATATCCATGAAAACCGTCCTGGCGTGCTGACGGCACTTAACCAGATTTTCGCCAGCCAGAACATCAACATCGCGGCACAGTATCTGCAAACCACGCCGTATATGGGCTATGTTGTGGTCGACATCGAAGCGGAAGAGGAGATCGCGCAGACCGCGCTGCAGAGCATGAAAGCGATTCCGGGCACTATTCGTTCCCGACTGCTGTTCTAAGCGGTGTCATCTGTTCCTCTCCCGTCCGGGAGGGGAACAAGCTCTTACCACTCCCACACCGTTGATGGTGTGATCACCGCAGGCAGCGGAATATCCCACTCCTCCACCGGCAACTTCTCTACACGCTGGCAGTCATGAGCATAACCGACCGGCTGTACGCCATATGTGCGCCAGTGTTGCAGCGTTCTGTCATAGAACCCCCCGCCCATGCCGAGGCGCTGCCCCTGTTCATCGAAGGCAACTAACGGCGTGATGAGTACGTCGAGCTGGCTCAAGGGGAGCACATCCCGCACGTCCAGCTTCGGCTCCTGAATTTTCAGACGATTGGTCACCAGTTCGCTACGCGGATGGTAGTGCAAAAAGAGCAGATTGCCGGGGCTGAAGGGGTGTAGTACGGGAAGGTAAACGCGTTTGCCGCTTCGCCACAGCTGTTCAATCAGCGGCTGGGTATCAAGCTCGCCGTCAAAGGAGAGAAACAGGGCGATGCTGTGTGCCATCACAACAGGCGGCCAGGACATCATGCGCAGTGCGGCTTGTTCAGCGAAATGGCGCTGCTGGGCGCTGGTGATTTCTCGTCGGCGTTGACGAATCTGTTTGCGAATTGCTTGTCGTGACGGAAGTGAATCGGGCAGTTGCGTCATGGTCGTTGTTGGTAGAAGAGGGGAATCTCCGAGATGCCGCCGCAGGCTGTAACCCTTGAACCCTTGGTTCAAGGTGAATGTGTCGTCATGATTTTAAGGCTTCTCGGACGGACCGAGCATGCTCACCAACCATGGATCGCCACACTCTGTTGGTATGAAATATCGGCTCAGGGGACTGGCCCGCTTGCAAACATCTCAGAGAATTTTTTAACTTCACTGTCAATCTACCATAGTTGACCCTGAAGTATTATTCAAACTTCGGCCCCGGTCTTTCCGTTATGCGACCCTGATCAAGTAAAGCCTGTTCAATGGTCTGCTGTAACATCTTAATACGCTGCTCCATGCTGGAAGCGTAATCACGGGTTTTTGCCTTTTCCTGAGCCAGCTCGTAGCTGATATTCAGCGCGGCGATAAACACCAACTGCTCAGTATTTGTGACTCTAGTGCGAACCTTCAGATCTTGCAACCGCTGATTCAGATCTTCCGCAGCCTGATTCAGCGCATCTATCTGCTCAGGCGGGCAGTTCACGCGGAGTGAACGGCCAAAAATTTGGATATCGACGGGTTGTGCAGACATGCCACCTTCCTGCTGTTTGACTGCGCTCTGCCTTCGCATTCGAGCCCTGGGCTGCGAAGGGGCGACACTATAAGCGACCCTGGTCAGTACTTTCAACTATTTTACGTCTATACCTTAAGTAATCCGCGAACATGCAATGGCATGTAACGTGAACCATCACGGGTATATCACCAGGGTCCAAAGTGGTAGCATACCATGAATATTTCCCCCAACGACGACGAATGCGCATGTCTATACAGAACGAAATACCTGGTTACAAGGAAGTAGGCCAGTTACTCAACCAACAAGGCGTGGGATTGCATCCTGCTGAAATGCATGGGCTGATCGCGGGGATGCTCTGCGGCGGTAATAAAGACACCTCATGGCAGCCGCTGTTACATGATTTAACCAACGAAGGGCTGGCCTTCGGTCATGAACTTGCCCAGGCGCTGCGTGCAATGCATGCCGCCACCAGCGATTCGCTGGAAGATGACGGCTTTCTCTTTCAGCTCTACCTGCCCGAAGGCGACGACGTCAGCGTCTTTGACCGCGCCGATGCGCTGGCAGGCTGGGTGAATCACTTCCTGCTGGGGCTTGGCGTTTCACAACCGAAGCTTGACAAAGTGACCGGCGAAACCGGCGAAGCGATTGACGATCTGCGCAACATTGCGCAGCTGGGCTACGACGAAGACGAAGATCAGGAAGAGCTGGAGATGTCTCTGGAAGAGATCATCGAGTATGTCCGCGTCGCGGCGCTGCTCTGCCACGATACCTTCACGCGCCAGCAACCGACCGCACCGGAAGTGCGCAAGCCCACACTACACTAATTAGTTTTTTACATGGAGGAGGTGTCATGACACAGCTTGAGTTTCTCCGTCGTCGCCAGGCGTTACTGGCGCAGATGGTTCCGGGTAGCGCGGCATTGATCTTTGCCGCGCCGGAAGCGACCCGCAGCGCAGACAGTGAATACCCCTATCGCCAGAGTAGCGATTTCTGGTATTTCACCGGTTTTAACGAGCCGGAAGCGGTGCTGGTGCTGATCAAAAGCGATGACACCCACAACCACAGCGTGCTGTTCAACCGCGTGCGTGATAAAACCGCTGAAATCTGGTTTGGTCGCCGCCTCGGCCAGGAGGCCGCGCCACAGAAGCTCGGCGTCGATCGCGCGCTGGCATTCCCTGAGATTGACGAGCATCTCTATCAACTGCTCAATGGCCTTGATGCGGTCTATCACGCGCAGGGCGAATATGCTTACGCGGACACCATCCTCTTTGCCGCGCTCGACAAGCTGCGTAAAGGCTCGCGGCAGAACCTGAAAGCACCTGCTACGCTGACCGACTGGCGTCCCATCGTGCATGAGATGCGCCTGTTTAAATCCGCTGAAGAGATCGACGTGCTGCGCCGCGCGGGCGAAATCTCCGCGCTGGCCCACACCCGTGCGATGCAGGTGTGCCGCCCAGGCATGTTTGAGTATCAGCTGGAAGGTGAAATTCAGCATGAGTTTAACCGCCACGGCGCGCGCTTTCCCTCCTATAACACCATTGTCGGCGCGGGTGAAAACGGCTGCATCCTGCACTACACCGAGAATGAAAGCGAAATGCGCGCGGGTGATCTGGTGCTGATTGACGCGGGCTGCGAATACAAAGGCTATGCTGGCGATATCACCCGCACCTTCCCGGTTAGCGGCAAATTTACCCCGGCGCAGCGTGAGATTTACGACATTGTGCTCGCCTCACTGGAACGCGCGCTTGAACTGTTCCGCCCCGGCACCTCGATTCAGGAAGTGACCGGCGAAGTGGTGCGCATCATGGTGAGCGGGCTGGTGAAGCTCGGCATTCTGCAGGGCGATGTTGATGAGCTGATTGCGCAGAGCGCCCATCGCGCCTTCTTTATGCATGGCTTAAGTCACTGGCTGGGGCTGGATGTGCATGATGTCGGCGTTTACGGCCAGGATCGCTCCCGCGAACTGGCACCCGGCATGGTGCTTACCGTTGAGCCGGGGCTCTACATCGCGCCGGACGCCGATGTGCCGGAGCAGTACCGCGGTATCGGCATTCGCATCGAAGATGACATTGTCATCACCGACAGCGGCAACGAGAACCTGACTGCCAGCGTGGTCAAAAAAGCCGATGAGATCGAAGCGCTGATGGCGAAGGCGCGCGCATGAGCGTGATCATCGTTGGCGGCGGCATGGCTGGCGCAACCCTTGCGCTGGCGATTTCACATCTGACGCAGGGCAAACTTGCCGTTCATCTGGTGGAAGCGAACGCGCCCGGCGCGCAGGATCACCCCGGTTTTGACGCGCGTGCGATCGCGCTGGCGGCCGGCACCTGCCAGCAGCTGGCGCACATTGGTGTCTGGCAGTCGCTCGCTTCCTGCGCAACGCCTATTTCAACCGTACACGTCAGCGATCGCGGGCATGCTGGTTTCGTAACGCTGACGGCGGAAGAGTACCGGCTGGATGCGTTAGGCCAGGTGGTTGAGCTGCACGATGTCGGGCAGCGGCTCTTCAGGCGGCTGCAAAACGCGCCGGGTGTCACGCTGCACTGCCCGGATCGCGTCGACCACTTTACCCGTAGCCAGGAGCAGGTGACGGTGACGCTACAGAGCGGTAAGCAACTCACCGGCGAACTGCTGGTAGCAGCAGACGGCTCGCGCTCATCGATTGCCGGGCAGCTCAATATCGACTGGCAGCAGTCGTCTTACGATCAGGCGGCGGTGATTGCCAATGTCACCACCTCCGTTGCCCATCAGGGACGCGCGTTTGAGCGCTTTACTGAACATGGCCCGCTGGCGATGCTGCCGATGTCGCAGGGGCGCTGCTCACTGGTGTGGTGTCACCCGCGTGAAAAACAGCAGCAGGTGGCGAGCTGGTCAGACGAACAGTTTTGCGAGGAGTTGCAAAAAGCTTTCGGCTGGCGGCTTGGCCGCATCCTGCATGCCGGGAAGCGCAGCGTCTACCCGCTGGCGCTCTCCACCGCCAGTTCATCTGTCTCCCATCGTGGCGTGCTGGTCGGTAACGCCGCGCAGACGCTGCATCCCATTGCCGGGCAGGGCTTCAACCTTGGCATGCGCGATGTGATGACACTGGCGGAAACCCTCTCGCAGGCCTTTATCGAACAGAGTGATGTGGGAAGCTACCCGCTGTTGCTGCGTTATAACCAGCGTCGGCAGGCAGATAAAGCTGCCACCATCGGCGTGACGGATGGGCTGGTGCATCTCTTCGCCAACCGCTGGGCGCCGCTCGTTGTTGGGCGCAACCTCGGGTTGATGGCGATGGAACTATTTACCCCGGCGCGTGATGCGCTGGCGCAACGAACCCTCGGTTGGGTCGCCCGTTAAGGAGCTAAGAGTGCAGAGTGTTGATGTTGCGATTGTCGGCGGCGGCATGGTGGGGCTGGCATTAGCCTGCGGCCTGCAAGGGAGCGGGCTGCGCGTGGCGGTGCTGGAGCAGTCGGTTCCCGAGCCGCAGGCTGCGGATGCCCCTCCGGCGCTTCGCGTCTCGGCGATTAACGCCGCCAGTGAAAAATTGCTCACCTATCTCGGCGTCTGGTCGGGCATTGTTGCCGGGCCGGTCGGCTGCTATCACGGCATGGAAGTGTGGGAGAAAGACAGCTTCGGGCGCATCTCTTTTGATGATCTGAGTATGGGTTACAGCCATCTGGGTTACATCATTGAGAACACGCGCATTCACCAGGCGCTGTGGGATCAGGCGCAGCAGTGCAAAGATGTCACCCTGATTGCGCCAGCGGAGTTACAGCAGGTTGCGTGGGGTGAGAACGAAGCGTTCCTGACCCTGAAAGAGGGCACCATGCTGACGGCGCGTCTGGTCGTTGGTGCCGACGGCGCTAACTCGTGGCTGCGCAACCGTGCGGATATTCCGCTCACCTACTGGGATTATCACCATCACGCGCTGGTGGCGACGATCCGCACCGCCGAGCCGCACCAGGCTGTCGCGCGCCAGGTTTTCCATAATGATGGCATCCTCGCGTTTCTGCCGCTGAACGATCCGCATTTATGCTCGATCGTCTGGTCGTTGCCGCCGGAGCAGGCGAAGGCGATGCAGGAGAGCAGCGCGGAGGCGTTCAACCAGGCGCTGACCGTGGCCTTCGATAACCGCCTTGGTCTGTGCGAGCTTGAGAGCGAACGCCACACTTACCCGTTAACCGGGCGCTATGCGCGGCAGTTTGCCGGGCATCGGTTAGCGCTGGTGGGCGATGCGGCACATACCATCCATCCTTTAGCCGGCCAGGGCGTTAACCTCGGATTTATGGATGTGGCTGAGCTGATTGCTGAGCTGCGCCGTTTAAGCCGCGACGGTAAAGATATCGGTCAACACCTTTATCTGCGCCGTTACGAGCGCAGCCGTAAACACAGCGCCGCGATGATGCTGGCGAGTATGCAGGGCTTTCGCGAACTGTTTGCTGGTTCTAATCCGGCGAAAAAGCTGCTGCGCGATATCGGTTTGAAACTGGCGGATACGCTTCCCGGCGTTAAACCACAGTTATTGCGCCAGGCTTTAGGCCTTAACGATCTGCCGGAGTGGTTACGTTAACTGCATCACACTTTCCCTTCCCGGTCCCGGGAAGGGAAGCTCCTCTCTCATTTGAAATATTCTAATTTCACCCCGATTATCAGATTAGTTTTTCTCATGTCGTTAATTTTGGCTTGCGCGGTTTTTTGCTTCTTGCTGGCAGTAAATGCTAATTACCTGCCCGATAAGCACGCATAACTGGCCTCTTATCGGCGTATTGTGGGGATTTTTCGCTATATTCCACTGCGGTTATCTCAGGGCATTTTGGTCATAAGCTAATGTGATGACCGGTTTTTCCTTATGGTTAAGCGCACCTTTCGGTGATAAGTTCAGGCCAAAGAGAACGTTTGCGTCACCGCCTGTAACAGGGCATCGACACGCTTTTTTGCCGCCGGAAAGGCGCTGCGAAAAACGTGATAGCTCAGCGTATTCGATGAGGAAAAGATGGCTCAGCAGACCCCTTTATTTGAACAACATACCCAATGCGGCGCTCGCATGGTCGACTTCCACGGCTGGATGATGCCGCTGCATTATGGCTCACAGCTTGATGAGCACCACGCAGTGCGCAGCGATGCCGGCATGTTTGATGTTTCACACATGACCATCGTTGACCTGAAAGGCAGCCGGACCCGTGAATTTCTGCGTTATCTGCTGGCAAACGATGTCGCGAAGTTAACCAAACCCGGTAAAGCGCTCTACAGCGGTATGCTGAATGCCTCGGGCGGCGTGATTGATGATTTGATCGTCTACTACTTCACCGAAGAGTTCTTCCGCCTCGTTGTAAACTCCGCCACCCGCGAAAAAGACCTCTCCTGGATTTCCCAACACGCCGAACCTTATGCCATCGATATCACCGTGCGCGACGATCTCTCGCTTATCGCGGTGCAGGGTCCGCATGCGCAGGAGAGAGCCGCCAGCCTGTTTACCGACGCGCAGCGCGAAGCGGTCTCTGGCATGAAACCCTTCTTCGGCGTGGAAGCGGGCGATCTCTTTATCGCCACCACCGGTTACACCGGTGAAGCCGGGTACGAGATTGCCCTGCCGAATGAAAAAGCCGCCGACTTCTGGCAAGGCTTACTTAACGCCGGCGTAAAACCCTGCGGACTGGGCGCGCGTGACACGCTGCGCCTGGAAGCGGGCATGAACCTCTACGGGCAGGAGATGGATGAAGGCGTCTCGCCACTGGCGGCCAATATGGGCTGGACCATCGCCTGGGAGCCGCAGGATCGCGACTTTATCGGACGTGATGTGCTTGAGCAGCAGCGCGAAAAAGGCACCGAGCAGCTGGTCGGCCTGGTGATGACCGAGAAAGGTGTGCTGCGTAATGAACTGCCGGTGCACTTCACCGATGCGCAAGGCAACGTGCAGAAAGGGATGATCACCAGCGGCACCTTCTCGCCGACGCTTGGCTACAGCATCGCGCTGGCCCGCGTTCCGGCAGGGATCGGCGAGACCGCCGTGGTGCAGATCCGCAACCGCGAGATGCCGGTCAAAGTGATCAAACCTGTTTTTGTGCGCGCCGGTAAAGCGGTCGCGTAACGTTATTTTTCTGGAGAGAAAACAATGAGCAATGTACCAGGCGATCTGAAATACAGCAAAGAACACGAGTGGCTGCGTAAAGAAGCGGACGGCAGCTACACCGTCGGTATCACCGAGCATGCGCAAGAGCTGCTGGGCGATATGGTGTTTGTTGACCTGCCGGACGTTGGCACCACCGTTAGCGCTGGCGACGACTGCGCCGTGGCGGAGTCGGTAAAAGCAGCATCCGATATTTATGCGCCAATTGGCGGTGAAATCGTTGCGGTTAACGACAGCCTGAATGATTCGCCGGAGCTGGTGAACAGCGCGCCCTATGGCGAAGGCTGGATCTTCAAAATCAAGGCTAACGATGAGGCGGAAGTTGAAGCGCTGTTAGACGCAACCGGCTATAGCGCGCTGTTAGAAGACGAATAAGGGTGTGCCGGATGGCGCGACGCGTCTCCGGCCAGCATCGACGTCTATCAACAGGCCGGTGAAGCGTCGCGCTTCCCGGCAAGCCAGTCCTTCGTTTTATCTATTACCGCACGTTTCAGGAACCCTCGCTCATGACTCAGACTTTAAGCCAGCTTGAACATCACGCCGCGTTTATCGGCAGGCATATCGGCCCGGACACCACGCAACAGCAGGAGATGCTGAACAGCGTTGGCGCAGAATCGCTCGATGCCCTGATTGGGCAGATCGTACCGAAAGATATTCAGCTCAATGCACCGCCGCAGGTGGGGGAGTCCACCACTGAATATGCCGCGCTCGCCGAACTGAAAAACCTGGCCCGCCGTAACAAGCGCTTTAAGTCTTATATTGGCATGGGTTACACCGCCGTGGAGCTACCGCCGGTGATCCTGCGTAACATGCTGGAGAACCCAGGCTGGTACACCGCTTATACCCCCTATCAACCGGAAGTGTCGCAGGGGCGTCTTGAATCCCTGCTCAATTTCCAGCAGGTGACCCTTGATCTGACCGGGCTGGATATCGCCTCCGCCTCGCTGCTGGATGAAGCGACTGCCGCCGCCGAAGCGATGGCGATGGCAAAACGCGTCAGCAAACTGAAAGGCGCAAACCGCTTCTTCGTCGCCGCCGATGTTCATCCGCAAACGCTGGACGTGGTGCGCACCCGTGCGGAAACCTTCGGCTTTGAGGTGATTGTTGATGAGGCGGAGAAAGCGCTCGATCACCAGGATCTTTTTGGCGTGCTGCTTCAGCAGGTGGGTACCACCGGCGAAGTGCACAACTACAGCGCGCTGATTGCCGAGTTAAAATCACGCAAAATCGTGGTCAGTGTTGCCGCCGATCTGATGGCGCTGGTACACCTGACCGCGCCGGGCAAACAGGGTGCCGACATTGTTTTCGGCTCCGCGCAGCGCTTCGGCGTGCCGATGGGCTACGGCGGCCCGCATGCCGCCTTCTTCGCCGCGAAAGACGAATTCAAACGCTCCATGCCGGGGCGCATTATCGGCGTCTCTAAAGACGCGTCCGGTAACACGGCGCTGCGCATGGCGATGCAGACCCGCGAGCAGCATATTCGCCGCGAGAAAGCCAACTCCAATATTTGTACCTCGCAGGTGCTGCTGGCCAATATCGCCAGTCTCTATGCGGTGTTCCACGGCCCGCAGGGGTTGAAACGTATTGCCGGACGTATCCATCGCCTGACCGACATTCTTGCCGCGGGTCTGCAGCGCGGCGGCCTGAAACTGCGTCATGCGCACTACTTCGACACGCTCTGCGTTGAAGTGGCGGATAAAGCCGGAGTGCTGGCGCGTGCGGAAGCTCATGAGATCAACCTGCGTAGCGACATTCTCAACGCCGTCGGCATTACGCTGGATGAAACCACCACCCGCGACGATGTGCTGGCGCTGTTTAGCGTTCTGCTCGGCGACGCGCACGGTCTGGAGATCGACGCGCTGGATAAAGAGGTTGCTCTCGACAGCCGCTCTCTGCCTGCTGAGATGGTGCGCGACGATGCGATCCTCAGCCACCCGGTGTTCAATCGCTACCATAGCGAAACCGAGATGATGCGCTATATGCACTCGCTGGAGCGTAAAGATCTGGCGCTCAATCAGGCGATGATCCCGCTCGGATCCTGCACCATGAAGCTTAACGCCGCAGCAGAGATGATCCCGATCACCTGGCCGGAGTTTGCGGAACTGCACCCGTTCTGCCCGCCGGAGCAGGCGGAAGGTTATCACCAGATGATCGCGCAGCTCTCCGACTGGCTGGTGAAACTGACCGGTTACGATGCGCTCTGTATGCAGCCGAACTCCGGCGCGCAGGGGGAATATGCTGGTCTGCTGGCGATCCGCCACTATCACGAAAGCCGCAATGAGGGGCATCGCGATATCTGCCTTATCCCAAGCTCTGCCCACGGCACCAACCCGGCTTCAGCGCAAATGGCTGGCATGCAGGTAGTGGTCGTGGCCTGCGATAAGAATGGCAATATCGATCTGGCCGATCTGCGCGCGAAAGCGGAGCTGGCGGGCGACAACCTCTCCTGCATTATGGTCACCTACCCGTCGACGCACGGCGTCTATGAAGAGACCATCCGCGAAGTGTGCGAAGTGGTGCATCAGTTTGGTGGCCAGGTTTACCTTGATGGCGCGAACATGAACGCGCAGGTCGGCATCACCTCGCCGGGCTTTATCGGCGCGGATGTATCGCACCTCAATCTGCATAAAACTTTCTGTATACCGCACGGCGGCGGCGGCCCGGGTATGGGGCCGATTGGCGTCAAAACGCATCTGGCACCGTTTGTTCCGGGCCATAGCGTGGTGCAAATTGAAGGCATGCTGACGCGGCAGGGCGCGGTTTCCGCCGCACCGTTTGGCAGCGCGTCGATCCTGCCGATCAGCTGGATGTATATCCGCATGATGGGTGCCGAGGGGCTGAAGAAGGCGAGCCAGGTGGCGATCCTTAATGCCAACTATATTGCCAGCCGCCTGAAAGAGGCTTTCCCGGTGCTCTACACCGGTCGTGATGGACGCGTGGCGCATGAGTGCATCCTCGATATTCGCCCCCTGAAAGAGGCGACCGGCATCAGCGAGCTGGATATCGCCAAGCGCCTGATCGACTATGGATTCCACGCGCCGACCATGTCCTTCCCGGTTGCCGGCACGCTGATGGTTGAGCCGACGGAGTCTGAAAGCAAAGCCGAGCTGGATCGCTTTATCGACGCAATGCTGGCGATCCGTGCTGAGATCGAGCGTGTGAAACAGGGCGAGTGGACGCTGGAGGATAACCCGCTAGTCAATGCGCCGCACACGCAGCATGAACTGGTGAGCGAGTGGAACCACGCTTACAGCCGCGAGCTGGCGGTCTTCCCGGCGGGCGCGGTCAACAAATACTGGCCGACCGTGAAGCGCCTCGATGACGTCTATGGCGACCGCAATCTCTTTTGCTCCTGCGTACCGATGAGTGAATACCAATAATCGCTTGATTCTACTATCTTTTAAGGGCGCTTCGGCGCCCTTTTACTTTGGGAGAACATCATGGCTTTAGCTTTAGTAAGTGGCGCAAGCCGGGGGATCGGTCGCGCCACCGCGCTGTTACTGGCGCAAGAGGGCTACATCGTGGCAGTCAATTATCACCGTCAGCGCGACGCCGCCGAGAAGGTGGTAGCAGAGATTCAGGCCGAGGGCGGCAGAGCATTTGCCGTGCAGGCGGACATCAGTGATGAAAGTCAGGTTGAAGCGATGTTTGCGCGCATTGACCAGGAAGGTCTGCCGCTGACCGCACTGGTCAATAACGCCGGCATTCTGTTTCAGCAGAGCCGGGTAGAGGCACTGAGCGCGGCGCGCATCAATCAGGTACTGGCGACTAACGTGACAGGCTATTTCCTCTGCTGTCGCGAAGCGATAAAGCGCATGTCGACGCAGCATGGCGGGCAGGGCGGCGCGATTGTGAATGTCTCGTCAGCCGCGGCAAGGCTTGGCTCGCCGGGGGAGTATGTTGATTATGCGGCGTCAAAAGGGGCGGTGGATACGTTAACCACCGGCCTGTCGCTGGAGGTGGCGGCAAGCGGCATCCGCGTCAACGGTGTGCGTCCGGGATTTATCTATACGGAGATGCATGCCAGCGGCGGCGAGCCGGGACGCGTCGATCGCGTCAGCAGTGCCATTCCGATGCAGCGCGGCGGGCAGCCGGAAGAAGTCGCGCAGGCGATTGCCTGGCTGTTAAGTGATAAAGCCTCCTATGTGACAGGAAGCTTTATCGATCTGGCCGGAGGGAAATAGCGATTTTTATGCCTGATGGCGCTTCGCTTATCAGGCCTACGTATCAAAACCGTTGTAGGCCGGATAAGGCGCAGCCGCCATCCTGCAACGCCAGGCGTGGTGCAATCCGCTGTAGGCCGGATAAGGCGCAGCCGCCATCCTGCAACGCCAGGCGTGGTGCAATCCGCTGTAGGCCGGATAAGGCGCAGCCGCCATCCGGCAACGCCAGGTGTGGTGCAATCCGCTGTAGGCCGGATAAGGCGTAGCCGCCATCCGGCAACGCCAGGCGTGGTACAATCCGCTGTAGGCCGGATAAGGCGCAGCCGCCATCCGGCAAAGCTTCACTACATCACGGCAAAACGCCTTTCACATCACAAGTTCTCGCCGTTGCTGGCAATCACTTCCTTGTACCAGTTAAAGCTCTTCTTGCGTGAGCGCGACATATCGCCGGTGCCGTCGTCGTGCTTGTTCACGTAGATAAAGCCGTAGCGCTTGCTGTACTGGCCAGTGGTGAAGGAGACGCAGTCAATGCAGCCCCACGGGGTGTAACCCATCAGATCTACGCCATCATAGGTGACGGCTTCGACCATCTCTTTCACATGCGCGCGCAGATAGTCGATGCGGTAATCATCGTTAATGCTGCCATCCTCTTCAACTTTGTCGTACGCGCCAAAGCCGTTTTCAACGATAAACAGCGGCTTCTGGTAGCGCTCATAGAGCTCGCAAAGGGCGTAGCGCAGGCCAACCGGGTCAATCTGCCAACCCCAGTCGGAGGCTTTCACGTGCGGGTTCGGCACGCTGCCCTGGAAACCGGAGAGCGCATCGCCCGAGCCGCCTTCGGCTTTCACCGCGTTGGTCATGTAGTAGCTGAAGCCCAGATAGTCGCAGCACCCTTCTCGCAGGATCGCTTCATCCCCGGCTTCCATTTTGATGTTAAAGCCGCGACGCTCCCACTCATTAAGTACGTAGGAGGGGTAGTAGCCGCGCAGCTGAACATCGGTAAAGACATAACGCTCGCGCATTGATTCCTGCGCATACATTACATCTTCAGGCTTACAGGAGAAGGGATAGAGCGGCACCATCGCCAGCATGCAGCCAATCTGCATCGACGGGTTAATGCGGTGACCAATTTTTACCGCCATGGCGCTGGCAACGAACTGGTGATGCAACACCTGGTACATGGTCTCTTCCGGATTCTCATGCTCGGTGTAAACCACGCCGGAGCAGCAGTAGCCGAACAGCGGCGCCCGCCAGTTGCGCTGGTTGTTAATCTCATTAAAGGTCATCCAGTATTTGACCTTATTCTTGTAGCGCTCAAACACCACTTCGGCGAAACGCACAAAGAAATCAACCACTTTACGGTTGGTCCAGCCGCCGTACTCCTGCACCAGGTGCAGCGGCATCTCGAAGTGAGAGAGGGTAATGACCGGCTCGATGTTGTGCTTCAGTAGCTCATCGAACACATCGTCATAAAACTTCAGCCCCTCTTCATTGGGCTGTAGCTCATCGCCCTGCGGGAAGATGCGGGTCCAGGCGATTGAGGTGCGGAAACATTTGAAGCCCATCTCGGCAAAGAGTTTGATGTCCTCTTTGTAATGACCATGAAAATCAACGGCTTCATGGTTCGGGTAGTATTTACCCGCTTCCACTTGCGAGGTGATTTCGCGCGGGACGCCGTGTGCGCCGCCCGTCAGCACGTCGCAGATGCTTGGGCCTTTGCCGCCTTTATTCCAGCCGCCTTCTACCTGATGCGCGGCAACGGCGCCGCCCCACAAGAAATCTTTCGGTAAGGTCAATTTTTTCATCGTTGCTCTTCTCGTCATATTAGCTGCCAACGAGTCTAGCAAAGGCGAAATGAATGTCACGATATAACAAATTGCCACTGCGGTAATTTGTTACACCGAAAAAACACCCTGTTTTTTTATGCTATTTTCTTCGCCAGTTTACGTCCCAGTGATTCGAGAATATAAACCACCGGAATTTGCGTCGTAATATCGTAGCCGCCGGAAATACGCATTTGCGGCACATGCCAGGAGATATTGTAATCCGCGAGTTTCGCCAGACGTGAATGCTCATGGCTGGTGATCGAGAGGACTTTGCAGTGATGCAGGCTGAACTGGCTGGCAAAGCGCAGGATCTCCTCGGTTTCACCGGAGACCGAAAGAACAATCGCCAGCGCGTTTTTCGCCATATCGTTGGTCACCGGGAAATAGGGATCGTCGATATGGTTACTGAATTTGCCAATATTTGAGAAGAAGCGCGCGCCATATTTCGCCAGCGCCCCGGAGGTGCCTGCCCCGACGAAGATAATACGCTCGGAGGATAATATGATGTCGACGGTGCTATCGAGTAATTTATCGAATTCGTCGTTATTCACGCTTTTAAAAAAGCTGATCACTTCGCTGGCGCCAAAATTAGCCTGCGGCGGCTCGTTCTGTTCCAGATACAATTTAAAGCGCACGCGAAACTCCGAGTACCCCTCACAGTTAAGCTTGCGGCAAAAACGCAGCACCGTGGTAGTCGAGACGCCCGCCGCGTCGGCGAGTTCGCGGATCGTCATGTACATCACTTTGTCGCGGTTTTTGACCACAAAGTTGTAGACCATCATCTCCAGGGTGTTGAGGCTGGCGATGGCGGAGTGGGTAAACATCGTCACGGCGGTGTCCTTTGCTGCTGATAATGTAGCCAGCCCTTGTCGGGCCTGCCTGCAAATGTGCTTCATGCTGCCACAACTGCGGCTCGCACGCCCCGACTTTTAGCCGAACCGCAGGCCGTGCGGTTATTGATAGGCGAAATATTTTAGCGTACAGGTGTGCACTGGAATTATTCTCAGTTACTCTGATAGCGCAACGTTTTGAGTTCTCCTGGAGTTACCTATGGTGAAGAAACCATTAATCGCACAGGGATATACACTGGCAGAGGAGATTGCCAACAGCATCAGCCACGGAATCGGGCTGGTGTTCGGGATTGTCGGGCTGGTGCTGCTGCTCGGGCAGGCAGTCGACACCCACGCCAGCACGCTTGCCATCACCAGTTACGCCCTTTATGGCGGCAGTATGATCCTGCTGTTTCTGGCATCGACGCTCTATCACGCCATTCCGCATCCACGCGCCAAAATATGGCTGAAGAAGTTCGACCACTGCGCTATCTACCTGCTGATTGCGGGCACCTATACGCCGTTCCTGCTGGTTGGCCTGGATTCACCGCTGGCGCGCGGGCTAATGGTGGTTATCTGGAGCCTCGCGCTGCTGGGCATCCTGTTTAAGCTGACGATAGCGCACCGCTTTAAGGTGCTGTCGCTGGTGACCTACCTGGCGATGGGCTGGCTCTCGCTGGTGGTGATTTATCAGCTCGCCACGCGTCTCTCACCAGGTGGCGTTACGCTGCTTGCCGTAGGCGGCCTGGTCTACTCCCTTGGCGTCATTTTTTACGTCTGTAAACGCATACCTTACAACCACGCCATCTGGCACGGCTTTGTACTTGGCGGCAGTGTCTGCCACTTCCTTGCGATCTACCTTTACGTCGGCCAGATTTAGCCTCGCGTAGTGGCCGGGCAGGCAGATGCCTTGCCCGGCTCAGAACCGCTTACTCTTCGAGCGAGTAGGGCAGTGGCTCAATGCTCAGCGTGTTGGCATCTTCGCGCACGCGGAATACGCTGTCCGGCTCCATATCATTATTCATTACGACCTGGACAATCACGCGCCCGTCATCCAGCTGCGCGGCGGCCAGTACGGTGCCGGTACGACGCCAGTTGTCGCCCATTTTACGCTCGAGATCTTCTCCCGCTTCCGGAACGCGGCTGGCGGTTCCTGCCAGGTACCACAGCGCGCGCTTATTGGCTCCGCGGAATTTTGCCCGCGCCACCATCTCCTGTCCGGTGTAGCACCCTTTTTTAAAGCTGATGCCGCCGAGCGCCTGCAGGTTGGTCGCCTGCGGAATAAACTGCGCGACATTCGCTTCATCAACCACCGGCAGACCTGCTTCGATATTCAGCGCCAGCCACTGCTGGCTGTTATTGAACTGGGCTTCACCGCGCAGCTTCTCGGTGACCATGTCGGCCGTGGCGGCATCGGTCACTAACAGGAAACGCTCAGCGGGATGCGCAAACCACAGCAGCGTGGTTTCTCCCTCCTGCACGACCTGATTTTCGCTCTCCGGCAGGGTGGTGAAGAGATTCGCCAGCGCGGCCCGCGCCTGGAAACCGGCCACGCCAAGCAGAACGCGCTCGTCATCCGCAGCAATAGCCACTTTAGAGAAGACGGCATATTTTTTCAGTTCGCGCAGCTGGGTTTCACGCACGCTGCGGCGCAACAGCCACGCGAACCCCTCTTTATCGTGGAACAACCGCATATTGCTCCACATTTTGCCTTTAGAATCACAGTGCGCCGCCAGCAGATGCTGATTAGCCGCCAGTGTCGAGACATCTGCCGTCACCTGGCCCTGCAGATACTTCTCGCTATCGGCCCCGGTGATGGTCGCCAGCGCCCAGTCATCGAGCGTCATAAGCGTCAGCGGCAGACGTGAAGCGGCGGTCGGCTGGCGCGGAGGAAAAGGAGTAAAAGCCATATTAATGTCCTGATTAGCTTAACGCTGTGTTGGGTGTTAATGGTAAAAGAGCCGGTGTCCATTGCAAGCGATAAAGCATGCGATTTGTGCCATTGTGATGGCCCTGCGAGATATTACGCAGCGTAATGAAATCGTTGCAGAAGAGTAGCTTTATTCTGGAAGCCAGCGCGCGCAATGAAATATTCCGCAAAAGATATATTAAAAACACGTTACAATGTGCCCCATCATGCCGAACAGGGAGATACACATGGATATTACTAACAAAGCCCGTATTCACTGGGCGTGCCGTCGCGGAATGCGCGAGCTCGATATTTCCATCATGCCTTTTTTCGAACATGAGTACGATTCGCTAAGCGATGATGACAAACGTCTCTTTGTCCGCCTGCTGGAAAATGACGATCCCGATTTATTTAACTGGCTTATGAACCACGGCAAGCCACAGGATGCGGAGTTGCAAAGAATGGTGCAGTTAATCCAGACACGGAATCGGGATCGTGGTCCTGTGGCAATCTGAGTTACGCGTCTCCTGGCGCGCACAGTGGCTCTCCTTGCTCCTCCACGGGTTGGTGGCCGCGCTCATCTTGCTGATGCCCTGGCCGCTAAGCTACACGCCGGTATGGCTGCTGCTGCTTTCGCTGGTGGTGTTTGACTCCGTACGGAGCCAGCGGCGCATCAATGCCTGTCATGGCGAAATTAAGCTACTGATGGATTCGCGCCTGCGCTGGCAGGGCGAGGAGTGGGATATTGTCGGCACGCCCTGGCTGCTGCGTAGCGGAATGATGCTGCGTTTGCGTCGCGAGGAGGATGGCCGTCGCCAGCATCTCTGGCTGGCGGCAGACAGTATGGATGCGCAGGAGTGGCGCGATCTGCGCCGGATGATTTTACAAAAACCGGCGCAGGGTCTGCACTAAAGGCTTTAACGCAGGGCTCAGGCGAAGCGCTCTGCCATCTCTGTCAGGATCTGCTCGCACCAGGCTTCGAGGCGCGCGTCGCTCAGGTCATACTGGTTGGTCTCATCCAGCGCCAGGCCGACAAACAGCTGCCCGTCAGCGATAATCGGTTTGTTGCTGGTAAACTCGTAGCCTTCGGTCGGCCAGTAGCCGACAAAGTTGACGCCTTTCGGTGCCAGCTTATCATGCAGCATCCCCAGCGCGTCGAGGAACCATTCGCCGTAGCCAAGCTGGTCGCCCATGCCGTAGAGAGCCACAATTTTGCCGTCAAGATTGAGCGTGTCGAGCGTATCCCAGACCGCCTCCCAATCTTCCTGCAGTTCGCCAAAATCCCAGGTCGGAATGCCGAGGATCAGCGCATCATACTGCTCCATCAGGGCGGGAGCATCGTCTTTCAGGTTGTGTAGCGTAACCAGTTCCGGCCCGATAATGTCGCGAATTTTTTCCGCTGCCATTTCGGTGTAGCAGGTGCTGGAACCATAAAACAGACCAATATTCATAACGTAAACATCTCGGTTCTTGATGTGTCTTTGCACGCAGTGTACCAGAATCGGGTCTCAATCAGGCATAATGCAGCGATTGAGAGAAGGAGAGGGCGGATGGAAGAGGATCTCGCACGTATCGAACAATTTCTTGATGCGCTCTGGCTGGAGAACAACCTGGCGGAAAACACCCTCAGCGCCTATCGTCGCGATCTGAAGGGCGTTGTGGAGTGGCTTCATCATCGGGGCAGCAGCCTGGCGCGCGCTCAGAGCGACGAGCTGCAAGCGCTGCTCGCCGAACGCGTCGAAGGGGGCTATAAAGCCACCAGTTCGGCACGGCTGCTGAGCGCCGTGCGGCGCTTTTTCCACTATCTCTACCGTGAAAAGCTGCGCCAGGACGATCCAAGCGCCCAGTTGGCTTCCCCGAAGCTGCCGCAGCGCCTGCCAAAAGATTTGAGCGAAACGCAGGTCGGCAGGCTATTACAGGCTCCAGTGGTTGACCAACCGCTGGAGTTACGCGATAAAGCCATGCTTGAGGTGCTGTATGCAACCGGCCTTCGCGTGACGGAGTTGGTGGGGCTGACGATGAGCGATATCAGCCTGCGCCAGGGCGTGCTGCGGGTTATCGGTAAAGGCAACAAAGAGCGCCTGGTGCCGCTGGGCGAAGAGGCGATCTACTGGGTTGAGCACTATCTTGAATATGGGCGTCCGTGGCTGCTTAACGGGGCTTCGATCGATGTGCTATTCCCAAGCCAGCGCGGCCAGCAGATGACGCGCCAGACCTTCTGGCATCGCATCAAGCACTATGCGGTGCTTGCCGGGATCGACAGCGAAAAGCTCTCGCCCCACGTTCTGCGCCATGCTTTTGCCACGCATTTGCTCAACCACGGCGCGGATCTGCGAGTGGTGCAGATGCTGCTGGGGCATCAGGATCTCTCGACAACACAAATTTATACGCATGTCGCCACCGAGCGGCTGCGCAAGCTTCATCAACAGCACCACCCGCGGGCGTGAGTGCTGACAATCTAAGGATCTGTTATGAAAAAAGGTTTAATCATGTTCACCCTGCTGGCGGCGTTCACCGGCGCGGCCCATGCCGATGATGCGGCGATCAAGCAGTCGCTCGCGAAGCTGGGTGTACAGAGTTCCGACATCATGCCCGCTCCCGTTGCCGGAATGAAAGCCGTGATGACCAACAGCGGCGTGCTCTATGTCACCGAAGATGGCAAACATATCATCCAGGGGCCGATGTATGACGTTAGCGGCGCGCAGCCGGTCAACGTCACCAGCAAAATGCTGCTGCCGCATCTCAACGCGCTGGAAAAAGAGATGATTGTCTACAAAGCGCCGCAAGAGAAGCACGTCATCACCGTCTTCACCGATATCACCTGCGGCTACTGCCAGAAGCTGCACAGCGAAATGGCGGACTACAACGCGCTGGGCATTACCGTGCGCTACCTCGCCTTCCCGCGCCAGGGTGTGCCGAGCGAGGTAGAAAAAGAGATGAAGGCGATTTGGTGCGCGAAAGATCCGAAGAAAGCCTTTGATGATGCGATGGCGGGCAAAGGCGTGAAGCCTGCCAGTTGCGATATCAGCATCGCTAACCACTACGCGCTGGGCGTGCAGTTTGGCGTTAACGGCACGCCAGCCATTGTGCTGAACGATGGCTACGTGGTGCCGGGCTACCAGGCACCCGCCGAGATGAAAGCCTTCCTCGACCAGCACCAGAAAGCGACGGGCGGTAAGTAATTCCCGTGAAAGCTGAGATACAACTTCGCCGCCGTGAGGTGGATGACGCGACAGTGCTGGCGGATTCACTCCCGCCGCTGCTGCGTCGCTTATATGCCAGCCGCGGCGTGAAGAGCGACCGCGATCTGGAACGCAGCGTAAAAGGGATGCTTCCCTGGCAGGAGCTGACCGGCATCGATGATGCGGTTACGCACCTCTACAACGCTATGCGCGAAGGGCTGCGCATCATCGTGGTTGGAGATTTTGACGCCGATGGCGCAACCAGCACCGCGCTGAGCGTGCTGGCGCTGCGCTCGTTGGGCTGCGACAACGTCAGCTACCTGGTGCCGAACCGCTTTGATGACGGTTACGGCCTCAGCCCGGAAGTGGTCGATCAGGCCCATGCCCGCGGCGCGCAGCTGATCCTGACTGTCGATAACGGCATCTCCTCCCATGCGGGCGTAACGCGTGCCCATGAGTTGGGTATTCCGGTTGTGGTTACCGATCACCATCTGCCCGGCGACACGCTGCCCGAAGCCGAGGCGATTGTGAACCCCAACCTGCGCGGCTGCGACTTTCCATCAAAATCACTGGCAGGCGTTGGCGTCGCCTTCTATCTAATGCTGGCGTTGCGCGCCTTTCTACGCGACAACGGCTGGTTCGAGGCGCGCGGTATCGCGATGCCAAACCTTGCTGAGCTGCTCGATCTGGTGGCGCTGGGTACGGTGGCGGACGTTGTTCCGCTGGATGCCAATAACCGGATTTTGACCTGGCAGGGGCTGAGCCGTATTCGCGCTGGTCGCTGCCGGCCGGGTATCAAAGCGCTGCTGGAGATTGCCAACCGCGAGGCGCACAAGCTGGCGGCAAGCGATCTCGGCTTCGCGCTCGGCCCGCGCCTCAATGCCGCCGGGCGTCTGGATGATATGTCCGTCGGCGTGGCGCTGCTGCTCTGCGACAATCTCGGCGAAGCGCGCCAGTTGGCAAGCGATCTCGACGCGCTCAACCAGACGCGCAAAGAGATTGAGCAGGGGATGCAGGCGGAAGCGCTGACGCTGTGCGAGCAGCTTGAGCGCAGCAGTGAGACGCTGCCCGGCGGCCTGGCGATGTACCACCCCGAGTGGCATCAGGGCGTGGTCGGTATTCTGGCTTCGCGTATTAAAGAGCGCTTCCATCGCCCGGTTATCGCTTTTGCGCCCGCCGGTGAAGGCGTGCTGAAAGGCTCCGGGCGCTCGATTCAGGGGCTGCATATGCGCGATGCGCTGGAGCGGCTCGACACCCTCTACCCCGGCATGATGCTGAAGTTCGGCGGCCACGCGATGGCGGCAGGGCTGACGCTCGAAGAGGCCAATTTTGACGCCTTCCAGCAGCGCTTTGGCGAACTGGTCACCGAGTGGCTCGACCCGGCGCTGTTGCAGGGGGAAATTCTCTCCGACGGGCCGCTAACCGCTCAGGAGATGACGCTTGAAGTGGCAGAGATGTTGCGCGAAGCGGGGCCGTGGGGGCAGATGTTCCCGGAACCGATCTTTGACGGCGAGTTTCGCCTGTTGCAGCAGCGGCTGGTGGGTGAGCGTCATTTAAAAGTGATGGTGGAGCCGGTTGGCGGCGGTCCGCTGCTCGACGGGATCGCCTTCAACGTTGATACCGGCATCTGGCCGGACAATGGAGTACGGCAGGTGAAAATCGCTTATAAACTTGATGTTAACGAGTTTCGCGGCAACCGTAGCGTGCAACTGATCATCGAAAACCTCTGGCCACTTTAGCGCCACTATTCGCTACAAATAAGGGCATAGATCCGGTAGAATCTCGCCCTTATCACCGCTTTTTGACAAGTCCAATAAAAGAAAACAGACCATGTTTGAAATTAATCCGGTAAAAAATCGCATTCAGGACCTCACGGAGCGCTCCGACGTTCTTAGGGGGTATCTTTGACTATGACGCCAAGAAAGAGCGTCTGGAAGAAGTAAACGCCGAGCTGGAACAGCCGGATGTATGGAATGAGCCCGAGCGCGCACAGGCGCTGGGCAAAGAGCGCTCCTCGCTCGAAGCAATCGTTGAAACGCTGGATCAGATGCGCCAGGGGCTGGAAGATGTCTCGGGCCTGCTGGATCTGGCTGTTGAAGCCGACGATGAAGAGACCTTTAACGAGGCCGTTGCCGAACTGGACGGGCTGGAAGAGAAACTGGCGCAGCTCGAGTTCCGCCGTATGTTCTCCGGCGAGTATGACAGCGCCGACTGCTACCTCGATATTCAGGCTGGCTCCGGCGGTACCGAAGCGCAGGACTGGGCCAGCATGCTGACGCGCATGTATCTGCGCTGGGCAGAAGCGCGCGGCTTCAAAACCGAAATCATCGAAGAGTCAGAGGGTGAAGTGGCGGGGATCAAATCCGTTACCATCAAGATCATCGGTGATTACGCTTACGGCTGGCTGCGTACCGAAACCGGCGTGCACCGTCTGGTACGTAAAAGCCCGTTCGACTCCGGCGGCCGCCGCCATACTTCGTTCAGCTCCGCGTTTGTCTACCCGGAAGTGGATGATGATATCGATATCGAAATCAACCCGGCTGACCTGCGCATCGACGTTTACCGAGCCTCCGGCGCGGGCGGGCAGCACGTTAACCGTACGGAATCCGCGGTGCGTATTACCCACATTCCGACCGGTTTGGTCACGCAGTGCCAGAATGACCGCTCTCAGCATAAAAACAAAGACCAGGCCATGAAGCAGATGAAAGCGAAGCTTTATGAGCTGGAGATGCAGAAGAAAAATGCCGAGAAGCAGGCGATGGAAGACAACAAGTCTGACATCGGCTGGGGCAGCCAGATCCGCTCTTATGTCCTGGATGACTCCCGCATCAAAGATCTGCGCACCGGGGTTGAAACCCGCAACACGCAGGCGGTGCTGGACGGCAGCCTGGACCAATTTATTGAAGCAAGTTTGAAAGCAGGGCTATGAGGAACCAACATGTCTGAACAACAAGCACAGGGCGCTGACGCGGCAGTCGATCTTAATAATGAACTGAAAACCCGCCGTGAGAAGCTGGCGCTGTTGCGCGAGCAGGGCGTTCCGTTCCCGAACGACTTCCGTCGTGACCAGACCTCTGACAAGCTGCATGCCGAATTTGATGGCAAAGAGAATGAAGAGCTGGAAGCGCTCGGCATTGAAGTCGCCGTTGCGGGTCGTATGATGACGCGCCGCATTATGGGCAAAGCTTCGTTTGTCACGTTGCAGGATGTGGGCGGACGTATTCAGCTCTATGTTTCCCGCGACGATCTGGCGGAAGGCATCTACAACGAGCAGTTCAAGAAGTGGGATCTCGGCGACATCCTCGGCGCGCGCGGCAAGCTGTTCAAGACCAAGACCGGCGAGCTGTCGATTCACTGCACCGAGCTGCGTCTGCTGACCAAAGCCCTGCGCCCGTTGCCGGACAAGTTCCACGGCCTGCAGGATCAGGAAGCGCGCTATCGTCAGCGCTACCTCGATCTGATCGCTAACGAAGAGTCGCGCAACACCTTCAAAATTCGCTCCCGCATCATGGCCGGCATTCGCCAGTTCATGGTCAACCGCGACTTTATGGAAGTGGAAACGCCGATGATGCAGGTGATCCCGGGCGGTGCCTCTGCGCGTCCGTTTATCACCCATCACAACGCGCTCGATCTCGACATGTACCTGCGTATCGCCCCGGAGCTTTATCTCAAGCGTCTGGTGGTCGGCGGCTTCGATCGCGTGTTCGAGATCAACCGTAACTTCCGTAACGAAGGCATCTCCGTGCGTCATAACCCAGAGTTCACCATGATGGAGCTCTATATGGCGTATGCGGATTACAAGGATCTGATCGAGCTGACTGAATCCCTGTTCCGCACGCTGGCGCAGGATATCCTCGGCACCACCGAAGTGCCTTACGGCGAGCAGGTGTTCGACTTCGGCAAGCCGTTTGAGAAGCTGACCATGCGCGAAGCGATCAAGAAGTACCGTCCGGAAACCGAGATGAGCGATCTGGATAACTTCGACAGCGCGAAAGCGATTGCTGAAAGCATCGGTATCAAGGTTGAGAAGAGCTGGGGTCTGGGTCGTATCGTGACCGAAATCTTCGAAGAAGTGGCGGAGGCGCACCTGATTCAGCCGACCTTCATCACCGAATACCCGGCAGAGGTCTCTCCGCTGGCGCGCCGCAACGATGACAACCCGGAGATCACTGACCGCTTCGAGTTCTTTATCGGCGGCCGTGAAATCGGTAACGGCTTTAGCGAGCTGAACGATGCCGAAGATCAGGCGAAGCGTTTCGCCGACCAGGTGGCAGCGAAAGACGCGGGCGATGACGAAGCGATGTTCTATGATGAAGACTATGTCACCGCGCTGGAGCATGGTCTGCCGCCGACGGCGGGTCTGGGCATCGGTATCGACCGTATGGTGATGCTGTTTACCAATAGTCACACCATCCGCGACGTGATCCTCTTCCCGGCGATGCGTCCGGTTAAATAACCGCTAATCGCCAGAAGCCCCGACGTTCATGCGCCGGGGCTTTTTTATTGCCTTGCGAAAGGGTTGGCATCCCACGTATGGCTGCTATGATATGTCGCCTGTTAATCTATTCGAGGAGTGGTTTTGCGCGCAGGACGCCTGATGAGAAACCCATTTTGCATGGTCATATGCCTGGCATTTTCGCTGCTGCTGGCAGGCTGTGCGGGGAGTAATTCAACCGGAAGTTACGCTGGCGCGACCTACACGGTCAAGCGTGGCGATACCCTGTACCGCATTTCGCGCATGACCGGCACCAGCGTCAAAGAGCTGGCGAGCATGAACGGCATTTCGCCGCCCTACACCATCGAAGTGGGGCAGCGGCTGAAGGTTAAAGGGGCGTCGAAAGGCTCATCCTCCGGCAAGCTGGCGAAAGCGCGGCCTTCTTCGTCGGTGCCGCAAGCCTCCTGGCCGCCCGTAGGGCAGCGCTGCTGGCGCTGGCCGACCAGCGGGAAAGTGATCCTTACCTATTCCAACTCTGATGGCGGTAATAAAGGCATTGATATCGCCGGGTCACGCGGGCAGCCGATCTACGCCGCCGGGGCCGGGAAAGTGGTCTATGTCGGCAGCCAGCTGCGCGGCTATGGCAACCTGATCATGATTAAGCACAGCGAAGATTACATCACCGCTTATGCGCACAATGAGACGCTGCTGGTGAATAACGGCCAGAGCGTGAAGTCCGGGCAGAAGATTGCCACCATGGGCAGCAGCGATGCCGACTCCGTGCGCCTGCACTTCCAGCTGCGCTATCGCGCAACCGCCATCGATCCGTTGCGCTATTTACCGCCGCAGGGCAGCGTACCGAAGTGTTAATCTGCGCGCTAACAGGCGAGAAATTAACCTGTTAGCGCATCGGTGGGTTGTCAGACGCGATGTAAGGTCTATAATGCCTGAGCACGTCGAAAGCGGGCGTAGTTCAATGGTAGAACGAGAGCTTCCCAAGCTCTATACGAGGGTTCGATTCCCTTCGCCCGCTCCAGCTTTTCTCTCCCTGTTATTGATTCGCGGATTTATCACAAATCCAGATGCACACGCATTACGCCTGAGATATTCACCCGCTCTCGACTACAACCCGCCAGGTCTTTATCGCTCAGTCACATCTGACGTAATCCCTCTACGCTTTCAGCGGACAACACCATGACCGTTTTCAGGCTAATTTCAATACTGTCGACAATCGCCTCGCGTGGACCACTGCGCCACGCATCGCTGATATAAAAAGCCTCTAGCTTCGCAGTCATGCTCTCCGGGCTGTCAAAAGCGCGAATCAGACAGTAGCTATCAGGGTCGTGTAGTGAGTTGCCAAACCTTACGACATCAATGCCGTGACGCTGGTGAAGGGGAACGCTGACCTGCTGCATGATGGCGTGAAACGCCGCGCCGCTTCCCTGACGCAAGGTGTACTGCAATATTTCGACTGTCTTCACACTCTTATCTCCAGTGCTGCCTTGCAGGGGTAGCTATATAAAGCATAACTATTCTTTTGGTGGCATAACTATTCATTCCAGGTATCGATTTTAGCCTCAGCCCGATGTTAATGTATGCTTTTACATAGGGAGAGAGTGATGCTGGATATTACGCATTTTGGGCTTTTCGCCCTGTCTGTTTTTCTGTTATCGGTGACGCCGGGGCCGGATATGGCCTATGTCATTGGGCAAAGCGTGGCTAACGGGCGTCGTGCCGGAGTGATCTCCGCGGCGGGCGTGGCACTGGGCAGCTGTACGCATGCCGTGGCCAGTGCCGTCGGGTTAACGGCGCTTATCACTGCCTCACCGCTGATGTTTACGGTGATTAAATATCTGGGTGCAGCCTACCTGATCTATCTCGGTAGCAAAATGATCCTTAGTACCTTTACCAAACGGCACGTTGCGGGCGAAGAGAGTGCGCCGATCAAAGCGAAAGCGACCACCCGCACGCTGCTTTCACGTGGTTTTATCACCACCCTCACCAACCCGAAGGTGCTGCTCTTTTTCATCTCCTTCTTTCCGCAGTTTGTGGTTGCGGATGGCGATCACCATGCTGCCTCATTTCTTATTCTCGGGTTCGCTTATGCGCTGGTCGCATTCCTCACCGATATCACTTTTGCCCTGCTGGCAGGCAGCGCGGCTGGTGCGGTAGCGCAAAACAGAGCTCTGCAAAAGCTGCTTGACCGCGTTGTCGGCGCCACGTTTATTGCATTGGGGATCCGCCTGGCGCTCACGAAGCGCTAGCGAAGAAGAAAAAAAGCGCGCCGTAATCTCTTAGCGGCGCGCTTTTTCCATTGGCGCTACTTATCCCGCGGCGCCGTCACAATAGTGAACGGCCTGAAGTGGCGCGGTGTGATAAGGGAAAGAGGTAATCGCTTGTGCACGCCGCTGTCGACCTCAGCGAGGGACGTGATGCGGATGCTTAACGTATCATCGCAATAGTGCTCCCCTTCAGCATAAGTGGTCTGATAGCGCGTTGCCTCCGAGGTGCCAAAGGGGGCAACGGTTAAGTGATCCACGCTTACAACTTCCTGGCGTGCGTTAACCAGCTCAATACCGATATCAAGCTCACCTACCGGTTCCGTACCGCTATCGAGCGTAAAAGTTGCGCTGCACATCCCTTGATTAGCCCATACCGTATCAGAGTGCCAAATCTCAATGGCCAACGCAGGTTTAAGCATGACAAAAGGCAGTAAACACGGCCACAAATAACGACGAGAGATCATCTGTTTTGCCCACTGTTAATCGGCATAGCCGTAAGTATCGTCATCGCCGGTGTCGCTCTCTTTCACAAGGTTTTCACCGCGATAATTCGTATTCAAAAAGCCGCCGTTGGTACACTCCCGCTTCATGATGCGTTTTTTGCCTTGGTAAACTTTCAGGCCGGTGAACTCCCACCCTCTGCCCATACCGCTATAGACCACATAACTAAAGTTGCCGTTGATAAAGCGATAGTAGAGCGCACCGCCGCCGGCAAAAGCCATCTCACCGACGCGAACCTGAGTTTTATCACCTTCGATGCGCGGCAGCGTCATCTCAACCTGCTCAATAGAGCCGTAGTAGTAAGTCGGAACATTATTGTTAAGGCGAATAACAACGCCCTTATCATTTGTTAAATCACAGTTGAATACCAAATCCGGGTCGGGGATTTCCGCCTGCGCATGCGTTGCCACGGACATTGCTGCGAGCAATATCATTATCATAGAGATGTGTTTCATTATGGGTTCCTGAAAGTGCGAACCCGCCGACGCAGCGCCGGCGGGCGAGACTTATTGCGTGGCTAAAGTTTGCTGAAGCTCCGACAGCTGGCCCTGCAATTTCTGCAGCTCCATCTGTTTTTCCATCTCAGAAGCGGAAGGGCGGTTTTGCGCCTCCTTCATCTTCTTCTCAAGGGCGGCGATCTGTTTTTGCACATCGGCCCGGCCTGCATTTTTCTGCTTTAGCTGCGCAATCAGGTTATTCATCGAACGTTGCAGCGCCTGCTGTGATTTACGCTTGCTGGCGACGCTGGCATTGCTCTGCTTCTTCTCCTGCTCAATCGCCGCATATACCGCGTTGAACTCTTTGTTCAACTGCTGCTCATGTTGCAGGGTCTGCTGCTTCTGCTCAACGCGCTTATCCCAGGTGCCGGAGTAGTTACAGTTAAACTTGGTAATAATACTGACGTCGCCAGTGGTCGGGTCACAATCACGCGCATTCGTCGCGCAGCCTGCCAGTAACAGCGCGCTTAACATCATTAAAATCTTCTTATGCATAGCGTGATCCTCAGCTAACTTTCAGTGCGGTACGTTGGGTATAGAGGCTGTCGAGTTCACCCTGCAACGAGCCAATTTGATCGCGCATCTGCGCAATTTCAGCGTCGAGTTTCTTGGTATCACCGCCGGTTCTATGCATATCAGAGGAGATATCCTGCCACTGCTGCTGATGTTTCTTCATATCGGTCAGCGTGTTACGCAGATAAGCAATGTTGGCATCAACGCCTTTAACCTGCTGTTGCAGCGCATCTTTCTTCACTTTTCTTGCGGCAATATCCTTCTCAAGCTTCGCCAGTGTCAGCTTGTCGCTGGCGATAACGGATTTCGCCACGTTGGTCGCATTCTGAATACGGGTATTTTCCGCCTGGATATCGCGAATGGAGGCATTCAGCTGCTCCTCCTGCGAGGCATATTTTTTACGCTGGTTATCAAGATAGGCGTTAGCACCAACCCCGACGCCACAGCCAGCTACCGCGGCGGCAATCATGCACACCGCTTTATTGCTTGAGTTACTTGCCGCACACGCCAGCGCACCGAGCAGCGCGCCGCCAGCACAGGCCATCACACCCGATTTATTAAAAAACTCGACGTCCTGATTATTGGCTAAACGGGGATCGACACCGCCACTGCCGCCCAGACCGCCCGAGCTCTGACAACCCGCCAGCACCACAATCAACCCAGCGACTACCGCTGTACGTAAGCGTTTAAAAGCAACCATCACCACACTCTCCTGAATGTCCTTAATTATTTTTTTTACAAGCGTTCAGCCACGCATCGCGCGCCACTTTGCCATCTTTCCAGTAGCCCTGAAGGTTGCCCCAGTAGGTATTCAGGTAACCGTTTAGATTGGTTTTACCGCGCGCCGCCATCTGCTGCTGCACGACGGTCATCTGCGGATCGATCAGGCTCTTGTTATAGGTCGTACCCATATCCACCAGCGTATCGGCGTAATAGCTGGTGATAAACTCCAGCGCTTTTTTATGCTGATCGAGCTGCTCTTGACGTCGTGAACAGTTGGCGTCCAGCTGACTACCCGCGGCACACGTTTTGCTATAAAGCTGGTTAAGGCGATCGAAAAACTCGCCGTCATCTTTCATCTTGGTGCACAAAAACGCGCCCAGTTGTAAAGAGGTACGGATCGCCTGATCGCGCTGCTCATCTCGCAGCTGGCTATTCGCACGCAGTTCATTGCGCAGCGACTCCAGCTCCTTTTTCACCCCTTCATCCTGTACTTTGGCGGAGATGGCATTCAGGTTCTGTAATGAGTCCGCGCCTTCACCCGGTTTCTTCGCCGCTTTAGTCTCTGTACCCAGCGCCTGCCACTCTTTTTCAATCTCTTTAATGCGATCCCGTGAGGTGAGGGTGGTAGAGACCAGCACTAAGCGCATGCCGTTCGCTTTGCTGCTATTCTCGCCTTGCGCGCTGTAATAGGGCTCTTCGCCGCGCAGCGAACTGCGGATATCGGCCTGCGGCGTTAAGTAGCTGCCGCCGCGCACGATATAGCCGCCCGCTTTACCATGCAGGCGATCGAGTTTATTTAAGCGAAACGGTTCAAACATCATTTCGCCGGCGTTGCCAAGCATATCGTGCAGCCCCAGCGGGTTTGGTTTAAGCAGGCCAGTAAGCTGCAGTTTGTTATTCGCAGATTGCGCTCCCGCAAACCAGACATAGCCATTCAGGCCTTCCGGCATCGGGAAGTGGCGATCGCGAAACTCGGCCGAAGAGACAGATAGCCCGCCGCGCGCGGCAAACTCCCATTCGGTTTCCGTCGGCAGGCGTAAAAAGCCCGGCTGCTTATCATCCTGCGGCAGTGCGTCCGGCTTCTCTTTTCGCAGCCACAGGTTGTATTTATCGGCAATCGACATCGCCTCCATCCAGCCGATATTGACCTTCGGTAAGCGCCCCTTGATATCCGGTTTGGCGCAGTCGCCGGAGAGCGCACGATACTGCAAATCCGTCAGCTCATATTTGGCCATCAGGTAATAACGGCCTTTCTCCTTCTTCTCTTGCGGGAAGCTGCCAGCAATATGATCCGGACGCGACTGCTCGATATAGCCCCACTCATTGCCCTCTTCGCCAAGCGTAATGCTGTAATCGGCCAGCGGCTTATCCAGAGGAATAGCAACCTTACGAAATGCCATTGCGCCGTCGCAGGGCAGCGGCAGGATCACATCATCAGCAAGAGGTTTTGGGTTCCAGAACTTCTCATCCCACGTTGCGTTTGCCGCGCAGGAAAAGCCTAACCCGGCCGCAGCCAGCGTCAGTAGCAGATTAAATTTCACGTAAACTCTCCGCAGGTTCGATCTTTAACGCCCGCAGCGCGCCAATCGCGGCGACGCCCAGCGCCACGGCCAGCACGCTCAGGAAGGCGGCGGCAAAGTGGCCAGGATCAAGGTGACAAACAAAAGCGCTTTCCGGGAGATTAGCGCCCAGAAGGTGGTTAAACAGCGCGCTGCCCGCGCCATAAATCAACAGGCCAGCGATAAAGGCCACACCCGTCAGGCAGAGCGCCTGAATCATGATGAACAGCGTCACCGCCTGGCGGCGAAAACCGAGCAGGCGCAGCACCGCCATATCTTTGCGTTTACGATCTATATTGGCGATAAACGCGCCGATAAGCGACGCAATGCATCCGGAGGCCGATATCCAGGCGATCACCGCGAATATCACCCCCAATACGCGATCAATGGCGCGCACGGCTTCAATCTGTGCCGCCTGGGTTATCGCTTCGATATGCTGCGACTCAAGCCATTGTGCCAATGGCGCAACATCATCCAGTGTGGCGGCATAGAGCCGCGCACGCGCAAAGTTATGCCGCTCGCGCGCGTTTTCACCGTCGGTAACGCCGAGCAGCGGTACCTGGAAACCGTCGCGATAATCTTCCAGCGCTACCAGCAAAGGCAGGTCGACAAAGAGCGCCGGGCGGGCAAAGCGCGCCTCGTCGAGAATGGCACCGACGCTGACGGAGAGCGATGTGCGCTGGTTCTGCCCGTCGCGTTTTCGGCTGACAAATAGCCGGAACGTGTCGCCTGCTTTCACGTCGAGCTTACGGGCGGCGCTGTTGCTCAGCACCACCGTGTTCTCATGCGGTAGCACACCGCTCTCGCGCAGCAGCGGATCGCCTTTCGCGGATGGGATCACCTCCGCCCCTGCGGCAAAATGTTGCCCATCGCGTACCAGATCTGCCTGGGTATTTAGCGATCGTGTAAGCGGTATCGAGAAGCCGACCTCCGGCCGTGCAGCCAGCGCCTGCAGCCAGGCAAGATCGTAGTTGCCATTGCCAGTCATACGCACTTCCCGCGTACGTGGATCGTCGAGCAGATCGTGGCGCAGTTGGCTAACGATCCCATTCTTTAAGCCAAACAGGAGCAGTAGCGGGGCGATCACCGCGATCAGCGAGAAGACAATACAGAGCGCCACTTTTCGATCGTGAATCAGATCGCGCAGCGCCATATTCAGCAGTAGCCCCATTCCGGGGCGCGTTTCAGGCAGGCTGGAAGACACTTTGCCCCTCCTGCATCACGGCACGATAACAGCGTAGATTGCACTCGCTAACCCGCTGCCAGTCATGGCTGACGATCACGGCTGCCATCTCCATTGCCCGCACCATCTCAATCATCAGCGCAAACAGGCGGCTGGCGTTATCGGGATCGAGCGCAGCGGTTGGCTCATCCGCCAGCAGCAGGCGCGGCTGGTGAGCAATAGCGCGCACAAACGCCACGCGCTGACGCTCGCCAATCGACAGGCGGGAGGGCAACTGATGCAGCAGCGGCGCAATGCCGAGTCGATCAATAGCGGTCTCAAGCCACGGCGATTGCGCGGTTTGTCCTACCAGCCGGCGGGTAAGGGTGATGTTCTCCTGCACCGTCAGCCACGGCAGCAGGCCCCCATGTTGCAGCACAAAGCCGAGATCCCGCGCGCGGATACCCGACAGCGCGGTTTCATCATCAGCGAGCAGCGCTGGAGTCAAATCCTGCTCGCCGAGGCGATACTCCGAAAGCTGTTCCGGGCGCAGGATTGCCCCCATCATCTCCAGCAGGGTGCTCTTCCCGCAGCCGCTGGGGCCGGTAAGCGCAACCACTTCACCGGGGGAGAGCGTCAGCTCAGGCAGAGAGACACGGTAGCCTTGCTCACCGCCGCGGCGGATCGCCATTTCGCGTATGCGTAGCATTACGGCAGGTTTTCCAGCGGCACGGGGTAGACGTTATCACGTGGATCGCTGTCCGGAGCCAGCGAGATCCAGCGGTCAACATCCTGGTTATAGCGCTGGTAGTAGTTCAGTTTGGTGTTGAGACGGCGAATAAATCGCTCCTGCTCAAGACCATCCCAGCTCTTCCAGGTCTCTTCATCAAGGCTTAGCACTTCACTCAGGTAGGGCAGCCCTTCGATGTATTCACCCAGCAGCCCCATTTCACCCAGACGCGTGGCGTTTTTGCTTTTCGCCTGATTCGGATCGTTGCCCATCGTCGCAGCCAGCGAACGCAGGCTGGCGAACATATCATCCGGCGAGATCAGCCCTTCGTTGGCGGCATTGACGATCTTCTTCATCACATCGCTGAGATCGCTCAATTCGCTTTTGGTCAGCAGTACACGCACTTCCGTGGCGGGGATATTCTGGTTCACCAAATCGCGGTCACTGATCCAGGATTTAAATACCGGCGGTGCCTGAGTCCCCTGTTTTTCGCCGAGATAGGCAAGACGCATCGCTTTGCTCAGCTTATCCGCATCACTCAGCAGCGGGTCAGCTTTCTTCCCGGCATACTCTTCGCTGGCACCCAGCGCACTGCCCGCCGTCTCTTCGCCGCTCCAGGCGGTTTTAATCTGACCGGTGATGGCGTTCGCCAGACTGTCGACCATCGTGCCGAAGTTGTTTACATCACCGGAGTCGATCGGGTAGTAGAGCGGTTTATGCAGGAACGGGTTGAGGGTCAGATCCTGATACTGCGCCTCGGCGGCAGCATGGTTTTTCTTACCGCTCGGGGTCTTAAGATGCAGGGTATAGAGCGCCACACCACGATAGGCCGCTTCCTGGCGAACCTGCGCGGCATCAAGATGCGTGGAGGAGAGGTTATCCCCGCCTTCCAGCGCGCCGGCGTCGGTAATCAGGATCACGTAACGCGCACCAAACTGCGTCCAGTCAACCTTATCAAGCGCTGTCATCACGCCGCCGTAAGCATCCTCTTCCACTTTGCTGCTGGAGACGGTCGCTTGCTTCAGATCGTGCACTTTAGCGAGGAAATCCTTGCCATCTTTCACCGTGTTGGGGTCGACATACATCTTGCTGTCATACTCCAGACCCGGCACGGCTTTGACATTAGAGCGGAAGGCCACCAGACCAAATTTTACCTGATCCTGGAGATGCTCTTTTTCAATGCGCTGATAGATCTTATCGATCGCCTCTTTAGTGCGGTCAATATAGGGGCCCATCGAAATGGTGGAGTCGATAACAAACACTACCGACGCTGAAAAGCCCTTCATCATGTTCTTCTCGTCGGCCGCTTTTGCCGCTTTCTCCGGCGCTTTTTCGCTGACCGAGGCGACATTAAGCACCCGCACCTGGAAACCGCTGTCGGTAAAGACATCGTCAGAGCCTAACACTGGCAGCAGGTAGAAGTTCTTCTGCTGATCGACCATGTAATCCGGCTCTTTTGCCAGCACTTGCGGCACGGGTTTATTGCTCTTCAGATTGGCCAGTAACGGATCGAGAGCCGCAGCCGGTTTTGGGTTGTTCAGCAGCGATTCAACGTCGCTCTTATCGCGGAAAAAGAGCATCGGGTGACGCCCCGCCGGGTTGGTAAAGGCCAGCGTGAGCTGCATCTTCCAGTCGACGGTACAGGCGGCTTTAAGCCAGCCGGAAACATGACCGAAGCTATCCGGCCCGACCTGCAACCACTCATCCTGGCCCTGCTTGCTGCGCTGATAAACGTAGAAGCGACTAAACGCTGGCTGCTCTTTCCCTGCCTCGCCCGCTTTCGGTGCCAGCTGGCAGCCCGGATAGGTGAGAACGCGCTGATAGAGGCTCTGTTTCCCCTCCTGCAGCAGTGGTTTTTGATCGGCGGCATGCGCACCCATGGTGGCGGCTGTTAAGCACAGGAATCCGCCCAGCCAGACTCTCGTTTTCATCCATTAATCCTATTTTTTCAGCTCGGCAAGACGGGCTTTCGCCCCGCTGTTTTGTGAGTCCTGGTTGACCACAATCTCATACCAGTAGATGGCGGTTTGCGCATCCGGGCTAAAGCAGCCGCCGCTCTGTGCGGTTTTCGGGTCATACTCTTCGGCATAACGCATTGCCATCTGGGTATCGCCAGACTGCGCTTTATAGGCGTACAAGCGTTGCGCGACATCACACTGCTTCGCCGCTTTTGCTTTCGCGATCACTTCCAGCAGCTGCGCGCTGCTTGGCTGGCTACGCAGGCAGCCTTTGACAAATGCCAGTTCATTACCTTTAGTCATCAGATCGTCACCGCACGGACCGCTGACTTTCGCCGCGGCCGCAGGGGCTGCCGCAGGCGGCGGTGCCTCTTCGGCGGGAGCCTTGGGGCTGCGCATAAACCACCATGCCGCAGCGGCGGCTGCGATCAGCAGCAGAAGCACCACCAGCGCAATAATCAGCCCTTTACCACGCTTCGCTTTCGGTGGTTCCTCGACCGCCTGCGGCGCAGGCGGCTCAGACACCGCCGGGGCGGGTTCCGCCACCGGTTCCGGCGTTGGCTCTACAGCAGGCTGCGCTGGCGGAATATCATTCAGAGTGCGGGTATTGACCGGCAGCGGGTTCTCGCCGCCCGCCTGAGAGCTGAGCAACCCTTCGCTGATCATCAGGATCCCCATATCGCGCGAGGCATCATCTTTAATGGCGATACGATAAGCCGCCTGGCGGTTAGCCAGCAGTGGATCAACCAGCGATGGGCCAACCTGCACGGCGGGTACGCCCTCATCAAGCGTAAGCGTCGGCAGCGCCAGAAAGACTTCCGCGCTACTCCAGCCGCCATCATTATCGAGATAGAGCGAATCCTGGTTGCGCAGCACCGAGATCATCACGCCATCCATGCCCCCTTTCCACGCTTTCAGCAACAGTTGCGCATAGCCCGGCACTACGGGCTGAAGGGCTTTAAGTTCCGGTTTGATCACCTGCTATTACTCCTGTGAAGTCTGAATCTGACGGATAATGGCGCCCAGTTTTTCGTTCTGCGCCACGCTGATTTCCCGTCCGGCCGAGTGGCCCGCGTTCTCGGTAATCAGCGACTCCAGCCCCACCAGCCAGTCGATAATGAACATGGCGCTGTAGTTCAGTTGTTGCGGCGTTAAGCGCGCCAAACGTTCATCGTCTTTCCACACCAGGCTGTCGCACTGGGAGGGACGGGTAAAAATGTGCTGATCCGCCACATTCAACCGTGTCGGACGTTTCGCGGCGGGCACCTCGAGATAACCGAGCCAGGTAACAAAATCGCCCATCACATGCAGGATGCGCGACACCTGACGATCGACCATCTGCTCCAGCAGCACGCCGGCCTGCTCGGTATTGCTCATCGCCGCAACGAGCTTCTCTTCGATGCGCAGACGGAGCAGGGCGGTGATCAGTTCATCGGCCAGCGCGTCGATAATCGGGCGCGGTAAATTGATATAGTTGAGCATTGCCGGGCTCTCCGACAAGCTGCGCAGATGGTTGATCCAGTGCTGCACACTCTGTTGCGCGAAGGCGATTTCGTGGCTATATGTCGTTGCCGCAGGAGCTTCTGCCCCAAAGGCGGCGTCGACACCGATATCGAAAATATCCAGCTCTTCAGGTGCCTCTTCCTCTACCGGCAATGTGGTTTGCTGCAGATAGAGTGCCTGCAGATCGCGACGCGTCGGCACCAGGCGCAGCAACAGCTCACCGTGCATACCGCTGCGTTTTTTCAGCACTTCCAGAATGTCGCGGGCAATCTGCGACTTTTTCGCCGCATCCTCTTCGCCATCTGGCTGATACCAGTTGCCTAAACCGCCCTCGATCAGCTCATCGCGGATCTCCTGCAACTGCTCGGCGATGCGTTCGAGCTTCACTTCCGGACGCGCAACGGTTGAGAGGTAATCAGCCATGCGGCGCATGCCGCCGTCGTTTAGCTTGAGCATCGCGTCCCAGGCCTCATCCGGCGAAGCGATATAGCGATTGACCGCCTCATCTTCGAGGAAGGTTTTGCGCATCAGCTGTAATTGCGGAAGGTTCTCTTCGCTGAACGCCGCCTCGTTGCCGTCGCTAATACGAATAAACGGTGTCTGTTGGCGCGGCTTACGTACGAGGAAGGTGTTGTTAAACGCCTGTCCGCGCTGCCACTCCTGCATCCATTTGTACTGACCGAAGCGCTCGGTCATCGCCATTTTGATCATCCCGCCCAGACCCCAGGACTGTCGCAGGATGGCCTCCTCTTGCGACAACCCCTGGCTGATGCGCAAATCGAACATAGTGAGCGCCCAAATCAGGCCCGGCAGACGGCGGCCGCGCGCCTCCGCATCCGCGCCCTGGGTGTAGCGGATCCACTCATCAAGTACGCCGCCCACCTCTTTCACGTCCGACTGTTTGGTCGAAGCCGTACAGACCACCAGGACGTTCATCTCCTGGTTTTCGGTATAGCGTTCGAAGAGATAAGCGACTTTGCCACGTAAGATCAGCTGCGCCAGCGGGTTGCTCTCCTCGCTGTTTACCGCGCGGCGAATGTCGTCCATCGACTCAACGCCGAGGCGTCCGCGATAGCCTGGGAAGTCGAGCAGATCGACGCTTTCAAACAGTGGCTCGCGGGTGGAGGCGACCAGCGGGATATGTAGCTCAACGGTTAACGCCGTCAATTCTGCCAGCGAGAGGGTGACGGGCGCTGCGGCCTGGCCTTCCACCACCGGACAAACCTCAATGCGGATATCGGTCTCTTTGTTCAGCCGCTCCAGCATGTCGACGTTCATAATGCTGTCGCGCTGCACCAACAGGCCATTCTCTTCGCTGACCAGCGTGCTTAATGGCGCCCACACTTCCTGTGCGCCACCCAGCCGATGCAGGGTTTGCGCAAAACGAATATAGGCTTCGGTCAGCTCGCCAACCTCTCCCCATAATATGGAGAAGAGCTGGCCGCGATCCTCCGGCGTCAGCCACGGTGCCAGCGCAATTGCCTGCGGCCAGTAGTGCAGCGCTAAGCGGCTCTGACTTTTTTCCGCATGACGGCTCAGATAATCCCATAGCGAGACGACATCATCTTCACTGATGCCCGCCACGCGGGTTGGCCGACGACGTTTGGCCAGCGAGTTCAACAGATCGCTGATGCGCCCTTCGTCATACTGCCAGTCGAATTTTTCCTGATTAAAATCATGGATAAAGGCATTGGCGAGAATTTTGCCCATCTCAATTTCGCTGAACAGCTGCAGCGTCACTGGCCAGCGCTCGTCGCCGCTAACCTCGCGGCGGCTAAAGCGCGTCACAAGGCCGGTCGCCTCTTTCCCGCCGCCCGGTGGGTTGATGTGGGTCAGAAAGTCGAGCTGCTTACCGCCGAGGCGGGTCTCAAGCTTGCCGTTTTCACCTGCCGCCAGCGCGGAAATCAGGTAGGATTTGCCCGCCTGCGACAGGCCAAAGAAGCCAATGGTCATGGGTTTTGCCGCTGCCAGCGCCAGACGGCGCGCCTTGTTACGGCTGCGGCGCAGGTTAATCGTCAGACGGTCGGCTTCGGTATTAAGACGCGGTGCATTCTGGCGCACCGCGTTAATCCACTCAATTGCTTCACCGGCACCGCGTTCAACGCCCTGCCAGCCCTGGATAATTTCCTTCGAATTGATGCTGTTCATTAGCTCTTAATGCTCCCGCTATCCAGCCAGTACTGGCTTTCGCCCATGCCATTGCCAACCATCGTATTTAACTGGAAGGTGACGTCTTTGCGGCTGTAGTTTCGTCTGGCGTTTTCCATCTCCAGCGACTCAATACGGAAACGCTCGGGGCTGACCGCCTCTTCGCCGTTTCGCGCGCGGCCCTGTTCCGCCATCAGCTCAATACGCATCACCGCATCGCCGGCCAGTTCGCTGGCAAGGTTCGGGTTGTTGATTTTCAGGGTATAGAGGGACGAGGCCGGCCAGCGCTCGTTATCCAGCTGGCGGAAACCGATACGCACTTCGCCGCGCGCTTCAAATGCCTGGCCCTGCGGAAGCTGGAAGTCTGCGGCATCCAGATCGACATCGCTGTAAAAGACGTTGCTGTCTTTGATGACGTTGTTGCCATCCAGCATGCCGAGATAACGGATCGTCGAGTAGGCGGTAAAGTTTGCCGCGCGGAAGTAGAAGTTATTAAGACGCGATTTCTCCGCCAGCAGGCAGAGCATCGCGCCGACCACCGCGGTGGATTTCGGATCGTCAATGCACCCTTTCTTGTTGAAGGGATACCAGCCGCCGGTTTCATAGCCGTGCAGCGGCAGAACCCGCGTCGGCGGTACCGGCTGAAGCTGACGAATCAGCGCCTGAATGCCCGGCAGGCGTGAAGGGCGGCCCGTTAACAGCAGCACATCACAATTGTAGTGCCAGAGCACTTCACACAGGGCACGCAGGCTATGGCAGATGTTCATCCGGCCGCTGCGCGGATCGATAAACTCATTGTGCAGACGGGCGAGATCGATCTCTAACGGCACGTCGAGCAGTGAGAAGGGCGCTTCGCTCGCCAACTGGCCGGTGCGCACTACGTCGTTAACGTAAGCCTGCACTTTGTCGGTAGGCGTATTACCGGTCAGCAGTTCGCGGAAGGTGTAGTTGAGGATTTCGCGGCCATTTTCCGGCTTGTACTCTTCATAGCGATGGAGGATCGCCAGCGCTAACGGCGAGAAAATTTGCAGCGTTAGCTGCTGGCGCAGCACCTGCTTGCCCGCTTCGATCGCTTCGCTGCCGAACAACTGTGACATCATCGACTCCGCTGCGATGTCGCTGTGGCCGACTTTCATCATCGCCGCTTTTACGGCTGGCTGTAGGTAGAGACGGATCACATCCAGCAGAATGTCGTCGCCTGCCACTTTGAAACCTTCACGGAAAAGCTGTTTCGGTGTAATGCGCACGTTAATGCCTTTACCGTCATCCAGCGTATAGCGGGTGATCACCAGATCGGTGGTGCCGCCGCCGATGTCGATAGAGGCGATCTTCAGGCTGCGCTGTTCTCCCTCTGCCAGCTGATTATCGGGGCGACGGGTAGCGGCGAAAAACTCATCGGTGCGGCCGCCGAAATTGGTCTGCGTTTCGTTATAGAGATAGACCAGCTGTCCGCAGGTCGCTTCATCCCATTTCACGTGAACGCCTGGGTGCGGTTGCTTCGCATTGCCGCTCTCTTCGCCGTCGTAATCCATCTCTTCCCACTCCAGCGACTTCCACACCAGGCGGATGGCATCATGCATGCACGCTTCAAAGATGGCGCGTTCTGGTTTCGGCATCGCCGGCGGCACGGTCAGGATCACGTTACGTAAACGACGCGGATGGCTGGCGTGACTCATCTTCAGGCGCTGCGCCGGGCTGTTGATCTGCATTAATGCCTGGCTCAGGACTTCTGAGAGCATCATGGTCATCAATGAACTGCGGCTGTATACCGGCGAGAAGACAGGCATCCGCTCATCTTCATTCAGGCGAATCAACAGCTTGCCATGATCGTTGAGCATATAAAGCAGCGGGGCGGCGGTCGCCAGCGGTTCACGATCCGATTTCACAAACGCCTGGCTGAATCGCCAGCCCGGAGAGTAGGGCTGATCGTCCCACAGATAGCGTTTCGGGCTGGAGAGACCGGTAGAGCCTTCGGTGCCTAAACGCTGCGCCGCCATGCGGAATGCCTCACCGCCGACGCGGCCGATGGTCGGCCAGGTAAAGGCGTCGCTGCGCCCGCTTTTTGATGAGAGGTCCTGCTTGCCGAACTCCGCCTGCGCGAACTCCAGTCGGCTCTCAAACGGCTCGTTATAGACAAACTGCGGCTGGCTCAGGTCGCGCAATTGCAGCTGATAAAGCTGGGAGAGGCCTTTGTTATCCGCCGCATGCTCCTCAATCAGCACACCGCAGCTGCGTGAGTTGCCAATATCCAGCACCAGGTCGACGGGGATCGCGGTATCACGAATTTTCACATCATTGAGCTGTACTTCTGGAATGGCGATGGTCTTTTTCAGCACGTCGAGCAAGTTAAGGAAGTGCGCCTGATGCTCTTTCAGCGCCAGTTTCTCTTCGGTGTCTTCATAGTGCTGACGCAGTACAGCGTCTGCCTGCCTGGTATAGATATCTTTTAGCCACTCCTCAACCCATGGAAGCGTCAGGAAGTCGCCCATCTGGTGCGGTAAGCAGGCCAGCGCAAAACCGGCCCCGGAACGGACATCGTCTTCGCCGGGTGCCAGATATTGCGTATGTTCGCGGTCGGGAAAGATTTTGGTATCGAAAATCAGCGTGGCGCGCCAGGTGTTACCTTTCTCATCCGGCTCCGGCAGTTGATGAAACTGCACGCGCGACCAGTTAGTCGGCCCGTGAGAAAAGCCGCCCGGCGGGTTAAAGCGAAAGAAGGGCAGCGGCAGCCAGATCCCCTTATACAGGTTCAGCGAATCTTCAATCGCCAGCGCATACTCCGGCTCGGCGTTGCGCGGTGTTTCGCCGTCTGGCGTCGGGATCTGAAACTTGTCGTCACGCTCGTTGTAAATAAGGCGCAGCACCGCACCTTCACCCTGCTGGCGCAGAAACTCGCCGTAGGCTTTACGCGCGGGCAGAGAGAAAGCGAAGTCGAGGAACTGAATCCCGCTGTCACGGATAAGTTTGACCTGTTTTTTAAAATCAGTGAGCTCAGCCAGCATTTAGTTACTTGCCTCCTGCTTCATCGAAAGGGGGAAAAGGGTATTGGCGCCGTAGCTGCCTTTGCAGTCGGCAACGCTTTTAGCGCCGGGCGCACAGACGATCTCCGGCATCTGGTAAACCGAGCCATCGGTGCACTGCGCTTCACCCTGGTTATTGATGGCCAGCTTGCCGGCCTGGATGGCGGCATTGACCGCACCGCGGCAGGAGACCCCATCGCCGCGCACCATCTGCACTTCACCTTTGCCATCTTTAATCTGGTAGTTGAGGCTTAACGGCTTGCCGGTACGCTGATCCTGAATGCCTGCGCCTGCGCGCCACTGACCGTTAAGGAAATCGGTGCGGCCCTGCGCCAGTGCTTCTGGCGGCAGGCTTAATGGGGTTTTCACTTCGACTGGCGCGGTGGTACCACCCGGCGTAGTGCCTGGCTCCGCCAGCGCCGGATCCTGCACCTGCGCTTCTGGCGTCACCGGCTCAACGGCAGGCTGGGCAGGATCGCTGCCTGCTTCAGGATCGCTGCCTGCTCCTGGCGCGACCGGCACGGCCGGATCGTTAAGGGCGGCGGCGTTTTCCGGGGTAGAGGTGGCGCTCTCTTCATCACTCAACGGGGCGATGCCCGTCGTGCTGCCATTTACCACTGGCGCAGTAACGCTCTCCGTGGTGCCGACGACATGTTCAGATGAGGTGGCGGGCAGGGTTGTGCCACTCTCTGTAACCGGAAGATGTACGTCGGGAAGCGATGGTTTCTCGACGCTAAAGCCAGGTATTGTTACGCCGGGTACACAGCCGCGCAGCAGCCATAGCAGCAGAAGACCTAATAGCAGCAGCGGTAACAGCCAGCATAACCACGCGGGTAGGATCCACCATCCGCGCCGCTTAGGTGGCGTCACAACCGGTTCGTTGACCGGCGGCGCGCTGTGCAGCGGCGCAGCGGGAGCAACAGGCTTCGGAGGACGTAAGCAGTCCAACGGATCGATCCGTGCCTGATGGCGGGCGTTGACGAATCCCCAGAAACTGATCACCGGCTTGCCGTTGACCAGCCAGACATGCTCGGGATCGGGAAATTGCAGGGTTTTTTCCAGCAGCTTACCGAACAGCTGCTGTTCCGGTTGATTGCTCTGGGCAAAATCGTGGCTAAGTTGGCGCAGAGTGGCCTGGGTGGTTTCCAGCTGCGCTAAAGCGCTTTGGCGTTCGCTCTCGGTGGCCGCTGACCAGGGAATAACGTCGCCGGAAAAAGGGGCATACCAGTCAACACGGTCGCCGTGTTCACTAATTTGCGGAATGGCGAGCACATCGGCAGCCGCGCTCTGTTTGCGCAGGCGGAGCGTTTCGCGCAGCTGCAGCGCAGAAATATGGACAGCCTGCCCGTTTTCGCCCATCGACTGATATTTATTGAGCTTGTCACTGCACAGAAACATCTCTTTCACGTTGGCAGGTCCTGTGTTTTCTAAAAAGTAAAAATGAGCATAATTAACCCTGAATACGCTGTTTCAGGCAGGATTAAATTGCTCATCTCAGCATGGGAAAATGCGAAAACGGTAAAGCGTTATCGGCGTTAAGCGCATTTTATTTAACACTAAGGAAAACTAATTCCGTCCTTCTGCCGTGCGGTAAAAATACCCGCGTAGCTAATAATTTCCCTGTGTGAATATTATTCGCAGCCCTCAGGAATATATTCTTGCATCGCCTTTTTCATGATCTGCTTAAATTCCTGGGTGTTATTAACGGCAAAAACTTTGCCGCCAGTGCTGCTGGCAATACAGTTTCCTGCGCCGGTGCTCATAATATCGACGACATTAACCTGCAGGCGCGGTTTACGCTTTTTCAGCTCACGGGCAACCTGGCAGGGATCGCCACCGCAGGTTTCATCTCCGTCGGAAATCAGCAAAATAATTGCATCGCGATTAACGCCATCTACCTTTTTACCCGCCAGCATTAAGGCTTCGGCAAGGGGCGTTTTACCCACAGGCTGGATACCCTCAATCCGCTTTTTCAGCGCCGTGCGTTGGGCAAACGGGAAGCTTGGCGACAGGGAGACCTGACGGCAGTTTTCCGCCGCCACCAGGCTGATATTCATGTCGCGCGGGATGCTGTCAATAATGCCTTTGGCCGCATTACGCGCCAGTGAGATACGGCGCGGTTCGCGTTCAATATTCTCGACATATTTTCCCTGGTTCCAGCTGATCAGCTCATCCCGAGTGGCATCCATGGTGATGGCCATCGAACCGGAGGCATCCATAATCACCACCATTTCAGGGGCTTGCTGCTGGGTTCGCTGTGCCGGGCAGACCGCTTTGCCTGGTTTTACCGGCGCTTGCGGTGCGGGCGGGGTTTCCGTTTTTATCGGCTCGGCGGACGTTGTGGGCGGTGCTTGCGTGACGGGCGCAGCGGGTTCGCGCAGCGGCGAACAGCGTGATAACAGCAATAAAATCAGGGCAATAAGCAGTGCTAAAAGTAGAAGCCACGGCCACCATCGACGCCCTGCGACAGCAGGTGCCACGGCGGCGGCAGCCGTGGCGGCAGCGGCAGCGCGCGGGGCACCCTCGGCAGGCGGGACGATCACCGGTTGGCCGTCAATTACCCACACCTGCTCAGGCGCAGGCGTCTGGCTGGCCGCCAGCAGTACGCGCATCATCGCTTCTGGCTCGCCCCCGCTTATCGCCAGCTTCTGATGCAGCGCGCGGACGTTGTCAAGACGCTGTTCCAGCACGGCGCGGGCGCGGCTCTGCTCGGTTTCACTCAGATCGAGTAAGCGGCGCGGCTGACCATTAATGTCGCTATACCACTCCACGGCACCGTCATCGGCGATAACCGGGCGGGCATATAAATTTTGGATAGAGGGGGGGAAATAGGTTTCGAGTAGCGTACGAAAAGGTGAAAATGACGCGGCATAATCGGTTAATTCAACTGAAGGTTTAACGATCCTTGTAATTCTTATCATTTATATCATTACGCTGTCAGTTATTTGAACGTGTCTATCCCATTTCACTGAAAGGTTAATGAGTATAATCTTAAATACAACCTACCAGAAATAAGGAGTAAACAATTGCGCAGGAAGAAACGTATGATATTTTGCCAATATTAGGCTTTTCTTATCCGGGTAAACCCATAAGCTGCCTTTGTTATGGGCTCAAATTATTTTTTGTACTTCCCGTAGCCAGTCTGGCAAATAGCGACGATACCAGCCCTGAAAATGCGGGAAATCCGCTTTCTGACGGTCGTGAAGTAATGTAATCACTTCACTGACAATCCACGCTTTTGCCAGGGCAATCTCTCGCGCGAGGTTATTTTCTGACCGCCGATTAAAACGGCAGTAGCGCATCGCGAGATATTGATACTCTTCAGGCGAGCCCATGCCCTTTATCAGCGGGGCTAAATCAATGACCGGATGACCAGTGCTGAACCGCTCCCAGTCAAACAGCACAAACTCGCCGTTCTCACGTTGCCCCCAGTTGCCGGCGTTGCTGTCGCCGGAAATCAGCCCCGCTTCGGCAAACAAACTGTCGCTGTCGCGCTGGCAGCGGCGCAGCACGTCAGCGGCTTCTCGCGGCAAGGCGAGCAGTTGCAGGCTCAGCTCCAGCTGCGCCTCGGGCCAACGGTGGGTGTGATAGTGCCACTTTTTATCCGGCGCAAAGCGGTGTAAGCGCGCCAGCATCGACAGGATGGCGTCACTTGCGACATTGTGCTGGCTAACAGGGTAGGGAATCGCTTCAAGGGTGAGGGCGCGCGCGCTGGGATCGGCTGCCAGCAAAGCGGGGGTAAGGATTTCCACGCCGTGTAGTTCAGGCGCAACCTGGTGGTAGAAGGCATATTCAACCTTGCTGACCGGCGCTTTCTCAATCACGGTTATTCCGGCGGCGTCCACCCGCTTCACCACTCGCGCGGCACCCATCTGTGCCAGATTCTCTGTTGTCATCGATGCTCCACGGTAAAGGCATTGCGATAACAAGCAGAGTAAAGGTTACGACCACGGCTGTCACGGTACGGGGTTTTCGCCCGCCGTCACCGCTTCCACGCGCGCGTTTTTACCCACCACTTTGCCCTGCCGATCCTCAATCCAGTAGGCGATCTTGACTTCGCCGGGCGCGGTGGGGGTTACCGAAACCTCTTTCACCATCTGGCCGGAATCTGCCTCAAGCGTCAGCGGCAGCTCACCGCTCTCCAGGTTGCTGTCGTTTTGCGTGATGCGCCACTTCAGCGTGCACTTTTCGCAGGCCGACCAGCTATCATTAATTGCCCACAGCCGCACGTTATTCGCTTTATTGGTCTGCCAGTTTGCCGTGACCGGCTCGATAGAGGGCAGCAGCGGTTGATAGGCGGTTTGCAACGCGTAATAGCCCGCTTTCGGCTGACGCAGGTAGTCAACGACGCCCCAGTTGATCGACGGCCAGGTCTCGACAAACATAAAGTGGAACAGGGCGGTAACCGGTTGATAACGCTGGCGGCGATAGCTCTCTGCCGCCATTGCCACCAGCTGCGCCTGGTAACGCTGGGTATTGTCGATGGTTTGCTGAATATTCTCGCCGCGCGGCACGTTGGCAAAGCCAAAGGTCTGGAACGGCTGGAAGTTGTGGTACTTCCAGCGATCCCAGCCGGGATCTTTCGCATCGGTGCTCTTGGGCCACATCTCGCTGGCGGGAATAATGGTTTTCAGCGTTGAGAGGCGCGGTAGCGCCTGCGCGCCAAACTCGGTGATGATGCCGGTTTTCGCCGGAGCGAGCACATCGCGCATGGTGCCGAAATACCACCCCTGCCAGTAGTGCTCCTCCACGGCGGAGAAGCGGTGCACAATACGTGAGGTGTCCTCGGCCAGCGCATCCGCCACTTTTTGCGTCAGCTCGCGGTTAAGATCTCTATTCCAGTCTTTAAAGCGCTTCTCCATCCACGGCGAGTTCCACGGCGGCTCGTTGTGTCCACCCCAGGCCACAATCGCTGGTGAGTTGCCGAACTGCGCCACCATCTCCCGCGTCTGGCGGGCGGCGTTATCTGCAAACTCACTGCTGTTGTTATAGCCCCACTGCAATGGCACATCCTGCCAGATCATCAGCCCCATCTCATCGGCGACGTCATACAGCGCGCGTCCGGCGACATGGCCATGCACGCGTATCGCATTGGCGTTCATCCCCGTGACCAGCTCGAAGTCCTGACGATACTTTTTGCGCGTCATGGTGCCGAGCCACGGTGAGCCGATATAGTTACTGCCCTTCACAAACAGGCGTTTATCGTTAATGCGCCAGCCTTTGTTGTCCGCTGCCTCCTCCATTTTGCGCAGGCCGGTGCGGGTAACGGCGGTATCCATCACCCCCTGTTGATCCATCAGCGAGGCGCGCACGCGATAGAGATTAGGTTTACCGTGACCGACCGGCCACCAGAGCCTGGCGGCCTCCATCGGCAGCGTCACCGTCAGCACCTTGCTCTCGCCTGTCTCCAGCGTGACGGGAAATTCCTGGCGGTAGTCACGACCATAAAAATTATCCGGCGTCGCCGCCAGGCGCAGCGTCACCGGCCCGGCCTGTTTTGCCCGGTAGCGGATCTCGGCGCGCAGCATCGGCTTCGCCAGTCCCTCCTGCCACTGCGGGCGCAGGATAATCTCATCAATTGCCACGCCGCGGCTAAGGTGGAGCCGGACCGGTGCCCAGATGCCGCCGGAGTTGGCATCCTGCCCCTGCGCCGACCAGGCACCGCCAGGGCGAGTGTCATGCTGATTCAGCACCCCTTTGACCATTGTTTTATGCAGCGGCCAGATGGTTTTCGGATCTTCAAACGGGCTATCGACGCGCACAGCCAGCTGGTTATGGCGGCGAAGCGCGTGGCTGATATCGACCGGGAAGCGCTGATAGTAGCCCTCATGGTGTGCCAGCCGCTTGCCGTTCAGCGTCACGTCGGCAAGGTAGTCGACGCCGTCAAACACCAGTGTTGCCAGCGTATCGGCAGACTGCTCAGGCAGGGTAAAGCTGTGCCGGTACCAGAGCGCGCCCTGGTGATCCAGCCCGTCGCTGTACCAGTTGGCGGGCACACGCAGGGTGCGCCAGTCGGCGCTGGAGGCGCTGACGCCATCGAAAGCGGGATCGTTGGCATCATGCACGCGCCACTCTCCGGCAAGGGACCAGGTGACGGGCAGCGCGATGGCAAAAGCCTGGGTTGAGAGTAAGAGCATCAGCATTAGCGTGTTACGCAGCATGGTTTGCCTCCCGGCGTTGCAGCCACACCTCAACGCGCACGAACTCCTCGCGAAGCGCCGTGTGCAAGTTATCCAGTGCCTGTTGATCGAGGCCGATCGCCTGGCTCTCAAGCTGCTGCAGCAGCTGGCTCAGACGGGTAAAATCGAGGGCAATCGCCTCGCCGCGCAACTTATGCGCCGCGCGCCGCAGGCCGTCGCGATCGTTGGTGTGAATGGCTGCGGCAATCTCGCCCTGCATCGTGCCGACGCTTTCGGCAAACAGGCCCAGCAGCTCGTTGACCAGTTCAGCATCGTCGGCACACTGGGCCAGCAGGGCGCTCTGCGTGGGCAACCCTTCATCGTCCTGTTGCGTGATGCGGGTCAGCTCATCGTGCAGCGCCTGCTGGCTTACCGGCTTGGCGATATAGCCATCAAACCCCATTGCCAGGCAGCGCTCTTTATCGCCCTGCATGGCGTGCGCGGTCATGGCGATCACCGGCTGGTGGCGGAGCGTGTGCATCACTTCCTCTTCGCGCAGCAGGCGGATCGCCGTTTCGCCATCCATGCCGGGCATTTGCAGATCCATCAGGATCAGATCCCAGCCGCCTTCGTGCCAGCGATCGAGCGCCGCACGCCCGTCATCAACTACCTCGGCATGATGGCCGAGCCGCTCCAGCAGACGCAGCGCCAGTTTCTGGTTCACCAGATTATCTTCCGCCAGCAGAATACGCAGCGCGCTTGCTGCCACTGGCGGCGCGACAGGCTGTTCGACGGCAACAGGCTCGGGCAGGCGGCCCGGTGCCAGCACGCTGGCGATCGCCTGATTCAGCTCGCTTTGCGCCACCGGTTTATGCAGGTAGTGGGCGATGCCGATGCGTTTAAGCATCCGAGCATCGAAGTGGCGATTCATCGAACTGAGCATAATGATGCGGCTCTGGCTCGCCTGCGGCAGCACCGAAAGTTCCAGCGCCAGCGAGATGCCATCCATCTCCGGCATCTGCGCATCAAGCAGGATCAGCGGAAAGGGTTCGCTCTCTGCCGTCAGGCGCAGTGCCTGGTGGGCGTTATCGACGCAGTGCGGCACCAGCCCCATCTGCGTCAGCATCGTCTCCAGCAGGCGCAGGTTGGTGCTGTTATCATCCACCACCAGCACCCGCTCGCCGCTAAAATGCGTCATCTGCATTGCCGCCAGCGCGGCAGGCTGGCTTACCAGCGTTAAGCTGAACGCGAACTCGCTGCCCACGCCCGGTTCGCTACTCACAGCCAGTTCGCCGCCCATCATCTTCACCAGCCGCGCGGAGATGGTCAGCCCCAGCCCGGTGCCGCCATAGCGGCGGGTAGTGGAGCTGTCTGCCTGGCTGAAGGCTTCGAAGATCGCCTGCTGCTTTTCGGCGGGAATGCCGATGCCGCTGTCGCGCACCGCAAAACGCCAGCTCCCGGACTCTTCGCCCGGCGAGATGGCGAGCACCACCTCTCCCTGATGGGTAAATTTCAGCGCGTTGCCGAGCAGATTGGTGAGGATCTGCCGCAGCCGGGGGCCATCAATGGAGACGACCTCCGGTACGGCGGGATCGATATCGACCAGCAGCTCAATCCCTTTTTCGCTGGCGGCGGGCATATGCGGGCGGATCAGCGTCTGGATAAAGGGGCGGATCTCCAGCGGCTCCTCATCGAGGATAATTTTGCCCGCCTCGATTTTCGAAAAGTCGAGAATGTCATTGATGATATGCAGCAGCGACTGCGCCGAACTCATCACCAGCGAGAGGTACTCCCGCTGCTCGCTGGTGAGCTGCGTGTCGAGGCAGAGTTGTGTCATGCCGAGAATACCGTTCATCGGCGTGCGAATTTCATGGCTCATATTCGCCAGAAAGGCGCTCTTCGCCTCGTTGGCGTCGCGTGCCACTTTCGCCGCCTCAATCGCCAGCAGCTCCGCCTCTTTACGGCGGGTGATATCCTGCAACGTGCCGATCACCCGCTCCGCGTCGCCCTGCATGGTCAGTGTCACCACCTGGCCGGAGAGCAGCATCCAGCGCCACTCCTCGCTCTGATGGCGAACGCGGATTTCACACTCAAACACCGGAACGTGATGGCGGGTTGAGCCCTGCATCGCCTGGCGCAGGCGGGCGCGATCCTCTTCATGCACCAGATGGAGCAGAAAGCGTGCCGGATGGCGCCACTGGCTGCGCGGATGACCGATCATCGTCAGCAGCGTGTCGTTGACCTGCAAATTGTCTGCCGAGATCTGCCAGTCCCAGATACCGATATGAATAGAGTCAGCGGTGAGCAGGAAATCATCATGCAGCTGCTGGCGCGAGCGCTGGGCTTCATCCAGCTGCGTGATGTCGCTATGCAGGCTGACGATGCTGCCATCCGCCAGCCGCTGGTGGTGGACAAACAGGCGGCGCTGCCCGGCCTGGCGCACTTCGCGATGGTTATGCTGGCGGCAGTTGCGAATGATCGCCTCGCGCAGGATTTGGCGGCGGCTCGGGTCGGTGTTATAGGCCGCGTCGATAAACTTCTCTGCCAGGCTTTGCAGCGTCGCGCCCGGCTTTAGCCCGCCGGCCAGCGCCGGATAAAATGCCTCTACCTGCGCATTCCACGCCAGTAGCCGCTCGTGGCGATCGTAGATCAGCACCGCCGCGGGCAGGGCGTTGAGGTCGAAATGGCAGGCTGTGCTCATGATGCCTCCCCGGCCCGGTAGTGCAGTTCGGCCTGGCGGCGCAGGTACTCCAGCCCCGGCGCAATCGCCATCGCCCACGCGGTCAGCGTCTCTTCGTCACACTGCGGGTCGCGCTGGCGCACGGTGATTAACATCGCTTCACGCCAGAGGGCAAAAAAGCGCGGCGGCAGGCGCAGGCCGTCGGTGCTCTGCTCGCGCGCCAGCCGCTCGAGAAAATCGGGCACAAACAGCGCGCCGTCGACCGCCAGCATGGCAAAGAAGCTCTTGTAGACCAACTGCTGCCCCTCTTCACTCCCGAAACGGGCGAAGTGTTGCTCCGTCTCTGGCGACATCTGCATAAAGGTGGTGTAGAAGGCGTTAAAGAAGGCGTGCTTCTCATCATCGGGGAAGACGCGGCTCAGACTCGCTTCAAAGAGATCGCGGTAGAATTTCATGGCGCGGCCCTCGGGGTGCGTTCGCCCGGCAGGCAGAGGCCGGGTTTGTTAAATTCATCTGTCGTGCGGCGCACGAAATAGCTCTCATCATCGATTAAGCCGTCGCGAAAGAGCGGCCCGCCGTTGGCTTTGTAGAGCAGCGCCTCCAGCACCATCGCGTTGGTGGAGAGCGTTACCATTTTGTTGATATCGCCTGTTGCTTCAACGCGCCCCTCAAACCAGCCGCGTTCGGGATCGTTCAGGTGTTCCGTCACTGCCATCAAGGCGTTGGTGTAGGCGGTGTCCCACAACACCCAGAGCGTAAACACCGCTTTGGTCGTCACCTGCGCCAGCCGCGGGTAATATTTCCCGTCATCGCCGAGGGTGTTCCATGCATAGCCATTGCCCCAGACGCTATCCTCCACGTGCCACGGTGCCTGCGCGAGAGTGAAGTCGGCACGGGCGGTGAGGGTCTTCTCCTTTTCCCAGCGCGTTTTCTGCGTCAGCCAGACGCCCTGCGCCCGATCGCGCAGCAGGGTTTGCACCTCGTCACTCAATCCCGGTGGCTGCCAGCCAAACTCCAGCCCCGGCAGCATCGCTGGCACCGTCGAGAGGATCGATGGCTGCCAGGTGGTGCGCGGATCGCGGGCATCCACCGGCAGGCTGCGCTGGTAGATGATGACGTTTTTCGACGGCGGCGTGAGCGCTTTCCCGGCCGGAAAACCCCACAGGCGAAAGGCGCTGGCGGCATATTCGCTCTCGCCGAGGCGCAGCTCTTCGCGCACCACCGGCTGGCCGTTTTGCAGCGAGGCTGACCACAGCTCGCCTTCACCATCCATGACCGGGCAGAAGTTCCAGCGCAGGATCACTTTGTCGAGATATTCGCGGTACTGCGGTGCGCGCTCGGCGGTAAGGCGCAGCGCCAGCATCAGGCGCGCCATGTCTTTCGCCGACCAGCCGCTCTTCACCGGCTTGCCGCTAAAGTCGACGAGGGTCGCCGTCTGGCTGGAGTAGAGCCTGCCAGGCGTTCGGCTATCGGTGAGCATCAGCCGGTTGAGGGTGCCGAGCAGGCGGGTGAGGCGCGCGTCAAACTCCTTATCATCAACCAGATCGAGATCTTTAGCCGCCAGCAGGGCGATTAGCGTGTCGCCCATCTGCCACAGCGTGACGCGCGGCTGCTTGTCGCTGCCGTTGACCAGCCCGGTTTGCGGCTGGGTGTTGTTGACGAAGTAGCGCCAGGCGATGGCGGCCCACTCGCGCTCCTGCGGCGTCAGGCTGCTGACGCGCGCGGTGGTGTTCCACGCCCCTTTTGTCAGCCAGCGCCAGCCTGCGCCGCCCTCGCTAAAGAGCGCAAAGGCGGCGGCGAGTAGCAGCAGAGGGATCGCCAGCCAGCGAACTACGGTTTTAGACATTGCGCAGTCACCGGCGGCAGCTTCACAGGCTCATCCGCATTACAGGAGGCGCACTGGCACGCCTGGCAGGCAGGTTTCGTGCGCTGGGTGGTGCCGGTCTGCTGACACCAGTTTTTCACCGACGGCGTGCTCTCAAGGAATGGTCGGTTACGGCGGGCGTTGTTCTCCTCAAACAGATCGACCAGCTTCTTCTCCCACAGCGATGGGGCGAAGTTGCGGTTTTTCGGGTTATCGGTGTTGAACTGCAGCAGCTTGCCCTCTTTTTTGAACAGCAGCGCCTCGAGCATGATGCCGTTGTTGTTGGCGGTGAACTCTTTGATCGGGCCGTCGCCATTCTCATACAGCCCTTCGTAGTAACCCTTACCCTCTTCGTTGGCGTTCTCGATGGCGCTCATCAGGCGATCGGTGTAGGGCGAATCCCACAGCACCCACATGCCGAGCGCCGCTTTCAGAGAGACGGCGGCAGCGCTGGGCATAAACTGCCCTTTATCGGTGATGGTGTTCCAGTCATAGCCGTCGGTGTAGACCGTGTCGTAGACGAAGTAGGGGGCTTTATCGAGCTGGTGCTCGGAGCGTGCGGTGAGCACGCCGGTAATGGTGTAGCGGTTCTCCTGCGCCTGGTAGACGCGGTCGGCGAAGTTTTTCATCCACGGATGGGAGTAGTTGCGCGGGCTGTTATTGCGATCGTTCGGGTTATCGAAGCCGAACTCAAGGCCATAGAGCAGATAGGATTCGGTCACTACATAGTTGTGCTGCGAGGTGGCACGTGGATCGCGCGTGTCGTACGGTACCAGCACGCAGTAAATTTCCGCCAGCTCATAAGGCTGGGGGCGGCTCGCCTGGCAGGTGTTAAAGCCCCAGAGCTGGAAACCGGCAGCGCCATACTCTTCATACCCGAGTCGCCCCTCCTGCACATACTTCGGCTGGCCGTTTTCCAGATAGGCACCGTAGAGCGTGCCGCACGGGTCAACAGCATGGCTAAAATCCCAGCCCAGCACGATGTTATCGATACTGTTGCCATACTCCGGGTAGCGCTCTTTGATCACCTTCAGCCAGATCAGCATGCGACCGATGTCCAGCGCCGAGAAGCCAATCTCGCCCGGTTTGTTGGTGTAGTTCACCTTCTGCGCGGTGAGGGTGTTATAGGCTTTGTTGGGCAGTTCATTGCGAAACAGATCCAGCTTGTTGATGGTGGCGAGGATCTTGAGCATCCGCCGGTCAAACTCCGCTTTGTCGATAATCCCCAGTTCGCGTGCCGCCGTTAGCGCAGCAAGGTAGGAGGCACTATCCCACATGGTGGTGGAGGGGTATTTATTTACCGCGTTGACCAGCCCGGTGGTCGGCTGGTAGTTAGCGACAAAGTATTGCCAGGCGTTTCTCGCCATTGTCATCTCTTGCGCCGTCAGCTTGCCGCTGCGCGGCGCGTAGTCCGATGCCGGAAGATCGCCAGCGCGCGCCTGGCTTAGTGTTATCCACAGCGCCATAAACCCTGCCAGGAGGGGAAAAAAGAGAAGTGCTTTCAGCTTCATGGCGTAGCTCCTGCTGACGAAGGGGAACGGGGCGCGGGATTAAAGCAGGCCAGGCACAGCATCTGGCCGTGGGCGATATAGGCCAGGCTCTCCAGCACAATGGCATTGGTGTCGGCATCAATCACACTGTTCACGCTGTTATTGAGGTTAAACCCGCGCTGCCACCCTTTACCCGGCACTTGCAGCGCCTGCGCTTGCTGGCGCAGGGCCTCGCTCCAGCTATTGCGAAACAGGGCATACCAGGCGAAGGCCGAGCGGGTAGAGGTGATCGCCGTCAGCTCCGGCGGCGCATCGCGTAGCGCCTCGTTGTCGACAGGCTGGCGGTTGGGCAGGTCATTGATAAAGTCCGGTGCGGGTTCGGCATAGTCGGTACTGATGGGCGGTTTGCGCACCCGCAGGCTGTGGCGGCGCTGCTGGATCTGCATAATGCGAAAGGCGATTTCCGCGCTCTGTGCATCAAAGCCCAGCTCAAGGCCGGTCAACAGATAGGGGAGGCTAATCAGCGAAGGCTGGCGTCCCCACGGCGTGCGCAGCCCCTCATCGGGCACCATAATGCCGTCGATATCGATCATCTGCTGCCCTTCCGGCGGATTGGTCACCGCCAGCCCGGCGGCGCTGTCGATCAGCCGCAGCGTATGGCTGGCATAAAGTCGATAGCCAAAGCTGTTGCGCGGCTCATCGCTTGCCAGCGCCCAGTGATGCAGCGGCGCGGCGGCCTGCGTTGCGCCGCTGGTGACGATAAGCGCGCCCACCTGCCAGCGGTTAAAGAGATCGCGCACGGCTTCTGCGTGCTGCGGCGAGCGCCAGAGCAGGGTTTGCAGCGCTACCAGCAGACGGCCCATGCCGATAGCGGAGGTTTCCGGCTTGCCGAGAATTTTCAGCGTATCAGCATGATAGTAGGCCGCCGGCACGCCCTGCGGCGTAAGCGGCAGCCCGCCAAGGGTTGCCAGCGCATTACTGATGCGCGCGTCGCTCTCTGCTTCGCTAAGGATGTGCAGCTGCTGTGCGGCGATCACCGCCAGCAGATAGCTGCCTGCGCTCCATAAGCTGAACCACGCCTGCCCATCCTGGGCATTTGGCAGCCCGTTGGGTTGCGTATTGTTGACGTAATATTGCCAGGCCACGCGCGCCCAGATCGCCTCCTCAAAGGTGAGCGCCCGTGAAGTGGGCAGCGGCGGGAAATCTTTGCTAAGCGCCATGCCGCCGCTGCTCTCAACGCGCGTCGGCATCTGTTTTTCCACCCACACTACGATGGCGAAGCCGAGCAGAAAACCGAGCAGGATAGTGATGTAACTGCGTGCGGAAAGCAGCGCGTCGCGCGTTCTCATGTTCGCGCCTCCTCTTCGTCCGGCGTCCAGATGGCGGCGAGGATCAGCGGCAACATTGCGGCAATATTGACGGCACCCCAGAAGATATTGATGACGTAACCGGAAGGATCATCCACCTGGCCGCGCGCCACCTGAATGCCGCCCCAAATCAGCCCGGTGAGGGTCAGCAGGACGATGGCGATTTGCGGTTTCACCAGGTAGAGAAAGCGCCCGGTCTGGCGCTCCTTCGGTGTAACGTGAAACTTGATCTGCTCCCCGCGCAGCACCGTATTCAGCGCCCGCAAATTCATCGAGAAGAAGGAGAGATAGGATGCGCGCCCATCCCAGGCGGAAATACCCCATGTGCCAAACATAAAGGCCAGCTCCGAGAGGATAAAAAAGGGCAGGAAGTGGAGATAAAAGGGCGTCGACCAGGCCGACACCGGCGGAATGCCGGTAAAGAGGTAGATGATCGGCGAAATCAGGAAAATGGCGTTCCAGACGCAGGCCATATAGGACCAGAAAGTAGTGGCGTACATCAGGGTTTGCGGCAACGAGAGCTTAAAGCGGCGGCGGCTGAAGATATTGTCGTGAAACAGAATATCCAGCGATCCGGCGGCATACTTAAAGCGCTGGATCATCCACGTCAGCATATCCTGCGGCGATAACATTTTTGATTCGATACGCGGGTGCATCACCGAGCGCCAGTTTCGCGCCGCATCGCCATGCAGCAGAATCGAGGTGTAGATATCTTCCGAGACGTGGAATTTGTAGGGCGTCAGTTCGGTATCGAAGGCGACATGGGGGCGCATCGCCTCCTGGAGCGTTTCGCGGGTGGCGGGATCGCGGATATCGCGCGTATGGCGGTCGATCTCCTCCTCCACCGTCCAGACATAGCTACGCAGCGCCGCCTGCATCACCGCTTCACGCCGGTGCACCGACGCCGCACCGCAGCAGAAGGCGGCGTTGGCCCAGTTACGGCGGCGCAGGATCACATCGTAAAACATGCGCGGATCGTTAAAAAAGGGATCGCGGCCCATCGTCACCGGGCCGACAATTTTTTGCGCCAGCCAGCCGAAGGCGTAGCCCACTTTGCCGGTTTTACGCGCCAGCCAGCGGGAGAGGTTCTCCCCGGCAGGCAGATCGTAAAACCATTGCGGCGTCTGCACCCATGCGACATCCGGGTTGCGGAAGTAGCCGAGGGTGTGGGCGAGCAGGGTTGGAAAAACGCGGGTGTCGGCATCGCAAATGACGATAAAATCGCCATCGGTCTGCTCAAGACCGTTGCGCAGGTTACCCGCTTTGTAGCCGATGTTGGTCTGCCGGGTAATATAATTCACTCCCTCTTCGTCGCAGACGGCTTTCATCTCCGGGCGACGCCCGTCATCAAGAACATGCACGCGGTAATCAAGGCGAGAGGGGTACTCCATCTTCATCGCATCGCGGATCGAGAGCCTGACAAGCTCGACATCTTCGGAGTAGGTGGCGATAAAGAGATCCACTTTCACCGGGCGCGGTTCGACCGCTTCGTCAGCGCTCAGGCAGTCGTTAATCTCCTGTGGCGGTGGCGCTTGCGGCGGGTCCTCCTCTTTCCACAGGTTGATGGTAAACAATACCGTACCGATCCACGCCAGCGTTTCCGCTAATACCAGCGGAATGGCGTACCACAAGGCATCCATATTCAGCGACGCCGTCCAGCGCCAGTAGATATAATTCGCACCCAGAATCAGCGCCGCAACCGCTAATATCTGCCAGGTAATCATCGCCCAGCGCGGCGTTTTCAGCGGCTCGGGCGGTGTGCGATCTTCGAATCGGGAAAAATAGAAGCCCATAGCGGTTGTTATCTTTATTCCGTGATAATAAGAAATCAGATAATACCCAGGCGGACCTGTTTCGCGGCCTGGCGTAATAACTTCCCGGTAAAACAAAAAGTAATGTAAGTGTAGATCGCTGATTAAAAGTTTCCAGCAAAGCGCAGCGCGGAATAATTCGTTGCAGTTAATTTAATATCATTTTGAATGATTTTTTCCGCTGCGCTTTTCGCTTCGTTAACATTGCCGGATGCGCATGTTTAAGCTATCTAAATAATTTCCCTGTTGTTTTATTGCCACACTTAACAGGTCAATGTATGAGCCAGATGGCACCTGCGCTAACGCAAAAAGATAATTTAGAATCAAAGGCATGGCGCTATTCTGTTGCCGGTAGCCGCGATTTGCGTATCGATTTAATGCGCGGTATTGCGCTGGTGATGATGGTGGTGGCGCATACGGAAGTGATGTCGATATTTAATATATTTTCATGGGAGCGTTTTGGCTTAACTACCGGTGCCGAAGGCTTTGTTATTCTTTCCGGGTTTATGCTGGGAATGCTTAATCGGGCGCGGCTGCAAAAAGCGGCGTTATTAACGATTTGCTGGGGATTATATCTGCGGGCGTGGAAAATATATCGCGTTAATATCATCATCATATTGTCGATACTGTTACTTGGTTTTTTACCTTTTTTAAATGTGTTTGAAGTGACCCACTTTACCGACCGATTTTCTGGAACATCGTGGTCGCTTTATCCGGTGACGCCGCAAATAAAAGAGACATGGTTTAACATCGTGCTCTATTTGCAAATCGGGCCGCACCAGACGCAAATCCTGGGCCTCTATATTTTCCTGCTGCTCTTAAGCCCGCTCTTTTTGGCGCTGCTTAAGCAGGGCAGAGTGTGGTGGTTATTGAGCTTCTCCCTGCTGGTGTATGGCTGCTGGCAGCGCTGGCCGGTTCGGGTGACGGTCTCCGAGTTTGAGTTCGCCTTTCCGCTGCTCGCCTGGCAATTTATTTTCGTCCTCGGCATGAGCTGCGGCTGGTACAAAGCCGAGCTGCTGTCGCTGGCGCGCACGCCGCCGGGCAAAGTGGTGATTGTGACGCTGGTGATCGTTGCGTTGATCCTGGGGTTCGTTGCCCAGAACCACACTAACCCCTTTATGCCGCCGCAGCTGTTGATGCACGTGATCCCACCGGCGGATTTCAACGCCTTTTACCACACCTGGGCGGCGAAAAACGGTCTTGGCCCGGTGCGGGTGCTGAATGATATCAGCCTGATGGTGACAGTCTATCTGCTGTTGAGCTGGTGCTGGCGACCTATCTATAAGCTTACCGGCTGGTTTCTCATCCCGCTCGGTCAGCACTCGCTCTATGTCTTTATTCTGCACGTCTATGTGGTGCTGGCGGTGAGCCAGTTCGTCACTTTCGATCTCTGGCGGCAGGCGTGGATAGTCAACACGCTGGTTCACGCGGCGGCGCTCGGCGTGCTGTGGCTGCTGGCGAAATATAATGTCGGTGCGCGCTGGATACCTAACTGAGGAAAGGCAGAATGCGGGAGAGATATTTACTGGCTTGCGCACTGTTTGCCGTCTTACCGGCAGCGGATGCGGCGCAGAAGGGTGAGGCGCAGAAGAGCGAAGCGGAGAGCGAGTCGCTGCGTGACAGTAATGGCGAACCGGTTCAGGTCGGCGTCTTTACCAGCCGCTGGGGACGACTTTTTTCCGGTAACAACAAGCCTTTTTCCGGCGCACTCAGTTTTGGTACCGGCCTGAAAGAGCTGTGGGTAACGATCCCGAACAGTTCCAGTAGTGCCGAGCAGAAAAGAAAAGTGAATCAGACGGTTAACCTGAGCCTGCAATACTCCCCCTACAGCTTCTGGTTCGCCAATATCACCACCCGCGTGCCGGTGACCGATACCAGCCGTTACACCACCGATTTTCGCTACACCTTTGGCTATGACGACTGGCATGCCAACACTGTCAGCCTTGTCTACAGCAACTATGGCGATAACCACTTCTGGACGTCGGGCAGCAAGCGCAGAACCTATTTCGAACAGGGGGCGGTGACGCTGGCCTACAAATTCTCACTGCCGAAACCTGTTGAAAATAAGCTGTTGATCAATAAAGGCGATTCGATTATTTGCCAGGTCGGCTACAGCTGGGTGCCGCGCTATTACGATGTGAAGAGTAACGATATTCAGCAGAACAAAAACGTGATGCTTGGCGGCTGTGGTTACACCTTTAAGCAGCACTTCTTTGTGCGCGCTACCGCTTTCTGGTTCCCGGATCGCAGCCAGCAGCAGCCGTGGAATGGCGATTACAGCTACAGCTTTGGTTATGCGGGCTACACGCCGGGTTCTTTCTCGTTGCAGTACGCCAACTTTGCCGGCACGCGCTACCCCGGCCATAAGAGCGGGAATGGCAAATTCCGCGAAGGAACCGTCAGCCTGATCTGGTTTTTACCTTTATAAGGAGCCGCCGTGACCCAACAGCATGTGCTTGTGGTCGAGGATTCGCCCATCTATCGCCGCCTGCTCTCACGCATGCTGGCGCAGTGGGGCTATGTGGTCAGCGAAGCGGAAAATGGTGTCAGTGCGCTGGAGATCCTTGCGACTTCTCCCGTTAGCATGGTGATAAGCGATTGGGAGATGCCGGAGATGGATGGCTTAACCCTGTGCCGCGAAATTCGCGAACGTCAGTTTGGTCACTATATCTACTTGATTTTGCTCACTGCGCGGGAAAATCCCGGCGATCTGGCGCAGGGATTTGACGCAGGTGCCGATGACTTTCTCAGTAAGCCGGTGGAGCAGAGCGAGCTGCGCGCGCGGCTGCATGCTGGCTCGCGCATTTTGGCGCTGGAGGCGACGCTGGCGGCACGCAACGCACGGCTTAGCCAGGCACTCCAGCAAATAGAGCAGGATCTGCAGGCGGCGGCACGCATTCAGCACTCGATTCTGCCCGCCCATCAGTTGCGCTATCACGACTACTTTTCCGACTGGCTCTTTCTGCCTTCCGCGTGGGTCTCCGGCGATGTGTTTAACCTCTTTCAGCTAGACGACCACCTGGGGTTTTACTGTGTCGATGTCTCGGGCCACGGCGTTGGCGCGGCGATGATGTCCCTTGCGGTAGCGCGGCAGTTTTTACAGGGGCGCGTAGTGGAGCGTTTCCTCTTTTCTGCTGATGGCAGCGTCGCCTCGCCCGCAGAAGTGGTGAGCATGCTTAATAGCCGCTTTTGCAGCGAAGAGGAGGAGATTATGAGCTATTTCACGATCATCTACGGCGTTATTCACATCCCGAGCGGCAAAGGGCGGCTCTGCCAGGCGGGTCATCCGACGCCGTTTATCGTCTCAACCGGGGGCGAGGTCACGCCGATTGGCAGCGGCGGCGCACCGGTTGGGCTGATGCCCGATCTCAGTTGGGATGATGTCGAGTTTGAGCTGCATCCCGGTGAGCGCCTCTGCCTCTTTAGTGACGGCATTACCGAGTGCGAAAACCAGGCGGGCGAGCAGTTTGGCTCGCCACGCTTGCAGCAGTGGCTGCAACAGCACGTTAACCAGACGATTGACACACTTTTGCCGCACTTCGGTCAGCACTTAACTGGCTGGCGCAACGGCGAGCAGATGGCAGATGATGTTTCCCTGTTAATTATTGAGCGAAATGGAGAGAAGTGATGAATATCGATAGCGAACGTCAGCCGCGGGTGACGATCCTTACGCCCGCGATTCGCCGCCTGGATGCCTCTGTTTCCGCGGCTTTTAAAGAGGCGATTGCCCGTGAACTGGGCGATGAGCCGCGCGCGCTGATTGTCGATTTCAGCAAGGTGGACTTTATTGACAGTAGCGGCCTCGGCACGCTGGTTTCATTAATGAAGATGATGAACGGCAAAGGTGAAATGGTGCTCTGCGCCCTTAACCCCGGCATCAAAAATATGTTTACCCTGACGCGCATGGACCGCATTTTTCGCATCAGCGCGGACAGAGCCGCCGCCCTGCAGCTGCTCGGGTTGTAAATTATGGCTCGCGAGATAACCTTTCCCGCCTCGCTCACCGCGCTCTCGCCGCTTGCTGAGTGGCTGAACGCGCAGATGGCCGCGCTGCCAGTAGATGAGGAGTGGCGCTTCGCCCTCGATCTGGCGGTGTGCGAAGTGGCGACCAATATTATTCGCCATAGCCTGCATGAGCAGGCCGCCGCCACTTTTAGCATCGCGTTTGCCGCCAGTGCGCAGGAGGTGCAACTGACGTTTCGCGATAACGGCGAGCCGTTTCCCGCTGAACGCTTACTGGCTGCACAGCAGGAAAATGGTCTTGAGATGGAGCCGGATCTGGAGAGCGGGCGCGGGCTGAAGCTGATCCTGCTCAGTGTGGACAGCTTTAATGTGCAGCGGCAGGCCGGGGTTAATATCGCCACGCTGTGCAAAAAATGGGGAGTTGAAGCGGCAAGCGGCTAACTCTTATGCTCGGGGCTCGGGTAAAGCGCAAACGGGAGCCATCACATGCGCATTGATGAGACAAGCCAAAACGTGCCAACGCTGCATATCCTCTGCGGCAAAATCGCCTCCGGTAAATCGACCCTTGCGGCAACGCTTGCGCAAACGCCGGGCAGCGTGGTGCTCAGCGAAGATAGCTGGCTGGCTCTGTTGTTTAAAGAGTCGATGCACAGTGTGGAGGATTATGTGCACTACTCCGCGGTGCTTAAGCGAGCAATCAAGCCGCACGTCATTGCCCTGTTACAGGCCGGGGTAGATGTGATCCTCGATTTTCCCGCCAATACCGTCGCCAGCCGTCAGTGGATGATGTCGATTATTCAGGAGTCCGGGGCGCAGCATGTGTTGCACTATCTCGTGGTAAGCGATGAGACCTGTAAAGCGCGCCTGCGCCAGCGCAATGCGGCGGGCGAGCACGAGTTCGCCGCCACCGACGCGCAGTTTGAGCTGATTACCCGCTACTTTGCGCCGCCCGCCGATGAAGAGGGCTTTAAGGTGCGCCACTATGAGGAAGAGCACCGGTAAACACCGGTGCTTTTGGTCAGTTAGTGCCGTTTTTCCAGCGCTTCCCATAAGCCGTGCAGATAGGTGACGCCGAGCGCGCGGTCGTAAAGACCATAGCCTGGACGCCCGGTTTCGCCCCAGATAAAGCGGCCGTGATCCGGGCGGATATAGCCATCGAAGCCGTTGTCATGCAGGGCTTTCATCACCTCATACATATCGAGCGAGCCGTAGCGCGAAAGGTGCGCCGATTCATAGAAATCCTTATCCTGAATCAGCTTGATATTGCGCACGTGGGCGAAGTGGATACGCCTGCGGCGGGTAAACTCGGCGAGAATTTCGTAGACGTTATTATCGGGGTCCTCGGCAATGGAGCCGGTGCATAAGGTGATGCCGTTGGCCTCAGAGTTGACGGCGGTGCAGATCCAGTCGAGATCGTCGCGGTTTTTCACGATGCGCGGCAGGCCGAAGATCGAGTAGGGCGGATCGTCCGGATGAATCGCCATTTTGATGCCGACCTCTTCGCACACCGGGATCACGCGCTCAAGGAAATAGACGAGGTTCTGGCGCAGTTTGTTCTCGTCGACATCTTTATATTTGGCAAACAGCTCCTGCACTTTCGCCAGCCGCTCTGGCTCCCAGCCCGGCAGCGCGAAACCGTTTGAATTCTCCAGCACCTCTTTCACCACTTCATTCAGCGTCTTATCGATGCCTTTCTTCTCAAACGCCATGGTGACTGAACCGTCTGGCAGGACGTAGTTCATCTCGGTTTTCATCCAGTCGAACACCGGCATAAAGTTATAGCAGATGACTTTAATGCCGATCTCCGCTAGATGGCGGATAGTTTGCTGGTAGTTGGCGATAAAGCGATCGCGGCTTGGCAGGCCGATTTTGATGTCATCATGGATGTTGACGCTCTCAATCACCTCCATTTTCAACCCGGCCTGCTGAACCTGATCGGCCAGCGCGCGCACTTTATCCTGCGGCCACACTTCACCGACCGGCACGTCATACAGCGCGCCTACCACGCCTTCAACGCCTGGAACCTGGCGAATATGCGCCAGCGGAATTTTATCTTCGACTGGCCCAAACCAGCGCATCGTCATTTGCATGTTCGTTACCACCTTTATCAATCCATAGCCTTAACTGCCATACTAGTATTGATAATAACGTGCGCCTCAGCATTTTTTTGCGATCCTCTTCACACAACGCATTTTCGCGTTACGCTGCTTATCTAACGTTTACGTAATGCTGACAAAAGTTTCTAAATAAAGCCTTGCGCCTTAAGCCATAACCGTGCGTTAATGACTCGTCGGTTTGATAATCATTATCTCCAGCCAGTAGTTCACTAAAGTCTCTCTCATCTCTAAGTACCTCGTTAGTTACTTCTTTTTGGGTCTCTTTATACGCTGATAAATAATGCTTCAGACCATTGCCGCCTTAAATGGCCTATAAAACAAAAGGGTAACAAACATGTCTACTAAAATGACGGGTATCGTAAAATGGTTCAACGCTGAGAAAGGCTTTGGCTTCATCACTCCTAAAGATGGCAGCAAAGATGTATTCGTACACTTCTCTGCAATCCAGAGCGATAACTACCGCACTCTTGATGAAAATCAAGAAGTTGAATTCACCATTGAAAATGGTGCGAAAGGCCCGGCCGCTGCTAACGTAGTGCCGCGCTAAGGACGATTTTATTACGAACCATATCCATTTCCGCTGCCCGTGCTGTCACGGGTCGCAATACAGAGTTTCCAGTTTTGACGTGACTGAGAAAAATCCGGCCGGTGCCAAATGTATTTTTTGCAAATCAGCAATGATCACATTTGATAATATCGCCGCGATTATGCAGTCAAATAACGTTACGATGGAATTCCGTAAATAATAAAAAGGCCAGTTTACTGGCCTTTTTTTATGCCTCTTTTTACTCCCCGACTAACATAATCATTTTTACCGAGCGGTTACTGGTTAATTGCCAGGTTATCTGCCGGTAGTGCAGCTCTCCGCGCTGTGCATGCATAAACACCCGCTCGCCGCCTTCGCGCACCACCACCTGCTGGCGCGACCAGAAGGTGCGAAACAGCTCGCTCTCACTGCGTAAACGCTCAACAAAACTATTCAGGGCCTGGTCGTGCGGATAGTGCATCGCATCGGCGCGCAGCTCCGCCACAATGCGGCTGGCGCGCGACTCCCAGTCGGCTACCAGCGTGCGTGCCAGCGGATGGCGGAACATAAAACTCATCATATTTGGCTGCGGATCGCTATCCAGCCAGCCGCTGAACAGCGCTTCGGCCGCCGTGTTCCACGCCAGCATTGTCCAGGTCAAATCGAGCAGATAGCAGGGGCACGTCATCTGCTGCACCGAGGCCAGCACCTCTTTCTCCACCGTCACTACATGCTCTTCCTGCGGATCGTTCTGCCGCGCCAGATGGAAAAGGTAGTTCCGCTCGGTGGGCTTCATTCTTAATACGTTGGCGATATTCGACAGGGTTTGCGGCGAGACAACAATATCGCGCCCCTGCTCAATCCAGGTATACCAGGTGGTGCTGATGCCGCTCAGTTGCGCAACTTCTTCTCGCCGTAACCCTCGCGTACGTCGTCGCCCCTGCGCTGGCAGGCCAATATCCGCAGGCAGCGTCTTTTCCCGCTGGGATCGTAAAAAATCGCCCAGCGCTTTTGGCCCGGCGAAGAGAGTGTTTTCCATGGGTGGTACCTGTTAATACCAGTATAAGTAGCCATATTGTACCCCTATAAAAAGGGTCGTACAGTCGTTGATGAGCAGGTTTGTCGTCACTCATCATGAAAAGGAAAAGAGCATGGCCGTCAATCATCATCAATTAACGCAGCAGCAGTTTGGCGATCGGGCGCAGGCCTATTTAAGCAGCCAGGTACATTCCCACGGGGAGGATTTAGTGCGTCTCGCGCAGTGGCTGGGTGAAAAACCGGCAGCCTCCGTGCTCGATTTAGGTTGCGGCGCAGGGCATGCCAACTTTGTTGCCGCAGGCGTGGTACGCGAAGTTACCGCATATGATTTATCGGAGAAGATGCTGGCAGTTGTGCGCCATGCCGCCAGCGATCGCCAGTTAAGCAACCTGCGCACTGTTCATGGTGCTGCGGAAGCGCTGCCCTTTGCCGACGGCGAATTTGATGTGGTGATAAGCCGCTACTCGGCGCACCACTGGCACGATGTTCCGCAGGCGTTACGTGAAGTGCAGCGCGTGCTGAAACCCGGCGGGAAGTTCATTCTGATGGATATCACCTCGCCGGGCCGCCCGGTGCTGGATATCTGGCTGCAAACCATCGAAGTGTTGCGCGATCCTTCGCACGTGCGCAACTACTCGCCCGGCGAGTGGTTGCAGATGACGCAGCAGAGTGGCCTGCTGGTGGAGAAGCTGGTCACCGGCCGCCTGGCGCTGGAGTACAGCTCCTGGGTTGAGCGTATGCAAACCCCGGAGGTGCTGCGCGCAGCGATCCGCTACCTGCAACAGACCACTTCTGATGAGGTGAAAAGCCATTTCGCCCTCGACGAGCAGGGCAGTTTCACCTCTGACACTCTGATGTTCCAGGCGCACTCCTGAACCGCATGCGCCCGGTTTTCCGGGCGTTACCTTACGCCAATCACTTCACGGATACGCTGTGCGATATAGCCCGCATGGGTCTCCAGTGCAAAGTGCCCGGTATCAAGCAGCTCCACCACCGCATTGGGGTTGTCACGTTTATAGGCTTCGGCTCCCGGCGGAATAAAGAAGGGATCGTGTTTGCCCCAGATGATCAACGCTGGCGGCTGCACCGCGCGGAAGAAAGCCTGAAAATCGGGGTAGCGGGTCAGGTTATTGGCATAGTCGAGAAACAGATCCAGCTGGATCTCGCGGTTTCCCGGGCGCTGCATTAACAGTGCGTCGAGCTGATACCCCTCTGGCGCGACGCTCGCAGGGTCGCTTACACCGTGCAGATATTGCCACTTTGTCCCCTCCAGGTTGAGGATGGCGTCATTCACTACCTGACGATTAGCTGCCGACGGCTCATCCCAGTAAGCCCGCACCGGCGCCCACGCATCGCCCAGCCCTTCAAGATAGGCATTACCGTTTTGCGAGATAAAACCACTGATGCGCTGCGGGTAGTGTACCGCCAGCCGTAAGCCTGTCGGCGCGCCGTAATCGAAGACATAGATGGCAAAGCGTTGCAGATCGAGGACATCGACAAAATCGATCAGCGTCTTCGCAAGCCCGTCAAAGGTGTAGAGATAATCACGATCGGCAGGCACTTCGGTAAAACCAAAGCCGGGGAGATCCGGGGCGATAAGATGAAACTTATCCGCCAGCAGAGGGATCAACTCACGAAACTGGTGGGACGAACTCGGGAAGCCATGCAGCAGCAGTAAGGTAGGGTTCACCGGATCACCGGCTTCGCGATAAAAAACCTTCACGCCGTCAGCTTCGACAAATTGATAGCGAACCGGGAAATGGGTATTGCCAGCCATAATTACTCCTTCTCTGAAACCGTTAAAAGCCTATTTAAAAGGTTACGTGAAAATGGAGTATGGCGCAGGTTTGTAACTGTGTAAAATTAATTTTATCGGTTACAATGCGCAGCAAGTGAACATCAGGAGCCAGAAAAAATGACCACTTCAACCGCCACCGCGCCCGACGGGCCGTGGTTTATTGCCGATGAGCGGGCGCTGGATTTTATCAATACGCTGGCGATGGCCGAACACTCGCCCCGTGACTTTTTGCAGTCCGATGAGGATGTGCTTCAGTGGCTAAATCATGCGGGTTTTGCCGCAGCGGCCGTAGGTAAACCCGGCGAGCTGCTGGCGGCTGCCCGCGCGCTGCGCACCACGATCCGGGAATTAGTGACGGCAAAAAAAGGGGGAGGGGCACTCACACTGGAGACGCTCAACGGCTGGCTGGCGCAGGCGCAGAGTTATTTGCAGATAAGCAATGATGGTGGCAAAACGCTGCACGTTAAGCGGCAATACCTGCTCACGACGCCAGAGCAAGTGCTGGCACCCATTGCGGAAAACGCGGCACACTTGCTTGCTGAAGGCGAGTTCGCCTACGTTCGCCAGTGCGAGCACCCGGAGTGCACGCTCTGGTTTTACGATAAAACCAAAGCGCACCGCCGCCGCTGGTGCAGCATGGCGCTGTGCGGCAATCGGGCGAAAGTGGCCCGCTTTCGCGCAAAAAGCTGACCCTTAATGTGCCCGGCGTGCCGGGCATTCTGCATCAACGCGGGATAATCTTTTCCTGCTTCAGGCGGTCGAACAGCGCGAAGAAGGAGTCCGGCGTTGAGCGGTAACCGGTAAAGCCCGCTTTGCGACTTTTGCTCATATCCGTGAAGGCTTCCATTGGGCGACCGAGGTCGGCATCCGTATGCCACCAGGAGGCCAGCTTGTTGATATCCGCTTCGCGAAGCTGATACTTCTGCGCAATCTCCGTCCAGGCGGCCTGCGCCTCCTGCATGCGGTTTTCCAGCGGCATCATGCTTGCCGGGTAGGGCGCTGCTTCAATGCCGAAATAGGCCGCCAGCTTCGGCCACAGCCAGTTCCAGCGGAAGACATCGCCATTTACCGCGTTGAAATCTTCATTCGCCGCCTGCTCGCTCTGCGCCGCCCAACTCAACTGTTCGGCCAGCAGACCGGCATCGGTAACATCCGCCAGCCCGTTCCACTGCTCGGGCGAGCCGGGGAAGATAAAGGGCCAGCCCTTTTCACGGCACAACGTGGCGTAGACCGCCAGCGTCTGGCCCATATTCATCGCATTGCCGAGGGCATAGCCAATGATGGTGTGCGGGCGATGGACGCTCCAGCGGTAACCATACTTCTTCGCGCCGGCGAACACTTCATCTTCCTGCGCATAGTAGAAGTTCTCTACCGGCTGGCGACCCTGCTCTTCGCGGAACGGCGTGACCGGCACCGCGCCTTTGCCGTACGCTTCGAAGGGGCCAAGGTAGTGCTTGAGGCCGGTAACCAGCGCAACGTGGCTGCCGTTAAGCCGCTCGCCGAGCGCCTCAATGACATTTTTTACGATGGCACCGTTGACGCGGATGTTGGCCTGCTCATTCTCCTGGCGTGACCAGACGCTGAAGAAGAGCGCATCGGCCTGCGCCTCTTTTAGCGCCTCGTTAACCGCCGCCGCATCGGTAAGGTCGGCGGTCAGGCTTTCACAACCCTCCGGGATTGCGCCACGCCCGCGCGACAGGCCGCTAACCTGCCACCCTTCGCCTTTAAGCTGTTCTGCCAGCGCGCGACCAATCACGCCACTAATGCCGACTATCAATGCTCGTTTTTGCATAGAGGACTCCTTATCTTTATCAGCTTTAAAGCCTAATAGAGAATTTAATTCTTATCTCTGCTATTAATTCACATCATTCATAACCTCAATTCAGTAATGCCATGAGCGATCAACGCCTGAAAGATATCGTCCCCTTTGTCGCCAGCGTCGAAGAGGGGAGTTTTGCCGCCGCCGCAGAGCGCCTGCATCTGACCGGCTCGGCGATCAGCAAAAGCATCACTCGGCTGGAAGTGCGCCTCGGCTCGCGTTTGCTGGAGCGCACCGCCCGCCGCCTGACGCTGACCGATGCCGGGCAGGCCTATTTCCAGACCTGCACTCGCATTCTCGAAGAGCTGGCTGAAGCCGAATCAGTGCTGGCGGCGCACCGCTCTATCCCCTCGGGCCGCCTGCGGCTGGCAGTGCCGACCACCTACGGTCGGCTCGGCGTGATGCCCACGCTGATTCCGTTTTGCCAGCAGCACCCGGAGATTGATCTCAGCATTACCTTCTCCGACCGCTTTGTGGATCTCTTTGATGAGGGGATCGATGTCGCGGTGCGCATTGGTCTGGGCGGCGACTTACCGGTGTCGATTGGCCACCGGCAGCTTGGGCGGGAAAAGATGGTCTTCTGCGCGTCGCCTGACTATCTGCGCCGGGAGGGCTTGCCGCAAAACGAGGCGCAGTTGCTTCAGCACCGGGCGATCCTCTATGAGCGCGTCGATGGCAGCAGTAAACCCTGGTTATTGCTCACGGAAGATGGTCACCCGGAGTGGCGCAGCGTGCCATACCGCATGACGCTCGGCGATGTCGATGCGCAGCGGCAGGCGCTCTGCGCCGGCTTGGGCGTCGGGCAGATGCCCACCTGGCTGGTGCATCAGCAGTTAGCGCGCGGCGAGCTGGTTATCGTGCTGCCGCACCAGCAGCCGGATGGCTTGCCGCTAAGCCTGGTCTGGCCGCGGCGTAAACAGCTGCTGCCAAAAGTCGATGCCCTGCTCGCTGCGCTCGAACAATTAGTTATCGCACCGCCGCTTGCCCTTGACCCATGACAAGGCGGAGGGGTGCGCTCTCTTTTTATAATCAGCGCCGTTTCCCTTCTCACTGGTGTGGATCTATGGCTTACCAACTCAACCTCAACTGGCCGGAATTTCTTGAGAAGTACTGGCAGAAGCAACCTGTGGTGCTGAAAGGCGCATTTACCGATTTTGTCGACCCGATTTCGCCCGATGAACTGGCAGGCCTGGCGATGGAGCCGGAGATCGACAGCCGCATTGTCAGCCACGTTAACGGGCAGTGGCAGGCGTGGAATGGCCCTTTTGAGGCGTTCGATCACTTAGGCGAGCGCGACTGGTCCCTGCTGGCGCAGGCGGTGAACCACTGGCACGCGCCCTCCGCCGAGCTGGTGGAGCCGTTTCGCGTGCTGCCCGCCTGGCGTTTTGATGATCTGATGATCTCCTACTCCGTGCCGGGCGGCGGCGTCGGCCCGCATATCGACCAGTATGACGTCTTTATTATTCAGGGGATGGGCAGCCGCCGCTGGCGCGTGGGCGATAAGCTGCCGATGCGCCAGTTCTGCCCCCATCCGGCGCTGCTGCATGTCGATCCTTTCCAGCCGATCATTGATGAAGATCTTGCGCCGGGCGATATTCTCTATATCCCACCAGGTTTCCCGCACGATGGCTTTACCCATGAGACTGCTTTCAACTACTCGATTGGTTTTCGTGGGCCGAATGGCCGCGATCTGATCAGCAGCTTTGCAGATTACGTGCTGGAAAACGATCTTGGTGGCGAGCACTACAGCGATCCGGATCTCACCTGCCGCGAACATACTGGCAGGGTAGAGGAGTACGAGCTGGATCGCGTGCGCAACATGATGATCGGCATGATCAACGATCCCGAGCACTTCACCCGCTGGTTTGGCAGCTTTATTACCACGCCGCGCCACGAACTGGATGTGGCACCGGAGCCGGATGATTACCCGGTCGAGGAAGTTGTAGAGGCACTGAAAGAGGGACAAAGATTAACGCGACTCAGCGGGCTGCGCGCTCTGCGCGTCGGCGACCGTTTCTTTATCAATAGCGAATGTCTGGAGACCGCCGAGCCGCACGCCGCCGATGCGCTCTGTCGTTACGCCACCATCGGCGTGCAGGAGTTGGGTAGCGCGCTGGATAACCCGGCCTTTGCCGAGGAGCTGACCTGGCTGGTTAACCAGGGTTACTGGTATTTCGAGGATTAACGCCGCGCCACGCGGCGTGATCTTTTGTCGGCCGGATAAGCACATTTCACGCAGTTACGCGTAGGCCGGATAAGCGCAGCGCCATCCGGCATTTTGCCCGTGTGCAGATGCCGGATGGCGGCTTACAGCCTTATCCGGCCTACGGTTTATCTGGCGACAATAAATCGCCGCTCATCGTCGATAAACGTCTTCTCATCTGCAGGGGCGAGGATCGCGCCAAAATTCATCTCTGCGCGTAGCATCCAGCTCTGCGGAATGTTCCATGTTGCGCGAACATCGGCATCAATCAACAGGTGATAATGCTGCAAATTAGCGCCAATCTGCTTCTCTGCCAGCGCCAGCCACACCGCGTACTGCGCAATGCCGCTGCTCTGCTCTGACCAGACCGGGAAGTGCTCGGCATAGGCAATGTACTGGCGCTGCAGATGACTAACCACCTCTTGATCCTCAAAAAAGAGCACCGTGCCGGCCGCCGCGCTAAAGCCATCAAGCTTATCGGCGGTAGCATGGAAACTCTCCGCCGGGATCACGTTGCGCATCTGCCCACGCACCAGCTCCCAGAAACGCTCGTGCTCATCATCAAGCAGGATCAGCGCGCGTGAGGTTTGCGAGTGAAACGCCGAAGGCGCCTGGCGAATTGCCTCTTTGATCGTTGCAATCGCCTCTTCGTGCGACACCGGGAGATCTTTACCCAGTGCGTAGATCGAGCGGCGCGATTTCGCCAGCGCGAGGAACATCTCTACGGGCGGGGTGAGGGTCTGTGTATTGAATACCGTTTCCAGCAATGCTTGCGGCGCAACGGCGGGCGGCGTCGACTCAGTACGGGCGATAGTGGACTTCAATATTTGCTGAAACGGATCCATAAAGAGCGCTCCTGTAGTGAGCAGTAATGGTAAAAGTAGCAAAGTTATCTGAACACACGCCGATAAGATCCCATTCAGCAAATAAATGAAAGAAAGCGTGGTATTTTACGCCACCTTTAGCGCGCCCCGTCAGTTATAAAAGTTAACGGAGCATTTTGCCGTCAGTTATTATTAACCGACACGGTGAACGGAGCCTGTTCGCTGGTAAAAAAGCCACTCTTGACGCTTTTTTTTACGCAAATCTGTGGCAGATCGTCTTCTCTTTCATACTGTAATTGTGCAGTGTAGAGCGTACGGCAAGTATTTAAGTAGTCAATGATTCAACCCTTCGTTACCTTCTCCAGCTGTTATTGAGCGCATAGTAGGTCATGCGGAACCAATGAAATGAATAATGATAAAAAAGAGCACGATCACAGGGATGAAGAGATTAGGCATCTGTTTGAATTATTAAATAATAATTCAGACTGGGTCTGGGAAGTGGATGCACAAGGGCGTTACACCTGGTCATCAGACGTAGTAACGGATCTACTGGGGATTGCCCCAGAAGAGGTGATTGGCAAAACACCTTTTGATTTTATGCCGCCTGGCGAAGCCGAGCGCGTTGCCGGTGCGTTTGGTGCCATCGTGGCAGAAAAACGCGCCTTTTCCGGGCTGGTCAATCGCAACCAGCGCGCCGATGGCGGTATTGTGGTGCTGGAGACCAGCGGCGTTCCGCTTTTTGATGAGCTGGGCGAGCTACGCGGTTATCGCGGCATCGACAGGAATATCTCCAATCTCGGCGAACGCGTACTGCAACTGGAGACCATTTACGACACCACCGCCGTGGCGCTCTGTATGATCGACAGCCGCGGGCATCTGGTGATGTTTAACAAAGCGATGGCGAAACTGCTTGGCGAGAGCGCGCCAAAAGATACACATTGCCACTTTCAGCAGCTAATGCCGGAGTTCTGGCCCTTTTTTGTTGCCGATTTTGCCTTAGCAAAAGCGGGCGGCGTGCCGCCGTCGCGCGAGCTGAGCTGGCATGAGCGCAGTTACGATATTCAGGCAGTGCCGGTGCGCGACGCGATGGACATTGTGGTCGGGTTGTCGGTCACCTGGGTTGATATCACCGAGCGTCGCCTGGCGGAGCAGAAGCTGGCGAACGCCAATAAAGTGTTGCAGCAGTATGCCCAGCACGATCATCTGACCGGGCTGTTTAACCGCCGCTATATGGATGAGCGCTTATTGCAGGAGATTACCCGTGCGCTGCAGGAGGGGTTTCCGCTCTCGGTCTGCCTGGCGGATATCGACTACTTTAAGTATTTCAACGATTCACAGGGGCATCAGGCGGGGGATGACTGTTTGCGGCTGGTTGCCAGCACGCTCTCCTCAGCGCGTCTGCGCAGCAACAACAATGTCAGCCGCTACGGTGGGGAGGAATTTTTGATTATCCTGCCCGGCACCAGCCAGGCGCAGGCGATGCGCGTCGCCGAAGGGGTACGTCACGATATTAACGCCCTCAAGTGTCCGCACGCCGCCAGCCCGACCGGCTTTTTGACCATTAGCATCGGCGTCGCGACCCTGCAAAGCGCTCTTCTGCCGCTGGATGAAAAACCGCTACATATGATTGCCAGCGGGTTAATTCACCGGGCGGATACCGCGCTCTACGCCGCGAAGAGGCAGGGCCGCAACCAGGTGGTCTCGGCCAGAGATATACCCACCTCTTTGGGCGCCTGACAGCGCTCCACTGCCGCCGCTCAGGCCAGCGCCTGTTGCCAGTCGGCAATCAGATCTGCTTCATCCTCAATCCCCACTGATAAACGGATTAGCTGTGGGGTGATACCGTTTGCCAGTCGCTGCTCAAGCGGAATGGAGGCGTGAGTCATGCTGAAGGGCTGGCTTACCAGGCTCTCCACGCCGCCGAGGCTCTCTGCCAGCGTAAACAGTTTCAGCTTCTGGATGATCTGCGTTGCACGCGCATCATCCCCTTTCACTACCACCGAAATCATGCCGCCCGGCAGCGCCATCTGTTTGCGCGCCAGATGATAGTGCGGGTGCGACTCCAGCCACGGAAACCACACTTTTTCAACCTGAGGATGCTGCTCCAGCCAGTGGGCCAGTGCCAGCGCATTACTGCTGTGGCGCTCAACGCGCAGGGACAGGGTGCGGATACCGCGCAGGGTCAGGAAGCTGCTGAAGGGATCGAGCACGCCGCCCACCGCGTTTTGCAAATAGCCCAGCTTCTCCGCAATCTGCGGGTTATCGCCCACCACCGCGAGGCCTGCCACCACATCGGAGTGGCCATTGAGGTATTTGGTGGCAGAGTGCACCACAATGTCGAACCCCAGCGCCAGCGGGCGATGGATCACCGGCGAAGCGAAGGTGTTATCTGCCACACTCAACACATTATGGCGTCTGGCGATGGCCGCAACCTGCTGCAGATCGACCAGCTTCAGCAGCGGGTTGGTCGGCGTCTCGACCCAAATCATCCGCGTTTGTGGGCGGATTGCCGCTTCCAGCCCGGCCAGATCGTCCGGTTTCACCCAACTCACCTCTAGCCCGGCGCTGTGCCGACGCACGTTTTCGATCAGGCGATAGGTGCCACCGTAAACATCATCAATTGCCACGATATGGCTACCGCTATCCAGCAGTTCCAGCACCGTCGAGATTGCCGCCAGCCCGGAGGCGAAAGCGTAGCCGCGGGTTCCGCCTTCCATTTCGGCAATCGCCGTCTCCAGCGTGTGGCGGGTGGGGTTGCCGCTGCGCGAATACTCGTAGCCGGTATGCTGCCCCGGCGCAGGTTGCGCGAAAGTCGAGGTGGCGTAAATCGGCGGCATCACTGCGCCGTGTTGGTCGTGAAAAACGCCGCTATGGACGCTCTGCGTTGCCAGTAATTTCATCGCTCACTCCTTTTATTTACGGCCATCACGCCAGACCCTGCTCGCGTAGCCACTCATCATTGAACATTTTCGACAGGTATTTGTTGCCGGTATCGCAAGCGAATGTGACCACCCGCTTCGGCGAGGTTTGCGCCTGGCAGTAGCGCAGCGCCGCGCTCAGCAGCGTGCCGGAGGAGGAGCCAGCCAGGATGCCCTCCTGTTGCAGCAGCAGGCGCGCGGTAGCAAAAGCCTCTTTATCGCTAATGCGAAACGCCTGACGCACGCCGTCGAGCTGCGCCAGAGGTGGGATAAAGTCTTCGCCGATCCCCTCAACCCGCCACGCGCCGGGTTCGCCGTAGCGCCCCGTCTCCACCTGATCGGCGAGAATGGAGCCTGCCGGGTCGGCCAGCACAAATTCAGTATCGGGAGAGTGTTCGGCAAACCATGCCTGCAGCCCGCCGAGCGTACCGCCGGAGCCGACACCCACCACAATGGCATCGATTTTTCCCGCCAGCTGCGCGAAGAGTTCCGGCGCGGTGGAGGTGGCATGCGCCAGTGGATTAGCGGGGTTAGTAAACTGGTCGATATAGAACGCGCCCGGTATCTCGTCGGCGAGACGGCGCGCATACTCCTGGTAATAGTCCGGATGACCTTTGTTCACATCGGAGCGGGTAAGCACCACTTTCGCTCCCAGCGCGCGCAGATGGAAAATCTTCTCGCGGCTCATCTTGTCGGGTACTACCAGCAGCAGCGAGTAGCCTTTTTGCGCGGCAATGAGCGCCAGCCCAAGGCCGGTGTTACCCGCTGTGGCTTCAATGATGGTTCCGCCTGGTGCCAGCACGCCTTGCCGCTCGGCTTCATTGATCATCGACAGCGCGACGCGGTCTTTTATCGAGCCGCCGGGGTTCTGGTTTTCCAGTTTTAAAAAGAGCGCGCACGGCCCGGTCGGTAATTTATGCAGTTGCAGCAGCGGCGTATTACCAATTAATTCAGTTACTGAATGAAAAAGTGACATAACCCATTTGCTCGCTAATTGGGGAAGTGAGCGGATGATAGGTCTCTCTTTTTGCGTGTTTAAAGAATCTTTGTTTGGTATTTAGAACGAATGGAAATATAAATCACTGTTTAGCCGTCAGGGCGGCAAGCCGTACGGTCGTCTGGATGGTTATATCGCTAAAAGAGTGCGATTTTAGCGATTTTTTGCTCTTTTTCTTTACCTTTTCGCCGTCGTTATGCGTTTTTCGGCAATCTTATGCTGAATAAATTCTTAGTTTGCGACGCCGCGTTATAACGCTTTTAGCGCTTTCTGCTATATCTAATGTCTATTTGGTTATTTGTATTATCACTCTGGCTGATTATTATCATATGGACATCCATACTGCTAAACCGCCAAACGGAATATAACAACGCATGATCGTCCTCAGGAATATCTCTAAGATCTTCGACCAGGGAAAGGCATCGATTACCGCCGTCGACAACGTCAATCTGACGGTTGAGCAGGGGCAAATTTATGGAATCATCGGCTACAGCGGTGCGGGCAAAAGTACGCTGATCCGCTTACTGAATGGGCTGGAAAAACCGACTAACGGCAGCGTGGTGATTAACGGCCAGGACATCGCCGCCGCACGCGGCGAAACGCTGCGCCAGGCGCGCCTGAAGATCAGCATGGTCTTTCAGCACTTTAATCTTTTATGGTCGCGCACGGTGAGCGAGAACATCGCCTTTTCCATGCAGATCGCCGGTGCGCCGAAGAAGGCCATCAACGCGCGCGTTGCTGAATTAATTGAGCTGGTGGGGCTGAAAGGGCGCGAAAATGCCTATCCGTCGCAACTGAGCGGCGGGCAGAAACAGCGTGTCGGCATTGCCCGCGCGCTGGCCAACAATCCCGATGTGTTGCTCTGCGATGAAGCCACCTCAGCGCTCGACCCGCAAACCACCGATCAGATCCTCGACCTGCTGCTCGATATCAATCGCCGCTTTAAGCTGACGATTGTACTGATCACCCATGAAATGCATGTAGTGCGCAAGATTTGCGACCGCGTCGCGGTGATGGAAGAGGGGCGGGTAGTGGAAGAGGGCGATGTACTGCAGGTCTTTACCCATCCGCAGCAGCCGATCACCAAACAGTTTGTGCGCCAGGTGAGCCAGTATAAAGAAGAGGAAGCTTTCAACCCGGATCTGAACAGCGATCTTGATGGCACGGTGATCAAGCTGACCTTTACCGGCCACAGCACTCATCAGCCGATTGTCGGCGAACTGACGCTGCGCTACGGCCTGCCGTTTAACATTCTGCACGGCAAGATGTCGCAGACGGCGCACGGCGTATTTGGGCAATTATGGGTGCACGTGGTGGCTACCCCGGAACAACTGAACAATATTCTTACCGATCTCGGCAAGAGCAACATTGAGAGCGAGGTCGTGACCCATGGCTGAATCACTTTTTCCGCACCTGAAATGGGAGCAACTCTGGGCGGCGACGCAGGAGACGCTCTATATGACAGCGCTCTCGGGCGCGGCAACCTTCGTGCTGGGCATTCTGCTGGGGCTGGCACTGTTTCTCACCGCGCGCGGCGGCCTGTTCCAGAACCGCGCGCTCTATAGCGTCATTTCGATTCTGGTGAACGTCTTCCGCTCGATTCCCTTCATCATTTTGATTGTGCTGTTGATCCCCTTTACCAAGGCGATTGTCGGCTCGATCCTCGGTGCTAACGCAGCGCTGCCAGCGCTGATTGTCGGCGCGGCACCGTTCTATGCGCGGCTGGTGGAGATTGCGCTGCGTGAAGTGGATAAGGGTGTGATTGAGGCGACGCGCTCAATGGGCGCGCGTCTTAGCACTTTGGTCTTTCGGGTGCTGCTTCCCGAATCATCGCCTGCGCTGGTCTCCGGTATTACCGTGACGCTGATTGCGCTGGTGAGCTACAGCGCCATGGCCGGGGTGATCGGCGCAGGTGGCCTGGGCAATCTTGCTTATCTGGAAGGATTCCAGCGGAACCATAACGACGTCACGCTGGTGGCGACGGTGACCATTCTTATCATCGTCTTCATCATCCAGTTCTGCGGCGACGTGATTACTTCTCTGTTAGATAAACGATAACTATTGGAAACCAACAACATGAAAAAGAGACTGACACTGATTGCCGCAGCCACCCTCAGCGTGCTGAGTTTCTCCTCCTGGGCCGATACGCTGACCGTCGGAGCGTCTAACGTACCGCACGCAGAGATCCTTGAGCAGGCGAAGCCGATTCTGGCGAAGCAGGGCATCGATCTGGAGATCAAACCGTTCCAGGATTACATCCTGCCGAACACCGCGCTGGCGGGCCGTGAAATCGATGCCAACTACTTCCAGCACATCCCGTATCTGAACAGCGTGCTGAAAGATCACGCCGGCGACAAAACCTATGATTTCGTCAGCGCCGGTGCGATCCATATCGAGCCGATTGGTATCTACTCCAAAAAATATAAGTCGCTGAAAGATCTGCCGCAAGGCGGCAAAATCATCATGCGTGACGCGGTCTCTGAAGAGGGGCGTATCCTCTCTATCTTTGAGAAAGAGGGCGTCATCAAACTGAAGCCGGGCATCGATAAAGTGACCGCGCGCATCGACGATATCGTTGAGAACCCGAAAAAACTGAAGTTCCTGCCGAACGTTGAAGCTGCGCTGCTGCCGCAGATGTACAACAACGATGAAGGCGACGCGGTGGTGATCAACGCCAACTACGCAATTGATGCCGGTCTCGACCCGGTGCACGATCCGATTGCCGTCGAGAGCGGTGAGAACAACCCGTATGCCAACATCATTACCGTGCATCGCGGCGACGAGAAGAAGAAAGATATCGTGGCGCTGGTGAACGTGCTGCACTCAAAAGAGATTCAGGAGTGGATCCGCACCAAATATAAAGGCGCGGTTATTCCGGTAAACAACTAATCTCCCCTGATGCGCGGTCGTCCTGGCCGCGCATCTCTCTCTTCGACTGCTCTGCACGATTCGTTGTGATTAATCTCACCAATTTTAAACATCCCCGATAAACCTTTTTAACAATGCTCTACTATTGCCCGGTTCAGCCACCGTGGGGGTAGAGATGAAAGATGTGGTGATTGTCGGCGCGGTGCGCACGCCAATCGGCTGTTTTCAGGGGGCGCTGTCGCGTCACTCTGCCGTTGAGCTGGGCAGCGCGGTGGTGCAGGCGTTACTGGCGCGCAGCGGCGTGCAGCCGCAGGATATCGATGAAGTGATTCTGGGCCAGGTGCTAACTGCCGGAGCCGGGCAGAACCCGGCACGTCAGTCGGCGATCAAAGGCGGGCTGCCGAATACGGTTTCCGCTATCACCATCAACGACGTATGCGGCTCCGGGCTGAAAGCGCTGCATCTCGCCTCGCAGGCGATCCAGTGCGGCGAAGCCGACGTGGTGATTGCCGGTGGCCAGGAGAACATGAGCCGCGCGCCGCATGTGTTAACCGACAGCCGCACCGGGGCGCAGCTTGGCAACAGCCAGCTTATCGACAGCCTGGTGCATGACGGGTTATGGGATGCATTCAATGATTACCATATGGGCGTTACGGCAGAGAACCTGGCGCGGGAGTATGGCATCAGCCGCGAGCGCCAGGATGAGTGGGCGCTCAGTTCGCAACATAAAGCGCGGATGGCTATCGACTCCGGCCGTTTTCGCGACGAGATTGTGCCTGTGCAAACCCAGAGCGCCGACGGCAAGCACGTGCTGGTCGATACCGATGAGCAGCCGCGCACCGATGCCACTGCCGAAGCGCTGGCGCAGCTTAGCCCGGCTTTTGCAACCAGCGGCTCGGTGACTGCCGGTAACGCATCGCCTATTAACGATGGCGCGGCGGCGGTGCTGATGATGAGCGCGGAACGCGCAGAGGCGCTCAACTTACCGGTACTGGCGCGCATTCGTGCCTTTGCAAGCGTGGGCGTTGATCCGGCGCTGATGGGCATCGCGCCGGTTTACGCCATGCGCCGTTGCCTTGAACGCGCTGGCTGGCAGCTGGATGATGTCGATCTGATTGAAGCCAACGAGGCTTATGCCGCGCAGGCGCTGTCGGTGGGCAAAATTCTTGAGTGGGATGAGAAGCGCGTCAACGTCAACGGCGGGGCGATTGCGCTCGGCCATCCGATTGGAGCTTCCGGCTGCCGCATCCTGGTCTCGCTGGTGCATGAGATGCAAAAGCGCAAGGCGCGTAAAGGGCTGGCAACGCTCTGTATCGGTGGGGGGCAGGGCGTCGCGCTGGCCATCGAACGTGACTAATCTTGCCCGCTTGATAATAACGCCCTCGCCCTGAGGGCGTTATTATTTGTGATCTCCCTCGCAGCTTACGTTTTAATAAAAATAAAACTCCCTCTTTTCTTCCATAAGAATTAACGCAACCGCTGAAAATATTATCATTCCCTGCGTGACCATTTTGTTTTCAATTGATAAGCCTGCTTATTAATTTTATTTGCATTAACTCCTGCCCCCCTCTTTTTCTATTTAATACTCTCTCTACAAAACGAAATAATAAGCATGGGTTGTGATCTTAAACGCTTTTTTTAACCCTAAAGGGCAACTTTTATTGATGCTCGTCACGCGCTTTTACTTCGCTATTTTCTGTAGATATATTTACGATCCAGATCACTAAAATAAAGTTACTATAAAAATAAAATGCAATTCCATAAAAATGGAACATAATTTTAATTATTGAGGTGACTCATGTTTAAGAGAACTCTGGCCCTTGCTACCCTCCTTGGCGCGTCTTTCGCTTCGTACGCTGTTACCGTCGATCTGCGTCATGAATACATTGACAGTGGCTCCAACGCCGATCGCGTAGCGGTGTCGCATCGTTTTGATAATGGTCTGGGTTTTGGCGTTGAAGCGAAATGGAAATCGGGTGGCGATGACGCTGATAAACCCTTAACCGAGATTGTCGGTAACGGTCACGAAGAGTCGATCAACTGGCGCTGGGCCGCAACCAAAAATATTGCTTTAACGCCAGGTTTTAATATTGAGAGTAAAGATACCTTCTCCATCTATAAACCCTATATTCATGCGCAATACAGCTTTGATAACGGCGTCTATATTGCCGGTCGCTACCGCTATGAATATACCCGTAACCCGGATTCCAACGTTGTCGATAACAAAGTCAATAAGTTTGATGCGTGGGTGGGCTGGGCGATGGGGGATTTCCGCACCGAGCTGAACTACGTATATGCCAAGAGCACGGAGGATGTGGTGCGTGAGAATAATAAAAACTACTCCAACGAATATAACGCTAAGCTGGCGTACAAACTCGACAAAAACTGGTCACCGTATGTCGAAGTCGGCAATGTGGGCGTGAAAAATACCGACGAGCGTCAGACACGTTTCCGTCTGGGTGTTGCTTACTCTTTCTGAGCCTCCGTATATCCTTAAATACCCGGTGCATGTCGCCGGGTTTTTTTATGCCCGTCCTTCTTCGCGCCGCTCGTGACTTACGCTTATCCGGCCTACGGGATCAATATCCGAGTGTGGAATCATGTAGGCCGGATAAGGCATCGCCGCCATCCGGCGTGATTACCGCACAGTTTATTGCCGGATGGCGCTTACGCTTATCCGGCCTACGGGATCAATACCCGAGTGTGGAATCATGTAGACCGGATAAGGCATCGCCGCCATCCGGCATGATTGCCGCACAGTTTATTGCCGGATGGCGCTTACGCTTATCCGGCCTACGGGATCAATACCCGAGTGTGGAACCATGTAGGCCGGATAAGGCATCGCCGCCATCCGGCATGATTGCCGCACAGTTTATTGCCGGATGGCGCTTACGCTTATCCGGCCGGCGGGATCAATGCCGGGGTGTGGAATCATGTAGGCCGGATAAGGCATCGCCGCCATCCGGCATGATTACCGCACAGTTTATTGCCGGATGGCGCTTACGCTTATCCGGCCTGCGGGATCAATACCCGAGTGTGGAATCATGTAGGCCGAATAAGGCATCGCCGCCATCCGGCGTGATTGCCGCACAGTTTATTGCCGGATGGCGCTTACGCTTATCCGGCCTACGGGTTCGATGCCGGGGTGTGGAACCATGTAGGCCGGATAAGGCATCGCCGCCATCCGGCATGATTACCGCACAGTTTATTGCCGGATGGCGCTTACGCTTATCCGGCCTACGGGTTCGATGCCGGGGTGTGGAATCATGTAGGCCGGATAATGCATCGCCGCCATCCGGCGTGATTACCGCACAGTTTATTGCCGGATGGCGCTTACGCTTATCCGGCCTACGGAATCGATGCCGAAGAAAAGCGGGCAAAAAAAGGCCCTCCAGAGGAGGGCAAGGCCAGTTACAGAAACACTCACTCAAATTCAGGGTTGCAGCAGGGTGCGCTGCTCGGGCAGTTTGGCGATATAGAGCGCCGGTTTGCCCTCTTTATCGGAGCTGAACAGCACCGCGCTGTCATCCGGGGTAAAAGATGGATGGGGATGCGTGACCTGGCGGCTGTTGGCAAAGGTCGCCCACGAGGTGTCATGGCGCGCGACGCGGTAATATCCTTTTTTCGCCACATCGAAAACATAGAGATAAGGGTCGTTATCAATGGTGTAGCCGCCGGTATCTTTCACATCCACCGGCGTGCCGGAGCCATCGCCGACCAACAGCGTACCGTCAAAGTTACTCATTAAATGCGAGCAGGCTGGCATTGGCATAATCTCTTCATTCACACCGCTCTCCGGGTTGTAGCGCGAGATGGTACGCCCCTGTTCGCCTTTCAGATAGGAGACATAGACCAGCGCCGAGCCGTTTGGCACCCAGAACTCATGGGTACAGCTCTCGCCTTCAGCATGATCCTTCACTTTGCGCACGTAGCTGCCATCTTCATTTACCAGCCACATCCGCGCATCGACCAGATCGTGCGGGCCTTCATGGCAAAACGCCACGGTGTTGTCATCAAACGGGCGATAGATCGGATGACCGAGCCAGATCTTCTCTTCATGAATCACCTTGCTTTCGCCAGTCTGTAAATCAACGCGCAGCAGGCGGCAGTGTGGCCCCTTATGGAAGAAGTCATGGAACAGCTGCCAGTCGTTGAGCGGCGTCCAGTCGCTGGCGGCAATCTCAATCCCCACCAGCTTGGTGCAGTCGCTGTTGGCAACCCAGGTACCGTAACCTACCCACTCTTCGGGGACGCGGTAGATCTCGCGTTCAGCCAGCGTGTGCAGGTTAACTTCGCGCAGGGTACGATCGTTTTTCACGTAGTAGAGCGCGCTGTCATCCGGCGAGAGAAAGCCGCCAAAGGTGTTATCGCCCGCGCCTTCGGTTAACTGCACCGCTTCGGCATTCTCAATATCGAGCAGATAGTAGTTCCAGTTACCGTCAAACTCACCGGCAAACAGCAGATGGCTACCGTCGTTAAAGAAGCACTTTTGATAGAAGTAGTTGCGGTGACACGTCACCTCCGGAGGGGTTAAGCGGGTCACTTGTGCGCCGGTATCCGGATCGCGGCTCACTGCATAGTTGAGTTTTACCCGCATGCCTTTCGCCATTTTTCTCTCCTGTAGAGGGGCCGGCCGCCATGTTGCGTCCCCGCATGACCCCGAATCTGCTTAAGTTTAAAAATAGGATTTCAATTTATCAAAACATCGTTTCAATATTTGTGATTGCGTGCGCAATTTATAAGAAAATTATTACGAAAGAGCCTAAAAGCAGTTGTGATATCACGGGCGTCAATAATGAGCTTTGATTTTAAACGAGAAATTTTGCTGTAAAGGTCAAATTTTAAAGATGCATTTAACTCCTTGATAAATATCAATTAAGCGAAGCGACGCGGAATCCTTGAGTCCCTCGTTACGCTTGTCAACGCTCAACAATCGTGATCCCACTTCCAGAACGGAAAATAACTAACATAAAAATTGAAACGTTGTTTTATATAAGATTGAAAACATGTTTTAGCCGGGATAAGATGCAGCAAAAGTTGAAACGGAACACTGTTTCTCTGTTTCGTCTCAGGCCATTTTGCTGAACATTGATGTCGGAGGTATGTGTGGAAGTCAGACAAAGCATCCACAGCGCGCACGCTAAAACCCTGGATACCCAGGGGCTGCGCAACGAGTTTTTAATCGAAAAGGTGTTCGTCGATGATGAATACACCATGGTTTACAGCCACATCGACCGCATCATCGTTGGCGGGATCAAGCCGGTGGCGAAGAGTGTGTCGGTTGGCGGCGAAGTGGGTAAACAGCTGGGCGTCACCTACTTCCTCGAGCGTCGTGAACTTGGTGTTATTAATATCGGCGGCGCAGGCACCATTACCGTCGATGGCGAAATGTATGAAATCGGCCACCGCGATGCGCTCTATGTCGGCAAAGGTGCGAAAGAGGTGGTCTTCGCCAGCGTTGATGCGGCGAAACCAGCGAAGTTTTACTACAACTGCGCCCCGGCTCATACCACCTACCCAACCAAAAAAGTGACGCCTGCGGAGGTTTCCCCCGTCACCCTCGGCGATCCGTTAACCAGCAACCGCCGCACCATTAATAAGTACTTTGTGCCGGACGTGCTGGAGACCTGCCAGTTAAGCATGGGGCTGACCGAGCTGGCGCCGGGCAACTTGTGGAACACCATGCCGTGCCACACCCATGAACGCCGCATGGAAGTCTATTTCTACTTCAATATGGAAGAGGACGCCTGCGTATTCCATATGATGGGCCAGCCGCAGGAGACGCGTCATATCGTGATGCAGAACGAACAAGCGGTGATTTCACCAAGCTGGTCAATCCATTCAGGTGTTGGTACGCGCGCGTACACCTTCATCTGGGGGATGGTGGGCGAAAACCAGGTCTTTGATGACATGGACCACGTCGCCGTAAAAGATCTGCGCTAATTGCGGGCAGCAAACACTCTGCCTGTCCGTGACAGGCGCTGATAGATTAAGGAACTCACATGATTCTGGATGCATTTTCTCTTCAAGGTAAAGTTGCGGTAGTGAGCGGTTGCGATACCGGTCTGGGGCAGGGCATGGCGCTGGGCCTCGCGGAAGCGGGCTGCGACATCGTCGGCATCAACATTGTTGAACCGACCGAAACCATCGAGCGCGTCACCGCGCTGGGCCGCCGTTTTCTGAGCCTGACCGCCGATCTGCGTAAGATCGACGGCATCCCGGCACTGCTGGAGCGCGCTGTAGCCGAGTTCGGCAAAATCGATATCCTGGTGAATAACGCCGGTCTGATCCGCCGTGAAGATGCGATCAATTTCAGCGAGCAGGACTGGGATGACGTGATGAACCTGAATATCAAAAGCGTCTTCTTTATGTCGCAGGCGGCGGCGAAACACTTTATCGCCCAGGGTAACGGCGGCAAAATCATCAATATCGCCTCGATGCTCTCCTTCCAGGGTGGTATCCGGGTGCCTTCTTACACCGCTTCGAAAAGCGGCGTGATGGGCGTGACCCGCCTGCTGGCGAACGAGTGGGCGAAGCACAACATCAACGTTAACGCGATTGCGCCGGGTTACATGGCGACCAACAACACCCAGCAGCTGCGCGCGGACGAACAGCGTAGCGCCGAGATCCTCGATCGCATCCCGGCTGGCCGCTGGGGTCTGCCGAGCGATCTGATGGGGCCGGTGGTGTTCCTCTCCTCCAAAGCCTCTGATTATATTAACGGTTACACTATTGCCGTTGATGGTGGCTGGCTGGCGCGTTAATCCCTGCCTGTAAAAAAACCTGCTGCGGCAGGTTTTTTTATATCTGCATAATATTTGTCCATACGCAACAAATTGAAATATCCATATCATTTACTCTCAATTATTTCACTTCTAATAAAATATCTTTAAAAATAAGCGAATTAAAAATAGTTTAGCGCTTAAACACTATTTTCAAAATTGTAAACTCCATCACAAAACAATAGCTGACAGCGATTTTATCCATATCTTCGCATTTTCCTCACTGACGCTTTTCCCGCCGCTGCCTTACTTTCATATAACGTCTTACTCTGTGCAGGCAGGAAATAATAATGGCTTTTCTCAGTAATGATTCTGTCGCTTTACCCCGCGCGCTGCGTGATACCCGGCGCATGAATATGTTTGTCTCTGTTTCCGCCGCAGTCGCCGGGCTGCTGTTTGGTCTCGATATCGGCGTTATTGCCGGTGCGCTGCCGTTTATTACCGATCACTTCACCCTAAGCAATCGGCTGCAGGAGTGGGTAGTGAGCAGCATGATGCTCGGCGCGGCGATTGGCGCGCTGTTTAATGGCTGGCTCTCATTTCGCCTCGGCCGTAAATATAGCCTGATGGTCGGCGCGGTTCTGTTTGTTGCCGGTTCGCTCGGCTCGGCGTTTGCGACCAATGTCGAAGTGCTGCTCATCTCCCGCGTACTGCTTGGCGTCGCGGTCGGTATTGCTTCCTACACTGCGCCGCTCTATCTCTCCGAGATGGCGAGCGAAAACGTGCGCGGCAAGATGATTAGCATGTACCAGCTGATGGTGACGCTGGGAATTGTGCTGGCGTTTCTCTCCGATACCGCATTCAGCTACAGCGGCAACTGGCGGGCGATGCTCGGCGTGCTGGCGCTGCCAGCGGTGCTGTTGATAATTCTGGTGATCTTTTTACCCAACAGTCCGCGCTGGCTGGCGCAAAAAGGGCGTCATATTGAAGCGGAAGAGGTGTTGCGCATGCTGCGCGATACGTCGGAAAAAGCGCGTGAAGAGCTGAATGAAATTCGTGAAAGCCTGAAGTTAAAGCAGGGCGGTTTTCAACTCTTTAAAAGCAACCGCAACGTGCGCCGCGCGGTGTTCCTTGGCATGCTGCTTCAGGCGATGCAGCAGTTTACCGGCATGAACATCATCATGTATTACGCGCCGCGCATCTTTAAGATGGCCGGTTTTACTACCACCGAGCAGCAGATGATCGCCACGCTGGTGGTTGGCCTGACCTTTATGTTCGCCACCTTTATCGCCGTCTTTACGGTGGATAAAGCCGGGCGCAAACCGGCGTTGAAAATCGGCTTTAGCGTAATGGCGATCGGTACGTTGATCCTCGGCTACTGCCTGATGCAGTTTGATAATGGCACAGCCTCCAGCGGCCTGTCGTGGGTGTCGGTCGGCATGACGATGCTCTGTATCGCCGGGTATGCGATGAGTGCTGCGCCGGTGGTATGGATTTTGTGCTCCGAGATCCAGCCGCTTAAATGCCGCGATTTCGGTATCACCTGTTCTACTACCACTAACTGGGTGTCGAACATGATTATCGGCGCGACCTTCCTGACGCTGCTGGATGCGATTGGCGCGGCAGGCACCTTCTGGCTCTATACCGCCCTGAACCTGGCGTTTGTGGGTGTCACCTTCTGGCTGGTGCCGGAGACGAAAAACGTGACGCTGGAGCATATCGAGCGTCGTTTGATGTCCGGGGAGAAGTTGCGCAATATCGGCGTGTGAGGAAGTGCCGGATGGCGCGCAAGCGCTTATCCGGCCTACAAAACCTAATGAAACTGCATTCCCAGGCCCGGTAAGCGTAGCGCCACCGGGCATTTTTTTCCGGATTAGCGCATGGCGCGTTTGAGGATACGCTCGGCCTGGCGCTGGAAGTCCGTCGCGGTCTCTTCAACGGTTTTCTGACCATAATCGATGTACTGAATCGCGGTACCGAACTGCGCCACAATCTGCGGATCGTCAAAATATGGCGATACCGAGAGCTTCGCCGGCAGCGACTGCGCCAGACGCAGGCCCGCAACCGCCGGGTCGTCCTCTTTAATAACCCCGCTGGCGGCCAGCGTCTCAACCGCCACTTTGCTCAGCGGCACACCGCGCTCAAGGCCCAGCGTCTGCACACCCTCTTTGCTGTTCAGCAGGAAGTTAATCACCTGTGCCGCCTCTTTCGGATGTTTGGTCGATTTACCAATCGACAGCATCTGCGCCGGTTTGAAGAACAGCCCTGCATCGGTGGCGCCCGGCAGCATCGGGTAGTCGCCCAGCACCAGTTTTGCCGGTGGCTTCAGGTTGTCGGAGTATTTGGTGATGGTGGAGTTCCACATATAGGTGCCGCCCCATTCGCCCTCGATCCACGGCTTCATCTCATACATGTTGCTCTTACCAAACGAGGCGTAGTATTTCGAATCCGGCATCACGTGGCTGTCGACCAGCTTTTTATACATCTGGAAGAACTCAACCCACTGCTCTTTGCTGTAGCTGAATTTTTTCGTCTTTTCATCAACGGCCGGAATGTTGTACTTCTGCACCATATAAGAGTTGAGCAGCGCCAGCGTATCCTGGTGCTCCAGCACGACCGGGTAGTACTGTTTGCCGAGCTTGCTCTCAAAGGTTTTGCCCGCCGCCATTAACTCATCCCAGGTTTTCGGGAAGCTGACGCCCGCTTTTTTCCACTGCTCGTCATTAAAGTAGAAGACGCGTGCGGTCACTGAGATAGGAATACCGTTCAACTTGCCGTTAATGGTGGTGGATTGCAGCTCTTTAGCGTCGAACTGGCTGAGATCGATAATATCTTTCACCTGGTTCAGGTCGTAAAAACCCTCGCCATTTTTCGAGAAGATCGGCAGCCAGTTCCAGTTGGTCTGCATGACGTCTGGCTCGGTGCCGCCGGCGATCTGCGTGGTCAGGCGGGAGAGGTGCCCATCCCAGCCGGTATATTCGGACTTCACGGTAATGTCCGGATGCTGTTTATGAAACTCTTCCAGCGCTTTTAAGGTGACCTGATGACGACCGTTGCCGCCCCACCAGGACATACGCAAATCAACATTGTCAGCGGCGGTGGCGGGTACAGCGCACATGCCCAGGGTTGCGGAGATAGCTGCGCCGATTAGCACTTTTTTCATTTTTATACTCCAGTTTATGTAGGTCACGCTGAGGCCGCCTGAGGCGGCCCGCATGTTTTAGCTATAAAGAGATGTTCTGTTCCGTTTTCGCGTCAAAGATATGGCACTTATTCATGTCGAACTTAAAGTACACCTTCCGGTGAAGTCCCTTAGCAATCAACGGCCTGGCTTCATCAGAGGGAATGCGGGCGGTCAGCTCATAGTCGGCGACTTTCAGGTAGACGAAGAACTCGTGCCCCATATTCTCGACGCGCACCAGATCGCCCGCGCCGCAGTCGTCGCTGAAAGGCTCATCGGAGACGGAGACAAACTCCGGACGCACACCAAAGAAGACCTCTTTGTCGGCATAAGCAGCGACTCGCTCCTGCTGATGGGCATTAAGCGCCAGCGTCTCCTGGCCGACGGTAATGTGCAGGGAACCCTCTTTCTGCACAATTTTCGCCGGTTTGATGTTCATCTCCGGCGCGCCGATAAAGCCCGCAACGAACATGTTTTTCGGGAAGTGATAGAGGTTATCCGGCGTATCGACCTGCATGATATGGCCGAGCTTCATCACGCAGATGCGGTCGCCCATGGTCATCGCTTCGGTCTGATCGTGGGTCACATAAACAGTGGTCGCCGGTTTACCGGAGCTTTTTAACTGCTTATGCAGATCCGAAATGCGGATGCGCATTGAGGCGCGCAGCTTGGCATCGAGGTTGGAGAGCGGCTCGTCAAACAGGAAGACATCCGGTTTTTTCACAATCGCACGGCCAACGGCCACGCGCTGTGCCTGGCCGCCGGAGAGCTGGCGTGGCAGGCGATCCATCAGCTCTTCGAGCTCGAGGATTTTCGCCGCTTCGTCCACCTGGCGTGCGATCTCATCCTTCGGCATTTTGCTCAGCTTCAGGCCAAAGGCGAGGTTTTCGCGTACGGTCATATGCGGGTAGAGCGCGTAGTTCTGGAACACCATGGCGATGCCGCGCGACTTCGGCGCGAGGTTGTTGACAATCTTCTCGCCGATGCGCACTTCGCCGCCGCTGATGGTCTCCAGCCCTGCCAGCATGCGCAGAGTGGTCGATTTGGCGCAGCCGGAGGGGCCAACGATCACCATAAACTCACCGTCGGCGATTTTCAGGTCGATACCATGTACCGCTTTGAAGCCGTTGGAGTAGACCTTTTCCAGTTTGTTGAAAATTACTTCAGCCATGATACTTCCCTCTTAACCTTTGATTCCGCTGCTGGTGACGCCCTGTACGAAGTAGCGCTGTGCCAGGAAGAAGACAATGATGGACGGCAGGATGGAGATACTCGCCATTGCCAGAATTTCGTTCCACGGTGCGCCTTCGGTCACGTCGATAGACATCTTCAGCGCCAGCGCGATGGGGTATTTATCCACGCTGTAGACGTAGATCAGCGGCCCGATAAAGTCGTTCATCGACCACATAAACTGGAACAGCGCCACGGAGATAATCGCCGGTTTCAGGATCGGCACCACCACGTACCAGAGCACCTGCCACGAGTTACAGCCATCTATCTGCGCCGCTTCTTCCATATCGCGCGGTACGCCGCGTAAGAACTGAATCAACATAAAGACGAAGAAGCCCTGCGTGGCGAAGGCCAACGGCAGGTAGAGCGGCATATAGCTGTTGAGCATGCCCATTTCACGGAACATCAGGTATTGCGGGATCAGCAGCACGGTGCTTGGCAGCAGCATGGTGGCGATCAGCGTGCCGAACCAGAAGTTCTTCCATGGGATCTCAAAGCGCGCAAAACCGTATGCCACCACCGTCGACGAGATGATCGTCAGGATCACTTTCGGGATCACATACTTAAAGGTGTTGAGCATGTAATGGCCGAAAGTGTATTCGGTACCGGTTTTCCAGCCGTTGATAAAACCGTCCCAGGTTGCGTGGTTCGGCCACAGCCCGAGGGTGGTGAAGATCTCATGGTTCGGTTTGAACGACGCCGAGAACATCCACGCCAGCGGGTAGAGCATCAGCAGGCCGACCAGCAGCAGGATCGTATAGCGGATCCAGGCGCTGATTTTCTCGCGGCGCAGGGTGCGCGCCACTTCACGCTCAGCCTCTTTCATACCCGGCGTAAGGTGTTGAACATCAGCCATTTTTGCCTCCCTTATCGGCAGAGTAGAAGACCCAATACTTTGAGGACTTAAAGGCGACAGAGGCAAAGACCGCCACCACCAGGAAGAGCACCCAGGCCAGCGCTGCGCCGTAACCCATATCGAAATATTTGAACGCGGTGTCGTAGATGTAGAGCGAGAAGAGATAGGTGTAGTAGGTCGGGCCGCCGCCGGTAATGACATACGGGCCGGTAAACTCCTGGAACGCCTGCGTGGTCTGCATAATGAAGTTGAAGAAGATCACCGGCGTAATCAGCGGCACGGTCACTTTCATAAACATCTGCCATTTGCTGGCACCGTCGATCATCGCTGCCTCATACTGCGACTGCGGAACGTTTTGTAGCGCCGCCAGGAAGATCACCATCGCCGAGCCGAACTGCCAGACGCGCAGCAGCGTGACCGACATCAGCGCCAGCGACGGTTCGCCGAGCCAGTTGATAGGATCAAGGCCAAAGACGCCGATAAAGCTGTTTAACAAGCCATCAATGGCGAAGAGCGCGCGCCACAACACCGCGATAGCAACCGAGCTGCCAAGGATCGACGGGATGTAGTAAGCGGTGCGGAAAAAGCCGATGCCGCGCAGTTTGAAATTGAGCACAAAGGCGATGCCCAGCGCAAAGGCCAGCTTCAGCGGAATGGTTAAGAAGACATACGCAAACGTCACGCCCATTGATTTCCAGAAGAGAGTATCTTCGGTAAACATGTAGCGGTAGTTTTCGATGCCATTAAATACCGGCGGGCTCATCAGATCATACTCAGTAAAACTGAGAAAGAAGGATGAGATGAATGGGAAAGCGGTAAAGACAATCAACCCTATTATGTAAGGTGATATCCAGGCCAATCCCAGTAGTCTGTTTTCATTCATAGATACCTACCTGGCGAGCAATGTGTAATTCGGATTCGGAGAGCCGCCGCCCTTTCATATGATAAAGGGTGCGTTAGATCACAATATTTAATGAAATCAAAACGTTTTAAATCTGTAACTGCCGGAAATTACGGATGTTATTCCGGGTTTTAAAATCCTCTGAACTTCCGTTCTTGAATTGTAAAACATCGTTTTAAAATATTTTATTGGGTTTAAAGAAGCCGTCATTCGTTAAATTGCTGAAATGTGATCGGAGTCGAAACGATGTTTCAATAAAGTGATTTGGCAGTCATTTTGACGTAAAAAACGCGGGCTTTTCAGTAAACAAAAAGAGGTTATTTAGGCGTCCGAAAGGTCAGGGAAAAATATCGCGTGGGGAAATCATTCAATATTTCAACCATTATCTGGCGAAGGATTATGTTGTCGCGCAGAAATAAAAACGCCTCCGCGGCGGGAGGCGTTTTTCTCAGCTCAAAGCGTCAGGATTGCAGAAAATCTTCGCGAATTGGCGTGAAAGTATCGAGCAGGGTGCCCGGCTTCAGACAGACGCAGCCGTGCATAATGTGCGGTTGCTTGTAAAGTGTATCGCCTGCGGTGACGATATGTTTCTCATCACCGATGGTAAATTCGAACTCCCCGGATAAAACATAGGTGAGCTGCTCATGAGGGTGGTTATGCATCGGGCCGACAGCGCCCTGTTCGAACATAACTTCAACCGCCATCATTTTGCCGCCATGGGCGAGAATACGGCGCGTAACGCCGTTGCCCAGGTCGTCAAGTTGCGTGTCTTTATGAAAGATAAACATCGGGCTGTCCTGTAGTCGGTAAGAGATAGTGAAACAATGTTTTAAATAATTTATCTCACGGTGGCGGAAAAATAAACGCCAGGCCGGAGAAGTTGAAAGTCGATCACAACTTTGCATGATTGCGCGAGAACGAGACGGAGAAAGGCGATGAAAACAATTGGATTGCTGGGCGGCATGAGCTGGGAATCGACCATTCCCTACTATCGGCTGATTAACGAGGGCGTTAAAGCGCGCCTGGGCGGCTTGCACTCCGCGAGCCTGCTGTTGCATAGCCTCGATTTTCACGAGATTGAAACTTGCCAGGCCACCGCGCAGTGGCACAGAGCCGGAGAGATCCTCGGCCAGGCGGCAGCGGGGCTTGAGCAGGCGGGCGCGCAGGCGATTGTGCTCTGTACTAACACCATGCACAAAGTGGCGGGGCAAATTGAGGAGCGCTGCCAGATCCCTTTCCTGCATATTGCCGACGCCACCGGCCACGCCATTGAAAATGCCGGGCTGCGCAATGTCGCACTGCTGGGCACGCGCTACACCATGGAGCAGGATTTCTATCGCGGGCGGCTGGAGAAGCAGTTCGCCATCAGAACCACGGTGCCTGGCCCGGAAGATCGCCAGCGCATCAATGAGATCATCTTTGATGAGCTCTGCCTTGGCACCTTTAGCGATGAATCGCGCTACTACTTTATGAATGTGATCAAACAGTTGGCGAGCGAAGGGGCTGAAGGGGTGATTTTCGGCTGTACCGAAATTGGCCTGCTGCTGCCTGAAACCCACAGCCCGATTAAGGTGTTCGACACGGCCGCGCTGCATGCTGCTGCCGCGGTCGATTTTATGCTCTCTTAATCCTCGCCGAGCATGGCGGCCAGCGGCGCGGTAATACGCGGCATGGCCGCCTGCAGATGTTCGGCAAAGGTATCGACCAGTGCGGAAGCGGGGCGGTGCAGCGGGCGCACAAGGCTGATGGTAAAGGGTACATCGAGGCTGAAACGCCGCACCGCCACGCCGCTGGCGGCATAATCGAGGGCGGTTAGCGGATTTACTACGGAAATGCCGACCCCGGCGCGCACCATCGCGCAGACCGATGCCGCGCTGTGGGTCTCCAGCACCATGCGGCGTTTTACCTGGTGCTCATTGAACAGCGCATCAAGAAGCTGACGATAGCTGTCGGTGCGCGACAAACTAATGTAGTTCTCCCCCTGAAAATCCGCCGGTGTCAGCACGCTTTTCTGCGCCAGGGGATGATCCTCTGGCATCACGCACACTTCATTACAGGTCAGCAGCGGCGTGCGCTCGGTGCCCGCAGGCGTCGAGAGCGTTTCGGTCAGGCCCAAATCGTGGCGCTGCGCCGAGAGCCACTCCTCAAGCAGCGGCGACTCCTGCGGCACGATATTAAGGCTGACATCCGGGTAGCGGGCGAGAAACGGTTGCAGCAGCAGCGGTAAGAAGGATTGTGAAAAGACCGGCAGACAAGCGACTGACAACTCCCCCTGGCGAAACTCGCGCAGGCTTTCTGCCGCGCTGACAATCCTGTCCAGCCCGTACCAGGATCGCTGCACCTCTTCAAACAGCCGCAGCCCCTGCACCGTGGCGTGTAGCCGCCCGCGTGAGCGCTCAAACAGCGTCAGACCCAGCACCTTTTCAAAGCGCGCCAGCTCCCGGCTGACGGTCGGCTGCGAGGTGTGCAGCATGGCCGCAGCTTCGGTCAGGTTACCGGTGGTCATCACGGCATGAAAAATTTCGATATGGCGCAGGTTAACAGCGGGCATTATCAGATCCAGTTGCAGAACGTTATCCATATCATTTTTGCATAGCCTTGCGATAAAACGATATTTTTTATTCGCTCTAACCTGTGGCGTAATCCTGAAAAAGATTGCTGACGGAGTTGTTATGCCACGCTCGCTACACCAGACAGAAACCGACCTTAACGCCGCTAACCTGCTGCAACTGCCAGCGGAATTTGGCTGCCCGGTATGGGTTTACGATGCGCAAATCATTCGCGCGCAGATCGCCAAACTGCGTGACTTCGACGTCATCCGGTTTGCCCAGAAGGCCTGCTCCAATATCCATATTCTGCGCCTGATGCGTGAGCAGGGCGTGAAGGTGGATTCGGTGTCGCTGGGCGAAATCGAGCGTGCGCTGGCGGCGGGTTACGATCCGAAAACGCACCCGGACGATATTGTTTTTACTGCCGATGTGCTGGATGAGGCGACTATCGCCCGCGTCAGCGAACTGGGCATCGCGGTCAACGCCGGTTCGGTAGATATGCTCGAGCAGCTCGGTGCCGTTTCGCCAGGCCACCGCGTCTGGCTGCGCGTTAATCCCGGTTTTGGTCACGGCCACAGCCAGAAAACTAACACCGGCGGCGAGAACAGCAAACATGGCATCTGGTATAGCGACATGGGCGCGGCGCTGGAGGTGATGCAGCGTTACGGCCTGCAACTGGCGGGCATCCACATGCATATCGGCTCCGGCGTCGATTATGGTCACCTTGAGCAGGTGTGCGGCGCGATGGTGCAGCAGGTGATCGACTTCGGTCAGGATCTGCCGGCCATCTCCGCCGGTGGCGGTTTGTCGATCCCCTATCATGAAGGCGAAGAGCCGGTTGATACCGCGCACTACTACGGCCTGTGGAACGCTGCGCGGGAGAGAATCGCGCAGCATCTCGGCCATGCGGTGAAACTGGAGATCGAACCGGGGCGTTTCCTGGTGGCGGAGTCGGGCGTGCTGATCTCCCAGGTGCGCAGCGTGAAAAGCATGGGCAGCCGCCACTTTGTGCTGATCGACGCCGGGTTTAATGATCTGATGCGCCCGGCGATGTACGGCAGCTATCACCACATTACGGCGCTGGCCGCCGACGGGCGCGATCTGCGCGACGCGGCGCGCATCGACACCGTGGTTGCCGGTCCGCTGTGCGAATCGGGCGATGTCTTTACCCAGCAAGAGGGCGGCAAAGTGGAAACGCGCTCGCTGTCGGAAGTGAAAGCGGGGGACTACTTAGTCCTGCACGATACCGGCGCGTACGGCGCGTCGATGTCCTCAAACTACAACAGCCGCCCGCTGCTGCCGGAAGTGCTGTTTGATAACGGCATGGCGCGCCTGATTCGCCGTCGCCAGACCATTGAAGAGCTGATCGGCCTCGAGCAGTTCTGAACCTCAACCACGATCCCGCTGACACATAGCGGGATCGCCCCTCCTTTTTTCATAAATCCCTGCAATCCGTAAGGTGGTATGCCAAATGCGCTCTATGCCGCATTTTGGAATACCAGATAGGGTGTTGCGAGGCGCATCACAGAACTTTTCGCCGGGCGTGGCTATTTTTGGTATGCCAAATGGGACGACAGCGGTATCCCTGCATCGATAAAAAAGCTCCTTAACTGAGGTGTTAACTCATGGCCCTACAAGAAAAGCTCATCGATTCGCTGGGGAGTTTCGCGACGAAATTCAACAGCTATCGCTACATCATGGCCATCAAGGCCTCGTTTATTACCCTGATGCCGGTGATCATTGTCGGCGCCTTCTCTGTGCTAATCTCCAACATGGTGCTGGACCCGAAAAATGGGCTCGCCAGCTTCCAGTCGCTCTCCTTTCTGGCGGCGCTAAAGCCAATTACCAGCGCCATTAACTACGCCACGCTTAACTTCCTCAATATAGGCGCAGTGTTCTTAATCGGTATTGAACTGGGGCGCATTAACGGTATTCGCACGCTCTTTCCCGGCCTGCTGGCGGTAATCTGCTTTATCTGCGTGACGCCAACCACCGTTGAAATGCTGGTCGATGGTCAGATGCACGTGGTGAAAGATGTGCTGCTGCGCCAGTTCTCCGATACCCGCAGCCTGTTCCTCGGCATGTTTATCGCCATTTTGTCGGTGGAGATCTACTGCTGGCTCGAGACGCGCGAAGGGCTGAAGATCAAGATGCCGGACACCGTGCCGCCCAACGTCTCCGCCTCCTTCTCCGCGCTGATCCCGGCGATCATCACTACTACCGCGATCGCCACCTTCGGCTTTATTTTCCACCAGCTTACCGGCATGTATCTCTACGACGCCGTCTACCAGGTGGTGCAGCAGCCGCTGGAGCGGGTAGTGCAGAGCCTGCCGGGGATCTTGCTGTTGATGTTTGTTGCCCAGCTCTTCTGGGTGATCGGTATTCACGGCAACCAGATGATCAAACCGATCCGCGAACCGCTGCTGCTGGGGGCGATCACCGTCAATATGAGCGCCTTTGAGCAGGGCAAAGAGGTGCCGAACATCATCACCATGCCGTTCTGGGATGTCTATATGAGCATCGGCGGCTCGGGGCTGACCATTGGCCTGCTGGTGGCGGTGATGATCGCTACCAAACGCAAAGAGATGAAGGAGATCGCCAAGCTGTCGATAGGCCCTGGGATCTTCAACATCAACGAGCCGGTGATTTTCGGTATGCCGATCATGCTCAACCCGATCCTCGCGATCCCGTTTATTATCACGCCGCTGGTGACTGGCTCGATTGGTTACTTCGCCACTGCCAGCGGCTTTGCCGGTAAAGCGGTGGTGATGGTGCCGTGGACCACGCCGCCGCTGATCAATGCCTGGCTCTCCACCGCCGGATCGATGGGGGCGGTGATCACGCAGCTGATCTGCATCCTGACCGCCATCATTATCTACCTGCCGTTTGTGAAGATTGCCTCACGCCGCGCCGAGCAGGCGCAGCTGCAGGCGGAAGCCACCTCTTCAACGCCGAAAGTGTGAGGACGTTATGAGCACGAAAACTGTCACCATCCCGCCTGACTTTATCCTCGGTGCCGCCGCGTCGGCCTGGCAAACGGAAGGGTGGAAAGACAAACGCGAGGGCCAGGATTCGTGGCCCGATCTCTGGTACAAAAACGATCGTCACGTCTGGCATCAGGGCTACGGCCCGGCGGTGGCGACTAACTTCTACCAGCGCTTTCGCGAAGATGTGCAACTGATGAAGCAGGCGGGCTTAAGCCACTACCGCACCTCCATCAACTGGTCGCGTTTTCTTACCGATTATGAAAATGGCGTGGTGGATGAGCGCTACGCCGCTTACTACGACGAGCTGTTTGCTGAGATGGCGCGTCACGGCATTGAGCCGATGATCTGCTTTGAGCACTATGAACTGCCCGGTTATCTGCTGGAAACCTACGGCGGCTGGGCGTCGAAAAAAGTGGTCGAACTCTACCTGCTCTATGTCGAAAAGGTGTTGGCGCGCTACCACCAGAAGGTGACGCGCTGGTTCACTTTTAACGAGCCGATTGTGGTGCAGACCCGCGTCTACCTTGACGCGCTGCGCTGGCCTTACGAGCAGAACACCTCCACCTGGATGCAGTGGAACCACCATAAGAACCTCGCCACCGCGAAAGTGGTGAAGCTGTTTCGCGAGAAGGGGTACAAGGGCAGCGTCGGCTGCATTCTCAACCCGGAAGTGACCTACCCGCGTTCGCGCGCGCCGCACGATCTGCTGGCGGCCGAGCGCTACGATCTTTTCTACAACCGGGTGTTTCTCGACCCGATGGTTAAAGGCCACTACCCGGCGGAGCTGCTGGCGCTGCTGGAGAAACATGGGGTGAAGTGGACGTACAGCGACGAGGAGCTGGCGATTATTCGCGATAACACCGTCGATGAGCTGGGGATCAACCTCTACTATCCGCACCGCGTCAAAGCGCCATCTCGCGCGTGGCACCCGAAAACCCCTTTCCACCCGGCTTACTATTACGAGCCGTTTGAGCTGCCGGGGCGCAAGATGAACACCTCCCGCGGCTGGGAGATCCTGCCCGAGATTGTGTTTGATATGGCGATGCGCCTTAAAAACGACTACGGCAATATTCCGTGGTTCGTGGCGGAGAGCGGCATGGGCATTGAGAATGAAGGGCAGTTTCGCAACGCGCAGGGCACCATTGAGGATGATTACCGCATCGACTTTATCGCCGCGCACCTCTACCAGGCACTGCGCGCGAGGGAGGCGGGGGCAAATTGCCAGGGCTACATGCTGTGGGCCTTTACCGATAATGTTTCGCCGATGAATGCGTTCAAAAACCGCTATGGGCTGGTGGAGATCGACCTGCAACATAACCGCGACCGCAGGCCGAAAAAGTCTCTTGGCTGGTTTCGTAAGCTCAGGGATGAGCGTCAGTTGACCCTGACCCTTGATGATGAAGTAAGATAGCGCAACGACTGATAAGTGCAGGTGATATCGTGGAGAAGGCCGTCGTCCCGCCGGAGAAAAAACAGTACCAGGAGATTGGCGACGATCTGCGTGAGCAGATCATCGAGGGTCACTATCCCGTTGGCTCGCGCTTGCCGCCGGAGCGCAATATCGCCGAGAAGTATGGCGTCAGCCGTACCATCGTGCGCGAAGCCTTGTTGATGCTGGAGCTGCAGGGGACGGTGGATATCCGCCAGGGCTCCGGCGTCTATGTGATGCGTATTCCTCAGGCGCATGAAAACGAAGAGGAGCGCTTTTTAAGCAGCGACGTTGGCCCGTTTGAGATCCTCCAGGCGCGCCAGCTGCTGGAGAGCAATATCGCCGCCTTTGCCGCCAAAATGGCGACGCGGGCGGATATCGACAATCTTCGGCGCATCCTCGAGCAGGAGCAGCGCGCCATCGCCCTCAACGACACCTCGCAGGACAACAGCAAAATGTTCCACCTGGTGCTGGCGGGGGCGTCGCAAAACCAGATGCTGCTGGCAACGGTCGAGAGCATCTGGCACCACATGGACAGCAGCCCGCTGTGGCAGCAGTTCAACGTGCATATCGCCAGCCGCGCCTACCGCCTGAAGTGGCTCGGCGACCGGCAAACCCTGCTGGCCGCGCTGCGCCGCCGCGACGTGATGGGGGCCTGGCAGGCGATGTGGCAGCATCTCGAAAACGTCAAAAAGAGTCTGCTTGAGCTGTCGGACGAAGACGCGCCGGATTTTGACGGCTATCTCTTTGAGTCAGTACCTATTTTTCAGGGGAAGTTGATGTGACTATTCTGCCGCTTTATGAGGCACCGCAGCACGCGGAGCAGGTGACCGACTGGCTGTGGCAGGCGTTTGGTGACTCGCTGTCGCGGGCATTTTTCGCAAGCATCATTGCGCATAGCCAGACACCGGGGCAGCTGCCGCTGACGTACGTGCTGGTGGAGGGCGATGAACTGCTGGGCACCGTCGGGCTGTGGCGCTGCGATTTGATCAGCCGCCAGGATCTTTACCCATGGCTTGCTGCGCTCTATGTAAAAGAGAGTGCGCGCGGCCAGGGGCTGGCCGGGCAGTTACAGCGCCATGTTATGGATCAGGCGAAAGGGATGGGCTTTGATCAGCTGCACCTCTACGCTGCCTTCCGCGACTATTATGAGCGTTTCGGCTGGGCGTATATCGGGGATGGCCTCGATTACCCGAATACCAGCGTGCATCTGTATCGCATCGCGCTTTGAGTGTTTAGCCGCTGAAACGGCGTAGGCCGGATAAGCGTAGCGCCATCCGGCAATCATTTCGGCATGTGGCTTCGGTGGAAGGGTTCCGTTCACCATACGTGGTGGAGTTTCATTAACCTCTTATGCGGTGAACGGGATAAGGGAAGCGGCCGCGCTCCCCTTATCAATCCCCGCGGCCCCGCAAGGAAATCGGTGCTGCGCACTGCGCTCACCTCCCGCGTGCCTGACTACGGCCGGCTCGACTCGACATCCTGTCTCGGTTCGCCTCTGTCCGCCATCCATGGCGTCCAGACCTTGTCATTCCCGCTTCGGCTCGCCGATTTCAGCGGGGACATAACCCCTCGCTGTGAAATCTGAGCTAAAAACAGCGTCGATGTTGCTGTAGGCGCGTTTTGGTAGGCCGGATAAGGCGCAGCCGCCATCCGGCAATCGGTGCCGCGATAATAATGCCGGATGGCGCGTACCGCTTATCCGGCCTACGTGTTTCCGGCGGTTTAAGCGGCAATGTGCGCCTTATGAACTCTCCGGCGGCGCAATCACCGAATGGCGGCGCACCAGCGTTGGGTTAAAGAGATGGGTGATCTCCGGCAGCGGACGGTTTTCCGCCAGCGCCAGCGCCAGCTCGGCGGCCTGGGTCGCCATCGTCACAATCGGATAACGCACCGTGGTCAGTCGTGGGCGCACATAACGCGACACCAGCACATCATCAAAGCCAATCAGCGAAATCTCGCGCGGCACATCAATCCCATTGTCGTTCAGCACGCCCATGGCACCTGCGGCCATCGAGTCGTTGTAACAGGCTACGGCAGTAAAGTTACGCCCGCGCCCGAGCAGCTCGGTCATCGCCTGCTCGCCGCCGCTCTCGTCCGGCTCGGCGAAGGTCACCAGCCGGTCATTGCACGGCAGGCCATTCTCTTTCAGCGCATCGTAATAGCCCTGCAAACGGTCGTCGGCGTCGGAGATCTCATGGTTGGAGCAGAGATAGCCAATGCGCGTATGGCCCTGCTGGATCAGATGGCGCGTCGCCAGCCAGGCGCCGTAGCGGTCGTCGAGCGCCACACAGCGCTGCTCGAAGCCGGGCAGAATGCGGTTAATCAGCACCATGCCGGGGATCTGCTTCATCAGCGACGCCAGCTCTTCGTCCGGCACCACCTTGGCGTGCACCACCAGCGCAGCGCAGCGATGGCGAATCAGCTGTTCAATCGCTTTACGCTCTTTCTCTTCCACGTGGTAGCCGTTGCCAATCAGCAGAAAATTGCCGGTGGCGGAGGCGACCTGCTCAACGGCTTTCACCATCGCGCCGAAAAAGGGATCGGATACATCGCTCACCACCAGCCCCACCGACTCGGTAGATTGCTGCGCCAGCGCGCGGGCGTTGGCGTTCGGGTGGTAATTGAGGGAGTCCATCGCGCTCTGAACCGCCTGGCGCGAGTTTTCACTGGCTTTCGGCGAGCTGTTGATCACGCGCGACACCGTCGCGACCGAGACCCCGGCCAGCCGCGCAACGTCTTTAATCGTCGCCATTCTCTACCTTCCTGGGTAAGCGTTTACACTGCCGTTAGTGTTACGGAAAAGGGACGTCTGTTCAAGGCGGCGCGTCTACCACGCTTTGCAAACGTGAGCCAGCGCGGCGCACCTCATGAAAACGTTACATGCGCGGCGTTGCAAATGCATACATAGAGAACCTTTACTTACACTTTGCGAAAGCCTGTTTCGATTGAGCGCTGGTTGTCGGCGGGGCGACCGTGCGACTCTGTTCATCCCAGAGGTATTGATAGGTGAGCGCAACGCTACGTTGCACACTCGACTTACACCAACCTGCGCAGATGCGCAGGTTTTTTTTATCCTGCCGTGTAACAGTAATCGCTAATCGACACACCTCGTTTCACTTCGGCTCATTCTCTTGCTTTTTCCCGCTGGCAGCACACCCAGGCGCAGGTGACAATCAACGTCCCAGAGGTATTGATTGGTGATTTATTCAGTACGCTTTTCGTACTTATTGATTGCACCAACCTGCGCGGACGCGCAGGTTTTTTTTTGCCTGCGTTTTATCCCTCCGCACTTCTCATGTAATCTGCCAGACTCTGAATCACATGCCTCAATGACTGGCAAAAGGAGTTGAAATGCTACTGGGCTTTTTCCGCGGCCTGTTTCGCGTCTTGTTCCGTGTACAGCTGACCGGCGATACCGCGCCTTTAAACGGCGACCGGGTATTAATCACCCCCAATCATGTCTCATTCATTGATGGCGTCTTACTGGCGCTGTTCCTTCCCGGGCGTCCGGTCTTTGCGGTCTACACCTCGATTAGCGAGCAGTGGTATATGCGCTGGGTCAGCAAAATCATCGATTTTGTGCCTCTCGACCCGACCAAGCCCATGTCGGTTAAGCATCTGGTTCGCCTGATTGGCGAAGGCCGCCCGGTGGTGATCTTCCCTGAAGGGCGCATCTCCGTTTCCGGCTCGCTGATGAAGATTTATGAAGGGGCCGGTTTTGTCGCCGCGAAATCGGGCGCAACGGTGATCCCGCTGCGCATTGACGGCGCGGAGCTGACCTTCTTCAGCCGTCTTAAAGGGCTGGTTAAACAGCGCCTCTTCCCGCGCATTACTCTGCATATTCTGCCGCCGACACAGCTGCCGATGCCGGACGCGCCGCGCGCACGTGACCGCCGCAAAATCGCGGGCGAAATGCTGCACCAGATTATGATGGAAGCGCGCATGGCAGTGCGACCGCGCGAAACGCTGTTCGAAGCGTTGCTTAGCGCCCAGTACCGCTACGGTGCCAGCAAGCCCTGCGTGGAAGATATCAACTTCACGCCGGACAGCTACCGTAAGCTGCTGACCAAAACTCTCTTTGTGGCGCGTATCCTCGATAAATACAGCGCGCAGGGCGAGAAAATCGGCCTGATGCTGCCCAACGCTGGTATCAGCGCGGCGGTGATCTTTGGTGCCATCGCCCGCGGGCGCATTCCGGCGATGATGAACTACACCGCCGGGGTGAAAGGGATGAGCAGCGCGATTACCGCCGCGCAAATCAAAACCATCTTCACCTCCCGCACTTTTATGGATAAGGGCAAGCTGTGGCATCTGCCGGAGCAGCTTACCCAGGTGCGCTGGGTCTATCTCGAAGATCTGAAAGGCGAGGTCACCTTTGAAGATAAGCTGTGGATTTTCCGCCATCTGCTAATGCCGCACCGCGCGCAGGTGGAGCAGAAACCGGAAGACCCGGCGCTGGTTCTCTTTACCTCCGGCTCCGAGGGCAACCCGAAAGGGGTGGTGCACAGCCACAAGAGCCTGCTGGCGAACGTCGAGCAGATCCGCACCATTGCCGACTTCACCGCCAACGACCGCTTTATGTCGGCGCTGCCGCTTTTCCACTCCTTCGGCCTGACGGTCGGCCTGCTGACGCCGCTCTTTACCGGCGCGCAGGTCTTTCTCTACCCCAGCCCGCTGCATTACCGCATTGTGCCGGAGCTGGTCTATGATCGTAACTGCACGGTACTGTTCGGCACCTCGACCTTCCTCGGTCACTACGCCCGCTTCGCCAATCCGTATGATTTCTACCGCCTGCGCTATGTGGTCGCCGGGGCAGAAAAATTGCAGGAGAGCACTCGCCAGATCTGGCAGGACAAGTTTGGCCTGCGCATCCTGGAAGGCTACGGCGTGACCGAATGCGCGCCGGTGGTCTCCATCAACGTACCGATGGCGGCGAAACCGGGTACCGTCGGGCGTATCCTGCCGGGCATGGACGCGCGCTTAATGGCGGTGCCGGGCATTGAAGAGGGCGGTCGCCTGCAGTTGAAAGGACCAAACATCATGACCGGCTATCTGCGGGTGGAAAACCCCGGCGTGCTGGAAGCGCCAACGGCGGAAAACATTAACGGCGAGATGGAGCCGGGCTGGTATGACACCGGCGATATCGTGCGCTTCGACGAGCAGGGCTTTGTGCAGATCCAGGGCCGCGCAAAACGCTTCGCCAAGATCGCAGGCGAGATGATCTCACTGGAGATGGTGGAGCAGCTGGCGCAGGCCGTTTCGCCGGAGAAAATGCACGCCACCGTGGTGAAAAGCGATGCCAGCAAAGGCGAGGCGCTGGTGATGTTCACCACCGACAGCGAACTGACGCGCGACAAACTGCAACAGCAGGCGCGCGCACAGGGCGTACCGGAGCTGGCCGTCCCGCGTGATATCCGTTTCCTGAAACAGCTGCCGGTGCTGGGCAGCGGCAAGCCCGATTTCGTGACCCTGAAAGGAGTGGTGGATGAGGCAGAAACCGAACACGCATGAGTCAGTGAGCGCTAACTCTCCGCTCTTGTCGCGAGGAATGATGGCGGTGATTGCCGCCCAGTTTCTCTCGGCATTTGGCGACAACGCACTGCTCTTTGCCACGCTGGCACTGTTGAAAGCGGAGTTTTACCCAGACTGGAGCCAGCCCGTTCTGCAAATGGTGTTTGTGGGCGCTTACATTCTTTTTGCACCCTTTGTCGGTCAGGTGGCTGACAGCTTTGCCAAAGGGCGCGTGATGATGGTTGCCAACGCCCTCAAACTGCTGGGCGCGGCGAGCATCTGCGTGGGGGTTAACCCCTTTGTCGGTTATCTGCTGGTGGGCATTGGCGCAGCGGCTTACTCCCCGGCGAAGTATGGCATTCTCGGCGAGATCACCACTGGCGATAAGCTAGTGAAGGCGAATGGCCTGATGGAGTCCTCAACCATTGCCGCGATCCTGATCGGCTCGGTGGCGGGCGGCGTACTGGCCGACAGGCATGTGCTGGCGGCGGTTGGCGTTTGTGCGCTGGTCTACGCCGGGGCGGTGGTGGCCAATCTGCTGATCCCGAAACTGCCTGCGGCGCGCCCCGGGCGCTCCTGGCGCTTTGGACCGATGACCGCCAGCTTCTTCAGCGCCTGTAAGAGCCTGTGGCAGAACGGGGAAACCCGCTTCTCGCTGGTGGGCACCAGCCTTTTTTGGGGCGCGGGCGTGACGCTGCGTTTCCTGCTGGTGCTGTGGGTGCCGGTGGCGCTCGGCCTGACGGATAACGCCACGCCAACCTACCTCAACGCGATGGTTGCCGTTGGCATTGTGGTCGGTGCCGGGCTGGCGGCGAAGCTGGTGACGCTGGAGAAGGTCTCACGCTGTATGCCGGCTGGCGTGTTGATTGGTATCGCGGTGGTGATCTTCTCGCTACAGCACGCTCTGCTGCCTGCTTATGGTGTGCTGATGCTGATCGGTGTGCTCGGTGGCTTCTTTGTGGTGCCGCTCAACGCGCTATTACAGGCGATTGGCAAGGAGTCAGTCGGTGCGGGCAACGCCATTGCAGTGCAGAACCTCGGTGAAAACACCGCCATGCTGCTGATGCTGGGGCTCTACTCACTGGCCATCAAAGTGGGCGTGCCGGTGGTGGGCACTGGGATCGGGTTTGGGGTGCTGTTTGCGCTGGCGATTGCGGCGCTGTGGATCTGGCAGCGCCGCCGGTAAATTTTACGGAGCGGGGTAGGTGTAGACCTGATGCACCGCCTCGATCTCCGCAATCACCTCATCGCTCAAATCAAGATGCATGCTCTCAACGTTCGTTTTCAGCTGCTCCATCGTCGTCGCGCCCAGCAGGGTGCTGGCGACAAAGGGCTGACGACGAACGAAGGCCAGCGCCATCTGCGCCGGATCGAGATTATGTCGCTTCGCAATATCGACATACGCCGCTACCGCTTTTTGCGACTGCTCGCTGCTGTAACGGGTAAAGCGGCTGAACAGCGTGTTGCGTGCGCCTGCCGGTTTCGCCCCGTTCAGGTATTTACCCGTCAGCGTACCAAACGCCAGGCAGGAGTAGGCCAGCAGCTCAACCCCCTCATACTGGCTCACTTCCGCCAGACCCACTTCAAAGCTACGGTTCAGCAAGCTGTAGGGGTTCTGGATCGTCACAATGCGCGGCAGCTCATGCTTTTCTGCCAGTTGCAGATAGCGCATCACACCAAACGCCGTTTCGTTAGAGACGCCGATATAGCGGATTTTACCGGCGCGCTGGCACTCGGTAAGGGCTTCCAGCGTCTCCAGTAAGGTAATGACCGGCGCGCTTTCCACCCAGCTGTAGCCCAGCTTGCCAAAGCAGTTGGTCTGGCGCTGCGGCCAGTGAACCTGGTAGAGATCGAGATAATCGGTTTGCAGGCGCTTTAGGCTCTCATCAAGCGCGGCGCGGATATTCTTGCGATCGAGTGCCTGGTTTGGGCGAATGCCGCTATCGCTGTTGCGGCTCGGGCCGCTCACTTTCGAGGCGATAACCAGTTTTTCGCGGTTGTTGCGCTTCGCCAGCCAGTTGCCGACGTAGGTCTCCGTCAGACCCTGGGTTTCCGGGCGCGGCGGGACAGGGTACATCTCTGCGACATCAATCAGGTTAATGCCCTGGCTGACCGCGTAATCAAGCTGTGCATGGGCGTCGGCTTCGCTGTTTTGTTCACCAAACGTCATTGTGCCCAGCCCGAGGGTGCTTATTTCAAGCGAACTGTGGGGGATACGGTGATAGTGCATAGCCGGCTTCCTTAAACAAACATGCCACGTCAGCTGAGCTGACAAAGGAATATAACCATGGCAGAGGGGAAGCAAAAGGGAAAGGAAAAAATGGATTAAAGGCCAGCAGGTTACTGACCTTTATAGGGAATTTTTAGCGCTCAATAATCTGGGATACGTCATCGCGGTTAATCTGCATTTTGTTACCCTGCTGGTCGTGATAGCTCACCAGCCCGGTGTCATCATCAATCTGCGGCTTACCGTCCGTCAGAATCATTCTGCCATCTTTGGTCGACATCACGTAGTCACTGCTGCAACCGCTGACCGCGCATGCCAGCCCGACCGCAGAAATTATTACTGCCCACTTCTTCATTGTTCGTATCCTCTCGGCTTTTCCTCACAGAAGTGTAGTAATAACGCGCCCTTATGCGATGAAAAAGCGGGATTATCTGAAAATTATTGCTAAGAGGGCGCAAACTTCAATTGCCACATTATAAAACGGTGCGTTTCGTTGAGCGTAGCCGCGCTTTGTTGCGCAGCGAAACGTATGGCTTAACCGCTCAAAACTGGCTAAGTCGATAATGCGAAATGGCGCGCAAGCAGCGCGCGGGTAAAGTTCTTTTTCAGATAAAAACCGCGCGGCAGCGTCAGAATCGGCTCACCGTGCTCGCCAATGGCTTCGGTTAAGGCTTTGCTGTTTGCCGCTTTTGGGCGCAGCTGTAGCACTTCGCCATGACGGGCGGTGATGCGCGTCACCTGGCCGAGCACGATCAGATCCATTAACTCCTCCCAGTCCTGGCGCAACTGCAGCTCCTCATCGGCGTCCGGGCTCCAGAGCAGCGGCGATCCTACCCGACGCTCAGCAAGGGGAATGGTGCGCGATCCCTCGACAGGTACCCACAAAACGCGCTTGAGCTTATGGCGGACATGACTGGTCTCCCACACCACTCCTGTGTTGCCGGTCAGCGGTGCCACGCAGACAAAGGTGGTTTCCAGCGGACCGCCCTGCGGATCTATCGGGATGGTTTTCAACTCTACGCCCAGCGCCGCAAAATCCTGCTCAGGCTTACTGCCTGCGCTCGCGCCCAGCCAGCGCTCCAGCAGCACACCGATCCACCCTTTGTCGCGTTTCAGATCGCGCGGCGTCGGCATGCGGGCAAGTTCAGCCAGTTCGCCTAACGTATAGCCTGCCAGCCGCTGCGCCTGCGCCAGCAGCTGCGCTTCGGTTTCCGGCGGAGCGGTGAGAGGAGTGATTACACACATGCTAAAACCTTTTGGTTAAAAAATAGACATCAGTTTTCCACCGCACGCAGGAAGTTTATCGTGTTCCGGGAAAAAAGAGCAATGCAATGATTTATAAGCTAATTTACAAGTGCTTTTCCTGTGTTGCGCAACAGGCCGCGAGGTTTTCCAAATCTGGTCACTGACAATGAACAGGATCTTACACCCTGTTATCCACAGAAAAGTGGGATAAGTGGGAATAACCACGACTACTGTTTCCATTTACAGCCTTGACGCGGGCGTAAAATCGAATTTTTGCACAAAATGTGCCTAACTTAGTGGCATAATCTGTGGATAAATTCGGCTCTGTTCGATCTTTCATCAACGCCAGGATCTTAAATGTGATGAGTATCACAAAAGAACAGTGTGGCGGTCTGTTTTATGCAATAAACCAATGAAATTAAGAGAGTAATTTTTTACGCATTTTAAGTCACTATTCAGACTACTCCGGGTTTTCCCTGGGTAATTCCACACTTCTTCACAACTCTATCCACAGAAAAGGTGAATAAAACCCCTCGGGGTTCGCTACGGCTGTTTATAAGTGTGATGATAACTGTGAGTTATTCAATTGTTATTCGTTTATCTGCCTGTCATAGAGTGGTTTACCGTTTTCCGGGAGTGTGAAACAATCGCTTTATTCAGGTTTATTTTGAGGTAGTCCGGTGATTGATGACGATGGCTACCGCCCAAATGTGGGAATCGTAATCTGTAATCGACAGGGTCAGGTCATGTGGGCCAAACGCTTCGGACAGCACTCATGGCAGTTTCCCCAGGGGGGAATCAATCCTGGAGAATCTCCGGAGCAGGCCATGTACCGGGAGCTGTTCGAGGAAGTGGGCTTAAGTCGTAAAGATGTTCGTATCCTTGCTTCTACCCGTAACTGGTTGCGTTACAAGTTACCGAAACGTTTGGTGCGTTGGGACACAAAGCCGGTTTGCATCGGCCAGAAACAGAAATGGTTTCTTTTGCAGTTGATGAGCAACGACAGCGATATCAATATGCAAACCAGCAGTACACCCGAGTTTGATGGCTGGCGTTGGGTGAGCTACTGGTATCCTGTTCGCCAGGTTGTGTCGTTTAAACGCGACGTCTACCGGCGGGTGATGAAAGAGTTTGCAGCCGCTGTGCTGGCGCTTCAGGAGACTCCTGTGAAGCCGCAAAGCGCGCCTGCCTGGCGACGGAAACGAGGTTAAGCCACCCACATTATGCTCACCCGACTGCGAGAGATTGTTGAGAAAGTTGCCAGCGCGCCACGTCTTAACGAAGCGCTGGAGATACTGGTTACCGACGTTTGTCTGGCGATGGAAACCGAAGTGTGTTCGGTCTATCTCGCAGATCACGACAGGCGCTGTTTCTATCTTATGGCGACGCGCGGTTTGAAAAAGCCGCGCGGCCGCACTGTTACGCTCGCATTCGATCAAGGTATCGTCGGCCTGGTAGGCAGGCTGGCGGAGCCTATCAACCTTGCTGACGCGCAAAAGCACCCCAGCTTTAAATTTATCCCCTCGGTGAAAGAGGAGCGGTTTCGCGCTTTCCTCGGCGTGCCGATTATTCAGCGCCGTCAGCTGCTTGGCGTGCTGGTGGTGCAGCAGCGAGAAATTCGCCAGTACGACGAGAGCGAAGAGTCCTTCCTTGTCACTCTCGCCACCCAGATGGCGGGCATTCTCTCCCAGTCGCAGCTAAACGCCCTGTTTGGTCAGTATCGCCAGACCCGCATTCGCGCGCTACCTGCGTCGTCCGGCGTGGCGATTGCCGAAGGGTGGATGGATCAAACGCTGCCATTGATGGAGCAGGTTTACCCAGCCTCAACGCTGGATACTTCCCTTGAGCGCGAAAGGTTAACCACCGCGCTGGAAGAGGCGGCAAATGAGTTTCGTCGCTACAGCAAACGTTTCTCCGCAGGGGCGCAAAAAGAGACGGCGGCGATTTTTGATCTCTATTCGCACCTGCTCTCCGATGCGCGTCTGCGCCGCGAGCTGTTTGAAGAGGTCGACCGCGGTGTGGTCGCCGAATGGGCAGTAAAAACCGTTATTGAGAGCTTTGCCGCGCAATTTGCCGCACTCAGTGATGGCTACCTGAAAGAGCGCGCGGGCGATCTGCGCGCCCTCGGTCAGCGTCTGCTGTTCCATCTCGATGACAATATTCAGGGGCCGAATAGCTGGCCTGAACGCTTTGTGCTGGTAGCAGACGAACTTTCTGCAACGACGCTTGCCGAGTTGCCGCATGACCGACTGGCTGGCGTGGTGGTGCGCGATGGTGCCTCCAACTCCCATGCCGCCATTATGGTGCGCGCGCTGGGCATTCCTACGGTTATGGGAGCCGATATTCAGCCTTCAGCGCTGCATCGGCGGACGCTGATTGTCGATGGTTATCGCGGCGAGCTGCTGGTCGATCCTGAGCCGGTACTGCTGCAGGAGTATCAGCGTCTCATTACGGAAGAGAATGAGTTAAGCCGTCTTGCCGAAGATGATGTTAATCTCGAAGCCCGCTTAAACAGCGGCGAGCGGGTTAAAGTGATGCTCAACGCTGGCCTAAGCCCCGCTCATGAAGAGAAGCTGGGTAAACGGATCGACGGTATCGGGCTTTACCGCACCGAAATTCCCTTTATGTTGCAAAGCGGCTTCCCCTCCGAAGAGGAGCAGGTGGCGCAGTATCAGGGCATGTTGCAGATGTTCAACGACAAGCCGGTAACGCTGCGTACGCTGGATGTTGGGGCCGATAAGCAGTTGCCCTATATGCCGATAAGCGAAGAGAACCCCTGTCTTGGCTGGCGTGGCATTCGCATTACTCTCGATCAGCCGGAGATCTTCCTGATTCAGGTGCGCGCAATGTTGCGGGCAAATGCCGCGACCGGCAACCTCAGTATCCTGCTGCCGATGATCACCAGCATCGATGAGGTGGATGAAGCGCGCAGGCTGATAGAGCGGGCCGGGCGAGAAGTGGAAGAGATGATTGGTTATGCCATCCCGAAACCGCGCATCGGCGTGATGCTGGAAGTGCCGTCGATGGTGTTTATGCTGTCGCACCTCGTTAACCGCGTCGATTTTATCTCTGTCGGTACCAATGATTTAACCCAGTACATTCTGGCCGTCGATCGTAACAATACGCGTGTAGCGAATATGTACGACAGCCTGCACCCGGCGGTGTTGCGCGCGCTGGCGATGATCGCAGGCGAAGCTGAACGGCTGGGTATCGATCTCTGTTTGTGTGGCGAAATGGCCGGCGATCCAATGTGCGTCGCGCTGCTGATTGGTATGGGATACCGGCACCTGTCAATGAATGGTCGCTCCGTGGCGCGTATCAAATACCTGCTGCGGCGTATTGATTGCGAGGAGGCGCAGACACTTGCGCAGCGTGCGCTGGAGTCGCAGCTGGCAACGGAAGTGCGCCACCAGATTGCCGCCTTTATGGAGCGGCGCGGGCTCGGCGGGCTGATTCGCGGCGGGATTTAAGCGGCGATTTATTTAACCTCCTCTGCCATCCTTTTTGCTCCGCAGGCGATATGCCTGATGGCGGCTTCGCCTTATCAGGCCTACCAGGGCAGACCTGTGTTGTCGAACGGATAAGCATTGTTTTGTAGGCCGGATAAGCGCCAGCGCCATCCGGCAGAAGTTACGCACCGTGCTTTGCCATTCGTAGGCCGGATAAGCGCCAGCGCCATCCGGCAGAGGCTTCGCAGCGGGCTTTGCCGTTCCCAGGCCGGATAAGCGCCAGCGCCATCCGGCAGAGGTTCCGCAGCGGGCTTTGCCATTCGTAGGCCGGATAAGCGCCAGCGCCATCCGGCAGAGGCTTCGCAGCGGGCTTTGCCATTCGTAGGCCGGATAAGCGCCAGCGCCATCCGGCAGAGGCTCCGCAGCGGGCTTTGCCATTCCCAGGCCGGATAAGCGTCAGCGCCATCCGGCAAGCGTTCTGCTCAGAGCCTCAACCTGTGCCGTTTCGTTTATACATAACTTTTACAACATAGCGGCAACCTGCCTGGTGTCCCTTATGCTATGATTCGCAGCTTTGGAGCGGCCGTCAGGCGCGACCGCGTCGGTGTACCGCTGTCCACTTTCGGCGGAATAACAACAAGTTGTGGTGACAGATGAACAGTGGCTATCTGCATTTTCCGGATTTTGATCCGGTGATTTTCTCCATCGGACCCGTATCCCTGCACTGGTACGGTTTGATGTATCTGGTCGGTTTTATTTTCGCTATGTGGCTGGCAACTCGCCGGGCTAACCGCCCTAACAGCGGCTGGACCAAGAATGAAGTGGAAAACTTGCTCTACGCAGGCTTCCTCGGGGTGTTCCTCGGTGGTCGTCTCGGCTACGTGCTGTTCTACAATTTCCCGCTCTTCCTCGACGATCCGCTCTATCTCTTCCGCGTATGGGACGGCGGTATGTCCTTCCACGGCGGCTTGATTGGGGTGATCGTGGTGATGATCATCTTCGCTAAACGCACCAAACGCAGCTTCTTCCAGGTCGCCGATTTTATCGCACCGCTGATCCCGTTTGGCCTCGGCGCAGGGCGTCTGGGTAACTTTATTAACGGTGAGCTCTGGGGCCGTGTCGATCCCTCTTTCAAATACACCATGCTGTTCCCGGGATCGCGCGCGGAAGATATGGCGCTGCTTCCTTCACACCCGGAGTGGCAGTCGATTTTTGATACTTACGGCGTACTGCCGCGCCACATGTCCCAGCTTTACGAGCTGGCACTGGAAGGCGTGGTGCTGTTTATCATTCTCAACCTCTTTATCCGTAAACCTCGCCCGACCGGCGCGGTCTCCGGCCTGTTCCTGATTGGCTACGGCGCGTTCCGTATCATCGTTGAGTTCTTCCGCCAGCCCGACGCGCAGTTTACCGGCGAGTGGGTGCAGTACATCAGCATGGGGCAGATCCTCTCCATCCCGATGATTATTGCAGGCGCCATCATGATGATCTGGGCGTACCGCCATCGTTCGCCGCAACACGTTTCCTGAGGAACCATGAAACAGTATTTAGAGTTGATGCAAAAGGTGCTTAACGAAGGCACCCCGAAAAATGACCGCACCGGGACAGGCACGCTGTCTATTTTTGGCCATCAGATGCGTTTTAATCTGCAGGAAGGCTTCCCGCTGGTGACCACCAAGCGCTGCCATTTGCGTTCAATTATTCATGAGCTGCTGTGGTTCCTGCAGGGCGACACCAACATTGCTTACCTGCGCGAGAACAAGGTCTCTATCTGGGACGAATGGGCCGACGAAAACGGCGACCTTGGCCCGGTCTATGGCAAACAGTGGCGCGCCTGGCCGACGCCGGACGGCCGCCATATCGATCAGATCTCCACGGTTATCGAGCAACTGAAAAACGATCCGGACTCGCGCCGCATTATCGTTTCGGCGTGGAACGTCGGCGAACTGGATAAAATGGCGCTGGCCCCGTGCCACGCTTTTTTCCAGTTCTATGTGGCAGATGGCAAGCTCTCTTGCCAGCTTTACCAGCGCTCGTGCGACGTATTCCTCGGCCTGCCGTTCAATATTGCCAGCTACGCGTTGCTGGTGCATATGATGGCGCAGCAGTGCGATCTTGAGCCGGGTGACTTTGTCTGGACCGGTGGCGACACGCACCTTTACAGCAACCACCTTGAGCAGACGCATCTGCAACTGAGCCGCGAGCCGCGTGCGTTGCCGAAGCTGGTGATCAAACGTAAACCCGCTTCGCTGTTTGATTACCGTTTCGAAGACTTTGAGATCGAAGGCTACGATCCGCACCCTGCGATCAAAGCGCCGGTCGCTATCTGACCTCGCTCAGCCTGACACAACCGGCGCGTTAACGTGCCGGTTTTTTTTGCCTGCAAATCGCTTTTTCGGCACAGCTTCCAGCCTTGATGTAACGGACTGCAATCGCCCCTTTTCCTTGCGTAACGCCTCGTAAACCTGCCTTTTCTCCCTCGACGAATAACGTCCCCGGCGACAGACTGCCGCCATGAAAAAAGAAGATGGTTTTACGTTGATTGAAACTCTCGTTGCCGTGGCGCTGATTGTCATCCTCAGTGCCGCGGGGATCTCCGGCTGGCAGAGCTGGCAAGCGCAGCAGCGGCTGTGGCAAACCGCGCTGCAGACGCGCCATTTTCTTGAGCGATTACGGGAAGAGGCCAACTGGAATAACCAGTCGCAGGTTGTTTACAGTGTGCGGGAAGGGGAGCAATGGTGCTTGCTTAACGCACCGGCGGCGCGTTGCTCAGCGCAGCAGGCGTTAACGATGCGCCCAGCCTGGCCGGACGTCGCGCTGGCTGATATCACGCCGTCGCTCGGCTTTTATGGTTTACGTAATACCGCCTGGCCGGGGCATATCCGCCTGCGCAGTAGCGCCGGAGAATGGCGTGTGGTGGTCTCCGCATGGGGAAGGATCAGAATGTGTCGGCCTGGGGGAGGAAGTATATGTTAAACAATCAACGCGGCTTTTCCTTGCTGGAGACACTGCTGGCGATGGCCATCGGTAGCGTGCTGCTGCTCGCTTCCGCCCGTTTTCTGCCCGCTCTACAAATTGCGCTTATGCAGCACACTCAACTGCAAACTATTGAAGACGATCTCTGGCAGCGGCTACGGGCCGTCGCAAAACACCTGCAGCGCGCAGGTTACTGCAACGGTAGCTGTAATGGTCAGCCGCTTTTTATCAGCGCTAAAAGGGAGTGTTTTATTGCGCAGTGGGATGCCAACAGCAATGGTCGCTGGGAAGGGGCACCCAGTAATGAGGCGGAACAAACGGCTTTTCGTCTGCAAAACGGCGCGCTGGAAACGCTGCGCGGCGCGACCTCCTGCGTCGGACGTGGGTGGGAGAAAGTTACCGATCCGGCGCAGATGCGCGTGGATCGTTTTAGCGTGACTCAACGCCAGATGGCAGGCTTTGCGCCGCAGCTTACCGTTCTGCTTGCTGCCAGCCTGCCTGGGATGCCTGAAAAAGCGGTGAGCGGAGAGCTAACCGTTACCGGATATAACCTGTGAATCGGCAGCGCGGTGTATCTTCTCTGGCGCTAGTGCTGCTGTTACTGCTGTTGGGCAGCCTGATGCTCAATGGCCTCAACCGGCAACTAACCAGCCATGTCTGGCGGGTTAACCGTGAAAGGCAAGGAATACGTAGTGCAGCTGAAATCTCATCGGCGATGGAGTTAGCGCGCCACAGGCAATGGCCGTCAGAGCCTGCTTTGCAGTGCCTGCAACCTGCCGCAGAGGGCGTGCGAAGCTGCCTGCGTATTTTTGCCGACGGCTCCGCTTTGCTTATCGCCGCCAGTGCAGAAACCGCGTTATGGCGGCTGGGACGGATAGAGGGTGAGGAGGTTCGCTTCTCGCCCCACGGCTGGAGCGATTTTTGCCCGCTTAAGGAGAGCGAATTATGTCAATTTCCCTGAACCGGGAACGGGGCTTTAGCCTGACGGAAGTCCTGCTGGCGATGTTATTGATGGTGATGGTGGTCACAGCCCTTGGCGGGTATCATCGCGCCCTGTCCAGCGGGTTTTCAGCCACCAGCCAGTGGCGACAGCTCTGGCGTTATGCGTGGCAGCAGGCTCAACCTTACGCGACGCCGCTCCCTTCGGGCTGGCAAGTTTCACGGGGGCAGACAACAACAGAAGGATGTGTCAGCATCAACGTCACCGTTATCTCGCCGCAGGGCAGGCAGGGGAAAATGACGCAACTTTTTTGCCCAAATAGTCAGTAGTCAGGAGCACGTATGTTAAGGGTTTATCACTCCAATCGTCTGGATGTGCTTGAAGCACTGATGGAGTTTATCGTTGAGCATGACAGGCTCGACGATCCCTTTGCGCCGGAAGTGATCATGGTGCAAAGCACCGGCATGGCGCAGTGGCTGCAGATGACCCTGGCGCAAAAATTTGGCATCGCCGCCAATATCACCTTTCCATTGCCCGCGAGCTTTATCTGGGAGATGTTCGTTACCGTCCTTGAAGACATTCCCAAAGAGAGCGCCTTCAATAAACAGAGCATGAGCTGGAAGCTGATGTCGCTGCTGCCTGCGCTGCTGGAGCAGGAAGATTTTGCCATGCTGCATCACTATCTCCACGATGATGATGACAAGCGCAAGCTGTTCCAGCTCTGCTCACGCGTGGCGGATCTTTACGATCAGTATCTGGTTTACCGCCCGGAGTGGCTGACACGCTGGGAAGCGGGAGAAAGGGTCGACGGGCTGGATGATGCGCAGCGCTGGCAGGCACCGCTCTGGCGCGCGCTGGTTGAGCATACCCGCGAGTTAGGCCAGCCCCACTGGCACCGCGCTAACCTGTATCAGCGCTTTATTTCGCGGCTTGAATCAGCGAAAGAGCCGCCTGCCGGGCTGCCTGCCCGTGTCTTTATCTGCGGCATCTCCGCTCTGCCGCCCGTCTACCTGCAAGCCTTGCAGGCGCTGGGCAAACATATTGATGTCCACCTGCTGTTTACTAACCCCTGTCGCTACTACTGGGGCGATATCAAAGACCCGGCGTTTCTCGCACGGCTTGTCACACGCCGTCGCCGCCATCACCGGGATGACCGCCAGTTTCCTCTTTTCCGCGATACACAAAGTGCGGAAGGTCTGTTCAATGGCGAAGGCGAGCAGGATGTGGGTAACCCGCTGCTAGCCTCCTGGGGCAAGCTCGGGCGTGACAATATTTTTCTGCTGGCGGGTATGGAGCGCTATGAAGAGCTGGATGCCTTTGTCGACATCACGCCAGGCTCGATGCTGCAAAATCTGAAGTACGACATTCTTGAGCTGCAAAACAGCGCGGTAGCCGGCATTACGGCAGAGGAGTTCGCGCGCAGCGATAAAAAGCGTCCGCTCGATCCAGAGGATCGCAGCGTTACGGTGCATATCTGCCACAGCCCGCAGCGGGAAGTGGAGGTGCTGCACGATCGGCTGCTGGCGATGCTGGAAGAGGATCCCGAGCTGACACCGCGCGATATCGTGGTGATGGTGGCGGATATCGACAGCTATAGCCCCTATATCCAGGCGGTGTTTGGCAGCGCCAGCGGCGAACGCTACATTCCCTACGCGGTATCCGACCGCCGCGCGCGCCAGGCCCACCCCGCGCTGCAAGCCTTTATCAGCCTCTTATCTCTGCCGGACAGCCGCTTCGTCTCGGAAGATGTGCTCGCCCTGCTGGATGTGCCGGTACTGGCGGCCCGCTTCAACATTACCGAAGAGGGGCTGCGCTACCTGCGCCTGTGGGTAAACGAGTCCGGCATTCGTTGGGGGATGGATGATGACAACGTGCGCGAACTCGAACTGCCGCCAACCGGGCAGCACACCTGGCAGTTTGGCCTGACGCGCATGCTGCTGGGCTATGCCATGGAGAGCCGCCAGGGCGAGTGGCAGTCAATTCTGCCTTATGACGAGTCGAGCGGCTTGATTGCGGAGCTTGTTGGTCACCTGGCCTCGCTGCTGATGCAGCTCAATATCTGGCGTCGGGGTCTTGCCGAAGAGCGCCCGCTTGAGGAGTGGTTACCGATCTGCCGGGAGATGCTTAATGACTTCTTCCTGCCCGATCAGGAGACCGAAGCCGCGCTGGCGCTGATTGAGCAGCAGTGGCAGGCAATCATCGCTCAGGGCGTTGGCGCGAGCTATGGCGAAGCGGTCCCGCTCTCTCTGCTGCGTGATGAGCTGGCTCAGCGACTCGATCAGGAGCGCATCAGCCAGCGCTTCCTCGCCGGCCCGGTCAACATCTGCACGCTGATGCCGATGCGTTCAATCCCGTTCAAGGTGGTCTGTCTGCTGGGGATGAACGACGGCATCTATCCGCGCACGCTTCCTCCGCTCGGCTTTGACCTGATGAGCCAGAAACCGCAGCGCGGCGATCGCAGCCGCCGCGATGATGACCGCTACCTCTTTCTGGAAGCACTCGTCTCCGCGCAGCAGCAGCTCTATATCAGCTATATAGGCCGTTCGATCCAGGATAACAAAGAGCGTTTTCCTTCGGTGCTGGTGCAGGAGCTGGTGGACTATATCGGCCAGAGCCACCATCTGCCGGGTGACGAGGCGCTTAACTGTGACGAAAGCGAGCGGCGGGTGAAGGCACATATCACCCATCTGCACACCCGCATGCCGTTCGACCCGGCTAACTATACGGTAGATGAGTGGCAGAGCTATGCCCGCGACTGGCTGCCCGCCGCCAGCCTGCAGGGCGAAGAGCATCTGCCCTTTATTCAGACGCTGGAGACGCCTTCGCTTGAGACGCTGGCCTTTGACCAGCTTCAGCGCTTCTGGGCACACCCGGTGCGCGCCTTTTTCCAGATGCGTTTGCGGGTGAATTTCCGCCCTGAAGAGAGCGATATTCCTGACGCCGAGCCCTTTATTCTTGATGGCCTCGATCGCTACCAGCTTAACGACGAGCTACTGAATGCGCTGGTTGAAGAGCAGGATGCCGAAAAACTGTTCCGCCGCTATCGGGCTGCGGGTGTGCTGCCGTACGGAGCATTTGGTGAAATCGTCTGGGAGACGCAGTGCAAGGAGATGCAGGCACTGGCCAGCCGCGTTATTGAGCATCGCCAACCGGCAGACAGCCTCGAAATCGACCTGCACTGCGCGGGTGTTCACCTGACCGGATGGTTGGCCCACGTGCAGCCAGACGGGTTGCTGCGCTGGCGTCCATCGCAGCTGAAGGTCTCACAGGGGCTGCAACTTTGGCTGGAGCATCTTGTCTACTGTGCCAGTGGCGGAACGGGAGAGAGTCGCCTCTTTGTGCGTAAAGATGGCCAATGGCGCTTCCCGCCGCTGCCGCCTGAAGAGGCGCTGCGCTACCTGGCATTAATGATTGAAGGCTTTCGTGAAGGGATGACGAAACCCTTGCTGCTATTGCCGGAAAGCGGCGGCGCGTGGATAAAAGCCTGTTATGACGCAGCAAATGATGCCATGGTAAAGGACGACGAGACGTTGCAAAAAGCGCAGAGCAAATTTTTGCAGGCGTATGAAGGCAACATGGTGGTCAGCGGTGAAGGTGCCGATGTCTGGTATCAGCGTCTGTGGCGAACCCTTGAGCCGGAGTACTTCACGGAAATTACCGCACAGGCGCAACGTTTCCTGTTACCGCTTTATCGACACAATCAGCCCGCCTGACGGTATAAAAATTGCGCAGAGGGGAGTCATCCCTTATTATGCGCGACGGTCACGGACTGATATAACCCGCGTGCTGGCGCTGTCAGCACACATTTACCTGCTACTCCGGCGGTTATCGGGGAGCAGGAAAAGTTAATGATGAGGTTCGTGAATGCCCCGCAGCACCTGGTTATCTATCTTCGTTCTGTTTTTTGCCCTCTGGGCGCCACTTAGTCAGGCTGACACGGGCTGGCAGCCCGTTAAAGAGACTATTCGTAAGAGCGACAAAGATACGCGGCAGTATCAGGCGATCCGCCTTGATAACGGCATGGTCGTGCTGCTGGTTTCGGATGCGCAGGCGGTAAAATCCCTCTCCGCGCTGGTTGTGCCGGTCGGCTCGCTCGAAGATCCCGACAGTCACCCAGGTCTTGCTCACTATCTTGAGCATATGACGCTAATGGGGTCGAAAAAGTATCCGCAACCGGACAGCCTCGCTGAATACCTCAAAATGCACGGCGGCAGCCATAACGCCAGCACCGCGCCTTATCGTACCGCTTATTACCTGGAAGTGGAGAACGACGCGCTGGATGGGGCCGTGGATCGCTTAGCTGATGCCATCGCCGAGCCGCTGCTGGCAAAGAAGTACGCCGAGCGGGAGCGTAACGCGGTCAATGCGGAGCTGACCATGGCGCGTACCCGTGACGGCATGCGCATGGCGCAGGTGAGTGCGGAGACCATTAATCCCGCTCACCCTGGCGCACGCTTCTCCGGTGGTAATCTTGAAACCCTCAGTGATAAACCGGGCAGCCCGGTGCATGACGCGCTGCTGGCGTTTCGCGATAAGTTCTACTCGGCCAACCTGATGAAAGCGGTGATTTACAGCAATCGCCCGCTTAACGAGCTGGCGACGCTTGCCGTTCAGACATACGGCCGGGTTCCCAACAAAAATATCACCCGGCCTGAGATCACCGTGCCGGTGGTAACGGATGCGCAAAAAGGCATCATCATTCACTACGTGCCGGAAGTGCCGAATAAGGTGCTGCGCGTTGAGTTTCGTATCGATAACAACACGGCGGCTTTTCGCAGCAAAACCGACGAGCTGATTACCTATCTTATCGGCAACCGCAGCCCGGGCACGCTCTCAGACTGGCTGCAAAGCCAGGGGCTGGTTGAGGGGATTCGTGGTGATTCCGATCCGGTAGTCAACGGTAATAGCGGCGTGCTGGCCATCTCCGCTACCCTGACAGATAAAGGGCTGGCACATCGCGATCGGGTTGTCGCCGCCATTTTCAGTTACCTGCAACTGCTGCGTGAAAAGGGGATCGATAAACGCTACTTTGACGAGCTGGCGCACATTCTCGATCTTGATTTCCGCTACCCGTCGATCACTCGCGATATGGATTATGTCGAGTGGCTCGCCGACACGATGATCCGCGTGCCGGTTGCTCACACCCTCGATTCCGTCAACATCGCCGACCAGTTTGATGCTAAAGCGGTACAGGCGCGTCTGGATGAGATGACGCCGCAAAACGCGCGTATCTGGTATATCAGCCCCGATGAGCCGCACAACAAAAAAGCCTACTTTGTTGATGCGCCTTACCAGGTGGAGAAAATTACCCCCGATCGCTTTGCCGCATGGCAAAAAGATGAGGCGGGGATCGATCTGCAATTTCCGGAGCTTAACCCCTATATTCCGGATGACTTCACGCTGATCGCCCCGGCAAAAAAATATACCCATCCAGAACTGATCGTCGATGAACCGGCGCTGCGTGTGGTTTACATGCCGAGCAGGTACTTCGCCAATGAACCTCGGGCCGATGTCAGCGTGGTGCTGCGTAATCCGCAGGCGATGGACAGTGCGAAAAACCAGGTGATGTTTGCCTTAAATGATTACCTGGCGGGGCTGGCGCTCGATCAGCTGAGCAACCAGGCTGCGGTCGGCGGTATCGGCTTCTCCACCAATGCCAATAACGGTTTAATGCTTAATGCCAACGGCTATACCCAGCGCCTGCCGCAGCTTTTCAGCGCCTTGCTGGAGGGGTATTTCAGCTATACGCCAACCGAGGAGCAGCTGACGCAGGCGAAATCCTGGTACAGCCGGATGATGGCCTCGGCGGAGAAGGGCAAAGCGTTTGATCAGGCGATTATGCCAGTGCAGATGATATCGCAGGTGCCCTATTTCCCGCGCGAAGCGCGCCGTGCGCTGCTGCCTTCCATCACCGTGCAGGACATTCTCGATTATCGCGATGCGCTGAAGCACAATGCGCGCCCGGAGTTCCTGGTGGTGGGCAACCTGAGCGAACAGCAGGCGAAAGATCTGGCCCACAACGTGCAAAAACAGCTTGGCACCAGCGGTAACGAGTGGTGTCGCAATAAAGACGTGCTGGTGGATAAAAAGCAGAACGCCATGTTTGAGAAAGCGGGCAACAGCACCGATTCCGCGCTGGCCGCTGTCTTTGTGCCGACCGGTTTTGATGAGTACAGCAGCTCGGCGTACAGTGCGATGCTCGGGCAGATAGTGCAGCCGTGGTTCTACAACCAGCTGCGTACTGAAGAGCAGCTCGGTTATGCCGTCTTTGCTTTCCCCATGAATGTTGGCCGCCAGTGGGGAATGGGTTTCCTGTTGCAGAGCAATGAAAAGCAGCCCGCCTGGCTCTGGGAGCGCTATAAAGCCTTCTTTCCGACCGCTGAAGCGCGCCTGCGCGCGATGAAGCCGGAGGAGTTCGCGCAGATCCAGCAGGGTGTCATCGCGCAAATGCTTCAAGCGCCGCAGACATTAGGCGAGGAGGCTTCCAAATTGAGCAAAGATTTCGATCGCGGCAATATGCGCTTCGATTCACGTGATAAAGTAGTGGCCCAAATAAAAGCGCTGACACCGCAAAAACTTGCGGACTTCTTCCATCAGGCGGTGGTTGAGCCGCAAGGTATGGCGATACTGTCACAGATCTCCGGAAGCCAGAGCGGAAAAGCCGACTACGCCCGCCCTGAGGGCTGGAAGGTGTGGAAGGACGCCAGCGCTTTGCAGCAATCCTTACCCTTGATGAGCGAGAAAAATGAGTGAAACGACCGCTGAGACCCTTAATCCCCTGCGCCTGCCGCTTACTGGCGAGCGTCTGATTGAAGCCTCGGCGGGCACCGGTAAAACCTTCACTATCGCCGCGCTCTATCTGCGGCTGTTACTCGGGCTTGGCGGCAATGCCGCCTTTCCCCGCCCGCTCAACGTCGAAGAGCTGCTGGTGGTCACCTTCACCGAAGCGGCGACGGAAGAGCTGCGCGGGCGCATTCGCAACAACATCCATGAGCTACGTATCGCCTGCCTGCGTGAAAGCAGCGACAATCCACTCTATGCCAGCCTGCTGGCAGAGATTGAGGATCAACAGCAGGCCGCCCACTGGCTGATGCTGGCGGAGCGGCAGATGGATGAAGCCGCTGTCTTTACCATTCACGGTTTCTGCCAGCGCATGCTCAGCCTCAATGCCTTTGAATCGGGCATGCTGTTTGAACTGAAACTGCTGGAAGATGAAACCCTGCTGCGCTATCAGGCCTGCGCCGACTTCTGGCGTCGCCACTGCTACCCGCTGCCGCGTGACATTGCGCAGGCGATCCACGATTTATGGAAGGGGCCGCAGGATCTTCTCCGGTCCATCGACCGCTATTTGCAGGGTGAAGCCCCGCAGATCAAATCGCCGCCGCCGGAGGATGAGACCCTCGCTTCGCGCCATGCGCAGATTGTCTCGCAGATTAATGCAGTGAAGCGTCACTGGCTCGACTGCGTCAGTGAACTCGAGCAGCTGCTGGAAAATTCTGGCATTGACCGGCGCAAGTTCAACCGCGGCAACCAGGGAAAATGGATTGAGAAGATCTCCGCCTGGGCGCAGGAGGAGACCAGCACCTATCTGCTGCCGGACGCGCTGGAGAAGTTCTCACAGGCGTTTCTCGCCCAGCGCACCAAAGCGGGTGGCGTGGTGCCGGAGCATCCGCTGTTTGTTGCCATCGAAACACTGCTGGCACAGCCCCTGACTCTGAGCGATCTGGTGCTGACCCGCGCGATGCGCGAAATCCGCGACGCGGTAGCAAAAGAGAAGCGTCGCCGCGGTGAGCTCGGATTTGACGATATGCTCAGTCGGCTCGATCACGCGCTGCAAAGCCCCAATGGTGAAGCGCTGGCTGCGGCTATTCGCACCCGTTTTCCGGTGGCGATGATCGATGAGTTTCAGGACACCGACCCTCAGCAGTACCGCATCTTTAGCCGTATCTGGCTGAATCAGCCCGAGTGTGGCCTGCTGCTGATTGGCGATCCCAAACAGGCGATCTACGCTTTTCGCGGCGCAGATATCTTCACCTATATGAAAGCGCGCGACGAAGTGAGCGCCCGCTATACCCTCGATACCAACTGGCGCTCGTCGCCGGGGATGATCGCCAGCGTCAACCGGCTCTTTAGCCAGATGGACGACGCGTTTATGTTCCGCCAAATTCCTTTCCTGCCGGTGAAAGCCGCTGCGCGAAACAGCGGGCTGCGCTTTGCGCTGAAGGGGGAAACTCAGCCGTCGATGAAGCTGTGGCTGATGGAGGGCGAAGGCGTCGGCGTCGGTGATTACCAGAGCTTTATGGCCCAACTCTGCGCGATGCAGATCCGTGACTGGCTCAGCGCCGGGCAGAAAGGGGACGCGCTGCTCTATGAAGGGGATAAAGCGCGGCCGGTGAAAGCGTCGGATATTACCGTGCTGGTGCGCAGCCGCCATGAGGCGTCGCTTATCCGCGATGCGCTGACGTTGCTCGGCATTCCTTCTGTCTACCTCTCCAACCGCGACAGCGTGTTTGAAACACCGGAAGCGCAGGAGCTGCTGTGGCTGCTGCATGCGGTGCTAACACCAGAGCGTGAAAATACGCTGCGCAGCGCGCTGGCAACCTCGATGCTCGGGCTGACGGCGCGGGATATCGACGCGCTCAATCTGGATGAAGATGCCTGGGATCGGGTGGTTGAGGAGTTCTCCCGCTACCGCGAGCTGTGGCAAAAACGCGGCGTGATGGCGATGCTGCGCACGCTGATGAGTGCGCGTAACGTGGCGGAAAACCTGCTCGCCACGCCCGGCGGAGAGCGGCGTTTAACGGATATTTTGCATATCAGCGAGCTGTTACAGGAGGCGGGCACGCAGCTCGAAAGTGAGCATGCACTTACTCGCTGGCTGACGCAGCATATCGCCGAGCCGAACACCAGCGCTGCCAGCGAGCAGATGCGTCTGGAGAGCGATAAGCACCTGGTGCAGATTGTCACCATCCACAAATCGAAAGGCCTTGAGTACCCGCTGGTCTGGCTGCCGTTTATCGCCAACTTCCGCGTGCAGGACCAGGGGTTTTACCACGATCGCGCCTCGTTTAACGCGGTGCTTGATCTCAGCCATGCTGAAGAGAGCATTGAGCTGGCTGAAGCCGAGCGGCTGGCGGAGGATTTACGCCTGCTCTATGTGGCACTGACCCGTTCAGTGTGGCACTGCAGCCTCGGCATTGCGCCGCTGTTTCGCCGCCGTGGCGAGAAGAGCGGGCCCACTGATTTCCACCTCAGCGCATTGGGTCGGCTGATTCAGAAAGGTGAAGCGCTGGATGCCGCCGGGCTGCGTCAGGCGCTGGCTGAGATCTGCAATGAAGAGATTGTGCTGGCGACGCCGCCCACGCCGGATACAGATCGCTGGGAACTCCCACAGCCGCAGCCGCCTGCGCTCAGCGTACGCGAAGTGATGCGCCGGGTCGCCGATGACTGGCGGGTGACCAGTTACTCCGGCCTGCAACAGCGCGGGCATGGCCTTGCCCAGGATCTGCTCCCGCGTCTGGATATCGACGCCGCAGGCGAGCGCGAGGTGCAAACCCAGCCGATGCTGACGCCGCACGAGTTTCCGCGCGGCGCGGCACCGGGCACTTTCTTGCACAGCCTGTTTGAAGATCTCGACTTTACCCATCCTGTCTCGCCGGAGTGGGTGGCGGAAAAGCTGCTGGTGGCAGGGTATGAGGAGCACTGGCAGCCGGTGCTGAGCAGCTGGCTGGAGACGGTGCTGCACGCGCCGCTCACCGCAGCCGGCGTCTCTCTTAGCCAACTGACGGCCAACGATAAACAGGTCGAGATGGAGTTTTACCTGCCCATCAGCGCCACGCTGAGCGCCGAGGCGCTCGACGGGCTGATTCGCCGCTACGATCCGCTGTCGGCTGGCTGTGCGCCGCTCGATTTCCGCGACGTGCGGGGGATGCTGAAGGGCTTTATCGACCTGGTGTTTCGCCATCAGGGGCGCTACTACCTGCTCGATTACAAATCCAACTGGCTGGGCGACAACGCGCAGGCCTATACGCAAGAGGCGATGGCGGTAGCCATGCAGTCCCATCGCTACGATCTGCAGTACCAGCTCTATACCCTGGCGCTGCACCGCTATTTACGCCACCGCATCGGCGATTACGACTATGAGCGCCATTTCGGCGGTGTGATCTACCTCTTTTTACGCGGCGTGGAGGCGCAGCAACCGGAGCAGGGGATTTTCACCACCCGCCCGGATGCCGCCCTGATCGCCCGCATGGATACCCTGTTTGCAGGTGAAGTACCGGAGATGACGCCATGAATGTGCAGGCTTTACTGCAAGAAGCGATGGAGCAGAAGCTGCTGCGTCCGCTGGACGTGCAGTTTGCCCTGACGGTGGCTGGCACTGAAGAGCCCGCTTTGCTGCTGGCCGCGGCGCTGCTTAGCCGCGATGCGGGAGAGGGGCATGTCTGTTTGCCGCTCTCACGCCTGACCCCCGATGTGTTCGGCAATGATTCGCCCCTCGTGCGCCAGCTGTTTGAGATGGCCGGCCCGCCCGACGACTGGCAGGCGCTGCTGCTTGCCTCACCGGCGGTGGGCGACGGCAGCGGCGCAACGCCGATTATTCTGCACGATGCGCGCCTCTACCTGAACCGTATGTGGTGGAACGAGCGGCGCGTTGCGGAGTTCTTTGCAGCCCAGGATGCCGTTGATGAGGCGGATGAAGCCCGGCTTTCAGAGGCGTTGGCCTCACTCTTTCCGGAAAACTATGAAGCGGATGTGAACTGGCAAAAAGTGGCCGCCGCCGTGGCGCTCACCCGACGAATTTCAGTGATCTCCGGCGGGCCGGGAACCGGTAAAACCACCACCGTGGCGAAGCTGCTGGCGGCGCTGGTACAAACGCTCGATGGCAGCCGCTGCCGTATCTGCCTGGCTGCGCCCACCGGTAAAGCCGCCGCGCGGTTAACCGAATCCCTCGGCAACGCGCTGCGCCAGTTGCCGCTTGATGAAGCGCAAAAAGCGCTGCTGCCGGATGAGGCCAGTACGCTGCACAGGCTGCTCGGCGCACAGCCGGGAAGCCAGCGTATGCGCCATCACGCGCTCAACCCGCTGCATCTGGACGTGCTGGTAGTGGATGAAGCGTCGATGATTGACCTGCCGATGATGTCGCGGCTGATTGACGCTCTGCCGCCGAGAGCGCGGGTGATCTTCCTCGGCGATCGCGATCAGTTGGCCTCCGTGGAAGCCGGCGCTGTGCTGGGAGATATCTGCGCCTGGGTGAATGCAGGTTACAGCGCGACGCGTGCGGCGCAGCTCTCGCGGCTAACCGGCGCGGAAGTGCCGGCAGGTGAAGGCGAGGCGGCCACCGCGCTGCGCGATAGCCTCTGCCTGCTGCAAAAAAGTTACCGCTTTGGCAGCCACTCTGGCATCGGTCAGTTGGCCGCTGCGGTTAACCGCGGTGATAAGCGCGCCACGCAGGCGGTCTTCAGCCAGGGCTTTGAGGATATTGAGCGTAAACCGCTCAACAGCGCCGAGGCCTATCAGGAGATGATTGACGACGCGCTGGCGGGCTATAGGCACTATCTTTCGCTGGTGCAGGGCCACGCCGAACCGGAAGCGATTATCGCCGCCTTCGGCGAATACCAGCTGCTCTGCGCGCTGCGCGAAGGGCCGTTTGGCGTCAGTGGGCTGAATGAGCGGCTTGAGCTGGCGCTGGTGCGTCAGCGTAAAATTACCCGCCAGCCCTTCTCGCGCTGGTACCACGGCAGGCCGGTGATGATTTCGCGCAACGACTCCGCGCTGGGGCTGTTTAATGGTGATATCGGCATTGCGCTGGATCAGGGGCAGGGGATGCGCGTCTGGTTCCCGCTGCCGGGCGGGAAGATCAAGTCGGTGCAGCCGAGCCGTTTGCCGGAGCATGAAACCGCCTGGGCGATGACGGTACATAAATCGCAGGGCTCGGAGTTCGATCACGCCGCGCTGATCCTGCCTGCGCAAAACGTGCCGGTGGTGACACGCGAGCTGGTCTACACCGCGATTACTCGCGCACGTAAACGGCTCTCGCTCTATGCCGATGAGCGCGTGCTCGGCCAGGCGATTGCCACCCGCACCGAGCGGCGCAGCGGCCTTGAAGCACTCTTCAGCGCCCTGAAATAGAACGCCCCGCACTGGGCGGGGCGTGAATCAGGTCAGATCGGCCATCAGCACTTTTGAGCGCCGCTGGTAGTTGTACATCTGCTTTTTGGTTTCAGGCAGCGAGTCAATATCCACCGGCGTAAAGCCGCGCTCCTGGAACCAGTGAATGCTGCGGGTGGTGAGCACAAAGAGCTTGCTGAGCCCCATCTGCCGCGCCTGCAGCGCAATGCGCTCCAGCAGCGCTTCGCCGCGTGACGAGCTGCGATAATCAGGATGCACGGCCACGCAGGCCATCTCGCCAATCTTCTCTTCCGGGAAGGGGTAGAGCGCCGCGCAGGCGATGGTGAGATTGTCGCGCTCAATGATCGTGAACTTATCGATCTCCATCTCCAGCTGCTCGCGGGAGCGGCGCACAAGGATGCCCTGCTGTTCGAGCGGGCGAATCAGTTCCAGAATGCCGCCGATGTCGTTAATGGTGGCGCGGCGGATCTGCTCGGCGCTCTCCATCACAATCTGCGTACCAATACCGTCGCGGGAGAAGAGCTCCTGCAACAGCGAGCCATCTTCCTGATAGCTGATTAAGTGGCTGCGACGTACGCCGCTGCGGCACGCTTTTACCGCGCCGCGCAGGAAGCGCACGGTGCCGGAGTGGTAGTCGCCGCGCTGCTCCAGCTCTTCGACACGCGCCTGCGCGTCGTTAGGAAACAGCTCGGAGACAATTTCGCCTTCATCATTCATGACACCCTGAGACGAGCAAAAGCCAATCATCTTCTCCGCTTTTAGCTTGATCGCCAGCTGGGTGGCAATCTCCTCAGAGGTGAGGTTGAAGCTCTCACCGGTCACGGAGACCGCAACCGGCCCCATCAGCACAATCGCGCCGCTATCCAGCTGGCGGTGGATCGCCTCTTCATCAATACGGCGAATACGCCCGCTGTGGCAGTAGTCGACACCGTCATCAACGCCCAGCGGCTGGGAAATAATAAAGTTACCGCTGACCACGTTAATGTGCGCACCCTGTAGCGGCGTATTGTTGAGGCTCATCGACAGCCGCGCGGTGATATCCAGCTGCAAAAGCCCTGCGGCCTGTTTCACCAGTTCAAGGGTTTTGGCGTCGGTAACGCGGGTGTGTTTGTGGTAGATCGGTTCGTGGTGGTGTTCAGCAAGGTTGGCGTCGATTTGCGGGCGCGCGCCATAGACCACCACCAGCCTGATCCCGAGGCTATGCAGCAGGCCGATGTCGTTGACAATGCTGGAGAAGTTTTCATGCTCAATGGCTTCACCCCCGAGCATAATGACGAATGTCTTTCCCCGATGGGCGTTGATATAGGGAACGGAATGGCGAAATCCCTGCACCAGTTCGGTTCTGCGCTCTTTGACCACGGCCTGTCCTCACTGCATGATTATTCGTAAAAAATGTATTTTTATTCTTTTATTGTCTTCGCTGCAAGCACAAATTTTCTTAAGTCAGGATTCCCCCGTCTCTGTGAAGCATAACGCCAGACATATGTTTACCCTTTAAAAGATGACAGTTTATGCATCATTCGCTAAAGTTTTCCGTCAATTCTGACGTTAAGCATTATTTAAACAAATTGCTCGGGAGAAGCATGTCGGGAAGTCATTCAGCGCTGAGCCGCCGCAAATTATTACAGGGTGCGGGGGCGATGTGGTTATTAAGCGTGAGCCAGGTTGGCCTGGCCGCCGTCAGTCAGGTGGTCGCCGTGCGTGTCTGGCCTGCGTCGAGCTATACCCGTGTGACGGTGGAATCGAACCGCGTGGTGAAGTACAAACAGTTCGCCTTGAGCAACCCCGACCGCCTGGTAGTGGATCTGCAGGGCGTCCATCTCAACTCCGTGCTGAAGGGCATGGGAACGCAGATCCGCAGCGACGATCCCTTTATCAAATCAGCCCGCGTGGGTCAGTTCGATCCGCAGACGGTGCGCATGGTGTTTGAACTTAAGCAGAATGTGAAACCGCAACTCTTTGCGCTGGCGCCGGTCGCAGGCTTCAAAGAGCGTCTGGTGATGGATCTCTATCCGGCGAATGCGCAAGATGTGCAGGATCCGCTGCTGGCGCTGCTTGAAGAGTACAACCAGGGCGATCTTGATAAGCAGGTGCCGCCCGCGCAGAGCGGCCCGCAGCCGGGCAAAGCCGGGCGCGACAGGCCGATTGTGATCATGCTCGATCCCGGCCATGGCGGGGAAGATCCGGGTGCGACAGGGAAATATAAAACCCGTGAGAAGGATGTGGTGCTGCAAATCGCCCGCCGTCTGCATGCGCTGATCGAGAAAGAGGGCAATATGAAGTCCTTTATGACCCGCAACGAGGATGTCTTTATTCCGCTGAAGGTGCGTGTGGCGAAAGCACAGAAGCAGCGCGCCGACCTCTTTGTCTCGATTCACGCCGATGCCTTTAGCAGCCGCCAGCCGCATGGTTCGTCTGTCTTCGCGCTCTCAACCAAAGGGGCGACCAGTACAGCGGCGAAATATCTGGCGGATACGCAGAACGCGGCGGACTTGATTGGTGGCGTGAGCAAAAGCGGTGACCGCTATCTCGATCACACTATGTTCGATATGGTGCAGTCGCTGACCATTAACGACAGCCTGAAATTTGGCAAAGCGGTGCTTAATAAGCTGGGGCGCGTCAATAACCTGCACAAGAACAGCGTGGAGCAGGCGGGCTTTGCGGTGCTGAAAGCGCCGGATATCCCGTCGATTCTGGTTGAGACGGCGTTTATCAGTAATGTGGAAGAGGAGCGTAAGCTCAAGACCGCAAAATTCCAGCAGGAAGTCGCAGAGTCGATTCTGGCAGGGATTAAAGCCTACTTCGCGGATGGCGCGACGCTGGCGAGAAGGGGATAACAGAATGGCGCCGAAGGGCGCCATTTTTTTCTCTTGTTTGCTGCGCGCTTTTACAAACGCCAGAAACAAAAAAACACCCGTTAAGGTGTTTATTGTGTTGGTTGCGGGGGCCGGATTTGAACCGACGACCTTCGGGTTATGAGCCCGACGAGCTACCAGGCTGCTCCACCCCGCGTCCGTCTGTTTACACTTCCATCATGTAAACTTTTTCTTTCTTCCACATTTTAATTGGTTGCGGGAGCCGGATTTGAACCGACGACCTTCGGGTTATGAGCCCGACGAGCTACCAGGCTGCTCCATCCCGCGTCCGTGGAAGCGCACTATACGCCGCAGACGATTTGATGCAACCTTTTTTTTGCCACATTTGTCGATTTAAGGACTTTATGTTTAAAAACAACACAATGTGATTAAGATTTAAACAAAACTGGCGTTGGAATGGTCGTGTGCATTTCATTAGCCACAGCGGTTTGTTATCTTCATCCGGCTTGGGGTTAACCAAAAGATGAGAAACAATGAAAGCACGTTGGGCTAAGTTCGTACTCACAGGCGCGATGGTGGCACTCCTCGCGTCCTGCTCTTCTAAACCGACCGATCGCGGTCAGCAGTATAAAGATGGAAAATTCTCTCAGCCTTTTTCCCTCGTTAATCAGCCTGACGCCGTGGGCGCACCGATTAATGCCGGAGACTTCTCCGAGCAGGTGAGCCAGATCAGAAGCTCTGCGCCGCGCCTGTATGGCAACCAGAGCAGCGTTTATAACGCCATTGAAGCCTGGCTGCGCGCCGGGGGCGATACGCGCTCGCTGCGCCAGTACGGCATTGACGCCTGGCAGATGGAAGGGACAGATAATTATGGCAACGTGCAGTTTACCGGCTACTACACGCCGGTGGTGCAGGCGCGCCACACCCGCCAGGGCGAGTTCCAGTATCCTATCTACCGCATGCCGCCAAAACGCGGCCGCCTGCCTTCGCGCGCGGAGATCTACGCCGGGGCGCTCAGCGAGAACTATGTGCTGGCCTACAGCAACTCGCTGATGGACAACTTCATTATGGATGTGCAGGGCAGCGGCTATATCGATTTCGGCGACGGCAGCCCGCTCAACTTCTTTAGCTACGCCGGTAAAAATGGCCATGCCTATCGCAGCATCGGTAAAGTGTTAATCGATCGCGGGGAAGTGAAGCGCGAAGATATGTCGATGCAGGCGATCCGCGAATGGGGCGAGAAGCACAGCGAAGCCGAAGTGCGCGCGCTGCTGGAGGAGAACGCCTCCTTTGTCTTCTTTAAACCGCAATCCTGGGCACCGGTCAAAGGGGCCAGCTCCGTGCCGCTGATTGGCCGCGCGTCGGTTGCTTCTGATAAAACCGTGATCCCGCCGGGCACCACGCTGCTGGCGGAAGTGCCGCAGCTGGACAGCAAAGGCAAATTCAACGGCCAGTATGAGCTGCGCCTGATGGTGGCGCTGGATGTGGGCGGGGCAATTAAAGGCCAGCACTTCGACATCTACCAGGGGATCGGCGCAGAAGCCGGGCATCGCGCCGGCTGGTATAACCACTATGGCCGTGTCTGGATATTAAAGAACGCGCCGGGCGCGGGTCTGACGGGCAACGTCTTTAGCGGCTAAGGGAATGTGGTAAACTCTTTACCCCTTCCGGTCCCGGAGGGGGTTCTCTGTTTCAGCTTGAGGTTTCATATGTCAGCAGTAATCAGCGACGCCTGGCGCCAGCGCTTTGGCGGGACGGCGCGTTTGTATGGTGAAAAAGCGCTGCAGTGGTTCGCCGATGCACATATCTGCGTGGTCGGCATTGGCGGCGTCGGTTCGTGGGTCGCGGAAGCGCTGGCGCGCACCGGCATTGGTGCCATCACGCTGATTGATATGGATGATGTCTGCGTCACCAACACCAACCGACAGATCCACGCCCTGCGCGACACTGTCGGCGAGGCGAAAGCGGAAGTGATGGCCGCGCGCATTCGCGACATCAACCCGGAGTGCCGCGTCACGGTGATCGACGATTTTGTCACCGCCGATAACGTAGCGCAGCTAATGAGCACCTCGTTCAGCTATGTGATTGATGCCATTGATAGCGTGCGGCCAAAAGCGGCGCTAATTGCCTATTGCCGACGCAATAAGATCCCGCTGGTGACCACCGGCGGCGCGGGCGGGCAGATCGATCCTACGCAGATCCAGGTGAGCGATCTGGCGAAAACTATTCAGGATCCGCTGGCGGCGAAGCTGCGTGAGCGGCTGAAGAGCGATTTCGGCGTGGTGAAAAACAGTAAAGGCAAACTCGGTATCGACTGCGTCTTTTCCACCGAAGCGCTGGTCTACCCGCAGGCGGATGGTTCGGTGTGTGCGATGAAAAGCAGCGCGGAAGGGCCAAAACGGATGGACTGCGCCGCCGGGTTTGGCGCAGCTACGATGGTGACCGCCACCTTTGGCTTTGTCGCGGTCTCCCATGCGTTAAAAAAACTGATGGCGAAAGCGCAGCGTCAGGCCAGCGCCTGACGAGCCTGCTCCTGTACGGCGGCGGCCAGCGCCGCCAGCCCCTGGCTGCGTGAGGCGCTCAGCTGATTACGCAGCCCCAACTCATCAAACAGCGCCAGCGGATCGCTCTCGATTAGCCTCTGCGGGCGTTTGCCCTCTACAGTCGTTAGCAAAACGGCTAATAAACCGCGCACGATGCGCCCTTCGCTGTCGCCAAAGAAGTGCAGTGTGCCGTCGGGCAGCTGTGTCGAGCCGAGCCAGACGCGGTTTTCGCAGCCGGGGATCTCCTGCGCCTGCGCTTTTATCTCATCTGTTGCGGCAGGCAACTGCTTGCCGAGCATAATCAGCTGGCGGTACTTCTCTTCCCACGCGTTGAGGGCGCCAAAGGTCTGGCGCAGTGTCTCTTCAGTGACCACGGTGCCGAACGGATGTCCGGCGAATGCAGGGCTTGTCATCAATCCACCAATAGTTCCAGAGCACGGTCGACGGCGCTGACCAGCGCATCGACATCCTGTTGAGTATTATAGGGCGCAAATGAGGCGCGTAGTGTGCCGTTGACGCCAAGCGCGGCGAGCAGCGGCTGGGCGCAGTGCTGGCCCGCGCGCAGAGCGATGCCGTAACCCGCCAGCAGCGTCACCATATCGCTGTGATGCACGCCGTCAAACGTGAAGGCCAGCAGGCTGGAGTCCTGGCAGCGGAATGAGCGGAAACCGGGACGCTGTGCCAGCTGCTCTTCCGCCAGTGTTGCCAGCCCGCGGCTGTAGCGTTCCGCCTGCGCAATATCAATTCCATTCAGCCACTCCAGCGCGGCGCTTAAGCCAATCACACCCGCCACGTTAGGGGTGCCCGCTTCGAGCTTGTAGGGCACCGGCTGGGTGGTGAACCCTTCAAAGGTCACTTCACTGATCATCTTGCCGCCGCCGAGCCACGGCGTCATTGCCTCCAGCAGCTCCGCTTTGCCATACAGCGCGCCAATGCCATTTGGACCATAGAGTTTATGACCGGAGAAGGCATAAAAATCGATATCCAGCTGTTGCACGTCGGCCGGGAAATGGACCACGCCCTGCGCGCCATCGATCATCACCACCATGCCGGCCTGATGGGCAAGCGTAATGGCGCGGGCGAGATCCGGGCAGCCGCCGGTGACGTTGGACATCTGCCCCAGCGCCAGAATCCGGCTGCGGGGGGTGATAAGGGCAGGAAGCTGGTTAAGATCCGGCAGGCGATCCTCCGCCAGCGGCAGCTTCACCACTTTTGCGCCGGTCTGTTCCGCGACCATCAGCCACGGCACCAGGTTGGCATGGTGCTCCGCCTCGCTGACAATGATCTCATCGCCAGGTTGTAAGCGCGGTCGGGCATAGCACTGGGCAACCATGTTGATCGCCTCGGTGGTGCCGCGCGTCCAGACAATATTTTTGCCGGAAGGGGCGTTGAGCAGCGTGGCGACCTGGTCGCGTGCTGCTTCATAGCGGGCGGTGAGCTGCTGCGCTTCGGCAAACTGGCTGCGGTGGACATTGCCAGCGCTCAGGCTATAGAACTGCTGCGTAGCGTCGATGACCGTCTGCGGTTTCAGCGCGGTGGCGGCGCTGTCGAGGTAGACACCCGCGTCGGCCAGCGCCGGGAACTGGGCGCGAAACTGCGAAGGATTAAATGCGTTCATACTTATCCTCATCTGTAGGCCGACGATGGTCGCGCACTTTTTTTCCACGGGCAAGGGGATTGATAACCATCGGAATTATCTGTTTGTACTGGCGGAACTGCATAAGCAGGTTATGCTGATAAGTGTAAGTAACGTGTTTGAGACTCTTCCAGTAAGAGTATTTCACAGCATTAATTGCCAGAATCAATCAAGGAGAAGAAGATGAAGAAGACTGCCGCAATTATTTCTGCTTGTACTTTAGCTTTCGCCCTGAGCGCCTGTTCCAGCCCGAACTACGCGTTGCACACCAACGATGGCCGTACAATCATTTCCGAAGGCAAGCCGAAAACTGACGACCAGACAGGTATGATTTCCTACAAAGACGCGAACGGTAATGAGCAGCAGATCAACCGTTCTGACGTGAAAGAGATGGTTGCTCTGGAGAAATAATTCCGGGCGCCAGGCAAAAAAAAGCACCGCAATTTGCGGTGCTACATTAATCACTATGGACAGACAGGGTAAATGTACAGGAAGTGAAAAAGGGGTAGCTTTGCTACCGGGGTCTGAAATGCAGACCAAATTGCAAACACAACAACACAACATCACAACCGTAAGCCAAAAGCCCTTCAGAATCTCAATTCCAAAACACTTTTCGTTCCGGCTTCAGGAAGTGGCGCCACTATAGGTATTTGCTGGTGCAACCTCAACGGACAATTTATAATGGCTCAGATAAAAAAAACTAATAGGTTAACTGCTGTTTCCTGTTTGTTAAATTCAGTTTACATCTAAGCCTGATAAACCATGTCGAAGCGATTACCACCTCTTAATGCATTACGTGTTTTTGATGCCGCAGCCCGCCATTTAAGTTTTACCCGCGCGGCCGATGAGCTATTTGTGACGCAGGCCGCAGTAAGCCACCAAATCAAGTCTCTCGAGGATTTTCTCGGCCTGAAACTCTTTCGCCGCCGCAACCGCTCGCTGCTGTTAACGGAGGAGGGGCAGAGTTATTTCCAGGATATCAAAGAGATATTTTCCCAGCTCAATGAAGCCACTCGCAAATTGCAGGCGCGCAGCGCAAAGGGCGCGCTCACCGTCAGCTTGCTGCCCAGTTTCGCTATTCAGTGGCTGGTGCCGAGACTCTCCAGCTTTAACTCAGCTTATCCGGGAATCGACGTGCGCATCCAGGCGGTCGACCGCGAAGAGGACAAGCTCGCCGACGATGTCGATGTGGCGATCTTCTACGGCCGCGGCAACTGGCCGGGGCTGCGCGTGGAGAAACTCTATGCCGAATATCTGCTCCCGGTCTGCTCCCCGCTGCTGCTGACCGGCGAGAAAGCGTTGAAGACGCCGGACGATCTGGCGCGCCACACCCTTTTACATGATGCCTCGCGCCGCGACTGGCAAACCTATACCCGCCAGTTGGGCGTTAACCTCAATGTCCAGCAAGGGCCGATCTTCAGCCACAGTTCAATGGTGCTGCAGGCGGCAATCCACGGGCAGGGCGTGGCGCTGGCGAATAATGTGATGGCGCAGTCGGAAATAGAAGCGGGTCGTCTGGTCTGCCCATTTAACGATGTGCTGGTGAGCAAAAATGCTTTTTATCTGGTTTGTCATGACAGCCAGGCAGAACTGGGTAAAATAGCGGCCTTTCGTCAGTGGATCCTGGCCAAAGCGGCAAGCGAGCAGGAAAAATTCCGTTTCCGCTACGAACAATAATTCGCGCGCGCAGGGCGCGTATGACTCTTGGGGAAGTAACATGACCAGCCGTTTTATGCTGATTTTCGCCGCAGTAAGCGGTTTTATCTTTGTCGCGTTGGGCGCATTCGGCGCGCACGTGTTAAGCAAGTCACTCGGCGTCACCGAGATGAGCTGGATCCAGACCGGCCTTGAGTATCAGGCGTTCCACACCTTAGCGGTGTTAGGTCTTGCGGTGGCGATGCAGCGCCGCATCAGCATCTGGTTTTACTGGAGCAGCGTGTTCCTGGCGCTCGGCACCGTGCTGTTCAGCGGTAGCCTCTACTGCCTCGCGCTCTCCCATTTACGCCTGTGGGCGTTTGTTACCCCGGTCGGCGGCGTCTGCTTCTTAATCGGCTGGGCATTAATGTTAATTGGCGCAATTCGTCTGAAACGTAGGGGCGTTGTTCATGAATAAAGTGGTATTGCTGTGCCGCCCGGGTTTTGAGAAAGAGTGCGCAGCCGAAATTACCGATAAAGCCGGACGCCAGAATGTGTTCGGTTTCGCCCGTGTGAAAGAGAACGCGGGCTACGTCATTTTTGAGTGCTATCAGCAAGAGGACGCCGACAAACTGGCGCGCGAGCTGCCGTTTAGCTCGCTGATTTTTGCCCGCCAGATGTTTGTCGTCGGCGAGCTGCTGCGCGACCTGCCGCCGGACGATCGCATTACGCCGATCGTTGGCATGCTGCAGGGCGTAGTGGAGAAGGGCGGCGATCTGCGCGTTGAAGTGGCTGACACCAACGAAAGCAAAGAGCTGATGAAGTTCTGCCGCAAGTTCACCGTGCCGCTGCGCGGTGCGCTACGTGAAGCGGGCATTCTTGCGCGCAGCGACTCGGCGAGCCGCCCGGTGGTGCATATCTTCTTTATTGCGCCAGGCTGCTGCTACACCGGCTACTCCTACTCTTATAACAACTCACCCTTCTATATGGGCATTCCGCGCCTGAAGTTCCCGGCCGATGCACCGAGCCGTTCGACGCTGAAGCTGGAAGAGGCATTTCACGTCTTTATTCCTGCCGATGAGTGGGATGAACGCCTGGCGAACGGCATGTACGCCGTCGATCTTGGGGCCTGCCCCGGCGGCTGGACCTACCAACTGGTGAAGCGCAACATGTGGGTCTCTTCTGTGGATAACGGCCCGATGGCGCAGAGCCTGATGGATACCGGCCAGGTGACCTGGCTGCGCGAAGATGGTTTCCGCTATCGCCCGACGCGCAGCAACATCTCGTGGATGGTGTGCGATATGGTGGAAAAACCGGCCAAAGTGGCAGCGCTGATGGCGCAGTGGCTGACGGAAGGGTGGTGTCGTGAAACCATCTTCAACCTCAAGCTGCCGATGAAAAAGCGCTATGAAGAGGTCTCCAACAACCTCGCCTATATTCAGCAGCAGCTGGATGAGCACGGCATCGCCGCGCAGATCCAGGCGCGTCAGCTCTATCACGATCGTGAAGAGGTGACGGTGCATATCCGCAGAATGTGGGCAGCTGTCGGCGGACGCAGGGACGAGCGTTAATTGTTGTAAACGGGACGGTGCGCAAATCCTCGCGTACTACATCTACGCGTCAGTTTGTGCGCACTGTCCCTTCCTCAATCTCCTGCTGGCCTATTTTTTATTTCCCGCCTTTGCTAACTCTTTGACTAACGGCAGCATAATCCGCATCACATCGCGGCTGCGGTGTTCGATTCGTCCCGGCAGCGCCTTATCGATATAGAACTGGTTATCCAGCCGCGCGCGGTGATAGCTCACGCCCTCCGGGAATGCCTTCGATTTAGCCCGCTGCTGGGCGCAATCTTTATTACCCAGTGACCAGTTAGCGGCTTCCACCGACAGCACCGGGATCATTGCGTTATCAAACACCTGCGCATCATGGCAGCAGGGGCTGCGCTTCTCCGCGCTCGCCGGGGCGCTTAACGCCTGAATGCCATGCGAGCGGGCAATCGCCAGTGCGCGGTCGCGCGTCAGTTTGCGCACCGAGGCCGGGGTGTTTTTCCCGCTAGTAAAATAGAGTTTGTCGCCAACGATCAGGTTATTGAGGTTAATCACCAGCAGGGTGTTTTTACGCTCTTTCTCGCTCATGCGATCGAGGAAGCTCTCTGCGCCAAGCTGGCCCTCCTCTTCGCCGCTGGTGGCGACAAAGCGCACGGTGTATTCCGTTGGCGTCGCTTTCAGCGCCTGCGCCAGTTCAAGCATTACGCCAAGCGCGGCGGCATTATCATCAATGCCCTGAAGCGTTAAGCCACCCAGGTTGTTATCAACATCGGCATCGCTTTGTGGCGCGTAGGTATCAAGATGCGCCATTACGATAATCTGCTGCGACACGCGCCCTTCATGGGCGGCAATCACCGAACTGCCGATCACATTCTGCCAGCTCTGCTGATTGTCTTTTGTGCTGTAGCGGTAGCGGGTTTTGAACTTACGAATATCGCTCTGATAACCCATCTGCGAAAACTGCTGCTGGAGATAGTCCGCGCTGAGCATTTCCGCCGGTGTGCCGGTCATGCGGCCGGGAAAGAGGCTGGCGATATGTCGCGCCTGTTCATTTGCCATGTCACCGGGGTGGGAGGAGCGGGCGGCAGCCGGAAGAATAAAGCATACGCCGAGCGCCAGGGCAGCGGTACGGAGGCGCAATGCGGAAAACATAGGGAGTCCTTTATGCAGCAAAATTTTAAACGGGCTTAGTATGAAACTGTGACGGAGTTTGCACAATTTCATTTGTGGTTAACCATCCGAAAATTCTCACCTTAAGCACTTTTTGGTATGAGCTTTCCTGGCTCTTTATTCTTTTGCGGAACTACTCATTCCAATTCGTAATTTCATTCGTTCTAACGCGCCCCCTATAGTCCCCCTATTGCTGGCTGTGAGTGAGTTACAACGTTGTGGATTACCTGCCTCTGTTTGCTGCTGTAAAAGACCGCCCTGTTTTAGTGATTGGCGGCGGTGAAATTGCCGCGCGCAAAATCACCTTTTTGCGCCGTGCGGGCGCGCACGTACAGATAGTGGCCCGAAAACTTGATCCACAGTTGCAACAACTTGCCGATGAGCAGGCTGTTCACTGGATCGCCACGGAGTTTGATGAGTCGCAGCTGGATGCCATATTTTTGGTGATTGCGGCAACCAACGATGCTGCCCTTAACCGCCGGGTATTTGATGCCGCCAACGCGCGTCATCGGCTGGTTAACGTGGTGGACGATCAGCCGCTCTGTTCCTTTATTTTCCCCTCTATTGTTGACCGCTCGCCGCTGATCGTCGCCATCTCCTCCGGCGGTAATGCGCCGGTGCTGGCGCGTCTGCTGCGGGAAAAAATAGAGGCGCTGCTGCCGGGAAACCTTGGGCGGATGGCGGCCGTGGCCGGGCGCTGGCGTACGCGCATTAAAGCGTATCGCCGCACCACCGACGATCGTCGTCGCTTCTGGGAGAGCGCCTTTCGCGGACGTTTCGCCAGCCTGATGGCAGCAGGTGATGAGCCTGCAGCAGAGCGGGCGCTGGAAGCGGAGTTACAACAGCCGGGGTCGGCCAGTGGCGAGATTATCCTCGTCGGTGCCGGGCCGGGCGATGCGGGCTTGCTGACCCTGCGCGGTTTACAGGTGATCCAGCAGGCCGATGTGGTCTTTTACGACCATCTGGTGAGCGATGCGGTGCTGGAGTTAACCCGTCGCGATGCGGAGAAGATCTGCGTCGGCAAACGGGCAGGCGTCCATGCCGTGCCGCAGCACGAAACCAACCGCATGCTGGTGGAAGCCGCGCAGGAGGGGAAAACCGTCGTGCGCCTGAAAGGTGGCGATCCCTTTATCTTTGGTCGCGGTGGCGAAGAGCTACAGGCGGCAGCCGAAGCGGGGATCCCGTTCCAGGTGGTGCCGGGCGTGACGGCGGCATCGGGCGCGACGGCGTATGCCGGTATTCCGCTGACGCACCGGGATTTCGCCCAGAGCGTCACCTTCGTCACCGGCCACTACAAAGCCGACAGCGCGCCGTTCGACTGGTCGCAGCTGGCGCAAAGCCGCCAGACGCTGGCGATCTATATGGGCACCATGAAAGCGGCCGAGATCAGCGCCCAGCTGATTGCCCATGGGCGCGAGCGTACCACGCCGGTGGCGGTGATCTCCCGCGGCACGCGCGCCGATCAGCAGATGACTACCGGCACATTAGAACAACTTGAGGAACTGGCTACAGGCGCACCGATGCCTGCGCTGTTAGTGGTGGGTGAAGTGGTTGCGCTTCATCGCGAACTGGCCTGGTTCCAGCAAACGACAGCTACGGCGGCGTTTGACGCTTCCGTGATTAATCTGGCTTAAGGAAGGGATATGGACGAAAAACGACTCACTCACCTGCGACAACTGGAGGCGGAAAGCATCCATATCATTCGCGAAGTGGCCGCCGAGTTTGCCAATCCGGTGATGATGTACTCCATCGGCAAAGACTCCAGCGTGATGCTGCACCTGGCGCGTAAAGCCTTCTACCCGGGCACGCTGCCGTTTCCACTGCTGCATGTCGATACCGGCTGGAAATTCCGCGAAATGTATGAGTTCCGCGACCGTACAGCCAAAGCTTACGGCTGCGAGCTGCTGGTGCATAAAAACCCGGAAGGGGTAGCGATGGGTATCAACCCCTTCGTACACGGCAGTGCGAAACACACCGACATTATGAAAACCGAAGGGCTGAAGCAGGCGCTGAACAAGTATGGTTTTGATGCCGCATTTGGCGGCGCGCGCCGTGACGAAGAGAAGTCGCGCGCCAAAGAGCGTATCTACTCCTTCCGCGACCGTTTTCACCGCTGGGACCCGAAAAACCAGCGTCCGGAGCTGTGGCATAACTACAACGGCCAGATCAACAAGGGCGAAAGCATCCGCGTTTTTCCGCTCTCCAACTGGACCGAGCTGGATATCTGGCAGTACATCTTCCTGGAAAATATTGAGATCGTGCCGCTCTATCTGGCCGCCGAGCGACCGGTACTGGAGCGCGACGGCATGCTGATGATGATCGACGATGACCGCATCGATCTGCAGCCGGGCGAAGTGATTGAAAAACGCATGGTGCGTTTCCGTACCCTCGGCTGCTGGCCGCTGACCGGCGCAGTGGAGTCCCACGCGCAGACGCTGCCGGAGATCATCGAAGAGATGCTGATCTCAACCACCAGCGAACGTCAAGGGCGCGTGATTGACCGCGACCAGGCCGGCTCGATGGAGCTGAAGAAACGCCAGGGTTATTTCTAAGGAGCCGCCATGAATACCACTATTGCACAACAAATTGCGGATGAAGGCGGCGTTGAAGCGTACCTGCATGCCCAGCAACACAAAAGCCTGCTGCGTTTTCTTACCTGCGGCAGCGTCGATGACGGCAAGAGCACGCTGATCGGCCGCCTGCTGCATGACACTCGCCAGATCTACGAAGATCAGCTCTCAACGCTGCACAATGACAGCAAACGCCACGGCACTCAGGGCGAGAAACTTGACCTTGCGCTGCTGGTGGATGGCCTACAGGCCGAGCGTGAGCAGGGCATTACCATTGACGTGGCGTATCGTTACTTCTCCACCGAGAAGCGCAAATTTATTATTGCCGATACGCCGGGGCATGAGCAGTACACCCGCAATATGGCGACCGGTGCCTCCACCTGCGATCTGGCGATCCTGCTGATCGATGCGCGCAAAGGCGTGCTGGATCAGACCCGTCGTCACAGCTTTATCTCCACCTTACTGGGCATCAAACATCTGGTGGTGGCGGTAAACAAGATGGATCTGGTGGCGTTCAGCGAAGCCACTTTCGATTCTATTCGCCAGGATTACCTCACTTTTGCCGAACAGCTGCCGGGCGATCTCGATATCCGCTTTGTGCCGCTCTCGGCGCTGGAAGGCGATAACGTTGCCAGCCAGAGCGACAAGATGGCGTGGTACAGCGGCCCGACGCTGCTGGAGATGCTCGAAACCGTTGAAATCAAACGCGTGGTAGAGAGCCAGCCGATGCGCTTCCCGGTGCAGTATGTTAACCGTCCGAACCTCGATTTCCGCGGCTTCTCCGGCACGCTGGCCTCTGGCGTGGTCAAGGTTGGGCAGCGCATCAAAGTCCTGCCGTCGGGCGTGGAGTCGACCATCGCGCGTATCGTCACCTTTGATGGCGATCTACAGGAAGCGGGCGCTGGCGAAGCGATTACCCTCGTGTTGAAAGATGAGATTGATATCAGCCGCGGCGATCTGATCCTTGATGCGCAGGAAACACTGCCAGCCGTGCAGCGCGCCTCGCTTGATGTAGTGTGGATGGCGGAGCTGCCGTTGCAGGCGGGCCAAAGTTTTGAGGTCAAAGTGGCGGGCAAGAAAACCCGCGCGCGCATTGATGCTGTTCAGTACCAGGTGGATATCAACAACCTGACCCAGCGCGAGGTGGAGAGCCTGCCGCTGAACGGTATCGGGCTGGTTGACGTTACTTTTGATGAGCCGCTGACCCTCGACCCTTACCAGCAGAACCCGGTGACCGGTGGGATGATCTTTATCGATCGCCTGAGCAACGTCACCGTTGGCGCAGGCATGGTGCGCGAAGTACACACCGATGCGCAGGTTGTGCCATCGGAGTTCAGCGCCTTTGAACTGGAGCTGAACCAGCTGGTTCGCAAACACTTCCCGCACTGGGGCGCGCGCGATCTGCTGGGAGGCAAATAATGGCGCAGCATGACGAAAACGTCGTCTGGCATGCCCATCCGGTGACGCCGCAGCAGCGCGAACAGCTCCACGGCCACCGTGGGGTGGTGCTCTGGTTTACCGGGCTTTCCGGCTCCGGTAAATCGACCGTCGCGGGGGCGCTGGAAGAAGCGTTACACCGCGCGGGCGTCAGCACCTATCTGCTTGATGGCGATAACGTGCGTCACGGCCTGTGCAGTGATTTAGGCTTCAGCGACGCGGATCGCAAAGAGAACATCCGCCGGGTCGGCGAAGTGGCGAAGCTAATGGTCGAATCGGGGCTGGTGGTATTGACCGCCTTTATCTCGCCCCATCGCGCTGAGCGGCAGATGGTGCGCGAACGCCTCGGCGAGGGGCGTTTTATTGAGGTGTTTGTCGATACGCCGCTGGCGATTTGCGAAGCGCGCGACCCGAAAGGGTTATACAAGAAAGCCCGCGCCGGAGAGCTGCGTAATTTCACCGGTATTGATTCAGTGTACGAGGCACCAGACGCGCCGGAAGTGCACCTTGATGGCGAACAATTGGTAACAAATTTGGTCAGTCAATTATTAGACCTGCTGCGGCAGGGAGATATTATCAGATCCTGAGACGGTACTGGCGATACATCCACTCTTCAGGCTTTAGCGAGTTTGCTTTTCGCGCCCTCTGAACAGGTGTGTATCGCGTTTACCGGTCGTGCAGGCAACAGGATCAGATATGCGTAACAGTCACAACATTACCCTTCCGCGGTCATCGTCTCTCCCCCCGACCGCCGACGAACCCACATGGTCTCTTCCGGGGGCCATCGTGGGCTTTGTCGCATGGCTGCTGGCGCTGGCAATCCCTTTTCTTTTATACGGCTCCAATACGCTCTTTTTTCTTCTCTATACCTGGCCCTTTTTTCTCGCCCTGATGCCGGTTTCGGTGGTGGTGGGAATTGCCCTGCATTCGCTGCTGGATGGACAGTTGCGCTACAGCTGCGTGGCGACGTTACTCAGCGTGGCGGCGATGTTCGGTCTCCTTTTCTTCTGGCTGGTGGGCTAAGGCGCGTCATACTTCAAGGTGTAACGCCTGTTAAGGCAATGTGTCCGGGTTCGGAATGTTCAATATTTATGATAAAGTCTGGCGCTTGCGCGGTATCACCCGGCCCCGAAGTGGAGTCTGACGAAAAGTTATGGGATGATGATGCCGTTTTTCAGGGGGCAGGATGGGTAAATTAACGCTGCTTTTGCTGGCTTTGCTGGTCTGGCTGCAATACTCGCTGTGGTTCGGCAAAAATGGTCTGCACGACTACGGCCGCGTCAGCGAAGATGTGGCGGCTCAGCAGGCGACAAACGCAAAACTAAAAGCGCGCAACGATCAGCTATTCGCCGAAATTGACGATCTCAATGGCGGTCAGGAAGCGATCGAGGAGCGTGCTCGCAATGAGCTGACCATGACGAAACCGGGCGAAACTTTCTATCGTCTGGTGCCGGACGCATCAAAGCGCGCGGCAGGCTCAGCGCAGAACACACAAAACACGCAAACTAGACCATAAACAGTCCCGGGTTAACGAATGGCAACACTCATTCCGGACGTCTGTGCCGTGGTGCCGGCCGCCGGATTCGGCCGCCGCATGCAAACGGAATGTCCAAAGCAGTATCTCTCCATCGGCGATAAAACCATCCTTGAGCACGCGGTCGCCGCGCTGCTCGCCCACCCGTGCGTCAGCCGGGTAATTATCGCCGTCAGCGTGGGCGATGAACGCTTCGCGCAGCTTCCTCTGGCGAACCATCCGCAGATTACGGTGGTCAACGGCGGCGCGGAACGTGCCGACTCGGTGCTGGCAGGCCTGAAAGCCGCTGCCGGTGCGCAGTGGGTGCTAGTGCATGACGCCGCGCGCCCCTGCCTGCAGCAGGACGATCTCAACCGACTGCTCGCCCTGCGTGAGACCAGCCGGGTAGGGGGGATCCTCGCTGCACCCGTGCGCGATACCATGAAGCGCGCCGAGCCGGGCCAAACCGCTATCGCTCACACCGTTGAGCGCAATGATTTATGGCATGCCCTGACGCCGCAGTTTTTCCCGCTGGCGTTACTCCACGACTGCTTAACCCGCGCGTTAGATGAAGGTGCCACCATCACCGATGAAGCTTCGGCGCTGGAGTATTGTGGCTACCATCCCGAGCTGGTCGCCGGACGTGCGGATAATATCAAAGTGACCCGACCCGAAGATTTACGACTCGCAGAATTTTATCTGACCCATGCAGACCTTCAGGAGAAAGCATAATGCGCATTGGACACGGTTTTGACGTACACGCCTTTGGCGGCGCAGGCCCGATTATTATTGGCGGCGTGCGCATTCCCTATGAGCAGGGGCTGCTGGCGCACTCCGACGGCGATGTCGCCCTGCATGCGTTGACCGATGCGCTGCTCGGCGCGGCAGCGCTGGGGGATATTGGTAAACTCTTCCCGGATACCGACGCGGCTTTTAAAGGCGCGGACAGCCGCGAGCTGCTGCGCGAAGCGTGGCGACGCATCCAGGCCAAAGGCTATACCCTTGGCAACGTGGATGTGACCATCATCGCGCAGGCTCCGAAAATGTTGCCGCATATTCCGCAGATGCGCGTCTTTATCGCCGAAGATCTCGGCTGTCATATGGATGATGTTAACGTGAAAGCCACCACTACCGAGAAGCTCGGTTTTACCGGGCGTGGCGAAGGCATCGCCTGTGAAGCGGTGGCGCTGTTAGTGAAGGCGGCGAAATGACGGAATTTGATAACCTCACCTTTCTGCACGGCAAGCCTGGCGGCAATGGCATCCTGAAGGCCAGCCCGGAAGATTTCGTCGTGGTGGAGGATCTTGGCTTCGAGCCAGACGGCGAAGGTGAGCATATTCTGGTACGAATTCTGAAAAATGGCTGCAATACACGTTTTGTTGCTGACGCTCTAGCGAAATTCCTTAAAATTCATGTGCGTGAAGTAAGTTTCGCCGGTCAGAAAGATAAGCATGCCGTGACGGAACAGTGGCTTTGCGCCCGCGTACCGGGTAATGGTATGCCGGATCTGAGCCAGTTTACCCTCGAAGGTTGCAAAGTGCTGGAGTATGCCCGCCATAAACGCAAACTGCGTCTCGGCGCGTTGAAGGGCAACGCGTTTACGCTGGTGCTGCGGGAAATAACCCATCGCGCAGAGGTGGACGCACGTTTACAGGCTATCGCCGAACAGGGCGTACCCAACTATTTTGGCGCACAGCGTTTTGGCATCGGCGGCAGCAATCTGCAGGGCGCGCTGCGCTGGGCGCAAAGCGATGCGCCGGTTCGCGATCGTAACAAACGCAGTTTTTGGTTGTCCGCAGCGCGCAGCGCGTTGTTTAATCAGGTGGTCAGCGAGCGGCTGAAGAAACCGGACTTCAATCAAGTTGTTGTTGGCGATGCGCTACAATTAGCGGGTCGCGGAAGCTGGTTTGTGGCGACCGATGAAGAGCGCCAGGAGCTACAGGCGCGTGTCGATGCAAAAGCACTGATGATCACCGCGCCGTTGCCGGGTCGCGGCGAGTGGGGAACAGAAGAGGCGGCACTGGAGTTTGAGCAGCAGGCGATCGCTGATGCGCCAGAGTTACAGACGCTGCTGGTAAGAGAAAAAGTGGACGCTGCGCGCCGTGCGATGTTGCTCTATCCACAGGCGCTCAGCTGGAACTGGTGGGATGATGCCACCGTCGAGGTACGTTTCTGGCTACCGGCGGGAAGCTTTGCCACCAGTGTGGTCAGGGAACTTATCAACACATCGGGTGATTATGCGAATATTGCTGAGTAACGATGATGGGATCCACGCGCCGGGTATCCAGACGCTGGCCCGTGCTCTTAGGGAGTTTGCCGAGGTTCAGGTTGTGGCTCCCGATCGTAATCGCAGCGGTGCGTCTAATTCGCTGACGCTCGAATCTTCGCTTCGTACTTTTACATTTGATAACGGCGATATCGCCGTGCAGATGGGCACGCCAACGGACTGCGTTTTTCTCGGCGTTAACGCACTGATGCGCCCGCGCCCGGATGTGGTGGTTTCTGGCATCAATGCCGGGCCGAATCTCGGCGATGATGTGATTTATTCCGGCACCGTTGCCGCTGCGATGGAGGGCCGACACCTCGGCTTTCCGGCGTTAGCTGTCTCTCTCAATGGCCATACCCATTACGAAACCGCCGCGGCGGTCACCTGCGCTCTCCTGCGTGGTCTGAACCGTGAGCCGCTGCGCACCGGGCGTATTTTGAATATCAACGTGCCCGATCTGCCGCTGAGTGAGATCAAAGGCATTCGCGTGACGCGCTGCGGCAGCCGCCATCCCGCAGACCAGGTGATCCCGCAGCAGGATCCGCGCGGCAACACGCTTTATTGGATTGGCCCGCCGGGAGAGAAGTGCGATGCCGGCCCGGATACTGACTTTGCCGCCGTTGATGAGGGATATGTTTCTGTTACGCCGCTGCATGTAGATTTGACCGCCTACAGTGCGCAGGAGGTGGTATCAGGTTGGCTGGAGCGCGCCGGGGTGAATACGCAATGGTAAGCAAACGCATCCAGGACCTACTCAATCAGTTACGTGCTCAGGGCATCAAAGATGAACAGGTGCTTGAAGCGCTATCGCGGGTGCCGCGCGAGAAATTTATCGACGAGGCGTTTGAACACAAAGCGTGGGAAAACGTCGCGCTGCCCATTGGTCAGGGGCAAACCATCTCCCAACCCTATATGGTTGCGCGCATGACCGAGCTGCTCGAGCTGACGCCCGATTCGCGCGTGCTGGAGATTGGCACCGGTTCCGGTTACCAGACGGCGATCCTCGCCCATCTGGTGCACCATGTCTGCTCCGTTGAGCGGATTAAAGGGCTGCAGTGGCAGGCGCGCCGCCGCCTCAAGCAGCTCGATCTGCACAATGTCTCCACGCGTCACGGTGATGGCTGGCAAGGATGGCAAGCACGCGCGCCATTTGACGCTATTATTGTGACAGCCGCTCCGCCTGAAATTCCCGCCGCGCTGATGTCGCAGCTGGATGACGGCGGCATTCTCGTTTTGCCCGTGGGCGACGAACTCCAGCAGTTAAAGCGGGTTCGTCGGCGGGGAAGCGAATTTATGATTGATACCGTTGAAGCCGTGCGCTTTGTTCCGCTTGTACGTGGTGAGCTGGCCTGAGTTACAGATTTATCCTGGGTATTTCGGGCCATAACAGCGTATTGTGGGCAAATTTGCCGTCGACCTTTGCGGTTATCTTTAAGTCATTGGTAATTTACATAATATTGGGGGAAAAATGAGCGCGGGAAGCCCGAAATTCACCGTACGCCGTGTCGCGGCATTGTCACTGGTTTCGCTTTGGCTGGCAGGGTGTTCAAATTCCAACAATACTCCTGCACCGGTCAGTTCGGTAGGCGGAAGCGCCAACGGCAGCGACAACTCCGGCATGCTCATTACGCCGCCGCCTGCCATGAGCACGAATGCACAGCAGCCGCAAATGCAGCAAGTCCAGCCGGTACAGCCTGTTCAACCCGTACAGCCGGTGCAGCCAATGCAGTCGCAACCTGTTCAGGTTCAGCCGGTGCAGACGGTTGATGGTCACATTGTCTATAACCGCAAGTACGGCAATATCCCGAAAGGGAGCTATACCGGTGGCAGCACCTATACCGTCAAACGCGGCGATACCCTCTTCTACATCGCCTGGATCACCGGCAACGATTTCCGTGACCTTGCGCAGCGCAACAATGTGGCCGCGCCGTATGGTTTGCACGTTGGGCAGACATTGCAGGTGGGGAATGCATCTGGTACACCTATCACGGGTGGAAATGCAATAACGCAGGCTGATGCATCGGAACAAGGAATAGTCTCAAAAACTGCGCAAAATTCAACCGCGGTGGTTGCTTCGAAACCGACAATTACGTATTCTGAGACCTCAGGTGAACAAAGTGCTAATAAAATGTTGCCGAACAACAAGCCTGCGACACCTGTCACAGCGCCTGTTACGGCACCTTCCGTTAGTACAACAACCGAACCGACTGTCAGCAGTACAACAACCAGCTCGCCGATTTCAACATGGCGCTGGCCGACTGAAGGCAACGTTATCGATAACTTCTCTGCCACCGAGGGTGGTAACAAAGGGGTCGATATCGCAGGCAGTAAAGGACAGGCTATCATCGCGACCGCAGATGGACGCGTAGTATATGCCGGTAACGCACTGCGCGGTTACGGTAATCTTATCATCATAAAACACAACGATGATTACCTGAGTGCCTACGCCCATAACGACACAATGCTGGTCCGGGAACAACAAGAAGTGAAGGCGGGGCAAAAAATAGCGACTATGGGTAGCACCGGAACCAGCTCTACACGCTTGCATTTTGAAATTCGTTACAAGGGGAAATCCGTAAACCCGCTGCGTTATTTGCCGCAGCGATAAATCGGTGCAAAGCAGGTGAGGTCATTCTCACTTATTCCGTTGCAGTGAGCGCAGATGCCGCTGCAGCGGAGGTAAATGAGAATGCGTCAGGTGTTTTGCCCAGGGATCACGGGTAGGAGCCACTTTATGAGTCAGAATACGCTGAAAGTTCATGATTTAAATGAAGATGCGGAATTTGATGAGAACGGAACAGAGGCTTTTGACGAAAAAGTCTTGGTAGAAGAGGAACCCAGTGATAATGACCTGGCTGAAGAAGAGCTGTTATCGCAGGGTGCAACACAGCGTGTTTTAGACGCGACTCAGCTTTATCTGGGGGAAATTGGGTACTCCCCGCTTTTGACGGCCGAAGAAGAAGTTTATTTTGCACGCCGTGCATTACGAGGTGATGTTGCCTCCCGCCGTCGCATGATCGAAAGTAACTTGCGTCTGGTGGTGAAGATTGCCCGTCGATACAGCAATCGTGGTCTGGCTCTGCTGGATCTGATTGAAGAGGGCAACCTGGGGCTGATCCGCGCCGTTGAAAAATTTGACCCAGAACGTGGGTTCCGTTTCTCAACTTACGCGACCTGGTGGATTCGTCAGACCATCGAGCGGGCTATCATGAACCAAACCCGCACTATTCGTCTGCCGATTCACATCGTCAAAGAGCTGAACGTCTATCTGCGTACCGCGCGTGAGTTGTCCCATAAACTGGACCACGAACCGAGCGCAGAAGAGATTGCTGAACAGTTAGATAAACCTGTTGATGATGTCAGCCGTATGCTGCGTCTCAACGAGCGCATTACCTCAGTTGACACGCCGCTGGGCGGTGATTCTGAAAAAGCGCTGCTGGATATCCTGGCCGATGAAAAAGACAACGGTCCGGAAGACACCACGCAGGACGATGATATGAAACAGAGCATCGTCAAATGGCTGTTCGAACTGAACGCCAAACAGCGTGAAGTGCTGGCACGTCGTTTCGGTCTGCTGGGTTATGAGGCTGCAACACTTGAAGATGTAGGCCGTGAAATTGGCCTCACTCGTGAACGTGTTCGCCAGATTCAGGTTGAAGGTCTGCGTCGTTTGCGCGAAATCCTGCAAACGCAAGGGCTGAATATCGAAGCGCTGTTCCGCGAATAAGCACCCTTTCTCGTCAAAAAGGCCGGTCGTTAAGACTGGCCTTTTTTCTTTTCTCCTACCCGGCAAGGGCCGTTTCGTGCAGGTGCCGCCACAACAGCTTCCCGTTATCTTTATCAAGCACCACCGTTGACCAGCGCTGATGCGCCGCCTGATCGGGTAACTGTTGCGTCTCGCGGTAGCGCAGCGCCGCACCGCTTTCCCACTCTGCCAGTAATTCGATATCATCCACACGGATGCTCAGTCCCGCCCGCGCCGCGCACTGCGCCTGGAAAAAGTTGACCAGTGCAGGTTTATCAAGCGTCGCGCCACCTGGGGTAATCATGCTGAACCGGTCGCTAAATCGCGCCATCAGCGCCGCGCAATCCCCTTCACCGCGGCCCAGCCATGCCTCAATGGCGATATGGGCATCAATAATCTCCGTCGTATAACGCTTCATGGTTGCTCCTGTTTTAGCTGTTGCAGGGGGTGTGGGTTATCAAGGCGCAGCGCGCCCAAAAGCGGGAAAAGCGTAATTATGGCAGCGAGGGTAAATGTCCCGCGATAAGCGGAAAGGGGCGGCATAACCTGTTGCAGCAGGCCGAGAACAAATGCCAGCAGCGTGGCACCGATAAAAAAGCTTAACTGGCGGTTAAGATTCCACAGCGCGCTGGCATCCGGCATCGCCTGATTATCGATGGTGAGAAAAGCGCAGCTCTGCGCGGTGCTGCTGCACAGGCTTCCGCCCGCGCCCATCAGCGCGAAACTCGCAATAAGTACTGCCAGCGGCGTCGACGGGGTAACAAGTAGTAGCATCACAATGCCTGCCGCCTGTAGCAGAGCGCCAATTATGACCAGTGGTCGCGGGCCGAGGCGATTGAAATAACGCCCGGTCACGGAGATCGCCAGCGCGGAGGCGAGGGACCACGGCACCATTAACGCGCCCGTCACCGCAGGTGTGAGCGCCATCATGCGCTGCAGGTAGAACATCCCCACCACGCTGACGCCAATAAACATCCCCGGCACGCAGAGGTAGATAAGCATGGCGAAGCGCAGCAGTGAGTTCTTCAGCAAAGAGAGATCGAGCAGCCGGCGCGACACGGCGGGCTTGGCCTCCTCTTTCAGCCAGCACCCGGCCAGCAGCAGCGTCAGCAGCGCCAGCGGCAGCGTGACGAAGAAGATCCAGCGCCAGCCGAGCAGTTCCACCAGTAGCCCACCGACAGCGGGTGAACAGGCGGGGGCGAGCAGAGCTACCAGCATCACCGCAGAGGAGATTTTCGCCCGCTCATGAGGTTTGAACTGTTGCCAGGCGAGCGCTTGCCCAACCGGGATCAGCAACCCGCCGCCCAGGCCCTGCACCACGCGCCAGGTAATCAGGCTGTCCAGTGAGTCGGCAAACCCCGCCGCCAGTCCCGCAGCGCTGAAGAGCAACAGCGACAGCATAAAGAGCCGCCGTGCCCCAATAAAGCGGGTCAGTAGCGCGCTGAAGAGGATCGCCACCGTCAACCCTGCGATATAGCCATTGCTGACCCATGCCAGCGCAGAGACCGATGCATGCAGGCTCTCCGCCATCGCCGGAAAGGCGACGCTGGCGATAAACATATTGATCAAATCAAGAAAAAAGCCCAGCAGATAGACCACCGCGACTTTGTTGCGATACCTCATTTTTCCTCCTTCTGTGCGGAGCGCTACTGTAGCCGCTGGCCCGAGGGGGATAAACGCCGCAGGTGGCGATATACTGTCAAACCTGTTTTGACAATCACGAGAGAAGCGATGCTCAATCTGCAACGCGTCGCCATGTTTATCGCCGTCGTCGACACCGGCAGTTTTACCGCCGCGGCGGCAACGCTCGGGCAGACAAAAGCGGTGCTCAGTTTCAATATCCGCCAGCTGGAGGATTCGCTGGGCGTGGCGCTGCTGCTGCGCTCCACCCGCCGCTTAACGCTCACCGAGGCGGGGAGCCTCTTTTACCAGCGCGGCGTGGCGCTGTTACGGGATGCTGAAAACTTGCAGGATGAGGTACAGGCAAACCATATCGGGCTCAGCGGCGAGCTGCGCATCACCACCACGCCTGAGTATGGCGCGCAGGTGGTGATCCCTGCGCTGGCGGCTTTCAGCGAGTGTCACCCGGCATTGCGTATTCGCCACGTCTCCTCGTCCCATCACGCGGATCTGATTAGCGAGCGTTTCGACGTCGCTATTCGCCTTGGCACGCTGGCCGACTCCCGCTATCACGCAGCACTGATTTCACGCTTTGATATTCTTCCGGTTGCCGCGCCGCAGTGGCTCAGCCAGCATCCGATAACGACGCTGCACGCCCTGGCACACGCGCCGTGGATTATTCATGAGCGGCTCGCTTCCCCGCTGCGCTGGCAGGTCACTGACGCGGCGGGCAGCGGAGAAACGCTGGAGATAAAGCAGCCAGCACGCATTTTCGCTGACAGTGCGCAAGCCTTGATGTCATTTGCCCTTGCCGGCTGTGGCGTGGCGCTGCTGCCAGCGTGGCTGGTGCAAAACGCGCTGGCTGAAGGGCGGCTGGTACATCTGTTGCCTGAGTGGAGGTTTGCGCCGCAAGGGGTTTATGCGGTGTATGCCGATACGCAGCATCTCTCTGCCAAAGTGCGCGCGCTGGTCGATTTTTTACGCCATTGGGTAGCGCAGGAAGGTGTTGCCGGATGAGATCATCGCCATCCGGCAGCGTTTGTTAGACGAGGTTTTTTAAGCGGTAGATCCACTCCAGCGCCTGGCGCGGTGTCAGGCTGTCCGGATCGAGATTCTCCAGCGCCTCTACCGCCGGGCTGGTCTCTTCCGCTGGCGCAAGCAGCGACATCTGCGTGCCGTCAATCTGTGTGCCCGCTGCACTCGGTGAGAGGCTCTCCAGCTCACGCAGCTTGCCGCGCGCGCGCTTGATCACCTCTTTCGGCACGCCCGCCAGCGCCGCGACCGCAAGGCCGTAACTCTTGCTCGCCGCGCCATCCTGCACGCTGTGCATAAAGGCGATGGTATCGCCATGCTCAATCGCGTCGAGGTGCACATTCGCCACGCCCTCCATCTTCTCCGGTAGCTGCGTCAGCTCAAAGTAGTGGGTGGCAAACAGCGTCAGCGCTTTGATCTTATTCGCCAGATTCTCCGCACAGGCCCACGCCAGCGACAGTCCGTCGTAGGTTGAGGTGCCGCGACCAATCTCATCCATCAGTACCAGACTGTTCTCGGTGGCGTTATGCAGAATGTTGGCGGTTTCGGTCATCTCAACCATAAAGGTTGAACGCCCGCTGGCGAGATCGTCCGCCGCGCCAACGCGGGTGAAGATGCGGTCGATAGGGCCAATCTCGACCTTCTGCGCCGGGACATAACTGCCGATATAGGCCAGCAGAGCAATCAGCGCGGTCTGGCGCATATAGGTACTTTTACCGCCCATATTTGGGCCGGTGATAATCAGCATCCGGCGCTGTGGCGACAGGTTGAGCGGGTTGGCAATAAACGGCTCTTTCAGCACCTGCTCCACCACCGGGTGACGCCCTTCGCTAATGCGGATGCCCGGCTTATCGCTAAAGGTTGGGCAGCAGTAGTTCAGGGTGTCGGCACGCTCGGCGAGGTTTACCAGCACATCCAGCTCCGCCAGCGCGGAGGCGCTCTGCTGCAGGTCGCCGAGGTGTGGCATCAACAGATCGAACAGCTCTTCATAGAGCTGCTTTTCCAGCGCCAGCGCTTTGCCCTTCGAGGTGAGAACTTTGTCTTCATACTCTTTCAGTTCAGGAATGATGTAGCGCTCGGCGTTTTTCAGCGTCTGGCGGCGCACATAGTGGATCGGCGCGAGATGGCTCTGCCCGCGGCTGATCTGGATAAAGTAGCCATGCACCGCGTTATAACCCACTTTCAGAGTGTCGAGTCCCAGGCGCTCACGTTCACGGATCTCCAGCCGGTCGAGATAATCTGTCGCGCCATCGGCGAGGCTGCGCCACTCATCCAGTTCAGCATGATAGCCGGGGGCAATGACGCCGCCGTCACGCACCAGCACCGGTGGGGCTTCAATAATGGCGCGCTCAAGCAGTTCGCGCAGTTCGCTGAACTCGCCCATTTTCTCTCGCAGCGCCTGCACCGGCGCGCAGTCGACGTCAGCCAGCTGTGCGCGTAGCTCCGGCAGTTGCTGGAAGGCGTAGCGCATACGCGCCAGGTCGCGCGGGCGGGCGGTACGCAGCGCCAGACGCGCCAGAATACGCTCCAGATCGCCCACCTGGCGCAATACCGGTTGCAGCTCGGCGGCGCGATCTTGCAGCGCGCTGATGGTTTGCTGACGCTCGGTAAGCACTTTCGTGTCGCGTACCGGCATGTGCAGCCAGCGTTTCAGCATACGGCTGCCCATCGGCGTGACAGTGCGGTCGAGCACCGAGGCCAGGGTGCTTTCAATCCCGCCTCCGAGGTTCTGGGTGATCTCCAGGTTACGGCGCGTAGCAGCATCCATAATAATGGTGTCCTGCTGACGCTCCATAGTAATAGAGCGGATATGGGGCAGCGCGGTACGTTGCGTATCTTTGACGTACTGCAACAGGCAGCCGGCGGCGCACAGGCCGCGCGCGGCATTCTCAACGCCGAAGCCAATCAAATCACGGGTGCCAAACTGCATGTTGAGCTGCTGGCGGGCGGTATCGATTTCGAACTCCCACAGCGGGCGGCGACGCAACCCGCGTCGGCCTTCAATCAGCGCGGTTTCCGCGAAATCTTCCGCATAGAGCAGCTCGGCAGGGTTGGTGCGCTGCAGTTCAGCAGCCATGGTTTCGCGGTCGGCCGGTTCACTGAGACGAAAACGCCCGGAGCTGATATCCAGCGTGGCGTAGCCAAAGCCTTTGCTATCCTGCCAGATGGCGGCCAGCAGGTTATCCTGGCGCTCCTGTAGTAGCGCTTCATCACTAATGGTGCCTGGCGTGACGATGCGTACAACCTTGCGCTCAACCGGCCCCTTGCTGGTGGCCGGATCGCCAATCTGCTCGCAAATCGCTACTGATTCACCAAGGCTCACCAGCTTTGCCAGGTAGTTCTCCACCGCATGATGCGGCACGCCCGCCATTGGGATCGGCTCTCCGGCAGAAGCACCTCGTTTGGTCAGGGAGATATCCATTAGCTGCGACGCGCGTTTTGCATCGTCATAAAAGAGCTCATAGAAGTCGCCCATGCGATAAAAGAGCAGAATGTCCGGATGCTGCGCTTTGAGCTTCAGGTACTGCTGCATCATGGGCGTATGGGCGTCGAAATTCTCTAGTGTACTCATCGGCTTGTGATGTCCATTTTCTTAAATTTTAATGAGTTAGTGATGTTTTTTGTTCTCATTGAGTTTCACTTTGTCTCATTGGATCTCATGAAATCCTACATTTAAATGTAGGTTAAAGTGTACCTTGCCAACCTATAGCCTGGTAAAATATGGCTACTTACAGCACAACCTACATTTCGTTTCATAAATGCGTAGGGAGCATGATAACGAAGTCTTTATGGCAGGAAAACAAGAGGCAAAGCCACTGTCGTTTAAAGCGATAGAAATGATGACGCCAGGCGACAAAGATAAAGCTGATATTGGCGAAAATCGTGGTTTACGTGTCTCCTCTGGTGCGACGGGTGTTAAATCTTTTTTCTACCGTTACACGAGCCCTGTGACTGGAAAACTTGCTCAGGTCAAAATTGGCAACTTCCCGCACACTTCTCTCGCCGCTGCACGCCTTAAACTCAACGAATTAAAGCTCCTCCGTCAGGAAGGTCGGTGATCAGAGCTCAGGCAGGAAAAACAACTTCGTGCAATCGAGGCTGAACAGGCCAAAGTGCCTGAGCTAACTATTCAGGGTTTGGTCGAACTCTACCTGACTGAGCGCATTGAGGACCGCAAAACTAAGGATGGCAAAATTATTCCGGGAGCCCGGAAGAAGAAAGGCCAGGATGAAGTGCCCAGGACACTGTATGCCGATGCGGTAGATAAGCTGGGCGATCATAATGCCGCTGAAATCACACACAATGACGTGATTACGCTTACCAATGGCATTGTTGCCACAGGAGCAAAAGTGCAAGCCGGTAACGTTCTACGGGAGTTGTTTTTGGCCTACGAGTTCGCTATTGGTCTGGGGCGTTTTGATGCCAGCTTTGCAAATTCCGCTCTGTTGGCAAAGTCCAGCCTCCGTCAGACTCGAATCAAGCTTACTAATAATCGTGGTACGCGTGTGCTGAGTGAAGCTGTGCTTAAAAAGTTTCTCCAGTGGCTGCCAGGCTCTGCTTTTTCCCAACAATCAAAAACGTGCTTCGTCTTACCTTGTGGACAGGTTGCCGTACCGGAGAGGTCTGTGACATGGCGTGGAAGGATGTTGATCTGGAGAAGGGGGCGATATACCTGAGAGAGACGAAAACAGGCGTGGAACGTTACGTTCAGCTATCTACACAGGCTATAGATTTTCTAAAAGTGCTCCGCCTCAACTCGAACACTTATCTTTTTCCGTCTACACCAACAAGACGACCAATCCAGAAAAAGTATCTAACGGAGTGACCTACCCCCTCTATGGAACTGCGCCGGAAGAAAATCAGCGCCTTAATTCCTCCGCGAAAGGGGGCAGGATACTGGCCGGTGGAGTATGCAGACCGGAACCGTGCGGTTGCAAATCAGCGACTGAGTGGGCAACAAAGCCCTTATAGGAATAATCCTAACTACGCATTTTGTTTGCGCCGGAATAATGAAATAAAGCTCTCTTTCATATGATAAGTACAAGTGAGAGAGCAATAAAAACAAGATGGAATAAATCATCATGTCTTACACTATTTTCATCAAACGCTTATGGCAGAGCGAAAAATCAACAATAAGTGAATCCTCGATATCCGGCACTGAAATCTCCGGTTATTTTCTGGAACGCCCCGGGCCGGATACGACGGAAGCAAATTTACGAAAAAGAATCCCTGACGGCGCCTATAGCTTGAAATGGTATGCCAGCAGCAGAATGCGGAAATTCAGTCCATTACCTAATTTGTTCAATGCGAGTGTACCCTCAAGTCGCGCTATACTGATCCATCCAGGCAACGTTCCCGCCGACACGGACGGTTGTTTATTGCCCGGGAAGTCAAAGGGAGATGGCCGAATAGGGCAAAGTCTGGGGTTATATGAAGAGATTAAGCAATTGATGGTTGATAAAGGGATAGAAAATTTTAATGTATTAATCACCTCATGCTACGTGGATTGCAAAAAATGGAAAAATACGCCAGCTTGATGTTCCTTATTTTTATTTCTGTATTCTCTCTTCGCGCAATGGCGACGGTGGAAATAAAGAACGGTGTACTCCAGGCTTACTGGCAACCGAACTGGAATGCTGATGCAACGGTCAACACGCCAGAGTTAGAGTTTCGCTATTTTGCCTTGGGTAATAAAAAGAAAGATAACAAAGTAATTGATATTACTGCTAAAGGCAGTGAAGCGCAGAAAATCGCATTTATAAAAAAGACCTTTAAGAATATCCCGGATAACTTCTTTACCTTTAAAGAGTGGTACGTTAACCAACCCGGTACGATTAAAGTACCTGCGGTGGTTAACTATATGGAGTGCAACGCAGATAACTATAAAGCCGATCTGCAGTCATTTCAGCCGGATAATGCTGCGCAAAACGCTGACGATATGATGACCCAGGATTTTGGCGGCTGTGGATCAGATACGCCTTATCTCGTGTTGTATCAATTGAAAGAGGGTGAAAAAACGTTATCCCTGAAAAGCGAGGCCAGTGAAACAGCGTCAGATTTGGCCTCAGTCAACAGTAATGAAACGCTGGCTAAAATCAGAACCGTCGATAAAGCGTGGATCTATGTTGCAATTTACGATGAAGCGGAAAAAGGGCATCTGAGCAACAGACGTGGTTTTGTTAAACTGAGCGCTCTGACACCGCTGAACTGATAACGTGTATTAGCTCAAACTTTTTCTGAAAATGGACATCATCTATGTAGTAGCAAAGTGGTAATGTCCGTTCGGGGCTAAGTTAAGATGTCCGTCACGTAGATTTACCCTCAAGGGATTGTGATGACGGCTCATGTAGCGGAGTTTTTTACTTTGGATGAAGTTAATCGACTCAAAATCATTCAGGATGTCGTCGACCGGCGTCTGACAACGCAGATCGCCGCGCCTGGGTATCTCCTGTCAGCTATATCAAGCTAGTGCATGTGGAAATTTCGGCGGCTTGATAGTGACGCTTAATTGAGGTTAATCAACATCTGTTATTCATGCTCTACATGCAATGTAGGTAGAATTATAGGTTATGATAAATATTCAAAAATTTATTATTTTAAAATAACTCGTCAAAGCCGCAGCTTTCACTATCTCATCGACTGGCTTTTTTCTATGGCGTTCATAGGTAGATTCTCTTTTTCCGTTAGGTTAACAGTACACCAACCTCTACGGAGGCTCACTCATTCGCCAGTCAGTCAGAAATCATGAATCGGTCATCAGAGACGCGAGCTCAACAGAGGCACGGGCATCATCCCTTTTTTTAATAAGTTGCTGATAGCGCTTGTGAAAATGGCAATAAACCAGGAGTAGTCTTAATTTGAGCGTGGCACTACTCCTTCATTTGCATAACTTTACATTAGGAGCAAAATGACGGCACTTACATTATGGATGGAAGTCAACTCATGGCATATATCGCAAGCACGCCGTCAGCCTATGTCGGTAAGTCTGTAGGTAATGGGCAGTGTGTAGCGTACACGCAAAAAGCGGCGAATATGCCGCGTACCGTTGCATGGAAACGAGGGGCGTTAGTAAAGGGTAATACCTCTATCGCACCCGGTACGGCGATTGCTACCTTTGATGCAAATGGTCGTTATGGTAACCATACGGATGGCAGCTCTCACGCCGCAATTTATTTGGGCCTGGATGCCTCCGGAATCCAGGTTCTGGATCAGTGGATGACATATAAAAAACTGCCTGGTGGTGAACGAGTCGCGACACCGCATTATGTCAGCAAACGCACCATCCGTTTTCATAAGGCACCCCGCGCGGAAAATAACGGAGATAACTATTATGTTGTGGAGTAAGACGCTGTTATTGAGCGCAGGGCTGTTTTTATCCGTGAGTGGCGTTCATGCAACGTCAACAACCTGTCCGTCCTATCCGACAACGCAGGATAAAACCCATGCCTTAAGCGATGCCAGCCTGTTCGTCGGGCCACCGAAAGCGTTAGTAGAGCTGATGCCGGACAGTGACCAGGAGACAGTGTGGACATTACCTGATTATCAGGATGAAGCTAAAGAGCATAAAACATCGCTCTATTTCATATGCCACTACAAGAATACAAAGCAGACCGTTGAGGTGATCGTTCCGGCCACCGCCAAAAAATGCTCTGTAGCATATAATAAGCACAGCAAGGTTGTTGCGGTCTGCGAATAGATTTTTTAGAGAAGCGGTGTATCTGGCAAATAACACCGCTTCTTATATCAGTGATGCGGTCGCGTGTATATTGTTTGCGTTTTTTATTATCCTCATTTAAATAACAGCGATACGATTGGTATAAATCTGAATATAAGGATAAGGGAGTAATGAGTGATGCTCACCCTTTATTTACTTGTAATTTTCGCTATCTTTTCAAAGAAGCTCGAGAAATCATCAGCTACACTGTAGAGGTTAACGGATTCATTATTTTCTGCTATTTTGAAGACTTGCATAGTGTTACCTGCATGCAGTTGCGTTCTATCGAAATAGTAAATACCTTTCACACGATGATTGTTGATTGAAGTAATTACTACCCGGGGAGTCACCTGCGATGAACTTATTTTCTATAAAACTGAGTTTGTCCACTCAGGAAGGGGGGTATATGCTTTTTTAACACCTTGATGTTGGAAATTGTCACACTGCGACCGCATAACACTGGCATAACATCATCTTAGCCGTGGGGATAACTTCCCGGTGTGAATGCCCTGTATCTGTATGCAACGGGGTCTGTAAATAACTTCATTTATAAGATGTATATTCCAGAGTTAATTCATTGTCATCAAAGTCTACCAAAATTTGAAAGGATAAATCCTGGGGGATTACTCTTATCTCATCCGATTTTAGTGTGTCGAAACTATAATCTTCGAGGTGAATTAAATTAGTTATGTAAGCTCCGAAATATTTCCACTCTTCATCAATCAATAAATAGAAAAATAACCTGCCAAGCTGCGCTTTGATAAAAGATATAATTTGTTGGTAGTTGTCGAGTTGTATGCTCTGGTCTAAATCAACCTTGCTTTTTTTAAGGGCGTCAATGATACCGTCTGTTTCCTCAAGCGTTAAAAAATCTCCTTTATTTACTACAGAACCGGTAAATGCATGTATTTTTTTAAAATAGCTCTCTCTATGAACATTACCTTGTGCTTTTCGATAAAGTAAAGCGCGTTTATATTCTAAGACACTCATCTACACTCCTGAACCATAAAATGTTGTTTGCATTTGCACCAGGCATGAGCAGAGTAATATTTATCATCAGATTTCTGCAACCCTTTATCGTAACGTGACTCTCTACCAGCGGGGTAGGTCTGTGGGGACGAGTAGGCTCGTTTCATTCTGAGCAAGTAACCTTTTCTTCTAAAGAACTCTCCCGTTTATACCGACCAGACCCTACTGTTAATGGGGGCCGCTATGGGGGAACGACTCAGCTGCAAGCATACAACCCCCTCTATCCATGTTTCATTTGGTTACATTAATCAATACTTAATAGTAACTTTGAAAAACTTATAGAAACTGAATGATGTATGGTCTCTTTTTGACCGTGATGTGTATTTGCCGTTCCCTCCCCAAGGAACGGCTTTTTTTTGCCTGCGCGTGATCTTCTCTTCTTGCCCGTTGTGTTTGCCCGACATATCCACGGTATAGCTCTGAATGAACGTCAATATGATGTTTTCTCTCCTGTCGAGATAAAATCTCTCTCCCTTTAGGGGATAACTTACATGATTTCCTTTGTGAGCGTAGTTCAGATACTGAAAGCTAGTTAGTTAAGAACTTGATAACGTTAGACATGATGAGTAACCGTATATGATTGCGCGCTAAGAATTGAGTAGTCTACGTAAGAAGTCTCTTCTTAAACCCGAGCTGGAGGGTTTTAGATATAGACCGGGTTTGCTGGAATTAATCCTCTCCTCTGTTATCAATGGTGTTTCTGCTCAGGTAAAAGTACACATGCCAGAGTGATTTTTCCGCACAAGGTTTCGACTCTGGCCCGGTAATCATCGTCATTGCCTCAGCAGTATTTATTGTAGAGTCACTGCGCAGCAAATTAGTGGGGATGTAGATAGTTTCGCCTGTTAATAAAATTTTGGATTAGTTTCGTTTAAGCTTCAGCAGTCGTCAAAAAGCTTAAAAAAACAGACGTTACGCATAATAACTTTCGATATTTGGACTTGCTCCTGATAGTATTAAAATACACAGCACTTAATTAACGATAAAAAATCATAATGGGGATTCAAAATGAATATTAAAGGTACGTTTTTTTCAGTTTATTTCATGTTGGCTATTGCAACTACCATATATGGTAGTATCTGGGGCGATTTTAATTATAAAGGTTTTGCATACAATGTCGGCCGTGGGCTGGTCTGGCCTTTCATCTGGTTTCCAACTTTAGGGGCCATTGTCGGCAGTTTACTACTGTTCGGTTTTATAGCTTATGCCTCATTAAAAAAATAAGAAAAAGGCTGCATCTGCAGCCTTTCTTTATTGGCAACTTTCAATTGATTTTTTCATCGCAGAAATCAAGTTGTTCGTTCCCTCGCTGTATACTCTGGATTCCCACTTGTCCGGGTCACCATAGGTATCTTTCATTTTATCGTATGCACATGAGCAAACTTTATGCGCGTAGTCACTTCTGTTCCCGCCTGTGCAACCATCCATAAACTCTGATTTATTTTTATCGCCACATGAAGTGATAAATAGTAAAGATGAAATCAACAATAGCAACCGCATAATAAATCCTTTCTTTTTTATTTATAAACAATCGACGCCGACTGATACATCCATAACAGCTTTATCGTCAAAATATGAAAAAACTTTAGGCTAATCATCATATTTACCGATCTTTTACCGCGCCCTTCCAAAAGAGTGCAACATTTATGCAGGGTCACTTAACCGTCATAAGGGATAAATATTTCGACCTTGCCTCCCTTGATAAATGTCTCAGGAGGGCGCTCCTCATTTTCCACAAGCTAACCAGTGGCGGGCAACTTCATAACTCTAACCCTCTAACGTGATATGGGCGTGCAGTATGGATGTGGATTCTCTGTCGAAAGTATGCAGCCATACGCATTCTAATTTCATTTTTGCACATTAGATAATGCTTAATAGTTACCATAAAAAACTTATAGAAAATGAATGGTATATGGTCTCTTTTGACCATGATGTGTCTTTGCCGTTCTCTCCCCCAGGAACGGCTTTTGCTCTTCTCATGAAAGGCGCATTCCGTTTTGGCATTAAGCCAGATAACAGAGATTGGCAGTTTTTTGTGACCAGAAGTGATATCATCTGCTCACTTATTACAACAGCGTTACGGCACAAAAGAGATCTTTTGCTGGCTAATGAAAAGCGAATATAAGAGACGTTATGGAGCTTAATACAAGAGAGTTGGTTCTGTCTGTCATTAATAATAGCCCCCTACGAGAGGGGTAGATCACCGATGAAGATTTTTTACGGTTTTGTTTATCTGAAAATGACAGCATTACGGGAAAAATCTCAGCAGATAGTGAAACATTATAATCTATGCTGAAAGTATGATGTTGTTATCATTTATATAAAAAATCAGGAGTGTAAAATGAATCCTTGCGATAAAGAAATAAAAACAAAAGCCGATTTTCTGGCTTTTCTTACGTTATACAATCAGGATCTTCACTCTTGTCCCGAAGAGTGGGCTAATCGCGATCTGGCCTCTTTTTTGGATGCGCTAAAGGATTGGATTGAAGAGATGGAGCAGTATTATATCAATACAAAACAGGAGGTTCCGTCAGATGTAAATTGGAAAGTCCTCTATGATATGCTCATGGCAGCCAGAATATATGAATAGGTAGTGATTTTGTATATATTTGCTGGGATATCAATGGCGGAGGAAGCATGAGTGATAATTTTGGATATATGGAGTATGATTTTTCAATGCTCAACAAAATTAAGATATTAGGATCAAACGAAGCAAAGGAAAATTTTCTTCGGCATTATCACTCCTTGAAACAGTATAGATTAAAATGTGTCCTCGATGTTGCCGGTCTGGATAAAGCACTTATCCATGAAAACTATCTTTTGATGAATAATGAGCCTCGCCGCCGAGGTAAATTTATATTTTTCACCGGTAATGCCGTAATAACCAGAAAAAAAGATTTATTGGACTGGCTTGCTAGTCCCATCGAGCGGCACGATCTTATTATTCCTTTATTGATTATCCCTGCCGTTGAAAACGTTCGCCCTGAATACATACTGGCAACCCAGGAAGACCCTCTCTTTGAATTACTGGTGCCGGAATGAATACTTCCATGTTTTATAATTATAGATTGCAACGATGAGAGAGCACTATATGAGGTTTATAGATAATCGTATATTAAAGGAGTGGAAGAAGCTTGGCGCAATTGTTAGCCATGATGCTTTATCAATGGTGTTTTATGAAGTTCTTGAATCTCTTCCCTGGATGGCGGGTCATCTTGATTTCAAGCAGCTTAATATTATAAGTACTTCACTACGCTCATTCTCTGATGACAATGGTGACTTAGAGAGTGAAAAAGTAAGAATATGGATAAATACTGCTGGCACCGTTGAAGATGAGTACATGGCTTTTTGGTATTCACAAAAGCAACCTTGCGTGGTGTGTAGCACTGATTTTGCTTTAGAAAATATCGATGCGGCATACTGGGGGGCTCCCGGTTGGAACTACATGTTTTTGTGCTCAGTAAATAATGGCGTCGTTGTGCCAAATTATAAAAAAATTCTTTGTTATGACTCAGCAAATGAACTCATATTAATAACTACGCAATAAATATCATGGCGCTCATGACATTGTGGGCAATAATTTATAGCATGAGCCATGAGTTCAGTTAATTATTGATCACGCAAAAGGATCTGTATGAGCTATATCGACGGCTTTGACCACGAAATAATCGGCACCCTTGGCTACCTGCCGATCTACCACCCGCTGGAAACCATCAAGGGCGACGGCAGCTGGGGAGCGTATGACTTCAGCGCCACGCCGCAAAACCTGGTGCTGGGCGGCGGGAGTGGCGAGCATCCGGGGGTTGTGGTGCATAACTTGCCGACCCTTGCCGCGCGATTCTTATTGGATAGCCTGACCGAGGCGCAAGCGGAAACATTAAGCCGCGATGAGAGCGAATATCTGGATGGGCTCTATTACGCAGGCGAAACGCTGGAGTTTTGCGGCTGGCGTATCCGTCACTATGCTGAACTACAGACGATGGCGCAAAGTCCGGCGCTGAGGAGTCCCGTCAGCGAAGAGGGGGAGGTAGAGGAGTGGCTTGAGCGCTCACTTGGCGAACTGGTGTGGTTTTCGCTGCCGGATCTGAACCCGGCGCATCAACGGCTGGCGGCCATATTCCAGCGTTTCGATATCTTCCCTTCAATGCGCAACATTGCGGTCGATCCGCCCGGTTATCCGGCCTGCGGCGGCAGGCTTATCATTAACGGCGCGCTGAGCTGGGGATATCAACGCTGGCGTTCACGCTAGCCACCGCAGGGGGACGATCATTTCGTACAACAGTGGTGCAGGGCGGCAATATCTGCAGGCGTTGTGCGACAGCAGCCGCCAATCAGCCTTGCCCCGGAGGCCAGCCACGTGGGCAGATGCCCGGCCAGCGTGTCGCAGGCTGCACCGTGTGCATGCCAGCTTTTGCTTACCGCGTCGTAGGTCTCACCTGAGTTGGGATAGACCACCAGCGGCAGCGCGCTCAGGCTGTGCAGATGTTCCAGCGCATCGTTGGTCTTATCCAGCGCAATGCAGTTAATGCCGAGCGCCACAATCTGCGGCGTCGCTTCCACCACCTTCACCACCTCTGCAAGTGGCGTTCCGTCGCTTAAATGGTGCGCGTCGCGCAACGTAAACGAGAACCATGCGTGCGCCTCAGGCCAGGTCTGCAACAGTGCAGCCAGCGCTTTTATCTCCGCAAACGAGGGGAGCGTTTCGCAGGCCAGCAAATCGGCGCCCGCCGCTAATAGCGCCTCAATGCGCGGGCGATGAAAATCCGTAAACTCCTCAGCGGTGCGAATATAGTCGCCGCGATACTCCGACCCATCTGCCAGATACGCGCCATAGGGCCCAACGGATCCCGCTACCAGCAGCGGCCCGGCCTGCGGGTTTTCCGCCAGCGCGGCATCACGCGCCGCCTGCGCCAGCTCAACGCTTTTGCTAATCAACGCGCGCGAGTGCGCCTCATCCAGGCCGCGTGCGGCAAAGCCGAGCGGTGTTGCCTGGTAGCTGGCAGTTATCGCTATCTGCGCACCGGCACGGAAATAGTCGAGATGCACATCGCGGATCAGCTCCGGCGCTTCCATTAGCACTTTGGCGGACCAGAGGTTATCGGCAAGGTTACAGCCGCGCGCTTCAAGCTCCGTTGCCATCGCGCCATCGAGCACAATAAAGGGCTGCTTCTCCAGCAGCGCGTTCAGGGGGTTAGGGCGCGACATGTTCACTCTCCTTCGCTTTTTCATGATGGGTCAGCCAGTAAGCACCATAGCACAGGGCTACAAAGGGCAACCCGCAGTAGAGCGCAATGCGCTGGTCGGGATCGAACGCCAGGCCGACGCACGCCAGCAGGCAGAGCAGGAAACCGGCGATCGGCACCAGTGGGTACCATGGCGCATGGTAGTGCAGATCCGCAAGCGACTTGCCGGACTGCAAATGGCGGCGGCGAAAGACAAAGTGCGCCGCACAGATACTGAGCCACACGGCCACCACGGCGAAACCGGAGATCGCCGACAGCGCGACAAACACCGTATCGGGAGCGATGACGCTGGAGAGCAGCGCCAGTACACCGCCCAGCATAGAGACGGAGAGCGCCGTCAGCGGCACGCCGTTTTTGGTGACGCGCATAAAGCAGCGCGGCAGCGTCTTCTCGTTTGAGAGCGACCAGAGCATGCGCCCGGAGGCATACAGCCCCGAGTTAGCCGCCGAGAGGATCGCCGTCAGGATAACAAAGTTAAAAATATCGGCGGCATAAGGGATGCCGATCTTCTCGAACACCACCACGAAGGGGCTCTTCTCGACGCCTGCCTGCTGCATCGGGATCAGCGCCGCCAGCACAAAGACGGTGCCGATAAAAAAGAGAATCAAACGCACGATAGTGGCGCGAATGGCGACCGGAATCACCTGCTGCGGGTTCTGCGTTTCGCCTGCGGCGATGCCAATCAGCTCGGTACCGGAAAAGGCAAAGTTCACCGCCACCATGGTCATCAAAATCGGCAGGCCACCGTGGGGGAACCACCCTTCAGCGGTGATATTGGCAAGACCGGGCGCGGCGGAGCCATCCTGCATCGGGATAAAGCCAAAGATCGCCGCGCCGCCAAGCAGAATAAAAGCAATGATGGTGATCACTTTTACCAGCGAGAACCAGAACTCCCCTTCGGCGAAAAAGCGCGTCGAGACGACGTTAAGGGCGAAAACCGCCACGCAGAAGATGACGCACCATGTCCAGACCGGAACATGCGGGAACCAGTACTGCATGCAGAATCCGGCGGCGGTAAAGCTCGAGCCCAGCGCCACTGTCCACGTCAGCCAGTAGAGCCAGGCCACGGTATAGCCGGTTGCCGGGCCAAGGTAGCGCGCGGCATAGACATGAAACGCGCCGGTAACCGGCATCGCTACAGAAAGTTCACCGAGGCACTGCATCACCAGCCAGACCACCAGCGCGCCAATCAGATAGGCTAACAGCGTGCCGGCGGCACCGGTCGTTGAGATGATATAACCCGTATTAAAAAACAACCCGGTGCCAATGACGCCGCCCAGCGACAGCATAATTAAGTGGCGGGTCTTCATGGTGCGCTTAAGCTGCCCCTGCGCCTGATCCTGCTGATTTTGCATACAACCCTCTAAACGTATGGACGTCTAAACATCTGCGTTCAGGGTTTATAACGTGATTGTTAACAAAAAGCCAGTCTCACAGTGGGCAGGGGCAGTTAACTGCGCACTCTCTGGCCGGGGTTAGCTAAAGAACATCACCACGCTCCAGAAGAGCAGAGAGGTGATCATGTGAACCTTCATCACTCGTAGCCAGTTGATGCGCAGGCCAGTGGCATCTGTAAAACGGAACCACTTCAGATGGGGCTGAAAGGTTGCCAGCGTTTTAGCGAGTAACAACCAAATAATTATCGACAGACTGTTTATGCACAGCAGCGTCAGATAATGCACTTCTAATTGCCCCACATTAATGGAGTAAAGCAATTGGGTATTTATTTGCTGATAAAGCCAAAATCGTGCCAAAGCGATCCAGGAGAAGAGCTGTGGAATTGGCAGCGTAGCTGAGATGGCATAAATAAACGCATACCACCAGGAGGCCAGCATAGTGAAAAGATAAAAAAGAAACTCATACAGCAGGAATAATTTCAGCGCACGTGCGGCAGAGCCCGGCCATAATTTCGGCGCACCGCGCGTAAGAAAAGCTTTTACGGCAAAAAAGAGCAGCGCGAAAAGCGAAAAAGCGGCAAGCAGTAAAATCATAACTACACTTACAGCCGCCGGTCCTGCAGCGGCGGCATGGGGACTATGCGCCGCTATCCTGCGGTTTGCCTCATCGCGCTCAAACTCGCTGATATGGCTGTTTCCGTTGTAATCGTTATGCACGATTAATCCTTAGGTGATTATAAATACGCGTGGCGTACATGCTAACTACTTAACAGGGGGAATTAAACTGCCACAGCAAACATCCCATGAAAATGGGTAGTCTGAGTATTAACTTATAAAGTAATGATAGGCCCATAATACACGAGGGTAATGATTTTATTAGTTGGCGAATAGTATCGGGCATTAAGCAAGCCATTAGTAAATGAAGGCAAATATTTAAAACGCTATCTGCTTCACTCGTAACCAATTTTGTGCGGAATAGTTCTGCCTATTGCACCGATTAGTGAAGCTTTAGGGCAAATTGACGATAACGTCTTAGCGTCTCCTTCAATTACGTAGGGGCGTAATTCTCTTTTTTTTATGAGTTCTGATCGCGACGGATCTGCTTTTAGCCCTCCTTTAACAACACCAGTAAGCGCTTTTCATGCGCAAATTTTTATTTTAAGGAAAACAGTATTATGGCTTTCGTAAGATCACTATGTCGCGGTTTGTTGGGTTCCCGTCTGACCGGTGGCTCGCAACCTGCCAACGGCATTTTCGACTGCCGGGATTTACCAACTTCTCTCCCGGCTGCGGGTCTTGGCGCGCGCTCATCCGGTATCTTATTGACCTTCGTGCCGCCCGAAGCAGATTTTCACCGTGTCAGCCAGGCGTGGCAGCGTTTCACCTCTGCCGATCTGACGGTGATTACCCTCTCTTCAAACGGTGCGCTGAGCGCCAGCGGTCGCCAGACAACCTACTGCGCGGGCGACGGGCAAGAGGGGAGTTTCCTGCTGCTGCCGGATAGCCTTATCGCCGAGCACGAGACGCACATTGTCGATCTCCATCTGCATGACACCCAGAGTGCCGCGCAGCGTATTAGCGCCATTCAGCGCGAATTAAACACCATTAAACCGCGCATGGCGCTCTCCGCTGAGCGTACCTTCGCGATGATCTACTGCGACGGGCTCTCCGCCTCGGAAGGCTTCTTCATGCAGGCCTGGTATAACAGCGGCCTCTTCCCGTGCCTGGCGATTGGCGGATCGGCAGGCGGTCGCGCGACCTTTGACGGCACGTGGATCGGCGTCGGTGACCGCGTATTACAAGGCAAAGCGGTGGTTGTTTTCTGCCGCATGGCGGAGGGCAAATCCTTCTCGCCCTTCAAGAGCCAGAACTTTACCCCGCTGGATCAGAGTTGGTTAATTGCCGACGCCGATCCCATCTCTCGCACGGTAACCTCAGTCTTTGACCGCCAGGGGCAACAGAAGGCGTTTACCCAGGCGCTGGCCGAGCACCTGAACTGTAAAGAGTCGCAGCTAAGCGAGCGCCTGAAAGGGCTGACCTTTGGTGTGAAAGTGGGTGACGAGTATTTCATCCGCTCGGTGGCGAAAATTGAGCACGGCATGGTGCACTTCTTCTGCGATCTGGAGTTTGGCGATCGGCTGTTCCTGATGCAGGAGACCGACTTTAAACAGGCGACGCTGCGCGACTGGCAAACCTTTATCACTGGCAAAGGCAAACCTGCCGCCATCATGATGAATGACTGTATTTTGCGGCGTATGGGCAACAGCGATCAGCTGCACGATGCCCACTTCTTTAAAGGTATTCCGGCGGCGGGCTTCTCCAGCTTTGGCGAAATCCTCGGCGTGCCGATTAACCAGACCCTCTCCGCGCTGGTCTTCTTTAACCATGACGTGAAAGCGATGACGCAGTTCCCGGTTGAATATGCCGGTTATGCCGCGCACTACGCCCAGCGCGCGCTGCGCCGTTGGGAAGCGCTGAACAGCATTCAGACCCGCGTGCTGGACCGTGTTGTGAACTATCAGCAGGAGCTGGCGCCGATTGTGCAGGCTCTGCCAGCGCTGGAGGCCGCAACCCAGAGCCAGAGCGAAGCGCTGGTAATGGCAGAAAGCAGTATTCGCGGCATCAGTGATATCGCCACCGAAAGCCAGCGGGCGCAGGGGCGTCTTGGCGAAGGGCTGGATTCGCTGGAGCAGATCTCCAACGGCATCGGCGTGATCACCCACGGCATCAGCAACATCGCTTTCCAGACCAACATTCTTGCACTCAACGCGGCGGTAGAAGCGGCGCGCGCGGGGGATGCGGGGCGCGGTTTTGCGGTGGTAGCAGGGGAGGTTCGCCGTCTGGCGCACTCCTCAAAAGAGCAGGCGGAAGCGACGGCGAGTAATATCAGCGATGCGGTCAACACTATCTCGCATATCCGCGAAGTCGCCAGCAAAACGGTGGAGACCGCAACCGATATGGCGGAGCGTAGCATTCTTGCCGCTAACGCCATCGCCGAGATGAGCCAGCAAACACGCCAGGAGCGGGAAAACATCGCCAAACAACTGAGCAACCTGCGCACCCTGACCGCCGGGATGGATGCGATGCAGGAAGCGGTTGCGCAATTGAAAGTGCTGCAAACCCTCTCGACGGGCCGTTAAGGCACGATGGTGCAGACCTCCGGCGGCGCAGGCTGCCTGGGGTCAGCTCAAATCATGCAGCGTTTTGCCGAGCGGGCGGGTGATGCGAAGCTGTTCGAAGCGCACATCCAGCCCCGCTCTTTCCGGGGAGCAGCACATCACACCAACAAAGCGATGACCGCTGTCCTGCCACGGAAAGAGCCGCAGCAGCGGCCACGTTTTACCATCGGCGGAGTATTGCAGGCGTAACGCCTGCTTCTCAAGCGTCGCGCGCATCCAGAACTCACGCGCATCGCCCGGGAAAACGCCGGTCGACCAGTCAGACTGCCCCTGCGTCACCACACAGCCAATGGCGGGCGCGCCATCGTTATACTCAATGCCGCTTTTTACCCACTGCGTTTCGGACGCTTCAATAAAGATCCCCGCCTGGTCATAGAGCTGTTCAAACGCGGCGGCGATCTTCACTTCAAGGGTAAACTCCCCCTCCAGCATAAAACCAAAAGCATGGCCGGAGTGCCGCTCAAAGCCGTACCAGGTCTTGACCCAAAAATCGGTATTTGCCCCGGTGCGCATCAGCAGTTGCTCATCGCTCTGTGTAACGTGGGCCGGTTTATTTATCCATAGCCCCTTTTCTGACGTGAAGCTCTCAATCGGTGTCACAGGCAACCTCATCAATGTTTACAGGAAAACCGCGGCCACTCTGCCACGCTTTTGCAGTGATTGCCGGGCGGTGCTTAACGTTTCGCTTTGCGCGCCAGTTTTTTATTGCGCACCGTTAATAGCGGCGTCACCGATATGCCGTGCAGCAACACGCTCAGGGTCACAATAGTGATAGCAATATGGGCGACGATATTGCCATCCTCCCCTTGCAAACCGTGGACATAGGCATAGGCAATATAGTTAAGGCTGCCGATACCGCGAATGCCGAGCCAGCCGAGGCTCGCGCGGTGAAACCATGTGGTGCCGGAGCGCAGCGTCACAATAAACACTGATAGCGGGCGGATCACCAGAAACAGCACAAAGGCCAGCCCAAGCGCGTGTGCATCCCAGTGATGCGAGAGGGTAACACCAAGGACAATTACCAGCAGTGCCGCCAGCAGTCGCTCAACGGTATCGCCAAAAGAGAGAGCGTCGCCAATCACCAGGCCTACGGATTTAATTGGGTTCTGCTCCTCCAGCGCATGGCGCAGGTGCGGGTTAACCTGCATCTCCGCTGGCACATCCTCCTCCTCTTCGGGATCGCCGTGGCGCTTCTGCACGCTCACTTCGGCGCTGCGCAGGCCAATCCCGGCAGCAAAGGCCGCGAGGAAACCGGAGGCATCGACGGACTGGGCCAGCGCGAAACTCAGGCAGATCAGCGCCAGCGCGATAAAGTCGCTGGGCGCAACTTCGCCCTGTTTATGGCGTGAACGGGTTGCTATCAGGCCAATCAGTCGGCCCAGACCGTAGCCGATGAGCAAGCCGCCGACCAGCGCCCAGAGCAGATCGATGCTCAGCCAGTGCAGCAGCTCTTCGCCCGACGGCACGCCATCGGCTTTGTACCAAATCAGCGCCAGCATTAAGAAGGGGAGCGCGGTGCCGTCATTAAGCCCCGCCTCGCTGGAGAGCGCAATGCGCAGCTGGTCATCATCGCGCGCGTCGTTGATCGCCACCAGGCTTGCCAGCACCGGATCGGTGGGCGCCAGGATCGCGCCAAGCGCCAGCGAGAGCGGCCAGGCCAGATCGAGCAGATAGTGGGCGGCGACCGTAATCCCGCCAATGGTCAGTAGCATAGCGGGCAGCGCCAGCTTAATGCCCATCTTCCAGTAGGGAGAGGTGAGCGGCAGGCGGATTTTCAGGCCAGTAATAAACAGCGAGGCTGCCATCGCGATTTCACTCACGCGGCGAATAAGCTCTGCATTCGCTTCAATATCGATATTAAGAACGCCCATCTCCCACGGGCCGCAGATAATGCCAACCACCAGATATAAACCAAACACCGGGATCGGCACGCGGCTTATCCAGCCGTAGGATAACGACATCAACAGTAACAGGCCGCCGGTCGCGGCCATCCACATCAAATAACTCATACTCCTCCACATCAGGCCGCAACCTGAACATTGCACCCCAAAAGGTATAGTTGTTGAAAAAGGTCTGCACCAGGCCAGACGGCGCGAATAGTGCAAGGGCTGAGCATTAGCTACGCTTAGAAAAAGCGGGCGTAACGGGGGTTCAAATGAGCAAGAAGATCATGCAGGAGTATCTTGTGCTGGGCGGCAAACACCACGGCGAGGTGTGGCGTGGCGTCTATCCGGCGATGGGGCTTAATCTCTCGAAGCATGATGAGCGCTTCGGGCAGTTCTATGACCGAAGCGGGCAGAAGAAGGTGGAGCTATCGCGTAAAGAACAGTACTTCATTACCGAGTGGCTATCGCCCGAAGGGCACACCTATCTGCTGGCAACCGCCGAAGATCTGACGGAGTTTAATATTGAAGAGGAGATAGGCCGGAGCGCGCCACCGCTCCGGCCTCTGGATAGCGCTATTGAAGACTGGGCTTAGCCGTGTTCATGCGCCGTCTGCGTTTTTAACCGTTTCGAGGCGCGCTGCTTGCGCAACTTATCAATCAGCTTGTGCGCTTCTGCGCGCGTGGCGACCGCGGGCGACGACCCGCTTAGCGGTTTACGCGCCGTTTCGCGCAGCGTCAGCACGGTCAGGGCGCCAATCACCCCGGCGCCCATCATGTAGTAAGCGGGCATCATCACATTGTGGGTGGTATCAACCAGCCAGGCGGTGATCAGCGGCGTCGTACCGCCAAAAAGCGAGACCGAGAGGTTAAAGCCAATCGCCAGCGCGCTGTAGCGGATATCGGTGATAAACAGCGCTGGCAGGGTTGCCGGCATGGTGCCACTAAAGCAGGTGTGCAGCACCCCCAGAATTACCAGCCCACCGAAGACCGCCCACATGTTGCCAGAGCCAATCAGCATAAAGCTCGGGATCGCCAGCAGCACCAGCCCCAGCGCGCCGAAAGCGATCACCGGGCGGCGGCCCAGACGGTCAGTCCAGTGGCCCCAGGCGAGCGTCAGCGGCATCATCACGAACATGATCACCATCACCAGCAGCAGTCCGGTCAGCTCGCTCATCCCCAGCACGCTGGTCAGGTAGCTCGGCATATACGACGTGAGCATGTAGTTTGAGACGTTAAAGACCAGCACCAGGCCAATACACTGCAGCATCTGTTTGCGGTATTTGTGCAGCATCTGCAACAGCGAAAGTGTTGGTTTGCTGTGCTCCAGCGCATCCTGCTTATCCATATGCTCTTTAAAGGCCGGCGTCTCTTCCAGCTTCAAGCGGATATAGAGGCCAAACAGGCCGAGCGGCGCGGCGAGGAAGAAGGGGATACGCCAGCCCCAGCTATGCATCGCCTCACTCGGCAGCACGGCAATCATAATGGTCACCAGGCTGGCACCCAACAAATAGCCGCCAAGCGTGCCGAACTCGAGGAAGCTGCCCATAAAACCACGGCGCTTATCGGTGGAGTACTCGGCGATAAAGGTGGCTGCGCCGCCATATTCACCGCCGGTGGAGAAGCCCTGAACCAGGCGCGCCACCAGCAGCAGGATCGGTGCGGCAATGCCAATGCTGTCGTAGTCGGGAATCAGGCCGATACAGAAAGTCCCAATCGACATCATGATCATCGTTAGGGCGAGGATCTTCTGGCGGCCAAAGCGGTCGCCGAGCGGACCGAAGACCATGCCGCCAATCGGGCGAACCAGAAAGGCCGCGGCGAAGGTGCCAAAAGAGGCGATCAGCTGTGCGGTGCTGCTGGCACCGGGAAAGAAGACCTGGCCGATAATTACTGCCAGATAGCTGTAAACGCCGAAGTCGAACCACTCCATCGTGTTGCCCAGCGCGGCGGCGCTGACGGCGCGTTTCAGCAGCTTATTATCGATGACCGTGATGTCTTCGACGGTCAGTTCACTGGCCGTTGCGGCCGAATTCGTGTGGTGCGGTAAAGTCGTTCCGTTGCTCATAAACTCCCCATGAGTGCTGGTGGTGCGACCTTATAGCTTTCGCAGCCGTAGTGCTCAAATGGAGGGAAATGAAAGCTATAAGATGCAAGAAAAAGCAGATTGCCGACGTTTTCGGCAGGGGCACACCATAATTAAAATTTATGGATGAGGCAAATTTTTGGCGCAATTCGCTACTTTTATACTGGAAAGCTGAATATTAACGTGCCGTGAGTAAAAGTAGCGGAACAAGCTAATCCCTTAGCTTGCATTCACTTCGGAGACCGCAGTTTGTTGATGCCCATCGCCATCACCTGTGAAGGGTGGAACAGCGACAAACTCTCCACCTGCGACAGCAGCAGCACCTTGCGGAAATCGAGCGCTGACATTGGCTCCGAGGCGAGATCGATATCATGTTCGTCGTACCATGCGCTGTAGTTATGCTCGACGCGCAGATCCAGCGTCTCATGGTTGCGGTAACCGCTCAGCATCGGGATGAGCACAATGTTGTTGGCATCGCCGACATCGAAGGTGGCGGTATGGATCATGCCGATATAGATGCGCTGCGATTTCAGGGTGATCCAGGCCAGATCGCCGCGCTCCATGCATTGGTAGATCAGCCCTTCAATGCCGTTGGCGCGCGAAAGATGTTTATACAACTCGCGGCGACCGGGAATATCGAGGCGCGCACTGCTGGACCAGTTCGAATGCCACAGGCAAAACAGCACTGCAAAGGCGAGCATAATCACCACCGGTGCCTGGATGCCGAGGAAGGTCCAGTTCATAAACGTCATATGCAGATGGTGCTCTTCCGCGCCAAACGTGCCGGGAAAAGTATTCATCACCGCCGAAGTGGCGAGCAGGCAGAGCCAGATGACTGCGGTAGCGATGATCCCCTGTAGGACGAAGACGCAGCCATAGAGCGCCACCAGAAAGTAGACGTCCCAGCCGAAGCTGCGTTTAAATTTGAAGCGTGTCGAGAGGTCGTGTGAGGTGTACCAGTAGCCGCAAACCATCAGAACCATGAATATTGCTGTACCCATCCTAAGCCCTCTTCAATGCATCAACGTGCTCTCTGAAATCTTCCTGTACCCTTTTGCAGTGGATATTCACCGAGGCGTTGCCGTCAGCATCGACCACAATGCGCTCACCATCTTCAATCGAATCCTGTATTTCACTGTGACTCATCACCTGTAACAGCTTGTCAGGGCTGGCAAATAAAGAACGAAGTAATTTTCTCATTAATAAACCTCCGCAGAGAGTATAGAAACCATTTCATGAATGTGTGAAATTTCCGAGAAAATTCTGTGCGAGAGAGATCTAAAAATGAATTTATCTTTATAGACATATCGAAACATCCTGAATGACTATTACCCGCTCAATAATAGTTGTTAAGGAGGCCATTATTTGGGTTATCCCCCGCGTTTATAAATAATCTTATCTTTCTGTATTTGCTAACTTTCTTATATTTCACGCATTCAGGGTAAGACGCGCAAATTAAATTAAAGGGAATATTTATTCAGCGCGTTTATATATTAATAAATGGATTGATTATTATGAATAAATCACTACTCGCTTTGCTGATTACAGCAACGTGCGCGCACGCCTCTGCGCAACAATTAACGGTTGAAGAGCGATTGAGCCAGCTGGAAATGGCGTTGCAGCATAATATGGCGGAGCTGGCGCAGGCAAAAGCGGAGCTGGAACAGGCCAGAGCAGGCGGCAATGCAGGCGCAGAATCCGCCGCACAGCCGCAGGCTACTGCGGCAGAAAAATCGCCCTATACGCTGAAAGAGATCAGCGATTTCGTCAAAGAGGATATCGGTTTTGCCTGGCATGGTTACCTGCGTTCCGGTTGGGGAGCGGCTGGCAACGGCTCACCAAAAGAGTACGCCATCGGCTCGTTGGGACGTTTTGGCAATGAGTACTCATCATGGTTCGATCTTACCTTCTCGCAGCGCGTTTATGAGGAGGGGGGCAAATCTGCGCATGCTATTGTGCAGTTAGATGGCAACGTTGGCGCGCAGTATGGCACAGCGTGGTTCGACAAAAACTCAGAAAACCTCCTGCAGTTCTCCGATATCTACCTCACTACGCGCGGTTTCCTGCCCTTTGCGCCGGAAGCGGATCTCTGGGTCGGGAAGCACACGCTGCCAAAGTATGAAATTCAGATGCTGGACTGGAAAAGCCACCAGACAGACAGCGGCGCGGGTATCGGCGTAGAGAACCTGGCGCTCAGCGCGGGCAAGCTCCATGTGGCGCTGGTGCGCCAGGATGTTGATGCCCATGCGGTGAACTATCCTGTCAGCCAAAATACCCTTCAGGTTAACACCCACACGCTGGACATTCGCTATAACGCGCTGCCGCTGTGGGATCGCGCCACGCTGGAGCTGTTTGGCCGTTACTCGCTGGCGAACAAATCCGCCACCTATCGTGCTGGCGAAAAAGCAGGGCACTATTACAGCATTAAAGATGCGTGGTTAGCGGGCGCGATCCTGCGACAGAGCTTCAGCGCGGGTGGGTTCGAGGAGTTCACGCTACAGGCGGCGGATAACGCGCTGGCCAGCGGCTTTGCGCTCATCTCCAATTCGGGAGCAACCTACGGCTATCACGACAACTATTATGGCGAACACACCTACGGGCACGCGGTGCGCGCCATCTCGCAGGGGGAGTTCTACCCCTCATCGCAAATCGTACTGGCGCACGCGCTGGTCTTCGCTGCCGGGCAGGATATTTACAGCTATGACACCGGCGCGCACACGGATTTTCGCAGCTACCGGGCAGTGATGCGCCCGGCGTGGATCTGGGACAAGCACAACCAGACGGGCGTCGAGCTGGCGTGGTTTAAACAAACCAACCGCCAACAGGGCGAGGATTACCGCGAAAAGGGGGTTAAAACCACGCTCTATCACGCGCTGAAAGTGGACACCAGCCTGCTGACCTCGCGACCTGAGCTGCGTTTTTACGCCAGCTGGATCCGCGCGCAGGAGAACGGCATCAGCCATTTCCGCTTTGGCGATGAGCGCCGGGAGCAGTTCTCTGTCGGTGCGCAGGCTGAGGTGTGGTGGTAGTACAAAAAATCGGCGCATCATTGCGCCGCAAAAGCGGTTACAGATCGAGAAAACTGCCCAGTTGGTAGCCACGTTCAGCGATGCCATATTTCAGCGTCGGTGAGGTCAGCACCTCCAGTTCAGTTAAGCGAGGGAAACAGTAGCTGCTCTGGCGAAGCGTGTTATCGATAAATGCCGGGTGGCACATGATTTCCAGCGAGGTGCCACCCTGTTCGCTTAAGGCGTCAAGGATCTGCAAAAAACGCGCTTCAGAGAGCGCGTCGTCATAAAATTCATCACTAAAATGTTGGCTGCTACGCAGCCGTGCGGGCAGGTTGAGGCTGACCGGCTGCGTACGCCTGTCGAGACGCAGTCCCACGCCGCGCTGTGCTGCAAAGTCTGCGACGATCGGCAAAATCGCCTCAATCATATGCACATGGTGGTGGCTGTCGATATGCGTCGGCTCGTGACCAAAGAGGTCAGTAAAGCGCTGATACTGGCTCGCCAGCTCGCGTGCAATCTCCTCCAGCGGGAGTGAACCTTCCTTTGACCGCTGCCAGATCGCTTTGCCCAGTTTGCCGTCGGGCGCCAGTGAGGGCATCGGCGTAAGCGGCGCGCCGTGTGTCAGAACAAAATGCATGCCAACCGCCAGCAGAGGTTCCTGCTGGTAAAGGGCGGCGGCATGTTCCACCGCCTCGCCGTTCACCATCGCGGTGGTGGAGGTGACAACGCCGTGACGGAATGCCTCAAGAATACCGTAGTTTTGCCCGCGGCTGAGGCCAGAATCGTCGGCGTTAACGATTAATATTCGCGCCATTTTCTGCCCCTTTTAGCGTGGTTGGCACTTTAGACGCGCAAGGGTAGCGGCGAATTTCGGTAACCACTTCTCATGGGCAAGCAACATCTCACGCGCCAGCACCTCAGCGTCACCGTCGGAGTGAACCAGCGGGCTGAGGTTGAGCGCCAGCAGTACATCATTAAACTCGCCACTCAGCGCCGCCTTACTGGCCGCTATTTCAAACCCCTTGATGGTATGGATTAGCCCGAGCACCTTGTCATCAAAATGGGTGACGCGCGGGTGGGGCACTGCTCCTTCGCGTCCGATAAGGCAGGTCATCTCTACTGCCCACTCTGGTGGGATGTTATCGATATGCCCGCGATGGGGAATATTCACATAGTGCTCGGTCTGCTTATCGTTATAGATAGCGTTAATCACCTCGCACGCTGCATCGGAGTACCATGCGCCGCCGCGCTGCTCCAGCGCCTGAGGTTTTACGTCAAGCGTGGGATCCTTATAGAGCTCAAACAGCTCTTTTTCGACGCGCTGCACCACCTGCGCCCGCGCACCGCCTTTGTAATATTCGCCAAGCTCAATCGCCAGCATCTCTTTCTGCTTAAAGTAGTAAAGCAGGTAGGAGCAGGGCAGCAGGTTGAGGGCGCGAATCAATCCTTCGCTAAACGGCAGATCGAAGATGTTTTTCACCGACGATGCCTGCAGCTTTCCGCTGGCGACGCCGTCGAGCAGTTCCGCGAAGCGCGAAATGCCATTCACCTGCACATCACTAAGAAACACCATGTGATTGAGGCCAAAAAGATCGAGTGCAACCTCGTCATGCGCCTGCAGCTGCAGCACATCGCGGACAAACATCTTCATGCCGACAGGAATATTGCAGACGCCGATAAATTTCCTGAAAGCGGTATGGCGATAAACCGCTTCAGTCACCATGCCGGCCGGGTTGGTGAAATTAATTACCCAGGCGTTTGGGCAGATATCCTCTACGTCGCGCAGAATATCGAAAATCACCGGGATGGTGCGCAATCCTTTGAACAGGCCGCCTGCGCCGTTGGTCTCCTGACCCAGGTAGCCGTGACTTAACGGGATACGCTCATCCAGTTCGCGCGCTTTCAGCTGGCCGACACGCAGCTGAGTTGTGACAAAGTCCGCACCCTGCAGTGCTTCGCGACGATCGAGCGTTTGATACACCTTCAGGGGAATGCCCGCTCTTGCCACCATCCGCTGGCAAAGCCGGAAAATAATCTCCTGCTTCTCTCTTCCCTCCTCTACGTCAACGAGCCACCACTCCGTAATCGGCAGTTCGTGGTAGCGCTTGATAAAACCCTCGAGGAGTTCCGGGGTATAGCTGCTTCCCCCGCCGATAGTGACGACTTTCAGTTTCGGATTCATGCTCTCTCCTGTGGTGGATGCCGGTCGCGCCTGCTACTGCGTGATTTCCGTTAACCGCTTGCGATAACTATTGGGTGTAAATGACGTCATTTTCTTGAAGGTTTTAATAAACAGGCTTGGGCTGCTGTAGCCCGACTCCCAGGCGATGTCGGCTACCGAGTAGTTGGTCATCTCCAGCTGCTTTTTTGCAAAATCGATGCGGATCTCATTGATGATCTGCATCGGCGTTTTGTCGTAAAAGCGCCGGGTCGCGCGGGTGAGATACTCCTGCGATTTGCAGGACAGTCGCACCATGTTCTCCAGCGCGTTGTCGCTAAACTGGCGCTTATCGTGCATCGCTTCAACGGTGGCTCTCAGCCACTGCGGAATATCCTCCACCACCTGCTCTTCGCGGTAGTGGCGCAGTCGGTTAAGCACGTAAAAGGTCACGGTTTCGATAAACTCGTCGAGCCCGTTCTCACGAAAATTCAGCGAGGCAATCACTGTTTCAACATAGGTTAAAAATGCGTTGTGCGTGCGGTAAGGTTGCGAGGCAACAAAGCAGAAGGGCAGCAGCGATTGATAGTACTGTTCGAAAAATTTACGGCTGATCCCAACATTAAGGATGCGGGCTGCGCCGTACTCATAAACGCTCTGGTGATGGGAACCTAGCGGGATAAAGACAAAGTCGCCGCGTTCCAGTAGTACACGCTTGCCATTGATCACCTGGTAATAGCGTCCCGTCAGGACAAGGGTAAATTCATAATAATCATGCTGATGCAGTCCGCTGGCGCTTTCCGTCTTGTTGTAGATGAAGACATGAAAAGGCTTTCCCTTAAATAACTGCTGTTCCTGGACGGTTTTAATCTCCTGTGTGCCGATCGTTGGCTGCATCGTTCACTCCTTAGGACTTGCGCCTGCATGTCAAAATTTCAGTGCGTTAGCAATATCTTCCTCGCTCTCCTCCTGCTCGATGGCGTGCTGCGCCTTGTTGGCAATCACCACAAACGGCAGATAGACCAGCGTGGCGATAGCTAAGTTAAACAGCGCGAGGAGCAGAGCAGCGAGACTGCCGTTGGTATTAAAAAACGCCCCCAGCCCGGTGGGCATGGTCCATGGCGCGATATTAGTAATCGGGGGGATAAGACCGGCGTATAGGGCCAGCAGCGTGATAGCCGTAAGGATCGGTTGAACCAGAATCAGCGGGATAAACATCACCGGGTTCATGATCATCGGCAGGCCAAAAAGAATCGGTTCGTTGATCTGAAACAGACCGGACGGCAGCGCCAGCTTCGCCACCTGGCGGTAATCTGCCCGCCGGGAGGCAAGGAAAATGGCGATAATAAGGCCCAGGGTTGCGCCGCTCCCGCCTAGGAAAATATAGGAATCGAGCATCGGCTTCGCCCAGATATGGAAACTTTTGCCAGCCGCCAGCGCCGCGTCAACGGAGCCGTATTGCTGATAAACCGCGATATTCTCCAGCGCCCATGGCGTCATGATGCCGCTATCCAGCGCGGTGAGCGCCAGCGAACCGTGTATGCCGAAAAACCAGAGCAGTGGCACGAAAATCACATACACCCAGCCGACCACATGATCCATCGACGCCAGTGGTGCAGAGATGCCGTCAAGAATGAACTGATGAAAATGGGTGCCGTGGCGCGCCAGCAGCAAGGCGATAAGCCCCATGAACGATAAGATGATAAATCCCGGGATCAGCGCGGAGAAGGAGCGGGCTACCGCGGCCGGCACGCTCGCGGGTAGGGTAATGACCCAGTTGCGATGCACGATAAACGCAAACATCTCCGCCACCACCAGGCCTATGATCATCCCTGAAATGATATTCGCGCCGCCCAGCCAGTTTGCGCCAACGGCGTAAACATCGCCGACGCTATAGGGCGTCACGGTCATAAAAGCGGCAATGGATAGCAGACCCGCAGCCAGCGCATCGACCTTGCGCTCGTCCGCCAGCGACATGCCGATAAAAAAGGGTGCCATCAGCGACATCATCCCCAGCGTTCCGTTATAGACATGGCCGCCGATGCCTTTTAGCGCATTCAGCGTTTCAATGGTCGAGGCATCAAGCAGCACACCTAATGAGTAAAAAAACGATCCGCTGCCAAAACTGAGAAAAACATTATTGATTAAGACGAACATCGCCCCGACGAGGGTTAACGGCATTACACGAATAAAGCCGTTTTTGATGGCATTGATATGCGGCTGCTGGCCGATTTTGATGGCGAACGGCAAAAGTATCTTCTCAAGCGTAGCGATGGCGTGACTCATTAACATCCCCTCAGGCAGTGCGACAGGTAGTGGGCAGGCTCTCGAAGGAGCCTGAAACGCAGGACTACTGTGCGCCGGCTTTTTTGATTGCGGCGACGGCCGCTTTCAGCACGCCGAGGCCATCGACCTTGCCATACAGCGAAGGATCAATCACTTCGACGGGAGTAGAGGGGAGTAAACGTTGGATCTCCGGGCGCTTCCAGGCTATTTGCGGGCCGAGTAATACGACATCTGCTTGTGGTCCCTTTTCAGCGGCAAGTGTTTCCGAAAATGCTTCAATAATGACCGGGACTTCATACTTTTCAGCCTGCGCCCGCATCTTAGTGACCAGTAATGAGGTGGACATGCCCGCAGAGCAAAACAGATAGATATGCTTCTTTTCCATTACCGCACCCCTGATTATTCCCGTTTTTTCTGCCCAGGCGTCAATAATCTCTCCATAACGGCCCGGTATTTGCGTTAAGTACTTTTTTCTTGCGATAAAACAAGTATACGGGAGCGCGTAGGCGGTAGGTATTCCACCGTCCGCCACAATTATCTCTGATTGACCTGTTGTTATGCTCTTCCTCACATTTTCAATATTTTTATGCCAGACCGGAGCGCGCCTGCGCCCCGTCCGGCGAAAAAGTAAACTTATGCGTTCGCAAAAATGCTTCTGCCAATCTCGCGCGCTTTTTGCAGGCAGGCTTGAGGTGAGCCGAGATCGGGCTGCATCAACGTGGCGTTGGTTAACACCGGCGCGCCGCAGTAGTCAAAAATACCGTGGGGGATTTGTGTGTTCCACGATTGCGCATAGCCATGTTTTTCAAACGTTTTGCTGTCTGCACCTCCTGTCGCTACCAGATGCACCGGCAGATGCCCTAACTTCTTTATCACTTTCCCGGTACCGCTATCTTTGTAGGCCCAGCCGTTGGCAAATACGCGATCGATCCAGCCCTTTAATTGCCCAGGCATCGTCCACCAATAGATAGGAAATACCAGAATTAACGCGTCGGCTTTCTCGATTCGTGCCTGTTCAGCCAGCACGTCGGCGGGCAGTGGGGCAGTTTGCATAAAGGCGTTGTAATCTGCGGCGGTGAAGGATGGGTTAAATCCTTCCCGCGCCAGATCGGCGATCTCAACGCTATGCTGCTGGTTCTCTTCACGAATGCCTTCTGCCACAGCGTGCGCCAGGCCATGGGTTAATGAGGTGTCGAGCGGGTGAGAGACTACGATCAATGCATGCATTTTTTTCTCCTCGGTTGCCATTACGGATTAATCACCGTAGGCTTATATACTATCAGTAACCTACTACTAGTAAGTTACTAATGGTATATAAGCTTGTCAAGGAGGTAATAATGGGCGATACGCGTGTACGCCTGCGACTCTCGCGGGAAGAGCGCTACGCACAGCTGGTGGAAGTGGCGTGGCAGATTATTCATGAGGCGGGAACCGAAGCGCTGACGCTGGGCTATTTAGCCGAACGCGCGGGTGTTACCAAGCCGGTGGTGTACGACCACTTCACCAGCCGTTCAGGGCTGCTGGCGGCGCTCTATCGCGAGTACGATCAGCGCCAGAACCGTAAACTGGAGATGCTGCTGGCGCAGACCGCGCCCGAACTCCAGCCGCGCGCAGAAGTGGTTGCGACGGCCTATATCGAATGCGTGCTGTTCCAGGGGCGCGAGATGCCAAGCCTGCTGGCAGCGCTGGCAGGAACGCCGGAGCTGGAGAAAATCCGCCGCGAATACGCCGTGGATTTCACCGGCACGTGCCGCACGCTGTTTGCGCCGTTTTGCCACGCACCGCTGCGTGATGCCGCGCTATGGGCGATGCTCGGCGCCGCCGAAGGGCTCTCCTGGGCGGCGGTGCAGGACGCGATTAGTGAAGAGCAGGCGAAAGAGGAGCTGGAGCGAGTGATTATCACTATGGTGCATGGGACGATGAGCGATGAGAGGGTATAAAACGCGCAATCAGGGTGCCATCATAAGATATTAAGTTGTATTATTAATGCATCTTAATTATTGGTGATACCGATGTCTGGACCACGTATCCTGCGGGAAAAATTGACCATCCGGAAGATGATTGCTCTCTATCAGCGCGCCTGCCCGGATGCGGTGAGTAGCGCGGCGCACTACGCAGATCTCTATGCCTACGCGGAGAAGCGGCTCGATAAGTGTGTCTTCGGCGAGGCAAAACCGGCCTGCAAGCAGTGCCCGGTGCACTGTTATCAGCCAGCCAAACGTGAAGAGATGAAGCAGGTGATGCGCTGGGCAGGGCCACGCATGTTGTGGCGGCATCCGATATTGACGGTGCGTCATTTGATTGACGATAAGCGCCCGGTACCGGAGTTGCCGGAAAAGTATCGACGCAAGTAGGGCGGATAAGCGTGTAACGCGCCATCCGGCAATGAGCCTGATATGTGGCCTCGGTGGAAGGGTTCCGTTCACCTGAACCGTAGGCCGGATAAGCGTCAAGCGCCATCCGGCATTATCACCGCGTCATCATTGCCGGATGGCGGCTGCGCCTTATCCTGCCTACCAAAACGAGCCTACAGCCACACCGATATTGCTTTTACTTCAGGTATCACAGCGATGGTGTTGTGTCCCCGCTGAAATCGGCGAACCGAAGCGGGAATGACAAGGTCTGGACGCCATGGATGGCGGACAGAGGCGAACCGAGACAGGGACGAGTCCCGGAACGGGGCGAGTAAGTCGAGTCGAGCCGGCCGCAGTCAGGCACGCGGGAGGTGAGCGCAGTGCGCAGCACCGATTTCCTCGCGGGGCCGCGGGGATTGATAAGGGGAGCGCGGCCGCTTCCCTTATCCCGTTCACCGCACCGATGAGAAAAATGTTCCCCCGCGCCCCTGGTGAACGGAACCCTTCCACCAATCCAACATGCCAGGCCCATCGCCTGATGGCGGCTACGCCTTATCAGGCCTACAACCCCCGATATGTCTGAAACGGCGTAGGCCGGATAAGCGTAAGCGCCATCCGGCATGGTGTGCCACAACTTATCCACCCGACAAATCATCCTTATCGATCCCCAGCCGTTTCATCCTTGAGAGCAGCGTCGTGCGCTTCAGCCCCAGCCTCTGCGCGGCACCTTTCGGCCCGGCGACCACGCCGTTGGTCTCCTTCAACACGCGCACAATCAGCTGATACTCATCTTCCCCTTCGCGCGGTGACTCGGCGGGTGGAGTCACGGTCACGGGCGGCATGGCGATCTCCGCCATCGAAATCTGTAACACATTGCCGCGCGTCAGCAGCACCGCGCGCTCAATCATGTTCTCCAGCTCGCGCACATTACCCGGCCACTCCATCGCGCTCAGCACCCGCAGCGTCTCCGCCGGAATGCTGTCGATATTACGCCCCATCTTGCGGGCGATTTTGAAGGTGAAGGCTTTCACCAGCAGCGGAATATCTTCCGGGCGTTCGCGCAGCGACGGCAGCTGGATAGGAAACACATTCAGGCGGTAGTAAAGATCGCTGCGAAACTCGCGATCGGCGACCATCTTCTTCAGATCGCGATTGGTGGCGGCGATCAAGCGTACATCGGTACGGATCAACTTATTGCTGCCGAGCCGTTCAAACTCCTGCTCCTGCAACACGCGCAGCAGCTTCGGTTGCAGCTCCAGCGGCATATCGCCTACTTCATCAAGAAACAGCGAGCTCTTATCCGCCAGTTCAAAGCGGCCGATGCGCTGGGCGCTGGCACCGGTAAACGCACCGCGCTCATGGCCAAAAAGATCGCTCTCCATAAGCCCGGCCGGCATCGCCGCGCAGTTCATCTTCACCATCCGGCGGCTGTTGCGCTCGCTCAGATTGTGGATAGCGCGGGCAATCAGCTCCTTGCCGGTGCCGGTTTCGCCGAGGATCAGCACCGTGCTGTTACTGCGCGCCACCATCTCCACCTGTTTCAGCACCCGCGACATCGCCTCGCTGCGGCCAATGATCTCGCCAAACTCGCTATCGACCTTATTAAGCTGCTCGGTCAGGGCGAGGTTCTCATCCACCAGCCGCTCCTTCAAACGATGGATCTCCTGGTAGGCCAGCGCGTTATCCACCGCAATGGCGATACGCTCGGCAATCTGGCGCAGCAGTTTGAGGTTCGCCTGGGTAAAGACCTCTTTCTGGCACTGCGCCAGCTTCAGCACGCCGAGCAGGTTTTTGCCCGACATCAGCGGCAGCAGGCAGAGCGTCTGGATCTGGTTGCCCCAGGTCTCAAACAGCATCCGCTCATAGGGCGCAAGCTTGTCGCGTTCATGCAGGTTGAGCAGCAGCATCTCTTTACTCATAAACACGCGCTCCGTCAGCGTGCCCGCCTCGTCCGCCTCCTGGGTTTCATGCGTCGGGTTGGCCTCATCCAGATAGTGCGTGGAGTAGATGGTCAGCTTGCCTTTGCGGCTGCCGCGGAGCACCAGGCTGATGGCGTCAATGCCGAAGTAGTAGTGGATCTCTTTGGCGACTTCGCTCACCAGTTCATCCATATGCAGCCGTGAGAGCACGGCATTGGTGATGGCGACCAGAATGCGGTAGTCGTTGCGCTCCTGGCTGAGCAGGGCATAGTCCGGCGTGCGGCGATCGCGGGTCTGCAACTGTTCAGCCACCACCGCGACGAGCTGCGTCAGCGTATTGAGGCGATCCAGTTCGCGCTCGCTCCACGGCTGGTCGTCATAACGGAAGAACTCGCAGCCGCCGAAAATCTGCCCCTCCGCCGCTAGCGGCAGCAGCGCGTAGTGGGCGAAGGGCGGGTAGAGCCCGCTGGCGGTAAGCACAGGCCAGGTCTCATTAAACAGCGCCGCCGTGCAGTGCAGCGCCTGCGGGTGGGAGAGAATATGCCGTACCGGACCGCTTGCCAGCAGCGCCTGATCCCCATACTCTGCGCCCTTTTCCGGTGCCTGAACGCTGTAGCGGCTCGCCCGGTGGCTATCCGCATGCCACAGCACAATCGCCGCGCCCTGCGCCAGCCCGGCCTGGCGCGCCAGCTGTGCCAGCGTTTCGCTGAGCGCCGCCACGTTCGGCTGCTGTAATAAAATCCGCGTGATATCGAAAAGCCCTTGCTGTCCGAGATCGCTCATCGGTGTATACGACATTTTGCTCATCCAGAAGCACACCAACAGGTGTGAAAAATAACAACTAGCAGATCCGCGGTAACGGCTCCGCATGGGGGAGATCTAACAGGCGTTTCACGCCGTAAAGCCCGGCTAACCGCACGCCCTGTTGTTCGACGACTTCGCCAATCATTGCGGCATCTTTACCTAAAGGGTGGGCGCGTAAGCGGTTAAGCGCCAGCTCGGCGCTGTCGCGATCGACTGCGATCACCAGTTTGCCTTCATTAGCGAAGTTAAGCGCATCCAGCCCCAGCAGTTCACACACGCCGCGCACCGCCGGGTTAATCGGTAATTTGCTCTCTTGTAATTCAATGCCATACCCGCAGGCGGCGGCAAACTCATGCACCACCGCATTGACGCCGCCGCGCGTCGCGTCGCGCAGGGCTTTGACGCCAGGCAAATCGCGCAGCGTCCCGATTAACGGCGTCAACACCGCGCAGTCGCTGCTTAACTCCCCGTCCAGCCCCAGCCCTTCACGCAGGTTGAGGATGGTCGCCCCGTGGTCGCCGAGCGTACCGCTTGCCAGCAGCACATCGCCCGGCTGTAGCGAGGCTGCCGCCCAGTGAATAGTGGCGGGGATCGCGCCAATACCGGCGGTATTAATAAAGAGCTTATCCGCCGCGCCGCGCTGCACCACCTTTGTGTCGCCGGTGACGATGGCGATCCCGGCGCTGCGGGCCGTTGCTGCCATGCTCTCCACCACCTGTTTTAGCGTTGCCATCGGCAGCCCCTCTTCGAGGATAAAGCCGCAGGAGAGGTAGCGCGGGATCGCGCCGCTGACCGCCACATCATTGGCGGTGCCGCAGATGGCGAGTTTGCCGATATCGCCGCCGGGGAAAATCAGCGGATCAATCACATAGCTGTCGGTCGAGAAGGCAAGCCTGTCACCGCCCGCCGCCAGCGCGGTAAGATCGAGGCGCGCTTGATCCTCCTGCTCCGACAGCCAGGGGTTGGCGAAGGCCTGCATAAAGAGTTCGCCGATCAGCTGCTGCATCGCCTGACCGCCGCTGCCGTGCGCCATCTGAACCTCATTCATACTTCACACTCCTGAGCGCGGTAGTGATACCAGGCGGCGCAGGCCCCTTCGGAGGAGACCATCAGCGCGCCAAAGGCGCTTTGTGGATTACAGGTGTTGCCAAACAGCGGGCAGTGGTGCGGTTTGCAGCGCCCGGTCAGCACGTCGCCACAGCGGGCGCGCGGGTCGTCATACACCTGCTGCATGGCTGGCTGGAAATGGGCTTCGGCGTCAAAACGCTGATAGGGAGCGGTCAGATGCACGCCCGATTCGCCAATCATCCCCAGCCCGCGCCACTCGCTGTCACCGCGCACGGTGAACACCTCGGCAATCGCCGCTTGTGCCCGCCGGTTGCCCTCGTCCGGCACCACGCGGCGATACTGATTCTCCACCTGGCTTCGTGCCGCAACTTTCTGCTCAACCAGCATCAGCACGCCCTGTAACAGGTCGAGCGGCTCAAAACCGGCGACCACCAGCGGGCGCTGAAACTCATCGGCGATAAAGGTATAGGCGTCGGTGCCAATCACCATGCTGACGTGGCCGGGCGCAAGGAAGGCATCGATGCCGTTATCGGGCTGCTCAAGCAGGCTGCGCAGGGTTGGGATCAGCGTGATGTGCTGGCAGAAGAACCAGAAGTTGTTGATATCGCGCGCCTTCGCCTGCTGTAGCGTGATGGCGGTGGCGGGCATGGTGGTTTCGAAACCGAGTCCGAAAAAGACGACTTTGCGCTGCGGGTTTTTCTCCGCCAGCGCCAGCGCATCAAGCGGCGAGTAGACAATCCGCACATCCGCGCCGCGCGCCTTCGCCTGTAACAGGGAGCCGTTTTTGCCCGGCACGCGAATGGCGTCGCCGAAGGTGCAGAAGATCACCTCCGGGTGGCTGGCGATCTCCACGCAGGTATCAATGCGCCCCATCGGTAAGACGCAGACCGGGCAGCCGGGTCCGTGGATAAACTCAATATTCTCCGGCAGCAGCTGGTCGAGGCCGAATTTGAAAATGGCGTGGGTGTGGCCGCCGCACACCTCCATAATGCGCAGCGGGCGCGCGGCGGTGTAAGCAAGCCCTGTGGCGCGTTCACGCAGGCGGGCGATAAGCTGCATCACCTGCTCCGGCGCGCGGTACTCATCGACAAAGCGCATTATCCCTCCTCGCCGTAGAGCAGCGCGCCGACATCCGGCTCAACGTCAAACATGTTTTGCAGCGCCGCCAGCGTTTCGCGCGCTTCGGCTTCGTTGATGATGCTCATGGCAAAGCCGACGTGCACCAGCACCCACTGGCCGATACGCGAGTGGCCCTGCTCATCTTCACTGCCAACCAGCGTCAAATCGACATTACGCTGGATGCCGCTGACATCAACTTTCGCCTGCAGGCCGTCAATGGCGCAGATTTGCCCCGGTACGCCTATGCACATCGTTGCGCCTCCAGCCACTCAAGCCATGCATCCATGCCGTCGCCTTTGGTGGCGGCAACCAGCAGGATCTCAATCTCGGGGTTCACCTCCCGCGCGTAAGCGATGCACTGCTCAACATCGAAGCTGAGGTAGGGGAGAAGATCGACTTTGTTGAGCAGCATCAGCGAGGCGGCGGCAAACATATGCGGATATTTGAGCGGCTTATCCTCCCCTTCAGTTACGGAGAGCACCGCCACTTTATGCCGCTCGCCGAGATCAAAACTCGCCGGGCAGACCAGATTGCCGACATTCTCAATAAACAGGATGCCCTGTTCGGCCAGCTGCAGACGCGGCGCGGCATCGGCAATCATCTGCGCATCGAGATGGCAGCCTTTACCGGTATTAACCTGAATCGCCGGAGTGCCGGTGGCGCGGATGCGTGCAGCGTCGTTAACGGTTTGCTGATCGCCCTCAATCACCGCACAGGGGAGGCGGTTTTTCAGGCGCAGTAAGGTTTCCGTGAGCAGGGTGGTTTTGCCGGAGCCGGGGCTGGAGACGAGATTAATCACCAGCTGTTGGCGGGCCGCGAAGCGCGCGCGGTTGCGGGCGGCGATGCGGTTGTTTTTATCCAGTACGTCGATCTCCACTTCCAGCATCCGCCGCTGGCTGATGCCCGGCGCGTGGGTGCCCGCTTCGCCGTGGCCATAATGCAGGTCGCCTTCGTCAAGCTGAGTCGGGCTGAACGCATCGGTTTTGACCCCGGTAATGGTCAGCGCCGGGCGCGTCGCCGGAGCGAAGGGGGCGCTGCGAAAGGCGGAGTGGGGGTTATGTTCATCGCCTTCTATATAGCGGTTTCCATCCTGACAACCACATGTCGTACACATTGCTTACTCCTCAATTTCCAGTCGCTGAATTTGCATACCGTCGTCGGCGACGATCTGCAACTGGTCGCTGTGGCATTGTGGACAGCGGCGTACACGCTGACTGAGTAACGTCACATACTGCTGGCAAGACTCGCACCAGCACTCGGCCTGTTGTTGTTCGATATGCAGTCTACAACCTTCCGCCAGGCTGCCGCGGCAGACCAGATCAAAACAAAACGTTAAAGCGTCCGTTTCGACGCAAGAAAATGCGCCCACCTTCAGCCAGACGCCGGTGACCTTGTGCGCGCCATTCGCCACTGCCTGCTGTTCAATGACCTCCAGCGCGCGCTGGCACAACGTGATTTCATGCATAACGCCTCCTTATCATTTCCCCTGCTAATGCAATAACAGTGCCACTCCCGGTTTAGTCACGGTGACGATGACGACAATGACGAGATGACACGTCGAAATTCTGCCTCTTCTTTTTAAATAATTATAAAAATCAATAATTTAAAAATTGGCATGGATGATGCTTAAACGCTGTTGTTTCTATTAAGCGGGTAAGCTGAGATGACGATTTGGGAAATTAGCGAAAAGGCGGATTACATCGCCGGGCGGCATCACCGTCTGCAAGAGGCGTGGCGCAGTTACTGCAATACGCTGGTTCAGGGCATTACGCTCGCCAAAGCGCGTTTGCACCACACCATTGGCTGCGCGCCGGAGCAGCAGCTCTGCTTCGTGCTGTTCGATCACTTCATGGTTTACATCACCCTGAGCGGTGGCTTTAACGGCCACACCATTGAGTACGCGATTGCTAATAAAGCCAGTGAAGAGAAGCGCGTAATCGCCGAGGCGCGTCTCACCAGCGATGGCAAAATTGATGGTCTGTTTGAAGTTTGCGATCGCGAAAAAGTGCTTGAGCACTACCTCGGCAAACTCGCCGCCGTCTACGACACCCTCTATGCCGCAATGGAAGCCGATACGCCGGTCAACCTCACCACGATTGCCCGTGACGGGCATTCGCCGGTGCTGGCCTGAGCTGGAGTGTCGACGGGTGTCGACATGACACCCATCGACATATTTCGTCAAAAATGACTGCCCGTAAGCGGGCGACTCACCTGAGGATCGACTGGTGAACCGTTTTGTAATTGCCGACCCGGCGCTCTGTATTGGCTGCCACACCTGCGAGGCGGCCTGCGCCGAGACGCACCGCGCGGTGGGGCTGCAGGCGATGCCGCGCCTGCGCGTTATGCGCAGCCAACATGAATCCGCGCCGCAGCAGTGCCACCACTGTGAAGATGCGCCCTGCGCCGGGGTCTGCCCGGTGAACGCCATCAACCGCGAGGATGGCGCGGTGCAGCTCAATGAGAGCCTTTGCGTCAGCTGTAAGCTCTGCGCCATTGCCTGTCCGTTCGGCGCGATTGAGTTTTCCGGCAGCCGTCCGCTGGATATCCCGGCCAACGTCAACACGCCGAAAGCGCCCGCCGCGCCGCCGATGCCTGCGAAAGTGAGTTCGCTGCTCGACTGGGTGCCGGGCGTGCGCGCCATCGCCGTGAAGTGCGACCTCTGCTACTTCGACGCCGACGGACCGGCCTGTGTACGCATGTGCCCGACCAAAGCACTGCACCTGGTCAGCCCGCACGACATCACTCGCGCCAGCCGCCGCAAACGCGAGCAGACCCTGAATAGCGATTACGGCGATCTGGCGCGATTTGTGCTGAATAACGGGAGTGCAAAATGACGCTTTTCTCTTTGCTGAGCACCGCGGTCGTCACACTGAGCGGCGCTGCGCTGCTGGCGGGCCTGCTGAGTGCGTTCAAAACCGTGAGTGGTTTCTTCGCGGGCCTGGGCGGTGCGGCTGGCTGCCTGCTGGTAACGGCGGCCGGGGCGGGCGCACTGCTTGATGGGCAGACCGTGAGCGGTATCGTGCCGCTGATCAACCTTCATCTGTTGCTCACGCCGCTCGGCGCCGTCTGGCTGCTGACGCTTGGCGTCTGCGGCTTCTTTATCAGCCTCTATAACCTGGCGTGGCACCGTCATCAGGCGGTAAAAACCAATGGTCTGCTGGTTAACCTCCTGCTGGCGGCGGCGATCTGCGCGGTGAGCGCGGCCAACCTCGGCGCACTGGTGGTGATGGCGGAGATCATGGCGCTCTGCGCGGTGTTCCTTACCGGGTGCAGCACCTCCGGCAAACTCTGGTTCGCTCTTGGACGCCTCGGCACGCTGCTGCTGGCGCTGCTCTGCTGGCTACTATGGCAGCGCTACCAGAGCCTCGATTTCAGCGTGCTGAGCCTGCACCCCCTGAGCGGCGGCCTCTGGCTTCTCGGCATAATCGGTTTTGGCCTGCTGGCGGGGATCATCCCGCTGCACGCCTGGGTGCCGCAGGCGCATGCCAACGCTCCGGCTCCGGCGGCGGCGCTCTTCTCCGCCGTGGTGATGAAAGTCGGGCTGTTCGGCATCCTCACGCTCTCTCTATTTGGCGGACAACCGCCGCTCTGGTGGGGCGTGCTGCTGCTGGTGTTTGGTCTGCTGACCGCCTTTGTTGGCGGGCTGTATGCGCTGATGGAGCACAACATCCAGCGGCTGCTGGCTTACCACACGCTGGAGAATATCGGCATCATCCTGCTCGGCCTTGGCGCGGGCATCACCGGGCTTGCGCTGCGCCAGCCTGTGCTGGTGGCGCTCGGGCTGGTCGGCGGTCTCTATCACCTTTTCAATCACAGCCTGTTTAAAAGCACGCTGTTTCTCGGCGCGGGCGCGCTCTGGTTTGCTACCGGTTATCGCGATATCGAAAAACTGGGCGGCCTCGGTAAACGCATGCCGCTTATCTCGCTGGCGATGCTGGTTGGCCTGATGGCGATGGCCGCGCTGCCGCCGCTCAACGGTTTCGCCGGTGAGTGGGTGATCTACCAGGCCTTCTTCCGCTTAAGCGCCAGCGGCAATTTTCTTCTGCAAGTAATGGGGCCGCTGCTGGCGGTTGGGCTGGCAATTACCGGCGCGCTGGCGGTGATGTGCATGGCGAAAGTCTATGGCGTCACCTTCCTTGGCGCGCCGCGCAGCGCGCAGGCGGAAAACCCGCGCCCGCTGCCGTGGCTGATGAGTGTAAGCGTGGCGGCGCTGGCGATCTGCTGTGTGATTGGTGGGGTTGCCGCACCGTGGCTGCTGCCGCGCCTGTTCAGTGCCGTACCGCTGCCGCTTGAAACGTCGAACACCGTGGTGTCGCAACCGATGATTGCTCTGCTGCTGATTGCCGCGACGCTGCTGCCGCTGATGCTGCTCCTGCTGCTGAAGGGCGACCGTCTGCCGTCCCGCAGCAGAGGGGCGGCGTGGGTGTGTGGTTACGACCATGAAGCGTCGATGGTGATCACCGCCCACGGTTTTGCGATGCCGGTTAAAGGGGCCTTCGCGCCGGTACTCGCGCTGCGCAAATGGCTGGAGCCAACGCTGTCGCTGCCCGTCTGGCGGGGCGACGCCGCGCCGCTGCTGTTTCGTCGCCTGGCGCTGATTGAGCTGGCGGTGCTGGTGGTTGTGGTGATTTCCCGAGGAGCCTGAAGATGAGTTTTCTGTTTGCTGTTGTACAGGCGCTGGTGATGTTCGCCCTTGCGCCGCTGCTTTCCGGCATCAGTCGCGTAGCGCGTGCGCGCTTGCATAACCGGCGCGGGCCGGGGGTGCTGCAGGAGTATCGCGATCTGTTCAAACTGCTCGGGCGGCAGAGCATCGCCCCGGCGGCCTCCGGCTGGGTCTTTCGCCTGACGCCACTGGTGATGGTCGGCGTGATGCTGACGGTGGCCACCGCGCTGCCGGTGGTGACGGTGGCCTCACCCTTGCCGCTGCTTGGGGATCTCATCACGCTTATCTATCTCTTCGCCATTGCCCGCTTCTTTTTCGCCATCGCCGGGCTGGATACCGGTAGCCCTTTTACCGGGCTGGGTGCCAGCCGCGAAGCGATGCTCGGCGTGCTGGTGGAGCCGATCCTGCTGTTGGGGTTGTGGGTGGCGGCGCTGGTCGCCGGGTCGACCCATATCACTCACATTACCGACACCGTTTATCACTGGCCGCTGCACGCCAGCCTGCCGCTGCTTCTTGCGCTCTGTGCCTGCGCCTTCGCCACCTTTATTGAAATGGGCAAACTGCCGTTCGATCTGGCGGAAGCGGAGCAGGAGTTGCAGGAGGGGCCGCTCTCTGAGTATAGCGGCAGCGGTTTCGCCATCCTCAAGTGGGGCATCAGCCTGAAACAGCTGGTGGTGCTGCAACTGTTTGTCGGCGTCTTTTTACCCTGGGGGCAGATGACCGCCTTCAGCGTCGGCGGGCTGCTGCTGGCGCTGGTTGTCGCGCTGCTGAAACTGCTGCTCGGCGTGCTGGTCATCGCTCTGTTTGAAAACAGCATGGCGCGCCTGCGTTTTGTTGCCGCCTCGCGCGTCACCTGGGCCGGTTTCGGCGTCGCCTTCCTGGCCTTTGTCTCCTTGCTGGCGACCTATTAAGAGAGTTCATCTATGTCTGAAGAAAAGATCGGCCAACACTACCTTGCCGCGCTGCATGAGAAATTCCCCGGCGTGGTGCTGGAGAGCGCATGGCAGACGAAGGATCAGCTGACCCTGACCATCAAACTCAACTATCTGCCGGAAGTGGTCGAGTTCCTCTACTACCAGCAGGGCGGCTGGCTATCGGTGCTGTTTGGCAACGATGAGCGCAAGCTCAATGGCCACTTCGCCGTTTACTACGTGCTGTCGATGGAGCAGGGCGTGAAGTGCTGGATCACCGTGCGTGTCGAAGTGGATGCTTTGAAACCGGAGTACCCTTCCGTGACGCCGCGCGTACCGGCGGCGGTGTGGGGCGAGCGCGAAGTACGCGATATGTACGGCCTGATCCCGGTAGGCCTGCCGGATGAGCGCCGTCTGGTGTTGCCCGACGACTGGCCGGATGAGCTCTATCCGCTGCGCAAAGACAGCATGGATTACCGCCAGCGCCCCGCGCCAACCACCGACGCGGAAACCTACGAGTTCATCAACGAACTGGGTGATAAGAAGAACAATGTAGTGCCGATTGGCCCGCTGCATGTCACCTCTGATGAACCGGGACATTTCCGCCTGTTTGTCGATGGCGAGAACATTATCGATGCCGATTACCGCATGTTCTATGTCCACCGCGGCATGGAAAAACTGGCGGAAACCCGCATGGGCTACAACGAGGTGACCTTCCTGTCGGATCGTGTTTGCGGCATCTGCGGCTTTGCCCACAGCACCGCCTACACCACCTCGGTGGAGAACGCGATGGGCATTGTGGTACCGGAGCGGGCGCAGATGATCCGCGCCATTTTGCTTGAGGTCGAGCGCCTGCACTCCAACCTGCTCAACCTCGGCCTTGCCTGCCACTTTGTCGGCTTTGACTCCGGCTTTATGCAGTTCTTCCGCGTGCGTGAAACCTCAATGAAGATGGCGGAAATTCTCACCGGGGCGCGTAAAACCTACGGCCTGAACCTGATTGGCGGCATCCGTCGCGACATGCTGAAAGATGAGATGATCCAGACCCGCCAGCTGGCGCAGCAAATGCGTCGCGATGTGCAGGAGCTGGTCGATATGCTGTTAAGCACGCCGAACATTGAGCAGCGCACGGTCGGCATTGGCCGCCTTGATCCGCAAATCGCCCGCGACTTCAGCAACGTCGGCCCGATGGTGCGCGCCAGCGGCCACGCTCGCGACACCCGCGCCGATCACCCATTTGTTGGCTACGGCCTGCTGCCGATGACCGTTCACACCGAACAGGGCTGCGATGTGATTTCGCGCCTGAAAGTGCGCATCAACGAAGTCTTTACCGCCCTGAACATGATTGATTTCGGGCTCGATAACCTGCCCGGCGGCCCGCTGATGGTAGAGGGCTTTACCTATATTCCGCACCGCTTTGCGCTTGGTTTTTCCGAAGCGCCGCGCGGGGATGATATCCACTGGAGCATGACCGGCGACAACCAGAAGCTCTACCGCTGGCGCTGCCGCGCGGCGACTTACGCTAACTGGCCAACCCTGCGCTACATGCTGCGCGGCAATACCGTCTCTGACGCGCCGCTAATTATCGGCAGCCTCGATCCCTGTTACTCCTGCACCGACCGCATGACGGTGGTGGATGTGCGCAAGAAAAAGAGCCAGGTGGTGCCTTACAAAGAGCTGGAGCGCTACAGCATTGAGCGTAAGCACTCGCCGCTGAAATAGAAGGAGCGTTGCAAGCCATGTTTACCTTTATCAAAAAAGTGATCAAAACCGGCGCGCCGACAAGCGACTATCCGCTGACGCCGATGCCGGTTGATAAAAATTTTCGCGGTAAGCCACAGCACAACCCGCAGCAGTGCATCGGCTGCGCGGCGTGCGTTAATGCCTGCCCCTCCAATGCGTTAACGGTAGAGACCGATCTCGCCACCGGCGAGCAGGCCTGGCAGTTTAATCTTGGGCGCTGCATCTTCTGTGCCCGCTGCGAAGAGGTCTGCCCGACGGCGGCGATTACGTTGTCGCAAGAGTATGAACTGGCGGTGTGGAACAAGGCCGACTTTCTGCAACAGTCGCGCTTTGAGCTGTGCCAGTGCCGCGAATGCGCGCGCCCCTTTGCCGTTCAGAAGGAGATCGATTACGCCATTGCGTTGCTGGCGCATAACGGCGACACCCGTGCCGAAGCGCACCGCGCCAGCTTTGAAACCTGCCCGGCCTGTAAACGCCAGCAGTGCCTGGTACCAACCGACCGGATTGAATTGACCCGCCATATGAGAGAGGCCAGCTGATGAGCCAGCTTATTGGACCGCGCGACGCAGAGGGCATTCCGCTGCCGATGACGGTGGAGGAGTCCATCGCCAGCATGAAAGCGTCGCTGCTGAAGAAGATCAAACGCTCGGCCTACGTCTACCGCGTCGATTGCGGCGGCTGCAATGGCTGCGAAATTGAGATTTTCGCTACGCTTTCGCCGCTGTTCGACGCAGAACGCTTCGGCATTAAAGTGGTGCCCTCGCCGCGTCACGCTGACATTTTGCTCTTTACCGGCGCGGTCACCCGTGCGATGCGCTCCCCGGCGTTACGCGCCTGGCAATCGGCGCCGGATCCGAAGATCTGCATCTCCTACGGTGCCTGCGGTAATAGCGGGGGGATCTTTCACGATCTCTACTGCGTCTGGGGCGGAACCGACAAGATCGTGCCGGTCGATGTCTATATTCCCGGCTGCCCGCCGACGCCCGCCGCCACGCTTTATGGCTTCGCGATGGCGCTCGGGTTGCTGGAGCAGAAAATTCACGCCCGTCTTCCCGGCGAGCTGGACGATCAGCCGGCGGAGATCCTCCACCCGCAGATGGTGCAGCCGCTGCGGGTCAAAGTGGATCGCACCGCGCGGCGGCTGGCGGGTTACCGCTATGGCCGCCAGATTGCCGATGATTACCTGCGCCTGCGCACCCTCGGCGAGCATGAAGTGATGAACTGGCTGGCGCAGGAGAACGATCCGCGCCTGACGGAGATTGTCAGCCACCTTAACCAGGTGGTGCAGGAGGCGAAAATCTGATGGGCGAAACGGTGGTCTTTAGCCAGCTGCGGCGCAAGTTTATCGACGAAAACGAGACGACGCCGCCGCAGGCGCAGCAGGTGGTCTATTACAGTCTGGCTATCGGCCACCATCTTGGGGTGATCGACTGTCTGGAGGCGGCGCTCACCTGCTCATGGGACGACTATCTGGCGTGGATCGCCACCCTTGAAGCGGGCAGCGAAGCGCGGCGGAAAATGGAAGGGGTGCCGCGCTACGGCGAAATCGTCATCGACAGTACGCATGTAATGTTGCTGGCAAACGCCTTTGACCGCGCGCTGGCGCAGCAAAGTGAAATGCAGCAGGCGTGGAGCCGCGAGTTGCTGTCGATGCTGCATGATATTTATCAGGAGAGCGCCATCTATCTGATGGTCAGGAGGTTACGTGACTGACGTTCTACTCTGTGTCGGCAACAGCATGATGGGCGACGACGGCGCAGGCCCGCTGCTGGCGGAGATGTGCGCTGCGAAACCTGCGGGAGAGTGGCGGGTGATTGATGGCGGCAGCGCGCCGGAGAATGATGTCGCCGCGATCCGTGATTTACGCCCGGCGCGGCTGCTGCTGGTCGATGCCACCGATATGGGGCTTAACCCCGGCGAGATCCGCGTGGTCAACCCGGACGACATCGCCGAGATGTTTATGATGACCACCCACAATATGCCGCTCAACTACCTGATCGATCAGCTGAAAGAGGATGTCGGCGAGGTGATTTTCCTCGGCATTCAGCCCGATATCGTCGGCTTTTACTATCCAATGACGCCGCCAGTGAAGGCGGCGGTAGAGACGATCTATCAGCGGCTTGAGGGCTGGCAAGGGCAGGGCGGTTTCGCCACCCTTTAACGGCGACGTTTTTCCGCGTACATCACTTTGCCGCTCTCCTCCAGCATGTCGCGCAGGGTGGTGTACTTCTCATGCTGCTCAATCACGCCGTGAGAGTAGTTGATGTGGTAGTTTTTGCCGCCGTTCGCCTCCAGCGCGTCCATTCGCGTTTGCAGATCGAAGAGGAAGGCATCGACATCATGCTCGGCGCTGTTGCTAAGCAGCACGGCAAACTCGCCGCCGCCCATGCGCGCAGCGATATCCTGCTCCTGCAGGCATTTTGTCAGCGTGCTGGCGAAGGTTTTCACCACCGCATCCCCCTCTTTGCTGCCCAGCACTTCGTTGATCGACTTTAGGTTGTCGATGCTGAAATAGAGCAGGCTGAAGGGGGTGTTGTGCTCTTTCGACAAGGTGAAGCGCTTCTCGCCTGAGCGGTAAAAGCCGCGGCTGTTGGGCATGCCGGTCAGGGCATCGGTCATCGCCATACTGAGGATTAAAAACTCATCTTCGACGATGGCGGCGAAATCGAGCAGGGTGTTGATCTCCGCGCTGGAAAAGGGGCGCGGGTAGGTATCAATAATGCAGATGGTACCGGCAATGGCGCCATCCGGCAGGCGCACCGGGCAACCGGCGTAGAAACGCACCCACGGCTCGCCGGTGACAAAGGGGTTATCGGCAAAGCGCGGATCCATCTGGGTATCTTTCACGATAAAGACCCCCTCTTCGAGAATGGCGTGGGCGCAGAAAGAGAGGTTGCGTGGCGTTTCATGGGTATCGATGCCGCCGCGAGAGAGCAGCCACTGCCGATCGCGATCGAGCAGGCTTATCACCGCAATCGGCACATCAAAGGTGGTTTTTGCCATGCGGGTTAAGCGGTCGAAGCGTTCGTCATCTTTTTTATCGAGCAGATCCATCATGTATAAAGAGTGCAGACGCTCTTTTTCGTTGACTGGCATAGCTGGAAAAATCATATGACATCCTCGATAGGGCCCGTTTGCTCAAGTGTAGACATTTCTTGTAACGATTGCGTTATATATCCGTGGCTTGAGGAGGGCCTTTACCCTTCGCACAAAAGGTGCATTGCCGCCTTCAGACGCGCCGCCTACAATCGTCTGACTTAACACACAGGAGCAATGCTATGTCTGAACTTTCGCTTACTTATCGTCTGGGCGACAACGACGTGGGTCGTCTGGGTTACGGTGCAATGCAGCTCGCAGGCCCTGGCGTGTTTGGCCCGCCGGCCGACGAAGCGCGCGCACTGCAAGTGCTGCGCGATGCGGTGGCCGCCGGGGTTACGCATATTGATACCAGTGATTTTTACGGCCCGCATGTCACCAATAAATTGATTAAGCAGGCGCTGCATCCCTACCCGGATAACCTGACGATTGTCACCAAAGTGGGCGCACGCCGCGATGATAAAGCCAACTGGCTGCCCGCTTTTAGTGATGAAGAGCTGACCCGCGCGGTGGAAGATAACCTGCGGAATCTCGGACTCGATGTGCTGGATGTGGTCAACCTGCGCGCGATGTTTAGCGCTCACGGCCCGGCAGAGGGGGCGCTGGAAGCGCCGCTGGAGACCTTAATCAAGCTCAAAGAGCGCGGGCTGATTCGCCATATCGGCCTGAGCAATGTGACGGCGAAACAGGTGGCGGACGCGCAGAAGATGACGCCTATCGCCTGCGTGCAGAACCTTTATAACGTGGCGAACCGCCAGGATGATGCGCTGATTGATAGCCTGAATGAGCAGGGCATTGCCTTTGTGCCGTTCTTCCCGCTTGGTGGTTTTTCACCGCTGCAATCGAGCGAGCTGAATGCGGTGGCGGCGGAGCTGGATGCAACGCCAATGCAGGTGGCGCTGGCGTGGTTGTTGCAACGTTCACCCAATATTTTGCTGATCCCCGGCACCTCCTCTCCGCAGCACTTGCAGGAGAACCTCGCCAGCGCGAAGCTGGTACTGCCGCGCGAGGCGCTGGAGACCTTAAACAGCATCGGCGCGTAATAAACGATTCGGTACTTGTAGGCCTGATAAGCGTAGCGCCATCAGGCAATAATCTTGCGGCATTGCCGGATGGCGGCTCCCGCCTTATCCGGCCTACAAAAGATATCTGGCTGACATATGGCTGGGTTTGCGTAGGCCTGATAAGCGTAGCGTCATCAGGCGTTAATCTTGCGGCATTGCCGGATGGCGGCTCCCGCCTTATCCGGCCTACAAAAGATATCTGGCTGACATATGGCTGGGTTTGCGTAGGCCTTATAAGCGTAGCGTCATCAGGCGTTAATCTTGCGGCATTGCCGGATGGCGGCTGTCGCCTTATCCGGCCTACAAAAGATATCTGGCTGACATATGGCTGGGTTTACGTAGGCCTGATAAGCGTAGCGTCATCAGGCGTTAATCTTGCTGCACTGCCGGATGGCGGCTGTCGCCTTATCCGGCCTACAAAAGATATCTGGCTGACATATGGCTGGGTTTGCGTAGGCCTGATAAGCGCAGCGCCATCAGGCATTAATCTTGCGGCACTGCCGGATGGCGGCTCCCGCCTTATCCGGCCTACAAAAGATATCTGGCTGACATATGGCTGGGTTTGCGTAGGCCTGATAAGCGCAGCGTCATCAGGCGTTAATCTTGCGGCATTGCCGGATGGCTGCTGTCGCCTTATCCGGCCTACAAAAGATATCTGGCTGACATATGGCTGGGTTTGCGTAGGCCTGATAAGCGCAGCGCCATCAGGCATTAATCTTGCGGCACTGCCGGATGGCGGCTCCCGCCTTATCCGGCCTACAAAAGATATCTGGCTGACATATGGCTGGGTTTGCGTAGGCCTGATAAGCGTAGCGTCATCAGGCATTAATCTGCTGCACTGCCGGATGGCGGCTCCCGCCTTATCCGGCCTACAAAAGATATCTGGCTGACATATGGCTGGGTTTGCGTAGGCCTGATAAGCGCAGCGCCATCAGGCATTAATCTGCTGCACTGCCGGATGGCGGCTCCCGCCTTATCCGGCCTACAAAAGATATTCGGCAGACAAAAGAACCAGGGATTACCCAACCTTGACGACCGACTCGCGGCATACCAGCTCGCCCTGATGGGCGCGCGGCGGTGTCTCATCCGGCAACAAGAGGATCGCCACCGCGTGGCGGATCATCTCATCCATCGGCACATGCAGGGTGGTGAGCGCCGGGTTGTAATATTTACCAATCACCGAATCATCGAACCCGGCGAGGGAAACATCCTGCGGCAGGCGCAGCCCGGCCTCCTGACACGCTTTTGCCACGCCAATCGCCATATCGTCATTTCCGGCCAGCACACAGCTGAAGGGCACATTGCGCGCCAGCAACTCGCGTCCGGCCTCATAACCGCTGTCGGTGCTCCAGCTTCCGCGCACCAGCAACTGCGGGTCAGGCTCGATTCCGGCGTTGCGCAGCGCCTGGTGATACCCCGCCAGACGGCTGTCGCCGGTGGGCGAACCTTCCGAACCGGCGACAAAGGCAATACGTCTATGCCCCTGCGCCAGCAGATACGCCATCATCCTTTCACTGCTCTGCTGGTGGTCAACAAACACGCACTGGCTGCGGTGGCGGGTCAGCTCGCGGTTAATCACCACAATCGGCGTCTGGCTGGTATCGATAATCTCATCCAGCTCGTCGACCGTCAGGTATTTTGGATAGATGAGGATCGCTTCACAGCGCAGCGACAGCAGCAGGTCGATAGCGTCACGCTCCTCTTGCGCACTATGTTTTCCATCCGCCAGCACCAGCTGCCGACCGTGCATTTCGCTGTCGGTCGCCGCATGGTAAATCATGCTGGAGAAGAACGGGCCGTTATAGAGCCCGTTAGTGATCACCAGACCGACGGAGTTGGTTTTATTATTGGCAAGGTTGCGCGCCAGTTGGTTTGGCTTGTAACCCGTTTCGTCAATCGCCTGCATAATGCGGGCTTTGACCTCTTCGCGGACAAAGACTTTGCCGTTCAGCGCGCGCGATACCGTCGCTTTGGAGACGCCTGCCAGCCGTGCGACATCCAGTATCGTTACCATTCTTCATCCTCGCTCGTATTATCTCTCTTCTCAGGCCAGCGACATCAGCGGCGCTCCCGCCGTGACGGCACCTTGTGACTGGTGGTGAGTAAGCGTGAACTCATCGCTGTTGACCACCAGCACCGGCGTTGTTAAATCATACCCGGCCTGCTCAATTTTCGCCTTATCGAATGCCAGCAGAGGCGTACCTGCGGTCACCCGGTCGCCCTCTTTCACCAGCGGCGTAAAGTATTGCCCCTGTAAATTAACGGTATTCAGGCCAACATGGATCAGTAATTCTGCGCCATTGTCACAGATCAGGCCGATAGCGTGATGGGAGTCAATTAATGTCGCGACCTGCGCATCGCACGGCGCAACCACTTTTCCCTCGGCGGGGACAATCGCGATGCCATCGCCCAGCACTTTGCCGGCAAAAGCTTCATCTTTCACGCTCTCCAGCGCAATCACTTCGCCTTTAATCGGGCTGAGCATTTGCAGTGTGCCGACAGTGACCGTCGCCGGTTTCTGCTCTGCGGGCGTCTCTTCAACCGGATCGTCAAAACCGACAAACTGCACCATCACCACGGTGAGCACGATCGCCGTCCCGGCACCGGCCAGTTCGCCAATAAAGGACATCGGCGCATCGGGGCTGATGGCGTTAACCAGCGTAAAGAGGCCCGGCAGTGCGGCATAAGCATAATAGAGGCTGCCAAACAGGCTGGCGACCACCGCACCGATGGCTCCGCCAATACAGCCGCAGATGAAGGGCTTTTTAAAGCGCAGCGTAACGCCGTAAATCGCCGGTTCGGTAATCCCAAAAATGGCGGTCACGCCCGCCGAGAGCGAGGTGGCTTTCAGTTGTTTGTTACGGCTCTTGATAAACACGCCGAAGACCGCCGCCATCTGACCAATCACTGCGATGGTCTGGTAGGCCTGGAAAGAGTCATACCCCTGAGTGTCGAAGTTGGCCATAATCACTGGCGTAATACCCCAGTGAACGCCAAAAATCACAATTACCTGCCAGACGCCGCCAATAATCGCTGCGGCCAGCGCTGGCGCGGCATGGAACAGGGCGTTGTAGCCATTTGCCACACCAATCGCCGCCCAGCTCGTCAGTGGCCCAATCACAATCAGCGTCAGTGGCACAATCACCACAAAACAGATAAGTGGCGTAAAGAGGGGGCTAATCACCTCCGGCAGCCATTTCTCCACGCGGCGCTCAAACCACGACAGCGCCCACACGAGGAACAGCGGCGGCAGCACCGATGAGGTATAGACTGTTTCCGCCAGCGGGAAGAAGAGGAACTTCACTTCGTTACCGGCGGCAATTTTGCCCGCCAGCGCCGTCCACTCGGGGTTGATCAGCGCACAGCAGCAGAGCACGGCAATAAACGGGTTGCACTTAAAGTGGCGCGCGGCGGTGATAGCAATAAACACCGGCAGGAAGGCAAACGGCGTCCAGGACATAAAGTTGAGCACCGCAAAGGTGCCGCTGGACTTGATATCCGCATCCGCAAGGCCGAGCAGGATCAACAAGCCCTGCAAAATCCCGGCGGCGGCAAGAATATAGACGATCGGGGCAAACACTGCCGACATGGTGGCGATCACCGCATCGAGCCAGCGCGTTTTGGCTGGCGGCGCGTCATCCCCGCGCTCTTTCACCATGCCGCTCAGGGCGTTAAAAACATCGGCGACGTGGGTACCAATCACCACCTGGAACTGACCGCCGCTCTCAACGACCGCAATGACGCCGGGCAAACTCTGCACGTTGCTTTTTGCCGTGGCGGGCGTTTCATTGAGGACAAGCCGCAGTCGTGTGGCGCAGCGGGAGAAGTTGCTGATGTTCTCTTCACCGCCGACCTCCCGCAGGATATCGCTCGCTAACTTATTGTAATCCCTGATAACGGCCATTTTTATTTACCTTTTATTATCGGAAACTGAGTAGGTGTAACTGGGTGAAACCGGTTTCATGCTAGCCTGGTGACGCTCTGTCGCAACCGGTTTCATGGAAAAGTGCGAACTGAATCACTCCTAAAAAAGAGGGGGGGGGCAGCGACATTTCGTTGCCGGGCGAAGCATCGCGTTGGGCGCTGCATAACACTGGCGAGACGGAACAGTAGAGGGAGTGACCTATGATCGCAGTGTTATTTGAAGCGGATATTGCGCCTGGCGAGCAGCCGCGCTATATGCAACTTGCCGCAGAACTGAAGCCGCAACTGGCGGAGATTGACGGCTTTATCACCATTGAGCGCTTTCAGAGCCTGAGCACGGAGGGGAAGATTTTGTCCCTCTCCTGGTGGCGCGATGAGGCGGCGGTGATCGCCTGGAAGCAAAACGTCCTGCATCAGGCCGCGCAGGCAGAAGGGCAGCGCACCATCTTTTCGTTCTACCGCATTCGCGTCGCACAGGTATTTCGCGACTACACCTCGACCGACAGGAGAGCCTGATATGTACGATCTTCACGTGGTGCTGGATAACGCGCCCGGTGCGCTGGCGGCGCTTGGCGAAACGCTGGGTCGCAATGGCGTCGGTCTGGAGGGCGGCGGGGTGTTTACCGTCAACGCGCAGTGCCATGCTCACTTTCTGGTTGAAGAGGGGGAGCGCGCAGAGCAGGTGCTGAAAGCCGCGGGCTTTACGCTGCAGAGCGTGAGAAAGCCGCTTATCCGCAAGCTGAAGCAGGAGAGGCCGGGCGAGCTGGGTGAGATTGCGCGCGCGCTGGCAAACGCGGGGATCAATATCGAGGTGCAGTACAGCGATCACGATAATCGCTTGATCCTGCTCACCGATAATGATCCACTGGCGCACGAGGTGACACAACATTGGGACGTTTCTAAAGCATGAGTTTACCTGCCGACAATTCACCGCCTGCGCTGGAGAGCGCTCTTGCTGCCATCGCCAGCGCCATGGCGGAACCGTCACGCGCGCGGATGCTCTGCGCGCTGATGGATGGACGGGCGTGGACCGCAACGGAGCTGTGCGCGGTGGTTGATATCGCCGCGTCGACGGCCAGCGCGCACTTAACCAAACTGCTAAATAGCGGGCTGCTGGTCTGCGTCTCGCAGGGGCGGCATCGCTACTACCGGTTGGCGGGCAGCGATGTCGCCGGGCTACTGGAAAATATGATGGGGGTGTCGATGCGCGGCGCAAAATCGCCCGTCACCCGCACGCCGCTGGCGCTACGCCGGGCGCGCACCTGCTACGACCACCTTGCCGGTGAGATCGCCGTTGGCATTTTCAGCGTGATGCAGCGAGATGGGTGGATAACCGACGCGGGTGATACGGTAACCGAAACCGGCAGGCGCGAGCTTGCAAAACTCGGCGTAGCGCTCGACCCGCATACCCGCCGTAAACCCTGTAGCGCCTGCCTGGACTGGAGCGAACGCCGCTTTCATCTCGGCGGCGATGCCGGTGCTGCGCTGCTTATCGCTTTCGAACAGCGCGGCTGGTTACAGCGCACGCCGGGCTATCGCGAAGTGACGATTACCGAAGAGGGAAAGAGCGCTCTATTCAGGGTGTTTGGTGTGCAAGGATGAGAGGAAAAGTGTCGATGCGCTTGTGAAATAACCAACGGTATCTGGTAGGCCGGATAGGGCGTTAGCCGCCATCCGGCATTAGCGCCCATAGCTGCCTGATGGCGCTGCGCTTATCAGGCCTACGCAAACCCGAATCGTATGTAGGCTGGATAAGACGTAATCCTCTCTTTGGTGTGCAAAGCGATATACAGTAAGGTTATGTCTCGTTTTAAAGCAAGGAGAGCGTAATGCGTATCAGTGGCGTGACAACATTGCTCGTAATCATCTTTCTCAGCGCCCCCGCGAGAGCGGAGCCTACACAGCAAGCCTCTGAACTGGTGAAAAAGTACACGCTGGCACAGGAGGCGGATAAACCTGCCGTGTTAGAGGATTTCGACAAGCTCGCGCGCAAAAATCCTGAAAATGTGAATGTTATTCGCAGTTATACCAGCCTGCTTGCTTCAAGAGACGACTATCAGAAATCGCTCACTTACCTTGAGCCTGTTAACAGAGCTAACGCTAATCCATCATTATTGCTGCAAGAGTGCCTGCTCAAAGAGCGTCTGGGTAAAAAAGAGGATGCGTGCTATCAACGTATAATCAGCGAATCGGAAAGTAATCATATTGAAAATATGGATTATCTGATGGCGCTGTTTTTTACCAACGACGATAAATTTCCGGCGGTTAAGCAGCGTTTATTAACAAAAAATCCGGCGCTAAGTGATGATTTCAATATCTTCTTGCGGGATAAACGCAGTGTACTGATGGCGATTTATCCGTAAGAGAATAAATATGAGCCCAGCCACTGGGCTCAAAATCAGTTATCGCTAAATATTTCTGTATTACCGTTATTATCCCGAACGGCAAAGCCTACAGAGAATATGCGTGAAGAGGGGATTATCGCTTTCTCTCTTTTTTCGTCTGAGTCGAGGTAGACGGTGAAGTTATAGGAGTGCCCTTTTTCAAACTTATAGCCATAAGTCGGCATGCAAGTGTCAGAGCTGGCCGCTGTATCGTTGATATCATACTTTTCAAGCGCATTTTGCGGATCCCCGACTTCTGCGATTTTAACAATCGCCACTTTTTCATCGCCTTCAGGTTGAACAAGAACACAAACATTATCAGCATTAGCAACAGCCTTAGCCCGTAGCTGCGGAGGCTGTGGGTTCTGATGGCAGGCTGCAAGTGACAATACTGACAGGCCAACTAGCACCATTTTTTTCATCAGCAATTACCTTTGGTTTAAAAAGTGTGAAAGGTCATATTCCCACTGTTAAGAAGCCTTTAAGCTTTCTTGTCTTATTTCTCATCACCCTCCAGGGGCGCCGAAATATAATCATCGTTTGAAGGGCTAAAGCCAGAGTCAAAATCTCAAAGTATCGGAATAAAATAATTAATTTCGGCTTCTGTGCTGTCTGAATCAAGTTCGAACATCCGCGGTTGTGGCCATCCGCGCCCGAAGTTGTCGCGTGTGTAGTGTGTAGGCCGGATAAGGCGTTAGCCGCCATCCGGCAATGCAGCCGATTGCTGCCTGATGGCGCTGCGCTTATCAGGCCTACGCAACCTGAATCGTTTGTAAAACAAACCGCATCAACCTCTCACGAATGCTCGGTTATCGCCTGCGCGGCGCAGATCAGCGCCAGATGGCTCAACCCCTGCGGCAGGTTGCCGCTCCATTTTCCGGTGCGCACGTCGAACATCTCGTTGAAGGTTTCGACGTTGCCTTTATCGCAAATGCACTCAAGGATCTCCTCCATCGCGGTTTTGGCACAGTCGATCTCGCCCATTGCTGCCCAGGCCTCCGCCAGCCAGAACGAACAGGCAACGAAGGTGTTCTCCTCCTCCTGAACGCCACTGTAGCGGTAGGTCATGGCGCAGCCGTCGCCCAACTCTTCGCGGATCACACGGTAGGTGGATAACATGCGCTGGCGGTTAACGCCGTTGCCGTAGCGGTGCACCAGCGCCAGCGAGGCGTCGAGGCGATCCTCACTTTCCGGATAAAAAAGATAGGCCTGCTTGCGCTCTGACCAGCAGTGCTCCTCCACCCAGTCGCGGATGCGGTCGCGCTCTCGCTCCCAGCGGCCCACCCAGGTCGGCTCAATATGCTTCTCGCGCGCCATCTCCACCGCGCGGTCAAGCGCCAGCCAGCAGGCCATCTTTGAATGGGTATAGTGCTGGTGCTCAGGCAGTTCCCAGATGCCGCAATCCTTTTGCCGCCAGTGATCGGCGCAGCAGTTCGCCAGCTCGCCCAGTAACCGCGAGGTACGCAAATCCAGCACATGCCCGGCGTTAACAAACAGCTGCGCCGTCGCCAGCATGTCGCCATACATACTCAGTTGTAGTTGATCGCGGGCGTTATTACCGACGCGCACCGGGCGCGAATCTTTGTAACCGCGCAGCGGCGGGTAAGTCTCGGCGGGCACCGCTTCGCCCTCCAGCGTATAGCAAGCGTGGAGCCGCACACCGTGGCGAATAATGGTTTTCGATAACCAGGAGAAGGCGGCTTTGCACTCCTCCAGCGCGCCGAGAAAGGCGAAGGCTTTGATGATCAGGCAGGCATCGCGCACCCAGGCATAGCGGTAGTCATAATTTTTCTCTTTACCAACCCCCTCCGGGATCGACGTGGTTGCTGCCGCGGCAAGGGCACCGGTCGGCGAGTACCAAAGAAACTTCAGCGCCAGCGCCGAGCGCCCGACATGATTCTCATACTCTCCGCAATAGCTGAGGCTTTTCGACCAGTCGACCCACGCGGTGTGGCTGGTCTCGATCCGCTCATCAATCGCTGCGAGATCCGGCACCGCCAACGGCTCCTTCTCCGTCACCAGCAGTGCCACCAGCGTGCGGCTCTCAGGCGAGGTCGTAAAGGTGCCGTGGATCTGCTCATCATCAACATCGGTAATCGACACATCCTCGCTGGTACGCAGCATCGCCATCAGATCGGCGATATGGTAGACGTTGCCGTGAGCGGTTTCGTTAAGCCACGGCGAACAACTCTCCGCGCGTGTACCGAAGCGCAGTGAGAGCTTCATTTTCACCTCTCCCTCAAGGCCTTCGATGCGCCGCGCCAGCTCGCTCCACGGCAGGCGGCCCGCCAGCGTGCTGTTAATCGATTCGGTAATCAACACCTTGCCGCCGTCGGTGGTGAAGGTGGTTTCCAGCACGTTACTGTCATCGCGATAGCGTCGCGTCACGCTGTAAGGCGCATCCGGCTCAAGCTGAAAAAAACCGCCGATACCCGGGTCGAGCAGGCGGTCAAATAGCGGCGCAGAGTCAAGATTAGGCGCGCACCACCAGTCAATCGAGCCATCCGGCGCAATCAGCGCCACGGATCGGCCCTCGCCGATAGCCGCATAATCGCCCGCCTCAACAAAGCCATTTTCCCTCACGGGAGAGGTGTATTGCGCGTTCTTCACGTTCAGTGGTGTCCTGTAGAGAGAAGGGGGGAAGAATCAGACGTGGCCGCCGGGCGGCGGCCATAAGATGCAGGGTTGCGACAATCTTTACAGCGTACCGGTACCCCCGTCGGAGCACCACACCTGGCCGGAGCTGTAGCTGCTTTCCGGCGATGCCATCGTGACATACAGTGGCGCGATCTCAACCGGCTGACCCGGGCGTTTGAGCGGTGCGCTGGCACCAAACTGCTGCACTTTTTCCTGCGGCTGGCCACCACTTGATTGTAGCGGAGTCCAGTATGGACCTGGTGCCACGGCATTAACGCGAATGCCTTTCTCACCCAGCTGCTGCGCCAGGGATTTGGTAAAGGCAACAATCGACGCTTTAGTCTGCGCGTAATCAAGCAGGATCGGGCTTGGCTGATAAGCCTGCACCGAAGAGGTATTGATGATGCTCGCCCCTTCCGGCAGGTGCTTCACCGCCGCTTTGGTGATCCAGAACATCGCGTAGACGTTGGTCTTAAAGGTGGCGTCGAAATCTTCCGTCGACAGGGTCAGGATCGATTCGTTGAACTGCTGGCGACCAGCGTTGTTCACCAGAATATCCAGCCCACCAAGGCCCTTCACGGCCTCTTCCACCAGCTGCTGGCAGAAGGCTTCGGAGCGGATATCGCCCGGAATGGCAATCGCTTTACGCCCTTCTGCTTCAATCAGTTTGATCACTTCTGCCGCGTCGGACTCCTCTTCCGGCAGATAGTTAATCGCCACGTCAGCCCCTTCGCGGGCATAGGCGATAGCGACAGCGCGCCCGATACCCGAGTCGCCTCCGGTGATCAGCGCTTTACGTCCGGTCAAACGGCCCGAACCGCGATAGCTGGTTTCGCCATGATCCGGTACCGGGATCATCTTGCTGGCAAGGCCAGGCGGCGTTTGCGGTTGCTCGGCAAAAGGAGGGGTCGGGTAGTGCGGCGCTAAAGGTCGTTTAGTGTTTTGCTCTGCCATGCTTGCTCCTTAAACGTTATATAGACACGTGTTTAAGCCTGGCATAGATGTGAGCGTTGTCACGTTACGGGCAGAAAAACCAGGAATATGTGAAGTAAAGCGGCAGCGAAAACGAGCCTCTTCGCTGCCGCCAGGATCAGTCGAGATCCGCGCCGTTGCTGGCGATCACCTTCTTATACCACCAGAAGGATTTCTTGCGGCTCCGTGCCAGCGTGCCGTTGCCCTGGTCGTCGCGGTCGACATAGACAAAGCCGTAGCGTTTGCTCATCTCGCCGGTGGAGGCTGCCACCAGATCGATGCAGCCCCAGCTGGTGTAACCCATCACCGGAATACCATCTTCAATCGCGTCGCCCATTGCGCGGATATGCTCGCGCAGGTAGCTGATGCGGTAATCGTCATGGATCTCGCCGTTGGCATCGACCTCATCTTTCGCCCCCAGCCCGTTCTCCACCAAAAAGAGCGGCTTCTGATAGCGGTCATACATCATGTTCATGGTGATGCGCAGGCCAAGCGGATCGATGCCCCAGCCCCATTCGCTCACCTCAACATGCGGGTTGCGCAGAGATTTGACGATATTCGCTGCGCTGGTGTTGGCGGCGTTCATCTCTGCCGAGGCGCAGCGCGAGGCGTAGTAGCTAAAGGAGACAAAATCGACGGTGTTTTTCAGAATGTCGTCATCGCCATCTTCTTTAACAATCTGCACCCCTTTCTCACGGAATACGCGGGCGGAGTAGGCCGGGTAGCTGCCGCGCGCCTGCACATCGATAAAGAAGAGGTTTTCGCGATCCTTCTCCAGCGCCGTCCAGACATCGGCCGGTTTGCAGGAGTAGGGGTAGAAGTTACCGCCCGCCAGCATACAGCCCACCTGGTTTTGCGGGTTCACCTCATGGGCGATTTTGGTCGCCAGCGCGCTGGCAATCAGCTCATGGTGCGCGGCCTGGTACTTCACCTGATCCTGATTCTCACCCGCTTCAAACACCAGCCCGGCCCCGGAGAAGGGGCTGTGCAGCATAATGTTGATTTCGTTAAAGGTGAGCCAGTACTTCACCAGCCCGTCGAAGGCTTCAAAACAGGTGCGCGCATAGCGGGTGAAAAACTCCACCATTTTGCGGTTGCGCCAGGAGCCATACTCCGTCACCAGGTGCATTGGCACATCGAAGTGGCACAGCGTCACCAGCGGTTCGATATTGTACTTTTTGCACTCGGCAAACACTGCGCGATAGAAGGCGATCCCCTCTTCATTGGGTGTTAATTCGTCACCTTTCGGGTAGAGACGGCTCCAGGCAATCGAGGTGCGGAACACCGTAAAGCCCATCTCCGCCATCAGGGCGATATCCTCTTTGTAGCGATGGTAAAAATCGATCGCCTCATGGCTGGGGTAGTACTCATCGTCGCGCAGGGTAAAACGCTTCTCCTGCCCGAGTTTTACCGCCAGACGGTTGGCGCCGTGCGGGATCATATCGACGGTGGTCAGCCCTTTGCCGCCCTCCAGATATCCCCCTTCCGACTGGTTGGCGGCCAGTGCGCCGCCCCATAAAAATCCTTGCGGAAAAACAGCCATGCGTTACCTCGCTCTATTAATCAGGCTTGTGCTTCTTTAACATTTACCGGCTGTGCCGTCGGTGCGTTTTTCTCCGCTTCGACCGGGATATCCTCAAAGCCGAGCAGCAGCGTCAGCACGAACGACAGCACTACCGCCAGCGCCATCACGCCGAACACCCAGACAATGGTCATCGGGTTTGCCGGATCGAAGAACTGCACGCTGGTAAATAATCCCGGTGCCGCCATCGAGTGGCTGGCAAGCCCGGCGATACCGGCCACCGCGCCGCAGATAAAGCCGCTAATGAGGCTGGCGATCAGCGGGCGTTTCAGGCGAACCGCCACGCCGTAGAGCGCCGGTTCGGAGATCCCGGCGAGGATCGCCGAGGCCGCCGCCGCCATCGCCGTTTGGCGCAGCTCCGGGTTTTTCGTTTTCCATGCCACCGCCAGCGACGAGCCGCCAAGGGAGAGGTTCGCGCCGATTTCCGACGGCATTACCATTCCCTCTTTACCCGTTTCGGCAATGGTCTGAATGATAGTGGGCGTAAAGACGCGGTGCATACCGGTCATTACCAGCAGCGGCCACAGCGCGCCCATAATGGCAACGGAGAGCCAGCCGAGATAGCCGTGAATGGTGTAGACCAGCGCGGAGATGGCACTACCGATCCAGATCCCGAGCGGGCCAATCAGCACAATCGCCAGCGGCGCGGCAATCAGCACAATCAGCATCGGCTTGAGGAAGTTTTTCGTCACCGCCGGGGTGATGCGATCGACCCAGCGTTCAATGTAGGAGAGGCACCAGGTCATCACCAGCGCCGGGATCACCGTGTAGGTATATTTCACCGCGGTCACCGGGATCAGCGCGAACTCAACGTGCTCGCCCTGCGCCGCTTTCGCCATCAGTTCAATAAAGCTCGGGTGCACCAGCACACCGGCAATGGCGATCGCCAGCGACATATTGGTTTTAAATTTTACCGCCGCCGAGGCAGCGACCATCAGCGGCAGGAAGAAGAAGGCCCCGTCGCCAATCACCGTCAGGATCGTCAGGGTGGAGGAGCCTTTGGGCAGCGCACCGGACATCTCCAGCACCATCGCCAGCAGTTTGACCATCGACCCGCCGATAATCGCCGGGATGAGCGGTGACATGGTGCCAATTAGCGCATCGAGAATGCCCGCGCCGATGCGGCGCAGGGTGAGTTTTTGTTTGGTCTGCGTCTCGGCGGGCTGCATATCCTGCGGCAGCAGGCTCACCACTTCACGAAACGCCTGCGAAACCGTGTTACCGATAATCACCTGGCACTGGTTGTCGTTGCGTACCACGCCCATCACGCCGCTGATGCTTTTCAGCGTGGTGCTATCGATGCGCGTTTCATCTTTCACCACGAAGCGCAGGCGCGTCATGCAGTGCGTTACGGCGGCAATGTTATCGACACCGCCCAGCGCATCTACCACCGAGTGGGCAAGCGCCGCATAGTTCTTAGCCATTGTTTTTTATCCTGTTTAATCAATAGGGTAATGACTTATCGCACGCCCAGGCGGCGATGAAACATGAAATAGGTAACCGGTTCCACAAAATCATGATGAGTTTATGCGGGGGAAACAAGACCTAAAAATAAGCACTTTTTCAAAGCGTGATGGAGATCACCGGATAACCGCAAGTGCGCGCTTTTTGCCGGATGGTTAACTGTTTCAATACGCCTCATGGCTGAAGTACACTTCGCCACAGGACATTTGCAGGAGCAGGACAGATGGCGACAATGCAGGAGGTGGCGAAGCGGGCAGGGGTGTCGAAAGCTACGGTTTCGCGCGTATTGACGGGCAAAGGCTATGTCAGCGAGGAGACAAAAAACCGCGTCTTTCAGGCCATTAGCGAAAGCGGCTACCGGCCAAACTTGCTGGCGCGCAGCCTTGCCAGCACCACCACCCAGACGCTGGGCTTAGTGGTCACTAACACTCTTTACCACGGCGTCTACTTCAGCGAACTGCTCTCCCATGCGGCGCGCATGACTGAAGACAAAGGGCGTCAACTGCTGCTGGCAGATGGCAAACACAGCGCCGAAGAGGAGCGTCAAGCGATCCAGTACCTGCTCGATCTGCGCTGCGACGCCGTCATCATCTACCCCCGTTTTCTCAGCGTCGACGAGCTGGATGCGATTATCGACAGCCACCCTCAGCCCATTGTGGTGCTCAACCGCCGCCTGCGCAAAAACCTCAGCCACTGTGTCTTTTGCGATCAGCACGCCGCCAGCCAGCAGGCGGTCTCGGCGTTAATTGCGCGCGGCCATCGCGATATTGCGCTGATCACCGGCTCGCTCGATTCACCCACCGGCATTGAGCGCCTGTCAGGCTATAAAGATGCGCTGCAACAGCAGGGCATTACGGTGCGTAACGAACTGATTGTTGAAGGGAAATGGACCCCGCAGAGCGGCGCGCTCGGCGTGCGCGAACTGCTGGATCGCAAGGTCTCTTTCAGCGCGCTGGTGGCAAGCAACGACGATATGGCGGTAGGCGCTATCAAGCAGCTACATGACAGCGGCATCGCCATTCCCGGTCAGGTTTCGGTAGTGGGCTTTGATGATATCGCCATGGCCCCCTTCACCGTGCCGGCGCTCTCCAGCGTCAAAATCCCGGTCACCGGCATGATCAAAGAGACCATCAACCGCCTGATCTTCATGCTCGATGGCGGCGACTTTACCCTACAATCCACCTTTCCCGGCGAGTTGATCCTGCGCGACTCCATCACCAGCGGCCCCTGCGCCTGAAGTGTCAGCTGTCATCGACACTTCTGTCGATGACAGCGCTGCACTTTTACGAACATCATAAAATTCAGCCACTTAAAAAGTGGCACGCTTTATGAATACTTCAGCGGGACAAGGCTCTTAGCTGGAGAAAATGATGAACCGTTTTATTATGGCCGACGCCGCAAAATGCATCGGCTGCCGCACTTGCGAGGTGGCCTGCGTGGTCTCCCATCAGGCGGATCGCGACTGCGCGGCACTCACCCCGGAAACCTTCCTGCCACGTATTCACGTGGTGAAAGGCGTCAATGTGTCGACGGCGACGATGTGCCGTCAGTGCGAAGACGCGCCCTGTGCCAATGTCTGCCCGAACGGCGCCATCCGCCGCGATGAAGGTTTTGTGCATGTGATGCAGGAGCGCTGCATCGGGTGCAAAACCTGCGTGGTGGCCTGCCCCTATGGCGCGATGGAGGTGGTGGTGCGGCCGGTTATTCGCCACAGCGGCGCGGGCCTCAATGTGCGGGCGGAGAAAGCCGAAGCCAACAAGTGCGATCTTTGCCACCACAGCGAGAGCGGCCCGGCCTGCATCCAGGCCTGCCCGACCAAGGCGCTGGTCTGTATCGATCGTAATGTGCTGGAGCAGATGAGCGCGGATAAACGGCGCCGCGCCGCGCTTGACAGCTCGTTCGCCATTGCTTTCTAACCCCTTTACTTTCACTTTTAACAGGTCTGTTACTGATGAAGAAGATCACAAGTGTTTGCCCATACTGCGGCGCGGGCTGCAAACTGAAACTGGTTGTTGATGACGGAAAAATCATCCGCGCGGAAGCCGCCGATGGCCATACCAACCAGAATGAACTCTGCCTGAAAGGCTACTACGGCTGGGATTTCCTCAACGACACCAAACTGCTCACCCCGCGCCTGACGCAACCGATGATCCGCTATCAGAAAGGGGGCAAGCTCACCCCAGTCAGCTGGGATGAGGCGATCCGCTACACCGCTAAGCGCCTGGGCGAAATCAAAGCCCAGTTCGGCCCGCGCGCCATTATGACCACCGGTTCATCGCGCGGGACGGGGAACGAAACCAACTATGTGATGCAGAAGTTCGCCCGCGGCGTGCTTAACACCAATAACGTCGACTGCTGCGCCCGCGTCTGCCATGGCCCCTCTGTTGCCGGGTTGCAGGAGAGCCTCGGCAACGGTGCGATGAGCAACTCCATCAGTGACATTGAAAACTCCCGCTGCCTGCTGATTTTTGGCTACAACTGTGCCGATTCGCACCCGATCGTGGCGCGAAGAGTGATTAAAGCCCGGCAAAATGGCGCGAAAATTATCGTCTGCGACCCGCGTCGTATTGAGACCGCGCGCATCGCCGACCAGCATCTGCAGCTGAAAAACGGCTGCAATATGGCGCTGGTTAACGCCTTCGGCTATGTGTTGCTCGAAGAGGAGCTGTATGACAAAGATTATGTCGCCAGCTTTACCACCGGGCTGGATGCCTACCGCGAAACGGTGAAAGAGTACGCGCCGGAAGTGGTGGAACACCTTACCGGCGTGCCGGCGAAACAGGTACGTCAGGCGATGCGCACCTTTGCCGCCGCGCCCTCCGCCACCATTATGTGGGGCATGGGGGTGACGCAGTTTGGCCAGGCAGTCGATGTGGTGAAAGGGCTATCGAGCCTTGCGCTGCTTACCGGCAACCTCGGCCGCGAGCATGTCGGTGTCGGCCCGGTGCGCGGGCAGAATAACGTGCAGGGTGCCTGCGATATGGGCGTCATCCCGAACCAGTTCCCCGGTTATCAGGATGTGGTTGATCCGCAGGTGCGGGCGAAATTCGCCGCTGCCTGGGGGATCGATCCGGCGCTGATGGATGACCAGGTGGGCGTACGCATTACCGAAGTGCCACACCTGGCGCTGGAGGGCAAAGTGAAAGCCTACTACATCATGGGCGAGGATCCGCTGCAGACCGAAGCGGACTTAGGCCTGGTGCGCAAAGGCTTTGAGGCCCTCGACTTTATCGTGGTGCAGGACATCTTTATGACCAAAACCGCCGAGCAGGCGGACGTGCTGCTGCCCGCCACCTCGTGGGGTGAACATGGTGGCGTCTTTACCTGCGCCGACCGCGGTTTCCAGCGCTTCGAAAAAGCGATTGATCCGACCTACAACGTCAAACGTGACTGGGAAATTATCAGCCTGATCGCCACCGAAATGGGCTACCCGATGCACTACGACACCAATCAGCAGATTTGGGACGAGCTGCGCGAACTCTGCCCGCTCTTTTACGGCGTCACCTACGAGAAGATGGGCGATATGGGCCATGTTCAGTGGCCCTGCCCGACGCTCGATCACCCCGGCACGCCTTACCTCTACCATGACAATAAGTTCGATACGCCGGATGGCAAAGGCCACCTCTTTGCTGCGCCGTGGCGCGCACCTGCCGAGCGCCCGGACAGCGAATTCCCGCTGGTGCTCTGTACGGTGCGCGAAGTAGGGCACTACTCCTGTCGCTCAATGACCGGTAACTGCGCGGCGCTGCAAACCCTCGCCGATGAGCCGGGTTTTGTGCAGATCAATCCGCAGGATGCCGGGGCGCTTGGCATCCGCGATCGCCAACTGGTGTGGGTGGAGTCGCGTCGCGGGAAGGTGATTACCCGCGCGGATGTCAGCGAGCGCATCAACCAGGGCAGCGTCTATATGACCTACCAGTGGTGGATCGGTGCCTGTAACGAACTGACGCAGGATAATCTCGACCCGATATCGAAAACGCCGGAGACCAAATATTGCTCGGTACGGGTGAGTGGGATCAACGATCAGTCCTGGGCCGAAGCGTACACTCAGCGCACCTATCAACAGATGAAGACGCGCCTGCGCGATGCGGCGCTGCAATGATGATATGAGCCAAAGCCCTGGGGTTTGCTTACGCGTTTACGGAAAAGTGCAGGGGGTGGGCTTCCGCCCCTTTGTCTGGCAGCTGGCGCAGCAGCTGGCGCTGAACGGCGATGTCTGTAATGACGGGCAGGGCGTAGAGATACGCCTCGCTGGCGATGCGCAGGCCTTTCTCCACCTTCTGCACCTGCGCTGTCCGCCGCTGGCGCGCATCGATCGCATTGAGCAGCACCCCTTTCACTGGCCTGTGTTACCGCAGGCCTTCACCATCCGCGACAGTGCGGGCGGGGCAATGGATACGCAGATTGTTCCCGATGCCGCGACCTGTCCTGATTGTCTGGCGGAGATGTTCAACCCCGCCGAGCGCCGCTACCGTTACCCTTTTATCAACTGCACCCACTGCGGGCCGCGTTTTACCATCATTCATGCCATGCCCTATGACCGCCCATTGACGGTGATGGCAGCGTTTCCCTTCTGCGCAGAGTGCGAGGCGGAGTACCGCAATCCGCTGGACAGGCGTTTTCACGCCCAGCCGGTGGCCTGCGCGGAGTGCGGGCCGCAGCTGAGCTGGCATGATGCGAGCTACCGGGCGACGGGGGAAGAGGCGTTGCAGATGGCGGTGGCGCTGATCAAAAGCGGCGGCGTGGTGGCGGTAAAAGGCATCGGCGGGTTCCATCTGGTCTGCGATGCGGGCAACGAGGCCGCCGTGCTCTACCTGCGCGCGCGAAAACAGCGTCCGACCAAGCCGCTGGCGGTGATGTTGCCGACCAGCGACGGGCTCTCCCCCGAGGCACAGCGCCTGCTGTCCACCCCTGCGGCACCGATTGTGCTGGTAGAGAGCGTAAGCGTCAGCGGCCTGTGCGACGCCATTGCGCCAGGCCTTGATGAGATTGGCGTAATGCTGCCCTCCAACCCGGTGCAGCATCTGTTAGCGCAGGCGTTACAGCGCCCGCTGGTGATGACCTCCGGCAACCTCAGCGGTAAACCGCCTGCGCTCACCAACGCTGCCGCGCAGGCTGAGCTGGCCTCAATGGTCGACGGTTTTCTGCTGCACAACCGCGAGATTGTGCAGCGCATGGATGACTCCGTGGTACGGGCGAGCGGCGAGATGCTGCGGCGTGCCAGAGGCTATGTGCCGGATGCGCTACCGCTTCCGCCGGGCTTTCGTGATATTCCACCGCTGCTCTGCCTGGGCGCGCAGATGAAAAACACCTTCTGCCTGCTGCGCGGCGAGAGCGCCGTGCCGGGGCAACACTTCGGCGATTTAACCGATGAGGGCGTCGAGACGCAGTGGCAAAACACCCTGCGCCTGATGCAGCAGATCTACGATTTCACCCCACAGCAGGTGGTGATTGACGCCCATCCAGGCTACCGCACCCGTAGCTGGGCGGAGCGCTCCGGTCTGCCGCTTCACACCGTGCTGCATCATCATGCCCACGCTGCCGCCTGTCTTGGCGAGCATGGCTGGCCGCTCGACGGCGGGGACGTGATTGCCATCACCCTTGATGGTATCGGTATGGGCGAGGGTGGTGCGCTGTGGGGCGGGGAGTGTTTGCGTGTCAACTATCGCGACTGTGAGCATCTCGGCGGCCTGCCGGTGGTGGCGCTGCCAGGGGGCGATCTCGCCGCGCGTCAGCCGTGGCGCAACTTGCTGGCACAGATGCTGGCCTTTGTTGAAGCGTGGCAGGCGTACCCGGAAACGGCGCTTGTCCAACAGCAGAACTGGTCGGTGCTGGAGCGAGCAATTAGGCGCGGCATCAACGCACCGCTGGCCTCATCCTGTGGGCGTCTTTTCGACGCCGCGGCCTGCGCGCTCGGCTGCGCGCCGGAGCAGCTAAGCTATGAAGGGGAGGCCGCCTGCCAGCTGGAAGCGCTGGCGGCGAAAGCGGAAAATGTTAAGCATCCGGTGAAGATGCCGCTGTGCGGGAAGCGGCTCGATCTGGCGACCTTCTGGCAGACGTGGCTGGGCTGGCCCGCGGCTCCGCCCGCGCGGGCGTGGGCGTTTCACGATGCGCTGGCATGCGGCTTTGCCGCGCTTGCGCGCTTGCAGGCCCGCAAACGCAACATTACCACGCTGGTATTCAGCGGCGGCGTGCTGCATAACCGCCTGCTGAAAGCCCGCTTACAGCACTACCTGGCCGATTTCACGCTGCTTTTTCCCCACCAGCTTCCGGCCGGGGATGGCGGCATCGCCTTCGGCCAGGGGCTGGTGGCGGCCGCGCGGGCTATTGCGCCAGTGCCTTCAGCAGCGCAAAGGCCTCTTTCATGCGATCTTCACTGACCACAAATGCGCGCAACTTATCATCAATGTCGACCCCTTTTGCCACCATGCCTGCGGCATCGGTAGCGATGCGCCAGCGCAGGTCGGCGCGCGAGGTTTCACCCGCCAGTTGCAGCGGCATCAGCGGCGTTTTCACCTTCACCAGCATCGGCGGCAGCGTCAGGTGTGACGGGCTGCCGGTGAGGTTTTTCGCCAGCGTCATGGCGCTAAGCTGGATCGGTTGCAGGAAGGGCAGCACCTGACCATTCATCTCGGCGCAGTCGCCCAGCGCGAAGATATGCGGATGGCTGGTTTGCAGCGTTGCGTCGACAACAATGCCGCGCCGGGTCTCAAGCCCGGCGGCCTGCGCCAGCGCAATGTGCGGCAGCAGACCGGTGGCGGCAACCACTACATCGGCATCAACAACGCGCTCATCATCCAGCCACGCACGCACGCCGCTCTCCTGAGCCTCAATCCGCGTCAGCTTTGATGCGAGCAGCAGGCGCACGCCGCTTGCCGTCAGGCAGTGTTGCAGGCGAGCACTCACCTCCGGCGGCATCAGCGCCGGGAGGATGCTGGCGGCGTTATCCAGCAGGGTGACGGTTTTCCCGGCGCGCTGAAAATCCATCGCCAGTTCACAGCCAATCAGCCCGGCACCGACAACCAACACCCGCTTCGCCGCATGTAACTGCTCTTCGCAGGCGTGGTACTCCTGCAAGCTGTTGAGCGTCAGCATCATTTCACGCCCCGGCAGCGGCGGCACAAAAGCTTTCGCCCCGGTCGCCAGCACTAACTTATCGTACTGCCAGCTTCGGTCGGCGCTTTTCACCACCTGGGCATGGGGATCGATGTCGGTGACAAAGGTGTAGGGGAAAAGGCGCACGTTGAACTGCTCGGCGAAGTCGCCCGCCGTCTGGCGGATCAGATCCTCGGCGCGCTGTGCCTGGCTTATTACATGGCTCAGCTCCGGCTTGCTGTACTCCTCCATGCCGTCGGCGGCAATCAGCGTCAGCGGCACGTGGCTATCCAGCTTACGGATATTTTTCACCAGCGTGCGGGCGGCGAAGCCCGAGCCGATAATCACAATTCCGGCGCTCATTTTACCTCCACGGCCAGTTCGTCAAACACCTCTTTGCCCAGCGAACACTCCGGGCAGAGGAAGGTGTCCGGCACCGCAGACCACGGCGTACCCGGCGCGACCTCCTGCATCGGCTCGCCTGTTTGCGGGTCGTAAATCCACTGGCAGACGCTGCACTGCATACGCGGGCCGAGATCGGCGGCTGCGGCTTCGCCGCCGCAGGCCACTTGCGCGGCGGGCTGGCTGACCGGCTCCGGCAGCGGGGCAAGCGCCCACTGGCGGGCGATATCGCGACCATGCTGGCGGCAGATCTCCAGCGCGTCGACATCGGGGCGCCACTTCGCTTTCAGGCTCAGCGACATCTCAAACCCGGCATCCTGCAAGCGCGTTGAGAGACGATCGACCGCGCCGCCGCTCCAGCCGTGGGAGCCAAAGGCGCTGGCGCGCTTATTGCGAAAACGCAGGCCGGTGATCTCCTCCACCAGCCCGGCGATCTTCGGCATCATCACGTTGTTCATGGTTGAGGTGCCGACCAGTACCCCTTTTGAGCGAAAAACATTGGTGAGCACATCGTTTTTATCGCTGCGCGCGACGTTAAAGATTTTCACCGCCACGCGCGGGTCGACTTCGTTAATCCCCTGGGCGATGGCGTCGGCCATCATGCGGGTGTTGTTCGACATGGTGTCGTAGAAGAGGGTGATGCGATCTTCCTGATAATCCGCCGCCCATTTCAGGTACAACTCAACGATCTGCGTCGGGTTATCGCGCCACACCACACCGTGGGAGGTGGCAATCATCTCTACCGGCAGGTTAAAGCCGAGGATCTCGGTAATTTTCGGTGTTACCAGTCGGCTAAAGGGAGTGAGGATATTGGCGTAATAGCGCTGGCACTGCTCAAACAGCTCGGCTTGATCGACCTCATCATTGAACAGATGTTCATCGCAGTAGTGCTGGCCAAAGGCATCATTGCTGAACAGCACCGCGTCGCCGGTCAGGTAGGTCATCATGCTGTCCGGCCAGTGCAGCATCGGCGTTTCGACGAAGATCAGCTGTTTGCCGTTGCCGATATCCAGCGTATCGCCGGTTTTCACCACATGGAAATTCCATTCAGGGTGGTGATGGTGGCCGTTAATCGAGTCGATAGCATTATGGGTACAGTAGATCGGTGTATCGGGGATATGCGCCATCAGCTCCGTCAGCGCGCCCGCGTGATCCTCTTCGGCGTGGTTGATCACGATGTAGTCGATCATCGCCAGATCGATCTCACCGCGCAGCTTCTGCACGAACTCGCGGCTGAATTTGTGATCGACGGTGTCGATCAGCACGTTTTTGCCCTCGCAAATCAGGTAGCTGTTATAGCTACTGCCCTTCAGGGTTTTGTATTCGGTGCCGTGAAAATCGCGCACTTCCCAGTCGCGTTGCCCAACCCAGTGAATGTTGTTTTTTACGTGAATCGCCATGATCGTCATCCTGTGCAGTTTCTCAATGTGATACAGGGCTATATCAAGAGGCGTGCCAGTTTTTTATCGTTTTGATATTGATATATTTTTTTAAATCCATCGAAAATTAGAATGTCATTATGACTATGATAAAAGCAGTCAATATGACAACATGCATTGTCAAAATGACAGTGAGGTCAAAATGAGTTTCTCCCTGAATGTGCTGGCGGGCATCGCCATTGAGCTGCAGAGCGGGATCGGGCACGCGGATCGTTTTCAGCGGCTGATCACCACCCTACGGCAGGTGCTGGCGTGCGACGCTTCGGCGCTGCTGCGCTACGAGGCGCGGCAGTTTACTCCGCTGGCGATCGATGGCCTGGCGCAGGATGTGCTCGGGCGGCGCTTTGCCCTTGAGGGGCACCCGAGGCTGGAGGCGATTGCCCGCGCCGGGGATGTGGTGCGCTTTCCTGCCGATAGCGATCTGCCCGATCCCTACGATGGCCTGATCCCCGGCCAGGAGAAACTCAAAGTGCATGCCTGCGTCGGCCTGCCGCTGTTTGCCGGGCAAAACCTGATTGGCGCGCTGACGCTTGATGGCATGTCGCCGGATCAGTTTGACGCCTTCAGCGATGAGGAGCTGCGGCTGGTCGCCGCGCTGGCGGCAGGCGCGCTCAATAATGCATTACTGATTGAGGAGCTGGAGCGGCAGAACATGCTGCCCGGTGCGCCCGCGGCGTTCGAGCAGGTCACGCGCAGCGAGATGATCGGCCTGTCGCAAGAGATGGTGCAGCTGAAAAAAGAGATCGCCATTGTAGCGCCTTCGGATCTCAATGTGCTGATTGGCGGCGAAACGGGCACCGGTAAGGAGCTGGTGGCGAAGGCGATCCACGAAGCCTCGCCGCGCGCCGACAAGCCGCTGGTCTACCTCAACTGCGCCGCGCTGCCGGAGAGCGTCGCCGAGAGCGAACTCTTCGGCCATGTGAAAGGGGCCTTTACCGGAGCCATCAGCAACCGCAGCGGCAAGTTTGAAATGGCCGACAACGGCACGCTGTTTCTTGATGAGATTGGCGAGCTTTCGCTGTCGCTACAGGCAAAGCTGCTGCGCGTGTTGCAGTATGGCGATATTCAGCGCGTCGGCGATGACCTTAGCCATCGTGTCGATGTGCGGGTGCTGGCCGCCACCAACCGCAATCTGCGCGAAGAGGTGGTTGCCGGGCGATTTCGTGCCGACCTCTATCACCGCCTGAGCGTCTTTCCCTTACTGGTGCCGCCGCTGCGGGAGCGGGGCGGGGATGTGGTACTGCTGGCGGGCTATTTTTGCGAGCAGTGTCGCCTGCGCTTCGGTCTCGGACGTGTAGCGTTAAGCCAGGCTGCGCGCGGGCATTTGCAGCGCTACGGCTGGCCAGGAAACGTGCGCGAGCTGGAGCACGCCATCCACCGCGCAGTGGTGCTGGCGCGCGGCGCGCGGCATGCCGGGGAGATCGTGCTGGAAGCGCATCACTTTGCTCTGAGCGATGAGCCTGCGCCGCAGGCAAAGCCGGTCACCTTGCCTTTAAGCGGGCAAAACTTGCGCGAGGCGACGGAGGCGTTTCAGCGCAGACTCATCTCCCGGGCACTTGAGGAGAGTGGCGGTAAGTGGGCTGCCTGCGCCAGAGCGCTGGAGATGGACGTCGCCAACCTGCACCGGCTGGCGAAGCGTCTTGGGCTGAAGGACTAAAGGATACCGGCCTGGTAGAAGTCCTGCAGGTTGATGGCACCGACCAGCTCACCTGCATCATCCACTACCGGCGCGGCGGCGATTTTGCGCTGCATCAGGCGCTCTTTGGCATCCACCGCGCGGCTGCTGGCTTCAAGGGTAATGCCGCCCGGCGTCATTGCCTCGCTGACCGCCGCGGTTAAGGCACCGCCCGCCACCAGCCAGCGGCGCAGGTCGCCATCGGTAAACACGCCGTGCACGCGGCGCTTGTCGTCGCAGACCGCCACCAGGCCCAGCCCTGTGCGGCTCAGTTCCAGCATCGCATCCATCACGCTGGTGGTCAGCATCACCTGAGGCACCTGGTCTGCTTTGCGCATCAGATGATGCACTTTGTTCAACAGCCGTGCGCCCAGTGCGCCCGCCGGATGCGAGCGGGCAAAATCCTCTTCGTCAAAGCCGCGTGCCTGCATCACTGCAATCGCCAGCGCATCGCCCATCATCAGTGTATTGACGGTGCTGGAGGTGGGAGCGAGATGCATCGGGCAGGCTTCGCGCTCAACGGCGATATCCAGCACCGCGTGGGCAGCAAGCGCCAGCGGCGAACGCGATTTACCGGTCATCGCCAGCAGCGTGACGGCTTTCTCGTCGAGACGCGGCAGGATCAGATCCAGCTCTTTTGCCGAGCCGGAGTAGGAGATAAACAGCATCACGTCGCGGCTCTCGATCATGCCGAGATCGCCGTGCAGCGCCTCTGCCGGGTGAACAAAAAAGGCCGGTGTGCCGGTGCTGGCAAAGGTGGCGGCAATCTTCTTGCCGATATGCCCGGATTTACCGATCCCGGAGACAATCACTTTGCCTTTGCAGTTCAGCACCGTTTCAGCGGCGCGAACGAAATCGTCGCCGAGACGCTCCGGCAGGCGGCTTGCTTCCTGTAGCTCCAGCAGCAGCGCCTGGCGTGCGGCGTTAATAAAAGAGTCACGCATTTTCTTCTCCGGCAATAATCACATCGATTCCTTTCTCTTCCAGCGCGGCGCGAACATCCGGCGGGATCCCGGCGTCGGTAATCAGCTTATCGACGCTTTCAAGGCTGCAAACAATATTAGGGCTTTTACGGCCAAACTTGGAGGAGTCCGCCATCAGGATCACCTCGCGGGCAGCGTTGCACATCGCTTTACTGACGGTGAAGACCTCATTAAAGGTGGTTACCCCGGCGTTGAGATCGATGCCGTCGGTGCCCATAAACAGCTTGTCGAAGCTGAACTGCTCAAAGGCGTTCTCCGCCAGCTGGCCATGGAAAGAGGCCGATTTTTTACGGAATGTCCCGCCGGGCATCAGGATGGTCTGCTCGTTATCCAGCTCAGAGAGGGCGTTAACGATATGCAGGCTGTTGGTCATCACGGTGATGTTATTGAAGTGGCTGAGCAGCGGCACCATTTGCAGCACTGTGCTGCCCGCATCGAGGATGATCGAGTCGCCGTCGTGGATGTAGCCGACGGCCGCTTCGGCAATCAGCCCTTTCTGCACGGTGTTGATCAACGTTTTGTGATCGATGGGCGGATCGGCCTCATCTTTATTCAGCACCACTCCGCCGTAGGTGCGGATCACCGCGCCAGACTGCTCCAGCACGACCAGATCTTTGCGGATGGTTGTCCCTGTGGTGTCGAAGTGGTGTGCCAGCTCTTCAACAGAACACTTTCCCTGCTTCTGCAGATGCTCAAGAATTGCCGCCTGACGCTGACGTGGTTTCATAGGCGAAGTTATCCTGCGTTACGTTGCGAAATGATAATTTCGCAAGCTATTAGCGTTCACAACGAAATTATCCATGTTTCATTTTAAGCGCCAATGATAGAGCATTCTGACAGCCGGGATCATGGGGAAAGATCACATCGGGCTCTAATTCCTCTCTTTTTACGCCGATTAAGCGTTCGATTTTGGTCGGTCGGGCGAAAACCGTGAGGCCGCGCATGAGCAATGTGTCGCTGACGCGATCGTGTTGATCGAAGGCCACCGCCAGAACCACGCGCGGTTTGAAGCGCCCGCCCGAGCGACCAACGCCGACGCGCCCGCGCTGGCAGAGTGTGTCGAACGCTTTGTTGAACTGGCGGATTTGCCAGCCGCCGAGCGCCAGCTGGCTGAGCCAGGCGATGACGGCGAGTGTGATAAGGGATGAAACCATCGGTGTCTCCTTTGAATGCGATACCGCATAACGGCATCAGGCAGTTGTGCGGTCGGTTTGCCGGATGGCGGCTGGCGCCTTATCCGGCCTACAAAACCGCAGCGCCATCAGGCATTGGTGCGCACGGTTTGCCGGATGGCGGCTAACGCCTTATCGGGCCGACGAAAACCCACGCCAACAGAAACTGCTGAACCCTGTAGGCCTGATAAGCGCAGCGCCATCAGGCGTTGGTGCCGAATCAGAACATCACCTGACCGCCGGTGACGTTGATTGACTGACCGGTACAGTAGGAGGCTTTTGGGCTGGCGTAGAACATCAACACGTTCAGCACATCCTGATAATCGCAGCCGCGCTTCAGCGGCACTTTATCGACGTAATGCTGCTCCACTTCCTCTGCCGGAATGCCAAGCTTGCTGGCGTATTGCGGGATCAATGACTGGAACATGGGCGATTTCAGCAGGTTGCCGAGCATCAGCGAGTGCACGGTAATGCCATACTCTGCCAGATCGAGCGCCAGAGATTGCGTCAGCCCCACGCCGCCGAACTTTGCCGCGCTGTAGCCGGAGTTGTGCTTGCTGCCCACTTTGCCCGACTTGGAGTTGATCTGGATAATGCGCCCCTGGATGCCATCACGAATCATTAATTTGGCGAACTCGCGGGCGCAGAGGAAATAACCCACCAGGTTGACCTGCAGCGAGCGGTCAAAATCTCCCAGTGCAAAGTCGCTGATAAACGCCGCTTTGGCGATCCCGGCGCTGTAGACCAGCAGATCGGCGCGGCCAAAAATCTCATCGACGCCGCGCGCCAGCGCCAGCACGCTCTGCTCGCTGGTGGCGTCGGCACCAAAGCCATAGGCCATCCCTTCGCCATACTCGCTGTTGATCTCATTCGCGACCGTGGCCGCTTTATCACTCTGAATATCGACAACCGCCACGCGGTACCCTTCTGCGGCAAGCCCACGGCTGAGGAACGCCCCGAGGGTCTGCCCTCCACCAATGACAACGGCAACCTGTTTCATACTCTTCTCCTTAGACCTTAAGCGACAAATTTCAAAATGCACCCCGGCGCTACCGCGTCCGGTACCGGGCCGGCGACGTGCACCGTGCCCGGAAACTCTGCCTGCGTCTGTCCATCAAAACGCAGGGTGATATGGCCCAACTCGCGCAAGTTCTGCTCGGCGACCTCGCCGACGGCGGTGACGGGGTAGTGCTTTTCACCGAGGGTAAACTGCGCGCCAGGCAGCAGCGCGCCGCAGAGCGGGCCGTGGTTATGGATAAAACAGAACTCGGCGACATCGGCAGGCGCACCCTCCCGGAAGGTGATCAGCATGTTGTCGCTGAGCGCCTCCGGTGCGCTTTCGCCAATTTCGGTTATGGTGGTTTGATAGATAACGGTCATACATCACCCCTTATTGATAGATAAAACCGGAGACAAACCAGGCGATCAGCACCGTTGGCGCACCGGTTAAAAAGCGGCTCACCAGTACGGAAGGGACGCCAACGCGTACCGTCTCCTGGCGAGCTTCCGCCAGCGACAGGCCAACGGGAATAAAGTCGCAGGCGGCCTGCGCGTTGATCGCGAACAGAGCCGGCAGCGCAAGGTGCGGAGGGATATGCCCCTGGCCGATCTGCACGCCAATCAGCACGCCAATGACCTGAGCGATAACCGCGCCGGGGCCAAGGAAAGGCGAGAGCAGCGGGAAAGAGCAAATCAGCGCCAGCGTCACCAGCCCGAGCGGATGGCTGGCCAGCGGCGCGAGGCCGTGGGCGATCCAGTCGCCCAGCCCGGACGCCATGATGATGCCGATCAGCGCCGAGACGAAGGCCATAAACGGCAGGATGGTTTTCAGCACTGTATCAATGGTGTCGCGTCCGGCCTGGAACAGCACCGCCACCGCCGAGCCCATGCCCATGCCGACTTTCGCCAGCAGGCCGTCGCTCTGTTCGGTGATCTTTTTCGTGGTGTCATAATCTCGCGGCTGTGGCGCTCTGGCTGCCGGAGCGTCACCTTGCAGCTGGATGTTCTCCTCCTTCACGCCGGAGACATAGATATCCTCAAGGATGTATTGCGCCAGCGGCCCCGATTTGCCCGTCGCATGAATATTGACAGTCGGAATACGGCGTTTGGGGTAGATGCCACAGCGCAGGGTGCCACCGCAGTCAATCACCGCTACACCGATCTCCTCTTCGGGCGGTTCGCCCTCTTTAAAGCCGTCCACCGCCTGCCAGCCGGTCAGCTGCGCCAGTTTGTCGACGATTGCCGGGCGCGTGCCGGCGGTGATATAGACGATCTTCTTCACGCTGCTGGCATCGATCTCCAGCGGGCCGCCCCAGCCGCCGGTGCCTTTTTCAATAATGATTCGACTCATGATTTTGCTCCCGCGAGGTGAACCTCTTGCGCAAGCTGGATACCCATTTTTCGCTCAAAAATACGGGTGGTGAGATCGGTCACCCAGCCACGGAAGAAGTTGGTGACCAGGCCGACCAGCAGGTAGCTTACCGCCAGCGGACCGAGGGGTAAGCCGAGCGTAGTAAGGCCGCTGGCAATACCGAGGTAGACAAACAGCTCGCCGGGGTTGATATGCGGGAAGAGGCCGTTCATCGAGTGGCAGCTATAGGAGGCGGCAGCGTAGTAGCTCGGCTTGTATCTCTCCGGCATAAAGCGCCCGAGGCTGAGTGTCATCGGGTTACAGAACACAAATGTGCCGATGCAGGGCAGCAGTAAGTAACGGGCGAGCGGGTTGCCCGCGCAGCGCTGGGCAAGTTTTTCGATGCGGTGTTGGCCAATAAAATTAATCAGCGCGTTCATGATCACCAGCAGGCTTATCAGCAGCGGCAGAATACCGGTCACCATGCCGGTAAAGACCTCACCGCCTTTCTGAAACAGCCCGATGAACCATTCGGCACCATGCGTGATGGTTTCCATTGTTCTCTCCTGTAGGGGGTTTTGTTATGTCACCGGGCGCTATCATAATCATGATGAAAGGTCTTAATGTGTTATTTAGATCTCAATATGAAAGAAAAAATGATCATTTTGAAAGTTTTTGCGAGGTGCTTCGGTTTTAAATGAGTGAAAAGGGGAGGAGATGCAGGGGAAATGCGATCCTCTACGCAGGTGATGCCGCGCTTCCTTGTCGGCGGGGAAATGCTTTACCATACTTGCCCCCTGGCTGAATTCGTTTAAGTGGATATCCCATGTTGAAGCGTTGTTACGCGGCGTTATTGCCCGCGTTTGTTGTGCTCTGTGCCTGTAGCAGTAAACCCCCGCTCGCTGAAGCTCCCCAGACCGTTTCGCCCGCGCCATCCGGTGGCTTTCTGCTTAAGCCGCAGCATGAGGTGGTGATGAGCGGCGGTGACTTTGCCAATAACCCGGCGGCAGAGCGCTTTATTGATGCGATGGTGAGCAAGCATGGATTCGATCGTCAGCAGCTGCATGAGATCCTCTCGCAGGCCAAACGTCTTGATTACGTATTGCGCCTGATGGACAAACAGGCGCCGACGACCGCGGGCCCAACCGGGCCAAACGGTGCCTGGCTGCGCTACCGCAAGCAGTTCATCACGCCGGATAACGTGCAGAATGGTGTCGCTTTCTGGAACCAGTATCAGGACGCCCTCGACCGCGCGTGGCGCGTCTACGGCGTACCGCCGGAAATTATCGTTGGCATTATCGGCGTGGAGACGCGCTGGGGCCGCGTGATGGGCAAAACCCGCATCCTCGACGGGCTGGCGACGCTGGCCTTTGACTACCCGCGCCGCGCAGACTATTTCGCCAGCGAGCTGGAGACCTTCCTGCTGATGGCGCGAGACGAGAGCGACGATCCGCTGGAGCTGAAAGGCTCTTTCGCCGGTGCGATGGGCTACGGTCAGTTTATGCCGTCCTCCTATAAGCAGTACGCGGTGGACTTCAATGGCGACGGCCATATCAACCTGTGGGACCCGGTGGATGCGATTGGCAGCGTGGCTAACTACTTCAAACAGCACGGCTGGGTGAAGGGCGATCAGGTTGCGGTTCCGGCTAACGGCCAGGCACCGGGTCTGGCGAATGGCTTCAAAACCAATTACAGCATTGGGCAACTGGCGGCAGCGGGTCTGACACCGCAGCAGCCGCTGGGCGATCATCAGCAGGCGAGCCTGCTGCGCCTTGATGTTGGCACCGGGTATGAGTACTGGTACGGTTTACCAAACTTCTACACCATCACCCGCTACAACCACAGTACCCACTACGCGATGGCGGTCTGGCAGCTCGGCCAGGCGGTTGCGCTGGCGCGTATTCAGTAACTTGCTTTCCCCTCCTGCGGGAGGGGATTGAAACATTTCGACGCACTCCCGTTACGCTCCGCGATTTACATCATTATCACTACAGCTTATTGTTACGTTATAACATATGAGGTGTGTGAATGATTCCCGTAACCCTTTTCTCCCTTTCCGCTGCGAGCCGCCTGCTGCTGGCGGCAGGGTTGTTGCTGCTGCTTTGGTTACTGACTGACTGGGCGGTTGCGCTGCCATGATTGAACTGGACCATCTGGTGGCCGGCTATGAGCGGCTGGCAATCACCCCGGCGCTGTACGGCACGCTGGCGCGCGGCAGCATGACAGCGATTGTCGGTGCCAACGGCTGCGGCAAATCGACACTACTGAAAACCCTGGCGGGATTTTTGCCGCCGGTCAGCGGCGTGCTGCGCTGGCAGGGTAAGAGGCCAACCATCGGCTGGCTGGCGCAGCGTCACGCGCTGGAGTCGCACTTTCCCCTGACGGTGCAGGAGGTGGTGAGCATGGGCTGCTGGCCGCGCGTCTCGCTGTTTGGTGGCCTGAACCGCGATGCGCGCAAACGCGTGGCGCAGGGGCTGGAGCGTGTCGGGCTTGTGGAGATGGCGGGCGAAACGATTGATACCCTCTCTGGCGGCCAGTTTCAGCGCATGTTGTTTGCCCGCATTTGGGTGCAGAACGCGCCGCTGGTCATGCTCGACGAACCCTTTACCGGTATTGATGAAGCGACGTCGCAGCTGCTAATGGAGCAGATGGTCGATATGCACCGCGCCGGGCAGACTTTGCTGGCGGTGCTGCACGATAGCGCGCGCGTGACGCGCTACTTTCCGCAGACGCTGCGGCTGGATGAGAAACGGGCGCAGTGGGGGGCAACGTTGAGCCTTGAGGAGAGCTGCGCATGATCTGGCATCTCTTTTTCCAGCCCTTTATCGAATATGGCTTTATGCGCCGCGCGCTGGTGGTTTGCCTCGCGCTCTCTGTCAGCACGACAGCGCTCGGGATCTTTTTGCTGCTGCGGCGCATGAGTCTGATGGGCGATGCGTTATCTCACGCTATCCTGCCCGGCGTCGCGGTGGGCTACCTGCTGAGCGGTATGTCGCTGCTGGCGATGAGTATCGGCGGGTTTATCGCCGGGATTGCCGTCGCGCTGGTAGCAGGGTGGGTCAGCCGCCGGACGCCGCTAAAAGAGGATGCCAGCTTTGCCGGTTTCTACCTCGGCTCGCTGGCGCTCGGCGTGACGCTGGTGTCGCTGCGCGGGTCGAATGTCGATCTGCTGCACCTGCTGTTCGGCTCAATTCTTGCGGTGGATAGCGACGCGGCGCTGTTTGTCGCAGGCGTTTCCAGTCTGACGCTGATTACGCTTGCGGTCTGTTACCGAGGGCTGGTGAGCGAAGCGTTTGATAGCGCCTTTTTACAGGTCAACGCGCCGCGCTTGCCGGGCATGCTGCACGGGCTGTTTCTGGCGCTACTGGTGCTCAACCTGGTGGCCGGTTTTCAGGTACTCGGCACGCTGATGGCGGTGGGTGTAATGATGCTGCCCGCCGTGGCGGCGCGCTGCTGGGCAAGAACATTACCGCGGCTGTTACTGCTGGCCGCTGTGATTGGCGCGCTCTGCGCCTGGCTCGGCTTAAGCCTCTCCTGGCTTGCGGGTTTGCCTGCCGGCCCGGCGATAGTGCTGACCGCCAGCCTCATCTTCTTTTTATCCATCTTATTCGGCACGCGCAGCGGGCTGGCAAACAGCCTGCGCGCGCTTTTTACATAAAGGGGAAAATAATGAAACGTACAGGGGTCATTCTGGTGCTGGCGCTCGGGTTGATGGCGCAGGGCGCAGTGGCAAAGACCATCAACGTGGTGACCAGCTTTTCGATATTGGGCGATATCACCCGCCAGGTGGGGGGAGATCATGTAAAGGTGACCTCGCTGGTGGGGCCGGATGGCGATCCGCATACCTTTGAACCTTCGGCGAAAGATAGCGCACTGCTTAATAACGCCGATGTAGTGGTGGTCAACGGGCTTGGCCTGGAAGGATGGCTGGGCAGGTTAGTGAAAGCCTCCGGTTTTAAAGGCCAGCTGGTGGTCGCCTCTGACGGTGTGCAAACCCATACGCTGGAGGAGGATGGCGCGACAGTCACCGATCCCCACGCGTGGAACAGCGCCGCGAATGGCGCGCTCTATGCGCAAAATATTCTCAAGGCTCTGGTGAAAGCCGACCCGGCGGATGAAGCGGCGCTTAACGCCTCCGGACAGCGCTATATTGCGCAGTTAAAGGAGATGGATAGCTGGGCGAAAGCCCGTTTCAGCGCTATTCCGCAGGCGAAACGCAAAGTGCTTACCAGCCATGACGCCTTTGGTTATTTTGCCCGGGCATACGGCGTTGAGTTTATGGCACCGCAGGGGCTCTCATCGGAAAGCGAGGCCAATGCATCGCAGGTGGCAGCGCTTATCAAACAGATTAAAGCCGATGGCGTGAAGGTGTGGTTTATGGAGAACCAGCTCGATCCGCGGCTGGTAAAACAGATTGCTAACGCCACCGGCGCGCAGCCGGGCGGCGAGCTCTACCCGGAAGCGCTGAGCGCGAAAGGGAGCGTGGCGGATACTTATCAGAAAGCCTTTCGCCACAACGTGGAAACCATCGCCAATAGCATGAAGTAATCCAGGCGCGAAGAGCTGTAAATACCCGGTGACGCGTCGGCTCACCGGGTTTCCCCTCACTACTTCTCCGCTCTATCACACTGCTTTTTTCGGAAGTCGCCTCGTAAAATTGCCATCCTGTCCCCATATTTGACGGGAAAGTGCTATCTTTCACGCCACGGTTTAATGGAGGCATGGGAGCCATCATGACGGACAGTGAATTAATGCAGCTCAGCGAGCGTATCGGGCTAGCGCTGAAGGCGCGCGGCGCGACGCTGACCACCGCTGAATCCTGCACCGGCGGTTGGGTTGCGAAAGTGATTACCGATATCGCAGGCAGCTCCGCCTGGTTTGAACGCGGGTTTGTGACCTACAGTAATGAAGCGAAAGCGCAAATGATCGGCGTGAAAAGCGAGACGCTGGACGCGCACGGTGCCGTCAGCGAGCCGGTGGTGGTTGAGATGGCAATTGGTGCCCTGAAAGCCGCGCGCGCCGACTATGCGATTTCGATTAGCGGCATCGCCGGGCCGGATGGCGGCAGCGAAAGCAAACCCGTCGGCACTGTCTGGTTTGGGCTTGCCTGCGTCAACGGAGAAGGGATCACGCGGCGCGAATGCTTCCAGGGAGATCGTGAATCGGTGCGGCGTCAGGCGACGGCCTATGCGCTTACGACCCTCTGGCAACATTTTCTACAAAAGGCTTGATACTGTATGACTATACAGTATAATTGCCGCAACAAAACAGTTATTCACCACGGGGCGTAACGCGCTTCACTCTGCATGACAGGAGTAATAATGGCTATCGACGAAAACAAACAAAAGGCGCTTGCAGCTGCACTGGGTCAGATCGAAAAGCAATTCGGTAAAGGCTCCATCATGCGTCTGGGTGAAGACCGCTCCATGGATGTAGAGACTATCTCTACCGGTTCACTCTCTCTCGACATCGCGCTGGGCGCGGGCGGCCTGCCAATGGGCCGTATCGTCGAAATTTACGGGCCTGAGTCGTCCGGTAAAACTACCCTGACTCTGCAGGTTATCGCTGCCGCGCAGCGCGAAGGTAAAACCTGTGCGTTTATCGATGCGGAACACGCGCTGGATCCGGTATATGCCCGCAAACTGGGTGTTGATATTGATAACCTGCTCTGCTCCCAGCCGGATACCGGCGAGCAGGCGCTGGAAATCTGTGACGCGCTGGCGCGCTCCGGTGCGGTTGACGTGCTGGTTGTCGACTCCGTAGCGGCGCTGACGCCGAAAGCGGAAATCGAAGGGGAAATCGGTGACTCTCACATGGGCCTCGCGGCACGTATGATGAGCCAGGCGATGCGTAAGCTGGCCGGTAACCTGAAGCAGTCCAACACGCTGCTTATCTTCATCAACCAGATCCGTATGAAGATCGGTGTGATGTTCGGTAACCCGGAAACCACCACCGGTGGTAACGCGCTGAAGTTCTACGCTTCCGTTCGTCTCGACATTCGCCGTATCGGCGCGGTGAAAGAGGGCGATGTGGTTGTCGGTAGCGAAACCCGCGTGAAGGTTGTGAAAAACAAAATCGCGGCACCGTTTAAACAGGCTGAATTCCAGATCCTCTACGGCGAAGGCATTAACTTCTACGGCGAGCTGGTTGACCTGGGCGTGAAAGAGAAGCTGATTGAGAAAGCGGGTGCCTGGTACAGCTACAATGGCGACAAGATTGGTCAGGGTAAAGCGAACGCGACCTCCTGGCTGAAAGAGAACCCGGCTGCTGCGAAAGAGATCGAGAAAAAGCTGCGCGAAATTCTGCTCAGCAACCAGACCTCCACGCCGGAGTTCACCGTTGACGACAAAGACGCGGGCGTTGAAGAAACTAACGAAGATTTCTGATAACGTTATCCGTAATCAAGGGCTGCTGATGCAGCCCTTTTTGTTTTTATGGTGACAGGATTTTACGATGTCCGATAACTCCTCTTCTGATAACACCTCACGCCGCAATGCCATGGCGCGCTTACGCGATCGCGCCATGCGTATTCTGGCGATGCGCGACCACAGCGAGCTTGAGTTTCGTCGCAAGCTCGCAGCACCCATCATGACAAAGAAGGGCCCGGAGGCGGTAGACGCAACGCCGGAAGAGATTGATCAAGTGGTGGCGTGGTGCATCGAGCATAGCTTTCTCGACGATAGCCGTTTTGTCCGGCAGTTTATCGCCAGCCGCGCGCGCAAGGGGTATGGCCCGGTGCGGATTCGCCAGGAACTGAACCAGAAAGGCATCGCACGGGAGACCAGCGAAAACGCCATGCGCGAATGCGAGATTGACTGGGTCAGCAGCGCCCGCGATCAGGCGCAGCGCAAATATGGCGAGCCGTTGCCCACTGAATTTGCTGCAAAAGTGAAAGTGCAACGCTTTCTGCTCTATCGCGGCTTTATGCAAGAAGATATTCAGGAAATATGGCGAAATTTTGCCGACTGAGCGCATACGGGATTTTACTTCCCACTAAAGAAAACTTATCTTATTCCCACTTTTTCCAGTAGTGGATGCGTCTGCCATGCGATGGTGATGATCCGCTGCCACATTTCGTTAGCTTGATTTCAGGATAATTATGAGCAAGAGCACCGCTGAGATCCGTCAGGCGTTTCTCGATTTTTTCCATAGTAAGGGACACCAGGTAGTTGCCAGCAGCTCCCTGGTACCGAATAACGACCCCACTCTGCTGTTTACTAACGCCGGGATGAACCAGTTCAAGGACGTTTTCCTTGGGCTCGACAAACGTAATTATTCCCGCGCAACCACGTCGCAGCGCTGCGTGCGTGCAGGTGGTAAACACAATGACCTGGAAAACGTCGGTTACACCGCACGTCATCACACCTTCTTTGAAATGCTGGGCAACTTCAGCTTCGGCGACTACTTCAAACATGATGCTATTCAATACGCGTGGGAACTGCTGACCGGTGAAAACTGGTTCAACCTGCCGAAAGAGCGTCTGTGGGTAACGGTGTACGAAACCGACGATGAAGCGTACGAAATTTGGGAAAAAGAGGTCGGTATCCCGCGCGAACGTATTATTCGCATCGGCGATAACAAAGGCGCAGCCTATGCGTCTGACAACTTCTGGCAGATGGGCGATACCGGTCCGTGCGGCCCCTGCACCGAGATCTTCTACGATCACGGCGACCACATCTGGGGCGGCCCGCCGGGCAGCCCGGAAGAGGATGGCGATCGCTATATTGAGATCTGGAACATCGTCTTTATGCAGTTCAACCGTCAGGCCGATGGCACCATGGAGCCGCTACCGAAGCCATCCGTGGATACCGGTATGGGCCTGGAGCGTATTGCAGCCGTGCTGCAGCATGTCAACTCCAACTATGAAATCGATCTCTTCGCCAAGCTGATCCAGCAGGTGGCGAAAGTGACTGGCGCAACGGATCTGAGCAATAAATCTCTGCGTGTTATCGCTGACCACATCCGTTCTTGCGCCTTCCTGATTGCGGACGGTGTGATCCCGTCGAATGAGAACCGTGGCTATGTGCTGCGCCGCATCATTCGCCGCGCAATTCGTCACGGCAACATGCTCGGCGCGAAGGATACCTTCTTCTATAAACTGGTTGGCCCACTGATTGAAGTGATGGGTTCCGCCGGGGAAGAGCTGCAGCGCCAGCAGGCGCAGGTTGAGCAGGTTCTGAAAACCGAAGAAGAGCAGTTTGCACGTACGCTGGAGCGCGGTCTGGCGCTGCTGGATGAAGAGCTTTCCAAACTGCAGGGCGACACGCTGGATGGCGAAACCGCCTTCCGTCTGTACGACACCTACGGTTTCCCGGTCGATCTGACTGCGGACGTCTGCCGTGAGCGCAATCTGAAAGTTGATGAAGCGGGCTTTGAAGCGGCGATGGAAGAGCAGCGCCGCCGTGCGCGCGAGTCCAGCGGCTTTGGCGCAGACTACAACGCGATGATCCGCGTTGATAGCGCAACGGAATTTAAAGGTTACGACCAGCTTGAGCTGAACGGCAAAGTGACTGCGCTGTTTGTCGATGGCAAACCGGTTGAGTCTATTGCTGCCGGTCAGGACGCGGTTGTCGTGCTTGATGAGACGCCGTTCTATGCCGAGTCGGGCGGCCAGGTTGGCGATAAAGGCGAGCTGAAAGGCAACGGCTTTACGTTCGCCGTACAGGATACACAGAAGTATGGCCAGGCGATTGGTCATGTTGGCAAGCTCAGCAGCGGTTCGCTGAAAGTGGGCGACGGCGTGAAAGCGGAAGTTGACGAAGCGCGCCGCGCACGTATTCGCCTTAACCACTCAGCCACCCACCTGATGCACGCCGCGCTGCGTAGCGTACTGGGTACGCATGTTGCGCAGAAAGGGTCACTGGTGAATGACAAAGCGCTGCGTTTTGACTTCTCCCATTTCGAAGCCATGAAGCCTGCGGAAATTCGCGCGGTGGAAGATATGGTGAATGCGCAAATTCGTCGTAACCTGCCGATCGAAACCAACATCATGGATCTCGAAGCGGCAAAAGCGAACGGCGCGATGGCGCTGTTTGGTGAGAAGTATGAAGATCGCGTCCGCGTGCTGCAGATGGGGGATTTCTCCACCGAGCTTTGCGGCGGTACACATGCTTCGCGCACCGGTGATATTGGTCTGTTCCGCATCGTGTCTGAATCCGGCACCGCGGCGGGCGTGCGTCGTATCGAAGCCGTTACCGGCGAAGCGGCGATTGCCAGCCTGCATGCGCAGAACGATCAATTGCAGGATATTGCTCAGTTGCTGAAAGGCGACAGCCAGAATCTCGGCGACAAAGTGCGTTCAGTGATTGAACGTACGCGTCAGCTGGAAAAAGAGTTGCAGCAGCTTAAAGCACAGGCGGCGGCGCAAGAGAGTGCAAACCTCTCCGGTAACGCGATGGAGATCAACGGCGTTAAGCTGCTGGTGAGCGAGCTGGAAGGTGTCGAGCCGAAGATGCTGCGTACCATGGTGGACGACCTGAAGAACCAACTCGGCGCTTCGGTTATCGTTCTTGCCACTGTTGTTGAAGGTAAAGTTTCTCTCATCGCGGGCGTTTCTAAGGATGTGACTGACCGCGTCAAAGCAGGGGAACTGGTAGGAATGGTCGCCCAACAGGTTGGGGGCAAAGGCGGTGGACGTCCGGACATGGCGCAAGCCGGGGGCACCGATGCGGCCGCGCTGCCTGCTGCTCTTGCCAGTGTTAAAGATTGGGTAAGCGCTAAACTGTCATAATTACAAAGCGAACGCACAAGCCATAACCTTGAGGTTATGGCTTTGTTGCCACTACGCTATTGATAACGAGAAAGTCAGGTTGAAGTTGTGTATATCGGCTAAACTTACATCTACAGAATGTAATGCCATGGCTACTTGCATGTTATAAGTTTGTCATCGCTTATGTTTTGGCGTTGTATGACGGATAATGCCGGGATACAGAGAGACCCGACTCTTTTAATCTTTCAAGGAGCAAAGAATGCTGATTCTGACTCGTCGAGTTGGTGAAACCCTCATGATTGGGGATGAGGTCACTGTGACTGTATTAGGGGTTAAGGGTAACCAGGTGCGCATTGGCGTAAACGCCCCCAAAGAAGTATCGGTCCATCGTGAAGAGATCTACCAGCGTATCCAGGCTGAAAAATCCCAGCAGTCCAATTTCTGATGCCATTATGCGTCTCGCGGTTGTTCGGCGAGACGCAACCCTCCTGTCGATTCTCCCGCTTCTCTGTCTCATTTTTATTGCAGATTCCCTGCATCTGATACTTTCTCGCGCCATTTTTGTTTGCCATACACCTGTAATGTCATGCCTGTTGGGCAGCGAATTTTTGCTGATAAAACATCCTTTTTGCCCTTTTTACCGCCTAATTGTCTGCGAAGTGTGCAAACGATTCAGGGCTGGGAAAAATTGTTTGACTTATAAAGCCCAGAAAGTAATATGTGCGCCACGCAGCGACGATGAGCTCTTAACGAACTCTTCGAAGCACTCGTAAGAGGCGTGTGGTGAGGTGGCCGAGAGGCTGAAGGCGCTCCCCTGCTAAGGGAGTATGCGGTCAAAAGCTGCATCCGGGGTTCGAATCCCCGCCTCACCGCCATTTTGCATCCGTAGCTCAGCTGGATAGAGTACTCGGCTACGAACCGAGCGGTCGGAGGTTCGAATCCTCCCGGATGCACCATCTTGCTCAGTGTGGCGAGGTAATGCGACACTGAATCAGCGTTGTAAAGCAAGTTTTCCCGATGCATCCGTAGCTCAGCTGGATAGAGTACTCGGCTACGAACCGAGCGGTCGGAGGTTCGAATCCTCCCGGATGCACCATCTTGCTCAGTGTGAATGTGATAAACAAGGCACTGAATCTGCGTTGTAAATAAAGTTTTCCTGATGCATCCGTAGCTCAGCTGGATAGAGTACTCGGCTACGAACCGAGCGGTCGGAGGTTCGAATCCTCCCGGATGCACCATCTTCTGCGAGATAATAGTGAAACTGTTTTCTCGGGGATAGCGGGCCTAACCGCGAGCACCAGGCAGGATAGCGTTGCTTCAGCAACGACCCGAAGGGCGAGGCAAAGCCGAGTCATCCTCCCGGATGCACCATCTCAATAAAAAAGCAGTTTTGCTTTTCATCGTACAGCAGTAATCCCGATGCATCCGTAGCTCAGCTGGATAGAGTACTCGGCTACGAACCGAGCGGTCGGAGGTTCGAATCCTCCCGGATGCACCATCTTCTGCGAGATAACAGTGAGTCTGTTTTCTCGGGGGTAGCGGGCCTAACCGCGAGCACCAGGCAGGACAGCGTTGCTTCAGCAACGACCCGAAGGGCGAGGCAAAGCCGAGTCATCCTCCCGGATGCACCATATTTTCCAGTAATATACTTATCCCTTAACAACGCATATTCTGAAGACTCTTCAGACCTTCCTTACTTTCTTTCGAAAAACATCATCCCCACAACTCCCACACTTTCGACGAAATTCTGCCCAAAATCATATTCCCTGAAGCTAATCTCGCGCTGGATGCGACAAAAAGCCTTGTTTACGTTAAAGTAAATATTAGTTATCCGGTTTGTGAGAACATGATGTACGCACGTTACGCTGGTTTGATTTTTGATATGGATGGCACCATCCTGGATACTGAACCAACCCACCGCAAAGCCTGGTACGACGTGCTGGCGCGTTACGGCATGCATTTTGACGAACAGGCAATGATAGCGCTGAACGGTTCGCCAACCTGGCGTCTCGCCGAGGTCATTATCGAGGCAAACCAGGCCGATCTTGATCCCCACTTACTCGCAAAAGAGAAAGCCGCAGCCGTAAAAGCGATGCTGCTCGATTGCGTGCGCCCATTACCGCTTATTGAGGTGGTGAAAGCGTGGCACGGGCGTCGCCCGATGTCGATTGGCACCGGGAGTGAAAGCGCTGTCGCCGAAGCGCTGCTGGCGCATCTCGGCCTGCGACACTATTTTGATGCGGTGATTGCCGCCGATCACGTTCAGCACCATAAACCCGCACCGGATACCTTTTTACTCTGCGCCGAACGTATGGGCGTGCAGCCGTCGCAATGCGTGGTATTTGAAGATGCCGATTTCGGTCTGCAGGCGGCGCGTGCAGCCGGTATGGACGCCGTGGATGTCCGCGTATTGTGAGCGATGCGCTGTCGCTCCTTTCACTGTTTGCCAGCAGTTTTCTCCGTGCCACGATCTTACCGGGCAACTCGGAGGTGGTGCTGGTCGCCATGCTGTTGGCGAAGGTCAGCCAGCCCTGGTGGCTTGTGGTAATAGCAACAATGGGTAATAGCCTTGGAGGGCTGACTAACGTTATTCTTGGGCGCTTCTTCCCGCAGCGTAAAACATCGCGCTGGCAGGAGAGGGCGACCGGCTGGCTCAAGCGATACGGCGCCGCGGCGCTATTATTGAGCTGGATGCCTGTTATAGGCGATCTGCTGTGCATACTTGCGGGATGGCTACGCCTTTCGTGGGGGCCAGTGCTCTTTTTTTTATGCCTTGGCAAAGCGTTACGCTATGTGGCTATCGCCCTTGTGACGCTTCAGGGTATGACGTGGTGGCACTAATTGGATTGCGTGAGTGACCTTTCATCGTCAACCATTACAATTATGCTTAATAAAACGATTATTACAGGCGGGAGGTCAACTTGATCCCGGACGTATCACAGGCGTTGTCCTGGCTGGAAAAACATCCTCAGGCGCTCAAAGGGATCCAACGTGGTCTCGAGCGCGAAACCCTGCGCGTTAACGCGGATGGGTCTTTGGCGACAACCGGTCATGCGGCAGCGCTTGGCTCTGCATTAACTCATAAATGGATTACAACGGATTTTGCCGAGGCGCTGCTGGAGTTTATCACCCCGGTTGAGGGTGATATTGACCGCATGCTCACTATCATGCGCGACATCCATCGCTATACCGCCCGCCAGATTGGCGATGAGCGTCTCTGGCCGCTAAGCATGCCCTGCTACATCAAAGAGGGGCAGGAGATTGAGCTGGCGCAGTATGGCAGCTCAAATATCGGCCGTCTGAAAACCCTCTACCGCGAAGGGCTAAAAAACCGCTATGGCGCACTGATGCAAACCATCTCGGGCGTGCATTATAACTTCTCGCTGCCGATGGCGTTCTGGCAGGCGAAAAGCGGCAGCACCGATAAAGAAGCGGTCTCAGAGGGCTATTTCCGCCTGATCCGCAACTATTATCGCTTCGGCTGGGTTATCCCCTATCTTTTCGGTGCCTCGCCGGCAATCTGCTCCTCCTTCCTGCAGGGTAAAGAGACGTCGCTGCCCTTCGAGAAGATGGACAACGGCATGCTCTATCTGCCTTATGCCACGTCGCTGCGTTTAAGCGATTTGGGCTATACCAATAAGTCGCAGAACAGCCTCAATATTACCTTCAACAATCTTCACGATTACGTGGTCGCACTGAAGCGTGCGATCAAAACGCCGTCGGAAGAGTACGCGAAGATCGGGCTGCAGAAAGAGGGCAAGTATCAGCAAATCAACACCAATATTCTGCAGATCGAAAATGAGCTCTACGCGCCGATTCGACCAAAACGCGTGACCCGCAGCGGGGAAACGCCGTCAGATGCGCTGCTGCGTGGCGGTATCGAGTATATCGAAGTGCGCTCGCTGGATATTAACCCCTTCACCGCGATTGGCGTTGATGAGCAGCAGGTGCGTTTCCTCGACCTCTTTATGGTCTGGTGCGTGCTGGCCGATGCGCCGGAGATGAGCAGCGATGAGCTGCTCTGTACACGCACGAACTGGAACCGCGTGATCCTCGAAGGGCGTAAGCCAGGTCTGACGCTCGGTATGGGCTGTGAAACCGCGCAATACCCGCTCGCCGATGTCGGACGCGATCTGTTTAACGATCTGAAACGGGTAGCGCAAACGCTGGATGGCGTGTACGGTGGCAATGAGTATGAAGCAGTATGCGATCGGCTGGTCGCCAGCTTTGACGATCCTGAGCTGACCTTCTCGGCGCGAATTCTGCGCTCGATGATCAATGAAGGTATGGGCGGAACGGGTAAGGCGTTGAGCGAGCAGTATCGTTCGCAGCTGCGTGAAGAGCCGCTGGAAATTCTGCATGAAGAGGATTTTATTGCCGAATGCCACGCCTCACTGGCGCGTCAGGCGGAGATTGAAGCCGCAGATAGCGAGTCGTTTGAAGCGCTACTTGCGCGTCACGCATAGCAGAAAAGAAAAAGGCCACATCGCTGTGGCCGAAATTTCATCTCTTGAAGAACAGGGATGATGATAACAAATGCGCGTCTTTCATATATTCAGACTCGCACGCGAACAAAGAGTTCAGTTTATTTTAAAAAAAATCACTGTCGGAGGTGACTAAATGCCGTTACTGGATAGCTTCACTGTCGATCATACCCGTATGGAAGCGCCTGCAGTCCGTGTTGCTAAAACAATGAACACGCCGCACGGCGACGCCATCACCGTATTCGACCTGCGTTTTTGCATTCCAAATCAAGAAGTTATGCCGGAAAAAGGGATCCACACCCTGGAGCACCTCTTCGCTGGCTTTATGCGTAACCACCTTAACGGTGATGGCGTCGAAATTATCGATATCTCGCCAATGGGTTGCCGCACCGGCTTCTACATGAGCCTGATCGGTACGCCGGACGAACAGCGTGTAGCCGATGCCTGGAAAGCGGCAATGGCTGACGTGCTGAAAGTGAAAGAGCAGAACCAGATCCCTGAGCTGAACGTTTACCAGTGCGGTACATACCAGATGCACTCGCTGGAAGAGGCGCAGGAGATCGCGCGTCATATTCTCGATCGCGATGTGCGCGTCAACAGCAATGATGATCTGGCCCTGCCGAAAGAGAAACTGCAGGAACTGCATATCTAGTTTGCATTGCCGCTTTCTGGCTAACAGGAAGCGGCACTATTAATTTACCGCCAAATTTATAAGAAAGTTTTTATTCGTTATATTTATTTTATTTTCTGAATTATTACTCGCACTTAATATATAAATAATATCCTCGTCGCTGCCGCGCCTTCATATTGTTATTTCAATCTTGCCGTGATAGTTTGCATCGCACGTCGCTATTAGGCGAACGTGTTACTTCTGTATTTATTTTCTGCATCTATTTCAGTGAAAGAATGCCTGAATGACGAGGATATTATGCGGCGCTCACCCATCTCTTACGTATGTCTCTCTTTTTGTCTCTCGCTTACATTAACCGGCTGCGTTAAATCAAAAGCTCCCGCGCTGGTGCAGGATGCGCCGCAGAAGCAGGAGACGCAGCAGTGCTACGAACTGCTCACCGCCCTGCAGGGGCTCGACAATACGGCCTTTGAAACCTACAAGCAGCAGTTCACCACCCTTAACCAAAGCTATGAAGTCTACAAAAAAAATCAGCCGATTATTGATAAAAACTCGGCAGAAATAATGAAGACGGAAATTGATAACAAAATTGAAGTTGTTTGCTCGCGCGTACGCAGCGCGGTATTCGTTAATATGTCCCGGCGCGCAAATGCACTGAAACAGTTATGAGAAAACTATTATATTCATCAGCTGTGTTTCTATCAGCTATTTCACCCTCTGCGGTTCGTGCCGACCCGGCTGCACTATTAGAACAGTTAAATAAAGAGAAGATTATTTCCGTTGGGCCTCAATCTCCGTTTATGACCGATCGCCTTTCGGCGCAGCCGAACGCGACGCCTGCGCCATCTGTCGTAATGCAGAGTGAGGCGAAAGAGAGCGAGGCAAAGCGTGAAGAAATCAAACGCCTGCAGAGTAAACTTGCATCAGCGCAACGTCAGATCGCCGCGCTGAAGAAAAAGCAGCGCACCACGATGGATGTACTGCCCGGTAAGCAAGATGCCGCTGCGAAAGAGCAGGTGTCGTTAACGCAGCAGTTACAGGCACACATTCAGCAACTGGCGGAAACAAAGCAGAAGATCGCCCATGCGAGCGACGCGCTAAAAAGTCTGCGTGGTGAGAAAGGCCTGCTGGAGCAGCAGCTCAAAAGCAGCCAGCAACAGTTGACGCAGACGAGCCAGAAGCACGCCGATGATACACAAGCCTTACAGGCGTTTCGCACAGCGAATAGCGAGCTGCAACAACAGCTTAAAACTCGCCAGCATCAGCTGGAGCAGTTTGAAAAGCAGCAAGCCGCCGCTGCACCGCAAAACGCCGGGCAGGTGAAGCAACTCACCCAGGCGAAAGAGGAGATAAGCGGCAAACTTGATGTCGCTACAAAGCAGATCAGCGCCCAGGCCGCACGTATCGCCACGCTGGAGTCACAGCTCAAACAGCGCACAGAAGAGAAAGCGCAGGCTGAACTGAAGAGTGCTGCGCCGTTAGCGCCGCAAAAAACGCAGGGCCACTATCTGCTGGCAGAGAACAAATCCTCCGCCGCGAAGATGAACTACGCCTGGGGCGCCTGGTTTGCGGCGAAAGCGCAGCAGGAGAGCGTTACGCTGACCCACTCCGGGCAAAAATATCTGCCAGAGGCATTTTTACAGGGCTTTCAGGATAAGTTCGCTGGCAGCCTGCAAATGAAAAACGACGATATCGAAAAGGTGCTGCAAAGCCTGAATAAAAAGATGGGCGATGCGCAGAAAAACGAGCTGGCGCAGAACAAGAAACAGGCACAAAAGCTGCTGGCCGAGGCGGCAAAGCTGAAAGGCGCTGAGCGCACCGCCAACGGCATCGTCTATCTGGTGGAGAAAAAAGGGCAGGGCGTTGCACTGCTTTCCAGCGATGTGATTCGCTTCCGGGTTGATGAGAAGCTCAGTTCCGGCAAGGTGCTGTCGCGCGGCGCGGTACACAGCGGGCGGGTTAGCGAGCTGCCGCCGCTGATGCGCACAGGCATTGAAAAAGTGGTGGTGGGGGGGCGGATCCGCATCTATACCCCCGCTGAGCTGGCTTACGGCGAGCAGGGGATCCCGGGTATGGTGCCACCGGGCGTGGCATCCATCATGACGCTTGAGATCCTTGGTATTGTGAAATAAAAAAACGCCTCCCTGCGGAGGCGTTTTTACTGGGCGTTAATGCGCGCCGCCGCTACTGCCTGCGCCAAAGGGAGGTTTGGCGAACCAAACTAGCCCAAGCAGTATCAGGAAGACTCCCGCCGAAACCCAGAAAATCTCGTTCGCCGAAATAATCAGCCCCTGATTAGTAATCTGCTGAGCAATCCAGCCTGACGACTGCTGTTGCGACATCCCCATTCCCTGCAGCTGGTTATACATCTCCTGCGCGTTCGGGTTATAGGGGTTAACGGACTCCGTCAGCTGCGCATGGTGCATCGATTCACGGTTGGTCCACAGCGTCGTGGTGATGGAGGTACCAATGGAGCCTGCCAGCGTTCGCATAAAGTTCGACAAACTGGAGGCCGCCGCCAGGCGCTCCGGCGGCAACCCGGAGAGGGTAATCGTCGTCAGTGGCATAAAGAAGCAGGCCACGGCGAAGCCCTGAATAAACTGTGGCCACGCTGACGCACCAAAATCCATTCCCGGCTCAAATGTATAGGCGCGCCAGTAGAAGCACACCGCATACATAATAAAGCTAAAGGTCACCAGCCGACGCATGTCCAGCTTGTGCGCAAAGCGCCCAATAATCGGCGACAGCAGCACCGGGATCACCCCGACCGGCGCAGAGGCCAGCCCGGCCCAGGTTGCGGTATAGCCATACACCTCCTGCAACAGCTGCGGCAGCAAAACAATTGCGCCGAAGTAGAGCATATAGGCAAGGCTGATACACAGGCAGCCGATGGTGAAGTTCCGCGACTTAAACAGCGAGAGATCGACAATCGGGTTATCGTCAGTAAGCTCCCACACCACCAGAAAGCTCAGGGAGATCACCGCGACAATCGTCAGCACAATAATCTCGGTCGAGTTGAACCAGTCCAGCTCTTTCCCCTGGTCGAGCATCACCTGCAGGCTGCCGATACCCACCACCAGTAATGCGAGGCCAACGCCATCAATACGCCGCTGCTCGGTACGCGTCTCGCGTCCGCGCAGGCTTTGCAGCGTCAGCAGCACCACCAGCGCGCCAATCGGCACGTTGATAAAGAAGATCCAGCCCCAGTGGTAGTTATCGCTGATATAGCCGCCGAGGATCGGCCCGCAAATCGGCGCGACAATTACCGTCATTGACCAGAGCGCCAGCGCGATGGAGCGTTTCGCCGGCGGGTAGTTACTTAGCAACAGGCTCTGCGAAAGCGGGATCAGCGGCCCGGCAACAATCCCCTGGATGACGCGGAAGAAGATCAGCATCCCGAGGCTGTTAGAGACGCCGCACGCCCAGGAGGCGATGGCAAACGCCACCGTCGACCAGAGAAAGAGCCGCACTTCGCCGAAGCGTTTTGCCAGCCAGCCGGTAATCGGGATTGAGATGGCGTTCGCCACCCCGAAGGAGGTGATCACCCAGGTTCCCTGGCTCAGCGAAGAGCCAAGGTTGCCGGCGATCGTCGGGATAGCCACGTTGGCGATGGTGGAATCCAGCACCTGCATGAAGGTCGCGAGTGAAAGTGCAATGGTCATAATGACCAGCTGCGCGCCTTCCAGCGGTTTCTGTTGCATGGCACTCATATAAGATTACCCGGCGTTGGCTTTCACGATGTTATTGATAAGCGTGTTGACTGGCTCAAGATTGATCTCCCGCGCGTTACTCTCATAAGCAGGCGTAGTGCGCGTCTGCTTCGCCAGCACGGCGCCATCGCGGGCAGAGGTATCAACCTTCACCGTCGTTGACAGGCCAATACGCAGCGGATGATCTGAGAGCTGTTGGGCATCAAGCTCGACACGCACCGGCAGTCGCTGAACCACTTTGATCCAGTTCCCGGTCGCGTTCTGCGCGGGTAGCAGGGAGAAGGCGCTGCCGGTACCCATATCGAGACCCACCACTTTGCCTTTGTACTCAACCTCATCACCATAAAAATCGCTGATGATGGTCGCGGTCTGGCCGATACGCATATGCGCAAGCTGCGTCTCTTTAAAGTTCGCATCCACCCAGAGATTGGTTGCCGGGACCACAGCCATCAACGGAGTCGACGTAGTGATCTGCGCGCCAGGCTGCACCGCGCGGCGGGAGACATACCCGGTAAGCGGGCTGACAATTTTGGTACGCTGCAGGGCCAGCCAGCTATTACGCACTTCCGTTGCCGCCTGCTTCACCGCGGGCTGATCTTCCAGCGGCGTGTCCAGCACGATCGCCTGGTTGGCATTATATTGCTGAACGGCAACATCCAGCGCGGCCTGCGCGCTGGCAACTGCATCACGGGCATGCTGCAACTCTTCACGGCCAATCAGATTTGCGCTGCCGAGCGGTACGCGGCGGTTAAGATCGCTCTGCGCCTGCGCAAGGGCGGTCTTTTTCAGCTCAACGCTCGCCTGCAGTTGTTTGCTGTTGATAATGGACTGCCGGGTCTGGCGCACGCTGCTTGCCAGCTGGGTCTGCGCTTTTTCAAATGCCTGGCGGGCATCGGTCTCATCAAGCGTGACCAGCACATCGCCTTTCTGCACAAAATCGGTGTTGTCGGCCCAGACTTTCGTCACGCTGCCGGAAACCTGCGACATGATCTGCACCTGGTTGCCTGCCACGTAAGCATCGTCAGTCTCTTCAAAATGACGCAGGACTAAAAACCAATAAATTCCGTATGCCACGGCAATAACAACAAAGAGCAAGGTCAGTAACAGCAGCAGTCCTTTACGTTTGCCGCGCTTTTTGACCGGTTGCTGCGGGGTAGAACTCTCCGCATTTGCGCTCATGATTCTCTCCACGATCTTATTTTTAGTTATGTCGGCGTGTACCGACGACCTTCGTCAGAAAGGCCAGCTTAGCTGGCCCTTCACATTGCTCATCCTGGAAACTAAAGCTGCTTTTCGCGTTAGCGTAGCGCCTCAAGGACCACGTCCTCCTCATCCATCTGGTCGAGACGTGACAGAAGCTTACGGGTGATCTGTTCGAGCTGATCTTTCTCCGCGTTGGTCAGGGTTGACCAGAGTTGATGCAGGCAGTTGTGCTGCGGCGGCAGAACCTGGCGCAGAAACTCATGTCCTTTATCGGTCAGTTGCAGATGCAGACAGCGGCGATCATTATCGCTTTCACGGCGCTCAATCCAGCCGCGTTTCTCCAGTTCATCGGCGATGCGGGTGGCGTTGGTGCGTGACGAGCCCAGCGCGCTGCTCAGCTCCGACGGCTGAATGCTGTGATTTTCCTGCGACTCCAGGGTAATCAGGGCCATAAACAGTGTCTCGTTAATGCCCTGCGCTTTCAGCATCTTATTGCGGTTTTCCAGCAGCTTGCCCTGCATATGCATACAGAGGCGGGTCAATAAAATCTCCTGAAACGGAAAATCTTCATAGCGGCTGGCGCGAAACTTAAGCATTTGCTCAATGGGCGTAAACGAACTATCCATTTGGGTATAACCTCATTAATTGCAGTCGATATAGTAACGACGGTGACAAATAAAGTAAATGTATTATTTGTGCTAATAAATTTGCTCTATCTATACATGGGGCAGAAATTTCCAGGCGACACCGGGCCACAGTGCGCTCAGTAGCGTGGAGAAGACAAGGCGGTGACGATGCCAGGTATAGCGACCGGCGAAGCGGGCGTGGGAAACGAGGGAAAATGCCACGACGCAGTGGCGAAGAACAGGAAGCAGGCGGTGTGTGATACCTTCCGTATGCGATGCCGCCTTTTCAGGCCCGGCGGTGTAATTCAATGAACGATCCATATCCATAAAGTTTGTTATATATCACCCACGTTAATATAACCGAGATAAACAAGTCCTATAACCTTAGCAGAGTGACGGACGTGTTAACACCCCGGTTTGGCACCGAATTGCCTAAACGTGAGCGGTTGCTTAGCTCTGCGCCTCCGTATGGCGATATCCTCGCCACCACACCAGCACATTGAGCAGGGCGAGGACACCACCCGCGGCGCAGACGCCAGCCCAACCCGCATGCTGCCATGCCGTGGCCGAGATGAGCGATCCTGCGGCACCGCCAATAAAGTAGCTGGTCATATAACCGGCGGTCAGACGGTTACGCGCTTCGGGGTTAACGCGATAGATAATGGTCTGGTTAGTAATATGCACCGCCTGCACCGCGAGATCGAGCACGATGATGCCAATAACCAGCGCCACCACCGAAGTGTGACCCCACCAGGTAGCAAGCCACGAAAGGAGTAGAAGCAGCAGACCGCCAGTGGTGGTGAGATTGCCTTTCCCGCGATCCGCCAGCCCGCCCGCCTGACGCGCGCCTAATGCACCGGCGGCTCCCACCAGGCCAAACAGGCCAATCATCGCATCAGAGAAGTGAAACGGCGGCGCGGCGAGCAGAAAGGCCATTGAGGTCCACAATACGCTGAAGTTGGCAAAGCTCAGGCAGCCAAGCAGCGCGCGGGTGCGCAGCAATTTATTGCTGGCAAACAGGGTGAAGACGGAGCCGAGTAGCTGTGGATAGTTAAGGTGTGTTTCAGACTTCAGTTTCGGCAGGCCGCGCCAGAGTGCCAGCGCCATCAGCACCATTAAAACGCTGGCGACCCAGTAAACGGTGCGCCAGCCGCCGAGGCTTGCCAGCAGCCCTGCAACGGTGCGCGCAAGTAGAATGCCCAATAACAAGCCGCTCATAATGGTGCCGACCACGCGGCCACGGCTCTCGGGTGTCGCAAGCGTAGCAGCCAGTGGAACCAGCAGCTGCGCCACCACCGAGAAGAGGCCGGTGAGTGCGGTACCCAGAATCATCAGGCCGAGCGATGGGCTACTGGCGGTAATCAGCATCCCGCCCGCCGAGAGTAACGTCATCACCACAATTAATGCGCGCCGCTCAAACATATCGCCAAGCGGCACCAATAGCAGCAGCCCGGCAGCGTAGCCAAGCTGCGCGGCGGTGACGATAAATCCGGCCTGGCTTGCGGTGATGGAAAAGGCGTTTGCGATGGTATCCAGCAGCGGCTGCGGGTAGTAATTGCTGGCAACGGCGAGACCGGTTGCTACCGACATCAGCGCAATCAGCGCCGGGCTAAGGCCCTGGTGAGTTTTTGTCATAGGTATAACTATCAATGAGGTTTTTTGTCAGAAATCCATCATAGACAATTGCCCGGCGGCGCGTGTTGTTATCTGTGCACCCTGGCGGGATAAACGAACGCGCCACCGGGCGATAACCCGATGGCGCGTGAGAAGGTCAAAGAGTCAGCGCGTTACTTCTGCGCGGCGAGCGCCTCTTTCACCCAGCCATCAAACTGCTGCTGATGGGCTTTGATCCAGCCATCAACGTGGCCCTGAACGTCAGCTTCCGAGGCTTTACCGGCGTGCATCATCGCATTCTGGGCGTTGATATCCGCCAGCGGCAGTTTCATCACCGCGAAGAGCTTCGCCGCCGCCGGGTTTTTCTCTGCCCAGGCCTTATTAGCAACAATGTGCATGGTGTTCACCGGGAAGCCGTAGTTCATGCCGTTCGGCAGTTTGGTATCGATATTTTTCTGCTCACCCGGCAGGGAGGAGAAGGGCACCTGCAACCAGACCACATCTTTGCCCGGCTTCAGCACATCGCTTACCCAGTACGGCGTCCAGGTGTAGTAGAGGATCGGTTTCCCCTCTTTAAAGCGGGTGATGGTGTCCGCCATCATCGCCGAGTAGTTACCGTGATTAACCGTGACCGTGTTCTCCAGGCCATAGGTTTTGTGCTGGTGGTTAATCACCGTTTCACATCCCCAGCCCGGCGAGCAGCCCATCATATCGGCTTTACCGTCACCGTTGCCGTCGAACAATTTGGCGATTTTCGGATCTTTTAACTGCTCGATATTGGTGATGTGGTACTTATCGGCGGTTTTTTTATCGATGAGGTAGCCCTGCGCCGCGCCGGTCACATAGGTGCCTTCACGGTAGAACTTCTTATCGCCCCCGGCGGCGGCATACATATCGTCATGCAGTGGCTGCCAGTTGACGGCGGTAAAGGTGACATCGCCTGCGGCCATTGAGGTGTAGCCAACGTTGTAATCCACTTCATCCGGTTTTTCGACCGTATAGCCGAGCTTCTCAAGGCCGCGGCTAACCAGCAGCGTCTGGAACGCCTCTTCGGCAATGGTGCTCTGAAACGGTTTAACGGTAATGCCTTTGCCCGGCAGATCGGCGGCAAAAGCGCTGGTGGAGAGAAGGGTGGCTAACGCTGTGGCAAAAAGTACGCTATGTCGCATCGTTGTTCCTTATTTTTCAGGTGTGATGTTGTTGCCCGGCCGGGTGCGCCGGGCAGCAAAATTATTTGGCGAAGGGGCGGGTCAGCAGACCGAGCGGGCCGGTCTGATACCAGCGGTGGTTACCGCGGCTGCGCGAGTCACGGCCCACGGCCTGGGTCAGACGGTCGAGAATAATCGCGAGGATCACAATCCCGACGCCGCCAACGCTGGCAAGGCCCATATCAAGGCGGCCAATCCCGCGCAGCACCATCTGCCCCAGCCCGCCGACGGCGATCATTGAGGCAATCACTACCATCGACAGCGCCAGCATCAGGGTCTGGTTGATGCCCGCCATAATGGTTGGCATCGCTAGCGGTAGCTGAACTTTGAACAGCATCTGGCGCGGGCTGGCACCAAAGGATCGCGAGGCCTCAATCAGATCGGCCGGCACCTGGTTAATACCGAGGATGGTCAGGCGCACCACCGGCGGCAGGGCGAAGATAATCGTCACTACCACGCCCGGCACGTTGCCGATGCCGAACAGCATCACAATCGGCACCAGGTAGACAAACGCCGGAGTGGTCTGCATCGCATCCAGCAGCGGGCGAATGATCTTCGCCGCCCGCGGGCTGCGCGCCAGCCAGATCCCCATCGGCAAGCCGATCACCACGCAGAACAGCAGTGCGGTAAGCACCAGCGCCAGCGTAATCATCGCCTGCGACCAGGCACCAATTGCGCCGATGGCGATTAGCGACACCAGCGTTGCTACGCCCATCCCGGCGCTGCTCATCTGCCAGGCGATCAGCGAGAAGAGAATAATGGCCACCGGCGACGGCATACCGAGCAGCAGCTGCTGAAAGCCGCTGAGAATGTAATCCACCGGCACGCGAATGCCCTGGAAGAGCGGGCGGAAGTGGAGCACCACCCAGTCAATTGCCTGCGTTACCCAGCTATCGAGCGGGATCAGGGTTTTATGGAACGGATCCATAATATTGAAGTGTTCCGGCGCGGGTGCCGGGGCGCTGTTGAGCCAGTCAGCGCTGCCGCTATCGGCAGGTGCTGCAGCACCGCCGCCCCACGCATCTGCTGACTGTGCGGCGCTGTCCGTTGCCGGTGCGCTCTGCCACGGATTGTTTTGATCAGCCATTGTTTGCCCCCTCGCGATCTAAAGCCTGCAGCAGCATTCGTTTCGAAATGATGCCCACGTACTGTTGCTCTTCACCCACCACTGGCACAGCGCAGGGCGCGTGTCCAACATGGGAGAGCAGTTCGCTGAGCGGCGTGTCTGCCTCCACCGCAAGCGGGGAGTCAATCAGCGCCGCCTCGATCCCCTGAGCTGCGGCCAGCGCCGCTTTCAGGGAGTCGATGGAGACAATGCCGACAAACTTGTTGCCGCGCTCAATGACATAGCCATATTCGCGGTCTTCGTCCTGCAACACTTTCAGCGCCGAGCGCGGGCCGAAACCGGGCGTTTTACGGATCAGGCCCACGGGCGTGCGGCGCGCAATATCTTTCGCGCTAAAGACCTGGCTAATATCGACGCCGCGGAAGAAGGTGCGCACATAATCATTGGCCGGGTTATTTAAAATCTCATCCGGCGTGCCAACCTGCACCACCTCTCCGTTTTGCATAATCGCAATCCGGTCGCCAATGCGCATCGCTTCATCAAGATCGTGGGAAATAAAGACGATGGTGCGCTGATGTTTCGCCTGCAGCTTTACCAGCTCATCCTGCATCTCGGTACGAATTAAGGGATCAAGCGCGGAGAAGGCCTCATCCATTAATAAAATATCGGGATTGATGGCTAATGCGCGGGCTAATCCGACGCGCTGGCGCATACCGCCGGAGAGTTCATCCGGGTAGGCGTGGGCATAATTTTCCAGCCCCACCTGGCGCAGTGCATCGAGCGCTTTTTCCTGCCGCTCCTGCGCGGGCGTGCCGGCTAACTCCATACCGAATGCGGTATTATCCAGCACCGTCATATGCGGCATCAGCGCGAATGACTGGAAAACCATCGCAATCTTTTTTCTGCGCACCTCGCGAAGCTCGGCATCCGATATTTTGGCGATATCGACGCCGTCTATCAGCACCTGCCCGCGGGTGGGTTCAATCAGGCGATTGAGAAGGCGTACCATAGTGGATTTACCCGAGCCGGATAACCCCATGATGACGAATATCTCGCCTTCTTCAATGGCCAGACTGGCGTCTTTCACGCCAAGCGACAGACCCGTTTTTTCCAGTATTTCTTCTTTCGAAAGTCCTTTTTCTATATATTTGAAAGCTCTCTGTGGATGCTCGCCAAATACTTTATAGAGATTCTTAACTTCTAATTTAATTGCCATGCAATAATATATTTCCTGTTATTTATTATTTCGATACGCTACCCAATGAATATATTTGACTGGTCATACCCTACCATACTCTCCATCTGAGACAACCCTTCTGTGCCGCGCTTTACAGAATTTCCATGCAGTCAAAGAGCATTATTTCCCATGATATAAGGGCTGGCGCGGGTAATCATTTTTTCGTATTACTGAGAAAAATGAGCCAGAATGGGCATGATTTTGCGGAATATGAACAAACCATGACAGCGCAGAACGCCATAGTTATTTTGCTAAGAATTAGCTTAGATGAGACGGAATAAATAGTAGTGAATTAAAAATCGGGGGGATATTCTCCTCCCGCAGCGCGAGAGGAGAGAATATTTAAAAGTTCCAGTCTTCGTCTTCCGTTTCGACGGCTTTACCCATCACATATGAGGAGCCGGAGCCGGAGAAAAAGTCGTGGTTTTCGTCGGCGTTGGGCGACAGCGCCGACAATATCGCCGGGTTGACGTCCGCCATCTCCGGCGGGAAGAGCGCTTCATAGCCAAGGTTCATCAGCGCCTTGTTCGCGTTGTAGCAGAGAAACGCTTTCACCTCTTCGCCCCAGCCGCTGTCTGCGTAGAGATCGTCGGTGTAGGCGAGCTCGTTATCGTAGAGCTCCATCAGCAGATCGAGGGCGAAAGCTTTCAGCGACTCGCGTTCCGACTCGCTCACTTTCTCCAACCCTTTCTGATACTTATAACCGATGTAGTAACCGTGCACCGCTTCATCGCGAATGATGAGCCGAATCAGGTCCGCGGTGTTGGTGAGCTTACCGCGGCTGGACCAGTACATCGGCAGCCAGAAACCGGAGTAGAAGAGAAACGACTCCAGAAAGACGCTGGCGATCTTCTTCTTCAGTGGATCGTCAGCGCGGTAATGAGCCAGCACAATCTGCGCTTTGCGCTGCAGGGCGCTGTTCTCTTCGCTCCAGGCGTAAGCGGCATCGACGTCCCGCGTCTGGCAGAGCGTCGAAAAGATGGAGCTGTAGGAGCGGGCGTGCACCGCCTCCATAAAGCTGATGTTGGAGAGCACCGCCTCTTCATGGGGCGTGGCGGCATCCGGCATCAGCGCCGGTGCGCCGACGGTGTTCTGAATAGTGTCCAGCAGCGTTAGCCCGGTAAATACGCGGATCGTCAACTGCTGCTCGGCCGGGCTCAAGCTCTGCCAGGCCGGAATATCATTCGACAGCGGGACTTTTTCCGGCAGCCAGAAGTTGCTGGTCAGCCGGTTCCACACTTCGAGGTCTTTATCATCCTGGATTTTGTTCCAGTTCACCGCGCTGACGCGGGAGAGTGGGTTCATCATTTTTTCCTTACAGCGCACAGGAGACACAGCCCTGGATTTCGGTGCCTTCCAGCGCAAGCTGGCGCAGGCGGATGTAGTAGAGCGTCTTGATGCCCTTTTTCCAGGCGTAGATCTGCGCCCGGTTGATGTCGCGTGTGGTGGCGGTATCTTTGAAAAAGAGCGTCAGTGACAGGCCCTGATCGACATGGCGCGTCGCTTCGGCGTAGGTATCGATGATCTTCTCCGGCCCAATCTCATAGGCATCTTCGTACAGGGCCAGGTTCTCATTGGTCATAAACGGGGCAGGGTAGTAAACGCGCCCGGTTTTCCCCTCTTTGCGGATCTCAATCTTCGACACAATCGGATGAATACTGGATGTCGCATGGTTGATATAGGAGATCGATCCGGTCGGCGGCACTGCCTGCAAATTCTGGTTGTAGAGGCCGTAACGCATCACCTCTTCGCGCAGCTGCTGCCACATCTCGCGCGTCGGGAGGGTGACATTGGCGCGGGCAAACAGCGCGCGTACTTTATCGGTTTTCGGCTGCCAGTCGCCTTCAAGGTAGCGATCGAAATACTCGCCGCTGGCGTAGCGAGAGGCGGGAAAGCCGGCAAAAGTCTGGCCGCGCTCGCGGGCAATCATCATCGAGGTATGCAGCGCATGCCAGGTGATGGTGTAGAAGTAGAAGTTGGTGAAATCGAGCCCCTCCGGGCTGCCGTAGGCAATGCCTTCGCGCGCCAGATAGCCGTGCAGGTTCATCTGCCCAAGCCCGATAGCATGGGAGGCGGCGTTGCCCGCTTCCACCGACGGCACCGAGCGGATATGGCTCATATCAGAGACAGCGGTTAAACCGCGGATCGCCGTCTCAACGGTGCGACCGAAATCGGGTGAATCCATGGTGTGGGCGATATTCAGCGAGCCGAGATTACAGGAGATATCGTGCCCGGTATCGGCGTAATCGAGGTTGTCATCAAAGGTCGAAGCGCTGTTAACCTGCAAAATTTCCGAGCAGAGGTTGCTCATATTGATGCGCCCGGCAATCGGGTTGGCGCGGTTAACCGTATCTTCAAACATGATGTAAGGGTAACCAGACTCAAACTGGATCTCCGCCAGCGTCTGGAAGAAGTCACGCGCGTTGATCCAGCTTTTGCGCACCCGCTCGTCGGCCACCAGCTGGTCGTAATTTTCGCTGATTGCCATATCGCCAAAGGGCTTGCCGTAGAGACGCTCCACATCGTAGGGCGAGAAAAGCGCCATCTGCGCGTTCTCTTTCGCCAGCTGGAAAGTGATATCCGGGATCACCACCCCCAGCGACAGAGTTTTAATGCGGATCTTCTCATCGGCGTTTTCGCGCTTGGTATCAAGAAAACGCAAAATATCGGGATGATGCGCATGCAGATAGACCGCGCCCGCGCCCTGGCGCGCGCCCAACTGATTGGCATAGGAGAAGGCATCTTCCAGCATCTTCATCACCGGGATCACGCCGGAAGACTGGTTTTCGATGCGCTTGATTGGCGCGCCTGCTTCACGCAGATTCGAGAGCAAAAAGGCCACGCCGCCGCCGCGTTTGGAGAGTTGCAGGGCGGAGTTCACCGCGCGGCCAATTGATTCCATATTGTCTTCAATGCGCAGCAGGAAGCAGGAGACCAACTCGCCGCGCTGCTTTTTGCCGCAGTTGAGGAAGGTCGGCGTCGCGGGCTGGAAGCGGGCAGAGAGTATCTCCTCCACCAGCCCCTGCGCCAGCGCAGTATCGCCCTGGGCCAACGTTAAGGCCACCATGCAGGCGCGATCTTCAAAATCTTCCAGATAGCGTTTGCCATCAAAGGTTTTCAGCGTGTAGCTGGTGTAGAACTTCCACGCGCCGAGGAAAGTTTGGAAGCGGAAACCACGCGCTTTTGCGTGCGCCAGCAGATCGATGACAAACGCCCGCTCATAGCGCGCCAGCACACTCTCATCGTAATAATTTTCCGCAACCAGCCACGCAAGGCGTTCATCCTGGCTCGCAAAGTGAACGCTGTTGGGACGAACATGGTGGGCCATAAACGCGTCCACCGCCTGGTGGTCTTTTTCAAACTGAATGCGGCCATCGCGATCGTAAAGATTGAGCATGGCATTCAGGGCGTGGAAATCGGGCGTGCTCTGCATCACGCGTTCTGCGGTTGTCGTTGCCAAAATTCGCTTACTCCTGTTCGCACGTTGATGATGTCCTGCGCGGTCCCCATCAGTTCAAATCGATAGAGGTAGGGCACCGCGCATTTTTGCGCGATCACATCGCCCGCACGGCAAAACGCATCGCCAAAGCTGCGATTACCGGCGGCGATTACGCCGCGAATCAACGCCCGATTGTGCGGATCGTTTAAAAAGCGGATCACCTGGCGCGGCACAGCGCCCGCCGTACCGCCGCCGCCATAGCTGGGAACCACCAAAATATAGGGTTCGTCTACCTGAATGCGCTCACGCTCGTTGAGCGGAATGCGCACCGCCGGCAGCCCAAGACGCGCAATAAAGCGATGGGTGTTTTCCGAGCTGCTGGAGAAGTAGACGAGCGTGCTCATGCGGCTGCGCTGAGACGATTAATCATATCCGGGCGAAAACCGGACCATTTTGTCTCGCCTGCGACCACTACCGGCAGCTGGCGAAAACCCATCGCGCGCAGCTGGTCTGCGGCATCCGGCACGTGATCAATGTTCACCATCTCAAACTCAAAACCGCGGCTCTCCATCGCCCGCTTGGTGGCGTGGCACTGAACACAATCATCTCGAGTGTAAATAGTAATGCGCATGATTCGTATTTCCGTTAAAAGTAGTAAGGCGACGCAATAGGTCGCGTCAGTTAGTGTATGGAGTACAAGAAGAGATACTAGATGTAGTTATAAATTTTATCAACCATACAATATATGGGAAAAAGACACAGGCCGTGCCCAGGAGAGTGGCTGAATGGGTAAGGGCGAAATGTCGCCGCGTATTGTAAAGCGGGGCAGAAAAAGGACAAAGAAAAACCCCTGCCATCCGGCGGGATGGGCAGAGGTTTCAGATTATTTGTATAAATTAACGACGGAAGCTGAGCAGCGCGCCGACAAAAATCCCGACTGCGGCAGCAGCACCGACGCTGCACCACGGACGATCTTTTACAAAGCTATCGGCGCAGCCGACGGCGTCACGTGCAGCTTGTTGCACACGGTTGCGACCATGCATGCGCGCGCGAGTCTCTTTCAGCAGCGCCTGCGCTTTACGGCGCGCAGATTCGCCTTCCTCTTTCGCGTCGCTGCCCCAGGATTTAAGCAACTCTTCCAGGCTATCCGCTAACTGGTTGACATCGTTATTGATATCTTCAACACCTTCATCTACTTCACGGCGTGTGGGTCTGTTTAACATAGTAGCCTCCCTTTTTTTGGTGTGTTTTTAAGCGTAGACCATAAATTTACAGGCCAAACGGCAAACGCCCCTTTACACACAGTTTGTGGAATTTTCTGAGTCACTGACCATGCTCAGTACTGTAAGGTTGCGAAGCAGTTGAGAGATGATGAGGAAAATCTATGTATTTACGACCCGATGAAGTGGCGCGCGTGCTGGAGAATGTCGGCTTTACGATGGATGTGGCGACCAACAAAGCGTACGGTTATCGCCGTGGCGAAAATTATGTCTATGTGAACCGTGAAGCGCGTATGGGCCGCACGGCGCTGGTGATCCATCCTACCCTGAAAGAGCGCAGTTCATCGCTGGCCGATCCCGCATCGGAGATCAAGTTGTGCGATCACTACCAAAATTTCCCGCTCTACCTTGGCGGCCATGAACAGGAACATTACGGCATTCCGCACGGTTTCAGTTCGCGTATGGCGCTTGAGCGCTTCCTGACCGGCCTGTTCGGCGAACAGCACTAACCCAGAGCAGCCATCAGGCTTTCGCCTGGTGGTAATGGCTTACCCGGAAGAGACGGCGGCAGTAGTCGAGGAAGTAGCCGTAGACCGCCCCCATCAACATCGATATCACGATATTCGAACTGACCGCAGCCATAATCTGCTGCCAGTCCGCACCTACCGACCATAAAATCGTCACGTATACCGGCGACTGAAATGTGACATACGCCAGCACATCCGCCAGATTTTTCATCCAGCCTGCCGGGCTGATGCGCCGCGCATAGCGCATGAAGAGATCGCGATAAAAGCCATAGGGCCAGGCAATAATGATATTAACCGGGATCGCCACCAGACGAGAGGAAAGGGACTGCTCAAAGCTCATTCCGGAGAGGAATATTTCAATCACCATGTTCACTACTGAACAGTAGACTACCATCGCGAAAGTGTCCGCAGCGGCGTGGCGCAGGCGAGACTGCGAAGAGAACATGATGGAGCTCCTTGAAAAATGATGGCGCAAGAAAGTAGTTCAGCGTTTTAAAACAGAGTTATTTACGCGCATAGCGTATCTGTCTGATTTGAAACTCTCAACTAGCGATTAATTTTTATTTTTAATCGCCACCTGGATAAAGTGCTCTCTACCTGCTGCATTTTTCGTCATTACCCTATTATTGTTGGGGTGGTGTACGAAATTGTTTATTCTCAATCACTTAGTGATTTTTTTATGCAGCACAGCTCACTCATTACAGCGCGCTGTGCTTTTGCTTACGGGGAACAGGGCTAAGGCAGCATGTTTTATGCTAATAATGGGTTTTTTGTAGCATAATATGCGGTGTTGAAGGGGTGGTGTTTTAGGCATCAAAAGAGGAAGGTTATGCAGTTATGCGGCAGGCAACCCCGCCGCAATCACTCAGCAGACGCCAAAGTCGCCCTCTTCTTTATAGAGCGCAACGTCTTCTGCTTTAAGTGTCAACTTTTCCGCCTGTTCATCATGAGTCGGCACCGCAACAATTTGATCCTCATGCACTTCAAGAACTTTCAATTTTGGGCCGCCAATCCGCGGTTGAACGATATCGCCTACAGCAAACATACGTCTCTCCTTTGTAACGAGGTTGTAAGAGTAAACATAGACTGAAGGGCGAGCGTGGTACAGCGTAAAAGAGGGTAAACCTCTTGGTGGCTGATTGGCACTGGAGCGTGTAGCGGCTACGCTTAAACAGATTGTTTAAATTATCAATCACCTGGAATTTGCTTTGCACAGGAGGCTAAATGGGCTTTTGGCGTATTGTCATTACGATTCTTCTTCCGCCGCTGGGCGTGCTGCTCGGTAAAGGCTTGGGCCTGGCGTTTCTTCTTAACATTCTGCTCACGCTGCTGGGTTACATTCCGGGCCTGATCCACGCCTTCTGGGTGCAATCCCGCGACTAGTACTAATCCTGCCGGGGCGGTTTTCCGCCCCATTCCGATCGAGTGCACATTTTTTCTCCAAATCTTTAAAGAGAACCTTGCTTATGTCGATAACTATCACGTCAGCAATCACTCTAAGGAAGCGAAATGAGCATTCAGGAAGTCGGTGCCGCTGCGGCATCGCAGTCGCAATACGAGGCACGTCCGTCAAAAACTCCCGTCTCTGTCGGGAAAGAGGTTGTTAACGAAAGTTCGATTTCCGTCTCAATCTCTGAGGAAGCGCTGGCGCGCGGTGCGCAGAGCCAGCCAACACCGACCAAAGAGCAGAGCGATCAAACCGCCCGCGAAATGGCCTCCCTCCGTAATAGCAATATGGCCTCGCAGGCACGGGGCCCGAGCCTCGCCAGCGCCTTCTATGGCGATCCGGCAACTGCCAATGATGCCGTAAGCTTTATCGACTTTTTCCAGCACTCCACTATTAATGCCGATGATATGGCCACTGCGCTGCACCAGGCATTGACCTCTCCGCAAGGTAGCGGTGATGAGACGACTCTTGGGATGGATGTCGCGATGACCCAGGCGAAACTCAATTATGTGGTGGACAAGTTCGTCTCTGCGGATTACCAGCAGCAGGCGCGCGATTTCGTCGCTGGGTTTGTTGCCAAAAAAGGTGAGCAGGCGGATCAGACCGTCCGCGCAGTGCTGAACCAGTCGGCAGCGCTGGCGCAAAGCCTTGGCGATACCAGGCAGGCGAACCGCGATCGGCAGGCGATTGAGCAGCTTGATGCCGGAACGCATGCATCGCAAACCGACCGCAAGGCGATGCTGGCGATCACCGCCGACGGTCGCGACAGTAACAGCTGGTTCGCGCAGATGAATCAGCGGGTGGAAAACAGCGGTTCGCTGCCGTTTATCACCGCGCTTGAGAAGAGCCATCTTGGCGCGTTACAGCAGCAGTGGTCGCAGTTCACCACTCTGCTGAAAGCGGCGGAGCAACCTGCGGTTGATGAAAGCGCCCGCGTCTAATACCCGACGGTAAATGTGCGGCCTGTCTGCACGCCGTAAACACTGCGCCGATAGGCCAGCGCAGCGCGTGCGGCAGGCACACTTTCAAACCCCGGGAAGAACGCACCATATTTTTCAACGGATTCGCTAAGCACCGTCGGGCTGACGACATTAATGCGTAAGCCACGCGGTAACTCACACGCTGCGGCACGCACAAAACCCTCCAGCGCCGCATTGACGGCGGTAGCGTTCGCGCCCTGCGCAATGGGTTCGCTGCTGATAATGCCGCTGGTCAAGGTGATCGAGCCGCCATCATTAAGATAGTACTGACCAATCAGCGCCAGCCGCACCTGGCCCAGCAGCTTATCGTTAAGGCCAAAAGCAAAATCCTCTGCGCGCATCGCCGTCAGCGGGCCGAAAAAGAGCGAGCCGGTGGTGGCAATAATCGCGTCGACGCGCCCGGTCTGCGCAAACAGCGCCTCGACACTCTCATCACGCGTTAAATCGACCTGTAACTCGCCGTGCGTTAATCCAACGCTTATCACCTCGTTATCTTTACCCAGCTCTGCCACCACGGCGCGACCAAGGGTACCGGTAGCGCCCGTCACAATAATCTTCATTTGACCTCTCCTTCTGTGTGCGGAGTGGTCATTTTTTACCTAATCATTGATAAGATAAATGCTCTGAATGTTTATTCATTCCTAACTAATGGTTTGTACTATGGATAAGCTGCGCAGTATGGCGGTGTTTGTCGCCGTGGTAGAGGCAGGGTCATTTACCCAGGCCGCCGTCAGGCTGGAGATCTCTGCGGTGATGGTGGGTAAATACATTGCCCAACTTGAAAACAGCCTGGCGACGCGCCTGCTGGCGCGTAATACCCGACGCCAGAGCCTGACGGATGCCGGTCGTGTCTTCTATGATGAGGCGCGGCGGGTGCTGGAGCAGGTGCATATTGCCGAAACCTCAATAGAGCGGCTGCGTGCGGCACCTGCCGGTACGCTGCGCGTCAGTGCCTCAACCACCTTTGGCGGCTGCGTCATCGCACCCATCACCGCCACCTTTCTCACAGCGTGGCCGCAGGTACGGGTCGATCTGGATTTGAGCAATCGCAGTGTTGATCTGCTGGAGGAGGGGTTCGATCTGGCGATCCGCATCGGCGCGGTGAACAGTGAGGATGTGGTGGTGAGGCCGCTCTGTCTCTACCGGATGGTGATTTGCGCCGCGCCTGCTTATCTGGCGCGCTATGGCGAACCGGCCTCACCCGAGGCGTTACGCGATCACCGCTGTTTGTCGAACGGCGTATGGAACCGGCACAATGAGTGGAAATTGCCGGGCGAAGCGGGGGAGATGAGCTGGCAGCGCGATCCGGTGCTGCGCTGCAACGACGGGCAGGGACTACGAATGGCGGCGATTGCCGGGGCAGGGCTGCTGTTACAGCCTGAAATCCTGGTGCGCGAGGAGCTGGCAAACGGCACACTGGTGCGCATTATGCAGCCCTTCACGCCCAGGCCGCGGCCGGTGAACCTGGTCTATCGCCAGGAGAGCCGACCGCTACCGAAATTAACGCACTATATCGAGCACCTCCACCACGAGATTACCCAGTGGGTGGCAGCGTAACCCGCGCGACAGCTTCATCGCGCGGGTGGCTGTCAGAAGGTTTCCCAGTTGCTGTCGCTGCTGCCTGTGCTGGTGGTGGCCACAGGGCGCAGCGGCGCAGCGCTCGGTTTACCCGCTTTGGCGTTCAGTAGCGCGCTGTGCCCGTTGACGCGAAACACGGCAACAGCCTGACGTAACTGCTCGGCCTGCTCTTCAAGGGCGGCTGACGCAGCCGCAGACTCCTGCACCAGCGAGGCGTTCTGCTGCGTCACGCTATCCATCTGTGACACGGCCAGGCTCACCTGCTCAATGCCTTTGCTCTGCTCATCGGATGCTGAGGCGATCTCGCCCATAATATCCGTCACGCGGGTGACGGCATTGACGATCTCTTTCATCGTATCGCCCGCTTCCGCCACCAGCGTGGTGCCGGAGTTGACGCGGTTCACGGAGTTTTCAATCAGCGTTTTGATCTCTTTTGCCGCCTGCGCGCTGCGGCTTGCCAGCGTGCGCACTTCGCCTGCCACCACGGCGAAGCCACGGCCCTGTTCGCCGGCGCGCGCCGCTTCCACGGCGGCATTCAGCGCCAGAATATTGGTCTGGAAAGCAATGCTGTCAATCACACTGGTAATATGGGCGATCTGCTGGGAACTGTCGGAGATCTCGCTCATTGTGCGCACCACATTGTTGACTACCTGGCCGCCGCGCGCAGCGGTGTCAGATGCGGTTTTCGCCAGCTGAGATGCCTGGCGGGCGTTATCGGTATTCTGTTTTACCGTGGCGGTTAACTGCTCCATGCTGGCGGCAGTCTCCTCCAGCGATGCGGCCTGCTGCTCGGTGCGTGAAGAGAGATCGTTATTGCCTGTCGAGATCTCACTGGCACCGGTATAGATCGAATCTGAACTGTTGCGCACCGCGCTGACGGTTTTCACCAGTGAGGATTGCATCTCATGCAGGCCGGTCGCCAGCTGGCTCATCTCGTTACGCCCCTGTGCGGCAATGGTTTGTGTAAGGTCGCCGCCAGCAATAGCGCGAATATGGTTCATCACGCTGTGCAGCGGGCGTAGCAGCAGGTGCTGCAGGCCGAGCCAGATCATCACCATCACCGCAATCACCACCAGCAAAATCACCCCGAGCGTCCACTGCATGCTGGTAAAGCTGTGCTGGTTCTGCTGCGCAGCTGCCTGCAGGAAGGTGTTGTTTTCGGTGCGCCATTTGGCGTAGCTGGCATCCATATCATCCTGCGCCTGCTGCGCATCCAGATTGCCATAGGCTTCATAATTGTTGGCGCGCAGGAAGGCGATCGACTGTTGCAACACATCGTGCATTTTGGTGATGTTTTGCGCGACGTCGTCCGCCAGCGCGCTCTCCTGTCCGGCGACGCGCGGTGTACTTTTATAGTTATTGAAATAGGTTTCAGATTTTTGCAGGGAATCGGTTGCGGTGTTGAGCAGCTTTTCGATACTGGCGAGGGAAGCCGGATCGCGCTGGTTTTTCAGAAAGCGAATCGCCACGCGGGTGACGGTCACGCGGGTTTTGATCAGCGTATTCACGCTATCGCCAAGGTTTTCTTGCTGCGCATTCAGAACGCCGGTGTTCTGGAAGTTTACCCGGTCGTTATTGACCGCCGAGTAAAAAAGACCCCCGGTGACCAGTTGAAGAAGGCAAAATACCGAAAGGGCGATAATAATGCCGGTGATAACACGTATGTTTTTGAGCATGGCCATAGTCCGTAAGAGAGTCGGGATTGCTCAAGAATTATCGACCTGGCCAGGCTTAACTTTACGATCGCTTATCAAACACTTCACTCAGGCCGAGTGAAGTGTATTCTGCGTCACAGATTGCTCTTCTCTTTGCGCCGTTTCACCGCCAAATCTATGCGCGGTGCCAGCAGTTTTGCTACCGCGGCAAAGACTGGCACCACCACCGAATTGCCGAACTGGCGGTACGCCTGGGTGTCGGAAACGGGGATGCGAAACGGCTTTTCGCCCACTTTCTCAAAGCCCATCAGCCGGGCGCATTCGCGCGGTGTCAGGCGACGCGGACGGCGAGCCTGGTTCTCAGCATGGGTAAAGTCCGCTTCGCCCAGCGCTCTATCCCAGCCGCGATCGACAAGGATCTCGGAACCATCTTTGTGATAGCGCGCCGACAGCGTGCGCGCGACGCTGCCCGCATTCGTTGGATCGACCAGCCCGAAACCAAAACCATTGCCTTTGGCGGCGTGCTTTTTCGCATAGCGGTAGAGGTAATCCCACAGCTTGGGCGAGAGCACATATTTACTGTCGACGGTCGGCTCCAGCAGTTCACCAAAGGTCGGGCGCTGCTGCGGATAGAGGCGGTCGATATCGCGTAGCGTAAAGCCGTCGGCGAGATCGAGGTCGCGGCGAAAACCGACCAGCACAATGCGCTCGCGGTGCTGCGGCAGAAAGTGTTTGCCGTCGATAATCTTCGGGTCGTTCTTACCGGAGGCGTCCGCGTCGGCGACGTCGTAGCCCAGCTCATCCAGGGTATTCATGATCACGCTGAAGGTTTTGCCTTTATCGTGGCTCTTGAGGTTTTTCACGTTCTCCAGCACGAAAATCGCCGGGCGACGGGCTTTAATAATGCGCGCGACGTCGAAAAAGAGCGTCCCCTGCGCTTCACACTCAAAGCCGTGCGCCCGCCCAAGAGCGTTCTTCTTACTCACGCCCGCAAGGCTAAAGGGCTGGCAGGGGAAACCGGCTAACAGGACGTCATGTTCAGGGATATGCTGCGCGATATGGGCGTAAGCCTGCGCTTCAGAGATGGCGGGGTTGCCGCTCAGCGTCACTTCACGGATATCCTGGTTAAAAGTGTGTGCGGCGCTGTCGTTATACCAGTTGGCTTTATAGGTGCGCACCGCGTTTTTGTTCCACTCGCTGGTAAAGACGCACTGCCCGCCAATGGCTTCAAACCCGCTGCGGATGCCGCCGATACCGGCAAAGAGATCGATAAAGCGAAAGCGGTAATTGGGGTGGTGCGCGGGCGGGGAGGGCAGCAGCTCGCGCAGCAGCTTCTCTTCAGTGGCGGTAAGGGTTTTCGCCGCGCCTTTGCCATTAACCCAGCGGTTAAGCGCTTCGCGGCTCCACTCCGATTTGCCCGCTTGCTTTAACTGCTCCGCCACATACTTTTGACCATAGATGTCGAGTACCTGGTTGAGCAGCGCACGATCCCGCGCCTGTTGCTGCAAAGCCTCTGCCTGCGCCAGCTCTTCCTGCGCGAGTGAATCAAATTCCGCCATGGCGTCTCCTTGGGTGTAGGCCGGGAAATATATCACTCATTTGACCCGGAGGAGAAATGCCGTACATCAGGATCGGTTCCACGGCATCTTCGCCAGCAGCAGCGCCATGCCGCACCAGCCGCTTAATCCGGCGAACAGCAGGCCAGCGCCGACAAACCCCGACAGCAAAAAGAAGGCTGGATTGAGCAGGTAGCCGAGCGCCACGCCAAGCAGCACCAGGCTGCCGGCAACGATCTGCACCTGCTGCATCAGCGGGCGCGGCTGAGCCTTATCCTGCACCGTTGGCAAGCCTGCACGTTTCCAGTTCGCCAGCCCGCCTTCAAGCAGCAGCACCTGCGCTGGTGCGGCGGCCTGGATTAACGCCTCAACGTTTTTCTCGGTACGCATCCCGGACTGGCAGTGGAAAATCACCGTTTGCGCGGGAGCGTCACTGCTCAGGCGTTTACCGGCCAGAAGATCCTCCAGCGGCAGGGAGAGGGCATCGGGCAGATGTTCGCGGCGAAACTCATCCGGCTGGCGAATATCAATAAGCGGCACGCCCTGCTGCTGCTCTATCCGCGCGTCACGCGGGGTGATGGTGCTGTAGTGCATATTCAGACCTCCGGGCAGTAGATGCCCTTGAGTGTGTTGACGATATGGTTCACGGCGGGATCTTTGATGAAGTAGGTGATGCGCTGCGCCTGACGCACGCTCTCGATCAGCCCCTCATCTTTCATGCGCGTCAGGTGCTGCGAGGTGGCCGACGGGCTAAGGCCGGTCAGCGCTGAGAGTTCGCCTGCATGGGTGCCGGGCACATCGCAGAGCATGCACAAAATCAGCAACCGGCGCGGGTGGCTCATCGCTTTCAGCAGCGCAGCGGCCTGCTCTGCCTGGTTCTGTAATTGGGTAATATTTGAGAGTGACATGGTATTTTAGGTTTTTCTAAATTTAGGAAAATCTAAAATACAAACAGGGAAGAAGCAAGTGAAAAGCCAGGCCATCGTGCCTGGCTTTGAGATTTTACGGACGCACCAGCGTCGGGCGTTTAGCGTTAAATTGCCAGTTATCAATCAGAAACTGCATGCCGATGGCGTCATTACGGTTTTTATCCGGCAGTGCCTGGTAGCGCTTATGCGCTGCCTCCACCCGTGCCATATCCAGCGTCACGCCGAGGCCAGGCCCTTCAGGCAGCTCCAGATAGCCGTTGCGGATCTGCGGCGCCTGCTCGGTTAACTGTTGCCCATCCTGCCAGATCCAGTGGGTATCAAAAGCGGTGATACGATCGCCCGGCGCCGCCGCACCGAGATGTGCCACCATCGCCAGTGAGATATCAAAATGGTTGTTGGAGTGGCATCCGGTGGTTAAGCCCCATTCACTGCATAACTGGGCGACGGTGTGCGCATTGCGCATTGTCCAGAAGTGCGGGTCTGCCAGCGGAATGTCGATGGCGTTGAGGCGTAATGCATGCCCCAGTTGCCGCCAGTCATTGGCGATCATATTGGTGGCGACCGGCACGCCGGTGGCGCGTTTAAACTCTGCCAGCGTTTCGCGCCCGGAGTAACCCTGCTCCGCGGCGCAGGGATCTTCCAGATAGGGCACGCGTCCCGCCAGTTGCTTGCCGAGGCGGATCGCTTCTTCCAGCGACCAGCTGGCATTCGGATCGACCGTCACGCGCGCGCCGGGAAAGTGCGCCAGCAGCCGCTCGACGGTTTCCACTTCATACTCGCCCGCATGCACACCGCCCTTCAGTTTGAAATCGCGAAAACCGTACTGCTCGGTAGCCGCCTCCGCAAGACGTACTACGCCCTCGTGATCCATCGCGGGCTGGTGGCGTAACCAGAACCAGGGCGCACCGCTATCATCGCCGGGCTGGTAATCCATCGTGGTTTTGCCCCTGTCGGCGATATAGAAGAGGTAGCCAAGCACCGGAATGCGGTCGCGCTGCTTCCCGGCAGCGAGCAGATCGGCCACCGGCAGGTTGAGGAATTTCCCCTGGAGATCGAGCAGGGCCGCTTCGATAGCCGCCACCGCGTTATAGAACTTCTCCGGGTTCATCTGTGGGATATGGATGCTGTCCGCCAGCTGGCTGTGCTGATGCCGGGCGTCGCTGCGCCAGAGCTGGCTGATGGTGTGGTTAAGGCGCAAGATTTCGCTGCCGACGACCTGCGCTTCGAAACGCGCCAGCAGATCCAGCACCGAGCTGTGGCAGGGACATTCACCCACGCCGGTCTGACCGTTCGAGTCGGTGAGCCGCACCAGAATGCGGGTGAAGTAGCAGTTATGCGCGCCGCCAATATTGAGCAGCATACTGTCGTAGCCGGCCACCGGAATGACCTGCATATGGGTAATTTTGGGACTATCGGACATCTTACTTCTCCATACTTATCATTGCGCCAGGCGTCGTTTTGTTGCGGCGCAGCAGTAGACACAACCCGGTAATGACCGAGACGCTGGTTAAGGCGTAGAGCCCGCCGGTGGTTGAGCCGGTGGTCAACTCCAGATAACCAAACACCGTCGGCGCGAAGAAGCCGCCAAGATTGCCGATGGAGTTAATCAGCGCGATCCCCGGCGCGACGATGCTTGCCGGCAGCTCGCCCTGCGGCATCGGCCAGAAGAGGGTGGCGCTCACTTTTGAACCGATACAGGCAACAATCATTGCCACGAAGCCAAACCAGGGATTACCGAGCGTCGCCATAAAGGTGCCGCAGGCTGCAACCAGCATCGCCAGCCCGAGGCCCTGGCTGAGCTTGTCGCGGTAGCGGTCGCTGTAGCGCCCGACAACGTTGAGGGCGACGATGGCGCAGAGCCAGGGAATGGCGGTGAGTAAACCAATGCCGAAGCTGCTGAAGCCCTGAATGCGCTGGATAATTTGCGGTAGCCAGAAGACCAGTGTGTAGCCGGTCATGGTCATGGTGAAAAAGATCAGGCAGTAGGTTAACAAACGGCGGTCGGTGAGCAGTGCCATTTTGCTCTGCCCGGCGGTGCTGTTTTCCCGCTCCCGATCCTCCTGCGCCAGTTGCCAGGCCAGCGCCTCTTTCTCTTGCGCGCTTAACCAGCGTGCTTCCTGCGGGCGAGAAACCAGTACGCCGAGGGCTATCAGCCCTACCAATACCGAGCCGCCGCCTTCAAGAAACATTACCCACTTCCAGCCGGCGATGCCCATAAAATCATGCATCAGCAGAATGGCGCCGGTAATTGGCCCGGAGAAGAGAAACGCGCCTGCTGAGGCGCTTAAAATAAACGCCGTTGCTCGCCCGCGATGGGAGTTTGGCACCCACTGACGGAAATAGAACAGCACGCCTGGAAAGAAGCCCGCTTCAGCAACGCCGAGCAGGAAGCGCAGCACATAAAACTGCGTCGGGGAGGTAACAAAGCCGGTGAAGACCACCACCATACCCCAGGTCACCATAATGCGTGTCAGCCAGATGCGCGCGCCATAGCGCTTCATCATCATATTGCTGGGCACTTCAAACAGCGCATAACCAATAAAGAATAACCCTGCCCCGAGGCCAAACGCCGCCGCGCTAATACCAGCATCAGTATGTAATTCAGCTTTAATAAAACCGATATTTGAACGATCTATTTGGTTTATTATCAACATCACCGCCAGCATTGGAATAATACGGCGGAAGAACTTTCCTACCGCAGAGGAAATAAGCTGTTGATGATCTATCGCTCTGTGCAGATGTCCTGTCTCACTCATGGGGATACTCCCGTTATAGTCGTCACTAAATAGTAGGGAGCAGGGGCGGGTAAAAATATGTGCATCAGCACAAGTGTTATTGTGTGTTTATGCAGACGCTCAGAAATATCATGTATTTATCACAGAAATAAACAGAGTTTAGACTGAAGAATATGCGCCTCTATTCACAAAACCAGCAGTGCAATTAAATTATTGCTCTCACGCATTTGTATTTTCAGCAGATTGGTCTAATGCAGCACGGCATATTTATGCCGTGCTGCATAATAAATGCGTGATTAAGGATGACGCCAGCGCAGCGTGGCGGGCAGAATGCGCTGTGGCGTGGCTGGTTCGTTACCCTCCACCAGTTGCGTGATGATCTCGAAACAGTCCTGCGCCAGGCGTGGGATATTCTGCTCGACGGTATCGATGGGCAGCGAGAGCGAATCATAGAGATAGTGATCGTCAAAGCTGGCGATGTGGATATCGCTCTCCAGTAGGTGATGCTGGCTCATATAACGCAGCACCCCTTCCAGCAGCCCGCAGGCGGCGGTAAACAGCGCTTTCGGCGGGCGGCCGAGGCGCGCGCAGAGGGCGGCAAACATCTCATACCCGCTGCTGGGGTGATAGTTACCGTGAATGATCCACTCCGGGCGCGGCGTGACGCCAGCGCGCTCAAGCCCCTGCATAAAGCCTGCAAGACGATCTTTGGTCGGCGATAAGCGTGGCTGGCCGCCAAGAAAATAGATCTCGTCCGGGTTGGCGCGGGCCAGGCGCTCGACCAGCTCGGCGGTGGGGGTCAGGGAGTCGGTGATCACCAGCGGCAACTGGGTGTCGCTGATATGGCGGTCAAAGAGCACCACCGGCAGCTGTTCGCTCAGTTTGACGTAGTCAGCGTCATTCAACATGCTGGAGGCGACAATCAGGCCATCGACCTGGCGCGACACCAGGTTATTTACCACCACGGTCTCCTGGCTGGCGTTTTCATCGGTACAGGAGATAAGCAGCTGAAGACCCGCTTCGCGACAGAGGTTTTCCAGCTCGTGAGAGAAGACGGCGAAACCATAGTTGATGATCTCCGGCACCACCAGCCCCAGCGTATGGCTGCGGTTTTCGCGCAGCAAGCGCGCGTAAATACTGGGCTGATAGTGGTGCTGCTGGGCAATCGCCTGCACGCGCTCGCGCGTCTCCTGGGCGACGCGCAGCTCTTTGCCGCGGCCGTTAAGCACCAGGCTGGCGGTGGCTTTTGACACCCCCGCCAGCGCGGCAATATCACTGATGGTAACGCGTTTAGGTTTTCTCACGGTTTTGCATCGCTCAAAGAAACAAGCGCTTATTCTACCATGCAAGCACGTAACGACCAGTAGCGCGCCCGCACTTCTGCCTCACCCGTAAGCGTTAAGCGCGCAGGCTGCTGCGGGAAGTAGCGGCTGCTCATCACCCCTTCGCCATCATTGATAAAGATCTCGACGCTTGAGCGGTCGCAGAGGATTTGCAACCTGTGCGCCGCGCCTTGCCAGTAGCGGTAGAGCCACTCGCCGCTCTCAAAACTTCTGCGCGCGAGGCGCAATTCACTCTGCCGCCACTCAAGGATCAGCGTGTCGGCGAAATTCAGCGTGAGATCGCCTGCGCTCTCGACAATCAGCTCCAGCGACGCGGCATCCAGCGCGGGCAGTGCGTCTGCCTGGCCGTTGAAGGTCTGCTCTTCGCCGCGCAGCGCCTGTAACTCGACGACCGGTTGCTGATAAAGCTTGCCGTTGCGCGAAGTCAATTCGCGCAGGCAGGTCATCTGGTGGATCCAGCCGTCGGCGACGGTGGGTTGGCGCATCTCTTCCCCGTCCGGCACGCCCATCCAGCCGACCAGTAAACGGCGGCCATCTTCGCTTTGCGTGGTTTGCGGCGCGTAGAACTCAAACCCGGCGTCCAGCTCGTGAAACTCGCCGTGGCGGAACTGCGCGTTGTCGTAATCCAGCTCGCCGCTGAGGTAAGCGCTCGGGTGGGTGTTGAGCCAGCGCTTCTCATCGCGCGTAATCCCTTGTGGGCAGCAGATCAGATAGGTGCTGTCGCCGAGGGCGAAGAGATCCGGGCACTCCCACATATAGCCCGCATCGGCCAGGCCGTTCAGGCCGCTGCCAGCGATCTCGCCGAGGTTCTGCCAGTTCCACAGATTTTCCGAGCGCAGCAGCAGCACTTTGCCCTGCAAGGTGAGATCCTGTGCGCCGAGCACCATGTACCAATAGTCGCCGTGTCGCCACACTTTCGGGTCGCGCACATGGCCGGTGTAACCGTTTGGCAGCGGGATCGCCGGGCCGAGCTTATCGAAGCCGCCGTCCCGGTTCTGCACCGCCAGACACTGCCAGGCGGTGCGCGTGCCGTCGTCAAACTTGACGTTGCCGGTGTAGCAGAGCGTCAGCACGCCGTCGTTATCCACCGCGCTACCGGAGTAGCAGCCGCTGCGGTCATACTCTTCATCCGGCATCAGCGCGATCGGCTCATGTTGCCAGTGGAGTAAATCCGCTGAACTCCAGTGCCCCCAGCACTTGTGGTTGTGCTGGCAGCCCAGCGCGTTCCATTGATAAAAAAGATGGTAACGGCCGCCCAACTGGATAAATCCATTGGGATCGTTGAGCAGCCCGGTGACCGGCGCCAGATGCCAGCTCGGGTAGAAGGGGTCGCTCAGCGCTTTCGGCTGGCCTTTCATTACCGCCTGTAAAATGGCGGGCAGCAGAGAGTCAGATGCCATTATTCCGCGTCCGTTTTGTATTTCAGCAAGAAGGAGAGAATGAAGGCGACGCTAAATGCGATAGCCATACCGATAATATAGTTAACCAGCGAGCTGGCCTGCACAATCGCCAGACCCGGCAGCCCGGTCAACCCCACCGCCGTCATATAGACATGCATCGATACCACCCACGCGCCGCCAACCGCACCGCCAATTAACCCGGCAATAAACGGCTTCATAAAGCGCAGGTTGATACCAAAGATCGCCGCTTCGGTAATGCCGAGCATCGCCGAGAAGGCCGAGGGCAGGGTAATGGCTTTGATTTTGGCATCTTTGGTTTTAAACCATACCGCCAGGCAGGCACCGCCCTGCGCAAAGTTGGCCATCGCCCAGATTGGCAGCAGGAAGTTGACGCCAATCGACGGGTTACCGAGCAGCCCGGCCTCAATGGCGTGGAAGCTGTGATGCACGCCGGTAATCACAATCACCGAGTAGAGCCCACCAAACAGCAGCCCCGCCAGCCAGCCCGCGTGAGCAATCAGAGTACTGAGCACAAAGGAGATACCGTCGCCCAGCGCGCGACCCGCCGGGCCGATAATCAGCATGGCGATAAAACCGGAGATAATCACCGTCAGGAAGGGGGTAAGGATCAGATCCAGCGCGTCCGGGATCACCCGGCGCAGCTGTTTTTCCAGCATGCTCATAAACCACACCGCCAGCAGCACCGGGAAGACCGTTCCCTGGTAGCCGATCATCGCCACTTCGATGCCGAAGAAGTTCATGGTGTGGAAGCCCGCCGCCACGCCCCAGGCGTTGGTCAGCGCCGGGTGGGTAAGGATGCCGCCGAGCGTTGCGCCGAGATAGGGGTTGCCGCCAAACTCGCGCGCGGCGGTAAAGCCAATCAGGATCGGCAGGATGATAAACGCCGCCGAGCTGAACATGTCGAGCATGATATAGAGCGCGTTATCCGGGTTGACCCAGCCGTAGGTTTTCACCATCCCCAGCAGGCCCATCAGCAGGCCCGACGCAACAATTGCCGGAATGATCGGCACAAAGATGTTCGACAGCAAACGGGCGATGCGCTGGAACGGGTTCAGCTTGCGCGCGGCGATATCCGCGGCTTCCGATTTGCTCGACTCGCTGATCCCCGCCTCGGCAATAAACGCGGCGTAGACTTTGTTCACCACCCCGGTGCCGAAGATGACTTGTAACTGCCCGGCGTTACGAAAACAGCCTTTCACACCGTCAATTTTGCCAATCGCGGCGGTGTCCGCTTTCGCGTCGTCCACCAGTACCAGCCGCAGGCGCGTCGCACAGTGCGCGGCGCTGGCGATATTCTCTTTGCCGCCGAGCAAGGGCAGCAGCGAGCGGGAAATTTGTGCAAAATCCATAACAACCTCTGTCTTGTTTTTAGGCTTTCAGGCTACGCAAACGGCCCCCGCAGGGGCCGCGCTATCAGAACCAGGTTTCCATCTGTACGCCGAAGTTCCACTCGCCGCCGGCCTTGAAGCCAGCGCTGCCGAAGGCGTCATCCCCGGCGTAGTTATCCAGCCGGTGATCCCAGTCCATCCAGGTGGCAAACAGGCGGATTTCCGGGCGTTTCAGGAATTCGCCGACATCGCTCGCTTTCAGCGTCGGCGCAACGGTCAGTTTGTAGAAGCTACCGCTCACGTTATTGCGGCTGTTGTACCCTTCCGGGCGCAGATCCATGTACTGATAGGTCCCTTCATACTGCATTTCAAAGTTTTCCGTCAGCCCCTGAATCAGGCGCACGTTGGCGGTCGCCCACTGGTAGCTGTCGCCTTTGACGTAACGATCTTTACTGCTCTGCGCCAGCACCGCCGGGGCGATATGCCAGCCGCCGCCGAGCGGCGTAATGCCGTAGCTCGCCAGGCGCCAGGTATCAGCCTGTGACAGCAGCGCGCCGTCGGAGCCGATGGCTTTCACTTCCGCACCGAGGCCGTGACCGTAGAGCAGCGCGGTTTTTGCTGACCCTTCACGCAGGCCGTAGAAGCTGTCGTTATGCAGGCCGAGCAGGGCGTGAACGCCGTTATCCGCCGCGTCGCTCTTCACTTTGTTGCCTTCCAGATCGAGGCGGTCGTCATTATCCTTCGCGCGCATGCCGCTGACCATCAGCTGCAGTGGGCCGTAGTAGTTGTTCAGGGAGAGGATGTAGTTCTGCGCGCTGTTTTCACTGTTTTCGATATCGCCAAAGGTGCGGCCATAGAGGGAGAGGTTGCTGCGTGCCTCGTCGCTCCACTTCATGTCGTACACCCCGGCACCGGTCCCGGCGAGGAACACCACATCGGAGTCGATCCAGTGGATATCGAAGTTATCGCGGTCGAAGCGTTTCCCGGCCCAGACGGTGGAGTCTTTGAACGCGCCGGTAAAGCTCGGCAGATGGCCGATCTCCGTAAAGGCCTGGCGCAGGTTGAGATCGCTACTGGAGGCGGTCCAGTCGTTATAGGTGCGCTGGCCGTCGGCGAGCATCACTTTGAATCGGGTGGTCGCGCCGTTGGCGAGGGTCTGTTTATGTTCGAGGTTCATCTCGACATAGGTATCCGGTTCGTTACCCAGACGACCGACGTGGCCGCCGGTCTCACCGGCTGGCGTCACGGTTGGGCCGCCCTGAGTTTTGCTCGCCGAGTCGCTCATCAGCAGGCCGGAGCGGGCATAGCCGTGGAACTCAAAGCCGCCTTCATCGCTGGCTTTCTGCTCCAGTTTGGCGGTGCGCTGCTCAACTTGCGTGGTAGTGGTGTCGGTTTTTTGTTGTGCGGCCGCCAACTGCTGGGCCTGTTTTTCCGCAGCCTGCGCGCGGCTTTCGGCGGCATTAGCGCGCTGTTCAGCGGCCTGTAAGCGCTGCTCGAGTGCGGCAAGACGTGCTTCAATGCTGCTCATGCTCGGGTCGGCGGCCTGTGCCGCTCCCGCGCTGAGAATAAGACCAAGGGCTATGGCGAGCGTGCTTTTTTTCATCATTTTGCATCCCTAAGGAAGAGCCATCATCACAGAGTTATTTTTGCTAAACCGGTTTAGGTGTCGAATCATAATCGCGCATAATTTCAGGACGCAATGAAATTAGCTAAACCGGTTTAGTGAATGTGAGACGGCTCGCAAAACGAGACGTAAGCCCGCAGGCGTCAGGCGAGTTGCTCCTCAAGCTGGTGGCGCCAGGGCAGGGCAGTCATCGCCCCTTTAGCGGTGGTTGCCAGCGCGCCGCAAATCTGCGCGCTCGCCAGCCGCGCGGCCAGCTGCGGTTCGCTATCGGGCAGGCCGTGCTGCGCCAGCCCCCACAGCAGGCCGGCGACAAAGGCGTCGCCCGCGCCGGTGGTATCGACGCTTATCACCGGCAGCGTCGGGTAGTGGTAGCACTTGCCGTTCAGGCAGGCTTTCACCCCGGCTTTGCCCTGGGTGACCAGCAGCAGGGTGATGCCATAACGCGAAGCCAGTTCGGGCAGGCTCACCTCCTCAGCAGGTGCGTCGGCGATAAAGGCCAGCTCCTCTTCCGAGAGTTTCACCACATCTGCCAGCACCAGCGCGCGCTCGATGCAGTGGCGAAGCTGCGCGCTGTCGGCCCATAAATCGTGGCGAATATTGGGGTCGAAGCTGACAAACCCGCCCGCGCCGCGCACCCGCTCCATGGCGCTGAAGGTGGTGGAGCGCGACGGCTCTGCCGCCAGCGCAATGGAGCAGCAGTGCAGCCATTCACCGCGGGCAAACGGCGGCAGATCCGCTTCAGCGAGGAACAGGTCGGCGCTCGGGCGCACCATAAAGGTAAATGAGCGCTCACCCTCTTCATCCAGCGCCACTACTACGGTGGAGGTGCGGTGCTGCGCATCGGCGCGCATCCAGGCGGTGTCGACCTGCTCTTTCGCCAGCGTCTGGCGCATAAAGTGACCGAAGGGATCGTCGCCGACGCGACCAATAAAACCGCTATTGCCCTGCAGGCGCGCAATGCCGACCGCCACATTGGCCGGTGCGCCGCCGGGGCACTGCATCAGGCAGGCGTCGCCTTGCGGTAACAGATCCACCACGGCGTCACCCAGACACCAGACTCGAGCTGACATACTTTTCTCCCGATAATGAGTATCGCTAAACATTAACTAAACCGGTTTAGCTGTTCAACTATGATGGACGTTTTATTACGTGATCAAGTCAAGAAAGGGGAGAAAAGGAATTTGACGGGATTCCGGCTGATATCGTTTATGATTAACCTCAGCCCGTTTGCAGGTTTCTGCGGCTTTGATAAATGCTGTTTACGAGGAGAAGTTATATGGAATTTCATTGGATATATCTGATCTTTCTCTTCTCTTTTCTGTTTATGGTATTTGTACTGAAAGATATTTACGCCTCCTTTGGCTCCTATATTCGCCAGATGATTGTTGAGGCCAAAGTCTGGAAAACGGGTATTGCGGTGAATGCTGATATCATCGCCCGCAGCCGGACAGGATTATTTGATGCCAATATTCCCGTTTATCGATTGACGTTCAAATTTACAACCCTTGAAGGTGTTGAAGTTGAGTCCACTTTACGGCGTTCGCTTGATGCCGAAGGCGTTATGCGTTACGCCCCGGGCAACGGCGCGACACTGAAATACGATCCGAAAAATCCAAAGCGCATTGCGATGGATGATAAGGACAGGCCACTGATTTTAGGTGATTAAAAAACAGTAACGCCTCTGGCGATAGAAGTTGAGAAAAGAGCATGTCGTTTGACTGGATCTATCTGGCCTATCTTTTTTTCTTCTGTATGGCTATCGGTATGCTTCGCTTAGCCTGGTCAATGGTCATGCCCGGCATTCGCCAGTACCGGATGGAGTCTGCGGTGCGCAAAACGGGCATTGGCGTGAATGCGGATATCATTCATCGCCGCAAAACCGATCTTATTGATGGCGAAATGCCGGTTTATCAGCTGACCTTCGCATTCACTACCCAGCAAGGTGTTGAAGTCCGGGCGACTCTGGAGAGGCCGCTAGATATGGATGGCTTTGCGCGTTACGCGCCTGGAAACAGCGTGGCGCTGAAATATGATCCGCAAAATCCGCAGCGCATCGCCCTCTATCCGAACGATCGCCCCCTTATCCTCGGCGAGTAATTTGTTAAAAAGCGTAAACAACTTTTGGCTCTGTGGCCCGCCATTTTTCATCCTGAGCAAAACGCCGTTCTGAATAAAATGTCGCTAACTGTCGGTAAAATAACGGCGTTATCGGCTTAAATCGCGTCAATGTCACAAAACCCGCAAAAAAGACCCCATTGCGTTGCATCAGGGGGTTAAGGCGCTATATGTTAAATTTGTGTTTACAAAATGATAAATAGGGGTTGTTCATGGAGATGAAAAAAAGCGTACTGGCGGGCGTAGTAGCGGCTCTCTTTTCCTCTGCCGCTCTCGCAGCTGTCCCTGCAGGCTACCCGGCGGATTATCAGAAAATCGTCGATGCCGGCACCAAAGAGGGCAAAGTGGTGGTCTACTCAACGACCGACACCAAAGCCGCTGGCCCGCTGATCAAAGGGTTTGAAGCGCAATATCCCGGTATCAAAGTTGAATATAACGATATGAACAGCACCGAGCTGTATAACCGTTATCTTAGCGAGCAGGCTTCCGGCGGCGGCAGCGGCGATGTGGTCTGGAGTTCGTCGATGGATACCGCGCTGAAGCTGGCAACGGAGTACGCCGATGAGTATGCCTCCCCTGAACAGAGCAAACTGCCGAAATGGGCGGTCTGGAAAAACAAAGCCTATGGCACCACCTACGAGCCGGTGGTCTTTATCTACAACAAACGCCTGATCCCGCAGGGTGATGTCCCGGATTCCCACACTGCGCTGGCGAAGCTGATTGCCAGCCAGACCGATAAGTTCAAGAGCAAAGTGACCACCTACGATATCGAAAAATCGGGGCTCGGTTTTATGCTCGCCGTTGAAGACAGCAAACACGATAAAGAGTATTTCACCCACCTTGCGGATATCGCCAAAGGCGGCCTGACGGTGCAATCCTCCACCGGCACCATGATGGAGCGCGTCTCCTCCGGTGAAAACCTGGTCGGCTACAACATCCTCGGCTCCTATGCCGAAGCGCGCGCGAAAGCGGATAAATCGTTAGGCGTCTCCTACCCGAAAGATTACGTGCTGGTGCTGTCACGCGTCTCCTTTATCAGCGCCGAAGCGGAGCACAGCAACGCGGCGAAGTTGTGGTTTGACTATGTGCTTTCCGAGAAAGGGCAGAGCATTCTGGCAAGCCAGGCAGATATCCCCTCCCTGCGTAACGATATTGAAGGCAGCAACGATATCGACGGCATGACCAAACTGCTCGGCGACGCGCTGAAACCGATCCCGGTTGATGAGTCGCTGCTTGAGTACCTGGAGCCGAAAAAGCGTCTCGAATTTATTAAACAGTGGCGCACCGCCGCCGGGAAATAGAGGCGTTGCCGGTTGTGTGTGGCGCTGTCCGCACACAACCCTCTCTCACATCTTCTGACCACAGGGATTTTCTATGAATATCGTGCGCAGAAAATGGCAAGGGCTACCGCGCGGCGTAACGGTCCTGATTACCGCCCTGGTGATCTACGTTCCGTTATTATTTATCGTCGTACAGAGTTTTCTTTCAGCGCCTTTCTTCTCCCGCAGTAAGGAGCTGAGCCTCGAATCCTTCGCCTTTATCTTCACCGACCCCGATTTTTACCTCGCCTTAAAGTCCGGCTTTATTCTCGCCTTCGGGCTGGTGTTTATTGCCATTCCGCTCGGTGGCATTCTCGCCTTCTTGATGGTGCGTACCGACCTGCCGGGGCGGCGCTTTATTGAGCCGCTGATCCTGGTGCCCATTTTCGTCTCGCCAATGGTGCTTGGCTTTGGCTATGTCGTCTCTGCCGGGCCGGTGGGCTTTTTGTCACAGTGGGCGCAGCAGCTGCTGGGGTTTGTGCCGTGGAACATCTACTCGATGTTCAGCATTGTGGTTATCGCCGGGCTGACGCACGTCCCGCATGCTTATCTCTATATCTCGTCGGCGCTGCGCAGCGTCGGCTCTGATGTCGAGGAGGCCGCGCGCACGGTGGGCGCGTCGCCTTTACAGGTGATGACCTCCGTCAGCCTGCCGATGGTGCGCCCGTCGATTCTTTACGCCTGCGTACTGCTCTTTTTCCTCGGGCTGGAGGTGTTCGGCCTGATGCTGGTACTCGGCGATCCCGAAGGCAACATGGTGCTGGCGACCTATCTCTATAAATTGACCAACAAGCTCGGCACGCCTTCTTATCACCTGATGGCCGCCGTGGCGGTGGTGCTGATCTGCATCACCATTCCGCTGGTGATGCTGCAACGCCGCTTAATGCGCACCGCGAACCGCTTTGTCACCATGAAAGGCAAAGCGTCGCAGGCGCGCGCGCTGCCGCTGGGCAAATGGCGCTGGGTAGCCGGTGCGGTGGTGGTGGCGTGGCTGACGGTCACTATCGGCGTGCCGCTGCTCGGCGTGGTGCTGCGCGCCTTTATCTCCCATTGGGGAGTTGGCGTTCCGCTGTGGGATAACGTCTCGCTGGAGACCTTCCGTAATATCTGGCAGCAGCCGAACTTGCTGCGCGCGATCGTTAACTCGATGGCGATTGGCGTTTTCGGCGGCGCGCTGGCGGTGATCTGCTATCTGTTTGTCGGCATCGCCATGCACCGTAAGCAGGATAATGTCACCCGGTTCCTCGACTACAGCGTGCTGGTTCCGCGCGCGGTGCCGGGGCTGCTCGCCGGTCTGGCCTTTTTATGGGTCTTCCTCTTCTTACCAATGTGGCTCGATCAATCCCTGAAAAACGGCTGGCTGTCCGGGCTGCCGGTCTCGGAGTGGCTGCGCGATAACCTGATTGTCTGGCTGCGCTCGCTGCGCAACACCATCTTCAGCGTCTGGCTGGCCTACACCGTAGTGTGGATGGCTTATGGCCTGCGCCTTATCTCTTCAACGCTGCTACAAGTCGGGCCGGAGCTGGAAGAGGCGGCGCGCAGCACTGGCGCAACACCGGGGCAGGTGACTCGCCATGTGACGGTGCCGCTGTCGCGCTATGGCCTGATCGGCTCCTGGCTGCTGATGTTTTTGATCTTTGAGCGCGAATACTCCACCGGGGTGTATCTGCTCTCGCCCGGCACGGAAACCATCGGCTCGATGCTGGTGTCGCTGTGGGCGGCGGGCGCTATTGATATTGTCGCGGCCCTCTCGTTTATCAATATTTTGCTGGTGGTCATCGGTCTTGGTGTGGCCCTGCGTTTTGGAGTGAAATTACATGATTGAGCTAACGGTAGAGAACTTACACCTGACCTACGGCGACAACCCGGTGTTAAAGGGCGTGTCGATGGATCTCAAACGTGGCGAAGTGGTCTCCCTGCTTGGCCCTTCCGGCAGCGGAAAAACCACGCTGCTGCGCGCCGTCGCCGGGCTGGAGAAGCCCACTCAGGGGCGCATCACCATTGGCAAAAATGTGGTTTACGACGGCACACCGCGCAGCGAAGTGCCGGCGGAGGAGCGTAACCTCGGGCTGGTGTTCCAGTCCTACGCCCTGTGGCCGCACAAAACCGTGTTTGAGAATGTCGCCTACCCGCTAAAACTGCGCAAAATCTCCACTCAAGAGATTAGCCAGCGGGTGCAGAGCGTGCTCGATCAGCTTGGCCTCGGCGCGCTCGGCCAGCGCCACCCGCACCAGCTTTCGGGCGGCCAGCAGCAGCGTGTCGCCATTGGCCGCGCGCTGGTCTATAACCCGCCGGTGATCCTGCTTGATGAACCGCTCTCCAACCTCGACGCCAAGCTGCGCGAAGAGGCACGCGTCTTCCTTCGCGAGTTGATCGTCAAGCTCGGGCTGTCGGCGCTGATGGTGACCCACGATCAGAATGAGGCGATGGCGATTTCCGATCGCATTCTGCTGCTCAACAATGGGGTGATTGAGCAGCAGGGCACGCCGCAGGAGATGTACAGCAAGCCTTCCACACTCTTTACCGCCGAGTTTATGGGCAGCAACAACCGCCTGCATGGCAAGGTGACGGAACTCTCCAATGGGCGGGCCCGCATTGAAGGCGCGCAGTGGGCGCTGTGGGGCGTGGCCGGTCCGGGCGTGAGCGTCGGGCAGGAAGCGACGGCGGTGATCCGCGTGGAGAGCCTGCGGCTAACCGAGACGCCGCAGGACAACTCGCTGGATCTGCCGATGCTCACCAGCATGTATCTTGGCGACCGCTGGGAGTACCTCTTCCGCACGCCGGTCGATGATTATGTGGTGCGCGTCTATGGCACGCAGCCGCGGGGAGCGCAAAACTACCGCGTAGTGCTGCCTGCCGATCAGCTGTGGATCTTCCCGAAAAAGTGACGGCTACGGCAGGGAAACCCAGCGGTAACCGAGCACAATGGTGAGCAGCACAATGGTACTCACCGCGGCGATATGCATTAGCAGATCCGCCGCGCTAATGTGCGTCGGGTGGCAGAGCGAGAGCAGGGAGAGCGCCATACAGGCGACCCCTGCACCCGCGGCGCCAAGGCTGCGGGTGGGAAAGAGCGTGCGGGTGCGGCGCAGGTAACCGACCACTATTGCCCCCATTGGCACGCTCACCGCCAGCATAAAGAGGTAGCAGTTTGGCCCTTCGATCCCGCCGCTTGCCGGAGCGCGATGCAGGTGCAGATTCAAAAACGTTGTTGCCAGCCAGAGGCTGACCAGCGGCACAAACCAGCCCCAGCCGAGCGGGCGCTGCCCGGCAATACTGAGCAGAAAGGCGTTGCGGATCGCCAGTGTGCCGGTGGCAAAGGTGAGCAGCAGTTGCAGCATCGCCCACGCAGCGCCTGCGTGCGACCAGTCGGTCGGCGTTCGGTTTAGCAGCAGGCTGACTATCACCCCGCACGGCAGCGCCAGCGCCAGCCAGCTTGCCACCCGCCAGCCGCTGGGCCATGGCCGTTTTACCGGCTCTGCCGAACGGCCAAGTTTCTCAATTAACCACTCATGATCGGCCATGAAGGGCTCCTAACCGACGAAGATTATTCAGGGCGCGATGCAGCAGCGATTTGACGGCGGAGACCGTCAGATTGTGCCGCGTCGCGGTTTCAGCAAGACTCATTTCGCGCAGGTGAAAATGCTCAATTACCTCCCGTTGGCGCGCCGGGAGGTGGGCGAGCAGCGCCGCCAGCTCCTCCTCGTGCAGAGTGGGTGAGCTGGCAACCAGCTCCGGTAGCAGTTCATCCGCGACTTCACGCTGTTGATGACGGCCGCGTTTTCGCAGCGCATCCACTGTGCGGGCATGGGCAATCGCCATCAGCCACGGTAAAAAGGGCGCAGCGGGATCGTAGGTGTGGCGAACCCGGTGCAGGGTCAGCAGCACATCCTGAATCACATCCTCGACCAGCTCGTCATCGGCTACCTGCTTACGCGCAAGCGTGCGGATAACCGGCACCAGCGCTTTGAGCAGGCGGGTATAGGCCTGGCTGTCACCTTCCTGCGCCAGAAGCATCAGGTGCGGCCACTCTTCCCGCGCTGCCTCCTCTTTTTCCATCATCCGCCTTAGGTTTTTTTGCCACTCGCTGCGTTCAGGGCATTGACCACAATCGCGGGGGTTAAGACCTGCGGCAGAATAGTCGGCGCGCCGCCATCCGCCGGGTAGACAACATAGAGTGGCAGGCTACCCTGGCCGAGCTCGTTGAGCGCATCATCAATATCGGCGTTAAATTTCGTCGAGTCCGCCACCATATAGAGCGTGCCACTCTTCGCCAGCGCCGTTTTAACCGCCTGAGTTGAGAGCGAGGTCTTCTCATTCACCTGGCAAGTAATGCACCAGGAGGCGGTGAAGTTAACGAAGATCGCTTTTCCGTGCCCGCGATTCTCCGCCACTTTTTGCGGCGACCAGCTGGTCTCCTCAACCTGCGAAGAGGCGAGCATCGCGCCGTTGTTCACTACCGTTGGTAGAGGCGCGATAGCGGCGACTATCAGCAGTGCGGTAGCAGCGAACAACCCTTTATGACCACGTCCGGCGAAGCGGCGCTGCTGCGCCATGCCATAGAGCCAGGCGGCGAAGCTCATCACCACCGAGGCGGCAATGATTGCTGCCAGCGCCGTGTTGCCTGCCTGCTGCGCCAGCACCCACACCAGCCAGCCAAATGCGCCAAACATCGGAAAGGCCAGCCCGCGTTTCAGGGTATTCATCCACGCGCCGGGGCGCGGCAGCCATTTACCGAGGGCGGGGAAGAGCGAAATCAGGCTAAACGGTGCGGCAAAGCCGAGCGCAAGGGCGAAGAAGATTGCCAGCGCGACGGCGGGGGGCTGCACCAGCGCATAGCCAATTGCCCCTGCCATAAACGGCGCAGCGCAGGGCGTGGCGACAATAATAGAGAGTGCGCCGGTCAGCGCCGCACGGATAAACGCCCCGCGTTCAACGCGGATCTCCCCGGCCCGCTGCACGGAGAGGCCCACTTCAAACACGCCGAGCAGGTTGAGCGCTGCCGCCAGCACAATCAGCGCCAGCGCGGCGATAACCAGTGGCGATTGCAACTGAAAACCCCAGCCCACGGCGCTGCCGCCGGCGCGCAGCGCAAGCAGGATCCCGGCGAGGATCAGCATGGTCGCCACCGTACCGAGCAAAAATCCCAGCCCTTCGCGGCGGGTTTGCCTGAGATCCCCGGTATGGCGCAGCAGGCCGAGCGCTTTCAGTGAGATAATCGGAAATACGCAGGGCATAAAGTTGAGAATAATGCCGCCTACAAAGGCGGCGAGCATGGCGGTTAACATAGTGATTCTCTGCCGGAAAAAGGGTTAGTTACGAATGATCTTTCGCATACTGTTTCACCGCGTCCATCGTTTTCTGGATATGCGTTTCCGGGTTTCTGTCAGTGTAGCTCAACAGGATCTTGCCATCCGGCGCGATAACGTAAGAGGTGCGATCGGAAAGGGTTTTGCCCTTCATTTCCATCAGCGTGTCGTATTGCGCGGCCACTTTCGCGCCCGGATCGGCGGCAACGGTAAATTTGTCGCGGCACTCCTCTTTAGAGAAGGCATCCACCTGATCGGTATTACCGGCGGTAACGCCAATCACCGTCGCGCCAAGCTTTTTAAAATCATCTGTCGCTTCGGCAAAGGCGTGGGCTTCAATGGTGCACCCTTTACTGAATGCTGCCGGGAAGAAGTAGAGCACCACCGGCCCTTTTTGCAGCGCCTGTTTCAGTGAAAAGGTGAGCGGTTTTCCCGCCAGCGCACCCTGAAGCTGGAAATCGGGTGCCTGCGAACCGGTAGGTAACGCCGCCTGGGCGCTGGCAATATTCAGCAAAGCTGCGGCAGAGAGGCTCAAAAAGAGTTTTTTCATCGGGGTCATCGTGCGCTCCAGGTTAACGTTAAGTGTGCGTTCATCTACAGTTCGCTGGTACAGAGGAAAAGGTTTCGCGGGCAGTGAAAAAAAAGTGAAAAATCTCATTGAATGCCGCAGCGGGCGGGCGGAATCATAAGATTTATCTAATATGCTATATTCACTACTGCACTCTCCATCGTATCGAATCCCCTGATGTCAGCTGTTTATCATGGTGAATAACCAATGGTTTATTACTCCGCTATTGAGAAGGGTAGCCTGCTGCGCCGTTATAACCGGCTACTTTCGAAATACAGTACGCACCGACATGAGTTATCGCTGGCGCAAATCGCCGACACCTTAGCCTGCACGGCGCGCTATGCCCGCTCTCTGCTGCAGGAGATGCAGGAGGAGGGGTGGCTTATCTGGCGCTCTCGTCCGGGGCGCGGCGCACTCGGCATGCTGCAGTGCCAGATGAGCGTGGCGGCGCTGGAGAATATGATCGGCATTAACGCGCCTGCGACAGAGGCGAAAAGCGTGCCGGCAAAAGGGGGAAGCTGTTACTCCAATGACGGCTTTCACTACCACATCTCTTTCTACCGCCCGCTACAGGCTCCTGTTCCCTCTATTCATACCGATCGTGCCGGCCGGCATATTTTACAAATGGTTCATGCGGGTCTGACCCGCCATCTGCCGGAGCAGGCTGAACCGGTTCCCTGTCTCGCCCATACTATTCGGGTCAGCGAAGATGGGTTGAGCTGGCACTTTATGCTGCGTCGCGGGCTGGTGTGGCACAACGGCGAGCCGCTTGCGCCTGTGCAGCTTCAGACCATTTTGCAACGTTATGCGGGCGGGCCGGGTTTACCCCACGTGACGGATGTCATCGTGCAGGATTATGTGCTGATCATGCACCTTAACCAGCCCGATGCGATGCTGCTTTACCGGCTGGCAAGCCCGGTCTATGCCCTGTCACACCCGGAAAACGGCGTCGTTGGTCTTGGTCCTTTTCAGCTTGGCAGCCACTCAGATGCGCAGATGATCCTCACCCGCGCGCCAGGCTGGCACGGTGAAATGCCGCAAGCGAGCGAAATTGTCTACAATACGCCGCTCGCCGCGACACCCTCTCCGGCACTGGTGCGCCTCGATACGCCCCGCTCACAGCTGGCCCCTGAACCGATGATAGTCCGTGAAAGTAGCGATGCGTTTTACTATGTCACCTTTAATCAACGGCGTGGTCGATTGAACCTGGCCCAGCAGGCGCTGATTCGCCAGATTGCTTACTCGCTCGCCCGTGCGCTGATGGAGCGTGAAGAGACGCTGGCACCGCTACCGGCGTGGTTACAGCCGCCACAAGAGGAGCCAGCTCAGGCGCTGCTGCCCGCGACCATTAATATCACCTACTTTCGATCCACTGAGATGAAAAAACTGCTGGATGAGCTGGTAAAAAGCCTGCGCTACCGCGGCTGTACGGTAAACACTAACCCGATTAGTGTCTCACACTGGCTTTTGCCCAATCAGCGCTGGGAAGAGGAGGATCTCTGTCTCGGCTTTTTGCGCTTCGATCAGCATGAAGCCTTCAGCCTGGAGGAGCGCTATCGGCACAGCGAGATGTGGACCTGGTTTTGGGGGCATGGTCAGTGGCTGCGCGGGGTGCAGTTGCTGGATCGCATTAATGCCGGACCAGCGGAGCGCCACAGTGCGCGCGTCCGGCGGCTGATGCACTTTCTCCAGACCCGCTACCTGGTTGCCCCCCTGTTTGCCCAGCGCTACCGCCTCTCTACGCCCGTCTGCATCAAAAATATTGCGTGTTATGCGCAGGCCTGGCCCGATTACAGCCGGATCTGGACCGATGAACGTGAGGAGGAGGGAGGAACGACGCTGAATAAAGAGGTGGAGGGCGAATGACTTAAAAAATAGATATCCTGTAACCGATGCGCAGTAAGCCTAATAACCTGCTTAACCAGGCGAGGCCTGCTACTTAGCAACGCGGTAGCGCTTACGTCTATTTACATAGCTATTGGCTTGATAGTGCTTCTTTGCCTGGCAGACTCTTATCCATTCATTCCGCCGTGCCAGATATTCACCGTTTTGATCTTTAATTAATTGAAAAACAGCCAAAAAAAAGCCACCCGAAGGTGGCTATCGAAAAGAGTGGTTATTCATCACATATGACGGCTCACTACTGAGAATAGATGTCAGTAATAGAGACCGATCACCGACCTTCCCGGCATAAGGCAACTGGAAAAATGGGCCTTTTCGAGAGGGAATTTTCACAGAGCCATCATTTCGTATTACCGGTAAAACGTCATGATGCAGTGCGTGAAGCCATTTTCGTCATTTCATCCAATCAGGTAAACAGCCTTTTTTTGTTTTGTTTCATCAAATTTATAGAAAAAGGTTTTCGGCACTTTTCACGGGTAAAAGTGTGGCAATTAATCTTCTGCAACCGCGTGGCATTACACTATTTTTAACCGGAAAAATGGGATCAAAAGCCAGGCTTTTATGTTTTCCTGCGCGAAAGGGATCTTTGCAGCCAACTTTTCAAGAAGCATTTGCAAACCTCTTGCGTGGCAAAAGAGCACAAAATCTTAAGTGGCGTAAAAAAGGCGTTGCAATTTCTGTCATACAAACCAGAGAAAGCGTGTAGAAGAGCATGCTGGCTTACGTGAACCGGGAATGAAAAAAGGCGATGTTCATTCCCGGAGTAAGCAGAGAGGCGAGCGCCAGTAAAGCGTTGCGTGGGTAAAGTGCAGGGCGCTATACGGAGATGCGATAGACATTGCCGGAACCATCATTACTGTGATTGCCGCTCTGCCCGTAGAGTTGCGTCGTTGACGTCGCCCGGCTGACGATCTGCTTAACGTCGTTGATCTTTTTCATATGTATCTCCAGCAGCTGATAATTCTTCTGGTTCAGCTCGCTCGATTTTTTTACCACATAGGTAATGCCTCTCCACAGCGCCGCCAGCTGCGGTTTGTGAACATAAGGGGAGGTGACCTTCTGCTGATTCTCCTCCTGCTTGCGCTGCTCATCATAAAAATTGATGGCGGCAAGCAGACGGCTTTTATTATCGGAGATAATTTGCAGCGAAATCGGGTTAATCTGCGCCCGGCTTAGCTGGCCGTTCTCTTCGACCAGCGTACTTTCAAGCTCCTCCAGCAGGCCGGTGAGTTTTTTCAATATTACGGATAAATTTTCCATCTTTACTATTCGTCAGGGTTATGAGAACTGAAAGATGTCGCGGACCAGCGCGCTGGCAATCTTGTCGCTATCCAGCGTTAACTCGCCTGCTTCCATCTTCGCTTTAACTTCAGCAACGCGTGCGGTGTCGATATCACGGCTACTGTCAGTTTTGAATTGCTGCATTAGCTGGCTCAGCTTGACCTGGGTACCATTTGCCCGGGCGTCAGAAGCCGCCGCTGTGCCCATATCGTCATACTTTGCTCGCGGCTCACCCTGCTGCTGCGCGGTGGTTGCCTGGATTGCGCGTGCTTGACTCGTGCGTTCAATATTCATAAGTGTCCTGGTGATATCTTTTATGTGTGGCCCGTAATAAAGATATCGGCCCAGGCAAAATAAAACTGAAATCAGTTATCCATCTTGATGCTTACTCTCCCTTCCGCCACCGCGGTTGCCGCCACCACGCGACCACTGCGCGTCTGTAGCCGTACCCGTTCGTTTCGCGCCGCATTATTCAGCGCCTTACCTTTGGCATGAATCAAAAAACCGTCGCCGGGGGCGACAATCTCCACCTCCTGATTGGCTACCACCAGCCAGCGCTGGCGCAGCTGATTTTCCGTCAGCGGCTGACCGGGGCGCAGAGTGCGCGTCGGCGTCCGGCCAACGATCTGGTTGGCATCGAGCAGCAGCCCGGCGGGCAGCTTATCCAGCTCGCCGCTGAGCGGCTGAATATCACCCGGACTGATGGTTTGCCCCGGTTTAAGCAGGCGCGCCGCAATCCAGTAGCGCCCGCTGGCGCTGACATTTATCTGAATAAAGTGCTGTTTTCTGCCGCACCTGGCGATCACGCTGCGGTTCCCCGTTATACGTACGGGGTGACCGGAAAGGCGTAAGTCGGGTTTTTCACAGAGCAGGGCAAGTTTAGTGGTGGGAGTAAGCAGGCGAATGCGCAAACGCGGCGCACTCTCCTCTGCCCCGTGATGGCCGGCGGCCAGCAGTTTGGCAATTCTCGATTCAAGCAGCGCAGTATGCGCGCTGGCTGGCTGGGCGGTAAGCGAGAGTGCGCCGCAGAGTAGCAGCAGGCAAAGCGGCCTTAATAGCGTGTACAGCATTTAGAACAACCTTATAAATAAATTGAGAAAGGTAGATATCGCCATTTCTTTAATTGTAATTGAGGACGTTAATTTGTTTATCTCGTAAATGCGTGCAGTTCTGTTTGTATATTGCCGATTTGCTGTTTCAGAGTATGTATAAAAGACCGGTTTAGAAATCTGTACGCGTAATGAAGTATTTAAATGCGCTTATTTCTGTCAGATGTTTAAGGTATAGATTTATTAGGTTGTCTCTTAGACTATGCTCCGTAATCAATTAGTGAAGCAGGCGAGTCATTTCATGTTTGATAAACTTGATAATGAATTGCGTTTCCAGCAGCAGGCATTAAGTCTAATGTCGCGGCGGCAGGATATTTTAGCCTCCAATATCGCGAATGCCGACACGCCGGGCTACCAGGCACGAGACATTGATTTTTCAAAAGAGTTGAAAAATGCGATGGCGCAGGAGACGCGAAATAATCACCCATTAACATTAGCTCTAACATCTGGGAAACATATTCCTGGCGTTGCGCCGAAAGTCAACGATCAACCATTACTTTACCGCATTCCGGATCAGCCAAGCGCGGATGGTAATACCGTCGATATGGACCGCGAGCGCGTTAATTTTGCAGACAACAATGTTAAGTATCAGTCGAGTTTAACCATTCTCGGCGCTCAAATTAAAGGTTTAATGAGCGTCATTAACCAGGGTTAATAATTTTCATGTCGCTGTTTAGTATTTTCGATATTTCCGGGTCGGCAATGACCGCCCAGTCAAAACGACTTAACGTCAGCGCCAGTAATATGGCAAATGCCGACAGTATTGCCGGGCCGGATGGCAAACCCTATCGCGCCCGTCAGGTTATTTTCAATGTCGATAACACCCCCGGGCAAGAGATTGGCGGCGTGAAGGTCAGCGGCGTGACGGAATCTGAGGCGCCCGATCGTCTGGTGTATGAACCGGCTAATCCGCTGGCGGATGAGCAAGGCTATGTACATATGCCAAACGTCGATGTGGTGGGTGAAATGGTCAACACCATTTCGGCATCCCGCAGCTACCAGGCCAACGTCGAAGTGATGAACTCGGCGAAAAGCCTGATGCTGAAAACCCTGACGCTGGGTCAGTAAGGAGAAGACGATGGCAGTTTCACCGCTTATGACGCAAAGCGCCGCGACGACGAGAAGTACGTCATCCACGGCCTCCACCAGCTCAAATACCACGACCACCAGCACGACCTCAGGCACCGGCTCCAGCGCAGATGAGTTGCTGGACAGCTTTATGACGCTGCTGGTCGCGCAGATGCAGAACCAGGATCCGACCGATCCGATGGATAACAACGATCTGACCGCTCAGCTGGCGCAGTTCAACACGGCGGCGGGCGTTGAGCAGCTCAACACCACCATGAACAGCATGGGTACGCTGGTCGCCAGTATGCAGCAGATGAACTCCGCTGATTGGGTAGGGCGCGACATCATGATTGAGGGCGATCCAAAGGTCTCCACAGCGACCGAGGGCAACCAGAAAGTGGGGCTTTCGCTGGATAGCGACGCGGATGAAGTCACCGTCACCCTCACCGATGCGGCCGGTAACGCCTACAACGCGAAGCTGAAGAGTGTCGAAGCAGGCGTGCATGAGTACACGCTGGATGACTTTGACGATTTCCAGCCGAGCGACCCGCGTACCCAGGCGGACACCAGCTTTACGGTGTCGTTTACCGCCACCAATGCCGATGGCAGCGCGCCAGCCATTACCGCGCTGAAACCGGCAAAAGTGCAGAGCGTCTCCTTCACCAGTTCAGGTGCCGTGCTGCAACTGGGCGTCAATGGTACCGCGTCGCTCAGCGAAGTTTATCTCATTGAATAATTTATCATTCAGCGTTGCGCATTACGCGCACAGGACATTTAGCAAATGAGTTTCTCTCAAGGTCTTAGTGGATTAAACGCCTCATCGCAGGCGTTGGATGTCGTCGGTAACAATATCGCCAACTCCCAGACGGTCGGCTTTAAATCCGGTTCCGTGGCGTTCGCCGATGTCTTCGCCGGCTCGCAGGTCGGGATGGGCGTTCAGGTCTCCGGCGTCAACCAGAACTTCAGCGATGGCGTGCTCGGCGCGGGCAGCAGCGCGCTGGATATGGGTATCCAGGGCAACGGTTTCTTCCGCATGGTGACAGAAGCGGGGCGTGTTTTTTACAGCCGCAATGGTCAGTTCCAGACCGATGAAAGCGGTTATGTGGTCAACAACCAGGGCATGCGCCTGACCGGTTATATGGCCACCGGCACGCCGCCGGCGATCCAGCAGGGCGCACCGGTAGGCGCGATCCAGATCCCGACCGGGCAGATGCCGGCGCGGGCTTCTGACGCGGGGTCTATCTCCGGCAACCTCGACTCCGGTAACGATGTGGTCTCTGTGACCCCGTTCGATCCGACGAATGGCGACTCTTACACCTACTCCACGCAGGTCAACGCCTACGACAGCCTCGGTAACGAGCACGCCATTAACGTCTACTACGTGAAAACTGCGGATAACCAGTGGACCGCGTACTCGGTGGACTCCACGTCACCTGGCACCACCAGCTCCGTCAATCTGACCTTTGATACCTCCGGCAAGCTGACCACCAACCCGGCTGAACTGACTGTCGATGGCGCGGCTTACCAGGGCGGCGCGGCGCTCAACTTCAACCTCGATCTCTCTGGCCTCAGCCAGCAGGCATCTGAAAATACCATGGACAGCCCGAGCACCACCGGTTATCCGCCGGGATTGATGAACGGCTACACCGTCGGTGATAACGGCCAGATCATCGCCTCCTACAGCAACGGCGAAAGCCAGCTGCTGGGCCAGGTGGTACTGAGCAACTTCACCAACCCGGGCGGTCTGGAGTCGGCAGGTAACAACTGCTGGACCGAGACGCTGGAATCCGGGCAGCCGGTAACCGGTATTGCCGACACCGGCAACCTCGGCTCGCTGCGCGGCAACATGCTGGAAGCCTCCAACGTGGATCTGAGTAAAGAGATGGTGAACATGATTGTTTATCAGCGTAACTACCAGTCCAACTCGCAGACCATCAAAACCCAGTCTGAGCTGTTACAGACACTGGTTAACCTGGGTTAATAGCGGATGGATCGAGCGATATATACCGCAATGGGCGCGGCTAACGCGGCGCTCAACCGCCAGGCGGTGACCTCAAACAATCTGGCGAACGCATCGACCAACGGGTTCCGGGCGCAGATCGCCGCCTATCGCGCGATCCCGGTGCGCGGCCCGTCGGTGGAGACCCGCACGATGGTGACGGAGTCGACGCCGTGGAGCGACAGCACCATGGGCGCGATGCAGGCCACCGGGCGCAACCTTGACGTGGCGATGCCGCAGAACGGCTGGCTGGCAGTGCAGTTGCCCGACGGCAGTGAAGGCTACACCAAAGATGGCAACATCGAAGTGGATGCCGACGGCCAGCTGCGGGTCCACGGTATGCCGCTGATTGGCGATGGCGGCCCGCTTGCCGTTCCACCACAGGCAGAACTGACACTTGCCGCGGACGGCACCATTACCGCGCTGGGTGCGGGTGATGAGCCCTCCGCGCTGGCGCAGATTGGTCGCCTGAAGATGGTCAATGCCACCACTGGCATGCTGAAACATGGTGACGATGGCCTGTTCCACGTCGCCGATCCGGCCGCTGCCGCCGTGCTGCCCGCCGATGCCGATCTGCGTCTGATGCCCGGCATGCTGGAGGGGAGCAACGTCAGCCCGGTGAAATCGATGGTGGAGATGATCGCCACCTCACGCGGCTTCGACATGAATATGAAAGTCATCACCAGCGTCGATGACAATGAACAGAAAGCCAATCAGTTACTGAGCGCCAGTTAGGCCGCGGTAAGGAGAACAACAGCATGATCCGCTCTTTATGGATTGCGAAAACCGGCCTCGAAGCCCAGCAAACCAATATGGATGTAATTTCCAACAACCTGGCAAACGTCAGCACCAACGGCTTTAAACGCCAGCGGGCGGTGTTTGAAGATCTGATCTATCAGACCCTGCGCCAGCCAGGTGCGCAGTCGTCTGAGCAGACCACGATTCCGTCTGGTTTACAGCTTGGCACCGGCGTACGTCCGGTGGCGACCGAGCGTATTCACAGCCAGGGTAGCCTGACGCAGACCAACAACAGCAAGGATGTCGCCATTGAAGGCGGCGGCTTCTTCCAGGTGCTGCTGCCGGACGGCACCACCGCCTATACCCGCGATGGATCTTTCCAGTTTGACCAGAACGGTCAACTGGTGACCGCCAGCGGTTATCAGGTGCAGCCAGCAATCACTATCCCGCAGGATGCGCAGAGCCTGACCATCGGCAACGACGGTACGGTAAGCGTCACGGTGCCAGGCCAGACCGCGCCGCAGCAGGTGGGACAGCTGACGCTGAGTTCGTTTATCAACGACTCCGGCCTTGAAAGTATTGGTGAAAACCTCTATCGCGAAACGCAATCATCGGGTGCGCCGAATGAATCTACGCCGGGTCTCAACGGCGCGGGCACCCTCAAGCAGGGCTATGTCGAAACCTCCAACGTTAATGTGGCGGAAGAGCTGGTCAATATGATTCAGACCCAGCGCGCCTATGAGATTAACAGTAAGGCGGTCTCGGCCTCTGACCAGATGCTGCAACGATTGTCACAACTTTGAACCCTGGCCGCGGGCGCGCTCGCGGCTGCATTACCTGTAGTGAATATGATGACTAATCTCCCTTGCTCTGAAACTACGCTGGGCCGTATGGCCTCAACGCTCCTGTTAATGAGTCTGTTAACCGGCTGCGCTTACATTCCACAAAAACCGCTGGTAGGGGGGGAAACCTCTGCCGCGCCCGCACCGGTTGCTGCCGCATCGGTTAACGGCGCAATTTTTCAGTCAGGGCAGGCGATGAATTATGGTTATCAACCAATGTTTGAGGACCGCCGTCCGCGCAATGTCGGCGACACGCTGACCATTACGCTGCAGGAGAACGTCAGCGCCAGCAAAAGCTCCTCTGCCACCGCCTCGCGCGATGGCTCGACGGATGTGGGCATGAGCACCGTACCGGGCTTCCTCTCCGGGCTGGTGGGCGGCGGTAAAGCCGATGCTTCGCTGAGCGGCACCAACGACTTCGCCGGTAAAGGCGGGGCGGCAGCGAAAAATACCTTTAGCGGCACCATCACCGTGACAGTGAAACAGGTGCTGGAAAACGGCAACCTGGCCGTGGTGGGGGAAAAACAGATTGCCATTAATCAGGGAACGGAGTTCATCCGCTTCTCCGGCATCGTGAACCCGCGCACCATCAGCGCCAGCAACACCGTTGTATCGACCCAGGTGGCAGATGCGCGTATTGAATATGTCGGTAACGGCTATATCAACGAAGCGCAGCAGATGGGCTGGTTACAACGCCTGTTCCTTAACCTTTCTCCTTTTTGATTGATGATGAAAATATCTTCCTTTATGCGTTATCTGGCGCTCTTCTGCTGTCTGTCGGCGCTTGTCGCCAGTCAGGCCAGCGCCGAGCGGATCCGGGATCTCGCCTCGATTCAGGGCGTTCGCGGCAACTCCCTGATGGGCTACGGCCTGGTGGTGGGCCTGGATGGTACCGGCGATCAGACCATGCAGACGCCGTTTACCACCCAAAGCCTTAACAACATGCTTTCGCAGCTCGGTATTACCGTGCCTGCGGGGGTCAATATGCAGCTGAAAAACGTCGCTGCGGTAATGGTGACTGCAGAGCTGCCGCCCTTTGCCCGCGCCGGAGAGAAGATCGATGTCGTGGTCTCTTCAATGGGCAACGCCAAAAGTTTGCGCGGCGGTACGCTGCTGATGACGCCGCTGAAGGGCGCGGACAGCCAGATTTACGCGCTGGCGCAGGGGAACCTGCTGGTTTCCGGCGCAGGCGCGCAGGCGGGCGGCAACCGTGTGCAGGTTAACCAGCTGAATGGCGCACGCATCAGCGGCGGCGCAACGGTTGAGCGTGAGGTGCCCTCTAATTTTGCCGGGCAGAGCACGCTGAAACTGGTGCTGCACCAGGATGACTTCACCGTGGCCCAGCAGATCAGCGATGCCATTAACCGGCGTTATGGCGGCGCGGCCGTGGCGGAAGATGCCCGTACCGTGAGCCTGCGTGCACCGCTCGACAGCGCGGCGCGCGTGCGCTTTCTCTCCGCAGTGCAGGATCTGCCGCTGCGGGTAGACGCCGGTGATGCGCGCATCATTATTAACTCGCGCACCGGTTCGGTGGTGATGAATGGCCATGTCTCTCTCGACGCTTGCGCCGTTGCGCAGGGAGATCTGACCGTCGAAGTGGCGCAGAATCAGCAGGTCAATCAGCCTAATGCACCGCTGGCCGGCGGCCAGACGGTGGTGACGCAAAATACGCAGCTCTCGGTGCGTGAACAGAGCGGCTCTCTGCAGCGTGTACAGACCAGTACCGATCTCAACAATGTTGTCCGCGCCCTGAATGGTCTTGGCGCAACGCCGAATGATTTGATGGCGATTCTGCAATCGATGAAAACCGCAGGCTGCCTGCATGCTCGTCTGGAGATCAACTGATGATTGGCTCTTCTGTACCGCAGGCGGCGTTTGACGCCCACAGCCTGGATGCGTTAAAGCTGGCGGCGCGCAATGATTCACCGCAGGCGCTGACTGCCGTTGCTAAACAGATGGAGGGCCTGTTCGTGCAGATGATGCTGAAAAGCATGCGCCAGGCCAGCTTTAAAGATGGGCTGTTCAATACCCAGCAGTCGGAGATGTTCACCTCACTCTATGACCAGCAGATTTCGCAAAACATCGCTGACAAAGGCAGGATGGGGTTTGCCGATCTGATGGTTAAGCAGCTGACCGGCAAAAGCGATGCGGTGGCGGAAACGGTCACTTCCACGCGTGAAGTTCCCCTCAATATCAGTCCGGCACGCTTTATTAGCGTGCCGCTGCGTCTGCAACCGGCAGAGCAGGGGGCGGCGCAGGCCAGTGATGGACGGACAGCGCTGCCCGAAGTACCCGCCATTCCCGGCGGCGGTTTTATCTCCCGCATGATGGCACCGGCCATGGCGGTGGCGCGTTTAAGCGGTATTCCCCATCAATTGATTATTGCCCAGGCGGCGCTGGAGTCCGGCTGGGGTAAACGGGAAATACTCACCGAGGAGGGTAAACCGAGCCATAACTTATTTGGCGTAAAAGCGACAGCGGGGTGGCAGGGCGAAACGACGGAAATAACCACCACCGAATATGAAAATGGCGTGGCGCAAAAAATAAAGGACAAATTTAAAGTTTATTCCTCTTATGCCGAAGCGCTGGAAGATTATACCTCGTTAATTAGTCGTAATCCTCGTTATAAAAATGTTGTGAATTCGGAAACTCCGGAAATAGCGGCAAAAGCGTTGCAGTCTGCGGGTTATGCAACGGATCCGGCCTATGCGAAAAAATTGATCAATATCATTCAGCAGGTGCGAAATAGGGTGAGTGAAGCGACAGAGGCATATTCTTCGGATTTTTCCACATTATTTTAGGCTGCAGGCTTTAGCGAAATTTTGCAGGGCCGATAGATATAGAGAGCACTACTTTTATCGGGGGCTTCTTATCTCCTCCTCCTCCTCTGGTAAGGATCGATACCAATGAATTTAATCAATCTGGCCCAGTCCGGGCTTAACGCCGCGCAGAATGCGTTAAATGTGGTAGGTAATAACTTGTCCAATGCCACAACAACAGGCTATAGCCGCCAGAATATTATTCTCGGCGAGGCGGGCGGGAAATCCACAAGCTATGGCTTCTTTGGCTATGGCGTAAAAGTCGGTGATGTGCAGCGCGCTTACGACGGGTTTATGACGAATCAGGTCCGTGGCGCGTCCACGGAATTTTATACCCTTAATAGCCGTTATCAGCAGGTCAGCCAAATTGATGACATGCTCGGCGACAGCACCAACAATATCTCTGTCACCATGGATAGCTTATTTGAAGCCATGGAGTCCGTGAGTAAAGACCCGGTCGATCCGGCCGCACGTCAAAGCGTGCTTGCCGAGTTCAACGCGCTGGCGAACCAGTATCGCAGCAACAGCAAAACCTTAAACGGCCTTGAGCAGAGTACCAACACGCAGATTAGCCAGAGTGTTGACGATATCAACTCCTATACCAGCCAGCTGGCGACTCTCAATGAACAGATTGAGAAGGTACACGGCCAGACTGGCGGTATGCCTGCCGACCTGCTTGATCAGCGCGATCAGCTGCTCAGCCAGCTCAGCGAGAAGATCGGCATCAAAGTTAGCGAAAACAGCGATACCGGTGCGGTCAGCGTCTCGATGCAAAACGGCATGGCGTTGGTGAGCGGTGGCAAATCCTACGAATTACAGGCCAGCGCGTCGGCAAGCGATCCCAATACTACCGTGGTGGCGTATGTTGACGCCTCTGGCAATGCCTTACCGCTGGATGAAGAGAAGACCACTGGCGAGCTGGGTGGGCTGTTTAAATTCCGCAACGAAGATCTGGTCTCCGCGCGCGATCAGCTCAACCAGCTGGCGCTGCAGATGGCGAACAAATTCAACGAAGTGAACGCCCAGGGGTACGATCTTGACGGCAATGCCGGCGGCGATCTCTTCGACATTGCCGATCCGCTGGCGGTGGGCAACATCAATAACACCGGTACCGGTTCGCTGGACGTTAACTTCACCGATATTCCATCGGTGAAATCGGAAGATTACGAACTGGTCTATAACGGCCCGGGCAGCACCGACTGGACCATTACTACCAGCGATGGCCGCAGTATCACGCCGACGATTGGCAGCAACGGCGAACTGGAGTTTGAAGGTATCTCCGTCACACCGGGCGGCGCACCGCAGCCGGGCGACAGCTTCACCCTCAACCCGACCGACGGCGCGGCAGATAACCTGACCGTAGCGATCACCGACGGCGATCAGATCGCCGCGGCGAAATCTGCCGATCCGGACGATCAGAGCGATAACGAAAACATCCTCGATCTGATTGCTATCAAAGATGAAGAGGTAGTCGATGGGAAGACGCTCTCCGGCGCTTACGCCAGCCTGGTCAGCTCCGTTGGCTCTTCCGTCAGCGCGCTGAAAGCAGATATGTCGACCGCCGCCAATGTCTATGACCAGTGGGCGCTGCAGCAGCAGTCCGTTTCAGGGGTCGATATCACGGAAGAGTACGTCAACCTGCAGATGTTCTCTCAGTACTATCAGGCGAACGCGCAGGTGCTGCAGACCGCGAATACGCTGTTCGACACCATTTTAAATATCCGCTAATCGCACCCGGGTAACCGGGTTGCTTAATCTACGATCGGGAAAAGACGATGCGCCTTAGCACAAGTTATATTTTTCAAAACCGCATAGACAGCCTGGGTGACGCGATGACGGGTTATAACGACCTTGCGACCCGCCTCTCTGCCGGCCAGACGCTGCTGAAGCCCTCTGACGATCCGACCGGCGCGTCGCAATCTGTCACTTTACAAACGGCACTGTCGCGCATGAGCCAGTACGACACCGCGCGCACCTACGCGCAGGATGCATTAGGCCAGGAAGATAACACGCTCGACTCCATCTCTAATCTGCTGACAGAAAACCTGACGCAAAAAGTGATTGCCGGCGGGAACGGCGCTTACTCTGACGAGGATCGCGCTGCGCTGGCGGAAGAGTTACAGGGCATCCGCGATAACCTGCTGGATCTGGCGAACACCAAAAACAGCGACGGTCGTTATATCTTTGCCGGATATAAAACCGGTAACGCGCCGTTCCAGGCCGATGGCACCTATGTCGGCGGCGATACCGCCATGACGCAGGTTGTCTCCGACAGCACTGAAATGCAGGTCGGTCATACCGGTAATGATGTGTTCCTGAGCGGCACACCGGACGACCTGTTTAAAGCCCTCGATAGCGCAATTGCACAGCTCAAACAGCCGGTCACCAGCGATGCGGACAGGGATGCGCTTCAAGCTGTTCTGGATGATGCCAATCTCAGCATCAAGGCAAATATCGATAACCTGGGCAAGGTACGCGCTACCGTGGGCACCAATATGCAGCAGATTGAATCGCTTGGATTCAGCGCTGAAGCACAAAGTATCAATGTGCAGAGCCGCCTGCAGGAAACATTAGGTTCGGACTGGGACTCAATGATTACCTTATTATCACAATCAAAGATGTCGGAATTTGCGCTTAACTCATCCATGACGGTATTTCAGTCAATGCAGCAGCTCTCTATTTTCAAAGTGATGGGCTGATATTTCGCTTCGGATGTTTAAATCCCGTACGCAATTATGGGAATGTTATTAGATGTATATATGAATAAGCTCTCCCAACGCGGAGAGTTTATTGTGTTCCCTATTATTCAGGTTCAGCTATGTTTAAAGACTTAAAAATATCCACAGGAATTAATATCCTGGTTGGTTTGTTAATTGTTTGTATTATTGCTGTGGCAAGTTATGCATTGTCCAGTGCAAAATCCTCATCAGATAACTTCGATGATGCGGTAATGACCAACAATAATATCGATGCGTTGAATGGCGCGATTCTCGGCCTTTCTAATGCGATGGCGCAGGTCAACGCCGGTATGCTGGCCACCATGATTAACCAGCCGGTTAATCAGGCCGATATCGACAGCGCGAAAAAGTTGTTTTCCGATGCGGAAAAACAGATGAACAAATTTATGACCATTCCTTTCAAGACCGAAGAGGAAGAGGTTATTGCGGCAAGAATCCACAAGCGCTTTGAAAGCGTTCTGGCCTTCTCGCTGAAGAAAATGAACTACATCAATAACCCCACCGCTTATACCAACGATGTAGTTGATGAGGCAAAGCAGCGTGTCGCCTTAAAAGAACTGGCGGATGAGTACCTCGCGTTTGCTGAAGAGCTGGTGACGGGTTTTGGTGAGACCGCCCATGCCGATACGCAGCGTATGACGATGTTTGCTATGTTCGCTCTCATTCTGGCCGTCATCGCTGCCTTAGTCTCCCGTATCTGGTTAAAACGTACCATTTTCAATCGCCTGGATCAGGCAGTTACCGCTTTTCAGTCTATCGCTTCCGGTAATCTGAGCACCCGCATTGAGGCCGGTGCGCAGAATGAGATCGGCAAAATGCTAACGGAAGTGGAGGGGATGCGTCAGTCGCTGACCGACACCGTGTATGGCATTCGTAACGGCGTGAAGCATATCTATAGCAACGCGCAGGAGATTGCGACCAGCAACAACGATCTCTCTTCACGTACTGAGCAGCAAGCGTCTGCGCTGCAGGAAACAGCCGCCAGCATGGAAGAGCTGAAAATAACCGTACGTCAAAACGCCGATAATGCCCATAGTGCGCAACAACTGGCGGAAAGTGCCAGCGTCAGCGCACAGAAAGGCGGCGAAGTGATGAGCAATCTTGACAAGATCATGGTGGAAATCACGGCGAACTCTCGTCAAATTGCCGATATCAACAGCGTGATTGACAGCATTGCTAACCAGACCAACATTCTGGCGCTGAACGCCGCAGTCGAAGCGGCGTGTGCGGGCGAGCAGGGCCGCGGTTTTGCGGTTGTCGCCGGTGAAGTGCGTAATCTGGCGAAACGCAGCGCCGATGCGGCGAAAGAGATCCGCCAGCTGATTAACACCTGCGTTGCCAATATGAATACCGGCTCGCAGGAAGTGGAACTGGCTGGTGCCTCAATGCAGGAGATTGTTAAATCCGTGGTGCAGGTGACCGATATTATGGCGGAAATCACCTCGGCCTCTGATGAGCAGAGCACCGGAATTAATCAGATTGCTCAGGCGGTGAATGAGATGGATCTGGTTACCCAGCAGAACGCCCAGATGGTAGAAAACGCCGCGAAAACGGCTACCAGCGTTGAGCAGCATGCCAGCAGCCTCGATCAGATCGTGGCGCAGTTTGTGGTTAATGAACATCACGTTTCCGCCCGTGCCCGTGAACAGCACGTTATGGAAACAGTGCGTCCTGTTATTTCCGCTACGCGAAAAGAGTTCGTTCCTGTTAAAAAATCCGAAGGGGATTGGGAAACGTTTTAATTTCAATAAGCCCATGCGGAAAATAAAGTCGCAATATGTTTAACTTTACGGTTTCTTATCAGGCTATTTGATTTGGCGATAATCAATAATAATTTAATTCTATTATTATCATCCCGGAAATTGTAATAGTGAATGGCTTATACAGTCCCGAAGGGACAATTCAAAAAGAGCAATTGTGGGCTAAATATGGTTATTTAGTTCGCTATGAAGCACTGAAAATGCAATCAAGATTATCAGCCAGCGTGGAAATTGACGATCTTATTCAGGCCGGTGCCATTGCTCTTCTTGATGCAATCGAACAGTTCGATCCAAAAAAAGGGGTCAAAATTAGCGTCTATATTGCCCAGCGTTTGCGCTGGGCATTTATGGATGAATTGCGGGAGCATGATTGGGTTCCGCGACGCGTGCGTCGCAAAACCCGCGAAGTCTCTTCCGCCATTATGCGCGTTGAACAGCGCTCCGGCGGCGCGGCTTCGGAATCCGATATTGCCGCTGAGCTTGGCATGACGCTGCAGGAGTATCAGCAGGTTCTCGCCGATACCAACACCAGCATGCTCTGTTCCTTAGATGAGCTGCAGGAATTACTGGCCGATGGCGTCGAGTTGGCGGAGCTTGAGCAGGATCACCTTGATCCCCTTAACGATGCCATGCTGAACGATTTAACCCGGCAGATCGGCAATGAGATCCGCGAGCTGCCAGAGCGCGAACAGATGTTGCTCAATCTCTATTATCAACAAGAACTGAATATGAAGGAGGTGGGATCGCTGTTGGGAATTACCGAAACTCGCGTCAGCCAATTACATAGTCAGACGATTAAACGTTTACGAGCGCGGCTGGAAAATCGCGGCTGGGAATCATAAGGTTATAAATCATATCCCATGCTGAAAATAAATAATGTCGATACATGACGCTGCCTGGTTATTTTCCAAATTTATCTAATTTTATTGTTACTCATTGGTTACGAATTACAGGACGGTAACTGCGTTATTGGTTACAAAATACAAGGGGCAGTTGAAGTGAACGTAACGAATTTTGATGAGCCTATGCAGTGTATCCGGGATATGAATCTCTCCTACCTGCTTTTGGCGCAGCGTTTAATTCTGGAAGACAGGCTTGCCGCTAAGTTTCGGCTTGGATTGAGCGAAGCCACAATCGATATTATTAAAGGGTTGACCTTTCCTCAGTTAATCAAGCTCGCATCGACCGGACAACTTATTTGCCAGCTGCGAATTGATAATGAAACGGTTATTGAGTGTTTAACCAGGGATTCCCGTATTGATGCTTTGCAGAGTATCCATACCGGAATCATCCTATCCACTGATTTGCTTAATTCTCTTTCCGGGGAAGAGCCGTCGACAACCTGAAAGCGGAGTTTATGATGTGTGAAAAAAGCATAATGTCGGAAATCAGGGATGCGCAGATTGCCATGGAATTGATCTCCTTTGGCGCAAGGATGCAGGTTCTGGAAAGCGAAACAAGCTTAAGTCGCAGGCGTTTATTAAAGCTTTATAAAGAGCTTAAAGGCTGTTCGCCGCCGAAGGGCATGTTGCCGTTTTCCACAGACTGGTATATGGCGTGGGAGCAGAATATCCATTCGTCCATGTTTTATAACATCTACTGTTATTTGCAAAAGACGGAATCGGGCCGCCCTGTCGAAATTATGCTTAAAGGCTACCGTCTCTATTTAGAAAATAGCCTGAACGGTGCCGCGCAAAAGCCCGTGTTAGGTTTAACCCGCGCCTGGACGCTGCTGCGTTTTATTGACTGCGGCATGATCAAACATATCGAGTGTTGCACCTGCGGCGGGCGTTTTATTACCGCGCCAGAGAGTACTCAGGGCGTCTTTACCTGCAGTTTATGTTTTCCGCCCTCGCGGGCAATTAAACGCGCAGGCCCCGAGCGAACGCTCACGACCCCCCGGGCTTAACCGGGCCGGGCATGCGCTACGCGCACTATTCAGCGTGGCAGGTTGTTTTTTTCAATGAGTAAGGAGTTGCAGTGTTAGTCATTATTGGCTATGTCGTCGTTTTCGCTACCGTATTTGGCGGGTTTGTGCTGAGCGGCGGTAACCTCGCGTCACTATTTCAGCCGACCGAGTTATTAATTATCGGTGGTGCCGGGGTAGGGGCTTTTATTGTCGGTAATAATGGCAAAGCGATCCGCGCTACCCTTAAAGCCCTTCCCACGCTGTTTAAAGGCTCGCATTTCACTAAATCGCTTTATCTGGATCTGCTTGGCATGCTCTATCTGCTGCTGGCAAAAAGCCGGCAGAGCGGGCTGGTCGCGCTGGAAAATGATATTGAAGATCCGCAAAACAGCCCAATCTTCTCCGCCTATCCGCGCCTGCTGGCAGACGCCGATATTATGAACTTTATCGTCGATTACCTGCGTCTGATGGTCAGCGGCAATATGAACGCCTTCGAAATCGAGGCGTTGATGGATGAGGAGATTGAAACCTGCGAGCATGAGCATGAAGTGCCAGCGCACAGCCTGAACGCCGTCGGCGACGGCCTGCCAGCGTTTGGTATTGTCGCAGCGGTGATGGGCGTGGTGAACGCACTGGCGGCGGCGGATCGCCCGGCGGCAGAGCTCGGCGCGCTGATCGCACACGCCATGGTCGGCACCTTCCTCGGGATTTTGCTTGCCTACGGCATGGTACTGCCGCTGGCGACCCTACTGCGCCAGCGTAGTGCTGAACATCTGAAGATGATGGAGTGCATCAAAACCACGCTGCTCTCCAGCATCAACGGGTATGCACCGCAAATCGCCGTCGAATTCGGCCGCAAAACGCTCTTCTCAACCGAGCGCCCAAGTTTTGCCGAGCTGGAAGATCACGTGCGCGAAGTCCGCTCCTCCTCTTCCTCCTCCGCTGCATCCTCTTCTGCGAGTGACGCAGCATGAGAAAGAAGCCCGTAGAGACCATTGTCGTTCGTAAAACCATCAAAAAAGGGCATGGTTCGCACGGCGGCTCGTGGAAGATTGCCTATGCGGACTTTATGACCGCGATGATGGCCTTCTTCCTCGTGATGTGGCTGCTCTCCTCCTCCAGCCCCGAACAGCGTCAGCAGATCGCCGACTACTTCAAGGTGCCGCTGAAGAACACGCTGGCTCATGGCCAGAAGGCGAGCCTGAGCGACAGCATCATCCCCGGCGGCGGTGATGATGCGATAAAGCAGGATGGTGAGGTATTTAAGCAAACGCTGCAAAAACTCGATCAAAAAAAGAGTGAAGCCAACCTTAAACGGGCGCAGGCGAAGCTGGAGAACCTGATTGAGGTTGATCCAAGGCTTAATAATTTCACCTCGAACCTGCGGCTCTCCCTGACCGACGACGGCCTGCTATTGCAAATTACCGATAGCGCCGACCGGCCGATGTTTAAGATCGGACGCCCGACGCCGGAAAACTACATGGTCAATATTTTGCAGGCGCTGGTGCCGGTGCTTAACGATATGCCCAACCGCATTATTTTGACCGGTCATACCGATTCACTCCCTTACGCGAATGGCGAGCAGGGCTACAGCAACTGGGAGCTCTCTTCCGATCGCGCCAACGCTTCGCGCCGCATTCTCTCTGGCGCGGGGCTTGCCAGTAAAAAATTCATCCGGGTCGTTGGTACGGCGGACACCATGATGCAGGCCGGCTCCAGTGCCGCCGATCCCATTAACCGCCGTATCAGTATCCTGGTATTAAGCCAGCAGAAAGAGAAACAGATCATGCAAGAAGATGTGCTTTTACGCGACACGCTGGTCACGCCTGAACGGCAGGCGGTCAGCGGCAAAGGCACGGCAGAGCCCGCCGTCAAGCGTGCTCCTGAGGAGATCAAATAATGGATATAAGTGATTTTTATCAGGCCTTTTTCGACGAGGCGGATGAGCTGATGGCGGATATGGAGAAGTATCTGCTTGAGCTGGATCTCGACGCTCCTGACAGGGAAGTGCTCAACGCTATTTTCCGTGCCGCCCACTCCATCAAGGGTGGGGCGGGTACTTTCGGTTTTACCGTTTTACAACAGACCATGCATATTCTCGAAAATCTGCTGGACGATGTACGCAGCGGTAAATTGCAGATCAACGACCCGATCCGCGATCTGTTTCTGGAGAGCAAAGATATTATGCAGGACCAACTGGACGCCTATAAAGCTTCCGCTGAGCCCGATCAGGAAGCGTTTCGCTACATTTGTGAAGCGCTACGCCAGATTGCCCTCGACAGCGCCGAACCGACTACCCTGCCTGCTGAAGTCGTCACGCCTGTAGTTGTCGAACCCATTGTGCAGCCCGTTGCCGCGCCGAAACCGGAGGGCGAGCGCTTAAGTATCATCCTCAGTAATATTAAAGAGGAGGATCAGCAGCCGCTGATTGAGGAGCTGGGTAACTTAGGCCAGGTCAGCGCGCTGCAGACGGATAAAACAGGCCTGCAACTGACGCTGGCGACGACCGCCACGCCGGACGATATCCTGGCGGTGCTCTGCTTTATCCTTGAACCCGAGCAGATTGCAATCTCGCCCGCGTCTGTGGAAGAGCCATCGGTTCCCGCCACTGATACCACCGCGCCTGCGCAAAACCGTACGGCTCCGGCCACCCGCGCCGCGCGCCCGGAAACCCCACGTGCGAAACCACAGCAGGCGGAGGCGAGCAGCATTCGCGTGGCGGTAGAGAAGGTGGATCAGATAATCAACCAGGTCGGCGAACTGATCATCACCCAGGCAATGCTCTCGCAACTCTCTGGCATGCTCGACTCCTCCAGCCACGATATCCTGATTACCACTATCGCTCAGCTGGAGCGCAACGCCCGCGATCTGCAGGAGTCGGTGATGTCGATTCGCATGATGCCGATGGATTATGTCTTCAGCCGCTTCCCGCGTCTGGTACACGATCTCGCCGGCAAGCTCAATAAAGAAGTCGAGCTGACGCTGGTTGGCGGATCCGCCGAGCTGGATAAGCGCTTGATCGAACAGATCGTCGATCCCTTAACGCACCTGGTGCGCAACAGTCTCGATCACGGCATTGAGCCGGTAGAGGTGCGTCGCGCTAACGGTAAAGCGGAGAAGGGCAACCTGGTGCTTTCGGCTGAACATCACGGCGGCAATATCATTATCGAAGTGACCGATGATGGTGCCGGGCTGAATCGTGAGAAGATCCTTGCCCGTGCGCAGCAGCAGGGAATGCCCATCAGCGACAACATGAGCGATGAAGATGTCTGGATGCTGATTTTTGCGCCGGGTTTCTCTACCGCCGAAAAGGTGACCGATGTCTCCGGGCGCGGCGTCGGCATGGACGTGGTGCGGCGTAACATTCAGGAGATGGGTGGCCATGTAACCATCCACTCCGAGCAGGGGCGCGGCTCCAAGATCCGCATTATTCTGCCGCTGACGCTGGCGATCCTTGATGGCATGTCGGTGCGCGTCGGCTCTGAGATCTATGTCTTGCCGCTCGGCAGCATGATGGAATCCCTGATGCTCTCCGAAAATACGCTGCACCGCATGACCGGCGGCGAACGCATGCTGCAGGTGCGCGAAGAGTATTTGCCACTGGTTGAGCTCGGCAAACTGTTCGGTATTCACGATGACGATTACGACTTCAACGACGGGATCGCGGTGATCGTGCAGAGCGCAGGTAGCCGTTATGCGTTGCTGGTCGATCAGCTGATTGGTCAACACCAGGTGGTGGTGAAAAACCTCGAACAGAACTATCGCAAAATCCCCGGCATTTCGGCGGCGACAATCCTTGGCGACGGCAGCGTGGCGCTCATACTGGATGTGGCTGTGTTAACGACATTGGCGAAAAACGCTAAACCTCACTGACAGCAAGCCTGAAGGGCGTTTTTGAAAAGGTTATAAGATGAACGTATCTGATTCAGACAAACAGTTATCGGGCGACAATGCCGGGAATGAGTTCCTGGTGTTTACCCTCGGCAATGAAGAGTACGGGATTGAGATCCTGAAGGTGCAGGAGATCCGCGGTTACGATCGCGTCACACGGATCGCCAACACCCCTGATTTTATTGCCGGCGTCACCAACCTGCGCGGCGTGATCGTGCCGATCGTCGATCTGCGGGTGAAGTTTATCCTCGGCTCTGCGGAGTTTGATCAAAATACCGTAGTGATTGTACTGAGCCTCAATAGCGGTCGTGTAGTGGGGATTGTGGTGGATGGCGTCTCTGATGTGCTGGCGCTCAACGCGGCGCAGATTAAGCCCGCGCCGGAGTATACCGTAACGCTGTCGACGCAGTATCTGCTCGGTCTCGGCTCGCTGGATGAGCGCATGCTGATACTGGTGGATATTGAGAAGCTGCTGAACAGCGAAGAGATGGAGCTGATTGAGCGCGTAACCGAGAACGCATTTTAACGCTCCTCGCTCAGGCATTGGTGCAAGCCCCTCCCGGCAACGGAAGGGGCTTTTTTGTTGCTGTTCCCGTAGGCCGGATAAGGCGCAGCCGCCATCCGGCAATGGGTGCCGCGGTGATAGTGCCGGATGGCGCGTACAGCTTATCCGGCCTACGGGGTCGGAGCAGTTTTGTAGGCCGGATAAGGCGCAGCCACCATCCGGCAAGGGGTGCCGCGGTGATAGTGCCGGATGGCGCGTACCGCTTATCCGGCCTACGGGGTCGGAGCGGTTTTGTAGGCCGGATAAGGCGCAGCCGCCATCCGGCAATGGGTGCCGCGGTGATAGTGCCGGATGGCGCGTACCGCTTATCCGGCCTACGGGTCGGAGCGGTTTTGTAGGCCGGATAAGGCGCAGCCGCCATCCGGCAAGGGGTGTCGCGGTGATAGTGCCGGATGGCGCGTACCGCTTATCCGGCCTACGGGGTCGGAGCGGTTTTGTAGGCCGGATAAGGCGCAGCCGCCATCCGGCAAGGGGTGCCGCGGTGATAGTGCCGGATGGCGCGTACCGCTTATCCGGCCTACGGGGTCGGAGCGGTTTTGTAGGCCGGATAAGGCGCAGCCGCCATCCGGCAATGGGTGCCGCGGTGATAGTGCCGGATGGCGCGTACCGCTTATCCGGCCTACGGGGTCGGAGCGGTTTTGTAGGCCGGATAAGGCGCAGCCGCCATCCGGCAATGGGTGTCGCGGTGATAGTGCCGGATGGCGCGTACAGCTTATCCGGCCTACGGGGTCGGAGCAGTTTTGTAGGCCGGATAAGGCGCAGCCACCATCCGGCAAGGGGTGCCGCGGTGATAGTGCCGGATGGCGCGTACAGCTTATCCGGCCTACGGGGTCGGAGCGGTTTTGTAGGCCGGATAAGGCGCAGCCACCATCCGGCAAGGGGTGCCGCGGTGATAGTGCCGGATGGCGCGTACAGCTTATCCGGCCTACGGGGTCGGAGCGGTTTTGTAGGCCGGATAAGGCGCAGCCGCCATCCGGCAATGGGTGCCGCGGAGATATCGCCGGATGGCGCGTACCGCTTATCCGGCCTACGGGGTCGGAGCGGTTTTGTAGGCCGGATAAGGCGCAGCCACCATCCGGCAAGGGGTGCCGCGGTGATAGTGCCGGATGGCGCGTACCGCTTATCCGGCCTACGGGGTCGGAGCGGTTTTGTAGGCCGGATAAGGCGCAGCCGCCATCCGGCAATGGGTGCCGCGGTGATAGTGCCGGATGGCGCGTACCGCTTATCCGGCCTACGGGGTCGGAGCGGTTTTGTAGGCCGGATAAGGCGCAGCCGCCATCCGGCAATGGGTGTCGCGGTGATAGTGCCGGATGGCGCGTACCGCTTATCCGGCCTACGGGGTCGGAGCGGTTTTGTAGGCCGGATAAGGCGCAGCCGCCATCCGGCAATGGGTGTCGCGGAGATATCGCCGAATGGCGCGTACCGCTTATCGGGCCTACGGGGTCGGAGCGGTTTTGTAGGCCGGATAAGGCGCAGCCTCCATCCGGCAATGGATGCCGACCAACGCTATCTAACAACATGCAGGCAAAAAAAAACCGCCCGGTGAGGGGCGGTTGAAGGATAAGGCAGGAACACCTGCCTTAAGCGGCAGAGATTAGCCCAGCAGGGAGAGCACGTTCTGCGGAACCTGGTTAGCCTGTGCCAGCACGGTGGTGCCTGCAGACTGCAGAATGTTCGCGCGGCTCATTTCAGATACTTCAGACGCGAAGTCAGCATCCAGAATACGAGAGCGGGATTCAGACAGGTTGTTAACGGTGTTGTTCAGGTTGCTGATAACAGATGCGAAACGGTTCTGTACCGCACCCAGACCGGAACGCATTTCATCAACCTGCGCCAGCGCGTCGTCAATTTTGGTCAGCGGATCGTCAGTTGCCGCAGCGGTAGAAAGTCTTTCACCTTTGGTCACTGCGCCGGTTGCGTCAGCGGTTGCTTCATATACGCTGCCGTTAGCATCTTGCAGGTAGAAGTTACCTTCACCATCCGTTACCAGATCTTCAGTCAGAGAACCCATGTTAGCCGTCTGAGTTACGCTAACAGAAGAGCCTGATTTATCGGAGCTCATGGTTACACCGGTAGTGGTTGCAACAGTAGTTGTGTCGAATTCGATACCGGTACCTGCAGCGTTTGCTTTCGCTTCGTAGTAGTTACCATCATCACCAACAACATAGGTTTTACCGTCAGAGCCGGTTACCACTTCTTCTGCAGCAACAGTACCGCCCGCAGAGTCGGTAACGTTGCTCAGATCATCAGCAACGGCAATTTTGACATTAATATCAGTGGTTGTGCTCAGTTTAGAAGCATCAACACCGCTTGCAACGGTGAAGCCGTCCATACCCAGAGTAGAGGCATCCATCTGGTTCAGTTCGATATCGATAGTCTGGCCATCGTTAGAACCAACCTGGATAGAGAGCTTCTGATCTTTGCTCAGTACTTTCACGCCGTTGAACTCGGTCTGTTCAGAGATACGGTTGATCTCGTCCAGACGCGCGTCGATTTCGTCCTGGATGGACTGACGGTCAGAATCAGAGTTGGTGCCGTTCTGTGCCTGTACGGACAGACGACGGATGTTCTGCAGGTTGTCGTTGATTTCGTTCAGCGCGCCTTCAGTAGTCTGCGCGATGGAGATACCATCGTTGGCGTTACGGGAAGCCTGAGTCAGACCGTTGATGTTCGCGGTGAAACGGTTAGAGATCGCCTGACCTGCTGCATCGTCTTTCGCGCTATTAATACGCAGACCAGAAGAGAGACGTTCAATGGCGGTACCCAGAGAGTCCTGAGATTTGTTCAGGTTGTTCTGAGCAACAAGGCTAAGGGCGTTGGTATTAATAACCTGGGACATGGGAGTTCCTTATACACTATTTACTATACGGAGTATGGTTATGCGTTATTTCGTTCGCATACTAAATAAATCGGCCCTTTAAAAAATGACTAAAATATTTCACCGCAAAAACTTTTCCCTCTGACCGCTCTTTTTTGATTAAACACGCTGTTTTTGCGTAATTCTGTTTCTTATTTGTGCGAATCCATGGTTCATTTTATGAATTGCTGGCAGGAGTGGCGTTATATCGAACATTTGGTTTCTGGTGATTTATCAGTAAAAACCTTGGTGATGCTTTATATATAAGGAAGAAAAAGCGTGGAAGTTACAATTTGCCAAACTGGAGCCATTTTTGCTGCTATTTAAAGGCAATGGCATAACACTTACTGAAAACCATTTTAATTAATCTAAAGCGAAAAGATTTGGATATATTTTTGCCATTAAGGTAATGGTAAAAAATTCATCTTTTATTTTTCTGCGCCGATAGCTTAATAGAGAACCACCGCAAAACGTGATTTCCGACAGGAGAAAAAATGGGTATTTCATCACTAGGCGTCGGTACCGGCGGGATTGATACAGCCTCTATGCTGGAGCAGATTCAGGCGGCCGAGCAGACCCGGCTGACGCCTTATACCAATCTTAAGAGTAAATATGAGTCGCAGATTTCTGACTGGGGCAAAATCTCCAGCCTGATGTCGACGCTGCAAAAAAGCATCACCACCATGGGCGGTGATGCCTTTAATAAGTTTAACGTCAGCAGTAACGAGGCGTTTACCGCCACGGCAAACAGCAGCGCACAGGCCGATAGCCACTCGGTAACCATCTCCCAGTTAGCCGCCGCGCACAAGCTGAAAACCCAGGCGCAAACCAGTGCTGATACCACTCTTGGTAGCGATACCAACGGTGGGACGCGCACCATCACCATCACCCAGAACGACGGCAAAACCATGGAAGTCGAGCTGGAAGATGATGAAACCTCGCTGAACCAGATTGCAAAAGCGATCAATAAAGAGAAGGGCAGCGTCACCGCCTCGGTACAGCGTACCGATGATGGCTACCAGCTGGTATTGAGCTCGAAAACCACCGGTACTGATGGCGAGATGACGGTTAAAGTGGAGGGTGATGCCGCGCTGGCGGGGGTGCTTGATACCTCTAACGGCGGTCAGCATATTGACGATCAGGGTCAGGTGATTAATGACGCGGGCCAGAGCGACAATATGATTTCGGTCTCCGATGCGAAAGATGCCAAATTGCGCGTCGACGGCTCGGATTACACCCGCTCCAGCAACAACATCACCGACATTATTGATGGCGTCACGCTGAACCTGAAAACCGTATCGGAAAATGGCGAAGCGGAGCAGTTAACGCTGACCAACGATACCTCGGCGATCAAGACCAGCCTGCAAGATTTTGTTAAGCAGTACAACGCGTTGCTGACGCAAACCACCTCCTCCAGCAAATATGTCGCGGCGGATACCTCCGAGTTAAGCGACGACGAAGTGGCGACCGAAAACTCAGATAACGGTTCGCTAATGGGGGATTCCACGCTGCGCGGGTTAGTAAGCGAGCTGCGCTCAACCGTTAACGGCGTGTATGGCGATGCGGGCGCGACTTACGGTTCGCTGGCGGATTTAGGCATCACTATCGATGCCGCAACAGGCCAGATGACGCTGGATGAGGACACGCTGGACGAAGCGATTGCCGATAACCCGGAAGAGATCGCCACCATGTTTACCGGCCGTGGCGATAACGAAGGGCTGGCGACCTCGCTTGGCACAATCATGACCGATTACCTCGGCGATTCGAAGAGTGACAACGACGGCATTATCGAAGGTGCGACCGAAAGCCTGGAAGAGCAGACTGAAATTGTGCAGGCGCAGATCGACAAGACTCAGAAGCTGATTGATGCGCAGGTGGAGGTTTACCGCGTGCAGTTCCAGAATCTGGACTCCCTGATGTCGAACCTCAATAGCATGAGCTCGCAGCTGACCTCACTGCTCTCCACTCTCTAATTATTAACTTTTAGCAGGTCGTAACAGGCCTGCTTTCAGGAGCGTTATATGTATGCATCACAAGGCGCTAACGCCTACGCCCGGGTTTCGCTGCAGAGCAAACTGGCTGGCGCAACGCCGCACCAGTTAATTACCATGCTGTTCGATGGCGCGCACAGCGCTATCTTGCAGGCGGTGATTCATTTCGAAAACGGCAATGTCGCCCAGCGCGGCAAAATGATCTCTAAAGCGATCAATATTATCGATAACGGGCTGCGTGCCGCGCTCGATCATGAAACCGGCAAAGGTATCGCCGCAGATCTGGAGCAGATGTATGAATATATGTCGCGTACCCTGCTTGAAGCGAATCTGCATAACGACCCAACGCCGTTAAAACATATTGATGGCTTATTAGTGAAGCTGGCTGAAACGTGGAAAGAGATTGAACCGGTACAGAAAAGGGTGCGCTATGGCTGAAATGATCCCTCTTTACTACCGTGAGCTGTATGAGATGAACCTGGCGATTCTGCAAATGGCGAGAGAAGCGCGCTGGGATGATTTTATTGAGGTCGCATCGCGTTATGTCATTAAGAAGCAGGATATTTTTAATAACAGTTCGGATGCGCTTTCGGCCAGTGAAAAAGAGGCGTTAAAAGCTCTGTTACAACAGTTGCTCGATAATGAAGCTGAAATCACCCGTAATTTACGGGCGCGTTTAGATACGTTAAAGCAGAATTTATCCTCTATACATCGTGGTGCCCGGTGCAGCCAACTTTATACCCTCCATCAAGCCCCTTCATTACATTAAGTTTATAAAAAAGGCTGTAGGTTCATTCTCACCTGGAGCCTTTTTATTTACCTTAACGATAATTCACGGTTAATTGATTACGCAGCACATTAAGCGGCGACTGAAGTTGCCCGGCACGGTTAATAGAATAGATAAAACGAAACTCACCTTTTGCGGCGAGCGGTATTTTAACGCTTAGCGTACCGGCAAGCGCAGGCAGAAGCAGGCACTTATCAATGCGACAGAGCTTAACCTGTAACCCCGAAGGGGGAGGGGTAAGCAGCGTGATGCGCCAGGCAATGCGCGTGATATTTGCGGAGGAGGGGATTGCGTCGGGCGCGTGCAGCGGGCGGCTGCGTAGCACCTGTTTACCGATGCTGACGCTGCCGCCGGCGCTGGTAGCACTCCAGGCACCTTGCTGCGATGCCGCCGCTGGCAACGCCAGCAGCAGACTCATTAACAGGGCGAACTTCATGCGCTAGTGCCAATCACGGCGGTCATCTGCACCGTTTTGTTGTGGCTGATCTCCATCGTCGACAGAACCCCCAATTGCGGAAAAGCGCGGCGCAGGAAGCGCGACACCATGGTGCGCAGCGCCGGATTGACTAACACCACCGGCGAGACGCCAATCGCCTGCTGCTCGGTAATCGCGCGATCGGCCTGACGCATCAGGTTTTCCGCAATCCCCGGTTCGATGGCGCTGCCGCTTTGCAGCGACTGAATCAGCAACTTCTCAAGCGAACTGTCGAGGCCAATCACTTTGATGTCGTTATCATTACGGAACCACTGGGCGGTAATTGCGCGGCCTAAACGCACGCGTACCTGCGCAGTCAGCTCATCCGGATCGCTCTGTATCGGCGCATACTCTGCCAGTGTGTCAATAATCGTGCGCATATCCCGGATTGAGACGCGCTCAGAGAGCAGGTTTTGCAACACTTTGTGGAACAGCGTCACGGAGATGACCCCCGGGATAAGATCCTCTACCAGCTTCGGCATCTCTTTGGTGATGCGATCGAGCAGCTGCTGCGTCTCCTGGCGGCTGAACAGCTCCTCGGTGTGTAACGTGACAAGATGATTCAGGTGGGTGGCGATCACCGAACTGGGATCAACCACCGTAAAGCCCTGGATCTGCGCCTGTTCACGCATCACCTCATCGATCCAGCAGGCGGGCAGACCAAACGCTGGATCGACACACGGCGTACCGGGCAGCGTCCCTTCGGCGTAGCCGGGGTTGATCGCCATCCAGCGATCGGACTCAATATCGCCGCTGCCAATCTCCACGCCTTTCAGCAGAATACGGTAATGACCAGGCGCCAAATCAAGGTTGTCGCGAATATGGATCGGCGGCGGCAGAAAGCCCATCTCCTGGGCGAACTTCTTACGGATACCGCGCACGCGCACCAGCAGTTGGCCATCCTGTGTGCTATCAACCAGCGGGATCAGGCGGTAGCCCACTTCAAGGCCGAGCACATCTTCCATCTCGACATCTTCCCATGATGCTTCCGCCGAGGCGTGATCGTTAGCAGCCTGCGCGCTGACGCTATCTTTATCATCCCGCGCGATACCGCGCCCGGCACCCGCCGGTTTTTTCATTTGGCGGCCACGCATCCACCAGGCGAGCCCCAGCAGAATGGCGGTGAACATCAGAAAGACAAAATTCGGCATACCGGGGATCAGCCCCAGCAGGCCGATAACGCCAGCCGAGAGCACCATCACCCGCGGGTTGCTGAAGAGCTGGCCGACCATCTGCTCGCCGATATCTTCATCGTTGGAGACGCGGGTGACGATCACACCGGCGGCGGTAGAGATAATCAGCGCCGGGATCTGCGCCACCAGGCCGTCGCCGATGGTCAGCAGGGTGTAAGTTTCCCCCGCCTCTGCAACGCTGAGGCCGTGCTGCAACACGCCGATGGTCAGGCCGCCGATGACGTTAATCGCCATAATCAGCAGGCCGGCGATAGCATCCCCGCGCACGAACTTACTCGCACCGTCCATTGAGCCGTAAAAGTCAGACTCCTGGGTCACTTCGCTGCGGCGACGTTTGGCCTCGGCTTCGCCGATAAGCCCGGCGTTAAGGTCCGCGTCGATCGCCATCTGTTTACCGGGCATGCCGTCGAGTACAAAGCGCGCGCCCACTTCAGCGATACGCCCCGCACCTTTGGTGATGACCATAAAGTTAATGATGATAAGGATGGCGAAGACCACGATACCAATCGCGAAGTTGCCGCCCACCAGGAAGTGGCCGAATGCCTCAACCACCCGGCCCGCCGCGGCAGCACCGGTGTGGCCTTCCATCAAAATAATACGCGTTGAGGCGATGTTGAGTGCCAGCCGCAGCAGGGTTGAGAAGAGCAGCACGGTCGGGAAGGCGGAAAACTCGAGGGTTTTCTGCGTAAACATTGCCACCAGCAAGATCATCAACGACAGGACGATATTGAAGGTGAAGAGCGTATCGAGCAAAAAGGCCGGCAGCGGCAGCACCATCATGGCGAGAATCAGCATGATTAGCACCGGTCCGGCCATAATTTGCCACTCGGTTTCTTTTAACGCCGGTAGGCGTAGTTTGCTGGCGAGATTAGCCATCAGTCTTTACTCTCAGTTGCAAAATCCATCGACGCAGGAACCGGAAGGTTCCCGGGTTTCTTCGGCGGAATGCCGCCGCTACTGCGCCAGCGTCGCAGGCCGTAAACCCAGGCCAGAACTTCTGCGACAGCGCTATAAAGCTCACCCGGAATTTGCTCGCCAATATCGCAGTGGCGATAGAGCGCACGAGCAAGCGGGGGGGCTTCGAGCATCGGCACGCGGTGTTGCGCGCCCAGCTCGCGTATTTTTAAGGCGATATCGCCGGCACCTTTCGCCACCACCGTCGGCGCGCTCATGCCGCCCTCCTTGTAGGAGAGCGCCACCGAGTAGTGCGTCGGGTTGTTAACGATGACATCCGCTTTTGGGATATCGGCCATCATCCGGCTGCGCGCCGCCGCACGCTGCATCTGCTTGATGCGGCTCTTGATATGCGGATCGCCCTCTTGTTGTTTAAACTCATCGCGGATCTCCTGGCGACTCATACGCAGCTTCTTCAGGTGACTCGTGATTTGGTAGAAGACGTCATAGCCCACGACCGGTAGCAGGAAGAAGATCACCATTAGCAGGCAGTCAAACACCATGCTCATGGCATGGGCGACCGCCATCGGCAGTGCTTCGTTAACCAGCTGAATGAAATGCGCTTTGTTGTTGTAGAGGTAGAGCGCAAAGGCACACGCCACCAGCGCCACCTTCAGGCAGCCTTTAAGCATTTCCGACATCACCTGCGCAGAGAAGAGCCGTTTTAGCCCTTGCAGCAGCGACAGCCGCTTGAGATCAACCTTCAACGATTTGCCGCTTAAGTTGACCCCGCCCAGCAGCATCGGCCCGGCAATACCGGTGACGAAGAGGCCCAGCAAGATGGGCAGCAGCGCACTGCCCATCATCTCCAGTAAAAAGCGCGCCTGATGAAACATCGAATGCGGATCCATCACCGGCAACCGATTGAGCACCAGCCCACTTTGCAGCAGCTGCATCATGTTATGTGCAAACTGATTGCCGCCAGAGAGCAGCAGCGCCCAGCCGGCCAGCAGCATCAGTAATGAACTCAGCTCTTTCGAGCGCGGGATCTGCCCCTCTTCACGTGCCTTCTGTTTTCGGTGGGGCGTGGGCTCTTCGGTTTTCTCTACGTCGCTCTCTTCTGACATGATCTGCTCAGTACACGGGCCGCACCCGCTGCCTTAAAAGCCCAGCGAATCAAGCAGGTCATCGACCTGGTCTTGCGTCGCCATTACACCAGCTTTGTTGCTGTCGACCTGCGGGCCATTGACCAGCGTCACCGCATCCTCTTTCTCGCGCTTCTCCTGCGGCACATCAGGCACGTACTCCAGCAACACCTGGATTAACTCTGTCTCGACCGTTTCAATCAGCGACATCATGCGGCGAATCACCTGGCCGGTTAGATCCTGGAAGTCCTGCGCCATCATGATTTCCATCAGATGCTCATCGGTTTTGCGTGCCGCCTGCGGTGCTTGCGTCAGGTAGCCCCGGGTCGCGGTGACTAATTCCCGGGCATCGGCGAGTTCCACGGGTGCGGCAAACCAGGCATCCCAACGAGCCGCCAGCTGTTCACCGTTATTAACGATCGACTCCTGCTGTGGGCGCGCCTCTTCCACACAGGTGAGCACGCGCTCGGCGGCCTGCGCGGTTTTGCCTACCACATAGTTCAACCGTTCACGGGTATCCGGAATGGCATCGGCTGCTTCGATAATGGTGCGATCGAGTCCTAAGTCGACCAGGCTATCGCGTAGCAGGCGCGCCAGCTGTCCGACCCGGGAAAAGATGCCTTTGAAATCCTCTTCAGGTTGCGTATTTTCCGCCGTCATGAGTTACCAGCCGATCTTTTCAAAAATTTTGTTCAGCTTCTCTTCAAGCGTTGCTGCGGTGAACGGTTTCACCACGTAACCGCTGGCACCGGCCTGCGCGGCGGCGATGATGTTCTCTTTCTTTGCTTCAGCGGTTACCATCAGCACTGGCATGGTTTTCAAATTCGCATCGTTACGAATCTCGGTCAGCAGCTGTAGGCCATCCATGTTGGGCATGTTCCAGTCGCTGATCACAAAGTCGAAAGCGTCAGCGCGCAGTTTATTCAGCGCATCCAGGCCATCTTCCGCCTCTTCAACGCGGTTAAAGCCCAAGTCTTTCAAAAGGTTGCGCACAATGCGTCGCATGGTGGCGAAGTCATCGACAACTAAAAAACGTAAGTTCTTGTCGGCCATCTCTATTTCCTAAACTCATTAAGTGGAACGGGTAGTGGGGTGGTGTTTAAATTCTGCGCGCCTGATCGGCCGAGTGGTTCAGAATGTGCTGGCTAATCTGGTTCAGATCGACCGTTTCACAGGCGGCGCCAAGGGCGATCGCTTCGCGCGGCATACCAAAGACCACACAGCTTCGTTCGCTCTGTGCGATGGTCCAGGCCCCGGCTTCACGCATCGCCAGCAGGCCGGCGGCACCGTCGCTGCCCATGCCGGTTAAAATGGCCCCGACAGCGTTTTTCCCCGCGCAGCGCGCGACGGAGTGAAAGAGCGCATCGACCGACGGGCGATGGCGGTTGATGGGCGTGTCATCACTCAATTTGATGTGATAGTTCGCTCCGCTGCGCGTCAGCTCCATATGGAAACCGCCTGGCGCAATATAAACATGGCCGGGCAGGACACGGTCGCCCTCTTCAGCCTCCTGCACCGACATCTGACATAGCTGGTCGAGCCGCCTGGCGAAGGAGCGGGTAAAACCGCCCGGCATATGCTGAGCAATCACGATGCCAGGGCTGGTGGCGGGCATCGGCACCAGCAGTTGGCGCAGCGCCTCGGTGCCACCGGTCGATGAGCCAATGGCGATAATCTTTTCGCTGCCAATCAGCGGGCCGTGCGCAATGCGTCCGGGCAGCGGTTTACCGTCGCGGCGGGCCACTCGCGCTTTCGCCGCCATACGGATTTTGTCGACAATCATCTCGCTGTAGTGCGCCATGCCGTCCTGCAGACCGGTCTCCGGCTTGGTAATAAAATCAACCGCGCCCAGCTCCAGCGCGCTGAGGGTAATATCCGAGCCCCGGCTGGTCAGCGATGAGAGCATCACCACTGGCATCGGGCGCAGACGCATCAGGCGCTCAAGAAAATCGAGACCATCCATGCGCGGCATTTCGACATCCAGCGTTAATACATCCGGATTGTGCTTCTTGATCAGATCGCGGGCGATAATGGGATCGAGGGCGGTCGCTACCATTTCCATATCCGGTTGTTCATTGACGATGCGCGTCATGATTTTGCGAATCAGCGACGAGTCATCAATGCAGAGCACCTTAATCTTTTTCATCCTTCTCACTCCGCGAGGCGATAGACGGACTGTCCGAGCAAACGAAATGGACTGTTCATATTTTGAAAATGTTCAGAGTGACCCACAAACAGCAGCCCGCCTGGCTTAAGCATTTTCGCGAAGCGCTGAAGCAGCTTCTCCTGGGTGTTCTGATCGAAATAAATCATCACGTTGCGGCAAAAAATCGCATCGAAAGGGGCGGGAAGATCCCACTGGCTTTCGATAAGGTTGAGCTGGCGAAACTGCACGCAGTTGCGCATTTCGCTTTTGATTTTCACCATATTTGCCTGCTCACCTGTGCCGCGTAAAAACCAGCTTTTTTTCTGCTGTTCGCTCAGATTGTTGATATCCGCCAGCCGATAAACGCCCTGTACCGCTCTCGCCAGCACATCGGTGTCGATATCGGTCGCCAATACGCGCGGCCCGCTGATACTGCGGCCTAACGCTGCTTCCAGCGTCATGGCGATCGACCAGGGCTCTTCGCCGGTCGAGGCCGCCGCACACCAGACGCTGTAGATCCCCGTGCGCGACTGGGCATGTTTCGCCAGCGTCGGAAAGTGGTAAGCCTCACGAAAAAAGGAGGTCAAATTGGTGGTCAGGGCGTTAATAAACTCCTGCCACTCGCAGCTGGTGGGGTTATCTACCAGCAGCGCAATGTAGTCGTCGAACCTGCGCATGTTCAGCTCGCGCAGGCGACGGGAGAGGCGGTTAAACACCATGTCTTTTTTTTGCGGCGTCAGCACAATGCCCGCGCGCTGGTAAATCAACGCGCTGATTTTTTCTAATTCATAGCCGCTCAGCGTTCCCGGAGTGGGCGAGGCGCTTTCGGCAGATGAAAATCTATTTTTCTGGCTCGTTGTCATAAGTGTTGGTTTAAACCCACAGGTTTTTTGAACGCACATTGCTGGTGACGCTAAAATGAATCACCGGCGATATGCCGGCTATTTTATTAACAGTCATAAAACAGCCGGACTTATTCGGCCGTGGAAAATAGCAGCACTATTTTCGCGTTAATCGAGAATAAGATATTGCTTAGGTGTTATACCGGCATGCTCATTATTTCCTGATAGGCGCTAACGAGTTTATTTCTCACCTGTACACCCAGGTTTAACGCCACCGACGATTTTTGAATCGAGACCATCACATCATTCAGGCCGATCCCCTCAACACCAGAGAGATAAGCCTGTGACTGTTGCTTAGCAGAGGTCTGCATTTCGCTAATATTGTTAATGCTGTTAAGTAAAATATTAGAAAATTGTGAACTATTTTCTGTTTTGCGCGCTGAGTTAAAAGGATTTAACGCGCTGATATCTGAGACTTGTCTGGCCTGCGACTGAATCTGATCCAATACGCCGCCCAATGTATTCATCGACATAAAAATGACCTTAAGAGTTATTGGCCGCAAGCTTACCATGTGGTCTGAAAAACAACATAATGTGAATAGCTGACACAAATTTCACCTTATTACCACTTAGAAAAATGGGCTTTCTGTAGATAATACGCATCCGGGAATTTTCCTGAGAAATACATTTGCGTTTATTAATTGCATACCAGATGAGCCGAGCCGTAATTATTTTTATTTTTAATTCCGGCATTCACTTTTACAGGACATTGGCATGACTGCCACAATCACCGGTAGTAAAAAGAAAGGCATTGTCGATGTAAAGGCAGTGCTCGAAAATATTCGGGCTAACCCCCGCATCCTCTTTTTTGTCGCGGCTGCGGCCGCTATTTCTATTGTTATTGCGCTGATGTTCTGGGCAAAAGAACCAGACTACCGCGTGCTCTATAGCAATATTAGCGAAGAGGATGGCGGTGCGGTTGTTACCCAACTGAAACAGATGCAGGTGCCGTACCGTTTTGCCGAGCATGACGGCTCCATCGAGATCCCGTCTGAGCAGATCTACGAAGTGCGTCTCAAACTGGCGCAGCAAGGGTTGCCGAAGGGCGGCTCGGTCGGTTTTGAACTGCTGGACCAGGAGAAGTTTGGTATCAGCCAGTTCAACGAGCAGGTCAATTTCCAGCGCGCGCTGGAGGGCGAGCTGTCACGCACCATCGAAACTCTGGGGCCAGTACGCTCGGCGCGCGTCCACCTGGCGATGCCGAAGCCGTCGCTCTTTTTGCAGGATCGCAAAGAGCCTTCCGCTTCGGTGACGCTGAATCTGATTAACGGCAGAACCCTCGATTCCGGGCAGGTGAGTGCCATTACTTTCATGATCTCCAGCGCTGTGCCGGGACTGAGCGCCGATCGGGTAACAATTGTCGATCAGAGCGGCCACATGATGTCGCAAAACGGCGCGCAGGCTACCCAGACCACGCAGCTGCAATATGTGCGCAAGATGGAGTCCGATTATCAGCGCCGCATTCAGGCAATCCTCGCACCGATTGTCGGCACGCAGAACGTCAGAACCCAGGTGACCGCGCAGGTGGACTTCACCCAGCATGAGCAGACGGCGGAGCAGTATCAGCCGAACAGCCGCCCGGAAAATATGGCGATTCGCAGCCGTCAGAGCAGTAACAACGAGCAGGGCGGTAAAAATGCAGTCGGCGGCGTGCCGGGCGCGTTAAGCAACCAGCCACCGGCCCCGGTCTCCACGCCGATTGAAGATCCTGCGGCGCAGCAGGCTAACCGGCAGGGCGGCGCAAATGGCAATAACGCGGCGGCCGCAGCGGCTCCCGCACAAGCCCTGACACCGTACAACAAGCAGAGCGATGAGACCACCAACTACGAGGTGGATAAAACCCTGACCCACATTAAGCGCAACACCGGCGTGCTTGAGCGCCTCTCCGTTGCCGTGGTGGTGAACTATATGCCGGGCAAAGATGGCAAACCGGTCGCACTCAACAAGGCGCAGCTGGATCAGATCAATGCGCTGGTGAAAGAGGTGATGGGCTTCTCAGACAAACGCGGCGACACGCTGAATGTCGTCAATACCCTCTTTACCGACCAGCAAGAGGAAGCACCTGTTCCGCTGTGGAAACAGCCTGAATTTATCAAGCTGATGCTCTCCGGCGCGCGCTATCTGTTTGTGGCGCTGATCGCCTGGATCCTCTGGCGCAAGGCGGTGCAACCCTTCTGGATCCGCCATCAGGAGATGCTGATCCAGCGTCTGGAGATGGAGAAAGAGGTGCGCCAGGCGGAGCTGGATGAGCAGGTGCGTAAACGCCAGAGCGCGGAGACCGCCAAAGCGCAGCAGCGCGTCGAAACCGAACAACAGGCGCAGCACCTGCGTGAAATGGCTGACCAGGAGCCGCAGGTCATCGCGCTGGTGATACGCCAATGGCTAAATAAGGAGCAGAAGTCGTCATGAACGCCGCCGAGAAAAGCGCCATCGTCATGCTGACCCTCGGTGACGAGCGTGCAGCCGAAGTCTTTAAGCACCTGAATACCCATGAAGTAACCATGATCAGTAGCGCCATGGTCTCGATGGGCACCTATACCCACGATCAGCTGGCGGTGGTGATGAAGGAGTTCCGCCGCGACTCCGGCGAATTTGCGGTGCTGGATGTCAACACGAATGAATATCTGCGCAGCGTGCTGGTAAAAGCCCTGGGCGAAGAGCGTGCCAATAGCCTGCTTGAAGATCTGCTGGAGGCCAACGATGAGCGTAACGGTATCGAAACGCTTAACTTTATGGAGCCGCAGATGGTCTTCGATCTCATCCGTGATGAGCATCCGCAGATTATCGCCACCATTCTTGTGCATCTGAAACGCAGCCAGGCAGCCGATCTGCTGGCGAAATTCGATGAGCGCGAACGCAATGACATTCTGCTGCGTATCGCCACCTTCGGCGGCGTGCAGCCGGTGGCGCTGCAGGAGCTAACGGAAGTGCTCAACAACCTGCTGCATGGTCAGAATATCAAGCGCAACAAGATGGGCGGTGTGCGTCCGGCGGCGGAGATCCTCAACCTGATGAAATCTCACCAGGAAGATGCAGCGATCGAAGCGGTACGCGAATACGACCAGGAGCTGGCGCAGAAAATTATCGACGAGATGTTCCTCTTCGAGAACCTGGTCGATATGGAAGATCGCAGCATCCAGCGCATCCTGCAGGATATCGACAACGAGTCGCTGATCGTCGCGCTGAAAGGCGTGGACGACGCGTTGCGCGACAAGTTCTTCCGCAATATGTCCAAACGTCAGGCCGACATTATGCGTGACGATTTGAACTCCCGTGGCCCTGTGCGTATGTCGCAGGTCGAAAACGAACAGAAAGCGATCCTGCTGGTGGTGCGTCGCCTGGCGGAGACCGGCGAGATTGTGATTGGTGGAGGCGACGATGCCTACGTCTAAGACTCAGTGGCACGCCTGGCGGCCTGAAAATCTGCTCGACGACGCGTTAAGTAGCGAACCCGATCTGCGCAATGCCGTGCCTGCCAGCGATCCGGCGAGTGAAGCGGCGCTGCAAATTGAACTCTCCCGCCTGCGCAAACAGGCCGAGCAGAAAGGGTTTACCCAGGGCCAGACGCGTGGCGTGGAAGAGGGGACAAAGCTCGGCTACGCAAAGGGCTTTGAAGAGGGGCGCGAAGCGGGCATTGCGAAAGGAGTGGCCGAATACCGCCAGTTACAGCAGAGCCAGGCGCAGGAGTTTGCGCAGCTGATTGATAACGTCAAAATTACCCTTGATAGCCTCGACAGCGTGATGCCGGCGCGGCTGGTGCAGGTGGCGCTGATGGCGGCGCGCAGCCTGCTGGGTGAAAGCGTGGTCTCTACCACCACCAATGCCTGGCTGCTGACCCGCATTCAGCAACTGTTGCAGGAGGACACCAAACAGCTGGGCCAGATAAAGTTGTGGATCAGCCCGGAGGAGTCTGCCGCGGTACAGGAGCAACTTGGCGAGGTGCTACACGCCCGCGGTTGGGAGCTCTGCACCGATGCACAAATGCTGCCGGGTGGCTGCCGCCTGACCACCGACGGCGGCGAACTTGACGCCACCACCGAAACCCGCTGGAACGAACTCTGCACCCTGAGCAGGGAGGAGTTCTCCTTATGACCGCGCGGTTAAAGACATGGCTTGATGGCGTCGATCTGCGCGAGAAGCGTATGGCGACGCTGCCGCTGTTTCGCCGCTACGGCCGCCTGACCCGCGCCACCGGCCTGGTGATGGAAGCCGTCGGCCTGAAGCCGCCCATCGGCACGCTCTGTATTGTCGAGTGTGAAAGTGAAGAGGGGATCCAGCGGGTCGAGAGCGAAGTGGTCGGCTTTAACGGCGAGATCCTCTACCTGATGCCCCTTGAAAACGTTGAAGGTGTGCTGCCGGGCGCGCGGGTTTACGCGCTGGGCAACAACACCAAAGGCAAGCTGTTGCCGCTGGGGCCAGAGCTGCTGGGGCGCGTACTGGATGCCAGCGCCCGCCCGCTCGACGGCCTGCCGCCACCGAACACCAGCGATCGCGGGCCGCTCTTTACGCCACCCTTTAACCCGTTGCAGCGCGATCCGATTAAAAACGTGCTCGATGTCGGCGTGCGCGCCATTAATGGCCTGCTCACCGTCGGACGCGGGCAGCGTATGGGCCTGTTTGCCGGCTCCGGCGTCGGTAAAAGCGTGCTGCTGGGGATGATGGCGCGCTTTACTAAAGCGGATGTGATTGTCGTCGGCCTGATTGGCGAGCGTGGCCGCGAAGTGAAAGATTTTATCGAGAACATTCTTGGCAAAGAGGGGCTTAAACGCTCGGTGGTGATCGCCGCCCCGGCCGATGTGTCGCCGATTTTGCGCATGCAGGGCGCGGTCTACGCCACACGTCTGGCGGAGGATTTCCGCGATCGCGGCCTCAACGTGCTGCTAATTATGGACTCCCTGACCCGCTACGCGATGGCGCAGCGTGAAATCGCGCTGGCGATTGGCGAACCGCCCGCTACCAAAGGCTATCCGCCCTCGGTGTTTGCCAAACTGCCCGCGCTGGTGGAGCGCGCCGGGAACGGCATTAAAGGCGGCGGTTCGATCACCGCCTTTTACACCGTGTTGACGGAAGGGGACGATCAGCAGGATCCGATAGCCGACTCGGCGCGCGCGATCCTCGACGGTCACGTGGTGCTCTCGCGGCGTCTGGCGGAGTCTGGCCACTATCCGGCGATCGATATCGAAGCGTCGATCAGCCGTGCGATGACCGAACTTATCGATCCGGTGCACTACAAAAAGGTGCAGCGCTTTAAGCAGATGCTCTCTTCGTATCAGCGCAACCGCGATCTGGTGAGCGTGGGGGCTTATGCCGCCGGCAGCGATCCGCTGCTTGATCGGGCGATTGCTCTCTATCCAAAAATGGAGGCCTATCTGCATCAGGGCATTCATGAGGCCTGTGAGTATGGCGACTCCTTCAGCGGACTGTCGGCGCTCTTTCCACCGGACAATAACGCGTAATGTGAAGGTGAAATGATGGCGAGCCAAAACCCGATGGATCTCCTGCGCGAGTTGGCAGAGAAGAAACTGAACGACACTACCACCCGTCTCGGTTCGGCGCGCCAGACCCACCTTAATGAAACCGCACGACTCGACCAGCTCAAAACCTATGCGCAAGAGTATCGCGAGCAGATGCAGTCGACGATTGTCGATCAAGGCGTATCCATTATGGCGCTACAGGCGCACCAGCACTTTTTGACCTCACTGGATGGTGTCGTGGCGCAACAAGTCAGGAGAGTATCTGCCAGTCAGCACACGGTGGATAACGTGCAGGAAGCATGGAGAAAAGATAAGCAGCGGCTGAATGCTTTCGAAGCACTGAAAAACCGTGCCGACGCACAGCGACTATTAAAAGAGAACCGACTGGAACAGAAGATGATGGATGAGTTCGCCCGTCGCGCCAGTCAAAGGAATAAATAAGATGATTATCCAACATTCGCTCCCGGCCTCGCCCGTTGACGCTGGACGTCAGACGGCTTCCGCGTCTCCGGCGCAGGAAGAGGGGCACTTCGCTGGCGAACTGAAAAAACTGCTCTCATCAGGGGAGACGCAAGATACCCGGCAGAGTGGCGCGCCGCAGGAGAAGGTGAAAAAGCCTGCTGATAAAAAAGCGCAGCTTGTCGACGCCACGCCTGCGATAGCAACGTTACCTGCCGACCCGCTTACCCAGGCGGCGACAAACCTGGCGATGCCGCTTGATGTCTCCGCCGCCACAGCGGATGCACTGCTGGCGCAGGGCGTGCAGACAGCGCAGGCCGATCTGGCGGCACTGTCGCAGGTGAGTGCCGACCCGACACTGGCTGCCGCCGTACCGGCAAGCCCGCTGCTCGCTGCGGCGCTGCCGGTTGAGCCGCAGGCTGACGATCCGCTAGCCCAGGTAAATTTCACCGCCGTGCTGGATGAGCAAAAGCCGACCCAGGATCTGCCTGCCGGTGTTAAGCCACAGCCGACACGGCCCGAGGCACAACCCGCAATGCCGTTAGCGGAGAGTGCCGTTGAGGGTAAAGCGCCATCGTTAACCTCTGCTGACAGCAGCGCCCTGGCGACTTCACCTGCGGCGGCCCCCCTCAGCGAGAGCCTGACGCAGGCGCTGCATAACTTAAAAAGTGCCGAGCCGGTTGCCACGCCGCATAGCGTCGCCCAGGCTACGCCAGTGACAGCGACCGCTCCTGCTACCGCAATCGCCACCTCCACCGTTGCTACCGCCACGCTCCAGGCGGAAGTAGGGACCCCGGCCTGGCAGCAATCTTTAGGGCAGCAGATTGCCGTCTTTAGCCGTAACGGCATGCATCACGCCGAGCTGCGTCTGCACCCCGAAGAGCTGGGCGCGCTACAGGTGAGCCTGCGGGTGAGTAACGACCAGGCGCAGGTGCATTTTGTCTCCGAGAGCCACCACGTTCGCGCGGCGCTGGAGTCGGCAATGCCGACCCTGCGCACCATGCTTGAGGAGTCTGGTATTTCGCTTGGGCAGAGCAGCGTCGGCGCGGAGACCTCCTCTTCGGCAGGAGATGCCCACTCCGGTCACGCCTCTGGACAAGGAAAGTCTGAGAGTGAGCGGGGCGATTTAAGTGTTTCCTCCGATGAAGAGCGCCCGGTGGACACTCGTGTCAGGCATTATTCGCACGGAATCAACACCTTCGCTTAATAGGCGGGCGTGAACTGGCAAGGTGCTGACACTAATTTCAGTTTTTCAATGAATTGTCCTGGATGGGTGCTGTATTAAAATAACGGCATTCCATCAGGTCATTCGCCAGTCGCGTGATTGTTGATTTAATTTTTACTACAGAGTTATCCATCAAATGCCGAAGAAAAAACATGCTGCGCAAGGCGGAAAAAAAAGCCCGCTGTTAATTTTACTCATTCTATTCGTTATTCTGGGTGTCTGCGCAATTGGCGCTTATGCCTATGTCGAAATCAGTAAATTAAAAAATCAGGTCACACATATTAATGGCGGTAAATCATCCGCCACACCGGTAGTAGAGGCTGCGCCGGTTTATATGGATCTCGATACCTTTACCGTTAGCCTGAAACCTGATGCGCATGACAGTGACCGTATTCTTTATATCGGTCTGACGTTGAAGGTAGTTAATGCTGAAACAAAAACGGTGCTGGAAAAACATTTGCCGGAAATTCGTAGCCATTTACTGGTGCTTTTTTCTCAACAAACTGCGGCTGAATTAACTAACGATCAGGCGAAAGCGCTGCTTGCGGCAAAAACCAAAGATGCGGTTAACGCATCACTTCCAGGCCTGCATAAACCGATGGTAACAAACGTTCTGTTTAATGCATTTATCTTACGGTAATCATAATGTCGGACAGTATTTTATCCCAGGATGAGATCGACAATCTTCTGAATGGCGGTCCCAGCAGTAGTGAAAATAGTGCGCCGGCCGCCCCCGCATCGCCAGAAGATAATATTAAGCCTTACGATCCAAATACGCAGCGTCGTGTTGTCCGTGAACGTTTATATTCGCTAGAGATTATCAACGAACGCTTTGCGCGCCAGTTTCGCATCGGCTTATTTAATATTTTGCGTCGTAGCCCGGATGTCACCGCAGGGAATATTAAGATTCAGCCGTACCATGAGTTTGCGCGTAACCTGCCGGTCATGACCAGTCTGAACCTGATGAACATGAATCCGTTACGCGGTACGGCGCTCTTCGTCTTCTCGCCGAATCTGGTCTTTACGGCGGTGGATAACCTGTTTGGCGGTGATGGACGTTTCCCCACTAAGGCGGACGGACGCGAATTTACCCCAACCGAGCAGCGTATTATTCAGCGCATGTTAGCGATGGCGTGCGAGGCCTATGACTATGCATGGACCTCAATTTTTAAAATTAAAACTGAGTTTGTGCGTTCTGAGTTACAGGTGAAATTTACTAATATCACCTCCTCGCCAAACGATATTGTAGTGACTACCCCTTTTCAGGTGGATATTGGCTCGCATAGCGGTGAGTTACAAATTTGTATTCCGTTTAGCATTATTGAGCCAATTCGCGAACTGTTGACCAATCCACCGCTGGAAAACTCCCAGCATGAAAATAATCAATGGCGTAGTTCCTTAGCGACGCAGATGCGCGATACCGAACTGGAGTTGGTGGTGAAATTTGCGGAGATCTCCACCCGTCTCTCAAGGATTATGAAGCTAAAACCGGATGACATTATTCCGCTGGATAAGCCCGAGCAGCTTGGTGGATTTGTTAATGATGTGCCGGTGATGACCGGGAAATATGGTAGTGCGAATAATCAATATGCCATCCAGATTGATGCATTACAGAATTCAACATTGTTAGGTTTAAAGAAGGAGTAATTGTCGTATGAGCGATATGGAACATGATTCAGGCTCAAATAAGTCTTCGCTCGGCGACCTCTGGGGCGACGCGATGAGCGAACAGTTGTCCAGCGATAATAGTGCCGAGGTGCATTCTGAGGCGGATGATGTAATGGTGAGTTTATCTGAAGATTTAAATCTGGTGCTTGATATCCCGGTGAAGATGACCGTGGAATTAGGCCGCACCAAAATGACGATCAAAGAGTTATTGCGATTAAGCCCAGGCTCCATTGTTTCACTGGATGGCCTGGCGGGCGAGCCGCTTGATATTTTGATCAATGGTTATTTAATCGCGCAGGGCGAGGTGGTAGTGGTCTCCGATAAGTTCGGCATTCGTATTACCGACATTATTACCCCGTCTGAGCGCATGCATCGTTTGAGCAGATAATGAATACGCAGTCGCTTAATGCTGTTCAGCCCGTCTCCGCAGCGCCGGCAATGGCGCCTGTAGGCACCGGCAATATTATCGGCGCGCTGGCGCTGGTGATCCTGTTAATGGCGGCCATCGCCTGGATCGCCCGCCGCACGGGCGTCGCTACGCGAATGGTGAAGGGACATAACATTCTTAGTGTTAAACACACCCAGTCAATCGGTGCGCGCGAGCGCCTGGTGGTGGTCGAAGTGGAGGACAAATGGCTGCTGCTGGGCGTGACGCAGGACAATATCACTAACCTGATGACGATGGAGAAGCGGGCTGACGTTGAAGAGAACAAAGCCGCGTCGTTCTTTCCGACTTTCCAGAGCGCGTTAGTGAACTGCATTGCCCGGCGCAAAAGTGAGAGCAAATAAGATGAAACGTAACGCTCGCCTGCTGATGCCTCTGTGCGGCGTTGGCCTGGCGCTCGCCGGATGGCTATTCCCGGCCCAGATGGCGCTGGCGGCCAACAATGACATTCTGCTCTCCCACTCGGCAAACGGCGAGAGCTGGTCGCTGCCGGTCCAGACCCTGGTACTGCTGACATCGCTCACCTTTTTGCCCGCCATCCTGCTGATGATGACCGGCTTTACCCGCATCGTGATTGTGCTGGGGCTGCTGCGCAGCGCGCTCGGCACGGCAAGCACGCCGCCCAACCAGGTGCTGCTGGGGCTGGCGCTCTTTTTGACCTTCTTCGTGATGTCGCCGGTGCTGAACCGGGTCTATGACGAAGCCTGGGTGCCGCTCTCTCAGGACAAGATCTCTATGGAGGTTGCCATTGAGAAGGGCTCCCAGCCGCTGCGTGCCTTCATGCTGAAGCAGACGCGTGAAGGGGATCTGGCGCTCTTCTCCCGTATCGCCAACGCGGGCGACTTCGCTAATGCCGACGCGGTGCCGATGAGCATCCTGGTGCCTGCGTTTGTTACCAGCGAGCTGAAAACCGGCTTCCAGATTGGCTTCACGCTGTTTATTCCGTTTCTCATTATTGACCTGGTGGTCGCCAGCATTCTGATGGCGCTGGGGATGATGATGGTACCGCCAGCGACGATTTCGCTGCCCTTCAAGCTGATGTTGTTTGTACTGGTGGATGGCTGGCAGCTGATTATCGGTTCCCTCGCGCAGAGCTTCTTTTAGCAAGAGAGTAAAAATGACACCTGAAAGTGTAATGTCGCTGGGGTTCCAGGCCACCAAAGTGGGGCTGATGATCGCCACCCCGCTGCTGCTAGCCGCCCTGGCCGCTGGCCTGCTGGTCAGCATTCTGCAGGCTTCGACGCAGATCAACGAAATGACCCTGTCGTTTATTCCCAAGATCCTGACGCTGGTGGTGGTACTTATCGCCTGCGGCCCGTGGATGTTAACCACGCTGGTTGACTACATGCGCGGGCTTTTTACCACCTTGCCGTACCTTATTCGCTAACTATGTTTACGCTCTCGCTGGTTCACCTCTATGACAACGTAAACCAGTACTTCTGGCCCTGCCTGCGCATGCTGGCGCTGTTCGGCGCCGCGCCGATTTTCAGCGAGAAGCCGCTCAGCGCCCGCTTCAAAGTAGCGCTGGGGCTGTTAACCGCTTTTCTTATTGCGCCGCAGCTGCCCGCCAGCAACATTGCCATCGCCTCGCTGGATGGCTTCTGGGCCTGCTGCCAGCAGCTGATTATCGGCATCGCCATTGGCCTTTCCGTGCAGCTGATTTTTGTCGCCGTGCGCCACGCGGGCGAGATTATCGGTATGCAGATGGGGCTCTCCTTTGCCATGGTTTACGATCCTGCCGGCGGCCCGAGTATGCCGGTGGTCGCGCGCCTGTTAAACCTCTTTGTCACGCTGCTATTTCTCACTTTTGATGGCCATCTCTATATGCTGGAAGTGCTGGCCAGCAGTTTCACCGCGTTTCCGATCAACGCCGCACCGTTGGGTGCAAACGGCTTTATGGCGATGGTCAGCGCCGGGGAGATGATCTTCCGTTACGGCATGATGCTCGGCTTGCCGGTTATCACTCTGCTGCTGTGCCTCAACCTGACCATGGGACTGCTCAACCGCCTGTCGCCGCAGCTCTCCATTTTCGTCATTGGTTTTCCGATTTCGTTGACCGTCGGCATGGTTGCCATGTCGCTGGTGATGTTCACGCTGGCTCCCTTCTTCGAAAATATGATGGGCGGCATTTTTGATCGCCTGTTCGTGATCCTTACGGGGTTCAGATAGCTATGAAGGGAGTTTTTTTTCCACGCTTTTTTCACGTTTCGTCACCGGAGGTGACGTTTGCCAGGGAAGGGGTTATGAGCCTGAAATCCTCCGTCAGTACCGCTAATGTTTTGATTTACAGTGAAGATCACTTTTCCGCGATGGGATTGATCACGCTGATAAAGCTCTATCGCCCCAACTTACGCGTCAGCTATATCAACAGCCTTGAGGAGGCGAGCCGGGCGGCGGGGAGTAAGCTGCGCATTCTGGTGGCGGTGGCAACCCAGGCCACCAACCTGATGTCGTTGATGCAGACCACCCACTATTTGCGCGAGCTAAAAGAGGAGTTGCCCTGCCTGCTGCTGTGTGAGGATTTCGATCCCGTGCTGCCCGCGCTGTTGCCGGATATGCTGCGGCTGAGCCTTAACGCGCCGATCCGCACGGTATTTGAGTCGATTACCGGCCTGATGTCGAAAAAGCGCGCGAAGCAGCAGGATCTCACAGTGTTGCCGCTGCTGACGCACCGCCAGCGCGAAGTGTTATGCCTGCTGGCATCCGGCTCCAGCGCACAGGAGGTCTCCTCCACGCTCGGCATCAGCCTGAAAACTGCCTATGTTCACCGGCGCGATATCTTAACGCGTCTCAATATTGGGCCGAGCTACTATCGCGGCGTCTTTACTGGTCGCCTGACGTAAATTCCCGGGTGTAGAAACAGGAAAGCCCCGGGAGTCGCACGTTGGCTGACTCGTCGGGGCTTTCATTGATAACCCGCCGCTGCGGCGCCTGTTGCCAGGCGCGCGGCTTATTGCAGGGTTGTCATGGTGCCGGCAGCGAAATCGAGCTGCGGGCTTTTTTTCATCGCCCGTGAAGGCGGTACACAGAGACTACAGGTAAAACCGTTAAACATATGCTCTGGCGTGCTGACAAAATTGCCACCGCAGCAGTCGCACTGGGTCTGTTTCAGCATGCCACCCTCCATAAAACGCAGCAGCGTCCATGCGCGGGTCAGCCCCAGCACCGGCTCCTCATCCGCCTGTGCCAGACCGTGTTCCAGATAGATACGGTAGGCTTTAATCATCAGCTCTACAGAGCGACCTTTTTCCGCTCTCTGCAAATAGCAGTAAATATTGTAGAAGATTGACGAGTGAATATTCTGCTCCCACGACATATACCAGTCAGCGGAGAATGGTAGCATCCCTTTCGGCGGCGAATCGCCTTTCAACTCTTTATAAAGTTTTAACAGACGACGGCGGCTTAAATTGGTTTCACTCTCGAGAACCTGCATCCTCGCACCAAACTGAATTAACTCCATCGCGATTTGCGCGTCTTTAATTTCAGACATGATGCTTTTTTCTTCCAGCATTATCTCGCTCATTACGCTGCCTCGTCGCCGTTATTATCAACCGTGTTAAGCAGATTGCTCGACAGAATAATCCCGGTATGCAGACGTTGCAGCGCATCGATCCGGGAATCTTTTGTCAGGCAGTTAATCACTACATCATCATCGATACGCAGGCGGCTGATCAGCTGCCCGGTAGAGGCGAGTTTAATCAGTTGCGGCAGCGATAAGTGGCTTAGCGTCTCCAGCGTGGCATCGTTCAGGCCAAGGCGGAAACCGGCGGCAATCTTATCTTCACGGATCAAACGCTGAGCCAGTAATAAATAGGAGAGGTTCAGATCCTGAATAGACTGCATCTGTTCTTCAAAATTGTATTCGTTCATAAGTTGCTCCCGTAACACCACACCGGATGCGGTATTACTATTATTTGAAAATAAATATGCGAGCAACCACTGTATTTCGATAAAAATAAGCTAACTGATAAAAGAAAATTGATGCTGTTACAGTGCAGGCGATGGTTTTTATTCCTGCATTAGTTTGTCTTTAAGTTGTTCCTTAAGACGGGAATAAGATTACACATTTGACTTAATTCAAACAATCGCCTAAATGCGGAAAAAAGCGGATCATTGCCGTTCCGCTTTTATTGTTTCTGGTTGATCGCTTTATTTTCAATATGTTGCATTAATATTGCCTGTGTATTTACTTTAATTACATAATCGAAGCCGTTGAAATGAAAAAGATTCTCCTTTTCAGAAAGTTGTTATCTTATTGAATTATCTGATCTACAGAAAATATATTATGTACCTGCGCCTGTGTATTTGATGGGGCAATAAGTCATGTGGTAACGCATTAAATAAACACCTTATGTGGGGTTTTTACCGGAGCAGACAATGTTTTTCCCGGTAAAGCGAGGATACTCTCTCACCCGGCGGTAATTTGTTAACCAGGAGCGTCAGGAATGCGTGCAGCGATCGCGTTAGCCATGTTGTTGTACGGATCTTTGCCCGCCTGGGCGGATAATTCCCCTGCGCCGGAAAACCAGCAGATTGCGGGCCTGATCCGCACGCCGCTAATGCTGCCGGTGACGCTTGAGAATGGTCAGCCTGCGCTGCTGGAGGCGTTTGTTACCCGTCCGGCGAACAATGCCCCTGCGCCAGTTGCGCTGATTACCAACGGCACGGCGGACACTGCCAGCTTTGACCGCTTTGTGATGAACCCCAATCGCTATGCCTCGACGGCAATTGCTTTCGCCCGCCACGGCTATGCGGCGGTGGTTGTGCTGCGCCAGGGGTATGGGCAGTCGAGCGGGGCGGCGGAGTATGCGGGCGGCTCGTGCGCGCAGCCGCATCATCAACTGGCGGGTGAGCGTGACCGCGACACTTTGCTGGCGGCGCTGAAGGCGATTCGTCAGCAGCCGTGGGCGTCGCCAAAGCAGGCGGTGCTGGTGGGGATGTCCTCCGGCGGTTTCGCCATGCTGGCGACCAGCGCGGCCAACCCGCCCGGCGTGCAGGCAATAATTAACTTTGACGGCGGGCGCGGTGCGCTGGATGGCAAATCTTTCTGCGACCAGCCCGGTTTGCTGAAGGCGCTTACTGATTACGGTAAGAGAACCACGATTCCGTCGCTGTGGCTCTATGCCGCCAACGACCGCGCCTTTCCCCCGGCGGCGGCGAAAGTGATGTTCAGCGCTTACCAGAAAGACGGTGCGCCTGCGACGTTCGTCGCGATGCCGGCATTTGGAGAGAATGGCCATACCTTTATGGACTCGGCTCCCGAGACGTTCTGGTGGAAGCCGGTCGCAAACTTCTTACAGCAGCAGGCGCTGCCTTATCAACCCATTGCAGAACTGCCGCAGACGCAACTTCCTGTGCCGTCGGTACTGAATGACGAAGGGCGCAAGGCGTTTCAGGAATATGCTGCATCGCAACGTTATGAAAAGGCGTTCGCCATCGACGCGCAGGGAGACTGGGGTGTTTCTTACTGGGCGAGGACGCGCGATGAGGCGGCGGAGAGCGCGCTCGGCTACTGCGCAAAGCAGCAGGAAGCTGGCAAGGCGGGATGCCACCTCTACACTATTAATAATGAGGTTGTACCTGAACAGACCGTGCAACGTTAGTGAAAATCAGGAGGAACGATGAGACCACCGATGACCGATGACGAAATCACGTTACTGAAAGCGGACCTCGATAAGCTGGGAGAGAGCCAGCTGGTGGGGATTGAGGCCTATGAGGCGCTGCATCTGTTGGAGATCCGCAGGATGACGGCGAAGCTGGAGCATATTAAGCGGCTGCTGGGGAGCGAAGAGAACGAAGTGTAACGCCAGGCGGGTTCCCTGAAGTTTTGCGAGAAGGGTTCCAGTTTCGAATCAACGCGCTACTATAGAGCGGTTTTCCCTTGCCGATTGTAGGGTTTTCTTTTTATTGTTTGGGCGCGCCTGCCTCAGCAGGCGTCGGGATTGACCTCCTGAAAACCTCATCGGCAACGGAGCTGTTCTGTTGTGCGTTCGGTTACCTCTCAATGGTGGGCCGGACGGGGGCGTCGCGAGACGCGCCGGTATCCGATGGGCCGGTAAGGTCAACACCGTTCAGCCCGCCTCCCATGAGTTTGACCTCTCTGGTGGCGGAGATCATGACTGCCATTGGAGAATATCTTATGACGAAAATCCTCACCAAAACCCAGCGCCACTGTATTGTTGGCTACCGCCCGAACCGCGGTGACACCAGCACACCCGCCCTGCAATTGAAAGGCAAATGGCTGCGCGAAGCAGGCTTTGAAACCGGCGTGCATGTCACGGTGCAGATATCGAAAGGCTGCATCGTACTGCTCCCTGATAACGACACCGTGCATGAACTGCGTGTGCAGCTGGAACAGGCCAGGGCGGTGATTGATTGCGTAAGGGAAGGGGTGAGGGGTGTTTAGGGTTGGGGGGTATTTTGTTTAATGGTTTTGAAGGCCTGATTGACGGTAGCCTGGTAACCCGAACCTAATCAAAAGGGGCGGTAAGCGCCCCTGAGTAGATTCTGATTTATGTGCTAATAGATGGTATGGGCTTAATTGCGCAGGCTTTCATCATATACATCGATTTTGCTGTAATTAGGATCTTTGCGGTAATAAACGATCGGCACTTCTTTAGCGACTTGATCTTTAATGAGATCCAGCGTGTTGATATTTAAGGACTGTTTCTCTTTTGTGTAGACTTTATTATCGACTGTAAAACTGTAAGTTATTGTAATGTCTACTTTTCCCATATCGTCAGGCCTTCCGGGAACGTAGCTATCAATTTTGGCTTTGATATAAACAGGATCTTTTTTAATCTTCAGATAGAGATAGTAACCTTCAAGTAAATAGATAATAAAATACCCGATGAGAAGTGTAGGCCCGATTATTGCGATTATCCATGAGTACTTCGACATTATCCCAATCAGCTTTTGTTAGAATTGATCGCGCAATTATATATGAGCGGATGAATATCTGCTACAAAATAAGTTATAAATAACTGAAAAGTATGCGGCACTAATCAATTGTCAAAGTGCTGCTATCAAATAGATTGGTGAGGAGGGACACTCGCTCCTGAGTGATGATCGAATAATCAGAATTTCCTTCTGTAGCCGCCAGCTCACTATCTGCGAAAAACTGTTATCTAATTATTCGCCAGTAATTAGTTGCGCAGGCTCTTATCATACACGTCAATCTTGCTGTAGTTAGGATTCTTACGGTAATAGACTATGGGGACTTCTTTGCCTACATAGTATTTGTCTAAATCGAGTGTTTTAATATTTAATGCCTGCTGCTCTTTGATATACGTCTTTTCATCAGCAATAAAACTGTAGGTCATAACAATATCTACCTCACCCATTTCATCAGGAGTTTTTGGCACATAGCTAACGATTTTTGCTTTTGTATAAACCGGATCTTTTTTTATGATTATATATAATAAATATCCTTTTAACATAAGGAAAATGACAAAGCCGATCATTCCATAAAAAACAGACCAGGCTATCCATCCTGAATAGTGCGACATAAATCCTCCTCAGTGCTAAGTAATTTGTAAATTAATTCATTCGCAGTTTAGTTCTCTTTTTAATTACGCAGGCTTTCGTCATATACATCGATTTTGCTGTAATTAGGATCTTTGCGGTAATAAACAATCGGAACCTCTTTGCCTATGTGGTATTTATTGAGATCGAGAGTGTTAATATTTAGTGTCTGCTGCTTTTTAGTATAGCTTACATTATCAGCTAAGAAGCTATAGGTCATAACAATGTCGACGCGACCTTTTTCATTTGGTGCTTTAGGGAAATAGGAAACTATTTTAGCTTTGGTGTAAACCGGATCTTTTTTGATCGTCCGGTGCAGAATATAGCCCTTTACAATAAATAAAATAATGAAGCTACATATAACGGCAGGCCCTATCATCGCGATAATTCCTGAATAGCTGGACATTGAAGACTCCTTTTGAAAATATTTTGTAAATGCTGATTTATATGCTCATAGTAGATGTAAAATTAGTTACGTAAGCTCTCATCATATATATCAATTTTGCAGAAGTTAGGATCCTTACGGTAATAGACGATCGGTACTTCTTTACCGATATGGTCTTTATTAAGATCTCGCGTATCAATCGTTAAGTTTTCTTTTCCTTTTGTGTAGACTATATTGTCAGCCATAAAGGTATAAGTTATTGCAATATCTACCTTTCCCATGTTGTTAGGGCTGCCGGGGATGTAGTTGACAATTTTAGCCTTAACGTAGACCGGATCTTTTTTTATCTTCAGATAGAGACAATACCCTTTCAGGAAGTAAACAATCACGCTCCCGATGAGGAGTGCAGGGCAAATTGCTGCTATTATCCATGAATACTTTGACATCGTCCCAAACTTCTCTTGGCGAAATTAATTGCGTAATTTTAGATGAGATAAAAAATATATTCTACAAATATATTTGAAATGGCAGGAAAGGATGATGGAAAATGAATTTTGAATGTGCCAGTATCAATGAAGTTACATGGAGCGGCAAGCGTTGCGGAGCGACGCTCATATGTTCAGGCGATTCTTCTGACGCCTCCGCCTGATCATAAGCGAAAATGTGTTGTGTAGTTATCCGCGAATAACTATTTATGCAGGCTCTCATCATACACGTCAATTTTACTGTAGTTAGGATTCTTACGGTAATAGACAATTGGGATTTCTTTGCTCACGTAGTATTTTTCAAGATCAAGAGTATTTATATTTAAAGTCTGCTGTTCTTTGCTGTAAGTTTCATCGTTAGCAATAAAACTGTAGGTCATAACAATATCTACTTTGCCCAGTTCATTTGGCGCTTTAGGCACATAGCTGACAATTTTTGCTTTAGTATATACCGGATCTTTTTTTATGATTCTATACAAAAAGTAGCCCTGTAATATATAGAAAACCATAAACCCCATGATGCTATAAAAAAAGAACCATGCTATCCATCCTGAATATTGTGCCATAATTTCTCTCTGCATTAGGTTTTCGAATTAATTCACATGCAATCTTAGCGTTTTTTTATTACACAGGCTTTCTTAGTAAACATCAATTATGCCATAAATAGGCGAACTAAGGTAATAAACAATGGGAATATATTTACCTTCTTGATGTTCATTCAGAACGAGTCTGTAAAGATTTAATGTATGCTGCTTTTTATTATGTTTATACAGAAATGAAACTATGGGTGCTAACATCATTCGCTCTATCTTTCTCATATCGTGTTTTAGTGACTTAAGCCACTACTTCTTTTTTTGTCTAAACCGCATTTACCTATTGCTTGAGCCTTTTCACTATAAATCATTTCAGCTAAAAATGTATTACACGCAGCGATTGTTTTTGCTGGGAATTATAGCACTGAAGGATTTTATTTTGACTCGATTATTATTAATTAAAGGAGATAAATATCTACACTTAAGCATACAGTATTTTCATAGCTCTCTCTGGGAGTATATATCCAGTTCTATAGAGAGCCTGTCTGTTTCACGACGAATATATTTTCGACGCCACTTTGCAAGGAGACGAGCAGGAACGAGACGCTCAGCGAGCGTAGGTTTTTTGGCAAGATACTTCATGACAAGGGTTTTTATCTCTTCTTCAGACCAGCCGTCCATCACTGGCGTAGGATTATAGAGTAGATTTGCTGACAGAGCAGGAGCAACTTGCTCGTCAAGGATCAGGAAGATCTCATCTCTGCACATCCCTGACTCTTTCAACAGCAGAACCATCCATTTGTAATCGTAATCCTGAAGTTCGCGCGCTGTGAAAAGTACCGATAACGCCAGCCAGACAGTGGCACGGTTTGATTGCGCTTTTTCTAATAGCAACATTTCAGTAGCCCTCGTTACCGGTAAACATAAGGATAAGAATCTTCCTGGATTGTAAAGGTAAGTAAAAAATGCCTGCCAAATGTCCAATCACGTTAGGTAAGATGATTATGGGAGATTAAAAAAGGAAAAGGCAAGTGGTTGATATTACTGCAGACATGCTTTGGAATATAGCCAGGCATTACAAACATAAAGAAACCTTGTTAAATTCACAACATTACAATGTCCATGCCATAGCACCACATTTAAATCAATGGTTTACCGTCTATGCGATTAATACTGAATTAAGAGCCGCTCATTTTCTTGCACAGGCTTGTGTAGAAACTGCAAACTTTTCTAGTTTTACTGAGGTTCCAAGAGATGGAGGCAGAGAATATGATGCAGGAACGCGGATTGGTCGTAATTTGGGTAATACAGAAGTAGGTGATGGTCCTAAATTCATTGGGCGCGGGTTATTGCATCTTACAGGTAGGGATAACTATACGAATTTCGGCAGCCAATTTGATAAAGATTACGTAACCGATCCGACTATGGTTGCCAGGAACCCATATGTTGCTGTTAAGGCTGCTTGTTATTACTGGAACCTCAGGCATGTTAATACGGCAGCAGACAGAGATGATGTAAATAAAGTCACACTTCTTGTTAATGGTGGTTATAACGGCCTTGAAGAAAGAAAAAAGGCATTAATAAGAGCAAAGAGAGAGCTTGGAATATTATGAAAATATCAGCCTGCATTATAGCAACATTACTTTTCACGATAAGTTTTTCGTCTTTTGCTGCTGCGAAAAAATCTGATCTAACCTGTAAAACACAAGCAATTACTGAATCGAAGAAACTTTTAGCTTTTTACAGAGACAACGATGACAGGGCAGAAGTTGATAAGGATGTAACTGCACTGGCGAAAATGCAAAACCCGGAAAATAAATCTCAGTATTACGATGTACTCCAGACGTGGGGTTATATCTACAAAGGTAAGTACCGCATGCGATTCATCTTCCTCAATGACTGTACCCTCATGGGCGAAGAAATCTTAGAGTATGCTAATCCGTAGTATCCTCTGTGTATCTTGATTTAACTGGAGCGGTTTTGCCGCTCCTCACCGAAGCGTAATGGAGAAGTTTTCTGCCAAACAGGCTACATACATATCTGTTTTACGCTTTAATGGCCACTGTGCAGCCCTGATTATTGTAATGCGACTTTGCCATCGCTTGTCTGGATATAAATTTTTTCGCCTATGTTTATATATTGCTTGCCATTCAGGTTACCCCTGACAATTATTGCTATATTGTTATATACGCACTTATCATGGTTGCCATTATTATCATTAAAACAAGTATAGTCATCAATAGAACCATCTCTGGTTCCTTTAGGTAATTCTTCATAACCATTAAAGTTCATGATGACAACAGTAAAGTTATACAGTTTATTAATAATGTGATATTTTTCCTGTAATAATTCTTTATTCTTCAACCACCATTTTAATTTACCCTCTGTTGACATTGGTAAGTTTTCTACAAAAACAGCAACCTTATCGACTCTGACGATTTTTGTTGGTTTTACAGCAATCCATATAAAGGATGTAGCTATTAAAATAACTATAATTACTGCACTCTTTTTATAACTCAACACGGGCTTTTCCTGTCAGTATCATAATCGTTTCAGGTTGATGGATGATATCTTAAGCTAAAACGGTTTATGTAAATGGTTCGAATACGGTTTTTCTTAACTTTTCTGACTCACTCTCAAGCTCTGCACGGATGCTGCTACATTTGCCGATGAGTAGCTTTTATTCCTGAGTACACCCATTTACGATTCCCGCTTATTTTTTACTTAAAATTTTGTACGCGCAATACCTTTTGCATACCTTAGGACGACTTTCGTTGAGTTGAATGCTACCGGGACGTGGGAGACTCTTTACCCAGGTCTCCAAAAATCTCAGTTACATGATGAGCAAATTCTTTATGGAACGTAGCAAGGCAGGTTGCCAGCACACACTTTGAAGATGGAACGCAATAATCTGCAGCCCCAGGACAGAATGCTACGGACTGGCGAAGCTTGTCTGACTGCTGCCGTAAAGCTTTATGAGGTGCCTAAAAGGTTCGGATTAATTAGTTGGCATCAGACTTCGCGGGACAAATTGAGGGCACAAAAAAGCCCGCAGGGCTTGCGCCGTGCGGGCTCTTAGGACTTCATCGGATGACTCTGGTAATCACCGATGGAGGATTTTGGGCTGGCGGAGTCTGAATATTTCATGTAATCAATTGAATTGATTTGTTTTTATCGAGTTCAACTTTCCTTGGTATACCTAAGCGTATACCAATCGCTTCGCTTAAGGCTTCTCTCAGAAACATTTTTCCAGCTCAGCGGAAAGCTTCTTTAATTCACCCTGAATGTGTTTACGCTGTTTTAACAGCAACCGTGCAAGAATTACTCGCTCGATAATTGTAGGCTTTTTGCTCATATACTTAGTGACGACTTGTTTGATTTCTTCCTCTGACCAACCGTTCATTACCTGCATTGGGTTATAGAGCAGGTTAGCTTGTACCGCAGGAACAATTCCCCCATCTAAAATCACTAAGATCTCTTCCTAGTTCAGGCCGGGGTCTTTCAGTACATGAACCATCAATTTGTAAACATAGCCCTGAAGTTCGCGCCCTGTTAAAAGTCCCTATAACGCTTGCAAGCCATTGATTCGGCTTGATTGATCATTTCCTGAAAACTGCATTCTAGTTAATCCCGATTTTGGGCGGTAAGAATTATCCTGGATTGAAAACGAAAGTAAAAAATGGCTGCCAAATGTTCAAGCTCGTTAGTTAAAATGGTTATGGGAGATAAAATAAGGAATAGGCAAATGGTTGATATTACAGCAGGCATGCTTTGGAATATAGCCAGGCATTACAGACATAAAGAAACCTTGCTGAATTCACAGTATTACAATGTCCATGCCATAGTACCGCATTTAAATCAATGGTTTACCGTCTATGCGATTAATACCGAATTAAGAGCCGCTCATTTTCTTGCCCAGGCTTGTGTTGAAACTGCGAACTTTTCTAGCTTTACTGAGGTTCCAAGAGATGGTGGCAGAGAATATGATGCAGGAACCCGGATTGGACGTAATTTGGGTAATACAGAAGTAGGTGATGGCCCTAAATTCATCGGTCGAGGATTATTACATCTGACAGGTAGAGATAATTATACTAACTTCGGAAGCGAGTTTGATAAGGATTACATAACCGATCCCACGATGGTCGCAAGGAACCCATATGTTGCAGTTAAAGCTGCTTGTTATTACTGGGATCTTAGACATGTTAATACGGCAGCAGATAGAGATGACGTAAATAAAGTCACCCTCCTTGTTAATGGTGGTTATAACGGCCTTGAAGAAAGAAAAAAGGCATTGATAAGAGCAAAGAGAGAGCTTGGAATAATATGAAGATATCAACCGGCATTATTATGCTGATACTTTTTTCGATGAGTCATTCATCGTTAGCTGCCACGAAAAAATCTGAATTAACTTGTAAAGCTCAAGCAATAACTGAATCAAAAAAATTGTTGGCGTTTTATAGGGACAATGATGATAGGGCCGAGGTTGATAAAGATGTAACTGCATTAGCAAAAATGCAAAATCCTGAAAATAAATCTCAGTACTACGATGTATTGCAGACTTGGGGTTATATATATAAAGGTAAGTATCGTATGAGATTTATCTTCCTCAATGATTGTACTCTCATGGGGGAAGAGATTTTGGAGTATGCTAATCCTTAGTAGTATTTTGAGGCTCATTATTTACTCGGGGCGGTAATTTTTGCCGCTCCTAATTTTAAATATATATCAGACTTTCGTATCATTCCGCTCCAGCCATACTATAGACAATAGTATTGATACCCTCGCATCAGCAAGTAATAACCTCTTCAATCAGATTTACGGCTCTGCTCGATAAGATCGACATTTGTCATCACAGAAAGTTGTTGTCCAATAGGGGGGGAAAAAGTTTTTTTCGGTTTAACTGTTCACACTGTTCACCTCAACAATTTTCCATTTAATATCATAAAGATAGGAGGTGATGAGTTGGTGAGCAGTGAACACTCGACTCTTCACCCCTGCGCGGACTTACATATTTAGGCAAAGGGATGCCGCATACGGATGTGGAGTGAGGGGGGGTAAAAAGTTTTTTTTGGTTTTATTGTTCACACTGTTCACCTTTCTCTTTTACCCTTTACTTTCAGTGGGTTGAGTGGTGAACAGAAGGTGAAGGGTGAACAGTGCACTGTTCACCACCTGGGATGTCAGATAAAAAAAGACCGGCGGCTGCCGGTCTGGTGAGGTTATGTCGCTGCGGGCTCGTCGCACTTCGGCAGCCAGTCGCTGTTACTGTCTTCCCGGAGGGTGAGATTGGTCTGCGTCCCGTGTTTTGTGTGCCGTTTTTCGTAGTTTATGCCGTACTCTTTCAGCATCATCGGCAGCCCTGTTCCGAACATTTTCAGGCTCAGCACATGCTTAAACCCGTTCGCCTCCATATACACCAGGTAGGCATGATAGAGATAGCTGCGGGGCTGGCGCGGCACGATATTGGCATTGCCCATGAACATCCCGTTAGTCTGCGGCAGCGCCTCCAGATAACCGCAGAAATCAAAGGCCGGGTCGGCGTCGCGCTTGATGCTCAGCGCCTCGTCTGAGTTCTGCTGCGACTGGAGCAGCGCGCGGGCGCTCATCGGGTCGCTGAACCGCTGCATGAGCTGGCGCACAATGACGGCCAGTTCGCGGGCGATTTTATCCTTCAGGTGCGGGTCGCGCTCTGCCGGGGCTATCTGCTCCGGGAAGTGAATAATCACCCGGCGACGGGACACGCCGCCGCTGCGGTCGGTGAAGCGCATCGGGTTGTTGTTCACCGCCAGAATCACCGCCGGAATATGCGTGGAATACGCATCGCGGTATTTCGGGTCAACCGACACGGCATCGCCCCCGGTTATGGCCTTGAGTCCCGCCCCGTCCCCGCTCCACTTCTCCTGGTCAGGCAGGCGGATGAGCGAGAAGCCAATCAGGGCTGCACGCTCGCGTGGCGATTCCAGCGTCTCAATGGTTGCCGACGTGGCGTTGTCCTCGCCGGCGAGCATGGTCGCAATCTCGGCCAGAATACTCTTGCCGCTTCCGCCTGGCCCGGTCACTTCGAGGAAGAGCTGCCAGTCATAGCGGTTCGCCAGCACCATAAACAGGGCGGCCAGTATCACGTCGCGTTTATCGGCGCTGCCACCGGCAGCCCGGTCGAGCCACTGCCAGAAATGCGGGGCATGGGATGCCAGCGTTTCGCCCGCCACCGGCGGGGTGAAATCCACGTCGCACAGGGTGCGCAGCCAGTGCGATTTGCTGTGCGGGCTGAACGTGCCGGTTTTCGTGTCCAGCACGCCGTTACGGAAACCAATCAGGCGACGTGCCGGTGCCTCCTGCTGCGGGATAATCAGTTTCAGCGTCTCCACCACCGAGGTAATTTTCCCCGACGAGAACGGGGCGCGCAGGCGCCCGAACAGCCCGGCCACGTCGCGGGCAAAATCTGAGGGTGGTATCACCTTCCAGATACCGTTTTCATACCGGGACAGGAGCTGGCCGTTCGCATCCACCGCCAGCGCCTCGCCGTAATGCTCTTGCACCCGCAGGGCTTTATCGCTGGAGCTCATGGCGGTAAATTCCGCCTCGCTCATGGTGTCGAACGGGCTCTGCACCGGCGGGCGGATGGCGTCGTAAATTTCGCGGCGTGTGGCATCCTCCCCGTTCAGGGCAAAGGCATCATTCCAGTCCCCGAACACCGGCGGCAGGGCAACGACCCCGTTGCAGGCATCTGCGGCCGCTGCGGCTTTTGTCTGGCCGTCACCGCTCAGGTCACGGTCAGCCGCGAGGATAATCTGGCAGGCCGGGTGCTGACGGCGGGCAAGGCTCGCCAGAGAAAGGAGGTTCACGGACGAGAGCGCCACCATCACTGTTTCGCCGGTCAGCTGATGCACGGTCAGCGCCGTCGCATACCCCTCCGCTATCCACAGGCGTTTTCCCGCCTGTTTCTGGCCTTCGATGATATGGCATGCACCTTTCACCGCCCCGCCTTTGAGGGTGCGTTTGTCCCCGTCAGCGTTAATGAGCTGGACGTTAACCAGCGCCCCGGTGTCGTCATGCAGCGGGACAACCACATCCCCGGCGCGGTAGCTCACGCCCCCGGTTTTATGGAGGGTGGTCAGGGTCAGGCATTCGCGGTCAGCCAGCCCCTTGCGGGTCAGGTAGGCGTTACCGGTGGCCGGGCGGGCAGATGCCATGAGCTCCGCCGCCCGTGCGGCCGCATTTTTGCGCGCGGCATCCGTTCCGGTATCTGCGGGCGTGGTGGCTGCCGGGGCAACCGGCGGCAGGGTGCCGGTCACGGCATTCACCTTCCCGGCGGCCTCGGATGCAGACACACCGAACACCATTTCAACCAGTTTCAGCCCGTCACCCGCGCCGCACTGGTTACAGAACCACGTTCCGCGCCCCTCTTTATCGTCAAAGCGGAAGCGGTCAGAGCCGCCACAGACGGGGCAGGCCTGATGCCGGTTTCTGATGACCGGGACGCCCAGCGCCGGGAGAATGCGCGGCCAGTGGCCGCACGCCATGTTAACGGTGTCCGTTACGTTCATTTTCATTGGTGTTTTCCTCAGTGCAGGACAGGCACGCTGATATGGCGGGCGCAGAGTTCATCCATCACGGCCAGACCGAGAAAGGACAGCGACGGGGCGGCTTTCAGGGGACCGGCATCCATTAAATCTTCCAGCAGGGCACAGGCAATCAGGCGGCCTTTCTCCTCGCCGTGCTGGCGCAGGTAGAAACCCTCCAGCTCGGCGGCAATGGCCGACTCCAGCGCATCGAGGGTGAGGTGCGGGTAGCGGTGCTGACGATGGCACACGGTCAGCCAGGCACAGGCCACGGCGCGGCGGTAAAGCGCGGCGCGCAGAGCGGGTGTTAACGGGGTTTTCATGCGCCGACCTCCTCTGTGAGCCAGCGCTGCATGCAGCGCTCCACCACACCGTCGAGCTGGGTGGTCATGAGGTAAATCACAGAAGAGAGCTGTGCCTGGTGCGCCGTTTCCCGGCTGACAGTCACGCTGTCATTCAGCAGCGTCATGGCATTCACGAACTGGCCGACGTTGCGCAGGTGCTCCAGGCACGCAAGCTCATCACGGGTGAGCGTCAGGGTCAGGTCTTTCACGCGCACACCTCCGCCACCGGCAGACGCCCGGCAAAGGCGAGAATGTAATCCCGGACAAGGGAACGGCGTGCAGCGTGTTCGTCACCGGCAACGGTGCGGAGCATACAGATACGGGGTGTGCGGTCTGCGCGGCGAACGGCTGCGAAGAGATAGACAAACTGCGGGTGTGACAGGGTGAGGGTCGTGGCCATGGTGGCAGCCTCCTTTGTTAGCTTATAAAAGCTACCACCGGAGTTCCTACGCTCATGGGTGGTAGCCCGGACGGGGGTAGGAATACCGGCAACAAAGGAAACCGGCCAGCCCGAGGGCTGCCCCGCCCGAGCCACCATTGTAAAAATGCGGCAACGGCAAAAAAACCGGTTCGCAAATAATGGATGCACGAGGGCACGGACACAAAAAAAGACGCATGGCGCGTCTGGTGTCGCCTTTGTTTCGCTCGGGTTCCTACGCCCGGCTGCCGATTTTGCGGCAGCGGGAAAACTATACCTGGAAATAGCCAGAAGAAGCAAGCCAGGAAAAGGCAGTTTTTGCAGGGCGGACATCATCATGCGTCACAGCCCCGGTTACGGTCGGCGATGCGGGCAGCCATCCAGGCCGTAATTTCGCTGTGCAGCCAGGCGACATTTTTGCCGCCTAAGGAGACCTGCTGCGGAAAGGCATTCCGGCTGATGAGGTCGTAAACGGTGGAGCGCGACAGACCGCAGAGGTGCATCACTTCGGGCAGGCGCAGAAAGCGCTCCTGAGCGGGCTCAGCCACCGGAATTAACGGGGCGGCAGGGGTGGAAATCGGGTAAGAAAAAGCGGTGTGCATCGGGCTACCTCATAAAGTCCGTGTGGTGCCGGTCATGTCTTTCCGGCGTCAGGTAGCGCTCTATTTTGTGAATATTTTCAGCGGGAGCAACAGGTTATTTTGCTGTCATTCTTCGTTTAACAATCCGGTAACATGCAAATGGCAAACAGTGGCAAACGCTGACAATCTTTGGCATTTCCTGATAACAGTCTGGCACATTGCTAATTATTTATGGTTATAGATAAGCTTTCTTTTATCGCAATAAAGTATAGATGCCGTAAGTGCCTCCAAAAACAGCTGGTGAACAGTGGTGAACAGTGGGTGAACAGTCAGATCTTCAACTGTTCACCCCTTAACTTACTGTATTAATTAATATTTATATTCTTGGTGAACAGTGTGAAGAGTTAAATACAGAAAAACAAACAGGGAGAGGGGTTTTCCTGCGACCTCTTTCTGGCGAGCCGGTTTTTTCAGCGGCTTTCTGTACCATCCCGGCCACAACAGCAACAGCTCGTGATGTTGTGCAGGCCACGGCAGAATGCCCTCACACTGAAAACAGAGAGCCCGCCATGAAAACTGAAATTATCACCGCCCTGATGAAAACCGTTGCCGGCACCCGGCCTGCCCCCGACCGCGCCCTTATCGAGAATGTCGTGGCGGTCGCCAGTGAAAAGGCTGCGCAGAAAAATGCCGCCGCCGTGAATGAGGCGCTCACCCGCTTTACAGAGGCGAAAGCCGCCCACACCGGCAGCATGATGACGCTGAACGACATCAACGCAGCCATCACCCGCAGCGAAAAGGAACGGCAGACTGCGCTTGAGGAAAGCGCGGAGGCTGACAAAAGCTGGCGTACCCGCCTGCGCAGCCTGGGCGGAGCCATGACACCGGAGCTGAAAGCCGAACACGGCCGCCGCATGGCCGGGCGCGAGCTGGCAGAGGAGTTCACCGGCCTGATTGCCGAGCTGGAGACAGACAAGTCCCGCGCCATGCTTGAGGCGTGTGCGACCGGCAGACAGTATGTCGATGAGCATGCGACCGCACTTACCGTCTGCGCACAGGCAGCCTGGTCAGAAGCGATGAACACCATCAGCCCGGCGCTGGTACGCGCTTACTGTCTGCGCCTGCGTGAGCTGGAGCTGAAAGGTGAGCCGCGTCCGGGGCGTGTGCTGGGTGAGGAGCTGCAACAGCATGTTGCCCTCCAGGCACAGTTCTATACCTTCGACATGAACAGTGAGCCGGTTATCTCTCAGCTCGGCCTGCACCGCCCGCCGCTGACCGGCGTGGACATGACGCTCTATAAAAGCCCTGCCAGACGTATGCAGCTTGCCGCGGAGCTGGCCGCCCGGAAAAAGGAGGCGGAGAGCTGAGCCATGTTTCACTGCCCGTACTGCAGACAGCCCGCGCATACCCGTACCAGCCGGTATGTGTCGGAGAACCTCAAGCAGCGCTATCACCAGTGCACCAGTCTTGAATGCTCGGCCACGTTCCGCACCTCCGAGATGCTCGACGGGGTGATACGGCAGCCCGCCATGCCGGAAAACGCTGTGGCGCTTTTAACCGCAGGAGAGAGACCATGACCAACACCCTGACGCAGGCCGCAGAGGCCTGCCTGCACCACCGTGCCGTGTGGCTGAGCCGCCGGGAAACGCCCTGCACCCCGGAAGAAACCCGGCAGGCCGCACGGCAGTACATTCGCGCCCATGAGACCGTCCAGGCACTCAGCATCCGCCACCGGCTCGATGGCTTCATGCATCAGCACGGCGCAGAGCTGGCCGCCATTCTTGCTCCGGAGCTGGTACATATCCGCAGCCTCCCGGCGCACCTGCAACACCGGGCGCTCGACCGGGCAACGCATCATCTGCGCGATGCGCTCGCATCGTGGCTGGCCGCCGGTAACGGGATTAACCCTGACGGCTGCGCGGTGCTGAATGCCGTCGGAATCAGACCCGATAAAGCGTCGCACACCGACAGCCAGCAGCCATAACCCCCCGAAAAATGCGCCCGGTCATCCCCTGCCGGGCGCACCCTCCCGCCCCTGAAAAATAGCCGAAAAATCCATAAATAATTAAAAAAATACCCTGCATGCATATGCTGCATTTAACTGCATTTATTTCTGCACCCGCCCCATGCCCGCCCGCACCAGTGCCGGCGCGGTCTGAGCCCGGTCATGCACCTGCATTTAAACCGACCCGTGAAGCGGGCAGGCGAGGAGGGGAAAGCACTGCGCGCAAACTTGCGATTAAACACTCTTTTATGGCACTTATTTTCTTGTATTATGATTAAGTCATCATTATCTATCTTGCCGATAATTACATGAGGTCAATGTACTAAATGAATAAATCACCTACTGAGATAATTAATATGCTAAGCGATAAGTTCAATAGTAACTTTCGCGAATGGCAAGGCATAGAAGATAAAAAATTAGATAAAGTTGTTATCTCAATTTTTACACTTAATGCAATTGCCGAAATTTTGAATGGGAAGAAAAATTCAGTTCATCACGATGTTTGTATAAAGATTTTCAATGAAATTATTGCTGATACATCATCTTCTTTATATCTATCTGCATGTGCTATTGATAAGCCCGCGAACATTGTCTTAAGAAGAGTTCTAGAGTTGGGGGTTGCTTCTATTTATCTTTGGGATATGCCTCATGTTGTATATTCTTGGAAAAATCATGATCAAGATTTAAGTTTTAGTGAAATGTTAAAACATATTACTAATCAGGGCTATATAGATTACTTCACAGAGAATGAGGGCATAGCAGGGGGTGTGAGTATCATTGATGCAAAAAAAGCTCAAAGAATTTATGGTCAGCTTAGTGATGTCGTCCATGGGAAAATAACTTCATTTGAAACCGACCTGCCTAATAAGTTTACTTTTGAAAGTGAAGATTGGGAGCGGTTTATAAAACTAGCTGAGATTGTTTTAAGTATGATAATTAACTCTAATATAGTCCGGCACAAGATAAAGTCAGAGATTTTATCTTTATTTCCAAAATCTAGCGAGGTGATTTTATAATGTCTACATTAGACACTGAGTTACTACATGCAGCACGTACCGAAGATCTTGAGTTGAAACAGGTTCAACAACTGGCTGTTCTTGGGGATTTTGAAAAATATGTAGTTTCAAAACTCAAGATAGCGGGTTCGCATCTCATTCAAGGTGCAAGGGGAATTGGAAAATCAATGCTTTTGCGAGCAGCAGAAGCTGAACTAGATAATGATTTTCCGACAAAAAAAATTGTCGGGGTATATGTTAATTTCAAAACCAGTACCTTATTGGAGGGCGTCAAAGCTGACAATAAAAATGCATTTCAAATATGGGTAAGTGCAAAACTATTACAAGCATTATACGAAAAGTTGATATTTCTGGATATTATTTGTGATAATAATACGAGCGATCCTTTTCAAAGAATATTTGGCATCGAAACGATAACTGGTATGAAGGATGCTTTACAATCTAAAATTCATTTGCTTCAAAGACTATCGAGAGAACCCTCTTCCGATAAGCTATTGAATGAAATAGGGGAAGATTTTTTAGATAAAGTAAATGATATTAGTTATGTCAACGATATCATTAAAGAGATAATTCAAGAGTATCAACTTGGCAGAATTGTGTTTTTATTTGATGAGGCTGCTCATACATTTATACCCGAACAGCAAGAAATCTTTTTCGAAATATTCAAATTACTGCATGGTGGGAAAATTGCGGTCAAGGCCGCTGTTTATCCTTCAATTACATCTTATGGCAAGAATTTCGAAGTTGGTCAAGATGCCTTAATGATAAATTTGGGGGGGTATGAAACTGGAAACATCGGAAGGGAACGGACTCGACGTTTATATCGTGATCTTCTGGACAAAAGAGTTTCCCAAGGAACAACCAAAAAGAAAATATTGTCAAAGGGCGACTTACTAGATCAGTGTATTCATCTTTCATCTGGAAATCCTAGAGCCTTTCTACACCTGTTCAATAAAGTTTTTGAAAAGGGTTATACAGAAAGAGATTTATTAATTTGCACCCAAGATTATGTAAACCAAGAACTATTACCTTATCATCTTGGTCTATCAAAAAGATTACCTAAGTATTCTCATCATGTACGCATTGGACTTGATATACTTAGAGAATGTATTATCCCTGAGCTTAGGTTGAAAAACAACAGGGAAAAAAAGACTCAAACGCAATCTGCTTTTTTTGTACTACCACCTGTAATTTCTCCTAATCTTAGATTATCTCTGGATTTGCTTTGTTATTCAGGAGTTCTTTCGAAGCAAGGTTCAGTAAAAATGTATAATCGAAAATCTGGTCAGCGCTATATGGTCAATTTATCGTTGATGTTTACCGAGAAAGCATTCGTTTCCAATAAGTTCGGTGAGATAATAACATTGCTCTCCCTTTCGGATTATCGAGAGTTTGGCGCAGCAGATTCTGAATTAGAGCGTTTTTTAGAAAAGTTAAAAGAGTCAGCTGATGAGTGTCAGATTTGCTCTGCTGAATTACCAGGGGATGCGAAGTTTTGTCCTAATTGTGGTACACCCGTGCCAGCAACATCAATTGTTGGACAGCTTCTCGATGACCCAGTTAGTAACTTATCTATTAGTAATGCTATATGTGATCGGATTAAACAAAATTACCCCAAAGTTGGCGATATTGTCCATTGCTCAAGGGAAGATCTGAAAAAGATACCGTATATAAAAAATGTTAGGTCAAAGATAATTAAAAATGCAGCAGATGAGTATATCTCAGGTTAAAGAGTAGCCCCATGTAAATGGGGCGTTTCATCTAAATTTTATTCTTAACTTTCAACCCCCACCAATGCATTATCTCTATCCTTTGTGTTAAATAAGTAGATCTATTGTAAGCTCTTCTTACTTCGTTTTTGTCTATATGAGCTAATGCAGCCTCTATAATATCTGGATTGAAACCAGCTTCATTTAAAGCGGTGCTAGCTATAGAACGCATTCCATGAGCTACGAGTTTTCCTCCGTAACCAATTCTCTTCAATGCAGCATTAGCTGTTTGGCTATTCATTGGCTGCTTTGGGTCATTTCTGCTTGGAAATATATATTCCCGGTGGCCGCTAATGGGCTTCATTATTTCAAGGATCTCTATAGCTTGTAATGATAATGGAACAGTGTGCTCACGTTTAGCCTTCATTCGACTGGCAGGGATTGTCCAGATTTTTTTACTTAAATCGATCTCTTTCCATCGTGCACCCGAAGCCTCTGAAGGGCGAACAAGCGTCAAAAGTTGCCATTCAATCAAGCAACGAGTAGAAACGCCTAGATTGGACATATTCAATGAACGCATCAATTTTGGCAGTTCTTCTGGTCGTAATGACAGCATGTTTTGTTTTATTGGTTTCACAAAAGCTTTACCAACACCTGATGCCGGATTGATGTCTATAAGACCTGTGTTAACAGCATAAATCATTATTTCATTTATACGTTGTACTAAACGACGTACCGTTTCGAGTGCACCGCGTGCTTTAATCGGTTCTAGCGCTTCGACTAACATTCTTGCTTTGATTTGTTGAACAGGGATTTCACCTATGGCAGGGAATACGTCTTTTTCTAGTGAGCGCCAAATATCTTTTGCGTAATTAGGTGTAACGCTTTTGATTTTGAGCTGGAACCAGTTATAAGCTACCGTCTTAAAAACACTGTCTAAAGCTATTTTCTGAAGTTCCTCAGCCATGTCTGCTTGAACTTGAGGATCAATTCCATTGGCTAATAGAGCAAGATAATCCGCTCTCAATCCTCGAGCATCAGCGAGAGAAAGAGCTGGATAAGCACCTAATCCTAGAATGGTTCGCTTTTTTGTTGCAGGACGTTGATAGCGAAAACGCCACAGCTTTTTACCGCTAGTTTTCACCACTAGGAAAAGGCCATTGCCATCATGTAAAGTCAGATCTTTTTCAATCGCTTTAGCGCGTGATACTTCGGTGTTAGTAAGGGGGCGTGTTGTCCTTGCCATGTCGGCCGCTCCTGCATGAATTGGTATACGGTTTGAGGTATATATCCTACCGTATACCTAAACGTATACCAATAATCGCCGGATTTAGCCGGATGAGCTCGGACAATTACAGACACAAAAAAGCCCACAGGGCTTGTGCCGTGTGGGCTTTCTGTACTTCACCGGACGTATCCGGATCATAATGTGGTGGAGCTGGCGGGAGTTGAACCCGCGTCCGAAATTCCTACATCCTCGGTACTACATGCTTAGTCCGTCTTTACATTCGCCGGCCAGCTGCGGAAGGACACGCTACTGACAGACTAGCCTGATTAGTTTTAACGCTTCAACCCCAGGCAGGGCGTCCGCGCGATCTCTTTTGGGTTTGACCTCTCTTGATCCCCGTCCTAAGAGCGGAGGCTAGGGAGAGAGGGCTCTAAGCAGGTTATTAAGCTGCTAAAGCGTAGTTTTCGTCGTTTGCGACTATTTTTTTGCGGCTTTTTACGAGGCCAACCGCCCCTCGGCATGCACCTTGGGTTTCGCGAATCCCGTCGAATCCAGAATCAGCCCCAAAAGTGTGGAAAGGAGTATAGCAAACTTTCACGGCGACATGCCAGTCCATATCCATAACGTTTTTTCTTTTCAACGCTTGTCTTTTTTTTGACCGTCTGGCCATACAGAACATATTGATAGAAATGCAATTATTTCGCGGGTAAACAAAGCGGAGAATTAATATATCGCTGATATTATGCAGTTACTTGAATATATTATACATTGTAAATTTCTTTACGTTTCTTGCTTTATTAATTCAATTTCTATTAATCCCAGCATGCCCGGAATAAAGCGCGGATAATTTTCAGATATATAACTTAAGATATATTCTGTATCGAAAGAAAATGTTATCGAATTGTGATTTAAAACGTTGCCTAAATAGATAACGTTGTTTATATCTTTCTTATTGTAAAAATTTATTAAATGATGATGGAATAGCATAATAAATGAAAAACAATGAGTTAGCTTTGTTCTGCCACAGCCGTCACTTACTCTCTTCCTGTCAAGTTTATTGAAATGGTAAACCGTAATCCTGCGCAAAAACAGATGCTCGCAGGCGCTCTGATATTGCTTTCGCTTCCGAGGTGAAAATATGGCCCCGCAAAATAGTCTTCCTGGTTCTGTCGACGTAATAAACCAAAAAACTGGCGATGTTGTTGCGCAATATGCGAAAGGCAGCGACAGAGTAGTGAATTTAACTGACACAAGTATTGTGCGCGTTAATGCATCGCAGGAGTCAGTAAATTTCTTTGAGCGTGAAGGAAATGACCTGATCGTCCATATGAAAGATGGTTCAACGGTGCGTTACAACAGCTTCTTCACCGTGGATAGCGAGGGCCTTCACAGCGAGCTAATTTTTGAGGATGAGCTTGGCACGCACCAGGCTGCTTTTCCGTATGCCGCGGCCGCGGGTCCCGTCACCGCTGAAACAATCGTTCCTGCATTCAGTGAAGTGTCGCTGGGATCGCTGGTGGGTACCGGCGGCCTGACAGCCCTTGGGGTGCTTGGCGGCCTGGCTGCCGTTGGGGGCATTGTGGGAGTGGCGGCAGCAGCGAATAACAGCGGTGGCGGCAGCAATAGCGGAAGCGGCGATAACGGCAGCGGTGGTGGTGATAATGGTAGCGGCGGCGGCAATAACGGCGGCGGTAATAATGGTGGTGGCGGCAATAATGGCGGCGGCGGTAATAATGGCGGCGGTGGCAATAATGGCGGTGGAGACAATGGCGGAGGCGAAACTCCTGTCACTCCCACTCTCAGGGTCAACACAATTGCCTCGGATAATATCATTAACCTCGCCGAATCTAGTGAACCGCAACTGCTGAGCGGTGTTACGGAAGCGATAAACGCGGGCAGTACCATCACCATCAGTGGTAACGGACAGACCTGGACCACAACAGTAAAAGATGATGGTAGCTGGAATGTCTGGCTCACGCCTGAGGATCTCAGCACCTTTGCACAAGGCTTTCATGTTCTGAGATTTGCCCTCTTTACATCATCGGGTGCGGTCGCCACGGCAGATTCAGAAATAATGATCAGTACCACGCCCCCGGTGCTTGAGCTTACCCAGTTCACGCCGGGCGACATTCTCGACCAGGATCAGCATGTGGCGGATAAAATCGTCCGCGGCTATGTTGGTGCAGAGGATGCCGGCAGCACGATTTACGTTACGCTTAATGGCCGCACCTACTCGGCAATTGCCAATGCTGATGGGCAGTGGCAGCTCGTTATCCCTGCCGCAGACATGGCGCTACTGGAAGACAGGCAGAGTTACACCCTTCTCTATCGCGCGGTGGATATTGCCGGTAACGTCACCGAAGAGACGCGTTCTTTCAACACCAACTTCAACACACCGGATATCACTATCAATCCGGTCGCCACCGACAACATCATCAACAGCGCCGAGATCCTGATCACGCAGGTGCTCTCTGGCCAGACCTACAACATCCCGCCGGGCCAGGTAGTAACCATTACGCTTAACGGCAAAACCTATTACGCCGAAGTGATGGGTGACGGCAGCTGGAAAACCTCGATACCTGCGGGCGATCTCGGTCTATTGCCGCAGGGGGACAGTGCATTAACCGTCTCCGTCAACGATGCGGATGGCAATGCGATCGTCAGAACGGTGCCGATTAACGTCGACACCACGCTTACCGGCGTAGCCATCGCCATCCTCTCTACCGATGACTATCTCAATGCCAGCGAAGCGGAAAATCCGCTTGAAGTCCGCGGCGTCACTACCGTTTTTGGTGAAGGCGTAACTATTTACGTCACCGTCAACGGTATCAATTACCCGGTAACCAGCATTGATGCCTCCGGACGCTGGAGCGTCACCATTCCGTCTGAAGATCTGCTGCGCCTTGCTGATGGGGCGAATATCATCACCGCCACGGTGGAGCTTGACGATCAGAGCGCGCAAGATTCGCGCACGCTGAATGTGCAAGTTCACCGTTTACCTGACCCGGTAATGGATGCGCCGTTTGGCGACGGTTATCTCAATGCGGCAGAAAAAGCGGTCGATCAGGTACTGAGCGGCAACACCGGCCTGACCAGTATCGGGCAGCGCGTCACCGTGCAGGTAGCGGGCAAAACGTACCTGGCAACGGTGGATAACGATGGCACCTGGAAAGTGACCATTCCGGCCGGCGATCTGCAAGCAATCCCTGATGGCCTGGTCACTGTAACGGTTAACGCCAGCGATGCCGCTGGAAATACCACACCGCTCACCGAAACGGCAACCGTCGATACGCAACTTCCGGCGCTGAGTGTTCTGCCGCTGACCAACGACGGCAAACTCAACGGTGACGAGCTCGCGCAGGATCAGATCCTGCGCGGTGTAAGCGGTGTCAGCGAGCAGGGGCAGACCGTCGTTATCACCCTGAATGGCAAAACCTACACCACGGTAGTTGGCAGCGATGGCAACTGGCAGCTCGCTCTGCCTGCTGCGGATCTAAGCGCGCTGCAGACCGGCAGCTATCCGATGACCGTTACCCTGACTGACGCCGCCGGTAACCGTACCACCGTTACGCAGCCGATTGATGTCAAAACCAGCGGCGTCGCGATCGGCGTGCAGGCGCTGAAAGATGGTAACGTCCTTGATGCGGCTGAAATCAAAGTTGACCAGATCCTGCACGGTACATCCAATGCCGAGGCAGGAAGTATTGTTACTGTGATCCTGAACGGCGTGCGTTACGAAGGGGTTACGGATATTCAGGGCAACTGGCAGGTGACGCTTCCCGCCGTTGAGCTGCAAAAACTGGGTGATGGCGGGCAGAGCCTGACCGTCAGCGTGACGGATGGTTTCGGGCAGAGCACCACCATTGAGTCGCCCTTCAGTGTTGATACCACCAGCGATGCGGTGGCGATCAATATTATCGCCAGCGATGACTACCTGAATGCGAGTGAAGCGGCTGATGGCTTAACCATCCAGGGCAACAGCGCAGGCCTGCCTGCGGGAACCATTGTGACCGTCACGCTGAATGGAGTGAACTATGCAGCGACGATTCAGGCCGATGGTAGCTGGCAAACGGTGGTCGATCCGGCAGCATTGCAGGCGCTTGCAGACGGCACCCAGACCGTAACGGCAACGGTCTCCACCAGCGGCGGCACGCTGCTTGATAGCCACGATTTCACGGTAGCTATCAACACGCTGCCGAACGTCACGGTCGATCCGGCGTTTGTCGATAACGTGGTAAATATCACGGAAGCGGGTCAGAGCCAGACGCTGACCGGAAACACCAATATTGTTGGTGCCGGTCAAACAGTCGTCGCAACTCTTAATGGCCAGCGCTACAGCGGGGTGGTGAATATCGACGGCAGCTGGTCATTGACCTTGCCGCAGGGGGCAATGGAGCTATTAGCCGAAGGTCCTGGCAGCCTGACGATAGTCGCTACCGACGTGGCAGGTAACAGTGCTAACAGCACCGTCAATTTCACCGTTGATAAAACTCCGCCGAGCTTAAGCGTGACGCCGATTAACGGCACCGATGTGCTCAACGGTAGCGATATCGCCACCGGCATCACACTAAGCGGCACCACCTCAAGTGATGCGGCCTCGGTGGTTATCACCCTTAACGGCAAGAACTACCCGGCAACCATCACCAACGGCAACTGGAGTGTGAATCTTGATAACGCTGCGCTCGGCAATCTCGCGAACGGCGCAAGTTCGTGGACCGTTACCGCCACTGACAGTGCAGGCAACATAACCACCACGATCCGCACGGTTAACGTCGATACCACCGCACCTAACGTGGTGATGGATCCGGTCGCCCGTGACAACATTATCGATTTGGCGGAGCAGAACGCCGGCTTTAGTCTGAGCGGGCGCACCGTACCGGCCGAGCCGGGGGCCACCGTCTCCGTCACGCTGAACGGACAAACCCTGACAGGCATAGTTGGCGGCGATGGTCTCTGGACCATCCCGGTTGCTCCTTCGGTCATCAGCAGCCTGACGAACGGTAACTACACCATTTCAGTGACAGTAACGGACAGCGCGGGCAACACCTCGCCGCCGGTCTCCAGCACCTTCAAAGTCGATACTACCGCCAGTGCAATTGCCGTTAACCCGGTGGATGGCGATAACCGCGTCAGCGCCGCCGACATTGCCGATGGCCTCACCATCAGCGGCACGTCGGTGCGTATCCCCGAAGGAAACACCATTACCGTGACCCTGAACGGTGTGCAGTACACTGCAACCGTGACGGCGGGCGGCTCCTGGCAGGTAACGGTGCCGAATGCGGATGCCGCCGCCATTGCCGATGGTACTGCGACGCTGACGGTCACCGGCGTTGATGAGAACAACGCCGTTATCTCTAACGAGCTGCCATTTACTATCATCACCCATGTGCTGCCGCAGCCGGTGGTGAATGCGCCGTTTGGCGATGGCGTGGTCAATGCCCAGGAGGCCGCCGCGGGCGGCAATCTGGCGGGTAATACCGGCATTGTTGGCGCAGGCCAGAGCGTGACAATAACCATTGATGACGGCGCGCCGCTCACCGCCCAGGTAGATGCAAACGGCAACTGGACGATCCCACTGACGCCTGCGCAACTGGGTTCGCTCTCGCAGGGCAGCCATACCGTAACGGTAACCGCAACCGATGCGGCGGGTAACACCGTCAGCAGCACTGCGCCAATGACCGTTGATACAGTTTTGCCGACCTTTGTTATCAATAACGTCACAGCCGATAATATCATTAACAGCGCAGAAGCCGCTGGCGCGGTCACCATCAGCGGCACAGGCGACTACGATGCGCAGTCGGCGCAAACCGTCATCGTGCTGGTCAACGGGCAGAACTATGACGCGATTATCCAGCCGGACGGCACCTGGAGCGTGGTTATTCCTGCCGGTGCGCTGGCAGGCGTGCCTGATGGCCCGGTAGCGATGCGCGTCACTGTCACTGATGCCGCTGGCAACAGCAGCACACAAACCAGCAGCTTTACGCTGGACGCTTCCCCCACGAATGCGCCGCAGGTGCAGATCGATAAAGTCGCCGGGGATGATTTTATTAATCGCGCAGAGGCGAACGGGCAGAGCGGGGTGACTCTCTCCGGCTCTTCACAGAATGTCGAAGCAGGCCAGACGCTGACGATAACCCTAAACGGTAAAATTTATCCGGCGACGGTTAACGCCGATGGTCGCTGGTCGGTAACGGTACCTCCGGAGGATCTGGCTCAGGTGCCGGATGGTCGTCAGGTTATTTCGGTCACGGTGAACGATGTGGCGGGCAACAGCACGATCTCCAGCCATAATGTCACCTTCGCCGCGCAGCCAGCCTCGCAGCCAACCATCACCATAAATCCGGTGGCGCAGGATGATGTGATTAACGCTCTCGAACGTGGTCAGCCACTGAACATCAGCGGGTCGTCAACCTCGCTGGCCACAGGAACGGTCATCACCGTTGTGTTTAACGATAAAACCTATACCGGCAGCGTGAACAGCAGTGGTAACTGGACCATTACCGTGCCGCAGGCAGATATGCAGGCGCTGCAGGAGACGGCAAATGGCACGCCGTATGTCGTCTCGGCGTCGGCGGTCGACGCCGCGCTGAACCCGGCAAGCGCCAGCAGTAACGTGACGGTTGATCTCACCGCGCCGACGCTGGCAGTCGATGTCGCGAATTCGTTCCTTAGCGACGGCAATATCAACATCGCCGAAGCGGCCGTCGATCAGGAGGTGAGGGGCACCGGTACCCCAGGCGAAACCGTGACGCTCACCCTCAACGGCACTACGCTCTCAGCGCTGGTGAATGAGCAGGGCGCGTGGAGCATGGTGATCCCGGCGGGAAGCTTGCAGGCATTGCCGCAAGGCCCGTCGCAAATCACCTTCGTCACCACCGATGCCGCGGGCAATAGCAACCCGCAGCCGGTCGACATCAACGTCAAAACCACCAATGGCCCGACGATGACGCTCGATCCTATGTTCGGCAATAATATTGTCAGCATCAGTGAAGCCGCCAGCGACACTACGCTTAGCGGCAGTGCCAGCGGGCTTGCCAACGGCACACCGATTGTGGTGACCATTGATGGCAAAAATTATGACGGCGAGGTCAACGATGGCAGCTGGTCGGTGGTGATCCCGCGCGATTCGCTGGAGACCAGCGGGCAGTACAGCGTGACGGTCAGCGGGGTGGACGAGTTTGGTAACCCGGCGTCGGTCAATGGCAACCTCGATGTGGTTCTTACCCGGCCAACGGCCACGATTACCGAACCGTTGTTTGGCGATGACAATATTCTTGGTCAGGCGGAAGCTAACGCCGGTGTGCAGCTGACCGGCTCTACCGGTCAGGCCGGGCCCGGCCAGACCGTAACCATCATTCTTGATAACGATCAGGAGTTCACCGGAGCCGTTGATATCAACGGCAACTGGATTGTCTCGCTGACCCCGGCGCAGCTGATTGCCCTCACCGACGGGACGCACGATGTGCAGGTTTCGATAACCGATCGCGCGGGTAACACCACACTTTCTGAGCCGACAAGTGTGGAAATCCGTACCGATCCGCTGCCAGCGCCGCAGCTGTCGCAGCCCTTTACCGACGGTATTCTTAGTGCCACCGAGGCCGCGGGTACACAAACACTGAGCGGGCAGCTTAACCTCGATCCGTCGCGCGTTGCCTCGGTTACTGTCAGCATTAACAATGGCGCGCCGGTTGCGGCGACTATTAATGCGGATGGCACCTGGTCGCTGGAGGTTGATAGCGCCACGTTACAGGCGCTGCCGGATGGCGTGCTGCCTGTCACCGTTACGGTCACTGATACAGCGGATAACCAGGTGACCGGGCAGGGCAGTTTTGAAGCCATTATTAATGCGTTGCCGCAGGCGAGCTACGTGACGCCGTTTGGTGATTTCATCATTAACCGCGATGAGACCCTGAGCGATCAACTGATCACCGGTAACACGGGGGTTATCGGCACCGGGCAAAGCGTATCGGTGGTACTGGGCACGCAAACCTACACCGGCACGGTCAATGAGAACGGTGACTGGTCGGTGACGATTCCGCAAGATGATTTAGCCGCACTGAGCAATAACGACTCGCTGCCATTTAGCGTCACGGTGCGCGATCGCGCGGGCAACACCGCAACCACCGATGCACAGCAAACCCCGGATGTAACGGTACACAACACGCTGCCTGCACCGACGGTGACCAATCCGTTTGGCGATCGTATTGTCAATATTAGCGAAGCGGCAAGCGAGGTGACGCTGACAGGTCTGACCGGTGCCACCGGGCCGAACCAGTATGTGACGGTGAAGATTGATATTGATGGCGTGGCTTACACTGCCAGTGTCGATGCCAACGGCAACTGGTCTGTGGTGCTCCCGGCCGGTACGCTGCAATCCCTCGCGCCGGGCGCGCATGAGATCGCGATCTACGCCGAAGATCAGTATGGCAACAGTAACACCAGCACCGTTGATTATCAGGTGGCGCTGACGCCGCCGTCGGTCACCATCACTGCGCCGGTCTTCGCCGATGGCTATGTCAGCGCGGCTGAAGCGGCGGCGGGTACCACGCTGAGCGGCACCTTCTCAACTTCTTACCCTGCTAACGCGCAGGTCAAAGTGACCATCGGCGATCAAACCTTTGACGCCACGGTGAACGGCAATCAGTGGACGCTGGCGATGGATGCAGCCGACTGGAGCAGCATCACCGCACGCGGCCAGCAAAGCGTTACCGTCAGCGTGACGGATGGCGCGCAAAACGTGGGTACAGCCAGCATTACTACCACGCTGCTGCTCGACCCGCCGACAGTTAGCGTCACCGCGCCGTTTGCCGGCGATAACCTGCTCGACTTTGCTGAAAGCCAGACCAGTCAGGCGATTGGTGGCACCTCAACCGGCTTAGCTACCGGCGATACGGTGCGCGTCACCTTTACCGGTGGAAAAGTCTTCGAGACGCGCGTTCTGGCGGACGGCAGCTGGGAGCTGGTGTTAACGCCAGCCGAGCTTGCGCAGCTGCAGCCCGGTGCCATTACCGTTGAGGGGATCGATAAAGCGGGTAACATCGGCACTGCAGATAACGCTGGCACGCTCAGTATCAATCTCACACCGCCAACTTACTCGGTGAATATGGATCTGGTCGCTGGCGATAATTACGTCAACGCCAGCGAGTTCAGCAGCGGAACGCTGCGACTCTCCGGTCAGGCTTTTAACCTCAATGGCACGACCCTGACCATCCTGAATGGGCAAACGACGCTTGGCACGGCGTTCGTCAACGCCGACGGCAGCTGGACGCTGGATGTGCCGCGCGCCGCGCTGCCGGACGGTAGCTACACCCTGACGGTGCGCAGCGATGCGCAGGCCAGCGCTACGGCTTCGCAGACGGTGATCGTTGATACCGTCGCGCCCAAACTGACGATGGCGCAATTCACCAGCGATGATGTTATCAACAGCAGTGAAAAAGCGGTGGCGCAGACCATCAGCGGCACCTCTGACGCCGATGGCAGCCTGGTCACCGTCACGCTGAATGGTAAAACCTATACCGCACTGGTGGCTAACGGCACGTGGTCGGTTGATGTGCCGCTATCAGATATGGCGGCGCTGGACGATGGCAGCTATACCATTACCGCGACCCTGAGCGATGCGGCGGGCAACGCGACGAACGCCACCCAAAACTTCACCGTTGATGCCTCTTCACCGCTGCTTGAGGTGGATGCGCTCGGCGTCCCGGCGGTGCTGAACAGCGTTAACGCCGTCTCCGGCGTGGTGTTGCAGGGGCAGGGCGAGCCGGGTAACAGCGTAACCATTCAGCTTGGGCCATTGAGCTGGACCGGCACGGTCGATCAGCAGGGTAACTGGAGCCACACCTTTCCGCAGCTCGATCTCACTACCCTGACCGACGGGCCGCAGGTGGTCACCATCTCCTCCACGGATGCGGCGGGCAACACCTCGAGCAATAACCTCTCCCTCAATGTTGCGCTGAACAAAGGCCTCGGCGTGGCCATCGACCAGGTGTTTAACGACGGCATCCTCAACGTCGCCGAATCGCTGGTCACACAGCTGCTCACCGGTAAGGTGAGCGGCGATTACCGCGGCGCGAAAGTGTCGCTGACGGTGATTGGTACAGACTTTACCATTAACGATCTGGCGGTAGCGCCGGATGGCTCCTATAGCTTCTCACTGCCACCTTCTCTCTGGCAGGGGCTGGTCGCCGACACCCTGCAACTGCAGGTGAGTGTGGTCGATGCCAATGGTAATACCCGCTATGAAACGGTGGATGTCGGGCTGGCGCTAACCGATCTGCCAGTCGTTAACGATGTGGTGATCGCGGGCGATAACGTGATTAACCTCGTTGAAAGCACCGTTGCGCAGACCCTTTCCGGAACGGTGAGCAATGTCGCCAATGTCACCAGCGTAGTGGTGAACTTTGGCGGCCGGGCAATTACCGCCACCCTTGATGCGCTGGGCAACTGGAGCGCCGCGCTTCCCGCTGAACTGCTGAGCGTGCTGCCGGACGGTACGGCGTCAGCTAACGTGACGGTGACCGATAAGTTCGGCAACGTTATCAAGAGCGATGCCAGCTTTAACGTCGTCAGCCATAACCTGCCCGCTATCTCTCTCGATCCGCTGTTTGGCGACGGTGTGCTGAGCATTCCTGAACTTGCCAGCGGCCTGCTGAGCGGTACGGCGACCAACCTTGCCGGGCGCGCACTGACCATCAAGATTGGCGATGCCACCGCTTTCACTACCAATGTCGATAACAGCGGACGCTGGTCGGTGAACCTGCCGGATGCGGTGAAAGCCGCACTACAAGGGCTGGGCAGCGGTACGCAAACTGTCACCATTACCGCCACCGATCAGTATGGTAACCAGGCGTCGCAGAGTGCGGGGCTGAAGGTCAACCTGGTGGCGCCGGTACTCAACAGTGTGACGCTGTTTGGCGACGGTTTACTAAACGTGGCAGATTCACTGGTTAATCAAACCATCAGCGGGGTGGCGAGCGGTGCGCCGATCGGCAGCACCGTTCAGGTGGCGATTGGCGCCAAAGTCTTTAATGGCGTGGTGGATGCTAACGGCAACTTCTCCATCGGCCTGACGCCGACGGATCTGGCCGGGCTGGCGGACGGCACCTTTACGCCTTCTATCACGCTGCTCACGCCGGACGGTAACAGTTCCACCACGGCAGGGAGCCAGGTGATTATCGGCGTGAAAAATGTGCCGACGGTGGCGATCACCTCCCTGTTTGGCAACGATGGTTTCCTCAACCAGAGCGAAGCGCTGGCGGCGCAGACTATCTCCGGCACCGTTACCGGGCTGACCTCCGGGCAGGTGACGGTCAATGTTGGCGGCACGGCTTATCAGGTGCCGGTCACCGATGGGCGCTGGTCGCTGGCACTCTCGGCCGGTGCGCTGGCTTCCATCGCCGATGGCACCCTGAGCGTGACGGCAACGGTAACCGATGCGGTAGGTAACACCGCGACCGGCAGCCAACTGGTGAACGCCATTGTGCAGGCGGTGCCCTCGATCGGTATCAACACGCTGTTTGGCAACGGGACGCTGGATCTTAACGATCTGCTCTCCAACCCGATCCTCTCCGGCACCAGCAGCAACCTGGCGGCGGGCACGCAGATCACCGTGAAGGTCGGTCTGCTCTCCTACACCACCACCGTCGGTGCCAATGGTCAGTGGCAGCTGGCGATCCCGGCGGTGTCGCTGCAAAACCTGCAGGATGGCAACAATGCGCTGCAGGTCTCTGCCAGCGCGACGGATGCAGCGGGCAATATCGCCAATGTGGTGCAGAGCGCCAGCGTGGCGATCCAGGCCCTGCCGACGGTGGCGATCACTTCGCTGTTTGGTGATGGCGCCCTGAGCCTTGCGGATATCACCACCGCGCAGGTGATTTCCGGCACCAGCCAGAACGCCGTCGGTTCGCAGTTGACGGTTACGGTTGGCGGTAAAAACTACCTTACTACCGTGGCGTCGAACGGTAGCTGGAGCGTAACGGTACCTAAAGTCGATCTCAGCGCGCTGGCGGATGGCACCCAGGCGGTGAGCGTCGCGGTGACCAACGCCGCCGGGAAAGTGGCGAACGTTACCAGCCCGCTGGATGTCATTACCCATAACCTGCCGACCATTTCTCTCTCCTCGCTCTTCGGTAATGACGGCTATCTGAACATCAGTGAAGCGGCCAATGGGCAGGTGATCGGCGGCAAAATTGGCGGCGTAGTCAGCGGCTCGAAAGTGGTGGTGACCGTTGGCGGTACGGCGATAAACGCCACCGTCGATGCCAACGGCAACTGGACGGCGACGGTGAATAAAACCCTGCTGCAGGGGCTGAGCAGCGGCGCGGCGAAAGTAGGCATTTCGGTAACTGACCGGGTGGGCAACACCACCGCTACGGAAGCCGATGTGCAGGTGAAACTGACCCAGCCGACGCTGAGCACCAACCCGATTACTAACCTGACCGGCATCCTCGGCAACGTCCTGCTAGGGTTGGTAGGGTCGGCAAAACTGACGATCAGCGGTGCGTCAACTAATCTCAATCAAGGGGCGATTGTTCGCGTTAATTTACTCAACCTCGCCATGGCGACGGCGATTGTCGGCGCAGACGGGAAGTGGTCAACGCAGCTTGATGTCGGCCTCGACCTGGCGAAAATCCTTTCGCTCAATACGGTGGTGAACCTCTACGCCGCCGATGTGGCGGGCAACCTGGCCTACCTCAACGTTGGCCTTAACGGCAGCAACCCGACTACCACGCCGCCCGCGGGCACCAGCGCGTCGCTGATGGCAGAAGCTAACACCTTCTCGCTGCTGGCAGCGAGCGTGAGCGAAGAGTCGGACTCCACCAGCAGTGACCGCCTGAATACGCAGCATACGGCCACGGTGGAAACGGCGCGTCAGCCAGAGACGGAAACGGCGGCTGCCGCTACGGCAAGCGACGAAAGCTACACCATCGGTGGGCTGAGCATCGATCTTGCCGACGGTACCAGCGAAAGCGGCGAGAGCGTCGAGGGGAGCAGCGGCAACGACACTATTCACCTCTCTTCTCTCGGCTTTGTGCAGATCGATGGCGGCGCGGGGATGGATACGCTGGTGCTCGACGGCGCCAACCTGCTGCTAAACCTGATCGAACTGGGGAGCAAAATCAGCAATATCGAGGTAATTGATCTTGGTAAGTCGGGCAGCAACAGCATCACGCTGGATGTCAACGAGGCACTTAGCATCACCGATAAACCAGAAGATGATTTGCTGATCAAAGGGAGCGTTGGGGATGAGATCAACCTCAAGCACGGCGTCAGCGATACCTGGGCTATCAGCGGCCATCGCGATATAGATGGTATTCAGTTCGACGTTTATCACAACAGTTCGCAGGCCAATACCCTCAGCGATGTGCTGATCCAGCATGGCCTGCACGTCAATATGGTCTGACGTTCTGCCGCCTCAGGGATGAGGCGCATTAAGGAAGAGGTCATTACGGGCACATCAGGGGTGGATGAATGAAAAGAGCGGTAGGGTTGTTGTTGTTGGTTATGCCCGTTACGAGTCTGTTAGCAGCACCCGGCGAAGAGCAGGATTTTCGCTGGCAGAGAGCGCCAAGCGAACAGCGCGCGGCGCAGCTTACGATCAAAGACGCCATTCTGCGCGCCTTTGCCCGTAACCCAAAAATTGCCCAGGCGGCCGCGCAGATCCGCGTGGGTGAGGCGAATTTAACCGAGGCGGAGAGCGCCTGGTTCCCGCAGCTCTCTCTGCAGGGCAACCTGGGGCGCTCGCACCGCACCGACTCTTCGGGGTCATTAAATAATAACGGTTCCGGCGGCGTCACTTTACGCCAGCTGATCTACGATTTTGGTAAAACGGGCGGCAGCATCGATGAGCAGCACAATCTCTCTGATGCCTGGCGCTACGATCTCAACAGCACCCTCAATGAAGTGGGGATGCAGACCCTGCAAGCCTATCTGCAGGTCAAGCGCTACCAGGCACTGAGTGAGGCGGCGCGCAACAATATCCACTCGCTGGAGAGCGTGCTGGAAATGGCGACGCTGCGCTCCGAAGCGGGATTAAGCTCGGCCTCCGATGGCCTACAGGCGCAGTCGCGCATCGCCGGGATGAACGCTACCCTTGCGCAATATGAGGCGCAGATGCGCTCCGCCCAGGCGGCACTTAGCGTGCTGACCGGCGTCGTTGCCGATAACTTGCCCGACCTGCCTGAAGATCTCCTCAAACAAAATATCACCCTCGATGCGCTGCCCTATGAGCGCAACAATAGCGTGCGCAGCGCGCAGGCAAAACAGCAGGCGGCAGAGCAGCGCATTCGTCAGGCGCAGGCGCAGCACTGGCCGACGCTCTCGGTGCAGGCGGGGCGTACCCGCTATCAGAACGATCAAAGCAGCTACTGGGATGACCAGGTACAGCTGGTGGTCGATGCGCCGCTCTACCAGGGCGGGGCGGTAAGCGCCCGTGTCGATGCCGCGCAGGGCGATCGCGCCAATGCGCAGGCGGCGGTGGAGGCCAGCAAACTGGATGTTAACCAGCGGGCGGCCACAGCGTGGGCCGATTTGACCGGCGCGCAGCTGCGCCAGCAGGCGGGCGAGGCGCAGGCCAACAGCGCCGGACGCGCGCGCGGCGTCTACCGTGATGAGTACCGGCTGAGCAAGCGCAGCCTGAACGATCTGCTCAGTATTGAGCAGGATGTCTTCCAGGCCGATACCGCGTCGATTACCGCACGCTATGACGCCTGGGATGCCGCCGTGCGCTATGCCGCCGCCGCAGACAACCTGCTCGATATGCTGGGGGTTGAACGTAGTCGTACCGTGGGCGATGACCTGCCCGCGCTGTAAGCGCACAACACAGGAGTGGTAATGCAAGAGCCGGATACCGAAAGCTGGATTAATGTGATGGTGCGCGCGGCAGGACGCTTTGGCCTGCCCGCCGATGCGCCTGCGGTGCGTCAACAGATGCGCTGGTTTGAAGCGCTGCCGCTCAGCGCAAAGCTTGAGCGCCTGAGCGGATTAATGGGGTTGCAGGTGCGCAGTGTGCCGCTCGCCCGCATGCGCTGGAATGCGCAAAACTTGCCGGTGATTGTGCAGCTGGAGGGCGGGGAGCTGCTGCTGCTCGAGTCGCTGGATGCCGACGGGCTGGCGACCTACTGGCTTAATAATGGTGGCGATCTGGTGCGCGAAGAGCCGCTGGAGACGCTGCTCACCCGCATCAAGCCTGAAGTGGTGATGCTGGGCATCGCCGCGCGCGGGCGCGATTCGCGGATCGATGATTTTACCCGTCCGTGGGAGGCGCACTGGTTCTGGAAGCACTTTCGCCACAGCGGGCGCAAGCTGGCGGAGATCGCTCTCGCCTCGGTGGTCGGGAACGTGCTGGCGCTGGCTGGTATTCTTTTCTCGATGCAGGTTTATGACCGGGTGATCCCGGCGCAATCCCTGCCGACGCTGTGGGTGCTCTTTTTCGGCGTCCTGCTGGCGGCGGCGCTGGAGTTCTTTATCCGCCTCGCGCGGACCCATGTCTCTGACATTATGGGCAAACATATCGACCTTAATGTCTCTTCGCTCTTTTTTGCCCGCGCAATGGCGATCAAAAACGATGCGCGCCCCAAATCGACCGGATCCTTTATCTCCCAGCTGCGCGAGCTCGATCAGGTGCGCGAACTGCTTACCTCTACTACCGTCGGCGCGGCGATGGATATCCCCTTTGTGCTGCTCTTTCTCGGCATCATGGCGCTGGTCGGCGGCCCTCTGGTGATCATCCCGCTGATTGCCATTCCGCTGATTATCATCCCCGGGCTGCTGGTGCAGTGGCCGATGTCGAAGCTGGCAAAAGCGGGGATGCGCGAGAGTGCGATCCGCAACGCGGTGCTGGTGGAGTCCATCGAAGGGGTGGAGGACATTAAAGCGTTACAGGCCGAGCCCTACTTCCAGCGGCAGTGGGAGAACACCCATGCCGTGGGGGCAAATGTTGGCATGAAGCAGCGCGTATGGGGCGCTCGGCTGAGCGGCTGGGCCTCGACAGTGCAGCAGATCACCTATGCCGGGATGCTGGTGTTTGGCTGTTTTCTGGTGATCGATGGCGACATTACGACCGGGACACTGGTGGCCTGTAGCCTGCTCTCTTCGCGCACGATTGCGCCGCTGATGCAGCTCACCATGGTCTTCTCCCGCTGGCAGCATGCTAAATCGGCGATGAGTGGCCTCAACGATCTACTGAAAAAGCCGCTCGATAAAGAGGCGGATAAGAAGATGGCGCACTGCCCGGTGCTGGCTGGACACTTTCAGCTGCAGCAAATGCAGTACAGCTATGACGAAGAGAAGGGCGATTTGGCGCTAAATATTAATGAGCTGGAGATCAAACCGGGCGAGCGGGTAGCCATTCTTGGCAAAACCGGTGCCGGGAAATCAACGCTGCTGAAACTGCTCTCCGGCCAGGCACAGGCCAGCAAAGGGAAAGTGATTATTGATGGCGTTGATATGGCGCATATCGATCCGACGGACGTGCGCCGCCAGGTGGGTTATCTGTCGCAGGATTCGCGCCTCTTTTTCGGCACGCTGCGCCAGAACCTGATGCTGGGACATCCGCATGCTACCGAAGCGGAGCTGATTCAGGCGCTACGCATCAGCGGGGCGATCAACCTTGTGCAGCAGGATGCCGCAAGTCTCGATCGGCTGATTAACGAAGGCGGGCGTGGGCTCTCCGGCGGCCAGCGGCAGATGGTGCTGCTGAGCCGTTTGATTGTGCGCAATCCGCAAATTGTGTTGCTGGATGAACCAACGGCCTCAATGGATGAGCAACTGGAAGCGTGGGTCATCCGCCAGCTACAACAGTGGCTCACCGGGCGCACGCTGGTGCTGGTAACCCATCGCCCGGCGCTGCTCAACTTAGTGGACCGGATTGTGGTGATGGAGAACGGCAAAGTGGTGGCCGATGGGCCGCGCGATACGCTGCTGAAACAGGCGGCGCGCAACAGTAACGTGGCGTCCATCGGTTGAGGAGCAGGAAATGAGTCAACTCTCAATGCAGGATGAACTGGCGCGGCAGGGGCGCTTCTACTCATCGGTGATCTGGCTGACGCTAATTGGACTGGTGGTATTTATCGCCTGGGCGGCGTTTGCCATTCTTGATGAAGTGACGGTCGGCACCGGCAAAATTACCCCTTCAACTCATGCACAGGTGATTGAAAGCCTTGATGGCGGGATCGTTAGCGCCCTGATGGTAAAAGAGGGCGATATTGTTGAGCGCGGGCAGATGCTGGCGCGTCTCGATCCGACCCGTTTTCAGTCTAACTATGGTGAAGCGGCGGCGCGCGTCAGGGCACTGCGCGCCTCCAGCGAGCGTCTGCGCTCGGAGCTGACCGGTGAGCCGCTGCGCTTTAGCGCCGAATCGATGCGCGAGCCGGATCTGGTCGCCCGCGAGCGGCAGCTCTATGAGTCGCGGCGGCGCAATCTCAACGAGACGGTGGCAAATCTGCAAAAAACGCATCAGCTGGTGATGTCGGAGCTGCGCATGACGCAGCCGCTGGTGGCGAAAGGGGCGGCGAGCGATGTCGAGGTGATTCGCCTGCAACGCCAGGCGACGGAGCTGAAGGGGAAAATCGACGAGGCGCGTAACCAGTTTGCGGTACGCGCCCGCGAAGAGCAGGTGAAAAATAATGCCGATCTTGATGCGCAGCTGCAGGTGATGGCGGGCAAAGCGGATCAGCTGGATCGCGCCGTGCTTAATTCACCGGTGCGCGGGATCGTGAAAGATGTGCAGATCAACACCGTGGGCGGGGTGGTGCAGCCAGGCGGCAAGCTGATGGAGATTGTGCCGTTGGAGGATCAACTGCTGGTGGAGACGCGCATCAACCCGCGCGATATCGCCTATATTCGCCCCGGTTTACCGGCGACAGTGAAGGTGACGGCCTATGACTCCTCCATCTATGGCGATTTGAAAGGCACTGTAGAGGTGGTCTCGCCGGATACCTTGCAGGATGAAGTGCGTCGCGATCAGTTTTACTACCGCGTCTATGTCCGCACGCAAAGCGCGGAGCTGAAGAACCGCAGCGGCAAAAGTTTCCCTATCCTGCCGGGGATGATCGCTAACGTAGAGATTAAAACCGGGCAAAAATCGGTAATGGATTATCTGATTAAACCGTTGAATAAACTTAATGAGGCGCTGCGGGAGCGGTAGGGCGGAGAGTTGGTGCCCTCTCCCGGGGTGAGAGGGCAGCGCGGGCGTGCACTTAGCGGCCCGCGTTTTTCATGATACGTGCTTTATCGAGCTGCCATTCGCGCTCTTTCAGATCGGTGCGTTTATCGTGCTGCTTCTTACCTTTCGCCACGCCGATTTTCACTTTGCACCAGGCGTTCTTCCAGTAAAGGGAGAGCGCAACCACGGTGTAACCTTCGCGGTTGATGCGGCCGTAGAGTGAATCCAGCTCGCGCTGGTTCAGCAGCAGTTTACGCGTGCGCGTCGGGTCGCAAACATAGTGGCTGGAGGCGACGGTCAGCGGCGTGAAGTTAGCGCCAAAGAGATAGGCTTCTCCATCTTTCAGGATCACGTAGCTATCGCCAATATTGGCTTTACCGGCACGTAAGGATTTTACTTCCCAGCCCTGCAGTGAAAGCCCGGCCTCAAACTCCTCTTCAATGAAGTATTCATGGCGGGCGCGCTTGTTCAGCGCAATGGTGGCTGAACCTGGTTTATATGCTTTTTTCTTCGTCATAGTATCGTGGAGCCATCCGGTAATCTGATATCTGAAACTGACCTCATTGCGTCCTGTGAGGCTGAACGGGTTATCTTAGCATGAGTTAGGGCAACGCGTTTTCCTTTCAACCGGGGGAGATGTTATTATTTAACGATTGTGTGAATGCGGAAAACCTTATGCCTCAGATTAGCCGTACTGCGCTGGTGCCCTATAGCGCGGAGCAGATGTATCAATTAGTGAACGATGTGGACTCCTACCCGCAGTTTCTGCCGGGGTGTACCGGCAGCCGAATTATCGACTCCGGCCCGACGGAGATGACGGCGGCTGTGGACGTGTCGAAAGCGGGGATCAGCAAGACCTTTACCACCCGCAACACGCTGGAAGCTAACAAAAGCATTTTGATGCACCTGGTGGATGGCCCGTTTAAGTCGCTGAGCGGCGGCTGGACCTTTTCCCCGCTCAGCTCAAATGCCTGCCGGGTCGAGTTTCAGCTCGATTTCGAGTTTACCAACAAGCTGATTGAGCTGGCTTTCGGTCGCATCTTTAAAGAGCTGGCGGCGAATATGGTGCAGGCGTTTACCCATCGCGCGAAAGAGGTTTATCGTGCCGGGTAACATCGCTGTTGAAGTGGCCTATGCTTTGCCAGAAAAGCAGTATCTGCTGCGGGTGAAGCTGGAGGTGGGCGCGACCGTCGAAGAGGCGATCCGCGCGTCCGGGCTGCTGGAGCTGCGCGAAGATATCGACTTAAAGGTGAATAAGGTGGGGATTTACAGCCGGACGGTAAAACTGCACGACAACGTCAATGATGGCGACCGCGTGGAGATCTACCGCCCGCTGATTGCCGATCCGAAAGAGCTGCGTCGCCAGCGGGCGGAAAAAGCGGCGAACGAGAAAGCGGCAAACAAGTCGTAACCGATTAGCCTGGCGCGAGATACAAAAAAAGGTGCTCACTGAGCACCTTTTTCTTTTACTGGCGGTAAAACCGTCTGGCGTTTACCGCTTTTTTCAAACTTAGCGCTGGTTGGTTAGCGCCGGTTTGTTGTCGATATTGGTTAACACGCCGTTGCTGTTGAAGGTGAGGGTCAGCGTCTGCTGAGTCACATTTTCATGGCCTGGCTGCTGACGGAAGATATAGAACCAGGTGTTGGTGCCAAACGGGTCGCTCATCATCGGGGTTCCCAGTGCATACGCAACCTGCTGTTGCGTCATGCCCACGCGGATTTTTGCAACGTCGGTGGGCGTCAGGTAGTTCCCCTGGTTGATATCCGGACGGTAAACCACGCGTTCCAGAGTGGAGCAACCAGCGGTCAACATCAGAAGAACCGCTGCGGCAGCAGTCAGCATTTTACAGCGCATAGTGATTTGATTCCTTTTCGGGCCCGAACAGTACGTGGCTCATATGTAATATGCCGATAATAATAGACCTTTCGCCAGTTTAAAACCTTTGTGGCCGGGTCTGTTGTCGTTTTGTCGAGAAGTCAGACCGTCATATTACCGAAAAGTTTACGCTGCCAGCAGCTCTTTGGCATTCGCCAGCGCGTTACGCGTCACTTCGCTGCCGCCCAGCAGACGCGCCAGCTCCTGCAGGCGCGCACGTTTATCCAGCGGCTGCATATGGGTTTCCGTCATGGCACCATCGGTCTCTTTGCTGACATAGAAGTGGTGATGCCCGCAACCGGCCACCTGCGGCAGGTGCGTCACGCACATAACCTGTGTTGATTCGCCCAGCTGGCGCAGCATTTTCCCCACAACGGCAGCGGTCGGGCCGCTGATACCCACGTCCACTTCATCGAAGATCAGCGCCGGGGTTTCCATCTTACGGGCGGTAATCACCTGAATCGCCAGCGCGATACGCGACAGCTCACCGCCGGAGGCCACTTTGGCAATCGCCTGCAGCGGCTGGCCTGGGTTGGTGGTGACGCGGAACTCAATGCGATCCGCTCCGTCAGCCGTCAGCGTGTGATCGTTGAAGGCTACATCAATCTCAAACACGCCGTGCGGCATGGAGAGTAAGTGCATACTTTCGGTGATGAGCTGGCTCAGCTCCTGCGCATACTTCACGCGCTGCGCATGCAGCTGCTGCGCGCTCTCCAGCGCCAGCTGGTGGTGATGGCTAACGGCCAGCGCCAGCGTCTCCTGCGAATCAGCCTGATCTTCAAGCAGCTGCTGCTCATCAAGCAGAGACTGGTGGAACTGCGGCAGCTCTTCCGGCGCGATGTGGTGCTTGCGCGCCAGCGAGATTTGGCGGGAGATACGCTGCTCCAGCTCGTAAAGGCGGTTCGGGTCGAGGTCTAAACGGTCGCAGTAGTGGCGCAGCTCATCGCTAGCTTCGCTGATCTGGATCGCCGCCTCCTCCAGCATCTCCAGCACGCTGGAGAGACGCGTATCCATCCCGGTCAGCTCTGTAAGCAGCTGGCGGGCGCTGTAGAGCTGGCTCTGCAGGTTAACGTCTTCGCCGTCGGCAAGCACATTCAGGGCATGCTGACTGGTGGAGAGCAGTTGTCCGCTGTTAGCGAGACGTTTGTACTCTTCATCAATCTGTTCGAACTCGCCCGGCTGCGGGCTGAACTCATTAAGCTCTTTCAGCTGATAATGCAGCAGCTCGGCGCGCGCGGCGCGCTCCTGGCTCTGCTGCTGATGCTGTGCCAGCTCGCGACAGCTTTGATGCCAGGCGCGGTAGCGCTCCCCCATTTGCTGAGTGAGCGCATACTCACCGGCATAGCCGTCGAGCAGGGTTTTTTGGTGTTCGGATTTAATCAGCAGCTGATGCGCATGCTGGCCGTGGATCTGGATAAGCAGCTGGCCCAGTTCACGTAGCTGGGAAAGGGGAACGGCAGTACCGTTAATAAAGCCGCGGGAGCGGCCATCGCTGCTGATGACGCGGCGAAGTAAACACTCACGTCCATCTTCAAGCTGGTTCTCTTCGAGCCAGCGCTGCGCGGCAGGGGTGTCTTTCAGGGCAAAGCGGGCGCAAAGATCGGCGCGCTGTGCGCCGGCGCGTACCATGTCAGCTTCAGCGCGACCGCCAAGGCAGAGCCCGAGCGCATCAATCGCAATGGATTTACCTGCACCGGTTTCGCCGGTAATAGCCGTCATCCCGCTATTAAAATCGATCTCAAGCTCACGAACGATAGCAAAATTACTGATAGTGAGTTGTGCCAACATGGTTGCTTTCCTGTATGAAAAACCATAACTGTGTTTTCGTACAGTATAAACTGGAATTATATACAGTAAAGCCCCGCAGCCGCTTTTCAGAACAATTTTTTCGACCAGCCGAGCTTAGAACTTAACGTATTGAAATAGCTGTAATCTTTTGGATGGATAAGATTCAGGTGATAGTCGCAGCGGCGAATTAACACATCTTCACCCTCCTGAATCGGCAGCGCAATCTGGCTGTCGCAGCTCACTTCAAGGTCGCTACGGCGATGGGAGAAACGCAGTCGAATGGTGCTACTACTGTTAATCACCAGCGGGCGTGCAGAGAGAGTATGCGGAAACATGGGCACCAGCGTAATGGCGTCCAGCGAAGGGGTGAGAATCGGGCCACCCGCGGAGAGCGAGTAGGCCGTAGAGCCGGTTGGCGTGGAGATAATCAGGCCATCTGAGCGCTGGGAGAAGGCAAACACTTCATCTATATAGACTTCAAACTCAATCATGTGCGCGACTTTGCCTGGGTGCAGCACCACTTCATTAATCGCGGTGCTGATGCGTTTCTGGCAATCCTGCTGGCACACCTGCACTTCCAGTAAAAAACGTTTCTCGGCGATGTAGTGGCCCTCGAGTACATCGGCCAGCTGCTGTTGCGCATTATCGGGATCGAGATCGGTCAGAAAGCCCAGATTGCCGCGGTTAATGCCAATCACTTTGATGTCGTAACGCGCCAGCGTGCGCGCCGCGCCAAGCATATTGCCATCGCCGCCGACCACCACTGCCAGATCCGCCTGTTGACCAATGTCCGCCAGCGTACCGGTTCGCACATTTGAGAGTTTCAGCTCATGGGCGATGCGCTGTTCAACCATCACGTCATAGCCTTTGGCATGCAGCCAGCGGTAGAGCATTTCATGTGTGGTGAGCGCGGTAGGGTGGCGCGGGTGCCCGACAATACCAATACACTTGAAATGTTGGGTCATTTTTTGCGGGTCCTTGTGGCGAATGAATGATGACAATCTGACTTGTTCCCTTGAATCCAGGAAACGGATCCCCATAATAATGCAGGTTAGCGAGATGATTGCAAAAAAACGCGGAGAAATTCATGAGTAGTGAAGAACAGAAAACGCCTGACGGGCAGTCCCCGGAAGAGATTATCAAGGAACAGCACGACGACGTTGAGGCAGTAGTTGAGCCTGACGAAGCCGCTGAGCAGGTGGATCCGCGCGATGAGAAAATTGCGAACCTCGAAGCGCAGTTAGCAGCAGCGGAAACCCGCGAGCGCGAGACGGTACTGCGTATCAAAGCGGAGATGGAAAATCTGCGTCGCCGTACCGAGCTGGATATCGAGAAAGCGCACAAATTCGCGCTGGAGAAGTTCGTTAATGAACTGCTGCCGGTCATCGATAGTCTGGATCGCGCGCTGGAAGTGGCTGACAAAGAGAACGCCGCGATGGCACCGATGGTCGAAGGTATCGAACTGACCCTGAAAAACATGCTGGATGTAGTGAAGAAATTTGGTGTCGAGGTGATTGCAGACACCAACGTTCCGCTGGATCCAAATGTGCATCAGGCGATTGCGATGGTCGAGTCGGAAGAGGTCAGCGCTGGCAACGTGCTGGGAGTGATGCAGAAAGGGTTCACCCTGAATGGCCGCACCATTCGCGCCGCGATGGTCACCGTCGCCAAAGCGAAAGCGTAAAACGAAAACCCTCTCATGCTGAGAGGGTTTTTTTTACTCTGTAACGCTCTCACGTAGCGCTTTAACCGGGATCACTTTTACTTGCTTAATCATATTCTCCTGCACATCGAGAATATCGATATCGTACTGCTCAATACGTACGCGCGTCCCCGCCGCCGGGATCTCCTCCAGCTCTTCAAGCACCATGCCGTTGATGGTCCGCGCTTCATCTTCCGGTAAGCGCCAGTTAAAGGCTTTGTTCAACTCGCGCACGCTGGCACTACCGTCGATAATGACCGAACCGTCATTCTGCGGCGTCGCTTCATCCGCCAGTGCGGGCGACATGGAGGTGGTGAAGTCACCGACAATCTCTTCAAGAATATCCTCAACCGTCACCAGCCCCTGAATATCGCCATACTCATCCACCACCAGGCCGACTTTCTTCTTATTACGCTGAAACTTCACCAGCTGAACGCTGAGCGGCGTCCCTTCCGGCACGTAGTAGATTTCATCTGCTGCGCGCAGCATCACCTCTTTGGTGAACTCGTTCTTCTCGGTCATCAGACGATAGGCTTCGCGCACGCGCAGCATGCTGATGGCATCATCCAGCGAGTCGCGATAGAGCACAATGCGACCGTGCGGCGAGTGGGTCAGCTGGCGCACAATCGATTTCCAGTCGTCATTGATATCGATACCGACGATCTCATTGCGCGGCACCATGATGTCATCAACACTGACCTTCTCCAGATCGAGAATCGACAGCAGCATATCCTGGTTACGGCGGGAGATTTTCGAGCGCGACTCGTGAACGATGGTGCGCAGCTCCTCTTTACTGAGCGCACCGCTGACCACCACATCAGCTTTAATGCCAATCATGCGCATCAAAATACGCGTCACACCGTTTAACAGCCACACCAGCGGCAGCATGATAATTTGCAGCGGGCCGAGCAGCAGGCTGCTGGGAAACGCGACCTTTTCCGGATAAAGGGCAGCGATGGTTTTTGGCAGCACTTCGGCAAACACCAGCACCACGAAGGTCAGCACACCGGTGGCGATGGCAACACCGGCATTACCGTACAGGCGCATGCCGACAATGGTCGCCAGCGACGAGGCGAGAATGTTGACCAAATTGTTGCCGATCAGCACCAGGCTAATCAGGCGATCCGGCTTACGCAGCAGTTTTTCGACGCGTTTGGCCGCACGGTTGCCCTGTTTAGCCATGTGGCGCAGGCGATAGCGGTTGAGGGTCATCATTCCGGTTTCTGAACCGGAGAAATAGGCTGAAACCACGACCATGATGATAAGGGTAACAATCAGCGTCGTGGTAGAGATGTGTTCCAGGGGGAACTCCTTTGCTTTAACTTATGAAGTGTTGCAGGACGCGGCTGCCGAAATAGGCGAGCGTTAAAATACCGGCTCCTGCGACATTGAACCAGACGACGCGACGACCGCGCCAGCCTTCGTGATAGTGGCCCCACAGCAGGACAATATAGACAAACCAGGCGATGATTGAGAGCACCGCTTTGTCGATATTCTCCATACTGAACAGGTTTTGCATATAAAACAGGCCAGTGCAGAGCGTCAGCGTCAGCAGCACCACGCCGACCTGGGTGATATGAAACATCTTGCGCTCAATCACCAGCAGCGGCGGCATTTCGCTGCTGAAAGCCAGCTTCTTGTTCTTCAACTGGTAATCAATCCACGCCAGCTGGAGTGCATACATTGCCGCGATAATTAAGGTGGCATAGGCGAACAGCGACAGACCGATATGCACCATCATGCCGGGCGTGGTTTCCAGATGGGTGATGAACTCATTCGGCATGAAAATGGCGAAAGCGAGATTGATTAACGCGAACGTATAGACAATCGGCAGCAGCAGCCAGCCGCGGTTTTTCGAGGCGACGATTGTCATCACCGAACAGATCATTAGGCTGACCAGTGAACCGACGTTCAGCAGGCTGAGATTTTGACCGCCATCGTCAGGGAAGATGCGCTCTTTCAGCGCGAAGCCGTGGAATATAAGCGCAAGCACCGCTGAAAAGATGGCCATTTTGCGCCAGCCGCTGTTTTTTTGTAACAGGCTGGGAACAATCAGCGCGATGCTGGTTGAGTAGGCGACAAGAGCGATCAGGGCAAAAACGGGCATAGGCGTGTCGACAGTTGACTAAGAGAGAAAGAGAAGCAGTATAACGTTACGTGACCCAGCCTCCAACAGTTCCATCACATACAGCCGCGATGTCTTCATGCTATACTGCGGCAAATTTCTGTTATGCGTCGCGCTGGCGGCCAATCGTATCACCTCAGGCGAGAGACAATGTTTGATAATTTAACCGATCGTTTGTCGCGCTCACTGCGCAATATCAGTGGCCGTGGACGCCTCACTGAAGACAACATCAAAGAGACCCTGCGCGAAGTGCGCATGGCGCTGCTGGAAGCCGACGTTGCGCTGCCGGTAGTGCGTGACTTTATCAACCGCGTGAAAGAGAAAGCGGTAGGCCATGAAGTCAACAAGAGCCTGACCCCGGGCCAGGAGTTCGTCAAAATCGTGCGCAACGAGCTGGTTGCCGCGATGGGCGAAGAGAACCAGAGCCTCAACCTGGCGGCACAGCCGCCGGCGGTAGTGCTGATGGCGGGCCTGCAGGGTGCGGGTAAAACCACCAGCGTTGGTAAGCTCGGTAAGTTCCTGCGCGAGAAGCACAAGAAGAAAGTGATGGTCGTCTCCGCGGACGTTTACCGCCCGGCGGCGATCAAACAGCTGGAGACGCTGGCGCAGCAGGTTGGGGTCGATTTTTTCCCCTCTGATGTGGCGCAAAAGCCGGTCGACATCGTTAACGCGGCGCTGAAAGAGGCGAAGCTGAAGTTTTATGACGTGCTGCTGGTGGATACCGCCGGTCGTCTGCACGTTGATGAAGCGATGATGGAGGAGATCAAACAGGTTCACGCAACGATTAAGCCCGTTGAGACGCTGTTTGTCGTCGACGCCATGACCGGTCAGGATGCCGCTAACACGGCGAAGGCGTTTAATGAAGCGCTGCCGTTGACCGGTGTCGTGCTGACCAAAGTGGATGGTGATGCCCGCGGCGGTGCGGCGCTCTCTATCCGCCACATCACCGGTAAACCGATCAAATTCCTCGGCGTCGGTGAGAAAACCGAAGCGCTGGAGCCGTTCCACCCGGACCGTATCGCGTCGCGTATTCTCGGCATGGGCGATGTGCTGTCGCTTATTGAAGATATCGAAAGCAAAGTTGACCGCGCGCAGGCTGAGAAGCTGGCGAACAAGCTGAAAAAAGGCGACGGCTTCGATCTGACCGACTTCCTTGAGCAGCTGCGCCAGATGAAAAACATGGGCGGCATGGCGAGCCTGATGGGCAAGCTGCCGGGCATGGGGCAGATTCCGGACAACGTGAAAGCGCAGATGGATGACAAAGTGCTGGTGCGTATGGAAGCGATCATCAACTCGATGACCTTCAAAGAGCGCGCCAACCCGGACATCATCAAAGGCTCGCGCAAACGCCGCATCGCCGCAGGCTGCGGTATGCAGGTGCAGGACGTCAACCGTCTGCTCAAACAATTCGACGACATGCAGCGCATGATGAAGAAGATGAAGAAGGGCGGTATGGCGAAGATGATGCGTGGCATGAAAGGGATGATGCCCCCCGGTTTCCCTGGCCGCTAAAACAAGGGTATAAGGCTATCTTGTTTGCCATTTTGGCCCCGGGGTGTGCTCGAAATGCTCACGTACTACGTGTACGCTCCGCTTTCTGCGCGCACGCCGGAACCAAACTGGCTACACCGACATACGCCTTATTTCCCTTGTTTGCTTTATCTTGATTGCAATTCCCCCCAAAATCAGTAAAATTTTCGGGCTTTTAATATGACACCAGGCTCCGTTCCTCGATGGGGCCGGGTGTTTTATTCACACAAGAGGATGTTATGGTAACTATTCGTTTAGCTCGTCACGGCGCTAAAAAGCGTCCGTTCTACCAGGTTGTTGTTACTGACAGCCGTAATGCACGCAACGGTCGCTTCATTGAGCGCGTTGGTTTCTTCAACCCGATCGCATCTGAGAAAGAAGAAGGCACTCGCCTGGATCTGGATCGCATCGCTCATTGGGTTGGCCAGGGCGCTACCGTTTCCGATCGCGTTTCCGCGCTGATCAAAGAAGCAAAGAAAGCAGCTTAATCTGTCACGGTGGTCATGATGAGCAAGCAACAAACCGCATCGGCCCCTGCTGAACCAATTATTGTTGGCAAGCTGGGATCTTCTTACGGAATTCGTGGTTGGCTCAGAGTGTTTTCCTCCACCGAAGACGCCGAAAGCATTTTTGACTATCAGCCCTGGTTTATCCAGAAGGCGGGTCAGTGGCAGAGCATTGAGCTGGAAAGCTGGCGCTACCACAATCAGGATATCGTCATTAAGCTGAAAGGCGTTGACGATCGCGATGCCGCGAATCTTCTGACGAATTGCGAAATTCTCGTTGATTCCGCGCAGCTGCCGGAACTGGAAGAGGGTGACTACTACTGGAAAGACCTTATGGGTTGCCAGGTAGTGACTACTGAAGGTTACAGCCTCGGTAAAGTCGTCGATATGATGGAAACCGGGTCGAATGACGTTCTCGTCATCAAGGCAAACCTGAAAGATGCATTTGGTATCAAGGAGCGGTTGGTTCCGTTCCTCGATGGGCAGGTTATCAAGAAAGTCGATCTCACTACTCAAACCATTGAAGTAGATTGGGATCCTGGTTTTTAAACCTCCGGATATACGGTAAAAGACGGCGCTATGTGGATTGGCATAATTAGCCTGTTTCCTGAAATGTTCCGCGCGATTACCGACTACGGGGTAACTGGCCGGGCAGTAAAAAAAGGCCTGCTGAGCATTGAGAGCTGGAGTCCACGTGACTTCGCTCATGACCGGCACCGTACCGTGGACGAACGTCCTTACGGCGGCGGACCGGGAATGCTAATGATGGTGAACCCCTTACGGGACGCCATACACGCAGCGAAAGCCGCGGCGGGCGAAGGCGCGAAGGTGATTTATCTTTCGCCTCAGGGACGCAAGCTTGATCAAGCGGGCGTGAGCGAACTGGCTACTAATCAGAAACTGATTCTGGTGTGCGGTCGCTACGAAGGGATAGATGAGCGGGTAATCCAGACCGAGATCGATGAAGAGTGGTCTATTGGTGATTACGTGCTCAGTGGCGGTGAGCTGCCAGCAATGACGCTGATTGACTCGGTTTCCCGGTTTATTCCGGGGGTGCTGGGCCACGAAGCTTCAGCAACGGAAGACTCCTTTGCTGATGGATTGCTGGACTGCCCGCACTATACTCGTCCTGAAGTGTTAGAAGGGATGGAAGTACCGGCGGTTTTGCTGTCGGGAAATCATGCCGAGATACGTCGCTGGCGTCTGAAGCAGTCGCTGGGCCGCACCTGGCTTAGAAGACCTGAACTTCTGGAAAACCTGGCTCTGACTGAAGAGCAAGCAAGGTTGCTGGCGGAGTTCAAAAAAGAACACGCACAACAGCAGCAACAGAAACATGATGGGATGGCTTAAGCCCTCCAAATATCAGTTTACCCAGGATAAGAGATTAAATTATGAGCAACATCATTAAGCAAATTGAACAAGAGCAGATGAAGCAGGACGTACCTTCCTTCCGTCCGGGCGATACCGTGGAAGTGAAAGTATGGGTTGTTGAAGGTTCCAAAAAACGTCTGCAGGCATTCGAGGGCGTGGTTATCGCTATTCGTAACCGCGGTCTGCACTCTGCATTCACTGTTCGCAAAATTTCCAACGGCGAAGGCGTTGAGCGTGTCTTCCAGACTCACTCTCCGGTAGTTGACAGCATTGCTGTTAAACGTCGTGGTGCTGTACGTAAAGCTAAACTGTACTACCTGCGTGAGCGCACCGGTAAGTCTGCTCGTATTAAAGAGCGTCTTAACTAAGACTGCGCACGCGCTACATCCAAAGCGTGTTATAGAACAAGGGGTTAGCGTAATGCTAACCCCTTTTTTATTGCCGGTGTATCGAGCGTGATGCGCGAGGACGCTTTAACAGTCACCACAGACACCGTGGCGGTAAGGGATTCGGAGGCGGTTACCGTGGTGATTTTGATGCCGCTGACGGTCAGGACCCTGATTTCGGTTCGTACTCAATTATCGCGCCATCGGGGAAAGTTACATGCCACGCATCCGCTGAGGGTGACGGGGCGGGGTTACCGACGGAAAAATGCCCGGCAGCACAAAGGCTGTATTGAGCTCGCCTGATCTGCTTCCGGTTAATTAATACACCACGATGTCAGTAATGTCTTCATAAGCCACATGAGGACATCCCCATGAAGAAGCGTTTTTCCGACCAACAGATCATCAGTATCCTCCTCGAAGCTGAAGCCGGGGTTTCTGCCCATGAGCTCAGCTGTAAGCACGCCATTTCCGACGCAACCTTTTATACCTGGCGCAAGAAGTATGGCGGTATGGAAGTGCCCGGGGTTAAACGCCTGAAGCCGCCTGAGGAAAAGAACGCCAGACTCAGGAAGCTGCTTGCCGAGGCCATGCTGGATAAGGAAGCTCTTCAGGTGGCTCCGGGGCGAAAGTACTGATGACAGGCCACAAGCGGGAAGCCGTTAAGTTTATGTGTGATGCGACCGGTCTGTCGCACCGTCGTGCCTGCAGGCTTACAGGTTTGTCTCTGTCGACCTGCCGCTATAAGGCTCAGCGTCCGGCGGCTGATGCACATTTATCAGGGCGTATCACAGAACTGGCACTCGAACGAAGGTGTTTTAGTTACCGGCGCATCTGGCAGTTAATACGTCGTGAGGGTCTTCACGTCAATCACAAGCGGGTATACCGTATTCACCACCTTAATGGACTGAGCGTAAAACGCAGACGACGCCGTAAAGGACTGGCGACCGAACGGTTTCCGCTTCTGCGCCCGGATACGCCGAACCTTACATGGTCGATGAATTTCGTTATGGACGCACTGGCCAGCGGTCGCAGGATCGAGTGCCTCACCTGTGTGGATGATTTCACGAAGGAATGTCTGACGATCACCGCTGCTTTCGGTATTTCAGGACGCGTATTCTGGACAGCATCGCGCTCTTTCGTGGCTACAGTTATTGACAGAACTCCGAGAGGGCGCGGTCGCGCCCTTAAGGTCAATGGCCAAATCAACGGCACGCTTCGGAACAATTTTCCACTGCGTGAGGCGGGTCAGAACAGGGGAGGCAGCGCCGACCGTTGCGTCGTAGATGCCATGAATGCAGAGAGTCTCCTCACCGTTCTGGTTAAACTCAGCGCGCGGCTCGTAAAGCGTGCGCACCTGCAAATCGGCACGACGCCCAAAGGCGCTGCCCTGGCATTAACATAACCTGCCCAGTCACCTGCGTCAGCGGCATCATGTACCGCTGCAAATTCCGGTCTCGGGATCAGCCAGACGACGCAATTCACGGTATAGAGTCACCGATAACTGAAACTGACGGATGTGCCAGCTAGCGGCCCAGGCAGAAACAGCGGGAGCCGTCTCTTTCATCAACTCACCGCTTTCATCGTCTTTCTTGAAAGCATCTTAACTAAGGCGCCGCACGCGCTACATTAAAAGAGTTTTATTGAACAATTGGTTAGCGTAATGCTAACCCCTTTCTTATTACGGGTAGCGGCAGAATGGCGACAGAAAGACAGGTGATCTACAGGCATAAAAAAAGCCTGCTGATGCAGGCTTAAATGAAAAGCGCACGTCAGCGCAGGCTCGCTGGCGAAGCGGTAGGCGCTGCTGCAGGCCGGACAATATAGCGCGCCAGCGATTCGTGGGTGACAAATGTACATCCGCACTCAACGTTCTGGCACTGGTGATAACGCTCTTTGGTTTCGGTACTGAGGTAGCGGCTTGAGCGCGCATGCGCCGCCTTCTGGCATACCGGACAATGCATCATAGTGGGGTCTCCTTCGTGTTTATGCTAGCTATGATAGCCTTCAATCTTGCAAATACAAATTAAATAATGCATTTGTGATTTTTATTTTGCCTCATACTCAACATCATTGATGCCAACCTCCAGCTCCACGCTGCTGATAAAACCCTTTGTGTCCATGGTGTGAGTCACTTTTTTGATGACCCACCGTGTGTCGTTAATCACTTTTTTAAATCCTGTCACCATTACGGGCATTTCGGGCCGCAGGTCGGCTCTTCCCTGTGCAAGCGTAAAAGAAAACTTTGCACCATTGCGCTGAATAGCGCTCCACTGAGCCTCAGCCGCCCGCATCGCTTCCTCTTTGTTTGCGAAAGTAGTTGAAAGGGTAAGAACATTTTTGTCTGCACCGGCCGTGTAGCCTGTCGACACTTTTTTTTCATTTGCGGCTGCGGTATTGCTCGCTGCCTGAGGATGGGAAAGGGGCGCGACCTTCTCCTGCGAAGATTTTCTTTGCAGCTGGATCTTGTTCAGATTTTTTGGCGTGGCGGTATCTTGCCAGAACGCCGTGACGCCAGCGTAGTTAATGCGATCGGCAATGGAGAATTCATGCTTGTCACCATCACTACGGGCAATGGTGACGGAGGGCAGCGTTTCGCCACCCACCATGCACATACCAGGAACGATGAAAAACAGTTTACCTAGTTTTACGGCGATCTCGGCACCATTACGCCTTGCCAGGCGCGTCAGAAAATTAGCGTCGGACTCATTCGACTGATCGATATGTGCAATCTTAATCTGCGACAGCGCCGCGGGTAGGCTGGTTTGCAGTTTATTGCGAGTGGCAATCTCCTCAACAATGGCGCCAAGCGTTGTATCATGCCAGGAGCCATCCCGTTGGCTGTTCAGGCTGCCGCGAAAATCCGCGCTATTAGCGGTCACTTTAACGCGATCCGGCGCACCTGAATGATAAACATTATCGACGATAAAAGTGCCCATCTCCGTCAGCGCCGTGCCCCGCCAACCAATAGCCAGCGTGATGATATTGTTCCGCTCCGGCATCTGGATTTGCCCATCAGCATCATCCAGCGTCAGCGTAAGCGTATCTGCTTCGAATCCCCGGTTATCGGTGACTGTTAAAGCTATTAGCCGGGACTGAATATTGCCGGTGATATCCTTTTTTCCGAGTTTTAGCGTAAATTCGGGCGTTTTTACCCGCGCCAGCCCGTTCGTAAACGCATTAAGCATTAGACACGCTCCAGTACGTTGGTCGCCCACTGCTTACCCTGGTCATAAATGTCGCCAAACATCGCTTTCAGCGACTCATCGACACGGGTCAGTTTTAGTGTGAAGCTGATTTTGCGCGGCGAACCATCCGGGTAAAAGAGAGTGCCAGTCTCGCTGACGCTATTAATTACATACATCCCGTAAATCATGCCCGTACCCTCAATCAGCGGCCAGGCTTTGCCCTGTTCCGCCATCAGACGCACCGCCGAAAGCGACAGCATGCCGCCGGTGAGTTCCGGGAAGAGTTCGCCGCTGATATCAATCGTGTCGCTTCCGGGGCCAGCAAATTGATAGGCGTCGCGTTTACCGACGCGCGCATTGCTGGCCCAGCTGAAGTTGCTACCGCGTATCATGGTTTGATAGGGCAGGGTCTGCCGCATAAATACAAAGGGTCCCAGAGCCAGCATCATTAGGCATATCCTCCTGTCGCGCTAAATTGTGCAAGGGCGTTATTGCGTTTGTCCTGCTCATGCTGTGCCAGTAGATCTTTAAACTGGCGCACGCCATCGCCGCCGGGCGACATATCTCCCTGCAAGGTGATGTTGTATTCGCTCTTACTTTGATCGACATAGGAACCCCCTGCCGCGGGGTGAGCCGCCTGATAGTTCTCTAAGCGGGGAGGTTGCACTATGCCAAACGCTGCACCGCCAGCAGTAGGTTGCGGCTGCTTATCGGGGCCGGCATCTGCTGATTGTTTGTTAATAACGCCCAGCTTATCCAGCAACCACGTCACTCCCTCAATCAGCAGTTTTAGCGGTTTGAAAGGCAACGTTAACGCTTCAACCAGCAATTGCCCGAATATCTTGCCGGCGTTACCGAACCTCTCCAGGGTTTGTTGGCTGGATTTTACTGGGGTGAGTAGATTGTTGAACCACCCTGCAATGTCACTGATGACTTTACCTATGCCGTCGAAAAGTGGCTGGAAAGGCGCAAACAACTCGGCAATAGGAGCAAACGCCGTTTTGATGCCTTCAATAACGCCGCCAAAGAAGGCGCTAATTGGCTCCCAGTACTTATAGATCAGCAGCGCAGCGGCGGCGACGCCGGCAATAATGGCGACAATCGGTAGCGTGAGTGAGCCAAGCACTGCCGCTATCCCGCCGCAAACGGTGGTAAAGACGCTGCCGAATGTGGTTGCGAGAGTGATAAGCGTGCTGATACCGGTGAATACCGGCGCGATAACGCCCGCCGCGGTGCCGACGGCACCCGCAATACCCACCACGACCGTGGCGATAAGCCCAAAACTCTGCACCAGTCCCTGGTTGTTTTGCACCCACTCTTGCAGCTTGCCAACATAGCGGGTCGCGGTCTGCACCAGCGAGCGCAGAGATGACTCCTGGGTACTGAAGATATCCACGCTCAACGACTGGTAAGCCGCCTGCAGCGCTTCGAGATCCGTGCCGAGGTTACCGACACTGTTCTGCATCGCCGCAGCGGGACCGGCAGCGCTATTCTGCAGTGCAGCGACCGCAGTTCCCGGGGTACTGACACTGTTTTGCAGGGTTGCAACGGCTGTTCCTGAACGGTTTTGCAGCGTAGCGACCGCGGTTCCGGAAGCTGAGGGGGTCTTCTGCACATCGGGCTCTGCGTTACCGGACGTTGCGGCAGGCGCAAGCGGGCTATTTTTCAGCGACGCCTCAAAGCCTGGCTGCATGATTTTTTTGCCCAGTTCAAAGCCGGTCGAGGCAATCGACATACCCCTCGCGCCAATGGCAGAGACCTTTTCGCCTGCGCCGAGAAGGCGCTGCTGTACGGCCTGGATTTTTGCCGCGCGCTGCTGGCGCTGCTCCTGCTTCTGCGCTTGTTCAAGCGCCTGCCGCTGGGCGCTCAACTGGGTGGAAGTCTCACCGATCCGGCTTTGCAGCTGTTGCTTCGCGGATGACGGTGAGGCCGTCGTAATACCGGCTGTTGCCAGCGACTGCTGCTTAGCCGCGATATTTTCACGTAAGGTATCGCGTCGTTGCATGAGCTCAAGTTTCTGATGGGCGGTAAATTCCAGCAGCCTGACTTGTCCGGGCGTCTCAACCACCTCCAGTAGCTTTCTCTGGCGCTGGCGCAAGGCTTCAATGCGTTTATCGACGGCGACGATGGTGTTCTGCGCGCGCGTGATCTCGTCGACCTGCGCAAGCTGGTTATATAAGCCGCGCAGATCTTTCTCCGTTGCTTTGACGTGGTCGGACAGAGAGAGGCTCTCTGTCTGCAACGATTTAAACGGGCGCGTCGCCTGATCAACAGCCGTGAGCAATTCCTCTAATTTTGCGCTGTTACTCATATCTGTTTCCGCTTCGCTGTAGCGCTTTTTCGCGCCAGGTGATGAGTTCTGTCAGGCTCAGGGGGTAAAGTTCTGACGGCGGCCAGTGAAAGATCACCGCAATATCCGCCATCAGATCGTCAACCGACAGAGTGGCCGGAAAAGTTACTGTGCCGAAGCCGGTGACAAAAAACCGACCACCTTGCCCGCCAGCGCAACCATATCGACCAGGTCGAGGGCACCCACTTCCTGCTCCGTCAGCGAGGGTGAAGTGATGCGCGGCAGCACTTTAATCAGCGCGTCGACATCGGCGTTCGCCACCGATGCCAGGCTCAACCCGCGCAGGGTACCGGCGTTGGGTTTCATCAGCGTCACGCTGTTAATTACCTGCTCGCCGCGCTTAACAGGCGTTTCCAGGGTAATCACGTTGTCAGTTTCGTTGCTCATGGCATCCTCACTCTCTTCTTCGCGGGAAAAGGTACCCGGCCAGCAGGCTGACCGGGCGGTTATTACAGGCCGATATTACGGCGGTGCTGCTCAAGGCGATCGACGCCGTTCACTCTCTCCACCATGTTGACGGTGTCTATTTCCACCAGCTCCTGGCCATCCATCGTCAGCTTGAAGTAGCTGCAGACCACGGAGATTTTGGACTCGGTATCTTCGCCCGGCTTGTTCTCACCGGTGTCGATCTCTTTCTGCCGGCCACGCATTACTACTTCAACGGCAACTGTCTCGCCGGTGTCATCGCGCTGGTAGGAGCCGGCAAAGCGAATCGGAACCGCATCGGCGGTGGTGGCACCATAGAGTTCCCAGATGGCGGCATCCGGGAAGCCGCCCAGCGACCACTCCATCGACAGGGCTTCGTCATCGAGCCCCATATCAATCGGTGCTACGCCGTTCATGCCTGCGCCACGGTAGTTCTCCAGCTTGCGGGTCAGCTTCGGCAGCGTGATCGATTTGGCGATCCCCTGATAGCTAAAGCCATTGAGGAACACGTTCATATATTTGAGTTTTCGCGGCATTGCCATCTATCTGTTCCTTACTTGCTGTTAACTGAGGAGACCAGGTTCGCCAGATACTTATCCGTGATGCGCTGGCGCAGGGTCAGGTTTTCCAGAGGCGGCACCGGCGTATAGTCGTAATCGATATAGAGCTTGCCCGCCTTTAGCGATGCCGCGTCATTCGCCTCTTCATCGAACCAGCAGGTGGCATCGATGATGTAGCCATTGCTTTTAAGTTCGCGGAATTTTGCGTTGATGCCGTCAATGATGTCGCGGATCAGCGATGCGGTGACCGGTTTGTCCACCGCCCACATATGCGCGTCAGCCATGGTGTCGGCAATCACCTGCGCGGTGCGGGTGTAGTTTTCAAACAGGAACAGCGGATCGTCGGAGCAGGTACGGTTGCCCCAGAAACGGAAGCCATCTTTGCGAATCAGCGTGGTAATGCCCGCTTCGTTTAGCAGATCGGCATCGGTGCCCGACTCCTGCAGATCCCAGAACACCGGGGTGCTGATGCCGGTAACGCCATTAACGCCAACATTAGAGAGGGTTTTATGCCAGCCTGCGGACTGGTCAATTGCCGCACGCAGACCCAGCGCGCGAGCCGTCGAGTAAGCGACAGAAGAGCTGTTGCTGGCGGTATCCCAGGCGAGGAAATCGGGCCAGATCACCATCAGTTCGCGCTGGCTGAAGTTCTCGCGGTACTTGATCGCTTCAGAAATGGTTTTACAGCCCCAGGCGCTGACATAACCAAAGGCGCGCAGCTTCTGGCAAATCGGTGCCAGCGCGGTAGCGACGTCGAGGCTATCAAGGCCGGGTACGCCAAGAATACGCGGTTTCACGCCGGTCACTGCTTCGGCGGTCAGCAGCGCTTTCAGGCCGGTATATTTTCCGTTTTCGTCGGTGGTGCCGATGATGTTAGAGAGGGTTTGCGCTTGCGCGTCCTCACCGCTGCCTTCGGCAACGCGAACAACAACGATCACCGGTTTTGCCTGGTCGGCAATTGCCTGCAGCGACGCCGCCAGCGTGCCTTGTTTGCCCGCTTTGGCAATTGCGCTCTGCACGTTGGTGATCAGAACCGGTTCATTGAGGGGGAACATCCCTGCGTCTGCATCGCTGGCGGTACAAACCATGCCGACAATGGCCGTTGAGACTGTGGAAATGACGCGCGTGCCATCGTTGATTTCGACGACCTGAACGCCATGATGATAATCACTCATCCGTTTAACTCCGTGGTGTTGGGGTGAGTGCTATTTTCGAGTGTGGCGTCGCGGCGCGCTATTTGTCCGGGTTGGCGAGCGGCTGATACAACAGCGGGGATTAAAAAAAACGGGCCGTAGCCCGTCATCTTTTATTGCGGCTGTTCAGGCCAGGCGATATCGGGCGCAGTACCCGTATCGACCTTTTGCAGCGCCTGGATGTAGCGCATCCAGGTGATAAGCTGCGTTTTATCATCGTCGCTGATGATGCCGAGCTGCAGTTCGGTCTGCCACAGGCTGATGCTGTTTTTCGCACGATTGAGCAGACGGGCTTTGGTTTGCTCTGCCTGCGCGATTTGCGCCGCCTGCTGTGCGGCCTCATCCGTTACCCAGGCGCTGCCGTTCCATAGGTCATAAGGTGTGGCGGGGGCGAGCGGGGTGACATCATCCGGGTAATCGCCCAGCTGCGTCAGCGTTCTCTTCACACCGGTGGCTTTCTCATACACGTCACTGCCGCGATGGTCGGCGGCGTACTCCCAGCCATCCAGCGCTGCGTTGCGGCGCACCGCAAACCCCGGTTTCCCGACCAACGGTTTATCAAGCGTGGAGTTCGCCGGAATACCGACGCCGACGGCAAGATACTCGACGCTGCTGCCGAGGCACTCGCGGCTCAACGCGTCAAAGTTATAGACGGTGGCAGTACCCGCCTGGCTGGCTAAGTGATTTTCGTCAAAAATAGCGGTTGTCATTATGCGGCTCTCACAATGAAGTTAAAGGCAAGGTTGCGTGGACGGGTGCTTCCATAGCCTTCGGCAAACCCGCCGGCATTCATGTCGGCGGCTGCCTGCGGTGTGACCAAAAAGGCATTCATCACGTTCGGATAATCGCTTTTCATCACAGGATCTAACCCGAAGTCACTCCTGGCAGTGGCTACGTTGTCATTGGCATGGATCGGGCTTGCCAGGTTTACCGAGCTAAGCGAGGGATCGTTGATATGGATGGTTCCTTTCTGCCAGCTTAGTAACGCACGGGCAGGATCTGCTCCGCGCCCAGCATCCCAGCCGCGAATAAACTCCCCACGCAGATCCGGCAGCAAGCCGGCCGGATACGCTGCCGCCAGACGCGGATATTTTGTCTTGTCGAACGTGGCGCCATTACAGAGGAACCAGCCAGAGGGCGCGGCTGCCAGCGGCCAGGCAACCGGCGCGCCTACCGGCAGAATGTAGGCATCACTTGCCACGACATCACGCACATATTTGGTATTGGCAATCTGCTGACCGTAGTTACCGATTGGCGCATCCGGAACCGTCGGGATGCCGGTAAAAACCGGGCTGGCGAGCGGCGCATATTGCGGGTGCGGATTAGCGGCTTTGAGGTGGTTACTCAGCAGCTCATCAGCATACTGGCGGGTGGCCAGCACCACCGACGGGTCGATTTTCAGGCTCACCGCCGAGGTTGAGGAGACCACCAGCGCCATACGAATGGTCTGCGTGCGTCCGCTACCCTCCTGCAGTTGCGGTTTATACGTTTCCGGGCAGTTCGCCACCGCGATCAGCACGCCAGCATTGTCATAGAGACCAATTTCACGGATCCAGAAGCCGCCTTCGTTCTCCGGAATAACCTGTTCGGCGATAATCAGGTTCGCGTCGCCAGGGTCGACAAAGAGCATATTGAGTGGCGCAATACGTTTCTGGTTAACCAGCTCTGTTTGTGCGGGATCGGGGGTGGGCAGGGTACCGTTACCGTCGCCGGTGGCCATATGGGTCAGTTTCAGCTGCGTGCCGAGCGCGGTGGCATTCGCAAGCTTCGCGGCCCCCTCGTGGGTCAAAATGGCAAAATATTTCATAGTCAGGCCTTCACTCTCTGTTAGCGATTGAGTAAACGCTATTGTCGCGGGCAGTTTGGGGAAGGGGCTATCGAATGCGGTTGGCTGCCAGGCGGAACAACTTCCCCAGCCTGATGGCGGTTTCGCCTTATCAGGCATTGGCGAAGTGTAGGCCGGGTAAACGTAGTGCCACCCGGCAAAACGGGCCGCAGCCCGTCATCTTTTATTGCGGCTGTTCAGGCCAGGCGATATCGGGCGCAGTACCCGTATCGACCTTTTGCAGCGCCTGGATGTAGCGCATCCAGGTGATAAGCTGCGTTTTATCATCGTCGCTGATGATGCCGAGCTGCAGTTCGGTCTGCCACAGGCTGATGCTGTTTTTCGCACGATTGAGCAGACGGGCTTTGGTTTGCTCTGCCTGCGCGATTTGCGCCGCCTGCTGTGCGGCGTCGTCCGTTACCCAGGCGCTGCCGTTCCATAGGTCATAAGGTGTGGCGGGGGCCAGCGGGGTGACATCATCCGGGTAATCGCCCAGCTGCGTCAGCGTTCTCTTCACACCGGTGGCTTTCTCATACACGTCGCTGCCGCGATGGTCGGCGGCGTACTCCCAGCCATCCAGCGCTGCGTTGCGGCGCACCGCAAACCCCGGTTTCCCGACCAACGGTTTATCAAGCGTGGAGTTCGCCGGAATACCGACGCCGACGGCAAGATACTCGACGCTGCTGCCGAGGCACTCGCGGCTCAACGCGTCAAAGTTATAGACGGTGGCAGTACCCGCCTGGCTGGCTAAGTGATTTTCGTCAAAAATAGCGGTTGTCATTATGCGGCTCTCACAATGAAGTTAAAGGCAAGGTTGCGTGGACGGGTACTGCCATAGCCTCCGGCATACCCGTTGGCATCTATGTCGATGGCTGCCTGCGGTGTGGCGAAAAAGGCATTCATCACGTTCGGATAATCGCTTTTCATCACAGGATCTAACCCGAAGTCACTCCTGGCAGTGGCTATGTTGTCATTGGCATGAATCGGGCTTGCTATGCCTACCGAAGTGATTGAAGGGTCGTTGAGGTTTATGGTTCCTTTCTGCCAGCTTAGTAACGCACGGGCAGGATCTGCTCCGCGCCCAGCATCCCAGCCGCGAATAAACTCGCCGCGCAGGTCTGGCACTAAACCGGCCGGATACGCTGCCGCCAGGCGCGGATACTTTGCTTTGTCGAACGTGGCGCCATTACAGAGGAACCAGCCAGAGGGCGCGGCTGCCAGCGGCCAGGCAACCGGCGCGCCTACCGGCAGAATGTAGGCATCACTTGCCACGACATCACGCACATATTTGGTATTGGCAATCTGCTGACTGTAATTACCTACCAGCGCGTCCGGAACCGTCGGGATGCCGGTAAAAACCGGGCTGGCGAGCGGCGCATATTGCGGGTGCGGATTGGCGGCCTTGAGGTGGTTATCCAGTAGATCATCAGCATACTGGCGGGTGGCCAGCACCACCGACGGGTCGATTTTCAGCGTCACCGCTGCCGTTGAGGAGACGACTACCACCATACGGATGGTCTGCGTGCGTCCGCTACCCTCCTGCAGTTGCGGTTTGTAGGTCTCCGGGCAGTTCGCCACCGCAATCAGCACGCCAGCATCGTCATAGAGACCAATTTCACGGATCCAGAAGCCGCCTTCGGTTTCCGGGATCACCTGCTCGGCAATAATCTGGCTGCCATTTTTCGGATCAATCGAGAGCCGGTTTAGCGGCGCGATACGCTTCTGGTTAATTAGTTTGGTCTGCGCCGGATCGGGTGTAGGCAGCTGGCCATTGGCATCGCCGACGGCCAGCTGCGTCAGGTTAATTTGCGTGCCCAGCGCGGCAGCATTCGCAAGCTTTGCCGCCCCCAGGTTAGTCAAAATAGCGAAATACTTTGCGGTCATGCATACGCTCTCAGATTGTTTGTTGAGAAGTGAACGATGGCGATATTTTCCGTTCAGCCGCAGGCAAACTCCATTGAGGGGCGTTGGGTGCGAACTCACACAACAGGGCAGATAAAAAAAACGGGCCGTAGCCCGAAGGGAGGATTAAACCGTGATGGTGAGGCTATCAATCAGGTGGATCGCCGATGCTGCATAACTTTCGCCGCCGACAACAATCTCTTCCGGCGTGTAGGGGTAAACGGTGAGCTCTTCGCCGAGGTAGCAGGCCGCGCCGACGTAGCACTCGCCCTGGCTACTGAGGCTGATATTCAGTTCCGTCAAATGGCGACTTGCCGGTTTGGCATCGTTAATCAGCCGCTCCAGCTCCTGGTACGTCTCCTCGGTAATGCCATTTTCCTGAACGCCGATCACCAGCCGAAAGGTGCCAGGCTCGCCGTTGTCCTGCCACCACTCGCGCAGCTCAATCAGGAAGCCAAGCGGCTCCACCACGCGGTGAATGGCGCTGCGTGTTCCTTTATGTTGATGGACGAAAAAGGAGGCGGCGATCACCTTCCGTTTGGTCGCTTCCGGCCAGTTAAAATCCCAGCGGTCAACGGAGAGTGCCCACGCAAGGTAAGGCAGTAGCTCGGCCGGGCAGGTTAGCGGGTCCCAAAGCGTGCGCAGCGGCACCGGTACGCGTGAAATCTGCGCCGCCGCGTGTGCTGTCGCCACCTCGAGAACCGATGAGCCAACAGGCAACAGACGGTCGTCACTCATCGGTACCTCCGGTGGTGATTTTCCACGCCGTACACCAGGAAGCCTGGCTCTGATCGAGCACGATATCTTTCTGCGGTGCGTTCAACACCACCCGCTGTACGCCCTCGACGTGAAGCGCGGCGTAGATGGCCGACAAGCGGATATCGCGTCCCAGTCGGCGCTGGGCGGTGATGTAGGCTTTCAGCTTCTGCTCAGCCGCCTGGCGTATCGGCTCCGATTCAGGCCCGGGGTAGAGAAAAAGCGTGGCATCAATCTGGTAGGGCACAATCTTCGCGCTCTGTACCGTCACGCGATCGCCGACCGGACGCACATCCTCTGCGTTAAGCGCCTTATCGATAATCGCCAGCAGTTCAGAACTCGCGGTGCCGTCGCCTTCGCGGGAGAGCACTGAGATGGTGACGCAGGCAGGCGACGGGCTGACGGCGGAGATATCCGCCACGCGACCATCGGCGCTGCGGCCATGATACTCATAGGCGCCCACCGGGCCGGCAACGCTTAGCCCCTCAAAAGCCTGCTGCGCGCGCAGGCGTAAATCGGTGTCGGACTCCATCACCGCAGGCGTCGGTGGGAAGGTGCTCTCATTGGCGGGGGCGATCACCAGCCGCGCAGTGTTGCTGTTCGCCGCGACAGCATCGAGATCGCCGCCTGAGGCATACGCCAGCATCACCGCGCGGGCCGCTTCGTTGACGCGCTGGCGCCAGACCACTTCGCGGTAAGCATTCTCTTCGAGAAACTTGGTCAGCGGCTCGGACTCCAGCGCCAGCGTGCGGGTAACCGCCTCCTGCTGGTCGGCGGGAAAGAGTGAAACAAGGGTCGTTTTGCGCTCATCCAGAATGCGCTCATAATCCAGCGCCTCGACGACAGCGGGCGCGGGAAGTTGGCTCAGATCGATAATCGGCATGGTATCAACTCACAGGAAGGGTTAAAGAGAGGGACTCGCCGGTGGTGGCAAGCTGGCCGGTCAGATTGACCACCATCTTGCCGTCGAACTGGCGTTCGGCCGTCACCGCACTAAGGGTGATGCGCGGCTCCCATTTCAGCAGCGCCATATAGCAAGCCACCTGAATTTGCAGCGCCAGTGCCGGGGTTTGCGGCTGATCGAGCATCTCGAACAACAATGAACCGTAATCGCGGCGCATTACGCGCGAGCCTACCGGTGTGCGCAGAATATCGCTGATGCTCTGACGGATATGGTCGACGTCGGTCAGGCTGCGCCCGGTGGTGCGATCGAGGCCGAAATAACGTGCTGTCATAAAGGTGCTCCTGTGGTGCCGCCGCTGTCGCCGGGGTGTTTGTGGCTATGCAGCACTTTGCCGTTCGAGGTGAGTGAACCGCCGCTGTGCGTCACATTGCCGCTCATCGTGCCGCCTTTTTGCACCTCCAGTGTGGCGGTGATCAGCTTATTGGTGCAGACCACTTCCGGCGTATCAAGGATGATGCGCGTCGACGCTTTCACCAGCACTTGCGGTACGCTGGCGGTAATCGACTGGGACGCTGTAATATCGGCGGTTTTAATACCGCTCACCGTCAGGGCGCTGCTCTGCGGTTCATATTCAAACACCGCGCCATCGGGAAACATGACGTGCCAGGCGTCCGCCGAGGCGGAGGGGGCCGGATGATCGTTGGCATAAATCCCCGGCATAACGAAAGCGGTCTCCAGCTCGCCGCCGACCGCAAGCAGTAACACCTGCTCATCGACGGAGGGCGCCCACCAGCTGCGCGAACGCCCGGCGCGGTGGGTTAACCACTGCAACCAGTCGGTCACGATACCGCCGGTCTGTACCCGGCAGCGGCCTGCTTTGAGGTCGACCTCAACGATAATTCCGGTGCGGATCATATTGCGAAGCTGGCGAGCCAGCTCGTGAAGCGAAAGTTGTCTATTCATAAGCGAAATGGTGCTATGCGTCCCCGGTTTTGAAAATTGAACAAGGCTGTCCGGCTTTTGGCACAACGCAGCCCGTGGCGTATGGCGCAGGCGATCACGCCTGCCAGCGGCTCACCAGCTCGCCGTTGATATAGAGCTCTTTCGGGCGGGTGACGAAGGCCGGCGGCAGCGGCTCCGGCAGCGTTTCGGCAATCAGCGCGCCGTTGACCTCTTTCACTTGGGTGCGCTCGGTCAGTTGCAGCACCATCGTCACATCCTGCGTGCCGTCGTCATTGGCCAGCAACGTCCAGCTAAAGCCGCCTTTCTGCCCCGCTTCAACGGAGAGAATGTCGGGCTGGTTATCGCGCAGCCACGCCATCACCGGCACAAACAGTGTGTCGATATCACTGCGAAAACCGGTAATAGCCACATTGAGACTGAACTGTTTTTCAAACGACAGGGAGCTGGCGAGCGTGGCGATATTGCTGCCTTTATCGACCCACAGACGCAGCATCGAGGGGGTATCGTGCAGCGCCGGAACGGCGTTAATCAGGGCGCTGCGCAGAGAGTTGGGTTTTAGCATTGATCTCATCCTGGCAATGTTTAAGCGTTTCGATTTGCAGCGCGCACTGCACCAGCGCACGCTCAAGCTGGCGGATATCGGCGCTCAAGTCGCCGTTAGTTTGCGGCGCGCTTGCCGGCATCGGACAGAGGCTGACCTGCGGGCAGCTGTTGTAAACAATGAGCGGCGGAGGGGCAGGCGGGGCGCTGGTGCACCCGGCGCACAGCATCAGGTAACTCAGTGCGGTACCAGTGGCGAAAGGCCTCATTCTCATTTAATAACCTCGTAATCGCGTTTTCTCGCTGCAGTGCCTTCGCGCTGGCGGCATCGAGCCGCTGGCGCAACGTAACCTGCGCCTGCTGGTTCTTTGCCGCCAGTTCGGCAGTGGCGTTGAGGGTGCTTTTAAGGCGCGTAAGGGTGGCACTTTGCTCGCGCGTCAGCTGCTGCGCGTTGGCCAAAGAGGCGCGTAGGGCGTAATTTTGCTCAACGAGCCAAAGCCCACTTAGCGCCGTCAGCAGCAGCGCCGCCAGGCGGGCGTTCATTGCACCCCCTGCAGGCACCATGTGCGCTCGCGCTGGCGGCGGTTTTCCAGGCCGCGGTTGCGTACCCCATCGACATAGACCCAGCGCGGCAGCTGATCGCAGGCCTGTTTCCACGCCTTCTGGCGCAGGTACCAGGCAAGCGTTGAGGCGCATGCCGCGCCGCTGCCGACGTTAAAGGTGAAACTGACCATTGCGTCATAAACCGGTTGCGGCATCTCTACCGGTATGCATTGCGCCAGGCGGCGTTCAACGTGTAATACATCGGCAACCAGATTGGCAGCAGCCTCCTTTTCGCTGATATCGCGCGTAGGAACCACCTTCGCCGTGTGGCCAATACCCGAAGTCCAGACGCCTGCGCTGCACTGATAGGGGCGCAGGCGGCAGCCTTCGAGATCGGTAATCAGCGCTAATCCCGCCTGCGAGGTGTGTAGTAGATGAAAATCGGGTAGCAGGAGCGCCAGCGCCAGCACCGCCGCTGCGCTACAGCGTTTAACGGGGAAGCCCATTGACCACCTCCTGGCTCACTGCGCAGGATTTGAGGAACAGATAGCTTTTACGGCGGTAATACCAGTTCACGCCGACTGTCATGACGACGCCGAATGAGCCGAAGTAAGCGGCAAAATCTTGCGGCGTCACGGCGCCAAAAAAGGTCAGGGCGACGCTAATCCAGTAGGCCAGCGACGAGCTGATTCTCTCGATACTTACGCCCATAGATTCACCGTCTCTTGCATAGACTGGGCCGCAATATCTGGCAGATTAATGGCGGTACCATGCGGGAGAACTATGCCCCGTTCGGCAAGGCCGGGATTGGCGCCCAGCACGCTTTCGACAACGCCTGCTGTTCGCCCGTAGTAGCGCAGACAGACCAGATCGAGGGTGTCGCCTTGTTGAGTTATCACATTCATCGTTTTGCGTCTCTTACCGTCCGGAAACTTTTCCATGGTTAAGTTTCCGCAACGGAGAGGAGAAGCGCTATGCATTGACGCTGGCGCGTGGTTGGCACAACAAGGGAGAAGAAAAAGCGGCGCACCGGGCGAGGGAAACGCTAGCCGGTGCGTAAGAGTACGGTTAAGAGAGTAGCCAGGATCGGGTTCAACGGGCTATTCGGCTTTGTAATAAATATCCTCATCATCGGGAGTAGTGTTCTCGCTCTCCGCCAGATCCGCGATCAGGCTTAAGGCCAGCTTCAGGTCGGAAGGCTTGCAGTTGGCGATAAGCGACACCTCGGCAATGAATTGCACGCATGCCCATTTGTGCTGAGTCTGATTTAGTCGTTCAAAGACCATGAATTCCTCTCATGAATTCTCTTACTGTATGTTTATACAGTATCATAGGCTGGATATTTATGGGAAGCGAAGATTATTTTGTCTTATCACTATGTTGCTGATAAAAAAACAGTATTGTGAAGTGACAAATATTCTGACCATCTATCACTTGCCAAAAAGTCATTATTCTTAATGATGTTGAGAGCGCTTTTCGAGCGCATATTTCGTTCACAGAGGATATCTTCCCGCAACCAGCGGGTGAGTTGCCGGCGCTGGTCATTTGTTAACGGTTTAGCCGGCTCGAAGGGCGTACAGTTATTGACAGAACTCCAAGCGGCCGCAGTCGCGCCCTGAAAAACCGCCACCGCGCGCTTCGGCACGATGGTCCATTTTTTCAGGCGAGTTAGTACCGGCGAGCCGTTGCCGATCGTCGTGTCATACACACCGCGAATACGAACCGTCGGTTCGCCGTACTGGTTACATCTCTCCTCTGTTTCATACAGCGTGCGAACCTGCAAATCGTCCCGACGCACAAACGGGCCGCCCTGGGCGTTGACGTAGCCGGCCCAGTCGCCGTTATCAGCGGCATCATGCACGTCGGCAAACTCGACGCTCAGCCCTTTAGCCGTGGCGCTGTCGGCCATTTTGCGTAATTCGCGGTAAACAGTGACCGGTGCGCCGCCGACAAACTGAAACTGGCGGATATGCCAGCGCGCCGCCCAGGCGGAGACCGCGCAGGCGCTCTCTTTCAGCGGCGCGTCCGTCTCGTGGTCGGTTTCATTCTCCAGCGCGTAACCGTCAATATTCTTGGCGATATACTTTGCCACATACCCCGTTGCGCTCCCCTTTTGCGCATCGATCGCTTCGGCATGAAAGCGGGCTTTCCGCGCCTTGTCGCTGCGTAGCTCCTCGCTATCTTGCTGGTGGGCAAAATCGCGCAGGATCTCGCTTACCTTCTCTCTCTCCTGCGGCTGCATAAAAAGCAGCAAGTGCCAGTGCGGGGTGCCATCATGATGCGGCTCCGCAACGCGAATACCAAAAATGCGCAGGCCGTCACGGTGCAGCCTCGCGCGAATGCGCGCCCACAGGCGGGTGAAGTAACCCTGGGTTTGCGCCGGGCTGGCGCCGTTCCATTTCAGGTTGCGATGCCCGGTGTGGGATGTGGCGTGAAAGGCGGCAGGCGCAGTAAGGGTGTAAAACTCGCCGACGTAACCGAGGGAGCGACAGATAGTTTCGAAACCGCGAATGCGCGTCATCAGCTCGCAGCGGCGGATCGCCGGGTTGGCTATCGACCCGTCATGCTTACCAATCAGGCTGATGCGGTTTCCCTCTTCATCTTCCAGCTCCATGCTTTTCAGAAACGCCCGTTGGCGGCGCTTCTGTTCGCGCCAGGTGGTAATGCAATCCCGGCTGGCGTAGGGCTGTGTTTTGCGGCTCACCAGCCCCAGCGCGATGTGCAGATGCTCGCGCCACTGGGCGGCGGCCCGGCGAAGATGGCCACGCCACCACTGCTCGCTGAAGAGGCGGATCACCGCCGGGGCGAGATCCTCCGCGCAGACGCGGCGTTGCGTGACGCGCTGCCAGTGCGGCGGGGTAACATTAAACTGCAGGGCGATAAGCGCAGCGTGGTGATACCAGCGGTGCAGGGTTTTCAGCTCGGTCTGCTCATCGACATCAAGATCTGCCAGCTCGCCACGGATAAAGTGGGCGATATCTTCCGCCAACTGGTCGACGCTGGCCCGGTTACAGTCCGCTAACTGGTTGTAGCGGTTAACCAGATCGACCAGCCGGCCAGCCAGCGCCTGCTGGAAAGCCGTGTCGAAATGGCCGTGAAAGAGCGCCTTTGAGACGCGTGATTGTAAATAATCGATCTGGTAGCGGGCATTCACCGCCTTTAGCCGCGGCAGGGTTTGCCTGGCGAAATGCAGCAGAAAGGCGTGCGCACGTGCAGAACCATGCGCCTTTTCCAGCGCCTGCTCTGTGCGGCTGATGGAGAGACGCACGCAGGCAGGCTGCAGCGCCAGCGCACGACGCGCCTGCAGCACCGCCGCAATGTGCTGATTGCGGCGGTGCTGTTCGGCGTGGGTCAAATAGGGGCTGGCGACAGCGCTGCGTGGCGCGTTCCAGGGGTAAGCCAGGCTGACAGCCACTTATCCTCTCCTGAAGTGCTTATCTTTCAGTTCAGCGATCTGCTGGCAGCTGACGCAGCAGGTAACTCCTGGCAGTGCCATGCGACGTGCCTCGGGGATTGGCATGTCGCAGTATTCGCAGGTTAAGCGCGAGGGGAGCAGTAAGCGGCGGCGGGCGTGCAGAATATGCCGCTCGCGCTCCTCCATTTCGCGTTGTTGAACGCCATCCATTTCATCGGCCATCAGTGCAGCTCCAGCGACTGGTTATCGATATGGGTCGCTTCCTGACGCAGCAGCTCGGCGGCGGCGCTCCAGTCGAGGCGCTGGGAGGCAATAAAGCTCGCCAGCGTATCAAGGCGGGCAGAAACGACACCGGCGCAGCGCAGGCGTTCGTTATTGCGGGCTTCAGCCAGCAGCAGCGTGATTTCATCGCCGCTGCGGGCGAGGGGGTGAAGTGCGGTCTTTCTCATAGTAACTCTCCTGAATTTGGGCAAAGGGAGGCCCGACGGGTTGACGTCTCGGTGTTGAAATTAGGGGCTAAAGCGGCATAGTTAGCCGTTTCGGAAACAGGCTGACAACGACGCGAAAGTGGTTCATGGCAGCAACCAGCGCGCGCTTCTCCTCGAGGGTAAGCTGATGCGGGTCAAGTGTCTGGCGGGCCCTGGGGACGCGGGCGAGAAAGAAGAGCGCCGCCAGCGCCCGGGCGTTCGCTTCATACTGCTCGTCGCGTCTGTCGCGCAGATCGTCGATAAAGCGCGCTACCTCGCTCCAGCTGTCGCCCCAGTGGCGACCGCGAAGTTCGCTGATGTGGTTTAACCCGGTAAGCCGCTGGCCGGCACTCAGCGGTGTACTGGCGGTAGGGGAGGTGATCGCCATAGTTCCTCCTGCGTGACTGTAAACTCGCAAATGCAAACTAACTGAATGAGGCGGCGGAGTGCCGAACGATGTCGTTGCAGCCGATAGCCTGCTGCATTAACTTATCGCGCCACGCTTTGACATTAATCAGCATACAGCTGCGTTTACCGGCGTCGGTATGCTCGCGGGTCGGGGCGTTAAGCCGCAAGCCCTCATCGAGCCGCTGCCACACCAGATATTCGCTGATACCAAGCATTACGGCAAAATCCTGCATCGTCATTGCATCGGCCATCGCCGGGCGGATCAGGGTTTGCAGCGCCGGTAGCAGGGCAGGGATTAGCTTATCCCTCTGCCCATGCGAAAAGGTGCTGAATTGCATTTGAGAGCCGGATAACGGATGCGACGGCATTGATTTTGCATCTGACATATCGCATTATCTCCTGTTGTTTGAAATGTAGTGCAACGCTGTGCATTTTGGTCGATGAACAGCAATATAGATCGCAAATGCGATTGTGTAAATCACTTTTTCGATGTTGGTATCCATGAGTGAAAACAAGATGAGTGTTCAGGATGTGGTGGAGCGCATTGCAGCCTCCTACTCCGTATCCAGTCAGAAAGCGCTTGCCGAGGCGCTTGATGTGCCGGCGAACAATATCAGCAGCTGGATCCAGCGGGAAAGCGTGCCCTATAAAGCGGTGGTCAAATGCGCGCTCGATACCGGCGCGGATCTGCACTGGCTGGTAAACGGTGAGTTTGCAAATGCGAAGCTGGTCGAGAAGCCACAGGTAAAAGGTAAGGCGCTGTATGAGGAGATCCTCTCGGCGGGTGGACGCCCGGTGCTGCGGCGTATCCTTGACGCCTACGGCTTCCAGATGCAAAAGGAGCTGGGCGATTTGCTCGACATCTCTTCAGGCACCATCAGCACCTGGGTGCGCCGCGACTTCTTCCCTGGTGATGTGGTGGTCACCTGTGCGCTGGATACCGGTGTCTCCCTGAAGTGGCTGGCAACCGGGCAGGGTGAGATGTACCCGGCACCGGCTGCTTCGCAGAACGATGGTGTCATTACCCTTCCGAAATTCCGCCATGAGTCTGGCGAGCTGAAAGAGGCGGGCGTCTGGATATTAGATCCTTCGCTGGCACCGGCTGCTACCGATAGTCTGCGCTTTATCGACGGATTACATGCCGGCTGGCTGGTGGATACCGCCGCGCAGAAGGTTGGCAACGGGCGCTGGGTGATTGGCATTGATGACGCACTCGATGTCTTTGATGTCGTGCGCTTGCCCGGCGGTAAAGTGCGCCTGAGCAATAATGCGGTCGATTTTGAGTGCGGTGTAGCGGAGATCGCGCCGTACGGCGTGGTGCTCTTCACGCTGGAAAAGCATGTGTAAGCGGCAATGACGGTCAGTAAACAGAGGTGCGTGAAAGGGGTCTGTGAAGTCTATCATCAGGGGCGCGACGGGCGGCATATTCGCCGACAGTTCTCCACCAAAGGTGAAGCGGAAGCATTCGACGCCAGAGCGCATCCTGATCCGCTGGCCGCGTTTGATGGCTGCAACGTAGCGGCAGGAGATGCATGACTTTGCATTTCACTGCACTTAACCTGCCTGATGTACCGGGAAAATCAAAGCACAGGCCGCATGATGTGGGGCGGCTGCTAAAGCGGCTTAACTAACTATTCTGGCCTTTAAGCACAATGTTTTGTCTCTTCAGGTAAAATTATTAACCTTCTGATGATGTTTACTTTACAATGCCGCTTCGACCTGAAGGAGATGCGGTGAAGTACGTTTTTCATCCTACGAGAGCCCAACGCGCAGCCCTGTGGCTGGGGCTGTTTGCGATCCTGCTGATCCTCGTCGCCCCCCTTATTTCAACTGCCCTGCAAAAAGATCCGATGAGCGCGATGCCCGGTATGCATCATGAGATGAGCATGCCAATGCCCGCGCAGAACGATCATGCACACCACGATCATGCCCACCATGAGATGTCGCAGCCAGAGAGCCCGCCGCCTGCCATGCCGCTCGATCACGCTGAAGCGTGCGGTTACTGCGTGCTGCTGGCGCATGTTCCCGGCCTGATTTTCCTGCTTGTTCTGCTGCTGCTGGGACGTGTGCTGCGCGTGACCTGCACGCCTGCCCGCACGCGCCCGCGGCTGTGGCACTTTATCCCCTGGCTTTGGCCGGACACCCGCGCGCCGCCGCATTTCCGCTTTTCCTGACCCCAAAATAGTGTTCCGCCTGTGCGGAATGGCACACCTTTGCGCTTTTTGAGGAAAAGTATGACTTCCTGCACCTCTCGTGCGGCGTGGCTTAACCTGCTGCGACGCCTCCATTTCTATATTGGCCTGTTTGTCGGCCCCTTTATCTTTATCGCCGCGCTGAGCGGTACGCTCTACGTTGCCACGCCGCAGCTGGAAAACTGGCTTTACCACGATGCGCTGTATGGCGTGGAGAGCGGCGAGCGACAGCCGCTGGCTGACCAGCTTCGTGTCGCCGAACAGGTGACGGGCGGCCATCTGCGTTTACAGGCAGTGCGCCCGGGCTTGAGCGACAACGAGACGACGCGGGTGATGTTTGCAGATCCGCAGCTTGGCGTCTCGGAGAGCCGGGCGATTTTTGTCGATCCGGTGTCGTTACAGGTAAAAGGGGATATGACCGTCTACGGCACCAGCGGTATTTTGCCGCTGCGCCAGTGGATTGATTACTTGCATCGTTCGCTGCTGCTGGGCGATCCCGGCAGGCTTTATAGTGAACTGGCGGCATCGTGGATGTGGATCGCCGCGCTCGGCGGCATTGCGCTGTGGTTTTTTACCCGGCCGAAACGGCGCATCAATAACCGCGTGCAGAACCATCGCCGGCTCCACGTTACGCTCGGCTGGCTGCTGCTGGCAGGCATGCTGCTCTTCTCCGCTACCGGCCTGACCTGGTCGCAGTGGGCGGGCGGCAACGTTGATAAACTGCGCGCCGCGTTTAACTGGATGACGCCGCAGGTTAACACGCAGCTCCAGGGCGAAGCCGCACCGGCCGATCCGCATGCCGAGCACCATATGCATCACCAAGGGATGGCGATGCCCGACATGGCGCTTAACCCGGCGCTACTTGACGCGGTGCTCGTCCGCGCGCAGGGAGCCGGAATTACGGCAGAGAAAGTTGAGATCCGCCCGCCGCGCGATGCGGAACACGCCTGGACGGTTACGGAGATCGATCGCCGCTGGCCGACGCAGGTGGATGCAGTTGCCGTTGCAGGAAGTTCACTGGCAGTGATAGATCATGTCCACTTCGACGAATTCCCGCTGATGGCGAAGTTGACGCGCTGGGGCGTAGATTTTCATATGGGCGTGCTGTTTGGCCTTACCAACCAACTGCTGTTAATCGCCTTTGGCAGCGCGCTGTGCGTGATGATTATCGTCGGCTATCGTTTGTGGTGGATCCGCCGTCCGGCGGTGAGCGAGACGCTGCTCCACGTCTGGCTGCAACTGCCCATTGTAGGCCGGTGTGGGGTGCTGATGATTGCACTGCTGCTGGGGTTGGCAATGCCGGTCATGGGCGGCAGCTTACTGCTGTTTATGCTGGTCGATATCCTGCGCTGGCGCGGAAAACACAGCGCATAAAGGCAGTATAAATCGTCATCGGCTGCTGATTGTAAACTTATAATTACACTCGGCAGTCTTCTAAATGCTACAAAAGTTGATTGTGTAACGAAATCTGTACGTATTGTGGATTGAAATCTTTACCTGATGTGATATGGTGTCAGCTCCCTCGCTTGAGGAACCCTATCGCACACGAGCCATACAGGATTTGATCATGCAAAAAGACGCGCTGAACAACGTACACATCACCGACGAGCAGGTTCTGATCACCCCGGAACAGCTGAAAACTGCTTTCCCGCTGACCCGCGAACAAGAGGCGCAAATCGCGCAATCCCGCCAGACCATCTCCAACATCATTGCCGGGCGCGATCCGCGCCTGCTGGTGGTCTGCGGTCCTTGTTCCATTCACGACCCGGAAGCAGCGCTCGAGTACGCCCGTCGGTTTAAAACCCTTGCCGCAGAGGTCAGCGATAGCCTCTACCTGGTGATGCGCGTCTATTTTGAAAAACCCCGTACCACCGTTGGCTGGAAGGGGCTGATTAACGATCCGCACATGGATGGCTCGTTTGATGTGGAAGCTGGCCTGAAGATTGCGCGTCGTCTGCTGGTGGAGTTAGTCAGCATGGGCCTGCCGCTGGCGACCGAAGCGCTCGATCCGAACAGCCCGCAGTTCCTCGGCGATCTCTTTAGCTGGTCAGCGATTGGCGCACGCACCACCGAGTCACAAACCCACCGTGAAATGGCCTCCGGTTTGTCGATGCCGGTTGGCTTCAAAAACGGTACCGATGGCAGCCTGGCTACCGCCATCAATGCGATGCGCGCGGCTGCGATGCCGCACCGCTTCGTTGGCATTAACCAGGCCGGACAAGTCTGCCTGCTGCAAACCCAGGGCAACCCGGATGGTCACGTGATCCTGCGCGGTGGCAAAGCGCCAAACTACAGCCCGGCGGATGTTGCGCAGTGTGAAAAAGAGATGCAGCAGGCGGGACTGAAACCGTCGCTGATGGTAGATTGCAGCCACGGGAATTCCAATAAAGATTACCGTCGCCAGCCTGCCGTTGCCGAATCTGTCGTCGCACAGATCAAAGATGGCAACCGTTCGATTACCGGCCTGATGATTGAGAGCAACATTCACGAAGGCAATCAATCATCCGAGCAGCCGCGCTGTGATATGAAATACGGCGTCTCCGTCACCGATGCCTGCATCAGCTGGGAGGCGACCGAAGCGCTGCTGCGTGAAATAGACAGCGATCTGCGCAATAGCCTGGCGGCGCGTTTTGCATAAGAGGGTGTTATGGCTGCTGAACTGACCGCGCTGCGCGATCAAATTGATGAAGTGGATAAGGCGCTGCTGGGGCTGCTGGCGCGCCGGCTGGAGCTGGTGGCGCAGGTGGGTGAAGTTAAAAGCCACTACGGGCTGCCGATTTATGTTCCCGAGCGCGAAGCCTCAATGCTGGCTTCGCGTCGTAAAGAGGCCGAGGCGCTGGGCGTGCCGCCCGATCTGATTGAGGATGTGCTGCGCCGCGTGATGCGCGAATCCTACTCCAGCGAAAACGACAAAGGGTTTAAAACGCTCTGTCCTGCGCTGCGTCCGGTCGTCATTGTTGGCGGTGGCGGCCAGATGGGGAAACTCTTCAGCAAAATGTTGACGCTCTCCGGCTATCAGGTGCGCACGCTGGAGAAAGAGGATTGGGCGCAGGCGCAGACGCTGCTGGCGGATGCCGGCATGGTAATTGTCAGCGTGCCGATCCACGTCACCGAAGCGGTGATTGCGAAGCTGCCGCCGCTGCCGGAGGATTGCATTCTGGTCGATTTGGCGTCGGTGAAAAGCGGTCCGCTGCAGGCGATGTTATCGGCGCATAAAGGGCCGGTGCTCGGCCTGCATCCGATGTTTGGCCCGGATAGCGGCAGCCTCGCCAAGCAGGTAGTCGTGTGGTGCGATGGCCGCAAGCCGGAAGCGTATCAGTGGTTCCTGGAGCAGATTCAGGTGTGGGGCGCGCGGCTGCACCGTATCAGCGCCGTCGAGCACGATCAGAACATGGCCTTTATCCAGGCGCTGCGGCACTTTGCCACCTTTGCCTACGGCCTGCATCTGGCGGAAGAGAATGTGCAGCTTGAGCAGCTGCTGTCGCTCTCATCGCCCATCTACCGTCTTGAGCTGGCGATGGTGGGGCGGCTGTTCGCCCAGGATCCGCAGCTCTACGCCGACATTATTATGTCCTCGCCCGATAACCTGGCGCTGATCAAGCGTTACTACCAGCGCTTCGGCGAAGCGATTGGCCTGCTGGAGCAGGGCGATAAGCAGGCGTTTATCGACAGCTTCCGCAAAGTTGAACACTGGTTTGGCGATTATGCCCAGCGTTTCCAGAGCGAGAGCCGTACCCTGTTACGCCAGGCCAACGACAGCCGGGCGTAACGTCAAAAGCCGTTTATACTGAAAAGCCAGTGGTCACCCGCTGGCTTTTTCTATTTAAGGGATGCGCAATGGCTGAGTTGCAGAGACTGTTTGATTACACCGGACATTTACCTGAGTGCCCGACCTGGAGCGAAGCGGAACAGGCGCTCTACTGGGCTGATATTCTCGAAGGGGAAATCCACCGTTACCGGCTGGAGACGGGCGAGCATACGGTGCTCTCGTTCCCGGAAGAGGTAGGCTGTTTCGCGCTGCGTGAGAAGGGCGGTTTTATCGTCGCCATGCGGCAGGCCATCTGGCTGACGGACGAGCGCGGGCTGCTGCGACAAAAAGTGTGCGATAACCCGTCGAACCCGCAGCTGGCGCGGTTTAACGATGGCGGCACCGATCATCATGGCCGCTTTTATGCCGGCACTTTCTGGGCACCGGGCGATTACAACGGCGCGCTGCTGCTGCGGGTCGATAACGATCTGACGCCGAAAGTGGTGCAGTGCGATATTCATGGCGCAAACGGCCTGGCCTTCAGCCATGACAAACAGTGGATGTTCACCTCTGACACCCCGCACGGCGTGATTTACCGTACACCGCTGGATGAGCAGGGCGAGCCGGGGCGGCGTGAGTTGTTCCGTCGCTTTAATCCCGGCGAAGGGATCCCGGACGGTGCGGCAATGGATGTCGAAGGGTGCTACTGGAGCGCGATGTATGACGGCTGGAGAATTGCGCGTTTCTCACCGCAGGGCGAACAGCTGGAGGAGTACCGCTTGCCGGTGCGCTGCCCGACGATGGTCTGTTTCGGCGGGGCAGATATGAAAACCCTGTTTATTACAACCACTCGCGAAAATATGGATGCGCAGGAAATTGCCGATTATCCGCTTTCTGGTGCCATCTTCACCCTGCCTGTGTCGGTGGCAGGGATGAAGAAAGCGCTCTTTATCGAGCGTTAAACCGGGTCGACCGGCACAACGTTTTCGCTGGGGTAGCAGCCCAGCACTTTCAGCGAGCGGGTGATGCTGCCCAACTCGCGCAGTGCTTTTTGCATCGCGCTGGCGTGCAGGTTGGCCTGAATATCCAGATAGAACATCTCCTCCCACGGGTTGCCGTGAATTGGGCGCGACTCCAGCTTGGTCATGATCAGGTTGTGGTTGCGCAGCACCAGCAGCGCTTCTACCAGCGCACCCGCCTGTTGCCCGGTCGCCATCAGCAGCGTGGTTTTCGCCGGCACCTGCTCAGAGACGTCAATCGCTTTACGCGCCAGCACCACAAAACGGGTGATGTTCTGCGTCTGGTTCGCCAGGTTGCGCTCTAACACCTGTAAACCATACAGGGCGCCACCCGGTTCATTGCCCAGCGCCGCGACGTTCGGTGAGTTCAGTTGGACAACTTTCTCCATCGCCGCCGATGTGCTTTCGCAATACTCAATCTTCCAGTGCGGATAGCGGTTCAGGAACTGGCTGCACTGCTGGAATGGCTGCGGATGGCTATAGACCGTCTGGATCTGTTCAAGAGCGGTGGTACCTGATACCAGCACGCAGTGGTCGATTGGCACCGTTAGCTCGCCGACAATCGACAGGCTGGTGTGCTGAAGCAGATCGTAGACATCGTTAATCGCGCCAGAGCTGGTGTTCTCTAGCGGCACAACGGCATAATCTGCCTGGCCGGTTTCGACCTGATTAAAAATATCCTGGAAACGCGCGCAGCCGCTCTCGATAAACTGCTCGAAATGGCGCGCGGCATACTGGCGCGCCGCGAGATGGGAATAGGAGCCTTTCGGGCCAAGAAACGCGATACGCGCAGAGCGTGGGTTGATGTTGTTGAGGTGGTGCTGGAGCAGGGCTTGCTGAGTGAGAACAGAGTCTTCAATGATGAGCTGAAACAGGCGGGTGATATAGTGGGCATCTAAATGATGCGTTTTGCCAAGCTCGATTAAATGTTCCAGCAGGGCCCGCTCTCTATCGATATCGCGTACCGGGCGGTGTGAGGCGAGTTTCGCTTTGCCAACTTCAACGGAGAGCTGGCGGCGCTCGGCCAGCAGTGTCAGCAACTGCTCGTCGAGCGTGCTGATCTTCACGCGTAAATCCAGTAAGGGGTTTTCAGCCGTCATGTTGTTGCCTTTCATTGTTATCAATAAAAAAGCCTCCCGGGTTGGGAGGCTTTATTGTTCGTCTTCGCACTTTTTCTCACAAAACGAATCGCCTCCCTAACTGGGGAAGGTAAAAAAGAGTGCGAAGAGAAACGGGGTATTTTTCATCATTTTTCCTGTCGAACGAAGCAGTTAAAGTAACTGCTCTCTTTTCGCTCTGTCAATAAAAAACGCGCCCGCAGGCGCGTTGGAAACTCAATGTAGAGACTACTCTTCTTCTTCAACGAAGTTGGCATCTTTGACCGATGTTGCGGCGCGACGCGCTTCGCCTTTGTGCTGCACTTTATTGAGCTGCCGTTCCAGCTTGTTGATCAAATCGTTGATGGCGATATACATATCATCATGTTTAGCGCTGGCGACAAGCTGCCCGTTAGGCGTATTGATAGTCGCATCGGCGGTAAAACCCTGAGGCTCTTTAGAGAGGACGATATGGGGATTAATCAGCTGAGTTTGCCATTTATCCAGTTTGGCGAGACGGTCGGTGACATGCTGGCGGATTGCCGGAGTAATTTCCATTTGTTTACTGGTAATGTTCATTGTCATACATCTTACCTCTCTGTCTTTCCGTCTAAGTCATTTCAGCATAGCGCGCCTAATGTCAAAATGTGTGATTAAAATCACGTAATTTTGTCACTTTTTGTCAAAGACGAGGGGTTTGTGAGGCAGGGCAGGAAGAGGCGAAATTTAGCTTGTCGGATGAGAAGTTAGCGGTCATAGTTGATAGGTTACATCGACGCGAAAGCGCGACAGCGATGCATTTAACGGATAAAAAAACGGCAGCCCGCGGGCTGCCGTTTTGCGTTTACTGACGTTATGCGTTGCTGTTGTTAGCAGCGATAATTTTCGCCACTTTGTCAGCCTGCGCATTGAGCTGCAGCTCGCGGTAAGCGCGCTCCATCAATGGCAGCGCATCACGCGTTGCTTTGGTATCGGGGAAATCACGCAGCATACCTTCCACGCGATTGGTCACCGCAACCCAGGCACCGCGATCGGTGTAGTACTGCGCGACGGAGTATTCATACTTGGCCAGGCGATCTTTCAGGTAGACCAGACGCTTGCTGGCATCGGTCGCATATTGACTTTGCGGGTAACCGCGCACCAGACGTGAGAAGTCATTGAACGCATCACGCGCATGAGCCGGATCGCGGTCGCTGCGGTCAACGCCGAAGAAGCCCTGCAGCGCGCTGTCATCAAGCGCCATGTTGGTCAACCCGCGCATATACATCACGTAATCGATGTTCGGGTGAGTTGGGTTCAGACGAATAAAGCGATCGATAGCAGCCTGCGCCAGCGGCAGATCGGCGTTTTTGTAGTAGGCGTAGATGAGATCTAACTGCACTTGCTGGGAGTAAGGACCAAACGGATAACGATTATCCAGAGCTTCCAGTTGCGTTATTGCCGCCTTCCAGTTACCGTCTTGCAGCTTTTGCTGGGCGGTCGCGTAGATTTCGTTTGGTGGATTATCAGGCACCTCTTCCTTAGAACCGGAGCAACCTGCCAAAGCCAGACTTAACGTGGCGGCTGCCACCAGATATTTCAAGCGCGTCATAACGTTTAGACTTTCCTCAGAATGTTCATGCGGGAGATTCTTTACTCCTGCTCCCGACTAAGACCAGCTACAATAGCACACTATATTAAACGGCGAAGCCGTAAAACCCAACGTTAACGAAGAAGCTGTATATGGCACAACTGGTACAACTCACCGCAACGGTATCCGAGAATCAACTCGGTCAACGCTTAGATCAGGCTTTGGCCGAATTGTTCCCTGATTATTCACGTTCGCGTATAAAAGAATGGATTCTCGATCAGCGCGTACTGGTCAACGATGTCGTTAGCGACAAACCGAAAGAGAAAGTATTGGGCGGTGAGCGCATTGCCATCAATGCGGAAATTGAAGAGGAAGCGCGCTTTGAGCCGCAGGATATTCCTCTCAATATCGTCTATGAAGATGACGACATTCTGGTCATTAATAAGCCGCGCGACTTTGTCGTCCATCCCGGCGCCGGTAACCCTGACGGCACTGTGCTGAATGCCCTACTTCACTACTATCCGCCGATTGCCGACGTGCCGCGCGCCGGTATTGTGCACCGTCTGGATAAAGACACCACCGGCCTGATGGTGGTCGCGAAAACCGTTCCGGCGCAAACCCGACTGGTTGAATCTTTGCAGCTGCGTGAAATCACCCGTGAATATGAAGCGGTCGCTATCGGTCACATGACTGCGGGCGGTACGGTGGAGGAGCCTATCAGCCGCCATCCCACCAAACGCACCCATATGTCCGTTCACCCGATGGGCAAACCGGCCGTGACGCACTACCGCATTATGGAGCATTTCCGCATCCATACGCGTTTGCGTCTGCGCCTTGAGACCGGCCGTACGCACCAGATCCGTGTGCATATGGCGCATATCACCCATCCGCTGGTGGGCGATCAGCTCTATGGTGGTCGTCCTCGTCCGCCGAAAGGCGCGTCGGATGAGTTTATTGATGCGCTGCGCAAGTTTGACCGCCAGGCGCTGCACGCGACCATGCTGCGTCTCTACCATCCGATTAGCGGTATCGAAATGGAGTGGCATGCACCGATTCCACAAGATATGGTCGATCTGATCGCCGCCATGCGCGCGGATTTTGAAACCCATAAGGATGATGTCGCCTGGTTATGACCAAACTGATCGTCCCGGACTGGCCGCTGCCGAAAGGCGTGGCGGCCTGCAGCTCAACGCGTATCGGCGGCGTAAGCCTGCCGCCCTATGATGCCCTGAACCTCGGTGCGCACTGCGGTGATAACAGCGAGCATGTCGAAGAGAACCGCGCGCGCCTGTTTGCGGCGGCGGGTTTGCCTTCAAAACCGGTCTGGCTCGAGCAGGTGCATGGCACGGCGGTGTTGAAGCTCGACGGCGAGCCCTACTCCTCGAAACGCGCGGATGCTTCATACAGTAATACGCCGGGCACGGTGTGCGCAGTGATGACCGCCGACTGCCTGCCGGTACTGTTTTGTAACCGGGATGGCAGTGAAGTGGCGGCAGCTCATGCTGGCTGGCGCGGGCTTTGCGCCGGCGTGCTGGAAGAGACGATAGCTTGTTTTGCCGACAAACCTGAAAACGTGCTGGCGTGGCTTGGCCCGGCGATTGGTCCGCAAGCGTTCGAAGTGGGGCCGGAAGTGCGTGAAGCATTTATGGCTCACGATGCCGCAGCCGAAAGCGCGTTTCGCCCGCAGGGTGAAAAATATTTTGCTGATATTTATCAGCTGGCGCGTCAGCGGCTGGCAAGCGTCGGCGTTGAGCATATCTACGGCGGCGAACACTGCACCTTCAGCCAGCAGAGTGATTTTTTCTCATACCGTCGGGACAAGACGACCGGGCGTATGGCAAGTTTCATTTGGCTGATATAACCTAGCGAATCAAGACGATCCAGCACGCGTAAGTTTTCTTCGCATAAATCAGGTCAATCACCTTGAATAATTGAGGGATGACCTCATTTAATCTCCAGTAGCAAATTTGACCTGTTATGGGAGGAGTTATGCGTCTGGATCGTCTTACCAATAAATTCCAGCTTGCTCTTGCCGATGCCCAGTCACTCTCACTGGGGCACGACAACCAATTCATCGAACCACTTCATTTAATGAGCGCTTTACTGAACCAGGAAGGCGGTTCGGTTCAACCTTTATTAACCTCTGCCGGTGTCAATGCTGGCCAGTTACGTATTGCCATCGAACAGGCGCTGAGCCGCTTACCCCAGGTGGAAGGTACCGGCGGTGATGTGCAGCCTTCGCAGGATTTGATGCGCGTGCTTAACCTTTGCGACAAGCTGGCGCAAAAACGGGGTGATAACTTTATATCGTCAGAGCTGTTTGTTCTGGCTGCGCTGGAGTCACGCGGCACGCTGACGGATTTGCTGAAATCCGCTGGCGCAACGACCGCGAATGTGACCCAGGCTATCGAGCAGATGCGTGGGGGAGAGAACGTGAACGATCAGGGGGCTGAAGACCAACGTCAGGCCTTGAAAAAATTTACCGTCGATCTGACCGAACGGGCCGAGCAGGGCAAACTTGACCCGGTTATTGGTCGTGACGAAGAGATCCGCCGTACCATCCAGGTGCTGCAGCGCCGTACTAAAAACAACCCGGTATTAATTGGTGAGCCGGGTGTCGGTAAAACTGCCATTGTTGAAGGGCTGGCGCAGCGCATTGTGAATGGCGAAGTGCCGGAAGGGCTGAAGGGCCGTCGCGTACTGGCACTGGATATGGGCGCGCTGGTCGCCGGGGCAAAATATCGCGGTGAGTTTGAGGAGCGCCTGAAAGGTGTGCTCAACGATCTTTCCAAACAGGAGGGTAATGTCATCCTGTTTATTGATGAGTTGCACACCATGGTCGGTGCCGGTAAAGCCGATGGCGCAATGGATGCCGGGAACATGCTGAAACCGGCACTGGCGCGCGGTGAGCTGCACTGCGTTGGCGCAACTACGCTTGATGAGTATCGTCAGTACATCGAAAAAGATGCCGCGCTGGAGCGCCGTTTCCAGAAAGTGCTGGTGGCGGAACCTTCGGTTGAAGACACCATCGCGATTCTGCGCGGCCTGAAAGAGCGCTACGAGCTGCACCACCATGTGCAGATCACCGACCCGGCAATTGTCGCGGCGGCATCGCTATCGCATCGCTACATCGCCGATCGGCAGTTGCCGGATAAAGCGATCGACCTGATTGATGAAGCGGCATCCAGCATTCGTATGCAGATTGATTCGAAGCCTGAAGAACTCGATCGGCTTGACCGGCGCATTATTCAGCTCAAACTGGAACAGCGCGCGTTGATGAAAGAGTCTGATGACGCGAGTAAAAAACGCCTCGAAATGCTGAATGAGGAGCTGGAGGAGAAAGAGCGCCAATACTCCTCCCTGGAAGAGGAGTGGAAAGCCGAAAAAGCTTCCCTTTCCGGAACGCAGACGATTAAAGCCGAGCTTGAGCAGGCGAAAATTGCTATGGAACAGGCGCGTCGTAATGGCGATCTGGGCAGAATGTCTGAATTGCAGTATGGCAAAATCCCTGAGCTGGAGAAACAGCTGGCGGCCTCTACTCAGAGTGAAGGCAAAACTATGCGCCTGCTGCGTAACCGTGTAACCGATGCTGAGATCGCCGAAGTGCTGGCGCGCTGGACCGGTATCCCCGTTTCGCGAATGATGGAAGGTGAGCGTGAGAAACTGCTGCGCATGGAGCACGACCTGCATCATCGCGTGATTGGTCAGGATGAGGCTGTCGATGCGGTCTCTAACGCCATTCGCCGCAGCCGCGCAGGGCTGTCCGATCCGAACCGCCCGATTGGCTCCTTCCTCTTCCTTGGTCCGACCGGGGTCGGGAAAACCGAGCTGTGCAAAGCGCTGGCAAACTTTATGTTTGATAGCGACGACGCCATGGTGCGTATCGACATGTCTGAGTTTATGGAGAAACACTCCGTGTCGCGGCTGGTTGGTGCGCCTCCGGGCTATGTCGGATATGAAGAGGGCGGTTATCTGACGGAAGCAGTTCGTCGGCGTCCCTACTCCGTCATTCTGCTGGACGAAGTTGAGAAAGCGCACCCGGATGTCTTCAACATTCTGTTGCAGGTGCTCGATGATGGGCGGCTGACGGACGGGCAGGGGAGAACGGTAGACTTCCGTAATACGGTGGTCATCATGACCTCAAACCTGGGATCGGATCTGATTCAGGAACGTTTTGGCGATCTCGACTACGGCCATATGAAAGAGCTGGTGATGGGCGTGGTGAGCCAGAGCTTCCGTCCTGAATTCATCAACCGTATAGATGAAGTCGTGGTGTTCCATCCGTTAGGTGAAAAACACATTGCGTCTATTGCGCAGATTCAGCTGCAACGGTTGTATAAACGTCTTGAAGAGCGCGGCTATAGTGTGACGCTGTCTGACGAGGCGCTGAAACTGCTTAGCGCAAATGGATACGATCCGGTGTATGGCGCACGACCGTTGAAACGTGCGATCCAGCAACAGATAGAGAACCCGCTGGCGCAGCAGATCCTCTCCGGTACCCTGATTCCAGGTCAGCCGATACAGCTGGCGGTGAAAGATGACCGCATTGTTGCTGTTCAATAAAAGATGAGAAATGGGAAACGGGCCTTTTGGGGCCCGTTTTTGTTTAAAAAAAGTGCAGAAATGGAGCTCTTTCGCATTTTCTGCCTGGAAAGTGAGCGAACGGTGATTTTTTTCAAATTAGGGGTTGTCAGCAGGAATTAACTGCCTATAATGCGCCTCCACTGACACGGCACAACGGCAAACACACCGGTCTGTCAGGTGAAGAAATCTGAAAATAATCAGTTGACTTCACAGCGGGAAAGCGTAATATGCACACCCCGCGCCGCAGCGAAAAGCGAAGCGGCACTGCTCTTTAACAATTTATCAGACAATCTGTGTGGGCACTCAGGTGACATGGATTCTTAATGTCTTCGGACACTAAATGAATACCAAGTCTCACGGGTGAACACGTAATTCATTACGGTTTAATTCGATGAGCATCAAACTTTAAATTGAAGAGTTTGATCATGGCTCAGATTGAACGCTGGCGGCAGGCCTAACACATGCAAGTCGAACGGTAACAGGAAGCAGCTTGCTGCTTTGCTGACGAGTGGCGGACGGGTGAGTAATGTCTGGGAAACTGCCTGATGGAGGGGGATAACTACTGGAAACGGTAGCTAATACCGCATAACGTCGCAAGACCAAAGAGGGGGACCTTCGGGCCTCTTGCCATCAGATGTGCCCAGATGGGATTAGCTAGTAGGTGGGGTAACGGCTCACCTAGGCGACGATCCCTAGCTGGTCTGAGAGGATGACCAGCCACACTGGAACTGAGACACGGTCCAGACTCCTACGGGAGGCAGCAGTGGGGAATATTGCACAATGGGCGCAAGCCTGATGCAGCCATGCCGCGTGTATGAAGAAGGCCTTCGGGTTGTAAAGTACTTTCAGCGGGGAGGAAGGCGATGCGGTTAATAACCGCGTCGATTGACGTTACCCGCAGAAGAAGCACCGGCTAACTCCGTGCCAGCAGCCGCGGTAATACGGAGGGTGCAAGCGTTAATCGGAATTACTGGGCGTAAAGCGCACGCAGGCGGTCTGTCAAGTCGGATGTGAAATCCCCGGGCTCAACCTGGGAACTGCATCCGAAACTGGCAGGCTTGAGTCTCGTAGAGGGGGGTAGAATTCCAGGTGTAGCGGTGAAATGCGTAGAGATCTGGAGGAATACCGGTGGCGAAGGCGGCCCCCTGGACGAAGACTGACGCTCAGGTGCGAAAGCGTGGGGAGCAAACAGGATTAGATACCCTGGTAGTCCACGCCGTAAACGATGTCGACTTGGAGGTTGTGCCCTTGAGGCGTGGCTTCCGGAGCTAACGCGTTAAGTCGACCGCCTGGGGAGTACGGCCGCAAGGTTAAAACTCAAATGAATTGACGGGGGCCCGCACAAGCGGTGGAGCATGTGGTTTAATTCGATGCAACGCGAAGAACCTTACCTGGTCTTGACATCCACAGAACTTTCCAGAGATGGATTGGTGCCTTCGGGAACTGTGAGACAGGTGCTGCATGGCTGTCGTCAGCTCGTGTTGTGAAATGTTGGGTTAAGTCCCGCAACGAGCGCAACCCTTATCCTTTGTTGCCAGCGGTTAGGCCGGGAACTCAAAGGAGACTGCCAGTGATAAACTGGAGGAAGGTGGGGATGACGTCAAGTCATCATGGCCCTTACGACCAGGGCTACACACGTGCTACAATGGCGCATACAAAGAGAAGCGACCTCGCGAGAGCAAGCGGACCTCATAAAGTGCGTCGTAGTCCGGATTGGAGTCTGCAACTCGACTCCATGAAGTCGGAATCGCTAGTAATCGTGAATCAGAATGTCACGGTGAATACGTTCCCGGGCCTTGTACACACCGCCCGTCACACCATGGGAGTGGGTTGCAAAAGAAGTAGGTAGCTTAACCTTCGGGAGGGCGCTTACCACTTTGTGATTCATGACTGGGGTGAAGTCGTAACAAGGTAACCGTAGGGGAACCTGCGGTTGGATCACCTCCTTACCTTAAAGAACCTTTCCCTGTAGTGCTCACACAGATTGTCTGATGAAAAGTAAATAGCAAGGCGTCTTGCGAGTGAGACTTTGTGTCCCCTTCGTCTAGAGGCCCAGGACACCGCCCTTTCACGGCGGTAACAGGGGTTCGAATCCCCTAGGGGACGCCACTTGCTGGTCTGTGAGTGAAAGTCACCTGCCGATGTATCTCAAACCTGATTCCTGTGTGAACAGCGAGTCATGTCTGAGATATTTGCTCTTTAAAAATCTGGATCAAGCTGAAAATTGAAACACTGAACAATGCGAATTGTTCTGTGAGTCTCTCAAATTTTCGCAACTTAAGGTGTTCTCGAAACATCTTCGGGTTGTGAGGTTAAGCGACTAAGCGTACACGGTGGATGCCCTGGCAGTCAGAGGCGATGAAGGACGTGCTAATCTGCGAAAAGCGCCGGTAAGGTGATATGAACCGTTATAACCGGCGATGTCCGAATGGGGAAACCCAGTGCAATCCGTTGCACTATCGTTAACTGAATACATAGGTTAACGAGGCGAACCGGGGGAACTGAAACATCTAAGTACCCCGAGGAAAAGAAATCAACCGAGATTCCCCCAGTAGCGGCGAGCGAACGGGGAACAGCCCAGAGCCTGAATCAGCCTGAGTGTTAGTGGAAGCGTCTGGAAAGTCGCGCGATACAGGGTGACAGCCCCGTACACAAAAGCACTCTGGCTGTGAGCTCGATGAGTAGGGCGGGACACGTGGTATCCTGTCTGAATATGGGGGGACCATCCTCCAAGGCTAAATACTCCTGACTGACCGATAGTGAACCAGTACCGTGAGGGAAAGGCGAAAAGAACCCCGGCGAGGGGAGTGAAAAAGAACCTGAAACCGTGTACGTACAAGCAGTGGGAGCCTCTTTATGGGGTGACTGCGTACCTTTTGTATAATGGGTCAGCGACTTATATTCTGTAGCAAGGTTAACCGTATAGGGGAGCCGAAGGGAAACCGAGTCTTAACTGGGCGTTAAGTTGCAGGGTATAGACCCGAAACCCGGTGATCTAGCCATGGGCAGGTTGAAGGTTGGGTAACACTAACTGGAGGACCGAACCGACTAATGTTGAAAAATTAGCGGATGACCTGTGGCTGGGGGTGAAAGGCCAATCAAACCGGGAGATAGCTGGTTCTCCCCGAAAGCTATTTAGGTAGCGCCTCGTGAATTCATCTCCGGGGGTAGAGCACTGTTTCGGCTAGGGGGCCATCCCGGCTTACCAACCCGATGCAAACTACGAATACCGGAGAATGTTATCACGGGAGACACACGGCGGGTGCTAACGTCCGTCGTGAAGAGGGAAACAACCCAGACCGCCAGCTAAGGTCCCAAAGTCATGGTTAAGTGGGAAACGATGTGGGAAGGCCCAGACAGCCAGGATGTTGGCTTAGAAGCAGCCATCATTTAAAGAAAGCGTAATAGCTCACTGGTCGAGTCGGCCTGCGCGGAAGATGTAACGGGGCTAAACCATGCACCGAAGCTGCGGCAGCGACACTATGTGTTGTTGGGTAGGGGAGCGTTCTGTAAGCCTGCGAAGGTGTGCTGTGAGGCATGCTGGAGGTATCAGAAGTGCGAATGCTGACATAAGTAACGATAAAGCGGGTGAAAAGCCCGCTCGCCGGAAGACCAAGGGTTCCTGTCCAACGTTAATCGGGGCAGGGTGAGTCGACCCCTAAGGCGAGGCCGAAAGGCGTAGTCGATGGGAAACAGGTTAATATTCCTGTACTTGGTGTTACTGCGAAGGGGGGACGGAGAAGGCTATGTCGGCCGGGCGACGGTTGTCCCGGTTTAAGCGTGTAGGTGTGTGTTCCAGGTAAATCCGGTTCACTCTAACACTGAGGCGTGATGACGAGGCACTACGGTGCTGAAGTGACAAATGCCCTGCTTCCAGGAAAAGCCTCTAAGCATCAGGTAACACGAAATCGTACCCCAAACCGACACAGGTGGTCAGGTAGAGAATACCAAGGCGCTTGAGAGAACTCGGGTGAAGGAACTAGGCAAAATGGTGCCGTAACTTCGGGAGAAGGCACGCTGGTGCGTAGGTGAAGTGACTTGCTCACGGAGCTGAAACCAGTCGAAGATACCAGCTGGCTGCAACTGTTTATTAAAAACACAGCACTGTGCAAACACGAAAGTGGACGTATACGGTGTGACGCCTGCCCGGTGCCGGAAGGTTAATTGATGGGGTCAACCGCAAGGTGAAGCTCTTGATCGAAGCCCCGGTAAACGGCGGCCGTAACTATAACGGTCCTAAGGTAGCGAAATTCCTTGTCGGGTAAGTTCCGACCTGCACGAATGGCGTAATGATGGCCAGGCTGTCTCCACCCGAGACTCAGTGAAATTGAACTCGCTGTGAAGATGCAGTGTACCCGCGGCAAGACGGAAAGACCCCGTGAACCTTTACTATAGCTTGACACTGAACATTGAGCCTTGATGTGTAGGATAGGTGGGAGGCTTTGAAGCGTGGACGCCAGTCTGCGTGGAGCCAACCTTGAAATACCACCCTTTAATGTTTGATGTTCTAACGTGGACCCGTGATCCGGGTTGCGGACAGTGTCTGGTGGGTAGTTTGACTGGGGCGGTCTCCTCCTAAAGCGTAACGGAGGAGCACGAAGGTCAGCTAATCCTGGTCGGACATCAGGAGGTTAGTGCAATGGCATAAGCTGGCTTGACTGCGAGCGTGACGGCGCGAGCAGGTGCGAAAGCAGGTCATAGTGATCCGGTGGTTCTGAATGGAAGGGCCATCGCTCAACGGATAAAAGGTACTCCGGGGATAACAGGCTGATACCGCCCAAGAGTTCATATCGACGGCGGTGTTTGGCACCTCGATGTCGGCTCATCACATCCTGGGGCTGAAGTAGGTCCCAAGGGTATGGCTGTTCGCCATTTAAAGTGGTACGCGAGCTGGGTTTAGAACGTCGTGAGACAGTTCGGTCCCTATCTGCCGTGGGCGCTGGAGAATTGAGGGGGGCTGCTCCTAGTACGAGAGGACCGGAGTGGACGCATCACTGGTGTTCGGGTTGTCATGCCAATGGCACTGCCCGGTAGCTAAATGCGGAAGAGATAAGTGCTGAAAGCATCTAAGCACGAAACTTGCCCCGAGATGAGTTCTCCCTGAGACTTTAAGTCTCCTGAAGGAACGTTGAAGACGACGACGTTGATAGGCCGGGTGTGTAAGCGCAGCGATGCGTTGAGCTAACCGGTACTAATGAACCGTGAGGCTTAACCTTACAACGCCGAAGATGTTTTGGCGTGAGAGAAGATTTTCAGCTGATACCAGATTAGATGTTAAGTCCGAAGGATTTTACGCAGCAGCAAGGCGGCAACTGAGACGAGACGACAGGAGCATACTGAAGTATGTGACTGTTGCGAGCGAAGGCAGCCAACGCAGAAGCGGCGTAAAAGACACAGGACGGAGCACAAAGAATTTGCCTGGCGGCAACAGCGCGGTGGTCCCACCTGACCCCATGCCGAACTCAGAAGTGAAACGCCGTAGCGCCGATGGTAGTGTGGGGTCTCCCCATGCGAGAGTAGGGAACTGCCAGGCATCAAACAAAGCGAAAGCCTCATGCGAAAGCATGAGGCTTTTTGCTATTCTTTTTCCCTATCGCCTGGCTTGCTGAAAGCATTGTTAATCCCTTAGCTTATAAGCCCGCCGCCGTAATGTATCACTATAAATTTGTCCGCCTGGTCATAATCTTAATTACTTACCTCCCTGGGCCAAAATGCGAGATCTATCACCTTTTGGACATAACAAAGATGTAACATCGCACTCTTTTGTCCACATTGAGCAGGGACGTTCGCTCTAAAAATAATACCTATTGTAAGCAGGAGTTACATTCTAATGGCTGAAAACAGCAAGAAAAACAGTGAATCGCTAACCAGCAGCGATACGCGTCGCCGGGTATGGGCTATCGTCGGCGCCTCTTCGGGGAATCTGGTAGAGTGGTTCGATTTTTACGTCTATTCTTTTTGCTCCCTCTATTTCGCGCACATCTTTTTTCCGCAAGGTAACCCTACCACCCAACTTCTTCAGACTGCCGGTGTCTTTGCCGCGGGTTTTTTGATGCGTCCTATCGGTGGCTGGTTATTCGGTCGTATTGCCGATCGGCACGGGCGTAAAAGATCGATGCTGATCTCCGTCTGCATGATGTGTTTAGGCTCATTGGTGATCGCGTGCTTACCGGGATATGAAACCATCGGAACTTGGGCGCCAGCATTGCTGCTGTTGGCTCGTCTCTTCCAGGGGCTGTCGGTCGGTGGTGAGTACGGCACAAGCGCGACCTATATGAGTGAGGTGGCAATAGAAGGGCGCAAAGGGTTTTATGCGTCATTTCAGTACGTTACCCTGATTGGCGGACAACTGCTGGCATTACTGGTTGTAGTGATCCTGCAGCAGGTGATGGAGGACTCGGAGCTTAGGGCCTGGGGATGGCGTATACCTTTCGCTCTGGGCGCTGCGCTGGCTATTGTCGCGCTCTGGTTACGCCGCCAGCTTGATGAAACCTCCCAGCATGACGTGCGTTCCCTGAAAGAAGCTGGTTCCATGAAAGGATTGTGGCGCAACCGCAAAGCATTTCTAATGGTGCTTGGCTTCACGGCCGGCGGCTCGCTCACCTTCTACACCTTTACCACCTACATGCAGAAATACCTGGTCAACACAGCTGGCATGCATGCGAACGTCGCCAGTGTCATCATGACCGCCGCGCTGTTCGTTTTTATGCTGATCCAGCCGATTATTGGTGCCTTGTCCGATCGTATCGGCCGTCGTACATCCATGCTGTTATTTGGTGGGCTGGCGACCGTCTGTACGGTACCGATCCTGACAGCACTGCACAGCGTCACCTCACCCTATGCCGCTTTCGCGCTTGTTATGCTTGCGCTGGTGATTGCCAGTTTCTACACCTCAATCAGTGGGATATTGAAAGCGGAGATGTTCCCGGCGCAGGTGCGCGCCCTGGGCGTTGGCTTATCTTACGCCGTGGCCAATGCGGTGTTTGGTGGCTCGGCCGAATACGTGGCGCTGTCGTTAAAATCAGTCGGTTTCGAAACGGCTTTCTTCTGGTATGTTACCGCTATGGGCGCAGTGGCATTTCTGGTATCGCTGATGCTACATCGCAAAGGGAAGGGCATACGGCTTTAACGTTCAGCCAGCTGCCACACGGCATAGCCCGTTGTGGCACCGGCAACATCCCAGGCGAAATCCTTCCAGCTCCAGCCGCTCCCCGCCGGGCGGCTGTCCCAAAGCTCCTTCGACGCACCAAGGCTTACCGAAAACATCACACCAAAAAGGGCACTGCGATCGCGGCTGATGCCCTGATGCTGCGCATACTCATTGCCTGCGGCTGAGAGCATCGCCGAGGCGAGAAAGTGCTGCGCTTTATCCTGGCCGCTCCAGCCATCGTTCGCCATATGGCTACAGCCGGTGAGTAAAAGGGTGCTTAACAGAAGGGCTTTGTTCATACACAGGGGCCTGAAAAAAAGCCCCGTCACAGGACAGGGCTTCAAGATTAGAGGATGCGGCTGATCAGTTTATCAATGCGGATACGGCGCAAGCGACGAATAAGCTTACGCACTTTCACCGGGTACTCGGCGATGCTTTGCAGATCGCGATAGTGATTCACCACCGTCGTATGGGTGCGGATAAGTTCCAGCTCTTTATCGCGCTGGGCCGCCAGCTGCTGTTTCGGATCGTGTATCAACACTGCGTTTTCCAGATCCAGACGCCATGCGCGCGGGTTGAGGTTATTCCCCGTCAGCAGCATCCACTCATCGTCGACCCACATCCCTTTAAGGTGATAACTGTTATCTCCATCTTTCCACAGGCGAACCACAAGCTGATCGGTATTAACGTAGTATTGCAGGCGGCTCAGGAAGCGGCGCAGGTTAATCTCATAGAGATAGGGCAGCGCGCCGATGATTTTAAACGGCTCATCTTCCGGTATAAAAAAGTCGTTCGCCGTTTTATCGCCAACAATAATCTCCACCTTTTTCCCGTCGCGCAGCAGCTGGATAATGTTACGAACCAGCACCGCCGGCAGGTTGAAGTAGGGAGTACAGATGGTCAGTTTCTGCTCGGCACAGGGCATAAGATGGAAAATGGTTTTATTAAGCAGGCTTGATTTTCCGAGACCGACCAGCGGCGTAACCGCAAGTTCATCGTTGCTGGCATTGCCTTCAAAATGGAACGAGGCATCGCGCAACGCCTGGCGGAACTGGCGAATATCGTTTTTAATTTCCGGGCTTTTTGGCCGCTCTGGATCGTCAAGACGATTAACGCCGCGCCCGTGGATCAGGTTGGACTCCAGCCAGCCGCGCATCACTTCCGCCATCTGCGTATTGCGGATCAGCTGATAGCGGTCATAGCGGTATTTATCATGCTGATGGAGGTAAACATCATTGAGGCTCGCGCCGCTATAAAGCACCGCGTCATCAATAATAAAGCCTTTAAAATGGAGAACGCCGAGAGCTTCGCGCGTATTGACCGGCACGCCATAAACAGGAACATCAACGCCGGGATTCTCCTGTGCCAGGCGGCAGTACCAGTCAGCGTTGGTGTTCGACGCCGCAGCGCCAATGCGGCCACGCTGAGCGCGATGCCAGTCAACTAGCACACGCACATCCAGCTCCGGACGCTGACGTTTTGCTTCATACAGCGCGTTCATCACGCCTTTCCCGCCATCGTCCTGTTCCAGATAGAGAGCGATGATATAGATTTGACGCGTCGCGCTCGCTATCCGGGCAAGCAACGTCTCCCTGAAATCGGCCGGTGAGTAGAAGAACTCTACCTCATCAACTGACTGAGAAAGCTTGGGGAGTTGGGCAAGGTGTTGTTGATGTTTATTACGCTTAAATTTTGACAACATCACAGTGCGTTTCTTCTCTGTTTATTGAAGGGTCTTCTGTACCATGCAGACGACATAAGCGGGCAATAATAACACCGTGTCCACTAAAGTGGTCAACATTTCCAGTACCTTACTCAGGATTGCGCCGTCGGTATCAGAGGAAGCGAAAGCCCTACAATCCCGTCTTCCAGCTGGATATCGACATCAAATCCCAGTTTACGCGCCAGCGTCACCATCCCGCGATTGTTGGGCATAGTAATACCATTCAAATGTTTAAGTCCGTGATCTCGCGTATAGGCGATGAGTTTTTCCAACAGACGCCGCCCAAGCCCGAGACCTTTTAAATCAGAACGCACCAACACAGAAAATTCGGCATCAACGTTATCAGGATCGGATATCGCACGGGTTACGCCGAGGATCTCTTCACCCTGCTCCGTGCGGCGTACTGCGACAAATGCCATTTCCCGATCGTAGTCGATTTGCGTCATATTCGCTAAATCATCATGGGTAAATTCATTGATCTCACTAAAGTAACGGTAATAAAGATCCTCTTTGGTCACCCGTGAGATAAATTGCTGCAGCAAAGGCTCATCCTCCGGCAGAATCGGGCGGAACAGGCAGTGCTCGCCGTTTTTCATCGTCACGTGCTCTTCGAGATATTGCGGATAGGGGCGGATCGCCAGCCGCGCTTCGCCATTTTCTCTGGCCGCTTCTAACGTCATTGAGACATCCAGCGCCGTGAATTCGCTGCCGGATGCCAGAAGAGGGTGGATATCGAGGCGCGCAATCTCCGGGCAATCAATAATCAGATTGGAGACCTGTACTAAAAACTGGCTCAGCCCGGCAATATCCAGCGAGCGCAAGGCGCTGCGGCCACGGATCTTTTTACGCTTAATAGCCTGAATCACCAGGTAGCGGGCGAGATTCATATTGAGCGGCGGTAATGCCACCGCAGCCTGGTCTTCCGCACGCCACTCGACACCGCCTTCACCCAGCATAATCAACGGGCCGAACACCGGATCGTGCTCCACCACTACACGCAACTCCTGCGCACCTGCGCGGTTCGCCATGCTCTGCACCTGCAAACCCTGAATACGCGCCTGCGGCCAGTTGAGCTTAACGCGCTCAATAATCGCATCCGCCGCCTGCTGCACCTCTTTGGCGGTGCGTAGATAGAGCATTACCCCCTGAACTTCAGATTTATGCGGGATATCCGGCGAGCGCAGCTTTAGCGCGACGGGGTAGCCAATCTGCTCGGCAATATGCACCGCTTCGGCACTGTCGCCCGCAATCCAGGTTGGCAGCGTTTGCAGCCCCCAGGCGCGCAAAATAGGCTGAACTTCATGGGTGTCGAGCGTCGTTGCGCCCTCGGCCAGCGCCTGTTGCAGCAGGCGCCGCGCATCGGCGGTATCTGCAGTCAGGCGCAGTGAAAGCGCCGGGGTTTCACGCAGCTGCTTCTGGTTACGCCGGTACTCAACCATATGCATAAAAGCGGTGATGGTTCCTTCCGGGGTACGGTAAGTCGGCAGCCCCGCTTCGCTAAAGAGCCGACGCGCCTCCTGCGATGAGAACTCGCCGCACCAGTTTGTTAGCACGGTGACATATTTACCGCGCGGGTGTTTTTTCAACACCTCTATCAATGACAGCGCACTTTCGCTACCTGGAGCCGCGGCGCTGGGCGCGTGAATTACCATCAACGCATCGTAATCGTGGCTATCGAGCAGGATGTTGAGCGCGGCGGCGTAACGTTCACTACTGGCATCATCGCGCAGATCGAGCGGGTTTCCGGCGGCGACAGACTCCGGTAGTGCAGCAGAGAGTTGCGCCAGCGTCTCTTCGCTCAGTGTCGCCAGCTTGCCATTGCGTGACCAGAGCTGATCCAGCGCCAGCGCTGCGGGCGCCGCACCGTTGCTGATAATCATCAGCCGCTCGCCGCGTAGCGGGCGCATATGGCTCAGCGTCTCAACGGCGGAGAAGAGTTCATGAGTATCCTGTACGCGCAGTAAACCGGCGCGCTGGATTGCCGCGTCCCAGGCGGGATCGAGCCCGGCATGGGCATGCAGCAAGCGCTGCGCTTCGGGGCTGCGGCCACTCTTGATCACCAGAATCGGTTTATTGCGCGACGCGCTGCGGGCGGCGGAGACAAAACGGCGCGCATCGCTGAGGTGCTCTAGATAGAGCAGGATAGCGCTGGTCTTGCTGTCGCGGGCCAGGAAATCGAGCAGCTCATCAACATCAATATCCAGGCTATCGCCGAGCGCAATAAAGTAGGAGAAACCCATCTCGCGCTGCTGTGCCCAGTCAAGAATGGTATTGGAGACGGCGGCGGACTGGGAAATAAATGCCAGCTTGCCGCGCGTGATCGGCACCGGTGAGAAACTGGCGTTCAGCCCCTGCCACGGCGCGAGTAGGCCTAAGCTGTTTGGCCCGAGCAGGCGCATCTGATAGCGGCCTGCGCAGGCGAGGAGATCGGCATGTTGTTCCGGCGGGGCAGAGAGAATAATGCAGGTTTTACACCCCTTTTCACCAAGCGCCTCCAGTAGCGCGAGGTTGCGTTTCGCATGGGTGCAGAGCACTGCGAGGTCGGGGGTAAAGGGGAGGCTTGCGACATCTGGCCAGGCAAGCACGCCCTGCACGGCTTTATAGGCGGGCGTGACCGGCAGTACCGGCCCGGCAAAGCCGCCGGCGAGAAGGTTGCGCATCATCAGAAAACCGGCGCGTTCCGGTTTCATGGATGCACCAATAACCGCAATCGAACGGGGACGTAATAACGCTTCCAACCCTCGCTGGCTCATACCGGCCTCCACAAATGAGTGACCCGATGATTTTAAACGCTTTCTTCCGCTTTTGCTGTGACGGTGGACGAATGATGCGGTTTCCCGGCCAGATAACGCTCACGAAACAGTGTGAAATGATCGCCCAACGCCTGCGCAGCGGCGTTATCACCCGCCAGATCAAGTAGCGCAATCGCCACTTCCGCCGTGCAATATTGATCCTCGGCGTGCGCTTCCCGCAGGCGATAGGCCGAAACCCGCGACAGATCGACGGAGATAACCGGCAAGGCATCAAGATAGGGGCTTTTGCGAAACATCTTGCGCGCCTCGGTCCAGGTGCCGTCGAGCATAATAAACAGCGGCGGTTTTCCCGCAGGAGGTGCGCTCAGTACCTGTCGTTCACTGCCAGCATAAGAAGCAGGGAAAACCACCATCGGTTGATAGGCATCGCTGGTGCATAAATCGATAAGATCCTGCGGCGGTTCGGTGCGCGACCACTGAAACGCCAGCGTATCGGGCAGGACATCGGCGATTAAACGCCCGGTATTACTCGGCTTCATCGGCTCGGTATCGAACATCACCAGGCAGAAGCGGCTGTTGGCAGCGGTTGGCTTTAAGGTCGCGCACAGGCAGTTGCGCAGCGGCAGCAGGCAGCGCTGACAGCGGCGGATGCGGTTACCGCGCGCGAGAAAAGGGCGGGTCGAGCGGGCAAGGCGCTCAGCGCGGAGTTTGAGAACGGCGTTATCAGTCATGGCGGTCGCACAGGAAAAACGCCATTGTCGCAGAGGTAAAAACGGGGCACAAGATGCGCCCCGATAGGATCAGAGAGATTCGTTCAGCCAGCTGTCGAACGGCGCTTTCGGCACCGCGCCGCTCAGCATGTCCACCACTTCGCCATTTTTAAACAGCATGATGGTTGGAATGCTGCGAATGCGAAAACGCGCGCTCAGTTCACGTTCCGCTTCGGTATTCACCTTCACAAAACGCACCTGGCCACTGCGCTCTTCCGCGACATCTTCAAAGATCGGCGCAAAGTTACGGCACGGGCCGCACCACGGCGCCCAGAAATCGACGACCACCGGCAGATCGTCTTTCAGGAGTTTATCGAGCGTTTCGCCGGTGGCGTTGATCACGTCGCCATCGAACAGCTCGTGCCCGCAACGCCCACATTTTGCAGCGTCATGCATGCGTTCTTGTGGGATACGGTTCAACGCCTGGCAGCTTGCACATACGGTATTCATAACTAACCTCAGGGAAGCGGTGGTACACAGCGGCATGATGCCGTTATGTTTCTACAATGTTACGTATTATTGATGTACAGGTTTTAAACAACAACGTGGTTTATTCGATGAGTACAATAGTCGCTGGCTTTTGAATGAATTAATGGCGAAGCGTCGGCACATCAGGTAATCTGCGCGCTTCGCGCAGCGCTGGTGGAGAAAAGCATGAACGATGAGTTAAAGAATAAGAGCGGCAAGGTCAAAGTGATGTATGTCCGCAGTGATGATGATTCCGATAAACGAGGTCATAACCCGCGTACCGGGAAAGGGCCTGCACGTACCGGAAACGCTTCCCGCAATGACAGAAGTCGCCCGGGCCGTGACGACAAGGGTCGTTCTGCACGTGATGACAAAGGTGGTCGTCCGCAACGCGATGAGAGAAGCCGCGCACCGCGTGACGACTACAGCGCGCGTGGTGATTCACCGTGGCGCACCATATCACGCGCACCTGGCGATGAAACGCCGGAGAAGCCGGACCACGGCGGTATTAGCGGTAAAAGCTATATCGATCCTGAAGTATTGCGCCGTCAGCGCGCAGAAGAGACGCGCGTGTATGGTGAAAACGCCTGCCAGGCGCTGTTCAGCAGCCGTCCGGATTGCATCGTGCGCGCCTGGTTTGTTCAGAGCGTCACGCCGCGCTTTAAAGAAGCGCTGCGCTGGATGGCGGCTAACCGCAAGGCCTACCACGTGGTCGATGAGCAGGAGCTGGCAAAAGCGTCCGGCACCGAACACCACGGCGGCGTCTGCTTCCTGATCAAAAAACGCAACGGTCTGAGCGTTGAGAAATGGGTGGCTAGCGCAGGTGATGAAGATTGCGTACTGGCGCTGGAAGATGTCGGCAACCCGCACAACCTTGGCGCGATCATGCGTAGCTGCGCGCACTTTGGCGTGAAAGGTGTGGTGTTGCAGGACGCGGCAGTGATCGAATCCGGCGCTGCGGTACGTACGGCAGAAGGCGGGGCGGAACACGTTCAGGCGATTACCGGCGAAAGCTTTGTCAGCGCGCTGGAAGCATTCCGTCAGGCGGGCTACGCGCTGGTGACAACATCCAGCCATAACGGCACGCCGCTGTTTAAAGCCGAGCTGCCGAAGAAGATGGTGCTGGTGTTAGGCCAGGAGCGTGATGGTATTTCTGATGAAACGCTGTCGCGCGCCGATCTGAGCGTCTCTATTGAGGGCACCGGCAACGTTGAAAGCCTCAACGTTTCGGTCGCAACCGGCGTGTTGCTCGCCGAGTGGTGGCGTCAGAATAAGGCGTAAGGCATGAAGGTCGGGCGGCGCGTGCCTTTACCCGACCTTACCTACATCTTAATCTAAACTACCCGCACTATTTCGTAGGCCGGATAAGGCGCAGCCGCCATCCGGCGCTTTCCCCCGCATACCCTTATTCGCTTTCCGAGGGCAGTTCCGGCATCCAGTTAATCGGCTTTTCGCCATGCTGCTCCAGCCACTCATTCGCCAGCACAAAATGATTACAGCCAAAAAAGCCGCGATGCGCCGAAAGCGGTGACGGGTGCGGTGCGGTCAGCACATGGTGGCGTTTTCTGTCGATAATCGCCCCCTTCTTCTGTGCATGCGATCCCCACAGCAAAAAGACCACGCCTTCACGGTGCTCGTTAATGAGGCTAATGACTTTATCGGTAAAGGTTTCCCAGCCGAGGCTGGCGTGGGAGTGCGCCTGCCCGGCGCGCACGGTGAGCACAGTATTAAGCAACAACACGCCCTGGCGCGCCCAGCTCTCAAGATAACCATGATTAGGGCGGGTAAAGCCCGGCACGGTTTTCTCTAACTCTTTATACATATTTAATAAAGAAGGGGGAACGGCGACGCCGGGCCGCACAGAAAAGGCCAGCCCGTGCGCCTGGCCGGGGCCATGATAGGGATCCTGCCCCAGGATGACGACTTTCACATCGCCGAGTTCGGTAAAACGAAAGGCGTTGAAGACATCTTTCTGCGGTGGATAGATCGTCGCGCCGGACTGGCGCTCAGCGGCCACGGTGTTAAGAGTGTTCACAAAGTAGGGCTGCTGTTTCTCTTCTGCCAGTACGTCATGCCATGTCAATGAAGTCGTCATCCCGATCTCCTGCAAAGTTGGTTTGCCGTAGCTTAACTGCTTCTTTCTCCAGAACAAAATCAGCCACGCTGGATTGCGCATCATGGCTAAAAAATAGTTGAATATTTACGTAAATTTTTAACATGGCGGATCGGCATAAATTGATATAAAACAAGAACAAACCCTAATAGCCATTTTTGCTGTATGGTTTTTATTGACTAAAATCAAAGAATGGCCCGGTACAGGCTGGTATATAAACAACCAGACAACAATGGTTTTACCAATTGGCCGGCCTGCGTCCGGTCAATCACCTAATCTGCCCAAGGGAGGCTATTCATGATTACTGGTATCCAGATTACGAAAGCGGCTAATGACGATCTGTTGAACTCATTCTGGCTGCTTGATAGCGAAAAGGGCGAAGCACGCTGCGTCTGCGCTAAAGCTGGCTTTGCTGAAGATGACGTTGTTGCGGTAAGTAAACTGGGCGACATCGAATACCGCGAAATTCCGATGGAAGTACAGCCGGAAGTGCGTGTTGAAGGAGGACAGCATCTGAATGTTAACGTGCTGCGTCGTGAAACGCTGATGGACGCCGTTGAGCATCCGGAAAAGTACCCGCAGCTGACAATTCGTGTTTCCGGTTACGCTGTGCGTTTCAACTCGCTGACGCCGGAACAGCAGCGCGACGTTATTGCCCGTACCTTTACTGAAAGCCTGTAAGCACAGGCAGCAATAAAAACGCCGGGTCTCCCCGGCGTTTTTTTTACTCTTCGCTCTTCTGCTGTTCGCTGCCTGCCGTGCTCGGCTTGCGGCGTTTACCAATATTTTTGGTATCGCGGTGGCGTTTCTTCACGCGCGGTTTCTCTTTATCTTTCTCTTTTTTCTTCTCTTCACGCTTCGCTAAGGCTTTCTTCGACGGCTTGCCGTTCAGCTTTTCACTTGGCGGACGGCTTGTCGGGCGCAGCTCATCGATGACGCGCGCTTTTAGCGGCTCTTCAACGTAACGGCCAATTTTGCCCAGCAGCAGGTGATCGTGCGCTTCAACCAGGGAAATGGCGATGCCTTTGCGCCCTGCGCGACCGGTACGGCCGATACGGTGCAGGTAGGTGTCACCGCTGCGCGGCATATCGAAGTTAATCACGTGGCTGACATCGGGAATATCAATCCCGCGCGCGGCAACGTCGGTTGCTACCAGCACGTTAACGCGGCCATCGGTCAGGCGTTTGATCGCTTCGTTACGCTTTATTTGCACCATCTCGCCTTCGAGATAGCAGTTATTAATGCCCGCTTCGCGCAGCCAGGTTGCCAGCTCATGCACACGCTCACGCTTGCGCACAAAGACGATAGTGCGGGTGGCTTCAGGCTGTTTCAGGAGATGTACCAGCAGGGCGGTTTTGTGTTGCACATCATCGGCACGGTAGTACCACTGATGGATCTTCTTACGTTCGCGGGTCGAAGGGGTTGCGGAGACTTCAACCGGATCTTCCAGCAGACGCTCGGCAAAATCTTTGATTGCGTCGCCTTCCAGCGTCGCAGAGAAGAGCATCGTCTGCTTGCGCCAGCGCGTTTCACCGGCAATGGTCTCGATATCCTGCGCAAAGCCCATGTCCAGCATGCGGTCCGCTTCATCAAGAATCAGCGTCTCGACCGCGCGGCAGTCGAAGTTCTCTTCTTTTATATACTGCAGCAGGCGGCCAGTGGTGGCGACCACGATATCCTGGTTTTCGCTGAACACTTCGGCGTGGTTCATATACGCCACGCCGCCGGTAATGGTGGCGATATCAAGATGGGTGTTAACCGCCAGTTCACGCGCGTGGTCGGCAACCTGCATTGCCAGCTCGCGGGTTGGCGTCAGGATCAGGATACGCGGCGGGCCGGATTTCTTACGCGGAAAGTCCAGAAGGTGTTGCAACGCCGGCAGCAAATAGGCTGCGGTTTTACCTGTCCCGGTGGGCGCAGAACCGAGGACATCACGCCCTTCAAGCGCAGGCGGAATGGCAGCTGCCTGGATAGCGGTTGGGCGTGTAAAGCCTTTATTCTGGAGCGCGTCCAGAAGGCTGTCGTCAAGTTCAAGTTCGGAAAAAGTCGTTACAGTCATGTTCTACCTCTGTGTGGGGCGCTGATTATAGACGTTACGGCTGCAATCTTCATCTGTTGTCTGCTTATCACTTTTCTGACGCTACGCTTTCCCCTATGCTACTGCGGTTTTCCGTTTTGAGGTTGTAAAGATGTCTCAGCCAAAGGCTCAGCTTCGCCGCGATGGCTTCACATTTAAATCTTTTTTTATCGCGCATGACCGCTGTGCCATGAAAGTGGGTACCGATGGCGTGATGTTAGGTGCCTGGGCCCCGGTCTCCCGTGCCCGTCATATTCTTGATATCGGTAGCGGCAGCGGCCTACTGGCGCTAATGCTGGCGCAGCGTACCGCAGCCGATGTCACTCTTGATGCGGTTGAGCTGGATGAGCAGGCGGCAGGACAGGCGCAGGAGAACGTGCAGGCATCGCCGTGGGCCGATCGCATTCGCGTCCACTGCGCCGATATTCACGCCTGGAGCCAGCAGAACACCGCACGTTTTGATCTGATTGTCAGCAATCCGCCCTATTTTGAAGAGGGGGTTAAGTGCGCCACGCCTGAGCGCGACCGCGCGCGTTACACCACCACCCTCGATCACCAGACGCTGCTGGAGATCGCTGCCACGCTTATCACCGAAGAGGGCTTTTTCTGTGTGGTGCTGCCGGTGGAGATCTGCGAAGGCTTTAGCGAGAAAGCGCAACAGCTCGGCTGGCATTTGCGTCTGCGCACCGATGTCGCAGAAACGGAAGGGCGCTTGCCGCACCGCGTGCTGCTGGCCTTCTCGCCGCGACAGGGCGAGCTGTTTGCCGACAGGCTGGTGATCCGCGGCGCGGATCAGCGCTATTCAGAAAGCTACAGCGCGCTGACCCAGGCTTTCTATCTCTTTATGTAGCTTTGCGGTGAGAGCACCGTCGGCCCCGATTCCGGCAGCTGATGCGGGTAATCGAGCGTGTAGTGCAGGCCACGGCTCTCTTTACGCATCATGGCGCAGCGCACAATCAGCTCCGCCACCTGCACCAGATTGCGCACTTCAAGCAGATTATTTGACACGCGGAAGTGCGCGTAATACTCGTCAATCTCCTGCTGCAACAAGTTAATGCGGCGTAACGCCCGCTCAAGGCGTTTGGTGGTGCGCACGATCCCGACGTAATCCCACATAAATAGCCGCAGCTCATGCCAGTTATGTTGCAGGATCACCCGCTCATCGGCATCGTCGACGCGGCTCTCATCCCACGCCGGTAGCTCGGGCACCCTTTCAACGTCTGGCATCCGGCAGACAATATCTTCAGCGGCCGACCAGCCATAGACCAGACACTCCAGCAGTGAGTTAGAGGCCATGCGATTAGCGCCGTGCAGCCCGCTGTAGCTCACTTCGCCCACCGCATAGAGACCATCCACATCGGTGCGTCCACGATCGTCAATCATCACCCCGCCACAGGTGTAGTGCGCCGCAGGCACAATTGGCACCGGCTCTTTGGTCAGATCGATGCCGAGGCCAAGCAGCTTCTCGTAAATCATCGGAAAGTGGTGGCGCACAAATTCAGGCGGTTTGTGGCTGATATCAAGATACATACACTCGACGCCGAGGCGTTTCATTTCATGGTCGATGGCGCGCGCCACGACATCGCGCGGGGCGAGGTCGCCGCGCGGGTCGAAGTCCGGCATAAAGCGCGTGCCGTCCGGGCGCTTCAGGTGAGCACCTTCACCGCGTAGCGCTTCGGTCAGCAGGAAGTTGCGTGCCTGTGGATGAAACAGCGCGGTGGGGTGAAACTGATTAAACTCCAGATTCGCCACCCGGCAGCCCGCGCGCCAGGCCATAGCGATGCCGTCGCCGGAGGCGATATCGGGATTAGTGGTGTATTGATAGACCTTCGATGCGCCGCCTGTGGCCAGTACTACCGCCTTTGCGCGACAGGTCTCCACCCGCTCTTTATTGCGGTTCCACACCCAGGCACCCACTACCCGGCGCGTACCAGGCAGGCCAATTTTGTCGGAGATGATCAGATCAACCGCATTGGTCCGTTCAAGCAGGCGAATGTTCGGATGGCTCATCGCCTGGCTTACCAGCGTGTTCTCCACCGCTTTGCCGGTGGCATCAGCGGCATGAAGAATGCGGCGATGGCTGTGCCCGCCTTCGCGTGTGAGGTGATAGCTGGCATCGCCGCTTTCACTCAGTTCCGTATCAAACATCACGCCCTGATCGATAAGCCACTGCACGCAGTTCCGCGCGTGGCTGGCAACAAACTCCGCCGCGTGGCGATCGACAATGCCAGCGCCGGCAATCAGGGTATCTTCAACATGGGAGGCGATGCTGTCAGTTTTATCAAACACCGCCGCAATACCGCCCTGCGCATAAAGTGTGGAGCCTTCGCTAACTGGCCCTTTGCTTAAAACAATAACGGAGTGCCGTGCCGCCAGACGCAGCGCAACAGACAGGCCCGCCGCACCGCTGCCTATCACCAACACATCACAGGAGAGTTCAGAAGTTGTTTGCATAGTGTGTTTAATTTACTAAACAGGTGTCGCCCGAGAATAGCACCACCCGTGCAGCAAATGCACATTTTTTTGTTTTGCGTATTAAGCACTAAACACGAGAGTTCTTATTGCCTATAGGCAAGCGATTAAAACCAGGAAAAAGCTGTTTGTTTACTAAGGTGTATTAAGGATGAAAAAAAAGCATTAGTGCGGTAATCTCTGGCGATCTTAAGGTCTTTTCTTTGAGAACAGGGTGCATCTGGTCGGCAGACTTATAATGAGTGATAACGAAAGTTCTGCGTAACTATGCACAAAAACAAAGGCGTGACGGAACTTTCTTACCGGTCTGCTCTCTAATTGGCTGCTTGCTCATAATGCAGTTTTGGAGTGGCGTTCTGGCTACGCGTGGAAATGGGTTTTGGGGAGACTTTACCTCGGATGAGCGAGCAGTTAACGGATCAGATTCTTGTTGAGAGGGTCCAGAAGGGAGATCAGAAAGCCTTTAACTTACTGGTGGTGCGCTACCAGCATAAAGTGGCGAGCCTGGTCTCTCGTTATGTCCCTTCAGGCGATGTGCCTGACGTAGCGCAAGAGTCCTTTATTAAAGCCTATCGCGCGCTTGATTCTTTCAGGGGCGATAGCGCTTTTTATACCTGGCTCTACCGTATTGCTGTGAATACAGCGAAAAATTACCTGGTTGCTCAGGGGCGCAGGCCGCCATCCAGCGATGTGGATGCAAATGAAGCGGAAAACTTCGAAAGCGGCGGCGCGCTGAAAGAAATTTCGAACCCTGAGAACTTAATGTTGTCAGAAGAACTGCGACAAATCGTTTTCCGCACTATTGAGTCGCTCCCGGAAGATTTACGTATGGCAATTACGTTACGGGAGCTGGATGGCCTAAGCTATGAAGAGATAGCCGTCATCATGGATTGCCCGGTGGGTACTGTTCGTTCTCGTATCTTCCGTGCGCGGGAAGCCATTGATAATAAAGTTCAACCGCTTATCAGGCGTTGACGATAGCGGGATACTGGAAAAGGTATTAGGCATGCAGAAAGAAAAACTTTCCGCTTTAATGGATGGTGAGACGCTGGATAACGAACTGCTCGGTGAGCTGTCCCGTGATCCAGAAATGCAGCGAACCTGGGAGAGTTATCACCTCATCCGGGATTCAATGCGTGGTGATACTGCCGACCTGCTGCATTTCGATATCTCTGATCGGGTCATGGCCGCGATTGAGAGTGACGCCGTGCAGTCTGCGACGCCGCTCATTCCTGAAGCGCAGCCGGCTCCGCATCAATGGCAGAATATGCCGTTCTGGCACAAAGTGCGTCCGTGGGCGAGCCAGCTTACCCAGATGGGCGTTGCGGCATGCGTATCGTTAGCGGTCATTGTTGGTGTTCAGCATTATAATGGCCAGGCTGAATCCCCCCAGCAGCCCGAAGCGCCAGTGTTTAACACGCTGCCGATGATGGGCAAAGCCAGCCCGGTTAGCCTGGGCGTTCCGGCTGATGCGACGGCAAGCGCCGGACAGCAGCAGCAGGTTCAGGAACAGCGTCGTCGCATTAATGCGATGCTGCAGGATTATGAACTGCAACGCCGCCTGCACGCTGAGCAGCTTCAGTTTGAACAGGCGCAGACTCAGCAGGCCGCTGTCCAGGTGCCAGGAAACCAAACCTTAGGAACGCAATCGCAGTAATGAAGCAACTTTGGTGTGCCCTCTCTTTTGTGGCTGCTGGTCTACTTTGCTCAACTAACGCCTCGGCTGATGTTTCATCCGGGGCGTTGTTACAGCAGATGAATGTAGCGAGCCAGTCCCTCAACTACGAACTCTCCTTTATCAGCATCAACAAACAGGGTGTCGAATCGCTGCGTTATCGTCATGCGCGTCTCGACAACCAGGCGCTTGCGCAGCTGCTGCAGATGGATGGCCCGCGCCGCGAAGTGGTGCAGCGCGGGAATGAGATCAGCTACTTTGAACCCGGGCTCGAGCCCTTCACGCTCAACGGTAACTACATCGTTGATTCGCTGCCGTCGCTGGTCTATACCGACTTCAAACGTCTTTCGCCTTACTACGACTTTATCTCCGTCGGGCGCACGCGCATTGCTGACAGGCTGTGTGAGGTGATCCGCGTCGTGGCGCGTGACGGTACGCGTTATAGCTACATTGTCTGGATGGATGAAGAGAGCCGGCTGCCGATGCGCGTCGATCTGCTCGATCGCGATGGTGAAACCCTTGAGCAGTTCCGGGTGATTGCCTTTAACGTCAATGGTCAGGTGAGCGATAGCATGCAAACGTTGGCGAAAGCGAGCCTGCCGCCGCTGCTCTCCGTGCCGACGGGCGACAAAGTGAACTTCAACTGGGTACCGTCATGGCTGCCGCAGGGCTTCACTGAAGTGGCCAGCAGCCGCCGTCAGCTGCCGACCGTCGATGTGCCCGTCGAGTCGCGTCTCTATTCTGACGGATTGTTCAGCTTCTCGGTCAACATCAACCGTGCGAATCAGAACAGCAGCGATCAGATGCTGCGCACTGGTCGACGCACCGTCAGCACGACCGTGCGTGACAACGCCGAAATTACCATCGTTGGTGAGCTGCCGCCGCAAACGGCAAAACGCATTGCCGATAACGTCAAATTCAGGGCTGCACAATGATTAAAGAGTGGGCAACTGTGGTCTCCTGGCAACAGGGTCAGGCGCTGGTCGAATGTGACGTGAAAGCCTCCTGCAGCAGCTGCGCCTCGCGCGCCGGCTGCGGCAGCCGCGTGCTCAACAAGCTTGGTCCGCAAACTACGCACACCATCGCCGTGCCCTGCGCTGAGCAGCTGGAGCCGGGGCAGAAAGTGGAGCTGGGCATTGCGGAAAGCAGCCTGCTTGGCTCCGCGGTTTTAGTCTATATGACGCCGCTGCTTGGCCTGTTTGTGATGGGCGCGGTGTTCCAGACGTTGTTTGATAACGATATGGCGGCTTTTTGCGGTGCCGTGCTGGGCGGTATTGGCGGTTTTCTGCTGGCGCGCGGTCTCTCACCGAAGCTTGCTACCCGTAGCGAATGGCAGCCAATTATCCTTAGCGTCGGCCTGCCGCCGAACCTTATTCGCGTCGATGACGCATCCACTGAAAGCCGCCCCTGATCCCGCCTGTTACCGCTTACAAAGTGTGGGCGGTTTGAGCATTTCCCCGCGTTGTGGTTGTAGTGTAGAATGCGGCGTTTCAGTACATTGACGTCAGGCGCGAACAGGCCTCTTAGTTACTCGTAAGGCATAAAATCTCACTCTATGAAGAATATTCGTAACTTTTCGATCATCGCTCACATCGACCACGGTAAATCGACGCTGTCTGACCGTATTATTCAGATTTGCGGTGGTCTCTCCGATCGCGAAATGGCAGCCCAGGTGCTGGACTCCATGGATCTTGAGCGCGAACGCGGCATTACCATCAAAGCCCAGAGCGTGACGCTGGATTACAAAGCCAGCGATGGCGAAACCTATCAGCTGAACTTTATCGATACCCCGGGCCACGTTGACTTCTCCTACGAAGTTTCCCGCTCGCTGGCCGCCTGTGAAGGCGCGCTGCTGGTGGTTGACGCGGGCCAGGGCGTGGAAGCGCAGACGCTGGCGAACTGCTATACCGCGATGGAGATGGATCTGGAAGTGGTGCCGGTGTTAAACAAAATCGACCTGCCGGCGGCCGATCCTGAGCGCGTGGCGGAAGAGATTGAAGATATCGTTGGCATCGACGCTACCGATGCGGTGCGCTGCTCGGCGAAAACCGGCGTGGGCGTACCGGACGTGCTGGAGCGTCTCGTACGCGACATCCCGCCGCCGGAAGGCGATCCGGATGCTCCGCTGCAGGCGCTGATCATCGACTCCTGGTTCGATAACTACCTCGGTGTCGTCTCGCTGGTGCGTATCAAAAACGGCACCATGCGCAAAGGTGAAAAAATCAAAGTGATGAGCACCGGCCAGGTCTATAACGCTGACCGTCTCGGTATCTTCACGCCGAAGCAGATTGACCGTACAGAGCTGAAGTGCGGCGAAGTAGGCTGGTTAGTTTGCGCCATAAAAGATATTCTCGGCGCGCCGGTAGGGGATACCCTGACCGCTGCCCGCAATCCGGCAGACAAAGCGCTGCCCGGCTTTAAAAAGGTGAAACCACAGGTTTACGCTGGCCTCTTCCCGGTTAGTTCCGATGATTACGAGAACTTCCGTGATGCACTCGGCAAGCTGAGCCTTAACGATGCCTCCCTGTTCTACGAACCGGAAAGCTCCACCGCGCTCGGCTTCGGCTTCCGCTGCGGCTTCCTTGGTCTGCTGCATATGGAGATCATCCAGGAGCGTCTGGAGCGTGAATACGATCTCGACCTCATCACCACAGCGCCGACCGTTGTGTATGAAGTGCAGACCACCAACAAAGAGGTGATCTACGTCGACAGCCCTTCCAAGCTGCCGCCGCTGAACAATATCGAAGAGTTGCGCGAGCCGATCGCCGAGTGTCATATGCTGCTGCCGCAGGAGTTCCTCGGTAACGTCATCACCCTCTGCATCGAGAAACGCGGTGTACAGACCAACATGGTTTACCACGGTAAACAGGTGGCGCTGACTTACGAAATCCCAATGGCGGAAGTGGTGCTCGACTTCTTCGATCGTCTGAAGTCTACCTCGCGCGGCTACGCTTCACTGGATTACAACTTCAAACGCTTCCAGGCCTCCAACATGGTGCGCGTTGATGTGTTGATCAACGGCGAGCGCGTCGATGCGCTGGCGCTGATCACCCACAACGATAACGCGCCGTATCGTGGGCGCGAACTGGTCGAGAAGATGAAAGAGCTCATCCCACGTCAGCAGTTTGATATCGCGATTCAGGCGGCGATTGGCAACCACATTATTGCCCGCTCGACCGTGAAACAGCTGCGTAAAAACGTGCTGGCGAAGTGCTACGGTGGCGACGTCAGCCGTAAGAAAAAGCTGTTGCAGAAACAGAAAGAGGGTAAGAAACGCATGAAGCAGGTCGGTAACGTTGAGCTGCCGCAGGAAGCGTTCCTCGCCATTCTCCATGTTGGCAAAGAGAGCAAATAACCTAAAGGAGTTGGCATGGCGAACATGTTTGCCCTGATCCTGGTGATCGCGACGCTGGTGACGGGTTTTTTATGGTGCCTGGATAAGTTTATTTTTGCACCGAAACGCCGTGAGCGTCAGGCCGCTGCGCAGGCAGCAACGGGCGATGCGCTTGATGCGAAGACGTTGAAAAAAGTCGGCCCGAAACCGGGCTGGCTGGAGACGGGTGCTTCGGTTTTCCCGGTGCTGGCAATCGTGCTGGTGGTGCGTTCATTTATCTATGAACCCTTCCAGATCCCGTCAGGCTCGATGATGCCAACGCTTCTGATCGGCGATTTTATTCTGGTGGAGAAGTTTGCCTACGGCATTAAAGATCCTATTTACCAGAAAACGCTGATCGAAACCGGTCATCCGAAACGTGGCGACATCGCGGTGTTTAAATATCCGGACGATCCGCGCCTCGATTACATCAAGCGCGTGGTCGGCCTGCCGGGCGATAAAGTGAGCTATGATCCGGTAACCAAACAGGTGACCGTGCAGCCAAATTGCAGTTCCGGTCAGGCGTGCGGCAACGCGCTGCCTGTTACCTACAGCAATGTGGAAGAGAGCGATTTTGTGCAGACTTTTGGCCGTCGTAACGGCGGCGAAGCGAGCAGCGGCTTCTTCCAGATGGCGAAAGGGCAGAGCATGGCGGATGGCGTTCGCCTCACCGAGCGTAAAGAGACGCTGGGCGACGTCACGCACCGCATTCTCAACGTGCCAATTGCGCAGGATCAGCTCGGTATTTACTACCGTCAGCAGAACCAGCCGCTGGCTACCTGGATTGTGCCGCCGGGTCACTACTTCATGATGGGTGACAACCGCGATAACAGCGCAGACAGCCGCTACTGGGGCTTTGTGCCGGAAGCGAATCTGGTTGGCCGCGCGACGGCAATCTGGATGAGTTTCGAAAAACAGGAAGGTGAATGGCCGACAGGCGTGCGCCTGAATCGTATCGGCGGAATTCATTGATTCAGCGGGGCGTAATTATTCTTATTGCGCCCCGAATTATTTCCAGGATTATTCCCTTCTTACTAACGACATCCCTCCTCGTTGCGTATAGAATATTCCCCCGAAGTTTAAGGCTGGCCCTCCGGGTGCCACAGCACACGAAAGCGCGTTGGTTCTTCAGGTCGGTTTCGTGTGCTGCATTGTTGACGCATTTATTTATTGGTAACGCATGAACCCCATCGTAATTAATCGGCTTCAGCGGAAGCTGGGCTACACTTTTCAACATCACGATCTGTTGCAGCAGGCTTTAACTCACCGCAGCGCCAGTAGCAAACATAACGAGCGTCTCGAATTTCTCGGCGACTCGATTTTAAGTTTTGTGATCGCCAATGCTCTCTATCACCGTTTTCCACGCGTGGATGAAGGGGATATGAGCCGTATGCGTGCGACGTTGGTACGCGGCAATACGCTGGCGGAAATCGCCCGCGAATTTGAGCTGGGCGAGTGCCTGCGCCTCGGGCCGGGTGAGTTGAAAAGCGGCGGCTTTCGCCGTGAATCGATTTTAGCGGATACCGTAGAGGCATTGATCGGCGGGGTATTCCTGGATAGCGACATCCAGACCGTGGAACAACTGATCCTCAGCTGGTATCAGACACGCCTCGACGAAATCAGTCCTGGCGATAAACAAAAAGATCCGAAAACGCGCCTGCAGGAGTTCTTGCAGGGTCGCCATCTGCCGCTGCCCTCCTATCTGGTGGTGCAGGTGCGGGGCGAAGCGCACGATCAGGAATTTACTATCCACTGCCAGGTCAGCGGCCTGAGCGAACCGGTGGTTGGCACGGGTTCCAGCCGTCGCAAGGCGGAGCAGGCTGCCGCCGAACAGGCGCTGAAAAAACTGGAGTTGGAATGAGCACTGAAACTGAAAACACCTACTGCGGATTTATCGCCATCGTTGGGCGTCCCAACGTCGGTAAATCCACTCTGCTGAACAAGCTGCTCGGGCAGAAGATCTCGATCACCTCCCGTAAAGCGCAAACCACGCGCCACCGTATCGTCGGCATCCATACCGAAGGGGCTTATCAGGCGGTCTACGTCGATACCCCGGGTCTGCATATGGAAGAGAAGCGCGCCATCAACCGCCTGATGAACAAAGCGGCCAGCAGCTCTATCGGCGACGTTGAGCTGGTGATCTTCGTGGTTGAAGGCACGCGCTGGACGCCGGATGACGAGATGGTGCTGAACAAGCTGCGCGACGGTAAAGCACCGGTGATCCTCGCGGTGAATAAAGTGGACAACGTGCAGGAGAAGGCCGATCTGCTGCCGCATCTGCAGTTCCTGGCGAGCCAGATGAACTTCCTCGACATCGTGCCGCTCTCTGCGGAAACCGGCACCAACGTTGATACCATTGCCAGCATTGTGCGCAAGCATCTGCCAGAAGCGATCCATCACTTCCCGGAAGATTATGTGACCGACCGCTCGCAGCGCTTTATGGCCTCGGAAATCATCCGTGAAAAGCTGATGCGATTCCTTGGCGCAGAGCTGCCGTACTCCGTCACCGTGGAGATCGAGCGCTTTGTTACCAACGAGCGCGGCGGGTATGACATCAACGGGCTGATCCTCGTTGAGCGCGAAGGGCAGAAGAAGATGGTGATTGGCAACAAAGGCGCCAAAATCAAAACCATCGGCATCGAAGCCCGTAAAGATATGGAAGATATGTTCGAAGCCAAAGTTCACCTTGAGCTGTGGGTCAAAGTGAAATCGGGCTGGGCCGATGACGAGCGCGCGCTGCGCAGTCTCGGTTATGTCGACGATCTCTGAGTAATACCGGATGGAGGGATGGCAGCGTGCCTTCGTTCTTCATAGCCGTCCCTGGAGCGAAACCAGCTTAATGCTGGACGTCTTCACGGAAGAGTCCGGTCGTGTGCGCCTGGTGGCCAAAGGCGCACGCTCTAAACGTTCCAACCTCAAAGGCGCTTTGCAGCCCTTTACTCCTCTGCTGGTACGCTTTGGCGGGCGTGGTGAAGTCAAAACCCTGCGCAGTGCCGAAGCCGTCTCACTGGCGCTACCGTTAAGCGGCATCACGCTCTACAGCGGTCTCTACGTTAATGAACTCATCTCCCGCGTGCTGGAGCATGAGACGCGCTTCTCCGAACTCTTTTTTGATTACCTGCACTGTATTCAGGCGCTGGCTGGCGTCAGTGGTTCGCCGGAGGCGGTGCTGCGCCGCTTTGAGCTGGCGCTGCTCGGCCATCTCGGTTACGGCGTCGATTTTCTGCACTGTGCGGGGAGCGGCGAGGCGGTGGAAGATGGCATGACCTATCGCTACCGCGAAGAGAAGGGCTTCATCGCCAGCGTGGTGGTCGACAACACTACCTTCACCGGGCGACACTTACGCGCACTCTCCGAGCGGGAGTTTCCGGACAGCGACACGCTGCGCGCCGCAAAGCGCTTTACCCGCATCGCCCTTAAGCCGTATCTTGGAGGCAAGCCGCTCAAAAGCCGGGAGTTATTCCGGCAGTTCGTCCCTAAACGCTAGCGGCAGGATCACAGACCAGGCGGGGCGAAGACCGCGCCGGAAATTTTGCAAAACTGAGGATTGTCATGGCTGAATTACTGTTGGGCGTAAACATCGATCACATTGCCACTCTGCGCAACGCGCGCGGCACCGCTTACCCGGATCCGGTGCAGGCGGCGTTTATTGCCGAGCAGGCGGGTGCCGATGGTATTACCGTCCATCTGCGTGAAGATCGTCGCCACATTACCGACAGAGACGTGCGTATCCTTCGCCAGACGCTGCACACGCGCATGAATCTCGAAATGGCCGTTACCGATGAGATGCTGGCGATTGCCTGCGAAACGAAGCCACACTTCTGCTGCCTGGTGCCGGAAAAGCGTCAGGAAGTAACGACCGAAGGCGGGCTGGACGTGGCCGGACAGCGCGACAAGATGCGCGATGCCTGCCAGCGCCTGGCACAGGCGGGCATTCTGGTGTCGCTGTTTATCGATGCCGACAACGCGCAGATCCAAGCCGCGGCGGAAGTGGGCGCGCCCTATATTGAAATCCACACCGGTTGTTACGCCGATGCTGAAAACGAGGCTGCGCAGGCGAAAGAGCTGGAGCGTATTGCCCATGCCGCAACCTATGCCGCCAGCCTCGGGCTAAAAGTGAACGCCGGTCACGGGCTGACCTACCACAATGTAAAAGCTATTGCCGCGATTCCAGAGATGCACGAGCTGAATATCGGCCACGCAATTATTGGTCGTGCCGTGATGAGCGGCCTGAAAGAGGCGGTGGCAGAGATGAAACGTTTGATGCTGGAAGCGCGCGCATAATGGCTATTTTAGGACTGGGCACCGATATCGTTGAGATCGCTCGCATTGAAGCGGTGGTCGCCCGCAGCGGCGATCGGCTGGCGAAACGCGTGCTCAGCCCTCATGAATGGGCACTCTACGAAGCGCACCAGCAGCCGGTGCGCTTTCTCGCCAAACGCTTTGCGGTTAAAGAGGCGGCGGCAAAAGCGCTCGGCACCGGCATTCGCAATGGTCTGGCGTTCAATCAATTCGACGTGTTTAACGATGAGCTGGGAAAGCCGAGCCTGCGCCTGTGCGGTGAAGCTGAACGGCTGGCAGCGCGGATGGGGGTGCGTTCAGTACATGTAACGCTGGCGGATGAGCGCCACTACGCCTGTGCGACGGTGATTATCGAAAGTTAGATTTTGTCTGCGTGGTGCAGCAGCACAAACTTATCCCACAGCTGCTCTTCACTCTCTTGATGTGCCGGATCTTTCAGGATGGTATTGGGGATCGGGCACACTTTCTGGCAGGTCGGTGTTTCATAGTGGCCCACGCACTCGGTGCAGCGGTCGCTGTTAATCTCATAAATGCTCTCGCCAAGCGAAATGGCCTCATTCGGGCACTCCGGCTCGCACATATCGCAGTTGATGCATTTTTTGGTAATTAACAGCGCCATCAGGAGAATCTCAGAAACAACACAAACAGGGCGGGCATTATACGATGATTGCCTGCTCAAACCAGTTTTTTTACCAGCTCCTCGCTGTGGCGAATACGCTCTGGCGCATGCTCCAGATCCTGCTGAACCAGCGCCATAAAGAGCAGATCCGTCAGCATCATCTGGGCACTGGTGGAGGAGATCGCCGCGCTGCGCGTCGCCTGCTCCTCCGCAATGGTGTAGAGCGAGTGGGTCGCGCGCTGTTGTAGTGCATTAGGGGTAAAGCCGGTGATCGCGAGGATCTTTGCCCCAACGCGTAACGCTTCGTCAGCCGCCATATTGATCTCGCGGCGTTCGCCCGAGTAGGAGACTGGCAGCAGCAGATCGCCCGGCTCCAGCGCCTGCACCGCCGCCAGTAGCGCGTGCATATCCTGTTCGACAATAGCGTTGAAGCCGATTTTCATCAGCTTCCAGCCAAAATTGCGCGCCACCAGGCCCGATGCGCCGATACCGGTCAGCACGATACGCCGCGATTCGCGCAGCAGGCGCACGCTCTCCAGCAGCTTCTCTTCGCTGTTCACATCCAGCGAGGCGTGCATCGCGCTCTGGTACTCTTTAATCAGCTTCTCGCCGACCACACGCAGGGCGTCATCGCCGCGAATTTTATTATGCACCGGCACGGAGTAGGGGTTGGGGCTGCTGGCTAGCGCTTCGCTGATTGCCAGCTTCATTGCCGGAAAGCCTTTGAACTCCATCTTCTGCGCAAATTTCACTACGCTCGACTGACTGACGCCCGCTTCCGCCGCCAGCTGCTGCGAGCTTAAATGGCGGGCGCGGTCAGGGTTTTCGAGCAGAAATTCCGCCAGCTTTTTATCACTCTGCGCAAGGCCGGGATAGCGCTGGCGAATGCGGATCAAACAGTTCATACGATCTCCGGGGTGTTCACGTAATTCACTGCCTGGTGCATTACGCGGATGAATTAACTATTCCATCCATGGGCGGTGATTATGAATTAAAAATTCTGGCAGCACAAAGTTTCTCCGCACGGCGTTTGATAGCGATCAACTGGAGAGGCCAGGTCCACTCGATTTCACCTGTGGGGCGCTCTCCAGACGGCGGATCGCCGGCACCAGACCCGCGCCAATGCAGGCGAGGATCACCACTAACGCCGAGGCGGTTAACACCGTTTCGCTACCAAAACGCATCGCCAGCGGCCCGGCTGCCAGTTCGCCCACCGGAATGGCAATAAACGATCCCATCGCGTCCCAGGCGTAGACCCGCGCCAGCTTCTCCGCCGGAATGTGAGTTTGTAGCGACTGCGCCCACGCCACGCCGAAGAGGCCGAAGACGATGCCGGCGCAAAAGAAGGCCGCCATCAGCCAGTTTGCCGGTGCCGCCTGGCCGAGCAGCCAGGTGGGCACGGCGCAGAACGCCATCAGCACCACGCCGATAAAGAGATCGCGCTTGGGTCGCCAGCGCAGCGCCAGGAACGAGCCGACAATCAGGCCCACACTCTGCGCGGCAATAATCAGCCCCCACTGGGCTCGGCCGAAAGCGCTGTCGGCAATCACCGGCCCGAGCACCATCACGATGCCGCTGAAAGCGGCGTTAATCAGGGTGAACTGCACCACCACCGACCAGACCCAGGGACGGCTGGCGAACTCTTTCCAGCCGTCGCGCAGATCCTGCAGGATATTGCTCGTCGCCTCTGCGGCCTTAATCGCACCGATGCGAATGGCGTAATAGAGCGGTGCCGAGGCGGCAAAACCGAGCGCATCAATGGCCAGCCCCCAGCCGGGACCGACCGCGCTGGTCAGGATACCGCCGAGCGAGGCTCCGATGACTGTTCCGCTGTAAATCCCAAGTTGTAACAGCGCATTCGCTTCACGGCGCAGGTGAACAGGCACCGTTTGCGGTACCAGCGCCGAGGAGGCGGGAAGGGCAATGCCCGCCGCTGCGCCATTAAGCGTACCGAGCAGGGCGAGCAGCATAACGCTGGCTGAACCATCAAGCACCAGCCAGGCGACCGCACCCTGCGAAAGCGCGGCGACAAATGAGGAAATGACCATCACGCGGCTGCGGGAGTAGCGATCCGCCAGCACGCCACCAATCAATAAAAAAGCGACGTTGAACAGCGAGCGTGCCGCCACCACCAAACCGAGATCGCTTGCCGAGCCGCCAATATCGAGCACCGCGAAAGCCAGCGCGATCGGCGCAATGCCGTTGCCCAGCACGGTAAGCAGGCGGGCAGAAAAGAGATAGCGAAAGGCTGGGATCTGCAAGGCGCGGCGCGGCGTTGTGCGGGTTGCTGGAGTCATTGTCACCTGTAGTAAGTAAGGGAGAGAGCGCGTGACGCGTATTATTGCAGGTATTGATAACAGGCTGTTACCGGAAAAGTGAGGATCTATCTGTTAGGCTAGTTGTAGTGTAATCGCCAAACGGAGCGTCCCGGCGATGGAGCGTTAACCCACAGAGGAATATCTTTTGGCTACCAGTGAACGCCGCGTTGTATTTTTTGACCTTGATGGAACATTACATCAGCAGGATATGTTCGGCACTTTTTTGCGCTATCTACTGCGACATCATCCGCTCAATGCGCTGCTTGTGCTGCCGCTGTTGCCGGTGATTGGCGCCGGGCTATTGATTAAGGGCCGCGCCGCGCGCTGGCCGATGAGCCTGCTGTTATGGGGCTGCACCTTCGGTCACAGCGAGCGCCATCTCAACGCCTTACAGCAGAAGTTCGCCACCTGGTTTCGCGGGCATGTCACGGCCTTTCCGGTGGTGCAGACGCGATTAACCAACTATCTGGCCGCCTCGGATGCGGATATCTGGCTGATCACCGGCTCGCCGCAGTCGCTGGTGGAGCAGGTCTATTTCGACACCCCCTGGCTACCACGCGTCAATGTTATCGCCAGCCAGATGACCCGCGGCTACGGCGGTTGGGTGCTGACGATGCGCTGCCTCGGGCATGAGAAAGTCGCGCAATTAGAGCGAAAAATCGGTACGCCGCTGCGTCTCTACAGCGGCTATAGCGACAGTAAACAGGACAACCCGCTGCTCTACTTCTGCCAGCACCGCTGGCGGGTTACGCGCCGTGGCGAACTGCAACAGCTTGAGTAGTGTCGAACGTATTAGGGGTGTGTATAATGCGCCCCGCCTGAATTACTGGAGTTTATACCTTTGTCCAATCCCGAACTGACTCACGAACACTGGATGCGTTATGCGCTTACGCTGGCGAAGCGCGCCTGGGAAGAGGGCGAAGTGCCGGTGGGCGCGGTGCTGGTGTATAACAACCAGGTGATTGGCGAAGGGTGGAATCGCCCGATTGGCCGTCACGATCCCACCGCGCACGCGGAGATTATGGCGCTGCGCCAGGGTGGGCTGGTGCTGCAAAACTACCGGCTGATCGACACCACGCTCTATGTGACACTTGAGCCATGCGTGATGTGCGCAGGTGCCATGGTGCATAGCCGGATCGGCCAACTGGTGTTTGGCGCGCGGGATGCGAAAACCGGTGCGGTAGGGTCGTTAATGGATGTGCTCCATCACCCGGGGATGAATCACCGGGTCGAGTTTACCGAAGGCGTGCTGCGCGACGAGTGCGCGGCAATGTTGAGCGATTTTTTCCGCCAGCGTCGGCTGGAGAAGAAAGCCCTGAAAACTGGCAATGCCTGATGGCGGCTCCGCCTTATCAGGCCTGTGGGATAGTGCGCTTGCCTTTGTAGGCTGGATAAGCGCAGCGCCATCCGACGAACAATGCCTGATGGCGGCTACGCCTTATCAGGCCTACGGGGTAGTGCGCTTGCCTTTGTAGGCCGGATAAGCGCAGCGCCATCCGGCAGACAATGCCTGATGGCGGCTACGCCTTATCAGGCCTACGTGTAGGTCGTTTGCCTTTGTAGGCTGGATAAGCGCAGCGCCATCCGACGAACAATGCCTGATGGCGGCTACGCCTTATCAGGCCTACGGGGTAGTGCGCTTGCCTTTGTAGGCCGGATAAGCGCAGCGCCATCCGGCAGACAATGCCTGATAGTGGCTCCGCCTTATCAGGCTTACGGGGTAGTGCGCTTGCCTTTGTAGGCCGGATAAGCGCAGCGCCATCCGGCGAACAATGCCTGATGGCGGCTCCGCCTTATCAGGCCTGTGGGGTAGTGCGCCTGGATTTGTAGCAACGCCTTCAGCGGTTCACTTTCAGCTGCAGCGTATCCTGCGGTAAAACCGAATGGTGACCAAATGCCTCATCGACGGTCAATGCGCTGAAGGGCAGCACGCCATAGGTCGGCTGATCGAGCTCCTCGCTCGACACCGCTGGGTAGCTCTGCGCCAGCTTGAGCGTCCTGGCAAGCTCCTTCTCTTTTTCGAGCAGATAACCCACCAGGCTAATCTCATATTTACGAATATTCTCGACGTAGGCATACGCCTGATACCCGCGGGCATAGCCGTAGCGTAATTTACTGTAGTAGGCCTTCTGGCTTAACAGCGGTAAGCGCTGTTTCACATCTGCCCAGCTGTCCGGATTGCCTTTAGTCTTCACCGTCAGCGCGCGAGCATCAAGCATATGCGCATAACCCATGTTGTAAGCCGCCAACGCATACCAGATCTTCTCATCCTGCGGCACGCTATCCGGCACTTTGCTCATCATATCCTGCAGGTAGCGCGCGCCGCCGCTGATGCTCTGCTCGGCATCGGTTCTGTCACTCAGCCCCAGGCTCTGCGCCGTATTGCGGGTCAACATCATTAACCCGCGCACGCCGGTCGGTGAGGTGGCCTGGGCGTCCCAGTGCGACTCCTGGTATGAAATTGCCGCTAACAGCTTCCAGTCTATCTGCTGGGCATACTTTTCAAACAGCGGCTGCAACTCCGGCAGCACACTATCAACGGCGCGTAAAAAGGCACGGGTATCAACATAATCAAAGCCATCGCCATGCCCAAGATACTTCTCTTCGAGCCTTGCAAGGATCCCTTCGCCATTAATGGTATTGAAGAAATCGAGCATCGCCGCAGAGAGGGTATTGTCGTCGTCGCGCTTGCTGAACCAGGTGACGGGCTGCTCATCGGAGATATCAAGCGCCACCGCCAGCTCCGGGTGAACGCGCTGGAAGAGGCTGATCGCCACCGAATCGGCGACGGTATAACTCAGCTTGCCGTCGACCACTTGCTGAAGCAGAAGGGTGGTACCGAGTTTCTCATCCACCTTCCAGCTTAGAGTGGGGTACTTTTTCTCTTTTAACTCACGCAAATCGTCCAGCGCGACATGCCCCGGCGCAATGGTTAACTGACTCTCATTCACTTGCGCGAGCGTGCGCGGACGATAGCTGCCAACGCGATAGACCAGCTGTTGAGAAACCGAGTAGTAGACCGGCCCGGTCTGGTAGCTCTTCACCCGCTCATTGTTATAGACCAGCCCGGCGGCGAGCATATCGGCATTGTCATGATCGAGATCGTCAAACAGCTGGCTGATGTTCTGGCGCACGGTGATTTTAAGCTTCACGCCGAGATAGTCGGCAAACTGTTGCGCCAGTTCGTAATCGAGGCCGTAATTTTTGCCGTTGATAGAGGTGTAGGTAAGCGGCGTCGAAATGGTACTGACGCGCAGCTCCCCGCGTGCCTGGATAGCCGCGATGCGGTTATCGGCTTTGCCAAACCAGGGGACTGATGGCCACAGCGCCGCTGCCAACAGCAGAGTGACAATGCCGATGAGCAGATAATTAATCTGAAATCTTTTCAAGGAGTTAATTCTCTGCGCCGTACTTTGCCTCAAAAGGTTTTCGCAATCACAGCAAGGGGGTTGCTGTCGATTTAGCGGCATTCTGCGTAACAAAACGGCAGTTGGCAACAAATTACAGCATTCGGCCACAGCTATTGCTAAAAATCGTCGGCACTGTTTATTTCCACGCAAACGGTTTCGTCGCGCGCCAGGATTCTTTATAATGGCGCCCGTTTTCCCCTGGTGCACACTTTAAGCGTCCCCGACGCTTCGTAATCGAAGACGAGAGACTTATGATGGAAATTCTGCGTGGTTCGCCTGCCCTGTCCGCATTCCGTATTAACAAACTGCTGGCGAGGTTTCAGGCCACCAACCTGCCGGTGAGCAATATTTATGCCGAATATACTCACTTTGCCGATCTTAACGCGGCGCTCACCGAAGAAGAGTACGCCAGGCTCCAGCGTCTGCTGAAATATGGCCCAAGCCTTAGCAGCCACACCCCAACCGGAAAATTACTGCTCGTCACTCCTCGTCCCGGCACCATCTCTCCCTGGTCATCCAAAGCTACCGACATCGCCCACAACTGCGGTCTGGAAAAGATCAACCGCCTTGAGCGCGGCGTGGCCTACTACGTTGAAGCCACCAGCCTGACCGACGCCCAGTGGCAAGAGGTGGCGGCGCAGCTGCATGACCGCATGATGGAGAGCGTATTTAACGCTGAAGCGGACGCCGCGCGTCTGTTTGAGCACCATCAGCCTGCGCCGGTACAGAGCGTAGATCTGCTGGGTGAAGGCCGCCAGGCGCTGATCGACGCCAACCTGCGTCTCGGCCTGGCGCTGGCGGAAGATGAGATCGATTACCTGCACGACGCCTTTACGCGCCTGGGGCGCAACCCGAACGATATCGAACTCTATATGTTCGCCCAGGCGAACTCGGAGCACTGCCGTCACAAAATCTTCAACGCTGATTGGGTGATTGATGGGCAGCCGCAGCCGAAGTCGCTGTTCAAAATGATTAAAAACACCTTCGAGAAGACGCCGGAGTTTGTGCTCTCTGCCTACAAAGATAACGCGGCGGTGATGGAAGGATCCGCTGTCGGTCGTTTCTATGCCGATCGCGCTGAAGGTCGCTACGATTTCCACCAGGAGCCGACCCATATTTTGATGAAGGTGGAGACGCACAACCACCCGACCGCCATTTCACCCTGGCCGGGCGCGGCAACCGGCTCCGGCGGCGAGATCCGTGATGAGGGCGCGACCGGGCGCGGCGCGAAGCCGAAAGCAGGCCTGGTGGGCTTCTGCGTTTCCAACCTGCGTATTCCCGGCTTCGAGCAGCCGTGGGAAGAGGATTTCGGCAAGCCGGAGCGCATCGTTACCGCGCTTGATATCATGACCGACGGCCCGCTGGGCGGCGCGGCATTTAACAACGAATTTGGCCGTCCGGCGCTGAATGGCTACTTCCGTACTTATGAAGAGAAGGTCAACAGCCACAACGGCGAAGAGCTGCGCGGCTACCATAAGCCGATCATGCTGGCAGGCGGGATCGGCAACATCCGTGAAGATCATGTGCAGAAGGGCGAGATCGTGGTCGGCGCGAAGCTGATCGTGCTCGGCGGCCCGGCGATGAATATCGGTCTTGGCGGCGGTGCTGCCTCGTCAATGGCGTCCGGCCAGTCTGATGCCGATCTCGACTTCGCCTCTGTGCAGCGCGATAACCCGGAGATGGAGCGGCGTTGCCAGGAGGTGATTGACCGCTGCTGGCAGTTGGGCGATGCCAACCCGATCCTCTTTATTCACGATGTCGGCGCGGGCGGTCTCTCTAACGCCATGCCGGAGCTGGTGAGCGATGGCGGCCGCGGCGGCCGCTTTGAGCTACGCGATATTCTGAGCGACGAACCGGGCATGAGCCCGCTGGAAATCTGGTGTAACGAATCCCAGGAGCGCTATGTGCTGGCGGTGGCGGCGGATCAGCTGCCGCTGTTTGATGAACTCTGCCGCCGCGAGCGCGCACCTTATGCGGTGATTGGCGACGCGACCGAAGAGCAGCACCTAACGCTGAACGACAGCCACTTTGATAACCAGCCGATTGATATGCCGCTGGATGTGCTGCTCGGCAAAACGCCGAAGATGACACGCGATGTGGCAACCCGGCAGGCGGCCGGTGACAGCTTCAACACCTACGGCATTACCGTCGCTGACGCGGTAAACCGCGTGCTGCACCTGCCGACCGTGGCGGAGAAAACCTTCCTTGTCACCATCGGCGACCGTACGGTTACCGGTATGGTGGCGCGCGATCAGATGGTCGGCCCGTGGCAGATCCCGGTAGCCAACTGCGCGGTGACCACCGCCAGCCTGGATAGCTACTATGGCGAAGCGATGGCGCTCGGCGAACGCGCTCCGGTGGCACTGCTCGACTTTGCCGCTTCGGCGCGTCTGGCGGTCGGCGAAGCGTTGACCAACATCGCGGCGACGCACATCGGCGACATCAAACGTATCAAACTCTCCGCCAACTGGATGGCCGCAGCAGGTCACCCGGGTGAAGATGCCGGTCTCTATGCGGCGGTGAAAGCGGTGGGCGAAGAGCTGTGTCCGGCGCTCGGTCTGACCATCCCCGTGGGTAAAGACTCGATGTCGATGAAGACCCGCTGGCAGGAGGGTAGCGAGCAGCGCGAAATGACGTCGCCGCTGTCGCTGGTGATCACCGCCTTTGCCCGCGTTGAAGATGTGCGCCACACCGTAACGCCGCAGCTCTCAACCGACGACAACGCCCTGCTGTTAATCGATCTCGGCAAGGGCAGCAACGCGCTTGGCGCAACGGCACTGGCGCAGGTTTACCGCCAGCTGGGCGACAAACCGGCGGATGTGCGTAACGTCGAACAGCTGAAAGGCTTCTATGACGCGATTCAGGTGCTGGTGGCAGAGAGAAAACTGCTGGCCTATCACGACCGCTCCGACGGCGGCCTGCTGGTGACGCTGGCCGAGATGGCCTTTACCGGCCACTGCGGCGTGAATGTCGATATTGCTGCGTTGGGCAACGATCGTCTGGCGGCGCTGTTTAATGAAGAGCTGGGCGCGGTGATTCAGGTGCGGGCAGAAGATCGCGAGGCGGTGGAGAGCGTGCTGGCGGCCTACGGTTTAAGCGACGTTGTGCACTATCTCGGCCGCGCGGTCGAAGGCGATCGCTTTGTGATTGAAGCGGACGGCCAGCCGGTGTTTAGCGAAAGCCGCACCACGCTGCGTATGTGGTGGGCGGAAACCACCTGGCAGATGCAGCGCCTGCGCGATAACCCGGAGTGCGCGGATCAGGAGCATGAGGCGAAAGCCAACGACAACGATCCGGGCCTCAACGTGAAGCTGACGTTTGATATCAACAACGATATCGCGGCACCGTTTATTGCCACCGGGGCGCGACCGAAAGTCGCCGTGCTGCGTGAGCAGGGCGTTAACTCCCACGTTGAGATGGCTGCGGCATTCCACCGCGCCGGGTTTGATGCGGTTGATGTCCACATGAGCGATCTGCTGTCCGGTCGCCGCGGTCTTGATAACTTCCACGCGCTTGTCGCCTGTGGCGGCTTCTCTTATGGCGATGTGCTGGGCGCAGGGGAAGGCTGGGCGAAATCGATCCTCTTTAATGAGCGCGTGCGCGACGAGTTCGAAACCTTCTTCCACCGTCCGCAAACTCTGGCGCTGGGTGTCTGTAACGGCTGCCAGATGATGTCGAACCTGCGTGAGCTGATTCCGGGCAGCGAACTGTGGCCGCGCTTTGTGCGTAACCACTCCGATCGCTTCGAGGCGCGTTTCAGCCTGGTGGAGGTGACGCAGAGCCCGTCGCTGCTGCTCAATGGCATGGTCGGGTCGCATATGCCTATCGCCGTCTCGCACGGTGAGGGGCGTGTCGAAGTGCGTGACGCCGCCCATCTGGCGCAGCTTGAAAGCAAAGGGCTGGTGGCGCTGCGCTATGTCGATAACAGCGGCAGCGTGACCGAGCGCTACCCGGCAAACCCGAATGGCTCGCCGAACGGTATTACCGCTGTGACCAGCGAAAGCGGGCGCGTCACTATCATGATGCCGCACCCGGAGCGCGTTTTCCGCACCGTTGCCAACTCCTGGCACCCGGAAAACTGGGGCGAAGATAGCCCGTGGATGCGCATCTTCCGCAACGCGCGTAAGCAGCTTGGCTAAGCCGTTATCGCAGTAAACAGGCCCTCTTCCTTAACCGGGAAGGGGGCTTTTTTGATCTAACGGCAAAAGTGTCTGCTTTTCCCGACATCAGAGGATCACCACTGTCTCTAAATGGAGACATTTATCTTATTGATTTTAATGCTAATGATTAACGTGCTGAGAGAGTGTTGCTAAATAGCGACAGGGCGGTGAAATGTTGCGCACTTCACAAATATAAAAAATAATATTAAAGTCTATGATAATCAATAGATTAAAATATTTAGTGGCAACCTGGCATAGTACGTGCATAATTATAGCCAGTGGCTCATTCACCCTCTTATGTCAGCCCCTTCGGGACGCGCTACATAAACTTTCGAATGACGCACTTAAAGGTGCCTGCCGTCCACCTGCTGATCATTGCATAGCTTTATCAGACATCGGGCGAAACGTCGAGTTAGGCACCGCCTAATTACATAACAAAGCCGGGCTTTTGCCCGGCTTTGTTGTTCTTTACCCCGCCACTCAGCTAGCATCTCTGTACCTTACCCTGCGAGAGTACTGCCTTGAAACGCTGGCCCGCTTTTCCCCGCTCCTTACGCCAACTGGTGATAATGGCGTTCCTGCTTATTTTACTGCCGCTACTGGTGTTAGCCTGGCAAGCATGGCAGAGCCTGAATGCCCTCAGCGCCCAGGCGCTGCTAACCAACCGCACTACGCTGATTGACGCCCGTCGCAGTGAGGCGATGACCAATGCTGCGCTGGAGATGGAACGCAGTTATCGCCAGTACTGCGTGCTGGATGACGCCACCCTTGAGCGGGTCTATCAGAATCAACGCAAGCGCTACAGCGAAATGCTGGATGCCCACGCCGGCGTTTTACCCGATGACCGGCTCTACCAGGCGCTGCGCCAGGATCTGAACGATCTCGCGCAGTTGCAATGCACCAACAGCGGCCCGTCGTCCGCCGCATCTGCGCAGCTGGAGGCGTTTGCGGCGGCGAATACGGAAATGGTGCAGTCGACCCGCGCCGTCGTCTTCTCGCGCGGGCAGCAGCTCCAGCTGGAGATTGCCGAGCGCGGCCAGTTCTTTGGCTGGCAGGCGCTGGTGCTCTTTCTGGTCAGCCTGGCGCTGATGCTGCTTTTTACCCGCATGATTATCGGCCCGGTAAAGGGCATCGAGCGGATGATCAACCGGCTGGGAGAGGGGCGACCGCTGGCGCAAAGCGTGGTGTTTAACGGCCCGCGCGAACTGCGCTATGTCGGCGAGCGCATCATCTGGCTGAGTGAACGGCTGGCATGGCTTGAGTCGCAGCGCCACCAGTTTTTGCGCCATATCTCCCATGAGCTAAAAACGCCGCTTGCCAGCATGCGCGAAGGGACTGAGCTGCTTGCTGACCAGGTAGTCGGGCCGCTGTCGCCGGAGCAGAAAGAGGTGGTTGAGATCCTCGACGCCAGCAGCCGCAATCTGCAAAAATTGATTGAACAGCTGCTTGATTACAACCGCAAGCTGGCCGGCGGCTCGGTTGTGCTGGAAGCGGTGGAGCTGGCGCCGCTGGTGGAGATGGTGCTCTCAGCCCACAGTCTGCCAGCGAGAGCTAAAATGATGCATACCGAGATAGCCCTCGATGCGACGACCTGTCAGGCAGAGCCAATGCTGTTGATGAGCGTGCTGGATAATCTTTACTCCAACGCGGTGCACTATGGGGCTGAATCCGGTACCATTCGTCTGCACAGTTATAGTACCGGCGCACGGTTGCGCATTGATGTAGCGAATACCGGCACCCCGATCCCCGAGGCGGAGCGCGAGATGATTTTTGAGCCCTTCTTTCAGGGAAGCCATCAACGAAAAGGCGCGGTTAAGGGCAGCGGGCTGGGGTTGAGCATCGCCAGAGACTGTATCCGCCGAATGCAGGGTGAACTGTATCTGGTGGCGGACAGCAGGGACGGTGTCTGTTTCCGTATTGAGCTACCGCTCGTCGCGCCGGAAAAACCAACACAATGAATATAAATCTGGTGAGTATGTCGCATCTCTTTTCCCGCGTGGTCAACGCGATGACACAGCAATCGGGCTGGCTGCGCGCGCTTCCTTGCCTGCTGCTGGCAGGCTGCGTGACACAAACGCCGCAAAGCGCCATTCATGATAATAAAAAACCGCAGCTTCCCGATCGCCAGCTGGCCGACTTTTTATTAACGGATTGCAACGATATCTGGACCCTCTCGGGACAGAGCGTTGAGAGTAATCCGCTGTTCTGGCTGCGCGGTATGGATTGCGCCCAGCGCTTGTCGCCAGCGGCTGCACGGGCTGAAGCGCGGTCATGGTCCGATAATACCTGGCAGGCGAACTTCCGCCGCGGCATTTTGCTCTCGAATGCCAAAATCTCTCCGCTCGAACGCCGCGACTATACCGAGCGCCTTGATGCCTTAAGCCCGGCGATCCCGGCGCAGGTGCGCCCGCTGTTTGAGCTCTGGCGCGATGGCGAAAAAGCACAGTTGCAGTTAGCCGAAGAGCGCAGCCGCTACAGTAAATTGCAGCAATCTGCCGACAGCGAGCTGGACAGACTGCGCGGCGAGCAGCAGTTCCTGCATGAGCAACTTGATACCACTACCCGCAAGCTGGAAAACCTCACCGATATTGAACGGCGTCTCTCCATTCGCAAACCGGCTCCCACCGATATGCCGGACAGCGCCCATCCGGCGAAAAGCGATGCCGAGCAGCAGCAGGAGGCGAAACCATGACCAATCGCAAACCGGCACACCTGCTGCTGGTGGATGACGATCCGGGCCTGCTGAAACTGCTCGGGCTGCGCCTGACCAGCGAAGGCTACAGTATTGTCACCGCTGAAAGCGGGCAGGAGGGGTTACGCATTCTCGCCCGTGAGAAGGTTGACCTGGTGATAAGCGACCTGCGTATGGATGAGATGGATGGCATGCAGCTCTTCGCCGAGATCCAACGCCTGCAGCCAGGAATGCCGGTGATAATTCTGACCGCGCATGGTTCCATTCCTGATGCTGTTGCCGCCACGCAGCAGGGGGTCTTCAGCTTTCTCACCAAACCGGTAGATAAAGACGCGCTCTACAAAGCTATCGACGATGCGCTGGAGCACAGCGGCTCCGCCAGTGACGATCAGTGGCGCGAAACTATTGTTACCCGCAGCCCATTGATGTTGCGCCTGCTTGAACAGGCGCGGATGGTGGCGCAGTCGGACGTCAGCGTGCTGATTAACGGCCAGAGCGGCACCGGTAAAGAGGTGCTGGCGCAGGCGATCCACAATGCCAGCCCACGCAGTAAAAATGCCTTTATCGCCATCAACTGCGGCGCGCTGCCGGAGCAGCTGCTGGAATCAGAACTCTTCGGTCACGCGCGCGGGGCGTTTACCGGCGCGGTAAGCAGCCGGGAAGGGCTGTTCCAGGCGGCAGAGGGCGGGACACTGTTTCTTGATGAGATTGGCGATATGCCGATCCCCTTACAGGTCAAACTCCTGCGCGTATTGCAGGAGCGCAAGGTGCGCCCGCTCGGCAGCAACCGGGATATCGATATCAATGTGCGCATTATTTCGGCGACGCACCGCGATCTGCCAAAAGCGATGGCGCGCGGCGAGTTTCGTGAAGATCTCTACTATCGTCTCAATGTGGTGAGCCTGAAGATCCCGGCGTTGGCGGAGCGCGCGGAGGATATTCCGCTGCTTGCTAACCACCTTCTGCGCCAGTCGGCGGACCGCCATAAGCCGTTTGTGCGCGCTTTTTCCACCGATGCGATGAAGCGGCTGATGACCGCCAGCTGGCCCGGTAACGTGCGCCAGCTGGTGAACGTGATTGAGCAGTGCGTGGCGCTCACCTCGTCGCCGGTGATCAGCGATGCGCTGGTCGAGCAGGCGCTGGAAGGGGAGAACACCGCGCTGCCGACCTTTGTTGAAGCGCGTAACCAGTTTGAACTCAACTACCTGCGCAAGCTATTGCAAATCACCAAAGGCAATGTGACGCACGCCGCGCGGATGGCGGGGCGCAACCGCACCGAGTTTTATAAACTGCTCTCGCGCCATGAACTGGATGCCAATGACTTTAAAGAGTAAAGGCGAAATGATTATGGTACTGTGAGCAACCGATTACGATGCAGCAGACTGGCAAGAGCGTGTAAGGAACGACCATGAAAAAGATTGATGCGATTATTAAACCTTTCAAACTGGATGATGTGCGTGAAGCGCTGGCTGAAGTCGGCATCACCGGGATGACGGTAACGGAAGTGAAGGGTTTTGGTCGCCAGAAAGGCCACACCGAACTCTACCGTGGCGCAGAGTATATGGTGGATTTTCTGCCGAAGGTGAAGATTGAGATCGTGGTGGGCGACGACATTGTCGACACCTGTGTCGATACCATTATCCGTACCGCGCAGACCGGTAAAATTGGCGACGGCAAAATCTTCGTCTTTGACGTTGCGCGCGTAGTGCGTATCCGTACCGGCGAAGAAGACGACGCCGCCATCTGATCTTTCGCCCTCACCGCGCACGGTGAGGGCAGCCTGCTTACAGCACCTTGTGCGGCCCAAAACACTCATAGTGAATGCGATCGCTTCCCACACCCAGCGTCACCAACTGCTCTGCTGCGAACTGCATAAATGCCACCGGCCCGCAGAGATAGAACTGCATCTCCCCGTCGCTCAGCCGATCTTTCATCTTTGCAAGCGCCATCAGTCCGGTGCTGTTAAACCGCGCGGCCTGCTCATCCGCTGCGTTTGGCTGGCGATACCAGACATGCTGATAAAAGTGCGCCAGGCTGGCACCCAGCTCGCTTACCTCATCGGTAAAGGCATGCACATCGCCGTTTTCCGCCGCATGGAACCAGTTAACCTGCGCGCGGTGATGGCTGTGCGCCAGATGGTGCAGCATCGCCAGCATCGGCGTCTGGCCCACGCCTGCGGAGATGAGCGATACCGGCGTTTGCGGGCTGACATCAAGGAAAAAATCGCCTGCTGGTGCGGCAAGCCAGAGAATATCGCCAGGCTTCGCTTTATCGTGCAGCCAGTTTGAGACCTGACCGCCCGCTTCACGCTTCACCGCAATTCGGTAGCTTTTGCCGTTCGGCTCGCGGGTGAGAGAGTACTGGCGGATCTCCTGATGGGGAAAACCTTCCGGTTTCAGCCACACGGCAAGGTATTGACCCGGCCGGTAATCGGCGACCGGCTGGCCGTCGACCGGCTCAAACTCAAAACTGGTGATCAGCGCACTGCGCGGCACTCGCTCCACCAGGCGGAACGCACGCGTCCCCTCCCAGCCCCCTTTTTTATCGGCGTGCTCGCGGTAAATCTCCGCTTCACGATTGATAAATACACCCGCCAGCACGCCGTAAGCTTTGCCCCACGCGTCCAGCACCTCTTGCCCCGGCTGGAACATCTCATCAAGGGTTGCCAGCAGATGCTCGCCGACGATGTCATATTGCTGGGGCTGGATCTGGAAGCTGGTGTGCTTCTGGGCAATTTTTTCAACGGCGGGCAGCAGGGCGGAAAGATTGTCGATATTCGCGGCGTAAGCGGCAATGGCGTTAAACAGCGCTTCACGCTGATCGCCATTGCGCTGGTTGCTCATATTGAAGATCTCTTTAAGCTCGGGGTTGTGCTGAAACATCCGTTCGTAGAAGTGAGCGGTCAATTTCGGGCCGGTAGCAGCGAGCAGTGGGAGAGTGGATTTAACGGTAGCGATGGTCTGAGCGTCGAGCATGATGGCATCCTTCTGAACATACATTTTTAAAGTTGTATTTTAAATGCATCTTATAGCCGCTGGCATCAATTTGTAAAGGGCGTAATGAAAGAGGGGTTATCGAATGTGAAGAAGTTGCATCACAAAGCTGAAAAGAAATCCCTTTACGGGGCGAAGGTCGTTATTGCTCAAAGCCTTGTGTGGCGGGCAGCCAATCGTTTGCGCAAAAACCTTTGTCAAGACCTGTTCTCAGAATATTAATCAGTTATACTGTCAGCCGTCCCCGAAATCGGGCCCTCATTGAGAGTTGTTTTTGTTAGCTGAGTCAGGAGATGCGGATGTTAAAGCGTGAAATGAACATTGCCGATTATGATGCCGAATTGTGGCAGGCTATGGAGCAGGAGAAAGTACGTCAGGAAGAGCACATTGAACTGATCGCCTCCGAAAACTACACCAGCCCGCGCGTTATGCAGGCGCAGGGATCTCAGCTGACCAACAAATATGCCGAGGGTTACCCGGGCAAGCGTTATTACGGCGGCTGTGAATATGTCGATATCGTTGAACAGCTGGCAATTGACCGCGCGAAAGAGCTGTTTGGCGCTGATTACGCCAACGTTCAGCCGCACTCTGGCTCACAGGCTAACTTCGCTGTCTACACCACGCTGCTGGAGCCGGGCGATACCGTGCTTGGTATGAACCTGGCGCACGGCGGTCACCTGACTCACGGCTCTCCGGTTAACTTCTCCGGCAAACTCTACAATATCGTTCCTTACGGCATCGATGAAACGGGCCACATTGATTACAACGAACTCAATGAGCAGGCGCAAAAACACAAGCCGAAAATGATCATCGGCGGCTTCTCTGCTTACTCCGGCGTGGTTGACTGGGCCAAAATGCGCGAAATCGCTGACAGCATCGGCGCGTACCTGTTTGTCGATATGGCACACGTTGCCGGTCTGATTGCTGCAGGCGTCTACCCGAACCCGGTTCCGCATGCGCACGTTGTTACTACCACTACCCACAAAACCCTGGCGGGTCCGCGCGGCGGCCTGATCCTGGCGAAGGGCGGCAGCGAAGAGCTGTACAAAAAACTGAACTCTGCCGTCTTCCCTGGTGGCCAGGGCGGCCCGCTGATGCACGTTATCGCCGGTAAAGCGGTGGCGCTGAAAGAGGCGATGGAGCCGGAGTTCAAAACCTATCAGCAACAGGTTGCGAAAAACGCCAAAGCGATGGTGGAAGTGTTCCTTGCACGCGGCTACAACGTCGTTTCCGGCGGTACTGATAACCACCTGTTCCTGCTGGATCTGGTTGATAAAAACCTGACCGGTAAAGAAGCAGATGCTGCGCTGGGCCGTGCCAACATCACGGTGAACAAAAACAGCGTGCCGAACGATCCGAAGAGTCCGTTTGTCACCTCCGGTATCCGTATCGGTAGCCCGGCGGTAACTCGTCGCGGCTTCAAAGAAGCTGAAGTCAAAGAGCTGGCAGGCTGGATGTGCGACGTGCTGGACAGCATCAACGACGAAGCGGTGATTGAGCGCACCAAACAGAAAGTGCTGGATATCTGCGCCCGTTTCCCGGTTTACGCATAAGTTTCCGACATCAAACAAGCCCGCTTCCTGTGAAGCGGGTTTTTTTTGCCTGCTCGCCAGCGATGCATTCCGCCCGGCGCGTTTTAATGTTGCAAAACCTGCGCTTAGGCAAATTTGTTACCTGATTGTTGCTTGCCAGGCCAGGCGTTTGCCGCCAGACTAACGCTTCGATTCAGGAGGAAATCATGGTTCTGCAGTCAACGCGCTGGCTGGCGCTCGCTTATTTCACCTACTTTTTCAGTTACGGCATCTTCTTACCCTTCTGGGGTGTCTGGCTCAAAGGCGTTGGGTTAACCCCGGAAATCATCGGTATGCTGCTTGGTGCTGGTCTCGTTGCCCGTTTTCTCGGTAGCCTGTTGATTGCCCCGCGCGTAAGTGACCCCTCCCGTTTAATCACCGCTCTGCGCGTGCTGGGTCTGGCTACGCTAATCTTTGCGATGGCCTTTTACGCCGGAAGCCATGTCGCCTGGCTGGCGGTGGTGATTGTCGGCTTTAACCTCTTCTTCTCGCCGCTGGTGCCGCTGACGGATGCGCTGGCAGGCACCTGGCAAAAACAGTTTCCAATGGATTATGGCCGCGTCAGGGTGTGGGGATCGATCGCCTTTGTGATTGGCTCAGCGCTGACTGGCAAGCTGGTGAGCCTCTACGATTACCGGGCGATTCTGGTGATGCTGTCGCTGGGCACGGCCTCAATGCTACTCGGCATGCTGCTGCGCCCGACGATCCTGCCGCAGGGTGAAAACCGCCAGCAGGATGGCGCGGGCTGGCCCGCCTGGCGCAGCTTGATTATGCAGAACTGGCGCTTTCTCGCCTGCGTCTCGTTGTTGCAGGGCGCGCACGCGGCCTATTACGGTTTCAGCGCGATCTACTGGCAGTCGGTGGGCTACTCTGCCTCAACGGTAGGCTATTTGTGGTCGCTCGGCGTGGTGGCAGAAGTGGTGATTTTTACGCTCAGCAACCGTCTCTTCCGCCGCTTCAGCGCGCGCGATCTGCTGCTGCTTTCGGCGGTTTGCGGGCTGGTTCGCTGGAGCCTGATGGGCTGGACCACTGCGCTGCCGTGGCTGATTGTCGCGCAGATCCTGCACTGCGGCACCTTCACGGTTTGCCACCTGGCGGCGATGCGTTACATCTCAGCTCGCCAGGGGAGCGAAGTGATTCGACTCCAGGCGGTCTACTCTGCCGTGGCGATGGGGGGAAGTATTGCCCTGATGACGATGATCGCCGGGTTCCTCTTTGAACATCTGCACCAGGGGCTGTTCTTTATTATGGCGTTGCTGGCACTGCCAGCGCTGGTCCTGCGTCCAACGGTCGCCGCGCAGAAGGGGAGCCCTCAAGCATAATGCGAATATGCTCCTGCTGTTGTTCGCTAAGCAGCCCGTCGGTGTGGATCAGCGGCGCGGAGAAGAGCGGCAGGGGCGTGGTGTAAGGGGTGATGATAAGCGTCACATCCTTCGGCGCGCCCTCTTCGCGGAAGCTCTCCAGCGGCAAATAACGAATGGTGAGCGGCAGCAGCGTTAACTCGCGCAGCTGCTGCTCAATCTCCTGCTCTCTGGCGCTGTCATCGCCGGTAATCAGCATCAGCTGCTTCTCATGCAGATCGGTTTCCTGCATCAGCCAGGCCCCGAAAATCACCGCAACCAGTCCCGCCTCCTCATCGCTAAAGCGCAGCCCATACTCCGTTTCCAGCCCCTCCAGCACCGTGCGGGTGGTGCGCATCAGGCGCGGATAGAGCTGATTGATCTCTGCCGGCAGTGTGTTATCAATGCCAATGCCGAACAGGCTGCGATCCAGCGCCTGGGCGAGGTGGATATAGAGCTGATTGGTCAAACCCTGTTCGTCGCTGAAATGCATACCGGAGAGCTGATGGAAGTGGGCAATCATCTGGCTGATGGCCAGGCGCAGGCGGTGATCCTGCTGATGATCGTCATGGCTCGGATCGGGCGTGCGCACCAGCATAAAGAGCAGGGCTAAAAAGAGGTGTTCATTCTCATGAGCCGTTGCAGCGACGCGGCGCTGCCAGTGGCGCACGATATCCTGCGCCACCAGATACTCGGCGCGCATCTGCGCCCACGCTTGCTGAACCGGGTTAAACTCTGGCGAATGGCCGCTATGATGCTGCAACAGGCAGTACTGTAAATAGAGACCCAAAAACTGGCGATCTCGGCTCTCAAACGAGCGTTTCAGGCGGCGCGAGCAGAGGTTGATCAACGCATGCAGATTAATATCGTCATAGAGTGTGCGCGCAATGCCCTGCTGTTTAAGTGCCGTTTTTAATGCGGGCGTAAAGTGTTCAGTTATGAACTCCGGGCAGAGGCGCAGGGCGCGGCGCAGCCAGTGCAGCAGGCATAAGCGCTGATCGAGCGGCGTGCCTTCGATGCGGTAGCCGCCATCGTCGCAGGGTACGATGGAGAGGCGATGGTAAAGTTGAATCTCGCTTTGCGTCTCCGCAATATCCTGCAGGGCCACGGCATCATCGACGCCGTTAATGGCGATGATATTTTCCATGGTGATACCTTGCCCCGGCAGGGAAAGCAGGAGCAGCACCTGGCAGCGACGCTGCGGGCTGGAGAGCACAGATGGTGGGGTCAGCGTCATGGTCATCTGTCAGTGTCCAGTTAGGGTTGGGAAAAAGGGCTATTTGATAAGCGTAGTTAAAGGTATCTTGAGCGACAGCGCAGCCGCCGCATTTTCGACCAGGAATGCCGGGGAGCATCACAGAATTTTTCACGTGAGGAAGAGATGCAATTAGTTAAACAGTGGGTATTGGGGCTTTTTCTCGCACTTTTATCGTTTTCTCTTATGGCGCACCCGCACAGCTTTATCGTGATGAAGACGCAGTTGGTTGGCGAAAACGGTCAATTTACCGGCCTGAAAATGCGCTGGACGATGGATGAGATCACCTCCGCTGACCTACTCTACGACGCCGGTAACGCAAAGCCCGGCGAGGAGATCTGGAAAAAGCTGGCGGCGGAAGTGATGGCAAACGTGCTTGGTCAGCACTACTTCACTGAAGTGTGGCATAACGGGCAGAAGGTGAAGTTCCTCAACCGCCCGACCGAATATGGCCTCGCGCGGGAGGCGGACCAGGCGGTACTGACTTTTATCCTGCCGCTGGCCGAGCCGCAGCCGCTGAAGGGGCAGAAATACACCTTCTCGACCTTCGATCCCACCTATTACGTGGATATGCGCTACGACAAGGAGCGCGATATCACGCTGCCCGCAGCGCTGCAATCGAGCTGTAAAACCACGCTACATACACCGAAACCCGGCGAAGAGGTGCTGAGTTACGCGCAGTCGCTGGATAAGAACGATGCCCCGGAGGAGGATATGGAACTGGGTAAAAAGTTTGCTCAAACGGTGACGCTGCTATGTCAGTAATCAGCCAACAGATAGCGCGCAAACGGCGCCTATTGCAGTGGTGGCCGCTGCTGCTGTTTATGGTGGTTGCCGTGCTCGGAGCACTCTGGCTCTGGCAGGCGTGGCCGCAGGTGGTGATGAGAAGCGCGCTCTGGCAGCGTGAAGTGAATATCCAGATGAGCACGCTGCTGAAGGCGGTGGCTGAAAACCCGACCAAAGCGGGTGGCACGCTGCTGCTGTTCAGCTTTGTCTATGGCGTGCTGCATGCGCTGGGGCCAGGCCACGGCAAAGTGGTGATCACCACCTGGCTTGCAACCCACCCTTCAAAATTAAAACCCGCTATTGGCCTGACGCTGGCGTCCTCTCTGCTCCAGGGGCTGGTGGCGATTTTACTGGTGGTTGTGGTGCTGAGCCTGCTGGCGCTGCCCGCCCGGCAGTTGCACCTCAGCGGCTACTGGCTGGAGAAGGGGAGTTATCTTCTGGTCGGCGTGCTGGGGCTGCTGCTCTGCTGGCGCGCGCTGAAACGCCTGCGTCAGCTGTTGCATACGCCAAAGTTTCGCGCCTTTACGCCACATCATGTGCATCACGACAACTGCGGGTGCGGTCATCAGCATCTGCCAACGCAGACGCAGCTGCAAAGCGGCGGCGACTGGCGCGCACGGTTGATGATTGTTTTATCGATGGGTATGCGGCCCTGCTCCGGCGCCATTATGGTGCTGCTGTTCAGCAAAGTGATTGGCGTCTTCGCCTGGGGCGTGGCCTCTGCGCTGGCGATGGCGGCCGGGACGTCGCTGACCATCAGCGGGCTGGCGTTGCTGGTGCACGGTTTTCGCCAGCTGGCGGTGAAGTTGAGCGGTAAACGCGCGCCGGTGCTGTGGCGGCAGATTGGCTGGACGACGCTGGCGTTAGCGGGTGGTGTGGTGCTGGTGAGTGCGGCAGTAGTGATGTGGATGAGCGCACTCCCGCCTGGCGGCGGATTACGCCCGTTTTAATCGAGGACGGATACGAGGTACTGCTTTTGTTGCCGGATGGCGGCGTGAACGCCTTATCCGGCCTACGAACTGCGGGTGCGGCATTTGTTGCCGGATGCGGCGCAAGGCCTTATCCGGCCTACGTGTGGCGGGGTGCTGCTGTAATGCAGTGGGTTCTGCTTTTGTAGGCCTGATAAGCGCAGCGCCATCAGGCAATTCACAAAACCCGGCCTGCGAGCAGATTAACGCTTCAGCGCGTCGCTCAGCTCTTCACGCATATTTGCCAGCATCGCTTTCACCACGCGCGGGTTACCGGCAACGATGTTACCGGTCAGCATGTAGTTATGACCACCGGTGAAATCGCACACCAGACCGCCCGCTTCGCGAATCAGCAGTTCACCTGCGGCGAAATCCCACGGCTTCAGGCCAATCTCAAAGAAACCATCAACGCGACCGGCGGCAACATAGGCCAGATCCAGCGCGGCAGAACCGGTACGACGGAAGTCCGCGCATTCGGTAAAGAGTTTGCCAATGATGTTGATATAGGTGGTTGCGTGCTGCTTCGCCTTGAACGGGAAGCCGGTCGCCAGAATGGTGCCGTCCAGATCGCGAGCGGTGCTGCCGCGCAGACGGTAGCCGTTGAGCTGTGCGCCCTGGCCACGGGTCGCAGTGAAGAGTTCGTTACGCATCGGATCGTAAACGACCGCAACTTCGGTGCGACCTTTAATACGAACGGCGATAGAGACCGCGAAGTGCGGCAGGCGTTTGATGAAGTTAGTCGTGCCATCCAGAGGATCGATAACCCATTGTACATCCGGGTCGGTGCCTTCGTGCTCGCCACTCTCTTCGGTGATGATGGTGTGTTGCGGGTAAGATTTGCGGATGGTGTCGATAATTACCGCTTCAGCAGCTTTATCAACGTTAGTCACGAAATCATTGCTGCCTTTCTGGCTGGTCTCTACGGTGTCAGGTGTTTCGTAGTTTTTGGCAATTAAATTACCCGCCTTGCGCGCAGCACGCACGGCGATATTCAGCATCGGATGCATCGATATCTCTCACTGGATGTTAAAGAACGGAAAACGGCGCGTATCATAGCAGCGAATTCGAATTATGTCTCAGCTTTATGATAGTATCCGGCAATATTCTTTAGCCGTAGAAAACCTATGCTGCAAAATATCCGTATTGTCTTAGTTGAAACCTCCCATACCGGTAACATGGGCTCCGTTGCCCGTGCCATGAAAACCATGGGCTTAACCAATCTCTGGCTGGTTAACCCGCTGGTCAAACCCGATTCACAGGCTATTGCGCTCGCCGCAGGTGCCAGCGATGTGATCGGCAATGCGCAGATCGTTGACACCTTAGATGAAGCCTTAGCCGGTTGTAGCCTGGTGGTTGGCACCAGCGCGCGTTCACGCACGCTGCCGTGGCCGATGCTCGATCCGCGCGAATGCGGTCTGAAAAGCATCGGCGAAGCGGAACACGCGCCGGTGGCGTTAGTGTTTGGCCGCGAGCGCGTTGGGCTGACCAATGAAGAGTTGCAGAAGTGCCACTATCACGTGGCGATTGCCGCCAACCCGGAGTACAGCTCGCTGAACCTGGCGATGGCGGTGCAGGTAATCGCCTATGAAGTGCGCATGGCGTGGCTGGCAAAGCAGGAGAGCGATGCGCCGAGCGCAGATCAGGAAGAGACGCCTTATCCGCTGGTTGACGATCTCGAGCGCTTCTACGGTCACCTTGAGCAGACGCTGCTCTCTACCGGTTTTATCCGTGAAAGCCACCCCGGCCAGGTGATGAATAAACTGCGCCGTCTCTTCACTCGCGCCCGTCCGGAGAGCCAGGAGTTGAACATTCTGCGTGGCATTCTGGCGTCGATTGAGCAGAAGCAAAAAGGGTAATTCAGGCAACAAACCCTGTCCTGGCGGGCGGTTAAGCGAAGCGGCGAATACTTGACTAAAACAGTCAACTAAATAGTTGACCATTTTAGTCAGGAATGTCAGACTTGCATCTGCTATGCAACGTTAACATTTTAATAATAAACCCCGGGCAGGGGCGAGTTTGAGGCTTGTAAGACATGAGACTGACATCTAAAGGGCGTTATGCCGTGACCGCAATGCTGGACGTTGCGCTCAACTCCGAATCGGGCCCGGTGCCGTTGGCTGATATTTCCGAGCGTCAGGGAATTTCCCTCTCCTACCTGGAGCAGCTCTTTTCCCGCCTGCGTAAAAACGGCCTGGTTTCCAGCGTACGCGGTCCCGGCGGTGGTTATCTGCTGGGCAAAGATGCGAACAGCATCGCTGTCGGCGAAGTGATTAGCGCCGTTGACGAATCTGTCGATGCGACCCGTTGCCAGGGTAAAGGTGGCTGCCAGGGCGGCGATAAGTGCCTGACCCACGCGCTGTGGCGCGACCTGAGCGATCGCCTGACCGGATTCCTGAACAACATCACCCTCGGTGAGCTAGTGAATAATCAGGAGATCCTCGACGTCTCCGACCGTCAGCACAGCAACGAATCCCATCGTAACACCCGTGGCCAGGACGCGATCGACGTTAAGCTGCGCGCATAATAATTAAACTGAATTCAGAATCGGGCCAGGGCATCGACTGATGCCCTGTTAACACGGTCGTACATCCAGCCGGTTGCCTGATTCCTTGCATTAGAGCGATGTACGGAGTTTAAAGAGCAATGAAATTACCGATCTATCTCGACTACTCCGCAACCACGCCGGTGGATCCGCGTGTTGCCGAGAAAATGATGCAGTTTCTCACCCTGGACGGGACCTTTGGTAACCCTGCTTCCCGTTCGCACCGTTTCGGCTGGCAGGCTGAAGAGGCGGTAGATATCGCCCGCAACCAGATTGCTGAACTGGTCGGCGCTGACCCGCGCGAAATCGTCTTCACCTCCGGTGCAACCGAATCCGACAACCTGGCGATTAAAGGTGCTGCCAATTTCTACCAGAAAAAAGGCAAGCACATCATCACCAGCAAAACCGAACACAAAGCCGTGCTGGACACCTGTCGCCAGCTTGAGCGCGAAGGGTTTGAAGTGACTTACCTCGCCCCGCAGCGCAACGGCATTATCGATCTGAAAGAACTTGAAGCGGCGATGCGTGACGACACCATCATCGTCTCTATCATGCATGTGAATAACGAAATCGGCGTGGTGCAGGATATCGCGGCCATCGGCGAAATGTGCCGTGCGCGCGGCATTATCTACCACGTTGATGCTACCCAGAGCGTTGGCAAACTGCCGATCGATCTGAGCCAGCTGAAAGTCGATCTGATGTCTTTCTCCGGTCATAAAATCTACGGTCCGAAAGGTATCGGCGCGCTCTACGTACAGCGTAAACCGCGTATCCGTATCGAAGCGCAGATGCACGGCGGCGGTCACGAGCGCGGCATGCGTTCCGGTACTCTGCCTGTTCACCAGATCGTCGGCATGGGCGAAGCTTACCGTATCGCGAAAGAAGAGATGGAGAGCGAAATGGCGCGTCTGCGCGTGCTGCGCAACCGTCTGTGGAACGGCATCAACGATATCGAAGAAGTCTATCTGAACGGCGATCTTGAGCACGGCGCACCGAACATCCTCAACGTCAGCTTTAACTACGTTGAAGGCGAGTCGCTGATCATGGCGCTGAAAGATCTGGCTGTCTCTTCTGGTTCAGCCTGTACCTCTGCAAGCCTGGAACCGTCCTACGTGCTGCGCGCGTTGGGCATGAATGATGAACTGGCGCACAGCTCCATCCGTTTCTCTTTAGGGCGTTTCACCACTGAAGAAGAGATTGACTACACCATCGAGCTGGTCCGCAAATCCATCGGCCGTCTGCGCGATCTCTCTCCGCTGTGGGAGATGTTCAAGCAGGGCGTGGATCTCGAATCCATCGAATGGGCTCATCATTAATTTTAGGTTGCGCACACAGGAGAATAAAAAATGGCTTATAGCGAAAAAGTAATCGATCACTACGAAAACCCGCGCAACGTTGGCTCGTTCGACAACGGCGACAACAGCATCGGTAGCGGCATGGTTGGCGCACCGGCGTGTGGCGATGTGATGAAACTGCAGATCAAAGTTAACGATAAAGGCATTATCGAAGACGCGCGTTTCAAAACCTACGGCTGTGGCTCCGCCATCGCGTCCAGCTCGCTGGTCACCGAGTGGGTGAAGGGCAAGTCTCTGGACGAAGCGCAGGCGATCAAGAACACTGATATCGCCGAAGAGCTGGAACTGCCGCCGGTTAAAATCCACTGCTCTATCCTGGCAGAAGATGCGATTAAAGCCGCGATTGCGGATTACAAAAGTAAACAAGACGCGAAATAAGGCAGGAGGTTGTTGTCATGTCCATTAGCCTCAGCGACAGTGCCGCCGCGCGAGTAAATGCCTTCCTGGCCAACCGTGGTAAAGGGTTTGGCCTGCGCCTGGGGGTGAGAACCTCCGGTTGTTCTGGTATGGCTTACGTGCTGGAATTTGTCGACGCACCGAACGATGAAGATACGGTGTTCGAAGACAAAGGCGTGAAGGTAGTGGTTGACGGCAAAAGCCTGCAGTTCCTCGACGGCACTCAGCTGGACTTCGTAAAAGAAGGCCTCAACGAAGGGTTTAAGTTCACCAACCCGAACGTGAAAGATGAGTGCGGTTGTGGCGAAAGCTTCCACGTCTAATCGCCTCTGACGATGACCCCACCGCAGCTGCCTGCGCGTGGGGTTTGTTACGATTGCATACCCGGAATTGTTATGGATTACTTCACCCTCTTTGGGTTGCCGGCCCAGTACCCGCTCGACACCCAGGCACTGGCCACGCGTTTCCAGGATCTGCAACGGCAGTTCCACCCCGATCGCTTCGCCAGCCAGCCGCAGTCTGAGCAACTGGCCGCCGTACAGCAATCCGCGACCATCAATCAGGCCTGGCAAACCCTGCGTCATCCGCTGACGCGCGCAGAGTATCTGCTCTCGCTCCATGGCTTCGATCTGGCCTCTGAACAGCACACCGTGCGCGACACCGCTTTCCTGATGGAGCAGCTGGAGCTGCGCGAAGAGCTGGATGAGATTGCCCAGGCTGAAGATGCCGCCCGTCTGGAAGCATTTCAGGCGCGCATCAAAGGCATGTATGACGCACGTCACCAGCAGATGGTTGAACAACTTGATGCACAAGCGTGGGAGACGGCGGCGGATACCGTGCGTAAACTACGTTTTCTCGATAAACTGCGCAGCTCAACAGAACAACTCGAAGAAAAACTGCTCGGTTTTTAAATTTCTGGAAGCACATCATGGCCTTATTACAAATCAGTGAACCGGGTCTGAGCGCCGCGCCGCACCAGCGTCGGCTGGCGGCAGGCATCGACCTCGGGACCACCAACTCGCTGGTGGCGACGGTACGTAGCGGCCAGGCGGAAACGCTGGCCGACAGCGCGGGGCGCCATCTGCTCCCCTCTGTCGTCCACTATCAGGCTGAAAGCCACGTGGTTGGTTTTGATGCGCGCAACAACGCCGCGCTCGATTCGGTCAACACCATCAGCTCGGTAAAACGCCTGATGGGCCGCAGTCTTGCCGATATCCAGGCGCGCTACCCGCACCTGCCGTGGCAGTTTCAGGCGAGCGAAAACGGCCTGCCGATGATTGTCACCCGCGCCGGTCTGGTTAACCCGATCCGCGTCTCCGCCGATATCCTCAAAGCCCTTGCCGCCCGCGCGCAAGAATCGTTGGCTGGCGAGCTGGATGGCGTCGTGATCACCGTGCCCGCCTATTTTGATGACGCTCAGCGCCAGGGCACCAAAGACGCCGCGCGTCTGGCGGGCCTGCACGTGCTGCGCCTGCTGAACGAACCGACGGCGGCGGCGATCGCCTACGGTCTCGACTCCGGTAAAGAGGGCGTCATTGCCGTCTACGATCTGGGCGGCGGTACCTTTGATATCTCGATTCTGCGCCTGAGCCGCGGCGTGTTTGAAGTGCTGGCCACCGGCGGTGACTCTGCGCTTGGCGGCGATGATTTCGACCACCTGCTGGCGGACTTTATCTGCGAGCAGGCGGGCATCTCCGAACGGAGCGACGCCCGTCAGCAGCGCGAACTGCTGGACGCGGCAATTGCCGCCAAAATCGCTCTGAGCGATGCCGACCGCGTGGCGGTCAATGTGGCGGGCTGGCAGGGTGAAATCACCCGTGAACAGTTCGACGCGCTGATTACGCCACTGGTAAAACGCACGCTGCTCTCCTGCCGCCGCGCCCTGAAAGATGCGGGCGTCGAAGCGGACGAGGTGCTGGAAGTGGTGATGGTCGGCGGGTCGACCCGCGTGCCGCTGGTGCGCGAACGTGTCGGCGACTTCTTTGGCCGCACGCCGCTCACCTCCATCGACCCGGATAAAGTGGTCGCCATTGGCGCGGCTATCCAGGCCGATATTCTGGTTGGCAACAAGCCGGACAGCGAAATGCTGCTGCTGGATGTCATCCCGCTGTCGCTGGGGCTGGAGACGATGGGCGGCCTGGTCGAGAAGGTGATCCCGCGTAACACCACTATTCCGGTGGCGCGCGCGCAGGAGTTCACCACCTTCAAAGATGGGCAAACCGCAATGTCGATCCACGTGATGCAGGGCGAGCGTGAACTGGTGAGCGACTGCCGCTCGCTGGCGCGTTTCTCACTGCGGGGCATCCCGGCGATGCCGGCGGGCGGGGCGCATATTCGCGTCACCTTCCAGGTGGATGCCGATGGCCTACTGAGCGTCACGGCGATGGAGAAATCGACCGGTGTCGAAGCCTCCATCCAGGTAAAACCCTCTTACGGGCTGACCGACGGTGAAATCGCCGACATGATTAAAGACTCCATGAGTTTCGCCGAGCAGGACGTGAAAGCGCGCATGCTGGCGGAACAGAAAGTGGAAGCCGCGCGCGTGCTGGAGAGTGTGACCAGTGCGCTCGCCGCGGATGCCGCGCTGTTAAGCGCCGCAGAGCGGGCGGAGATCGACGAGGGGGTCGCGCAGCTGCGCGCGGTTGCCGAGACCGATGATACCGACGCTATCGAACACGCCATTAAAAATGTAGATAAACAAACCCAGGAATTTGCCGCGCGTCGTATGGACCAATCCGTACGCAGCGCATTAAAAGGCCATTCCGTCGACGAGGTTTAATATGCCTAAAATTGTTTTTCTGCCTCATCAGGACCTCTGTCCGGATGGCGCAGTTCTGGAAGCTAAGAGCGGTGAAACGATTCTGGATGTCGCCCTGCGCGGCGGCATTGAGATTGAACACGCCTGTGAAAAATCCTGCGCCTGCACCACCTGCCACTGTGTGGTGCGTGAAGGGTTCGACTCGCTGCCGGAAAGCAGCGAAGACGAAGATGACATGCTGGATAAAGCCTGGGGTCTGGAGCCGGAGAGCCGTTTAGGCTGCCAGGCGCGCGTCACCGATGAAGATCTGGTGGTCGAAATCCCGCGTTACACCATCAACCACGCGCGGGAGCACTAAGATGGGGCTGAAGTGGACAGACAGCCGTGAAATCGGCGAGGCGCTGTATGACAGCCGCCCGGATGTGGACCCGACCACCGTACGTTTCACCGATATGCATCAGTGGATCTGCGAGCTGGAAGAGTTTGATGACGATCCGGCGGCATCGAATGAAAAAATTCTTGAAGCGATTCTGCTAGTCTGGTTAGACGAAGCAGCATAATCATCAAACGGGCTGCCTTCGGGTGGCCCGTTTTTATGGACACAACCGTTGGCCGGAGCAGGCGTCTGCCCTCCGGCGAGTGTGAAAAGGATAAAAAGAATGACAGAAGCTATGAAAGTCACCCTCACCACGCAGCCCGCTGACGCGCGCTGGGGTGAAAAAGCAGCCTACAGCATCAACAACGACGGCATCGCACTGCACTTAACCGGCAAGGACGATCTGGGGCTGATTCAGCGCGCGGCGCGCAAAATCGACGGCCTCGGCATCAAACACGTAGCCCTGAGCGGCGAAGGGTGGGATGCGGATCGCAGCTGGGCGTTCTGGTCTGGCTATAAGGGGCCAAAAGGGACGCGTAAGGTTGAGTGGGCGCAGCTGGATGAAGCGCAGCAGAAAGAGCTGGATAGCCGCCTGAAAGTGATCGACTGGGTGCGCGACACCATCAACGCCTCGGCGGAAGAGCTAGGGCCGGAGCAGCTGGCACAGCGCGCGGTCGATCTGCTCTTCAGCGTTGGCGGCGACAATGTGTCTTACCGCATCACCAAAGGTGAAGATCTGCGCGAGCAGAACTACATGGGGCTGCATACCGTAGGGCGCGGCTCCGAGCGTCCGCCGGTGCTGCTGGCACTCGATTACAACCCGACCGGTAACCCGGATGCGCCGGTCTACGCCGCGCTGGTGGGCAAAGGCATCACCTTTGATACCGGCGGCTACAGCCTGAAGCAGAGCGCATTTATGGATTCGATGAAATCCGATATGGGCGGCGCGGCGCTGGTGACCGGTGCGCTGGCATTTGCCATCAATCGCGGCCTGAACAAGCGCGTTAAGCTCTGGCTCTGCTGTGCTGACAACATGGTCAGCGGCAATGCGTTTAAGCTGGGCGATATTATTCACTACCGCAACGGTAAAAAAGTTGAGGTGATGAACACCGACGCGGAAGGGCGTCTGGTGCTGGCGGATGGCCTGATTGATGCCTGCGCGCAAAAACCGCAGCTGATTATCGATGCCGCGACCCTGACCGGGGCGGCGAAAACTGCGCTGGGCAATGATTACCATGCGCTGTTCAGCTTTGATGACGCGCTGGCGGGCCGCCTGCTTAACAGCGCGGCGGCGGAAAACGAGCCGTTCTGGCGTCTGCCGCTGGCGGAGTTCCACCGTCACCAGCTGCCGTCCAACTTTGCCGAGCTGAACAACACCGCCAGCGCGGCCTTCCCGGCAGGGGCGAGCACCGCCGCCGGTTTCCTGTCGCACTTTGTGGAAAACTATCAGCAGGGCTGGCTGCATATCGACTGCTCGGCGACCTACCGTAAATCCGCCGTTGAGCAGTGGGCCGCCGGTGCGACTGGGTTGGGTGTGCGCACCGTTGCCAATCTGTTGACCGCCGAGTAAGCGGTGTGCCGGATGGCGCTGCGCTTATCCGGCCTACAAAAGCCGCACCTTGCGAAATGTAGGCCGGATAAGGCGTTTACGCCGCCATCCGGCAAGAAAGCGGCCCCGGAGCTACAGATTGCCGCCGGATACGTAGGCCGGATAAGGCGTTTACGCCGCCATCCGGCAATACGCGAAACCCGGGCGCGATGACGCACGAAAACGAACCAGAGATCCTATGTCCGAAACGAAAAACGAATTAGAAACCCTGCTTGAGCAGGCGGCGACCGAACCCGCTTACCGTCCGGCCTTTTTCCGCACGCTGCTCGACTCTACCGTCTGGGTGCCAGGCAACGCCGCAGAAGGCGAAGCGGTGGTGGAGGAGAGCGCGCTCGATATCCAGCACTGGGAAAAAGATGACGGCACTTCGGTGATCCCCTTTTTCACCTCCCTCGCGGCGCTGCAACAGGCGATCGACGACGAGCAGGCTTTTGTGGTGATGCCCGCGCGCACGCTGTTTGAAATGACCCTCGGCGAAACCCTGTTCCTTAACGCTAAGCTCCCGACCGGCAAAGAGTTCACTCCGCGTGAAATCAGCCATCTGGTTGGCGAAGAGGGCAGCCCGCTCAGCCAGCAAGAGGTGCTTGAAGGCGGTACCGCGCTGCTGCTCTCGGAAGTTGCCGAGCCGCCCGCGCAGATGGTCGACTCCCTGACCACGCTGTTCAAAAGTATTAAAACCGTCAAACGCGCCTTTATCTGCTCCATCAAAGAGCAGGCCGATGCGCAGGCGAACCTGTTAATTGGCATCGAAGCCGAAGGCGATATCGAAGAGATCATCCATGCCGCGGGCAGCGTGGCGACCGATACGCTGCCGGGCGATGAGCCAGTTGATATCTGCCAGGTCGCCGAAGGCGAGAAGGGCATCAGCCACTTTATGCTGGCGCACATCACCCCGTTCTACGAGCGCCGCTGGGGCAGCTTCCTGCGCGATTTCAAAACCAACCGCATTATCTAACGTCTCAGGCGGTACGCCCCGTACCGCTTACCCCCCTAAATTCGTGGGGAATGTATTCAGCCCATCCCTGTGGTAGGGTGCGCTTTTACGTTTCTTTACGGTTAAGGTTATGGACAGAAAAACTCTGCTCTACTGCTTCGGCGTGCCCCTCTTATTGCTGGTTTATGCCTGCTGGCAAAACATTCGTATCGATGATGGCTATGTCTACCAGGTCACGCGATATGGCACCGTCGGGCACAGCGCGGCGGCCGATCTGCTGCGCCACTTTCTGTCGAAAGCCGGTATCTTTCTGTCACTGATGGCGCTGCTTGCCAGCACCAGCGCGGTGGCGCTCTGCTTCTACAGCGTGCGCAGGGCGCGCATCTCGGCCGATCATCTGATTGTCGCCTTTAATCTCTGCCGCAAACTGCTGCCTTTTATCATGGTCACTGTGATGTCCTGCATCGGTTTTGCGCTGATCGCGGTCTTCTTGTATGAAATCTGCTGGCTCTACACCCTGGGGCCCGCGAGCGCGTTAAACATCAAGCTGGTGCTCTTCATCCTGCTGGTGATTGGCTCCCTGCTGTTTATGGTGTTGAAGAGCCTCTTCCTGCTGAAAAAGTGTTTCGCCCTGTTTGAGCCACAGGATATGGAGGTACACGGCACCGCCGTGCGCGAAAACGATGCGCCGGAACTCTGGCGCTGGGTCAGGGAGCTTGCACAGCGCGGGCAGGCAATAGTCCCGGATAACATTGTGGTGGGCCTGTTCGAAGGCTTCTATGTCACCGCAAGCCCGGTGCAAATCGAGAAGGGCGAACGGCTTACCGGCAATACCCTCTACTTCCCGCTCAGCTATGCGGCGTTTATGAATAAAGAGGAGGTGGCAGCGGTCATCGGTCACGAGCTGGGGCACTTCTCCGGCAATGACACCCTCTATACGCTGCACTTTGCCGGGCTTTATGCCGGGATGGAGAACAGCCTTAACTACTTCTACCGTGACGTTGGCGGCAGCGGCTGGCTGGAGCGTCTGGCGCTGAATCCGACCATTCATCTTGGCATGTGGTTTTTCCGCCAGTTCCACGAAACGGTGAGCGGCTGGAGCCGAGTGCGTGAGCTGGCAGCAGATGCCGCCGGAGCGCGCACCAGTTCATCGATAGCCCTTGCCGCATCGCTGCTGCGTTTCTCCGCCCTTAATGAGCGCTTTCAGGGGCCGATGGAGCAGTTCTTCCAGCGCAAACTGGCAACCGACGATCTGGTGCATAGCCTCTTTAGCGAACTGCGCAGCGGCGAACGTTTCGATCTCTCCGCATCACTGGAAGAGGCGCTGGCGCACCCGACGGACAGCCATCCACCGACCCGTGCGCGTATTGAACAGCTAAAAGTGCCGCTGGACGACAGGCTAATGGCGCAGGCTTCGCGCGCGGTTGAGGAAGCAGATTATCTCTGGATGCGCAGCCTGTTTCGCGACGCTTCTGCGCTCTCCAGGGCGTTAACCCTCGGCATGGCCAGCGAAGTTGACGCTCATTATGAGGCTTATCAGTCTGAGCTTAAGGATCTCGCTTCGCGCGCCACCGATACGCTGGTGGTCTCCCTGCGCAAGAAAAATCTGTGGATCTTCGTTGGGCTGACGCTGCTCTGCGCCGCCGCTGCGGTGATGGTGTTCACTCTGAGCATTCGATGGGATTCATCGGCCAACAGCCCGATGGATATGATTATCTTCGGCCTCGTGGCCGGTACGCTGCTCTTTGCGCTGGCGAGCTGGACGATGTACACCCGTGTACGTCAGCCGCTCTTTACGTTGACGGCGCAGGGGATTGAGAGCTATCAGCTCAGCGCGCCGTTTATGCTTGACGCCATCGAGAATATTGGCATTCGCAGCATTAATGATTGGGTGTTTATCGATCTCTTCTGGCGCGAAGGCTATCAGCCGCCGAAGCTGGTGGTCAGCCGTCTGGTGCGCAACTTTATCTTTGAGCCTCAAAACCGCAAGGTTGTGCTGAGCCTGCCCGGCGGGTTGTTGAAAGGTGAGCAGCGCGAGAAGTTGTCCATCGAAGAGTTTTACGTCGCGCTCAATGAGTATACGGAAAGTGCGTGGGCGCGCCGGGAGTTGTCGAAACATTCGGCGTGAGGTTGTCAGCGGCGGTTTACGGCTTCGGTGCCGTGTGAATGCCGGATGGCGGCGTAAGCGCCTTATCCAGCTTACGTTTTTGGTGCCGTGTGAATGCCGGATGGCGGCGTAAGCGCCTTATCCGGCCTACGTTTTTGGTGCCGTGTGAATGCTGGATGGCGGCGTAAGCGCCTTATCCGGCCTACGTATCATCTGTAGGCCTGATAAGCGCAGCGCCATCAGGCATTTTTCCGCGCCGTTATCCGGCCTGCGTGGCTTCTAACAACAGTAGATCCATCAGCAGCACCAGGTTGGACTCAAACGAGGTGATCCCCGCGGCTTCGGCGGCGAAATGCACCGCCTCGTCGTAAAGGGCAAAATGCACATCCGCCAGCGCTGCCAGCGAATTGGCCGAGGCGCGCGTAAAGGCCACCACCGTCATCCCCACCGTGCGCGCAATCCGCGCCTTATCCAGCACCTGCTCGGTTTCGCCGCTGCGCGAAACGGCAATGAACACCTGATAACGCGCGGCGTTGCTGAGAAAGATATTGCGGCTGTCGCCGGGACCGGAGATAAACGCCGTCTTGCCCAGCACCTGTAATTTTTTGGTCAGGTACTCGGCGAACAGATAGGAGAACCCCGCGCCGTAGAGAAAAAAGCTCTCTTGCTCGCGCAGCAGGCTGGCAAACAGTCGCCGCTTCTCCTCAGTCACCCACTGAAAGGTATGCTGGTAATTAACCATAAACTGCTGAAACAGAGCGGGCAGCTCGGCGACGCCGTCATGGTGCTGCTCCGCCAGGTGCGGGGTATCAGCCAGCAGCTGTTTGCAGTGCCAGATAAACTCGCTAAAACCGCTAAACCCTAGTTTCTGGCAGAGACGAATAATCGTCGCTGTCGAGACATAGGTCGCCTGCGCCAGCGCGCGCACGGTAATGTTACCCACCAGCAGCGGGTGCTCCGTAAGGTGAGCCAGCACGCGGTATTCCGCGCGGGAGAGTGACTCCCCGCGCGTCAGCAGAGGCGCAAGTCGGTTATCCATCTACACGCTTTCGACAGGCAGATCGTCGCGCGCGCCCCACTCACTCCATGAGCCGTCATAGAGCGTTGCCGTATTGACGCCGAGCGTCTCCAGCGCCAGCAGTACCACGGCGGCGGTCACGCCGGAGCCGCAGCTGGCGATTATCGGCTGGTGCAGATCGACACCCTGGCGCTGGAATATGCGCAGCAGCTCATCGGTGGTTTTCAGTTCGCCATCCGCCACCAGATCGACCCACGGCACATTCAGCGCGCCGGGAATATGGCCACGCTTGAGACCTGGGCGCGGTTCATCCACTTCGCCACTGAAACGCGGCGCCGGACGGGCATCGACCAACTGCGCCGTGCCTTCGTGGCTCGCCAGCAGCACATCGGTCACCTTTTTCACCACGGAAGGGTCGAAATTGGCGGTGAAATCAGACTCCGGTAGCGCGACATCGCCCTGCTGTAACGGTAGGGCATCACGCTGCCAGCCCGCCAGACCACCGGCGAGAATAGAGACCTTCTCAACCCCAACCTTGCGCAGCATCCACCAGGCTCGCGGCGCGGAGAAGAGGTTGCCTTCGTCATACACCACCAGGTGTTTATCCTGGCAGACGCCCAACTCGCGCATGGCGACGGCAAAGGTCTCCGGGCGAGAGAGCATATGGGGCAGGGGCGAAGTGTGATCGGAGAGGGCTTCAATATCAAAAAAGACCGCACCGGGCAGGTGTCCGGCGCGGTATTCCGCTTTCATATCGCGATGCTCCTGGCCAACCGGCGCCATTCTGGCGTCAATCAGTTGGATTTCAGGATCATCGCTATGCTCTATCAGCCAGTCGGCCGCGACAAAAAAAGAGGTGGACATGGTGCCTCCGGGTCATCAACAGTTAACTGAATTGTTAACGTTTTTTCACTGCCCGACAAGCTACCATCTCTCGCGCCGCGAGCCACCTCGGAAAATTACACCGCTTTGCCGTTTTCCCAGGCTTTTTGCAGCGCAGGCCAGTAATCCTGATTAGCGGTAATCATCTCATCAAGGATCGCCTTCGCATGCTGCATGGTCGGCACGGTGCGATTAAGGGTAAAGGCCTGCAATGCCTTCTCGTAACTTCCCTCCATCGTCGCTTCCACCAGCAACTGCTCCGAGGCCAGCTGCTGCATCAGCAGCGTCTGGTGGAACAGTGGCACCGCGCCCATGCGCACCGGCTCCGGCCCGTTACTGGTGATATAAGCAGGCACTTCCACCATCGCATCGTAGGGCAGGTTGGCAATCGCGCCCTTGTTTTCCACAATCACCAGATGACGCTGGCGCAGGTTGAAGGCCAGCGAGCAGGCGACATCGACAATAAACGCGCCGTGAACGCCGACGTGGAACGCATCGGGCAGAATGCCGGTCTGCTTATACTCAGCCGCCGCGGCGAAGAGTTTTTTCTCGCGCCCGTCCATCACTTCATTGGCGCGGGTGTAGTTCGGATCCTGATGATCGACAATCTCGTTGGGCATCAGGTAGTACTGCAGATAGGGGTTCGGCAGATACTCCGGGAAGTGATCCATGATCGGCTTAATGTTGCGCCAGGTTTTCACCCATGAGGGATCGGCATGCTGCGGATCGGTCTGGGCGGCATCTTCCGTCAGCAGGCCAAAGCGGGCAACATGCTCGCGCAGCGCAGGGAGGCGATCTTCGCCATCGACGCGTACCTGGGTAAACCAGCCGAAGTGGTTGAGGCCAAAGTAGTCGACCTCAAGCTTATGACGATCGACGCCGAGGATCGCGCCCATATTGCGCATCGCCGCCACCGGCATATCGCAGATATTGAGCACCCGCGCGTTCGGGCGCAGACGGCGCACCCCTTCCGCGACAATCGCTGCCGGGTTGGAGTAGTTAACGATCCAGGCTTTCTTATCCGCGTAGCGCTCGACCAGGTCGATCAGCTCCACCATCGGCAAAATGGTACGCAGCCCGTAGGCCAGCCCGCCTGGCCCGCAGGTCTCCTGGCCGACGACGCCGTGGCGCAGCGGGATCTTCTCATCCTGTTCGCGCATCTTGTACTGGCCGACGCGCATCTGGGCGAAGACAAAATGCGCGCCGCGAAAGGCGGTTTCGGCATCATTCGTGACGGTAAATTTGATGCTCTCGCTGTGATCGCGGATCACCTTCTCGACCACCGGCGCAATGGTATTCTGCCGCTCGGCATCAATGTCGTAGAGGCGAATTTCCGCCAGCGGGAAATCCTCCAGGCGCACCATCAGGCTTTTGACGATGCCCGGCGTATAGGTACTGCCACCACCGGCAATGGATAAGATAAACGGGGGTTTAACCATTTCTGGACTCCTTCAGAGAAACATCTCAACAGCTTCTCGCATTTTTTTGACATGCAGCCCGTAGACCACCTGAACGTTATTACCTTGTTTAATCACGCCTTTCGCGCCGGTAGCTTTCAGTTGCGGCTCATTGATCGCCGCCACATCTTTCACCGTCACGCGCAGGCGGGTGTAGCAGTTGTCGACCACTTCGATATTTTCACGCCCGCCAAGACCATTAATAATTGCCTCGCCCACCGCGTCGTTATTCCCCTTCGCCTGGTACTCCTGCTTGCTGTAGAGGCGCGTCTCTTCGCTCTCCTCTTCGCGCCCCGGCGTTTTCATGTTGAAGCGCAAAATCAGGAAGCGGAAGGTGACGAAGTAGAGGGCGAACATAATCAGCCCGACCAGCAGATACATCGGCCAGTTGGACTTCTCAGTGCCGAGCGGCAGGTTGTAGAGAATGAAGTCGATAATGCCGTTCGCGCCGATGGCATGAACGCCGAAGAGCGAGAAGAGCATCATGCCGATGCCGGTCAGCACCGCATGCACCACGAACAGCAGCGGGGCGATAAAGAGGAAAGAGAACTCAATTGGTTCGGTAACGCCAACCAGCAGCGAGGTGAGCGCGGCGGGGATCAAAATCGCTTTCGCCGCGGCTTTGCGCTCCGGTTTCGCCGTCATATACATCGCCAGCGCGGCAGCCGGCAGGCCGAACATCTTGCTGATGCCGCGCGCATCCCACACCACGGTGCTGCTCAGTTTGGTCACACCCGGGCAGGCCATTTCGGCAAAGTAGATGTTGCGCGCGCCCTGATAAGTGCTGCCGCACACTTCAGCCGTGCCGCCCAGTTCGGTATACAAAAACGGCGTATAGACCAGATGATGCAGGCCGGTCGGCACCAGAATGCGCTCCAGGAAGCCATACACCGCCACGCCGAAGGGGCCTGCGCCTTTAATCGCCATTGCCAGCGCGCTGATACCGTGCTGGGCGAAGGGCCACAGCTCGCTCATTACCACGCCAAGCACCATTGAGACCGGCAGCATAATGATGGCGACAAAGCAGTGCCCGGAGTAGATCGCCATTGCACCGGAAAACTGCACGCGAGAGTAGCGGTCGTAGAGATACCCGGACAGCGCGCCGGTAAGGATGCCGGCGAAAACGCCCATCTCCAGCACCTGCACGCCCAGCACCATCCCCTGGCCTGCGGCTTTCATCTGATCGGCCGGTGCCAGCGCGCCCTGCAGTTGCAGCGTCACGTTCATGGCATTAATGAAAACGATAAAGGTCACCAGGCCAATCAGTGCGGCATAGCCTTTATCACGCGAGGCCAGCCCAACCGGAATGCCGACGGCAAACACCAGCGCGAGGTTGGCGAGCACTGAAACGGCGGATTTGGCAATCAGTTGACCCGTGTGCTGAATAAGAGGGTGGCCTAGAAAGGGGAGGTACTCGGCGAGGTTGCCATTACCGAAGATATTACCGAAGGCGATAAACAGACCAACGATCGGCAAAATGAGCACCGGGCCAAAAAGGGACTTACCAAAATTTTGTAGGGCATTCACGGCTCTGGACATAGTGTTCTCGCTTATTAGCACCGCGTAGTAAGGGACACAGACCACATAACGTTAGCAGCGGGTCGGGTGTTATCGCTATCTATCTTATTGTTTTAAAAACAAATGACGCGCAACGTAACATGTTACGTTACGGGGTGTGATCGGCCTAACATCACCGGCTTCGCGCAAAAAATGCGCTTTGCGAGATGCTTTCCAGAATCCATCAGATATTTTGTATTTCTAACCGTTGCGAATGATAATGACGACGCCTCTCACAACGGGTCAATCACTCAGGGATACAGAATGAAACCGCTACGTTACGCGGCGCTGACTTTCGCGCTCCTCACCGCCTTCACGCTTGCAGGCTGTGACAATAACGATAAACCCAAGAGCGCCAGCGCGCCTGAACCCGCGTCCGCCTCATCCGCCGCGCAAACGCCTGCGGCATCAGCCATGCCGGATAAAGCCAAACGCGATGAACTTGCCGCGCGTAGCGAAGGCAAACCGTTAAACTTGCTGGATGCGTCCGAAGTGCAGCTCGACGGCAGCGCCACGCTGGTGCTGACCTTCTCGGTGCCGCTTGATCCGGATCAGAACTTCGCCCAGGTGGTGCATCTGGTCGATAAGAAAAGCGGCAAAGTCGACGGAGCCTGGGAGCTGGCACCGAACCTGAAAGAGCTGCGCCTGCGCCATCTTGAGCCGAACCGCGAGCTGCTGGTATCGGTAGAGAGCGGGCTGGTTGCGCTTAATAAAGCCACCTTCGGCAAGAGCTTTGAGAAGTCGATCACCACCCAGGATATTCAGCCGAGCGTTGGTTTCGCCAGCCGCGGCTCGCTGCTGCCGGGCAAAGTGGTTGAGGGGCTGCCGGTGATGGCGCTCAACGTCGAAAATGTCGACATCAACTTCTACCGCGTGAAGCCGGAATCGCTGGCCTCATTCATTAGCCAGTGGGAGTACCGCAGTTCGCTCTCCAACTGGGAGTCCGATACGCTGCTGAAGATGGCGGATCTGGTTTATACCGGGCGCTTTGACCTCAACCCGGCGCGCAACACCCGCGAAAAACTGATGCTGCCGTTGAGCAGCATCAAACCGCTGCAACAGGCGGGCGTCTATATCGCCGTGATGAATCAGGCGGGGCACTACAACTACAGTAATGCCGCGACGCTCTTTACGCTCAGCAACATCGGCCTCTCTGCGCACCGTTACCATAACCGCCTGGATATCTTCACGCAGGGGCTGGAAAGCGGCGCGGCGCTCGGCGGTATCGACGTGATGCTGCTCAATGAGAAGGGGCAGAGCCTGGCGCAGGCGAAGACCGACAGCGATGGCCACGCCACATTAAGCACCGATAAAGAGGGTGCGCTGCTGCTGGCGCGCAAAGAGGGCGAGACTACGCTGCTCGACCTTAACCTCCCGGCGCTGGATCTCGCCGAGTTCGCTATTACCGGCGAGCCAGGCTACAGCAAACAGTTCTTTATGTTCGGCCCGCGCGATCTCTATCGCCCTGGCGAAACGGTGATCCTCAACGGGCTGCTGCGCGACAGCGACGGCAAGCCGATTGCCGCGCAGCCGGTCAAGCTGGAGGTGGTGAAACCAGACGGGCAGGTGGTTCGCTCGGTGGTGAGCCAGCCGCAGAACGGCCTTTATCACTTCACTTATGCGCTGGACGCCAGCGCGCAGACCGGTATGTGGCATGTTCGCGCCAATACCGGCGACAACCTGGCGCGCGAGTGGAGCTTCCACGTCGAAGACTTTATGCCGGAGCGCATGGCGCTGAATGTCACGCCGCAGCCGACGCCGCTGGCTCCCGCAGCAGACGTGGTGTTTAGCATTGAAGGTCACTACCTTTACGGCGCGCCTGCCAGCGGCAACGCCCTGCAGGGGCAGCTGTTCCTGCGCCCGCTGCGCGAAGCGGTTGCCGCACTGCCGGGCTTCCTGTTTGGCGATATCGCTGAAGAGAACCTGAGCCGCAGCCTCGATGAAACCCATCTGACCCTTGATGATGAGGGGAAAGGCGAAGTGACCACGCCGAGCCAGTGGCAGGATGCCCACTCGCCGCTGGAAGTGATTCTGCAGGCCAGCCTGCTGGAGTCGGGCGGCCGTCCGGTGACCCGCCGCGCGGAGCAGGCGATCTGGCCTGCGCCCGCTCTGCCAGGGATTCGCCCGCAGTTCGCCTCAAAAGCGGTCTATGACTACCGCACTGATACCACCGTCAATCAGCCGATTGTCGATGAGGGCGGTAACGCCGCGTTCGATATTGTCTATGCCGACGCGCAGGGCAATAAAAAAGCGGTCAGCGATCTGCAGGTGCGCCTGATCCGCGAACGCCGCGACTATTTCTGGAACTGGTCGGAAAACGACGGCTGGCAGTCGCAGTTCAACCAGAAAGATCTGGTGGAAGGCGAGCAGAGCCTGACGCTGAAGGCCGATGAGACCGGCAAAGTCACCTTCCCGGTAGACTGGGGCTCCTATCGTCTGGAGGTCAAAGGCCCGGATGAAACGGTGAGCAGCGTGCGTTTCTGGGCCGGCTACAGCTGGCAGGATAACAGCGACGGCGCCGGTGCGGCGCGCCCGGATCGCGTCACCATGAAGCTCGATAAACCCTCTTACAAAGCAGGCGATACCGTTAAGCTGCACGTCACCGCACCGGCCGCCGGTAAGGGCTACGCGATGATCGAGTCCAGCGAAGGTCCGCTCTGGTGGCAGGAGATTGACGTTCCGGCTGATGGGCTGGATCTCTCGATCCCGGTCGATCAGAAGTGGCAGCGCCACGATCTCTACATCAGCACGCTGGTAGTGCGCCCTGGCGATAAGTCGAAATCCGCCACGCCAAAACGCGCGGTAGGCCTGCTGCATCTGCCGATGGGCGATGAGAACCGCCGCCTGGAGATTGCCCTCGACGCCCCGCAAAAAATGCGGCCTAACCAGCCGCTGAAAGTCAAAGTCAAAGCCTCGATGAAAGATGGCGCGACGCCGAAACAGGTTAACGTGCTGCTCTCTGCTGTCGACAGTGGGGTGCTGAACATTACCGATTACGTGACGCCGGATCCGTGGCAGGCCTTCTTCGGTCAGAAACGCTATGGTGCCGATATCTATGATATCTACGGCCAGGTGATTGAAGGCCAGGGCCGTCTTGCGGCGCTGCGCTTCGGCGGTGATGGCGATGAGCTTAACCGCGGCGGCAAACCGCCGGTTAACCACGTCACCATCATTGCCCAGCAGGCGCAGCCGGTGACGCTGGATGAAAACGGCGAAGGCACTGTAACGATGCCGATTGGCGACTTCAACGGGGAGCTGCGCGTCATGGCGCAGGCCTGGACGGCAGACGATTTTGGCAGCAGCGAAAGCAAAGTGGTGGTAGCAGCCCCGATGATTGCCGAGCTGAACACGCCGCGCTTCCTCGGCAGCGGCGATACCTCGCGCCTGACGCTGGATCTCAGCAACCTGACGGACAAGCCGCAAACCCTGAATGTCGACCTGACGGCAAGCGGTCTGCTTTCGCTTGAGGGGGCAGCCACCCAGAGCGTGACGCTCGGGGCCGGTAAACGCACCACGCTCTTTATTCCGGTGCGCGCGCTGGATGGCTTCGGCGACGGCGAGATTGCCGCGCAAATCAGCGGCCTTGCGCTGCCGGGCGAAACCTTCGCGCCGCAGCAGAAGCAGTGGAAGATTGGTGTGCGACCGCCTTTCGCCGCGCAGACCATCAACACCGGAGCAATGCTCAATCCGGGCGAAAGCTGGCAAGTGCCAGGCCAGCATCTGGCGGGCATCTCGCCTGCCACCCTGCAGGGCCGTTTGCTGCTGAGCGGCAAACCGCCGCTCAATATCGCCCGTTATATTCAGGAGTTGCGCGCCTACCCGTACGGCTGCCTGGAGCAGACCGCCAGCGGGCTCTTCCCGTCGCTCTATACCAATGCCGCACAGCTTAAAGCGCTGGGCATCAAAGGCGAGAGCGATGAGCAGCGCCGCGCCGCGGTGGATATCGGCATTTCCCGTCTACTGCAGATGCAGCGTGACGACGGCGGCTTCTCGCTGTGGGATAAGAGCGGCTCGGAAGAGTACTGGCTGACCGCCTACGTGACCGATTTCCTCGTCAGCGCCTCGGCGCAGGGTTACAGCGTTCCGGCTGAGGCACTGAACAACGCTAATAACCGCTTGCTGCGCTATCTGCAGGATCCGGCGGCGATGGCGGTGCGCTACAGCGACGATCTGCCGGCGACGAAATTTGCCGTGCAGAGCTACGCCGGTCTGGTGCTGGCGCGTCAGCAGAAAGCGCCGCTGGGTGCGCTGCGTGAAATCTGGCAGCGCCACGAACAGGCGAAAGCGGGGCTGCCGTTAATGCAGCTTGGCGTTGCGCTGAAGCTGATGGGCGATGCCCAGCGTGGCGATCAGGCTATCGCGCTGGCGCTGAAAACCGATCGCGTGGCGGAAAACCGCTGGCTGGCGGATTACGGCAGCAACCTGCGTGATAACGCGCTGATGCTGGCCCTGCTGCAGGACAATAAGCTGCTGCCGGATGCGCAGGCGCACCTGCTGGCTACGCTCTCCGAGCAGGCTTATAGCCAGCGCTGGCTCTCCACCCAGGAGAGCAACGCGCTGTTTATGGCTGGCCGCAACCTGCAAAACAGTACCGGTAACTGGCAGGCGCAAACCTCGCTTGATACCGCGATGCTTGCCGGTAACACCGCCCAGAGCCGTAACCTTGATGCTGACCAGCTTGGTGCATTGCAGGTGACGAACAGCGGCACCACACCGCTGTGGCTGCGTCTCGACACGACAGGCTACCCTGAGCAGGCTCCGGCACCTTCGGGCAAAGTGCTGCATATTGAGCGTAATGTGCTCGGCACCGACGGGCGCAGCAAACCGCTCTCTTCCCTGAAGAGCGGCGAGCTGGTGCTGGTGTGGCTGGAAGTGACGGCCAGCCAGAATGTTCCGGACGCGCTGGTAGTCGATCTGCTGCCTGCCGGTCTGGAGCTGGAAAACCAGAACCTGGCCAGCAGTAGTGCCAGCCTGCAGGAGAGCGGCAGCGAAGTGCAGGAGCTGCTCAACCGCATGCAGCAGGCCGATATTCAGCATATGGAGTTCCGTGACGATCGCTTTGTCGCCGCCGTACCGGTGAGCGAAGGGCAGCCGGTCACGCTGGTCTATCTGGCGCGGGCGGTAACGCCTGGCACTTACCAGGTTCCAGCTCCGCAGGTGGAATCAATGTATGTGCCGCAGTGGCGGGCAACCGGCGCGGCCAGTGGCCCGTTGATCATCACGCCATAACGTGAAGATCGTCTCCCTGATACGCACCCGCTGGCGCTGGCTGGCGGGTGTGCCACTTTTCTTTGTGCTGCTGGTTATCGCCGCCGATAAAATCTGGCCACTGCCCCTGAGCGAGGTGTCACCCGCGCGGGTGGTGGTGGCCGAAGATGGCACGCCGCTGTGGCGTTTTGCTGATGCCGACGGCATCTGGCGCTATCCGGTCACTATTGAAGAGGTCTCGCCGCGCTATTTGCAGGCGCTTATCCAGTATGAAGATCGCTGGTTCTGGGACCATCCCGGCGTTAACCCCTTCTCTATTGCGCGCGCGGCCTGGCAGGATCTGCGCTATGGGCGCGTGGTCTCCGGCGGCAGTACGCTCACGATGCAGGTGGCGCGTCTGCTTGACCCGCATCCGCGCACCTTTGGCGGTAAAGTTCGCCAGCTGTGGCGGGCGATGCAGCTGGAGTGGCATCTCTCCAAGCGCGACATTTTGACCATTTATCTCAACCGCGCGCCGTTTGGCGGCACGTTGCAGGGAGTCGGTGCGGCGAGCTGGGCCTATCTCGGTAAACCGCCCTCAAAGATGAGCTATGCGGAAGCGGCGCTGCTCGCCGTGCTGCCGCAGGCACCGAGCCGTTTACGCCCGGACCGCTGGCCACAGCGGGCGCAGGCAGCGCGCGATAAAGTACTGGATCGCATGGTGACCCAGCAGGTGTGGCCGGTGGCACAGGTGAAAGAGTCGCGCGAAGAGCCGGTGTGGTTAGCGCCGCGGCAGATGCCGCAGCTGGCGCCGCTCTTTGCTCGCCGGATGCTGGGCGCGAACAAAAAGCTGAAGGTGACTACGACGCTGGATGCCAGCCTGCAACGGCAGCTGGAGGAGCTGGCGCTGAGCGTCAAACCACGGCTGCCAATGCGCAGTTCGCTGGCGATCATTGTGGTCGACCATACGGATATGAAAGTGCGCGGCTGGGTGGGGTCGGTAGATATCAACGATGACAGCCGTTTCAGCCATGTCGATATGGTCAGCGCCGTGCGCTCGCCGGGATCGGTGCTGAAGCCCTTTATCTACGGCCTGGCGCTGGACGAAGGGCTGATCCACCCCGCATCCCTGTTGCAGGATGTGCCGCGGCGCGTCGGGGATTATCGCCCCGGTAACTTCGACAGCGGTTTTCATGGCCCGGTGAGCATGAACGAGGCGCTGGTACGCTCGCTGAACCTGCCTGCGGTACAGGTGCTGGAAGCCTACGGGCCGAAAAAGTTTGCCGGTAATCTGCGTAATATCGGGCTGCCGCTGATGCTGCCCGCCGGTGCGGAGCCAAACCTGTCGCTGATCCTCGGCGGTGCGGGCGCGCGGCTGGAGGATATCGCTGCGGCATACAGCGCTTTTGCGCGCGGAGGTAAAGCGGGCAGGTTAAGGCTGACGCCCGATCAGCCGCTGGCTGAACGCCGCCTGATGTCGCCGGGCGCGGCGTGGATTATCCGCCGGATTATGGCGAATGAAGCGCAGCCGGTGCCGGACAGCGCGCTGCCGCAGGTGGTGCCGCTGGCGTGGAAAACCGGCACCAGCTACGGTTACCGCGATGCCTGGGCCATCGGCCTCAATTCCCGCTATGTGATCGGTATCTGGACCGGTCGCCCGGACGGCACGCCGGTTGCGGGGCAGTTTGGTTTTGCCAGCGCCGTGCCGCTGCTCAACCAGGTGAACAATCTGCTGCAACCGCGATCTGCGCTGGACCAGGCGCGTCTGCCGCGCGACCCGCGTCCTGCTTCCGTGAGCAGCGGGGTGATCTGCTGGCCGGGCGGGCAGAGCCTGCCTGCCGGAGACAGTAACTGCCGCCGCCGTCTTGCCACCTGGTTACTGGATGGCAGCCAGCCCCCGACGCTGTTGATGCCGGAGCAGGAGGGACTGCACGGCATCAGTTTTCCGCTGTGGCTAAACCATCTGGGGCGGCGCGTGGCGGCGGATTGCCCGGATGCGCAGCAGAAAAACTGGATCGTCTGGCCGCTGCCGCTTGAGCCGTGGCTGCCGCCCGGCGAGCGCCGCGCCGCGCGCTTACCGCCTGCGGACAGCGTTTGCCCGCCACGGGATGAGAACGCACCGCCGCCGCTGTTGTTAAACGGCGTGCGCGAAGGGGCGGTGATCAAGCGCGTACCCGGCCAGGATTTTGCGAGCCTGCCTCTGCAAAGCAGCGGCGGGGAAGGGGGGCGCTGGTGGTTTTTGAACGGCGAGCCCTTAACGGCGCGCGGCAGCATATTGAGCCTGAAGCTCGATAGAGCCGGTGCGTATCAACTGGTGGTGATGGATGACGCGGGGCAGGTCGCTGCCGTGCAGTTTACGGTGCAATAGGGCGAGAAAGGGCGCATTGGGTGGTTGGTGTTGCTCAAACTCGTCTTATTTTAAAAAAATGTTACCTTAATCCATAGGCAAGACCGGTGTTGCTCTTTATAATCCGCGCCACACCTATTCAGGGCAACAGAACAACTTACTGAGGTAATCATGGCTATTGAACGTACTTTTTCCATCATCAAGCCGAACGCGGTGGCAAAAAACGTTATTGGTAACATCTTCTCTCGCTTTGAAGCGGCAGGTTTCAAAATCGTTGGCACCAAAATGCTGCACCTGACCGTTGAGCAGGCGCGCGGCTTCTACGCTGAGCACGAAGGCCGCCCGTTCTTTGATGGCCTGGTTGAGTTCATGACCTCCGGCCCGATCGTGGTTTCCGTACTGGAAGGCGAAAACGCCGTTCAGCGTCACCGCGACCTGCTGGGCGCAACCAACCCGGACAACGCACTGGCCGGTACCCTGCGCGCAGATTATGCAGACAGCTTCACCGAGAACGGCACCCACGGTTCCGACTCCGTTGAATCTGCCGCGCGCGAAATCGCCTACTTCTTCGCTGAAGGCGAAGTGTGCCCGCGCACTCGTTAATTTCCGGTTAACTGTGTAACGAGATTTACACTTTAATTGGTAAATGCCGCGTCCAGGCGTGGTATCTGTGCGACAGAATTTGTACAATGTTGCGCCCCAGGATGAGCTGATGCTCGCCTGGGGCGCTTCTTTTTAACCCTCCACGGGCCACAACGTGTAATAACGAGGCCGGAATAAAATATGTCTGAACAAATTGCCATGTCTGAGAGCGACGCTCTCACGGTTCCAAATAAAGATGCAAAAATTAACCTGCTGGATCTCAACCGTCAGCAGATGCGTGAGTTTTTCAAAAACTTAGGCGAAAAACCGTTTCGCGCCGACCAGGTGATGAAGTGGATGTATCACTACTGCTGCGACGACTTTGATGAGATGACCGACATCAACAAAGTGCTGCGTGGCAAGTTAAAAGAGGTGGCGGAGATCCGCGCCCCTGAAGTCGTCGAAGAGCAACGCTCTTCCGATGGCACCATCAAATGGGCTATCGCCGTCGGCGATCAGCGCGTTGAAACCGTCTATATCCCGGAAGAGGATCGCGCGACGCTCTGCGTCTCCTCCCAGGTCGGTTGTGCGCTGGAGTGCAAATTCTGCTCCACGGCGCAGCAGGGCTTCAACCGCAACCTGCGCGTATCGGAAATCATCGGCCAGGTGTGGCGCGCGGCGAAAATCATCGGCGCTGCCCGTGTGACCGGCAACCGCCCGATCACTAACGTGGTGATGATGGGCATGGGCGAACCGCTGCTCAATCTCACCAACGTGGTGCCGGCGATGGAGATCATGCTGGATGATTTCGGCTTTGGCCTCTCCAAACGTCGCGTGACGCTCTCGACCTCCGGCGTTGTTCCGGCGCTTGATAAGCTCGGTGATATGATTGACGTTGCGCTGGCGATCTCGCTCCATGCGCCGAATGACGCTATCCGCGACGAAATTGTACCAATCAACAAAAAGTACAATATCGAAACCTTCCTCGGGTCGGTGCGCCGCTACCTGGAGAAGTCCAACGCCAACCAGGGCCGCGTGACCATTGAGTATGTGATGCTGGATCACGTCAATGACGGCACTGAACACGCCCATGAGCTGGCCGAGCTGCTGAAAGATACGCCGTGCAAGATCAACCTGATCCCGTGGAACCCCTTCCCGGGCGCGCCGTATGGCCGCAGCTCCAACAGCCGTATCGACCGTTTCTGCAAAGTGATGATGAGCTACGGTTTCACCACTATTGTGCGTAAAACTCGCGGCGACGATATCGATGCCGCCTGCGGTCAGCTGGCGGGCGATGTTATCGACCGCACCAAGCGCACCATGCGTAAACGCCTGCAGGGCGAGCCGATCGCGGTTAAAGCGGTGTAAGCGTGACTGCGGCGCGAAGTTGGCGCCGCAGGTTTGGAATATGTTGAATATTTGGCCTGCTTATATAGAGGCCGTTAATAATTACGGTGCGTTTCCTCTTACTTTGAGGCAGTATGTAATGCTGGAACAACGGCTTAGCAAATAGTGCTGAACGCCGTCCTGTTATCACGAACCTGACAGTCTTATACTGTGGGTCTACGTTTAACTGACCCGGATTTTTCGCGGCGTGTGTAGGTTATGCGGTTACGCGCGCCTGTGTGTTTACTTTTCACGTACCAGTAGTTGTAGCGAATGAATACTGAAGCCACTCAAGACCAAAACGAAGCACAATCCACGGGCGTTCGTCTGCGCAATGCTCGTGAGCAACTTGGACTCAGCCAGCAAGCGGTTGCCGAACGCTTGTGCCTGAAGGTCTCCACGGTACGCGATATCGAAGAGGACAGGTCGCCTGCCGATCTGGCATCCACCTTTGTGCGCGGTTATATCCGCTCCTATGCTCGCCTGGTGCACATTCCAGAAGAAGAGCTGCTGCCGATTCTTGAGAAACAAGCGCCGATCCGCGCGGCAAAAGTGGCACCGATGCAGGGCTTTGCGCTGGGTAAACCGCGCAAAAAACGCGACGGCTGGCTGATGAGCATTACCTGGCTGGTGCTGTTTGTGGTCGTCGGCCTGACGGGCGCCTGGTGGTGGCAGAACCACAAAGCGCAGCAGGAAGAGATCAGCACCATGGCGGATCAATCCTCCGCCGAGCTTAATGCCAGCAACGGCCAGAGCGTGCCGCTGGATAATCAGGCCGCTTCAACGCCGGTGGATAATGGTTCCACCCCGGTTGAAACCCCGGCTCCGACCGAGAGCGTGCAGGCACCTGCAACCACCTCACCTGCCACGACAGCTAACCAGAACAGCGTGGTTCCGCCTTCACAGGCGAACGTTGAACCTTCCGCCCAGCAGCCTGCTGCTACCACCAATAACGTCTCTCAGCTGCCAACCGATCAGGCGGGCGTGGCGGGCGCATCTGCCGACGCGAACGCGCTGGTGATGAACTTTACTGCCGACTGCTGGCTGGAAGTGAGCGATGCGACCGGTAAGAAACTCTTTAGCGGTATGCAGCGTAAAGATGCCACGCTGAATCTCACCGGCCAGGCACCCTATAAACTGAAAATTGGCGCGCCGTCGGCTGTCCAGATCCAGTTCCAGGGGAAACCTGTCGATCTGAGTCGTTTTATCAGAACTAACCAGGTTGCGCGTCTGACCCTCAATGCCGAACAATCAGCAGCACAGTAACAGACGGGCAACGCGGGAGATCATTCATGCATAACCAGTCGCCGATCCAACGGCGGAAATCAAAACGGATTTATGTTGGTAATGTGCCGATTGGCGATGGTGCCCCCATCGCCGTGCAGTCTATGACAAACACCCGCACCACGGATGTTGAAGCAACGGTCAACCAAATAAAAGCATTAGAGCGCGTCGGCGCAGACATCGTGCGTGTCTCGGTGCCGACAATGGACGCAGCAGAAGCGTTCAGGCTTATCAAACAGCAGGTGAGTGTCCCGCTGGTGGCGGACATCCACTTTGACTACCGCATCGCGCTGAAAGTCGCCGAGTACGGCGTCGATTGCTTGCGCATCAACCCGGGCAACATCGGTAACGAAGAGCGTATCCGCAGCGTTGTTGACTGCGCGCGCGATAAAAACATCCCAATCCGCATCGGCGTCAACGCCGGTTCGCTGGAAAAAGATCTGCAGGAGAAGTATGGCGAGCCGACGCCGCAGGCGCTGCTCGAATCGGCCATGCGCCATGTGGAGCATCTCGATCGTCTCAACTTTGACCAGTTCAAAGTGAGCGTGAAAGCCTCCGACGTCTTCCTTGCCGTTGAGTCCTATCGTCTGCTGGCGAAGCAGATCGATCAGCCGCTGCACCTCGGGATCACCGAAGCGGGCGGCGCGCGCGCAGGCTCGGTGAAATCCGCGATTGGCTTAGGCCTGCTGCTCTCCGAAGGGATCGGCGATACGCTGCGTATTTCGCTGGCGGCGGATCCGGTTGAAGAGATCAAAGTCGGTTTCGATATCCTCAAGTCCCTGCGCATCCGCTCACGTGGCATCAACTTTATCGCCTGCCCGACCTGCTCCCGTCAGGAGTTTGACGTGATTGGTACGGTCAACGCGCTGGAGCAGCGGCTGGAAGATATCATCACTCCGATGGATGTTTCGATTATCGGCTGCGTGGTGAACGGGCCGGGCGAAGCGCTGGTCTCGACCCTGGGCGTTACCGGCGGGAATAAGAAAAGCGGCCTGTATGAAGATGGCGTGCGTAAAGATCGCCTCGATAACGGCGATATGATCAGCCAGCTTGAGGCGCGTATTCGTGCGAAAGCCGCGATGCTGGATGAAACGCGCCGTATTGACGTCATGCAGGTAGAAAAATAAGGGTGCCGCGAAGGCTGGCATCCCGTGTATCATGAGCCCGCCCGGCGCGACCGCTTTTGTCGCCGCCCTGAGGGTTCATTTTTTGTATTAATAAAGAGAATAAACGTGGCAAAAAATATTCAAGCCATTCGCGGCATGAACGATTATCTGCCTGGCGAGACCGCCATCTGGCAGCGCATTGAAAGCAGCCTGAAGAACGTGCTCGGCAGCTACGGTTACAGTGAAATCCGTTTGCCGATTGTAGAGCAGACCCCGTTATTCAAACGCGCGATCGGCGAAGTGACCGACGTCGTTGAAAAAGAGATGTATACCTTCGACGACCGCAACGGCGACAGCCTGACGCTGCGTCCGGAAGGGACCGCAGGCTGCGTACGCGCCGGCATCGAACATGGTCTTCTGTACAATCAGGAACAGCGCTTGTGGTACGTCGGGCCGATGTTCCGCTACGAGCGTCCGCAGAAAGGGCGCTACCGTCAGTTCCATCAGCTGGGTGTGGAAGTGTTTGGCCTGCAGGGGCCGGATATCGACGCCGAGCTGATTATGCTGACCGCGCGCTGGTGGCGCGAGCTGGGTATCGCTTCGCACGTTGCGCTTGAGCTTAACTCCATCGGTTCGCTGGAAGCCCGTGCGACCTATCGCGACGCGCTGGTGGCGTTCCTGGAGCAGCATAAAGATAAGCTCGACGAAGATTGCCTGCGTCGAATGTACAGTAACCCGCTGCGCGTGCTGGACACCAAAAACCCCGATATTCAGACGCTGCTGAACGATGCGCCGAAGCTGGGTGATTATCTTGATGACGAATCACGCGAGCACTTTGCCGGCCTCTGCGCTTTCCTTGACGCGGCGGGCATCGCCTACACCGTTAACCAGCGCCTGGTGCGCGGTCTCGATTACTACAACCGCACCGTGTTTGAATGGGTGACCAGCAGCCTCGGCGCGCAGGGTACCGTCTGCGCCGGTGGCCGTTACGATGGCCTGGTTGAGCAACTCGGCGGTCGCGCGACCCCAGCGGTTGGCTTCGCGATGGGTCTTGAGCGACTTGTTTTGCTGGTTCAGGCAGTTAATCCGGAATTTAAAGCCGAATCCGTTGTCGATATTTACCTGGTGGCCTCTGGCGCTAACACGCAATCCGCAGCAATGCTGTTGGGTGAGCAGGTGCGCGATGCGCTGCCTGGCGTGCGGCTGATGATGAACCACGGCGGCGGCAACTTTAAGAAGCAGTTTGCCCGTGCAGATAAGTGGGGCGCTCGCGTCGCGCTGGTGCTCGGCGAGTCTGAAATTGCCGACGGAAATGTTGTGGTGAAGGATTTACGCTCTGGTGAGCAGAGTACGGTAACGCAGGAGAGCGTTGCGGCGCATTTGCGCACACTACTGGGCTAATCTCCCCGGTGATTTATCGTTAAGGAGAAGGACTGCGTGGAAATTTACGAAAACGAAAACGACCAGGTAGACGCGATTAAGCGCTTCTTTGCCGAGAATGGCAAAGCGCTGGCCGTTGGGGTAGTACTGGGTATCGGCGCGCTGGTGGGCTGGCGTTTCTGGAACAGCCATCAGGCGGACAATGCGCGCGAGACCTCGCAGGCGTATGAAAGCGCGGTAACCGCGCTGCAGGCCGGCAAACAGGACTCTTTTGCCGCTGCGGAAAAATTCGCTGCTGATAACAAAAACAGCTACGGTGCGCTGGCGTCACTTGAGCTGGCTCAGCGCTACGTTGAGAAGAACGATCTGCAAAAAGCCGCTGCACAGCTGCAGCAGGGCATTGCCGCGACCGACGATGAGAATCTGAAGTCGATGATCAATGTCCGTCTGGCGCGCATTCAGGTGCAACTGAAGCAGCAGGACGCGGCGCTGAAAACGCTGGATGCCGTGAAAGGTGAAAGCTGGTCAGCCATCGTTGCGGATCTGCGCGGCGAAGCGTTGCTGAGCAAAGGCGACAAAAAAGGTGCGCGCACCGCATGGGAAAACGGCATTAAAAACAATGCTTCTCCTGCGCTGAGTGAAATGATGCAGATGAAAATTAATAATTTGTCCATCTAAGAGGGACCCGATGCAATTGCGTAAATTACTCCTGCCAGGGCTGCTTTCCGTCACGTTATTGAGCGGCTGTTCCCTCTTCAACAGCGAAGAAGATGTTGTCAAAATGTCGCCGCTGCCGGTGGTTGAAAACCAGTTCACGCCGACAACGTCGTGGAGCACCTCCGTCGGTAACGGTATCGGCAAGTACTACTCCACCCTGCACCCGGCCTTTGCCGATGGCGTGGTCTACGCCGCCGATCGTCATGGTGTGGTGAAAGCGCTCAGCATTGATGATGGCCGCGAAATCTGGTCGGTAAACCTGGCTGAGAAAGATGGCTGGTTCTCCACCCGCGCCGCGCTGCTCTCCGGCGGTGTGACCGTTTCCGGCGGTAAAGTCTACATCGGTACCGAGCAGGCGCAGGTCTATGCGCTGAATGCCAGCGATGGTTCCGTGGCCTGGAAAACCGGCGTAGTGGGTGAAGCCCTCTCTCGCCCGGTAGTCAGCGATGGTCTGGTGCTGATTCACACCAGCAACGGTCAGTTGCAGGCGCTGAACGAAGCGGATGGCGCGGTGAAATGGACCGTTAACCTTGATATGCCGTCGCTCTCCCTGCGCGGTGAATCTGCGCCGACCACCGCGTTTGGTGCTGCCATTGTTGGCGGTGATAACGGACGCGTCAGCGCCGTGCTGATGCAGCAGGGCCAGTTGATCTGGCAGCAGCGTATCTCACAGGCGAATGGCCCGACGGAAATCGACCGTCTGAGCGACGTCGATACCACGCCGGTGGTGGTAAATGGTGTGGTTTACGCGCTGGCCTATAACGGTAATATGACGGCGCTGGATCTGCGCAGCGGCCAGATTATGTGGAAACGCGATCTTGGCTCGGTAAGCGATTTTGTGATTGATGGTAACCGTATCTACATCATCGATCAGAACGATCGCGTGCTGGCCCTGAGCACCGACGGCGGCGTAACGCTGTGGACGCAGAGCGATCTGCTGCATCGCAACCTGACCTCTCCGGCGCTCTATAATGGTTATATTGTGACCGGCGATAGCGAAGGCTATCTCCACTGGATTAACGTCGAAGATGGTCGCTTTGTTGCCCAGCAGAAAGTCGATAGTTCCGGCTTCCTGACCGAGCCGGTGGTGGCTGGCGGCAAACTGCTTATCCAGGCGAAAGACGGCACGCTGTACGCCCTCACGCGCTAAGCGCGCTGAGAGTGTCGTATCTGAAAGACGGCTCCTGTTGCAGGAGCCGTTTTCCTGTTTTTAAAACGCCGCGTAAATCGTGACGTTTTGCTAATGAATTTTCTGCAATGAGGCTTTAAACATGGTACCTGTGGTCGCGCTTGTCGGGCGCCCTAACGTTGGGAAATCCACGCTATTCAACCGTCTTACTCGCACCCGTGATGCGCTTGTAGCGGATTTTCCGGGTCTGACTCGTGACCGTAAGTACGGTCGTGCTGAAGTAGAAGGCCGCGAATTTATCTGTATCGATACCGGCGGTATCGACGGCACCGAAGATGGCGTTGAGACGCGCATGGCGGAGCAGTCGCTGCTGGCGATTGAAGAAGCGGACGTTGTGCTGTTTATGGTTGATGCCCGCGCCGGGCTGATGCCGGCCGATATCGCTATCGCCAAACATCTGCGCTCGCGCGAGAAGCCCACCTTCCTCGTCGCCAACAAAACCGATGGTCTCGACCCGGATCAGGCGGTCTCTGACTTCTACTCCCTTGGCCTTGGCGAAATTCACGCCATTGCCGCTTCACACGGACGCGGCGTCACCAGCCTGCTTGAGCATGTGCTGATGCCGTGGATGGATGAGCTGAACCCGCCGGAAGAGGTGGATGAAGAGGCCGAGTACTGGGCGCAGTTTGAAGCCGCGGCTAACGGTGAAGCCGAAGAGCCGGAAGACGATTTCAATCCGCAGGATCTGCCGATCAAGCTGGCGATTGTCGGGCGTCCGAACGTCGGTAAGTCAACGCTCACTAACCGTATTCTCGGTGAAGACCGCGTTGTGGTGTACGACATGCCGGGCACCACCCGCGACAGCATCTACATTCCGATGCAGCGCGATGAGCGCGAATATGTGCTGATCGACACCGCGGGCGTGCGTAAGCGCGGCAAAATCACCGACGTGGTCGAGAAGTTCTCCGTTATCAAAACCCTGCAGGCGATTGAAGACGCCAACGTGGTAATGCTGGTGATTGATGCCCGCGAAGGCATCTCCGATCAGGATCTCTCCCTGCTGGGCTTTATCCTCAACAGCGGTCGCTCGCTGGTGATTGTCGTCAACAAGTGGGACGGCCTGAGCCAGGAGGTGAGAGAGCAGGTGAAAGAGACGCTCGATTACCGCCTCGGCTTTATCGACTTTGCGCGCGTGCACTTTATCTCTGCCCTGCACGGCAGCGGCGTCGGTAACCTGTTTGAGTCTGTACGCGAAGCCTATGACAGCTCCACCCGCCGCGTCAGCACCGCGCTGCTGACCCGCATCATGAACATGGCGGCAGAAGATCACCAGCCGCCGCTGGTGCGTGGCCGTCGCGTGAAGCTGAAATACGCCCACGCCGGTGGTTACAACCCGCCGATTGTGGTGATCCACGGCAACCAGGTGAAAGACCTGCCGGACTCCTACAAGCGCTACCTGATGAACTATTTCCGCAAATCGCTGGAAGTGATGGGTACCCCGATTCGTATCCAGTTCAAAGAGGGCGAGAACCCGTTTGCTGACAAGCGCAACACCCTGACGCCGAACCAGTTACGTAAGCGTAAGCGCCTGATCAAGCACCTTAAGAAAGGTAAGTAACCGTTCACTTCACCCGCCGCTGGCGGGTGTTTTGTTTTTGAGGGTGTATCATTAGGTCAATCTGAAACGATTGTGAGGAGTGCGTTATGCAACTGAACTGCCCGACCTGCCACGGTGAGCTGGAACTCGCCGGAACCATGGCGCACTGCGCCACGTGCAATAAAGATATTGAGGTGAATGCTGCCTGCCCGGAGTGTCACCAGCCCCTTGAAGTATTAAAAGCCTGTGGCGCGGTGGACTACTTCTGCCAGCACGGCCACGGGCTGATTTCCAAAAAACGAGTCGAATTCACCCTGCGCTAAGGCTTGCAGATACAGCCTTCGCCTTCGCGCCACAGCTCAACGAAAGACGGCGGCGCTTTGCTCTCCGGGATCAGCAGCAGCATATCGCTCTGCCGCGTGGTCCAGGTGATCTGCAGGCGATAAAAGCGCTGGTCCCCGCGCCCCGGTGAGTCAGCCTGACCGGGAGGCTGCGCCAGCGGTAATGCCTGGTGCAGGATCTCAATCAGCCGCTGACGCTGCTCGTCGGTCAACTGGGCGATAACAATCCGCCTTCGCCCGGTGAGCATCGGGATATAAGCCACGCCGCCTTCACGGGCCAGCTCGACAACCGCATCGTCGGTCAGTTCGGGTTCGTTCATTATAAGACTCCGACATCTTTCCACGCCTGTTCGATGGCCGCCGCCACCGCTTTACCGGAACGTTTTTCGCCGTGATGAATGGTCAGTTTTGCAAAGGCGGCAAAATCGGCGTTTTGCGCCAGCTGGCGATCGCAGACCGTATCGTACCAGGCGTAGCCCGCTTTTTCCCACGCATAACCGCCAATCTCCGTGGCCGCAAGATAAAAGGCGCGGTTCGGGATACCGGAGTTAAGGTGCACGCCGCCGTTATCTTCGCGGGTTTTAATAAAGTCCTTCATGTGCGCGGGCTGCGGATCTTTGCCGAGCAGCGGATCGTTATAGGCGGTACCCGGCTCGGACATCGAGCGCAGCCCTTTGCCGTTGATCCCTTCGGCTAACAGCCCTTCGCCGATAATCCAGTCCGCCTGCTCTGCGGTTTGCTTGAGGTGGTACTGCTTGACCAGCGAACCGAAGACATCCGACAGGGATTCATTCAGCGCGCCCGATTGTTCAAAGTAGATCAGCGCCGCTTCCGACTCGGTGACGCCGTGGCTTAGCTCATGCGCCACCACATCAATGGCGATAGTGAAACGGTTAAAGATTTCACCGTCGCCATCGCCAAACACCATCTGCTGACCGTTCCAGAAGGCGTTCTGGTACTCCTGGCCGTAATGCACCGTGCCGCTCAGCACCAGGCCCTTGTTATCCAGCGAGTTACGTTTCCACTCTTTCCAGAAAAAGTCATGGGTGACGCCAAGGTAGTCATAGGCTTCATCGACGGCGACATCGCCATTGGAAGGCTGGCCCTCATAGCGCACCTGCTTACCCGGCAGGCTCTCTTTGTGCTGCGCATCGTAAATATCACGCAGCAGCTCGCCCGGCGAGTTCGCCTGTGGGGCGCTCGGTTTACCGTGGCTGTGAGCCATCAGCGTCTGGACATGCATCAGGGTCTGTTTCGCGCAGCGCTTCTGAACCTCAGAGCCCTGGTCAATGATGCGACGGAGAATGTAGGGGGGAATCACGGTGTGCGGGAAGCGAGTGGTCATGTTGATCTCCTTGATAAAATCAAAAGAACAACAAAAGTATAGGTCGCCTCACCGCATTAAGAGTTTTAACTACGGGGTTTTTCGTTTTCTCGGTTGTTTCACCGGTGTGACAATGCGCACCTCGCTCTCGACCCAGCCATCATTCAGGCGGGTAGTGAGCGTATCGCCCGCTTTCACCTGCTTAGTCTGTTTCAGCACTTTCCCGTCGGTGGCGGTAGTGACGCTATAGCCGCGCGCCAGCGTCGCCAGCGGGCTGACGGCCTCCAGATGGGTGAGGGCGGTGCCGAAGCGCTCGCGCGTGCTGCCGAGACGATCGCGAATCGACTGGCTCAGGCGATACTCAAGCTGTTGCACCCGGGTTTGCGCCCGGTGGATGCGCGGCTGGGGGTTGTGATGATTGAGCCGTTGCACGACGCGCTGTTGACGTGTATTCGCGCGCTTAAGCTGCGTATCCAGCGCGTTGTGCATGCGCTGCTGCAAGCGGTCGAGCACCGTCTGCTGACGCGCGAGGCGCAGTTGCGGGTGTTGCTGTTGCAGACGGTGATGAAGCTGGGCAAAGCGGCGGTTGCGCCCTGCCAGATAGTAATCCATGCCCATCTCCAGACGCTGCTGCATCGCCTGCACCTGGCGCAGCAGTTCAAGCTGGTTGCGGCTGACAATCTCCGCTGCCGCCGAAGGGGTGGGTGCGCGCAGGTCGGCGACGAAATCGGCGATGGTGACATCCGTTTCATGGCCGACGGCGCTGACAATCGGAATCCGGCTGGCAAAAATGGCGCGCGCGACGCGTTCGTCGTTGAAACTCCAGAGATCTTCCAGTGAACCACCGCCGCGCCCGACAATCAGCACATCACATTCGTTACGGCTGTTGGCAAGGGCAATGGCGCGCACGATTTGCGCCGGTGCATCTTCGCCCTGTACGGCGGTCGGGTAGATCACCACAGGCAGCGACGGGTCGCGGCGTTTCAGCACATGCAAAATATCGTGCAGCGCGGCACCGGTTTTCGAGGTGATCACCCCAACGCAGTGCGCGGGTGAGGGCAGGGGATGTTTAAATTGCTGATCGAACAGCCCTTCCGCTGCCAGCTTCGCTTTCAGCTGCTCATACTTCTGCTGTAATAGCCCTTCACCCGCCGGTTGCATGCTCTCAACGATGATTTGGTATTCACCGCGCGGCTCATACATGGTGATGTTGGCGCGCACCAGCACCTGCTGCCCATGCTGCGGGCGGAAGGTGACGCGGCGGTTGCTGTTGCGGAACATCGCGCAGCGCACCTGGGCGGTGTCATCTTTTAAGGTGAAGTACCAGTGACCGGAAGCGGGCTGGGTAAAGTTGGAGATTTCGCCGCTGATCCACACCTGGCCCAGCTCGCGTTCCAGTAGCGATCGTACCGTCTGGTTAAGGCGGCTGACAGTATAAATGGAGGGAGTTTGCAATGAGGACATGTGAGCCAGATCAAATTCTAAATCAGCAAGTTATTCGGTCGATAGTAGCCTGATGTCACCTGATTACAAGTATTTTTCCAAAAAAGTGTAGATGCAATCGGTTACGCTCTGTATAATGCCACGGCAATATTTAACCACCCAGGTCAGAGATATTGCCCATGCTACGTATCGCTAAAGAAGCTTTGACGTTTGACGACGTCCTCCTCGTTCCCGCCCACTCCACTGTTCTGCCGAATACCGCCGATTTAAGCACTCAGCTGACGAAGACCATTCGCCTGAACATTCCTATGCTCTCTGCGGCAATGGACACCGTAACGGAAGCGCGTCTGGCGATCGCCCTCGCACAGGAAGGCGGCATTGGCTTTATTCACAAAAACATGTCTATCGAGCGCCAGGCAGATGAAGTACGCCGCGTGAAGAAACATGAGTCTGGCGTGGTAAAAGAGCCGCAGACCGTGCTGCCGACCACCACCCTGCGTGAAGTGAAAGAGCTGACCGAGCGTAACGGCTTCGCCGGCTACCCGGTTGTTAACGAAGAGAACGAACTGGTGGGCATCATCACCGGGCGTGACGTGCGTTTTGTTACCGACCTCAACCAGCCGGTCAGCGTTTATATGACGCCGAAAGAGCGCCTGGTTACGGTACGTGAAGGTGAAGCGCGCGAAGTCGTGTTTGCCAAAATGCATGAAAAGCGCGTCGAAAAAGCGCTGGTGGTGGATGACAGCTTCCACCTGCTCGGCATGATCACTGTTAAAGATTTCCAGAAAGCAGAACGTAAACCGAACGCCTGTAAAGATGAGCAGGGTCGTCTGCGCGTTGGCGCAGCGGTCGGCGCGGGCGCGGGCAACGAAGAGCGCGTTGATGCGCTGGTTGCCGCCGGTGTTGACGTGCTGCTGATTGACTCCTCCCATGGCCACTCTGAAGGCGTGTTGCAGCGTATTCGCGAAACGCGTGCCAAATACCCGGATCTGCAAATCATCGGCGGTAACGTCGCGACCGGCGCAGGCGCTCGCGCGCTGGCTGAAGCGGGCGTCAGCGCGGTGAAAGTGGGTATCGGTCCTGGCTCGATTTGTACTACCCGTATTGTGACCGGTGTGGGTGTTCCGCAGATCACTGCCGTATCTGACGCGGTTGAAGCGCTGGAAGGGATGGACATCCCGGTTATCGCCGATGGCGGCATCCGCTTCTCTGGCGATATCGCTAAAGCGATCGCCGCTGGCGCAAGCGCGGTAATGGTCGGCTCTATGCTGGCAGGTACCGAAGAGTCCCCGGGCGAAATCGAACTCTACCAGGGCCGCTCTTACAAATCCTATCGCGGGATGGGCTCGCTGGGCGCGATGTCCAAAGGCTCCTCCGATCGCTACTTCCAGACCGATAACGCTGCCGACAAACTGGTGCCGGAAGGTATCGAAGGCCGCGTAGCGTACAAAGGTCGTCTGAAAGAGATTATTCACCAGCAGATGGGCGGCCTGCGTTCCTGTATGGGTCTGACCGGCTGTGGTACCATCGACGCCCTGCGCACCAAAGCGGAGTTCGTGCGCATTAGCGGCGCGGGCATCCAGGAGAGCCACGTTCACGACGTGACCATCACCAAGGAATCCCCCAACTACCGCATGGGTTCTTAATGCAATTCGCGCCCGGTTTTTGCCGGGCGTTGACTTTTCTATCTCGCTCTTTGCCTCGGAACTAACGTCAATGACGGACAATATTCATAAACATCGCATTCTTATCCTCGACTTTGGCTCGCAATACACTCAGCTAGTCGCACGCCGTGTGCGTGAACTCGGCGTCTACTGCGAACTGTGGGCGTGGGATGTCACTGAAGCGCAGATCCGCGACTTCAACCCAAGCGGCATCATCCTCTCCGGCGGCCCGGAAAGCACCACCGAAGAGAACAGCCCGCGCGCGCCGCAATACGTTTTCGACGCCGGTGTGCCGGTGCTCGGCGTCTGCTACGGCATGCAGACCATGGCGATGCAGCTTGGCGGCCACGTTCAAGGCTCTAACGAGCGTGAATTTGGTTATGCGCAGGTTGAAGTGCAGACCGAAAGCGCGCTGATCCGTGGGATTGAAGATGCCCTGACCGCAGACGGCAAAGCGCTGCTGGATGTGTGGATGAGCCACGGCGATAAAGTGACGGCGATCCCGTCCGGCTTTGTGACCGTTGCCAGCACTGAAACCTGCCCGTTCGCCATTATGGCTAACGAAGAGAAGCGTTTCTACGGCGTGCAGTTCCACCCGGAAGTGACGCACACCCGCCAGGGGCTGCGTATGCTGGAGCGTTTTGTGCGCGATATCTGCGAGTGCGAAGCGCTGTGGACACCGGCAAAAATCATCGATGACGCCGTTGAGCGTATCCGCCAGCAGGTTGGCAACGATAAGGTGATCCTCGGCCTCTCTGGCGGCGTGGACTCCTCCGTCACCGCGATGCTGCTGCACCGCGCGATTGGCAAGAACCTGACCTGCGTCTTCGTCGATAACGGCCTGCTGCGCCTGAACGAAGCCGAGCAGGTGCTGGATATGTTCGGCGACCACTTTGGTCTGAACATTGTTCATGTTCCGGCAGAAGAGCGCTTCCTCGGTGCGCTGGCGGGCGAAAACGATCCGGAAGCGAAACGTAAAATCATCGGCCGCGTCTTTGTTGAAGTATTCGATGAAGAAGCGCTGAAGCTGGAAGATGTGAAGTGGTTGGCACAGGGCACCATCTACCCGGACGTGATTGAGTCCGCAGCCTCTGCGACCGGTAAAGCGCACGTTATTAAGTCTCACCATAACGTTGGCGGCCTGCCGAAAGAGATGAAGATGGGGCTGGTTGAGCCGCTGAAAGAGCTGTTCAAAGATGAAGTGCGCAAAATCGGCCTCGAACTCGGCCTGCCGTACGACATGCTGTTCCGCCATCCGTTCCCGGGCCCGGGCCTCGGCGTTCGCGTCCTCGGCGAAGTGAAGAAAGAGTACTGCGACCTGCTGCGCCGCGCTGACCATATCTTTATCGAAGAGCTGCGCAAAGCCGATCTCTACAACAAAGTGAGCCAGGCGTTCACCGTCTTCCTGCCCGTGCGTTCCGTCGGCGTGATGGGCGATGGCCGTAAGTATGACTGGGTTGTCTCCCTGCGCGCGGTCGAAACCATCGACTTTATGACCGCCCACTGGGCGCACCTGCCGTATGATTTCCTCGGCCGCGTCTCTAACCGCATTATCAACGAAGTTAACGGTATTTCCCGTGTCGTATATGACATCAGCGGGAAGCCGCCGGCGACGATTGAGTGGGAATAATCGAATAGCTTTTCCCGAGTTTTTAAGAGATCTAAATTAAATTTAACCCACTGTTCCTACAGTGGGTTTTTTTATATGTGACGCTATAAGATTTAGATGAGTGGGGTGCTTTATATTCAGGATTCGCGAATTTAAAGATGCTTGTAATAGCGGGCTTACTCTATTTTGACTTTTTTAGGAGCTATTGCGGATAGCGAAATCATAAATCCTGTTAATGCGGCGATGATTAACGGGAAAATAAAGGCGTCGGATGTTCTGAGCGGGTTTTTAATATCAAACAGGATAACAATAAAAAAAGCGCTGGTTGCAAAGGTCGAGGATGAATAAACCTCATTCATTTTGAACTGGAGTTTATCAAGCGAGAAGGGTGGAGTCTCTTTGCATAATGCATCCCAGGTGAGATGCACTGCAAGGTAACCTATACACAGGATGAAATAAAAGCGGGTTAACTCCTGTGTATTCTGCGGTGCAAGCCAGTCAAGAAGGTGCATTTTAGTGAGCAGGCTTCCTTGCAGCATAGAGCGCGGGCAGAACTACCGCACCTGCTAAAGCAAAGCTGTAGGCAATACCTGCCGTAACGGTGAAAGCTGGAATGAGAAATGACAGACCGCCGGGAAGGGCAAATCCTAAACCTGCACCACCAATGATCGCTTTCATCAACGTAATCACATTGATTTCCATACTTCCTCCCATATCCCAAAAGGCTGCATTATCTGTGGGGGAATTCTAAGGAGCTGCCTGTAATCTGTACAGAATTATTTCCAGTCAATACGAGGCCGCTTCCATTAATACATCCACTTCTCCACTACCTCATCCCCGAGCCGTTCGCGCAGCAGTTCCTCATTCTCCTCCTCGCCGTGGGCTTCGAGCAGGCATTTGAACATTAGCGCGTCGAGATACTGCCCGGCATCGCGAAATATCTGCGTCAGCATCGGCGAGGTGTCGTGGTCGAAATACCACACTTCGGCGGTTTCGCGGTGAAAGCACCACAAATTACCGTTACCGAGATAGTCGCCAAAGGCGATCAGGTTATTAACCAGCTTCCACTGCGGGTCATCCTGCGGCACATCCTCAAGGATATCGCTAATGCCGGGATAGGCCGCCAGCAGTGGTTCGATAGCAGCATATTGCGCAGGCGTCACGCTGCACAGGGTTTCAGCGAGGTTCAGTTCGCCAATCTGCTGATGATAGGTGCGCAGCACCGGCGGCAGCGGGCAGCCGATGCGCTGCTCAAGGTCAGCAATCTCCGCGTCGCTAGCGGGCGTTGCGGGAGCAGGATTATCCCACTGATCGCGCCAGGCCTGTACACAGTCGCGCCACCAGGCAAGGCGGGCGTGCTCATCGGTAAATTCCGGCCACACCAGCGGCGGAAGCGGGCGGTTATCGCTCTCATTACTCATTGTTGGGCGCTCTCAATTAATAGCTCTGGCTGTCGACGCTAAAAAGATAGTTGATATCAAGGTTGGGCGCGGGTTTCGCATTGTCGTTTTTCTCCAGCACAAACTCAAATGCTGGCTGATAGTCATTCTCGCGGAACACCTCACCTGCAAGGATCTCCACCGAGTAAGTGCCATTTTAAGGGCGATATGCGGGCGGTTGGGCGCTTCATAGCGCTGCAATAACGCACTGATACGTTTATCGGTAAAGTCGTCGAGAATGCGCCAGGTAAAGAGCTGCACCTGACCATGCGCGACGCGCAGCGTGTAACCTGGGCGGCGGTGCTGGAGATTGTTTTCCGCCTTCAGCAGCTCCGGCGTTTCGGGCGGCAGAGTGAAAATAATGGTGTAGGGGTAATTTTCAACGCCCGTCATCGGGATCAGCACGCCTTCGAGCACCGCCTTATCGCCGCTCTCATTGCGGGTAAACTCTGTTGCCAGATCGTCAGCGAGATTGTTGTCATCCTTGAACTTTTTCAGCAGGCGGATATCAGCAAGCAGAAAGTAGTTCACCAGATCGTTCAGCACTTCATTGCATTCATAGCGCACGCGTTACCCTTAGATTTATCTTGTTGTAGAGGGATTGTTACTGCTCTGAAAGGTACGATCACCTACTTGATCAGGGGGGCAACTCTGTGCGGCAGAGGCATAATCAGCTATAAACAGGCGTAAGGTCGGCGTTTTGCGCATCCGGCGAACATCAGGAATTCAATACAAGGAATATGAGTATGCAGCGATGGTTAGCAAAACTCCTCGGTAAACAAGAGGCTGCAGAGCAGAGCGCACCTTTCCCGCTTCCCTGGCCGGGCGACAGGCAGAGCATCTACCACTTTCTCGCCCCTTATGCCGACGGCAGCGCGCCGTTGCCGGAGCAGGCGCAGACCCTGCCGGATGAAGATACCCTTGAAGGCGAGCTGCGCTGGGTGGCGGGCGGCATGGATGGTGCGTTCGGTCACCACGGCGGCGGCGCAGACGCAGAAGAGGCGGCGGATGAGATTATCAGCGCATTAAGCGCCGTGCTGCGCAAACCCTCCCCGGCCAATATGAACACCTTCTATGCGCTGCTGAAAGCGCGCCCGCCGCTCGATTACATCGATATCCTGACCGACAAACTGCCGGAAGCACCTTCGCTTTCGCCGCAGCAGGTTCACGATCTGATGGTCTGGCTGGCGACTAATAGCCCGGATCGCAACCCGGTCAAATGCGCCATTGCGTTGCTGGCCTTCTTCCCCTCCGACGAGAACCGTGCGCTGGTGACCACTCTCGGCCTGCATGAGGAGTTTACGCTTTTTACCGCCGTCGCCCTGCGCAATATGCTGCCGGAAGAGGCATTTGATGCAACGCTGACGGCGCTGGCGAAACGCGTAACCGGCTGGGGGCGTATTCAGCTTATTGAGCGCCTGCCGGATGAGGTCTCTCCCGCCACCCGCGAATGGCTGCTGCGCGAGGGCTACGCCAATTCGGTGATGGAGGAGTACACCGCCTGGGATTGCGCCACCAAAGGGCGCTTGCTGGCGGCGCTTTCGGTTGACGCAGTGGATGATGGCGTGCTGACCGGCGCAGGCGACATTCTCGCGGCGCTGATTGCCGGCGGACCGGCGCGCGATATCCATGACTACCCAGAGGGCGCACAGGCCTGCCATCGCTACCTCACGCTGCTGCGCCGCAGTGAAAACGACGATCTGCGCAACTTGCTCAATACCAGCGCCATCGGCGCGTTTACCGGTGATGAAGATAACAACTGGGAGACGCTGCAAGCGGAAGGCTGGAGCGAAGAGATCCGCCAGCACATCGCGGAAGATGTCGAGGCGATTGTTGCTCAGGAGAAGTGGCTGATGCGCGTACAGCAGGATCTCACCGCCTGCGATAACGGCGATTTCTATCTCGCCCTGCGCGCAGCGAAGCTGTTAGGCATCGATACCTGGGAGCAGGTTTTTGCCCGCCAGCAAACGGTGCCCAATGAAGCGAACTGGTATGAACTGATGCAGACCGAAAGCCCGCAGCGTATGGAGCGCATTCTGCAACTTGCTGAGCAGCAGCTTGATCTGGCTGCCATTGCCAGCGGACCAGATACGCTGATGGGCCTTGGTGCTGAGTATCGCCAGCACGGCGCGCTCGATTTTATCCTCCAGGATCTCAACCGTTTTCCCGGCATGGGCTGGACGCTGATTAAAACCGGCCTGCGCAGCCCGGTGGTGCGTAACCGTCTGATGGCGCTCAACGCGCTGGAGGGCTGGCCGGAAGAGCAGCTCCCGGCGGAGCTGCACGGCATGCTGGAAACCGCCTTCCACGCGGAGCCGGATGATAACGTGCGTGCGCGGTTAGAGAAGATGCTGGCGGAAGAGTAAGCCACATTTGATAGACGATAAAGCTCGCCGCCCGGCGGGCTTTTTTATGGTTAGCTGCCTGCGTTTTTATATTCCGCGTTTGCTGATATTAATTCTTTGATTAGGGTGATTAATAAAACGCTAATAATTCAATCATGATAAATGCCTTATTAGAATCAGGGATATATTTTTTACATTATGCAAAGTCTTTGCTTTTATAACTAATCAGAAAACCGCATCTCATGGGAGTAAATATGGAAGTATCATCGATCGCCAGTGCCGTTAAGTTATTAGTGCCTGTATTACCATTTCTGAAAAAAGTACTTATCTTTGAAACATTCTTTTCCCTTTCCAATGAGAAGAAAGCAGAAGCGGTGGACTATTTAAAAACGTGCGTTGAGGAGAGCGATGCGTTAGACGCTTATCAACAGGAGTTGAAGCTATTAGAGTATAAAATGTGTCGATATCATTTCTTAAGTGATTGTGTGATAAGGTTTTACTTGCGTGATCGTAAAAAACATATTGGTTTTTGCAAGACTGTATTCAACGCAAAGAATTTTTACGATTACTCTGACGAGAAATTGAAGATCAAGAAAAATATAATTTGGTTTCCTGTTTTTATGCTTTTGATCGGTTTGATGGCAGTTGTGGGTTTCTACTTTTCATTAAGTATTGAAGGCCTTGGGTTGGGGAAATGGCTATATGTCGGCGGCTGCGCAATCGTTGCTGCTCAATACATTATTTACTCTTCGTGGATGCTGCTAAGTTATTTGCATCTTGTGCGCTATGCCAAAAAATTCAATCTATTTATTTTGCTTAATTGCGTAAGAAAAGAGCTCGTAAGAATATAATCTCTATGCGAAAGTACTTAGGCTCTTACCGACAAATCCAGCCGCGAATTCTGTGTAGGCTAAAGGCACTTAATCAACCCGATGACAGGAGTGCGGAATGTTTACTCATATGCGAATTGCCAGGCCGGTAACCAACCTTGAGCAGGCTTATCAGCAGTACAGCAAAGGATTAGGGCTGAAGCGTATTGCGGACTTCAGCGATCATGACGGTTTCAGCGGCGTGATGTTAGGCCGGGAAGGTTTGGGCTGGCATATGGAATTAACCCTCTGCCACCATCATCCGGTGCAGCCTGCGCAGACGGACGAAGATTTGCTGGTGCTCTACTACCCCGACAAAGCGGAGTGGGAAACAGCCTGCGCAACGATGCTGGAGGCCGGTTTTATTGCGGTGGCCTCGTTTAACCCCTACTGGGATCGTCACGGGCGCACCTTTGCCGATGCCGATGGCTACCGGGTGGTGATACAGAATCAGGCTTGGGTTAACGCTGAGTAAAAAGCGGCGGTCTAGCTCTGCTCTGGCCGATCGGCTGTCACGTCATCACCTGAAACGACGGCTGGAGCCTCGTCCGACTCTTTGCTGACGGCGCGCGTTAATTCGACCTGCTCATGAAATTTCACCAGCAGCAGCTCGGCGTCAGATTGCAGCGCGGCGTCGGGCGTCTCCAGCACGGAGTTAATTGACTTATTGATGCTCGCCACCATTTCATCCAGCCCGCCGCCTTTGCCGACGGTCAGCGTCAGGGCAGCAACAATAAGCGACTGCGCCTCAATCTGGGCGGTCAGCTCTTTCATCTGCGCATCCATCCTGGACATTTTTATCAGCATACTCAGTATGACGTTTTTCATAGCCTACCCATCTGAAGATATTATTTCAGACGAATATTACTCCGGGATGCAATGAATTCAATGACACTATTTGTGAATACGCGATCTTGCATACATAAAATATATATATGTATGACGGACTTGCGGTAATCCATTGATAATTATCGCTTCTGAGGCGCTCCCTCGCCTGACGGTAACCTGTTAACGCGTTGCTATATCAGACACGGATTTTCCACTCCAGCCAGCTGCTCATCTCATGCGCCGGGAGCGGGCGGGCATAGAGATATCCCTGCGCCTGGTCGCAGCCATACTTCTGCAATGTTTCGCCGGTCTGTGCATTTTCTACCCCTTCTGCCAGCACAACATAATCCAGCTCTTTCAGCATGCCGATAATGCTGCGGGCGATAATGCGTGAAGCGGTGTCTTCCGACAGTTTGGAGATCAGGCTCTGGTCCAGTTTGATGATGTCGATCGGCATACGGCGCAGATAGCTGATGTTGCTGTAGCCGGTGCCGAAATCATCGAGCGAAATGGGGAAGCCGCGCAGTTTCAGCATCTCCAGCCCTTTTAGCGCCGCCGCGCTCTCAATGATGCGTTCGGTTTCCAGACACTCAATGCCGAGCAGGCTGGTAGGCAGGCGGGCGCGGATCATGCGCGCTTCCAGGGCGTCAGCGAAACCGGGCGCAGAGATATCCTGAATACTCACGTTAACGGAGACCGGGAGCGCAAGCCCGAGCGCATGCCAGCCTGACAGTTGGGTGATCACATTGGTGATAACCCAGCCTGTCAGATCCTGTAGCAGTCCGGCCTGTTCAGCAAAGGGAATAAACATCCCCGGCGAGAGTTCGCCTTTTTGCGGATGGCGCCAGCGGATCAGCGCTTCAATGCCAACCGGTGCGTCAGTTTGCAGACACATTTTCGGCTGATAGACGAGGTAGAGTCCTGACTCTTTCCCGTTAATGGCCTGCGCCAGCTCCTCCATCAGCACCGGCATCGCTGCGGCATCTTCATCAATAATGGTTTCCGGCAACTGGAAGGTGTTCTGGCGGATGCGTTCATGCAGGGCATGCACGGCTTTATTGAGCACCTCCCTGGCGGAGAGATCGCCGGGGATAAAGTTTTTGCCCGCGGTGTGAACGCGGAACTCGACGGTGATGCCCGGCTCCAGCTCGGCGCTGACGCCCTGCAAGCGGCTGGCGATAGCGCAGGCCGAAATCTTGTCCGATGCCCGCGTCAGCAGGGCAAAGCGGCCCGTCGCCACCATATAGAGTTTGCCGCACTTCAGTGGACGCAGGCGCAGGGGAAGCATAATCGCCATATCGCGCAGCAGGTTCTCCACCGGGGCCATACCCCGGGTGCGCGCCAGCTCAAAGGCACGTGGCATGTCGATACAGTCAATCAGGATCAGGTTGCGCTCGGCGGTATCATTCGCCGCGTTCAGCAGCTGGATATCGCGCAGCAGGTGCAGCTTATTCGGCAGCCCGGTAATGGCATCCGTCAGGCCAGCGTAGTGCCAGGCTTCCAGAAACGACATCGCCAGCTCACCCAGCAGCCGCAGCGTATCAATCTGCTCTTTGGTTACCGTATGGGGGTGAGTATCCACAACGCAGAGCGTTCCAAGCGTAATGCCATCGCGGGTGGTCAACGGCACGCCCGCATAGAAGCGAATAAAGGGGCTGGAAACGGTCAGCGGATGCGTAACAAAGCGCGCATCTTGCAAGGTATCCGGCACAATAAATGGATTACCGCTGTCGACGGCATAGCGGCAGAAGGAGTTCACCCGCGAGGAGGTCTCCAGCTGAAAGTTAATCGCTGCGCGCACGTACTGATTTTCATCATCAAGCACGGAAATGAAGCTGCCGGGTATTTTTAACATTCTGGCGGCGAGCTGGGTAATTTTACGCAGCACATCATCGCGGCTGTCGTCCGGGTTCAGCAGGGCCTGTAACGCCAGAAAATGGCGCTCTTTGTCGTCGCCGATATTGAGTAACATTGTTGCCTCCCAACCGGCTGTGGACGGTGGGTAAAAAAATAAAGGGTGCTGAAAACGCTTTTTAGTTGTTACAGCGGGATGGAAGCATACCGGCAGGCAACGTCAGCCCAATGCAAATATGATTTGTATTGATAGTAGCAGTAACGGAGCGCAACTGATGCCTGTAAAAGGTGCGGTCTCACAATTATTTCATAATTTGATTTACGCCATCAGCGCCCGTCAGCGGGGGAAGAAGAGCATCAGGTGGAAGGGGATGGTCAGATTTCATAACAACACCATTAATAAATAAGAAGAATATTGCATTGGCCAAAAAATAGAGAAAAAAAACGGGCAGCCGCGACACCGGCACTGCCCGTTATAAATAAGACGAAGAGATAAAAGACGTCTGCTTTTTTATTACTACCTCCGGAAACTTCTCCAGTAGGTAGCCTCGTCCCGTATAACACGTTGCTTCAGGAAGCTCAGCTCACCGCGTGCGGCAGCGTAAAGTGCTGGACCACGCCGCGCAGGGTTTCCGTTCTGCCATTAAGGTTGCTGGCTGAAGCCGTAATCTGATGCACCAGCGCCGCGTTCTGCTGAGTGACGCGATCCAGCTCGGCAACCGCGTGAGTCACCTGCGAGATGCCTTTACTCTGCTCATCGGAGGCGAGCGCGATTTCACCGATCAGCGCGTTGACGCTGGCGACATTGCCTTTCACTTCGCTCATCGCCTCACCGGCATCTTCCGCCACATCTTTGCCCTCATGAACCGAGGTAATAGCGGATTTGATCAGCGACTCAATTTCACGCGCCGCCGCCGCACTGCGCTGGGCGAGGGAGCGTACTTCTGTTGCTACCACGGCGAAACCGCGGCCCTGCTCGCCGGCACGCGCCGCTTCAACGGCGGCATTCAGCGCGAGGATATTGGTCTGGAAAGCGATGCTGTTGATGGTGGAGGTGAACTGGCGGATCTGCTCGGAGCCATCGGCAATGCGGTTCATGGTGCTGGCCAGCGTCTCCACCAGGTTGCTCGCTTTCTCGGTGGTGTGCGCCGTCATCACCGACAGATCGCGAACCTGGCGTGCGTTATCGGCATTGTGGCTAACCGTTGAGGTCAGCTCCTCCATGCTGGACGCCGCCTGTTCAAGGGCCGCTGCCTGCTGAGTTGTACGGTTTGCCAGATCGCTGTTACCGGCGGCGATCTCGCGTGCTTCACGGTGCAGCGCGTCGCTGTTCTCGCTGATCGCGCTCACGGTAGTCAGCAGGCTGTTCTGCATCTCACGCACCAGCGGGATCATCTGGCCTACGCAGTTACGGCCAATATCCTGTGGCTGGTACGTTAGATCACCCTGCGCAATCAGGCGGAAATGGGCGCGAATATCGCCAACCGGCTTCACCAGGTGGATAACCAGATAGCAGTCGCAAAACAGCACCAGCCCGGCGGCCGCCAGCAGGGCAATAATCAGCACGATATCGAGTTGGCTGCGATCGGCGGCGATCTGTGCGCTATTGTCATGAGACTTACGGGTTAACGCCGCCAGATGCTCGCTGGCCTGCCTTTTCCAGGCGCTGGCAGGGCCAGATAACGCCTCAGTGGCCCACTCGGCACCGGCCGGGATCTCATTCATCAGCGCCGCTTTTTCGGCTTCGCTTCCCTGCTGTAACACCTGCGTAGCACGGGAGAGGAAGATCGCCTGCTGGGTCAGCGCTGTGCTCTCGTCAGCCTGCCTGTTCATATCGCGCACGGCAAAGGCCGCATAGCCGCCGGTCGCGGTAATCAGCGCCAGCGCTGTCAGGAGGATCCATAACACGACGCGGCGGATAGTGTAGTTTTTTAATGTTTTCATAGTCGCGCCCTGTTTGATAGCGATGGTCAAAAGTGTAGCCGTTACGTTATATAAATAGCGCATTAACTAATTACGCGCGATTTTATTGAGTGAATTGTGGCAGGATTTTTACGGAAAGATAGGGGGAGAGAGGTAAATAATTTCGTGATGAAACAGTTGGCGTGAGGCGGGGCGGCTAAGTTCAGGCGTAACGGCTTGTTTAATAGGAATAATCGCTGTTAACCGCTGACTTTAATTGATTGTTCCTTGCGTACTAATAGGTGTGTGCGGTAGTTAAAAGCCGGGAAAAAGGGGAGAGGGCAGCGCGCTGGGTGCTCTGTCCTCTCCTGGTCTGGACGGGAAATTTAGGTTATGGCGTGGCGTATTTCTGTTTGTTGAAGTCAGTCAGCTTTGACGGAAAGGGCGACATCTTTAACCGCGGCCTCAACCCCGGCTGCATTTTTCTGGATGCTGGCAATCACCTCGCCCGCTTCACGCATCAGCGTCACGCCTTCCCGGGTGCTCATCAGGTTATTCTCGATGCCGTTCAGCACCTCTTTAGCCAGCTGATTGTTGCTGGCTACAACCCGCTCAATCTCTTCCGTCGCGCTACTGACGCTGGCTGCAAGCGTCCGCACTTCTGCGGCCACCACGGCAAAACTTCGTCCTGACGCGCCCGCTCTTGCCGCTTCAATCGCGGCGTTCAATGCAATTAATCTTGTCTGCATGGCAAAGCTGCGGATGGTCTCAACCATCCCGTCGATGCTGTCTGACTGATCGTTGAGCCGCGAGACATCGCTGGAGACCGTGCTCATTCTCTGGGCAATGGTGTCAATCATGCGGATGCTGTTTTCAATAACCGTCGCGCCGTTCTGCGCGCTGCCACGAGTTTGCACCGCCATATCCCATGCGTGGACAGCTGCCTCCTGCTCCCGCTGGTTGCGCAGCACATCTGCCGTGACATCGGTGGCGAATTTCACAATCTTATAGAGCTGCCCGTCGCTGTTGAACACAGGGTTATAGGTTGCCCGCAGCCATAAAGGCTCGCCCCGGCGGTTCAGGCGTGGAAACTGGCCGGAGAAAAATTCGCCCTGATTCAGCCTCTCCCAGAACTGGCGGTATTCGTCACTTTTATGCAGAGTTTCCGAGCAGAAGAGACGATGGTGCTTACCGATAACCTCTTCTCGTTTATAGCCTGTGGTGCTGAGGAAGTTGTCATTCGCTTCCAGCACGATACCTTCCGGGCTGAAGGAGATGATGGCCATTGAGCGACCAATGGCGTTAACGATCGCCTCCTTCTCAAGCGCAACATGGATACGCTCAGAAATATCGGCCGCGATTTTAATGACGCGGATTACCTCGCCGCGCCGATTGGTGACGGGAATATAGCTGGCCTCAAGCCACACCGGTCGATTGTCCTTGGCCAGACGCAGATATTTGCCGCTAAAGCTTTCGCCGCGCGAAAGGCGCTGCCAGAACTGGGCGTACTCCGCTGAGTTCACCAGCGACGGCGGGCAGAACATGCGATGGTGCTGACCAATGATTTCATCCGCGCGGTACCCCATCGCCGAGAGAAACTGCGGGCTGGCGCTATGGATGATCCCCTCCGAACTGAATTCAATGACAGGTTTATTCTGGCAAACTGCGTTGTATGACGCGGATGAACGCAGGCGGCTCAGGGAAAAAAGGTGTTTAAGGAAAGGCATACGCATCAGATTTACCGGATCGAGTAAGAATTGATCTGGTTATCGGCAATCTGGTCAACAGCATTATGTATCGGTGCGATAGTTGCTGAATATTATTTAAGCACTGGTTAACCGTGAGCGAAGCGGGATCGATGACCTGAAAGGCCGTGCCACTGCGTTTGGCAGCGGCGCGGCACCGGTTTGCAACACGTCGAACCTGAGTCTTTCTGCTCGCAGGCTCGTATACTTTTTTACGCTTTGTTACTTAGCGGCCGACATCTGTTCGGCAGATTTCAGGTGCTGCTCAACCACAGGCGTATGCTCATCGGCCAGCTTCTTCACGTCCGGATCTTTGATCTCTTTAGCGTCGCTCTGCAGTTTATCGAGCACCATTTTATGGTCTTTGGTGCCAGCATTTTCCATATAGAGTTTGTCAAAGTTGTCGCCACTCTCTTTTTCAAGCTTGGCGGCCATCGTTTTATGCTTGGCGTCCGGCTCGGTCGGCAGCTCCACGCCTTTCTGCTTGGCGACGTCCTGAACTTTGGTCAGCGCCGCGCCATGGTCATCGACCATCTTTTGCGCATAATCTTTCACTTCGCTGCTTTTGGCTTTTTCCAGCGCGATTTTCGCGGCGGCGACCTCGTTGATATTGGCCTGCGCCATATCCTTCAGTGCTTTTTCGTCACCGGAGCTGAGCTTAGTGCTGGCTGCGCTAGCGCTACTACTTTGCGCGGCGCTCGTCGGTGTCTGGGCTTGGACGCCAACAGTGCTGAACATCGCGACGGCTACTGATACGGCCAGCAGCCCTTTCAGGGTTTTGCTCTTCTGCATGTTGTTCTCCTGATGGTCATGGGTACAGGTTTTATACATTCTGTAATCGTCAGCAGCCTCGTCTGAAAATGACAACTGCACTGGTCAGTATAGTGGATGAGGAATTTTTGCCAGCCGTTTACGTTAGCGTTCTTAATATATCGCTCTGAAAACAGAGCTTATCGCCGCTGAAAATCGTTATCAGAATTACCTGATATTGTTATCAACAGATAAGGCTGTTTTCATATTTTTCATATAATAAGGCGCGGGAATCAGGCAGTTTGCGGATTATCTGCAAGGGAAGGGTTACCGGTCCATCTAACCGTACTGACAACGCAGGGGTGTTGGCAGAAAATAAGGGGAAAGCATGCCTTTTTTATTTGGTGAGTTATCTGGCGCTCCGGCATGGGTGCCTGCGGTATTGCTCGTCACGCTCTCGCTCGCGATCGGTTTTCTCGCGAGATTTACGCTTTTACAATTTATCCGTTACTGGCAGAGCCGGGACAGAAAACTCTTCAAATCACTTGAGAAGCATCTGCGCGGATCGATGTTTCTTTTCATCCCGCTGCTGTTAATACGCGTCGGGGTGAATTATGTTCATATCCAGCCGGAATCGCTGGGGTTTATTACCACAACAATAAATATATTTATTATTTTGTCATTTTGCTCGGTCCTGATCCGCTTAATTAATGTGGCTCAGGATATGCTTTTCATCCGCTATGACATTAATATTTCGAATAATCTTCGTGCGCGTAAAATCCGCACGCAGATAATGTATGTGAAGAAAGTCGCTATCGTTATCCTTGTAACGCTCTGCCTCTCCCTGATTTTGCTCAGCTTCCCGGGCGTGAGAAAATTCGGTACCACGATTCTGGCCGGTGCCGGGGTTGCCGGTATTATCATCGGTTTTGCGCTGCAAAAGTCGCTGGTCAATCTCTTTGCCGGAATTCAGATTGCCTTTACGCAACCGATAAAAATTGATGATGCGGTAGTAGTGGAAAAAGAGTGGGGCTGGATTGAAGAGATAAACCTGACCTATGTGGTGGTGCGTCTGTGGGACTTGCGTCGGCTGGTGCTGCCAATCACCTACTTTACCGAAAATCCCTTCCAGAACTGGACGCGTAATAATGCGCAAATTTTAGGCTCGGTTTTTCTCTATGTGGATTACTCAATGCCGTTAGAGCCTCTGCGTCAGCATTTTGAAAAAGTACTGAGTGAAACCAAGCTTTGGGATCAGCAAACGCAGGTGCTTCAGGTGACCGATACCACGGAAAAAACCATGACCATCAGGATGTTGATGACGGCACAGAACTCGCCCACGGCCTTTGATTTACGCTGTTACGTGCGGGAAAAGATGATCGAATTTATTCAGGAAAATTATCCGCATGGCCTGCCGCAGGTAAGGGCAACGCTGACCGCGCCTACGCCTTCCGAAAACGAGTTATAGCCTTACCGGGCGCAACGTGCAGTGGTGGCAAGCGGCTGCACGTCCGCGCTTTGCTTATAGCGGATCTCGAACATCCCGCCATCCAGCACATCAAATAGAGCTGTTCAGCGTTCTTCAATCTTAATTGCAAGGATCTTTAACCGCGAAGGCAGGTCTCGTTCGATTTTTTTACGATGGAAAGGAGAAAGTTTGCGCCATTCCCGCGCTTCCTGCAGCGTACGACCGCATCCTTCACACCAGCCTTTTGTATTATTGAAGTTGCAGACATCGGTACAGGGGGATTTCACTGCCATCATCACTCCAGTTGCGTTTTTATTTACGTTTTTAATAAAAATAAAGCGTTAAGCGTTAGCCGGTCTGGCTCTCTCTGCACACTACGGGCTTCATGAGAGTGTCACTTCCGCTAGCAGCGGCTTCTCAATTGCCTTTTCAGGCATATTGAATATTTATCACGCCCTGCTCGGTTCGATAGATTGTGGCATCAACCTGCCAGGTGGAGTGGATCAGTTTCGGCGTGAGCACTACGTCAGGCTCACCGGATGCCACGACCTGGCCCTCTTGCAGTACAACTAAATGCTGACAATATTTTGCCGCCAGATTGAGATCGTGCAGAGCCACAATGACGGTCATCGGCAAGGCGGAAATCAGACGCATCAATTCAAGCTGGAACTGTATATCCAGATGGTTAATCGGCTCGTCCAGCAGCAAAATATCCGGCTGTTGTGTAAGTGCACGCGCTATCTGGCAGCGCTGGCGCTCACCGCCTGACAGACGCTGCCAGGATCTGTGTGCCAGCGTATCAAGCTTCATCATCGAAAGGGCTTGTTGTACCGCCTTTTCATCAGCCTGACGCCAGGGCGTGAATGCTTTACGATGCGGCGTGCGACCGAGGCGAACGATATCGATCACGCTCATTTCCGCCTCAGACTCTGCATGCTGCGGTACAAAGGCAAGCGTACGGGAAAGCTGACGCCTGCTCAGACTGCTGGTCTGCTTACCGCCAATTTTTACGCCCGCATAAGCGCAGGGCTGGACGCCAGCCATCGCACGAATCAGCGTTGATTTACCGGAACCGTTAGGGCCGAGCAACCCTACCGTTTGCGAGCGTTTCGCTGCAAAGCTTATATCTGATAAGACGCGGCGCGCCTGCAGAGTCACGCTCAGCCTGTCAACGACAATATGCATCATCATTTCTCCCGGTTACGGTACAAAATCAGGGCAAAAACAGGCGCACCGACCAGAGACGTCACGACGCCAATCGGCAGAACCTGATGATTAATCAGGGTTCGTGATAGCAGGTCTGCAAGAATCATAAAATGGCACCCCGCCAGAAAGGCGACAGGTAGGGTGATCAGATGGCGATGTCCTGCAAGCATTCGTGTGATATGCGGGATGACCAGCCCCACAAAGCCCACAGCCCCAATGGCACTGACAATCACCGCGGTAATTAGCGCAGTGGTGAGCAGTAAAATGACGCGTACCAGCAGCACGCGCGTGCCAAGCGTTGCCGAGACCTCTGTACCAAAGTTAAACGTATCCAGCGAACGGGCATAGCAAATAACTATCAGCAGACCAATAACGACGACAGCGCAGCACAGCAGTGCATCCGCCCAGCGTACGCCACTAAGACTACCCAGCAGCCAGAACATCACGCCACGCGACTGCTCTGCATTGGCCGCCGTACTGACAATGTACGATGTCAGTGCATTAAACAGTTGCGTGCCGGCAATCCCGGCCAGGATGATGCGCGCTGCATTCTCTCGCATGCCGCCTGATAACAGGATGATCAGCATAAAAGCGATACAGGCTCCGATAAATGCCCCTGCGCCTGCTGTGATGGCACCGCTGCCAATACCCAGCAGCATAACGCTGACGGCGCCGGTTGACGCGCCAGCCGAGATGCCCAGCAAATAGGGATCTGCAAGGGGATTTCGCAGCAGCGATTGCAATACAAGCCCGCATAGTGCGAGCCCGCCGCCGCTACATGCCGCCATCAGCGCACGACTCATCCGGTATTGCCACACAATCCCGGCTTCGACAGGAGGCAAATCGAAGTGCGTTATACCAAGGCCGTTGGTTATTGCACGCGCGGCAGTAGCGAATGTAACCGGGATATCACCGATGGTCGCGGCCAATATCATCATTATTGGCAGGCTCAGAGCCCCCAGCAGAATAATTAAGCCGGTTCGCCAGTAAAAAACGAAGTGCCTGATCATTTTGAGGGAGCAAAAGCATTCATCTGGTGACCAATGAGCTCTACAGCTTCAACGTTACGCAATGAGGGATTGAGCGACATGGCCGGAACCACCACGATGTGCCCATTTTTGACCGCAGGCATTTCACGCGTGACGGGGTCAGTTTCCAGAAACTGCTTTTTCGTCGCTACGTCATCTGCGGGATAAAGCCTTCTCTCCATGCTCGCGATGACAATAATATCTGGCTGAGATTTCACAATGTGTTCCCATGTCACTGCAGGCCACTCCTCGTCGGAGTCGATGATATTGGTCAGACCGAGCGTTTTGCTGATCCAGCCCGGCGCACCTTTGCTGCCCGCTACCCACGGATCGCCTTTCAGGCGGGTACTTGAAAACCAGTAGACTACTTTAAGTGGCGCTTGCGGCTGCGTGTGATTGTTTCGCTGTGCGGCGGCAATACGCGCAGCAAGCTTCTGCTTTAACGCCTCGCCACGCGCAGGCACAGCAAAAATGTGCGCCAGCGCTGTAATTTCATCGAAGATGATATTGATTGAGTAAGGCTCGGAACGTGCGCCATCGCCGTTGGAGGTAGCAGTGACTGATTTTGCGGTACAGTCGGCAGGCGAGATCCAGGTCCTGATACCCAACTGTTCGAATTGTTGCCGCGTGGCAACCTCGCCTTGCGGGCCAACATGCCAGCTGTACTGGGCCAGCACAAGCTCGGGGCGCTGAGCGGCGACGGCTTCCAACCCCGGCGCATTCTCAGCCAGACGTTTCAGCTTTTCACCCTGCTGTTTTAACTCATCGGGTAGCGCGCCGAACCAGACAGATGTACCCACAATTTTGTCTTGCAGACCGAGCGCCAGCAGCAGTTCGGTCTCATGCTGACCAATTGTCACTACGCGCTCCGGGGGATGTTCAAACGACTCTTTAAACCCGCAGTTATCAATGGTTAGCGGGTAGTCGGCGGCAGATGCGCCAGTTAGCGGAAATAACAGCAGCAAAGCGATCAATATACGCATAATGAGTTTCGTTACTTTATGTTTGGATATGTTATAACATAGCAATATGCATGGCGTGTTATTTGTTGTCAATACCTTGAGAGCCGCCTGCAAACATCACCGTTGAAAAGGGAGTCATCACGCTTGCTGTTCGCATAACAAAAACGCGCTAAGCTCTTTCTTAACCGCCACGTTAATTTTCAGGGTCCCTATGTCAGCGAATATCCTTATTGCGCTTGTCGCCGTCATTCACCTCTATATTCTGGTGCTCGAAATGTTTCTGTGGAATACGGCAACAGGGCGTAAGGCGTTTAACCTTACGGCTGATTTTGCCCGTGACAGCCGGGTGATGGCTGCCAACCAGGGGCTCTATAACGGCTTTTTAGCTGCCGGTTTGCTGTGGGGGCTGTGGCTCGGTGACGGCGGCTTTCAGATCAAAGTTTTCTTCCTCGTCTGCGTGCTGATAGCCGGTATCTTTGGCGCGATCACCGCCAGTAGAAAAACCCTCTATGTGCAGGCGCTTCCGGCGCTGATTGCGCTAATCGTGTTGCTGATAACGCGCAGCCCAATGTTGTAGCGTTGTTAAGCATTTGATCTTATCTGTTGGGCGGTTATGCTCTTATCCCTCTGTTAACCGCCCGAGAAGGATCGCCTGCCATCATGCCCGTCAATTTCGATCTCAACGATCTCTATGCTTTCCGCGCCCTGGTGGAATATGGCAATTTTCGCCTTGCCGCCGAGTCAATCTGCCTGTCGCAGTCAGCATTGAGCCGCCGCATAGAGAAGCTCGAGAACGCGCTGGGCATTAAGTTGTTCGACAGAACCACGCGGCGGGTTGCGCTGACGCTCTACGGGCAGACCTTCGCCGAGCGTTCTGAACAGCTATTGATGAATGTGGAAGCGGTATTGGCGGATATCGATAAAGTGAGCCAGGATCGCGTCGGCGTGGTGACGGTCGCAGCCGTGCCCTCTGCGGCGTGCTACTTCATGCCCGATGTGATCCGCACCTTTAAAGCCCGCTTTCCGCGGGTGCGCGTGAAGTTAATTGATAGCAGCGCGGGTAACGTGATCGACACCGTTGCCAGCGGCCAGGCCGACTTCGGCATCTGTTTTGCCGGCAGCCTGCTGGCGGATATCGAGTTTCGTCCGCTGGTGGTGGATACCTATGTTGCGGCCTGCCGCCACGATCATCCGATCGCCAGCAAGAAGAGCCTCACCTGGCGGGAATTTTATCAATATGACTATATCGGGCTGGATAAAACCTCTGGCAACCGCAATTTGATTGACCAGATGCTGGGGCACATCACGCCTGAGCGCCCGAGCATCTGTGAAACCCGCCATGTCACCACCATGATCGGCATGGTGGAAGCGGGGGTGGGGATTGCGGCGATACCGGCGATGTCGATGCCGGCGTCAGCCCACTCGGTGCTGACGCATCTGCCGCTGACCGACCCGGTAGTCAAACGCACGCTGGGGCTTATTCGCCGCAGCGGGCGCGTGCAGTCCTATATCGCCGCCGAGCTGGAGAAGCTCATCACTGAGCAGTATCACGCGGTGCCGCCGCAACGGAGTGCATCCCGGTAAGGTGGATTGTCGACTGCGACTCAGGGGAGGAGAGGAACGCCAGCAGCGCTTTGCCCTCCTGAGCATGTTGCGCCTTCGCCGTCACCGCCCCGGCAAAGCGGGTAATGTACTGAAGATCGGCTGGCAGCTCGCCTACAAAGGTCACACCATGTTCTGGCAGCAGTTCGCTCACCTGCTGGAAGCCGACGGCGTAATGGCCTTTTGCCACTTCGCTGGCGACCGGAATGCGCTCCACTTTATGCGCCTTCTGTGCCACCGCCTCTTCAATACCGAGTTTCTTGAATAGCTGGCTGCTGATGTAGACGCCGCTCGCGCTGTCGGAATAGGCAATTGATTTAGCTTTCAGCAACGTCGCGCGCAGCTCCTCGTTCGTTTTGATGGCGGGAACCGCGTCACCCTCTTTCACCACCATCCCAATCGGTGAGTCCGCCAGCTCGACGCGGGAGCCGGGCGCAATCCATCCCTCTTTTGACAGCTTTGTTAGCGCGTCGCCGACCATAATCACCACATCGGCCGCTTCGCCACGCGCCAGCCGCGCGGGGATCGCCTGCGGCGTTTTGCCCATCGATGGCCCGCCGACCACCACAATGGTATCGCCAGTTTTCGCTTCAAATTGCGGGATCAGCTTCTGCAACGCCGGTTTAAAGCCGCCGGAAATCATCACCGTGATCTCTTTCGCCGTGGCGCTCAGGCTAAGCGTGCAGAGCAGCAGCGTGGCGAGCAGGGAACGGAACAGTGTTTTCATTATCGTCACTCCTTAACGTGCGGTTTGCAGGGTTAAACTGCTGCGGCGGTACATATAGAGTGTGGCGAGCAGAGCGCAGAACGCCGCAAAACTCATCCAGTAGCCGGGGGAGGCTTTATCGCCGGAGTACTCAATCAGCGCGGTTGAGATCACCGGCGTAAAGCCGCCGAATACCGCCGTTGCCAGGCTGTAGGCCAGCGAGAAACCGGCGACACGCACTTCGGTGGGCATAATCTCTGTTAATGCCGGGATCATCGCGCCGTTATAGAGGCCATAGATAAAGGAGAGCCACAGCAGCACCGTCAGCATCATGGTAAAGGTTGGGTTTTGCGCCAGCAGGCTAAGGGCCGGGTAGGCGGTGAAGAGTGCCAGCAGTGTCATGGTCACCAGCACCGCTTTACGGCCAAAGCGGTCCGATAACGCCCCGCCAATCGGCAGCCAGATAAAGTTAGAGATCGCGACCAGCAGCGTCACCAGCAGGCTATCTGAGGCGCTCAGCATCAGCACTTTTTTGCCGAAGGTCGGCGCGTAAACGGTGATGAGGTAAAAGGCGGTAGTGGTCATCGCCACCATCAACATCCCGGCGATCACCACCGGCCAGTTCGCCAGCAGGGTTGTAAACACCTCGCGCATCGCCAGCTTTTTATGGCGAGCGTTAAACTCCTGCGTCTCTTCCAGCTTGCGGCGCAGGATAAAGATGAATGGCACAATCAGGCAGCCAAACAGGAACGGCAGCCGCCAGCCCCATTCACGGATCGCCGACTCTTCCAGCACGGCGTTAAGGGCGAAGCCCATCGCAGCGGCGACCATAATGGCGACCTGCTGGCTGCCGGACTGCCAACTGGTGTAAAACCCTTTGCGGCCCGGCGTGGCGATCTCGGCCAGGTAAACGGAGACACCGCCCAGCTCGGCCCCGGCGGAGAAGCCCTGTAATAACCGCCCGCTTAATACCAGCAGCGGAGCCCAGATGCCGATGGTCTGGTAAGAGGGGATCAGCACGATGAGAAAGGTGCCTGCCGCCATGATTGAGAGCGTGACGATAAGCCCTTTGCGGCGGCCCACTTTATCGATGTAGGCGCCAAGCACAATGGCACCGATAGGGCGCATTAAAAAGCCCGCGCCAAAGACCGCGAAGGTCATCATCAGCGAGGCGAACTCGCTGCTGGCCGGGAAGAAGTTATGCGCAATATAGGTGGCATAAAAGCCGAAGAGAAAGAAGTCAAACTGCTCAAGAAAGTTGCCTGAGGTAACGCGCAGTATTGCGCTGGTTCGTGCCATAGGGGTCAATGTTTGCATGTCATCTCCAGTTATACAGGGGCGCTTGTAACGCGCCTCTCTGAAGAGTGGATCAGGAAAAGTAGCTGAATAAGCGCATTAAACTCATCGGCTGATGCGTGACGCGCATGAATCGCTGTTAACAATTACTCTGAACCAATTGCAACATGCTATTAACATGATTCCGGGTGTCAGTTGCTCTGCTTGCCAGGGCAAAAATTGGCCTCTCTATTCTGTGACGAGGCGCATAAACGCACATTCATGGAAAAACCTATCAACCCTGGTAGGGCGGTGCGGTTGTCATCTTCGTGCGCGCTGCTATCTTAATGCCCATCGACATTGAACGTGGTGGAAGGCGCTCAATGGCTTACTTTTTCAGGAACAGGGGTTCAGGATGTTAAAGCGTTTAAGCGCGATTGTTTTCGTGTCGTTGATGGGGGCTTCTGCGGTTCATGCGGAAGCGCTGCGTGCCGTTGATGTGACAAAATTTGACGTTGCCGGGGTGAAAACCGGCATGGATTACGATGAGGTCGTCAAGGCTATTACCACCCACTTCAACGTGCCCGCTTCTGCGCTGCAGGTAGATAAATACCCGCAAGATAATCCGGTCACCGGTAACAAGCAGCCGAAATTTGTCGGGTATGAAAAAGAGGGTGTGAAATTACAGGTCTATTTCGAAGGCCGCGTTCCGGTCGATGCGCAACATCCGCTGGCAGCATCGATGATCACTTACGAGCTGCCGTGGTCGACTGCCAACAAAGAGGCAATGGAAAAAGCGGCGGTCGAGAAGTATGGCCCGGCATCAAATGCCCCTTACTCGACGCCGATGGTATGGTGCAAAGAACCGGGCAAACAGGCCGGGATGGCGTGCTCTTCCACTACGCGACAAGCCGTGCTGCAACTCTCCAACACCGCTCTTAAACTGGACGATCCTGTCTGGACCGAGGCGCGTATCAAATTTATGGACAGCAAACAGACCCGCACGCCGGGCTTCTGATGAGAAGCGAGGTGGCAGATCCACCTCGCGTTTCAGGCTGAGGGATGGGAGGCGCTTTTCTGCCACTCATCCCTGCTCAGGGCATAGAGCAGGCTTGGCGGTGCATCCTCAATATCATGGATTTCGCGGACAAACTTCATTCCGGCATTCTCCAGCACCTTCCGTGACGCCAGATGGTTAGCGCGCACCACGCCGTAAATCTCCCCCATGTTCAGCGTCTCAAAACCATATCTCACCGCGTAAAGCGATAATTCGCTCGCCAGCCCCTTGCCCCAGACGTCAGTGGCAAAGCGGTAACCCAAATTATTCATCGGGATATCGGCAAAACTGCGCAGGCTCAGGCCACCAAAACCGATGATCTTCTCGGGCGCGTCGCGCAGCGCGATCGCCCAACTGCCAAACCCGTGCTCTGCCCAGTGCGCCAGCCAGCGATCCAGCACCTTTTTTGTGTACGCAATATCGGGATAGGGCCCTGCCGGGTTAAAGGTATTGGTCGCCGGATCGCCATAAATTGCGAACAGATCGTCGAGATCTTCCTGCGCAACGGGGCGCAGGCGTAAGCGTGAGGTATCCGTGGGCAAGGCGGCCTCCTAATGATCGTCTAACGATTTAGAGAGAACAATTAAACCCTGATGTTCTTTAAAACCATTACGCTTATAGAATTCATCTGAGGCATACCCTTTTTGCGTGTTGAGGATTATCGCATTCAACCCTTCCTCAAGGCTGCGCACCTCAATAAATGCCATTAGCTGTGTACCGACGCCCTTTCTTTGATAATCCGGGTCGATAAAGAACTCATCAATGTAATACTCCATGCCGCCGGGCCACGGTTTTTTAAAGCCGATGCTCGCCGCGATAACCTCATCGCCGCTTTTGGCGATATAGCCGCGGAAATAGTTATTGCCCATGTGCGCCTGAATAAACTCGACGATCGGCTGTGGCGACGGCCAGCTCTCATTCCACGGCGCTTGTTGATAGGTGCGACAGTAGAGCTGCGCACAGGGCGCGATATGCGATTCATTAAGTTCCTGCAACGTAATATCCATTTTTGCCTCAGCGCACTGTGTTCAGGTTTAACTTAATCAGATAGTGGCGCTCCATCCCCTCTTCGGGATAGTCCGGCAGGCTGAATTTCAGTTCGTAACCCTGTTTAAGATAAAAGGGCAGCGCCTGAAAACTGACGGTATCCACCTGCGCGTGTCGGCAACCCATACGCACTGCTTGCTCTTCCGCCGTGCGGATAAGCTCGCTGCCAAGCCGGGCGCCTCGCGCTTCTTCGCTAACCCATAAAAAATCGATGCACAGCCATAACCCTTTTTGCGTACCGATTAACCCACCGATCATTGCGCCCGTGTCGTTACGGCTGTAGATGCCAACCTGACCCCAGCCAGAGCCATCAATAAACTGCTGGTTATAGCGCCGTAAGCCGCTCAGCAGCTCCTCTTTGTCCTGCTCCGTTACCTGGGGGGCGATCTCGATAGGCATGGTTTTTCCTTATCATTTTTTAATTATCAGGGGATTTTTATCATCAATACGATAGAGCCGTGCTTGCCTTTCGAGAGTAAAGAACTTTCTCTCACCCTTCAAACGCCCCGCGCCGCCAATTCTGGTAGCCCGCTTTGTGCATTTAGCGATGCAGAGTTTATTACCGGAAAAAAGAGCGTGACTGAATTATTTAAAACGGCGAAAAAGGTCGTTTATTGACCTCCATTTTCCCTCCATAATTCGCGCAATATCGCGCAATAAAAGCTATTCAAAATCTTCATTGTTCTCAGGAGGGGGCAATGAACAGACTCGACTATTTCCGTAAATACATCTCTTATCTGGCGAAAAAAGTGACGGCCTGCGCCGTGGCAGACAGCCAATTTCACGCCAGCAGGCTGAAAAGAATTTCCGGACGCGATCATGATTTGCGCCATCCGGTGACGCTCAGCGAAAAGATCTGCCACCGTATGCTCTATGATCGTAACCCGCTCTACACCCTGTTGGCCGATAAGCTGGCGGTACGTGAATATGTTCACGCCCGCACCGATCAATTACGTATCGCACCCCTGTTGGGCGTTTACCAACGGGTCGAGGATATCGACTTCACCAGCCTGCCAGCGCGTTTTGTGCTGAAGTGTAATCACGACAGCGGTAGCGCAGTGGTCTGTCTCGATAAGGATCAGCTTAACGTTGGCGCTGCCATTAATAAGTTGTCGCTGGCCCTGAAAAAGAATATGTATTACGCCACCCGCGAGTGGCAGTACAAAGATATTGCGCCCGTTATTCTGTGCGAGAAATATATCGACGTCTTTACCCGCGGCAATAAAAATCAGACGCCAGAGATGCTGCGGCTCCACTGTTTCCACGGTGTCGCCGAGGTGATTGAGGCTGATTTTACCGACGAAGCCGGAAGTGGTTATATCAATGTCTACAACCGCGCTTGGCAGTTGCAGCCCTACCAGATGGAGTATCCCAACACGCCTGGTGCGATCCCCGAACCTGAATTACTGCAACAGGCGATCGGCGCTTCACAGCGGTTAGCCGCAGGGATCGACTACTGCCGCATCGATCTGATGCCAACGGAGGAGGGGATCTATTTTAGTGAAATCACCCTCAGCCCGCGCCGGGGAAAACTGAAGATTGTTCCGGCCGAGTGGGATACCCGACTGGGTGAGATGTGGCGGCTTAACTTAACTTAGGGCGTTGTGTGTAGCGGCCAGCTCAGCTTGAAGAGCGAATGACGGTTAGCCGTCAGGGTATAGGTCACATCGCCACCGTGGGCAAGCATAATCGCTTTCACCACTGACAGGTCCAGCCCGCACCCCTCCGGGTGCGACTCGCGCGCCTCGGCTCCGCGCTGAAAAGGCTGAAACAGGAATTTATGCAGCGTTTCAGGAATGCCGGGGCCGTGATCCTGCACCAGCACGTAGACCTCTTTGTCGGTAACACCATTTTTTATCACCACGGTTTTCGAGGTGGCATATTTGATGGCGTTATCGAACAGCACCGTCATGCACTGAATAATGCGTAGCGGATCGCACACGCACGCCTGAGGGCGCAACTCGGCAATTACGTTGACGTGATGGCGCGCCAACTCCAGCGAGAAGGCGTCAATCGCGCTCTGCAGCGTCGACTTTAAATCGACCTCCTCAAGAGTTAATGAAAATTGCGCCGCGCCCGAAGAACTTACCACCCGCATATCCTCAATCAGGTTGGTTAACCCTTCCGTCTGTTTAAGCAGGTTGGCAAAAAGCGCCGGATCGGCGTCAAATACACCATCGACCAGCCCTTGCAGCCTGCCGCGCAGGATCGTCACCGGCGTGCGCAGCTCATGGGCAATCGCCGCATTCCACGATTTGCGCTGCGCCTCCAGAGTTTGCAGTTTTTCCGCCATGGTATTGAAGTCATTAACGAGGTTATTGACCTCACCAAGATGGGAACTGGAGCAGGCGGCGCGCGCGCCGAGATCGCCCTCGGCAATACGCCGCAGGCTGGTGGCAACCGAGGTTAAAGGACGCAGGATTTTTGACGACAGCCTGACGGCGAAAAAGAGCGAGATGGCGAGCGACATGACGGTGACCATCAGGATCCACGCCCAGTCGACAATTGTCATCTGCTCCTCATTGCCAAGCTCTTCACCGCCAGGGATGTAATCGATCAGGAAGGCGTAAAAGAGCCAGGAGCCGATGATCGCAATGGCAATGACAATCAGCGTCAACGAGATCATAAACCACAGGATCTGCCGGTCTAATGTCTGCTGGCGGCTCATTTCATCTGCCCCAAGCGATAGCCCATGCCGCGGATGCTCTCCGGCATCCCCTTCAGGCCGCACTGCTCCAGCTTTTTGCGCAGCTTACTCATATGGCTGTCCACCGTGCGATCCAGCGTATCGCCCTCCGGCAGGCAGGCGTTAAGCAACTCTTCGCGTGAGCAGACTTTGCGCGGGTTTTTCGCCAGGTGCGCCAGCAACTTAAACTCGGTGGTAGTCAGCAGCGGGGTGACCGTTTCGCCATCAAGATGCACCTCGACATAAAACTCGTCGGGATAGACCGTCACATACTGGGTGCGAATCGGTTTATCGCAAGGCGGCACGCCGCCCGCTTTGGTGCGGCGCAGCACTGCTTCGATTCGCGCCACCACTTCCGAGGGGTTGAAGGGCTTCACCACATAATCATCCGCGCCGAGCCGCAGCCCCATCAATTTATCAATGTCCTGATCCAGCGCGGTGACCATGATAACCGGCACCGCGCTCTCTTTACGCACTGCGCTCAGGACGCTCCAGCCATCCTGGATCGGCAACTGAATATCGAGCAAAACCAGATCGGGTTTATGCAGGAAGCAGAGGCTAATCGCCTGCTCGCCGTCAGCCGCGCGCAGCGTGCGCATACCGGCGCGCTGAATATAGCTTTGCAGAATATCGGCGATTTCATCATCATCTTCAGCAACCAGAATAAGGTGCTTATTGTCCATTTTCTCTCCTGCTACCGTTGACGATGTCAGTGCGTGTTAATTTAGTTCTTTCTGAATGAAACACGGTGGTGTCCTGCCAGTAATTTGCCAGATTCAGACCAGACCCGACGGCAAAAGTTGCACGCAGTAATGCGCTCTTTCTCAACGCCTCATTACACCTTCCACACAGGCTCCACATTCACGTTAAAAAATGTACACGCAGCGGAATGACAATAGCCGCTCACTGTTCTGCCATCGGCGTAAACAGCCGTTATGAACTGCCTGACGTGCAGAGTAAATATCGCGCTTATCGGGCAGCGTTTATTCATCAGGAATGAAGCAATGATGAAAGTAGATATAAAACCCAGGGCTGAGACGATTCGCACGCTGGTCGTTTTTCTAATGGCCTGCTGGGGCCTGCTCTATCTATGGCTGCTGTTAATACACCATCTTGGTGAGAAAGTGGCGCTGACGCTGCTCGCCTCGCCGTTGCTCTATATCAACCTCTGCGCCTGCACGTTTTTATTAATGTTGCAGCAGAAAAGCGGCGTATTACAGGAATTAACTCTCATCTTTCTGATTATTGCCTCGCTCTTTATTAGCCTGATCGTTATTTTTAACGTCTTATGCTATCGCGTACCGACGATTTACGATCTCACTTTCTACTATGAGTGCTTTCTCACCGCTTTTTTTGGCGTGACGCCGCTCTTTTTGCTCGTCCGGCGGTTTTGATTTTAGCCCGCTCTCCACACAGCCTCCATCAATCATGCATTAGGGCTAAACAGATAAACCTTACGATTATTGATTAACCAGGCGCAGAAAATGGCGAGTCATAATCATGCCCGCGCCTGATCCTCTGGACAACATGACAAAATAAAACCATGCCGCACTTTTTTATTGCACGCCCCGTTTTTGCCTGGGTCATTGCGCTATTTATTATCCTCGGCGGGCTGCTCGCCATTCCAAAGCTGCCCGTATCACAATATCCGGCGGTGGCACCGCCGGGCGTGATTATCTCCGTCACCTTTCCTGGGGCCACGCCGGAGATGATGAACACCTCGGTTATTTCGCTGATTGAGCGCGAGATCTCTGGCGTCGATAACATTCTCTATTTTGAGGCCACCAGCGATACCAGCGGCACGGCCTCGATCACCGTCACCTTTAAACCGGGCACCGATGTCAAGCTCGCGCAGATCGATCTGCAAAACCAGATCAAAATTGTCGAACCGCGGCTACCGCAGGTGGTGCGGCAAAATGGTATCAGCGTTGATGCCGCGGAGACCGGGTTTTTGATGATGGTCGGGCTGAAATCGACGGATGGTAAGTATCAGGAGGCGGATCTTAGCGACTACTTCGCCCGCAATGTGACCGACGAACTGCGTCGCCTTCCTGGTGTGGGCAAGGTGCAACTCTTTGGCGGCGAGAAGGCAATGCGTATCTGGCTCGATCCGCTCAAGATGCACAGCTATCAGCTCTCCGTCAGCGATGTCACCACCGCGATTGCGCAGCAAAACGTGCTGGTCTCACCGGGACGCGTTGGGGATGAGCCTGCGCTGGCGGGGCAGCGTGTGACCTATCCGCTGACCGTCAAAGGCCAGCTCTCCTCCATTGAGGAGTTTCGCAATATTACGCTGAAGTCGAACACCAGCGGCGCGCGTTTACGGCTGGCGGATATCGCACGCGTCGAAAGTGGCTTGCAGAGCTATACCTTTGGTATTCGTGAGAATGGCGTGCCGGCAACGGCTGCGGCGATCCAGCTCGCTACCGGGGCAAATGCCATTAACACTGCGGCGGCAGTGCATCAGCGGCTGGCAGAGTTGAAAAGCGTGCTGCCAGAAGGCGTGGTCTTCACGGTGCCGTTTGATACCGCGCCCTTCGTCAAACTCTCCATCTACAAGGTGGTGCAGACCTTTATCGAAGCAATGGTGCTGGTGTTTCTGGTAATGCTGCTCTTCCTGCACAAAGTGCGCTGTACGCTGATCCCGGCGATTGTCGCGCCTATCGCATTGCTCGGTACTTTTACCGTAATGCTGCTAAGTGGTTACTCCATCAATATCCTCACCATGTTTGGCATGGTGCTGGCGATTGGCATTATCGTCGATGACGCGATTGTGGTGGTTGAGAACGTTGAGCGGCTGATGGAGGAGCAGGGGATGACGCCTGCGAACGCGACCCGGCAGGCGATGCGCGAAATTACGCCGGCGATTATCGGTATCACGCTGGTGCTGACCGCGGTGTTTATCCCGATGGGCTTCGCCAGCGGCTCCGTTGGCCTCATCTACCGGCAATTCGCCATTGCCATGGCGGTGTCGATCCTCTTTTCGGCGTTCCTGGCGCTCACCCTGACGCCTGCGCTCTGCGCAACGGTGCTGAAGCCGCATTCTGGCGCTGCGCGGGGCTTTTCCGCCCGCTTTAACCGCGCCTTTAACGGCATGGCAGCGCGCTATGAATCGGGGCTTTTATGGGTGTTGATGCGCAGCGGTCGCATGCTGCTGATCTATGCCGCGCTCTGCATCGCACTCTTTGCCGGTCTGGTGGCGCTGCCATCCTCCTTCTTACCCGAAGAGGATCAGGGCTACTTTATCTCCTCCATTCAGCTCCCCTCTGACGCCACCATGCAGCGCACCACCGAGGTGGTGGAGCAGTTTGAGCAGGTCCTGACCGATCGTCCGGCTATCGACAGCAATCTGATGATCCTCGGCTTTGGCTTTTCAGGCTCCGGGCAGAATTCGGCGATGGCCTTTACGACCTTAAAAGGGTGGCAGGAGCGCCACGGCGCGACGGCGCAGAGCGAAGCCGATCTTATTCAGCAGAAGATGGCGTCCGTGCCGGGCGCGACGACCATGAGCCTGCTGCCGCCAGCTATTTCCGATATGGGCACCTCATCGGGCTTTACCTTTTATATTCAGGATCGGGCAGGGAAGGGGTACAACGCACTGAAACAGGCGGCGGATACGTTGGTGGAGAGGGCCAATGAAAGCGGCGCACTCTCTGATGTCTATATCGACGGTTTGCCGCAGGGCACCGCGATCTCACTGACCATCGACCGCGAGAAAGCGGAGGCGATGGGCGTCTCGTTTGAGGAGATTAACCAGGCGATCTCCGTTGCCTCCGGCTCGAATTATGTCAATGACTACACGCAGAACGGTCGCTTACAGCAGGTGATTGTGCAGGCCGATGCCGCATACAGCATGCAGCCGGAAACCCTGCTCAACATCCCGCTGAAAAACAGAAGCGGCGAGATGGTTTTACTCTCAAGCGTAGTCAGCGCGACGTGGACCCAGTCGCCGCAGCAGCTCAACCGCTATCAGGGTTACCCGGCAATACGCATCACCGGCAGCGCCGCGCCGGGTCACTCAAGCGGTACCGGCATGGCGACCATGGAGCAACTGGCACGCGCGCTGCCGGAGGGGTTTGGCGGCGAGTGGGCGGGCAGTTCGCTGCAAGAGAAGGACTCTGCCGCGCAGCTGCCGGGGCTGATCGCGCTCTCGGTACTGGTGGTGTTTCTGGTGCTTGCCGCGCTGTATGAGAGCTGGTCAATCCCCTTTGCGGTGATGCTGGTGGTGCCGCTCGGGCTTATCGGTGCGCTTGCCGCCGTGATTGTGGCTGGCATGAGCAACGATGTCTTTTTCAAAGTCGGGCTTATCACGCTGATTGGCCTGTCGGCGAAAAACGCCATTCTGATTATTGAGTTTGCCCGCCAGCTGCGCTTGCAGGGCAAAAGCACCCTTGAGGCGACGCTGCTGGCCTCAAAGCAACGGCTGCGGCCCATTTTGATGACCTCGCTCGCCTTTACGCTTGGCGTGGTGCCGTTGATGATTGCCCGCGGGGCCAGCGCCAGCACGCAGCATGCGATTGGCACCGGGGTGTTTGGCGGCATGATCAGCGCCACCGTGCTGTCGCTGTTTTTTGTGCCGGTCTTTTTTGTCGTCATCATGCGCCTTTGCGAGTGGGCTACGCGGCGGGCAAAAGAGGCGTGAGAATTATTCGGCTGTCTTTCGTTCCTTAACGGGCTTATGGTGGTGAGCAGGCGAAAAAACGCGTATGCGTCAATCACGCCTGATGGGCACTGATAACCGATGATCACAGCAGGAGAACGTTTGATGTCTGAAAATCTTACGATTGCGCTGATTGGCCCGGGCGCGATTGGCACCACCATTGCCGCCGCGCTGCATGAAGTTAACCGCGCGCCGCTGCTTTGCGGACGCACCGCTCATCCGCAGTTAACGCTGCGTCATGATGATGGCGAGATTGTTGTTCCCGGCCCGGTGCTCACCGACCCGACGACGATCCAGCAGCCGGTCGATTTGGTGTTTGTGGCGGTGAAAACCACTCAGGTTGCCGAAAGTGCCGCCTGGCTCGCCGCGCTCTGCGATGAGAAGAGCGTGGTGTGTGCGCTGCAAAATGGCGTAGAGCAGAAAGCGCAGCTCGCCCCGCTGGTTAACGGCGCGACGGTGCTGCCTTCCGTGGTCTGGTTTCCGGCGCAGCGTGAGCCGGATGCCTCCGTCTGGCTGCGGGCGAAACCGCGCCTGACCCTGCCGGATGTGCCGCAGGCACAACGGGTGGTGGGGGCGTTAAGCGGCACGCGCTGCGCCGTCGATCTCTCTGCGGATTTTCTCTCTATCGCCTGGCGCAAGCTGTTACAGAACGCGGCGGCCGGGCTGATGGTGCTGGCCAACCGCCGTGCTGGCATGTTTTCTCGCGAGGATATTACCGATTTAGCGCTGGCCTATCTGCGTGAATGCCTGGCCGTGGCGCGCGCCGAAGGGGCGGTGCTTAAGGATGACGTGCCGCAGGAGATTGTCGGCAACTTCCAGCGCGCGCCTGCGGATTTGGGCACCTCTATTCTTGCTGACCGCCAGGCGAACCGCCCGCTGGAGTGGGATATCCGTAACGGCGTGATCCAGCGGCTCGGCCACGCGCACGGTATTGCGGTGCCAATCAGTGATGTACTGGTGCCGCTACTGGCGGCCGCCAGCGAAGGGCCAGGCTGAGCCCGTTAGCGCAGACAGGCAATATACTTCTCGCCGGAACGCTGCACGATCGCTGCGGCGTTTTGCGTAATTTCCCTGCCTTCAAATGCACCGTAGAGCCGGGTGAAGTTTATCGCGCCCAGGCGGCGCAGCATGTCGCTCACCGTGTCGGCCGTCAGCGGCAGCATATTCGGGTAGCTCCACATAAATGAGACCGCGTCATTGCCCGGTGCGACCTGCACAATATCCCCCGACAGTACAATGCCCTCTTCCCGCGCCCAGTAGAGCACCGCGCCGCCGGGAAAGTGACCGCCGAGGCGCATCACGCTAACGTCGCGGGTCAACTGAAGCGTATCGCCCTCCCACAGGTTCAGCCAGGGGGTGTCACGCATAATCCAGGCGCGATCGCTGGCGTGAAGATAGATCGGCGCATCAAACTCGGCGGCCCAATCCTGCATGGTGGTGTAGTAGTGCGGGTGGGAGATGGCAATCGCTTTTAGCCCACCCAGCGCGGCAATCAGCGTTTTTGTCGCCGTGTCGAGGGTGGCGATACAGTCCCATAAAATATTCCCCTCCGGCGTTCTCACCAGAAAGGCGCGCTGGCCGATGGCAAAATCCGGCACCGTTTGCAGGCTGAAGAGATCCGTCTCGTGCTGTTTCCACTTATTGGTATGGGAAGCCAGCAGTTCTGCGGGATCGACCCACTGCTGCCCGCCGGGCGGCACAAACTGCCGCTCATCGACACAGATTTTGCACTGCTGCGGATTTTCGCCTGCGATCTCATAGGAGGTTCCGCAGGCGCGGCATAAGGTCATCATCATCACTTCTCCGTTGTGCAGTAAGGACAGGATCAGCCTGGCACATCACGCCGCAGCGGTGTGGTGGTTCGTGCGTTACGGCTGTGCCTCGGGGATACGGGCAATCACTTTGATTTCGAAGTCGAAACCCGCCAGCCAGTTAACGCCCACTGCTGTCCAGTTAGGGTAGGGCGGTTGCGGGAAAATACCCTGTTTCACCTGCATAATAGTTGGAAATTGTTTCTCCGGGTCGGTATGGAAGGTGGTGACATCAATCAGATCGTCAAAGGTGCAGCCAGCGGCGGCAAGGGTTGCGCTAAGGTTCGCAAAGGCCAGTTCAACCTGGCGGGCAAAATCGGGCTCCGGTGTGCCGTCCTCGCGGCTGCCGACCTGGCCGGAGACAAAGAGCAGATCGCCTGAACGAATGGCAGCGGAGTAGCCATGCGCCTCATAAAGAGCATGGCGGTTGGCGGGAAAAACAGCTTCGCGATGATTCATAATGGTTCCTTCTGGCAGTGTAGTGAGAGGCGTGCGCGGCGCAGGGAAATGATTTAATATACGCCACGTATATGAAATTAATACCACATACACGGCGTATGTCAAATGGGATACGCCGCGTATGTGAAGAGGAGAGGATGATGGCCGGTAAACGCCGCAGTGAAACGATGGAAGAGAACCGCGCAAAATTGCTGTCAGCAGCACGGCGAGCCTTTGCCGATAAAGGGTTTGCCGCCGCTTCAATGGATGAGCTAACCGCCAGCGTTGGCCTGACGCGCGGCGCGCTGTACCACAATTTTGGCGATAAAAAGGGATTACTGGCCGCCGTGGTCGCCGAGATCGATGGCGAAATGGCGCAGCGTGCAAAGGCTGAGGCGGCGAAAGAAACTGATGCGTGGCAGCAGCTGCTAGCCGAAGGCATCACCTACATTAAGATGGCGCTGGATGAAGAGGTGCGGCGGATTGTCCTGCTTGATGGCCCGGCATTTCTCGGCGATCCCGCCCAGTGGCCGAGCCAGAATAGCTGCCTTGAAGCGACGCGGCAGACGGTTACCGGCATGATTAAAGAGGGCGAACTCAAACCGGTTGATGCGGACGCCGCCGCGCGCCTGTTAAACGGCGCGGCGTTAAATGCCGCTTTGTGGGTCGCGGCCAGCGACGAGCCAGACCAGGCGCTTCCAAAGATGATCGATGCCTTTACCGCGCTGGCGAGCGGGCTGCGCAATATGCCTGATGAGTTGGGTGGCAACCGTCTTGCAACTGCTGAAAGGGAAGCTAAATGAGCCTGTTTCAACAACCGATGCATTGTCTCACCGTTCGGCGCCGCAACTGACCGTCTTAAGACGCTGGCTCGCCCTTGGCAGATAAGATGCAGGCGTGCGCGACTCCACGCAAAAGCGTGTAGACAAAAAACGGAAAATGTTAACGTTGGGCGGTGGGGTCGATAGTCTGGCTAACAGGTTGCAACTGGCTTTTTTCCTGATGGTGATACCAGGCGCCAACTGAGGAATAGACAAAACGGCCGAAGAAGAAGAGAAAGCTGATAAGAAGTACGATACGGGTCATGCGACTGTCAAATCGATGTCGTTTTCGCATACTGGTTGCCTGACTCACAATGGTTCCTTAGGAATACCCGAACAACGGGCGACGAGGACATTAAGTCACACTCTCTTATTAAGATCAATCACGCTTGCCGCAAAAACAGCGTGAATAAAATATCACCACATTTTATATAAGATAAATTAATTATTTACGCCTTAAATAAAAAACCGCGAGATTGCCGACAATCAGCCGAATATAAACGCGGCAAGGCGGATCACTTGATCTAAAACAATTGTTACCCCGCATTCACCTCTTAAATTTCTTATCATTTGCGCGCTGGCACACGTTTGGGTTTTGTGAAATCAGGCTGAAAACCTGTCTGAACCCCTCTCTCTCGCGCTATGCGGATTTGCTGAGTGATTAAGTCATTGATAAGAAATTACAACAGATACAAAGACAGGTGGTGGGCGCTGCCTCTCATCATTACCCCCGTTTTCTACCCGCTCTTTAACCTGGCGAATACGTTTACCATTATTTCCGGTCAGGAGGTGATGCTTTATTACCTGCCGATGGCGCTCTTCATCACCATGATGACCTTTTTTGGTTGGGCCGCACTGCCCGGAGTGATCATCGCCTTAACCTGCCATTATGCCTCTGCCGGCCCGCTCGTCGTGGTGGAGCGATGCGTACATATGCTGATTCCGCTGCTGTTAAGCTGGTTCGGCTACCGGCTGTTTGTCGCCCGTCGTCATCAGATTGCGTATGGTTCGACGCGGCAGATGACGCAGCGAGTATTCTGGCAGGTGCTTAGCCCCGCCACGCTCTATCTGATCCTGCTTGAGCTCGGGGTCTGGCTGAATCTCGATGTTGCGGTTAATGAGGGTGGGGCGCTGGCGCTCAATGTACCAACATTGATTAACTACCAGGCGCTGCTGGTCGGTGCCATTACCGGGGTTCCTTTTAGCTATTTATTGATCCGTATTTTACGCCATCCGCGCTATGCGATTGCCTGGTTCTCACAGCTGCGCGCCGAGTTCGACCGCAAAGTGACGCGTATTGAACTGCTGATCTGGTTAGGCATCATCACCGCCATTTTGATGCTATTACTGCGGCCGCTGAATAATAACAGCTCGATATTCAGTACTAACTACACGCTGTCGCTGCTGCTGCCGGTGATGCTGTGGGGCTCAATGCGTTATGGCTTTCGCTTTATGCTCTTTATCTGGACGCCGCTGCTGGTGCTCTCGATTCATTTTTACTATCACTACTTGCCCAATTCGCCGACCTGGGATGTGCAGCTGGCTATTGCCTCCTCAAGCTATCTGGTCTTCTCTTTTATGATCCTGGCGATGGCGATTATGGCGACCCGCCAGCGGCAGGTGCACGATCGCGCCCGGCGGCTGGCCTATATCGATCCTGTCACCCATATGCCGAACCTGCGTGCCCTGAGCCGATCCCTTGCGGATACGCCCTGGTCGGTGCTCTGTTTTTTACGCGTGCCGGAGCTGGAGCTACTGGGGCGCAACTATGGTGTCTGGCTGCGCATTCAGTATAAACAGCACATGGCGGACTGGCTTAAGCCACTGCTCTCGGCGGAGGAGTGCGTTCACCAACTCTCCGGTCACGATCTGGTGATTCGCCTCAATACGCAATCACACCAGACGCGCATCGAGGCGCTGGATGCCAGGGTCAAACAGTTTCGCTTCGTCTGGGATGAGATGCCGCTTCAGCCGCAGGTTGGCTTTAGCTACTGTTATGTGCGCTCGCCGGTCAAACATCTCTATATGTTGTTGGGGGAGTTGAGCACAATTGCCGATCTTTCGCTGGCGACCCACCACCCGGAAAGCCTGCAAAACCGCGGGGCGGCTAACGTTCAGCGTGGGGTGAAACGCAAAGTCGAGATGATGAACCGCCTGCAGCTTGCGCTGGAGCAGAACCATTTTATCTTGATGGCGCAGCGCATCCAGGGCGTGCGCGGTGATGATTATCATGAAATCCTGCTGCGGCTGCGTGAGGAGAACGGCGAGATCATCAAACCCGATCTCTTCTTGCCGGTGGCCCATGAGTTTGGCCTCTCTTCGCGCATCGACCTGTGGGTAACCGAGCATGTTTTGCGCTTTATGGCACAGCATCACGAGGCGCTTCCCGGCCAGCGTTTCGCCATTAATCTCTCACCGTCTTCGCTCTGCCGCACGCACTTCGCCCAGGAAGTGCTTCTTCTGCTTGAGAAGTATGGCGTTGAGGCCTGGCAACTCATTTTTGAGATCACCGAAAGTAATGCCTTGCCTAGCCTGGCCCAGGCGATCAATACCCTATCGCAGCTGCAACAGATGGGCTGTCGGGTGGCAATTGATGATTTCGGCACCGGCTATGCCAGCTATGCGCGGCTGAAAACCGTGACGGCGGATATTCTGAAGATCGACGGCAGTTTTATCCGCAATATTGTTGCAAGCAGCCTTGATTACCAAATTGTAGCCTCGATCTGCCATCTGGCGCGGATGAAGAAGATGCAGGTCGTGGCGGAGTATGTAGAGAGCGAAGAGATACGCAGCGCGGCGATCGCGCTGGGCATCGATTATCTTCAGGGGTATCTGATTGGTAAACCCGCGCCATTGGCGGCGCTGGTGCAGGAGTAGCGAATGCGGCGGTTTACGCCGCCACGGTCGGGGACTGCTCCTCTTCGATCTTCAGCCGCCAGCCGGTTACCGCTTCCCAGTACTCCTGCTCTTTTTCCAGATCCAGCAGCACCAGCGCATTCTGGCTAAACCAGTCGCGGGGGAAGCTCAGCGTCCAGTGGTTATCATCGGTCGTCAGGCGCAGCGTCGGTGGCGTGGTGGTCGCCTGGCGCTGGTTATTCAGTAGCACGCCGAGACGTAAGATCTGCACCAGCGGTAAAAACTGTTTCTTCTTAAACAGCGTAAAGCGCGGGATCTCATCGAGCTTGAGCGCCTTGCGATGGTAGCGCACCATCGTCGCCATCATCAGCTGCTGCTCCTGGTTAAAACCGGGCAGGTCGCTGTTTTGCAGAATATAAGCCGAGTGGCGGTGCATGCCGCTATGGTTAATATTCAGCCCAACTTCATGCAGCATCGCCGCCCATTTCAGCAGCGCCGCCAGCTGTGGGTTGCCGAGTTTCGGGTTCTGCGCCTGCCACTGATCGTAAATCAGCGTGGTGGTGTCCAGCACGCGGCGTGCCTGATCGCGGTCGATATTGTACTGGCTTGCCAGGCTCTGCGCGGTGCGGCTGCGAATGTCCTGATGGCGGAAACGCCCCTCCATTTCATAAAGCACCCCTTCACGCAGGGCACCGTCGGAGAGACGCAGCTCGCGGATCGCCAGCGCGTCAAATACGCCGCACAGGATCGCCAGCCCCGGCACGAACACCACCTTGCGCTCATCTGACAGCCCCGGCAGGGTAAGATCGCTGAAGCTCTTAAATTTCAGCACTTCTGTAACTACTCTCTCCAGCCGCTCGGGGGTGATAATGCCATTTTTCTCGCCGAGAGCGATCAGCACTTCATGCACCGCTTTTATGGTACCGGAGGCGCCAAGCGCCACGTTCCAGCCCTGAATGCGGAACTGCCAGGCCAGCGATTCCAGTTTCTGCGTTGCCGCCATACGCGCGCGGCGGAAGTTTTCACCGTTAATGGTGCCGCCCGCGAAGTAGAGCTGAGCAAAGCTGACGCAGCCCATCCGGCGGCTCTCGACCAACTGCGGCTGGAAATCTTCGCCGATCACCAGCTCCGTCGAGCCGCCGCCAATATCGACCACCAGCTTGCGGCCTTTCTCCGGCTGCGTGTGCTCAACGCCCATAAAAATGAGGCGCGCCTCTTCGTTGCCGGGGATGATCTCAATCGGGTAGGGGATCACTTTTTCTGCGCGTTTGAGAAACTCTGTCGCGTTCAGCGCCTGGCGCAGCGTATGCGTGCCGACGATGCAGACGCTCGCCGGATCGAAGCCCTGCAATCGTTCCGCAAACAGCGAAAGGCAGGCAAGACCGCGCTCCATTGCCTCTTCGCTCAGCATATTATTGCTGTCCAGCCCGTCAGCCAGATGTACGCGCTGTTTAAGGCGACCGATGATTTGCATCGCGCCATCCACCACACGGGCAATCACCATGTGGAAACTGTTGGAACCCAGGTCGACCGCGGCGAACTCCTCCGGTCGTGGCATCTTCTCTTGTATCGGCATAGATTATTCGGGCTGTTCGAGGGATTTGATATAGTCGTAAATCGCTAGTTGGGCGCGTACTTTACGACGATTCCCGCGCGGCACATAGCGATTACTCAGTTCTTTGTCGATATAACGGGCTTTCACCGTATCGCTGAACAGCAGCTCGATAATATCCAGCACCCGCTGTTTCAGGCGCGGATCGAGGATCGGCGCGGCCACTTCGATACGGTAATCAATATTACGCGTCATCCAGTCGGCGGAGGAGAGCCAGACGCGCTTATCGCCGCCGTTTTCAAAAATATAGATGCGATCGTGCTCAAGATAGCGGTCAACGATGCTGATGACCCGAATATTGTCACTGATGCCTTCAAGATTCGGGATCAGCGAGCACATACCGCGCACCAGCAAGTTCACCGGCACGCCGGAGCTGGAGGCTGCATAGAGTCTGTCCACCAGCCCTTTATCGACAAGGTTATTCAGCTTAAGCGTAATGCCGGAGGGCTTGCCGTTCTGCGCGTTGGCGATCTCGGCGTCGATCATGTCATACAGCAGGCGGCGCGAGTTCTGCGGCGATACCAGCAGATAGTCGAACTGCACCGGACGATAGGGGTTTTCAATAAAGTTGAAGACCCGGCGCACTTCGTTAGTGATGCGCGCATCGGCGGTTAGCAGCGAGTAATCGGTATAGGTGCGTGCGGTTTTCTCGTTAAAGTTACCGGTGCCGATATGGGCATAGCGCACAATCTCTTCGCCTTCCATACGCGAGATGAGGAACAGCTTGGCGTGGATTTTTAAGCCCGGCGCGGAGAAGATCACCTGCACGCCCGCTTCCGTCAGCCGTTTGGCCCAGTGAATATTGGCCTCTTCATCAAAGCGCGCCTGCAGCTCCACCACCACGGTCACTTTTTTGCCGTTATGCGCGGCGTGGATCATCGAGTCGATGATGCGTGAATCTTTTGCCACGCGGTAGATGTTGATTTTGATCGCCAGCACGTTCGGGTCGAACGACGCCTGGCGCAGCATCTCCAGCACGTGCTCAAAAGTGTGATAGGGGTAGTAGAGCAGCACATCGCGCTCGCGGATGGCGTCGAAACCGTTGCGGAATTTATCAAACCAGACGTGGCGCAGGCGCGGCAGCGGTTTGTTGACGAGGTTGGCTTTGCCGACATTAGGGAAGCCAATAAAGTCTTTGAAGTTGTGATAACGCCCGCCGGGGATAATAGAGTCGTAGCGGGAGATGGTCAGTTTTTCACGCAGCATCTCAACCATCGCATCCGGCATATCGCGCTGGTAGACAAAACGCACCGGCTCGGCGGTAAGGCGCTGTTTCAGGCTTGAGGACATCAGCTCCATCAGGCTCGACTCCATCTCGTGCACCAGATCATATTCGGCATCACGGGTCATTTTCATCGAGTAGGCGTTGAGCGAGTCGTAATCGAAGAAGCCTTTAAAGATATCATCCAGGCAGTAGCGCAGGATGTTATCCAGCAGAATCATCGGCTTGCGGCGGCGCGGCGTCTCCGGTGGTAGGTTAACGAAGCGCGGGACTTTGTCGGAAGGAATTTCCAGCAGCGCGTAGCGGATATCGTCACCGCGAATGATCTCCACCGCCAGATAGGTGTAATCATCCTTCAGGAAGCGCACCAGATTGGTTTCGCGGGTAATAAGCGTCGGCGTGATGTGCTGGCGAAGGTACTGTTTAAAGTAGCTGCGCAGCCAGCTTTGCTGGTTTTGCGAGAGCTGACGCTCGTTAATCAGGAAGATCTGATTACGCGCCATCTCCAGCAGCAGGTCGTTATAGAGCCCGTCGAACTCCTGGTCGGCTTTCAATACGCGAGACTGAATTTTGCCCAGCAGATGACGTGAATTGGTCGCCACGCCCTGTTCTTCACTGATGATCAGCCGCCGCTTAAGCTCGGCGAAACGGACTTTATAGAACTCATCAAGGTTATTGGAATAGATCCCCAAAAAACGCATACGTTCAATAAGGGGGTTACTTTTGTCCGCGGCTTCCTGAAGCACGCGTTCGTTAAAGCACAACCAGCTTAGTTCTTTTTCGAGATATAACTTTTCCTGACCCATTCCTGTTTACACTCCGGTTCTTTCTCGAAGCACGGCCACTCCCTCTCGCACATGCGGTGCTCCGACTTGCAGGTGAACGTTGCTGGCGTTCCTTCGTATAAGACAACTTATTATGGCGAGCTTTATTAGCAGATGTCCAACTGTGGCAAAAAAGTATGACAGTAATCAGTTTTATTGCTTAACGTGATGAAAAATAGTGCGGAGTGGTGAGAAGGGGAGTGTGCCGGAGGCGGTTTCGTCTCTCCGGCACGGAAAATAGCCAGCCCGCGTAAACCGCTGCCGGTGAATAGGGCAATTATTCGTCCGCTGCATACCCTTCGGGTGGTAAACGCAGGCCATCAAGCCAGGCACCGCCGTCCTGCATGGTCAGGCGACCTTCGATAAACCAGCTCACCACCAGCGGGTAGATTGCATGCTCCTGCGCCTGCACGCGGGCGGTAATATCCTCTTCGCTATCACCCGCAAACACCGGCACTTTCGCCTGCAAAATCACCGGGCCGCCATCCAGTTCGTCAGTGACAAAGTGCACGCTGGTGCCATGCTCTTCATCGCCGTTTTCCAGCACCTGGCGGTGGGTATGCAAACCGGGATATTTCGGTAACAGGGAGGGGTGGATATTGAGCAGGCGACCGGCGTAGTGGGCGACAAATGCCGGGCTGAGAATGCGCATATAACCCGCCAGCACCACGAGATCCGGCGCGTAAGCGTCAATCTCCTGCATCAATTCACGATCGAAGGCGTCGCGGTTGGCAAACTGATCTGCGCTCAGCGCATGGGCGGGAATATTCGCTTCCCGCGCACGCTGAAGGCCGAACGCGTCGGCCTTGTTGCTGAAAACTGCCCGCAGGGTGCCATTGATTCTCTTCTGTTTACAGGCGTCGATAATTGCCTGCAAATTACTGCCGTTGCCGGAAATCAGCACCACAATGTTTTTCATTCAATGACCACACGCTCGCTGGAATCGGAAGCTTTGATCATACCGATTTTCCATGCTTTTTCACCTTTGGCATTCATCAGCTCAATGGCTTTATCCACTTCCTGCGCGGGCAGGGCGATCACCATGCCGACGCCGCAGTTAAAGGTGCGGTACATTTCGTGACGGCTGACGTTACCGGCGCTCTGCAGCCAGTCAAACACCGCCGGCCACTGCCAGGAGGATTCGTCGATAACGGCCTGGGTGTTATCCGGCAGTACGCGCGGAATATTCTCCCAGAAACCGCCGCCAGTGAGGTGCGCAACGGCATGAACCTCAACCTTTTCAATCAGCTCCAGCACGGATTTGACGTAAATACGCGTCGGCTCCAGCAGATGATCGGCCAGGGATTTTCCTTCCAGCTGCGTGGTCAGCGGATCGGCGCCACTCACTTCGAGCACTTTGCGCACCAGCGAGTAGCCGTTGGAGTGCGGGCCGCTGGAACCCAGGGCAACCAGCACATCGCCGTCGGCGACTTTGCTACCGTCGATAATCTCTGATTTTTCTACTACGCCGACGCAGAAACCGGCCACATCGTAGTCGTCGCCGTGATACATGCCCGGCATCTCTGCCGTTTCGCCGCCGACCAGCGCGCAGCCGGACTGCAAACACCCTTCGGCGATACCGTTGATCACGCTGGCTGCAGTATCAACATCCAGCTTGCCGGTGGCGTAGTAGTCGAGAAAGAAGAGGGGCTCTGCGCCTTGTACCACCAGATCGTTAACGCACATCGCCACCAGGTCGACACCGATGGTGTCGTGACGTTTCAGATCCATCGCCAGACGCAGCTTGGTGCCTACGCCATCAGTGCCGGAAACCAGAACTGGCTCACGATATTTTTGCGGCAACGCGCACAGCGCGCCGAAGCCGCCCAGCCCGCCCATCACTTCCGGGCGACGGGTCTTCTTCACCACGCCTTTGATTCGGTCTACCAGAGCATTGCCCGCGTCGATATCGACACCGGCATCTTTATAGCTGAGAGAGGTTTTATCGGTCACTGCTTCTGTCCCCACGCGTTTTCTAGCGGTAGCAATAAAAATTCGGCGCAATTCTAACAGCCAAGGCAAACGTTTGCGAGTCCATTGTTGCAGGGCGCGGTCGATTATTGTTTTATACTCATCTCCAGCCGAATTGATCGCGATCAAGCGGCTGCCTGTAGCGAAACGGGAAAAAAGCGGTATAATCCGGCGATTTTTTTTGTGGTTGCCACCTGTCAGCGGAAGGAGAAGAGTATGAAGGTCGTGGAAGTAAAACACCCACTCGTCAAACACAAGCTGGGCCTGATGCGAGAGAACGACATCAGCACCAAACGCTTTCGTGAACTCGCCTCAGAAGTAGGCAGCCTGCTGACTTATGAAGCTACTGCGGATCTGGAAACCGAGAAGGTGACTATCGAAGGCTGGAACGGCCCGGTAGAGATCGACCAGATCAAGGGTAAGAAAATTACCGTGGTGCCGATCCTGCGCGCCGGTCTGGGGATGATGGAAGGTGTGCTGGAGCACGTGCCAAGCGCGCGCATCAGCGTTGTTGGTATCTACCGCAACGAAGAGACACTGGAGCCGGTGCCTTACTTCCAGAAACTGGTATCGAACATCGACGAGCGTATGGCGCTGGTGGTTGACCCGATGCTGGCGACCGGCGGTTCCATGATCGCCACCATCGATCTGCTGAAAAACGCTGGTTGCACCAGTATCAAGGTGCTGGTGCTGGTGGCCGCGCCGGAAGGCGTCGCGGCGCTGGAGAAAGCGCACCCGGATGTCGAACTCTACACCGCTTCTATCGACCAGGGGCTTAACGAGCAGGGGTACATCATCCCGGGGCTCGGCGATGCCGGCGATAAGATTTTTGGTACGAAGTAACTGACAACACAATGAAAGCCGACTTTGATAGTCGGCTTTTTTTTGGGAAACAAAACACTGCCCGCCGCACCGGACGGGGAGATTAACAACAACACTCAGAGGAAAACACTATGACGCGCCGTGCTATCGGGGTGAGTGAAAGACCGCCGCTTTTGCAGACGATCCCGCTTAGTTTGCAGCACTTGTTCGCCATGTTTGGCGCAACCGTGCTGGTGCCAATCCTGTTTCATATCAACCCGGCCACCGTGCTGCTGTTCAACGGTGTCGGAACGCTGCTCTATATCTTTATCTGCAAGGGGAAAATCCCTGCTTACCTCGGCTCCAGCTTCGCCTTTATCTCGCCGGTGCTGCTGCTGTTGCCGCTGGGCTATGAAGTGGCGCTGGGCGGCTTCATTATGTGCGGCGTGCTCTTCTGCCTGGTGGCGCTGATTGTAAAAAAAGCGGGCACCGGCTGGCTGGATGTAATGTTCCCGCCTGCAGCGATGGGCGCCATTGTGGCGGTGATCGGGCTCGAGTTAGCGGGCGTGGCGGCGAATATGGCTGGCCTGCTGCCGCCGGACGGGCAGAGCGCCGACAGTAAAACCATCACCATTTCGCTGGTAACGCTGGCGGTCACGGTCTTTGGTTCGGTGCTGTTCCGCGGTTTTCTGGCAATTATCCCGATTTTGATCGGCGTGCTGGCGGGCTATGCGCTCTCCTTCGCCATGGGCGTTGTCGATACCACACCTATCGCCCAGGCACACTGGTTCGCGCTGCCAACGTTCTACACGCCGCGCTTTGAGTGGTTCGCGATCTTCACTATTCTGCCGGCGGCGCTGGTGGTAATTGCCGAGCACGTCGGGCATCTGGTGGTGACGGCCAATATCGTCAAACGCGATCTGATCCGCGACCCTGGCCTGCACCGTTCGATGTTCGCTAACGGCCTGTCGACGATGATCTCCGGCTTCTTCGGCTCCACGCCGAATACCACTTACGGTGAAAATATTGGCGTGATGGCGATCACCCGCGTCTACAGCACCTGGGTGATTGGCGGGGCGGCGATTATCGCCATTCTGCTCTCCTGCGTCGGCAAACTGGCGGCGGCGATCCAGATCATTCCGGTACCGGTGATGGGCGGCGTGTCGCTGCTGCTCTACGGGGTGATTGGGGCATCGGGGATCCGCGTGCTGATCGAGTCGAAAGTGGACTACAGCAAAGCGCAAAACCTGATCCTCACGTCGGTGATCCTGATTATTGGCGTCAGCGGCGCGAAGGTACATATCGGCGCGGCAGAGCTGAAAGGTATGGCGCTGGCGACCATTGTCGGCGTTGGCCTGAGCCTGATTTTCAAGCTGATTAGCGTGCTGCGCCCGGAAGAGGTGGTGCTGGATGCCTCCGAAAATGAGCAGGCGAAACCGTAACTCGCGCACAGAATTGCACCGGGCCTCGCGCCCGGTTCAAACGGCGTCGATTTTTATGATAGACTCACTGCGTTTTTTGTAAGCCCTGTTGAGGTACCTCTGAACACGCCGGCACAGCTCTCCCTGCCATTATTTTTACCCGATGATGAAACCTTTGCGAGTTTCTGGCCGGGTGATAACCCCTCCTTACTGGCGGCGTTACAAAACGTTCTGCGCGAGGCGCACAGCGGTTACATCTATTTCTGGTCGCGCGAAGGCGCGGGGCGAAGCCATCTGTTGCATGCCGCCTGCGCCGAACTCTCTCAGCGCGGCGATGCCGTGGGCTATGTGCCGCTCGATAAACGCACCTGGTTCGTGCCGGACGTGCTGGAAGGGATGGAGCACCTCTCGCTGGTCTGCATCGATAATATCGAGTGCATTGCCGGCGATGAGCCGTGGGAGATGGCGATCTTTAACCTCTACAACCGCATTCTGGAGCAGGGCAAAACCCGCCTGCTGATCACCGGTGATCGGCCGCCGCGCCAGCTCAATCTCGGCCTGCCGGATCTGGCTTCGCGTCTCGACTGGGGGCAGATCTACAAGCTGCAGCCGCTCTCCGATGAGGACAAATTGCAAGCATTGCAGCTGCGTGCGCGCATTCGCGGCTTTGAGTTGCCGGAAGACGTGGGCCGATTTCTGCTAAAAAGATTGGATCGCGAGATGCGCACGCTGTTCGACACCCTCGATCAACTGGATCGCGCCTCCATTACCGCCCAGCGCAAGCTCACCATCCCGTTTGTGAAAGATATTCTGCAGCTGTAGGTCTTTGGGTTTAACCGACCAAAATGTGCTTGCGGTTTGCTGCCCATGCCGGATGGCGGCGTGCCGCCTTATCCGGCCTACAAAGGCTTATGGTGCGTTATGGCTTATGGTCTGCTGTGTAGGCCGGATAAGCGTGAGCGCCATCCGGCAATGCTTTGTGGCTGCTTCTGCCGGATGGCGGCGTGCCGCCTTATCCGGCCTACAAAGGCTTATGGTGCACTATGGCTTATGGTCTGCTGCGTAGGCCGGATAAGCGTGAGCGCCATCCGGCAATGCTTTGTGGCTGCTTCTGCCGGATGGCGGCGTGCCGCCTTATCCGGCCTACAAAGGCTTATGGTGCTCGATGGCTTATGGTCTGCTGCGTAGGCCGGATAAGCGTGAGCGCCATCCGGCAATGCTTTGTGGCTGCTTCTGCCGGATAGCGGCGTATCGCCTTATCCGGCCTACAAGATGTCATCCGCTGTTAGCGCAAGATCTTCAGCACGCTTTCCGGCGGTCGGCCGATTCGCGCTTGACCATTAGCGACCACGATGGGGCGCTCGATCAGTTTCGGGTTCTCCACCATCGCCTGCAGCAGCGCCGCTTCGGATAACGTGCTGTCGCCGAGGTTGAGCGCTTTATAGAGATCCTCTTTCGTGCGCATCAACTCCCGCGCGCTCGACATGCCAAGCCACTGCAACAGCTGTTGGATCGTTGCCGCATCCGGCGGCGTCTCAAGGTAGAGCACCACCTCCGGTTCAACGCCGTTGGCCTGCAGCAGGCTCAGGGTCTCACGGCTCTTGGAGCAGCGGGGGTTATGGTAGATTTTTACCGCGTTTGACATTTTTTCTCCTGATTACATCTTTTCATACGGGCGGAAGCGCTGCTGCATCTGGCGCAGCTGGTCGATTCGCGCGTCATAGCGTGCCTGTTGCAGGCTGCCGAGCTTTACCTGCGCGCTGGCACTACTCAGCAGTGTGATCGCCTGGTCGAGCCTGCCGATCAGTGCCTGGCCTTCTGCGCGTGCCGCCAGCTCCTGATCGCGGTTGCCGAGCGCCGCTTCTGTTTGCGCCAGCAGATCCCAGCCGTTGATATCGTCTTTATTGGTGAAGGTGTAGCGGTTGAGGATCTGCGCGGCCTGCGCCGGCTGACCGCCCTGTAAGTAAGCGTTCGCCAGGTTGAGTTGCAGCACTGGGTTGTTCTTCAGCCCGCTTGCACCACTCAGGCGTTTAATCGCCTCGCCGCTTTTATTCAGGCCAAGATCGATATCCGTCGCCAGATCGAGATACCAGGCGTTGTTCGCATCCGCGCTCAGCAGCGGCTGCAACAGCTTCTGCGCGCCGGCAAAATCTTTCGCCTCCATCGCTTTCAGCGCCCGACCATACTGCGCCGCGCGCTGCTCGCGCACGTTGCCTTTTGCCCAGCTGTCGAGCAGATCGTCGGTCAGTTGGTTACGTCCAGAGTTATACATGCCCAGGGTGCGGGCCTTTGCCATATAGAACGACTCAGAGGATTGCACCACCACCGGGCGCATCTGGTTGGCGCGGTTACGGGCATCAGACAGGCGGCTCTCCGGCAGGGGGTGCGTCAGCAAAATTTCCGGCGGACGGCTGGAGTAGCGTGACTGATCGAGCAATTTTTCCAGGAAGGTCGGCATCGCCTGCGGGTCAAAACCGGCACGTTGCAGCACCTGAATGCCAATGCGATCCGCCTCCTGCTCATTCTGCTGTGTAAAGCTGATCATTCCTTGTCGCGTGCCGGCCAGCGTGCCGGTCAGCGCCGCCATTCCCGCCTGCGGGTTGGCCATCGCCAGCAAAATCGACCCCAGCGCGCCTGCCCAGGTGAGCGGTGCGCTGCTTTTCTGATCTTCCATTGCGCGGGCAAGGTGGCGCTGGGTAACGTGCGAAATTTCGTGCGCCATGACCGAGGCAAGCTGGCTCTCATTATCCGTGTACCGGAAGAGGGCAGAGTGCAGCACCACGTTGCCGCCAAAGAAGGCGAAGGCGTTAATTTCGTCGTTATTCACCAGGTAGAAGTGGAAAGGCGTTTTCACTGAGTAGGCATGCGCCACTAGCCGCATACCAAGAGAATTGATGTACTGCACCAGCAGCGGATCGTTAATTAACGGCGCGCTGCCGCGCAGCTGGCGCACATAGAAGTCGCCCATCTGCATCTCCTGGCCAATGGAGAGCGTGCTGCCAGCCGAGGTGCCCATATCCGGCAGGCTGTCTGCCGAGTCTGCAAAAACCGGCGCAGCCTGGCCTGCGGTAAGGGCGGCGATAAGGGTTGCGACCAGCGTTCGTTTCAACTGCCTGAACATAACCTCTTTCCTGTGTTGGAGGTGACACAACGATATCCGGGTTCCATTCGGCTTACCCGCCCTGCGAGTGTAGCCGCGTTAATGGTCGTTGAAAATCTTATTCACGGCAATGATATGTTTCCCGCAAAGGGAACGAAAAGCGAAGTCTTTTTTATGACATTTCGATAAACTTCCCGTTCTGAACGTCCGCCAGTGAGGCGAAATAAGGAACGTTATGCTCGAAATGTTGACGCAGTGGTATCGCCGTCGCTTCAGCGACCCCGAAGCGATTGCCCTGCTGGTTATCCTGCTTGCCGGTTTTACCATTCTCTTCTTCTTTAGCGGCCTGCTCGCGCCGCTGCTTGTGGCGCTGGTGATCGCCTATCTGCTGGAGTGGCCAACGGCCCGCCTGCAGCGCATTGGCTGTTCACGCAGCTGGGCGGCAAGCATCGTGCTGGTGCTGTTTGTTGGCATTCTGCTGGTGATGGCCTTTGTGGTGATGCCGATCGCCTGGCAGCAGGGCATCAACCTGATCCGCGATATGCCTGGCATGTTAAACAAGCTCTCCGGTTTTGCCGCCACCCTGCCGCGCCGTTATCCCGCGCTGATGGATGCGGGCATCATTGATGCGATGGCTGAGAATATGCGCGCGCGTATGCTCTCAATGGGTGACTCGGTGGTGAAATACTCCCTCGCTTCGCTGGTGGGGCTGCTTACTCTTGCGGTCTATCTCGTGCTGGTGCCGCTGATGGTCTTTTTCCTGGTAAAAGATAAAGAACAGATGCTCAACGCCGTGCGCCGGGTGCTGCCGCGCAACCGCGGGCTGGCAGGCCAGGTATGGAAAGAGATGAATCAGCAGATCACCAACTATATTCGCGGCAAAGTGCTGGAGATGGTGGTGGTCGGCGTGGCGACCTGGATTGGCTTCATTCTCTTTGGCCTCAACTACTCGCTGCTGTTGGCGGTGTTGGTGGGCTTCTCGGTGTTGATTCCCTATATCGGCGCGTTTGTGGTGACCATTCCGGTGGTTGGCGTGGCGCTGTTCCAGTTCGGGCTGGGCACTGAGTTCTGGAGCTGTTTTGCGGTCTATCTGATTATTCAGGGGCTGGATGGCAACCTGCTGGTGCCGGTGCTCTTCTCGGAAGCAGTCAACCTGCATCCGCTGGTGATTATCCTGTCGGTGGTGATTTTCGGCGGCCTGTGGGGCTTCTGGGGCGTCTTCTTCGCCATTCCGCTGGCGACCTTAATAAAAGCGGTGATCCACGCGTGGCCTGATTCGCTGGCTAGCGAAGATGAGGTGATCAGCGGATAACGCGAGAGTAAAGCTTAGGAGGGCGACCCTGACGGGTTGCCCGCAGCAGAAGAGGGGGGGCGTTTAGGCGTTCTCTTTTAACCAGTTCACGACGATATCGTGGTGATTACTGGTTTTAAAGTCATCAAACACATGTTCAATGGTGCCCGCGGCATCAATCAGAAAACTGATGCGGTGAATGCCGTCGTAAGTTTTCCCCATAAAGGTCTTCTCACCCCAGACGCCAAATTGCTGGCACACTTCATGGCTTTCATCGGACAGCAGGGTAAAGTTGAGCAGCTCTTTCTCGGCGAAGCGGGAGAGTTTTTCCGGTTTATCAGTGCTGATACCGAGAACTTCCACGCCTGCTTTTTTCAGCTCATCCATGTTATCGCGCAGGCCGCAGGCCTGGACGGTACAACCCGGTGTCATGGCTTTCGGGTAGAAATAGACCAGAACACGCTGTCCCTGGAAGTCGGCTAAATTTACTTGTTCACCGTCCTGATCGGGCAAGCTAAATTTCGGTGCGATATCACCGGCTTTCAGTGGATTCATTGCTTCACTCCATCCTGTTCATCATGCTGAGAATAGTTGACGACGTTTATACTGCCTTGCGCATTCAATTCTGTACAGAGCGCCCGAAACGCCTGCTCAATATTTGATGCGTCCCGCGACGCGGGGCTGTGGGCGGTAATCTGAATAAAGAGTTGCGGAACACCATCGGCGCTGGCGGGCTGAGTGCGGGAGACCAGCTCGGCAATATTCATCTCGTGAGCATCGAATAACGCCGTAAAGCGTTCAATCAAATGGGGAGAATCCGGTACGTCAACCTGCACCCAAACGGTGGCGGGCATATCAGGACGCGGGCGAGCCTCGGTACGCTTCATCACAATCAACAGATCCAGTTCGGCGCCTTTCAGCGGCAGGGTCGATTCGATAAGGGTAATAGCGTTCCACGACCCTGAAAGCAGCATAATAAAGGTGAACTCTTCTCCCAGCATCGCCAGCCGGCTGTCTTCAATATTACAACCGTAGCTGCTGACATGGCGTGTGATCGTATTCACAATGCCAGGCCGGTCGGCCCCCAGCGCAGTGATAACCAAAAAGTGTTGTGGTGAGGTTGTCAAACCTGAGCTTCCTGTCAAACATGAGGTAATCATAAGGAAAGCATAAAAAAAACCGGCATACAACCGCCACAGACCGTCAGGTCTCTTGCTTTTCTTACGGCACCGCACGTACCATTGAGGCTCTTGTTTGCACAGAGGATGGCCCATGTTCACGGGAAGTATTGTTGCGCTTATTACGCCGATGGATTCGCAAGGTAAAGTCTGCCGGTCAAGCCTGAAGAAACTGATTGATTATCATGTCGCCAGTGGAACCTCGGCGATCGTTTCGGTAGGGACTACCGGCGAATCCGCAACCCTGAGCCACGACGAGCATGCTGATGTGGTTGAACTGACGGTTGAGCTGGCTGACGGGCGCATTCCTGTTATTGCCGGCACGGGCGCAAACGCCACCGCCGAAGCCATCAGCCTGACGCAGCGTTTCAATAACAGCGGCATCGTTGGCTGCCTCACCGTTACCCCCTATTACAACCGCCCGACGCAGGAAGGTCTGTTCCAGCACTTCAAAGCCATCGCCGAACATACTGACCTGCCGCAGATTCTGTATAATGTGCCGTCGCGCACTGGCTGCGATATGCTGCCGGAAACCGTGGGACGCCTGGCGGAAGTCAAAAATATTATCGGTATTAAAGAAGCGACCGGGAACTTAAGTCGTGTTCACCAGATCAAAGAGCTGGTTTCAGACGACTTTATCCTGCTGAGCGGCGACGACGCCACGGCGATGGACTTCATGCAGCTCGGCGGTCACGGTGTGATTTCCGTCACCACCAACGTGGCGGCGCGCGAAATGGCCGAGATGTGCAAACTGGCCGCTGAAGGGCAGTTTGCCGATGCCCGCGCGATTAACCAGCGTCTGATGCCGTTACACAACAAACTATTTGTCGAACCCAATCCGATCCCGGTCAAATGGGCATGTAAGGAGTTGGGACTTGTGGCAACCGATACGCTGCGTTTGCCGATGACACCGATTACCGACCACGGTCGTGAGGTGGTTCGTGCGGCGCTTAAGCATGCCGGTCTGCTGTAAAGTTTAGGGAGATTTGATGGCTTACTCAGTACAGAAGTCGCGCCTGGCGAAGGTAGCGAGTGTTTCACTTGTGATGTTGCTCGCCGCCTGCAATTCCGATTCACGTTACAAGCGTCAGGTCAGCGGGGACGAATCCTATCTGGATGCGACGCCGCTTGCTGAGCTTCATGCGCCCGCCGGGCTGATCCTGCCGGTGCAGACTGGGGACTACAATGTCCCTTCCGCCAGCGGCAGCGGTGCCGTTGGTAAAGCGCTGGACATTCGTCCGCCAGCACAGCCGCTGGCGCTGGTGACCGGTGCGCGTACCCAGTTCAACGGCGATACCGCCACGCTGATGGTAGAGAATGGTCGCGGCAATACCTTATGGCCGCAGGTTGTTAGCCTGATTCAGGCGAAAAACTTCACCATCGCCAAACGCGACGATGCCGCGCAGACCCTCACAACCGATTGGGTTGAGTGGAACCGTCAGGATGAAGATCAGCAGTATCGCGGTCGCTACCAAATCGCGGTGAAACCGCAGGGTTATCAGCAGGCGGTGGTCGTTAAACTGGTGAACCTTGAGCAGGCGGGTAAACCGGTAGGTGATACCGCATCGCTGCAGCGCTACAGCACCGAAATGCTGAACGTTATCTCCGCCGGCCTCGATAAAACCGCCACCGATGCGCAGAACGCCGCTGAGAAGCGCAGCGTGACCACGCTCGACGTGCAGAGCGGCGCGGATGATACCGGTCTGCCGATGCTGGTGGTGCGCGGTCCGTTCAACGTCGTCTGGCAGCGTCTGCCGAACGTGCTGGAGAAAGTGGGCATGAAAGTGACCGACAGCACCCGCTCTACTGGCAGCATGACTGTGACCTACAAGCCGCTCTCTGACAGCGACTGGCAGGCACTGGGCGCGCGCGATCCGGGTCTCAGCTCCGGCGATTATAAACTGCAGGTCGGCGACCTTGATAACCGCAGCAGCCTCCAGTTTATCGATCCGAAGGGCCACACCCTGACGCAATCCCAGAACGACGCGTTAGTCGCCGCCTTGCAGGCCGCGTTTAACCAGTAAGATCCAGGGCCGGAATACCTCCGGCCTTTTTTTATCAGCGTGACGCAAACGTGTGCGTCGGCGTAAGATAGTGCAATTAGCCTTGTAATCACACCTGGAGTAATAAAATGCAAAAGCAAGCTGAGTTGTATCGCGGCAAAGCGAAAACCGTCTACAGTACCGAAAACCCGGACCTGTTGGTGCTCGAATTCCGTAACGATACGTCAGCAGGGGATGGCGCGCGCATTGAGCAGTTTGATCGTAAAGGGATGGTGAACAACAAATTCAACCACTTCATTATGACCAAACTTGCCGAAGCCGGTATCCCAACCCAGATGGAAGCGCTGCTCTCGGATACCGAATGTCTGGTGAAAAAGCTGGATATGGTGCCGGTCGAGTGCGTGATCCGCAACCGCGCCGCGGGCTCGCTGGTGAAACGTCTGGGCATTGAAGAAGGCATTGAGCTTAATCCGCCGCTGTTTGACCTGTTTTTGAAAAACGACGCCATGCACGATCCGATGGTCAACGAATCTTACTGCGAAACCTTCGGCTGGGTGAATAAAGAGAACCTGGCGCGCATGAAGGAGCTCTCCTACAAAGCCAACGACGTGCTGAGCAAGCTGTTTGATGACGCAGGCCTGATCCTCGTCGATTTCAAACTGGAGTTTGGCCTCTTCAACGGCGAAGTGGTGCTGGGCGACGAGTTCTCCCCGGATGGCAGCCGCCTGTGGGACAAAGAGACGCTGGATAAAATGGACAAAGACCGCTTCCGCCAGAGCCTCGGTGGGCTGATCGAAGCCTATGAAGCCGTTGCACACCGTCTGGGCGTAAAACTGGACTGATTGCCTCCGTTCGGGTCTCAGCCAGAGGGTGCCCGCATCCTCTGGTTTTTTTACGTCTTTTTCCCAGTGGTAATCCTTCCCTAACCGCCTACGATCATATATACACAGAGTCCATTATTGGCATAGGGAGGCAGTATGCGCTGGCAAGGGCGACGAGAGAGTGACAACGTAGAAGACCGACGGAGCCAGTCGGGTGGCCCCTCAATGGGCGGCGGGGGTTTTCGCCTGCCGCGGGGCAAAGGCGGGTTAATCCTGCTGGTGATCGTGGTGGTAGCAAGTTATTACGGCGTGGATTTAACCGGCATGTTGACCGGACAACCCGTCAGCGCACCGTCGTCACAGCAGGCGGCGGTGAACCCGAAAGAGGATGAGGCCGCGCGCTTCTCCAGCGTGATTTTCGCCTCCACCGAAGATACCTGGGGGCAGCTGTTCCAGAAAATGGGGCGTCAATACCAGCAGCCAAAACTGGTGCTCTACCGCAATCAGTTCAACACCGGTTGCGGCATGGGGCAGTCAATTATGGGGCCGTTCTACTGCCCAGCAGACAGCAAGGTCTATATCGATCTCTCCTTCTATGATGAGATGAAAAACAAACTCGGTGCCGGTGGTGATTTTGCTCAGGGTTATGTGATTGCCCATGAAGTGGGCCATCATGTGCAAAAACTGCTCGGCACCGAGGCGAAAGTGCGTCAGCTGCAGCAGCACGCCAGCGAGAAAGAGGTCAATGCTCTCTCGGTACGCATGGAGTTGCAGGCTGACTGTTATGCCGGCGTCTGGGGCCACAGCATGCAGCAGCAGGGCGTGCTGGAAGAGGGCGATCTCGAAGAGGCGCTGAACGCGGCGCAGGCAATCGGCGATGACCGTTTGCAGCAGCGTAGCCAGGGGCGCGTGATCCCGGACAGCTTTACGCATGGCACCTCGGCGCAGCGCTACAGTTGGTTCAAACGCGGCATGGATAGCGGCGATCCGGCGCAGTGCGACACCTTTAGCGGGCGTCTGTAAGCCCTCACTATGCAATCGCTGGTAAACCTGAGCGCGCAGATGGCGCGGGAAGGGATCCGTCGCCTGCTGGTGCTCTCCGGCAGCGCGGCGTGGTGCGCCGATGAGGCAGGGAAGCTGCGCGACGCGCTCCCTGGCGACTGGCTTTGGGTGGGCGAAGCGGGCGACTGCTCGCCGCGCGCGCTAACGACGCTGCTCGGGCGTGAGTTCAGCCATGCGGTGTTTGATGCGCGCGACGGCTTCGATGTTGCCGCCTTTGCCGCCCTTAGCGGCACGCTAAAAGCGGGAAGCTGGCTGCTGCTGCTGGTTCCGCCGCTCGAGCGCTGGGCGCAGCAGCCAGACGCAGACAGCCGCCGCTGGAGCGACACCGCCGATCCCATCCCGACCCCGGTTTTTGTTGACCACTTTAGCCGCACCCTTTTTCACGACGGGCAGACGCTGCTCTGGCGTGAAGGCGACGCGCAACCTGTTGCTAATTTTCCCATTCGTGCTGAGTGGCATCCCGCCAACGGTGCGCCGCAGCGCGAACAAGCGGCGATCCTCGCCGAACTTGCTGCGATGCCACCCGGTGTGATGGTGGTCACCGCACCGCGCGGACGCGGTAAATCCGCGCTCGCCGGGATGCATATCGCAAGGCTAACTTCGCCAGCCGTTGTAACTGCGCCAACGCGCGCCGCCACTGACGTGCTTTCGCACTACGCGGGCGAAAAGTTCGATTTTATCGCCCCCGATGCGCTGGCGGAGCGGATAAACCAGCAGGGAAGCCAGCCTGGCTGGCTGATTGTCGATGAAGCCGCGGCTATCCCAGGCCCATTACTGCATACCCTTACCGCCGCGTTTAGCCATGTGCTATTAACCACCACGGTGCAGGGTTACGAAGGCACCGGACAGGGCTTTTTACTGAAGTTTTGCGCTGGTTTCCCACACTTACGCCACCGCGCGCTCTCCATGCCTCTGCGCTGGGCGGCGGGTTGCCCGCTTGAGCGCGCGGTGGCTGAACTGCTGCTGCTGGATGATGCTGTTGCGACGGATAAACCCAGCGGCGCGCTGACGGTCGCGCCGCTGCCTGCTAATGCCTGGCAGAGCCATCCTGCGCAGTCTGCGGCACTCTATCGCCTGCTGGCGAGCGCTCACTACCGCACCTCGCCGCTCGATCTGCGACGCATGATGGATGCGCCATGCCAGCACTTCTGGCTGGCGAAAAAAGCAGAGCATATTGTCGGCGCGCTCTGGCTGGTAGAGGAGGGCGGGCTGTCCCCCGAGCTAAGCCAGGCGGTATGGGCCGGTTTTCGCCGCCCGCGCGGCAACCTGGTGGCGCAATCACTCGCCGCGCACGGCGGCAGCCCGCTGGCCGCAACGCTGCGCGGGCGACGCATTAGTCGTATCGCCGTGCATCCTCACTGCCAGCGGGAAGGCATTGGTCGCGCGCTGGTGGCGCAGGCGCGTGACAGCGACTGCGATTATCTATCGGTCAGCTTTGGTTTTACCCAGGCGTTGTGGCACTTCTGGCAGCGCTGCGGCTTTAAGCTGGTGCGCCTTGGCAGCCAGCGAGAGGCGAGTAGCGGCTGCTTTACAGCGATGGCGCTGTTGCCGTTAAGTGAAGCCGGGCATGCGCTGGCGGCGCATGAACAGCAGCGTCTGGCACGCGATCTCCCGTGGCTTTCGCACTGGCAGGGGGAAAAGTTAGCCCTGCCCCCGGCCCAGGGGTCTACCCTTAATGATGAGGACTGGCTGGAGCTGGCCGGGTTTGCTTTTGCCCATCGCCCGCTCTCGGCCGCCACTGGCGCACTTTCTCGCCTGCTTGCGCAGAGCGATCTCGCGCTCCCGGCGCTGCGTGGCCAGCTTGTCCACTCTGAGCGCGAGGCGCAGCTCTGCGCGCGTTTAGGCTTGCCAGGGCGCAAAGCGCTACTGGCGCAGCAGCGCACCGAAGCCGCTCTGGCGCTGCGGGCAGGTGATGAAGTGCGTACAGAAACCCTGAAAAAGCAGGTGCAGGCCAGACAGTTTTTTTAACCATCTCCATCAGTTAAATGGCATTGTCACTCTTTTTGCCCGGCGTAGACTGCACCTGACACGTTAAGGAGATCCTGATGAAAGATGCCCATTTTGTTGTGCAACGCCCGACAAGCCCTGCGAAGCAACTGCTGCTGCTGTTTCACGGCGTCGGCGATAACCCGGTTTCAATGGGCGAGATTGGTCGCTGGTTCGCGCCAGCCTTTCCCGACGCGCTGATCGTCAGCATCGGCGGCGTTGAAGCGAGCGGTGCCGCACCGGGTCGCCAGTGGTTCTCCGTCGGCAATATCAGTGAAGAGAACCGCCAGCAGCGCGTCGATGCGGTGATGCCGCAGTTTATTGAGGCGGTGCGTTACTGGCAACAAAAGAGCGGTATCAGCCCGCTTGCCACGGCGCTGATCGGCTTTTCGCAGGGGGCGATTATGGCGCTGGAGGGGATCAAGGCGCAGCCGGATCTCGCCTCGCGCGTGATTGCCTTTAACGGTCGTTACGCCAGCCTGCCGCAGCGGGTTGCCACCACTAATACCATTCACCTGATCCACGGCGGCGACGATCCGGTGATCGATCTGGCGTGGGCGGTGAAGGCGGAAGAGGCGGTTGCGGCGTTAGGCGGCGATATCACGCTTGATATCGTTGAAGATCTGGGGCACGCCATTGACGATCGCAGCATGGCGCTGGCGCTGCATCATTTGCAGTACACCGTGCCGAAGCACTACTTTGATGAGGCGTTAAGCGGCGGCAAGCCGAACGATGATGACATCATTGAGCTGCTATAAAAGATTCACCCCCAAACGGGGGTGAAAGGTTACTTCTTCGGCTGGTCCTTATTCGGCCAGTCATCCTCGTCATCCCACTTATCGTTGAAATCACGATGCGGCGGCAGATCCGGCTTGTTGGCGAGAAACTTTTTATGATCGACGCGGCTAAGATCTTTGATCACGTTGATCAACACGCCGACTAAAAAAATCAGTACCAGAATCCACCAATATTTTGACAGCCAATCCATGCGAACCTCCAGCCAATCAGGCGATGAGTTGTTCCATAATGCGCTGGTACATCCGCGCCAGCAGTTGCAGATCTGCGGCGTTTACGCATTCGTTAATTTTGTGAATCGTTGCGTTCACCGGCCCAAGCTCGACAACCTGTGCGCCCATCCGCGCGATAAAGCGGCCATCGGAAGTGCCGCCGGTGGTCAACAACTGCGGTTTAATCTCATTATAGTGCTCAATGGCGTTAACCACCGCATCCACCAGCTTGCCGCGTCCGGTCAGGAACGGCTGGCCCGAGACCCACCACTCCACGGAGTAGCGCAGCTGATATTTCTCCAGCAGCGCCTGCACCTTTGCTTTAATCATCTCGTCCGTCAGTTCGGTACTGAAGCGGAAGTTGAACTGCACAAACAGCTCGCCGGGAATGACGTTATTGCTGCCGGTACCGGCCTGAACGTTGGCGATCTGCATACTGGTCGGCGGGAAATAGTCATTGCCGCGATCCCACTCGATGCCCACCAGCTCGGTTAACATCGGTACCGCGCGGTGAACCGGGTTGTCCGCCAGATGAGGATAGGCCACGTGCCCCTGCACGCCATGAATGGTCAGGTTGCAGGTCATGGAGCCGCGACGGCCATTTTTCACCACATCGCCCACCACTTCGGTGCTCGATGGCTCGCCCACCAGGCAGTAATCGAGACGTTCGTTGCGCGCCATCAGCGCTTCAACCACTTTCACCGTGCCGTTGGTGGCGCTGGCCTCTTCATCAGAGGTAATAAGAAAGGCGAGGCGGCCTCTGTGCTGCGGGTGCTGCGCCACGAAACGCTCGGCGGCAACCACCATCGCCGCCAGCGAGCCTTTCATATCCGCCGCGCCGCGACCAAACAGCAGGCCGTCACGAATGGTGGGTTCGAAAGGTGGGTTGATCCAGCGGTCGACGTCGCCTGCCGGGACAACATCCGTATGACCGGCAAACGCCAGCGTCTCTCCCTGGCCGCGCCATGCCCAGAAGTTCTGCGTGTCGCCAAAATCCATCGGCTCAACGGTGAAACCGATAGCGCGCAGGCGTTCAATCATCAGCGCCTGGCATCCCGCATCATCGGGACTCAGAGAAGGGCGACGAATAAGCTGCTGCGTCAGCTCAATAACCGGGCATGACATAAACTACACCTCGTGAATAAACTTCTCATAACTGGATTCATTGAAACCCAGCAGCATAGGCTTACCGGGCGCGCAGAGCAATGGTCGTTTGATAATTGCTGGCATTTCAACCATTAAGGCAATCGCCGTTTCAGCGTCAACGACTGCCGCGCGCTGCGCTTCATCCAGCTTGCGCCAGGTGGTTCCGCGCGTGTTCAGTAATGCTTCCCAGCCAAGCTCTGCGACTGCGGGGCGCAGCAGATCTGCATCAATCCCGTCGACGCGGTAATCATGGAAGCGGTACTCCACCTGCTCAGCCTCCAGCCAGCGGCGGGCTTTCTTGATGGTGTCGCAATTTTTGATGCCATACAGGGTGATCATGTTGAATCCTTTTGTCTCTTTTTAACCTTATTCGAACAGGAAATTAGAATAACGGAATCTAATTCGAATATCATTCGCGTGGTAATAATAATTCACTTAACGGTGAGTTGAGTGATTTTAGTTAAATAACTTTTGGTCACCCCTAGTTCATCGCGTAATAACAAAACTAAAGATTTATCTGACAATGTGATCGCCATTTCATTTAGCCCTCAAGTTTTTAGGAAATATTGCCGTTAATCACAGTATGAGGCCGCAGAGCGGCGCATAGTAAGCCCAAGCCAAAGAGATATGCCCGGTAAAGAGCGATTAATTCGATTGGTTTAAATAGCTTCACAGCGCATCCGGGCATTGAGTAGAATGGCCGTAATAATAAGAGAGGTAGTTATGATTGAACATGAACTGGGGAACTGGAAAGATTTTATCGAAGGCATGCTTCGTAAATAATTTTCAGACGAATGATTGAGCAGTGACGGCTTAATAATAATATCCACGTAAAAAAGGCGACCTGAATCCAGTCGCCTTTTTTGTTGCCCGCGATTAACGTGGTTTTGCCCTGAGCGGGAAGCGGCGGCGCACCAGCACAAAGAAGAGCGGGACAAAGAAGATCGCCAGCACCGTGGCGGAAATCATCCCGCCCATCACCCCGGTGCCCACCGCATGCTGGCTACTTGAGCCGGCACCGGTGCTGGTCGCCATTGGCAGCACGCCAAAAACAAACGCCAGCGAGGTCATCAGGATGGGCCGCAGACGCTGGCGGCAGGCATGCAGCGTTGAGGCGAGCAGATCTTCACCGCGGGCATTCATCTCATTGGCGAACTCAACAATCAAAATCGCGTTCTTCGCCGACAGGCCAATCACCGTCAACAGCCCCACCTGGAAGTAGACATCATTCTCCAGCCCGCGCATCCAGGTCGCTACCAGCGCGCCAATTACGCCCAGCGGCACCACCAGCATCACCGAGAAGGGCACCGACCAGCTCTCATACAGCGCGGCAAGGCAGAGGAAAACCACCAGCAGCGAGACGGCATAGAGTGCCGGTGCCTGCGCGCCGGAGAGCCGCTCCTGATAAGACATCGCCGTCCACTCCAGGCCAAAGCCGGTCGGCAGCTGGCGTACCAGCTTCTCCATCACATCCATTGCCGTACCGGTACTGACCCCTGGCGCGGCTTCGCCGACAATCTCCACCGCCGCATAGCCGTTGTAGCGCTCAAGACGCGGCGAGCCGGTTTGCCAGTGCGAGGTGGCAAAAGCGGAGAAGGGCACCATTCCGCCGCTGTTATTGCGGACATACCAGCGGTTAATGTCATCCGGCAGCATGCGGAATTTCGCCGCCGACTGCACATAGACCTTCTTCACGCGGCCGCGATCCATAAAGTCGTTAACGTAGCTGGAGCCCCATGCGGTCTTCAGCGTGTCGTTAATATCATCAATCGAGACGCCCAGTGCCTGCGCTTTGCGCTGATCGATATCAATCTGTAACTGCGCGCTATCATCCAGCCCGTTGTGGCGCACGCGGGTGAGAGCCGGATCCTGCGAGGCGAGCTGAATCAACTGGTCGCGCGCCGCCATCAGCGCATCGTGGCCAGCACCGGCATGATCCTGCAACTCCATATCAAACCCGGCGGAGCTGCCCATGCCGCTGATCGCCGGCGGGCTGCCGGCAAAGACGCGCGCTTCTTTGATGCGGCTAAAGGCTTTGGTGGCGCGCTCGATAATGGCAAAGGCGCTGCCCTCGCTGGTATGGCGTGACTCCCAATCTTTCAGGCGAATAAAGAGGCGCGCAACGTTTTGCCCGTTGCCGCCGGGGCCGGAGCCGACGGTGGCGAACACCGACTGCACATTCTCTTTCTCATGGGTGAAGAAGTACTTTTCAACCTTCTGCACCACCTTCAGCGTCTGCTGTTGCGTTGAGCCGCTCGGCAACTGAATGGAGGTGGTAAACATGCCGCGATCCTCCAGTGGCAGAAACGAGGTGGGCAGGCGCATAAACAGCAGCACCATCACGCCAATCAGCAGCAGATAGAGCAGGATCCAACGCAGAGCGTGGTGCAGGATTTTGCCCACGGCGGTTTGATAGCGGTCGGCATTACGGTTGAAGACGCGGTTAAAGGCACCGAAGAAGCCCTTCTGTCCGTGCTGCTCGCCTTTGTGCAGCGGCTTGAGTAGCGTGGCGCAGAGCGCAGGTGTCAGGATCATCGCCACCAGCACCGAGAGCACCATTGCCGAAACAATAGTGATAGAGAACTGGCGATAGATAGCACCGGTAGTGCCGCCAAAGAAGGCCATCGGTACAAACACGGCGGAGAGCACCATCGCAATGCCGACCAGCGCGCCCTGAATCTGCCCCATCGACTTGCGCGTCGCCTCGCGCGGCGAAAGACCCTCTTCGCTCATGATGCGCTCGACATTTTCCACCACTACAATCGCATCATCCACCAGCAGGCCGATGGCGAGCACCATCGCAAACATCGTCAGGGTGTTGATGCTGTAGCCAAAGGAGTAGAGCACGCCAAAGGTGCCGAGCAGCACCACCGGCACGGCGATGGTTGGGATCAGTGTGGCGCGGAAGTTTTGCAAAAAGAGGTACATCACCACAAACACCAGCACAATCGCTTCGAGAAGCGTCTTAACCACGTCAATGATTGAGGCTTTAACAAACGAGGCGGTCTCGTAAGCGACTTTATACTCAAGGCCGTGGGGAAAGTAGTGGGACAGCTCATCAAGCCGCTGGAGCACCAGCTCTGCCGTCTCCATCTCATTCGCCCCGGAGGCCAGCTTCACGCCAAGCCCGGAGGCGGCTTTACCGTTATAACGGCTGAGGTAGTCATACTTTTCCGCACCCAGTTCAACGGTCGCCACGTCACCAAGACGCACTTCCGACCCGTCAGGATTAACGCGCAACGTGATAGCGCGGAACTGCTCCGGCGTCTGTAACAGCGACTGCGCATTAATGGTGGCATTCAGCGCCTGGCGGTCAACGGAGGGCGTGCCGCCCAGTTGTCCGACGGCAATCTGCGCGTTCTGGGAGGAAATGGCGCGGGTCACATCACCGGTGGTGAGCTGATAACTGGTGAGCTTCGACGGATCGAGCCAGATGCGCATAGCGTACTGCGAGCCGTAGGCATCAATATCGCCGACGCCGTTAACGCGGCTTAATGGGTCCTGAATGTTACTCGCCACATAGTCGGCAATATCCTGCTTATCCATCGACCCGTCGGTGGAGACAAAGGCGATGGTGAGGATGTTGGTATCACCGGTTTTGCGCACCGTCACGCCCTGGTTCTGCACGGTTTGCGGCAGCTTGCGCATCGCGGACTGCAGCTGGTTTTGAACCTGCTGCACCGCTTCATCGGGGTCGGTCCCGGCGCGGAAGTTCAGGGTGATTGACGCCTGGCCCGTGGCGCTGCTTTGCGAGGACATATACATCAGGTTATCGAGCCCGGTCATATTCTGCTCAATCACCTGCGTGACGGTGTTTTCCAGCGTCTGCGCCGACGCACCGGGGTAGTTGGCGGTAATGCGCACATTTGGCGGCGCTAAATCGGGATATTGCTCAACGGGCAACGAGCTAATGGCGAGCGCCCCGGTCAGACAGATCAGGATCGCCAGCACCCACGCGAAGATGGGGCGATCGATAAAAAAATTCGCCATCAGAAACAGGACCTCATATTGCTGCGCATGATTAAGGTGAGAGTAGCCGCCTCAATGTAGCGGTAATAGCGACACCAATCGTGGAGAAATAAAGGAGAAAGTGTAAATTATCATGCCCGATTGAGGCTTCACGGGGCAGATCGTCATTTAAGCCAAATTTTCTTCTGCGTAGACCCACTCTCAACGTTGATTCTTCATTCTGACTAAGCTTTACCGCAACGGTAAGTGAAGGCGCCGTTACCTGCCCGTTATTAACCATTTACACGGACTGTAGACTATCCAGCATAATTGCGCAGGCTTACTATTTTTCTGAAAAGCTAACATAAATTGATCTGCTACATGTTCGTGACAAATAGATAACCTTTCTGGGCAAATGAACATTGCCTGGCAGCAGGCACCCCGGTAAATAGAGTAGGCATATAAAAGATAAGGTTTATCCAGCCAATCAAGAAGGGTGCCATGAATCGTTTTATTATGGCGAATAGCCAACACTGTATTGGATGCCATGCCTGCGAAGTGGCCTGCGTAATGGCGCACAACGACGAGCAACATCCCCTTACCCCTGGTGCGTTCTACCCGCGTATTACTGTAATCAAAAACCCCCAGCAGAACAGCGCGGTGACCTGCCATCACTGCGAAGCCGCCCCCTGCGCGCGCAGTTGCCCGAACGGTGCCATCACCCGCGTCGATGACGCGGTGCAGGTGAATCAGCAGAGATGCATCGGCTGCAAATCCTGCGTTGTCGCCTGCCCGTTCGGCACGATGCAGGTGTTGGTCACGGACGTAAAAGGGCAGGTAAAAGCCACCGCTCACAAGTGCGATCTCTGCGCAGAGCGCCTGGCAGGCCCGGCCTGCGTGGAGAACTGCCCGGCGGATGCGCTCACCTTAATTAACGCAGAAGCGCTGGCAAATATGGCGAAAACACGGCGATTGCGCACCGCCAGCCAGCAGGCGCTGCCGTGGCACGAGCTTCCGGCGCAGAATGACGACAAAATGCGCCAGTTACGTAGTACCGCCACGCGCGGCGAGCCGGAGAAGCTGGCGCTGGCGGCGCGGAAAAGCGGCTTTGATGAGATCTACTTGCCATTTCGACCCCTGCAGGCGCAGCAGGAGGCGCAGCGCTGCTTAACTTGCGGCGAGCACAGCATCTGCGAATGGCGCTGTCCGCTGCACAACCATATTCCCCAGTGGATTGCTCGCGTAAAAGCGGGCGACATTGCTGCGGCAGTAGAGCTTTCGCACCAGACCAACTGCCTGCCGGAGATCACTGGCCGTGTCTGCCCGCAGGATCGTCTCTGCGAAGGGGCGTGTACCTTGCGCGATGCCTCCGGCTCGGTCACCATCGGCAACATTGAGCGTTACATCTCCGATCAGGCGCTGGCCGGGGGCTGGCGGCCCGACCTGCGGCAGGTGAAACCCGTTGATAAACGGGTGGCGATTATTGGCGCAGGGCCGGCGGGGCTGGCGTGTGCCGATGTGCTGGTCCGCCACGGCGTCAGCGCCACCGTCTTCGATCGCCACCCGGAAATCGGCGGCCTGCTCACCTTTGGCATTCCGGCTTTCAAGCTCGACAAATCTCTGCTGGCGCGGCGGCGCGAAATCTTTAGCGCGATGGGCATCCGTTTTGAACTCAATTGTGAAATCGGCAAAGATCGTCCACTGGAGCAACTGCTCCAGGAGTTCGACGCGGTATTCATCGGCGTCGGCACTTACCGCTCGATGAAAGCCAACCTGCCCAATGAACAGGCGCCTGGTGTCTATGACGCGTTACCGTTCCTGATTGCCAACACCAAACAATTGATGGGGCTTGAAACCACGGCGGATGAGCCATTTGTCGACACCGCCGGGCTAAACGTGGTGGTGCTCGGCGGCGGCGATACGGCGATGGACTGCGTGCGCACCGCGCTGCGTCACGGTGCGGCAAAAGTCACCTGCGCCTACCGCCGGGATGAAGCCAATATGCCCGGCTCGAAAAAAGAGGTGAAAAATGCCCGTGATGAGGGGGCGAACTTTGAGTTCAACGTCCAGCCGCTCAACATTGAAGTCGATGAGGGGGGCAACGTGAGCGGCGTACGTTTACAGCGTACGCAGCTCGGCGAGCCGGACGCGAAAGGGCGTCGCCGCCCGGTGGCGATCGCAGGGAGCGAGTTTATTATGCCCGCCGACGCGGTGATTATGGCCTTTGGTTTCAATCCCCATTCGATGCCGTGGTTGTCGCGCCAGGGTGTGCAGGTGGATGAGTGGGGACGCATCGCGGCCAGCGTCAATAGCACCTACCGGTATCAAACCACTCACCCGCAGATTTTTGCCGGTGGCGATGCGGTGCGCGGTGCCGATCTGGTGGTCACGGCGATGGCGGAGGGGCGCCATGCGGCGCAGGGGATGATGGCGTGGCTCGGCATTAACCCACCGGAGAAACAGTAACCCCGGCGACAAAGCAGGCCAGGGCGCGTACTATAGCGCCATTCTTTTTCTCTTCTGGAGCCTGCTATGTCGCTAAAAATCGATGTGATTAAAGATAAAATCCTCTCCGAAAACTACTTTGTTCTGCGTAACATCACCTACGATTTGACGCGTCAGAATGGCGAAGTCATCCGCCATAAACGTGAGGTGTATGACCGCGGCAACGGCGCGACCATCATGCTCTATAACCGCGAAAAACAGAGCGTGGTGCTTATCCGCCAGTTCCGCATCGCCAGCTGGGTGAATGGCAACGAGAGTGGCATGCTGATTGAAGCCTGCGCCGGTCTGCTGGACGACGACGAGCCGGAAGTGTGCATTCGCAAAGAGGCGATTGAAGAGACCGGCTACCTGGTCGGTGAGGTGCGCAAAGTGTTCGAACTCTATATGTCGCCGGGCGGCGTGACGGAAATCGTGCACTTTTTTGTTGCCGAATATAGCGACGCGCAGCGCGCTAACAGCGGTGGTGGCGTGGAAGATGAAGATATCGAAGTGCTGGAACTGCCCTTTGAACAGGCGCTGGCGATGGTGGCAAGCGGTGAGATCCGTGACGGCAAGGCGGTCATTTTATTACAGTATCTGCAAACCTCTGGTCTGATGGCGTGAAGCATATTTTCTGTACCCCTACCAACTTTCGCATGAAGCTATCCGACAAATCCGATTGAGCCGGTCAACCGCGGGAGTAAAGATACGCCAGTTTTGCGTCTATTCTTCCGGGGTTGCACCATTCATGCGTTATCGCAGCGTACTTACTCTCCTTTTCGGTCTTTGCACCGCACCCGCTCTGTGGGCGGCGCCTGCACAGAAAACCTTCTCCGACTGGCAAGTAACCTGTAATAACCAGAATTTTTGCGTCGCGCGCAATACCGGCGATCACGCCGGGCTGGTGATGAGCCTTGAGCGCAGCGCCGGGGCGCGCGCCGATGCTGCTTTGCGTATCGATCTCGGCGGTATCGGCATCCCTGTGGGTAAAGCACCGCCGATTGCCGGGCGTCTGCTGCTTGATGGTCAACCGTTGAAGATGACCAACACAGAGTGGAAAATCGCGCCGTGGCATCTGATGACCAGCAACCCGCAAACCGTAGCCGCGCTGCTGGAGACCATCCAGGATGGGCAGACCATCACCCTGCAGAGCGGGCAGGGGAGGATTTCGCTCGCCGGGCTGAAAGCCGCACTGCTGTTTATTGACGCGCAGCAAAAACGCGTCGGCAGTAAAACCGCGTGGATTAAAAAAGGGGTCAGTCCGCCGCTGAGCGTGCCGCCCGCGCCCGCCTTAAAAGAGGTTGTCCAGCCTACTGCGGCCCCCGCGCCCTTAACCCACCAGCAACTTAACGATCTGCTTGATTACGGCAACTGGCGAATGAGCAACACCCAGTGCTCCCTCGACCCGGCGCGCCGCCAGGTACGGGTCTACGCGCTGACCAATGATAAAGCGCTGCTGATGATTGATTGCGAAGCGGGGGCTTACAATGTGATCGATCTCGCCTGGCTTGTCTCGCGGCAAAAACCGTTTGTCTCCCGCCTGGTACGCCTGCGGCTGCCGTTCTCCCCGGATAACGGCAACAGCGAGATGGAGCTGATGAATGCCTCGTTTGATGAGAAGAGCCGCGAGCTGACGACGCTGGCGAAAGGGCGAGGGCTTGCAGATTGCGGCGTCGCCAGCCGCTGGCGTTTCGACGGCCAGACTTTTCGCCTCGTACGTTATGCTCAGGAGCCGACCTGCGACAACTGGCACGGCCCCGATTCATGGCCAACTCTTTGGGTCACGCGATAAGCGAGTGACGAGACTGCCCCGCGCTCATTATAATCCGCCCGCACATCGCAACCGGGAAGGGAATAATGAAACCTCTGTTTACGCCGTGGCTTGCCTTAAGCCTGGCTTTTATCGCCGCTCTGCCTGCCAGAGCTGAACTCACCGCCGCCGACAATAAGGCCATCGCCGCGCAGGTCGAGCGCTGGAACAGCCACCTTAACGGCAAGGCCGACGCAGGCGATCTCTATGCCGACCAGGTGAGCTGGTTTGGCGAAAAGCTCTCCCGCGACGCGGTGCTGCGCAAGCAGCAGGATTTCGCTGCCCGCGCACCGCACTTCAGCCAGCGCATTATCTCCACGCTTGATATCAACGAAACCAGCGCGGGCGATGTCGAGGTCGACTTTGTCAAACAGGCCGGGCTGGAGGCAGACAAGCTTAAAAATTACCCCGCGCAGTTAACTTTCCTCCACCAGCCAGCAGGCTGGCGCATCAGCACAGAGACGGATCTGCTCACGCGCCTCAATCAGAAAGAGCAGGCGGTGCAGGGCGCGCTGACCAATGGCAAATTTGACGGCGTCACGAAAGAGACGGTGTGGGTTAGCGCCCGCGATCCGCATACGGGCGGCAGCTGTACAGAAGAGGGCGACTGCGACTGCGCGCTGTGGAGCAGCAACCCGGCCATTAAACCCGCCACGCTGCCGCAGTGTATTGGTGCCACCGTGGAGACGCTCTCCGGCCTTGACGACAGCGGTCGCGACCGCGTGGTGATCTTCCCGCAATGGTGGACCAGCGCGTGGAACGTGGTCTACGTCTACGATATCCAGCAGGGAGAGTGGGTGAAAGCCGTGCCCTCCTTCCCCTATAACAGCAATGTGCAGGAGGATGACGACGCTGCCGCGCTGGTGAAACGCGATTCGCAACATCCTGGTTTTGTGCTGGTGAAAAAAGCGCTGTGGGATGAGAAGCAGGAGGAGATTGTCACGCCGCAAAACAGCGAAGCGTTGCAGGTGGTGAAATAAGAGAAAGCGCGCCTGCCGAAGCGGGCGCGCCTGAAGATTACTTGTTAAGCACCGCTTTGGCTTTCGCCACGATATTCTCAACGGTAAAGCCGAAGTAAGGGAAGAGTTTCTCCGCCGGAGCGGACTCGCCATAGCCGGTCATGCCGACGATTGCCCCTTTCAGACCGACATATTTGTACCAGTAATCGGCAATCCCGGCTTCCACCGCGACGCGCGCGCTGACATCCGACGGCAGCACTGATTCGCGCCACGCTTCATCCTGGGCATCAAAGATATCCGTAGAAGGCAGCGAAACCACCCGCACTTTAACGCCTTCACCGCTCAACTGATCGGCGGCCTTCATAGTGATCTCCATTTCGGAGCCGGTGGCAATCAGGATCAGATCCGGTTTGCCATCGCTATCTTTCAGGATATAACCGCCTTTGCTGATCGCCTTGACCTGCTCCGGGGTTCGCTCCATCTGCGCCAGATTCTGACGCGAGAGGATCAGCGCCGTCGGGCCGTTGTGGCGTTCAATCGCCAGTTTCCAGCCGACCGCTGCTTCCACCTGGTCGCAGGGGCGCCAGGTGCTGAAGTTTGGCGTCAGACGCAGGCTGGCAATCTGCTCAACCGCCTGGTGCGTTGGGCCATCTTCGCCAAGGCCGATGGAGTCATGGGTGTAGACCATGATCTGCCGCGCTTTCATCAGCGCCGCCATACGCGCCGCATTACGGGCGTATTCAACAAACATCAGGAAGGTGGCGGTGTAGGGCACGAAACCGCCGTGGTGAGCGATACCGTTAGCAATCGCCGTCATGCCAAACTCACGCACACCGTAGTGAATGTAGTTTCCGGCGGCATCCTCTTTAATCGAGGTAGATCCTGACCAAATGGTGAGGTTACTTGGCGCCAGATCCGCCGAGCCGCCAAGCAGTTCCGGCAGCACCGGACCATAGCTGTTCAGGGTGTTTTGCGATGCCTTGCGGCTGGCGATCTTCGCCGGGTTAGCCTGCAGGTTGTTGATGTATTCGGAGGTGGTCTGCTCCCAGTTCTCCGGCAGTCCGCCGCTCATACGGCGTTTGAACTCTGCTGCCAGATCCGGGTACTCTTTCTCCCACGCGGCCAGTTTCTCATTCCACGACTGCTGGGCTTTCGCACCGCGATCGTGGGCGTCCCACGCCTGGTAGATCTCTTTCGGGATCTCGAACGGACCGTAGTTCCAGCCCAGCTGTTTGCGGGTCAGCGCCACCTCTTCGTCGCCGAGCGCCGCGCCATGGGACTCCTCTTTGCCCGCTTTGTTCGGCGAGCCAAAACCAATCACCGTGCGGCAGATAATCAGCGACGGCTTATCTTTTACCTGCTGTGCCTCTTCGATGGCTTTTTTCACTGCTTCCGCAGAGTGACCATCCACTTCGCTAATCACATGCCAGTTATAGGCTTCAAAGCGTTTGGCGGTGTCATCGGTAAACCAGCCTTCGGTTTCGCCATCAATGGAGATGCCGTTGTGATCGTAGAAGCCAATCAGTTTGCCTAAGCCCAGCGTGCCCGCCAGCGAGCAGACTTCGTGGGAGATCCCCTCCATCAGACAGCCATCGCCCATAAAGACATAGGTGTAGTGATCGACAATGTCATGGCCCGGACGGTTAAATTGCGCCGCCAGCGTGCGCTCGGCAATGGCCAGACCGACGGCGTTTGCCAGCCCCTGGCCCAGCGGGCCGGTGGTGGTCTCGACGCCCGGCGTGTAGCCAATTTCCGGGTGGCCCGGCGTTTTGGAGTGCAGCTGACGAAAGTTTTTCAGCTCTTCGATCGGCAGGTCATAGCCGCTAAGGTGCAGCAGGCTGTAGAGCAGCATCGAGGCGTGACCGTTAGAGAGAATAAAGCGGTCGCGGTTGTACCAGGTTAGGTCGGCCGGGTTGTGCTGCAGAAAGTCGTTCCACAGCACTTCCGCGATATCCGCCATCCCCATTGGCGCACCGGGGTGGCCGGAATTGGCTTTTTGCACCGCGTCCATACTCAGGGCGCGAATGGCGTTAGCAAGCTCTTTACGGGACATAGTTCACTCCGTGGCAAAAAATTAAAGTTTGGCAGCAAGCAGATCTTCGAGTTTGCGCTGGTCGACAGCGAACTGGCGGATGCCGTCAGAGAGTTTCTCAACCGCCATCGGGTCGAGGTTATGTTCCCAGCGGAACTCCGCTTCGGTCATTTTCGCCTGACGTGAGAAGGTCTGGGTGGACGGCACCAGTTTGCGCTCGACGGTGCCTTCATGCTCCTGCAACTCTTGCAGTAAGGCAGGCGAGATGGTGAGACGGTCACAGCCGGCAAGAGCAAGGATCTGCTCGACGCGGCGGAAGCTGGCACCCATCACGATGGTCTCGTAGCGGTGCTGTTTGTAGTAGTCATAGATATTGCGCACCGATTTCACGCCTGGGTCTTCATCCACCACATACGGGTCCATCGGTTTGCGGTCGTTGTACCAGTCGTAGATGCGCCCGACGAAGGGCGAAATCAGATAGACGCCCGCTTCAGCACAGGCACGCGCCTGCGCGAAAGAGAAGAGCAGCGTCAGGTTACAGTCGATACCCTCTTTTTGCAGCTCTTCTGCCGCGCGGATGCCTTCCCAGGTGGAGGCGAGTTTGATCAGAATGCGTGACTTATCGATCCCCTGCTCCTGGTAGAGCTCAACGATGCGGCGCGCTTTGGCAATGCTCTTCTCTTTGTCATAGGAGAGACGCGCGTCGACTTCAGTGGAGACGCGGCCCGGAATGCTTTTCAGAATTTCCGCACCGATATTGACCGCCAGTTTGTCGCTCGCTTCCGCGACCTGCTGCTCCTGGGTTTTGCCGCGCGCTTTACCATACTCCAGCGCGTCGTCGACCAGGTGGGAAAAGTGCCCAAGCCCAGCGGCCTTCAGCAGCAGAGAGGGGTTGGTGGTGGCATCTTCCGGCTGGTAATGGCGAATGGATTCGATGTCGCCGCTGTCCGCCACGACGGTGGTGAACTGTTTCAGGCCGTCTAAATAATTCATGAAGATAACTCCTTAAAAAGCAATGTTTTATTTACGCGCGTCGCATCGCGCTGTTGTCAGGATGAGAGCTGCATAACAAAAAAGCATAGCAGATGCAGCCCTTTACGGGGTTTTGCGACAGGTAACAAAGATGGGAGATATACGTAACGGTTTTGTTGATGCGATGGCCAGAGTATGGCGACCTTCAAAGTTTATGCTGCCGACAAAGGCCATACTGGTCGGTGCATTGGAGTGTCATCACGCGTTAACACTCTTGACGCTGAAAGCAACGTGAAAGGAACATCTAATGGACGACCAATTAAAACAGAGTGCCCTCGATTTTCACGAGTTTCCCCGCCCGGGTAAGATTCAGGTCTCCCCTACCAAACCGCTGGCGACGCAGCGCGACCTGGCGCTGGCGTACTCGCCCGGTGTGGCCGCACCCTGTCTGGAAATTGAGAAAGACCCGCTGGCAGCCTACAAATACACTGCGCGCGGCAATCTGGTGGCCGTTATCTCCAACGGCACCGCGGTGCTCGGCCTTGGTAATATCGGCGCGCTCGCCGGGAAGCCGGTGATGGAGGGCAAAGGTGTTCTGTTTAAGAAATTCGCCGGTATTGATGTATTCGATATCGAAGTTGACGAGCAGGATCCCGACAAACTGATCGACGTGGTTGCCGCGCTGGAGCCAACCTTCGGCGGCATTAATCTGGAAGATATTAAAGCGCCGGAGTGCTTCTACATTGAGGCGAAACTGCGTGAGCGCATGAACATTCCGGTGTTCCATGACGATCAGCACGGCACGGCAATTATCAGCACCGCCGCCATTCTCAACGGTCTTCGGGTGGTAGAGAAGAACCTCTCTGACGTGCGCATGGTGGTTTCTGGCGCGGGTGCGGCAGCCATCGCCTGTATGAACCTGCTGGTGGTGCTCGGGATGCAGAAACACAACATTGTGGTCTGCGACTCGAAAGGGGTGATCTACAAAGACCGTGAGCCAAACATGGCAGAGACCAAAGCTGCCTATGCGGTGGAGGACAACGGCAAACGTACGCTGGCGGAAGTGGTGGCCGGTGCGGATATCTTCCTCGGCTGCTCCGGGCCAAAAGTGCTGACCCCAGAGATGGTGAAAGAGATGGCGCGCCAGCCGCTGATCCTGGCGCTGGCGAACCCGGAGCCGGAGATCCTGCCGGATCTGGCAAAATCAGTGCGCCCGGATGCGATCATCTGCACCGGCCGTTCGGACTATCCCAACCAGGTCAACAACGTGCTCTGCTTCCCCTTTATCTTCCGTGGCGCGCTCGATGTTGGCGCAACGGCGATCAACGAAGAGATGAAGCTGGCGGCGGTGCATGCCATTGCCGAGCTGGCGCACGCTGAACAGAGCGAAGTGGTGGCCTCGGCCTATGGCGATCAGGATCTCAGCTTTGGGCCTGATTACCTGATCCCGAAACCCTTCGACCCGCGTTTGATTGTCAAAATCGCGCCGGCGGTGGCAAAAGCGGCGATGGAGTCCGGCGTGGCGACGCGACCGATTAGCGATTTCGACGCCTATGTCGATAAGCTCGCCGAATTTGTCTACAAAACGAACCTGTTTATGAAGCCGATCTTCTCCCAGGCCCGCAGCGCGCCAAAACGCGTAGTGCTGACGGAAGGGGAGGAGCCGCGCGTACTGCATGCTACCCAGGAGCTGGTGACGCTGGGGCTGGCAAAGCCGATCCTGATTGGTCGTCCGAGCGTGATTGAGATGCGCATTCAGAAGCTGGGGCTGCAAATTCGCGCCGGGGCAGATTTCGAGATTGTGAATAACGAGTCCGACCCGCGCTTTAAAGAGTACTGGACGGAGTACTTCAACATCATGAAGCGCCGTGGCGTAACCCAGGAGCAGGCGCAGCGCGCGGTAATTGCTAACACCACGGTGATTGGCGCCATCATGGTCCATCGCGGTGAAGCGGATGCGATGATCTGCGGCACCATTGGCGAATACCATGAGCACTTCAGCGTGGTGCGCGACATCTTTGGTTATCGCGAGAGCGTACATGCCGCAGGCGCGATGAATGCGCTGCTGCTGCCAAGCGGCAACACCTTTATCGCCGACACCTACGTGAACGAAGATCCGAGCGCCGATCAGCTGGCAGAGATCACCCTGCTGGCGGCGGAGACGGTGCGCCGTTTCGGCATTGAACCGCGCGTGGCCCTGCTTTCACACTCCCAGTACGGCTCATCCAATGCGCCAGCGGCGGTGAAGATGCGTGAGACCTTAGCGCTGGTGCGCGAGCGCGCGCCGGAGTTGATGATTGACGGCGAGATGCACGGCGATGCGGCGCTGGATGAGTCGATTCGTCAGGACAGAATGCCCGACAGCCCGCTGAAGGGGACGGCGAATATCCTGATTATGCCGAACGTCGAAGCCGCGCGAATCAGCTATAACCTGCTGCGCGTCTCCAGCGCCGAAGGGGTGACCGTCGGGCCGGTGTTGATGGGCGTGGCGAAGCCGGTACATGTGTTGACGCCGATTGCCTCCGTGCGGCGAATCGTCAATATGGTGGCGTTAGCGGTGGTCGAGGCGCAGACCGCGCCGTTGTAAGCTTCAGCAGTATGGGTTTGGTAGGCCGGATAAGCGTTAGCGCCATCCGGCAATCAATGCCGCTCACATAATGCCGGATGGCGCGTAAACGCTTATCCGGCCTACGCGGTTCCAGCAACTCCGACTTTCCTTTACCTCAGGTCTCACAGCGAGGGTGTTGTGTCCCCGCTGAAATCGGCGAACCGAAGCGTGAATGACAAGGTCTGGACGCCATGGATGGCGGACAGAGGCGAACCGAGACAGGATGTCGAGTCGAGCCGGCCGCAGTCAGGCACGCGGGAGGTGAGCGCAGTGCGAAGCACCGATTTCCTCGCGGGGCCGCGGGGATTGACAAGGGGAGCGCGGCCGCTTCCCTTGTCCCGTTCACCGCATAAGAGATTAATGAAACTCCCGAACGCATGGTGAACGGAACCATTCCACTGTGGTAACCCGATTGCCGGATGGCGGCTGCGCCTAATCCGGCCTACAACGTCAACGTCACACCCAATCGCGAACTTTTATAAATTCGCTGAGCGCTGCTTCGGGGCTGCCTTCGGCGGGCTGGTAATTGTATTCCCAGCGCACCAGCGGCGGCATCGACATCAAAATCGACTCGGTGCGCCCGCCGGTTTGCAGGCCGAACAGCGTCCCGCGATCCCATACCAGATTAAACTCCACGTAGCGCCCGCGGCGGTAGAGCTGGAAATCGCGCTCGCGCTCGCCCCACGGCGTGTTTTTACGCCGTTCGACAATCGGCAGGTAGGCGTCGGTATAGCCTTCGCCCACCGCGCGCATAAAGTCGAAACAGTGGTCAAAATCCGGCGTGTTAAGATCGTCAAAAAAGAGCCCGCCGACGCCGCGCTGCTCGTCGCGATGCTTGAGATAGAAGTAGTCATCGCACCACTTTTTATAACGCGGGTAGACCTCTTCGCCGAAGGGCTGGCAGAGATCGCGAGCGGTGCGGTGCCAGTGTATGGCATCCTCTTCGAAGCCGTAGTAGGGCGTCATATCGAAACCGCCGCCGAACCACCACACCGGATCGGCATCCGGCTTCTGGGCGATAAAAAAGCGCACGTTGGCGTGGCTGGTCGGCACATAGGGGTTGCGCGGGTGCACCACCAGCGAGACCCCCATCGCTTCGAAACTGCGCCCCGCCAGCTCCGGGCGATGTGCGGTGGCGGAGGCGGGCATCGCATCGCCGTGAACATGGGAGAAGTTCACTCCCGCCTGTTCAAACACGCTGCCGTCGCGCAGCACGCGGCTGCGTCCACCGCCGCCCGCTTCACGCTGCCAGGCATCTTCAATAAAAGTGCCGCCGTCGATTGCCGCCAGCTTCGCGCAGATAGCGTCCTGCAGGGCGAGCAGGGCGTTTTTTACCGGGTCTACATCAGGAGTGCTCATCAGCGCCTCTTCGTATGGGCTTTGTGATTATCGAACCAGCTAAAGTAGCTCATGACACCATCGGTGATGGCGGTGGCGATCTTCTGGCGAAATGCGGCGGTGCCGAGCAGCTTCTCCTCTGCCGGGTTGGTAATAAACGAGGTCTCAACCAGCACCGATGGAATAGACGGAGATTTTAGCACCACAAACGCCGCCTGCTCGGTATTGCGGCTGTGCAGGCGGTGCACCGGCTTGATCTGTTTAATGATATGCGAGCCGAGCGTCAGGCTGTTTTTGATGGTATCCGTCTGCACCAAATCAAACAGCACCTGCTGGAGCAGATGATCCTTATCCCGCGCTTTTTTGCCCGCCAGTTCATCCACGGCGTTCTCTTTATCGGAGAGATACTTCGCCATCGCGCTACTTGCCCCGCGATTGGAGAGGGCAAATACCGACGCGCCCGCGGCATTCGGGTTGGTAAAGCCATCGGCGTGAATCGACATAAAGAGATCTGCGCCATGTTGATGGGCAATCTCGACGCGGTCGTAAAGGGGGATGAACTTATCGCTGGTGCGCGTCAGGCGGGCATCAATGCCGCGCGCGCGCAACTGCGCCCGGACGTTTTTGGCAATCGCCAGCACCACATGCTTCTCTTTCGAGCCGTTGTGGCCAATCGCGCCGGTATCAATCCCGCCGTGACCGGGATCAAGCATCACGATGCGCTTTGCGCCTGCTTTTTTCGCTTTAGGTTTGCTGTGGCTGTTGCTGGTTTTAAGCGGTGTCTCATCCTTAGCGATAGCACGAGACATACCTGACAAGGTTAATGCGGCCAGGCCTGCTTTCAGGATCTGGCGACGCGAGGTGAGTGTTTTTAATGGTTTAAAGGTGCTCATAGCCTGAAATGGGTTATCCGTGGTGGCAGGTGTTATAGCGTATCGTGTTTGCTGTGACGACAGTCCGTAAGAACTATTGTTTTACTTTTCATTTCAATACGTGACAGAGTGACATTATGCCATTTTTCAGCGGCAATGATGCTGGATATTGGCTAAGTGCGTGCCACGGGCCATAATCACCGTTTACACAGCAGAAAAAGATGGGGGACATCATGGAGATACGTGTTTTCCGGCAGGAAGATTTTGAAGAAGTGATCACGCTGTGGGAGCGCTGTGAACTGCTGCGCCCGTGGAACGATCCGGAGATGGACATTGAGCGTAAGGTCAATCATGACGTAAGCCTTTTCCTGGTGGCAGAGGTGGGCGGCGAAGTGGTGGGAACGGTAATGGGCGGTTATGACGGCCATCGCGGTTCGGCGTACTACCTGGGCGTTCACCCGGAGTTCCGCGGTCGCGGCATCGCCAATGCGCTGCTCAGCCGGCTGGAGAAGAAGTTGATTGCCCGCGGTTGCCCGAAGATCAACCTGATGGTGCGCGACGATAACGAGATGGTGATCGGCATGTATGAGCGCCTGGGGTATGAACACACCGACAGCGTTAATCTTGGCAAGCGCCTGATTGAAGATGAAGAGTACTGAAACTGACCTTTCGCTGCGATGAGGGCACTTTTTTCACTTTCGGCACTCCAACAGGCGTTTGGTCAATATAAGGAATTGTGCATGAAACCCCTGCGTATGTTTTTTATCGCGCTGCCGCTGGCGTTAACCGGCTGCTCGACTTTCGCCTCCGTCAACTGGTCTGCCGCGTATCCCTGGAACTGGTTTGGTTCCTCCCCCGAAGTCAGCGAGCAGGGCGTTGGCGGCCTGACTGCCAGTACGCCGCTCAATGAACAGGCGATTGGCGACGCGTTAGGCGGCGATTACCACCTGCGCAGCGGCATGAAAACTGAGAAAGGCACCATCGTTCGCTATTTCGAAGCGCTGAAAGAGAAGCAGTTGGCGCTGGTGGTCAACGGTGAAAACGGCGTCGTCAGCCGGATTGATGTTACCGATCCCGACATTGCCACCGCGAAAGGGGTTAAAATCGGCGCGCCGTTCAACACGCTCTATGACAAAGCATTCGGCAACTGCGTGAAAGCCTCTGACGCCGATATCTCCGGCATCGAGTGTAAAGCACCCGATAGCCAGCACATCAGCTATCTCTTCAGCGGCAGCTGGAGCGGCCCGGATGGCTTAATGCCATCGGATGACACCCTGAAAAGCTGGAAAGTGAGCAAGATCATCTGGCGTCGCTAATCGCATCAGAATAGTCTGATACTGACCCAAAAACAGGTACAATACCGCATCGTTTTTGTGGTCAGTTTTCAGGAGATGTGATGTCCCAGGTTCAAAGCGGCATTTTGCCGGAACATTGCCGTGCGGCAATTTGGCTTGAGGCCAGTGTAAAAGGGGATGCCGATGCGCTGCGCGCCGGCAGCCGTGCGTTTGCCGATAAGCTCGCAAACTTCCAGTTGCAGTTCCCCGACGCGGCGCTCGGCGCGGTGGTGGCGTTTGGTGCCCGCGTCTGGCGTGAACTGAGCGATGGGCAGGGCGCTGAAGAGCTGAAAGATTTCCCCGCCTATGGCAAAGGCCTTGCGCCCGCTACTCAGCACGATGTGCTGATCCATATTCTCTCCCTGCGTCACGATGTGAACTTCTCAGTCGCCCAGGCGGCGCTGGCTGCCTTTGGCGATGCGCTGGAGGTGAACGAGGAGACGCACGGTTTCCGCTGGGTGGAAGATCGCGATCTCAGCGGTTTTGTCGACGGTACCGAGAACCCGGCTGGCGAAGAGAAACGCCGTGACGTGGCGATTATTCAGGATGGCATCGACGCGGGCGGCAGCTACGTGATGGTGCAGCGCTGGGAGCACAACCTGAAGCAGCTTAATCGCATGAGCGTCGGCGATCAGGAGATGATGATCGGGCGCACCAAAGCGGATAACGAAGAGATTGACGCTGATGTGCGCCCGGTAACGTCCCATCTTTCGCGTGTCGATCTGAAAGAGGCGGGCAAGGGGCTGAAGATCGTGCGCCAGAGTCTGCCGTATGGCACCGCCAGCGGCACCCACGGCCTCTATTTCTGCACCTACAGCGCGCGGCTCTACAACATTGAGCAGCAGCTACTGAGCATGTTCGGCGAACGCGATGGCAAGCGCGACGCCATGCTGCGTTTTACCCGCCCGGTCACCGGTGGTTACTACTTCGCGCCTGCCCTCGACAGGCTCTTTGCCCTGTAACAAACCGCGTCATATCAGGCCGGGGCCACCCGGCTTATACCCCTTTCTGCTTATACTCTTTTCTGATTCCAAATCACCAATTGGTATATAAAACCGTTACTGCTTTCACTCCCGTTATAAATAAACTGAACATCGTCGAGTGATCAGCTTATAAGGGTGCGCAATGGCCGTTAACATACTGAAAAAAGGATATCTAACGCTGGCAGCGCTGACGCTGTTGAGCGCGCAGGCACAGGCAACGGAACTGCTCAACAGCTCGTATGATGTCTCGCGCGAGCTGTTTGCGGCATTAAACCCGCCTTTTGAGCAGCAGTGGGCGCAGGAGAATGGCGGCGACAAGCTGACCATCAAGCAATCCCATGCCGGTTCGTCGAAACAGGCGCTGGCGATTTTGCAGGGGCTGAAAGCCGACGTGGTCACCTACAACCAGGTGACGGATGTGCAGATCCTGCACGACAAAGGCAAGCTGATTCCAGCCAACTGGCAGAGCCGCTTACCGAATAACAGCTCGCCGTTCTACTCGACGATGGCGTTCCTTGTGCGCAAGGGCAACCCGAAGAATATCCACGACTGGAACGATCTTGTGCGTTCTGACGTGAAGCTGATCTTCCCGAATCCAAAAACTTCCGGCAACGCTCGTTATACCTACCTGGCGGCCTGGGGCGCAGCCGATCAGGCTGACGGCGGTGATAAAGCCAAAACTACGCAGTTTATGACCCAATTTCTGAAAAACGTTGAGGTATTCGACACCGGCGGCCGCGGCGCGACCACTACCTTCGTTGAACGCGGCCTCGGCGATGTGCTGATCACCTTTGAGTCGGAAGTGAACAACATCCGCAAACAGTATGAAGCGCAGGGCTTTGAAGTGGTGGTGCCGAAGATCAATATCCTCGCCGAGTTCCCGGTGGCGTGGGTGGATAAAAACGTGAAAGCCAACGGCACGGAGAAGGCGGCGAAAGCCTATCTCAACTGGCTCTACACGCCGCAGGCGCAGACCATTATCACCGATTACTACTACCGCGTGAATAACCCGGAAGTGATGAAAAAGCTGGGTGATAAGTTCCCGCAGACCGCGCTGTTCCGCGTGGAGGATAAGTTTGGCTCCTGGCCGGAAGTGATGAAAACCCATTTTGCCAGCGGCGGTGAGCTGGATAAGTTGCTGGCGGCGGGGCGTAAGTGATGTTGTCTGGATCGAAACGCGTGCTGCCGGGCTTTGGTTTAAGCCTCGGCAGCAGCCTCTTTTTTGTCTGTCTGATTCTGTTATTACCCCTGAGCGCGCTGGTGATGCAGCTGTCGCAGATGAGCTGGGAACAGTACTGGGAAGTGGTCACCAACCCGCAGGTGGTGGCCGCCTATAAAGTGACGCTGCTGGCGGCGTTTGTCGCCTCAATCTTCAACGGCGTCTTCGGCATGTTGATGGCGTGGATCCTGACCCGCTACCGTTTTCCGGGACGCACGCTGCTCGACGCATTGATGGATCTGCCGTTTGCGCTGCCGACGGCGGTCGCGGGTTTAACGCTGGCGTCGCTCTTCTCGGTGAATGGCTTTTACGGTGAGTGGCTGGCGGCGCTGGATATCAAAGTGACCTACACCTGGCTCGGCATTGCGGTAGCCATGGCCTTTACCAGCATCCCGTTTGTGGTACGCACGGTACAGCCGGTGCTGGAAGAACTCGGCCCGGAGTACGAAGAGGCGGCGGAAACCCTTGGCGCTACGCGCTGGCAGAGCTTTCGTAAAGTGGTGCTGCCGGAGTTGTCGCCCGCGCTGATGGCAGGTGTGGCGCTCTCTTTTACCCGCAGCCTCGGTGAGTTTGGCGCGGTGATTTTTATCGCCGGCAATATCGCCTGGAAGACGGAAGTGACCTCGCTGATGATCTTCGTGCGTTTGCAGGAGTTTGACTACCCGGCGGCGAGTGCGATTGCCTCGGTGATCCTGGCCGCTTCGCTGCTGCTGCTCTTCTCCATCAATACCTTGCAAAGTCGCTTTGGTCAGCGTGTGGTAGGTCACTAATGGCGGAAATAAGTGCATTGAAACGCTATGACAAGCCCCGGGTGAACTGGGGGAAATGGTTTTTAATCGGCACCGGTATTGTGCTCTCAGCCTTTATTCTGCTGGTGCCGATGATCTACATCTTCGTACAGGCCTTCAGCAAAGGGCTGGCCCCGGTGCTGCAAAACCTCGCCGATGCCGACATGCTGCACGCCATCTGGCTGACGGTGCTGATTGCGCTTATCTCGGTGCCAGTCAACCTGGTGTTCGGCACGCTGCTCGCCTGGCTGGTGACGCGCTTTAACTTCCCTGGCCGCCAGCTGCTGCTGACCCTGCTTGATATTCCGTTTGCGGTCTCGCCGGTGGTCGCAGGCCTAATCTATCTGCTCTTTTATGGCACCAACGGCCCGCTTGGCGGCTGGCTGGATGAACATAATCTGCAAATCATGTTTTCGTGGCCCGGCATGGTGCTGGTTACCGTTTTCGTCACCTGCCCGTTTGTGGTGCGTGAGCTGGTGCCGGTGATGCTCAGCCAGGGGAGCCAGGAGGATGAAGCCGCGATCCTGCTGGGTGCCTCCGGCTGGCAGATGTTCCGCCGCGTCACGCTGCCTAATATCCGCTGGGCGCTGCTTTACGGCGTAGTGCTGACTAACGCGCGAGCGATTGGCGAGTTTGGCGCGGTGTCGGTGGTGTCCGGCTCGATTCGCGGTGAAACCCTGTCGCTGCCGCTGCAAATTGAGTTACTGGAGCAGGATTACAATACCGTCGGTGCCTTTACCGCCGCGGCCCTGCTGACCTTAATGGCGATTTTGACACTGTTTTTGAAGAGTGCGGTGCAGTGGCGTTTGAACAATCAGGAAAAACGCCTGCACGAGGAGGGAAATCATGAGCATTGAGATTGCGAATATTAAGAAGTCGTTTGGTCGCACCCAGGTGCTGAATGATATCTCTCTGGATATCCCGTCCGGGCAGATGGTGGCGCTGCTGGGTCCCTCTGGCTCCGGTAAAACCACGCTGCTGCGCATTATCGCCGGGCTTGAGCACCAGAGCAGTGGGCGCATCCGTTTTCACGGCACCGATGTCAGCCAGTTACATGCACGCGAGCGCCGCGTCGGCTTCGTGTTTCAGCACTATGCGCTGTTCCGCCATATGTCGGTCTTCGACAATATCGCCTTTGGTTTAACGGTGCTGCCGCGCCGCGAGCGGCCGAATGCGGCTGCGATCAAAGCGAAAGTGACCAAATTGCTGGAGATGGTGCAACTTGCGCATCTGGCGGATCGCTACCCGGCGCAGCTCTCGGGCGGGCAGAAGCAGCGTGTGGCGCTGGCGCGTGCGCTGGCGGTTGAGCCGCAAATCCTGCTGCTCGATGAACCTTTCGGCGCGCTGGACGCGCAGGTGCGTAAAGAACTTCGCCGCTGGCTGCGGCAGCTGCATGAAGAGCTGAAATTTACCAGCGTCTTTGTGACCCACGATCAGGAAGAGGCGACGGAAGTGGCCGACCGCGTGGTGGTGATGAGCCAGGGAAATATTGAGCAGGCAGACGCACCGGATCAGGTGTGGCGCGAACCGGCAACCCGCTTTGTGCTGGAGTTTATGGGCGAGGTGAATCGCCTGAAAGGGGTAATTCGCGGCGGGCAGTTTCACGTCGGTGCTCACCACTGGCCGCTTGGCCATACGCCGGTTTACCAGGGCGATGTTGATCTCTTCCTGCGCCCGTGGGAAGTGGATGTCAGCCGCCGCACCAGCCTTGATTCGCCGCTGCCGGTGCAGGTGCTGGAAGCCAGCCCGAAAGGGCACTACACGCAGCTGGTGGTACAGCCGCTTGGCTGGAACCCCGATCCGCTAACAGTGGTGATGCGCGATGAGCATCCGCCACAGCGCGGCGAGCGGCTGTTCGTTGGCTTACAGAACGCGCGGCTCTATAACGGCGATGAGCGTATTGAGCCGGGCGCGGAGCTTGCTCTGGCTCATTCAGCCTGATAGCTTAAGGAAACGTGGTTTTTGCCGGGTAGCACGTTGCTCACCCGGCCGACAAGCCCGGTATGCGTGATGCGGACCGGGTTTTTTATTGGACAGCGATCGTGAACACATTAGAAGAGACTATTGGCAATACGCCGCTGGTCAAATTACAGCGCCTGACCCCGGATAACGGCAGTGAAATTTGGGTCAAGCTCGAAGGTAACAATCCTGCCGGTTCGGTAAAAGACCGCGCTGCGCTGTCGATGATTGTGCAGGCGGAACGGCGCGGCGAAATCAAACCTGGCGATGTGTTAATTGAAGCGACCAGCGGCAACACCGGCATTGCGCTGGCGATGATTGCGGCGTTGAAGGGCTATCGCATGAAGCTGCTGATGCCCGACAACATGAGCCAGGAGCGCCGTGCGGCGATGCGTGCTTATGGTGCCGAGCTGATTCTGGTCAGCAAAGAGCAGGGCATGGAGGGGGCGCGCGATCTCGCCCTTGAGATGGCCGCGCGTGGCGACGGCAAACTGCTCGATCAGTTCAATAATCCCGATAACCCTTACGCCCATTACACCACCACCGGCCCGGAAATCTGGCAGCAGACGCAGGGGCGTATCAGCCACTTTGTCTCCAGCATGGGGACGACTGGCACCATCACTGGTGTTTCACGTTTCCTGCGCGAGCAGGCGAAAAAGGTCACTATTGTTGGCCTTCAGCCGGAAGAGGGGAGCAGTATTCCCGGTATTCGCCGCTGGCCTGCCGACTATATGCCAGGCATTTTTAATGCCGATTTGGTGGATGAGGTGCTGGATATCCAGCAGCGCGAGGCGGAAAATACCATGCGCGCGCTGGCGGTCAAAGAGGGCATCTTCTGCGGCGTCAGCTCTGGCGGCGCGGTCGCTGGTGCGATTCGGGTGGCAAAAGCGAACCCGGGCGCGGTAATTGTCGCCATCATTTGCGATCGCGGCGATCGCTATCTGTCGACCGGCGTGTTTGGTGAAGAGAGTTATTCGCAGGGCGCGGGGATTTAACCCGTCAAGGAGACAAAATGGAGATGATCCTGTTCAGGGATAAAACCCGGGCGCAGCAGGCCGATATCGTTGCGGTTCAGTCGCAGGTAGTTTACGGCAGCGTGGGCAACAGCATTGCCGTACCCAATATTCGTCAGCACCAGCTTAACGTGCTGGCCGTGCCCACGGTGTTGTTCAGCAATACCCCGCATTACGACACCTTTTATGGCGGCGTTATTCCCGATGAGTGGTTCAGCGGCTATTTGCAGGCGCTGGAAGAGCGTGACGTGCTGCGCAGCGTGAAGGCGGTAACAACCGGCTACATGGGTAGCGCCAGCCAGATCAAGCTGCTGGCGAAGTGGCTGACGGCGCTGCGGGAGAAACACCCGGAGCTGCTGATTCTGGTCGATCCGGTGATTGGCGATATCGACAGCGGCATCTATGTGAAACCTGAAATTCCCGAGGCTTACCGGGAGGTGATGATGCCGCTGGCCCAGGGGATCACGCCGAATGTTTTCGAGCTGGAAGTGCTGAGCGGCAAACCGTGCCGCGATCTGCAAAGCGCGATTGCCGCGGCGCAGGGGCTCCTCTCCTCATCACTGCGCTGGGTGGCGATCACCAGCGCGCCGGTGGATCGCAACGATGGGCAGATTCATGTGGTGGTGGTCTCCGCCGAGGGCGTTAATATCAGCAGCTATCCACGCGTGGCGACGGATCTGAAGGGGACTGGCGATCTCTTCTGCTCCGAACTGGTGAGCGGCATTATTCAGGGCAAAGCGCTGGATATGGCGGTGCAGGCTGCGGGCGAGCGGGTGGTGGAGGTGATGGGTTATACGCTGGAAAAGGGGTATGACGAGCTGATTTTACCGCCGCGCTAAAACAAAAATGGCACCTTACGGTGCCATTTTTTTAGAGTGTAGAGCGCTTACTTCTTGATGCGGATCACCGGGGTTTCACCCACGGTTACGCTACCAGAGAGTTTGATCAGCTCTTTGATCTCATCCATGTTAGAGATGACAACCGGCGTCAGCGTGGATTTGGCTTTCTCTTCCAGCAGCGGCAGGTCGAATTCGATAACCGGATCGCCAACTTTAACGCGCTGGCCCTCTTCCGCGATGCGTTTGAAACCTTCACCTTTCAGTTCAACGGTATCGATACCGAAGTGAACGAAGAGTTCAATGCCGCTATCGGATTCGATAGAGAAGGCATGGTTGGTTTCAAAGATTTTGCCGATAGTCCCGTCAACCGGAGCGACCATTTTGTTGCCGGTCGGTTTGATAGCAATGCCATCACCAACGATTTTTTCAGCAAACACCACATCCGGTACATCTTCAATGTTAACGATTTCGCCAGACAGCGGGGCAATGATCTCAATGGCGCCGGTCTCTTTCTTATCATCAGAAACCAGAGATTTCAGTTTATCGAACAAACCCATGATCTTCTCCTAAGCAGTAATTTGGGCCGCATCTCGTGGATTAGCAGATTGTTTTTTCTTCAATGAACTTGTTAACCAGCGTCATTAACTCGTCCGTTGTCGGTTGAGCAAGAGCCTGCTCTGCTAACACCTTCGCATCTTCGAAGTTCGTGTTACGAATAATCTTCTTAATGCGCGGGATAGAAATGGCACTCATACTGAATTCATCCAGACCCATCCCCAGCAACAGAAGTGTAGCACGTTCGTCGCCTGCAAGCTCACCACACATGCCGGTCCATTTACCTTCAGCATGAGAAGCATCAATAACTTGCTTGATCAGGTTGAGTACGGACGGCGACATCGGCTGGTAAAGATGTGAAATCATATCATTACCGCGGTCAACTGCCAGGGTGTACTGCGTTAAATCGTTGGTGCCAATACTAAAGAAGTCCACTTCTTTCGCCAGATGGCGCGCAATCGTCGCGGCGGCAGGGGTTTCTACCATCACGCCAATTTCGATGGATTCGTCGAAGGCTTTGCCTTCGTCGCGCAGTTCCTGTTTGTAGATCTCAATCTCTTTCTTCAGTGCGCGCACTTCTTCAACAGAGATGATCATCGGGAACATAATACGCAGTTTGCCGAAAGCAGAGGCACGCAGGATAGCGCGAACCTGATCGCGCAGGATCTCTTTGCGATCCATAGCGATGCGAATGGCACGCCAGCCGAGGAACGGGTTCTCTTCTTTCGGGAAGTTCATGTACGGCAGCTCTTTGTCGCCGCCGATGTCCATGGTACGTACAATCACGGCCTGGGAGCCACAGGCTTCCGCTACCGCTTTGTAGGCGTCGAACTGCTCTTCTTCGGTCGGCAGCGCGTCGCGATCCATAAACAGGAATTCGGTACGGTAGAGGCCAACGCCTTCAGCGCCGTTGCGCTCTGCGCCCGCGACATCGCGAACGGTACCGATGTTGGCGCACACTTCGACCTGGTGACCATCAAGGGTGATCGCCGGCAGATCTTTCAGCTTCGCCAGTTCAGCTTTCTCTTCAGCAACCTGTGCCTGCGCGGCGCGCAGTGCGTCAATCTCGTCGTCGCTCGGGTTAACATAAACTTTGTTGTTTACCGCATCGAGGATCAGATAGTCGCCGTTTTTCACCTGGCTGGTGACGCTACCGGTGCCCACAATCGCCGGCAGCTCAAGGGAGCGCGCCATGATCGAGGTGTGGGAGGTACGACCGCCAATATCGGTGATAAAACCGAGCACTTTTTTCAGGTTCAGCTGGGCAGTTTCGGACGGTGTCAGATCGGCTGCAACCAGAATCACTTCATCCTGAATGGCACTGAGATCGATAATCGGCATACCCAGAATGTTGCGCAGCAGGCGTTTACCAATGTCACGCACGTCAGCCGCACGCTCTTTCAGGTATTCGTCATCCAGCTCTTCCAGGGCGGTTGCCTGACCTTCGATAACTTCATGGGCTGCCGCGTCGGCAGTCATGCTCTTATCTTTAATCAGGGCTATGATTTCCTGCTCCAGCTCCTCATCTTCCAGCAACATAATGTGGCCTTCGAAGATGGCTTCTTTTTCTTCACCGAAAGTTTCACCTGCTTTCGTTTTGATCGCTTCCAGTTGCGCCGATGCCTTGGCACGACCGCTCAGGAAACGCTCAACTTCCTGATCAACCTTGTCGGCAGAAACCTTCTTCCGGTCGATGACGATCTCATCTTCTTTCAGCAAAAGTGCTTTACCGAAAGCGATACCCGGGGATGCTAAAATGCCTGAAATCATAACCCTACCTTTACTTGTGACTGATCTTTAAAGAAACCCGCGAAAAACTTACTCGAGTTCCGCCATCAGTTTAACCAGATGTTCAACTGCTTTTTGCTCATCTTCGCCTTCAGCGGTCAGAGTCACAACGGTGCCCTGAGTCAGGCCCAGAGTTTGCAGTTTGAACAGGCTTTTTGCGCTGGCGCTTTTGCCGTTGGAGGTCACAGTGATTTCAGAAGTGAAGCCTTTTGCTTCTTTAACAAACTGAGCAGCAGGGCGAGTGTGCAGACCGTTCGGAGCTGTAATAGTAACTTCTTGCTGGAACATTGTATTTCCCCAACTTATAGGTTTAGTGTTGTGGAACTAAAGTCTAGCCTGGCGGCAGGACTTTAGCCTGTATAGTTAGCGCTGGCGTAACGAGCCAAGGTACAGATGCCAGAAAGGCGCGGTCTCGTGCATACGCTGATGGTCGTTGACGTTGCTTACGTCATTAAACATTATGCCGTCAAAGCCAGAATTGAACCAAATCATAAAAACGATTCAGCCAGGTGAAATCAGACTTCGATTAATTTCGCGCTTCAAAATAAATGTGATGGTTAAATACCAGACCAGGCCGTTTTCGGCAATGCCAGGTGGGATAAAAGTTTGATGTATGCCACAAAAAAGCACCCCGACGGGTGCTTTTTTGCGCTGATTTAACAATCTGGCATCACTGTTGCAATTCTTTCTCAGTAAAGAGATCGGCAAACAGTGCAGTACTGAGGTAACGCTCACCGGAAGAGGGGAGGATAACCACAATATTTTTATTGGTAAAGGCCTCATCTTCCTGAAGTTTGAGCGCGGCCGCAACGGCAGCACCAGAAGAGATACCGGCCAGGATGCCTTCCTCTTCCATCAGGCGACGCGCGGTGCTGATCGCCTCTTCATTGGTAATTTTCACCACTTTATCAATCAGCTTTAGATCCAGGTTGCCAGGGATAAAACCGGCACCGATACCCTGAATCTTATGCGGGCCCGGCTTCAGCTCTTCGCCCGCCAGCGCCTGCGAGATTACCGGTGAGTCGGTCGGCTCAACGGCAACGCTGATCAGGTCAGTTTTGCCTTTGGTGTTTTTAATGAAGCGGGTAACGCCCGTCAGCGTGCCGCCGGTGCCCACACCAGAGATAAAGACATCCACCTGACCGTCGGTATCTTCCCAAATTTCAGGACCGGTGGTTTTTTCGTGGATCTCCGGGTTCGCCGGATTGCTGAACTGCTGAAGCAGCAGGAATTTTGCCGGATCGCTGGCGACAATCTCTTCCGCTTTCTGAATCGCGCCTTTCATCCCTTTCGCGCCTTCGGTCAGCACCAGGTTTGCGCCAAGCGCTTTCAGCAGCTTGCGGCGCTCAATGCTCATGGTTTCTGGCATAGTCAGCGTCAGCTTGTAACCGCGCGCTGCGGCAACATAGGCCAGCGCGATCCCGGTGTTACCGCTGGTCGGTTCGACCAGTTCAACGCCCGGTTTCAGCACACCACGTTTTTCGGCATCCCAAATCATATTGGCACCGATACGGCATTTTATGCTGAAGCTCGGGTTGCGCGACTCGACCTTCGCCAGAATGCGTCCGTTACCGATGCGGTTCAGTCGAACCAGCGGCGTATGACCAATGGTCAGCGAGTTGTCTTCATAAATCTTACTCATAGCCCGTCCTTAACTGTATGAAATTTGGGAACCGACCCAGCATACGCACTTACCGATGATGCGGAAGTAAGGATTTCGCATATCTATATGCTGCGACGAAATAATGGTTATCAGTATGGAATAAGAAAAGGAATAGTTCCTTAGCGCCAGCTGGCAAGCTTATCGCGATAACAGTCGACCCACATGGCTGTCGCACCACAGACCGCAACCGGCATCACCACCAGATTGAGCACCGGTATCAGCGTGAAGAGGCTGGTCAGCGCGCCGAACTGCATATTGGTCACCTTACGTTCGCGCAACGCCGAGCGCATGGTTTTAAACGGCACTTTATGGTTGTCGAACGGGTAGTCACAATACTGGATCGCCAGCATCCAGGCGCTAAACAGGAACCAGAGCACCGGTGCGACCGTCTGCCCAATACCGGGGATAAAATAGAGGATAAGCAGAATCGCGGCGCGCGGCAGATACCAGGCAAACTTCTGCCACTCGCGTTTCATGATGCGTGGCAGATCTTTCATCAGGCCGAAGATGCCGACGTCCGGCGGCGTCGCGCCCGTTAATCGCGCTTCCAGTTGTTCAGCCAGCAGGCCATTAAATGGCGCAGCAATCCAGTTAGCGAGGGTTGAGAAGAAGTAGCCGAACACCAACAGAATAGAGATAACGATAATCGGCCATAATAGATAGCTGAGCCACTGTAGCCAACCCGGCACGTGGCTCATAAGCATTGGGATCCAGCTATCGAGACGGGTAAAGAGCCACCAGAACGCGCCGCCCATCAGCAGGATATTGACCAGCAGGGGCAGGATCACGAAGCGGCGAATGCCCGGCAACGTGACCAGTTTCCAGCCTTGAGAAAAGTAGTAAAGACCGCTGCGCGCAGCGCCAGGCGAGGATGAAACCATGATTTGGCTGGACTCCTTTTAAACTCATGCGAAAAACCGAAGCTTATAATATTCACCGGACGGGGGAAACCTGTTCGGAAATGTTCGAAAAAACAGCAAAAAGTACGATTTAATTCATCTTTATGCGGTGAATGCTTCCCATCTACTTGCACTTGGCCTAATGCGCAAATACTCTTAGTGAGTAAATGTTTGCCGTGGTGGCAAGGTGTTAGAACAACAGAGAATATAATGATGCAGGATTTGCGTCTGATATTAATCATTGTTGGCGCGATCGCCATAATTGCTTTACTGGTTCATGGTTTCTGGACCAGTCGCAAAGAACGCTCTTCTATGTTCCGCGATCGCCCACTAAAACGTATGAAATCGCGACGTGACGACGACGAGTTTGACGACGAGGACGTCGAAGAAGACGAAGGCGTTGGTGAAGTTCGGGTGCATAAAACCCACAGCGCACCGAAGCCCAGTGTAGAGCAGGAAAATCCGCGTCACGCCGCGCAGCATCAATACCAGCCGCCTTACGCGTCGGCCCAGCCACGCCCGTCGGCACCACCGGTTCAGCAGAGCGAGCCCGCGCACCACGCGCCGCAACCCTATTCGCAGCCTCAGCAACCGGAGCGTCCCGTTGTCGAGCCGCGCGCGGTAGAGCCGCAGCCTGTTGCTCAGCCGACCGCGCCTGCCCAACCTCAGGTGGCACCTCAGCACTTTCCGCAGCAGCCGCCACAACATCAGCATCATCAACCGTCGCCACAACAGCCGCAGATGCAGCCTCAGGTTCACGAGCCTGCGCCGCAGCCAGAGCCGGAGCCGGTTGTGGAAGCGCCGGTAGAAAAACCGCAGCGCAAAGAGACGGTGATTATTATGAACGTCGCAGCCCATCACGGCGCGTCGCTCAATGGCGAGGTGCTGCTAAACAGCATCCTGCAGGCCGGTTTCAAATTTGGCGATATGAATATTTTCCATCGTCATCTCAGCCCGGACGGCAGCGGTCCAGCGCTCTTTAGCCTGGCCAATATGGTCAACCCTGGCACATTTGATATCGAAACCATGGGCGAGATGGCAACTCCTGGCGTCACTATCTTTATGCAGGTGCCCTCCTATGGCGATGAGTTGCAGAACTTCAAGCTGATGCTGCAATCTGCTCAGCATATTGCCGATGAAGTCGGCGGTGTGGTGCTGGATGATCAGCGTCGGATGATGACGCCGCAGAAGCTGCGTGAATATCAGGCGCGTATTCGCGAAGTAAAGGACGCTAACGCGTAACGGTGCGTCACAACACATTCCCTTCCAGAACCCCTGCCCGTCGGGGGTTTTTTACATTGATGGTGCGATATGGAATCAATTGAACAACAACTGACAGAACTGCGAACTACCCTTCGCCATCATGAACATCTCTATCACGTTATGGACGCGCCGGAGATCCCGGATGCCGAGTACGATCGCCTGATGCGCGAGCTGCGCGAGCTGGAAGCGCAACACCCTGAGCTGATTACGCCAGATTCACCGACCCAGCGCGTCGGTGCCGCGCCGCTGACTGCCTTTACGCAGGTGCGCCATGAAGTGCCGATGCTGTCACTCGATAACGTCTTCGATGAAGAGAGTTTTCTGGCATTTAACAAACGCGTACAGGATCGCTTAAAGAGCAGCGATGCACTGATCTACTGCTGTGAGCTGAAGCTCGACGGCCTGGCGGTCAGCCTGCTGTATGAAAATGGGGTGCTGATGCGCGCCGCCACACGCGGCGATGGCACTACCGGCGAAGATATCACCTCTAACGTGCGCACCATCCGCGCCATTCCGCTGAAACTGCGCGGGGAGAACATTCCGGCGCGCCTGGAAGTGCGCGGTGAAGTTTTCCTCCCGCAATCCGGCTTTGAAAAGATTAATGAAGAGGCGCGTCGCACCGGCGGGAAAGTGTTTGCGAACCCGCGTAATGCCGCCGCCGGTTCGCTGCGCCAACTCGACCCTCGCATCACCGCGAAGCGTCCGCTCACCTTCTTCTGCTACGGGATTGGCATCCTCGAAGGCGGCGAGCTGCCCAACAGCCACCTGGCGCGTTTGCAGCAGTTTAAAGCGTGGGGGCTGCCGGTCAGCGATCGTATTCGCCTCTGCGGCACGCCGGAAGAGGTGCTGGCCTTCTACCATAAAGTGGAAGAGGACCGCCCGACGCTCGGCTTTGATATCGACGGCGTGGTAATCAAGGTCGACTCGCTCGATCTGCAGGCGCAGCTCGGCTTTGTGGCACGTGCGCCGCGCTGGGCGGTGGCATTTAAATTCCCGGCCCAGGAGCAGCTGACGTTTGTGCGCGATGTCGAGTTCCAGGTAGGGCGCACCGGGGCGATTACCCCCGTCGCGCGCCTTGAGCCTGTACACGTTGCCGGTGTGCTGGTCAGCAACGCCACCCTGCATAATGCCGATGAGATTGATCGACTTGGGCTACGGATCGGTGACAAAGTGGTGATTCGCCGCGCCGGGGATGTGATCCCGCAGGTGGTGAATGTGGTGCTTTCTGAGCGACCAGAAGAGACACGTGAAGTGACCTTCCCGGCACACTGCCCGGTGTGCGGCTCCGACGTTGAGCGTGTCGAAGGCGAAGCGGTTGCCCGCTGCACCGGTGGCTTAATCTGCGGCGCGCAGCGCAAAGAGTCACTCAAGCACTTCGTCTCGCGCCGCGCGATGGATGTGGATGGTATGGGCGATAAGATTATCGACCAGCTGGTTGAGAAGGAGTATGTCCATACCCCTGCGGATCTCTTCCGCCTGACCGCCGGGAAACTGACGGGTCTCGACCGGATGGGGCCAAAGTCGGCACAAAACGTGGTCAATGCACTGGAGAAAGCGAAAGAGACAACTTTTGCTCGTTTCCTTTATGCACTTGGCGTTCGCGAAGTAGGCGAAGCGACGGCTGCCGGGCTGGCGGCCTACTTCGGCACGCTGGAGGCATTGATTGCGGCTTCGGTTGATGAGCTGCAAAAAGTGCCGGACGTTGGCGTGGTGGTGGCAAAACACGTGCATAACTTCTTCAGTGAAGAGAGCAACCGCGACGTGATTCGTCAGCTGACGGAAGAGGTGGGTATTCACTGGCCCGCGCCGCTGGTGGTCAATGCCGAGGAGATCGACAGCCCGTTCGCCGGTAAAACCGTGGTGCTCACCGGCAGCCTGAGCCAGCTGTCGCGTGACGAAGCCAAAGAGCGCTTAACGGCGTTGGGGGCGAAAGTAGCTGGCAGCGTATCGAAGAAGACCGATCTGGTGATTGCCGGAGAAGCCGCAGGCTCGAAGCTGGCGAAAGCACAAGAGTTGGGCATTGCGGTTATCGACGAAGATGAAATGATTCGTCTGCTGGGAGCGTAAATGGAGAAGGAACAGCTGATAGAGATCGCCAATATGGTGATGCCCTTTGGCAAATACCAGGGGCGTCGGCTGATTGATCTGCCGGAGGAGTACCTGCTCTGGTTCGCCCGTAAGGATCAGTTTCCCGCCGGGCGGCTTGGCGAGTTAATGCAAATCACCTTAGTGATTAAAACTGAGGGGCTAAGCCATCTGGTTCAGCCCCTCAAGCGGCCTTAAGCTTTCGCCGCTTCCTGCGCGGCGTGCTGCTCCGCCTTACGTTTGTAACGGCGGGCCAGCACGGCGCACACCATCAGCTGGATCTGGTGGAAAATCATCAGCGGCAGCACCATCATGCCGATCACCGACGTCGGGAAGAGAATGTTGGCCATCGGTATGCCGTTGGCGAGGCTCTTTTTCGATCCGCAGAAGACAATCGTAATCTCATCCGCTTTATTAAAGCCGCATTTGAGCGCCACCAAAATATTTATCGCAATCACAATCGCCAGCAGAACGATGCTCGCCGCAACGATAAACATCAGCGAGCCGAGGCCCACTTTGTGCCAGATGCCATTTACCACCGCTTCACTGAAGGCTGAATAAACCACCAGCAGAATCGAGGTCTGGTCGGTTTTGGAGATCCACTTTTTATGTTTGGTGACAAATCCCGCCGTCCACGGGCGAGACAGGTGACCGAGCACAAACGGCAGCAGCAGTTGCAGCATGATTTTACCCACCTGCTCAAGGCTGCCCTGCGCGCCATGGAGATTCATCAGCAGGCCAACTAACAGCGGCGACAGGAAGATCCCCAGCAGACTGGAGGCCGACGCCGAGCAGACCGCCGCTGCGACGTTGCCGCCTGCCAGTGAGGTAAAGGCGATGGCCGACTGCACCGTAGCGGGCAGAATGCAGAGATAGAGAAAGCCGGTGTAAAGCTCCTGGCTGATATTGACCGGCGACCACCAGACAAACAGCACGCCGAGCGCCGGAAAGAGCACGAAGGTGCTACACATCACCCACAGGTGTAAACGCCAGTGGCTGCCGCCGGCGATAATCGCTTCGCGGGAGAGCTTCGCGCCGTGCATAAAAAAGAGCAGCGCAATCGCGGCGGTGGTAAGTCCTTCGAAAAAGGGGACGAAACCGCCGCGCGCCGGGAAAAAAGAGGCCAGCAGAACGACGCAAATCAGCGTCAGGGTAAAGGGATCAAGGATACGAAAAAGTTTCATGTGCACTCCTGAAAGTCGATGGCGCTATTGTGCTTTGTCTGCTTTGAGAAATAAAATTGATTTATTGCATCCATTCATGAATTTATTAGATGAATTATTCGCTGCGTCAACTACGTGTCTTTGTCACTGTCGCCCAGGCGAGGAGTTTTAGCCGTGCCGGGGAGATGATCGGCCTCAGCCAGTCGGCGGTCAGCCACAGCGTAAAAGAGCTGGAGCGGCAGACCGGCGTCAAGCTGCTGGATCGCACCACTCGCGAAGTGGTGCTGACCGAAGCGGGTCAACAGCTGGCCGGGAGACTGGAACGTCTATTAGATGAGCTTAGCAGCACGCTGCGTGAAGCGGGCAGGGTAGGGCAGCAGTTAACCGGAACAGTGCGCGTCGCCGCCAGCCAGACGATCTCTGCGCATCTTATCCCGCACTGTATCGCCAGCAGTAATCAGCGCTACCCGGAGATCGATTTTGTGCTGCATGACCGCCCGCAGCAGTGGGTACTGGAGAGCATTCGCCAGGGCGAAGTCGATTTTGGCATTGTGATCGATCCCGGCCCGGCCAGCGATCTGGAGATCGAGGAGATCCTCGCTGAGCCCTTTTTCTTACTGTGTCGCAACGATCACCCCTGGGCACCGCTTGACGCCGTGCCGTGGTCGGCGCTAGATGGCGCCCGGCTGGTGGTGCAGGATTACGCCTCCGGCAGCCGTCCGCTGATTGATGCGGCGCTACACCACTTTGCGGTGCGGGCGAAAATCGTGCAGGAGATTGGTCACCCGGCGACGCTGTTTCCGATGGTGGAGGCGGGGATTGGCATCAGTATTCTGCCCGCGCTGGCGCTGCCACTTCCGCAGGGGAGCCAGCTAATGGTGAAACGGTTGGTGCCGGACATGCAGCGTAAAATTATGCTGGTGCGTCGTAAAAACCGATCGCTTTCCGGCGCGGCGCAGGCGCTATGGGATGTGGTACGGGGAGAGGCCCGGTGTTTAAACCGGGCCCGGGAGAACGATCCGCTCTTTACTCAGATGTAGATATCGACCTGATGATCGACTGAAGGATTATTCACGCCTTCAATTTTGCCCTGCGTCGGGGTGTTCGGATGGTTTTGCGTCTGCTTTTGCTCCGCTTCTTCCGCCTGCTTGCGCATTAACTGTTGTAGTTGTGCCTGCAGCAGCTGGATCTGTTGCTGGATCTGCTCTTGCTGTTTCTTTTTCTGTTCAGCCGTCCCTTCGCTGTTAGGAATATCTTTCAACTGCTGGGTAAGTTTGGCGATCTGCTGCGTCACGCGGCTGATTTGTGCTGCGGTGTCGCTACCGGCGGAAGAGGTACCGCTGGTGCCACCGCCCTGAACAGAGGGGGTTGCTGCCGAAATAGTCGTCATTGAAAACTCCTTTTTTGCCTTAAAAGAGAGTTATCGGCTCAATCGTGGCGGACTTAAATAATAAGCGTGTGAGGGTGTGTCAGCCGCAAGCCCTTGCCCGGCATACTGCCTGCTGGCGCTACGCTTAGCAGGCCTACGAAAACCAGGCGCGGAGAGATATTGTAGGCTGGATAAGGCGAAGCCGCCATCCGGCAAACTGCCTGCTGGCACTGCGCTTAGCAGGCCTACGAAAACCAGGCGCGGAGAGATGTTGTAGGCCGGATAAGGCGAAGCCGCCATCCGGCAAGATGAAGGCACAAATCTTTCAATTCTCAGAAAGCAAAAAAGCGCCTTTAGGGCGCTTTTTTACATTGATGGGTCGTGCAGGATGACTCGCTTCGCTCGCCCTTCGGGCCGTCGCCGCAAGCGGCTCCGTTGTCTCACTGCGTTCGACCCGAACCTGCCGCAGGTTCGAATCTTTGAAACCGGCAGATAGCAAAAAAGCGCCTTTAGGGCGCTTTTTTACATTGGTGGGTCGTGCAGGATTCGAACCTGCGACCAATTGATTAAAAGTCAACTGCTCTACCAACTGAGCTAACGACCCGAAGTGGTGGGTGATGACGGGATCGAACCGCCGACCCCCTCCTTGTAAGGGAGGTGCTCTCCCAGCTGAGCTAATCACCCACTTCGGTACTTCAATGATAAGAATTCGCTGGCGAGAAAGTGGTGGGTGATGACGGGATCGAACCGCCGACCCCCTCCTTGTAAGGGAGGTGCTCTCCCAGCTGAGCTAATCACCCACTTCTCATTCTTATCTACACTGCGGGAACCACATAAAATGTGGTGGGTGATGACGGGATCGAACCGCCGACCCCCTCCTTGTAAGGGAGGTGCTCTCCCAGCTGAGCTAATCACCCCCGCTGTGTGGAGTCGCATTATAGGGAGAGTTGAAAATGAGTCAACGCATTTTCAAAAGAAATTGTTCGTTCGTCGTAAAATTAGACAAACCGCTGACGAATCGATCGCGAGCGCATGATTTATAAACAAAATAGCCCATTTGCTGCGCCATTTGGGTAACAACATTGAGGAATCAGCCCACAGTGATAGAATATCGCCCACTTTTCTATTAGGTATTGCCGACGGTCGGCATCGCTATCAACGTAAGGCCAATTCATGAAAATCAAAACTCGCTTCGCGCCAAGCCCCACCGGCTATTTGCACGTTGGCGGCGCGCGCACTGCTCTCTACTCCTGGCTGTTTGCCCGCAATCAAGGCGGTGAGTTTGTGCTGCGCATCGAAGACACCGATCTTGAGCGTTCCACTCCGGAAGCAATCGAAGCCATTATGGATGGCATGAACTGGCTGAGCCTCGAGTGGGATGAAGGTCCATACTTCCAGACCAAACGCTTCGATCGCTACAACGCGGTGATTGATGAAATGCTGGAAGCGGGCACCGCCTATAAATGCTACTGCTCGAAAGAGCGCCTTGAGCAGCTGCGCGAAACGCAGATGGCAAACAATGAGAAACCCCGTTACGACGGCCGCTGCCGCCATGACCATTCTCACCATGCTGATGATGAGCCGTGCGTGGTGCGTTTTGCCAACCCGCAGGATGGGTCGGTGATTTTCGACGACCAGATCCGCGGTCCGATCGAGTTCAGCAACATGGAACTCGACGATCTGATCATTCGCCGTACTGATGGCTCCCCGACCTACAACTTCTGTGTGGTCGTCGATGACTGGGATATGGCGATCACGCATGTGATTCGTGGTGAAGACCACATCAACAACACCCCGCGCCAGATCAACATCCTGAAAGCGCTGAACGCGCCGGTGCCGGTTTACGCGCACGTTTCCATGATCAACGGCGACGACGGTAAAAAGCTCTCCAAGCGTCATGGCGCGGTGAGTGTAATGCAGTATCGCGATGATGGTTACCTGCCGGAAGCGCTGCTCAACTACCTGGTGCGTCTGGGCTGGTCCAGCGGCGATCAGGAGATCTTCAGCCGCGAAGAGATGATTAAACTCTTCTCACTCGATGCGGTGAGCAAATCCGCCAGTGCGTTTAATACCGATAAGCTGCTGTGGCTGAACCATCACTATATCAACACCCTGGCGCCGGAGTATGTGGCCACCCATCTGCAGTGGCACATCGAGCAGGAAAATATCGATACCCGTACCGGCCCGCAGCTGGCGGAACTGGTGACCCTGCTGGGCGAGCGTTGCAAAACGCTGAAAGAGATGGCGGCAAGCTGCCGTTACTTCTATGAAGAGTTTGCTGAATTTGACGCTGATGCGGCGAAAAAACATCTGCGTCCGGTCGCACGTCAGCCGCTGGAAGTGGTTCGTGATAAACTCGCCGCCATCACCGACTGGAGCGCTGAAAACGTGCATCATGCCATTCAGGCTACTGCCGATGAGCTGGAAGTGGGCATGGGTAAAGTCGGCATGCCGCTGCGCGTGGCAGTGACCGGTGCCGGTCAGTCACCGGGTCTGGATGTCACCGTCCACGCGATTGGCAAAACCCGCAGCATTGAGCGCATCAATAAAGCGCTTGGTTTTATCGCTGAGCGTGAAAGCCAGCAGTAAGTGAAAAAAAAGCCGCCTGAGAAGGCGGCTTTTTTATATGTTCGAAGGCAAATTAACGCGCAACCACGAAGCGTTTATCGTCATCCATAAAGGCTTTATCGCCTGCGGGCGCCATAATCGAACCAAAGTTCATATGACCGCGCAGTTTCCAGCTCGCCGGGATATTCCAGGTGCGCTGTACATCTTCATCTACCAGCGGGTTGTAGTGCTGCAGGTTAGCGCCGATACCTTTCTCTGCCAGCGCCACCCAAACTGCATACTGGGCGATACCAGTGCTGTGTTCAGACCATACCGGGAAGTTATCAGCATACGCGGCAAACTGCTCCTGCAGTCGGGTCACCACTTCCTGATCTTCAAAGAACAGCACCGAACCTGCTGCTGCCGCGAAACCGTCTAATTTTTGCGAGGTGGCGTGGAAATTCTCTTCCGGCACAATTTTCTTCAGCTGGGCACGGGTCAACTCCCAGAACTGCTCATGCTCTTTACCCAGCAGGATCAGCGCACGCGAACTTTGTGAGTTGAATGCCGACGGTGCCTGGCGAATCGCCTCTTTGATAAGTTCAATCACCTCATCTTCCGCCAAAGGCAGGTTTTTGCCGAGGGCATAGATGGTTCTACGTTGTTTAGCTAAAGCGAGAAAGTTGTCTGACATGGTTCCTCCTGAAGTTATCTGCACTTCCGCTGTGCTGTTGCCAGCCAATGGCGGAGTAAGCGCCTGAAAGCAAATTTATAACCGGTTGAACATTCATTGCATCAATATGCTGCCTCGGAAAAGCATAGGCCTGCGATGTAATAAAGAAAAGTCCAACAATTTGCCGTTAACATTCAAAAAATTAGAATGAGCCAGATATTCGCGCAGCGTTAAACCGCCAGCCAGCGCCGCCAGATAAAGCGTAAAACATAGAATTCAACGGTGCCCAGCAGTAAAAACCAGAGGCAGTAGAGCAGGGTATAAAACTGGTTTAAATCCAGAAAATGGAAGGTTTGCATCAGCGTTTGCGCCAGCTGCATGCCCAGTTGCGGCGCAGGAAGCAGCAGCACAGAGATAAAAGCCAGCAGCAGGATGCCAGCAAGCGTGACCAGCGATTCGAGGGGATGTTTCATAAGCGTTAATCATTGATGAAAAAACGCATTGTCGGGGAAAGCCGGCCTGAGCGCAACGTTCCCCGACCTTCACTCAGGCGACCACGAAGCGGTCGACCAGCTCCGACATGGTTTCAGACTGCTGGTCCAGCAGTTGGCTGGCGCTGGCAGCGCTCGCCACCAGACCGGCGTTTTGCTGCGTAACCTGCTCCAACTGGTTGAGCGCATCATGCACCTGCGAAACCCCCAGCGACTGCTCATTCGCCGCGTGGGCGATATCGCTGACAAACGACAGCATCTGGCCGGTGTTCTCGCGAGCCGCATGCAGCGCGCGATCGGAGGCCTGTGCCAGCGCCACGCCTTGCTGGATTTGATCCATATTTTTACTCACCAGCTCGCGGATCTGCTGCGCCTCATTGGCGCAGCGCTGCGACAGGTTACGCACCTCCGATGCCACTACCGCAAAGCCTTTGCCCAGCTCACCGGCGCGCGCCGCTTCCACTGCGGCATTCAACGCCAGCAGGTTGGTCTGGAATGAGATCTCATCGATCGAACTGACAATGCTTGAGATCTGTTCGCTGGAGTGGCGAATAGCCGACATGCTATTGCTGGTTTCACCCGCCACGCGGCTCGCCTCCTGCACCTGTTTCTCCATCTCCTGCGTCAGCCGTTTTGCTTCATTGGCATTGTCTGCCGTCATGTTTACCGCCGTGGCGATCTGCTCCATGCTGGCAGCGGTTTCCACCAGCGAGGCGGCTTGTTGATCGGTGCGGGATGCCAGATCCTGATTACCGCTGGCGATCTCTGAGCTGGCACCGCGCAGCACGCCAGCACCATGTTTGATCTCACTGACGATATGCTGAATATTCTCAATCGCCTGGTTGTAGGCGCGGTTAAGCAGAGAGAGCTCGTCGCTGCCCGGCACATCCAGCCGCTGAGTGAGATCGCCATCCATCCCTTCGATAGTAGCCAGTGAATGCTGCAACTGACGGTGAATGCTGCTGGCGACCAGCACGGCAAAGAAAAGGGCGATGATAAGCGCAATCGCGCTTATCACTGCGAAAAGGGTGACTTCGCGCCAGGCCTCATCGGCCAGCGTCTGCGCGGTAACCAGTAAGTGAGTAGAGGCAGCCTCTTCAACGGCTCTCAGCGTGTTGATGCGCGCGGTCTGCGCGTTAAACCAGTCGGCGGGCGCGACGCCAAAGCCGCCGGTGGCCGCATGATCGATAGCGGTCTGACGTAAGGCGAGTGCTTTAAGCGCCTGCGGTGAGTTCAGCTGCGCGCTCATTTTCGCATTCACCTCTGCGGAGCTAAACGCGTGGGTCGCCGCCAGCCATGAAGCCTGTTTACCCACCACTTCATTTAGCTGGCGGAATTGCGCCTCGGTAAAACTGTCGGCTGAGAAGACGTTCGACAGCAGCGCGCGCTCAATACCGCTCTGCTCTTTGGTATTCAGCACGCTGTAGTAGGCCGCCAGCTGGTTAACAATCTCGCCGTTATCCGTTAACTGGCTAATACCACCCACCACATTCAACAAGTCATTAATAATGGTGCTGTACCAGACCAGTGAATCGGAGCCGTTAACGCTTAATGCACGTACCTGGTCGCGAAAGAGATTAATACCCTGCTGATGCTGGCGAAATTGCGTCAGTGCATGGCGAATATCGCTATTCGCTTCCTGTTCCGGAAATTGATTGAGCAGTTCGGTTAATTGTGTCAGCGCTCTTGTCGAGACGGGATATTGCGCAGATAACTCATTATTGAATTGCTGGCCTTTACTACCGATATAGCCTGCGCTTAAGCCGCGCTCTTTTTGCAACTCATGAATGACGCTACCGGCATCTTTTGCCAGCGTCGTTAACGAAATAATGGTGTGCATCTGCTGGCCAGTCTCGACGCGCGACATGATGCCGCTGGCAGCAAGCCAGATAAGCGCAAACAACAGAGGCAGCAAAGCTAATAACAGTTTTGACTTCATTGAGATACGGTAAATCCACTTCATAAAAAGGCCCCTTGTTCGCGTGTATATATTTGTTATCGGAGTGATTACGCGGACGCTTTATTTTTAATGCAGGGGTTGTTGATATTTATCAATTCCTTCGAAATGCCTCTACTCCTTAAGTATTAGTTATTTAAGAAATATCCCTGTGAACCCACCAACCGAGGATTTGCCGCAGATGAAATATATCCTGCGGCAAAAAATAACCCTAATTAATAGAGGGATTAGCCCGCAGCCCAAATTTCGGTATGCTTTTTCATCAGGCCAATTAATGATCCGCCATCGGCAATAAATTCCCGCATCAGCTGCGCCTCGCTTTTGCCGCGTTTAACGCAGACCGCAATTTCATCCAGCGCACTGCTGGCATTAAGCTTGTCGGCCCACGGCGCAATCTTCTCCAGCAGGTGCGACACATCATCAGCAATGGTGCGCTGTTCGCCGGTATGCACATCGGTTATCACCCCTTTAAGGCCGAAGCGGCAGGCCTGAAAACGGTTGAATTTATAGAGCAGGTAGTCTCGCTCCTGGAATTTAAACGGACGCTCTGCCAGCAGCCAGTGCGACAGCGCCTGAATAAAGCCCGCCAGGCTGACAGCGTGGGAAATAGTCAGCGGCGTATCCATCACCCGCACTTCGACGGTACCGAAACCGGGACTTGGGCGGATATCCCAGTGCAGATCTTTAATGCTCTCAATCATCGAGGTGTAGCTTAAGCGGCGAAACAGCCCTTCAAACTCCTGCCAGTTCGCCACCCACGGCATGGGGCCGTTATCCGGGAAAGAGGAGAAAATATTGAGGCGCGAAGAGGCAAACTGCGTATCGGTGCCCTGAATATAGGGCGAGCTGGCGCTCAGGGCGATAAAGTGCGGAACAAACCGCGACAGCCCGTGCAGCAGATAGATGGCATCGTCGCCATTGGTACAGCCGACATGCACATGCTGACCAAACACCGTTGCCTGCTGCATCAGATAGCCGAACATCTCCAACGTGCGGGCATAACGCTCATCCGCGCAGATTTGTTGACGTTGCCACTTCTGAAACGGGTGGGTGCCACCGCCGCAAATCTGCACATGGTGCTCGCCTGCGGCTTGCAATATGGCGTGGTGCATCGCTGAAAATTGATGCGCAACCTGGCGGATATCGCGACAGACGCCGGTGGCAATCTCCAGCATGCTTTCGGTGATGTCGTGCTTAACCTCACCGGCGCTGATGCGGTGTTGAAGGGCGTCGATAAGCCGGGTTGAGTCCTGGCTCAAGTCATAGCCTGGTGGGTTAACCACCTGCAGCTCCAGTTCAACGCCGAGGGTAAAGGGCTCAGAGACATGAAAATCGGGCAAAGACATAACCATTCCTTACGCAAATGTTTGTTTGAGTATGGAAGGGAATCACTAATTATGCCCGGCGCAGCGGGAGGGAAGGGGAGCTAAAAAAGCAAAAAAAGCCCGCACAAACGGCGGGCAAAAATACTGGAAGCAATGTGAGCAATGTCGTACCGAATACCTGAGTCATTCACTCAACTATTCGGTAATGCGAAAGATAATCTTTATCATCTTCATGGTCAACCCTGTATTTTGTAAGTGATAGTACTTTTCTTTTAGCGCTAAGAACGACGCAGAGCGGTGAAGGTTAATTATGCTTGCCACATTAAAGTTAATGAGTATATTTCTCATTCTCTTTGATGTTTGGTGGCACCGCCGAGGCGCAGTGCACCATCAACGTCTGGATATTACCCGCCCGGGCATACAGGTAATAAACGCGAAAAGGCAGGCGGGGAGAGGCAATGGCGACCAGCCAGCAGGCTGAGCTCCCTATCAGTCCGGCCCGGCAACGGCCCTTTTTCTCCACTTCGATATGAGTCGATGATGAATAACAGCACACAGACCTGGTCACCTCTGCGCAAGAGTTTGCTTGCGCTCGCGATTGGCGCGGCGACGCACGCCGCACAGGCAGCAACACCCGCCAGCGACACGAAGGAGGAGACGCTGATTGTCCAGTCCTCCAGCGGTAGCGATTTCAAACCCGGCGGCGACGCGCTGGTGCCGGCCTATCTTGATGGTCAGGTCGCCTACGGCGGGCGGCTTGGTATGCTCGGCGAACAGAAGGCGATGGATGTGCCGTTTAACGTGATCGGCTTCACCTCAAAGCTGGTGCAGGATCAGCAGGCGAAAACCATCGCCGATGTGGTGCGCAATGATGCCGGCGTGCAGGTCAGTCAGGGCTACGGCAATATGGCGGAAACCTACCGCATTCGCGGTTTTAAACTTGATGGCGACGACATGTTAATGGGCGGCCTGGCAGGTATAGTGCCGCGCCAGGTGGTTGATACGCAGATGCTTGAACGGGTGGAAGTTTTCAAAGGGGCGAATGCGTTAATGAACGGCGCAGCCACCTCCGGCGTGGGCGGGATGATCAACCTTGAGCCAAAGCACGCTGACGATACGCCGCTGACGCGTCTCGGCGTCGATTATGCATCGCGCTCGCAGGTGGGCGGCTCGCTGGATGTTGGACGACGTTATGGCGATAACAACCAGGTCGGGGTGCGCGTTAACCTGCTGCATCGCGAAGGCGAAACCACGGTTGAAGATGATAAACGCCGCACTACCGCTGCCTCCATTGGCCTCGATTATCGCGGTGAGCGCCTGCGCAGCTCCCTCGATGTTGGCTACCAGAAGAAGACCTTCCACGGCGGCTCGATGGGGGTCAATATCAGCAACATCGATTTCGTGCCTGCCGTGCCGGGTAACAGCAAAAATCCCAGCCAGAAATGGGCGTGGAGCGATATTGAAAATGAGTTTGGCCTTGCGCGCGCGGAGTATGATTTTACCGATAGCTGGACGGGCTACGCCGCCTTTGGCGGTCAGCACTCTCATGAGAAGGGTGTCTACGGCACACCGAAGCTGATCAACGCCGCGGGCGATGCGACGATTGGTCGCCTTGATACGAATCGTATCAGCGATAGCTGGAGCGGTATGGCGGGTCTGCGCGGCAACTTCGACACCGGCCCCGTGTCGCACAAGGTCAATATCGGTTACTCCGCCAGCATCAAGCAGGACAAGGTCGCCTGGCGCATGTCGTCAAAGAATCCGCTGGTCAATATCTACAACAACAGCGCAGTGCCGATGCCGGATTACACTCTGACCGGCGGCAACTACAGCGATCCGTTAACCACCGGGCGCAACCGCACCCAGGGCTGGCTACTGAGCGATACCCTTGGCGTGCTTGACGATACGCTGCTCTTCACCGCAGGCGCGCGTTACCAGAAAGTATGGGTACACAGCTACAGCAATGCCACCGGCGCGGAGACCCGAACCGGGCGCTTTATAGAAGATCGCTGGATGCCGACCTACGGCGTGGTCTACAAACCGTGGGAAGTGGTCTCGCTCTACGCCAACCACACCGAAGCACTGCAACCAGGCAGTACCGCGCCGGAAGGGGCGGCTAACCAGTATCAAACCACCGGCATCGCCCACTCGAAACAGAATGAGGTGGGGATAAAAACGGACTTTGGCCGCATCGGCGGTACGCTGTCGCTGTTTGAAATTAAGAAGCCGTCGGCTATCCAGAACAGCAGCACCAATATTTATGAACTGAGCGGCGAGCAGCGCAACCGTGGTATTGAGCTGAGCCTGTTTGGCGAGCCGACGCTCGGCCTGCGCCTGAATGGTAGCGCGACCTGGATTGATGCTGAGATGACCAAAACGCAGGATGGCGTCAATCAGGGGAATAAACCGGTTGGCGTGGCGGGCTTCTACTCGGTACTCGGCGCGGAGTATGACATCGCCGCCGTTGAGGGGCTAACGGCCACGGCGCGAGTTAACCACACCGGATCGCAGTATGCCAACGCGGCGAACAGCAAGAAGCTGGATAGTTACACCACTCTCGATCTGGGTGCGCGCTACCGCATGCGCTTGAATGCCGATCGCAACGAGATGGTGTGGCGCGTCGGGCTGGATAACGTCACCAACAAGAAGTACTGGGCAAGCGTGGAAGATAACGGCACCTATATCTACCGGGGCGGCGGTCGCGAGCTGAAAGTGTCAATGAGCTACGATTTTTAATCGCAAGTGGCAGCAGGGCGGATGGCGTTCAGCTTATCCGGCATGTTGCCTTTTATTTGCTCAATCACAACATTTAAACAGCAGATCGGTTACACTCGCGGCACAGAAAATCCACATGAAAGGAGAGTGAGATGCTGGAAAAATTACGAACCCGCGACGGAAAAAAATTTCTCTGCGCGGTGCTGGTCGTCTTCCTGATTGCCGTAAGCGTGGTGTCAAAAGTGACCTTCGAAGGCGTTGAGGATCAATACAACCTGCCGATGTCCTCCTGGACCACCTCAATGTTTATCATGCAGGGCGCATGGGTGGCGATTTACAGCCTGATGTTTACCATCATCGGCTCGCTGCCGTTTGGCTTCTACTTCCTCGGCCCGAAAGACGATCGCGGCTGATCCCTCTCGCCCCGGTTTCTCCACCGGGGCAGTTTTCGTTATCACATTATGTAAATAAAGTTATCGGCCTTTCACGCAGTAGAAAACTCTGCTTTAAGTGACAGTGCCCGATAAGTTAACCATCGCTACATTAAGCGCCAAGTTAGCCTGCTGTCATGGTGGGTGAAAGGGCGTGTTTCCCTCTCCTGTATGTCCATATTCAACGATTAAAGATCAAAAAATAAACGCCGATAGCATGGGTACAGGGAGTGCATGCTGCAAGGAACATTGATGACAGAAGGCTGACTCCAGGAGAGCCGTAATGGCCAGACAATTCGTGAATAAAAAAATGAGCACCCGCGCGCAGATGCTGCTGACGGGCGCCATCACCATCACCCTCGGTTTTGTGGTCACCATCGGGGTACTGAGCTGGCAGTCCAGCAATCAGCAAAAAGCCCTCGCCGAACAATATCTGCAAAAAATCGCCCGCAGTGAGGCGCTCACCATTCAGCAACAGCTGAACTATGCGCGCGATGTGGCGCATAACCTCGGCCATAGCCTGGCTGCGCTGCCGCAGGCCGGGATTACCGATCGTAACGTGGGAAATAAGTTAATCGAGTACGCGGTGCGCGATAACCCGGACTACCTCTCCGTGTCGGTGATTTTTGAAGAGAACGCCTTCGATGGGCGTGACGCGGAGTTTGCTGGTAAACCGGATCAGGCTCCCAAAGGGCGCTATGCGGTGTTCGCCGATCGCGATCCTGCGGGTAAATACGCCATGCATCCGCTGCTCTCGATCTTTACGCCGGGGCAGGGTGACTACTACCTGGTGCCGCAACGCACGCAAAAAGATACGCTGATCGAACCCTATAGCTATGCCTATAACGGCGTGCCGACGCTGTTAACCTCGGTTGCCGCGCCGATCGTCAACGATGGCAAACTCACTGCGGTGGTCACCTCCGATATTTCGCTGGCTTCTTTGCAGCAGAAAGTGAACCAGATCAAACCGTGGGAAGGCGGTGGTTATGCAATGCTGCTCTCTACCTCCGGGAAAGTGATCTCCTACCCAGATAAGAAACTGACCAGCAAACCCTTTCCTGGCAATACCGAAGGTTTTACCTCGAGTGTGGTGGAGCAGGAGGATCCGATCCTCGGTGAGAAAGCGCTGGTGACCTGGCAGCCCGTCACTATCGGTAATAGCACCGATAACTGGTATCTCGGCATCGTCGCGCCGGTCAGTCAGGTGATGGCTGCCGCTAACCGCCAACTGCTTAACGCCGTGATCCTTGGCGTCATCAGCATCCTGCTGGTCAGCGCGCTGCTGGGGCTTGTCTTTAGCCGTAAAGTGTTGAAACCGATTGGCGGCGAGCCGCTGGAAGGGGCCAGCATTGCGCTGGCGGTCGCCGAAGGCAAACTTGATAACGTTATTGTGGTGAAAGAGGGCGATCGCAGCAGCCTCTTCTATGCGCTGCACACCATGCAGGATCAACTGCGCCAGATGGTGGGGCAGATTCAGGAGGCGAGCAGCTCCGTGCGCCAGGGCGCGGGCGAGATTGTTAGCGGCAACATCAACCTTTCGTCCCGTACCGAGCAGCAGGCCGCCGCGCTGGAGCAGACCGCCGCCAGCATGGAGCAGTTCAGCGCCACGGTTAAACACAACGCCGATAATGCGCATCATGCCACTGCGTTGACCGCTAATGCTACACAGATTGCCAGCCGCGGCGAAGCGCTTGTCGGCCAGGTGGTACAAACGATGTCGCAGATTGACGATAGTGCGAAGAAGATTGGCGATATCACCGCCATCATCAATAGCATCGCATTCCAGACCAATATTCTGGCGCTGAACGCCGCGGTGGAAGCGGCACGCGCCGGCGAGCAGGGGCGTGGCTTTGCCGTGGTCGCCTCGGAAGTGCGTAATCTGGCAAGCCGCAGCGCCGATGCCGTAAAAGAGATTGGCGCGCTGATTGAAGAGTCCGGCAAACGCGTTGAAAGTGGGGTGCAGCTGGTGAACGACGCCGGTAAAACCATGCAGGAGATGACCCTGGCAGTGAACTCGGTGCAGTCCATCATTAATGAGATTGTCAGCGCCTCCGATGAGCAAGCCAAAGGCATTAGTCAGGTGACAATCGCGGTCAATGAAATGGATGGTGTAACCCAGCAGAACGCCTCGCTGGTGCAGGAGATGGCCGCCGCCGCCACCTCGCTGGAAGATCAGGCAGAGCAGCTGGCGCAGAGCGTGCAGCAGTTCCGTCTACAAGCCTGACTGGCGCGGGGAGTCTGTTAGTCCAGGCTCCCCGCTGCCGGTACCATTTCTTGCCAGCCCCTGGCGGAGATGTTAAAAGGTGCCCCTTTAAATGAAACCACAAAGGGGAAGGACGTGAAAAACGCGTCACAGGTCGTGGGGAACATGACCGGGACCGCGTCGGAGGCAGCGCCGACGCTACAGCGGGGATTAAAGAACCGCCATATTCAGCTTATTGCTCTTGGCGGCGCGATTGGCACCGGGCTGTTTCTCGGTATTGGTCCGGCGATTCAAATGGCCGGGCCTGCGGTGTTACTCGGCTACGCCATTGCCGGCATTATCGCTTTTTTGATTATGCGCCAGCTCGGTGAAATGGTGGTTGAAGAGCCGGTTTCCGGGTCGTTTTCCCACTTCGCCTTTAAATATTGGGGGCCGTTTGCGGGCTTCCTCTCCGGCTGGAACTACTGGGCGATGTTTGTGCTGGTTGGCATGGCGGAACTGACCGCCGCCGGGATCTATATGCAGTACTGGTTCCCCGACATCCCGACCTGGGTCTGGGCCGCCACCTTCTTTGTGATCATCAACGCTGTAAACCTCGTCAATGTGCGCCTGTATGGCGAAACCGAGTTCTGGTTTGCGCTGATCAAAGTACTGGCGATTATCGGCATGATTGGTTTTGGCATCTGGATGCTGTTCACCGGCCACGGCGGCGAGCGCGCCAGCATCAATAACCTCTGGCAGTACAACGGCTTTTTCGCCACCGGCTGGCATGGGCTGGTGCTGTCGCTGGCGGTGATTATGTTCTCGTTCGGTGGGCTGGAGCTGATTGGTATTACCGCCGCCGAAGCGAGCGAGCCGCACACCACCATTCCAAAGGCGGTTAACCAGGTGGTTTACCGCATTCTGCTCTTCTACATCGGTTCGCTGGTGGTATTGCTGGCGCTCTATCCGTGGATTGATGTGCAGGCTAACAGCAGCCCGTTTGTGATGATCTTCCATGAACTCGACAGCAATCTGGTTGCTTCTGCGCTCAACTTCGTTATCCTGGTAGCTTCACTCTCGGTCTATAACAGCGGCGTTTACTCCAACAGTCGTATGCTCTTCGGCCTGTCGGTGCAGGGCAATGCGCCCGCGTTTCTGACGCGCGTCAGCCGTCGCGGCGTACCGGTTAATTCACTCATCCTCTCCGGCGCGATCACCTCGCTGGTGGTGCTGGTGAACTACCTGCTGCCGCAGAAAGCTTTTGCCATGCTGATGGCGTTAGTGGTCGCCACTCTGCTGCTGAACTGGATCATGATCTCGCTGGCGCACCTGAAGTTCCGCGCCGCGATGCGCCGCAAAGGGCGCGATCCGCAGTTCAAAGCGCTGCTCTTCCCGGCGGGCAACTATCTCTGCATCGGCTTTATGCTGTTTATTCTCGGCCTGATGTTCTCCATCGACGATATGCGCCTGTCGGCTATTTTGCTGCCGGTGTGGATTGTGTTTCTGTTTGCCGCTTTCAAACTGCTGCGGCGGGCACCGAAACGCGCATAAGCGCCATCGCTAAAGAGAGAAAACGCCAGCTTCCATGCTGGCGTTTTTATTTGCCTCAGGCAGTGGTCGTACAGCGGGGGGCTAATTGCCGACGGGCGAAGAGGGCCGCTGCGGCGAGCGCCAGCATCATCACCACCTCTGTTGCCAGAAAACCGCTCAGCGCCGCGCTGTAGTCACCGTGCGACTGGCCAACAAGGTGGAGAAAGATGCCGCCGAGCAGCGCAGGTCCCAGACCGAGCGCCGACTGCTGCAGGGTGCTGAGCAGTGCGCTACCGGCACCCGCGTCCTGCGCGCTGATATCCCGCATACCGATGCGGTAGAAACTGTTGACGATCAGCGCCTGGCCGTAACCAATCAGCAGGGTTGCCGGAGCGAGCGCCAGCACACCAACCACGCGCCCGGAGAGGTGCAGGGTAACCATCAGTGCCAGCAAGCCAGCGATCTGAATCGCAAGCCCGGTCAACAAAATGGCGCGCATGCTGTAGCGGCTAATCAGTTTCGGCGCATACCAGGCGGAGACAAAATAGGCGACGCCGAGGGCGATAAAACTGTTTCCAGACTGGTAAGGTGTCATGCCCATTCCGGCTTGCAAGGTGAGCGCCATGCAGAACATAAACCCGGCCCAGGCGCTGAAAAAGAGCAGCGCAATCAGCAAGCCAAAGCGGATGCTCGGCAGCTTCAGCAGGCGCGGCGGCACCAGCGGCGTAATACCGCGCCTCTCCTGCTGCACCGCGCTGCTGCGCATCCATACCGCCAGCGGTAAGATCGCCAGCAACGCTGCTTTGCTCTGCCACGGCCAGTGCATCTCCGGGCCTAATGCCAGCGGGAAAAGCAGGCAGCAGAGGATCAGCGCCAGCGCCGTTGTACCCTGCCAGTCAATGCGCGTGCGTTGTTCGCTGCGGGTTTCCGGCACGTAGCGGCGGCTCAGGAGCAGCACCAGCAGGCAGATGGGCACATTGATAAAGAAGGCGTTGCGCCAGCCAAGCCCGGCAATATCTGCCGATACCAGCCAGCCGCCGCCCATCTGCCCGATGATAAACGCCACGCCGCCAACCCCACCGTAGAGGCTAATTGCGCGGGCGTGCGCCGTGCCTTTCAGCGTAACATGCAGCGTGGCGAGGATCTGCGGCACAATCAGCGCCGCGCCCAACCCTTGTAGCGTGCGTGCCGCCAGTAGGGCAGAGACCGAGTTCGCCAGCCCGCACAGCAGCGAGGCGATGCCGAATAGCGCAACGCCCCATAAAAAGAGGCGGCGGCGTCCGAGGTTGTCCCCCAGTTTGCTACCCATCGCCAGGCAGACGGCAAAGGCCACGCCGTAGAGCGCGACAATCAGCGCCAGCTGTGTGGCTGAAGTGTGTAACGACAGAGTGATGGAATCGAGCGCGACGTTGGTGATTGAGGTGTCGATTAGCGGCAGCATCTGCCCGGTTAACAGCAAAAACAGGCCCGCCCGGCCCGGAGAAACAGCAGACGTATTCATGGTGACTCCATTGCGTCATTCATCGGATGGACGTAGCATCGCCGAATGAGAAAACGGGTACCAGTTCTTGTCTATACGGGTACTGGCACTACTATGCTGGAGGGGTTATGGCATTGATGGCGGACAAACAGCCGCAACTGACGCTGCTTGAAGAGAGCCGCAAACAGCTGGGCGCGTTTCTGCGCGCGCGGCGCGAAAGCCTCGACCCACAGCGGCTCGGGTTGCCGCGCAGCAGCCGACGGCGCACGCCGGGTCTGCGGCGCGAAGAGGTGGCGCTGCTAGCCGATGTTGGCGTCACCTGGTACACCTGGCTGGAGCAGGGCCGCGAAGTTAACCCCTCTGCCAATGTCTTACAGGCGATTGCCTCCGCATTGCAGTGCACGCCAACCGAGACGCGGCATCTCTTTCTGCTGGCTGGGTTAGCACCCACCGAAGCGCTCAATTTGCCGCAGTGCGAAGGGATAAGTGACAGCACGCGACGCCTGCTGGATAGCCTGCTGCCGAATCCGGCGAGCATCCAGAAACCCAATTTTGATATTGTCGCGTGGAACGCCGGTTTTGAGCGCCTGATGGGCGTCAAATTTGATGAAATCCCGGAAGAGGATCGCAACTGCATCTATCTCTACTTAACCCATCCACAGTGGCGTAGCCGCTTAGGGCTGGATGAGCAGGTGCTCTCGACCTTTGTCGCCTATTTCCGCGCGGCCATGGCGGCGCACCGCGGGGATGCGATATGGGAAGCGAAGCTGGCACGCTTTTGCGCCGCGTCGGCGGAGTTTGAAACCCTGTGGCGTAAGCAGTATGAAGTAAGCGGCGTGGAAAATAAGGTCAAGGTCTTTGCCCACCCGCAGCTCGGCACGATTACCCTGCAACAGATGTACTGGTACTCCGCGCCGCGCAACGGCTCGCGGTTACTGGTCTATATGCCGGTGGATGAGCAGGGCGAGCAGGCGCTGCAGTGGCTGGCGCAGAACGCTTAAGGACGCAGGCGCTTCTGATCTTTGCGCGGCAGGGTGTCGACCACGCGATCCCAGGCGTGCTGGATCAGTGCCTCGAGCAGCGAGAGATCAATCTCGTCGCCGGCGTAGACGGAGATCCAGTGCTTCTTATTCATGTGATACCCCGGCTCAATGCTCGGGTAGATCTGCTGATTGAGCAGGGCGGTTTGCGGCTCCGATTTCATCGTCACCATCGGCCTGCCGTGGGCGGTGGTGGTCATCATAAAGATCTTGCCGCACACTTTGAAGACCTTATGCTCCGGGCCAAACGGCCAGCAGTGTTCGGTAAAGGGGAGCGACAGCGCGTAGCGATGGGCGCTCTCCTGCAAGGTTTTACTCTCCATCGTTTTCCTCATTCGCGAGCGCGCGCCACATCGCCTCAAAGCCGAGACACTTAAGCTCTTTGGTCCGCGAAGGATCGCGGCCTGCGAAGTTAATGGTGGTTTCCGCCATCGCAAGGAAGATCGCATCGCCAAACGCCGCATAATCATCGGAGAGGAAAACCGGGCGCACCGAGCGGTGGCAAAGTTCATGCAGTTCCGGGAAGATATCAGCCACCTGCTGCTTAGTTTCGGCGGTCAGCTTTTCGCTAATGGCGATCTGGCGCACCGCATGGTGGCCGTTGGGGTGACGAATCCCCCAGTCGATATAGCTGTCCCAGATGGAGTGGGTATGCACCTTCGAATCGCTGCTGGAGCGGTCGAGATTAGCGAGCATGGTGCCGCAAAGATCGCTTTTGAGATGCAGATAGAGCGCGTTTAACAGGTCGTCTTTAGTGGCGAAGTAGCGAAACAGCGTGCCTTCCGCAACACCTGCGTTACGGGCGATCAGCGCGGTTGAGGCGGCAATCCCCGACTGGGCAATCGCCTTCGTAGCAGCTTTCAGTAATGCCAGTTTCTTATCTTCACTCTTCGGACGAGCCACGCCGCTTTTCTCCGCTTTTTACAAAAACCACGATTGAAGCATGCCCTTTGAGAGGCTGCAACGTCGAATGTCAAACAACGAAAAATCGTCTTGACGATTTAATGTTCGTTTCTATAATGAGTGCTTACTCACTCATAATCAAGCTCAATGAGTATCGTCTCAATGGATGGGATCGATTTAGCCAGGTCAGGATATGAAGCGTCTCACTATCAGCGTGGTTATCGTTATGCTCGTTGCGTCTGCTGCAAGCTTACCTTTTGTTTTGAATGCGGGTTTTGGCCAGCCGCCGCAGGGTGAGGCGCTCAGCGCCGTGGAACAATCGCCCCATTACCGTGATGGCGCATTTCACAATGCGCTGCCGACGCCGGGCTTTACCGGTGAGCAAAATAAGCTCGCGTTGTGGTGGGATTTCCTCTTCGGTAAACGTGAAAACGCGCGCCCGCAGCAGCCGCTGCCGCTGGTAGCCACCGATCTCGCGGCGATCCCATTGCAGGAAGATACACTGGTGTGGATGGGGCACTCCTCGTGGTATGTGCAGCTGGAGGGGAAACGCATTTTGATTGACCCGGTGTTGAGCGATTACGCCGCGCCGTTCTCCTTTCTTAATAAAGCCTTTGCTGCTAACGGCGTCTGGACCGCAGAGAGTATGCCGGAGATCGATCTGCTGATTATCTCTCATGACCACTACGACCATCTCGATCACGCTACCATCAAAGCGCTGATGCCGAAGATCAAACGGGTTGTTACGCCGCTCGGCGTCGGTTCCCACCTGCGTTACTGGGGGATGGACGCGGCGAAGATTGAGGAGGCGGACTGGCAGCAGAGCGTGCAGGTCAGCGATACGCTTAGCGTCACTGTTCTACCTGCGCGTCACTTCTCCGGTCGTGGGCTGAAGCGCAACCAGACGCTGTGGGCCAGCTTTCTGTTTGTCACGCCGGAACGCAAAGTCTACTACAGCGGTGACAGCGGTTATGGTCCGCACTTTAAGGCCATCGGTGACAGATTTGGCCCGATCGATATTGCCATTATGGAGAGTGGGCAGTACGACGAGGCGTGGAAATATATTCATATGATGCCGGAGCAGAGCGCGCAGGCGGCACAGGATCTGCAGGCACGCGCAGTGCTGCCGGGCCACGCCGGACGCTTTGTGTTGGCAAAACATAGCTGGGACGATCCGTACAAACGTTTAGCGGCTGCCAGCCGCGATAAAGAGTTTCGCTTACTGACACCGAAGCTGGGCGAAGTGGTTTTTGCGGCTGACAGGGCGCAAACATTTAGCGCCTGGTGGGAATAAACCGTTTAATTAATTGAAGTGCAGGGGGGATCGCAGCATGACTATTTCCGCTCAGGTTATCGACACTATCGTCGAGTGGATCGACGACAATCTTCATCAACCCTTGCGTATTGATGAGATTGCCGCGCACGCAGGCTACTCCAAGTGGCATCTGCAACGGCTCTTTTTGCAGTACAAAGGAGAGAGCCTTGGGCGCTATATTCGCGAGCGTAAACTCGCGCGCGCCGCGCAGGATTTACGTAACACCGATCAGAAGGTTTACGATATCTGCCTGAAATATGGCTTCGATTCGCAGCAAACGTTCACGCGGATCTTTACCCGCACCTTCAACCAGCCGCCGGGAGCCTACCGGCGTGAAAACCATCAGCACACCCATTAACAGTAAAAACCGGCATCATGCCGGTTTCTTACTCTTGCACCGTCTGCTTAATGCCTAAGCGGCTGCAAAAGGTGCTCAACCCTTCGCGCGCCAGCAGCACTTCAAGCTGCTGCAGTTCCTCAGAAGTCAGCATCTGTAACGTGTTGATGATATTTTGCATTGAGCCTGACGCAGCGAGATAGGGCGTCGGCGATTCGGCGAGCGAGTTGTTAAAGCCGCTGTGGCGCATAGCGGGCAACTCCATCACCAGGCTCAGTACTTTATCCGTTATCAATACGTAGCGGGCGCGGCCCCCTTTTACGCCGGGGAGACTCTCTGTTTTCCACTTATGACGTTTGACCCAGCGGTTGATGGTCTGTCGTGTGACGCCGAGACGGTTTGCTAACTCAGCGGTGGTCATTTTGCTTGGTAATGTGTTCATCTTATTTCTGGTCGCGGATCCCTAAACGTTGCAACAGGCCGGTAATGCCGTCGCGTAAAAGCATTGAAGAGAGCTGGGTGCGCTCGGCATCGGTCATCTCTTTTGCGAGTCTGATCAAGAGTGCTTCCAGCGAGGCGTCGCCGCTGGATAGGTCGTTAGAGGGGGAGAATTCATTGCGCTGCGCGCTGCGGATAAAGGCGCGAACCTGTTCGTTAACATGAACCAGGCGGGCTTTTCCTCCCTGAACGCCAGGTTTCGGCGAGGTAATCCACCCCTCTTTACGCACCCATTTATTGATAGTTTGCCGGCTATATCCGGTAAGCGTGGCCAGCTCTTCCGGCGTCATTCGTTCCTTGAGCATGTAATTTCCCGGTGAGTAGTAAGGGTAATTAGTGGTTTATGTTATAGCACCATTTTAGAAGAAAATGTGACAGGTTTAACTGCTGGCTGCGAGGCGCTTCGCAAGGGGATTCAATTGCATGCTTTTTCAGCGGTTGGTAAAAGTGCGGTGATTTTGCCGTTGACACCCGACCAGGGAATTCATATTATGCCGCCCGTCAACACGACACGCTTTACGCGATGGGGCTATAGCTCAGCTGGGAGAGCGCTTGCATGGCATGCAAGAGGTCAGCGGTTCGATCCCGCTTAGCTCCACCAAATTCCGAACCCAACGGAACTGGTGCGTAAAGAGACATTGTGGGGCTATAGCTCAGCTGGGAGAGCGCTTGCATGGCATGCAAGAGGTCAGCGGTTCGATCCCGCTTAGCTCCACCAAAATTTAAACCCTCGCATTTACGCGGGGGTTTTTTGTTTAAAGGGTTCTAAGCCGTTGCCTGATAAAGGCGCACCTCCGCCATTTTCTTGTCCATTTCCCTTGCTTGCTTCGCTCTTTTAATAAACCTATTATTCATGGTAATTATTTTTTAACCACCAGAGCCGACATTATTTTATGAAATCCGGTTACGTGAAGCCGTTTCTGCTGGCGTTAATGATGTGCCTGGTGGCCATTCCTGTTGCCCGTTATATTTCGCCAAAAACGGTCGTTGATGGCGGCACTGTTTATCTCGCCTGGCTACCGTTAAGCGTTATACTTGCGCTCCTCCTGTTATTTGGTCGGCACGCCATTGTGCCGCTGATTGTCGGCTCCGCCATCATTAATGAAACCTTCTTTCATCTGCCTTTCGACGAATCGGCAGTGCTGCTCTTTTGCCAGTTGTTTGCCGTTTTGCTGGTGTGCGCCGTCGTCCGCTGTCAGCTTGGTTCGCGCTGGCGTCACGGCATTCCCAATAAAAATATGGGGGTGCGGATTTTATGGATGGGATTTATTGCACCCATCGGGATAAAAATATCGATGTATGTTGCCGGTGCCTGGCTTAATTATCCGGTCTATCTCTCCAATTACTTCGGCAGCGGTTCGTTAATATTCTCAATAATTGATATTCAGAGTTTGATATGCGCGGCGTTGATTTTCACCATGATTGTTTATTATCCGATGCGCATGATCCTCAATTCGCGCTATGCGATCGTATGGTGGCGTCGTAGCGTTGTTCCCTGTTTTAGCAAAAGAAAGCGTTTATTTACGTTGGGCTGGCTGACGACACTCATTGCCATTGTGGCGCTGTTATGCACACCTTATAAGTCAGATGTTATTGCCGGTTATCTGGTACCGGTGATCTTTATTATTTTCAACTTTGGTTGCAGTCGTCTCGCCCCCTCTTTTCTGACACTCAGCTGGGCCGCATCGGCTTTTCTGCTACTGGCTTATAACGACAACTTTTTTCATGGCGTACGCGCGGATTACTCGCTGGCGTTTGTCATGTCGGTACTGATCTGTTTCACCGTCTGCCTGCTTTACAACATCCGCGTCTTCAGCCGTAGCCTGTGGCTAAAGCGGCGATGGCAGGCGCAGGCAATGAGCGATCCGCTGACCGGTTTGCCTAATTTGCGTGCGCTGGAAAGGGAAGTGGGACGCCAGCCTGGCAGTATCGTCTGCTGCCTGCATATGAAAAACCTCGACTTCCTTAGCCGCCACTTCGGCATGATGATGCGCGTGCATGTTAAGCGCAGCATCACCCGGGCGTTACAGCCCTTGCTGCATGACGGAGAGCGCTTCTTTCAGCTGCCCGGCAGTGAATTACTGCTGCTGCTCAATGGGCCGGAAACCCTGGCGCGTTTGCACTCAATGCTGGACGTGCTTAACAGCCAGCGTATTTGCTGGAATAAAAATGCGCTGGAGATTGAGTTTGGTGCCTCCTGGGGCGAACTGCAGGGCAGCAGAGAAGCGCTGCATCAGACGCTCGACCAGCTGAGCTGGCTGTCTGAGCAGACAGATAGCGAAAATCGCGTGCTGGCACTCACTAACAGCCTGGCGGAGGTCAATGTGCAGACCACTGAGCGCGTACTGCAACTGGAGAGGGTAAAACGGGCGCTGGAAGAGGGCGGAATTACGCTCTATGCCCAGCCTATCGTTGATGCCAATGGCGAGGGCTACCACGAAATACTTGCCAGGCTGGTAAGCGATGACCAGTTACTTACGCCTGACCAGTTTATTCCGGTGATTTCCCAGTTTGATCTCGGTACGCGCTTTGATATGCAGATCGTCGAAACGCTGCTGAAATGGATGCAGGCGCATCCACAGCCTGCTGAAAAGGCGCGCTTTTCCCTTAATCTGATGCCGCTGACCCTGATGCAGCAATCTTTCGCCAAACAGTTTCTTGCACTCTTCGCGCGTTACGGCATCGCCGCGCAGGCAGTGATTATCGAAATTACCGAAGAGCAGGCCTTCTCCCACTCGGAAGTAAGCGTGCGTAATATCACGTGCTTGCGCGAAGCGGGGTTTAAGATCGCCATTGATGACTTTGGCACCGGCTACGCTAATTTTGAGCGTTTAAAGCGCATCAAGGCGGATATCATCAAGATCGACGGCTGTTTTGTGCGCGATATTCTCACTGACCCGCAAGATGCAATGATCGTGAAAGCGATATGCTCTCTTGCGAAAGCGAAAGGTCTGACGGTGGTAGCGGAGTATGTAGAAAATGAGGCTCAGCGCGAGCTGCTGCTGAACGCGGGCGTTGACTACCTGCAGGGCTATCTGCTCGGCAAGCCCCAGCCGCTGGCATAAAAAACCGGGGCAGTCCCCGGTTTTTCGTAAAACACGTTCTAATCAGATAACCAGCGCCGCGATCGCCGCAGAGAGTACGCTCACCAGCGTCGAGCCGTAAACCAGCTTCAGACCAAAGCGGGAAACCACGTTGCCCTGCTCTTCATTCAGGCCTTTGATCGCGCCTGCGATAATACCGATGGAGGAGAAGTTGGCGAAGGAGACCAGGAAGACCGAGAGAATGCCTTCCGAACGCGGAGAGAGGGTGGAAGCAATTTTCTGCAGATCCATCATCGCTACGAATTCATTGGAGACCAGTTTGGTCGCCATAATACTCGCCACCTGCAACGCTTCATGGGCCGGTACGCCCAGCACCCAGGCAACCGGGTAGAAGATGTACCCCAGAATGCCCTGGAAGGAGATACCCAGCACCGCAGCGAAGAGGGCATTCAGGCCAGAAATCAGAGCAATAAAGCCAATCAGCATCGCCGCAACGATAATTGCTACTTTGAAACCTGCCAGAATGTATTCACCCAGCATCTCGAAGAAGCTCTGGCCTTCGTGCAGTTTCGCCATCTGCAGGTTCTCTTCGCTCTCATCCACGCGGTACGGGTTGAGCAGCGAGAGCACGATAAAGGTACTGAACATGTTGAGCACCAGTGCCGCGACGACATATTTCGGCTGCAGCATGGTCATGTAGGCACCCACAATTGACATCGAAACCGTCGACATTGCGGTAGCGGCCATCGTGTACATGCGGTTGCGCGACATTTTGCCGAGGATATCTTTATAAGCGATAAAGTTCTCGGATTGACCCAGAATCAGGGAGCTGACCGCGTTAAACGATTCCAGTTTACCCATGCCGTTCACTTTCGACAGCACTGTACCGATGGCGCGAATCACAATCGGCAGGACGCGAATGTGCTGCAAAATACCAATCAGCGCAGAGATAAAGACAATCGGGCAGAGCACTTTCAGGAAGAAGAAGGCCAGGCCTTCATCATTCATTTTGCCGAAGACGAAGTTGGTGCCTTCGTTGGCAAAGCCGAGCAGTTTTTCAAACATCTCGGAGAAGCCTTTTACGAAGCCGAGGCCAACATCAGAGTTGAGGAAGAACCAGGCCAGTACAACTTCAATCACCAGCAGTTGAATAACAAAGCGAATGCGGATCTTTTTGCGATCGCTGCTCACGAGCAAGGCAAGCAGCGCCACAACAGCAAGCGCCAGGACAAAGTGCAGAACGCGGGACATATTTGCTCCAAATATGAGACGGGTAGGAATTTCGTGCACATTCTATGTAACAAGACAAAAGAAAACGAGATCAAAGGCACACTATATTAATGTCCTGTGACCAGACTCAAAATTAGTGATCAAACATACAATTCAGGTATGTTAATAAAGGCCGTGAAAAGTTGCGTCACGCTGCTAGACTCATAACATAACGCTGCGATAAATGTTGTCGCCGCCGTCACCATCCTTGGCATTCAACCCTTCTATTGTTTCAGGCTATCAGAGAAATCAAGTAAACCCATCTTAATGATCTTGATAATCATTCTCATTTTGGTAGCATCAAACATAGCAAAGGCTATATTTAGGGGCAATAAATGAGCAGTAGTCGCGTGGAGAGCAGTAATAACGGACGGGCAGCGCGCAAACTCCGGTTTGCGCTGATGGGGCCTGCATTTATTGCCGCCATTGGTTACATCGATCCAGGCAACTTTGCCACCAATATTCAGGCTGGCGCGACGTTCGGCTACCAGCTGCTGTGGGTTGTTGTATGGGCAAACCTGATGGCGATGCTGATCCAGCTGCTTTCCGCCAAGCTCGGCATTGCGACCGGCAAAAACCTTGCGGAGCAGATCCGCGACCACTATCCGCGCCCGCTGGTCTGGTTTTACTGGGTGCAGGCGGAAATTATCGCCATGGCAACGGATCTCGCGGAGTTTATCGGCGCGGCGATTGGCTTCAAGCTGATCCTCGGCGTGTCGCTGATGCAGGGCGCGGTGCTGACCGGCGTCGCCACCTTCCTGATCCTGATGCTGCAAAAACGCGGGCAGAAGCCGCTGGAAAAGGTGATTGGTGGCCTGCTGCTGTTTGTTGCGGCAGCCTATATCGTCGAGCTGATTTTCTCGCAGCCGAAGCTGGCAGCGCTGGCGAAAGGGATTGTTATTCCTACACTTTCTGGAACCGATGCGGTGTTCCTTGCCGCCGGGGTGCTGGGCGCGACTATTATGCCGCACGTGATTTATCTGCACTCTTCGCTGACGCAAAACCTGCACGACGGTACGCGCCGCGAGCGCTACTCCGCTACCAAATGGGATGTCGGGCTGGCGATGACGATTGCCGGGTTTGTTAACCTGGCGATGATGGCAACCGCCGCGGCGGCATTTCACTTTAATGGACACACCGGCGTGGCCGATCTCGATCAGGCCTATTTGACGCTGGAGCCGCTGCTAAGCCATGCTGCGGCGACCATTTTTGGCCTGAGCCTGGTAGCTGCGGGTCTCTCTTCCACGGTTGTCGGTACGCTGGCCGGCCAGGTGGTGATGCAGGGGTTTGTCCGTTTCCACATTCCGCTGTGGGTGCGCCGTACCATTACCATGATGCCGTCGTTTATTGTGATCTGGCTGGGGCTGGATCCGACGCGGATCCTGGTGATGAGCCAGGTGCTGCTGAGCTTTGGGATTGCGCTGGCGCTGGTGCCGCTGCTGGTGTTTACCAGTAATGCGAAACTGATGGGCGAGCTGGTAAACACCGCGTTGATAAGACGTACAGGCTGGGTAATTGTTGCACTGGTGGTGTGCCTGAACGGCTGGCTGCTGGTGGGAACGCTTGCCGAATTAATGGGTAAATAACGCCCGATAAAGGTGGGCGTATCGGGTCTACGTATCTTTTCTGCGGTTTGAATGCCCGATGGCGCTATGCTTATCAGGCCTACATAGTATCTGCGGTTTGAATGCCCGATGGCGCTATGCTTATCGGGCCTACATGTCATCAGCGGTTTGAATGCCCGATGGCGCTGCGCTTATCGGGCCTACATAGTATCTGCGGTTTGAATGCCCGATGGCGCTATGCTTATCAGGCCTACATAGTATCTGCGGCTGAATGCTCATGGCGCTATGCTTATCGGGCCTACATGTTGTCAGCGGTTTGAATGCTCGATGGCGCTGCGCTTATCAGGCCTACAAAGGTTAATCGATTCTGGATCGCGTAGGCCGGATAAGGCGTTAGCCGCCATCCGGCACTTTACGTTTCACCGGGTAATCAAACTGCCTGCGAAACACAATTAATGGTGGTGTCCATGTCCATGTCCATGTCCGTGACCGCGACCCGGTCCACGGCGGTCGTCACGATCGTTCCAGCCTTCGCGGTATCCGCGCTCATAGGCGTCACGCTTATCCCAACCACGTTTATCCCAGCCACGATGCCAGCCGCGGTCATGCTTATGCCAGCGGTGATCGCGCCACTCATAATTACTGTTCCAGTAATCGCGGTCGCGCCAGCGGCCACCGTCCCAGTAGTTACCATAATTATCGCGATCGCCGATCTGCAATTTAACCGACGGCAACAGGGTGATTTCGCCAGCATTGGCGGCCAGCGGCGCAAAAGCCAGTAATACTGCTGCCAGAATCAGTGACCTGAACATACTCTTCTCCTTCACTATCGGGCCGGGGAGGCCTGTGGCGGCAATATTACGGGGCGCGTAAACCCCGTATTAGTGGCGGAACTCCTAAATCACCGTTAATAGCACGTTTTGCTAAAATGCTCGTTTAGTGCGTGCCGGCGAGAATGGCATCAATCTCTTCACACTCCTGCGTACTGAACGTCCGGTTCGCCAGCATCCCCACCGCATCGTCAAGCTGGCTGGTTTTGCTGGCACCGATTAATACTGACGTCACTCTCTCGTTACGTAGCACCCAGGCCAGCGCCATCTGCGACAGCTTCTGCCCGCGCCGCTCGGCCACGGCATTGAGCGCCCGCACCGTCGCCAGCTTCTCCTCGGTGAGCTGATCCGGGTTAAGGAAGCGGCTGCCGCTCGCCGCGCGCGAATCCGCCGGAATGCCCTGCAGATAGCGGTCGGTCAACTGCCCGCCTGCCAGCGGTGAAAACGCGATGCTACCAACCCCTTTCTCCTGTAACAGATCCAGCAACTCGCTCTCTACCCAGCGTTCAAAGAGAGAGTATTTCGGTTGATGGATCAGACAGGGGGTGCCGAGATCGTTAAGGATCTCGATTGCTTCCCGCGCCTGCGCTGCCGGGTAGTTCGACAGCCCGACATAGAGCGCTTTGCCCTGGCGCACCAGGTGATCGAGCGCGCGCATCGTCTCTTTCAGCGGTGTTTCCGGGTCCGGGCGGTGATGATAGAAAATATCGACATACTCAATGCCCATGCGCTTGAGACTCTGATCGAGGCTGGCAACCAGATATTTGCGCGAGCCCCAGTCGCCATACGGGCCATCCCACATGGTGTAACCGGCTTTGCTGGAGATAATCAGCTCATCGCGATAGGGGAGGAAATCCTCTCGCATAATGCGCCCAAAGTTACTTTCGGCCGAGCCGGGTGGTGGCCCGTAGTTGTTCGCCAGGTCGAAATGGGTGATGCCGAGATCAAAAGCGTGGCGCAGCAGCTGTCGGCTGGTCTCAAGCAGTGTCGCATCGCCAAAGTTATGCCACAGCCCAAGCGACACCAAAGGCAATTTGAGCCCGCTCTCGCCGCAGCGCTGCCAGGCCATTTTTTCATAACGTGCGGGGTCCGCCAGGTAAACCATGCAAATACTCCTGTTAAAAGGGGAAGCGATAAATTCCGGGCACAAAAGCGCGCCATATTGCGCACTATTTCAACGTACAAACGCGCTCCGGGGATCTCCTTGTAACGCACTGCGGCAATAAGGCAGTAATCAGTCTGAAAGCTTAGGGCTAATCTGTGATGTAGATCGATAATAAAGGGGCACTCGTGATATGGTCGTTGTCGTTACAGCGCCTTGAATTTACAGTGTGCCAAAGATTTATTCTGACTTTAGCGGAGCCGTAGAAGAATGAAAAAATATGCTTTAGTGGGAGACGTGGGCGGCACCAACGCGCGCTTAGCGTTGTGTGATGTCGAGACCGGCGACATCTCCCGGGCCAAGACCTATTCAGGTCTTGATTATCCTAGCCTGGAAGCGGTCGTTCGCGTTTACCTCGAAGAGCACGAGGTGAGTGTGGAAGATGGCTGTATCGCCATCGCTTGCCCTATCACCGGCGACTGGGTGGCAATGACTAACCACACCTGGGCCTTCTCCATTGACGAAATGAGGCAAAACCTCGGCTTCGCACACCTGGAGATCATCAACGATTTCACCGCCGTTTCGATGGCGATCCCGATGTTGAAAGCGGAACACCTGATTCAGTTTGGCGGCACCGCCCCGGTGGAAGGCAAACCGATTGCCGTTTACGGCGCCGGCACTGGTCTTGGCGTCGCGCATCTGATGCATGTGGATAAGCGCTGGGTAAGCTTGCCGGGCGAAGGCGGCCACGTCGATTTCGCGCCGAACAGCGAAGAGGAGGGGGTTATCCTTGAGGAGCTGCGGGCGGAAATTGGCCACGTCTCCGCCGAGCGCGTGCTCTCCGGCCCCGGGCTTATCAACCTCTACCGCGCGATTGTGAAATCAGATGGTCGCCTGCCGGAAAACCTGCAACCCAAAGATATTACCGAGCGCGCGTTGTCAGATAGCTGCACCGATTGTCGCCGCGCGCTGTCGCTGTTTTGCGTGATTATGGGCCGTTTTGGCGGCAACCTGGCGCTCAATCTTGGCACCTTTGGCGGCGTTTACATCGCGGGCGGTATCGTGCCGCGCTTCCTTGATTTCTTCACCGCCTCCGGTTTTCGCGGCGGCTTTGAAGATAAAGGGCGCTTTAAAGCCTACGTGCAGGATATTCCGGTCTACCTGATTGTTCACGATAACCCAGGCCTGCTGGGCTCCGGCGCGCATCTGCGCCAGACGCTGGGTTATGTCCTTTAAAGATTCATCAGTTGCCTGAACTCTTTTACCTTGCTGCGGCTGACGGGCACCTGAAAATCAAGGTCCCGCAGTCGCAGAATATAGGTGTTGTTAAACCAGGGTTCGATCTCGCGGATCTTGTCCAGATTGACACAGTATGAGCGGTGGCAGCGGAAGAAGTGCGCCGTTGGCAGCTTGCTGCAAAACTCCGTAATATTCATCGGCATCACGTATGATTCCCGCTTCGTATAGACGAAGGTCATCTTCTCGTGCGCTTCTGCGTAATAGATATCGTGAATACTGGTGACAATAATGCGCTCATCTTTCACCAGATTGATAGTGGCGTTTTCCCGTGACTGAGGGCTGCTCGCCGTTCCGGCCTGCTGCTGCCAGGCGCTCTCCAGCTTTTGCAACATATTGACGATGCGCGACTCCTGATAAGGTTTCAGGATGTAGTCAAACGCTTCCAGCTCAAACGCCTCCACCGCATGCTCTTTCCACGCGGTGATAAAGACAATGAAGGGTTTATGAGCGAACTGGCTGATGTTCTGCGCCAGCAACACGCCATCCAGCGACGGGATATTGATATCGAGAAAAATGGCGTCGACGCGGTTGTGCTGTAAGTACTTCAGCACGTCGAGACCGTCATCAAACGTGCCGACAATCTCCATCTGGCTGTGCTCACGAATAAGCCAGCTCAGCTCCTGCTGCGCCAGGAATTCATCTTCTACAATGATGACTTTCATCTTCTCTCCGGTCAGGGCAACAGCGTCGCGCGCGACGTCTGGCGGGGCACATAAAAGGCAATCTCGGTGCCCGGTGTCAGGCGGCGAATATGCAGCCCTTCGCCATACAGTAGTTTTACTCGCTGATGAACATTCAGCAGGCCAATTTTATTCCCCGGCATTTCGTCAGCTTCGACGCGGGCGATCATTTCCGGGGCGATGCCGTTGCCAGTATCGCGCACCGCAATGCGCACCCGGTTGCCGCACTCTTCGACGCTGATGGTGACCACCCCTTTGCCTTTGCAGGGCTGAATGCCGTGAACAATGGCATTCTCTACGAGCGGCTGGATCAGCAGGCTCGGGATCACGCAGCTCACCTCTTCGTCGATATCATAAATCACCGTCAGCTTATCGCCGAAGCGCGCCTGCTCAATGGCGATATAGTCCTTAATCTGGTAGAGCTCTTTTTTGATATCAATCTGCTCATCATCTTTTAATTCAATGTTATAGCGCAGATAGCGCGACAGATTGTAAATCAGCTGGCGCGCGGTATCGGGATTGAGGCGGATGGATGAGGAGATAGCATTCAAAGCGTTAAAGAGAAAGTGGGGGTTAATTTTACTTTGCAGTGCGCGCAGCTCCGCTTTATTGGCCATTTCGCGCAGCTGCTCGGCGCGGGAGACCTCCAACTGCGTCGAGATAATCTGTGATAGGCCGACCGCCATATCCTGCAACGCCGAGGTAATCTGGTGCGCGTGGCAGTAGTAGATTTTTAGCGTTCCGGTGACGATGCCCTGCTCGCGCAGCGGGATCACCAGCATTGAGTGGATCTCCGGCGTGCGGTGCGCTTCATCATTGTTTTTTATGATAATTTCACCAGTGGTAATCGCCTGCTGAGTGGTCGGGCTAATAATATCATCGTTGTCGAGGTAGTTATTTTCGCCCACCCCGACATAAGCCAGCACATGATCGACATTGGTGATCGCCACAGCGTCGGCGTCAATATCGCGGCGTATGATGTCACACACCTGGCGCAGTGACTCGCTGTTCACATTGCGAAAGAGCGGCAACGTTTTATTAGCGATATCCAGCGCCAGCCGCGCCTGACGCCCGGCGATCGCCTCTTTCTCCCCCTCGACGCTCTGCACCAGCAGCACAATAAAGCCTATACACACCGTGCCGAAGATCATCGGTGCGCCGATTTTCGCCACGATATCCAGCCCCAGCGCGGTAGATGGCGCCCAGATCACCACCAGCAGCATAGTCAGGCTTTCACAAATCATCCCGCCGATGATCCCGGCGCGCCAGTGCTGGGCTTTGGGAAACTTTCGGTTAATCACCCCCGACATAATGCCGGCGATAATGCTGGTGATAAAGCAGGGAACAGCCGTTACGCCGCCAATATCAATCAGGTAACGGTGCGTCCCGGCGATAATGCCGGTAATAATGCCAACCCACGGCCCAAACAGGATCCCGCCGGACATCACGGCAATAATCCGCACATTGACCAGCGATCCCTCCACCGGCACGCCGGACCAGGTGCTGAAGAGCGCAAAGAGGGAGAAGATCGCCGTTACGCCGAGCAACTCTTTCGGGGAGTGAGCGGTTTTATGCAGCAGCTCGCGAAACAGGCGGATGCGGATCAGAAAGAAGAGGCAGATCAGCATCAACGCCGCGCGGTCGAAAACCGCCAGCAACATGTCGAATATTTCGTGCACGGGGAACTCATGTGATAGAGGTCAAAGGGCTATGATAAAAAACCCGGCGGCAGATCACCAGTTAACCATTGATTTGGTGAATGGGGAAAAACCCTTATTTAAAAAGGGGATTAAGGGTTATCTGATGCAGTGCCGGAGATAATCCCCCCGCCCTGGCGGCTAAGGTAATTTTATTTTTATCATAATGTTAACGAAAGGCTGTCATTGTCTGCTTAAGCGGAAGTTAGCATTAAGATTACTCAAATTTCTTTTCCCCTTTTATTCCACAACACTATTTTTTCGCTTCCCTCTCGACAGGCGGAATTTAATCAGGCTATGGTCTGAAGAGCTGTGTATGCAGCGACGTCGCTCGGACGGTCCGGGCGCTAACGTAACTTCGAGGAATCTATGGCTGACTCCAGTCCTGAACGCCGTTTCACGCGTATCGATCGTCTTCCCCCCTATGTTTTTAATATTACTGCCGAACTGAAAATGGCTGCGCGACGCCGCGGCGAGGATATTATCGATTTCAGTATGGGCAACCCGGATGGCGCAACTCCGCCGCATATTGTGGAAAAACTCTGCACCGTGGCGCAGCGCCCGGACACGCACGGTTACTCCACTTCTCGCGGTATTCCGCGTCTGCGCCGGGCTATTTCGCGCTGGTATCAGGATCGCTACGAGGTGGAGATCGACCCGGAGACGGAAGCGATTGTCACCATTGGCTCGAAAGAGGGGCTGGCGCACCTGATGCTGGCTACGCTGGATCACGGTGATACCGTACTGGTGCCGAACCCGAGCTATCCGATCCATATCTACGGCGCGGTGATCGCCGGTGCACAGGTGCGATCGGTGCCGCTGGTCGAAGGCGTTGATTTCTTCAATGAGCTGGAGCGAGCGATCCGTGAGAGCTACCCGAAGCCGAAGATGATGATTTTAGGCTTCCCGTCGAACCCGACCGCGCAGTGCGTCGAGCTGGAGTTCTTCGAGAAAGTAGTGGCGCTGGCGAAGCGTTACGATGTGCTGGTCGTACACGATCTGGCCTACGCCGATATCGTCTTTGATGGCTGGAAAGCCCCCTCCATTATGCAAGTCCCCGGCGCGCGTGATGTCGCGGTCGAGTTCTTCACCCTGTCGAAAAGTTACAATATGGCGGGCTGGCGTATTGGCTTTATGGTCGGCAACCCAACGCTGGTCAACGCGCTGGCGCGTATCAAAAGCTACCACGATTACGGCACCTTCACGCCGTTGCAGGTTGCCGCTATTGCGGCGCTGGAAGGCGATCAGCAGTGCGTACGCGATATCGCCGCGCAGTATAAACGCCGCCGCGATGTGCTGGTTAAAGGGCTGCATGAAGCAGGCTGGATGGTTGAGATGCCAAAAGCATCCATGTACGTCTGGGCGAAAATCCCGGAGCAGTATGCCGCAATGGGCTCGCTGGAGTTTGCGAAAAAGCTGCTGAAGGAGGCGAAAGTGTGCGTCTCGCCCGGCGTTGGCTTTGGTGATTATGGCGACACCCATGTGCGCTTTGCGCTCATTGAGAACCGCGATCGTATCCGCCAGGCGGTGCGCGGCATCAAAGCGATGTTCCGCGCCGATGGCCTGCTTCCCGTGACGCCAAAAGGGGCGGCGGAAGAGACCCAGCCATAACAATCAGCCATAAAAAAAGGAGCCGTATGGCTCCTTATTTTTTCTGCGCTATGGCTCAGGCTAGATCATCAGGGCGAATGTGCCGGCCCACACGATAACCATCACCGATATGCCCATAAAGAAATATTTCACGTTCATCGCTCCGCACACAAAGTATGCATTAATGATCTGTCAGGACTGAGTATAGAGAGGTGAAACTACGCCAAAATGAAAATGAGAATTTTCTCCCTTTCGGCCACAGCGCCATCTCAGAATTTCGGGTGAATTCATCACCAAACGGGGGCTAATGTACGCTTAATTTTTTGCCCTTACAAGAGCCTTTTTTCTATTTAATTTTAGCAACTTACAAGGTGTCGGGCTTTGGCGACACAATACTTTCACTGCTAAATAAATTGCCGTTGGGCGACGGTTTTTTGGCGTAGCTGAAACGCTTCATTTGGGCTTGAAATATAAGGCGAATTTTATGTGCTGCATCACAGTTTGCGCTTTGCAGCCGTGTTATCCGCGGCGACGCCCGCAGCCAACGTGCCGCAGAGTTGACAAGCGAATCATTATGCAAATAAATGTCTATACAATACATGACAAGAGAACCATATGATTGAACTCACCTCTGACGACCATCTGTGGCATAACGCAACGCTTGTGACCATGGATCCCACGCGGGCAGAGCCCTATGGCCTGCTGAAGCGCCACGCCATCGTGGTGCGTAACGGGCAGATCCGGGCGATCGTGCCGGAGAGCGAACTGCCTGCGCACGCGCCGCAGAGCAGCGATCTGCAGGGCCGTCTGGTGACGCCCGGTTTAATCGACTGTCATACTCATCTTGTTTTTGCCGGCAACCGCGCCCAGGAGTGGGAGCAGCGGTTAAACGGAATCTCCTATCAGCAGATTAGCGCCGAAGGCGGCGGCATTAACGCCACCGTGCGCGCGATGCGGGAGTGCTCTGAAGGCGAACTGCTGGAACTGGCGCAGTCGCGGCTTGAGCGGCTGATGCGCGAAGGCGTCACCACCCTTGAGATCAAATCGGGCTATGGGCTGGATCTGGCCAACGAAGAGAAGATGCTGCGCGTCGCCGGCGCGCTGGCGCAAAACAATAGGGTTGAGGTAAGCCGCACGCTGCTCGCCGCGCACGCCGCGCCGCCGGAGTATAAAGCGGATCCGCAGGCCTACATTGATCTGGTCTGCCACACCATTTTACCCACCCTGGCGGACAAAGGGCTGTTTGAGGCGGTGGACGCATTTTGTGAAAACGTCGGCTTTACCCCGGCGCAAACCGAACAGGTGTTTCGCGCCGCGCAGGCGCTCGGCATTGCGGTGAAAGGCCATGTCGAGCAGCTCTCTTCGCTGGGCGGCGCGGAGCTGGTCAGCCGTTTTAACGGCTTATCCGCCGATCATATTGAGTACCTGAGCGAATCGGGCGTGATGGCGATGCGGGCCAGCGGCACTGTTGCCGTTCTGCTGCCCGGTGCCTTCTATTTTCTTAATGAAACACAAAAACCGCCGGTCGCCTTGCTGCGCCAGCAGGGCGTGCCGATGGCGGTGGCGACGGATTTCAACCCCGGCACCAGTCCGTTTGCCAGCCTGCATCTGGCAATGAATATGGCCTGCGTGAAGTTTGGCCTGACGCCGGAAGAGGCCTGGGCGGGCGTGACGCGCCATGCCGCTCAGGCGCTTGGTCGTAAACAAACCCATGGTCAGCTTGCCGCCGGGTTTGTTGCTGACTTTGTTGTCTGGGAAGCCGCGCATCCAGTGGAGATGATCTACGAGCCAGGCCGTAATCCCCTTTATCAACGCATTTTCCGTGGCGAGGTGACTGCATGAATCTATGGCAGCCGGTTGCGCCCGCGTGCTGGCAGGGCAGGGATGACAGCGGCGAAGCGGCGAATGCCCTGCGCCTGTTTCAGACCGTCACCCAGGCGGCAACATTTGCGCCAGGGCAGCATTGTGGCAAGACGGCGCTGCTTGGCTTTGCCTGTGATGAGGGCGTGAAGCGCAATCAGGGGCGTGCGGGTGCTGCAAAGGGGCCGTTCGCGCTGCGCAAAGCACTGGCAAATATGGCGAGCCACGCCGGGCATCAGCAGCTGGTCGATTTGGGCAACATTGTCGCCCAGCCGGAGGCGTTAGAGCAGGCGCAGCAGGCGCTGCATGATGCGGTGCTCGCCTGCCAGCAGGCGCAGATGCGCACGCTGGTGTTTGGCGGCGGGCATGAAACGGCGTTTGGTCATGGCTCGGCGATCCTGGATGCTTTCCCTGATGAGCAGGTCGCCATTATCAATCTCGATGCGCACCTCGATTTACGCCACGCGGCGCGCGCCAGCTCCGGCACGCCGTTTCGTCAGCTGGCGCAGCAGTGCGATGCTCAGCAGCGCGGCTTTCACTACAGCTGTTTCGGTGTGAGCCTGGCGGCCAATACTCAGGCGCTGTGGGATGAGGCAACGCGCCGCAACGTGACGGTAATTGAGGATTTGGCGCTGTTAAACGCCCTCGAAAGCGAAGCGCTACCCGAAGTTAAACGCATTATTAAGACGTTCGACAGAATCTACCTGACTATCGATCTTGACGTGCTGCCCGCCTGGGAGATGCCCGCCGTCTCTGCGCCAGCGGCGCTGGGCGTGCCGATGCATCTGCTGCTGCGCATTATTGAGCCGCTGTGCCGCAGTGGCAAAGTACAGGCAGTGGATCTGGTGGAGTTCAATCCGCAGTTCGATCACGCAGGGCAGGGCGCGAAAGTCGCTGCCCGGCTGGCCTGGCAAATCCTGCACTGGTGGCAGTGATATACTCGCCAGACAAATAACAATAAGGAATTACCGCGCTATGTATTCACCCCGCCCCCGGCTGGCCCCGGCCAACGCGCCCGTGCCCTTTTACGAGAAGGTTAAGCAGGCCATTAGCGAGAAGATCGCCGCCGGTATCTGGCGTCCGCACGACCGCATTCCCTCTGAAGCGGAGCTGGTAGCGCAGTTTGGTTTTAGCCGCATGACCATTAACCGCGCGGTGCGCGCGCTGACCGATGAGGGGTTACTGGTGCGCCTGCAGGGCGTCGGTACCTTTGTTGCCGAGCCGAAAGGGCAATCGGCGCTCTTCGAGGTGCGCAGCATCGCCGATGAGATTGCCGACCGTCATCATCAGCACCGCTGCGAAGTGCTGCTGCTGGAGGCGCGCGAAGCCGATGCAACCCAGGCCGCGGCGTTAAACGTGGCGGAAGGAACACGCATTTTTCACTCGCGGATGGTGCATTTTGAGAATGGCATCCCGGTGCAGATTGAGGAGCGCTGGGTGAATGCCGACGTGGTGCCGGAGTATCTGCAGCAGGATTATACGCAGACCACCGCTCATGCTTATTTGTCGCTGATTGCGCCACTCACCGAAGGGGAGCACATTGTGGAAGCGGTTCACGCGTCGGCTGACGACTGCCGTCTGTTGCAGATTCAGGAGCACGATCCCTGCCTGCTGATCCGCCGCCGCACCTGGTCGACCTCGCAGATTGTCTCCCACGCCAGCCTGCTTTACCCCGGCGCCCGCTACCGTTTACAGGGCCATTTCGGCTCCTGAACGCTGCCAGCAGCAAAAGCGTGATTGTTAGCGCACTATCAGAAAAATGTATCTTAAGTGTTAAAACCTGCCTTGCGCGTAATTGTATAGACAAGTATATGTGTTTACACACTCATCGCGTGATTTCAGGAGAACAACGATGTCGCATACCCCCTCTCGCCCGCAGGCGATCCGCGCTCCGCGAGGCACGGCGCTGACGGCTAAAAGCTGGCTGACCGAAGCGCCGCTGCGCATGTTAATGAACAACCTCGACCCGGAGGTGGCGGAAAACCCGCAGGCGCTGGTGGTGTATGGCGGTATCGGGCGCGCGGCACGCAACTGGGCGTGCTACGACGCCATCGTGAAGGCGTTGACCAGGCTGGAGAGCGATGAAACGCTGCTGGTGCAGTCCGGCAAGCCGGTCGGCGTGTTTAAAACTCACGAAAACGCGCCGCGCGTATTGATTGCTAACTCTAACCTCGTGCCGCACTGGGCCAGTTGGGAGCACTTTAACGAGCTGGATGCGAAAGGGCTGGCGATGTATGGCCAGATGACCGCCGGAAGCTGGATCTACATCGGCAGCCAGGGGATCATCCAGGGCACCTATGAAACCTTTGTTGAAGCCGGGCGTCAGCATTATGGCGGCGACTTAACCGGGCGCTGGGTGCTAACCGCCGGGCTGGGCGGCATGGGCGGCGCACAGCCGCTGGCGGCGACGCTGGCCGGTGCCTGTTCGCTGGTGATTGAGTGCCAGCAGAGCCGTATTGATTTTCGCCTGCGCACCCGCTATGTCGATGAGCAGGCCAGCTCCCTCGACGACGCGCTGGCGAGAATCAAACGCTACACCGCAGAGCGGCGGGCGGTTTCCGTGGCGCTATGCGCCAATGCCGCCGACGTGTTGCCGCAACTGGTGCAGCGCGGCGTGCGCCCGGATATGGTCACCGATCAAACCAGTGCCCACGATCCGCTGCATGGCTACCTGCCAACAGGCTGGTCATGGGAAGAGTATCAACACAAAGCAGAATCCGACCCGCAGCAGACCGTGCAGGCGGCGAAAGCGAGCATGGCTGAGCATGTTAAAGCGATGCTCGCTTTTCAGCAGATGGGGGTGCCGACCTTTGATTACGGCAATAACATTCGTCAGATGGCGAAGGAGATGGGCGTCGGCAACGCCTTCGATTTCCCCGGTTTTGTCCCGGCGTATATTCGCCCACTCTTCTGCCGCGGCATTGGTCCGTTCCGCTGGGTGGCGCTCTCCGGCGAGGCGGAGGATATCTATAAAACCGATGCCAAAGTGAAAGCAATGATTGACGATCCGCATCTGCACCGCTGGCTCGATATGGCGCGCGAGCGCATCAGCTTCCAGGGCTTACCGGCGCGCATCTGCTGGGTGGGGCTGGAGTGGCGGCAAAAACTGGGGCTGGCGTTTAACGAAATGGTGCGCAGCGGCGAAGTCTCCGCGCCGATTGTGATTGGCCGCGACCACCTTGACTCTGGCTCGGTTGCCAGCCCGAACCGCGAAACCGAAGCGATGCGCGACGGCTCCGATGCCGTCTCCGACTGGCCGCTGCTCAACGCGCTGCTTAACACCGCCAGCGGTGCCACCTGGGTCTCGCTGCACCACGGCGGCGGCGTCGGCATGGGCTTTTCACAGCATGCGGGCATGGTGATTGTCTGCGACGGCAGCGATGAAGCGGCAGCGCGGATTGCCCGCGTGCTGCATAACGATCCCGCCACTGGTGTAATGCGTCACGCCGATGCGGGTTATGAGAGCGCCATTGCGTGCGCGGTTGAACAAGGGCTTGACTTACCGATGGTAGCTGCCACACAGGGGAAACGTTCATGAACAGCACGCTACACCTTATTCCCGGCCAGCTGACGCTGGCGCAGCTGCGCGATGCCTGGCGGCAGCCGTTGCATGTGACGCTCGATGAGCGCGCTTTTGCCGCCATTGAACAGAGTGTTGCCTGCGTGAATGCCATTATGACCGAGGGGCGCACGGCGTACGGTATCAACACCGGCTTTGGCCTGCTGGCGCAGACGCGCATCGCCACCGAAGATCTGGAAAATCTGCAACGTTCGCTGGTGCTCTCCCATGCCGCAGGCGTTGGCGAGCCGCTGGATGAGGCGATGGTGCGCCTGATGATGCTGCTGAAAATCAACAGCCTGGCGCGCGGCTTCTCCGGCATCCGCTTACAGGTGATCCAGCTGCTGGTGGATATGCTCAACGCCGGCGTCTATCCGTGGATCCCGGCGAAAGGCTCCGTTGGCGCTTCAGGCGATCTCGCCCCGCTGGCGCATCTCTCTCTGACGCTGCTTGGCGAAGGTAAAGCGCGCTTTGAGGGGGAGTGGCTCTCCTCCCGCGAGGCGCTTAAACGTGCCGGTCTGGCACCGCTGACGCTGGCGGCAAAAGAGGGGCTTGCCCTGCTGAACGGCACGCAAACTTCGACCGCTTTTGCGCTGCGCGGGCTGTTTGAAGCCGAAGATCTCTTTGCCTCGGCGGTGGTATGCGGGGCGCTGACCACCGAAGCGGCACTCGGCTCCCGTCGGCCTTTTGATGCGCGCATTCACGACGTGCGCGGTCAGCGCGGGCAGATCGACGCCGCCGCGCTCTACCGCCATCTGCTGACCGATGACAGCGCGGTTGCGCAGTCGCACCACAACTGCAATAAGGTGCAGGATCCCTACTCATTGCGCTGCCAGCCGCAGGTGATGGGCGCATGTTTAACGCAACTGCGCTTTGCCGCTGGGGTGCTGTTAACCGAGGCGAATGCGGTTTCCGATAATCCGCTGGTCTTCGCTGCAGAGAATGAGGTTATCTCCGGCGGCAACTTCCATGCCGAGCCGGTCGCGATGGCGGCCGACAACCTCGCGCTGGCGATTGCTGAAATCGGCGCGCTGGCGGAGCGGCGCATCGCCCTGCTGATGGACAGCCATATGTCGCAGCTGCCCCCCTTCCTGGTGAAAAACGGCGGCGTCAACTCCGGGTTTATGATTGCCCAGGTGACGGCAGCGGCGCTGGCAAGTGAAAACAAAGCGCTGGCGCACCCGCACAGCGTCGACAGCCTGCCGACCTCTGCCAATCAGGAGGATCACGTCTCAATGGCACCCGCCGCCGGTCGCCGCCTGTGGGAGATGGCAGCGAATACCCGCGGCGTGATTGCCGTCGAGTGGCTGGCCGCCTGCCAGGGGCTGGATATGCGCGAAGGCTTAACCACCAGCCCGCTGCTGGAGCAGGCCCGCAGCCTGCTGCGTGCGCAGGTCACGCACTATGCGCAGGACCGCTTCTTCGCCCCCGATATCGAGGCCGCCATGACGCTGCTCAGCGCCGGCCATTTGCGGCAACTGCTGCCAGAAATACTTTCACCTACAAACTGAAAACCAGGCCCGGCACCGAAGCCGGGCTTTTTGTTTATTGCCGCTATATGAGAAAAGCGTTTAACTGACCGCTACGATTTCTTATGGACAAGGATGAATTATGTACAAAACGCTACTGTTAATCCCTCTGTTTCTTCTCACTGGTTGCCCTGGGCCTGGCGATCGTATGGTTAAAAAAATACCCGCTGAGGTAACGACAAAGGAGAATCATGTTTGTATTACCTATGCGGTGAAGCCGGGCGATCGCATTACCTCCCTGCAAATTGGTAGTGAGTCCGGGGAGGCATGGTATGAGGTATTTAATGACAAGCCGGTGCTGCCGCGCAGCGGCGAATGTCTGCCGACCTGGAATTACCCTTTCACTAAGAACAAAACCTATACACTCTTTTATGGCCTGAGCAATGACAGCCAGCCCGATAAACAACTTATCCAGGCCGCATTCACCTTCGCGCCATGACGGCTATCACGGCGCGGCGATGGCGGCTTCCGGTTAGGTCACGGAGTTGGTAAATTGAGCCACGGAAACTGACATCATGCAGAAGGGAAGGCCGGGTGAGCGGGAAAATTGATTATCAGATTGAGAAATACAGCTTTGCCGATGTCGCCGGCACGCCGCGTCTGGCACAGCAGTGGCGTGATGTGCTGGATGAGTGCCGCCAGCTTAATGCCGGAGCCGAAGAGCGGCTGCGCATCGCGCTGCTCAATGTCGATTACGTTACCAGCTTTGAGCTGCCCTTCCGTTTACTCCTCACCCGTGCGCCGCAGCTAATTGCCGCGCTGCGCAACGAATTCAGTCTGGCGCAGAAAAATGTCATCTTTAACGGCAAGCGCTTTGGCTGCGTCTACAGCCTGAAAACCGATTTAAGCGACATTCCCGATACCTTTCAGTACCGGCTGGCGACCCGCATCCGGCGCATCGATCCGACCGGTACGACGGCCGCGCCCTACCAGCAGATCGCCAAAGAGATAAAAGCCCCGCGTGAGCGGCTGAAACAGGCGCTGGAGTCCGGGTTGCAGGTCACCGCGCTGGATGGTCTGTTCTGGTTTGGGCTGCAACGCATTGCGGCGGATGTGCAGCGGCTGCGCAAAAGCGGGATGGCGATCGCCACTGCCGAAACCGAGGTGTTCGATGATCTCACCGGCACCACGCGCCTGATGCCCGTTTACCGCCGCGTTGAAAAATAGCCGCCATCGGCGGTGAATTTATCAAAGTGATACTTCTTTTCCCGGCTTGATAACCGCCGGGCGCGCATCTGCCTGCTTTTTATCCGTTATTGCCGCTTTTCGCCCTGTTTCGTCTCATTTTTGCCCGGAATGAAAGTGGCATAGCCATTGCTTATAGGACTCATCCTTTTGCTAGTGGAGAGCGCATAACAATGGAGACGGTGCTGGTTGGCAGTGAAGTCGCCCGCGTAGACGGGCTGGCCAAAGTCAGGGGAACGGCGATTTATGGCGACGATATCCGGCTAAAAAACATGCTTTACGGCGTCTGTCGCTATGTCGATATCGCCGCGGGTCGGGTTGATTCAGTCGATATCCGTGAAGCGGAAAAGGTGCCCGGTGTGGTGCGTATCGCGACGTGGAAAGATATCCCCGGTCAGCGCAAGCTGGGGGTAATTATCCCCGATTACCCGCCAATCATCGAAAACGAGGTGGCCTATCGCGGCGACGTGATTGCCGTTGTGGCCGCCCAGAGCTATCAGGCCGCCTGCCTGGCGGTAGACAAAATTAAGCTCACCTACTCGCCCTGCGAGCCGATCACTTCCCCGGAAGAGGCTCTGAAACCGGGCGCGCGGCTGATCCATAGTTCCCTTGAGAGCAACATCATCAACCGCCATCACACGGTGAAAGGGGATATTGAGGCCGGGTTTGCCGCCTCGACGAAGATTATTGAGCGCGACTATGAGGTGGGGTTCCAGGAGCACGCCTACATCGAGCCGGAGTCGATCACCGCGTGGCTGGATGATGATCAGCAAATTATGACCCTCGCCGGATCGATTCAGAACGCCCACCGTATCCGCGGCATTGTCGCCAAATACCTCAATCTGCCGCAGAGTAAAGTAAATGTGAAACGCTCGGTGCTTGGCGGCTCGTTTGGCGGCAAAGATGACATCATTGATAACCTCGCCTGCCGCGCGGCGCTGCTGGCGCAGCTTACCGGGCGTCCGGTCAAGATGACCTATAACCGCGAGCAGTCGATGCGCGAGAGCTATAAGCGCCACCCCTATAAATTGCATTACCGCATTGGCCTTGATGATGACGCCCGCATTCAGGCGATGCAGATCAATATCATCGCCGACGGCGGCAGCTACGCCGGGCAGACGGTGTTCGTCACCTGGCGCAGCTCGGTGCAGGCGGCGGGGCCCTATAACATTCCCAACGTGCGCGTCGATATCACCGGTGTCTACACCAACAACAACTACACCTCGGCTTATCGCGGGTACGGCGCGCCACAAATCATCTTCGCCAATGAGTCCCTGATGGATGAGGTGGCAGAGATCGTGGGGCTTTCGCCGGTAGAGCTGCGGCTGCGCAATATTCTGCGCCAGGGCGATACCAGCATGGCCGGTCAGCGTATGTGCGACCACACCGTCTCGGCGCAGGAGGTGCTGGAAACATCGGTGTTGAAAGCCGAATTCGAGGCACGGCGAGCGCACTATCAGCAGCTGAATGCCCAGGGCGGCCCGGTGCGTTACGGCATCGGCCTGGCGTTAAGCCACCGCGGCTGTTCGCTCGGTGCGGAGGGGCTGGACGCCTCATCCGCGCTGATGCAGGTCAATGCCGACGGCAGCATCAATATCTCCACCTCGGTCTCGGAGAACGGGCAGGGGTTGCAAACCACCATGTCGCTACTGGCGGCAGAAGCCTTCGGCATTCCGCTTGCGCACGTCACCTTTAGCGAACCGGCGACGGCGATGATTGCCGATGGCGGCTCTACCGTCGCCTCGCGCGGCACGTTGATGGGCGGGCAGGCGATCCTCAGCGCCGCCAACACTATCAAAAAACGGATGGCCGCTGCCATTTCAGCAACGCTGCAGGCCGCTGAGATGGCGGATCTGGTGTGGCGCGACGGGTGCGTCTTCAACCGCCATCAGCCGCAACGCAGCCTCACTTTTCAGCAGGTGGTCGATATGACCCGCGCCACCGGCGCGAATTTATCCGCCTATGGCTGGCATGTGGCACCGCCGATTCACTGGGATGAGGAGAAGGGGAGCGGCAGCCCCTATTTCACCTGGGTTTATGGCTGCCAGATTGCCGATGTGGCGGTCGATCTGCGTACTGGCAAAGTGACGGTCAACAGCGTGGTTGCGACCCACGATGTCGGCAAGGTGATCAATCCGGTCGGCTTTAATGGCCAGGTTTACGGCGGCGTACTGCAAGGGATGATTGGCTACGGCATGCTGGAGGACTTCAATACCGAGCAGGGAGTGGTGAAGTCGGAGAATTTCGACACCTATCTGTTGCCGACCATCAAAGATATGCCGCCCATTATCATCAACGCCATCGAAAATGCCGATAAAGCGGGGCCGATGGGGGGGAAAGTGATCGGCGAGCCGGTGCTTGAACTCGGCGCCGCGGCGCTCAATAACGCGGTGAGTTTCGCCATCGGCCGCTTTAACCGCACGCTACCGCTGACGCTTGAGCAGGTCAGGCTCGGTTATAACCTGAAAAAACCGGCGCGCCAGAGCGAGCGGCTATTTGATTGCGGGCCGAAAAAAGAGGTGCACCGGCTTAATACGGTGTCGCTGAAAGTGGCGCATACGCTAAAAGAAGCGTTAACCCTGATGGCGGAAAACACAGCGCAGCCGATTGCCGGCGGCACGGATGTGCTGGTGCAGGCGCGCCTGCGCTGCGACGCGGTGCCGCTGGTCAATATTGCCGGGCTGGCTGAACTGAAAGAGATCTTCGATCTCGACGGCGGGCTGTCGATTGGTGCCGGGGTCTGCTTTAGCGATTTGATCAAACATCCGCTGGTGCAGCAGCGCTACCCGCTGCTTATCACCGCCTGTAAAACCATCGGCTCGTTACAGCTTCGCAACCGCGCCACGCTCGGCGGCAATGTGGTCAATGCCGCGCCCTGCGCCGACTCCCTGCCGCCGCTGATTATCTATGACGCACAGGTAGAGTTGCGCAGCCTGCGTGGTACGCGCCGTCTGCCGGTGAGCGAGTTTGTCACTGATGGCTATCGCACTGGTATCGCTGCCGATGAACTGGTCACGCGCTTTATTCTGCCGGTGCCGATGACCCAGCCGCTGGTGGAGTGCTACCTGCAACTGGGGCGGCGCAATGCGCTCAACATCACGCGGCAAAGCCTGACCGGACAATTCCATGTCGATAGCCAGGGCACCATCCGCATTTGTCGGCTGGTCGACGGCGCGCTGATGCGAACACCGCAGCGGCTAAGCCCGGTGGAGGAGGCATTAGTCGGCCAGCCTTTGAACGCAGCCTCGATTGATAAAGCCGCGCAGGTGCTGAAAGGGCTGGTGGATGAAGCCATCGGTGGGCGCTGGTCTGCGCCGTACAAAATCCCGGTATTTGTCGACATGTTCCGCCTGATGATGCAGGACGTGATAACTGAGCAGAGCAACGAAGGAGCGTGAAGATGCACTCAATTGAACTGAAAGTGAATGGCATCCGTATTCGCCGCGACGTGGAGGATAACCTGCGGCTTATCGATCTGCTGCGCGACGATTTACGCCTGACCGGCACCAAAGAGGGGTGTTCCGTGGGCGAGTGCGGTGCCTGCACCGTCATCCTGGATAGCAAGGCGGTCTGCTCATGCCTGCTGCTCGCCGCCCAGTGCCACGGCGCGGAGGTGACGACCATTGAAGCCCTGCATCACGACCCGGTGGGCAAGCGTCTGCAAAATGCCTTTGTGCGCCACGGCGGCGTGCAGTGCGGCTTCTGCACGCCTGGCGTGCTAATGAGCACTAAAGCGCTGCTGGATAAGACCTCCGCGCCGGATGATGAGGCGCTGAAAGAGGCGCTGGAGGGGAATTTGTGCCGCTGTACCGGCTACCAACCAATCATCACCTCCATCAAAGCGGTGCTGAAGGGCGAGGCGTGAAAAGGGGCGAGCGATGAGTGAAAAGGCGTTAATTGAGTGCGTCATGCTGGCGGCGGGGTTATCCAGCCGGATGGGCGACTGGAAAATGATGCTGCCCTGGGGGGCGGGCACGCTGCTCGACAGCGCACTGCGCAGCGCCTTTTCCCTCTGCGACCGGGTGATCCTGGTTACCGGGCACCGCGGCGATGAGCTGGCGCGTTATTACCGCGGGCAGCCCGCCATTACGCTTGTCCACAACCCCGATTACGCCTCGGGGATGTTCTCTTCGGTGCAGTGCGGTGCGGCGGCGGTAACTTCGCGGCGCTTTTTTCTGGCGCTGGGCGATATGCCGGAGGTGACGCCAGCGGTCTACAGCGCGTTATGGCAATATCCGGATCATGACCACTGCCTGGTGCCCGGTTATGACCAGGGCCGGGGTCACCCGGTACTGCTCCCGGCGCAGGCGCTTACGCTTATCAGCAACGCGCCAGCCAACAGCAGATTAGAGACAATTGTTCGCCAGATCGGCACCTGCACGGTTGCCGTTGATGAGCCGGGGATCCATTGCGATATCGACACGCCAGCGCAATATCGCCAGCGAGCCGAGCTTAACCGCTTACTTGATACGCTGCCGCGGCGGTGCATCAATCCACGTGATGGTCGGTAATTTCGTCAGGCCATTTTTGTCTGCGCAAGGATCGCCATTAAAAATTCCGCCACCGCTTTGATGCGTGCCGAGGCGATAAGATCGGCATGGGTCACCAGCCAGAGCTCTTCACTCAGCACCTGGCCGGGCGGTATCACTTCGACTAAGCCGGGCTGCCGGGCGGCGATAAAGCAGGGCAGCACCGCCAGCCCAAGGCCGGCGTTGACGGCAGAGAGCTGGGTCACCAGGCTGGTGGTGGCAAGCATTGAGGTTTTATCCTCAACGTGTTTATCAAACCAACGGGCGGCGGGAAGATGGTTGAACGAACTGTCCCAGGTAATAAAACGCCGTCCGGACAAGGGCGCATTTTCCGGCGCAGGGTGGTCGCGCAGATAACTCTCTGCGGCGTAGACCGCCGAGGTCATCACCCCGGCTTTACGGATCTTGAGCGTGTTTTGCTCCGGGCGCACCAGGCGCAGCGCGATATCGGCATCGTTTCGCACCACCGAGACGGTATTGACCCCGGTAATCAGCTCGAGGCGGATCGCCGGGTAGTCGGCCTGCAACTGTGGCAGAGCCGGGATAATCAGATGGTTGGCCAGGGTCTCGGCCGTCGCCAGACGCACGGTTCCCGCCGCGACGCGATCCCGCCCGGCAAAGGCGTGCTCCAGCGCGCCGACCCGGCTATCCACCTCTTCGGCATAATTAAGCAGCGCTTGCCCGGCATCGGTAAGAAAGTAACCGGTCTGATGATGCAGAAACAGGCTGGTTCGCAGGCTGCTCTCCAGCGCGCTAATTCTGCGCGACACCGTCGACTGGCTCACTTTTAGCGTGGCCGCAGTTTTAGTCAGGCTGTTGGTGCGCGCAACGGCCAAAAAGAAGCGTAAATCGTTCCAGTCCATGGTCTCTGTTTTCTGTTTATGCAAAATGATTCGCCGATTTTATCCGTAGTTTTCAAAATATGGAAAAAATAGACTTCTGTTACAGCATCAATATCTGAAAAACAGGAGTGAGCAGATGGAATTCACAGCGAAGCAGCCCGCTGCCAGAGCGGTAGTAGAAGCTTACCTTGCGGCGTTTGCCGCGGGCAGGGTAGAGGAGATTATCAGCCTGCTGGCAGACGACGTGGTGTGGCATATCGACGGCGAACCAACGGTTTCTACCGTCGGGCTGTTGCAGGGGCCTGAGCAGGTCCGGCGCTGGTTAATGGCTTTCCCGCAGAACTTTAGGCCGCGGGAATTTGTCATTAATGACATCATCGCGCAGCACGACAGCGTGCTGGTGCTGGGGCGTTTTCGCCACACGGTGGTCAGCACGCAGCACACCGTCGGCAGCGATATGATCATCCACTTTACGGTTACCGACGGGAAAATTCGCCGTTATCAAATCTTTGAAGACTCGGCGCTGCTGGCGAGAGCCTTTAATGCGGAGGATGAGTGGTCGCTGCAGCAGGTGCGCATTAATGGCACGCTCTACCGCTATCGCGATATTGGCGAAGGACCAACGCTGCTTTTTGCCCACGGGCTTTTCGCCAGTCATCATATTTTTGCCGCACAGCTTCAGGCCCTGAGCCACGCTTATCGCTGCATTGTTCTCGATATGCCGGGACACGGCCTGAGCGGCTACGATCCCACCGGCTGGACGCTTGACGACCTGAGCCGCGATCTGGCGCTGATGATAGATGAACTGGCGCTCGGCAAGGTCACTATTGTGGGGCAGAGCCAGGGTGCGATGGTAGCGCTGCGACTGGCGGCACGTCATCCAGAGCAACTGGCAGGGCTGGTGCTGATTGGCACCAGCGCGCGGGCGGAGTTGCCGGAACGGCTGGAAAACTGGCGCAGCCAGCGCGAAACGCTGCTCACCGGCTCGCATGCGGCGCGGGAAGCACTTTTTACCACCATTCAGGGGTATGTCAACGGTGCCGAATGGCTGCAACACCATTCCCATGAGGCCGCCGGGGAGCGCGCAATGATGCATGACCACGACCGCGAAGGATTAGCGCTGGCGCTGGATGCCGCCGTGTTTAACAGGGGGGATATCACGCACCTGTTACCAACGATCACCGCACCAACGCTGGTGATCGTCGGGGAAGAGGATAGGGCCACACCAGTTGAATTAAGCAAGGAGATCGCCGCGCTTCTGCCTGACGCCCATCTGCTTACGCTGGCAAAAACTGGCCACCACCCGCCAACAGAGGCTGCCGAGGCGGTGACGGCGGCGATTGCCGGGTTTGTCGCAGCTAACAGCAATACATAGCGGTCATAAAAAAGCCTCATCAGAGGCTTTATATGCGACGGCAGTTCGCTGCCGGATACGAAGCAGAACCGGCATGGGGAGAGGGCTCCCGCGCCCGGTCACCTACATATTTCCCCCGCTAAACCTGTTGCCCGTCGGTGGGCGGCACGCTTCTCTGCATCGCGTGTTGCTGCGATAAGCGCCAGAAATCGTGGCCTGCGGGATATTGATATAAGCGCAGGGAGAATTGTCCTGCTACCGCGGTGATATATTCAAATATCGCTGATTGCGTATTCTCATAATCCGCCCACAGGGTCGACGTGGTGAAGCAGTAAATCTCCAGCGGGATGCCGGCCGGTGACGGTTTTAGTGTTCTGACGACAATGTACATCTCTTTGACAATATCCTGCCGCTCGGCGAGATAAGCCATTAAATAGTGGCGGAAGAGGGTTAAATTTGTCAGGCCATTATCGATAAACCAGCTGTCCGCCACGCCCATCGGATCGCGGCCATCGAGCAGTTTTGACAGGGGGTCACTCACGCCGCGTATCGCCAGCATGGGAGCCAGCATCTCCTGCGAGAGAAAGGTCACCGAGTGCTGATCAATATTTGTGCTGCGCATAATGCGGCGCGCGCCGGAGGAGAACATCGCCTGCCAGTTGGTATAGGTTTCCGTAAGGAAGTTTTTCGTCGGAATACGGGAGATGGTGTTATCCCAGTTACGGATAGTGATGGTGTGCAGCGCGATATCGGTCACTTCACCGCTCAGGTTTTTATCCGGCATCTCAATCCAGTCCCCCAGTTGCAGGACATCATTTGAGGAGACCTGAACGTTGGCGACCAGCGAGAGCAGGGTGTGTTGAAACACTAACATCAGCACCGCCGCCACGGCACCAAGGCTGGAGATGATAATGGCTGGCGATTTGTTCGACATCACCGCGAGGATCATGATCGCGGCAATAACGTGAATTAAGATTTTGCCTATCTGGATATAGCCCTTAATCGAGTGATTTTTACGCTTGGTCTTGCGCAGATAGGAGCTATTAACAATATCCAGCATCTCGTTGAAAAATACCGAGAGAAAAATAAAGAACAAAATGCCGCACATGGTATTTATGGCCGTCACCAGCGATGCTGGCATATTTTCCATAAACTGCAGCAGGTAATAGACCGTAAGAACCGGCACGAAGTTGGAGAGCTTTTCGGCAATACGGCGATCTTTTTCCAGCGGCACATCTTTTTTATGGCTGGCAAAGAAGACTTTACGCACGACTTTTATCAGCAGGAATTTGCACATCAGGTGCGCGAACATGCCAGCGACGATCAGCAAAATAATATTTAAAACAATGGCCAGCGCCGGCCTGCCTTCAATAAACGTCAATAAAGAATTCAAATACGCCATTACTTATCGCCTGAACGAGTATGCCTCTGTATTAGCTCTGCTGGCAGGCATATATACAGAAATTTAACCAATTCGCATCATGACATAACACAGGGATATAAGTCCACGCCGGGCAGCGGTGTGCCGACGGTCACAAAAACGCTCGCCTTTAACAAAGTGGGCCTATGATTTAGGCTGGTTAACGCAAATTTACGCTGTAACAGGAGAAGCATGATGAAAGCAGTCACACTTAACGCGCCGGGCGGCCTGGAAAACATTACCGTCTCCGATATCGCCGATCCGGGCAGACCCGGCACGGGTGAAATTCGGGTTGCGATTAAAGCCAGCTCGCTGAACTTTCATGATTTGATTGTTGCCAGCGGCCAGTTCCCGACTGAGGACGGCCGCATCCTGCTGTCCGATGGCGCGGGCGTGGTTGAAGAGGTGGGCGAGGGCGTTGAGGAGTTTGCCGTCGGCGATTGCGTGGTCTCTACCTTTTTCCCCATCTGGCTGGCAGGCAAGCCGGGCCCCGAGGTGAGCGGCTTTGCTCATACGCCCGGTGACGGCGTCGATGGCATGGCAAGTGAATACGTTGTGCGCTCGCAAAACGCCTTCACCCATGCGCCGCAGGGATGGAGCCACAAAGAGGCCGCGACCATCACCACTTCAGCCCTGACCGCCTGGCGGGCGCTGGTGGTGGATGGCAACCTGAAAGCGGGCGAAACGGTGCTGGTTCAGGGCACCGGCGGCGTCTCTATCGCCGCGCTGCAGATTGCGAAAGCGATGGGCGCGAAAGTTATCGCGACCTCCTCTTCCGATAAGAAGCTTGATGTTGTGCGTGAGCTGGGTGCGGATGAGACCATCAACTACAAAACCACGCCGGAATGGGGAGACAAAGTGCTGGAGCTGACCCAGGGGTTTGGCGTCGATCACGTGGTGGAAGTGGGCGGCCCGGCCACGCTGAAAGAGTCCCTTAAGGCGGTGAAGGTCGGCGGACATATCGCGCAGATTGGTATCCTGTCTGGCGATGAGGCGAGCGTCTCGGTGCTCTCTCTGCTGGCGAAACAGGTGCAGATCAAAGGGGTGATTGTGGCAAGCCGCCAGGATCAGATCGATTTTGTGAAGGCGCTGGAAGTGATGAAGCAAAAGCCGATTATCGATCGCACCTTCCGCTATGAGGCGCTGGGCGAAGCCTTTGCCTATCAGCAGAGCGGTTCCCATCTGGGTAAAATCTGCGTCGAGTGGTAACCGCTAGTGCGGTAGGGGCGTGTGCCCTTACCGCCACGTTTTAAGCGTTATAGCGCCCGGGCGTGGTACCAAAGACCCGGCTAAAAAGGGCGATAAACGCGCTCACATTATCATAGCCCAGCTCCAACGCAATCGCCGTCACCGGCTTGCCTGCCGCCAGAAGTTCAAGCGCCCGTAGTAACCGCACCCGCTGTCGCCATTCGCTAAAGCTAAATCCCGTTTCTGCACTAAATCGCCGCGAAAGCGTGCGGGATGAGATGCCCGCCCAGGCGGCCCACGCCTCCAGCCTGCGATCGTCGTCCGGACGAGCGGTAAGCGCATGCGCAATCCTGATGAGACGCGAATCTTGTGGCATGGGCAGACCAAGATCCACCTCTGGCAGCGCGCCGATTTCGTCAATAATCACACCTGCCAGACGCTCCTGCGATGGCGTGAGCGTCATCTCTTCGAAGCCCGCCGCGCGGGCTACCGCTTCGCGCAGCAGACCGGTCATCGCAAGAGTGCAGGGTTTATCTGGCAACAGATGACAGGCTGATACCGCGACATATACGCTCCAGCCAGAGTAGGGCCCGTGTGATGTTAAGCCGTGTGGCGTGTCGGGCGGTATCCACACAGCATGTGTTGCTGGCACCACCCAGCGACTCCGCCCGGCATCGACCGTGAGCAGACCGTGCTCTGCACCGAGCAGTTGCCCACGAGCGTGATGATGGCGCGGCGTTTCGCGCATGGCGTCTGACTGGCGCATCACCGCCCAAATCGTCGGCCCTGCTATCTCTCCAGCCAGTGCATAAGGAATTAGCGGTTGATTCATCATTTGGCGTCTGAAGCGTATTGATTGTCTTTTATAGCGTACCGACGCCAGATGGTCGACGGTAAAATCCTCACTACACTCACTGAGGAGCACCTATGCAAACGACAACTATCGCCACCGTTCTGGATAAGATCATCAACCAGCAGCAACTGCCGCTGGAGCAGGTAATTGAGCGCTACTTTAGCCCCGCCTACCGACAACGCACCAATGGCATCCGGGAAGATCGTGAAGGGTTTACTCAACATGCCGGCAAGCTTCGGGAGATCAGCGTGGGGGCGAAAATAGATGTGCTGGATGAACTGCGCACCGGGCCGCTGTACGCTACCCGCCACCGCGTTTTGTGTACTAAGCGCGACGGCACTGAGGTGCTTATGGAAGTTTATATGTTTGCCGAACTCGATGATGCCGGGCGTTTTCTGCGCATTGAAGAGACGACCCTAATGCTCGAAGGGAGCGAAGGCGATCGCCATTTAGGCAGCGCCAAATAGCGATCTTTGACATGTCGGGACTCGATGTAGCGGCCCAGGAAGAGTATTAGCCGAGCAGGCTTTCCAGCGTCACCGATGCCCCGCCGCAGACAATCACCAGCACGTTATCGGTGGGATTAAAGCGGAGTTTATTGTCATAGAGCAGCGAGAGCGACACGCCGCAGGCGGGCTCGGTCAGCACGCGATGGTCGTCAAGGAACAGGCGGCTGGCGCGCACCGCTTCCGCGTCAGAGACAACCTGGCTTCTCACCTCAAGGCGGCTGGCAACGTTAAACGCATTTTCACACACCTGGCTGGCGGCAAGGGTTGTGGCGATGCCGCTCACCTTCTCCAGACGCACCCGTTTCCCGGCGTTGACCGAGGCGTTAAGCGACGCAGTGCCCTCGGTTTCAACGGCATAGATCGGGATATGGCTCAACTGATGTTTTTCCAGCCCCTGAGCGATGCCGGAGAGCAGGCTACCGCCGCCGACCGACAGGATCACGGCGTCCGGGATCACGCCGGCAGAGATGACCTCATCCACCAGCGTGCTGATGCCTGCCCACAGGAGCGGATTATCAAAGGGGTGAATATAAATCACCTCATCGGTGGCTAGAGAGAGAGCATAATCGTTCGCCTCGCTCCACACCTTGCCGTGTACCACAAGGCTGGCCCCTTCCTGCTCGATCAGATCTCTCGCCCGCAGCGAGGTGGTTTCAGGCACCACAACGGTGACCGGCAGTCCCAGTTTGCGGCAGCTGTGCGCCACCGCAATGCCCGCATTGCCGCCCGACGAACTGATAAAGCCTTTTGCGCCCCGTTCTGCATAATAGCTACAAGCATGGGCCGCGCTGCGAAGTTTGAACGAGCCGGTGGGCTGAGCAGACTCCATTTTCAGCCACACATTGCATCCGCTGTGCTGGCTTAGCGGCAGCGAGTGCAGCAGTGGGGTCTGAATAGTGATTTCCATGACATCGAATCCTTATGCATAAGCCCATACGATAAAGGCCGTTCTGGAGCGTTTTTTAGTCTGACCAGTAATAACACAAGAACTATCAGGCTGGGTTATCTATTTCCGGATGCCAGGGGTGGCATACGCAGGCCAGTTTGTGTCCTTCGGGATCCCGCAGATAAGCAACATAGAAATCCGGGCCGTAGGCCTCCCGCAGACCGGGCGCGCCCTCATCACTGCCGCCATTTTTAAGCCCTGCTGCATGAAATTGCTTTACCTGCTCTGCGCTGCTGGCGCGGAAGGAGAACATCGTCCCGTTGCCCGCCGTCGCCCTTTCATTATCGAAAGTCGGGCAGATGCAAAAACTAAACCCCTGGTCTGGCGGCTCGCCCCACATCGCCCACTTCTCACTCCACGCCGGGATGCGCGGCACGCCCAGCACCGCGAAAATCGCGTCATAGAAACGCGTCATCGACGGTAAATCGTTGCTGCCTAGGGTGGTATACATCAGCATGGTTTGGCTCCTGGCTCGCTTGCAGAAAAAAGCAGCCGTCAGTGATTATGGTCGCGCAGAAAAACGGTTAATACATCCTTTGGCGCGACGCCGCCGCACTCTGAAATCATCCAGCCGACCGCGCCGCGATGATAGGTGCCATGGAACAGCACGTGGTTCAGCATATCGATAGCGCGCATCTCGCCGTGCCCCCCGTCGACAAAACGGAAGCTGATGGCGTTTTCAAGATCGTACGAGGAGAGGGTGCCAATATGCTCGATATACCATGCGGCGCAGTCGGCCATCTTCACTTCAAGCTCTTCCAGGGTGGGCGTTTCCGGGGTATTTAGCGCGGTATAACCGTGCTGCTGACCGGTGAGATTGGCCCTGAAAATCATGTCGACGACATAAATATGATTCATCAGCCTTACCATCAGGTGGCGCTTTTGCGGGTGCGCCGTTTCGTCGATCGCCTTAATGGCCTTGAGGGTTTCGCCATCCATCCAGCGCTTAAATTTCACCAGGCTAACCAGTGTGTCCTTGTCCATCTTCTGCTCCACATATGACTGAAGCAGTATCATACCTCGCGTGGACTGTTTGGCTGAGTAGATCCTTAAGCAAAAACCAGGGGGTGGCATCGGCATATTTCAGCGAGCGGCGCTTGTTAACGTGTCGAAAAAGACCGCAGCGTTAAGGTTTTTCTAAGCTTTCTCCGTCACACTGGGGTTATAAAGCGCACAGGGTTCAGGTGCCGTTGTCGGATTATAGTCGGCAGGAGATGATGTCCCCTGCCACTTTTTTAACTTTTTATTAGCCAGAAAGTTTGTTTCGCCATTCCTTTTTTTATTTTTTATTGTCATAAAACCTTCAGCAGTATCAATAGTTAACAACTTCTTTAAAATCGAAAAAATATTTAACTCACCTTCAGACAATCCTCATTAAATAGTGATGAGTTTGCAGGTAAATTACTTTATAAATAGATGGGACAACGTCGACATACCTTACTCACCTGGCTGCTTGCGCAGCAGATAATTACAGATGCGACATCTACGCGGGAGGGAAGTGAATGGATATCATAAGTTCAGAGCGTGTAAGTGAAGTCTATATGGTTATCGGGCACGCGGTATCATCATTGATATCAGTTGGAAAACGCGTTGAGAAGGAGGGTATTCTCAAGGAGTTAAAAGCGGCAAAAGCGAAGGCAGTGGATGGAATGAACGACGTCTATGAATCCGCTATTCGCCACGTTGCCAGTGAGGGCGTTGCTGCCAGCGAGCAGTGAAAAGCACCCATTCCTGGCATCATATCTCCCGCTCGCCTCAGGTAGAGAACCAGCCAGCGGGATAGTATTCACAGATAAACGCTACAAAAGCTTTCACTTTCGGGCTCTGCAGCCGACGTGAGGTGTGCAGCACCCACAGCTCGGTAAGCGTATCCGCTTCCCCCCAACTTATCAGTTCCCCTCTCTCCAGATAAGCAGTGACGATTGACTTCGGCACCATCGCCGCACCGGCACCGGCCAGAACCGCATCGCGGACGGTCAGCAGCGAGGAGAGGCGCATCACCGGCTGCGGCGTAAAGCGGCGCTGTCCGTTCTCAACGATCCAGTCACTTCCTTCTGTATGCGTTGACAAGACAATGGCCGGGATCGTCGGCACGCTTTGCCCATCCGCAGCGGGCAGGCTAACGGAAGGTGCGGCGACCAGCACCAGCTTATCCCTGGCGAAGCATCGGCCAACCAGCGAACTGTCTGCCTGCGGATTAATGCGGATCGCCACATCAAACTGCTCCTCTACTAAATCACTGATGCGGTTTTCCGAGACAACCTCAATATGGATCTGCGGATAGCGCTGGCGAAATTCCGCCATCAGCCGCCCCAGCGCCAGCTGCGAAAAGAGCAGCGGAGCGGCAACACGCAGCCACCCTGCGGGCGCGGCGTTATCTTCCCGCGCCGATTCAACCGCTTCATCAATTTCACGGATCGCACCCAGCGTACGCGCCAGCAGGCGCTCGCCCGCTTCGGTGATCTTCAGCTTCTGGCCGCCGCGCTCCACCAGACGCACGCCCAGCGACTCTTCGAGATCGGTCAGCCTGCGCGAAAGGGTGGCCTTCGGCTTACCGCTGGCGCGGCTGGCGGCACCAATCCCGCCTGCTGCGGCGATAAGGTGAAACTCTTTTAATGCGTTGATATCCATTAGCTGTCTCATTTTTGGAACAGAGTGTGCAAATAATAGCCTCTTCCGGGCCAAAATGGATCGGGATAGTCTCTGGTTACACCCACCAGATATTACGGAGTAAACATCATGACTATTCTTGTTACCGGAGCAACCGGCCGCGTTGGCCGCCACGTTGTTGATCAGCTTCTTCGCCGCGGCGCTGATGTTCGCGTAATGACCCGCGATCCCGCAAAGGCCAGTTTTGCTGACAATGTAGAGGTGGTTAAGGGCGATCTGCTGGATATCGACGCCCTGCGCGTGGCTTTCAGTGGCATCAGAACGCTGTTTTTACTCAATGCGGTTGCCGCCGACGAATATACCCAGACGCTGATTACGTTCAACATCGCCCGGGAAGCTGGCGTTGAACGTGTAGTTTATCTCTCGGTTTTCGGCGCTGATGCCGCCGTCAATGTGCCGCATTTCGCGGTTAAATATGGTGCCGAGCGCATGCTTACCGCGATGGGCTTCAGCGCCACTATTCTGCGCCCCACCTACTTTATCGACAACGAGGCGATGATTAAGGAGGTGATCGTTAACCATGGCGTTTACCTGATGCCGATTGGCAGCAGGGGTCTGGCGATGGTGGATACGCGCGATATCGCCGAGGTGGCAGCTATTGAACTTGTTCGGCGCGACCAGGCGCACGAGAAGCTGCCCGTCGAGACGATTAACCTCGTTGGCCCCGATACGTTGACCGGTAACGATGCGGCGGCAATCTGGCGCGATGTACTCGGGCGCGAGGTGATGTACGGCGGGGACAGCCCGGATGCTTTCGAAGCGGGCATGGCGGAATTTATGCCGAAATGGATGGCCTATGAGATGCGCCTGATGGCCGAGCGCTACGTCAGCGAGGGCATGATCCCACATGATGGCGACAGGGAGCGGCTGGTGGCGCTGCTTGGCCGCCCGCTGCACACCTACCGCGACTTTGTGGCGGCGCTTGCCGCGCAGTAAAATAGAAAGGCCGGTGCTTCAGCATCGGCCTTTTGCTTGATACTTAAAGCGCAACGACGCGCGAATGGGCGGGTGTCAGATCGGTAAAGTGGGCCACATCGCCCATCACTTCTGGTGCTTCTGCCGAGTTGAATGCTGCTTTCATCGCCTCCTCATCGCGGAATATGCATTCACAGATAGCGACGGTTCCGGTCTGCTCAACGGCCGGGAAGAAGGCGGCTGCGCTGAGCAGGCCATACTGCTGGAACGCTTTCATCACCAACGGAATGTGATTATTGACGTAATAGTCCCGGTCAAAACGGCTCTGCGGATCGCCGTAATAGGTGACGTATAGCGTGAAGGTTGAAGTGCTCATCGTGTGACCTCTTTAATAACTGGTTTCTATTCGTTTAAGCCGCTGAAAGTGTAGCTGGCATTCGAGGCTGCTAATATGCATTCCGCGCTGTTAAGCCATTACGGAGAGGAAGATGATGATAACGATTGAAGCGGGCAGGCCCGCTCACTACCCGACATTACTGGAGATCTGGGAGTCATCGGTGCGTGCCACCCACGATTTCTTACCGGAGGGGGATATTGAGGCGCTGCGCCCGCTGTTAGAAAATCTCTATTTCCCTGCCGTCACGCTGTCGATTGCCCGGCTGGTTGAAGATGGCTCCATCGTCGGCTTTGTCGGCGTCAGTGACAACAGGATTGAGATGCTGTTTGTCGATGCCGCCCGACGCGGAAAAGGCACCGGCAAAGTGCTCCTGCAACACGCCATCGCGCAGGGCGCGGATGAGCTGGACGTCAATGAACAGAATCCGCAAGCGGTGGGGTTTTATCAACAGCAGGGCTTTGAGGTGGTGGGCCGCTCTGAGCATGATGGCCAGGGGCGGCCCTATCCACTTTTGCATATGAAGTGGAATAAAAAGGTGTGATGGCTGAAAGCTTCATGCCGCTCATTACGCGATGTACTGGCTAAAGCGCAGCAGGTAGCCATCCGGATCCTGCACGAGAAATTCTCTCTGGCAGGCTGAAGTTTCACCGATGTGATAGTGATTATCCTGAAGCTGTCGATAGAGAGCGATGTTGTTTGCCGCAAGACGATTTAGCACCGCCTCAATATCGTCCACCTCAATCTGAAAATTCACCCCGCGACCTAATGGCGCGACCAGTTCTGCCGTATTCCATCCCTGCGCATGATACTGCTCAATCATCAGTTGCGCCTCACCGAGGGTGAGATAGGCAAAGTCAGGATCGCTGCGTTTTATCATCACTCTGAAACCCAGCGCATCGGTATAAAATCGCAGCGAGGTGGCAAAGTGGGTGACGGTAAGCTCAGGAACCATACGGTTCCAGTAGGTCTCCTGAAGAGCGGGCATAGGATCTTTCCTTGTTCAACTGAAGCGACGGGGCAGTAACGTACTTTTTATATTAACCGTGCCGTTGAGCGCGGCTGATAAAATGGCTTATCGCACTGACGGTGGCACGCTCTGGATGATTAACTTCACTCAGGTGATCGCCTTTACCGGTCAAAAGCGGTATGTCATAGCGCGTGGCTAACGCCGCCATGGAAGCGTAATAGGGGTCGTCAGCGCCCGCCCAAAAACGCAGGGGAACAGGGCAGGGGAAAAAGGCCTCCGCGTCCTGAGCGTGTTTTCTCAGTTCATTGAAAAAGTACTCAACCCCTTTTTCATCCTCAGGGGTGAGCGAGGCAGTGAGTTCCGGCGCGACTTGCCGGGCATAAGCGATAAACATCTCAAACGTCAGCTTGCCAACAGGCGTTTCGGGCAGGCCAGCTTCACAATCCCATCCCCCCAACACCACGGAGTGCAGGCGATCTGCCTGAGCGTTTATCAGCTCCATCGCCAGCCAGGCACCGGCAGAGTAGCCGATGATATGCGCTTTTTCATGTCCCAACTCATCCATCAGATTAACGATGGCTAACGCCTGGCTCTGTGGCGTGTAGGCTGCCTGATTATCTGGCTTATCGCTCGCGCCGTGGCCGGGCAGATCCGGACACACTACCTGAAATTGCGGACTCAGCGCGGAGATGAAGCCGTTATCTGCCCAGCAACGGCTATCCATCAGCAGACCATGAAGCATGATGACTAACGGGCCTTCGCCCTGGGTGCGGTAAAAGAGGCGCGGCGTTGCTGATGTATATGGCATAGGGATTCCTGTAATGTGCGCGTGTATATTCATAAAGACTAACGCCATGTTCTAACATGGATAATCCCTTGAAAGGCAACAACAGGTGCGCAACCCCTAATATTGGCGTGGTCGTAGATCTGCAAACCGGGAGTAATGATGGCAAGACGACGTGAGCTTAAGGGCATCGCTAATGCGCTCAATTCGAGCTTTGTGAGCCGCAATAATGATTTCAACGGCTACTGGTCTCTGGGGCTGCTAAAGCACTTTGCGATCAGGCACCGATTCACCTCCGTAGGGATTGCATTGCCCGAAACCCGGCTCGAGGCGCGCGAGTCATTGATAAATCATCTGGTGCGCTATTACACGAGTATGCTGACAAAGCTGCTGAACAAACAGCGTATTCGACCGGACTGGGTGCATAACGTCGAGATCATCGTCGATTTTAGACCCCGGGGCGTCGATACGGCGTTAATTGAAGGCGCTGCCTCCGTTGAGCCTTTTGCCTGCCACTGCAAGATTACTGACGATCGCGGTCGCCACTACGCGTCAACCCTCTATGGCCGCTGCTGGATGCACTCGGCGAAGAAGGAGTCAAGATCGACGCGTGTATGTCGGTAATAAATTATCAGCCATCGCATTTATCTCAGTTACAGGGCCGCCACTTTGGTATACCTGAGGCTGATTATGCGATGTGAAAGGTCGACAAGATAATCTCCAGACAGCGTTTATTGGCTTCAAAGTGGTAATCACGATGATTTCTCTTTTTGCCGACGAGTTCTGCATAGCACCATGCTTTACCCAGACTAAAAATGTAGCACTGATAAAAGCCCTCGATCTTTTCTTCAAGACTTAATATATCGCCCTGGCAGGTTGACATATTTTCACCAAACAGCGGATTAAAATCATTTGGTATGGAGCTGAGTGAGTCGGTGATGAGCGTAATTCCCGCCTGAGGATCTTTAAAACGTTTGGTTGCTAAGTTGAACACATCCTGCTCTGTAAATAACGTATCTTTCGAATAAAAATAGAGATTAATCACCCCATAATTAATACCATCGAAAGTATGTTCAATGAGAAGGCGGTTTTTAGCGATCGGTTTCGCTTTCCATGAGCCCGGAATTTTAAAACCACTACTGTTTTTATTACTGATGCTGAAGGTTTCCAGTAACTCCGCCAGCCCTAAATTACTGCGATGCAGGAGATCCCAATTCGTGACGGTAAGATAGATACTGTCAGCCAAAGCTGCATAATCTCGTGCGGCGCAAGCCGCTTTGATAAGGAAATAATTACCGCCACCTTTCTTAGGGTTGTAATCTTTTTGTACGGTAAAACGTGAAATTACCTTATCGCCGGAGGAGTGGACTTTTAGGGTTAAAACATCAGCAAATTCCCCGAAACCGGAGGGATGTTTGATCAGACGTTGCTGAAGCACTTTCTCGCCCATAAGCTTCAGTTTATTGAACAGCCAGTCTGCTGGATTTATCTCCCATTCTATATGCTCACAGGCTGCCCATACCTCCATATAAGGCTGCGCATCATTACTGAAATAACGCCCCAAATTGGTCATGCCTACCTCTTCGAGGTAGGTTGGGACGACCTCCGCTGGCTTGACGCGTTTCGGTAAGAAAACCCAGTACTGAAGCATTTTTTCTTCAGATGAGGTGTACAAGCACTTCCAGTAATTGGCTTCAATCTCCGCGTTGCTGAGGGCAGGAGTTAATGGGAAAGCATAGTTATTATCGATGTCCATAAAAGCTCCGTTAATCACGCCACGTCAGTGAGCCAGATGCCATAGAAGACCATTACTGCGCCTAATGATGAAAGACATTTAGCTGCAATCAACACTTTAGGCCCCCAACGCCTAAAGATTGATGCTATTTTTGAGTAGTTTTCCTGTGTATTATGATTTTCGTGAAGTTGGAGGATTGTTGTAAATATAGTACAGAGCAACACCACGAGAAGCTTGCTGAATAAAACTCCTAATATCGACAGAGGGAAAATAATTGATAAAAAGAGCATGTTATCGTAACCCAAAGCAGGGAAGAATTTAAGAGTGAATGCTAATAGTACTCCCCAAATCATTGCTGCAGGAATCACTAGTGCGATTTTTAATAAAAAAGACTTCCACTCTTTTTTGCTGAGCATATCCTTCCCATTCCAGATATATAGCAGTGCCGTTAACAAAAAAAAGCTAAAAAATAAATATTTCATAAAGTACCTTTTCTAAATCCATTCAACTACCAATGAGCACCGTAGCACAACCGGTAAGGATTGTCCCATCTCCACTATTATTTTTTTCTGTTTGCGAACTTGTGATTAATTTATATATATACACTATAAAGTTTTCGATTGGTTTGAGAGCTATTTTCCCCTCAACATCACCACGAAATCCAATTCCGATTGCGAACCGACCTGTTATTTTAACATTGAGAGAATAATCATTTTTATCTGCCCAGATTCCGCCTCCAGCACCGGTCGCTGCCGAACCGGCAACGCCTGCAACTTTGGCTTCAGCAACTAAAATTCCAAGAACATCGAGATTACCTACCGCTTCCGCTTTAAACACATTAGCTTCAGCGCCAAAATCAGCGTTGAAACCATAGCGACCTTTATTGCCGCCGTAGAACTCAAGAACCGCTTTAGCTTCTGCTGAGCCAACATTGACATCACCGCTGACATTGCCATAAAGCAAACCTTTCTCCCCAGCCCTACCGGTTGCACCATATTGAATCCCTGTCGCTGTGGCACCGCTGTTTAGCCCGTAAATATTATCTCCCCCGCCATATATTGAACCTGTGGCATTGACGGCTGAAACTTTGTTGCGTATTTCACCCCGAAAAAGATCCTCACTTTTCAGGTTACCCATGGTGAGATCTTCAGCTGCGAATCCTGTCGAAAGGGTATCCAGATCGCCATTTTCATTTTTATCTTCCAGATTGGCATACGCTCCCAGGATACGCGCATCATAAAATTCATCGTGTATCAGCCCATCCTCACCGGCCTTTTTTGCAAGCGTTCCGCCCCAGTATTGGGTTGGAGCAGCTTTATTTGCAGGTGGTATCGGTGTACTGCTGGTGTTGCACTGGGTTTGATCCCCCATACGTGCAAGCGGCAAATTATTGACAAAAACCGTACCGGAGCCGCCAACGATGGCACCATTCCCATGTTGTGAGCATGACAGTGCGTCGCCTTTTCTCGCCGCAGGAAAACCACCAATAATGACATCAGGGCTTCCGGTCTGAATTGTTCCTGAATGAGCGCTGGTATCAATTTGCGCGCGGGCAGCTGGCTGTCCCATAGTGATGACCTTTTCTGGACGTTAACTGTTAACTTTGACCATGGCGCCCTTAATATCGGTCAAGTTTGTTCCATTGATTGCAATCGTATCAGTGGTTTTGACCTCAGCATTCGTTCCGCCCCCGAGCCTGGTCATCTCCACGCCTTTAAATGAGGCTTCAGTAATGCTCTCCGCTTTCAGCGTGCCTTCAGAAACAATAATTTCGATAGTTGATGGTGTTATATGAATGTAATTATCATTCACCTTCAACTTAATTGAAGAGGCAGCTTCAAGCAGCGCATTCCCCTCTTTATCCATCGTTAAGATCGTCTTATTTTCACCGACATTGAGTGTGTATTGAGTGCCGACATTATTGTTGTCGTTATTGCCAATGTTGGAATCGTGATCGCGTTTGATGGTCACATGTTCATCGCGACCTATGGATTTTTTTCTGTCTACGCCGACATCATGTGTTTCACAGTTTTCAATATCTGTATCCATATTCCTTTCAGCGTGCACCCAGATCTGCTCTGCACCCGCCTTATCTTCAAAGCGGAAAACGTTGGCATTATCGCGGTGGCCATCCTTGCTACGGCTGTAAAAACCCATCTGTGTCGTGGCTGCAGGTAACGTCCATGGAGGCATGCTGGCCTCGTTATAAACGCGTCCTGTAATTATCGGGCGATCGGGGTCGCCATTGATAAAATCGATCACTACTTCGTCGCCAATGCGCGGTATTTGGACGCTTCCGTAACCTTGACCGGCCCAGGCGCTGGAAACACGGATCCAGCATGAGCTTGAATCATCGCCTTTCGCTAATCTGTCCCAGTGGAATTTAACCTTCACGCGACCATATTTATCAGTCCAGATAGATTGCCCTTTGGGGCCAACGACCCGCGCGGTTTGTGGGCCAAAGGTACGGGGCCAGGGCGTTACTGGCGCTGGACGGAATGCCACTGTTGCGGGAATAACGGAAAAATCAATTTGGTGAATGGTATTGCCATTTTCACCGCTGGCGTAGCGGTTCTCTTCGAAATGGTAGTGCACGGCGGTAGTGAGATACGCGCCGTTGTCGGTAAAAAAGGGCGCATTGACCAGCGAAAAAGTGTGACCGGGGGCAATACCAATTGCGGTAGCAGTGCCCTGAATTTTTTGATGTTCTACTTGCCAGCGCTCCTGTCGAATGCGCGCATAGAATTCTCCGTGTTGATGATCGACAAAACGTCCAGGCAATCATAAACATCTATCTCACCGGGAGAGGGGGATTTGGGATTCTGTCGTGCCTGAAACAGCCAGGCATGTGGTTTACGAAAGTCATAATCATCAAGGCTGTAAATGCCGGGGGTGACATTATCTTCAAGTGCCCACTGGCCGACACCTTCCTCATTGGTTACACCACCTGAAGATGTTTGGTGATAAGCAATAACTTCATAACCAGGAAAAGAGTGGTGCTGCTCATTGGCATCGGTTAGCACCATAATATGTCGATCGGCTTCGTGCCTGAAATAGTATGCGATCCCTTCTAATTCCATTAGCCGACTGATGAAATCAAAACTGCTCTCCTGATACTGGACGCAGTAATCCCATACCCGGTAGCTATAAGTTAATCGATCTTCAACATTGACCTGGTATTCGCTCAATAGCGTTTTAACAATCTGCGCTGCTGTTTGCCCCTGAAAAATACGTAAGTTGCGGTCACGTTTCATCGGCCATACATCCGGCTCCACCGTCAAATGATATACGGCATAGCGCATTCCGGTTAACTCTACGGCGCTCACAGCGACGCGAGTAATTTTGCCGTTAATATAACGTTCAGTAGTCAGAGCGCGCGTTGGTATAGCAACGGTAACCGGTTTACCCAGCAATGCGCTGCGTTCAAGACGCGCCTCGTCTCCCAGCAGGGTCAAATTTAAACTGAAGGCTTCAGATATTGCTTCGCTTCCGGTGAGTTTCCAGAAGCGAAGCCCTTCGACGGGCAGATGTACAGTAATTCGATTAAACATTGATAAATCCATTTAATTAACTCTCGTCAGAGCCTAAACCAGAGCGATGATTACAGAGTCATCTTTAGCCAATGCATTTGGCGAATATCATAAAACAGCGTTAAGAAAATCTTATCCAGCAGAGGTTATCGCCTGTTCTTGTTATTAGTAGATTGCTTAGGCCGACGCCGAACTCTGCATTTTATATGTCCATTTTGCAAAGTACTAAATATTATTCTGCGGACTTACTGCAAATTTCACTAAAGCATGCAATACAGAAAACGCTGCTTTCTGTATGACAATAAACCAGCGAGTCGTACTTAAAGCAAACGCTGTAGTGTAGTTCCAATGTTTAAACATGCCGGATAGCGGAACGCCGCAGTAATATACCCAATTCAATAACTTCCTATCTACAATAGCAACCTGCAAAAAGTAGCGGTTGATTATCTGTACAGGCATTGTGCTCCGAAGGGATACGCTACTTATTGCTTGATCAGCCGTAGCCCTCTGCTCACCAGTTTTTGAACGACGCACACTCGGTATGCTCCTGCGCCGGGCAGCGGACGGCATGCTTCAGCCCTTCGCTGAATAACTGCAGTTTGCAAATCGTCTCGTCAATTGCCTGCGCGCGCTGCTGAAGTTGCTCGCGGTTGATAGCGACCTTGCCCTGCGGGTTTAACATTGCTGCCATCTCATCCAGTGAAAAGCCTGCCGCCTGGCCGAGCGCGATCAGCCGCAACTTATTCAGCACGCTTTGCGGATACTGCCTTCGCAGCCCGTTGCGGTAGCCAGCGCTGGGTTTTGGCATTGCGGCCTCCCGCACTCCCAGGCCTCAGCCTGCTGACGCATCTGGCTATGGCCTCAGGCTATATGGTGCGGCGCTGCTTTACGCCGCTTAATCCCGATCGGCGGCGTGTCAGGCGGGCAAACGCAGGCCGAAAATGTTCTTGCCCTGCGCGTGGCGATAATAGGCGTTGCCGCCATGTAGCGCGGCGATGGCGCTCACCAGCGATAGCCCCAGCCCGCTGCCGGCGGTGTGACGGACATTATCTCCCCGCCAGAAGCGCTCGAAGGCTTTCTCCGGCTCGGCAAGCGGCTCCCCGGCGTTCGCCACTTCAATTTCGACCAAATTACCGTGCTGAATTGTGCTGACGGCGATGGTGCCGTTTCCCGGCGCATAGCGAATGGCGTTGGTCAGCAGGTTAGTTATCGCGCGCTGAAACAGCATCTTATCGGCGGTGAGATTGCCCTGCGCATTTAGCTCGATCGCCATTTCACGCTCCTCTGCCAGCGGTTCGAGGAAATCGATCACCATCTCCAGTGCCTCGCTGAGTGAAAAGGTTTCCTGATTGAGCTGGATATTGTGATGCGTGGCGCGCGCAAGAAAGAGGATGTTTTCCGTCAGCCGCGATAGCGCCTCCAGCTCCTCAATGTTCCCTTCGAGCAGCGCCTGGTACTCTTCAACGGAACGCTGATGACCCAGCGCCACCTGATTCTGACCCAACATCACATTGATTGGCGTGCGGATCTCATGGGCCAGATCGTCAGCAAACTGGGTGAGGCGGATAAAATCTGTCGACAGGCTCTGACGCATGGCGTTGAGCGCCTTGCCAAGGGGGAGCAGCTCCTGCGGGATCGCCTGCAACGGCACCGGCTGATTTAACCGGTCACTGGCGGTCTCGGCCACAATCTGGCTTAAGCGGCCAATGGCCCGCAGCCCACGGCGAATCAGTAGCGGGCTGAGGGCGGCGCAGAGCAGAATGGCCGCCAGTGACACCAGAATGCTTTGCTGGCGGTAGCGCTCAAGCATCATGGCCCGCTCGCGCGCCACCCGGGCGAGCGTGACGGTAACCGGCCCGTGTGGTGAGTTGGCCTGCAGGCTGAGCGCCGAGGCGTCCATATTGTCGGCGCTGCGCCAGCGGTGCAGCTGCTGTGCATTGGGCGGCGTGTTAACCGATGTGGGTGCAATGTCCGGCAGCGCGACACCGGTATGGTTGATGGTGACGTTTTGTGCCTGCTGCGGGCGGATGCTGAGAATATCCTGGCGAATATCGACCATGCGGTTGAAGTAGAGCGGCAGCGCGTCCGGCTGGGCACCATCCTCCAGCAGCTGGCGAAGTTGCGCGGCGCGGTTAATCAGCGTCTGATCGTCGCGCCACACCAGCCCGCTGCGCAAGGCGTTGTAGAGGATCAGGCTGATGCCGCCGCAGGCCAGCGCCATAATCAGCGTAAAAATTACCGTCAGTCTTAGCGTCAGGGAGGGGCTATACATCGCCTGGCTCCTGTACGGAGAGGCAATAGCCCATGCCGCGAACGGTGGTGATCAGCTTATCTGCAAACGGATCGTCAACTTTGCGGCGCAGGCGGCGAATGGCAACATCGACAATGTTGGTTTCGCTGTCAAAATTGACGCCCCAAATCTCGCTCGCCAGCAGCGTACGCGGCAGGATCTCACCGTGGCGGCTGGCGAGCAGCCACAGCAGCATAAACTCTTTGCGCGTCAGCGCGATAGGCATGCCATCGCGCGTCACCTGAAAGCGCGCCGAATCCATCACCAGATCGGCAACGCGCAGTGTAGTGCTGTGCGGCTGGTGCTGACGAAGCTGATTCTTAACACGCGCGAGCAGCTCCGCAAAGGAGAAGGGTTTGACCAGGTAGTCGTTCGCGCCCAGCTCCAGCCCTTTGACCCGATCCTCTACCGAGTCGCGGGCGGTAAGGCAGATCACCGGCACCGGGCTTGCGGTGCGCAGGGTTTTCAGCACCTGCCAGCCATCCATGCCCGGCAGCATAATATCGAGGATCACCAGGCTATATGGGTGCGCCAGCGCCAGATGCAGGCCATCGCGCCCGTCCGCTGCGTAATCGACAATATAGCCCGCCTCTTCAAGCCCTTTGCGCACCCAGGCGCTGGCTTTCAGGTTGTCTTCAATCAGTAACAGTTTCATCGGCGCAGTGTGCCACGAAATATTGAGACGCCCCAGCCTTTCAGCGCCAGATGACAATATGGTCATCTTTCTGACAGGCAATTGCGGCAAGCGTGGAGGTATAAAAGCCGGGTCATCAACACAGGAGAATCCAATATGAAAAAGTCTATCGCTGCGTTAACCCTCGCTGCACTGCTTGCCGCACCCGCTCTCACTTTCGCGGCCGATAAAAACCCGCTGAGCGTTCATGTGCTGAATCAGCAAACCGGGCTGCCGGCCGCCAATGTTGCGGTGACGCTTGAGCAGAAGCAGGGGGATAGCTGGACGGTGCTGAACACCGCCAACACCAATCAGGATGGGCGTATCAATGCCCTGTGGCCGGAAAAGCCGTTTACCGCGGGTGACTATCGGGTGATCTTCAAAACCGGTAAATACTTCGCCGACCAGAAACAGCAGAGCTTCTTCCCGGAAATTCCGGTCGAGTTTCATATCGATAATACAAAGTCGACTTATCACGTTCCGCTGCTGCTGAGCCAGTACGGCTACTCCACCTACCGCGGGAGCTAAGGGCAGATGAAACGTCTTATGCTCGCGCTGCTGCTGGCGGCAGGCCCCGCGACGACGCTGGCCGCAATGCCCGCAACTGTTTATGACATGACACAGGCGCTCGCCACACAGCTGGCAACCGACGCGTTATCGGTTTGTCATGATATGCACCGCCAGGGCGTGGTGGCGGTGGTCGACCGCGGTGGCAATCTGGTCACGCTGATGCGCGATGACAACATCGGGCCGCACAATACGCAGGCCGCCTGGCGCAAGGCGTTTACGGCGCTGTCGACCAAAACGCCAACCCGGCAGTTTGCGAAGCAAGCGCAGGCCTCGCCAGAGACCGCCAACCTCAATACGGTAAATGAGTTATTGCTGCTCGGCGGCGGCGTGCCGGTGAAATATCACGGTCAATGGATCGGTGCTATCGGCATGGCGGGCACCGGCGGCGCGGAGTCCGACGAACATTGTGGGATGGAAGCGATCAATAAGGTTCCCGATCTCAGTACCGCAATGGCAACGACTAAAACAGCCTCAGATGAGGGGACAGGAAAAATGCAGAGCCGTTGAAGTAGTGTGATGGCCGGATCGGCTCATGGCTGATTTAGCCGCCGCACGCAGGAAACTACCTCTGGTATATACATGCTGATTAAATGTCTGGCGAACGTCCCGGTCGCCAGACAGATTTTATTATTTTCGTCGTGCGTCAGATTTATTTATTCAGAATCTCGCGGCGAATAATATCCGCGCCTGCGCTTAAAGCATTAAGCTTGCCGGTGGCGACCTGACGCGAAAGCGGCGCCATTCCGCAGTTGGTGCAGGGATAGAGCTTATCGGCATCGACGAACTGCAGCGCCTTACGCAGCGTCTCAGCAACCTCCTCTGGGGTTTCAACCGCACTGGTCGCCACATCAATGGCCCCGACCATCACTTTTTTGCCCCGGATCAGTTCAAGGAGATCCATCGGTACACGGGAGTTATGGCACTCTAGAGAGATAATATCGATACCTGAGGTTTGCAGTTTCGGGAACGCCTGTTCGTACTGACGCCATTCTGAACCCAGCGTCTTTTTCCAGTCGGTGTTGGCTTTGATCCCGTAGCCATAGCAGATGTGCACGGCGGTTTCGCACTTAAGCCCTTCGATAGCTCTTTCCAGAGCGGCAATACCCCAGTCGTTGACCTCATCGAAAAACACATTAAACGCCGGTTCGTCAAACTGGATAATATCCACGCCTGCAGCCTCTAATTCACGGGCTTCTTGATTGAGAATTTTAGCAAACTCCCAGGCGAGCTTTTCACGGCTTTTATAGTGATTATCGTAAAGCGTATCGATCATCGTCATCGGCCCCGGTAGCGCCCATTTGATGGGCTGCTTCGTCAACTGACGTAAAAAGCGGGCATCTTCAACAAATATCGGTTTCTGACGCTCCACGGCACCCACAACGGTCGGGACGCTGGCATCGTAACGGTTACGAATTCTAACGGTTTCGCGTTTCTCGAAATCAACACCGCTCAGATGTTCGATAAAAGTGGTGACAAAGTGCTGACGGGTTTGCTCGCCGTCGCTAACAATATCAATTCCGGCGCGTAACTGTTCGTCGAGGGACAAGCGCAGCGCATCCTGTTTCCCGGCGATAAGTTCTTCATTCTGCAATTTCCACGGCGACCAGAGCGTCTCAGGCTGGGCCAGCCAGGAGGGTTTAGGCAAGCTACCGGCGGTAGACGTGGGGAGCAATGTTTTCATAGCTGGTGACCTTATATTTAATAAATCAAAGCGGGTAGTGGGCAGACCATTGCTCAAGAATATCCCTGTGGGGTTCGATAAAATGTTTTTCCGTAAACTTCCCCTGCTCAATCGCCAGCTGGCTACGCTCTTCGCGATCGTAAACAATTTTGGTTAATGAGTGATCCTGATTATTCAGGTCGGGCTGATAGTGCAGACCCGCTGCGGCATTTGCGTTGTAAATCTCCGGGCGATAAATCTTCTGGAACGTCTCCATGGTGCTGATAGTGCTAATAAGTTCCAGATTGCTGTAATCACTTAGCAGATCGCCAATAAAAAAGAAGGCGAACGGCGCAACGCTACCTGACGGCATGAAGTACCGGACCTGCAGGCCCATTTTTTTGAAATAGGTTTCAGTCAGCGATGTGCCATCCTGCTGGTATTCGAATCCTAAAACAGGGTGCTGATTGCCGGTGCGGTAATAGGCATTTTTATTGGACACACTCAGGCAGATCACCGGTGGTTTTTTAAACGCGTTTTTGTATTCATCAGAGCGGACAAAATGCTTGAAAATATTGCCGTGCAGTTCGCCAAAATCATCCGGAATAGTAAATGCTGACTGGTTTTTATTATGGTCCAACAGACGCACGCTAAAGTCATAATCACGCACGTATGAGGAGAAATTATTACCGGTAATTCCTGCGATGCGTCGATCGGTTCTTTTATCGATGATCGTGGTGTTTAATATTTCTATTGCCGGAAAGGCATTACCACTGCCGTCGATATTCATCGTCACAGAAATAATATCCAGTTCAACGGCATAACGATTGCCTTCAGGATTATCCCAGCAGGCTAAGCTGTTAAAACGATTGTTGATCATCGCCAGAGTATTACGCAGATTCTGCTGGCGGTTCTGACCTCTTGCCAGATTGGCAAAGTTAGTGGTGATTCGCGTACTTTCGGAGGGGTTATAATGTTCGTCAAAACGCCCGCTCTTAATCGTGAAGGTAAATTGTGTAGTCATAAAAACCGCATCCGACGTCTGATATAAAATTTTATCGCCTCTGTACTCTAAATAATTCGAGTTGCGCAAAGGCGGCAATTAAGCGGATCCCCGGTGCGTACAGGAGTACGTGATCGGAGGGGAGCGAGCGCTACTAATACATGTGCAACCTGAAGTGTTACCGTTACAGTTCCGCTATAGTTTTGCCAGAAACGCGGAGCAAGAGGAAGTGACCATATCTCACGGTAATATGAATCCCTTTCATGATCGGGTGCAGTGCAGGCCAGACGTTGAGGTCTATCCATGTCGAAAAGAATCTGATTAGCACTCTGGGCATGTTTTATGCGGCTGCGGATGATACAAAAGCCCCCCAGACTTTTCGCTACCCTATGCCGCTTCATCGCAAGCGTCTGGCGGTAATCGGGCAGCGGTCAATCTCCGCTGTTCGCTCAAAGCGGATCTTCTTTGAATTGTTATCTGCTTCACCCTCCTTGCTTAAATCCTGCCCCCGTTGTTTATGCAGGAAGATTACACCTCTTCTTCCGTGGTACGCCGCGCGTCGTAAGCCTCCTGTGCCTGCTCAATCGCCACACCGTATTGCCTCGCCCAGCTCACCAGCGCCACAAACGGATCCTGTAAGGATCGGCCCAGCGGGGTAATGGAGTATTCGACCGCCACCGGTGATGAGGCGATGACGCGGCGGTTAACCAGCCCGTTACGCTCAAGGCGGCGCAGTGCCTCTGTTAGCGCTTTATGGGTGATGGGGTCGAGCCGGCGTTTGATGGCATTAAAGCGTGAGGGTTCGCTGCACAGCACGGTCAGGATCAACACCGACCACTTGTTGGCAACCTGTTCAAGGATCGGGCGCGTACTGTTAATTTCAGCCAGCAGGGCAGGGATATCGGTCGACATAAGGTTACCTTCTCTATATCTGGTGTATATCAGGTGCGTAATTGACGGTAAATATACGAAATGTATCATCAGGCGTCCATCCCCACGTTCTGGAGTAGCCATGTTGAAACTTGAAGGTAAGACCGCCCTGGTGACCGGCGGTAACAGCGGTATCGGCCTTGCGATTGCTCAACGATTCGCACAAGAGGGCGCCCATGTTTTCATCACCGGACGACGCGAGGCGCAGCTGGCAGAAGCGGTGACGCTTATCGGCGGCAACGTTGAGGCGATTGCAGGCGATATCACGAATATTCACGATCGGAGCCGTCTGTTTGACACCATTAATGCCAGAGCCGGAAGGCTCGACATCCTCGTCTACTCCTCGGGCGTCTCTGAACCTGCAAGCCTTGAGGAGAGCACGGAAGAGCATATCGACCGCGCCTTTGGCCTGAATGTGCGCGCCATGGTGCTCACGGTGCAGCAGGCCATCGGCCAGATGGGCGAGGGCGGCACCATCGTCCTGCTCGGCTCAATTGCAGGCAGCATGGCGGTGCCCGGTTATGGCACTTATGCGGCCAGCAAAGCCGCGGTGCGCTCCTATGCCCGCACCTGGACCAGCGAGCTGGCTCCGCGCGGCATCCGGGTTAACACCCTCAGCCCGGGGCCAACTGATACGCCGATGTTCAGCCAGGCGAGCGATGATGTCAGGCAGACGCTGAGCGCGCAAATTCCGGTGAAGCGGCTGGGTAATCCCGATGAAGTGGCTGCTGCAGCACTGTTTCTGGCCTCCGGCGAAAGCAGTTATGTCAGCGGTGCCGAGCTGGTGATTGATGGCGGTATGTCTGCGTAAGCACTGTTTTTAATATCACCCGGCGCTGGCACGAACGGCGGCCGGGTGCGTATTTTTCGCGCATGGCGGAAGAAAGGTGCGTTATAACAACTCATTGCGTGGTGAATTATTTCAGTTGTGACATTGCAGTTCTGAATGAGTGGCACTATAGTAGCAACTTGTACAAGTTTGCAGTGGTAAGTTGTACAACTTACCTCGCGACCAGGCTGCCGGCCCAACCATGCGTAATCCGGGCCCACTTAATGAGTGAAATAAAATGAACAATCCGACCGCAACACTCCCGCAGACCCTCCAGTCAGTTTTTTCGGTCTTCGAGGCTGAAAAAGAGATCATTGACGAAGTGACCCGTGAGCTTCAGGCCGTGAAAGCGACGGTGGCAAATAAAGATATCATGCTGGCGCTTATCGCCCGCGTTGAGACTGAAACGGATGTGATCCGTAAAGATATCCTGCGAAATGCCCTTGAACTGGTGGTGCTTCGCACGCTGGATGTTTAATGTTTTGCCTGCGCCTCTGCTCAGCCAGAGGCGCTTGCGCTTCTCAAATGCCACAACCTGCCGCGCGTTTATAACTGCGCAAATAACAGATCGAGAAAGGCGCGCACCGCAGGATTCGCGCGGCGACTCTCGGGCCACAGCACTGTGAGGTTGTGCTTTTCAACGGCAAACTCTGCCAGCACAGGAACAAGTGCGCCTCGCTCAACCCATGACGCCGCCATAAAACTTGCTACCATGCCAATGCCTGCGCCCGCTGCTACTGTAGTCAGCACGGCTTCGCTGGCGTCTACAACGATTGCTGCGGGGAGCAGTAACTCAACTTCCCGATCTCCCATGCTGAACGGCCAGCGAAACAGCTGCCCGCTGCTTTTATAACGCAGATTCACCGTCTCATGGTTCACCAGTTCATCAGGGTGGCGCGGAACGCCATGCTGGTGCAGGTAGTCAGGCGAGGCATAACAACCGAGGTGGTAAGGCGAGAGGCGGCGCGACAACAGTTGCGAATCGGGCAGATCGCCAATGCGCAGCGCGATATCAATCCCCTCATCAATTACGTTTACCCGTTCGTCGGCGAGGCGCAGATCGATCTGCACCGCGGGTTGATGCTGGCGAAACTGCGCCAGCATGGGCGCGAGCATATGCAGCCCGACCGGCAGCGAGGCGGCAACCCGTATGGTGCCGCCAGGCTCAGCGCGGGCTCTCTTCGCCGCCTGCTCAATCTCTTGCGCATCCTGTAATAGCCGCACTACCCGTTCATGCAGGTCGCGCCCCTCCGGCGTTAAAGCCAGCGAGCGCGTCGTACGCGTGAAAAGCACCAGGCCGAGATGCTGCTCCAGCCGCTGAATACTCTTACTCACCGCCGAAGGCGAAATCGACAGTGCCCGTGCGGCTGCTGTATAGCTGCCAAGGGATCCGGCGCGTGCAAAAGCAATCAGCCCCGTCAGGCGTTCAAAACCGATTTGTTCTTTCATGGCATAAGTAAAGCGAAAGGTAAGCCCATTATCAACCTGTAGACACTGTCATATTCTGCACTGGCTAAAGACAATGCAGAGGAGAGAGCGATGAGTGCCATGATGAAAGCCGTGCGTCTGCACGAATTTGGCGGGCCGGAGGTGTTGCGTTATGAAGAGGCGCCGCGTCCAACGCCCGGCGCGGGTGAGGTACTGGTGCGGGTGCAGGCGGCGAGCATTAACCCGCCCGATCTCTATCTGCGCAATGGCTACCGCGCGCTACCACCGCAGTGGCAGCCCAACCCTCTTTTCCCGCTTATCCCCGGCACTGATATTGCCGGAGTGGTGGAGGTTATTGGTCATGGTGCGCACGGTTTTTGCGCGGGCGATGAGGTCTATTCCATGGTGAGATTTCCGCAGGATCTGATGAAAGGTAGCGGAGCCTATGCCGAATACATCGCTGTCCCTGCCGACGAACTGGCATTAATGCCGCCGGGCATTAATTATCTGCAGGCCGCCGCTGCACCGATGTCACTGCTGACGGCCTGGCAGTTCCTGATCGATCCTGGTCATCATGCGCCTAACCCTTTCCAGTCTTTTCCACATATCCCTGTTTCGCTGAAGGGAAAAACGGTTCTGGTTAACGGCGCTGGCGGCGGCGTTGGGCACTTCGCTCTACAACTTGCCCGCTGGCAGGGCGCGCGGGTAATTGCCGTCGCTTCCGGAAAACATGAGGCGTTGCTGCGAGAATTGGGGGCGAGCGAGTTCATTGATTACACCCGGCAGGACGCAGAAACCGTAGTACCGCCGGTTGATCTGGTGATGGATGCCGTTGGCGGCGCGAATTTGGAGCGTTTTCTGCCGCTTATTAAACCCGGCGGGGCGCTCTACCTGGTCAATCCGCTTGGCTTTAGCGGGCAGCAAGAGGCTGCGCGGCGCGGGATTATGGTCTCTTCGACGCAGGTTCGCTCCAGCGGCCAGCAGCTTCAGCAAGCAGGCGAACTGCTGGCGAGCGGTGAGGTACGCGTAGTGACGGACAGCATCTATCCTCTTCGTGACGCCGCCGCCGCACATCGCCGTGCTTCACAGGGGGGTATTCAGGGCAAGATTGTGCTTTGCGTCAGCTAAGGGGATTCACATTGCCAGCGCTTTTATGCTGACAGCGTCAGCGGGGCGCTTTATTGTGAAGGCCGATAATTCAGCGCGGTGCTCAGTCCCGCTTTAATAAAAGGAACACCAATGATTACATTGCGCCCCATGCGTGCGGATGAATACCCGGCTTATCTGGACTATTTCATTGCGGACTATGCGCAAGAGATTGCTGCAAACTATCGCCTTTCTGCGGCAGAGGCGCAGGCCAGAGCCACGCAGGAGATCGCCGACGATCTCCCGGAAGGCGTTAATACGCCGGGCCACGTTTTGCTCTGCCTGTTGGCGGAGGGTGAGAAGCATGTCGGCTACCTCTGGTATAAACCGGACGCTTCGATGAAAACCCTCTTTATTTATGATTTTCATATCTTCAATGCCTGCCAGGGGCAGGGCCTTGGCAAAGGCGCGCTGCGAGCCTTTGAGGATGAGATGCGGACGAAGGGCGTTGAGCAGATCCGCCTTCGCGTGGCGGGCGATAACGCACGAGCGCGCCATGTGTATGAGGCAATCGGCTTTGACGTAACCGGCATCAATATGAGTAAGAATATAAAAAGCGAGTAAGAGAGGGTGCGAAAGCAAAGAAAATCCACGCAAGCGCGTGGATTTTTAGAGAGTGGCTTCTCTTCTATTTAGTCAGGCGCATCAGGCCTTGATGGTCACCACTGAAGTGGTAGTGGTCACCTGGTTGGTGGTCACGGATGAGTCCACCGCGCCAACTTGCCCTTTGATTACACAGCGATACTGCCCCGCATCGCCCGCGGTGACAGCATCCTTACTGTATGTCGCCTTATTGGCACCGGAGATAGTGCTCCAGCTGGTGCCGTTGGTCGATTTCTGCCACTGATAGCTGGCGGCATCATTGGCTTCCACGGCCAGGTTCAGCGTAGCGCCGGCGGCAACAGCAACGGTTGCCGCTGGTTGAGTCTTAATCTGCGGCGTAAAGGCGTAGTAAGGCATCGCATACTCAACGCCGTTGATATTTACCCGCATCCACTGGCGCGGCTTGGATTGTTCAACCGGTACGCTGGATGAGGCCTGCGAACGGGTACTGATCGCCGCAACATCACTTTGCGCACCGAAGCCCGCTTTACCGTTGTGCATCGAGGCGCGGGGTTCGGCGTCCACGCCGTTCGGTGCTTCCGCCTGCACCTGGCCATCCGGCGTAAAGATGGCCCACTCCCCTTTCTCCTTGCGGGTTACACCGGTGCCGCGAACGTGCACTGCATATTCGCCAATGGTTGCCGGAAGTTTGATCCACAAGCCCGGCAGCAGCGTGTTGAAATCCTGAGCAATATACTTTACTTCGGTAATGCCCGGCGCACCTTCCATCCAGTAGGTTATGGCCGGAACGTCCGCAGCACCGCGCGCAACGTGAATATGCAGTGTTCCCGCAGAGCGATCGTTATTTACCGGCATCGGACCGCTTCCTCCGAGGCTGTAGTAAGTGCTGCGGCAATCGACCTCAATCTTCCAGTGGGTGCCGGTTTCTGGCATGCGGAACGAGCCGATATTCAGCCACAGTTTTTTGCTGTCAATGGTGCCACGCAGCACGCCGCTCAGCCACTGAGCCCGTAGCGGGTTGTCCAGATAAGTGCCGCTATTTTGAAACAGCGACATGCCCATTTCATAGGCGGAAAGCTTCGAGATGATTGCACTGCCGTCCGGGTTTTTCGGGTAGCTGAACCACTTATCGCTGCCCGGCTCGGTGGTGCGGTCATAATTGACGCCGGTCGGGTTTGACCATTGCGACATCACCACACGTGAGTTAAAGAACACGGCGTCATAAGTGGATGACTCGATGCTCAGCGCCTCAATCAGCCACTGGCCGTTGTTGATATCCATCGGCACCGCGCTGTGCTCAATCCAGCCGTTGCGGATCAGCCCCTGGCCGTGGCGTGGGATCCAGATCGCCGGTGCATAACAGTACTGGAAGTTAAATTCAGAAAGCTCAATCGCCGTGGAGTGATCCCAGACGCCGTATGGCCGGTTACTCCAGCCCACTTTGATCACCGGGCCCGCCACTTTGCTGCAGTAGATCTGGTTAAATTTACTGTCGAGGCTGTCGAGATAGTAAATCGTCGCCTCGCCGGTATTGCTGGCCTTGAAATAGGAGACGTTAGCAAAGGTGCCGCCCACGCATTCGTTGGTAAGAAACGGCTGTTTGTTGGAAGCGGTATCGTTGAACACCCCAAGGGTAGCGCCAATCAGCAGGTTACTCTTTTCATCCTGCTTGACGGTTTGCTGCCCCTCCCACTCAATCCCGTAAATGGAGAAATAGCGGTGGTTCAGCGCCAGCACCGCTGAATTCGACTTATCAGAAATAATGCGGGTCGCAATCTGTTTGCCGAAACTGGTGGTCACACCGCGCAGGACAAAGTCGCCTGCGGCAAAGTAACCGCTTGGGTTATAAGGCAGTTCAGCGTCGTTGGCAGCGATCTTCTTGCCGTAACGGCGCATGTCGAGCGGCTTAATCAGATAGGTGCCCGCACCGAAACGGACGCCAATTTTGCCGGAGAGATCGTTGGTTGCGCCACGTGCGAAGGCACCGTTCATAAATTCGTACATTGCTTTGACAGCAGGAGCACAGTCCACGGTGCCGCCCGGTACGGCGCCAAAATCGTGAACGGTGAGTGCCTCGATATCTGCTTCGCGTCGCCAATGGTATGACCCGCCGTTGCTGGCAATAAAACCGCCATCGTCAGTCCCCGCCACCAGGTTTCCGATAAACCATCCTTCGCCATAATTTATGGATCGATCGGATGCTGCTCGTGCATTCCATGAGGTCAGAAAAACGCGTTCACCCTCGGCTGCAGGTTTACGTGCACGCAGTGCTGCAAAAGAGGCGACTTCCGTAATGGCGGTGCTGTTTTCATTAGTAGCCATGATATGTGATGTCCTTTGTGTGATGGTTTTTACTGTATTTATATACAGTATTTTTACTGTACGCCGACACCAAAGGCTTTTCAATAGCGATTTTTACTTTTAAATCAGTTGCATTTTAATGCCGGTTCGTACTAAGGAAATCGCGCTCCGCTCATTAAAACATAAATAAAATTAATATATTTTTTGCTCAGGGAAAAAGGCAAACGAAGCGGGAGTTAACACTGGAGAGAGGCAGAAACGCGCCGACGGAGCCGCGCGTACGACATAAAAAAGGGCACTATTAGCTCAGCGAAGTGACAATGATTTTGTCACTGAAAGCGCGGGCATTCATAAGGCTGTCTCGTGATAGCTTTCTGCAAAAAGGTCGGGACAGGGAGTGATAAAAAAGAGAATGGGTAGCGAATTTTTATCCCTCGTTAGCTTCAGAGGGTGAGGAAGAAGGAGATAAATGCCTGGTTCAGCGGTATAACGTCCCTGTCCGTCAGCCAGGCGACCTACTTATTTCTCAGTATAATCAATACGGTATCCGCAGCCCTCTCTGCTAACACGGGCAAACCCCGTCTGATTTAAATGCATACCTGCAATGAGCAGTTTCTCGCTGGCCGCTTGTTGCATTATTTGTTTCCGGGTTGCCTCGGCCTGCGCGGGATCGACGTCGAACAGAATCGAAACCGCCGGTTGTGCTGACTGAATATGCGGATAGTGAACAATGTCTCCCCATATTAATAAGCGTTCACGCTCCGACTCGATGAGAAAACCGGTATGACCTGGCGTATGGCCCGGTAACCATATCGGTAGGATACCTCCGGCTATCTTCTCACCGTTGAAAAAATGGATATTCGGGGCATACGCCTGCAAGGTTTGCCGGGCCAGCAAAAAATTACGCTGCCCGCGCTCATTCGCCATTTCGCGTTTTGTCTCATCCCGCCAGTACTGAGCTTCGAGTGGATGTAGAATGATTTCAGCACGTTTAAAAACCGGCTCTTTTGCTGCATTGAGCAGGCCTCCAATATGATCCGGATGGCAGTGCGTTAATAAAACGGTATCGACCTCGTCAGGGCTGACGCCCGCTGCGGCAAGGTTTGATATGAGTTGTCCCGGCGCGCCTGCGCCAGCGTCAACCAGAATTACTTGCCTCCGGCCGCGAATAAGGTAACTGTTTATATGAATATCACCGGGCTTATCGATGCCGGCACTGCACTGAATCGCATCCGCATCAGCGGTTTTAATACCTGATAATAGTTCCAGACTGGCTGACATTGTGCCGTCACTCAGCGCGGTTAGCTGGAAATCGCCAATCTGGCGGAATGGAAAAGCGTGGCTCATCACGACCTCGGGGTCAGTTGCGGGCGAAAAGGTGTTCTGCTTGCGATCCAAAGCAGCGAATACGGGCCGTCAGACCAGAGGCCTGTTGCGTGGCAATATCCAGTTCATGCATAAAGTTCTCCATCACTTCATGGGTTCGCAATGGAGTGAGACGGTAAAAGAGCTCGGCATAGACCGGCAGCCCGCAGCCCGGCTTTACATTGATAAAAATGATATGCACATTTTTACGTTCTGCGCCGAGGATGTCACAGCAGAGGGCGCTGCATCTGTCGGTAAAACCGTAGAGATTTTTGAACGTGCCAGCGTGGTTTTCAGAAATATAAAAAGTCAGATTAGGCATAACGTTATGGCGTCCCTTTTTCAGTGCTCTGCAACTGCGGTGTAAGGGACTCGTAGAGCCAGACACCGGGCATATCCGTAAAGGGCGAAGCCATTTCAACAGGCAGAACATAAGCAACGCGATGTGCAGGGGTTTTATCCAGCGCTACCGCATCCATTTGCAGTCCTCGATATCCCAGTTCTGATTCTAAAAAGCCGATAGGTGTTGCGCTCAATAGCAGAATTTCATTGCAAGCGAGGGCAGGAGCAAGGCCATCACCGGTATAGAGATTACGGTGCCAGTCAGTAATGCAGGCCTGCCAACGTGAAAAATTACCGCCGCCCTTTAAACGGTACTCCTCGCTGCTGAGCACATCCGCATCATTGACGGTGTGAATGGCAAGATAAGCAGGGCAGCCAGCCTGGAGAGCACGAAAACGTTGAGAGGTAGTAAAGCCAGTAACAGATATTAATGCGGGTAGCTTTTGCTGGCTGTAAAACGCATTCCATTCAGCCTCGCTTTCAGCATCGTTATACGAGCACTCCACGGTATAGAACATCAGCCCCTCTCCACATAAGTCATAAATGCGAGCAAACAGGTTCACTCAATGATTTTTCATCATGCTACAAGCTGGTTTAACCGCTTAAAATCGATAATATGTCACCCATCAATGACATTTAGTCATTAAACGCGAGCACAAGGAGCCTTTCTATGCGCAGAAAAATACCCAGTAGTGCGTCGCTTCAGGCTTTTGATGCCGCAGCACGGCACGGAAATTTTGCCCGGGCTGCGGAGGAGCTATCGTTAACGGAAGGAGCGATTAGCCGCCAGATTGCGCGTCTTGAAGCGCTGCTGAACCGTAAGCTCTTTGATCGCGTGGGAAGCCGGGTAAAACTAAACCCGGTTGGCGCGCGCTACGCGCATCACGTGCGTGAAACCCTCGATCGGCTGGAGAGGGATACGCAATATGTAATGGGCATTCCGGAAGATAGCAGAAGCCTCGATATTGCTGTCCTGCCGACCTTTTCCAGCCGCTGGCTTATTCCCCGCCTGAATAGCTTTAACGCGTCATTCCCGGACATAACTTTAAATATTGCAGCGAGAACCGATCCCTTTATTTTGCCTGGCAGCGGCTTTGATGCGGTTATTCATTTTCAACACTCTGCCTGGGCAGGTATGCGAATGCAGTTTCTGTTTCAGGAAAATCTGCTGCCTGTTTGCCATCCTGCACTCTTGACCCATGATGACGTCAATCAGCAGTTAAACGCACTTCCGCGCATTCACCGTCGGCAAAACCCCGATGCATGGCAGCGCTATGCCCGCGAAAGCGGTATACACCTTGATAACCCGGCGCAGGGTGCGCGCTACGATCTGCATGAAATGGCTATCGCGGCCGTTATGGCGGGGCAGGGCGTTGCCCTGGTTCCACGTATGTATATTGAGAATGAGTTGCGCTGCGGCACGCTTGTTTCGCCCTGGCCTGCATCAGATTGTCTGAGCAAAAAATTCTGTTTAGTAAAACCGGCGGAAACAGGAGAAAATGAGGCTGCGCTGGCGAGTTTTGAACGCTGGTTGCTTACCGAAATGAATACGCTCATCAGCCTCGCTTAATAACCAACTGAGCCGTTACGTTTCATGTTTTGTTGATACTAATTGCACGTTTTATTATCGGTAAAGAGTCGTGCTGCCGAAGCGTTGGAGAAGTATATGAAGGAAGCCTTAATTATTTTATTGGGACTCATTCCCGTCGTTCTCTTTGTAACCCTGATGAGATATTTCTATAGATCGCTTCGTCATCCGAAAAAAATCGTAACGGAGAGTAATGGGCTAAGAAAAATTTCGACGCCACCATCATTGTTCGGTTTATTCGCATCTCGCACGCTCTATTACTATGACGAACAGTTTTTTTATCAGATTAAGCAAAAGGAAAAGGTGACGCTTAAAGTTCCGCTAGCAAAAATAGTACGGGTGAAACCGGGCTATACGATGGTTAATAACAGACGAAGCTGGGTGGTGACCTGGCAGAGCGATGGCGGGGAAAAACAGGTCAGTTTTTATCACAACATCACCTTGTTCAACCATAATTTCGCTGTTTTTTTACACGCGATTAAAGAAGCGAACCCGCAGGCAGAAATTAAAGAATTAACCTCTTTCACTCTTTAACCCTACGGCCCCATTCTCGCATCTAGCGGGCATGACGCCCGCTTTGCTTCCTGGCCGCATCATAAAAATCACCGCAGCGAAGTGCGGTGTTTAGCCTGTCAAGCTGCTGCGGTGAGCGGCTTTTATTCAGCAAATTTCAGCAGCGCGTCGCCATCAAGGCGGTAGCGTACCCATTCAGATTGCGGCAGCGCACCAATGCTCAGGTAAAAATCAATGGCCGGCTGGTTCCAGTCGAGCACACTCCACTCAAGGCGGCCGCAACGGCGCGCAACGGCGTACTGCGCAATCTGTTTTAGCATCGCTCTACCCGCGCCCTGGCCGCGATAATCAGGGGAGATATACAAATCTTCCATATAGATACCGTTGCGGCCAAGCCAGGTGGAGTAGCTGGTGAAGAAGACGGCATAACCGACGATCTTCCCGGCAATTTCACAGATCAAAGCTTCGGTATTGCTACCCGCGCCAAACAGCGTCTCGCGGATCTCATCGGGGGTGGTGACCACCTCTTGCGGCGCTTTTTCATACACGGCCAGCTCATAAATCATGTCGTAAATAGCGGATGCGTCTTCCGGGCAGGCCGGGCGAATGGTAAGGCTCATCGGTTTTCCTGTTGGTTTGGTCGAGAGGCGAGATTGCTGCCGCTAAGCATAAGGGGTATCGTCTGAAGAATTAAGTGCAATGAAATCACACAATGATGAATATTATGCATCCGGCGCTGCGGCGTCTTGATTTAAACCTTTTGCCCGTTTTTGACGCCGTCTACCGTTACCGCTCGGTGCGCCTTGCGGCTGATGAGCTGGCGATGAGCACCTCGGCGCTCAGCCATGCGCTCTCACGGCTGCGCACCGCGCTCAATGATCCGCTCTTTTACCGGGAGGGGCACCGGATGTGCCCCAGTGTCTACGCCACCCAGCTCGCGCCCTCCATTGCTTCGGCGCTGAAATTCCTAAACCAGCAGCTGACGCCGCAGCCGGAGTTCTCACCTGCTACCACGACGGAACGTTTGCAGATCGCCATTACCGATTTCACCGCGTTTTGCATCTTTCCGGCCCTGATGGAGAAGCTGCAATATGACGCACCCGGTCTCGGTTTTGACCTCATCTACCTCCCGCATAGCCCGGCACTCACCGAATTACTGGCCGGCGAGATCGACCTGGCGCTGGGGTTCAGCACCCCGGACGCGTTTCGCCATCCGGAACTGGATGAGATTAATTGGTTCAGAGATGAGTATGTCGTTATCAGCAACAAACGCCGTTCCTCGCTGACGCTCGAAGACTATCTTGCCGCGCGGCATCTGGTGGTGACGCCGTGGAATGAGAAGCAGGGGGTGATTGATCTACAGCTTGAGCAGATGGGGTATACGCGACAGATCGCGCTTAAAACGCCGTCGATGTTGAGTGCACCGTTTATTGTTGCCCAAAGCGATCTGCTGATGGCGATCCCGCGTTTTGCCGCCGAGAAGCTGATGCCCGCTGTGGATATCACGCTTTTTGCCCTGCCTTTCAACATCGCGCCGTTTGAGGTGAAAATTTACTCCCATAAGCGCAGCGGCAAGCGAGGCGCGACCAGCTGGCTACAGGCGACGCTGCACACGCTGGCACAAGAGTTAAAAAGCGGGCGGTGAAACAGAGGCAGGTGAGGACGCCGCCTGATGATCCCGGCGGCGTCGGCGTTAATGGCTCAGAATGGGGGCATTCTGAGCCGCAGAGGATTACTGCGTTCTGAAGACGGCCACCAGCTGGCGCAGGCGCGCCGCGCGCTCGGCGAGATCGTCTGCGGAAGAGGCGGACTGCTGAACCAGCACGGCGTTCTGCTGCGTCACCTGATCCATCTGGCTTACTGCGATATTAATCTGCGACACCCCGGAGCTCTGCTCGGCAGAAGAGGCGGAGACTTCGCTTATCAGCATTGAGGTCTGCTCAATAGCGCTAACGCTCTGCTTCACTTTATCCCCGGCGTTTTCCGCCATCTTAATGCCCGACTGCGCATCGCTGACCGAGTTTTCAATCAGCTCTTTGATCTCTTTCGCCGCGACGGCAGAACGCTGTGCCAGGGCTCTCACCTCGGAGGCGACAACGGCAAACCCTTTACCGTGCTCGCCCGCGCGGGCCGCTTCCACCGCGGCGTTCAGCGCCAGGATATTGGTCTGGAAGGCGATACCGTCAATCACTGCGATGATCTCTTCAATCTGACCGGCGCTGTTACTGATTTTGTGCATGGAGGCCAGTACGGACTCCATCGCTTCGCCGCCGAGCAGCGCGGCGCTGGTCGCCGAACCCGCCATCGACGCGGCATGGCGGGTGTTGTCCGCATTCTGCTGAATAATCGAGGCAAGCTGCTCCATACTGGCGGCAGTCTGTGCCAGCGAAGCGGCCTGCTCCTCAGTGCGTGAAGAGAGATCGCTGTTGCCGCTGGCGATCTCTTCCGAGGAGGTCGCGATAGTTACGGCGTTGTTTTTAATATCATTGACCAACTCGGAGAGGTGTTCGCTCATCTTCATCAGGGACTGTAACAGCGCGCTCATCTCATTACTGCCAGTAACGGCGATACGGGAGGTGAGATCGCCGGTGGCCACTTCCTGCGCAATGCGTGCCGCTTCATTAACCGGGCCGGTAATGGAGCGAATGATCATCACCGTCAGGGCAATACCCAACAGCGCGCTGAGGATCAACACTGCCAGCAGGGTGATCTGTGCGCTACGCTGCGCCGAAATCTGCTTAGTTAACTGCTCCGACAGCTCATCGCTCATGCCGTTACCCAGCACGGTGAAGTTATTAATGGCTTCGGTAAAGATCGCCACGTACTCCGTTGGTGCCATTGCCGGGCGCGAATGGGAAATAAAGATCTCGCGGGCGGTGGAGAGCGCTTGTGTAGCACCCTGAATAGCGCCTTCCGTTTTACGCCCAAACAGGCTGCGCATCTCTTCATTACCGTTCAGATATTTTTGCATGCCGACGCCAAAGAGCTGCAGCGCTTTTTCGCCGTTGCTAATCTGAAACTCCATGCGGGCGTTGTCGGCCTCGCTGATGCCATCCTTCTTCGCCAGTAGTGAGGTGCCGCTGGCGCGGATCTGACCCAGGGTTTCGGTCAGTTCAGGCAGGTGATAGAGCGCCGCCGTAATCAGTTGTGAGGTATCTAAATCGGGATCCAGCGACAGGCCGTAGAAATCGAGCACATCAATATTGAAGTCCAGCAAGCTGCGGATCACCGCGGCATGAGAGACCAGGCTTTCCGGCGCGGCCAGGCTGCGGCTGTCGATCTGGTTTTGCAGCGCCTGCCACTGCTGATTAACTTTATCGAGCTGCTGTAAAGGGTGCGCGTCCGGGCTTTCAGCAACGAGATCGGTTTTAATCTCATCAGCCAGCACGTTAATCTGGTCACGCAGCGCAATACGCGGAGGATAAGCAGGATTACCTTGCGTAACAGCGATAGCGGATTCTGCGCGGTGGCGCTGAATGAGGTTAAGCAGTTTTAACAGCTTTTTCTCAACCGGAATCGCTTTCAATTCAACCTGTTTTGCCTGCACTTTCTGGCTACTTTCATTTACAAATAAAGCAGTCGGCAGCGCAAAGAGGAGAAGTGAAATGATACCCAGCACCATAAACTTCGTGGAAAGATTAATTTTATTTAAGAGGTTTTTCATTTTTACCCTGGTGATTGTAATGTTTTAAATGGCATTTATAAAATGGTTAATGCGCTCACGATAAAAATTACCCCCTATATTCAGGCGGTTTTAATTTAAATAACTCTGGCGACAAAAGAATTATAGATACGCATGGTTAATTGTCCATGAAGTAAATTGTTTAAATTTTCTAATTGAATTTGATAGGTTATTTGATTATAGATCAAAGGGTTGGCTGTGTTTGGTGATTGTTTGATGCCGTAAGTGTTCATTTCGATTAATGGTTTATTTTTTATTTATTAAAAAGCATAAAGTTTTATTTTTTTACGCCGATAACCATCCGTTTAATTTAATTTAGTCGACTTTTGATAATTAAATAATAAGTAGGTGGTGATTATATTTATGATAATGAGTCGCAATTAGAAAATAAGCTTACGCAAAGTAATGCTATTTAATAATAATTACTAAATTAATTTTCTATATTAGCCACATTACATCATTGGCTTATTCTTAATGGGGTTATAGGGTGTGGGGGGGCGTTTTGGCAGTAAAAATAAATAAATGCCGCGTGATGCGGCGTCATTCAAACTCGCTCAACGACAACAAACTCCTCGGCCACCAGCTCCATCTCTTCAGAGAAGATCCCGGCTGCGCTGAAAAAGCGCTGATGCTCTTTGCGCCAGTATTCAAGGCTTAAGTCGCCTTCACCCTCTTTACGGGCAAACGCTTCGGTGACATCACAAAAGCGCATTAGTCTCAGCGAGATGATGCGGATCACACACACCGGCTCACTCTCGCCGTTAAGGATAATGTTGTAGCTGCCAAGTTTGGGCGCGGACTCTTCACTTTGCCACCAGGTGAATGCACCGCAGGAGGCGGTTTTGATGCCGCTGGCCACTAACGCCGCCAGTTCATCGGCAAGCGCCGGGCTGTCGCCAATCTGCCACGCCTGCGCGCCGGGATACGTTGTTTTTAATTGTTCGAGGGTGCTCATCATAAAACCTTTTTTAACAGTCTGTTAACGGCTGACGATAGCACGTCCTGAAACATAATGAATGCGCCGAAAATTGGGGGGAGGGGACTATAGCGCGCCGACGGATTAAGCCAGCGCGTTCCGTAAAGAGAGGGGGTACGGTTTTCAGCTTAGCCCAAGAAAATACTGGGCGATTTTGAAGTAGATAATCAGGCCAGTGCCGTCTATCAGCGTGGCTATAAACGGCGCGGAGACCACCGCCGGATCGATACCGACGCGTTTAATCACCATCGGGATCACGGAGGAGACCACTGCGCTCCACAGTGTGATGCAGAGCAGCGTCAGGCTGACAATCAAGGTGATCTCCGGGCCAATGCCCATCATCCATGCGCGCAGGCATCCCGCAGCGGCGAGGGTGACGGCAATCATCAGCGCGGTGGTCATCTCTTTGCGGATCACCCGGCCCATGTCGGCCATCCTCACTTCGCCCAGCGCCATCGCACGCACCAGCGTAGAGGTGATTTGCGTGCCGCTATTGCCGCCGGTACCGATCAACAGCGGAATAAAGAAGGCCAGCGCAATTGCCGACTCCAGCGCCTCTTCAAAATGCTGGATCACGCTGCTGGTATAGGCTTCTGCGACAAACAGCAGTAACAGCCAGAGCGCGCGTTTTTTCCATAACCCGACCGGGGTGATCTCCAGATACGATTTTTCCAGCGGCAAAGTTGCGCCCTGGCGCTGGGCATCCTCTGTCGCCTCATCGGCAAGCAGGTGGGCAATCTCTTTCTCTGCCAGGCAGCCAACCAGTCTGCCATGCTCCGTGACAGGAATCAGCGTCATTCCCCGGCTCTCGATCAGCCGGGCGGTTTCATGGCGCGTATCATCAGGCGCGGCGTGAACCAGATCGCTGGTCATCAACGAGGTAATCGGCTTCGCGACATTCTCCTCCTGCAACAACGCCCTGATGGGCAGAGCGCCGCGCAGCATCGCACCGCATACAATAAAAGCGTATGTCGGAAAGTAGTCATCGCTAATCTGTTGCAGAAATGTCGAACGCCCCTCTTCAACGGTCAGGTCATCTGACAATGCAATAAAGTCGGCAGACATGTAGTGGGCAAGCTTATCGCCAGCCTGATGCGCCTCTGGATAGTGTGCGCCGTGAGTATAAATATGTGACATACAACGTTCCCTATAGAAAATGCTTACAGGGCGAACAAGACAGGAATATATAGATGAAGATCCCTACGTCCCGGTTTTAGCACTGAGCAACGTATCCGCGAAAAAACGCCGGAAGTTACCTTGGCAACACCTTGATTCGATGGATGCCTGTATTTCCCTGTGTGGTCTCTCTCGACACCATCAGGGCGGTAACTTGTTTTTGCTCAGGAGCCTCGCCATAACAAGATCGAACTGCGGGCGGGAGTATACCCCTATATTTTAGGGGGGATAATGTGAACATGCAGATGATTGAGAGAGCGTTTAAGTTCGCAAAAAGGTTCCTGAATGACACAATAAATACAAAAAATTTGCCGTTGGGCTTAAGCGGCCCAGCCCGCGCCACTCAAGCCTTCACACTCTGGCAGGCAGCCATCCAGGCGTGTAAGCGGTTAAAATAGTTAAACTTAGACGTTGCCAAAAGAAATTTGCTGTGTCTTAATAGCGCCATCGGTTTGGAAGACAGACCTTATGAAAGCAGTTTTAGTAAAGCAGTCCTCAGTTCAAGAGTTATCCAAAGATACCCTTCTTCGTGAGCCTCCTCCTAAGTGCCAAATAAGATACTCTCTAATTACAGGCCATTACCGCCGCGCTAAGTGGCTCATCTATTAAGGAATTATCTATGTCTAATAAAATGACTGGTTTAGTAAAATGGTTCAACTCTGATAAAGGTTTTGGCTTTATCACTCCGGACGACGGCAGCAAAGATGTATTCGTACACTTCTCTGCAATCCAGAGCGACAGCTACAAAACCCTGGATGAAGGTCAGAAAGTTTCCTTCACCATCGAAAACGGCGCTAAAGGCCCAGCAGCTGGCAACGTTACTGCCCTGTAAGCCGCGCTGATTATCAGTAGCCTTACAACCGCGATGACGGCGATAGCCTGAGCAGTAAGTCCTTCTGATAATGAAAAAAACCCGCCATGTGCGGGTTTTTTATTGCCTGCGTTTCACGCAAACTTACTTCTTCTTGCCCAGCATCGACTTTAAATCCGCAAACGGGTTGTAGGTCGCCGCGCCCACATCTTTTTGCGCATCCTCTCCCGCAATCACATTCGTACCGTACTGATCCGCTTCGGTGTACTTCGAGTGCTCATGATCGTGGCAAAAGAGACACAATAGCTCCCAGTTGCTGCCATCTTCCGGATTATTGGTGTGATCGTGATCGATATGATGAACCGTCAATTCACGCAGGTTTGAGTAAACAAACTCTCGCGAGCAGCGCCCACATACCCACGGATAGATTTTGAGTGCTTTCTCACGATAGCCGCTTTCCAGCCGCGCGTAGTTCTTAGGGATTAAAGCCATTGCCGACATTACCTGTGTTTAGAAGAGGGTATTTGTTGACGCAGGCTAGCCTGCCGGGCCTGCGAGTTCAACTTATTCTCTTCGCCTGGGTGCAACCTTCTTACCCGCGATAGCTTCCGCCATACTCTACCGGCACCAGATCGCCGCGCGCCGCGCCGCTTTTTATCAGCGCCAGGATCTCACGGGCGACCTGTTCCGGCGCGTGGATAAACGACGCGCTCTGTGCTTCCTGCGCGCTGGCCTGCTCCCGGCCCGCTTTCACTGCGTGGTAAAATTCGCTGTGCGTCATAAAGGGCAGTAGGGTGGAAACGGCGATCCCCACGCCTGCCAGTTCAAGGCGCGCAACGTCGGAGAGCATATTGAGCGCCGCTTTCGAACTGGTGTAAGCCCCTGAACCGGGCCATGCCCCCAGCGTTGCGCCGGAACTGATATTAATAATGCTGCCCGCGCCCTGCTGGCGCATGGCAGGGATCACGGCTTGCATCATCATCAAGGGTGCTACGAGATTGAGGTCGAGCAGTGCCTTAAAATCCGTCGCCGTAATCTCATCAATCGCAGCGTACAACCCTTGCCCGGCGTTGTTCACCAGCACATCGATTCTGCCGAAGGTGGCAAGCGTACTCTCAATTGCCCGCTTTACCTCCTCCGGGCGCGTTACGTCACACGCGACAGCGAGCGCATCACCGCACTCTGCCGCCAGCGCTTCGATCCGTGCTTTACGGCGCGCGAGCAGCACTATGTGGGCACCCGCCTGCGTCGCAGCGCGCGCGGTCGCTTCACCAATCCCGGAGGATGCGCCGGTGATAACCACAACTGCGTTTTTAATCTCCATCGATCCCGCCCTCTTTTGCGAACATTGCCAAAAGAGTAGCCACGCAGCGTTTGCCCTGCGGTCACAATCCTGTCTACTATTTGCCTGATTATGCTTTTATGCTGCCAGGCTCAGGGCGCGCAAAATGAAGGGGTGTGAGATGAATGCGTTACTTAATGCGCTGCGCCATCAGGTGGTAGAGCGAGCGGTAGAGGGGTTAAAAAGCACCCTGATTCCTCGTGTCGACCTCTTTAAAGTCATGCAGCCTTTAGCGCTACCCGCCGAGATCTATCCCCCTTTTATTAGCCTAATTGTGCAGGGTGAGAAAACGCTGCGCGTAGGCGATCGGCTTCTCACTTATTCAGCCGGGCAGGTTTTTATCGCCTCTTTTGATCTGCCCGCAACGGGTTATATCCCGGCGGCAAGTGAGGCCGAGCCCTATCTGGCGGTGCGCCTGACCCTCGATTTCACTCTTCTTGGCGACCTGCTGCTCCAGATGCCGCTTAGCGCAGAAATCTCTACCGCCCCGGCATTTGCCATCGGCACAGTCAGCGAAGCACTGTTAGAGGCCTGGCTGCGCATGGTGCGCCTCAGCGATCGGCCAGAGGAGATAAAGGTGATGGCCCCGCTGCTGGAGCGCGAAATCCTCTTTCGTACTCTGCAAGGAGCGCAGGGAGAGATCCTTCGTCAGGCGGTGGATATTCAGAGCCATTTTTCTAAGCTGCGCGCGGCAATCGCTTTTATGCGCTCCCACTCTGCTTCGCCGCTGCGCATTACGGATTTGGCGCGTCTTGCGGGAATGAGCCTTTCTGTTTTTCACCGACGATTCAAAGCCAGCACCGGCCTGACGCCATTACAGTACCAGAAGCAGCTCCGGCTGTATGAGGCCAGGAGCCTGCTGTTGCGCCGCCCCGGCAACGTCGCCGCGGTTGCCGCCGAGGTCGGGTATCAAAGTCTGACGCAGTTTACCCGCGAATACGCGCGCCTTTTCGGCAACCCCCCGGCGCGCGACAGCAAAAATCTCAGGCGATCGGCAGATACAGATACGCGCCTTCCCTAGGAATGAGAAGGCGCTTGCCATCACTTAAACACTTTCTGCACAAACTCGGCGTAAGCCGGGCGCCAGACATCCATCTCATGATTGAGGCCTGGGTACATTTTGTAGTCGAAATGGACGCCCTTGCTCTCCAGCTCCGTTTTCAGCCCGGCGATATCCTTGCCGGTAACGGCGTCTTTTTCGCCAACCACCACGGTGAAGTTATGCAACTGCTTATTCACCGCCTGGGCGTTATCGAGCTGGCGGGTAATTCCGGCATCCTGCACCGTTGCGGTGGTCACGCCGCTGAAGGTTGCCAGCCAGCCAAAGTGCTCAAGATGGTGCATACCGGAGTAGAGCGCCTGGAAGCCGCCCTGCGATAAGCCCGCCAGCGCGCGTCCGTCGGCATCTTTGCGCACATTAAAGCGGCTATCGATCAGCGGAATAATGTCCTGCATCAGCTCGCGATCGGCGGCCTGCGCATTCAGCGGATAGAACTCTTTACGCCGCTCTTTCGGCGGGAAGTTCTCCGGGATCGCTCCGGCAATATCCGTCTCCGTATCCGGCACGACCACCAGCATCGGCTTGATTTTCCCCTCCGCCAGCAGGTTATCCATGATCTGCGGCAGGCGGCCCTGGTCAATCGCCGACAGGCCGGTATCGCCAAAGCCATGATAGAAGTAGAGCACCGGCAGCGGCTCGCCTTTGCCGTCATAACCCGGCGGTGTCCAGACATATATCCGGCGCTCGGCACCCAGCGCTTTTGCGTGGTAGGTGACCGTGCGCAGATCGCCATGCGCCACCGCGCGATCGTCAAGCATTGAGCCCGGCACCAGAATCAAGCTGGTGTTCACCTGGCGCTGCGGTTTCTGAAAACGGCTACCGGTATCGACCGAGCGGAAACCGTCTACGTCAAAGTAATACTCATAGAGGTTGGGTGTCAGCACCTCGCTTTTCCACGACCAGACGCCGCGCTCATCTTTGCGCATATCATGTGAGACATAGCTGTCCGGGCTGGAGCCAGTTACCACCGAGACGCGCTTTGCGCCCGGCGCGAAGAGGCGAAAGGTGACGCTCTTATCGGCGTTGAGCTGTGTAATGTAGTGACTGACCGGCACCGATTGATCCGGTGTAACCGGAAGCGGCGCGGCCACTGCGGGCAGCATTGAGGTGCCGAGCAGGGCGGAAATAGCGAGTGTCAGGCAGGCGAGGTTTCGTTGCATTGTTGATCCTTTTTATCGTTATAAGGTGCGTTCACCGGGCATCAAGCGATAAGCCCGGCGAACAACCGGTAAGGGATAAAAACAATACCATCTCCCGCGGCTGCGAACAGCCCGCTTAATCCGGAATGCAAACCCGGATGCGGTGGCCGTCTGGATCACGGGCAACAAAGGTTCGGCCGAATACCGCCTGCGCGGGCGGCTGCTCCATCTCAACGCCCAGCCCCAGCCACTGCTGGTAGAGCGCGTCAACTGCCGCACTATCCTGCACCATGAAACTCATTTCCATGCGGTTACCTTCGCCGCCGGAGAGAAAATCGGCGGCGCGGGTCGACCACAATCCGAGGTTAAGCCCGTTGGCGAAGGAGAACGCCGCCCAGGTGGGCAGCACCACATCGGGCGTTTGCTGAAACAGCGTCTGGTAAAAATCGCTGCTGCGCTGTGGGTCGGAAACATACAGGATGAATAAATTCGGTATCATTGGGCACTTCTCTCCTCAAGGTAATGGGGAGATGACTATCGCAGGCAGGAGTGACAAAACATGTCAGCATCAGGACCGACGCGCGCCGCAAGATTGCTCGCGCTTTTGCAAATCCTGGCTCGCCACCGCTATCCGATAAGCGGTGCAAGCCTGGCGGAGGAGTTGTCCATCAGCCTGCGCACGCTCTATCGCGATATCGCCTCGCTGCGCGCGCAGGGGGCGGATATCCAGGGCGAAGCGGGCACCGGTTATTTGCTTACTCCGGGTTATCTTCTGCCGCCGTTGATGTTTACCCCGGAGCAGTTGGATGCGCTGGCGCTCGGCCTGCGCTGGGTGGCGACCTATGGTGATGCAGAGATTGGCAAGGCGGCCAACGAGGTGGCGGGCAAAGTGATGCAGAGCATCCCGCCGCCGATGCAGTCGCTGTTTGAACACGCCACGCTGCTGGTGGGGAGGGCGGAAACGGCGGTGGAAAGCGGGCACGTTGCCGGGCTGCGCGCCGCCATCCGACGACAGTTGAAAGTGAGTATTCGCTATATGGACCGCCAGGGAAACAGCAGTGAGCGCGTGATCTGGCCTTTCGCCCTCGGCTACTTATCCCGCGATCTGCTGCTCGCCGCGTGGTGTGAAACCCGCGACGATTTTCGCCACTTCGCCGTCGCGCAGATTGAGAGCGTGCAACTGCTTGCGTGCGCCGCTCCCCATTCGCGCCAGCGCCTGCTGCGTATGTGGCGCGAGGCGGGGCGCGATACGCTTGATGAGATCAGTGGCGCAGCGCCTGTGTTGCGTCTTGATAGTACGCCGTAAGCTTATCAAGAAACTGGCACAGGATATCGTTCATCTCGCGGTAATCATGGGCGCGCAGCGCTTCAGCCGTTTCGACAAAACGATATTGCGCAGCGCGGCTCAGATCCGCCTCGGAGTGGGCAATAAGCCGCTCGACCACCTCAGGCGTAAACTCCATATGGCACTGGAAGCCGAACACGCGATCGCTGTAGGCGACAATCTGCCGCGGGCACCCTTCACTGAAGGCGAGCACCTGCGCATCGGCCGTCAGGCCCGGCATATCGTTATGCCAGTGCCCGACCGCCAGCGTTTCAGGGAAATGGGCAAACAGCGGGTGATTTTTGCCCGCCGCGGTCAGCGTAATGGGGAATTTACCGATCTCCTTCTCAGGGCTGTGTGCGAAAGCAGCGCCCAGCGCCTCGCCGATTAATTGCGACCCCAGGCGGATGCCGATCACCGCTTTTCCACCCGCGATCGCCAAAGCGATAAGGGTCTGCTCGGCGCGGGCATCAAAATGGGGACACTCTGCCTGGGTGGTATGCGGATCCTGAGGGCCGCCCATAATAATGAGCAGATCAAAGGCATCAGCCGTGGCCGGAAGCGCATCGCCCGCATAGACGCGGGAGTGGTTAACCTGGTAACCGCGCTGCTGCGCCCAGCTTTCATACGCGCCGGGCGCTTCAAAACTTTCATGAACGATAAAATGAACCCGCATTGATGTTTGCTCCAGATTGCGATGGGGTGATATAACCCGGCCAATCATAAATGCAGGTTTTGAATCTCAAATGCCAAACAGCATAGATAAAGCGCCAAGACATGATGAGGCCATTGGCTGGTCAAACCTTGCCAGAGGTTATCAACGCGGAGAGGTCGATCCGCCCCATTACCATCTGGAAGGGCAGTTGCTGTTTGCCACCCGCGGCGTGTTGCTGGTGGAGACCGGCGAGCGCCGCTGGGTGATCCCGCCGCAGCGCGCGTTATGGCTGCCGCCGTTGCAGGAGCACAGCTATACGCTGCTTTCAGAAACCGACCTGCGCACGCTCTACTTCAGCCGCTCGCTGATCGCCGAATGCAGCAACTTCACCAAGAGCGAACTGGTGCATGTGATTGGCGCGACGCCACTGGTGAAAGAGCTGATTGCAGGGCTGTTCAGCCATGAGTACAAAGCGCCAAGCCAGCGGAGAATGGCGCTGTTGTTACTGGAGATCCTCAGCGAGACAGAGCAGCTTGCCGCTGAGCTTCCTCTGCCGCAGGACGAACGCCTCGCCCGCGCCGCTAACCAGTTACTGATTGGGCAGCGCTGGGAGGCGTCGTTAAGTGAACTGGCGCATATTGCGGCGATGTCGGAACGCACCTTTTCGCGCCAGTTTATCCGCGACACCGGTTTCAGCTTCAGAAGCTGGAAGCAGCGGGCGCGCATCTGCGCCTCGCTGGATCTGCTCTCTAACGGCATTCCGGTGAAGCAGGTCGCTTACCAGCTCGGCTTTTCCTGTCCTGCCGCGTTTACCGCGGCCTTCCGGACGGTTCTCGGCGCTACGCCCCACGTATTTTTACCTTAATGTCTTCCCGTTAGCCTCTACTCAGCTGCTGACTGTTGCTGGGCATAAACCACCAGCCGCAGGTGGCGATCTTCGTCGATAATCAGCGTGGTATGCTCGAACGGCACCGATCGCTCATCAAACCATAGATGGCGCACACCGTTGCAGGGGGCGTGGACGTCATGCTGCCGCCACCAGCGGCTGAACTCTGGCGATACGTGCTCCAGCTCGTCCACCAGTTCAACAATATCGCTGCTCTGACTGGCGCGGGCGAAGTCGCGGCGAAAGCTCGACAGCATCAGCGGAGCCTGCTCATGCCAGGCGACAAAACGCTCCTGCAGCAGCGGATCGGTGAACAGCAGCCAGAGCAGGTTACGCCGCTCTGGCGCGTGGTGACGAAAGCCGAAAAGCGCATCCGCCGGGGCGTTAAAGCCCAGCACATCCCAGCGCAGGTTGAGCACAAAGGCGGGGTGGGGGAGATCGTGCATCAGGCGGCGCACCAGCGGCGGCAGCACGCACCAGGTTTTGCCCGGTTCGGCCGGTGGGCGCGCGTGGGTGAGCATAAAGAGATGACGCCGCTCGGCCGCATCCAGTTTCAGCACCCGCGCGAGGTTATCGAGAAACTGCGCCGAGACGCCAATATCGCGTCCTTGCTCCAGCCAGGTGTACCAGGTTAAACCGACCCCGGCCAGCGCCGCGACCTCCTCGCGCCGCAGCCCCGGCGTACGGCGTCGGTTGCCGCTGGGCAGGCCGACATCGGCGGGCGACAAGCGCTGGCGGTGCGCGCGTAAAAAGGCTGCCAGATCGGGGCGGGTTCGTTCCAGAGTTCGCATCTCGGCTCTCGTTGCTAAAAGTAATAGTATAAGTGGTTAAATTGTAACGGCTTAATGAAGCAGGGAGAATCGTCGCACACTCCGCTGATAATGGAAATGCGTTATGAAATCTCCTTGTGCCGCGATCCCCTGCGATCGCACTCATGCCGCCGCGCCGCCGTGGGCAGGCTTAGTCGTACTGCTGCTGGCAGGCTTTGTCACCATTTTTGATCTCTTTGTGGTTAACGTTGCCATCCCGAGTATGCAGAGCGGGCTGGGTGCCAGCTTCGCGCAAATCAGCTTTATCGTCGCAGGCTACGAGCTGGCCTTTGGCGTGCTGCTGATCACCGGCGGGCGGCTCGGCGATCGCTTCGGTCGCCGTCGCCTCTTTGTCGCGGGTATGGCGGGCTTTACCCTCGCCTCGGCACTCTGTGGCCTGGCACCAGGCAGTGAAACGCTGATCGTCGCCCGCGTGTTACAGGGGCTCGCAGCGGCGCTGCTCTTTCCGCAGGTCTACGCCTCGATTCGCGTTAACTTTGACGGTAACGACCGACGCCGCGCGTTTGGCCTGCTCGGCATGACGCTGGGGCTGGCGGCAATTGCCGGGCAGGTGTTGGGGGGAGCCTTGATTCACGCCGATCTCTTCGGCCTTGGCTGGCGCACCATCTTTCTGATTAACATCCCGATTGGCGTGATTGCCATATTCGCCGCTCGTTACATTCCCGAATCTTTCGCGCCGCAAAAACCGTTACTCGACGGGCGCGGCGTGCTGCTTATCAGCACCGCGCTCGCACTGTTACTGGTGCCATTGATCGAGGGGCCAACGCAGGGCTGGCCTGCGTGGACGCTCTGCTCGCTGGGCGCGGCAGCGGCGATGTTAATGCTCTTTTATCGCCAGCAGGAGCAGCGGCGGATTGCAGGCTTATGGCCGCTGGTAGATATGCGCCTGCTGGCGCAGCGGCATGTCGCGCTCGGCGTGCTGCTGGTGCTGCTGGTCTACTCCACCTCCAGCTCCTTCTTTCTCTGCTTTGCCCTGCTGGTGCAAAAAGGGTTTGGGCTGGATCCACTTCAGGCGGGGCTGATTTTTGCCCCCTGTAGCGTCGGCTTTGTGCTGGCATCACTCGCCGCACCGAGGCTGGTGGCGCGCTGGGGGATCCGGGCGATTATCGGCGGGGCGCTGATCTACGCCCTGTTTATTGCCGCGCTGATTGCCCAGGTGGCGATGGCGGGCGCGCAGCTAAACCCCGTTACCCTGATCCCGGTGCTGGTGGTTGTCGGCGCGGGGCAGGGGACGATCATGACGCCGCTACTCAATCTGGTGCTTGGCTACGTTGACGAAGCACAATCCGGCATGGCGTCCGGCATCATCTCTACCGTCCAGCAGGTGGGTGCCGCGCTGGGCGTGGCGGTGGTGGCGATGCTGTTCAACAATGCCCTGAGTGATGTCGGGTCAGTTGCGCAGGCGGGGCAGTATGCCTCGGCGTTTGTCGCGGGCATGCTCTGTAATCTGGCCGTTTCGGTGGCGATCTGCCTGCTGTTGCTGGCACTGGGCACGCAGCGGCGGGCAGTGTAGGGCAGCCCGCCGGGGCGGGCGCATCACGCTTTCTCCTGGCGCTCTTTTTGCACTTTACGCAGCAGCAGCCACATTCTCACGGTGCGCACCGCCACATTGCGCGCAGCGGCGCTGGGCGGTAGCGGATCGGGCGAAGGGGCATTGTGGGAGAATTTAAACGGCGCGCTGCCATTGAGGGTCAGGTTGGCGACAATCGCCGTCAGCGTGCCGATGGTGATGCCGCTGTGCAGAAACAGCTGCACCGTGGGCGGAAACTGGGTAAACAGCGTTGGTACCAGCACGGGCATCATCCCCAGGCCGAGCGTTAGCGCCACCACCATGCCGTTATTGTTGTTGCGATAATCGACCTGCCCGAGGGTGCGAATGCCCGACACGGCAACCATGCCGAACATCACAATCCCCGCGCCGCCCAGCACCGGTTTGGGGATTAACACCACCAGCGCCGCCAGTTTGGCAAACAGCCCCATCAGCATCAAAATCACGCCCGACATGGCAACGACAAAGCGGCTGCGCACGCCGGTGAGGCCGATAAGCCCGACGTTTTGCGCAAAGGCCGCATAGGGGAAGAGGTTAAACAAGCCGCAAATCGTGGTTGCCAGCCCGCAGGTGTTAAGGCCGTTACGCAGCATCCGTGCATCAACGCTTTTACCAACAATATCGCCGGTCGCTATCATCGACGACATCGTCTCCACCATGACCACCACCATCACCATTGACAGCAGGGCGACAGGCAGCAGGTGAAACTCCGGTTTTGCAAACGGCAGCGCCTGCGGAAGATGCAGCCAGGGCGTCGCCTGCAGCATCTGAAAATCGAGCGGTTTAAATACGCTCCACAGTAGCGTGCCGACCACTAGCCCAATCAGCACCGAGGTGTTTTTAATCACCCCGGAGGCGAAGGTGTAGATATTGAGGATCACCACCAGCGTCACGGCGGCCATCAGGAGTGAAATCAGATCGCCAAAGCCGTGCATATCGCTTGCGCCGCCGCCGACCCAGCCACCGGCGACAGGCAGAATCGACAGGCCGATAAGCGTGACGATACTGCCCATCACCACTTTAGGAAAAAAGCGGATCAGCTTACTGATCCACGGCGCGCAGCAGAGGATAAAGATCCCCGAGACAATCACCGCCCCGGAGATACCGCCGAGGCCATACTCCTTACCAATCAGCACCATCGGGATGAGTGCGGCGAAGGTGCAGCCCTGAATCAGCGGCAGCCGACAGCCGAGCCACTGGGTCACCCCCAGCGACTGCATAAGCGTTGCGCCGCCGCAAATAAACAGATCGGCGCTAATGAGCAAAATAATCTGTTCCGCGGGCAACCCCACCGCGTTGCCGACCACTAGCGGCACCGCCACCGCACCGGCATACATCACCAGCACATGTTGCAGGCCATAAAAAAACATCTGCGTCACCGGCAGAACTTCATCAACGGATGCGGCCGAAGCCGCCATAGCACTCTCTTTCATGAGTTCTCTCTCCTGTGCGGATCGGGCAAACCACGCAACCCTACCGTGTAGCGCCTGCCCGCCGGGCTTGCTCTGCCAGGCGGGCAGGCGGGGTCAGTTCAGGGCATCCATACTCGCCCACAGCCGTTTCGCCACCGCCTGCGCCTCGGCAAACAGCGGGGCGCAGTCGAGGGTAAAGCGGCGATCCTGGTAAATCATCCTGCCGTTCACCATCACGCTGTGCACGCTGTTGGAGCCGAGGCCAAACGCCAGATGCCCGGCGATGTTGGCATCGATAAGCGGCGTCGGCGGCAGATAGTCGCAGATGGTCAAATCCGCTTTATACCCCGCTTCGATGCGGCCAAAGCGGGCGTTAAAGTTTCGGTTCAGCACCTCATTGCCGTTATAGAGCGCGCGGGCGAAACTGTCGGGCCACAGCGCGCCGCCCGCGTCGCGGTGCCTGAAGAAGGCGAACTTTAGCTCTTCAAACATATCGGATCCGATGCCGTCGGTGCCGAGGGCAACGTGGCGGACCTGCGCCAGCCGGTGGTTATAGCCGACGTGATTGTTCATGTTTGAGCGTGCGTTATGGATCAGAAAGCCGTCGTGGGCATTGAGCAGCGAGATGTCGATATCGGAGAGATAGAGCCCATGGGCGACAAGAGTTTTGTCATCAAGCAGGCCATACTCTGCCAGACGCTCCAGCGGATCTTTTCCGTAATGGTGGTGGCTATGGGCGACATCATAGCGATCCTCGGCGACATGAATATGCAGCCCGCGCCCGGTCGCTTTTCGCGCCTCATTGAGCATCACCAGCCCTTCGTGCGGCACGGTGAAGGGCGCATGCGCGCCAATACAGGCCTCGACCAGGTAAGGCTCCTGCTCTTTTTGCCGTGCGGCGTCGATCTCTTTGGCAAAGCGAATATTCTCCTCCACGCCTTTACACACCTCGCGCAGCCCTTCGTTGCGATCGGTGGTCTCAAAGCAGGTCATGCCACGCAGCCCGACGGTGAGAAAAGCGCGACGCAGCTGGCTTAGCGAACCGGCGATATACCCCGGCGAAGCGTGATGATCAATCACTGCCGTGCAGCCGCTGCGCACCGCTTCCAGCGCACAGATAAGCGCGCTGTAGTAGAGCGACTCGGCGTCGATGGCCCGGTCGAGCCGCCACCAGAGGTTTTTCAGCGTCGAGATAAAGTCGGGGCTGGGGGCGATTTTCGCCTGAATCCCGCGCGATAAACCGGAGTAGAAGTGGTTATGAGCGCAGACCAGGCCGGGCATCACCAGCCGACCCTGCATCTCTATCACCTCTGCGCCCAGATAGCGCTGCTCCAGCCCGCTGTCGACCGCGAGGATCAGGTCATCTTTAATCGCGATATCGACCTGTTGCCACACTTTCGCCGGAAAGAGCTGCGCGGCGGTGGCATTTTTCAGGATGGTGATACTCATTGCTCTACCTCGCTAAGCAGATAGTGATGGTGCTGGTGAATGTGGCCGATAATGCGGCACATCGCCTCCAGTTGCGGCGGCACCGGGCCGAAATGGCCATCCGCATCGATATTCAGCTGCCACTGCTGGTTATGCTGGCGAATATGCACGCGCTGGTTATCGATGAAAAAGCCGGGATTGCGGCTGTTGAGAAAATCCTCTTTAAGGCTGAAGAGCGTCACTTTGTGCTGATAGGGTTTACCCTGCCACGGGCAGAACTGCGCGCAGTTGCCGCACTCGTTGCACCAGGCATCCAGATGCAGGGTCTGGAAACGGTTGTTGAAGCCGGGGATCGGCAACGAAATATTCGCCCGGTTTGGGCAGACATCGACGCATTTGCTGCAGATGTAGTTACACGCCAGGCAGCGGCTTGCCTCCTGGGCGACAAAGCTCTCCCGATCCGCCTTATCCGCCTGCGCCAGAGCGATATCGCCTTTGCGCTGGTAAATCTCCGCCGGATCGACATGGCTCCAGTATTTGCTTTGTTGATGGCTGGCGAGGCTTTCGCGGGCGAGGATTGTCTCCGCGGCTCGCCGGGCATTGCCGATGGCGGCAACAATCGACGCCGGGCCGTTTTGCACATCGCCAATTAAGAAGACGTTGGCGAGGCGCGTTTCACCCTCACTATTCACCGCCACGCGGCCCTTGTCATCAACCGGCAGGCCAAATGCCGCCAGCGCCGCGTTATTCTGCTGCTCGCCGATGGCGGTAATGACGCTATCAACCTGCATGGTGCGCGTCTCTCCGGTGGCCTGCGGTTGGCGTCGCCCTGCGGCATCGGCCTCGCCGAGCTGCATCACACGCAGGGTCAGCGTGCCATCTGGCGCAAACTGCTCCGGGTTGCTCAGCCATGCAAACGCCACCCCTGCACGGCGCGCCTCCTGATACTCTTCGCGCCAGGCGGGCATCTCTTTGCGCGAGCGGCGGTAAACCACGGTTGTCCGCTCAACGCCCGGTATGCGCAGCGCCGCGCGGGCGCAATCCATCGCCGTGTTGCCCGCGCCGATAATCGCCACATGCTTACCGGGCTGCAACGGCTCGCCGCGATGGAAGGCGCGCAGGAACGCCAGCGATGAGTGAATATTCGGGTTATCGCCGCCCAGCGCCACCGCGCGGCTCTTATCCGCACCGGTCGCCACCAGCACATAGTGAAAACCCTGCTTTTGTAACCTCCCGATAGTCAGGTTTGGGTCGCAACCGTAGACAATCTTCACGCCGTGCTGCACCACGAAATCAATATCGTGCTCAATCAGCTCGGGAGGGATACGAAACGGTGGGATGATGTTTTTCACCACGCCACCGGCGCTCGCTTCGCGCTCAAACAGCGTCACCGGATGCCCGGCGCGGGCGAGAAAATAGCCGGCAGCCAGCCCGGCAGGCCCGGCACCCATCACCGCTACCGGATGACGCGAGCCGGAGGCCGCCGGTTTATGCCAGTGACGTTTATACTCCTCCCACCCCTTTTCCAGCGCGATCTTCTTCAGCTCCCGAATATTCACCGCGCTCTCATAATCCAGCCGCGTGCAGTTGTACTGACACTGATGATCGCAGATATGGCCGGTCATCGCTGGCAGCGCGTTGCGCTGGTAAATCAACTCCAGCGCATCGGCGTAGCGCCCCTCGCCGAGCAGGCGAATATACTCGGGGATATCCTGCTTGATGGCGCAGGCGCTGACGCACGGCGCAACATAGCAGTCGGTAGCGGGCAGCGGGCTGGCGACATGAATGCGATCGTCCGGCTTCCACCCTTTCTGCGTGTACGTCATGGTGATGGCGCGCTCGGCCAGCGCGTCGAGGCGCGCAACATCAATAGTGGTCATCTCCCAACTCTGCGCCTGCTCCAGCTCGCGCAGGCAGGCGGTGAGGCGCAGATAGCCGCCCGGTTTTAGCAGATCCGTTGCCAGCGTGATGGGGCGTATGCCGGTCTCGAAGATATCGCGGATGGTGAGCTGGCTGGCACCGCCGGAGTAGGAGATGGGCAGCTTGCCGTCGAAGGCGCGCGACAGCCGGGCGGCAACATTGATAGCGAGGGGAAAGAGGGCGCGCCCGGACATATACATCTCGCCGCCCGGCAACACGCCGCGGGTATTGACCGTGCCGAGAGTGTTGGTCAGCTTGACGCCGAAACCGCGCTGCTGCTCGGCCGCCAGCGCCATCAGCCGCGCCAGCATCGCCACCGCCGGGGCAAACTGTAAGTCGTGGGCGAAGGACTCCTCATTGAGCACAATCTCCGCAAAGCCGCAGCGGTCGAGGATCTCACGTACGCGCCCATAGCCCAGCAGCGTCGGGTTGAGTTTGACGAAGGTGTTGAGCCGCTTCTCCACCAGCATATAGCGGCAGATAGCTTCAATCTCATCCGGCGGGCAGCCGTGCATGGTGGAGAGCGTCACGCCCTGCACCAGCGTGGCGGGAATGCGCTCCGAGAGGGATTGCAGCCTGGCCGAGCGGGCATGATTCGGCAGGCGGGCGAGAAAGTCGGCGTTATTCAGGCAGTGATGCAGAGTGGTGCGATAGAGGTGAAATTTTGGCTCCGCCGAGGCATCCATCATGCGGGCGATAAAGGTCTGCATCGGCGGCTGTTTGATGCCGTCGAGGTTGTAGCCGACGCTCATATTGAAAATAAATGATTTCTCTTCTGTTCTCGGCGTCTGCGGGAACACCGCATCAAGCAGATGCAGCACAAACCAGGCTTTCAGGTACTCATCCCAGGCCTTGGTCAGGGTGAACTCTGTCGACCACTCGGTATTAAAACCAGCATCTGCGGCATCAATACAGGGCTTTTCAATCTCCAGGCGATCGAGGATCTGCACGGTTTTTAATTCGATAAAACGCCCGCCCGTCAGCCAGGCGGTAATAATATTTTGTGCCAGCTGCGTATGCGGCCCGGCGGCCGGGCCAACCGGGGTGGCGCAGGTTTCGCCAAATACCGTAATGGGCTGCAAATGGTCAGTTGAATAGAATTGCTGTTCGGGAATGCCAAATATTGACCGCTGGCTCTGATACTCCGCAAAAATACGCGTCAGCAGCGCCTCAAACGGCACGGGGCGCATAATATCTCCCATAACCCTCTCCTCTGGCTTATTCAGATAAACGACATTGCCGCACTATTTTTCATCGCAGCGGCGGGGAGAGAGGAAGCAACAATCACACCACTCCTGGTTTAAGTGGTTGAAAGAGCGTGAAAGTGTGAGGTGTATCTAAAGTCGTGCCGGTTGTGGGTGCTCGCGTAAGCGGTTATCAGGCAGGCGTGATTTTTATTTTCTCAAAAAGCGCACAGAAACTATCAGAGTGATAATTTCCTTCCCGCCGCTGCGTATTAAAGCGGTTGTCGCGGATGACTCCTCAGGCAATTATCAGGCTCGTTTACGACACGGCTCACGCTTTAAAAAATAAAACGGCAGACGAGTATAAATATTGCATTACTCAAAGGTGAAAAAGCGTGCCACGCGCGGACTAAATAACCCTGAGGATGTTATGACGATTTTTGCAGAAGCAGCAAAACTTGAAGAGCAGAACCGGCCTTTTGCCCTGGCGCAGATTATTGACAGCCGTGGCTCAGCCCCCCGGCACACTGCGCAGATGTTGATTCGCGATGACGGCACGATTATCGGCACCATCGGCGGCGGCGTGATTGAGCGCCACGTTATTAACGAGGCGCTGGAGGCGCTGCAAGAGAAAACCGCCCGCATCTTTCATGGCCGGATGGCGCGCAGCGGGCAGAATGCAGTGGGATCGGACTGCGGCGGGGCAATGACGGTACATATCAGCGTGCATGGCCTGCGTCCACGGCTGGTGCTAGTTGGCGCAGGCCATGTTAACCGTGCGATAGCGCATGCCGCGGTGCCGCTGGGGTTTGATATCGCCGTCGGCGACACCTATTTACAGAGCCTCACTTCTGATGCCTTTCTCCCCTCTGTTCGGCTGGTATATGGGCAAACCTTTGTCGAGGTGATCGATAACCTTGCGATTCAGCCGCAGGACTACGTGCTGATTGCCACCCATAACCAGGATCGCGAAGCGCTGGAGCTGCTGATTGGCCTGCCGGTTGGCTGGCTTGGCCTGCTGTCGAGCCGGCGTAAAGTGCAATCCTTCCTGCGCCAGCTGCGCGAGGCGGGCGTCAGCGACAGCGCGCTTGCCCGCCTGCGCGCGCCGGTGGGGTATGACATTGGCGCCGAGACGCCACAGGAGATCGCCATCAGCATACTGGCGGAAATTTTGCAGGTGAAAAACCGCGCGGTGGGCGGGCTGCTCGGCCTTAACAAGTCCGCAGACCAACAGAGTGAAGCGCCGAGCGCGGTCAACTGATCGGCGCAGGACCGGCCGCCAGTTACTGGCTAATCAGCGTGCCGGTTTTCCCCTCAATGCCCGCTTTCGCCTGGCGTAGCCCGGTGATCAGCGCCTGGCGTCCGGGGCGTGAGCGGGCAAAGGCGACAGCGGCTTCCACCTTCGGCAGCATCGAGCCTGCGGCGAAGTGGCCTTCGGCGATAAAACGCTCCGCATCCCGGACCGAAAGCCTGTCGAGCAGCTGCTGGTTGGGCCTGCCGAAGTGCAGCGCCACTCTCTCGACGGCGGTAAGAATGATCAACATATCGGCATCGATCATGGCGGCGAGCGTGGCGCTGGCCCAGTCCTTATCGATCACCGCGCTGACGCCGCGCAGATGCTGCCCCTCACGCACCACCGGAATGCCGCCGCCGCCGCAGGTGATCACCACCTGACCTGCCGCCATCAGCGCTTTCACCGTCTCTTTTTCAATGATATCGACCGGTTTTGGCGAGGCGACAACCCGCCGGTAGCCGCGCCCGGCATCCTCCTTCATGGTGTAGCCCTGGCGGATAAGCGCTTGTGCTTCCGCTTTGGAAAAGAAGGAACCAATCGGTTTATCCGGCTGGCTGAAGGCGGTATCGCCCGCTGCTACTTCCACCTGGGTTATCACCGTGGCGACGGGTATATCGAGGTTGCGGGCGAGCAGGGCTTCGCGCAGGGTGTTTTGCAGATCGTAGCCAATATAGCCCTGGCTCAGGGCGACGCAGACCGACATCGGCAGCATCGGCGTATGCGCCTCGGTTCTGGCGGCAGCCTCGAAGGCGAGGGTGATCATGCCCACCTGCGGGCCGTTACCGTGGGTGATCACCACCTGGTGACCGTGGGCGACCAGCTCCGCTATTGTTTGTGCAGTCTGCTGTAGCGCCTGCATCTGCCCGGCAAGATCGCAGCCGAGCGCATTTCCGCCGAGGGCGAGAACAATCTTTTTCTTCATAGCACACTCTCTGGTTGCAACGGTTCCGCTGACGGCAGCGTAAGCGGCTGAAAGGGTTGACGGCGTAAAAAGCGCCCCTGGCCGGCAACGCCGGTAAAGACGCCGTTATCGAAGATCACCCGCCCGTGTGACAGGGTCTGGCGGATCGCGCCCTGGCAGATAAACCCCTCCCACGGTGAGTAGTCTGCATTGTCATGCAGCTTGTTGTGATGAATGGTGGTGGTGCGCTGCGGATCGATAATCACCACATCGCCATCTGCGCCGGGGGCTAACACCCCTTTTTGCGGCCACAGGCCGAACAACTTCGCCGGGTTAGCGCTGGTAAGCGCGACAAAGCGCGTGGGTGAGATGCGCCCGGTCATCACCCCATAGGAGAAGAGCAGCAGCAGGCGATTTTCCACCCCCGGCAGCCCATTCGGGCAGCGGCTGAAATCGCCGCCGGAGAGGCTCTGGCGCTGGGCCAGCGAAAAGGCGCAGTGGTCGGTGGCGACGGTGTTAATCGCGCCATCGGCAATGCCGCCCCACAGCGCATCATTGTGGCGGGCGTTACGCAGCGGCGGGCTGAGCAGATACTTCAGCGCGTCCTGGCGTTCGTAGCAGCGCTCGTCGAGCAGCAGATACTGCGGGCAGGTCTCCACCCATACCGGCTGCTGCTGCGCGCGGGCAAGCCGCAGGTACTCCAGCCCCAGTTGGTTGGAGAGGTGCACGATATAGAGCGGGGCATCACCGGCCAGCCGCGCGAGGTTAATCACCCGGGCGATCGCCTCCGCCTCACACTCCGGCGGGCGGCTCAGGGCGTGGTAGCGCGGCGCGGTTTTCCCGGCATTGAGAAATGCCGCGCGGCGCTGGGCGATGGCGGCATCGTTTTCCGGGTGGACGGTGGTCAGCGCGCCGGCCAGATGCAGATGGCGCATCGCCTGCAAAATCTCATCATCGTTCAGTTTGTACTGGTAGGTGAGATAGAGTTTGAAGCTGCTGATGCCGCTCTCTACCATCATCGGGATCTCATCCAGAATGCCGTGGTTCACATGCTGGATCACGCCGTGAAAGCTGTAGTCGATCACCGCTTTATAGGCGGCATAGTTATGGTAAACCCCTAGCTGGTGGCGCAGATGGCAGCCGGGCGGGCCAAAGCCCATATGATCAACCACTGTGGTGGTCCCGCCGCAGGCCGCCGCGCGGGTGCCGGTAAAGAAGTCATCGCAGCTGCGGGCAAGCCCGGTATCAATGTTGAAATGGGTGTGAACATCAATGCCGCCGGGCATCACATAACAGCCCGCGGCATCAATCACCCTGCAAGAGGCATCGGCCTCGATTGTACTGGCAATCTGTTTAACCCGCCCGGCTTCAATAAGCAGATCCGCGCAGGTACTCTCGTCAGCATTCACGACAAGGCCATTTTTTATCAGTATGCGCATAGAGGCTCCAGAACGCCCGCCATACTGTGAGGCGGGCATGAGATCGACAAACTACGCACTCGCCAGCCAGCTTAGCGGGATCGCAGCATACATCGCCGCGCAGGTGACCAGATGCGATTTCCAGGTCTTCTCATTCGGCGCATGGGCTTCCGGCTCTTTACCTGGGCCAAACCCGATTACCGGAATGCCGTGGCGACCCATAATTGAGACGCCATTGGTAGAGAAGGTCCACTTATCCACCACCGGCGCGCTGCCAAACAGCCCCTCATAGGCGTTGTAGAGCGTGCGCACAGTGAAGTGATCTTCGTCCACTTTCCACGTCGGGAAGTAGCACTCGGTAGGGTAGATAAGCCCGGTCCACGACGGGCGGTCATAGCTGTACATCGACACCACCGCCTCGGCCCTTTTCACCGCCGGCAGGGTGCGGATCTCCTCCAGCGCACCTTCCCAGCTTTCGCCCCAGGTGAGGCGGCGATCGATTGAGATAGCGCAGCTATCCGCCACCGCACATCGGCTCGGTGAGGTGAAGAAGATCTCCGAGACGGTGAGCGTGCCTTTGCCGAGAAAATCATCATTTCCCAGACGCTGCGACAGGCCCTCCAGCTCGCTGAGAATCGGTGCCATTTTGAAGATGGCGTTATCGCCGCGCTCGGGCGCGGAGCCATGGCAACTGACGCCATGCACATCGACACGGATCTCCATGCGCCCGCGATGACCGCGGTAGATCTGGCAATTGGTCGGTTCAGTGCTGACAACAAACTCCGGGCGAATGCCGGATTGCTCGATGATGTACTGCCAGCAAAGACCGTCACAATCCTCCTCCTGCACGGTGCCGGTCACCAGCAGTGTGTACTCATCTTCAAGGCCGAGATCTTTTATGATCTTCCCGGCGTAGACCATCGAGGCCATGCCGCCCTCCTGATCGGACGCGCCGCGCCCGCCGATCAGCTCATCGGTTTCGATGCCGTGATAGGGGTCAAAGCCCCAGTTTTTGATATTGCCAACGCCGACGGTATCAATGTGCGCATCCATCGCCAGCAGCCGCGGGCCGTGGCCGATATAACCGAGCACATTGCCCATCGGGTCGATCTCCACTTTGTCGAAGCCGACGCGCTCCATCTCCTCTTTGATGCGGTAAACGACGCGCTTCTCATCGCAGCTTTCGCTGGGGATGGCGATCATATCGCGCAGGAAGCGCGTCATATCCGCTTCGTAGTGGTGTGCCTTTTCAACAATTTGTTTAAACGGGATAACTTTACCCATCGTTTTTTCTCCAGTTATGATGCTTGCCGCCTGGCGGGAGCGGCGCAGATGCAGGGGAAATTATTCAGCCGCCGGATGCTTGCCTGCCCACACCACCTCGCGATAGTGCTGCGCATCGGTATCGCCTTCGGTGCTGATCAGCAGCACTACCGAGTCATGATCAAGCTGTAGGCTCTTTCTCAGCGACTCGCCCTGCGGGTGCAGCGGGATAGCGGCGAGCAGGCCCGCGCCGACGGCGCCGGATTCGCCGGAGATGATGCGCGGATCGTCCCCCAGCGGATGGCCGAGCACGCGCATACCGAGCGCGGCGACGGCATCTTCACAGGCGATAAACTGACTGGCGCAGTTGCGCAGGATCGTCCAGCCGAGCGGGTTAGGCTCGCCGCAGGCGAGGCCCGCCATAATGGTCTCCATCTCGCCGCTCACCTTGACGATCTCGCCCTTCACGGCGGAGCGGTAGAGGCAATCGGCCCGTTCCGGCTCAATAATCACGCTGTGAAGATGCCGGGCGTCGAAGGTTTCTGCCAGGTAGTTCAGGACGCTGGCCGCCATTGCGCCCACGCCTGCCTGCAGGAAAACGTGAGTGGGGCGGGCAATGCCCATTGCGGTCATCTGTTCAACCGCTTCATCAATCAGCGTGGCGTAACCCTGCATGATCCAGGTGGGGACTTTGGTGTAGCCGGGCCAGGCGGTATCCTGCACCACCTCCCAGCCATTTTTTTGCGCTCGTTGCAGGGTAAAGCGCACGGTATCGTCGTAATTCATATCGGTGACGATGCACTCGGCTCCAAGGCGCAGAATGGCATCGACCCGCTCCTGGGCGGAGCCTTTAGGCATATAGATAACGGCGTTCTGCCCGAGCTGCTGCGCCGCCCAGGCGACACCGCGCCCGTGGTTGCCATCAGTTGTGGTGGCAAAGGTGAGCTTCTCTTTGCAGCTCGCTTTGAAGTGCTCAAATGAGAAAGTGTTGATATCAAGATGATATTTCTCGCACAGCAGCTGCGCGATGGCGTAAACGCCGCCAAGCATTTTGAAGGCGTTAAGGCCGAAGCGCTGTGACTCATCTTTCACCAGAATCGTATCGACACCGACGCACGCCGCCAGCGCGTTCAGCGCATAGAGCGGGGTGGGCTGATAGCCCGCCAGTTTTTGATGGAACAGGCGCGCCTGTTGCGCCTGCTGGCGGCTGAAGCGCGGCGAGGCTTCGCCGGTAAAGAAGCGGTTTTCGGCAATATTGATACGCAATGGAAGAGCGGACATGTTCTAACCTTCTCCATAATGTCAGAAACAGTAAGTGGCCGACTGGCTAGCCGGACGGTTACAAAATGCGTTTTTGCGCGTCGGTAAACAGCTGTTCCAGCAGCTGGCCCGGCTCGGCATATTTGCGACAGAGGATCATCGAGGCGATGATGTAGGGCTTCCAGCTCGCCTCTTTGTAGGTGGCAATGCGGAATTTTTCGAACACCTCAGCCGCGACTTCGCCTTCGTCGCAGGAGACGCCGCTGATATCCGCCGGCAGGCAGTGCATATAGAGCGCCTCGCCGTTGCGGGTAGTCGCCATCAGCGCTTCGGTACACTCCCACTCTTTATGGCGGGCGTTCTGCGCCAGGCAGTGCTGCTCCAGTGCTTTCAGCCCCTGATGATCGCTGGCGCGCAGCAGGTCGGTGCGCTGCTCCATCACCGTGTAGGGGGCCCAGGATTTCGGGTAGACGATATCGGCATCCTTAAACGCTTCTGCCATATTATTGACCTGGCGGAAGCTACCGCCCGAAGCTGCGGCATTGCTTTTTGCCACTTCAATGACATCCGGGATCAGGTCGTACCCCTCCGGGTGGGCGAGGGTGACCTCCATTCCAAAACGCGTCATCAGCCCGATGATCCCCTGCGGCACCGAGAGGGGTTTGCCGTAGCTTGGGGAATAGGCCCAGCTCATGGCGATTTTTTTGCCCTTCAACGCCTCCAGCGAGCCGAAGTGTTCACGCAGCCAGGCGAGATCCGCCATCGATTGGGTCGGGTGGTCAATATCGCACTGCAGGTTAATCAGCGCCGGACGCTGCGGCAGCACGCCCTGTTTATGCCCATCATCCAGCGCTTCGCCCACTTCCCGCATCCAGGCGTTACCGGCCCCGAGATACATGTCGTCACGAATGCCGATGGCGTCCGCGCAGAAGGCGATCATATTGGCGGTTTCACGTACCGTTTCGCCGTGGGCAATCTGCGATTTCCCCTCATCGAGATCCTGCTGCGCGAGGCCGAGGAGATTGAGCGCCGAAGCATAAGAGAAGCGGGTGCGGGTCGAGTTATCGCGGAACACCGAAATGCCCAGCCCGCTGTGGAATACGCGGGTGGTGATATTTTCTGCACGCAGCGCTTTCAGTGCCGCGGCGACATCAAGCACCTGCTTTAGCTCATCCGGCGACTGCTCCCACGTCAGCAGAAAATCCTTCTCGTGCAGATTCGAGTGCAGGGTGCGGATCTCCTTGATTAATTCAGTAACAGTTTTCATTTTGCAATCCTGATTAAGAGTGACGGGATTACGCGTGGCGGTGCGGTTGCAGGGGAGTGTGACGCGCGACGGCCAGCGTGTAGTGGCAGCCTAACAATAAGTGTGCCACTTCCCGCTGGCTGCGCTGGTGGGCGGGTAAAGGGGCGGAATTATGCGAGCAATATCACGATTTTTTACGAGGTTGTGCAGAAAAGAGGCAATACGCTGACGCGTGCGAACAGACGATGCGGTGGCGATGAAAAGGCGAAACGATAAATGCGGGAAAATTGACCGGGAAATAAACGCTAAATTGATAAAGCGCGAAGCGGAATTATCAAATTGATAGCGAAATGTGATAGCTATTACATATTTACCATTCGTCACAAAGCGGTCGGGGAGGGTTATTCCGTAATAAGAGACGGGGGATGTTATTCTGCGGTAAAGGGAAACTAAGCGAAAAATGCTGTTAAAAGTTTGTGAGCAATAAATAAGGACGATTATGATTCCATCCACTACGCCCTCCATTTTGATGCAGATTCAACCTAAGATACAAAAATTCGCCGGGATGCTGGCAAGCGTTCTGCAGCTGGAAGTGGAAATTGTTGATAATTTATTATGCAGGGTAGCCGGAACGGGAATATTTGATACGCAAATTGGGCGTAAACTCAATACAAGTTCGCAACTTTTACGCCACATTGTTGAGTCAAAAAAGGAGAAAGTGGTGACCCACTCGCGCTTCGATCCCTTCTGTGATGGTTGCCACAGCAAAGCGAACTGCAAAGAGAAAGCCTTTATCGGCACTCCGGTTATCTATCATGGGCAGTGTGTTGGGGTGATAAGCCTGGTAGCATTAACCCACGAGCAGCAAGTGCGTATCAACGACAATATTCAGGCCTTTTCAGATTATGTTCGCCATGTCTCATCGATATTTGTCACGCGCTTTCTTCAGGATCTCTCCAGCAACGATAATATTCAGAAAGTTTTTTTAACCATGATCGAGTTTATGGACCAGGGCGTGCTGGTAGTCGGTCACGATAATAAAATTAAATTTGCTAACCCTTCGGCACTGAAAATTATCGGTGCCTCCGCAGGAAATATGATTGGTAAGAGTATTCACTTTCGCCCGCTAACCTTTGAAGACCATTTCCGCCACGGCCATATGCAGCACGTCGTTTCATTTGATGATAAGAAAGAACTTATCATTGGTCAGTTGCATGCGGTTCAGGAGCAGTGGTTATTTTTAATGGCCTTTCACCAGTCACACTCATCAGCAGAATTAAGCGCCGCTCACGAAGAGCCTTTAATTGAGAGCCTGATCGGGGAGTGTCGCCCGATGCGACAGTTGAAAAAGCTGATTCACCGCGTCGCGCCCGGCCCTTCGAGCGTGATGATTGTCGGCGAGAGCGGCACCGGCAAAGAGGTGGTCGCCAGAGCGATCCATAAACTGAGCGATCGCAGCGTCAAACCATTCGTTGCCATCAACTGCGCGGCGATCCCGGAGCATCTACTGGAGAGCGAGCTGTTCGGCTACGTTAAGGGCGCGTTCACCGGCGCATCGACGAATGGCAAGACAGGGCTTATTCAGGCGGCAAATCATGGCACCCTGTTTCTCGATGAGATTGGCGATATGCCATTAACCCTGCAGGTGAAGCTGCTGCGCGCGATAGAGTCGCGAGAGGTGCAGCCGGTGGGTGCCTGCCACCCGTTGCCGGTGGATATTCGTATCATCTCCGCGACCAACCAAAACCTTGCGCAGGCCATTTCTGAGGGTAAATTCCGCGAGGATCTCTACTATCGCCTGAATGTTATCCCGCTGCGTTTACCGCCGCTGCGCGAGCGCCAGCAGGATATTGAACTACTGGTCCACTACTTCCTCCATCTGCATACCCACCGGCTGGATCTGGTCTACCCCGGCGTTGCGCCGGAGGTGGTCGCCTTTCTGCAACGCTACCGCTGGCCAGGCAATATCCGCGAGCTGAGCAATCTGATGGAGTACCTGGTCAACGTCGTCCCCTCCGGCGAGATTATCGATATCTCGCTCTTACCGCCCAATCTGTTGAGCAGCGACAACGTGAGCGGAACCGGCGCGCATGTTACAGCAGCCGAAGGACGGGCAGAGAGCGTTACGGCGCTGGAGGAGATGGAGCGGCAGATGATTTTTGATGCGCTCTCGCGCTACGGCAATAAAAAGCAGGCAGCGGATGTGTTGGGGATTGGTATCGCTACGCTGTATCGCAAAATTAAAAAGTATGCGCTGGAGGGGGTGTAAATAAAGAGGAAATAGTCGGGGCAGAATATCAGTATGCCCCTTCAGGAATCGAACCTTTAATCAATCTATATTTTCCGGTACAGAAGCGAAATAACCGGGACGGCGGATGCTGACGGTATAACGACATCGCCTGACGTTTGCTGATGATTTTCATCGTTATATATTCCTTACAGCCAGCCACCTTCGGCAAAAGACACAATATCCATCCCGCCAATCATCAGATGATTCAGCTGGCGAATATCAACCACCTCCAGCGCCAGTTTCAGGCGTTCTGTCATTAACCTGTCGACCTTACTGGGTTCAGCGGACAGTAAATAAAACGTTCTCCGCCGGGACATAAAATCGCTTATGTTTCTGTCGTGTTCCTTATGGCTATTTCTGTATTTCCCACATAAAGCAAAGCTATGATTCTCTGCCTCTTTTAACTCTTTCTTATCTGAAACCATATCTTTAAAAATGCATGGGTATTTTAATCTCCCTGATACTGATGCAAATCAATACATGATCCCTTAATTAACTATTGTCCGTTTGTTTTTATTATTGCGACATAAATGCCTGTTTTATGTGCTGGTGGTAGTTCATTTTACTGCCATGGCAGTGCAACCCTTCATTAACATTCAGTGGAAAATTCTTAAGAAATTTCTATATGCAGATCAAAGATTTGTGTTTTTTATATTAAGTCGATTATTATTCTGCTGACGCGGGTAAATCACTTTAGTCTGAAAGTGCGCGCAGCGATAAACCGAGGGATGATGAGATGGCTGATAGTTTCCAGAATGAGGTGCCAAAGGCACGTATTAATCTAAAGCCTGGCTTGCATACAGGGGGAGCCAGCAAGAAAACCGGGCTCCCTCTGAAATTACTGGTGGCGGGCGACGTCAGTAATGGTCAGGAGTCTGCACCCCTATCTGAGCGCAAAGAAATTAGCTTAAACAAAAATAATTTTGATTCTGTTCTTTCCGAATCTTCCCCAAAGATCAATCTGACAGTTAAAAACACCTTGGCTGATGACGGCAGCGAAGACAACATCAGCCTGGCCTTCCAGAGCATGAAAGATTTCACCCCGGAACAGGTCTCCCGGCAAATCCCTCAGTTGCACCTTCTATACCCCGCGCTCGCTGGGGGATGTGAGTCTTTAACTCTTTGCGGTGCTGCGCTCATGAATAAATCCGAACTAAGTCAGATTAAACGTATTTTCTACCCAGGCTGGCTGATGGCCAGCCAGCTGCGAGGTGGTCAGGAAGTCCGGGACGGGGAAGGGCTCTTTCGCCGGGCCTGTCGTCTGGTGCAGGAGGCAACCCGGTGATGCACGACATCAAGGATCCTTCCTACGAAAAGCACAACCATCTGGAGCAGATTGAGCTGCGCTACGAAAAAATCACCTGGACGTACAAAGACGGCAACATCATTCATTCCGATTCCTGGAACGAACGCGCCACTGCGTTAGTCGCGAGTGGGCAGAGCTTCTCTGTCCGCTTCTTTTTTTGCTGAGCGTCTACCGCTGCGGGCGTTCAGCAAAAAAAATCATATCCCGGAAACAGACCTTATGGGCCTGGGTGATGGCCAGGGGCGGTAGCGTGCCTGAATGATCCTAAACAGTGAGCAAGCAAACATGGAAAACCCGGCAATCCTCCTTCGATGTCTCAATCCTTACTGCGTCCGCGCGATGGAAGGGGCTGCCTCTCTGTGTCAGATCCGCGCCCATGCAGAAATCCTGCCTGAACACTGGCTGCTGAAACTGCTGAAACTGCTGAAACTGCTGAAACTGCTGGCGCAGGGCGAAGGTGACCTGACGGTGCTGGCACGGGGAAAACATGATTGGTCAGTCACTTGCTGGCTTAAGCAGATAAAATATTAATGTTAACGTGGTGCATGAAAAGGTAACCAAAATATTATTTTTTTTGAATGGTGACTTATATCTTTATTATTAAGTAAATTGGCCTTTGATTTGTGTCTGTATCCGACAATATCTTAAATATGGCCAGATGTACGCCATCGCAATTTAAATGTAAACAGTTCAATGAATAATAAAGCATATGGCAATTATTCTTGATCCTGATTGTTGTCAGGCATGGAAAATTGAGTGTAAATTATCTTTTATTTTTATTCTGATTATCTACGCAGTCATCGCGGGGGATGAAGACCGAAAAGATATCGAAGGTTTTGGTCACATTCATCTGGACTTTTTTTGAAGTTTTACGGTGATTTTGAAAACGGGATGCCTTTATATGGCACGATCGTCAGAATAGTAAGTTGTGTAAGTGCTAAAAATTCACGAGAGTTTTATTAACAGTATTAAAGAATGCCATTCAATAAATGAAGGAGGAGGTAGTCACTATGGGTGTCTACGGTCAAAGATATGCAATGTTCATTTCTTTCGATGCCGTAGCCGTATCGGGTATTACGGTGGAAGCGTTGAAAATTTCACAAAGTCTTAAGCAGAAAGGTATTAAGTCCTATCTTGATCTCGGTTACGATATAAAAGTCGATAAAGGCAATTTTAATAAACCCTACGATCATGAACACGAGATTTATCACGACGTGTTTACGTTGACACGTATCAATGATATTACTTCTGTTCCACATTACTCCCCCGAATTCATTGATAAAATCCATGCCGTGCTGATCGGAGAAAAGCTCGCTGTATCTCCTGAGGAAAAATCAAATATCATTACAGCCGCAGGCGAATCATCACGGGCTTTAGCGGAGAGAATCGTTCTTCAGTGGGAACAACTGCAAATCTGTATCGTTATTGTTGAAAACGGTACGCTTCCTGAAAATATTATCTACACCAGAGCGCTTTATCTCGCCATAGAGCAGTATGGTCGTCGTCATCAGCTTAAGAATTTCGTTATCTGGCGAGATCACGATCTGATGTGGAACAGCGAAAAAAATATTATGAAATACGGCTTGCCGCCGTACGACCATGCCATTAAACCGGTGAAATCCCCCTTCATTAGTTACGTCACGCTGAACAACGATCTTAAAGAGAAACTGGAAGAGTGGTGCAAGCGGGAAGTGAATATTCACGTCGTCAAAAATACCTACAGTTTTACCCCTCAGCAGTCTTTGAAAAATATTCGTGCTTCGCTGGATATTCCTGCACAGGATATTGTCATCGCCAGAACAACACGCATCATTCCGCAGAAACGCCTGGACCGTGACGTAGTGCTGATTCAGCGTCTTAACCACCTGTTCAGAGAGCATAACATTGATAAAACGGTATGGTTGCTGATTGCTGGTGATACTCACGAACATCCCCGGCATACCGCAGATCTTGAACAGTTAACTCATAAGCTGGATGTCGGTGCCTGCGTGAAGTTTCTTGGCCCGCTACACCATAATTTTATGCCGATGAGCCAGGGCAAAATCACAATTGAGGATCTCTATCATTCCTGCGATGTGGTCTCATTCCTTACCTCATGGGACTACGACAGCTATGGAAATCCGATCGGCGAAGCCATCAGTAGCCACCGCTGTTACATCTCCACACACTACGAATACTACACAGAAGTTTACGGCCAGCACGGTTTCGAAGCCCCGGTAATGAGAATATCAGATGGTGAGGACGGTCTTCCTGACGAGGATTTTATCAATGAAGTCTTTCTACTGCTGACAAATAAACCGGAAATGGATCGAATTGCCGCGAAGAATTTTGCCATTGGCAAAAGAATACTTTCTAACAACGTTATGGATATCCTTAATATAACCGCACCAGGAGTAAATATGCGCGATAACACTTTTGTCTCAGTAGTACTGCCTGTTTACAATGAAAGTGACAGAATTTATGAGGTATTAGCATCATTATTTAATCAACAAACTCATGGCAGATTAATTACGCATGATTCGTATGAAATCATTATTGTAGATAACAATTCTTGTGATGATTCAGTTGAGAAGATAAATCAGTTCAAAGAAAAATATCCAGCTATGGATGTTCATATTATTCAGGAGAAAATTCAGGGCGTCTCTTCGGCTCGTAAATGCGGTATGGATTACGCATCCCTGCGCTCACGCGCTCGCGATGCCCGGTTGGGCAAAAGCAATAAGCATTATATTGTCTCAGCCGATGCGGATTGCACCGTTGATCCCTACTGGTTGCATGCGCTGATAGAAAAAATGATCGCTGATGATGGCGATCTGGGCACCTGTAATTATTACTACAACCGCGATGTTTTCCTGGAGCGGCCAAATCTGTTTCGAGAAATCCAGAAAACCCTGAGCTGCCGCGACGTTTCATTCTCGCTGTTTGGTGGCTTTCCGGACGGAAAGGGCTTTGCCGTAGAGCGCGGACTCTATGAAAAAATTGGCGGAATCGAAATATTTTATCAGCTGGAAAAAGGTCGCTTTGTCGAACATCTTTCCGACGACTGGGATTTTGGTATTAAAGTTATTGCCTTTGGCGGCAAACCGGTTTATGCCAAAGAATCTTTTGTTGAAATTAACAGCCGCCGCGTGGACACCATTATTGATGACGTAATTAACGGCGTCGCTTACGGCAGCGACGGCATCATTATTATGAAAGACGTTCGTCCGGACGTGTCCATGCAAAAAAAGGCCCTTGTCGATCTTAATGAAGAGCAGGCCAGACAGGGATGGGAATACTCAATAAAAGATTATATTCCGAAGAATATCATTCTGCCGGTACTGCTCAATCCGCATATTTTATTAGAAAATGAGTGCGTACGAGACTTTTTCTCACCTTCAGTTGCAGATCGGCTTTATCAGCGCATTCATGCCATCAAACGCGAAATGAGCATCATCGACTTCAAACCTATTCATAGTTATAAAACGCCGGCCTATCGGCTTTACTTCGAATTCCGCCACGAGATATTTGCTGCCTTGCGCAACGCGGTCGGGGAAGACATTGGCTTTGCACCGCCGCTGCCGGCCTGTTTTGAAGATGTAGCTGAAAAAGATTTCGAACGTTTTGTCTGGTATTTCTGTGAAGATCGCGAGTCCGGTGAAGCCCATAACTACTTTGCCAATGGGGGGGTATTCTGATGGAGAATGACGCTATTGCATCATTAAAAGATCTCGATCCTGCCTACCCGGTTCCGGCGGTGTACCATTTTCTTTTACAGCCTGAAAACCAGGAATTTTTGGATTATGTCCACAAAGATCCATTTGGCTGCCACGTCTTTCCTGGTGATATTGAGAACTACCCGCTCGAGTCCTTTTTTTCCGATATGGAACAGGGCATTCGCGAAGCAAAACAGATCCATCTTTGGGCTTATATTCCTACCTGCCGGTATCGCTGCCATTTCTGCCAGTTCCCGACGGTTATTCTGAATCCTGAGTCAGCGTCGGCAGAGGGGATATTCCGGGATCTGGTTGATTACAATATTAAAGAAGCCAGGATGTGGCTGGAAAAAGTGCCGAGTCTGGCAAAGGCGGAAATTGGCGAGTTCAATATTTTCGGCGGCACGCCTTCCCTGCTCCCGGAGCCTGAGTTGCGCCGACTTATGGACTTCTATTACACGCATTTCAATTTCTCCGCAGCGACGCTGCGCTTTGAAGGTGAGCCTGGAACGCTGAACCGTGAATATCTCGGCATTCTGAAAGAGCTGGGCTTCAGCAAAATCAGCTTTGGGACTCAGTCTTTTAACGATGCCATCATTGCCTCCAGTGGCCGCCAGCACACCGCCGATGAGTGTGAAGAGACCATTCGCTGTGCTCGGGAACAGGGCATCGACTGGGTAAGCGTTGATCTTATCTACGGTATGCTGGGCCAGACCGTGGATGATGTGAAATACGATATTGAACGCATCCTGGCGCTTGATCTCTCGCATGTGGTATGTACCAAGCTACACATGGAAGAGTTCATGAAAACGCGCACCGGCGTTTCCGGAGAACGCGAAAGCCTCTGGCAAAAGAAAGGGCTTATCAGGACGAACGGTATGACCTTTCCGGGACTGGGCAAGCAATACCAAATGCGTGAGCTGGTAGAGAAATACCTCAAAGGGAACTATCGCGAACACCCGACGATGTATTTCCACCAGAATCACCGCGAAGCTGAAAAATGGAAGGGGCTGATTACCGACCTCGATAAGCAATATCCTGAGGTGGCTATAGGTCTGGGCGGCAGTTCAAAATGCACCCGCGCTGAAGCCATTAATATCACCCACTATAAACAATATAAGCAGTACCTCGATGAGGGCCGCCTGCCGATTGAAAAAAGCCATGGCATCTCGCCCGGACAGCGCGAAGTGAACGCTTTCAAAATGGCGCTCTCCACGTTGATCCCGGTTGATGACAGCGTATTCTCGAAACGTTTTAGCGGTAAAAGCTTTTTAAAAAACCACATCATCAAAACCACGCTGGAAAAGCTGCAGGAGAAAAAGCTGGTTGTTATCGAGCAGGGTGTAGTTACTCTGACGCCAGTAGGCACGACGCTTGTAGAAGCGATCATTAATACCCAATTCACCTTAACCGATGCCGGGCAGGAGTAAACCATGAACCCTTCTTCAACCTCACCGGTCTTCAGCCTGTATTATATCGCCATCGACACTGAAGCTGGCATTACTCCGCAGGCCTTTGAAACGTTTGTCCGGAACAAAGGTGTGCATATTCCCTGCTACCCGGGCTGGCGCTGGACGCTACTTCGTGGGCTGCGCGGTGAACGTGCCGGGCAATATCTGATGTTGTTTGAAATTGAAAATGCAGAATTGCGTGACCGCTACCTGACCGCTGACGGCAACCAGACAGCGCTTGCCCGGCAGTTCTGGCTACAACATCCTGAGGCAGAAACGCTGCTGGCTGAATGGCGTGGCTATGGCACCTTCAGCGAGTTACCAACGCTGTTCACCGATTATCGCCTGCTGGCTGAGAATAAAAAAAGCACCGTTCTGCCCGGGCCCCGCTATCAGCATCAGCCCCCTGTTGCGAGGGTAATTGGTATTCACAATCTCGCGCTGCGCCCGAACATCAGTGCAGAGCAGTTCGAAAGTTTCATTGCAGATAATCATCACCGTATTGAAGATTATCGCGACTGGAAATTCCGGTTGTTAAAAGGAGAACGCGGTAACCGGCTCGATCAATATGTGGTTCTGATGGAAATCGCCAGCCTGGACGCGCTGGATGTCTTTTATCCCGAACCGGATATTGCCACGGATGAAGCGGCTAAGTTTGCCAAAGCGCACCGGGATACCAAACAAATGTACGAAGAGTGGAAAAAGCTTGCGTCATTTTCCGGGTCACCGCAGATTTATACCGACTATATCTCGGTAGCTGAAAATCTTAATTAGTCATTATGGGGATACGTGTCTGAAGGACCAGACACGATACAGAAGCATATTCATTCGCCATAAAACGTGCAATAAATTCACAGATATGAGTTGCTAACTTACTATGGAAATTAATTCAAAAACTTCCCCGGTGTATATTCAGTCACGAGAGCAGAATGCTACGCGCGCTATATTTTTTATTGCCGGGCTAGCGATGTCATCCTGGGCTCCGCTGATTCCCTTCGTTAAAACACGGCTTAATCTTAACGATAGTACTTTGGGGTTGCTGCTATTTTGCATTGCCGCTGGTTCAATGTTAATTATGCCATTTATTGGCAGTATAATTAAAAAATTTGGCTGTCGCCGCCTGATTATTCTTGGCGTGTTGGGACTTGCCGTTGATTTACCGCTGCTGATGCTATTTGACCAGCGCAGTACAATGGTGATGTCATTGCTGCTGTTCGGCACGTTTAACGGCATGCTCGATGTCGCGATGAACGCCCACGCAGTTGTTGTTGAGCAGGAAAGCGAGCAGGCGAAAATGTCCGGCTTCCATGGATTTTATAGTATCGGTAGTATCGCCGGGGCGGGAAGTGTCAGTCTCTTCCTGTGGCTGGATGCAACGCCTCTGCTTTCCGTTTGCGCTATCTCCGTTTTGTTGGCTCTGCTTCTCGCGACGTATTCCCGCTACATTTTGCCGAAACAGAGCGATGCAACAGGCAGCAAATGCGAAACGCTCCGCGTATTGTGTCATCCTCCAGTTCTGATTATCGCGGTTCTCTGTTTTTTTGTCTTTATGCTCGAAGGCGCAATGCTGGACTGGTCGGCGGTCTTCATGACGTCAGAGCGGGGAATGAGCGTTTCGCTTGCGGGCTTTGGCTACACTCTCTACTCCATCACTGTTGCTCTTGGACGCCTGAGCGGTGACCGGCTGGTTGGCTCTCTGGGTGGCAAATCTATGCTGTTGCTCGGTTGTGCGATTGCCTGCGCAGGAATTGTGTTACTCGTCTTTACACGCTGGGGCGCGTTGCCTGGATTTATCCTGGTGGGGGCGGGACTGTCCAACATCATCCCCATCCTCTTCACTTTGGCCGGAAATCAGCCGGACATTTCCCCCGATTTTGCTATCCCTGCCGTTACGCTTTTCGGATACAGCGGCCTGCTTGCCGGGCCTGCTCTTATCGGCTTTATCGCCCACTATATCGGACTCACTATCACCTTCAGCGGCGCACTGTTACTGCTTTTGTTTGTGGCATTCGGTTCGCAGCTTGTTTCTCGTCAGCGTTAACTAAAAAGGAATTTTTATGAGTCAATTTTCATCAGCAGTTTTCAGTCTCCACTATGTTGGCCTTAACCTGAAAAAGGGTGTCACCGAAGAGACATTCGAAACGTTTTTACAGGAGAAGGGGGTGCATATTCCAGCTTATCCCGGCTGGCGATGGACCCTACTTAAGGGCCTGCGTGGCGAACGTCAGAACCAATATTTGATGTTGTACGAGGCAGACAGTGCCGAATGCTACGCGCGCTACATTGATGAAAACGGTGAGCAAACTGAGCAGGCTCGCGCGTTCTGGCGCGACCATCCTGAAGGTGTGGAGCTGATCGACACCTGGAAGACTTTCGCAACATTTGGTGAATTGCCCACTATTTTCTCGACCTACAGGCAACTGGCCGAAAATGAACATAGTTCTCTGGCAGAAGGGGCAAATTATCAGCGTCGGGAGGGACGGGAACCGGTCAAACGCGTCGTAGGTCTGCATAATCTGGCGTTGCGTTCAGGTGTTTCGTCTCAGACCTTTGATGACTTTATTCTGAACAACGTCCACCGGATTGACGATTATCCCGGGTGGAAATTCCATATGCTCAAAGGTACGGGCGGTAACCGCATTGAGCAGTACCTGGTAATGCTGGAGATTGAAAGCCTGGCATCGCTGAACTCTTTCCATCCCGGGCTGGACGTTTCCACTGAAAAATCATTGCAGTTCGTTAAAGAACATCAGGAAAGCGAAAGGATGTACGACGAATGGCGCGAGCTGGCCTCTTTTTCTGGTGCACCGCAGCTATATACTGACTACATAACTATCGCTGGTAACCTCTAGCCTGGTGTTCCCCTTCTCCTGACAGAGAAGGGGAACCTCACGACGAAAGCAGTTTTTCCGTCGTTTCCCCATTTGGATATCAAAGAATGAACACGGGAGTACCTGAAGTATTGCATTAATAGCAATAACCATTGATATGCACAGTATGAACCGGGGCAATTTCACCGTTTTCCACTGGACTGGTCTGCATTTCGATTACCCCTTTATTTCACTGAAAGAGATGTGAAAGCTCTGACTGAGCAAATGAATAGTCTGCACACTATAACAAATTTTGCGGGACTCATTTTTCATTGAACAGGTTAAGCCCACTAAGGCCCCCAGGTGTTTATTGATTCACCTTGAAATGGATAGACATCAGTTGACGTCGCATAGCCAGAATAGAGGGTTTATCACTGGTTATAAGAGGGTTTTATTGAATTTGGTAGATGTCAGGCGAGGTGTGTATGGTGTCCCCTGCAGGAATCGAACCTGCAACTAGCCCTTAGGAGGGGCTCGTTATATCCATTTAACTAAGGGGACGCAGAGCGGGGCCGTGAATCGGCGTGCGTATGCTACCGTAACTGCTTGCTGCGCTTCAAGGTTTTTGTTCTTTTGTTTTGCCGTGGGGCGATATTGCGTATGGGCAGGTGCCATCCTGAGACGGCACCCTTCTGTTCAGGCTTTTTTTAATAAGTACTTTCTGAATAGTGAACTGAGCTTCTTCTCTAACAAATAGTATGAAATAACGGCAAAGATAAATGAGAGGATCACTGCGAGAGCAAAGAGAATTAAACCACCCCAGCTTGATTGGTTAAAATGCAGCGCTTTGCCAAGTAGCGATTTCGCCCGGTAGTGAACAAGGTAGAGTGAAAAAGAGATTTTCCCGGTAGCGAGCACCGGCTTCGGTGCCCAAAAAACATATTGCGCTTCGTGATTGGTCAGGGAAAAAACCAGTGCGAAGGCGGCGAGAATATAACCGAGGCCGCCAATTTTGCTGTCGTGGGTAAACAGAATAAAGAGAAACAGTGCGAAGCTGAGCACGATTAAGCCAATGCTGACCCCTTTTCCGTAAGCGATCTTTTTATTCACTACCAGCCAGCCGATAAAGGTGCCGACAAGAAATTCCAGCATCAAACTGTTGGTAACCGTGGCGAGATAGCCCGGATAGTTATAGTGGTTTGAGGGAGAAATCGCCATGTTATGTAACCAGGCCGGGATGGCGACCGCCAGTACCACAACTAAAAACAGCACACTGTTTTTGCGCGTTTTAAACAACATGCAGAGGGTGAACAGCGTGTAGAAAATAAATTCGTAGTTGAGCGTCCAGCCCACAAATAGTTTGGCGACGCCAAACCAGGGGGCGATTTGCGTTGTGTCTAAAGGAATAAACAGCAGTGAGGTGGCGGTTTGCAACCATGACTCAACGCTATTGCCCGCAACCAGCAGTGTAATGGCAAAATAAGGGGGGAAGACGCGGCAAAAGCGCTTAATAAAAAAGCGTTTCGCCGAGGGTAAACCGCCATTATCGTCGCGGGTAATGTAGTAGATAATAAAACCGCTGATGACAAAAAAGAGATCGACGCCGATATCGCCATGGAGAAAAAGTCGATCGCCCCAGCCCTGAAATGACTGATTAATAAAGCCTTTAAAATGAAAGCACATTACCAGAACCGCAGCAAATGCTCGCATTGCCTGTATTGAATAAAAATTTCTATCCGTCATCACATCATCCGTATTTTATGAGTTTTTACTACCACGTGTTTTTTTAGTGTGATGCCGCTAACACGCATTTTGAGAGTCGTTGAGTAGAACTCAATAGGGCTAAACGCCCGAAAAGAAGCAAGCCTCCCCATCATCACAGTGCGGGGAGGCGAATAATTACAATGAAACCTTTTCCACATGACCTTCAGGAATATGGCTGTAATACCAGTGCTCGCCATTGATTTTCGTTGATTTCAGTTTCTCTGCCGCAAGCGTACGGTGCGCGTGACCTACTTCAACGGTGACAGGCTGAGTAATTGGCTGCGGGCTGATAATAATGAAATCACCCTGCGCATTGCTGTAGGCGATAACGTTATTCGCAACCCGGATAACCTCACCGTTGGCAATGGCGGAGTAATCAAAGTCCACCGTTTCGCGGTAAACATTATCCACACCAAAATATTCACCATAAACCGCTGAATCGTGGAACAGCCCAAACTGACCGCCGCTATTCTGCATTTTAATAAAGTAGTAATCAGGGATGGTGATCTCTCTGTTTCCCTGCGCGGACTCGTTTTCGATAATGCTCATCCGCACCTGCTCTTGCAATGCAATGCGGGTGTAGCTTTTATACATTAGTGTCCATGACCAGGCGAAAGTGCCTGCGCACAGCAGAGTGATAATCGCCGTGCCAATAATGGCTTTTCTGACACCGCTCATTAAAATGCCGTAGGCGATAAAAGCGATAGTCAACAGGAAAAACATAAAGGTGCCGTTGACGACCCGGTCCGGATAGGAGGGGGAGGCAAACATAATCAGCACCGTGCCGACGCCAAAAATCGCCGTCAGGATGGCTGGCAGCACCGTGCGGCGGGTTATTTTCGCTTTGACATCTTTATTAAAGAGAATAACCAGCACCAACAGCAGTAGCACAACATAGCTAATCCAGATCAGGGCCAGATGGTTGTGTACCCGCTCAGTTAAGTGAATGGTAATACGCTCCAGCAGCGGTTTGCCGTACCAGTAGGTTTTATCTGCCGCGCGCACAAAATTACCCGGGGAGAAGATCAGCGTACAGGCGCCCACCAGCGCGGAAAAGGCATAGATAATTTTGTTTTTAGCCACTGATTTCGCCGTGACCATTTCATAAACAATCGCTACCAGCGTGAGAAGCACGACAAAAGGCGATACGCTCTCATTCGAGCAGCCCGCCATAAAAGCCAGTACCATCAGTAATGGATTAATGGTTTTTATATTATCGACGGTGACGCGGTAGAGATAAAAAATCCACGCAGCGACAAACAGATTTGTCCAGAGATAGTTGGCCGCGCCGACCAGCCAGAAGGTGGTTTGCCCTAAGTTAGGGTTGGCGATCCAGTAGGTGCAGAAGACCAATGGCAGCAAAATATTATCGCTTTTTTGCCAGCGCAGGGTTTTACCCGGTGTTTTGGCAATGAAATAACAGAAAGCCAAAGCTGCAAACGCGGTTGAGAAAGCGTAGACAAATTGCGACCGGGTAAAGAGGATCAGCGAGCTGGCGTAATCGGCCACGATCCTGCCGCTCCAGGTCATATAGTGGTGGTAGTGACTGGTAGGAGAGATACCCAACAGATAGTAGCGATAATCATCTGAGTGAATTGGCGTTAGCCACTCAATGGCGAACAGGCTCAGAAAGGCAAGCGCAATAAGCAGAGCTTTATAAGATTTCTCTAACATAATAATTAACGTTCCAGGGTTCTTGTTCTGTTCTTGATAAGATAACGCGGTCTCTTCTTCACTTCGGTATAAATACGCCCCATATATTCGCCAAGAATACCGATACCGATAAGCTGGATGCCGCCTAAAAAGAGGATAGCCGTCATCAATGAGGGATAACCGGGCACAGGGTTTCCCCATAACAACTTATCGATCACCATCCAGATGGCGTAGAAAAAGGAGAGCAACGAGACGCTAAGGCCAATATAGGTCCAGATACGCAGCGGAAAGGTAGAAAAACTGGTAATGCCATCCAGTGCAAGATTCCACAGTTTCCAGCCATTGAATTTCGACTTACCGGCAACGCGGTCAGCACGAATATATTCAACAATATCAGTATTACCGCCAACCCATGAGAGGATCCCTTTCATGAACAGATTACGCTCTGAAAGCAGTTTGATATTCTCGACGACCTCCCTGGACATTAGCCGAAAATCTCCCACGTTCTCTTCTATCTGCGGAGAGCTGATTTTATTGTGCAGCTTGTAGAACCACTCGGCTGATTTACGCTTCATACGGCTATCAGTAGAGCGATCGCTACGCTTTGCCAGCACCATATCGGCACCCGCTTGCCACTTCGCAATCAGATGGGGAATAACCTCAACCGGATCTTGTAAATCGACATCAATCGGAATAATGGCCTCTCCCGTTGCGTGCTCAAGCCCGGCAAATAAGGCTGGTTCTTTACCGAAATTACGCGTAAAGGATAACGGCACGACGAGCGGATCGGAGAGCGCCAGGGTATTAATAATGGTTTCAGTGGCATCTTTACTGCCATCATTAATAAAAACCAGCTCAACGGTATAGGGCTTTAACGCTTCAAAGCCACGCACCGTTTGATAAAAGATAGGTATCGCCTCTTCTTCATTAAAGACGGGGACTACCAAAGAGATTTTCATTTCGCATCCCTGAAAACAATTAACTTTGACCAGGCGAAGCCGCAGACCAGGCTGATAGCCGAAAAGAGAATCAGCGTTACGATGGGCGGCATGCCGGAGCGATCGGCAAGCCAGCCGACGGCCACGCTCAGCATGCCCATAAATCCGACATACATCAGATAACGCCCGGCGGTGGTTGATGATCTGAAAGTGAATCTTGCATTAGCGAAAAAGCTAAAACTGACGGCAACAAGAAAGCCAGCAAGATTAGCCAGCGCCTGACGCATGGAGAAACCATAAACGCACAGACAAAAAATAAGCCAGTGCAGGGCGGTGTTTAATAAACCAATAGAGGCGTAGGTAGAAAATCGTTTAAACATAATTCTGCGCAATGAGTCGCTGATGCCGCGAGTGTATCAGACAACCCCTGTAAGGTCATTAAAGGGCGCCAGTCCGCGAAAATCAGCGCTCATTGCTCAACGTGAAATATCACTGTAATTTATCAGTCTCGGACAAATTACGCTTTTTCACGCGCCTGCTTCTCCTCTTTCGCTTTGGCTTTCGCCTCCGCTTTGCGGGCATTGCTCATATCGTTGCGGATCTGAGCATGGCTGAGCAGGGCGAAGATAAAGGTGCCGCCGCATATATTCCCGGCGAGCGTCGGCAGGGCGAAGGGCCAGAGGAACTCGCTCCAGTGTAGCGTGCCGTTAAACACCAGGTAGAAGATCTCTACGGCACCGACGACGATATGAGTGGTGTCGCCCAGCGCGATAAGCCACGTCATCAGAATAATTACCACCAGTTTTGATGAACCTGCAGCCGGGAACATCCACACCATGGTGGCGATGATCCAGCCGGAGATGATAGCGTTGGAGAACATCTCCAGCGGCGTGTTTTTCATCACGTCCATGCCGATTTTGACAAAGGCATCGCGGGTTGGCTCATCGAATATTGGCATATACTCAAATGCCCAGGCCGCGACTGCGGTGCCGACCAGATTGCCGAGCAGTACCACGCCCCACAAACGCCCGAGCAGGCCCATATTTTTCCAGCTCGGGTTTTGCATCACCGGCAGAACGGCGGTAACGGTATTCTCCGTAAAGAGCTGCTGACGCGCCATGATGACTATAATGAAGCCAAAGGTGTAACCGAGGTTCTCCAGTAAAAAACCGCCGGGAATGCCCTCCAGCTGAACATGAAAAATGCCTTTAGCCAGTAACGAGGCACCCATCGATAAGCCTGCGGCAATCGCCGACCAGAAGAGCGCCATCGCGTCGCGCTCCATCTCTTTTTCACCATCCTGGCGAATATGTTCATGGATCGCCATCGCCCGCGAGGGCAGACGCTCCTCATCAACCTCTATCTCCTCGCCGCGCTCCTTCTCTTCGCTTTCGACGTTGATGTCATCGCTGTGCTGGTCAATCTTCTCTTCTTCTATTTTGTCCACGAAGGCCTCACTTTATTGATTTTTGTGCGTTAAGCGTAGCGGCTTTCTCCCTGTGTTCAGGGCGGTATCCTCCGAAATTATAGTGAAGAGCAAAAAAGGAGATAGTTTGCCTGGAAACAATGTATAAGATTATTAACACGCCGCACCGGCAACGGCGGCTATGCTGAAGTAAATCACCCAGACCACGACATAGACATCATAAGACACGCTGTTACAATGCGTTGCATTTTGATGAATGGCCTCGAAGAAGGCCGTATTCTGCAGGGAGACAATGATGAAATACCGCCTGTCGGCGCTTGCGCTGGCCACCACTGTGCTGGTCGGCTGCGCCAGCTCGAATGAGACGCAGGGGCGCTCGGACCCGTTAGAAGGGTTTAACCGCACCATGTATAACTTCAACTTCAACGTGCTGGATCCCTATGTTGTCAGACCGGTTGCCGTCGCCTGGCGTGATTATGTGCCGCAGCCGGCGCGTAACGGGTTGAGCAACTTCACCAGTAACCTTGAAGAGCCGGCAGTGATGGCGAACTACTTCCTGCAGGGCAACCCTTATCAGGGGATGGTTCACTTCACCCGCTTCTTCCTGAATACCCTATTGGGGATGGGCGGCTTGATGGATGTGGCCGGGATGTCGAACCCGAAACTGCAGCGCGAAGAGCCGCACCGTTTTGGTAGCACGCTGGGACACTACGGCATGGGTTATGGCCCTTATGTGCAACTGCCGTTCTATGGCAGCTTCACGCTGCGTGAAGATGGCGGCGATATGGCGGATACGCTCTATCCTGTGCTCTCCTGGCTGACCTGGCCGCTCTCCGTCGGTAAGTGGACGGTTGAAGGCATCGAATCGCGCGCTCAGTTGCTCGACTCCGACGGCCTGCTGCGCCAGTCCTCCGACCCTTATATTCTGGTGCGTGAAGCCTACTTCCAGCGCCATGACTTTATCGCCAACGGCGGTAAGCTGAAGCCGCAGGAGAACCCGAACGCGCAGGCGATTGAGGGTGATTTAAAAGATATCGACTCGGAATAAATGCCAATAAAAAAGGTGAGCCAGAAGCTCACCTTTTTTTATCTCTACGCGTTTATCAGAAGGCGTAGTTAAAGTTGGCACCATACAGCCAGGCGCGACCTTCAGATTTGAAAGTGTATTGCCCTTCGGTGAACTTCACTTTCTGGCCATGCATATAGGAGACGCCGACATCGACGGATGCATCTTTATTGAATGCATAGGTCGCACCGGTGCTCAGCCACAGGCGATCCTGGTCCGGAATGGAGATAGAGCGTTTATCGGCAGGAACCGGGCTGTCATCAAAGGCGATACCGCCGCGGAAGGTCCAGTTATCATCCATGTAATAGGTGGTACCAAGCGCGATACGGTAGGCATCTTTGTAGCCCTCTTCTTTATAGAAGAGCTGCTGACCCTGGCTACCCGTCGCTTTCAGCTGCTGGAACTGGCTCCAGCTGGTGTAGGCCAGGCTGTAGTGGATTGCCCACTGCGGATCGACACGGTTATAACCCGATATTTCCCACATTTCTGGTAAGTTGAGTGTCAGCGAGCCAGGGATAGTTGCACCGCCTGTTGCGACTGGCAGACCTTTCAGACCAAATTGCGGACCCAACACGTTAACCGCCAGAGGGAGATCGCTCTTATAATCGCCATCGAAGTCCACTTTCACTTCTGAGCGGTAGGTCAGACCCCAACGGTTATTTTTATCCAGTTCATACAGGATACCAGCGTTCCAGCCGAAGCCCCACTCATCGCCTTTCAGATGCGCAATCTGGGTATCACGCGGGATCAGATCGCTAAGACCCAGGGCACCGCCAGTGGCGAAATCAACCTGCTGCGGCAGATCGCCCGCGTAGCGTTCAATTTTTGCGCGTGCGTAGACGGCGTCGAAACCGAGGCCGAAGCTCCAGTTGTTATTAAGACGGTACGCACCGCTGAGGTTCAGGTTCAGCGTTTCGAGGTCGGTTTTACCGCCTATTGAGCCCGCAGCGAAATTGTTGTTGAACTCTGTCGCCAGGCCGTAGTTAGAGGTGACGGATGCGCCCCAGCCAAACTGATCGTTAATCGGCGCAACAAAGTGCAGGTTCGGCACCCACGCTGTCGGGGCAATATTGTCCTGACTGGCGTTGTTACCAATCGCAGAGCGTCCGGTTACATCTACACCAGGATCTACAAACACCGCGCCGCCGGAGAAGGTTGGGCGATCGAAGGTGGTAATCAGCGCCGGGTTACGGCTGGCATTACCTGCATCATCAGCAATTGCGCCTTCACCAGAGTAAGCGCGACCGAGGCCGGAGGCGGAGAATTCGTTGAGTTGAAAGCCTGCGGACCAGGCCTGGGTAGAAACGAGTGCCACTGCGACTGCCAGAGCAGACTTGGTAAAACGGGTTTTCTGGCTCATGACCATAACCTCATTCGAAGCGAGTTATTTTTATACAAACTTTTTTACGCCTTGTTAAAGAAGCGCGAAGTGTAGGGTCTGAGCTACCGCAGAGAAATCAGACCAGTGGCGAGAGTATAGGTCTGACCAGAACCAATGTTGCAAGTATGTAATCAAGATTTTTCAAATGTGATCTCCGAAACGGGATCTGCGTGGCAAATTTGGCCGTAGCACGGATCCCCGTTTTCGGTAGTTTTTGTTTTAGATCATTTTTAATTGTGATTTCGGTCACTTAAGGCCGTTCCGGCGATTAACGACTGGAGCGACCCTGCGCGGCGGCGTAAAATATGTGCAATCTTGACCTGGCACCCAGGGTGCGAATTTTGAGGAAATCTTCTATGAGTAAATGCAGTGCTGATGAAACCCCGGTTTGCTGCTGTATGGATGTCGGAACCATTATGGATAACTCCGACTGTACCGCCTCTTACAGCCGCGTATTCGCTAACCGCGCCGACGCTGAAGAGGCGCTGGCAGCGCTGACCGCCAAAGCGCGCAGCGTTGAGTCTGAACCGTGCCACATTTCTCCAACCTTTACCGAAGTGGCAGAGGGCGTGCAGCTGGATATCGATTTTGTTTTCGCCTGCGAAGCGGAAACCCTTATTTTCCAGCTCGGTCTGCGCTAAACTTCGCTCTCAACGCTCCCTCCTGTGGGAGCGTTTTTTTATCCGTTTATCTGTGCCTTAGCTCCCATTTTTTCCTCCCTGCCATTGGCTAAATGTAAAAGATTGGTTAAGACTGTTATCAGGTCAGACCACTTTATTGATTACGCTGTATACAGGGGAGTGTTATGAGTCAGGCATTACCGCTTGTCACCCGTCAGGGCGACCGCATTGCCATTGTCTGCGGGTTACGAACCCCATTTGTCCGCCAGGCGACCGCGTTTCACGGCGTACCGGCGATCGATCTCGGCAAAATGGTGGTGGGGGAGATGCTGGCGCGCAACGACATTCCCCCCGAGGTGATTGAACAACTGGTCTTCGGCCAGGTGGTGCAAATGCCGGAAGCGCCCAATATCGCGCGTGAAATTGTGCTCGGTACCGGCATGAATGTTCACACCGACGCCTACAGCGTCAGCCGCGCCTGCGCCACCAGTTTTCAGGCGGTGGCGAACGTAACGGAAAGCCTGCTGGCTGGCACCATCCGCGCGGGTATCGCTGGTGGTGCCGACTCCTCATCTGTACTGCCTATTGGCGTCAGTAAAAAACTGGCGCGCGCGCTGGTGGATGCTAACAAAGCGCGTACCGTCGGGCAGAAGCTCAAACTCTTCTCGCGCCTGCGTCTGCGCGATCTTCTACCGGTTCCGCCTGCGGTTGCTGAGTACTCGACCGGCCTGCGTATGGGCGATACCGCCGAGCAGATGGCGAAAACCTACGCCATTAGCCGTCAGGAGCAGGATGCGCTGGCGCACCGCTCCCATCAGTTTGCCGCTCAGGCCTGGAGTGAGGGCAAACTGGCGGAGGAGGTGATGACCGCTTATGCGCCGCCGTTTCGCGATCCGGTCGAGCAGGACAATAACGTGCGCGGCAACTCAAGCCTCGCCGATTACGCCAAACTGCGCCCGGCCTTTGACCGCAAACACGGCACCGTTACCGCAGCTAACAGCACGCCGCTCACCGACGGCGCGGCGGCGGTGATCCTAATGACCGAATCACGTGCCAGAGAGCTGGGCCTTGTGCCGCTGGGCTATCTGCGCAGCTACGCCTTTACGGCGATTGGCGTGCAGAAAGATATGCTGCTCGGTCCGGCCTGGGCAACGCCGCTGGCGCTGGATCGCGCAGGATTAACCCTGGCCGACCTGACCCTGTTCGATATGCATGAAGCCTTTGCCGCCCAGACCTTAACTAACCTGAAACTGATGGCCAGCGATCGTTTCGCCCGCGAGGTGCTGGGGCGCTCGCAGGCCACCGGCGAGGTGGATGAGAGCAAATTTAACGTGCTTGGCGGCTCGATTGCCTATGGTCACCCCTTTGCCGCCACCGGCGCGCGGATGATCACACAAACCCTGCATGAGCTGCGCCGTCGCGGCGGCGGTTTCGGTCTGGTTACCGCCTGCGCGGCGGGAGGATTAGGCGCGGCAATGGTTCTGGAGGCGGAATAATGACGGTTTCTGCATTTACCCTTGATGTACGCCCCGACAATGTTGCGGTCGTTACCATTGATGTACCTAATGAAAAGATGAACACCCTGAAGGCGGAGTTTGGTGCGCAGGTGCGCGCCATCTTAAAAGCGATCCGTGATAACCGTGCGCTGCGCGGTGTGGTGTTTATTTCGGCGAAGCCGGACAACTTTATTGCCGGGGCCGATATCAACATGATTGGTCGTTGCCAGAGCGCGAAAGAAGCAGAAGAGCTGGCTCTGCAGGGGCAGAAGATCATGGCGGAGATCCACGCCCTGTCGATCCCGGTTGTCGCCGCTATTCACGGTGCCTGCCTCGGCGGCGGGCTGGAACTGGCGCTGGCCTGCCATCGCCGCGTCTGCTCGGATGATGGCAAAACCATCCTTGGCCTGCCGGAAGTGCAGCTCGGCTTGCTGCCCGGCTCCGGTGGCACCCAGCGTTTGCCGCGGCTGGTAGGCGTAAGCACTGCGCTGGAGATGATCCTCACCGGTAAACAGCTGCGTGCGCGCCAGGCGCTGAAAGTGGGCCTGGTGGATGATGTTGTGCCGCACGACATTCTGCTGGAAACGGCGGTCGAACTGGCGCAGCAGGAGCGTCCGCTCAGCCGCCGTTTGCCGGTGCGTGAGCGCATCCTCGCCGGGCCGCTTGGCCGCACGTTGCTATTTAAGATGGCGGCGAAGCGAACCGAGCAGAAAACCCACGGCAACTATCCTGCCGCGCCGCGAATTTTATCGGTGATTGAAACCGGCCTGGCGCAGGGGCGCAGCAGCGGCTATGAAGCAGAAGCGCGCGCCTTTGGTCAGCTGGCGATGACGCCGCAGTCGCAGGCGCTGCGTAACATCTTCTTTGCCTCGACAGATATCAAAAAAGATCCCGGTAGCACCGTGGCCGCCGCGCCGCTGCGCAGCGTCGGCATTCTTGGCGGCGGACTGATGGGCGGCGGTATCGCGTATGTCACTGCCAGCAAGGGCAGGTTGCCGGTTCGCATTAAAGATATTAATGCGAAAGGCATTAACCATGCGCTGAAATACAGCTGGCAGGAGCTGGATAAAAAAGTGCGCCGCCGTTTTATCAAACCAGGCGAGCGCGACAGCCAGATGGCGAAGATCTCCGGCTCGCTGGATTACCGCGGCTTTGCTCATCGCGACGTGGTAATCGAAGCGGTATTCGAAGATCTCTCCCTCAAACAGAAGATGGTCAGCGAAGTGGAGGCACACTGCGCGCCACACACTATTTTTGCCTCAAATACCTCCTCGCTACCTATTGCGGATATTGCTGAAAACGCGGCGCGTCCGGGAAAGGTGATCGGATTACATTTTTTCAGCCCGGTGGAGAAGATGCCGCTGGTAGAAGTGATCCCGCATGCCGGTACCGATGAGCAGACCATTGCCACCACGGTGAAGCTGGCGAAGAAGCAGGGCAAGACGCCGATTGTGGTGGTCGATAAAGCGGGCTTTTATGTTAACCGTATTCTGGCACCCTACATCAGTGAAGCGATGCGCCTGCTGAGCGAAGGTGAGCCGATTGAGGCCATCGACCGGGCGCTGGTGAAATTCGGTTTTCCCGTCGGCCCGATACAACTGCTGGATGAAGTCGGCATCGATACCGGCACGAAGATCATTCCGGTGCTGGAGGCCGCTTACGGAGAGCGTTTTAGTGCGCCTGCAACCCTTGTCTCTGCGATTTTAAATGACGATCGCAAAGGGAGAAAAAATAGCCGCGGTTTCTATCTTTACCCGACAAAAGGGCGTAAAAGCAAAAAACAGCCGGATGCTTCGATCTACCGCTTAATCGGCGTGTCGGCGAAAGGGCAATCTTCGGCGCAGCAGATTGCCGAGCGCTGTGTTCTGCTGATGCTTAACGAAGCGGCGCGCTGTTTCGATGAGCAGGTGATCCGTAGCGCGCGCGATGGCGATATCGGTGCCGTTTTCGGCATCGGCTTCCCGCCATTTTTAGGGGGGCCTTTCCACTATATGGATACGCTGGGCGCGGCAAGCGTCGTGGCGTCGCTGCAGCAGATGGAGGCGCGTTATGGGGCGCGATTTGCACCGTGTGAAGCCCTGTTACGCATGGCTCAGGAGGGGAAACGCTTCTGGCCAGCAACGGAAAGTGAGCCTGTAAGTTAAGGTCGAAAAAAGTAAATGTGTTATACCTCATGGCCTTTGCGGTTATTTCATAAACAGTGATTGACTATACTTGCGCCATTGAGGTAAAAAACAGCGTTTCATTCAACGAATGAATCAGGCAAAATGCCCGGCCATCCCGTTTTTCTGTCAGCGTGATCTCTTTTCACCGGCAAAAGCGCGATGCTTCTGGTTAACAAAAGCGGTGCAATATGCAAGTTTTTATCATGCGTCACGGCGATGCTGCCCTCGATGCAGCCAGTGACTCCGTTCGTCCGCTTACCCCTTGCGGCTGCGACGAATCGCGTCAAATGGCAACGTGGTTGAAAGGCCAAAAAGTGGATATCGATCGTGTTCTGGTTAGCCCGTTTTTACGCGCTGAACAGACGCTGGAGAAGGTAGGGGAGTGCATGAACCTGCCTGACAACGTGGATGTCCTGCCGGAGTTGACGCCCTGCGGCGATGTCGGCCTGGTAAGCGCTTATTTACAGGCGCTGGCCAATGAAGGCACCGAAACGGCGCTGGTGATCTCGCACCTGCCGTTGGTGGGTTACCTGGTCGCCGAGCTCTGTCCTGGCGAAACGCCGCCCATGTTCACTACCTCTGCTATTGCCAGCGTCACGCTGGATAAAGAGGGCAAAGGGGTGTTCAACTGGCAAATGAGTCCCTGCAACCTGAAGATGCCGAAAGCCATCTGATTCATCGGACCGATGCAAAAAAAGAGCCGCACAGTGCGGCTCTTCTCATTTCTGCCTTACGGTAACTCCGGCGGCTGCCACTCTTCGACTTCAATCAACACCAGCACTGCCGCATCCCCGCCGTACTCTTTCGGCGCCTGGTGAAACGCCATCACGTGCGGATGTTGCGCCAGCCAGAGCGGCGTTTGCTGCTTGAGGATATGTTTGCCGTGGCCGTGCATCACACAGGCGCAAAAGACGTGCTCGCGCCGACAAGCGGCAATCAGCGCACCGAGCTCCTGTTTGGCCTGCATCTGCGTTAAACCGTGCAGATCGAGAAACAGCTCCGGGGAGTAATCGCCGCGGCGCAGCTTTTTCAACTCAAAGTGGCTGACATCACCGCGGACATATTTCACCGGGCCATCGGTGTTGAGCAGCGGCTGAAACTCGTCGGAAAAGTAGTGGCTGTTATCCGCCTGCTCCTGTAACAGGCGCTTGACCGGCACTTCGGCGATCTTCTTACGCGCCGGGCGGTGTACGACGGTATCCTGCTTCATCTGGCGCGTCCCGGTCATCAGCTGCCGGAACAGAGCCTGCTCCTCCTCGCTAAGCGATGGTTTCTTTTTCATTTGCGCATCCTGTTTTTTCTTTGCGCCAGTGTACCCGACTGCAGGCGGCTGCGGTGCAGCAAAATGCATTTTTACGCCGCGCAGATACGCGTGGATGCTGATTTATCCCCATCTTCATGGCAAACTAGCCGCCGAATTTATTGCGAGCATGCCCTGGGGGATAGTATGGATAAAATTTTCGTCGACGAAGCAGTGAATGAGCTGCACACCATTCAGGACATGTTGCGCTGGTCGGTCAGCCGATTTAGCGCCGCCAACATCTGGTATGGCCACGGCACCGACAACCCCTGGGATGAAGCCGTACAGCTGGTGCTGCCGACCCTCTACTTACCGCTGGATATTCCCGAAGAGATGCGTAACGCGCGCCTCACCTCCAGCGAGCGCCATCGCATCGTTGAGCGCGTGATCCGCCGCGTTAACGAACGCATTCCGGTGGCCTATCTCACTAATAAAGCCTGGTTCTGCGGCCACGAATTTTATGTCGATGAGCGCGTGCTGGTGCCGCGTTCGCCGATTGGCGAGCTGATTAACAACCACTTCGCCGGGCTTATTGAGCAGCAACCGCAGCACATTCTCGATATGTGCACCGGCAGCGGCTGTATCGCTATCGCCTGCGCGTACGCCTTCCCGGAAGCGGAAGTGGACGCGGTGGATATCTCCGCCGATGCGCTGGCTGTCACGGAACACAATATTGAAGAGCATGGCCTGATTCACCACGTCACGCCGATCCGCTCCGATCTCTTCCGCGATCTGCCGAAAGTGCAGTACGACCTGATTGTCACTAACCCGCCGTACGTCGATGAAGAGGATATGTCCGACCTGCCGTCGGAATACCGTCATGAACCGGAGCTGGGTCTTGCCTCCGGCAGCGATGGTCTGAAATTGACGCGCCGCATTCTCGCCTGCGCCCCGCAGTACCTCTCTGATAACGGCATCCTGATTTGTGAAGTTGGCAACAGCATGGTACATCTGATGGACCAGTACCCGAATGTGCCGTTCACCTGGCTGGAGTTCGACAACGGTGGGGACGGTGTCTTTATGCTGACCAAAGCGCAACTGATTGCGGCACAAGAACATTTCAGCATCTACAAAGATTGATCAACGCGCAAACACACAACGAATAACGGAGCCGTGATGGCAGGAAACACGATTGGACAACTCTTTCGCGTCACCACTTTCGGTGAATCGCACGGGCTGGCGCTGGGCTGTATTGTTGATGGTGTGCCGCCGGGCATTCCGCTAACCGAAGCGGATTTACAACACGATCTCGACCGCCGCCGTCCCGGCACCTCGCGCTACACCACCCAGCGCCGCGAGCCGGACCAGGTCAAAATCCTCTCCGGCGTGTTTGAGGGCGTGACCACCGGCACCAGCATCGGCCTGCTTATTGAAAACACCGATCAGCGTTCGCAGGACTACGGTGCCATTAAAGATCTCTTCCGTCCTGGCCATGCTGACTACACCTACGAACAGAAATATGGCGTGCGCGACTATCGCGGCGGCGGTCGCTCTTCCGCCCGTGAAACGGCGATGCGCGTCGCGGCTGGCGCAATTGCGAAGAAATACCTCGCGCAGAAATTCGGCATCGTCATTCGCGGCTGCCTGAGTCAGATGGGCGACATTCCGCTGGCGATCAAAGCGTGGGATCAAGTTGAGCTTAACCCCTTCTTCTGTCCGGATCCGGACAAGATCGAGGCGCTGGACGAGCTGATGCGCGGCCTGAAAAAAGAGGGCGACTCCATCGGCGCGAAGGTGACGGTGGTGGCTGATAACGTTCCGCCTGGCCTCGGCGAGCCGGTTTTTGATCGTCTCGATGCTGATATCGCCCATGCCCTGATGAGCATCAATGCGGTGAAAGGCGTTGAGATTGGCGACGGCTTTGAGGTGGTGAAGCTGCGCGGCAGTGAGAACCGGGATGAACTGACCCGCGACGGCTTCCAGAGCAATCACGCTGGCGGCATTCTCGGCGGGATCAGCAGCGGTCAGCAGATCGTCGCCAATATCGCGCTGAAGCCCACCTCCAGTATCACCGTGCCGGGCAAAACTGTGACGCGTTCTGGCGATGAGGTAGAGATGATCACCAAAGGGCGTCACGATCCCTGCGTTGGCATTCGCGCCGTGCCGATCGCCGAAGCGATGCTGGCGATCGTATTAATGGATCACTTCCTGCGTCAGCGCGGTCAAAACGCTGATGTTACTCCCACACTTCCACGCTGGTAACCGATGAAAAAGACGGCAATCGCGCTGTTTGCGCTGCTGCTGAGCGCCGCCGCTACGGCGGCGACACCGTGGCAAAAATTGACCCATCCGGTACCCGGCAGCCCACAGTCGATTGGCGCATTTTCGAATGGCTGCATCGTTGGCGCGCAGGATCTGCCGCTGCAATCTGACACCTATCAGGTGATGCGCACCGATCAGCGTCGCTATTTTGGTCACCCGGATCTGGTGCTGTTTATTCAGCGCCTTAGTACCCAGGTGCATAACCTCGGGCTTGGCACCGTGCTGGTGGGCGATATGGGGATGCCGGCCGGCGGGCGCTTTAACGGCGGTCACGCCAGCCACCAGTCGGGGCTGGATGTGGATATCTTCCTGCAACTGCCGACCACGCGCTGGAGCGCGGCGCAGCTGCTGAAACCGCAGGCGCTGGATCTGGTCTCGCGCGACGGAAAAAGCGTGGTGCCTTCGCTGTGGAAGCCGGAAATCAGCAGCCTGATTAAACTTGCCGCGCAGGATGACGAGGTGACGCGCATCTTTGTTAACCCTGCCATCAAGCAGCAGCTTTGTTACGATGCCGGCACGGATCGCGACTGGCTGCGCAAGGTGCGCCCCTGGTTCCAGCATCGCGCGCATATGCATGTGCGCCTGCGCTGCCCGGCCGACAGCCTTGAGTGTGTCGATCAGCCAGCGCCGCCACCGGGCGACGGCTGCGGCGCGGAGTTGCAGAGCTGGTTTAAACCGGCGAAACCGGGCAGCAGCACGCCTGAGAAAAAGACGCCGCCACCGTTGCCGCCTTCCTGTCAGGCTCTACTGGATGAACACGCCCTCTGATGGAACTCTTTGATTCGTTATTTATGATGACACCGCTGATGCTGGCGGTGCTCTTTTTTGTCGCGCTGCTGGCAGGCTTTATCGATGCGCTGGCAGGCGGTGGCGGGCTGTTAACCGTTCCGGCGCTATTAGCTGCGGGGATGACGCCTGCGCAGGCGCTGGCGACCAACAAGCTGCAGGCCTGCGGTGGGTCGCTCTCCTCATCGCTCTACTTTATTCGCCGTAAAGTGGTCAATCTCGCCGATCAGAAGCTCAATATCTTGATGACCTTTATCGGCTCCACCAGCGGCGCGCTGCTGGTGCAGTATGTGAAATCGGACGTGCTGCGCCAGATCCTGCCCATATTAGTTATCTGTATCGGTCTCTACTTTTTATTGATGCCAAAGCTTGGCGAAGAGGATCGGCAGCGTCGTCTGTATGGCCTGCCGTTTGCGCTGGTTGCCGGCGGCTGCGTCGGCTTCTATGACGGCTTTTTCGGCCCCGGCGCCGGGTCGTTTTACGCGCTGGCGTTTGTCACCCTCTGCGGGTTCAACCTCGCGAAATCAACCGCGCACGCTAAAGTGCTTAACGCCACCTCCAACGTCGGCGGGCTGCTGCTGTTTATCATCGGCGGCAAAGTGGTTTGGGGCACCGGCTTTGTGATGCTTGTCGGCCAGTTTCTGGGCGCGCGCATGGGCTCGCGGCTGGTGCTCAGTAAAGGGCAGAAGCTTATCCGTCCGATGATTGTGATTGTCTCGGCGGTCATGAGCGCAAAACTTCTCTATGACAGTCACGGGCAGGAGATCCTCCACTTTTTGGGGGTGAATGTATGACGCACCACTATCAGCAATTAATTGATATTTTTGATGGCTGCTTTGCCAGCGATTTTAATACCCGTCTGATTAAAGGCGATGAAGAACCGATCTATCTTCCCGCTGATGCCGACGCCCCTTACAACCGCGTGGTGTTTGCCCACGGCTTTTACGCCAGCGCCCTGCATGAGATTTCGCACTGGTGCATCGCCGGGGCAGAACGGCGCAAGCTGGTTGATTTCGGTTACTGGTACTGCCCGGACGGGCGCGATGCCGCCACCCAGGGGCAGTTTGAAGATGTCGAAGTGAAGCCACAGGCGCTGGAGTGGCTCTTCTGCGCGGCGGCAGGCTTTCCGTTTAATGTCAGCTGTGACAACCTGGAGGGCGATGTTGAGCCGGATCGTGTGGCGTTTCAGCGCCGCGTACACGCCCAGGTGATGGTATGGCTGGAGCAGGGGATCCCGGCGCGTCCGGCGCGTTTTATCAAGGCATTACAGGATTATTACCAGACGCCGTCGTTAGCGGCAGCACAGTTTCCGTGGCCGGAAGATCTGTAGGGCCACGTTTTTACGAGAGGAAGAGAGATGATCGCGGAGTTTGAATCACGCATTCTGGCGTTAATTGACAATATGGTGGATCACGCCAGTGATGATGAACTGTTTGCTGGCGGTTATCTGCGCGGGCACCTGACACTGGCGGTGGCCGATCTGGAGAGCAGCGATGACCACTCGCCGGAAGCGGTATCCGCACGCGTGACCACCAGTGTGGAACACGCCATTCAGGCAGGAGAGCTGTCGCCGCGCGACCAGGCGCTGGTGCTCAGCATGTGGGAAAATCTTTACCAGCAGGCGAAGGCGCACTAAGCCTGCTTTAACCCGGGGCAAAGTTGCCGGAGGGCGGCTTTGCCTTATCCGGCCTACGGGGCGGGAATGCGGAAACGTGTATGGAGCGGCTGAAACGGCGTAGGCCGGATAAGTGTTTACGCGCCATCCGGCAATCTGTTTACGGCGATATACCGGCCGCTACCCCTTATTTCACCGCTTTTCCCTTCAACAACTTTCGTACCCACAACCGATTCGGGTTCATCGCCGCCAGCGTTTCGCCATCCAGTGGAATGGGCTCATCGCTCATCTGCGCGGCGAGGATCTCCGCCGCCAGCGGCGCGCTGCACAAGCCACGTGAACCGAGCGCACCGATCATAAATAACCCCTCATGCACGGGCGCACTGACCGCCGTGTCCTGATGTTCAGCAAGCTTTGCATAGGCTGATAACGTTGCATTGTAATCTGCCACATTGCCGACCATCGGCAGGTGATCGCGCGTGGCGCAGCGTACGCCGCAACGCGCCTCTTTGGCACTAATATCCACCGTCTGCGCCCACTCGGCCTGCGGGAAACAGTCAATCAAGCGCTGGCGGTTCTGCTGCTGATCCGCTTCGCTGTAGGCCGCGTCCTGCTGGCCGCGATGGTAACTGGCACCAATACAGTGCTGCTGGTTATGTGGGTTGTGCGGCGTCAGATAGCCGTCATAACAGAGCACCTGGCGCAGACGAGCCAGCGGCCCGGTGGTGGGAATATGGCTTACCTGACCGGCCACCGGATAAACCGGCAGTTTCTCCGTTTGGGAAAAGTGCTGAATGCGGTGCCCGTTGGCCAGCACCACGCTCTCATGCTGGCGCTCGCTGCCATCGGCGAAACGCAGCTGCCAGCCATTACTGTGGCGAACAAGCGTTTCAACCTCATAGCGATAGTGCACCTGCAAACCCTGCTCCATTCCGAGAGCAATGGCTCCTGCCGTTAATTGCGCCGGGCATAACCAGCCGCCGGCGGGGTAGGTGATACCAGCGCAACCGGTCTCTACGCCGCTCTGCGCAAAAACGCCCTCCGCGCTGATGCGGTGCGCCAGCTCGTGAGGCAGTTCCAGCGTCAGCATCTGCTCGATTTTATGTTGGCTCTTCTCATCCCAGCCGAGCTGGGTAACGCCGCACCACTGGTGATCAAACGCTACCGGCAGCGCGTCATAAAGCCTGCGGGCAAAGGTAAACGCGGCGCTAAAAAAGCGCGCCAGCGCCGGATCGTGCGCGCTAAGGAGCGGATAGAGTGCGCCCTGGCGGTTGCCGGATGCGCCCTCTGCCGGGGCGGCATCCGCGCAGTAGAGCGTGACCTGCCAGCCACGGCGAAGCAGCGCAAGGGCAAGCAGCGCGCTCGCAACGCCGCCGCCAACCAGCGCGACTTCCCGCGTCTCTGTACCGCTGCGGGCAAACCACGGCGCGCGCGGCGCGGCTATAACCCCCTTTTCTAACACACCGCTTAACATCTCCCGCTTACGGCCAAAGCCTTTGCGCTTTTGCATGGTGAAGCCCGCCTCCTGCAAACCGCGGCGCACAAAGCCGGCGGAGGTAAAGGTCGCCAGCGTCCCGCCCGGCCGGGTAAGACGCGCCATCGCCTGAAAAAGGGCGGGCGTCCACATATCGGGATTTTTCGACGGCGCAAAGCCATCGAGGAACCAGGCATCAACCTGCTGGTTCAGACTCTCATCGAGCGTATCAGTTAACTGATTAATATCACCAAACCAGAGATCGAGCGTCACGCGACCTTCATCGAGCAACAGCCGATGGCAGCCCGCGATCGCCTGTGGCCACTGCGCCTGCAACAGTTCAGCAAAAGGTGCCAGTTCCGGCCAGTGGGCATGGGCTTTTTGCAGGTCATCGCGGGTGAGGGGAAATTTTTCGAAACTGATGAAATGTAATCTTTCCAGGGTAGCGTCAGGATGTTCGGCACGAAAAGCGGCAAAAGCCTGCCACAGTGTGAGGAAGTTAAGGCCGGTACCAAAGCCGCTCTCCGCAACAATGAATAGTTTCCTGGAGTGTTCTGGAAAACGCGTCCGGAGGTCGTTGCCGCCGAGAAAAACATAGCGGGTCTCTTCAAGCCCGTTATCATTAGAGAAGTAGACATCGTCAAAATCTCGGGAAACAGGTGTACCCTCAGCGTTGAATTCGAGGTTGGCGGTCTGTATAGCGGTGTGTTTCACGTAAGTTACTCGTCCGGCAAGCAGTGCGTCGATCTTAACGAGGGTCAAAGAAAGGCGCAAATTTCTGTGTGAAATGTCTGATCGGACTTGTTCGGCGTACAAGTGTACGCTATCTTGCGACTCGAAACTTAATTAGTGCGACTTAGGGGTATTGAATGAAGCGTGCAGTAATTACTGGCCTGGGCATCGTTTCCAGCATTGGTAGTAACCAGCAGGAAGTCCTGGCATCTCTGCGTGAAGGACGCTCAGGGATCACATTTTCTCAGGAGTTCAAAGATTCCGGCATGCGCAGCCACGTCTGGGGTAACGTCAAACTGGACACCACAGGTTTGATCGACCGTAAAGTGGTTCGTTTCATGAACGATGCCTCTATCTATTCTTACCTCTCAATGCAGCAGGCCATCGAAGATGCAGGCCTGAAAGAAGAGGTCTATCAGAACAACCCACGCGTGGGCCTGATTGCAGGTTCCGGCGGTTCCTCTAAAGCACAGGTTTTCGGCGCGGACGCGATGCGCACCCCGCGCGGCCTGAAAGCCGTTGGTCCTTATGTGGTGACCAAGGCGATGGCCTCTGCGGTTTCCGCCTGCCTCGCCACGCCGTTCAAAATCCACGGCGTTAACTACTCCATCAGCTCCGCGTGCGCCACTTCCGCGCACTGTATCGGGAACGCGGTAGAACAGATTCAACTGGGCAAACAGGACATCGTTTTTGCCGGCGGCGGTGAAGAGCTGTGCTGGGAAATGGCCTGTGAGTTCGACGCCATGGGCGCGCTCTCCACCAAATACAACGAGACGCCGGACAAAGCGTCCCGTACCTACGATAAAGAGCGTGATGGCTTTGTTATCGCTGGCGGCGGCGGCATGGTCGTCGTTGAAGAGCTGGAGCACGCGCTGGCGCGCGGTGCGCACATCTACGCTGAGATCGTCGGCTATGGAGCAACGTCTGATGGCGCTGACATGGTTGCACCGTCAGGTGAAGGCGCAGTGCGCTGTATGAAGATGGCGATGCACGGCGTTGATACCCCGATCGATTACCTCAACTCTCACGGCACCTCCACCCCGGTGGGTGATGTGAAAGAGCTGGGCGCAATTCGTGAAGTATTTGGCGATAACACGCCTGCCATCTCCGCGACCAAAGCGATGACCGGTCACTCACTGGGCGCGGCTGGTGTGCAGGAAGCGATCTACTCTCTGCTGATGCTGGAGCACGGCTTTATCGCGCCGAGCATTAACATTGAGGATTTGGACGATCAGGCGGCGGGCATGAATATCGTCACCAAACCGACCGAGCAGACGCTCAACACAGTAATGTCCAACAGCTTCGGCTTTGGCGGCACTAACGCCACGCTAGTGATGCGCAAGCTGAAATAAACGTCATAGAACGTAAGAAGGGAGCCTGAGGCTCCCTTTTTTATGCGCTGGCTTCCAGCCCGATGTAATGAGTTGCGTGTGAAATACTCTCTTTGCAACCGGTTTCACAAAACGCGAGCACGGCGATGTCATCTCTGCGCGGTCGCGTTTATGCTCTTCGCACTGATAAGCGAAAGGAGAGTGATATGTCCGGTTTTAAAGCGGATTTTCTGTGGGGCGGGGCGGTTGCTGCGCATCAACTGGAAGGCGGCTGGCAGGAGGGTGGTAAAGGCGTCAGCGTGGCGGATGTGATGACCGCAGGCGCACATGGCGTTCCGCGTGAGATCACCGATGGCGTACTGCCGGGTAAAAACTACCCCAATCATGATGCTATCGACTTCTATCACCGCTACAAAGAGGACATCAAACTCTTTGCCGAGATGGGCTTTAAATGTTTTCGCACCTCCATCGCCTGGACGCGTATCTTCCCGAATGGGGATGAGCTGGAGCCCAACGAAGCCGGTTTGCAGTTCTACGACGATCTGTTCGACGAGTGCCTGAAGTACAACATTGAGCCGGTAATCACGCTCTCCCATTTCGAAATGCCTTATCACCTCGTCAAAAAGTATGGCGGCTGGCGTAACCGTGAGGTGATCGCCTTCTTTGTGCGCTTTGCCAACGCTGTCTTCACCCGCTATCGCAGCAAGGTCAAATACTGGATGACCTTCAACGAAATCAACAACCAGGCCAACTACAACGAAGACTTTGCGCCATTTACCAACTCCGGCGTGAAGTATCAGCCGGGCGAAGATCGTGAAGTGATTATGTACCAGGCCGCGCACTATGAGCTGGTAGCCAGCGCGCTGGCGGTGGAAGCGGGTCATAAAATTAACCCTGACTTTAAAATCGGCTGTATGATCGCCATGTGTCCAATCTACCCGCTCACCTGCGATCCGAACGACATGATGATGTCGGTAGTAGCGATGCACCGCCGCTACTGGTTCACCGATGTACACGTGCGCGGCTACTACCCGCAGCATCTGCTTAACTACTTTGCCCGCCGGGATTTCAAGCTTGATATTACCGACGAAGACTTGCAGATCCTCACCCGCGGCTGCGTCGACTACATCGGCTTTAGCTACTACATGTCGTTTGCCACCAAAGCGACGGAAGATAACCCGCAGCTTGATTACGACGAAACCAAAAGCCTGGTAAAAAATCCGTACGTGAAAGCGTCGGACTGGGGCTGGCAAATTGATCCGGTTGGCCTGCGCTACTCGCTAAACTACTTCTACGACCACTACCAGCTGCCGCTGTTTATCGTTGAAAACGGCTTCGGCGCTATTGACCAGCTCGGAAGCGACGGCGTGGTCGACGACCAATACCGCATTGAATACCTGCACAACCACATCCGCGAAATGAAAAAAGCGGTGGTGGAAGATGGGGTCGATTTGATGGGGTATACGCCGTGGGGCTGTATCGATCTGGTGTCTGCCGGCACCGGCGAGATGAAAAAACGTTACGGCTTTATCTACGTCGATAAAGACAATGAAGGGAACGGTACGCTGGCGCGCAGCCGTAAGAAATCCTTCTGGTGGTACCAGGATGTGATCAGACAGAACGGCGATAACATCAAGTAAGAGGGTGATCCGTAGATTAATAATGCGCCATCAGGTTATTGCCTGATGGCGCTTCGCTTATCAGGCCTACGGATTTAGCAGGCCTGCGGATGCATCAGTGTTTTAAATCACCAGCCACAGCAGCAGCATCACCACAAGCAGGGCAATAAAAAAGAGTCCTGGTCGCATCGACATCGCTTTTACCGTGTCGACTATCGGCGCGACGAAGGGGCTATAAATCGGCTGCACATCACGCACCTCGATCATTCCCGACGCGCGCTCGGTGCGGCGTAAAAAGACCTGGTTGAGAATATCCTGCACCTGGGCGTTGGTCAGCACCGTCTGAGGCGTCACCTGGAACGTCTGCTGCGCATAGTCGCTGATGCCGCGCCATTCGGCGCTGTCCAGCGGCTGTTTCAGCGTGGCCTGCACCGTTTGTAGTGTCGGTGCCGTATGCGTCGCCAGCGTCTGGCGCGCCTGCAGCCAGGTCATCAGCGGCGTAAAATGTTTCGCCGGGATCAGCTCGCCGCTCTTCACGCCGGAGAGCTCCAGCATTGATTGCCAGATAAGCTTGCTCGACTCGCCGGTTGCCGCCGCCAGTTTCGTCACCGCCTGGTTGAGGGAGTTATGCTCCGCCGCCACCAGAGGACGCTCAGTTGCCGGGCGCTGCTGCGGCTGCGGGATCGCAATCTGGTTGTTCTGCAACATCGTCAGCACCGTTTTTAACTGCTGCGGCGTAAGCTGGCTGAGCGCCGTCTGGCCGAACTCCTGACGAATAAAATCGCTCACCGCCTGGCGATTGTTCCCCTTGCCGAGCAGCTCGGTCAACTGGGTCACCATCTGGCGCGTGGTGTGGTTCTGCGTTGCCGTTTCCATGCGCTGCGTCAGATTCTGCTCAGCGGCAGGGAAGTGGCGCGAGAGCAGGGGCGCATCGTTTTTCAGCCCCAAATCATGCTTTACGCCTGCCCAGACTTCAGCGCTCTGCTGTTGGGTCAGGGCGATCAAACGCGTCACCAGCCGCTCCAGCACGGTACGCTGCTGGGTGGATAGTGGCTGCTCGCCGACAGGATTAGCGGCTTGCGGTGGCTCTTGCCCGGGAGGACGCGCAGGTGCGCCCTGAATGGGTTGAATCATGGGTTTCCTCTTACTCTCGCATGGCGGTGGCCGGCATTGCGGGTATGCCTGGCGGCGAGATTATGGCACACTTGCGCGCTCAACTCCCGCTCTCAAACAGGTACTGTAGTGTGAAAATCCTTGTTGATGAAAATATGCCTTACGCCCGCGATCTTTTTAGCCGACTGGGCGAGGTTAATGCCGTGCCCGGACGCCCGATTCCCCAGGCGGAACTGGCTGATGCCGAAGCATTAATGGTGCGATCCGTCACGAAGGTGAATAACGATTTACTGCAAGGGACCGGGATTAAATTTGTCGGTACCGCCACGGCGGGTACCGATCATGTTGATGAGGCTTTTCTGAAACAGGCGGGCATCGCATTCTCCGCAGCACCGGGATGTAACGCTATCGCCGTGGTGGAGTATGTTTTCTCCTCTTTATTAATGCTGGCAGAGCGCGACGGGTTTGCACTCACGGACCGCACCGTGGGCATTGTCGGCGTCGGCAACGTCGGTGGGCGCTTACAGGCGCGGCTGGAAGCGCTGGGCATCCGTACGCTGTTGTGCGATCCGCCACGCGCCGATCGCGGGGACGCGGGCGACTTCCGCACGCTGGATGAGCTGGTACGCGAAGCGGATATCCTCACGTTCCACACCCCACTGTTTAAAGAGGGGCCGTATAAAACCCTGCACCTGGTTGATGACGCGCTGCTCAGCCGCCTGAAGCCAGGCACCATTCTGATCAACGCCTGTCGCGGGCCGGTCGTGGATAACGCGGCGCTGTTGCAGCACTTGCAGGCGGGGCAGGATCTCAGCGTCGTGCTGGATGTCTGGGAGCCGGAGCCGGATCTCAACGTCGAGCTGCTGGCAGAGGTGGATATCGGCACGGCGCATATTGCGGGTTACACGCTTGAAGGAAAAGCGCGCGGCACCACGCAGGTATTTGAAGCCTACAGTCAATTCCTCGGTCAGCCGCAGCAGGTGGCGCTGAATACGCTGCTTCCTGCGCCGGAGTGCAGCCGCATCTCCCTTCATGGGCCGGTCGAACAGGCAATGTTAAAAAGGTTGGTGCATTTGGTGTATGATGTGCGCCGCGACGATGCCCTGCTGCGAAAAGTAGCGGGCACACCGGGTGAGTTCGATAAGCTGCGTAAGCACTATCTTGAGCGCCGCGAATGGTCGTCACTCACCGTTGAGTGCGACGACGCGGACGCATCGGCGCTGTTGCAAAAACTGGGCTTCGACGCCTTTTATCACCCGGTACGTTAATTCATCTTTATGCTCCCCGTCGCCGACGGGGACGCTTTTTTCTGGAGTGAATCACCATGTCTGAAGGCTGGAATATTGCCGTTCTCGGCGCCACTGGCGCGGTCGGAGAAGCCTTGCTCGAAACGCTGGCGGAGCGCCAGTTCCCGGTTGGCGAACTCTATGCTCTGGCTAAGAGCGAAAGCGCGGGGGAAAACTTGCGTTATGCCGGTAAAACCGTGCGCGTAGAAGATGCTGCTGAATTCGACTGGACGCAGGCGCAGCTGGCGTTCTTTGTGGCGGGTGCGCAAGCCAGCGCGACCTATATTGAAGAAGCGACCAACGCCGGTTGTCTGGTGATCGACACCAGCGGTCTGTTTGCCCTCGAACCGGATGTGCCGCTGGTGATGCCGGACGTTAACCCGTTCGTGCTGGCGGACTATCGCAACCGCAACGTGATCGCTATTCCGGATAGTCTTACCAGCCAGCTGCTGGCAGGCCTGAAACCGCTGATTGATGAAGGCGGCCTGTCGCGTATTGCTGTGACCAGCCTGCTCTCTGTTTCGCGCAGCGGTAAACAGGCGGTGGATGCGCTGGCAGGGCAGAGCGCCAAGCTGTTGAACGGCATCCCGATTGATGATGATGACTACTTTGGTCGCCAGCTGGCATTCAATATGTTGCCGCTGCTGCCGGACAGTGAAGGTAGTGTGCGCGAAGAGCGCATCATCATCGATCAGATGCGTAAAATCCTGCAGGACGATGGGCTGATGATCTCCGCTAACTGCGTGCAGTCGCCGGTCTTCTACGGCCATGCGCAGATGGTGAGCTTCGAAGCATTACGCCCGCTGGCGGCCGAAGAGGCGCGCGATGCGTTTGCTCGCTTTGAGGATATTGCCCTCTCTGAAGCGAACGAATTTCCGACCCAGGTGGCGGACGCGTCCGGCCAGGCCCATCTCTCCGTCGGCTGCATTCGCAATGACTATGGCATGCCGGAGCAGATCCAGTTCTGGTCGGTTGCCGACAACATTCGCTTTGGCGGCGCGCTGATGGCGGTGAAAACGGCAGAGAAACTGGTGCAGGAGTATCTGTACTGATGCAGGAAGAAACCACCGCGCCGCGCTACAAAATCGCGCTGGGAATTGAGTATGACGGCAGCCACTACTACGGCTGGCAGCGTCAGCAGGAAGTGCGCAGTGTGCAGGAGAAGCTGGAGAAGGCGCTCTCGCAGGTTGCCAATGAGCCGATCTCGGTCTTTTGCGCCGGGCGCACCGATGCCGGTGTGCATGCGACCGGCCAGGTGGTCCATTTTGAGACGACTGCGCTGCGCAAAGACGCCGCCTGGACGCTGGGCGTAAATGCGAATCTGCCTAAAGACATCGCGGTGCGTTGGGTAAAAGATGTGCCCGATGATTTTCATGCGCGCTTTAGCGCGACGGCGCGCCGTTACCGCTACGTCATCTACAATCATCGCTTGCGTCCGGCGGTGCTCGGTCATGGTGTTACGCACTATCATCAGCCGCTGGATGCTGAACGCATGCACCGTGCGGCGCAGTGTCTGATTGGCGAAAACGACTTTACCTCGTTTCGCGCCGTGCAGTGCCAGTCGCGTACGCCCTGGCGCAACCTGATGCACATCAACGTCAGCCGCTACGGTACCTATATTGTGGTCGATATCAAAGCCAATGCCTTTGTACATCATATGGTCAGGAATATTGTCGGCAGCCTGATGGAAGTAGGCGCCCACAACCAGCCGGAGAGCTGGATAGCAGAGCTGCTGGCGGCAAAGGACAGAACGCTGGCAGCAGCAACGGCGAAAGCGGAAGGGCTCTATCTGGTGTCGGTGGATTATCCATCACACTTTGCGCTGCCCGCTGCGCCAATGGGCCCGCTGTTCCTGGCGGACTAGTCGCACATTAATAAGGCATAAGTAGATGGACTTAATACGCTTCCTGATTGACTTCATTCTTCACATTGACGTTCACCTCGCTGAGCTGGTGGCGCAGTATGGCGTCTGGGTCTATGCGATCCTGTTTATTATTCTCTTTTGCGAAACGGGTCTGGTGGTCACGCCGTTCCTGCCGGGCGACTCGCTGCTGTTTGTCGCGGGCGCGCTGGCGTCCCTTGAGACCAACGATCTCAATGTGCATATGATGGTGCTGCTGATGCTGGTCGCCGCCATCGCCGGCGATGCGGTGAACTACACCATCGGGCGGCTGTTCGGCGAGCGGTTATTCAGTAACCCCAACTCGAAGATCTTCCGTCGCAGCCATCTTGATAAAACGCATCAGTTTTATGAGAAACATGGCGGGAAAACGATTATCCTCGCGCGTTTTGTGCCGATTGTGCGTACCTTTGCCCCTTTCGTCGCTGGCATGGGGCATATGTCTTATCGCCATTTCGCCCTCTATAATGTCGCGGGCGCGCTGCTGTGGGTGTTACTTTTCACCTACGCCGGATACTTCTTTGGCACCATCCCGATGATTCAGGACAATCTCAAGCTGATGATTGTCGGAATTATCGTAGTGTCTATACTTCCCGGGGTCTTTGAGATTATCCGCCATCGCCGCGCCGCGTCCCGGCAGACAAAATAATCACCTGTTGGCGGTTCGACCACTTTTTTATCCCAAGTTGCGAACCGTTATGTTTTAATGTGCCCCAGTCAAGGGCTACCAGGTTCATGTAGAAAGGTTATCAATGAGCTGGATTGAAAGAATTAAAAGCAACATCACCCCCACCCGTAAGGCGAGCATCCCCGAGGGCGTGTGGACAAAATGCGATAGCTGTGGTCAGGTGCTTTACCGCGCCGAACTGGAGCGTAACCTTGAAGTCTGCCCAAAATGTGATCACCACATGCGGATGTCAGCGCGTAATCGCCTGCATAGCCTGCTGGATGAAGGATCGCTGGTTGAACTGGGCAGCGAACTTGAGCCGAAAGATGTGCTGAAGTTCCGCGACTCGAAGAAGTATAAAGACCGTCTGGCGACAGCTCAGAAAGAGACCGGCGAGAAAGATGCGCTGGTGGTGATGAAGGGCACGCTGCACGGCATGCCGGTTGTCGCAGCGGCCTTTGAGTTCGCGTTCATGGGCGGTTCAATGGGTTCCGTAGTTGGCGCGCGCTTTGTGCGTGCGGTTGAGCAGGCACTGGAAGACAACTGTCCGCTGGTCTGTTTCTCCGCTTCCGGCGGTGCGCGTATGCAGGAAGCGCTGATGTCGCTGATGCAGATGGCGAAAACCTCTGCGGCGCTGGCGAAAATGCAGGAGCGCGGTCTGCCGTACATCTCCGTGCTGACTGACCCGACCATGGGCGGCGTTTCTGCAAGCTTCGCGATGCTGGGCGATCTCAACATCGCTGAGCCGAAAGCGCTGATCGGCTTTGCCGGCCCGCGCGTTATCGAGCAGACCGTGCGCGAGAAACTGCCTGCCGGTTTCCAGCGCAGTGAGTTCCTGATCGAAAAAGGCGCTATCGATATGATCATTCGCCGCCCGGAGTTGCGCTTTAAGCTGGCGCGTATTCTGGCGAAGATGATGAATCTGCCGGCGCCGGATGCGGATGATACGCATATTGGCACGGTGGTAACGCCAGAGCCGGATCAGGAAGGCGAAGCCTGATAATACACGTCACGCTTTCTGCTGCAGGTGTGTTGATGCGCCTTGCTTAGCTCGCTCCTCCTCCATATCAGGAAAGCGGGATGGCTATGTGACTACGCGCCAGCAGCGAAAACGAGCATGTGTATACTCTTGAGGGCAGGGCCAGAAGGCACTGCCCTTTTGCTTTTCAAACCGCACTCTATCAACGGGCATCATGGATACTCTCTCTACTCCGCAAGCCACGTCGCCCCTGGCCGCATGGCTCTCATATCTGGAACAGCTGCACAGTAAACCTATCGATTTAGGGCTCGATCGCGTAAGCCAGGTGGCGGCGCGGCTTGATGTGCTGCGTCCCGCACCCTTTGTCTTCACCGTCGCCGGAACCAACGGCAAAGGCACCACCTGCCGCACGCTGGAGTCGATTCTGCTGGCGGCCGGTTATCGCGTCGGGGTTTACAGCTCACCGCATCTGGTGCGCTACACCGAACGTGTACGCGTGCAGGGCGGGGAGCTGGCAGAAAGCGCACACACTGCCTCCTTCGCGGAGATCGAAGCCGTGCGCGGCGATATCTCCCTAAGCTATTTTGAATTTGGCACCCTGTCGGCGCTGTGGCTGTTTAAGCAGGCGCAGCTGGATGTGGTGATCCTCGAAGTGGGTCTTGGCGGTCGCCTTGACGCGACCAATATGGTTGACGCCGATGTCGCGGTGGTCACCAGCATTGCGCTCGATCATACCGACTGGCTCGGCCCGGATCGCGAAAGCATCGGCCGTGAAAAAGCGGGCATCTTCCGCATCGGTAAACCTGCGGTGGTCGGCGAGCCGGATATGCCGCACACCATCGCTGACGTCGCGCAAGAGAAGGGCGCGCAGCTGTTGCAGCGTGATGTGGCGTGGCACTACGAGGTTGGCGCACAGAGCTGGCGTTTCCGTGACGAGCAGGGCGAGCTGAGCGATTTGCCGCTGCCGCAGGTGCCGCAGCCTAACGCTGCTACCGCGCTGGCCGCGCTGCGCGCCAGTAAACTAAATGTGAGCGAGCAGGCAATTCGTGACGGCATTGCGCGGGCGATTTTACCGGGTCGTTTTCAAGTGGTGAGCCAATCACCGCGGCTTATTCTCGATGTCGCACATAACCCTCATGCTGCACGCTATCTTGCCGGTCGGCTGGTAGCGTTGCCGAATCGTGGTCGCGTACTGGCGGTGGTCGGCATGCTGCATGATAAAGACATCAGTGGAACGCTTGCCTGTCTGGAGCCGGTGGTCGATAGCTGGTATTGTGCCCCTCTGGAGGGGCCGCGTGGCGCGACGGCGGAACAGCTGCTGGCGCATCTGACGTCGGGACAAGCATTCCCGGACGTGACCCAGGCCTGGCAGGCGGCAATGGCGGAGGCCGACGCCTGCGATACCGTGCTGGTGTGTGGCTCGTTCCACACCGTGGCGCATGTCATGGAAGCGATGGAAGCGGGGAGAACCGGTGGCAAGTAAGTTTCAGAACCGTTTGATGGGCACTATTGTGCTGGTCGCGCTCGGGGTAATTATCCTGCCCGGGTTGCTCGACGGGCAGAAAAAACATTATCAGGATGAGTTCGCAGCGATCCCGCTGGTGCCAAAGCCTGGCGATCGCGACGAGCCGGATATGATGCCGGCCGCTACCCAGGCGCTGCCCTCGCAGCCGCCGGAAGGGGCAGCGGAAGAGGTGCGCGCCGGTGATGCCGCCACGCCGTCGCTTAATGCCTCGAGGCTTGCGGCGAACAGTACTCCCGATCCGGAAGTGACCACCACGCCGGTGACGCCAAAGCCGAAACCCGTTGAAAAGCCGCAGCCTAAACCACAGCCGCAGCAGCAACCCGCGCGTGAGCAGCAGACCGCGGCGAATTCGGCACCGGCTAAAGCACCGGAAGAGAAACCAGCCCCGACCGGCAAAGCCTATGTCGTCCAGCTTGGCGCGCTGAAAAACGCTGATAAAGTGAATGAAGTAGTGAGTAAACTGCGCGCAGCGGGCTATCGCGCTTATACATCGCCGACGACGCCAGTTCAGGGTAAAATCACCCGCATTCTGGTCGGCCCCGACGCCTCACGCGATAAACTTAAAGCCTCGCTTGGCGAACTCAACCAGCTGTCAGGCCTTAATGGTGTGGTAATGAACTATAGCGCCAATTAACCGCGCAACCCTGCGCTATTTTGCTGGCAACGCTCCGTAAAACGGAGCAGGGAAGCGTGATAAAAGTGCGGCCGCGAAGGCCAATGTTCTGCTGGCGTTGAATATTTTTTCAGCGCCATTTTTATTTCCGCGCGGGAAGGAAATCCCTACGCAAACGTTTTCTTTTTCTGTTAGAATGCGCCCCGAACTGGATGACAGGGCGTAAAATCGTGGGACACATATGGTCTGGATTGATTACGCCATCATCGCGGTGATTGGTTTTTCCTGTCTGGTAAGCCTGATCCGCGGCTTTGTTCGTGAAGCGTTATCGCTGGTGACATGGGGTTGTGCTTTCTTTGTCGCCAGCCATTACTACACTTACCTGTCAGTCTGGTTCACGGGCTTTGAAGAGGAACTGGTACGTAATGGAATTGCCATCGCGGTGCTGTTTATCGCGACGCTGATTGTGGGCGCTATCGTTAACTACGTTATCGGTACGCTAGTGGAGAAAACCGGCCTGTCGGGTACAGACAGGGTGTTGGGGATCTGCTTTGGTGCGCTTCGCGGCGTGCTGATCGTCGCCGCCATTCTGTTCTTTCTGGATACCTTTACAGGTCTGTCGAAAAGCGAAGACTGGCAAAAGTCGCAGCTTATCCCGCAATTCAGCTTCATCATCAGGTGGTTCTTTGACTATCTGCAAAGCTCGTCGAGTTTCTTGCCCAGGGCTTAAGCCCTGAGATGTGGCTTAGAGTTTGGTTTAACAGGCTGTTTTCTCGCCAATTTGAACCAGGTCAGTGCTGACAATCCTGTAGGCTCCGGTTGTCGCGCGTGGCAGTGTTCAATGGTATTTGAGATTACGTCTGGTAAACCAAGCTCTTAACGAGGAAAAGACGTATGTGCGGTATTGTCGGTATCGCCGGTTTCATGCCGGTAAACCAGTCGATTTATGACGCGTTGTCGGTGCTGCAGCACCGTGGGCAGGATGCAGCGGGCATCATTACCATTGATGCCAATAACTGTTTCCGTCTGCGTAAAGCGAATGGCATGGTGAATGATGTATTCGAAGCCCGCCATATGCAGCGCCTGCAGGGCAATATGGGGATTGGCCACGTGCGTTACCCCACCGCGGGCAGTTCCAGCGCTTCAGAAGCGCAACCCTTTTACGTTAACTCCCCGTACGGCATCACGCTTGCGCATAATGGTAACCTGACCAACGCGCACGAACTGCGTAAAAAGCTGTTCGAAGAGAAGCGTCGCCACATTAACACCACCTCTGATTCTGAAATCCTGCTCAATATTTTCGCCAGCGAGCTGGATAACTTCCGTCACTATCCGCTCGAAGCGGATAACGTTTTCGCCGCGATTGCCGCGACCAACCGTCAGATCCGCGGTGCCTTCGCCTGCGTGGCGATGATTATTGGTCACGGCATGGTCGCCTTCCGCGACCCGAACGGCATTCGTCCGCTGGTGCTGGGCAAGCGCGAACTGGGCGATGGTCGCACCGAATATATGGTGGCCTCCGAGAGCGTGGCGCTTGATACGCTGGGCTTTGAGTTCCTGCGCGATGTCGCACCAGGTGAAGCGGTTTATATCACCGAAAAAGGGCAGCTATACAGCCGCCAGTGCGCGGAAAATCCGGTCAGCAACCCGTGCCTGTTCGAGTACGTCTACTTTGCGCGCCCGGACTCCTTTATCGACAAAATTTCCGTCTACAGCGCCCGCGTCAATATGGGCATGAAGCTCGGTGAAAAGATCGCCCGCGAGTGGGAAGATCTCGATATCGACGTGGTGATTCCGATCCCGGAAACCTCCTGCGATATCGCGCTGGAGATCGCCCGCATTCTGGACAAGCCTTACCGTCAGGGTTTTGTGAAAAACCGCTACGTTGGCCGCACCTTTATCATGCCGGGCCAGCAGTTGCGCCGTAAATCGGTGCGCCGCAAACTGAACGCCAACCGTGCCGAGTTCCGCGACAAGAACGTGCTGCTGGTGGATGACTCCATCGTGCGCGGCACCACCTCGGAGCAGATTATCGAGATGGCGCGCGAAGCCGGGGCGAAGAAGGTGTATCTCGCTTCCGCGGCACCGGAAATTCGCTTCCCGAATGTCTACGGCATTGATATGCCGACCGCCAATGAGCTGATTGCCCACGGTCGTGAAGTGGATGAAATCCGCCAGATCATCGGCGCAGACGGGCTGATTTTCCAGGATCTCAACGATCTGATTGACGCCGTACGCGCAGAGAACCCGGACATTCAGCAGTTCGAGTGCTCGGTATTTAACGGTGTTTATGTCACCAAAGATGTCGATCAGCAGTACCTCGATTACCTCGACTCGCTGCGTAATGACGATGCCAAAGCGGTACAGCTGCAGAACGAAGTTGAAAGCTTAGAGATGCACAACGAAGGCTAATCCCGCCGCGCCCCTCGCATGAGGGGCGCAACTTGTTGCAACACCCTCTATAATCAGGCAAAGTTTGCGCTTATGTTAGCGGGTGGATAAGCAGATGAAACGACTGATTGTGGGCATTTCCGGCGCCAGTGGCGCAATTTATGGCGTACGCCTGTTACAGGTGCTGCGCGATGTCGCGGAAGTTGAGACCCATCTGGTGATGAGCCAGGCCGCCCGGCAAACGCTCTCTCTTGAAACCGACTACTCTCTGCGCGATGTGCAGGCGCTGGCAAACGTGGTGCATGACGCCCGCGATATCGCCGCCAACATCTCCTCTGGCTCGTTCAAAACCGCAGGCATGGTGATTCTGCCGTGCTCTATCAAAACCTTATCCGGCATTGTTCACAGCTACACCGATGGGCTGCTGACGCGCGCTGCAGACGTGGTGCTGAAAGAGCGTCGCCCGCTGGTGCTCTGCGTGCGTGAAACGCCGCTGCATCTCGGCCACTTGCGCCTGATGACCCAGGCGGCGGAACTCGGTGCGGTGATCATGCCGCCGGTGCCCGCATTTTATCATCGCCCGCAAAGCGTGATGGATATAGTTGATCAGACCGTCAACCGCGTTGTGGATCAGTTTGATATCGAACTGCCGGAAGATCTTTTTGCTCGCTGGCAGGGCGGCGATGCTGCAAAATAGTGCAACGTATCGCCCGATGCGCTTTTTTAGGGCAATTTTGTAAGCGCGATCATATCCTCAACATTTAATCCTTCTTTCCCCCGTTTACTGCTGCGGTTCGTTCCGCAGACCTGCTATCTTTCATCACAACGGTCAATCTGCAACGTTTTATTAACAATTACCGCGCCCTATTAGTTTATTGCCGGGAAAGTGGCATAAGACGTGCAAGGCTACTGGCTGCAACACAACACACGACACAATAAAAAAACAGCACATTTGAGGGTAATGTATGAAGAAGACGGTCCTCGCTCTGTCTTTACTGCTGGGGCTCTCCGCCACCGCCAGCGTTTATGCAGCGCTTCCCCAGACAGTCCGTATTGGCACCGATGCCACCTACGCACCTTTCTCCTCGAAAGATGCGAAAGGGGAGTTTGTGGGCTTTGATATCGATCTTGGTAATGAGATGTGCAAACGCATGCAGGTGAAATGCACCTGGGTCGGCAGCGATTTTGATGCCCTGATCCCCTCTCTGAAAGCGAAGAAGATTGACGCCATTATCTCGTCGCTCTCCATTACCGAAAAACGCCAGCAGGAGATTGCTTTCTCCGAAAAGCTCTACGCGGCGGATTCACGCCTGATTGCCGCCAAAGGCTCACCCATCAAACCGACACTGGAGTCGCTGAAAGGTAAACATGTCGGCGTGCTGCAAGGCTCGACGCAGGAAGGTTATGCCAACGATAACTGGCGCAGTAAAGGCATCGACGTGGTGGCCTATCAGAACCAGGATCAGATTTACTCTGACCTGACTGCCGGTCGCCTCGACGCCGCATTCCAGGATGAAGTGGCTGCCAGCGAAGGCTTCCTGAAACAGCCTGCGGGCAAAGAGTTTGCCTTTGCAGGCCCGTCGGTGAAAGACAAAAAGTTCTTTGGCGACGGCACCGGGATTGGCCTGCGTAAAGATGATACCGAGCTGAAAGCGGCGTTCGATAAAGCCTTTACCGAGCTGCGTAAAGATGGCACCTACGACAAGCTTGCCAAAAAGTATTTCGACTTTAACGTCTACGGCGAGTAAGGCTGTACGGCCTGCGCCAGCGGGCCGTGAGGGAAAACGGTGCGCCATGCGCCTTTCGCGGCATGGTGCAACAAGCGGTGTGTTCCAGCGTGGTGCAGTGGCAGCATCACAATAGTGCAAGGCTGCATAGTTACGCATTCATATTGCAAAAAAAGTTATCCTGCCGCGTTTATCTTTTGCCTTGCCGGGGGAGATGATGGCACGATAACACACCGTTAAGTTGTGAGAATTCCCTTAGGAAAGACAGTCTGTTGAGGATAATGATGAAAAAATTAGTGCTCTCCCTTTCTCTGGTGCTCGCTGTTTCCAGCGTCTCTACTGTATTTGCTGCTATCCCACAAAAATTACGTATTGGTACCGATCCCACTTATGCCCCGTTTGAATCAAAAAATGCGCAGGGTGAGTTGGTTGGTTTTGATATCGATCTGGCAAAAGAGCTCTGTAAGCGCATTAATACGCAGTGTGTGTTCGTTGAGAACCCACTGGACGCGCTGATCCCATCTTTAAAAGCGAAGAAAATCGACGCGATTATGTCCTCGCTGTCGATCACCGAAAAGCGCCAGCAGGAGATTGACTTCACCGACAAGCTCTACGCGGCAGATTCCCGCCTGGTGGTAGCAAAAGATTCTGACATTCAGCCGGCGCTGGAGAAGCTGAAAGGCAAACGCATCGGCGTGCTGCAGGGCACCACCCAGGAGACCTACGGTAATGTTCACTGGGCGCCGAAAGGGGTTGAAATCGTCTCCTATCAGGGGCAGGACAATATCTACGCCGACCTGACCGCAGGCCGCATTGACGCCGCGTTCCAGGATGAAGTAGCCGCCAGCGAAGGTTTCCTCAAAACCCCGATGGGCAAAGCCTACAAATTCGGCGGGCCGTCGATTAAAGATGAGAAGCTGTTTGGCGTCGGCACCGGTATGGGCGTGCGTAAAGGCGATAGCGAACTGCGCGACGCACTGAATAAAGCCTTCGCCGAGATGCGCGCTGATGGCACCTACGACAAGCTGGCGAAAAAGTATTTCGATTTTAATGTTTACGGTGGTTAATCCCACACAACACTAACGTGCGACCCCTCCCGCAAGGGAGGGGAAGAGACACGGCAAACACCACACACGACAGGACAGGCTGCATGCTGCACGGGTTTTCTCAAGTGATATTCCAGGGCGCGCTGGTGACCCTCGAGCTGGCGCTCAGCTCGGTGGTGCTGGCGGTGCTGATTGGCCTTGCGGGCGCGGGCGCGAAGCTTTCCAAAAGCCGTGCACTGGCGCTGATTTTTGAAGGTTACACCACCCTTATTCGCGGCGTGCCCGATTTGGTGCTAATGCTGCTTATCTTCTACGGTCTGCAAATTGCCCTTAACGCCATCACCGACGCGCTCGGCATGGCGCAGCTGGATATCGATCCGATGGTGGCCGGTATCATCACCCTCGGCTTTATTTACGGCGCTTACTTTACCGAAACCTTTCGCGGTGCCTTTATGGCGGTGCCGAAAGGGCAGATTGAAGCGGCGACGGCGTTTGGCTTTACCGGCCGCCAGGTGTTCCGCCGTATTCTGTTCCCGGCGATGATGCGTTTTGCGCTGCCGGGGATTGGTAACAACTGGCAGGTGATCCTGAAAGCGACGGCGCTGGTCTCCTTACTGGGACTGGAAGATGTGGTAAAAGCGACCCAGCTCGCCGGCAAAAGCACCTGGGAGCCGTTCTACTTCGCCATAATCTGCGGCGCGATCTATCTCATTTTTACCACGGCCTCCAACGGCGTCCTGCTGCTGCTTGAACGCCGCTACTCGGTGGGTGTGAAGAGGGCCGACCTGTGATTGAGATTATTCAGGAGTACTGGCAATCCCTGCTCTGGAGCGATGGCTACCGCATTACCGGCGTGGCGATCACCCTCTGGCTGCTGATCGCTTCCGTGGTAATGGGCGGCATTCTGGCGCTGTTTCTTGCTATCGGCCGCGTCTCCAGTAACAAATTTATCTGTTTCCCGATCTGGTTATTCACCTATATCTTTCGCGGCACGCCGCTCTATGTGCAGCTACTGGTCTTCTACTCCGGCATGTACACGCTGGAGATCGTGAAAGGCACCGAGCTGCTTAACGCCTTTTTCCGCAGCGGCCTCAACTGCACGGTGCTGGCGCTGACGCTCAACACCTGCGCTTACACCACCGAGATTTTTGCCGGGGCGATTCGTTCGGTGCCGCACGGCGAAATTGAGGCGGCGCGGGCGTATGGCTTCTCATCCTTTAAGATGTACCGCTGCATTATTTTGCCTTCGGCGCTGCGTATCGCGCTGCCGGCCTACAGTAACGAGGTGATCCTGATGCTGCACTCCACGGCGCTGGCCTTTACCGCGACGGTGCCGGATCTGCTGAAAATCGCCCGTGATATTAACTCCGCCACCTACCAGCCCTTTACGGCGTTTGGTATTGCGGCGGTGCTCTATCTCATTATTTCGTATGTCCTGATTAGCCTCTTCCGCCGCGCGGAAAAGCGCTTTTTACAGCATATGAAGCCCTCTTCGACGCACTGAGAGCACGATGTCTGAGAATAAATTAAACGTTACCGATCTGCATAAGCGCTACGGCGAGCATGAAGTTCTGAAGGGTGTGTCGTTGCAGGCTAACGCCGGAGATGTGATCAGCATCATCGGCTCCTCCGGCTCCGGCAAAAGCACCTTCCTGCGCTGCATTAACTTCCTGGAGAAGCCGAGCGAAGGCACCATTGTGGTGAGCGGGCAGAATATCAATCTGGTGCGCGACAAAGATGGTCAGCTGAAAGTGGCCGATAAGCATCAGCTGCGCCTGCTGCGTACGCGCCTGACGATGGTATTCCAGCACTTCAACTTGTGGAGCCACATGACGGTGCTGGAGAACGTGATGGAAGCACCGATTCAGGTGCTGGGGTTGAGCAAGCAGGAAGCGCGCGAGCGGGCGGTGAAATATCTGGCGAAAGTGGGCATCGATGCGATGCAGCAGATAAAGTACCCGGTGCATCTCTCCGGCGGCCAGCAGCAGCGTGTGTCGATTGCCCGTGCGCTGGCGATGGAGCCGGAAGTGCTGCTGTTCGATGAACCAACCTCAGCTCTCGATCCAGAGCTGGTGGGTGAAGTATTGCGCATTATGCAGAAGTTGGCAGAAGAGGGGAAAACCATGGTGGTGGTGACCCACGAAATGGGTTTCGCCCGCGATGTTTCAAGCCATGTGATCTTCCTCCATCAGGGCAAAATTGAAGAGGAGGGAACGCCGGATGAGCTGTTCGGCAACCCGAAAAGCCTGCGCTTGCAGCAATTTCTCAAGGGATCGCTGAAGTAAGCCATGACTGCCTGATGGCGCTCCGCTTATCAGTTCTGGGGGGAGTGCTGTTGTAGGCCGGATAAGGCGAACGCTGCCATCCGGCACTCTCTGCCTGATGGCGCTACGCTTATCAGGCCTACGGGAGAGTGCTGTTGCTGGCCGGGTAAGGCTAACTCTCTGCCTGATGGCGCTGCGCTTATCAGTCCATGGGGAAGGCTGTCGTAGGCCGGATAAGGCGAAAGCCGCCATCCGGCACTGCGCCGTCGCAATATCACTTATCCGGGCGATTAACCGGCCACCAGCCTTGCGGAATGCCCGAGGCGGAAATAAAACGGTAATGGGTAAATATCGCGCCACGTGCGGAGAGGCGCTTCTCAAGCTGAACCGTTCGCGCGCCGGGCGGTACAAGCACGTCGCGGGTGCAGATTTCAACCGGGCGGTTTAACCACGCATCATAAAAGCGCAGCCCCGCCGGGCAGCGGCTGGCCCGGCTAATAGGTGGGCCAGGGTGGCCGATGGTAAACGTTACCTCGCTCTGTACAATCTCGCTGGCGGTAAACTTGACCCACGCTTCCGGCGCATTCCACAGCGTTGCAATGCAATACATAAAGAGAGCCACAAAGCCGATCAGCTTACTGCGCAGTCTGGTGATAAACGGGATACGCCAGATGATCAGCAGACTTAACACCACGGCAACGATCAAAACCACCCAGGTATCCGGTGCGCCTGCTTGCAGATAGACCCGGTTGCCAAGGCCGATGGCATATAGCAGCCATATCAGCCACAGAAAGAAAAAGAGCACGCACAAGGTGAGCACGACTCTCCCCGATCGCAATAGCCGTTTAACGTTTTTCACGGCGATAGATCCAGTCGTCATAATATTTCCCGCGCAGCAAATAGGCCTGCTCCAGCACTTGTACGCGGGTGAAGCCGCTCTTCTCCAGCACCCGCACCGAACCGAGGTTATCGGACAGCACCCAGGCATTAAGGGCGTGAATATTGCGCTGGGTAAAGGCGAAATCGCACAGGGCGGCGACCACTTCTGAGGCCACGCCCCGGCCCTGCGCCTCAGGCAGGATCGAGTAGCCGATGTCGGCTTCCTGCAAAAGATGCTGGCTCGGACGCAGGCCGACATCGCCGATCGCTTGGCCTTGCTCATCGCGGATCACAAAGGCATTCGCATCGTTAAGCCGGTCTTCAAACAGGGTGCGGATCTGGCTTTCAGAAGCGATCTCCGCCATATAGCGCATCACGCTTTTATCTTGTCGTATCTGCAAAAAGAAGGGCCAGTCAGAAGCCTGAAATGGCGTCAGGGTAAAACGGGGAGTCTGCAACGTCATTACGCGTCCTTGTGAAAATCAAACGAAGCAGCTTAGCACCGGAAAAGCGCGCGCGGCTGCCACAAATATTAGGGGGTCGTAGGCTGCCAGGCATAAGCTTTGCCGCTATCGGTCATAAAGCGGTAGCGGGTAAACCAGGCACCGCGAGCGGCGGTCCGCTTTTCAACCTGCACCGAGCTGGCGTCGCGCGGCACGCTCTCTGTGTGAGTGCAGAGCGTAACCAACCGCCCGAGCCACGCATCATCAATGCGCAGGCCTGCTTCACAGTGGCTTTTGCGCCCAAGCGAAGGACCGGGATAGGTGAGGCGAAAGGTGACGTCGCTCTGTACCGTTTCGCCTGCCGTCAGGCGCACCCAGCCCTCCGGGACATTGAGCAGCGTGACGCCAACAAATGCCGCAACGCAGAGGAAAAGTTGCCACGGGGCTAATGCCTTAAACGCGCTCCCCTCACCGTGTACCGCCCTGCGCCAGCCACACCAGAGGCCAGCCAGCAGGGCAATCACCAGCAGACGTGGCGTATCGGGCGCATCGTCACGCATAAAGACCGTGACGCCCAGCCGGGTGCTCTCCCACATCCACAGCGCCCATAGCAGCACCAGCAGAGCGAGTACGCAGAGGCGGATTTTTTGCGACCTGGTCAATGGCAACCCTTTTACTGTCAAAACGGGTAGCTTACCACCATCACCCCAGACCCAACGCGACAAACTTTACGCGTTCACCACATCCGTCAGCGCCTCTTCAAGATCGTGCCAACGAAAGGCAAACCCGGCCTCTTCCAGGCGTTTAGGCAGTGCGCGCTGGCCGCCGAGCACCAGCACCGAAGATTCGCCCATCATCAGGCGCACGGCGGTTGCAGGGGCGCGCATAAACGCCGGGCGATGCAGAGCATGGCCAAGCGCGTGAGCGAACTGCTCGTTACGCACCGGGTAAGGGGCGACCATATTGAACGGCCCGCGCAGATCGTTATCCAGCAGCCAGAGAATGGCATTGACCATATCGTCGATATGGATCCACGCCATATATTGCCGACCCGTGCCAATCGGCCCGCCGAGACCGAGGCGGAACAGTGGCAATAGTTTGCCGAGAATGCCGCCTTTTGGCGTTAACACCACGCCGGTGCGCAGCAAGCAGACGCGGGTGCGGTCGCTCTGCGCTTCACAGGCGATCTGCTCCCAGCGTGCGCAGAGCTTATGGGTAAACTCGTTATGCGGCGGCTCCTCCTCTGTCACCACCACTTCGCCAAGATCGCCGTAATAGCCGCAGGCGGAGCCGGAGATCAGCACCTGCGGCGGGTTGTCGCTGGCTTTGATCAGATCCGCCACTTGCTGCGTAATCTGCCAGCGGCTGTGGCATAAGCGCTGCTTCTGCTCCTCGGTCCAGCGCTTATCCGCAATCGGTTCGCCTGCCAGATTGATCACCGCATCGAAGTTGTTGAGATCCGTAAGATCGTTAAGCCCCTTCAGCAGGCTGACGCGGGCATCAAGCTTTTGCTGCGCTTTGGCAGGATTGCGCGTGACCACCGTTACGCTGTGGTGCAACTCCAGCAAACGGGGGATCAGATGGTGGCCAATCAGGCCGGTACCGCCAGTAACGAGTATCTTCATGCTTCCCTCCGAAGCGTGATTATCCTTAAAGGGCGCAGCTTATGGCAGCTGCGCTTTCTGCAATGCACTCTCGGTGGCCGGGCGTGTGCGAATGCGCTCAAACCAGTTAAAGACCGCCGGGTAGTCCTCAAGCGAAATACGCTGGCGGGCATGGGAATTAATCCATGGCCAGGCGGCGATATCCGCAATGCTGTAGTGCTGGCCTGCCAGCCACGGCACCTGCTCGAGACGTTTATTCATCACCTGATAGAGCCGCTGCGTCTCCACCTGATAACGCTCAATGGCATAGGGCACCGGTTGTGGCGCGAAGTGGTTGAAGTGGTGATTCTGGCCAAGCATCGGGCCCAGCCCTGCTACTTGCCAGAATAGCCACTGCAGAGTGACATGACGCTCGCGCAGCTCACCGCTCAGGAGCTGGCCGGACTTCTCCGCCAGATAGAGCAGGATCTCACCCGACTCGAACAGGCTAAGGGGCGCACCGCCGTCGGCGGGTTCATGATCGACAATCGCCGGGATCTTATTGTTCGGGGAGATATCTAAAAATTCCGGGCGAAACTGCTCGCCTTTACTAATATCTACGCGGATCAGACGATACGGCAACCCGGCCTCTTCGAGAAACAGCGTGATCTTATGGCCGTTCGGTGTCGGGGCGAAATAGAGGTCTATCATCGAAACTCCTGTGAGCGGAATGGGCGTCGCCTGTTAAGTATAGGTGTTCCCGGTAATGACAGAGTTTTCCGCAAGTGACAGAAGGCAGAAGAGGCTATATTTTGGACGAAACCTATCCGCTAAACGAGGACGTTATGAGCGAACCGGCAATTACGTTGTGGTCTGACAATGAGTACTTCTCCCCGTATGTGCTGTCGGCCTACGTTGCCCTGCATGAAAAGGCGCTGCCCTTCACACTGAAAACTGTCGATCTGGCGAGCGGCGCGCAACACGGCGCGGGCTGGCCAGGTTTTCGCCTGACGCAGCGCGTTCCCTCTTTAGAGATTGATGGCTTTATGCTGAGCGAGTCCTCGGCGATTGCCGAATATCTTGATGAGCGTTTTGCACCGCCGGAGTGGGAGCGTCTCTATCCCCATGACCGCGAGAACCGCGCCCGCGCGCGACAGGTGCAGGCCTGGCTGCGCAGCGATCTGCTGCCGATCCGCGAAGCGCGCTCAACGGATGTGGTGTTTGCCGGGGCGAAAAAAGCACCGCTCACTGCCGCCGGGCAGGCGAGCGCCGATAAGCTGTTTGCCATCGCGGGTGAATTGCTGGCGCACGGCAAGCCAAATTTGTTTGGCGAGTGGTGTATTGCCGACGTCGATCTCGCCCTGATGCTTAACCGGTTGGTGATGCATGGCGACCCGGTACCGGAGCGCTTAGCGGAGTACGCCACCTTCCAGTGGCAGCGCTCCTCGGTTCAGCGCTATGTTGCACTTTCCGCTAAGCGCGCGGGCTGATAAGCGGTTCACGTTCCGGTATCATATGGGCGTTTTTTCAAAGAGGTGCAGTGATGAAACTGATGTTTGCATCGGATATTCACGGGTCGTTGCCCGCGACAGAACGCATACTGGAACGGTTCGCGCAGAGCGGTGCCCGCTGGCTGGTTCTGCTTGGCGATGTTCTCAATCATGGCCCGCGCAACGCGCTGCCGGAGGGATATGATCCGGCGCAGGTGGCAGAACGGCTCAATACGCAGGCCAATAGGATTATCGCCGTGCGCGGCAATTGCGACAGCGAAGTGGATCAGATGCTGCTGCGCTTTCCCATTACCGCGCCCTGGCAGCAGGTGTTATTACCCGCATGCCGCCTGTTTTTGACCCACGGTCATCTCTTTGGCGCGGAGAATATTCCACCGCTGGAGGCAGGCGATGTGCTGGTGTATGGGCATACCCATATTCCGGTTGCCGAGAGGCGTGATGAGATTGTGCACTTCAACCCCGGTTCGGTCTCTATCCCGAAAGGTGGATTTGCCGCCTGCTACGGCATGCTGGAAGAGAATATGTTACGTGTTATCGCACTTAATGATCAGCGGGTTATTGCGCAGGTTGCGATTAATCCGTAATTTACCCGTCAACCGAAACGCGCCGTAAGAGCGCCATAAAGAGAAGATGTCCCGATGGTGGAACAGAGTCATTTTGCAGGCATGGAATGGGTAGATATTGTCAACGAAGACAATGAGGTGATCGCACAGGCCAGCCGGGAGCAAATGCGCGCGCAGTGCCTGCGTCATCGCGCAACCTATATTGTGGTGCATGATGGGATGGGCAATATTCTGGTACAGCGTCGTACCGAGCTAAAAGACTTTATGCCTGGTAAGCTGGACGCCACCGCGGGCGGGGTGGTGCAGGCGGGTGAAAATCTGCTGGAGTCCGCGCGCCGCGAAGCGGAAGAGGAGCTGGGCATTGCCGGCGTACCGTTTGCTGAGCATGGTCAGTTCTACTTTGAAGATGAGCATTGTCGGGTATGGGGCGGGTTGTTCAGCTGCGTCTCCCACGGGCCGTTTGCTCTGCAGGAAGAGGAGGTGAGTGAGGTCTTCTGGATGACGCCGGAAGAGATCACCGCACGCTGCGACGAGTTTACCGATGATTCGTTGAAAGCACTGGCGCTGTGGATGAGCCGTAACGCCAGCAATGATGTGGAAAAACGCGAGCAGGAGACAGAGTAACCGTTCTTGCTTAGTAGAAAAAGCGACCCTCGGGGTCGCTTTTTTTATTGCCGGTTTACGGCTGCGGAGGGTTTTTTGCCGGATGGCGCTGCGCTTATCCGGCCTACAATAACCAGCATAAAAAAGGCGACCCGAAGGTCGCCTTTTTTGTCTGGTGGCGGAGACGCTTATCAAACCGTAGGTCGGATAAGGCACAGCCGCCATTCGACATCTTACTGCTGCTGGGACGCCTGAATCGCGGTCAGAGCGATGGTGTAGACGATATCGTCTACCAGCGCGCCACGAGAGAGGTCGTTCACCGGCTTGCGCATACCCTGCAGCATCGGCCCGATAGAGATCAGGTCGGCAGAGCGCTGCACCGCTTTGTAGGTGGTGTTACCTGTGTTCAGATCCGGGAAGATGAACACGGTAGCGCGACCGGCAACCGGCGAGTTCGGCGCTTTGGATTTCGCCACATCCGCCATCACCGCGGCGTCATACTGCAGCGGACCGTCGATCACCAGGTCAGGACGTTTTTCCTGCGCCAGGCGAGTCGCTTCACGCACTTTCTCAACGTCGCTACCCGCGCCGGAGTTGCCGGTGGAGTAGGAGAGCATCGCCACGCGCGATTCAATGCCGAAAGCGGTCGCAGAGTCAGCGGACTGAATGGCGATCTCTGCCAGCTGTTCAGCGCTCGGATCCGGGTTGATTGCGCAGTCACCGTAAACGTAAACCTGTTCCGGCAGCAGCATAAAGAACACGGAGGAGACCAGCGAGCTGCCCGGTGCTGTTTTAATCAGCTGCAGCGGCGGACGAATAGTGTTCGCGGTGGTGTGAACCGCACCGGAGACCAGGCCGTCAACTTCATCCTGCTCCAGCATCAGCGTGCCGAGCACCACGTTGTCTTCCAGCTGTTCGCGCGCCACGGCTTCGGTCATGCCTTTGCTCTTACGCAGCTCAACCAGGCGAGCGACGTAGCTTTCACGTACCACGTCGGGATCGACGATTTCGATCCCGGCGCCCAGCTCAACACCCTGTGCTGCCGCAACGCGATTGATCTCATCCGGGTTGCCCAGCAGGATACAGGTCGCGATACCGCGCTCAGCACAGATAGCGGCCGCTTTCACGGTACGCGGCTCGTCGCCTTCCGGCAGTACGACGCGTTTGCCCGCTTTGCGCGCCAGCTCGGTCAGCTGGTAACGGAAGGCTGGCGGCGAGAGGCGACGGCTGCGCTCAGAGGTGGCGGTCAGGGAGTCGATCCACTGTGCGTTAATATAACGGGCAACGTACTCCTGCACGTTTTCAATACGCTCGTTATCGTCAACCGGCACTTCCAGGTTGAAGCTCTGCAGGCTCAGGGAGGTCTGCCAGGTGTTGGTATTCACCATAAATACCGGCAGGCCGGTGGCAAACGCGCGTTCGCACAGCTTGCGCACGCTCTCTTCCATCTCGTAGCCGCCGGTCAGGAGCACGGCACCAATCTCAACGCCGTTCATCGCCGCCAGGCAGGCAGCAACCAGCACGTCAGGACGGTCGGCAGAGGTCACCAGCAGTGAGCCCGGACGGAAGTGTTCCAGCATGTGCGGAATGCTGCGCGCACAGAAGGTGACGGACTTCACGCGGCGGGTTTTAATATCGCCTTCGTTGATGATGGTCGCATTCAGGTGGCGCGCCATATCAATCGCACGGGTGGCGATCAGATCGAAGCTCCACGGCACCGCGCCCAGCACGGGCAGAGAGCTGGTCTCTTGCAGCTGCGCAGGATCGATATGCACCACTTTTGCTTTTGAGGAGTCATCAAAGATCTCAGAGAGATCCGGGCGCGTGCGGCCCTGCTCATCAACCGGGGCGTTCAGTTTGTTGACGATAACGCCGGTGATGTTGCTGTTTTTCACGCCGCCGAAGCTGTTACGCGTCAGCTCGATGCGCTCTTTCAGCTGCTCCTGCGTGTCAGTGCCCTGGGACATGACGAAGACGATTTCCGCATTCAGCGTTTTCGCGATTTCGAAGTTCAGGGACTGGGCGAACTGGTGTTTACGGGTCGGGACCAGGCCTTCAACCAGCACCACTTCAGCATCTTTGCTGCTTTCGTGGTAGCGGGCGATGATCTCTTCCATCAGCACATCTTTCTGATTGCTGGAGAGCAGCGACTCGACGTGGCTCATTTTCAGCGGTTCAGCCGCTGGCAGCCCGGAGTTGGCGCGCACGATGGTGGTGGTCTGGTCAGGCGCATCGCCGCCCGCACGTGGCTGGGCGATCGGTTTAAAGACGCTCAGACGAACGCCTTTGCGTTCCATAGCACGGATCACGCCAAGGCTGACGCTGGTCAGGCCGACGCTGGTTCCGGTAGGGATCAGCATAATAATACGGGACACGGTTAATCCTCTTTCGTTACCGTCGAAGCGGACGGGTTACAAAACAGCACCGCCAGCGTTGGCTGGCGGTGTGGGTAAACTATCAGGCAGTCAGGCGGCTTGCGTCTTGCGCAATCACCAGCTCTTCGTTAGTCGGGATAACTATCGCCGGGCGGGTGCCTTCTTTGTTGATAAAACCAGACTTGCCGAAACGGGCAGCCAGGTTGCGTTCGTGGTCAACTTCGAAGCCGAGCACGCCCAGTTTGCCCAGGGAGAGCTCGCGTACCATCGCTGCGTTTTCACCGATACCGCCGGTGAAGATCACCGCGTCCAGACGACCATCCATCAGCGCAGTGTAAGAGCCGATGTATTTCGCCAGGCGATGGCAGTAAACGTCCATCGCACGCTTCGCGTCTTCTTTGGTTTCGTAGTTATCTTCTACATAACGGCAGTCGCTGGTGACTTCGGTCAGGCCCAGCAGGCCAGACTCTTTGGTCAGCATTTTGTTGATCGCTTCAACGCTCATGCCCAGGGTGTCATGCAGATGGAAAATGATCGCCGGGTCGATATCACCAGAACGGGTACCCATTACCAGGCCTTCCAGCGGGGTCAGACCCATGGAGGTATCAACGCACTCGCCGTTACGGATAGCGGAAACAGAGCCGCCGTTGCCGAGGTGGCAGGTGATGATATTCAGTTCAGAAACCGGTTTGTTCAGCACTTTTGCCGCTTCCTGGGTTACATAGAAGTGGCTGGTGCCGTGCGCGCCGTAGCGACGAACGCCGTGCTCTTTGTACAGTTTGTACGGCAGGGCGTAGAGGTAGGACTCTTCCGGCATGGTGGTGTGGAACGCGGTGTCGAACACGGCAACGTTCTTCTCTTTCAGGCTCGGGAAGGATTTCAGCGCTTCGGCGATACCGATCAGGTGAGCCGGGTTATGCAGCGGGGCAAAAGAGGCCGCGTCTTTAATACCCTGAATCACAGAGTCGTCGATCACCACGGAACGGGTGTATTTTTCACCGCCGTGGACGATACGGTGACCGATTGCGGTCAGCTGAGCAGACAGTTCTGGTTTTTGTGCCAGAATAGTGTTAACGATAAAGTTAAGCGCTTCACTGTGAGCGGCACCTGCACCTAAAGCCGCTTCTTGTTTACCGCCATCCATTTTCCACTTGATGCGTGCTTCAGGAAGGTGGAAACATTCGGCTAAACCAGAGAGGTACTCTTCACCGTTAACAGCATCGATAATTGCGAATTTCAGTGAGGAGCTACCGCAGTTCAGAACCAGTACTAACTTACTCGACATGGAAGTACCTATTTATGATACGTGGCTAAAAAAGGTCAGTGAGTCGCACAGCGTAGCGCAGGTTGACGCTGACATTTATGATTAACATCATGTCGAGAGAATTTTCTGACACGATGAAAGAATAGTTAAAATTTTAAGCTATTTTGCGCAATTTTCAGACAGTGGCATAATGAGCTTATTATTTGACGACTCAAATCTATTCGTCTAAGGCCTGGTAAAGGCCGCCACAGAATACCCGATAGCAGGTGGGATTGACAAAAAATTTTAACGTTGTCATTCACAGTTGTTGTTTTGCACGATTTTTTTAATTTTTATATGTGAAGTTGAGGTAAAGCCATGTCAAATCCTGAGATTCGACCCGTCAGTTTCTTCAGTTTATTTCGCCGGGGGCAGCACTACGCGAAGACCTGGCCTATGGAAAAACGCCTCGCTCCCATGTTTGTAGAGAACCGGACTATCCGCGCAACACGCTACGCGATCCGCTTTATGCCGCCACTGGCGATCTTCACTCTCTGCTGGCAAATCGCTCTCGGTGGGCAGCTCGGGCCGGCTGTTGCCACCGCGCTGTTTGCGTTGAGCCTGCCTATGCAGGGGCTATGGTGGCTGGGTAAGCGCTCGGTCACACCGCTGCCACCCTCAATACTCAACTGGTTCTATGAAGTGCGTGGTAAGTTGCAGGATGCAGGACAGGCGCTGGCACCGGTTGAAGGGAAACCAGACTATCAGGCGCTGGCAGATACCCTTAAGCGCGCCTTTAAGCAGCTCGATAAGACCTTTCTTGATGAGCTGTAAAAATTGTGTGTGATTGATAAGAAAGCATCCCCGGATGCTTTCTTTTTTTGCAAGATCCGTGCAACACCCCCGGCAAATCAAGAAAGCGGCTTTTACTCACAGGTAGACTGAGGCCAACTTTTTTACTGCGCCGAAGTGCCACAGGAGTCGAAGATGGAAATGACCAATGCCCAACGTCTGATCCTATCCAATCAATACAAGATGATGACCATGATGGACCCGGCTAATGCGGAGCGCTATCGTCGATTGCAAACCATTATTGAACGGGGATATGGTTTGCAGATGCGCGAGCTGGATCGGGAATTTGGTGAGCTGAAAGAGGAAACGTGCCGCAACATCATCGATATCATGGAGATGTATCACGCGCTCCATGTCTCCTGGACCAACCTGAAAGATAACGCCACCATTGACGAGCGACGCGTCACTTTCCTTGGCTTCGACGCCGCGACCGAAGCGCGCTACCTCGGTTATGTCCGCTTTATGGTTAATATTGAAGGGCGTTATACCCATTTTGATGCCGGTACCCACGGCTTTAACGCCCAAACGCCAATGTGGGATAAATACCAGCGCATGCTGAGCGTCTGGCACGCCTGCCCGCGTCAGTATCACTTGAGCAGCAACGAAATAAACCAAATTCTCAACGCCTGAGGAGGTGAACGTGCAGTGTAAAGGCTTTCTGTTTGATCTGGATGGAACTCTGGTGAATTCACTCCCCGCCGTCGAGCGCGCCTGGTGCAGCTGGGCCGATCGCTTTGGCATCAGCCATGACGAGGTGCTGAATTTTATCCACGGCAAACAGGCTATCACCTCGCTGCGCCACTTTATGGCGGGAGCCTCAGAAGCGGAGATTGCCGCTGAATTTACCCGCCTTGAGCAGATAGAAGCCTCCGATACGGACGGCATTACGCCGCTGCCGGGCGCGATTGAACTGCTTCAGCATCTGGATGAATCGGGTATTCCATGGGCCATTGTCACCTCCGGCTCGGTGCCGGTCGCCCATGCGCGACATCGCGCGACCGGGCTGCCGATGCCAAAAGTCTTCGTCACCGCCGAACAGGTCAAGCATGGCAAACCTGAACCGGACGCCTACCTGCTCGGCGCCGAGCTGTTAGGGCTGGCACCAGAAACCTGCGTGGTGGTAGAAGATGCGGCTGCGGGCGTACTCTCTGGTCTCGCAGCAGGCTGTCATGTGATTGCCGTCAATGTGCCGCCGGGTTCACCCGGGCTTGAGAAGGTCGACTTTTCGCTGACCAGCCTGGAGGCGATAAGCGTCGCAAAACAGCATGACGGCATCGTCAGCGTCGAGCTGAAAGCCTGATTTAATAATGCAACCCCACCGCGGTGGGGTTTTTTATGGCACGCTTTTACCACGCTCAACTTACAAGGACAGGTTGTGAACGGTGAATTGATTTGGGTTCTCTCTCTGCTGGGTATTGCCGTGGTGCTCTTTGCGACGGGAAAAGTACGCATGGACGCGGTGGCGCTGTTTGTTATTGTGGCCTTTGTGCTGAGCGGCACCCTGACGCTTACCGAAGCGCTCTCTGGTTTTAGCGATCCCAACGTTATTTTGATTGCCGCACTCTTTATTATCGGCGATGGGCTGGTGCGCACCGGCGTGGCGACCAATATGGGCGCATGGCTGGTGACAATGGCGGGCAGCAGCGAAACCAAAATGCTGGTTCTGTTGATGATTACCGTCGCTGGGCTCGGTGCTTTTATGAGCTCGACCGGCGTGGTGGCGATTTTTATCCCTGTGGTGCTGAGCGTCTCGCTGCGGATGCAGGTCTCGCCGTCGCGGTTGATGATGCCGCTCAGCTTCGCCGGGCTGATTAGCGGCATGATGACGCTGGTGGCAACCCCGCCAAACCTGGTGGTGAACAGTGAACTGCTACGCGAAGGGTTAGAGGGATTTGGCTTTTTCAGCGTCACGCCGCTTGGTCTGGTTATCTTGCTGCTCGGCATCGTCTACATGCTGTTAATGCGCTTTACGCTGAATGCGGAGGGGAGTGATGCCCAGCGCGAGAGTTGGAAGCGGCGCTCGTTTCGCGATCTGATCCGTGAATACCACCTGGTGGGACGCGCGCGCAGGCTGGCGATCCGCCCCGGCTCGCCGATGATTGGTCAGCGTCTCGACGATTTGCAACTGCGTGAGCGGTATGGGGCTAACGTCATTGGCGTTGAGCGCTGGCGGCGTTTTCGCCGCGTGATTGTGAATGTTAATGGCGTTTCGGAGTTTCGCGCCCGCGACGTGCTATTGATTGACATGTCCTCGGCGGATATCGACCTGCGCCAGTTCTGCAGTGAGCAGCAGCTGGAGCCGATGATCCTGCGCGGGGAGTACTTCTCTGACCAGGCGCTGGATGTCGGCATGGCGGAAGTTTCGCTGATCCCTGACTCTGAACTGCTGGGTAAAACGGTGCGTGAAATCGGTTTTCGTACCCGCTACGGGCTGAACGTGGTGGGCCTGAAGCGCAATGGCGTGGCGCTGGAAGGGGCGGTCACCGACGAGCCGCTACAACTCGGCGACATTTTCCTTGTGGTCGGCAACTGGAAGTTAATCAGCCAGCTTGCCGGACACGCCCGCGACTTTGTGGTGCTGAACTTGCCCGTTGAAGAGAGCGCGGCCTCGCCGGCACACAGCCAGGCGCCGCATGCCATTTTCTGTCTGGTGTTGATGGTTGCGCTGATGCTGACGGACGATATTCCCAACCCGATTGCCGCCATTATCGCCTGCATGCTGATGGGGAAATTCCGCTGCATCGACGCCGAGAGCGCCTATAAAGCGATCCACTGGCCGAGCATCATTCTGATTGTCGGCATGATGCCCTTTGCGCTGGCGCTGCAAAAAACCGGCGGGGTCGATCTGGTCGTGAAAGCATTGATGGAGTTGGGCGGCGGCTATGGCCCGCACCTGATGCTGATCTGCCTGTTTGTGATGTGCGCGGCGATAGGGCTGTTTATCTCCAATACCGCCACGGCTGTCTTAATGGCACCGATTGCATTGGCGGCGGCGAAGTCGATGGGCGTCTCGCCTTATCCTTTCGCCATGATGGTAGCGATGGCCGCCTCTGCCGCCTTTATGACGCCGGTATCCTCACCGGTCAATACGCTGGTATTAGGTCCGGGCAACTACCGGTTTAGCGACTTTATTAAACTCGGCGTGCCCTTTACGCTGCTGGTGATGATGGTGTGCGTAGTGATGATCCCGATGCTGTTTCCGTTTTAACCTGGCCTCTTCGCCCTTGTCATAAGGGCGAATCCTGGCTGATCTCATCCAGCGACAGCTGGAAGCTCGGCACAAACACTTGCATAAAGTAGTCCATCTCCGGGCTGCGCCTGGCATCAAGAGTTTTCTCCAACCGTGATTTAGCCAGCAGAAACTCATTATTGCCGGCGGAAAGCTCCTCCAGGCATTTCAGGTAGGCGCAGAGCGCATCGGCCTGTTTAACAATCGATCTCTCCTCCTCGCTGTAGTGATGCTCATCAATCAGCGGGGCGAAAATATCCTGCAGCTCTTCGGGCACCATTTCCACCAGCTTCTGCTGGGCGATCTTCTCAATCGCTTTGTACTCCTGAGCAATCTGTGAGTTGAAGTACTTCACCGGCGTCGGGAGATCGCCGGTGATCACTTCAGAGGCATCGTGGTAAATCGCCAGCAGCGCAATGCGTTCTGCATTGAGCGCGCCGCCGAATTTGCGATTTTTGATCGCCGCCAGCGCGTGCGCGACCATCGCCACTTGCAGGCTATGCTCGGAAACATTCTCGGTGCGCACGTTGCGCATCAGCGGCCATCGGTTGATCAGTTTCAGGCGGGAGAGGTGGGCGAAGAAGTGACTCTGACTCATAGTTAACCTTGTCTTGAATACGACCTGGGCCATTGTGCGCAGAGAGTAGGGGAAGATGCAAATCCTCCCCTGAAGCATTTACTGATGATAACCGGAGAGGAAACGCCCGAAGCGGGTGATCGCCATTTCCAGATCGTCTTCGCGCGGCAGCGTGACGATACGGACGTGATCCGGCCACGGCCAGTTGAAAGCGGTGCCCTGAACCAGCAGCACCTTCTCCTGTAGCAGGAAGTCGAGCACCATCTTCTGGTCATCATGAATATTGAAGCGTTTTGCGTCAATTTTCGGGAACATGTAGAGTGCGCCGCTCGGCTTTACGCAGGAGACGCCGGGGATCTCATTAATCAGCTCCCACGCGCGGTTGCGCTGCTCATAGAGACGCCCGCCGGGCACGATAAATTCGCTGATACTCTGATAGCCGCCGAGCGCGGTCTGGATCGCGTGCTGTGCCGGGACGTTGGCGCACAGGCGCATTGAGGCGAGCATCTCCAGCCCTTCGATGTAGCCTTTAGCGTGCTTTTTCGGCCCGCTCAGCACCATCCATCCCTGGCGGAAACCGGCTACGCGGTAGGTTTTTGACAGACCGTTAAAGGTGATGGTGAAGAGATCAGGTGCCAGCGCGGCAATCGAGTGGTGCTGCGCTTCGTCATAGAGGATCTTGTCGTAGATCTCATCGGCGAAAATAATCAGGTTGTGCTGACGCGCCAGCTCGACAATCTCCAGCAGCAGCTCTTTTGAGTAAACTGCGCCGGTCGGGTTATTCGGGTTGATGATCACAATCCCGCGCGTACGCGGGGTGATTTTGGCACGAATGTCATCCAGATCAGGGAACCAGCCCGCCGATTCATCACAAAGATAGTGTACCGCTTTGCCGCCCGAGAGCGACACTGCCGCAGTCCACAGCGGGTAGTCGGGGGCGGGAACCAGCATCTCATCGCCGCTGTTCAGCAGCGCCTGCATCGACTGGACGATCAGCTCAGAGACGCCGTTGCCGATATAGATATCTTCGACGGTGACTTCGCGCATGCCGCGCGCCTGATAGTGCTGCATGATCGCTTTACGGGCAGAGTAGAGCCCTTTTGAATCACAGTAGCCCTGAGCACCTGGAAGGTTGCGGATCACATCGACCAGAATTTCATCCGGGGCTTCGAAGCCAAACGGGGCAGGGTTGCCGATGTTGAGTTTGAGAACTTTGTTGCCTTCTTCTTCCAGACGCTTCGCTTCTTTAAGAACCGGGCCACGGATGTCATAACAGACATTATCTAACTTGCTGGATTTTTCGATGGAGGACATGAACCTTTGCCTTTTTACTGGAATTGCCACTTCCTGCCGTGGAAGTGAACACGGAACAATGTACTCCCACGCCCGCCTGTTTTGAAGGGTCAACAGAAGAAGATTTTGCCTAACCGGGTAGCTGCCTTTAGCGATCTTTTAACTATCAAACATCTATTTTTACCCTTTTACATGCTGATTATTCACAAATTGATAGCGATTTTTCTCTTTAAAAATCATTTTATTGCTATTTTTCACCGCGCTTCTCCTTTTCTGCAGAAGGGATTTTAATTTTTGTTACGGCTAGCAGTGAAGATAAAAGGGAAGGGGGGTGTATAAAAGGAAGATATAAAGTAACAGTAAGTGCCGCGCCGGCTTGCTGTGAAGATAATGTTAATTTCTATTAAAGAGATACTTTTCCAGAACCGTTCGCTATTTAATATTGAGAATAGTAACTATGACTATCACTAATATTTATATGTCTCATTTTTTCGTACTGACATTTTCAAAATTTAAGATAATTCGTATTAACGCTTATAAATAAAAAGGTTTTGGGGTAAACTCAGACAGCCTGAAAGGGCACTCAGGAACAAAGCCCTGAGTTCGGTAAGGTTGAATTCTTAATTTTACTTAATTGCTATTACTCTTTTTTCTTCAGAGCCTCTGTTGGGTTCACATTTATCTGCGCCGCGCGATGTTAAATCGGTATTCGCCGCGAAAGACGCGTTTTAAATGCATCAACACAATTTGGCAGATTTATATATCCCGGGCCGGGATAGCTGCTGAATAACGACGTTGAGTTCTGCTTGCATCAGATGGCGAACTAAAACATCACACCTGTTGCCAGGCTTCCGGCAATAGCAGTGCAGGATGCGCTTTTTAAATGGACTTACTTAATCTTATGAACACAGCATAAACCCGGGGCACTCAACGCGAGCAACCCGTAAGTGAAAAATGATGATAAATGCAAATCGTCCGATACTGAATCTCGACCTCGATCTGCTGAGAACCTTTGTTGCGGTCGCGGATTTAAACACCTTTGCGGCGGCCGCAGCGGCGGTGTGCCGAACGCAATCCGCGGTAAGCCAGCAAATGCAGCGCCTCGAACAGCTAGTGGGAAAAGAGCTATTCGCCCGTCATGGTCGCAATAAATTACTGACTGAGCATGGCATTCAGCTATTAGGCTATGCGAGAAAGATCTTACGTTTCAATGATGAAGCCTGCACCTCTCTGATGTTCAGCAATTTGCAGGGCGTGTTAACTATTGGTGCATCAGATGAATCGGCCGATACGATATTGCCGTTCCTGCTTAATCGTATTAGCTCGGTCTATCCAAAACTCGCCCTGGATGTGCGGGTGAAACGTAATCCACTGAGCAACGATCAGCTTCAGGAGGATGAGGTTGATCTGGTGGTGACTACACATCGTGTAGCTCCCTTTGACTATTTGACGCTGCGTACCTCACCAACGCTCTGGTATTGCGCAGCAGAGTATGTGCTGCAAAAAGGCGAGGCGGTGCCGCTGGTACTGCTCGATGAGCCGAGCCCGTTCCGCGATATGGTGCTTAACGCACTAAACGAAGCCGGGATCCCATGGCGCATGGCCTATGTGGCCTCAACGCTCTCTGCGGTGAAAGCCGCTGTTAAAGCGGGGCTCGGCGTAACGGCGCGACCGGTGGAGATGATGAGTCCTGATCTGCGCGTGTTGAGCAGCGCTGAAGGCTTCCCGGTGCTGCCGGAAACGGAATATCTCCTTTCGCGTAATCCAAACAGCTCAAATGAGCTGGCGCAAGTGATCTTTGACGCCATGGAGCACTATCGCGACCCCTGGCACTACAAGGGCGCTACTCCCGAAGGGGGAGACGAGCAGCTGCTGGTTGATGGGGATTTTTAACTACCATTTCGCTTCAAACTGGTAACAATTTATAAGTGCAAAAATGACCCGCTGATGTCAGAAATGGAAACAACGGGTCATTTTTTTGCATAAATTATAAGCAATGGAATTATTCCCCTTCTAAATCATTCTTTCTTTCAATCTGTTAATGCACCTCACAGCATAATTCCCCTTTATCATCTATAGTCTTTCATGCCCTCTGCTCATGTTAAAAAACAAGCAAGATTGTTGCCGAATCATTGTATGAATTAACAAAAGCGTGTCTCAGATCAAAAAAATACCTCCGTAGAGGGGGAGGAATCCTGGATAAATCCTGTCAAAATAGGAGGGTAATTTTTGTAATCCTTCACAACGGACTCGATTCAACACCGGATTTTGCCGCAGGAAAAGTTGTTGCTGGTCAATAAAACGGCACTAAATGTTAATGGATTGCTGCCGATGTAAACTAATGTGAGGAAACTTTTGTTAAAGTTGACAAAAGGTTATAGAAAGGAGTAAAAACCCACATCATTTAGCTGTTTTTCAGCTTTTTGCACAGTAAGTATGTGGTTTTTTATTCCTCCCCGTGAATCGATGTGGCGTCATCTGCCAGCAAGAGCAGAGGTTTTAACGCTACCTTTTGAGTTAAGCAATGCGTATGTCAACATCCACTGAAATCATCGCTCATCACTGGGCATTCGCTGTCTTTCTTATTGTCGCCATCGGCCTCTGTTGCCTCATGCTGGTCGGCGGTCGGTTTTTGGGCGGACGCGCGCGCGCAAGGCACAAAAACGTACCTTTCGAATCTGGTATCGACTCCGTCGGTTCCGCTCGCTTACGTCTCTCCGCCAAGTTCTATCTGGTTGCCATGTTCTTCGTCATCTTCGATGTCGAAGCGCTCTATCTCTACGCATGGTCTACGTCCATTCGTGAGAGTGGCTGGGTAGGGTTTGCCGAAGCCGCAATTTTTATCTTAGTGCTGCTTGCTGGTCTGGTTTATCTGGTGCGTATTGGCGCGCTCGATTGGACGCCGGTGCGTTCGCGCCGCGCGCAGGTTAACCCTGAGACCAACAGCTACACTGACAGTCAACGCTAACCGCGAGGCAATAAGATGGATTATACGCTCACCCGCATAGATCCTAACGGTGAGAACGACCGTTACCCCCTGCAAAAACAGGAGATCGTAACTGACCCCCTGGAACAAGAGATCAACCGTAGCGTCTACATGGGCAAGCTCGAAAATGTCCTGCACGATATGGTGAACTGGGGACGTAAGAACTCTATTTGGCCGTACAACTTCGGCCTTTCATGCTGCTACGTCGAGATGGTGACCTCGTTTACCGCCGTGCACGACGTCGCGCGTTTTGGCGCAGAAGTACTGCGTGCCTCGCCGCGTCAGGCTGACCTGATGGTTGTTGCCGGTACGCCGTTTACCAAGATGGCACCGGTTATCCAACGCCTGTATGACCAGATGCTGGAGCCGAAATGGGTTATCTCCATGGGAGCCTGCGCAAACTCTGGCGGTATGTACGACATCTACTCCGTCGTGCAGGGCGTCGACAAATTTATCCCGGTGGATGTGTACATCCCTGGCTGCCCGCCGCGTCCTGAAGCCTATATGCAGGCGCTGATGCTGCTGCAGGAGTCGATTGGCAAGGAGCGTCGTCCGCTCTCCTGGGTGGTTGGCGATCAGGGCGTTTATCGCGCCAATATGCAGTCAGAGCGTGAACGTAAACGCGGTGAACGTATTGCCGTCACCAACCTGCGTTCACCGGACGAGATTTAATTTGCGCCTGTGGGCAAGGGTAAGAAGCGTCGCATTTCAATAATCCAATAACGCGACGCGCTGCCCCACAGTCACCACGGACCCTTTGCAATGGTGAAAAATATGACCGATTTAACTGCGCAAGAAGCCCCATGGCAGACCCGGGATCATCTGGATGATCCGGTCATTGGCGAATTGCGCAACCGTTTTGGGCCGGATGCCTTTTCCGTTCAGGCGACCCGCACCGGGGTACCCGTCGTTTGGGTGAAGCGTGAGCAGTTACTGGAAGTGGTCGATTTCTTAAAGAAATTGCCGAAGCCTTACGTCATGCTGTTCGATCTTCACGGCATGGACGAGCGTCTACGCACACACCGCGCCGGTCTGCCCGCCGCGGATTTTTCCGTTTTCTACCACTTCCTGTCGATCGATCGTAACAGCGACATCATGCTGAAAGTGGCTCTTGCAGAAAACGATTTGCATGTGCCGACCATCACTAAACTCTTCCCGAACGCCAACTGGTATGAGCGTGAAACCTGGGAGATGTTTGGTATCACTTTTGATGGCCACCCGCATCTGACGCGCATCATGATGCCGCAGACCTGGACCGGCCACCCGCTGCGCAAAGACTACCCGGCGCGCGCGACCGAATTCGATCCGTTTGAGCTAACCAAAGCCAAGCAGGATCTGGAGATGGAGGCGCTGACCTTCAAGCCGGAAGATTGGGGCATGAAGCGCGGCACCGACAATGAGGACTTCATGTTCCTCAACCTCGGTCCCAACCACCCCTCTGCGCACGGTGCGTTCCGTATTATTCTGCAACTTGATGGCGAAGAGATCGTCGACTGCGTGCCGGATATTGGTTATCACCACCGCGGCGCGGAGAAGATGGGCGAACGCCAGTCATGGCACAGCTACATTCCTTATACCGACCGCGTTGAGTACCTTGGCGGTTGCGTCAACGAGATGCCGTACGTACTGGCGGTAGAGAAACTGGCGGGCATTACCGTACCGGAACGCGTGGAAGTGATCCGCGTTATGCTCTCTGAGCTGTTCCGCATCAACAGCCACCTGCTCTATATCTCCACCTTTATTCAGGACGTCGGCGCGATGACGCCGGTCTTCTTCGCCTTTACCGATCGTCAAAAAATCTACGATCTGGTGGAAGCGATCACCGGTTTCCGTATGCACCCGGCCTGGTTCCGCATCGGCGGCGTCGCGCACGATCTGCCGCGCGGTTGGGATCGCCTGCTGCGTGAGTTCCTCGACTGGATGCCGAAACGTCTGGCGTCCTATGAGAAAGCCGCACTGCGCAACTCCATTCTGAAAGGCCGTGCCCAGGGCGTTGCCGCTTACGGTGCGAAAGAGGCGCTGGAGTGGGGCACCACCGGTGCAGGCCTGCGTGCTACCGGCATCAACTTTGACGTGCGTAAAGCTCGCCCGTACTCCGGCTATCAGAACTTCGACTTCGAAATCCCGGTCGGCGGTGGCGTCAGCGACTGCTACACCCGCGTGATGCTGAAAGTAGAAGAGCTGCGCCAGAGCCTGCGCATTCTTGAGCAGTGCCTCAACAATATGCCGGAAGGGCCGTTTAAAGCGGATCACCCGCTGACCACGCCGCCGCCGAAAGAGCGCACGCTGCAACATATCGAAACCCTGATTACTCACTTCCTACAGGTATCGTGGGGCCCGGTGATGCCGGCCAACGAATCCTTCCAGATGATTGAAGCAACCAAGGGTATCAACAGTTACTACCTGACCAGTGACGGCAGCACCATGAGCTACCGTACCCGTATCCGCACGCCGAGTTTCCCGCATCTGCAGCAAATTCCGGCGGCAATCCGCGGCAGCCTGGTCTCAGACTTGATTGTCTACCTGGGTAGTATCGATTTTGTTATGTCAGATGTGGACCGCTAATTATGCACGAGAATCAACAACCAGAAACCGGGGCTTTTGAGCTGAGTGCGGCAGAGCGTGAGGCAATTGAGCACGAGAAGCACCACTATGAAGACCCGCGTGCGGCGTCCATTGAAGCGCTGAAGATCGTTCAGAAACAGCGTGGCTGGGTGCCGGACGGCGCAATTTACGCTATCGCCGAGGTGCTGGGCATTCCGGCGAGCGATGTCGAAGGCGTAGCCACCTTCTACAGCCAGATCTTCCGCCAGCCGGTCGGCCGCCATGTGATCCGCTACTGCGATAGCGTGGTGTGTCACATCACGGGCTATCAGGGGATCCAGTCGGCGATTGAGAGCCACCTGAAGATCAAGCCGGGCCAGACCACGTTTGATGGCCGCTTTACGCTGCTGCCAACCTGCTGCCTGGGCAACTGCGACAAAGGGCCGACCATGATGATCGATGAGGACACCCACAGTTCTCTGACGCCGGAAACGATCCCTGACTTGCTGGAGCGGTATAAATAATGAAGACCATTATCCGTACTCCCGAAACCCATCCGCTGACCTGGCGTCTGCGCGATGACAAACAGCCGGTCTGGCTTGAAGAGTACCAGAGCAAGAACGGCTATGCCGGTGCGCGTAAAGCCCTCACCGGGCTGGCACCGGACGAGATCGTCAACCAGGTAAAAGACGCCGGCCTGAAAGGGCGCGGCGGCGCGGGCTTCTCCACGGGTCTTAAGTGGAGCCTGATGCCGAAAGACGAATCGATGAACATCCGTTACCTGCTGTGTAACGCCGATGAGATGGAGCCGGGCACCTATAAAGACCGACTGCTGATGGAGCAGCTGCCGCACCTGCTGATGGAAGGCATGCTGATCTCTGCCTTTGCGTTGAAAGCCTATCGTGGCTACATCTTCCTGCGCGGTGAGTACATCGAAGCAGCGGTGCATCTGCGTCGCGCCATTGCGGAAGCCACCGAAGCGGGCTTCCTCGGCAAAAATATTCTCGGCAGCGGGTTCGATTTCGAACTTATCGTCCATACCGGCGCGGGTCGTTATATCTGCGGCGAAGAGACGGCGCTGATCAACTCGCTGGAGGGGCGTCGCGCGAACCCGCGCTCAAAACCGCCTTTCCCGGCAAGCTCCGGCGTATGGGGTAAACCGACCTGCGTTAACAACGTCGAAACCCTGTGTAACGTCCCGGCAATTCTCGCCAATGGCGTGGAGTGGTATCAGAGCCTGTCAACCAGCAAAGATGCCGGTACCAAACTGATGGGCTTCTCCGGCCGCGTGAAAAACCCGGGCGTCTGGGAGCTGCCGTTTGGCACCACCGCGCGCGAAATCCTCGAAGAGTATGCGGGCGGCATGCGCGACGGGCTGAAATTCAAAGCCTGGCAGCCGGGCGGCGCGGGAACCGACTTCCTTACCGAAGCGCACCTCGATCTGCCGATGGAGTTCGAGAGCATCGGTAAAGCGGGCAGCCGTTTGGGTACCGCGCTGGCGATGGCCGTTGATCATGAAATTGGCATGGTGCCGCTGGTGCGTAACCTGGAAGAGTTCTTCGCCCGCGAGTCCTGCGGCTGGTGTACGCCGTGCCGCGACGGGCTGCCGTGGAGCGTCAAAATCCTGCGTGCGCTGGAGCGAGGCGAAGGCCAGCCTGGCGATATCGAAACCCTGGAGCAACTCTGCCGCCAGCTGGGGCCGGGTAAAACCTTCTGCGCACACGCGCCGGGTGCGGTTGAACCGTTACAGAGCGCGATTAAGTATTTCCGCGAAGAGTTCGAAGCGGGGATCAAGCAGCAATTCAGCAATACCCATGCGATTGGCGGTATCCAGCCAAACCTGCTGAAAGCGCGCTGGTAATGGTTCCCCCTCATCATGAGCAGGTGAGGGGATGCGGAACGAATTTGATTAATTCTCAGCTCCGGCTGAGACAACTGGAAGCATGCTAATGGCTACTATTCACGTAGACGGCAAAGAATATGAGGTAAACGGCGCAGACAACCTGTTAGAGGCTTGTCTCTCGTTGGGCCTTGATATTCCTTATTTTTGCTGGCATCCGGCGCTGGGGAGCGTGGGTGCGTGCCGCCAGTGTGCGGTGAAGCAATATCAAAACGCGGAAGACACGCGTGGCCGCCTGGTTATGTCCTGTATGACACCGGCATCCGACGGCACATTTATCTCTATCGACGATCACGAAGCAAAAGAGTTCCGTGAGAGCGTGGTGGAGTGGTTAATGACTAACCACCCGCACGACTGTCCGGTCTGCGAAGAGGGTGGTAACTGTCACCTTCAGGATATGACGGTGATGACCGGTCACAGCTTCCGTCGCTACCGTTTCACTAAACGTACGCACCGTAACCAGGATCTCGGCCCGTTCATCTCCCACGAGATGAACCGCTGTATCGCCTGCTACCGCTGTGTGCGTTACTACAAAGATTATGCCGACGGTACCGATCTGGGCGTCTATGGCGCACATGACAACGTCTACTTCGGCCGCCCGGAAGAGGGCACGCTGGAGAGCGAGTTCTCCGGTAACCTGGTGGAAATCTGCCCGACCGGCGTTTTCACCGATAAAACCCACTCCGAGCGCTATAACCGTAAATGGGATATGCAGTTCGCGCCGAGCATCTGCCAGCAGTGCTCGATCGGCTGTAACACCAGCCCGGGTGAGCGTTACGGCGAGCTACGTCGTATCGAAAACCGCTACAACGGCACGGTTAACCACTACTTCCTCTGCGACCGCGGTCGTTTCGGCTATGGCTACGTCAATCTGAAAGATCGTCCGCGCCAGCCGGTACAGCGTCGCGGCGACGATCTCATCACCCTCAACGCCGAGCAGGCGATGCAGGGCGCGGCAGATATTCTGCGCCAGTCGAAGAAAGTGATCGGTATCGGTTCCCCGCGCGCAAGCGTCGAGAGCAACTTCGCGCTGCGCGAACTGGTCGGTGCGGATAACTTCTATACCGGTATCGCCAAAGGTGAGCAGGAGCGTCTGACGCTGGCACTGAAAGTGCTGCGCGAAGGCGGCATCCGTACTCCGGCGCTGCGAGAAATCGAATCTTACGACGCTGTGCTGATCCTCGGCGAAGACGTGACCCAGACCGGCGCGCGCGTCGCGCTGGCGGTACGCCAGGCGGTGAAAGGTAAAGCCCGTGAAATGGCAGCGGCGCAGAAAGTCGCCGACTGGCAGATTGCGGCGATCATGAACATCGGTCAGCGCGCTAAACATCCGTTATTTGTCACCAACGTCGACAGCACCCGTCTGGACGATATCGCCGCGTGGACCTACCGCGCGCCGGTAGAAGATCAGGCGCGTTTAGGTTTTGCCATCGCCCATGCGCTGGATAACTCCGCACCGGCGGTTGACGGCCTGAGCAGCGATCTGCAGGGCAAAGTGGATGTGATTGTCCAGGCACTGGCCGGGGCGAAGAAACCGCTGATTATCTCCGGCACTAACGCCGGTAGCACCGACGTGATCCACGCGGCGGCGAACGTGGCGAAAGCGCTGAAAGGGCGCGGTGCTGATGTCGGCATCACCATGATTGCCCGCTCCGTTAACAGCATGGGCCTTGGCCTTATTGGCGGCGGCAGCCTCGATGATGCACTCTCCGAACTGGAGAGCGGCAGTGCCGACGCGGTCGTGGTGCTGGAAAACGATCTGCACCGTCACGCTTCTGCTGCGCGCGTTGACGCTGCGCTGGCGAAAGCGCCGCTGGTGCTGGTGGTCGATCACCAGCGCACCGCGATTATGGATAACGCTCACCTGGTGCTCTCTGCGGCAAGCTTCGCAGAGAGCGACGGCACGGTCATTAACAACGAAGGTCGCGCCCAGCGCTTCTTCCAGGTTTATGACCCGAGCTACTACGACAACAAAGCGCTGATGCTGGAAAGCTGGCGCTGGCTGCACTCGCTGCACAGCACCGTGCTGAACCGCGAGGTGGACTGGACGCAGCTCGATCATGTGATCGATGCCGCCGTTACCGCGCTGCCGCAACTGTCAGGCATCAAGAATGCCGCACCGGATGCCAGCTTCCGCATTCGCGGGCAGAAACTGGCACGTGAGCCGCATCGCTACAGCGGCCGCACCGCAATGCGCGCCAATATCAGCGTTCACGAACCGCGCCAGCCGCAGGATAAAGACACCATGTTCGCCTTCTCGATGGAAGGGAACAACCAGCCTTCAGCCCCGCGCTCGCAAATTCCGTTTGCCTGGGCACCGGGCTGGAACTCCCCGCAGGCCTGGAATAAATTCCAGGACGAAGTGGGCGGTCACCTGCGTCACGGCGATCCGGGCGTGCGCCTGATTGAAGCGACGGAGACCGGGCTGGATTACTTCACTGTTGTTCCTGGCGCCTTCAGCGCACAGGATGGCGAGTGGCGTATCGCGCCTTACTATCACCTGTTTGGCAGCGATGAGCTGTCACAGCGTTCGCCGGTGTTCCAGAGCCGTATGCCGCAGCCTTACATCACGCTTAACCCGGCCGATGCCGCGAAGCTTGGCGTAAACGCAGGCGCGCACGTCTCCTTCACCTACGAAGGGCAGACCCTCAGCTTGCCGCTGCAGGTATCGGAAGGTCTGACGGCGGGGCAGGTCGGTTTGCCGATGGGCATGCCGGGTATTGCACCGGTGCTGGCCGGGGCACGTCTTGAAAATCTGCGGGAGGCGCAAGCATGAGCTGGTTAACACCGGATGTTATCGACATTCTGTTAAGCATTCTGAAAGCGGTGGTCATCCTGCTGGTGGTGGTCACCTGCGGCGCCTTCATGAGCTTTGGCGAACGTCGCCTGCTCGGCCTGTTCCAGAACCGTTATGGGCCGAACCGGGTGGGCTGGGGTGGTTCACTCCAGCTGGTCGCGGACATGATCAAGATGTTCTTTAAAGAGGACTGGATCCCGCGCTTCTCGGATCGCGTGATCTTCACCCTCGCACCGGTGATCGCCTTCACCTCGCTGCTGTTAGCCTTCGCCATTGTGCCGGTCAGCCCTACCTGGGTGGTGGCCGACCTCAACATCGGGATCCTCTTCTTCCTGATGATGGCGGGTCTGGCAGTTTACGCGGTACTGTTCGCTGGCTGGTCCAGTAACAACAAATACTCGCTGCTCGGCGCGATGCGTGCCTCTGCGCAAACCCTCAGCTACGAAGTGTTCCTCGGGCTCTCGCTGATGGGCGTGGTGGCGCAGGCCGGTTCATTCAACATGACCGACATCGTCAACAACCAGGCGGGCTTGTGGAACGTTATTCCGCAGTTCTTCGGCTTCGTTACCTTCGCTATTGCTGGCGTTGCGGTGTGTCACCGTCACCCGTTTGACCAGCCGGAAGCGGAGCAGGAGCTGGCGGATGGTTACCATATCGAATACTCCGGCATGAAGTTCGGTCTCTTCTTCGTCGGCGAGTATATCGGTATCGTTACCATCTCTGCGCTGATGGTCACCCTCTTCTTTGGTGGCTGGCAGGGTCCGCTGTTACCGCCGTTTATCTGGTTCGCGCTGAAAACCGCGTTCTTTATGATGATGTTCATTTTGATTCGCGCCGCACTGCCGCGTCCTCGCTACGATCAGGTGATGTCTTTCGGCTGGAAAATCTGCCTGCCGCTGACGCTGCTTAACCTGCTGGGTACCGCGGCAGTCATTCTGTGGCAGCAATAAGGGGTGATGAGACCATGACGTTAAAAGAGTTATTCGTGGGCTTTGGCACCCAGGTTCGCAGTATCTGGATGATTGGCCTGCACGCGTTCGCCAAACGCGAAACGCGTATGTACCCGGAAGAGCCGGTTTACCTGGCCCCGCGCTACCGCGGCCGTATTGTGCTGACGCGCGATCCAGACGGCGCAGAGCGCTGTGTGGCCTGTAACCTGTGTGCGGTAGCATGCCCTGTTGGCTGTATCTCGCTGCAGAAAGCGGAAACTGTTGATGGCCGCTGGTATCCGGAGTTTTTCCGGATCAACTTCTCGCGCTGCATCTTCTGCGGTATGTGTGAAGAGGCGTGCCCGACAACAGCAATTCAGCTAACGCCGGACTTTGAACTCGGTGAGTTCAAGCGCCAGGATCTGGTGTATGAAAAAGAGGATCTGCTGATCTCCGGTCCGGGCAAATACCCGGAATATAACTTCTACCGGATGGCAGGTATGGCAATCGACGGCAAAGATAAGGGCGAAGCGGAAAACGAAGCCAAGCCTATCGACGTCAAAGGCCTGTTACCGTAAGGAGAGGGGCAATGGAGTTCGCTTTTTATATCTGTGGCCTGATCGCCATCCTGACGACGGTTCGCGTAATTACGCACACCAATCCGGTGCATGCGCTGCTGTACTTGATCATCTCCCTGCTAGCGATTGCCGGGGTCTTCTTTTCGCTCGGTGCGCACTTCGCCGGGGCGCTGGAGATCATTGTCTACGCCGGGGCGATTATGGTGCTTTTCGTCTTCGTCGTAATGATGTTGAACATGGGCAACTCAGTGGTCGAGCAGGAGCGTAACTGGCTCACGCCGCAAATCTGGATTGGCCCCTCAATACTCTCTGCGGTGCTGCTGGGCGTGATTGTCTATGCCATTTTAGGTCTCAACGATCAGGGCATTGACGGCACGGCGATCGGCGCGAAAGAGGTAGGTAAATCACTGTTTAAAGAGTACGTATTGGCGGTTGAACTCGCTTCAATGCTGCTGCTGGCGGGTCTGGTTGTTGCCTTCCATCTTGGACGTGAAGACCGCCCGGGCGAAGTGCTGAGCAATCGCACGGATGACCGCGCGAAAAGAAAAACGGAGGAGCGTGCATGATCCCGTTACAACATGGATTGATCCTCGCGGCGATTTTGTTTGTGCTGGGTCTGACTGGTCTGGTTATCCGCCGCAATCTGCTTTTTATGCTGATTGGGCTTGAGATCATGATCAACGCCGCCGCGCTGGCCTTCGTGGTCGCCGGCAGTTACTGGGGCCAGACCGACGGTCAGGTAATGTATATTCTCGCCATTACCCTTGCCGCTGCGGAAGCGAGCATTGGCCTGGCGCTTCTGCTGCAACTGCATCGTCGCCGCCAGAGTCTGAATATCGATTCAGTAAGTGAGATGCGTGGATGAACATGCTCGCCTTAACGATTATTTTTCCTCTTATTGGCTTTGTGTTACTGGCTTTCTCCCGTGGCCGCTGGTCGGAGAATCTCTCCGCCGCCGTTGGCATGGGCTCGATTGGGCTTTCGGCGCTGGTGACAGCACTGGTTGGCGTTGAGTTCTTTAATAACGGCCAGCAAGCGTTTGTTCAGCCGCTGTGGACATGGATGGCAGTCGGTGATTTCAATATCGGTTTCAACCTTGTACTGGACGGCCTGTCGCTGACCATGCTCTCGGTGGTAACCGGCGTTGGCTTCCTGATCCACATGTTCGCCTCATGGTACATGCGTGGGGAAGAGGGCTACTCTCGCTTCTTCGCCTACACCAACCTCTTTATCGCCAGCATGGTGATTCTGGTGCTGGGCGATAACCTGCTGCTGATGTACCTCGGCTGGGAAGGTGTGGGTCTCTGCTCCTATCTGCTGATCGGCTTCTACTACACCGATCCGAAGAATGGCGCAGCAGCGATGAAAGCCTTTGTCGTGACCCGTGTGGGTGACGTCTTCCTCGCGTTCGCATTGTTCATCCTCTATAACGAGCTGGGCACGCTGAACTTCCGCGAGATGGTCGAGCTGGCTCCGCAACACTTCGCTAACGGCAATCATATGCTGATGTGGGCGACGCTAATGCTGCTGGGCGGCGCGGTCGGTAAATCGGCGCAGCTGCCGTTGCAGACCTGGCTTGCGGACGCGATGGCTGGCCCGACGCCAGTCTCTGCGCTGATCCACGCCGCAACGATGGTTACCGCAGGTGTCTACCTGATTGCCCGTACCCATGGTCTGTTCCTGATGACACCGGAAGTGCTGCATCTGGTCGGTATTGTCGGTGCGGTCACGCTGCTGATGGCTGGTTTCGCCGCGCTGGTGCAGACCGATATCAAACGCGTACTCGCCTACTCGACGATGAGCCAGATTGGTTACATGTTCCTGGCGCTCGGCGTACAGGCATGGGACGCGGCGATTTTCCACCTGATGACGCACGCCTTCTTTAAAGCGCTGCTGTTCCTCTCCTCCGGCTCGGTGATCCTCGCCTGCCACCACGAGCAGAACATCTTTAAGATGGGTGGCCTGCGTAAGTCGATTCCGCTGGTCTATGCCTGCTTCCTGGTGGGCGGCGCGGCGCTCTCTGCGCTGCCGCTGATTACTGCGGGCTTCTTCAGTAAGGATGAGATCCTGGCAGGCGCGGTAGCGAACGGTCACGTTAACCTGATGATTGCGGGTCTGGTCGGGGCGTTTATGACCTCGCTCTACACCTTCCGCCTGATTTTCATTGTCTTCCATGGCAAAGAGCAGATTCACGCTCACGCAGGGAAGGGGATTACCCATCATCTGCCGCTGATTGTCCTGCTGGTGCTCTCCACCTTCGTTGGCGCAATGATTGTGCCACCGCTGCGCGGCGTCCTGCCGGAAACGGCTGAACTGGCGCACAGCAGCGTAGTGATGCTGGAAGTGGCCTCTGGCGCAGTGGCGGTAATCGGCATTCTGCTGGCCGCCTGGCTGTGGCTGGGTAAACGCACGCTGGTGACATCGATTGCCAACAGCGCGCCGGGCCGCTTCTTCGGCACCTGGTGGTTCAATGCTTGGGGCTTCGACTGGCTCTACGATCGTATCTTCGTTAAACCCTATCTGGGCATTGCCTGGCTGCTGAAGAGCGATCCGCTGAATGCGCTGATGAACATCCCGGCGATCCTCTCCCGCTTTGCCGGAAAAGGGCTGCTGTTCAGCGAGAACGGTTATCTGCGCTGGTACGTTGCCTCCATGAGTATCGGTGCCGTTGTGGTGCTCAGTCTGCTGATGGTGTTGCGCTGAGTTTGTGGGCCGGATAAGCAAGTGCCTGTCCGGCCTGCGAGCAGAATCTGAATTTTGTGAAAATTCGTTGAAAATCAGGTCCGAAAGGACAGGCCGTAACGGTGAAGTCAGATGACAAGCCAGATAGCCTGAGCTGGACTTAAACAAGGAATATGAATCGCCATGTTATTACCCTGGCTAATATTGATTCCCTTTATCGGTGGTTTCCTGTGTTGGCAAACCGAGCGCTTCGGCGTGAAGGTGCCGCGCTGGATCGCCCTGATTACCATGGGACTGACGCTGGCGCTCTCTCTGCAACTCTGGTTGCAGGGTGGCTACTCTTTATCGCAGGCTGCCGATTTCCCGACGTGGCAGGAGAGCTTTAAACACGACTGGATCCCGCGCTTCGGTATCACTATCCATCTGGCGATGGACGGTCTGTCGCTGCTGATGGTCGTGCTGACAGGCTTTCTCGGCGTACTGGCTGTGCTCTGCTCCTGGCGTGAAATTGAGAAATATCAGGGCTTCTTCCACCTGAACCTGATGTGGATCCTCGGCGGCGTTATCGGCGTGTTCCTTGCCATCGACATGTTCCTGTTCTTCTTCTTCTGGGAAATGATGCTGGTGCCGATGTACTTCCTAATCGCGCTGTGGGGCCATAAAGCCTCCGACGGGAAGACGCGTATCACCGCAGCAACGAAATTCTTCATTTATACCCAGGCGAGCGGCCTGGTGATGTTGATTGCCATCCTTGGCCTGGTGTTTGTGCATTACAACGCGACCGGCGTCTGGACCTTCAACTATGAAGAGCTGCTAAAAACGCCGATGTCACACAATGTTGAATATCTGCTGATGCTCGGCTTCTTTATCGCCTTCGCGGTGAAAATGCCGGTGGTGCCGCTGCATGGCTGGCTGCCGGATGCGCACTCCCAGGCGCCGACTGCCGGTTCCGTTGACCTTGCGGGTATTCTGTTGAAAACCGCCGCTTATGGTCTGCTGCGCTTCTCGCTGCCGCTCTTCCCGAACGCCTCGGCGGAGTTTGCACCGATTGCGATGTGGCTGGGCGTAATTGGTATCTTCTATGGCGCGTGGATGGCTTTCACGCAGACCGATATCAAACGTCTTATCGCTTACACCTCCGTTTCCCACATGGGCTTCGTACTGATTGCTATCTATACCGGCAGCCAGCTGGCTTACCAGGGTGCGGTGATTCAGATGATTGCCCACGGTCTTTCGGCGGCGGGTCTGTTTATCCTCTGTGGTCAGCTTTATGAACGTCTCCATACCCGCGATATGCGCATGATGGGCGGTCTGTGGAGCAAGATTAAGTGGCTGCCGGCGCTGTCGATGTTCTTCGCCGTGGCGACACTGGGGATGCCGGGTACCGGTAACTTCGTCGGTGAGTTCATGATCCTGTTCGGTAGCTACCAGGTTGTACCGATGATCACCGTGATCTCCACCTTCGGTCTGGTCTTCGCCTCCGTTTATTCTCTGGCGATGCTGCATCGCGCTTACTTCGGTAAAGCGAAGAGCGAAATCGCAAACCAGACGCTGCCGGGTCTGTCACTGCGCGAGCTGTTTATGATCCTCATCCTGGTCGTGCTTCTGGTACTGCTTGGCTTCTATCCGCAGCCGATTCTGGATACCTCGCACGCTGCGATGGGCAATATCCAGCAGTGGTTTGTTAACTCCATTACTACAAGGCCGTAATTCGCCATGACAATAACTCCACAACACCTGATTGCGCTGCTGCCGCTGCTAATCGTCGGATTGACGGTGGTGGTTGTGATGCTCTCCATTGCGTGGCGACGCAACCATTTCTTTAATGCCACGCTGTCTGTCGTTGGTCTGAACGTTGCACTGCTCTCGCTGTGGTTCGTTGGTCACGCTGGGGCAATGGATGTGACGCCGCTGATGCGCGTCGACGGCTATGCCATGCTCTACACCGGGCTGGTGCTGCTGGCAAGTCTCGCCACCTGCACCTTTGCTTATCCGTGGCTTGAAGGTTATAGCGATAACAAGGAAGAGTTCTACCTGCTGGTGCTGATAGCCGCGCTGGGTGGCATTCTGTTGGCTAACGCCAATCATATGGCGTCGCTATTCCTCGGGATTGAGCTGATCTCTCTGCCACTGTTCGGGCTGGTGGGCTATGCCTTCCGCCAGAAACGCTCGCTGGAAGCCAGCATCAAATACACCATTCTCTCGGCTGCTGCCTCCTCATTCCTGCTGTTCGGGATTGCGCTGGTTTATGCCCAGAGCGGCGATCTGTCGTTTGTTGCGATCGGTAAAAATCTCGGTAAAGAGGTGCTGCACGAGCCGCTGCTGCTGGCGGGTCTCGGTCTGATGATTGTTGGCCTCGGCTTTAAACTTTCGCTGGTGCCGTTCCATCTCTGGACACCGGACGTTTACCAGGGCGCACCTGCGCCGGTCTCCACCTTCCTGGCGACCGCCAGCAAAATCGCCATCTTCGGCGTGCTGATGCGTCTGTTCCTCTATGCGCCGGTGGGTAACAGTGAAGCCGTACGCGTGGTGCTGGGCGTTATCGCCTTCGTCTCCATCATCTTCGGTAACCTGATGGCGCTGAGCCAGACCAATATCAAACGTCTGCTCGGTTACTCCTCTATCGCTCACCTCGGCTATCTGATGGTGGCGCTGATTGCCCTGCGCGGCGGCCAGATGTCGATGGAGAGCGTAGGCGTTTACCTGGCCGGCTATCTCTTCAGCAGCCTGGGTGCCTTTGGCGTGGTGAGCCTGATGTCCAGCCCGTATCGCGGTCCGGACGCCGAGTCGCTCTACTCCTATCGCGGCCTCTTCTGGCATCGTCCGATCCTCTCGGCGGTGATGACCGTGATGATGCTGTCGCTGGCGGGTATCCCGATGACGCTGGGCTTTATCGGTAAGTTCTACATTCTGGCTGTCGGTGTGCAGGCGAACCTGTGGTGGCTGACTGGCGCGGTGGTGGTCGGTTCTGCAATCGGTCTCTACTACTACCTGCGTGTGGCGGTGAGCCTCTATCTCAACGCGCCGCAGCAGCTGAACCGTGATGCGCCGTCCAACTGGGCCTACAGTGCGGGCGGTATCGTGGTACTGATCTCCGCTCTGCTGGTGCTGGTGCTCGGTATCTATCCGCAGCCGCTGATCAGCATCGTCCAGCGGGCGCTGCCGATGATGTAATCGCGCATTGCGCGCAACAAAAAACCGCCGGGTTTGCAGCCTGGCGGTTTTTTTTGCGCATAAAAAACCCCAGCGGGGGAGCTGGGGTTTTAACGGCGTGACGAAAACGGGTAAGGGATCCGATACACCGTTCTTACTTTTCCGGCCCGTCAGGGGGAAGAGCGTATGCAATACTCAACGCGTTGAAGCTTCCGATATATGCTGTTTTTTTTCAAGCGCAAACAGCTGAGGTAGCGGATGTTTAAGAAAAACGCCTGAAAAAAGGTCATTTTCCCTGACATTTTTTAATTATGTTTCAGTTAGTTAGGTGAAGTGTAAAATCAAATCCGTTGCGGTTGCTGCCGTTAACTTTTAGGTCGGGCAAAGGATTTCCCCCGCTGTAACACGTGGTGGTGGCAGGGTTCAGGCCTGGAAGGGGCGTAAGCAATACTCAACATTTGTTCGCTCTGATTCGGGGGGATATGAGGACCAGTCCGGGCGGCTCCTTCCTCTGTTGAGGAAAACGGATGATGTATAACCGTGAGTTCGCGAAACGCGTAATCACGATCATCATTGCTGTGTTACAGCTGATCTTGTCGTTCTTGTAATGACCTGAAACGTACTTAAGGCGCTACCGTTTCACCAACGGTAGCGCCTTTAATCATTGTGCGGCGTTACTTCGCCAGCAGCGGGGTCGGGGCCATCTGGCGGTGGCTGATCAGCGGGCCGCGAACATTGTTCGCTGCGCGATCGAGCACTTCCTGGATCACCGCTGAAAGCTCGTTAATTTCGAACTTCGCGACATAGCCATCGGCCTGCACTTTACGGACGTGATCTTCGTTAGCGCTGCCCGAGAGGGAAGAGTGGATCACCACCGGAATATTTTTCAGGCGAGGATCGGTTTTGATCAGACGCGTCAGGGTAAAGCCGTCCATCTCCGGCATCTCCAGATCGGTAAGCACCATGGAGATCTTATCGCTAACCGGCACACCCTCTTTTTCTGCCTGCTGTGCAATAAGCTGAATTTTCTCCCACGCATCTTTGCCGGTAATGTGCATCATGCTTGGGATCTCCATAGCGTTCAGGCCTTTTTCCAGCATGGCGCGCGCCACTTTGGAGTCTTCAGCCACAATTGCGATGGAACCTGGTTTAAGATTAAATTTCTTATCCGGTACATGATCGCCATGAACGTCATGATCCGCCGGGACGATATCATAGAGGATCTGTTCAACGTCCAGCACCATCGCCAGGTTGTTGGTGTCCTTATCATCATCGAGGCAGGCAATGCTGGTGATATAGCGGCCATTGATCGCTTTCTCCGCCGTGTGCACCTGTTTCCAGTCCAGGCGCGTGATGTTCTCAACGGACTCGACGGCAAAAGCCTGCACGCTACGGGCATATTCAGTGATTAGCAGAATATTTAAGCCGGTCTCCGGTTTACACCCGGCGACGGCGGAGAGGTCAATCACTGGGATCACCTGATCGCGGATATTGACCATCCCCATCAACGGCGGTTTCATTCCCGCAGGGCGCGTAAATGTGGGCATCGGTACGATTTCGCGCAACTTAAACACATTGATGCCAAACAGCTCAGATTTCGTCGCATCTAATGATGTGCCAAGGCGAAACAGCAACAGCTCAAACCGGTTCGACAGAGTAAGATTCGCCCTGTCATCGATGTCTTTCTGGAAATTATCCATCATGCCCTCAAAGAAGAAATGCCTGCGTATAACTTATTATCGGCATGACGGCGAAAAAATAGAGTGCCTAAATTAAAATCAAATGCGAACTACGTCAAAATCTGCTGCTAACGTTGTTTCCGGAAAGATTTCGCGACACTCTTTTAGCAGCGCCTGGCTCCCCTGTGCGTCATAACGCGAACTGATGTGGGTAATGACCAGACGCGCAGCGCCCGCTTGCTGAGCCAGTTGCGCCGCCTGCCGCGCCGAGCTATGCCCGCGGCTATTAGCCTTCTCTTCCATGGCATTCTCAAGCGTTGCTTCATGCACCACGACATCGACATTTTTCGCCAGGTCCTGCGCAGCCGGGCAGGGCGAAGTATCACCGAAGATCGCCACCCGTTTCCCCGGCTCGGCCGGTGCCAGGTAATCAGTGCCATGAATAACGCGCCCATCATCCAGCGTCACCGTGCCGCCCGCTTTTAACGTCTGAAATAGCGGCCCGGCCGGAACGCCTGCGGCGGCAAGCGCGGCGGCATTCAGCGCGCCAGGTTTATCATGCTCTTCTACGCGATAGCCATAACACTCCACCGGATGCGCCAGCGGAAAGGCGGTCACTTTGCGCAACCCATCATCCACCACCAGCCCCGGCTTCACCTCTTCAATAGTCAGCGGATAGTCGGTCCACGAACCGCTCAGGCGTAGCGCGGTCTCCACAAACTCCTTGATGCCGTGCGGGCCGTAGATCTGCAGCGGCTGCGTATTGCCCGCCATTGATCGGCTGCAGAGCAGGCCCGGCAGGCCAAAAATATGATCGCCATGCAGATGGGTGATGAAAATTTTGTCCAGCTTGCCCGGGTTAAACGCGGTGTGCAGCAGCTGATGCTGCGTGCCTTCACCACAGTCGAAAAGCCACAGCCCGGCGCTCGTTGGGTGCTGAAGATTGAGCAGAATGGCGGTAACGTTGCGCGCCCGCGTCGGGACGCCTGCTGAAGTACCTAAGAAGATCAGTTCCACATGCTTTGCCTGAAATGAAAAGAATCTAGTATAACCACATGAGTCTATTTGAGGAGATAACGATGATCCGTTGGCAAGACCTGCACCACTCTGAACTGACCGTGCCTGTGCTCTATGCGCTGTTAAAGCTGCGTTGCGAAGTGTTTGTAGTTGAACAGACCTGCCCCTACCTTGATGTCGATGGCGACGACCTGGTGGGGGAGAACCGTCATCTGCTCGGCTGGCAGGGCGACGAGCTAGTGGCGTATGCGAGGATTCTGAAAAGTAATGATGATTTCTCGCCCGTTGCCATCGGCAGAGTGATTGTCAGCGCCAGCGTACGCGGGGAGAAACTGGGTCATCAGTTGATGTCACGCGCGGTCGACTCCTGCCTGCAACACTGGCCGCAGCACGCCCTCTACCTGAGTGCGCAGGCGCATCTGCAACCCTTTTATCAGCAGTTCGGTTTCCAGCCGGTCACCGATATCTACGACGAAGATGGCATTCCCCATGTCGGCATGGCGCGCGAGGTCGACCAGGCGTAAACGTCAGCTATTGTCTATAGTTAGCGTACAGGTGCATAACATGGAGAAAAGAGATGACTAATCAATTCGATTCACACATTGACGACGACCTGACCCTGCTGAGCGAAACGCTGGAAGAAGTTCTCCGCTCATCGGGCGATCCCGCTGACCAGAAGTACATTGAGCTGAAAGCACGTGCTGAACAGGCGCTGCATGATGTGAAAAACCGCGTCAGCAGCGCGTCTGATACCTACTACTATCGTGCGAAAAAAGCGGTTTACCGCGCCGATGACTATGTGCACGAAAAACCGTGGCAGGGCGTTGGTGCCGGTGCTGCTGTAGGTCTGGTGCTCGGTCTGCTGTTAGCCCGTCGCTAAACCTTTATCTCCCCTCCCTGGAAGGGGGTACTGCTATTCATCGTAGTACCCCGTATACTGTGTGGTTTTTAAAACCGTGCCGTTTTTCCGGGAGGGGTTCGCATGTTTTCTCTGTCCTCTGCGCTTGGCGATCTACACCAGCGTCTTGCCGCCACATTTCCTGACGCGCCTGGTTTTACCCTCGTTGACGTTCCCTTCCCGCTAAACAATGCATTCGACCCGCTGGCATGGCTTACGGCCCAGCATGTTTTTCCACAATTCTACTGGCAGCAGCGCAGCGGCGATGACGAAGCGGCCGCGCTTGGCGCGTTACGCGCGTTTTCTTCCCTTGCTGAGGCGCAACATTACCAACAGGCCTGGCCTGATGATGTACGCGTCTGGGGGCTGAATGCCTTTGAGCCAAGCGAGGGCGCGCTCTTTTTACCGCGCCTCGAATGGCGGCGCGAAGGGGGCAAAGCAATGCTGCGCCTCTATCTCTATAGCGAAACCTCGCTACGTGATGATGCCCGCCGCGCGGCCGATTTTCTGACCGCGCTTTCACCTGCGGTCCCGCTGGCAATCACCCCGCCGCGCTGTGTTGAACAGCAGCACTTCCCGACGCGCGAAGGGTGGGAAACGCTGATAACTCAGGCGCTTGAGACGCTCCAGCGCGGCGAGCTGGATAAAGTCGTACTCGCCCGCGCGACCGACTACCGCTTCGATGCGCCAATTAATGCTGGCGCGCTGATGGCCGCCAGCCGCCGTCTCAACCTTCACTGCTTCCACTTTCTCTATCGCTTTGATGCCCGCACCGCCTTTCTCGGATCGACACCCGAGCGGCTATGGCGGCGGCGCGGCGTGGCGCTGCGCACCGAAGCGCTGGCCGGGACGGTGGCAAATCATGATGACGATACGCAGGCGCAGCAGCGGGCGGCATGGTTGATGAGTGACGATAAAAATCAGCGTGAAAATATGCTAGTGGTGGAGGATATCTGCCAGCGTTTGCAGCAGCAGACCGGGACGCTGGATGTGCTGCCGCCGCAGGTGGTGCGACTGCGTAAAGTGCAGCATTTACGCCGCTGTATCTGGAGCGACTTGCGGGTAGCGGACGATGCGCTCTGTTTAGATCTGCTCCAGCCAACCGCGGCGGTGGCGGGATTACCGCGCCCTGAAGCCCGGCGCTTTATCGCCCATCACGAACACTTTGCCCGCGAGTGGTACGCCGGGTCGGCAGGTTATCTGTCGCGTAAACAGAGCGAGTTCTGCGTGGCGCTGCGCTCGGCGAAGGTGAGCGGCGAGACGGTGCGGCTCTATGCGGGGGCAGGCATTGTGCCCGGTTCCGATCCTGAGCAGGAGTGGCAGGAGATCGATAATAAAGCCGCCGGGCTGCGATCATTGCTGCTACAGACGCACCCATAGACGACCTATATCAAAAACTCATCATTTCAGAAAATTTATACTTAGTCCCAATATTGATACCGGACAAATTCATGTCGATAAGCTCATTCAACCGACGCTGGGCCGCAGTGATTCTGGAAGCCTTAACGCGCCACGGTGTACGACATATCTGCATCGCGCCAGGCTCGCGTTCGACGCCGCTAACGCTCGCTGCTGCCGAAAACCGCGCCTTTATTCATCACACCCATTTTGATGAGCGCGGGCTGGGGCATCTTGCGCTCGGGCTGGCAAAAGCAAGCCGTGAACCGGTGGCGGTGATTGTCACCTCCGGTACCGCCGTGGCGAACCTCTACCCGGCACTGATTGAAGCCGGGCTGACCGGTGAAAAACTGGTGCTGCTGACGGCGGATCGCCCGCCAGAGCTGATTGATTGCGGTGCCAATCAGGCGATTCGCCAGCCGGGCATCTTTGCTTCCCACCCGACAGAGGCCATCGCCTTACCGCGCCCGTCCCAGGATATTCCGGCGCGCTGGCTGGTCTCGACGATTGATAACCTCTTGGGCACATTGCAGGGCGGGGCGGTGCATATTAACTGCCCGTTCGCCGAACCGCTGTATGGCGAAATGGATGAGACCGGCCTTGGCTGGCAGCAGGCGTTAGGCGACTGGTGGCAGGATGATAAGCCCTGGTTACAGGCATCCGCACCGTGCGGCATCGAGACCCAGCGGGACTGGTTCTCCTGGCGGCAGAAACGTGGCGTTGTAATAGGCGGGCGCATGAGCGCCACTGAGGGGCGCAAGCTGGCAGAGTGGGCAAAAGTCCTCGGCTGGCCGCTGATTGGCGACGTGTTATCACAAACCGGGCAGCCGCTGCCCTGCGCCGATCTCTGGCTTGCTAATAGCCAGGCCGTCGAGGCGCTCAGCGAGGCGCAGATTGTGTTGCAGTTCGGCAGCAGCCTGACCGGAAAACGCCTTTTACAGTGGCAGGCGACCTGCGCGCCACAAGAGTACTGGCTGATTGATAACCTTCCCGGCAGGCTCGATCCGGCCCAGCATCGCGGGCGTCGTTTAGTGGCCGATGTCGGAGGCTGGCTGGCGCTGCATCCGGCTGAACCGCGCGCGCCGTGGTGCGAAAAGCTCACCTCGCTCGCAGCGCTTGCCTGGGCGCGGGTGCGTCTACAGCGCGAGGATTTCGGCGAAGCGCAGTTGGCGCACCGTATTAGCGACTACTTACCACCGCAGGGGCAGCTTTTTCTCGGCAACAGCCTGGTGGTTCGGCTGGTGGACGCGCTGGCGCAGCTGCCGGTCGGGTATCCGGTTTACAGCAACCGCGGCGCGAGCGGCATTGATGGCCTGCTCTCCACGGCGGCCGGGGTGCAGCGGGCCACCGCGCGCCCGACGCTGGCAATCGTCGGCGATCTCTCTGCGCTCTACGATCTCAACGCCCTCGCACTGCTGCGCCAGGCCTCCGCGCCCTTTGTGCTGCTGGTGGTCAATAACAACGGCGGGCAGATCTTCTCCCTGTTACCGACACCGCCTGCCGAGCGCGAGCGCTTCTACCTGATGCCACAGAATGTCCATTTCGATCATGCCGCCGCGATGTTCGCGCTTCCTTACCACCGTCCGGAGAGCTGGGCGCAGCTGGAGCAGGCGCTGAGCGAGGCGTGGCAGAAGCCAGGCGCGACAGTGATTGAAGTGGTGGTAAACGAGAGCGACGGCGCGCACACCCTGCAAAAACTTTTAGCGCAGGTCAGCCAGCTATGATTCTGCATGCAGAGATCCAGGCCGGCCAACAGCCGCTGCCGTGGCTGATCTTTCTGCACGGTTTTTCCGGTGACAGCCGCGAATGGCAGCCCGTCGGCGGCGCGCTTACGGCTTTCCCGCGACTCTATCTCGACCTGCCGGGCCACGGCGCATCAGCCGCAACTTCCGTCGACTCTTTTACAGAGATGGATGTGCTGCTGCGCTCAACGCTTAGTCGTTACAACATACTAAATTACTGGCTGGTGGGGTACTCCCTCGGCGGCCGCATTGCGATGTTCCACGCTTGCCAGCAGCCGACGGGACTGCAGGGTCTCATTATCGAAGGCGGCCACCCTGGCCTTGCCGATGAGCAGGCGCGTGCTGCGCGGCGGGAGGCTGATGAAGCGTGGTGTCAGCGCTTGCGTCACCAGCCGCTCACTGAGGTGTTTGATGCCTGGTATCGCCAGCCGGTATTTGCCACGCTGTCAGAAACCGAACGTGCGGCGCGTGTTGCGCTTCGCAACCACAAAGACGGTAACGCGCTGGCGCAGATGCTGGCGGCGACGTCGCTCGGCTGTCAGCCCGATCTGCGCGCTGCGCTGCGGGACGCCCTTTTTCCCGTTCACTATTTCTTTGGCGAACATGACCGTAAATTTCGGGCGCTGGCGGGCGAAGTCGCGCGCCACTGTTACGCCATTCCTGCCGCCGGGCACAACGCGCACCGGGAGAATCCCGCGGCCGTTGCTGCTCTGCTGGCGCGAATTCTGCCTCTTGAGATTAAGGACCGACCATGATCTACCCTGATGAAAAAGAACTCTACGCCGCCGTTGAGTGGCACGACTGCTCCGAAGGCTTTAGCGATATCCGCTATCAAAAATCTGCTGACGGCATCGCCAAAATCACCATCAACCGCCCGGAAGTACGCAACGCGTTTCGTCCTGTCACGGTAAAAGAGATGATCCAGGCGCTGGCCGATGCGCGTTATGACGACAATATCGGGGTGATCATCCTGACCGGGGAAGGGGATAAAGCCTTCTGTGCCGGTGGCGATCAGAAGGTGCGCGGCGACTACGGCGGCTACCAGGATGACTCCGGCGTGCATCACCTTAACGTTCTCGATTTCCAGCGCCAGATCCGCACCTGCCCGAAACCGGTGGTAGCGATGGTGGCGGGTTACTCCATCGGCGGCGGCCATGTGCTGCATATGATGTGCGATCTGACCATCGCGGCGGAAAATGCGATCTTCGGCCAGACCGGCCCAAAAGTTGGCTCCTTCGACGGCGGCTGGGGCGCGTCCTACATGGCGCGCATTGTCGGCCAGAAGAAAGCGCGCGAAATCTGGTTCCTCTGCCGCCAGTACGATGCGCAACAGGCGCTGGATATGGGGCTCGTTAACACCGTGGTGCCGTTAGCGGATCTGGAAAAAGAGACCGTGCGCTGGTGCCGTGAAATGTTGCAGAACAGCCCGATGGCGCTGCGCTGTCTGAAGGCGGCGCTGAACGCAGATTGCGACGGCCAGGCGGGGCTGCAGGAGCTGGCGGGCAACGCCACCATGCTCTTCTATATGACCGAAGAGGGTCAGGAGGGTCGCAACGCGTTTAACCAGAAGCGCCAGCCTGACTTCAGCAAATTTAAACGGAACCCGTAATGCGCCAGGCGCAGATCTACCGCTGGCAGATCCCGCTGGATGCAGGCGTGGTGCTGCGCGAGCGACGGCTGAAAACCCGCGACGGGCTGTTTGTTCGGCTTCAGGAAAAGGGCTGCGAAGGGTGGGGCGAGATCGCGCCGCTGCCGGGGTTCAGCATTGAAACGCTGGATGCGGTGCAGCCTGTGGTGATGGCGTGGGTGCAGGCCTGGCGTGACGGTGCGTCGCTCGCGCTGCCCTCGCAACCCAGTGCGGCGTTTGGCCTGAGCTGTGCGCTGGCCGAGCTGGCGGAGCAATTGCCGCAGCCTGCCGACTACCGCGCCGCCATGCTCTGCACCGGCGATCCTGATGAGCTGTTTGCTGCACTCGCCGCGCTGCCCGGCGAGAAGCTGGCGAAGGTGAAAGTCGGTCTGTATGAAGCGGTGCGTGACGGCATGGTGGTCAATCTCTTGCTGGAGTCGATCCCCGATCTGCGCCTGCGTCTGGATGCCAACCGCGCCTGGACGCCGCTGAAAGCGCGCCAGTTCGCTAAATATGTCGCACCTGCCAACCGTGCACGCATCGCTTTTCTGGAAGAGCCGTGCCAGAGCCGCGAAGCGTCGCTGGCCTTTGCTGAGGAGACCGGCATTGCCATCGCCTGGGATGAGAGCCTGCGCGAGGCGGATTTCACCTTTACGCCTCAGCCGGGCGTCAGCGCGGTGGTGATCAAACCAACCCTCACTGGCAGCCTGCAAAAAGTGGCGCAGCAGGTTGCGGCGGCGCATGCCCTCGGCTTGACTGCGGTGATCAGCTCATCGCTGGAATCGAGCCTTGGGTTAACGCAGCTGGCGCGGATTGCCGCCTGGCTGACGCCGGGCATCGTGCCAGGTCTTGATACCTTACAGTTGATGACCTCACAGCTGGTTCGCCGCTGGCCCGGCAGTGAACTTCCCTGCAGCGCGCCGGAGGAGCTGGAGGCGTTACGATGAATTTTCCCGACTGGCCGTGGCGATACTGGCATGAGCAGCACGGCGACCAACCTGCGCTGCGCTCAGGTCAGCGCACTCTGAGCTGGCAGCAGCTCTGTGAAGAGGTCGATGCGCTGGCAAGCGGCTTTGCCCGCCAGGGCGTACGCGCAGGTGACGGTGTAATGTTGCGCGCTCGCAACAAGCCGCAGACGGTGCTGGCCTGGCTGGCGCTGTTACAATGTGGCGCGCGCGTGTTACCCATCAACCCGCAACTTCCCGCCGCCTTGCTGGATACGCTGTTGCCTGCCATGACGCTGCGCTTCGCCCTCGATCTGACCCCTGCGCCGTTTGCACACAACTTCATCACTCTGCGCTGTGTGCAAGAGTCCGGTGAGCACGCAGTTGAATGGCAGCCGCAGCGGCTGGCGTCAATGACGCTCACTTCTGGCTCGACGGGTTTGCCAAAAGCGGCGGTACACACCTTCGCTGCCCATCTGGCCAGCGCCCAGGGTGTACTGGCACTTATCCCGTTTACCGCCAAAGATGAGTGGCTGCTTTCGCTACCGCTATTTCATGTCTCCGGGCAGGGGATCTTATGGCGCTGGCTATTGGCGGGGGCGCGCATCACGGTGCACGACAAGCTGCCGCTGGATCAGGCGCTACGTGGCTGTAGCCATGCGTCGCTGGTGCCGACGCAGCTTTGGCGCCTGCTCAATGAGAATGCCCCTCTGTCGCTGAAAGCGGTGCTGCTTGGCGGCGCGGCGATCCCGGTGGAGCTGACCGAACAGGCGCGCGCGCGCGGCATCCGCTGCTGGTGCGGATATGGTTTGACGGAGTTTGCCTCAACGGTCTGTGCGAAAGAGGCCGACGGTGCGCCGGATGTTGGCTTCCCGCTGCCGGGAAGGGAGGTGAAAATTGTCGGCGAAGAGGTGTGGCTGCGTGCAGAGAGCCTCGCCGCAGGCTACTGGCGCAACGGTGCGGTGCTGCCGCTGGTTAATGATGCCGGCTGGTTTGCCACCCGCGATCGCGGCACGCTGCGTGACGGGCGGCTGACTCTGCATGGCCGGCTGGATAACCTCTTTTTCAGCGGCGGCGAAGGTATTCAGCCTGAAGAGGTGGAGCGCGCTATCGCCCGTCATCCACAGGTGCAGCAGGTGTTTGTGGTACCGGTTGATGATGCGGAGTTTGGGCAGCGTCCGGTAGCGGTGATTGAGTGCGAAAGCGAGGTCAATACCGCGGCCCTCATACACTGGGCAGCGGATAAATTGGCGCGTTTTCAACAGCCGGTGCGCTGGCTGCCGTTGCCAGAGGAGCTGAAAAACGGCGGCATCAAAATCTCCCGCCGCGCCCTGCAGACGTGGGTCAACCAGCAACAGTGCTAATGCCATAACGCTTTTTGCGAGCTACCTCGACAGAGCGAAAACTGCCAGCTGACATGCGCTCAGAGTGTGTTAATTTGCGCCCGCAGCTAAAGCAGGGAGAGCTATGGGCACATCTTCATCATCTGCACCGCATGATGCGGTGTTTCGCAAATTACTGTCACATGCGGAAACGGCGCATGACTTTTTCGAAATCCATCTACCAAAGCGTTTACTGGCGCTGTGCGATCTGAGTACTTTGCATCTTGAGTCGGGCAGCTTTGTTGAGGAGGATCTGCGTTACTGCTACTCCGATATTCTCTACTCCCTGAAAACCTGCTCTGGCGACGGTTATCTCTATGCGTTGGTGGAGCATCAAAGCTCACCAGATAAGAATATGGCCTTTCGCCTGATGCGCTATGCCATAGCTGCTATGCAGCGCCATCTCGATAAAGGACATACCGACCTGCCGCTGGTGATCCCGGTGTTGTTCTATCATGGACGGGTAACCCCTTACCCATGGTCACTGCGCTGGCTCGACAGATTTCCGTTATCTCAACAGGCCGAAGCGCTCTATACGCACTCCTTTCCTCTGATCGATGTCTCGCAGATACCCGATGCTGAAATCGCGCAACATCGACGGATTGCGATGCTCGAACTTCTGCAAAAACATGTGCGTCAGCGGGATATGCTGGAGTTCAGAGAGCAACTGGTCAGCCTGCTGGCGCTGGGATACACTGGCCACGCGCAGTTGAAAGCGTTGCTGCACTACCTGTTACAGGCCGGGCACACCGCCGATCCGGCAACGCTTTTGACCGCTATGGCCAGCCAGACAGTGGATCAGCAGCAGAAGGAGACGTTAATGAACATTGCACAATATCTTCGCGAAGAGGGGCTGGTTAAAGGCCTGGCTCAGGGGCGAGCCGAAGGCGTTCAACAGGAGGCGATGCGTATCGCGAAAGTGATGCTGGAAAAGGGGATGGAGCCTGACGTTGTGGCCTCCCTGACCGGTATTCCGGTTGAGATGGTAGAGAAAGCCCGCCACTGACACGCTCCAGTGCCAGGCGTTTAGCCCTCAGTCCTCACACACTATTAGACGTTCTGCTGCCGGGAAAATAAGCGTACAATCAGACGCTTTGGGGCACTGCCCCGTTTCGTGCGGAACGTAAAAATGAAAAAGTTAGCTCTATTAGGATGTGCTGGCGTGTTGCTGGCCTCCGCCGGTGCGCAGGCGATTAGCCTGAATGGACAGATTGGTAAAGATTACAGCAGCCTCGGTTTCGGACTGGGAACCGAAACCAGTGGTATCGCAGTCAGCGGTAACTGGGCGCATAGCGAAGATGATGGTGATACCGCAAGCCTTGGGCTCGGTTACAACTTGCCGCTCGGGCCGTTCCTGGCAACCGTTGGCGGTAAAGGTATCTACCTGAACCCGGATGAGGGCAGCGAAGGCTATGCCATCGCCGTCGGCGGCGGTTTGCAGTGGGAGATCGCCCGCAGTTTCAACGTTTTCGGCGAGTATTACTACTCTCCGGACTCGCTCTCAAGCGGCGTTAAAGAGTACCAGGAAGCCAAAGCCGGTGCGCGTTATACCATTATGCGCCCGTTTACCGTCGAAGCCGGTTATCGCTACATTGAGATGGCAGGCAAAGATGGTCGCCGCGACAACGTCGTGGCGGATGGCCCTTATCTCGGTGCCAGCGCCAGCTTCTGATCCCCCGGCGCGGCAGCCGCCGCGCCCGTTTCCCCCTCTTTACTCTGCGCATGCGCTATAGTGTTTCAACCCCGATTGCAGGAGCGAACGATGTTAAATGTGGAGATGTTATCGACCGGCGATGAAGTGCTGCATGGCCAGATTGTCGATACCAATGCGGCCTGGCTGGCCGACGTATTTTTTAACCAGGGGCTGCCGTTAACGCGCCGCCATACCGTTGGCGATAACCTCGACGACTTGATTGCGATTTTGCGCGAGCGCAGCGAACAGGCAGATGTGCTGATCGTTAACGGCGGTCTCGGGCCGACCAGCGACGATTTGAGTGCGCTGGCAGCGGCCACCGCCAAAGGCGAAACGCTGGTGCTGCACGAAGCGTGGCTTAAGCAGATGGAGCGCTTTTTTACCGATCGCGGCCGCGTCATGGCCCCCAGCAACCGCAAGCAGGCAGAGATCCCCGCCAGCGCCGAGCTGGTCGATAACCCGGTCGGTACCGCCTGCGGGTTCGCGTTGCAGTTCAACCGCTGCCTGATGTTCTTTACCCCAGGCGTCCCCTCAGAATTTAAAGTGATGGTTGAGCAGGAGATCCTGCCGCGTCTGCGTGAGCGTTTCACTCTGCCGCAGCCCCCGGTTTGCCTGCGTCTGACCACCTTTGGTCGCTCCGAGAGCGATCTGGCGGAGAAACTCCAGCATCTCGATCTGCCACCCGGCGTGGTGATGGGTTACCGCTCATCGATGCCAATTATCGAACTGAAACTGACCGGCCCGGCGGAGCAGCGCGCGGCGATGGAAGCCCTGTGGCCGGAAGTGAAAAAAGTGGCGGGGGAAAGCCTGATTTTTGAAGGCACCGAGGGTTTACCGGCCGCGATTGCCGCCGCGCTGCGCGAGCGCCAGCTGAGCCTGACACTGAGCGAGCAGTTCACCAGCGGGCTGGTGGCGCTACAGCTCTCCCGCGCAGGCGCACCGCTGCTCGCCAGCGAAGTGCTGCCCTCACAGGCAGAAGCGCTGGCACAAACGGCGCGCTGGACAACCGAGTTACGTAACCGGCATCTCGCCGGGCTGGCGTTGACCGTCACCGGGCTGGAAGAGGATCATCTCAACTTCGCGCTGGCGACGCCGGAAGGCACCCGCGCCCTGCGGGTGAAGTTCAACAGCAGCCGCCACAGTCTGGCGGTGCGCCAGGAGGTCTGTGCGATGATGGCGCTGAATATCCTGCGCCGCTGGTTGGCGGGGAAAGATATCGCCAGCGATCACGGCTGGATTGCGGTAGTCGAAACCCTCTCGGTGGAATAACCCTGCGACAGGCGCTGACGTTAGCCTAATGCCCGCGCCAGCAGCGTAATGGGATGTTCGCACGGTTTGCCGGTGGACATCTCAATCTGCCATTTACAGGTCTCACAATCCGTCACCACCAGATCCGCACCGCTGGCGTCAATCTGCGCAAACAGCGGTGCGCCAATGGCCTGCGAGGTGGCGTAGTTCTCCCGCTTGAAGCCATAGGTGCCCGCGATGCCACAGCAGGCAGAGTCCAGCACCGTTAACGCCAGCCCCGGAATGCGCCGCAGCAGATCCAGCGTATAGTGCGTCCAGCCCATCTTCTCCATATGACAAGGGGTGTGATAGACCACCTTCAGCGGCATCTCTCTTAGCCGCAGACTATGCCCCTCATCGAGTTGTCGCCAGATCCAGCGGGTCGCTAAATCAATATGTGTGCGCAGGTGGCTGTTATCGACCTCCAGCAGGTGTGGATACTCATCGCGCAGGGTGAAGGCGCAGGTGGAGGAGGTGGCGAGCACCTGCAGCCCATCCATGCCAATCGCCTGCTCTAATGCGCTGAGGTTGAACTGCGCCTGCTTTTTCGCCTTCGCAAAGTAGCCGTTGGCAATTAGTGGGACGCCGCAGCACTTCTCACGCTGCAATAACTGCACGCCAATGCCCATCTGGTTCAGCACGCGGATCAGGTCTTTCCCCAGTTGCGGATGGTTGTAGTTGACATAGCAGCCGTGGAAAAACGCCACCTGCTCGCTGTAGGCGCTCTGCTGCGTCGCCACGCTGCGATACCAGCGGCGAAACGTGCCGCCGCTGGCGTATTTCGGCAGCGTGCGGTGGTGATCGATTTTTAACGCTTTATCCAGCAACTGGCGCACCGGCTTCAGGGAAGTCGCGGCGTTGACCAGCGGCGCGACGGGTGTCGATAGCGTGCCCATCAGATCCGTATGGCTGAGAATGGCGTTACGTACCGAGAGCGGTTTTGCCCCATGCTGCGCGCGGGCGCGCTGGATCATATCGCCAATGTTCACCCCGGATGGGCAGGCCGTTTCGCAGCGCTTGCAGTTGGTGCAATATTTCAGCGCATCGTCATACAGCGCGGCATCTTTCAGCCGCAGCCGCTCGCCATCGGGTCCGGCCTGTTTCGGCCCGGGATAGGCGGGGTTAACCCGGCTTACCGGGCAGGCGGTGGTGCAGGCGGTACATTTGATACAGCTTTCAAAAGAGGTGTGCATTAGGGTTTTCCTCCCTGATCGAGGATCTGCTGCGCCGCATGCAGCGCTGTTACGGCGCATACGCCACCACCGCAGCCCTGGGCGATGGCGTCATAGCCGCCAAGCAGCGAGCCGATCGCATAGAGATTCTCAAGCGGTTGCCCGTCGCGCAGGCCGTGCAACTGTTCATCGGTGCGGACGCCGAACTGGTGCCACGGCTGTGGGGCAAAGAGATCGTCGCCATACCACTCCCGGCGGGAGTCACTTTGCAGAACATCAAGGTTGAATACTGCCTCGCGCACGCGATCGCGCCCGGCGACCAGCCCGTTACTGAAAAAGCTGCCGCTGGCCAGCACGACATGGCGGGCGCGCAGCGGCAGATCGTCATGCTTGCGCGTCCAGAGCTGCGTCACCTTACCGTGATTAATATCGGCGCGCAGCACCTCATCGCCCGGCATCCACTTACCGCCGCTGCGCAGAAACCGTTGCTGCAAGGCGTGCTGTAAGCGCATGCCCATCACCGAAGGCGGCAGCGTGGCGATCAGCCGCAGCGGGCAGGCGAGATCTTCGCTTAGGCGGGTAAAAACGGTGCTCTCTGTCAGACCAAAACAGGCGGGAAGCCACAGCATCTCATACCGCTCACTTAGCGGACGCAGGGCGGCGCAGAGATCGGCGTAATGCTCAGGGCGATCGAGCTGGCGCGCAATGGTCACGGCGCGAAACTCGCTCGGGTTATCGCGAAGCGTGTCGAGAAGCGGGAGCGCAATCTCTTCCGCCCCGGCAGCAATACCGCGCTGGCGCAGCGCGTCCACTGCCAGCTCGGACTGAAAATCGAGAAAGCCGCTGATGCCGACGACACCGACGCGCAGCCCCTGCTGCGGTTTCAACGCAATCTCTTGCGGGCTGAGCCACGCCCGGCGCCAGCTGCCCAGCGGCGTGACGCGCAGGTGCGGCGTATCGACATCGCCCTGCATTTTTAGCCCGCAGTCGGCGAGCAGGGTTTGAGTTTGCCGCGCATAACGGCACACGCGTTCAGCGCCGAGCCGCGCATAGGGGTGCTCGGGGTGATGGTGTTGCAGATGCGCAATGGCCTCTGTCAGTGTGCCGACCGTTTTGCCGTCTGGCAGACGGGAGAGCAGATCGAGAGAGCCGGAAGAGAAGCTCAGCGCGCTCTGGCCGCGGCTGACAATCGCGCAGCGCTGGCCGCCCTCGCTCAGACGAATGCCGCACAGCAAGCCTGCCAGCCCGCCGCCGATAATCACCGTATCAAATCTCATCATCCTGCTCCTTCTCCAGCCCGCACAGACCCTGGTAAACCCAGCGGGTAAACTCGCTCTCACGCAGCGCATCGCCCCAGGCAATAGGTTTAATTCCCTTCCAGCGCTCATTCAGAAACGCCGCCAGCTGCCTGCGCGCCTCGTTGTCGCGCGTAACGTGCAGCCGGTTTAGCTGCCCGGCGGCACGGCAGGCGCAGAGCTCGCCCTGGCAAGTGCCCATGCCGACGCGGGTGCGGCGGCGCAGATCGAGCAGTGAGGTGACATTGAGGTTTTCCACCGCATACTGCACCTCGCCTGCGGTAACGGCTTCGCACTCGCACACCAGGCTGCGGCTGTGCCGGTCGCTGGCGAGCCACGCCGGGGCGCGATCGCCGTGGCGGTAGACCGCTGAACCGCGCAGCGGCGTCGGCAGGGAGATGATTTTCTTCAGCGCCTCGTCTGGTGAACCGAGCGATCCCGGCAGCGCTTTTGTCGCCGTGGTGCAGGCTACGTTATGGTTGAGCTTGCGGCAAACCGCATCCGTTGCCCATTCGGCCATCAGACGGTAGGTCATCAGCTTGCCGCCGGTAATAGTGATAAACCCTTCCAGCCCGTCGCGCGCGGCGTGGTCGAGCAGCACAATGCCACGGCTGACGTTACGCCCGCTGGGATCGTCATCGCTCGCCACCAACGGGCGCACGCCAGCATAGGCACGCAGGATGCGCGTTTGCCCCATCACTGGCGCCAGTTTCTCCCCTTCACGCAGCAGAATATCGACCTCATCAGGCGTGACGCGCACGTTATCGATATCGGCATAATCAATCTGCGTTGAGGTGGTACCAATCAGTGAAATGGTGTCGCCGGGCACAAGAATATCGGCATCGGCAGGCTTGCGGCAGCGGTTGATGACATGCTGATTAATGCGGTGATCGAGGATCAGCAGCGCGCCTTTTGCCGGGAACATGCGAATGCGCAGATCGGCATACTCCGCGATGCGCTGGCCCCAAATCCCGGCGGCATTGACCACCACCGGCGCATGCAGATCGCGGATTTCATTGCTGGCGAGATGGCGCAGGCGCACGCCATACACCGTGTCGCCCGTGCGCAGCAGGCCGCACACTTCATGCCCGGTGAGGATTTTTGCGCCGTGTTCGCGGGCATCAAGCATATTACTGGCGGTGAGGCGGAAGGGGTCGACAGTACCGTCCGGCACACGCACCGCGCCGATTAGCTGCGGGTTGACGCTCGGCTCCATGCGCCTGGCTTCCTGTGGGCTAATGGCCTGCGCGGCAATCCCGGCGCGGGTGCAGGCTGCAATAAAGTGTGACTGGTAGTTCAGATCGTCTTCCGGCAGGGTGATAAACAGCCCGTCGGTCGCTTCAATACAGTGGCGGGCAATACGTTTGAGGATCTGGTTTTCGGCGATGCATTCGCGCGCCGATTCGCTGTCGGTCACCGCATAACGCGCGCCGCTGTGCAGTAAGCCGTGGTTGCGGCCGGTGGCACCGGTGGCAATGTCATGGCGTTCAAGCAGGACAGCGCGCAGGCCGCGCAGGGCGCAATCACGGGCGATACCGGCACCCGTTGCGCCGCCGCCAATAATGATCACATCGTAGTCGTTTGAGTAGGGCACGGTCGTCTCCTGGCTGGTCGACGTTCTTTACCGACCATTTAGCCATACCCTTACTGTGGTTTGTTTGATATCGCGCATATACGAACAAGAAACGAAAGTGAAATGCACTTTTCCGCACGAAGTTAGAGCTTTGTCATATTTCTGTAACATTATATGTGGCATTTCATTCTTTCTCGTCAAAACTTTCTCTACAATCCGCCGCGTATAACCCAAGCGATTTTCGTTTTCACTCATGACGCCTGTTGTCATGACTTTTACCGTGCCACGGAGGCAGTTTATGTTGAGCATTTTCAAACCGGCCCCCCACCAGGCGCGTCTGCCCGACGCGCAGGTTGATCCTCTGTACCGCCGCTTACGCTGGCAAATCTTTCTGGGCATTTTCTTTGGTTACGCCGCCTACTACCTGGTGCGTAAGAACTTTGCGCTGGCGATGCCCTATCTGGTTGAGCAGGGCTTCTCGCGCGGCGATCTGGGCTTTGCGCTGTCGGGGATCTCCATTGCCTACGGCTTCTCAAAATTCATTATGGGTTCGGTGTCGGATCGCTCGAACCCGCGCGTTTTCCTGCCCGCCGGTCTGATCCTCGCGGCGGCAGTGATGCTGTTTATGGGCTTTGTGCCGTGGGCCACCTCCAGCATCGCCGTGATGTTTGTGCTGCTGTTTCTTTGCGGCTGGTTCCAGGGGATGGGCTGGCCGCCGTGCGGACGCACGATGGTGCACTGGTGGTCGCAGAAGGAGCGCGGCAGCATTGTGTCGGTGTGGAACTGCGCTCATAACGTCGGCGGAGGCCTGCCTCCGCTGCTCTTCCTGCTGGGAATGGCGTGGTTTAACGACTGGCATGCGGCGCTCTATATGCCGGCCTTTGGGGCCATTTTGGTGGCGATAATCGCGTTCGCACTGATGCGCGACACGCCGCAATCCTGCGGTCTGCCGCCGATTGAAGAGTACAAAAACGACTACCCGGATGATTACAGCGACAAACATGAAGAGGAGCTAACGGCGAAGCAGATCTTTATGCAGTATGTGCTGCCAAACAAGCTGCTGTGGTACATCGCCATCGCTAACGTCTTTGTCTATCTGCTGCGCTACGGCATCCTCGACTGGTCGCCGACCTACCTGAAAGAGGTGAAGCATTTCGCGCTGGATAAATCCTCCTGGGCCTACTTCCTCTATGAATATGCGGGCATTCCCGGCACGCTGATCTGCGGCTGGATGTCGGACAAAGTCTTTAAAGGTAACCGCGGCGCGACCGGCGTCTTCTTTATGACGCTGGTGACCATCGCCACCATCGTCTACTGGCTCAACCCGGCGGGCAACCCGGGCGTGGATATGGCCTGCATGATCGTTATCGGCTTCTTGATTTACGGCCCGGTGATGCTGATTGGTCTGCACGCGCTGGAGCTGGCGCCGAAGAAAGCGGCCGGTACCGCGGCGGGCTTTACCGGCCTGTTTGGCTACCTCGGTGGTTCGGTGGCGGCGAGCGCCATTGTTGGCTATACCGTCGATTTCTTCGGCTGGGATGGCGGTTTCATGGTGATGATTGGTGGCAGCGTGTTAGCGGTTCTGCTGCTGATCGTGGTGATGATTGGCGAAAAACGCCATCACGCTGACGTGCTTGCGCGTCGTCAATAACAGGAGATGTTATGAAATTGTCCTTTAGCCGCATGACCACAGGCCTGCTGCTGGCGGGCCTGATGGCAGGCCAGGCGCTGGCCGCCGAAAAGCTGGTGATCGCCCATCGCGGTGCCAGCGGTTATCTGCCGGAGCATACGCTGCCTGCCAAAGCGATGGCCTATGCCCAGGGCGCGGATTATCTGGAGCAGGATCTGGTGATGACCAAAGACGATCGTCTGGTGGTGCTGCATGACCACTATCTCGATCGCGTCACCGATGTCGCCGAGCGCTTCCCTGACCGCGCCCGCAAAGATGGTCGTTACTATGCCATCGATTTCACGCTGGATGAGATCCGCTCGCTAAAGTTCACCGAAGGGTTTGAGTTAAAGAACGGCAAGAGAGAACAGGTGTTCCCGGGCCGTTTTCCGATGGGCAAATCCGATTTCCGTATTCATACCTTTGAAGAGGAGATTGAGTTTGTGCAGGGGCTGAACCACTCGACCGGCAAAGATATCGGTATCTATCCGGAGATCAAAGCCCCGTGGTTCCACCATCAGGAAGGGAAAGATATTGCGAAGGCGACCCTTGAGGTGCTGAAGAAGTACGGTTACAGCAGCAAGAAAGATAAGGTCTATTTGCAGTGTTTCGACGCCGATGAACTCAAGCGTATTAAAAACGAACTTGAGCCGAAGATGGGGATGGATCTCAATCTGGTGCAGCTGATTGCCTATACCAAATGGAATGAAACCCAGCAGAAGCAGCCGGACGGCAAATGGGTCAATTATGATTATGACTGGATGCTGAAACCCGGCGCGATGAAGCAGATTGCGCAGTACGCGGATGGTATCGGCCCCGACTACCATATGCTGGTGGCGGATGACTCGAAGCCGGGACACGTGCAGTTAACGGCAATGGTGAAAGAGGCGCATGCCAGCCATTTGCAGGTGCACCCGTTTACAGTGCGCGCCGATCAGCTGCCACCGTATGCCGCCGATGTGAATCAGCTTTATGAAGTGTTGTATCACCAGGCCGGGGTCGATGGGTTGTTTACCGATTTCCCTGATAAAGCGGTGCAGTTTTTGAAGCGGAAATAAAAGCAGGGTACTGATAAGCGAAGTTGCCTGATGGCGCTTTCGCTTATCAGGCCTACGGAAAGGATGAGCGTGCAGAAACTGTAGGCCGGGTAAACGCAGCGCCACCCGGCATATTGCCTGATGGCGCTTTCGCTTATAAGGCCTACGGAAAGGATGAGTATGCAGAAACTGTAGGCCGGTTAAACGCAGTGCCACCCGTCATGTTGCCTGATGGCGCTTTCGCTTATCAGGCCTACGGAAAGGATGAGCGTGCAAAAACTGTAGGGCGGGTAAACGCAGTGCCACCCGGCATATTGCCTGATGGCGCTTTCGCTTATCAGGCCTACGGAAAGGATGAGCGTGCAAAAACTGTAGGGCGGGTAAACGCAGTGCCACCCGGCATATTGCCTGATGGCGCTTTCGCTTATCAGGCCTACGGAAAGGATGAGTGTGCAGAAACTGTAGGCCGGGTAAACGCAGTGCCACCCGGCATTTTTTTACATCTCGATCTCGATGTCGCCTTTCGCCCGGCAGCAGCAGGGCAAAATTTCCCCTTCGTTGATAAAGGCCAGCGGCTCGCTAATCCAGTCCACCTGGCCTGCTACCAGCCGACAGCGGCAGGAGCCGCAGTAGCCTTCGCGGCACTGGTATTCAACTTCCACCTGCTGGGACTCCAGCGCCACCAGCAGGGAAGGGTGCTCTTCCGGGCAATGCACCTGCGTGCCGGAGAGGCGGAGCGTAACCCGGCTCATCACAGCTGGAAGTTGCTCAGATCGTCGGTATCGACCTGCGAGTCGATCTGGCCGACGAGGTAGGAACTCACTTCCACTTCCTGCGGCGCCACCTGCACGTTATCAGAGACCAGCCAGGTGTTAATCCACGGAATTGGGTTCGAGCGAGTCTGGAATGGCAGATCGAGGCCCACCGCCTGCATACGGATGTTGGTGATGTACTCAACATACTGGCAGAGGATATCTTTGTTCAGGCCAATCATTGAGCCGCCGGAGAAGAGATACTCCGCCCACTCTTTCTCCTGCTGTGCCGCCTGCACAAACAGATCGTAGCACTCCTTTTTGCACTCTTCGGCAATCTCCGCCATCTCAGGATCGTCAGCGCCTGAGCGCAGCAGATTCAGCATATGCTGGGTGCCGGTCAGGTGCAGGGCTTCATCGCGGGCGATCAGACGGATGATTTTGGCGTTGCCTTCCATCAGTTCGCGCTCGGCGAAGGCGAAGGAGCAGGCGAAGCTGACATAGAAGCGAATCGCTTCCAGCGCGTTCACGCTCATCAGGCAGAGATAGAGCTTCTTCTTCAGCTCGCGCAGGCTGATGGTGACGGTTTTGCCGTTCACGGTATGAGTGCCTTCGCCCAGCAGATGCCAGTAGTTGGTCATCTCAATCAGCTCGTCATAGAAGGAGGAGATCCCTTCTGCGCGCTTGAGGATCTGCTCGTTAGTGACGATATCGTCAAACACCACCGCCGGATCGTTAACGATATTGCGGATAATATGGGTGTAGGAGCGCGAATGAATAGTTTCTGAAAACGCCCAGGTTTCCACCCAGGTTTCCAGCTCCGGAATGGAGATGAGCGGCAGCAGCGCAACGTTCGGGCTACGGCCCTGAATTGAGTCCAGCAGCGTCTGGTACTTCAGGTTGCTGATAAAGATATGTTTTTCATGTTCCGGCAGTGCCTGGAAGTCGATGCGATCGCGGGAAACATCAACTTCTTCCGGACGCCAGAAGAAGGAGAGTTGCTTTTCGATCAGCTTTTCGAAGATGTCATATTTTTGCTGGTCGTAGCGCGCCACGTTCACCGGCTGGCCAAAGAACATCGGCTCGAGCAGCTGATCGTTTTTCTTCTGAGAAAAGGTGGTGTATGCCATGAATGTGAGTCCTGTCTTGCGAAAAAAAGGGCGGGTTTCCCCGCCCCTTAGTTAGATCTTACATGCGCCGCTTTCGCAGCCATCGTCCTGGATAGAAGGGACCAGGTCATCCTGCGCATCTTCCGCGCCATCGCGGGTGTTTTGATAGTAGAGCGTCTTCACACCAAATTTGTAGGCGGTCAGCAGGTCTTTCAGCAGCTGCTGCATCGGCACCTTGCCCGACGGGAAGCGGGTCGGATCGTAGTTGGTGTTCGCTGAAATCGACTGGTCGATAAACTTCTGCATAATGCCGACCAGTTGCAGGTAGCCGTCGTTATTCGGCATTTCCCACAGCAGCTCGTAGGCATCTTTCAGCTCTTCATAATCCGGCACCACCTGGCGCAGGATGCCATCTTTCGAGGCTTTGATGCTCACATGGCCGCGCGGCGGCTCAATGCCGTTGGTGGCGTTGGAGATCTGCGACGAGGTTTCAGACGGCATCAGGGCAGAGAGCGTCGAGTTACGCAGGCCGTGTGTAGTGATATCGTCACGCAGCGCTTCCCAGTTGTAGTGCAGCGGCTCGCTGGTAATGCCATCGAGATCCTTTTTATAGGTATCGATCGGCAGAATGCCTTTCGCGTAGGTGGTTTCGTTGAACCACGGGCAGGCACCTTGCTCTTTCGCCAGCTCGTTGGAGGCTTTCAGCAGCCAGTACTGAATCGCTTCGAAGGTCTGGTGCGTCAGGTTGTTGGCGCTGCCGTCGGAGTAGCGCTTGCCGTTTTTCGCCAGCCAGTACGCGAAGTTGATGACGCCGATACCGAGGGTACGACGACCCATCGCGCCACGTTTTGCGGCCGGGATCGGGTAGTCCTGGTAATCAAGCAGGGCGTCGAGGGCGCGCACTGCCAGCGTTGCCAGCTCTTCCAGCTCGTCGAGGTTCTTAATCGCGCCGAGGTTAAAGGCAGAGAGCGTGCAGAGCGCAATCTCACCGTTTTCATCGTTAACGTCTTCCAGCGGCTTGGTCGGCAGAGCGATCTCAAGGCACAGGTTGGACTGACGCACCGGCGCAACAGCCGGATCGAACGGGCTGTGGGTGTTGCAGTGGTCGACGTTCTGGATGTAGATACGGCCGGTCGAGGCGCGTTCCTGCATCATCAGCGAGAAGAGATCGACCGCTTTAATACGCTGTTTGCGGATGGCGTCATCTTTCTCGTACTGCGTGTACAGACGCTCGAACTCATCCTGATCGGCAAAGAAGGCGTCATACAGACCCGGTACGTCGGACGGGCTGAAGAGGGTGATATCTTCGCCCTTCAGCAGACGGGTATACATCAGTTTGTTGATCTGTACGCCGTAGTCCATATGACGCACGCGGTTGCCTTCTACGCCGCGGTTGTTTTTCAGCACCAGCAGGCTTTCGACTTCCAGATGCCACATCGGGTAGAAGAGAGTCGCCGCGCCGCCGCGAACGCCGCCCTGCGAGCAGGATTTCACCGCCGTCTGGAAGTGTTTGTAGAACGGCACACAGCCGGTGTGGAACGCTTCACCGCCGCGGATCGGGCTACCCAGCGCACGGATGCGACCCGCGTTGATGCCGATACCGGCGCGCTGGGAAACGTACTTCACAATCGCGCTGGAAGTGGCGTTGATGGAGTCCAGGCTGTCGCCGCACTCGATCAGTACGCAGGAGCTGAACTGGCGCGTCGGGGTACGCACGCCGGACATAATTGGCGTCGGCAGCGAAATTTTGAAGGTCGAGACCGCGTCATAGAAACGCTTCACGTAGTCGAGACGGGTTTCGCGCGGGTAGTTTGAGAAGAGGCAGGCAGCAACCAGAATATAGAGGAACTGCGCGCTCTCGTAGATCTCGCCGGTCACGCGGTTCTGCACCAGGTACTTCCCTTCCAGCTGCTTAACGGCCGCGTAGGAGAAGTTCATATCACGCCAGTGATCAATAAAGCCGTCCATCTGCTGGAACTCTTCTTCGCTGTAGTCTTCCAGCAGATGATGATCGTATTTACCCAGCGCAACCATCTTCTTCACGTGGTCGAACAGCGCAGGCGGTTCGAACTGGCCGTAGGCTTTTTTACGCAGGTGGAAAATCGCCAGGCGCGCGGCAAGGTATTGATAGTCCGGCGCATCGCGGGAGATGAGATCCGCAGCGGCTTTAATAATGGTCTCGTGGATATCGGAGGTTTTGATACCGTCGTAAAACTGAATATGTGAACGCAGCTCCACCTGAGAGATGGAAACGTTGCTCAACCCTTCTGCGGCCCAATCCAGTACTCGATGAATTTTGTCGAGATTGATGCGCTCAGTGCCACCATCACGCTTTGTCACCAGCAGACTCTGATTCATTTGCTTACCTGTCCGTGAAATAAAAGTATCCCCCGTATTATCCACAAATCAGCACTGTGACTAACTCTGTGGATAAATACTATATATAGGGGGTTTGCGATAAGAGAAACGCTATATGGTGAGTATTCTAGTAAGGATTCTTTTGAGTACAAGAGTTGATTTTGGCGTTAACTTGAGGTTGCGAAAGCGTAATAAACGCTAAGTCCTCGTCGCATAAGGCTTGCAGAGGTTGTCAATAATCTGAAAAAAAAAATGAAATTTTGATCGAGTGCTGATTTCTTCATCGGCGGGGAAGATTGCGCGATTTGCGGCTGCGCAATCTTCATAACATTAGCGCATGACGTTAGCGATTTTTCGCCGTTGTATGCAACATGTAGTTAACATCAACGCCCGGTCCGAGGGTGAACTTATTGAGCAGCGGGTTAAAGTGTAACCCGGTAATGTGACGCTCCTGTAACACCGTATCGTCAATCCAGGTTAACAGCTCTGCAGGCTTGATAAACTTCTTCGCGTCGTGCGTGCCTTTTGGCACCATGCGCAGCACATACTCTGCGCCAACCACCGCCATCAGCCACGCTTTCCCGTTACGGTTGATGGTCGAAAAGAAAACGTGACCACCAGGCTTTACAAGCTTAGCGCAGGCTCTGACCACCGATTGCGGATCCGGCACGTGCTCCAGCATCTCCATGCAGGTCACCACGTCATAACCCTGGGCCTGTTTTTCAGCATGCTCTTCGACCGTTTCCTGGACGTAGTCGACCTGCACTCCCGACTCCAGCGCGTGCAGACGCGCAACTTGCAACGGCTCCGCGCCCATATCCAGCCCGGTCACCTGCGCACCCTCTTTGGCCATGCTCTCGGCGAGAATGCCGCCGCCGCAGCCGACATCCAGCACGCGTTTGCCAAACAGGCCGCCGGCGTGTTCAGCGATATAGCCGAGGCGCAGCGGGTTAATACGGTGTAAAGGTTTAAATTCGCCTTCTGTGTCCCACCAGCGTGAAGCGACGGCTTCAAACTTGGCGATTTCTGCATGATCAACGTTCTGAGCAACCGACGGTTTTTCGGCATTCATGGGCGCATTTACTCCTCTCTCAATAAGACCTGAGAGTATATCAGGCCGACGGCATGAATAAACCTTTGCCGGGGTGTTATAGGTTTACCTGTATCAAACCGGTTGTGTTATAATTTGCGACCTTTGAATCCGGGATACAGTAGAGGGATAGCGGTTAGATGAGCGACCTTGCGAGAGAAATTACACCGGTTAACATCGAGGAAGAGCTGAAGAGCTCCTATCTGGACTATGCGATGTCGGTCATTGTTGGCCGTGCGCTTCCGGATGTCCGAGATGGCCTGAAACCGGTTCACCGTCGCGTACTTTACGCCATGAACGTATTGGGCAATGACTGGAATAAAGCCTACAAAAAATCTGCCCGTGTCGTTGGTGACGTAATCGGTAAGTACCATCCCCATGGTGATTCCGCGGTGTATGACACCATTGTTCGTATGGCACAGCCCTTTTCGCTGCGTTATATGCTGGTCGACGGCCAGGGGAACTTTGGTTCCATCGATGGCGACTCCGCCGCGGCAATGCGTTATACGGAAATCCGCCTGGCGAAAATCGCCCATGAGCTGATGGCCGATCTGGAAAAAGAGACCGTCGATTACGTTGATAACTACGACGGCACTGAGCGAATCCCAGATGTGATGCCAACCAAGATCCCGAACCTGCTGGTTAACGGCGCTTCCGGGATCGCTGTCGGTATGGCGACCAACATTCCGCCGCACAACCTGACGGAAGTGATCAACGGCTGCCTGGCTTATATCGATAATGAAGAGATCAGCGTTGAAGAGCTGATGACCCATATTCCGGGGCCGGACTTCCCGACCGCCGCGATCATCAATGGTCGCCGTGGCATCGAAGAGGCCTACCGCACCGGTCGCGGCAAAATCTATATTCGTGCCCGTGCGGAAGTGGAAACCGATGCCAAAAACGGCCGCGAAACCATTATCGTGCATGAAATTCCGTACCAGGTGAACAAAGCGCGCCTGATCGAGAAGATTGCCGAGCTGGTGAAAGAGAAACGCGTTGAGGGTATTAGCGCGCTGCGCGACGAGTCTGATAAAGACGGTATGCGCATCGTGATTGAAGTGAAGCGCGACGCCGTCGGCGAAGTGGTGCTGAACAACCTCTACTCCCAGACGCAGCTGCAGGTCTCCTTCGGTATCAACATGGTTGCGCTGCACCATGGTCAGCCGAAGATCATGCCGCTGAAAGATATTCTGGCCGCGTTTGTGCGCCACCGCCGTGAAGTGGTGACGCGTCGTACCATTTTCGAACTGCGTAAAGCCCGCGACCGCGCGCACATCCTTGAAGCACTGGCTGTTGCGCTGGCGAACATCGACCCGATCATTGAACTGATCCGTCGTGCGCCGACGCCGGCCGAAGCGAAAGCCGGCCTCGTGGCGCAGCCGTGGGATCTGGGCAACGTCTCTGCAATGCTCGAGCGTGCCGGTGATGACGCCGCGCGTCCTGAGTGGCTGGAGCCGGAGTTCGGCATTCGTGACGGTAAATACTACCTGACCGAACAGCAGGCACAGGCGATTCTGGATCTGCGTCTGCAGAAACTGACCGGCCTTGAGCATGAAAAACTGCTCGAAGAGTACAAAGAGCTGCTGGAGCAGATCGCTGAATTACTGCACATCCTCGGCAGCGCTGAGCGCCTGATGGAAGTGATCCGCGAAGAGCTTGAGCTGGTTCGCGAGCAGTTTGGCGACGAGCGCCGCACCGAAATTACCGCTAACAGCGCAGATATCAACATCGAAGACCTGATCAACCAGGAAGATGTTGTGGTAACGCTGTCGCATCAGGGCTATGTGAAGTATCAGCCGCTGACCGATTACGAAGCGCAGCGTCGCGGTGGGAAAGGGAAATCTGCCGCGCGCATTAAAGAAGAGGACTTCATTGATCGTCTGCTGGTGGCCAACACCCATGACACGATCCTCTGCTTCTCCAGCCGTGGTCGTCTCTACTGGATGAAGGTCTACCAGCTGCCGGAAGCGAGCCGTGGCGCGCGCGGTCGTCCGATCGTCAACCTGCTGCCGCTGGAAGCGAATGAGCGTATTACCGCCATTCTGCCGGTACGTGAATACGAAGAGGGCGTGAACGTCTTTATGGCGACCGCTAGCGGTACCGTGAAGAAAACCGCACTTACCGAGTTCAGCCGTCCGCGCTCTGCCGGGATTATTGCCGTCAATCTGAACGAAGGCGATGAGCTGATTGGCGTTAATCTCACCGACGGTAGCGATGACGTAATGCTCTTCTCCGCCGCCGGTAAAGTGGTGCGCTTTAAAGAGAGCGCCGTGCGTGCGATGGGTCGTACCGCGACCGGCGTTCGCGGGATTCGCCTCGCGGAAAACGACAGCGTAGTTTCGCTGATCGTGCCGCGCGGCGAAGGCGCAATCCTGACGGTGACGCAGAACGGTTACGGTAAACGTACCGCGGAAGCGGAGTACCCGACCAAATCGCGTGGTACGCAGGGCGTTATCTCTATCAAGGTGACCGAGCGTAACGGTTCCGTGGTGGGTGCAGTGCAGGTCGATGATTGCGATCAGATCATGATGATCACCGATGCCGGTACGCTGGTGCGTACGCGCGTCTCGGAGATCAGCGTGGTGGGTCGTAACACCCAGGGCGTGATCCTGATCCGCACCGCAGAGGATGAAAACGTTGTTGGTCTGCAGCGTGTCGCTGAGCCGGTGGATGATGAAGAGCTTGACTCCATCGATGGCAGCGTTGCGGAAGGCGATGAAGACATCGCGCCGGAAGTCGATAGTGACGACGACGCGGCGGAAGACGAAGACGCCGAGTAACGCGTTACAAAGGGCCGGGTTTCCGGCCCTTTTTCATTGCCGTTGCGGCATTAGCGATTTATCGCTACTTTAAGCACACTCTTTTTTAACTTCCTTGTGGCGGAGTTTCCCCAGGTTGAAATACCTCGTCTCTTTTCGCAGTACCCTGAAAGTTTCCCGCTATCTGTTCAGGGCGCTGGCGCTATTGCTCTGGCTGTTAATTGCCTTTTTTTCCGTCTTTTACATCGTTAATGCGCTGCATGATAAAGAGTCGGAGATCCGCCAGGAGTTTAACCTCAGTTCCGATCAGGCGCAGCGCTATATTCAGCGCACCTCTGATGTGATGAAGGAGCTGAAGTATATTGCTGAAAATCGCCTGACGGCGGACAACGGCATTCTGACGTCGCGCACCCGCGGCGATAAAACCGACGTGCCGGCATTCTTGCCGCTCTTTCCCGACTCCGACTGCTCGGCAATGGGCAGCGCCTGGCGCGGCTCGCTGGAGTCGCTGGCATGGTTTATGCGCTACTGGCGCGATAATTTCTCTGCCGCGTACGATCTTAACCGCGTCTTTTTGATTGGCAGTGACAACCTCTGTATGGCCGACTTCGGCCTGCGCGATATGCCGGTTGAGCGTGATGATACGCTAAAAAGTCTGCATGAGCGGATCGTCAAATACCGTAACGCGCCGCAGGATGAGCGCAGCAACAATGTCTACTGGATGAGCCAGGGGCCACGCCCGGGCATCGGCTATTTCTACGCCCTGACGCCGGTTTACCTCGGCAATCGCCTACAGGCGCTGCTCGGCACCGAGCAGTCGATCCGGATGGAGAACTTTTTCACGCCGGGTACGCTGCCGATGGGCGTTACCATTCTTGATGAGAATGGCCATACCTTGCTCTCGCTGACCGGGCAGGAGAGCAGTATTACCGCCGATCCGCGCTGGCTGCAGGAGCGCTCCTGGTTTGGTTACACCTCCGGTTTCCGCGAGCTGATCCTTAAGAAGACGCTGCCGCCATCCTCCCTGAGCGTGGTCTACTCCGTGCCGGTGGATGTGGTGCTGGAGCGCATCCGCATGCTGATCCTCAACGCCGTGCTGCTTAATGTGCTGGTTGGGGTGGCGCTGTTTACCCTGGCGCGCATGTATGAGCGGCGCATCTTTATTCCGGCGGAGAACGATGCACAGCGGCTGGAAGAGCATGAGCAGTTCAACCGTAAAATTGTCGCCTCCGCGCCGGTGGGGATCTGTATTCTGCGAACCCAGGATGGCACCAACATATTGAGTAACGAGCTGGCGCATAACTACCTCAATATGCTGACCCATGAAGACCGGCAGCGGCTGACGCAAATTATCTGCGGACAGCAGGTTAATTTTGTTGATGTGTTAACCAGCAACAACACCAACCTGCAAATCAGCTTCGTGCATTCGCGCTATCGCAATGAAAACGTGGCGATCTGCGTGCTGGTGGATGTCTCCGCCCGCGTCAAAATGGAGGAGTCGCTGCAGGAGATGGCGCAGGCGGCGGAGCAGGCGAGCCAGTCGAAGTCGATGTTCCTCGCCACCGTCAGCCATGAGTTGCGCACGCCGCTGTATGGCATTATCGGTAACCTCGATCTGTTGCAGACCAAAGAGCTGCCGAAAGGAGTCGACCGGCTGGTTACCGCCATGAACAACTCTTCAAGTCTGCTACTGAAGATCATCAGCGATATTCTCGACTTTTCGAAAATCGAGTCCGAACAGCTGAAAATCGAGCCGCGCGAGTTCTCGCCGCGCGAAGTGATGAGCCACATCACCGCCAACTATCTGCCGCTAGTGGTGCGCAAGCAGCTTGGGCTCTACTGCTTTATCGAGCCGGACGTGCCGCTGGCGATTAATGGCGATCCGATGCGCCTGCAACAGGTGATTTCCAACCTGTTGAGTAATGCGATTAAGTTCACCGATATGGGCTGCATCGTGCTGCATGTGCAGTGTGATATGGAGTATCTCAGTATCCGCGTACGGGATACCGGCGTGGGGATTCCCGGCAAAGAGGTGGTGCGCTTATTCGATCCCTTCTTCCAGGTTGGCACTGGGGTACAGCGCAACTTTCAGGGTACCGGTCTGGGTCTGGCGATCTGTGAAAAGCTGGTCAACATGATGGATGGCGATATCGCTGTCGATACCGAACCGGGCATGGGCAGCCAGTTCACTATTCGCATTCCACTCTACAGCGCGGTGCCAACGGTGCAGGCTGATGTCGATGGACTAGCGGAAACCTGCTGCTGGCTGGCGGTGCGTAATGCCTGGCTATCAGAATATCTGCATAACCTGCTGCAGTGGAACGGTATTCAGGTTAAGCAGTATGACGGTCATGAGTTGGGTAACCAGGATACGCTGATTACCGATGACGAGCTGCCCCAGCCCTGGACCGGGCGCGCGGCGATCATCTTCTCCCGCCGCCATATTGGCATTCCCCTGGAGCGCGCGCCGGGCGAGTGGCTACATAGCGTTGCCTCGCCGCACGATCTGCTGGCGTTGCTGGGCCGCATCTATCGCGTTCAGGTCATGGAGCCGCAGGCGGCAAACACCTTGTCGGCTGATTCCGGCGAGATGGAGAACAACGACGACATGATGATCCTTGTAGTCGACGATCATCCTATCAACCGCCGTCTGCTGGCGGATCAGCTGGGATCGCTTGGCTATCAGTGTAAAACCGCCAATGACGGTGTTGATGCGCTCAATGTGTTGAGCAAGAACCCGATCGATATCGTGCTCAGCGACGTGAACATGCCGAATATGGATGGTTATCGCCTGACGCAGCGCATACGCCAGCTTGGGCTGACGCTGCCGGTGATCGGCGTGACGGCGAATGCTCTTGCGGAAGAGAAGCAGCGCTGTCTGGAGTCGGGGATGGATAGCTGCCTGTCGAAACCGGTAACGCTGGATGTGCTGAAGCAGACGCTGGCTGCGTACGCCGCGCGGGTAAGAAAAAGCAGGAAGTAACGGTAAGAAAAACGAACCCCGGCGGCTGCCGGGGTTACGGGGATTACTCTTTTTCCGTCTGGGTGAGCGTCACGGAAGAGAGGTAGTTCAGCAGGGCGATATCGTTATCGACACCCAGTTTCATCATTGCTGATTTCTTCTGGCTACTGATGGTCTTAATGCTGCGGTTTAGTTTCTTGGCAATCTCCGTCACCAGGAAACCTTCTGCGAACAGGCGCAGCACTTCACTCTCTTTCGGTGACAGGCGTTTATCGCCATAGCCACCGGCGCTGATTTTCTCCAGCAGACGGGAGACACTCTCCGGGGTGAACTTCTTACCCTTTTGCAGTGCCGCCAGCGCTTTCGGCAGATCGGTCGGCGCGCCCTGTTTCAGTACGATACCTTCGATATCGAGATCCAGAACGGCGCTGAGGATTGCCGGATTATTATTCATGGTAAGCACGATAATAGAGAGCGCCGGGAAGTGGCGCTTGATGTATTTGATCAGCGTAATGCCATCGCCGTATTTGTCGCCCGGCATTGACAGATCGGTGATCAATACATTGGCCTCAAGTTTCGGCAGATTATTGATAAGCGCTGTAGAGTCTTCAAATTCACCGACTACATTTACCCATTCGATCTGTTCAAGTGACTTGCGAATACCGAACAGTACAATCGGATGGTCATCGGCAATAATTACGTTCATATTGTTCATGTATTAGGCTACCTTGCTACAGCAAGCTTTTGACGTAAGCGTCAATGTCGCTGATGTAATTTTCTATGCCTGGAGCATCACTCTCGCGAATTAATTGCTCCAGCGTTTCACACAACTGCTTACCAGGTACCAGATTAAGCATGGCAAACACCCCCTTGAGGCGGTGGGCCGTCTGTGCCAGCGCAGCGAAATCGCGCGAAGCCGATTCAGTATACAACCTCTTAACATCATCGGGAACTGTGTCGACAAACAGCGCGTAATAACCGCTGGCATGGAGTTCGGCATTCTCATCGCCGCCTAAAGGCGACTCCGTGACTTCCTCCTGCGCCAGCTGCTCCTCAATGAGCTGCAATATTGCTCCCTGCATTGCGTTGCTCATATTAAAATTGACGCGCAACTGGCCTGGACCAATTTTCCGCACGCCGACCTCATCATCGCTTAAAAGCAATCCTGAAGCTGTAAGATTTGACGGATTATCTGTTAAAAAGAGATCATATTCTTGATTAGATAATCGCTCGTCGGGCGAAATGCAGCTCGCCCCCCAATTCTCAAGCTGACGCACCACAATATTACGAATTTCATTCGACGTAATATCAATCATTGCCACCACATCATCGAGCAATTTCTCTTCGCTCTCGCCCTGCTGCGCGCGGACTGCCATTTTCACATGCAGGGAGTAACGGGTGCCAAGATCCTCACGCGCTTTAATATTGAGATGCCCGCCCAGTTTACGGGCCAACTGATCGCAAAGCCAGAAGGTGAGCGCATTTGCCTTGCCAAACTGATCGCCCTGCGTTTCGTTCAGGAACGGGAAATGCAGATTATCAATTTCGCTGGCGTTGACGCCGACGCCGGTATCAAGGATGCGGAAGGTTAGCCGATCGTCCGCGGATTCGTCCATGCTGACTTCGAGGGTGATTTTGCCCATTTGCGTAGTGGTCACCGCGTACTGAATCAGCAGCAGCATGATACGTCGCAGCGCATCACGATCGCCGTGACGCTCTTCATTGGCCGGAAGATGATTGTTGATCAGCAGCTGCAGCCCTTTACGCTTGATTACCGGGAGGACTTCCGGCACGACTTCATCAATCAGATCCTGAATGGAGAAAAGGGAAGAGGAGCCTTTCCAGGTATCGTTCTCCAGCATATTCGCCAGCTGAAGCTCATCCACCAGCTGCACCAGACGGTCAGCGTGATCGGCAAGGCGGTTCGCCTCGTGGCTCTCAATTGTCGCGGCATCACTGGCCAGCGCTTTTACCGGTTGTTTGAGCGCTTCGGCGAGATTATGCATAAACGCCGCGCGCCCCTGCTGGTTCTTCTCATACAGCCGCTGTGCCTGCTTAAGCTTTTTATTGACCAGCACTTCGCGATCCTGGTCGCGAATAATAAAGATCTGCGTACGCGATGCCACCTGGCTGCGGAACTGGCGAATCTCGTACAACTCATTATTAATGGTCGCCTGAATCACGCCCTGGTGCTGATCCGCCATCGCCGTAATGTTCTGCAAGTTAAGGTGCGGCAACAGGTGGTCGGCAATTTTATTGCTCAATACTGTACGGTTGGCTTCCTGATCGTGAACCAGCAAACCCAGCGGCAGCAGGGAGACTATCTCTTCATTAAAGGCGCGCAGCACGCGCAGCTCATTATTCGCGCCAGGCGTAGCGAGCGTATCGCTCTTACGCCCCGGCTGTTGACGAAAAGTCGTATAACCAAATAGCGCCAGCGCCAGCAGGCCAATATTGAGCAACAGCGGCAGCAGAACGTTTTGCAGGGTATCAAGCAGCAGGGTACCGAACGGTACTTGCCATACCAGGCGTAAACCGGTGCCGTTCAGCGCTGAGGAGATCTCAATGCGTGAACTGTTGAAATTTACAGAGGCACTATCGGTTGTCTCTTTATCCTGCGCACGCGCGCTACCCGGCGTGGTATCAGGATCGAGACGGAAGCTGTCCAGCGTCATGCCGGGCGGAATCAGATCGTTGATCGGCAGATCGAAGGCGACGACGGTTGCCAGATGGCCCGGCTGGTTGAAGGTGGTGCGCAGCGTAAAGTAGTGACCATTTTGCCAGGCAAGGCGGCGCAGCGAAGAGAAGCTTTCACGCTCATCAAGGGCATTCGCCTGCTGGAGCATCTCCGCGCGGCGGGTGTCGACGATATTACTGATCATCGAATCTTTAAAACCGGAGGTGAGATCCTTAAGCGGCAGCGTTGAGACAAGGATCATGCTGTTATCCTGGCCGTTAAGGTAGTACATCGACCACGGCACGGTTTCCGCGCCCCACAGCGTATCGAGATAGGTCGAAATGCGCTGGGTCATCTCCAGCGTTGAACTATCATGGGAGCCGAAAATCAGCGCTTCCGTCTTGCGGCGTGGTTTTTCCAGGTAGTAAACGTCCTGCTTTAAACGCGTCTCCTGCAAGCCTTCGCCGGAGGAGGCGGGGGCAGCAGCGATGTTGTCGTAAATCTGCCAGGTCGCATAGCGCCAGATATCAATGCGCTTATGAATAGCGTGAGTGGTATCAACAATTTGATAGCTCTTATCCTTCAACCACGCGTTAACTGCGCTCTGGATCATCACGCCCATGGTGACCAGCAGAACAATAATCAATAAAAGGAAGTAACGGGTAATGTTGCCCGGTATGAGGGAAAATTTGCCAGGAATCATTGTGTCCGATTGACTCATTCGTGTGTGTAACCCGTTATGACAACACGGCTGATAAAATTCCAGCCTGCGCTGAGACAATGTTGCTGCCATGCCGTTAGCGTCGCGTTTGGTGGGCGCGGGCGTAAAGGTAGTGTGCTGCAGAGTGATGTTCAGCAGGCAGTATATCGGTAAATGGGTGAATTTCCAGACTCTCTTTTCAGGAAATGCCTGGGCAGTGCATGAATATGCAACCTTAACCGATTGTCCGCTAAGAGTAGTGAGATGAGCAGAACGAGATACCTATTTACCGTCTGGCTGACAAAATATCGCACGAAATAACAAGATATTAACTTTTTAATTATGCTTGCGGGTTAATACTGGTACGATTATTGATTAATTAATAGTCATTACAAATGGTGACTATATAAGGTTTGAGTATTAACTGATGTAAAGAAAGGTAAAAAAAAACCGAATGCAGCGCATCCGGTTTGAAGAGGGGTAAACAGACATTCAGATTCGAATGACGGTAATAAATAAAGTTAATGATGATAGCGTTGATTATTTTAGACACCAATTTTGCTTTCAGTTTGGCATTCAGTGCTCTCATTTTGAATTTAATTAAGTTATTGTTTTTGATGGTAAATAACTATGAAAACGTTGCTATTAATCTTATTTGTTTGCTTTTTGTGCTTTCAAAAAGTTCCCGCTTATTCACATACAGAAACATTTAGCCTTAGATATGAAACATCTTCAAAGTTTTCGTATCATATTCCTGTTGGATTATTTTTGTTTTTTGCGCACAATGAATCGCCAGCTGATTTGAGGGTTAATCAGCATGCAGTGGCAATAAAAATGCATATAACAGAGGGTTAATAAAATGAAAGTTAAAGTTCTTTCCCTCCTGGTACCGGCTCTGCTGGTAGCGGGCGCAGCAAATGCGGCGGAAGTTTACAATAAAGACGGCAACAAATTAGATCTCTACGGCAAAGTAGACGGCCTGCACTATTTTTCTGACGACAACGGCTCTGATGGCGATAAGACCTATGTGCGTTTTGGCTTCAAGGGCGAAACTCAGGTTAACGATCAGGTAACCGGCTACGGGCAGTGGGAATACAACGTTCAGGCGAACAAAGAAGAGGGCGCAAGCGATCAGGCATGGTCTCGTCTGGCTTTCGCAGGTATCCGTGTGGCTGACGCTGGGTCTTTCGACTACGGTCGTAACTACGGCATTAACTACGATGTGACCTCCTGGACCGACGTTCTGCCGGAGTTCGGCGGTGATACTTATGGCGCGGATAACTTCATGCAGAACCGCGCAAATGGCGTGGCGACCTACCGCAACACCGACTTCTTCGGTCTGGTTGATGGCCTGAACTTTGCTCTGCAGTACCAGGGTAAAAACGGCAGCGTCAGCGGTGAAAACACCACTGGCCGCAGCCTGCTGAATCAGAATGGCGACGGCTACGGTGCGTCTCTGACCTACGATCTGGGCGAAGGCTTCAGCATCGGCGGCGCAATGTCCTCTTCTAAACGTACCGCAGACCAGAACAGCGCCGTTGACCCGCAGCTGCTCGGCGACGGCGATCGCGCTGAAGTTTACAGCGGCGGCCTGAAATACGATGCCAACAACATCTACCTGGCAGCACAGTACTCTCAGACTTACAATGCGACCCGTTTCGGTACCTCTAACGGCTCTTCTAAGACCGAGATTTACGGTTTTGCTAACAAAGCGCAGAACTTCGAAGTGGTTGCTCAGTACCAGTTCGACTTCGGTCTGCGTCCGTCCATCGCTTACCTGCAGTCTAAAGGTAAGGACATCACCAACAGCACCGGTACTGCTAACTTCGGCGACCAGGATCTGCTGAAATATGTTGATGTTGGCGCGACTTACTACTTCAACAAAAACATGTCCACCTATGTTGATTACAAAATCAACCTGCTGGATGAGAACACCTTTACCCGCGCGGCCGGTATTGCTACCGACGACGTAGTTGGCCTGGGCCTGGTTTACCAGTTCTAAGTCTGCAACATCGCGTATTGCAGGGGCCGCAAGGCCCCTTTTTTATTGCCTGTTTCGGGCAAATCCCTTTTTCGTGTACGCTTGCGCCAGCAAGGAGATAACAACTATGGCGATCGCTACTCTTCGTGCCGCCCTGATGGCGGCACTTTTTCTGTTAGCTGGCTGTGATACGGCAAACCAGGCTACACCTACGGTGCTAGAAGGCAAAACCATGGGCACCTCCTGGCGCGTCAGCGTGGTGGATATCACTCCGCAGCAGGCAACAGCGCTACAAACGAAAATCCAGGCGCAGCTTGATGGCGATGACTGGCTCATGTCGACGTGGAAAAAGGAGTCGGCGCTGATGCGCTTTAACCGCAGCACCAGCACCGCGCCATGGCCGGTCAGCGAAGCAATGGCGGATATTGTCACCACCTCGCTGCGCGTCGGGCAAAAAACCGATGGCGTAATGGATATTACCGTTGGGCCGCTGGTTAACTTATGGGGCTTTGGCCCCGACCAGCAGCCTGACAATACGCCAACACAGGCGCAGATCGACGCGGCGAAAGCGCGTACCGGGCTGCAACATCTGACGGTAATCAATCGCGCCGGTAAACAATTTCTGCAAAAAGATCTGCCCGATCTCTATGTCGATCTTTCGACGGTTGGCGAAGGTTACGCCGCCGATCATCTGTCGCATTTAATGGAGCGCGAGGGAATTGCCCGCTATCTGGTTTCCGTCGGCGGGGCGCTGGTCAGCCGTGGGATGAATGGCAAAGGGCTGCCGTGGCGTGTAGCGGTGCAGAAGCCAACGGATCGCGAAAACGCCGTCGAGGCGGTGGTCGATATTAATGGCCACGGCATTAGTACCTCCGGTAGCTACCGCAACTACTATGAGCTGGACGGTAAACGTATCTCCCATGTAATTGATCCGCGCAGCGGGCGACCAATCGAGCATAAGCTGGTGTCGGTGACGGTGATCTCGCCGACCGCGCTGGAAGCGGATGCCTGGGATACCGGTCTGATGGTACTGGGCCCCGAGCGGGCAAAAGAGGTGGTGGAGCGTGAAGGGCTGGCGGTGATGATGATCATGAAAGAGGGCAATGGCTTCACGACCTGGATGTCGCCGCAGTTTTCCGCTTTCCTCGTAAAGGATAAAAATTAAAGCGCAAGATTGCGGGTGTTTACGCGCGCGCTAACCGCCACAGTAGGGCTAAGCTTAGATAAGGAGCCTGAGATGAACAATGCGACGTTAACCGATGATCAATGCTGGCAGGCGGTGCTGGCGCGCGACCCGAAGGCCGATGGGCAGTTTGTCTTTGCCGTACTGACCACGGCGATTTTTTGCCGCCCCTCCTGCACGGCGCGGCGCGCCCTGCGCCAGAATGTCCGCTTCTATAAAGATGTTGCGAGCGCACTGGAGGCAGGTTTCCGTCCCTGCAAACGCTGCCAGCCGGACAGAGCGCATCCGCAGGAGCAGAGGCTGGAGAAGGTCGCCGCCGCGTGCCGCTTGCTGGAGCAGGATCGACCCGTCACGCTGGAACAACTTGCCGCGGCGGTTGCCATGAGTCCCTACCATTTTCACCGGCTGTTCAAATCGGTAACTGGCGTGACGCCGAAAGTGTGGCAGCAGGCATTTCGCGCCCGACGCTTACGCGAAACGCTGGCGACAAGCGAGACCGTTACCGATGCGGTGCTGGCGGCGGGATTCCCGGACAGCAGCAGCTACTATCGTAAAGCGGATGCCGCGCTCGGCATGACTGCTCGCGCCTTTCGCCGCGGCGGCCCGACATGCGCGGTTAGGTTTACATTGACGGCCTGTACGCTGGGTCGCTGCCTGGTGGCGGAGAGTGAGCGTGGCATCTGCGCCGTGTTGCTGGCACAAAGTGACGAAGCATTACTGGCGCAGCTCGGTGACCTGTTCCCCCATGCCCGCCAGGCAGAGGATGACCCGGAATTTAACACGCGCGTCCAGCAGGTGATTGCACATGTGGAGAGACCCGATTCGCCCTTTGCCCTGCCGCTCGATTTACGCGGCACCGCGTTTCAGCTCCAGGTATGGCAGGCGCTGCGCCAGATCCCGGCAGGGGAGAGGATCAGCTATCAGGCGCTGGCCCACGCTATCGGCAAGCCCGGCGCGGTCAGAGCCGTCGCCAGCGCCTGTGCGGCGAATAAGCTGGCGGTTATTGTTCCCTGCCACCGCGTGGTGCGCCAGAGCGGGGCGCTCTCCGGCTACCGCTGGGGCGCCGATCGTAAAGCGCAGCTGCTGGCGCGTGAAGCTAATCAACAGGAGACCTGATGCTCGATCTGTTTGCCGATGAACAACCCTGGCAGGAGCCGCTGGCACCAGGTGCCGTGGTATTACGCCGTTTTGCCCTTGCCCACAGCGAGGCGCTGATGCGCGGTATCGCTGATGTGGTCAGCGTTGCGCCGCTGCGCCATATGGTTACACCCGGTGGTTACACCATGTCCGTTGCCATGACTAACTGCGGGCAGCTTGGCTGGACGACGGACAAGCGCGGCTATCTTTACGATGCGGCCGATCCGCAGACGCAGCGTCCGTGGCCCGCTATGCCGCAGGCCTTTGTGACGCTCTGCAACGCCGCAAGCGCTGCGGCTGGCTACCCTGATTTCCGCCCGGATGCCTGTCTTATTAACCGCTACGCGCCGGGCGCGAAGCTCTCGCTGCATCAGGATAAGGATGAGCCGGATCTGCGCGCGCCGATTGTCTCCGTCTCGCTCGGCTTGCCGGCGGTTTTCCAGTTTGGCGGGCTGAAACGCAGCGATCCGCTCCAGCGGCTGCTGCTGGAACATGGTGATGTGGTGGTGTGGGGCGGGGAATCGCGCCTCTTTTATCATGGCATTGCACCGCTGAAGCCGGGTTATCACCCGCTTACCGGTGAGTGTCGCTATAACCTCACTTTTCGCCAGGCAGGCAATAGCGAACAAAAATAAGAATTATTCTTGATGAAAACGGGTAGCCGTTTAAACTGCTGGCTGTTTTTATTGACCGGATAGTCTTATGGAACTTCTCCTTCTTGTCTGGCGGCAGTATCGCTGGCCGTTTGTGGCGGTGCTGGCGCTCTCGCTTGCCAGCGCAGCAATGGGCATCGGGCTGATTGCCTTTATTAACCAGCGCCTGATTGAATCTGTCGATCTCTCCGTTGCGGTGTTGCCGGAGTTCCTCGGTCTGCTGCTGCTGTTAATGGCTGTTACCCTCGGCTCGCAACTGGCGCTGACGACACTGGGACACCACTTTGTCTACCGCCTGCGCAGCGAATTTATCAAACGTCTTCTTGATACGCCTGTGGAGCGCATCGAACAGCTGGGCAGCGCCTCGCTGCTGGCCGGGCTGACCAGCGATGTGCGTAATATCACCATCGCCTTTGTGCGCCTGCCGGAGCTGGTGCAGGGGATTATCCTTACCGTCGGCTCCTGTCTCTATCTCGCCATGCTCTCCGGCAAGATGTTGCTGATCACCGCGATCTGGATGGCGTTGACCATCTGGGGCGGTTTTTTACTGGTGTCGCGGGTGTACAAACATATGGCGACCCTGCGTGAGACGGAAGATAAGCTGTATGCCGATTTCCAGACGGTGCTTGAAGGGCGCAAAGAGCTTACGCTCAACCGCGAGCGCGCCGAGCATGTATTTGAAAAGATGTACCTGCCGGATGCGCGCGAATACCGCCACCATATTATCCGCGCCGATACCTTCCACCTGAGCGCGGTAAACTGGTCAAACATCATGATGCTGGGGGCGATTGGTCTGGTGTTCTGGATGGCGAACGGGCTGGGCTGGGCGAATACCAATATCGCGGCGACCTACTCCTTGACGCTGCTCTTTCTGCGTACGCCGCTGCTCTCCGCCGTCGGCGCGCTGCCGACGCTGCTCACCGCACAGGTAGCGTTTCGCAAGCTTAAACAGTTTGCGCTTGCGCCTTACCGCCCTGAGTTTCCGCGCCCGCAGATATTCCCCGGCTGGCAAACCCTTGAGCTGCGCGATGTCACCTTTAAATACCAGGATAACGACTTTGCCATCGGGCCAATTAATATGACCCTCAAGCGCGGCGAGCTGGTGTTTCTGATTGGTGGGAACGGCAGTGGGAAGTCGACGCTGGCGATGCTGCTGACCGGCCTCTATCAGCCGCTCAACGGTGAGATCCTGCTGGATGGCAAACCGATGGCGCAGGATAAACCGGAAGATTATCGTAAGCTCTTCTCTGCCGTGTTTACCGATGTCTGGCTGTTTGATGAACTGCTTGGCCCCGAAGGGCAGCAGGCCGATCCGGCGCTGGTGGAGAAGTGGCTTGAGCAGTTAAAGATGTCACACAAGCTGGAGCTTGAAAACGGCAAAATCCTCAACCTGAAACTCTCAAAAGGGCAGAAGAAGCGTGTCGCGCTGCTGCTGGCGCTGGCGGAAGAGCGCGATATTCTGCTGCTGGATGAGTGGGCGGCAGATCAAGATCCGCACTTCAGGCGCGACTTCTACCAGGTGTTGTTGCCGCTGATGCAGCAGATGGGCAAAACGATCTTCGCCATCAGCCATGACGACCACTACTTTATTCACGCCGATCGCCTTTTGGAGATGCGCAACGGTCACTTAAGCGAGCTGGTGGGTGAAGAGCGTCAGCTCGCCTCCCGCGACGCCGTTTCCCGCACTGCGTAATCACTATGCTCCCTGCTGAAGCGGGGAGCGTTGCCGTTTTTTTATCCAAACAACCCCGCCGTTGAGCCTTTTTTTAGCACCTGACGCTATGCTTAGAGCTATTCCGCCCGGATGAGAGGGCGCTTTCGATTCAGGATTGTCATGCCGGTTATCAAAAAGAACAGTGTCAAACTGCGCGAAGAAGAGCGCGCCCGTCTTATCTGGTTGCTCACCACCCATAAAGCCCTGACCGCCACGCTATTGGGCGAGATCACGCTGGTGGAGCAGGTGAACAGTGAAGTGCTCGATCAGCACCTGCTTGAAGTTCGCGCCCTCGCCGCACACCTGCCGCCGCCGGATCTGGCCGATACCCTCGAAGCGTTGCCGGTGGATGAACGCCACGCGTTGTGGCGGGTGATTGAAGATGAGAAACGCGGCAAAGTGCTACTCGAAGCCTCGGAAAATGTCTGGGACGATCTGATTGATGAGATGAGTGACCGCGCGCTGCTGGATGCGCTGGAAACCCTCAATATTGATGAGCAGATCTACCTGGTGCAGCATCTTCCGCGCAACCTGACCGGACGCATGATGGCAACGCTGCCGCCGAAAGAGCGTGCGCGGGTGCGCCAGGTGATGCGCTATGGCAAAAACTGCGTCGGCGCGATCATGGAGTTTGAGGTGATCACCATTCGCGCCGAGGTGACGCTGGCCGCCGTTCAGCGCTACCTGCGCCGCCTGGGAAAGATGCCGGAGAACACCGACAAGCTGTTTGTGGTCGAGCGCGACAACCGGCTTGTTGGCGAGCTGACGCTGCAAACCCTTTTGTTGAACGCCACCGATCGTGAAGTGGGCGAGGTGATGGAGAGCGATCCCGTCACCTTCCTGCCGGAAGAGGAGGCGGAGCGGGTTGCGCGCACCTTTGAGCGTGACAACCTGCTTAGCGCAGCGGTAATTGATGAAAATGGCGTACTGATGGGACGTCTGACCATTGATGAGATCCTCGATGTGGTCTACGAAGAGACCGATAACGATATGCGTCAAATGGGCGGCCTGAGTACCGAAGAGGATGTGTTTGCGCCAGTGACCAAAGCGGTCAAGTCGCGCTGGGCGTGGCTGGCGCTTAACCTCTGCACCGCCTTTATCGCCTCGCGGGTGATTGATGGTTTTGAACACACCATTTCCCAGTTGGTGGCGCTGGCCTCGTTGATGCCGATTGTCGCCGGTATTGGCGGTAACACCGGTAATCAGACCATCACCATGATTGTGCGCGCGCTGGCACTGCAAAATATTCAGCCGGGCAACTTCTCGTTTCTTATTCTGCGCGAAATGGGCGTGGCGTTAATTAACGGCGTGGTGTGGGGTGGCCTGATGGGCTGCATCACCTGGTGGCTGTATGGCGACCCGGCGCTGGGCGGCGTGATGATGCTGGCAATGGTGCTCAACCTGCTGATGGCGGCCTTAATGGGCGTGCTGATCCCGATGCTGATGATCCGGCTGGGGCGCGACCCGGCGGTCGGCTCCAGCGTGATGATTACCGCCATTACCGACACCGGGGGCTTCTTTATTTTTCTCGGGCTGGCGACGCTGTTTTTGCTGTAAACAACGACTTTTCCCGCCACTTCGCCGGTGTAATCGCCAGCGTTATCACCCCGGCAACCACGCCAATCGCCAGGTTGCCGGTGCTGACGGTAGCAATCACCGTTATCACCATCACCACGCTCTCGACGAAAGGCGCCTGTTTCAGGGTGTCCGGCTTGAGACTTCCCCAGTTAAAGGTCTTGAAGGCGACAATTGCCATAATCCCGGCCAGCACCACCATCGGAATTTTCGCCATCACTTCGCTTAACGCCGTTACCAGCAGCAGCAACACCAGCGCGGCGGCAATGGTTGAGAGGCGCGTGCGGCCTTTGCCCATCTCAACGTTAACGATGGTTTGCCCAATCATTGCGCAACCGGCGATGCCGCCATAGAGCCCGGCGAGGATATTGGCGATGCCAAGCCCGGCGCTTTCACGCCCTTTATTCGACGACGTATGGGTTAAATCATCGACCAGTTTGGCGGTCAGCAGCGACTCCATTAGCCCGACAAAGGCAATGCTCAACGCGCAGGGCCAGATGATGCCGAGGGTGTGGAGATTAAACGGCACCAGCCACTCGGTCAGACCCGGCAGGCCGCCTTGCATCGGGCCTTCATCGCCGACGGTCGGTAACAGCTGGCCGCTAAAAATGGTATAGGCGGTGAGTACGACAATGGCGACCAGCGGGGCAGGCACGCTTTTCAGCCAGCGCGGCAGCCACAGCACAATCAGCAGCGTCAGGGCGAAGAGCGCCAGAATCAGCGGATTTTTGCTCCAGAAGTGGGGCACCTGGGCAAAGAAGATCAGAATGCCGAGGGCGTTAACAAACCCGGTCATCACCGCATGGGGGATAAAGCGCATCAGCCGCGCCATGCCGGTGAGGCCGAAGATAATCTGGATCACGCCCGCCAGTATTACCGCTGGCAAAATGTATTCCACACCGTTCTGGTTGACCATCGGACCGATAACCAGTGCGACTGACCCGGCAGCGGCCGTTACCATCGCCGGACGACCGCCGAGAATGGACATGCCAAAGCAGAGCACAACCGAGGCGATGAGGCTCACCTTTGGGTCAACGCCGGCAATTACCGAGAAGGAGATCACTTCCGGAATTAATGCCAGTGCAGTAATGACGCCAGCTAAAATTTCGCGTGTAAATAGCTTCGGCGAACGCAGCACGGCGCTTACCGGGGCAGGGGAGGAGAGAGTTTTATCTGTCATAACGTTCCGCAAGTGGAGAGTGCCATAAAGCAGAGGCAAACGGCATCCATGCGTTTGGCAAAGCGCAGGATAATAACAGATTCAGCTGTTGAACGGGCAACAATTAGTGTTAAAACTAATGCATAAAAGCAACTTATTAGTAACATTTATATAATTATTATTTAATGTTTAAACATTATTTAAATCTCGACTTTTAAGTGCTACGTTAGACGAGCTAACGATTTAACCCTCTATAAATGCGAATAAAGCAGCACTAAAAGTAAGGCAATATCATCATGAAAAGAATGACTGCCAGGCTGTTTTCGATGGCTGTCGGGCTTAATGCTGTCTCAAAAGCAGCAGACGCGTCCGTATCGAAAGAGCAGGAAACAGATGTGCTTTTAATCGGTGGTGGGATCATGAGTGCCACGTTGGGAACCTGGCTTTCGGATCTTGAACCGGACTGGTCAATTACGATGGTGGAGCGTCTCGACGCCCTGGCGCAAGAGAGTTCAAACGGCTGGAACAATGCCGGTACCGGGCATGCTGCCCTGATGGAACTCAACTACACCCCCCGCAGCGCGGACGGCTCTGTCAGCATCAAAAAAGCGATTGAGATCAACGAAGCGTTTCGCATCTCTCGCCAGTTCTGGGCACACCAGGTGAAAAGTGGTGTGCTGCGCGATCCACGCTCCTTTATCAATACCGTGCCGCATATGAGCCTCGTCTGGGGCGACGATAACGTCAACTTCCTGCGCGCGCGCTATAAAGCATTGCAGCAGTGCTCTCTATTTCGCGGCATGCGCTACTCCGAAGATCCTGAGCAGATCAAACAGTGGGCACCGCTGGTGATGGAAGGGCGCGATGCCACGCAAAAAATTGCCGCCACCCGCACGGAGATCGGCACCGATGTAAACTTTGGCGAGCTGACCCGCCAGATGATCGGCTCGCTGCAGAAGAAGGCGAACTTCGACCTGCAACTCGCCACCGAAGTGCGCGGCTTAAAGCGCAATGCCGACCAGAGCTGGAGCGTGACGCTGCATAACCTGAATAGCGGCGCTGAGCAGGTGATCAAGGCGAAATTTATCTTTATTGGTGCCGGCGGTGCGGCGCTGAAGCTGTTACAGCAATCGGGCATTCCAGAAGCGGCCGATTACGCCGGTTTCCCGGTGGGTGGCCAGTTCCTGGTGGCGGAAGATCCGGCGGTGGTGAATCACCATCTGGCGAAAGTCTACGGTCAGGCGACCGTTGGCGCGCCGCCGATGTCGGTGCCACATATCGATACGCGCATTATTGATGGCAAGCGCGTGCTGCTCTTCGGGCCTTTCGCCACCTTCTCCACGCGTTTTTTGAAAAATGGATCGCTGTGGGATCTGCTGCGCTCAACCAACTCATCCAATATTTTACCGATGCTGACGGTCGGGATGACCAACTTCAGCCTGGTAAAATACCTGGTAAACCAGGTGCTGCAAAACGAGGATGACCGCTTTGATGCGCTGCGTGAATACTATCCGCTGGCGCAAAAAGAGGACTGGCGTCTGTGGCAGGCAGGGCAGCGGGTGCAGATTATCAAGCGTGAGGCTGGTAAAGGCGGCGTGCTGCGTCTGGGCACTGAAGTTGTCAGCGACAAAGAGGGCACCATCGCGGCGCTACTCGGCGCGTCGCCGGGTGCCTCAACCGCGGCACCGATTATGCTGGAGTTAATGGAGAAGGTCTTTACCGAGCGCTTCGCTTCCGAGGCCTGGCAAACTAAGCTCCGGGAGATTATCCCCTCGTTCGGTACCGAGCTGAATGGCAATATCGAGGCCGCCGACGCCGAACTGCGCTACACCAGTGAAATTTTGGGTCTGAAGTGCGACGAATCGATGGTGGCGGACATTACTCCGCCGGTACAGAAGCCAGCGGTGCAGCCACATCATGACGATGAGCAGGTTGCGGATATCGCGCTCTAATGCAGACAATCCCGGCTATATAGCCGGGATTTTTCATCTCTACTCCTGATCGTCGCCGTAGTAGAGCTTACCGATCTTAATCAGCGGTCGGCCCTGAGATTTACGGTGCAGGTTGCTGTCGCGCAGGGAGTAGACGCAGCCGCAATACTCCTGCTGGTAGAAGCGCTCCCGTTTGCTGATCTCAATCATTCTTGCCGAGCCGCCCTGCTTACGCCAGTTGTAATCCCAGTAGACCATTTCCGGGTAGTGGGCCGCCGCGCGCTGGCCGCAGTCATTGATTTGCTGCATATTCTTCCAGCGAGAGATGCCCAGCGAACTGCTAATGGCTTTGAAGCCGTGCTCATGAGCATAGAGCGCCGTGCGCTCAAAGCGCATATCGAAACACATCGTGCAGCGCACACCGCGCTCAGGCTCCCACTCCATCCCTTTCGCCCGCTCGAACCAGTTGTCGGTATCGTAATCCGCGTCGACAAAGGGCACACCGTGCTTCTCAGCAAAGCGGATATTCTCCTCTTTGCGCAGCTCATACTCTTTTTGCGGATGGATATTCGGGTTATAGAAGAAGATGGTGTAGTCGATACCGGAAGCCTGGATCGCTTCCATCACTTCACCCGAGCAGGGCGCGCAGCAGGAGTGGAGCAGGAGTTTATCGGCGCCGTTGGGCAGCTGGAGTTGTGGACGGTTTAAGTCGGACATAGGTTCACTCATCATAACAGGCATGAATTTGTCTCTATGTTAACATCCTGATTACGAATTGCTTACCCGTTTGCCGGACTAAAAGGCTTTTCGCGGGCAAAAAAAAACAGCAAGTTAAAGCAACTTGCTGTTTTTCTTCGTCTTGCCGAAAAGAATCAGGCAACACGGCGGGGAATTTTGGTCGGCACGAGAGGATTTGAACCTCCGACCCCTGACACCCCATGACAGTGCGCTACCAGGCTGCGCTACGTGCCGACATGTGGCGCTAATACTACCCGTTTCTTGCCCGATTGCAAGAGCAGGGCAGGCTGAGTGATTCATAAATAATCAATCAGTTAGCGATAAACCGTTTTTCATCGGTCAGCACCTGCAGCAGTAAACTGAGCTGTGGTTTCTGATCGTGGATCCTCTCACCCTGCGCATCCCATGATTTGTAATTACCGTTCTGATCGAGCACCAGCGTCATCTGCGGGGTGGTTATTGCCAGCGTATTGCTGTTAGCGGCGGTCACCCAGTTGTGGCGGCGCGCGGCGGTAAAGAGATCCTGCCCCTGAGAATACTCATTGGCCGGCGTGCTGACGTGCAGCAGGCGCTGCATCAGTGTGGTCATCACATCCTGATGCTCCGTCAGTTTTGTAATACGCTGTGCAGGCGTACCCGGCCAGTGCACCACAAGCGGAACATGCAGGCGGCTGCGCGACCAGTCGAATGTCGCATCCTCTTTGTTCGCCGGGATACCGCGACCGGCAGTAATCACCACCACCGTGTTCTCCATTTTTCCGGAGTCGCGCAGCACATCAAGTATGCGGGCAATCTGTGCATCGACATCGGCGGCAGCGCGGGTGTACTTACGTGCAAAGCCCGGAGTATCGATGTCAAACGTCGCAGTACCGTTAAAGGAGACCCATGAGAACCAGCGGGTATCGTCCTGCGCATCATGGGACAGCCATTTGATCCACTGAGCAGCTGTCTGCTCATCACTCTGGCTTTTCACCGGCGGCAGCGAGAAATCTGAAAGCAGAGCCTGGCGATTGAGCGGGCTGCTGAAGCCATCTGACGAGAAGAGGCCCAGCTGATAGCCCTGATGATTCAGGGCGGTGATCAGCGCAGGTGGGATGCGCGCCGACATTACGCCATCCATATAGCTCGGCGAAATGCCGTAAAAGAGGCCGAAATAGCCGTTATCGGCGCTATTTCCGGCGCTCATATGCTGAGCGAAATTGATATTTTGCCCCGCAAAGCTCGCCAGCTGCGGCATCTGTTTTTCGTAACGTGCGTAGTTAAGACCGTCGACGGTAATCAGCAGCACATTCTGCCCGGATCCCATATCGAGATAACGCAGATCGCTTAACGGATACTGCACCGATACCGCCTCAGGATTGCCTTGCTCCACCAGACGACGCTGGTAATCCTGCGCATCCAGCAGGCCGTGTTTTTCAAGGAAGCGGCGTGCGGTCATCGGGTAAGAGAGCGGCAGGTTGGCACGCTGCATAGTGATCGGCCGATAGAAATTGGCGTCTGCCCAGATATACATCACATGGGTGGCAATAAAGGAGACGAAAAAGAGGGCGGCCACCGGTTTGGCGAAGTGGCGGCGGCGCGTGAGGCTGCGCAGCTTCTGCCAGCTCCAGGTCGCAAACAGCATCTCAATCAGCAAAATTATTGGCACGCTGATAAACATCAGCTGCCAGTCGCGGGCCATCTCGTTCTGATCGGGGTTTATGACCAGTTCCCAGACCACCGGATTGAGGTGCAGGTGAAAACGGGTAAAGACTTCGCTATCGATAAGCAGCAGCGTCATGCCTGCGGTGGCGAGGATGGCAGAGAGCACGCGCATCAGCCGCTGCGACATCACAATAAAGGTCAGTGGGAAGAGGATCAGCAGATAGGTGGCGAAGACCACAAAGCTGAAGTGGCCCACCAGGCTCAGCCAGGAGTAGATACGCCCGGAGAGCGTGGTGGGCCAGTCGGCAACAAACAGATAACGGCTACCGAGCACGATGGACAACAAAATGTTGAACAGCGCGAACCAGTGCCCCCAGCTCACCATCTGGGAGACTTTTTCACGGTAGCGTTGACGATTAGTCACCATAAACTGTTGTGATTTCCCTTAGTGCGCTTTGTCGTCGCCAATGGACGATTGCAAGGCTTTTGCAAACGATGTCGCGATGGCCTGACGCTGCGCGGGGGCGACGCTGCTGTTAATCAGATTGGTCACCATATTGCCCAGCACCATCAAAGAGAGGTCGGCCGGTGCTTTGTGTTTTTCCAGTACGTTGGCCAGCTCACTGAGCAGTTGTTCAACGTGTTCATCACTGTAGCGGGAGATTTGTGGCATAAATCGAAATCAGTCTGTTCATGAAAGGGCAACATCTTACCGTAGCAAGAGCTTTTTTTCTGCTTTTTTATCAGCAGTTGCGCCGCGGCGTTGGTGGTGGTTGAATACCGCCGGTCAAAAAGGAGAGTTTATCATGAGTCTGGACATCAACCAGATTGCCCTGCACCAGCTTATCAAGCGCGATGAGCAAACCCTAGAGCTGGTGCTGCGCGATTCTTTGCTCGAACCCACCCCGCCCGTCGAAGAGATGGTGGCGGAACTGCACCGGGTCTATAGCGCAAAAAGTAAAGCCTATGGCCTGTTTAATGAAGAGAGCGAGCTGGCACAGGCGCTGCGTCTGCAACGTCAGGGCGAAGAGGAGTTTCTCGCTTTCAGCCGCGCGGCGACCGGACGCTTACGTGATGAACTGGCGAAATACCCCTTTGCCGACGGCGGTATTGTGCTGTTTTGCCACTACCGTTATCTGGCGGTGGAGTATCTGCTGGTGGCGGTGCTGAATAACTTAAGCAGCATGCGCGTCAATGAACACCTCGACATAAGCTCGACCCACTATCTTGATATCAATCACGCCGATATTGTTGCGCGCATCGACTTAACCGAGTGGGAGACCAACCCGGAGTCAACGCGTTACCTTACCTTCCTGAAAGGGCGGGTAGGGCGCAAAGTCGCAGATTTCTTTATGGATTTCCTCGGTGCCAGCGAAGGGCTGAATGCCAAAGCGCAGAACCGTGGGCTGCTGCAGGCGGTCGATGATTTTACCGCTCAGGCCGAGCTGGATAAATCTGAGCGCCAGACTGTACGTCAGCAGGTCTACACCTACTGTAACGAGCAGCTGCAGGCAGGTGAGGAGATTGAGCTGGCATCGCTCTCAAAAGAGCTGGCGGGCGTAAGCGAAGTGAGCTTTGAAGAGTTTACGGCGGGGCAGGGCTACGAGCTGGAAGAGAGCTTCCCGGCAGACCGCAGCACCTTGCGCCAGTTAACCAAATATGCTGGCAGCGGCGGCGGGCTGACCATCAATTTTGATGCGCTGCTGCTTGGCGAGCGGATCTTCTGGGATCCGGCTACCGATACGCTGACTATTAAAGGCACGCCGCCGAACCTGCGCGATCAGTTGCAGCGTCGGCTGAGCGGCGGAAAATAGGCCATAAAAAAACCCCGCCGGAGCGGGGTTTTTTCTTCAACTTGTCAGCGATTACGCGCGAACGAAGTCGATGTGAGTCAGTTTCGGCTTGAACGGGTGACGCTGAACAGCCTGAATTTTGACTTTAACTTCTTTGCCATCGACAGCCAGGGTCAGAACTTCGCTGTAGAAACCAGGCTTAGTCTGCATGTTCCACACTTTGTCGTGATCCAGTTCGATAGCAACCGGCGCTTCAGTTCCACCGTAGACGATAGCCGGGAACTTGTTCGCGGTGCGCAGGCGGCGGCTCGCACCCTTACCCTGCTCTTTACGTACTTCTGCGTTAATAGTAAACATTTGAATCTCTCTTAAATAGATCCTGTTACAGGCGACCCAGCAACAGGCAGATGATCGGCTTTGCGGATGCAAAAGCGGGCGGTATTCTATCCCCTAATGATTGATACATCAATAAAAAGTGCGCTTAACCGCGCAATTCATGCGCCCGGCGAAAACGACCTTCGTAATCAAACACTTTTTCCCGCACCTGCCAGTACTGACCCTTGAGCCGCGCGACGACAAAATCGGGGTGACGCAACAGTGCCTGCTGGGCGACGATATCCGCCGCCACAATCCAGCGTAATGGCACGCCGGGCGTACGCGTATGCGGGCGCATAAAGAGCTGCTCAAAGGCGGTGCGCTGCGCCGGAGTCTGTAGACGAAAGCGCTCGCTGACATCCGCGCCATCTTCATCGTAGTAGGTGATTTTCAGCCATTCGCCTTTCTCATCCGCGCCGTGCTGGAGCGTCATGCCGCTGCAGCGCAGCACCAGCGCATCTTTCAGCTTCAGCGCGGCTTTCAGCATATCGTCCGGGTCGACGAGGATGGCATCACAGCTGCGGCAGCGGCGGGCGGCGATATCATTCTCCGCGTTGCAGTGCGGGCAGTTTTTGAAGCGGAAACGGTAATCGCACTGCTCGCGGTGCCCTTCATCATCTTCAAACCAACCCTGGCAGCGGCGGCCAAAGTGCTCAATCAGCGTGCCGTCAGCGGTGGTTTTGCCCCAGAAGGTGTTAGCAAAGCCGCAGCCTGGGCAGAAGACCTGCACCGGCACGTTATCGCTTTTACCTTTTGGCGCGCCAATCTCCGGAGCGTAGAGATCGTGCGGGTTACCGGCGTAATCGAGGATCAGGCAGTCGGTTTTCCCTGGCGCCAGGCGCAGGCCGCGACCCACAATCTGCTGATAGAGGCTGACAGACTCTGTCGGGCGCAAAATGGCAATCAGATCGACATGTGGTGCATCAAAGCCGGTGGTCAGCACCGCAACGTTAACCAGAAAGCGGAACTGCTGCTGTTTAAAGGCTTCAATTAAGGCGTCGCGCTGCGGGCCGGGCGTTTCACCGGTGATCAGTGCGGCGTCGTTAGCGGGCAGCAGTCCGGTGATCTCGCGGGCGTGCTCCACCGTGGCGGCAAAGATCATCGCCCCTTTGCGCGTCTGCGCAAACTCAATAATCTGGCTAACAATGTGTGGCGTAATGCGCTTCTGTTTCTTCAACTCGCGGTTCAGCTCCGCTTCGCTGAACAGTCCGTTGCTCTGCGTCTGTAAGCGGCTGAAATCATACTGCACCACCGGCATATCCAGCCGCTCCGGCGGCGTCAGATAACCGTGTTTGATCATATAGCGCAGCGGCAGTTCATAAATACAGTCGCGAAACAGCGCTTTTTCATCCCCGCGCACCATGCCGTGATAGTGAAAGCGGTAAATCCATCCTTTGCCAAGACGGAAGGGCGTCGCCGTCAGGCCGAGCAGGCGAATGCGCGGATTCACCGCCTTCAGATGGGAAAGAATTTGCTGATACTGGCTGTCGTCATCATCGCTGATGCGATGGCACTCATCCACCACCAGCAGGGAGAACTCACCCTGGAACTGATTCAGGTTGCGCGCTACCGACTGCACGCTGCCGAAGACCACTTTGCCGTGGCTCTGCTTGCGCTTCAGCCCGGCGGCGAAAATATCGGCTTCCAGTCCCAGAGCAATATATTTGGCGTGGTTCTGCGCAACCAGCTCTTTCACATGCGCCAGCACCAGCACGCGACCGCGCGCCAGCCGCGCCAGCTCGGCAATCACCAGGCTTTTGCCGGCACCGGTTGGCAGCACAATTACCGCAGGTTCAGCGTGTTGACGAAAATGGGCGAGGGTGGCATCCACCGCTTCGCGTTGATAGGGGCGTAGCGTAAAAGTCATTGGCTCAACGGCGTTACAGATTGACGGTAGACAGTATGCCACGAAACTTTGCTTTAAGCGGTTTATGATGCTCGTTATACTTCAGGCTGTTCATCTCTTTTGTGGGCGCATTGCCCCCATTCAGCACCATACAGGCTAGAAAATTTCATGCGACTTGATAAGTTTATCGCTCAGCAGCTTGGCGTAAGCCGCGCCATTGCCGGGCGCGAAATCCGCGGCAGCCGTGTTACGGTCAATGGCGAGATCGTTCGCGATGCCGCCTTTAAACTGCAACCGGAACACGAGGTTGAGTACAACGGCAATACCCTCGTTCAGCAGAACGGCCCGCGCTACTTTATGCTGCATAAACCGGAAGGGTATGTCTGTTCCACGGAAGATCCTGACCACCCGACGGTGCTCTACTTCCTCGACGAGCCGGTTGCGCACAAACTTCACGCCGCAGGGCGTCTCGATATCGATACCACCGGTCTGGTGCTAATGACCGATGATGGTCAGTGGTCGCACCGCATTACCTCTCCGCGCCATCACTGCGAAAAGACCTACCTGGTGACGCTGGAGTCGCCGGTTGCAGAGGAGACCGCTGAGCAATTTGCCCACGGCGTACAGCTGCATAATGAAAAAGAACTCACCAAACCCGCCGTGCTGGAGGTGATTACGCCGACGCAGGTGCGCCTCACTATTAGCGAAGGGCGCTATCATCAGGTGAAGCGTATGTTTGCCGCCGTGGGTAACCACGTGGTTGGGCTGCATCGCGAACGCATTGGCGGCATCCGTCTGGATGATGACCTGGCGCCGGGGGAGTACCGCGCGCTTACCGAGGATGAAATTGCCAGCGTTGGCATGCCCGTCCGCTAACTTCAGGAGATTGCTGCCGTGACCAGCAGGCCACACTCATCACTGAGTATTGTCTTTATTCTTGGCCTGTTGGCCATGCTTATGCCGCTGTCGATTGATATGTATCTGCCCGCCTTACCGGTGATTGCCGGGCAGTTCGGCGTACCAGCCGGCAGCGCGCAGATGACCCTGAGCAGCTACATTCTCGGCTTTGCCATCGGCCAGCTCTTTTATGGTCCGATGGCAGACAGCATCGGGCGCAAGCCGGTTATCCTCGGCGGCACGCTGGTGTTCGCCGTCGCGGCGGTGGCCTGCGCGCTGGCGCAGAGTATTGAGCAGCTTATCTTCATGCGTTTTCTGCACGGCCTCGCCGCTGCGGCTGCCAGCGTGGTGATCAATGCGCTGATGCGTGATATCTACCCGCGCGAAGAGTTCTCACGCATGATGTCGTTTGTCATGATGGTAACCACTATTGCGCCTCTGCTGGCACCGATGATTGGCGGCGCGGTGCTGGTGTGGTTCAACTGGCACGCCATCTTCTGGATCCTCGCGCTGGCAGCGCTGCTGGCTTCCGGCATGATCGCCTTTTTCATCCGTGAAACCTTACCGGTGGAGAAGCGGCACAAGTTCCATTTCCGCACCACCCTTGGCAACTTTGCCTCGCTGTTTCGTCACAAACGCGTGCTGAGCTACATGCTCGCCAGCGGTTTTAGCTTTGCCGGGATGTTCTCTTTTCTCAGCGCCGGGCCATTTGTCTATATTGAAATTAACCACGTCTCGCCGCAGGATTTCGGCTACTACTTTGCGCTCAATATCGTCTTCCTGTTCATTATGACCATCATCAACGGCCGCTTTGTGCGTCGCGTTGGCGCGCTGAATATGTTCCGCAGCGGGCTGTGGATCCAGTTCGTGATGGCATTATGGATGGTGGTGACCGCGCTGCTCGACGTTGGTTTCTGGACGCTGGTGGTGGGCGTGGCGGCGTTTGTCGGCTGCGTCACGCTGGTGGCGTCGAACGCGATGGCGGTGATCCTTGACGAGTTCCCGCACATGGCTGGCACCGCCTCGTCTCTGGCAGGCACCTTCCGTTTCGGCATCGGGGCGATTGTCGGCGCGATGCTGTCGCTGGCAACCTTCAACACCGCCTGGCCGATGATCTGGTCCATGACCTTCTGCGCCACCTGTTCGGTTCTCTTCTATCTCTATGCCAGCCGGACGAAAAAAGCGGCATAACTCTCTTCAGCAGGGAGCGTAAACCGCTCCCTGCGTTGCTGCATATCAAGCAAAAGCCGCTCTCTTTTTGGGCTTTTTGTTTCTTTTATGTAAAATCCTGTCGTGTAAAAAGTCACATCTTTGTAGTGAAAAAGGTTGAGTTAGATCTCATAAACGGGTACATATAGCCGAAAAGTTGGCTTGCCGACGCGTCCATAACATGCTGATAAAAGCGCGGCAAACCCACACACTACGCGGGGTGCAACCTTTTCTCTGCCGCTGGCAGGATGAAATGTGAATAGTGTGTTAATCTAGATGTGAAATATTTGTGAAGTAAAAGTGCTTCTGGGGAAAGAAAGTGAATACATTACAGCTCTCAATCATCCACCGTTTGCCCCAGTGCTATCGCTGGCGGGAGGGTTTTGCAGGTGCCAAAGTTGAACCGATTCCGCAAAATGGTCATGCGGCGGATGACGCACTGGTGGCGCTAAAACTGCTCAGCCCGGATGGCGATAACGCCTGGCCGGTGATGCATAAACTCAGCCAGGCGCTCAGCGATATCGAAGTCGACTGCTCGGTGGTGGAGTGCGAAGGCGAGCCGTGCCTGTTCGTCCACAGTCAGGATGAGTTTGCCGCGACCTGCCGCCTGAAAAACTTCGGTGTTGCCATCGCGGAACCTTTCTCCAACTATAACCCGTTCTGAACTTCAGCTTAGCGACAGCAGCTGGCGTGTATACGCCTGCTGAGGTTCATCAAACACCCGCCGACACTCGCCCTGTTCCACCACTTCGCCCTGTTTGAGCACTATCACCTGGTGGCAAAGGCTACGTACCAGGTGCAAATCGTGACTGATAAAGAGATAAGCCAGCTGATGTGTCTGCTGAAGTGATTTCAGAAGCGCAAGGATCTGCGCCTGCACGGTGCGGTCCAGCGATGAGGTCGGTTCATCAAGAATAATCAGCTCCGGCTTCATAATCAGCGCGCGGGCAATAGCGATACGCTGGCGCTGGCCGCCGGAAAACTCCGCCGGATAGCGCTGGCGCGTCTGTGCATCCAGCCCCACCTCCTGCATCACCTCAATAACCCGCTGTTCGCGGGCCTCGCGCGACAGCTCTGGCTGATGAACGCGTAGCCCCTCTTCGATAATTTGCTGCACATTGAGGCGCGGATTCAGCGCCGAATTGGGATCCTGAAACACCACCTGGATGCGGTGGCGCAGCGGCAGCATCTGCTTGCGGCTCCACAAATGCAGCGGTTTGCCGTCGAAAAGAATCGTCCCCTCGGCATTGACCAGCCGTAGCAACGCAAGGCCTGTGGTACTTTTCCCCGAGCCGGATTCGCCCACCAGCCCCAGTGTTTCGCCTGCGCGCAGAGTAAAGGAGATGCCTTTCACCACAGCATTTTGTGCGACAACGCGGCGGAAAATACCTTTACGCACCGGGAAGCAGACGCCGAGTTTCTCCACCTGCAATAGCGGCCGATCGGTGGGCGGGAGCGGCACCGGTTCGCCGTGTGGCTCGCTGTTTATCAGCTTTTGCGTATAGGGATGAGTGGGCGCGCTGAACAGAGCTTCTGCGCGGTTCTGCTCCACACAACGACCGTTTTGCATCACCGCCACGTTATCCGCCAGCTTGCGCACAATATTCAGGTTATGGGTGATAAAGAGCAGCCCCATATTGAGCTCGTCGCGCAGCTCCCGCAGCAGGGTGAGGATCTGCGCCTGCACGGAGACGTCCAGCGCGGTGGTCGGTTCATCGGCAATCAGCAGCTCGGGGCGCGTTAACAGCGCCATGGCGATCATTACGCGCTGGCGCTCGCCGCCGGAGAGCTGGTGGGGGAAATCGCCGAGGCGGCTGCGCGCATTACGAATGCCGACGCGATCGAGGCAGTCAAGCATCTCGGCCCGCGCCGCTTCCCGACGCATTCCCCGATGCAGGGAGAGCACTTCATAGAGCTGCTTTTCCAGCGTATGCAGCGGGTTGAGCGAGACCATCGGCTCCTGAAAAATCATGGCGATCTTATTGCCTCGTACACCGCGCAGGGTGCGCTCGCTGGCATGCAGCAGGGATTCGCCATGAAACAGAATATCGCCCGCGGGGTAGATCACCGGCGGCGAGGGGAGCAGGCGCAGGATCGACAATGCGCTGACGCTCTTGCCGGAGCCGGACTCGCCCACCAGCGCCAGCGTTTCGCCCGCTTCAATGCGCAAGGAGAGATCCTCCACCACCGTGCGGGTAGTCGCCTGCTGGTGAAAGGCGATGGTTAACGCGTCAATAGTCAATAAAGGGGAAGCCATCTCACACCGCCTTATGGGGATCAAACGCGTCGCGCACCGCTTCGCCGATAAAGATCAGCACTGACAGCAGCAGCGCCGTAGAGAAAAACGCCGCGATACCGAGCCACGGAGCCTGCAAATTATTTTTGCCCTGCAGCAGCAGTTCGCCAAGCGAAGGGGAGCCGAGCGGCAGCCCGAAACCGAGAAAATCGAGGGAGGTGAGGGTGCTGACTGAGCCGCTAAGAATAAAGGGGAAGAAGGTGAGCGTTGCCACCATCGCATTCGGCAACATATGGCGCAGCATAATCGCGCCATCGCTGACGCCCATCGCCTGCGCAGCGCGGATATAGTCAAAATTGCGCGTACGAAGAAATTCGGCGCGTACCACGCTCACCAGCGTCATCCAACCGAACAGCACGGTAATGCCGAGCAGCCACCAGAAACCGGGCTGGATCACGCTTGAGAGTAGAATTATCAGGAACAGCGTCGGCAGCCCGGACCACACCTCGATAAAGCGCTGCCCGAAGAGATCGATCTTGCCGCCGTAATAACCCTGCACCGCACCGACCACAATTCCGATGACGCTGGAGCAGAGCGTCAGCAGCAGGCCAAACAACAACGAGATGCGCGTGCCGTAGAGAATGCGCGCCAGCACATCGCCGCCGTTGGCGTCGGTGCCAAGCCAGTTTTGTGCCGACGGTGGAGAGGGGAAGGGCTGCGTTGTCGCGTAGTTAATGCTGCGCGCGCCGAAACGCACTGGCGCCCACAGCGCCCAGCCGTGCTCGTTAAGTTTTGTTTGCAGCCACGGATCCTGGTAATCGGCTGGCGTTGCCAGCGGGCCACCAAAATCGCTTTCGCTGTAGTTTTTTACCAGCGGCACAAACCACTCGCCCTGATAGCGCACCAGCAGCGGCTTATCATTGGCGATCAGCTCCGAGCAGAGGCTGAGGACAAAAATCACGACAAAGATCCATAACGACCAGTAGCCGCGACGGTTATGGCGAAAACGCGCCCAGCGCGCCTGGTTTACATAACTAAGTCTGAACATCAGCGCCCCTCGAAATCAATACGCGGATCGACCAGCGTATAGGTGATATCGCTGACAATATTCAGCAGCAGGCCGATCAGGGAGAAGATATAGAGCGTGCCGAACATCACCGGGTAGTCCCGGGAGAGGGTTGCTTCATAGCCCAACAGGCCGAGACCGTTGAGGGAGAAGATCACCTCAATCATCAGCGAACCGGTAAAGAACATGCTGACAAAGGTGGCCGGGAAACCGGCAATCACCAGCAGCATGGCGTTGCGAAAGACATGTTTACGCATAATATTGCGCTCGCTCACCCCTTTCGCGCGCGCCGTCACTACATACTGCTTGCGAATCTCATCGAGAAAGGAGTTCTTGGTGAGCATCGTCAGCGCCGCAAAACCGCCAATCACTGTTGCCAGTACCGGCAGGGTGATGTGCCAGAGGTAATCAGCCGCCTGTTTATACCAGGGCAGGGTGGCGAAATCCGTCGACACCAGCCCGCGCAGCGGGAAGAAGTCGTAATAGCTGCCGCCGGCGAAGAAGATGATCAGCAGAATAGCGAATAAAAAGGGTGGAATAGCGTAGCCGACAATAATCAGCGCGCTGCTCCAGATATCAAACCGGCTGCCGTTGTAGACCGCTTTACGGATCCCGAGCGGGATCGACACCAGGTAGATAATCAGCGTGCCCCACAGGCCAAGGGTGATGGAGACCGGCAGGCTCTCTTTGATCAGTTGCAGCACCGAGGCGCTGCGAAACAGGCTGTCGCCGAAATCGAAACGTGCATAATCCCACAGCATCGTGAAGTAGCGCTCGGAGAGCGGTTTATCGAAGCCGTAGCGTTTTTTTATCTCTTCAATCACCTGCGGGTCGAGCCCGCGCCCGCCGCGATAGTGGCTATCGTTGGTCAGCACATCGCCGACGCCGGTACGCGCATGACCAGCGCCCGTTCCGCCACCGCCGGTGCCGGGCAGCCGCCCCTGATCGCCAAACTCAATGGCGGCAATCGCCTGATCGACCGGGCCGCCGGGCGCAATCTGCACAATAAAAAAGTTGATGGTAATAATCGCCCACAGAGTGGGGATCAGCAGCAATAAGCGGCGAATAAGGTAGGCACCCATCCCGTCTCCTTAACGTCTGGCAGCGGGCAGTTTCGCCGCCTTGTTTACGTCATACCACCAGGTATCAAACCCAATTGAGTAGACGGGGCGAATGCCGGGCATGGAGAACTTGTCCCAGTAAGCAAGGCGATCGGCCGCCATATACCACATCGGCAGCATGTAATAGTTCCACGTCAGCACGCGATCCAGCGCGCGCCCGAGCGGCAACAACTTCTCTTTGTTCCCCTGCCAGCGGGCGATCTGTTCGAGCAGGGCGTCGATAGCCGGGTTTTTTACCCCCGGCGCATTGTAGGAGGAGTCGATATAGGCGGAGCCCCAGGAGATTTGCAGGTCGCCGCTCGGCCACGGCTGCGCGCGCCACAGACGCGGCATCATGTCGTAATCACGGCTGCGCATGCGGTTGGTTGCCTGCGAGTTATCAACCTGGCGTAACGCCATGGTGATACCGAGGCGAGCGAGGTTGTGCTGGAAAGGCAGCACCCACTGCACATTCCCGCCGGAGGGGAGCAGCAGTTCAAAAACAAACGGCTTACCGGTTTTGGCATTCACCCGCTGCTGGTTTTTCAGCACCCAGCCGGCATCGTTGAGCAACTTATCGGCTTTAAGCAGGTTCTGGCGATCGTAGCCATCGCCGCTCGAGGTGGGCGGTGAGTAGATCTGCGTAAACACTTCAGGCGGGATCTGATCTTTAAGCGGTGCCAGCAATGTGAGTTCGTCGGCATCCGGGTAGTTGCGCGCGGCATATTCGGTGTTGATAAAGTAGCTATTCGCCCGGCTGTAGGCCCCGTAAAACAGGGCCTTATTCATCCACTCAAAGTCGAAGGCCAGCGACACCGCTTCACGAACTCGTCGATCGGCGAACACCGGGCGCTGGATATTAAACGCCAGCCAGCGCGCATCCTGCGCCGAGTGGTTGGTCTGTTCATCTTTAACGATATAGCCACGCGCAAAGTTAGTGCCGATATAGCGCGTTGCCCAGTTTTTCGGGCTCTCTTCGCTGCGCAGATCGTAGGAGCCGGCTTTAAACGCTTCAAAGGCGACGTTGTCGTCGAGATAGTAGTCATAGCGAATATTGTTGAAGTTCCAGCGGCCGCGGTTGACCGGCAGATCGGCGGCCCAGTAATCGCGCACGCGGGTATAGGCAATATATTGCCCCATGCGCCAGCTGCTGATGCGATAAGGCCCGCTGCTCAATGGCGGGCGGGCAAGCGGCTCGCTGAGGTTATGATCTTTCCAGAACTTCTCCGGCATCACCGGCAGCGTTAGCAGGCTGAGCATATCCTCTTTGCCCGGCTTCGCCAGCTCAATGCGCACGGTCAATGGCGAAATAGCTTTGACCGTTGTGCCTTTGTAGACAATGCGAAACTGCGGCACTCCCTGGGTCATAAACTTCTGGAAGGTGAAGGCGACATCGCTGGCGCGGATCGGTGAGCCGTCATGGAAGCGGGCGCGGGGATTGAGCGAGATCTCCATCCAGGAGAAGTCATCGGCATAGCGGGTGGTTTCGGCAATCAGCGGATAGTAGCTGCCTGGCTCATCATCGGAAGTGGTAAACAGGCCATCATACAGCGTATCGGTGCGCACCGCCGGGTTGCCGCGCAGGGCGAAACGGTTGAAGTTATCAAAGGTACCGATATTGGCGAGCGTCACATTACCGCCTTTCGGCGCGGCGGGGTTCACATAATCAAAATGGGAAAAATTAACGGCGTATTTTGGTTCGCCGATAATCGCAAAGCTGTCACTCTCTTTAATGGTCTGCGCCTGGCAGGCGAGGGCGATAAACGCCAGTAACAGAGCAACAATGCGCGCATACTTCATCTGCTGGATCCCTTTAACCGCAATGCGACGGAGGCGTGAATTTTTCTGCTTGAATAATAGGGGAGGGATCGGCGGTTGTGAACTCTTTCCGCCTACAGCCGGGCAGTAAATGTCGGCGGTTGCCAGTCGATAAACTGCTGTAGCGTCATCGGGCGGCTGAAAAAGTACCCTTGCAGGTAGTGTACGCCGTGCTCGCGCAGCCAGCGCACCTGCTCCGGCGTCTCCACCCCTTCCGCCACGGTACGCATATTGAGCCGTTTCGCCAGCGTCAGCACCGCGTCAAGCACCGGTGAGGTGACGGTCTCTGTGCCGATGGCATTAACGAAACCGCGATCGATCTTCAGGAAATCGAGGGTGAAGCGCTCAAGGTAGATCAACGCGCTATGACCAGTACCGAAATCATCAATGGCGATCTCAAACCCTTCGTCATGCAGCCACTGGAAGATCTCATTAACCTCATCATGCTTGAGCATATCGCGCTCGGTGATCTCCAGCACTACGCTGAAGTGGTGCGGGGGCAGGGCGAGGGCGAACTGCTGCATATCCTGTTTAAAGCTCGGCGCATGCAGATGTCCGGGCGCAATATTAACCCCCATTTTTACCCCTTCAGGCAGCAGCGTTTTTAACACCGGCGCATCGCGCGCAATAAGCTTAAACAGATGGAGGGTCAGCGGCACAATTAACTGCTGCGCTTCGGCGAAGTGAATGAAGGCATCGGGTGGGATCTCGCCCGCGGTCGGGTGTTTCCAGCGCATTAATACTTCAAAACCGGTGACTTTTAACTCCGCACCGCCAACCACTGGCTGATAGACCACATAAAACTGGTCGCGTTTGATGGCAGTCAGGATCTCCCGGCCGGGGCGCAAATGAACCGCGAGTATTACCGCCGTCAGCAGGCCGGCAAGCATGCCCACTGTGGCACCCAGCAGCAGCGCAAACTGAAGATCTTCTGCCCGCCATTTATCGGCGTAGAGATAGATCCTTACCGGTGAACCTTCGACCTGCGCACTAAGATAGGGCGCCTTATGAAGGTGATTTAACAGCAGTGGGCCGCTTGCAAAGGTGGTCAGTGCACGATCGCCTATTCCGATCGCAAGGCCGTTAAGATCGGGGATCTGTGCGGTGTAAAGCATGTAGGGTGCGAGGTTGATATTGAGCGTGGCGAGGACGCCGCGGTTATCCAGCAGCGGGCTGCGGAACCAGAGCGCAATCACCGGCTGCGTCGGCATCATCGGCGTGCCGGATAAAATCACCATATCGGTGGTTTTATTAATATCAATTTCCGGGATCAGCCGTTTCATCGGCTCATCCATATCACCGGTGGCGGACGAACAGTAGGCGTGCTGATCTTTTATTAACAGAAAGGCGCGCACATTCTGGCTGAAGGCAGCTTTGGAGGTGAGCTCGCTGGCAGCCTCTTCGCAGCTGTTGAGCGTAAGCGGGTGCAGCGTTTCTGCCGCGGCGCGAATAGTGCTGAAGTAACTGGCATAAGAGGCCTGAATACTGCTCAACAGCGTATCGTAGCGCGCTTCGCGCTTTTGCTGCTCCAGCCAGAATTGAATGCCACCGACCAGCAGGGCGACGAGCACGCCGGTCAGCAGGCTAATCAGTACAACGCGTCGATTAATGGTGACGTTACGGGTAAGCATGATGCTGAGCCTATGTTAGCGGTTCATCATATTTCGCATATAAATCGGGATATATGCGAAATAAAACCCGGAAAGCTTCGTATAGCATATTGCAGACATAAAAAAACACCGCCGAAGCAGTGTTTTTTATAACTTTACGCCAGCCAAGGGTAACCGGCATAAAACGATTAGCTGCGTGTCAGGATACGTCGCGCTTCGTTATAGCGCTTCTTCCAGTATGGCTCGTCAAGGTTGGAAATCATCACACCGCTGCTGGTGGAGGCATGCACAAATTGGTTATTACCAATATAGATGCCGACATGACGTCCGGTAGAGCCTGCGCGGAAGAGAACCAGATCGCCGGTGCGCAGACTGGTGCGCGAAATAGACTTACCGGTCTCCTGCTGTTCCCATGTGGAACGCGGCAGCTCTAAACCAAACTGTTCGCGGAAGGTGCGCTGCACAAAGCCAGAACAGTCGATGCCTTTCTTGGTGTCGCCGCCGAGACGGTAGCGAACGCCTTTCCAACTTGCATACTGATCCATAAGCCGGTTTTTAACATCCAGATTACGTACCAGGTTTTCAAATTCATCCTGAGAGGCTTGCAGTGAAGAGCTATCTTCGGGCACAGCATGCGTCTCAGGATGCATATTCTTGGCGGTATTTGTTGAACAAGCTGAAAGCAGAACCGCTACTGCGATCGCGGGTATCGCCCGCACGATATATCTCAAGATCGGCTGAGACTTGACCATGTTGCTTATTTTCCCTTGAAGTCCTTAACGATAATATCGTTATGAAAAATGCTAAACGCAGCGAGATTAATTATCTGAATGTTTCAAGACAAATACTCGAGCCAGAATTTGTGGCGAAACGCACAAATTACCGCGCAGAGAGTAAAAGAGCACTCTTTGCGACAAGACGGACCGAGGTTACCTGAACATCTAATGCATGGCGAGTGCTTTTCATCACTTTTTTATAAGAAATTGTGATACAGAAAGTGAATTCATGCGTTTGGTCAATAAATGGACAAATAAAGAGAAATAGCAGGCAAAATGCTCTTTTTAAAGGCGATTGAGTTGGTTAAAAAATGACACAATCAGGCAACCGCCGTGAATTTACATTAAGGAGGCTAATGATCGCCTCCTCACGGCGGTGGAAAATGTTATTTAGGTGTTTAAATTTTGTTTTTTCCTGGCAAATAGCGATCAAATAACGCCACGATCTCATCGCTCAATGGTGTCATCAGGCACCAGGGCAGGCCAATCAACACTGCCGAGAGTGAGCCGACGGCAATATCTGTAAACCAGTGCGCGCCAATCATTACGCGCGGGAATGCAAATATGACAAATATAAGAATTCCGATAGCGAAGGCCTTTTTACCGAAATAACGCAGCATCACCGAGGCAAAAATCAGCAGCATCATACCGTGGTCGCCCGGGAAACTGTCTTTCGAGGCATCTTTTGTCGGAAAGTTAAGCAGGTCGCTCACCCGGTAGGTATCGGTAAAGGAGATCGACGGGCTGGCACGCTTCACTGGCATAAGATGCTGCGCGAGCTGGTTGATCACCAGCGCCAGCAGCAGCATGGTCAGGCCAATCATTACCACGCGCCGACGCCCGGCCGGGTCAGCTGGCAGCCAGAAAGAGAGCATCAGACAGCCCATCGCTACCAGAGAACAGGCATCGAAAGCGCGGTTGTTGGTCAGGGCTACAAACCATAAATAGGCGCGATTTTCGGCGAGACCATGGTTAAAGAAGTGGAAAATCGCGGAGTCCAGCGGGAACCAGAAGCCATGATTCACCGGCAGATACCAGGAGAAAAACAGCGCCAGGCCAGCAGCATTCAGCAGCACGATGAGAGGCAGTCGGGTTTTCATTTTGCAGGCTCTTTTTGGTTTCAGGGACGCCACGGTAGTCTTGCTAACTTAAACGAAGCTTCAACAGTGCTGATTGAAGCGCGTTCCAGTCAGCCTCGCTGTCGGTGATTAACTCTATCCGGCTATCGGGCGGCGCAACGTTTTGCGTCTCAATATGCAAATCCTGACCCTGGCGGTTTACGCGCAGTAACCCTTCCGCGATGCGCATGACCCCTTTTACCCGCGACACTGGCGCAAGCCGCGCCCACTCCAGCAGACCAATGGTGTCGAAAACCGTGTCGGCATCGAAAATCCAGCCGCAGGCATGATGCCCCTGGCCGCTGTTCAGGTTGCGACGCCAGCGCTGATGCGCCGGTAAGCTGAGTGCCGCCAGCGCTTTTTTCTCACCGTGGGCATGATCGTGCGCGGCGCTGGCAGGCAGGGCGCGCAGGTTACGGCGCGGTTGGTCAAGCAAGCTACCGTCAATCGCACCCTGCGTGGCGTTTACCCGCAGGCGATCGCCGCCATACTGCTCCCACCACGCATCGAATGCCTGCTGGCTCTCGGCGCTGGCGCGATCCTCTTTATTAGCAACGATAATATCCGCTGCCGCTAACTGGTCGCGGAAGTTCTCATTGTTCAGCGCTTTCTCATCAAGCAGCTGGCGCGGGTCGAGCAGGCAGAGCGTGGCGCGCAGATCGATCCACGGTTCGTAAACCGGCGCGGTGAGCATATCGAGGATCTGTTTCGGGTGGCCCAGCCCGGTCGGTTCAATCAGCAGACGGTCAGGCTTGCCCTGGCGCAGCAGGGTATTGAGACCGACCTGCATCGGCAGGCCGTTGACGCAGCACATGCAGCCGCCGGGGATCTCTTTAAGCAGCGCGCCGCTGTCGCTGAGCAGGGCGCCATCAATCCCGACTTCGCCAAACTCATTCACCAGCACCGCCCACTTCTCCTGCGGATCTTTATGGGCCAGCAAATGCAGAATGGAGGTGGTTTTGCCGCTTCCGAGAAAGCCGGTAATCAGGTTGGTCTTCGTCACAGGAACTCCGCGTCATCAAAAAGCATAAGCGGACAATCCTGGCGAAAAAAAGGGGAAAAGAGAAGAGCGCGGACGGCGCATCGCACTATCCGTCCGCGTTGAGGGCAAAAAATGTTAAGCGTTGACCGCCTGCTGCACCGCGCCATGGGCGCCGAGCGTCTCAATAGCACGCCACGCCTGGCTGACGGCATCAACAAATACCGGGTTATGCGGCAGATCGTTACCGAAGATCTCTTTCAGCGTCAGTAGCGCCGTGACGCGCTCGTCGCTGCTGCTGGTCTCAACAATGGCGCGGATCTTATCCGCCAGCGGATCGCGAATATCAATTACCTCGCCCGCGTCATCAACGCCGCTGACATAGCGCATCCAACCCGCGACGCCGAGCGCCAGCAGCGGCCAGTCACTCTGGCGCAGCAGATGAATACGGATCCCATCCAGCAGGCGCTGCGGCAGCTTCTGGCTGCCATCCATCGCAATCTGCCAGGTGCGATGTTTCAGCGCCGGGTTAGCGAAGCGCTCCAGCAGGCTATCGGCGTAAGCATTAAGATTGACGCCTTTAATACGCAGCGTCGGCGCTTGCTCATTCAGCATCAGTTGGCGCGCCGCCTCCCGAAAGGCCGCGTCCTGCATACACTCATTAATATGCGCAAATCCGGCAAGATAACCTAAGTAGGCGAGGAAGGAGTGGCTGCCGTTAAGCATGCGCAGCTTCATCTGCTCCCACGGCTGCACATCTTCCACCAGCTGCACGCCCGCGCTTTCCCAGGCCGGACGCCCGGCGACAAAGTTATCTTCTATTACCCACTGAATAAAGGGCTCGCAGCTGATGGCGCACGGATCAAACACGCCGAGCACGTCGGCAATCTCCGCCAGCGACTCGTCGGTTGCCGCCGGGACAATACGGTCGACCATGGTGGCCGGGAAGCTGACATGCTCCGCTATCCACTGCGCCAGCTCCGGCGAGCGGGTTTGCGCCATCCCCAGCACGGCGTTTTTCACCACGTGTCCGTTGTCGGGAATGTTGTCACAAGAGAGCACGGTAAAGGGCGCCAGGCCACGCTCGCGGCGGCGATGCAGGGCTTCAACTAAGATGCCCGGCGCAGAGTGCGGCTCATGCGGGTATTTCAGATCGTGCTCAATACGCGGCTGGGTGAGATCAAGCTCACCGCTGGCCGGATCGATGCAGTAACCCTTTTCGGTGATGGTCAGAGAGACAATCGCCACTTGCGGCTCGCAGAACTTCTCAATAATCGCCGCCAGCGTGTCGAGTTTGGCATTCAGGCACTCGTTGACCGCGCCAATAATAATCGGCTTATTTCCGTCCGCGCCTTTCTCCAGCACCGTATAAAGATGTTCCTGCTCGCGCAGCTGCGACATTAAAACATCGCCGCTAAACAGGCTGATTTCGCAAATGCCCCAGTCGCCGCCTTGCGCATTCAGCACCCGGTCGGTCAATAACGCCTGATGGGCGCGGTGAAAGGCACCAAAACCGAAATGGACGATGCGCGAACGGAGCTGGCTGCGATCGTACTGCGGCTGTTGCACCGAAGCGGGCAGCGTGGCGGAGGCAATTGTTTTCATCTCTATACACCTGATTAACCAATAATTAACAATAGCAGTGTAAAGTTATATGACAGCAAAAAGAATTGGTATGCCTTAAATATCCGGGGAATGTGAGCTGGATCAATCATTGCTGCGGCAGGATTTGACCGGTTCCGATAAGCATGTATGGTAGTCGTCATGCTTTTCGCTGTATTGGTATAACAACTTTTTTGAGGGGAAGACGATGGAACAAACCTGGCGTTGGTATGGACCGAACGATCCGGTTTCTCTTGATGATGTTCGTCAGGCGGGCGCAACCGGCGTGGTCACCGCTCTGCACCACATTCCGAATGGCCAGGTGTGGCCAGTGGAGGAGATCAAAGCCCGCCAGGCCCTGCTGGCTGAAAAAGGGCTTTACTGGTCCGTTGTCGAAAGTATCCCGGTACATGAAGAGATCAAAACCCACTCCGGCGACTGCGAAAAATGGATTGCCAACTATCAGCAGAGCATCCGTAATCTCGCCACCTGCGGAATTGATACCGTCTGCTACAACTTTATGCCGATCCTCGACTGGACGCGTACCGACCTGGAATATCAACTGCCGGATGGCGCGCGCGCGCTGCGCTTCGACCAGATCGCCTTTGCCGCGTTTGAGCTGCATATTCTTAAACGTGAAGGGGCGCAGGCGGATTATAGCGATGAAGAGCAGCGCCAGGCGCAGGCCTATTTTAATGCGATGAGCGATGCGGAAGTGGAGAAGCTGACGCGCAATATCATCGCCGGTCTGCCGGGTGCGGAAGAGGGCTATACGCTGGATCAGTTCCGCGCACGTCTGGCAGAGTATGACGGCATCGACAAAGCGCAGCTGCGCGAAAATATGGCCTGCTTCCTGCGCGCCATTGTGCCAGTGGCACAGGAAGTGGGCGTACGGCTGGCGGTTCATCCGGACGATCCGCCGCGCCCGATCCTCGGCCTGCCACGCATTGTCTCCACTATCGAAGATATGCAGTGGCTGAAAGAGGCGGTAGACAGCATCAACAACGGCTTCACCATGTGCACCGGCTCCTACGGTGTGCGGGCAGACAACGATCTGGTGCGGATGATTGAGACCTTCGGCGACCGCATTCACTTCACCCATCTGCGCGCTACCTGTCGCGAAGAGAACCCGAAAACCTTCCACGAAGCAGCGCACCTGAATGGCGATGTCGATATGGTGTCGGTGGTGGCGGCAATTCTTACTGAAGAGCAGCGCCGTAAGAGAGCGGGCGATCTGCGCCCGATCCCCTTCCGGCCGGATCATGGCCACCAGATGCTGGACGATCTGCGTAAGAAAACTAACCCTGGCTACTCGGCGATTGGTCGTCTGAAAGGGATGGCGGAAGTACGCGGCGTTGAGCTGGCGCTGAAGAAGACGCTGTTCCGCGACCTGCTGTAAGAGCCGCTGACAAACATTCTGCTCGCTTTCGCGGGCGAAAAAAAAGCCTCCATGCGGAGGCTTTTTTATTTAATCAGCGCGGCCCATATAGCGGCGCTCTTCAATATGAATGCGGATCTTCTCGCCGGTGGTCAGGTACTCCGGCACCTGCACGACCAGGCCAGTGTTTAGCGTGGCAGGCTTGGTACGGGAGCTGGCTGACGCGCCTTTGATGCCCGGTGCAGTCTCAACGATTTCGAGATCCACGGTCTGCGGCAGCTCGAGGGCCAGCAACTGGCCGTCCCACAGCAGCACCTGCATATCCGGCATGCCACCCTCCGGAATAAAGAGCAGTTCATCTTCAATCTGGTCTTTGGTGAAGGTGTAAGGCGTGTAGTCTTCTTTATCCATAAAGACGTATTCATTGCCGTCGACGTAGGAGAAGTCAACGAAACGGCGGTTCAGGGAGACGGTATCAACAATGTCGTCGCCTTTAAAACGCTCTTCAACTTTCAGGCCGGTGCGGACATCGGCAAAGCGCATTTTATACAGCGTTGCTGCGCCGCGGGCGCTCGGTGACTGAATATCAATATCTTTCACAATCAGCAGCTTGCCGTTGTAGTTCAGCACCATACCTTTTTTAATTTCGTTCGCTCTTGGCATTGCCAGGTTCCTGTAAAAAAGAAATTCACCAAAATATCGCGACAAACTACTCGCGAGGGCCTTTTCAGGCAAGGGGAATTGCTGAGTTTTGCGTTGCAGGGGTAAAAGATGATAGCGTGCCCCGCAACGCGCTATTTCAGCGCGTCGCTGCCAAATAAGAGAGCCACTATGCACTGCCGCCCGGACTGCGGAGCCTGCTGTACCGCCCCGTCCATTACCAGCCCGATCCCCGGCATGCCCAACGGTAAACCGGCCAACACGCCCTGCGTACAGCTTGATGAACATCAGCGCTGCAAGCTTTTTGGCTCACCGTTGCGGCCAAAAGTGTGCGCTGGCCTGCAGCCAGGCCTGGAGATGTGCGGCTCAACGCGCGAACAGGCGATGATCTACCTCCTCAATCTTGAACAGCAGACTGCACCTTAATCCACTCTAAAGCTGAACAGGCTGAAGGCGATAAGCTGACGGCCAGATTCGCGTCAGCAAATTTTCCTTAACGGGCTGTAAAATGTGCAGTGCCTCAAAATTCTTAAACGCCAAATGAGAGATTTCTTGATCCTTGAGCAAAAAAGGTCAAGACTCCTTGAAACGTTTCAGCGTCATCGCATTGTCTCTGAATCACGGCGGTGACGTAACCTTTCTTATGTAAGCTGAAACGATTCAATTTCAGCGGGAGACGAGTCACATGTTCCAGTTATCCGTTCAGGACATCCATCCAGGCCAGCAGGCCGGTAATAAAGAAGAGGCCATCCGCCAGATCGCGGCGGCATTGACCGAAGCCGGCAACGTGGCTGAGGGCTATGTCAATGGCATGCTCGCACGCGAGCAGCAAACTTCTACCTTTCTTGGCAACGGCATCGCCATTCCGCACGGCACCACCGACACGCGCGACCAGGTGCTGAAAACCGGCGTCAAAGTGTTCCAGTTCCCGCAGGGCATTCTGTGGAGCGAAGGGCAGGTGGCTTACGTTGCCATCGGTATCGCCGCCAGCTCTGATGAGCACCTCGGTCTGCTGCGTCAGCTGACGCACGTACTGAGTGATGATGCCGTCGCCGCGCAGCTGCAATCCGCGACCACTGCTGAAGAGCTGCGGGCGTTGCTGATGGGCGAAAAGCAGAGCAGCGCGCTGAAGTTAGACAACGAAACCCTGTCTCTGGACGTCAACGCCAGCTCGCTGATGACGCTGCAGGCGCTGAACGCCGCACGTCTGAAAGAGGCGGGCGCGGTAGACAGCCTCTACGTCACCCGTGCTATTAACGAACAGCCGCTGAACCTCGGCCAGGGCATCTGGCTGAACGACAGTGCCGAGGGCAACCTGCTGAGCGCGGTTGCCGTCAGCCGCGCCGCCACACCGTTTGAGGTAGAAGGCGAAAACGCCGCCGTTCTGGTGAGCGTCGCGATGGCCGATGAGCAACCCGTTGCTGTGCTGAAGCGCCTGAGCGATCTGCTGCTGGCGAATAAAGCTGACCGTCTGCTGAATGCCGACGCCGCCACGCTGCTGGCGCTGCTGACCAGCGACGACGCAGTTGCGGAGGATCTGCTCAGCGAAGAGTTTGTTATTCGTAACGAGCACGGCCTGCATGCCCGTCCGGGCACCATGCTGGTCAACACCATTAAACAGTTCAACAGTGAAATCACTGTCACCAACCTCGATGGATCGGGCAAACCGGCAAATGGCCGCAGCCTGATGAAAGTGGTTGCGCTGGGCGTGAAAAAAGGACACCGCCTGCGCTTTACCGCACAGGGCGAAGATGCTGAACAGGCGCTGAAAGCGATTGGCGACGCCATCGCAGCGGGCCTGGGAGAGGGAGCGTAAATGAGCAGAAGAGTTGCAACAATCACGTTAAATCCGGCCTACGATCTGGTGGGTTTCACGCCGGAAGTGGAGCGTGGCGAAGTCAACCTGGTGCGTACTACCGGGCTGCACGCCGCCGGTAAAGGGATCAACGTCGCGAAGGTGCTGAAAGATCTCGGTATCGACGTCACCGTGGGCGGTTTCCTCGGTAAAGATAACCAGGACGGCTTTCAGCAACTGTTCAGCGAGCTGGGCATTGCCAACCGTTTCCAGGTGGTGCAGGGGCGTACGCGCATCAACGTTAAGCTGACCGAGAAAGATGGCGAAGTGACCGACTTTAACTTCTCCGGTTTCGAAGTCACCCCGGCCGACTGGGAACGTTTTGTCACTGACTCGCTCAGCTGGCTTGGCCAGTTTGACATGGTCTGCGTCAGCGGCAGCCTGCCGTCGGGCGTCAGCCCGGAAGCCTTTACCGACTGGATGACGCGTCTGCGCAGCCAGTGCCCGTGCATTATCTTTGACAGCAGCCGTGACGCGCTGGTCGCCGGTCTGAAAGCCGCACCATGGTTAGTGAAACCTAACCGCCGCGAGCTGGAGATCTGGGCTGGTCGTAAGCTGCCGGAATTGCAGGACGTTATTGAAGCCGCTCACGCGCTTCGCGAGCAGGGGATCGCCCACGTGGTGATTTCGCTGGGCGCAGAAGGGGCGCTGTGGGTCAACGCTTCGGGTGAATGGATCGCCAAACCGCCGTCAATGGAAGTGGTAAGCACCGTTGGCGCAGGGGATTCGATGGTTGGCGGCCTGATTTACGGCCTGCTGATGCGTGAGTCCAGTGAGCACACTTTACGCCTGGCCACCGCTGTCGCTGCACTGGCGGTCAGTCAGAGTAACGTAGGGATTACCGATCGTACCCAGTTAGCCGCGATGATGGCGCGCGTTGACTTAAAACCCTTTAACTAACAGCAGGAGAGGCATAATGAAAACGCTGCTGATCATCGACGCTGAACTCGGACAGGCCCGTGCCTATATGGCAAAGACCCTGCTGGGCGCGGCGGCGCAAAAAGCGAATCTGCAATTTGTTGATAACCCTGGCGACGCAGAACTGGCGATCGTGCTGGGTAGCCAGCTGCCAAACGACGCGGCGCTGAGCGGGAAAAAAGTCTGGCTGGGCGATATCAATCGCGCGGTCGCGCACCCGGAGCTGTTCCTGAGCGAAGCGAAGAACCACGCCGCGCCTTACAGCGCTCCGGCTGCTGCACCTGCGGCGGCAGCGCCGGCCGCAGGGCCGAAACGTATTGTTGCCGTGACCGCCTGTCCAACCGGCGTCGCGCACACCTTTATGGCGGCAGAAGCCATTGAAACCGAAGCGAAAAAACGCGGCTGGTGGGTGAAAGTTGAAACGCGCGGCTCCGTGGGCGCAGGCAATGCCATCACCCCGGAAGAGGTGGCGCAGGCAGATCTGGTTATCGTTGCGGCGGATATCGAAGTTGACCTGGCGAAGTTTGCCGGTAAACCGATGTACCGCACCTCGACGGGCCTTGCGCTGAAGAAAACGGCGCAGGAGCTGGATAAAGCAGTAGCGGAAGCAAAGCCCTATCAGCCATCCACGCAAGGGAAGTCTGAAGCTTCAGAAGGCAAAAAAGAGAGCGCGGGCGCCTATCGTCACCTGCTGACCGGTGTCTCTTACATGCTGCCGATGGTGGTGGCGGGCGGTCTGCTGATCGCACTCTCCTTCGCCTTTGGTATTACCGCGTTTAAAGAAGAGGGCACGCTGGCGGCGGCGCTGATGAAGATCGGCGGCGGTACAGCGTTTGCGCTGATGGTGCCGGTGCTGGCAGGCTTTATCGCCTTCTCCATTGCTGACCGTCCGGGTCTGACGCCGGGTCTGATCGGCGGTATGCTGGCGGTAAGCACCGGGTCTGGCTTTATCGGCGGTATCATTGCTGGTTTCCTTGCCGGTTACATCGCGAAAGCGATCAGCAAAGGCTTCAAGCTGCCGCCAAGTATGGAAGCGCTGAAACCGATCCTGATTATTCCGCTCTTCTCCAGCCTGATTGTTGGCCTGGCGATGATCTACCTTATCGGTACGCCGGTAGCGAAAATCCTTGCAGGTCTCACCTCCTGGCTGCAAACCATGGGTACAGCGAACGCCGTTCTGCTGGGCGCGATCCTCGGTGGCATGATGTGTACCGATATGGGTGGTCCGGTGAACAAAGCGGCCTACGCCTTTGGTGTCGGGCTGCTGAGTACGCAAACCTACGCGCCGATGGCGGCGATCATGGCGGCCGGTATGGTGCCCCCGCTGGCGATGGGTCTGGCAACGCTGGTAGCACGTAACAAGTTCGATAAAGGTCAGCGTGAAGGCGGTAAAGCGGCGCTGGTGCTGGGTCTGTGCTTTATCTCTGAAGGGGCGATTCCGTTTGCGGCGCGCGATCCTATGCGTGTTATCCCATGCTGTATCGCCGGTGGCGCGCTGACGGGTGCTATCTCCATGGCGATTGGTGCCAAACTGATGGCACCGCACGGTGGTCTGTTCGTACTGCTGATCCCGGGTGCTATCACTCCGGTGCTCGGTTACCTGTTGGCGATCGTTGCTGGTACGCTGCTGTCGGGTCTGCTTTATGCCCTGCTGAAACGTCCGGAAACGGAGATGGCCGCGAAAGTTGCCTGAGCCGTAGAAACAGAAAAAAGGCCGCTTAGCGGCCTTTTTTTATGCCCGCAAAAGGGCTGGTTTGCTTTTGTAGGCCTGATAAGCAAAGCGCCATCAGGCACTGCGCCATTGCCGGATGGCGGCATGCGCCTTATCCGGCCGACGGACTCGCAGGAGATTTTGCTTTTGTAGGCCTGATAAGCAAAGCGCCATCAGGCACTGCGTCATTGCCGGATGGCGGCTTGCGCCTTTTCCGGCCTACGGCTTGAGATAGTTTCGCTTTTGTTGGCCTGATAAGCAAAGCGCCATCAGGCACTGCGCTATTGCCGGATGGCGGCATGCGCCTTATCCGGCCTACGGCTCGGGATGGTGTTGCTTTTGTAGGCCTGATAAGCAAAGCGCCATCAGGCACTGCGGCATTGCCGGATGGCGGCATGCGCTTTATCCGGCCTACGGCTCGGGATGGTGTTGCTTTTGTAGGCCTGATAAGCGCAGCGCCATCAGGCATTGCGCCATTGCCGGATGGCAGGAGATTACCCGGCGGTGGTTTCCGCGTACTGCTGCGCTTTAAGCCAGGCGATCTCCTCCACCCAGATATCCGGGTTAACGGTCTCAAGGATCAGCGGAATACCGTCGAAGCGCGCGTCGCGCATGATCCAGCGAAACGCATCGTGGCCGATGTTGCCTTCGCCAAGGCTGTGATGGCGGTCAACCCGGCTGGCAAAGCTGCTTTTCGCATCATTGAGGTGCATTCCGCGCAGGTAATTAAAGCCCACCACGCGGTCAAACTCGGCAAAAGTGGCGGCGGTCGCCTCCTCGCTACGCAGGTCGTAACCGGCGGCAAAGGCATGGCAGGTATCAATACAGACGCCAACGCGGGATTTGTCTTCAACCCCATCGATAATTGCTGCCAGATGCTCAAAGCGAAAGCCGAGGTTGCTGCCCTGACCGGCGGTATTTTCGATCACCGCGGTGACGCCTTCGGTCTGCGCCAGCGCAATGTTGATGGATTCCGCAATCCGTGCCAGACACTTCTCTTCCGGGATCTGTTGCAGGTGGCTGCCGGGGTGGAAATTGAGCAGCGTCAGCCCAAGCTGCTGACAGCGGGAGAGCTCATCAATAAACGCTTCGCGGGATTTCTCCAGCGCCTCATCAACCGGATGCCCGAGGTTAATCAGGTAGCTGTCGTGGGGCAGGATTTGCGCGGGCGAATAGTTATGCGCTTCACATGCGGCTTTGAAAGCATCAATCGTTTCCGTGGTTAACGGCGCGGCGCGCCATTGACGCTGGTTTTTGGTAAACAGCGCGAACGCCGTTGCGTCCAGCTCGGCGGCGCGGATGGCCGCATTTGCGACGCCGCCTGAGGCGCTAACATGCGCACCAATGTATTTCATAAACACTCCTGTAAAGACCCGCCGGGGGAAAACCGACATCATAGCGGGTCTGCAGGACAGAGATGTAGTGCTTTATGCCATCACGCAATGAACCAGCAGATTGATAGCCCCCCCGCCGACAATCAGCCAGATAAAGAGCAGCAGCCCCATCACCAGCGGTTTCGCCCCGGCATTTTTCAGCGCACTGATATGAGTAGTCACGCCCAGCGCCGCCATGGCCATCGCCAGCAGCAGCGTATCCAGCGTGTTGAGCATACTCACCGTTGCGGGCGGCAACAGGTGAAAGGAGTTAAATACTGCCACCGCCACAAAGCCAAGCGCAAACCACGGGATCGTCACCTTGCTTTTTTCGTTCCCCTCCTGCGGGCTGAGCTGTTTCACCCGCGCGGCCAGCAGCAGTAAAAAGGGAGCCAGCATCATCACGCGCAGCATTTTGGCAATCACTGCCGCGTTCTCCGCCTCCGGGCTGACGGCGTGACCGGCGGCAACTACTTGCGCCACTTCATGCACCGTCGATCCAATCCAGATGCCATAGGTCTGCGGGCTGAACCATGGCGCAAGCAGCGGCCACAGCGCCGGGTAGATAAAGATCGCCAGCGTGCCGAAAATCACCACCGTGGCGATAGCGACGGTCACTTTGCTTGCTTCAGCTTTTACGACCGGCTCTGTTGCCAGCACCGCTGCCGCGCCGCAGATACTGCTGCCAGCGCCAATTAGCCAGCTGGTTTTTTTATCCAGCCCAAAAACGTTTTGCCCGAGAAAACAGGCCAGCATAAAGGTGCTGGAGAGGGTCAGTACATCTATCAGTACGCCGCTGACGCCGACATCGGTAATCTGCGAAAAGGTGAGGCGAAAGCCATAAAGAATAATGCCGAGCCGCAGCAGATGCTGTTTCGCAAACAGCACGCCGCTGTCACAGTGTCGATGCAGCGCCGGGTAAAGCGTGTTGCCCAGCACCATACCGAGCAGGATCGCCAGCGTTAATGCGCTCAGGCCGATGTCAGCTACGGCGGGCAGGGAGCCAAGCCACAGCGCCGCCGCGGTAATCGCGCCGCTCAGCAGCAGGCCGGGCATAACGCGCCAGATGCGAGAGTGATGAGAGTGTAATGTGATGTCGGTCATAGCCTTCTCCTCTTGTTGCTGAAAAGGGTACGGCGCGCTGGCTTAAAGGTAAAATTGATTATATATTTATAATTAATCTTTATAAGTGGTAAGCAACTCCCTATGCATATAACCCTGCGCCAGCTCGAAGTGTTTGCTGAAGTGCTGAAAAGCGGCTCCACCACCCAGGCCTCCCAGCGTCTGGCGCTGTCGCAATCTGCGGTGAGCGCCGCGCTAACGGATCTGGAGGGCCAGCTTGGCGTGCAACTGTTCGATCGCGTCGGCAAACGGCTGGTGGTGAATGAACACGGTCGGCTCCTCTACCCGCGCGCGCTGGCGGCGCTGGAGCAGGCAAGCGAAATCGAACAGCTGTTTCGTGAGGCCAACGGTGCTATCCGCGTCTTCGCCAGCAGCACCATCGGTAACTACATTCTGCCGGAGGTGATCGCTCACTACCGGCGTGATTTTCCCGAGCTGCCGCTGGAGCTGAGCGTCGGTAATAGCCAGGATGTGATCACCGCCGTGGCCGATTTTCGCGTTGATATCGGCCTTATCGAAGGGCCGTGCCATGCGGCGGAGATTATTGCTGAACCCTGGCTGGAGGATGAGCTGGTGGTGTTTGCACCACCTTCCTCGCCGCTGTTGCAAAGTGAGGTGACGCTGGAGGCCCTTGCCGCTGCGCCGTGGATCCTGCGCGAGCGCGGCTCCGGTACCCGCGAAATCGTCGACTATCTACTGCTCTCGCATCTGCCGCAGTTTCAGCTCGGCATGGAGCTCGGTAATTCAGAAGCGATTAAACATGCGGTGCGCCACGGGCTTGGCATCAGTTGCCTGTCGCGCCGCGTGATTGCTGAACAGCTGGAAACCGGCACGCTGGTGGAGGTGCCGCTGCCGTTACCTCGCCTGGTGCGCACCCTGTGGCGCATTCATCACCGGCAGAAACATCTCTCCAGCGCGTTGACCCGCTTTATCCGCTACTGCGAGCTTTGATTGCACCATCAACAGGCACCTGCACCGTTTTAGGGGTGCAGGCCTCCTCACGTTAACCCGCACGCCCGCTGAATCAGGCACTGGCTTCGTTGGCACATTAGTTGCAAAAAGTGATTCAAAGAATCTTTTGTTTCATGGGCGATGAGGTGTTGAGATGAAAAAGTGGATGATGGCGACGGCCAGTGCAGCAGTAATGATGATCTGTTCCGCCCAGGCGCTGGCGGATCAGTTACAGGATATTCAACAGCGCGGCGTGCTACGCGTGGCCGTGCCGCAGGATTTCCCGCCGTTTGGCTCGGTAGGCACCGATTTGCAGCCGCAGGGCTACGATATCGATATGGCCAACTACCTGGCGAAAGGGATGAAGGTGAAGCTGCAACTGGTGCCAGTTACCAGCGCAAACCGTGTGCCCTACCTGCAAACCAATAAAGTCGACCTGGTGATCTCAAGCCTCGGTAAAAACGCCGAGCGCGAGCGGGTGATCGATTTCAGCCGCGCCTATGCGCCATTCTTCCTCGGCGTGTTTGGCCCGAAAGACGCAACGCTTGCCGATGCGAAAGTCCTGAGCGGCAAAACCATCGGCGTCACGCGCGGCGCGGTGGAGGATATGGTGCTGAGCGATATCGCGCCAAAAGATGCCCAGGTGAAGCGCTATGAAGATAACAACACCACGCTCTCCGCCTACCTCTCCGGCCAGGTCGCCTTCCTTGCCACAGGCAACGTAGTCGTGGCGGCAATTGCCCGCCAGAACCCGCAACACGCACCGGTGAGCAAATTTATGCTTAAGGACTCTCCCTGCTTTATCGGGCTGATGAAAAACCAGCCGGCGCTGAAGGCAGAGGTCGACAAGCTGGTCGATCAGGCGCAGAGAGAGGGCACGCTGAATAGCTTCTCGCAGAAGTGGATGCAGGCACCGCTGCCCGCGAACTTTGGCGCCTAATCGATGACGGTGACGCTTGATTTCGCCGCACTCTGGCCTTTCTGGCCTGAGCTATTGGCCGGGCTGTGGACAACCATCACCCTGTCGCTGCTGGCAACGGTGGGCGGTGTCGCGCTTGGCATCCTCGGCGCGGCGCTGCGCAGCGGCAAACCGGGCGTGTTGCGCACGTTGTGGGGGATCTATGTTGAGGTGATCCGCAATACGCCTTTTGTCGTGCAGCTCTTCTTTATTGTCTTCGGTTTACCGGGGCTGGGGCTGAAGCTCACCGCCGGGCAGGCGGCGCTGATCGCCATGCTGGTGAACCTCGGCGCGTACAGCACGGAGATTATCCGCGCGGGCATTCAGGTGACGCCAAAAGGGCAGTGGGAAGCGGCGCGGGTGCTTGGGCTGACAAAAGTTCAGACCTTCCTGCGCGTGATTTTGCCGCCCGCGCTGGCGCGTATCTATCCGGCGCTGGTCAGCCAGTGCGTAATGGTGATGCTCGGCTCATCGGTAGTATCGCAGGTTTCGTATGAGGAGCTGACATTTATGGCGAACCTTATCCAGTCGCGTACTTTCTTAAGTTTTGAAGTCTATTTCGTCACCACGCTGCTCTACCTCGCGCTCTCGCTGCTGATGCGCCAGGCGCTGCTGGCGATTGGGCGCAAATGGTTGGGGAGCGGATCATGATGAGTACCTTTACCGACTGGGATATTGTGCGCAATCTGCTGCTGGCCGCCCGCTGGACGGTGCTGCTGTCGCTGATTGCTTTTTTCTGCGGCACGCTGGTCACCCTGCCGCTGCTGATGGTGCGCCTGGGTCGCTGGCGCTGGACGCAGCGTTTTGTCAGCGCCTATGCCGCGCTGTTTCAGGGCACGCCGTTGCTGATGCAGCTGTTCCTCGCCTTTTTTGGTCTCGGGCTGTTCGGTATTGATGTCAGCGCCTGGACCGCCGCCACGCTTGCCTTAACGCTGTTTACCAGCGCCTTTCTGCTCGATATCTGGTACGGGTCGATTCGTGCCCTGCCGAAAGGGCAGTGGGAAGCCAGCCGCTGTCTCGGGCTGAGCTTCGGTCAGACGCTGTTTCGCGTTATCGCCCCGCAGGCGATCCGCATTGCCATTGCGCCGACGGTGGGCTTTTCCGTGCAGGTGGTGAAAGGCACGGCGCTGGCTTCTATTATCGGCTTCGTTGAGCTGACCAAAGCGGGCACCATGCTGAACAACGTCACCTTTGCGCCATTTAAGGTCTTTGGCCTCGTCGCCGCAGGCTACTTCCTGCTGTGTTATCCGCTGTCGCGCTACAGCCGCTATCTGGAGAAAAAATTCCATGCCGCTCATCACCATTAATGATGTTCAGAAATATTATGGCGACAACCATGTGCTGAAGGGCGTAAGCCTGGATATTGAGATGGGTGAGGTGGTGTCAATTATCGGGCGCAGCGGTTCGGGAAAAAGCACGCTGTTGCGCTGTATGAACGGGCTGGAGGGCTACCAGGATGGCAGCATCAAACTTGGCGGCATGACGGTGACCGACCGTGAATCGCAGGCGCGGGAGATCAGCCGCTCCGTCGGCATGGTGTTTCAGAGCTTCAACCTCTTTCCCCACATGACGGCGCTGGAAAACGTGATGCTGGCGCCGCGCCGGGTGCTGAAAATGCCGGCTGAAGCCTGCCGCGAGCTGGCGGTGGAGATGCTGGAGAAAGTCGGGCTTGGCGATCGCATCGATTATGCGCCGTCCAGCCTCTCCGGCGGTCAACAGCAGCGCGTCGCCATTGCCCGCGCGCTGGCGATGAAGCCGAAAGTGCTGCTCTGCGATGAGATCACCTCCGCGCTCGATCCCGAACTGGTCGGTGAAGTGCTGCGCGTGCTGGAGAAGCTTGCCGCAGAAGGGATGACGCTGATCCTGGTCACCCATGAGATGAACTTCGCCCGCGAAGTGGGCGATCGGGTGGTGTTTATGCATCAGGGCAAAGTGTGGGAGCAGGGGGCGAGTAAAACCTTCTTCAACCAGCCGCGCACGCCGGAGTTACAGCAGTTTATCGCCTCGGTGCGCGGTCTCGCCTGACCGCGCTTATGCGCCTCGCAACATCCTCCATTCACTGCTTTACTTATAATTCGCGGCCTATCATGAAGGTCTCTAATAAGAGACCTTTTCCACCGGAAGGGCCGCGTTTCGTCTGCTACAATCGCGCCTCATTTTTTGGATGGATAGCTTTTTCTTATGGGTTCCGAGAAAAAAACCACAGAAGCGACCACGCTTCGCCGTGAACTGAAAGCGCGTCATCTGACGATGATCGCGATTGGCGGTTCCATTGGTACCGGTCTGTTTGTCGCCTCCGGGGCGACCATCTCCTCCGCAGGGCCGGGCGGGGCACTGCTCTCTTATATGCTGATTGGCCTGATGGTCTATTTCCTGATGACCAGCCTCGGCGAGCTTGCTGCTTTTATGCCGGTTTCCGGCTCCTTTTCGACCTACGGGCAGAAATATGTGGAAGAGGGCTTCGGCTTCGCCCTCGGCTGGAACTACTGGTACAACTGGGCGGTCACCATCGCCGTTGATCTGGTAGCTTCGCAACTGGTGATGACCTGGTGGTTCCCGGATACGCCGGGCTGGATCTGGAGCGCGCTTTTCCTGGCGGTGATCTTCCTGCTTAACTACATCTCGGTGAAAGGCTTTGGCGAAGCGGAATACTGGTTTTCGCTTATCAAAGTGACCACTGTGATTATTTTTATCATCGTCGGCGTGATGATGATTGTCGGTATTTTCCAGGGGGAAAAACCGGCGGGCTGGAGCAACTGGAGCATCGGCGACGCGCCGTTTGCCGGCGGTTTCTCGGCGATGATTGGCGTGGCGATGATTGTTGGCTTCTCCTTCCAGGGCACCGAGCTTATCGGTATCGCGGCTGGGGAGTCGGAAGATCCTGAGAAGAACATTCCGCGCGCGGTGCGTCAGGTCTTCTGGCGAATCCTGCTCTTCTACGTCTTCGCAATTTTGATTATCAGCCTGATCATCCCTTATACCGATCCAAGCCTGCTGCGTAATGACGTGAAAGATATCAGCGTCAGCCCGTTCACGCTGGTGTTTGAACATGCTGGCCTGCTCTCGGCGGCGGCAGTGATGAATGCGGTGATCCTGACGGCGGTGCTCTCTGCGGGCAACTCGGGGATGTATGCTTCCACCCGTATGCTCTACACGCTGGCATGCGACGGTAAAGCGCCGCGCATCTTCGCCAAGCTGTCGAAAGGCGGCGTGCCGCGCAACGCGCTGTATGCCACCACGGTGATTGCCGGTCTCTGCTTCCTCACCTCGATGTTTGGCAACCAGACCGTTTACCTGTGGCTGCTCAACACCTCCGGCATGACGGGCTTTATCGCCTGGCTGGGGATTGCCATCAGCCACTACCGCTTCCGCCGCGGCTACGTTGCGCAGGGCCACTCGCTGGATAACCTGCCGTACCGCTCCGGTTTCTTCCCGATTGGGCCAATCTTCGCCTTTGTGCTCTGTCTGATCATCACGCTTGGTCAGAACTACCAGGCCTTCCTCGAAGACTCCATTGACTGGGGTGCAGTAACGGCAACCTATATCGGCATTCCGCTCTTCCTGGTGATCTGGCTGGGCTACAAGTTCAGCAAAGGGACGCGCTTTGTGCGCTACAGCGAGATGGAATTCCCGGAACGCTTTACCAAATAACTATCTGTTTAACGCCCTCTACTCAGAGGGCGTTTTTTTATCACTTTCTCCTCCCATTTACCCGCCCTCCTTTACATAACTTTAAGTTTGCGAAATTGATAATCATTCTCGTTTGCACTAAGGTAAGCGTCTGAAAAAAAAGGGAACCCGGCGGGATTCATGCGCCTGATGTTTCCACAATCTATAACGCTGCCGTCAATGTAACGGTGCGAGGTTTTGCAATACGTGAGCAAATTTTTCAATCTTTTTCAGACCTCATGGAGTTACGGAATGTTTACCTTGAATCCCATTATGCGGGGAGGCCTCTGTGCGTCCGCGTTAACGCTGGCGCTGCCGGTGATGGCCGCCGCAGGGGAGGGTGAAACGCTGGTGGTGACCGCCTCGGCCAGCGAGCAGAACCTGAAAGATGCGCCTGCCAGTATCAGTGTCATCACGCAGCAGGATTTACAGCGCAGGCCGGTGCAAAACCTGAAAGATGTGCTGAAAGAGGTGCCAGGCGTGCAGCTCACCAATGAAGGGGATAACCGCAAAGGCGTCAGCCTGCGCGGGCTGAATAGCAGCTATACCCTGATCCTGATTGATGGTAAACGCGTTAACTCGCGCAATGCCGTCTTCCGCCATAACGACTTTGACCTCAACTGGATCCCGGTAGAAGCGATTGAGCGCATTGAAGTGGTGCGCGGCCCGATGTCGTCGCTGTATGGCTCCGACGCCCTCGGCGGCGTGGTGAATATCATCACTAAAAAAATCGGCCAGCACTGGAGCGGCTCAATCACCGCGGATACCACTATTCAGGCGCACCGCGATCGCGGCGATACACAAAATGGCCAGTTCTACACCAGCGGGCCACTGATTGACGGCGTGCTCGGGCTGAAGGCTTTTGGCGGCGTAGCGAAGCGCGAAAAGGATCGGCAGCAACCCTCGCAAACCGCTGCCAGCGGTGAGTCGCCGCGCATTGAGGGCTTTACCAGCCGTGATGGCAATATCGAGCTGGCCTGGACGCCAACCGAAGATCATGACTTTACCGCCGGCTACGGTTATGACCGCCAGGATCGTGACTCCGACTCGCTGAATAAAAACCGCCTCGACCGGCAGAACTACTCGCTGGCGCATAACGGGCGCTGGGGCATGGCTAATAGCGAGCTGCGTTTTTACGGCGAGAAGATCGATAACAAAAACCCGGGCAACGCCAGCGCCATCCGTTCAGAAAGTAACACCGTGGATGGCAAAGTGGTGCTGCCGCTCGGTGAGATCAATCAATTAGTGACGCTAGGCGGTGAATGGCGTCATGACAAACTCAGCGATCCCATTAACCTGACCGGCGGTAACAGTAGTAAAACCTCCTCCAGCCAGTACGCGCTGTTTATTGAAGATGAGTGGCGGATTATTGAACCGCTGGCGCTGACCACCGGCCTGCGCATGGATGACCATGAAACCTATGGCGATCACTGGAGCCCGCGCGCCTACCTCGTGTGGAGCGCCACCGATACCCTCACGGTGAAAGGGGGCTGGGCAACGGCCTTTAAAGCGCCGTCACTGTTGCAGTTAAGCCCGGACTGGGCGAGTAACTCCTGCCGCGGCGGCTGCCGGATTGTCGGCAGCCCGGAGCTGAAACCGGAAACCAGCGAAAGTTTCGAACTGGGGCTTTACTACAGCGGCGAAGAGGGCTGGCTGGAGGGCGTGCAGGGCAGCGTTACTGCATTCCAGAACAATATCGACGATATGATCAACATTAGCCGTACCCCCAGTTTGACCGAAGCGCCGGGCTACCCTAACTTTGTCGGCTTTGAGCGTAACGCTCGTGGGGCGCGAGTGCCGGTGTTCCGCTACTACAACGTCGATAAAGCGCGAATTCAGGGCGTGGAGACCGAGGTGAAAATCCCGTTCGATGAGGCGTGGAAGCTCACCCTGAATTACACCTATAATGATGGGCGCAACCTGAGCGGCGGCGGCAATAAACCGTTGCAGGATCTGCCGTTCCACACCGCCAACGGCACGCTGGATTGGCAGGCTAACGACGCGTGGTCATTCTATGTGTCGGCGAACTACAGCGGCGAAAAACGCTCGGTGTCACAGGGCGCTACGCCGGGCGGGTATGTTATCTGGAATGCGGGCGGCGCATGGCAGGCAACGAAAAATGTCAAACTGCGCGCGGGCGTGCTTAACCTCGGCGATAAAGATCTCAGCCGCGATGACTACAGCTTTAATGAAGACGGACGTCGCTACTTTGCGGCGATTGATTACCGCTTCTGATGAGAGACCCCGGCGGGAAAACGCCGGGGTGTCGCTTAGCGGAAGAGGTGCTGCGCATGGAAGCGCAGATGATCTTCAATAAACGAGGCGATAAAGAAGTAGCTGTGATCGTACCCCGGCTGAATACGCAGGGTCAGTGGCCAGCTTTTCTGCCGCGCCACTTCTGCCAACCGCGCCGGTTGTAGTTGATCGGCGAGGAACTGATCGCTGTCCCCCTGATCGATAAGGGTCGGAATGGCGTCACCTTCGCGGCTTTCCAGCATCAGCGCACAGCTGTCCCACTCGCGCCACTGGCTGGCATCCTCACCTAAATAGGCGTTAAAGGCTTTCTGCCCCCACGGCACCTGCAGCGGGTTCACAATTGGCGCGAAGGCGGAGACGCTGGTGTAACGGCCAGGGTTTTTCAGCGCCATAATCAGCGCGCCGTGTCCACCCATTGAGTGGCCGCTAATTGCCGCTTGGGTGCTGACGTTAAACTCGCTCTGGATAAGCGCCGGGAGTTCATCGCGCAGATAATCAAACATTCGGTAGTGGCTGGCCCACGGTTGCTGCGTGGCGTTGAGATAGAAGCCGGCCCCTTTACCCAGATCGTAACTGTCGACGTCGGCCACTTCATCGCCGCGCGGGCTGGTATCTGGCATCACCAGCACAATGCCTAATTCAGAGGCGACGCGCTGCGCACCCGCTTTGGTGGTGAAGTTCTCATCGTTGCAGGTCAGGCCGGAGAGCCAGTAAAGCACCGGCGGGCGCGCATCGCTACGCTGCGGCGGTAAAAAGATGCTGAACGTCATGGCGCAGTTCAGGACGCTGGAGTCGTGACGCCAGCGCTGCTGCCAGCCTTCAAAACAGCGGTGCTCTTCGAGCAATTCCATGCGGGGCTCCTCAGGTTTCACAGAGATAAACAGAGTGATAACCCTGCATAATACAGATAATTCACACTGCTGTGAGTAACTTTCACTTCCGCCCCTGCGCAACATACTGCATCATAAACATAACTTTACATTAACATTCGGGGGCGGAGATGGCGCTACGCATCGCGCTGTGCGGTTTTATTGTGCTGGTGGTGGTAATGGGGATTGGCCGCTTTGCCTTTACGCCCCAGGTGCCGCTGATGATCCGCGACGGCCAGCTTACCCTCACCAGCGCCGCCCTGGTGGCAGCCATTAACTACCTTGGCTATCTGCTCGGTGCCTGGGATGCGATGCGCGCGAAGCAGCATATCGAAGTGCGCTTGTGGCTCGGCATTAGCGGCGCGGTGCTGCTCACTTTCCTTTCTGCGCTGGCGGACAACGCGCTGCTGCATGGCGCGATCCGGCTCATTATCGGCGCGATGAGCGGCTGGGGAATGGTGCTGATTGCCGCCTGGACCAATGAGCGTCTGGCCCATGCCGGAAAGCCGGGCCTCAGCGCGGCGGTGTTTGCCGGGCCGGGTGCGGGCATCGCGTTAAGCGGTTTGCTGGCGGTGGCGATTCAGGCCAAAGGGTTAAGCGCTGCTGGCGCCTGGCAAGTGTATGGCGTGCTGGCGCTGCTGCTGGTGGCGCTGATTGCCCGTTACTTACCCAAGCCCGGCGAGTGGCACCGCCCGGAGATTAAGACGCAGCCTCTGCACCTGACGACGGATCTAAAACGGTTGGTCTGGAGCTACACCCTGGCCGGCTTTGGTTATATTCTGCCCGCCACCTTTTTGTCACAGATGGCAGCGCTGCGCTTTCCCGGCAGCCTGTTTGCCCAGTTTGTCTGGCCGGTCTTTGGCCTCGCTGCAGTCATCGGTATCGGCCTGAGTATTCTGCTGCGCCACTGCGGGCAGAGCCATCAGCGGCTGGCGTTCGTGCTCTGGTTGCAGGGCGCTGGCGTGCTGGCGGCCTGGCTTCTGCCAGGGATGAGCGGTCTGGTGTGCGGCGCGGTGCTGGTCGGCGGCGGTTTTCTCTGCGCGGTGCAGCTTTCATTGCTCTATGGCCGCGAGCTGGCACCCTACCACGCGCGCTATATGGCGGGCCTGCTCACCACCGGCTATGCCGTCGGGCAGCTGGTCGGTCCGATGACCTCTGCGCTCTCGACCTGGCTTACCGGACGCCTTGAACCGGCGCTCGGTATCGCGGCAGTTGCGCTGGTGATTGGCGGTGTTCTGGTGTGGAAACGGCGCGCCTGAAAGGCAGCGGCGATTTCAATAATTATCCCCGGCGGGGCTGGATTATGTGCGCGACCTCACGCACAATGTTGCCTCACTTCGCCGCAACACGCGAAGCACGCCATACCTGCAGGAGAAGAAGAAAATATGTCATCACTCAGTAAAGAAGCGGCGCTGGTGCACGAGGCGCTGGTTGCCCGTGGTCTGGAAACCCCGCTGCGCCCCCCGGTGCAAATGGATAATGAAACCCGTAAACGCCTTATCGCCGGCCATATGACCGAGATTATGCAGCTGCTCAATCTCGATCTGAATGATGACAGCCTGATGGAAACGCCGCATCGCATCGCCAAAATGTATGTCGATGAGATCTTCTCCGGCCTCGATTACGCCAATTTCCCAAAAATCACCGTCATTGAAAATAAGATGAAGGTCGATGAGATGGTGACCGTGCGCGACATTACGCTCACCAGCACCTGCGAACACCACTTTGTCACCATCGACGGTAAAGCGACGGTCGCTTACATCCCGAAAGAGTCGGTAATTGGGCTGTCGAAAATTAACCGCATTGTGCAGTTCTTCGCCCAGCGCCCGCAGGTTCAGGAGCGCCTGACCCAGCAGATCCTCACCGCGCTGCAAACTCTGCTTGGCACCAACAATGTCGCGGTATCGATTGATGCGGTCCATTATTGTGTGAAAGCGCGCGGCATTCGCGATGCCACCAGCGCCACGACTACCACCTCGCTCGGTGGCCTGTTTAAGTCGAGCCAGAACACCCGCCAGGAGTTCCTGCGCGCCGTTCGCCACACTAACTGATTGCAGGAGCCGCCGATATGGGAAGGAGCGTCACGCTCGATTTTATCCGTGGCCTCGCCATTCTCGGCATCCTGCTGCTCAATATCACCGCCTTTGGTCTGCCGAAGGCGGCCTATCTCAATCCCGCCTGGTATGGCGACATCACCCTGCATGATGCCTGGACCTGGGCGCTGCTCGACCTTTTCGCGCAGGTTAAATTTCTCTCGCTGTTCGCTATTCTCTTTGGTGCCGGGTTGCAGATGTTGCTGCCGCGCGGCAAGCGCTGGATCCAGTCGCGCCTGACGCTGCTGGTGCTGCTCGGTTTCATTCACGCACTCTTCTTCTGGGAAGGCGATATTCTGCTGGCTTATGGCCTGGTGGGGCTTATCGGCTGGCGAATGATTCGCGATGCGCAGAGCGTGAAAGCAATGTTACATACCGGTGTGGTGCTCTATCTCATCGGGATTGTTGTGTTGCTGCTGCTGGGGGCAATCTCCGGTACCACGCCGAACAACGCCTGGCTACCTGATGCCGCAAACGTGCAGTATGAAGCCTGGTGGCGCACCAGCGGCACGCTGCGGGAAGCGTTGAGCAACCGCAGCGATCTTTTCTCAAACGCCCTGCTGGCGCTCGGCGTGCAGTATGGCTGGCAGCTGGCCGGGCTGATGTTAATCGGTGCCGCGCTGATGCGCAGCGGCTGGATGAGAGGGCAGTTCCCGCTGCGCCACTACCGGCGCGTTGGCGCGCTGCTGGTGGTCACAGGAATGGTTATCAATATTCCGGCCATCATCGCTCAGTGGCAGCTGGGCTGGTCTTACCGCTGGTGCGCCTTCTTTTTACAGGCACCGCGGGAGCTGAGCGCGCCGGTGCAGGCCATCGGCTATGCGGCGCTGGCGTGGGGTTTCTGGCCGCAGATCTGCGCCAGCAAACTGGCGAGCGCCATTGCCTGCGTCGGGCGCATGGCGCTCACTAACTACCTGTTGCAGACGCTGATCTGTACCACGTTGTTTAACCACTTCGGTCTGTTTATGCGCTTTGACCGCCTGCAGTTGCTGGCAATCGTCCCCGCCGTCTGGGCGGTTAATATCCTCTTCTCCGTGCTGTGGCTCAGGCGTTTTCGCCAGGGGCCGGTTGAGTGGCTATGGCGGCAACTCACCGCTCGTGCGGCGGGCAGCGCATTACCGCCTACAAGCAGATAACGATCTGGATCACAATCGTTAACAAATGCGATGTAACCGTTTCCATTGATGTGATGCCTCTCACGTAGCAAAGCCACCGCGACTGCCAGAATAGCCTCCTTACTTTACCCAGGGGGTGCCTGTGACGTGCCGCCATTCAGACAAGGTGGGAAAAAATGATCACCATTCGTGACGTTGCCCGTCATGCGAACGTCTCCGTCGCAACGGTTTCCCGCGTACTCAACAACAGCGCCCTGGTGAGCCAGGAGACGCGTGAAACCGTGATGCAGGCGGTCGCCCAGCTCGGTTATCGCCCGAACGCTAACGCCCAGGCGCTGGCAACGCAGGTGAGCGACACCATTGGCGTGATCGTGATGGATGTCTCCGATGCCTTCTTCGGCGCACTGGTCAAAGCGGTCGATACCGTCGCGCAGGAGCATCAAAAATATGTGCTGATTGGCAACAGCTACCACGAGGCGGAAAAAGAGCGCCACGCCATTGAGGTGCTGATACGTCAGCGCTGTAACGCCCTGATTGTGCATTCAAAAGCGCTCAGCGACGAAGAGCTGACGGGCTTTATGGAGCAGATCCCCGGCATGGTGCTGATCAATCGCGTGGTGCCCGGTTATGCCCATCGCTGCGTCTGCCTTGATAACGTCAGCGGGGCGGTGATGGCGACGCGCATGCTGCTTAATAACGGCCATCAACGCATCGGTTATTTGGCCTCCAGCCACCAGATTGAAGATAACGATTTACGCCGCGAAGGGTGGTTCCGCGCGCTGGAAGAGCAGGGCATTGCCGCGCCGGACAGCTGGGTTGGCACCGGTTCGCCGGATATGCAGGGCGGGGAGGCGGCGATGGTGGAACTGCTGGGGCGCAACCTGCAACTCACCGCCGTTTTCGCCTACAACGACAGCATGGCGGCGGGCGCGCTGACGGCGCTGAAAGATAATGGCATTGCGGTGCCACAGCATCTCTCACTGATTGGTTTCGATGATATCCCGATTGCCCGTTACACCGACCCGCAATTAACCACCGTGCGCTACCCGGTAGCGTCAATGGCACGGCTGGCGACGGAGCTGGCACTGCAGGGGGCTGCGGGCAAGCTCGATCCGCAGGCGGCACACTGCTTTATGCCGACGATTGTGCGCCGTCATTCCGTGGCGTTGCGACAAAGTGTGGTGCCGATCACTAACTCGTAATGCGTCGCGATGTAACCGTTTTCAATCTGTGAGTAAATTCACAGTATCTTAACAAGGCGCTGACTATGATGTCAGCGTTTTGGAAGCTGAAACACGATGTAACGGTGAGTATTCATTTTTAATGAAACGTTCACGTAAAAGCATCGGATAAAGCGATCTTCTGGAGCGTTACCGAACACGGACGATTGATTTTTTTAGCGTGGACGTCGGGTGTCAGTAACCTCTTCTTAACATACTGACCCGCCGAGCATTATTCACAAGCACTACCCTGCATATAATAAAACCGGAGATACCATGAATAAGAAGGTGTTGACTCTGTCTGCTGTCATGGCAAGCATGCTGTTTGGCGCAGCCGCACACGCAGCGGATACCCGTATTGGTGTGACCATCTATAAATATGACGACAACTTTATGTCCGTTGTGCGTAAGGCGATTGAGAAAGATGGTAAAGCGGCGCCGGATGTTCAGCTGCTGATGAACGACTCCCAGAACGACCAATCCAAACAGAACGATCAGATCGATGTCCTGCTGGCAAAAGGGGTTAAAGCCCTTGCCATCAACCTGGTTGACCCGGCTGCAGCGGGCACGGTAATTGAAAAAGCGCGCGGTCAGAACGTGCCTATCGTTTTCTTCAACAAAGAGCCTTCCCGCAAAGCGCTGGACAGCTATGACAAAGCTTATTATGTCGGCACCGACTCCAAAGAGTCCGGCGTGATTCAGGGCGACCTGATTGCCAAACACTGGGCGGCCAACCCGGGCTGGGATCTGAACAAAGATGGTCAGATTCAGTTTGTGCTGCTGAAAGGCGAGCCGGGCCACCCGGATGCTGAAGCGCGTACCACCTACGTTGTCAAAGAGCTGAACGACAAGGGCATCAAAACCCAGCAGCTGGCATTAGATACTGCCATGTGGGACACCGCTCAGGCGAAAGACAAAATGGATGCGTGGCTCTCTGGCCCGAATGCCAATAAAATCGAAGTGGTGATCGCCAACAACGATGCGATGGCGATGGGTGCGGTGGAAGCGCTGAAAGCGCACAACAAATCCTCGATTCCGGTATTTGGCGTGGATGCACTGCCAGAAGCGCTGGCGCTGGTGAAATCGGGCGCGATGGCCGGTACCGTGCTGAACGATGCCAACAACCAGGCGAAAGCGACCTTCGATCTGGCGAAAAACCTTGCTGATGGCAAAGGTGCGGCAGATGGCACCAGCTGGAAAATTGAGAACAAGATTGTCCGTATTCCTTACGTCGGCGTTGATAAAGACAACCTGGCGGAAATTACCGGTAAATAAGAGTTAGTTCGACCGTTCTCACTGGGCGTATTATTTAATACGCCCTTTTATAAAAATGATATGCCAGGCCAACAAGGTAGAATTATGGTCAGCAATAATACTCAGTCGTCAGGTGAATTCTTGTTGGAAATGAGCAATATCAACAAGTCCTTTCCCGGCGTAAAGGCGCTCGATAATGTCAATTTAAAAGTCCGTCCTCACTCTATTCATGCATTGATGGGTGAAAACGGTGCGGGTAAATCGACATTATTAAAATGCCTTTTTGGGATCTACCAAAAAGATTCCGGCAGCATTCTATTTCAGGGTAAAGAGATCGATTTCCACTCCGCTAAAGAGGCGCTGGAAAACGGTATTTCGATGGTACACCAGGAGTTGAACCTGGTATTACAGCGCTCGGTGATGGATAACATGTGGCTCGGGCGTTACCCGACCAAAGGCATGTTTGTCGATCAGGATAAGATGTACCAGGACACGAAAGCCATCTTTGATGAGCTGGATATTGATATCGATCCCCGTGCACGTGTCGGGACATTATCCGTTTCCCAGATGCAGATGATCGAAATTGCGAAAGCCTTCTCCTATGACGCCAAAATCGTCATTATGGATGAGCCGACATCATCGCTGACCGAAAAAGAGGTCAACCATCTGTTTAAAATTATCCGTAAGCTGAAAGAGCGTGGCTGCGGTATTGTTTATATCTCGCACAAAATGGAAGAGATATTCCAGCTGTGCGATGAGATTACCGTGCTGCGCGACGGTCAGTGGATCGCCACCCAGCCGCTGGAAGGGCTGGACATGGATAAGATCATCGCCATGATGGTCGGCCGCTCCCTGAACCAGCGCTTCCCGGATAAGCACAACACGCCGGGCGAGACCATTCTGGAGGTGCGTAATCTCACCTCTCTGCGTCAGCCGTCGATTCGTGATGTGAGCTTTGATCTGCGCAAGGGCGAGATTCTCGGCATTGCCGGGCTTGTGGGTGCGAAACGTACCGATATCGTGGAAACGCTGTTTGGTATCCGCGAGAAATCGGGCGGCACCATTAAGCTGCACGGTAAGGCGATTAATAACCATACCGCCAATGAAGCCATTAATAACGGCTTTGCCCTGGTGACTGAAGAGCGCCGCTCGACCGGTATTTATGCTTATCTGGATATTGGATTTAACTCATTAATCTCCAATATTCAGAACTACCGTAACAAGGTGGGCCTTCTGGATAACAGCCGCATGAAGAGCGATACCCAATGGGTAATTGACTCAATGCGGGTGAAAACCCCTGGCCACCGTACGCAAATCGGTTCACTTTCCGGTGGTAATCAGCAGAAAGTCATTATTGGACGCTGGTTATTAACCCAGCCGGAAATTTTGATGCTTGATGAACCGACGCGCGGTATTGACGTGGGTGCGAAGTTTGAAATTTATCAGCTGATTGCTGAGCTGGCGAAAAGAGAGAAGGGGATCATTATTATCTCCTCTGAAATGCCTGAGTTGTTAGGCATCACTGACCGTATTCTGGTAATGAGCAATGGCCTCGTCGCCGGAATTGTTGATACTAAAACGACAACGCAAAACGAAATCCTCCGTCTTGCGTCTTTGCACCTTTAAGATCAGGGGCTCCTCATGAGTGCGTTAAATAAAAAGACTTTTCTCACTTATCTGAAAGATGGCGGTATTTACGTCGTTCTTTTAGTGTTGCTGGCGATTATTATTTTCCAGGATCCTACGTTTTTAAGCCTGCTGAACTTAAGTAATATTTTAACCCAGTCGTCGGTGCGTATTATTATCGCACTCGGCGTCGCGGGGCTGATTGTGACCCAGGGCACCGACCTCTCCGCCGGACGTCAGGTCGGGCTGGCGGCAGTGGTGGCAGCAACGCTGCTGCAATCGATGGAGAACGCCAACAAGGTGTTCCCGGAGATGGCAACGATGCCGATTATCGTGGTGGTGCTGATCGTCTGCGCTATCGGCGCGATTATCGGTCTTATCAACGGCATTATCATCGCTTACCTCAATGTGACGCCGTTTATCACCACGCTGGGTACGATGATTATTGTTTACGGTATCAACTCCCTTTATTACGACTTTGTTGGCGCGTCGCCGATCTCCGGCTTCGACAGCGGCTTCTCCACCTTTACGCAGGGCTTTATTGCCCTCGGCAGCTTCCGCCTCTCCTACATCACCTTCTACGCGCTGATCGCCGTGGCGTTTGTCTGGGTGCTGTGGAACAAAACCCGCTTCGGTAAGAACATTTTCGCTATCGGTGGTAACCCGGAAGCGGCAAAAGTTTCCGGTGTGAACGTCGCGCTGAACCTGCTGATGATCTATGCCCTCTCCGGCGTCTTCTACGCCTTCGGTGGGCTGCTGGAAGCGGGCCGTATTGGCTCGGCGACCAACAACCTCGGCTTTATGTATGAGCTCGACGCGATTGCCGCGTGCGTGGTAGGTGGCGTCTCCTTCAGCGGCGGTGTGGGTACGGTGCTGGGCGTAGTGACCGGTGTGATTATCTTTACCGTTATCAACTACGGTCTGACCTACATCGGCATCAACCCTTACTGGCAGTACATCATCAAGGGCGGGATCATCATCTTCGCCGTGGCGCTGGACTCCCTGAAATACGCGCGCAAGAAGTAACCCTTCTGCGCTGCTCTCAAGCCCGCCCTGTGCGGGCTTTTTTATTGCTCTGCTATTAGAAAACTTCATCTATCTGACATGGTGAAATCCCGCGCCACTGCTACGCTTTATGTAGTCCCAACATTTATAAGGAGATTAGAATGAAGAATGAATTCGCTTTTCCGGCATTCCCCGTCACTGGATGGCAAGTGGGCGCGGTAGACAAGCAGCAGAGCATCGTTGTGAAATTTGGTTACAGCACTTCGCCATACGGCCCGGGTGCATCGACTTTTGACTCGCAGTTTTTCAGCTTAACCCCCGATATGGTGCGCAGCCTGATTTACGATCTGCAACGCAGCCTCACGGAGCATGAAATCGAGCACGAAAAAGTCGCCTGAGATTTTCCCCTTTTTACCTCCGCAAAGGCACGTGTCATGCAGCTTGCGCTGTGTTGTCGTGTGCCTTGTTGGTGCCTTTAAACCCCCGTCCTGCGCGCATCTTATTGAAGAACCGATCAAATTTAAGGGGATTCTGAAGGCCTTCATCGCAGCGGCTACATACGCTTAAGGGACAATCTTTGAGAGTTGTGATAGCAGCTCAAGGGGCGCTTATGAATTTTGTTTTTTTTAGAGTTGACCACGCACCGCATGAAAAAACCAGTGTGGTGAATTTCGTTTTAAAAGATGTTGAACTGCTTCGTGATGGCGAAGTGATTGCCGTACCCGGCGATCTTACCGTCACCTCGCTGCCGTTTTTCTACTTCTGTTCGGTGCAAACCGGATTTCGCAAGATCGAGTACAAAATGGCCAACAATCCGCCGGCACGGATAACCTGCAGTGCAGGCTATCTGAAAACGGGTGACTACCTGGTAGAGACGCCGGAAGGGGAGAAGGTGATGCAGTTTAACGCGCTTAACGGCACATGGACGGAGAAGAACGCCTCCGCTGTGATCGACCACCAGGGCTTTATCGCCCGTCAGTTTGCCCTCCTGCGCCCGGTCAAAAGCAGCGGCCGTACGGTACCTTTCAATTAATCCGCTCTGTTACCTCTTTTTCTGCATATCGATTAACTGCTCGGCCGTGACTGCCGGGTAGCCCTGAGCATTTTCCGGGACTTCATGCATCGCAGGGATTGGCACCAGCGGCCCAAGAAAACGGGGTTCACGTTTAAACAGATAGAGATCCGCAATCGTCCCTAGCCGGGCGCCAAACTCGCGCGCCCGCACACTCCACATATCTTTTGGTGACGGTACGGCGTAACACTGCGCCTGAATGCCCAGATGGCGGGCGATAAAGAGTGCGCGCTCGCAGTGGAAGCGCTGGGTAATGATAATAAAGTCGTTGGTGTCGAACACCTTGCGAGTGCGGACAATCGAGTCCAGCGTGCGAAAACCAGCATAATCGAGCACGATATCCGCAGGGTCAACGCCACCGGCGATAAGATCTTTACGCATGGTCACCGGCTCGTTATAGCTCTGCTGCGCGTTATCGCCGCTCAGTAGTAGATAGTTCACCTTGCCGCTGTTATAGGCGTTAAGGGCGCCCTGAATGCGGTAGCGGTAATATTGGTTGATAACACCGGTGCGGTAATATTTTGCCGTGCCAAGCACCACGCCGACCTGACGCCAGGGGAGATCCTGCAGGTCGTCGTAGATGTAGGGGGCGGTTTTCCAGCTCATCCAGCGATCGAGACCCAGCGCGGTTAACACCAGCAGACCAATCAGGGCTATCAGGCTGTAAAAAACACGCTTTAACATGGAGCTGGCTCGTAAGGGATTGAAATTGCACTCAGGCTACTTTACCCACACCGCAAGCGCAAGAAACGGCAGCTCAATCGCGCTGTTTTTCATCACTGCGGCCTTAACCGCAGTGATGCGCATCATAGCGTTACGCGCTCAACCGCTTCGCAGCCTAACGCGCGCAGAGTTGCAACCGTGGCATCCCACTGCGTTAACGGCGCGTCAGCGCGTTCCGCCAGCACGGCTCTCGTGATATCCGGGTAGTCGAAACCGCTCAGGCTGAGCAGATTAAGCGCGCCTTGCAGCGGCGGCAGCGTCGGGTTAAACGCCGCGTTCTCCGCATAACGGCCACTGAAGATCTGCCCATCGCGACAGAGTAGAGCAACGCCAGAAGGGGAGTTTGTATACGGGGAGTGGCTCTGGCTTGCTGCGGCAATAGCGGCCTGAGTCAGCGCATCGCCGCGCGGAGCGAATCCGTGATCCTGGGTGTCCATTAGTAGGGTTTTGATCTCAAGATCCTTCGGCCCAAATGCATCCGGCAGGTAATCAGCGAGGGTATGTGGCGCGCGGCCGGGAAGGTTAATGCGCAGAGAAAGCCCACTGTTGAGTTCATTCATAAATTGTCGGCAGTGGCCGCACGGCGTGTAGTTAACGGTAACCGATTCGAGTGCAGTTTCACCGCGCAGCCAGGCGTGGCTGATGGCGCTCTGCTCGGCGTGCACCGTCTGCTGCATGGTGGCACCAATGAACTCCATATTGGCACCAAAATACCAGTTGCCGCTGACACCGCGGGCAATCGCGCCGACATTGAAATGGGAGAGGTCGGTGCGGGCGCAGGCGGCTGCGAGGGGCAGCAGGGCGAAGGCCAGCGCATCGGCATCACGCTGTGTTGCGCTTTGCAACGTTGCCACCTGCTCCGCACTCAGCATAGCGGGGAAGTGTTCATCCGCCAGCAGAGGCGCCAGCGCGGTCTGAAGTTCGCCCGGCAGGCCGGAAAAAGCAGTGTGAAAACGAGAATGCATAGCAGTGCCTCATAGCAGTGTAATGGAAACACAGTGTACGGGCCTGCTACGCTTTTATTTGTGACAGAAATCACATTGTTTATGCAACGAATGAAACGCATTAAAAAATTGCGCGACCCATCGCAAATTTTACCCCCACAAGGCGATCAGTAGCGGAAAGAGGAAGGGTGCCACCAGCGAGGTGATAATCCCGCAGATCACCAGCGCCAACGAGCTAAAAGCGCCCTCCTGATAATCAAGCTCCGCGCAGCGTGCCGTCCCCAGCGCGTGAGACGCGGTGCCCATCGCCAGCCCGCGCGCCGATTTGGTTCTGATGCGCATCAGGTTGAGCAAGGTGTGCCCGAATACCGCGCCAAGCACGCCGACAAAAATTACGCACACCGCGCTGATTGCCGGGATGCCGCCAATGCTGCCGCCCACCGCCATCGCAATCGGCGTGGTAACGGATTTCGGTAAGATTGAGGCGGCAATCTCCGGCGTTGCCCCCATCAGCAGCGCAATAAGTGTGCCGCTGATCATCGCCACCAGGCTGCCGATAAAACAGATGGTAATAATCGATTTCCAGCGCGCGCGGATCTGATGCAACTGTTCATAAAGAGGAAACGCCAGCGCCACCACCGCAGGTTGCAGCAGATCGTTGAGCACTTTGCTGCCCTGAAAGTAGTGATCGTAGGGCGTGCCGGTCAGCAGCAGCAGCGGGATAATCACCACCATCGCCACCAGCAAAGGGTTCAGCAGCGCCAGCTTAAAGCGCGCGGCCAGTTTGCGGGCGGCGAAAAAGACCGCCAGCGTTAAGGGCAGGGACCACCAGATATAGGCCATCACTCTTTTGTTTCCTCACGACCGGCCACTTTACGCTCGCCGTGTACCAGATGGGTACTCCAGCTGACCACCAAAAAGACCACCAGCGTACTCACCGCGCAGGAGACGACAATCGGGCCGAACTGCGCGCGCAGCACATCGTAATACTGCATAACACCGACGCCGATAGGCACAAACAGTAGCGCCATGTAGCGAATAAGCAGAAAACAGCCGGGATTGACCCACTTCGCCGGCAGGATCTGCAGCGCCAGCAGGACAAACATAATCAGCATGCCAATAATGCTGCCGGGAATGGCGATCGGCAGTAGTGAGGCGACAAAAATACCGGCATATAAGCAGGCATAGATGAGCGCGAAGGCTCGCAGGTACTGCCAGATGATTATTAGTGATTTATTCATGGTGGAAATCCTTGCTGAAACGCATTCATCATACAATTAAAGCTAAAAACGTGCTACCGATCACATCATGAATTTTGAGCATACCAGACATTCCATTTGGTTAGATTATGGGTTCAAACTGGGCAGGCGGTGAAAAAAGGGGCCGCAAAGCCTTCAGAGCCCGATAATAATGGCTCTTTCCTCGCTTCCGGAGAGCGGCTACTATGTCGCCTCATTTTTTCGGGGTGATTTATGCGTGTATTACTGGCTCCAATGGAGGGCGTGCTCGATTCTCTGGTGCGTGAGCTGCTGACTGACGTCAATGATTATGATCTCTGTATCACCGAGTTTCTACGCGTGGTTGATCAGCTGCTACCAGTTAAATCCTTTCATAAGATCTGCCCGGAATTGCAGCGCCAGAGCCGCACCTCCTCCGGCACGTTAGTGCGCATTCAATTGCTGGGTCAATATCCCGAGTGGCTGGCGGAAAATGCCGCCCGCGCAGTTGAACTCGGCTCGTGGGGTGTTGATCTCAACTGCGGCTGTCCGTCGAAACTGGTCAACGGCAGCGGCGGTGGAGCAACGTTACTCAAAGATCCGGAGCTGATCTATCGCGGTGCGAAAGCGATGCGTGAAGCTGTGCCGTCCCATCTGCCGGTTACGGTAAAAATCCGTCTCGGCTGGGAGAACTCCGCCCGCCAGTTTGAAATTGCCGATGCGGTACAGCAGGCGGGGGCCAGCGAATTGACAGTGCATGGCCGCACGAAAGAGGATGGCTATAAAGCGGAGCGCATCAACTGGCAGGCAATAGGCGAGATCCGCCAGCGCCTGTCAATTCCGGTTATCGCCAACGGCGAAATCTGGGACTGGCAGAGCGCACAGGCCTGCATGGCAGCGACCGGCTGCGATGCTGTGATGATTGGCCGCGGTGCGCTCAATGTGCCAAACCTCAGTAGGGTGGTGAAATATAACGAGCCTCGTATGCCGTGGCCCGAGGTGGTTGCGCTGCTGGCGAAATATAGCCGGCTTGAGAAGCAGGGCGATACCGGTCTATATCACGTCGCACGTATTAAACAGTGGCTGGGCTATCTGCGCAAAGAGTACGCCGAAGCTGGCGAACTCTTTGCTGAAATCCGCACTTACAAAACCTCTCAGGATATTGCAGCCGCAATTGCCCGTACTGAAATATAGGTTCATGCAACGCTACGATGTAATTGACTACAATACGTAGCGTTATCTAAGTCACACTTTTAATCTCTTACCTAAATTGCTCGTGGATTATTTCGAGGTGAGATGGTATTTATTTACCTACACCATCACAGGGTTGTTACTGTTAAACAGGCAAAACCTAAACCATTAAAATTCACCGCTTGTGAATTTGAGGTTTGGGTTTTTTTGTTTTGATGGTGTGCATAAATAAAAGCTGTAAAGCAAATAACTATAAGGAGTTGCCTGAGCCTTACGCGTTAGCACTAATTTTAACGCGGCAGTTGCGGCCAGCAATATAAAAACGGAATAGAAATGGCACATATTAAATTTGTCTTACCTTTGGCGTTCCTGTCAGGTATTAGCGGCACTTGCGCTTTTGCCAAAAGCGAACTGCCCAACACTCAGGGTTTTATTGAAAATAGTAAGTTCGACGTCACGTTAAAAAATGTCTGGATGATTAATACTAATAACCAGCTCTCAGAAGCCGGTATTGGTGACCAGAATGCGTGGGCGCAGGGCGCATTACTTGATTATCAGAGCGGTTGGTACCGGGATGCTGTCGGTATTGATGCCTCCTGGTATAGCGTGGTCAAGCTCTACGCCAATAAGGATTTTGCCGGGCGCGATCTGCTACGCGATAGCAACGGTCACGCGGAAGGATTCAACAAAGTTGGCCAGCTTTACGCAAAACTCAAATGGGAGGATGAGTATGCCTATGCCACGCTCTACGCGGGCTGGAGGCAGCTTTATAAGTTCGGTACGCTTAGCGTCACGCGCAGCCGTGCCGCGCCAAGCTCCTGGCAGGGGGTTAGTCTTGAAAGTGGCTGGGGCGATCTTTCTGCCCGAGCCGCCTGGGTAACCCGTTTTTCAGAACGTGATGAACCGGAAAAGCGCCGCTTTTATACCTTAAAGAGTAATAAGCCCATCGATCATATTGTTACTGGTGATATAAGCTGGAGTCCTGATAAAAACAGACGTATAACCTGGTTGGCAGGTGAAAGCGATAATTACCTTTTACGCTATGGGATAGAAGCACAATTTACTTTTCCGCTGGATGGAAACGAGTCACTATTATTACGCAGTGCCTGGTATTACAATCGTGGGCTAGCTGAGTGGGAAGGTGCCAGAGGATTTACGCACAGCGCGCAGCATATTTTTGCGCTGGTGGGTTATCAATATTCTGCGGTGGAATCAGGCATTGCCTGGTCAAAAACAAAAGCTCCATTAGATAATGGGCTTGGGCAATTTTATTGGCATATGGGTAAAAATACCCGCGGCGCATTTAATAGCCCGGCAGATGGCGAAGGTAATGATTACGTCAATGATAATGAGCAGATGCTCTATTGGTACGGTAAATATTTTCTCTCGCCGGAATTGACTACAGGTATTTTCGCTAATTATGGTTTTGGCGCGAAATATCAGGGCGTCAAATTAAATCAATGGGAGTATGGCGGTTTTATTGCATGGACACCGAAAGCCGTCTCTGGCTTATCGCTCTTTGCCGGATTTGGGCCGAGCTATAGCTGGAAGCTGGTGAAGGGCAAACCGTGGCTGACGGACAATAAGCACGATTTTCACCGTTCGCATGGCATCGGCGGCGGCATCACCATGGAATACAAATTTGGTCTGCATAATTAATAAGGAGCTTCACCGTGAATAAAACGTTACTGGCACTCTTGCTCACCGCACTCACCTCTACCGGCGCACAGGCGGCTGAACGCGCAACGCGTATCTTACTGGTCAACGACGACGGCTGTGACTCCATCGGCACGATCTCCTTACAGGAAAAACTGACCGCCAAAGGCTTTGATGTCTGGATGGTGGCACCCGCTACCAATCAAAGCGGTATTGGCTCGGCGATTACCTTTAAACCCAACAAAATCTTCGATGTGAAGCTGGTGGCGGAAAAACGCTACTGCTTCCCCGGTACGCCTGCCGATGCCATTGATTTCGGTCTGCTCGGTATTCTGAAAGATAACCCGCCGGATCTGGTCATTTCCGGCGTCAACGATGGCCCGAATACCGGCGTTGCGCAGCTTAACTCCGGCACCGTGGGCGCAGCGGCGCGCGCCGTGCGCTACGGCTATCCCGCGATTGCCGCCAGCATCGGCTATATCCTGACGCAAGAAGAGCAAAAGGCGGGCTGGCCCAGTACGCACAAATACTGGCCGGACTCGGTCGATTACGTGGTCTCGCTGGTCGATAAGCTGCAGGCGAAGCGTCAGCCAGGTGAACCATTGCTGCCGGTGGGATCGGGCCTGAGTATTAACTATCCTCCGCTGGAGAAAAGCGCGGTAAAGGGTGAAAAGTTTATTGGCAACGAATCCTTCCCTGAACCGCAGCACAGCTACGTTTTGCTCAAGGAGGGTGGAGCACAGCAAATTATGAACGAAAAAGTGCTGACCCCGAGCGACGCGGATACTGACACCGGCTGGCTTAACAAAGGCTATATCACGCTGACGGTATTCGATGGTCAGTGGAATGCACCGCAATATGAAGCTCAGTATCAGGCCCTGTTCCGCTGATGGTTTCACACATCGGCGAGGCAGGTTTCTCTTCCGGTCTGGTTCCGGCGGGCGGAATGCGTATCGCCAAAATATTAAATAATAATGTCGCAGTGGTGCTGGATGAGCAGCAGCGTGAACAGGTGGTGATGGGGCGCGGCATCGCGTTTCAGAAGCGTCCCGGCGATCGTCTTGATGAGGCCTCTATCGAAAAGGTCTTTGCGCTGCAAAGCGACGATCTGGTCCGCCGGTTGGGGGAGTTGCTCAATCAGATACCACTCGAGGTGATGACCGCCTGCGATCGCATTATCGCTCTGGCTAGCGAACGGCTGGGTAAGCTGCAGGAGAGCCTCTACATCACGCTCACCGATCACTGCTACTTCGCCATCGAGCGGCAGAAAAAAGGTCTGCTTATTCGCAACGGGTTGCTGTGGGAGATCAAACGCCTCTACCCGAAGGAGTTCGCGCTTGGGCATGAAGCGCGCGCGATCATCGACAGGCGACTCGGCGTGGTACTGCCGGAAGATGAAGCGGGATTTATCGCGCTGCATCTGGTGACCGCACAGCTAAACAGCGCGATGCCGGAGGTGATGCACATCACCCGCGCGATGCAGGAGATCCTGCATATCGTGCAGTATCAGTTAAAGCTGGAGTATGACGAAGAGGGGCTGAGCTATCAGCGTTTTGTTACCCATCTTAAGTTCTTCTCCCAGCGCATGCTGAACAGCACGGTGGTTGACGACGACGATCTCAGCCTCCATCAGGCGGTAAAAGATAACTACCCGCTGGCGTGGAAGTGTGCCGAGAAAGTGGCGCTTCACCTGGCCAGCACCTATCAGCGGCGACTGACCAACGAAGAGACAATGTTTCTCGCGCTCCATATTGAGCGCGTGAGAAAAGAGCAGCGCTAACTGCACCTATGGGTTGTTACTGCACTAACGTGTGCAGGCAAAACCTGAGTCCGTCGCCGCAAGGTGACGTGTCTCAGGTTTTTTTTTTACTCAGACATAAGAGGTAAGGACACAAGCATGGATTATCAAACGCTGGCGAACGTCATTCTCAGCCACGTTGGCGGCAAGGAGAACATTAGCAGCGTGGTGCATTGCGCGACGCGGTTACGCTTTAAACTCAAAGAGATGGAGAAGGCCGATGCCGACGGGCTTAAAAAACAGCCTGGGATCATCATGGTGGTAGAGAGTGGTGGACAGTTCCAGGTAGTGATCGGCAACCACGTTCACGACGTCTGGCTGGCGGTATGCGAAGCGGCCGGGATAAAAGAGGATACGCCGATTGTTGCTAGCGATGATAAAGGCTCGCTCTTTAGCCGTCTGATTGACATTATTTCGGGTATCTTCACTCCCTTTATCGGTATTCTGGCCGCATCCGGTATCCTGAAAGGCATTCTTGCGCTGGCGGTAGTCTGCAACTGGCTGCAGCCCGAGAGCGGCACTTATAAAATCTGGTTCGCCGCCAGCGACGCGCTCTTCTTTTTCTTCCCGCTGGTGCTGGGTTATACCGCCGGGAAAAAATTTGGCGGCAATCCCTTCATCACCATGGCGATTGGTGGGGCGTTGACCCATCCGCTAATGATCGCTGCCTTCGACGCCGGGCAGACGAGCGAGGCAGTGAGCGAAACCTTCCTCGGTATCCCGATCACCTTTCTCAACTACAGCGGCTCGGTGATCCCGATCATCCTCGCTTCCTGGGTCAGTTGCTGGCTGGAAAAACAGGGCAACCGCTTTCTGCACTCTGCCGTGAAAAACTTCTTCTCGCCGGTACTCTGCATTGCCGTCACCGTACCGCTCACCTTTTTAATCATCGGCCCGATCGCAACCTGGTTGAGTCAGGGGCTGGCGAACGGTTATCAGGCCATTTACACCCTCTCTCCCTGGCTGGCGGGCGGCGCAATGGGCGCAATGTGGCAAGTGTGCGTGATATTTGGTCTGCACTGGGGATTAGTGCCGCTGATGATCAACAACATGGCCGTCTTCGGTCAGGATTCGATGCTGCCGATCCTGTTGCCCGCGGTACTTGGACAGGTGGGCGCGACGCTGGGTATTTTCCTGCGTAGCCGCGACAAACAGCAAAAAACGCTGGCGGGTTCCGCCGTGGCGGCGGGGATTTTCGGCATCACTGAACCGGCGGTTTATGGTTTAACACTGCCGCTGCGTCGTCCCTTTATTTTTGGTTGCCTGGGCGGCTCGCTTGGCGGCGCGATTGTCGGTTTTAGCGGCACGCATACTTACTCTTTTGGGATGGCGAATGTCTTCTCTTTCGCACAGATGATCCCGCCCGGAGGCATCGATGCCACCCTGTGGGGCGGTATTGTGGGTAGTGCAGCATCATTTATGCTGGCGTTACTGCTGACTTGCATTGCCGGCCTGCCGAAAGCTCCGGCAGTCGCACCGTCTACTGTGCAAAATCCGGAAACTGATGGGATGACGCTACTGGCACCGATGAGTGGCAGCGTGCTGGCGCTGGATCAGGTGACGGATGCCACCTTCGCCAGTGGTGTGCTGGGGGACGGCGTGGCGATTATTCCTGTGGATTGCCGGGTTGTCGCTCCCTTTGCCGGTGAAATCGCCTCGCTGTTTGAAACCAAACATGCGATTGGGTTGCTCAGCGATAGCGGGGTAGAGATGTTAATCCACGTCGGAATCGATACCGTCAAACTGGAAGGTAAACCGTTTACGGCGCATGTCAGCGTCGGCGACAGAGTGCAGCCGGGCGATCTGCTACTCGAATTCGATCGCGCCGCGATCCTCGACGCCGGGTTCGATCTCGCCACGCCAATCATCATCAGTAACAGCGAAAATTTTGCCGGCGTAAACAACGTGGCGTCCACCTCCGTTCAGGCCGGGAAACCGCTGCTGGCGGTGGTCATTTAATCAAAGGAGAAGAGAATGAAAGCATTTCCAGCGGGATTTTTATGGGGTGGAGCCATTGCCGCCAATCAGGTTGAAGGGGCGTGGCAAGAGGATGGTAAGGGGCTGTCGACATCCGATATGCAGCCGAACGGCGTATTTGGTGAACAGGTTGAGCGCAAAGAGGGTGACAGCGCGCTTAAAGATGTGGCGATCGACTTCTACCACCGCTATCCGGAAGATGTCGCCCTGTTTGCCGAGATGGGCTTCAACTGTCTGCGCGTCTCCATCGCCTGGGCGCGTATTTTCCCCAATGGGGATGAGAGTACGCCCAATGAGGCGGGGCTGGCTTTTTATGACGACTTATTCGATGAGCTGGTAGAGCACGGCATCACGCCGCTGGTGACCTTATCCCACTATGAAATGCCGTGGGGGCTGGTCAAAGATTACGGTGGCTGGGGAAGCCGCGATACTATCCGCTGCTTCGAACACTATGCCCGCACAGTGTTTAGCCGATATCAGACAAAAGTGAAGCTGTGGCTCACTTTCAATGAGATCAATATGTCGCTTCATGCGCCGATGACCGGCGTCGGTCTGCCAAACAGCAGCAGCAAAGCGGAAGTCTACCAGGCGATCCACCATCAGCTGGTGGCAAGTGCGCTGGTGGTCAAAGCGTGCCATGAGATTATCCCGGACGCCAAGATAGGTAATATGCTGCTCGGCGGGCTGATGTATCCACTTAGCTGTAAACCGGAAGATGTATTCGAGACGATGCAGCAAAACCGAAGCTGGGCCTTCTTTGGCGATGTGCAGTGCCGCGGTGCTTACCCGGGCTATATGCTGCGCTACTTCCGTGATAACGGTATTGAGATTGAGATCACCGACGCCGATCGTGAGGCGCTGCGCACCACCGTTGATTTCATCTCCTTCAGTTACTATATGAGCGGCTGCGTTACCGCAGATGAAGCGCTTAACCAGCAGCTGCGCGGCAATATTCTCAGCATGGTGCCCAACCCGCATCTGCCCAGTTCAGAGTGGGGCTGGCAGATCGATCCGCTTGGCCTGCGCACGCTGCTGAATGTGATGTGGGATCGCTGGCAAAAACCGCTCTTTATTGTTGAGAATGGGTTAGGGGCGAAGGATAAGGTCGAGGCAGACGGCAGCATTCATGATGATTACCGCATCGCCTACATGAACGATCATCTGGTTCAGGTGCGTGAAGCGATTGAAGATGGTGTCGAGATGCTGGGCTACACCAGCTGGGGGCCTATCGATCTGGTGAGCGCCTCGAAAGCGGAAATCTCCAAGCGCTACGGTTTTATCTACGTTGACCGCGAAGATGATGGCAGCGGCACGCTGGCGCGCAGCCGCAAGAAGAGTTTCTTCTGGTATCGCGATGTCATCGCCAGTAACGGAGCGAGCCTGAAGTAAATGCTTCTGCTGGCCGAGCGTCAGGTGATAAGCGTAGCGATGAAGGATTTAAGCCACATCACTGCCGGATCGCTGCTGTGGCGCTGATGCCAGAGCATGGCAATTTCAATCGGCTCCGCGTCGAGCGGTAACGGGCTGCGCACCAATCCACGGGTGCGCTGCCACTCATCCGCCAGCCCGGCGGGTACCGTGGCCAGTGCGGGCATCGTCTCCAGCAAACCCGGCAGCGCGGCGAAGTGGGGCGTGGTGTAGGCGATCTGCCGTTGATAACCACTTTTTGCCAGCAGGGTATCAAAATGGCTGCTGCTCGCTTCACGGTAGCTGACCATCAAATGTCGTTGCTCGGCAAAAGTCTTTACATCCAGTGGGGAATTAAGTCTTAACTGCTGCGGATGCCAGAGCGTGGCAAACGGCATGGTGGTCAACACTTCACGCTCCAGCCAGCGCGGCCCGGCGACGGCAACGCTGACCGCCATATCCATTTCACCGCCCTCAAGTCTTGCGGCATCGCTGAAGGGATCGCTTGCCACCACGTTCAGGCGTATACCAGGCGCATGTTGCATCAGCGCCGGAATAATCTTCGGCATAAGCCATATCTCTACCCAATCCGCCATCCCCAGCGTCAGCGTCGCCTTCGCCGTTTGTGCATCGAACGCCGCCTGTTGAAACAGCGCGCTCTGCAGCTGCTCAAGCAGCGGCAGAAGTTCACCGTGCAGTTCGCTGGCGCGAGTGGTCGGCTGCATCTTATGTCCACTGCGGATAAACAGCGGATCGTCGAACAGCGTACGCAGCCGCGACAGCACGCCGCTTACCGCCGGCTGCCCGAGGTGCAGTTTATCCGCCGCCGCAGAGACGCTCTGCTCACGGTAAAGCACTGCAAAGGCGATCAGCAGATTCAGATCGATCTTGCGGAAATCATTCTCTTTGATAGTCATTATCGCTCCAATCAATTGGAGTGATAGTAGCGGGCGCAGCATACTGGCGCAATGTAAAACAGGAGAGAAAGAATGAAATATTATCCGCTACTGCTGGCGCTCTCTGCCGCCGGGCTGACGATGCAACATGCTATTGCCACATCGCTTTCCACCCAGCAGGCTCAGGCACCGGGCTACTACCGGATGGCGCTGGGCGACTGGCAAATCACCGCCGTCTCAGATGGCACCGTCAAGGTGCCTTTGGACAAGCTGCTGATCAATATCACACCACAGCGCTTAGAGGCGCAGATGGCGCAGGCCAATATGGCGGTGCAGGCTGAAACTTCCATTAACGCCTTTGTGATCAACACCGGCAAACAGCTGATCCTTGTGGATGCAGGTGCCGGAGCATTAATGGGCGATGCGGGCGGCCATCTACCGGAGAGTCTGCGCGCCGCAGGTATCGATCCGGCGTCCATCGACCTGGTGTTGTTGACCCATATTCATGGCGACCACTCCGGCGGCGTGCAGCGTGATGGCAAACCGGCGTTCCCGAATGCCACCGTGCGCGTCGACCAGCGCGATGTCGATCTCTGGCTTAATCCGACGCGGGCGTCGGAGGTAGAGGAGGGGCAGCGCCACACTTTCGCCGAATCGGAACGCTCGCTACGCCCGGTGATCGACGCAGGGAAGCTGAATAGTTTCCATGCGCCGACAACGATTCTTCCCGGCATTGAAGCGATCCCGGCAGCGGGACATACCCCGGGCAGTGTGATTTACCGCGTTACGCACGGCGGAAAAACCGTGATGCTATGGGGCGATATTATTCACGCTCAGCCGGTTCAGCTGCCCGATCCTAAAGTGGCCATCCATTTTGATGTCGATAGTAAGCAGGCGGTAGCAACGCGCGAGAAGGTGCTGGCGCAGGTGGCGCGTGAAGGGGATTGGGTAGCGGCGGCGCATATCGCCTTCCCGGGGATTGGCAAAGTGATAAAAGCCGGGAACGGTTATCGCTGGGTGCCTATCAATTACAGCGCGAAGGGCGAGTAACATTTGCAAAAGGCCCGGTGGCATCAACGCGCACCGGGCCTCAATTTATGGCTGTGTCTTGTAGGCCGGATAAGGCTTCGCCGCCATCCGGCAATGGAGTAATGCCTGATGGCGCTTCGCTTATCAGGCCTACAACAAAAAGCCCGGAGGCGAAAATGCGCTCCGGGCCTCAATGTGTGGCTATATTTCGTAGGCCGGATAAGGCTTCGCCGCCATCCGGCAATGTCGCAACGCCTGATGGCGCTGCGCTTATCAGGCCTACAACAAAAAGCCCGGAGGCGAAAATGCGCTCCGGGCCTCAATGTGTGGCTATATTTCGTAGGCCGGATAAGGCTTCGCCGCCATCCGACAATGTCGCAACGCCTGATGGCGCTGCGCTTATCAGGCCTACAACAAAAAGCCCGGAGGCGAAAATGCGCTCCGGGCCTTAATGTATCGCTCTGTTTTGGTAGGCCGGATAAGGCTTCGCCGCCATCCGGCAGGGCTCTTAGAAAATCATCTTAAAGACGCCGGTCACCACCAGCAGGCCAATCAGGAAAATAATCAGGATCGCCCAAAGTAAAAATTTCATCATTTTCGTCTTCCTTCTCATGTGTTAGTTACAGCAAGCCTAGTCAATCTCTCAACATTGCGCCTTTTTTCTATACTTAACTGCTTATTAAATAATCGGAGAGAAGCGCATGTCGGCAAACAAAGTAGCAATCGTCACCGCCGCAGACTCCGGCATCGGCAAGCAGAGCGCGCTGATGTTGGCAGAGCGGGGATTTGATATTGGCATTACCTGGCACTCGGATGAGCGCGGCGCGCAGGAGACGGCGCAAAAAGTAGAGGCCTTTGGCCGCCGGGCGGAGACCATCCAGCTCGATCTCAGCCACCTGCCGCAAGGCGCGCAGGCGATTGAAACCCTGATTGCCCGTTTCGGGCGTATCGATGCGCTGGTTAACAACGCGGGTGCGATGAGCAAAGCGCCGTTTCTCGATCTCACCTTTGAGGACTGGCGCAGCATCTTCACCGTTGATGTCGACGGCGCGTTTCTCTGCTCGCAGATCGCCGCGCGTCATATGGTGAAGCAGGGGCAGGGCGGGCGCATCGTCAATATCACTTCCGTTCACGAGCATACGCCATTGCCGGAAGCGTCGGCCTATACCGCAGCAAAACATGCGCTCGGTGGCCTGACGAAATCGATGGCGCTGGAGCTGGTGCCGCACAACATTCTGGTCAACGCCGTTGCGCCCGGTGCCATCGCCACGCCGATGAACAACATGAGCGATGACGATGCCAAACCCGGCTCGATGCCGAACATTCCGCTGGCACGGCCGGGCACAACGCGGGAGATCGCCAGTATGGTCGCCTGGCTCTGCGCCGATGATGCCAGCTACACCACCGGCCAGTCGTTTATCATTGATGGCGGCTTTATGCTGGCAAACCCGCAGTTCAAACCGCAAAAAGCTTAGTTATCGCCCGCATTCTCTTCACGCTTCTTCCTGCGGTGGCGAAACCACCACCGCAGGCAGAAGACCAGCGCAATGGCGATAATTACCCAGATCCAGCGCTTCGCGTGCTGATCAAAGGACTCCAGCCACGGCGTGATGACTTCGCCGCCAACATACCCCAGCGTGGTGAAGATCAGCGCCCAGATAAACGCGCCTAAGATATTCAACGGCAGAAAGATTTTCGGTTTTAAATGGCTGGTACCAATCAGTATCGGCCCGATAATACGAAAGCCATACATAAAGCGTGTACCAATCACAAACAGATAGGGGTGACGGCGAATAAGCGCCTGCGCCTGATGGATCTTGCCGCGGTAGCGGGTGAAGCGGCGCAAAATTTTAACGCCATAGCGGCGGCCAACAAAGTAGAGCAGCTGATCGCCAATGATGCCGCCGATGGCAACCGCGAGCACCACCAGCGGAAAGCGCAGCAACCCCTGGTGCACCGCTACACCGCCAAGCAGGGTGATGGTTTCGCCTTCGGCGAGGCTGCCGACCAGCAGCGCGGCGTAGCCATACTGGCTAATAAGCTGATTGATATCCAGTGTCATTACATCCTCCAGTAAAACGTCTTTAAGCATATACCTGCATCCGGCTTTGCGCTGCGTTCAATCATTTCGGCTTTTTTCTGCTGTACAAAAAATAATCATAAAAGTGACGTATACTTACAGCTCGATGTTCGGGCTTTCAGTGAGGGGGCGTTATGAACCATGTCTGGGGACTCCTGTCCCATCCCGATCGTGAAATGCAGGTGATCAAACGCGAAAACGAGACCGTTTCGCACCACTACACCCACCATGTGCTCATCATGGCGGCCATTCCCGTAATCTGTGCTTTTATTGGTACCACACAGTTTGGCTGGAGCTTCGGCGAGAACATCGTCGTACCTCTGTCGTTATCCACCGGTTTCTACCTGGCGATTCTGTTTTACGGCTTGATGCTGGCGGGCGTCGCGGTGATGGGGCGCGTTATCTGGTGGATGGCGCGTAGCTACCCGCAGCGTCCGTCGCTGGCGCGTTGCATGGTGTTTGCAGGCTATATCGCAACCCCGCTGTTTCTCAGCGGCATTGTCGCGCTCTATCCGTTAGTGTGGCTCTGCGCGCTGGTCGGCACCGTTGCGCTCTTCTACACCGGCTATCTGCTCTATGTCGGCATTCCGACCTTCCTGAACATCAACAAGGAAGAGGGGCTTAACTTCTCCAGTTCGACGCTTGCCATCGGTGTGCTGCTGCTGGAGATCCTGCTGGCGCTAACGGTGATCCTCTGGGGTTACGGCTACCGCCTGTTTTAACTCTCCTGCGTTGCTGGCACACCATGCCGGCAACGCAATTTCTCGCAACGATTCTTCTCTGGCGGCAACCCTGCACGGCGGCTATTATGCCAGAGCCAGCCCTGTTATAACTCTCATGAACAGAAGCGGTGTGCGTTATAGCGCGCGTGAATAATTTTCAGAAGCCTCACCATGCAGAAATTTCGAGTCTCTCTTTTAAGCCTGGCCCTTGCACTGAGTGCGCCCTTCGCGCCACTGGCGCAGGCAAAAACAGCCGTTGCGGTTGCCGCAGCACAGCCGGAAATCGCCTCCGGCAGCGCGATGATTGTCGATCTGCAAACCAATAAGGTGATCTACTCAAGCCACCCCGATTTGGTGCGCCCGATTGCCTCTATTACCAAGTTGATGACTGCGATGGTGGTGCTGGATGCGCGCCTGCCGCTGGATGAAAAATTAAAAGTTGATATTAGCCAGACGCCAGAGATGAAAGGGATCTACTCCCGCGTGCGCCTGAATAGTGAAATTAGCCGCAAAGATATGTTGCTGCTGGCGCTGATGTCATCGGAAAACCGCGCCGCCGCAAGCCTCGCGCACCACTACCCAGGCGGCTATAAAGCCTTTATCGCCGCGATGAACGCCAAAGCGCGTGCGCTGGGCATGACCCACACCCGCTACGTTGAGCCGACCGGCTTGTCGATCCAGAACGTCTCCACCGCCCGGGATTTAAGCAAGCTGCTGATCGCCACCAAACAGTACCCGCTGATTGGCCAGCTGAGCACCACGCGCGAAGAGATGGCGACCTTTGCCAATCCGGCCTATACGCTGCCGTTTCGCAACACCAACCATCTGGTCTACCGCGATAACTGGAATATTCAGCTGACGAAAACCGGCTTTACCAACGCTGCGGGCCACTGCCTGGTGATGCGCACGCTGATTGGCAACAAACCGGTGGCGCTGGTGGTGATGGATGCCTTTGGCAAATATACCCACTTTGCCGATGCCAGCCGCTTACGCACCTGGATTGAGACCGGAAAAGCCCAGCCGGTGCCCGCTGCTGCGCTAAGCTACAAGCGCCAGAAAGCGGCGCAGATGGCGCAAATGCCCTCAGGCTCGGCGGGCGAATTGACCGCGCAGAACGATTAATTACTCCGGCAGCGTCCAGTCACCGTCGTTGAGTGGACGCTGCATAATCAATGTATCCCGCCAGTCCCCCTGCTTATAGCCGACGCTGCGCAGCTGTCCGGCCACTTCAAATCCATGTTTCTTATGCACCCTTAGCGAACCGGCATTGTTATGCCCATCGCCAATCACCGCAACCATCTGCCGCCACGGCCCCTCTTCACAGCGGGTGATCAGCGCTCCGAGCAGCGCCGAGCCGATGCCACGCCCGGTCATGCTGGCATCAACATAAATTGACTCTTCAAGGGTGTAGCGATAGGCCGGGCGCGGGCGATAGAGACCGGCATAGCAGTAGCCGACAATCACGCCATGAAAGAGCGCCACCAGCCATGGCAAACGGTCGGCGGCGAGCTTGCTCATCCGGCTGCGCATCTCATCAATCGTGGGGGGCACTTCTTCAAACGAGGCGCGGCCATTGAGCACATGCCAGGCGTAGAGGGAGGCAATAGCGTGTACATCGTCGGGGCGGGCATCGCGCACCTCGACCGCAGGACCAGAGAGAATATCAACAGCTGACATCGGGCGCGCTCCTTTCAACGCAACGCGCCAGAGAGAAGGTTCTCTGGCGCTGTCGCTACTCTATTACGAAAGGCGCGCGCAGCACAAAACGGCGAGGGGCTACTTTATCGCCGGATCCGCGGGATGCTCTGCCTGAGCGCTCTCTTGCCAGAATTTGCGCTTACTCGTCTTACCAATACCGGGGTTCATGCTGTTAGTCGGATCATTTTCCCGATAAAAACGTTTCAGCGCCTGCGGGGCTTCATAGAGATGACCGACGTTATGCTCGGCGGGGTATTGCGCGCCACGTTGCGCCAGCAAGGCCAGCATCTGCTCCTTCAGGGCATGCACATCAACGCCTTTTTTAACGATGTAATCCTGATGGAAAACGTGGCACATAAAGTGGCCGTAATAGAGCTTATGCACCAGCTGGCTATCAATCTCGGGCGGCAAGTGCTCAAACCATTCGGTGTCGTTGCGGCGCAGTGCGATGTCGAGCGCCAGAATATCCTCCACCTCGTCGGCATGCACCGCCTGGTAGCGGATCGCGGCCCCGGCGGCGGCAAAACGGTGCAGAAACGCTTTGCTCCCTTCTTCCGGCGTACAGACAAAAAAGTCCCCTTCGGCGTCAGTGAAAAAGGCCTTCAGCCAGTTCTGCGCCTCATCAATACCGCCGCCGGACATTTTTAGCAGTAGATGGTGCTCATACTTATCGCGCCACGCCTTCATGCGCGAGGGGAGGTGCGAGGGGAAGAGACCACTGATTTTTTGCAATGAGCGGTCGATAAAGTGCGGCTTAAACACCGTCGCTTTATCGAGCAGCGCGTCGGTGCGCCCTTTGATATTGAAAAAGAGCGGCATCTTGTCGGTGCCGAGCTTGTCGATCATCAGGAAGGTGTCTTTGCCGTAGCGCTCGGCGATATCGTAAATATCGCGGTGCATATACTCCCCGGCAACCGGCAGATGGTCGAAATTAGCCAGAATATGGCGGCGGATCTCCGTTAACACCGCAGTCTGGTTGGTGCCGATATAGAACACCTGCTGGCGCGCTTCGGCCGGGAAGGTGTCGAGACGCACGGCAAATACCGCCAGCTTGCCCGCACAGCCGGAGGATTCGAACAGGCGATCGGGGTCGGCGTTGTAGCGCGCCGGGGTTTCAGCTTCAACATCACGCACGCGGTTGATGTAATCATGATCGTGCCCGTGGCGCTGGTCGTGAAGCACATCGCTCGGGTTGATACGATCATCATCCAGCTTGCCGAGGATCTGCTCCGGCGTTTCGCCAAGCTTGATGCCGAGGTGATTGACCAGTTGCAGGCGTCCCTGATCGTCAATGCGCGCAAACAGCGACATCTCGGTGTAAGCCGGGCCGCGCTGCACCAGCGATCCGCCGGAGTTATTACAGATACCGCCAATCACCGACGCGCCGATGCAGGAGGAGCCAATCACCGAGTGCGGCTCGCGTCCCAGTGGTTTGAGGGCTTTTTCCAGCGAGTAGAGCGTGGTGCCCGGGTAAGCCAGCACTTGCTCTCCGTTATCCAGCAGGTGCAGTTTGTCGAGGCGCAGAGTGCTGATAATCACGATATCGCGGTCGTAATCATTGCCGTTCGGCGTCGAGCCTTCCGTCAGGCCGGTATTTGCCGCCTGCATGAGAATAATTTTGTCGGCAATCACGCAGGCGTTGAGAACGCGCCATAATTCAACCAGCGTGCCGGGAAAGACCACCGCCAGCGCATCGCCCTGGCCAGAGCGGAAACCTTTACGGTAGCGGGCGGTTTTGGCCGGCTCGGTAAGCAGGTGAGAAGCACCTACTAATCGTTTGAGTTCGTTAATGAAAGTGTTATTTGACTGGGTCACGATCCACTCCTTGTGGCGAAGCATGAATAAAAAGGATGCTCTGCTTCACGCCGGTTGCAGGCTGCGTGAATGATATTGTGAATATTTCGTTACTAATGTTAGCTCCAGAGGATGCCCGAAGGGGAGCGAATTAACATAAAAATCAGAGCCTGGCGCTGCAAGACGTGCCAGGATTATGGCACACTGCGTTTTTCCGCGGCCCGTTACCGCGGTTTTTGCTGAAAATACAAGAGAGTAAACGACATGAAATGGCTATGTTCTGTAGGTGTCGCTGTGAGCCTTGCGCTGCAACCCGCGCTGGCCGAAGAGATGATTGCTAACCATCCTTTGACGCCGCAAGCCAGGGACGCCTTTGTCACTGACCTGCTTAAAAAGATGACCGTGGATGAGAAAATAGGCCAGCTGCGCCTGATAAGCGTCGGGCCGGATAACCCGAAAGAGGCGATCCGCGAGATGATTAAGGCAAGCCAGGTCGGGGCTATTTTCAACACCGTCACCCGCCAGGACATTCGTGCCATGCAGGATCAGGCGATGCAGCTTAGCCGCCTGAAAATTCCTCTCTTCTTTGCCTACGATGTGGTGCACGGGCAGCGCACCGTTTTCCCTATCAGCCTTGGACTTGCCTCCAGCTTTAACCTCGACGCGGTGAAAACCGTCGGGCGCGTCTCTGCCTATGAAGCTGCCGATGATGGCCTGAATATGACCTGGGCACCGATGGTCGACGTCTCGCGCGATCCGCGCTGGGGCCGTGGCTCGGAAGGCTTCGGGGAAGATACCTTTTTGACCGCTGAAATGGGCCGCACCATGGTCGAAGCGATGCAGGGCAAAAGCCCGGCGGATCGCTACTCGGTGATGACCAGCGTCAAACACTTCGCCGCTTATGGCGCAGTGGAGGGGGGTAAAGAGTACAACACCGTCGACATGAGCCCGCAGCGCCTGTTCAACGACTATATGCCGCCCTACAAAGCCGCACTCGACGCCGGCAGTGGCGGGGTGATGGTGGCGCTTAACTCGTTGAACGGCACGCCCGCTTCATCAGATTCCTGGCTGCTTAAAGATCTGCTGCGCGATGAGTGGGGCTTTAAGGGCATCACCATTTCCGATCACGGCGCCATTAAGGAGCTGATCAAACACGGCACCGCCGCCGATCCGGAAGATGCCGTGCGCGTGGCGCTGAAGTCCGGCATCAACATGAGCATGAGCGACGAGTACTACAGCAAATACCTGCCGGGGCTGATCAAGTCCGGCAAAGTGACGATGGCGGAGCTGGATGATGCCACGCGCCATGTGCTGAACGTCAAATATGATATGGGGCTGTTTAACGATCCCTACAGCCACTTAGGGCCGAAAGAGAGCGACCCGCAGGACACCAACGCTGAAAGCCGCCTGCACCGTAAAGAGGCGCGGGAAGTGGCGCGCGAAAGTATGGTGCTGCTGAAAAACCGTCTCGAAACATTGCCGCTGAAAAAATCGGGCACCGTGGCGGTAATTGGGCCGCTGGCGGACAGCAAGCGCGACTCCATGGGTAGCTGGTCTGCCGCCGGGGTGGCCGATCAGTCGGTCACCGTGCTGACCGGTATTCGCGACGCGCTGAAGGACAAAGGCCAGGTGATCTACGCCAAAGGGGCGAATATCACCAACGATAAAGGCATCGTTGATTTCCTTAATCTCTACGAACCGGCAGTGGTAGTCGATCCCCGCTCTCCGCAGACGATGATCGATGAAGCAGTGGCCGCAGCGAAAAAATCTGACGTCGTAGTGGCCGTCGTGGGTGAAGCGCAGGGGATGGCGCACGAAGCCTCCAGCCGCACCGATATCACCATTCCGCAGAGCCAGCGCGATCTGATTACCGCCCTGAAAGCGACCGGCAAGCCGCTGGTGCTGGTGCTGATGAACGGACGTCCGCTGGCGCTGGTGAAAGAGGATCAGCAGGCTGACGCCATCCTTGAGACCTGGTTTGCCGGTACCGAAGGCGGCAATGCCATCGCCGATGTACTGTTTGGCGACTACAACCCCTCAGGCAAGCTGCCGATGTCCTTCCCGCGCTCCGTGGGGCAGATCCCGGTCTACTACAGCCACCTGAACACCGGCCGCCCTTATAACGCCGATAACCCGAACAAATACACCTCTCGCTACTTTGATGAAGCCAACGGCCCGCTCTATCCCTTTGGCTATGGTCTGAGTTACACCACCTTTAACGTGTCGGATGTGAAGATGTCTGCGCCGACCCTGTCCCGCGGTGGCAGCGTGGATGCAAGCGTTGAGGTGACCAACACCGGCAAGCGCGAAGGGGCAACGGTGATCCAGATGTATGTGCAGGATGTTACCGCTTCGATGAGCCGCCCGGTGAAACAGCTGCGCGGCTTTAAGAAGGTCAACCTGAAACCGGGCGAGACGCAGACCGTCAGCTTCCCGATCGATGTCGACGCGCTTAAGTTCTGGAACCAGCGCATGAAGTACGACGCCGAGCCGGGCAAGTTCAACGTCTTCATCGGTGTCGACTCCGCCCGCGTCAACCAGGGCGAATTTGAATTAAAGTAACCACTCATCAGGCCGGGCAACCGGCCTTTTTTATTATCCGCACTACCGTTTCGCACCACTTCACCTTCGCGTCGCTATTTTTCAGCTACGCTTTTTTCTCAAGCTGCTGATAAAGGCAGTAAAAAAATGAGGGATAAACCATGACACTCAGCCGAAAACTTGCCTGCTCAGTGGCGCTAATGGCCGCCGTAAGCTTACCGTTGCAGGCCGCAGAACCAATCAAAGTGGGATCGAAAATCGATACTGAAGGGGCGCTGCTTGGCAATATTATTTTGCAGGTGCTGGAGAGCCACGGCGTAAAAACCGTCAATAAAGTGCAACTCGGCACCACGCCGGTGGTGCGTGGCGCGATTACTTCTGGCGAGCTGGATATCTACCCGGAGTACACCGGCAACGGCGCCTTCTTCTTTAAAGAGGAGAACGATCCGGCATGGAAAAACGCGCAGCAGGGCTACGAGAAGGTGAAAAAGCTCGACGCTGAGAAGAACAAGCTTATCTGGCTGACACCAGCACCGGCCAATAACACCTGGACTATCGCTGTGCGTCAGGATTTGGCGCAGAAGAACAAACTCACCTCTCTCGACGATCTCAGCCGCTACCTGAAAGCGGGCGGCGAGTTCAAACTGGCCGCTTCGGCGGAGTTTATTGAGCGTGCTGATGCGCTGCCTGCCTTTGAAAAAGCCTACGGCTTCGATCTGAAGCAGGATCAGCTGCTGTCGCTGGCCGGTGGTGATACGGCGGTGACGATCAAAGCGGCGGCACAGCAAACCTCCGGCGTTAATGCCGCGATGGCCTACGGTACCGATGGCCCGGTGGCGGCGCTCGGCTTGCAGACATTAAGCGATCCGAAAGGCGTACAGCCAATCTACGCCCCGACGCCAGTAGTGCGTGAAGCGGTGCTCAAAGCCTACCCCGAGCTGGATAGCTGGCTGAAGCCGGTCTTTGCCAGCCTTGATGAGAAGACCCTGCAGAAGCTGAATGCCAGCATTGCGGTAGAGGGGCTGGATGCGAAGAAAGTCGCGGCAGACTACCTGAAAGAAAAAGGCCTGGTGAAATAAGGCGTGATGGAGGGATCGAAACGCTGCCACAACCGCGTGCTATTGCTGCTGGTTGTGCTGGGAGGGCTGGCGGCGTGGCTGCCGTTTATCAACTATGCGCCAAACCGACTGGTTTCCGGCGAGGGGCGCGCGCTGTGGCAGCTCTTCAGCGGCCTGTGGCTGCTTGCGCCCGCGCTTCTGCTGATCCTCTGCTTTGTGCCGGGGCGCAGTGCGCAGGCGGCAACGCTGCTGCTAGCGGAGCTTCTCTTCTGCCTGCTGGTGTGGAGCGCAGGCCGCGCAGCAACGGATCTGGCGCAGAGCGGCAGTGCGCTGGCGCGCACCTCGCCCGGCAGCGGCTTATGGCTATGGTTGGCGCTCAGCCTGCTCGCCTGTAGCGATGCCATTCGCCGCCTTGTTGCTCACCCGGTGTGGCGCTGGCTGCTGCATGTGCAGATTTGGCTGTTGCCGCTCTGGCTGCTGCTTAGCGGCGAGCTGGATAACCTCTCGCTGCTGCATGAGTACCGCAACCGCCAGGAGGTGTTTGATGACGCGCTGGCGCAGCACTTAACCTTGCTGTTCGGCACGCTGCTCCCGGCATTAGCCATCGGTTTCGCGCTCGGGCTGTGGTGTTATCGCCATCCGGCGCGGCAGGGGCCGGTCTTCACCGCCCTCAACATTATTCAGACCATCCCCTCGGTGGCGCTGTTTGGCCTGCTGATCGCGCCGCTTGCCGGGCTGGCGCAGCACTTTCCGTTCCTCGCCTCATTAGGTATTGCCGGTACCGGCATCACGCCAGCACTGATTGCGCTTATTCTCTATGCCCTGTTACCGCTGGTACGCGGCGTGGTTGCCGGGCTGAACGAGGTCTCCGCCGATGTGCTGGAGAGCGCGCAGGCGATGGGGATGAGTGCGGCGCAGCGCTTCTGGCAGGTGCGGATCCCGCTGGCGCTACCGCTGTTACTGCGCAGCCTGCGGGTGGTGGCGGTTCAGACGGTCGGCATGGCGGTGATCGCCGCACTGATTGGCGCAGGCGGCTTTGGCGCGCTGGTCTTCCAGGGGCTACTCAGCAGCGCGCTGGATTTAGTGCTGCTCGGAGTGATCCCGGTTATTGGCCTGGCGGTGGCGATTGACGCACTTTTTGGCCTTGCCCTCGCGCTGTTGAAGGTAAAACACCATGATTGAATTTCACAACGTTTCCAAAAATTTTGCCGGGCAGCGAGCGGTAAATCAGCTCAATTTGCAGATGAAAAGCGGTGCCTTTTCGGTACTCATTGGTACCTCCGGCTCGGGAAAATCGACCACCCTGAAGATGATTAACCGCCTTGTCGAACATGATGAGGGGGCCATCACCTTTGCCGGAGAGGAGATCCGCAGCCTACCGGTGCTTGAACTGCGCCGCCGCATGGGCTACGCCATTCAGTCGATTGGGCTCTTTCCCCACTGGACGGTGGCGCAAAACATCGCCACCGTGCTGCAACTGCAAAAATGGTCACGCGGCAAGCGCGACGCGCGGGTGGATGAGCTGATGGCGCTGCTCGGGCTGGAGCCGGGGCTGCGCGATCGCTTTCCACACCAACTCTCCGGCGGGCAGCAGCAGCGTGTCGGCGTTGCTCGCGCGCTGGCCGCCGACCCGGAAGTGCTGTTGATGGATGAACCTTTTGGCGCGCTCGACCCGGTTACCCGCAGCGCCCTGCAGCAGGAGATGGTACGCATTCACCGCCTGCTCGGGCGCACCATTGTGCTGGTGACCCACGATATTGATGAGGCGTTGCAGTTAGCCGATCATCTGGTTCTGATGGATGGCGGCAACGTGGTGCAGCAGGGGACGCCGCTGGAGATGCTGACCGCGCCGCAGAGTGATTTTGTGCGTGAGTTTTTTGGCCGCAGCGAGCTGGGCGTGCGCCTGCTCTCCCTGCGCCAGGTGAGCGACTATCTGCGCGACGAACCGGTCAGCCACGGACAGCCGTTGCAGGCGCAGATGAGCCTGCGCGAGGCGCTCTCTGCCTTTGTCGCCCAGCGCAGCGAGGTGCTGCCGGTGCAGGATGCTAACGGGCAGCCCTGCGGCAGCCTCCATTTTCGCGATCTGTTACGCGGGGAGGCGGCTGGTGAAAATATTGCGTGATCCGCTGCTCTGGCTGCTGGCACTGTTTATCGCGCTGCTGTTTGGCATGCCCCACACTGCGCCACTCTTTAGTGCGCTCTTTCCGCAACTCCCGCGTCCGGTCTATCTGCAGGAGAGTTTTGTCGCGCTGACGCTGGCCCATTTCTCGCTGGTGGCGCTCTCAAGCATTATTGCGGTAGCCATTGGGCTGGGCGTCGGCATTGCCGTGACACGGCCCGGCGGGCGTGAATTTCGTCCGCTGGCAGAAACCATTGCCGCCGTCGGGCAGACCTTTCCACCCGTTGCGGTGCTGGCAATTGCAGTGCCGGTGATGGGGTTTGGCAAAGCGCCAGCCATCATCGCGCTGGTGCTCTATGGCGTGCTGCCGATTTTACAGGGGACGCTGGCGGGCATTGCTGCGGTTCCGGCAAGCGTGCAGAGCGTGGCGCAGGGGATGGGGATGAGCGGCTGGCAGCGCTTGATCAAAGTGGAGCTGCCGTTGGCCGCGCCGCTAATTGTCGCCGGGGTTCGTACCTCGGTGATTATCAATATCGGTACGGCAACCATTGCTTCTACTGTCGGGGCAAGCACGCTGGGAACGCCGATCATCATCGGCCTGAGCGGATTTAATACGGCCTATATTGTGCAGGGGGCAGTGCTGGTGGCGCTGGCGGCAATCATTGTCGATCGGGGGTTTGAACGGCTGGCGCTGCGGCTTAACCGGCACCGCCGCGCACGATAAACGAATAACCAGCCAGCATTACGCCGCCGATCCCGCCGATGGCCATCAGCAGAAAGATTGCGATGACAAGAATTTTACCAGGCTTCATCTCAGGCTCCTTTAAAGTGAGGCCGGCATTATAAAGGCATTGTGAGTTGTTAATGCAACATTAAATGCCGAGAAGCCACACCTGGTGCCCTGACTCTTGCCATGCCTGCAACTGCTGCTGCTGCGCGGGGGAGGGGGTGTCGCCACACCACACCAGCAGCATCTGGCCTTTAAACATCTCCGGATGGAACTGCGTAAAAGGGTGCGCAAGAATGCCGACCTGCCACTCCTGCTGGCTGGCGATCCAGCCCTCAATCCATATCCGGGTGCTATCCTGCACGTCCCAGCCGACCACCAGCGCCGGGCGTCCATGCGCCTGCTGCCGCGACGTCGACAAGCTCCCGGCAATCAGGCTAATCAGAATGCCATCCAGCAGGCTAAGCTTCGCCTGGTAAGCGGGGCGTGAGCTCTGTAAGCGCGTGCGTAACGGGTTAATCAACTGCTGCGCCAGCGACTTCGCCGGATGGTCGCGCATCAGTTCGCTTAGCCACTGCTGGAGGGTGTTGCCATCTCGCTGTTGCAGCAGGTGCATCGCCCGCTCCTGGTGGCTTTGCCAGACGTCGTGGCGCTTGTCGCTGCTGTTCGCCAGCAGCGCCTGGACTTTGCTGACCTGTACGCCCGATTCAACCCAGTGCTGGATTTCACGGATGCGATCGATATCCGCCTCGGTGAAGAGTCGGTGGCCGCCATCCGTACGTTGCGGCGTTAACAGACCGTAGCGGCGCTGCCACGCACGCAGTGTGACGGGGTTGATATCGCATAACAGAGCAACTTCACCAATAGTGTAAAGTGCCATGATCTCTCCTTTGCTTCCCGAATGCCGGTGTAACTGTAGACCTTTCTTGGGTGTGAAGACAACAATGGTAACGATTTGTTTACTCTTTGTTCATAACTACACATACCCTGGCACAATATGTGACTCAGAGCACGAATTTCTCTTTTTTTAACGCCTGTCGAAGAAACCTTGGCTGACTCGCTGTATGTTACGCGCTTTATGTGATGCGGTGTGGCGGGTATGTACGAGTTCAATCTGGTGTTGCTGCTGCTTCAGCAGATGTGTGTGTTTCTGGTGATCGCCTGGCTGATGAGCAAGACGCGCCTCTTTATACCGCTGATCCAGGTCACCGTGCGCCTGCCGCACAAGCTGCTCTGCTACGTCACCTTCTCCATTTTTTGCATTCTCGGCACCTATTTCGGCCTGCACATTGAAGACTCTATTGCCAACACCCGTGCGATTGGCGCGGTGATGGGCGGCCTGCTCGGCGGCCCGCTGGTCGGCGGGCTAGTGGGGCTTACCGGCGGGCTGCACCGCTACTCAATGGGCGGCATGACTGCGCTGAGCTGCATGTTCTCGACCTTTATCGAGGGGCTGCTTGGCGGGCTGGTGCACAGTTTTCTTATCAAGCGCGGGCGCACTGACCGCGTGTTCAACCCCTTTACCGCCGGAGCCGTCACCTGCGTGGCGGAGCTATTACAGATGGTGATCATCCTGCTGATTGCTCGCCCCTTCGAAAGCGCGCTGCATTTAGTGCAGAGTATCGCCGCGCCGATGATGGTGACCAATACTGTCGGCGCGGCGCTCTTTATGCGCATTCTGCTTGATAAGCGTGCCATGTTTGAGAAATATACCTCGGCCTTTTCCGCCACGGCGCTGAAAGTGGCCGCTTCCACCGAAGGCATTCTGCGCCAGGGCTTTAATGAAGAGAACAGCATGAAGGTAGCGCAGGTGCTCTATCAGGAGCTGGATATCGGCGCGGTGGCGATCACCGATCGCGAACGGCTATTAGCCTTTACCGGCGCGGGGGACGATCACCACCTGCCGGGGCGGCCTATCTCATCTGTCTGGACGCAACGGGCGATTGAGACCGGCGAGGTAGTTTATGCTGACGGGAATGAGGTACCGTACCGCTGCTCGCTGCACCCGCAGTGCAAGCTCGGCTCGACGCTGGTGATCCCGCTGCGCGGCGAAAACCAGCGCGTGGTCGGCACCATCAAACTTTATGAGGCGAAAAACCGCCTCTTTAGCTCCATCAACCGCACGCTGGGGGAGGGGATCGCGCAGCTGCTCTCGGCGCAGATCCTAGCCGGGCAGTATGAGCGGCAAAAGGCGCTGCTCACCCAGTCGGAGATCAAACTGCTGCATGCGCAGGTCAACCCGCACTTCCTGTTTAACGCGCTCAATACCATTAAAGCGGTGATCCGCCGCGACAGCGATGAGGCCGGGCTGTTGGTGCAGTATCTCTCGACCTTTTTTCGTAAAAACTTGAAACGCCCTGCAGAAATCGTCACCCTTGCGGATGAGATTGAGCATGTGAATGCCTATTTGCAGATCGAAAAAGCGCGCTTTCAGGCGCGGTTGCAGGTACGGCTTGAGGTGCCGGAAGCGCTGGCGCACTTGCGTTTGCCCGCCTTCACGCTGCAACCGATTGTTGAAAATGCGATCAAACACGGCACCTCTCAGCTGCTGGGCGTGGGCGAGATCACCCTGCGTGCCAGCCAGCAGGCGCAGCATCTGATCCTGGATATTGAGGATAACGCCGGGCTTTATCAGCCGAAAAAGGATGCCGGTGGCTTAGGAATGAGTCTGGTGGATAAGCGGCTGCGCGCCCGTTTTGGTGACGAGTGCGGCATCAGCATCGCCTGCGAGCCGGATCTTTTTACCCGCATTACCTTACGACTCCCTCTGGAGGAAGAGGCATGTTAAGAGTGCTGATTGTTGATGACGAACCGCTGGCGCGGGAGATGTTACGCAGCCTGCTACAGGAAGAGCGCGATATCGAGGTGGTGGGCGAGTGCGGTAACGCCATTGAAGGGATTAGTGCTGTGCATAAGCTGCGCCCCGACGTGCTCTTTCTTGATATCCAGATGCCGCGCATTAGCGGGCTGGAGATGGTCGGTATGCTCGATCCCGGTAACCGCCCCTACGTCGTCTTTCTTACCGCTTTTGATGAGTATGCGGTGCAGGCGTTTGAAGAACATGCCTTCGACTACCTGCTTAAGCCGATTGAAACGCAACGGCTGACCAAAACACTTAACCGCTTGCGTCAGGATCGCGGCATACAGGATGTGTCGCTGCTGGCGGAAAATCAACAGCCGCTGAAGTTTATCCCCTGCACCGGGCATAGCCGCATCTGGTTGCTGCAGATGGAGGAGGTGGCGTTTGTCAGCAGCCGGATGAGCGGCGTCTATGTGACCAGCCACGAAGGTAAAGAGGGCTTTACCGAGCTGACGCTGCGCACGCTAGAGAGCCGCACGCCGCTGGTGCGCTGCCACCGGCAATATCTTGTTAATATGGCTTTTCTTAAGGAGATCCGCCTTGAGGATAATGGCCAGGCCGAGCTGCTGCTGCGCGACGGGCTGACGGTGCCGGTAAGTCGACGCTATCTGAAAAATTTAAAAGAGGCGTTGGGGTTGTAAATTCCTGCGCGATGCCTACACTGCGCGCTGGTTCATCATTTCGGAAAGAGACATGCTAAATAACGATATCCTGCGCAGCCTGCGTTACACCCTGCAGGTCGACAACACCGCGCTGGTGCGCATTCTGGCGCTGGCGGACACTGAAGTCACGGCTGAACAGCTGGTTCCGTGGCTGCGTAAAGAGGATGAGGAGGGGTATAAACCCTGCCCGGATATTGTGCTGTCGGCGTTTCTTAATGGGCTGATTTATGAGAAGCGTGGCAAAGATGAGAGCGCGCCGCCCCTCGCCATGGAGCGCAAAATCAACAACAATATCGTGCTGAAAAAGCTGCGCATCGCCTTCTCGTTAAAGACCGACGATATTCTGGCGATCCTCACCGAGCAGCAGTTCCGCGTCTCAATGCCGGAAATCACTGCGATGATGCGCTCCCCGGAGCATAAAAATTTCCGCGAGTGCGGCGACCAGTTTTTGCGCTACTTCCTGCGCGGGCTGGCGGTACGTGGACAGAAGCCGAAGAGCTAACCGGTTTAGCCCATAAAAAAACCGCATCCACGCAAGGTGATGCGGTTTGATTAGCCCGGCAGGCAATGTGCTACCGGGCAGTAAACGCCTTATTTCACTTCTTTAAAGCCGCGCGCTTTCAGCAACTCTTCTGACTGCTTCATGCTGATTTTACCGTTAACCGTGCCGGTAAATTCAGAACCCTGCAGGCTGTTGAGCTGAGCGAAGTCTACTTCGTTGTAGTCAACTTCCAGCGTCTCCTGAGCATAGGTCTCTTCATACGCTACGCTCTCTTTTACACCTTTCACACTCTGGTATTTTTTGCTGATCGGATCCAAAACCTTCATCGCTTCTTCTTTGGTTTTCGCACCAATAGAGGAGTATTCGATTTTGTTCTTCGCGGTCTGACGCTCTACTTCATCGCCCTTGTAGTAGTAAGTCAGCGTCACTTCCGTGCCGCCCGTCGCCCAGGTAAAGGTTTTGCTCTCTTCTTTATCACCACAGCCGGTCAGGCCAACAACTAAAGCGACAGAAAAGAGTGCTGCAATGATTTTGCTGAATTTCACGATAATCCCCTATTTTCCATGTGAGGTAATGTTTTGTAAGACTGCGTATAACAGTATAGAAAAAGGCGCTGAATTCAGCGCCTTATTTTTTTATTTAACTTGCTGACCCGCTTTTGCACCGCTGTCCGGGCTGAGCAGGAAGATATCGCTGCCGCCAGGACCCGCTGCCATCACCATCCCTTCGGAGATGCCAAAGCGCATTTTGCGCGGCGCGAGGTTGGCCACCATCACCGTCAGACGGCCAATCAGCGCGCTCGGATCCGGGTAGGCGGAACGAATGCCGGAGAAGACATTACGCTTCTCACCGTCGAGATCGAGCGTCAGGCGCAGCAGCTTATCTGAGCCTTCGACAAACTCGGCGTTCTCAATCAGCGCCACGCGCATATCGACTTTGGCGAAATCGTCAAAGCTGATGGTCTCCTGAATCGGGTTGTCTGCCAGCTCGCCCGTTACCGGCGCGGCTGCGGCTTTCACCTCCTCTTTCGAGGCTTCAACCAGCGCTTCTACCTGTTTCATCTCAATGCGGCTATAGAGTGCTTTAAATGGATTCACTTTATGGCCGAGCAGCGGTTCGTTAATCGCGTCCCATGTCAGCGTAGTGTTGAGGAACGCTTCGGTGCGTGCGGCCAGCGACGGCAGAACCGGCTTCAGCCAGGTCATCAGTACGCGGAAGAGGTTGATGCCCATCGAGCAGATCGCCTGCAGGTCGGCGTCACGCCCTTCCTGTTTCGCGACAACCCATGGGGCCTGCTCATCAACATAGCGGTTTGCTACATCAGCGAGCGCCATGATTTCGCGCACCGCTTTACCAAACTCGCGGCTCTCCCACGCGCTGCCAATGGCGGCGGCGGCGTCGGTGAAGGTTTTATACAGCGCCGGATCGGCCAGCTCTGACGCCAGCACGCCGTCGAAGCGTTTCGCGATAAAGCCCGCGTTACGCGAAGCCAGGTTCACCACTTTGTTAACGATATCGGCGTTCACGCGCTGGACGAAATCCTCCAGGTTGAGGTCGATATCATCAATGCGCGACGAGAGCTTGGCGGTGTAGTAGTAGCGCAGGCTGTCGGCATCGAAATGGTTCAGCCAGGTGCTGGCTTTAATAAAGGTGCCGCGCGATTTGGACATCTTCGCGCCGTTAACCGTTACGTAGCCGTGTACAAACAGGTTGGTCGGCTTGCGGAAACCGCTGCCTTCCAGCATCGCCGGCCAGAAAAGACTGTGGAAATAGACGATATCTTTACCGATAAAGTGATAGAGCTCGGCGTCGGAATCTTTTTTCCACCAGTCGTCAAAGTTGAGATCGTCGCGCTTGTCGCAGAGGTTTTTGAACGAACCCATATAGCCAATCGGCGCATCCAGCCAGACGTAGAAATATTTGCCCGGCGCGCCCGGAATTTCAAAGCCGAAGTAGGGCGCATCGCGGGAGATATCCCACTGTTGCAGACCGGATTCGAACCACTCCTGCATTTTATTCGCCACCTGCTCCTGCAGCGCGCCGCTGCGGGTCCACGCCTGCAGCATTTCGCTGAACGACGGCAGGTCGAAGAAGAAGTGCTCGGAATCGCGCATTTCCGGCGTCGCACCGGAGACCACCGACTTCGGCTCAATCAGCTCGGTCGGGCTGTAGGTCGCGCCGCACACTTCGCAGTTATCGCCATACTGATCCGCCGCTTTACATTTCGGGCAGGTGCCTTTTACAAAGCGGTCCGGCAGGAACATGCCTTTTTCCGGATCGTAGAGCTGGGAGATGGTGCGGTTTTTGATAAACCCGTTCTCTTTCAGACGGGTGTAGATAAGCTCGGCCAACTCGCGGTTCTCATCGCTGTGCGTTGAGTGGTAGTTGTCGTAGCTGATGTCGAAGCCAGCAAAATCGGTCTGATGCTCCTGACTCATTTCGCCAATCATCTGCTCCGGGGTTATCCCCAGTTGCTGTGCTTTCAGCATAATCGGCGTGCCGTGAGCGTCGTCCGCGCAGATGAAGTTGACCTGGTGGCCGCGCATTCGCTGGTAACGGACCCAGACATCAGCCTGGATGTGCTCCAGCATATGGCCGAGGTGGATGGAGCCGTTGGCGTACGGCAGCGCGCACGTTACCAGAATTTTCTTCGCGACTTGAGTCATAGTTGGCATTACATCTTCTTGAGAAAAAGGGTTTTCGATATTACCAAAAGGGTAACAATCGCGCCAAGCGATAAGGGCATTAATCCATAAATGGATAATTATTCCCTTTGGGGTAAACTTGAGCGCTACAAATGTCGTTTTCAGAACAACTACAAAGGAGTCGGGATGAGTTCGCAATCCCAGGCCAAATCCCCGGAAGCCTTACGGGCAATTGTCACCGGGACGCTGGCCGATTTTCAGCACCCCACCCTCAAACATAACCTGACAGCACTGAAAGCCGTCCACCATGTTGCATGGCTGGATGAGACCCTGCACGTCGAGCTGCTGATGCCGTTCGTCTGGAGTAGCGCTTTCGAAGAGCTGAAAGCTCAGTGCAGCGCCGAGCTGCTGCGTCTGACCGGCGCGCGCGCCATCGACTGGAAGCTGTCGCACAATATCGCCACCCTGAAGCGGGTGAAAAACCAGCCGGGCGTTAACGGCGTGAAAAATATTATCGCCGTCAGCTCCGGCAAGGGCGGGGTAGGGAAATCCTCTACCGCCGTTAACCTTGCGCTGGCGCTGGCTGCGGAAGGGGCGAAAGTCGGTATTCTCGATGCCGATATCTACGGCCCGTCGATCCCGATGATGCTGGGCGCGGAAAATGAGCGTCCGACATCACCAGATGGCACGCATATGGCGCCGATTATCGCCCATGGCCTGGCAACCAACTCAATTGGTTATCTGGTGACGGATGATAATGCGATGGTGTGGCGCGGGCCGATGGCCAGCAAAGCGCTGCTGCAGATGTTGCAGGAGTCCATGTGGCCAGATCTCGACTACCTGGTGCTCGATATGCCGCCAGGCACGGGTGATATCCAGCTGACGCTGGCGCAAAATATTCCAGTCACCGGCGCGCTGGTGGTGACCACGCCGCAGGATATCGCGCTGATTGATGCTAAAAAAGGCATTGTGATGTTCGAGAAAGTGGAGGTGCCGGTGCTCGGCATCGTTGAGAACATGAGCATGCATGTGTGCAGTAACTGTGGTCACCATGAGCCGATTTTCGGCACTGGCGGCGCAGAGAAGCTGGCGGAGCAGTATCACACGCAACTGTTGGGCCAGATGCCGCTGCATATCTCGCTGCGTGAAGATCTCGATAAGGGGACGCCGACGGTGATAAGCCGCCCGGACAGCGAGTTCACCGCCATTTACCGCAACCTCGCCGGCCGCGTAGCCGCCCAGCTTTACTGGCAGGGTGAAATCATCCCAGGAGAGATCGCGTTCCGCGCAGTGTGATTGACGATGCCGCTGAAACGGTGTAGGCCGGATAAGCGTGTAACGCGCTATCCGGCATTCTCACCGCGGCACAATTGCCGGATGGCGGCTCCGCCTTATCCGGCCTACGGTAACTAATCCGCTGAATCGGCGTAGGCCGGATAAGCGTTTACGCGCCATCCGGCAATGGGGTTGGATTGGTGGAATGGTTCCGTTCACCGGGCGTGCGGCGTAATGTTTTACTCATCGGTGCGGTGAACGGGACAAGGGGAGCGGCCGCGCTCCCCTTGTCAATCCCCGCGGCCCCGCGAGGAAATCGGTGCTTCGCACTACGCTCACCTCCCGCGTGTCTGACTGCGGCCGGCTCGACTCGACTTACTCGCCCGTTCCGGGACTCGCTCCCTGTCTCGGTTCGCCTCTGTCCGCCATCCATGGCGTCCAGACCTTGTCATTCACGCTCCGGTTCGCCGATTTCAGCGGGGGTCAACACCGCCGCTGTAAGATGGGCATCGAATGGAAAACAGTTGCGGCTGGAACGGCGTAGGCCGGATAAGCGTTTACGCGCCATCCGGCATTGTATCGCGGCATCGATTGCCTGATGGCGGCTTCGCCTTATCAGGCCTACGAAATGACAAAACCTACTTCAACACATAGTGCATCAGCACATAATCCCCCTGCGGAGAGACGCCTTTGGCTTCAATACGCCAGCCGTGGCGCTGGTAAAAGTTGAGCGCCAGGTTATTACGCAGCAAACACTTCAGCGCGCCGGTGCTGGTAAAGGTGCTCTGCACATGCTCAAGCAGTGCGCTGCCGACACCTTTTCCCTGAAACACCGGGTCGATAAACAAGTTATGCAGGAAGTTGTCATTCTCCAGGACCGATGCGAACCCCATCCGATGTCCATCTTCCTCTGCTACCCAAACCACCTCTCCCAGCGTCGCGGAGTCAAAATCTTCCAGCGACCAGTCGCTGCTATCCAGCCAGGTCCAGGCTTCTTTACGGGCATGCAGATACAGGGTACGCAGAAACGGCCTGTCACTCTCCTGCCAGCGGCGGATAATCACAGGCGCTCCCGGTTAACGATGATAGAAAATGTCGCCATTGTAGGCTTTGAGGATTTTGCCGTCGGCATCGGTGATCAACACGTAGTTGCCGCCCATGTAGGTCCAGTGGCTGCCGGCATCCGGCGCGGGAAGGTTACGCAACTTCCACTGCTTGATGTTGTAATCGTCGCTGCGGTACATCTCCGGCACCGTGTCGCCAATGGTGAATTTGGTAAAGTCGGCAACAAACTCTTTCACTTCAAATGACTGTGTGCCGCTTGCAGGCGGCGACGCGGGCGGAGTTTCAGCATAGGTAGCCGAAGCCGTCGCCAGCAGCGCACCCAGAAGCATCATTTTTGTTTTACGCATACTCTCTCCAGGTTGTTCTTATACATTTCACGTAGTTGCATAAATAGCACGACATCATTGCCGTTTACAGACAGCGGAGCAACCAGCAAAAAATAACGCTTTGGTAAAAAGTGTAAGCAAACCCAGGAAAAAGCAGTGCGGGCGGAGAACGAATTTCGCTCTCCGCCCGGCAGGTTTGGGAGTAATCCTGGCAGGATCAGCCCGCAAATCCCTCCAGCACGATTTTGCCCACCGCGCGCTGGCTCTCAAGCAGCGCATGGGCCTTACGCAGGTTAGCGGCAGTGATCGCACCGCCGTGCTCGCCCAGCGTGGTTTTCAGCACGCCGCTGTCGATCAACTCCGCCACCCGCGTCAGCAGCTGATGCTGGGCGATCATATCGTCAGTGGTAAACATCGAGCGGGTAAACATAAATTCCCAGTGCAGCGAAATGCTCTTCGCTTTCAACGGCATCGCATCCAGGCTGTCAGGATCGTCAATCAGCGCCAGTTTGCCCTGCGGTTTGAGGGCGTTAATCAGCTGTTGATAGTGATCCTGCGTATTGGTGAGGCTGGCAACGTGGGTCACCTCTTTAATGCCGATCCGCGCCAGCTCTTCGGTCAGCGGCTTGCTGTGGTCAATCACGTGGTGCGCGCCGCGATCTTTCACCCACTGCTGGCTGGCAGGGCGCGAGGCGGTGCCGATCACCGTCATACGGGTCAGCTGGCGTGCCAGCTGCGTGAGAATCGAACCGACCCCACCCGCAGCACCGACAATCAGCAGCACATCGCCGTCGTTGCCATTTTCTTTGACAGCGAGGCGGTCAAACAGCAGCTCCCAGGCGGTAATCGCCGTCAGGGGCAGGGCGGCGGCAGAAGCGTTATCGAGCGAAGTGGGCTTGCGCGCCACAATGCGCTCATCAACCAGCTGATATTCACTGTTACTTCCCGGTCGGGTTAAGGCGCCGGCGTACCACACTTCATCGCCCGGTTGAAACAGCGTGACCGCCTCGCCGACCTCTTTTACTACGCCTACCGCGTCCCAGCCGAGCACGCGTGGCGCATCGGCATTAAAACCGGCGCGCACTTTGGTATCCACCGGGTTCACGGAGATGGCTTTTACTTCCACCAGCAGATCGTGACCGCTGGCTTGCGGTTGCGGCAGGTCAATATCGGTGAGGGCATCAAGGTTGCTGCCGCCTGCGGCGGCGCGGGTAATGGCGATGGCTTTCATAACAGGCTCCGTTTTGTTGGTTTTCATCACTGCCACTAAGGGTAGACAACGCAGCTTTGATGAAAAACCCGCAAAATGGAGCAGCACTTATCGCGCTCGAGTGAAAATGCAGTGCCGGATGGCTCCGGCCTGGGCGTTACAAATCGTGGTTGGGCACCGGGATATCGGCGCTGACACGCTGATCCTGCTCGTCAAAGATCATACAGTGGCTGCTGTCGAAGGCGAGGGGGATCTTCTGCCATGGGCGGAAATGCACATCGCCCGGCAGCAGGATTTTTATATTGTCGTGGCCATAACATTGACCAAACAGATAGGTGTTGTTGCCCAGCCGCTCCACCACTTCGCACTGAAACTCAAGCGGCACGCCGCCCGTCATATTGGTCGAGAGGTGCTCCGGGCGAATGCCGAGCGTAATCGCTGCGCCCACCTCCAGCGGTGAGGTGGTGATGCCAAGAGTCAGCTGGTGGCCCTGAGCAAGGGCAATAGTCACTTCGCCGGGCTGCCACTGGCTTACCGTGGCGGGCAGGAAGTTCATCTTCGGCGAGCCGATAAAGCCGGCGACAAACTTGTTTTTCGGGTTGTAGTAGAGCGACATGGGCGAGCCCATCTGCTCAACGTTGCCGTAGTTCATCACGACAATTTTGTCCGCCAGCGTCATCGCTTCCACCTGGTCATGAGTGACATAGACCATGGTGGTTTTCAGCTCCTGGTGCAGGCGCGCAATGTGCAGTCGCATCTCAACGCGCAGCTCGGCATCGAGGTTAGAGAGGGGTTCATCAAACATAAAGACGCGCGGGTTGCGCACAATCGCGCGGCCAATGGCGACACGCTGGCGCTGACCGCCGGAGAGCTGCTTCGGTTTGCGATCGAGCAGGTGGCTCAGTTGTAGGGTCTTCGCCACCATCTCCACCTGGCGGCGGATCTCCTCTTTCGGCACTTTGTTCACTTTCAGCCCGTAGCCCATGTTCTCCGCGACGGTCATATGAGGGTAGAGCGCATAGGACTGGAACACCATCGAGACACCGCGATGGGCGGGCGCGACATCATTCATCACTTCATCGCCAATCAACACTTCGCCTTCGCTCACCTCCTCAAGACCGGCAATCATGCGCAGCATGGTGGATTTCCCGCAGCCGGAGGGGCCGACAAACACCGCAAACTCGCCATCATCAATCGATAGATTGACATTGTTCAGCGTCACCGTGTCGCCAAACCGCTTGGTGACATTTCTCAGTCGTATATTGGACATCAACGTTCCCCGAATGTAATAGCCGTTACTGGCCGTTTGTCAGCTGTTTTGTTTTACGTATAACAATCAGGAGACAGTGCTGCTCAACGGCGAAAAATCATGGCCTGACTATAACTTCCACGGATTTAGCGCCCTATACTCAATTTTCATTTCTGTAACATTGGTCACATAACGCAACGTTTATTCTCGTTTTATCGCTGGTTAAAGCGTAGCGTATAACAAATCTGATAAGGCGAATAAATACGTCTTAAGCCCTGCAATATCAGGTGGTTTACCAGAGTGATGACCTGATGATGCGCCATAAAAACCATGAAATTGTTATACCTTGACATGAGGTTGATAATGAAAAAGAAGACCCTTACCGCACTGATTTTAACAACGCTTGCCGCCGGGCAGCTTGTCGGCCTGCAGGCGCACGCCGCCGCACAGCAACTCAATGTCTGGGAAGACATCAAAAAATCGTCCGGCATCCAGGATGCGGTGCGCGATTTTGAGCAGAAATATAACGTTAAAGTAAACGTGCAGGAGATGCCCTACGCCCAGCAACTGGAGAAACTGCGCCTCGATGGTCCGGCAGGCATCGGCCCGGATGTGCTGGTGATCCCCAATGATCAGTTGGGCGGCGCAGTTGTGCAAGGGCTGCTGACCCCCCTGAATCTGGACAAAGAAAAGGTTGACGCCTTTACGCCTGCCTCCATCAACGCCTTCCGCCTCGACAACACCCTCTATGGCGTGCCGAAAGCGGTAGAGACGCTGGTGCTGATCTACAACAAAGATCTTATCGACAAGCCTTTGCAAAGCCTGCCGGAGTGGCTCGACTACTCGAAAAAAGAGCGCGCACAGAACAAATATGGCCTGCTGGCGAAGTTCGATCAGATTTACTACAGCTGGGGCGCGATCGGCCCAATGGGCGGCTATCTGTTCGGTAAAAACGACAAAGGGGGCTATAACCCGCAGGATATCGGCCTCAATAAACCCGGCGCGGTAGAAGCCGTTACCTTCCTGAAAAAATTCTATGCCGAAGGGGTATTCCCATCGGGGATCCTCGGCGATAACGGGCTGAACGCCATCGATTCGCTGTTTACTGAGAAAAAAGCGGCGGCGGTGATCAATGGCCCGTGGGCGTTCCAGCCCTACGAAGCCGCCGGCATCAACTACGGCGTGGTACCGCTGCCAAACCTGCCGGATGGCAAACCGATGAGTTCCTTCCTCGGCGTGAAAGGTTATGTCGTCTCTACCTGGTGTAAAGACAAAGCGCTGGCGCAGCAATTTATCGAGTTTATCAACCAGCCGCAGTACGTGAAAACGCGCTATATCGCCACGCGCGAAATCCCGGCGCAGAAAGCGATGATTGACGATCCGGTGATCAAAAACGATGAGAAGGCGAGCGCCGTTGCGGTGCAGGCCGCCCGTGCAACCGCGATGCCGGGCATTCCGGAGATGGGTGAAGTGTGGGGCCCGGCGAATGCTGCGCTGGAGCTGAGCCTGACCGGCAAGCAGGCTCCGCAGGCGGCGCTGGATGCCGCAGCTAAGCAGATCCAGATGCAGGTCGAAGCAATGCAGGCCAGTAACCAGTAACCGCGTGTTGGTACAGAAACGGGAGGGTGACCTCCCGTTGTCGAAAAGGAGTCGTACGTGATTATCAGTCCCAGCGAACATTTTGCCAAAGCGCCCGGCGCAGGGCGTCACGCGTGGTGCGGGCTGCTGTTGGCCATCGTGCCGGGCTTTGGCCAGTTCTACCATCGCCAGTGGCTGAAAGGCCTTATCTTTCTTGTGCTGCTGGCGAGTTTTACCGGCATCTTCTCTGATTTTCTGCGCGAAGGGCTGTGGGGGTTATACACCCTTGGCGAAGAGGTGCCGCGCGATAACTCCATCTTCCTGCTTGCAGAGGGGATCATCAGCGTGCTGATCATCGCCTTTGGCCTGATGGTGTGGGGGCTCTCAATGCGCGATGCGTGGCTGAATGGCAAAAAACGCGATGCCGGAAAGCCGCTCAACAGCGTGCGCAAGCAGTACCAGATGCTGCTCAGCGACGGCTTTCCCTACCTGATGATTAGCCCGGGCTTTATCCTGCTGGTGTTCGTGGTGATTTTCCCGATCCTCTTCGGCTTTGCCATCGCCTTTACCAACTACAACCTCTACCACACACCGCCCGCTAAACTGGTCGACTGGGTGGGATTAAAGAACTTCATCAATATTTTTACCCTGTCGATCTGGCGCTCAACCTTCTTTGACGTGCTGCAGTGGACGGTGGTGTGGACGCTGCTGGCGACCACCTTGCAGTGCAGTGTCGGCGTGCTGCTGGCGATCCTGGTGAACCAGAAAGATCTGCGCTTTAAGCCGCTGGTGCGCACCATTTTTATCCTGCCGTGGGCGGTGCCGGGTTTTGTCACTATTCTGGTTTTCGCCGGGATGTTCAACGACTCCTTTGGCGTGATCAACAACGCGATCCTCGCCTTCTTCGGCATCGACCCGAAACCGTGGCTGACGGATCCCTTCTGGACCAAAACCGCGCTGATCATGATGCAGACCTGGCTCGGTTTCCCGTTTGTCTTTGCCATGACTACCGGCGTATTGCAGGCGATTCCCGACGATTTGTATGAAGCGGCGAAGATGGATGGCGCGGGCACCTTTACCCGGCTGCGCACCATTACGCTGCCGCTGGTGCTCTACTCGATTGCGCCGATCATCATCACGCAATACACCTTCAACTTTAACAACTTCAACATCATCTACCTGTTTAACAACGGCGGACCGGCGGTGGCCGGCGCGAACGCGGGCGGCACCGACATTCTGGTGTCGTGGATCTATAAGCTGACGATGTCCTCATCGCAGTACGCTATCGCGGCCACCATTACCATTCTGCTGTCGATTTTTGTTGTCGGCCTGGCGTTGTGGCAGTTCCGCGCCACCAAATCGTTCAAAAACGACGACATGGCATAAGGGAAGAAAATGGCTCAATCACAAAGTATTCGCCGCGAGAAGGTTATTCGCCTGACGCTCTCCTGGCTGGTGATAGCAGCGGTGTCGCTGACGATTATCTACCCGCTGGTGTGGACGATTGGTGCGTCGCTGAACGCCGGCAATAGCCTGCTCAGTACCTCGATCATCCCGGAAAACCTTTCGTTCCAGCACTATGCCGATCTCTTTAACGGTCAGGTCAACTACCTCACCTGGTACTGGAACTCGATGAAGATCAGTCTGTTGACGATGATCCTGACCTTAATCAGCGTCAGCTTTACCGCCTACGCCTTTTCGCGCTTTCGCTTTAAAGGCCGCCAGAACGGGCTGATGCTCTTTTTACTGTTGCAAATGATCCCGCAGTTCTCGGCGCTGATTGCGATTTTCGTTCTCTCGCAGCTGCTCGGGCTTATCAACAGCCATATGGCGCTGGTGCTGATCTACGTCGCCGGGATGATCCCGATGAACACCTATCTGATGAAGGGCTACCTGGATGCCATTCCGCGCGATCTGGATGAGTCCGCGCGCATGGATGGTGCCAGCAACTTCCGCATCTTTATCGAGATCATCCTGCCGCTGTCGAAACCGATTATCGCGGTGGTGGCACTCTTCTCCTTCACCGGCCCGCTGGGGGATTTCATCCTCTCAAGTACCATTTTGCGCACGCCGGATAAATACACGCTGCCGATCGGGCTTTATAACCTCGTGGCGCAAAAAATGGGTGCCAGTTATACCACTTACGCCGCGGGCGCGGTGCTGATTGCAGTACCGGTGGCGATCCTCTACCTGGCGTTACAAAAATATTTCGTCTCCGGCCTCACCTCCGGCAGTACAAAAGGATAAGCATATGAAAAGACTGACTCCCGCTCTGCTGGCGGTATGCCTCGCTGCCAGTTTTTCTGCCAGCGCAGTGACTACGCGCCCGTTTACCCGGATGCCGGCCGACTTTATTAAAGGGGCGGATATCTCCACGCTGCTCGATGCGGAAAAGCACGGGGCGAAATTCTATAACGACAAAAACCAGCCGCAAGATGCGCTGGCCATCCTGAAAGCCAACGGCGTCAACTATGTGCGTCTGCGGCTGTGGGTTGACCCAAAAGATGCGCAGGGCAATGCCTATGGCGGCGGCGATAACGATCTCGCTACCACTCTTGCGCTGGCGAAGCGGGCAAAAGCGCAGGGCATGAAGCTGCTGCTCGATCTGCACTACAGTGATTTCTGGACCGATCCGGGCAAGCAGTTCAAGCCGAAAGCCTGGGAGAAGCTCGACTATCCGCAGTTGAAAAGCCGGGTGCATGACTACACCCGCGACACGATTGCGCAGTTTAAACAGGCGGGCGTGTTGCCGGACATGGTGCAGATCGGTAATGAGATCAATGGCGGCATGCTGTGGCCGGAAGGTAAAAGCTGGGGGCAGGGCGGCGGCGAGTTTGACCGGCTGGCCGGGCTGCTCACTGCCGGAATCGATGGGGTCAAAGAGAACCTGAATAACGGCGAGCAGGTGAAGATCATGCTGCACCTGGCCGAAGGCACCAAAAATGACACCTTCCGCTGGTGGTTTGATGAGATAACCAAACGCAACGTACCTTTTGATGTGATCGGCCTGTCGATGTACACCTACTGGAACGGGCCAATCAGCGCCCTGCAGGCCAACATGGATGACATCAGCAAGCGCTACAACAAAGATGTCATTGTCGTCGAGGCGGCCTACGCCTATACGCTGGCGAACTGCGATAACGCCGAGAACAGCTTCCAGGCGAAAGAGGAGAAAGCGGGCGGCTACCCGGCGACGGTGCAGGGGCAATATGACTATGTGCACGATTTAATGCAGTCGGTCATTAATGTGCAGGGCCAGCGCGGCAAGGGCATTTTCTACTGGGAACCGACCTGGATTGCCGTCCCGGGCAACGGCTGGGCCACGCCCGCTGGCATGAAATATATCAATGACCACTGGAAAGAGGGCAATGCGCGAGAAAACCAGGCGCTGTTTGATTGCCAGGGAAAAGTGCTGCCGTCGGTGAAAGTCTTTAATTAATTATCGTGTTGTAAATTTCAGGAATGAATAATGAATAAATTTGCGCCTTTAAGCCCGAAGGTCGTCTCGCTATTGCATGGCGCGGACTATAACCCGGAGCAGTGGGAAAACTATCCCGGTATTATTGATAGCGATATTGCCATGATGCAGCAGGCAAAATGTAATGTGATGTCAGTCGGGATATTTAGCTGGTCGAAACTCGAGCCGCAGGAGGGGATATTTAATTTCGCCTGGCTCGATGAGGTCATTGAGAAATTATATGCCGCCGGTATCCATATATTTCTCGCCACGCCGAGCGGCGCGCGTCCGGCATGGATGTCGCAAAAATATCCGCAGGTGCTGCGCGTTGGGCGCGATCGCGTGCCCGCCCTGCACGGTGGCCGCCACAACCACTGTATGAGCTCGCCGGTCTACCGTGAAAAGACGCTGAAGATCAATACGCTGCTGGCGGAGCGTTACGGGCAGCATCCGGCGGTGCTCGGCTGGCACATCTCCAACGAGTATGGCGGCGAGTGCCACTGTGATTTGTGCCAGCAGAAGTTCCGCGACTGGCTGAAGGCGCGCTATCAGACGCTGGAGGCGCTGAACCACGCCTGGTGGAGCGACTTCTGGAGCCACACCTACAGCGACTGGTCGCAAATTGAGTCGCCTGCGCCGCAGGGCGAAGTCTCCATTCATGGCCTGAACCTTGACTGGCGACGCTTTAACACCGCTCAGGTGACGGACTTTTGCCGCCATGAAGTCGCTCCGCTGAAGGCGGCCAACGCGGCGCTGCCGGTAACCACCAACTTTATGGAGTACTTCTACGATTACGACTACTGGCAGCTTGCCGAGGCGATCGACTTTATCTCCTGGGATAGCTACCCGATGTGGCACCGCGATAAAGACGAAACCCAGCTCGCCTGCTACACCGCCATGTATCACGACATGATGCGCACGCTGAAAGGCGGCAAGCCCTTCGTGCTGATGGAGTCGACGCCCAGCGTCACCAACTGGCAGCCAACCAGCAAACTGAAAAAGCCGGGGATGCATATTCTCTCCTCTTTGCAGGCGGTGGCGCATGGTGCCGATTCGGTGCAGTACTTCCAGTGGCGCAAAAGCCGTGGCTCGGTGGAGAAGTTCCACGGCGCGGTAATTGACCATGTCGGCCATCTTGATACCCGCGTTGGCCGTGAAGTCTCCGCCCTTGGCGAGATGCTCAGCAAGCTGACTCCGGTGATGGGTTGTCGCACCGAGGCGCGGGTGGCGATTATCTTCGACCAGCAGAACCGCTGGGCGCTGGATGATGCGCAGGGGCCGCGTAACAAAGGCATGGAGTATGAAAAGACGGTTAACGAGCACTATCGCCCCTTCTGGGAGAAGGGCGTGGCGGTGGATGTGATTAATGCCGATGCCGATCTCAGCCGCTACCATCTGGTGATCGCCCCGATGCTCTATATGGTGCGCGACGGTTTCGCCGAACGCGCCGAGACCTTTGTCGCCAGCGGCGGGCATCTGGTCACATCCTACTGGAGCGGCGTGGTCAACGAGAGCGATCTCTGCCACCTGGGCGGTTTCCCCGGCCCATTGCGCAACCTGCTTGGCATCTGGGCGGAAGAGATTGACTGCCTCGACGATAACGAGCGGAACCTGGTGCAGGGGCTGGCGGGCAACGAGGCGGGCTTACAGGGACCCTATCAGGTGCGCCATCTCTGCGAGCTGATCCAGCTTGAGGGAGCGCAGGCGCTGGCGACCTACCGGGATGATTTCTATGCTGGTCGCCCGGCGGTAACGGTTAACGCCTTCGGCAAGGGTAAAGCCTGGCATATCGCTTCGCGTAATGATCTGGCGTTCCAGCGGGACTTCTTCGCCAACCTTATTGACACGCTGTCGCTGCCGCGAGCGCTTAACGTTGAGCTACCGCCGGGCGTGGTGGCGACCGCGCGGGAAGATGGCGAACAGGCGTTTGTCTTTATTCAGAACTTCACCGCCCAGCAGCAGAACATTACGCTGCCGCCAGGTTATCACGACTGCCTGAGCGAGGCCTCCGTCAGCGGTGCGCTGGCGCTCAAACCCTGGGATTGCCGCGTCGTTCGCCGCGAGGCATAGCCCACTCTGCGCGCCTGCCCATCCGGGCAGGCGTTTTTTTATCTGCTGATTACGGAGACCTGCGATGGTAAGCCTTAAGTCCTTCCTGCATTACTTCTCTGAAGCCAAACCGGCTACCCCGCTCAGCGATGCTGAGCGAGAGAAAATTGAGCGGCTGGCTGCGGCATTTGGTGGCGAGACGAATATTGAACAGGTTGATGCCTGTCTGACACGCCTGCGCGTCACGGTAAAAGAGTTAACCCGGGTCGATTCGCAGGCACTACAGGATGAAGGCGCGCTGGGCGTCATTATTCTCGGCCAACAGGTACATGCTATTTTTGGCAAGCAGTCTGACGCGCTGCGTAAATTACTCGAGGAACGTTTTTCTGCCCGTTAATAATAAAAAAGGGATACCCGCAACGGGTATCCCAAATAAAAAATAACGAACGCAGTGGCAATATAAACCTGCAAGGGTCGGAGATAAATAACGAAGTTAATTAGATACTCTTTTTAAACGATAAATATAATGGCTATTTACCACCAGGCTTCCACCTGCACACCAAAGTTCCAGGTGTTATTTTTGGTGCCATCTTCGAATGCCTTGCCATCTTCAGAGTCGTTTAAATAGGAGGCGAAGAGGCGCAATTCCGGACGCGACATAAAATCGGAGCCATCGGCAAGACCCAGCGCGATGGTGTACTTCTCGCCGCTCTGCTTATAGTTGGTGCCGTTTTTGTAGTTATCCTTCTGGTAGAAGCCGCCCACTTCACCAATCAGACGCACATATTCGGTGAACTGATACTGCGCGCGACCAACCAGCGACACCAGACGGGATTTGTCGGTAAAGGCAGTGGTATCTTCGGCCGCGCCGTAGGTCAACACATGGTTGAAGGAGAAGCGGTCGGTAATCGGGATCAGCCCGGTGTTGATCACGCGATAGCCGGTAGCGTCATTGACATAGTTCCACATGTCATACCAGCCGCCGCCCTGAGACACCATATTCTGCGCCAGCCCTTTGTTGGCGTACTGCAACACCAGCTTGTTGTAACCGCCGAACATATCCTGGCTAATTTCACCGGTCAGCATCACGCCATCATCCGCGTCATACAGCCCGCCATAGGCTTTCTGCTTTTTGGTCGGGTTCGGCATGGCGTAGTCGATACCGAACTCCGTCCACGCACCCGCCCACGGTTTCCAGCCCGCATAGCGCAGGTCGAGGTAGTTAATGTTGACGTCATTGTCGTTATCGACGCGGTAATCGACATCATTGGCATCGCCGCGGATCCACGCAAAAGAGACCGCGCCCGGCCCGAAGGTGTAGTTTTCGATCCCCGCGCCGGAGCCGGAGATATTCCAGTATTTGGTATCGATAATGTGCAGATCGTGGCGCTGATAGTAGCGCTTACCGCCCCAGATCACTGCGTTGGGATCGTTAGGGATCAGCCCTTTGATCTGCAGGTTCAGCTGGCGTAAGCCGAACTGCGCATCGTCGCCGATAGTGGTCTCGTTATCGTTCGAGCCATCGGAGACCATGCTGACCATGCTGTCGAGGTAAAAGCTAACGTCATCTTTTTTGTAGACTTCCGATCCCAACTCGAGCTCGCCGTAGGTATCGGATTCATTACCCAGACGACCGATCTTATTTTTCTGCCACTCCACCTGGCCGCCATCGCCCGACACGCCCACGCCGCCGCGCAGGTAGCCGTGAAAATCGATGGGTACCGAGGTGGCTGCCATCAGCGAGGTTGAGGTCAGCGCAGCGGCTAACGCAAGAGAGAGTGTGCGTAGTGGAGTCTTCATCGTGTTCCTCTTATTTTTTTGTATTACGTTCACATAATCGCAGTCATAAAATGCTTAAACGTAAAAACAGGCAAACTGAGGATCTAAAATGTGTGATTAACTGCAAATAAATCAGCGATTTTTGTTACAGGTAGAGAATTTGTTCACATTTATGCGTATTGTGAGCGTGATACTTAATGACGGCTGATGCGGCGAGGAAATGAGCATTGAGCGTTTTTTTTGATCTGCCCTGTTACAATTGGCGCATAACAACATAAGGAACCGGACCATGAAGTCTAAAAGCGCGACGTTGGAAGACGTTGCCCGCCATGCGGGTGTCTCCTATCAGACCGTGTCCAGGGTACTCAATAAATCTGCCAATGTATCCGAAGCCACGCGTCTCAAGGTTGAGAAAGCGATAGAGTTGCTGCGTTATGTGCCGAACCGGCTGGCGCAGCAGCTGGTCGGTAAGCAGAGCCAGACCCTTGGGCTGGTGACCACCTCGCTGGCGCTGCATGCTCCTTCACAGGTGGCGGCGGCGGTGAAACGCTATGCCAATCTTGACGGCTACCAGGTGCTGATCTCAATGATTGATGAGAACGTCAATCATGATATCCAGTCCGCCATCAATGAACTGAAGTCGCAGCTGGTTGATAAGGTGATCATTAACGTGCCGCTGGAGACCGATGAAGCCCAGCGTATTGCGACTGATAATGACGATATTGTCTGCCTGTTTCTTGATGTCGACCCCTACAGCTCGGTGTTTAATGTTTCGTTTAATCCGGCGGACGGTACCCGTGCGAGCGTCAAACATCTCTATGATTTAGGGCACCGTGATATCGCGCTGTTGGCGGGGCCGGAAAGCTCCGTCTCGGCAAAACTGCGGCTGAAAAGCTGGGTGGATACGCTTGATAGCTACGGCCTGAAACCGGTGAAAGTGTTCCACGGCAACTGGGATGCCCAGAGCGGTTACGCCGGGGCACTGCAGATGCTGCGCGAAACGCCCAACTTTAGCGCGGTGCTGGTGGGGAATGACCAGATGGCGCTTGGCGTGCTGAGCGCATTTCATCAACATCAGATTGCCATTCCCGGCGAGAAATCGGTAATCGGCTATGACGACACCTATGAAAGCTCCTTCTTCCACCCATCGTTAACTACTGTCTCGCTGGATCTCGATTTGCAGGGCAAAGAGGCGGTGCGTCGTCTGCTCGACAGCGGCCACGGCGACGCCGCCCGCAGTTCATCCGTGCTGCCCGCACGGCTGATTGTGCGTCACTCAACCGGCGCATTGCAGGAGCAGAGCGCAAACCTGCAGGAGATCGCCCAGCAGTTAAAAGTCATTGCACATAAGCTGATGAAGTAAAAGGAAAAGTTAATTAATTTTTTTCGGAAAAAGCACATCTGGGCGTGGTCAGGTTTTAATGTTATTTAGAGGGAAAGAACGCAAGCCAGGGAGGCAAATCCTTCATGACCGATACGATCACGCAACGCAAAAAAAAGATCACCCCCACGCCGCACGATGCGGCATTCAAACAGTTTCTGACCAACCCGACGACGGCCAGGGATTTTATCGAAATTCACTTGCCCGCGCATTTACTGGCACTCTGCGATTTACGCACCCTAAAGTTGGAGTCAGGCAGTTTCGTTGAAGAGAACCTGCGGGCTTATTACAGTGATGTGCTCTACAGCCTGAAAACACGCGCAGGGTAGGGGTATATTCATGTATTGATTGAGCATCAATCTACCCCCGATCGCCATATGGCCTTTAGGTTACTACGTTACGCGATTGCCGCGATGCAGAGGCACCTCGATGCCGGACATAAATCGCTACCGTTAGTTATTCCCCTGCTTTTTTATACCGGCAAGCGCACCCCTTATCCCTGGTCAACGAACTGGTTAGAGCTGTTTGTCAGCCCGACAACTGCACAAGAGCTCTATAGCAGCAGCTTTCCGCTCGTTGATGTCTCGATCATCCCGGATAACGAAATAATGAATCACCGCAGTATGGCGGCGCTGACGCTGTTACAAAAACATATCCATCAGCGCGATTTAAGCGAAATTCTGGACCGCCTCGCGACGCTGTTAGTGAACGAACACATCACACGACAGCAATTAGCTTCGCTGATAAACTACCTGGTGTACGTTGGCGAGGCAGCAGATGCGCACGCCTTTGTACGTGAACTGGCGCTCAAGGCGCCACAGCATGAGGACCAATTAATGACAATTGCACAGCAGCTTGAACAAATAGGTATCGCAATAGGCCTTGAGATCGGCGAGCAGCGCGGTATCGAGAAGGGGCGCAAAGAAGAGGCGCTCCGCATCGCCCGGGCGATGCTGCAAAACGGCCTCGATCGCAGCACGGTGATGAGCATGACCGGGCTTACCGAAGCGGAGCTGGCGCAGATTCGCCACTGAGCGCGTTGGCAACTGCGCATTTACACTGTCATCTATCAGCATTAAGCTACTGAACGGTTTCACCACAATTTATTGATGTTATGACTCGGGGTGCCCTTCTTTGTGAAGGCTGAGAAATACCCGTACCACCTGATCTGGATAATGCCAGCGTAGGGAAGTCAGATGCCTGCCCGGCATCCCTTCTTCACGCCGGGCAGGAGCAAAAAAGATGCAACCTGACCTGCTTGATCCTGTGCACGCTGCACACGCGTTACAGCAACTCCGCACACTCTCCCCACTTGTTCACTGTATGACCAATGACGTCGTACAAACCTTTACCGCCAACGTGCTGCTCTCGCTCGGCGCATCGCCAGCGATGGTTATCGATAGCGAAGAGGCGCAGCAGTTCAGCGCCATTGCCGATGCCTTGCTTATCAATGTCGGCACGCTGACGCGCGAGCGCGCAGAAGCCATGCGCGCCGCAATCGAGCGCGCCAACCAGGCACAAACGCCCTGGACGCTCGATCCCGTTGCGGTTGACGCACTCGCGTTTCGCACCACTTTCTGCCAGCAACTCCTCTCTCTGCGACCGGCCGCCATTCGCGGCAACGCCTCTGAGATCCTCGCCCTGGCCGGTATGCCAGGCGGCGGGCGCGGCGTCGATACCACCGACAGTGCGCTGGCGGCGGTGCCCGCAGCGCAGCAGCTGGCACAACAGACCGGCGCAGTCGTCGCTGTGAGCGGAGAGATTGATTACATCACCGATGGTAGAGAAACCCTGAGCGTCAGCGGCGGGGATCCGTTGATGACGCGCGTGGTTGGCACCGGCTGCGCGCTCTCAGCGGTAGTGGCCGCCTGCTGCGCCTTACCGGGTGGGCGGCTCCTCAACGTTGCGTCAGCCTGCCGGATAATGAAGCAGGCGGGTAGCCGCGCGGTGAAGCAGAGCGCTGGCCCTGGCAGTTTCGTCCCCGCCTTTCTTGATGCACTGGCTGCAAATGGGGAGGGGGTATGATGAAACGGATTAATGCCTTAACCATTGCCGGCACCGACCCGAGCGGCGGGGCGGGGATCCAGGCGGATTTGAAAACCTTTTCGGCGCTGGGCGCTTATGGCTGTTCAGTGATCACGGCGCTGGTGGCGCAAAATACGCGCGGTGTGCAGTCGGTGTACCGCATTGAGCCTGCTTTTGTTGCCGCCCAGCTGGACTCGGTGTTGAGCGATGTACGCATCGACACCACCAAAATTGGCATGCTGGCCGAAACGGATATTGTGGAAGCGGTGGCGGAGCGCTTGCGCCATTACCAGGTGCGCAATGTAGTGCTCGATACGGTGATGCTGGCGAAAAGTGGCGATCCGCTGTTATCCCCATCGGCGGTTGCCTCCCTGCGCCAGCATTTACTGCCGCAGGTTTCACTTATCACGCCCAATCTGCCGGAGGCGGCTGTGCTGTTAGATGCGCCCCACGCGCGCAGCGAGCGCGAGATGCGTCAGCAGGGCGAAGCCCTGTTAGCGCTCGGTTGTGAGGCGGTATTGATGAAGGGCGGTCATCTGGACGACGCCGAAAGCCCGGACTGGCTCTTTACTCGCGATGGCGCACAGCGCTTTACCACCGTACGTATTGCAACTAAAAACAGCCATGGTACAGGCTGCACACTCTCGGCGGCGCTGGCGGCGCTGCGTCCACGCCATAACGGCTGGGCTGAAACGGTTGCAGAGGCGAAAACGTGGCTTACCGCTGCGCTGGCACAGGCCGATACGCTTGAAGTGGGCGAGGGTATCGGCCCGGTTCACCACTTTCATCACTGGTGGTAAATCAGAAACCGAAACGTGCCAGCAGAATAAGCTGAAAAAATGCCCGACGGTGGACATTCTGACGCCAGAGTACCAGGCTTAGTTTGCCCATCGCCAGGCAAGGTGGGTAAGGACAATCCAATTCGCGAAGCGCAAGCTTACGGGAGCATTGTAATGACTGATATTGTGCAGTTACTTGGCAAAGACGCCGACAGCCTTCTGCAACACCGTTGCATGACCATTCCTGCCGACCAGCTCTATCTGCCCGGACACGACTATGTCGACCGCGTAATGATCGACAACAACCGCCCGCCTGCGGTGTTGCGAAACATGCAGACCCTTTACAACCACGGGCGGCTGGCAGGGACGGGGTATCTCTATTTTGCCGGTTGATCAGGGCATTGAGCACTCGGCAGGCGCGTCGTTTGCCGCCAATCCGCTCTACTTTGACCCGAAAAATATCGTTGAGCTGGCGATTGAGGCGGGCTGTAACTGTGTGGCATCAACTTACGGCGTGCTGGCCTCGGTCTCCCGCCGTTATGCCCACCGCATTCCTTTCCTTGTGAAACTCAACCATAACGAAACCCTCAGTTACCCGACCACCTATGATCAGACCTACTACGCCAGCGTTGAGCAGGCGTTCAATATGGGGGCGGTAGCGGTTGGTGCAACCATCTACTTTGGCTCGCCGGAATCCCGCCGCCAGATTGAAGAGATCTCTACCGCCTTTGAGCGCGCCCATGAGCTGGGCATGGTGACAGTGCTGTGGGCCTATCTGCGTAACTCCGCGTTTAAGAAAGATGGCGTCGATTACCATGTTTCAGCGGATCTCACCGGCCAGGCAAACCATATTGCCGCCACCATCGGCGCGGATATCGTTAAGCAGAAGATGGCGGAGAATAACGGCGGCTATAACGCGGTGAAATTCGGCTATACCGATGAGCGCGTCTACAGCAAGCTCACCAGCGATAATCCGATCGATCTGGTGCGCTACCAGTTAGCCAACTGCTATATGGGGCGTGCGGGGCTTATCAACTCTGGTGGTGCTTCCGGCGGCGAGGCGGATCTCACCGAGGCGGTGCGTACGGCGGTGATCAACAAACGTGCCGGCGGCATGGGGTTGATCCTCGGGCGTAAAGCGTTCAAGAAAACGATGGCCGACGGCGTGAAGTTGATTAACGCCGTACAAGATGTCTACCTCGACGAGAAGATCACTATCGCGTAACCTCTGCTGTTGCCCCTTTCCGCCAGGAAGGGGGCTTTCTCTCTATGCTTCGCGTCTCTCCGCCACGGACTCCGATCACATTTCCGTAACCTTTTGTGAAAAGTGTCACGCATCCTTGTGCGCATGCCCAAAAAATGGTCGCTGCTTAGCGCTATTTGTCCGAGGATGTGACCAGGTTTTGTGCATATATTTTGTTCTGAAACAGCTTTTCAAAACTCAAGGATACGGAATGAAAATTGAATCTGTAAACGTCACCGTCTTTCAGCACCCCACGCGGCGGGCCTCTGATAGCGCCGGACACTCCCATCCGGGGCCGGAGACACAGGCGAAGATGGCGATGTTAACCATCACCGCAGACGATGGCAGCACCGGTTACTCATTCGCTCCGCCGGAAGTGGTCCGTCCCTTTGTGCTCACCACCTTCTTCCGCAAAGTGATGGTCGGTCAGGACCCCTTTAATCGCGAGCGTATCTGGCAGGACCTGGCGCACTGGCAGCGCGGCAGCGCCCATCAGTTGACCGAGCGCGCGCTCTCGTTTGTGGAGCAGGCGTTATGGGATTTGATTGGCCGCAAGCTCAATATGCCGGTCTACAAACTGCTCGGCGGCTATCGCGATAAGGTTCCGGCATACGGCAGCACCATGTGCGGGGACGATCTTGAGGGCGGTCTCTCGACGCCGGAAGAGTACGCCGCTTTTGCCGAAACGCTGGTGGCGCGCGGGTATAAAGCGATCAAGCTGCACACCTGGATGCCGCCGGTGAAGTTCGCGCCGAACCCGAAAATGGATATCAAAGCCTGCGCCGCGGTGCGTGAAGCGGTCGGACCCGATATCGATCTGATGATTGATGGCTACCACTGGTACAGCCGCACCGAAGCGCTGTGGATTGGCAAAGAGTTAGAGAAGCTCAACTTCGCCTGGTTTGAAGAGCCGATGGAGGAGGAGAGCATGTCCTCTTACGCCTGGCTGGCGGAGAATTTATCGATCCCGATTATTGGCCCGGAGAGCCTCGGCGGAAAACATCACAGCCGCGCGGACTGGGTAAAAGCGGGTGCCTGCGACATTCTGCGCGCTGGCGCAAACGGTGTGGGCGGCATTTCTCCGACGCTGAAAGTGGCGAACCTCGCCGAATCCTTCGGTATGGATTGCGAAGTACACGGCAACGGTGCGGCAAGCCTTGCGGTCATCGGTGCGATCCGCAACTGCCGCTGGTACGAGCGCGGCTTGTTGCACCCGTTCCTTGATTACGATCAGCCCGCCGCCTATCTCAACAGCATCGTCGACCCGATGGATGAGGAGGGCTTTGTGCATCTGCCGCAGCGCCCGGGACTCGGGGAAGATATCAACTTTGCCTTTATCGAAGCCAACACCGTCAGCCACGACTGAACAATAAAAAATGCCCGGGAGCACTGACTTTCGGGACGCGTAGGCCGGTTTGGGTACTTACCCCGCCGGTAAAACGTACCCTACAGGCGACAGATAGATGAAAAAAACCTCCCTCGCGGGCGCGTGCGTACTCGCGCTCTCGTTGATGGTGGGCAGCGGCGCGGCATTCGCAAAAACGCCGCCCGATCAGCTCATCATTGGCATGAATATGAACAACCTGCTGACCCTCGATCCGGCAGCGATGACCGGTAACGAAGTGGTCGGGATTGTCGTCAATCTCTACGACTCGCTGGTGGAACTGGACGCTAACGAGCTGACCAATGTGAAACCGGCGCTGGCAAAAAGCTGGACTATCGACCCGGACGGCAAAAGCCTGACCTTTCATCTGCGCGACGACGTGAAATTCCACTCCGGCAACCCCTTAACCGCAGAGGATGTGGTCTGGTCGATGCGCAGGCTTTTGCACCTCAACCTCGCACAGGCATCGGTCTGGAAATCCTACGGTTTCAGCAAAAAGAATATCGATCAGCAGATCAGCGCCCCGGATGCCTACACGGTAAAAATCACCCTGCCGAAGGCCAATGACCCGCAGCTGGTGCTCTACTCGCTCGGCGCGCTGGGGAACCTGGGTGTGCTCGACAGCAAAACCGTGCAGCAGCATGCGGTAAATAACGACTGGGGTAACCGCTGGCTGACCACCAACGAAGCGGGCTCCGGGCCGTTTATGCTTGAGACCTGGCAGGCGAAAGATGTGCTGCGCATGAAGCGTAACCCGCACTACTGGCGCGAAGAGCCGAAGCTGAGCCGCGTAGTGCTGCGCCATTTTCAGGAGTCGCAAACCCTGCGCCTGATGCTGGCGAAAGGCGATCTGGATATTGCCAACAACATGGCGGTATCGGATATCAACGCGCTGCGAAAAGACCCGAATGTCACCGTCGAGGCGGTGCAGAAGGGCACGGTCTACTACGTAGCAATGAGCATGAAAGAGCCGCACTTCGCCAATGCAAAAGTGCGCGAAGCGGTGCGCTACCTGATTGATTACCAGGGCATCAACAACGCGCTGATGCCGGGTTATGGCGTGCTGCATCAGCGGCCGATTAAAGCGGGAATGCCCTCAACGCTGCCGGACCCCGGCTACCGGCTTGATATTCCGCGCGCCAAAAAGTTGCTGGCGGAAGCGGGCTACCCGCAGGGCTTTGATACCACGCTGCGCGTGCTGGCCGATCAACCGTTTCTCAACATCGCCATTGCCGTGCAGTCGACGCTGATGCAGGCAGGCATCAACGCCAAAATCATCACCGGCACCGGGAATCAGATCTACGGTGCGATGCGCGAGCGCAAGTTCGACATGCTGGTCGGGCGCGGCGGCAGCGGCGTCGAGCCGCACCCGCACTCCAGCCTGCGCGCGCTGGTCTATAACCCCGATAATAGTGACGAAGCGCGGCTGACCAACTTCCAGGGCTGGCGCACCAGTTTCTACGACAAACAGCTCAATCAGATGATCGACCAGGCGCTGCTGGAGCGCGATCCGAACAAACAGAAGGCGGATTATCAGCAAATTCAGGTGCGTTATGACCAGCTGATCCCGGCGCTAATCCCGCTGTCGCAAATGGTCGATTCGGTCGTGGTGCGCAATGAAGTGAAAAACTTTCAGTCGCACCCATCGGCAACCACCTTTCTGCGTGAAGTCTACAAACGCGACGGCGCTGAAGGAGAGAAACCATGAGTATGCTACTGCTTGCCCCCGGCTCGCGGGCCCGGCGGGTGTCGACGCGCCTGACCCAGGTGGCGATCACCCTGTTCGGATTGCTGCTGCTGACCTTCTTTATTGGCCGCGTAATGCCGGTCGATCCGGTGCTGGCGATTGTCGGCCCCGATGCCGATCACAGCACTTATCAGCAGGTTTACCATCAGCTCGGCTTTGACCAGTCTCTGATGACGCAGTTTGGCATCTACCTTAACAACCTGCTGCACGGCAATTTGGGTAATGCGCTGCTGACCGGCAAACCGGTGCTGGACGATATTCTGCGCGTCTTCCCGGCAACGCTGGAGCTGGCGACCTTCGCCATTATCGTTGGTGCCGGGCTGGGCATCCCCCTTGGCGTGCTGGCAGCAGCGCGGCGCAACAGCGTGGCGGACTATGTGGTGCGCATTATCAGCCTTGCCGGTTACTCCACGCCCATTTTCTGGGTCGGCATGATGGGGCTGCTGCTCTTTTACGCCTGGCTCGGCTGGGTCGGCGGCGCCGGGCGGCTCGATCTGGGGCTTGATGGCCTGGTGCCGCGTCGCACCGGCTTGATTACCGTCGATGCGCTGCTGGCGGGCAACGGCAAGGTGTTCTGGAACGCGCTCAATCACCTGGTGCTGCCCGCGTCGCTGCTCGGCTTTCACTCGCTGGCCTATATCAGCCGCATGACGCGCAGCTTTATGCTGGCGCAGCTCTCACAGGAGTTCATCATCACCGCGCGGGTGAAAGGACTGACCGAGCGGCAGGTGATCTGGAATCACGCCTTTCGCAACATTCTCGTTCAGCTGTTAACGGTGGTGGCGCTGGCCTACGGCTCGCTGCTGGAAGGGGCGGTGTTGATCGAAACGGTCTTCTCCTGGCCCGGTTTTGGCTCCTATCTCACCGGCAGCCTGCTGCTCGGCGATATGAATGCGGTGATGGGCTGCGTGCTGCTGGTGGGGGTGATCTTCGTGCTGCTGAATCTGCTCTCCGACATGCTCTATCAACTCTTTGATCCGAGGACGAAATCATGACGGTCTCCTTTGATTCGCCTGTTTCAGCCGCCCGCCGCGAGCGCAGCCAGCGCATCAAGCGTGGCTTTGGCCGCACGGCGGGGTTTATTGGCAAAATGGCGCGCAACCCGCTCACCGCCATCGGTGGCAGTATCATCCTGCTGTTGCTGATTGTGGCGATCTTTGCGCCGCTGATTGCCCCTTACCACCCGCTGGTAATGGATCTCGACAACGCCCTGAGCGCACCGAGTGCCGCACACTGGTTCGGCACCGATGAGTTCGGCCGCGATATCTTCAGCCGGCTGGTCTATGGCTCGCGCATTACGCTCTATATCGTGCTGCTGGTCTCCGTCACCGTTGGCCCGCTTGGCCTGCTGCTTGGCGTCACCGCCGGTTACTTTGGCGGCAAAGTCGATATGGTGCTGATGCGCGTCACCGATATCTTTATCTCCTTTCCAAGCCTGGTGCTGGCGCTGGCGTTTGTCGCCGCCCTCGGTCCCGGCCTTGAGCATGTGGTGATCGCCATTACGCTCACCGCCTGGCCGCCCATTGCGCGGCTGGCGCGAGCGGAAACCCTGTCGCTGCGCCAGGCCGATTTTATCTCGGCGGTGCGGTTGCAGGGCGCGTCGCCACTGCGCGTGCTGTGGCGACACATTGTGCCGCTCTGCCTGCCGTCGGTGATTATCCGTATCACCATGAATATGGCGGGCATCATCCTGACCGCCGCCGGGCTGGGGTTTCTCGGCCTCGGCGCGCAGCCGCCCGACCCGGAGTGGGGCGCGATGATCTCCAGCGGGCGCACCTACATGATGGAGTGCTGGTGGGTAGTGACCATTCCGGGGCTGGCGATTTTGATCAACAGCCTGGCGTTCAACTTCTTAGGAGACGGCTTACGTGACATCCTCGATCCCCGCAGCGAATAACTCGCCGCTTCTCGATGTGCGCAACCTGCATGTCGATTTCGTCAACGCAGGCGCGGTCACCCACGCGGTGCGCGGCGTCTCTTTTACGCTTGGTCAGGAGAAGCTGGCTATCGTCGGCGAGTCCGGCTCCGGTAAATCCACCGTCGGGCGCGCGCTGCTGCGTCTGCATCCGGCGAAAGCTAAGATCACCGCCGAGCGCATGCAGTTTGGCGATATCGATCTACAACAGGTTACCGAGGCGCAGATGCGCCAGGTGCGTGGCAAACGTATCTCAATGATTATGCAGGATCCAAAATACTCCCTGAACCCGGTGGTTTGCGTCGGCGATCAAATCGCGGAAGCCTGGCTCACGCACCATCCGGGGCAGAAAAAGGCGGCGAAAGCGAAAGTGCTGGAGATGCTTGATGTGGTGCGCATTCGTCAGCCGGAGCGAGTCTATCACCTCTATCCCCATGAGATTTCCGGCGGCCAGGGGCAGCGCATCATGATCGCCATGATGCTGATCACCGACCCTGAACTGGTGATTGCCGATGAGCCGACCTCCGCGCTGGATGTCTCGGTGCGTTTGCAGGTGCTGGGGCTACTGGACGATCTGGTCAAATCGCGCGGGCTGGGGCTGATTTTTATCAGCCACGATATCAACCTGGTGCGCAGCTTCTGCGATCGCGTGCTGGTGATGTACGCCGGGCGCGTGGTGGAATCTATCGCCGCCAAAGATCTTGATCACGCGCAGCACCCCTATACGCAGGGGTTAATCCACGCCCTGCCGGAGATTCACAACCGCCGCCCGGTACTGCCGGTGTTGCAGCGCCAGGCCAGCTGGCTGGGCGAGTGAGGAGAGCCATATGATTACTGTAAACCACCTGAATCTGGCGTTTGGCGAAGGGGAGAAGCGCAACCAGGTGTTGAGCGATGTCACCTTTGCCGTGCAGCCGGGCGAGATTTATGGCCTGGTGGGCGAATCGGGTTCGGGCAAAACCACGGTGCTGAAGTGCCTGGCGGGGCTGTTTACCCACTGGGAGGGCGATCTGGCGATTAATAATCAGCGGCTGGAGAAGCGCCTCAGCCGGCCGCGCTGTCGGCTGGTGCAAATGGTGTTTCAGGACCCTTACGGCTCGCTACATCCGCGCCATACCATCGGCGATATTCTCGAAGAGCCGCTGCAAATCCATGGCATTAACGATCGCGATCGGCGCATCAACACGCTGCTGGACAAAGTGGGTTTAAGCCGCGCCTTTCGTGAACGTTACCCCCATCAGCTCTCCGGCGGACAGCGTCAGCGTGTGGCGATCGCCCGGGCGCTGATCCTCGAGCCGCGGGTGCTGCTACTTGATGAGCCGACCTCGGCGCTGGATGTCTCGGTGCAGGCGGAGATCCTCAACCTGCTGGCGGCGCTGCATCAGGAGTCGCAGTTAACCTATTTGATGGTGACGCACGATCTGGGAGTGATTGCCCATCTCTGCCAGAAAGTGGCGGTGATGCAGCATGGAAAAATCCTTGAAACCTTAACGGTGGATGCGCTGGTCAGCGGCGCGGAGCAAACGGATTATACCCGGATGCTGGTGAACGCCAGCCAGCAATATAGCCGCGAGATGGCGCGCGAGGTCGCGGCGTATTAAGCACTGATTGCTGGTATATAACGCTGCTTATCTGGCCGACGGTTACAGGGGTGCTGAAACGGCGTAGGCCTGATAAGCGTAGCGCCATCAGGCATTGGCGGCGGCATGTTGCCTTGGTGGAAGGGTTCCGTTCACCAGGCGTGTGGCGGAATATTTTTATCACCGGTGCGGTGAACGGGACAAGGGGAGCGGCCGCGCTCCCCTTGTCAATCCCCGCGGCCCCGCGAGGAAATCGGAGCTGCGCACTGCGCTCACCTCCCGCGTGCCTGACTGCGGCCGGCTCGACTCGACATCCTGTCTCGGTTCGCCTCTGTCCGCCATCCATGGCGTCCAGACCTTGTCATTCCCGCTTCGGTTCGCCGATTTCAGCGGGGACACAACCCCATCGCTGTCATATTGCAGAGAAAAGCCGCACCGGTGTTGCTGAAGGCGCGTTTTGGTAGGCCGGATAAGGCGTAGCCGCCATCCGGCAATGGTACGGCGGGGATAATGCCGGATGGCGCGTAAACGCTTATCCGGCCTACGGTTTAGGTTCACCGATAAAACTTATTTTAATAACGGACAATCCGGCGGCAAACGGCATTGCAATGCATTGGGGATCACCTCCATGCGGAAGTGCTCGCCACGCAGCGGTTCGCCATCGAGGTTAAAGGTGATCTCGTGGGGAGCGCTGATCTCAAACCATGCTGAATGGCCGTCGATAATATGGGGATTATCCTCCTCCTGCTGAGTCAGCGTGGTGAAGAGGGCAGGGATAATCTCATCCCCGGTAAAAATGCGCAGCTGCAATTGACCATCATTAATCAGCGCCTCCGGGCAGAGCTGCTGACCGCCGCCGGCCTGGCGACCATTTCCAATACCGATCACCAGCGCGTCACCCTCCCAGTGGAAATCCTCACCGCGAATCACGCAATGGTCGGATTTCAGCATATCCATGCGCATCAGGCCGTGGATCAGATAGGAGACGCCGCCGAGCGCAGCTTTCAGTTTTTCCGGCGTTTCACTGGTGATGCGCGTACCAAAACCGCCCGTCGCCATATTGATAAAGCAGGTCTCATTATTCACTTTCGCAATATCAATCGGCACCGCTTTACCGACAATCGCCAGCTGTAGCGCTTTATCCAGCGCCTCCGGGATGGCAGTACTGGTGGCGAAATCATTGGCGGTGCCCAGCGGCAGAATGCCCAGCACCGGTTTACTCTCTCCTGCGCAATTAACCAGCGCGGTCGCCACTTCATTGATGGTGCCGTCGCCGCCGCCAGCAATCACCGTAGCGACGCCAAGCTGCTGCGCTTCTGCAACATAGCGTGCGGCATCGCCTTTTTCCCAGGTGACGCGCACCTGAATATCCATACCCTCGTCGCGCAGCAGATTTATCGCTTCGCGCAACTGCTCGTCACCGGCGCTTTTGCCGTTAAGGATCAATAAGCTTGTGGGAAATGTATTCATTCTCTTCGTCCTGACAAAAATCGATGACGAAAGTGTATCTCAGGAAAAGCGAAGGCGTGGAAAAAGCAGACAAAGGGAGAAAAAAATAAGCCTGCGTAAGGGAGATTACGCAGGCTAAGGAGGTGGTTCCTGGTACAGCCAGCATTTATGGGTTATGTTTTTTCAGCGGAGTGCATCATAACCGCATTAACCGTGACGGTGTGTGATCCGATTCTAAGAATCTTCGCAGCGTAAAAATAACCCTGCTAAATTATTTTTCATGCGGGTTTCAGGTTGTCTGACCAGTGAAATTACGCATCAACAGCGCGTACTCCAGAGGCATATCCTGGGGAACCGGCAGCCAGACGGTATAACCATCTCCCGGCGCCACGGACATCCCTTCGCCTTTGCCGCTCTCCATCTGCTCCAGCGTAAAGTTGACGTTGCCCTGCGGTGTCATCAGCTCGAGGCAGTCGCCCACGGAGAACTTGTTTTTCACCCGCACAGCCGCGAGCTCGCCTTTGCGCTCGCCGGTGAACTCGCCGACAAACTGCTGGCGCTCAGAGAGCGAGTAGCCGTACTCGTAATTCTGGTAATCATCATGAGTATGACGACGCAGGAACCCTTCGGTATAACCGCGGTGCGCCAGCCCTTCCAGCGTCTCCAGCAGCGAGGTGTCGAACGGTTTGCCCGCGGCGGCATCATCAATCGCTTTGCGGTAGACCTGCGCGGTGCGCGCGCAGTAGTAGAAGGATTTGGTGCGGCCTTCGATTTTAAGGGAGTGCACGCCCATCTGCGTCAGGCGCTCAACGTGGGCAATCGCGCGCAGATCTTTGGAGTTCATAATGTAGGTGCCATGCTCATCTTCAAAGGCGGTCATATACTCGCCCGGGCGCTGCGCTTCCTCAATCATAAACACTTTATCGGTCGGCGCACCGACGCCGAGTGTCGGCTCAACGTTCTGTACCGGGATCGGTTCGTGAACATGCACGATATTGCCGACAGCGTCCTCTTTCCCTTCCTGGACGTTATACTCCCAGCGGCAAGCGTTAGTGCAGGTGCCCTGGTTCGGGTCGCGTTTATTGATATAGCCTGAAAGCAGGCAGCGGCCGGAGTAGGCCATGCAGAGCGCGCCGTGAACGAAAATCTCCAGCTCCATCTCCGGCACCTGGGCGCGGATTTCAGCAATTTCTTCCAGCGACAGCTCGCGGGAGAGGATCACGCGCGTCAGCCCCATCTGTTGCCAGAACTTCACCGTCGCCCAGTTGACGGCATTCGCCTGCACCGAGAGGTGGATCGGCATTTGTGGGAAGTGTTCACGAACCATCATGATAAGCCCCGGATCGGACATGATCAGCGCGTCCGGCCCCATCTCCACCACCGGTTGCAGATCGCGGATAAAAGTTTTCAGCTTGGCGTTGTGCGGCGCGATATTCACCACCACGTAGAACTGCTTACCGAGCGCGTGCGCTTCGTTAATACCGATCTGCAGATTTTCATGGTTGAATTCGTTATTACGCACGCGCAGCGAGTAGCGAGGCTGGCCTGCGTAAACGGCATCCGCGCCGTAAGCGAAAGCGTAACGCATATTTTTCAGCGTTCCCGCCGGGGAGAGAAGTTCCGGTTTAAACATGATGATCTCATTCTGATGACAGGTCAGATCGCCCCATTCTCATGGGGCGGCAGGGAGTTCCCCTGAATTTAGGGCGGGAATTGTAGCGCTGCGCGCCGGGGGAGTAAACCGGCGTCTCAGTTGACGCGCAGATAGCTGCCGTCGGCGCTGACGTTGTGACCAAACGCGCAGTTATCGGGGTTATCGGTTTTGATGGCGAGTTTTTTTCCATCGGGTGAGAGCGCCAGCGAAATCGTACAGGTTGTGCCTAAATCCGAAATGACGATATCGCCGTTACCCTCTTTGAGCGTCACTTTTTCACTGAACTCGCCAATGTTCGGCCCGGAGTAGAGCCCCATCAGACCGTAATACGCACCCTCCCAGTCGGCTTTGTAGGTGTCATGGCCCAGCGATGTCAGCTTCAGGATCTGGAAGTCACTGCGCCCGGAGTATTGCCAGTACTCGCCGGCAGGAGAAGTCGGCTTCGGCAGCGCGTCCAGTTTGTCCTGAATGCGCGACAGATTATATTTCGACTTCTCATCATCCGGCATGATGGTCAGCCACGCCTGCGCTTTGCGGTACTCACCCTGGCGAATCCAGGTCAGCGCCACGTTGTTGTAGGCGGTAGCCTGTAGCACATCCTGAAAGTTTTGATCGCTGGCATCGCACTGCTCCTGCCAGGCGGCCTGCTGCTCAAAGGCCTCCCGCGCTTTCGGGTAGTTTTTCGCTTTGTAAAATTTCTCGCCCTGTTTGGCGTAGCTGCTGATTTTGGCGCAGTCAGCCTTAATTTGCGCTTCGGTAATCTCTGCCTGGCAACCGAAGGCCGCGAACATCAGCGCCAGCGCGCCGTAGGTATATTTCCTCACCATCCCATCCTTATAGAAAAGTTACGCCAGTTTGCAGGCGTCCGCCTCCCAGCGATAGCCCACGCCGTACACCGCGCGGATAAAGGATTGCTCCTCATCCAGCGCTTCCAGTTTTCGACGCATGTTTTTGATATGACTATCGATAGTACGGTCGGTCACCACGCGGTAATCATCATACAGATGATTGAGTAATTGTTCGCGCGAGAACACTTTACCCGGTTCGCTGGAGAGGGTTTTCAGCAGGCGGAACTCGGCCGGGGTCAAATCAAGCACCTTGCTGTGCCAGCTCGCCTGGAAGCGCCCTTCGTCGACAATCAGCGGGCTTTCAGCGTCAAGTTGCTGCAATTCGCGCTGCGGTTTGCAGCGGCGCAGAATGGTCTTCACCCGTGCGACCACTTCACGTGGGCTATAGGGTTTGCAGATGTAATCATCGGCACCGATCTCCAGCCCCAGCAGGCGGTCGATCTCCTCGATTTTCGCCGTCACCATAATAATCGGCACATTGGAGAAGCGGCGAATTTCGCGGCACAGCGTTAAGCCATCCACGCCCGGCAGCATCAGATCGAGCAGGATCAGATCCGGCGGCGTCTGGCGCACGTAAGCAAGCACCTGATCGCCATGGTTAATCAACGAAGGCGCGTAACTTGCCGCGCGCAGGTAGTCGATCAGCAGCTGTCCGAGCTTAGGTTCATCTTCGACGATCAGGATGCGCGGCGTGTTTTCATCAATGGGTAACTCGGTCATACATCTCTCGATTTTTCGCGTTCAAGCGGAAGTTCAACTGTAATGCTAACCCCGCCAAATGGCGAGTGCGCCGCATGGATAGCGCCACCGTGCGCCTCCACAATATTCAGACAGATAGCCAGCCCCAGCCCGGAGCCACCGCTGGCGCGGTTGCGCGATCCTTCCGTGCGGTAGAAACGCTCAAACAGGCGCTGTAACTGCTCATCGCTCACCCCAGGCCCGCTGTCGGCAAAGCGCAGCAGCAGCGTATTATCACGCGGGATTAGCTGGATAAGCGTTCGTCCGCCGCTGTCGGTGTAGCGCAGGCTGTTCTCCAGCAGGTTATTAAACAGCTGCATCAGGCGGTCGGGATCGCCAAACACCGTCGCGCTCTCGGGCAACTCCAGCGACAGCGTCAGATTGCGGCTGGCGAAGCGCTCGCGAAACGCGCCAGCGGCAATCTCCACCAGTGAGACGGCATCCACCGATTTTTTCTGATAAGCCAGCGCGCCCTCATCGGACATCGACAGCTGATGCAGATCGTCCACCAGCTTGGTCAGCGTTGCGACTTCGGCCTGCAACGACGTGACCGAATCGGGTGTGAATTGCCGCACACCATCCTGAATCGCCTCCAGCTCGCCGCGCAGCACCGCCAGCGGGGTGCGCAGCTCATGGGAGATATCAGCCATAAAGTCGCGGCGCATCTGCTGGTTCTTCTCCAGCGTGCTGGCGAGCTGGTTGAAGTCCTGCGCCAGCCTGCCAATCTCATCCTGACTGCCCGGTTTCACGCGGGTAGAAAAATCGCCCGAGGCGAGCTTATGCGTGCCGTCCACCAGCCGTTTAACCGGAGCCAGCAGCCCGCGCGCCAGCGGGAAGGTGGCGATGGCGGCCAGCAGCGTGGCGAGACCGACAATCACCCAGCTGGTGCGCCGCTGCTGGCGGTCAAAGTTGATATCGGTGTTGCGCGTCAGCTTTTTCACCGGCGAGGCGATCACCCAGCCGACGGTGGCGTTATTCACTTTGATCTCGCGCTGCGAACCATCCACCGGCACCGGCGAGTGCGGGCCGACCAGCACCCGCTTTTGCTGATCCAGCACCCAGAAGCGGGTGCGCCAGCCGTGGGGGGGCATGTCCGGGCGATCCGGCGGACCAGCGTCCTCATCAGGGGCAGGGCCGCGCCCGCGATCCGGGCCGCCAGGGCCAGGACGTCCGTCATCATGCTCACTCTCCCGGTCAAAGGAGCGCAGGATCTGGAAAATCATCCGGTCATTGTGGCGCAGAAACTGCCAGTCGCCGTGCTGGGTATACTGCTCGGCGAGGGTATCCGTCAGCATCTGCAAGCGCAGATCGTTTCCGCGCTTGATGTAATTCATAAAGTCATGCTCGAAGCTGATGCGCACCGCCCAGTGGGTGGCGAACAGCAGCAGAATGCAGGTGGTAAGGATGGCGAGAAAGAGTTTGGCCGTGATCCCCGGCCGCCAGAACCTCATGATGTTCTCCTGTTGCGACGGGCAATCACCGCATTTTGGCTGGCGTCATTCGGGACGCGGGCGAAAAGGGCCGCCGGCAGTGCAATAATCACCGCCATCGTCAGATAGGTATAAAGAAAGACTTCGTGCGCTACGCCGCTGTCCGCCGAGAGATGTTGCTGGCCGAAGAGGCCGAGCAGCAGACCGGCGACGCTGACGCCAATACTCATCGAGAGCTGCATAACCATCGACAGCATGCTGTTGCCGCCGCTTGCCAGCTCATCGGGCAGATCTTTAAGCGTTAGGGTATTCATCGACGAAAAGCGCATTGAGTTGATCATCCCCTGGCAGAAGAGCACCACCGGCAGCAGGTAATACCAGCCGAGCAGCGCCGTCGCCATAAACAGCAGGCTCACCAGCGCAAGGCCAATGGTCGAGGCGACCAGCACGCGGCGATAGCCAAAGCGGTTAACCACCTGCACAACAATACGCTTCATCCCCATGCTCCCGAGCACCATCGGGATCATCATCAGCCCGGCATGAAATGGCGAGAAGCCGAGGCCAATCTGCAAAAAGACCGGCGTCATAAAGGGCAGCATGCCGCTGCCGACACGCCCGGCGAAGCTCCCGGCAAGACCGAGTGAGAAGCTGCGGGTGCGGAACAGGCGCAAATTAAAAAGCGCCCGATCATTGCTCCTCGCATGCAGCAGGTAGAAAAGGATCGCCGCTGCCCCAACCGCCACCAGCCCGCCCAGTTGCCAGAGCGAAAGCCCAAGCCCGCGGCTGCCGTCGAGGGCCAGCGTCAGGGTTGCCATGCCACCCGCCAGCAGGACAAAACCGGAGAAATCGAAGCGGCGGGTCTGCAGGGTGTAGTTCGGCATCAGACTTAAGGTGGCAATCGCGCCAATAATGCCCACCGGCAGGTTAATCAGGAAGATCCAGTGCCAGGAGGCGTACTCAACCAGCATGCCGCCGAGCGCCGGGCCGAGCAGCGGGCCGACCTGGCCTGGCAGCGTCACAAAGGTCATCGCCGCCATATAGTGGGTGCGCGGCACAATTTTCATCACCGTCAGGCGCCCGACCGGCACCATCATCGCGCCGCCAAAGCCTTGCAGCACGCGCGCGAGGATCAGTTGATCGAGCGTGGCAGCCAGCGCGCAGAAGAGCGAGCCGGCGGTAAAGAGCACAATCGCCACGCAGAAGATATTGCGCACGCCAACCCGATCCGCCAGCCAGCCGCTGGCGGGCAGCATCACCGCTACCGTCAACACATAGGAGACCACCACCATATGCATATGCAGCGGGCTTTCGCCAAGGCTTGCCGCCATTGAGGGGAGGGCGGTGTTAACAATGGTGGTGTCCAGCGACTGCATAAAGAAGCCGAAGGCGACTATCCATAACTGCCAGCGGATCTCTTTCGGTAACTCATTCATTCACTTACGGGCTCTCTCACTTTGCGGCTAAAGCGTGCGCGCAGACGATCAAAGAAGAGGTAGACCACCGGCGTGGTATAGAGCGTCAGCAGCTGGCTCATCACCAGCCCGCCAACGATGGTAATACCGAGCGGCTGACGCAGCTCCGAACCATCACCGCTGGAGATCACCAGCGGCAGGGCACCAAACAGCGCCGCCAGGGTGGTCATCATAATTGGGCGAAAACGCAGCAGGCAGGCCTGGAAAATCGCCTCTTCGGCGCTCAGTTGCCCCTGGCGCTGCGCCTCGAGAGCGAAGTCGACCATCATAATGGCGTTTTTCTTCACTATCCCGATAAGCAGCATAATACCAATCAGCGCAATCAGGCTAAACGGCGCGCCAAACAGCTCCAGCGCCAGCAGTGCGCCAACGCCCGCCGACGGCAGGGTCGAGAGAATGGTCAGCGGGTGGACATAGCTCTCATAGAGAATGCCGAGCACAATATAGACCGTGGCGATGGCGGCGAGGATCAGGATCACCTGCGAGTTCATCGTCTCCTGGAAGACCTGCGCGGTGCCGGCAAAGCTGCCGCGCACGCTACTCGGTACGCCAAGCTGGGTCATGGTGCGGTCAATCGCCTCGCTGGCCTGCGAGAGCGAGACGCCCGCTGGCAGGTTAAAGGCAATGGTTGAAGCCGCAGATAACCCCTGGTGGTTTACCGACAGCGGCGCATTCGCCGGCTGCCAGTGGGCAAAATAGGCGAGGGGAATCGACGCGCCTGCATCGTTGATGATGTACATCTTATCCAGCGCGCTGACATCCTGGGTGTAGCGCGGGTCAACCTCCATCACCACTTTGTACTGGTTAAGCGGCTGGTAGATAGTGGAGATCTGCCGCTGGCCAAAAGCGTTATTCAGCAAGCTATTTGCCGCCTGCACGCTGATACCAAGGCGGGTCATGGTTTCGCGGTCGTAAATCAGGTTCATCTCTGCGCCGTTATCTTGCTGATCCGAGTTGACATCCGCCAGCTCCGGCAGCGCCGCCAGCGCTTTACGGATCTTTGGCTCCCACTCGCGCAGGTCGCTTAAGGAATCGGACAGCAGCGCAAACTGGTAGCTGGCATTGGCCTGACGGCCGCCGACGCGAATATCCTGCACTGCCATCAAAAAGAGGCTTGCGCCTGGCTCTTTTGCCAGCTTGCCGCGCAGGCGATCAATCACCTGCTGCGCTGTGGCCTGGCGCTCCTCGCGCGATTTGAGGGTGATAAACATCATCCCGCTGTTGACCCGCGAGCCGCCGGTAAAACCGGTAACGTTATCCACCGCCGGATCCTCACGGATAATCTGCATAAAGTCCTGTAACTTGCCGCGCATCGCCTGGAAGGAAATGCTTTGATCCGCCTGAATACCGCCCATCAGCACGCCGGTATCCTGCTCCGGGAAGAAGGTTTTTGGGATCGAGATATAGAGCCAGATATTGAGCGCGATGGTGCCGAGTAGTACCACACCAACCAGCCGGGCGTGGTTAAGCACCCACTTCAGCGAGCGGGCATACTGCTGCTGGATGCGAGTCAGCAGGCGACCAACGCCTCTCTCCCGTGTGCGGCTACGCGGTTTATGGGTTTTGAGCAACCAGCCGCACATCATCGGCGTCAGCGTCAGCGAGATTAGCAGCGAAATGCCAATTGCCACCGAGAGGGTAACGGCAAACTCGCGCAGCAATCGCCCCGGCAGCCCTGCCATCAGCAGTAGCGGCAGGAATACCGCCACCAGCGATAGACTCATGGAGAGCACCGTAAAGCCCACTTCCCGCGTCCCTTGCAGCGCCGCCTGAAGCGGTTTCATCCCCGCTTCGAGATGGCGGGAGATATTCTCCAGCACCACAATCGCGTCATCGACCACAAAGCCGGTGGCGATGGTCAGCGCCATTAGCGACAGGTTGTTAAGGCTAAAGCCGCACAGATACATGGCAGCAAAGGTGCCAATTAACGATACCGGTACGGCCACCGCCGGAATAAAGGTCGCCCGACCTGAACGCAGGAAGAGGAACACCACCAGGATCACCAGCGCGACAGAGATCACCAGCGTCTGCTCCACCTCCGCCAGCGAGGCGCGGATAGTCGGCGAGCGATCCTGAGCGATTTGCAGATCGATAGCGGCAGGAATGGTCTGTTGTAGCTCCGGCAGGCGGGCGCGAATGCTGTCCACCGTCTGGATAATATTAGCTTCCGGCAGCTTGCGAACCATCAGCAAAATCGCCGGTTTGGCGTTGGTCATCCCGGCGTTGCGCACATTCTGCACCGAGTCGGTGATCGTGGCGACATCGCTTAAGCGCACCGCGGCACCGTTCTTATGATGAATAATCAGCGGGGCATACTCCGCCGCGGTTTTTAACTCATCATTAGTTTGCACCTGCCAGCGATGAGCGCCATCCTCCAGCGCGCCCTGCGGTTTGCGCACGTTGGCGCTACTGATGGCCGTGCGCACTGCATCAAGCGACACACCCTGATTAAACAGCGCCTGCGGGTTAAGAGCGACACGCACAGCGGGCAGGGAGCTACCGCCGACATCAACATCACCGACGCCGTCGATTTGCGATAGGGTTTGCGCCAGCTGCGTCGAGGCGAAGTCATACAGCTCACCCTGGGAGTAAGTATCCGAGGTGAGGGTGAGGATCATGATCGGCGCATCAGAAGGGTTCGCTTTGCGATAGGTCGGGCGGCTCGGCATGCCGCTCGGCAGCAGGCTCTGCGCGGCGTTGATTGCCGCCTGCACATCGCGCGCTGCGCCGTTAATATCACGGTCGAAATTGAACTCAAGAATAATGCGCGTGCTGCCAAGCGAGCTGGAGGAGGTCATCTCGCTCACCCCGGCAATGCGCCCCAGCGAACGTTCAAGCGGCGTGGCGACAGAGGAGGCCATGGTTTCCGGTGAGGCACCGGGTAGCGAGGCGCTGACCATGATCACCGGGAAATCGACCTGCGGGAGTGGGGCGACCGGCAGCAGCCGGAAGCCAAGAATGCCGCACAGCGTAATGGCGAGTGAAATCAGGATCGTCGCCACCGGGCGGTAAATGAAGAGGGCGAAAAACTTCACTTACGCCTCCTCTTCACGCTGCGGAAAACGCTTTTTCACCGCCAGCGCCAGGCGGTCGAAGAGCAGATAGATCACCGGCGTGGTAAACAGCGTCAGCACCTGGCTCACCAGCAGGCCACCAACCATGCCAATCCCCAGCGGGCGGCGCAGCTCTGCGCCAACGCCGGTGCTGAGCATCAGCGGCAGCGCGCCCAGCAGTGCTGCCAGCGTGGTCATCAGGATCGGACGAAAACGCAGCAGGCAGGCCTGGAAGATAGCATCGCGCGGCGACATGCCTGCTTCGCGCTCGGCGGCGAGAGCGAAGTCGATCATCATGATGGCGTTCTTCTTCACAATGCCAATCAGCAGGATGATGCCGATAATGGCGATCACATCCAGCTCGCTGCCGGAGATCATCAGCGCCAGCAACGCGCCGACACCCGCCGTTGGCAGCGTCGAGAGGATGGTTATCGGGTGGATAAAGCTCTCATACAGCACGCCGAGCACGATATACATCGCGGCAATCGCCGCAACAATCAGCCAGATGGTGCTGCCGAGCGCCGCCTGGAACGCCAGCGTGCTGCCCTGGAATTCGGTGCGGATATCGGTCGGGAAGTGCAGATTTTTTTCGCTCTCCTGCACCGCGTCAACCGCATCGCCCAGCGAGTAACCGTCGGCGACGTTAAAGGAGATGGTGGTCGACGGGAACTGATCGAGATGGTTAATGCTTAACGGCGCATAGCGCTGCTCGATTTTGGCAATCGATGACAGCGGCACCACGCCGCCTTCGCTGCTGGTCAGGCGAATATTATCCAGTCCCTCGAGGCCCGGCGTCTGCGTGGTATCATGCTCCAGCACCACCCGATACTGATTCGCCTGGGTATAGATGGTGGAGATCAGGCGCTGACCAAAAGCGTTGTAGAGCGCGTTATCAACATCCGCCATGCTGATACCGAGGCGGCTGGCGCTGTCGCGATCCACGTTGACGTAAGCCACCAGCCCTTTGTCCTGCCAGTCGCTGCTGACATCCGCCAGCTGCGGCATCGCCTGCAGTTTACTCACCAGCTGCGGCACCCAGGTGCTGAGCGCCTCAAGGGAGTTTGCCTGCAGGGTGAACTGGTACTGGGTGCGGCTGACGGTGGTATCAATGGTCAGATCCTGCGTCGGTTGCAGATAGAGCGACATACCGGGCACATTGCCCGCCGCCTGCTGCAACCGCTCAATCACCGGCTGAACGCGATCGTCGCGCTCATCAAGAGGTTTGAGGTTGATCTGTAACCGCGCGCTGTTAAGGGACGGGTTAGTGCCGTCGACGCCGACAAAAGCGGTGAGGCTCTCAACGGCCGGATCGCGCAGGATAATATCTGCGACCTGGCGCTGGCGCTCTGCCATGCTGGCAAAGGAGGCGGATTGCGGTGCCTGCAGCGTACCCTGAATAATGCCGTTATCCTGGATCGGGAAGAAGCCTTTCGGAATAAAGATCCACAGCATTACCGACAGCACCAGCGTGCCGAGGGCAACGCCAAGGGTCAGCCACGGGTGGTTAAGCACCCGGCTTAGCAGGCGACCATACCCGGCAATCACCCGCTCAAAGAAGCGCTCCGAGGCGCGGGAGAAGCGGTTCTGCTTACGCAGGGATTCCGCGCTCAGCATGCGCGCGCACATCATCGGCGTTAAGGTCAACGACACCACCGCGGAGATCAGAATGGCAATCGCCAGCGTAACGGCAAATTCTCTAAACAGTCGCCCGACGATGTCGCCCATAAACAGCAGCGGGATCAGCACCGCAATCAGCGAGAAGGTGAGCGAGATAATGGTAAAGCCGATCTCGCCTGCGCCTTTCAGCGCCGCATTCAGCGGCTTTTCGCCCTTTTCGATATAGCGCGAGATGTTTTCGATGACCACTATCGCATCATCGACCACAAAGCCGGTGGCGATGGTCAATGCCATCAGCGTCAGGTTATTGATAGAGAAATCGAGAAACACCATCGCCGCAAAGGTGCCAATCAGCGACAGCGGCACGGCGACGGCAGGAATGATTGTCGCCGGAATATTGCGTAAAAATAGGTAGATAATCATCACTACCAGCGCAATCGCCAGCATCAGCTCAAACTGCGTGTCACTTACCGAGGCGCGAATATTGTTGGTGCGATCGGAGAGCACTTTCACACTGACAGATTTTGGCAGGCTCTCAGTCAGCTGTGGCAGCAGGGCACGGATATTATCGGCAGTATCAATAATGTTAGCGCCAGGCTGGCGCTGCACATTCATCACAATCGCCTGCTGCTTGTTGGCCCACGCGCCAAGCCAGCTGTTCTCCGCTCCCTGTTCCACGGTGGCAATATCGCCGAGGCGGATCGGTGCGCCGTTCTGGTAAGCGATAATCAGCTTACGGTACTCCTCGGCGGACTGCATCTGGTCATTCGCCGAGAGCGTAACCGCGCGGGTTGGGCCATCGAGGCTACCCTTTGCCGAGTTGACGTTAGCATTGCTGATGGCGGTGCGCACGGTTTCACTGGTTAACCCCAGCCCGGCAATCGCCTGCGCGTTGAGTTTGACGCGCACCGCCGGACGCTGGCCACCGGAGAGCGTCACCAGCCCGACGCCGGAGACCTGGGAGATCTTCTGCGCCACGCGTGTTTCCACCATATCCTCTACCCGCGTCATCGGCATGGCGGAAGAGGTGACCGCCAGCGTCATGATCGGCGGATCGGCCGGGTTCACTTTGTTGTAGACCGGCGGATTCGGTAAGTCCGAAGGCAGCAGGCTATTGGCGGCGTTCATCGCCGCCTGCACCTCTTGTTCGGCGACATCCAGCGGCAGGCTCAGCTGGAACTGTAAGGTAACCACCGACGCGCCGCCGGAACTCTGCGAGGACATCTGTTTTAAGCCCGACATCTGGCCGAACTGGCGCTCAAGCGGGGCGGTAATCGCCGAGGTCACCACATCCGGGCTGGCGCCAGGGTAGAGCGTCACCACCTGAATCGTTGGGTAGTCGACTTCCGGCAAGGCGGAAACCGGCAGGAAGCGGTAGCCGATGATCCCGGCCAGCAGGATCGCCACCATTAGCAGCGTGGTAGCGACCGGACGCAAAATAAACAGACGCGAAGGGCCACCCGTCCGGCCCGGCGGTAACAGCTGCATCAGCCTTGTGCTCCTTTCGCCGGACGTTGACGCTTCGCGGGGAGGATTTCTGCGTTGCTGGCGTCAACCACTTCCACCTGCGCCCCCTCTGTCAGGCGGTCGATACCGTCGGTAACGACGCGATCGCCTGCCGATAACCCGGCGCTAATCACCACTTTCTGGCTGTCCTGAATGCCCGGCGTCACCGTGTGTTTGCTGACCTTATTCTTATCGTTCAGCACCCAAACGAAGTTACCTTCGTTACCCATCTGCAGCGCGGCGGCGGGGATCACCACCGCATCCTGCTGGGTAGCGACCAGCATACGGGCGTTAACAAATTGATTCGGGAAGAGGGCGTCATCCTGGTTGTCGAAACGGGCTTTGAGCTTGATGGTGCCGGTAGTGGCGTCGATCTGGTTATCCAGGCTCAACAAGGTGCCGCTGCTAAGCTTCTGCTTATTGGTGCGATCCCAGGCTTCCACCACCAGTTTCTGCCCCTTTTTCTGCGCCTGCACCACGGTGGCGATGTCGCTCTCTGGCAGGGTAAAGATGAGATCGATAGGGTGAGTTTGCGTCAGCACCACAATACCGGTGGTATCGCTACTGCTGATCTGGTTGCCGACATCGACCTGTTTCAGGCCGACGCGCCCGCTAACCGGCGCGGTGATGCGGCTCCACTCCAGCTGCAGCTGAGCGCTGGCGACGGAGGCTTCATCCGCTTTTAACGTGCCTTCTGATTCGCTGACCAGCGCCTGCTGGGCATCGAGATCCTGGCGGGAGACGAGGCTGGTTTTCGCCAGCTGCTGGTAGCGGGCAAGATCGCGGCGGGCATTGGCGAGCGTCGCTTTATCCTTCGCCAGCTGCCCCTGCGCCTGCGCCAGCGCGACGTTGAACTCGCTGGGGTCAATCTCCGCCAGCAGATCGCCGGCGTTAACCTGCTGCCCCTCCTGGAAATGGATCGCTTTCAACTGACCTGAGACGCGGCTGCGCACGGTAACGGTGTTCGCCGCGGTGATAGTACCGAGGCCGGAGAGATAGCGGGGAACGGATTCGCTGGTGGCGGTAGCCGCCTGCACCGGCGGCAGCGCACCGCGCATGCCGTGACGTCCGCCGCCCGCAGGCGCTTTCTGCCCGCTTTCTGAGGTGGTTGAGGGGGTGTGCGCAAAGTAGTACCAGGCCGCACCTGCCAGCGCGATGACCAGTGCCGCGACAACGGTGCGGCGAAAAGTGACTCGTCCTTTCATCGTTATAGGTATCTCTTTAAATCGAATGGCGAAGTAATAGTAGTGTAGTCACCCTGAAGCGCAGAAAAATGGAGGAAAAATGAAACACTGTCTGGAAACGTAGCCACGACAGATAATTTGCGATAGGGAGATTTTGTAGCAGAAAGCGTGCCGGGTGAAGCCACCCGGCAGATAATCAACGGAAGACGACCTGCGCCCAGCGGGCCAGCCCGGCGGTCACCGAGCCAAAGTCATCGCCACCGGCAATAGTGATGCCGGGCAGCGTTTCCGCCAGCGCTTTTTTGATAATCGGTGAGCGGGCGCTGCCGCCGGTTAAGTAGATCACATCCGGCGTCTCATTACTGGTTGCCAGCGCCAGCTGAACCTGCTCAATAATGCGCTGCAGCGGCTGGTTAAGGGCATTTTCCAGCCCCTGCTGATCGATGGCAGTGGCGAGGCTGTCGCTGATAAACGGCAGTGAAGCGGTCACCTGCTGCGTATCGGAGAGGGCGATTTTGCTCTCTTCCGCGCTGCGCACCAGCCGGTAGCCAAGGCGCTGCTTCCATACTTTCACCAGCAGGGCGACCTTCTCGGCGTCGCGCGCATCGCGCAGCAGATCGTTTAACAGGCGGCCGTTTGCCGTGCTGTAGAACTCTGTCTGTGCCGGAACATCGTTGATTGCCACCGCGTTCCACCACGGCAGGATCGGCAGCGCAATGCCTTTTTCCGTCTGTCCGCCCATGCCGAGCAGCGGCATCAGGTTTTTGAACGCCAGCGCGATGTCGAGATCGTTCCCGCCAACGCGGCAGCCGCTATGGCCGAGCAGGCTGGCGCTGCGATCCGCTTTCTCGCGCCACTGCGGCCCCATCAGGATCAGCGAGCAGTCGGTGGTACCGCCGCCAATGTCGACCACCAGCACACGCTTCTCTTCAGTGAGTGTCGCTTCAAAATCAAGCCCTGCGGCGACCGGTTCGAACTGGAACACCACCTCTTCGAAGCCTGCGCGCGTTGCAGCGCGTTCAAGAATACCCTGCGCCTGAGCGTTAGCCTCATCGCCGCCGAGCCCCTGGAAGTTAATGGGGCGACCAATTACGGCCTGGCGAATCGTCTCCGGCAACTGGCTCTCTGCCTGCTTGCGAATATGCAGCATCATGGCGCAGACCAGATCTTCAAACAGCGCGATCTGCTGCGGCTTCAGGCCGCTGGCACCGAGAAATGACTTCGGTGATTTAACGAAGTAGACCTCTTCCGGATCGCTCACATACTGGCGCAGCGAAGCAAGGCCGAACTGAACGCTGGCGGGATTAATTTCAATATCCTCTTCGCGGTTGAAGCTCACCGCCCGGCGCAGCAGCGCCTGGGTTTCACTCCCCGTGGCCGGGACTTGATGGTGGCGATAAAGCCACTCGCTCACCGCTTCGCGCGTCGGCGCGCAGAGCATTGATGGCAGTAAGGTACTGTTATTTTCCATGGTCAGCAGCTGTGGCACATTATCGCGCATCACCGCTACCGAGCAGTTTGCCGTACCGTAATCAAAACCAATAAACACTGTGCAATCCCCATGCCTGTGAAGAAGGGGGGCGACTTTAGCCGAATGCATGCGGGGCGACAACCGGAATATGAAAGCAAGGCGAAAATTCCCTGAGTTGTTATGCTTTTAGCAATATCAGCGGAGAGATTTTATGTACACACTGCACTGGCAGCCGCCTTATGACTGGGCGTGGATGTTAAGATTTTTAGGCGCGCGCGCCGTCGCGGGCATAGAAGAGGTGAGCGAGACACGTTATGTGCGCTCCTACGCTTTTGGTGACCATCGCGGAATTATCACCGCTGAACCGGATGAGAAAAGCGCGACGCTGAAGGTCACCTTAAGTGAGGGGCTTGAGCCGATTGCCGAACACTGTTTGCAGCGTCTGGAGAGGTTATTTGATCTCGCCTGCGAGCCGAAGCGTATCAATACGCTGTTGGGCGAGCTTGCAGCCGCGCGCCCCGGTCTGCGGCTGCCCGGCTCAGTCGATCCCTTTGAGCAGGCGGTGCGCGCGGTGCTCGGGCAACTGGTGAGCGTGGCGATGGCGGCAAAGCTGACGGCGAAAGTCGCACACCGTTATGGTGAGGTGATGGATGAAGCACCGGGTTTTATTACGTTTCCCACCGCGCAACAGATTGCCGCCGCTGATGCACAGGTGCTGAAGAGCCTCGGGATGCCGCTAAAACGCGCCGAGGCATTGATTACCCTTGCCAGGGCTGCCTGTGACGGCACCTTTCCGCTACAGACGCCGGATGATGTGGAGCAGGGGGTAAAAACGCTGCTGAACTATCCGGGGATTGGGCGCTGGACGGCGAACTACTTTGCGCTGCGCGGCTGGCAGGCGAAAGATATCTTCTTGCCGGACGATTACGCCATTAAGCAGCGTTTTGCCGGCATGACGCCTGCGCAGACGCGCCGATATGCCGAGCGCTGGCAGCCGTTTCGCTCGTATGCGCTGCTGCATATCTGGTTTACGCAGGACTGGTCGCCCGAGCCGTAATGTAATGCCCGATGGCGCTGCGCTTATCGGGCCTACGGGAAGTGTGACGCTATCCGGCAGTTAGTTGATGGCGAAATAGCTGGTATTGAGCATCAAATCCAGCGGATGTGCCTGGGAGATAGTATCGCCATAGATCAGATCAATACCGATACCGGAGAGGGTGTCCATGATCATTGGCTGATGCGTTGGTCCGGCGATGCTCTTCAGCCCAAGGCGCTGAGCATGTCCCTGAATGATGGTCACCATCATCTCATCCATCAAATTGCCATGGACATTGGAGACCATCTCCGGCTCCAGCAGCAGATAATCAGCCATATGCGGCGTAATACGCTCGAACACCTCCAGATCGTGTCCGACACGGCTGAGGATAATGCGACAACCCGCCTGCCGCAGGCGTCTGAGGTTCTCAATCCGGTTATGGCCCTCCCGGACCAGCGCATCTGCCGGGATCACCAGATGCAGCAGACGTCCCGGCATCGGACCGCTCTCCAGCATCAATAACAGCTCATCCACCAGGTTGCTGCTTGCCAACCCATGTACTGAGAGGGGCAGAGCGACGCCCAACCCTTTGGCGGTGATAGCCGCAGCATGCTTATGGAAAAACTCATGGAAGACGCGTTGGTCGAGGGCGCGAATCAGCTCCGGCTCGTGGAGGCTGGCGCGAAACGCATGCTCCTCCATCACTTCTCCTTCACTGGTCCATAAACGCAGGGAGAGTAGCCAGAAGTTGCACGCCTCTGGCACACGCGGCGAGGCGACGCCGCGCGCAATCATCAGCAGATGGTTCTCTTTAATGATGCGCCACTGCTCCTCCAGCGACATCATTGAGCGCTCCTGCTGCATCAGGTCCTGCTTCGGTTCATAGACCGTCACACGGCCACGTCCACTGTGTTTCGAGGCGTAGCAGGCGATATCGGCCTGCGACATCACCTCGGAAGCCTGATGGTTGTACTCATCAATAATCGTGATCCCGGCACTGGCACCGATACGGTGCTCGCGGCCTTCCCAGCTAAAGTGATAGTCATTGATAGCTTCAATCATACGACCGGCGATATAACGCGCGCTTTCAACATTACACTCCGGCAGCAGCAACCCAAATTCGTCGCCGCCGAGGCGGGCAAGAATGTCCGTTGAGCGCAGCAGGCTGAGCATCAGTGTTGAGATTTCCCGTAGTAGCGTATCGCCGGCAGCATGCCCGGCAGTATCGTTGACCGCTTTGAAGCGGTCGAGATCGATAAACACCAGCGCATGACGTTGATGGAACTCCTGCACCGTTGAAAGCAGGCGTTTAAGATGCGCCTCGAAGCTGACGCGGTTCGCCAGGTGTGTGAGGGCATCGTGCGAGGCGCTGTAGCTCAGCTGGCGCAGCATTTTGCGCGACTCGGTCACATCCTGAATCACCAGCACCGAGCCGATATTCTGCCCGTCGAGGGTGCTGAGCGGGGTAATGGTGTAGTGAATGTCGAAGCTACCGCCCGCGCGGCAGTGCAGCACTACGTCCTGTTCAATATCTGTGCGCGACATATCCCCACTGTGAATATTTTCCAGTACCGGGCCGCTATCGCCAAAAGTGATGTGTAGCACCTTCAGCAGAGGCTGACCGATGGCGCTCTCCTGCGACCAGCCGCTCATCTTCTCGGCAACCGGATTCATAAAGGTCACTTTCATTGCGACATCGGTGCAGAGCACCGCTTCGCCGATGGAGTCGAGGGTGATGTGCAGCCGCTCCTTCTCCTGGTACAGCGCCTCGTTAAGCTGCTTTACCTCCGTCATATCCATACTGACGCCGAGCAGCCGTTCGACCTCGCCCTGCTTATTAAGCACGCGGTTCGCCAGCGAGCGAATATGGCGGATGCCATCTTTTACGGCAATACGAAACTCGAGCTTGAACGCGATTCGCGACGCCAGCGCATCACGGATCACCCGCTCGGTTTCTGGCCTGTCTTCCGGCACAATGCGTTCGTACCACAACTGCCAGGTCGGTTTGAGATGGGCTGGCACTTCATACATCTCAAACATCCGTTTATCCCAGCTGATGATGTCCGGCTCCAGCTCCCACTCCCAGATGCCGATACCGCCCGCTTCGTTGGCAAGGGTAATGCGCTCCATCAGCCGTTTGTTAACCCATTCGGTCTGTTTCAGATCGTTGATATCTTCAACCTGGGCAATAAAGTAGAGCGGCGAGCCATTGGCGTGACGCACCACCGAGACTGCCAGCAGCCCCCATACCAGGTCGCCGTTACGCGTGTAGTAACGTTTCTCCATCGAGTAGCTGGGAATATCACCGCGCACCAGCTGCGCCAGCTGCGCCATATCGCGGGCGAGATCTTCCGGCCAGGTGAGCTGCTGGAAGGTCATCAGACGCAGCTCCTCCTGGCTGTAGCCGAGAAACTGGCACAGCGCTTTGTTAGCCTGCAGCCACTGCCCCTCGGTACCGACCAGCGCCATGCCGATGGCCGAATACTCCATGGCGTTACGAAAACGCGCCTCGCTCTCGATGATGTGCTTGCGCTCGGTGCGAAAGGCGTACATCACCATCGTCATGACATGCACTGGCAGAAGGATCATCAAAAATGGCAGCCAGGGTGCGTTCATCATCACACTGCTTTTCGATGAGGTGACGACGCCGGGATCGATGGCAAGCACCAGCGAGGCGACCATCACTGTTGCGAGATAAACTAAGAAAGCTTCCATGCGCGGCAGGCGCACTGCGCTCCACATTAGCAGCACAATCACGGCGGTAAAGGGCCACGGCAGATAGTGCAGCGCCAGCCAGCTCAGCAGCAGCGTCAGAGTTAGGGTGACCAGCGTTTCCAGCAGAAGTTTCGGGTTGCGATGGCGCAGCAGGTAGTGTGGTTTGAAGAGCAGGCCGAGCGGCACCAGCGCCAGCGCGCCGATCGCCTCAGAAACTACCCAGATAATAAAGGTGCGTAGCAGGTTTTCCGTCGGCACCAGCAGGCAGATAAGTACCCCGCCAATCAGCGGCGGTATAAGTACGCTGCCAATGGCGAGGCGTATCCAGTCAGCGAGATTTTTTAGCGGATTGTAAGAGGGCAGCAGCTTGCGCAGCAGGATCGCGCCTGCGACGGCTTCAATAATATTGACCAGGGTATAGCGCAAATCGACAAACGACGGCGAAAAGAGTGCGACGGTGGCAGCAACGTTGCCCAGTGCGCAGGCGAGGGCAATACCTGGCCACATTTTGCCGGCATGGCGATAAAACGCCACGGTCATAATTGCTGTGGGAAACCAGAGCGGCGCAATGATGGTGCCAAATCGAATCAGCTCAAGGGAGAAGAGCGTGAAGAGAAACGACAGCAGCCCAAGACTTAACAGCCTCAGCACAGGATGTGGTGTGGTAACCAAAACGTGTTGGTAGTGTTTTTTCATTACCGCTTTATCCGCAACCCTGTGCCGTCCGACACGGCGGCCGACGAATGAAATGAGAATTTCGGATTATGCTAGTACAAACAATTTACAATTCCTATGGCGCGCGCTCATAAATTGACATCATAGAGTTATTAATTACTTAGTGAGTGCCTAAAATGCGTCCGGTGCGTCATTTTTACCCACCTTGCTGAGAAAAATAGCGCGCAGTTTGGCGAAAAATGCCGCCATTTTTGCTTATCGTCCTGACCAGCGCTTTCGACTGGTATCGCGGCGGTGAAATCCCTATAATTGCCGCGTTTGACGCCCAGGCGTCTTCCTTCCTTTACATCCAGGTTAATCAGGTCCCTAAATTTATGACTGATCAGTCACATCAGTGCGTCATCATCGGCATCGCCGGCGCATCTGCTTCAGGTAAAAGTCTTATTGCCAGTACGCTTTACCGCGAGTTACGCGAGCAGGTGGGTGATGAACACATTGGCGTTATTCCCGAAGACAGCTACTACAAAGATCAAAGCCATCTGTCGATGGAAGAGCGTGTTAAAACCAACTATGACCATCCTAGCGCGATGGATCACAGTCTGTTATTCCAGCATCTTCAGTCGCTTAAGCGCGGCGAATCCATTGAGTTACCGGTGTACAGCTATGTTGAACATACCCGCACCGCAGAAACCATTCGTATCGAAGCCAAAAAAGTCATCATCCTGGAAGGGATCCTGCTGCTGACCGACTCACGCCTGCGCGATGAGATGAACTTCTCGATTTTTGTCGATACGCCGCTCGATATCTGCCTTATGCGCCGTATAAAACGCGACGTCAATGAACGTGGTCGTTCGATGGATTCGGTGATGGCACAGTATCAGAAAACCGTGCGTCCGATGTTCCTGCAATTTATTGAACCCTCTAAGCAGTATGCCGATATCATCGTGCCGCGCGGCGGCAAGAACCGTATCGCTATCGACATTCTGAAAGCCAAAATCAGCCAATTTTTTGAATAATACATGTTAGGCTGTCAAACTCAGTGTTAACTACCCGTCCCCTGAGGCTTTTTCAGGGGCGTGTCGCACCAAAGGAGAATGTGCCATGCGTCTTTGTGACCGCGATATCGAAGCCTGGATGAATGAGGGCCGACTCGCAATAAACCCGCGTCCGCCGGTAGAACGAATTAATGGCGCGACGGTGGATGTCCGTCTGGGCAACAAATTCCGCACATTCAGTGGTCACACCGCCGCATTTATCGATTTGAGCGGGCCGAAGCAGGAAGTGACTGCTGCCCTCGATCGGGTGATGAGTGATGAGATTGTCCTCGCCGACGGCGAAGCCTTTTTCCTCCATCCGGGTGAGCTGGCCTTGGCGGTGACCTATGAGTCCGTCACTCTGCCGGCAGACCTCGTCGGTTGGCTTGATGGCCGCTCGTCGCTTGCGCGATTAGGGCTGATGGTGCACGTGACCGCGCACCGTATCGATCCCGGCTGGTCTGGTTGTATCGTGCTGGAGTTCTATAATTCAGGCAAACTGCCGCTGGCTCTGCGCCCCGGCATGCTGATCGGCGCGCTGAGCTTCGAACCGCTCTCCGGCCCGGCCGAGCGCCCCTACAACCGCCGCGAAGATGCGAAGTATCGCGATCAGCAGGGTGCGGTTGCCAGCCGTATCGATAAAGACTGAGCAAGTTATCTCTGCAGAGGACGCCATGAGAAGAGTGTTAACCACGCTGATGATTCTGTTGGTCGTGCTGATTGCCGGCCTGTCAGCGTTGGTGTTGCTGGTCAACCCCAACGATTTCCGTGCTTATATGGTGCGTCAGGTTGAGGCCCGCAGTGGTTATCAGTTACAGCTTGATGGCCCATTGCGCTGGCACGTCTGGCCGCAGCTCAGCATTCTCTCAGGGCGTATGAGCTTAACCGCGCCGGGCGCGCAGACGCCGGTGGTGAAAGCGGACAATATGCGCCTCGACGTCAATCTCCTGCCTCTGCTTTCCCACCAGCTGCATGTTAAGCAGGTAATGTTAAAAGGCGCGGTGATCCAGCTCACGCCCGAAACTCAGGCCAAAGTGGATAAAGATGCGCCGGTCGCGCCGCGTGAAAATACGCTGCCGCAGGCGGAAGAGGATCGCGGCTGGTCGTGGGATATCAGCAGTTTACAGATAGCGGACAGCGTGCTGGTGTTACAGCATGAGGATGATGAGCAGGTAACGGTACGCGATATCCGGCTGCAGATGGAGCAGGATGACAGGCACCAGGCGGCGCTGGAGTTTTCCGGGCGCATCAACCGCAATCAACGTGATTTAACCCTGGCGCTACGCGCTAATGTCGATGCCCACGACTATCCGCATAACCTCTCTGCGGTGGTGAATAACGTCAAGTGGCAGCTGCGCGGCGGCGATATACCGTCTCAGGGGATTGAAGGCGAAGGTGAGCTGCAGGCGCAGTGGCAGGGCGAACAGCAACGGCTGGCGCTGAACGCGTTGAAGCTGCGCGCCAATGACAGCGTCCTGACCGGCAATGGCAGCGTGACCTTCGGTACTTTACCTGTCTGGGCGCTGGATCTGCAGTTTGATAATCTCAATCTCGATAACCTGTTGCCCTCGCAGAATAGCGCGGCGGGTAACAGTGCGCCGAATCAACAGGGCGTCGCGCAAAGCCGCCCGCCGCGTCCGGTAATTGCTAACAGCGCCGATGTGCCGCATTTCAATGGCCTGCGCGATTTCACCGCCCAGGTGGGGATCACTGCAAAAGCGGTGCGCTGGCGTGGGATGCAGTTTGCTGATGTCAGCGGGCAGTTCAATAACAATGCAGGCCTGCTAGCCATTCCAACTCTGCAGGGCAAGATGGGCGCCGGGCAGATCTCTCTACCGGGGCAGTTGGATGTGCGCCGCGATGCATCGCGTGCGGTGTTCCAGCCGCGTCTCGAAAATGTCGAGATAGGGGACATTCTTAAAGCCTTTAATTACCCCATCGCGCTTACCGGCCGCCTCTCGATGGCAGGTGATTTTTCCGGCCCGAGCATTGATGCCGACGAGTTTCGTCGCCTTTGGCAAGGCGAGGCGCACGTTGAGCTGAAAAATAGCCGCATGGAAGGGCTCAACTTCCAGCAGCTGGTGCAGCAGGCGGTGGCGCGCAGTACCGATGTGCAGACGCAGGAAAAATATGACACGGCGACGCGGCTCGACAGCTTTAGCAGCGATCTGGCGCTGAAAGCGGGACAGATGACGCTGAGCAATATGCAGGGCAGCTCGCCGCTGATTACCCTTACCGGTGAAGGCAAAATGGATCTGGTCAAGGAGCAGGCTGATACCCGCTTTAACATCCAGGTTTTGAGTGGGTGGCAAGGAGAGAGCGAGCTGATCGACTTCCTGAAAACGACGCCGATCCCGCTGCGTGTTTATGGGTCATGGCAGGCGCTGAATTACACTTTGCAGGTTGATCAGCTGCTGCGTAAGCATCTGCAGGATGAGGCCAAACGTCGCCTGAGCGACTGGGCCGATCGCAATAAGGATAAGCAGAGCAGCAAAGATGTGAAGAAGCTGCTTGAGAAGATGTAAGTAGGGTGCCATCGGGCAGAATGCCTGATGGCGGCTGCGCTTTATCAGGCCTGGGGGGGATGCGCGGTGTGATGCCTGATGGCAGCGTTGCCTTATCAGGCCTGCAGGTGTAACGAGGTTATTAAAGAATCCCTTCTAAGGCCAGGTGCTGGAGCAGCATAATGGTTTTGCCATCGGCAATCTCTCCGCTGTGGATCGCGGCCAGCGCGTCAGCAAAGGTCATCTCCACCACTTCAATATCCTCCCCCTCCTCAATGAGACCGCCGCCGTTGCCGGTGCGCCGGCTTTCATCATATTCAGCAATAAAAAAGTGCAGCTTCTCACTGACCGAGCCGGGGCTCATCCAGGCTTCGAACACCTTTTCAACCCGATCCAGACGGTAGCCAGTCTCCTCTTCAGCCTCCTGTTTTATGCGCGTCTCCGCGTCCAGTTCATCCAGCAGCCCGGCGGCGGCTTCCAGTAAAATACCGGCATGATCGTTAACAAACAGCGGTAAGCGAAACTGCCTGGTGAGGATTACGCTGCGTTTAGCACGGTTATAGAGCAGGATCGTTGCGCCATTACCGCGGTCGTACACCTCCCGGCTCTGCCGCTGCCACTCCCCGTCGCGGCGGCGAAGATCGAAGGTGTATTTGGTCAGCTTTCCCCAATCCTGCGACAGCGGGATCGCCGAAATGATACGTGCTTGTGCCTGTTCAGAGTGCATAGATACTCCTGTTTGCGTTTTAAATCATCATATCGTGCAGATTCGTGTAAAAACAAGATTTTTCATGCATTGGATAGGCGCACAACATTGTCAGAGGGTGTGGGCGCGATTGACAAATCCGGAGGGGAGGGAGAAGCCGGGGCGCACCCCGGCTGGTTTACACTTCGTCTGACGGAACGTCGCTTGCCACGGGAATCAGCTGCACTTTCTGCACCCGATGGCTCTCAACTTCCAGCGTTTTCAGGTGGAAATCGCCGATGGTGACCTCTTCGCCCGCGGCGGGAATACGCTGCAAATGCTCCATTAACAGCCCGGCGATGGTGTGGTAATCGCGTTTATCATCGAGCGGAAGGGGCACATACTGAATGAGATCCTCCAGCGGCATATGGCCGTTGGCGGTCCAGCTACCATCGCTGTTTTTCTGAATATCATGACGGGCGTCAATCTCTTCCACCTCGTTGGGCAGATTGCCGGCGATGGTCTCCATCACATCGCTTAATGTCACCACCCCTTCCACCGAGCCGAACTCATCAACGACAAAAGCGAAGTGGGTTCGGGCATTGCGGAACTGCTCCAGCGCCTGCAGCAGCGGCAGCCCTTCCGGGAAGACCAGCGGCTGGCGTACCAGCACGCGCAGATCCAGCGGTTCACCATGCAGGGACTGCTGCAACAGATCGAGAATATGCACCACGCCGAGCAGCGACTCCTCCTGCTCGCCGCCGGTGACCACAATGCGTGTGTGCTGGTTTTTATCCAGCAGGGCACGCACCTCCGCTTCCGGCGCGTTGAGATCGATATGTTCGATATCGTGACGTGAAGTCATGATGCTGCTTACCGTGCGCTGATTGAGGTTCAGCACGCGCTCAATCATCCGCCGCTCCTGCGGATTGAAAATCTGCGCATCGTCGCTGTCCCGCAGCATAGAGGCAGTTTGCGCATCCAGCTCTGCATCCTCTTTACGCCCACTGAGCAGACGCATTACCGCTTTGGTGGTGCGCTGGCGCAGCGTGTGGTTGGCAAACAGGAAACGGCGACGGTTAAAGATAGCCAGCTGATTGAGGGACTCAATCATCACCGAGAAGCCAATCGCTGCATAGAGATAGCCTTTCGGGATATGGAAACCAAAGCCCTCCGCGACCAGGCTAAAGCCAATCATCAGCAGGAAGCTGAGACAGAGGATCACAATCGTCGGGTGGTTATTGACGAAGCGGGTGAGGGCCTTACTCGCCATCAGCATCAGCGAGATGGCGATAATGACCGCGGCCATCATCACCGCAAGATGGTCTACCATGCCGACGGCGGTGATCACCGAGTCGAGCGAGAAGACTGCGTCAAGCACTACGATTTGCGCGACGACCGCCCAAAATTTTGCCCCGCGCCGCTGGCTGGGGTTATCACTGTCTTTCCCCTCAAGCCGTTCATTCAGCTCTACCGTCGCTTTGAACAGCAGGAACAGGCCGCCGAAGAGCATGATGAGATCGCGGGCGCTAAAGCTTAAATCGCGAACAGTAAAAAGCGGTTGCGTCAGCGTGACCAGCCACGAAATGGAGGCCAGCAGCAGCAGGCGCATCAGCATGGCAAGGATCAAACCGGTCACGCGCGCACGATCGCGCTCTGCGGGCGGTAATTTTTCCGCCAGGATGGCGATAAAAACCAGGTTATCAATACCGAGTACCAGCTCAATGACCACCAATGTGATCAGCCCGGCCCAGATTGATGGATCAGCAATCCACTCCATTGTTAGCGTAAGACCTTATAAAAGATGACACTTGTCACAGGCAGATCATGGGTAACTTTAACGTCGAATGCAATGCTGCCTGCGATTATTCTTATTTAATAAGATAATTAAGACTTATTTAATTCTATTCCCGCGGCGTGATTAAGTTATTTTTAGCTATTTAACATTGGAATTTAGGAACTATCGCATGAGCCTCGGCGTAATGTCATGTTGTCAATATAAGTTAATTCCTAAAATGATAAAAACCAGAGGTTAATATTATTCTTAAAAAAGCTTCAGTCAGGAGATGCCGCCTTGCCTGCCTTAGCCTTAGCTGCAACAATTCCATCGGCATCTTTCAAATATACCTGCGATGTTAATTTCCGCGTTGTTATTCGATGCGGAAAAGGATACCCGCCGTATTTAGCGCGCCGTAGCTGGCGCCCTGACGAGGATGTAAAGGATGACTATCAACGACATATCGATGATCAGTGCATTGGTAACTGGAAGCCAGGGGCGGTAGCATGCCTGTCGGCATGACTGCAGCCGGATTATTCTGTAATGTCATGGGGTTGGATAAATGCTTTTTAGGACTGATGCTAGTTATATTCCTGGTGAATTAACTGCATTCTGATTCTGTGTACTGCTTGAGCGCTTATTTAAATCGCACAGGATAATTACTCTGCCATAGTGATAATTAATCAATGATGAAATCTAAAATGAAATTGATGCCATTATTGGTGTCCATAAGCTTAATGAGTGGCTGCACCGTATTCCCGGGTAGCAATATGTCGACATCGGGAAAGGACGTGATTAAACAGCAGGATGCTGACTTTGATTTAGACAGTATGGTGAACGTTTATCCATTGACCCCGCGTCTGATTGAGCAACTGCGCCCGCGCGTTAACGTTGCCCAGCCAAACATGTCGCTGGATCAAGAGATCTCCTCTTATGAATACCGCGTCGGCCCGGGTGATGTCCTGAGCGTCACCGTATGGGATCACCCGGAGTTGACCACCCCTGCCGGTCAGTATCGCAGCTCCAGCGATACCGGTAACTGGGTGCAGCCGGATGGCACCATGTTCTACCCCTATATCGGCAAGGTTCGCGTAGTGGGTAAAACTCTGGCCGAAATCCGTAGTGATATTACCAGCCGCTTAGCGACCTATATTGCCGACCCGCAGGTGGACGTTAATATCGCCGCGTTCCGCTCGCAAAAAGCCTATGTCTCCGGTCAGGTCAATAAATCAGGCCAGCAGGCGATCACCAACGTGCCGCTGACCGTGCTTGACGCGATCAACGCCGCCGGTGGTCTGACCGACCTTGCCGACTGGCGCAACGTCGTGCTGACCCACAAAGGCAAAGAGGAGCGCATTTCTCTGCAGGCGCTGATGCAAAATGGCGACCTCAGTCAGAACCGTCTGCTCTATCCTGGCGACATTCTGTTTGTTCCGCGCAATGACGATCTGAAAGTGTTCGTGATGGGCGAAGTGAAAAAACAGAGCACCCTCAAAATGGACTTCAGCGGCATGACGCTGACCGAAGCGCTCGGCCAGGCAGAGGGTCTCGACCTGACCTCCTCCAATGCCAGCGGTATCTTCGTCATCCGTCCGATCAAGAACGGCGAAGGTGGTCGCGGCAACAAGATTGCCAACATCTACCAGCTTGATATGTCGGATGCCACGTCGTTGGTGATGGCTACCAACTTCCGCCTCCAGCCTTATGACGTTGTTTATGTCACCACCGCACCGGTATCGCGTTGGAACCGTCTTATCAACCAGTTGCTGCCAACCATCAGTGGCGTTCGCTACATGACGGATACGGCCAAAGATATTCATACGTGGTAATGCGCATGTTCAACAAAATTCTGGTGGTATGTGTGGGGAACATTTGTCGTTCCCCGACAGCGGAACGGCTACTGAAAAAATACCAGCCGGGGCTCACGGTTGAGTCCGCCGGGTTGGGCGCGCTGGTCGGACATAGCGCAGACGCCAACGCCACGTCCGTGGCGGCAGATAACCAACTCTCTCTGGATGGGCATATCGCGCGCCAAATCTCAGGAAAGATGTGTCGTGAATTCGATCTGATTTTGGTCATGGAGAAGCGACACATCTCCCGCTTGTGCGAAATTGCCCCAGAGATGCGTGGAAAGGTCATGTTGTTTGGCCACTGGGATAACGAACGGGAGATCCCCGATCCGTATCGCAAAAGTCGCGAAGCTTTTGAAGCCGTTTACACCTTACTTGACCAGTCTGCCCGCCTTTGGGCGCAGGCATTGCAAGCTCAGCAGGGATAATAATGACAGAGAAAACACACCATTCGCATTCTGCTACGTCGGCAGTGGGCAATGACGAAATCGATATTGGCCGTCTGCTCGGCACAATCATTGAGGCTCGCTGGTGGGTGTTGGGCATTACCGCGCTATTTGCCCTCGCCGCGCTCATTTACTGCATGTTTGCCACGCCTATCTACAGCGCCGATGCGCTGGTGCAGATCGAGCAGAATACCGGCAGTTCGCTGGTGCAGGATATTAATAGCGCGCTGAGTAATAAACCGCCCGCCTCAGAAGCGGAAATTCAGCTTATTCAGTCCCGCCTGGTGCTGGGAAAAACCGTTGACGATCTCGACCTCGACATCTCGGTGGTGAAAAACACCTTCCCACTGTTTGGTGCTGGCTGGGATCGCCTGATGGGCCGGCAGAATGAGACCGTTAAAGTCACGTCATTCGAACTGCCGAAAGGGTGGGCAGATCAAACCTTTACCCTCAAAGTGCTGAGTCCAAAAACCTATCTGCTGAGCAGTGACGGCGGGTTTGAAGCGCGCGGTGAAGTGGGCAAACCGCTGAGCAAAGAGGGCGTCACCATGATGGTGAGCGCGATTCAGGCCTCTGATGACAGCGAGTTTACCGTCACCAAGTTTTCAACTCTTGGCATGATCAACAATCTGCAAAACAACCTGACGGTTGTGGAGAACGGCAAAGATACCGGCGTGCTGAGCCTCAGCTACACCGGCGAAGATCGCGATCAAATCCGCGCCATTCTCAACAGCATTACCCGTAACTACCTTGAGCAGAATATTGAGCGCAAATCAGAAGAGGCGGCAAAAAGCCTGATCTTCCTTGATAAGCAGCTGCCGGAAGTGCGTCACAACCTCGACGTCGCGGAAGATAAGCTTAACGCCTACCGCCAGACGAAAGACTCCGTCGATCTGCCACTTGAAGCCAAATCAGTGCTCGACTCGGTGGTCAACATCGATGCTCAGTTGAACGAACTGACCTTCAAAGAGGCGGAGATCTCCAAGCTCTACACCAAAGCGCACCCGGCGTATCGCACGCTGCTGGAGAAACGCCAGGCGCTGGAAGATGAGAAAGCCAAGCTCAATAAACGCATCACGGCCATGCCGCAGACGCAGCAGGAAATTGTGCGCCTGACCCGCGATGTTGAATCTGGCCAGCAGGTCTATATGCAGCTACTGAACAAACAGCAGGAGCTGCGTATCACCCAGGCGAGCACCGTGGGCGATGTGCGCATCGTTGACCCGGCGATCACCCAGCCTGGCGTGCTGAAGCCGAAAAAAGCGCTGATTATTCTCGGCAGTATTATTTTCGGTCTGATTATCTCCGTTGTTGGCGTACTGCTGCGTTCACTCTTCAACCGCGGTATTGAAAGCCCGCAGGTGCTGGAAGAGAACGGCATCAGCGTTTATGCCAGCATCCCGCTCTCCGAGTGGCAGAAGGAGCGCGACAACGCGCAAACGGCGAAAGGCGCACGCCGCTTCAAACAGAGCCAACTGCTGGCGGTGGGCAACCCGACCGATCTGGCGATTGAAGCGGTTCGCAGCCTGCGCACCAGCCTCCACTTCGCCATGATGCAGGCTAACAACAATGTGTTGATGATGACCGGCGTCAGCCCCTCCATCGGTAAAACTTTTGTCTGTGCCAACCTCGCGGCGGTGATCAGCCAGACCAACAAGCGCGTGCTGCTGATCGACTGTGATATGCGTAAAGGCTATACCCATGAACTGCTGGGTACTGACAATATCAATGGTTTGTCAGATGTGCTGGCAGGGAAGGGCACCATCGAGAGCTGCGCGAAGCCAACTTCGATCAGCAACTTCGATCTGGTTCCGCGTGGTCAGGTGCCGCCTAACCCCTCTGAGCTGCTGATGAGTGAACGCTTTACCCAACTGATTGAGTGGGCGAGTAAAAACTACGATCTGGTACTGATTGACACCCCGCCAATCCTCGCGGTGACCGATGCGGCCGTGGTAGGTCGCCACGCGGGCACCACGCTGATGGTAGCGCGCTACGCGGTTAACACCCTGAAAGAGATCCAGACCAGCCTGAGCCGCTTCGAGCAGAACGGCATCCAGGTGAAAGGCGTCATCCTGAACTCCATCTTCCGCCGTGCAACCGGCTATCAGGATTACGGCTACTACGAGTACGAATACAAGTCCGACTCGAAATAACAAGACTTATACCTCTACCCTCAACGTGCTTTGTCCTCCCCCTTAATGGGGGGAGGGCGTAAGCGAGGGCGAAAAGCGGCATGTGGAACGCATTAGGGATCGCATCATGAGTACAACAGCAAACCCATTAATTTCAATTTATATGCCTACCTGGAACCGCCAGCAGCTGGCCATCCGCGCCATTAAATCGGTGCTGCGCCAGGATTACCCGCACTGGGAAATGATCATCGTTGATGACTGCTCTTCGTCATTCGATCAGCTACAGCAGTTTGTTGACGAGCTGGGTGACCCGCGCGTTAGCTACACGCGCAATGATTTCAACTCCGGTGCCTGCGCTGTGCGCAACCAGGCTATCCTGCAGGCGCGCGGGCAATACATTACCGGGATTGATGATGACGATGAGTGGACGCCAAACCGCTTATCGGTCTTCCTTGCGCACAAACATCTGCTCAATACCCGCGCGTTCCTCTACGCTAACGATTATGTTTGCCAGGGCGAAGTCTATGCGCAGCCGGCGAGCCTGCCGCTCTATCCGAAATCGCCATTCTCCCGCAAGCTCTTCTACAAACGTAATATCGTCGGCAACCAGGTCTTTACCTGGGCGTGGCGTTTTAAAGAGTCGCTGTTCGATACCCAACTGAAAGCCGCCCAGGATTATGACATCTTCCTGCGCATGGTCACCGAATATGGCGAGCCGTTCAAAATTGAAGAGGCGACGCAGATCCTGCATATCAACCACGGCGAGATGCAGATCACCTCTTCACCGAAGAAGTTCTCCGGCTACTTCCACTTCTACCGCAAGCATAAAGATAAGTTCGACCGTGCCAGCAAGAAGTACCAGCTCTTTACTCTCTACCAGATCCGCAATAAGCGCATGAACTGGCGCACGCTGCTGACGCTCTTTTCAGTGCGCAACGGTAAACGTCTTGCTGATGGGCTGCGGGGGAAATAATGCGACTGGAAGATTTTCACGCAAACCACTGGAATTTGCGCCCGTGCTGCATGGTTGCCGCCTACCGTATCGCGCACTTCTGCTCGGTATGGCGCAAAAAGCATGTGATTAACAATATCTGGGCCGCGCCGGTCATTCTGCTCTACCGCTTCATAACCGAATGCCTGTTTGGCTATGAGATTCAGGCAGCGGCAACCATTGGCCGGCGTTTCACCATTCACCACGGTTATGCGGTGGTGATCAACAAAAATGTCGTTGCGGGTGATGATTTTACCATTCGTCATGGCGTGACCATTGGCAACCGCGGCGCTGACAGTCTTGCCTGCCCGGTAATTGGCAATGGCGTTGAGCTGGGCGCGAACGTGGTAATGATTGGCGAAATCACCATTGGCAATAATGTCACCATCGGTGCCGGTAGCGTGGTGCTCGACAGTGTGCCGGACAACGCGCTGGTGGTGGGTGAGAAAGCGCGCGTGAAGGTGATTAAATGAATATTTTGCAGTTCAACGTACGCCTCGCAGAGGGCGGTGCCGCGGGTGTTGCGCTGGATCTCCACCAGCGCGCGCTGCAGCAGGGTTATCAGTCGCGCTTTATTTATGGCTACGGTAAAGGCGGCAAAAAGAGCGTCAGCCATGACAACTATCAGAACGTCTTTAAACAGACGCCGCGTCTGACCTCGATTGCCAACCTGGCGCTGTTCCGCCTCTTTAACCGTGATGTTTTTGGCAATCTCAATAATCTCTATCGTGACGTTACCCGTAGCGAAGGGCCGCTGGTGCTCCATTTCCATGTGATGCACAGCTACTGGCTCAACCTTGAGGACCTGGTGGCATTCTGCCAGCGCGTGAAAGCGCACAAACCGGACGTTACCTTTGTCTGGACGCTGCACGACCACTGGAGCGTCACCGGCCGCTGCGCCTTTACCGACGGCTGCGAAGGGTGGAAAACCAACTGCCAAAAGTGCCCAACGCTGAACAACTATCCGCCGGTCAAAATCGACCGCGCGCATCAATTAGTGGGCCGCAAGCGCCAGCTGTTTAATACCATGCTGGGGCTGGGCTGCCAGTTTATCTCCCCGAGTCAGCATGTGGCTGATGCCTTCAACACGCTCTATGGCGCAGGCCGTTGCCAGATTATTAACAACGGTATTGATGTGGCGACAGAGGAGATCCTCGCCCAGCTCGCGCCGGTAAAAGTGACGCAGGGTAAACCGAAGATCGCCATCGTCGCCCACGATCTACGCTACGACGGGAAAACAAACCAGCAGCTGGTGCGCGACATCATGGCCCTTGAGGATCGCGTCGAGCTGCACACCTTCGGTAAATTCTCCCCGTTTGAGGGGCCGCAGGTGGTGAACCACGGCTTTCTGACCGATAAGCGTAAATTGATGAGCGAGCTCAACGAGATGGATGCGCTGGTCTTTAGTTCGCGCGTCGACAACTACCCACTGATCCTTTGTGAAGCGCTCTCCATCGGTGTACCGGTGATCGCTACCCACAGCGATGCGGCGCGGGAAGTGCTGCAAAAGTCGGGCGGGAGAACCTTCAGTGAAGAGGAGGTGCTGCCGCTGGTGCAGTGCCATAAAGCAGAAATCGCCCAGGCGGTGTTTGACGAGAGCCTCGACGCGTTTCGCGCGCGCAGCCGCCAGGCCTATAGCGGTCATCAGATGCTGGAGGAGTATGTCTCGTTCTATCAGAGTCTGTAGCTATCTGCTGCTGCCGTTGATCTACCTGTTGGTCAACGTGAAATTATTCCAGCTCGGTGAGAGCTTCCCGATCACGATTGTGACTTTTCTGCCGGTGTTGCTGCTGCTCTATGTTGAGCGCATCAACCTGAAAAAATTGATGTTAGCGCTGATGCTCGGTGCGGGACTAACGCTCTTCAACTTTATTTTCGGTAAGTCGCTGGATGCCAGCAAATATGTCACATCAACAATGCTGTTTGTTTACATCGTGATCATTATCGGCATGGTGTGGAGTATTCGCTTTAAAACGATCTCGCCGCATAACTACCGAAAGATTTTAAGATTTTTCTATATGGTGGTGGCGTTAATAGTCACGCTGGCAGCAATGGAGATGGCTCAGATCATTCTTACTGGCGGCAGTAGTTTGATGGAAATAATTTCGAAATATCTGATTTACAGCAACAGTTACGTGCTGAATTTTATCAAGTTCGGGGGTAAAAGAACCACCGCACTCTATTTCGAACCGGCATTCTTCGCTCTGGCGTTAATCTCAATTTGGCTTAGCATCAAACAGTTTGGTATCAAAACGCCGAAGACCGATGCTATGATTCTGGCAGGGATAGTTCTCTCAGGATCGTTCTCCGGGGTAATGACATTTATCATGTTTTACCTTCTGGAATGGGCGTTTCAGTATCTCAATAAAGAGGCAATTCAGAAGAAATTACCGCTGGCAATTATTTCACTTGCGGTGTTTGTCGTGGGCCTCGTATTTGCTTTTCCTTATATCGCGACGCGTATTGGTGATTTAGGAACGGAAGGATCCTCATCTTATTACCGAATTATCGGTCCGCTTGTGATGGTTGGATATTCGCTGACCAATATTGATGGTGTAGTAAGATTCGGCTCACTTTATGAATATGTCGCATCATTCGGAATCTTTAACGGTGCAGACGTCGGGAAAACAATAGACAATGGGTTGTATCTGCTGATCATTTATTTTTCATGGTTAGCGGTAATACTGACCGGATGGTACATGTTTAAAGTCGCTAAAATGACGATGAATGCTTTTGGCAACAATCAGAATTTTCGCGTTCAACTTTTCTTGTTTACCCCGATCTCGTTGTTTTTTACGGGGTCAATTTTTAGTCCGGAATATGCATTTTTAATTGTTTGTCCATTTATTCTGCGTAAAGCGTTGAATATTGTAAGTTCATGAGAAGGTGGGTCACATGCTGCTTAGTGTTATTACTGTCGCGTTTCGCAATTATGAAGGTGTGATGAAGACCTGGCAGTCGCTGGCTCACCTGGCGAAAGCGCAAGATATTGAGTTCGAGTGGATCGTGGTCGACGGCGGTTCGCAGGACGGTACTGAGGATTTTCTGAAAAGCCTCAACGGGCAATATAATTTACGTTTTATTAGTGAGCGCGATAAAGGTATTTACGATGCCATGAATAAAGGCATCGATATGGCCTCCGGTCGCTTTGCGATATTTCTTAATTCCGGCGATATTTTCCATGAAGAGATCGTCGATGTAGTGCGCCAGTTAAGCGAAGCGAAAGAGACCGCGATGTATATCGGCGATGCGCTGCTTGATTTCGGCGATGGCAACAAGCTGCGCCGCAATGCGAAAAGCGGCTGGTATATTTATCACAGCCTACCGGCGAGCCATCAGGCGATCTTTTTCCCGGTGCACGGATTAAAAACGTACCCCTACGATCTGCAGTTTAAAGTCTCATCCGATTACGCGTTAGCGGCCAGAATGTTTAAAGCGGGTTTTCCGTTTAAGCGACTGAAAGGGCTGGTATCTGAATTTTCGATGGGCGGTGTATCCACTTCTAATAATCTCGAATTATGTCAGGACGCCCGTAAAGTTCAGCGCATGATATTACACGTCCCCGGCTTCTGGGCAGAATTATCCTATATGTTGCGTTTACGGACGACGGGTAAAGCAAAGGCTTTATATAACAAAGCGTAACGCCCGGACATAAGGAAAGAATATGCAAGATTTAAAAGGATTCTCCGTGCCGAAAGGCTTTCGGGGCGGGAATGCTATTAAGGTTCAACTGTGGTGGGCGGTGCAGGCGACACTATTTGCCTGGTCTCCGCAGGTACTTTATCGCTGGCGCGCCTTCTTATTACGTCTATTCGGCGCAAAGGTCGGTAAAGGTGTCGTCATTCGACCTTCGGTCAAAATTACCTACCCATGGAAATTAACCCTGGGTGATTACAGCTGGGTGGGGGATGACGCGGTGTTATATACGCTTGGAGACATTACCATCGGCGCAAATTCTGTGGTGTCACAGAAGTGTTATTTGTGTACCGGCAGTCACGACTATATGAGCGCGCATTTCGATATTAACGCGACGCCTATCGTGATTGGCGAGAAGTGCTGGCTGGCGACAGATGTGTTTGTTGCTCCCGGCGTTTCTATCGGCGACGGCACGGTCGTCGGTGCGCGCAGCAGTGTTTTTAAATCGCTACCGGCAAATGCGATTTGTCGGGGCAATCCCGCAGTGGTAACGCGCGAACGCGTTGAAAAGGTAACTCCCTAACAGGGAACATTGAGGAAAATAAATTATGTCTAAAGTCGCTCTCATCACCGGCGTTACCGGGCAAGATGGCTCTTATCTGGCAGAACTGCTTCTGGAAAAGGGTTACGAAGTTCACGGCATCAAACGCCGCGCTTCCTCTTTCAATACTGAGCGTGTTGATCACATTTATCAGGATCCACACACAAGCAACCCGAAATTCCACCTGCACTACGGCGATCTGACCGATACGTCCAACCTGACCCGTATCCTGCAGGAAGTGCAGCCGGATGAAGTCTACAACCTGGGCGCGATGAGCCACGTTGCGGTCTCCTTCGAATCCCCGGAATACACCGCGGATGTTGACGCCATGGGTACGCTGCGTCTGCTGGAAGCAATCCGCTTCCTGGGCCTGGAGAAGAAGACCCGTTTCTATCAGGCATCCACCTCTGAGCTGTATGGCCTGGTGCAGGAAATCCCGCAGAAAGAGACTACGCCGTTCTACCCGCGCTCTCCGTATGCTGTCGCCAAACTGTACGCTTACTGGATCACCGTGAACTACCGTGAATCCTACGGCATGTACGCCTGTAACGGCATCCTGTTCAACCACGAATCCCCGCGTCGCGGCGAAACCTTCGTAACCCGTAAAATCACCCGCGCTATTGCTAACATCGCTCAGGGCCTGGAATCCTGCCTCTACCTCGGCAATATGGACTCCCTGCGTGACTGGGGCCATGCCAAAGATTACGTGAAAATGCAGTGGATGATGCTGCAGCAGGAACAACCGGAAGACTTCGTCATCGCCACCGGCGTGCAGTACTCCGTACGTCAGTTCGTGGAAATGGCTGCCGCGCAGCTGGGTATCAAACTGCGTTTCGAAGGCACAGGCGTAGAAGAGAAGGGTATCGTTGTTTCCGTAACTGGCCACGATGCGCCGGGCGTGAAGCCGGGTGATGTGATTATTGCCGTTGACCCGCGTTACTTCCGTCCTGCTGAAGTGGAAACTCTGCTGGGCGACCCGACCAAAGCGCACGAAAAACTGGGCTGGAAACCGGAAACTACCCTGCAGGAGATGGTCTCCGAAATGGTGGCAAAAGATCTGGAAGCAGCGAAAAAACACTCACTGCTTAAGGCCCACGGTTACGAGGTTGCCATCGCGCTGGAGTCCTGAGCATGACCAAACAACGTGTTTTTGTGGCTGGCCATCGCGGGATGGTGGGGTCAGCCATCGTACGGCAGCTTGAGCAGCGAGCGGATATCGAACTGGTGCTGCGCTCGCGCGAAGAGCTGAACCTGTTGGATGCCGCAGCGGTAGACGCGTTTTTCGCCAGCGAGCGTATTGACCAGGTTTACCTGGCGGCAGCGAAAGTGGGCGGTATTGTGGCGAACAATACCTACCCGGCGGACTTCATCTACGAAAATATGATGATTGAGAGCAACATCATTCACTCGGCGCATAAGCACGACGTGAACAAGCTGTTGTTCCTCGGTTCGTCCTGCATCTACCCGAAACTGGCGAAGCAGCCGATTGCGGAAAGCGAGCTGCTGCAAGGGACGCTGGAGCCGACGAATGAGCCGTACGCGATTGCCAAAATCGCGGGTATCAAGCTGTGCGAATCGTACAACCGCCAGTATGACCGCGATTACCGCTCGGTGATGCCGACTAACTTGTATGGTCCGCATGACAACTTCCACCCGAGCAATTCGCACGTTATTCCTGCACTGCTGCGCCGTTTCCACGAAGCGACCCAGGAGAGTGCGGCAGACGTGGTGGTGTGGGGCAGCGGCACGCCGATGCGTGAATTCCTCCATGTGGATGATATGGCCGCAGCCAGCATTCATGTGCAGGAGCTGGCGCGCGAAGTGTGGCAGGAGAATACCGAACCAATGCTGTCGCACATCAACGTCGGTACCGGTGTTGACTGCACCATTCGCGAACTGGCGCAGACGATTGCAAGCGTTGTCGGCTACAAAGGCCGCGTGGTGTTTGACGCCACCAAACCGGACGGCACACCGCGTAAGCTGCTTGATGTGACACGTCTGCATCAGCTGGGCTGGTATCACGAGATCTCACTGGAAGCGGGGCTGGCAAGCACCTACCAGTGGTTCCTTGAAAACCAGCACCGGTTCCGGGGGTAAGCATGTTTTTAAGTCAGGAAGATTTTGCCACGGTGGTGCGTTCCACCCCGCTGATCTCCATCGATCTGATCGTGGAGAATTCACGCGGCGAGTTTTTGCTCGGCAAACGCACTAACCGTCCGGCCCAGGGATACTGGTTCGTGCCGGGCGGACGCGTGCAAAAGGACGAGCCGCTGGCAGCCGCTTTCGAGCGGCTGACGCAGGCGGAACTGGGACTGCGCCTGCCGATGTCGGCAGGTGAGTTTTACGGCGTCTGGCAGCACTTCTATGACGATAACTTCTCCGGCCCCGATTTTACGACCCACTACATCGTGCTCGGCTTTCGTCTGCGCGTGGACGAGGAGACCCTCGCTCTGCCAACGGAGCAGCACGATGACTATCGCTGGGTTTCGCCGGAGGCGTTGATTGCCGACCCGCTGGTGCATGACAACAGCCGCGCCTATTTCCTCGACGCGCAGGGAGTACCGGGCTTATGAAAATCCTGGTTTATGGCATCAACTACTCGCCGGAGCTGACCGGGATCGGTAAGTACACCGGCGAAATGGTGGAGTGGATGGCCCGTCAGGGCCATGACGTTCGCATCATCACTGCGCCGCCGTATTACCCGGAGTGGAAAGTCGGGCACCCTTACAGTGCCTGGCGCTGGCGTAAAGAGCAGGGAGCCGCCACGGTGTGGCGCTGCCCGCTCTATGTGCCAAAGCAGCCGTCGACCATCAAGCGTCTGCTGCACTTAGGCAGCTTTGCCGTCAGCAGCTTTTTCCCGCTGATGGCCCAGCGCAGCTGGAAGCCGGATCGCATCATCGGCGTGGTGCCGACGCTGTTTTGCACGCCGGGCATGCGCCTGCTGGCAAAAATGAGCGGCGCCCGCACGCTGTTGCACATTCAGGATTATGAAGTGGACGCCATGCTTGGGTTAGGCATGGCGGGCAAAGGTAAAGGCGGCCTGGTGGCAAAACTGGCGGCCGCATTTGAACGCAGCAATCTGCACAACGTTGACAACGTCTCCACCATTTCGCGCTCGATGATGAACAAAGCGCGTGAGAAGGGCGTGTCAGCCGACAAGATTATCTTCTTCCCGAACTGGTCCGAAGTGGCGCGTTTTCGTGATGTCGACGCGGCAAGCGTTGCGCAGTTACGCCGCGACCTCGGTCTGCCGGATGACAAAAAAATCATTCTTTACTCCGGCAACATCGGTGAGAAGCAGGGGTTAGAAAATGTGATCGAAGCCGCTGCACGACTGAAGGGCCATCCGTGGCTGTTCGCTATCGTTGGGCAGGGTGGGGGCAAAGCGCGGCTGGAGAAGATGGTCAGCGAGCGCGGCCTCGACAACGTGAAATTCTTCCCGTTGCAGCCTTATGAAGCGCTGCCGGCGCTGCTCACGCTCGGCGATTGCCACTTGGTTATCCAGAAGCGCGGCGCGGCGGATGCGGTATTGCCCTCCAAGCTGACCAACATTCTGGCAGTGGGCGGCAATGCGGTGATCACCGCCGAAGAGAGTACCGAACTTGGCCAGCTCTGCCTGAATGAGCCTGGTATTGCGGTCTGCGTCGAGCCGGAATCGGTTGATGCGCTGACCTCGGGCATTGAACGCGCGTTAGCGCTGCCCACAAACAACACGGTGGCACGTGAATATGCCGAACGCACGCTCGAAAAAGAGAACGTGTTAAGCCAGTTTATTGCAGATATCAGCCCGGAGAAATCCGCGACGCCCGCAGCCGCCCATGATGGCGCGGCGCATGAGGCGCGCCTCAATTTCGACGGCAATGGGGATAAATCATGAGTCAAACGCAACTCTATCCGGTCGTGATGGCCGGGGGCTCCGGTAGCCGTCTGTGGCCACTTTCCCGCGTGCTTTACCCTAAACAGTTTCTCTGCCTGAAGGGCGATCTCACCATGCTGCAGACCACCGTCTGCCGCCTGAACGGCGTCGAGTGCGAAAGCCCGGTGGTGATTTGTAACGAGCAGCACCGTTTTATCGTTGCAGAACAGCTGCGTCAGCTTAATAAGCTGACCGAGAACATCATTCTTGAGCCGGCAGGCCGCAACACCGCACCGGCAATTGCGCTAGCGGCGCTGGCGGTCAAACGCCACAACCCGGATAGCGATCCGCTGATGCTGGTGCTGGCCGCCGACCACGTTATCCAGGATGAAGAGGCGTTCCGCACTTCAGTACGCAATGCGATGCCTTATGCCGAGGCGGGGAAACTGGTCACCTTCGGCATCGTGCCGGATATGCCCGAAACCGGTTACGGCTACATCCGCCGCGGCGAAGTGAGCCCAGGCCAGGTCGATGCGGTAGCGTTTGAAGTGGCGCAGTTTGTTGAAAAACCGAATCTGGAAACCGCGCAGGGGTATGTCGCCAGCGGCGAATACTACTGGAACAGCGGCATGTTCCTCTTCAGCGCCGGTCGCTACCTGGAAGAGCTGAAAAAATATCGCCCGGACATCCTCGAAGCCTGTGAGAAAGCGATGGATGCTACCGATCCGGATATGGACTTTATCCGCGTCGATGAAGAGGCGTTCCTCGCCTGCCCGGAAGAGTCTATCGACTACGCGGTGATGGAGCGTACAGCCGATGCGGTGGTGGTGCCGATGGACGCAGGCTGGAGCGATGTTGGCTCCTGGTCCTCCTTGTGGGAGATCAGCCAGCACACACCGGAAGGCAACGTACACCACGGTGATGTGATCAGCCACAAAACCGAAAACAGCTACGTCTATGCCGAATCCGGTCTTGTGACCACTGTTGGTGTGAAAGATCTGGTGGTGGTGCAGACCAAAGATGCCGTGCTGATCGCTGACCGTAACGCGGTGCAGGATGTGAAAAAGGTGGTCGAGAAGATCAAAGCCGAAGGGCGTCATGAGCACCATATTCACCGCGAAGTTTACCGCCCTTGGGGCAAATATGACTCCATCGATGCAGGGGATCGCTATCAGGTAAAACGCATCACCGTGAAACCGGGCGAGGGGCTGTCGGTGCAGATGCATCACCATCGCGCGGAGCACTGGGTGGTGGTTGCCGGTACGGCGAAAGTCACCATTGATGATGAAGTCAAACTGCTGGGCGAAAACGAATCTATCTACATTCCGCTCGGCGCACGCCACTGCCTGGAAAACCCGGGCAAAATTCCTCTCGATCTGATTGAGGTACGCTCCGGCTCGTACCTGGAAGAGGATGACATTGTGCGCTTCGCCGATCGTTACGGGCGTATTTAACGCCCATTGCCGGCGCGCCGAGCGCGGGTTCGGCCAGAACAACTATTGATAACATTTATGTGGCCAGTTGCGGTCAAGGCTGACTGTTGCCTGAAGAAGAGGTAATGATGGAAAAATTAACCTGTTTTAAAGCTTACGATATTCGCGGAAAGCTGGGCGAAGAGCTGAATGAAGATATTGCCTGGCGTATTGGCCGCGCCTACGGGGAGTACCTGAAGCCGCAGACCATCGTGCTCGGCGGCGATGTGCGCCAGACCAGCGAAGCGCTGAAGCTGGCATTAGCTAAAGGCTTGCAGGACGCCGGTGTGGACGTACTGGATATCGGGCTGTCAGGTACCGAAGAGATCTATTTCGCCACCTTCCATCTCGGCGTTGACGGCGGTATCGAAGTGACCGCCAGCCACAACCCGATGGACTACAACGGCATGAAACTGGTGCGCAAAGGCGCGCGCCCGATCAGCGGCGACACCGGCCTGCGCGACGTGCAGCGTCTGGCCGAAGCCAATGACTTCCCACCGGTTAACCCGGAAAAACGCGGCAGCTACAAGCAAATCTCCCTGCGCGATGACTATATCGACCATCTGCTCGGCTACATCGACACCGCTAACCTCAAGCCGCTGAAACTGGTGATCAACTCCGGTAATGGTGCGGCAGGCCCGGTGATCGACGCCATTGAAGCGCGCTTCGACGCGCTGAACGTGCCGGTGAGCTTTATCAAAGTGCACAACGAGCCGGATGGCACCTTCCCACACGGTATTCCTAACCCGCTGCTGCCCGAGTGCCGCGACGACACCCGCAATGCGGTGATTGAGCATCAGGCAGATATGGGCATCGCCTTTGACGGCGACTTCGACCGCTGCTTCCTGTTCGACGACAAGGGCCAGTTTATCGAGGGTTACTACATCGTTGGCCTGCTGGCAGAAGCGTTCCTCGAAAAGCACCCTGGCGCGAAAATCATTCACGACCCGCGCCTCTCCTGGAACACCGTTGACGTAGTTGGCCGCGCAGGCGGCACGCCGGTGATGTCGAAAACCGGCCACGCCTTTATTAAAGAGCGCATGCGCGAAGAGGACGCCATTTACGGCGGCGAGATGAGCGCGCACCACTACTTCCGCGATTTCGCCTACTGCGACAGCGGCATGATCCCGTGGCTGCTGGTTACGGAACTGCTGTGCCTGAAGGGCAAAACCCTGGCCGAGTTGGTGGGCGATCGCATGGTGGCTTTCCCGGCGAGCGGCGAGATCAACAGCAAGCTGGCGGATCCAGTCAGCGCAATCAAACGCGTTGAAGATCGCTACGCACCGGAGGCACTGGAGGTGGATTACACCGATGGCATCAGCATCGCTTTTGCCGACTGGCGCTTTAACCTGCGCTCCTCTAACACCGAGCCAGTCGTGCGTCTGAATGTCGAATCCCGACATGATGTGGCGTTGATGGAGGCGCGAACGCAGGAAATTCTGGCGCTGTTGAATCAGTAACTCTTAGTCGTTCTCCTCCCCATGTGGGGAGGAGGGCAAACAGGCAGGTACAACGATGACAAATCTAAAAAAGCGCGACCGGGCCAAAACGAATGCATCGTTAATCTCTATCGTGCAGCGATTCTCAGACATCACCATCATGTTTGCTGGGTTATGGTTGGTGTGTAAAGTCAATGCGTTGCCGTTTTTCTACATGCATCTGCTGATGGCGCTGGCCACGCTGGTTGTATTCCAGATGATCGGCGGCATGACCGATTTTTACCGCTCCTGGCGCGGCGTCAGAATGATGACCGAACTGACGCTACTGTTGCAGAACTGGACGCTAAGTATCGTCTTTAGCGCCGGTTTGATGTCGTTTAACTCGGACTTTGATGTCACCTTCTCGCTCTATCTTACCTGGTATCTGTTAACCAGCCTTGGACTGATGTTTAGCCGGGCGGTGATCCGCTTCGGTGCGGGATGGATGCGTAATCTCGGCTATAACACCCGCCGCGTCGCGGTGGCTGGCGATATGCCGATGGGGCAGGCGCTGCTCGACGGTTTCCGTAATGAGCCTTGGTTGGGCTTCGATGTTGTTGGCGTCTATTACGATCCGAAACCGGGCGGCATTGATACTGGCTGGGCAGGCAACCTTGAGCAGCTGGTTGAAGATGCCCGCAGCGGCAAGATCCATAACGTCTACATTGCGATGTCGATGGATGATGCTGCCTGCATCAAAAAACTGGTACGCGATCTGGCAGATACCACCTGTTCGGTGATCCTGATTCCGGATGTCTTCACCTTCAACATTCTGCATTCACGCATTGAAGAGGTGAACGGCGTTCCGATTGTACCGCTGTACGATACGCCGCTCTCGGGGGTGAACCGCATCCTGAAACGCCTGGAAGATATTGTGCTCTCGTCGCTGATTCTGCTGCTGATTTCACCGGTGCTGCTGGCCATCTCCGTGGCGGTGAAGATGAGCTCACCGGGGCCGATCATTTTCCGCCAGACGCGCTACGGCATGGATGGTAAGCCGATCAAAGTGTGGAAGTTCCGCTCGATGAAGGTGATGGAGAACGACAAAGTGGTGACCCAGGCGACGCAGAACGATCCGCGCGTCACCAAAGTGGGCAGCTTCCTGCGCCGTACCTCCCTTGATGAACTGCCGCAGTTTATCAATGTGCTCACCGGTGGGATGTCGATTGTCGGCCCGCGTCCTCACGCCGTTGCGCATAACGAGCAGTATCGTGCGCTGATCGAGGGCTACATGCTGCGTCATAAAGTAAAACCAGGTATTACCGGCTGGGCGCAGATTAACGGCTGGCGCGGCGAGACCGACACGCTGGAAAAAATGGAAAAACGCATTGAGTTCGATCTCGAGTACATCCGCGAATGGAGCCTGTGGTTCGATATCAAGATCGTTTTTCTGACCATCTTTAAAGGCTTTGTCAACAAAGCGGCGTATTAAGGAAAGGTCATGAGCCTGAGAGAAAAAACCATCAGCGGAGCAAAGTGGTCAGCAATGGCCACGCTGACCATTATCGGTCTGGGGCTGGTGCAGATGACGGTGCTGGCGCGCATTATCGATAACCACCAGTTCGGTCTGCTGACCGTCTCGCTGGTGATTATCGCGCTGGCCGATACGCTGTCAGATTTTGGTATCGCTAACTCGATTATTCAGCGCAAAGAGATCAGCCACCTCGAGCTGACCACCCTCTACTGGCTCAATGTCGGGCTGGGGATTGTGGTCTGCATCGCGGTCTTCTCATTGAGTAATCTGATTGCCGATGTGCTGAATAACCCGGATCTGGCTCCGCTTATCAAAACCCTGTCGGTCGCCTTTGTGGTGATCCCGCACGGGCAGCAGTTCCGCGCGCTGATGCAAAAAGAGCTGGAGTTCAACAAGATTGGCGCGATTGAAACTCTGTCAGTGATGGCGGGGTTCAGCTTTACGGTGATCAGCGCCTTCTTCTGGCCGCTGGCAATGACCGCGATCCTCGGTTATCTGGTTAATAGCGCCGTGCGTACGCTGCTGTTCGGCTACTTTGGCCGCAAGATCTACCGCCCTGGTCTGCACTTCTCCCTTGCCTCCGTCAGCTCCAATCTGCGCTTTGGCGCATGGCTGACCGCAGACAGCATCATCAACTACGTCAATACTAACCTCTCCACGCTGGTGCTGGCGCGTATCCTCGGCGCAAGCGTCGCCGGGGGCTACAACCTGGCCTACAACGTGGCGGTCGTGCCGCCGATGAAGCTCAACCCGATCATTACCCGCGTGCTCTTCCCGGCGTTCGCCAAGATCCAGGATGACACCGAAAAGCTGCGCCTGAACTTCTACAAGCTGCTGTCAGTGGTGGGGATCATCAACTTCCCAATCCTGCTCGGGCTAATGGTGGTATCGAATAACTTTGTGCCGCTGGTGTTTGGCGAGAAGTGGAACAGCATCATTCCGATCCTGCAACTGCTGTGCATCGTTGGCCTGCTGCGTGCGGTCGGTAACCCGATCGGCTCGCTGTTGATGGCGAAAGCGCGTGTCGATATCAGCTTCAAATTCAACGTCTTTAAAACGTTTCTCTTTATTCCGGCGATTATCATTGGCGGCCATCTGGCCGGTGCGCTGGGGGTGACGCTTGGCTTCCTTCTGGTGCAGATTATCAACACCATCCTGAGCTACTTCGTAATGATTAAACCGGTGCTCGGCTCAAGTTATCGGCAGTACATCCTCAGCCTGTGGCTGCCGTTCTACCTGTCGCTGCCGACGCTGGTGGTCAGCTATGGCCTCGGTCTTGCGCTGAATGGCCATCTGCCGCTCGCCGCCATGCTGGCGATGCAGGTTGCTGCGGGTGCCATCGCCTTTGCCGTGATGCTGGTTTTGTCGCGTAACGCGCTGGTGGTAGAGATGAAGCGTCAGTTTTGCCGCAACGAGAAATTGAAAACACTGCTTCGCGCAGGATAAGAAACCTTATTGAACCCCTTTATGAGGTCGTTATGAAATTATTGATCCTTGGCAATCACACATGCGGCAACCGTGGTGACAGCGCAATTTTACGTGGATTGTTGGACGCTATTGCCCGCCTGAACCCTGATGCGGAAGTGGATGTAATGAGCCGCTTCCCGGTGAGCTCCTCCTGGTTACTCAATCGCCCGGTGATGGGCGACCCGCTCTATAGCCAGATGAAAGCGCACAACAACGCCGCTGGCCTGATGGGGCGCGTGAAGAAGGTGCTGCGCCGTCGCTACCAGCACCAGGTGCTGCTCTCCCGCGTGACCGATACCGGCAAGCTGCGCAATATCGCCATCGCTCAAGGGTTTACCGATTTTGTCCGCCGTCTGGCTGATTACGATGCGATTATCCAGGTCGGCGGCTCCTTCTTTGTCGATCTCTATGGCGTGCCGCAGTTTGAGCATGCGCTCTGCACTTTTATGGCGAAAAAACCGCTCTTTATGATCGGACATAGTGTCGGGCCGTTCCAGAATGACGACTTCAATAAGCTGGCGAACTACGTCTTCGGCCATTGCGATGCGCTGATCCTGCGCGAGCATGTCAGCCTCAATCTGATGAAGCAGAGCGGCATTACCACCGATAAAGTGGAGCAGGGCGTTGATACCGCCTGGCTGGTGGATCACCATCAGGAAGATTTCACCGCCAGCTATGCGGTGCAGCACTGGCTGGACCTGGCGGCAAAAGAGAAGACCGTTGCCATTACCCTGCGTGAACTGGCGCCGTTTGATAAGCGCCTTGGCACCACCCAGCAGGCGTATGAAAAGGCCTTTGCCGATGTCGTCAACCGCGTCATTGATGCCGGGTACCAGGTGGTTGCGCTCTCTACCTGTACCGGGATCGACAGCTACAACAAAGATGACCGCATGGTAGCGCTCAACCTGCGCCAGCACATTCAGGATCCGTCCCGTTACCATGTGGTGATGGATGAGCTCAACGATCTGGAGATGGGCAAAATTCTTGCGGCATGCGATTTAACCATTGGCACGCGGCTGCACTCGGCGATCATCTCCATGAACTTTGGCACGCCGGCGATTGCCATTAACTACGAACACAAGTCGGCCGGCATCATGCAGCAGCTCGGCATGCCCGAGATGGCGGTGGATATTCGCCATCTGCTTGACGGTTCGCTGGCGTCAATGGCGGCAGATACGCTGGGTCAACTGCCGGCGATCAACGCACGTCTGGCAACGGCGGTGGCGGCCGAGCGCGAGCAGGGCATTAAGATGGTGCAGTCGGTGCTCGAGCGCGTGCAGGGGGTGAAATGAAAGTCGGCTTCTTTTTGCTGAAATTTCCCCTCTCGTCCGAAACGTTTGTCCTCAACCAGATAGTTGCCTTTATCAATATGGGATTTGAGGTTGAGATCGTCGCCCTGCACAAGGGCGATATGAACAATACTCACGCCGCTTACACTGAATATAAGCTGGCAGAGAAGACGCACTGGCTGCTGGCAGAGCCGGAAGGGAAGCTGGCGAAGCTGGGTTATCGCGGGCAGGCCATCGCCCGCGGCATGTTTAAGCCCTCTACCTGGAAAGCGCTCAACCTCTCCCGTTACGGAGATGAGGCGCGCAACCTGATCCTGCCCGCGATTTGCGGCCTCGCGCCGCAAACCTTTACGGCAGATGTCTTTATTGCCCACTTTGGCCCGGCGGGTGTCACCGCCGCAAAACTGCGCGAGCTTGGCGTGCTGAAGGGCAAGATCGCCACCGTTTTCCACGGGATCGATATCTCACACCGCGACGTGCTCACCCACTACACCCCGGAGTATCAGCAGCTCTTTCAGCGCGGCGATTTGATGCTGCCGATAAGCGATCTTTGGGCCGGGCGGCTGCTCACGATGGGCTGCCCGCAGAATAAGATTGCCGTCTCGCGCATGGGCGTCGATATGGCGCGCTTCAGCCTGCGTGACGTGAAATCGCCAGGCCATCCGCTGCAAATCATCTCTGTTGCACGTTTAACAGAGAAAAAGGGGCTGCATGTCGCCATTGAAGCCTGCCGCTTGCTGAAAGCGCGCGGCGTGGACTTCAAATACCGCATTCTGGGCATCGGCCCCTGGGAGCGCCGTTTGCGCACTCTCATTGAGCAGTTCCAGCTTGAGGATGTGATTGAGATGCCTGGCTTTAAGCCGAGCCATGAAGTAAAAGCGCTGCTTGATGAAGCGGATCTCTTTTTACTCCCTTCTATTACCGGCACCGATGGCGATATGGAAGGTATTCCGGTTGCGCTGATGGAGGCGATGGCAGTGGGCATTCCCGTCGTCTCGACCGTCCACAGCGGTATTCCTGAACTGATCGATGCCGGACGCTCCGGCTGGTTAGTGCCAGAAAATGACGCCGAAGCGCTGGCTGAACGGCTGGCGGCCTTTGCCCAGATGGCAAGCGACGAGGTTATGCCAGTGGTAACCCGCGCCCGGGAGAAAGTGGAAACGGACTTTAATCAAACGATTATCAACCAGCAACTGGCCAGTCTGCTGCAAACGCTTTGATAAGAGGCTTTATGACTGCGAAACGACGCTCAACCGCGCTGACGCGCCGCTCATTTCTGACCGCCAGCTCCGCGCTGGTGGCACTTCCCCTGCTGCATCTTCCCGCCGCGCGCGCGCTGGGTCGCAGCGACACGGTAAAATTAAGCGATTACAACCACAATGACTGGCCGGCTGCGCTCAAACAGGCTTTTGCTGACGCGCAGACGGTGGAGGTTCCCGCCGGGCTGGTGTGTGAAAACATCAATACCGGCATTTTTATTCCCGCCGGTAAAACGCTGCTGGTGCGCGGGGCATTAAAAGGCAGCGGACGCGGGCGACTTGTCCTGCAGGACGGTAGCAAGGTCATTGGCGAGCAGGGCGGCAGCCTCTATAACGTGATGCTGGATGTCCGCGGCTCAGACTGCACCATTAAAGGTGTCAGCATGAGCGGGTATGGCCCGGTAATGCAGATCTACATTGGCGGTAAAGAGAAGCGCGTAATGCGCAATCTGCTGATTGATAACATCGCCATCAGCAAAGCCAACTACGGCATTTTGCGCCAGGGGTTCCATAACCAGCTGGATGGCGCGCGCATTACCCATAGCCGTTTTAGCGATCTGCAGGGCGATGCCATTGAGTGGAACGTGGCAATCAACGACCGCAATATTCTTATCTCCGATCACGTGATCGACAATATCAACTGCACCAACGGCAAAATTAACTGGGGGATTGGCATCGGGTTAGCAGGCAGCACCTATGACAATAACTACCCGGAAGATCAGTCGGTGAAAAACTTTGTCGTGGCAAATATCACCGGCAGTAATTGTCGCCAGCTGGTGCATGTGGAAAACGGTAAACATTTCGTTATTCGTAATATCAAAGCGAAAAATATTACGCCAGACTTCAGTAAAAAAGCGGGGATTGATAACGCAACGGTGGCAATTTACGGCTGCGATAATTTCGTTATTGATAATGTCACGATGGAAAATAGTGCCGGGATGTTGATTGGCTACGGAGTAATTAAAGGCGACTATTTATCCATTCCGCAGAATTTCAAACTCAATGACATTCAGCAGGATAACAGCCGCAGCAAATATAAGCTGCGCGGTATTCAGGTCTCTTCTGGTAACGCGACCTCATTTGTCGCTATCACCAACATCAAGATGCAGCAGGCCACGCTTGAGTTGCACAATAAGCCGCAGCACCTCTTCCTGCGCAACATCCACATTACACAGGATGCCTCGGTAGGCCCGGCGCTGAAGCTCAATTTTGACCTGCGCAAAGATGTGCGTGGCCGCTTTATGGCGAAAAACGAGACGCTGCTGTCGATGGCGAATATTCATGCAGTCAATGAGAATGGTCAGAGCTCCGTCGATATCGACCGTGTGGATCAACATACCGTAAATGTCGAAAATTTAAACTTCCGCTTACCCGCTAAACGGCTTTAAGTCTCTTATACGGGGCTTTTGCGAGGAATCCTGGAGATTAAACCTGGGCGTTAGGATTACATCACTTGTCATGAGGGAGTATCACTCGTCGCCATTTTCAGACCTGTTTGCCATGAACGTACTGGCGAAAACAGATCAAGGGTTTATAATTCATCAATAAATTATAGGTGGAAGAAATAATGGTTAATTTAAAGGCAGTTATTCCGGTAGCCGGACTTGGGATGCATATGCTTCCCGCCACAAAAGCGATTCCAAAAGAGATGCTGCCGATTGTCGACAAGCCGATGATTCAATACATTGTCGATGAGATTGTCGCGGCGGGGATCAAAGAGATTGTTCTGGTCACCCACTCGTCAAAAAACGCGGTAGAAAACCACTTTGACACCTCTTACGAGCTTGAAGCATTGCTTGAGCAACGCGTTAAGCGCCAGCTTCTGGCTGAAGTGCAATCTATCTGCCCGCCGGGCGTAACCATCATGAACGTGCGTCAGGCACAGCCGCTGGGCCTGGGCCACTCCATTCTCTGCGCGCGCCCGATTGTGGGTGACAACCCGTTTATCGTTGTCCTGCCAGATATCGTGCTGGACACGGCAACCGCCGATCCGCTGCGTTACAACCTCGCCGCAATGGTTGCACGCTTTGGCGAAACCGGTCGCAGTCAGGTGCTGGCGAAACGCATGAAGGGCGACCTCTCTGAGTACTCGGTTATCCAGACCAAGGAGCCGCTGGACAGTGAAGGCAAAGTAAGCCGTATTGTGCAGTTCATTGAGAAGCCGGACCAGCCGCAAACCCTCGACTCCGATCTGATGGCAGTAGGGCGCTATGTCCTCTCGGCTGATATCTGGGCTGAGCTGGAAAATACCGAGCCGGGTGCATGGGGACGTATTCAGCTGACGGATGCTATTGCGCGTCTGGCAGAAAAACAGTCCGTTGATGCCATGCTGATGACCGGCGACAGCTATGATTGCGGTAAGAAAATGGGATATATGCAGGCATTTGTGAACTATGGCCTGCGTAACCTGAAGGAAGGGCAGAAGTTCCGCGATAGCATCCAGAAATTGCTGGCGCAATAATCAATTAAATTAATCTGGCGCTTCACGCCAGGTTGACAGGGCAGTAAAGAGTGACGCTGAGAGATATTGCTCTCAGGTTATTCTTACTGCCTTTTTTGTTTTTGGGTTGAAAATCAATAATAAAAAAAGGTAGTTATGCGTATTTTCTGCACTTTCATGTAAAAGATTTTCCCTTGTTTCCGGGGCAGTTTCAGCGGAGAATAGCCGCTTAGCATTTTATGTCCTGGCAGGCTGAGCGTCCTTGAGCTGGGCGTTAACAACATATCTGTCTAATGTCTTACACAGCGCGCGGGTAGCTGAAAAGCCTGGGGCGGTAGCGTGCCCAATGCATGAATGATCATTTTCTCTACACGCCGATCGCGTTTTAAACATTGCAAAGCAAGTACGGATAATTCTCGTGAAAATACTGGTCACCGGTGGTGCAGGCTTTATTGGCTCTGCAGTTGTACGTCATATTATAAATAACACCCAGGATTATGTGGTTAACGTTGATAAATTAACCTATGCCGGCAATCTTGAGTCTCTTAGCGACGTTAGCGAAAGCCAGCGTTATTTTTTCGAGCAGGCCGATATCTGTGATGCGGCTGAGATGGCGCGCATTTTTGCAGAACATAAGCCCGACGCAGTGATGCATTTGGCTGCAGAGAGCCACGTAGACCGTTCAATCACCGGGCCTGCTGCTTTTATTGAAACCAATATTGTCGGTACGTATGTGTTGCTTGAGGCGGCGCGCGCCTACTGGTCGGCACTAGATGAAGATGCTAAACAGGCATTTCGCTTCCACCATATCTCAACGGATGAAGTTTATGGCGATCTGCCGCATCCGGATGAAGCGCAAGTCGATGAACCGCTGCCTCTCTTCACCGAAAAGACCGCTTATGCGCCTAGCAGCCCCTATTCGGCGTCAAAAGCGTCGAGCGACCATCTGGTTCGCGCCTGGCTGCGCACCTACGGCTTGCCGACTCTTGTGACCAACTGTTCCAACAATTACGGTCCTTATCATTTCCCGGAAAAACTGATCCCGCTGGTGATTCTCAATGCACTTGAAGGTAAACCCTTGCCTATCTATGGCAAAGGCGATCAAATCCGTGACTGGTTATATGTGGAAGATCACGCGCGTGCGCTCTACGTCGTGGTAACGCAAGGCGTCGCTGGTGAAACCTATAACATTGGCGGCCATAACGAGAAACAGAACCTTGATGTAGTGCACACCATTTGCGATCTGCTTGATGAAATCGTGCCGAAAGAGGGCTCCTACCGCGATCAAATCACCTACGTGACTGACCGCCCAGGCCATGATCGCCGCTATGCCATTGATGCTGATAAAATCAGCCGCGAGCTCGGCTGGAAACCGCAAGAGACCTTTGAGTCCGGCATTCGTAAAACCGTGCAGTGGTATCTGGATAATCAGCGTTGGGTTGAGAACGTCAAAAGCGGTGCTTACAAAACCTGGATTGAGCAAAATTACGAGAAACGTTAATGATGAATATTCTGTTATTCGGTAAAACCGGGCAGGTAGGTTGGGAGCTGCAGCGTGCTCTGGCACCGTTAGGTCATCTCATCGCAGTTGATGTCCACTCTACTGACTACTGTGGTGATTTCAGCAATCCCGAGGGCGTGGCAGAAACGGTTCGCCGCGTTCGTCCCGACGTTATTGTCAACGCGGCGGCCCACACTGCGGTTGATAAGGCGGAATCGGAACGCGGTTTCGCCCAGTTACTCAATGCGACCAGCGTTGAAGCAATCGCGCGCGAAGCAGCAGCGATTGATGCCTGGCTGGTGCACTACTCAACAGATTATGTTTTCCCGGGCAGCGGCGAAACGCCGTGGCGCGAAACCGACGAGCCTTCGCCGCTTAATGTTTATGGTGAAACCAAGCTGGCGGGTGAGAAGGCGATTCAGCAATATTGCCCGAAGCATCTGATTTTCCGCACCAGTTGGGTCTTTGCTGCTAAAGGCAATAACTTCGCTAAGACGATGCTTAAGCTGGCGAAAGAGCGTGAAACGCTCTCCATTATCGGCGACCAGTTTGGCGCGCCGACCGGGGCTGAGTTGCTGGCAGACTGTACAGCCCATGCGATTCGTACTGCTCTGCGCAAACCGGACGTCGCCGGGCTTTATCACCTCGTTGCGTCCGGCACGACCAGTTGGCATGCGTTTGCAGAATTGGTATTTGCCGAGGCGCGTGCTGCCGGCATCTCGCTGGCGGTAAAAAATGTGAATGCTATTGCGACAGAAGCGTATCCGACCCCGGCAAAACGTCCCCACAATTCACGACTCAATACAGAAAAATTTTCCCGTGAATTTAACCTTATACTTCCACATTGGGAGAATGGGGTGAAACGTATGCTGGCGGAGTTATTTGCGGCAGGTTCGGTTTAACTAATTTGAAATGCCTCTGGGGAGGTGTTTTTAGCGTGAGAAGATGAAATGAAAACACGTAAAGGGATTATTCTTGCTGGTGGCTCTGGTACGCGCCTCTATCCTGTGACGATGGCCGTCAGTAAACAGCTGCTGCCTATTTTCGACAAACCGATGATTTACTACCCGTTATCTACGCAAATGCTGGCGGGTATTCGCGATATTTTGATCATCAGTACGCCACAGGACACGCCACGTTTTGAGCAACTGCTCGGCGATGGTAGCCAGTGGGGGCTTAACCTGCACTATAAAGTGCAGCCGAGCCCGGATGGCTTGGCACAGGCGTTCATTATTGGTGAGGAGTTCATTGGTACCGATGATTGCGCACTTGTCCTCGGCGATAATATTTTTTATGGGCATGATTTGCCAAAATTGCTGGATGAAGCGGTTAATCAGGAGGGCGGAGCAACAGTGTTTGCTTACCACGTTAACGATCCTGAGCGTTATGGCGTCGTCGAGTTTGACAAGCAGGGCACTGCAATCAGCCTTGAAGAAAAACCGATTGAGCCAAAAAGCAATTACGCCGTCACCGGCCTCTACTTCTACGACAACCGTGTGGTTGAGATGGCGAAGAGCCTGAAACCTTCTGCCCGTGGTGAACTGGAAATTACGGATATTAACCGCCTATACCTGGAGCAAGGTAATCTTTCTGTTGCGATGATGGGGCGTGGTTATGCCTGGCTGGATACCGGTACGCATCAGAGTCTGATCGAGGCGAGTAACTTTATTGCCACCATTGAAGAGCGCCAGGGGTTAAAGGTCTCTTGCCCGGAAGAGATTGCGTTTCGCAAAGGCTTTATTGATGCCGAGCAGGTTAAAAAACTTGCTGAGCCGCTGAAAAAGAATGCCTATGGCCAGTATCTGCTAAAAATGATTAAAGGTTATTAAGCATGAATGTGATCAAGACTGATATTCCCGACGTATTGATTTTTGAGCCGAAGGTGTTCGGCGATGAGCGGGGCTTTTTCTTTGAAAGCTTTAGCCAAAAAGTATTCGAAGAGGCTGTAGGGCGAAAGGTTGAGTTTGTACAAGACAACCACTCCAAATCGGCACATGGGGTATTGCGCGGATTGCATTATCAACTTGAACCATATGCACAAGGTAAACTTGTGCGTTGCGTTGTGGGTGAAGTTTTCGATGTTGCTGTTGATATTCGTAAAGATTCGCCGACATTTGCTAAATGGGTAGGTGTCAACTTATCTGCAGAAAATAAGCGTCAATTGTGGATTCCTGAGGGATTTGCTCATGGATTTTTAGTTTTGAGCGAAACGGCTGAGTTTGTCTATAAAACAACAAATTACTACCATCCTGAAAGTGATAGAGGGATTATATGGAATGATAAGAATATAAATATTGAGTGGCCTCTGCAATACCCGCCCATTTTATCGAAAAAAGACTTACAACATAATATGCTCAATTAGATGTGATCTACAGGTGTTAATATGCCACCGCGCGATGAATATAAACTTGCTATATTGGTTGTACTTTATAATAAACAAATAGATGACTGCGTGACTATCTCTGGCTTAATTGACTCATTAGAGAAAGTTGAATTTGAGGCTAGGGATATGGTTATATGCATATGGAATAATGGACCTTCCTCTATTAATTGCAATTTAACCTCGGAAAAGTGTCAAATTAACCTGATTGAAACAATAGATAATAATTCATTGAGCTTTATTTATAATACTTTTATTGATAAAGTTCTCGCGCATAATTATTTGCTTTTAGATCATGACTCAGTTATTAATTCTGAATATTTGCGAGAGTGTTTTTTCAATAAGGAAAAATATCTCATCCCTTCAGTTATGACTTCTCATGGAATGCAAAGTCCTAAGTTCTATAGGATGCCATCTCATTCCTTTAGCAAAACTATGCTAGCAATAGGGAGTGGGATATGTTTATCGAAAGCAGCATGCGAAGAAATGAGTAAATATTATGGGAATGTTTTTGATGAACGTTTCTTTTTTTATGGAGTTGATTCAACATTTTTCTTAAGAATTAATAAAATTGGGAATGCAAAAAAAATAAAAATTAGTAGTCAAAATATTTTTCACTCCTTGTCAAGACTTGAAGTCGAGGATGAGTCCACTACAAAGTTTAGAGTGAAAGAGCGAAGCTATGATCAGGCGTTAACTCTAAGGTATTACTTTAGTATATTTACTTGTTTTACAGTGTTAAAAAAAATAATCGCATCATTTTTGTTTTCTAAAAAAGAAATAAGTTTGAAGTATTTCATGGTCGCATTTTTTAACGGCAAGCATTATAAGAGTAGAAAAAGATGAGGTTTATCATTATCGGATACCGAGATTCCTACTTCTGGAATGAGTATGGAACTTCTGTACGGGATTTACAAATAGCTGAAATTTTATCAAGGGAACATGAGGTAATATTTGTCAATCGGCCTGTCTCTATTTACGAACGTGTTATAAATAAAAGCAAAAAAAAATCTATTTATGAAAAATATTCTTCGAGAATAACTTTCCTGGACAGTACCAGTTATGATCTTATCGGACCTGTTCGGGGACGCTTATGGACTGAAAAGTGTTATATTAAGTTCATTGATAAAGTAATAGATTTATATGCGACAAACTTCAATGGAAAAGTTATTATTATTGATTTTACGCCGCTTGCAAAAATCAACTACAAGCCGTTAAAGAATGTTATATATTGGTATGATCTTATTGACAACTTTGCAATTCATAACAGATTTAGTTCCAGGGAAAAGTTTGCTGTAGCGCAAAAGTATTTATATGTGGATAAACACGCCAATTTCATTACAGCCGTATCCGAAAAAGCGCTTAAGTCATTCTCAAATAAATACAAATATGTTATGCCTAATGGCATTTATATAGAAGAAAGTGTAAACGACAATAGACATTTACCGAAACGTCATAACAATTACCAATTAGGTTTTGTCGGTTTTATTACTGATAAGTTTGATGTCGATTTCGTTAACAAGCTTGCAGAAAAATACACTATAATTATTTGGGGTAAATGCTTTGATGATAAAATAATTCAACGTTTAGATGACAGGATCAAAGTTGCTGGTCCATTCAGATATAATGATTTGCCCGATATCATGACTACCTTTCAAGTTGGGTTGATGCCCTATTTAGCTGAAAAATCCCATGATGAATCTCCTTTAAAAATGTATGAATATTTTAAATATGGTATTCCATGTTTATCATCCATGAACTTTGAAATTGATAGTAAATGGTTTGAAAATTATTCTAATCTCAGTATTGAGAAATTAGATGATATTATACGCTATTTTCTGGAATGCTCACATTCTGATGATGTTAAAAAAACAATCCGTGAGGAGTGGATGTTTGATACAAAAATAAAAACGATTCTCTCCCGATTAAAATGAGGCAATAAGTGATAGGAAAAATAATTAATCAGTTTATTTTCCAGTTTGGTAATTATGTTTTACCGTTTATAATTATTCCTTTCTTAATCAATAAACTGTCTTTACATGTCTATAAAGATTTTGTTGTAATTCAAACATTGGTTATTTTTTTTGCAGTTTTAGTAAATTATGGCTTGGATCTTTTTGGGGTAAGATATATAAGCTCCCAAAAACAAAATAAATCTAATTGCAAAGAATTTGTGCTTACCTCATTAATATGCAGGTTCTCGATATTTATAATAGTATCCTTTTTCTTATATGCCTCTTTGTATTATTTGACGGCAAAGAATATATTTTACTGGGGGCTATGTTTCTTTTGGCTCTCGAGCTTTATATTTCAGCTAAACTGGTACTTTCAAGGTATCGGCGATTTCAAAAGTATTACATATTATGGGCTTTTGCCTAAAGCAGGACTATATCCTTTAGTATTTGTATTAGTTGAAAATGATCAAGATGCTTGGGTTTACCTTTTGTTGTGCGCTTTAGCGAACTATTTTACAAATATATCTATGCTTTGCCACATTTTATTTAAGTTAGCAGGTATAAAAGTTAAGGTTGATGAACTATTTAAAAAGATTGTTACCTTTCTTGCAAGTGGGTGGTATATATTTTTCTCTCAAGCCAGTGTGACCTTAATATCATATGCAAATGTTTTTTTTCTCCCTTTATTACTCGATACTAAAAACTATGTGGTGTTCTCAACTGCCGACAGAATTGTAAAGGTTTTATCTATTGCAACGACTCCTGTATTGAATGTTCTTTTCCCTCATATATCATCACTTATATTGATTGATAAAAATAAAGCTTTTTCGCTCATTAATAAGACACTTTTTCTGAGCCTGATGATATTTTTTTGGGGTTATATATTTTATTCTTTCTTTGGATTTACTTTAACTGAAATGTTGTTTCCTAAGATAGCCAAAGAGCTGCATGATACATTATTTTTTCTACTACTTAATGTGATTTTTGTATTCGCTAACAATCTATATGGTACACAAATAGGCTTGAATTGTGGCAAGGATAAAGCTTTTTCAATAATAATCGCTTTGAATGGAGCTGCCAGCCTTATCCTGATGGCTTTATCCTCTTATTATTTTGGTTTGAAGGGCGTTATATTTTCATCTTTATGTGTCCAGATTTCTATACTTCTTTGTATGTTCTTTCTTGCGAAACGATGCGGATATAAATTAGGAATCAAATGAGAGAAATAGCAATATTACTACCGGGACCACGTCGCGAGCCAGTTGGTGGCTATAAGGTACTATACCAATATGGTGATTATCTATCTTCTAAAGGCTGGTCTATAACCTTTATCTATTTAACCCATGATCTTGTCTGTAATTCTAGATTTGATGGACTAAAAGGTATTGCTAAAGCATTCATTATTGCTCATACGGGTTTTTATAAATGGTACGATTTCCGGTCGACGCAAGTTACTCATAAAGTGATTTCAGATTTAAAGAAAATCAAAGCAGAACAATATGATGTTATTATATGCTCTTCTGTGGAAACTTTTATTTATGTGAAAGAATTTACAAACATCGAAAACAAAAAAATAGTCTATTTTGTGCAAGGTTATGAAGTATGGAACGTTGGTGAAGTCAAATTAAAACAGACCCTTTCTTATAGCGATATTGATTATATTACTATCAGCGATGATTTGGCTAAAAGAATAGCGCAGGCAGGTGGGAAGCAGACCATCATGCTTTACAACGGTATCGATAAAAATGATTTTTTTATAAATAAAAAATGGCTGGATAGAGAGAAAAGTTCTTTTTTATTCCTTTATCATCCAAGTGAACATAAAGGATGTGACATACTTCTTGAATCGATCTGCAAAGTTAAAAGTGAAAATAATAATTTTAAGTTCTCATGTTTTAGCGCTTACCCAAAGCCTCAAAATTTCCCTGAGTTTATCGAATATACTTATAGGCCGACTATTCTTCAGTTGAATGAACTTTACAATCAGCACCGTTTTTTTATTTGCAGTAGTGTACATGAGGGCTTTGGTTTGACTCCTGCTGAAGCCGCTTTTGCCGGTGTAATCATCATTACGACAAGAAACGGTGGTGTAGAACAATATGTTACTGACAATGAAACAGGATTTGTTCTTGAGCGAAGAACATGTGATGCGTTTGCGAGGAAAATTAAAGATGTTGCTGCAAAAGGTGATTCATTGTATGAGTTATCTATTATAAGCAACGAAAAAATCCGGAAACAGTTAGATTTGCAAAAAAACTTTATTAAATTAGATGAGTATTTAACAGAAAAATGTAAACTATTATGAGTATCATCTTATGTTGATTATCGCATCACGAATCTTGATGGTTGTATTGTTGTTATCGGGATTAATAAAAATCGCTACTCTTGTTCTCGGGATTAACTTAAATTATATATTAATTCCCTCGCTTCTATTCATTTGTGTTGTTACGATTTTTGTAAGAAAAAAAATAATATTCAATGATGCTAGAACTATTTTTCTAATCTATTACTTCTTAACTGGGGTGTTATTATTAGCAAATAATTCTTATTCGGATCATGGTTATAGTGTACTGCAAATTTTTTTGGCAATTCTCATGCAGTCAATTTTACCTATTATATTGATTATGATAGTAAGTTCGGTTGCATTCGAAGATAGCCATGATTTTTTTAATAAGATTGTTCGGTTTTTAACTATTGCTAATATAGTTTCTTTTGCCATTTACGTGGTGGCGGTTAATGTTGATTATAATGCAGTTTTAAATTTCTATTTGCTATTGGCTGAAAAGAATCTAATAGTTAATCCGCTCCAAACAAGTGTTGCTGGTATCTCACTACGTTTTAATGGCATTTTTAATTCTGGTTTTTTGTTAGCAAGTTTTTGCTGCATTGCCATCTCTTATTACTTCTTTGAAAGTAAAGTATCCAAAAGCAAGTTTTTAATAATCTATATCATTTTATTAATAATGACGCTCTCAACATATAATCGAAATGGCATACTTGCTTATTGTCTATGCTCATTTTTTATGTTTGTTTACACTTACTTCAGAAGGGCATACACAAAAGCTTTAACTATTTATTTTTATTTTCTATTTGCACTATTATTAATTATACCATGCGTATTAATTTATATGGGTTCTTCAATTTTTAGTAGTGTTTCATTTGGAACGGATCAAACAGCCCTGACTAAAGTGAGTACTTTAGTTTCGAGAATTGATGCATGGCTGACTGTATTGGATATTAATGATGCTAAAGAATTATTATTTGGTACAGGGTTAGTTCAGGGGCTCGGTGATAGTATGGAGAATTTCTATGTTGATAATGGATATTTATACTTGCTGAATCAGGGTGGTCTGCTGTTACTGATTTTTTATTTATTTTGCTGGAGCACCGTATTCATTAAGATGATTAAATTTCTTAATAATAGTTCTGGCAAAGCAGATATGGTTATTAAAAGAGATGTTTCATTACACTTGCTGTTAATTGTAGTAAGTATGACAATTGCGTTCCTTAATAACTATTTCTTCGAGCCGATTTTTCAGATATTGGTATTTATGAAATGTTTAACCTTCAATATAAAGATTAATAATCGTCATGAATCATAAAATAAAAAAGACAACTAAAACTGCTGTAATTGGCACGGTGGGTGTGCCTGCTTCTTATGGTGGATTTGAGACGCTAGTTGAGAACTTAATTGAAAGCAACAAGCATCAATATGTCGTATATTGCTCAGCGAAAAGTTATCCCACCAAATTGCGGAATTATAAGTCAGCGCAATTAACATATATCCCGTTAAATGCTAATGGAATATCGAGTATCTTTTACGACATTCTAAGTATTCTACATTCTATTTTTATAAAAAAAGTTGATAATATTCTAATACTTGGCGTTTCGGGTTGCTTGATCTTGCCTTTTGTAAGAAAAATTTCGTCTGTAAGAGTTTGCACGAATATTGACGGATTAGAATGGCGAAGAGATAAGTGGGGGAAATACGCAAGAAGATTTTTGAAATGGTCTGAGAAAATTGCCGTTTATCATTCGGATTGTGTTATTTCTGATAATCAAGAAATAGCAAATTATGTCTCCCGGGAATATAATATTGAAAGCCAAGTCATAGCATACGGTGGAGATCATGCAATTATAAATGAAGATTATAACCTCAATGAGTCTCTTGGTGATTATGCTCTTGCATTATGTCGAATTGAACCTGAGAACAATGTTCACCTCATACTTAAAGCTTTTAAAGATATAAACTATGATTTGAAATTTATTGGTAACTGGAATAATAGCGAATACGGAAGGAATTTAAAGCAAGAATATTCTAAATATCAGAATATGCATTTGTTAGATCCAATTTATGATATCCAAATTCTAGAGTCTATTAGACATGGTTGTTCCATTTATATACATGGACATTCAGCTGGGGGTACAAATCCATCGCTAGTTGAAATGATGTTTTTCGGCAAAAAAATAATTTGTTTCGATTGTCAATATAATCGCTATACGACTCATGATAAGGCGGAATATTTCAAACATAGCTCGGATCTTCATGAAAAAACCACCAAAACAACTGACTGTTTACCTTTTGATAATAATCAAGGTGAAGAATTGAAAAAAATAGCACAAGAAAACTATACTTGGGATAAAATTCGCGCTCAATATGAAGAAATTCTCAAATAGATTAGACAATTATCTTTGATATTGGTGGCTTTATTATTTGTTGCTATCAATAAAATTTGAGTTAACATCTCTGGCACATTTCAAGCCGCGCATACGTGGCGCGGTGACCACACCTGACAGGAGTATGTAATGTCCAAGCAACAAATCGGCGTTGTTGGTATGGCCGTGATGGGGCGCAACCTGGCGCTGAACATCGAAAGCCGTGGCTATACCGTATCTATCTTCAACCGCTCGCGCGAAAAAACCGAAGAAGTTGTTGCCGAGAACCCAGGCAAGAAGCTGGTTCCTTACTACACCGTACAAGAATTTGTCGAATCACTGGAAACTCCCCGCCGTATTCTGCTGATGGTGAAAGCCGGTGCCGGTACCGATGCCGCGATTGACTCCCTGAAACCTTACCTGGATAAAGGTGACATCATTATTGATGGCGGTAACACCTTCTTCCACGACACCATTCGTCGCAACCGTGAACTCTCTGAAGAAGGCTTCAACTTTATTGGCACCGGCGTTTCCGGTGGTGAAGAGGGCGCGCTGAAAGGGCCTTCGATCATGCCTGGCGGCCAGAAAGAAGCTTATGAGCTGGTTGCCCCAATCCTGACCAAAATCGCTGCGGTGGCTGAAGATGGTGAACCGTGCGTCACCTATATCGGACCTGACGGTGCCGGTCACTATGTCAAAATGGTGCATAACGGTATTGAATATGGCGATATGCAACTTATTGCAGAAGCCTATGCCCTGCTGAAAGGTGGCCTGAACCTCTCTAATGACGAGTTGGCGAAAACTTTCAGCGAGTGGAATGCGGGCGAGCTGAGCAGCTACCTGATCGACATCACCAAAGATATCTTCACTAAGAAAGATGAAGAGGGCACTTACCTGGTTGATGTGATCCTTGATGAAGCGGCGAACAAAGGTACCGGTAAATGGACCAGCCAGAGCTCGCTGGATCTTGGCGAACCGCTGTCACTGATTACTGAATCAGTCTTCGCACGCTATATCTCCTCGTTGAAAGAGCAGCGTGTTGCGGCTTCTAAAGTGCTCTCCGGCCCGCAGGCTCAACCGGCTGGCGATAAAGCAGAATTCATTGAGAAAGTGCGTCGCGCGCTCTATCTGGGCAAAATCGTCTCCTATGCGCAGGGCTTCTCGCAACTGCGTGCCGCCTCTGACGAGCACAACTGGGACCTGAACTACGGCGAAATCGCGAAGATCTTCCGCGCGGGCTGTATCATTCGTGCCCAGTTCCTGCAGAAAATCACCGATGCTTATGCAGAAAATCCGGCTATCGCTAACCTGCTGCTGGCACCTTACTTCAAGCAGATCGCTGACGATTACCAGCAGGCGCTGCGTGATGTTGTCGCCTATGCGGTACAGAACGGTATTCCGGTACCGACCTTCTCCGCAGCAGTTGCTTACTATGACAGCTACCGATCTGCGGTACTGCCAGCGAACCTGATTCAGGCTCAGCGCGACTACTTCGGCGCGCATACCTACAAGCGCACGGATAAAGATGGCGTATTCCATACGGAATGGCTGGATTAATCTGATAATCATTCGTTCGTTTTATACAAGCCCGGTTGTTGCAACCGGGCTTTTTTTCATCGAAACCGCAAGAATTACAGGGATCGGGCATTTATTTTTAGGAATAAAGCCAGGCGAAGCCAGGCAGGGCGCGCTTCGCAGCCGCTGTTTGTCTTATTGACACTCTCTCAACGGAAGAGGTAAAAATCCCAACAGTTATTGATATAAACGGTGGCGATGGGATCGCCATCACCGCTTTCATACACTTACAAAAGTTGCTTATCGAATGAAAATAACAATCTCCGGAACAGGTTACGTTGGGTTATCAAACGGGATCCTTATCGCGCAGAACCATGAAGTCGTTGCGCTCGATATCGTGCAGTCCAAAGTGGATATGCTTAATGAGAAAATCTCTCCGATCGTGGATAAAGAGATTGAAGAGTATTTACAGAATAAGCCGCTCAATTTCCGCGCAACGACGGATAAGCATGACGCCTACCGCAACGCTGATTACGTCATTATCGCGACACCGACGGATTACGATCCGAAAACCAACTACTTTAATACCAGCAGCGTAGAGTCGGTGATCCGCGATGTTCACGCCATCAATCCCGAGGCGGTGATGATTATCAAATCGACCATCCCGGTAGGATTCACCCAGTCAATCAAAGAGACGCTGGGCATTGATAACGTCATTTTCTCACCAGAATTCCTGCGTGAAGGCAGAGCGCTGTACGACAACCTGCACCCATCGCGTATTGTGATTGGCGAGCGCTCCGAGCGCGCCGAGCACTTTGCGGCGCTGCTGCAGGAAGGGGCTATCAAAGAAGATATTCCGGTGCTGTTTACCGACGCCACCGAAGCCGAAGCGATCAAACTGTTTGCCAATACCTATCTGGCGATGCGTGTAGCCTACTTTAACGAACTGGATAGCTATGCCGAAAGCCTTGGGCTTAACACGCGTCAAATCATTGAGGGTGTCTGCCTCGATCCGCGCATCGGCAATCACTACAACAACCCTTCATTTGGCTACGGCGGTTACTGCCTGCCGAAAGATACCAAGCAACTGCTGGCGAACTATCAGTCGGTACCGAACAACATTATTTCGGCCATCGTTGATGCTAACCGTACGCGCAAAGACTTTATTGCTGACTCTATCCTGGCGCGTAAACCGAAAGTTGTCGGTATCTATCGACTGGTGATGAAGAGCGGTTCGGACAACTTCCGCGCTTCGTCAATTCAGGGCATCATGAAGCGCATCAAAGCGAAAGGCGTGCAGGTTATTGTCTATGAACCTGTGATGCAGGAAGATGAGTTCTTCCACTCGCGGGTAGTGCGAAATCTTGAGGCGTTCAAGCAAGAGGCAGATGTGATTGTATCTAACCGCATGGCAAGCGAACTGGCAGACGTAGCAGATAAAGTTTATACCCGGGACTTATTCAATAACGATTAAGCGCCAGCTTAATCAAACTAAACGGCCCTTCTGGGCCGTTTATCGCCATTTCGGTTTGCCTTAGTTACACGTAATTACCAGGAATGAAGGTGCCAGAACCGCACATGTGCCTAAATAGTGTCCGCTAACATTTATTTACATGTAATCCTATAGCAAAAAAAGAGCGAGCCGCTAAACTCGCGCTTTATCACTCTATTTTTTAGCGCTTCTTATTTAGGGTAGCTATGACAGACGAAAAGAATAATCGGTCTTCAAGAGAGAACAATGAGGCTGAGCAGATTGATTTGATTGATATGCTGATGCAAATCTGGCGTGGAAAATGGATTGTTGCTGCCACTATAGTATTCAGCTTGATTATTGCTGGTGCCTATCTGGCCTTTGCGAAAGAGAAATGGACCTCTGTTGCGGTTATCAGTTCGCCAGATGCTGGTCAGATTGTTGATTACACCAGCGCTATGACTATTCTCACTAATGACGACCATTTCGATATAAGTGGCATACAGCAACGCGTAATTGGTCGCTTTAGCTCAGCCTTTTCCGCCCTTTCTGAAACCCTGGATAATCAAGACATTCCCGAGAAATTAACCATCAGTACGGCTGTGCAAGGTCAAGCGCTGCCGCTGAAAGTGACTTATCAAGGGGCCACTGCGAGAGAAGCCCAGCAGAAACTGGCTGAATATATTCAACAAGTCGATGAGCTCATTGCTAAAGAGCTGGTTGATGACCTTGAGATCAACATCAAATCGCGTACTGACGATCTGGTTGAGTCTTTAACTACCCAGGAAAAAGTGGCGCAGGAGCAAAAAGATCTGCGGATCAAACAGATTATGCAGGCGCTCTCAGTGGCAAAAGAGTCGGAAGTTCACGCGCCGCAGGTACAGCAAGCGGACAATGTATCGCAGGATAATATGTTCTTGCTCGGTAGCGCCGCGCTGGAGTCGATGATTAAAAATGAATCTTCTCGGCCGCTGATTTTTACTGACAATTACTATAAAACCCGACAAAATTTGCTCGACTTAAAGACCATTGATATCAAACCGGATACTATTCACAGTTACCGCTACGTGATGAAACCCACGTTGCCGATTAAGCGTGACAGTCCCCGTCGCGCGCTGACAATGATTTTGGCTATTCTTCTTGGTGGTATCATTGGCTCAGCCTTCGTCCTTACGCGCAACGCGCTGCGAAACTACCAGCCGAAAGCGTAAAAAAGAAAAACCGGGCACAGCCCGGTTTTTTTATGCCCTTAGCCTGGCTTATTGATGCCGTGTGCGCAGATTCTCGATCACGGTGGTCAAATCGAGTTGTTGATCCTGCAGCAGCACCAGCAGGTGATACATCAGATCCGACGCCTCGTTAGTCAGCTCTTCGCGATCATTAACCGTTGCCGCCAGCGCCGTCTCTACGCCCTCTTCACCCACCTTTTGCGCAATACGCTTCGTGCCGCTGGCATAGAGTTTGGCAGTGTAGGAGCTGGCCGGATCGGCACTCTTACGCTCAGCCAGCAACGTCTCAAGCTGATAGAGAAACAGCCACTGGTGGCTGGTGTCGCCAAAGCAGCTGGAGGTGCCTTTGTGGCAGGTGGGGCCAATCGGATCCACCAGCACCAGCAGCGTATCGTTGTCGCAATCAGGGGCAATCTTCACCACATTAAGAAAATGACCAGAGGTTTCGCCTTTGGTCCACAGGCGCTCTTTAGTGCGGGAGAAGAAAGTTACCTTGCCGCTTTCCAGCGTTTTTGCCAGCGCCTCTCTGTTCATATAGCCCAGCATCAGCACTTCGCCGGAGACCGCGTGTTGCACCACGGCGGGCAGTAGTCCGTCGGTTTTTTCCCAGTCCAGTTGGGAGAGTTGTTGCTCTGTTAACATATCCTGATCTCCACGCCCTGGCCTGCCAGGTACGCCTTTAACTCACCAATATTGATAATCTGTTTGTGGAACACCGAGGCAGCCAGCGCGCCATCGACATCCGCATCGCGGAAGGCTTCAAGGAAATGCTCCATTGTGCCGGCACCGCCGGAGGCGATCAGCGGCACATTACACACCTCGCGCACCTTTTTCAGCTGCTCAAGGTCGTAGCCATTACGCACGCCATCCTGGTTCATCATATTCAGTACAATTTCACCGGCTCCGCGCTTCTGCACCTCTTGCACCCAGTCGAGGGTTTCCCACTGCGTCACACGGGTGCGGCTCTCATCGCCGGTATATTGATTTACGTGATATTTGCCGGTCACGGCATCAAACCAGGTATCAATCCCGACCACAATACACTGCACGCCAAAGCGATCCGCCAGCCGGGTAATCAGCGCAGGATCGGCCAGTGCCGGTGAGTTAATGGAGATTTTGTCCGCGCCAAAGGAGAGGATCTGCGCCGCATCCTCAATTGACTTGATGCCGCCCGCCACGCAGAAGGGGATATCAATCACCTCTGCCACGCGCGTCACCCAGCTCTTATCCACCACGCGGCCATCGCTGGAAGCGGTGATATCGTAAAACACCAGCTCATCTGCACCCTCTTCGGCGTAACGTTTTGCCAGCGGCACAATGTCGCCGATGATTTCATGGTTGCGAAACTGTACGCCTTTTACCACCTGGCCATCACGCACATCGAGACAAGGGATTATCCGTTTTGCCAGCATTGAATGGCCTCCTTCACCGTGAATTTACCTTCCAGCAGCGCGCGGCCTACAATCACGCCGCCCACACCTGTCCCGCGCAGCGCAGCGATATCGTTAATGTCGCCAATGCCACCGGAGGATTGAAACGCCACCTGCGGCCAGCGGGCGCAGATCTCTTCATACAGCGACACATTTGAGCCTGCCAGCGTGCCGTCACGCGAGATATCGGTGCACAGCACATGGCGCAGGCCGACGGCGAGATAGATCTCGACCAGCGCTTCCAGCGTCACGCCGGAGTTCTCCTGCCAGCCGCTGATCGCCACCTGCTTAGTGCCTTGCTCATCAATACGCACATCCAGCGCCAGCACCAGCTTGTCGGCGCCGAAACGAGTAAACCAATCTTTGACCATCTCAGGCGATTTCACCGCCGTCGAGCCAATCACTACCCGCGCCACGCCTGCAGCGAGCAGGGCGGCAACATCCTCTTCGCTGCGCACGCCGCCGCCGACCTGCACCGGCACAGTGACGCCCGCCACCAGCGTTTTCAGTAACGGGATCTGGCGGCGCGCCGGATCTTTCGCACCGGTTAAATCAACCAGGTGTAACAGCTGCGCGCCCTCGGCGGCATAGGTCTGCAAACGCGGCAGCGGATCGCTGCCATAGTCGCGCTGCTGGGCGTAATCGCCCTGATGCAGGCGCACCACGCTGCCATCAATCAAATCTAAAGCGGGAATGATCATCACATCTCCAGGAAGTTTTTCAGCAGCTGCGCGCCTGCGCGCCCGGAGCGCTCCGGGTGAAACTGTACGCCGTAGAAGTTGTCGCTCTGTACGGCGGCGGTAAACGGCTCGCCATAGTCACAGCGGGCGATGGTGCTGGCATTCACCGGCATTGCGTAGCTGTGAACAAAGTAGAAGTAGGCACCATCTTCAATGCCCTGAAAGAGGCGATGGCCTGCTTTCGGGTAGACCTGATTCCAGCCCATATGCGGCAGCGGCAGCCCGACATCGTTCATTTTCGGTACCGCTTCATCAATAATGCCCAGTAGGTCAACGCCCCCATTCTCTTCGCTGAAACGCCCAAGCAGCTGCATACCGAGACAGATGCCCAGCACCGGCTGCGTACAGGCTTTCACCAGCTCAATCAGCTCGCGCTCGCGCAGCTGATCCATCGCCGCCTGCGCGGTACCGACGCCCGGCAGAAACAGCTTATCTGCGCGCAGCACCACATCGGGATCGCGGCTCACCTGCGGCTGATAGCCGTGGCGGATAATGGCGGACTGCACCGAGTGAAGGTTGGCGCAGCCAGTATCAAGGATCACCACATTCATCACAGCACTCCTTTTGAAGAGGGAAGGGTATCGCCCTCAACGCGGATCGCCTGGCGCAGCGTGCGGCCAAAGGCTTTAAACAGGCTCTCGACGCGGTGGTGATCGTTTTTGCCCTTGGTCTTCAGGTGAAGCGTCAGCGCCATGGTGTAGGAGAGCGAGCGGAAGAAGTGCTCCACCATTTCTGTGCTCAGATCGCCGACGCGCTGATAGGTGAACTCCGCTTTATACTCCAGATGCGGGCGGCCGGAGATATCCATCGCGCAGCGCGCCAGGCACTCATCCATCGGCAGCACAAAGCCGAAACGGTTAATGCCGCGTTTGTCGCCGAGCGCCAGCTTCAGCGCTTCGCCCAGCGCCAGGCCGGTATCTTCAACGGTGTGGTGATCGTCGATATAGAGATCGCCTTTCACCGAAATTTCCATGCGAAAACCGCCATGGGTGGCGATCTGATCGAGCATATGGTCGAAGAAGCCGACGCCGGTGTTGATCTTGCTGCCGCCTTCACGGTCGAGCCACACCTTAACCTCAATCTGCGTCTCTTTAGTATTACGCACAACGTGCGCATAGCGGTCGCGGCGGGTCAGTTGCTCGCCGATCATCGCCCAATTGAGCGTTTCACGGTTATAGCGCAGGCCGCCAATCGCCATGTTGTCCGCCAGCTCGATGTCGGTGGCGCGATCGCCAATCACGTAACTGTTGGCGCGATCCAGTACGCCCTCTTCAAGCCAGCGCTCGACCAGTTTCACTTTCGGTTTGCGGCAGTCGCAGTTATCGGTCGGCAGGTGCGGGCAGATCAGCACCTCTTCAAACTCCACGCCCTGGGACTGGAAAACCTGCATCATCAGGTTGTGCGGGCCGTCAAAATCCGCCTGCGGCAAGCTGCTGGTGCCCAGACCATCCTGATTGGTGATCATCACCAGCTTATAGCCCGCCGCCTGCAGCTTGAGCAGAACCGGGATCGCCTGCGGCTCAAAGGCGAGCTTGTCGAATCTATCCACCTGAAAGTCGGTGGGCGGCTCGGAAATCAATGTTCCGTCACGATCAATAAACAGATACTTCTGGCTCATACTTGCTCCGCACGTAAAGCGTCAATGACGCGCTGGCTCTCTTCACGGGTACCGATTGTGATACGCAGACAGCCGCTTAAAGAGGGTTGCTTGTTCTGGTCTCTCAGGATAATGCCCTGATCCCACAGCGATTTAAACACCGCGTTCGAGGCGGTCATGCGTACCAGAATATAGTTGGTTTCGGAGTCGAACACCTGCTCAACGCAGGCAATATCGCGTAATGCGTTCACTAAGTAGGCCCGTTCGGCGACGATCTGCGCCACGCGCTCACGCATTGCCGCTACACCCTGCGGGCTGAGTGCCTGCGCGGCAATATCGGCCACCGGCGTGGAGAGCGGGTAGGGGGCAATGACTTTCATCAGCAGGGCGATCACCTCTTCATTGGCGAGGGTAAAGCCGCAGCGCAGCCCCGCCAGCGCAAAGGCTTTGGATAAGGTGCGCAGAATAACCAGGTGCGGGTATTCACTCAGCCAGCCGGCGAGCGTCGCCTGCGGGCAGAACTCAATATAAGCTTCATCGGCGATAACCAGCGCTTTACCGCGGGTCATTTCCAGCAGGGTGCGCAGATCCTGCGGGTTGATAATCTGCCCGGTCGGGTTGTTGGGGCTGCACACATAGAGCAGCTTCACGCCATCCAGTTTATCGGCGATACCTTGCAGATCGAGCTGCCAGTTTTCACGAGCCAGCACGGTGCGGTACTCGACGCCGAAGGTTTCGGCGCTGACGCTATACATGCCGTAGGTTGGCGGGCAGAAGAGCACCGCATCCTGGCCCGGCTCGCAGAAGGCGCGGATCAGCAGTTCAATTCCCTCATCCGCGCCGCGGCTCACCAGCACCTGCTCCGGCTTCACGCCCGCATATTGGGCGTAATTATCAATCACCGCTTTCGGCTGGCACTCCGGGTAGCGGTTGAGTGCGTTTTGCGTCAAATCAAACGGGACTGCGGTCGGGAACTCGTTGGCGTTAAGCCAGACATCACCTTTGCCGCCAAGGCGGCGCGCCGACTGGTAGGGGGTCAGTTCGCGGACATTTTTACGCGCCAGCTCTTCAATGCTCATGCTTGCTCCTTCAGCGCCTTGACGCGCAGGGTTACGGCGTTTTTGTGCGCGGTCAGGCGTTCGGCCGCCGCCAGCATCTCAATGGTGCTGGCAAGCTGCGCAAACCCTTCGCGCGAAAGCTCCTGCACCGTCATACGTTTCTGGAAATCTGCCAGCCCGAGGCTGGAGCAGGTCGCGGTGTAGCCATAGGTCGGCAGCACGTGGTTGGTACCAGAGGCGTAATCGCCCGCCGACTCCGGCGACCAGTCACCAAGGAACACCGAACCGGCGCTGGTAATGCTCTCCACCAGTGCGCGCGCGTCGCGCGTCTGAATAATCAGGTGCTCCGGACCATACTGGTTGGAAATATCCACGCACTGCGCCAGATCGCGTGCCACGATCAGGCGGCTGGCAGCAAGCGCCTGGCGTGCCGTCTCCGCACGTGGCAGGTCGGCAAGCTGACGCTCAACGGCCTGCGCCACCCGTGTTGCCATCTCGCTGTCCGGGGTCAGCAGGATCACCTGTGAATCGGGGCCGTGCTCCGCCTGGGACAGCAGATCGGAGGCGACGAAATCCGGTGTTGCGCCGCTGTCGGCAATCACCAGCACTTCGGAAGGACCCGCCGGCATATCGATTGCCGCGCCATCCAGGCGCTGGCTCACCTGGCGTTTAGCTTCGGTGACGAAGGCGTTGCCTGGGCCAAAAATTTTATCCACTTTCGGCACCGACTCGGTGCCGAGGGCGAGGGCGGCAATCGCCTGCGCGCCGCCGACCTGATAGACCGCCTGCACACCACACAGCTGCGCGGCGTAGAGAATCTCATCGGCGATAGGTGGCGGTGAGCAGAGCACCACTTTGCGGCAACCGGCGATGCGCGCCGGGGTCGCCAGCATTAATACCGTCGAGAAGAGGGGCGCAGAGCCGCCTGGAATATAGAGCCCAACTGAATCAATCGGGCGGGTCACCTGCTGGCAGCGTACGCCAGGCAGCGTTTCCACATCCACGGTTGGCAGAATCTGTGCGGTGTGGAAGGTGTCAATGTTCTTCACCGCCACCGCCATTGCCTGTTTGATCTCGTCACCCAGGCGGGCGCTGGCGTCTTCAATCTGTTGCGCGGTCACTTTTAGCGCGTCGACCTGGGCTTTGTCGAACTTCGCGCTAAAGGCGCGCAGGGCATCGTCCCCACCTGTGCGTACATCTTCGATGATTTCCGTGACCGTCCGGGTAATGCTTTCGGAGGCGGAGATCGCCGGTCGCTGAAGCAGGGCGCGCTGCTCCTCTTCACTACAGCTGTTCCAGTCGATGATGGTGTTAAAGCTCATACTCTTTTTCCTTATTTAGCGAACGGGACCGCAGGCCGCACAAGGCGAGACCTTACTCCATCATCTTCTCAATCGGCAGCACCAGGATGGAGCTGGCGCCCAGCGCTTTCAGCTTCTCCATGGTCTCCCAGAAGAGCGTTTCGCTGCTGACCATGTGCATCGCCACCCGCTGTTGATCGCCCGCCAGCGGCAGGATTGTTGGGCGCTCAGCGCCCGGCAGTAGGGCGATCACCTCCTCAAGGCGCTCGCTCGGCGCGTGCATCATGATGTATTTCGACTCGCGCGCCTGAATTACGCCCTGAATACGGGTCAGCAGTTTGTCGATCAGTTGTTGTTTAGCCTCCGGCATTTCGCCGTCGCGCTGGATCAGGCAGGCTTTCGAGCGGTAGATCACCTCGACTTCGCGCAGGCCGTTTGCTTCCAGCGTTGCGCCGGTAGAGACGAGATCGCAAATCGCATCTGCCAGGCCGGCGCGCGGAGCCACTTCGACGGAGCCATTCAGCAGGCAGGATTTGAAGGAGACGCCTTTCTGATCGAGGTAGCGTTTCAGCAGGTGAGGGTAGGAGGTGGCGATGCGTTTACCGTTGAGCGACAGCGGGCCGTCCCAGGCTTCATCCACCGCCGTGGCCAGCGAGAGGCGGCAGCCGCCGAAATCGAGGCGGCGCAGGGTGAAATAGCGCGGATCTTCGCCCTGCGCACGGCGTGTCAGCAACTCTTCTTCTAAAACGTTCTCGCCGATAATGCCGAGGTCGACCACGCCATCCATCACCAGGCCCGGAATATCGTCATCGCGTACACGCAGAATATCGATTGGCATATTTTCCGCGAGGGCAATTAAGCGCTGGGTGTGCAGGTTGATCTTGATACCGCAGCGGGCCAGCAGTTCGCGTGAATCGTCACTAAGACGGCCGGATTTCTGAATAGCTATGCGTAAACGCGAGTTATCTAACATTCTGTTGTCCTCTCTAATCCTGCAAAAAATTGTCCAAAAAAAAGCCCCCGGAAGACGATCTTCCGGGGGCTCTCTTGCGTTCATGCACCACTGGAAGATCTGACTCTCTTCCAGCACACATCGCCTGAAAGACTAGTCAGGGTGATGGTGATGATGGTGGTGTTTAAATGGAACGCGGTTCATAAAATTCTCGATGAATGCTTATTCATATGTTGGCATTTACCGTAAACCAGTTTGGTCATTGAAGGCAAGGGCTTTTTTTTATGATTAAATCATTTCATATACGTTCTGTGAATTGTCACTGACAGAGCGCTGGCGTAGCCTAATGGTATTCGCAGGTTGTAAGCAGGGGAGAGGCATGAAAAAAGTCGCAATTGTCGGGTTAGGTTGGTTGGGGATGCCGCTGGCGCTCTCATTAATGGCGCGAGGCTGGCACGTGACCGGCAGTAAAACCACGGAAGATGGCGTCGAGGCAGCGCGGATGTGCGGTATCGAAAGCTACCTGCTCAAGCTCGACCCTGAACTGGTCTGCGATGCAGACGATCTTGATGCGCTGATGAATGTCGACGCGCTGGTGATCACGCTCCCTGCCCGGCGCAGCGGCCCCGGCAGCGACTTCTATCTGCAGGCGATGCAGGAGGTTGTCGACAGCGCGCTGGCGCACCGTATCCCGCGTATCCTCTTTACCAGCTCTACCTCGGTCTATGGTGATGCGCCAGGCACGGTGAAAGAGACCACGCCGCTCCAGCCGGTGACTGCCAGCGGGCAGGTACTGAAGGAGCTGGAGGAGTGGCTGCACAACTTGCCGGGAACCGAGGTCGACATTCTGCGTCTGGCTGGATTAGTAGGCCCCGCGCGCCATCCTGGGCGCTTCTTCGCCGGTAAAACCGCGCCGGACGCTCAGCTTGGTGTTAACCTGGTGCATCTTGAAGATGTTATTGCTGCCATCACGCTGCTACTGCAGTCGCCGAAAGGGGGGCACATCTATAATATCTGCGCGCCCGCGCATCCGACGCGCGAAACATTTTATCCGGCGATGGCGCGTAAGCTGGGTCTGCCAGAGCCAACTTTTACCGATTCGCCAGCGGAAAAGCGTGGCAAAGTCGTTGATGGCAACCGCATCTGTCATGAACTAGGCTTTGAATATCTCTACCCCGATCCTATGCAGATGCCTCTGGAGTAGGGTTTTTTAGCAAAAAATGCGATTAGAAGGATTAATGATCGCGCTGCCGTTTAAAAATCAAACGGTTAGACATCATTAATTTATCAGGCGGCCTGCATTGTATTGTCATTGTGCTTCAACCTGGTGCAGAATATGCCGCTGCAAAAAAAGAGATGATTAACCGACGTTCAACGCGTCGGTTATTTTTTTGCAAGCAAAACGTCATTCAATAAAAGAGGCCGGGCTTCGTACCGGATAGATACACATTTAAAAACCGACAGTCGTTGTCGCTGAGGAAAGAACACAAATGGGGCAATATTTTGCATTTGCGACGGCCGCCGCCGTTATGGGGGTTAGCCATGCCGCATAACGTTACTCCAAAAACCTCTCGCGTGGAATTGCGTAAGACCCTTACGCTGATTCCGGTTGTAATGATGGGCCTTGCCTATATGCAGCCGATGACGCTGTTCGATACGTTCGGTATCGTCTCCGGCCTGACCGATGGTCATGTGGCAACCGCCTACGCGTTTGCCCTGGTCGCTATTCTCTTTACTGCCCTGAGCTACGGTAAACTGGTGCGCCGCTTCCCGTCTGCGGGTTCCGCCTATACCTATGCGCAGAAATCCATCTCCCCGGCCGTGGGCTTTATGGTGGGCTGGTCATCGCTGCTGGACTACCTGTTCATGCCGATGATCAACATTCTGCTGGCGAAAATTTACTTTGAAGCGCTGGTACCTTCTGTTCCGTCGTGGCTGTTCGTGGTGGCGCTGGTGGCCTTTATGACCATCTCCAACCTGCGCAGCATTAAGACCGTTGCGAACTTCAACACCTTGATCGTGATCCTGCAGATGGGCATCGTTGCCGTCATCGTCGGGCTTATCATCTATGGTGTCTCGCACGGCGAAGGCGCTGGTACGCTGACCAGCACCCGTCCGTTCTGGTCCGAAGGGGCGCACGTGGTGCCGATGATCACCGGTGCGACGATCCTCTGCTTCTCGTTCCTCGGCTTCGACGGCATCTCTTCCCTTTCTGAAGAGACCAAAGACGCCGAGCGCGTAATTCCGCGCGCGATTTTCCTCACCGCACTGCTGGGCGGCGTGGTCTTTATCGTGGCCTCTTACTTCCTGCAGCTCTACTTTCCGGATATCTCGCGCTTTAAAGATCCGGACGCGTCGCAGCCGGAAATCATGCTCTACGTTGCGGGCAAAACCTTCCAGTGGGGCGTGCTGATCTTCTCAAGCGTCACCGTACTGGCATCGGGTATGGCGGCACACGCAGGCGTTTCCCGCCTCATGTACGTGATGGGCCGCGACGGCGTCTTCCCGACCCGTTTCTTCGGCTACGTACACCCGAAATGGCGTACTCCGGCGTGGAACGTGCTGCTGGTTGGCGCGATTGCGCTGCTGGCGATTAATTTTGACCTTGTCACCGCCACGGCGCTGATTAACTTCGGTGCGCTGGTGGCGTTCACCTTCGTTAACCTGTCGGTGATCTCCCAGTTCTGGATCCGCGAGAAGCGTAACAAAACGCTGAAAGACCACTTCAACTACCTGGTGCTGCCGGTCTGCGGCGCGCTGACGGTGGGCGCGCTGTGGGTCAACCTCGAAGAGAGCTCGATGGTGCTGGGCCTCATCTGGGGCGGTATTGGTCTGGTTTACCTGGCCTGCGTAACCCGCAGCTTCCGTAACCCGGTGCCACAGTACGAAGATATCACCCAGTAAGATCGGCTCAGACAGTTAAGAGAACCGGAGGCCACGCCTCCGGTTTTTTTTTGCCATCGCTCTCCCGCCCAGTGCTAATAACAAAACACCCTATGCTAGACCATTTTGTTATTGGTTCCTGCCCCCCTGCTTGTGAATAATTTGCGATCTTGTTTTTCCGGACGCTATTACCGTTATGTTCTTAATGATTGTAAGTGGACTTATTTGTGGCGCGCTGCTCGGCTTTGTGATGCAGCGTGGCCGTTTCTGCCTCACTGGCGGTTTTCGTGACATGTACATCGCGAAAAATAGCCGCATGTTCTATGCCCTGCTGATCGCCATTGCTATTCAGAGCGTGGGCGTTTTCGCCCTGATCCAGGCGGGCGTGGTGCAGTATGACGCTGGCGCTTTCCCGTGGCTTGGCACCGTGGTGGGGGGCTATATTTTTGGGCTTGGCATCGTCTACGCAGGCGGCTGCGCGACGGGGACCTGGTATCGCGCCGGGGAAGGGCTGATTGGCAGCTGGATAGCGCTCTTTACCTATATGGTGATGAGCGCGGTGATGCGCTCGCCGAACGCTGCGGGTCTCAACCAGCTGTTGAAAACCTACAGCACCGAACACAACTCGATCGCCGAGACCTTTGGCTTCTCCGTCTGGCCGCTGATTGTGCTGCTAGTGGCGGTGACGCTGTGGGTGGTTGCCAAAGAGCTGCGCAAGCCGAAGCTGAAAGTCGCCTCGCTGCCGCCGCGCAGAACTGGCCTGGCGCATATTTTGTTTGAGAAGCGCTGGCATCCGTTTGTCACTGCGGTGCTGATCGGCCTGATTGCGTTGTTGGCATGGCCGCTGAGCGAAGCTACCGGGCGCATGTTTGGTCTTGGCATCACCTCGCCGACTGCCAACATTCTGCAATTTTTGGTGACAGGCCAGAGCAAGGTGCTGAACTGGGGTGTCTTCCTGGTGCTGGGTATCTTTCTGGGATCGCTGATTGCCGCGAAAGCCAGCCGCGAGTTCCGCGTGCGCGCCGCCGATGCGCAAACCACGCTGCGCAGCGGCTTTGGCGGAGTGTTGATGGGCGTCGGTGCCAGCATGGCCGGCGGGTGCTCCATCGGTAACGGTCTGGTGATGACGGCGATGATGACCTGGCAGGGCTGGATCGGTCTGGTATTTATGATCCTTGGCGTATGGACCGCGTCATGGTTTTTATATGTTCGTCCACAGCGCAAAGCGAAGCTTGCCGCCGCTGTGGCCTAAATAAACAGGAGCTGTTATGGCGATTAAAAAACTCGATGTGGTAACGCAGGTATGCCCGTTCCCACTGATTGAAGCAAAAGCGGCGCTGGCAGAGATGCACAGCGGTGATGAACTGGTGATTGAGTTCGACTGCACCCAGGCGACGGAAGCGATTCCTCAGTGGGCGGCAGAAGAGGGGCACACCATCACGGATTACCAGCAGGTGGGTGATGCCGCCTGGAGCATCACCGTCCAGAAGGCGTAAGCCGCAGGCCCTCCCGCGCACGGGAGGGCACTTTCAGACAATCTCTTCGGCGTACTGCCACAGCGCTTTCAACAGCGCCTGTTTCTCACTGTCCCCCTCATACTGCTGGAACAGCGCCTGCAACTCGTCAGCGTAGCGTTGTAAAAACTCCGGGGTAAAGATCTCGCGGCGATGCGCCAGCCAGCGCTGCTGCTCCTCTTCATCGAGCGTGCCGGGGAAGTTGCGTGCCCGGTAGTTAAACAGCAGTTTCTCAATCCGCGCATCGGCAAAGGTGATATCGAGCGCCGGTAAGTTGCGCGGCTCGGTCTCGAGCAGGATTTTCATTGCAGCGCGGTCAGCATCGCTGAAAAAGCCGTTATAGATCTGCGCGTCGACATTCTCCGAGGGCACAAACGGCTCCGCTTCGGCGAAGATGGCCAGCACTTTTTCGCGTACCTGCGGATGGTCACGCAGGATCTGTAAATTATCGAGACAGCGCTGGCGATCGATACCGAGCCGCTCGGCATCCTCCGGCCGCAACGTGTTGGCCTGCGCCAGCACCGGGCACTTGTTGAGATGCACCAGTTTGATCGGCACCGCAGTAGCATCGCCCAGCTCGCTCTTCGGCGTATAGAGGCGCTCACGCAATGCATCGGCATCCAGCTCCAGCAGCGGTGACATATCGCCCGCCAGATCGACCATAATCACCGCGTTGCGGTTTTCCGGGTGCCAGGCCAGCGGCGCAACCCAGCTGGTGTTGCCGCGCGCCGCGCCAAACATACCAGAGACATGCACCAGCGGTTTCATCTGCGGCACATCAATCAAGGTCGCCAGCTTCTGCTTACTGCGATGGCTATAGAGATAGGCAAACAGCTTCGGCTGCTTCGCTTTTACCAGCTGCGCCATGGCGATGGTGGCATAGACATCCGCCATCGCGTCGTGGGCATTACTGTGCTCGATACCGTTCGCTTTGGTCAGGTGCTCAAGGCGGAAACTCGGCAGACCCTCTTCATTCTCCGGCCAGTTGATCCCCTCCGGGCGCAGGGCGTAGCAAGCGCGCATCACGTCCAGCAGATCCCAGCGGGAGTTGTGGTTTTGCCAGCTCCAGGCGTAGGGATCGTAGAAGTTGCGGTAAAAAATATTGCGCGTCACTTCATCATCAAAACGGACATTGTTGTAACCCACCACGCAGGTATTCGGCACGGTAAAGAGGTCGTGTATGCGTTTCGCAAACGCCGCTTCGTTGTCACCTCTGGCGCGCGCCACCTGCGGGGTAATGCCGGTGATCAGCACCGCTTCAGGCTGTGGAAGGTAGTCATCGGCGGGTTTGCAGTAGAAGACTTCCGGCTCGCCGATAGTCGTGAAATCGGCATCGGTGCGCAGCGCGGCGAACTGCGCCGGGCGATCCAGCGCGGGGCTGGTTCCGAAGGTCTCGTAATCGTGAAAAAGAAATGTCGGGGTTGCCGGGGAATCAGACACCAGAAGCTCATCCTGTCAGAAAGTATGCCGACTATGGTAAACCATCGTGGACCATGTGCCGAAGAAAAACCGTGCCAGCTTACGGCGTCACACGCAAAAACAGGGGCTTAAAAATGATTTGTGTCACATTTCTTTGCAATTTTGCCAGGTAACGACACACGAAGTTCCGTACAAAGGACGCCCCTTTCCGAAGTATTGAGGATATTTCATTGAAACGCCGTTTGTTTGCTGCTTCATTGTTGGCGGTGAGCGTCCATTGCGCTCAGGCCGACGACCTCCCATTTGCCCCTCAGCCCCCGGCAGTGCAGGCCGGATCATGGGTCTTGATGGACTACACGACCGGGCAAATCTTAACTGCGGGGCATGAGCATCAGCAGCGTAATCCGGCGAGTCTCACCAAATTGATGACCGGCTATGTCGTCGACCGCGCCATTGATAGCCATCGCATCAGTGCCGACGACGTTGTGACAGTTGGTAAAGATGCCTGGGCGCAGGGCAACCCGGTGTTTGCCGGCTCGTCGCTGATGTTCCTTAAGCCGGGCGATCGCCTGACGGTGCGCGATCTAAGCCGCGGTCTGATTGTCGACTCCGGGAACGACGCCTGCGTGGCGCTGGCAGATCACGTTGCCGGCGGCCAGCCGCAGTTTGTGGCGATGATGAATGACTATGTACAGAAGCTGAACCTGCATGACACCCACTTTGAGACGGTACATGGCCTGGATGCGCCGGGGCAGCACAGCTCGGCCTACGATCTGGCGGTGTTATCGCGCGCCATTATTCACGGCGAGCCGGATTTCTATCATATGTACAGCGAAAAGAGCCTGACGTGGAACGGCATCACACAGCAAAACCGCAACGGGCTGCTGTGGGATAAAAGCCTGAATGTCGATGGACTGAAGACGGGCCACACCTCCGGTGCGGGCTTTAATCTGATCGCCTCAAGCGTGGATGGTCAACGCCGTTTGATCGCGGTGATCATGGGCGCGGACAGTCCAAAAGGGCGCGAAGAGCAGGCGCGCAAGCTGCTGCACTGGGGCCAGCAGAACTTCGACACGGTTGAGATCCTGCGCAACGGTAAAAAAGTGGGCAGCGAGCGTGTCTGGTACGGCGATAAAGAGCAGATTGCTGTCGGCACCAATGAGGATCGCTGGCTGGTGCTGCCAAAAGCGGAGCTGCAAAACATCAAAGCCAAATATGTGCTGGACAGCAAAGAGCTGGAAGCGCCGCTTGCCGCCCACCAGCGCGTTGGCGAGATCCAGCTTTATGACCGCGATAAAGTGATTGCCAGAATGCCGCTGGTGACGCTGGAGAGCGTCGGCAAAGGCGGGCTCTTCTCCCGGCTGAGTGACTACCTGCACCACAAAGGGTGATCGTCGTGCGGGCAGAGTGGCAGGCTTGCGAGTCTGCTCGCATAATTGACGCGTGCGGCAAGCCTGATGGTCGCCGGGAAGATATACTGTACAGACAAACAGTAACGCGCAGGAGGTCACGATGGGCTACAACGTTAAGCAGGTAGAGCAGCGCCGTATCGCCGGGTTTCATCTGGTGGGTCCGTGGGAAGAGAAGGTGAAGCAGGGCTTTCAGCAGCTTCTACTGTGGGTCGAGAATAACCAGATCCAGCCGCTGGAGTGGGTCAGCGTCTATTACGATAACCCGGACGAAGTGCCGCCGGAGAAGCTGCGCTGCGATGTTGCCATCACCGTCGATCGCGATTTCCAGGTGCCCGTTAACAGCGCCGGCGTTATCACCACCGACATTCCCGGCGGCCACTACGCGGTGATGAGCGCGCGGGTACACAACGAAGATTTTGAAGGCAGCTGGAATCTCTTTTTCGACGAGCTGTTGGGTGACAGCTCGGTGCAGATTGCCGCCGGGCCCTGTTTTGAGATCTATCACAACGACGGTAAGCGCGACGGTTTCTGGGACATTGAGATGTATATCCCCGTCGAGCCGAACGCCCACTAAAGGCGGGCGGGGCAAAAAGGCCGCGAGAGTGATGCTGGCGGCCTCTTTTTTTGTCCTGACAGGGCATCGGTGCGAAAAAATACCGCTACAATTGCGCCTCTCTTTTTAACCCGGAGCCTGGCTGTGCGTCGCGACAAATCCCTCAGCCCCTTTGAAATTCGACTTTATCGCCACTACCGCGTCGTACATGGCGTGCGCATCGCGCTGGCGTTTATCCTCACCTTTTTACTTATCCGCCTGCTTAATGTCCCGGAGGGAACCTGGCCGTTGATTACGCTGGTGGTGCTGATGGGGCCAATCTCCTTCTGGGGCAATGTGGTGCCGCGCGCCTTTGAGCGCATCGGCGGCACCATTTTCGGTGCGCTGTTGGGGCTGGTGGCGTTAAAGCTGGAGCTCTACTCACTACCGCTGATGCTTTTATGGTGCGCCGCCGCTATGTTTCTCTGCGGTTGGCTGGCGCTCGGCAAAAAGCCTTACCAGGCGCTGCTGATTGGGATCACCCTTGCGGTCGTTGTGGGGGGGCCAAGCGGCGATATGCAGACGGCACTGTGGCGCGGTGGCGATGTGATTATCGGATCGCTCCTTGCCATGCTCTTTACTGGCATCTGGCCGCAGCGCGCCTTTTTGCACTGGCGCATCCAGATGGCGAATTACGTCACGGCCTTTAACCGCGTCTACCAGGGCGGTTTCTCGCGCAACCTGGTGGAGCGGCCACGGCTGGAAAAGCATCTGCAAAAAATCCTCAACGATGTGGTGAAGATGCGCGGGCTGATTACGCCCGCCTGCAAAGAGACCCATATTCAGAAAGCGATATTCGAGGCGATCCAGACCGTCAGCCGCAATATGGTTTGTATGCTGGAGTTGCAAATCAACGCCCACTGGAGTTCGCGTGCCAGCCATTTTGTGATGATTAACGCCAGCACGCTGCAAGAGACGCAGCAGATGACGCAGCAGACGCTGCTCACCATCGCCCACGCGCTCTATGAGGGTAACCCGCAGCCGATCCTGGCGAACACAGAAAAGCTTAACGATATCGTCGCTGAACTGCGGCAGTTGATTGGCGAACATAAGGGCGACGCGGTGACAGAAACCTCGATTCACGGTTATGTCTGGCTCAGCATGGAGCTGGCGCGCCAGCTGGAGTTGTTATCGCATTTGATCTGCCGGGCGCTGCGCAAATAAACGGCTAATAATCGCCTCGGGCTGCCAGGTTGTTTCGATTCAGCTATATTTGCGGTTATGATAGCCAGCAGGAAAACTTATTGTCATATGCCACTGCTTTGGGTAGGTTTGCCTCTCAGGTGATGGCCTTAACGAATCCGAATCTCAATTAATCAGGGGTGTCAAAATGGAAACAACCAAGCCTTCATTCCAGGACGTTCTGGAATTTGTGCGTCTGTTCCGTCGCAAAAACAAACTGCAGCGCGAAATTCAGGACGTTGAGAAAAAGATCCGTGATAACCAGAAACGTGTGCTGCTGCTGGACAACCTCAGCGACTACATCAAGCCGGGCATGAGCGTTGAAGCCATTCAGGGTATTATTGCCAGCATGCGTACCGACTACGAAGATCGCGTGGATGACTACATCATCAAAAACGCCGAGCTGTCGAAAGAGCGCCGCGAAATCTCCAAAAAACTGAAAACCATGGGCGAGCTGAAATCGGTCGAACATAAAGCCGAGTAAGCGCCTGCGCGGTGAGAGCCTCGTCTCTCACCGTCTTCTCTTTTCACTCTCCTCCACTTTTCTCCCCCTATTTTTCTTTATCACCTATAAAAACCAGGCCTTTCTCTCTTTGCAGAGTGATAAAATGCGCCGCGCTGGATAAACATCGCGTCGTAAAACCGTCTGGCGCGGCACTTTCGTGATATTACCGGGCACATCAATCGGTGGCTGGCGCAGGCCGCCGGTGCGGTCTGGCTAGTGATTTCGGGAACTGGAGTGAAAATAAAATGATCAAGTTGTTCTTCGCCACATTGTCGTTTATCAGCCGCATTCCGGTGCCTGGCCGTTGGGTACAGGGGCTGGATGGGGCGGATTATGTGCGTGGGATCACCACTTTCCCGCTGGTCGGCCTGCTGCTCGGTGGCCTGAGTGGCCTTCTTTTCACGCTGTTGCACACCTGGTGCGGCGCGCCGCTGGCGGCGCTGTTGAGCGTGCTGGGGCTGGCGCTGCTGACCGGCGGTTTTCATCTCGATGGTCTGGCAGACACCTGCGATGGCGTTTTCTCGGCTCGCCGACGCGAGCGCATGCTGGAGATCATGCGCGACAGCCGGCTTGGCACCCATGGCGGCCTGGCGCTGGTATTTGTTGTGGTGGCAAAAATCCTCCTGCTCAGCGAGTTACAGCTGCGTGATACGCCGATGATAGCGGCGCTGGCCGCAGCCTGCGCTGTCGGACGTGGCTGCTCGGTGTTACTGATGTTCGGCCACCGCGACGCCCGCGACGAAGGGCTGGGCAATCTCTTTATTGGCAAGGTTTCCGCTAAAGATACTCTTATCACCTTGATCATCACCGTACTGTTAGCTGTGGTGCTGCTCGGCTACCAGGGCGTGCTGGCGCTGCTGATCACAATGGTGGCGATTTATCTGCTCGGCTGGTTGCTCAAGCGTACCCTCGGCGGGCAGACCGGCGACACACTCGGCGCGGCGATCGAGCTTGGCGAGGTTATCTTCCTGTTAGCGCTGCTCTGATTCTTTAAAGAGAGACGTAATGCAGAGATGTGCGACGATTATCTGCCACTCCTCTATCCGACGCAGGGGCGATGGTACGCAGCTGCATCTCAATGAATTACTTAAACCGGTTGGCAGCCTCGGGCGGTTCGCGTTGCTGGCGGACAGCAATATTGTGTTGCTCCTGGCGCAGTAGGGGGGCCAGATGGCGCTGCGCTTATCCGGCCTACAAAACATCATGCATTCGTTTTGCGTAGGCCTGATAAGGCATGTGTGCCGCCATCCGGCAACAGCGCAGATGCAACAAACCGGCCTCTATTCCGTAGGCCGCATAAGGCGCTAGCCGCCATCCGGCAAAACGCCGCTTACTTCGCCTGCTGCATCACCTGCAACAGCGTATCCAGCAAGCCGGGAAAACAGACATCCAGATCTTCGCGGCGCAGTGAAATCATATTCTCCCGCCCCTGCGGGCGCTGCCACACCACGCCGCTGTCGCGCAGCACACGCCAGTGATGGGTCATGGTCGATTTCGCTACCTCCTGCGGGCGCAGTGTGTTGCAGCTCATTTCACTGCCGTCGGCAAGGCGCTGGATGATGGCCAGGCGCAGCGGGTTGCCGAGCGCAAAAAGCACATTTTCCAGGCGAAACTGCTCACGTTCAGGGTGGTTAGCGATCATACTTTTCCTGTATTAACGATGGGGCTGCGGCTGACTCAGCGGCGCTACTATACGCAAACTGCCTGCTTAACACCACGACCGCTACCCCGAGTTCACCAATCGAAAGAATAGCAAAAATAGTTCGAATATACTCGTATAGTTGTACTATGCTAAACGTCGTTAACCCTCTGCGGCTCATTCTGGCCGCTAACTTACAGTCAACAGACTAAGGACGCATCATGCCCCGACCCATTCCTCTCGAACGTTATCGCAACATCGGTATCTCCGCGCATATCGATGCCGGTAAAACCACCACCACCGAGCGCATTCTGTTTTACACCGGGATGAGCCATAAGCTGGGGGAAGTACACGATGGCGCGGCAACCACCGACTGGATGGCGCAGGAGCAGGAGCGCGGCATTACCATCACTTCTGCGGCGGTAAGCTGCTTCTGGCCCGGTATGGATCGCAATGTTGAACCGCACCGCATCAATATTATCGATACCCCCGGGCACGTCGATTTTACTATTGAAGTGGAGCGCTCAATGCGCGTGCTGGACGGTGCGGTCATGGTCTACGACTCGGTGGGCGGCGTGCAGCCGCAGTCAGAAACCGTCTGGCGGCAGGCCAATAAGTATCATGTCCCGCGCCTGGCGTTCGTCAATAAAATGGACCGCCCCGGCGCAGATTTCTTCCGCGTAGTGCAGATGATGATCGACCGTCTGAAAGCCAACCCGGTGCCGATTGTCATCCCGATTGGTGCAGAAGAGCACTTTACGGGCGTGGTCGATCTGATCAAAATGCGCGAAATCATTTGGGATGATGCCACACAGGGCATGTCCTTCAGCTATGCACCGGTGCCTGTAGAGTTACTGGAAACTGCGCAAGCGTGGCGCGAAAAGATGGTCTCTGCGGCAGCGGAAGCGAACGAGATATTGATGGATAAATACCTTGAAACCGGCGAGCTGGACGAAGCTGAAATTATTGCCGGTCTGCGTCAGCGCACCATCGCCGGTGAAATCCAGCCGATGTTGTGCGGCAGCGCCTTTAAAAACAAAGGCGTGCAGCGCATGCTCGACGCGGTGGTTGAGCTAATGCCCTCACCGCTGGATATACCGGCGATTCAGGGCGTGGATGAACGAGGCCAGCCGGCAGAACGTCATGCGAATGATAACGAGCCCTTCTCAGCGCTCGCCTTCAAACTGATGACCGACCCTTATGTCGGCCAGCTGACTTTTATCCGCGTCTACTCCGGCGTGCTGAAAAAAGGCGATGCGGTCTACAACCCGGTGAAAGGCAAAAAAGAGCGCATCGGGCGTATTGTGCAGATGCACGCCAATGACCGACATGAAGTGGATGAGCTGCGCGCGGGCGATATCGCCGCCTGTGTCGGGTTGAAAGATGTCACCACGGGCGACACGCTCAGCGATCCCGACAAGGTGATTACGCTTGAGCGCATGGAGTTCCCGGAGCCGGTGATCTCGCTCGCTATTGAGCCGAAGACCAAAGCAGATCAGGAGAAGATGGGCATTGCGCTGCAGCGGTTGGCGGCAGAAGATCCGTCATTCCGCCTGCATACGGATGAAGAGTCCGGGCAAACTATCATCTCCGGGATGGGGGAGTTACATCTGGAGATTATCGTTGACCGCATGAAGCGCGAATTTGGCGTGGAGGCGAATATTGGCCGTCCGCAGGTCACGTACCGCGAAACGCTGCGCAAGACCGTTAAAGAGATTGAGGGCAAGTTTGTGCGCCAGTCCGGTGGGAAAGGGCAGTATGGTCATGTGGTGCTGACGCTGGAGGCACTGGCGGCGGGAAGCGGCTTTGTATTCGAAGATGCGACCAAAGGCGGCGTAGTACCGCGCGAGTATATCCCTTCCGTTGAAAAGGGGCTGCGTGAAGCGATGAATAGCGGCGTGCTGGCGGGCTACCCGGTGGTGGATGTGAAAGCGACGCTGACCTTCGGCTCCTATCACGATGTCGACTCTTCGGAGATGGCCTTCCGCATGGCGGCGATCTTTGGCTTTAAAGAGGGGGCACGCAAAGCGGATCCGGCGATCCTCGAACCGGTGATGCATGTCGAAGTAGAGACGCCGGAGGAGTACGCCGGGAATATTATGGGCGATCTCTCTTCGCGTCGCGGCATGGTGCAGGGGATGGAAGAGCGCTTCGGTAGCCAGATTATCCGCGCCGACGTCCCGCTGGCGGAGATGTTTGGCTATGCCACCACGCTGCGATCGATGTCGCAAGGGCGTGCAACCTACAGCATGGAGTTCCATCACTACGCGGAAGCGCCGCGCAATGTGGCAGAGGAGATTATCGCCAGCCGCAGTAAAGGATAAGTTTTAACTCGTCACTTCAAACCCCGCTTCGGCGGGGTTTGTCGTCATGAACATGCATTATTGCGAGGCGATAATCTCTGTCCCGGTTACTGATTGAATTTTCCAGGTACCCGCCTCCTTCACCATACAATCCACCACTATGTGTTTTTTATCTTTGCCAAAGGCGACGAAGACATTGGTGCATACAGGATCAACAAGTGTTTGCATAACGGCTACGTTATCAACCCAGTCATCATTAATATCTTGCGTGCCGATAAAGAAATCGCCACCGTAATTGGCTTCATCAGTTTTCGCCGCATGGCGCAGTTTTTTAAGGGTGTTGCCAGTGACGTATTTATCGATTTTCTGCCCGTCCAACGGCGATGAGTTATCTGCTGCAAACTGAGCGATATACCATTTGTTGAAGTTGAGAGCCTGCTGCTGCGCAATTTCAATTGGGGAGGATGAGGCCCAGGTGGCTGTTGAGATGAACAGTAATAACAGCGAGATTATTTTCATTTAATTATGCCTGTAGATTTTAAAGGAGGGGCGATGCTTGCGGTAGGCTGGGCCTGGGTACATGCCTGAATGCTGCACAAAATCGCTGATCCAAACCTTACCATCAAAAATGCAGGTGTGACCGGGGATACTTTCCGGGATACTCTGGATAACCGCAACATCGCCTTTTTGTGGCTGATCGGTAATTTCGTAAAAGCCCGCATGAACCAGGCTCGGACCGAAATCTTTCGCGTAATTTGCGCGAACCCCGATAATACCTCCCGCTTCAATTGCTTTGCGCACAGCAAAAGCGCATTTATGAAGACTACCCGCGTGCGCATGTTTGCGCGCGTACTCTACTGCGGCATTTTTATCCCACATAATTCCCTTCGACTAATGAAAATTTTTGTAAAGGAGGGTGCAATTTTCGATTATTTAAATATTGCCTTATGTCAGAAAATTCTTAAACGAAGCGGGTAAGAGTATCTGTTTCGCTCAGATAGCGAGGTGGAAGGCGATAAGCAGATCCCAGGAAGCCGACTATCATTAGCAGACATCCGCTGCGCCTGAGGAAAGGTTATGTTGCGTCCTGTCACACTGCTTTGCGCTTCTCTGCTGTTACTCTCGGCCCGGCCTGCGCTGGCGGTTACTTACCCGCTGCCGCCGGAAGGGAGCCGGTTGGTGGGTAGCCCGCAAACTATCACTGTGCCGCAGGGCAACACTTTTCCGCTGGAAGCCTTTGCCGCGAAATATGGTCAGGGGCTGAGCAATATGCTGGAAGCCAATCCCGATGCCGACCCCTATCTGCCGAAAGCCGGTTCACAGCTGGTGATCCCGCAGCAGATCATTCTGCCTGCCACCGTGCGGGAGGGCATTGTCGTTAACGTCGCGGAAATGCGGCTCTATTACTACCCAAAAGAGAGCAATACCGTCGAGATCCTGCCGATTGGGATCGGCCAGGCAGGACGCGAAACGCCGCGTAACTGGGTGACCGCCGTTGAACGTAAACAGGCGGGGCCCACCTGGACACCGACGGCCAACACCCGCAAAGCGTACGCCGATGAGGGCAAAACCCTGCCCGCCTTTGTGCCTGCCGGGCCGGATAATCCGATGGGACTCTATGCTATCTATATCGGTAAGCTGTATGCCATTCATGGTACCAATGCAGATTTCGGCATTGGCCTGCGCGTCAGCCAGGGGTGTATCCGCCTGCGCAATCAGGATATTAAGTACTTGTTTGATAACGTGCCGGTCGGCACGCGTGTGCAGATTATCGATGAGCCGGTGAAAGTAAGCCGCGAGCCGGATGGCAGCAGTTGGGTTGAAGTGCACGAGCCGCTGTCGCGCAACCGCGCAGAGTTTGAATCGACGAAAAAAGTCCCGCTGCCTGCCACGCCGGTACTCAACAGAATGGTAAAAGAGGGGAGCGCGGATGGAGACCAGGTGACAATGGCGCTAGAGCGGCGTTCAGGCATGCCGGTAAAAATCGGCTCCCCAGCAGGGAATAATAGCGAAACACACCGCATCGAGCGGATGTAAGAGCTGGAAGAGCACTTGCTCAATTAATTTGAATGTTATTGTTAAATCAATGTTATTTCTTCTTATGGCGTAAAGCGTAGAGTAGGGAGCACTCACGATTTACTGAACGAAGGACGACGCCATGAAGAAGATCGGTTTTTTATCATTTGGTCACTGGACCCCCTCGCCGCAGTCCGGCACCCGCTCTGCGGCTGACGCGCTGCTGCAATCAATCGATCTGGCAGTCGCCGCAGAAGAGCTGGGTGCAGATGGTGCTTACTTCCGGGTGCACCATTTCGCCCGTCAGCTCGCCTCGCCATTCCCACTGCTTGCCGCGGTTGGTGCCAAAACGAGCCGCATTGAAATTGGTACCGGCGTAATCGATATGCGCTATGAAAACCCGCTCTATATGGCCGAGAGCGCCAGCGCGGCAGATCTAATTGCCGGTGGACGGTTGCAGCTTGGCATCAGCCGTGGTTCGCCGGAGCAGGTGATTGATGGCTGGCGCTATTTCGGCTATCAGCCCGCCGAAGGTGAAAACGAGTCAGATATGGCGCGCCGTCACACCGAAGTGCTGCTCGATGCACTGCGCGGCGAAGGGTTTGCTAAACCCAACCCACAACCGATGTTCCCCAATCCGCCGGGGTTGCTGCGCCTTGAGCCTTACGCAGAAGGTCTGCGGGAGCGCATCTGGTGGGGCGCAGGCTCCAATGCCACCGCGGTGTGGGCGGCGAAACTGGGGATGAATCTGCAAAGTTCAACGCTGAAGGATGACGAAACGGGTGAGCCGTTCCACATTCAGCAGGCGCAGCAGATCCGTGCCTACCGTGAAGCGTGGAGGGCCGCCGGTCATACACGCACACCGCGCGTCTCCGTCAGCCGCAGTATCTTTGCTCTGATGAACGATCGCGATCGCGCCTACTTTGGTGGCAGCCGTGACGACGATGACAAAATCGGTTTTCTTGATGAGAAGACACGTGCGATTTTCGGTCGCAGCTATGCGGCAGAGCCGGACAAATTGATTGAACAACTTAAGCGAGATGAAGCGATTGCCGAAGCGGATACACTGCTACTGACCGTGCCGAACCAGCTTGGCGTTGACTATAACGCCCACGTTATTGAGTCAATTTTGAAACACGTTGCGCCCGCGATGGGCTGGCGAGATTAGACCTGAAATAAACAACGCCCTGCATATTTTCGCTATGCCGGGCGCTAAATTTTTTCTCCTGCCTTGAGAATCACTCCTCTCTTATTGTCTACGCCTTTGCCAGTGTTACGCGGCACACCCGCAACTGATTTTTTACAGGCGTCCTTTAGCCGTTATGGCATTCCTGCTGCAACATTGCGCATGCTGACAATAGTTTTACTCTAAGATTTATCTATAAGCCCTCATGTAAAAACCAGAGCAGCTCAACGCATTCTCCATTATCTGCATAGAAGCGGTTTTACCTGGTTTTCAGGTATACGAATAACGTTCATTAGTATTGTAAAATACGTTTTTGACACTGAGCGTGACAGCGATTATAGCGTTCTTTGTTAATAATAACCTACTGAAACATTTGGCACGGTAGTAAATTGAAATGATGTTGGGTAATATTCATCCAGGCTCAAACGGGTATAAGGAGATCATATGGCTACTAAGCAGTTTTCATTCTCGCAACTTGCTAATTTGCTTGTTGAAGGGGTCGGCATAATGCACGGGGGGTTCTCTGTGGTTGTGACTGTCACGGAGACGGATACCAAAGAGGGTAAGGATATTCGCATAGCTGCAATTGGCCGTACCACTGCAGCCAAGGCAGCAGGATCAGGAAAAGTTCTTTTCTGGTGTAACGTTGTGAATAGCATTGATAACAAAAAATATGTTCTGAGTAGAAAACCAAATGAGACGTGGGCATTAGGCATGGATGATATTTTTATAGGTGATACCAGCTTCTTCATTCCTAAAGATACTTACTCAGTACCATCACTCAAAATACAGTGTGGCTACGTTTACGCTGATTATACGGGTCAGGCTGTGCCTATTCCTCCCAGCATGAACCGAGAAATAAACTTAACGCAATTTCAACGGTGAGATATTCAATGAAAATTAAATTCTCTTTGGTTTTTCTTTCGATGATTTTACTCCCGATTGTGGTGATTGCAGCCAATAGCATTAAATACCAGGATAAAGCGACAGAGGATGCCGCTAATCTTGTTACTCAATATACACTTGCTGATGGTGCGCAAAAACAAGGCTATTTAAAAAAACTTGAAGAGCTGACGGTTAAGCATCCTGACAATAACAACGTCAGAAAAATGTATGCCAACATATTAATTGCCGATAAGAAATATCCTTCCGGGCTGGAGCAAATGGAAATGCTCAATAAAAATAATCCTCAGCCGGGTTCGAAGCTTACAGAGTGCATGTTGGTCGAAAGGAGTGGTAAAGACGCGGAAAGTTGTTACAAGGATGCAGTCGCGCTATTCGAAACTCATCATGTTACTGATGATAATTATGTCATGGCGCTTTACTTAGCAGACGATCCGCGATTTGAAGTCGAGAAGAAGAAGCTCATCTCATCTGGAAAATTAACAGAGACAGAGAAAGGCTTATTTTCTATGAGTAAGAGTGAACTGATTAGCGCAATGTTCCCTTGAGGAAGTGAGGCTGAACGAAATGTACAACCTTCGCTTTGCGGCTGGAAGCGACGGAACCGGGAAAGCGGCTTCGTCGCATACTGCTAAACACTCTGATTGTGCTATGGCCGCGCAGTAAAGGGTGGTCATAATTACCAGGTGAAGCTGTGCGAGGTGTTAACCCGTCAGCAGCAATGCAAAAAGCCCGCTCGGGTTTCCCTGAGCGGGCTTCTTCAATGTGGCTCCTCTGACTGGACTCGAACCAGTGACATACGGATTAACAGTCCGCCGTTCTACCGACTGAACTACAGAGGAATCGTGTGGAGGCTTATCTTAGCGGCGAAAAATCTTTTGTCAAACCCCATTTCAGGGGAGGGGAGTCAACTGCTGATTCCATCAGCGATTTGCATGTATTGACATCAATTTATGCTGAATTGCTTTGCAGGATCACCATTTCTCCCCCATCATTTGAAATGTAATTTCATCTTTTACGGCAAGGACTATTTTGAACGTCGTCACCCCCCTTCGCCAGGCCGTCATGCGCACCCCCTGGTATAGAAAGCGTAAAAGCTACCGCGTGCTCTTCTGGCGGGAAATCACCCCGCTTGCTGTGCCAATCTTCCTCGAAAACACCTGTGTACTAATGATGGGCGTGCTCAGCACTTTTCTCGTGAGCTGGCTTGGCAAAGAGGCGATGGCGGGCGTAGGTCTTGCCGATAGCTTTAATATGGTAGTGATGGCCTTTTTTGCCGCTATCGATCTCGGCACAACGGTGGTAGTGGCCTTTAGCCTCGGCAAACTCGACGCTGAACGGGCAAGGTCGGCAACGCGGCAGTCGCTAATGATTATGACGCTGTTCGCCATCGTGCTGGCGGCGGTGATCCACTACTTCGGCCGTGAAATTATCGACGTTATTGCCGGCGCGGCGACCCAGCCGGTGAAAGATTTGGCGCTCACCTATCTTGAGTTAACGGTTCTGAGCTATCCGGCGGCGGCAATTGCGCTAATCGGCAGCGGTGCGCTACGTGGCGCAGGAAATACTAAAATCCCGCTGCTGATTAACGGCGGCATGAACATTCTCAATATCATCATCAGTAGCGCGCTGATCTACGGCTTTTTCGGCTGGCAGGGAATGGGCTTTGCTGGTGCCGGTCTTGGGTTGACCATCTCACGTTATATTGGTGCAGCGGCGATTATCTGGGTGTTGATGATTGGCTTTAACCCTTCGCTGCGGATCCCGCTCAAAAGCTATTTCGAGAAACTTAACTTCAATATCATCTGGGAAGTGATGGGCATCGGCATTCCTGCCAGCATCGAATCGGTGCTGTTCAACGGTGGCAAACTGTTGACGCAGATGTTCGTCGCCGGAATGGGCACCAATGTTATCGCCGGTAACTTTATCGCCTTCTCAGTGGCGGCATTGATTAACCTGCCCGGTAACGCATTGGGATCTGCCTCGACTATCATTACCGGCAAACGCCTCGGTAAAGGGCAGATTGCCCAGGCAGAGCGCCAGCTACGCCATGTCTTCTGGCTCTCCACACTATTGCTCACCGCCATTGCCTGGGGAACCGCGCCGTTTGCCGGCTGGTTTGCCGCATTTTATACCCATGAAGAGGATGTAAAAGAGGTCGTTAAGATCCTTTTATGGCTTAACGCTGCGTTTATGCCGATTTGGGCCGCCTCCTGGGTACTGCCCGCCGGGCTGAAAGGCGCGCGCGACGCGCGTTTCGCGATGTGGGTATCGATGCTGGGAATGTGGGGCTGTCGCGTCGTGGCAGGTTATACACTCGGTATTGTATTGGGTATGGGTGTGGTCGGCGTCTGGCTTGGGATGTTCCTTGACTGGGCGGTGCGCGGCGCGCTTTTCTACTGGCGGATGGTCAGCGGACGCTGGCTATGGAAGTATCCGAAGCCGCAGAAAACGCCGACGGAACGGCCCATTTCTGTGCAAAATGGAGAATAATTCGGCAAACGCGTCAAAATGTGAAATCAGGCTTTGACATGGCGTGGGAGCACCGCTAATATTCGCCCCGTTCACACGATTCCTCTGTAGTTCAGTCGGTAGAACGGCGGACTGTTAATCCGTATGTCACTGGTTCGAGTCCAGTCAGAGGAGCCAAATTTTGAAAAGCCTGCTTACGAGCAGGCTTTTTGCTTTCTGCCTTTTGGCAATCTTTCTTGCGATCACTTACTCGTTTGCCCGGCGTCCCATGCGCCGAGTTGCAGTACAGCGATATTGTTCTTCTTCCCTTTTTTCACCACGATCGGTAGAGCTTTCCTGAGCAGGTGCAGCTGTGCAGGTGCGATCAGTGCTTTTGCCGAGTGTAATTGCTGCGGATTATCGAGATGAAAAGAGATGTCGATAAAGAGATCATTGCCATAGAACATATTCGTTTGCTGCCAGGAGACGATACGCGTGTTGTAGATTTTACCGGGCCACTTTTCGCGCGTGAGAAACACTTTTGCAGCACGCATGCCTAAAGAGCTTCCCCGGAAGGTAAAAAAAATAGCGACCATAAAGACGATGGGCGTAGCAATGCCAATTATCAGGAAGGTCATCTCAAACGCCGACATATGTGTAATCCAGTTTTTAAACACCGCTATTCCTTTTTTAAGCTGCTTTCTTACCCAATGTTAACCAGCATTCTCACCATCACCGATGTGCATTACCGCCATCAGTTTCCATTTGCCTTTTTTTACTACGATCGGTAATCCGCGTCGCAAAAAATGCAGCTGCAGCGGAGAGACCAGTGCTTTAGCGCAAAAGCGGTTGGGTAATGAGTCAAGATAGAAAAAGAGATCGACGAACCGGGCATTTTCATAAAAGGTATCGGTCTCTTCCCAGGATTCAATCTGCGTAGCGTAAAGCTCACCGGCCCAACGATGACGCGTAAGGTAGATAGTACCAGCGAGGATGCTGGTCGACCTGCCTTTAGTACCAAAACAGATCCACCAGCAAAAGAGCAGTGTGACGGTAAAACTCAGCAGGATACTTATCCACTCAACAGGTTTGAGGGAGGCGAAAAAATGCTGCATACCCATTAGTCTTGTTCCCTCAGTTTGTGCAATTACCCATCACGACAAATTTCGTCGGCTCCTCTTCTAAATAGCGTATTGTCACCACCTTTCCAGGCTTGAACTCCTCAAGATGAAGCATACGAACGAAAAGCTCGCGCTGTGTGATCCTCTGCTGGTTGCCAGCGGTAAACTGAAAAGTGAGGTTTAAATGCAATACTCCTTCGATGCTCTGGTTTTTGTTCTGTTCAGCATGGGTGATTAGCGCAGTGGTCTCCTTACCTCTATTTTTGATCATTTCTTCTTCGCGCCCGCTGACCACAGAGTTGCGTACGCCAATAAAGATGATCACGACGGAAAATATCACAAAGCAAATCAGTATCCAGAATGCTATCGTTGCCATGACTCCCCACTCAAATTGAGATCTTATATTCCGCAAAGGTCGGAAGAAGCTGCTGGAATATTAAGTTATGCTACCCATCACAAACCGCAGCTTTATCAAAAGATGCCGTTAATTTCTTACATCGCCCATCACTACAATGTTGGTAGGATCATCCCTCATGTAGCGAATAGTGATTTCATGGCCTCTCTTATAACTGTCAGCATTAAAAGTGTTTACGATGATATCTTTCCCTGTAGCTATCCGCTTACCCTCAGCATCAAACTCTACTTTCACATGCAGTACCAAAACACCTTCAACTTTTTGGTTATCGTGCTGCTGCGCATGAGTAATCCGGGCAGTAGTCTCCTTTCCTGACTTTTTAATGCGATCATGCGCCCGCCCGGCAAGGATAGAGTTACGTACGCCAATAAACACAATGGTGATGACGCAGCAGCAGATAATGACATTTAACCCCAATGCAGTATTCGCAAGCATCTCCTGTACCCTTTGTTGTATCCCTTTATCTCGCCATATTGCGGGTTAGCTACGTGTGATGAGCCGAAGCATCATTGTGCGCAGTACCAATCTGCATAACAGCGATGGCGTTTCAGAAAAGCCTGCGCGGTGTGAAAACTGTTTGAGGAATTCCTAAAACCCAGGAAAATTCATACCACAAAAAGGATTGGTCCATCGATACCGAAAATCATGCACGCGAATTCAAGAGCGGACATACTGGCAAAGAAATCCCGCAAGTTCTTATCGTCCTCATCACGCGACCTGTCAGTTTCCAGAAGCGATATCCCAGCCTGTAAAAGGGTTACCTGTGTTCGGCCTCTGCATGATTTAAGCGTCTTAATTCGCTCTACCTTAACACTCTGACAAAGGCTGTTTCGCTCAATGGCTACGCTTTTGAGAATCTTCTGGCTGCCAAATCTGGTAGTTCACCGCCAGCCGAAACTGGCGGTGAGGGAGGCAGGTTTAACGGAAGGGAGGTTCGTTAAAGGTGCGCAGCTTACGGGAATGAAGACGATCGCCCTCGGCGCGCAGCAGGTCGATGGCGCGAATACCGATTTGCAGATGCTCGGAAATCGCTCCTTCATAGAAGCGGTTCGCCTGGCCTGGCAACTTAATCTCGCCGTGCAACGGCTTATCCGAGACGCAGAGCAGCGTACCGTAGGGTACACGGAAGCGATAACCCTGCGCGGCGATGGTGGCGCTCTCCATATCAATCGCCACCGCACGGCTGAGGTTAAAGCGTAGCGCGGAAGCAGAGTAGCGCAGCTCCCAGTTGCGATCGTCGGTAGTAACCACCGTACCGGTGCGCAGGCGCTGTTTCACCTCTTCGCCAGGCATCTCGCTCACCGCTTTGGTGGCGTCATACAGCGCGCGCTGCACTTCGGCGATGCTTGGAATCGGGATATCCGGCGGCAGCACTGCATCAAGGACATGATCATCACGCAGGTAGGCGTGCGCCAGCACATAATCGCCAATCTGCTGGCTCTCGCGCAGGCCGCCGCAGTGACCAATCATCAGCCAGACATCCGGGCGCAGCACCGCCAGGTGATCGCAAATGGTTTTTGCATTCGACGGGCCAACGCCAATATTGATAAGCGTAATGCCCTGACCGTCCGCCGTGACTAAGTGCCAGGCAGGCATTTGGTGTTTTTTCCACGCCAGATCGGAGATCGCCTGCTCTGGCGCTTCGGTGTTCGCGGTGATCCAGTGGCCGCCCGCGCAGGAGAGGGCGATATAGGGGCTATCGGGATCGAGGATCTGGCTGCAACCCCAGCGCACAAACTCATCCACATAGCGGGTGTAGTTGGTAAACAGCACAAACGGCTGGAAGTGCTCGACCGGCGTACCGGTGTAGTGGCGCAGGCGCGCCAGCGAAAAGTCAACGCGGCGGGCGTCGAAGTGCGACAGGGGGTAGAGCTCGGTCGGGTGGAACAGGCCATCTGCCGTCTCATCGCCAATTTGCGCCAGTTCAGTGGTCGGGAAAAAGCGCGTCAGGCCGGCGCTCATTGAGCGATCCAGCGTCAGCTCTGAACCGTCTATCACATAAGGATAAGGGATCTCGTGGGCCGACAGGCCAACCTCGATCTGTGCGCCATAATCCTGGCACAGCAGCGTGAGCTGCTCGATAAGATAGGCGCGAAACAGCGACGGGCGGGTAATGGTGGTGGAGTAGCGGCCTGCGTGGGTAAAGCGTGCATAGGCGCGGGTTTTCGACGGCTTGCTCGCACTGCCGTTCCAGCTCACTGACAGCTGGGGGTAGACGAACAACCCCTTTTCACGCGCCTCTGCGTTTGGAAGCTCACCTTTCTCAATATAGACACCAATCGCCTCGCGAAGGGCATTGACGGAGCGGTCATACAGCGCTTCCAGCTGATCCAGCGCCTGTTCCGGGGTCAGATTTGCACCCTCGTTGGTCATTTTTATCTCCTTATCTGCGTTACGGCTCTACCGATAATATGTCACGACTTTGTGAAACGAAAGTTGCCGACCAGTGATTCGGAAGAAACGGGGGGAGAAAAGATCCGGCGCGCCAGCGCACGCCGGAAGCGGCTTACGCGTGGATGTTGACCAGCGTACGGCCCTGAATATTGTTGTTGAGGAACTCGGCGGCAGTGGCAGGCACCTGTTCGAGCGCGATCTCTGTTGCGGCCTGCTGGTAATAGCTCTCCGGCAGCGTGCTCGCCAGCTTCTCCCAGACGGCGCTGCGCTTTTCAGCAGGCACCATCACCGAGTCAACGCCCTGCAAACGCACATTGCGCAGAATAAAGGGCATTACGCTGGTGGGGAGATCGAAACCGCCCGCCAGGCCGCAGGCCGCCACGCAGCCGCCATAGTTGGTCTGCGCCAGCACTTTCGCCAGCACCTTGCTGCCAACCGTATCGATTGCGCCTGCCCAGAGCTGCTTCTCCAGCGGGCGCGTCTTGTCAAACTCACTTCTTGGCAGGATCTGATCCGCACCCAACTGGCGCAGAAACGCATGGGTTGATTCGCGACCCGTCACCGCCGCCACGCCGTAGCCGAGCGCTTTCAGCAGAACCACCGCCGTGCTGCCGACGCCACCGCTGGCACCGGTAACCAGCACCGTGCCATCCTGCGGTTTCACGCCCGCCTCTTGCAGCGCGTTAACACAGAGCATAGCGGTAAAACCGGCGGTGCCGATGATCATTGCATTGCGCGCGCTCAGGCTCTGCGGCAGCGGCACCAGCCAGTCGCCCTTCACGCAGGCCTGGGTTGCCAGGCCGCCCCAGTGATTCTCTCCCACACCCCAGCCGGTGAGGATCACCGCCTGGCCCGGTGTGTAACGCGCATCGCGGCTCTCACTGACGCGACCGGTGAAATCGATGCCCGGCACCATCGGGAACTGGCGTACGATTTTGCCTGTGCCGGTGATCGCCAGCGCATCTTTGTAGTTGAGGCAGGACCAGTCGATATCGACTTTCACCTCGCCCTCTGCAAGGTCGGGCAGGGCGATCTCTTGCACCGCGGCGAGGGTCTGTTTCTCATGTTGTTCCAGAACTAATGCTTTCATAACTGCGTTTTCCTCGTCATGAGGGGTGGGTTTCGGCGTAATGCCGGCTCTGCAGGTGTTATTTGAATTTGTTTTCGGAAGAAGGCCCAGAAGTGATCGAGCGGCTCTGCGCTGCGAAAGAGTTTGGCGCGCATCACCGCACCCTCCCAGCCGGACCAGAAGAGGCTGGCCAGCGCCTCGGATGACGCCTGTTGCGGCAGCTCGCCGCAGTCTTGCGCTTCGGCCAGGCAGGCTGCGACACGGCACTCCCAGTCGTTCAGAATAGATTTCAGTTGCGCTGGAAATGCATCGGGCAACAGCGGCGTCTCCTGCAACAGGTTGCCGACCAGGCATCCGCGGCGGAAATCATACTTCGCCATCCCTTCACCTGCGTGATGCACAAAGGCGTCCAGTCGCTGTAAGGGCGTAAGTGACATATTGAGCAGAAACGTATCAAGCTTATGGGCGAAGAAGGCCCCGTAGGCATCAAGCACCGCCATACCGAACGCCTCTTTGCTCTTAAAACAGTGGTAAAACGAACCCTTAGGTACAGCGATATTTTTGATCACCGCCTCGATTCCTGCGGAGAGATAGCCGCTCTCCGTCAGCACCTCAAGGCCCGAGCGGATCAGCGCCTGGCGGGTGTCGGTAAAGTCGCGTGATTTTTGCGGCGGGCGGCCACGACGCGGCTTTTGCGTCAATATGCTATCGCCATCCATAATTTAGACCGATTGGTTTTAATGGGTTTAAGGCTACGCTGGACGGGGAGAGGAGGCAAGCGAGGCGGAAAGAAAAATGCCCGCGCAGGGCGGGCAAACCAGTCAGGCAGTCGTATTAATGTTACGACCGATAGCCGGATTAGAAGGCAACTGCGGGATCTGTTTGATCAGATCCGTTGCAATAGTTTGTTGCGAATCCAGCGCCTTTTTCAGCACCAGGGTGTTCACCTGGTTATCGAGCTGATAAGAATCAAGGCTGCTGGCTAATGATGCGATCTGAATTGGATCCATGTCGATCATCCTTTTGTTGTCGAGCAACATCGCTCAGCACGGCGAAATTAACGCCGCACTCTGTTATCGGCAAACGGGCGCAAACCTTTACGCGAAGCCTGCTTGCTACACCGCCTTCGCGACGGCTGCCCACTGCACAGGGAAATCCACCGAGCGCAGCCCCGGCTCAACCGCGACCCGTGCTATCGAGACGAGAGCGTTGATAATAAAAGGATCGCGCTGGAGATAAGCCTCAATCTGCTTCTCATCCTGCGCCTGCATAAGGATAAAACCACCGGAATGGTCGCTGAGCGGACCCGCGACAATCACCATCCCTTGCTGAAGCCCTTCCACCAGCCACGTTTTATGCCCCTCGCGCCACGGCTCCAGCCGCTCAGGGGAGGTAATCCAGCTTAATGTCACTGCGTATAACATTTGCGGCTCCTTACAGGTTAATGACATCGGCCACCGAGGCGATGGCATGCTGAATTTCACGCTCTTTCACCGCCTCACCTTTCGAGATCCCCTCCGCGCGCACAAACGCGACATTTGTGATGCCGAGGAAACCAAAAAAGGCATTGAGATAACGCTCCTGGAAATCCATCCCCCCTAGCGGCGTATCGTGGTAAAAGCCGCCGCGCGAAGAGGCGATAATCACCCGCTTATCCCCGGCAAGTCCAACGGGCCCCTGCGCGGTGTAGCTGAAGGTTTTGCCCGGCTGGGCAAGGCGATCCAGCCACGCTTTCAGCTGGCTCGGAATTGAAAAGTTGTACATCGGCGCACCGATAACAATCAGATCGCTTGCCAGAAACTCTGCGACCAGCGCCTCGGAAAGACGGTGCTCAACGGCCACATTGGCCGCGAGATCGCGCTCTGCTACCGGCCGGAACCCAGCGGCGATAGGCGCAGTCAGATGGCGTATCTCGTCATCAACAACATCACGATAAACCACCTCGTCATAGCGCCCGCTTTGCATCAGCCGGTCGACAATCTCCCGGGAGAGCAGGCGCGAGACGGAGTGCGTGTGATTAAAGCTCGAATCAATGTGCAGGATATTCATAACCAATAGCCTCTGGTTCAGGGAAGAGTGCGGGCAGCCCGATCGATAAACTCAGCCACGCGATCGGCATGGGAGATCATCGACAGATGACTGGAGTAGAGTGAAACGTGCGTCGCGCCGATCGCTTTTGCCATTGCACTCTGTACGGTTGGGTTGAGGGCGGCGTCATTTTCGGTCACCAGATACCATGACGGTTTATCGTGCCAGGCAGCATGGGTGAGGGTGTCGGTAAAGGCTTGTGCGGCAATCGGCTGCTGTGCGGCGGCAAGCAGCTGCGCCCGCTGGCGGGAGAGGTCGTTCGCCATCACCTTATGAAACAGCACAGAGTCATCAAGCCAGATCAACCCGTGCTCATCGGCGGACAGGCCCGTCATCGGCGCGTGTAAACGCGTCAGCAGGTCGGCGACAGACTCGTGGCTGTCCGGCACCAGCGCCGAGAGATAGACCAGCCCTTTGACGCGCGGATCGTTACCCGCCTCGCTGATCACCGCGCCCGCCCACGAGTGACCGACCAGCAAAACAGGGCCATGCTGGCGGGCAATAACTGCGCGGGTGGCGTTAACATCATCCTGCAGGGAGGTAAGAGGATTTTGTACGGCCGTCACGTGATAGCCCATCGCCTGCAGCCTTACTATCACTGCCGACCAGCTTGAACCATCCGTAAACGCGCCGTGGACCAGAACGATATCAGGCATAGTCTGTTCCTTTGCCTGGGTGGCAAAAACGGTCAGCAGCAGCAGGGTGAAAACCCGCACGGTTAACAGCATGAAGTTGCGCCACATTGCCAGGCTTTAATCAATGGAGGAGAAGTTGGGAGAAGTGTGAAAGAATCCGCGGCGGGCGAGTAGTGTCTTATTTGACATCTATAATGCAAAATCGGACAGAGTGATAAGGTGACGTATGCGCGTAGTACTTTTGGCATTACCCGGTAGTATGCGTTCAGCACTGGCGGGGTTAACGGATATGTTCTGGTTAGCCAACCAGGTTATCGAACAAAATCATCACGCCACGGCGCGTTTTGAAACGCAGATCGTGACGGCCGGGGGGAAATCCGTGCCGGATGCGCAGGGGCGAATGATCGAGAGCGACGGCGCGTTTGAGGGATGCCCGGATCTGATTATCGCCAGCGGCATGAAGCTTAATGAGGATAAGCACCCCATTGACGCAGAGGCGGTTGCGCAGGCCGCGCAGTGGGTAAAAGGCTGCCATGCGAAGGGAAGCGTGGTGGCGGGTGCCTGTGCGGGCGGCTTTGTGCTTGGCGAGGCGGGGTTGCTGACCGACAGGATCTGCACCACGACATGGTGGCTGTTCCATACGTTTCGCGAACGCTACCCACGGGCAAAACCGGTGTGGGGAAAAGCACTGGCCGAGGATCGCAATGTCATCACCACTGGCGGGCCGCTATCGTGGGTGGATCTCACGCTGCATATTGTCGCTAACCACGCCGGTAAAGAGATTGCCCGTCTGATGGCGGATATGGCCGTTGCCGACAGCCAGCCGCTCTCCCAGCAGCTCTATGCGCCAAAAGGCTTTCTTAATTCTGTCGACCCGCTATTAACCAAAGCCGAGCATCTGGTGCGCTACCAGAACCCGGCAATCACCGTTGAGCAACTTGCCGCCGCGCTCAATATGACGCCGCGCACACTGCACCGGAAAATGCGCGATCTGCTGCAGGAGAGCCCAAAAAGTTTTATCACCCGGGTGCGGATTGAGAGCGCGATTACGCTGCTTGAGATGCCTGGCAATAGTGTTAGCCAGGTGGCTTTTGCCTGCGGATATCAGGATGAGACGGTATTCCGACGGGCGTTTAGCGCGGTGACCGGTATGTCCCCGGCGCGCTATAAAGCGTGGAGCCGAAGCAGACAGCGCGCGCCGACGGAGCAGGGCGGATGACGCTGAAAAGCAAAAAGCCCGCTTAAAAGCGGGCTTTTCTAAATTTGGCTCCTCTGACTGGGATCGCCTTTGCCAATAACTGGCTAATAAGTAAGCTAAACCTGAATTCCTTTTCTGTCAAGACCACCAGAATGACCCCCTCTAAGAAATGTATGCACTTGTAAGAAGAAGCAATGCCCATTGGGGGATAAGGTACAATCGGTACTCTGCCGGTGCATTATGTTTTAATGATCTGTTACCGTCCTGCATTGCCACAGACAGCTAGCTGATGAAGATATCCACTGCTTGTCTAGAGAAAACTCCAATGCAGTCCATCAGATATACGCAAATTTTTAATCAGGCTGTGAAAAGTGAAATTGATATCCTGAAGGATTTCGGAGAAATCCGAATCAGGGTATAGTAATCTCTGAGCATTAATTAGTAATTGTGTTATGTGGCTTTAACTCATTGATAATAGTGAATAATGTTTTTCAGTATGTTGATAAAAATGCAACTTGATTGAAATTTTTCATAAGGATTCGCTTATGGTTAGGGGATTGTTACTAGTTGGAATTATTTTAATGGCAATTATTTTAATGGGGTGCTTCTCTTTTTTACCGGCCTCACAATGGTGGTTTATCAAAAATATCATATCAAATTTTGATTTTGTAAAAGCGCTCCTTTCAATTCTAATATTATCATTGATTACTATATTTTTGTTTTTCGGTATTTTAGAGAGAAAATATTCATTAAAGTTAGAAAAATTAACTTTCGGTGGGTTAAATATTTTATTTGATAGTTCTGACTTGCTATATAAAAGATCTGTTCGCAATTTCCTTGATACTAAAAGAAGTGTGTTCAAAATTGATCCACATTCTGACTCACTTGAGGAGGTTTTTAACTCTTTATATGATATCTATAATTTCATTCGTGTTGAAATAAGAGTGCTGGATGTTAAGCGGAAAAGAGATATGGAGTTGTATCGTATATCTAATAAAATGCTAAAAAAACTGAATCAATTGCTTACCAAACATCAGAATAATTACAGGCGTTGGCATAAGTACATCTCAACAAACGATATTGTATTGACGAGGGATAAGGATTCTAACGGTGAAAATGTTTCTTTAATTTATCATTTAACACCAATTGGAATAATCCAGACTCATTACTATCATTTCAGCCAATTGATGGCTGATTTTGAATGCATTAATAAATTTTTCTGTGAGGAAGTTAGTGCTATTTTTAACATCGATATTGCTAAGTGGGAGGAGTAATGCATAAAACTTTTCTGAGTTATCATCATGCAAACGAACAAGATTTGAAGGACGGAATCATTGAAGCATTTGGTGGTGCGTCATTTATTGATAAGTCCGTAAGTGACGGGGATATGAGCAGTAATGTCAGTGAAGATTACATTATGCGGAAAATTCGGGAGGACTATCTTGGTGACTCTACCGTAACAGTAGTACTCATAGGTACAGAAACTGCCAACAGACCTTTCATTAACTCAGAAATTCAAGCATCTTTATGGGGGGCGAATCCTGCTGGATTAATCGGTGTAATTAGAGATGAAATATATTCGAGCGTATTTAGCTCTGGTGTATGTAGTGATGTTTTTTGCAATTGCGGCATTGGAATTAGAACCATTGATTGGGGTTATGAACATTATCTCCCTTGGTTAATTAAAAAAAATCATAGCTTTTCAAAAGTCGTTCCGCACTATGAGGATATGGATGTTTATTGCTCACTAGTTAAGTATTCAGATTTTATAGGGAATAATGAATTTTATATTAACCAGGCATTTGATAAAAGAAATGTTATGGAACCAGCAGCAAAGAAAAATCCCGCGGATGTTCCTGCTATAAGAACTAATTTACTATGGTGATTAGATTGTTTTTACGCTAAGATAAATTTAAGGGATCAGATATGTATAATAGCGAAATAATTAAAAGAAAGGTTTTTTAAGTTACCACCATGATGGTGACCAATATTACTATAATGAATTCTCAAAAAAATTTCATGACGAATATGAGGCTGTAACGGATAATTCCCTTGATCGTCGAGTTGATAGTGAGGATATTGACTATGTCATGCGACGTATTCGTGAGTATTATATCACAGGGACTTCATGTTCTATTGTCTTGGTCGGTAATGAATCATGGGGGAGGAAATATATTGACTGGGAAATTAAAGCGACGCTTGATAAACAACATGGACTTATTGGTGTCCAGTTACCAACATTGTTATCAAATTCTTCTGGACGAGTGAATGTGCCCGCCCGACTCAGTGATAATATTGATTCTGGATATGCACTGTGGGTAAGTTGGGCTAATTTTACAGCTAACATTTCGTCGTGTAGGGGATATATCGAACAAGCCAATTGCCGTAGTAATACTCTGATAAGAAACACTCGTGAACGCCGCTTAAGGAATGCATAATATGCTTGAGACGAATTTAGCAAAACCATTTCTTGTTGTTTATATCATTTGGCACCCGGATTTCGCCGGTGGTGCTGGACTGGCTGAAATATTGCGGGGACACTTTCGTCGGGAACTCTATCAGAACGTTGCTGGAGGAACCGGTTTAAGTGTTATTTTTCGTTCTGAGCCTCTACCTGAAACGGGGAAGCCGTTGCCGATCAATTTTTCAGAATCAGAGACCACCGCAGTACTTATACTTGCAGAATCATGTATGGCAAATGATCCTGAATGGGGGACTTACCTTCGGGAGCTATCCACGCAGTCGGAAATAGCTGGACTGGGTACACATCTTTTCCCCATTGCTATTGAAGGAGAAGGATTAAATCTTGGACTGGAAGAGCAGGCATTGCGCTGGGACCAATGGATACAGGATGGGAGTAACAATACTGCAAATCTTCATATACGATTGATTAGTGAGCTTACATACGAATTTTGCAGGATGCTGCGTCATTACCTGGAACATCTGAAACAACCAGAAAAAGATGAAGATGATTTGCTTAATTATCTCAAGAAAGTTCAGATATTCCTTAGCCATTCTAAACATGATGAAGATGGAGAGCGGATTGCTCGTTTGATACGTGAGCAATTACATAGTGGACATGGGTTAAGTTCATTCTTTGATGTCCATGATATCCCTGCTGGGCTTCGGTTTCATCAGGTGCTATTGAAACAGCTGGCGCAAAGCGCAGTTGTTGCCATACATACCGACTCTTATTCCTCGCGTGAATGGTGTCGCAGAGAGATTATAGAAGCTAAACGTAATAGTGTACCTTTAGTTGTTGCCAACTGTATTAGCGAATTGGATGAAAGGGGATTTCCTTATATGGGAAATGTCCCCATAGTGAGAATGGATCCCCAGCAGGCTGAACGAATTAATATCATTATTGCACGCCTGCTTGATGAGGTTCTGAAAGATTTTCTGTGGCGTTGTCGTATACAATTGGTTAATACTAAACAAAGTGCAGTGCAGTTTGTTCCACGTGCGCCAGAGTTAATTTCACTTGCTGGTTTAAAGTTCCCCGGTATTGGGCAACCTACAATTGTATATCCTGACCCACCCTTAAGTTCGGAAGAAGAGCGATTATTTGAAGAAGTTAAACCCGGTATCAGGCTTAGAAGTTTTACCGAATGGCTGGCAGAGGGAACATCATGACTTATCGTGAAATGCTTAGTCAGCATATTATTGCAATATCTACATCAGATAGCCCAGATATGCCTGTATTGGGGTTAAGTAAACAGCATTTATATGACGCGATGACAGAAATTGCGCGTCATTTATTAGCCTTGGGAGCCCGGATTGTTTATGGCGGAGATCTACGTGCTAATGGTTTTACTGAACTGTTATTTGAGTTAGTAGCACGCCATAGAAGAGATGCCGATGAGGGGGATGAACGTTCCAGTATATTGAACTATCTTGCATGGCCGGTGCATATGCAAAAAGATGCCAGTGGCTTGGAAAGGCTAAGTGCGGACCTGAAAGGAATGGCAAGACTTGTTTTGTTCAATCGGGATGGCGAGCCGTTGCCAATGGCAGAACGAGCCCATTACATAGCAACTATTCCTTCTGATGAAGATTGGGCAATAGGTTTGACAGCAATGCGACATGCTATGTTACAAGACACACATGCCCGTATTATTCTTGGCGGGCAGGTTGATAAGTATAAAGGGGCAATGCCCGGTATAGCAGAAGAGGCTGTATTATCACTTCGTGCTAAACAACCCCTTTTTATTATGGGAGGCTTTGGTGGATGTGCAAAAGATATCACGGAGGCTCTGAATATTGTGGAATCTGACGGAATGCAGCAACGCAACTGGAGAGGGCGGGAAGAATTTGCCGGTTTTTCTTACAAGGATCTGAACAATGGACTTACTGAGTTGGAAAATGTTGTGCTAGCACAGACTCCTCATGTAGATCAGGCTATCGCTATGATTTTGAGAGGGCTTTTTAGATTAGTAAAACGTGGCTGAAAAAAATCTATCGTCCATTTTATGTATCAGCTTAGACTTAATTTGGAACTCTAATGGCGCAGAACTAAATCTAATCTTACAGACAGTTCTGTGCCGAGAGCGGACGTGTCTATCAGAACGGCTTGCACTATTGTTCGGATATATCAAACCCTCAATTAATCTTCCGACTTTTTCTGTAGTCTTCTGCCATTTTTTTTTGTGCAATCAAGATTTTTCTTTCCTTTTCAGGAAAGAAACTATAATCTAAAAAGTTATCAATTCTTTCTTTAGTGCAAATTCTAATGATGTCAGGTGTGTAATATTCATATATAGGATCGAAATCTCCGTTGACCTTCATCATTATTTCAGCATCTAGTATTCTACGATCTAACTCATTCAAACTTAAATTCAACCAATGCATTAACTCATGAAAACTGTTAATTGGATCTATTTGTTTCCCTGTGTAGTGAGAAACATCAAATGGATAGGTAATCTCTTCATCGATAATTAAGTCGGTAACAATAATGAGAATTACAGCGCATGAAAGGATTTCTCTATCATCAAACATTTCATATCTAAGTTCATATTTTATCCTTGTTTTCTTTGTATGCCCCCAGTATCTAGTGCTAGTTAAAATAGCACGATTCAAAAAAGATTTTAATATATTAGATTGCACAAGATGGTTTGTTTTTTTCTTAAATTCGTCAAGTGTATACAAACTTATATTTGTATGCTTCGTGGCTTCTATTGCACCTGATTGAAAACTTTTTTTGAAATGATGAAACCTCTATCGGCACCGGTATTTTGAAGCACTGTAAAAAAAGCATGAACAATTTCTTTTGTGACATTACTATTCCAATACTTAGCCTCTACGAACCATTTGAAATCAGTCCCAAGATATTTGGATTCCACTACCACATCTATATTCGAAATTCCTCTTACACCTTCTACTGTAACATTCGTCTTAGCGTTGGCACCTAAATTTTTAAAATGTTCACAAATCTCTTCTTGGAAATTATACCAATCTGTATCGATATTTTTCTTATGGTTGCTCATTTAAACTTCCTCTTAATGTCTGGTGCATAGTGGGCATGATAGAAGAATGATATCTGTCGAATATTCTGGCGATGTCATACAAGGAATCATCATGCTTATATCTGTCCCAGATAATCGCTTTCTGTTCTGGCTTGTAGTTAATAGACGTTCTTCGTTTCATGGTAACACCCCCCTTGATTAAGGATGGCATTGCATCGATACGTTGAACTCACAGCTCAAAACTGACGATCAGATTTGATTGTACGCTGCCAGAGAAAACAGTCAGTTCAATTTTGAGCTAATAAATTTTATATCTAACAATTTGTTAAATCAGGCAGGTATTACTTACATAAATAAACCGTTTCTCTTACTGATTTATACACCACACTCAATCGAATGTCTTTTTACTGGACATAACGGTGGAAGCTTTGGGTTTTATTTTTTTTAGAATATTTAATGATGTCTGAGGTACTATTTAACGCCTATCTAAAGAATATAACAGCAAGCTATTTCATGAGTTTTTGACTAGACTCCCTCCGGGAGAGTAACAGCGATGGTTGAAAAAATGATAGACTAAAAATATATGGAACACAAAATATGTGCACCTATCAATAAAGCTCTCCAGTTCGCTGATCTACACGTTTATAGAAATCAGAAAAATTGCATGGGTCAGATATAACTGAATTTTTATCACTTCTAAAATCAAATTCAATTCTTTTTATAAGGTTAATGGCTGGTATTGTAGAATTTAAAGGAATCTTTTTATAGTTTCTAATTCTATGATATTCAAGGGAGTCTAAGTCTACTTCAATCGCTTTATTACCGAAATAATAAAAATGATCAGAAATCAACACGTTATTAGAACTAGTATCTCGTTCAAGATTTGTCATGTTAAATGAACCATCAGGATTGCTATGATGAGAATCTTCTTGTATCCATTCATTTTTTTCATTTTGATGGTAGATGTTATCGCCCAGAATTTGTACATGACTACCATTTCTAGCAGGCTTTTTGATAGAAAATCTGGTATCCTCCCAATAAGCATTGAAACTAATTTTTTCTGAAACTTTCATTAATAGGATACATTTTTTTTTAGCTGATTTTAAATTAGCTCCACCAACTCCGAGTATCCAATCACCCACTTTAGCAGACTTTCTAATTCCAGGTTTGCATGTTGCCAAGGTACAACTTCCATGAAATGGATTGGGTGCAAAACCAAAGTCTCTCGTTATTGCATAGACATAAAGGTGAGAGTTAGGCTCAATTAGCATACGACATTCCCACCTTGAACTTTATCACGATCCGTACCATCAGGTTTTTCAAATGAAGTTTTACCTTCTAGTGCGTTGATAATGGCGTCACTTCTCCAGGCCACTATAGAGGTTGCATACTTTTCGAGATTCTCTGGTAGTTTTACATCGCCTTTTAAACCATTTTCATATACACCTATGATTGGTTTTCCAAGTTGATGAGCTACTTGAATTTCCCAGTTTACCCAAGGTCTGGTATGCGTTTCTTTCCCGATAACAACTATAACTTGACTAGCCCACCTCATTTTCATTCTAAGTAAACGTGCAATCGTTCTATCACTAAGTTTTTTTTCCTCAACTCGTTGCTGGTTTTCAGGTTTCATTCTGATAGAACTATTACGTAAATGATAACCTTTTGCTGCAGCTAAACGAGAAATCCCATCAACACTAGCGTCATCTTTATGATGATGGCTAACAAAAACATTTTTCTTAATTTCTTTAACCATTTTAAAATCCTTTGTAATTTGCTAATTATAAAATAATTCTATATTATTACTTTGATAATGATACTTTTGTTTCGGTCTTTTATTGTTAAATTTAGTTCGGCATCTTTTATCTATCTCGCATGCACCACTATTTTCCATATCCATTAAGGTGTAAACTCTTTCTTCTTTAGGCAGGAAATGGAATATTTCATCCATGTTCCAGTGTTCATTATATTTTTCCGCGATGTTGTTTTGGTTAATAGTGAACCAGAACAAACACTCTTCGCTATTCATTCCATCTCTATTAGAAAAAATCCAATTAATTCCTCTTTCACAACCAGGGCCTGAAATAACAAAATTCAACTCTGTAAACGGAAAATTGGCTAAGTATGTCAGATCTATGAAAATTTGATATGCTAGGAAATCCCCAATCCCTGAAAATGATTTTAAATGTTCAAAAACTTCAAGCTGATTTCTTGATGATTTTACACCATTAACGATTTTATCTTGGTTATAATAAACAAATTTAATCATTCTAATTACCATGTCATTTTCCGTTGTGCCCTCTATATTTTCTAAGTATTTCCCGAAATTAAACTTCGGACCTCCTAAAATATAGGCTGCACTAAAAAATACATAGCCTGGTTTTTTTGTGGATATATTGAGAGTCTTCTCCCTGATTTTTTCATTAATATCACGAATCGTCATATTTGTGAAATCAAAGGGCGCATCAATTTCCTTGAATGTATCGCTTTTATTTACCACTCTAAATAGAAATGAATTGAGTATTTTATTATCATAACTCAATTTATCATTGTTTGTTATATTTGTTAATAACCACTTGGTTTCTTTGTCCCATGTTCTTTTAGTATTTACAAATTTATAGTTTCTCAATATCTTGTCTTCTGTCCAATATGGCGGAAGGTTAAGTATCTCTTTCTTGTAATATATAGAGGTTCTCTCTCGTTGATGATAAAACCATTCCCTGATAACAGCTTCATTTAAGATGGGTTTAGCGGTTTTAATTTTCATTTCTCTGACATTACAAAAAAGTTGATCGTTTTTACTGTTCACTAAATAATACCCTTTCGAGAAAGTTTTTAAAACTATCAATTCCGTTCACACTATTGTTAAAATGATAGTCTGATTTTGTTTTGTTCTCATTTACATACTTGTCAATTTCGTATCTTTTATAATTATTATTTTCCCAGGTTCTATATGAACTATTGTGAATTGATTGTTCTTACACCATGCGAATTCTTCATTTGATCTTATGTCAGTAATTATTATGTTTTTATTCGCTCCTTCATTTTCCTCTAAAGCTTTCAACTCTTCTGATAGCATTCTAATAAATATTTTTTCTTCAATTTCCCTTAGTTTGTCTAAGCTCAGCCATATATCTCTTGGTGAATGGTTGATAAAGTCGCCTGTAGGTAAGGTTATATTGAGTGATAACGTTTTCTTTTCAGGGCTATAATCCTTTTCCATCCAAGGGTAAATATGATTGGCCAATTTTTTGAGTTGATCGCTAAATGATAATCTAACAAATTCATAGTTGGATATTAGATAATTAGCAAGAAAATCTTTTCCACTACCCGATATTCCCATGAATGCAATTTTCATAGGCGCTCCTTATTAGAATTATTGAAGTGATTGGAAGTTACGCTTAGATTGAAATCATCGCTTAACTTAGCTGTTAACACTATTGGTTGTTTAAACCTTTCCTGAAAAATATATGATAAAGCTGCTTCTGCATATCCCCAGAGTAAATTTCTTTCAGTTTCTACAAAATGTTCAATAAATATTTTTTTTTTTAGTTTTTCAGTTTCCTTCTCTATTGTGTCTATTTTATATGTATTTTCCGTTATTATTCTTTCAAGGAATAAGACTATATCACAGAATAATGATTTTATATTTGGTAGTGATGGAGGAAATGATATTTCATCATCGTTTATCAAATCTGTTATTTGTTCTTCTTTTCTTTTGTGTATTTCATTGGCTTGTTCTATTCTATCATCATATATATGAAGATTAGTTACTGAATGATGTAAGTATCCTAGTTTAATCTCGCTATCAACTTCCCTCTGTAACATTGAAAGTACTATCTCTTGAAGTAAACTAAACTCGAAAATGTTTATATTGCTTACTCCAAATATTAGATCGCCACTTCTTTGGACTATTTTAATATTTAAATTTTTGTCAGGAGTGATAAAGAAATGAATTAAGTTATTACAAGGTATATCGACACTATGTTCTATGTTGTATAACTTTATGAGGCTTTCACTTGTATCTCTGTCAGGCATGTATAGGCTAATGACCGCTCTTCTTGTAAATATTCCTTCGTTTTTGAATTGTTGCACGACATTTTCAAGTTGCCCGTGAGCGTATAGTCTTTCTCCATAAGCTGCTCGCCAAGTGACACCATCATCTGAGTATTTAGGCGCTCTTGGTAAAAAAAAAGTTAGATATGGTTTAATTCGGTTATCGCCTGCAAATACCCATATAGCTTCAGCAAATGTGGAGAATATGTTGTTTTTTCGACCCGCTAAACTTAAATGTCTTGATCTAGGGTTTCGCAAGATCATACTAACATCATAAATAGTTATAGCATCCCCATTCCTTGTCGAAACACGAACTCCTTCATTAAGCACTTTTTCCAAGAGTTTCATTATTACATCGTTAATAGTTTCTCCGTAAATGACGTGCATAAACAAAACCTCATGCTATTAAAAATATTTTTCTAGTTGATATAGTTTATTGGACCTAATCCAGAATTTGGTCCAGCCATAGTCTGGACTAACCGGATAGCACGTATCAATCTCTTGCTGCTAAGAACAGGCTCGAACGTGATAGCCAATTGGCTTCCAATGTAGAAAGTGAGACCTCGACCCACGCTACCGCCCTCAGTTGCCTAGGCACTGCACTTGTATGAATATTTACAAATGTTACTCATGTTATGGATTTGGTCAATCTGGCAATCAGATAATTACGAAACTTTAGACTTATTACTTAAGTGGGGGGGCGAGTCGCTAGCTAGTAAGACCGCCTCTTATATGTACTAGAAGCACAACTGTCGATGTTGGTTACTACCAAAACCATAGTCACACCTGCGTAGCAAGCTGGGGCCGCTCGCTACGCCCGGGTGCCCCGGTTACGGCGCTGTGGCCTGTTTCAAGAAATCTCTAACCCCGGATCCGGGTGGTGTTAGATAGACTCTATGCTGCGTTCAATACGTAGACAGCCCAGAACAGGTAGTGATTGATGCCGGAACGAGACAATTTAACAACAAACCGCCCCCAGTTAGCAGGACCGCCTCGTCCGGCAAGAAAGCATGCTAACACCTACATGAAGTTCCTGTCAGTGCCAGTCTCCGGCTCAACATCACCAAATCTGCTTTTCACCACTGCGGAGTAAGGGGTGCTATGCCCGGCTATGCAGGGGCAATTTTTTTCTCCTGTGTGCTTTCCGTTCCCCGTATTCGCTTCCGGTTAATCGTTTCCCAACACAACCCGTCCCGCAAGGGTAAATGGCACGCATTCTGCGCCCTTGCAGGACAGAACGATGCCGGGAAAGCGAACCGTCAGGCGATACGAAGACGAAAATCACACACTGACGGAGAAAAAACCATGACGAATACCCTGCATATCTCCCTGACAAGAGCCCCTAACGCCGCAGCGGCGACCAGCGTATCCCCGCTGGACCCGTCAGGCTCCTCAAAAACGAAATTTTCTAAAACCAGAACCGACATTTATCAGACCGTCACCGACAACATCATTGCAGCGCTGGAAGCCGGTGTTAAACCCTGGTCCTGCCCGTGGCAGCGTGTATCCGGCATGTCTGGATTGCCATCTAATTACGCCACCGGCGTAGCCTACAGTGGCATGAATATCATGTTGCTGTGGAGCAGTGCATCAAAACAGGGGTTCAGCGATTCACGCTGGTTGACCTATAAACAGGCGCAGATGGCAGGTGGACAGGTTCACACGCGTGAACGTGGCACCACAGCCATTTTCTACACCACGCTGGAGAAGGAAAACGACGCCGGAGAAATTGACCATATCCCGATGCTGAAAACTTTCACCGTATTTAACGTTCAGCAAATCGACGGCCTGCCCCTGACGACTGAAACTGTCAGTCCGGAAGCAACCTTTGACCCGTTGCCGCAGGCTGAGAATCTGTTACGGAAGAGTGGCGCAAACATCATTGAGAAAGGACAAAACGCCTTTTTCAACCCCTCAACTGATGAAGTCTGGCTACCTGAGCGCCATCTGTTTTCGGATGCGGTTAACTTTTACGCTACCAGCCTGCATGAGCTGGTTCACTGGAGTGGGGGTAAAAAACGCCTGAACCGTGAAATGAAAGGGAAGTTTGGCAGTGCGGGTTATGCAGAGGAAGAACTGGTGGCGGAGCTGGGAAGTGCTTTTCTGATGGCGGATCTGGGGATTGATGGAGAGGTACAGCATGAAAGCTATATTGCTTCCTGGCTGAAAGCGCTGAAAAACGACAAGCGCTTTATTTTCAAAGCGGCCAGCGCCTCCTCTAAAGCGCATCGTTATCTGATGGATAAACTCTGAGGCCGAAGCCGGACAACCGCAAGGGAATGCGGTTACATGGTTTTTAACCAGTAACGCTGCAAAGCGCAGACTGAGGCGGAACGCAGCACAGCTTGTACCGGACAGTCTGCGCCTCGCAGTGCAATAAAAAACTTCCGGCCTGGCGGTATCGCCGCCAGGCCGGTGAGGCCATCGTGATGGCCTGAGTAAAAACTTACGTATAATTGCCTAATGACAGGTGTTTCAGATCATCAAAGGTATAAACGCGAAACACCCGACGGTGGCGTTCTTCCAGCGGGACGTGCTGATGGTTGATGATGACGTGTCTGATGCTGTGAAATAGCAGCTCAAGTGCCCGTTTTTTCTGTGGGTCAGGCATGACATAAAAAACATAAATCCACTGTTTGCGGGTACGGGCCAGCAGGTGGCTGGCAATAATCGACTGGTAGCGGGTTCGGGTTTTGAGGCGGCGCTCGGTTTCAATGGCAATAACGTTTCCGTCAGGCAGGGTTAATAACCCGTCCGGGCGATGTTTCACCTGATACTGGCTGATAAAGGTGGCCCGGTCGCCGTTAATCCATCCCGAAGCGCCTTTCTTCTCCAGAATAAGCCTGGCGGCCTGATTATCAAGATGATGCTCCAGCGTCCAGCCGGTGATTTTTGATGGTTCAAACCTCGCGGGAAAGATTTTATCATCCGGAGTTAACACCACCGCCAGCCCGTCGCTGGTGATCCCCCATAATGAAATTTTCATTGTCCGTGATTCAAGCACATGCTTCTGGATTAACCCCATTTGCTCAGTTTTTGCCAACAACGAATAAAGCGATTTATGATCCCGGAAACCAAATAGCAGCATCAGCGTTTTGAAATCGCTGTAGGTTTCTTCTTTCAGGAAATTAAGCAGTTGTTCTATTTTCTTGCTGTTGCGCGTCTGGCGCTCGTGAAAGGATGAAATCAACATAAGCGCTCCTTAAAAATCCAGCGGGGACAGGTGTTCTTCATCATCAGGTTTCGGCTTTACCGGTTTTACTTCTATTTCGTCGAAGAAAAGAGCCGGGTGCGTTGTCATCACATCCGGCATAGCTGGTTTATCATTCTCGCCAAAATCCAGTGCGATCTTCACCGGTGCCGCTGTTGCGGTAATATCAGGGGAAACCGAAAAGATTTTTAGCCGGCGTTTTCTGACCTTGATTGGTGAAATCAGGGAGGCAGAAGGCAGTGCTTTTGTCGTAAAGATAAAACTGACAAAATCGGGCAGGTTCAGGATCATATTGCTGTCAATAAAGAAACGTTCGGCCTGGCGGATTGTGCGCTCACTGTCGATGGTTTCCGTCAGCATATTATCCGTTTTAGCCTTACGGAGTTCGTCATCCACCAGAATAGTGCCTGACATTCTTGCCACCCATTCCGCTGTATCCGGGTCCATAACCCGGTAAACCAGTTTGAATTTGGCATTTTCAACGACCGCACCGACAACGGCGTCACCTTTCAAATCTGCCGGGCAGTCTTTTAAATCGGCGATGGACTGGTGGTCCATAATAATGTGTACGCCTTTATCCCGCGCCGCGCCTAAACCTTCCAGCGCTGGCCTGGATAGATGGTATTTCAGTTCGGAAAGATAAACAGCAATAGGGCGGGGGACGTCTGTTACTCGATCGCGCTTTTCTGCCAACTGGTAAAGGCGAACCAGCAGCATGCGCTGGGCGGTAATAATTTTGCTGTTTCGCATGGAGCCGACAACATAACAGCAACCGCCTTCATCAAATATGTGCTTAAGCGAAAAGCCTTCTGGTGAGTTAATGGCATTGAGTAATGCCAGTTCCTCAATCTTCCCAAAGAACGCTTTGATTTTTTCGGCAATACCCTGAACGTAATCACCGTTATAAACATCACGGAGAGTTGCCGATGGGTTATCACTGACAAATTGCGCGGCCATACGCGCGGCTTTTCGGTCATCAATACGATAGAAGTCCGATTCCTGCCCTTTTTCCGCCAGGCTGAAACCGGCAACAAACAATTCGTCCAGTTCATCGGCAGTAATATTTTCAATCAGGTTTAGCTGGTATTGCTGTTTTCGCAGGTCAATTAAGGCAAAAGGCTTGCCTGCATCCTCACAGGCTTTGCGGTAAAGGTGTGGAGCCCATTCATCATCCTTGGGGTCCATAACAAAGACACCTTCATCGGCCAGAATGCTCTGGTAGAGCAATATCCCGGCAGCCACCCCTTTACCGGCTCCGGTAGTGCCGATAATATCCGCATGTTGTTTCTGCCAGTCTTTTAACGGGAGATACATCGGTTCGTTCTCCCTGTCCATGCCAGTAAAAATACCTTTATTCAGATCGATATAATCCAGCGGATCATAATGCAGTGTTTCCGGCAACAAGGACTTTACGGTGCGGACATCGGTGCGCAATTCCCGTTCAAGGGTGGTCTTTTTAACAAGGCGTTTCTTTATTCTGTCCAGTTCCGGCGTGAATACCCGGCGAAGCATAATATGAAAAATAATCCCGGTTACAGTGAAAGCAATCCGTACTGACCAGGCCAGTCCTGAATTATCACTGGTGAGTCTGATTTTATACAGCCACTGAAAGGCTCCGATAACTATCGGAGCCAGTGTGCCGGAGAGAAAACACAGCAGGAAAAAAGCCATAATCAGCTTTTTCCAGAGCGGGGCTTTCTGCCGTTCATCGCTTTTCATTGATGCAAAAAACGGCATCGTTAGCCCCGCTAATAATGCCAGCATCAGTTGTTGCTGTTGCACAAAAGCGAGCAGCGCCAGCATCCCGTTCACTATCGGCGACAGTGAAGCGGTAAGCTTATTTAAAATCATCGTGCCTCCTTCGTCAGTGATTCGCCCCATGACATCGCCCCATCAGTTCGCCCCACGGGGTCGGGCGAAAAGGCGGGGCGAACGTCCGGGACAAAGAAGGTGGCCGCTGTGCGGCCATGTGCAGGAAAGCATGCTTCCCCGCACGAAACGGCGTGCGCCAGTACATGCGGGCTGGACGCCCTTATGATATGTCGCATGGGGGTAATGTCGTGGCTGGAAGCCGCGCCAAAACCCCCAGGGTCAAAAGCGGCACACCGTCGCCCGCTACGCGCGACCATCCCCTTTAAGACGGTCGCTTTCGCCTTTTTCTTCCCTTTGCTTGTTCCTCGCAGCGGGAATAAAAGGGAAGCTGACCTTTAAAGGGGATGGTCGCGCCACGCTACCGGCATTGGGCCGGAGACTTAGCCGCGACGGTGTGCGGGGCAAGCCCCCCAAATAAACCGCTATCGTGGGCGATAGCTTTTCGCTCGCTAGGGCGGCGAAATTTATTCGGCTCCCCCCGGCCTGCAAAATCCGCGTGGGCGCGGCTGTTTGCAGGTGAGGCGCGGTGCCTGAATTATTTTCGCTCCTTAACCCGCGAAAATATTTCTGTCCGCTGCCTCATTTTTACGGCCTCTGTTTCTTCGCTCCTTAATCCGCGAAAAACAGAAGCCGTAAAAACCTGAAAACCGTCATGCTCTGTGCCCGTCTCTCCAGTGTTAACCACGAATGCGGCCATATTTACTGATGATCTGACCGATAGCCGCCGGGTCTGCCGAATCACATTCAAGTAAAAACGATTTTCTGGTATCAGCCGTATGATCAGGCAGAAAACCATGTTTATTCTTTTTTACGATATTAAAGAATGCACGTTCAGCGGAATGACATTCACTGCCGCCGCTACTTGCGGTTGCTTTACCGTACATACATAACACCACTTCGCAGGCGTTCGCAGCCATTGCGGATGTTGAACATGACGCCATAACGCCAAGAAATAATACGGAGAGTATGACTTTCTTCATTTGAGTCACCGTTATGATTAATGAAAGGTTGCGTATTTGGGATAATGTTATTTGCCAGAGTTATTTTCTGAATGCCTCTTTTATGCTATTTAAATGAACTGGCTTAAAGTAAATATCACGCATCCGTCGCACATCACCGTGTATATCAATGCTGACGATGACATCGATGCTTTTAAGTACCTTGCGTAACAGCACATCAAAAGGAATGTTCCGGCAGTCCGGGTTTTCATAGCAGCGGTCAATGATGCCTTCAATACATTCTTCCGGGGTGCCCGCATGCAGGGAGGTGATTAACCCTTCATGCCCGGAGCCGGCAATTTTCAGCGCATCCCACGCCTCCCGTCCACGAATTTCCGCCAGTAATATCCGGTCAGGGTTCATACGATAATTAGCACGGATCAGCCTGCCGGGTGTGACAATGGCGTTATTCCCGGCATCCGCCGGGTAAAAAAGATGAACATAATTGGCATGGTGATATAAACGGATTTCGGGATTATCCTCAATCGTTACCAGCCGGAGATGCAGCGGAATATAATGCAGCAGCGTTTTCATATAGGTGGTTTTGCCGGAGCCGGTTTCACCCACAATAAAAATAGTTTTGCCGTATTCCACCGCCTTTTCCATAAAACGGGGAATATCCCCGCTGTGATATAACCGGATCAGTGCATCATCCTGGCTTTCCGTTTTTTCCTGACCAGCCACACGCTGATAAAATCCCGCATCAATCCATGACTGATGTGTTTTCTGCTCAAACGAGGGTTTGCGTAACGTAATGGACACCGTGTTACGTTCACAGGCAGGAGGAATAATCGCCTGAATACGCTCGCCGGATTCGAGAGTGGCCGACAGTATCGGTGACGTATCGTCAATATTATCGTCCTGCCAGGAAGCCAGTGCTCTGGCAAAGGCGTAACACTGACGCAGCGTGACCAGGGATTCACGCCGCTGCCATGCCCCCTTTATTTTTGTATGCAGTTCCCCTGGTCGGTTAATCGCGATTTCGGTCAGCCCTTCGACTGGCAGATAATCACCGAACAACTGATTTTTCATAAAATCCAGTGACAGGTTTTCAGCGCTCATACCATTTCTTTTTCAGCCGTAGTTGATAAACAGAGGAAAAATCAATATCCGTGCCGGTCATGATGCCGATCACATCGCCCTGGTTCAGATACATGGTGGGTGGGATACTGATACTGTTTTCCAGCGTCGTTTTCGCCATTTCCGCCGTGGCGGCGCGGGTGTTTTCGGTATAGTCGGTATTGCGATCTTTACCCGGCGCGGCATCTGATGCCGCTGCCGCCACGTCCTGCACGGTACTGAGCATCAGGGCGTTGCCGAAACGCTCCCAGAAATGGCTGTCGATCCAGCCTGCGATCCCCGCCTCACCGAGCGGGCCGGTGGCCTGAGTATCGGTGAGCGGAATTTGCAGGCTGCCGGGCTCCGGCGTGCGCAGCTCCGTCCACAGCACAAACATCCGGCTGCGACCGTGTTGCAGTGCGCCGGTGCGGTAGATACCACGGGCGACTGTTCCTGCCGGGATCAGCTTCACATGGTTACTGGCGCTCCAGACATCCTCACCAATCAGGCAGGAGATATGACCGCCAACATCGGATACGAAGCGCCACATCATCGAACACGGAATATAGCGATCCACCGGGATATAGAGATCGGGATTAAGGCCCAGCCGCCTGACACCGGTGATACGGGCAACGCCCGGATTGTCGTTGTTATTGCTGTCTGCCGGTGCTGTCGTATCCGGGCAGCGCAGACGTCCATCTTTGCCACTGACCAGTACCGATTGACAGGATGTGTACGCCGTGGCGGCTGACGGGCTGCCCGACGTTTCCGCGTTGCTGCGCGATCCGCTTCGGGACGTTCGTGTATCGTCGCCTGACCCTGTGCTGCCGCTGTTCAGCCCGTCTGCCAGCGCTGCCGCCTTGTTCAGGGCGGGCGGCCCTGGCGGTAGAGCTGGAGTGGCAGGGGCGCTCTGACTGGCAGGGCCTGCGCTTTCCTGCCTCCCTGGCCCGAACAGGCCAAACGGGTTACTGTCCATGCCCAGATTCTTACGCTCCTGCTGCACCGCCCCGGAGGCGGGCGGCGGCGCGGTGTCAGATTCTTTCTCATCACCCCTTTTCAGGGCGCTGAGAAGACGATCGCCACCGGATGCCAGCGCGATGACCAGGACCAGACTCAGCAGGCTGACGATCAGCGTACGGTGACCGGAAGTCTTACGGAAACGGGTCACTTCCGGCTGGCCGGGCGGCGTTTTCTGCTCCGGCTCCTGATATGCCATTGCCGCGCGGGCGCGTTCACGGGCTTCCGATTCCCGTTCTGCGGTGGTTTTTTCCGGTTCGTCCGGGAAAGATTTGTCGGTCATTTTGCCTCCAGCGTAACGGACGGCGAAACGGTGTCACGGTTGGCCAGCGGGATACGCCCGAATCCGTCGTTTTCGATCCCCACCACCGAGGTGCCGTAGCGCAGTACCAGTTGCGGCGATGCCGGAACCGCCATCACGGTGTAATTGCCCTGTTGAAACGTCCGGGGCGTGACCGCCTGCTCCTGGCCGTTCACCACCCGGAAGACGGAAGGCAGGGTTTTCGTGGGGGAAAAACCGATATACGCAAAACGGCCGTCATCCCAGGTAAAGTCCGGGGCGATGGCGGCGGAACCGGCGGCCATCCGTTTTGTATAGCGCCAGTTGCGGGGCGTGGTGGTCTGCCCGAATGCCACCGCTATCCGCTGCCGGTCCAGTGTTTCCTGCTGATGTTGCTGACGGGTGGCGCTGGCGGCAGCTGACTTTTTCCTCTGCTCATCGGGATAGTGGTAGCGGATAACGTATGCCTGAGCGGGCGAGTCGCGGTCCAGCACGTTCAGCTCCAGGCTGTAATCACGCTTCGAGGTCACCACGAACAGGTTGGTTTTCCAGTCTTTTGCCGTCGGCAGAAACACCTGACTGACGTTGTTGCCGCTGGCGTCCGTTACCGGCTGGGTGATCGGGTTCGGGCTGACGCCCACCCGGTTGTCGCTTTTCGTCACGGTCCAGCCTTTTGGAAAACCCGCCTGCGCATCGATAACGGTTTCATCATCTTCAAACACCAGCATGGTGACGTAGCCGGGGCGGGTACTGACAACCGTGGCGTTCTGGCTGTTGTACGTGACGTTCTGCATCCGGCTGTCATACGTGCTGCCGCGTGGTGTCGCCGTGCTCCATGCCACGCATGACGCCAGTAAACCCGTGAGGAGCAGAATGTATTTCAGCATCATTCCCCCCTCAGCTCTTTGTCGCGCTGGTAGCTGGTGACGATAAAGCCCAGCGGGTTCACTTCGCGCTGGCTGTCGGTCAGTTGCCGGTTCGGGACGTAGCGGTATGTGAGGCGGATATTCCACACATCCGTTTTCACGGAATTATCAGCAATACGGCGGATAGTGCGCTTGATACGCAGGGTTGCCAGATTATCCGGCCCGGTGGCAGGCGCATGCACATTGGAAATAATGTCGATATCAACAACATATTCCGCCTTATTAAAAATCATGTCCGGTGCCTGGTCACCGTTAAACCCGTCCAGATAGTCCCGGTTCACGCTGTCGCTGTTAAATAACTGTACGTCGTCATAATCACGCTGGAGGGAGAAATAATTATACCCCTCGCGAAGTCTGACATAGTGTGCTGCCAGCGAGTGCGCCAGTGCTTTTTCAGACGAAATATCCCGCTCCTTCACGCGGGTCATATATTCATAGCGCCCGGTCTGTTTATCCACTGACCATAATTCAGTGTCGGTGGTTTTCAGCGGCAGCAGAATAATAATGGCCGCAATCGCCATTGCAGCCAGAATCAGCCCGGCAGCGGCCACCCGCCATGCGGTTTTTCGGGAACGCTCTTCCTTTTCCAGCAGGATGGATTCAAAAGAGCGGGAAACATTAACAATGTTCTGAATATCAGACATGGTGAGTCAGCTCCTGAATGATGGCGGGGGAATTCACCGGCTCGGGTTCGCCGGATACCGGCGGAAGGTCGCCCTGATGCCGTGCGCAGCCCGTGAGCGCGCACAGCATCAGAAGAATGATGCTGAATTTCATGGAAGCCCCTTATCGTATGGATGCAGGAATGCCGCACCGGTGGCGCTGGCCACGGCGTGACGGGGAAAGGAAATTAACGGCAGGAAGGATTAACGGTGACGCTGCCGGTTCAGGCGTTTCATGCTTTCGATGGCGGCGGCGCGTTTCTGCCAGGCGTTCACGGTTTTACCCGTGCCTGCGCCTGTGAGTCTCCCGGTCGCCGCGGCGGCGGCTAGGCCGCCTTTCGCAGCTAGGCGGGCACCGCCCCTGAGGCCAGGCCCGGCAAGGCTGGCGGATTTATTCGCCAGCCCGCTCAGACCACTCATTGCTGCCCCCTGCAGCACCGCCTGTACGGCGGCCCCGCTGAGTGCGCTGGCGAGCTTCGCGGAGAACCAGACCACCACACCCGCCGCAATCCCGGCCAGCAGGCACTGTGCCGCCAGCGTGACCATATTGGTTTCAGCAGATGTTTTTGCTGCGGCATCCAGTATTTTATTCAGGTAATTAATGGCGATACGGATGGATAAGGCGGAAAACATGATCGTTAATATTGCCGCGAAAATCGTTTTCAGCCAGTTATCAAACATCGGCTTAAGAAAACCGTACAGCAGGCAGAAAATAAAGAGCGGCGCGGTGGTCGTCATTAACAGGATGGTGATTTCGGCGAGCAGGTTCACAAAGGTGGCAGCCATCAGCAGGACAATAGAGCCGCCCCATACCAGGACTTCGGCAAGGCCACCATTCAGTTTGACGTAAGTTGAGGTGTCCATATTAAATAACTTTTGCCCCAGCGCCTGTGCCTTTTCCCAGACTGTATCCAGTAGCGCCCAGACGTTATCATCGCCTCTGATACCGTCTTTGAGTCCCTGGATAGCCGCTACCGCCATATCCAGCCAGCCATCAAGGTTTAACGCAAAGGTGGTGATCAGCAACATTCGCCCCACATCCCAGGCGACATCTTCAACCGGGGTCCGGAGTTTGCCAGCCAGCGTCTGATAACCGCGAAACAGTATAAACAGGGTAAAAGAGCTGACGATGATGACGCTGGTCATCGTGCCGTAAGTGGAAGACTGACCTTCCAGTACGGTATTCAGTCCATCCATGATGTTTTTGTCCATACCAACAAAAATACCACCGGACATGGTGCCTCACCTGATATATAAAGAAAGGAAATAAAAAACAGGGAGAATTCCCTGTTTTGCTGGAGGAAAAATTACTGTGTCACAGCATTTCTTTTTTCAGCTTCCTGCTGAAATATCGCCTCAAATTTCTCCTTAACCCCGGGCTGGCCTTCCTGTGCAAACATAAGTGCTGCCCGGTGGGCAAATTCGCAGTTATCGCTTGCCTCACCATCCTTAAGGCATTGCGTATAAACCGCATATGTTTCGTCAGGATGCTGCTTATACCAGGCTTCGGATTTGGTTTCCTTGCAGCCGGACAGTAATATCGCGCCTGAGAATGTGCATAAGGTGAATAAAGATCTGAGCACGGATAACCTCCTTATAAATTATTAAGGTCAGCAACAGGTGCCGTTAGCTGTTGCTGTTCAAAGGCTTTCTGTCTTTGCTGTTCCAGCAATGTCGTTCGCTGTTCAGCTTGTCTGACAGACATCTCCCACTGATTCGTCAGCGCATTTAACTGTACGCTTTTCGCCGCGATGGCGTTAGCCAGATCCTGAGACTCTTTCGAGTCCTGCGCATTCGATATACGATCAGATAAGTCTGATATGTCGCTGAGTGTGCTGTTGATCCTGTTTTCAACGCCAGTGGTATTCTCAATCGCCATTGCCTGATTGAGGATCATCTGTTTACAACTGTCGGCCAGGGCCTGAGATTTTATTCCTTCCTGTTCCTCGCTGCATACGCTGAACGATTTGTATTTATTGTAAAGGTTTTGCAGTTCAGAAGAATATGAACTGTTCTGCGTGGTCAGCAGATCATGCAGTGAAATACCGTTCTTACGGAGATTATCAATATCGGTTTTCAGACTTCGGGCATCACTGAGAAAACCCTTAATATCCCGCACGCCGGTTGCAGTGGCTAACTGTTTTTTATACGCATCAAGTTCACTTTTATAATGGGTAGCCGTATCCTCCCATTGCTGTAGTTTCTGCATCCACTGGTTAATGGATTCGGTATTCTGCACGGCGTCGAAAACCGGTATTCCGGCGCTGAACGCCTGCGTCGAGAAAAATAACGATAATGCCAGAAGGTGATCCCGGTTACGCATTAATATTACCTCCAGTCCGCTATTAGATGGCCCGCTCAAGGAAAGCGTCTTTCCATTCATCAGGTCGCATACCGTCCTGATAAATGGCATCAAATATTTTCAGATTGTCCTCACTGCCGCTGAGAAGCCGGGTGAGTTTACCCAGTCCGGACAGATCCATTTTCGCCATTGCCACAAACGGGCGGGTTTCTCCGGCCCGCAGCGGTGTTTTCAGGATGACCATATAATGCTCGCCCGGATCCAGGTTTCTGACCGTGTCATAAACATTGTCCGGCACTTTCATTTTCTCCACGTAATCCGCATAGCTGGCTTTCGGATTGGCGAGGAAAATCTGGGTACCGCACTGCTCAATAATCGCCGGGGCGATGGGGTGTCTGACGATTTCATCCGGTGACTGTGTTGCCGGGATGAAGATACCGTTCAGCTTGCGGATGACTTTCAGCATATTGAGCGAGAAGCGGGAAAATTCGACATCGGCCAGCCAGCGCCAGAACTCATCCATAAACATCACCAGGCGGCGACCATCCAGCAGACTGGTCACACGGTACAGCAGGTAAAAGGTCACGGGGCCGCGAATATCGTCATCATCCAGAAATTCGGTGCCGTCGATACCAAAGTTATCGACATCGCTGATGGTGAAAGTATCAGCCTCGTTATCAAACACCCAGCCGAACTCGCCCCCCTGCGCCCACTGCTTCAGGCGAATACGCAGCCCGTTGGTGCGGGCGTCTGTGGTCGGCGGCTCCGGCAGCACTTCCAGCAGCCGGGTGATCCCGAACCGGCGGAACTCCGGCGGATAGTCCTGCATGATGGTGTCCACGGCGGCACTGATCCGCTCCTCATCGCGCGGATCGAGCGGCTTACCGTTGCGGCGGCACAGCATGCGCACCAGCCGTTTGATGAAACTGATGTTACGGCGGGTTGGCTCCAGCGCAAACGGGTTGAAGCCGGTGGGCTCGCCGGTACGGATGCGGAAGTATCGTCCACCCATCTGACGGATCGCCATCTCCGCCGCCCGGTCCTTATCGAAATACACCGTGGTCAGCCGTTTGATGGTGGCAGAAGGCGCAAACGACGCCGGGTTACGGTATTTCTGCATCAGTTGTTGCATGATGGTCATCAGCAGGATTTTTCCGGAGCCGGTTTTCCCGATAATCGCCGTATTACCCGGCGTTTTCTCACCGGTGTCATCCCGTTCGGCCTGGCTGTCGTGCAGGTTCAGGTAATACCCGCCACCGCCGGGAGATGTGAGGATGGCGATGGCTTCCCCCCACGGATTACCGCTGCGTTTGTGGGCATGGAAGTTATGCAGGCAGGCCATATCAGCGAAATTCTGGCTGCTGACGGCCACCAGTCGGGGACGCAGCGTATAGACGCCCGGCAGTTGCGCCAGATATGCGGCGGGCAGTGACAGGGTGGAGAGCGTCGTCATAATACCAAGATCGGCGAAGGGCTGGGCCAGAACGTTAGTGTCCTTCACCACCTGTCCGGCATTGTCTGAGGAGATCAGCAGGGAAAAGTGGAATTTACCGCACGACACATGCCCGGACTGAAGCAGGTCGCGCAGGACAATCAACTCTTCGCGCTGGGAAATCGCGTCGTCGTCCGTGGAGTTAAGCCGTTTTTCCGCCAGCCGGATATGATGCTGCGCTTCATCCCGCGCCATGCAGGTAAAGGACTGCGTCAGAACATACTCGCTTTCGGCGTACAGCAGCGCATCCAGCATACCGGTATGGGTTTCCGGGGAATAATCCTTAATCTCCAGGCTGCGGAAGAAGCGGGAACCGCTGACCGTCTGGCATTCACCGGTGTCGGTGGTGAAAAACACGTCCGGCGTGCTTAATGTTTCATAAAACGGCGAGCGCGTTACGGCCACCTTCTGCCACTGTCCGGTGATCAGGCGGTGGAAGAACGCCAGTTGCGAGGAATACACCCGCCCGTTTTCTTCATATATCCCCAGCGGTGTTGCCATGTAGCGGGATAATGAGGATCCCAGTGCTTCACGGTATTCCAGCATGATTTTGAGCGCGTCATCCAGAACTGGCTGGCGTTTACCGTGCGACTGCGCTTTCATTGTTTTCTTCTCGATCTGAGAGAACGGTGCGTAGCAGACGGTGAAAAACAGCCGGTGCCGCCAGAACGGTTTTTCTTTTACCGGCTGGTAATACCGCCGGGTCACGTCATCGGAAAAGGGAATACCCGAACAGGCTTCAAAAGCATCATGGTATTTTTCACGGAGCCGGTGAATATAAAATGTTACCGGCAGACCTTCATACGAGCGGATAATATTGTTCAGATGTGTGGCCATCAGGGTCAGGTGATGTTCGTCTTCACATTCAAAGACTGTGCCGCCCAGCTCCCAGGTGGCAATAAAATCACGGTGACGGTTTCTGATGATGTGAGGGTGAATATGGGAGGAATACGGAATATATTTATCCAGCGTAATACGCTCGTTTAATTTCATTTTCTGAATAAACTCCGAGACATCAACATTATCGTACTGATTCGCCAGAAGGGCATTCGCGCCAAAATGGGTATTGGTGAAAAGTCGTCCACGGGTTTTAAACGCAAGCCAGAGCAGACTGAAATAATGAATGTCCTTTCGGGCTTTATTTTTCATTTCCGCCCAGGCCGGGATCAGCAACAGTGCCAGGTAATAGCTGACATAGACCGCCAGCAGGACGATAGCCCCGCTGACGAGAACGAACGGCACGAGAGGAATGCCCATAATGGTGGCAGGCCGCGTAAGCGCTTTATTCAGCGTAGCCATCGTTGCCTCCCTTATGATGCCCAGTAGGCACCGAAGCCGGACGCGCCAACAATCAGGATCGCGCCGATGATGACGTTACGCATGTCGTGCAGGCTCTTGCCATCGAACAGCACCTTGTAGCCCACCCACATTGTCGCCAGCGTGATGGTGACGGCGGCCAGACCCAGCAGGCCGGTCGAAGTATTGCTCAGTGTCTCATTGGCCTTGTTAAATCCGCTGTCTGCCGCCAGCGCCGGGGCAGACAGCAGCATGGAAGCAACAGCAGAGTAACGGCGTTTACGCATGATCATTTCTCCTCATCAGGGACAACAGGGATAGCGCCGCGAATGACGGAACCGGGATAATGCAGGCAAGTCAGGACCGGCGCAGTGGCACCGGCAGGCTCGCCGCGCAGCACAACGGCGGGATAACGGACAGACGGTTGTGTGCTCGGGTCAGGGGCACGCTGCCGGTCTTCCCGGGTGGACGGGACGACATAGCCAATGCGCTGTACGTAGCTGGTCTGGTTAAAGGCGGATTGCGGTCGCTGGCCGGTTTCAAAGTTGCCGGAGTAGTAACAACTGAGCGCCCGTTTCAGTGTTCTGCCGCGCCGGTAACAGTCGGCGAGAATGCGCTCAAATACCGACAGATTGATGCAAGGGTTAAGCAGGTCGCTGGCCGTGACGCCGTAATGGCGGAAATTGGTGCTGGTGATTTGCATCAGGCCGACCGAATAGCGTCGGCCCTGTGCAGTCAGCTGTCCGGTGAGGCGGACCGCCTCCGGTAGGCTCGTGGGAAAATGAGAAATCACGCCCCGACTGTCTGGCAGGATTTCAGCAATGGCGTAAGGGTGGAAACCGGATTCGACCCGCGCGACGTCAAGTGCCGTGGATGGGTGAATACTGGCGGCGCACTGCACCGCCAGTGCCAGAAAGGCAGTGGTGGAAAGCATGCTGGCCTCGTAACAGAGAGACCGGCGGCTTATAGAAAAATACGCCGCCGGGGGAGAAGAAGAGAAAATGGATTAAGCGGCCGCATTCTGTGAAATGTCACAATCTTCCCTGGGTTCAAGTAGCACCAGTCTGCCGGAGACGGCAATACCGGGTATCAAAACGATATTCAGACCGGGCTTGCCGTTATGTGCGAAGGCCACGCCAACTTTTGTCCAGTACGTGTTTGTTTCGCCCTGCACATCGGGCTGGCTTTCCTGGGTAACAAATACGTGATAAGCGGGTTTTCTCATGGAATTTCCTTTGATCAAAAACAGTAAATGAAATAAACCAGTCACATCCCGGTTCTGCATTCCGGTTTTAACGGGTCAGCGAGAACATTCAGCGGCACCCTGAATTGTGGTTACGTGACAGCCCGATCCATTTTGTTAAAGAGCAATACCCTGTCAGGACGAATTAATGTCCATAGGGGCGACTATGCTGTAATGGCGTTCTCAGATTCGAATATCTGGTGAGGGATATAAATAAGAAACTCAAAACAAAAAGAAGAGAGAAAAATAGTGGAGTATTTAAGATGCAGTGAGAATAATGAGGATTTAAAAAACACGAGAGAGTGGTATTAACATTCACCGTGAATAATAAAGACGTGCAGAGATATAACATCTCTACACGTCCTTTTTTTCCTGTCAGCGGCTACTACGTTCAAGTTTTTCCTGACATTCCGTACAGGTGGTTACACCCGGCAGTGCTTGCCGTCGCTTTTCTGGAATGGGTTTACCACATACACGACAGTGAAATAATGATGGTGTCGACCCCGGCTTAAAACGACTCTGTTCAATCATCTCCTCCAGGCGCTGCTCATTAAATTCCTGATCGCGATCGATCTCATCCGGCATCTGGTGCCCTCCTGTTAGCGGCAACTTCCTTTTCACAAAGCGTGATACGTCTCCATACCATGGTGAGTGACAGTCCCTGGAACCTTGGTAGCAAGAGTTCAGTAACCTTCATAATGGCCATCAGCGCGTCGGGGGATTCAAGGTTTTCCATCCGGCACTTCTGCCATTGCCGCCAGATCTCGGCATCTGTCTCTTCATCCGGCTCAGGTGTACGTCCATATGGCACGCTGACACCCAGCAACCGTCGGCGAAGGCAGACATCATTAGACGTCAGGCCAAAGTAGTGGTTGAGCAACGCGATAGAACCGCCCAGCCGGATAGCCCGGTTAATCTGCTGCTGTTGTCGGTATTCCTGTCGGGCCTGCGCCAGTAAATGATGCAGAACATCATGGCGGACACTGACCGAAACAAAGGGAGCCGCCGCCCGGCTGACAGCAAACAGTTCATCGAGTGATAACTCATTAAGAGCATTCATTTCGTCGAAAGTGAATCCGAGGGACTCGCAGTGACGAATATCCCCAACTTTCAGAGCGTGCAACGCATCAGTTAAGATGGTGTAATTAATTAATGGAATCATTCTGTTATCTCCTCAATCTATATGGAAAAGTTGAGCAAATAAACGGACATGTTTAACTGATTGAACGTCCGGCCAATTTAAGGCTGATCCATTCATCAATTTCCGATTCGAGCCAGGCCACACTGGCCGGGCCAATTTTTATTGAACGTGGAAAGGTTCCATTTTTCATATACAGGTAAATCTGAGAGCGTTTCAGGCCAGTTTTTTCTTCAACTTGCTTCAGGCGTAATAGCTGATGTGCTGTCATTGTTTTCTCCTGTGGTTAAATAACCGGTGGACGCCCGGCGTTCTCAAAAGAAGCACAGGAAAGATTAGGATGGAAGTTAATAAATCCATATCAAGGAGGCTATTATCCTTAATACGGATTTAAACTTTAGCATGATAAATATCATGCTATCTTAGATGATGGTGAAACTGGGGAGCCTCGTTCTAGCGCGGTTTTTAGTGTGTCTCCGCTGAGTCGATCTGTGATGCCATCGTCTGAGGCCCATTGCTCGAAGATGGATAAGAGTTTATAAGGTTGTCGAAGTAAAGGCCTTATATCCTCATTATGATAACAGGCAAGCCAGAAAAGACGTGATAGAGGCGTTGAAATACGGGGTTTAACGGCCAACGACTTGGTTGGGATGTTTATAAGCTTTCCAAGTTCTGAATGGCGTATAACAAAACATGCATCAGTAGGTAAATTATAGAGTGGAAAGTACGCTTTTCTCAGCGTGTTGTTTACTTCAATATGGGATATTTTTTCGGAAATATCCAGAATGATATCTTCGGGGAGCAACGCTGTTTGTTGTCGTATTCTGTCATTCCATGTGGAATTTATAAATATTTGATATATTTCCCCTGAAATAGTAACCGTCAGCCCATAATTGAATTCATTAGCTCCAGTTATTGGCGCTGGGATTTTAAGTGATTGTGATAGTAGACGTTGTACAAGAACATATTCATATCCAGCCAGGCTGGTATCTATAATTCTTTGCGCAGTGCGTAAATATCTTCCTTCTGTGCTGAGTATCAGATTGTTTTCTTCGATAAAGCTTTTTTTTCGAGGGCGCAAAGGCGGGAGATTAATGAGTTTTCTATAGGTCTAAATTTTAATTTATTTTTTACTTTTTGAATTTTTCTTAATGTAATAGGTGACTGAAAATAAATGGAAAGGATGATGTTTCCTCTCAGCGCATTCTTGTATATATCACTTTTTGTTAATCTAAACTTCAATTCGTGTTGAGCCAGTTGTATGGCTTCAGGTATAGTTAACCACTCAGTCATCGAGTATTTAATGTCAGTGCGATTATTTTCTTTTTTCATAATGAAGCTCCACTTGTATTGCAAGGTAATGGTACTTGGTTTAAATGCTGTTAACATTACTCAGTGCTCTTACTTCAGGCATGCTAGTTCAAGTTCAATTAATAAGAGTTTCCACGTAATAAACTTCGTTTGGATGATATTTAAGAGGGACTGGTCGCGCCTTAGAAACACGGAAAAAAGCTGACAACATTCATACTGTATGTTGGTTATTAATTTGAATGATATATGCCCAGTCTTTGATTTTTACTTTTGCCAGAATCAAAGAAATACTCCATGCGAATATAGCGATAATGTAAACTGACTCAGAGTATTCTAAGATGAAATTGGGTTGGAGATTATTATATATGCCACACGTATCAGATCTCATTTATACCAAATCGTCACGCAGGTATTGAATTTCAGCATCGGCAGTAAGCCTATACTGACGTCGCTGATGATGCGGAAAAAAGAGTTTATAGACTGGCGTGAAAGCAATTTATTATTAATTACTCAACATACCTGGCGCAGAGGTGGCGATCCTTGCGAAGAAAAATATATCGTATGGTGTTGTACATGCTATAAACAAAGTTGTCTTTCATGTCCTTTTCTTCAATCGCCTTGGCAATGGCATTTCTCATCATCATTAGAATAATACCTCTGAATATGGACGTTAAACCGATGGTAAAGAAAGCAGTAACAGCAAGGTCAACTAACCAAAATCCTGAATTAAGGAGAACAGGCCTGTAGATTGCCATACCCACTAAAACCACCCAGTGACTGAAACAATAAAAGCAACTGAGGAGACAACCTGTCATGGCATTTATCTTGACCATTCGTTCTCGCAAAAGACGGAACATTTCCTGTTGCGTGACGGTGATTGAAGTACAACTGGACATCAGCGCTATTACCATGCAAACCCAGAACTGCTCTAAAACGTTATCGAATGACATAGTATGTACCCCTCATAAGAACTTCATGTAATGATATAAGATACATGAAAACAAGATTCTTATGCAACAACAAAAGTGTCATAAGTGAAAGTGCAGCAATCGAGTATCAACAACGGGAATGTCAACCGGCTACTCTGGGATTACTTGTAATGATTCATATGTATACAATTCAAGGTGCCGTTACCTCTGAAGATATATCCTTGATGATCAATACGAATCCGGTTTAAGTCAGATGTCTGTTCCAACGGATAAAATTGCATGTACTGTCCATTCTGAGAATGTCCAGGGAGGGGGGCACTTCAAAAATCCCTCACTTCTAACACCGTTCTGCTGGTTTTGTAATGGCAGATTGAATTTAACCACCTGAACAGAGGAGATAGCCTTACTTCAAGACAAGTCAGGTGTCTTAAATAAAAAAGAAATTTCATCTCAGCTTTCAGGTGAATGTTCGTTCCTAATGGCAAAATAAATAGCCCAATGAGATAGGCTATTGCGCATCTGCAGTGAAATTGACTGACAGCAGTGATGCCTAAGTGAGATTGCTGTTATTAAAAGGCTTGGCGGAATAATTAGCTAAGATGTTCATACAATTCGTCAATAAAAACTTTATACCGGTTTTCGTTAGCCCGAGAAGGGTCATACAATAAATGCATTTCCCGAGGGGGAATATTAAAATCTTCCAGAACAGGAACGAGTTTTCCCATTTTAATAAATCGTTCAAGTCCCTTTTCATAACCAAATAGCAAGCCAGTACCTCTTAATGCCGCCTCAAGGATTGCTCCCCAGTCGTTAATAGCCAAGCGAGAGTTTACCATCACTTCCGCATATCCCTCACTGCTGGAAAAAGGCCAGTAATGGCTTAATCCCGCAGACCAAGGTGCAAAAACCAGACACTCATGATGTTTCAGATCAGAAGGTTGTTCTGGATGACCGTACTTTGCCAGGTATTGAGGAGCAGCGCATGCAATAAATCGGTACGCAGGCAACGGTTTTGCCGCAAGTCTGAGTTTCTTATCAAGCTCGCCGATGCGTATCACCAGGTCAAAATCTTCTGAAGCAGGATTAATAACGTCATCAGAAAGAATAAGTTCAATACGCATTTGCGGATAACGCTCAAGAAATATGCTCAAAAAATCCACTAAGACATAACGGCCGAATGTTACCGGCGCATTCAGCCGTAGCGTACCTGCAAGAATCGCACTCGAACTGCTTGCTTCCCGTTCTGCACTGTTGATGGCTTGTAAAATTGTTTCACAACGCCTGTAGTACAGCGAGCCTGCCGGCGTCAGGCTTTGCCTACGCGTCGTTCGGTTAAGCAGGCGCGTTTCAAGCTGCTTCTCAAGTGTGGCGATATGGCGAGCCACCATCTGAGGCGACATATCGAGCCGGTCTGCGGCCGCAACAAAAGAGCCTGTCTGAACCACAACAACGAAGGCCCGCATTCCGGTAAGTTTATCCAGCATTCGCTACTCCTGGTTGTTTCAGAACTCAATATTGGCGAATTTTAAAAACTGCTAATACTTATTATGCTTATTTTTTGTCTCATGAACAGGACAGCGAAAACGATGCACATTTATATTGTCAGAATGGACCATCCGGACGGCACCGGGTGGAATACCTTTGTGCGCGAGCATGTGATTTATCTGAAGGGGCTGATAGAACAGGGCAAACTGTTAGCGTCCGGTCCACTCAAAAACACGCCGCTGCGGGCGGGATTTCTTATTTTCAGGGCTGAGACGCGCGATGAAGTCCAGTCCATGATCGGTGCGGACCCTTTTGCACGTGAAGGCCTTATTGCCCACCTTGATATCCAGCAATGGGACCCTCTGTTCGGGCAGTTCAGCAGTTACTCAAGCCATAATGCAACCGGGGATTTGAAGGATTTAATTGATTAACCAATTGAGTTAAGAGAGATTTCTCTTAGTCTGCCGGATGAACCACATACAGGGTATGGGGAAAAGGAACACCTGTATTCATGGCGATACATTTCCGGTATGTTCGGTAATGTATCGCCATTAACCAATTCTGGTTAGCATGGCATAACATTCAATCCATCAGGTCGCGCCATTTTACCATCCTGTCACTGAGGTCAAGCGTCTCTCCGTCGATACTGAAACGGCCATCGCCCTGATGGTGGAGCAGACGCAGTTCCTGCCATGCGCTGTCAAGCCAAATCCGCTGAACTTCCAGCACCCACAGGTTATAGCGCCGCACCTGTCGGTCATCCACCACTCTGCACTCCAGGTTAGCCAGGCATTCATCTACCAGAGGCGCACTGACCGATTGCGCGGCAATGGGCGTCAGGCCGAAACGCGCAAATTTGTCGTCTGTTTCTCCCGAGCAATTACCGATGTCCACAACGGCCTTTGCCATCCCGGCTGGCGGTACAGCCAGAACACATTCCCCGCTATCTGACAGCGCCTGATAGCTGTAATCCCAGGGGCCGATAATCACACCGACCAGCGGTGGGGCATGCTGCATCATCATGTGGAAACCTGCGGTCATCAGATTCGTCCGGCCATCTGTCCCCCTGGTGGACACCAGAATAACGGGACCAGCTTCAAGAATACGGTACGCTTTTTCCGCAGGCAGGCTGTCATGCATGAGATATCCTCCAGAAAGAAAATCAGGGACAGTATGGTTCACATGTCCCCGGGGGGTATTACTCTTCAAAATCCGTGGCGTCTGACGCGCTTCGCCAGACATCAAGGTCCTGACTCACTGCATGCATTTTTTGTTCAGCGAGGGTGTTGGCAATCTTACCAGCAAAAAGATGCACGGGAGGGGCGTCAGCAAAGGCCGCCTGCAGTATCAGAGAAGCGACTTTATCAGGATTGCCAGCCTGTTTGCCGTCCAGACCGTTCAGATGGAGGTCCAGCGAGGCCTGAGCTTCGGTATAGTCAGCGATTGTGCGCTGGGCCACGACCAGCGTCTCTTTCGACAGAAACCCGGTGCGCACCGGTCCAGGATAAACCACTGTGGCTCTGATGTTCAGCTCGGCCAGTTCGGCCGCCAGGGTTTCGGTCAGACCGGCCAGTGCGAATTTGCTGGCGACATAGCTGCCCCAGCCCGCGTAACCGCCCTGAAAGCCCACGATCGACGCCACGTTGAAGATATGGCCGCTGCGCCGCGTACGCATATGCGGCAGGGCATGGCGCAGAACATGCAGGGGTGCAAACACGTTAACATCAAAATTGCGACGCAATTCGCTGTCGGTTAATGCTTCAATGGTGCCCTGCTGGCCGTAGCCTGCGTTGTTGACCACACAGTCAATGCGCCCGAAGGCGGCAATGGTGCTGTCGATGGCTTTTTGAACGCTGGCTTCGTTCACCAGGTCCACCTCCAGCGCCAGCAGTCGCGCGTTATCGTCGCCGAATGCCTGACGCAGACTGGTCAGGGTGCGGGAGGTTGCGGCTACGGCATCGCCTCGCGCCAGTAGCTGGCGTGCCAGCGAAAGGCCAATACCACGAGCAGCGCCGGTGATAAACCAGACTTTTGCAGGGGAGGTTTGTTGTTGCATTGATGAAGACTCCTGTTGTTGAAAAATGAATTGCATCACTGAATGGCGACACTCATGCCACCGTCGGCCATAACCACTGCGCCGACAATGTAACTGGCCCGGTCTGACGCCAGAAAGGCGGCGACTTCTGCGATTTCATCGGGGTGGGCTGCACGGCCAACCGGCGCTTTACGACCATGCTCTGCCAGATATTCCTGCCCGTCGGGCTGGATTGTATTCGTGATGTTTGTCACCGCATCTCCGGAGCCGACTGCATTAACACGAATACCGTGAGCGATAGCCTCCAGCGCGAGTGTACGGGTTAACTGTGCCAGCGCCCCCTTGGAAGCTGCATAGGCGGCGATACCGGGAAAAGACTGATAACAGGCGTAAGAACCAATATTAACGATTGCACCCGATTTTGCCGCCATCATTGGGCGCATGGCTTCCCTTGAGAAAAGGAATGCGCCCGTGGCATTAACAGCCATGACCTGGTTCCATTCCCTGAGCGTCATTTCTGCCACCGGCTGGTTGATGATGATGCCTGCGTTGTTGATTAAGACGTCGAGGCGACCGAACTGTTCTGTTGCAGTCCGCACGGCCAGTTCCGCACTGGCTTCCTGAGTCACGTCGGCGACAACGGGGACAACGCCTTCGCGTGCAAGCGCATTGACATTATCCCCCCGGCCAACTGCGACGATACGTGCGCCCTGGCGGTGCAACAGTCCGACGGTCGCCAGGCCGATACCGCTGGCGGCACCGGTGACGATCGCAACACGGCCTGCAAAGGGCATAGCCCTGGAAAAAGAGCCTGACTCTGACATGAACCCCCCTGAATAAATGAAAACATGTTTACGGTTAATGAGGACTGGCCACAGGACGGACGATGAGTTCGCTGATATCAACGCCAGCGGGTTGTTCGATGGCATAGGCGATTGCCTGCGCCACGGGCTCCGGAGGTAAGGCGATGCGCCGGAATTCGTGCATGGCAGCCCGGGCTGTTTCGTCCGTAATATGATCGGCAAGTTCTGACTCGACCACTCCCGGGCTGACCAGCGTCACCCGGATCGCATCGGTCTCCTGCCGAAGCCCGTCAGAAATAGCGCGCACGGCAAACTTGCTGGCGCAATAGACAGCGGCTGTGGGCGAGACCGTATACGCGCCTGTGGAGGCAATGTTAATAATGTGACCATAACCCTGCTCCTGCATGATCGGCAGGACGGCGGCTATCCCGTGCAGAACGCCCCGGACATTGACATCCAGCATGCGGTTCCACTCTTCGACCTTCAACGCTGCCAGCGGTGAGAGTGGCATAACGCCAGCGTTATTTATGAGCGCGTCAATGCGTCCGTGCTTCTCCAGCGCCCTGGCTGCGATGCGTTGCAAATCTTCTGGTCGCGTGACGTCAATTGCCATGGCATCAACATTACCCCCCGTTGCCCGCAACTCTGTCGCCAGTGCGGTCAGTTTTTCAATACGTCTGGCACCGATAAACAAATGATGTCCCTTCCGGGAAAGATGACGGGCTGTGGCCTCACCTATACCACTACTGGCACCGGTAAGAATGACCACCTTAGACGTTTCTGATACCACTGTTTTCATCACTCCTCCTTGCCTGTCACCGGGCGGGACAGGGAATGTCATTGGAATATCAAACAGGCAGGTATCATAAAGAGAGGGCACATACGACGACAGGCCTGACACTCTTGCATCATTGCCTAATCCTATTTTCTTTATTGATTTTTAAGCATGCAGGGAGTGAAAATATAATCATTAAATTCAATTAGCAGGTCTGCTGTATGCCAGAAAGATTGCCCTCCATATCTCAACAGTCCGAAATGGCGGCTATGATTTGCCAGCTCGCCCCTCATGAAGGTCACACCCGTACGTTGCTGGATGGCGTGCGTCTGATGCGTGCTGACGGCGCACTGGGGCGTACCCCCGTGTTGTACGAACCAGGCATTGTTATTGTCTGTCAGGGGCACAAAAGAGGTTACCTGGCTGACAGGGTTTACCACTACGACCCGTTGCACTACCTGGTGCTGTCAGTACCTCTGCCATTTTCAAGCGAGACAGATGCCAGTCCGGCAGAGCCTTTGCTTGCTGTGTCTATTCGTCTGGATATGACAGCGGTGGCAGACCTGGTTATGGCTGTCGATCACCATGCCACTGCATCAGGTTCACCCGTTGGCATTGTCTCCACACCACTTGACGACACGCTGGCAGATACGACAGTTCGTCTTCTGAAGGTATTATTTTCACCACTTGAAGCGCGGGTTCTGGGGCCGGGGATTGTGCGAGAGCTGATTTTTCGTGTTCTGCTGGGTGAACAGGGCGGAGCCATTCGTGCTGCGCTGGCCTGTCATGGCAACTTTGGACGTATTGCGCGTACGTTACGGCGTATCCACCTCGATTACGCCCGGCCACTGGATGTGGCTTCACTTGCGCACGAAGCTGGCCTGAGCGTACCGGCTTTTCATGCGCATTTCAAAGCCGTTGCGGCGACTTCTCCCATCCAGTACATCAAGTCAGTGCGTCTTCATCAGGCGCGACTGATGATGATACGGGACAACGTTACTGCAGCAGGGGCAGCAGCGCGGGTCGGCTACGAAAGTGCGTCGCAGTTCAATCGGGAGTTCAAAAGACTGTTTGGTCGCAGCCCCGGAGAGGAGACGCGCAAAATGCGCACAGCATTCGCACTGATGGAACCTGCGCAACTCGAAGCAGCGACGTCGACACACTAATCTGCAACTGTCGATATTCATGCGCAAACGTTCACTGCAAACCGGACTGAGACGCCAGGACGCTAACAGTTCATGCTGATATGAAGGTTATCTGAAGAACCTGTGGGATTTTCGTTCGTAACAAAAATGTCAGCAACACCTGCCGGCACATCAACACCGGCAGCCAGAACCAGTATGTACCTGTACCTCTGTGAACTGCGTGGAAGACGAACGTAAAAACAGCGCAAAACCTGGTGCGAAAGCGTAAAGCAGTCGTGCCATTTATATGCGCAGATTGCCGGGCTAACCGTCCTGCTTTCATCACCAGGTTTTCAGGCCCGTTCGAGTTACAAACCCAGCTTGTCTTTCATTTCTTTTTCTTCAATCGCCTTGGCAATAGCGTTTCTCATCACTTTCAGAATGATCCCGCTGAACATGGCCGTTAAACCGATGGTAAAGAATGCCGTAACCGCAAGGTCAATTAACAAGAATCCTGAATGAACAAGAACGGGCCTGTAAATTGCAACACCGGCAAAAACCACCCAGTGACTAAAACAATAAAAACAACTGAACAGGTAGCCTGCCATGGCATTTTTTTTGACCATCCATTCACGCAACGGGCGAAACATTTCCTGCTGCGTGACGGTGATTGAAATGCAACTGGACATCAGTGCAATGACGAGGCAGACCCATAACTGTTCTGACACATTATCGAATGACATAAAAAATACTCTCTGTATGGATTTCATGTAATAGTATAAGATACATGAAATCGCGCCACTTATGCAACAACGAAAGTTTCATAAGAAACTTCGCAGCAAACAGGATAAAAAATGAGAAAAGACCACCGGCTGTCCCGTGCATTACACGTGCTGATACATATGGATAAAATCCGCGATCCCGTTACCTCGGAAGATATAGCATTGATGATCAATACGAATCCGGTCGTGGTCAGACGCCTTTTCCAGGGGCTCAAACAGGCGGGTATCATTCATTCTGAAAAAGGGCATGGAGGTGGCTGGACACTCCAGAAACCTCTCGGAGACATCACTCTCCTTCAGGTTTTCCACGCTATTGGCAGCACTGAACTTTTTTCAATAGGCTGGGCGACTGAGCATGACAAATGCCAGATAGAGGATGCAGTTAACAATGAAATAAGTGATACGCTTGAAGAGGCGAGACGTCTGATTACAAACCGCTTTGCTGAACTTACCCTTGATAAGCTTGTGCCGGAAGTCCTTAAACATAAATAAATTCAACAGCCGGGCATCATATAATGTCCGGTTGTTGAAAGGTCATCATAAATTTTAGTCTGAAGCCTGTTCTGTTACCGGCCGTTCCTCAGGCGCGTCCGGTAAAGTGGCCGAGTGCAGTGGTTTCCCTGATATTTGTCGGGCTAACAGGTAGAACACGGGGGTCATAAACAAGCCAAAAAGGGTGACGCCAAGCATTCCAGAGAATACCGATATCCCGATAGCCTGACGCATCTCAGCGCCTGCTCCATGCGATACCATCAGGGGGATTACACCCATGATGAAAGCCAGTGAGGTCATCAGAATAGGACGCAGCCTGAGACGGCATGCTTCCTTCACTGCGTTACAGGCAGACTTACCTGAAAGCTCAAGTTCACGGGCAAATTCAACGATAAGAATGGCATTTTTAGATGCGAGCCCGACCAGGACGATAAATCCAATTTGCGTAAAGATATTATTGTCCCCATGAGTCAGCCACACCCCGGTAAGTGCAGAAAGGATACTCATTGGGACAATCATAATGACAGCCAAAGGGAGCGTAAGGCTTTCATACTGGGCAGCCAGTACCAGGAATACCAGGAATACACAGAGTGGAAAAATCCAGACGGCACTGTTGCCTGCAAGAATTTGCTGGTAGGTCAGGTCTGTCCACTCATACTCTACGCCGGGTGGAAGTGTTTTCATCGCTATACGTTCAATCTCTTCCATCGCCTGACTTGAAGAATAGCCTGGAGCAGGAGCGCCACTAAGATCGACCGCTGTAAAACCGTTATAACGGGTAACCAGCTCAGGACCGTGTGTCGGCTCAATACGGGCTATGGCAGACAGCGGTACCATATTGCCATCGGCATTTCGGGTCTGAAGTTTCAGTATATCCTCCGGGGTCGCCCTGAACTCTGCGTCGGCCTGCATTCTTACCTGATATACACGACCTATTATATTGAAATCATTTATATAATATGAGCCAAGATAGGATTGTAATGTCTCGGTGATATCACTGATGTTCACCCCAAGTTGTTTGGCGCGATTACGGTCAATATCGACATTAATTTGTGGAAAATTATTCTGGTATGTTGAAAAAAGTGGCGTCAGCACAGGTGATTTAGCTGCTTCTGCCTGAAAGCGTCGAAGTACTTCGGCCATTCCGTCATAACCGATATTTCCTCTGTCTTCAAGCTGCAATTTGAATCCCCCCAGAGAGCCCAGCCCCATAACGGGTGGTGCCGGGAAAACAGCCGCAAAATCTGCGCCAGGAAGTGACTGATATCTGGCATTCAGAGAGGCGGCAACATCATCTGCGCTGATGCCAGGCCGTTGCTCAAAAGGCTTGAGGAGGACAAATGTCAGACCGGAACCAGGGCTTGTGGTGGTGCCGTTTACAGACAATCCAGCATAAGAAGATGTGGAAGATACCCCTGGCTCACTTCGTGCTATTTCATTCATTTTTTCCAATACCCGGTCTGTTCTGGACAATGATGCGCCAGCGGGAAGCTGCACAAAACTGATAAGGTATTCTTTATCCTGAGCAGGGATAAACCCCCCAGGTACAGACCTGCCCAGTAACAGCGTAATTGCCAGCAGAATGCCATAAATCACCATAATCAGAATCTTGCGCTGGCCAAGCGCGCCAACACCTTTTTCATATCGCTTGGCACTACTGTTGAACAGGCGGTTGAAAACAGTAAAGAACCGTCCACAACTACTATGCATAATGCGCGTAAGCCAGTCGCTGTCTGAATCACGTGACTTCAGTAGCATGGCAGAGAGAGCCGGTGAGAGCGTAAGGGAGTTAATAGCGGAGATAATCGTTGAAACTGCTATTGTCACTGCAAACTGCTGATAAAACCTCCCGGTCAGGCCACTCATAAAAGCCAGCGGAACAAATACGGCACTCAGCGTCAGCGCGATCGCAATAATGGGACTACTGACTTCCTGCATAGCCTTGCAGGCGGCATGATATGGCGTCATGCCTCTTTCTATGTTTCTTTCTACATTTTCAACAACAACAATGGCATCATCAACGACAATGCCAATAGCCAGGACGAGGCCAAAAAGGCTCAGGGCATTGATTGAAAACCCAAAAAGGTACAGAAATGCCATTGTGCCGGTTATCGAAACGGGAACAGCCAGCAGAGGAATGATTGATGCTCGCCAGGTCTGGAGGAAAAGAAAAACAACCAGTACCACGAGGAGTATGGCCTCAAAAAGAGTATGAAGCACAGCTTCTATACCCGCCCTGACTGATTTGGTTGGATTATAAACTATCTGGTAATCCAGTCCTTCAGGGAACTGTTTTTTCAGATCTTTCATTGTGCGACTTACTTGTGAGGCAATTTCCAGAGCATTTGCGCCCGGAGACTCCTGTATGGCCAGCGCTACCGCAGGCTTTTTATCCAGGTAAGTACGCATGGCATAATTTTCAGCGGCCAGTTCAATACGGGCGACATCCTTCAATAATGTCGTTCTGGTATCCTGTCGGGCATGGAGCACAATGTTGCCAAATTCTTCAGCCGTTTTAAGCCGACCGCTGGCATTAACTGACAACTGTAACGGTGTTTCTTCTGCCATAGGGGCTGCGCCAACGCTTCCCACTGGTGACTGGGCGTTTTGTTCACGGATAGCAGAGGCGACATCTGATGTCGTCAGTCCGCGAGCAGCCATAGCATCAGGATTAAGCCAGATTCGCATCGCGTAACCACCGGGGCCCCATACTGATACCTGGCCAACTCCCTCAATACGCGAGAGCTGGTCTTTGATGTTACGTATGGCGTAATTACTGATGTAATTATCGTTATATCTGCCATCAGGCGATATCATATGAACGGCAAGTGTGATATTCGGCGAGCTTTTATTGGTTGTGACACCCAGTCGCTGGACATCTTCAGGTAACCGGGGCAGAGCCTGCGACACCCGGTTCTGCACCCATTGCTGAGCCTGATCGGGATCTGTGCCCAGTTTGAAGGTCACTGTCAGATAGAGATTGCCATCCTCATTTGAAAGTGACTGCATATACAGCATATTCTCTACGCCGTTAACAGTTTCCTCTATTGGAGCTGCAACCGACTGTGCAATCGTGGTGGCATTGGCTCCAGGATACTGGGCATGAACGATAACGGATGGGGGGACAACCGGTGGGTATTCCGATACCGGTAGACGAAATATGGCGATAATCCCTGCCAGAATGAACAACGCAGACAGTACTCCAGCAAAAACCGGCCTGTCGATAAAGAATTTTGATACTTTCATGATGACTTATTTCCTTCCCGGGATTTTGAAGAAGGGGATTCGTCTTTGCTGACAACGACTGTTTCACCGGGACTGACCAACTGCGCCCCACCGGAAATAACTCTGTCACCCTTATTGAGGCCTTTTTTCACAACAATCAGTTCCCCCTGTCTGTTTCCCAGTTCTAGGGGGCGATATTCAACTTTGTCATTGTTTCCGACTACCAGAATATAGCGTCTGTCCTGGTCGGTGCGGATCAGTGTCTGGTCAATCAATACTGCTGTATAAGATTTGCTTGCCTGGAGTCTGACCCGGGCCTGTAAACCGGGAAGCAACCTTGATGATGGATTATCAAGAAGTGCGCGCATCCTGATAGTGCCGGTTTCAGTACTGAGATGATTATCCACAGAATGAAGAATGGCTTTATGTGGATAATCTTTTTCATCGGCCAGTCCTACCAGCACTTCAGGTTTGTCTTTATTTGAAAGCTTGTCGATATAATTAAGATAGGTTCGTTCATCCGCATTAAAAGCGACATACAAGGGATCAAGAGCAACAATGGATGCAAGAACTGGACTGTCAATACCGGCTGCGACCAGATTACCGACTGTCAGTTCTGCTCTGGAAATACGGCCAGTTACCGGTGCGGTGATCCGGGTATAGCTTTCGCTGAGCCTGGCGCTCTCGACCTCAGCTTCGGCAATCTCCCTGGCTGCTTTCGATTCCCGGGCGGCATTGTTCAGAACGTCATAATCGCGCTGTGAGATAGCATGGGTCCCGATAAGTTTTTTACCCCGGGACAGATCCAGCAATGCCAAGTCCTGCTTCGCTTTTGCCTGCGCGTATGCTGCACGAGCCCGGGCCAGTTCAGTCTTATACGGGGCTGGATCGATAATAAATAAAATATCGCCTTTCCTGACCAACTGACCATCCCTGAAATTAACATCCACAATCGAGCCTGTAACTTTTGAACGTACAGTGACCTCATCGGTGGCTTCCAGTTTTCCCGAGAATTCGACCCAGTCGTTTACTGTATGAACAACTGCGGACGTAGTTCGCACCGTTTTAAAGTTTGATGTCTCAAGTGCATACGCGCCGGGTATGACGCTCTGTTTTGAAAGGAACAGCCCGATGACAGCCAGTGTACCGGTTAAGCACAACATGCGAAGTTTGAACGATACAGTCATAAATCATTCCAAAAATCATGTGGTTATAAAGGTAAAGTTAAGTTGTTTGTTGGCCCCTACATGTCACAGCGTTTACCTGCGTTACTTTGTGATGTGTGCGCACCATAAGACGTTGCAAACTCGCATCGGAAAGATAAACTCATGTAACTTTACAAGGGACATGAATCAGCTTATCACATGAAACCATGAAAGTTACATGATATTTTGCGTGTGATGTTTTCAATTCCGTTAAAGTGAATGCAATCTTTCACGAGAAAGTTGTTTTTATTTGCTATTTAATCAGTCTTGATAACATTCCGGTTTTACCGGGAGAATGAGTGGGGGCTGGGAAGCAAACACAGGAATGTTCACGTCAAGTTAATAGCCGAGTACCTTCTCGCCCTAAACCAGCAGCGTGTTCGATACGTCAGGAGCCTGATCTGCATTTCTTAGAGTTTTCCTTTGTCGGCCGTTTTAAGACTATGGAATGTTCTGTAGAGAACATCCGCAATAGCCTTTTTCAAAAGCAAATACCTTACAGGAGTCATTACTCCTTCGCAGTCATGGGATTTAAACTAAAAAAAACCATATCAATTGACGCCGATATGGTGTTGATTTGTTACGCCAGATAGTTCATGAACTATCTGGCGTAATGCTTTATTTTCTGATAAGGAAATATGGTGGAACGTAGGCTTCACGGCATATATCCAGATAATCGGACCACCACTGCATCATCGCCTTGCGGGCTTCCAGATGTTCTGCCTTGTGAATATAAGCCATGCGCACGGTATTGCGCTCCTGATGACTCATCTGGCGTTCTACTGCGTCCTTTGACCATAAACCCGATTCCATCAGCGCACTGCATGCCATCGCCCGAAAGCCGTGGCCACAGATATCCTTTTTTGTGTCGTAGCCCATCACCCGCAATGCCTTGTTGACCGTGTTTTCACACATTGGCTTATACGGGTTATGGTCGCCGGGGAAGACCAGTTCATTATTACCGGTGATATCTTTAATCTGTTTCAGAATGGCGATGACATGTTCTGAGAGGGGGACGATATGCGGCATTCGCATTTTGGCCCCGCGCTCGGAATAACGCACGCCAATAATGGGTTCTCGCGTCGCGGGTATCGTCCAGACCCGGTTTGTGAAATCAATCTCTGACCAGCGGGCGAAACGCAGTTCACTGGAGCGAATGAACACATGCAGCATCAGCAGGACGGCAAGCCGGGTAAGTTCGCGGCCCTGATGATACGCCTCAATACGTTCAAGCAGTTCAGGCAGCCGCTCCAGTGGCAGGGCAGGATAGTGCCGTCTGACAGGAGGTGTGGTCACGCCGCCAAGGTTTGCTGCCGGGTTAGTATCGATTAACCCCTGATGGACCGCATGGCGCATTATGTTACTCAAGTGCTGCCGCGTGCGGGACGCAACTTCCAGCAGACCTTTTTCCTCGATCCCTTTCAGCAGGTCAATGAAATGACGGGGTTTAAGTTCTGATACAGGCAGGTTCCCGATAACCGGAAAGATGTGATTGTTCAGGCTGGCAAGCAGACGGTCAGCGGTGTTCTGCGACCATTTCCGGTTACTTTTATGCCACGCCAGCGCCACGTTTTTAAAAGCTTTATCCGGTGTTCGTGAGCCACGTTCAGCAGCCCGCTGCTGTACCGGGTTGATATTCAGCGCCAGCATTTTACGGACACCTTCACGCTGCTGTCGCGCATCAGAGAGGGAGACGGCAGGATAGGCACCCAGCGCAATGCGGGATTCTTTACCGTTAATACGGTACTTGAGATACCAGTGACGTGAGCCACCTGGCTTGACCAGCAGATACAGACCGTGGGAATCGGAGACTTTAAAGGGTTTATCAGAAGGCTTGAGAGTGCGGATTTTCGCGTCGGTAAGGGACATATGGGGGTCACTCCATTATCGAACTAACCTGACCCCAGATTTGACCACCAATTTTTCCCGATGCGGAGGGTAAAATCAAAATGCACCGGGAAGAATTTTCACGCTAACCTGTTGAACCAACATCATATAATGATTCGCAAGGATGCATGAAAACAGGAAATTGGCTCCTCTGACTGGACTCGAACCAGTGACATACGGATTAACAGTCCGCCGTTCTACCGACTGAACTACAGAGGAATCGTGTGAACGGGGCGCATATTATCGATGACCATCGGGCTTGTCAAAGGGTGGATTGCAATGAGATGACCGTTTGCTGACAAATTGGGCAATCTGTTCACCCCGCGCCCATTTGCGCTGCTTTCTACGTCATTTTGCACCGCAGTGGTGCAAATTACCCCTTATGGGGCATAAGCAAACCGCTGTTTCATGTTCTATTTATGCCTGAGCGATTAGAAAGGCTTATTATCCAGTCCCTTAACCCGCCTTTTATTCATCTCACGAAATGTGGCAAGCATATTGCAACCCTTCCAGCATCATCACTCTTAGCGTTGGCATGGGTAATCCTTACAGGAGGCAAAATGAACTTAAGACGCCTGAAGTACTTCGTAAAAATCGTCGATATTGGCAGCCTGACGCAGGCCGCTGAAGTGTTACATATTGCGCAGCCTGCGCTGAGCCAGCAGGTCGCGACGCTGGAAGGCGAGATGGATCAACAGTTGCTCATCCGCACCAAGCGCGGCGTCACGCCGACGGAAGCGGGCAAGATCCTCTATACCCATGCGCGCACCATTCTGCGCCAGTGTGAACAAGCCCAGTTGGCGGTGCACAACGTCGGCCAGACGCTGCGCGGCCAGGTATCGATCGGCCTCGCGCCCGGCACAGCCGCCTCTTCCGTGACCATGCCGCTGCTGCAAGCCGTGCGTGCCGAGTTGCCGGAAGTGACCGTCTATCTGCACGAAAACAGCGGCACGGTGCTTAACGACAAATTATTAAACGGCCAGCTCGATATGGCAGTGCTCTACGAGCGTGCGCCGGGCGCCGGGATTAATAGCCTGCCGCTGCTGAAAGAGGATCTCTACCTGGTTGGCACGCGGGATTGTCCGGGGCAGAGCGTCGATCTGGCGGCGGTGGCGGAACTTAATCTCTTCCTGCCGCGCGATTACAGCGCCGTGCGTTTACGGGTGGATGAAGCCTTCTCGCTGCGCCGCCTGACGGCGAAAATCATCGGTGAGATCGAGTCAATTGCCACGCTGACGGCGGCTATCGCCAGCGGAATGGGGGTGACGGTTCTGCCGGAATCCGCCGCACGCTCGCTCTGTAGCGCTACGAACGGCTGGATGGCGCGCATCACCACGCCATCAATGAGCCTGCCGTTATCGCTGAACGTCTCTGCACGTGGCAGCATGTCGCCACAGGCGCAGGCGGTGAAAGATATTCTGCTGTCGCTGGTCAGTCGCCCGACGATGGAGAATCGCGAGCTGCAGCTGGCAAGCTAATCTTTATTCCTTAAAGGTATAAGTTGCTGGTTTTTATTATTTGTTCTGCCTGGCCGCAGACTTTAACAATAACGTCATGATTGATGGGCCAGGAGCGAAGGGTGAACTTCCAGCAACTTAAAATTATCCGTGAAGCGGCGCGGCGGGACTACAACCTGACGGAAGTCGCCAATATGCTGTATACGTCGCAGTCCGGCGTGAGTCGACATATCCGCGAGCTTGAAGAGGAGCTGGGGATTGAGATCTTCATTCGCCGCGGCAAGCGATTGCTGGGCATGACCGAGCCGGGCAAAGCACTGCTGGTGATTGCTGAGCGCATTCTCAACGAGGCGAGCAACGTCCGCCGGCTCGCCGATCTCTTCACCAATGACACCTCCGGCGTCCTGACCATCGCCACCACCCATACGCAGGCGCGCTACAGCCTGCCGTCAGTAATCAAATCTTTCCGCGCGCTCTTTCCTGAGGTTCGCCTTGAGCTTATCCAGGGGACGCCGCAGGAGATTGAAACCCTGCTGCATAATGGCGGCGCAGATATCGGTATCGCCAGTGAGCGCTTAAGCAATGACAGCGCGCTGGTCGCTTTCCCGTGGTTCCGCTGGCATCACAGCCTGCTGGTGCCGCAGGATCATCCGCTGGCGCACGCTTCACCGCTAACGCTGGAGGAGATCTGCCGCTGGCCGCTTATCACCTATCGCCAGGGTATTACCGGGCGCTCGCGCATTGATGAAGCTTTTTCCCGCAAAGGGTTAATTCCCGACGTGGTGCTGAGCGCGCAGGACTCGGATGTGATCAAAACCTATGTCGAGCTGGGTCTCGGCGTTGGGCTGGTGGCGGAGCAGTCCAGCGGTGAGCATGAAGTGGAGAAACTGGTGCGTCTCGATACCCGGCACCTTTTCGATGCCAATACCGTCTGGCTGGGGTTAAAGCGGGGCCAGTTGCAGCGCAACTATGTCTGGCGCTTTATCGAACTCTGTAATGCCGGGCTGTCGGTGGATGAGATCAAGCGTCAGGTGATGGAGCCGGATGAAGCGGCGATCGATTATCAGATTTAACGCCAAAAAAAAGCCTGCGCAGATGCAGGCTTTTTTATCAGCTTAGCGCGGCTGCGGCCTGATAAATATCGCCGTTAGCGCCGAGAGTAAACAACCCGCCATCAGATAGATCGCCACGCTGTGCCACTCGCCGCCGGAGAAGGTTAACAGTGCCGCGGCGATAAAGGGCGTAAAGCCGCCACCAACGACGCTTGCAACCTGATACCCAACGCCCGCGCCGCTGTAGCGGTAACCTGCGCCAAACATCTCGGTAAACATCGGTTGCTGAACGCAGACCACCATATCGTGGGCGATATTCGCCAGCAAAATAGAGAAGATAACTACGCCAAGAATCGAGCGTGCTTCAAGCGCCATAAAGAAGGGAAAGGCGCTGATGGCTCCGAGCAGCGCCCCGGTAATATAGATGCGCCGCCGCCCGAAGCGATCCGCCATCCAGGCGAAGAGCGGGATAGTAAAGCAGCTGACGCCGCCCACCAGCAGCCCGATATTGAGGAACAGCTCGCGCGGCATGCCCAGGTTTTGCGTCGAGTAGTTAAGCGCAAAGGCGGTGACAATATACATGGTCAGCAGTTCGCACAGCCGCAGGGCGATAATCTTGAGAAATGCGCCAGGGTGGCGAACCAGTGCTTCAAACACCGGCGGGCGTTTTTTCGCTGCAGCGGGCTTTTGTGCCTGCGCGCGTTCGAACTCGACTGACTCTTCCATGCCGTTGCGCACCCACAGCGCGCCGAGCACCAGCACAATGCTGAACAGGAACGGCAGACGCCAGCCCCAGCTCAGGAACTGCTCATTGGTCGTCAGCGTGCTGATAAGTGACACCAGCCCGGTAGAGAGCAGCAGGCCGACGCCGTAGCCCACCTGAATGCCGCTGCTGTAAAAGGCTTTCTTACCGGCCGGGGCGCTCTCCACCGCCAGCAGCGCTGCGCCGCCCCATTCGCCGCCAACGGCAAAACCCTGAATAGCGCGCAGAGTTACCAGCAATACCGGTGCCCACCAGCCAATGGTGGCGAAAGAGGGGAGAATGCCAATACAGGCGGTGGCGATGCCCATCATCCAGACAGTCATCATCAACATTCGCTTACGTCCTAAGCGGTCACCGAAATGGCCGAAGACAATGCCGCCGAGCGGGCGGAACAGAAAGCCGACGCCAAAGGTAGCAAAGGCGGCAAGCGTGCCCATTGCCGGGTCGATCTGCGGGAAAAATTCGCTGTTAAACACCAGCGCGGCAGTGATGCCGTAGAGTAAAAAATCGAACCAGTCGACCACGGCGCCCGCAAAGCTGCCCCATGCAGCCCGGCGTGCGCGCTGGGAGGATGGGGTCTGTTCATCGGGACGGGGGGGGATGAGTGTGGAGTCCATAGCTGTCCTGTCTGTTCCTTACATCTTGCAATTTTTTATTATTAAAACCAGGGAAAGGATTACTCACATCGTACGCGGCAAAATTAAGGCCGCCCTTGAGACTACAGCGACAGCCCGCGTGAGAAAACCCTTTTACAGCGATCTCCTGCCTGACCAGGTTAAGCAGCCTGACTCTGCGCCTGGTATATCCTTAACAATTCCCGCTATAATCCGGGAAATTTGTTAACGGATTCAGAAGCGAAAATGGCAAAACTTACTTTACAAGAGCAGCTCCTTCAGGCGGGGCTGGTCAACAGCAAAAAGATGGCCAAAGTGCAGCGCACGGCGAAGAAGTCCCGCGTACAGGCGCGTGAGGCCCGGGAAGCGGTGGAAGAGAACAAAAAGGCGCAGCTTGAGCGCGATAAGCAGCTCAACGAGCAGCAGAAGCAGGCGACGCTCGCCAAAGAGTATAAAGCGCAGGTGAAGCAGTTGATTGAGATGAACCGCATCACCATCAATAGAGGTGATATCAACTTCAACTTCACTGATAACAACCTGATCAAAAAAATCGTTGTCGATAAGGTGACTCAGGGGCAGCTGATCAGCGGTCGTCTGGCGATTGCCCGTCTGATGACGGAAAACCGCAGCGAGCCGGAGTACGCGATTATTCCTGCAAGCGTGGCCGATAAAATCGCTCAGCGCGATGCCGACAGCATTGTACTCAACAGCGCACTGAGCCAGGAAGCGCAGGATGAAGACGATCCCTATGCCGACTTCAAAGTGCCTGACGATCTGATGTGGTAAGACGCGCAAGAGAAGATCGGGCCAAAAGCGTGGTCTGCGCGGGCAATGTGCTTTACACTGCGCGCGGCAAAAATAGCACAGAACAACGAGTCAACAGGCGGTAAGGCGATGAACGGAAAAATCACAACCTGGTTTAAAGAGAAAGGTTTTGGATTTATCAAAGATGAGAACGGTGAGAACCGCTATTTCCATGTGATCAAGGTCGCCAACCCAGAGCTGATTAAAAAAGATGCGGCGGTGACGTTTGAACCCACCACCAACAATAAAGGCCTCTCGGCCTATGCGGTAAAAGTGGTTCCCGACAGCAAGTATATTTTTATCGCCGGCGAGCGCCTGAAGCTCACCTCGATTAAATCCTATGTTGTCTTCAATGAAGAAGTGCCTGCTGATACCCGTATCGATAAAGAGAACCCGGTGCTCTCTGTCGGGGTGCTGATGAGCAGCATTCGACCAAAATCTGATATCAAGCCAGGCGAGATGCGCACGCTGAAAAAGCTGGCGATCACCACTTTCCAGGGCTCAACGCTTATCTTTACGGAAGATGAGATCGATATCGACGCGACGGTGAAACTGCTTAAAGTTTGACGTTATCTGCTGCTTTTAAGGATCCCTTATGAACCACGATATTCCGCTGAAGTTTTATGACATCGCCGATGAGTATTCGACGGAGTCCGCGACGCCGGTGAGCGAGTCCGAGCGTGACGCGGTGGCGCACTACTTCCAGTTGCTGCTGAACCGCTTATCTAACAACGAAGAGATCAGCGAAGAGGCGCAGCAGGAGATGGCCCGCGAAGCTGGCCTCAAAGAGAGCCGCATTGATGAGATCGCTAACTTCCTCAATGAGTGGGGCAATGAATAACGCGGCATAAACCGCAGTTATTCCTGCACAGAAATGCAAAAAAGCCCGCGCGTAGCGGGCTTTTTCTTATGTCATATCAGGTGCCGATGATGCCGCCATCGGCTTTAGTGATCACCACCGTCGAGGAGCGCGGTCGGCCATCGGCTTTAAAGTCCGGCCAGTTAGAGATGGCGTGCGGATTATTGGGATCGGTGATGTCATCACCGCCTTCACCGGGATGCTGGATATTGATAAACAGCGTGCGGTTATCCGGCGTAAAGGCAATACCGGTAATTTCACACCCGCGCGGCCCGGTCAGGAAGCGGCGATAATCATTGCTGCCAGGAATGGTCGCCACCATCTGGTTGTTGCCCATCCCTTCATAGGCTTTTTTATTGATAGTGCTGGAGGAGACATCGGTCTGGATCCAGAGCACGCCGCGATGATCGAAAGAGAGGCCGTCCGGGCTGCCGAACTCCGCGCCTTTCATTGAGCCTTTCACTTTCGCATCGTCACTGTCCGTGCGCCCGGCGAGCACCAGGATATCCCATTTGAAAGTCGCTGATGCCGGATCGGCGTTCTCTTCGCGCCAGTGCATGATATGACCGAACTGGTTATTGGCGCGCGGGTTGGCCGCATCCACCGGTGCTTTACCCTCTTTACCGCGATCGGAGTTGTTGGTGAGCGTGCAGTAGACGCTGCCTTTCGCGTGGGTATCGACCGCAATCCACTCAGGGCGATCCATTTTGGTTGCGCCGACCTTATCGGCAGCAAGACGGGTTTTGATCAGCAGATCGCCCTGGTTGTCGAAGCCGTTGCTTTGATCAAGTCCGTTTTCGCCAAAGATCAGCGGCAGCCAGTCGCCAGAACCATCTTCATTGAATTTGGCGACGTAGAGCGTGCCTGACTCCAGCAGTTTCATATTCGCCTGACGATCGCTCGGGTCATATTTGTTATCAGAGATGAATTTATAGATGTATTCGAATTTCTGGTCGTCGCCCATATAGACCACCACGCGGTTATCCGCCGCCAGCGTCACGGCGGCACCTTCATGCTTGAAGCGGCCTAAGGCAGTATGTTTGCGCGGTGTGGAGGTCGGATCGTAAGGGTCAATCTCTACCACCCAGCCAAAGCGGTTTGGCTCGTTGGGGGTTTTGTCGACGCTGAAGCGCTCATCCACTTCGTTCCAGCGATAGGACTCATCGCTGTCGCTGATGCCGTAGCGCTTCTCCAGCGCATTGAGCGGCGCTTTTTTAACAAAAATATCCGACCAGTTCTCTTCGCAGGTGAGATAGGTGCCCCAGGGCGTACGTCCATTGGCGCAGTTTTGCATGGTGCCCAGCACCTTTTCACCCTGCGGATCGGCAGCGGTTTGCATCAGCGGCTGGTGACGCGCCGGGCCGCTCAGTTGCATCGGCGTATTGACGGTAATGCGACGCGCAAAGCTTGAGGGGCGAACCACCTGCCAGCCCGCATCCGCTTTTTTCACTTCGATGACCGACACGCCCATCGCGTTCTGGCCTTTGCGCGCCTTGTCGAGATCCCAGTTGGCGGTACCGTCTTTAAACAGCATGCCGTTATCAATGTACTCATGGTTGAGCGCCAGCAGACCGTGCGCCGGGTTCTCTTCACCCTGCGGCAGGCTAAACCACGCCATGCCGTCGTGGTGCATACCGGCCTGCGCCGCCTGCTCATCGGTGGTGTTACTGGCGTCGAATTTAAATTCCGGCAGATTGCCCTTTAAGCCCACGGCATCGCCCCAGCGATAGAAGGGACGGGCGATATAGCCTTCCGGCACCGTGACGTTATCGGCGATCGACACGGGAATGCTGGTGAAGCCGAGCGACATCGCTTTCGCTAAGGCCGACGGTTTGCTCATCGTCGCGAAGGCGTTTTCAGGCATCAGTAAAGAGGGGAATGAGACGGCAGCGCCAGCGACCATGCCCATTTGCAGAAAGCGGCGGCGGGAGACAAACGCGCTGACGACGTCAGAAAACGCGGTGTTGTGGCTGGTGTTGCTGATCTCATCGCTGTGCTCTTGCTTGAACACCGATTTAAGGGGTCTGCTCATATCGTTTTCCTGTCATTTCCATAGGCTTGCGTAGCAATGGAGAGCAGTCTAAAAAACATTTGTTACAAATTTATAACGCAACAGGCACAGCGGCTTAATAAGGTGATTTTTCTTGCAAGAGAGGCACTGAAGGGGAGAGGCGAAAAGCAAAAAGCCCGCTAAAAAGCGGGCTTCTTAAATTTGGCTCCTCTGACTGGACTCGAACCAGTGACATACGGATTAACAGTCCGCCGTTCTACCGACTGAACTACAGAGGAATCGTGTGAACGGGGCGAATACTACTGACCCCGTACTTTAGTGTCAACACTAAATTTAAGATGCTGATTCAATTGGCTAATTAACATCCAGAGCTGCCATTAATGCACCGGATTCGCCCGTTCGCCGTGGCTGCCGGGCTGACCGCGCAGGCGGCTTAGGGGATCCTGCTGATAGAAGTGGCAGAAGCGTTGCCAGAGGGCGGGGAAACGCGGGGCAAACAGCTCTGGCGCGCTGAAGAAATACTCCGAGAGCACCGCGAAGCATTCGGCGGGATCGGTGGCGGCATAGGCATCAATGCTGGCGGCGCTTTCGCCGACCAGATCGATCTCATCCTGAATGTTCTCCATGGCGGCGCGCAGATCGTGCTCCCAGGCCGCCACATCGCGCAGCGGGATCAGCGGAATACCGCTGGCGCGATCGCCGTTGCGCATATCAAGCTTGTGCGCCACTTCATGAATAATCAGGTTGTAACCGGAGGCGTCAAAGGAGTCCTGAATGTCGAGCCAGTTGAGCACGATGGGGCCCTGCTGCCAGCTCTGCCCGGAATGCACCATGCGCTGGTTATGCACGAGGCCAAAATCATCTTCCCACTCATCATCAACGATAAAAGGGGCAGGGTAGATCAGCACTTCATGAAAGCCATCCAGCCATTCGAGGCCCAGCTCCAGCACCGGCAGGCAAAACAGCAGGCTGATGCGCGCGCTTTTCAACGCGTCTAAATCGAATCCCTGCAGCGGTGCCAGGCGCTTTTGCTGAAAAAAACGGTTGGCCAGTTGAACCAGTTTGCTTTGCTCATCGGGGGATAAATTCGCTAAAACCGGAATATTTAACGCATCTTGCCAGGGAAGATCTGCTTCATCGGCAGATTCCCGGTTTTTCCAGGGCCACTTAATCATCGTTTTGCTCGCAAACTCGCCACTTGAACCAAATTAACGGGACAGGGTCTGTTAAAATGCCAAATTACCTGGCATGATGGCAACCATCTGAACGGAGAGATGCCGGAGCGGCTGAACGGACCGGTCTCGAAAACCGGAGTAGGGGCAACTCTACCGGGGGTTCAAATCCCCCTCTCTCCGCCATTATTCAAGCACTTACCTGCATTGCTTGCAACGATCCAGATCCCACTGAGAAAATTCTTTGAGAAAAATGCGAGCGCGAGAGTTCACATTTTCTGATTCAAAGTCTGGCTGACTTTTATCTCTCTGTTGTAAAGCAACATCCGTGATTGTGCCTTGCAGGCGCTCCGCGCTTACCGGAGCGCCTGGCGTGTTCACACCTGAGCCATGCCGCCATCCACGAAAACTTCGCTGCCCGTCATAAAGCTGCTCTCATCGCTTGCCAGAAACAAGGCGACTGCGGCAGTCTCTTCCGGGCGGCCGATGCGGCCAAGCGGGGTTTGTGAGGCCAGGCCCGCGAGCAACGCTTCCGATTCTCCACTGGCCCCGAACAGGTCGTGCAACCCCGGGGTTTCCGTGCCGCCAGGTGAAAGCACATTGATGCGAATACCCGTTCCCTTCATATCCAGAGCCCAGCTTCTGGCGAAGTTCCTGATTGCCGCCTTTGTCGCACTGTAGACGCTGAAAGCGGGCGTTCCCTTTGTGCCGGTGGTTGAGCCGGTCAGAATGATCGAGCCGCCAGAGCGCATCAGCGGAATCGCCTTTTGAACCGTAAATAGCGTGCCTTTTACGTTGACGCCGAACATGTGGTCGAAATCCGCTTCACTGATCTCGCCCAGCGGGGCGAACGTTCCCAGCCCAGCATTAGCGAAGAGGATATCGAGTTGACCTGATTCGGCCTTGATCTGCGCGTAGAGACGATCGAGATCCGCCAGGCTGGAGACATCACACTGGATGCCCGTCGCGCCATGACCGATGGTGGCAATCGCCTTATCGATCTCGGACTGGCGGCGCCCGGCAATATAGACGCGGGCACCCTCTGCTGCGAAGTGTACGGCGCTTGCCAGACCGATCCCCGTGCTTCCCCCTGTAATCAGTGCTGTCTTGCCTGTGAGTCTTGCCATAAGTGTCTCCTTAGGTGAGTTGCTGACAGCTGCACTTTAGACGGGATATTACTTTTGGTATAGTATGCACCTTTTGGTAAGTATCCCAGGAGACCCGATGACACCCTCATTTACCTGTGGTCTGGACGCAGCGCTGGCGGTAATCGGCGGTAAGTGGAAGCCTTTGATCCTGTTCCACCTGGCACATGACACCCGTCGTTATGGTGAGCTGAAACGCGCGGTCACTGGCGTCAGTGACAAAATGCTCATTCAACAGCTGAAGGAGTTGCAGGCCGATGGCGTTGTACAGCGCGTCGACTACCAGACCATCCCGCCCAGGGTTGAATATTCGCTTACCGATTTCGGCATCAGCCTTGCCGATAGCCTTGCCCCACTGTGCGCATGGGGAGGTGCGCACATTCGCGAAATTGAGAAGATTATGCTTGCCCGTCAGGGCACAGTGGCAACGAAAGAGTAATCGCCGCCGTCGCGACGGTAATAAACTCGGGGAAGTAAGGTGGGAGTCCGCTTTTTGTTGGGAGTTCAATGGGTCGATGCAACGCTATCCTTAATCAAGGGGGACGTTGCCATGAAACGAAGAACTCGGATTAACTACACGCCAGAGCAGAAAGCAATTATCTGGGACAGATATAAGCAAGGTGATTCTCTGCATGATATCGCCAGAGTGTTCGACAGATATCATTCTTCCATTATGCCCACTATCCACCAGACAGGCGGCTACCGTCCTCCCGTGCGAAAATGGCACCGATTAGCGCTTTCGCTTGATGAAAGAGAGGAGGTATCCAGAGGGCTGGTAGGAAAACTCAGTATCAGGGACATTGCCGCCAAATTATCAAAAGCGCCCTCAACGATTAGCCGCGAGGTCAGGAGGCACGGTGTTGCAAAACAATACCGTGCAGCAAAGCCGATGCTACTGCGTGGGAAAATGCACTGAGACCAAAACCTTGCATGCTAATTGAAAGCCCCGCATTGTGTAAAATCATTGCAGAGAAGATGCATCAGGACTGGTCTCCGGAACAGATCGCCGGTTGGCTGAAACGCTGTTATCCGGATAATCAGGAAAGGCATGTGTCACACGAAACTTTTTCAGGTCATCCCCTCGCGCTGAAAACAATGGAGTAAATTATTATGTCGTGGAGTAAAGCAGCGTTGCTAAGTGCTGCGATTATGTTGTTCTCTGGCGTAGCAAGCGCAAAAGGAATCACCTGTCCGGACTCACTCCAGGTTAATAACAAGCCGCACAGGCTTAACGATGTAAGCCTTTTTCAGGGGTTGCCAAAAAATCTTGGCGAGTTAATGCCGGATACGCAGGATAAAACAGAGTGGACGCTAAAAGATTACCAGGACTATGCCCGGGAAAATAATATGCCTCTGTATCTTGTATGCCACTACACCGGAAGTGAAAAGACCATCGTTCAAAAGGTGCCGGACACAGCAAAAAAATGTTCCGCGTGGTATGGATACAGCAAAGAAGAGTTTTACGCCTCCTGCGAATAAATCCATCTTATTGCCAGATATCGCCCTGCCGGTGTTTCTGGCAATTTTTTTCCCACAGAAACATAAATGATAGCACTGACCTGCTCCCATTTGATTAATACAATTAGGTTTAACTAGCTCTTCATGGTACTGAGAACAACCGCTAAGTCCGCTTCTCGCTCATAGCGGACCCCATGACCTTGCTTTCTGTCCGTACTCTGCCAGAAGCGGACGTTGAAAGATTTCGGTCTGACCCGCCCCGAACTCAGACTACGCTTGCTAAAAAATGGTCGTCTGAATTTCGGTTGTGAGGTTCCTACTGAATGCTTAGATTCATTTTCAATCTATTGAGAGGAAATGAATATGAATTTTGCAGAACTACACAACCAGCACCAACCCCTTCTGATCGCTAACGTTTGGGACGCCGCTAGTGCTGTCGCAGCGCAAAAAGCAGGTTATCAGGTATTGGGAACGTCCAGTGCAGCAATAGCGTATACTCTGGGATATGAAGACGGTCAGGGAATGCCGTTTGATGAGTTATTTTATATAGTTACCCGTATCCGAGCTGTCAGCAACCTGCCATTGAGCGTTGACATGGAAGCAGGATATGGTGATTCAGCCGAAGAAATAGCAACCAATTTCAGGCGCCTTGCTCAGACCGGCGTATCAGGCGTTAACCTTGAAGACAGTAGAGTGATGAATGGGGGGCGTCAGCTTGACGATGTCTCTGATTTTTCCCGTAATCTGAGAAAAATATGCACTAAGCTGAAAAGCAAAAATTGTAACCTGTTTCTGAACATCCGGACTGATACTTACCTGCTCGGGCATGAAGATGCATTGCAGGAGACGATATTTCGGGGGCAGAGCTATAAAGCTGCAGGTGCTGACGGACTTTTTGTTCCCTGTCTGACGTCGGAGAAAGACATCAGCCTCATAGCAGAGGCAACAGAGCTGCCTCTGAATGTCATGTGCATGCCTAATCTTCCGTCGTTTGACAGGCTGAAAATGGTCGGGGTAAGCCGCGTTTCAATGGGCAATTTTGTTCATTCAGCCATGCAGTCAAAGCTGGCTGATGTAATGCATGCGATTCGAACTCGTCAGACGTTTGAAGGACTTTTTGGCGATGAAAATAATCGATAAGAATTTGTGTGATATCTGGTATCAGGCATTACTCGAACGAGCTTCAGAATATACCGGCGTTTTTTTTGTTGGCGTCAAAACCACCGGCGTATTCTGCATTTCTGTCTGCCGGGCACGAAAACCCAAACGCGAAAACGTCGAATTTTATAAGAATGCCAAATCTGCTCTTGCGGCCGGCTTCCGTCCATGTAAGGTCTGTAGGCCCGCTGAAAATGCGCACAGCGCGCCATTATTTGTTGAACAGGCGCTTGCGCTTGTCAGGCGTGATATTAAATCCCGTGTAGCTGACGAGCAGCTTCGCCAGCACGGAATCAGTCCGGAGCGGGTGAGACGCTGGTTCCTTCAACATCACGGCATCACTTTTCAGGCTTTCCAGCGAATGCAACGGGTGAATGTTGCCCTGCAGGAGCTGAAAAGCGGACGAGCAGCTACTGACGTTGCGCTGGACAATGGCTACGAATCCCTGAGCGGGTTTGGTTACACCTATAAGCGGCTTACTGGAGCAGCTCCGACTCAGGTAACCAAGGTGATTGTCATTCACAGGTTTACCACTACGCTTGGGCCTATGTTTGTCTGTGCTACAGAGCGGGGAGTCTGCCTGCTGGAATTTACCGATCGCCGGATGTTAGAAACGGAATTTCGCGATATCCAGCGTTTATTTAACGCCAGAATTGTCACCGGAGAAAACAGCCATACGCGGCAGACAGTAAAAGAAATGAGCGAGTATTTTGCCGGAACTCGCCGACAGTTTGAACTCTCTATAGATGCTCCGGGCAGTGATTTTCAACAATCTGTATGGCATGAGTTGCGTGCTGTTCCTTATGGGCAGACCTCACACTATCAGGCGATTTCACTACGGATTCATAAGCCAAATGCCGTACGTGCAGTCGCTGCTGCTAATGGTGCAAACCGGATTGCGATTGTGATCCCTTGTCATAGAATAATTGGAAAAGATGGAAAGATGACCGGTTATGGTGGTGGCATTTCTCGTAAAGAATGGCTCATTGATCATGAGAGAAGCAACATTTGATGATCTGGTGATCCCATTTAGCCAGAAACGTATTCTCTGTTTGAGGGCTTGGTTCTTGTGCCTTTCGAGGGTTTGCAACTAAAGGTCCGCTTCTCGCTCATAGCGGACATTGTCCTGAGCGTATGTCTGATTAGTGCCAGAAGCGGACTTTGAAAGGTTATGGTTTGCTCTGTCCTGAAGTCAGGCTCGAGCTATTTAGCACCATAAGCAATGCTAACATTGTGTATTGTAAATTATGGGAAAAAATCAGTGGCCTCTATCTATTTGAGATAGCAGCATCAGGACGAGCAATGACCCGGATGCAACAATAATCAGCGAAACAGTGTTATGACGACCCTTCGCGAATCCACAAAACATCGCCAGAGCGCCCCCCAGCAACACTATTGCTGCCAGTACGTATAGTGCATTACCGGTATGGCTCCAGCCTCGCAAACACAGCAAACCAGGTATCATCATCGACCATCCCGTTCTGCGCCAGGACAGATGCGTACGCTCCGGTTGCAGGCCCGGATCTCTTTTCATCAGGGTCTTCCCTGCCACAATAACACGCCCAGTAATATTGCGAGTAAAACCATAAGCGCCGCCAGAATGACCAGCGCACGGGTGTAGGGTAAATTGCTTTCCAGGCGCATGGCGTATTCATTCCGGCGCCAGCGTCGCCAGGCCATAAATCCCATGGTTGATGCTGCTACCAGGAGCAACGTTGAGATGCCAATACGCAGTTCGGCAGAAGATAACTGGGGAGAGAACTGCTCGATGCCGACAGCACCAGCCATTAACGCCAGCGCGGTACGGATCCAGGCAAGAAATGTACGCTCATTGGCGAGCGTAAAACGATAATCGGGGGGGCCTGCAAGCCACCACTTTCCCTTTGGGCGTGTTGACTGCGTGTTATCCTGTAGACTCACGTTTAATCCTTTCTTTTATCAACAATTCTTTAATCGACAGTCCGGTCGATGCGCTGTCGCGCAGGTTGTGGCGGGTGATTTCCGTGCACAAAAACTCAATCATGAACAGCTGTGACATGCGCGTGGCGATCGAATCACCCTGGTATCGTCCAGGAAGATATGCAGGAAAGAAACGTATCAGTAACAGCATCCAGACTAACGGAGTGCTGATTGATGAAGCATGGGCAGTATTTCTGGCAAAAAACCAGTTTCTGGTGGGGCTGTCAATTGATGGACCCGCCTGGTTGCATGACCGTTACCGCAAAACCCGAAGCGAGCAGTCTGTTTTCGACAAAGTGCTGCGGGCTGTGGCTTTGCTGAAGGAACATCATATCGATGTGAATGTTCTGACCGTCGTCAACAACGTCACCGCCGAACATCCACAGGAAATCTACGAGTATCTGACCCGTGAGCTGAAGGCTGAATTTATTCAGTTTATCCCGGCCGTAGAACAACGTCCGGCGAACGAGAAATACGGTGAATTGCTCTACCCGCAGACACTTACTGGCTCCGTCACTGAGTGGTCAGTATCCGGCGAGCAATGGGGGCAATTCATGAAAGGCGTCTTTGATTTTTGGGTACGCAGGGACGTTGGTCGCGTGTATGTGCAGATGTTTGATAGTGCGCTCGCGGCCTGGCTGGGGGAAAAGCCCTCTCTGTGTGTGATGCAGTCGTCCTGTGGTTTTGGCTTGGTCGTGGAACAAAACGGTGATGTCTACAGCTGCGATCATTATGTCTACCCGGAACACCGGTTGGGAAATCTGCGTCGTGACAGCCTGAGGAAGATGGCCGCCAGCAAACAGCAGCGTAAGTTTGGGCTGGCCAAAACAGAGGTGAGTGCTGAGTGTATGCGTTGTGAATGGCGATTTGCTTGCCATGGCGGCTGCCCTAAACATCGTATCCATAAAATGGGTGAGCGCTGGCATAACCACCTGTGTGCAGGCTATAAAGCGATTTTCAGCCACATCAATCCATATATGCGTTATATGGCAGACCAAATAAAAATGCAGCGACCGCCAGCCGACGTAATGCAGGTGGCTAGTGCTATTGCCTCCCGGGACAATTCTGTCCCAGGTCCGTAACAGCTAACTTCTGCTTTTCGCTCCAATCGGACCTTCAGCTCAGTTAGCACGTCCGCTTCGTGCAGGAGCGGACGTCAGATCCGATTAATACAATCAGCGCAATGCCTTTGAGAAACAGATAGCTTCTGTCCTACCTATATATGGGCTGACCTGCCCCGGGTATCCCGCGTATTTTCAGGTGCGACCGATAAATAGGAGCCGGTGTGCCTCGCGGAACAATACGGCATTGTAGTCTGGAAGACCAAAGGCGCAAATGATACTGACATATCACAACGGAATAAAACTACAGCGCGTATATCGAAGGTACCCGGTACACCAGGACCGGGTATCATCCGGTGCACAACCTTGTGTCTAAAAGCATTACGGTCTACGGGTCTGGCTTTACCTGAGCAGATACTGGCCGCGAACGAACAGATCACTGGTGCCACTGATCCGCCGGCGTGACGTTATGACTAAAGCAAAGGGCGACTGTCTGACTGACTTTGTGAGCCTGGTGTGGCCTGTAGACGATGCTTCAGTCTTCTGCACTTAACGGAGGCTGCCATAAGCACACGCCATCTCGTCCGGAGCGTTTTACTTTATACAATGCTGTATCGGCATGACGTAGCCAGTCATAAATGGAACCAGCTTCAGCTGCTGATGCGATGCCAATACTCATTGTGCAGCGGAATTCCGATGATGCCGGTAAGCGAATCTCCCCGATTTTTTTCTGTAACCGTCTCGCCAGTATCATTACCGATAGATCGCTGGCATTGTGTACGATCACGCCCAGTTCATCGCCACCAAAACGCGCGGGGGTATCTTTGTACCCTATGTGATTACGCAGCACGCGGGAGATCTGGGTAAGGAGAAAGTCGCCTGCTTCATGGCCCCATGTATCGTTAACTGATTTGAAATAATCCAGATCCATCAGTAACAGATAACCAGAACTATCACCACGTAGCGTACTCAGATACTCACTTTCCAGACGACGGTCAAACATGCGACGGTTGGGGATCTCCAGCTCGGGATCCATCAGCGCGATTCGCTCCAGTTCATGATTACGTTTTCGCAGCTTCAATGTCAGGTTATAAGATGCAATGCTCAATGCCAGTATATAAAAAGTTGCCAGTGGCAGTGTGAGCCAGACGGTACGCGGGGTTAACTCGAGGTTAACTCCCCCCCCCTTTATTAGCCATAGCGGTAAAAATGCGCACAGAAATGCCTTAACAGCGGATTTTAATTGCGTTAGACCTCCTGCTGCGTAGCGGTCTGAAGCAAGAACAGCCATGATAATGCACGACGGAAACGGACTCATTTGCATCAGAGCCACCCAGATACCGCCAAGGAACGCGTCAGCCGTTAAATTTTTCTTTTCTGCAGACGCTGGATCTGCAGATCGCGTAGCCCGAAGGCAGGCTATCCATGGCCAGACAAAAGCATTTGCAGACAACAGAAGAATAGAAGGTATGCCGTATCCGGCCTCTTTCAATACTGAGAGGATCGGCACATAGCACAGCACTGTACCCAACTGCCGCATCATAAACATTCGGCGTACAAAACGCTGGGAACGCAGCTTCAGGTGCTTTTCGTCAGGCGAGTAGTAGGTCATGGACAGCCACTATCGTGGATAAGGAAGCACATCTTAAGATAAGCAAATGAGATTTATCCACTTTGAATTTATTTTGAATGAAAATTAATTGTAATATTTCCCCGAAACCCGATTTCGTCACGTTTTTAAATTTTAAACACTGATTGACTAGTCTCCGGTGAGCTGAGTAACGGAACTTGTTGCCATGCCCTCTGTCCCGGAAACATGTCCTCATCACGCTTCCGGCTCAACCAAAGCAAATGCTCGCTTCAACGATAGTATTCAGCGTGATGCACATAGCTCCACCCGGCACGTAAAAATCAGGAAGCGTTGCCATCTATCGTAATGAGTTATCTGACCATCCTGTGCAGTAAGACGGTCTGTTTGTATGGCAGACCCCGCCAGAGCAGGAAGCCCGGATCGGGAAAATAGCCGCTGACTATCTGCTGGCGCGCCCGGACGTTCTGGTGCAGGTCAGCCAGAAGCTGCAGCAACAACAGCGTGAGCAGCTGGGCATGAGGCTGAAAGTTATGAATAACCAGGCGGCACTGCTCAGGGATGCAGACAAGCCGGTGACCGGCCCGGCCGGCGCGAAGGTCGCCGTGATTGAGTTCTTTGACTATCAGTGTGTGTTCTGCCGCAGACTGGCACCGGGCATGGTTGACCTTTCAACTTTAGCTGGCCTCAGCCGACGAAACTTACCGGAAGCCGGTATCCGGTTGCTTTTACATATATAATCACCTGTCAGATTGATGTGTGTCCGACCCTGTCGTTTAACCGGATACCTGACCGCCTTTCTCCCTTGCGGGAAGTGTGGCGCTTTCTCATAGCTCACACTGTAGGTATCTCGGCTCGATGTAGGTCGTTCGCTCCAGGCTGGGCTCTATGCAAGCCCCGCCGGTTCAGCCCGACCGCTGCGCTGTCACTTGAGTCCAACCCGGAAAGGCACGACTTAACGCCACTGGTAACTGATTTAGAGGAGGAGACTCTCGAAATTTCGGGTGCGATGCGACTACACTGAAAGAACAGTTTTGGTTACTGTGCTCCTCCAAGCCAGTTACCACAGGTTCAAAATGTTTGCTGACACTGAGATCCTTCGAAAAATCCGCCTTACTGGCGGATTTTTCGTTTCTGGGTCAAGAGACTATGACGATCACTGGAGGATCTCAAGAAGAGCCTTTTCAACAATGCCTAATAATTTATATCGTGCTTAGAAACCAGATAGCTGTTTACGCTTCCCATTGAGCACTCCTCATTAGAAGCATCGCTGGTCGTAATTACCTCATAGGAGTGACCGCTTTTGTCATAGAAAGTGAAATGATATACCTGAGTGTAAAGATCTTTTCCCTTTTTCTCTGATGCCAATAATGAATACTTCGTTTTTGCCTCATCCAAGTTTGTGATATCAACAATTCCCGAGTTTTTCATCCAGCCTTCTGTCATGTTCATAGGCCAGGAATGGCAATCAGGTCCATTTGATTTTGCAAATACGAAACCTGGAAGCAGCACTATTGCAAAAAGGGCTATAACTTTCTTCATCTCACCACCTCGACCTGTTTATCTCCGCTGTTCCATATCTGCTGCCTAATTGGCAGTGGCAGAATGATGCAACCATTTGAAGCCTGCCCTGGATGCTTCACGCTGTCCCCATGAATTAGAAAACCAGAACGACCAAACATATTATTTCCGGGATCAGGCTGTAACCTTATAGAGTATCCGCCTGTATGAGGATGATGGAATGGGTGCCCTGTAATTACGTATTTACCTCTCGATAATGGGCCAACATCAGGTCTCCCTTCCATGTTTGGGTTGAACTTTCCGGGGCCTTTTCCCGCATAACCTTTAAGCAGAAAGCGTCCATTTCTGCTTAAATTCCCTGTACTCTGCTGAAAAACCCAAGTCATAACTCAGCCTCCATGAATTTTGAAATTAACATTCTATACAATTTCGAGAATAAAAAAGCCCGCCATCTTTAACGGGCTTAACAACGGGGTTCATAATTTTGGAGATCCGTGCCGGAACCGCAGGAATGGCATACTTCAAGTCTGGCCGAGAAATCCGCGAGGGGCAAAAAGCCCCATAAAGCGGTGCAGAGCAAAGCGATGCCTCTCTCAGGGGCCCCTGTGTGGAGATGACTGGATTACTCATGATTGTCGGGAGTATCGCCGTTACTGTATCTGGGATGGGAAACGGGTGAACCGGAAGGTGTGGCTGGTTATAATATGTGGAACAATGCCCATACGGCAACGCTGGAAGATTTTAAACGCAAAGACGGTAATTTATTCCACCCGGATGTCCTGAAATGACGATAACCAATACTGAATTTATTGTCCTGAAAGTCATGGCAGAAAAAGACATCGACTGGACCTGGATAATACTTGATCGCACACTTGCTACTCGGGGTATCCCCGGATTTGGCAATGTGGCTAACATCGTAACCCGCCTGGTAAATAAGGGGGTGGTTGATGTTGTTTATAACGAAAACCCATCGAGACCACGTTATCGTGTATCGGAACCAGGCCATTTATTGCTGAACAGTATTAGCGAGCAACACCGTGTCGACTTACCATAACATCTCTTGGCCGCACCCCCGCAGAGGCCCTCAGCGCCATTCTGCGGCCTGAGGGCCGTTTCCGGTACCTTTGCCCAAAGATTAGATACAACCTTCAGTTAGTAATGTCGGTTGGTTTTTCTTCGTATTTCCTGTTTCGCCAGTTCGTTGCGAATTCAGCTGGTGTCTGGTAATCCTGCGATGAATGGGGACGGCACTCGTTATAATCCTGCCGCCAGTCATTAATCGTTTTCCGGGCATGAAGAATATCGCTGAACCAGTGTTCATTCAGGCATTCATCCCGAAAGCGACCGTTGACACTCTCAATAAATCCGTTTTGCGTTGGCTTACCTGGCTGGATAAGCCGTAGTTCCACACCATGCACAAAGGCCCATTGATCAAGCGCGCGGCAGGTAAATTCCGGGCCCTGAACATTGCTTTTTGTTGTCGGATAGCCACGAGCTTGTGATTGACGTGAAGGCCTTCCCTACGCAGCAACTGCCAGATACGCCGGTAACCAAAACGTCTGCGTTCAAGCGCCAGCTCAGTAATACGCCCTGATAAAGATGCATCAGCAGCCGGACGCTGAGCCTCATAACGGCAGGGGCAAACCTGCAACCCTGCAGGCACGACGTTGCGACAGACCGATCACATCACACATCAGCACCACGGCTTCCCGCTTCTGGGCTGCCGTCAGTACTTTCGCCCCAGAACCACCTGAAGCGCCTCCTTACCCAGCATGGCTTCAGCAGGCAGCTTCCTGAGTCTGGCGTTCTCTTCCTCAGACGACCTCAAGCGCTTAACCCCGGGCACCTCCATACCGCCGTACTTCTCACGCCTAGTGTAAAAGGTGGCGTCGGAAATAGCGTGCTTACGGGCAGAAACCCCGGCTTCGGCCTCGCGGAGAATACTGATGATCTGTTCGTCGGAAAAACGCTTCTTCATGGGGATGTCCTCATGTGGCTTATGAAGACACTACTAACATCGCGGTGTGTTAATCAACGGGGAGCAGGTCAATCTGCTGGCGCACCCGGACGTCTGGTGCAGGTCAGCCAGAAGCTGCAGCAATAACAGCATGCGCGTGAGCAACTGACCATGGACCTGAAAGTCATGGATAACCAGGCGGCCTGGCCGGCGCGAAGGTTGCCGTGATGGAGTTCTTCGACTACCTCATGAGACAGGTGATCACCATGAGCCGGACTGCACTGGTCATTAAAGGTGCCTCGGCGACGTTGAAAGGGGCACAAATTGGCCATACGCTTTACCAACTGGGCATGACGAAAAGCTGCAGTAATGCCTAGCGGCTTTTCATCATCCGGTATGCTTTCCATGAGAGACCGAGGGGGATTAGATACCAGACCGCAATAATGCCGAAAATTGCGACAGGTAAGTAATACAGCAGCAGCGAAAGCGGATAAAAAACAGGAAGAAAAATAAGCGGAGCCAGAACAAGGAACAGAGAGATGACTCCGCCATAAAAACGTCTGCTTAATTCATCAACCAGTCCCGAAAGCGTTTCGCCGGTATTTTCATTCCTGCTCAGCACTTCCCTGAGCCGGGATATGTTCCTGACGGTAAAACCATTATCCAGCAGGTCTTTCTCTGTCAATTCACTTGCCACAAGATCTCCTTCTTTCATGGTGAAAGCATAACTTCTGGGGGAGACTTTTTAAAACTGTATCCTGACTGCCTATACTGACCTGCTCAGCAAAACATCTTCACCTCTGATTCCTGTCATCCTACCCGCGAGCTTCCATATCCTTCAGGATGATACCGACAGCCAACGCCTCACGCCGCCAGCATGGAGGCGCTGCACGCCGTGGACCATGCCCCTGTTCTGGAAAAAAGCGATGCGCTCGCGCAGGCGCTCACGGGTACGCCAGGCCTGATTATAATGCCGGCAGAGAATGCCTCGCCTGAAACCATCACTGTCTTTGCCGGGCTGGTGTCACCGGAGCAGATTCTGTCGGCGATAGATAAAGCACAGCACTGACGCGCCCGGTTCCCGCCGGGCTTGCCGAACCCGGCAAAAGCAGGATATCGCCCTGCCTCTGCCGGGTTACCTGTGAAAGCGAAGATTTTTCTATGTAATCCACGATTACCAGAATAATCGCGATCATCAGATACATCAGTTTCAACAACCATCACCGGTTGATATTTGCTCGCAACCAACCATTTGGATATAATTAAACCTCCAAATGGAGGGTGCTTATGAAAACATTCAACTTATCCACGACTCAGGCCAAGCCACCGCGTTTATGGCAGGTGGCGGGGTTAAATACATCTGACGGTGTTGCGTTGGTGGGCCAGATTAATGAAGGCCTGGATGGCAAAGTCGCTACCCTGATCGTTGACTGGGCAAAAATGTCGCAAAATGACCTGCGCAAAATGTCAGGCATACCACCCACGACGTTTGGCCGCAGTTTAAAAGCGCGATTCACTCCCGACCAGAGCGAACGACTGGTTCGCATAATCCGTGTCATTGATCGGGCGGTGGAGCTGTTTGAAGGGGACAAGGAGGAAGCCCAGAAGTGGCTGAAGGAACCAAACCGTGCCCTGGGCTGGAAAGTGCCTGCCGAACTCATGGCATCCGAAACCGGGGCTTATGAAGTCATGAAGCTGATCACCCGTCTGGAACATGGGGTGTACTCTTGATTCTCTATCGGCTGACAAAAACAAAGTATCTTTCTACAGCCTGGACGGGATACGGAGCTAAAGAGGCGGGAGGCCGTTGGAACAATGTAGGTACTGCAATGGTTTATGTGTCAGAGGCAGCATCGCTGACTATGCTTGAAACGCTGGTACATCTGCGCGCAACACATATCATGGATTACTTCACGTTACTGCGTATTGATGTGCCAGACGTCCAGATTCAGAAAGCCAATATGGATGAACTGCCGGCTAACTGGGCAGATGAAGAAGCGCCGCCAGAACTTGCAGCATATGGAGATGCCTGGTGCTTTACTGGTTCCTCAATAGCACTGCGCGTTCCCAGTGCATTATCACCCGTTGAATTTAACTATCTATTGAATCCTGAACACCCGGATTATTACAGGGTTATAAAAGATTCAGAAGAAATTCCCTTCCGATTTGACAGTCGGTTGAAACGCGAACGTTTTTAACAGAAAAAATAAACGCTTCTGTAAAGATGAACTTCAGCTCTCTTAAAAGCTTTATAGCGCCAGGAGTAGTATGCATATGCTGCAAAGTAGGATAGATTTTCCAGCCAACAGCATTAATATCCTTTAACAAGATGGTAATATCTAACTGTACGGTTTGACTAAATGTACACTGCGCAAACGACTGAAAGGCCTCAAAATGCTCTTTCCTTGCCCAGCAGGATAAGTCGGCTTTATTTTTTGCATTTTGAATTGTTACTCTCAAACATTTTTAGTGGAAGCCTAATATTATGGGGTAATCAAGTGCATAGATCACGACTTAGAGAAATAGCCGAAACATTATCTGCGGTAACCGTACCGTTAATAAATAATAGTGCAATTAGAAAAATAACGACTTAAAAGAATCAATGGTAAGTTTTATAGCTTTTTTGTGAAGAGAAATGTTTAAAAACATCCTTATATGCATTCCTGCCGATAAAAGCTAGTTTAATCCCCAATATCAGGGTGCAAATCAAGAATGTATATCACGTTACAGAACAGTAGCCAGTACAACTGTCTGATGGTGCTATAGCTTGTAATAGGTAAATTTATCCAGTGGTATGGAGCCGCATGTACCTTCGGCAACTTACGGATGGTAGACAGAAAAGGATGCCTCCTTCAGCATGCGGCGACAGTGTTAGCGTGAAGGGACGATATGATTATTCTAAAATTACGATGATCACTACGACAATTTATATGTTAATTTGCAGGTATACGCTATAGCAGCATACCCTTTTTTCAGCGGATTGAATCCATATACTAACGATCTCTATTGTGCCTACAAAGAGAATATGGCGGTTCCAGTTGGCAGGTACTGGATAGTTGATTGACCACAAGGAACATGGAGGAATCAAAAGCGTGCTGACATTATAAACTGCTTTACCGGCGGCAATCATAATCACTGGTTTGGTCTATTCAGTGCACAAACCATGACTGACACAACATATGTAAACGGTATTTCACGTGGTGGATTCAGACTACACCCAACCCGACCAGATGGAAGCAGGATATCAGAAAGTTGCATAACCTTTGTTAGGCAGGTAGATTTTTATACTGTACATGATGCGTTGTTATTATGTACAAGGAAGGTAAAAGTACAGGGATCGCGATCTCAGTTGCTTGCATATGGTTATGTAGATGTAAAAGGAAAATATAACTATGAAAATTGCTGAATACGTTAAGAATGAAATTATATATATAGTGTATTGGCTATTATCAAGTACTGGTAATGTACTCAATAATAAGGTTCAGTAACAATGCGTATTATTGTCAATATAGGAGTATATAGTTTGCTTTGTTAGTATGTTTTTTATGACAACGTATATTAAACCACTTTATAATATAACATATTGGGTTATGGAAAAATCGTATCAAAAACTCTATATGTACTTAGATTGTTGCTATGAACCGTATGCAGACCCGATAAGGTTTACGGCATTAATAGCAGGCGTAATGCTTTATTCTCTTATTCCGTATTGGGTATATTATGAAATAGTAAAAGCGTATAGGAAAAGATAATGAAAATAATAGCAGTGCTATTAGCACTGTTAACATTTTCAGTACAAGCATATGTACCCGATTTCAAATACTGGGATATAAGAGGAAATGAAACGAGTACAGATTTAAGTATCTTTGAGGGGCGTTACTACGATAATAAAACACCTGTACCATATGGATCTTATGTTTACAAAACATTAAGTACTGATACGTACTACAAAGACATAGTAATAGTAAACGCAAAGCACAATGTGATCTTACCCAGCAATAGTGGACACGCGACTAAGTGAGTAAACTCTCAATCAGAGGTGATGTAGTGGTCAACAAAAACTGGTTACAGGCCCTTCGAGTACATGAACATTTTCCTCCTTAAGATGGGACAGAACTTCCTGGATTGGTTTGTTGACTATAAAACACAGGTTATGAGATCCGGGTACTGGCAGGTGAGTCTTAGGTTCAATTTCCTTACCATACTCATGAAGATTTATTTTCTGGTCACCAAAAAGAAGAGCCCAACGACCATTGTTGAACATTACGGCCTCCATATCCAAATACGAGTATAGAAATCCTTACATTGCTCAATTGAGCGGCAAGTGAGCACTAAGTGATCGAGTTTATTTATCAAAACCATACTCCGAATCAGACAATGTTACACGAAATCAAGACGATGCCTCGCCTCGTTACCCAACAAGTAAAACTGTAGCAGTGATGTTAAATTTTGTTCGATGATTGTCCGCCTCTCGCTCAAAGCGGACATTATGGCCGCGCTCTCTGCCCTCTCCGTCCCGGATGTCCCTTAAAAAGCGCCAAAGCAGGAAGCCCGCATCGGGGAAATAGCCGCTGATTATCTGCTGGCGTCACCGGAGCAGATTCTGGCCGCGATCGATAAAGCACAGCACTGACGCGCCCGGTCCCGCCGGGCTTGTCCGGCCCGACTATTCTTAAGGCAGCGTGCATTCATGGCAGGCGGCATATCAGCATTACTTGTAGCGTTTACAATCCCAATCCGAAATATTTTTCGGGGGCTGTTACATGCCTGTTGCTTCAGAATTATTTCATCAAAGTTGAACAAAAAAACGCAGGCACGTTGTGCACGTGCCTGTATATTTGGTTGTCAGGCCTTGTGAATGCGCAGAGCTTTTTTGAGAGTTGACCAATGAACACAGTGACAGCTATATCAGAACATGCTCATCACGGTAATCTGCATGCGCTTGATGCAGAGCAGGTTATTAGTGAGATAACCTTTACCCTGCAGGAGGCAAAAACGGTTGTCACTAACAAGGACCTCATCCTGGCACTGATTGCGCGGCTGGGATCGGAAACAGATGTCAACCGGAATGATATTCTGCGCAACGCCCTTGAGATGATTGTCCTCCGTACACCTGATGATATCTGACGTTTTCGGTCCCGTTCCCTGAACTGTTTGCCATTACCTCCTAATAGATTTACGTGGGCAGTCCGACCCCTCATTTTGGGGGGGGCGGGTTACAGTTTCTTTGCTAATTGTCATGAAAAAGTAATAATTGAGCACAGGACGTTAACGCAAAAGGAACATTATGCTTCATCATTGCCAGGTAATATCACTCGATGACATCTATCTAGAGGATATTTCCCACATTATCCATCCAGGTACAGCAGCCCGCAACCTCGCAGATACCGCGCAGCCAAACCGATTAATTCAGAAGTGGGATTTGCCACAGAACTACAGCCAGTTTGTGAGTAGGCGTCAAATTTTCCACTGGCAACGTCCTTGGGCGGCATATCGCGATACGCTGAATGATATCAAGTTCGGCAAACTCGTTCTGCTGAGAAAGAATATGAGCGGTTATGATATGTCAGGCGTGCTGACGGCATCCGGTGACCTTCGCAATGACTTGCCTTCGCTTCTCCAGGCCCGCCTCAAATATGTTATATCTCGGCAACTGAGACGTCCTGCATATTACGCCCCGACAGCTGCTGAGTGGAAGACCAAACAAGAGGAACAACCAGAACAGCGTGCTCAGGCAACTAAAAAGAAAGAAAAAATAGGAATTACAATAATACTTGGTGTTTTTTTTGATGGCACCGGAAATAATGCTGTTAATACCGCGAATATGTTAGATGCTTGCACGGCGAAACACTACAACCTTGCCAATTCGGAGGCGGAAGGGATTATCGGTAAGTGCGCTAAGGACGACTTTGGTTTTTCGGGAGTCGGAGCAACCAGCTATACGGGTTATTATACGAACGTCTATTGGTTAAACAAATTGTATGTAAATCAACTCATACTTGGTAATCGTGAAGCACAGTACAGTATTTACATTGACGGTATAGGGACTGAAGCGGGGAAATCAGATAGTTTCATTGGTCAGGGATTAGGGATCTCCGACGCTGGAGTTGTAGCTAAAACAGATAAAGCCATATCTTTAATACCGCATAAGTTACGCCATGCCTTAACAGTTGTAAAAGATGAATTATCAGCTTATGACGTTGTTATAAAAAAAATTCAGTTTGATATTTTCGGCTTTAGCCGTGGGGCTGCTGCAACACGACATTTTGCAAACCGCGTTCAATCAGAGGATGCTGCTATTATTAGCGCAATACAGACAGGTACGGGAGGCACAACTTTTGAAGGTTCTCCGGCAGGTAAAAATCGTTTTATTGGTATTTTTGACACCGTCGCGGCCATCGGAACTCCAACAAATGGTTTGAACCCACATAATGCTGATACTGGTGATGTGAATATTATTCTACGTCCAGGCGTTGCGGAGAAAGTATTCCATATTACAGCAGCTAATGAATGCCGATTCAATTTTGCTTTAAATAGTGTTAAACCAGCATGGCCAGAATTGGCGCTTCCCGGGGTGCACTCCGACATAGGTGGTGGCTATTACCCTGTAGTTAAAGAGAATTTGTTTCTGACACGACCAGAAACTAGTACTGTCCCATTGAATTATCCAGATGAGCAGACTCGTAGTTATCACAAGGCGAAAGATCAATTGCCAATAATGAACTCATATCCAAGCATTGCCCCCGTTCTACGTAATAGCGAAATATCAGTTGAGACATGGTACGACGATAGAATGCCATCTAATCATTATGGTGAACTTCAGAAGCGGAGTTTTGCTGCGCTGACGCTACGCAATCGAGTAGTGAAAAATGACTGGTCAAAGATAACTCTGCGGGTAATGGTCGATGCAGCAAAAGAGGCTGGAGTAGCGTTCGAAAAACAAACAGATAGCGATATTCCAGATGACCTTATTCCTCTCTGCAATAAGGCTATTGCGATGGGTAAAACTGTCCGTTCAGGTGGTCATCCTGAAGATTTTAACGATAAAGAAGTTGATATAATCGCAAAGAATTACATCCATACTTCAGATAACTGGAATTCTGTTATGATTGACAATAACGGTTCTATTCAGGGTGGAGCATCACCATCAGAAACAATCGGGTTTGTAAACCGCCCTGATGAAAAGTGGCGAAGAACGGTTTACAACATGGACGGTAAAAAAAGATAGGTGTAACATGCGAAAAAAATACTATTTTTTAATAGGTTGTATAATCTCTTTGGCTGGTTGTAATGGTGCTGGTGTATTACTAAACCCACCGACAGAAACTGGATACTATCCACCAAAAGAAGCCCAAACCGTTGATAAAGCATCAACCGACACTTCACAAAAGGGAACCCGGACTGTTATACAAAAAGCTCCTGATTGACCATATTGCTGGTCATCAGTCATGCGATCGGTTCGGTGAGTTTCGTAATGTGATGTCTCACATTACCAACTGATCGGTTAGCCCCAGCGTTGCAGGTACAATATCTTCAAATATTGCGATCAACCGGGGATCCACAAAGAGATAATCATCGGGGATATTGAGGACATGCAGAGATTATCCGACCATATTCAGCCACAAAACGGTTTTTATGCTTTTGTTCCATAACACAAATAATATCGGCCCATTGAAGCATTTCCTATGAGACTCTCTTTTTAGCATTTCGGCTTGTGCCCGCAGAGCGAACATAAAGAGATGGATGACGGCGGAACACCTGTTCCGTCCTAGGGCTTCGCCGTTGATTACGGCTGCATATAAAAAGTACTTTCATCAATGAGCTGATACTCTTCCTGGCCTTGCATAGCAAGCTGCTGGTTAGTAAAACTCAAATCCCAGTTGTACCGCACGCAGTAATTTATCTGACAGCGTGTAGAGCATCTTCCAGTTTTTTCGTCACGAAAAGTTAAGGAGGCCGTATGGGCATCGCGAGATCTATTACGTTGTTTCTGCGCTTTGCGCCAGCCTCGGTTACATGTTTTTTCCATTGTTTCTCTCTCAGATTGATCGGGGTCAGCAGCCGGGATAATAAGGGGAGAACAGTTCGCGGGATTCTAGCAACTTGCGGGTAAATATTGCATACCGGTTATCGCCACTAAGCCATTCCGGGCACCACGGGTTTTTAAAACCATCACTCTGCTCCCGTATTAAACTCCCTAAAGCGTCATCAGCTGGCTGGTAAGCCCGCACCTCGCGTGTACGGGTTAGATCGAATCTCTTAAACCGGGATATTAATCAAGCGGCATCAGATCGGTGAGGAGCTTTACGAAGCGCTTTCTTACTTCCTTATATTCATTATTTTCATAAAAATTGTGCGCTTTAACCCTTTTTTCACTGCTTAATGGCTCAATCTGAGAACATTTCTTGATAGCCGCGATGCGTTCAGAGGCGATAAGGAACAGTCGGTTGAAGCGTGATCGTTTTTAACAGAAAGAAGTAAACGCTTCTGTAAAGATGAACTTCAACTCTCTTAAAAGCTATATAGCGCCTGGAGTGGGATGCACTCGCTGCGAGGCCGGTATCTGCCAGTATGACCTCTGCTTAGGCTTATGGCATACATTGCATAATACAAATGTCCGCTTTGTGCCAGAAGCGGACGTTGATAAGATCCCAGATTGCTGGCCTATACGGAGCAGCATAATCTTAATAAGCCTTGCTGGCCGCTTTCATCTGAATGTGAAAAAATGGCGATCTGAATTTCAGGACAACAGAGGGATGTGTATGTCGACTTTTCATGACTGGCTACTTGAGATCGCGGGCGGGAATTACTTCTTTTATATAAAACGACTTTCTGCCAATGACACCGGCGCAACAGGGGGCCATCAGGTCGGGCTTTATATCCCTTCCGGTATCGTTGAAAAGCTGTTTCCGTCTATAAACAACACCCGTGACATCAACCCTTCGGTCTTCCTCACTGCTCACGTATCATCTCATGACTGTCCGGACAGTGAGGCTCGGGCAATTTATTACAACAACCGTTATTTTGGAAAAACCCGGAATGAGAAAAGGATTACACGCTGGGGAAGGGGCAGCCCACTTCAGGACCCTGAAAATACAGGGGCCTTGACGCTTCTAGCCTTCAGGCTTGATGAACAAGGTGGGAACAGTACGGCTGTAGACATCTGGGTTTGCGTCAGTCCAGACGAAGAGGACGTTATTGAGACCGCTGTCGGTGAGGTGATCCCCGGCACGCTAATTTCCGGGCCTGCCGATCAAATTCTGGGTGGCCTGTCACTGCCGCAAGCGCCAGTTAATTATAAATACATTATCCCGGAAGGCTGGCAGCAGCGCTTTCCCTCTGGTAATGAAATTATTAAGTATGCAGCCAGTCACTATGTTAAGCATTCTCTGGATCCGGATGAGCAGCTTATTGACCGCCGGCGCGTCGAATACGACATATTTCTGCTTGTTGAAGAACTCCACGTTCTGGACATCATCCGTAAAGGGTTTGGCTCTGTGAATGATTTCATTGCGTTGGCCAACTCAGTCAGTAATCGTCGTAAATCCCGAGCCGGAAAATCACTGGAACTTCATCTGGAGCATCTTTTCATTGAGCACGGACTAAGACATTTCGCTACGCAGGCAGTCACGGAGGGCAATAAAAAGCCCGACTTTTTGTTCCCCTCCGCCGAGGCTTACCATGACGCGGAGTTTCCTGCAGACAATCTACGCATGCTGGCCGTCAAAACCACCTGTAAAGACCGCTGGCGCCAGATACTGAATGAAGCTAACAGAATTTCTCCGGTTCACCTGTTTACGCTGCAGGAGGGTGTATCACAGGCACAGTACAGAGAAATGCAGGCGGAAGGAGTCAGGCTGGTCGTGCCGTCGTCCTTACATAAAAAATACCCGGAAGCGGTAAGGGCTGAATTAATGACGCTGGGCGCCTTTATTGCCGAGCTCACAGGGCTTTACGCCGATCTTCCTTGAATAATCTCCCGGCATACCCTGCCGGGAGATGCACTCAAATGTTCTCTGCCTTCTCAGCATCGGCAGAAACGGCTTTCAGGATGTAAGGCTCCAGCAGTCTCGCAACCGCTTCAAACACAGGGACCACTACGGAGTTACCGAATTGGCGGTAAGACTGTGTGTCCGACACCGGAATACGAAAAGGCCTGCCGTCGGGCTTCTCGAAGCCCATAAGGCGCGCGCACTCACGCGGTGTCAGCCTACGTGGCCGATGCGCCTGATTTTCTTCGTTCGCGAAATCTGTTTCACCCATAGCCATATCCCAGCCACGATCAATCAGAATTTCAGATCCGTCTTTGTGATAGCGGGCAGAAAGCGTACGGGCAACGCTTTCCCTGTTTTCAGGGTTTACAAGGCCAAAACCGAAGCCGTTCCCCTTAGCCGCGTGCTTTTTGGCGTAGTTGTAAAGGTACTCCCAGAGCTTCGGTGTCAGGATGTATTTGCTGTCTACCACAGGCTCCAGCAGCTCGCCAAATGACGGCCGCTGTTCCGGATAAAAACGACTGACATCTCGCAGGGTAAAACCCTGGTGAATATTCAGATCGCGGCGGAAACCAACCAACACAATACGTTCACGGTGCTGTGGCAGAAAATGTTTTCCGTCGATAACTTTAGGATCACTTTTGCCCATGTCAGCCGCATCCGCCACTTCATAACCCAGCTCGTCCAGGGTTTCCATGATGACTTTAAAGGTTTTACCCTTGTCATGGCTCTTCAGGTTTTTGACGTTTTCCAGCACAAAGACAGCCGGCTTCTTGGCGCGGATAATGCGCGCGACATCAAAGAAAAGCGTTCCCTGCGCTTCACATTCGAAACCGTGCGCCCGACCGAGTGAATTTTTCTTGCTTACTCCAGCTAGGCTGAACGGCTGACATGGGAAACCGGCCAAAAGTACATCATGATCCGGCACGTGCTCGTCAATGTAGGCATAAGCATCGGTTTCGGGTACTTCAGGTTTGTCACTGAGCGTCACCTCCCGAATGTCGAGATTAAATGTGTGCGCATGCTCATCATTAAACCAGTTAGCTTTATACGTGCGCACAGCCTCTTTATTCCATTCGCTGGTAAACACGCACTGACCGCCGATGCCTTCAAAGCCTTTTCGTATACCGCCAATGCCAGCAAACAGGTCGATAAACCGGAAGGCATAGTTCGGGTGATGCGCAGGCGTTTCCGGCAGCATCTTTCGCAGAAGCGCTTCTTCCGCTGACGTCAGCGACTTTGGCGGGCACTTACCATTAACCCAGCGATTAAGCGTCTCGCGACTCCATTCATTTTTACCGACTTTTCTGAGCAGCTCTGCCACGTATTTCTGATCATAGATTTCCAGTACCTGCTCGATGAGTTTTTTATCATTTTCCTGTCGCAACTTTTCTTCCGCTTCGGCCTTTTCAAGCAGATTCTGCGCTAATAATTCAAATTCAGACATAGTACCTCCAGTGGGTCTTATGGGTGAAACTTTATCACTCATTTGACCCAGATGGAATTTCTTTGTATGTATATTTAGACAGTGTTAGAAACTGGACTAGCTAGACGCTCGAACTTTTAGCAATATCATTTCAAGGATGGCTTAGTTCAATTAGGTAGTTGGATATTGTGAAGAGTGATAAGAATGCGTGATTGGTATGTCTTGTATGGGCAAAAAGTCTGCTTTTCGCTCACAGCGGACCACAAGGCGCTTCAGGCGGTCCGCTCTGTGCCAGAAGCGGACTTTCAGCTCTGTTAGCTCGTCCGCTCAGTGCCAGAAGCGGAAGAAATCAGCTTATTCAATTGAGGTACGTGCTTTGATCTCGTATGTTTAAGTCTATAGAGATGCTGCCTAAAATTTTGTGGAAGAGTATGAAAATAAAAATATGTGATTCGTCAGATATTCCTGCACTGGCGAAAATTTTTGTAGAAATGGACACTTATTACTTTGGAAGTGAGGGTGCCAGCTATGACGAAATGTTATCTTATCTGACCCGCCGGGTTTTCTCAGTCTACTCGGGCGTGACCGTCCTGGGGGCATGGAAAAACGGATCGCTTGTTGGATTCGCCACGTTCACCATGATGTTCCCTGCGCCAAAATGCTCCGGTCAGGCATATATGAAAGATCTCTTCACATCAGCTGCAGTAAGAGGTCAGGGGGTAGGTAAATCACTTATGCGATTTATAGCGGCTTTTGCGGTTGAGCATGGCTGCACAAGATTTGACTGGACTGCTGAAACTACCAACCCGAAAGCAGCTGAGTTTTACTTATCCCTTGGGGCATCCCTGATAGAAGAAAAACAATACTTTCGATTAGATCACCAGGATTTAGCAACGTTTGCAAAGCTGGATCCATAACTCTGATACCCTTTTGGTTCGCATGACTTGGCACTGTGTTTAAGCTTTTTTGTTTGGGATCACAAAAATAGCGTTTCGCCACGAATCGAATGTCCGCCTCTCGCTCTTAGCGGACATTGTCCTGAGCGCATGTCTGATTAGTGCCAGAAGCGGAAGTCCCTAAAAACAGCCTGTGTTGATTCACAGGGGACAGGTCAAAGGGACCGGAAACGGCCCGTTAGCCGCAGAATGGCGCTGAGGGGCTTTACGGGGGTGCGGCCAAAGAGATGTTATGTTAAAAGAGAGTGTCCGACAGAATCACATGAGGATAAGCAGAATGCTTCTGGAAAAGCTCAGGTTGCTTGAATGCAGCCTTCAGGGCGACAGGCGCAACGATCGCGAGTGGCTTGAGCGGCTTCTTCACCCGGAATTTCGCGAAATTACCCGGTCAGGCGTGATGGTTGACCGTTCAGAGACGATCACGTCGCTGTTAAGCGAGAAAACGGCATCGGCTATTATCAGCAGCGATTTCCGGCTTACCGAAATGGCGGGAGGTTGCGTCATGCTTCATTACAGGACGTCTTATGCTGACGGCAGCCGTCCTGCATTACGTTCCTCATGCTGGTTGTGTTCAGAGGAAGGACAGTGGACTCTGTTTTTTCACCAAGGAACGCCAGCAGCATGTGGTGCCTAGTTTCGTGACTGGGATGTCATGGTTAATTAGATCATGCGTTCATTCGTTATGCTGCCCCCGTCCCAATAACAGGGGCGATGCTGGTAAATGATGTTATGGGTCAACCAACGTTTTCAGAAGTAGAAGAAGACACCAGTTTTATATTTTATAGCGTTATTCACTTGAGACAAGAAGATATTAACCGCTGTACTTTCACTTGAAATGAAAATATTTTCGATAATCAATTTTGCTTGGGTAAGGGCATCAATACCTACAATTTTCTCATCTTCATAATCATCGATATTTATGTCCAATAATTCATTAAGTGAAGTAACCAATCCCAGCTTCACAATTGAGATGTAATCTTCATCGGTGATGCTTGCATCGACCAGGTCACCATCAATATATGCCTCATAATCAAGCCGGGACATAGCCTCAATGCTAGTAGGTACGGATATACATTTCATATGCCATTCACCATTAACGAATATTAAAATGAGTAACTTCGTTATACTCACTTTGAGTTCTGCCTACCTGTTTACCTGACTCCAATATTTTATTATTGGGGGATGTTTCTATCAAGGTCTAGGTATTTCCTTTTCTGAATCGCCACGGGTTTAACACACACCTCAGAGTCATTTAAGATGACTTAAAAGAGAGGTGCACATGAGCGGTAAGCGTTATCCCGAAGAGTTTAAAATTGAAGCAGTCAAACAAGTTGTTGATCGTGGTCATTCTGTTTCCAGCGTGGCAACACGTCGCGATATCCCCCCACAGCCTTTACGCCTGGATAAAGAAGTACGGTCGGGATTCTTACACTCATAAAGAACAGTCAGATGCTCAGGCCGAGATCCGCCGTCTCCAGAAAGAGCTGAAGCGGGCTACCGACGAACGGGACATATTAAAAAAAGCCGCGGCGTACTTCGCAAAGCTGTCCGACGGAGGTACGCCTTTATCCGTGACAACACACGTTGCTGGCCTGTTCGCCTGCTCTGACGGGTGCCGGATGTTCATCCCAGTGGCTTTTACGCCTGACTTCAGGAACCGCATTCACAACGCCATCAGACAGACCTGAGACTGACAGGAAAGATTAAACAGTTCTGGCTGGAGTCGGGATGCGTCTATGGTTATCGCAAGAGCCATCTGGATCTGCGGGATACCGGGCAACTGTGCGGAGTCAACAGAGTCTGGCGACTGATGAAACGTGCCGGAATAAAGGCTCAGGTCGGCTACCGGAGCCCGCGGATACATAAAGGCGAGGCCAGTATCGTGTCGCCCAACAGGCTCCGGCGACAGCTCAATCCGGATGCTCCGGATGAGCGTTGGGTAACGGACATAACTGACATCAGGACCCACGAAGGCTGGCTGTATCTTGCCGTGGTAGTTGATCTTTTCTCACGCAAAATTATTGGCTGGTCAATGCAATCCCGGATGACAAAGGACATTGTCCTGAACGCACTGCTGATGGCTGTATGGCGGCGTAATCCCCAAAAACAGCTGCTGGTTTATTCTGACCAGGGCAGTCAGTGCACAAGCAATGAGTGGCTGTCGTTCCTGAAATCACACGGCCTGGAGGGCAGTATGAGCCGTCGCGGTAACTGCCACGATAATGCGGTTGCAGAAAGCTTTTTCCAGTTGCTGAAGCGTGAGCGGATAAAGAAAAAGATCTACGGAACGCGGGAAGAAGCCCGCAGCGATATTTTTGATTACATCGAAATGTTTTATAACAGTAGGCGTCGGCATGGTTCTAGCGATCAGATGTCACCGGCAGAATATGAAAACCACTATTATAAACGGCCCGGAAGTGTCTAGATTACCTGTGGCGATTCAACCTCCGGGCAGGACATGTAAAGTGGGCTCACTTTACGCCTGCCTTATTCGCATGACTGCTCAAAGGAAAACCCATGATTGATGATCGGACACTGCAACTTCGCTTAACTGGGTTCCGTAAAGCTGAGGCCTCTCTCAGACTTGACGGTATGGACCCGTCCGGAACCCAGCTTTATGAGTCCGTAAAGGTACGCATTCTTTCCGGAGAGATCACCTACGACGAAGGCCGTGCTGAGATACTGGCTCATTACCAGAAGCGGGCGAACAGTAACTGACGCGGGCAAAACAAGCGGGACAAGATGTGTTTTTGGAGTACCGCCCCAACCAGTCGATACCCAAAACACTTCGTCATGGCTGCGCCCCGACACCCCGCCAACGTTTCACGAACACGAAAAAATTTCGCGCCCGTTCACCGTTTCAGTAGCTGTGCTTTCAGCTCAATGGTTCATGTAAAAGGCTTAAATTTTTTTCACTAAATATTGTCGTGATAGTCAACTGGCCATCACGCATCGTCCTTTTTTAGTGGAGGGTTACATGGACTTTGAATTTTTAAGCCACGTTAACGTGGTGCGAAGTATCATCGGCTCGCTGCTTAACATCGCCCCAGCGTTGATCTTTATCTGGCAAAGCAGTTTTGCGTGATTAGAACGCCCGTTTCGGGGCATTCACCGCACCTTTACGCTGTAACCGTCTGCCGTTCACCTTCGTGCATAGTCATGCAGATGCGTAAAAGTTATCAGGGCAGATTTTTGCGGTTTCGTGCGGGGAAAAGGCCGGGTTTTGGCCCGGACTCGTCAGAGTGGCGCTGAGGCGTTTTTAGCGGTGCGCCCAAGGGATGTTATAGTAAATCGCCCAAGTGTTGCTAACTGACTCTGTTCAGTAACTGGTGGCTTGTGCCGATACGCAGTAGTAGTCCATTCCGGATGATGTTCCGCTTGGGACTATATCGACCAGACCTGCTTTAGACAAATTTTCGACAAGCCTTGCGACGTTATCAATGCCATCCATTTTTTTGATGCTCATAGCCCGATCAAGATTGTACCAGGTCCAGTTAACGTCATCTCTGGAGGCCAGAAGTTTCAGGATATTCAATTCCGTATGATTTACTATAATGGCGCATCCGGGTGATAGAGGTCTTCCACCGTACCTTTTCTGGAGGGGGGCTTTGGCGAGTGTTTCGACTTCAGTCATCCAAAACTGCTTAAAGAGGGGATTCTGGCTGATATGAGTGCTGAGTGTACCACCATATCATTGCCCTTTACTGAACAGCAGTTAAGGGAGTGTTTGCGCCAATGTATATATCGTTTCAGATATCATAAAGCGCTTTGTAAAAACAATGTACGCTATGGGTTAGACGGAAATCCATGTGGTCAGGTCACAATAGAACAGAAAGCATTAGATAAGGCTATGGTTCATCGGCTAAGGCATAATAAGAATTAGTTTATTTAAAGGGAGGTTTATATGGATGTGCGAGATTTTTCTCAGTGCAAAGGGATGAGTCAGTCGCCATCATGGACGTTTATGGATGTTTTTAAATGGAAGGTAATTCCAGAACGTTTTGGTGGTGGGCGGAAGTTTGCCAGAGGTTTTAAGGATTCATGGGTTATTAACCATCGGCGCTTAATAAAAAGTGCTGCCATGATGAATAAATTACCGCCTGAATTGTTAGCCGGAGTCTGTTGGATTGAAGTTGGTGGAGATCCAAATGTAGTTGACCGATATGCTTTTGAACTTAGGGTTATTGATCATAGTGGTCCGGATTTTATCGATAAGCATTTTTCTATTATGCCAAAACCGGAAAGGACATCATTCGGTTTTGTCAGTATGCAGCTTAGGACTGCTGCGAGGACCATGGGACTGGATACCGATAAGATGAGTGTTCCTGAGATCAGAGCGCTTTCTGTTTGCCTTGAGAAAGATACATATAATATTAATCTTGCTGCGATGCATCTAAGGCAGTTGGCTAATTTTGATAAATTACCTGATCCATTAACTCCTGATGATATTCGGATTATAGGTGCAAGATATAACAGAGGAATAACCTCCACACTGGAGAGCATAAAGAAAGATAGTCGCTATGGTGATTTCATAGTTAGAAATTGGGTGTATTTTAATAAGTTGCTTTGGAGGTAGGATGAGGTTGTTTATTAAGGTGTTTTCAGTTTTTGTTTTTGTGTTGCTTGTTATTGCAATGTTTATTGCAACAGAGGATAAATATTCTCTTATTTATGATATGGATCCGTCAATCCCAGAAGGAAGCTTTGTTGATAATGGTAATGGTAGTGGTAATGAGGTTGGCGCGGCCGCGTTATTTTTAATATTGCTTCTTCAGTCTATATCATTCTATTTCTTTCACGGAAAAAGATGGAGAGTAACTTCTATTGTTCTTGCCGTTTTTGCCGTTTTTTTATTCGTAATGCGAGTCATGTAATCACACAGAGGATTAATGATCCTCTTGAGATCCTTTTCAGTGGGCGTAATCTCCTGCTCTGAAAACAAAAAAAACCACCTGGGGAGGCGGTTTGATCGAAGGTTAAGCCAGTTGGGGAACTGCTTAACCGGGTAACTGGCTTTCACGGAGCGCAGATACCTAAACTGTCCTTCCAGTGTAGCCGCAGTCAGGCCACCACTTCAAGAGCTCTGTAGAAGCACTCTGCTTCTCTGCTCCGTGAATCCAGTTATCAGTGGCCGCTGCCAGTGGCGCTTTGTCGTGGTACCGGGTTGTACTCAAGTAACAGTTACCGGAACAGGCGCAGCGGTCGGGCTGAACGGGGGGGGCATACAGCCCAGCCTGGAGCGAACGACCTACATCGAGCCGAGATACCTAAGGTGTGAGCTATGAGAAAGCGCCACACTTCCCGCAAAGGAGAAAGGCGGTCAGGTATCCGGTTAAACAACAGGGTCGGAACACACATCAATCTGACAGGTGATTATATATGGAAAAGCAACCGGATACCGGCTTCCGGTAAGTTTCGTCGGCTGAGGCCAGCTAAAGTTGAAAGGTCAAAAAACACCCTTGACGTGCTATAATTTTCGATATTCAAACTGCACCCTGAACGAACGAATCCTGAGAGCTGATGTTATCGGCGGGAGAAGTGAGGTGTTGTCTGAACTTGATAACATGAGAGACATACTTTCTTCTGCTTGCAGTAATGCAGACTGGAAAACAGTTTTGGGAAGTTTATGAGCAAAATATTCCGGTTAAAATCCAATTTTGTGGATTTTTCTGTTTTTATTGAAGCAGATAATGACGATAGTGACAGCATCATGGGCCTGTCTATGGCTCAGAAATGGAAAGCGTTCAAGGGGCTGGGTCCAGTGCAGTTAGAGCTTAAAAAAAGCGACACTGGAAAGAAAAACTATCAATCTGATATATCAAGTTTTTTGTCTCCATTCTATGTGCTGAGTGATATTGCTTTAGATAAGCTGGGAGATATTTTCCTTCCTGGAGGGCAGGTTCTCCCTGTCATCACTGATAGCAAAAAGAAGGCATTTTCTGGCTATTACCCAACCAGAGCGCTGTCAGGTTGCTTCGATCGGGAGAATTCTTTATTTCGTGAAACAGAGCGTGGCCTCATTATTGAAAAACCAGTACTTAAAGCAGATAACATCACTGATGAGTACCTTTTTTCTATTGAAGAGGATATCAGCCGTGTCTTTGTGACAGAGGCATTCAAACGCAGAGTGGAAGAAGCTGGGTTACTTGGCTTCGATTTCTCCGTTGAGATCCCCACAACCTGAGATTGGGGGGCAGCATAAATTTTCATAATCCTAAAGACTTCTTTAACGGCATCGGTGGAAAATACCGCTTCACATACGACGAAACCGGCCACCCGCTCAGTGAAACCCGCCCGGACGACACCTCGCCCCTGATGATGTGAGATGATCGGGGCGTTCTAGGCTTCAGGAAAACGGCAGGCCTGCCGCAGTTGGCGGTATCGCCCGCCATTGACAGCAGTTCATGTATGACGACAGCGGTCTGCTGACCGGGCGCACCTCCTGCCATGCGGAGTACCGCTATATGCATGACCAGAACGGCCTGGGCACCTGTATCCGGCGCACCCCGACGGCTGAAGGTGTTGCCCCGGGCATTGAGGGGGATGAAATCGTCTTTACCCACGATGCGGCAGGTCATCTGGTAAGCGAATCTGATGTTAACCGCGAACTCAGCTATGCATGGGATGCGCGGGGCAATCTGACAAATATGGCCCTCTCCGGCGGGCAGCAGCTCTCCTGGCTGCACTACGACCCGCAGGCCGGACGGTTACGGTTCAGGACCCGATTGGGCTTGAGGGTGGAAACTTGAATTTATACAACTACGCGCTTAATCCTATAGTATGGATAGATCCTCTGGGTCTGGCATTAAGTGGTGTAGATTTCAGCGGAAGTCCATCTCTCTATCCATTAACGGGTTCACAACGCAATATTGTTGAAGTCACACTTCAGGGGGCAAAGGCAAGAGATTTCGCAGAAGCTTACAAATTAGCAGGTATAAGTGAAGCTGATGCGAAAGACTATACATGGCATCACGTTGACGATTTTGATCCAGAAACAGGCAAATCAACAATGCAATTAGTTACTACTGAAGCATGTAAAGCCTCTTTCCCGCATAAAGGTTCAGTATTCCAATTTGAAAAACATTTTAGTGTGAAGTATGGCTCACCTGAAGCAATAAAAGTAGCACATAGTAAAGGTTGGCTGAGAGGCCGTATCCCTAAACATTGCCAATAGGTAACAAGATCATGGCTAAATTGACAGAAACATCGCCTGCGGTCTCTGCTGAAGAGCTAAAAAAAATTGAAGAGTCATTAGGAGTTTCTTTCCCCGAAACCTTAAAGTCTCTATGGCTCGTTACCAATGGTGGAATACTGGCAGATAAACGACGCGTTTATCAAAGCACGCATTACGAAAATGATATTAAATACTTCCTGCCTGTTTTACATGTAAAAGACGCTGGGTTATTAACAGTGGATGACTATTATCAAACGTTAGTCTTCGACAAAAAAATCCTGCCCGCGAATTTTATTCCATTCGCAATTGACGGAGGTGGGTTCCCATATTGTGTTGGCGCTGATGACGGAGCGGTGTATTTTTGGTGACCTGGAGAATGGGGAGGAGAGCTTTCTTGAACCAGATCTGGAAACTTTTGTGGGGAAAAATATTCCAGAAGATGAGGCGTGGTGATATTCCTGTGATGTTGTATAGACTTTGAAAGCGGACTTAGCAGGGCAGTCGGGTATACCGGTCCAGTGCTTCAGTAAATGCAGGGCCACTGATGGTGACCGACCCCTTTTTCAATTGATCAAGTAGCAAATGTACCGCCCCTCAGTAATTTCCAGCAGCTCAGTGAGGCATGCAGTCTGCCAACTGTCTCTTGAGTCCGGCGTTCTTTTAACACCCCGGGCTCATACCTGAAAGTAATGGCGGCATTACAGATATGCGAGAAAAAAAGATGTCCTTAACATTGCAAGCAAAATTAAAAGAAGCAAAAAAGAGTGGGCAATTGAAAAAACTGACAGAAAATATAGTGTCTGAAACTAGAGTGAGCGGAGGTATCGTTGCTGCGAATAACATTTCTTACCAGCCTGTAATAGATTATGTTTATACTATGTTAGTACTTGAGCGTAAAGATTTCGATATTAACTCTCAAAAGTAGAGTTTCGAGGCGTTCCTGAAATCTGTTCCAGGTGCTGATTTATTTATAACATATAAGGGCTGAAAGTATTTTTCTCTTTCTAAAAATACCCTGTCAGGTAATTAAAAATAAAAAATCCCTTCTGGAGTGGTGAAGACATAACGAAGCACAGTAATGACAAGATATTTATCAAAGAAGATTTGAGCAGAGGCTTAGTGGTTCCTGGTAATGAGTATGGAATTGAAACAGCGGAATGGTGACTTTTACCAAAAAATATCATATTGTCATTGATTTATCTTCTGAAGATAAGACTATTGCACCTGGATTAAAAGCTCGGACGACACATTACTCAGTAAGCTCCAGAGAACTATTAATTGTAGGACGAGTTGAGAAAGCGAAATTGTATATTACTTGTGGAGGTCAAAAATGAATACTGTGGAAGCTGAAAAAATAATCTATAATCTGTTATTATCGGATAAATCTTTACCTGTCAGGGTGAGAAGCAAATTATCATGGGATGAAGCTGAATTTAATGAGTTGCTAGATGCAATTGATTTTCTTATAGATGCGTGGGCAGAAAGCAAAACAGTACCAAAGATCATTGCGTTGGCTTTTGTTGATATTTATGGCGTATTTAATCTAAAAGACGGCTTCTATCCTTCAGAAAAGCTGAATTTTTTAGAGGGTATGGGAATAGCTCTCCAGGAAAAAGCAAGTGAGTTATTTTCGTGAGTAAAAGACAAGTAAGACATAGTTAAAATATTAATAATTTATCCGGCTGACTTCAACGTAATAACAAGTCGGTGGTCAGGATGTGCTGCGGGATAGGATAATAGCTGTAACTTTGTGCCAGAAGGCTTTCTAAATCGGCACCATGGTGTGTGTTATCACTGCCAATATATGCACGTTACCGGTTTCTGGTGTCAAATTGGTAACATGCTCTATTCGGAAAATAAAAACGGGTGACCTGCTCCCCGTTGATTAACACACCCCGATGTTAGTAATGTCTTCTTAAGCCACATGAGGACGTCCCCATAAAGAATCTCGCAGGAATGCTTTTGATTACATCGAAATTTTTTTTATAACTGTAGGTGGTCGGCATGGTTCAAGCAATCAGATGCCACCGGCTCAATATGAAAACCAGTATTATCAACGGCTAGAAAGCTTCTAGATTATCCGTGGCGATTCGAGGTGTGTAAATGATTAATTTTGATGAAATGGTTAAGAATAAAGACATGGCTTATGTTATTTTATTTCTTGTCAGTCGTAGCGAAAATGGGATGTCATATCCATCCATCGCCCGGTTTTTTGGTGGGCATAAGGCCGATGAAAAGAATGAGTCTTATAACATCAAGCTAATTCATGAAACAAAACGGAGAGCGAGGAAGTGGAATATCTGCAAGCTTCCATCCGGAACAGGACGCGCAGGTGCTGCATTTTTTAATACGATGCAGGATAGGGCGAACGTCGCAAAATGGCGCCATCTGACGCTCTTCGATGACAAAAGTTAAAGCTGCGAACAGGAAATGTTCTGTAGTCACCCCCAGCTATGTCGGTGCCACAAAACAGCGGAAAAAAATGTGGTTTTGGAGTACGGCCAGCACACCAAACCCTCTTGTTGACCTCCTAATTTTCCATTTCTCCAGCTTGCTGCAAATTCAGCCAAGGTCTGGTAATTCAGCGATAAATAAGGTCTGGACTCGTTATAGTCCTGCCGCCAGTCATTAATGATTTTCCGGGCATGAAGAATATCGCAATAGTCCGGAGCCAGCAGCTAATTACAATGCTATATTTCAGAGTACTGGTTTGAATAATGTATTATTTAAGGTAACACCATGATAAAAGGTGATGAGAGAGAAATTCCCGGTTCAACTCCCGTCGGATGGAGAGAGTATCGCTACATCTCAGATGATGGGCATGACAATTTCTTGGGGAATGGACTATTTAATAAACTGACTAGTCAAATAGAGCCTCCAGTTCCAACGTGCGGAGGTGCCATAACTGAGAATTGTAAGTTATGGCTTCCCTCTGGAGAGCTTTTACATGCGTTGTCATATAAGGGGGATATTGATGGTTGGCGAAAACAGATTGAACTGGGTGCAAAACAACTAGGATTATTTGCTGGTAAAATTATAGGAGACAGTGTTTTTTTATCGGATGGGCGGAATTATCAACTGTCTGACTGCCGAATTGAGTTCTATTGAATAAAAAATAGTGAGTAAAATTTTTCATATATTTCGCCGGAAAGACTATCAAATCTTCCCGGCTTTTTTATTATTTAACTCTCTTTCAGCACACTAAATATCCTGCCCTTAATTTAATCACCTGTTTAACCTGATAAAGCTGCTCGCGCAGTTCCTGCATATCGTTGTTGTCCGCGATGATGGCCAGGCATCCGTCCGTAATCTTCACCGTCACGCCCCGCCAGGTCTCCAATCTCGACCCTGTCAGCCAGTTACCTTTAAGGTTCAGGCTGGGTGCGCGTGAGTATCGGTTTTACGGTTGGTGTGGGAAATGCCGACATAGCCGACTTTGGGCTCTGAAGGCCAACCGTACAAAAAACGTACGATAAGTGCGTTTTTTGTACAGGTGCACATTCCAGCTCCTCGTCTATATGATTGTCACAGAGGCCATTCATCCGTTTCTTCCGCTTGCTTCAGCGGCCATAGCTGGCCTTTTTTTCGTTGTACCGCCTGCAGCACTGGCAGGACCTGTTTATGAAGTACTAAGCATGGAGCAACCTGAGCCGAAGACGCCGCGGGCTGTATGAACAGCACAATACGTATGATGCGGAAAACCGCCTTGTATCTGCTGCCCGCCGAACGGGGCCTGGAGCCAGCTGGCGCGGGTCGTCCATCTGCGGGAAGACTGGGCCAGAGAGATATTCTGGTTCAGTAGCGACCTGAACGGCGCGCCGCTGGAAGTGACAGATGAAGAAGATAGCCTTCGCTGGAGCGGACAGTATGGCAGCTTCGGCGAGGTTCGCCATGAGACCGACGGCTTCACAAGGCTGGCTAAGAGTACGGCGCTGACACACCAGCCCCTGCGCTATGCCGGGCAGTATGCAGACAGCGAAACCGGGCTGCACTACAACCTGTTCCGCTATTACGACCACAGACCGGACGGTTCGTTGTCCAGTACCCAATTGGGTTAGACGGCGGGTGGAATCTGTACCGGTATGCATCGAACCCGCTTACATGGATTGATCGACTGGGACTCGCCGCTGATCCTATCGCACAATTAGAAGGGTTTGGCTAAAGTGGCGTGAAAAAACGCAAGGGGGCGGCCTTGATTTTGCAGACAGTAATGCATTATATAATAAGAAAATTGATGGGAATCAAATGGTTAAAATACAGTATACCGGTGATTATGATTTAGCTTTCCAGACACCCAATAAAGCGGCAGGGCTAAATCAGAAAAAAGCACCAAGTGGTGATATTTGGCATCACTTGGATAATTATGATCCAGGGACAAATACCGGAACAATGCAGTTTGTTGAACAAGAAGCGCATCGGGGTATCCCCCATAAAGACGGTTTAAGCCAGTACAAACTGGTAATCGGTAAAGCATACACTCATCCAGCAAGATTCAGGAGTAATAAAACATGTCCATAGCTTTAGAAGAATCCCAAAAAAAGCTTTCACCAGAGGATTTGGTGATCTTTGAACAACAATATCATCTTCATCTGCCAGAAGATTTTGTAAAGTTTTACCTGAATTATAATGGAGGTTATTTGCCAGAATCTGATGAAAACAACCCTTACCTTTTAGGTGGTTTCCTGCCTATAAAATATGGACGAGTTCCGATTGAGGAACATTATAAAGATCTGACGGAAGAGTTTTCTGAATTAAAAGGTTTATTGCCGTTTGCATATGACGATGGAGGAAATTTATTCTTACTGTCCACAAGGCAGTCAGATTTTGCTAATGTCTATATATGGTTAATGGATGAAACAGAGTTAGATTTTGTATCTGAATCTTTTTCATCTTTTTTGAATGAGTTGGGCAATATATAGTTATAAAATGTTCAATGTCCAAATATTGTCGAAAAAGTACAGGCATTCTAACGTAAACAATTTGTTGTAAAATAGCCCCCTTACTTTTGTTGGTCTCGCGATGTTAAATCGGGCAGTGCGCAAACCATGTCTTCGATATTGAGTATATCAACGTATCAAGATGGCTCTACCTTAATTGTGAAGGATCAATATATGAAGCATGGTATGACAACAGATACACCAGCATTCCATAAGCCCAGCGTTATTGTTCTTTTAAGTCTCCTGAGTTTATTAATACTCAAGGGGCCAGCCCATGGCGATGAAACCTCAGAGTGTCCCAGATGATGACATGCTCCAGCTCTTCTGGAGCAGGCTCATGATCACATTCAAGCAGTATGTCTTCTGTTTGCGTTCCCCCGTTTTACGCCCTATAAATGGTCATGCAGGGATAGTACAGCGGCTACCAAAAATGAAATCAAGCGTGCAAGCGGCATTAAGATCCATAAAATGCTGCATTCTGCGCTGGATATAAGGGTCAATTCTGACAGTCTCTTTGAGAAAGAAAGAGAAGATGGTAATGATGATTCTGATAAGGTCTGCCCCTTGATCGTATTAATCGTGAACACCCCATTAAATGGCCTGATAAAATTAGACCTCTGTGCATATATTTGAAAATATCGGTTGGCTGGCGGTAATGATATATATCATTACCGCCTCGGGTGAAGCACATATTGCCGTAATCCACGTTGCTGTTCCACTTTGCGTGGTCAGCTCATACGGCTCCTAAAGATCGCCATAAATGCAGCGTAATTCTTCGACAATGTCAGCAAGCTGTCCGGGCAGCGTGGCGATTATGCCCAGCCGTCTCACCAGACTGTCGAAAGTGTCCGTGGTCATAAACACCCGCAACGCCTCTAGACTGATGAGGCAGGCCGCCTGGTAAGCGAGTCGGGTGATAACGGTGAACTCAGCTATGCATGGGATGCGCTGGGCGATCTGACGAATCTGACCCTGCCCGGCGGGCAGCAGCTCTCCTGGCTGCACTACGGCTCCGGTCACGTCAGCGCCATCCGCTTCGGGTCGCAGCTGGTCATTGAATTCACCCGTGACCGCCTGCACCGGGAAATCCGCCGCACCCAGGGCGCACGCGAACAGACCCGCAGCTATGACAGCCTCGGCAGGCGAACCGCGCAGCGCAGCGAACTCATCAAAGAAGTGGCCCTGCCGGAGCAGGCGATACTGGAGCGCCTGCTCCGCTATACCGGGCGCGGCGAGCTGGCGGGCGTCAGCGACACCCTGCGTGGCGAGGTGAATTACGGCTATGACGCCGAAGGCCGCCTGCTGAAGCATTATGCGTCCCGCCAGGGCAGCAGTGCGTTCTTTACCTATGATGCCGCCGATAACCTTGCCGCGAACGACGCCCCGGTTACTGATAACCGTCTGCAGCACTGGCAGAATCTGTTTATGCAGTACGATGCATGGAGCAGCCTGACCCGAAGACGCCGCGGGCTTTATGAACAGCACTATACGTATGATGCGGAAAACCGCCTTGTATCCGCGCGCTGAACGGGGCCGCAGGGACGCTTTGACGCGCACTATCATTATGACGCGCTCGGCAGACGGACCCGCAAGACGGTTACCACCGGTCACGGCACCCGTGAAAGCCGCTTCCTCTGGCAGGGTTACCGCCTTTTGCAGGAGCAGCATCAAGGCGGGCAGTGCAGCATGTATATTTACGACCCGAACGAGGCCTGGAGCCCGCTGGCACGGATTGACCATCTGCGGGAAGACTGGGCCGGGGAAATCTACTGGTTCAGTAGCGACCTTAACGGCGCGCCGCTGGAAGTGACAGACGAAGAAGGCAGCCTCCGCTGGAGTGGGCACTATGGCAGCTTCGGCGAGGTCCGGCACCAGACAGACGGCTTCACGCGGCTGGCGCAGCACACCGTGCTTGCGCACCAGCCCCTGCGCTATGCAGACAGCGAAACCGGCCTGCACGACAACCTGTTCCGCTATTACGACCCGCAGAGCGGACGGTTTACCGTTTAGGATCCGATAGGGTTAAGTGGTGGGCTGAACTTATATACTTATGCGCCAAACCCTCTCAAATATATTGACCTGCCAGGATTATGCAAAACAGGTGCTGAAGATAAAAATCCTTATGGTACTTATCGACCCGCTCGACCATTACCGCGCGATAAAAATGGGAATCCAGTCCCTGATGTTGATACGCCACATACTCAATTAGGTACTAAATCAGCAAGAAAAGAAGATTATACTCAAGCAAGGGAATGGGGGTATGATGAAAATGGTAATTTAGTTCCGAAAAGGGATATTGATTTTACAAATCATGGCAGACCTAATGAACACCCCAATTCTCATCAGCATGATTATATTCCTGACCCTACAGGAGGAACACCGCAACATGGTCCTGCAAAAGATCTGGAGATGCCATAATGTATGTAAGTAAAGGGTCGATGTGGAACAATGGAGAAAAAGCCCATTTATCTCACTTATTAGACAAAGTACCGGCTAACAAATGGGATTGGTATCTATATGAAATAGAGGGAGTTGGAATAGCTCCACAAGGTATGTCAATGCCTGATTTTGAGCAACGAGTTTTATCCAACGATATAGGATTTAAATTATCATGGGATGAAATCAACCATTTTTCCAACTCATTGAGTGATATAAAAAACTGTTTTTTAGCTGCGTTAGTGAAACCTGTTAAATATAGTGCATTAGAAAATGGTGACTTATCAAACTGTTTGGCACTGATAACTATATCAGATAGTACTTCATGGGAGGTGAAATTAATAGAGGATAACTATTAATTTATAAAATGAAATTTAAATAAAAACACGGGAAATTTCCACATGATATTCCCCGACTTTATTTTTTTGGGCTGCACACAGTACGCCAGATATTCCGTTTTTCATTCCCTTCACCACCTGTTTAGCCTGATAAAATGCTTTAAGTAGTTCCTTAAAGCAGTTTTTACGCGCAAGCAAGATCAGGCAACATTGCGAGATCTTCACGGTAACGCCCGTGCCGAGCTAAAATCCAGTCTCAATCATCTGGCGCTGATTTTGATCGCCGGCACGCCGCTGCGGTTGGGCAGATAAGCGGGTACAGCAGTCGGACGAGAACGCGCCGGAAGAGGCTACCGTATCGGCAGAGAGACTGTTTTCGTTTTTCTTATGGATGAAAAGGAGCTTGTCACTGTTGCTGATTCATTCGACGAATTTATTGAAGAATTATTTAGCTGAAAATACCCGCCTGCTAGTACCGTTGTGGCGGGCGACAGTTTCATTACAGGGTACGCGGATATCTGTTCCTTGTTGGTTTAGAACAGTGTTATGTAGGTATGACCTAATAACGTCCTGAATTTATGGCTCCCTGGACAATGTTAATATGACTTACTGCATTAACTTATACCGCTACTGACCGGATTTCTGAGCCCTGTAGGTGCCCCATATGCGCTTTACCTGGTTCACACAACATCCCGCAAGAGTCGCTGCGCGCGCAATTTACATACCGGCCTCGCCAAAAGCAATGATGCGTTCATACGTTTCGGCTTCCGGCCTGCGCCCTTTGTACTTACCTGAGGCCTTTGCCAGCTCCACGCCTTGCCGTTGCCTTTCACGAAAGGTTTCGTAGTCGTCCCACGCTATCTGCAGGGCTACTTAAAGCAGTATATTCTGAACGGACTCAAACACGATTCTGGGCATGCCGCCCCAACTGACGGCCAGCTCAGACAGATCCACGATGCCGGAGATGGCCAGCTTTGCCCCTTTAGCCTTTATTGGTTCAATCAGCTGCTCTGACTCCATAAGGGGAAGATGGCTGATGCGGTCATTTTTCTCAGCGACAACCGGCTACTCTGATTCGGGCATCAGCAACTGATCTGCTCTCCGTAAATCAATACAAACTGATGCCAGCAACGTCCGCTTCTGGCTGTGAGTTCAATGGGTCGATGCAACGCTATCCTTAATCAAGGGGACGTTAAGCAATACTGATTCGTTTGCCAGTTACTTACAGGTTTTTCCAGTCAGGCAGATTATTGGCCTTCTTGCGCCATCTATGAAACGCTGCCAGCATTACGCCAAATAGAAATCCACTGAAGAGACTTCTTAATATCGCCGAGGAAGGTTGAACGCCCATCCCTTTCCATGTGAATAACCACATAATGAGTCCCCATACAAGGCTAAATCCGAATCCCATAACGAATGTTATTTGCCAAAATGAAGCGAAAGGTAATGGCGGTATTTTTAGTCCTAACTTCCATAACCCACGCAACAGAGGAGGGGCATAATTGCTGCGCCACATCTTTTTGCTTTCCATGATGGCAAGCGCACGCTCCTTTTTTCGCTCAAAACACATTTTTTTCTCCCTGAATGATCATTTAACTGTTTACGGGATCTGTATTGCGATTCCCTGCATTCATATCTGAACTGTGCTGACTTCACTTTCTATCATAACTCAAAACAGAGTGTTTAAGCCCGCTCCTTGCTCATAGCAGATCATGCGGCTCACAAAAAGCGCCACGTTGTGCAAAGGCTTGTTTCATCGCGCGAGGCTACTTTTTTCCTGTTGCAATTGTTCATGTTGCTTAAGCTCGTAGTCGTGAAATGCCTCAATCATGCTTCGGTATACCTTCTCAATAATGACTTCAGGAACCCCTGCTTCGGCGGGCTTTCCACGCGCTTTAGTGATGGCCAGCGCTATATGCTCCGCTGCCCGCACGGCTGGAGGCGTGGTTTTGAACGCGGCAGCGGCTTAAACATAGCTCACGCGCTGGACAATAATTTTGACCTGCTCACTCTCTATCTCATCAATATAAGCTTTGACTTGCTGGATTGTGGGAAGGTAGATAACGCGATCTTTTGAACTAGTTCATGAGTCTTTCAGTGTTGATGATCTGGCCTGTTTTTACCTCTACGGCGCGATATGGCATCAACAATTGATCGCGTTATTCCTTTTTGAACTTTATTTATATGATATTTTTATAACGAGATAAAATTATATAATCTCTTATTATCATGGACTTAGACTGTTATGAAGAGCGTTATCGATTCAAAAACATCCGAGAATTGCCAGCGTTATGCATTTAAATTATCAACATGGTTGATATATCTTTAATTCAGATTTTATGGCGATATGATGTGGGAGAACTCTGAATAGTGAGAACGTTTCTTATTCACCACTCCCGACCTAAGAAGGAAAACGAGATTATGGACGATTTCGCAGTTCGTAGCGCAGGCGGAAAACTCGCGCTATGGGTCTTCTGGATATTCTGCCTCTATTTTTGCTGGTCTCTGGCAAGTAATCTCTGGCTTGCCGGCCCGGTTGATATCGCATCAGGCTTCGCCAGCGGCGCAGCGCGATCCGTTGAGAGCGGGTTGAACACGGTGTCAGGCATCGTTGCATTAAGTGCAGTAGGTGCGATACTGGGCGCCATTGCCTGGTATACGCGTCCGCGTGATATGCAAGCGTGACGCTGGGGCACCACCGTTTTCACAGGATGATGTATGTCTCTTATCGACTGGCAGCTGCGCTTTGACAAATGGATGACGCAGCACTTTACCCACGCCGATGCTGCCCACGATCTCGCACACTTTCGCCGCGTATGGCAAACGGCGCAAACGCTGATGGAGGAGGAGCAGGCTGATGCGCTGGTGGTGCTCACTGCCTGCTACTTCCACGACATTGTCAGCTTTGCCAAAAATCATCCGCTGCGTCACACCTCTTCGCAGCGGGCGGCGGAAAAAGCCGCCGCCATCCTCGCCGCTGATTTTCCTGATTTTCCCGAAGCCGCAATCCCCGCGGTACGCCATGCTATCGAAGCGCACAGTTTTAGCGCGGGCATCGCCCCGCAAACTCTTGAAGCGAAAATCGTGCAGGATGCCGACCGGATGGAGTCCCTTGGAGCCATTGGCCTTGCACGGGTATTTGCAGTCTCCGGCAGCATGGGCGGGGCGTTGTTTGATGGCGACGATCCCTTTGCCGCCGGGCGTGAACTGGATGACAAACGCTTTGCCCTCGATCACTTTCGCTGCAAGTTGTTGAAACTGCCTGCGACCATGCAAACCGCTAAAGGTCGCGCGCTGGCCATGCATAACGCCGATTTCCTGGTACACTTTATGGAAAAACTGAGCGCTGAGCTGCAGGGCGATTTTCAGCGGCTTGATGACGAGGTGCTGCGCCGCTACCGCGCGCATCCATCCTGAGGAGAGGAAACAGTGGCAGATGTGCATGATAAAGCGACGCGCAGTAAAAATATGCGCGCTATCGCCACGCGCGACACTGCCATTGAGAAACGCCTGGCGGGTTGCCTTGAGGCGATGGGGGTCGACTTTCGCGTGCAGGATGCCACGCTCCCCGGACGCCCTGATTTTATCGTTGATGCTTACCGCTGCGTTATCTTCACCCACGGGTGTTTCTGGCACCATCATAACTGCTATCTGTTTAAAGTCCCTTCCACACGCACTGATTTCTGGTTAGAGAAGATTGGCAAAAACGTACAGCGCGACGCGCGCGACTGCGCCCTACTGCTGGAGCAGGGCTGGCGGGTCATGGTTGTCTGGGAGTGCGCGCTGCGCGGAAAACTGAAACTCAGTGACGAAGCGCTCAGCGTTCGGCTGGAGGAGTGGCTCTGTGAGGGACAACCGACCGCGCAGATCGACACACAGGGCATTCACGGTGCATTCTAACTTGCCATGACTAAAGCACATCACTCATAAATGAGGATATGTAAAGCTCTACACTTTAGTAAGTGAAATAAAATACCTTATATATTTATATCAACCCCGCATTAAAAATAACCTGCCGCCTTATTTCTGCAAAGAGATAGGCAGAATTTTCTTTTGTAGGCGGGTATATCATAATAGGCATTTTTATTACCTCCATTTCTCCTGCATCTGTTGAGCATAAAAAGCCTTTTTGATGCCTGATATTCAACTTTATAAATCCATTAAACCAGGCAAGTTTTAATGTTGTGCGCCGCACAGCACACCCTGCACAAGTTTTATTAATGCCAACGCTTGTTGTATTTACTGGTGATGAGATTAAGCCTTCTTCTTTTTGAGAAGCGGGCGGGTTGGATTTAAATAATCACTGTTTTTAGTGCGGAGGAGATATGCCATTTTGCGATTTTTTATCAAAAATAATTTATATGGTATTTGCTAATGATAAAAACGAGTCATTATTGCCTGAAGTCGACAAGGCGCTGGCAGTGGAGGCGTTATCGGGTGATGGGATAGTTGACGTTGCGATAGATATTCCACCGCAGGCTCTCACTGCAGTAAGCGGTGAGGATGCAGCGATATCCGGCGGAGACTTATCGCAGCAAAGTGAAGAAGCACAACATCTTAAAGCGACCCTTTATGGCGCGCTCAGCCGCAAGATGCCACATCTTTTCGAATACCGACATCAGGCATATCACATCTTCAAACCTGATGCGGCCGTCATTCGGGGTGTACAGGAAAAGCTCATGACCGTGCGTAGTACAACCGCGCCGGATACGCTTTTTGCTCCTGCACAACATTTTCTGCAACTCCTCTTATCCCTGCAGCAACGCGACGATCCAGCCGCGAATGAGATACACCTTCACGCCTTCGATTTGATGCACGTGCTCTCCGATGCGCTGGAGGCTATCGCGGCTGCTAATAGCGTAGGGCATCTGGACTGGGAGGGGGAAATTGCCGCAATGGTTGATGAGTATCGACATAAATTGATCGCTGCTCTCCCACCGAACATTACCCTGCGTCAACAGGCGGAAACTTTACTCATGGGCGAAAGCAGGGCGATAAGCGCAGAGTATCAGCGTTTCGCTCAGTTGGAGCAGTCACTCATGGCTGAAAGTTTGCTGACTCGCCAGCGGCTGGCAGACTGCCTGCAACAGCAGGCCGAAGTCATACTGGCTAAAGCCCGCGACGCGCGGCTCTATGCGATGAACACCTTACTTAAGCGGACAGCTTGCGCCGCCGTAGAGAGTGCCGGGCATGCGCCCGATCATATCCAGCTGCTTCATCATATTCTGCACACCGCCAATATGCTTGGAAGCCTTGCGGTGAGGTTGATAGAGGTTAAGGAACGCATCTCGCCTGATGAAGATAAAAAAGAGAAAAAAAAGGCGCAGAAGGTATGGCGTCGTGCCGAGGGCAGGTTGATAAATCCCACGCAGGGTGCAAAGAGTGCCGCTCCGGGCCAGCACAACACTCCTGCCAGAATAAGCACAAAAATGAATTACTCCCCCCAACCAGCCTGCACCGACGCCCTCGACCGCGCGGTAAGAGATAGCGCACTGCTGCTGATTGACGAAATTCACCAGGCGGAACGGCGGGTAAAACAGATGCCGATGGTCGCAGGGGAGGTAGCAAAAGCGGTTGAGCACTACCTGCACGTGAGCGAATCCCGGCCCGGTGATGTGGCGTCTTTGGCGCTCAATCATGTGCTCACACAAGAGTTAGAGTCAGAGGCAAAGCGCTGGCAATCTGTCGTACAGCAGGGTCAGCAGCAGCTGGAAGCACTTATTTATCCTCTGACAGAGCGCACAGAAGATAAGTGGGCAGAGATATTTCACGGGGTTCTGTTCAAGACGCTGCGTGATCTACCCCAGAGTCAGGAGCCGGGCAAAACAGCGCAGCTCAAACAGATTGAGAAAACCATCCGTCACACTGCTAAAGGGTTGAGCCAGCTGACTCAGCAAATTCAGGCCGCTATTGTTCGCCTGGCGAGACACGGCAACAGCGACAGGCTTGAATTTAATACCCACATCGCGCAGTGGTTAGCGGCATTAAAACGGATGAAAGAAGACGTCAGAAATAGCGTCTTTGAGATAACGGGACGCTCGCTGGGCAGCCTGTCTTGTCGCGACAGGCTGGTGCGCGGCATAAGCGAATGGGCGAAAGGGTTGCGCCGGGAGTACTTACGGGACTTTCCTTTGCAGGAAAAAGTCGCGGCAGCCATATTATTTGATCGAACATTGCTGGAAATCGTTCAGGATAGCCGCCGTCACTTTGCAAATAAAACCGATCCGCAGGCCGAAGGCTTTATCAGCAGACTAAAACTCGCGCTGCAGCACGCTGCAGAGGAGACCACACTTTGTTCACCCACTCTGCAGGAGATAGTAGCCGGAGCGCGGATCGTGCCAAACGATATCCGGCTCCGGGTTAAGAGAGAGATAATCAGCAGCGCAATGTTAGCGGTGTTCAGAGAGGGTTTCCGTCTGGTAAGCGGACCCTTTTCTCTACCCGTGCGAGTAATGTTAAGCGGAGCACGAACCGGGCTGAACCTCTTTCGCAGACGGCGCAATGGCGATCGCCTAAGGCTGGATGAGCAGAGGGCGCGCCCTGAAAAAGCGCTCCCTATCGATAAAGTGTTATCGACAGTGGCGTTTCGTTTAACGCTGTCACTGTCACCATCAATAGCTACGGGAGGAGCAGGAACCTATTCCGATATACCGCAAGGCGAGAGAACGAAACAGATCCATACAGAGATTATCAAGCTGCCGGAGGCGCTGGCCTGGGGGGCTGGGTTTATCGGAACACGTACCATGATTATTAATACGCTAAGGCACTCTATCGAGCAGGCACTAAAGCGGGAAGTCGCGAATTTTATTGCAGAAGTGGATAAGACATCATTGCCACGTCGGGTAAAGCGCGCTTCAGACGATCATCATGCGGTTCACGGAAAAGGTTACTATCCTGCACCTGAACGAGAAACGGCAATAGATTCACTGCTTGAGAATAAAGTAAAAGAGACCTTATCTTTTACCGCTGAAGGGGCATTTCCGGCACCCGATGCTATGCAGCAGTCGCCAGTATCCCGCTTATATAAATATAAAAGAGCGTCATACCTTTTCATCGCTGGGCGATATTGGCAGTTTCAGCAGACAGATATTAATGCAAATGTTCTGAAAGGGCATATTTATGCTCATACGGAGGGGAAGAGTGAGCATAATCCCTCGCTGCCTGTTTATTTTAGCGAGGAGGATAACAAATGGTATTTTTCAGGCAGCGGTGATCCTCAAAGTAGTGACAATATTTCCTCTGCCAAAAACAGTTATATTACAACCAAAGCGTCAGCCCGCCTTATCGAACAAGCTAGCGAGTGGCCTACGGAAAGTGCTTATAACTATCTCTGTATGGCTCATGGACAACAAGGGCAGATTTATTTTGACGGAGTAAAACACTTTATCTATCTGCGGGACAAATATTGGCCTGTGATGTTAAGAGGAGTTGACGAGGCTGCGATAGTGATCGGCAAAGCAACGCCGGTAACGATTTATCGTGATGCTGAATCGATAACCTGGGACGTGAAAAATAAGCCAGGTTGCAAAGGTGCAACCGCTGCGTTGTTATCGGATGTCAGGGGCTGGAATGCAAAAGGCGCTTATGAACTCACGCTCTCTGAAACCCCATGCGAGGGGCGTATTTATAAACAAAGCCATGGTCATCTATATATTTATCTTGCTCGTAGGTTCTGGCCCTGTAAGAAGTTAAGTGCGGACCTCTGCGGTGTATTTATTACCGCGTGGGGTATGAAAAGTGTCGTTATTATTAGTGATGTTAACGGCTACTGGGATTACGCGGACAGGACAGATACAGAAAAGTTTTACGCGTTTTTAGATATTCAAAAAAAGATTCTGGAATCTAAAATTGAGCCTGCGGTGAAAAATAGGATTAAAGCCTGTCTTGATGCGGTAAATTTTATATCATGGAGCAATTTAACTAATCAGGTGATTACTGTAATCGATACGGAGTTCCACAAGTTCTATCTGCATCCGGAAAATGAGAGTCTTATTGCGATAATGATGCTCAGAAAAATGATCCTCGATAGCCAGAAAGTGGCGAAAGGAATATTGAGTGGCACGGCCTACGGCCGCGAAAATTTAAGCTGGGATCGTCGGCTCCTCTCCTGTTATTGGGAAGCGTTCAATGTCGATATCACTGATGTCGGCGCGTTAGCCACTGCGCGTTATGCGCGTATGTTAGCTGACGATGCACAGGTTAAATATAATAAGCTTGATACAAGGATCCCAGCGGAAGAAAAGAAGAGATTGGCGAGGATTAATTCTAATATAGCCATATTGAAAGAAAAAATATGGCAAGCGGAAAATAACCCCAAAGAGTACACTCTAGCCTCTCATGCGGCGGCCTTCCATATAATATATAACGAGGATTTTAGCGCCGAGCTGAAGAAAAAGGAGAATGAAAAAGCCGTCGTACAATCCATCGTTAACAGAATGCAGAAGAAAAAAGATACATACTCTCAACTAATCCTCTCTTATAAGAAAAAATATCAGCAATATGAAGAGGGGATGGCGATTGGCGATAAAACCTTTACCCAACGGCTTGGGTTGCAGAGTGATAAATCAGATATCATTGCCGCAGCAAAAGAAGCCGTAGTTGAGTTGGCATTAAAAGAGGTAAAACTGCGGCAAAACTTTCTCCTTGAAGAGAGCGAAAGCGAGCGCAAGCAGATAGATACGCTTCGCATCGCCAGAGCGGCTGTCAAAGCAATATTGGTGCAACAACAAATCTATAACAAATTAGTAGAGGCGCTTGAAAAGATAAATATAGCGATGCCCGACGCCAGTGAGACTTATGCTGACATTGTGTGGGCGAACAGAATGGCGGAAGCGCTATATCCGAAACTGGGTGCTGAGGAAGAAAATGCTGCAGCACGTGATCTTCTCCCGACGATGCTGCATTGGTTGCAGAAGAACAAAAAGAGTGTTTCACATCTGAAAAATCTCCGCGCCCAAGCAATCATTGATGAATATGCAAAGAGCCGGCACCAGTTAAATCCATTGACAACCGAAAAAGAGATACCAGAAGGGTATACCTCCTTGTCAGAAATGCTCGGTGGCGAATATTTTTCGCGTAAATGGGATTACAACCAGCAGTTTATTGAATATAAAAAAAAGTTTAGTGGGTATGAAGCAAGCGAGCGGGTGAGGGAGTTGCTGATTATTTCAGCCCTCTCATTGGATCAAATTGCAGCGCCTGTCAAAAAAAGCGTCCGACTTGATGTCAGAAAGAAAAATAACGTCAAAGATGTCCATCCCGGAGAGCTGGTATTTATTCAGCTTCAAAACAATGATTGGGTCTTTTTCTCTCTTTTCCCGGATGCAACTTTTAGTCGGCAATTTACCGATACGCAAATGCAAAGCAACCCATGGCTAAAAGCCATAGCCAGGCTTGAACCCCATAAAGTTCATAGCCATGGGCTGGAGAGCACCTTTACCGAGGCCTTTTTTAAAAAAGAGTTCGGTCACGCCAAAGACAAAATTTACTGGGATGGCAAGCGACGTGCGGCAAAAGAAAAAGAGGAGCTTATCAATAACATCCTTTACAAAGAATAGGATGGAATGAAATATCCAAATCCTTTCGAAGGCGCGAACTTTGGCGGTACCGAGTACAATGTTTATGAACATCAGGAACAACCACAAAATAGCCTTGTCGTCACGCTGAATATCAGTATGAAAAATGCGCTCAATCGTTCTGCTAATAAACTTAAGGCGGATCTCTATAAGCCCTCTGCGCTGCATCGTATTGCCTCTCTTTTTATCCCCTTTTATTCCGATATATATGGTTCTCTGACCGATGGTGAGTATAAACCCGATGGTTATGCCCTTATGGCCGACATTTTTGGCGTAGTGTGTGTTGCGGCGCAGGCAGGTGCTAAAATTGGCTCGCTGATAAAAAATGCAAAAGGGATCGCTACTATTGCAAGAGAAGGGGGAGCGAGAGGTCTATCAGGCAGAGGCCTGTATAAATATATGATTCGGGAGCTGGCCAGACAGGGGGTTATTAATGCTGTGGAATTAGGGAAAATCAGTGCTAACTCGATATTTGATTTAGTTGATGCACTTATGCTACGCGATCTCTCTGGTTATCTAGTGTCTAAAATTCGCTCTGCTCTGATCTTCCATAATATTGTTCCGGGTACATCTGCCGCTCAATCGGTTGGTCCAGAGTTTATTCGTATGGATGTTGTGTTGAAAGATATGCATAAGCAGACGTTACGAGGCGGTGAGGTTTATATCAGCCTCGATCCGAAAACCAGAATGCGTGTTTATTATATCGAAACTGCAAACGGCATCTCTGAAGTGCGTTGGAGCCAGACAACTAAAGCATGGCGTACCGTTGATCCCAGCGATCCAGAAAACCCTGGCCAGATTATGCATCCTGAAGAGAGTAAATGGGTCGTTAGCCCTGATGGCACAAGCCCCGCCGTCCAGCCTGAGATGGGTGTACAAAACCTGCGTGATGATTTACCAGACAGAAAAATTTCCTTTAATATTCAGGACGCCAAAGAAACCGAAGGGGTAGATGCGCAGGCCCTGCTTAAAGAGCTTTACAAACGCGACTCCATCAAAATAGCTATGAATAATCCTATAGAGCGGAGCACCTATTCAATGGCTCCGGTGGGCAATTTCATGCTTGAAAAAGGCTTCGGCAACATTCGCTATCGCGGTATTGCCGTTTTTATAAACTCTGTGGATAAAATGCCAGCGAACCATTTTGTTGTTATCGGTAATAAAAATAATCGCGACTATGTTTTTGACCTTACGGCACGAAAATTTGCAAGTAGATATGATGAGTTTAGTGGTCCTGTTATTCTTCCGGAAGAGTTATGGGCGCAAAAATACGCTAATATCAACGGCGGCAGTTTAATTAAATACGCAGATTATAAATCCCGGGTAAAAGCGCATGAGATATTTGGTGACTATAGCGAATATACGTCTCGTGGTCCTCAAGCTATTATTCCGAATGCGAAAGTACTCAAGCGGCCTGAATGGTATTACCCTGATTCATTAGCGGGAGATTCGGTCATTGGGAGAAGTGCTGATGTCGCGAAAACTACAGTGCCTGGAGCCATGCCGGGAAATAAAGTCATGTCATCGGTTCGCCGTAGCCAGTGCACCCCCCCCCACTACTGACGATGCAGCGGATTACGCCGTCGAGGTCCTTGAAAATAGTGAATTGTTGAATCAAGAAACGGCGAATTTACTTCGCCAGGGCATGAAGAGGATGGCAGAAGAGGGCAAAGCGATCGCTCTGGCCACGGACTTACTCGAAACGCCTCGGCTGATTACCTCACAAGACGAGTTACTCTGCGTTGAGAAAGGCGCACTGCTGCTTCTCTTTAAGGCCGGGACCCCTCCAGTGCAACCCCATCACGTTATGGTCAGCGTCGGTAACGGGCGTTTTGCCGGCATAAATAACAGCACGCTTGATGAGATGCTCACCAACGAACCCCGCATTCTACTTGCTGAGCAGCTCGGTGACTTTACCGGCTCTCAGGTCAAACTTAATACGGGCGGAGAATATGTGCAGATCTACGCTGCCAGGCCGACAGGGCTCATTCTCGCCGACAAACCTGCATTGCGTGACTTAGCCAATACCATTGCTGCTGGCGTGGACAGCGTCAGCGGTTTAACCGATTTACTGGCACAGGCGGGTAAACTTTCGCCAGAGCAGGCCCAGGCTTTAACGACAGCCCTTCAACCTGTGGTGACAAACCCCGCACCTCTCTATGGCCAACTGGGGGCCATAGAGGATGTGCTCACTTCACCCTTGAGCATTAAAACCCAGGCGGAGCTGATGGCTGTGCCGGAAGGGCAGCTTGTTACCCTTATGCAAAAGGGGAAATCAAATAGCGGTCATGTCATGTTTAGCCTTGGCGACGGTGAATTTGTTATCGTCAACCCTGCGCGGCTTGATGCTTCCTTAGCCGGGAAACGTTCAATTATCCATGCCAGGGATATTCCCGCCGAGGTGCTGCGCCGTAACGTTATTTCTGCCGGTGAAATTTCCCTGCAAAAAATGCGCGTGTCGGCGCTACTGGGATCAGGGGGCGCTTTTTCTGTAGAGGGCAGCACGCTCTCAATTAAGATCACCGGCGGGCCTGCTGCGGTAAATGGTATGCATGCGCAGGAGCTGGCGGATACCATCCGCGGCTTAGCAAAATGCGAAAATTATGCCGTTGATTTAGGCAGCATAAGTGAAATTGAGTTTTATAGCCATTTTGGTGCGCTTGGCCGCGTCCCCATCGGCAAGGCGCTGGCCTGGTGCCTCAATAAAAAGGTGACGGCTTATCCGGCATTTTATAGCCCTAGGTTACAGGGCCAGGAGGCTTTACTCTCCCAGGCCAAAACATTTTTACCCGAGGATTTGTCTGCAGATGAAGTTGCGCTAATGATCAGGCGGCAGAGTCGGCATTATGAATTCTGGAATCATATGCGCTCATTGTTCGGCGATAAGAGTGCAACAGAAAGTGTGGAGATGAGCAGCGAGCTTAGAGAGCTTTTGCTGCAGGTGGCTGATTACATTCGCGGCAAGATTTCAATAGATGATTTTTTGGATGCTATGCCTCATTTTACCAATGGATTGATGATTATGAAGGTTGGACTCAACCTTCTGTACAACCATGAAGAGGCCGGTTTTGACGGCTACGTTTCGCTAAGTTGTGACGTATTAGGCGCAAGCCGGTTTGGCGCGGAGTTAATCATCCATTTTCTTGAAAAGTAAGACGTAGGCTGGGTTACTGCAACGTCGTCAAGAATCACAGGAAGTATTACCCTCTTCAGCAGGGTGATACTTCCTTTTTTATGACGACATAGAGAGGGTTATTTCTTCGCCTCACAGGTCGTGATCACCGGGGGCGCCGGCAGAAGATATTTGCCGAGTGTCACCAGCACCACAGCAAAAATAATCACCCCAAGCGCCAGCCACTCAATTGACGAGAGGTGTTCATCCGCAAAGGTGGTGCCGAGCAGCACCGCTACCACCGGGTTGACATAGGCGTAGCTGGTGGCGACAGCGGGCGTGACATTACGAATCAGGTACATATAGGCATTAATGGCAATAATCGAGCCGAATAGCGCCAGGTAGCCGACGGCGAAGAAACCTTCGATGGGGGGTACGGCGGTCAGACGTTCACCGCTAAGCGCGGAAGCCGCGAGCAATACAATTCCGGCGGCCAGCATTTCAATTGCGCCCGCCATCATGCCGACCGGCAGTTCAATGCGCGAACCGTAGACAGAGCCAAACGCCCAGCTGAGCGAGCCAATTAAAATCAATCCGGCGCCCCACGGGTTGCCGCTTAAGTTGCCGCCGCTATTCAGCAGCACAATCCCTGCCAGGCCAATAGCGATACCCAGCCACTCCAGCTTGCGCGTGGCGATACCAAAAAAGCGGCTGAAGCAGAGGGTGAAGAGTGGAACCGTCGCCACCACCACCGCCGCGATACCGGACGGAACATTCTGGTGCTCCGCGACGGTAACAAAACCATTGCCTACCGCCAGCAGCAGCACGCCAATCAACGCTGCGTTGAGCAGGGGACGCAGCGGTGGCAGCTTGTGCCCGCTGAGCAGCAATACCACCGTTAACAACGTACCGGCGCAGAAAAAACGCGTACCGGCCAGCATAAACGGCGGCCAGCTCTCAACGCCGATGCGGATAACAAAATATGTGGAACCCCAGATAACGTACAGCGCAAAAAGCGCGCCGATCAGCGGTAAAACCTGCCTGAAACGCATAACTCACCACGGGAAAGGATAAGAGGCTTATAGTTAACGATAAAAGTATTTCTATGGCGAGGGGTTAATCACACCTTGAGTGTTAAATATTTGTTGACATTATGTTCACTCGCCCAACAAGGTTATTTTCGCCTGCTATCTTTTACCGCATACTATTACGCGTTGAATACCCGCTGGGCGGTTTGCGCAGCTTAATCAAAAGGAAGACATTTTGGCAGGAAGTAGTCTATTAACCCTCCTTGATGATATCGCCACACTGCTGGACGATATTTCGGTAATGGGAAAACTGGCGGCGAAAAAGACCGCGGGCGTGCTGGGGGACGATCTCTCCCTTAACGCACAACAGGTTACCGGCGTACGCGCTAATCGTGAGTTGCCGGTTGTCTGGGGGGTAGCGCGTGGCTCACTGCTCAATAAAGTGATTCTGGTGCCGCTAGCGCTGCTAATCAGCGCCTTTATTCCGTGGGCAATTACACCGTTACTGATGCTGGGCGGAGCCTACCTATGCTTTGAAGGGGTAGAAAAAGTGCTGCATACCTTCGAAGCGCGAAAGCATAAAGAGAGCCCGGAGGCGCGGCAAAAGCGGCTGGAAGCGCTGGCAGCGCAAAACCCGCAGCAGTTCGAAAAAGATAAAATCAAAGGTGCCGTACGCACCGACTTTATTCTCTCGGCGGAGATCGTCGCCATTACCTTAGGCATCGTGGCAGAAGCACCGCTACTCAACCAGGTACTGATCCTCTCCGGTATTGCGGTGCTGGTCACCATCGGCGTATATGGCCTGGTGGGGATCATCGTCAAACTGGATGACATGGGCTACTGGCTGGTAGAGAAAAAGAGCGCGCTGGCCCGGGGGGTGGGTAAAGGGTTGCTGTTTGTCGCACCATGGTTGATGAAGATCCTGTCGGTAGTCGGCACGCTGGCCATGTTCCTTGTCGGCGGCGGGATTGTGGTGCATGGACTTCCCCCGGTACACCACGCCATTGAGCACTTCGCCAGCACGCAAAATGCACTGGTGCAGGCGCTGGTGCCAATGGTGGCGAATCTGCTTATCGGCTTTGCTATCGGTGCAGTGGTCATCGCCGTGATAAAAGGAATTACCCGTCTGCGCGGCGCGAAATAAGCGGCGCCTATTACGCAAAACGCAAAAACTTCGTCTATGGTGAAAACGTTTCACTCTGATTCAGGAGGCAGGTATGGTCTTTGTGGTCAGTGATGAGGTTCAGGCTAAAAAGGGTGGTCCGCGCATGATTGTCACCGGTTACGCCAGCGGTATGGTGGAGTGCCGGTGGTATGACGGCTATGGGGTCAAACGGGAAGCCTTTCGTGAAGATGAGTTAATGCCTGGCAAAGGGCAGCGTATTCACGAAGAAGCATAACCAAGAAAACGCCCGGCTCTGCTGGGCGTTTTTCTTGGTAACCGGCGCGCGACAAAAGCAGTTAACCAGACTTTTCAGGGAGCCTCTGTGCGCCACTCCACGCTTAATCCTCTGCCCGGGCAGGGCAAAGACGCCGGACGCTATGACGATCCCGCATGGGTGGTTAACTTCTGCTTTGTGATTGTTATGGTCTGCTCGACCGTGCTGACCTGGCGCGAAGTGATTGTGCTTGAGAATGCTTATAAAACGAGCCAGCGTAGCGCACTGGAGAATGTAAGCAATGCGCTGGATATGCAGATGCAGGTCGGCATCGAACGGCTGCTATTTTTCCGCCATACCATGCAGGCGGCGCTACAAACGCCGCTCGAGCTCAATATCCTGCGAAAACGACAGGGTGAATTTGAAAGTAAGCGCATGCTGGCCGAGTGGCAAATCGGTCGCGATAACCAACGCACGCTGCCGGTATATGGCGTTTCGGACTATTTTGTTGCACAAACCGCGCTGCTGAACCGCGACAACCCCAACCTGCACAATGAACTCACCGCAGCGATGGAGTTGGGCTACCTGTTTCGTCTCTCAACCCATGCGCAGATGCTGCCGCGTCGCGCCTGGTATATCTCCCGTGCCGGGTTCTTCATCACCACCGAGACCCAGACCAGCGAAGAGACGATTGTTCCTACCTATTACCGGTTGCTGATGCGCCCGTGGTTTAACGGGCAACAGAAGCAGGAAAACCGCGGGCGCGGCGTACGCTGGTTCAGCGACCTCACCCCGGGTAGTGAACATCATGGCGATGTCACAGCCAGCGTACCGCTCGATTATCAGGGGGACTGGCTGGGTGTACTGGGTGTCAGTTTCTCTGTTGAGGCCATCCACGCTCTATTGATGAACGCCAGTCACGGCCGGGAGAGTGATGAGAAGGGCGAGTATCTGCTCTATGACAACCATCTGAAGCTGATTGCCACTACTTCTCCGTTCAACACTCTTCAGCGCGTCTTTAGCACTGAAGAGCGCGCGCGCCTTAGCGCGGAGATGGAGAACAAGAGCCACGGCGGCCTGCGTCTCGCTGCGCGTTATATTAGCTGGCAAAAGATGAAACATTTCGACGGCGCGCTGGTGCGTGTCCATACGCTGCGCGAAGGGATCGCTGGCGATTTTGGGCGTATCAGCATTGCAATGGCGATTTTATGGCTGCTGTTTATGGTCATGCTACTAACGGCGTGGGGAGTCATTCGCCGGATGGTAAAAAATATGTATGCCATGCAGAGTACGTTGCAATGGCAGGCCTGGTACGATCCGCTAACCAGGCTCTGCAATCGCGGCGTTCTGTTTGAACAGGCAAAAACCCTCTCACAGCAGGCGCGCGCGCAGAAGCGTCCTTTCGCGGTGATCCAGCTCGATCTCGACAACTTTAAAGAGATTAACGACCGTTTCGGTCATCAGGCTGGGGATTTGGTGCTGTCGCACACTGCCGGGTTAATCAGCAGTAGCCTTGATGAGCAGCAGGTTGCCGGGCGCGTCGGCGGCGAGGAGTTCTGTATTCTTCTGCCTGATTGCACGTTGGGGGAGGCCGTCACAATAGCAGAACGCATCCGCCAGCGTATCGCCAGTAAAGAGATCCTTATTCATAAGCACACCACTATTCGCATCAGCGCCTCGCTGGGAGTGAGCGAGGCGCTGAAAGAGGCAAGTCATGATTTTGAGCATCTTCAATCCGTTGCCGACCGGCGACTCTACCGGGCCAAGCATAATGGGCGTAATCAGGTTTGCGCCAGAGATGAAGCGCCGAAGAGTTGATTGAGGCCCTCGCGCCAGCCGGCTGCCCCCTCAAGCTCGGTGTGGTAAACCCGCTCAGGAGTATCATGGCGCAGCGTCACGCCTTCACGGTTCAGGCCCCGGACGACAACCGCATAATCAACGCTGTCGAGTAGCGGCGCATCGTTCGGACCATCTCCCAATCCGATGGTAGTAAAGTTAACACCTGAATAGTGCTTATATCGCTGCGTCAGCCAATTCACTGCCTGATCTTTGCCGCCGCGCTCATCCAGCACGTGCCAGAAACGCGCCCCCTGCACAAAACGTAATCCAAGCCCGGATAATGCATCGTCAAATGCTGCCATCTGAGCATCACTATCGCGCCAGATTAATGTTTCAGATGCTTCCTGTAACTTAGCCAGCGCCGCCTGCGCGGGCGGCAGACCGGTGACTTCTGCCAGAACACTCTCATCGAGGTCAGAAAAGGAGGTAAATTTCCATCCGTGCGTTTCACGCAACGTATTCAGCACGCGGGCAACCTCATCATGAGGCGCACCGTTCATCAACCGCGGGTAATTCTCATCTTCGTGCCAGGCTTCATCCAGCTGAACTACCGCGCCGTTTTCTGCAATGAATGGTAGGCCTTGCAGGTTAAACATTTTTTGCAGGGCGACCATTTCGGCTGCGGTCTTACTGCTGCATAAAATGACCGGAATGTCATGCTCGCGCAAATGGCTTAGCCAGCCGGCAGCAGCCTGCCATTCACCGGTATGGCTATCCATCAGGGTGCCATCCACGTCGGTAAAGATCAGTAATGGATCGTCCAGCTTCGGCATTATTGGCTCCTTGAAGTCAATCGGGCACTGTATTTATTTCATAATGAAGGGGAGTGCTCTTCGGCTAAATACCTGTTTTATCGATATATCTTGTCAGAGCAAATAATAGCCTATAGAGTGGGCTCTACATCAGATTCCCCTGATGTGCGAATTTTGTAAGTGCTTCTTGCGTAAGCAAGTTTCCCCGGTCGTTAGCCGACCGGGGTATTTCTTTAGCGGTTCGCTTCAGTAATGCTGAAGTCATGAACATCCAGCTCAAAGGCCTCTGCCAGTTCCCGCCAGGTATGATATTCACGCCCATCGACGCTAACGCGCTGACCCTCATCGTCATCAATGCGCTGCACTTCGCTTTCGCTGATCTCATTGATGGCCGCCAGCAGTGCATCAATATCTACCTGCACGTCACGCTTGGCTGTCTCGTCGTACTCTCTTTCCGTTTTCATGCTATCACCTCATGGTTGCGTGCTGAGCTTAAGTATAGACGTTAGAAAAAAAGGGCAGCCACATAGCACAACGCTGTCAGCCTGCGCGTTTTGATCTACACTGGCGTAAATGTGACTGGAGGAGTGATTATGAAGGTTAACGATCGGGTTACGGTCAAAACGGACGGAGGGCCACGCCGTCCGGGTGTTGTCCTGGCTGTTGAAGCATTCAACGAAGGTACGATGTACCTGGTTTCTCTTGAAGATTACCCGCTCGGTATCTGGTTCTTTAATGAAAAAGATCACCCGGATGGGGTATTTGTCGAGCTGGCTGAATAATTTATCGCCCTCCATTGCGGAGGGTAGATATAAGAATTTTTGCGTTAACGCATATTCACAAATATACCGTTAGTAACATTATCTGTTAGCCGCACTACATGATAGATGACTTGTTTATTGTGCGTTTTGATTTTCCTTTTAATATTTCCTTTGTGTGACGATACTGTTTTAGCTTTAATATTCATCTGATCGGATATTTGAATAGTATCTTGTCCTGACATCCACATTTTTAGCATGCTTGATTCAGTCCGACTTAATGAAAGTGTTGGTAGATTGATCGTGCCGATGCTTTTTTTCTCTTTGCTCAAATAATCGCCTAAAATATTGTCCAGAGACTCAGGTTTTATCGATTTTGAGCTAATTAACAGGTTCTTACGGACTAACAGGTACTCATCAAAATGGATGTTGGCGATGGCCATAAAGACGATAAACAGTGTACGGGGATGCTGATTAATGACCTGCTTAATATGCTGACTGCTGCTTGGATCATGAATAAAGCAGTCTTCATTAATAAACACCACGGAAGGTTGAAATGTGGCGCAAGCTAATTCGAGTTCATCAACAGATTGCACATCGTTGATATCTCGTTTTTTTACTCCCCGGCTTGTCAGATACCCTGTTAATCCCAACCGGGTATAACTGCATAAATCCATAATAATCGTTGACATGGCATACCCTCACTCAATGCGTAACGATAATTCACCACCCGCCAGAAGCTTCAGAAGCCATACAGGAATATATATTACTGAAGTGCATGGGAAGACCTCAGGCGAATCCACTATCCCGTAAAGTTACGTATAATTTGCCAGGAATCATCTTAAAGTAAAGTAAATGTTGCGTTCTGTGAGAATGCTAAAAACAAATAAACCGCGTCAGGGTTATCCTGGTGGCTGTTTTTAAAATTTCACTTTAGGATTATCCTCAGCATGACACTGTAAAGCAGAGGGGATTATCTTTGCGGCAATTCACTGACGATATCCGCCAGCAGATCGAAAATCTCACTGAAGAGGCGCTCGCAGAAGGGCGCGATCAGCGGCATCATCGCCGAGATGAGCAGAATACCGACGCTCAATGTGACAGGGAAACCGATGACAAACACCGACAACTGCGGTGCCATGCGGTTGAGCAAACCCAGGGAGAGGTTGATGGTCAGCAACAGGGTAATTATCGGCAGTGCCAGCATTAAACCATTGAGGAAAATCATCCCCGCCGCGCGCGTCAGCGCGAGGTATGCATTGCTGTTCACCGGGTCTCCGCCGATCGGCAGGGTGTGAAAAGTGTCAACCAGCATCGAAATCAGCCACAAATGGCCGTTAAAGGTCATAAACAACAGTAGCGCCAGCATATCAAGAATGCGCGCCAGCACCGGCATGTTTAAGTGGCTGGTCGGGTCGACGAACGTGGCGAACGACAGCCCCATTTGCAGGCCAATCAGTTCACCGGCGAGGCGAATGGTGGCAAAGGCGAACTGCATGGTGAAGCCGAGCGCAATACCAATCAGGATTTGTTGCATCCCCACCCACAGCGCCGCAGGCGAGAAAATACCGATATCGGGCGTGTCCGGCAGCGTCGGGGCGATAACAATGGTAATGACAATTCCCAGACCGACTTTAATGCGGCGGGGAATACGCGATTCGCTCAGGATCGGCGCGGTCATGATCAGCGCCATCACGCGCAGCAGCGGCCAGAAGTACATACTGATCCAGTGCAGCCACTGGTCGCTGGTGACGTTCAACATAGGCCGGATTACCCGATGATGTAAGGAATGTTGTTGAACAGGGTACGCATGTAATCAAGCAGCAGATTCAGCATCCACGGCCCGGCGACTACGATGGTGACAAACACGGCGATGATCTTCGGAATAAACGACAGCGTCATTTCGTTGATCTGCGTTGCCGCCTGCAAAATACTGATCACAAGACCTGTTATCAGGGCAATCAGCAGCAGCGGTGCGGCGAGGGCAAGGGCGACTTTCATCGCCTCGGTGCCCATCATCATGACCGATTCGGGTGTCATTGCCGCTCCTAACTGTAAAAGCTTTGCGCCAGCGAACCGACCAGCAACTGCCAGCCATCCACCAGTACAAACAGCATTAATTTAAACGGCAGCGCAATGGTCGCAGGCGGCACCATCATCATCCCAAGAGCCATCAACACGCTTGCGATGACGAGGTCGATAATCAAAAACGGAATAAAGATGGTAAAGCCAATCTGGAACGCAGTTTTCAGCTCGCTGGTGACATATGCCGGGAGCAGAATGCGCATGGGTACGGCTTCCGGTCCTTCAATCGGCGCGCTGTTAGCGAGGCGGGCGAAGAGCGCCAGGTCAGCCTGACGGGTCTGGCGCAGCATAAACTCGCGCAGCGGCTGCGCGCCACGCTCCAGCGCAACATCTACGGAAATTTTGTTTTCGCTGAAGGGCTGATAGGCGTCGGTGTAAATCTTATCAATTACCGGCGACATAATAAAAAAGGTCAGAAACAGCGCCAGCCCGAGCAGCACCTGGTTCGGCGGCGCGGAGGGCGTACCGAGGGCGTTACGCAGCAGGCCAAAGACGATGATGATACGGGTAAAACTGGTCATCATCAGCAGAATGGCGGGCAAGAAAGTGAGCGAGGTGATAAACACCAGCGTCTGTACCGGTAGCGACCAGGATTGACCGCCACCCGCCAGCGGCTGGCTGACCAGACCCGGTAACTGGGCAAATGCGGCAGGCGCCGCCAGCCACAACCCGGCGGCAGCGATAGTTAACAAACGGCGCATCACGATCTCCCGGAACGCTTAAGCAGATTCTTCATCACGGCCTGAAAATCGACGTTTTTCTCATTCACAGCGCTATTGTCGACGGGGGCGGGAGGAAGTTTGTGCAACAAATTGATGTGGGTAGGCGTCACGCCCAGTACCAGACGTGCATCTTCAACATCGACGATCACCACGCGTTCACGCGTGCCGACCGCGGTGCTGGCGGTGACTTTTAATCCCCGGCTGCTGGCGGTCTTGCCGCCAAAGCCGAAGCGTTTGGCCAGCCATGCCGCGAGTAGAATCACGGCGATGATGCCAAACAGCGCGCCACTCACCTGGATAAGTGGCGAACCGGAAACGGCGGACGGCTGCGAAACCGTGGCCTGTGTCTTCATACGTGCCTCAGCGGCTCAAACGACGCATACGCTCGGACGGGGTGATGATATCGGTAATGCGCACGCCATATTTATCGGCGACCACCACCACTTCACCCTGTGCAATCAGGTAACCGTTGATCAGAATATCCAGCGGCTCGCCCGCCAGACCGTCAAGGGCAACCACAGAACCCTGCGTCAGGCGCAGCAGCTCTTTGATGGTCATCCGGGTACGGCCCAGTTCGACGGTCAGCTTTACCGGGATATCCATAATCAGATCGATATCCTGCAGATTGCCGCCCACTTCGCCACCGCCCAGCTGCTGGAACACGGCATCGGCCGCGCTCTTGGTTGCCGGCGGGTTTTTTTGTTCGTTCAACGCGTCAGCCCACAGATCGTCCAGTGCTCCGTTGTTGTCATCGGACGGATTGTTCATATCACTCATTTGGGCTGTTCCTCATTCAGCGAATTCAAAATCGGGTTTATCAAGTGCTCTACACGTAACGCATACTGTCCGTTGACCGTGCCGTACTGGCTGGTAAGCACCGGTACGCCGTCCACATGAGCGATAATGCGATCGGGTTTATCAATCGGCAGCACATCGCCGGGTTTAAGCTTCAGTATCTGCGACAGGCGCAGGGGAATGTCGGCGAAATTGGCAATCAAATTCAGCTCAGAGTGCTGAACCTGACGCACCAGGTTGTCACGCCAGTTCTGGTCCTCATTACGTGAGTTCTCCAGCGGCGGGTTCACCAGCGTTTCGCGCAGCGGTTCAATCATGCTGAACGGCAGACAGATATTAAACTCACCTGTCAGGTTACCGATCTCAACATGGAACGGCGTATTCACCACGATATCGTTGGGCGACGTAGTGATGTTGGTAAACTTCACCTGCATCTCAGAACGCACGTACTCGACATCCAGCGGGTGAATCGCTTTCCACGCGTCGCTGTAGCCTTCAAGCGCCAGTTTCAGCATGCGGTTAATCACACGCTGTTCGGTGTGCGTAAATTCGCGGCCTTCTACCTTAGTCGGAAAACGCCCGTCGCCACCAAACAAGTTATCCACTGCGATAAACACCAGGCTCGGCGAGAAGACAAACAGGCCGGTACCGCGCAGGGGTTTTAAGTGGATCAAGTTAAGGTTAGTCGGTACGGGTAAGTTACGCGCAAACTCATGATAGGGCTGGATGCGGATCGCGCCGACGGTGATGTCCGGGCTACGACGCAGCAGGTTGAACAGCCCCATACGGAACTGACGCGCGAAACGTTCGTTGATGATCTCCAGCGCCTGCAGACGTTCACGAACGACGCGGCGCTGGGTATTCGGGTCATAGGGGCGAATATCGCTATCGCCCGTTTTACCCGGTTTCGGATCATCGCTGTTATCGCTGTCGCCGTTGAGCAGCGCATCGATTTCTGCCTGAGAAAGAATACTATCGCCCATGTCTTTACCGCAAAATGAAAGCTGTATAAAGAACGTCAGTGACTTCCTGCTTCGGTTGTCCTGGCACTAGTGGCGTTGCGATTGTCTCTTTAATCGCGTTAGCAAGGTTCTGCTTGCCTTCGTTAGTCGCAAGTTGCGCGGCATCCTGACGCGAGAAGAGCATCAGTAAGCGGCTACGCACTTCTGGCAGATATTCGCTTAGTCTTGCACGCGTGGCGTCATCTTTCAGACGCAGCGTGATGCCGACATAAAGCACGCGATCGGCATCGCCCAGGTTCACCGTAAAGGTGTCGAGTGCGAAAAAGACCGGTGCCGGCGGCGGTGGCGCTTCTACCTTGGCGTCAGCCGCAGGTTTTTGCTGCATACGCCAGTAACTATAGCCAGCTGCGGCGCATGCTGCGAGTGTGATTAAAACCAGCAGCGGGATCCAGATAGAGCGCTTGCGTTTTTTGGTGATAGCGGAGTCAGTCATCTGATACGGGCTTCCTGTTAACAGCTTATGCGATGATTATCCCGTGTCCTGCTCCGGTCAAAGGGTGGAAAAGACGGGGATAATCATGCTACCTCTGCCGTTTAGGCGAAGATATCGACTGCGCCAGTGCCGCGAGCGGCAGATTGCAGGCTGGCCGGCGCGACGATAGCGTCATCTTCCTCGCTGCCAAACGTGCCATTATTGCCAGTGCGGGAAGGCTGCTGTTGCTGCTGAGAGGCCTGCTGCTGCTGGCCTGCGAAGCTTTCGCTGCTGATATAGCTCTGGCCAAGCTGGATGCCACTCTCCGCAAGCGAAGTCCGCAGCATCGGCAGCGCCGCTTCCAGCGCCTGACGCACGTGGCTGTGCGCGGACACCATCTGCAACTGCGCCTGGTTATCTTCAAGCTTGATCGAGATTTGCACCTGGCCCAGATCTTCCGGATGCAGATGCAGCTCGGCGCTCTGCTGGCCCTGACGGGTGTAAAGCGTTACGTGCTGGCTAATGTTCTGCTGCCACTCGTGGCTACCAAGCGGGGCACTGATAACCGATGCGGCCACCGGTGCGCTGGCCTGCGCGGCGCTAACAGCGCTCGACACCGGCGCCATGCTGGCGGCGGTGTTGGTAGTTTGTAGCGCTGCTGTTTCATGTTCGCGCTTAACGGTGAAAGTCGAGGCGACTGGCGCATTTTGCTGGCCATCGTCCGCCGCTTTGAACGGCACGGCGTTTGCGGCGGTATCGGTTTTCCCATTGCCGCGCGGCTGATCGCTCTCTACGGCGTCGCTCAGGGTGCGGCCGGCAAGCGCGGTTTTCGCACTTGCGCCAGCATCAATAGCGGTGGGGGTAGCCGCCGGTTTTGCCGCCGGAGTCAGTTGCGCTGCCTGCTGATGCGGCAGCATCGCCATCAGGGCGCTCAGCCCGGCTAAATCTTCATTCGGCGTGTCGGTGTCGGCTTTAGCATCGCTGGCTTTCACCGTTTTGCTTAACGCGGCGAGGACGTCGGTTTTCGCAGCCGGCGTCAGGCCGGAGAAAATCTTCGCAATCTCTTCGTCGCTTTCCGCGTTGGCAATCACGCCCGCTTTCGCATCCTGGCGCGCCAGCAGATCTGCCAGCTTCTGTGCCGGGGTTTGCGCACGTGCGTCAGCGCCAGCCGCCGCGACACCTGCACCATTAAGAGCACCTTTGGGCAGCTTACCGCTCAGGGCGGCTGCCTGCAGATCGGTCAGCGTCACCGGGGCATCGCTGCCCGGGCTTTGCACGCCCGCAAGCGCGCCGGTCAGCAGACCGAGAAAATCCTGTGCGCCATCAGCGCCTGCTTTACCCGCTGATGCGCCGGTTGCGACATCGTCGGTTTGCGTAACTACCAGTTTTGGCAGAGTGATCATTCTATTTTCCTCGATGACGCTCGTTGTGCAAACTCATCCATTTTTTTCTGATCAAGACGGTTTTCCGCAAGTAACGCCGCGGCGCTCTGGCGATCCTGCAGAGTTTGCCAGGCTTGTAAACGCTGTTTCTTTTCGCGCCAGCAGCCGAGCGCGAAATCGACTTTCTCGTTCCAGTGCTTCAGTTGCAGACGATGTTGTTCAATGGCTTTCTCCAGCGTCTGGATAAACTGCTGGTAGTTCTGCCAGCGCTGGTTATCGATCCCCTGGCTCATGGTGTTGTTCAGGCTGTTGCGGTACTCATGCTGATAATCGATCAGCATTTTTAACTGCTCTTCAGCCTGCTGGCAGGCGCGTCGCATCTCACCCAGTTTCAGTGCGGCGTCGTCAACCTCTTTTTCCGCCAGATCCTTTAGCGTCGTTAATGCGCTGTTTTGCGTCATAAAGTCAGCTCTCCACTACCTCAGACACCCGGGAAGATAAGCTCTAGAGCCTGCATTGAATCTTCCCACCCGGCACGTTCAAAAATGCCCTGTTGCAGAAACGCTTCCAGCTGTGGCCACAGCGCTATGGCTTTATCCAGCATCGGATCGCTGCCGCGCGCGTAGGCGCCGACGCTCACCAGATCGCGGTTACGCTGGAAGCTTGACAGCAACTGTTTAAAGTTGCGCACGCGCGCGTAATGTTGCTCAGAGATCAAGGCGGTCATCGCACGGCTGATGGACGCTTCGATATCAATCGCCGGATAGTGTCCGGCTTCCGCCAGGCGGCGGGATAAGACGATGTGACCATCGAGGATGGCGCGCGCCGAGTCGGCGATCGGATCCTGCTGGTCATCCCCTTCGGTAAGCACGGTGTAAAACGCGGTGATAGAACCGCCGCCGTGAATACCGTTGCCCGCGCGCTCTACCAGCGCCGGCAGTTTGGCAAATACTGAAGGCGGGTAGCCTTTGGTGGCTGGTGGCTCACCAATCGCCAGCGCGATCTCACGCTGCGCCATCGCATAACGGGTCAGGGAGTCCATGATCAGCAGCACATGCTGACCGCGATCGCGAAAGTCTTCCGCAATACGTGTGGCGTACGCCGCACCCTGCATACGTAATAAAGGAGAGACATCCGCAGGCGCGGCGATCACCACGGAACGCGCACGGCCTTCAGCGCCAAGGATGTTCTCAATAAAGTCTTTTACTTCACGGCCACGCTCCCCGATAAGGCCGACGACAATCACATCCGCCTGGGTGTAACGGGCCATCATGCCTAACAGCACGCTCTTACCGACGCCGGAACCGGCGAAAAGACCCATACGCTGCCCGCGACCAACCGTTAACAGCGCATTGATGGCGCGTACGCCGGTATCCAGCACATGCTCGATCGGGGTACGTTGCAGGGGGTTGAAAGGCTGCGTAATCAGCGCACCGGTTTCGCCGGTATCGGGCGCAGGCAGGCCATCAAGTGGCTTGCCGCCGCCGTCGAGCACGCGGCCGAGCAGGGCAGGGCCGAGCGGGAGTTGCTTCCCGCTTTGTAAACCATCGCCGAAGGCGCTGCGGGCATAGACACGCGCGCCGGGCAGAATACCTTCCACTTCTTCTAACGGCATCAGGAATAGACGCTGGCCGTTAAAGCCGACCACTTCACTCTCGACTTCACGGGTCTCCAGACCATCCTGACGCTCAATAATGCACGTCGCGCCGAGCGGCAGCTGTAACCCGGTCGCTTCCAGCACCAGACCGGTGGCGCGCGTCAGCCGACCATAACGACGCACCGACGGGAGCTGCGTCATTTTGTGTTCGAAATTATCCAGCGTGGTCAGCCAGCGGGTTAAACGTGCGGTCATTACACGACTCCGGGTGCCGCCAGGCGGCACAGTTCCTGCCAGCGCGTAGCGACGCTGGCATCTAAATCACCCTCATCGGCGGAGACTTTGCAGCCACCCTGATGCAGGGTCGGGTCGCCGCGCAGACGCCAGCCGTGCAGGCTGAGCGTTGCGCCAAGCATCTCTTCAACGCGCTGCAGATCGTCCGGGTGAACGCGCAGCTGCGGCTTGCCGCTAAACAGCGGCTCCTGCTGCAATAGTAGCTGGATCTGTTTGATCAGCGCGCTGTTGTCCACCACCGGCGCATGGCCAAGCACCTGGCGCGCGGCTTCCAGCGCCATCTGCATCAGGCGGGAGGCGATCACGCTATCAAGGGCATCCAGCGTGTACTGGAATTCACTCACCAATTGCTGCATGCGGGCGTGGATCGGCGCCTGCTGCTGACGCGCCTGGTTAAGACCCTGCTCCATACCCTGCGCAAGGCCTTCCTGAAACGCGGCGTCATAACCCGCTTTGCGTCCTTCGGCGAGACCCGCGTTGTAGCCGCTTTCGTGCGCCTGCATCTGGATCTGCGCCAGCTGCTGCTGTTGCAGCTGCTCGGCGCTCAGTTCTTCCTGCTCTGTCTCCTCGCTCTCATCATAGGGCGAGGCGGTTTTTTCCTGCTTCAGCAGGGGGGCGAATTCAGCTGCCTGCGGGAACGCCAGGTCATCTGGCGTCCAGCGTTTCCACGGCAATTCATTAGACATAGGTATCCTCGCCGCTGCCAATTACCATCTCGCCGGTTTCCGCCAGACGGCGAACGATGAGCAGGATAGCTTTCTGTTCGTTTTCCACCTGCGAGAGGCGAACCGGACCGCGGTTGGCCAGGTCGTCGCGCAGGATATCTGCCGCACGCTGCGACATGTTGCGCAGGAACTTCTCGCGCAACGGCGGCTCGGCGCCTTTGAGGGCGATAAGCAGCGATTCGGAATCCACTTCCTGCAGCAGGCGCTGGATAGAGCGGTCGTCGACATCCACCAGGTTTTCGAACAGGAACATCTCGTCGATGATCTTCTGTGCCAGTTCGCCGTCGAATTCGCGCACTGCGGTAATAACCGCCTCTTCCTGCTGGGTCTTCATCAGGTTGATGATTTCCGCTGCAGTTCTTACGCCGCCCATTTTGCTGCGCTTGAGGTTCTGGCCGTCGAGCAGGTTGTTGAGCACTTCGGTCAGCTCCGCCAGCGCGGCAGGCTGTACGCCGCCAAAGGTAGCGATACGCAGCATGACGTCGTGACGCATACGCTCATCAAACAGGGCAAGAATATCCGCCGCCTGCGACCGTTTGAGGTGCACAAGGATGGTGGCGATAATCTGCGGGTGCTCGTCGCGGATAAGGTCGGCGGCGCTCTGCGGCTCCATAAAGTTGAGCGTTTCGATACCGCTGGTGGTATCGCGCGTTTCGAGAATATCTTCCAGCAGGCTGGAGGCGCGCTCTTCGCCGAGCGCTTTTACCAGCACGGAGCGCAGGTAGTCGTTGGCGTTGACGTTCAGCGCCGCGAACTGTTCCGCTTCGTTCTCAAACTCCTGCAACACGTCCATCAACTGTTTGTTGGAGATCTGACGCACGCTGGCCATCGCAGTACTTAAGTGCTGGACTTCGCGGGCGGAGAGGTGCTTGAACACCTCAGCCGCGCGATCTTCGCCAATGGTCATCAGCAGGATGACGCTCTTGTCCGTACCGGTAAGATTATTGCTCATGTTCGTTACTCATCCACTGGCGAATGACCAGCGCCACGACGCGCGGATCGTTATCTGACATTTCGCGAATACGCTGGCTCATGACCTCGGCACTCAGGCGCTGATTACTGCGGCGCTGCTGCTGTTGCTCATCTTTGCTGAGGCGTACTTCCACGGACTCTTCAATTTCGTTACGCGCTTGTGCTGCTTCCTGCACCGCTTTCGCTTCTTCCTGGCGGCGAACCAGCTGCGGACGGACCGCTTTACGCCACAGGATGAAGGCGACAATCAGTACCAGTAACCAGCGACCTGCGGTCATCAGCTGGTCGATAAACGACTGCTGTTGCCAGAACGGAAGCTCACCACCGACATCATCGGTCATGTTAAACGGCGAGTTCACCACGTTCAGCGTGTCACCGCGTTTCTCGGTGTAACCCATCGCTTCGCGGGTCAAATCTTCAATCTGTTTCAGCTGATCGGCGGTCAGCGCGGCAGTTTTGCCATCGGCCAGCGTGCGGTAGTTCACTACTACGGCGACGGAGAGGCGCTGCACATCGCCAACATTCATCTTGGTATGACGAATGGTGCGATCAACTTCGTAGTTGTTCGTTTCGTTATGCGTCGTGTTACGCGGGCCGCTTGAGGCGGTATTGGTCGACGTTGTCTGCTGACCTTGTTGCTGGCCCTGGGCATTCTGCTGACCGTTCTGGCCATTCTGCGGCGTAGTAATCGGCGCAGAGTTAGCCGGAGCTGGCTGGTTGGAGAGCGCGCCAGGCACGCCGCCCGGATATTGACCACCAATCTGCTCGCTGCTGTTAACCTGGCGTGAACGCAGCACCGCTTGTGCCGGGTCGCCGCCGTTTGGCGCGTACTGCTCTTCAGTCTGCTCTTTGCTGGCGAAATCCAGCTGGGCAGTAACCTGAGCGTGAACATTACCGTTACCAACGATAGGGCCGAGGATCGCTTCGATGCGACGCTGAATACGGCTTTCGACATCGGCGGTGTATTTCAGCTGCGCGTCATTCAGATCGCGACCGGCCACGCCAGACTGCGTCAGCAGGCGACCGCTCTGATCGACCACGGTCACGTTGCCCGGCGGCAGGCCGGCAACGGCGCTGGAGACCAGGTGAACGATAGCGCTGATCTGACCATCATCCAGCGCGCGGCCCGGCTGTAAATTGACGGTGACCGACGCGGAAGGGGATTTCTGCTCACGCACAAACAGCGACGGTTTTGGCATTGCAAGGTGAATACGCGCGCCTTTTACCGGGCCTAACGTTTCAATGGTGCGAGCCAGTTCGCCTTCCAGCGCACGCTGGTAGTTAACCTGCTCGCTGAACTGGCTAATGCCGAATTTCTCTTGATCCAGCAGTTCAAAACCCGCCGCGCCGCCTTTCGGCAAACCCTGCTGGGCGAGACGCAGGCGCAGCTCGTGCACCTTGTCAGCGGGCACTTCAATCGCACCGCTGCCGTCAGCAAAGCGGTAGGGGATATTCATCTGCGTTAACTGCGTAACGATGGCACCGCCGTCCTGATCGGACAGGTTGCTATAAAGGGTGCGGTAATCCGGCGATTTCGCCCACAGCACCATAGCGACAATAATGGCGCAGGCAGCGGCAGCGGCCACCATCAACGGAATTTTTGGGTTCGCGCGTAAGCGGTTGAGCCACTCAAGAGATTTATTCTGCGGTGCAGTTGTTGCAGTCGCACTCATTGTGCACCTCGTAACTCTGGGTGGATGTTGTTATGTGAGTTGAGAAACAAAACGGACTCCCGGGTCGGCAAACTCGACAAATGACCATTAAGATGGCGATGCCATTATTTGATGAAATGGATTTTTCTATGCCTCAAATAACCTGGTTTTTTGACGCTATTTACCGCCATCATCTCATTGACAAACTGTTAGCCTTGTCGGGTATCAATCCATCCGGGGAATAACAATGGCTATACAGGGCATTGAGAGCGTTGTCAGTCAACTGCAGGCAACTGCAGGTATTGCGCGTGCTCAGAGCGTGGAGAGCGAACCGTCTATCAGCTTCGCCGGGCAACTGCACGCCGCGCTGGATCGCATCAGCGACACGCAGAACGCTGCACGTGTACAGGCGGAGAAATTTACGCTTGGTGAGCCAGGCGTGGCGCTCAATGACGTAATGACCGATTTGCAGAAATCATCGATCTCGCTGCAGATGGGTATCCAGGTGCGTAACAAGCTGGTTGCAGCATACCAGGACGTGATGAACATGCAGGTGTAGTTCACAGCCGCAGAGATAAAAAAACCAGGCCGGAGCGATCCCGCCTGGTTTTTTTTATCTCTTGCGCCGCGTGCTGCAGCGCAAGAAGGTCTACTTCTGAATCAAATAGCGGATGGTTGGCCCATCCTGCTGGATATCCAGCACCGTATAGCCGTGGTTGCGCGCATCCAGTGGGATGTTGTTAATCGACTGCGGGCAGTCGCTGACCACTTCAAGGATTTCGCCTTTTTTCAGCTGGGGCATCGCTTCAAGGGTGGCTACCGCCGGGTAGGGGCAGGGTTCGCCGCTCATATCGAGACGGTAATCGGGCACAATGCTCATGCAGGTTCCTTCGCAGGGGTAGGGGGGACGGCGGATTTCTGGCGGCGGAAGAACTGCTTCTCCCAGCCGACAACAAAGAGAAACGCGGCCAGTAACAGAAGATAGGTGACCAGCAGACCGCCGAGCGGCCCGAAGGTATTAAGCAGGTTAATTTTGTCCCAGCTGGTGGCAAGCGTCGGCGCGAGATCGTCCCAGAAGTACGCAAGGATAGTGGAGCCAATCACGTTCCCTAGCCCGACCCACCAGTAGTGCACCTGGCCTTCGACGGCGCGGTACATCCAGCCCGTTTCGCACCCGCCCGCCAGCACAATGCCAAAGCCGAACAGCAGGCCGCCGAGCACCGCATTGGGACCCGCCCACATGATCTTCGCTTCCAGCCCCAGCTGAACGTAGCTGAAAATACCGATGGCGCTTGCCGCCATGCCAAAGATGATCGCCTTCGCCATCATCGTGCGGCCGGTGATCCACATATCGCGGAACGCGGAGGTAAAGCAGATTTGCGCCCGCTCAATCAATAGACCAAAGCCCACGCCGAAGAGCATCGCCAGACCCAGCTTCGGCTGGTTCATTGCCGTTAACAGCGCCCAGCCGAGCATGCCAACAAACACCAGCATACCGAGACGAAAACGGCGCTTCGCCTGATCGGGCTTTTGGGTAAGCGGCGAAGCGGCAGAGACTTTCTGCATCTTCAGCGGAATGCGGAACAGTGGCAGCAGGGTAAAGCGCGCGCCAAACCAGGAGCCAATCGCCGTGGCGATGGCGAAAAACCAGGCGTGAAGCGAGAACTGCGGAATACCGGTAAAGAAGGCTGCGAGGTTACACCCCATTGCCAGACGTGCGCCAAATCCGGCAATAATGCCGCCGACAATCGCCTGCGCGATGCGGATGCGGTTCTGCGGCATACGGAGCTTCACATTATTTGCCCACAGCGCAGCGGCGAAACAGCCGCCGAACATGCCGATAATCATCATGCCGTCGATGCGCGTCAGCGGCGTACCCTCAAGGTGAATGATTTTGAAATAGCCCCACTCTTCGGTATGCACACCGACCAGCTGCAGGAGCTGGCCACCCCAGCGGGTGAACTCGCCGGTTACCGCCCAGAAGGTGCCGGTAATGCCGAAATAGTAGGTAGAGAGAATACCGGCCGCGATCACCGCCGGAACAGGAGACCAGAACTTAATAAGGAAGCGGTCTTTGAAGTGTTGCCATGACATAGTAAAGAGCCTCTGAACTCAGAAGGTATGGGGACGTACAGAAAAGTCGTACAAAAGAAGCGGGATGATACACGTCTTTGCGGCGGAACCGCTGCACAATAGGGCAAAAACCTGGCGCAGATCAAAGTTGTTCTCACACGGTTAAAGAGTGGCGAGGCGCAGCCTTTAATGCCACAATCGCTTTTTTTCACGAGCAGGATGAAGAATGAAAAAACGTATGATTCTCGGCGCGATGCTGCTGCTGAGCGGCTGCGTGCAGGTGGACAACTATCAGGCAGTTGTGAAACACCCGGCGCCCGCAGGATTAGCGGGCTACTGGCAATCTACGGGGCCGCAGAGCAGCCTGGTGAGCCCGGAGGCGATCGCCAGCCTGATCGTAACGCCGCAGGGAGATACGCTCGATTGCCGCCAGTGGCAGCGCGTGATCGCAGTTCCTGGCAAATTGATGCTGGATGGCGATATCTTCTATAACGTTACGCAAAAGCTGGACGTTTACCGTTTAAATCAGGAAGGCAATACACTGGAGTTTGATGGTCTGACGTTGTCACGTACCGATAAACCGACCGTCGAATGCCAGCAGGCGCTGGAGAAAGCGGGGCTGGATATTAACCGCCAGAATTGAGCGAAAAGAGGAAAACGTGGCGGGTGAGGGAGTAACCGCAGCACCCGCCGCTAATGAGACTCACATCTCATTGGGGAACAAGATATTTCCAGAAAGACGTCCATATGTCGAATTCAGGTTATGTTGTCGGGAAGTTTGACCAACCAATGTCCTCAGCTCGTCCATTCGCTGGTTTAACAATGTCTTCAATAACACTTCATTGTCCAGAATTTGCTTGAGCATCGGGCGAATTTGCGCCTGCACATGAGGCGCTGCTTCGCTTGAATCCTGGTACTGTGTCAACTTCTCAACTGAGGTTACATACCCCAGTTCAAAGCTGATGAGTTCGTCCCAACGTCCTTCCTTAGCAAGGTTGAGCATGGTAAGGCTGGTGGCCAACAGTTGCTGATAGTGGTGGAGCAACCCGAGATTTGCTTCCATTAGTAAGTGTCCCGCGCGTTTTGATGAGTGGGGCCAATCTCTTTCCAGGCATCAGCAATATTGCTCAGCAACAGGGTGACTTCATCAATAGCGGCGAGGTCATTATGGAGATTTGCCTGTAAAAGACGTCGTGTCATGTAGTCATAAAGACTGTCCAGGTTCGCCGTAAGATCGCCACCGACTTCATGGTCAAGACCTGCACGTAAACCGTTGTTAATGATATTAATTGCCTTTGTAAGCGCCTGTCCTTTACCGGGGATATCTCCCTGCTCAATCAGGATCGCGGCTTTTTTCATGGCGCTTAACGCGCCATCAAAAAGCAATACCACGAGTTGATGCGGGCTCGCGCTCAGCACGGCGCTTTCGACGCCGACCTGAGCATAAGCCTGAATTCCCGATTTCGTATACATGTCCAACCTCAACTAATGGTTTATTAACTCATTGCATTAAACTGCTGTGTCAGATAGTTCCCCGTAGACGTCATGGAAGAGACTAACTGGCTCAAACTGGTGAACTGCGCTTTGTAGCGTGCCATGGTGGCTGTGATCTGGTCGTTGACAGCTTTATATTGCGTATCCAGGCGCTTCAGGGTCTTGTTAATGCCGTCGGTGGCATTCTGAATGCTACCTTTATCACCCAAAATATCTTTCAGCAGGTTACTGGCCTGTGTCGCAAAGCCTGTTTTTTTACCGTCGCCAGAGAGAAAGGTCACCACATCAGCGGATTTCTCATTCAGCGCTTTTTCAAGCTTCGTGCTGTCCACGGTCAGTTTACCGCTCACGTTCTGCGTAATACCCAGTTCTGATAACGCAGAGAAGCTGCCGCCAGACTGTGATGAAGAGAGCTGCGAGCGCAGACGAGTCTGAATATTGCGCAGCGTACCGTCACCCAACAGATCGCCATTCGAGGAGCTTTGCTTATCGCTGCCCTGATCGACCGCTGTAAACTTAGTCTGGTTCGAGATAGTCGTTTGCAGCGAGTTATAAGCATCAACATAGGCCTGTACCGCTGCAATCATCGGCGCGTTATCTTTCGTCACTGACAGTGTTTCGGGCGTACCGCTCGTCAGCTTATTTAACGTCAGGGTCACGCCTTCCGGCGCATCCGTAATGGTGTTGCTGCTACGGGTAATGTCGATGCCATTGATTGTTAACTGGGCGTCGCTCGCTGCAACTTGCTGCGTCATCACATTGCTGGCACTGCTGGTGTTTGATGAGTCGTAGCTAAGGTATTTCGCCAACTCCGTGTCATCAGTCGTGATGGTCATCTTGTTGGTAGTACCGCTATCACGCGAGGTCAGCGCCAGGTAGTAGCTGCTGTCATCTGCCTTGATAATACTGGCGGTCACGCTGCCCTGTTTGGCGTTGATTGCATCACGCATATCCGCCAGGCTGGTTTTATCTTTATCCAGCGTCACGGTAAGCGGCGTTTTCTGGCCCGGCTGCGTGATAGTAATGGTGCGCGAGCTCATGCTCTGGTCACCAATATCTTTATCTTTGCTGTCCACTTTCGGGCTGAGCAGAGACTGCGAAGCCGCCAGCGATTTTACTTCAATAGAGTACGTTCCCGCCGACGCTGTGTTAGCAAGCGTGGCAGTAAAGGCGGTATTGGTGCTCGACACTTTCGTCCCTGCGATTGCCGAGGTGTTTTTTAGCGCGTCCGCCGCCGTTTGCAGCTTATTAAGGGAGGTTTGCACCACGCCCCATGCCGTAAGCTTTGCTTTATAAGAGGACTGCTGCGCTGTAATAGGCGTCAGCTTTGTCTGTTCAGCCGTCTGCAAATTGTCATACAACGTATTGAGGTCCAGGCTGGTGCCCGCGCCAAGTGAACTTACAGTTGCCATTTCTTCATCCTTCAGTTTTAGACAATCACTGTGGAGAGTATCGGCAGCGATGGTGAAAAGATTAGAGGCTTTTTTTTAAAGCAATGGCTAAATAAAGAGGGTTAATGAGGGGCAGTTTGTCGCTTTAAAAAAAATGATCTTTTTTCTAAAGGTTGTTCTGCGGCTGTCGATAATCAGGTTAACGGTGAGAAAGCCGTAGGCAGATGCCTGAATCTGATAACTTTATTATTGAAGGATAACTATCATGGCTGTTATTAATACTAACACCCTCTCGCTGATGACCCAGAACAACCTGACTAAATCACAGTCTTCTCTGGGCACCTCTATTGAGCGTCTGTCTTCCGGTCTGCGTATCAACAGCGCAAAAGATGACGCAGCTGGTCAGGCGATTGCTAACCGCTTCACCTCTAACATCAACGGTCTGAGCGTTGCAGCTCGTAACGCCAACGACGGTATCTCTCTGGCGCAGACTGCTGAAGGCGCACTGAGCGAAGTGAACAACAACCTGCAGCGTATCCGTGACTTGACCGTTCAGGCGCAGAACAGCTCCAACTCCGCTTCTGACATCGACTCCATCCAGTCTGAAGTCAACGAGCGTATGAAAGAGATCGACCGCGTAACTTCGCAGACCGATTTCAACGGCCAGAAAATCCTGAACAACCAGACCGCTACTGCCAAATCTTACGATTTCCAGGTTGGCGCGAAGGATGATGAAACCATCAGCATCTCTATGAACAGCGCTGCTGGCTGGAACCTGGCTTCTGCCAAAACTGACAGCACCACGGCTAACCCGAGCGCTACTGGTACTTATGCAAACACCGTAGCTGCTGGCACCCTGGCAACCGTTGCTGGTGACAAGCGTAAAGTGGACGCAATTGGCTTTGACGTTATTTCCGGTAAAGTTAATGGCGCAACTGCTGGTTCCGGTTCTCCGCTGAAAGATATCGACGCCGCTATCAAAGCTGTTGATACTCAGCGTAGCTCCCTGGGTGCTTCCCAGAACCGTTTCGAATCTACCATCACTAACCTGAACAACACGGTAAGCAACCTGTCCGCAGCGCGCAGCCGTATTCAGGATTCTGATTACGCGACCGAAGTATCCAACATGTCCCGCGCGCAGATCCTGCAGCAGGCTGGTTCTTCTGTACTGGCTCAGGCCAACCAGGTTCCGCAGACCATGCTGTCCCTGCTGCGTTAATCGCAAACCCTTTTGTTGCAAAAAGCGCCGCTTGTCGGCGCTTTTTTTATTGTCTGACGTTCCTGTTCCCGCTTGCGAGTTTTTACGAACAATAAATTTGTGCTTTAAATATTATTGAGATTTTTCTTATAAAATAAAATATATCGCAGCTAAAGGAAAGTTGCCGTATTTGCTATTCATTTAAAAAGCGTTCAATTAACCACATATGATGTGTGATGAATATCTTTTCGCTCAAAAAAAAGCTTTTTTTTAAAATCATTTATTGGATTTGTGTCGTTATAAATCAATATCTTAATGTTTACCCCGGCCTTTATTGAATATCTTGAGAAAAAACCACTAAAGAGATCGTCGATCACGTCGATAACTATTATGACGGTGATGAAGCCGCTGGCGCATACCGGAACTTACATCTTATTACTGAAGGATAAATATCATGGCTGTTATTAATACTAACACCCTGTCGCTGATGACCCAGAACAACCTGACTAAATCACAGTCTTCTCTGGGCACTTCGATCGAGCGTCTCTCTTCCGGTCTGCGTATCAACAGTGCTAAAGATGATGCTGCTGGCCAGGCGATTGCCAACCGCTTCACCTCTAACATCAACGGTCTGAGCGTTGCAGCTCGTAACGCCAACGACGGTATCTCTCTGGCGCAGACTGCTGAAGGCGCACTGAGCGAAGTGAACAACAACCTGCAGCGTATCCGTGACCTGACCGTTCAGGCGCAGAACAGCTCCAACTCCGCTTCTGACATCGACTCCATCCAGTCTGAAGTCAACGAGCGTATGAAAGAGATCGACCGCGTAACTTCGCAGACCGATTTCAACGGCCAGAAAATCCTGAACAACCAGACCGCTACTGCCAAATCTTACGATTTCCAGGTTGGCGCGAAAGATGATGAAACTATCAGCATCTCTATGAACAGCGCTTCTGGCTGGAACCTGGCTTCTGCAAGCGGTTCAACTACCGTTTCTCCGACGGGTGGTGTTTACCATAACACCCGTGCTGCAGCTTCTCTGGCACAAGTTGCCAGCGAAAACCGTAGCGTGGCTGCAGTTGGTTTCGACGTTATTTCCGGTAAGATCTCTGGCGCCTCTGCTGGTTCCGGTTCTCCGCTGAAAGATATCGACGCCGCTATCAAAGCTGTTGATACTCAGCGTAGCTCCCTGGGTGCTTCCCAGAACCGTTTCGAATCTACCATCACTAACCTGAACAACACGGTAAGCAACCTGTCCGCAGCGCGCAGCCGTATTCAGGATTCTGATTACGCGACCGAAGTATCCAACATGTCCCGCGCGCAGATCCTGCAGCAGGCTGGTTCTTCTGTACTGGCTCAGGCCAACCAGGTTCCGCAGACCATGCTGTCCCTGCTGCGTTAATAACGCAAAAACAATCTGTAAAATTAGCATCAAAAATAACGGGTATTTTGCCCGTTATTTTTTTTTATTTTTTTTACCATTGGTGCAATCCTGCGCATACGGTGTTTCCTCTGTATGCCCGTCATAATTATGGAGCACCGATATGAAGCAAAGACTTGCCTGGCCTGCAGCACCAAAAAAAACCACTCCCGCTTATAAGGGTAAAACCGAGCAAGCATTAGCTTATCTGTCCGATCAGCCCGAGAAGACATTGCAGATTGCGCAAAAGTTGGTTAATCAAAACAGCAACGACCCCTTTTTGCACTTACTGATCGGTAGGGCGCACCAGAAGATGGGCAACTTTCCGCAGGCAGAAAAAAGTTACAACCACGCGCTAGAGCTTAATCAATATTATGAAGACGCTATTCATGCTCGTGTGGATTTGCTCTATCAGAGTGAGCGTTATGATGAAGCTGTGACCGTGCTGAATAATGCGATAACTGCTTTAGGTAAGTCGCAATCACTCGGCTTCCGCGCATTTCTGGCTTCTACGCTATTAAAACAGAAAAAATATGAGCAGGCCGTTGAGATCTATAAAGAGTTGTTAGAAGAAGATCCCGCCAACTGGTTGCACTGGAATAATCTTGGGATGATTTACCAGGATCAAAGCCTGTTTGCTGAAATGGATGATGCTTTCATCAATGCTACCAAACATACCACTGACGATCCCATTCCCTATTACAACCGTATTGTTGGTGCGCATTATAATCCGCAGCAGACTGCCGAAGATATTTTGGCAATCTGTCAGGAGTGGCAAGAAAAATTCGCTGTACGCCAGAAGCCTCGTATTAAAGCCAAAGAGTTGGATAAAAATAAGCGCTTACGTGTCGGCATGATCTCAGATGGTTTCCGACTGCATCCGGTTGGGAATATGATTACTTTAGCGCTGTCTGCTATACCCGCTTCGCAGATCGAGTTTTACGCTTATAGCACCAATTTCAGAAACGATCATATGACTCAGCGCATTAAGCGCTTCTGCTCAAAATGGATGGTTGTCGAAAACTATTCTGTAGACAAACTCGATAGCATTATTCGTGAGGATGAGATCGATATCCTGTTGGACCTTAGTGGCTACAACTCGAATAGCTGCATGCGCAACTTCCAGCTTGCACCTGCCCCTCTCCAGGTCAAATGGGTTGGTGGCTTGATCAGCAGCACCGGATTGCAGACCATGGATTATCTCATCAGCGATAATATCGAGACGCCAGAGGGTAGTGATACGCTTTATACAGAAAAGCTTATCAGAATGCCGAATGATTATATCTGTTACGATCCGCCGGCCTATTTGCCTCCTCTGGCCGACAATCCGGTTAAGCGTAATGGCTTTATCACCTTTGGTTGCTTCAATAACGCCACAAAAATTAATGAAGTATTATTGCAGCAATGGTCTGTCATTATGCACGCTGTTGCGGATTCACGTCTCTTCCTGAAAAGCTTCAACTTCGAAAATGAAGGCCTCAAGGAACGCGTTCTTTCTCAACTTGAAATGAATGGTATTTCACGTGAACGCGTGCGTATTGAAGGAAGCTCTGCGCATAAAGATCTGCTGGCGTGCTATAACGATGTCGATATTGCGCTCGATCCGTGGCCCTATTCGGGTGGATTAACCACCTGTGAAGCGATGATGATGGGCGTTCCAGTGGTGACGTTACCTGGGCCTACGTTTGCGGGCCGGCATTCGGCCACGCATCTGACGAATGCGGGTATGCAGGAGCTGGTGGCGCAAAGCTGGGAACACTACATCGATATCGTTCTGGGTCTCACGCAAGATTTAACCAGTCTGACAGTTATTCGCCAGCATTTACGTGAAATTCTTATCAAATCACCGGTGTGTGATGGTGAGAAGTTTGCTGTCCATTTCTCCAATGCCATGCGCGCTATCTGGCAAAGATACTGTGATGGGAAAGCTCCGGCGGCCCTCACTCTTAGTGAAGAGAGTGGACCGCAATTTGTCGATGAAGCAGAGCCTGTCATACTCCAGCAGCCAGAACCGGGTTCAGTAAAGCTGCAGAAAGAGGAAGATGAAGAGTTTAGCTTCCTTTTGAGTGGTAAAATCGTCACGCTTGATTACGGCGCACTCTTTGCCCGCAGTGACAAATTTGTTTTGCTTCATGCTACTGACGCGCTTCAGTCCATCATTATGGATATTGCTGGTAACGTGCGTGATGACGAACTCCCATTGCGCAAAAATAATATTTTGCATACCCGGCTCTATATTTTTGGCAACGGCGAGCCAGCTAATGTCCATATTTGTCTCGATCCGACATACAGCAGCGATTTGAAGCCAGTGTCAGATCTTGAGGGCCATAGAGTGGTGACGGAGGCCGTAGCCCACACTGAGAAGCTTGATGAGATCGAAAGCTTACAGCGTGTCGAGTGGCTTATTCTTAACAACCGTTTTAATTTGCGCGATTTATTTACCTATGGCGCAAATAAAATCAGCAAAAGCCTGGTGTTAGATATCCGCATAACCTTTGAGCCTACGCATCAAGGTCAAATGTCTTATGATGAGATTCATAACGTGCTTCGGGAAATGGGCTTTGTTTTCCACTCGTTTAATGAGATTCAATATGCCGAGGCTAACGGAAAAATAACGCCTGACGTGCTATCTCCTACCCAGATGGTGGCCGCGAATATGCTGTTCATTCCTGGTGCGGAGAAACTGGCCGCGCTCCCCGATGGGCAGAGGGAAAAGCTAGGATTTATCATGCACATGGCCTACAACATCTCTGATGTGGCTCATGCGGCGCTGATGTTAAATGGCGAAGAGCGTGCGGCAAAATATTTATTAGCGCTCAATCCACAGAGCGAAACGCCGGTTGATGAGAGTGTTGATGATGAACCTGCATTCATTATTCCTGAGATGCCGCGAATGTCGCCTGAAGAGCGGGTGATGTTCGAGAAATATCTCACTAAAGCCAAAGCATATTATGAGTTCGGCAGCGGTGGCTCAACGAAATTAGCGACCAGACATGGCGTTGAAGTCTATGGCGTTGAAAGTGATAAATTCTGGGTGGAAACGTTACGCAAAGAGGCGGGTCCTCTATGCAAAGTAGAGTATGTCGATATCGGGCCTACAAAAGAGTGGGGCTACCCGGTTGATGAAACCGAGAAAGCTAAGTTTCCAAAGTACAGTGAAGCCATTATGCGTTACAAAAATGGGTTCGACGTGATTCTGATTGATGGGCGTTTTCGTGTTGCATGTACACTAAATGCGATAAAGCACACGCTGCAACATAAGTCTGCCGCGCAAAAAACGTTGATTATCATTCATGACTTTTGGGATCGTCCAAATTATCACGTAGTGTTGAATTTCCTTGATGTAGTTGATAGCGCGGAGAGTCTGGGGGTATTTAAGCTCAAGAAAAATATTGACCTTAAGCACCTTGCTGAAAAACTTCGCGAGTATAAGTACGTTACGGCGTAGTTCTTCGCGTCAATAAAACTCTTATAAAATGTCCCGTTTTTAACCGAGCGGGACATTTATTGCGGAGGATAAGCGAGAAAAGCTATCTAATCAGGCTACGCAACACGCTGATTTCACTTAAGAAGTGAAAGTTGTCTTAGGGACGGTTTTTTCAGGCGCGTTAACTGGCCTGTCTAACTAGCAAAATAACCCCTCATTTCACTCACTATTCAACCAATCAAAACCACTACAGGATCGGATAATCATGCCGATAACTCAATTAACGCAGGGCTGTTTATCGTGAATTCACTCTATACCGCTGATGGTGTAATGGATAAACACTCGCTGTGGCAACGTTATGTTCCTCTAGTGCGTCATGAAGCATTGCGCCTGCAGGTGCGTTTGCCAGCGAGTGTGGAACTGGACGACCTGCTACAGGCGGGCGGCATCGGTCTATTAAATGCAGTAGATCGTTATGACGCTCTGCAAGGAACGGCATTTACCACTTACGCAGTACAGCGTATTCGTGGGGCTATGTTGGACGAGTTGCGCAGCCGCGATTGGGTGCCACGCAGTGTCCGACGTAATGCCCGCGAAGTGGCGCAGGCAATGGGGCAACTAGAGCAAGAGCTGGGACGTAACGCGTCGGAAACAGAAGTGGCGCAGCGTCTTGGTATTCCTGTCGAGGAGTACCGTCAGATGTTGCTCGATACGAACAATAGCCAGCTTTTCTCCTATGACGAATGGCGGGAAGAGCACGGCGACAGTATCGAGCTGGTGACGGAAGATCATCAACAGGAAAACCCGTTATTCCAGTTAATGGAGAGTAATTTACGCCACCGGGTGATGGAAGCGATTGAGTCGCTGCCCGAGCGTGAACAACTTGTCCTGACGCTGTACTACCAGGAGGAGCTGAATCTCAAAGAGATCGGCGCGGTACTGGAAGTCGGGGAATCACGCGTCAGCCAGCTCCATAGCCAGGCCATTAAGCGCTTACGTACCAAGCTGGGTAAGTTATAGGTTGGTGATACTGCATCGCCCCTGGTAAATGACGTACAACGCATTGACAACCAGGAGTTATCATGACGGTGCAGCAATCCAAAAGACGGCCATTAAGCCGCTACCTTAAAGACTTTAAACACAGCCAAACGCATTGTGCTCACTGCCACAAACTGCTCGACCGCATTACACTGGTACGCCGCGGCGAGATCGTCAACAAAATTGCGATTTCGCGGCTGGACATGCTGCTGGATGAAGCCGCGTGGCTACAAGAGCAAAAAGAGTGGGTTGCGCTCTGTCGCTTTTGTGGCGATCTGCACTGCAAAGAGCAGAGCGACTTCTTCGATATCATCGGCTTCAAACAATACCTTTTCGAACAGACTGAGATGAGCCACGGTACGGTGCGCGAATATGTCGTGCGCCTTCGCCGTCTCGGCAACCACCTCACTGAACTCAATATCTCCCGCCAACTGCTGGAAGAGGGGTTCCTTGATGAGAACCTCGAACCCTGGCTACCTGCAACCAGCACCAATAACTATCGCATCGCTTTGCGCAAGTACGCGCAGTTTAAAACTCAACAACGCTTTACTGGCGCGCAAAAAGTCGCTGTCGGCGCGACATCTGATATATATTAAAAATGCGTGTTTTATCAGGCCACGGCTGGGCTTAGAGCCCAGGCGCGGCGCGCTATCGTAAAACTTTTGTGGGGGATAAATGAAACTAGCACTTCTGGGCCGTCAGGCATTGATGGGCGTTATGGCTGTCGCGCTGGTGGCTGGCATGAGCGTCAAAACGTTTGCCGCAGAGAATCTGTTGAATAAGGTAAAAGAGCGCGGCACGTTATTAGTTGGGCTGGAGGGCACCTATCCACCGTTCAGCTTTCAGGGTGATGATGGCAAGCTGACCGGGTTTGAAGTGGAGTTTGCCGAAGCGCTGGCGAAACATCTGGGTGTCAAAGCGTCGCTGAAGCCCACGAAATGGGACGGCATGTTAGCCTCGCTGGACTCAAAACGCATCGATGTGGTAATCAACCAGGTGACCATCTCCGATGAGCGCAAGAAAAAATATGACTTCTCAACGCCGTACACCGTTTCTGGTATTCAGGCGCTGGTGAAAAAAGGCAATGAAGGCAGCATAAAAACGCCTGCCGATCTGAAAGGCAAGAAAGTTGGCGTCGGTCTTGGCACCAACTACGAAGAGTGGCTGCGCAAAAACGTGCAGGGCGTCGATATTCGTACCTACGATGATGACCCGACCAAATACCAGGATCTGCGCGTTGGGCGTATTGACGCCATTCTGGTCGACCGTCTGGCGGCGCTGGATCTGGTGAAGAAAACCAAAGATACGCTGGCTGTTGCCGGTGATGCCTTCTCCCGTCAGGAGTCTGGCGTCGCGGTGCGCAAGGGCAACGATGACCTGCTGAAAGCGATTGATGCTGCCATTGCCGAGATGCAGAAAGATGGCACCATGAAGGCGCTGTCGGAAAAATGGTTTGGCGCAGATGTAACGAAGTAATCGTGCTCTGTTAAAAAAGGCGCTTAATCAAGCGCCTTTTTTATTGCGGCGGATATTTCCGTGCATAATAAAAGCATTACGTATCTTTGCGGCTTCAGGAGGTTGTATGCCCTTACACAATGTAACCCGTTTTCCCCGCCTTGAGTTTATCGGCGCGCCGACGCCGCTCGACTATTTACCGCGTTTATCGGATTACCTTGGTCGCGACATTTATATCAAACGTGATGATGTGACGCCGCTGGCTATGGGCGGCAACAAGCTGCGCAAGCTGGAGTTTCTTGCCGCCGATGCGCTGCGCGAAGGTGCCGATACGCTGGTTACCGCTGGCGCAATCCAGTCCAACCACGTACGCCAGACGGCGGCGGTGGCGGCAAAGCTCGGCCTGCACTGTGTCGCGCTGCTGGAGAACCCGACCGGTACCCGTGCGGAAAACTACCTTACCAACGGCAACCGCCTGCTGCTCGAACTCTTTAATGCGTAGATTGAGATGTGCGACGCGCTTACCGATCCGACGGCTCAGCTCAGCGAGCTGGCAACACGTATTGAAGCGCAGGGGTTTCGCCCCTATGTTGTGCCGGTGGGCGGCTCTAACGCGCTGGGGGCGATGGGGTATGTCGAGAGCGCGCTGGAGATCGCCCAGCAGTGTGAAGGCGTGCTCGGTCTCTCATCGGTGGTAGTCGCTTCCGGCAGCGCCGGTACCCATGCCGGGCTGGCGGTGGGTCTTGAACAGCTGATGCCGGATGTGGAGCTGATTGGCGTCACCGTCTCGCGCAGTGTCGCGGAGCAGAAACCGAAGGTCGTCACGCTCCAGCAGGAGATTGCCCGTCAACTTGAGCTGCAGGCGCAGGCGGATATCCAGCTATGGGATGAGTACTACGCGCCAGGCTACGGGCTGCCAAATGATGAAGGGATGGAAGCGGTAAAGCTGCTGGCACGCCTTGAAGGGATCCTGCTCGACCCGGTTTATACCGGCAAAGCGATGGCCGGTCTGCTTGATGGTATCGAGCAGAAGCGCTTTAAAGATGACGGCCCCATTTTATTTGTGCATACGGGCGGCGCACCGGCGCTTTTTGCCTACCATCCTCACCTTTAACGCAGGCAGAAAAACCAGAATGCAAGAGAGCCTACAACTCGTTATTGACTCCGCCCCGTATCTGCTGAAGGGCGCGGTTTTCACGCTGCAGCTCAGTATCGGCGGCATGTTTTTTGGTCTGCTGCTCGGCTTTTTACTGGCGCTGATGCGCATGTCGAAGCTGTTGCCGCTGCGCTGGCTGGCGCGTTTCTATATCTCTATATTTCGCGGCACGCCGCTCATCGCTCAGCTTTTTATGATCTACTACGGCCTGCCGCAGTTTGGCATTGAACTCGACCCGATCCCGTCGGCGATGATTGGCCTTTCGCTTAATACGGCAGCCTACGCGGCAGAGACCCTGCGCGCGGCGATCTCGTCGATTGACAAAGGGCAGTGGGAAGCTGCAGCGAGCATCGGCATGACGCCGTGGCAGACTCTGCGCCGCGCGATTCTGCCGCAGGCGGCGCGCGTGGCGTTGCCACCGCTCAGTAACAGCTTTATCAGCCTGGTAAAAGATACTTCGCTGGCGGCCACTATCCAGGTGCCGGAGCTGTTTCGCCAGGCGCAGCTTATCACCTCGCGTACGCTGGAGGTTTTCACTATGTATCTGGCGGCGTCGCTGATTTACTGGGTGATGGCAACGGTGCTCTCTACGCTGCAGAACTACTTTGAAAACCAGCTTAACCGGCAGGAGCAGGATCCGAAATGAGTGCAATCGATGTAAAAAACCTGGTGAAGAAATTCCACGGCCAGACGGTGCTGCACGGTATCGATCTGCAGGTAGAAGAGGGCGAAGTGGTGGCGATCATCGGCCCGAGCGGCTCGGGGAAAACCACGCTATTGCGCAGCATTAACCTGCTTGAGCAACCGGAGAGCGGCTCGATTCGCGTGGGGAATATCACCATTGACGCCAACCGCTCTGTCGGCCAGCAAAAAGGTGCCATCCGCGAATTGCGTCAGCATGTCGGGTTCGTGTTTCAGAACTTCAACCTCTTTCCACACCGTACGGTGCTGGAAAACATCATTGAAGGGCCGGTGATTGTTAAAGGCGAGCCGAAAGAGGAGGCGCTAGCCAGAGCGCGTGAACTGCTGGCGAAAGTGGGGCTGAGTGGGAAAGAGAACAGCTATCCGCGCCGTTTATCTGGCGGCCAGCAGCAACGTGTGGCGATTGCCCGCGCGCTGGCGATGCGCCCGGATGTGATCCTCTTTGATGAGCCTACTTCGGCGCTCGATCCAGAACTGGTAGGCGAGGTGTTAAACACTATCCGCCAGCTGGCGCAAGAGCGACGCACGATGGTAATCGTCACCCATGAGATGAGTTTTGCTCGCGATGTCGCAGACCGGGCGATCTTTATGGATCAAGGGCGGATTGTTGAACAGGGTGAGGCGAAAACACTTTTTGCTGAACCAAAACAGGCACGCACGCAGCAGTTCCTTGAAAAATTCCTTACCCAGTAAACGAGATGTCGCGATTCAGTAATACCGGGAGCTGAATCGCGACAATTTTACTTAAAGCCTTTATTAAAGTAACCAATTAGCCCACCTCCATCAGGGGAAATAATGTCATCATTTGCACCTTATTTACGCCTGCTCGCCATGCTTTAATCCGGTAATAAAGCGAACTCCTTACCAAATATTCCGATATTTTATATTTATAATTAAGTTTTATGTGTTAGCTTATTGTATACAAAAATATGATTAATAAGTGCAGGGGTATTACCGGTCGGTATGCAGCAAAAAGATTTTTTAACCTGGCGTCGTGAAATGATTTCGCGTTTTCAGGAAATGACTGTGGCACAGGACGTTTATACGGAGATCCAGCAGCAGACACAACTGCTGGAATTTGATTATTACTCGCTTTGCGTGCGCCATCCGGTGCCTTTCACCCGGCCAAAGCTTAGCGTGGAAACCTCATATCCTCCTGGATGGATGGAGCACTATCAGGCAGAGAATTACTTCGCTATCGATCCGGTGCTGAAGCCTGAAAACTTCATCCAGGGACACCTGCCGTGGAATGACAAACTTTTTCATGATGCGATGACATTGTGGGATGCCGCACGCGACCACGGCCTGCGCAAAGGCGTTTCGCAGTGTTTAATGCTGCCTAATCACGCGCTGGGCTTTCTCTCCGTCTCGCGTAGCAGCCTGTTTGGCAAGACGATGGCCGACGATGAAATTGAGCTGCGTTTGCAGACGCTAGTGCAGCTGAGCCTGCTGGCACTGACGCGCCTTGCGGATCATACGGTGATGACGCCAGAGATGAAGTTCAGTAAACGCGAGCGGGAAATTTTGAAGTGGACTGCAGAGGGGAAAACTTCGGCGGAAATAGCGATGATTCTCTCTATCTCCGAGAACACGGTCAATTTCCACCAGAAGAATATGCAGAAGAAATTTAACGCGCCGAATAAAACGCAAATTGCCTGCTATGCGGCGGCTACGGGAATAATTTAATAGCCTGCGCGGCAGATGGCGCAAAGTGATTCCGGCTGTCAGAGCGCTGACAGCCGGAGAGGAATTACTGACGGTAAGCTTGTTTAATTTGCTTAACGGTGCTGGAAAATACGTCGGCCTGAGCTTCATCTTCCATTTGTGCAATTAACCTTTCCATTTTAATAATGACGCGTCCTGCATCCGCCTGGCCCATCGCTTGCAGCATCAGGGTAATCATCGACTTCAGGCAAGCGACTTCCTGCGCCAGTTCTTTTGCATTTTCGGCGGTGGTGAAATCAGGTGTGCTCAATTTATTTTCCTCATTACATTGTCACGGACTATCGCGACGATCGCTGTCAAGGCCGCGGAGTATACCACAAGGCTTATAAAAAAAAGCAGTGGTTGTTTTTTAATCGCTATAGAAAGTAATTGATTGAGGTGCTGTTGAAATTAAAGTGACCCCATAGTTGCAGTTGAAATATATGTTTAGCGCGCGTTAAGCGTGGCTAATTGCTGTAACAAGCATATTTGCGTAAATTCTTCTGCATTCTCGCACCGTATTTGCTAACTTTCTGAAATGAAAGGGTTTGTAGTTTTGCCGCTTCGTTTTTCATATTGAAAAAAGTTTCCAGCTTATGTACAACTTCATTTCCAAAAACGAGAACAAAATTGGTGATGATTGTTTTTTTGCCTTTCATTATGGGCTAAAAAAAAGCTAATATACGGCGAATTAGTTTTCGCAGCGTTATCCCTTTTCCGGAGATACTCCTTTGATCAACGTACTACTTGTTGATGACCATGAACTGGTGCGCGCAGGGATACGACGCATTCTCGAAGATATTAAGGGCATTAAAGTGACGGGTGAGGTCAACTGCGGTGAAGACGCCATCAAATGGTGTCGAAGCAACGCGGTTGATGTTGTCCTCATGGATATGAATATGCCCGGTATCGGCGGCCTTGAAGCGACGCGAAAAATCGCGCGCGGCAGTGCCGACACAAAAGTCATCATGCTTACCGTTCACACCGAAAACCCCTTGCCCGCTAAAGTGATGCAGGCTGGCGCAGCGGGCTATCTCAGTAAAGGCGCTGCGCCGCAGGACGTGGTTAATGCTATCCGCTGCGTTCACTCAGGCCAACGCTATATCGCGTCAGACATTGCACAACAGATGGCGCTTAGCCAAATCGAGCCAGAAAAGACAGATTCACCGTTTGACAGTTTGTCGGAACGTGAATTGCAGATTATGCTGATGATCACAAAGGGCCAGAAGGTCAATGAGATCTCAGAGCAGCTGCATCTGAGCCCGAAAACGGTGAACAGCTATCGCTATCGGATGTTCAGTAAACTGAACATCCACGGTGACGTCGAACTGACGCACCTCGCCATTCGCCATGGTTTGTGCAATGCGGAGACGTTAATAAGTCAGTGACTGAAGTTTTTGATTCCAAAGCCTTTCTGAAAACGGTAACCAGTAAGCCCGGTGTCTATCGCATGTATGACACCGGCGGTACCGTTATCTATGTCGGTAAAGCAAAAGACCTGAAAAAACGTCTTTCCAGCTACTTCCGCAGCAATCTTGCCTCGCGTAAAACCGAAGCGCTGGTCGCGCAGATCCAACAGATCGACGTGACCGTGACGCATACGGAGACCGAGGCGTTGCTGCTGGAGCACAACTATATCAAGCTTTACCAGCCTCGTTATAACGTGCTGCTCAGGGATGATAAATCCTACCCATTTATTTTTCTTAGCAATGATACGCACCCCCGTCTGGCGACTCATCGCGGCGCGAAGCATGCGAAAGGGGAGTATTTTGGCCCCTTCCCGAACGGCTATGCGGTGCGGGAAACGCTGGCGTTGTTGCAAAAAATTTTCCCCATTCGCCAGTGCGAAAATAGCGTCTATCGCAACCGCTCCCGCCCATGCCTGCAGTACCAGATTGGCCGCTGCCTGGGTCCGTGCGTTGAGGGGCTGGTAAGCGAAGAGGAGTATGCGCAGCAGGTTGACTATGTGCGTCTGTTCCTCGCGGGCAAAGACGACCAGGTGCTAACCCAGTTGATCGCGCGAATGGAAAAAGCCAGCCAGGCGCTCGATTTTGAGGAAGCCGCGCGCGTACGCGACCAAATTCAGGCTGTGCGTCGCGTGACGGAAAAGCAGTTCGTTTCCAATAATGGTGATGATCTGGATGTTATCGGCGTGGCATTTGATGCCGGTCTGGCCTGTGTACATGTGCTATTTATCCGTCAGGGTAAGGTTCTCGGCAGCCGCAGCTATTACCCGAAAGTGCCGGGCGGTACCGAACTGGGCGAAGTGGTCGAAACCTTTGTTGGCCAGTTTTATCTGCAGGGTAGCCAGATGCGAACGCTGCCGGGAGAAATCCTGCTCGACTTCGACCTTACGGATAAGACCCTACTTGGGGACTCCCTCTCTGAGCTGGCCGGGCGCAAAGTCAATGTGCAGACCAAACCGCGCGGCGATCGCGCCCGCTATCTGAAGCTGGCGCGCACCAATGCCGCGACGGCGCTGAGCACTAAGCTTTCGCAGCAATCGACCGTCCATCAACGCCTTGCTGCACTGGCGAGCGTACTTAATCTGCCTGCGGTTAAACGCATGGAGTGCTTCGATATCAGCCATACGATGGGCGAGCAGACTGTCGCCTCCTGCGTCGTGTTTGATCCCAACGGTCCGGTACGCGCCGAGTATCGTCGCTATAACATCACCGGCATTACGCCGGGCGATGACTACGCGGCCATGAACCAGGTGCTGCGCCGCCGCTATGGCAAAGCCATTGAAGAGAACAAGATCCCCGATGTGATCCTCATAGATGGTGGTAAAGGACAATTGGGCCAGGCAAAAACCGTATTTGCCGAGCTGGATGTGCCATGGGATAAACATAAGCCGCTGCTGCTGGGCGTGGCGAAGGGCGCGGACCGTAAAGCCGGTTTAGAGACGCTCTTTTTCGAGCCGGAAGGGGAGGGGTTCAGCCTGCCACCCGATTCGCCTGCGCTGCATGTGATTCAGCATATTCGCGATGAGTCGCACGATCATGCCATCAGCGGGCACCGCAAAAAACGGGCGAAGGTGAAGAACACCAGTTCGCTCGAAACCATCGAAGGGGTGGGGCCGAAACGCCGCCAGATGTTGCTGAAGTATATGGGCGGTCTGCAAGGGTTACAGAACGCGAGCATCGAGGAAATTGCGAAAGTGCCGGGGATCTCGCAAGGTCTGGCAGAAAAGATCTTCTACTCGTTGAAACATTAAGGGCTCTGTAGCAACATAGAGCGAAATTTTACGGACAACAGACAGTTAACGCCACCATGCGATTCAATATTCCTACGTTGCTCACCCTTTTTCGCGTCATCCTGATCCCGTTTTTCGTTCTGGCGTTCTATCTGCCGTTTCACTGGGCGCCGTTTGTTTGCGCCCTTATTTTTTGCTGCGCGGCGGTAACCGACTGGTTTGACGGTTATCTGGCGCGTCGCTGGAACCAGAGCACGCGCTTCGGTGCCTTTCTCGATCCGGTAGCCGATAAGGTGCTGGTCGGGATCGCGATGGTGTTGGTGGCGGAGCATTATCACAGCTGGTGGGTGACGCTGCCTGCGGCAACGATGATTGCCCGTGAAATTATCATTTCTGCCCTGCGCGAGTGGATGGCAGAGATGGGTAAACGTAGCCGTGTGGCGGTCTCCTGGATTGGTAAAGTCAAAACCACGGCGCAGATGGTGGCGCTGGTGTGGCTGCTGTGGCGCCCGAATCAGTGGGTGGAGTACGCCGGTATTGCGCTCTTCTTTGTCGCCGCTGTGTTGACGCTCTGGTCGATGCTGCAATATCTCAACGCTGCGCGCGGCGATCTGCTCGAACCGTGATCGTTTCGTCGCAAATTTCAGCAAACGATCGTGCTTTTGAAAAATATCGTTGACTCATTGCGTCAGGTAAGTAGAATGCAACGCATCGGAAGGCGGCACAGCTTGCCAGAAGATAATAAAATCAAGCGATTACAACACGCCTGATTACGCAGGAATAGCTCAGTTGGTAGAGCACGACCTTGCCAAGGTCGGGGTCGCGAGTTCGAGTCTCGTTTCCCGCTCCAGTTTTACGCATCGGCTGTTACAGCGGGTGCTGGCTGAAAAGCCTGAAGAATTTTGGCGCGTTAGCAAAGCGGTTATGTAGCGGATTGCAAATCCGTCTAGTCCGGTTCGACTCCGGAACGCGCCTCCAATTTCTTCCCGAGCCCGGATGGTGGAATCGGTAGACACAAGGGATTTAAAATCCCTCGGCGTTCGCGCTATGCGGGTTCAAGTCCCGCTCCGGGTACCATGGGGAAAAAGCAGAATAATCAAAGCAATAAGCAGTGTCGTGAAACCACCGAAAGGTGGTTTTTTTGTGCCTGAAATTTTCCAGAAGGCTATGGGGTTGCGGCAATCCTTTATAAAGGAAGGTAACGATTAACTGATTGAGCCAGACTATTATCAACTCCCTGGTTTGGCTCCCCGCTTTGAAACACGACCGTTTCCTTCTCTCTGCAGTGACTATAGGATGAAGCGTTTTGCCCTGAGGACATTTGCCTGTCAGGAGAAGTGGCAGGAGCAATGCCATCCTGAAAAGGCTGACGTGCAACGATTCCTGCAGAACCTTCCCCCTCGTTTACCCCCACAACTCTACTGTGTGCGGAATGTCCCACTGTTATTCGCCAGGTCGTGCCTGAGTTGGCATCAAAGCGGATAAACAAGACCAAACTTCAAAATGCGCACTCATGCTGCGATTGTCTCTTAAAAAACGTTCCTGATTTAAAGACAAAACTGCTATAGCGTGTGAGGCGGATTGCTTCTGGCAAATTCATCGCCATTTGCCGCATCGAAGGATAGCCAAACTGCAGCTGCCCGGCGTAGGCTAATTTCCGGTATTCAGGGGGATGGACACCTGTGTCACGGCCCTGAATGCTCCATGTTCAATAACGCTGCAATTCCCCCGGGGCGTTATTGGATTGTGGATCGCCCCAAGGGAGGGAGATTCAGTGAGTTAAACCAGTGGGCTAAAGAAGTGGCTACTGGCAACAGCTATGATGACTGGTTTGGTTTGTTTCGTCAGGATGGCTTGATTGATGACAAAACGCAGTTTGAAGTTGGTCCAGGTTATTATTACCGGAGCAATTTGCGGTTACATCCGTTAAGGCCCGATAGTACTGGTCTTAGCGAGGGATGTGTAACATTCTACCGTCGGGCTGATTTTTACGCCGTTCGCAAAGCATTACTTCATACTCATACAATGCCTGTCTGTGGCGGAAATGGGCTGATGGCCTATGGTGAGGTAATTGTAACCGGGAATACAACAAGGAGTTGTAATGTCAGTCATCGCTAAATGGGTAATACGTCTTATTGCTTTCCCAGCGTTAAGTTATCTGATAGCCATTAGCGGAGCCTTAAGGCCGATGGTTAATAGCATCTATATTCCGTTCACAGACTTTATAACAGGGCTGGAACTTGGCGAGATGCGCGATTATTCTGACCGGCTGGATAATAATTTAATTATGTTCTATTTCTTGTTTTCGGCTATTGCAGCAGTTCTGCTAATGGCAATTGTTGAGTGGTCGATAAGGTAGTTGCGTAACCAGTAATGTTATTAAAAACGGGTGCCGTGAACTTAGCATCCGTTCCCTACAATTTAGCCTGTATCTTAACCCAGGCATTTTCTCCAAAAAATGAACGTTAAAGTTAAATTGTCAGCTTTAAGCTATCCATGTTGATGTAGCTTCACCCAAGGTGAGTCCAGGTATCTGCTTGATGTATATGCTGAATATGGCGACAATTAGGTATTTTGTTTGTAACTGGCTCTTAACCGATGCGCGTTAGTAAGAAGTGTTCAGATAAATGCAGGAGAGGAGAATGAGACAAAAAAGGCTGCTGACAGTGATAACGATCTTTTTAATATGTAGTGCAATTTTTTTGTATCTGAATCACCGTCCCGTCAAAATCATTGCCGTTCACCAGGATAAAGCTTATTCAAGCATCATTGTCGATCATATGCCTCTGACAGCCAAAGGAAAAATAGAGTGGTGGATGGATCATAAGGACAGGCTTTTTAAGGAGTACAATGTTCCCAAAGTCGATAGCGATGGGTTATTTCGTGTTTACTTTTGGGCTTTTGGTGAAGGTTACAAAGAATTAGGGAAATATGATCGACTCTGCTTTGATGATGTGCCTGAGCCTAAGAATTGTATTGATAAAGACAACCTGATGATTGTTGCTAAGACGCGTGAGGGAAACATGCGATACACATTCGATGACGCCGTCTATATCCAAACTCCTGATGGTGCCCTCAAAAAAAGAAAATAATCTTTCTGATCACCAAAATAAGGCGCTCCAGTCCGAGCGCCCTCGTATTAACCCACTTCCGGCAACCATCCTGCCACAATCAAAAACTGAATAGTAATAATGGCGATACCGCAGGCGAAGATCAGGCACAGCGCCGGTTTACCGCCGAGCACGCGATACCCGCTTTGCGGGTGGTGTTTGCGGCTCTGCCACGCCAGCATTGACGGCAACAGTAGGGCTAATACCGCAAGCGCAACGCCTGCGTAACCGAGGGCCATCACAAAACCGCGCGGGTAGAAAAGGGCAAACGCCAGCGGCGGCAGAAAGGTGATGATGCCGGTTTGCAAACGGCCGGTAACACTATTGCGGCGACGGAACAGATCGGCGAGGTAATCAAACAGGCCCAGCGAGACGCCGAGGAATGAGGTAGCCAGCGCCAGATCGGCAAAAAGGTGGATCGCCAGTTCAACATGCGCAGAGGCGACGACATCGCGCAGCGCCAGCAACAAGCCGTTCAGCCCTGACTGGCTGGCAAGCAAACCCATAAAGGTATGAGAGTCGATGCTGCCAAGCGTCGCCAGCTGCCAGAAGATATAGGCCACCAGCGGAATGGCGCTACCGGTAATAAACACTTTGCGCAGCTGGCGAATGTTGCCGCCCATATAGCTGACAATGCTCGGTACGCTGCCGTGAAAACCGAACGAGGTAAAAATCACCGGCAGCGCTGAAAGTGCCAGCCCTTTTTCCAGCGGCATAGTTAATAAGTTAGCCTGGTGTACGTGCGGCATTAACAGCGCCAGCATCACCACCAGAAAGAGGATTTTGGCGCTGAAGAGAAAACGGTTAAAGAGATCGACCAGCGAGGTGCCAATGCAGACAACGCCGCCAGCCACCAGCGTAAAGATCAGCACGCCCGCGCTCGACGAGAGCGAAACGTTAAACCACTCGCTGATACTTGAAGCAAGCAACTCACCAGCACCGCTGATATAGGCAGCCGTCAACGCGTACATCAAAAACATCATACTGAAGCCGGTGATCCACTGACCGTAACGACCCAGATAGCGCTGCGCCAGCGAGCCCAGCCCGGTTTCAGCCGGAACATGCTGATAGACCTCAAGCAGCAGCAGGGCGGTATAACACATCACTGCCCACAAGATGAAAAGCAGCCCCAGCGTCGTTGCAAATCCTACGCCCGCCGCCGCCAGCGGCATCGCCAGCATGCCCGCACCGATAGTGGTACCCGCGACAATAAATACACTTCCAAGTGCCCGATTTTTCACACTTTCCTCTACTTTCTGAACTCACAGCACACGCAATACGCGGCGCAGAGTAAGATAATTCCACCGTTTCGTCAAATGACCGTTACATGTATTGTAATATTTTGTTTACACCTTGTCGGGCAGATGAAAAGGAACAACCATCGTTGGTGTCGAACGCGGAATCAGGCATTTTGTGGCAGAGAATAATCAGAGAGGAGTGTTCGGGAGCAGAAAGAAAAAGGCGGTACAGAATTAACTGAACCGCCTTTATTATTAATTTTGTGCGTCGAGGGTCGCCAGCTCTTTATCAATAAAGTAGAGGCCTTCACCACTTTTACCCGCCAGCGTTAATTTATCAATTACCGATTTAAAGAGTTTCTCTTCTTCATGCTGCTCGGCAACATACCACTGCAGGAAATTAAAGGTCGGATAATCCTGTGACATCATTGCAACGTGCGCCAGCTCATTAATTTTTTGCGTAATATGCTGCTCATGTTCGTAAGTTGCGCGGAAAAGTTCATCAAGGGAGGCATACTCTGCGACTGGTGAAGCAATATTCGCAATGCGCGGCAGGCTGCCGGTGTCCGTCAGGTAGTCGAACAGGCGCTGCATATGGGTCATCTCTTCCTGTGCGTGGCGGCGCAGAAACGCGGCGGCACCTTCAAAACTGTGGTAGCTGCACCATGCGCTCATCTGTTGATAGAGCAGGGAGGAGAAGAGTTCCAGATTCATCTGTTCGTTAAGTTTTTCGATCATCTCTGCTTTTAACATCGCACGGCTCCGGAATTAAAAATATAACAGGGGAAAGTGCCGCCACTATAATTTGTTATTTAATTATTTGCAAAAGGTAAAATAATAAAGCGTTTGATTAATAAAGAGAATGCGAATAACACGCATTGCCGGGGTGATATTTAAATAAATGAGAATTGTTTTGATTATTAATAAAAGAAAAAGCCAGCGCTAATGGCTGGCTTAAGAATTTACCAGGCCGCGCGGTTGGGATCGATAGCGATACCGCGACACTGATACTGAATGGTGATTTTGGTGTTCATGCAGCCTGAACCGCTGATCAAGCTACAGGTCTGCACCGGCTGACCAAATGCCACGGCGGTAGCATAACCCAACTGCTGGCACTGTTTGTTAGCGGTGCCCTGGGCGACATACTCATCGTAGCGCGCGGTCTGCATCATCGGCTGGTTAAAGCTCAGACGCACCACGCCGCTGGTGGTGTCCACGCTGCTCACTTCTGCTTCTTTGGTGATGGTACACCCGGCAAGGAGTAACAGCGTGGCGGCAATAACGACTCTCTTCATGACGTTGCTCTGCTTCATTTTTTCCATCTTCTCATCTTAATGCTGCCCTCCGCGCGGCAATCGTCGGAATAACCCCCCGAACACCCTCTACTAATCAGGACGGCAGGAGCGGGCCGCTCAAAACTGTGAGGCGGCTTTTGATTTTTAAAACCATTTTTCACTAAATTTGAAAGTATGTTTGTGAGGTAGTAAGGTTTAGGTAACCTTTGCTATCCGAAGCACGTCTACAGGAGATGAAAATGAAAATTGCACTGATGATGGAAAACAGCCAGGCGGCGAAAAACGCCATCATTCTCAAAGAGCTGAAAACCGTTGCCGATGAGAAAGATTTCCCGGTGTATAACGTCGGCATGAGCGACGAAAATGACCATCATCTCACCTATATCCACCTCGGCATTATGGCCAGCATTCTGCTCAACTCTAAAGCGGTGGATTTCGTGGTGACTGGCTGCGGCACCGGGCAGGGCGCGCTGATGTCGCTGAACATTCATCCGGGCGTGGTCTGCGGTTACTGTATCGATCCGGCCGATGCGTTCCTGTTCGCGCAGATCAATAACGGTAACGCGCTGGCGCTGCCGTTCGCCAAAGGCTTTGGCTGGGGCGCCGAGCTGAATGTGCGCTTTATTTTTGAGAAAGCCTTTACCGGCCGCAATGGGGAAGGTTACCCGCCGGAGCGTAAAGAGCCGCAGGTGCGTAACGCCGGGATCCTGAACCAGGTAAAAGCCGCGGTAGTTAAAGAGAACTATCTCGATACGCTGCGCGCCATCGATCGCGAGCTGGTGAAAACCGCCGTTTCCGGCGAGCGTTTCCAGCAGTGCTTCTTTGAAAATTGTCAGAACAAAGAGATCGAAGCCTTCGTACGTGAAGTGCTGGCCTGATAGTCACCTTGCCTGATGGCGCTGCGCTTATCAGGCCTACGGGCAGGCAGCTTGCCACCGGTGTCTGCTTTGCCTGATGGCGCTATGTTTATCAGGCCTACGGGAGCAAATTTCGCTATGCGCACCCGTAGGCCGGATAAGGCGTAAGCCGCCATCCGGCATTGCTGTTTAACGACTTTTCTGCGATACCGCACTGCCAGCATCCTTCGTCAAGCGCAGCGTATCAAACATGCCCACCAGACAGATCAACGCAATAAAGACAAACGCCAGCCGGAAACTGATCCCCTCTATCCCGCCGATCCCTAACCAGCCGCTGATATGCTCCCCCAGGCGAATGCCAATCGCGCCAAGCGTAATACCCAGCCCCACCGCCAGCTGTGTTGCCGTGCTAAACAGCGTATTGGCATAGCTCATCTGCGCAGATGGCACATCGGCAAACGCCAGCGTACTGACGCCGGTAAACTGCACCGAGCGAAAGACGCCGCCAAGATAGAGGATGACAAAGATCAGCCACACCGGCGTATCGGCGGTGAGAAACGCACAGGCCAGCAGCGCAATCACATTGAGCGCGCCGTTAATCAACAGCAGTTTGCGAAAGCCAAGCCAGCGGATAAGCGGCGTGGTCGCCGGTTTAATGGACAAATTCCCGGCAAACACCGCCAGCACCAGCAGCCCGGCATGAAAGGGATCCATCCCAAACCCGACCTGAAACAGCAGCGGCAGCAGAAACGGCACGGCGCTGATTGAAGCGCGAAACAGCGAGCCGCCGTACATGGTGACGCGAAATGTCGGCACCTGCATCGCGTCGAGGCGGATCATCGGCCACGTGTGGCGACGAAAATGGCGCAGCGTAAAGGCAAACATCACCGCGGCGAGCGCCAGCAGTACCAGCGTTAATCCGCCGGGCGGGTGTTGCGAACCGAGTGCTTCCAATGCATAAACGAAACTTACCATCGCCACGCTGGTGGAGAGAAAGCCGGTTAAGTCGAAAGGGCGGCGCTCCTCTTCGCGAATGTTGGGAATGATGCGCAGCGCCAGCGCCATCCCCAGCAAACCGAGCGGCACATTAATAAAGAAGATCCAGCGCCAGTCGGCGTAGTGGGTAATAAACCCGCCGAGCGGCGGGCCAATAATCGGTGCCACAAGCGCAGGCCAGGTGAGCGTAGCAATCGCGGTAATCAGCTGATGTTTCGGCGTGGTGCGCAGCACCGCCAGCCGCCCGACCGGCACCATCAGCGCGCCTCCCATCCCCTGCAGAATGCGCATCGCCACAAACATCTCAACACTGGTTGAGAGCCCGCACAGCACCGAGGCGAAGGTGAAGATCGCCAGCGCCAGTGTAAAAACGGTGCGTGCGCCGAAGCGATCGGCGATCCAACCGCTTGCGGGGATCAAGACGGCAAGGGTGATGAGATAGGCGCTGATGCTGATATTGAGCGTGACCGCTTCGACGCCAAAGCTCTTTGCCATATCAGGCAGCGCGGTAGCGATCACTGTGCCATCGATAAACTCCATAAAGAACGCGCCGGCCACCAGTAATGCAGCGGGAGAAACCGCGCCTCGCGTTTGCCTTGGGAAACTGTCGGTCATCAAGCGTCTGCCATTCACAAAAATAATTGAAGAAGCTAAAAAAAGTTTTAGCGCGCTAACTGTCGGATTTGTAATCGGATTGCTAATAAAACTACGCCATTTTTGATTTTTGAAACGTGATTTCGCTCTCAGATAGATTGATTTTTGTGACGAGCGTCATATTATGTCGCCCATTAAGGCTTGAGGCCTCCCTGACTATTTGCCGGAGTGAATGATGAAACTGCGTAAAATCCTGAAGCATATGTTTGAAACTTATTGCAAGACATTCAAGGACGTACCGCCTGGCGCGATGTTCTGAGAATAAAAAAACCTGCTGCGGCAGGTTTTTTTGCCTCTGCGCAACGCGGCCACGCGCAAAACTACTCTTGCCCGCCGTTTCCCGCTACTATGGCGCCCTTTTCAATAAGGAGCTTCCCATGTCGCAAAACACCCCCGCGGACCAGGAGCTGGTCTCTGACGTTGTCGCCTGCCAGCTGGTCATCAAACAGATCCTTGATGTCATTGACGTTATCGCGCCGGTTGAAGTGCGTGAAAAAATGGCTAACCAGCTTAAAACCATCGACTTCTCGACCCATCCTGCCGCCGCCGATCCGGTGACGCGCCGGGCGATTCAAAAAGCCATTGCGCTGATTGAACTGAAGTTTACTCCGCAGGGTGAAGCGCACTAACGCGCACTTTATCGATACCCGGCAGCGGGTCTGTGACGCAGCGAGGATTTTGAAACGCTGTTTTGATCAACAATAACGCCACCTGTTTCACCTGACCTTAATTGGCAAGGAGTCGGTCATGAAAAAAGTGGCGGTATTGTTAGCGCCGGGTTTTGAGGAAGCGGAAGCGATTATCACCATTGATATTTTGCGCCGTTTAGAGATTGAAGTAGAGACACTGGCCTGCGCGGATTCCCGCGCGGTGGTCAGCTATCACACCATTCCCATGGTGGCAGACAGCACCTTGTCAGAGCGGCAAGGGATGCTGTTTGATGCCATCGTACTGCCCGGCGGGCCGCAGGGCAGCGTTAATCTCGCCGCCAGCAGCGACGTCGTGCAATTTATAAAAGCCCACGATGCGGCGGGTAAACTGATCTGTCCAATCTGCTCCGCGGCTGCGCGCGTGCTGGGTGGCAACACTCTGCTGAACGGGCGTCGGTATGTCTGCTCCGGCGATCTCTATCAGCAGGTGCGCGACGGTGAGTATGTTGATGCGCCCGTTGTTGAAGATGGCAACCTGATCAGCGGCAAAGGGCTGGGACACGCTTTCGATTTTGCCTTCACCCTTGCCGCGCGTCTGCTGGGTGACGAAAAACCCGTTCGCGATCACGCCGATCATATCTACTACCGCTGGTAATCGTTTCGCCCGGCCGCGCCCTGCGGCCGGGTACAAGGATAAGCTGGCTGACGTTATGGATTATCCTGCTTTAACTCATGCGATTTGTCTGACAAAAGCCGCTGACTTTATGGTTAAATTCGCTGAATTTATGTACGGAATTACTGTAATTCAGCCGTGTGATGTCGCTCTCCTATGGAGAATCAATTTCCCGCTAAAACTATTTCCAGCACAGATGTCCATCTGGTGCCTGGGCGCTAATGCCTTGTTTTTTTAACTTTTAACAATACCAATTATTTCTGTTCCCTACATAAAAGCGTGTTTAAGCCGGAGTTTACCATGCACAAATTCACTAAAGCGTTGGCGGCCATCGGCCTGGCTGCCGTTATGTCACAATCCGCTATCGCTGAAACCATGAAGCTCGGGTTTCTGGTTAAACAGCCGGAAGAGCCCTGGTTCCAGACCGAGTGGAAATTCGCTGACAAAGCGGGCAAAGAGTTAGGTTTCGAGGTGATTAAAATCGCCGTCCCGGATGGCGAAAAAACGCTGAACGCCATTGATAGCCTGGCGGCCAGCGGCGCGAAAGGGTTTGTCATCTGTACACCGGATCCGAAACTCGGCTCCGCCATTGTGGCAAAAGCACGCGGTTACGACATGAAAGTGATTGCTGTCGATGACCAGTTCGTCAACGCCAAAGGCAAGCCGATGGAGTCCGTTCCGCTGGTGATGATGGCGGCCAGCGAAATTGGCGCGCGCCAGGGTGAAGAGCTCTATAAAGAGATGCAAAAACGCGGCTGGGATGTGAAAGAGACCGGCGTGATGGCCATTACCGCTAACGAACTCGACACCGCACGTCGTCGCACCACCGGCTCGATGGACGCGCTGAAAAAAGCGGGTTTCCCGGAAAAACAGATCTACCAGGTGCCGACCAAATCTAACGATATCCCCGGCGCATTCGATGCCGGTAACTCCCTGCTGGTACAGCACCCGGAAGTGAAGCACTGGCTGGTGCTGGGTATGAACGATAACACCGTGCTCGGCGGCGTACGCGCCACCGAAGGCCAGGGCTTTAAAGCGGCGGATGTGATCGGGATCGGTATTAACGGTGTCGATGCGGTAAGCGAGCTGTCGAAAGGGCAGGCCACCGGCTTCTATGGCTCCCTGCTGCCAAGCCCGGACGTACACGGCTACAAAACCAGCGAACTGCTCTACAACTGGGTGACGAAAGGCGTTGAGCCGCCGAAATTCACCGCAGTGACCGATGTGGTGCTGATCACCCGCGATAATTTCAAAGAAGAGCTGGCGAAGAAAGGACTGTAATGCTCTGTCGGTTGTGCTCCCCGTGTGAATGGGGAGCCTGTCGTACCCTCAACTGCTTCACGGAGACGTTATGCAACACTCCACTCACTATCTCTCGTTTCGCGGCATCAGCAAAACCTTTCCCGGCGTGAAAGCGCTGAGCGATATCACCTTCGACTGCTACGCCGGTCAGGTACACGCACTGATGGGCGAAAATGGCGCGGGGAAATCCACCCTGCTGAAGATCCTCAGCGGTAACTATGCGCCCACAGGCGGCACGCTGGCGATCAAAGGCGAAGAGGTGGTGTTTAGCGACACCACCGCGGCGCTCAACGCCGGCGTGGCGATCATCTACCAGGAGCTGCACCTGGTGCCGGAGATGACCGTCGCGGAAAATATCTACCTTGGTCAACTGCCGCAAAAAGGCGGCATTGTGAACCGCTCGCTGCTCAACTACGAAGCGGGCCTGCAATTACAGCATCTTGGGCTGGATATCGATCCGCAAACGCCGCTTAAGTATCTCTCTATTGGTCAATGGCAGATGGTGGAGATCGCCAAAGCGCTGGCGCGCAATGCCAAAGTGATCGCCTTTGATGAACCGACCAGCTCCCTGTCGGCGCGTGAAATCGACAACCTGTTCCGCATCATCCGCGAGCTGCGCAAAGAGGGCAGGGTGATCCTCTATGTTTCCCACCGCATGGAGGAGATCTTTGCCCTTAGCGACGCCATTACCGTGTTTAAAGATGGTCGCTACGTGCGCACCTTCAGCGATATGCAGCAGGTCAACCACGATCAACTGGTGCAAGCAATGGTCGGACGCGAGCTGGGCGATATCTATGGCTGGCAGCCCCGTTCGTATGGCGAAGAGCGTCTACGGCTGGAGCAGGTGAAAGCACCTGGCGTGCGCATGCCCATTAGCTTAAACGTGCGCAGCGGCGAAATCGTTGGCCTCTTTGGCCTGGTCGGTGCCGGGCGCAGCGAGCTGATGAAAGGGCTGTTCGGCGGGACGAAGATCACCGAAGGCCAGGTCTTTATCGATGGCGAAGCGATCAACATCCAGAAACCGGCCCATGCCATTCGCGCAGGAATGATGCTCTGCCCGGAAGACCGTAAAGCCGAGGGGATTATCCCGGTGCACTCGGTGCAGGAGAACATCAATATCAGCGCCCGGCGCAAATATATCCGCGCAGGCTGCCTGATTAACGATGGCTGGGAGAGCGAAAACGCCGCGCACCATATTCGCGCGCTCAATATCAAAACCCCCGGCGCCGAACAACTGATTATGAATCTCTCTGGCGGCAACCAGCAGAAGGCGATCCTTGGGCGCTGGCTGTCGGAGGAGATGAAAGTGATCCTGCTCGATGAGCCGACGCGCGGTATTGATGTCGGTGCCAAGCATGAGATCTACAACGTGATCTACGCGCTGGCCGCGCGTGGCGTCGCGGTGCTCTTTGCTTCAAGCGACCTGCCCGAAGTGCTCGGCGTTGCCGACCGCATCGTGGTGATGCGCGAAGGGGAGATTGCCGGTGAGGTGTTACACGGTCAGGGTGATGAACAGCAGGTGTTGAGCCTGGCTATGCCAAAAGTGAGCCAGGCGGTCGCCTGAGTAAGGAGAATACGATGTCATCTTTAACAACGGCCCGCGCGCCGAAAAAGTCGCCCTTTAGCGTCGGGCGCATCTGGGATCAGTTTGGCATGCTGGTGGTCTTCGCCGTGCTGTTTATTGGCTGCGCGGTGTTTGTGCCGAACTTCGCCTCCTTCGTCAATATGAAGGGGTTAGGGCTGGCGATCTCCATGTCCGGCATGGTCGCCTGCGGCATGCTCTTCTGCCTCGCGTCCGGCGATTTCGACCTCTCGGTCGCCTCGGTGATTGCCTGTGCCGGTGTGACTACGGCGGTGGTGATTAACCTCAGCGAAAGCTTGTGGATCGGCGTCGCCGCCGGCCTGCTGCTCGGCGTGGTCAGCGGCTTTATTAATGGCTTTGTCATCGCCCGCTTAAAGATCAACGCCCTGATCACAACACTTGCGACCATGCAGATTGTACGCGGTCTGGCCTATATCATCTCCGACGGTAAAGCGGTCGGTATCGAAGATGAGCGCTTCTTCGAACTTGGCTATGCTAACTGGCTCGGTTTACCTGCGCCAATCTGGCTGACGGTCGGCTGCCTGATTATCTTCGGCTTTCTGCTGAACCGCACCACCTTTGGCCGCAACACGCTGGCGATTGGCGGTAATGAAGAGGCCGCGCGGCTGGCAGGTGTGCCGGTGGTGCGCACTAAAATCATTATCTTTGTGCTTTCCGGGCTGGTGTCGGCGGCGGCGGGGATTATTCTCGCTTCGCGCATGACCAGCGGACAGCCGATGACGTCGATTGGTTATGAGCTGATTGTCATCTCAGCCTGCGTATTGGGTGGTGTTTCACTTAAGGGTGGCATAGGAAAAATCTCGTATGTGGTGGCCGGTATTTTGATTCTTGGCACCGTTGAGAACGCCATGAACCTGCTCAATATCTCCCCCTTCTCACAGTATGTCGTCCGCGGTCTGATCCTACTGGCAGCAGTGATCTTCGACCGTTACAAGCAGAAAGCGAAGCGCACGGTATAACGCTAACTGCTTAAATTATCGACACAACCTCTCAGTGTAATTCCCCCTTTAACCAGCCGCGAATGCGGCTGGTCTTTCATTGTTAAAATGGCGAGCGGCGTCACACTGTCTATACTTACATAGCTAATGATAATGGGCCGCAGCGAAATATCGGCTCACATGATGAATGTAAGGAGGAAACAAGGGTGGACGACGCGTTATCAAAACCGCCTCTCTTTTCCGGTGATTTTGCCTTTTTTTTCGATTTGGATGGCACCCTCGCTGATATTAAACCGCGCCCGGATGACGTTTTCATTCCGGAACAGGTGCTGATCAGACTTTCATTGCTTGCAGAGATGAATAACGGCGCGCTGGCGTTAATTTCAGGGCGCTCAATTAGCGAGCTTGATGAGCTTGTTAAACCATATCGTTTCCCGCTTGCCGGTGTTCACGGGGCAGAGCGTCGCGATATCTCAGGTCAAACTGAACGGGTGACATTACCGAAAGAGGTGCTTATTCCGCTGGAGCAGGCGCTTCGGCAAGGGCTGGCGTCGCTTGACGGCGTCGTGCTGGAAACCAAAGGGATGGCATTCGCACTGCACTATCGCCAGGCACCGCAGTATGAAGAAGCGGTTTTTGCCCTGGCCCAACAGATGGTTGATACCTTTCCGCAACTGGCTATGCAGCCAGGCAAATGCGTGGTTGAACTAAAACCATCAGATATTCATAAGGGCGCGGCCATTGAAGCCTTTCTGCGCACGCCGCCCTTCACCGGCAGGAAACCGGTGTTTCTTGGTGACGATCTTACTGATGAACATGGTTTTGAAACCGTCAATAAACGGGGCGGTATCTCGATTAAAGTCGGTTCAGGCGAAACCCACGCACAGTGGCGGCTGAACGACGTCCGGGATGTTCATCACTGGTTGGAACGTATGTCCGAGTATCAAAAAAAAGAAGAAAAGGCGCTAACAAACAGGAGAGATGGCTATGAGTCGCTTAGTCGTAGTATCTAATCGAATTGCACCGCCTGATGATAAAAAAGCCAGTGCTGGCGGACTGGCAGTCGGTATTTTGGGCGCACTGAAAGCCGCAGGCGGCGTCTGGTTTGGCTGGAGCGGCGAAATCGGCGATGAAGATCAACCGCTGAAAGAGGTGAGCAAAGGGAACATTACCTGGGTCTCATTCAACCTTAGCGAAGAGCATCACGAGCAGTATTACAATCAGTTCTCCAACGCCGTATTGTGGCCCGCTTTCCACTACCGTCTCGATCTGGTGAAGTTCCAGCGCGAAGCCTGGGATGGCTACCAGGAAGTGAATGCCTTACTGGCTGATAAGCTGGTACCGCTGCTTAAAGAGGATGACATTCTCTGGATCCACGATTATCACCTGCTGCCATTTGCCAGCGAGTTGCGTAAACGCGGCGTCAAAAACCAGATTGGCTTCTTCCTGCATATTCCTTTCCCGACGCCGGAGATCTTCAACGCGTTACCGCCGCACGCAGAGCTGCTGGAGCAGCTGTGTGATTACGATCTGCTCGGCTTCCAGACTGAGAGCGACCGCACCGCGTTCCTCGATAGCCTCTCAATGCAGACGCGGCTCAGCACGCGTAACAGTAAAGAGCATATGGCGTGGGGTAAAAACTTCCGCACCGAAGTCTACCCGATCGGTATTGAGCCGAACGAGATCGCTCAGCAAGCTTCCGGCCCGCTGCCGCCCAAGCTGGCGCAGCTGAAAGCCGAGCTGAAGAATGTGAAAAACATCTTCTCCGTTGAGCGTCTGGACTACTCGAAAGGTTTGCCGGAGCGTTTCCTCGCCTATGAAACGCTGCTGGAGAAATTCCCCGAGCACCATGGCAAGATCCGCTATACGCAGATCGCGCCGACCTCGCGCGGTGAAGTGCAGGCTTATCAGGATATTCGTCACCAGCTGGAGACGGAAGCAGGGCGCATTAATGGTAAATATGGTCAGCTTGGCTGGACGCCGCTCTACTACCTCAACCAGCATTTCGATCGCAAAGTGTTGATGAAGGTCTTCCGCTATGCAGAAGTGGGGCTGGTAACGCCGCTGCGTGATGGCATGAACCTGGTGGCGAAAGAGTACGTGGCGGCGCAGGATCCGGAAAATCCGGGTGTGCTGGTGCTGTCGCAGTTTGCCGGTGCGGCAAACGAACTCACCTCCGCATTACTGGTTAATCCCTACGATCGTGACGATGTCGCTGTGGCCCTTGACCGTGCGCTGCGCATGCCGCTGGCTGAACGTATTTCGCGCCACGCCGAGATGCTGAAAATCATTCAGGAGAATGATATTGACCACTGGCAGCAGAGGTTCATTAACGACCTAAAGCACATCACGCCACGTAGCGCGCAGAGCGAGCTACAAACCAAAGTGGCGACCTTTCCGAAACTCGCGTAAGCCGTAAAACAGAGCGCTCCCGTCACCGCGGGGGCGCTTTTTTATTCATTCTCCCAGCGACACCAACAGCACATCTACTTCACTATGCTTCACAACACGCTTCGCCGCGCAGGCCACACGGGAGAAAAAGGTCTGGTTGTGGTTACCGCATATCACCAGATCGACGCCTCTTGTCCGGCAAACATGCAAAATATGTTCACTCAATTCACCAGAGGCAATTAGCGTTTGCTCAATCGGATAATGTGTACTGGTTACTAATTCGTTAAGAAAGTGTTGCATTTCTTCATAAACAAGAGTTCGCACACTCTCCATCATTGGTGCAGCAAGCTGATTATAGAGTTCGGGGTCTGAAGCAAGCGTTATTAATGTGATTCGGGCGCGAGAAGGGCGAGCAATATCAATCGCTTTGGCGAGAAGCTGATGACTCTCGGGGGTCATCGCCACCGCAACCAGAAGATGCGCGTAGGCCATTGCGTTCTCCACGAGGTATTCCAGTTTTTCTCACCATTACTCTGTTTCACGCTCCAGTGCAAGCTATCAACATTACTACCCTGTGAAGGTAATCATAAATATTCATTAATTATTCTTACGTAATAGAGCGTACATATAATAAGCATGTTAACGAATATTAAATACCTAACTGAAATTTAAAGAATATATCGCTAAATTCCTTCGTCGATCATCCGACTCATTAACGAAATTCAAATGGTAACTTAAGTCAACTAATTAGCCACGCTAAAATCTTAAATTATTGTTTTATAAGCATATTTATTTATGTGTCTGCAATAGATACATTTAGCTGAATCGAGGCATTGGAGCATGTCATACCTCTGACCAGTAGCGCTTTATTACGGTTTGTACTGCACAAGTATTCGTACTAGTGGAATAAAAAAGTGTTCAATCGAGCAATTAAACACCAAATCACAAGCGAGACTGATAGATTTCTTCTCAATAATCACGTAAATTATGTGACGTGGATCACAAAAATTTCAAATTCCCGCTCTGTTCAGATTGTATGTCGAAGCACCTACGAGTACAGTTGCGTCGAATTAGGAAAAATCTTAGTTCTTTGTAAGAAATGATTAAGAGAGCAGCAAGGCATTAACATCTCAACGAAGCGCCTTGCTTGCGAGATCCTGAGTCAGTTATGCATTTAGCCTTTCTTTTTTATACCGGGTTTTTTCCCGGCGACATCACGGGGTGCGGCTTAGCCGCATAAGATTCAAGTTGGTTATTCTGGATGGGAAAAATGCATACATCCGAGTTGCTGAAACACGTTTACGATATCAATCTGTCATATTTACTCCTTGCTCAGCGTCTCATTAGCCAGGACAAAGCCTCCGCCATGTTCCGTTTAGGGATTAATGAAGAGATGGCAAACACGCTGGGTGAGTTGACCCTGCCGCAGATGGTAAAATTAGCTGAAACCAATCAGCTTATTTGTCAGTTCCGTTTTGACAATCATCAGACTATCACTCGTCTGACCCAGGAATCGCGTGTGGATGACTTGCAGCAAGTCCATACCGGTATTTTGCTTTCAACCCGCCTGCTCAACGAATCATCTAAAAACGGCGACGCGGCCAGGAAGAAAAGGGCTTAATCATGAGTGAGAAAAGCATTGTTCAGGAAGCACGCGACATTCAGTTAGCCATGGAGCTGATTACACTTGGCGCGCGTTTACAGATGCTGGAGAGTGAGACGCAGCTTAGCCGTGGTCGTCTTATCAAGCTCTACAAAGAGCTGCGTGGTAGCCCGCCGCCTAAAGGCATGCTGCCATTCTCCACCGACTGGTTTATGACCTGGGAACAAAACATCCACGCGTCGATGTTCTGCAACGCCTGGCAGTTTTTGTTAAAAACCGGTCTGTGCAGCGGCGTTGACGCAGTCATTAAAGCTTATCGACTTTACCTAGAACAGTGCCCTCATTCTGATGAAGGCCCGCTGCTGGCGCTGACTCGCGCCTGGACGCTGGTCCGTTTCGTGGAAAGCGGAATGCTGGAGTTGTCGCGCTGTAACTGCTGCAGCGGTAACTTTATTACCCATGCTCATCAGCCTGTTGGTAGCTTTGCCTGCAGTTTATGCCAGCCGCCGTCCCGTGCGGTAAAAAGACGTAAACTTTCCCCGGAAGCTGCCGATATTATTCCACAACTGCTGGAAGAACAGATGGATCAGGCTGTTTAACCGAATCAGGTGGAATGAAAACTCCAGCAGCGGTGCTTTAATGCCGCTGCTTTTTTTTGCCCGCCGTTCGTGAAAACCCTCCGAAATGTTTCTCCTGAGCCTTAGTCATTAGCAGAAGGATGATGTCGTGCTTATCGTATTAGGTTACCTGATAGTAGTTGGTGCAGTCTTAGGCGGTTATATGATGACCGGCGGTCACCTTGGGGCACTCTATCAACCCTCTGAACTGATTATTATCGGCGGGGCGGGTGTAGGTGCATTCATTGTGGGCAACAACGGCAAAGCCATTAAAGGCACTATCAAAGCGTTGCCGCTGCTGTTTCGCCGCTCTAAGTACACCAAAAGTATGTATATGGACTTGCTGGCGCTGCTCTATCGCCTGATGGCGAAATCACGTCAGCAGGGGATGTTCTCACTTGAAAGAGACATTGAGAACCCGAAAGAGAGCGAGATTTTCGCCAGCTACCCGCGCATTCTGGCCGACGCCACAATGCTGGAGTTTATTGTCGATTATCTGCGTCTGATCATCAGCGGCAACATGAACACCTTCGAAATCGAAGCGCTGATGGATGAAGAGATTGAGACCCACGAAAGTGAAGCGGAAGTGCCTGCCAACGCCCTCGCGGCGGTCGGCGATTCGCTGCCAGCGTTCGGTATCGTTGCGGCGGTAATGGGTGTGGTTCACGCACTCGCCTCGGCGGATCGTCCGGCGGCAGAGCTGGGGGCACTGATTGCCCACGCAATGGTGGGCACCTTCCTCGGCATTCTGCTGGCGTACGGTTTTATCTCGCCGCTGGCAAGCGTTCTGCGCCAAAAGAGCGCAGAGACCGCCAAGATGATGCAGTGCGTCAAGATCACACTGCTGTCGAATCTGAACGGTTATGCCCCGCCGATCGCGGTCGAGTTTGGTCGTAAAACGCTCTACTCAAGCGAGCGTCCATCGTTTGTCGAGCTGGACGAGCACGTGCGTGCTGTCCGCAATCCTAACCAACAGACGACAACCGAGGACGCATGAAAAATCAGGCCCATCCTATCGTCGTAGTTAAACGGAAAAAACATAAAGGCCATGGTGGCGGCGGTCATGGCTCGTGGAAAATCGCCTATGCCGACTTTATGACGGCGATGATGGCGTTCTTCCTGGTGATGTGGCTGATCTCCATCTCCAGCCCGAAAGAGTTGATCCAGATTGCGGAGTATTTCCGCACACCGCTGGCAACAGCGGTCACCGGTGGGCCGCGTATTTCCAATAGCGACAGCCCCATTCCGGGCGGTGGCGATGACTACACACAGCAACAGGGCGAAGTGCAAAAACAGCCCAACATTGATGATTTGAAACGACGCATGGAGCAGTCGCGCCTGAGCAAGCTGCGCGGCGATCTGGACCAGTTGATCGAGGCGGATCCGAAGCTGCGCGCCCTGCGCCCGCATCTGAAGATCGATCTCGTGCAGGAAGGGCTGCGCATCCAGATTATCGATAGCCAAAACCGGCCGATGTTTAAAACCGGAAGCGCGGAAGTCGAGCCCTACATGCGCGATATTTTACGGGCAATTGCCCCGGTGCTGAACGGCATCCCGAATAAAGTGAGTCTTTCCGGCCATACCGATGATGCCCCCTACGCCAACGGTGACAAAGGGTACAGCAACTGGGAGCTCTCAGCCGATCGTGCAAACGCATCGCGCCGCGAGCTGGTTGCCGGTGGGCTGGATGATGGCAAGGTACTGCGCGTTGTCGGCATGGCCGCCACCATGCGCCTTGTCAACCGCGGTCCTGATGAAGCCATCAACCGCCGAATCAGTCTTTTGGTGCTCAATAAACAGGCAGAAGCGGCCATTCTGCATGAGAACGCCGAGAGTCAAAGTGCGCCGATAAGCGCCATTACACAGCCTGAGCCCGCAGCGCCGGCAGCCCCCGCGCCAGCCGCTGCGTCTCCGGTAGCAGTTCCCACATCGCCACAAGCCAATCCGAGGTGATAGCGTGAGCATGGATATTAGTGATTTTTACCAGACATTCTTTGATGAGGCCGACGAACTGTTGGCCGATATGGAACAACATTTATTGGACCTGGTGCCGGAAGCACCTGATTCAGAACAGCTCAACGCCATCTTCCGCGCCGCTCACTCTATTAAAGGTGGTGCGGGAACGTTTGGCTTTACCATTCTGCAGGAAACCACGCACCTGATGGAGAACCTGCTGGATGAGGCACGGCGTGGCGAAATGCAGCTTAACACCGACATCATCAACCTGTTTTTGGAAACCAAAGATATTATGCAAGAACAGCTCGACGCCTATAAAAGCTCGCAAGAGCCGGATGCTGCCAGCTTCGAATATATCTGCAACGCTTTGCGCCAGCTGGCGCTGGAAGCGAAAGGCGAAGCCGTTCCGGCTGCCGGCAGCGCGAAGCTCTCTGTGGTTGAAAGCACCGTACCGGCTGCTGATGCCGCACCGGCTGCAGCGAACGACGGCAAGCTGCGCGTCGTGCTTTCGCGCCTGAAAGAGAGCGAAGTCGCCCTGCTGGAAGAGGAGCTGGGCAACCTCGGTACGCTAAGCGATGTGGTTAAAGGCACTAATAGCCTGAGCGCCACCATTGATGGCGGTCTTGGTGAAGATGACATTATTGCGGTGCTCTGCTTTGTCATCGAAGCCGATCAAATCGCCTTTGAGAAAGCCGCGCCAGCCGCGGTTGAAACGGTTACCGACGCTGCTGCGCCAGCAGAAGAGGCCGAAGCCGCAGTTCCTGCCGTTCAGGCAACTGCCGCCCCGGCACTGAAAGCCGTTGCCAAAGAGCCACAGCCTGCAGGCCGCGAAAAACCGGCGCGCGCCGCCAGCGAGTCAACCAGTATCCGCGTAGCGGTTGAAAAAGTTGACCAACTGATTAACCTCGTCGGCGAACTGGTGATTACCCAGTCGATGCTGGCCCAGCGCTCCAATGAGCTGGATCCGGTGACCCATGGCGATCTGATCACCAGCATGAGCCAGCTGCAGCGTAACGCCCGCGATCTGCAGGAATCGGTGATGTCGATTCGTATGATGCCGATGGAGTATGTCTTCAGCCGCTTCCCGCGTCTGGTACGCGACCTGGCGAGCAAGCTGGATAAACAGGTGGAACTGACCCTGCAGGGCAGCTCGACCGAGCTTGATAAGAGCCTGATCGAACGCATTATCGATCCGTTAACGCACCTGGTGCGTAACAGTCTCGACCACGGTATCGAAACCCCGGAGCGACGTGTTGAAGCGGGCAAATCGCCGATTGGTAACCTGATCCTCTCCGCAGAGCATCAGGGCGGCAACATCTGCATCGAAGTGACCGATGATGGCGCCGGCCTTAACCGCGACCGCATCCTCGCCAAAGCGATCTCGCAGGGCATGGCGGTAAGCGAAACCATGACCGACGAAGAGGTTGGCATGTTGATTTTCGCCCCGGGCTTCTCCACGGCAGAGCAGGTGACGGACGTCTCCGGCCGCGGCGTGGGCATGGACGTGGTGAAACGTAACATCCAGGAGATGGGCGGCCATGTTGAGATCAAATCGAAGCAGGGTACCGGTACGACTATCCGTATCCTGCTGCCGCTGACGCTGGCGATCCTCGACGGCATGTCCGTTAAAGTGAATAACGAAGTCTTTATCCTGCCGCTCAACGCCGTCATGGAGTCGTTGCAGCCGCGCGAAGAAGATCTGCATCCGCTGGCGGGCGGCGAGCGCGTACTGGAAGTGCGTGGCGAATATCTGCCGCTGGTCGAGTTGTGGAAAGTGTTTGATGTGGCGGGGGCAAAAACCGAAGCCACGCAGGGAATTGTTGTCATTCTGCAGAGCGCAGGTCGTCGCTATGCGCTGCTGGTCGATCAGCTGATTGGTCAGCACCAGGTGGTGGTGAAAAACCTGGAGAGCAACTATCGCAAAGTGCCGGGGATTTCTGCCGCCACCATCCTCGGTGATGGTAGCGTCGCGCTGATTGTGGACGTCTCAGCGCTGCAGGGATTGAATCGTGAACATCGTATGGCGCACACAGCCGCCTGATTTAGTTAAGAAGGTATAAAACATGACCGGTATGAGTAATGTAGCAAAACTGGCGGGCGAGCCATCAGGTCAGGAGTTCCTGGTCTTCACTTTGGGCGATGAAGAGTACGGCATCGATATTCTCAAAGTGCAGGAAATTCGTGGCTATGATCAGGTTACCCGCATCGCCAACACCCCTGATTTCATCAAAGGCGTAACTAACCTGCGCGGCGTGATCGTGCCCATCGTCGACCTGCGCGTAAAGTTCAGCCAGGGTGAAGTGGAATATAACGAAAACACCGTGGTGATCGTGCTGAATCTTGGTCAGCGTGTGGTCGGGATCGTGGTTGACGGCGTTTCTGACGTGCTGTCCCTCGCTTCTGATCAGATCCGCCCGGCCCCGGAATTTGCCGTGACCCTGTCGACTGAGTACCTGACCGGTCTCGGCGCGCTGGGCGACCGTATGCTGATTCTGGTAAACATTGAAAAACTGCTCAACAGCGACGAAATGGCGCTGCTGGACATCGCGGCAAGCCACGTCGCGTAACGCATTTGGCGGGTGAAGCTTTTCACCCGCCCGTTTCTCCCTCGGCTTACGTCACTTCAGTTACCCTTAAGTAACCATTCACCCTGTCTAACTGCATGATTTTGCGGTGATATCATATATGGTGATATTTATCACAAATTCAGACATATATTTGTTACATTTTCATGTTTCCCCCTCGGTTTTGCCATTAACATCCTGATGTTATTGATTAAAATTGCTTATCTGACCGTTACAATTCACCCCCCGGATAAAGTGGTTGGTTTTCTGCTCCTCATCTAAATTTCAGTTAAACCTCATTTGACGACTGATTTTATTGACTCTTTTCCGGTGGCCTCATTGATTGGGCAGTAAGGGGCGCGCGGGAGCTCTGGAGATGACGACATATGAACAGAAAACTTCTTTATGTACTGGCTGGCGGTGCGTTAATGGTGGCCGGACAAAGTGCCTGGGCGGTCACCAGTAGCGGGACGATCGGCGCAACATTGACCCTGACGAATGGGTGCCTGATTAACGGCTCGCCGAGCCAGAACGGCATCAACTTCGGTACCCTCGATTTCGGTACCCACCCGGCAACCTTCTCCCAGCTCACCACGCAGCTGACCGGTGCCAATGGCGGTAACAGCTTTACGGTGCAGTGCACCACTACCGACTACACCGTGCAGGTCACCGGCAACACTAACTCCACCGCGCCGGGCAACGTTGTCGGTACACCAGGCACACCGGCTCGCTATCTGGTGAATACCGCCGATACCACCCGTGGCGTGGCGTACAGCCTCTACAGCGATAGCGGCTTCAGTAACGTTATTGCCAACAACACCAACATTCCTCGCGCCTCCACCACCGGTGGCGTGGATAACTACACCCTCTACGGGCGTATCACAGGCGGCGGCAACAGCGTCACCGTGGTGCCGGGTACCTACACCGACGTGATTAACGTGAGCGTCACGTACTAAAGCTCCGACCATGAAAAGGGAGAGTGTGCGCGCCGCCCGCCAGGGTGGCCGGACAGTGCTGCGCGCATTATCAGGAGGAGTGGTGCTGGGCATGCTCGCGCAACCGGCTGCGCTGGCAATTACGACGCAGACCTTTACCGTCGGCGCAACCATCACACCCGGTTGTGCGGTGGTTACCGGTAGCGGCGCGGCGCTTGGCACGCTCAATTTTGGCACCCGTTTGGGCGTGGAAAGAGGACAGGTGACCAGCGCTTTTGTGCCTAATGCGTCCCTCTCATTGGGGTGTACGCCGGGCGTAGCGCTCAGTATGAGTATCAGCGGCGGCAACTACTATTCGACGGTGCGCAATATGCAGCGCAGCGGCGGCGCAGAGCGGGTGCCGTACCGCCTCTATACCAGCAGCACGCTAGCGCCGAATACGGAAATCGGCGTTAACCAGCCGGTGCCGGTCACCATTACCGACAGCAACAATATTTCGCTCGCCATTTTTGGCGCAGCGCAGCTCACCGGCTTCAGCCCGGCGGGTACCTACAGCGATCAACTCACCGTGACGTTGTCATGGTGATAAGGGAGAGGGAATGAATGTCAACCCGGGCCGCCGCGCGGCAGGATGTCTGCTGGCGGGGGCGTTGACCCTTGCAGCGGGAAATGCGCAGGCAGCGGCAACAATTCTGCTTTGGCCGATCGATCCCTGGCTGGATGAAGCTACAAAAGCTACCGAGTTGTGGATCCAGAATCAGGGAGAAACGCCCACGACCATGCAGGTGCGCATTGTCCGCTGGACGCAAGAGGGCGGTCTTGAGCGCTACCAGCAGCAGGGCGACGTCGTTGCCAGCCCGCCGATTGTGCAGATCGCACCCGACAGCAAGCAGCTGATTCGCCTGATTAAGCAGGCGGCGATCCCGGCCGGCAAAGAGCAGGCTTACCGCATTATCGTCGATGAGATCCCGCAGCCGGACGATCCAAACAAACCGAAGATTGGCCTCAAGCTCCAGATGCGCTACTCGATCCCGCTATTTGTCTATGGACAGGGCGTTAAGACCGAGCGCGAAGGGGCGCACCACGTTTTTGTACAACCGGCAAAATTACACTGGCGCGTGGTACGCGAGGGCGGCCAGGCGCAGCTCGAAGTGCGTAATGATGACAGCATTCACGTCCGTCTGAGCAAAGTGCGCGTACGCCAGGGGGGGCAGATGCGGCAGGTCGCGGAGGGGCTATTAGGTTATGTGCTGCCGCACAGTGCCCGGCGCTGGCCACTGCCCGCCGGGGCGAGCAATCCATCGGCGCTGGAAGCATCGATAAACGCACGGGATGAGCAATGGCAGTCGTCAGCAGGAAACTGATTATTGTAGCCGCAATAATGTTACCAGGTGCAGCGGCATGGGGGCAGCCGGGAGATGACGGTCTACCCCCGCCGCCGGATGCGCAGAGCATCAACCAGCAGGCGGAGTTTCACCTTGCGCTGGTGATCAACTATTACGACACCCAGCAGGTGGTGCCGGTAACGCGGCGGCTAAACGATTTTTTTCTTAAGCGTGCCGATCTGCTCCATGCCGGGCTGCCGCCGGAGCATCTGCCGGAGGGCGAGGTGAATGTCTCTGCGCTGCCCGGTGTGCGCGTGGAGTATGACAGCGCCGGGCAGCGGCTGCTGCTGTTTGTCCCCTCTGACTGGGTTCCGGCACGCTATACCTCGTTTAATGAGGGGGGGCGACGCAGCGAGCCAAAATTTGGCCGCGGCGCGGTGCTCAATTACGATCTCTACACCAGCACTACCGAACATATTGGCAGCCAGGCGGCGTTGTGGAATGAGTTCCGCTTCTTTTCTGGCAACGCGGTCTTCTCCTCAACCGGCGCATTGCGCCAGACGCTTAGCGGCTCCCTGCGTCAGCAGGAGGGCTATATGCGGTATGACACCTCGCTGATGTTTAATAATGAGGAGGATGCCACACAGTGGGAGCTGGGGGATGTGATCTCTGAAGCCCTCACCTGGAGCAGCAGCGTGCGCGTTGGCGGGATTCGTTACGGGCGCGACTTCACCCTGCGTCCGGATCTCGTCACCTGGCCGTTACCCTCCTTCTCCGGTGAAGCGGCGGTGCCCACCTCGGTTGATCTCTTTATTAACGGCTACCGCGCCGGCAACCGGCAGCTACAGCCGGGGCCATTTACCCTGACCAATATGCCCTATATCAACGGTGCGGGGGATGCCGTACTGGTCACCACCGATGCTCTCGGGCGGCGCGTCAGCACCACACTGCCTTTTTATGTTGCCAGCGAGCTGTTAACGCCGGGGCTGAGCGACGGGGCGATCACTGTCGGCTCGCTACGGCGCAACTACGGCATTGAAAATTTTGATTATGGCCCGCTGGTGGGCAGCGGCTCGTACCGCTATGGCGTTACCGACTGGTTAACGCTGGAGGGGCACGCCGAAGGGGCTGAATCGCTGGCGCTCGGCGGCGCAGGCGCGGTTGTCCGCCTGGGGCGCCTCGGCGTGGTGAACGGCGCCTGGAGCGAGAGCCAGATGTTCGGCGATGCCGGTAACCAGCTCAACTGGGGTTATCAATACAACACCAGCCTGTTCAGCATCAACACCCAACATAGCCGCCGCAACCGCGAGTTCGGCAACCTTGCTCTTTACGATCAGCGCGCCAGCTATAACGACATGCGTCAGAACGGACGCTGGCCTATCGCCAGCTACAGCCGCAATACCGACCAATACTCGCTCTCCTTCAATATGGGCGATTTTGGCAACATCGGCGCGGCGTGGATTGGCGTGCGCAGTTTCGATAACCAAAAAACCGAGCTGCTGAACCTCTCATGGAGCCGCAACCTGTGGGGTTCGAGCAGCATGAACCTTGCCGCCAGCCGCGATAATCAGCGGGGCGACTGGACCTTTGGCCTCTCGGTGCAGATCCCGATTGGCGAGCGCGACAGCGCTGCCTTCAGTATGGAGAGAACACCGGATGCAGGTTCGACACAGCGGGTAAACTACAGCCATGCGATGCCGACCGACGGCGGCCTGAGCTGGAATATGTCGCTGGCGCACCAGTCGCAGGCGAGAAGTTACCAGCAGGGTACGCTCGGCTGGCGCAACAACAACGTCGAGTTGCAGGGGGGTGGCTACGGCGAGCGCGGCAAGATGACCTGGTGGGGGGAAACCATTGGCGCGGTGGTGCTGATGGACGGTCAGCTGTTTGCCGCTAACCGTATCAACGACGCCTTCGCGGTGATCAGCACCGGCGGTCATGCGGGTGTACCGGTCAACTATGAAAACCAGCCGGTGGGCGAAACGGATAAGAATGGCTACCTGCTGGTGAGCGGTGTGTCGGCTTACTATCCGGCCAGTTACAGCATCAACACCCTTAATCTTCCCGCCGATACCCAGCTTAAGAATACGGAGCGCAAAATCGCCCTGCGCCGCCAGAGTGGATATCTGATTGAGTTCCCGATGGTGCAGGAGCGCGTCGCCAGCGTGATCCTCCATGACGAGCAGGGACTGGCGATCCCCGTCGGCAGCCAGGTGGAGCGCACCGGGAAAGCGCCTGCGGTGGTCGGGTATGACGGTATTGCCTGGCTGGAGAATCTTGAGAACGTAAATACGCTGTTTGTCCGTCTGCCGGAGGGGGGCGAGTGCAGGGCCGAGTTTACCCTTGCCGCCAACCCCGAACACAAATTGCAGACTTACGGGCCGCTTACCTGCCAGAGGAGTCCATAATGCGTCGGTTACTTTTCGTTTTCCTGCTGCTCTGTGCGGCCCCGGCCTGGTCGGCCTGTACGGTCAGCACCGTTAATGCCGCTTTCGGTACTGTCACCTCCTTTGTCCTTAACGCCGGGGCGCAAACCACCACCGGCAGATTGCTGGTGCGCTGCGATGCGATCCTCAACCTGCTGACCAATGACTCCATCACCTTAACGCTGACGGGGGCGACGGTAACGGCAACCAACCGGGCAGCGATGAAGCGCACTGATAACACCGCGATTACCGATACCATTCCGGTGCGGCTCTGTGGCCAGGCCAATTGTGCGAATAACAGTGAGATGAACATCGGCGGTAACAGCTACACCTGGAGCGGTGCCGCGCTGCTGGAGCTGCTCGGCTCGCGCACTTATAGCTTACCGCTCTACTTTCTTACGGTGCCGGGGCAACATGTCAGCGCCGGGCCTTACCAGGTTACGCTTAACTTCAGCGTCGCGTATAACGTCTGTTCTGCGGGCGCGGTTGGTATCTGCTTATCCTCCCAGCGGGGCACCGCGGTGACCAGTTTGCAATTGACCGGCACCATTACCAATGATTGCACCACTATTAGCGCGCCAAACGTCAACTTTGGCAGCGCGCCGCTGGTGAGAAATTTCCAAACCGTTTCGCAATCTGTCTCCATTACTTGTACTAAAGGGAGCAGTTACACTGTCGGAATTAATAACGGTCTCTATGCCAACGGAAATGTGCGGAATATGGCGAGCGGCACCAATCGTCTCAGTTATGAGATCTACAAAGCCGGCACCTCCAGCCGTTGGGGCAGTATCGGCGCGGAGCGCTGGGCCAGCGATGCCTCATCACAGATGAGCGCCGATGGGCTGCTGCGCACCTATAACTACACCGCACGGGTGCTGACGACGCAGACAACACCGCCTGGCGGAACCTACAGCGACACCTTAACGGTGGATATTGTGTTTTAAGCGCAAATTTATTTCCTTTTCGCAAATGTAAAGTTCCCAGGCCGGATGCCGATAACACCGTTAATAACTCATCAATAAGGTGTTTGTTGCATGTTGAACCGTATCCGCGTCGTTACTCTGCTTATGAGTGTGCTGGTGGTCTTTGCCCTGTTACAGCTCATCTCTGGTGGACTCTTTTTTTCGTCGCTTAAACAGAACCAGCAAAGTTTTGCGGTCTCCAACGATCTGCGTATGCAACAAACAGAGCTGGGCAAAGCCTGGGAGCTGATGCTGCAAACGCGTATCAACCTGAGCCGCTCCTCCGCGCGGATGCTGCTCGACCCGAACAACCAGCAGAGCAGTGCGAAAACCGATCTGCTTAACAGCGCAAAAGCGTCGCTGGCTGATGCCGCCAAACACTACGATGCGTTCCGCCAGCTGCCGACCATGCCGGAGATGGAGAGCGCGCGCCAGAGCCTTGATGAGAAGTACCAGACTTACCACGCCGCCCTGAGCGAGCTGGTGCAATTCCTCGAAAGCGGCAACATGAACAGCTTCCTCGCACAGCCGACCCAGGGGATGCAAAATGCCCTCGGTGCGGCGATGAGCAACTATGCCTCCCTGAGCGATAGCCTCTACCGTAATGCCTGGGAGCAGAGCGTCAGCGACTACACCTTCGCCAAATGGCAGATGGCGATCCTCGCCCTGGCGCTGGTGATTGTGTTGGCCGGCGTCTGGTATGGCATCCGCCGTATTCTGCTCTCGCCGCTCTCCTCGGTGATTGCCCATATCCGTGAAATCGCTGGTGGTAATCTCACCCACACGTTGCGTATCGAGGGGCGTAGCGAGATGACCGAGCTTGCGCAGAGCGTCGATCATATGCAAACCGCGCTGATCGACACCGTCACCAACGTGCGCCAGGGGTCGGATGCGATCTACTCCGGCACCAGCGAAATTGCCGCCGGTAACAATGATCTCTCCTCACGTACCGAAGAGCAGGCCTCTGCGCTGGAGCAAACTGCTGCCAGCATGGAAGAGCTGACCGCAACGGTGAAACAGAACGCCGAGAACGCCCGTCAGGCTTCGCTGCTGGCGCAGAGCGCCTCTGAAACCGCCGAGCGCGGCGGCAAAGTAGTCGATGGCGTGGTGAAAACCATGCATGAGATCGCCACCAGCTCGCAGAAAATCGCCGACATCATTAGCGTTATTGATGGGATTGCTTTCCAGACCAACATCCTCGCCCTTAACGCGGCGGTGGAGGCGGCGCGCGCCGGTGAGCAGGGCCGCGGCTTTGCGGTAGTTGCAGGCGAAGTGCGCAATCTGGCCAGCCGAAGTGCGAACGCTGCCAAGGAGATCAAATCTTTAATTGAAGATTCTGTCTCCCGTGTCGATACCGGTTCTGTACTGGTTGGAAGTGCAGGGGAGACGATGCTCGATATCGTCAACGCCGTAACGCGCGTCAATGACATCATGGGCGAGATTGCCTCCGCCTCCGATGAGCAGAGCCGCGGTATCGATCAGGTGGCGCTGGCGGTCTCCGAGATGGACCGCGTCACACAGCAGAACGCCTCGCTGGTGCAGCAATCCGCGGCCGCTGCCGCGGCGCTGGAGGAGCAGGCGAGCCGACTGACGCAGGCCGTATCCGCCTTCCGCCTGACCGCCACCGCGGGCAAAGCGCAGGCCGTACTGCAACCGGCGATGAGCGCGACGCTTGCGCCGACGCGCAGCCGGGCGGTTGCCGCTGGCAAAGAAGAGAACTGGGAAACGTTTTAAGCAGGGTTGCAGCGCCGGGTGGTAACGCCCGGTATCAGAATAAAGATGAAAAATATGTCACACCACAAAAGTGGCACCGCCAAAAGCCGTGCTCGTTGCATCCTGAACTGAGTTGAGAAGGCGCTATGACAACATCTATCCCTAACGGGCAAACGTCATCAATATTGCAGCAGATGACCCAGCGCCTGGCGCTCTCCGATGCGCATTTCCGTCGGATATGCCAATTGATTTACCAGCGCGCCGGGATCGTTCTTGCCGACCATAAACGCGATATGGTTTACAACCGCCTCGTTCGCCGCTTGCGCACGCTGGGGTTAGATGATTTTGGTCGCTATCTGAGCATGCTGGAAGCGAACCAGAACAGCGCCGAGTGGCAGGCGTTTATCAACTCGCTGACCACCAACCTCACCGCGTTTTTCCGCGAAGCGCACCACTTCCCGGTGCTGGCTGAGCATGCGCGTAAGCGCACAGGGGAGTATCGGGTCTGGAGCGCCGCGGCCTCGACCGGGGAAGAGCCCTATTCGCTGGCGATCACCCTCGCCGATGCGCTGGGGATGGCACCTGGCCGCTTCAAAGTTTTCGCCAGCGATATTGATACCGAAGTGCTGGAGAAAGCACGCAGTGGGATCTACCGGCTCGATGAGCTGAAGACCCTCTCACCGCAGCAGATGCAGCGCTACTTTATGCGCGGCACCGGGCCGCACGCCGGTCTGGTCCGCGTACGTCAGGAGTTGGCGAACTATGTTGAGTTCACCACTCTCAACCTGCTGGACAAGCAGTACAACGTGCCGGGGCCGTTTGACGCGATCTTCTGCCGTAACGTAATGATTTATTTTGATAAAACGACGCAACAGGACATTCTGCATCGTTTCGCTCCGCTGCTTAAACCGGACGGATTACTGTTTGCCGGGCATTCGGAGAATTTCAGCAACCTCGTGCGCGAGTTTAGCCTGCGTGGGCAAACAGTTTATGCGCTGAGTAAGGATAAAGCATGAGTAAAATCAGGGTGTTGTCCGTCGATGATTCCGCATTGATGCGGCAAATCATGACCGAAATTATCAATAGCCACAGCGATATGGAGATGGTAGCAACCGCGCCAGATCCGCTGGTGGCAAGGGATTTGATTAAAAAATTCAATCCGGATGTCTTAACCCTGGACGTGGAAATGCCGCGCATGGATGGGCTGGATTTTCTTGAAAAACTGATGCGTCTGCGTCCGATGCCGGTAGTGATGGTCTCCTCGCTGACCGGTAAAGGCTCAGAAGTGACGCTGCGCGCGCTGGAGCTGGGGGCGATTGATTTCGTCACCAAACCGCAAATCGGTATTCGCGAAGGCATGCTGGCCTATAGCGAAATGATCGCTGAAAAGGTGCGCACCGCATCGCGCGCCCGTATCGCGGCGCATAAACCGATGCCGGCACCGGCAACGTTGAAAGCCGGTCCGCTGCTCAGTTCGGAAAAATTGTTGGTCATTGGCGCGTCAACGGGCGGAACAGAGGCAATTCGCCATGTACTCCAGCCATTGCCGCTCTCAAGTCCGGGTATTCTGATTACTCAACACATGCCGCCGGGCTTTACCCGCTCGTTCGCTGAACGTCTAAATAAACTGTGTCAGATCAGCGTAAAAGAGGCGGAAGATGGTGAGCGTGTATTACCGGGGCATGCTTATATAGCACCCGGTGACAAGCATATGGAGCTGGCCCGCAGCGGTGCCAACTACCAGATTAAAATTCACGATGGTCCGCCGGTAAACCGGCACCGGCCATCGGTAGATGTGTTGTTTCATTCGGTGGCGAAACATGCGGGGCGCAACGCCGTGGGCGTTATTCTCACGGGGATGGGCAACGATGGCGCCGCCGGAATGTTAGCGATGCACCAGGCGGGCGCCTGGACCATCGCACAGAACGAAGCAAGTTGTGTGGTGTTCGGCATGCCGCGTGAGGCCATCAATATGGGTGGCGTCAGCGAAGTGGTCGATCTTAGCCAGGTAAGCCAGCAGATGCTGGCGAAAATCAGTGCCGGACAGGCAATACGTATTTAACGAGGAGTGAAGTTATATGGCGGATAAAGAGCTCAGATTTCTGGTTGTGGACGACTTTTCCACGATGCGTCGAATTGTGCGCAACCTGTTAAAAGAGCTGGGATTCAACAACGTCGAAGAAGCTGAAGACGGCGTTGATGCGCTCAATAAACTCCAGGCCGGTGGTTTTGGTTTCGTCATCTCTGACTGGAACATGCCAAACATGGACGGTCTGGAACTGCTTAAAACCATTCGTGCAGACAGCAACATGGCCTCGATGCCGGTGCTGATGGTCACGGCCGAAGCGAAAAAAGAGAACATCATCGCGGCAGCGCAGGCGGGTGCGAGCGGCTATGTGGTGAAACCGTTTACGGCGGCAACCCTCGAAGAGAAGCTTGGCAAGATCTTCGAGAAACTTGGCATGTGAGGACTGGATAAATGATGCAACCTTCAATTAAACCCACGGAAGAGCATTCACCCAGCGAGATCATTGCCCGCATTGGTAGCCTGACGCGTATGCTGCGCGACAGCCTGCGCGAACTGGGTCTTGACCAGGCGATTGCTGAAGCAGCGGAAGCGATTCCGGATGCCCGTGACCGTCTCGACTATGTGGTGCAGATGACCGCCCAGGCGGCAGAGCGCGCGCTGAACAGCGTTGAAGCCTCACAGCCCCACCAGGATGAGATGGAAAAAGGCTCGAAAGCGCTGACCAAACGTTGGGATGAGTGGTTTGAAAACCCGATCGAGCTGACGGATGCCCGTGAACTGGTGACCGATACGCGCCAGTTCCTCGCAGAAGTACCAGGGCACACCAGCTTCACTAACGCCCAGCTGCTCGACATCATGATGGCGCAGGATTTCCAGGATCTGACCGGTCAGGTAATTAAGCGCATGATGGATGTTATCCAGGAGATTGAGCGCCAGCTGTTGATGGTGCTGCTGGAGAACATGCCGGAGCAGTCCGCGCGTCCGAAACGTGAAAACGACAGCCTGCTCAATGGCCCACAGCTCGACGTAACCAAAGCGGGCGTTGTGGCAAGCCAGGATCAGGTGGACGATCTGCTGGACAGCCTCGGCTTCTGATTTCGCATCAGCCCTGGCGTTAAAAGCGGGAAGGAGAGCCTTCCCGCTTTTTCATCACAGTTCTATTTCCCTTCTTTACGTGGCTTGCGCGTGAATAATTCCTGCCCAAAAGGCGAAAACCCCCTCTTTTTATGCCTTACTCCGCCCATTAGACCTGCTTGACTCTGGCAATATGACGTCACACCTGTAACCCCGGACGTTGAACGTGGCCTCGGAAGATAACGACGACAAAACAGAATCGCCCACCGCGCAACGACTGCAAAAGGCGCGAGAAGAGGGGCAGATCCCGCGATCCAAAGAGCTGACCTCAGTAATGATCATGCTGGGCGGCGTCTGCATTCTCTGGTTTGGCGGCGCGTCATTTGGTCACCGTCTCTCAATGGTGCTCTCCTCCGGGTTACGCTTCGATCACAAGATTATTAACGACCAGAATCTGATCCTCGGTCAAATCATCATGATGCTGAAGACGGCGCTAATTGGCATGCTGCCACTGCTGGTGGGCGTGGTGATTATCGCGCTGGTGGCACCGGTGCTGCTCGGCGGGCTGGTGTTCAGCACCAAATCGCTGGCGTTTAAGTTCTCTAAGCTCAACCCGATTAGCGGCATTGGACGTCTCTTCTCCGCCCAGGTCGGCGCGGAGCTGGTAAAAGCCTTGATGAAAGCGCTGCTGATGGGCAGCGTTGCCGGCCTGTTTCTCTGGCATCACTGGCCGGACATGATGCGTCTGATGAGTGAATCGCCGCTGACGGCGATGGCCAGCGCCATGAACCTTGCCGGGCTTTGCGCACTGCTGGTTTCGCTGAGCATCATCCCGATGGTCGGCTTTGATGTCTTCTGGCAGATCTACAGCCACATCAAAAAATTGCGTATGTCACGCCAGGATATTCGTGACGAATTTAAACAGAGCGAAGGCGACCCGCATGTGAAGGGGCGTATTCGCCAGATGCAGCGCTCCGCCGCCCGCCGTCGCATGATGGCGGACGTGCCGAAAGCGGATGTGATTGTCACTAACCCGACCCACTACTCTGTGGCGCTGCAGTATGACGAGAACAAGATGAGCGCGCCGAAAGTGGTCGCTAAAGGCGCGGGAGCCGTGGCGCTGCGAATACGCGAGCTGGGCAGCGAAAACCGCGTGCCGATTCTGGAAGCGCCGCCGCTGGCGCGCGCGCTCTATCGTCATGCTGAAATTGGTCAGCAAATCCCGGGCCAGCTCTATGCGGCAGTTGCCGAAGTGCTGGCATGGGTATGGCAGTTGAAACGCTGGCGTCTGTCCGGCGGACAACGACCTGTTAAACCTGAGAATCTCCCGGTGCCAGAGGCGCTGGACTTTTTGAAAGAGAAGGACACTGATGGCTAATCTGGTGGCAATGCTGCGTCTGCCGAACAATCTGAAATCGACCCAGTGGCAAGTGCTCGCCGGGCCGGTGCTCATTTTGCTTATCCTGTCGATGATGGTGCTGCCGCTGCCGGCGTTTGTCCTCGACCTGCTGTTTACCTTTAACATTGCGCTGTCGATCATGGTGCTGCTGGTGGCGATGTTCACCCAGCGCACGCTTGAATTCGCTGCCTTCCCGACCATTCTGCTCTTTACCACGCTGCTGCGTCTGGCGCTGAACGTCGCGTCAACCCGTATCATCCTGATGGAAGGGCATACCGGTGGTGCGGCGGCAGGCCGCGTGGTGGAAGCCTTCGGCCACTTCCTTGTTGGCGGTAACTTCGCCATCGGTATCGTGGTCTTTATCATCCTCGTGATCATCAACTTCATGGTTATCACCAAGGGTGCCGGGCGTATCGCCGAAGTGGGCGCGCGTTTCGTGCTCGACGGGATGCCGGGTAAACAGATGGCGATCGACGCCGACCTCAACGCCGGGATTATCGGCGAAGATGAAGCCAAGCGCCGTCGTAGCGAAGTGACCCAGGAGGCGGATTTCTACGGCTCCATGGACGGTGCGAGTAAGTTCGTGCGCGGCGATGCCGTCGCCGGGATTTTGATCATGGTGATCAACGTCATCGGCGGCCTGATGGTCGGTGTCATTCAGCACGGCATGTCGATGGGCGATGCGGGGTCTACCTATACCCTGTTGACCATCGGTGATGGCCTGGTCGCACAGATCCCGGCGCTGGTGATCTCTACCGCTGCGGGCGTTATCGTCACCCGCGTCAGCACCGATCAGGACGTTGGTCAGCAGATGGTGGGGCAGCTCTTCAGCAACCCGCGCGTTATGATGCTGAGCGCCGGCGTACTCGGTCTGCTCGGGATGGTGCCGGGCATGCCAAACTTCGTCTTCCTGCTCTTTACTGCCGCGCTGCTGGGGCTTGCCTGGTGGCTGCGTGGCAAAGAGCAGAAAGCGCCGCTGGAAGCCGCGCCGGTTAAGATGCCGGAGAACACCCAGGCGGTGGAAGCCACCTGGAATGACGTGCAGCTGGAAGATAATCTTGGGATGGAAGTGGGCTACCGCCTGATCCCGATGGTCGATTTCCAGCAGGATGGCGAACTGCTTGGCCGTATCCGCAGTATCCGTAAGAAATTTGCACAGGATATGGGCTTCCTGCCGCCGGTGGTGCATATCCGCGACAATATGGATCTGCCGCCCGCGCGCTACCGTATTCTGATGAAAGGGGTGGAAATCGGCAGTGGCGAAGCCTATCCGGGCCGCTGGCTGGCGATTAACCCTGGTACGGCAGCGGGATCGCTGCCGGGCGAAGCGACCGTTGATCCCGCTTTTGGCCTTGCGGCAATCTGGATTGAGAGTGCCCTGAAAGAGCAGGCCCAGATCCAGGGCTTTACAGTGGTAGAAGCAAGCACTGTGGTGGCGACCCACCTTAACCATTTAATTGGGCAGTACGCACCTGAGCTGTTTGGCCGGCAGGAAGCGCAACAGCTGCTTGACCGCGTCAGCCAGGAGATGCCGAAGCTGACCGAAGATCTGGTTCCGGGCGTCGTGACGCTGACGACGCTGCATAAAGTGTTGCAAAACCTGCTGGCAGAGCGCGTGCCGATCCGCGATATGCGCACTATTCTGGAAACCCTGGCCGAACATGCGCCGCTGCAGAACGATCCGCACGAACTTACAGCCGTGGTGCGTGTGGCCTTAGGCCGCGCCATTACCCAGCAGTGGTTCCCGGGCACCGGTGAAGTGCAGGTGATTGGTCTTGATACGCCGCTTGAGCGCCTGTTGTTACAAGCCCTGCAGGGCGGTGGCGGCCTCGAGCCGGGTCTGGCAGATCGCCTGCTGGAGCAGACGCAGGAAGCGCTCTCCCGCCAGGAGATGCTCGGCGCGCCGCCGGTGCTGCTGGTCAACCATGCCCTGCGTCCGCTGCTGGCCCGCTTCCTGCGCCGCAGCCTACCGCAGCTGGTGGTGCTGTCGAATATGGAGATGTCCGACAACCGCAGCATCCGTATGACTGCAACCATTGGAGGCAAATAATGCGCAAGCTCGCTCTACTGCTGTTGACGCTGCCGGTGCTCGCGCATGCCATGGGTGAGGGCACCTGGCAGGCGAGCAGTATCGGTATCACGCTCGCCAACCGCGGCGTGGTTGCCTCCTCATCGCAGCTCGGCCCGACCGGGCCGGTTAGCGGGCTGATGACCGATGTCTCCTGGCGTTACGAGCTGAATGGCCCGACGCCTGCCGGTCTGATTGTGCGCCTCTGTTCACAGGCGCGCTGCGTTGCGCTGGATGGCCAGAGCGGCACTACCCGTGCGTTTAACGGTGTTCCGGCGCTTGAGCCGCTGCGCTATGTCTGGGAAGTGCCGGGCGGCGGGCGCTTATGGCCCGCGCTGACGGTGCGCAGCAACCAGGTGATCGTCAATTACCGTCGTCCTCCGGCGCAGCCCTGACCAGCAAACTCAATCAGTTAGCCTGTTATTTCACCGACAATCCCGCCATTCGCGCGGGATTTTGCTATCCGCTCCGCAATTTTGACCTCTCCTTTTGAAGCAAAAGAAACGCTGTTTTATAAATCAGTGAAGCGAGTATTGGCACTCTTTGCATTTTTGCCAGATGACGCATGTTGATGGCAGAAACAGAAAGGTTTCCCACTGCGCATCCCCTTACTTTAGCCGTGTAAGAAATTCCTTTGACTCAGCCGGATCGTCAAAGGTCCCCCAAAATGAACAGGGTTGACGGCAATGAAAACACGAAAAATTGGATTGGCTAATTACCTGGCCTACGGGTCAGGCGATTTTCTGGGTGCGGGCACGACAGCACTTACCGCCGCATGGTTACTCTACTTCTACACCACCTTTTGCGGCCTGACGCCGATTGAAGCGACCTTTATCTTCGCCGCCGCGAGGGTGCTGGATGCGGTGGTCAGCCCGCTGATGGGCTTTCTTACCGATAACTTCGGTTCGACTCGTTTAGGCAAGCGCTTCGGACGGCGTAAGTTCTTTATTCTGCTCGGAATTCCCTGCGTCTTCAGCTACTCGATAATGTGGGTCGGGGATATGAGCTTCTGGTACTACCTGCTTACCTATCTGCTGTTTGATGTGGTCTACACCATGATCCTGGTGCCGTATGAGACGCTGGTGCCGGAGATGACTGATGATTTCAAACAGAAAACCAAGTTTTCCGGCGCGCGCATCTCTATGGCGCAGATGTCGGCGATCCTCGCCTCGTTCCTGCCCGGCGTACTGCTGACGCACTTCGGCAAAGATAACGCCGTCTCCTTCTTCTATGCCAGCCTGGTCTTCTCGGTGCTGTGCGCCATTATGCTGACCCTGGTCTGGATCTTTACCTGGGAGCGTCCGCGTGAGGAGTGGACAGAAGCGGCCCTGCGTGCCGAAGAGGAGAAAAAAAGTCTATCCCTCGGGCAGAGCCTGCGCCGCCTGGTGGTGGAACTCAGCTCGACGCTGCGCATAAAGATTTTCCGCCAGCATCTTGGCATGTACCTTGGCGGCTATATTGCCCAGGATGTGTTTAACGCCGTCTTCACCTACTACGTGGTGTTTGTGCTGATGCAGGAGGCGTCACTGGCCTCGAACCTGCTGGGCACGATGGCGATTTTCCAGTTCATCGCCGTTATCGCCATGATCCCCCTCTGTATCCGCTTCGGACCGGCTCCCTCCTACCGCATGGTAGTGGTGCTGTTTGGCCTCAGTGCGATCTCTTACGCGGTGCTCTACTACGCGGGCTTGAGCGATGTCTATTCGCTGCTGTTACTGATCTCTGCGGTGGCGGGTCTGGGGCGCGGCGGCATCAACTATGTACCGTGGAATACCTACACCTATATTGCCGATATTGATGAAGTGGTCACCGGCCAGCGCCGCGAAGGGATCTTCGCCGGGATCATGACCCTGACCCGCAAAGCATCCCAGGCGGGTGCAGTGATGTTGGTTGGGATCGTGATGCAAGCCTCCGGTTTTGTCTCAGGACAGAAAACGCAGCTGCCGGAAGTGAGCCACACCATTTTGATGGTCATGTGTTTCGGCACCGTCGCCGTGCTCTGCTGCGGCTTCCTCGTCTCCCTGCGCTTTAAACTCAATCTGAAAACTCACAGCGTACTGCGTGCAGAGACGGCAAAAATGCGCCAGAACGGCCGCGCCATGCCGGAGAATATCACGCCAGAAGCGCGCGAAACGGTCGAGATGCTGGCGGGGATGCCCTATGAGTCCCTGTGGGGCAATAACAACATTGGTTTCCTGAATCGCAATAAACCGGCTGCGCCCACGCTGAAAGAGGCGCATCTGAAATCGACTTATAATTGAGGTTAATATTATGAAGGTTTGGCCTGTCAAACAGAGCCCGTTACTGCGTCAGCCAGAGCGTTTTATCGCCCGTGATGAACTGAAAGCGCTGATCCGCAAAGTGACGCACAATCTCGTCAACATTCAGGATGATAGCGGCGAATTTTTACTCCGTCTCGACGATGGTCGTGTGATTGACACTAAAGGCTGGGCCGGATGGGAGTGGACGCACGGCGTCGGTCTGTATGGGATGTATCAGTATTATCGCCAGACCGGCGATGAAGACATTCTTGGCGTGATTGATAGCTGGTTTGCCGATCGCTTTGCTGAAGGGGCGACCACCAAGAACGTCAATACCATGGCGCCGTTCCTGACGCTGGCGTACCGCTATGAAGAGACGCGTAATCCGGCGTTTCTCCCCTGGCTGGAGAGCTGGGCGGAGTGGGCAATGAGTGAGATGCCGCGCACCGATCACGGCGGCATGCAGCACATCACGCTGGCGGAGGAGAACCACCAGCAGATGTGGGACGACACGCTGATGATGACGGTGCTGCCGCTGGCGAAGATTGGCAAACTGCTCAACAAGCCGGAGTATGTGGAAGAGGCGGTCTATCAGTTCCTGCTGCATGTGCAAAATCTGATGGATCGTGAAACAGGGCTGTGGTTCCACGGCTGGAGTTATGAAGGGATGCACAACTTTGCGAAAGCCCGCTGGGCGCGCGGTAACAGTTGGCTGACGATTGTGATCCCCGATTTTCTGGAGCTGGTAGATCTGCCGGAGAATAACGCCGTGCGCCGTTATCTGGTGCAGGTGCTGAACGCGCAGATTGCGGCGCTGGCAAAATGCCAGCATCAGAGCGGGCTGTGGCATACGCTGCTGGACGATCCCAACTCTTATCTGGAAGCCTCCGCCACCGCCGGGTTTGCTTATGGCATGCTCAAGGCGTTACGCAAGCGGTATATCAGCGCCGATTACGCCCCGGTCGCCGAGCGGGCAGTGAAAGCGATTGTTGAAAATATCTCGCCGGAAGGGGAGCTGTTGCAGGTTTCGTTCGGCACAGGGATGGGCAGCAACCTTGAGTTTTACCGCCAGATCCCGTTAACTTCCATGCCCTATGGCCAGGCAATGGCGATGCTCTGTTTGACTGAGTATCTGCGCAAATATTTTTGAGTGCGATGAAAAAGAAAACCCCGGGAAACCGGGGTTTTTTGTATGGATAGTGTTGGAGATGTTATCCATCACCAGCCACTCTGCGCAACCTGACGCCGGATGGCGGCTAACGCCTTATCCGGCCTACACGTTAATAATGGCAGGGTAAAACGTAGGCCTGATAAGCGAAGCGCCATCAGGCAACGGGATAGCAGTTACATACGCTCGACGGTTTCGATGCCCAGCGTCTCCAGACCCAGCTTCAGGGTTTTCGAGGTAAGCAGCGCCAGCTTCAGGCGGCTCAGGCGGATCTCTTCGCTTTCGGCGGTGAGGATCGGGCAGTGCTCGTAAAAGCCGGAGAAGAGGCCCGCGACATCATAGAGGTAGGCGCACATCACGTGCGGCGTGCCTTCGCGGGCAACCACGCTCAGGGTCTCTTCGAACTGCAGCAGACGCGCGGCCAGCTGCGCTTCGCGATCTTCGCGGATCGCCACCTGCGCGTTTTCAAGCACCTTCTCTTCAATGCCCGCTTTGCGGAACACCGACAGCACGCGGGTGTAAGCGTACTGCATATAGGGTGCGGTGTTACCTTCAAACGCCAGCATGTTGTCCCAGTCGAAGACATAATCGGTGGTGCGGTTTTTCGAGAGATCGGCATATTTTACCGCGCCAATACCCACCGCATTCGCCAGCTTCTCCAGCTCGTCTGCCGGCATTTCCGGGTTCTTCTCCGCTACCAGGCGGCGGGCGCGCTCCAGCGCTTCGTCCAGCAGGTCAGAGAGTTTTACCGTACCGCCCGCGCGGGTTTTGAACGGTTTGCCATCTTTGCCCAGCATCATGCCGAACATATGGTGCTCCAGCGGCACCGACGCCGGCACGTACCCTGCTTTCCGCACGATGGTCCACGCCTGCATCAGATGCTGATGCTGACGGGAGTCGATGTAGTAGAGCACGCGATCGGCATGCAGGGTTTCATAACGGTACTTCGCGCAGGCGATATCCGTGGTGGTGTAGAGGTAGCCGCCATCCTTCTTCTGGATGATGACGCCCATCGGTTCGCCCTCTTTGTTTTTGTATTCGTCAAGGAAGACCACGGTGGCGCCTTCGCTCTCGACCGCCAGCCCTTTGGCTTTCAGATCGGCGACGATGCCCGGCAGCATTGGGTTATAGAGGCTTTCACCCATTACGTCTTTGCGCGTCAGGGTAACGTTCAGGCGCTCATAGGCTTGCTGGTTCTGGCTCATGGTGATATCAACCAGCTTGCGCCACATCTCGCGGCAGTACTCATCGCCACCCTGCAGCTTAACCACATAGCTGCGTGCGCGCTCGGCAAAGGCCGCATCTCCGTCGTAGTGCTTCTTCGCTTCGCGGTAGAACCCTTCCAGATCCGCCAGCGCCATCTCGCCCGCGTTCTCCTGCTGCTTAAGCTCGAGGAAGGCGATCAACATGCCGAACTGGGTGCCCCAGTCGCCGACATGGTTCGCGCGGATCACATTGTGACCGAGGAACTCCAGGGTACGCACGGCGGCGTCGCCAATGATGGTGGAACGCAGGTGGCCGACGTGCATCTCTTTCGCCACGTTCGGCGCGGAGTAGTCGACGACGATGGTTTGCGGCTCTGGAACCGAGACGCCAAGACGGTCAGATTTCAGCGCCTGGTCGACGTGCTCTGCGAGAAACTCCGGCGCGAGGAAAATATTAATAAAGCCAGGGCCTGCGATCTCCACTTTCTGGGCGATACCGTCGAGGGAGAGGTGAGTCAGAACTTGCTCAGCGAGTTGTCGCGGGGCCATGCCCAGTTTTTTTGCAACTGCCATCACGCCGTTAGCCTGATAGTCGCCAAACTGAACTTTTGCTGACTGCCGCACCTGCGCTTCGCACTCTGCGGGGGCGCCTGCCGCAATCATGGCCTGACTGACTTTTTCTGAGAGAAGTGCCTGAATATTCACCGGGATACCTTACATTTGCGACGCCGCGAAAGAGGGCGGCGTCCGGGTGTTTATGAAAGGCGGGAGTATACTGCAAATGCCCGGTGGCGTCAGCACCGCATAACACGGTAGATTATGCGCTTTGTTATGAGTTGCGAGCACTGTTATGCGCCATTGGCAAACTATTGAAGAGTTGCAGGATATCGTGGAAGATCTGCCGCGTTTTACGGCGGATCTGCAAAATTTCACTTCCCGTCTCGGGCTGGCTATCGCACCCTTAGATGCCGACCACATCTCCCTGCGTTGTCACCAGAACGCCACGGCGGAGCGCTGGCGGCGCGGGTTTGAGCAGTGCGGCGAACTGCTGTCGGAAAATATCATTAATGGCCGCCCCATCTGCCTGTTTAAGCTGCATGAACCGGTCTGCGTTGCCCACTGGCGGTTCAGCGTGGTGGAGCTGCCCTGGCCGGGGGAGAAGCGCTATCCCCATGAAGGGTGGGAGCACATTGAAATCGTCCTGCCGGGCGAGGTGGAGACCCTGAATGCGCGGGCGCTGGCGCTGCTGGCCGACGAAGGCCTGAGCCAGCCGGGGATCTCCGTGAAAACCAGCGCGCCAAAAGGCGAGCGCGAGCGGTTGCCCAACCCGACGCTGGCAGTGACGGATGGCAAGGTAACGGTGAAATTCCACCCGTGGAGCATCGAGGCAATTGTCGCCAGCGAGCAGTAAAAACACGGTTTGAGCCTGTTTGCGCGGGCGAGAAGAGGTAAAGGAGAAGTGATGACACTACTGGAGATCTGCTGTTACGGCGTTGAGGATGCGCTTATCGCCGAGCAGCATGGTGCTGACCGCATTGAGTTTTGTGCTGCGCCGAAAGAGGGCGGTCTGACGCCATCCTTCGGCGCGTTGCAGGCAGTGCGTGAGGCGGTGACCATCCCCGTCCATCCGATTGTGCGACCGCGCGGCGGCGATTTTTGCTATCGCGAGGATGAGTTTCGCGTGCTGCTGGCGGATATCGCGCAGGTGCGCGAACTTGGCTTTCCGGGCGTGGTGACCGGCGTGCTGAATGAGGATGGCGAAGTCGATGTGGCGAGAATGGCGCAGATAATGCGCGCCGCAGAGGGGATGGCGGTGACTTTTCATCGCGCCTTCGATATGTGCGCCGATCCGCACCAGGCCGTTGAAATATTGTCACAATCAGGCGTGGCGCGCATCCTGACATCCGGGCAGCAGGCGACGGCGGAAAAAGGAGTTTCACTTATTACGGAACTAAATGCGCTCCCCGGTGTTCCAATCATTATGGCTGGCGCAGGCGTGCGTCCTGACAACCTTGAACTCTTTCTTCGCGCTGGTTTGCAAGAGGTGCATAGCTCGGCAGGAAACTGGACAGCGTCGCCGATGCGCTATCGCAACAGTGGGTTATCGATGTCGTCCGATGCAAGCGCCGACGAGTATGCCCGCTACGGTGTCGATAAAGAGGCCGTCGCAGAGATGAAAGCGCTGATTGTTAACTACCGCCAGTAAACGTTTTTACCGCCGCATCATGTCGCCCAATGTGATGCTTGCTTGTACCAGGCCCCTGCCATTAACAGGGGCCTTTTTTTGTCTACGGTTTACGGGCAATCAGCACCGCGCGCAGCGGGGCAGGGTAGCCTTCCACCGTTTTAGTGCGATCGTTCGGGTCGAGAAAATCAGCCAGCGATTCGGTTACCATCCACGATGTGCGGCGCTGCTCATCGCAGCTTGTCACATTGGCATCAACAATGCGCACATCGACAAAACCACACTTCTCCAGCCAGTTTTTTAGCGCCAGCGCGGAGGGGATAAAGTAAACGTTACGCATCTGCGCGTAGCGGTCACCCGGCACCAGCACGGTGTTTTCGTCACCTTCCACCACCAGCGTCTCCAGCACCAGTTCACCCTCTTTAACCAGTTGATCTTTCAACTGCCAGAGATGCTCCAGCGGCGAGCGGCGATGGTAGAGCACGCCCATGGAAAAGACAGTGTCAAAGGCGTTCAGTGCAGGCAACTGCTCAATGCCGAGCGGCAGCAGATGCGCGCGGCGATCGTCGCCTAATAACTTGCGCACCGCTTCAAACTGGCAGAGAAAAAGCTGCGTCGGGTCGATACCGACCGCCAGCTGCGCGCCCGCGCCAATCATGCGCCACAAGTGGTACCCGCTGCCGCAGCCAACATCCAGAATGGTGCGACCGCGTAGGTCAGAAAGGTGCGGCAAAACGCGTTCCCACTTCCAGTCCGAGCGCCATTCGGTGTCGATATCAAGACCGTAGAGTGAAAACGGCCCTTTACGCCAAGGCATCAGATTACGCAGCAGCGTCTCCATCCCCTTTAACTGCCCGGCGCTTAACGGTTCGGCGCTGCGTGCGATGACGCCGTTGACGAAATCGAGCGAATCCGGCGTCAGGCTGGGCAGGAACTCAACGGCGTTGTTCCACTGCTTGAACTGCCCGTGCAGGGTTTCGCGCTGCCAGGCGGCGATTTGCGCCGGAAGCGTCTCGAGCCAGTGGGCGAGGGGACCGGTGGCGATCTGCTGATAAAAACGGCCAAACTCGATCATGACTGCACCGCCTTCAGTGCCACCAGCGAACCGAAGTTAAAGCACTGGAACCACAATTCGCTGTGCTCAAAACCCGCGGTGCGCAGGCGTGCTTTGTGGGCTTCAACGGAGTCCGTCAGCATCACATTCTCCAGCATGCTGCGCTTCTGGCTGATCTCCAGCTCGCTGTAGCCGTTGGCGCGTTTAAAGTCGTGGTGCATATTGAACAGCAGCTCGCCGACAGTGTGATCTTCAAAACTAAACTTTTCAGAGAGTACCAGCGCGCCGCCCGGGTTCAGCCCCTGATAAACTTTTTGCAGCAGCTTCAGCCGGTCATCGGGTTCGAGAAATTGCAGGGTGAAGTTGAGCACCACCAGCGAGGCGTTGTTAATCTCGATATCGCGAATATCGCCCTCAATCACCTCAACCGGCGTCGGCGCTTTATAGGCGTCGATATGACGGCGACAGCGTTCTACCATTGCAGGTGAGTTGTCAACGGCAATGATTTTGCAATCGTCATGATGAATATTGCGGCGCACCGACAGTGTGGCAGCGCCCAGTGAGCAGCCAAGATCGTAAACCTGCGTGCCGGGTTGCACAAAGCGCTCCGCCAGCATGCCGATCATCGAAATAATATTGGAGTAACCCGGAACGGAACGCTGGATCATATCCGGGAAGACTTCAGCTACCCGTTCATCGAAGGTCCAGTCGCCGAGGCGGGCGATAGGCGCAGAAAAAAGCGTGTCGCGGTGAGACATAGTGTAAATATCCGGGAAAACAAAGGGGCGTATTGTGCGCTAACGCAGGGAGAAAACCAACTCCCAGGGCATATACCACACATTTGCCAGCACCATCAGCAGCAGGGAGCAGAGCGTTGCGCCCATCCCGTAACGCCGCCAGTAGATAAGCCGATGATGCAAACCGTAATAGTGCATCAGACGGCCAACAATCAGTAGAGTACCGCAGAGATGCACCATCCAGTTTTGCGCGCCGTTCATCTCCATAAACAGCAGCAGGATCAGCGCAACAGGAATGTACTCCACGGCATTGCCGTGAATACGCATCGCGTTCTGCAACTCACTAAACCCGCCGTCGCCAAAGCTCACACGGTACTGCATACGCAGACGAATCACATCAGAAGCAAATTTAACCAGTAATAACGCACCCAGCACGGCATACAACGCGCTTACCATACTAACTCCCTTTAAGGTTACGGCGATAGCCCATCAATGATAGGTGCTGGGCTTAAAAAAGAGAAGATTGTAACGGCAGGGAGGGGGCTTCGCCGACGATCGGCATCGCGGTGCGAAGATCCTGCCACAGAGTTTCGACCAGCTCGGGAGCCTGGGCGATATCGGGCGTATGCAGGAACAGATAGGGCGTGGTGGTCTGCTCCCAGGCTGGCAGTTTGTTTAACCAGACGGCGAAAAGCTCGCGGTTCTGCGCCATATCGTCACTGCCGATAAAGCGCACCATTGGATGCCCGGCGGTAACCAGCGCATGCACCGGTACTTTCGGCTTCTTACGCTGCGCCTCGCGCACCGCTTCGCTATGCGGTTTCGCGCTGTGCACCGGGCGGCTGTCAAGCATCACGCGGTTGACCTTGCGCGCGTGCAGCCCCTGGTTGAGGGCTTTCTCCTCGTCGCCTTTCTCAAAGAAGGCGGGATGGCGCACTTCGACGCCGTAGGTAAAGCCTGCGGGCAGCGTATCAAGAAAAGCCCACAACGCAGGGAGATCGCGCGGGCCAAATGTCGCTGGCAGCTGGAGCCAGTATTGGCCAATCCTGCCGGCGAGCGGCGACATGCGGCTAAAGAATTCGTGGGTTAAATCATCACAGTTTCGCAGCGCCGCCTGGTGGGAGATGGTGGCGGGAAACTTAAAGCAGAAGCGGAAATCATCGCTGGTCTGATCGTGCCAGCGCGAGACAATCTCCGCTTTCGGGAGCGCATAGAGCGTGGTGTTGCCCTCAACACAATTGAAGTGACGGGCATACTCCTCAAGGGAGGTGATCCCAAGGCGCACCCATTTCGGGTGCGACCACTGCGGCAGGCCGATATAGATCATAACGCCGCGATAATCTCCTCGCTGCTGCGCACGCGACCGATACGCGGGAAGATGTTTTTCATGCTGCCCTGATGCTGTTCGGCATCGGCGGCGCTGCAGGCATCTTCAGCGATAATCAGCGAAAAGCCCATCTCCCAGGCGTTGCGGGCGGTGGATTCGACGCCGATATTGGTCGAAATGCCGCACAGCACGATGGTGTCGATACCGCGACGGCGCAGCTGCATTTCCAGATCGGTGCCATAGAAAGCGCCCCACTGGCGTTTAGTTACCTCGATATCGCTCGCCTGTTTGCCAAGCGCTGCCGGGTAATCCCACCAGTTCTCCGGCAGGCCGTGACCGCCCATCGCGGCGTCCACCGGCTGCTTCAGCGCTTCGGCAAAATCCGCCGACCAGCCGACACGCACCAGCACCACCGGCGCGCCGTTGGCACGAAACTTCTCGGCCAATCGCGCCGAGCGCGTTACAACCTCTTGCGCAGTGTGCGGGCCGCCGGCGAAGGGCAGAATGCCTTCCTGAAGATCGATAACTACCAGTGCCGTTTTCGCCGTGTTGAGTTCCAGCATGTTCACTCCTGAAAATAATCGCGTTGGGGCATTACCTTACGCGCTCTTTCCGCGCGCCGGGTTTACAATTTTTGTTAAATTTTGTGAGAATGCGCAATAAGCGCGCAGCAAACGTGCGTACAGTCGGTAGCGGGCTTATCGTCGGTCATTATTTCCAGTATAATAGCCCCCTTTTTTCATCCAGATGTGACATACGAAAATAGCTGCCCCCAGCGCGCCTGCGCCGCAGGTGATGGGTCATGCGCAGCTAATTAAGGGATATCTCATGCGTACAGTATATTGCGGGCAGCTCAATCAGTCCCATGTCGGACAGCAAGTAACGCTTTGTGGGTGGGTCAACCGCCGTCGTGACCTCGGTAGCCTTATCTTTATCGATATGCGCGATCGCGAAGGCATCGTGCAGGTGTTTTTCGACCCGGACCGTCAGGATGCGTTCCAGCTCGCCTCTGAACTGCGTAATGAGTTCTGCATTCAAATTACCGGTACTGTTCGCGCCCGCGAAGGCAAAAATGCCAACAAAGAGATGGCTACCGGTGAAGTGGAAGTGTTCGCCACTGAACTGACCATCATCAACCGCGCCGACGCGCTGCCGCTGGATTCTAACCACGTCAACACCGAAGAAGCGCGTCTGAAGTACCGCTATCTCGACCTGCGTCGCCCTGAGATGGCGCAGCGCCTGAAGACGCGTGCGAAAATCACCAGCTTCGTGCGCCGTTTTATGGATGATCACGGTTTCCTCGACATCGAAACGCCGATGCTGACCAAAGCGACGCCGGAAGGCGCGCGCGACTACCTGGTCCCGAGCCGCGTGCATAAAGGCAAATTCTACGCGCTGCCGCAGTCTCCGCAGCTCTTTAAGCAGCTGCTGATGATGTCCGGCTTCGACCGCTACTACCAGATCGTTAAATGCTTCCGCGATGAAGATCTGCGCGCTGACCGCCAGCCGGAATTTACCCAGATCGATGTGGAAACCTCCTTCATGACCGCGCCGCAGGTGCGTGAAGTGATGGAAGCGCTGGTTCGCCAGCTGTGGCAGGAAGTGAAGGGCGTCGATCTCGGTGAGTTCCCGATCATGACCTTTGCCGAAGCCGAGCGTCGTTACGGTTCCGATAAGCCGGATCTGCGCAACCCGATGGAGCTGGTGGACGTTGCCGACCTGCTGAAAGCGGTCGAGTTTAAAGTCTTCTCCGGCCCGGCTAACGATGCCAAAGGCCGCGTTGCCGCACTGCGTGTGCCGGGCGGCGCGCAGCTTAGCCGTAAACAGATTGATGACTACGGCAAGTTCGTTGAAATTTACGGCGCGAAAGGTCTGGCCTACATCAAAGTTAACGAAGCGGCGAAAGGCCTTGAGGGCATCACCAGTCCGGTAGCGAAATTCCTCAACGCTGAGATCGTGGGCGAAATTCTGTCGCGCACCGGCGCGCAGGATGGCGACATGATCTTCTTCGGCGCTGACAACAAGAAAGTGGTTGCCGATGCGCTGGGCGCGCTGCGTCTGAAGCTGGGTAAAGATCTGAATCTAACCGACGAAAACAAATGGGCGCCGCTGTGGGTTATCGACTTCCCGATGTTTGAAGATGACGGCGAAGGCGGCCTGACCGCGATGCACCACCCGTTCACCGCCCCGCGCGACATGAGCCCGGCCGAGCTGAAAGCGGCACCGGAAACGGCGATCGCTAACGCCTACGATATGGTTATCAACGGCTACGAAGTGGGCGGCGGTTCCGTACGTATTCATAACGGCGAAATGCAGCAGACGGTGTTTGGCATTCTCGGTATCAATGAGCAGGAGCAGCGCGAGAAGTTCGGCTTCCTGCTCGACGCCCTGAAATATGGTACGCCGCCGCACGCGGGCCTGGCGTTTGGTCTCGACCGTTTGACTATGCTGCTGACCGGCACCGACAACATCCGTGACGTTATCGCGTTCCCGAAAACCACGGCGGCGGCATGCCTGATGACCGAAGCGCCGAGCTTCGGCAACCCAACCGCGCTGGCGGAGCTGGGTATCTCGGTTATCAAAAAAGAGACGCCGGAGAGCAAATAAGATGTCCTTTAAGCATCCCGTTTCTGTGCTGGTGGTGATTTATGCCGAAGCGACAAAACGGGTGCTGATGTTGCAGCGACGCGACGATCCCGAGTTCTGGCAGTCGGTTACCGGCAGCCTCGAGCCGGGTGAAAGCGCGTTGCAGGCCGCCGCGCGCGAAGTCATGGAAGAGGTCAATATCGATGTCGGCGCAGCGCCGCATCGCCTGATTGACTGCCAGCGCACGGTGGAATTTGAAATTTTCAGTCATTTACGTCATCGCTATGCGCCGGGCGTGACTCACAACACCGAATCCTGGTTTTGTTTAGCGCTGCCCCATGAGTGCCCAATTGTGTTTACCGAACATCTGGCGTACCGCTGGCTTGATGCGCCCGCTGCGGCGGCATTGACCAAGTCGTGGAGCAACCGGCAGGCGATTGAAGAATTTGTTATTAACGCCGCCTGAACGGCGGTTTTTTCTGGAGAATTTTTTATGGCAGGTCACAGTAAATGGGCCAACACCAAACACCGTAAAGCGGCACAGGATGCCAAACGCGGTAAGATCTTCACCAAAATTATTCGTGAGCTGGTGACAGCGGCACGTCTGGGCGGCGGCGATATCGCCTCGAACCCGCGTCTGCGCGCGGCGGTCGATAAAGCGCTCTCCAACAACATGACGCGTGACACCCTGAACCGCGCCATCGCGCGTGGCGTCGGCGGTGACGACGACGCGAACATGGAAACCATCATTTATGAAGGTTACGGTCCTGGCGGCACCGCGGTGATGGTCGAGTGCCTGAGTGACAACCGTAACCGTACCGTTGCCGAAGTGCGCCATGCCTTCAGCAAATGCGGTGGCAACCTCGGTACCGACGGTTCTGTTGCCTACCTGTTTAGCAAGAAAGGGGTGATCTCTTTCGAAGCGGGCGATGAAGACACCATCATGGAAGCGGCGCTGGAAGCCGGTGCTGAAGATGTGGTGACTTACGACGACGGCGCGATTGACGTTTACACCGCCTGGGAAGAGATGGGTGCCGTGCGCGATGCGCTGGAAGCTGCCGGTCTGAAAGCGGACAACGCTGAAGTGTCGATGATCCCGTCGACCAAAGCGGATATGGATGCGGAAACCGCACCGAAGCTGCTGCGCCTGATCGATATGCTGGAAGATTGCGACGATGTGCAGGAGGTTTATCACAACGGTGAGATCTCCGACGAAGTTGCGGCAACCCTGTAATACCCGCTATTTTCTGCCCACAGGGGCGGTGGCTCTCTTCGCGTACCCGCTCCTTTGTGACGGGCGCAGCCGCCTTCCTGTGCGCGGAAATACGCTGGGTAGTAAAGGTTGCAGAATGAGTGAGTTAAGCGGAGAGGCACAATGGCGATTATTCTCGGGATCGACCCGGGTTCACGTATCACCGGTTATGGTGTGATCCGCCAGACAGGCCGCCAGCTGACCTACCTCGGCAGCGGCTGTATCCGCACAAAAGTTGACGATCTGCCCTCGCGTCTGAAGCTGATTTATGCAGGCGTGTCGGAGATCATCACTCAATTTCAGCCGGACTTTTTCGCCATCGAACAGGTGTTTATGGCGAAAAACGCCGACTCGGCGCTGAAACTGGGGCAGGCGCGCGGCGTGGCGATTGTCGCCGCCGTCAATCAGGACTTACCGGTCTTTGAGTATGCCGCCCGCCAGGTTAAACAGACGGTGGTGGGTATTGGTAGCGCGGAGAAGAGCCAGGTGCAGCACATGGTGCGCACGCTGTTAAAACTCCCCGCCAATCCGCAGGCAGACGCCGCCGATGCGCTGGCGATCGCCATTACCCACTGCCATGTCAGCCAGAACGCGTTACAAGTGAGCAGCACAAGGCTCAATCTGGCACGCGGTCGGTTACGTTAAAAAGCGCCGGACTGCGGCGCTTTTTTTATCTCTTCTGCTGTAACAGCAAGCGGATTTTATCCGCATCCTCCTCGCCTGAGGGGCTATAGACCACCAGCGTCAGATCGGGCTGCCCCTCCACGGAAAAACTTGAGTACTCCAGCGAGAGCCGACCTGCACTGGCGTGGAAAATCACTTTCGTGCCTTCGCCCATCACCTCGACATCATTGGTTTGCCAAAGCCTGGCAAACTCCGGCGACGCCGCGCTCAACTCATCGACCAGCGGCTGAACTTCGAGTGACGCACCGGCCCGGGTTGTCTCTGCGCGAAACGCCGCCACCAGAAAGCGTGTCAGCCCCTGCCAGTCGGCCTGGGAAGCTCGCGCCTGTGGGTTAAGGAAGATGCGGCGCAGGATATTGCGCTCCTGCGCGGGAAGTGTGGCGTAGTCGGCCAGCACCGCCGTGGCGGCCGCGTTCCAGGCAAGCACATCCCAACTGGCGTTGCGGATCATCGCCGGGCTATAGGGCATACTCTCCAGCACTTTTTGTAGCCTGGCGGATACCGTCGCGGCTGGCGCATACTCCACGCCAGGTGCTCGCCCCAGTGCCAGATGGAACACGTACTCGCGCTCACGCCCGCTCAGGCAAAGCGCCTGGCAGATCCGCTCCAGCACCTCTTCTGAGGGCATCCCGCCGCGCCCCTGTTCAAGCCAGGTGTACCAGGTCGCGCTAATACAGGCCAGATGTGCAACCTCTTCACGCCTCAGCCCCGGTGTGCGGCGCCGCGCGGTGTGAAAACCCAGCGCTTGCGGGTCGAGCTGCGCCCGGCGGGATTTCAGATAACTGCCCAGATCTTTTGCGCTCTGCATCCTGTTAGTCCTTATACCACGATAACGTCACTACTTTTCCCCATCGCGGATATTCAGCAGGATAGCGGCGCGAGTCAACATAAGGAGAGACAGATGCATATTTTTCTGACGGGCGCGACCGGATGGGTCGGTGCAAAAGTAGCAGAGGGGTTATTAGCCGCAGGCCATCAAGTGAGCGGCCTGGCGCGTAATAAGGACAAATCCAGGGCGTTTATCGCTGCAGGGGGAGAGGTGGTTTACGGCACGCTTGATGACAGCCAGCTGCTATTTGATGCGGCGGCAAAAGCAGATGCGGTGATTCATACCGCCTTTAATCATGATTTCTCCCGCTTTGCAGAAAATTGCGTTCAGGATGAGCGCGCCATTACCGTGCTGGGTGATGCGTTGCGTGGAAGTTCACGTCCCTTGTTGATCACGTCCGGCCTTGCGCGCCTGGTAGCGGGAGGCCCGGCGACAGAAGAGGACGCGCCCGCCAGCGGGCCGGATTACCTGCGCCGCTCAGAACAGGCCGCGCTGGCGCTTGCGCAACAGGGTGTACGGACAGCCTGCGTGCGGCTGGCACCAACGGTACATGGCGTGGGGGATCGTGGCTTTATTCCGTTCCTGATTTCGCTTGCGAAACAGAGCGGGGTATCTGCGTGGCAGGGTGAAGGGAATAACCGCTGGGCGGCAGTACACCGCAATGATGCAGCAAATGTCTACCGGCTGGCGCTGGAAAGCGGTGCCACGCAAACGGTGTATCATGCGATAGCAGAGGAGGGTATCGCAATGCGTGAAATTGCCATTGCTATCGGCAAAATGCTTGGCGTGCCCGCAGAGCCGCGCGATGCGTCGCATTTTGGCTGGTTTGCTGGCTTCGCCGGCATGGAGATGTCGGCCTCAAGTGAACAGACGCGCAGGACGCTGGGATGGAAACCTTCAGGACGCGATTTATTAACCGATCTGCACGATATGGACTATTACGTGAATTCCTGAAGCGCGTTCGCGCTTTTTCCTTCATTATCGGCTGGATATCTATCCAGCCTTTTTTTATGATACAGCATTACTTTTTTAGCACTTAGCGCAGGAGCGTCACGTGATAGGCAGACTCAGAGGCATTATTGTCGAAAAACAACCCCCGCTGGTCCTGCTCGAAGTTGGAGGGGTAGGGTATGAAGTGCATATGCCGATGACCTGCTTCTACGAATTGCCGGATGCCGGCAAAGAGGCGACCGTCTTTACACAGTTTGTGGTGCGCGAAGATGCGCAGCTGCTCTACGGTTTTAATAATAAGCAGGAGCGCACCCTGTTTCGTGAGCTGATCAAAACCAACGGCGTCGGGCCGAAGCTGGCGCTGGCGATCCTCTCCGGCATGTCGGCGCAGCAGTTTGTGAATGCCGTTGAGCGTGAAGATCCCGCCGCGCTGGTCAAACTGCCGGGCATTGGCAAGAAAACCGCTGAACGCCTGATTGTGGAGATGAAAGACCGCTTTAAAGGGCTGCATGGCGACCTCTTTACCCCTGCGGCCGATCTGGTACTGGCCTCGCCAGCAAGCCCCTCTACAGATGATGCCGAGCAAGAAGCCGTTGCTGCGCTGGTGTCGCTGGGCTATAAACCGCAGGAAGCGAGCCGGATGATCAGCAAAATCGCGCGTCCGGACGCCAACAGTGAAACCCTGATCCGTGAAGCGCTGCGTGCGGCGTTGTGAGGTAGAGGATGATTGAAGCAGACCGCCTGGTTGCCGCCGCCAGCACGATTGTAGAAGAAGTTGCGGATCGGGCGATTCGACCAAAACTGCTGGATGAGTATATCGGTCAGCCGCAGGTGCGCTCGCAGATGGAGATCTTTATCCAGGCGGCGAAATTGCGCGGCGATGCGCTCGATCACCTGCTGATTTTCGGCCCGCCGGGTCTGGGTAAAACGACGCTGGCAAATATCGTCGCGAACGAGATGGGCGTTAATCTGCGCACTACCTCCGGCCCGGTGCTGGAAAAGGCGGGCGATCTGGCCGCGATGTTGACCAACCTTGAACCTCATGACGTGCTGTTTATCGATGAAATTCATCGCCTTTCGCCGGTGGTGGAAGAGGTGCTCTACCCGGCAATGGAAGATTACCAGCTCGATATCATGATTGGTGAAGGCCCGGCCGCGCGCTCTATCAAAATCGACCTGCCGCCCTTTACGCTGATTGGCGCAACGACCCGCGCCGGTTCGCTGACCTCGCCGCTGCGCGATCGCTTTGGTATCGTTCAGCGCCTGGAGTTCTACCAGGTGGCCGACCTGCAACATATCGTCGGGCGCAGTGCGCGTTTTATGGGGCTGGAGCTGAGTGAAGAGGGCGCACTGGAAGTGGCGCGCCGCTCACGCGGTACGCCACGTATCGCCAACCGTCTGCTGCGCCGCGTGCGCGATTATGCTGAAGTGAAGCACGATGGTGATATCAACGCAGAAGTTGCCGCCCAGGCGCTGGATATGCTCAATGTCGATGCCCAGGGCTTCGACTATATGGATCGTAAGCTGCTGCTGGCGGTGATCGATAAATTCTTTGGTGGTCCGGTGGGGCTGGATAACCTTGCTGCGGCGATTGGCGAAGAGCGTGAGACCATCGAAGATGTGCTGGAGCCTTACCTGATTCAGCAGGGCTTTTTACAGCGTACGCCGCGCGGTCGCATGGCGACGCCGCGCGCCTGGGATCACTTTGGCATTACGCCGCCGGAAATGCCCTGATAAGCAGTGCCAGCGCCGGGCGGCGCTGGCTGTGGATGAGAATTTAGCTGGCGCTCTTTTTCAACATGCTGAAGATAAACAGCACCGCGGCGCAGAGCACCACAGAGGGGCCTGCTGGCGTGTCGTAGAAGGCGGAGAAGGTAAGCCCGCCGGTGACGGCAATCATCCCGACGCCGACAGCTACCCCGGCCATCTGCTCCGGGGTGCGGGCAAAGCGCCGCGCCGTGGCGGCAGGAATGATCAGCAGGGAGGTGATGATCAGCGCGCCAACAAACTTCATCGCCACGCCAATGGTCAGAGCGGTTACCAGCATCAGCAGCAGCTTCACGCGCTGTAATTTCACGCCATCGACAAAAGCCAGCTCCGGGCTGATGGTCATCGACAGCAGGTTCCGCCACTGCCAGAGCAAAATCCCTACCACTACTACCACGCCGAGGGCGATAACGACGAGATCCTGCGGCGTCACGGCCAGCAGGTCACCGAAGAGGTATGCCATTAAATCCACGCGGATGTTGGACATCAGGCTGACCACGACCAGGCCAAGCGAGAGCGCGCTGTGCGCCATAATCCCCAGCAGTGTGTCGATCGCCAGGTGGGGGCGTTTTTCCAGCCACACCAGGCCTGCGGCCAGCAGCAACGTGACGGCAATTACCGCATAGAACGGATTCACATCCAGAAGTAAACCAAAGGCGACGCCGAGCAGAGAGGCATGCGCCAGCGTATCGCCGAAATAGGACATCCGTCGCCAGACAACAAAGGATCCAAGCGGCCCGGCGGCGCAGGCGAGCAGAACCCCGGCAAGCCAGCCGGGCAGTAGAAGTTCAATCATGAGTGTCCGTTACCCTGACGTAAAATAATGCGACCCTGAAGATCGTGACGGTGATTGTGGTTATGACGATAGATGCCCAGCTGCTCTGCGCCGCGATGACCAAACATAGAGATAAATTCGGGATGCATAGAGACCACCTCTGGCGTGCCGGAGCAGCAGATATGGTGGTTGAGGCAAAGCACTTCATCGGTCTTTGCCATCACCAGGTGCAGATCGTGTGAGACCATCAGTACCGCGCAATCCAGCTCTTTGCGCAATTCGTCGATTAAGTTGTAGAGCGAAACCTGACCATTGACGTCGACGCCCTGGGTTGGCTCGTCCAGCACCAACACCTGGGGCTGATTGAGCAGAGCGCGGGCAAGCAGCACGCGCTGCGTTTCACCGCCGGAGAGTTTTTGCATCGGGGCATCGATCAGATGGGCAGCCTGCACGCGTTTCAGCGCCGGGATGAGATCCTCTTTACGCGTGCCTGGGCGCAGACGCATAAAGCGGCCTACAGTAAGAGGTAGCGTGGCGTCGAGTTGCAATTTTTGCGGCACATAGCCGATGCGCAAGGCTTTGTCGCGCTTGATAACCCCCGCGTCGGGTGCTACGAGCCCAAGTACGACGCGCACCAGCGTCGATTTTCCGGCACCGTTCGGTCCGAGCAGTGTCAGAATTTTACCTGGACGCAAATTCAGAGAGATGTCAGAAAGCACGCGGCGTTGACCGAAAGCGACGCTGACATTTTCAAGCGTTATAAGATTCGTCATAGCATTTAAGGGGTTGCAGAAGTTGTAGGATGTTATAATATCACATTCCACACACTTAATACGATGAATAGACGCATTATGTTACATAAAAATACGCTTCTTTGCGCAGCGCTTTCCGCTGCGTTTCTTACGGTAACAGCACAATCCGCTAATGCCGCCGTCGTCACCTCACTTAAACCGCTGGGTTTTATCGCCTCCGCTATTGCAGATGGGGTGACCACCACCGAAGTTATTCTGCCTGACGGCGCGTCTGAGCATGATTACTCCCTGCGTCCGTCTGATGTAAAACGCTTGCAAAACGCGGACTTACTTTTCTGGGTCGGCCCGGAAATGGAAGCTTTCATGGTGCGATCGGCCGGACAGGTGCCTGCGCAAAAACAGGTAGTGATGGCGCAACTCGACGGCGTGAAATCCCAGCTGATGAAAGGTGCGGACGAAGATGAGCATGAGGGTCATGAAGGTCACGAACATGGCGAAAATAGTGAGCATCATCACCATCACGGCGAATACAACATGCATTTGTGGTTAAGCCCAGAGATTGCACGCCTTTCGGCGGTTGCAATCCACGATAAATTAGTGGAAGTTATGCCGCAAAGTCGAGCCAAGCTGGACGCCAACCTGAAGGCATTTGAGGCATCATTAGCCCAGGCCGATAAGCAGGTCGGTAACGAGCTGGCACCGCTGAAAGGGAAGGGGTATTTCGTTTTTCATGACGCCTACGGCTACTTTGAAAAACACTACGGTCTGACGCCATTGGGTCACTTTACCGTTAACCCTGAGATTCAGCCTGGTGCGCAGCGTTTACATGAAATCAGAACACAGTTGGTTGAGCAAAAAGCAGTCTGCGTTTTTGCTGAGCCACAGTTCAGGCCAGCGGTCGTTGAAGCTGTTGCACGAGGAACCTCCGTTCGCATGGGAACGCTGGATCCACTCGGCATCGGTATCAAGTTGGGTAAAGAGAGCTATCCCCAGTTCCTTACACAACTCTCTCACCAATATGCGAGCTGCCTGAAAGGAGAATAACGAGGAAGTGAACACGTGCAACAGATAGCCCGCTCTGTCGCCCTGGCATTTAACAATCTGCCGCGACCCCATCGCGTAATGCTGGGGTCGCTCACCGTACTGACCCTCACGGTCGCCGTCTGGCGGCCTTACGTTTATCACCCCGAAAATAGCGCGCCAATTGTAAAAACCATCGAGCTGCCGAAAAGTGAGATCCGCTCGCTGCTACCTGAAGCCAGTGAGCCTATTGACCAGTCCGCAGCGGATGATGTTGACGATATTCCGCAAGATGAACTGGACGAGAAAACCGCCAACGAAGCCGGTGTACATGAATATGTTGTGTCGACCGGCGATACGCTCAGCAGCATCCTGAATCAGTATGGCATTGATATGGGCAACATCAGCCAGCTTGCCGCAGCGGATAAAGAGTTGCGCAATCTGAAGATCGGCCAGCAACTCTCCTGGACGCTGACCGCCGATGGCGATCTGCAGCGCCTGACGTGGGAGATGTCACGCCGCGAAACCCGCACCTATGACCGCACCGAAAATGGCTTCAAAATGTCCAGCGAGATGCAGCAGGGCGACTGGGTCAATAAGGAGATGAAAGGCACCGTCGGCGGCAGTTTTGTTGCCAGCGCGAAGGAGGCCGGTATGACAAGCGGTGAAGTTAGCGCGGTCATCAAAGCGATGCAGTGGCAAATGGACTTCCGTAAGCTGAAAAAAGGCGACAAATTCTCCGTATTGATGTCCCGTGAGATGCTCGATGGCAAGCAGGAGCAGAGCCAGTTGCTGGGCGTGCGTTTGCGCTCTGACGGTAAAGATTATTACGCGTTCCGTGCCGAAGATGGCAAGTTCTACGATCGTAACGGCACCGGCCTTGCGAAAGGGTTTATGCGTTTCCCGACCGCGAAGCAGTTCCGTGTCTCCTCCAACTTCAATCCGCGTCGTCTTAATCCGGTAACCGGACGCGTTGCGCCGCACAGAGGCGTTGATTTTGCCCTGCCGCAGGGGACGCCGGTGCTGGCCGTCGGTGATGGTGAAGTGGTGATCGCTAAGCGCAGCGGCGCAGCAGGTAACTATGTTGCTATCCGTCACGGGCGCACCTACACCACGCGGTACATGCACCTGCGTAAGCTGCTGGTAAAACCGGGGCAGAAAGTGAAGCGTGGCGATCGTATCGCCCTCTCGGGCAACACCGGGCGCTCCACCGGGCCGCACCTGCACTATGAAGTATGGATCAACCAGCAGGCTGTGAACCCGCTGACCGCTAAACTGCCAAGAACAGAAGGGCTGAGCGGTTCGGATCGTAAGGATTATCTGGCGCAGGTCAAAGAGGTGTTACCTCAGCTGCGGCTGGAGTAATACGCGTAATAATCAGGCGTTCAAAGCCGGTGCTTGCTTGGCATCGGCTTTTCCTTTTGTGCGAAAGATAACGCATCGCTACACTATCCCTTTATCTTGTTGAGATTTTTGACCAGCGGACGATGCATGGAAACGAAAAAAAATAACAGTGAATATATTCCTCAGTTTGAGGGCGAGTTTCGCCATCCGCGCCACTGGGGTGCCTGGCTTGGGGTACTGGCGTTTGCCGGCGTTGCCCTGATCCCGCCCTCTGTGCGCGATCCGCTGCTGGCGAAACTGGGGCGTTTTGCCGGACGGCGCGGAAAAAGCGCTCGTCGTCGTGCGCAGATCAACCTCTATTACTGCTTCCCTGAAAAGAGCGAAGCCGAACGCGAAGCGATCATCGATCATATGTTTGCCACTGCGCCGCAGGCGATGGTGCTGATGGCAGAAATGGCACTGCGCGGTACAGAAAAGGTTGCCTCCCGGATTGAGTGGCAGGGCAAAGAGATAATCGATGAGATGCACCGTAACGATGAGCGCGTTATTTTCCTCGTCCCCCATGCCTGGGGTGTCGATATTCCGGCAATGCTGATGTCCTCGCAGGGCAAGCGCATCGCGGCAATGTTTCATAATCAGGGCAATAAAGTCTTCGACTATATGTGGAACAAGGTGCGCCTGCGTTTCGGCGGCCGCTTACACGCGCGTAATGACGGTATCAAGCCCTTTATCCACTCGATACGTAACGGCTTCTGGGGATACTACCTGCCGGATCAGGATCATGGTCCTGAGCAGAGCGAGTTTGTCGATTTCTTCGCCACCTACAAAGCGACGCTGCCTGCCATTGGTCGCCTGATGAAAGTGTGCCGGGCTCGCGTGGTGCCGCTGTTCCCGGTTTATGACGCTGAAACGCACCGGTTGAAGATTCTGGTTCGTCCACCGATGGACGATCTGCTGACGGCGGATGACACTACCATTGCGCGACGGATGAATGAAGAGGTAGAGAACTTTGTCGGCCCGCATCCCGAGCAGTACACCTGGATCCTGAAGCTGCTGAAAACGCGCAAGCCGGGTGAGATCGAGCCCTATAAGCGCAAAGAGCTCTACAGAAAAAAATAGCCAAAAAAAGGCCTCTCAAAGTGAGAGGCCTTTTGCTTTCTGAGCAATCCGTTATTCGACGGTCAGAATGCGCGTGGTATTGGTGGTGCCGATGGTGCTCATCACATCACCCTGCGTCACAATCACCAGATCGCCAGAGAGCAGGTAGCCTTTATCACGCAGCAGGTTCACCGCGTCGTTGGCTGCGGCAACGCCGTCATTATGGCTGTCGAAATAGACCGGCGTCACGCCGCGGTAGAGCGCGGTAAGGTTAAGGGTGCGCTCGTGGCGGGAGAGGGCAAAAATCGGCAGGCCGGAGCTGATACGCGAGGTCATCAGCGCGGTACGGCCGGATTCAGTCATCGAAATGATCGCCGTAACGCCCTTCAGGTGGTTGGCGGCATACATCGCCGACATGGCAATCGCCTCTTCGACATTGTCAAACTGAATATCGAGGCGGTGCTTGGAGACGTTGATGCTGGGGATCTTCTCTGCGCCCAGGCAGACGCGCGCCATCGCGGCAACGGTTTCAGACGGATATTGCCCGGCAGCTGTTTCCGCGGAGAGCATCACCGCATCGGTACCGTCGAGTACAGCATTCGCTACGTCCATCACTTCCGCACGGGTCGGCATTGGGTTCGTGATCATCGACTCCATCATCTGCGTCGCAGTGATTACCGCGCGGTTCAGCTGACGCGCACGGCGGATCAGCGCTTTTTGAATGCCAACCAGCTCCGGGTCGCCAATTTCAACGCCCAGGTCACCACGAGCCACCATCACCACGTCGGAGGCGAGGATCACATCGTCCATCGCATCCTGGTTGCATACCGCTTCTGCGCGCTCGACTTTAGCGACAATCTTCGCATCACAGCCTGCATCTCGCGCCAGACGACGTGCATAGTTGAGATCTTCCCCGCAGCGCGGGAAGGAGACAGCGAGATAATCGACGCCTATCAGCGCGGCGGTAACAATATCCGCCTTATCTTTATCGGTCAGTGCCTCTGCAGAAAGCCCACCGCCCAGCTTATTGATGCCTTTGTTGTTGGAGAGCGGGCCGCCGACGGTCACTTCGGTGAACACCTTCATGCCCTGAACTTCCAGCACCTTGAGCTGCACGCGGCCATCATCCAGCAGCAGGATATCGCCCGGCACTACGTCAGCAGGCAGACCTTTGTAGTCGATGCCCACTTTCTCTTTGTCGCCTTCCCCTTTGCCCAGGTTGGCGTCGAGCAGGAATTTGTCGCCGATGTTAAGGAAAATCTTACCTTCCTTGAAGGTGGAGACACGAATCTTCGGTCCTTGCAGATCGCCAAGGATAGCAACATGACGTCCCAGTTTTGCCGCAATCTCACGCACTTTGTCCGCGCGTAATTTATGATCTTCCGGTGTTCCGTGTGAGAAGTTCATCCGCACCACGTTAGCGCCCGCAGCGATAACTTTTTCAAGGTTGTTATCACGGTCGGTGGCCGGGCCTAAAGTGGTGACGATTTTGGTTCTGCGAAGCCTTCTGGACATGTAATACTCCGTTGACTGAAATAACGAGGTGTTGCGTGAACATGAATTCGGGTTACGCGCGCCCTGACAGGTAAGGCCGCTAACCGAATAGCGTAAGAACTACCGTTTTAGTTATGGTCTCTTAATGATTATCGTCTTTGATAAGCAGTTCCTTATCAAAGCGCGATTCTTTGAGTGCTTCTTTGACTCTCTTCAAGTTATCCCGGAATTTTGCGCCGCGGCGCAGCGTGAATCCGGTCGCCAGCACATCAATAACCGTCAATTGTGCAAGCCGGGACACCATCGGCATATAGATATCTGTATCTTCAGGGACATCCAGCGTGATAGCAAGGGTTGCTTCACGCGCCAGCGGCGTTCCCGCAGACGTCAGCGCAATCACCATGGCATCGTTTTCACGGGCCAGATGTGCCAGCTCCACCAGACTTTTTGTGCGGCCGGTGTGGGAAATCAACATAACGACATCATCATCGCTACAATTCATACAGCTCATGCGTTGCAGCACAATGTCATCGGAGTAGACCACCGGCACGTTGAAGCGGAAAAACTTGTTCATCGCATCGTGGGCAACGGCCGCAGAGGAGCCAAGCCCGAAGAACGCGATTTTTTTTGCTTGCGTCAGCAGATCGACGGCGCGATTAACCGCTGTCATATCAAGGGACTGCCGCACATGATCGAGGCTTGCCATCGCCGATTCAAAGATTTTGCCCGTATAGGCTTCTACACTGTCATCTTCATCGACATTTCGATTAACATAGGGCGTGCCGTTGGCGAGGCTCTGCGCCAGATGCAGCTTAAAGTCAGGGAAGCCGCGCGTATCCAGACTGCGGCAAAAGCGGTTAACCGTCGGTTCGCTGACCTCCGCTTGTTGCGCAAGCGCGGCAATGCTGGAATGGATAGCCAGCTGTGGCGCGGTGAGGATCACCTCCGCGACTTTTCGTTCTGATTTGCTAAGGTGTTCCAGTCGGGACTGGATTTTTTCCAGCATATTCATAGGCGTTAATGCGCTCCTGGTGAAACGATTACACTGATTACGCGAATCGTTACGCAGTTTGCGTCGATATTACGCCTGCGCAGGGTAGAAAGGTAAGTGATACGCTGAAATGTTGTTGTTGTTTTTTTTCATAACATGATCAAAGTCGGATTTTCGCTAGCAGCTGACAGGTAAATATGCCGCGCGATCGGCGCAAATACACGTATTTTTCATGGCAACCCAATAACGCACTTCCTGATAAGGCCTGCTAGTTTCGGGAATTACGTAAAAGCAGTACAGTGCAGTGTAATAAAATTACAACTGAAGCGGATGACAGCTTCAGGATAGCTAACTGAGGAGAGTGACATGGCGGTAGTCCAAACAGCCCAGGCGTGTGACCTGGTCATTTTCGGCGCGAAAGGCGATCTCGCACGCCGGAAATTGCTGCCTTCCCTGTACCAGCTGGAAAAAGCCGGTCAAATTCATGATGAGACGCGGATTCTCGGTGTTGGCCGTGCCGACTGGGATAAAGCAGCCTATACCAAAGTGGTTCGTGAAGCGCTCGAAACCTTTATGAAAGAGAAGATTGACGAAAGCTTGTGGGACAAGCTGAGCGGTCGTCTCGATTTCTGTAATCTCGATGTAAACGATACGCCCGCCTTCAAACGCCTCGGCGCGATGCTGGATCAAAAAAATCGCACTACCATCAACTACTTCGCAATGCCGCCGGATACGTTTGGTGCCATCTGTAAAGGGCTGGGCGCGGCGAAGCTGAACGCCAAACCGGCTCGAGTGGTAATGGAAAAACCGCTCGGCAACTCTCTTGAGACCTCCCGTCAGATCAACGATCAGGTGGGCGAGTATTTTGAAGAGTGCCAGGTTTACCGTATCGACCACTACCTCGGTAAAGAGACAGTGCTTAACCTGCTGGCGCTGCGCTTTGCCAACTCACTATTCGTTAATAACTGGGATAACCGCACTATCGATCATGTCGAGATCACCGTCGCGGAAGAGGTGGGCATTGAAGGGCGCTGGGGCTATTTCGACCAGGCTGGTCAGATGCGCGATATGATCCAGAACCACCTGCTGCAGGTGCTCTGTATGATCGCGATGTCGCCGCCGTCCGATCTCACCGCGGATAGCATTCGCGACGCAAAAGTGAAGGTGCTCAAATCCCTGCGCCGTATCGATCGCACAAATGTGCGGGAAAAAACCGTGCGCGGCCAGTACACCGCCGGTTTCGCCCAGGGCAAAAAAGTGCCGGGCTACCTGGAAGAAGAGGGCGCGAACAAGTCGAGCCATACTGAAACCTTCGTTGCCATCCGCGTCGATATCGACGACTGGCGCTGGGCGGGTGTGCCGTTCTATCTACGCACCGGTAAGCGTCTGCCGACCAAGTGTTCAGAAGTGGTGGTCTACTTCAAAAACCCGGAACTCAATCTGTTTAAAGAGTCCTGGCAGGAGCTGCCGCAGAACAAACTGACCATTCGCCTGCAGCCGGATGAGGGGGTGGATATCCAGATCCTCAATAAAGTGCCGGGGCTGGATCACAAACACAATCTGCAGACCACTAAGCTCGATCTGAGCTACTCCGAAACCTTTAACGAGACTCATTTGGCGGATGCTTACGAGCGCCTGCTGCTGGAGTCGATGCGCGGCATTCAGGCGCTGTTTGTGCGCCGCGATGAAGTGGAAGAGGCGTGGAAGTGGGTGGACTCCATCACTGAAGCCTGGGCTGCGGATAATGACTCACCGAAACCGTATCAGGCCGGTACCTGGGGCCCTGTCGCGTCGGTTGCGATGATCACCCGCGATGGCCGTTCCTGGAACGAGTTCGAGTAACCCGAGTCTGGCATGTTGCGCAATTTTACCGGTAACATGATCTAACACAGCTCCGCGAACAATTTTTCTGTTTCAAAGCCCCGGCTGGATTCACCAGCGGGGCTTTTTTTATTACACTGGCGAAAGTGATTTTGCCTTTGGGGCGCGGCAATCCGGTGTTTTCAGCTTGTTATGCAGAGTGAAATAGACGGTTAGCACGCTCTCCCCGAACAGATAAATTTCAGGAGCCTCTATGAATCCAGTAATGTTACGCGTAACAAATCGCATTATTGAACGTTCACGCGAAACCCGCGCAGCCTACCTTGCACGCATTGAGCAAGCGAAAAGCAATACCGTTCGTCGTTCGACGCTGGCCTGTGGCAATCTGGCACACGGTTTTGCCGCCTGCCAGCCAGAAGATAAAGCCTCGCTCAAAAGCATGTTGCGCAACAACATCGCCATCATCACCTCCTACAACGACATGCTCTCCGCACATCAGCCTTATGAAGTCTATCCCGACATTATTCGTAAAGCGCTGCACTCGGTGAATGCGGTCGGCCAGGTAGCGGGTGGCGTACCGGCAATGTGCGATGGCGTAACGCAGGGTCAGGATGGCATGGAGCTGTCGCTGCTGAGCCGCGAAGTGATCGCCATGTCCGCGGCAGTGGGGCTCTCGCACAATATGTTCGACGGCGCGCTCTATCTTGGCGTCTGCGACAAAATCGTCCCGGGGCTGGCGATGGCGGCGCTGTCGTTTGGTCACCTGCCCGCGCTTTTCGTGCCGTCAGGCCCGATGGCGAGCGGCCTGGCTAATAAAGAGAAGGTGCGTATTCGACAGCTTTATGCGGAAGGTAAAGTCGATCGCATGGCGCTGCTGGAGTCGGAAGCCGCCTCCTACCACGCTCCGGGCACCTGTACTTTCTACGGCACCGCCAATACCAACCAGATGGTGATTGAGTTTATGGGTATGCAGTTGCCTGGCTCCTCGTTTGTTCACCCGGATGCACCGCTGCGTAAAGCGCTGACCGAAGCCGCTGCTCGCCAGGTGACGCGCCTGACCGGCAACGGTAACGAATGGATGCCGCTCGGCAAAATGATCGATGAAAAAGTGGTGGTCAACGGCATCGTCTCCCTGCTGGCAACCGGCGGATCGACTAACCACACCATGCACCTGGTGGCGATGGCGCGCGCGGCGGGCATCATTATTAACTGGGATGACTTCTCCGAACTCTCTGAAGTGGTGCCGCTGCTTGCGCGTCTCTATCCGAACGGCCCGGCGGACATCAACCACTTCCAGGCGGCGGGCGGTGTGCCGGTATTGATGCGCGAACTGCTGAAGGGCGGTCTACTGCATGAAGAGGTGAACACCGTGGCCGGTTTCGGCCTGACGCGCTACACCCAGGAGCCGTGGCTCAACAATGGCGAGCTCGACTGGCGTGAAGGCGCTACCGCGTCGCTGGATGATTCGATTATCGCCACCATCGATAACCCTTTTTCACAGCATGGCGGCACCAAAGTGCTGAGTGGCAACCTCGGGCGCGCGGTGATGAAAACCTCCGCCGTGCCGGTAGAGAACCAGGTCATTGAAGCGCCTGCGGTGGTGTTTGAGAGCCAGCATGACGTATTACCGGCCTTTGAAGCAGGTCTGCTGGATCGCGATTGTGTAGTGGTGGTGCGTCATCAGGGGCCGAAAGCCAATGGTATGCCAGAATTACATAAACTGATGCCGCCACTTGGTGTATTATTGGACCGCCGTTTCAAAATTGCCTTAGTTACCGATGGACGGCTGTCAGGGGCATCAGGTAAAGTGCCGTCGGCAATCCATGTGACACCCGAAGCTTATGATGGTGGGTTGCTGGCAAAAGTGCGTGATGGCGACATTATCCGGGTTAACGGGCAGACAGGTGAGTTGACCCTGCTGGTTGCTGACAACGAACTTGCCGCACGTCAGCCGCATATTCCTGACCTTAGCGCGATGCGCGTGGGCACAGGCCGTGAAATGTTCGGCGCGCTGCGAGAGAAGCTCTCCGGCGCAGAGCAGGGCGCAACCTGTATCACTTTTTAAGACGACAAGATTTTATTCTGGCGAGAGAAAAGATTGATGAAAAACTGGAAAACAAGTGCAGAAGCCATCCTGAAGACCGGCCCGGTTGTACCGGTGATCGTGGTAAACAAACTGGAGCACGCTGTCCCGATGGCGAAAGCGCTGGTTGCTGGTGGCGTTCGCGTCCTGGAAGTGACGCTGCGCACCGCATGCGCGATTGACGCTATCCGCGCCATTGCCAAAGAGGTCCCGGAAGCCATTATCGGCGCTGGCACCGTGTTGAATCCGCAGCAGCTGGCGGAAGTTACCGAAGCGGGCGCGCAGTTCGCTATCAGCCCCGGGCTGACCGAGCCGCTGTTGAAAGCGGCAACCGAAGGCACCATTCCGCTGATCCCAGGTATCAGCACCGTTTCCGAGCTGATGCTGGGCATGGATTACGGCCTGAAAGAGTTTAAATTCTTCCCGGCGGAAGCGAATGGCGGCACCAAAGCGCTGCAGGCCATTGCCGGTCCCTTCTCGCAGGTGCGTTTCTGCCCGACCGGCGGCATCTCTCCGGCGAACTACCGTGACTACCTGGCGCTGAAAAGCGTGCTCTGCATCGGCGGCTCGTGGCTGGTTCCGGCCGACGCGCTGGAAGCAGGCGATTACGAACGCATCACCAAACTGGCACGCGAAGCCGTTGAGGGTGCGAAGCTGTAATCAGCAGGCGGGTATCACACCCGCCTGATAACAAGCCCGGACGCACTATGCGCACCGGGCTTTTTTTATCCGTTAACCTGCACCGCGTTGGCTGAGGCCACGGCGCGGGCGACCGCACTCTCAACATTCTCTGCGACGGCCAGCGCCACGCCCAGACGGCGCGATCCTTCAATCTCCGGCTTGCCGAACAAACGCAGCTGCACGCCTGCATCAACGGCGTGGTGCAGATTATCAAAGGTGACATTCTGGCTGTGCAGACGCGGCAAAATCACCGCAGAGGCGGCCGGGCCGTACTGGCGGATCGCGCCAATCGGCAGGCCTAAAAAGGCGCGTACATGCAGGGCAAACTCAGAGAGATCCTGCGATATCAGCGTCACCATTCCCGTATCGTGCGGGCGCGGCGAGACTTCGCTGAAGATCACCTCATCGCCACAGACAAAGAGTTCAACGCCGAAAAGACCATGTCCTCCCAGCGCCAGCACCACCTCACGGGCAATCTGCCGGGCGCGCTCAAGCGCCGTGGCGGACATCTGCTGCGGCTGCCACGATTCACGATAATCGCCATCCTCCTGACGGTGTCCCACGGGTGCGCAGAAGTGGACGCCGTCTACCGCGCTGATAGTCAGCAGGGTGATTTCAAAATCAAACTTCACCACGCCTTCGACAATGACGCGGCCAGCACCGGCGCGACCACCCTCTTGTGCATAGGCCCACGCCGTTGCCAGCTGGTCGATAGATTTAATGAAACTCTGCCCTTTGCCTGAAGAGCTCATCACCGGTTTCACGATGCAGGGCAGGCCAATTTCGCTTACCGCCTGGCGGAAGCTCTCTTCGCTATCGGCAAAACGGTAGGCCGAGGTGGGTAACCGCAGCTCCTCTGCTGCAAGGCGACGGATCCCCTCGCGGTTCATCGTCAATTTTGTGGCGCGCGCGCAGGGAACCACATGTTGACCGGTGGCCTCCAGCTCAATTAGCGCATCGGTGGCGATGGCTTCGATCTCCGGCACAATAAAGTGCGGTTTCTCCACAGCGACCAGCGCTTTTAACGCCTCGCCATCAAGCATGTTAATCACATGGGATCGGTGCGCGACCTGCATCGCTGGCGCGTCAGCATAGCGGTCAACCGCAATGACTTCGATACCGAGCCGCTGACATTCAATAGCCACTTCTTTGCCCAGCTCGCCTGAGCCTAACAACATCACACGCGTGGCTGCCGGACGCAGCGCAGTTCCTAAAAGAGTCATAGCGAAGTACCATTAGAAAAAAAGTGGGCGCAGTATAACGAAAACGTTTGCGTCTGTCTTTTTCACTTGCGGTGGTTTTTTCATCGCGCTATTATACTGTACAAATACACAGTAAGACGAGGCTGCATCATGGCGGTAGAAGTTAAATACGTAGTCATTCGCGAAGGTGAGGAAAAGATGTCTTTTGCCAGCAAAAAGGAAGCCGATGCTTACGATAAAATGCTCGACCTGGCGGAAGTGCTGGGTGACTGGTTAGGCACCGGTCCGGTAGCTCTGGAAGAGGAGACCCGTGAACGCATGGCGATGTGGCTCGCCGAGCAAAAAGATGCGCTCAACGGTATTCTGAAATCCGGCAAACTGCCTGGAACAGAGAGCGAAGAGGGCGCTTCCCCGGCAAAAGCCGCTGCAGATCAATCCTCTGACGCGGTTGATATTAAAAGCGCCAGCAAGCGGGCTAAAGTCGCCTGATCTTGCACCGCCAGTAATTTGTACCATGCTTTGAATGGATATTAACCAGGAGATAAGCATGAAAATAGCAGGGGTAGTAACCGGTCTGTTTTTGCTGGCGGGCAGCATGGCGGCAAACGCTGCCGCAGAGAAGGTCGTGAAATTTCCTTCCTGTGAAGGGCTTAACGCTGAGGGCATCGCCGCCAGCGTTAAGCGCGACTATCTGCAAAACCGCATTGTGCGTTGGGCGGATGATCAGAAAAAAATTGGTCAGGCGGATCCGGTGGTATGGGTTAATCCGCAAGAGGTGACCGGCAAGGGTGACAAGTGGACGGTGCCGCTCACCGTACGCGGTAAAAGCGCCGATATACATTATCGCGTCAGGGTCGACTGCCCGGCGGGCAGCGCGGCGTACACACCTCAGCCGTAGCACCCTACTTTTCCTATTCTTTCCAGATACAGACACTTCCTGACATCCCCCTCGCTTACTCTTGTCTGACAAAGATGTTAAGCGAGGGAAAAAAATGAACTGGTTAAATCAACTACAGTCGCTGCTGGGGCAGAAAAGCGCTGCATCGCCATCCTCTTCCTCCGCAGAGGGCCAGGGCTTAAATAAGCTTCTGGTGCCGGGTGCGCTGGGCGGCCTTGCCGGTCTGCTGGTTGCCAACAAATCATCGCGCAAACTGCTCACCAAATATGGTACCGGCGCGCTGTTGGTTGGTGGCGGGGCGGTGGCCGGCACGGTGCTGTGGAACAAATACAAAGATCGCATCCGTGAAACCCATCAGGACGAGCCGCAGTTTGGCCAGCAGCAATCGCCGCTGGACGTGCGCACTGAGCGCCTGATTGTGGCACTGGTCTTTGCGGCGAAGAGCGATGGCCATATTGATGAGCAGGAACAGGCGGCAATCGAAGCGCAGCTGCGCGAAGCGGGCATCGAAACCCAGGGGCGTGAGCTGGTGGCGAAAGCGCTGGAGCAGCCTCTCGATCCAGCGTGGCTGGCGCAGGGTGTCAAAAATGAGGAGGAGGCACTGGAGCTCTACTTCCTCAGCTGTGCGGTTATCGACATCGATCACTTTATGGAGCGCAGCTATCTCAATGCGCTGGGCGATGCGCTGAAGGTGCCGCAGGATGTCCGCGAAGGCATCGAACAGGATCTTCAGCAGCAAAAACGCGCCCTTACAGCCTGAGCGCTATAACGTTTCGCTTGCAACGCGCGTTTGTTTTGCCACCCTTATAGGATGGAAAACAGAAAAAAGATAAGTGCTATGTTGCCGAAAGCAAAACAGATCCCCCACGCCATGACTGTTCATGGCGATACACGCGTCGATAATTACTACTGGCTGCGGGACGACACGCGCTCTCAGCCAGTGGTGCTTGATTATCTGCATCAGGAGAACGATTACGGGCGCGAGGTGATGGCCTCTCAGCAGGCCCTGCAGGATGACCTGCTGCAGGAGATCATCTCCCGCATTCCGCAGCGCGAAGTCTCCGCGCCCTATATTCGTAACGGCTATCGTTACCGACACATTTATGAGCCGGGCAATGAGTACGCCATCTATCAGCGTCAGTCGGTGCTCAGCGCTGAATGGGACGACTGGATCACCCTGCTGGATGCCAACCAGCGCGCCTCGCACAGCGAGTTTTACACCATGGGCGGTCTCGATATCTCGCCCGACAACACCATCATGGCGCTGGCGGAAGATTTCCTCTCCAGGCGGCAGTATGGTTTGCGCTTTCGCAATCTGGAGACCGGCAACTGGTATCCGGAGGTGCTCGATAACGTCTCGCCAGACTTTGTCTGGGTGAATGATTCCGAGACCGTCTACTACGTGCGTAAACATGCCACCACGCTGCTGCCCTATCAGGTCTGGCGGCACACCGTCGGTTCGCCGACGCAGCAGGATGAGCTGGTCTACGAAGAGAAAGATGACACCTTTTACGTTGGGCTGAGCAAAACCACCTCCCAGCACTACATCACCATTCACCTTGCCAGCGCCACCACCAGCGAAGTACTGCTGCTCGATGCCGAACTGCCGGATGCGCAGCCGCTCTGCTTTTTACCACGGCGCAAAGAGCATGAGTACAGCCTCGATCACTACCAGCACACCTTCTACCTGCGTTCCAACCGCGACGGGAAAAACTTTGGCCTCTATCGCACCAAAGTACGTGATGAACGGCGCTGGGAAGCGCTGATCCCCGCCCGCGATCACATTATGCTGGAAGGATTTACTCTCTTTACCGACTGGCTGGTGGTCGAAGAGCGGCAGCGCGGCCTGACAAGCCTGCGGCAGATCAACCGTAAAACCCGTGAGGTGATCGGTATCGCCTTCGACGATCCGGCCTATGTCACCTGGCTTGCTTACAATCCCGAGCCGGAAACCTCGCGGCTACGTTACGGTTACTCCTCAATGACCACGCCGGATACCCTGTTTGAGCTTGATATGGATACCGGCGAGCGGCGTGTGCTGAAGCAAACAGAAGTGGCGGGCTTTGACGCCAGCGACTATCGCAGTGAGCATCTGTGGGTGGTCGCTCGGGACGGCGTTGAAGTGCCCGTCTCGCTGGTCTACAACCATAACCATTTCCGCAAAGGCGAAAACCCGCTGCTGATCTACGGCTACGGCTCCTACGGAGCAAGTATCGATGCAGACTTTAGCAGCAGCCGCCTGAGCCTGCTGGATCGCGGTTTTGTCTGCGCGATAGCGCATATTCGCGGCGGCGGCGAGCTGGGTCATGCCTGGTACGAAGAGGGGAAATTCCTCAATAAGCAGAACACCTTCAATGACTTTATTGATGTTACCGACAGTTTGCTGGAGCAGGGCTACGGCTCACCGCAATACTGTTATGCGATGGGCGGCAGCGCGGGCGGCATGCTGATGGGCGCGGTGATCAATATGCGCCCCTCTCTCTACCACGGCGTGATTGCCCAGGTGCCCTTTGTCGATGTGGTCACCACCATGCTTGATGAGTCGATCCCTTTAACGACCGGCGAGTTTGAGGAGTGGGGCAATCCGCAGGATGAGACTTACTATCACTATATGAAGGGCTACAGCCCCTACGACAACATTGGCGCGCACCCCTATCCGCATATGCTGGTGACCACCGGGCTACATGATTCGCAGGTACAGTACTGGGAGCCGGCGAAATGGGTGGCGAAACTGCGGGAATATAAAACCGACGACAATCTGCTGCTGCTCTGTACCGATATGGATTCAGGGCACGGCGGTAAATCGGGGCGGTTCAAATCCTACGAAGGGGTCGCGCTGGAGTATGCGTTTCTGATCGCGCTGGCGCAGGGGACACTGCCCGGTAAAGGGTAATCACCCCTCGCCAAGGTAGTGTTTAAGCGTTAAACGCAGCTCCGGGCTCATGCTGTTAAGGTTGTTAAACAGCCAGCGCAGGTAGCCCGGATCGCGGTCGGCGATCTCAGCAACCGGTTTGCCGCGGTATTTACCAAAGGTAAAGGTAGTCATTAGCGCCGGGCGTCCGGTGATGGTAGCCATCTGCTCCGCGCTCCAGCCCGAGACCTGCATAATGTCAATCAGCAGGGCCGCGGTGATGTAGCAATCATACAGCGCGCGGTGGTGATGCAGACCGGCTGGCGTCTCTACGCTGAGTTTGCGTGAGTTGTAGAGCGCCATATTGCTGTATTTGATCCCCGGCCATAAACGACGCGCCAGCTTCAGGGTACAGATCCACTCGCCGGGCATCTCTGGCAGCACACGGCGGTCAAAACTGGCGTTATGCGCCACATACCACTCACTGCCGTGGTAGTAAGGCACGACCTCTTCGATCCACGGCTGATCGGCCACCATCGCTTCGGTGATGCGATGGATGGCCATCGCCTGCGGGCTGATGGGGCGATCGGGACGTACCAGATGGCTCTGCGGATTGACGATTTTCCCGTCGACCACATCCACCGAGGCGATCTCGACGATACCGCCCTGCAAATCGCAGGTTTCTGTATCGATAACTCGTAACATAGTCGGCTCCATTATTTCACTTTCGGCTCATAGGGGAGGCGAGAGAGCGAGACGGAGGCCAGGCGGTGGGCAATCAGACGCTCGCGAAACCAGCCGCGCAGATGTTCGGGTTGCTCACGCTCCACCGCTTCGGCAATAACCGGCATATTGTAACGCTCTTTAAAGGCAACGCCGGCGGCGGCCAGATCGACATTCACCTTATCCATCTCTTCTTGTTCGAGCTGCGCAAGATTGGTCATTATGAAGTTCTCCTCAGTTCAGGCGGCAAAAGTTACTAAGGCTGTCGCAGAAAGACAAGCGTGGCGGCGATGAGTCTCGACTCAACTATTGTACAGGTTTATCCTCTATATCGTATGCATAACAAAAAGGAATGATTCTATGCTTATCTCCCCGACGCAGCGCTTACGCGCTTTTGCCCTCATCACCACACTTTTTGCCGCGCCCGCCGTTCTGGCGCATGCCCACCTCAAAGGGCAGTATCCCGCTGCGGACGCTGATGTCACGGCAGCGCCGCAGGCATTAACGCTCAACTTTTCAGAAGGGATTGAGCCTGCCTTCAGCGGCATTAAGGTGACCGACGCGCAGCAAAAGGCGATCAAAACCGGGGCGGTAAAGCGCAATGAAAAGGATAAGACCCAGATGATCGTGCCGCTCGAACAACCGCTGACCGCGGGTAAATACACCGTTAGCTGGCATGTGGTCTCTGTCGATGGCCACAAAACCCACGGGCAATACAGCTTTTCTGTGAAGTAACATGCTCTCATCGCTTTTTGTCGGGCTGCGCTTTCTCCATTTTGCTGCCCTGATGCTGCTATTTGGCAGTGCGTTGTTCAGCGCCTGGCTGGCTCCACGCGACCTGCGCCGGAGACTCACCCAACACTTCCTGCCGTTACAGAGCGTCTGCCTGATTCTGACGGCGTTGAGCGCTCTGCTTCTCTATGCGGTGCAGGGCGGGATGATGGCGGGTGGCTGGCCGGAGGTGTGGCAGCCCGCGATATGGCGAGCGGTTGCCGGCACGCAAGCGGGTTCACTGCTGGCCTGGCAAATTATTCTCGCACTGCTAACCCTTATTGCCGGGCTTTTGCAGCCGGCACAGCAAAGAAATCTACTGCTGTTAACGACGCTGCAGTTTCTACTTGCTGCGGGCCTGGGGCACGCGGCAATGCGCGAAGGGCTTCCCGGTGTGCTGCAGCACATCAACCATGCTTTGCATCTGCTGTGCGGGGCGATGTGGCTGGGCGGCCTGCTACCGGTGCTGTTTTGCATGCAGCTAACCCGTGACCGGGGTCATCCTGCGGCTATTGGCGCGATGATGCGCTTCTCCCGCTATGGTCACCTGGCTGTGGCGGGCGTTATCGTTACCGGCATCATTAATGCAGTGTTGATTCAGGGTATAGCGTGGCCGTGGCAGAGTGCGTGGGGGCGCATGCTGTTGCTCAAATGTGCGCTTGTGACGCTGATGGTGGCAATCGCGCTTGTGAACCGGTATGTTCTGGTGCCACGCTTGAGCCTGAGCGATAACGGAGCGCGGCAGCGCTTTATCACGTTAACCCGGGCAGAATTGATAATCGGTGCGCTGGTGCTGGCGGCGGTAAGCCTGTTTGCCACCTGGGAGCCTTTTTGAATAAATCTGGTGAAAAGAATGAAAAAGAGTGTGATTGCAATATTGATGCTGACCAGCTCAGCCGCCGCGCTGGCAGCGCCGCAGGTTATTACCGTCAGCCGTTTTGAGGTTGGTAAAGATAAATGGGCCTTCAATCGCGAAGAGATAATGCTGACCTGCAGGCCGGGCAATGCGCTGTTCGCCATCAACCCGAGCACGCTGGTGCAGTATCCGCTCAACGATATCGCGCAGAAGCAGGTCGACAGCGGGAAAAGCACCGGTCAGCCTATTAGCATTATTCAGGTTGACGACCCAGACCATCCGGGCCAGAAAATGAGCCTCGCCCCCTTTATTGAGCGCGCGAAGTCCCTCTGCACAGGTTGATGAAAATCGCCTGATTCAGCATAAAAAAACGCAGGTCCGGTTAACACCGCCTGCGTTTTTTTATGATAAACGTGACAATTACCGGATTTTTCTGACCACATTTGTCGCGGACTGGAAAAGCTGGTGTCGTCATCTATTCTTAAGATGCAAGGCGACTTAGCCTGCATTAATGCCAACTTTTAGCGCACGGCTCTCTCCCAAGAGCCATTTCCCTGGACCGAATACAGGAATCGTATTCGGTCTTTTTTTATATTCCTGAATAATAAGGGTTTTTTTGGTGTTCACACTAAAATCCACCAAAATTCCACCAATTCCCTATATTCAGTCTAAACCCTAACATACTCAGCCCCACGGGAGTCCAAGTATTTTTTGGTCATTGATAAATTTTTATGGCCCAAAAGCCGCTGCGCAAATTCCTCGCCTTTTTCCTTCTCATAAAGCCTACTGGCCAGACTTCTAATTTCGTGAAATGACGGCGGGTAAGGGCCAAATTTAAGCACAGTGACATCACGGGTATCTGAGAATGCCTGGGTTAACCCATCCGGCGTCAGTGGCCCGGGCTTTCTTCCACCCCGACGCACCGGGGAGTAAAGCAGGAACTCACATGGATTGTTCACTCTGCAACGTTCTATCACTTCTTTTAAATGAAGATCGGCCGCTTCCAGTTTCAGGTCTAAAGGGATGGCTAATTTATTCCCTGTTTTCTCCTGTATAACAAACAATCTGTCTTCACGGATATCAGTGAATTTCATCATAGCTATATCCTCGCGTCGCTGAGCCGTGACCAGCGCAAGATCAAATGCATTTGCCGCCCATACTGAATTAGCAGCTGCTGTTTCTCGTATCGAAAAATACGCGTCGAGCAGTAGACGTTCACGCTTAACTTTTGGTGCCGGGGTGCGAGTAGGTTCTGCCGGGTTCCTTTCTATATGCCCCTCCACGAGCGCCTCTCTGAATACATCGAGTAGTACAGATCTCAGACCTGCAGCCATGCTTTTTTTATCGCAGGCAATGTATGTTTCCAAAAATTCCGCAATGTCTTTTGTTGTAACTGCGCTAAGGGCGATAGTGCCGAACTCTTTTCTGATCGTCTCCATCTGGTTCCTGCGAACTTTCATTGTGTTTGGTTTTAATTCCCTTCGCTCGAGAATAACGTCATACCTCTCCAGCCATTTAGCCATAGTCAGGGTGGGCGTTTCTTTAATGCGCTGAAGTAGACTGGAGGGGATATAGTTCTGATCAAGATAACTATTGGCTTCAATGGCCTGGGCTATCGCTTCCCTGCGATCAATGCGGCCCAAATAGATTACCTGGCCGGTTATTGGGTTGCGCCAGGAATAAAGCTTATCTCTCTTGCGAAAGGTCAGGTTACGGGGCAGGTTAGCGTCGTAACGGGCTGGCCTCTGCATTCTGTAATCTCTCCAGTAAAGTCCCTTTGGACGGAATTTTTAGATGCTGCGGTTTTAGGCGCAAATTCTTCTTGCTCGGATCAACATAGATAGCATCCGGGCGGAGCTTATACTCTTTACCGTGTAGCTCGGGGGCAGGATAGATCTTGCCTTCACGTACCCATCTGCGAAGAGTAGAAAGCGATGGCGGTGATGAATACACTTCAGCGGCCCATTCCTGCAAATTAAGAAGCTTTGCCATTCTGTTCTCCTGCGCCCACCACCCGATTATAGGGACGGAAGGCGCTGTTTGATGATAATTCGATATCAAGACATCCGGCCGGCGAGGGCACGCAGACGCCGAGCGCCCATGATCGCTGTGGCCACGTAGCTGGTGCTGCGGTTTTCCACCTCTACCGTTACCTTCATTCCGTCCACCAGCACTGTGTATACGCTGGTCATGGCCCGGCTGGCATAATCACCGAACCTTTCAACATGCCTGGCCAACGCTGCATCGCACGCCCTGCGGGCCATCGGGGAATCTTTCCTGCTTCGGTTAATAAGTCTCATTCGGCACGCTCCGGGTCAAACACGTCCCAGCAGTTTCGCTCGATATTCGCCAGCAGGCGGCCATCTTCTATCTCGGTCAGCGGGCGGCCGGTCAGCTCTGCCACTTGCTGGTTGTTATGCGTCAGCAACATGTTCAGCTCTTCCACACTCCAGCGGGCTTGTTTCTCGCTCATATCATTACCGGGAGGGTTGTCCCTCCTGCCTCCCTCATGCCACGTATTCGGGCTTCATATCGAGCAGGGTAACGACAAACTGCTCATACAGCTCGTCGCCCAGATGGCGCTTCGCAGCAGCCAGTGCCTGCTCTGCTTTGGTGAACTGCTCTGCAGCATCCGGTTCGTCAGGCTGGGGCAGGGAGTTGATCGCCGCTTCTACCTTGTTGCGGGCGTCTACCAGGTAGTAGCGCCGTACGGCTTTGTTTTTCAGTTCAGTGAACAGCGCCGAACCGAGAGTAGTTTTGGCCGCTTCGATATCCACCCGCACTGCTTTGGCGTTGTCGACGTCCTGAGCCGCTTCAATGCGATCCCGAAATTCATCGGCCAGGACATCGATGTTGGAAGCAGATTCCTGCGCGCTGTGAGTTGTTGTTACGCTGTCACCTTTGATATCAGCCAGGCTGACGCGCTGGGCGGGGGCTAAGTTGATCTCTTTCTCGGTACGCTGCTCAACTTCATCCGGGGTATAAACCCCCAGGACGACAGCAGGACAGTAAAGGCGCGCCCAGTATTTGAGGGCCAGATAAGCAATCTGTTGTTTAGGGTTCGAAATCCAAAGGGGAGAGTTACGCGTAATAACGCTGGACAGGAACACCGGTTCGCCCCAGGTAATATCACTTTCGCCGCGAATGACGGCTCCCACACGAACCGACAGGCCTTGCTCATCAGCACTGGTCCAGCCGCGTACCATTTCTTTTTTATCGTACGTCCCGCCGCCTTTTGCAGGCTTCTTCACGATCTCTTCACGGCTGCTGGCACATTTCGACCAGTCACCTTCGTACTCATAGTGAAAGCGCCCCACAATGGCGTTTGAACTGGAGATCACCGCGTTAACCAGCTGGGCTTCGTAGCCAAGCACACCGTTTACCAGGTGCGTTTTCTGCGCTACCGCGTACGGGTTCATTCCCCATTGCATTGCCTGCATGATGATGGCCATGCAATCAGCCGGATTACCTCTAAGGTGCTCAGGAACGGTAACGGCGGCCTGAGACATCAGGCCAGCTACAGCCTGGAGCTGGGTCAATGCCTGCACGTTGAAAATGGCGTTATTGGCTGAAATGGTATTCGGTGCCTGCTGTTCTGATGTGATGATGTTCGTATTTTCCATGGTCATTCCCCTTATGCCTGGGCACGCAGCGCTTCAAGGCGGCGCAGATCGAAGTCGTCAAGTTCATCGGTGTAATCGTCAGTGATCGGAGCTGGCCACTCTCCTGTGTCGAACCCGGTAGCGATAGCGCGCATGGTTTTGCGGTATTCCAGCATGCCCAGTTCCAACAGCTCTGCAGATGCCTCGATAATGGCTATCCAGTGGTAGTTCTCGTCTTTGTTGACGAAAATCCAGAAGAACTGATCCAGCGCTGCGGTTTCGCAGTACATGGCCGCGCTCAGGTGGTAATCACGCATCCGAATCTCACGACGCAGCCGCGCTTTGAGCGCATCTGCTTTTACATCCCACATGCTGATAGTTTTGAGATCGGCACCGATGCGGACGCCGTCAAGCTCGATCTCGAGATCCGGGCGCACGCGGATTTCGAGGCCAGTCTCTTCGTCAATGCCGAAATAGCTGGTCTCTACGACGCGGCTCGGGTGCGTCAGCAGCATGCCGGAGGTCGGATGCGCCAGTAATGCAGACTGAATGGCCCGTGCGGTCGCCAGCTGCTGGTGGGTCACCAACACCTTGCCTTCCGGATTCTCGCGCCAGGCATCCAGCAGCTCGTCGGCAAACACAGCATCTGGTTTTACTGCCTTGACGGACTGAATCAGGTCGGCCTTCGTACCCGAAACTTTCAGTGGCTGTGGCTTCTGCGCTTCCTGCGCTACCAAGTCGGGATTGATAATTGCCAACTGCTCGAGGAGTGCTTCACGGCTGCCGCTGGTTTTCACCTGAGCGGGCAGGGTGGCGTTGTACTCTTTTATGCAGGCTTTCATAGCTGCAGCGGTCTGCTTCTTATCAGACTCGATGCGCTGGAACTCTTCCGGCAGTTCCATATAGCTTTCTGCGGTTTCGTCTACTGCTGCGCCAAGCGGCAGCGGCGCGGGCAGGGTGGTGTTATGGGCCTCCAGCAGCGCTTTGATATCGTCAGCACTCAGCTGCGGCGGCAGGCTGGCGTTGTACTCGTCAATGCACTCGCGGATCGTCGCCGTGGTGGTGAGTGCACCTTCCGGGATCTCCGGCTCAATGCTGAACTCGGCGGCCAGCGTCTCCGGCTGCAGCGCAAGCGCATGCACCAGATTGCCCATGTCGAGAACCTTCGACCGCTCCTTCTGGATGGTCTTAGAGACATGGCGTGCTTCGAAATACATCAGGGAGACACGGGCATCCTTCACCTGGGTGCTGCTGATGCCGTTCGCGGCATGGTAAACGTCGTTCGGCAGACCTTCATAACGGCCTGGCTCGAAGTAAGCTGGCCATTCCTTAGCAGCAGCCTCTGGCTCGGAAATATCCGCTACCGGTTCTATTTCTGTCATTTCTGGTTCGGTTGGAGGTAATTCCGGCTCATCTTGGTTAAGAGCATCAATATTCTGGTCCAGATCGGGGGCAACGTTGCGCGTCAGTTCTGGTGTGGCAGCGGCGACTATATCCGCCGGGCTTACGCTAATTGTTTGCGCAGCAGCGTCATCAACGACTTCGACTGCTGGTAACGCATTACCAGCTTCGACTTTGCTCGGGTCAGTCTCTTCCATCTGCACACTGCCAACGATCTCCACTTCCTGTTTTGCGACTTCGTTTGAGGGGGTATTGATGACCGGGTTTGCTTTTTCATCCAGCAGACCATCGATGGAGAACATGCCGCCGCCGAGGTTGGATACTTCTGGCTGAGGGGTGGCGACGAGCTGGTGTGACTGCTCTGTGCACTGAATGACTCCGACATCCACGGCCGCGCTATCAATCTGACGCGCAGCGGCGAGGATTCTGGCCTCAGGTGTATCATGCTTGTATTCATTGAGAGTCGCGCTGATATAACCAGCCATGCGATCCGGGAACGTTGTTATGTCTGAGGACGCTTCGCGGATGAGCGCAAAAATTGCAGCGCGCGAGTAATCCAGGATACCTGCAGTTTTACGCAGTGCTGTGGACCACTCCTTCCAGGGACTTTCTTTTGCAGCAACAATATCTTTAGCCCGGCGGTGAATGGAGCCGGGAATATTGTAGATATCAAAATCCATCGGCAGAGTTGCGCACGCGATCTCAATATCCAGTGTGTCCAACGTATGCTCATAGTCTGCATTACGGTCTGTTTTGATGCCGCCGCCCGCGTTAGTGCCGGTGTCGGTGCGCTGAATGGTTGAAACCTGGTTACCGTTAATCCATTCCTTAGCGAGCAGACCGCGATCGATATAGTCCGTTGTTTTCCAGGCCTTCATGAACTGGAGCATCAGGGATAAATCAGGCGTCGCTTTGTCAGAAGGAAATACGCGCTTAACAGCATCGGTAAGCCTCCATAAATCGAAGTCACGAAGCTTTTTCATCCCTTCGACATTCTCGGCGGCCAGCAGCAGGTTTTGCACGTAGGAGTTATCGGTGTCCATTTCAAGCTGGCGCACAGTATTCAGTTGTTCATTGTCGATGTGGTAAGCGTATTCCTTCTCGGTAATAAACTGCGCGAGGAGGCGGTGACGGAACGACAGCGTAGGAACAGCGTGCAGTTCGGTAATGTCCCTGTCGCGAAATGCCTGTACGTGGGCCTGGGCAACCTCTTCGGGCGTAGCATCCTGCTGATCTTCTGCATTGGAAACAGGCGCATCATCACCAGGTTCGCTGGCGTCTGCGAGTTCAGGGGCGGGCAGTTTGCCGCTGAGCCAGTCTTCGACCAGTTGGGCACGTTCGCCAACATCTGCTTTCACCCAGCTCGACATGAATGCAGCCAGCAGCGCGGGTTCGTGTTCTTTATGCTGCGGGAAAACGTCTTTGACAGCCTGCACCAGTTTCCACTCAGCGTGAAGGCTGAGTTCGCTCATATCAGGAACATGATTTTTGGCCTGCAGCAGGTTCTGGAAATAAACATTTGCCTCATCCATAGCCAATTCGTTGGCGACGATCTGCTGTTCTTGGCTGATCTCCGAATGATATTTGTCGCCCAGCAGATGGACGGCGAAGCGGACAGACGGGGTGCGGTATTCAAGTTGGGAGGTGTTGCCCGCATCAACGGTATCCGTAGCCGATACCGGCGCGGCAGGGAGATCTGCATCGTTGATGGTGCTGGCCGGGGCAAGGTCGGTTTCATCCTGTGGCGCGGCACCGGGGATCACGTTCCAGGTACGCTGGTCGTCAGCAAGCTGATAGCGATCGCACCAGGTGAAGTCGACGACGCCTTCTTCAGGCAGGTCGTTAACAATCGGAAAATCGGTGCGGATCGGTTTGGCGTAGTCTTTACCGCGGCCAGTTTCGATACCAGCCTCTTCCAGCTCAACATCGAGCGTCAGGGCGGCGCGTGCTTCGCTTTTCGCAGTGAACCAAATCACTGCATCTTGCTTACCGGATTTCTGAGTGGCCTTAACCACGTAGAAAAATTCCATGTCAGATCCTCATTTTTGGATGTAAGATCCCCGGGCCAGAGATAGCGCCCATTGGGTGAACTTTGGTTTTTTAAGTAGTTTTCCGGTGTAACTTTGGTCGGGAGCACCGGACGTACGGGCCGCCTTGCGCGGCTTTTACGTTATGCCTCGTGTGCCATTTGGTCGTACGAAGCACAACGTTCTGAGCAGTATTCTTTTTCTTTGCGCGCCAGTTGTGCGCCATTGCGATAGAGAAGGGTACTTTTGACTATTTCCTCCGGTTTAACCGGCTTGCCGCAGTACGCGCATTTCGTTGAGTTACACATCTGGATTCCCCTTTTGCGCCAGCAGGTAGCATAAGCGGCGAAGGAGCACCTCTAGGAAGTTCAGTTTTACGGCCTGCTGCCGTCCTGGTTTGCGTGCGAAATCAATCATTCTCACCCTCGTTTGCCTTATCGCCGGCCAGCGGAACGTTTACACCTGATGCGCGTTATTAACTCCACCTCATCCGACTATTCGTATGCCGTCGGCGGCTACTTCGTGGGCTCCATGCCTGGGTGGTTCGTGGTGCGTCTTGGTGAGAGAGATTAAACACAATGTTTAAACCCGTGTCAACTAAATGAGTAATTATAGATAAACAAAAAGTTTAATAACAGGTGGCTTAAAAGAGAAATTGTGAGTTGCAGGCAAAAAAAATCCCGACGCTAAGGTCGGGATCGGGAAGTTCGGAGTGTTGGTCCGTCGGCTGAGCTGGTAGGAGAGGGTATAAAAAACCCGGCGCGATGGCCGGGTTATTTTATTTTAATGAAAAATTATGGCTCGCATAGGTTGGAAGAAACTCATAAAGTGTCAGCGTCTTTACTCCATGTATTGCAGCGGCATCTGGGATCATTATTCGTTTTTTAGGAGTGCCGCCAGATGGCCTCTCATGGGTAATTATAGTAAAGCCATGGGTCATGGCGTGTGCAATCAGAAATGCATCAGCTTTATCTTGATTTGCAAAATCACTTTTAGCCTTCGGTGTAACATCCAATGTCATTGACCAATTAATAAGTTTCGCATAATTAGTAATTGAAGTAAGTTCATTTTCAAAAAATGATGGTGGAATTTCATCTTTAATCCAGTGATACAAAGGATCCTCTTTGATGCATAGTTCTTTTTTACAGCATTAATACTATAGACCAATCCCTTACCATGCAAAGCAAGGAGAAAATCCCAGAAAATTTTGCAATAATGAAAATTATAAGCAAAGTTTTTCGCCTCTATGAAGACGTTACTGTCAATTAAAAATTTCCCACTTGGATTCATAGAGATTCTCTATTTTTATGAAAATCAACTACTGTATCTGCTTTTACATTTAGCAGAACACCCGCTTCTCGGAGTGGCAATTGTTGAGACATTGCGCGAGAAACTATTATATTTGTTAATTTATGGCTGTTTCGGACTGGAAGTGTGTTGAAAAAGGAACCGCCAGAGGATTCTCTTTTAGGCTTGTTGTTAGCTTCGAATTTTATATATTCAAGTGTACTGCTATCTATGAGCCCTAATTGTAATGCTCTAATTGCACAGGCAAAGTTACTAACTTTGAATTGGCGAGATACATTTTTAATTTTATATACATCATCTTCATCGAAATCAGCGTTCCAGGCAGACATGAATAAAGAACGGGGCATGAGTATTTCTGCCGCTACCTTATTGCAAAAAGCCTCAACGCTTTTCTCAGTATCCCAACCAGAAACACCATCAACTCCTAACCATAAATGAGCAACTTCATGGAATAGTGTAAAGACTTGAGCAGACATTGCATCTGAAGCATTTACGAAAACAATAGGTGCAATGCTATCTGCTATGCAAAAGCCTCTGAATTCTTTGGTATCTAACTTTCTATTGTTATTGTTACCGACAACGCCATTTTTAAATACTAAAATACCAGCGTTTTCTATCAATTTGGAGGCTTTAGAGAAATAGCTATCAATAGTTACTGCTTTGATTTCTTTTTCAAGACTAAACTTAATTGTATTAACAATATCCTGAGCAACGATTTCAGGGGATAAGTTTTTATGATATTTAAATTTACCTATGAATTCAATTTCCTGGTCACTGCCATTTTCCTTTAAATATTCTTTATACCATTCGAGTTTATACTCAATGTCATGATAAACATCAAAGAAGTTTTTACCCAAGGCTTGAGAATCGAATGTTTGGCGTAAGTCAGGAATTTTAGGGGGTTCTGCTATCGGAGGCGTATCGAGGAAAAGAAAACCAAAAGGAACCCCACCAATTTTCGCAAGTTTTTCCGCCCCAGATTTATTAACGATACCATTGAGAAATTTATGAGTTTTTTTAGGCATGACCTGCTCCGCAAGGGCCTCGAGAGAAAGTCCTTGGGTGTCTGCTATCCAATCAATCATCGTTCTGGACAATTGAAGTTCAACAACGGCCATGCCACCACCTGCTTTAAAGAATACATATAAACACAACTGCATTGTTGAGTAGGGTAGAGCTGCCGTCAATCGAATTAGGCATCCAATGCTCGACTACTTCACAATAATACTAAAAATCAGTTCATAACAACGTTTTGCTAAGTTACAGAGTTTGATTAAGACAGCATTAACCTTCCTGCGACCGAATCCGCCCTTTCATATATCTCTCATACAACTCATCCAGTTCTTTCAAGCGAATCGCGAAGATGCGAAGCATGTTCTGTTGCTCTTCTTCCGGCAACTGGCGGTAGAGTTCGAGCAGGCGCTGTTCGTCCGGCTTAAGCCCGTCTTTCTCACCAACCTCCTGGCCAAGAATCCACTCAAGGCTAACCCCAAGCGCATCCGCCAGCTTTATGGCTGAACTTTTCCCAATCGTCCCACGTACGAACCAGTTATTGACCGACTGAGCACTGACGCCACAAATGCGGGCCATGTCTGACTTGGTCAAATTCTTAAGCTCAAGGATCTCATTAAGTCTTTGAACTTGTGGGTGGTTGATCTGATGAGTTTTTTCTTTCATGGACGAATTCTAAACCAAAAGTTTATTAGCTCAATATTCAAAATGTTGACTTATCAATAAACATTTTGTTTAATTGAGTTGTTGCCACTGGAGCTAATTATGAAAGCTATTGATAAAGCCATTACCAAAGCAGGAACCGCCACCCGCTTAGCCGAATTACTAACCGTTAGTGCCATGACTGTCAGCCATTGGCGGAATCGCTATCGAGGTGTCGTTCCTGCAGATCGCGTCCTGCAAATTTATGCAGTCACCGGCGTCACTCCCCATGAACTGCGCCCCGATATCTACCCGAACCCCACTGATGGTTTACCTAAGTAGGAGCAATGACCATGCAAACATTAGGTTTTCATGATGATAGCAGTGGGCTGTCCGCTCCGCTGAGATCGAATTATCAAGGCGTTCCGCGCAATAACTGTAAGCTCAACCATATTCGGGAAGCAGTGAAGGCATGGAACCGGGCCACTCCAGGTTCTGCTCAGCTACACATCTCGCAGCTGGTGGCCAAGGAGTGGATAGCTCGGGGCGGCCGCGGCCTATTACTGGCCGGTTCGGAGCACAACACCAAGCAGAATTTTTTTCGGATGATTAACGATCCCGGCCCGAAGAACGACAAAAATCTGCTGCAGCTTATCCCGGTCATCATCGATGTGATGGCCCGTGATAACGAGCAGGTAGCGCGCCGGTTTGGGCTAATCAGTGGAAAGACAAAGGCCGAGCTTATTGCTGAAGCGATGAAAGAGTGCGCCGAAGCAAAACAGGCCGTTCTGCTCAACGTACCAGAACATCAGAAGCTGAAAGAGGTGAGCGAGGGTATCGCGTCGCTGTTCCGGCTAATACCAGAGCAGACAGGGACACTAATGACGATCGTTACTTCAATGCTGGGGGCAGTATGACAGGGCTAAAAATGGTGAAAGCCGCGCTGGTGAGACAGCAACGGCTTTCGGGTGCAATTACGGACAGCAACTGCGAGGTCATTATGACAAACGCTTATTTAAAACACCAGGCGAAAGGGGCATAGCTATGTCAAATGTCGCTTACGCGGATTTTGCGGCACGTACTGCCGCCAGGAGCAACAGGATGGAGAACCAGAAGACCGGTTTCATCCCGTTGTACCGGAGTGTACTGAAGCAGTCCTGGGCGAAGGACGTATATCTTCGCACCCTGTGGGAAAACCTGCTTCTTACTGCTGCGAGACAGCCCTATACGGCTAACTTCAAGGGCTGTCAGTGGCCATTGCAGACCGGACAACTGGTGACCACCACAGCCGATCTGGGGCTGGATTTATGCGACCGGAACGGGCAACCCACCAGCCGTCACGCAGTGGACCGTATGCTCGCCTTTTTTGAGCGCGAAGGGATGATTACCACCGCCGGAGAACGCCGGAAGGGAACGGTGATTACCATCACTAATTACGTGTTTTATGCTCAAAAAATGGACGATTTACCCGCGCATAACACCGCGCATAACAGCGAGCATAACTGCGCGCATAACGAACCCAGTAACGGCGCGGCTTCAGAGGTTGATGCCGCGCATAACAGCGAGCATAAGGGCGCGCTTAAGCCCGCGCATCATGAACAAGAAGTAATATTAAATACTAACGTATTTAATGATCGTCAGAAAAAATCCAAATCTCTTCCTGATGCTGCAGTTCAGACCCCGGCTGGTGACAAGTGGGGCACGACTGAAGATCTGCAGTGTGCTGAGTGGATGCTCGCGCTACGCAACCTAACTAAACCTTCACTGAAGAAACCGAACCTGACCACCTGGGCAAATGACATCCGCATGCTGCGCCAGCTCGACGGCCGCACGCATCGCGAGATCTGTCAGCTGTTCAAGTGGGCTGCGCAGGATTCGTTCTGGCACAAAAACATTCTCTCGCCCGCGAAGCTGCGTAAGCAGTGGGACACCTTGGTGCTGCACCGTGAGGATCGAAACCGTAAGCCTGTCAACGAAACCCCGGCCAGTGACGCGCACTGGAACAGCCCTGAAGCCTGGAAGGATTTCATATGAACCAAGAACTGTTTCACGCAGTGCAGAACCGCGACGGCGAAATGCTGGCGCGCATGGCTGGCAGCTGCCGCGAACAGGCCAAGGTGATCAACAGCGACGCCGAGCGCATGGTAGATCTCCTGTTCAGCCAACTCAAGCAAGTTTTTCCGGCGGCCACGCAGACCAACCTGCGCAGCGAAGCGGATGAGCGTACGGCCAAACAGCAGTGGATCGCTACGTTCGCCGAAAACGGCATCCGCAGCCGCGAACAACTGGTGGCGGGGATGCAGAAGGCGCGAGCCAGTGTTTCACCGTTCTGGCCGTCGCCGGGGCAGTTTGTGGCCTGGTGCCGTGAGGGCAAGGGTCTGTTAGGTGTCAGCCCGGCGGATGTCATGACCGAGTTTTGGAAGTGGAGGAAGCTCGTCTTCAAATACCCCACCAGCGAGCAATATCCGTGGCCACAGCCGCTGCTGTATCACGTTTGCTTGGAGCTGCGCCGCCGGGGCGTTGATCGCCAGATGAATGAGAAAGAGCTGCTCAGCGAAGCCGGTCATCTACTGGCGCACTGGGAAAAGCGTGTTGCCGAAGGTAAGCCAATCCCGCCGGTCCGCCGTGCACTGGCAGCACCGAACCAGGACCGGGGACCAACACCCGCAGAGATGCTGATGGCCGAGTACAAGCGCCGCCAGGCGCAGGGGAGGGTTTGACCGTGTGCAACCGCTTAAAACCAAAGCAAAAGGCCATCGTGGAATTCATCGAGACAAACGGACCGGCAACGCCCCGCCAGATCCGTAAGCTGCTCTGCTGCGACATCCGTGAGGCCTACGACCGTCTCAAGCGGCTGGGTATGGCCGGGATCGTCAAAAATATCGGCAAACCGAAGCATCCGGAATACCAGCTGGTGCAGCGCTGGCAGGAAAAAATCAAGCAGCCGAAGCCGCGGAGACCAGCAGCGCCATCAGCGGCCGATGTATGCCGTCAGAACTGGCAGGGCTACGAAATTCATAAAATTTTTGGGAGTGCGCGGGCATGAGTGAATCACTTAACAACAAAGAGCTGATTGCGGTTGGCCATGAGTTTGCGAAGGCAATGACCAGCAACACGCCGATCATCGAAATCGCAAAAATGATGTCTCGCCTGGCCGAGCGGCTAGATTGCACTACGGCTGCGCTGCGCGAAACGGCTAAACAGCGTGATGCGCTGGCGGCCCTGCAGCAGCAAGATATCACCAAGGTGCTGGATGAATGCTCTGAATATCTCGACAGGGACTGCATCATGGAGACGAACGGCATTAGCTACGAAGTTGCTGCTCAACGAGAAGTAGGTGCAAGGGCTCTTCATGATGCGTTGATGGGGCTTAGCCGAAAGGAGCTTGCTGCATGAGCATTACCGATCCGCTCCTGCAATACGCCACCAGCCGCATCATCGAGCTGGAGAACCTGCTGCTGGCGGACGTGCCGCAAACGGTCTGGCCTGCTGAGGTAGGACTCGTTTACGCACAGGTTGAAAGCGCCGAGGATCTCCCGGCGCACCACCAGCGACACCTGAAGTTCCACATCAACCGGATGTGGCTGGAGAAAATGCCGGTACCGGTGATCGTAACCGCTGCCCGTTCGCTGGCCACTGCTATGGAGAAGTACGCGTGAGAGAGATAACGCGGAGTTATTTAGCAAATAATAAAAAAGTGAAAGAGAAAACCCGGCTTGAGGCCGGGTTCAAAAGATACGTTTAGAGGGCAAAGAGCTCACGTCTCAGGTTGTTGTCCATCAGGTTGTTGAACTGGTATGGTTCCAACTGACGCTTGATTTCGTTTAGATTTTGCTCTGCTTGTCTTGCCAGATCTTGGCTTTCCTGGATCTGGCTTTCCAACATTTTGTTGAGTATTTCCATTTCCGGTTGCAGATTCTTTGGCATCGGTATCTTCCTCTTTATCATCTGTATCATGAGTGAAATCAACAACTTTGGGTTTCCCATAAGTAGCTATGTCACCATCATGAATTTTATCGCAGAATAATTCGTAGAGCATTTCGGTTAATCCGGTCGGACTCTCTACGCATTTAAAAAGCTCTTTTGCTTCTTTACGATCAATCACAAACCCATGTGAAGGATAAGAAGCTATCAGCTTAACCAGTGCCCCTTCTTTGAGGCTGCTGGACTTAGCTGTTAGACGTTGGCCATAAGTAATGGCAATGCTCATAGCTCTTTGATGCTCACCCAACTTGATAGGATCAATTTGAGCAGCCATCGGAGATACTAAGGCTTCAGTAAGTCTAGTCGCTATATCAGCAGACATCTTAGTACTTATCTGATTCTCGTATCTTATCTTAACTAGATGAGAGTTAAACGCTGAAATAGAGCGATCTTTTAACGCATCTAAAGCTGTCATGATGGCTAAGCCAGAGCTCATCTCACCAATTTCGTCATTTTTTTTCAGCTGGATGTCCAATGGGCCTAACTCACCCATGTCTCCGATGACTAGTTTGTCGGCAGCAATTGCTATTAACGTACCAGCACTTTTGCAGGGACCAACCACTAACAACGTGACTTTGTCATAGTTATGCTGCAAAGCACGACCAATACGATAGCCAGCGTTGGGATCCCCGCCATAAGTAGCGACGCAGAAGATAACATCTTTTCTCAAGCCATGTTTAGTTTTTCGTTTCTTTATTTCATTGGTGAGGTCTTGGTAACCATCCCGATGAATATCACCTGTATAAATATAAACGTCATGATTTTCCATTGATTTTTGCTTACCTTTTTATGCTGAAATCTATCCGGTAAAACCCTTCAATTCGGGGTGCTGTGGTTAAGATATCGGATTTTTCCCTAAAAAATTTAATTTTTTAAAGTTCTTTTTTTCCAAATCAATCATGGATCACCACTAATCAAAATTTATGCTTAAGGAAAGAGCATAAAGCAACTAAATGGTTTGGTTTCGTTGAGCATTAGCAGCTCGATTACCTTGAAGTCATTTATTCAGACATCGATAAAAACTTCACTGTGGAAGTGGATTTTTTTATTAGCCAATTGGTTTTTTTTAACTAATTTGGTTGATTTTATTTGAGGCTATGGTATCTTTATTTCATAGATTTGAAGCAACCCACAGGCCAAAAGCCTGTCATCCACCAAGACTGAGGAATTAACTATGGCACTCACTGAATTCGGTAAGGCCGTCAGAAAAGCGAGGATAGATACTGGCAGCACACTGTTAACAATGTCTCAAGAGTTGGAAACCACCCCCGCATTTTTAAGTGGTTTAGAGACAGGCAGCAAAAAAATCCCACAGAAGTGGGTTAAAAAAATCGACTCCTATTTTAATTCTAAGGGGGTTGAAGTTAAGGGTTTAGAAGAGCTTGCAGCGGTTGCAAATGAAATCGTCCCAATAGATGGACTTTCGCAGCAGCAGCAGATGCTTGTGGCCGGATTTGCAAAATCGCAATTCACGCCTGAGCAACTCAAAAGCTTCGCTGAGCTGTTACAAAAGATAAACAACAATGAGGTTTAAAAGTGTATCAGATGAGAGGCAACCGGGTTTCACCAATGCAAGAAGAAGAGATAGCTTATAAAGCCATCAACTTTTGTAACGCATTTGGTATTGCTGCGACAAAAAGGAAACGAAAGCGATATGATCTTCTTTTCGAACAATTATCCACTTATGGAATAACTTTGAGTGTCATGGATGACAAGCAGTGGGAATCTTTAACCTACGATCTAACTATCGGTCATTGTGATCCTGCATCTCTCACCATTACAGTACCCAACAAAATTTATGAAAATGCCTGCTTAGGCGAAGAACACGCTCTTGCAGTTATTTTCCATGAATTAGGACATCTGCTGCTAGGACATAAACCAGTTTTGCATTTTTCGAGTAAGGTTCCCACGCGCTCAGAGGATGCTGAATGGCAGGCTGATACCTTTGCTGAGATCGTATTAGAAACAATCGGCGTTCGGACGAGTCAAATGTCACTAGATTTTTATATGTAAAAAGCCCTGCGCTAACAGGGCTTTCGGGGCGGGAAGTGCGCTAACACGTTCCGCAGTGTATGGAGACAATCCAACATCTACATTCACGTTTGACGAGCGAAGTGTAGTTGTTCTCCTGGCTATTTGCAATCTGTATGGGTTTACAGGTATGCAGGGAAATCATCGCTATGGCAATGGGAACCTGTCGCAAATGTGGAAGCTCTTGCGAGATCATTTTCCGCTACACCGTATGTGTAGATGGAGTAGTGCGTCACGCTAAGAAGGGGAGACCTTTCCCTATTCCACTTTGCAACTGCTCTTCTAAGAAAGCAGCATAATTTAAATCATTATTCAAAACCCGCCCCGGCGGGTTTTTTTATGAGTTCAAAAGGCCTGTCCATTATAACTACTAGACCTGAATAAACTAACCCTACTATCGGAAATTAACAGTTACAGCGTGGCAATAAATTACCAACCTGACAAATTGCGTCACCGCCAGAATAAACCCTCGACAGCAGGGCAGCAGCGGTGTATGCAGCGGTTGAGGGTATCATAATCAGATATTTTCCCCAGCATTTTCAGCTGCCTTTATTGTTAAAAAAATACATCATTTTTACGCATAAGTAGCCATAATAATCATTCAGATCAATAAGATAATTAGTTTTTCGGAAACATGCCTTTCATGTGCAAACTTAAGCTAAACGGATAAATGCTGTTTATCCATACAGTGTTTTGTTGTATGGTTTAGATGCTGCGGAAAAAAATGATTTTTTCTTGCGGCGAACCGATTAAGAAATTTGCGCCATTTGTTATTTTGGCTTTATGGAATGGATTTCTCCTCGCCGGGAGGATGTATCTGTTGATAGCAAAGAAGGGGGTTTTTGTGAAAAAAAGTCAGGACCAAGGCGACTGGTACGATATTGTTAGGCGTTCAGATGGCAAACTTATCGGGTCAATGCCGCTCGAAAGCCGCAACCTCGTCTACATCAAAAATGGCATGGTTTCATGTCGCCCTTTGATGGAGGATGAAGGCATTTTCAATCTGTCGTCCGGAACACGTTTTCTTCGCCGCCTCGGCTACCGCCTCGAACAACCCTCTGATATGATGATATCAACGGACTGAACACCCGTTGACCTGATGCGCCACGGAGAATCCCATGGCGCAGTTACAACTCATCAAGCATTCTTCCAATATCCTGATCCCGGCTACGCCGGAGACCAGCGATTTCCTGCAATCAAAATGTAAGCTCGGCGCCGTGCTGGTGGCCGATTTCAAACAGGTCCGCAACCCGGCCTTTCACCGTCGTTTCTTCGCTCTGTTGAATCTCGGCTTTGAATACTGGGAGCCTACTGGCGGGGCGATCTCCTCAAATGAACGCAGGCTGGTTACCGGCTATGCCAAATACCTGGCATCGTTCGGTGGGAGCGAAACCGCGCTGCTGGATGCTGCTGAGCAGTACCTCGATCGTATCGCCGATAAGCGCACGGGCAGCATCAGTGCCTGCAAATCCTTCGACGCGTATCGTGCCTGGGTGACTATCGAGTCCGGGCACTATGACGCCATCAAACTGCCTGACGGAACCCTCCGGAAACATCCCCGCAGCATCGCCTTCGCCAATATGGACGAAACCGAGTTTCAGCAGCTCTACAAAGCTGCGCTCGATGTTCTGTGGCGCTGGATCCTTTCCAGGGCATTCAGAGACCAGCGCGAGGCTGAGAACGCTGCCGCGCAGCTGCTGAGCTTCGGGGGCTGAGACGATGAAAGAGACCTGGTTCTATCACATGGAATGCACCACGGAGCAGGCAGAAGAGCTGTTGGCACAATACCGCCGCCGCGGCGTTAAGGTCGAGCGCAGCCTCAACCCTGATCTCATCACCTGGACCGTCAGCGCCCTGCTGCCGGAGGGCAATCATCCGCCGCGCCCGAGCAGGGTATGGCAAAGCAAGGCGTGGGGTTGAGCATGGCTAAGAAACCACGTCGTAAATGCGTAAATCTGAGCTGTCGCCAGTGGTTCAACCCGGTCCGTGAAGGGCAGGTGGTTTGCAGCTTCGAGTGCGCCAGCGCCATCGGCAAAGAACAGACAGCAAAAGCCCGTGAAGCCGCTAAGCAGAAGGAACTACAGCGGCAGCGCGCTGAAGAGAAGGCTGGCCGTCAGCGGCGCGCGGCACGTCGTAAGGAGCTGAAGCCGATTCGTCACTGGGTGCAGATGACTCAGCGTGCATTCAATGACTGGCGGCGCGAAATGCTGCTGTCCGCCGGGCACGGATGCATCTCTTGCGGTACCAAAACCGCTTTTGCCTGGCATGCCGGGCATTACCGCACCACGGCCGCCGCACCGCAACTCCGCTTTAATCCGGACAACATATGGCTCCAGTGCTCCGCCTGCAACGTCCACAAATCAGGCAACATCGAGGCCTACCGCGCCGCTCTTGTCGAGCTGATCGGCGAAGAGCGGGTGCTGGCGCTCGAGTCCAACAACGAAACCCACCGATACACCCGGGAAGAACTGGACGGCATCCGCGCCAAGGCCAGGGCAGATCTTCGAGTACTGAAACAGCAGGAGGCTGCATGAAACTTGAATCTTCACTAAAACACTTCAGCCCTCAGGGGATGAATATCAGCGACAGCGTTAAAGGCACCTCTCCTGACAGGCTGACCGGTACAGATGTAATGGCAGCGATTGGCACCACCAGCAGCCGCGCGCGCTTCGGTCTTGCTGCGTTCTTTGGAAAGGCCGGGATCAGCAAAACGGATGAGCAAATCGCAGTGCAGGCGCTGGTGCGGCACGCGATGGAAGTTGCCCCGAAGAATGTGCGTAAAGCAGCTGGTGGCGAGTTTGGCTGGTGCATGCAGATGCTGGCGCAGTTTGCCTTTGCTGAGTATGCCCGTTCGGCAGCCAGCAGCAGCACCTGCACCACCTGCAGCGGTACGGGTTTTTTCTCCCGGATTGAGGATGTGATCAAACATCCGGGCATTTTCGATGCAGACGGTGCAGAGGTGGTTGCTCCGAAGATTAAGCATGAGCTGGTAAAACATATATGCACGGCCTGTGGAGGTAAGGGCATAATTCCTGCGCGTTGCCGCTGTGGCGGGAAAGGGGAAGTCCTTGATCGCGTGGCAACAAAAGAGCGGGGTGCGCCGGTATTCAAAATTTGCGAGCGATGCTCTGGAAATGGCTTCTCTTCAATACCATCAACGGCTGTACACAAGGCTATTACCCGGCGCTTGCCAGATTTGCATATCAGGACATGGACTCGCAACTGGAAGCCATTTCTTGAGTCGCTGGTGGGGACTTGTCAGCAGGAAGAGGCCAAAGCTGAAAAAGAATTTCAGTGTGCAACCTGCTTTCACGACGAAGAGAACAAAATTTAGCATTTTAACTACATAAAGCTTGATTTTGTCCGAACTTGTCTAGTATTCTTCAAATCGTGGCATATAGCGCCTGTACGAAAACAAACTTAAACCTCGCTTCGGCGGGGTTTTTGCATTTCTGTAAGAAAAAATAAGCATGCTAATTAATTGTGTGCTTGATTATGTTGATGATTAATACGCCAGAGTTGAAACAAATTTTGTAGAACATATATCTGTTAAGAGTTTTCCTACTATAAAGTTTTCAGTTTATCTATCCTCATTAGAAACATAACGAATTATTTTGCCCTGAAAGCCCCTTCTCCTTGAACGGTATTCTCTAAGATTTGTCCTAATATCTGTTGTCGATTTAGCAAGGAATCAACAGGTTGAAAATTTCACCTTACACAGCTTGGGTATTGGTATTTGCAATCAGCGCCTTGTTCTGGGTCTTGGTTATCCTTGGGGTAATGTATGTCTTCTGACAAAAGGACGTCTGAACAAGACAAGGAAGTAAAGGAACTCAGCGAAAAAATGACGTCCCTTGAACTCACTGAAGAACAGCGTAAATGGATTGAATCCATGATCGAGAAAGACGAAGAGGATGAGTCCGGCGAAAGATCATAAGTGATAACGGGATGATTTTGAAAACTCGCTGCTGAACAGTACCACGGGCAATGCCGCTTTGTGTCTGTTCAGTTGGTTTTCAAAAGCACTCCATTAAAATCCGACTAACCGGGGTGGTTTGTTGGATGGAGTGCTCCCAACTTTTACATAAAGGCCGCGAACTTTTGTGGCCTTTATTATTTCGGGCCGGAAGCTCATTTGGTATGAGCGGTCCCCTCATAAGGGAAGGGTAGACAGGTTCGAATCTTTGACGGCCCGCCAAATACAGCCACGACGTTGGGCGAGCGCCGGTCTCCAAAACCGAGCGAAGAAGGTACGACTTCTTCCTAGGGCTGCCAGATTAGGTTGAGACAACAGATAGAATCCAAAATGCTGCGGATAACGGAGAGTTACTTTGAGCGACACCGTTGAGCATGGTATGGACACACGGACACACACCATATTTATTCATACTGCCTGCTTTGAAAGTGTGAAGTTCTATTGCTCTTCCTTAACGAGCTGATCGTTTCTTACATGAATTCGTTGTGTTGCTTTAACTTTTCTGGCACCAGGTTTTTTTTCGAAATCTGGTTTTCCGATTTCAGTCGGGGAATTTGATGAGGAGTGATGGCCGGCATGCAGGTACATGGAGAGGCGAAGTAATTCAAGGTACTTTTCTTCGAACGCCACAGGCAATTCCTTTTCTTCTGTGTTGTATCCGAAACATTACCATTAAATTTCGGGTGATAAAAACTCGGAAATAGTGCTGTTAATAACATTTTGAAATATTAAATAACTACTTATAAGGCTGCTATTGGGCGGCCTTTTCTGTTTTCAGGCTCCGGGAGTCAACTTCAGATGGCTTCGTTGTTAAATGCAGCCCGAGAGCCTGACTCCTTAAATCACGCACAGCACCGACCCCTAAAAAGGTGGAGGTGGAGATGAAACGTATGCCGGACAAAGACGCTGGTTTCTGGGCAGGTCTTATCGCCTGGCTATACAGCCACAAAACAGAATGGGGATATGCGGGCGTGGCGGGTATGTTTTCTCTGCTGCGTAGCGCCTATGCACAGTCTTCATGGAGTAAGCGTGTTCTCGACGCCGTATCGTGCAGTGCGCTGGCATTCTTCGCAGCGCCGACGCTTCAGGTGGTCGGGGGCATTCTTAACTGGAACGTACCCGATACAGCCGCTCAGGTGTTTGCGGTTTACATCGGGTATGTCGGCAATGACTACATAAGCGAGAAGCTGCGCGGGTGGATTAGCCGCAAAACGGGAGATAACAGTGAAAATCAGTCCTGACGGTATTGCCCTGATTAAGCGCGAAGAAGGCGAGCACCTGAAAGCGTATCGCGACACCAAAGGCGTTCTGACGATCGGCGTCGGTCACACCGGGCCGGTGGATGGCCGTGCAATCATTCCAGAGCTGACAATCAGCAAAGAAAAATCAACCGCGTTGCTGCTGGCGGATATAGCCTGGGTTGAGAAAGCTATTAACGCCAGCGTTAAGGTGCCACTTACACAGAATCAGTATGACGCGCTATGCAGCCTGGTCTTCAATATCGGCAAAAAGGCTTTTGAAGATTCCACCGTCCTTAAGCGGCTTAATGCCCATGAATATCACGGCGCGGCCGATGCTTTCCAGATGTGGAAACGCTCCGGTAACGATCTGGATATTCTCCTGCCGCGCCGCCAGCGTGAAAGAGAGGTGTTTCTGACATGAACCCGATCAGCTTCATAAAGAACTATTCGCACATCATCGTTATCGGCCTGATTTGCGTTGCGCTGTGGGGACTAAATGCCCGTAACGCCCAGTTAACCGCCACTAATGAACGGCTGGAAAAGCTGGCGAACAGCAAAGACGACCAGATTAACGATCTGCGATCGAAAAATGATGGACTGGCCGCCAGCGTGAGTGAGCTGGTTACCGCCGTCAGGCAGCAGAATCAGGTGATGTCTCAGGTAACTGAACAGCGGGCTGTAACCGCACAGCAGAACCGGAAGCTACAGAATGAAATCAAGCAATACCTTGAAGCTGATAAGTGTGCTCAGTCCCGCGTGCCTGACAATGCTACTGACCGGCTGCGCGCCGCAGCAAAAGCCGCTGGTGGAGTACCGGACAATAAGCCAGCCGCAAATCAGCCTGCCGGCAGAGCTGACCTCCCGCATTGATGCACCTGAGCCGCCGGACGGAATGACGTTCGGTGAAAGCGTTCAGCTCAGCGCGCAGTTATACGGGCTAGTGGGGCAGTGCAATATCGATCGTGCTGCCATCCGGCAGATTGAAGAGAGCAGGCAGTATGTTGCTGGCGGGCTGGAAAAAATGTCCCCTCCGAAATGAAATCCGGCACTTCGGAAGGGAGACCAAAACGGTCGCTCGTTACAAAGAACAAGCGAAGCATAGAGCAATCTGGATAAATAGATATACAACCTAAGTCAAATCAGTAGGTTTCTTATTTACTTTTGTGATTTAAATTGTTTTGGCTGTTTTTTTGAGCAAAAAAATGCCCTCCAGGAGAGGGCTGCAATAAATACATGCTTGATTTGAACGGTCACGTTTTAACTAATTCGACGAGCTCATCCATGAGCTGTCCCTGAGGATGGGTAGGAGCCACTTCAGGGTGGTTTAACTCTTACACATATCCTCAGGACGGCAAGCGTAAGCGGCAGGTATTCAGATAAATCCTGGTGTTTTAGGACAGCTGAATGCGTGCTATCAGTCGCGTCAAATATCGCCGTGTTTCTGTAACACACCTTTTTCATCGAATATGAAAAGTATGCTTTGCCCAAGACCATTTTGGCAAACCAGACCGTCGGCACCTGTTTTGTCTGTTATTCCCTGACAATCCATGTTGCTGACGTAGGGCTTAAGCTGACATTTAAGCGTTTTTCCGTCCTGTATCAGTAGATGCCCTTTTTCTATGTCAGATTTTGCCGGAGCCGGGCAGGGGCCATTACCCCAGTGTACATTCTGATTTTTTTCGAGCAGGGAGCATCCCTGCAGCAGAACGACGCATGTAAGACTAATGAGCAGAGGTATTGCTTTCATTATATATCCTTGTTTATCGAGAGCTTATGGTCCGGCCTAAGGTCATACTCCATTTTATTTCAGTTGTATAGCGGCCTAAGTATTTTTTGAGAGAGTGGAGTAGAGAAACTAACCGAAAGCACTTTCACAGTTAGCCGCTGTGTATGAATTTTGTCCCGACAGGCATGGAGCAAATGGAGTTATTTCGAAAGCAGAGTAAGCGGCTTACTTTGCGCTTCAAAAATAAAAACATATAAAAAACAGGCAAAGAAAAATACTTTATGCCGTTGCGCTCGCGATATTTTGGGCTGGAAACTATATTTAAAGTGCAGAAAAATTCTGCATACCCTATGGAGTTAATCATGAAAAGCACTACAGCTAATACCTCCAATGACAGGCAAAAAGAGTCCGACAAAAATAATGAGACGGACAAAAACAAACCGAAACAGGACAAGAAATAGTATTGGTTGGGTTTAATCAGATCTCCAATCCGGAGGATATATGTCTCAGCATCCCGATTACGATAAGCCTGTTCCGCCTGACACACCGGTACCGGGTGATCCCGATCGCCTCCCACCTGATGGCGAGCCCTTGAATCCCGATATCCCGGACAGTGACAATCCTGACAGACCCGTAAAGCAGCTGTAATGTAACTGCCCGGGTTAAGGATCAAGCCACCAGCAACAACTGGTGGCTTTTTTATTGCGACACAGTCATCCACATTCAGAAGAGACCTGTCAGAGCGAGGTGAAACCACAAGATGACAACACTGTTAAAGGCTACCGCACTTTATCTGATGGCGACATTTAGCACATGAATCGCCTCAAAGTGGTCAGCAGCCATTCCTTTAATCTTCTCGATACCGAGCGGGAAAACGTAAGCGCTGAGCTTTCTGAGACGGCGAATCTTCATTGCGGTTTGCGTGTGTGTTCAATCCGCACCAGTGGAGCATTTCGGTTTCAGGCATGAATCAAAATGCCTTTCTCAAAGAGGGAGAGGTTGCTTATGTGATAAATGCCGCCGGAAAAACCATTTCGCGTTATGAATACCGGGCTAGCTGAATGGGATCAAAAAAACGCCCTCTAAATGAGGGCAACAGGATTAATGCGGGTCCTAACAACTACTTTTATTCACGACGAGCTCATCCATGAGCTTTTCCTTGATGTGGGTAAGGGCCACCGCAAGGTACTCTAACTTTTACACATATCCCCGAAACGGCAAGCATGGTTATCAGGTATTAAGATAAATCTTAAGCAGTCTCTGCAAAAAATAGCGGTATGGGATTTGTCTTAAAATCTCGGTTGGGCTATAAAACTGTTGAATTGTGAAAAATTTACAGCGGCAACTAAAATGAAGAAGTTCATCTGCGCCTTGTCTTTATATTTTCTAGCGATCGGTTATTGCTGCGCAGCTTTTCAGGAGCGCGAATACAACATCTGGTATGAAAAGGATGGGGTTTTATACGACGTTACGCAGACATCAGATGGAACTCCAGTGATGATCAGCATCTCTCAGAGTGGTTTCAAAACCGCTAATATGGTCATCTCTTACGAATCAGTTGGTGTGTGCGCGAAATCTACGCCACCGCTTGATATTAATGGCGACGTAATTTCTGCTGAGTATGCATGCTCACAGTACGGAAACGATAAAATTGAACATTACATTGTAAGGGATGCTGCCAGGGTAAATGCGTTAGTTGAACATCTGAAGTCAGACTTTACAGTGGTGATTCAGGGAAGCATTAAGATATGGGCAGCCAATATCAAGACGCCAAACTATGGTATGTCTCCGAAGTTTTGAGTCTTGATGGGAGAGCCGGGCGATACAGTAGGCACTCACTGTATGGTGAGCATCGACAGCCTATAGCCCCTACTTGATTAAGGTATTTGGTTCTCAGCTCGTCAAGGTGACCTGCAGATTGATTGCTTAGAGATGCCTCACCTCTCAGTGTCTCAGGTTGGTCAAAAAATGGTATATTCAGAATTTCACTTCGTTAACGAGGGGCCTCGGTGTCCATTAGCACGCTGATTAAAACCATAACAATCTCAAATACTGTTACAGGCGATTTTAAATTCGAGATTTACCAGAATGAAAAGGCTCTTTTCCATGCGGATATATCCCTTAAAAATCCACTCGGCAAATGGGAGCAGTTCCGCAATAAGTTTCGATTTAGCCGAGCCTTAGACGTCGAAGAAGTTGTTGAGCGTTGTAAGAAACTTGTAGAAAATCAAGAGATTGATATAAAAGCGGCCGAGGCGCTTCGTAACTATTAACCTCAATCAAATTTAAGGCGTCTCGGGACAGTAAATTAGCATCGATCAAGCCACTGGCATCCGCTGGTGGCTTTTTTTATTGGAGTAACTAATGGCAAAACCGGACTGGGGCGAGCTTCAGCAGCGGTTCCTGTCCGATCATGCCGCAACTGGCGTATCACCGAAGGATTGGTGTGAAGCGCAGGGACTGAACTACGCTACTGCACGTCGACACATCAAAAAACCAACTGCGCAAATTGCGCAAAAAACTGCGCAGAAAAAAGTGCGCAATGCGCAGAAGGAAATAGACGTTAATGCACTGGTGGAAAATGACGGATTGACAGCGCAGCAGCGAATCTTTGTGGCAGAATACCTGAAAGACCGCAACGCCACCCAGGCCGCCATACGTGCCGGGTACAGTGCAAAGACTGCTGAGCAAATTGGTTATCAACTCCTTCAGAAAACTTCAGTTGCCGTTGCTATTGATAAACAGCAAAAGGCCTCCTTGATGCGAACGCTTGCCAGTGCTGATGAGGTGCTGGCGCAAATGTGGCAGCTCGCTACTTTTGACGCTAACGATCTCTCGCAATATCGCCGTGGTGCGTGCCGCTACTGTCATGGCTTTGGCCATAACTATCAGTGGCGTGACATGGTGGAGTTTGAAGAGCATCGGCTTAAAGCGATCGAGAAAAAGGGTAAAGATCCGGTAGATGTCGGCGGTTACGGCTATGACCACAACCGGGAACCTAACCCGGCGTGCCCGCGCTGCAATGGTGACGGCATCGGTCAGCCGTATTTCGCTGATACCCGCAAGCTACCGCCTGTTTCCCGCCTGGCTTATTCCGGCATCAAGCTCGGTAAAAACGGCGTTGAGATTACAGCTATCAGCCGTGAGCGCATGTATGAAGCAGTGATGAAGCGGCTTGGCCTGGCGGACAGCGAGTTTGCGCAGCAGCTGCAGCAGATCGAAATCGAGCGCCGCCAGCTGGAGGTGGAAAAACTCCGTAAAGAGCTTGCTGCCGATCCGGAAGACGAAGTACCACTGCCCGTGGCAATCAACATTAACGTCGCGGATGCTCGCGTAAGGAAAGACGATGACGGGGATATCGCCTACCCTTAACGTACCGCAGGCGCAGTTTCTGGCTATGCCGCATAAGTTCAAGGCCTACGTGGCAGGCTTCGGTTCCGGTAAAACATGGGTGGGCTGCGGGGGCATCTGCAAGGGGATGTGGGAACACCCTAAGATCAACCAGGGCTACTTCGCTCCGACCTATCCGCAAATCCGGGACATCTTCTATCCGACAGTGGAGGAGGTGGCGTTCGACTGGGGCCTTAAGGTCCAGATCAGCGAGAGCAACAAAGAGGTCCATTTCTACGCCGGGAGGCAGTACCGCGGCACCACCATCTGCCGCTCAATGGAGAAACCGGCCACGATTGTCGGCTTTAAAATCGGCAACGCGCTGGTGGATGAGCTCGACGTGATGCCCGCCCTCAAAGCGCAGCAGGCCTGGCGGAAAATCATCGCCCGTATGCGCTATAAGGTCGCTGGACTGCGTAACGGTATTGACGTTACCACCACACCAGAAGGGTATAAGTTCGTTTATCAGCAGTTCGTTAAGGCAGTGCGCGATAAGCCTGAGCTGGCAACCCTGTACGGACTTGTGCAGGCTTCCACGTTTGATAATGAAGCGAACCTGCCTGATGACTATATTCCCTCGCTGCTGGCGAGCTATCCACCAGAGCTGATAAAAGCCTACCTGCGCGGGCATTTCACTAACCTGACAAGCGGCACCATTTACCACCAGTTCGATCGCAGGCTGAACAACTGCACAGATGAAGAGCAGCTGGGCGAGCCGCTGTTTATCGGCATGGACTTCAACGTCGGTAAGATGGCAGCCATCGTTCATGTGAAGCGTGAAGGGTTGCCGCGCGCGGTGCGGGAGTTGGTGAAGGTCTATGACACTCCGGCGATGATCAAACGCATTCAGGAAGAGTTCTGGCGCTATGAGGGCGGCCGCTACGTTGCCAGCCGCCAGATCTACATATATCCGGATGCCTCCGGCGACAGCCGCAAATCCAACTGCGCCAGCCTGACCGATATTGCCCAGCTTAGAGAAGCGGGGTTCAGCGTCATGGTTAACGCTTCCAATCCGCCGGTGAAAGATCGTATTAACTCGATGAACGCCATGTTCTGTAATGCGCTGGGCGAACGGCGTTACCTGGTTAATGTCCAGCGCTGCCCGGTCTATACGGAAAGTCTTGAGCAGCAGGTATGGGATAAAAACGGCGAGCCGGACAAAAAGACAGATAACGATCACCCCAACGATGGTGGCGGGTATTTCATTGTGAAGGATTACCCCATCGTCAAACCTGCATACTCAATCACTATGGATACCACCTTCTGATATGGCTAATAACGACATCACCTGGGTTCGTCCTGAACACCGGGCGGCCAGTGCTGCCTGGAAGAAAATCAGGGACTTTTGCAAAGGGGCAGAGGCGGTAAAAGAACCGGGCAACAACTATCTGCCTTTGCTTGACTCCACGGACAAGAGCATGCGCAACCGCAAGCGCAACGAAGACTACCTGCAGCGGGCGGTCTTCTATGCGATTACTGGTAATACCAAGATTGGCCTCCTCGGGCTGGCCTTTCGAAAGGATCCGACCTTTTCCGCGCCGGAGAAACTGAGCTATCTGCTGAAGAACGCCGACGGCGCTGGCACCAGCATTTACCAGCAGTCGCAGCTGGTGACCGAGAACGTGCTGGAGGTGGCCCGTGACGGGCTTTATGTCGATTACGCTGAGGGGAGTGGCCAGGCCATTATCCTGCGTTATCTGGCCGAGAACATCATCAACTGGCGCACGAAGCGCATCAACGGGCGCGATCAGTTGGTGCTGGTGGTGTTGAGGGAATGTGTGGAGCAGGAGGATGGCTACGCGTTTAAGGATGAGGTCCAGTATCGCGAGCTTGCGCTTGAAGAGGGCCGGTTCATCTGCCGGGTGTGGCGCCGCAGCGCGGATGCCGGTTCCGCTGCATACGTTGTTACCAGTGAATACCAGCCGAAGCCCAAAGGCAAAGACAGCTGGGACGAAATCCCGTTTACCTTCGTCGGCGCGCAGAACAACGATCCGACTATCGACGACTCACCACTCGCCGCGCTGGTGGAGATAAACCATGGTCACTTCCGGAACAGTGCTGATTACGAAGACAGCGTGTGGTTCTGCGGCCAGGTCCAGCCCTACATGACGGGACTTGATGAAGGATGGCGCGATCATCTGGAAAAGAAGGGGGTTAAAATCGGCTCCCGCTCGCCGCTGCTGCTGCCCAGAGAGGGCAACTTTGGTTATGCCCAGGCACAACCCAACATGCTGGCGAAAGAGGCTATGGACAGTAAGCGCGACTACATGGTGCAACTGGGTGCCCGGCTCATCGAGCAGAACGCGGCGGTGAAAACCGCAACACAGTCCAGCAGTGAGCAGACATCGTCCACTTCTGTACTGGGGATCTGCGTCTCGAACGTATCGGAGGCCTATTCACTGGCCATCGGCTGGTGCGCGAAATATCTGGGCGTCGGCGAGCAGCAGGCGGCCTACGCGATCAACCAGGAGTTCATAGCTAAGGTCGCCGAGTCCGGCATGGTTACCGCCATTGTGAACGCCTGGCAGTCCGGTGCAATCCGTGACACTGATATGATTCGTGCGCTGCAGAAGCTTGACCTCATCAACCCAGCAGACAGCCCCGACGATATCATTGACGAACTGCACAATCCCACCCCCACCCTGATTGGCGGTAACGATGGCAACGGTAAATGAAATGTTACGTGACGAAGCCATAGCCCACACCGTCTGGATCAGCCGTTATAGCACTGGTGTGGCAAACCGCATGGTTAAGCTGCTGAACGACAGCGACGCTGAGCTTACCGCACGGCTACTGTTGGCGATGGACAGCCTGCCCACCAGTCAGTTTACGGTCAGCCGACTGGAAAGCATGCTGGGGAGCGTACGCGAGCTTAACCAGCAGGCAATAGCGGGCATGCAGACCAGCCTGGCCGATGAGCTCCTGCAGCTGGCCGGGCATGAAGCAGGCTATCAACTGAGCCTGTTTGATTCACTGCTGCCGCAGCGGGTGAAAGAGCGGTACCCACTGCAGAGCATCACGCCTGAGCAGCTTTACGCGGCCGCCATGGCACAGCCCTTTCAGGGACGTTTGTTGAGCGAATGGGCCGATAACCTTGAAGCCGACCGCATGGCACGCGTTGTTAATGCAGTGCGTCGCGGCTACCTGCAGGGTGATACCACGGAGACCATTGCCCGGCAGGTTCGCGGGATCGCCAGCAAAGGCTATAAGGACGGGGCGCTGCAGCTCAGCCGGACCAATGCCGCCAGCATTACCAAAACGGCTGTGAATCACCTGGCAGCCACGGCGCGGACTAATTTTGCAGAAGCCAACGGCGATGTCCTGAAAGGTAAACAGTGGCTCTCCACCCTGGACAACAAAACCACGCCGACGTGCATCATCCGTGATCGCCTCCGTTACACTCTGGACAACAAGCCTGTGGGTCACAAGGTTCCGTATCTGCAGGGGCCGGGGAAAATCCATTTCTGCTGCCGTTCCACGGAGACGCTGATTACCAAATCATGGCGTGAGCTTGGGATCGACAGTAACGAGCTGGATGAAGATACACGCGCCAGCATGGACGGGCAGGTGCCAGCGGATACCACATATCTTGACTGGCTGGCCCGGCAGTCGCTGTCGCGACAGGATGAGATCCTCGGGCCGGAGCGGGCCGCGCTTTACCGCGCTGGCGAGCTGAAGCTCGGGGAAATGTTCACAGACAAAGGGGAATGGATAAGCCTGGCCCGCCTTAAAGCGCTCAGTTAATCCCAAAACATTTTTCAATTACGGCTGCCTCCGGGCAGCCTTTTTTATTGGGCGAGGCCCATAACATCCCAAGGGGAAATCATGTTAATCCGAAATATGCTCCTGAAATACTACGCACCAGAAGATGATGGCCAGGGCGGCGGGGGCGGCGGTACCGAAATTACGCCAGAAATTCAGAAGCTGATTGATGATCAGGTCGCTGCCCAGGTCTCCGGCCTGAAAACCAAAAACTCCGAGCTGCTGGGCACCATCAAGCAGCAGAAAGACAATCTGTCTCGCTTTGACGGTATCGACCCAGATGCGGTGCGCGGCATCCTGCAGCGATTTTCTGACGACGAAGAGGCAAAGCTGATTGCCGCCGGGAAAATTGATGAGGTGCTGGATAAACGCACCGAGCGCCTGCGCGCTGATGTTGATAAGCAGATCAAAGCGGCCAATGAACGCGCGGATAAAGCCGAAGCGTTCTCCGGCAAATTCCGGGATCGCGTTCTCGGTGATGCCATCCGGGCGGCAGCGTCAAAAGCTGGCGCACTGGCGGAAGCATCCGATGACCTGATCCTGCGTGCCAAAGGCACATTCCAGCTCAACGACGAAGGCGAGGCCGTAGCAGTTGATGCAAATGGCGACGTTCTGTTCGGTAAGGACGGCAAAACCCCACTAAGCCCGCTTGAATGGGCGGAGTCGCTCAAGGAGACGGCCCCGCACCTGTTCCCGCGCGCTGAAGGTACCGGCGCGGGTGGACACAAGCCAGGCGGTGGTGGCAGTCAGAAACGTTCAGAGATGAGCGCCAGCGATAAGGCGGACTATATCCGCAAGCATGGCCAGCAGGCCTTCCTCAAACTTCCGAAATAAGAGACTTACTCAATGGCTACAACTGTTAATAACGATCTGGTCATCTATGACGATCTGGCGCAGACCGCTTTCCTCGAGCGCCGGCAGGACAATCTGGAAGTGTTCAACACTTCCTCCAACGGCGCGATCCTGCTGGACAATGAACTCATTGAAGGCGACTTCCGCAAGCGCGCCTTCTACAAAGTAGGTGGCTCCATCGAATCGCGTGATGTGAACTCCACCGGCAAGGTGAATGGTAAAAAAATCGGTGCCGGTGAGGCGGTTTCTGTTAAGGCACCGTGGAAATACGGTCCGTACGAAACCACTGAGGAAGCCTTTAAACGCCGTGGCCGCACGGTTGACGAGTTCTCCGAAGTGATTGGCGTTGATGTTGCTGACGCTACCCTGGAAGGCTACGTGAAATATGGCCTTAAGGCGCTGACGGCGGCAATCGGAGCAAACACCGATATGGTGGTGACCGCCGATATCGAAACCGACGGGAAGAAAACCCTGACGCGCGGCCTGCGCAAATACGGTGACAAATTCAACCGCGTGGTGCTGTTCGTTATGCACTCCGCCACCTACTTCGACATTGTGGAAGAGGCGATCGCCAGCAAGATATACGAAGAAGCGGGCGTGGTGGTGTACGGCGGCCAGCCGGGCACCCTGGGTAAGCCCGTGCTGGTGACCGATACCATGGATGCCGCCGCTATTCTGGGGCTGGTGGCCGGTGCGGTGACCGTGACTGAATCCCAGGCGCCGGGCTTCCGCTCCTACGACATCAACGATCAGGAAAACCTTGCGGTCGGCTATCGCGCGGAGGGTACAGTCAACGTTGAGCTGCTGGGCTACAGCTGGGACACGGCCAAAGGCGAGAACCCGGATCTGACCGCCATCGGCACGGCCGGTAACTGGAAAAAGCATTTCACGAGCAACAAATCCACTGCGGGTGTGCTGATCAAGCTGGGGGCCGCATCGGGGGAGTAACACTGTCAGTTGATAAAACCTCCGCAACTGCTGACAGTATCGATGCGGTTACCTTTTCTCTGAAATATACCCGTAACAGCGCGGGCGTGCCCGGAGCAGCTGTCGTCTGGTCGTCTACTGGCGGCACGCTGAGCACTGAGGGATCACAGACCGGCTCTGCCGGTGGCGCTACGGTGAAACTCACCTCCGATACCGCCGGAACGTTTACCGTGACGGGGACAGTTGATGGAGTGGCGCAAACCAGTGAAGAAATCACTTTCACTGCCGCTGTCGAAGACTAACTGACGGGGCGCAAGCCCCGTTTCTTTGGGTGCAACGATGATCATTACCGATATCACTTCACCGGCCATGAACAGCTATGCAGGCGAGGGGGATTTGAAAGCCTTTGCCGATCTGCGCGATATCACGCTGCCGGAAAAGCTCGCGCCATTGCTCATCCGGGCGATGGATTACCTTGAGGGGCTGGACTGGGCCGGCTGGCGAAGCGAACCAAAGCAGCCGCTGGCGTGGCCGCGCGCGGGCATCGAACTGGACGGATACGAACTGCCCGCCGGAGAGGTACCGCGTCAGGTTGTTACTGCGCAATGCATGCTGGCGGTCGAGGCGATGGATGGCGATCTGCTGGGCAGTGTGCGAGAAGCAGCTGTGAAGTCCGAGCGCGTGGAGGGAGCGGTAACCACGACGTATGCCGTCGCTGACGGCGAAGTGTTCAGACCGTCTTACCCGGCGGTGATGGCTTTGCTCGGCGAGCTGGCTGGGGGGCGTGGCTATGCAGTAAACGCTTTTGCGGAGCGTGCGTAATATGCCTGTTAACTACACCCGCATGAAAGCCACCAGCACGCGCCTGCTCACTGAGAACGGCGCGGCGTACCCGGTAAAGCGCAAGGGCACAGTAACGGTCATCGGAGGCGTTGAACATCGTGAGCCGGATAAGACCTTCACTGCGATCGGCGTGCGGACTGAGTATAGACCCGGCGAAATTGACGGTACGGTCATCATAAACGGCGACACGCGTATTGTGTTTACTGCTAATACCGAGCTGCGCACCGGTGACATGGTGGACGTGGACGGCAGATGGTACCGCATTGAGAAGCCCAACCCGGTCAATCCTGGCAAACTGCTGTTGTGCTACCGCGCTCAGCTGAGGGCATAACATGGCAGATAACCAGGCGTTTATGGTGTCCATTAATGCGTTCGTCAGCCAGGCAAAGGAGCGACAGGAGGAAGTGGTGCGGGTGGTCGGCATCAAAATCCTGGCGCGGCTGGTGCAGATGTCGCCTGTCGGCAATCCAGAGCTTTGGGCGGTGAACCAGACGGCGGCGGCCTATAACGCGGCGGTCTCCGAGCATAACAGTCTGCAGCGGCAAAACCCGGACAACCTAACTAAAGCAGGGCGGCTGCGGCCAGGCCGCAAAGTTAAGGGCGGCATGGATATCAAGGCACCGCCTGGCTACACCGGGGGGCGCTTTCGCGGTAACTGGCAGGTGTCGTTTGACCAGCGCACCGTTGGCGAGACCGGGCGCATCGACAAGGCTGGCCACGAGACGCTCACCGCAGGCAACCTGGTACTGGAGCAGTTCAAAGTCGGTACCACGGCTATCTATTTCTGTAATAACGTCCCGTACGCCTACCGTCTGGAGATGGGACATTCCAGCCAAGCGCCCGGCGGCATGGTGCGCATCACCGCCGCCGAGTTCCAACGGTACTTCAGCGAGGCAGTCAGCGAGGTTAAAAATGATACCGGACATCACAACGGCGCTTGAGGCCATGCTGGGTCTGTGGGCAGACGGCGAGGGCGTGCGGGTGGCGTGGGATAACATTCAGTTCGATCCGCCTGGCGACGGGTTGTATCTGATCTCCCATGATATGCCCGCGCAGCCGTACAGCATTGATATGGCCGGGGGCTGCCGGGTCTACCCCGGCGTGTATCAGGTCACCGTCGTCGCGCCAGCGGGTGGCGGCAAATCACAGGCCAGAATGCTGGCCCGCCGCGTCGCCGGGTTGTTCCCAGAGAACCAAGAGATCCCCGGCGACGGCTTTACCGCCTGGGTGACATCACCGCCCGCCATTTACCCCGGCATAGCGGACGGCGTGTCCTACTCCATCCCCGTCAGCATCAACTACCGGGCTGATATCTCAGCTTGATCATCCCTGCCGGTTCTGCCGGCTTATTTACTTTCATATTACGGAGAATCCCTATGGGCTTCGCATTACCTAATGGCGCCACGGTATTTGTCGGCTCGAAACTTGCCACGCCTGTGGCGGTGACGGGCGTCAGCAATGCCGCAGGCGCTGTCTTTACCGTTGCAAACGGCCACGGCCTCGCTGTAGGCGATGTGGTGCTGGTTTCCAGTGGCTGGGCACTGATTGACAGCCTGGTTGCGCGCGTCACAGCGCAGACGACTACCAGCGTGACGATCGGGGTGATTAACAGCACCGATACCAACTTCTTCCCGGCTGGCTCCGGGACAGGTTCCTTAAGCAAAGTAGCCGAGTGGACTGAGATCCCGCAGATCACCGAAGTTTCACAGTCCGGCGGTGACCAGCAGTACACGCAGATCCAGTTCCTTGCCGATGACCGCCAGCGCAACCTGGCGACCTACAAGGCGGCCAAGTCGCAGACCTTTACGGTTGCGCATGACTCCACGCTGCCTATCTATGCCGTGCTGTCAGCTGCTGACCGTTCTGGTGACACGCTGCCGCTGCGCATGTACGTGCCAAAGGCGAAGGAAACGCGTTACTGGTCGGGTAAGCCGTCTTTCGATCCGCAGCCAACCACTGCGCCGAATGCCGTCGAGACGGTACAGCCAGCGTTTGCCATCCAGTCCCGCGATATCACCTTTTACAAAGATACTGCCCCGCAGGCAGCCGCTTAATCCATTCCCTTAACAGGCCCGGTAGCGGGCCTTTCTTTCTGCCGAGGAACACATGGCCACTAAATTTCAACTCCAGCCCAAACCGACTTTCAAAGCAGACGTCACCATTCCGCGCGCTGGCGAAGATGATGGCGTACTTACGTTTACCTTCCGTCATAAACCGGTCAAAGAACTTGCTGCACTGGAAGAAATCGAGGGAAAAACGGCTATCGACTTCCTGACTGAAATCACCGAGTCCTGGGCACTACCGGATGAGTTCAGTCGTGAAAATCTGGAGATGCTCCTGGATAACTACCCCGGCGCGATGAAAGCTATCGTCGGCACCTACTATCGAGAGCTGACAGGTAACCGAGAAAAAAACTGATAGCGGTTGCCTCGGCGTTTTATACGCCTGAACCCTCTACCGAAGACCTTGCCGCGTTTGGTCTGAGCGCTGACGACTACACCGAAGAAGAGCAAACCGTTGAGGTATGGCCCGATGTCTGGCCCGCGTTCGCTGTCTTCCAGTCGATGGGCACGCAGTGGCGCACGGGAATGGGCGGCATCACAGGGCTGGATTACAACGTGCTGCCGTGGCTGATGAAGCTGAACGGGGTGGAGGATGAGGCAACCGCGTTAACGGATATCCGCGTAATGGAAAGCGCGGCGCTGAAGATTATGCATCAGGGGGCGTAATGTCTGATATTGCAACAATTTCGCTCCGGGTGAATACCGCCGAGCTGGAGCGCGGGAACAAGGCGCTGGACGATTTCCAGCAGACGGCCGGCGGCGCGGCAAACAAGGCCGATGATCTGAACTCGGTATTTCGCGCGGGTGCATCCGATCAGAAAAAGAATACCCAGAGCCTGAAAGAGCAGCAACAGGAGCTGCAAAACCTGCTGAATAAAATCAGTCCTGTTAACCGGGCAATGGACGAACTGGAAACGCTGCAAAGCAAACTGGCTGGCTTTCGTGGCAAGGGACTGCTCGGTAATGAGGATTACAGCCGGTTTAGCGCAGTGCTGGATACCACCCGAGATAAATTATTTCAGGTCATGGAAGCGGAGACCGCAGAAGGGCAGGAGCGACTGAAGCTGGCTCAGGACACGCAGCGAGCCGCCGCAGCGCAGGACTCGTTCCTGAACTCTCTGAGCGAGCAGGCTGCTACCTTCCGGGCCTCAAAGTCAGATGTGCTTGAGTATCGCGCCTCAATACTGGGTTTAACGCAAGAAGCCGCCCCGCTGATTCAGCAAATCAGGGAAAGAGAACTGGCTATCGCCAGTGAGGCTGTGCAGACCCGGATTGCCGCACAAGAGCTTCGTGAGAAACAGGCCGCAGAGCGCCAGGCGTTAGCTGAAGCATCCCGCCTGCAGGCGCAGAATGATAACTTCGTTGAGTCGCTCCGTAATCAGGCACTGGCCATCGGTAAATCACGTGCTGAAGTGCTTGAACTGAAAGCCGCTCAGATGGGGCTGCTGCAGGAGGCTGGGCCTTACATCGCAGCCCTCAAGGCGCAGGAGGCCGCAACCGCACAGGAAGCTGCAAATAAAAAAGTTTCCGCCATGCAATCCCGGATGCTCCGGGATGCGATTGCTGAGCTGGAAGCTGCAGAACGCGCCGAGGCATCCGAGATGCAACGTGCGCAGAATATCCGCGACTCATTTGTTCGGACCCTCGAACAGCAGGCAGCATCGATCGGGAAAACGCGGGTCGAATTGCTGGAAATGAAGGCTGCCCAACTCGGTGTTTCCCAGCAGGCAGCTCCTTTTATCGAAAAGCTTCGTGAGCAGGATGAAGCATGGAGGAAGGGAAGCATTAGTGCCGGGCAGTACCGGCAGGCATTGAGAATGTTGCCAGCGCAGTTCACGGATATTGCTACATCCATTGCTGGTGGCATGCCATTGTGGATGGTGCTGATCCAGCAGGGCGGGCAAATCAGTGATTCTTTTGGCGGTCTGGGCGGGCTTTTTCAGTTTATCAAGGAAGAGGTTCTTGGGTTTAAAGAGGCAACAGACGACTCTTCAGAATCACTCTCAGAAAATGCGAACTCACTCGCTGAGAATGCCGAACATGGCAGGGGGATGCTTGCTTTCCTGACTCCTGCCAGGCTTGCTGTTGGTGGGCTTGTGGGGGTGGCTTCACTTCTCGCAATTGCATGGTACAAAGGCGCCCAGGAAGCTAGTGAGTTCAACAAGCAGCTTATCTTAACCGGAAGCTATGCTGGTAAAACGGCGGGGCAACTCAGTCAACTTTCCAGGCAAATAGCTGATGATGCTGGTGTGACAATAGGAGAATCATCGGCAACACTGGCGAAAATTGTTGGGTCGGGAAGATTTGATGGAAATAAATTTGAGGTTGTTGCCAGGGCAGCTGCGGCCATGGAAGACGCGGTTGGGCAGTCAGTAGATACTACGATTGCTAATTTCCAGAAACTCTATGATTCACCAGTAAAAGCATCTGTTGAGCTAAACAGCCAGCTGCATTACTTAACTGCTGCAGAGTTTCAGTACATTGCTGCTCTTGAGCGCCGCGGTGAAAAGGAAGAGGCAGGGCAAAAAGCTGCTGATAGTTACAGCCGGGCAGAGCAGCAACGCAGCCAGCAGGTTATTGACAACCTTGGCCTTATCGATCAGGTGATTCGCGACGTATCTGATACATGGAAAGCATATTGGGATGCAGCCTTAGGTATTGGCAGAAAAGAATCGACAGCTGAACAGCTTGAGGTTGTGAGGCAAAGAATTAAAGAAATCACCAACCAATCCCGTCCTGGGGTTTTTGGTATGGGTAATGTCGGTGATGGTGGTGCTGCAAAAAGAGAGTTGGCGGCATTGCTTCAGCAAGAGAGAGAACTTGGGTTTGTTATTAAATCTCAGGAAGGTTTCAACCAGAAAAGGGCTGAGTTTAATAAGATAAATCAAGATGGTATTGATGCGCAGATATCGTTTAATAAATATCTGGATGCTGGAACCACTCAAGCAGAAAAAAGAGCTCTGGCAGAAAAGGATTTGAACAAAGCTATTGCCGATAACGCGAAAGCAGTTAAAGCGACGCAGGGCTTGCCTTATGAGCAGAGAGTCAAACCATTGACTCCTGAACAAATATCTAAGGCCCGAGCTGGCATCGAGAAGCTGTATAAAGATCCAAAAACCCCTAAAGCCAAAGGCATAACGGTGGCAGCAGGGGATCGTGCCGAAGATTCTGCGCAGGCTGAACTTCTGGCCCTCCAGGCTCAGCTGAAAACCCTTCAGGATCACCGCTCTGTCAACGACACCATCAGTCAGCAGCGTAAAGACCTGTATGCCACTGAATCTAAATTTGCTGTCCTTGAAACGGCCGCGAGCACCCGGCAATTATCGAAGCAGGAGAAGTCTCTGCTCGCGAGCAAAAACCAGGTGCTGCAACTTGCGCAGCAGAAAGCTCTTCTCGGTGACCAGATTACCGCTCAGGAGCAACTAAATAAGCGGATTGATACGGCGCAGAAGTACGTTACTCAGATGGTGGAGAAGCAAGCCGGGCTTGCATCTGGAGCCACAATGAGTGACAGACTTGCCGGGCGGCAGGCGTCTCTGTCTCAGCTGCGTAGTGGCTGGCTCAATGCGGGCGGTGGTCTCAATGATGACGGTTATAAGCGTGAGTTAAAGGCCGCTAACGATTACTACGCAGCAGAAGACAAATTACGTGGCGACTGGATGGCAGGAGCCAGAAAAGGCTGGGCCGAGTACCTTGATGCGGCAACCAACGTTTATGGCTCAATGCAAAGCGTAGCGCAGTCAGCCCTGGGCGGTATATCAGATATGCTGACAAGCCTGGTCACTACCGGAACGGCCAGTTTCAAAAGTTTCGCCGCCTCCATGATGAAGATGATCGCTGATGTCATTAACCGACTACTGGTGGCGTACACCGTGCAGGCCGCAATGGGATGGATTTCTTCGGGTACCTCATCAGCAGGTAGTGGTGCAGGCCAGTCTTTTGCTGTCCCGTCTTTCCGGCCAGCGTGGAACGGGGGATATATCCCTGAATTCGACACCGGCGGTTACACAGGCGATGGCGGAAAATATCAGCCCAAAGGGGTGGTACACGGCGGTGAGTTCGTCTTTACCAAAGAGGCCACAGCTGCAATCGGTGTCAATAATCTTTATGCGATGATGCGTGGTGCTCAGGGATATGCTGAAGGTGGGGTTGTCGGCAGGCCGCCCATGCTGGGGCTCATGTCCGGTTCTGGTAATGCTGCACCGGTAATTAATACCACTGTAAACGTCGATGCCAGTGGTAACGCTTCGGCTCAATCCAGCAGCTCTGGAGACGCTATGGGGCGCGCCATGGCGACTGAAATACAAAACGCTGCAACCCTGGTAATTCAGAAGCACCTGAAGCCAGGGGGCATGATCTACAACTTTACGAAGGGTCGTTAGTTTTCAAAGATAACTGAAAAGTATTTTGCCGAATCCCTGATGCCAGCCTCGCTTATGCGGGGCTTTTTTTATGGAGCAAACATGGCTGTTGAAACCTATAAATGGCCCGCGCAACTCGGAGCGGGCGCAATTGAATATAACCAGACAATCCGGGCCTCACAGTTCGGTGACGGTTATGAGCAGGTGGCTGAAAATGGCATCAACTCTACTGCCATTCAGGTTCCGATGATTTATGTTGGTAAAGAGGTGTTGATAAACGAAATTCGCTCATTCCTGCTGGCTCATACCGTTAAGGCTTTCATCATCACGCCACCCGGCGAGGAGAAGGGGTTGTATCGGGTCGTCAAAGATTCTGTGCGTAAGAACCAGATCAGCAGCAACGCAGCAGAGCTTACTTTCACCATAAAGCGCGCCTACGGCGTCTATGCCTGAGGTCAACCATGACAGCCCTTATTGATACGGCAGCCATGCTTGCACCAGGCGGAAAAGTCCGGCTGGTGCAAGTGGACGCCTCAGAATTCAGTGGTGGTATTCACCGCTTTCATTACAGTCCTTTTCCGCATACTCCCCGGGAGATTGACGAGGCGCAGGGTGATGAAAGCAAGCTCGGGCCCAAGCCTGTAGTCTTCGATGGTAAGGTCTATGATTTCTGGCCTTTCCAGTTAACAGGACTGGCTCTCTCAACTGACCAGGCGGCAGAGCCGTCACTCAGCGTCTCAAACCTTGACGGCCATATCACCGCGCTATGCCTTCAGTTTAAGGACATGGTGAACGCGAAGGTGAGCATTATCGACACCTATGCGGTGTATCTGGATGCGGTGAATTTTCCCGAGCGAGTTAATCCCACTGCCGATCCGACTATGTTCACGCTTCAGACCTTCTGGCTGGATACCAAAACGTCCGAAGATGACGAGGTGGTGACCTGGGCACTAAGCAGCCCGGCAGATCTTCAAAGCCTGGTGATACCCACACGGCAAATTACGTCGTTATGTGAGTGGGCGCTACGTGGTCATTACCGAAGTGGCGATGGTTGTACCTACAATGGCACGGCATACTTTGATGCAAACGGTAATCCGGTGTCAGATCCGGCACTGGATTTCTGCGGTGGGTGTTTTAGCGACTGTCGTAAAAGGTTCGGTGCCGGGCTGGCAGAGCCAAACGCAGCGATCCTCGATTTTGGCGGCTTCCCGGCGACGGTTCTTTTCACCCGATAAACGGACATACCAATGAACAAAACCATAATGTCGGCTATCCGGGCGCATGCGCTGGAGGAATCCCCGCGCGAGTGCTGCGGATTCGTTATCCAGTCTGGCCGTCGCCAGCGCTATATCCCCGTATCGAACACCCACGAAAACCCGACCGAGCATTTCCGTATCGATGGCGAGTTCTGGGCGAATGCTGAGGACATCGGTACAATTATACGCGTTATACATTCCCACCCCGGCGACGGTGCACGGCCTATACCGTCAGACCTGGATCGCCAGCAGTGCAACAACTCCGGCGTGGTCTGGGGCATTTACGCGCCGGACAGCGATGAATACGCCGAGATAATGCCCGAGGCGGTGCCGCTTATCGGCCGCACGTTTATCCTGGGTTCACACGACTGTTGGGGGCTTATCATGGACTGGCACATCACCCAGGGCGTCACGTTAGACGATTTCCGCGTCGATTATCCATGGTGGGAAAGTCAGTACCCGGACAACTTCTATTTTGATAACTGGGAGCAAGAAGGCTTCATCGAATGTGACCCGGCACCCGGGTGCATGGTCATCATGCAGGTTGAATCCGATAAGTGGAACCATGCGGGCATTATCACTGAAGAGGGTGAGCTGCTCCATCACCTGTACGGCCAGCCTTCCTGCATTACTCCGTATGCCCGAGGCTATTTTAAAGACCGCACGATGATCTGCGTTCGTCATAAAGACCTGCCACAGGAGATAAAACCATGGCGCGTTTAACGACTATTCGCCTGTATGGCTCGCTGGGCGCCCGGTTCGGGCGAGTGCATAAGCTGGCGGTGCAGACATCCGCCGAAGCGGTAAAGGCCCTGTGCATCAACTTCGACGGGCTGGAAGACTACCTGATGAACGCTAAAAAGAATGGCATGACATTTGCCGTATTTCGCGGCAAGCGAAATATTGGCGTGCAGGACTTTCAGGGGCTGGCAGGTGACAGTGATATCCGTATCGCTCCAGTAATGGAAGGTGCGAAAAAGGCAGGAATGTTTCAGACCATTTTGGGGGCGGTAATGGTGGTTGCCGGGGTGATCGTCGGTGTAGCGACTGGATGGGCCGGCGTCGGTCTCACATTTGGGGCCGGGCTCATCTTGTCAGGGGCATCAATGATGGCGGGCGGCCTGTATCAGATGCTGTCACCACAGCCCAAAGGATTGCAGGGGCGTGATGATCCGGACAATAAGCCAAGCTATGCATTCGGTGGTTCAGTGAATACCCTTGCGATGGGGAACCCCGTCGCGTTGCTTTACGGCGAGCGTGAGATTGGCGGAGCCATTATCTCCGCAGGTGTTGTCGCTGAAGACATCTGACAAATCCTTTCTGAATATAAAGCACCCAGCCGGGTGCTTTTTTTATGGATGCAATATGGAAACGATCACTGGTTCTAAGGGTGGCAGCCAGAAGCAACACACTCCGGTTGAGCAGCCAGACTCAGCGCAGTCAATGGCGCGCTGTCGCTTGCTGCTGGCGCTTGGGGAGGGTGAGTTTGCTGGCGGGCTGGATGCGTCAAGGATTTTTCTGGACGGAACCCCGCTGGGTAATGCCGACGGGACAATGAATTTTGAAGAAGTATCATGGGATTTTCGCCCGGGCACCCAGACCCAGATGCCTATTCCTGGCTTTCCCGCCGTAGAAAATGAAAGCAAGGTCGGCGTGTCGCTGACTAAAGCAACGCCCTGGAACCGCGCGCTGAGCAACACCCAGATCGATGCCGTGCTCGTTCGGATTGGCATTCCCGGCCTGCAGCAACAGCAGAATAACGGCGATATCGTTGGTACCACCGTCAAATACCACATCGACCTGGCAGTGGATGGTGGCGCTTTTTCCACTGTTATGACCAGAACGGTTACAGAGAAGCTGAGCTCGCTGTATGAACTGACCCACCGTATTAACCTGCCAAAGGCCAGCACCGGGTGGCAGATTCGTGTGGTCAGGGATACTGATGACAGCACCAGCCAGCTGCTGCAGAACAAAACGCAGGTGCAGGCCATCACAGAGGTTATCGACGCGCGTCTTCGTTATCCGCACACAGCACTGTTGTATGTCTCGTTCAATGCAAAATCATTCAGCGATATTCCGAAAATCTCATGTAAACCGAAGGGGCGCATCATCCGAATCCCCTCAAACTACGATCCGGTAGCCCGTACTTACAGCGGCACCTGGGATGGCACGTTCAAGTGGGGATGGTCGAACAACCCGGCATGGATCTGGTTCGATGTTCTGACCGAGCCACGTTTCGGCCTTGGCCGCCGCATCACGGCGGATATGCTGGATAAGTGGGAGCTATATCGTATAGCCCAGCGTTGCGATCAGAAGGTGCCCGACGGAAAGGGCGGCAGCGGTACCGAGCCGCGCTTTGTATTTGACGTTTATATACAGTCTCAGGCCGATGCATGGCAGGTGATCAAGGATATCGCCGCCGGGTTCAACGGGATGACGTTCTGGGGCAACAACATGTTCAACGTTGTCTCTGACATGCCGGCGGACACGTCGAAACTGCAGATCCTCACCCGCGCCGCAGTGATCGGCAAGCCGGTCTACTCAAGTGGCAGTGAAAAGACCCGTTTTTCCAGCGCGCTGATTAATTTCAGCGACCCGGACAATCATTATCAGGATCGAACTACGGCGGTGATGTTCCCGGACCTTGTGAAACAGTTCAAGTTTAAACAGACGCAAATCACAGCGATCGGCTGTACGCGAGAGAGTGAGGCTCAGCGGCGTGGTGGTTGGGCGGTGTATTCCAACTCTCTTGATCGCATTATCACCCTACAAACTGGGCTTGATGGCTATGTTTATGTGCCGGGCACGGTGTTTGCCTTTGCCGATGAACGCCTTTCTGGTCGCGTGTACGGAGGTCGTATATCAGGGTACAACGGCGGGCTGAAGGCTGTGACAACTGATCGGGGCACCAGCGCGGTTGCTGGCGACACGCTGATGATTCGCACACAGGGTGGAACCGTCGAAAGTCGGGTTATTCAGGCTGTAAATGGTACGCAGCTTGTGGTGTCCACGCCCTTCAAAGCGGACCCTTTACCGAATGCAGTATTTGTTATAGACGCCGGGCAGTTGAGATTACAGTACTTCAGAGTAACTAACCTGACGTTCAATGATGAGGAAAATACCTATTCCATCACCGCGGCAGAATATAACTCCTCTAAATATGACGCGGTTGATAATAATGCCCGACTGGATACGCCGCCAATCAGCCTGATTCCGACCGGACTTGTCAATCAGCCGACTAACATCCAGGTATCAAGCTTTGAATCGGTACGACAGGGCCAGCGCATTACTACACTAATCGCCTCCTGGGATGCGCCACTGGATAAAAATGGCAAGCCTCAGGCTGATGTTATCTCATACCAGGCGCAGTGGAAGCGTGGAGATAATGAATGGATTAATGTGCCAGAAACCGGACTGCGTAATATAGAAGTGCCCGGCATTTTTGAAGGCGACTACCTGGTACGCGTGCGTGCCATCAACTCAGGAGGGGCATCAAGTCTGTGGGCCTCTTCACAGCTGACACACCTTAAGGGGCGCGTGGGCGATGTTCCAAAGCCGGTAGGGCTGTCAGCGTCAGAGGATGTCGTATTCGGTATCAATGTCACCTGGGCTTTTCCGGAAGATACTGGCGATACGCTGAGCACGGAACTGCAGTACAGCCTCGCTGGGGACGGCTCAAACCCGATGCTGCTGGCTGCAGTACCTTATCCGCAGAAACTCTATCAGCAGATGGGGCTCAGGGCGGGGCAGGAGTTTTGGTACCGGGCCAGGCTTGTTGACCGAACCGGCAATCAGTCAGCCTATACCGACTGGATCCGCGGCCAGTCCAGCACCGATGTGACCGATATTACAGAGGCCGTGCTCGCGCAGATCAAGGATACGGAGCTTTTCAAAGACCTCATCGAGAACGCCGTGGACAGCAGTGCGAAGGTTGCGGAACTGGCCGAGGCAGTGAAACAGAACGCCGACGGCCTGGCTGCGGCGGCCGGGGCAAACCGGCAGACAGCAGAAGCCATTATCGGCAATGCCCTGGCCATCGCCGATGTTGTCGTGCGCCAGTCAGCCCAGCAGGGCGCTAACTCGGCGCTGTTCGAACAACTGCGCGAGGTTATTGCCACCGAAACCGAAGCGCGCGTTACCGATGTGATCCGCCTGGAGGCAAAGACGGATCAGAACGCCGCCGGCATCACCGAAGTGCGTCAGGCGCTGGCAAACGAAACAGAGGCACGCGCTACAGCTGTCGATCAGCTTACTGCACAGACGGAAGAGAACAGGGCCAGTGTCACGGAGCTGACGCAGACCGTGACGGATCTGGACTCGTCCACTGCGTCACGCTTTGAGGAGATATCGGCTGAAATAGCGGGCATAGATGGAAGCGATATCAGAGGGGGAATACAGAGCAACTCAATCGCGCTTATCACCAACACGCTGGCGCAGGTCAACACCCGGACTCTGCTCAGTGTGCAGTACGGCGACAACAAGGCCGGGATTGAGCGTGTCGACAACGTGATGGCGGATGCCAGCCAGGCCGTTGCCGAGTCGCTCAGTATGCTGGATGCCAGCGCGGGCGGCGGCACGGCAAATGCCACTGATTTTGCCAGAACCATGGCGGATTTTTCACAGGTCTCCGCGACAAAAATCAACTCGCTGTCAGTGACGGTAAACGGTCAGCAGGCGGCAATCGTCCAGAATTCGCAGGCGGTTGCAGATATCAGCGGTAACCTTTCTGCCATGTATAGCATCAAGGTGGGGGTGGATGCTAACGGGCGTCAGTATGCCGCCGGGATGGGCATTGGGGTGGAGAACACGCCTGCGGGTATGCAGTCTCAGGTGCTGTTTGTGGCAGATCGGTTCGCCGTAATGGCCCAGGCCGGAGGCACGGTCTCGCTGCCGTTCGTAATCCAGAACGGGCAAACCTTCATCCGGGATACGTTCATTCAGGACGGTTCAATTGAGAACGCCAAAATCGGGAATTATATCCAGTCCAATAACTATGTTGCGGGCTCTGCTGGCTGGAAGCTTGATAAAGGGGGAACGTTCGAAATTAACGGTGTAGCCGGAGGCGGGAGGATGCTGATATCCAGCACACTTATTCGCATATACGACAGTAATAACGTGTTACGTGTCAGAATGGGGTTATGGTGATGCCACAAGGCTTACAGTGCTGGGATGATAACGGTCGCGTTGCCGTAGATTTGAGTGATTATGCGATTCGGTATATGGGAAACCTGTCTGTTTCGCTGGCTTCAGGTGAAACGCAAAAAAATTTTGCCTTTGCAGGAGCGACTCAGGATGGTTCATTTGCCACTATCGTTTCAACGGGGCCTACAGTTAACGAATATTTCTGCCGCGCTTACAACGGCGGCATCACTTTGTATTATCTGCCCAGCAAAGGCAGCGCAGCAATCACACTCAACGTGGAGGTATATAACTTTCAATGAGCGGATTCGAGGTATACAACGATTCCGGTAAGCTGCTGGTGGACTCACAGAATCGATCAACCCTTTTTTACGATAAACGTACATTGGGGGCTGTCACGGACAAAGGGTTCTATGAGATTACCAGCCCATTTGGCAATGGCAGCACGCTCGGGTTTACGCCGCAGTCATTCTGGAATGATGGTCGGTTAAGGTGGTTGCAACTTGGAACGAACAAATACGGCTTACCTGGTGCTGATATTCTGGAAGAAAATGCGGGTAGCATGATCCGAACGGCACGGAATATAGGCATGCAGAGCGGCTATCTTGACGTGTTTGATAGTGCAGGAAATCTTATCTGGAGTGCCGCCTCAGCTTCGAAGATGCCGAGAGTGGTTGGTTTTTTTGAAGTACCAGCAAACTATGATCTGCAGAACAATACTTTTTCAGTAAGTCTCAACTTTGTTCCCTGGATACTCGTAAATAATTGTCCGGGAAATGTCAGCGATGATGGAACCGTTACAGGTTATTCAGGCATCGCGCTAAAATGGACAGGCTCACAGCTTCAGGGAAGGTATATCTCAAAAAATCAGCGCAACTGGAGCCAGACGTTTCAGGGAAGGGGATTAAGAATCCCCATCGCACAGTTTGTTGGGGTTTGATACAGGTGGAACGCGGGGATATTGTGTAGCAAGCATATTTTGCCTAGCACCTCTCGCGGGCTCGAAGTGATAAACGATATCGAGTACATCTAGTTTCTTGTAGCAAATATTACTGATCCGCTTATTAACATGGCGGCTGAAAATCCCATTGCTGGTGTCTGAAATAATCTTTATCTCTCTGGTAGAACAGTCGATATTTACGTGAATATCGCCACCCAGGGATAAACGAGTAGCATCAAACGGATAATCCATCACAAAAGCGTGATCTGTGTGTTTATTATTACATCCAGCGAGCAGCAAAAAAGCTACGGCATATAAAGTTTTCATCTCAATATTCCTCTGTATGAGGGAATTTCCATTTTATTTGATTTTAAAAAATAGTCAGATTGATATGAGCGATCAATTTTACATGTTTGATCGTTTTAAGCGATCTTTATTATCGTGAGGTAGTTCATGATTTATAATAACGGCACTATCGCAATTAACGGCAACACGCTGACCGGCACAGGCACAAATTTCACCCAGGCTGGCTCACTCATACGTAATGGCTGCACCGTACTGGTCATGACCAGCCCCGTGCAGGTATTCCAGATCACAGCCATTGGTAACGCGACCACCCTCACGGTATCACCGGCAGCCAGCCCGGCTATTCCCGCTGGCACTAAATTCGCGATTCTGCTGAGTGACAGCCTTAGCGTGGATGGCCTGGCACAGGATATTGCCGAAACGTTCAGTATGTACCAGCGGTACATGGGCGGTTTTGCTGACGTGATGAACGGCAGCGGAGATGTGACCATCACCATTAACGGTCAGCCTGTCACTGTTCCCGGCCAGAAGTCGCTGGCAAAGAAGGGGGCTAATACCGACATCACCAGCCTGGGCGGGCTGACCACTGCACTGAGTATCCAGCAGGGCGGAACCGGTTCAAAATCGGCAGATGATGCGCGCAAAAACCTGGGCATAGTGGACAGTACGGGGACAGTTCCCGTTTCACTTGGTGGTACAGGTGCAAAAAGCAGTACGGATGCGCGCGTAAATTTAGGTGCGGCCTCTGCCGGTGATAATAATGATGTTACAAGTTTTTCCGGAGTAATCGCTCCCCGCGGCTCCATCAATTCACGCTTGTCTGGAGGGGCATCAGTTAAACTTGATTTGGGTGGCGCTCTGGGCACGGCAGTGAAACCTTTTAACCTGAACCTTACCCGGCTCGGAAATGCCACAAATAACTGGAATATTCAGTCCACATACGGCTACCTGGTAGGTGATGACGGATCTTTCAACGCTTCAGGACCGATAATGATTTCTACCGATGGATCTTCCACAGATCGGGTATGGATATTCCGTAACAGTGATGGTGCAATCAAAACCACTTACGGCACTATTTCCCCGGGGGCGTCCGACGAGCGAGTAAAAAATATCGTCCGGGAAATTACGGAAGAAGAGGCGATTAGATTTATCAGCGAAGTGAGACCGATACGATATGCGTTCAAGTGGCGACCGGAGCAGATAAAAGTTGGTTTCAGAGCCCAGAACATTGAAGCGCTGGATCCGGAACTGGTTGAAATTACGTCTCTGACGATTCCAGGGCTGGATGGCAGCGACATTGTAATTCAGGACGGGAAGATGATAGATCCCGGTGAAATCGGCGCGGCTTACCTGGTGCCTGTCGTGCAACAACTTCTGCGGCGCGTCAGCGAGCTTGAAGCAGAAATTAAAACTTTGAACCCGCAGGGATCGTAAAAAAAAGCCCCGGCGACGGGGCAGTTACATTCCGTGCCTGTCTGGTGCAGGCTACGGGGCTGTATTAATTTTAGTAGAAAGATGATTTAACTTAAGAAAAATTCTCGGCAGTTCAACCCGTTGACAAATCTTCTTGCCGCTTCGCCTTGAGAAGCTCCGGAATTCAAAATACTGTATATAAAAACAGTATTTGGGAGGTGCACATTATGCCAAGAAGAGACGATATCGAGACAGCATTCAGGCAGTCTATAGTGATGGAACCGAGCGGGCGGCGCACCGTTACCACGGAGAATTTCGTGCAAACGCTGCTGACATTCAACTGGGATTGGTCACCAAAGCAGGCTAACGAGTGGATTGAGGGTCACGTCAGCACTTTCAAAGATATCTCTCAGCAAGAGGGAGAACTTCGTACGTTCATGATGTACAACCCGAACGGAGGTCTGTGATGGGGTTCCCTTCGCCAGCTGCTGATTACATGGATGAAAAGATATCGCTCGACCATGAGCTTATCCGCGTACCTTCCGCGACGTACTTCCTGCGCGCCGGCAACGAGTCACGGCGTGAGACTATAAAGAAGGGGGCTTTGCTTATTCTGGATACGTCGGCCACGCCGGTAGACGGGTCGATAGTGATGTGCCATCTGGATGAGCAGATGCGTATGCTGCGATTGCGGCTTCACCCGCGACCGAGGCTGGAGGAACTGGATCGACCAGAAATCACTTACCCGATGACCACTGATGATTACGATGGGCGCCTGGTTTTCAAAGGAGTGATCACCTACATCATCAATGACGCCAGGACGGGGGAGTTTGACGACTGTCCGGTGATGTGATTGATGGGGCATGAATGAATTCATGCGCGATACATACCTCGCTGGAAACGCCGGAGGCGGGAAGCTGACGAGCAGGTGAGAAGAAATTGAAAAAAGTCCCGCCCTTCGGGTCTTCAGGTAGCTTCAGGGCGGGGCAAGCACTGGTACAAACAGCAGTTCTTATTATTCGCTCAGGAAACTCTGCAGGTCATAATCTTATGTCCGTTCAGCATATGATGATAAAAAAGACCCGCCACGCCTGTGTCAGCCAGGGCTGAGCGCGCCAATTTTCGAATACGCGTTTTCTTATTTTGATTAAAATATATACTATCTCCTGACGTCGACAAGCGGGTAGGCACAAAATGCAAAATCCCGCTCAGAAGCAGGCTTTGGCAAGTCCAAGGTCAGATATCGGGTAGGTAAGTTATGGAACGAGATGCAGAGATGGAAGCGATCTACGCTGAGGTAAGCAGGGTAATTGGCAGGGCAGTGATTGTGCTGAAGAGCTCAAAAAGGATTGTAAGCCCGCAAATGATAGATTATATCCTGCAGGAATATGAAGATCAGGAAAAGGATAAGCGCATGCTGAAGGTGTACGCGATTGCAAGAAAGATAATGCGCGAGCCATAAAAACCCGGCACGGTGGCCGGGGCTTGTTTTAGCTGGCTTTCTCGCAGCCTGGCTGACCTCGGTCAATCACTTCAGTGCCTTCGATAATAAATCCGAATTTACCGAACAGGAATGAGTGGTTGAACTGAGTCACAACTACATCAGAAAGTGCAACTGAGCAACGATTCTTCTCAATGGCACGGTCGATGGCCGTTTTCACATTTGGAATCCCGAGTGGAAAAATCACGACCGGAGCTGAATCTTCAGCGGTTACGCGTGCTCCTTTGACGAAATTGTTCGAGTTGAGGTTGTAGTTTTTTGTGCTTGCCACAGTCAGATCGGCAACCCGAGAACTACATCCACCTAACATCATTACCCCAAGAGCTAAAACCAAAACCTTTTTCATTTTTTGTTTCCTTTGATTGCAATCGGAAACATCCTAACACATTATCCCAAATAGTAAAAACCCGGCGCGGGGGCCGGGTATTAATATCAAAACCTGCGCATAAGCCACTTGTAGCTTAGTCGCTACAGAGATGTAGTGAATACCCTTGCATGCTATTCAAACATTAATCGCTAACAATACGCTGCTTTTTCTCGCGCTGATAATTATGATAATCCTCCCCGCATTCTGCAGAGCAGAACGCAGTCTCAGCCACTACCGGCTCATCTTCACACCAGATACAGTTACCGGTGTTACTGAGAAGCCGCGGTTTTCTTGCAGACATTGATGCCGCAAGGTGAGCCTCTTCGCGTTCCTGTGCAAGATCCACGTCATCCAAATTTTTTTCCTCAGTATTAGTGAAAACTGTTGTCTTCAACATACAAGCAACTATGTCTGACCACAACTCTGTTGTTCTGACTGGAGGGGGCAGTGCAACGGCCGTGGGCTAATCGCGGGCGTTTTATCACTGCACTGTAGGTTTCCACGTTCATGCCGATAACACGACTGAAGTAAGGCACCTTCTTTTCCCACAACGAGAAAACATATGAAAATATCTGTTCGGCTTGCATCCGGCTTCGGTCTGATTGTTCTGCTTTTTATACTCTGCACCGGCATTTCACTCCATGCCCTGTGGCAGGCGCGTGACGGAATGGACGATACCGTAAACAACAAGATGAAGCGCTATACGCTGGTACTGGATATGCGCGGAGGTCTGCGCGACATGGCTATTGCCGTGCGCAATCTTGCACTGCTGAACGACCCTGCACAGATGCAGCCGGAATGGGAGCGGCTTGTCTCACAGCGCGAAGCCTATATCCGGAAGCGCGAGCAGCTTCAGAAAAGCATGTCCGACAACGTTTCTGAGCAGGGAAGAGCTGCGCTGGCAAGGGTTCTGTCTTCTGAGAACACCGCTCTCTCCGCGCTGATGGAGGCCGGAAGGCTGGGTATGGATAACCAGCAGCAGGCGGCCACTACATTTTTGATGAACACCGCGCGCCCCGCCCAGAAGTCTTTGCTGGATGCGCTGAATACGCTGACTGACATTGAGATGCAGCTCAGCCGGGATACCGTCGCAGAAAACAGTGCCAGCACGTCACAAACTGCATGGATACTGACAGTGATGGCTGCGCTGTCAATCCTGATGGCGACAGGTACATGTTTACTGACCATCCGCGTGCTGATGCGTCAGCTGGGCGGGGAACCAGAGCAGGCCAGAGCGCTGGCAGCGACCATTGCGGCAGGTGACCTGACTACGACGATAACATTGCGTCGGAATGACACGAGCAGCCTGATGGCGTCGCTTGACGGCATGCAGGCAAACCTGCGCGGGCTGGTATCACAGATTAAAGATTCTGCCGCCTCAGTGGCGATGGCGGCGGACGAAATTGCGCAGGGTAATACAGAGCTGTCCTCACGCACGGAACAGCAGGCAGCGGCCCTGCAGGAAACGGCCGCCAGCATGGAGCAGCTCACTGCCACGGTGAAAAGCAATACGGCCGGTGCGCAGCAGACTGCAGACTCAGCCCGTGAGACCGCTTCCCTTGCCCGCGTCGGTGAAACGGAAATGCAGCGTATGTCTGAAACTATGGACGCCATTTCGCAGAGTGCGACAAAGGTGAGAGATATCACCACAGTTATCGAGAGTATCGCTTTCCAGACAAATATTCTCGCCCTGAACGCTGCTGTTGAAGCTGCCAGAGCCGGTGAAGAGGGTCGGGGCTTTGCAGTGGTGGCCGGGGAGGTCAGAACGCTTGCCCAGCGTAGCGCAACAGCTGCCCGGGACATCAAACAACTGATTGAGCAAGCTGTTGATCAGGTGGAAAGCGGCGTGGAAGTTGCAGCAGGTACGGGCCAGAGTATCCTGAAAATCGTGGGTATGGTAAGTGAACTGGCTGCGGCCATGGATAACATTTCGTCGGCTTCATCAGAGCAAATGCAGGGTATTTCTCAGGTCAGCATTGCTGTGAACCAGATGGACGGGGTAACACAGAATAACGCTGCGCTGGTTGAGGAATCTTCGACTGCCTCGCAGTCACTGTCGGAGCAGGCGCACGCGCTGCGCGGCATGGTTGAAACCTTCAGATTATAATTATGTGCGAAAGCGGCGGGTGTGCTCAATTACGGTTCACAGCCGCCGCTCTTCAGTAAGCAGGCAGGATTGAACACTGTCCTAACCGCTTTTCGGCAGACTAATTTATGCTGAGTATGTCAAACAGCCAGTTACAATAAGGATAAAATCCGCTATGCATGACAAGTACCGGCGCGTCAGCGAAATCAAGGCGCAGACGGATGAGTTGCTTACCCAACTGAGCGAGTGCGAATACCGGACGTTAGATACCTGGGCTAACAATCTGGCGCACCTGCGGGTGACTTTTGATTTATTTAGCCCTTTTATGACTGACGACCCTGACTTTCTGGCCTGGCTGAATCAACACGATCCCGTAATGGTCTCGGAAATCGCCATGACAGGCAGAGCGCTGATGGCCCTGCAGAACTTTTTCAGGGTGGCATTAAAGCAGACTCAGTAATATTAATTTCAGGCGTTGGTTTGGATTTTCCCAGTGTAATTGTCAGGGAGCATCCCTGTATTACAGCTTCCTTTTTGACTGCTGGTGTCGGCTTGTCTGAGGTAAGCCAGTGGCCACAGGTTGTTCATGCCCGGACGACCACCGGCGCATTCTACACAGCCGTTATTTTGAAAACCAGTCATCGACTGATTCCCATTTCTCCTGCAGTACACCCTCTACCAAAGCTTTATCCCCAGGACATAAAGTTAGTAATGAAAAAAGCCCCGGCGACGGGGCAGTTACATTCCGCGCCTGTCTGTTGCAGGCTACGGGCTGTATTAATTTTAGCAAAATTTTATGTGCGCAATAAATTTGATGGCCGAGTAAACCGTTGACAAAAATTAAACCAGCCGCAGCATCTACAGTGACATTCCAATCACTGCATTTACCACTGTTGACGTAGCGAATACTCCACCGACGATCAGAAAGGCTTTATTCTTCCTTGTCACGCCCAGTGCCAGCAGAACAACAGCAGTTACGAAGAAGGGTATGGCAATGATACTGAACGTGTTCATGGAGCACCTGCCTTGATCATGGGCTATTAAATGTTAAACAGAGCTATATAGAGGGGCTTACCTGCATTACAGCTTCCGTTATGCGAGCTGGTGTGGGCTTATCTGAGGTAAGCCAGACACTCTTTCAGATTACCTTGTGATAGTAACTTGCGATAGGTGGGATTTTATCAGGGGTGGCTCACCCTCTGTACGTATGCAAGATCCAGTGGGTGAGCCAGTGACCACAGGTGTTCATGCCCGGGCGACCACCGGCGCATTCTACACAGACGTTTTTTTGAAAACCAGTCATCAGCCAATTCCCACGTCTCCTGAAGCACACCATCCATGAACGCTTTATACCCTTCCTCATCAATGATGCCAGGACGGGGGAGTTTGACGACTGTCCGGTGATGTAATTTGTCAGCCGTTTTACCTTTGACAAATTTCGGGCATAAAAAAACCAGCCGTAAGAGGCTGGTTTAATAAGGAAATTTTGGTCGGCACGAGAGGATCTAAACCTCCGACCCCTGACACCCTATAATAGAGGCTAATATCTTAAGGGCCGCTTAGTGCCAGAAGCGGACATTATACTAGTGGGGAGAAACCTGCTCCCCACTTTTGTTGATGATGCTACGCACAACCCCGTGTTAGTTTGTTCTGGGCGTCCTGTTTAACCAGAGCAAAACTCCGACGCCTCCCAGACTGAACAGAGAAATGCTGTACAGAGCAGTAAAAGCACCAAAATTCTGCGCTATCACACTGGTTATACTGGTAGAAATAGCCGCGGTCAGAACCTGTCCGCGCCATGTAAGTGCACTGGCTTTGGCGACCTGGGTTTCTGCGAAGTTCTTAAGTACGCCGAACGTACCCAAAGCAAAAACAATATTTGAACCCATGTGTGCACTGAAAATCATAATAAGCCCGGCGTACGGAAAGCCGGCAGACAATGGTAATAAAAAATAACTACCGATGTACCCGCCCAGGCATAGCAACAACAGCCTGTTATTAGCGGAATAGCGCTGCAATTTACCAGCATCAAGTATTAGCGGGCCGCAGAGTTGTCCGAGGCTGCGCGCAAAAAGCAGCGGCAGTGCCAGCCCGGCTGACTCTTCAGGCCTTATTTCCTGTGCAAGAGCAGGTAAAAGCGCCATTGCGGGAGAACCCACAGCTGCCAGGGCAGGTAAAAGCATAACGCTTCGTTTTTGCAGGGGAGATAAACATCGCCAGAATAACTTATGCGTGTCAGGCACCGCTTTTTCATGTTGCAGCTCCATCGCCTGAAAAACAGAGGCTGACGTCAGAAGCAAAGCAGCCGAAGCGACAAAACTCACGGCATCAATGGCAAGGAGATTCAAAGGAGAAATCAGGTCGAACAGTAAAATGCCCAATCCGGTACCCAGCAAAACCTGTGAGGCAAAAATTATCGTTTCCATGGCGGTTGCTGCAGGTAGTTCGTCATGCGGTAATCCGCGTTTAAACAGCAGCGTTAGTGCCGGGTAACTCATGCCGCTGAATAGCGCTTCCGAACACTGCACCGCAAGCAGAGCCGGAACGTTATGATGTAGCAAACCATATAACGGAAAAACAAGTGCAAGCAGGCCGAGCAGCTCTGTAAATATCAGGATTCGGAGTGGTGAAACCTTTTTACACAGAGCTTCGCCCAGGATGCTCCCTATAAAACTGGGCAGCATTGACAGCATATAAACCATCGTCAGAGTCGCAGGAGAAGCCTGCCAGTGTAAAAGCTGTCCAAAAACAATGACCTGAGTAAGCCCATTACCAAGGGACGACAGGATATAGGCAAAACCAAGGAAGCGCAGCCAGTCATGACTACGCAGTGCGCGAAAAAGCGCAAGCAGCAAAGTGTTCATGAGGAAAGATTCTCACCTTAAATAACAGAAGCCCACACAGCCCACAGGCAATGCGGAAAGCAAAAACTGTTAAAAGACAGAATCTTTACATTGGAAAATTTACTTTCGTGGAAGCAGATACAACATTGTATCACACAAAAAGCAGGCGGTATTCCCGAAGCCTGAGCGTCCGCTCTTCGCTCTTAGCGGACATTAGCTTGGCGTTAGTCCGCTTTGTGCCAAAAGTGGACGTTGCTGACATCAGTTTGTTTTGGTTTACGGGGAGCAGGTCAGCTTGGCTGATGAAACGCAAAATGCTTTCGCCGCGCTACATCGTGCGGTGGTCAGAGCTACCGATCGTCAAAGCTAATTGATAGTGATTATGCCCGTCGGGATGGCGGGTATTTTATTGATGGAGTTTCACCACTAAAATTCCACGTCGAGCCCACGAATAAAGTAACAAGTGTTTGATCCCAAAAGTATCTAATGGTAAGTGTTGGTAAGATAAAAATGGGCTAAAAATGATGGTAAACGTTTGATATTTAAACAAAAATAATCCGTAGACCATAAACAGGAATCGTATTCGGTCTTTTTTTATCTCTTTATGAGATAAAGTACTACTCAGGGGTTCCTGGATTATCCTGAAACTTCCTGTTCGTTTCAAACCATAACATATCCCGCTGTGCAGGCGTCCAGTATTTTTATGACAAATATCTTTTGGTATTTTGGTGAAACCCTCGCACCCTGTCTTGATAGTAAACGTAACCAATATAGGTACTATCAACCAGGCCGCAGCGATGATGTCGCCTTGTTTAATGGATAAGTCTCAACGGTCAACGGAAGGGAAGAATGAAAAATTTGATGGCAGGATTCATGCTGGCAGTGAGTTGTTTTGCCGTGCGAGCGGCAGAGGTTCAGCATGACGTCCGCGCTTTTCAGGCCAATGCAGAAGAGTGCCAACATTTTGCTGGTGAATGGGACAACACGTTACCGAAGAGCCGACAAAAGGAGATCGAGGCCGCGGTTGATAAATACTGTACTCTGGCGCGCAAGCAGCAAGATCAGCTTAAAAAGAGATACAGGGGCAACAGGCAGGTAGAGGAACTCCTCTCGCAATACGATTTTTAATTACAATCTTTTGACAGCAAAGACGGCGTTATAGATAACTTATATCTGACTCATCACTTTTTGCCTGAAGCACTACGCTATTCTCCAGTGGTGTAACTTTACGCGTACTCTCCGTCACCTGTTTTCTATACTGAAAAGAGGGGGGAAGCTTATGTATCAACGTATCGATGGCGGGCAGTGGCGGCATATCTGGCTGGTGGGCGATCTGCACGGCTGCTATCAACGCTTAATGCAGGCGCTACGGGAGCGTCACTTCGACCCTTATGAGGACCTGTTGATCTGCGTCGGCGATCTGATCGATCGCGGTCCGCAGAGTTTGCAGTGTCTGGCACTGCTTAATCAACGCTGGTTTATTACCGTGCGCGGCAACCATGAACAGATGGCCATTGATGCCCTGCGAGAAAACAACCGCGCGCTATGGCAGATGAACGGCGGCGGCTGGTTTGCAGATCTCAATGCAGAGCAGCAAGAGAGGGCGCTCGACGCCCTGCGCAAGTGCGCAGAGTTGCCCTACATTCTTGAACTGCAGACCTCCCATAGGCTGAATATTATTGCGCACGCCGATTACCCGGCGAGTGAATATAGCTGGCAAAAAGAGGTGGATAGTGAATCTGTGCTGTGGCGGCGGGAGCGCCTCAATCAGCTGCTGTGCGGGAAAGGGGAGCCGATTACCGGCGCGGATGACTTCTGGTTCGGGCACACGCCGCTAAAAGCACGCTTCGATGCCCATAACCAGCACTACATCGACACCGGTGCGGTGTTTGGCGGTGAGTTAACGCTGGTGCAACTGCAGTAGTTAAAAATCGCTATAGTCGCGCGCCGGATGCCAGAAGCCATCGATAAAATCTTCTACGGGAAAACAACCGCCGTGACGCATACGCTGTTCGTCCATCGCAGCCAGGCACTGTTGCTCACTATTAAAGACATCAACCACGATGTCGTCACATCCACCGTCCAGGTAGCAAACAAATAAGACCAGCGCGAACATTCCATCCTCGGTTCTGTACAACGTAACGATAAGTGTAGGGGATGAATGAGGGCAGGGGAAATCAGGCAGGTAAATAACCCGTCTCATGGACGGGTTCCAATAGGATCAGGCAAGACGCATAATCCAGGTGTCAGACTGCTCGTCGTAATGTTCGCGATAAAGGACTGAATGCTCGCCGTTAAGGATCGCAGGAATGCTGGTTTCCGCGTCCCAGGCATCAAGCTGCATACATAAATCGGGGTCTGAACTGCATGGAATATGCAGTTTGCGTTCACCCTGACTCTCTCCCTGCAACTCGGCATCATCGATTTCGAATGCGCCAATGCGCACGCTGGTTTTCGTCATAATGCTCTCCGTCGATCGTTAAAATGTGGTACGACCAGTAAAGCCGCCCACATTTCAGCCTGGTACAACAGCCGAAAAGTCGCCAGTCAAAAAATGCGATTTTTATGCGCTGTGTCACGCCTTGCCGGCGAAAAGCTGACCGTCGCGCACCAGCTCGCGCGGGTAGCTGTTTTTCAGCCGCGACCCCACTTTTTTCGCAAGCCCCAGCGCCTGCTCCTGGAAGGTCACGATCGCTTCATCCCCGGCTGGCAAGGCCTGCGGATAGATATCGCGTCCCCGATACCACGCCTCGGCTTCCTCAAGGGTCAGTTCGAAAGCGAGCGGATTGCTATCGCCTGCCAGGGCGATCACAGCTTCATGCTGCCAGCGGTAGCCCTTATTGTGCGTTTCGGCGAGGCGCATACCGATACGGGAAAAGCGGACTTTTCCGATCAAATCTTCGATGGCAGCCGGGAATAACCAGATCTCTTTATCACGCTGCCACAAACGCAGCGAATCGCCCCAGCGTAAGCCGACCTCTGCCGCTGCGGCGGTGATGGCAGCGCTCTCGCGCGATTTCAGTGGCGCAAACGGAAACTGCCCGACTTTGTAGGTCGGGGCCGGTAAGCGCTCGACCGCTGCGGTTTTACGTAGCCGTGCGACGAAGAACCCTTCGCAGTCAAAAATTTGCGGAAAGACATGCAGGAAACCCTCTGCCGTAAGCGCCTGCTCTGCGCCATCGAATAACTCGCCCAGTGCTTCAAACTCAACGGCATCAGGGTACTGCTGCGCTAACCAGAGACAGACGGCTTCGTTTTCGTCGCGATTGAGGGTGCAGGTGGAGTAGACCAGCACGCCGCCGGGGCGCAGGGCATGAAAGGCGCTGTCGATAAGCTCGCGCTGCGTAGCGGCAATCTCCAGGTTGCTGGCGTGGGACCAGTTTTTCAGCGCATCGGCATCTTTGCGTACCACACCTTCGCCGGAGCAGGGCGCATCCAGCAGAATGGCGTCGAACATCTCGGGTAACGCGGCTCCAAACACGCGGCCGTCGAAGTGGGTTAATGCCACATTCTGGATGCCACAGCGACTGATATTCGCATGCAGCACTTTTACCCGGCTGGCAGAGAACTCATTGGCGAGGATCGCGCCCTGATTCCTCATGCGGGCGGCAATTTGCGTGGTTTTTGACCCCGGCGCGGCGGCGACATCCATCACGCGAAGCGGCATCGTTTCCCCGGCAAACAGCGCGGCAACCGGCAGCATTGAGCTCGCTTCCTGAATGTAAAACAGGCCGCCCAGATGCTCTGCCGTGCTGCCTAAAGGCAGGTTCTCCTCCTCGTCGCGCTCGATCCAGAAGCCCTCTGCGCACCACGGCACCGGCGTTAACTGCCAGCCATAGGGTGCGACCAGCGAGAGAAAGGCATCGACGGAAATTTTCAGCGTATTAACGCGAATGCTGCGGCGCAGCGGGCGCTGACAGGCGGCAATAAACTCAGCAAAATCGAGATGCTCAGGCATCGCCAGGCGCATCTGGGCGAGAAATTCTTCAGGAAGGTAAACAGCGTTTTGAGCCACGGGGCGCCCCAGAAGGAAAAAAAGAGGCGCGCAGTGTAGCACAAAGGCTCCGGCGCGGGCACGCCGGAGCACTCAGCTTAACGGGGTAGCGCTGTACCCCACTGGCGCCACTCTTTTGGTTCGCTCTCCAGCAGCAGGAAGTGTTTACCCGGCTGCGCTTTCGGGGCCAGCGGTGTTTCCGGTGGCGTCGCGAAGGCGATACCGCCGCGAATAAACTGGTTAAAGGTACCGGTTTTCACCACACCTCCGGTCAGGCCAAAGTCCAGCGTATAACCGGAGGCTAACCAGAAGACCGAGTTGTTGCGCACCAGGTGCTGGTAACGCTTGCTGACGCGCATGGCGATCATCACGCGGTCGGAGAGGGTGCCCAGCGCAAGGCCGGTCACCGTTCCCACTTCAATACCGCGGAACAGCACCGGTGTGCCGATATTCATGGAACCCACTTCCGGCGCTTCAACCACAATGTTCAACCCATCAAGGTAACGGGAATCGGTGATCGTCGCTTCGGCGAGTTCAAAATCGCGGCGCGCATCGCCATGCCCCGGTTCAACGTTAATATAGGGCTGCAGAATAGTGTCGAGGTGTTCAACCCCCCCGGCGGAGATCTGCGGCGTGATCACCGAGAAGCGCGATCCGGCGCGGGCGAAGGTGCGGACATACTCCGGATAGAGCACGGCGCTGGCCTGCACTTCGTTCTTATCCGTCAGCAGATGCAGCTCCTGCACCTGGCCGATGTCGATACCGAGGTAGCGAATCGGCATCCCTTCCGCCAGCTTGCCAGCGTCGAAAGCATGCAGGGTGATCTTGCCGCCGACGGCGCGCGCTTCGGTCTCTGAGGCGTAAAGAATACGTTTATCGCCTTTACGCAACCGAGCACCGGCACCGCTGCGGTTATCGAAGCTGATAGCACCCTTAATTGCGCGCGACAGGGGCGACGCCTGCACCGTTAATCCGCTGCCGTTAAGCTGCACCTTCGCGCCGCCTTCCGCCCAGAAGACGCTGTCGGCGGTGAGCAGGTTGCGATACTCCGGCTTGATATGAAGATCGATATCAAAGGCATTGGCACGTGGGCGCACGGTGATCACTTCACCCACTTCAAATTTACGATAGAGCACCACCGAACCGGCCTGCACGTCTGGCAGAGAGTCTGCCGTCAGCGTCAGGGTAGTGGTGGGCAGATCGCTAAGGCTGTTCTCCAGCGCTTTATCAAGGTTGGCAAAGAGCGGGTAGGTGGGCTTCATTTCGCCCTTATCACCCGGAAGAATGCGGATGCCGCCGCTGATCCACTCACTGGCGCTGGCGGCAAGGAACTCAACGCCATCCAGCCCCAATTTCACATCGACGCGGCTGTTGACCACAAACTTGCTGTCGCCATGCACCAGATCGCGATATTGCGGATCGATAGCCACGGCGAAAGAGACGCCCTTGTTAGTCAGCTTACGCTCCAGCACCTGGCCGACCTGCACACCGTGCAGCACAAGCGGTTGCCCGGCATCGATGCCATAACTCTCCGGCGCGGTGAGCGTCAGGGTGATGACGCCCGGCTCCTGTAGCAGGTTTTTATCCGCGGGCAGCACGACAAACTGGTCGCGTGGCTGCCCCTCGCCCGGGATCAGCTCCAGCGTGCTGCCTGTCAGCAGCGAGCTGAGATTGGTATTGCTCAATGAGACTTTCGGGTTGCGCATCTCAATGCGCGTATTATCCCGCAGCAAATTGACCACGCCGGGATCGACGGTCAACTCACCGGTCACTTTACCGCCGGGATTGAGGGTGATATCCGTCAGTTCACCCACTTCCAGCCCCTGATACATCAGCGGTGTTGAGCCCGCTTTCAGCCCCTGGCCGCTCGGCAGATCGAGTTTGATGATCACACCGCGCTGGCTGTGGGCCAGATCTTTGTATAAGCCAAACTCATCTTCGGCTGCTGCGGGAGCCGAGTTATCCGGCGAGTCGAAGGCGATAGCGCCGTTGACCAGCGCGGCCAGGCTCTCCAGTTCCACCTTTGCACCGCTCAGACCGACATCCGCTTTTACACCTGAGACATTCCAGAAGCGGCTGCCTTTTTTCACCAGATTGGTAAAGCGGCGCTCTATCAGCACATCTACCGTGACGCCCTGTTTGTTTTTGTTAATGGCGTAGTCATAAACGCGGCCGACCGGGATTTTGCGGAAATAGACCAGCGAACCGCTGTTAAGCGAACCGAGATCCGGCGCGTGCAGATGAATCATCAAGTCGCCATTATTGAGGCGATATTTCGGCTGGGTGTCCAGAGCGGTAAAGTGATCCTGGGGTTCACCTTTGCCTGGCATCATGCCGATGTAATTACCGCCGACCAGCGCATCCAGCCCCGAGACGCCGGCCAACGACGCTTTTGGCGTCACCAGCCAGAATTGCGTTTCGTTGCGCAGCGCATCTTTCATATCGGCTTTGATGCTGGCGCGTACCTGAATCTTCTTCAGATCGTCGCTCAGACTGATATCCTGCACCGTCCCGACTTCCACCCCCTGATAACGTATGGGCGTGCGTCCGGCGACGATGCCGTCAGCGGACATAAAGTCGATGGTGATAGTATTGGCGCGATCTTCATAACTACTCCAGACAAGCCAACCGGCGATCAGCAAAGCGATCACTGGCAGCAGCCAGAACGGTGAAATGCGTCGTTTTGTTTTAATGCGCGCTTCAGTCGGCGAAGCTTGGTTTTCCTGACTCATGTGCATCCCAAAGTAAGCGGCTGTCCAGCCATTCCACAGCAAGAATAGTCAAAATAACCGCCGCGCCGAAATAAAACGCAGCGGGTCCCATCGTAAAGGCGAGAAGTTGGTCGCGATTAATCAGTGACATTGTCAGTGAGATGACAAACAGATCGAGCATTGACCAGCGCCCAATCCAGGTCACAAAGCGCAGAAGTAGGATGCGAGTGCGTAGCCCCTGTTCAAATTTGAAATGAATACTGATCAGCAAGGTAAAAAGAACAATCACCTTGGTAAACGGCACCAGAATACTGGCGATAAAGACGATGCCCGCCACGGCGATATTGCTGTTACCGAGCGAAATAATGCCAGACATAATGGTGTCTGCCTGCCGCGAGCCGTTTACATAGACCACCGAAATTGGCAGCAAGTTGGCGGGCAGTAGAAAAATCATCGAAGAAATCAGCGCAGCCCAGCACTTCTGCAGGCTGTGTCGTCGGCGATGGCGCAGCGGTATGTGGCAGCGCGGGCATCTGCCGCGGGCATCCGGCAAGCCGGTAAAATGGCAGCCGAGACAGGCGCGCAGCTGCGGGTCAGGACGCTTCGCCGGGCGCTGCGGGTAAAAACGCTCCCATAACTGTTCAACGTTTAGATGAATGAGCGTCATTACGCTAAGAATGGTTAACGCGACAAAGGCGACGAGGCCGACGCCCGGTTGCAAGTAAGCGTAATCCTGCACTTTGATCGAGGCGACACCGATACCAACCAGATAAATATCGAGCATCACCCACTCTTTTAGGCGCTCAAGCATTAAGAGCACCGGGCGCAGGTTCATTCCAAGCCGGTTACCGAACCATAAATAGGCGATAGCGCTGACCAACACCAGCGGCGCACCGACGGTACAGAAGAGCACCATCGCGGCGGTAAGCGCATCGCCCTGAGAGGTCATTTGCCAGATCCCCTGCAGCAGATTGGCGTCAATGCGCGCGCCAAGCAGGTAGAAGTGGAGCAGCGGCTCTCCCCAGGCAAAAGGCATCAGCATCAGCATCGTCACCGCCATGGCGGCGAGACGGGTTAATGACCAGTCGCGCCCATCGCGGATTTTGGCATCACAGCAGGGACAAAATGCACTTTGGTGCGATTTCATAACCGGTAACGCAAAAAGCGTATCGCATTGCGGGCAGCGCTGATAATGTGCGCGTGGCAAAGCTTCGCCGACATGATGGATCGCAATTTTTTTGTTGAGCGAAATGTGTTGTATCTTTAGTGCCATCGGCCGGATCAGAAAAGGGTTAGATGCATCTATATTAACTCATGATGAGAACATCTTGAGCATCAACGCATTTAATGCTTATTTTATTAGGCTTAGCCGTTTACTCAGTAAGACACCAAAGTGGTTGGATAATGAACAAAACAGAGTTTTACGCGGACTTAAACCGCGATTTTCAGGCATTAATGGCAGGTGAAACCAGTTTTTTAGCGACGCTGTCAAACAGCAGCGCGCTGCTGTTTGAACGTCTGGACGGGGTCAACTGGGCTGGTTTTTATTTACTGGAAGGCGACACGCTGGTATTGGGGCCGTTCCAGGGCAAAATCGCCTGCGTTCGTATCCCTGTTGGACGCGGTGTCTGTGGTAGCGCGGTCGCACAAAACCGTGTGCAGCGAGTTGAGGACGTTCATCAATTTGATGGTCATATCGCTTGCGATGCCGCCAGCAACTCTGAAATTGTGCTGCCGATCACAGTAAGTGGTCAGATCATTGGCGTGCTGGACATCGACAGCGTCGAATTTTCTCGCTTCGGCGAAGAGGATGAAAAGGGCCTGCGTGAGCTGGTTTCTCATCTGGAACAGTGCCTTGCGGCAACCGATTATCAAAAATTCTTTGCGACTGTCGCAGGATAATCAACGGATAACGTAGCATTTACTGTTAGCGTCATTATAATGACGCCTGTTCATGCCTGCGCTTGTTGGCAACGTCCGTTGTAATCAGGAAATTTCATGGAAAATCAACCTAAGTTGAATAGCAGTAAAGAAGTTATCGCTTTTTTAGCCGAACGTTTCCCTCACTGTTTCAGTGCTGAAGGCGAGGCACGCCCCCTGAAAATCGGTATCTTTCAGGATTTAGTCGCGCGTGTTGAGGGTGAGATGAATCTCAGTAAAACCCAGCTTCGTTCCGCTCTACGTCTTTATACTTCGAGCTGGCGTTACCTGTACGGTATCAAAGCTGGCGCGACGCGTGTTGATCTCGACGGCAACGCCTGTGGCGTGCTGGATGAGCAACACGTTGAGCATGCCCGTAAGCAGCTCGAAGAAGCGAAAGCGCGTGTTCAGGCGCAACGCGCTGAGCAACAAGCCAAAAAACGTGAAGCTGCCGCTGCTGCTGGTCAGGAAGACGCACCGCGTCGTGAACGCAAACCTCGTCCGGCTCCGCGCCGCAAAGAGGGCGCGGAACAACGTAAGCCTCGCGCCGATAAGCCGGCGGCTAGACCGCAGCGTGAACGTGCACCGCAGCAGGAAGAGCGCCATACGCCAGTCTCTGATATCTCCGTCTTGAGCGTGGGTCAGGATCTGAAAGTGAAAGCGGGTAATAACGCGATGAGCGCAACCGTGCTTGAAATCACCAAAGACGGCGTTCGCGTACAGCTTAGCTCGGGTATGTCAATGATTGTACGCGCAGAACATCTCTTGTTCTGAAACGGAGGCCTGGCCTGGCATGAACACTTTGTTTAAGCGCACAGCGTTGGCAGGCCTGTTATTCGTAACAGGCCACGCCCTAGCTGTGGAAAATATCACCCGGGCCGATCAGATCCCGGTATTGAAAGAAGAGACGCAGCACGCGACGGTCAGCGAGCGCGTCACTTCGCGTTTCACGCGTTCGCACTACCGCCAGTTCGATCTGGATAACGCCTTCTCCGCGAAAATATTCACACGCTATCTTAATCTGCTCGATTACAGCCACAACGTCCTGCTGGCCAGCGATGTTGAGCAGTTCTCGCAGAAAAAAAATGAGATAGGGGACGAGCTGCGCAGTGGTAAGTTGGATCTCTTTTACGATCTCTACAACAAAGCCCAGCAGCGTCGTTTTGAACGCTACCAGTACGCCCTAAAAGTACTGGAGCGGCCAATGGACTTCACCGGTAATGACTCGTTTAACCTCGATCGCAGCAAAGCGCCCTGGCCTAAAGATGAGGCCGAGCTGGATGCGCTGTGGGAAAGTAAAGTTAAATATGACGAACTGAGCCTCAAGCTCACCGGTAAGGATGAGAAAGAGATCCGCGAGACGCTCTCTCGTCGCTATAAATTTGCCATCCGCCGTCTGGCGCAAACCAACAGCGAAGATGTCTTTTCGCTAGCGATGACCGCTTTTGCACGTGAAATCGATCCGCATACCAACTATCTGTCACCACGCAATACCGAGCAGTTCAACACCGAAATGAGCCTCTCACTTGAGGGGATTGGCGCGGTACTGCAGGGCGATGATGACTACACGGTGATCAACTCTATGGTTGCTGGTGGTCCGGCGGCGAAGAGTAAAGCGATCAGCGTCGGCGATCGCATCGTTGGTGTCGGTCAAACCGGGCAGAATATGGTCGATGTGATCGGCTGGCGTCTTGACGACGTCGTTGCGCTGATCAAAGGGCCTAAAGGGAGCAAAGTGCGTCTTGAGATCCTGCCTGCGGGCAAGGGGACGAAAACGCGCATTGTTACGTTGACGCGCGAGCGTATACGCCTTGAAGATCGCGCAGTGAAGATGTCGGTTAAAACCGTCGGCAAAGAGAAAGTCGGCGTGCTGGATATTCCTGGCTTTTACGTCGGGCTGACCGATGATGTCAAAGTACAGCTGCAAAAGCTGGAAAAACAGAACGTCAAGAGCGTTATCATCGATCTGCGTGCTAATGGCGGTGGGGCGCTGACGGAAGCGGTATCGCTCTCTGGCCTCTTTATCCCATCCGGCCCGGTGGTGCAGGTGCGCGATAATAACGGCAAAGTGCGTGAAGATAGCGATACTGACGGTGTGGTCTATTACAAAGGTCCATTGGTGGTACTGGTTGACCGTTTCAGCGCCTCGGCATCCGAGATCTTTGCTGCGGCGATGCAGGATTATGGTCGCGCGCTGATTGTTGGTGAACCGACCTTCGGTAAAGGCACCGTGCAGCAGTACCGCTCACTTAACCGTATTTACGATCAGATGTTGCGTCCGGAGTGGCCAGCGCTGGGTTCGGTGCAGTACACCATCCAGAAATTCTATCGTGTGAATGGAGGCAGTACGCAGCGTAAAGGCGTAACGCCAGATATCATCATGCCGACCGGCACACAGGTAACGGAAACAGGGGAAAAATTCGAGGATAACGCACTGCCGTGGGACAGTATTAATGCTGCCACCTTTGTGCGCGCCGGCGATTTGAAACCTTTCGGACCCGAGCTGCTGAAAAAACATGATGAGCGTATCGCCAAAGATCCTGAATTCCAGTACATCAATAAGGATATCGCGCGTTTTGAAGCCCTGAAAGCGAAACGCGATATGGTGTCGCTGAACCTGGCGCAGCGTGAAAAAGAGAACGCCGAGGATGACGCTATTCGTCTCTCGCGCCTCAACGATCGCTTCAAGCGTGAAGGCAAGCCGTTGCTTAAGAAACTGGACGATCTGCCGAAGGATTATCAGGAGCCGGATCCCTATCTTGATGAGACGGTGCATATCGCGCTTGACCTGGCACATCTTGAAAAAGATCAGACCGCAGCGCAAACCACTTCTGCGAAGTAATTCCCCAACAGGCACAAGAGATTGTGCCTGTTTTTTTAACAAAATCCCGCCGCGTAAGCATCCTGCTACAAAATGTAAAGTTGTGTTTTTCTCGTGACTTACGCGGCATTGATGCTTGAAAATAGCCCGCACGCCCATACGATTTGGGTAATCGCATAGTGCGTTTTGTTAAATCGAGGTTAAAAGAAAATTATGATGCGAATCGCGCTCTTCCTGTTGACTAACCTGGCTGTCATGTTGGTGTTCGGCCTTGTGCTTAGCCTGACGGGCATTCAGTCGAGCAGCGTTCAGGGGTTAATGATTATGGCGCTGCTGTTTGGTTTTGGCGGCTCGTTCATCTCACTACTGATGTCGAAATGGATGGCGCTGAAATCCGTGGGTGGTGAAGTGATTGAGCAGCCCGCCAACGATATGCAGCGCTGGCTGATGGATACCGTCGCGCAGCAGTCCCGCCAGGCAGGGATTGCGATGCCGCAGGTGGCGATTTATCACGCGCCAGACATCAACGCCTTCGCCACTGGCGCGCGCCGTGATGCTTCTTTGGTTGCTGTCAGCACTGGTCTGCTGCAAAACATGAGCCGTGATGAAGCCGAAGCGGTTATTGCCCACGAAATCAGCCATATTGCTAACGGTGACATGGTTACCATGACGCTGATTCAGGGGATTGTGAACACCTTCGTTATCTTTATCTCGCGCATTATTGCTCAGGTTGCCGCTGGCTTCCTGAGCGGAGACCGTGAGGAGGGTGAGGAGAGTAACGGCAATCCGCTGGTTTACTTTGCTGTTGCGACGGTACTTGAACTGGTGTTTGGTATTTTAGCGAGCATTATTACTATGTGGTTCTCCCGTTACCGTGAATTCCATGCCGATGCGGGTTCCGCCCGTCTGGTGGGACGCGAGAAGATGATCGCTGCGTTGCAACGGCTGAAAACCAGCTATGAACCGCAGGAAGCGAGCAGCATGATGGCGTTCTGCATCAACGGCAAGTCGAAATCGCTGAGCGAACTCTTTATGACGCACCCGCCGCTGGATAAACGTATTGAAGCCCTGCGTTCCGGTGCATATCTTAAATAATTATTTTCACAAATAGAAAAAGCGCGTCCATTGACGCGCTTTTTTATTGTTCTCAGCCAGCGCTGACAGACAAAAGTGACAAGAGTTGTGCCAGGTTAATCCAGCAGATTATGGCGTAAAAATTTCAGCGATCGCTGCTTTAGCGCCATTTAGGCGTAATGTCGCAGATTTGTAACGATCTGGTCATTCGCGCATTGCGGCAGATGGGCGACGAATTTATAATAAAAACCTATTCTGATTTTTATAAAACACAGGCGATGAGGTGATTAATGGCAATCGCGGATTTGGACAAGCAGCCAGATTCTGTCTCTTCTGTATTGAAGGTTTTTGGCATTCTGCAGGCTTTGGGCGAAGAGCGTGAAATCGGCATTACTGAGCTTTCACAGCGTGTCATGATGTCAAAAAGCACCGTTTATCGCTTTTTGCAGACCATGAAATCGTTAGGCTACGTTGCGCAGGAAGGGGAGTCAGAGAAATATTCCCTGACGCTGAAGTTATTCGAACTTGGCGCACGTGCATTGCAAAATGTTGATTTGATCCGCAGTGCAGATATCCAGATGCGTGAACTCTCTCGTCTGACGAAAGAGACCATCCATCTGGGTGCTCTCGATGAGGACAGCATCGTCTATATTCACAAGATCGATTCGATGTATAACCTGCGCATGTATTCGCGTATTGGTCGTCGTAACCCGCTCTATAGCACCGCGATTGGTAAAGTGCTGCTGGCATGGCGCGATCGTGATGAAGTGAAACAGATTCTGGAAGGCGTTGAATATAAGCGCAGCACCGATCGCACTATTACCAGCACTGAAGATCTACTGCCGATGCTCGATATCGTTCGCCAGCAGGGCTACGGCGAGGATAATGAAGAGCAGGAAGAGGGATTACGCTGCATCGGAGTACCGGTGTTTGACCGTTTTGGTGTGGTTATCGCTGGTCTGAGTATCTCATTCCCGACCCTGCGTTTCTCCGAAGAGCGTCTGCACGAGTACGTGGAGATGCTGCACCAGGCCGCGCGCAAAATTTCTGAACAGATGGGCTACAACGACTATCCGTTCTGATAATTGCTAAAAAAGCCGCCCCTGAGGGGCGGCTTTTTTATGGGAAAAATCAGCCGTTATCAATGACGTTATCGCTTTTACGCATTAGCGGGCAGTTAGCCAGGCCGAATAGACCGTTGCTGGAATGAACATACTGCGCCGTGCTGGTACCACGTGCGGTCGCGTATTTGCACTGTAGGCCAAGGCCTGCCGCATTTTCGTTACTATTAATCAGCACGCCATAGCCGCTCAACAAAAGTCCAGTCCACAGTAGTGCGACAACGATGACGCCTCGAATAAGTGTACGCATGTTTGCTCCTTGCACATCGATTAAGTCTGTCATTAAGGCTACGTCTTTTATTGATTGAAACAAGTCACGCATTCCTAAAAATACCGAAAGGGGAGTGCAGTTACCCGCTGTTTAAGGAAGCCGTGCTAGTGTGGTTACACCTCGAAATGTTTCGGAGAATGGAGTGAGAAAATTTAGATGGCTGTTGCTGATTGCCGTGGTGGTGGTCTGCCTGCTGCTCTGGACTCAAATGCTTAATGTGATGTGCGATCAGGATGTGCAATTTTTCAGCGGTATCTGTGTCATCAATAAATTCATCCCCTGGTAGGCGCATTTCTGCAGTGAAAGATTTCCTTCCTGAGCGCCAGTGGTAAAATGCCGCGTCTACTTTGAGGGTGTGAAATGAACGAAATCTTAAATTCTGGCGCCTTAAATTTTGCGTCTATGCTGGTTTCTGTGGTGGTTTTGATTGTAGGTCTGGTGCTGTGGTTCTTTATTAATCGTGCAAGTTCGCGTACTAATGAGCAGATTGAACTGCTCGAAGCGCTGCTCGATCAGCAAAAACGGCAAAATGCGCTGCTGCGTCGTCTTTGTGAAGCAAACGAGCCGGAAAAAACGTCGCTCCCGGAGAGGGAGAAAAGCAAGCCGAAGGGTGAGGACGAGGAGTTGATCCGACTGGTGGCTGAACGTTAATCAGAAAGGAGGGGAGAGATGGTCTGGAAAAACCCCTGGTATAATCCCGCGCTCTCCCATCATACGCCCGACGGTTTTTGTAATCCGTCCGACGTAGCGCATCAACCCGGCGATGTAAAACGCTGGCGTCAGGAACGCAAAGCTGCCGGGCTTCCCCGTCCACCTGCTGCAGGGTATGACGCTTTCATTGAAAAGTGGTGGCAGCAAGCCACGATTTCGCCCGGTGTCGATGGCCTTTGGTGGCTTGGGCACGCCTCTGTTCTTCTCAGTGTGCAGGGCAAGTACCTGCTCACCGATCCTGTTTTTTCCCGGCGCGCCTCCCCACTGCCATTCGCCGGCCCCCAGCGGCGCACACCACCTGCATTATCTATGGACGATCTTCCGGCGCTTGATGCCATTCTTATCTCTCACAACCATTACGATCATCTGGACCGCTGGACAATCCGCGCACTGCTTCGCCGGTTTCCTGAGGTAAAGCTTTTTGTCCCTCTCGGCTTAGGTGATACCCTTCGTCGTTTTGGCGCGCGGTGTGTCACCGAGCTGGACTGGTGGCAGCAAGCTGCCTTGAAGGAGCTGCATTTGACAGCCGTCCCCGCGCAGCACTGGAGTATGCGCACACCGTGGGATCGTAACCGCACGCTATGGTGCGGCTGGGTGGTTGAATCGGGCGCGTTACGTTTCTGGTTTCCCGGCGACACGGGATACAGCACCGAGCTTCTGCAGATCCCGCAGCGTCTGGGGAGAATTGATGCGCTCGCGCTGCCCATTGGTGCTTATGCACCGCGCTGGTTCATGTCGATAAACCATATGGATCCACAAAGTGCGGTCTCGCTGTGGCGACAGTTAGGTTCGCCGCTGGCTTTTCCGATTCACTGGGGCGTATTTGAACTGGCTGATGAATCACTGGACGAACCGATTTCGGAGTTACAGAGCGCTTTACGCGAAGCAGGAAAGGAAAATGACAACTTCACGATCCTGAAAATTGGTCAATATTTATCCCTGTCGTAATTTAAGCCGAGCGCTATAAAAAGTAAGCTCTATTAAAGTCATGCGGTTTCGTTTAGCACGAAACGTTTTTATTGCCTTGAAATGATGCAGTGTCATCATAATTTCATTATTTTGGTGCACACCTTTGCTTATTCGGTCAGTAATTATTCATAGTTAACCTGAGCAATAGTTTCGTTCAAGTTCATTAATCATTTAAGAATCTTCCTAACCGCCAAAACAGCATAACTATTCGCAGAATGTTCTTAGCATATAAGCGAAATGCATGAAGATAAACCTTACCCTGTAAATGCATGGAACTGCTTGATGAATCGAGAGATTTGGTCTAGCTTTATCGGGTAAACCTGCTCATGCAGCGGCTGCTATAACGGTCATTGAAGTGAATAAATGAACAGTGATAGTTTCGATACCCTTAAAATTTGTGCGGCGGATCGAGACATATCTAAAAATGGCTTGCCATAGTTTACGTATTATGTGATAACACGTTGTGGGTCAATCGAGGTACAGTTCTGTTTATGTGTGGCATTTTCAGTAAAGAAGTCCTGAGTAAAACGTTTCGTTGAATACAGCTTCTCTGCCGAACCTTATATTAGTGCCTCAAGCAGTAATGTCTCAGTTTTCTCAGTCAATGCCTGCGGGCGAAGTATATACATTAAGGAATTTTGCAAATGGCAAAGATTAAAGGTCAAGTTAAGTGGTTCAACGAGTCTAAAGGTTTTGGTTTCATTACTCCGGCTGACGGCAGCAAAGATGTATTCGTACATTTCTCTGCTATCCAGGGTAACGGCTTCAAAACTCTGGCTGAAGGCCAGAACGTTGAGTTTGAAATTCAGGACGGTCAGAAAGGCCCGGCTGCAGTTAACGTAACTGCTATCTGATTTCGACACCTCTGAGCTTGAGGCGCGTTTCGCGTATCAATGTCAGTTATCAAGCCTCGCCATTGTGCGGGGCTTTTTATTTTCCCTGTCGCAACATTTGACGGTACACTTCGCCCTTTGAAAAAAGTCTCCCCGGAGTGTTTATGCCATTCAGTTGCCCCCTTTGCCACGCACCGTTAAGCCGCCACGAACGTGCATTTATCTGCCCGCAGCGGCATCAGTTCGATATCGCCAAAGAGGGTTACGTCAATTTATTGCCCGTCCAGCATAAACGTTCGCGCGATCCGGGTGATAACGCTGAAATGATGCAGGCGCGCCGCGCATTTCTCGACGCCGGACACTATCTGCCACTGCGCGATAAAATATGCACCCTCTTTGAAGAGACGCTTGCGAAAGAAGCGACCGCACTGCTCGATATTGGCTGCGGGGAAGGGTACTACACGCAGGCTTTTGCCGAAGTAGGTCGCGCGCGTGGTGCCCAAACCGTAGGGCTGGATGTCTCGAAAGCGGCGATTCGCGCAGCGGCAAAACGCTATCCGCAGGTGATGTTTTGCGTAGCCTCAAGCCATCGCTTACCCTTTGATGATAATAGCATTGATGGTCTGGTGCGCATTTACGCGCCCTGTAAAGCGCAAGAGCTGGCCCGCGTGGTAAAACCGCAGGGCGTAGTGATCACCGCCGCTCCCGGGCCGCGCCACTTAATCGAGCTAAAGGGGCTTATTTATGATGAGGTGCAGTTGCATGCGCCAAACAGCGGTGGGATCGAAGGATTTACGCTTATTTCCGAACAATCACTCGCGTACGAAATGGAGTTGACCGGCGAAGAAGCGGTTGCGCTACTGCAAATGACGCCGTTTGCCTGGCGGGCGAAGCCGGAAGTATGGCAGCAGTTGGCAGCGACAAAAACGTTTCGCTGCCAGACGGATTTCACCATCCACTGCTTACGGCGGGAAAGTTAGCCAGCAAAGTGGCTGTAGAGGATCTGCACGCCGATACCAATCAGCACCACGCCGCCGAGGATCTCGGCGCGCTTGCCGAGCAGCGGGCCAATAAAGCGGCCAACCATCATGCCAAGCGTCGACATAATAAGGGTGGCACAGCCAATCGCCAGCGCGGTAGTAAGAATATTGACCTGCAAAAATGCCAGCCCGACACCGACTGCCATTGCATCCAGGCTGGTAGCAATGGCGGTGGTGACCAGCAACCAGAAACCGTGGCGGTGCGGCATCTCAGCGTCACATTCGTCGGTACCGCGCACGCCCTCCAGCACCATTCTGCCGCCAAGAAATGCCAGCAGCACGAACGCTATCCAGTGATTCCACTCAAGCACAAATTGCGAGGCGAGCATCCCGAGACCCCAGCCCAGCAGCGGGGTTAAGGTTTCAATTGCACCGAAGATAAGACCAGTGCGCAGGGCGTCGGAAAATTTCGGGTTGCGGAGCGTAGCACCTTTACCAATAGAGGCCGCGAAGGCGTCCATCGACATGCCAAAGGCGAGAAGCAGGGTGGCGGATAAATTCATCTGTGCGTCCTGACCGGGAGTTCCATATAACACACCACTGCCCCCAGTAAACAGCAGTTGGTGTGTCAATGGTCTCGCCTGACTGAAAATGTTCAGTCCGTACGTGCCACGTTTTGCAACGAGTATGTTGACACGTACATCTCCGCGCAGCGGAAATCGGCTACTCCCCAACGACGGACGCACCTTACCATATTTTTAGAATATAAAACAACAGCAGACATATATTCATGGCGCTGCCTGCCGATAATGATTGTCATTCGGCTTATGAGGTGAAAATAACGTTAATAAACATAGGTAATTTCTTATGGGAAATATAGCAGAGGCTATATTAAAGCCCCTTTTTTGTGCAGTATAAAAGGAGAGAGCTATAGTTTAACTTATTGAGTTTTAACCAATACTCTGTAGATTTTTTCAAGATCGTCTATATTTCGTACACGGATGAGTAACCTCCGCTGTTCTAATTGCATCACCAGTACGCCATCTTGCGATAAATTCATCTCTTTGATGCGGTTATATTCAATCCATGCATTAGCAAAGAAGAAACCGTGTGATTTAAAGATGGCTTTCGGCGCGCGGATCCAAAAAAGGTAAATACCCAGCAGCGCCAGTGCAAATAATAACCACATGGTTAATGATGAACCGCCGTTAACACTGTTGTTATAAATCAAAATAACCAGCAGGCCGACAAAAATGGCTCCATCGGTACGGCTTCTGCGTAGCAGCGGAACGGTGAGCAGCGTGTCGCCTTTGCGACGCGGCATCACCACTTCGTCGTAGATCGCGAACGCCAGCAGGGCGGCGACAAACAGCAGCAGCACGCTATCCGTAATCGTCATCTTATCTCCTTAAATAAAAAACCGGGGGCAGTAACGCCCCCGGTCATAACCACGTCGTTTAAAGGCCCAACAGGCCGATGGCGTAGCCGGCAATCCCAATCACAAAGAAGCCGACAATGATCCACAGCGGGTTCACTTTTTTACGCAGCAGCCACATACAGGCGAAGGTCAGCAGCAGCGGCACCAGGCCCGGCATCAGCTGATCAAGGATGGTCTGGACCGTCGTTACCGTGGTTTTACCGGTCGGGTCGGTAATTTGCGATACCACCAGCGGAATATTGACGTGCGTCCACTTGTTAACCAGCGCCCCCATCACGAACAGGCCGAGGATTGACGCCCCTTCGGTCAGTTTCTGCAGAAAACCGCCGCCCATATCTTTAACAATATCAATCCCTTTACGATAGCCGTACGCCACGCCGTAGTAGCGGGTGGCAAGCCGCACGATATTGAAGAGAAAGAAGAAAAGCAGTGGCCCAAGCAGACTGCCGCTCATGGCGATCCCGGCACCGAGTGCTGCAAAAACCGGACGCACGGTACCCCAGAAAATCGGGTCGCCGACGCCTGCCAGCGGCCCCATCAGGCCGACTTTGATACCGTTAATGGCACCATCATCAATCTCTGCGCCGTTCGCACGCTGCTCCTCCATCGCCAGCGTCACGCCAAGCACCGGCGCGGCAACGTAAGGGTGAGTGTTGAAGAACTCCAGGTGACGTTTAATCGCCTGACGGCGGGCTTCGTTATTTTCCGGATAGAGGCGTTTAATCGCCGGTACCATCGAGAAGCAGAAGCCGAGCGCCTGCATACGTTCGAAGTTCCACGAGCCCTGGAAGAGGTTAGAACGCAGGAACACGCTGCGAATGTCACTCTGGGTGAGTTTTTTCTCAGTCGGAGTTTTCGTCATATCAACCATGTCGTTCACCTGTTAATCCAGTTCGTTATCAAGATCGTTGGTACCAGGCGCTGGGGCAGCGCCGCCTGCGGAGCGGTTGTATTTCGGGCTAACCTGAATATAGAGGATGGCCATCACTGCGCCGATCACACCCAGTGAAACGAGGTTGAAATTGGTAAAGGCCGCCGTCACGAAACCAAGGTAGAAGAACGGCATCAGATAGCCTGCGCGCATCATATTGATGACCATCGCATAACCGACCACCACGATCATGCCACCGGCGATATTCAGACCGCTGGTCACCACTTCCGGAATGGCGTTGAGCATGTTCTGCACTTCGCTGGTACCGACAGAGATAGCCACAATCACCGCCGGGATGGCGATACGCATCGCTTGTAAAAACAGAGAGGAGACGTGGATCCAGGAGAGGGCAGTAAGGTTACCATTATCTGCGGCTTTATCTGCCGCGTGCTGGAAACCAACGGTAATGGTACGCACGATGATGGTCAGCACCTGGCCTGCCGCCGCCAGCGGGATCGCTAGCGCAATACCGGCACCGATGCTCTGGTGGCCGCCAATGACCAGAATGGTGGAAATAATCGAGGCCAGCGCGGCATCCGGCGCGACCGCCGCACCGATGTTCATCCAGCCGAGCGCGATCATCTCAAGCGTACCGCCGATAATGATACCGGTTTTCATATCACCAAGGACGATACCGACTAACGTACACGCCACCAATGGACGGTGGAACTGGAACTCGTCGAGTATCGACTCCATACCGGCAATACATGCGACGACGAACACCAGCACAATCTGAAGAGTGGTAATCTCCATTGTACTTCTCCTATAGCTAAATCAGACGTAAGTGTGAAAACTGAGTCAATCAGGTCGTCGCGGTTACTTCGCCACTTTGCTGATCAAATCCATCATTTTCAGTTTCGGATCGTTTGAAACTTTACGGACTTCCAGCTCAATGCCGCGATCGTTGAGTTTGCGAAACGCAGCGATATCTTTCTCATCGACAGAAACAGCGTTGTTAACCTGAGTTTTGCCCTGGCGGTAGGCCATCCCCCCAATGTTGACCGAGGTAAGTTTTACGCCGCCCTCAACGATACGTTCGACATCGGTAGGATTAGTGAAGAGCAGCATGACGCGTTCACCGGCATATTTAGGGTTGTTATAGACGCGGATCATTTTTGCGACGTCAACGACATGAGCCGTCACGCCCGGCGGTGCGACCTGCGTCAGCAACGTTTTGCGAACATTATCGGCAGCGACCTCATCGCTAACGACAATAATGCGGGTGACATTGGTCTCTTTCGTCCAGCGGGTGGCAACCTGACCGTGGATTAAGCGGTCATCAATACGAGCCAGACCGATAACCATATAGTCGTTTGGCCCCATCGGTTTAGCGGAGGTAGCGGCTTTCGGCGCTGCCGCCTGCTGAACCGCAGCAGGAGCGGGTTTTTCCACCGGCTGCGCTTTCAGTGCTTTCACGCCTTCGCGTCCGGTCTCGACGGCCAGCGCCACCAGCTCATCGAAGGTTGGGTTGTCATCACGCGCCATCAGAGTTTCAACCAGCATCGGGATATTAACGCCGGCAATCACTTCATAATGCTCTTTATCGACGACAATGCGGCTGGCGGCGTTAAATGGGCTGCCACCCCATGTATCAACGAGAAACAGCACGCCCTGATTGGTATCCAGCTTTGCCAGCTGCGCCTGATACTTTTCGATTAATGTTTCGGCGTTCTCACCGGGAACAAAATCGATCCATCCGACATTCTCCTGCTCGCCAAGCAGCATCTCGGCGGTTTTAAGCAGTTGTTCTGCCGCCCAACCATGTGTGCCTATAACAATAGCAATAGTCACTTGCTACCTCCTTATTCTTGTCGTTAACATCCACGCGATGGATGTATTGTGAATCGGCCCCATAAAAGCGAATCGATTCAGAGATAAACTCAAAGAGAAGTTTAGGAACTTTCGCGAATTATTTTAGAGAGTGAAAAAATAATTTATGTGATGAAGATCCGTAATTTAGCTTTCATAAAAATGAAATTTTGCGGCGCAAAATATCCATACAATTTGCAAAGTCTGGTAAATCTTTGCCAGCTACCCAGGCTCTTTGCTATGTTTAACCTCCGTTTAAGTTACCAGGAGTAAAGGGCTGTAGCCCATCGTATGGATCGTCACCGACGTCAGTTCACTTTATGGCTGTCTCACGCCACGCATTTCCCCCTTTCAAATAGAGTTAATGTCATCACGCCTGCGCATTTTCGCGCGCCGTATACTGTTTTCCTGAACAGGAGCCTGTCATGGAATTCTTAATGGATCCGCAGATTTGGATCGGTTTGTTGACGCTGGTTGTGCTGGAAATCGTGCTGGGTATCGATAACCTGGTTTTTATTGCCATTCTTGCCGATAAACTGCCGCCGAAGCAGCGCGATAAAGCACGATTGATCGGTCTGTCGCTGGCGCTGGTGATGCGACTTGGTCTGCTGTCGCTGATCTCATGGATGGTGACGCTCACCCAGCCGCTCTTCTCTGTGTGGAACCTTACCTTCTCCGGCCGTGATTTAATCATGCTGTTGGGCGGTATTTTCTTACTGTTTAAGGCCACCACAGAGCTGCACGAACGGCTTGAAAACCGCGACCATGATGGCGGACACGGTAAAGGCTACGCCAGCTTCTGGGTGGTTGTGACGCAGATTGTCATTCTTGATGCGGTCTTCTCCCTCGATGCGGTGATTACTGCAGTCGGTATGGTTAATCACCTGCCGGTGATGATGGCGGCGGTGGTGATCGCTATGGCGGTAATGCTGCTGGCCTCGAAGCCGCTGACCCGGTTTGTCAACCAGCATCCGACGGTCGTGGTGCTCTGTCTGAGCTTCCTGCTGATGATTGGTCTGAGTCTGGTCGCAGAGGGCTTTGGTTTTCATATTCCGAAAGGCTACCTCTACGCCGCGATTGGCTTCTCAATCATCATTGAGTTCTTCAACCAGGTGGCGCGCCGTAACTTCTTGCGCAACCAGTCGCGTCTGCCGCTGCGTGCCCGCACCGCGGATGCGATTGTGCGTCTGATGGGCGGTCGTCGTCAGAATGCGACGCAAACCGAGACGGACAGCGATGCCTCGGTAACGGTGCCGGAAGGCGCGTTTGCGGAAGAAGAACGCTATATGATCAACGGCGTACTGACGCTGGCCTCCCGCTCGCTGCGCAGCATTATGACGCCGCGCGGGGATATTAGCTGGGTGGATGCCAACCTGAGCGTTGATGAGATCCGCCAGCAGCTGCTCTCTTCCCCACACAGCCTCTTCCCGGTCTGCCGTGGCGAACTGGATGAAGTGATCGGTATCGTGCGCGCCAAAGAGCTGCTGGTGTCGCTGGAAGAGGGCGTCGATGTGGCGGCCATCGCCTCTGGCTCGCCAGCGATTGTGGTGCCGGAAACCCTCGACCCGATCAAGCTGCTGGCGGTATTGCGCCGCGCGCGCGGCAGCTTCGTGATTGTCACCAATGAGTTTGGTGTGGTGCAGGGGCTGGTGACGCCGCTGGACGTGCTGGAGGCAATTGCCGGTGAATTCCCCGATGCGGACGAAACGCCGGAGATCGTTGCCGACGGCGACGGCTGGCTGGTGAAAGGCACTACCGACCTGCATGCGCTACAGCACACGCTGGATCTCGATAACTTCGTCAATGAAGAGGAAGATATCGCTACCGTTGCCGGTCTGGTGATTGCCGCACGCGGGCAGATCCCGCCGGTAGGCGAAACCTTTGCCATTGCGCCGCTGCATATCACCGTGATGGAAGCGAATGACTACCGGGTCGATCTGGTGCGTATTGTTAAAGAGCAGCCAGCTCACGACGAAGAGGAGTGATCCTCGATCGTCATCAGCGGTGCCAGCCGATCGCCATGCGCGGCTGGCGTCGCATTAGCGGCTAACCACGCCGGGAAATTCTCAATCGGCATCGGCTGTGCAAACAGATATCCCTGCAGTGACTGCACCCCCTGCTGACGCAAATATTGCGCCTGCTGCGGGGTCTCTACCCCCTCTGCCACCAGTTCAATATCCAGCCGCTGTGCGAGCGCGATAATAATGTCGGTCACCTTAGAGTTCACCGCATCGGTGCCGATCGCCGCAGTATAAGATTTGTCGATTTTCAGGATGTCCGGTTGCAGCTTCTCCAGCCAGCTCAGGGAGCTGTTACCGGTGCCGAAATCATCAATCGCAATCTTCACGCCATTGTGGTGCAGCTCGCGCATCATGCGCGAATCGACATCCTGTAACGCATCGCGCTCGGTCAGTTCAATAATCAACTGCTGAACCGGATGGTGAACAAACCACAACCGGTGCAAATCTTTTAGTAACTCGCCATCGCGCAGATGGCTGGGAGCGGCATTAATGCCGATATGAAAGTGGGCGTCGACCGGAAAGAGATGAAGGCGGGCCTGAACCTCAGCCAGAACATAACGGGTCAGCGGGGCAATCAGATGCTGCGCCTCGGCGATTGGAATAAACACTTCCGGCGAAATTGCGCCCTGACGCGGGTTGTGCCAGCGCAACAGGATCTCCACGCCGACGCATTTCAGGCTCTGCGCATTCAGTACCGGCTGGCAGAAGAGCGCAAATTCCCGGCCAGTTAAGCCAAGATTGATCTCGCGCGCAAAGCTCATGCGGTTGGCGGTAGTAAACCAGGTAATCACGCTGGTTAAAAGCCCGAGCATCAGCGCCAGCGGCAGCTGTGAGGGCAGATGCTGTAGCGCCAGTCGCGTAGCACCAGGGCCGCTGACGCTTACCGTCACGGGGAAAAATTGTGACGTACGCTGATAGCGCTTCTCATCATCGGCCAGCGGTAAGTTTTCCAGTAGGCCTCTTCCCTGTATCAGATGCCGCCCGGCGACCGACAGCGCAACACGAGTGATCAGGGGCGGCTGCGGCTCCAGCATCAAGCGGCTGAGTAGTTCAATATTGACAACTTCCATCACGCCGCTTTGCCCGTCCGCAGCGGTAGGGAACCAGACGATTAGCACCGGGCGATCTTTCAGCAGGGATTGGTCCGTAGAGAGTACCAGGAGGAAGGTCTTCGCCGGCAGGCGCGGCTGGAGCTGGTGGACGGGAACGCTGCGATCGCCAAAGATGCTTGAGCAGTAGAGTAGGCCATCGTGCACCAACGTAATGGAGCGTACCGTCTGCAGGCTGGCGACGATTTTGCGCAGTTGCAGATGAACCTCATCGCACGGTTTGCCGACCAGCGGCGAAACAGTCTCGCGCGTCGATTCCAGCGGCAGCAGCAGGCGATCAAAATTCACCACCGCATGGTGGGTAAAAGAGGCGACGCGCTGCTGGTTAAGGTTGCGCTCGGAGATAAAGCGAAAGGCGAGGGTTAATATGAGCGCGACAATGCCTGCCAGTACGCAAACCGTGGCGCGCCGCTGTCGATAGCTTTTGATGATCCGCTGAGCCGTTTGCATGCGCCGATCGCCCGTAATATCCCTGGCCTGATTGCCATGCCAGCACAGTTAAAGTGTAGCGGGAAATTGCTCAGCTTATGCACAAACGGCGGGGAATATTCTTGATATGTGGCATCGCGGGTAAAAAAGCGCCGTTCGGCTGAACGGCGCTGCGGGAGGTGGGTTTAGTCACACTGCACTTTGATCGCCAGACCACCGCGCGAGGTTTCGCGGTACTTGGCATTCATATCTTTCCCGGTCTCGTACATGGTTTCGATAACCTTATCGAGGGAAACACGCGGCGCGCTGGTGCGACGCATGGCCATTCTCGCGGCGTTAATCGCCTTCACCGAGGCAATGGCGTTACGCTCAATGCAGGGAACCTGCACCTGGCCGGCGACCGGATCGCAGGTGAGACCGAGGTTGTGCTCCATACCAATCTCTGCGGCAACGCAAACCTGCTCCGGGCTTGCGCCCAGCAGCTCTGCCAGGCCCGCAGCCGCCATCGAACAGGCGACACCCACTTCGCCCTGGCAGCCCACTTCCGCGCCGGAAATAGAGGCGTTCATTTTATAGAGCGCGCCAATCGCCCCGGCAGCGAGGAAGTAGCGGATATAGATATCCGGGCTGACGGATTCAATAAAGTGGTCGTAATAGGCCAATACCGCCGGCACGATACCACAGGCACCGTTGGTCGGCGCCGTCACCACGCGACCACCGGCCGCGTTCTCTTCGTTAACTGCGAGGGCAAACATGTTCACCCAATCCACAACGATCATCGGATCGTTGGAGAGCTTATCACTGGAAACCAGCATACGGCGCAGCGCAGAGGCGCGACGCGGCACGCGCAGCGGACCCGGCAGCACGCCTTCGGTGTTCATGCCGCGATCGATACAGGCGCGCATCGTAGTCCAGACGTTGGCAAAGTACTCTTCAATCTCTTTTTTCGAGTGCAGTGCCAGCTCGTTTTGCATCACCATCCCGGAGAGTGAAAGACCGGTCTGCTTGCAATACTCCAGCATCTGCGTCGCAGAGTTGAACGGGTAGGGCACAGAGACGGAGTCGAGGGTCTCTTTACCAAAGTGCTCTTCATCAACGATAAAGCCGCCGCCGATGGAGTAGTAGGTTTTGCTGTATACAACGTTGTCGCCGTTCAGGGCGGTAATACGCATACCGTTTTCATGCAGCGACAGATTATCGCTGTGAAAACGCATGCCGTCATTCTGCGGAAAGTCGACTTCATGACGACCCTGCGCCAGCAGCAGGCGCCCACGGTTTTCCACATCGCGGATAAACCCGGGGATCGCATCAATATCGACAGTGGCCGGCTCGTTGCCCGCCAGACCCATAATAATGGCAATATCGGTATGGTGTCCTTTCCCGGTAAGGGAGAGGGAACCGTAAACATCCACCACAACGCGGGTGGTGTTTTCCAGCACGCCTTTTTCGACCAGATCATCGACGAACTGCTTCCCGGCCTTCATCGGGCCAACAGTGTGGGAAGAAGAAGGACCAATCCCCACTTTGAACATGTCGAATAGACTAATCACATTTACACTCCTGACAGGGTTACTGGGTTTCCAGTAACGATGTAATAACTGCGCATAGTGTAAGAGGGAAGGGTGCCAGCAGGTTAACTATTCACATGAATTAAACTAATCGCTGGCCTCTATTAAACTAATAGCGAGTTCGCCGTCACAAAGTGCGCAAATCAGAGTATAGCCCTTATGGGCGCACGCCGATTTGCAGTGCCAGCGAGCGGATGATCCCCGCCGTCATGCCCCAGACAAAATAATGCTCATACCAGGATAACCACACCCGGTGAGCATTACCGTGGCGATGCACATCCAGTGGGTGATAACGCCCAAGCCGCAACGCTTCGGCGAGCGGCATTTCAAACACCGCCGCCACTTCATCTTCGCTGGCGCGCCAGGGAAGATCGGGCGGAATAATGCCAACTACTGGCGTGACCTGAAAGCCTGTGACGCTATCAACGGGCGGCAGGACGCCAATCACTTCAACCGATTCCGGCGGGATCGCCACCTCTTCCTGCGCTTCACGCAGCGCGGCGGCGATAAGCGAGGCGTCGGTACTGTCGACCGCGCCGCCGGGAAAAGCGACCTGGCCTGCATGCTTGCGCAGCATCGCTGAGCGCTGGGTCAGCAGCAGGCCCGGCTCTTTACGCCGCACGATTGGCACCAGCACCGCCGCCTGGCGCGCATTGAGGGTGGCGGCATTAAGCTGCGGGCGCATCAGCTGAAAGCGCGATAAAAAGTTATCCAGAGTTAACACCGGTTGCTCCACGAATTACCTCTCTAGTTGCCGCAGGATACGGTTAACTTTATCAAAGGTTTCCTGATATTCCGCATCCTCGTCGCTGTCGGCGACAATCCCGCCGCCCGCGGAGCAGTAAAGCTGACCGTCGCAGGCGGTGACGGTACGGATGGTGATGCTGGTGTCCATATTGCCGCAGACGCTGAGGTAGCCGATGCTACCGCACCAGGCATTGCGCCGGTGCGGCTCCAGCTCATCGATGATCGCCATCGCCCGCACTTTCGGCGCACCGGTAATCGATCCCCCGGGAAACGCCGCGCGAAGCAGATCGCTTGCGTGTCGCCCGGGGGGCAGCTTCGCCGTCACGGTACTTACCAGGTGATGCACTGCCGGGAAAGGTTCAACCACAAATAGCTCCGGTACCCGTACCGAACCCGCTACTGCCACGCGACCGATGTCGTTGCGCATCAGATCGACAATCATCACATTCTCGGCGCGATCTTTCGGCGAGGCGGCAAGACGAACGGCCTGCTCAGCATCCGCTTGTGCGTCCGCAAGACGCGGCAGCGTGCCTTTAATTGGGCGGGTTTCAATCTCATCACCTGTCAGGCGAATAAAACGCTCTGGAGAGAGGCTGAGGATCGCCCCCTGCGGCAGGCGCAGAAAGGCGCTGAACGGCGCGCGATTCTCACCATTCAGGCGCACAAATGCCTGCCACTCATCGCCGCTGTAACGTGCCTGAAAACGTTGCGCGAGGTTGACCTGATAGCAGTCACCGCTGCGCAGCCACGCCTGCACCTGGCGGAACTTTTCGCCATACTCCGCGCGGCTCATATTGGCCTGCCAGGCGGAGGTTAAGCGAAACTCGGCCTGCGGCGGTGCGATCTGCGACTCAAGCCAGGCCAGGCGCGCAGTGATATCCCCGTGGCTCAACAGCGTTACACGCTGCAGTTTGTGGTCAACAATCAGCGCCCAGTCATAGATGCCAACCGCCATATCGGGGATGGCAATATCCTTTGCGGCCAGTGAGGGCAGTTTTTCAAAGCGCCGGCCTAAATCATACCCGAACAGGCCAAGCGCACCGCCCTGGAAAGGAAACTCATTTGCGGGTTCAGCATGCAGACCGCAGGCATCCAGCGCCTGTTGCAGGAGCCCAAGCGGATCGCCTTGCGACGCGCGTCCGTCCTGATAAGTGCTCTCGCCCTGCGTTGTCAGCGTCGTCAGCGGGTCGGCGACTAAAATATCAAACCGGTTATGGGGATGATCGGCATGCCCCGAATGAAGCAGCATCGCCCACGGCTGGGCACTGAGCGGGGCGAAATAGAACTCTGCGGCCTCGGGGTGCCACGGGAGTGAGAGTTGGGCAGGGGGTAACTGTGTCATGATTCCTGGCTCTTGAGCGTCTTCGCTGGCGTAGTGCACAGACGCGTGGAATAATTAGCGCCGATAATTTATCAGGAGTTGACCATGTTTGCAGGATTACCCTCCCTCAGTCACGAACAGCAGCAGAAAGCAGTCGAACGTATTCAGGAACTTATGGCCGGTGGCATGAGCAGCGGTGAGGCTATAAGCCTGGTGGCACAAGAGCTGCGCGCCAGCCATAATGGAGAGCGGATCGTGGCGCGCTTTGAAGATGAGGAGGACGAGGAGGAGTAATTATGCCGCCGCGATAATCTTGATCTCCACTTTATAACGCGGATTCATCAGCTTCGCCTGCACGGTGCAGCGCACCGGTGCATGGCCCGCCACCACCCACGCATCCCAGGCCTTATTCATCGCCGCAAAATCATCGCTGTCGGCGAGAAAAATAGTGGCGTCGAGGATCCGTGACTTATCGCTACCCTGTTTTTCGAGCACTGCGTCAATCTGCGCCAGCGTGTTTGCCGTCTGCTCAAAAGCATCGGCGTCGAGGTTTTCCGGCACGCCGGTGTAGTACAGCGTCTGGTTATGGATCACCACATCAGACCAGCGGGCTTCCGCGTCAATACGCACAATTGTCATCACCTTTTCCTTCCTGGTTGCAAAGATTCGCCGGGAAGAGTGCCACAAAAACCTGGCTGGCGTAAATCCGCCCACCCTGACATAATCACTGGCGATTTAACCAGGGGGTAGTGTGACGGACGATTTTGCAACAGACGGCCAGCTTGCCAAAGCGATACCGGGATTTAAACCGCGCGAACCGCAGCGCCAGATGGCTTACGCCGTGACCGAAGCGATTGAAAAAACGCAGCCGCTGGTAGTGGAAGCGGGAACCGGAACCGGTAAAACTTATGCTTATCTTGCGCCCGCATTGCGCGCCGGTAAGAAAGTGATCATCTCCACCGGTTCAAAAGCCCTGCAGGATCAGCTCTACAGCCGCGATCTGCCTACCGTCTCAAAAGCGCTGGAGTACACCGGCCGCACGGCGCTGCTTAAAGGCCGTTCAAACTACCTCTGTATCGAGCGTCTCGAACAGCAAGCGATTGCCGGTGGCGATCTGCCGGTACAGACGCTAAGCGATGTCATTCTCCTGCGCTCCTGGTCTAACCAGACCAAGGATGGGGACATCAGCACCTGCGTCAGCGTGGCGGGAGATTCCGCCGCCTGGCCGCTGGTCACCAGCACCAATGACAACTGTCTGGGCAGCGACTGCCCAATGTACAAAGAGTGCTTTGTGGTGAAGGCGCGAAAAAAAGCGATGGAAGCCGACGTCGTGGTGGTCAACCACCACCTTTTTCTCGCCGACATGGTGGTGAAAGAGAGCGGTTTCGGTGAGCTGATCCCGGAGGCCGAAGTGATGATCTTCGATGAAGCGCACCAGCTGCCCGATATCGCCAGCCAATATTTTGGCCAGTCGCTCTCCAGCCGTCAGCTGCTCGATCTGGCCAAAGATTTCACCATCGCCTATCGCACCGATCTACGCGATACCGCGCAGTTGCAGAAGTGCGCCGACCGGCTGGCGCAAAGCGCGCAGGATTTTCGCCTGCAACTCGGCGAGCCGGGCTATCGCGGGAACTTGCGCGAACTGCTGGCCGATGCGCGGATCCTGCGTGCGCTGCTGCTGCTCGATGACGCCCTTGAGCTCTGTTACGACGTAGCGAAACTCTCGCTTGGGCGCTCGGCGGTGCTGGACGCCGCTTTTGAGCGCGCCACGGTTTATCGTGCCCGCCTCAAGCGGCTGAAAGAGATTAATCAGCCGGGATTCAGCTACTGGTATGAGTGCACCTCGCGCAATTTTACCCTGGCGCTGACGCCGCTGACCGTCGCCGATAAATTTCAGGAAGTGATGAAAGAGAAGAAGGGGAGCTGGATCTTTACCTCCGCGACCCTGTCGGTCAACGATGATCTGCATCACTTCACTGCACGGTTAGGCATTGAGGAAGCGCAATCACTTCTGCTGCCGAGCCCCTTCGATTATCCGCGCCAGGCGCTGCTCTGCGTGCCGCGCAATCTGCCGCAAAGCAACCAGCCCGGCTCCGCGCGCCAGCTGGCAGCGATGTTAAGGCCGATGATTGAAGCCAACAACGGGCGCTGCTTTATGCTCTGTACCTCGCACGCCATGATGCGCGATCTTGCGGAACAGTTCCGCGCCACCCTCAGCCTGCCGGTGCTGTTGCAGGGTGAAACCAGTAAAGGGCAACTGCTGCAACAGTTTGTTGATGCCGGTAACGCGCTGCTGGTGGCCACCAGCAGCTTCTGGGAGGGGGTCGACGTGCGCGGCGACACGCTTTCGCTGGTGATCATTGATAAGCTGCCGTTTACCTCACCGGACGATCCGCTACTAAAAGCACGGATGGAAGATTGCCGTCTGCGCGGCGGCGATCCCTTTGATGAAGTGCAGCTCCCGGATGCGGTCATCACGCTCAAGCAGGGGGTTGGTCGCCTGATTCGCGATATTGATGATCGCGGTGTGCTGGTGATTTGCGATAACCGGCTGGTGATGCGCCCCTACGGCGCGGTGTTTCTCGCCAGCCTGCCGCCGGCACCGCGCACGCGTGATATCCGCCGCGCGGTGGAGTTTCTTGCCAGGCCCGCAGCGGAGTAATTTTTTGCGAAGTGTGGTAAGATGCGCGCCATTTTGTTGAATCTGGACTGCTATACCCATGCGAATTCTGGCTATTGATACCGCCACAGAAGCCTGTTCTGTTGCCCTGTGGAATGACGGTACGACCTTCGCTCACTTCGAACTCTGCCCTCGTGAACATACTCAACGCATTCTGCCGCTGGTCAGAGCTGCCCTTGCCGACGCCGAGGTCAGGCTTACGGATCTCGACGCGCTGGCTTTCGGCCGCGGGCCCGGCAGCTTTACCGGCGTGCGTATCGGTATTGGTATCGCGCAGGGGCTGGCGCTCGGCGCGGAGCTGCCAATGATTGGCGTCTCGACGCTGGCGACGATGGCGCAGGGTGCCTGGCGTAAAACCGGTGCGACCCGTGTGCTGGCCGCCATTGATGCCCGCATGGGCGAAGTCTACTGGGCGGAGTATCAGCGCGATGCTGACGGTGTCTGGCACGGTGAAGAGACGGAAGCGGTGCTAAAACCTGAGGCGGTAAGCGGACGTTTGCAGCAGCTGGAAGGCAGCTGGGCGATGGTGGGCACCGGCTGGGGCGCATGGCCAGATCTGGCCGCCAATAGCCCCCTTACGCTGACCGACGGCGAGATGTTACTGCCCGCTGCGGAAGATATGTTGCCCATCGCCCGTCAACTCTTTGAAGCGCAGAAGTCTGTCGCCGTTGAACAGGCGGAGCCAGTTTATTTGCGTAACGAAGTGGCGTGGAAGAAACTTCCTGGCCGGGAATGAATCTCAGTAGTACTAACTGAGTTAAGGGGTCGCATGATGGCGGGTCAAAAAGGGTTTATGCAGCTGTTACTGGCAGGGCTGGTAACGGTAGCGTTAAGTGGGTGCGTAACGGTGCCGGATGCGATCAAGGGCACCAGCCCGACACCGCAGCAAGATCTAGTGCGGGTGATGAATGCGCCAACGCTCTATGTTGGACAGGAGGGGCGCTTCGGCGGGAAAGTGATCAATGTGATCAATCAGCAGGGCAAAACCCGGCTGGAGATCGCCTCTGTCCCGCTGGATGAAGGCGCGCGCCCGGTGCTGGGTGAGCCCTCTGTCGGGCGCATCTACGCGGACATCAATGGATTTGTTGACCCGGTCGATTTCCGTAATCAACTGGTCACCGTAGTGGGGCCGATTACCGGCACCGAAGCGGGCAAAGTTGGCAGCGCTTCTTACACCTATATGGTGATGCAGGTGAACGGCTATAAACGCTGGCGTCTGCAGCAGCAAATCATGATGCCGCCACAGCCGCTCGACCCGTGGTTCTCCGGTCCGGGGCCCTATCCCTGGCGTACAGGCTACGGTCCCTGGGGCTGGTATCCGCCCGAACCCGCTCGTGTACAAACGGTCGTAACAGAGTAATTTCTTGTTTTGACAGGAAAAATAAACAGCGGCCCGGCCGCTGTTTTTGTTTCCTGTATTCGATGACAAAAATAATTAGTGACGCGCTTCGCAACCTTCCGTCCGGTTAATTTTCAAACTGGTACGCTGAGTTAATATTATGTTAATTTCTTGTTTATTAACTGGGGCTGCGATGACAACAAACACTCATTTTAGAGGTGATGCATTGAAAAAGGTTTGGTTAAATCGTTATCCCGCCGATGTGCCTGCGGAGATCAACCCTGACCGTTATCAATCCCTGGTTGAATTATTTGAACACTCAGCAGCCCGTTATGCCGACCAGCCGGCGTTTATCAACATGGGCGAGGTGATGACCTTCCGTAAACTGGAGGAGCGCAGCCGGGCATTTGCCGCCTACCTTCAGGAGGGGCTTGGCCTGCAAAAAGGCGATCGTGTGGCGCTGATGATGCCAAACCTGCTGCAATATCCCGTCGCGCTGTTCGGGATTTTGCGTGCCGGAATGATTGTGGTTAACGTTAACCCGCTCTACACGCCCCGTGAGCTTGAGCATCAGCTTAATGACAGCGGCGCGGCGGCAATTGTCATTGTCTCCAACTTTGCCCACACGCTGGAGAAGATTGTCGACAAAACCCAGGTGCGCCATGTCATCCTGACCCGCATGGGCGATCAGCTCTCAACGGCAAAGGGTACGGTGGTTAACTTTGTCGTTAAATATATCAAACGACTGGTGCCGAAATATCACCTGCCGGATGCCATCTCGTTTCGCCGCGCGCTGCAAAACGGCTACCGCATGCAGTATGTTAAACCGGAACTGGTGTGCGAGGATCTTGCGTTTCTGCAATATACCGGCGGCACCACCGGTGTGGCGAAAGGGGCGATGCTCACCCACCGTAATATGCTGGCTAACCTCGAACAGGTGAACGCCACTTACGGGCCGCTACTGCATCGTGGTAAAGAGCTGGTAGTCACCGCGCTGCCGCTCTATCACATCTTCGCCTTGACCATGAACTGCCTGCTGTTTATCGAGCTGGGCGGACAGAACCTGCTGATCACCAACCCACGCGATATTCCGGGGCTGGTGAAAGAGCTGGGCAAATACCCCTTCACCGCCATGACTGGCGTGAACACGCTGTTTAACGCGCTGCTTAATAATGAGGAGTTCAGAAAGCTCGACTTCTCTTCACTGCACCTCTCTGCGGGCGGCGGCATGCCGGTGCAACAGGCGGTAGCAGACCGTTGGGTCAAACTGACCGGGCAGTATCTGCTGGAAGGATATGGTCTGACCGAATGCTCGCCGCTGGTGAGCGTCAACCCGCACGATATTGACTACCACAGCGGCAGCATTGGCCTGCCGGTGCCGTCGACCGAAGCGAAGCTGGTGGATGACGACAATAATGAAGTCGCACCGGGGGAACCGGGCGAGCTTTGTATTAAAGGGCCGCAGGTGATGCTTGGCTACTGGCAGCGTCCTGATTCAACCGATGAGATCCTGCGTGATGGCTGGCTGCACACCGGCGATATTGCGGTAATGGATGACGAAGGGTTCCTGCGCATTGTCGATCGCAAGAAAGATATGATTCTGGTCTCCGGTTTCAACGTCTATCCGAACGAGATCGAAGATGTGGTGATGCAGCACCCCGGCGTGCTGGAAGTGGCTGCCGTTGGTGTGCCATCCGCCAACAGCGGTGAAGCGGTGAAACTCTTTGTGGTGAAAAAAGAGGCTTCCGTGACTGAAGAGGCGCTGATCGCCTTCTGCCGCCGACAGCTTACCGGCTACAAAGTGCCGAAGCAGGTGGAGTTCCGCCCGGAGCTGCCGAAATCGAACGTCGGAAAGATTTTGCGACGAGAATTACGTGACGAAGCGCGCGCCAAAGTGGACAATAACGCCTGAGCTATCCGTTAGCCTCCCGAACGCCGGTTAAAGCCGGCGTTTTTTATGGGCGCAAACTGAAGAGAAAATGATTTGAATTACCAGATGATAACGACGAACGACGCGCTGGCAGCCATATGTGAATCTGCCAGTGCATTTCCAGCCATTGCCCTCGATACGGAATTTGTCCGCACCCGCACTTACTACCCGCAATTGGGTCTGCTGCAGATGTATGACGGCGAGCGTGTCACGCTTATCGATCCGCTGACTATTACCGACTGGAAGCCGTTTCGCGACCTGCTCACCAATAGTGCGATCACCAAGTATCTGCACGCGGGAAGCGAAGATCTGGAAGTGTTCCTCAATACGTTTGGTGTACAGCCACAGCCGATGATTGATACGCAGATCCTCGCGGCATTCTGCGGTCGTCCGATGTCATGGGGCTTTGCCTCAATGGTAGAGGAGTTTACCGGGACGGTGATTGATAAAAGCGAATCCCGCACCGACTGGCTGGCGCGTCCGCTTACCGAGCGTCAATGTGACTATGCGGCGGCGGATGTCTGGTACCTGTTGCCTATCGCAGGGAAACTGCTGGCAGAGACCGAGCAGGCGGGCAGACTGGCTGCCGCGCTCGACGAGTGTCGTTTAATGATGCAGCGCCGCCAGGAGGTGCTGGCACCGGATGAAGCATGGCGTGAAATCACCAATGCCTGGCAGCTGCGCCCGCGCCAGCTGGCCTGTTTGCAACTGCTGGCCTCATGGCGTCTGCGCAAGGCGCGCGAGCGCGACATGGCCGTCAACTTTGTGGTGCGCGAAGAGAATCTCTGGGCAGTTGCGCGCTACATGCCAGGCAGCCTCGGCGAGCTGGATAGCCTCGGTCTTTCAGGTAGTGAAATCCGTTTCCACGGTAAAACCTTGCTGGCGCTGGTCGCGCAGGCGCAGGAGTTGCCGGAAGCGTCACTGCCAGAGCCGCTGCGTAATCTGATGGACATGCCCGGCTATCGCAAAGCGTTTAAAGCGATTAAAGCGCTGGTCCAGACAATCAGTGAAAGTGAAAATATTAGCGTAGAGTTGCTGGCATCGCGTCGGCAGATTAATCAGTTATTAAACTGGCACTGGAAACTGAAAACGCAAACCAGCCTGCCGGAATTAATTAGCGGCTGGCGCGGTGAATTGATGGCCGATCGACTCAATGCGTTATTAGCAGAGTATCCGCAATAAGACTGTGAATAATTACAGTGTCTTTCGGTGAGGAAATAAAAAAGGCAGAATTTATTCTGCCTTTTTTAATTGCGCTTATTGCGGAGATTATTTCGTCTCTTCCGCTTCTGGCAACGTGACGTTCAACTCCAGAATAGAAATATCGTCCCCTTTCTGCTCCAGCTGCACCGTGACCATTTCCGGATCGATCTGCACATATTTACAGATGACTTCCAGAATATCGCGCTTCAGCTGCGGCAAATAGTGGGGTTCAGCGTCGCTGCGGCGGCGCTCTGCAACAATAATCTGCAGGCGTTCTTTAGCGATGCTGGCGGTATTCTTTTTTCTGGAGAGAAAAAAGTCGAGTAATGCCATAACTTATCCTCCGAACAGGCGTTTGAGGAAACCTTTCTTCTCTTCTTCTATGAAGCGGAAAGGACGTTCTTCTCCCAGCAGACGTTCCACGGCATCGGCATACGCTTTACCGGCGTCAGCATTAGCATCCAGAATAACCGGCTCGCCCTGGTTAGAGGCCCGCAGTACAGACTGATCTTCCGGGATCACGCCAACCAGTTTGATGCGCAGAATTTCCAGCACATCTTCCATGCTCAACATGTCACCACGGTTAACGCGGCCCGGGTTGTAGCGGGTGAGCAGCAGATGCTCTTTAATCGGCTCTTCACCTCTCTCCGCACGACGTGATTTGGAAGCCAGAATCCCCAGAATACGGTCAGAGTCACGCACGGACGAGACTTCGGGGTTAGTGGTGATAATGGCTTCATCGGCGAAGTAGAGCGCCATCAGCGCGCCGGTTTCGATGCCAGCCGGTGAGTCACAGACGATAAAGTCGAAGTCCATTTTTTTCAGATCTTCTAATACCTTATCAACGCCTTCATAGGTGAGGGCGTCTTTGTCGCGCGTCTGCGATGCCGGGAGAATATAGAGGTTTTCAGTGCGCTTATCTTTAATCAACGCCTGATTCAGCGTTGCGTCGCCCTGGATAACGTTAACGAAATCGTATACAACGCGGCGCTCGCAGCCCATGATCAGGTCAAGGTTACGTAGGCCAATATCGAAGTCGATAACAACCGTTTTCTTGCCCTTCTGGGCTAAACCAGTAGCGATGGCCGCGCTGGAGGTGGTCTTGCCAACGCCCCCTTTACCCGAAGTAACAACAATAATGCGTGCCATAGGAGTTCCTTGTTAAAAGGGCTTAATCTAAGGGTTGAATTGTCAAAGCGTTACCTGCGAGCTGCAGACGCGCCGCTTTGCCATAAAATTCGGCCGGGATTTGATCGCTCAGCCAGTACTCGCCTGCGATAGAGACCAGCTCCGGCGTCAGGTGGGTACAAAATATTTGTGCTTCATTATCACCGCTTGCGCCTGCCAGCGCGCGCCCGCGCATCATGCCGTAGACATGGATATTGCCATCGGCAATCAACTCCGCACCTGCACTCACGTGGCTGGTAACAATCAGATCGCAGTTCTGCGCATAAATACGCTGACCTGAGCGAACCGGGGTATCAATCAGCCGTGTTTTAATGGCCGGCGTAGCGACGGATACCGGTTCAGCAACGGGCTCCGGACGCGGCTGCGCTTTCTCTTTGCCTTCCGACAGAATGGGGAAGCCGGCGCGTTCAATTTCCGCTTTAAGTTCAGCGTCTTTGCAGCCGCTGATACCAACCACATGCAGGCCTGTGGCTGCAATACTTTTTTGCAGCTGCGGCCAGTCAATGGGGCCTTCCAGTGCTGAGACATTCACCACCACGGGAGCATGCTGCAAAAAAGCAGGAGCCTGAGCGATTTTGTCTTCTAACGCCTGACGAATAACCTCGGGTTTTGCATCATGCAAATGAACCACGGATAAGGTAAAACTACTGCCTTTAAGCTCGATGGGCGTGTTTGACATCCTGACCTTACTCATTTTGCTCTAAACACCCGAAAACGGGGTGATATTCCGAAGACTACCGGGCATGTTATAGTCCCTGTTATATTCAGGCAAGTAACCACCTCCTAATTCCGAGTAAAAGTATGTTTTGTGTGATCTATCGAAGTGCCAGGCGTGAACAGACCTATCTCTATGTTGAGAAAAGAGACGATTTTTCTCGCGTACCGGAAACATTAATGCAAAGTTTTGGCCAACCGCAGTTAGCGATGATTTTACCCCTTGATGGCAGTAAAAAATTAGCTGGCGCGGATTTAGAAAAAGTAAAAACCGCGCTCGCTGAGCAGGGATATTATTTACAGATGCCACCGCCGCCGGAAAATTTACTTAAAGCCCATCTCGCGGCAAACGGTAAGCAATAACCCTCTCTAAAGGCGGCGGATTATTCCGCCGTCTCTTTTTTATTCTCTCACCCCCTCTCATTTTGCGATTTGACAAACCGCCGGGTGGCGCGGATAGTCATTTTTCGCTCATGTTCAACGTGTTACCGGAGAGGCTAAACATGTATCAACATCATAACTGGCAGGGCGCTCTGCTGGATTACCCGGTGAGTAAAGTGGTGTGCGTCGGCAGTAACTATGCGAAGCATATAAAGGAGATGGGCAGCGCGACGCCGGATGAGCCGGTGCTGTTTATTAAACCTGAATCCGCACTGTGCGATCTTCGCCAGCCGCTGGTGCTGCCAACTGAGCTTGGCTCGGTGCATCATGAAATTGAACTGGCGGTGTTAATTGGTGCAACGCTGCGCCATGCCACCGAAGAGCATGTTCAAAAAGCGATAGCGGGGTACGGTGTGGCGCTGGATCTGACCGCACGCGACCTGCAGAGCAAACTTAAGAAAGCGGGACAGCCGTGGGAGAAAGCGAAAGGGTTTGATAATGCCTGCCCTATCTCGGGGTTTGTTCCGGCCGCTGAGTTTGAAAGCGATCCGCAAAATACCTCGCTGGAACTGAAAATTAACGGCGAGATCCGCCAGCAGGGCAGCACTTCAGATATGATCCACAAGATCGTGCCGCTGATTGCTTATATGAGCAAATTTTTCACGCTGAAAGCGGGGGATGTGATCCTTACCGGCACCCCGGAAGGGGTCGGCCCGCTCAGCAGCGGCGATGAGCTCGCGCTACGCTTTAACGGTCTTTCCCTTTCGACCCGCGTGCTGTAATGCTTTTGCCGCGCATTTGGGCGGCAAAACTTGCATCCCTCTGCCAGAGTGGTTATAAGGTGCACCCTGGTTACCAACGGCGGATTTTATTATGAGCGACACCCCTTTCTGGCAAAACAAAACTCTCGACCAAATGACGGACGCAGAGTGGGAGTCGCTCTGTGACGGCTGCGGTCAGTGCTGCCTGCATAAACTGATGGATGAAGACACTGACGAGATCTACTTTACCAACGTCGCCTGCCGCCAGTTAAATATCAAAACCTGCCAGTGCCGTAACTACGAGCGCCGTTTCGAGTATGAACCGGACTGTATTAAGCTGACCCGTGAGAATTTGCCGACCTTCGAATGGCTGCCGCCAAGCTGCGCTTACCGCTTACTGGCGGAGGGGAAAAATTTGCCGGTCTGGCATCCGCTGCGTACCGGGTCAAAAGCGGCGATGCACGCTGAGCGTATTTCGGTTCGCCACATTGCGGTGAAAGAGTCTGAAGTGCGCGACTGGCAAGCCCATATTTTGAACAAACCAGATTGGGCGGATTGAGACTCTGTTTTCCCCCTTCATCCACAATAAAACGCTCCCGAAGGAGCGTTTTTTTATCGACCAAACAGATCGCGTTTTTTCGGTTTAAAGAACTGTGCAATCAGCACCAGTAGCGCCACCACCAGATAGGCGACAAAGATGCCCAGCAGCCACTGCGGCATCTCCAGCGACAAAAACTCCCATTGACGTTGCGCACAGTCGCCGGAGGCGACAAACACCTGCGGCAGCCACTTATCCAGCGGTAGCCAGCTCGGGAAGCGTGCGGCAAAATCGCAGGTCATAAAAGGTGAGGGATGAAGCTGGATCTGCGTGTGTTCCCACGCCAGCTGGATGCCGCGTATAGCGCTGTAGATCCAGATAGCAAGAGCGGCGAAGCGAAGCGGCGTTTTTGGCGCAATCGCACCGACAATACCAGCACCCATTACGCCGAAGAGTGCGCAGCGTTCGTAAATGCATAACACACACGGTTTTAACAGCATGACATGCTGGAACCACAGCGCCGTCATCTCAAGCGCAAAGGCAGTTAACGCCATCAGCAGCCAGGCGCCGCGCCCGTGTGAGCACTTATTTAAATATCGCAACATAATCATTTCCCTGGAGATGCGTAGAGACCGCAGTGTAAACGAAATCAATCTCAAGGCCACTAGCGGGGGCAAAATAATGCGTAATGGAATGTTTAGTCAGCGAAAAGTGAAACATCCCCTACGCCGTGTTGACCGATCTTCGGTTAATTATTTGGATTTAAGCCATATTTGCGCGAAATATTCATGTAGCAAATTCGTCAAAATAATACGTTGATCGCCTTTTTTCTTCCTACCCTACGCTACCTGCCCACTGCATGCTTTGGTATGATGAGTGCTCATTGCTTAGCTGTGTTATGGAAATCTTATATGGTCATTAAGGCGCAGAGCCCGGCGGGTTTCGCGGAAGAGTACATTATTGAAAGTATCTGGAACAGTCGCTTTCCCCCTGGATCGATTCTTCCTGCTGAACGCGAGCTCTCTGAACTGATTGGCGTCACTCGTACCACACTGCGTGAAGTTCTGCAGCGACTTGCCCGGGATGGCTGGCTCACTATCCAGCATGGCAAACCGACAAAAGTGAACAATTTCTGGGAAACCTCAGGCCTGAATATTTTGGAAACGCTGGCACGTCTGGACCACGAAAGCGTACCGCAGTTGATCGATAATTTACTGTCCGTGCGTACCAACATTTCCACGATTTTCATTCGCACTGCGTTTCGCCAGCATCCTGAAGATGCGTTAAAGGTGCTCGCCACCGCGCGTGAAGTAGAGGATCACGCCGATGCGTTTGCTGAGCTGGATTACAACATTTTTCGCGGGCTGGCGTTTGCTTCTGGCAACCCGATCTATGGTTTGATCCTCAACGGCATGAAGGGACTCTATACCCGCATTGGTCGCCACTACTTCTCCAGCCCGGAAGCGCGCAGCCTGGCGCTTGGTTTCTATCATCGGCTGGCTGAGGTCTGCGAACATGCCCAGCATGACCAGGTGTACGAACTGGTTCGTCGCTACGGTCATGACAGCGGGGAGATCTGGCATAAGATGCAGAAAACGATGCCTGGCGATCTCGCGCTACAGGGGCGATAGTAATAAAAAACCCCTCGTCGTGAGGGGTTTTTTATATCACAGCACGTTGCTTCGCGGCGGGCAGCGCTCCAGCAACTCTACGCTGCCATCTTCGTTTTGCTGTTCGAGCAGAACATCAAATCCCCACAAGCGATGTACATGTTTCAGCACTTCGCGACGCCCTTTATCGAGCGGGGCGCGATTGTGCGGAATATACCGCAGCGTCAGCGAACGATCGCCGCGCAGATCGACGTTCCAGACCTGTATATTCGGTTCAAGATTGCTCAAGTTGTACTGGGAGGAAAGCTTCGAGCGGATCTCGCGATAGCCCTCTTCGTTATGGATCGCGGCAATCTCCAGGTAGTTATTGCGATCGTCATCCAGCACGCTAAAGAAGCGGAAATCGCGCATTATCTTCGGCGACATAAACTGACTGATAAAGCTCTCATCTTTGAAATCACGCATGGCGAAATGGAGCGTTTCCAGCCAGTCAGAACCGGCAATATCCGGGAACCAGTAGCGATCCTCTTCCGTCGGGGAGTGGCAGATGCGCTTAATATCCTGGAACATGGCAAAACCGAGCGCGTAAGGGTTAATGCCGCTGTACCACGGGCTATTGTAGGGCGGCTGAAACACCACATTGGTGTGGCTGTGCAGAAACTCCAACATAAAGCGGTCGGTCACTTTCCCTTCGTCATACAGGTGGTTGAGGATGGTGTAGTGCCAGAACGTGGCCCACCCCTCGTTCATCACCTGGGTCTGTTTCTGTGGATAAAAATATTGGCTCACTTTGCGCACGATGCGCAGGATCTCGCGCTGCCACGGCTCCAGCAGTGGCGCATTCTTCTCCATAAAGTAGAGCAGGTTCTCCTGCGGCTCGGCCGGGTAGCGGCGCGCCTGAGCGACAGCAACCTCTTCATCGCGTTTCGGCAGGGTGCGCCACAACATGTTCACCTGGCTTTGTAGATACTCTTCCCGGCTTTTTTGCCGCGCTTTCTCCTCCTGCAGCGAGATTTTCTGCGGACGCTTATAGCGGTCGACGCCGTAATTCATCAGCGCGTGGCAGGAGTCGAGCAGTTTTTCCACTTCCACCACCCCATAGCGCTCTTCGCAATCAGTGATGTATTTGCGCGCGAAGATCAGGTAATCCACAATCGAGCTGGCATCGGTCCAGCTGCGGAACAGATAGTTATTTTTAAAGAACGAGTTGTGTCCGTAACAGGCATGCGCCATCACCAGCGCTTGCATGGTGATGGTGTTCTCCTCCATCAGATAAGCGATGCAGGGATTGGAGTTAATCACAATTTCGTAGGCCAGGCCTTGCTGGCCATGCTTATAGAGCCGTTCAGTTTCAATAAACTTTTTGCCGAACGACCAGTGGGGATAATTGATAGGCATGCCGACGCTTGAGTAGGCATCCATCATCTGTTCTGAGGTGATCACTTCGATTTGATGCGGATAGGTATCCAGCCGGTAGAGTTTCGCCACCCGGTCAATCTCTGCCAGGTAATCATCCAGCAGTTCGAATGTCCAGTCGGGTCCATCGCTCAGACGAATAGAATCCTTATTCATTGAGTCAATCGTAGCCATTAGCGCGCCCTCATTGTTCTCGACACTCTCTCTATGGAGCGTCTCATTTCAAGCATAGAACACTGATTTAAAACTGTACGCCAGTCCTCACCAAATCTTCACGATATTCCCGCTCGCTTACCGCGTAAAAGGGCATGGTGACAAAATATTGTGCTGCGGCGATAGAGTGCGCAGCAGGAGATGCTGAATATTCGCAGCCCTTACCAGACGGCGATGTTGTGAGGGGTGTCACCATAAAAAAGCCATATGTTGAATAATATTTTCATCTGAGTTATCAATTTGTAATCAGATGATTGTGCTTTACTCACGGGAGAAGGGATATGCGAGTTGTTGTATTGGGCAGCGGCGTTGTCGGCGTCACCAGCGCCTGGTATTTACGCCAGGCCGGACATGATGTCACCGTAATCGATCGTCAGCCGGGGCCTGCTCTGGAAACCAGTGCCGCCAACGCCGGGCAGATTTCACCCGGCTATGCCGCACCGTGGGCCGCGCCCGGCGTGCCGCTGAAAGCGATCAAATGGATGTTTGAGCGCCATGCGCCGCTCGCCATTAAGCTTGATGGCTCTTCATCGCAGCTGAAATGGATGTGGCAAATGCTGCGCAACTGCGACACCCGGCACTATATGGAAAACAAAGGGCGCATGGTGCGTCTGGCTGAATATAGCCGCGATTGTCTGAAACTGCTGCGTGAAACCACCGGCATCCAGTATGAAGGGCGGCAGGGCGGGACGCTGCAACTCTTCCGCACCGCCGAACAGTATGAGAACGCCACCCGTGATATCGCTGTATTACAGGAAGCTGGCGTACCTTACCAGCTGCTGGAGTCGGCGCGTCTGGCCGAGGTGGAACCGGCACTGGGCGAAGTGGCGCACAAACTGACCGGCGGCCTGCGACTGCCAAACGATGAAACCGGCGATTGCCAGCTCTTTACGCAGCGGCTGGCGCAGATGGCCGAAGCGGCCGGAGTCGTGTTCCGCTTCAATACGCCGGTTGATCGCCTGCTGTATGAGGGCGAAAAGATCTATGGCGTGAAGTGCGGCGAAGAGGTGGTAAAAGCCGATGCGTACGTGATGGCTTTTGGATCCTGGTCCACCGGCCTGCTGAAGGGGATCGTCGATATTCCGGTTTACCCGCTTAAGGGCTACTCGCTGACCATTCCGGTGGCGCAAGAGGATGGCGCACCGGTTTCAACCATTCTTGATGAGACCTACAAAATCGCCATTACGCGCTTCGATCAGCGCATTCGCGTCGGCGGCATGGCAGAGATTGTCGGGTTTAATACCGAGCTGTTACAACCGCGACGTGAAACGCTGGAGATGGTGGTGCGCGATCTCTTCCCGCGCGGCGGGCATGTTGAAGAGGCGACCTTCTGGACCGGTTTACGCCCAATGACGCCGGATGGTACACCGGTAGTTGGCCGCACGCCGTTTAAAAACCTGTGGCTCAATACCGGCCACGGAACGTTAGGCTGGACAATGGCCTGCGGCTCCGGCCAGCTACTTAGCGATCTGATGACCGGCAACACACCTGCGATTGCCGCAGATGATCTGAGCGTGGCGCGTTATCTTCCGGGGTTCACGCCTGCGCGAGCCCAACATCTCCATGGTGTACATAGCTGACAGCCGTAAGGAATAGACATGTCACGTCCGGTTCTTGCAACCCTTGATTTACAGGCGTTAGCCAATAACTTGCAAATAGTGCGTCGCGCGGCACCCAATGCCAAAGTCTGGTCGGTGGTGAAGGCAAATGCCTACGGCCACGGTCTGGAGCGTATCTGGTCAGCGCTCAATAAAACCGATGGCTTTGCCATGCTCAATCTTGAAGAGGCGATCCTGCTACGCGAGCGCGGCTGGAAAGGGCCACTTTTAATGCTGGAGGGTTTTTTCGACGCAGAGGAGCTGGCGCTTTATGACCAGTATCGGCTTACCAGCGGAGTTCACAGTAACTGGCAGCTTAATCTGCTGAAAAATGCGAAGCTCCAGGCACCGCTTGACGTCTACCTCAAAATCAACAGCGGTATGAATCGCCTCGGTTTTCTGCCGGAGCGCGTACACAGCGTCTGGCAGCAGCTAAGCAGTTTTGCCAGCGTCGGTAATATCACGCTAATGTCGCACTTTGCCGAAGCGGAGCGCCCGGACGGCATTTCCCAGCCGATGCGACGCATAGAGCAGGCGGCGGAAGGGCTGTCATTACCGCGATCTCTTGCTAACTCAGCCGCGACGTTGTGGCATCCGGAAGCGCATTTTGACTGGGTTCGGCCCGGCATTATTCTCTACGGTGCCTCTCCATCAGGCAGATGGCAGGATGTGGCAAACAGCGGCATTCGCCCGGTGATGACACTCAGTAGTGAAATCATTGCCGTACAGACGCTGAAGAGCGGCGATGCGGTTGGCTACGGATGTCGCTACCGCGCGCAAACGGAGCAACGCATCGGCGTAGTGGCATGTGGTTATGCGGATGGTTACCCGCGCCAGGCACCCACTGGCACGCCGGTGCTGGTGGATGGCATTCGCACCACGGTGGTTGGCGCAGTCTCGATGGATATGTTAACGGTCGATCTTACTCCGTGCCCGCATGCCAGCATCGGCGCGCCGGTCGAACTGTGGGGGAGTGAGATCAAGATTGATGATGTGGCAGCGGCGGCGAATACGGTTGGGTATGAACTGATGTGCGCCCTGGCGCCGCGCGTGCCTGTTGTGACAATGTAACTTTCGGCGAGGCGCTTACTCCGCCTCGCTTTCCACCACTTTCACACCCACTTTTGATACCGCGTTTTCACTCTTCTCCGCCACCGTCCAGATCATGCCGGCAAACTCAACCTGATCGCCGACCACCGGAGCGGCGCCGAGTAGCTGCTGGACAATCTCTCCAAGAGTTTGCTGGTTATCGCGATGTTCAAGCCCCTCATCGAGACCGTAAATCATCGCAATGTCGGCAAATTTGGCATTCGCTTCGAGGATAAAGTCGCCAAAGAAGCGTTGATCGAGTGACACCGGCGGCGACTCGCTAAAGAGTTTCCCGAGAGCAGGAAGATCTTTTTCGCGACCAATGACGCACAGCACGTCGCCTTCACGTAACCGGGTACTGCCGGTTGGGTGCAGCAAGCTATTATCGCGGAACAGCGCCGCAATGCGCGTCTCTTCCGGCATGTGTAAATCGCGCAGCGCCGCGCCAACGCACCACTTGTCGGCGCTCAGTTGGTAGACGAACTGCTCGAAGGGGTTATCGGGGTGGATATCCAGCCCGACGCGCGATACCGGCCAGCCCACCGGCGGAACCACCACTTTCGCTTTTTTCGCCGCCCAGCCCAGCGAGGTTCCCTGGAACAGGAGCGAAATGAGCACCACGAAGAAAGCAACATTAAAGAAGAGACGGGCGTTATCCAGCCCAGCCATCATCGGAAAGGTGGCAAGAATAATCGGCACCGCGCCACGTAGCCCCACCCAGCTGATAAAGACGCGTTCGCGCAGGTTAAAGCCACGGAAAGGGAGCAGGCTGGCAAACACAGAGAGCGGACGGGCGATAAAGATCATCCACGCAGAGAGGATCAGCGCAGAGAGGGCAATCGGCATCAAATCGGATGGCGTCACCAGCAGACCGAGCACGAGGAACATGGCAATTTGTGCCAGCCACGCGAGTCCATCGAAGTTTTGCAGAATGCCGAAACGGTTGCGAATAGGGCGATTGCCGAGCACAAAACCGCATAGATAAACTGCCAGAATGCCGCTGCCGTGCAGCGCCGTGGTGACAGAGAAAACCAGAATCCCGCCGCTCAGCGCTAATAAAGGATAGAGGCCGGGCGGCAGGGCAATACGGTTAATCATCTGTTGCAGTAAGTAACCGCCCGCGCCACCCAGCAGAACGCCGAGGCCGAACTCGCGCAGAATATGCAGGAAGAAAGTGACATCTATCTCGGCGTGTCGGGTCTGAATCATTTCGATTAGCGTGATGGTCAGAAACACCGCCATCGGATCGTTGCTGCCGGACTCAATCTCCAGCGTCGAGCCGACACGCTCGTTCAGCCCTTTACCGCCGAGTAGCGAGAAGACCGCCGCCGCATCGGTTGAGCCGACTATCGCGCCAATCAGGAAGCCTTCCATAATGTTGAGCTTGAAGAGCCAGGCCGCCATCATACCGGTCAGTCCGGAAGTAATAAGCACGCCGATGGTCGCCAGCGAGAGCGCGGGGCCAAGGGCAACGCGAAAAGAGCTGGCGCGCGTACGCATACCGCCGTCGAGCAGGATGATCGCCAGTGCCAGGTTACTGACCATATAGGCCAGGGGGTAGTTGTCAAAGGGAATGCCACCGATGCCGTCAACGCCTGCCAGCATACCAATCGCCAGAAAAATGACCAGAATCGGAATACCAAGGCGGGATGAGAACGAACTCAATAAAATACTGCAGGTTACCAGTACAGAACCCAGAATAAACAGACTAATTATCGCCCCAGCGTCCAATGGTTTGCATCTCCTTCTCTTCTCGGTGAGATCCCGGCATGGACCGGGATTTATTACGGCACATTATAATAACGGCAGAAAAAGCAATTTTATAAGGGCATTAAAGGCTTTTTTTATGTCGAGATTGTGGGATGGCCCGTGAGGGTCAGCGTCGATTTTTCAGTGTGTTGCAATATGGCGTGCGCGCCTAGCGGCAAGGTAACGGTTTTCGCCTCGTGACCAAAGTCAAGCCCGGCGATAACCGGAATTGCCACCCGTGAGCGGAGCCAGGCTACCATCTTCTCTAAAGTGTAGCCCGCATCGTAATCGTTGGGTTGCGCATGGGAAAAACTACCGAGGATCAGCGCGCGCTGCTGCGCCAGAATTCCACTATAGAGCAGTTGCAACAGCATGCGCTCGACGCGGTAAGGGTGCTCGTTGATATCCTCAACCACCAAAATGCCGCCGGGCACCGCTGGCAACCACGGTGTGCCGATTAACGAGGTCAGCATCGCCAGATTCCCGCCCCATAATGTGCCTTCTGCATGGCAACGCGGCCCGTCGCCGTCCCACTCAACGGTGTAGGTTTTATTGCGTATAGCTCGCCAGAAGTGCTCTTGAGTAAATGCGTTAAGCGGTTCGGCACCAAAGTTGCCCGCCAGCATTGGGCCGCTAAAGGTGATGGTGCCGCCCGCCGCCAGCAGGCCACACTGGATAGCGGTAAAGTCGCTGTGGCCGCAAATTACCAGCGGCTGCTGCTGCTGGCGTTCGACCAGCGCCTGCCAGTCAATGTCCGCCAACAGGCGGCTTGCGCCGTAGCCACCGCGCACCGGCATAACAATCAGATTCTCCCCAACCAGACGGGGGAGGTCATTGATGTCCGCCAGCCTTTCAGCTTCGCTACCGGCAAAACGTTCTTCACGCCGCGTAATCACTTGTTGGTTATTGACCTGATGGCCCTCGCAGGTTAGCCGTTCAACGGCCAGCGCCGCAGCACGCTGGTTAATGCAGTACCCGGAGGGGGCAACTAAATGGAAAGTGGACATGGCATTTCCTTGCTGACATCTTTAAACAAACAGTTATCATGCCGCTAACCCTGGTCATTGTCATCCGCCGTGATGTACAGCTTATATAAGGATTTTCTGGCGTGAAATTAAGATGGTTTGCCTTTTTAGTGGTGCTACTGGCGGGCTGTAGCTCGACAAAACAGGATTATCGTAATCCCGACTGGAACCCTGAAGTGCCGGTCAAAAGAGCGATGCAGTGGATGCCGATTACTGAAAAAGCTGGTGCCTCGTGGGGGGTTAGCCCGGAACTGATTACGGCGATGATCGCTGTGGAGTCCGGGGGCAACCCGGAGCTGGTGAGTAAATCAAATGCGGTGGGTTTAATGCAGCTCAAAGCGTCAACGGCGGGACGCGAAGTCTATCGTCGTATGGGCTGGAGCGGACAACCTTCAACGCGTGAGCTGAAAAACCCGGAGCGTAATATCTCGATGGGAGCGGCCTATCTAAGCATTCTTGAACATGGACCGCTTGCCGGCATCAAGGATCCGCTGGTGATGCAATACGCGCTGGTGGTCTCATATGTCAATGGCGCGGGTGCGCTGCTGCGCACCTTCTCTTCAGACCGCCAGGAGGCGATTGACGAAATCAACTCGTTAAGTCCGAAGGGATTTTTGCAGCACGTAGCGGAAAAACACCCCGCACCGCAAGCCCCGCGTTACATCTGGAAAGTACAAAAAGCGATGGATGCGATGTAATCAGCGTACCCGGCTGGCGCGTTCGCGCGCCTCACGCTCCAGCGCAAAAATAATGCGCTGGAGTTCGCGCTCCACGCCCGGGCTGACATTTAAAAAACGGAAGCTCAGTCTTGGCGTGGCGATGGTGTCATTTTTCCCATCCACAACTTTGCGCTCGCCCACCGCGATCAGCTGTGCGTCAAAGTAGAACTGACCCCACGATGCCATATCCAGTTCAACCTGTGAAAAGCGCATACCTGGCTGCACATTCTCTGGCAGCTCACCATCAAGCAGCGCACCCATGCCGCCCAGTGAAAGGTCAAACAGACGAAAGCGCAGCTGGCTCTTATCGGGCAATTTCGCTTTGCAGAAGTAAGCTGGGTGAAGTGGGGCGCTAATACGGAAATATTCACGACGTTGAATAAACCACAGCGTTTCTGGAAGCGTTGTGATAAACGCAGGCAGATCCTGATAATTGCCGGTGGTGAGCGCATTAAGCGTGAACTCAACCTTTGCACCATGGGTTTCAGCGGTAATGGTCACTTTACCGGCACGCTGCACAGCGCTGTTTTCATACTCCTGACTGCCAAAATCCATCACCAGCGCCTCGGGATTCACCTCGAGGATTTTGCTAATAAATTGACCGCTACCCCAACTGATACAAACCGGCACCTGCGTTTTTTGCAGGTCGCGTAACACACCCAGCACGGCCAGAGGATTTTGTTTCAGGAACTGCTCACTGTAATTGCTCACGCCGAATGGCTCCTCGATACTGACACAACGTCGATGGTTTATCGGCAATCTATGCCAGAACTTAATACAAATGGTAGGAATTATTTCATTAAATTTTGAATTAAGTCTGTGAGATGACAGCGCTTTTGCGCAAGACATCTATACTTTACGCAACGCACTGCAAGGTGGTGTGTTCATTTACACGTCATAAACGAAAAGGAGAAGTGAATATGGGTATTCTCGCGTGGATTCTATTTGGCCTGATTGCAGGTGTTATCGCGAAATTCATTATGCCAGGGCGCGATGGCGGCGGCTTCATTCTGACCTGTGTTCTGGGGATCGTCGGGGCAGTAGTCGGTGGATGGCTGGCGACAATGTTCGGTTATGGCGGTGACATTACAGGTTTCAACATGCACAGCTTTATCGTCGCGGTGATCGGCGCGATTGTGGTGCTGGCGGTCTTCCGCCTGTTACGCCGGTAATCACTCCTCACTGAAAAAAGGCCGCATTGTGATGCGGCCTTTTTTTATACGTTACTGCGCCACTTTCTGGGCTGCCGGCTCAGCGACAGGCGCGGTACTTTCCCGAGGCTCTTGCTGCGGCACGCTGTCGCACGGTTTCTCTTTCGGACAGATAAGATCGAGCATTTTTAGCGTAACACCGTTACTCCAGCCAAACCCATCCTGCAGCGGGTATTCACCGCCGCCGCCGCCCGTACCGGTGGAGCTGACATCATATTTTTCTACCAGCTTCTGCTCGCGATCGTAGGTGTGCTGAACGTTGGTCAGGAAGCGCCAGCTGACACTCATCGCCAGTTTTTGATGGTTATAGTTCTGCAACCCGGCGGCTGCAACCCACTGCAACGGCGCCCAACCGTTCGGCGCGTCCCACTGTTGACCACTTTTTACGGTAGTAGTGGTGATACCGCCCGCTTTTAACAGACGTGCTTCGGTCACCGCCGCCACTTTGTCGGCGCGATCTTTTGCTGCGGCATTAACAAATAGCGGATAGAGGGCTGCAGCCGTCAGCTGATTGCGCACCTTTTTGGTTTTCAGATCGTAATCGGCGTACCAACCCTCTTTCGCATTCCACAGATTGGCCTCGATGGCTTTTTGCCGCGCGGCTGCCAGCGCATCGTAGTGGCTCGCTTTGGCGCTATCGCCAGAGACCTGATACGCCCGCGAGAGCATCTTCTCCATCTTAAACATCAGCGCATTGAGATCGACCGGCACAATGGTGGTGGTGCGAATCGTACCAAGCTGTTCAGGATCGTCCATCCAGCGGGAGCTAAAGTCCCAGCCGGAAGCCGCCGCGGCGCGTAAATCACGGTAGATCTCCGTTGCCGGGCGGTTCGGGTTGTTTTTCGCCGTCGTGACGTCTGCCAGCCATGACTCCGGACGTGGCGTTGAGGAGTCATCCCAGTAACGGTTGAGCAGGCTACCATCGCTCAATTTCACCACGCGCTTGTTCGCCTCGCCCGGTTGCAGCGTATCTCCACCCTCCATCCAGTACTGATACTCTTTCTCCATTTGCGGCAACCACGTTTTCAGAGCCTCATCGCCATCATGGGTTGCCAGTAACTCCACCATCAATGAGAAGAAGGGGGGTTGAGAACGGCTGAGGTAGTAGCTGCGGTTGCCATTCGGGATATGTCCCCAGGTATCAATTTCATACCCGAAGTTAGCAACCATATCTTCGATTTTGTCCCAGTGGCCGCTTTCCGCAAGGCCGAGCATAGTAAAGTAGCTATCCCAATAATAGACTTCGCGAAAACGCCCCCCGGGCACAACATAGGGTTTCGGTAAGGGTAACAATGAGTCCCATTTACCCGCGCTATCAGTTGTACGCGTCAGTTCTGACCATAAGCCATCGATATGCTCGCGCAAATTCTGTCCGGCAGGCGGTACATACGGCTTGCCTTTTTCCGGCAGCGTGAAGTTCACCTCAACGAAATGGCGCAGATCAAAGCTGCTCTGGTTACGTTGCATGCGGTAATCCGCGAGAATCATCAGTGGGTCGCTCTTGGGAACCGCGTCGGCAAAAGTTTTTTGATCGGGGAAAAGTTTTGCGCTTTGCACATCGCTGAATAGTGGACCGAGAAGAATGTCAGGCGTTTGCGGCGGGTTTTGCGCCTCAGCCGCGAACGTTGGGGCATTTGCAGCAAACAATGTTCCACCCAATGCTAGTTGCATTACTAAAATGAGGGTGCGCGGCTGGTGCAAAACAGGTTTGATCATTGACGTCTCCTTAGCGAGCAAGCAGCAGGGCGCTGCATTCAATCTTGACCAAACCATAGACGAATCTACGGCAATTCGCGTGCGCCACCCGGCATTTTGTGTCAATACGGAGAAATTACCTATCGTAACTGCCTAAGGGATTGTTCGAATAATACTGCGTAGGAGCAGGGGAGTAAGTATAGGAAGGCGAATGGACATATCAGAGAGAGTACACCAGACAGCGACATTTTTAACCATCACTTGCAAGCTGAATGGATTCGGTTAATCAGACTTTATTAGAGTTAAGTCACGCTAAATGAAATAAAGAAGACCGACGCCTTGCAAAAGAGATTTACCATGGTAATAGTTTTGTTTGTAACTATCCTGTCTCAGTAATAATTGCAGCAAATGGCGATATATTTCGCAAAAAAACGGACGGTGGCGAAGAAAAGTCCCAAATAAACATTCTCAAGGCAAAGGTTATCCTGCCAAAGTGGAATATAAGCTACCAGATATTGTAGTATTGCTTTGCCATAATTGATTTTTAGGAATTGTCCTATCTCATATTTCAGGCTGTATACTAAGGCATTATGCATATAAAATTTTTATTTTTATTCATTACTTTAGGATTATGATTGGCGCCAAAGGATTCCTTTCAGAACAAAATTTTGCCGTTCAGGTGCTTAAGTGAAATTATTTCTTGAGATTTATCCTAATTTGCAAAAGAATTAAGTAATAGTTTTTCAACGGCTCGGCAATGATATTGAATTGAATTATCCGATCTGTAAAATCATGTCACGATAGTCAATGGAAAGTAATATTGTTGCGGCGGTCCTTGCGGACAGGCTCGTGCGGTAGCTATGCCCTTAATTCATTATCAGGTCGTATATTGGACAAGGAACTGAGTCATTCATAACGGCTTCATTTCCCCTCTCCATAACGATGCACGTCAACACAGTAATATATTTGCAATGGAACCAACCTTATGAACATGCGAATCGTATTGGCTCTTCTTTTTGTTTTTGGCGTCTCAGGCTGTGTAAAACATCCGGAACCCGCTCCTTCCGACGACACCATTGTTACCAGTGAAGTAAATGGCGTAACCCTTACCCACCGTTATGCTGTTCAGCCGCCTAAGGAGTTCGAACCGGTTAAACAGGATTACCGCGCACTCTATCCAGCCTCTGTCATGAGCAAACCCGATTTTGGTGGCAAAGTGATTCGCCAGCTGGATGCGGGCAAAACCTATGTTGTACTTGGTCAGGTTGAACACTTCTGGATGGCGCTGGCTGATGAAGGTCAGGAAGAGCTGATTGGCTATGTGCCGATGCGTGCAGTCGTTAAAAGCGAACTGTATGAAAAAACCGTACGTAATGACAGTCACCGAGTTAAGCGCAAAAAAACGAACTGCGTGACGGTCGATGGCAGCGGTAAAGCTTGTAAAAACGCAAAATCCGGGACCTGGATCATCGATTAATCCAGCCGTGATGAGTACCTGCTATGAATAATAATTCGGTTGTACGCCAGATTAGCCTGGTGTTTTTCTTTGTGCTGGCCACCCTGGCCAGCGGTTGTGGATCGTCTTCACACAGCGTACCTACCAGCTATAACCTTCAGTTCAGGGCTCATCCGCAAATCAATGAGTCCGCTCCCCTCAAAGTCAGGGTGTTGCTGTTGAAATCGGACGCGACATTTATGTCCGCCGATTTCTGGTCGCTGCAAAACAATGCTGATAGCGCACTGGGCGGCAATCTGCTGAACAGTGATGAGTTCTTCCTGATGCCCGGTCAGCTGTCAAAGACGCTCTCTGGCAACAGTTCGCCTGAAGCGCGCTACATTGGCGTGATGGCGGAGTATCAGGCGCTGGACGGCAAAAAATGGCGAATCTCCCTGCCGCTTCCGGTACAGGGGGAGTCTCACTTCTATGAGTTCTGGAAATCGTCAGAAGATGCGCTGGAAGCGAATATCTTTCTTGACGTTAACGGAATACGCGTGATTTCCAAATAGCGCCATCCTGACAGGAATACAGTATGAATAAAGCAGAAAAGGTCGTCTGGACCGAAGGTATGTTTCTGCGGCCTCACCATTTTCAACGCGCGGAAAGCTATCTTCAACACCATATTCGCGAGTGGGGAACCTTGCAGCGCCCCTATCTTTGGGGATACCTGGATATCGAACTGGACGACGCGATGCTTCGCCAGGGATGCATTGCCGTCAGTTACGCAAGCGGCTTACTGCCAGACGGCACTTTCTTCTCCTTCAACGATGCGCGGCAGGCACCCACCCCACTGGTGATCCCGGATAATCTCACCAACGAACGCGTCGTGTTGGCGCTGCCGGCTCGTCGAGGCGGCCGTGATGAAGTGATTTTCAGCGAAGAGAAAGATTCGCTGGCGCGCTACATCACCTGGGAGAGCGAAGTCGATGATGACAACGCTATGTCCGTTGGTCCGGCGGCGGTGCAATTTGGACGCCTGCGTCTGAAGCTGATGCTTGAGAAGGACCTCAGCGCGGAATGGACAGCAATTGGCGTGACGCATGTGCTGGAAAAGCGTAACGATAACCAGGTACGCATCGACAATCGCTACATTCCCCCCATGTTGAACGCCGTTAACAACCCTTCGCTCTACGCTGTGATGAACGACCTGCAGAGCCTGCTGATGCAACGCAGCCAGCAGATTGGCCAGCGTCTGCGCCAGCCGGGGCGTTTTAACACTTCTGAAATGGTGGAGTTCTCGCTACTGGCGCTTATTAACCATCATGTTGGTCAGATGTCGCACCTGAAATCGCTGCCGATGATCCACCCGGAAGAGTTATGGCGCAGCTGGCTGGCGTTTGCCACCGAGCTCACCACCTGGACCGCGGCGCGTTCGCCGGAAGAGACGCTACCGATTTATAACCATGACGATCTTGCCGGTTGCTTCAGCAAACTGCAGCTTATGCTGCGCCAGGGGCTGTCACTGGTTATGGAAGAGCATGCCATCCAGCTGCCGCTTACCGAGCGCACCCATGGGCTGAACATCGCCACGCTGCCAACCACCACCATGGCGCGCGAGTTTGGTTTCGTGCTGGCGGTGAAGGCCAGCGTGCCGGGCGAAATCCTGCAAACCCACTTCCCGGCGCAGATGAAAGTCGCGCCGGTGACCAAAATTCGCGACCTGGTGCAGCTCCAGCTACCCGGCATGAAGCTGCGCAGCATGCCTGTTGCACCGCCGCAAATTCCATGGCACGCCGGTTATAACTATTTTGAACTGGAAAAGGGCGGCGAGCTCTGGAACGAAATGGAAAAATCGGGCGCATTCGCACTGCACCTGGCAGGCGAATTCCCCGGTCTTGATATGGAATTTTGGGCCATCCGTAGCCCGACGGAATAACACAGCGAGCGCACACTATGCAGCAACAACACGCCTCCGGCAGCGATGCCGTCCTGGCAGGAGCAAGTGGTAATAATCCGTTGGTTGCGGCCGCAAACCCGCTGCTCAACGCAATACCGCAGATCCGCTATTCGGTCTCTCATAACGATCAAAGTGGGCTTCGTCAGCACCTGATAGATGAAATTCGCCGTTTCGAAGTACGTTGTCAGCAATCCGGTCTGGCGTACGAAGTCATCGTGGGCGCACGCTACTGCCTTTGCACCGCGCTGGACGAAGCTGCCGCGCTCACGCCTTGGGGAAGCCGCGGCGTGTGGTCCGGTAGCGGCCTGCTGGTTACGTTTCATAACGAAACATGGGGCGGGGAGAAATTCTTCCAGCTGCTGGCACGTCTGTCGCAAAATCCGCGCGAACATATCGCGCTGCTGGAGTTAATCAACTTCTGCCTGCTGCTAGGTTTTGAAGGGCGTTACCGCGTAATGGACAATGGTCGTACGCAGCTTGAAACCATCAAGCAGCGTTTATGGCAAATGATCCGTGGCGTGCGGGGCAACTACCCGCCGCCGCTCTCGCCGCATCCGGAAGATCAGCCAGTGATGCGCAAGCTCTGGCGTCCGGTAATCCCATTATGGGCGTGCGCTGGCCTTGCCGGTTTCCTCGCCTGCCTCTTCTACATCGTGCTCAACTGGCGACTGGGCGACAACACCAATCCGGTGCTGGCGAAGATCTACCAGACGCAGCTGCCGGAAGTCTCTGTTCAACAGCCAGCGCAGCATGTGCAGCCGGTGCTCAACCTGCGCGAGTTCCTGCGTCCTGAAATTCAGGCTGGCCTGGTGGCGGTGCGTGATGAGGCCGATCGAAGCGTCGTGGTGCTGAAAGGCGATGGGCTGTTTGCCTCAGCCTCGACTGTCGCTCGCGATAGCTACGAGCCGGTTATCGACCGTGTCGCGCAGGCAATGAACAATGTCAGCGGTAAGATCCTGGTGGTCGGCTTTAGCGATAACGTACCGATTCGCAGCGCACGTTTCGCCTCTAACTATGAACTCTCTCTGGAGCGTGCGCGCTCGGTGCAGTCGCTGTTGCAAAAACACCTTTCGCAGCCGGAGCGCGTGAAAGCCGAAGGGCGAGGGGAGATGGATCCTGTTGCGCCGAATAATTCGGCCGAGAACCGCGCGCGTAACCGCCGTGTCGAAATCACCTTGCTTGTGTCGCCTGAAAATACGGCCGCCGAGCTGAACGGACTGCCGCAAGGAAACTAATGGATGAATATGTTGCTTTCATTGCTGACTAACCGCATTTTGTGGGGTTTCCTTGGCGTCACCGGTCTCGCTGCGGTTATCTGGATGATCGGGCCGCTACTGTCGGTTGTCGACTCTCGTCCGCTGGAGTCTGAGCAAAACCGCATGATCGCCATTGCGGTGATGTACCTGATTTGGGTTCATAGCCATATTGTGCCTCGCCTCTATAATGCGTGGCTCAATCGCAAGCTGATGGACAACCTCAAAAGTGAAGAGGCGAAAGATCCCGCAGAGCGTCAACGTCTGACCAGCGACGATCAGGTCCTGAACGACCGCTTCGAAGAGGCGGCACAGGTACTGAAAAAAGCGCACTTCAACCAGCCAGGCCAGCGAGGCCTCTGGACGCAGCGTTTCAGCACTCAGTACCTCTATCAGCTGCCATGGTATGTAATTATCGGCGCGCCAGGCTCCGGTAAAACCACTGCGCTTGTGAACTCCGGCCTGCAATTTCCGCTCGCTGACCGTTTCGGTAAAACTGCGCTGCGTGGCATTGGCGGAACACGCAACTGCGACTGGTGGTTTACCAACGAGGCCGTCCTGTTGGATACCGCCGGTCGTTATACCACCCAGGAAAGTGAACAGGTTCAGGACGCCAGCGAGTGGAATAAATTCCTTGGATTGCTGCAGAAATATCGTCGTCGTCAGCCCATTAACGGTGTAATTATTACCATCAGCATTGCCGATCTGCTGACTCAATCCGCCGAGGCTTCGCGCGAGCAGGCGCTTAATCTGCGTAAACGACTGACTGAGTTACATGAACAGCTGGGCATTCGTTTCCCGGTATACGTGCTGGTAACTAAAGCCGACTTGCTTAAAGGCTTCCGCGCCTATTTTTCCGGTTTTGATAAAGCGCAGCGCGATCAGATCTGGGGCTTCACCTTCCCGTGGGAAAAAGCGAAGCTTGCCGATTTCGATCTGCAGGGTAGCTTTATTCAGGAGTTCGCCCTGCTGCAACAGCGTCTGGACGCGGGACTGCCGGATACGATGCTGCGGGAAAGCGATCCGCAGGCGCGCGCCGAGTGCTTCCTCTTCCCGCAAGAGTTTGCCGCGCTGCGTCCGCTACTGTCGGACTATCTGGATACAATTTTTGCCCGCTCCAACTTTGAAACCGAATTCTCGCCACGTGGTATCTATTTTGCCAGCGGTACCCAGGAAGGTTTGCCATTCGATCGTGTGATGGGTGAGCTCAATCGCGCGCTCTCACTGCCGCAGGGCAAGTCGGGTGAAAACTGGGATTCCGTCAGCAAAGATGAGCCGGTGCCTGGCGGTAAAGGGCAGAGCTTCTTTATTAAGCATCTGCTACAGAACGTTATCTTCCAGGAAGCGGGTATCGCCGGGCAAAACCGCTGGTGGGAGCTGCGTAGCAGGGCGGTGATCTGGTCTGGTTATGCCGCGCTGTTAGCGCTGCTGGTAATTCTCAGCGCGCTCTGGTTCACCAGCTACGGTAACAATAAAGATTATCTTGATGAAGTGCAGGCAAAAGTGCCGGCGCTGGATCAGGAGATTAAAGCGCTGCGTAACCGTCAGCAGGGCGATCTCTTCGCCTTACTGCCGCTGCTGAATGGCCTTGCAGAGCTGCCACAGAGCGAAGATTTCGACATCAACCATCCGCCGATTACTCGTCGTATGGGGCTTTATCGCGGTAACGATGTTTCTGATGCCTCGCAGGCGCTGTACCGAAAAGCGCTGGAGCAGATGCTGCTGCCGGAAGTAGCAATGCGCATTACTACCTGGCTGCGTAACGATAACGGCAGCGATGTGGAGTACAGCTATGAAGCGCTGAAAGCGTATCAGATGCTCTACCAGCCGAAACATTACGACGGGAAGTTCCTGCACTCATGGGTGATGCTCAACCTGGAACGTAACCTGCCGCAAAACGTGACCAAAGCACAGATGAGCCAGCTGGAGTGGCACCTGACGCAGCTGCTGGAGCCGCAGATTCAGGCCTCTCCATATGCAAAAGATGACGCGCTCATCAGCCGTGAGCAGGCGTTGATTAACCAGCAGCCGCTTTCAACGCGTGTATATGGACGCCTTAAGCGCCTGCTGGAGCGTGATGAAAACCTTAAGCCGGTGTCGCTGGCAACGCTGGGTGGTCCGCAGAGTGAGCTGGTCTTCTCACGTAAAAGCGGCAAGCCGGTGAACGATGGCATTCCGGGGCTCTATACGCCGAACGGTTACTGGAACAGTTTCAATGCGCAGATCGCGCCGGTGACCGCCTCGCTCCATGAGGATGATGCCTGGGTCCTGGGTTCAACCACGCAGCCGGAAGATAAAGAGCAGACGGATAACGCGGTACGCCAGCTCTATGCGCGTGACTTCATTACTATCTGGGATAGCTTCTTAAGCGACATTCAGCTAAACAATAGTGCCGATCTCAACCAGCGCATCAACACCGCGCGCGTGCTCTCCAGCAATAACTCACCGCTGCGTCGACTGGTTGTGAATCTCAGTCAGCAGCTGACGTTGGTACGTGACGAGCCGGCTGCGGCAGGGAAAGAGAAAAGCCCTGAAAGCAGCAATCGCGGTACACAGATGCTGGAGTCGCTCTTCAGCAATCATGAAAACAGCGCCGCAGGCAACGCGGCCGCTAATCAGACGCCTGAACAGCGCGTAACCGAGCACTTTGCGCCGATCAATGAACTGGCACAGCCGCTGGAGAAGGGCGGTAAAACCATCGTCTTTGATGATTTTCTTAAGCAGATTGATGAACTCTACCGCTACCTGACAGCGGTACAGGATGCAGCCAATAGCGGTATGCCAGCCCCAGGAGGCGAAGCGATCAGCCGCCTGCAGGCCAGCGCAGGGCGCTTGCCGGGCGGTTTGCAAACCATGTTCAGTAACATGGCGGTGGGTGCCAGCAGCGATACGCAACGCCGCGATATGGAAAATGTTCGTAAGCGTATCAGCGTCGAAGTGGGAAGCTTTTGTCGTCAGGCGATTGCTGGTCGTTACCCACTGGTGCGATCCGCCAGCGCGGAAGTGACACCAGACGACCTGGCGCGCATGTTTGCCCCTGGCACGGGTCTGATGGATGTCTTCTTTCGCGATAACCTGACCAATAAAGTCGATACCACGCAGGCCACCTGGCGTTTTATGCCGGGTATCGACGGCAAAACGCTGCCGGGTAGTGAAGGTGTGCTGGTGCCCTTCCAGCAGGCGCAGTCGATTCGCGACGCCTTCTTTGCTAATGGCAGTGCAACACCCTCTTTTCGTACCACGGTGCGCACAGTGCGGATGGATAACACTATCCTCAATATGACGCTGGATGTGGATGGACAGATCCTGCGCTACAGCCACGGTCCACAGGCGGTTCAAATTGTGAGCTGGCCGGGAACAGGTGGCACTAACCAGGTGCGCATGCAGTTGGGTCTGGCCAATGGTACAACGGCAACACTGGTGACAAACGGTGCCTGGGCTCTGAACCGCTTTTTCGATAAAGCGCGCGTAAGCGCTGGCAGCAGCAGCCTGAGCCGCCAGGCGACATTCACAGTTGACGGGCATCAGGTCACGCTTGAGTTTGCGCCAAACAGTATCCGCAATCCGTTCCAGCTTCCCCGATTCGCATGTCCTTGATCTGCAAAGGAACGCCTAATGACTACGACTTCTGCAATTAGCTGGTATGGTAAATTACCCAGTGCGGGTGATTTTCTTCAGCGCCGCTTTCCAGACGCTCTGCAGCGTCAATGGTCCCACTGGTTTCAGGTGGGATTGATGAACTGGCAAAATGAGGAACAGCGCGCCAGCGATCGGCAGTTCAGCAATGCGCCGATCTGGAATTTCGTTGTACCGCCAATGTTAGGTGGACAGCAGGTTCAGATGGGATGCTTGCTTCCCGGACGCGACAGCGTTGGCCGCCAGTATCCGCTCTGTGCGCTAATGGCGATTAACCCGCTGGAGTGGTCACCGCGTCACCTGGCACAGGCTGGCGACTGGTATCAGCAGCTAGGCCGCACGATGCTTCATGCTGTGCGCAACGGCTATTCACCTGAGCAGTTAGACCAGGCGCTACTTGCTATCCCGCCGGTACAGCTGGCGGAGCCGGAAGCGCGCTCGGAAATTCTTGATGTAATTGGTTATGAAGGTGATGGTGAGTCATCGATCGGCTGGCAGCAGGCCGCCGAATGTTTTGATCCTCAACGTCAGATTAGTTTCTGGTGGACCAACCGTAGCGATGGCTATCCGCTCTACACGCATGTGCACAGCGGCAACTTCACCGGCCAGCTCTTTACGCTACTTTTTGAACCGGCAGGCGGGGCAAGGCCTGGGCGTCACGGTCTTTATCCACCCATGTTTGATGAATAAGCAGGTTGCGGATGACTATTGAAACGTTACTGGCTCCGGTTTCTGCGGAGCAGCCGTGCGGTGAAAACCTTGAATATGACGCTGATTTTTTGGCGATGGAGCAGGCAACCCTTGGCAAAGCCGAGCAGCAGTTTGGCAGCACTATCATTCCGGCTGAACCTGCCGACTGGACTCGCGTCGAAAAACTGGCCACTGGCTTACTGTCTCGCACCAAAGATATTCGCGTAATGATGGCGTTGACTCACGCCTGGACCCGCCGCCGTGGCCTTGAAGGTTATGCAGATGGGTTGCTGTTGCTGGGTCAGGCTCTTTCATTATATTGGGATCAGCTCTGGCCATCCCTCACCGATGGCGGCGAGTTCGATCCCTTCTATCGTATCAATGCGCTGGCCGGGTTAAGCGATAAATCATCGCTAACAACGACGCTGCGTCAGTCCGTATTACTGCGCAGCAACGGCGATGAGATTATCGTGCGTGATGCGCAGGCGCTGCTCGACGGCAGCAAAACCGAGTGTGCTGGCTATCCCGGTGGTCGGGTGCGCCTGATTGATGAGTTGACGCGCGGCGGTCAGCCTGGTATTGAGGCTATCGGCCAAATCGAAGGGCGTCTGCAAACCATCCGTACATGGCTGCTTGAACAGCTGGGCGAAAGCGGGGTGCCAGAAATGGAACAGTTACTCAAGACCGTGGGTATGATCGCAGGTGTCAGCCGCGCTTCCCGCTCCGATGAGCTGGCGGAGACGGCATCAGAGCCACAACCCACGCAGAGCGCAGCACAACCTACGGCTGCCGTTCCGCTACCGGCAATGACCGACTGGCGTAGCGCTCAGGTCGCTACGCGTGCGGATGCGCAGTTGATGCTGGAGAAGGTAAAACAGTACTTTGCCCAGCATGAGCCGAGCCACCCCGCACCGCTAATGATCGACCGCGTGCAGCGATTAATTGAGCTGGATTTTATGGAGATCATTCGCGATCTGGCGCCGGACGGCGTCAATCAGCTACAAAATATTTTTGGGCGTCAGGAGTGACGCAAACCGCGTTATGACGGCAGGCGTGTTGCCTGTCATCAAACCTTCACCGCGTATATTCGATGGAGAACATCATGGCAATGAGTAACAGTGGTCAGAAATTTATCGCCCGCAACCGTGCGCCGCGCGTACAGATCGAGTACGACGTGGAAGTTTACGGCGCGGAGCGCAAAATCCAGCTTCCGTTTGTGATGGGCGTAATGGCGGATCTGGTAGGGAAACCGGTGGAGAACTTACCTTCTATTGAAGAGCGTAAATTCCTCGAAATCGACGTCGACAACTTCGATGAACGTATGAAAGCGCTGAAACCGCGCGTTGCGTTTAACGTAGACAACACCCTGACCGGTGATGGCCGTCTGAACGTGGATTTAACTTTCGAAAGCATGGATGACTTCCTGCCGGACGCCGTTGCCCGTAAAGTCGAGCCGTTGAATAAACTGCTGGAAGCGCGTACCCAGCTCTCTAACCTGCTGACCTACATGGACGGTAAAAACGGTGCGGAAGAGCTGATTGCAAAAGTGTTGCAGGATCCAACTCTGCTGAAATCACTTAGTCAGCTGCCGAACAGTGACGAGAGCGCGCAAGGTAAAGAGGAATAATTGATGAGCAATCCTTCTCAACAACAAGAACTGCAGCAGGGTGCCCAGTCCTTCAGCCAGGACGAGTTCAGCTCTCTGCTCAATAAAGAGTTTCGTCCAAAAACCGATCAGGCGCGCTCAGCGGTCGAAAGCGCGGTGAAAACCCTGGCGCAGCAGGCGCTGGAGAATACCGTCACTTTCTCATCCGACACCTATCGCACCATTCAGAACCTGATTGCCGGTATCGACGAGAAGCTGTCTCAGCAGATCAATCAGATTATTCACCACGAAGATTTCCAGAAGCTGGAGAGCGCCTGGCGCGGTCTTAGCCACCTGGTGAATAACACTGAAACTGATGAGATGCTGAAAATCCGCTTTATGAGCATCTCCAAGCAGGAACTGGGTCGCAACCTGAAGCGCTACAAAGGCGTGGGCTGGGATCAGAGCCCGATGTTCAAAAAAATCTACGAAGAAGAGTATGGCCAGTTCGGTGGCGAACCGTTCGGCTGCCTGGTTGGCGACTACTACTTCGACCACAGCCCGCAGGATGTGGAACTGCTGGGTGAAATGGCTCGCATCGGTGCGGCCTCGCACTGCCCGTTCATCACCGGCACCGCGCCAAGCGTGATGCAGATGGAGTCGTGGCAGGAGTTGGCGAACCCGCGCGATTTGACAAAGATCTTCCAGAACACCGAGTATGCCGCGTGGCGTTCACTGCGTGAGTCTGAAGATGCGCGTTATCTTGGTCTGGTTATGCCGCGCTTCCTCGCGCGTCTGCCGTACGGTATTCGTACCAACCCGGTTGACAGCTTCGATTTTGAAGAAGAGACCGACGGCGCTAACCACAACAACTACACCTGGTCGAATGCTGCTTATGCCATGGCGACCAACATCAACCGCTCCTTTAAAGAGTATGGCTGGTGTACCTCCATCCGCGGCGTTGAGTCTGGCGGTGCGGTAGAAAATCTGCCTTGCCACACCTTCCCGAGCGATGATGGCGGCGTGGATATGAAGTGCCCGACCGAGATTGCAATCAGCGATCGCCGTGAAGCGGAACTGGCGAAAAACGGCTTTATGCCGCTGATCCATCGTAAAAACTCCGACTTTGCTGCTTTCATCGGTGCTCAGTCGCTGCAGAAACCGATGGAGTACCACGACGCTGATGCCACCGCCAACGCACGTCTGGCTTCCCGTCTGCCGTATCTCTTCGCCTGCTGCCGCTTTGCGCACTATCTGAAGTGCATCGTACGTGACAAAATTGGCTCCTTCCGCGAGCGTGATGAGATGGAACGCTGGCTTAACGACTGGGTGATGAACTACGTCGACGGTGACCCGGCAAACTCCTCTCAGGAGACCAAAGCGCGTAAACCGCTTGCTGCTGCAGAAGTACAGGTGCAGGAGATCGAAGACAACCCAGGCTACTACGCAGCGAAATTCTTCCTGCGTCCGCACTACCAGCTGGAAGGTCTGACCGTTTCTCTGCGTCTGGTTTCAAAACTGCCATCGCTGAAAACCAAAGAGGCGTAAGGCTGTAAGACCGTAAGCGCGCCGCGCTTACGGTCAACAAATAATTTTCGTAGCAGAGGGATTTGTGAAGAAAATAAATCTGATGATTGCATCCGGCCTGCTTATGTTCTCAATGCTATCCGCTGCTGAAACCAGAACATATCAATATCCTCAGGCGAATGCATTACCGGAGGATTCGACAACAAATCTGCTGCGCGATCCTGCATTATTGAATGGCTATAACGTCAATATGAGCGCAAAACGTTTTGCTGACGCATGGTTTTCTAAAACTAATGAGCGCGAACGTATTAAAGCGGATATGTATCTTCTGGGAGTAGCTGATGCGACCGAGGGAAGCGTCTGGTGCGGTTATAATCGCCTGCTGCCTTCGTCCATGCATGAAAATCTCTACGCCTATTTTGAAAACCTTAGCGCAGTAAAAGAAAATCAGCGCGCTTCAAAAATAATCATTGATGCCCTGGCTGAACTGGCACCATGCAAGGGGACGGTAAAAAAATGAGACCTTTATACAAACAGCATAAAGGCCATCATCTTTCTTCCTCAAAGAATCCCTTTTTTTCTCTTGTGCCTGAAATCAGTTTTCTGAGCAAGACTATAAGTAAACTGTTTCTGTTTTTACTGCTTGCTCACTCCAGTGCTTTTGCCAAATCAGAACCGGATCCAATGGCATTTATCAAGGAGAGGCCCTATACAGAAGTTGTTAAGGATATGGTTTTAGCTCGTTGCATTGCTCAGGCTGCTGAACCTGACTCTGCATATTCACTCGACGCGGCAAGAAGCTCAAATGCGCTGCGTGAGTGGGTACCATTCGACATTGAAAACGGCAATGAAAAAGTCAACGCCTTGATTCAGCAGTTTAGTAAGACTCTCAATAAGTTCCATAATGAGAGTACGCAAAGCGTTAAAGGCGCTACATTAAATTGCCTGCGTTTGTATCATAGCCCTGAGCTGGATAAGCTGGCAAAAGAGGTGTTGGTTAAAAATCCGCAACATAGCTGGAATCAGGATGATACAGACAATTAATTTTGAATATTTCATACAGCGATGAAAAGCCTCTTTCACTCATGAAAAAAATGAAGAAATATCAGGGTGTTTTGAGTGCCAACTAAACTTTTTGAAACAAAAGGATTTGTGATGAAACTGAAAGCAGCCGCTGTCATTTTTTTACTGGCAGCGCCAGTAATGGTTCTCGCTGAAACTAAAATATATGAATATCCTCGGGCTGAGTCTTTACCGGAAGATGATACTTCCGTGTTTCCTCGCAATCCTGAGCTTTTAACCGGGCATGATGTTAAGCTTACCGCAGAGCGTTTTTTCAACGCATGGAATAACAAAAACAACGAACGTGAGCGCATTAAAGCTGATATGTACTTTTTGGGCGTGCTGGATGCATCTGAAGGGACTGTGTGGTGTAATTATAAAAAAATACTTCCCAGCTCCGCACATGAATATATCTACTCGAGCCTATCAAGAATGAAACCCGAGGAAAACGGGCAACCTGCAGCGCAACTGATTATGAAATTGATGGCAGGTATTCTTCCTTGTGTTAAAAAAATAGAACATAAGGCCTTTATATAAGAGGTGGAAGGTTAAGATTCCCTCCTTAGACGGAATGCTGGTCAGAATTCTGCTTGCTAACCTTAAAACATCAGATTTTTGGTGATGCAAAAAACAATATATAAAGGGCAGGCGTGGTGGGGCGACGTGATACATAGCTAAAGAGTTGAGTGTGAGAGTGGTGGGCATGTTAATATGCTCAAGCTCCGGATAAACGCTTTTACGTGTAATCCACTATATTTCGGACAGTAAAGATATCTGGTTATGCGAATGTTACCGATTTATGGCAATCAGATAATCTGGATAAAAGATCAGATTTCTCTGTAACAGAGAAAAGAATTTCTGAAGAAACACCCGTTTTTTCGGAATGTAAAGAGGCAGAGGTAAAATATGGACGGTTTTATTCAGCCCCATGCTTACCCATTTGCCATATAAGCGCTTTTTCGAAAGCAATATTTATCATTAACGAAGAGTAAATATTATGGCTATTGATATGTTTCTGAAGGTCGATGGAGTTACGGGCGAGTCTAAAGACTCAAACCACACCGGCTGGACTGATATCACATCTTTCTCCTGGGGTGCTTCACAGCCAGGGAATATGAGTGTTGGCGGTGGCGGCGGTGCCGGTAAAGTCAATTTCAACGACCTGCATGTAAATGCACTCATTGACAAATCTACTACCGCTATCCTGAAGCACTGCTCCAGCGGCAAGCATCTGACCAAAGTTGAGCTCTCTGTCTGCAAAGCAGGTGGCCAGCAGGTTGAATATGCTCGCATCACTCTGGAAGACGTGCTGGTGACCTCCGTTCAGTACACCGGTGCTGACAACGGCGACACCGTAGGTGTGACCTATGCGTTCCAGGCTGCGAAAGTGAAACAGCAGTACTGGGAGCAGTCCTCTTCCGGTGGTAAAGGCGCTGAAACCAGCGCTGGCTGGAACATCAAGGAAAACAAAGAAGCTTAATATGCCTCTGGCGATCCCGAAAGGGATCGCTTATTTAAAGGGGCATCTAAATATTCCCTTTCATCTGGTTCAAACTGCTGACTTAAGAAAGGGGCTCATCGACAATCGCTAAGTTTGAAATTTCTGGCAGTAAATCAATGGGTATTTTTCTTCCTCCTGAGCCAGACAGCAGATTTTAATACCAAAAACTATATAATCCTGTTATATCGATCAGTTACATATATACGTTGCGGCAAGTAGCTGGGAAAGATATGTTCAGAGCACTCCTTTTATTAATTACCTTCATGTTCTGCTCGCTAAGTGGTTACGCCGCAGATAGGGTACAACATGGGTTTTGCAAGCATACTGGTTACATGATTTTTATAACGACGACACAAAAAAAGCAGCACAATTAAAGTATCGCTATTTCGTTATTGGACATGCAGGCCGGGTTGAGAAAATAATTAATCTTAATATCGCTGCTAATAAAGCACTCCCTGAATAATACTTCTCGCGTTTGCCTTCTGAATTTAAAAATATTCTGAGGTGCATGTTGAACAGACGGGTGATATCGCTATTGATGGTTTGCAAAAGCACATTGAATGTGACCAGCCAATATATAGTGCCAACATGATATCTTTTTTACCGCTGACCACCTCTTTACCAACCATTGCTGCACTTGAACGAAGTGCTGGTTGTGAATTATGGCCTTGGGCTGAAACTTATATATTAAAAGATGCCGTTGATAGCACCTATTTGAAGCGCTGGCCAGAACACGATGCACCGAATATCCTGGCGGTTAATCCCACTCAGCCGCTTATTAAAATTCAAACTATCAACAATGAGTGGATACGCGCTGCAATTCTGGATGTGAAAAATGGCGGTCCGATGCGTAAGACCGAGGGTTTTATCAAGCTTGATGCACTTCAATCCGTAAACTAGTAATTGCAGTAAAGCTTGTTACCGCCTGATGGATGCATGAGCTTGATGCTGAGACTTGTTTTTGCTACAACCTCATCCCATTTCTTGTTGGGGCAGCAATCTCCTGACGATCATCAATTAAATTGTCATCAATAGTGGTAAGCGGATGAAGCGCTTGCCCGAACCATGTCGTACTAAAGTTAATCTCTGTTTAAAGGGAAGCAATTTATGAGAGTGTCACTGCTTTCTGCGATCGTAATGATAACAGCAGGTATGGGGTTGACCACAGTAGCTCAGGCGGTGGTGCCGGACGCCCTCAAGGGGGAATGGCGCGTAGTTTCAGGTGAGCCTGATAACCTTGCTACGGCTGTTGTGAATACGAAAGTTGACGATCCCCGCTATGTTGGGCGAGTCATTAATTTCAGCAATGAAGCAGTGCGTGGCGAGCTTGATGGTGCGGTGAGCTGTCAGCAGCCTGCCTATACTTCTGCATCTCAGATGACACTTAATGATGCGATAGAGAAAACATCAGGTATGCGTAACTTTTCGCCCAAAACACCGGTCGCAAAAGACTTCGGGCTTAAAGCGTCAGGCGATCAGAGAATTACGCCAATCTTGCTCAAATGCCAAAAGGGACATCTGGGGCCTGATGGCTTATCCATCGACAACTGGGTAGCATTACTCTCTAAAGATACGTTAGTAATGAACTGGAATGATGACAGCTACTTTGTACTCCAGCGGGTGAAGCCAGGCGAAATGGTGAGGCCAGGTTTTTCATGCAGTGCGAACCTGAATGACGCAGAAAAAACAATCTGTGGCAGCAGCGAACTTGCAGCATGGGATCGCAGCGTGTCAGACGCGTTCAATGTGCGGTTACTCCAGCAGAAGGAAGTCGATCCTAGCGATACTAAAACGGTAGCGGATATAAAATCAGCCCAACGCGCATGGCTGAAAAAACGTAATCAATGCAATTCGGACGCTGCCTGTCTTAAAAACAGCATGCGAGAACGCGTCGAAACGCTGGTTGACGAGTCGCAATAAGTTGAGCTTCGTTACTCGATCCGCTAACTAGAAGTGCTAACCCTCCGGTAGTTAGGGTTAGCAAATCTGTTTGAATATTAGTATTTGTATTTAAACGCAGCCGCTTTACCCAAAACGGCGCCGTTTGAGTGCACATAACTCCAGCAGGAATACGCGATGCGATTCACTATTATCACCAACAAACCCGGTCATCAGCCGCCGCAAAGCCGCTGCGACTTTTATCCTCCGGGCGGCACTATTGGCCGCGGCACTGACAACAATCTTGTGCTGCCGGATAACGACCGCTCTATTTCCCGTCTGCAGGCCATTGTCCATATCTCTGGTACGGGTGAATGCCGTGTCACAAACCGCGGCAACGTTACGCGCGTTGTGCTCAACGACATCCCACTTGAGCGCGGCCGTCAGGTAGAGCTTCAGGATGGGGATATCCTCGGTATCGATGAATACCGCATCGAAGTGAGCGATCTTATTCAGGATACGCAGCCGGTAAGCCGCATGGCCGAGGAGATGTATCCGAAGCCGACGCCAGCCCCGGCGGCGAAGCCTGCACCTGCACCAGCCGCTGCGCCGAAAAACGCTGCAGAAAGCGCGCCAGCTTCCGTGCCGACGGAGATTTGGGACAGCCTGATGCAGGAGTTCTCTATCTCCGACAGCATCTCCAGCAGCCGCGCCAAAGCCGCCGAGCCGCAGAACCTCAATCCCTTTGCTGAACCGAAAGAGCCGGAGCGCAACCCGGAAGACCCGCTCTCACTGCTGAACAACCATGAGCCGCTGGTCGCACCGAAATCCCTCGATTCGGACAATCTGTTCAACGACGAGCAACTGTTCAAAAACGACAGCATCTTTAATGACGCCACGCCATCGACCCTGGTCCCGCCGGTCGAGCCGGTACAGTCGCCAAAAGAGAGTGCGCCTGAAAGTGATGAGCTCGATCCGCTGGCCCTGTTTGGCGGCAGCGGCAGTGCCCCACAGGCACGCAGCGACGATCCGCTTGGGCTGCTGAGCGGCGCTGTACCGCTGACCCATGCCGATGAGATGACGCCTGCGAAACCGCAGGAGCCGGTTCCGCCGATCATTACCGATCCGCAGGCCAGCGAGCCACCGGCAGAACCACAGCCGATTATTACCGATCTCCACGCAGAGGATTTGAGCGCTACGCCGCTCTTCGCCGAAGAGGAGCCGCTGCCACTGCAGGAAGGCCTCCAGGAGCCGCAGGAGCAGCAGGATTATGCCGGCATCACGCTGCCGACGCCGCAGGCGGTTCAGCGCAGTGCGGCGCAGACGCCGAAAGGGCGCTTGCGTATCGATCCGGTGCAGAGCCCCGGCGCGAAATCAGCACCTGCCAGCACCTCCGGCGACAGCGGCGATGTGCTGCAAGGCGAGTTGCTTGAAGCGCTGCTGGAAGGGATGGGTCTTGGCGATATGCAGCCCGTTCCGCAGTTTGATAAGGAGAACATGCGTCAGTTTGGCCAGATGTTAAGTATGTTCTCGCAGGGGACCGTCGCGCTGCTCTCTTCGCGTTCAATCTTAAAGCGTGGCGTGAAAGCAGATATGACGATGGTACTGGACGATGCGAACAACCCGTTCAAACTGTTGCCGTCGGGTAAAACTGTACTGATGCAGATGTTCGGTAACCGTATGCCGGGCTTTATGCCGCCAAAAAAATCGGTGCGCGATGCGCTGATCGATCTGCAGGCGCACCAGCTGGGAATGATCTCCGGTATCCGCGCGATTATCGCGGCGATGCTGCAATCCTTTAATCCTGAGCAGCTGGAAGAAGATGCGAAACGTGATGGTGCGACCTCACGTCTTGGCGTGCTCTCCAACCGCAAGGCCGCGATGTGGGACTACTTTGTGCGCACTTATGCGCAAACCGCCGGTGAGATTGACGATGACTTCCATACCCTGTTCGGTGAAGCGTTCCTGCACGCTTACGACATGGAGGTTAACCAGTACAAAGACTCACAAAGCGGATCGGAAGAATGAATATCAGCACCGCCTCAATATCACGACAAGGCGAGCGTGCCAGTAATCAGGATCAGACCGGAGAAACTATCGGCGAGCGCGCCGCCTGTTTTGTCGTCTGCGATGGCATCGCCGGTTTGCCCGGCGGTGACAAGGCGGCTGAGCTGGCGCGCAATGCCATCATCACCGAGTTTGACGGCGATGAGCACCTCAATGCCCAGTATATTCGCAACTATATCAACGGCGCGAACCGTGCAATCCGTAAAGAGCAGCAAGCGGTACGGGATTACAATCGCATGGGCACCACCATGGTCAGCCTGTTTATCGATCGCGACTATGAGCTGGCTTACTGGGCGCACGCCGGAGACAGCCGTCTCTATCTCTTTCGCCGCGGCTGGCTCTATCATGTGACCACCGATCACAGCCTGGTCCAGCAGATGAAAGACGCTGGACATCAGGTTGAAGGTATCAACGGCAACCTGCTCTATTTCGCGCTTGGCCTCGGCGAAGATGAGCGCGAGCCAAGCTACAGCGATGTGGTGCCAATTGAAGATGGTGATGCCTTCTTATTGTGTACGGATGGTTTCTGGCACGGTGTTACTGAAGAGCAGATGCAACAGTCGTTGCACATGGTCAACACACCCGACGAGTGGCTGACATTAATGAATCAAATCCTGCTGAAGAACGGTGCCGGCTCGCAAACCCAGCAGGATAACTACAGCGCCGTGGCGGTGTGGATGGGTACGCCTCAGGAGACCACGCTTTTGCATACGATCTCTGAAGCCGCTCAGTTTTTCCCTCTTCGTGATTGATACAGCTTACAAGGACTTTTATGAAACTTTGGCTACCGGGTTTGGCCCTGCTTGCGGCATGTGGCAGCGCGCAGGCAGAAAACTACCGCATCGTGCAATCGCCTTCGCAAAAACTGGATGTCTGGATCGACAATGTTGAGGATAACACTCCTAAAAGCTGGTGCGGCAAGATGTTGCCACTGCGCATTGTCACCGGCGGCGAGAAAAAACCCTCCGTTCTGAACAACTTCTTACCCCGTCTTGGCGCGCTGCTGGAAAATCAGTGCGGCACGCTGACGCAGGTTCACTGGAAACTGACTGACGCGCAGGGCGCGACGTTGGCCGAAGGAACTGCAGATAAGGCAAAAGAGTGGCAGCCGGTCGTAACGTCAAACGGCGCAGCGCCAGCGCAAACCACAACTCTGCAACAGCCGGTTGGCCGTCCTGAAGATCTCTCCCCACCTGCTAATCGCGCACCGTGGCAGGAGTTTACCTTACAGGATGGTTGCCATCTGCGCACTTTCTGGCAGGGTGACGCCAGCGCGGCGGCACTCTTCATCCCGGCTAAAGAGGATGGCAAATGCGAGAAGGGCGGCTGGCTGAACGGTCGCAGCGATGTTATGCAGATCAGCAATGGTGCTGAAAAGAAAATCACCATGACCTTTGTCCATGGCTTCCCGGTGAGCGGCCTGAGCGACAAAGTTGACGCCGACCGCCTGCTTATTACCACCGTGAATAATGAACGCATGGTGGTCAGCGAAGGCAGCCTGGCGCAAAGCTGGATGATCCTGCCTTACGTTAGCAGCCTCAATGGCTGGCAGGCCAACGGCACCGTCGCCGTAGAGATTTCGCGCGAAGTTGCCAGCGATGCCACGCGCTTAAAAGCGCGGCTTGACGAAGTGCGCAAAGTCTGGACACCGTGGTTCGAGCCGGGTACCCGCCTCAATATTCTGCTGATTGATTCCCTGCATCCGCAGTTGCGCGATCCCGCAGTTGGGACGTACAAAACCGTCAACTAAGGAGCAGCCATGAATACCTTATTTCAACAACTGGCGGGTGAATCCCTGCAGGATAGCCTCGCGCAGCTCGAGAGCCGTATTCGCAGTCAGCCGAGCGATGCCGACTTACGCGCCGCGTTCGCGCAGCTGCTCTGCCTTGACGGCAACTGGACACGCGCCCAGGCGCAGTTGAAAAGCTGGCAGGCGCTCAAGCCGCAGGCGCAGCCGACCGTCACCCTGCTGGAGCAGGCGATCGAAGGCGAGCGTCAGCGTGCCGACGTTATGGCCGGGCGCGCACGCCCAGTTGCACCGGTTGAGCAGTATCCGTGGCTGGCAGAGATGATTAGCGCGCTGGATCCGCAGGGTAGTGATGTTGACGCGCTGCGTGACGCGGCACTGGAGAAGGCCGACGCTAACCCCGGCCAACTCGCGATGCAGGATGGGCAGACGGTGGCTTTCGATTGGCTGATGGATGGCGATAGTCGCTTCGGGCCGGTATGCGAAGCCATTGTTAATGGCCGATACTTTTGGTTGCCGTTCAGCGCCATTTCGGCGATGCAATTTCAGGCACCTGCCAGTGTTACTGACCTGGTGTGGCGTCATACGCTGGTGCGACTGCGCGATGGCAGTGAGCAAGTGTGCCAGATCCCGGCGCGCTATCCGCTTGATGCCAGTGCCGAAGATCGTTTTAAGCTCTGTCGCGTTACCGAATGGCAACCGCTGGCAGCCGGGTCTCCGCACTACCATGGGCTTGGACAAAAAGTGTGGCTAAATGACAGCGCCGAATATTCGCTGCTCGATCTCGCCACAGTGACTTTCGCTGCGGACGCAACGGATGAGTAATTCTGCGCAACATGATGAGGGCGATCTGCTGCGTAGCGGCTGGCGTTCGCGTCGCGGCAAAGAGAACGTCGGCGCGCGCGATAAAATGCAGCCCTCGCTGCTCGATCGTCTGACGGACGACGCGCCGGACAAAAAGCAGGAGCCGGCGAATAACAATTTGATTACCCACTCGGCGCTGCGCCGCAACGTGCTGCGCGATCTGCAGTGGCTGTTTAATACCATTAATAACGAAGCGCAGCAGGATCTCTCCGGCTTCGATGAGGTGCGCCGCTCGGTGGTAAACTTCGGTGTCTCGCCGCTGGCTGGCAAGCGCATGTCTGATATCGAATGGCATGACATTCAACGCAAGCTCACTGATGCGATCATCCATTTTGAGCCGCGCATCCTGCCGCAGGGTCTGCAGGTGCGCTGCATCTCTGATACGAAATCGCTGGATCTGCACAATATTCTGTCGATTGAGATCAAAGGTCGTTTGTGGTGCGTGCCCTATCCGCTGGAGTTCCTTTTTCGCACCGATGTGGATCTTGAAAATGGGCATTTCGAGTTGAAAGACGCGGGGTAATTCATGGAAAGCAAATTACTGGAGTACTACAACCGCGAACTCGCCTGGCTGCGCGAAATGGGCCAGGAGTTTGCCGGGCGCTACCCAAAAGTGGCCGGGCGTCTGGGCATGCGTGGAATGGACGTTTCCGACCCCTATGTCGAGCGCCTGATGGAGGGCTTCGCCTTCCTCACCTCCCGCGTACAGTTAAAAATGGACGCCGAGTTTCCACGCTTCTCCCAGCGTCTGCTGGAGATGGTCGCGCCAAACTACCTGGCACCTACCCCCTCGATGGCGATTGCTGAACTGCAACCGGATAGCGCTAAAGGCGATCTGAGCAATGGCTTTGTGGTGCCACGCGGCACCATGATGGACAGCCAGGTGATGAAAAAGAATGGTGTCACCTGCAGCTACACCACCGCTCACGACGTGACGCTACTGCCGCTAAAAATCAGCCAGGTTGAGCTTGGCGGCGTGCCTGCCGATCTCCCTCTCGCGCAGGTCGGTTTAAGCCAGCGCGGGGCGCAGAGCGCGTTGCGTATTCGCCTGAGCTGCGATGGCCCGGTCAACCTTAGCCATCTCGACTTTGACCGCCTGGAACTCTTCCTGAGCGGGCCTGACATGCAGGCGCTGCAACTGCTTGAGCTGCTGATGGAGCATCAGGTAGGTATGGTTTGCCAGGCAAACGCCCCGCAGGCGGCACTCCATGTGCTGGCAGATGACGCGCTGCGCCAGGAGGGCTTTGAGGCTAACCAGTCTCTGCTGCCTGACGATCTGCGTAATTTTGACGGTTACCGACTGCTCCAGGAGTATTTTGCTTTCCCGTCGCGCTTCCTCTTTATCAGCCTGCAGGGGCTGAGTGCCATGCTGGCAAGCAGCGGCGAAGCTAAATCCTTTGATATCATTATCCTGCTCGATAAAGCGGACGGTCAGCTGGAGCGGGTGGTGGATAAGAGTCATCTGGCGCTGCACTGTACCCCGGTCATCAATCTGTTTCCTAAAGTCGCCGAGCGGCAAAAGCTGAGCGAAAGCCTGCACGAATACCATCTGGTGGTCGATAACATTCGTCCGCTGGATTATGAGATTTACTCTGTCGGTAAAATTCACGCCAGTGTCGATGGTCAGCGCGATGAGCAGACGTTCCGTCCGTTCTGGAGCAGCTGGAGCCAGGATGAGGGCAATTACGGAGCTTACTTCTCTGTGCGCCGCGAGCAGCGCGCGCTCTCTGAGCACGCCCAGCGCTACGGCACCCGCACCGGCTATATCGGCTCTGAGGTGTTCGCCTCACTGGTGGATGAGCAGCATGCGCCGTGGCGAGAAGATCTACGCTATATCACCGCAGAGGTACTGTGCACGAGCCGCGATCTGCCGCTAATGCTGCAGCAGGATATGGGGCAGTTTGTACTGCCCGATTCGCTGCCTGTGAAATCCCTCACGCTGCGTAAAGGGCCGACGCCGCCGCGGCCCGCACTGGCGGAAGGACTCAGTACCTGGCGCTTAATCAGCCAGTTACAGATGAACTACCTCAGCCTGATGGATGGCGAAAACGGCGAAGGCGCAGCGGCGCTGCGCCAGCTGCTTGGGCTCTATACCCGGCTGGCCGAAGCGCCGGTTGCGCGCCAGATCGAAGGCGTGCGCCACTGCGTGCTGGAGCCTGTGCATCGCCGGGTGCCGGAGCCGGGGCCGATTGTTTTCGCCCGCGGCGTGGGCATTACCCTTACCGTTGATGAGCAGGCCTTCTCCGGTTTCAGCCCGTGGCTCTTTGGCAGCGTGCTGGAGCGCGTCTTTGCCCGGCTGGTTGGCATGAACAGCTTCACGGAGTTTACTCTTAAAAGCCAACAGCGCGGCGAAGTGGGGTACTGGCCGCCGCGTATGGGCAAGAGGGCGCTGATATGACCGACAAGCCAGCGCTAAAGCCTGCAATTGTTCGCGTCAATAGCTTACCGGATGCCTTCTGGCAGAACGTGATGGCAACGCCGTGGCGTTACGATCTTTTTACTTTGCTGCGTCGCGTGGATGCGCGCGGTGGTGAGCGCTACCCGCTGGGGCGTGCGCCGCTGCCACGCTTTGAGTCGCTGCGCGTCGGGCAAACGCCATCGCTCGGCTTCGCGCCGGCGACGCTCGCTGGAGTCAAAAAACGTGAAGCTTCGCCTCTTTATGATGTGTCGATTTACAGCTTTGGGCTCTTTGGCCCTAACGGCCCGCTGCCCATCCATTTGACGGAGTATGCGCGCGAGCGTATCGATCACCATCAGGATGAGAGCATGAGCGCCTTTGCCGATCTCTTCCATCATCGTCTGACGCTGCTCTTTTATCGTGCCTGGGCAGACGCCCAGCCGACGGTCTCCCTCGATCGCAAAGACAATAATCGCTTCGAACACTATATTGCTTCGTTAATCGGCATGGGGCAGCCGGGACAGCTGGAGAAGGGAACCCTTAGCCCTCACTCCCGTTTCGCGCTGGCAGGGCACTTGACCCGCAACGGCCGCGACCCTGAAGGGCTGGCGAAGATCCTGCGTGGCTATTTCAACGTGCCAATTAACATTGTGGAGAACGTTCCGCAGTGGATGCCGCTTAGCCCGCGTGAGCGCGCGCGACTGCAGGGCGGAAGGCATGCGCCGCGCCTGGGGCAATCCACCTTTCTTGGCGAGGCGGTGCGCGATGTGTGCCATAAATTTCGCATTGAAATCGGTCCGCTCCCGGCTGAAACTTACCGGCGTTTTCTGCCGGGGGAGAAGTATGTCGCCGCCCTGCGTGACTGGGTGCGCCAGTACCTGGGCATTGAGTATCAGTGGGCGGTGAAAGTTATCCTGCGCAGCGAAGATGTCACCGGCGCAGCGCTGGGCGGTGACAGCCGTCTGGGGTATAGCGCCTGGCTCGGTACGCAACCGACGCCAGAAGCGCGTGGAGATTTGGTATTTAGCCCGGAGGGGTAATCCTTCGATTTTGCATCCCTGTCTGACGTCTGCACAAAATCATTCGCGTTGCGTTGCACGGCAAGCCGGCGTATCCCGGACGCTTATACCCGTAAGCGAGAAAGGAGATGGGGCCGCCATCGACGAGACAGCACGAAGGATGAAGTGCTAATTAATTATGAATAATGGAAGAACCCATGTCAGAAATCAGCCGCGCCGTCTTATTCGGCAAACTCGACACACTCTTGTTCACCTCGCTGGAGAGCGCCACCGCATTTTGTAAGCTGCGGGGTAACCCTTATGTGGAGCTGGTTCACTGGTTGCATCAATTGATGCAACAGTCTGATGGCGATTTACAGCACGTTATCCGCCACTTTTCCCTTGATGAACAGGCGCTGACGCGCGATATCGTGGCGGCACTGGATAAACTGCCGCGCGGCGCAAGTTCCGTATCCGACCTGTCAGAGCACATTGATACGGCGGTTGAACGTGCATGGGTATATGGTTCGCTGAAATTTGGCGTCACCCGTATTCGCGGCGGACACCTGCTCGCGGGGATCCTGAAAACCTGGAGCCTCGCCAACGTACTAAAAGGCATCTCTCCACAATTTGATCGCGTTAGCGCCGATGCGCTGCTGGATAATTTCGACACCATTTGCGCCAGCAGCAAAGAGACGCAGCAGGCAACGGTCGCGCTGAATGATGAAAGTGGCGTTGCTGCACCCGCTCAACAAGGAACGCTTACCCAGTATGGTCAGGATCTCACCGCGCGCGCGCGTGATGGCAAGATCGATCCGGTTGTCGGGCGCGACGAAGAGATCCGCCAGATGGTTGATATCCTGATGCGTCGTCGCCAGAACAACCCGCTGCTGACCGGTGAAGCCGGGGTAGGTAAAACCGCCGTGGTGGAAGGGCTGGCCCTGCGTATCGCCAGCGGCGACGTTCCCGAGCCGCTGGTTGACGTTCAGCTGTGGCTGCTTGATATCGGCATGCTGCAAGCGGGCGCGGGGATGAAAGGGGAATTTGAAGCGCGTCTGCAGGCGCTAATTAACGAAGTGCAGTCCAGTCCGACGCCGATTATTCTTTTTATCGATGAGATTCATACCCTAATTGGCGCAGGTGGCCAGCAGGGCACCGGCGATGCCGCCAACCTGCTTAAACCCGCCCTGGCGCGTGGGCAGCTGCGCACTATTGGTGCCACCACCTGGGCCGAGTATAAAAAATACATTGAGAAAGATCCGGCACTGACCCGTCGTTTCCAGACCGTCCAGGTCGCCGAGCCAGATGAAGAGAAAGCGGTACTGATGCTGCGCAGCACCGTGTCGGCGCTTGAAAAACATCACCGCGTACTGCTGCTTGATGAAGCCGTCGTGGCGGCCGTTAAATTGTCGCACCGCTACATTCCGGCACGTCAGTTGCCTGACAAAGCGGTTGCGCTGCTTGATACCGCCTGTGCCCGCGTTGCCGTCAGCCAGAGTTCACCGCCGCCGCAGCTGGAAGATTGCCAGCACCGCATTGATGCGCTGGACGTGGAGATTGAGATCGCCAACCGTGAAGCCAAAGTCGCCGTGGGTGACAGCGAGCGCGTGGTGAAACTGCAGGCCGATCTCGAGAAACTGGCCGCGCAGCGCGATGAGCTAACGCAGCGCTGGGAGCAGGAGCAGGCGCTGGTGGACAGCATTATCGCCCAGCGCGCACAGCTGCATACCGCACCGGAAGAGTCGTTGAGCGAGCTACGCGCCACCCTTACCGAGCAGCAAAATGCGCTGCGCGTGTTGCAGGGCGACGAGCCGTTACTCTTTACCTCCGTTGATGCCAACGTGGTTGCCGCCGTGGTCTCTGACTGGACCGGTATTCCGCTGGGTCGAATGGTAAAAGATGAGATCGACGCAGTGCTGAAGCTGGCCGACACCTTAAACGAGCGCGTTATTGGTCAGCGTCACGGTCTGGAGCTGATTGCCAAACGTGTTCGTACCTCGCGCGCGCGCCTTGACGATCCGAATAAGCCGGTCGGCGTGTTTATGCTTTGCGGCCCGTCGGGGGTGGGTAAAACGGAAACCGCGCTGGCGCTGGCAGAGTCGCTTTACGGTGGCGAGCAGAACATCATCACCATCAATATGAGCGAGTTCCAGGAAGCGCACACGGTCTCCACCCTGAAAGGGGCACCTCCGGGCTACGTTGGCTATGGCGAAGGTGGCGTGTTAACCGAAGCCGTGCGCCGTCGCCCCTACAGCGTGGTGCTGCTGGATGAGATTGAAAAAGCGCACCCGGATGTGCATGAGATCTTCTTCCAGGTGTTTGATAAAGGGTGGATGGAGGATGGCGAAGGCCGTCATATCGATTTCCGTAACACCATTATTATCCTCACCTCCAACGTCGGTACCGATCTGATTACCGGCATGTGCGCCGACCCGGATCTGATGCCGGAGCCGGATGCCCTGCGTGATGCGCTGCGCGCGCCGCTGCTGCAGGTTTTCCCGCCTGCGCTGTTGGGCCGTCTGCTGGTAGTACCGTACTATCCGCTGAGCGATGAGATGCTGGCGATGATTGTGCGTCTGCAGCTTAAGCGCATCCAGCGTCGTCTGGAAGAGAACCATGGCATCATCTCCGAAGTGGATGAGAGCGTGGTTGAGCAGATCGTTGCCCGCTGTACGGAAGTGGAATCGGGCGGCCGTATGGTAGACGCCATCCTTACCAACACTCTGCTGCCGCTTATGAGCCAGCTATTACTCGACGCCAGCGCGCGAGACGAGCATTATAAGCGTTTACGTGTCACGTTTGAGCAGGGTGAGTTTCACTGTCAGTTTGCGGCGTAACGCCATTATCAAGAGAGTTTTCCAATATGACGGATCACGATAACAACCGGAGTGTACCGAACGCGCTGCCACCGGGATATCGCTTCAATGAGTTTGAAATTAAAGAAGTGATCGGTGGTGGAGGGTTCGGCATCGTCTATCGCGCCTGGGATCACCAGCTTGAGCGGACCATCGCGATTAAAGAGTTTATGCCCTCTTCACTGGCAGTGCGTAACGACGATATGACGCTGGTGCTGCGCAGCGAGCGCTTCAGCAAAGCGTTTACCGCCGGTTTGAACAGTTTTATCCAGGAAGCCCGTTTACTGGCCCGTTTTAACCACCCGAACCTGCTGCACGTGCTGCGTTTCTGGGTGCAAAACGACACCGCCTACATGGGGACGGTGTTCTACAGCGGCACGACGCTGTCGCGCCTGCGCGAAAAGAATCCGGCGCTGATCAATGAAGCCTGGATCCGCCGCATGCTGCCGATGCTGCTGGGGGCAATCAAAACCATTCACGACGAGGATTATCTCCATCGTGATATCTCGCTGGATAATATCCAGATTCAGGAAAACGGCTTACCGGTACTGCTTGATTTTGGCTCCGCGCGCCGCAGTATTGGCTCAGTCTCTGATGAAACTGAAACCATGCTCCGCCCGGGCTATGCGCCGATAGAGCAGTATACTGATGATAACGACAGCGAGCAGGGGCCGTGGACCGATATCTACGCTCTGGGTGCCGTGCTGCACACCATGATCATTGGCTCACCGCCGCCGGTTAGCGTGGTGCGCAGTATTCAGGACACCTATGTCCCGCTAACCCAGCGCGGACTGCCAGGCTACTCTCATGCGTTATTACAGGCAGTGGATCGCGCGCTGGCGTTGAAGATGGAAGATCGTCCGCAATCAGTGGATGAGTTTGCTGCGCTGATTGAAATGCCGGTAGCTGGCATTGATGATGTGCTGAGCGTGAAGCAGCCAGGTACGATGCTGGTACCTGTTGAAGAGACACCGGAAAAAGTCGAGGCAGTTGGCTGGCAACGCTACAAACTTCCTGCGCTAGTCGCCGCTGGTGTGGTAGTCGGCGTTGTAGCTGGCGCGCTGCTGTTTAGCGGCAGCTCAGAGCCGGAAAAGGCCACCACGGAGACAGCGAGCGAAACAGCGTCGCAGCAGAATAGCGCGCCTGTTGAGCCGCCGCGCCAGACGGAGCCTGTTACACAACCGTCTACGCCGCCAGCACAAAGCCAAAGCGAAACGCCGAGCGCCGCGCCAGCAGCCTCGCAGGAGCCGATAGCGCAACTCTTTGTTCGAATGAATGAGGGTGAGAAGCTGACGCTCAACGGCGAAAGCCAGTCTGTTTCACCGGCCACCAACGGTTTTGCCTCACTGAAAGTGAAACCAGGTCATTATGAGCTTGTGCTGGAAGTCAATGGTCAGACTCGCAGTCAGACTATCGATATTGCTAATCCGGGTACCTGGCTTATCAATCCTCAGCCGCGGTAGTTGTTATTCTCCCGGGCACCCTGACCCGGTCGCGCGCGGGAACACCATCCCGCGCGTATCATTTCACCTTGCCGCAGGGAGCAAAGGCTTTTTCTTTTCATCACGACCTTAGTCTCGTCCGACATATCAAAAAGACAGAACTATGAATGTATTAACACACAGTAATAACGGTGGCAGCGAATTCACATTTGTCGTCTCTCGTGCCAGCGCCAAAGCCGATGATAAAGTTCATACCGTCGCCGCAAGAAAGATCCGCGAGCTGGAGATGTCGCTCACCGATTTTCACCTCGAATCCTCCCAAATGTTAGACGTTGACGGTAATCCTGCCGTTGAGCTCTTTTATCAGTTCAGCAATGACAATCGGATCATTTATCAGCGACAGACCATCATTTTGCTGGCCGATCCGGCTGCGGGACAGAAAATGGTCAGCTATGTCGGCACCTGCCCGGGCGAATTCAGTGAGTCTTACCAGCAGCAGTATCAGGAAATTATTCAAAGCCTGAAATTCCATCGCGCCCGCTAACGCTGCACTGCCAGCCTCACCATTTATCAAAATTAAGTGTCACAGAGGACTTCACCATGCAAGAGAGGATCACGGTCAAGCTGCCGGTAGACGGCCTGCTTTTCTGGAAACTTTCCGGGCGCGAGGCGCTGTCTGAGGCATTTGCCTTCTCCCTGACCGTGCTGGGCACCGACGCGCGCATCGACCGCAGCCAGCTGCTCGGCCAGCCGGTAACGGTGAATGTGCCGACGCAGAGGATTGCCGGCGGCACGCGCCGTTCTTCAACGATACCGGCGAGTACCTGACCACCGAGGCGAACTACTTCCTGGAAGAAAACCGCTATGCCAGCGGGTCAGGCGGCGAGACGGTGCACCGCGCTGACTTCACCGTTATTCCCTCGTCGGTAGTTTTCCGCCCGGCGCCAGTGACGGCGTGGCCGAAAACCCGGCCCGCAGATGGCTAAAGTGGTGGGTCCGCAGGGGGAGAGCATCTGGACGGATAAATATGGCCGGATAAAGGTGAAGTCCCACTGGGACCGGCAGGCGAAAGGGGGCGACACCAGCTCCTGCTGGGTGTACAGGGCTTCGGCGGGGTGCAAATTCCGCGCGTGGGGGATGAAGTGGTGATTGACTTCATCAACGGCGACCCGGACCGTCCGATCGTGACAGGGCGCGTCTACAACGAAGCGCGCATGCCGCCATGGTCACTGCCCAACGATTCAACGCGCATGGGCTTTATGACGCGTAGTAAGGATGGAAGTAAAGACAACGCCAGCTATTTGTTCTTTGAAGACAGGCTGGGTAGCGAATCTGTCGATCTGCATTCTGAACGCGACATGAATGTTTCACTTGAAGGTGTACATAATGAAGTTGTTCATCAAGCGACAATTTATGAACATAAAACAACCCGTTCAGTGACTGTCGATGAACACGATACACAAATATACAATAGTGGCCAGACAATCGCCGTTACGGCTAAAGGCCGAAAAGAGACGATAGTCGATAATGAGACTAAGTCGGTAAAGGGATATTCGGATAATACACATACTCAGAACCTGGTGATTAAAACAGATGCAAGCGTAAGTACATTAGCTGCAAATAAAATCATGTATGAAGTCCCTGAAGTTGTTTTTTTTTGCAGGTAGTTGATGCTAACGGTAAATCAAGTGCTGTAAAAACAGTTTATTATGAAATAAAGCAGACAAAAGTTCAGGTAATATCTGCAATGGGGGCAACTCCTACAGCCTCTGATTATTTGGCTTCCGCATCAAGTTCGTCTATAAGTGCAGCTACAAAAATAACATATAAAAAAGGGGTGGTAACAGAAGTTGATGGGGTTGACATGCTCACTGTACATCAAAATAAAATCACAGATGTAAAAGGCAATGCAGCCGTGAGTATTAAAGGAAATTTCGATGCGACAATATTAGGGGCTGTAAATGTTTATTCTCCAGGGACTATATCAATAAAAAGTGATACTAATGTAGATATTGATGCTCCGTTCTGGGTGAGTAATGCTAAGGGGATGTCAACTTCTTTTACGGGGTTATCAATTTCTTTCACTGGTGCTTCTGGTGGTTTGACTGGATTATGAGTCGCTCATAACATTGTCGATAGCTCAACTAAAAATATAGATTTAAGCGATGCTGATACAAGAGTTAGACTCAGAAACAAGATTGAGATAACTAAGTCAAATCTTAAAAGTTTTTTTAATAACTTATTCATAGTGGGGTAATAACCTTGTTCAATTCTCCTTTAATTACAATTGCAGGTCTAATAATTGTATGTGCCGGTGTGATCGCTGTATGCTACCGCACGGGTGCGACTTACGATAAATTTAAAAAGGAAGGGATTAGAACGGAGGCTAAAATAATTAGTAAAGAAAAAATTGGCGCTTCAGGAACAGGAAACACACGTTTCCATATGGTTGTTGAGTTTGCTACTAAAGAGGGAGTGGTGAAGGCGACGACCAAAAGATACTTTACTCCTGAGGATCTAATTAAGGTGATGAGAAATAATACAGTTATTCTTTATTACATGCCTAACGACCCTCAGCAGATTCTACTAATGCCATCTGAAATGGAATAAAGTTCGCCCCGAAAACGCCAATTATTGCTCTTAGTAGGGTAGGTAAAGTGGTGCTTCGGGCATCCAAGTTTTTTTATAAGGCGAGCCAGTATAAAGCAGTGTTTAAAGTATTTACACATCGTTTTTCCTGTGATTATTATTACCATTGTTTTGTCAACAATTATTCGTAATTATAAAAACGGCCGAAGCGAAAAATAAATACTTATTAATCCAGTTTATGTTGAGGCGATCATTACAAAAATAGTCCCTGATACACCTTCGAAACTTGGCGTGTTTAACATTGAGCTGGACTATGTGTTTAATGCCGAAAATGGTACGGCCTACCGAAAAAAAACATTCACGAACTGTGATCAAAACGATGAACATATGTAATTATAAAGTCGCGCAAAGGTTTCAGCTGTTTATTTGCACACGGATCCTTTCCATAATATGCTCTATTTTGAAAGTGAAATATTATAATAATATATTCAAACTTAACAATATGTTGTTTCTCAAGAATTAATTGTGGTTGATACCGGTTTTATCGTTTCGAACTTCATGGCTATTATAGGTATCATTGTTGCATGCGCATGTGTTATTACTTATCGCCGACTATTCAACGTGCGTAGGCTTTATGACGCGCAGTAAGGATGGCAACAAAGACAACGCCAGCTATCTTTTCTTCGAGGATTGCCCCGGCAGCGAAGCCGTTGAACTGCACTCCGGGAAAGACATAAAAGTCTCGGTCGAAAATAACAAGACGGTTAACGTTGATGGCAACCGCACCACCACCATCCTGAAAGAGCAGAAGGACGATTGATGATGACAATGCTGAAATTAATGGTGATCGTTATCTGAAGTTAGTAGGGAATAATCATGCTGAAATGGAGGGGGTTTCCATTAAAAGAATTAGCAAAGGTGAAAAATTGGATATCTCAGCTAATGGGCAACAACAAAATATAGTTGGTGATGTGAAAGTTAAAGTGAAAGGGGCAAGGGAACAAAGCGTTACCTCAGGTATTCTCATCTCATCAGAAAAAGATATAAAAATAAAAAGTGCTACTAAAGTCTTTATCGATTCTCCAGTGCTTGAGCGTTCTGACGTTGATATAAATAGTTTTGCAACAAATTCATCAAGCATCTACTATATCCAGTTTTCAGCAACAAGTCTTGCGATGGCTGGTAAAATTATCAGTTACGCATATACTAGTGTTGATGTAGCACATAAGTCCATGGCATTTGGCAGAAGCTTGGTTAATGCGCAACGAGTTGAAGGGGCGAGAGTTGAAAGTGGTAGTTTAAAACGGCAGGTTTTGCATTTTTTTGCGTTTTTTAAATTAAGGATTAATCAATGACGACCAATAATTACATTTTCGTGGCCGTTATGATTGTGATAATGTTTGTATTTCATAATTTTGTGAAATACAGAATTAAAAAATACCAACAGAGAGAGCAGTATTTTATCTCAGAAGGCCACGATGTTAACGCCATAATTCTGTCTATGAGGCAAACAGGGATATTTTTTAACAACAACCCAGTTGTTGAGATGAAATTACGCATTGAAGATGTCATTACAAATAAAACTTGGCTAGTCGAGGCGCATAAAGAAACAATTATGCTTATAACAATTGATGCGTGGCAAGTTGGTAATAAATACCAGGCTAAGACAGATGAAGAAGAAAAGAAAATTGTTTTCGTCCGGGATGGTAATGATAGACCATTATTGAGTCAGTGATTGCTATTGGCGAGGCTTATTGGTATGAGGCTGTTCTTGATTTTTTTCTGATTACTTTGGCATTAGTTTTTGAGGGTGATGCGCTTTTGCCTTTTCTTGGTCGAAAAGTATATTTTAGTTTATCTCAGTTGGTAAAAGGGTGAGGGGGGCTGAAGAAAGACCAATTATGTCCATAATCGATAAGATAAAGCCTGCTTCCACAGGTGATTTAGGGAACATAACGGCAGTTTATACTTTGGATGTTGAGGGACGTAAAATCTATGGACGAGGAAATATGGGTGCTTTTTATGCCCCTCAAATGCAGAAAAGAATAAAAATCAAACATGTCACTCAACTATAAACGCTTTTTTATTTTTGATAAGTGGTTCTCCTTAAAAATAGCTCAGCATACTTTTGAGTTCGGTATAGCTAATATTATAAACAATTCTTTCTGCGGTAAATTAGGCATTGAGGTAGAATATTGACTCTGGAAGATTATTCTAAATATTTTATTTGATGCACAAAAGTAAAAATGACCATCATATCTATAAACTTTGGTAATTATAATCACTAACGCAAAGGCTTGATGCCAAAGTTATTATCAGTATTGTTTGGCATCCTGTTCATTTTTCTCATTTTTAATGTGTTAAATGTTTATTATTACAAAAATTCTGTGGCGCTTTGGCTGTTTTGAAAAGTAAACAGTAATTTGGCAAGGCTGATTGTTGTTGGTCTATGATTTTCAGGGTGATTCTGGATATGTATATAATTCAACGTTCTCAGTCTGACAGCCAAGATTTTTTACTGAAGACCAATTTCAAATGTATTTCACCATCATTCCCTCGTCGGTGGTGTTCCGCCCGGCACCGGTGACGGCGTGGCCGAAAACCCACGGCCCGCAGACGGCAAAGGTGGTCGGCCCGCAGGGCGAGAGTATCTTGACGGACAAATATGGCCGGATAAAGGTGAAATTCCACTGGGACCGGCAGGCTAAAGGGGATGACACCAGCTCCCGCTGGGTGTGCGTGCCGAGCGCCTGGGCAGGCCAGGGCTTCGGCGGGGTACAAATTCCGCGCGTGGGGGACGAGGTGGTGATTGACTTCATCAACGGCGACCCGAACCGGCCAATCGTGACCGGGCGCGTCTACAACGAAGCGAGCATGCCGCCGTCGTCACTGCCCGACGATTCAACGCGCATGGGCTTTATGACGCGCAGTAAGGATGGCAACAAAGACAACGCCAGCTATCTTTTCTTCGAGGATTGCCCCGGCAGCGAAGCCGTTGAACTGCACTCCGGGAAAGACATAAAAGTCTCGGTCGAAAATAACAAGACGGTTAACGCTGATGGAAATCGCACCACCACCATCCTGAAAGAGCAGAAGGACGATGTTACCGGTGATGCATCGTTTTATTACCGGGCAAAGGGCACGACCACGGTCGAGCAGGACGAAATCACGACCTTTAATAACAGCCAGACGGAAACCATTAAGAATGGGCGTACGCTGAATATCATCAGCGGTGGTGATAACGTGACAATTAAAGATGGAAGAGAGAGTAAGATAGACGGCGTCGAGCTACATCATGTTACTAAGAAGTTGACAGAAACTACGATGAGGGACAACAGACTAACATCACTGCCGGTGGCCTTGAAATAAATGTTAATGGGGGCGACTGGAAATAGATTGTCGTTAATAGTGAAATAAAAATATATAGCCCTAACCACATAAAAATAACGAGTGACACACATGTTTTAATAGAATCTCCTATATTTGAAACAACCGACACCACTAAACGCAGTTTTGCCCAAGAGTTTATTAGTCATGTTTCTAAAAAAACAACCTAAGATATTTTTAGTGCGACGAGGGAATTATTATAAAACTACGCTCAAACTAATATCACTTCTAACCCGATATCCATTTATCATGAAGCTTTTGTGTATAAAAATAACCCAATAAACATTATTCTTCTCAAAATTTTTATAACTGCTGGCGGTGTGGATATTAGTCAGGAAATATTAAATTTATTTCTTTAGGAGGGCCTATGTGGGATGTGGTTAATACGGGGTTTAAAGTGTTTATTGGAGTGGTTGCTTTCCTGTCTATTGCCAGATTTCTATATAAAGATGTCATACCATATATTAAGGAAGGTTCCATTCAGAGCGAAGTTGCTAGAAAGGGTATTGCCGTAGATGCATATATACTGTCTGCTAATCAGGCTACTTCCTGGGATGGCAATATGCCCGTCTTTATCCTCACATTTAAATTCACTACTCAAGATGGTCGTGAAACCCAGGCAAGCCTGAGAAATGGCCTGACATTTAAGGAAATCGAAAAATATTCTGAAGGGAATTGGACAACTATCAAATATGACACGCAAGACCCTGCTCGTATATCTTTGTATGACAAGCCTATAATCCTGGGCGGGCATTAAACCTATTTTTTGAAGCGTAAAGTATTTGAGATTGCGATTGTTATACTGGCAGTATGCTACCGGTAAAACATACAAGGAAATATGTTGAGGAAGCTTATACAAAGCAAGTATCCAATAAGATTGTTATAAAAGCACCTGGTGTTTTATTTGACTCTCCTTTAGTTGTATATATTCATAAAAAGGAGAAAGGTTTTTGGAATGAAGCTTTTAGTCTGAAATCTCTATCGTTCGCAACAAAAATTGTTGATGTGTCAAATTCCTTGACTTCGGCTGCATTTAAAAGCGTGGCTTATAACAAAACAAAATTTGAGGTATCTAAGCCTGACGGCAAAGCTGAATTTATTACCACTATGAAGCATACCTCAGCAAGCTTGCGTAGCATGGTTTTTGCAATGATAATAATTTCATGCGGAGCGGTAAGGAAATGATTACGGAAGTTATAGTGACTATTTTAGGGTTAAGCGCATTTGTCCTGGTGGCTTATGTTGGATATGTTAAGCAAGAGAAGTTAATGCGAGATGGTAGACCTATATTAGCCAAAATTATTGAAGTTCGCCCTGTAAGTTCGGATGATGCTGGAAATACTACAATTGCTTATACCCTTAATATTGAAGGGCGAAACATAAAAGGACGCGAAAAAATAGATACCTTTTATGCCCCACAGCTACAACCAGGGATGGATATAAAAATAATGTACATTGATGATAAGAACTATATGTTTGTTTTTAAAAAGTGAAGGTAATATTGTGGCTATTTAAAGCGTGTCATGCGATATAATATTTTTCCGGAGTTATGGGTGAAGAGTTTTTTTCTGCTATAACAAGGGTTGGGGTAATCGAAGTGATAGAGATGCTTGTGGTATGCGAGTTTAGGTAGATTACAACATCCCTTATAAAAACCAATTGTGCTTGCTTAATAAGACCCATTTCAAATCCTAAAATGCCTGATTTGTAACGGCGCACATAATGGATGCTTTGATATACCTGACTTACATTTGTCCTGCACTTTGAGTAATCCTTTTTTATTTCTTGATCTGCGGGATTTCAAAAACGCGAGAATGAAAAAAAGCATTGCCCGCGATCCTGTTTATACCGACGCATTAATCATTAAAGCGGTGCCTGGCACACCGGCCCGCAATTGCATTGTCAACGTCACTTTCGATTATGAGTTTGAAGACGAATCAGGAAATCGATACATAAAGAAAAATGCTGTAACTCTCGTTAAAACTATGAACATGACGCAATACAATGCTGGCGCAACGGTTCCGATCGTTTATTTGCGCAGCGATCCCACACAAAATAACCATACTCTTCCGAGCGTACTGAAATAACCCTTTTTTCTCAGACGCCAACACCACTCTTAATCTTCCAAAGGAAGTTATATGAAGATTATCAAACCGCTGCGGCTAAGCGTGTTAAACCGTCCGTTCCGTTTGCAGGGCCAGAACCATCTGGGCGTTGCCGTGATGGCGCTGGCTGATATGAGTGCTGCGCCAAAGCTTCTTCCTGAAGTTGAACTCTGGCAACTGGCGGCCAGCGAGTTGCAAACCAGCGGCGGCGTGCTGGATATGGCGATGCCGAAGGCGCGCGCTGAGTTTCTTGCTACCGGTTACGCGTATACGCAGCACCATCAAGATAAAACAGCCTGCGCGGTTCGCATCGAAGTCGACACGCTGACCAAAACCCTCGCTGTGACCGGCGATCGTTACTGGGCAGGATCAAGGGCGACCGCACCAAAACCGTTTGAACAAATGCGTCTCGACTGGAGTCGCGCATTTGGTGGTGAAGGGTATGAAGAGAACCCGCACGGTATCGGCGCGGTGGTGGAAAACCATAACGGCACGCAGTTCCGTAGCCTGCCAAATATTGAAGCCCTGCAACAGCGCGTAGTGTCGCCGCGCATGAAACCGGAGCCGGCAAGCTTTGGGCCGCTGGATCTGACCTGGCCGCGCCGTTTCCGTCGCATGGGCAAAAACTATGATGCGCGCTGGCTACAGAATGATTTCCCCGGTTTCGCCCCGGATATCGACTGGCGCGTCTTCAATGCCGCCAGCCCCGATCAGTGGTGGGAGGAGCGTGACTCGCTGCCGCCGCAGGCCGCCTGGTGCATCTGGAACATGCACCCGCAAAAGCCGGTGCAGGAAGGCACGTTACCTCCGTGGCAGGCGCGCTGTTTTATTCAGCGCCAGCGCGGGGATGAGATCCTGTTTGAGGAGATCGCGCTGCGTGCTACCACCGTCTGGTTCTTTCCTCATCTTGAGCAGATGGTGCTGATTTGGCACGGCAACCAGCGGATCAACGAAGATGATGCCGCCGATGTGCTGCACCTGATGCCAGCGCTGGAAAAAACGGGTGCGACACGCTCCGTTAATCACTACCGTAAAGTGCTCACTCAGCGTCTTGATAAAGAGAAGGGCGCGCTGTTTGCCTTCCGCGAAAAAGATTTGGTGCCGGAAGAGGCTATCGGCCCGTGGATCGACAATGAGGTGCAGCAAAATCATAGCCCAATGCGCGAGAACCAGAATGCGCGTGCCACACAGCTGCGTGAGCAGCACCGGGCGCGGCTGGAAGCGCAGGGTGGCGATGTCAGCGACCAGATGAAAGCGTTTGATGAGCCTGAATTGCCCAAACTTGATGAGCTGCCTGAATTTATCGAAGAGATGGAGCGTAAAGCGGCGGAAATGCAGCAGCAGGCCGAGGCACGTAAAGCGGAGATGGAAGCAAAATATCCTGACGCCGCAAGCGATGAAAACCGCCCGCGTGGCCCGGAATCCATGCACCGCATGAATGATATGCTTGAGCGCAACGCCTCACAGATGAGCGAGAAGAAGCTGGCGCAAAGCCGTGAAGCGCTGCATCAGATGTACCTGATGTCCGCTGCGCAACAGCCGCCAGCAGTCAAGCTCACTGGCGATATCGCGCTGATCATTCGCCAGCGCGCCGAACGCACCATGGCGCAGGGCGGCGACTTTAGCGGGCTCGATTTGACCGGGGCCGACTTCTCCGGCATGGATCTGCGCGGGGCGAACTTCACTCACACGCTGCTGGAGTGCGCGAACCTGAGCAACTGTCAGCTTGATGGCGCGAACTTCACGCAGGCGATGCTGGCGCGCGCCGATTTACAAAATGCCTCACTGCGTGACTGCTGCCTGGACAAGGCCAGCCTGGCGCTGGCGCAGTGCAATGGAACCGGTTTTCAGGGCGCGCAGTTGAATGAAACCGAGATGACCGGCGCGTTGTTTGACGCCTGTGACTTTAGTTATGCCCGCCTGAACAATCTCTTATTGCGGGAAACAGGTTTTAGCGAGTGTCATTTTAATCACGCCACGATTGATGGCGGCGTCTTTATGGAGCTGACGCTACCGAAGCCGGATTTCAGTCATGCGGTGATGAATAAAACCAGCTTTATTAAATGCGAGCTTCAGCATGCCAGCTTCGCCGCGGCTCAACTGGAGAGCTGCTCTTGGGTGGAAAGCCTGCTCGAAGAGGCGAATTTCGCTGGCGCCACGCTGGTAACCTGCGCGGTGGCCTCTGGCGGTACGCTTGCCAAAGCAGATTTCAGCGGCGCGCATCTCAAGCAGAGTAACCTGCGCCAGGCGGTGTTAACCGGCGCGCGCTTCATCCGGGCCAGGCTCAATAATAGCGATCTCAGCGAAGCGCAGTGCGAAGCGGCGGATTTTAGCGGCGCAACCCTCACCGGCAGCATGTTTATTCGCACCGATTTTCGCCGTGCACGCCTTAACGAGGCAAATCTGATGGGGGCGATATTGCAGAAAAGCCGTCTTGAAGGGGCCGATCTTAGTTTTGCCAACCTCTTCCGCGCCGATCTGTCGCAATCTTTTACCAGTGAGACGACGCAATTCCAGGGCGCTTACACCAAACGGGCTAAAACATTGCCGAAGCGTGACGGGGAGGTGATATGAAGAGATTAACGGCCGCAGAGCTGCAGCAGAAAATAAAGGGCGGCGAAGCGATCATGGAGCTCAGCCTGGATGGACTCGATCTACAAGGCTGCGATCTCTCGGGGGCGATTTTCCAGGAGATGTCATTGCAGGGAGCCAACCTGCAGGGCGTTAATCTCAAAGAGAGCGTTTTTACCGAATGTCAGTTGAATGGCGCAAATCTGGCTGCTACGACTCTGGAAGAGACGGTATTTAACCAGTGCGAGATGGCGGGCATCACCGCCAGCGGCGCGACGCTGACCCGTTGTGTCTTTAATGACTGCAATCTGGCAAACAGTGATTTCACGCGCATCAGCAGCGATACCAGCCAGTTTATGCGCTGTGCGCTGGAGCAGAGTCTGTTTAGCGGCTCGAGTTTCGATCGCTCCACCTTCTATGAAACACCGCTTGGCGGGGCGAAGCTCGATCATTGCCATAACCTGATGACTACGCTGTTTAGTATTGACCTGCGTGATGTCGATCTGCAGGAGAGCCAATTCGAGCGCACAGTATTTTTCAACTGCGACCAGCGCGGCAAGCACTATGCGCAGCATAAATTTACCGGTTGCCAGTTTACCGATAATCAGCTTGATGGCGCTGATTTCAACGGTGCGCAGCTTACGCAGTGTAACTTTAAAGGCGCATCATTAAAGCAGGCACAGCTTCGCGGCGTGAATGCCACGCAGGCGCTCTTTATGGAAGCGGATTTAAGCGGTGCGCAGGCGCAGAGCAGCCTGTTCGACCAGGCAATATTTGTCGGCGCGACGCTCAACAAAACCTGTTTTAAGCAGAGCCGCTTCTTCCAGAGCATCCTGCAGCAGACAATAGCGCAGGAAGCTGAATTCACCCTGTGTGATTTGACCTATGCGGACTTCTCTGCCGCCGATCTCCGGCTGGCGGATTTTCGCGGAGCGACCTTTTCGCGCACCCGTTTTCATCGTGCCCGGCAGGACAATGCGCGCTTTGCCGATCGCAAAGGCATCCTTGAATATGACGAAGAGTTACTGGCGGCGGAAGCCTGGAGCGCCGAACGCCATAGCAGAATTTACGGAGACTCATAATGACGAACATTAATCACCAGCTGCTGATGACGGCGATCCCTGGCGGACAATTTTCCGCGCAGGTCACTCACTGCTTTGAGGATGGCAGCCTGATGGTAGAAAGCGAAGGCCGCGGCTGGCACTGTCATCGCGCCGTAAGCTGCGTTATCGCTCCGCAGGCGGGCGATACGGTGCTGATTAGCGCCGTCGATAACCAGATGTGGCTGCTCGCGGTGCTGGAGCGCCAGAACACGACCTCTGCAGTAGAGCTGAGCGTGCAGGGCGATCTGCATATAGCCAGCCAGGGCGCACTGAGCCTGAGCAGCGAAGCACTCAATATCAATGCGACAAAAGGGGATTGTCATATCAGTGAGATGAATTATAGCGGCGAAAAGATCTCCGCATGGGTGTCCCTTTCCCGTGTTGTCGGCAAGCGGGCCGAGTCAGTCTGGCAGACCGTGACGCAAATCAGCCAGCAGCTGTTTCGCACCACGCGCCAGACGGAGCATGTTCGCGCCGGTCAGCTGGATATGAAAGCGGAAGATTATCTGCGCATGCACGCGCAGAACACGGTGATCACCTCGAAAGCGATCACCAAAGTCGATTCTGAACAGATCCACATGGGCTAAGGAGAGAGTATGTTTGCTAACTGCCAAATGATGGGGGTTGACCTGGCATTTCCGGATGTATGTATGACGCCAATGCCTGCCCCCACACCCATTCCCTATCCGGATATTGCGCTGGGGCCAACGGCGATTCCGAATGCGCTGAATATCCTCTTTATGGGTATGCCCGCACATAATTTGGCGACGGTGACGCCGCTTACCAACGGCGATAACCCCGGCGTCGCAACCGGCGTTGCATCAGGTACGGTGATGGGGCCTTCGCGCCACCTGACGGGGGCTTTTACCGTTCTGTTAAAAGGAACGCCGGCGACGCGTTTAACCAGCGTAAGCCTGCAAAACTCCACTAACGCTGTCGGCATGCGTACTGTACCGAGCCAATTCAAAGTCTTGATGCTGGCAGCTTAATCCATCCATCAAAAACAGAGTAAATATGCAAAACAACAAGCGCACCGATAACCTCAGGTGCGCTTTGACATCGTCGCTTCTAAGAAATTATTTACTCTGTTGAACAGAGTTTGATAAAACCGCCGATAGACGGCCTGCTTTTCCGGAAAATGAGCCTCCTGATGGCGCTTGAGGGCATTGCCTACCACTCAAGTCATAAAGCCCATGAGCGGTAGCACCAGCGAAGCAGGCATCAGCAATTGGGTTCTGCGAAAGAGCTTGACGCCAGGTAGCCTTGACGACTACAACCTCCGCAAACCGTCGCGTAGCTGTTTCAGCCCGGCAGGAGACCTCCTCGCAGCAGCAGGGGAGCATCAACGTTTATGATTGATCGTGTAACACCTTCGTACTCTGCAGCTATCACGACTAAGATGATCGACGTTCGCCCTTTAAGTTCGGACGACGCAGATAGTGCAACAGTCTCGTACATACTCAATCTTGAAGGGCGAAATTAAACGCGCGTGAAAAAATTAATACCTTTTACACTCCCCAACTACCACAAGGCAGGGAAATAAAAAATAATGTTTGCCGATGATAAAAATAACATCTTTGTTCTAAAAAATAATATCAAAAAAACACATAGATAAATTAAGCACAGGTCTGAAATAATTAACTCTTTAATTAGACCTGATCCCTAAAGATCCTGCTTCTCGGCGATGATTTGTTTTAATAAAAGGAAAGAGCCAGGTAATGGGTATTTTAATGGTTATCTTAGCCCTCGCCATATTGATGATTTATGTTTACATTGATAAGAAAAACCATGATAAAATAATGCGCGAAGGACGACCAGTAATGGCAATGATAGAGCATGCATCTCCAGTGAGTGCGGATGATTCAGGCAATACAACTATTGCCTACACACTGAAGGTGGAAGGTAGGCGTATTTACGGTAAGACAAAAATAAATACCTTCTATGCTCCGCAATTCCAGCCTGGAATGGAAATTGAAATAATGTACATTGATGATGGAAGCTATTCGTTTCTTTTTAAGAGATGATTTTGGCGACGCCTGAGTTAATACAGATTTAAAAATATCATTAAGAGTGTTGAAGTATAGTGCTTCTCAGTTTTTTCACTGAGGTTTTCATTTTGATTATATTTTTACGCAACGAACGTTATAGGACTGAATTAGTTAAATCGAACAGTTTTATATAGCATTGTGAAAAATACATCTCAAAAACGCGTCTCTGAGAAAGTATAAATGCAATATTTGAAATGTCTAAATGTTATTGCTCCTGTCATAGTTGTGTTTATAATGTTATCAATATTTATTCGCAATTATATGAAAAAAAGATTACAAAAGAGAATTACTGAGGACCCGGTGTATGTCGATGCGCTTTTAACAAAGGTTGTGCAAGGTACGCCCTCTACCTTTGGCGTAGTAAACGTTACTGTGGATTATAAGTTTTATACAGATAATGGCACTTTGATCGAAGAAAAAAACGTCATGACAGCAATTAAAATAATGGATTTAATCGATTATAAAATAGGATTGAGCGTGCCTGTCATATACCTGAGAACGGACCCTCATAAAAACGTTCTAAACGTAAGAAATGCTTTGGAGGATTTGTAAGTTACAACATGGCTTTTAAAGAGGTAAAAAAATCTCTGAAGGAAAATGGAAAAGTAACAAACAGGAGTTTCAAGATAGCGTTAATATATCTTTGTATAAAAAAGCAATAATCTTAAGGAGTAAGCTTGTTATCATAAATCAGCTCAGCGAGTAGTGGTGATTTTCATCAATACAATTTATTTAACATTGCCTCCATGTACGAATTATCTTCTGTTTTAAGAGAAACTAATGGGACTGATATTATTAACTGTAATGGCAATGGTTTTTTTATAATTATCTACAAAGGCACGGCGCGACATGACAAACTGATGCGCGAGGGAAGGCCTGTTATGGCTAAAGTAGAGAGTGTTACACCAGTCAGTTCTGATGATTCCGGTAATACAACTATTCTATATACGCTTAACATAGGCGGTCGGCTTCTTAAAGGTAAGGAAAAAATTGATACTTTCTATGCTCCTCAGTTGCAGCCGGGTATGCGAATAAAAATCATGTACATAGATGATAACAACTTTATGTTTGTTTTTAAAAAATGCGAGTAAATGGTATGTGGAGCTTAATAATAACGAGGGCTGCAATTAATGTGCAAAGGATAGGGCGTGTCAACAGGACTTTTTGACGGTTTTTTTTGATATTATACCTGTCGCTGTTATAGCAATGCTTATTATGCGCTATCATATTATCGCTAATGTATCCAAAATAATTCTCTCTTATTTCTTACGGCATAAAGTAGACTCTTCATGTACAGCGCCATTTTTACCTTCAAGCCGGAAAAGAGACGTCGTAAATCGAAATATTTATATTTCCAATATCCAGCTTTTAACAAGATGAGTCAGTATCATGCAGTATTTAAAATATTTACACTTCATTTTTCCTGTTATCATTGCTTTCATTGTATTATCGATAATTATTCGGAATAGTAAAATCAATCGGTTTGAAAGGAAAATCCGTAGTAACCCTGTATATGTTCAAGGGACCATTACAAAAATAGTGCCCGATGCGCCATCAAAAATGGGTGTTGTCAACATAGAGGTGGATTATGAGTTCATTTCTGAAGAGGGCAATATTTACCGAAATAAACATGTACGCACGGCTATCAACACAATCGATTTATACAATTATAAAGTCGGAACTATACTGCCTGTTGTCTATCTGAAAACCGATCCTTCTTGTAATATTCCTAATGTAAAAATGGAAATGACACAGTAATGCCTGGGTATTCTATTGCGCATCACCATTGATAATGAACGCCGTCGCTAAGTTGTAGTGTAGATAGCTAATAAAATAGAATTAATACATGCTCTGTAAATTCGATTCATTCTGTTTTTTTAATTAAATTTCCGTGGTTCATAAATGATGGTTGCATTAATTCAAAACATGTCAAATTCAACGGTCTGGTCCATCATTATCTCAGTGTTATTTGTCGGTTGGCTTGTTTATTCTGTCTTTAAGGCTGGGGTTGATGATGATAAGTTCAGGACAAAAGGTATAAAGGTCGAGGCCAAAATACTTGGCAAGAGAGATATTAGTTCTTCTGGTACAGGCAATACGAAATATAAGATTGATCTGGAGTTTCAAACTAAAAATGGCGTAATAAGAACGCATACCCGCTACTTTTTCACACCAGAAGAGTTGATTAAAATAATGAGAAAAAATACCGTTCTCTTGTATTACTTGCCACAGGATCCTCGGCAAGTTTACCTTGTTCCTGAGGATATGGAGTAGCCTCGCTTTCAGTTATTCCTGCGCACTCAATGATATTTAAGGCTTTAATTTGATAGGAATTGAAACCGAACTTATGCAAGTGATTTTATTTTTTTTATGTACCTCTCATTAAAGCAGGACATATTATGAGATAAATGCCATATTCAACTTTATCGAGTATTGCACTCACGCTCCTGTTGTTGCTCGCCGGAATGGCGCATGATGTTTTTAACACCGCTCATGATAAAGAAAGGTTTAGGTATTAAGGTATTAGGTTGAGGCCAAAATTATTATTAAAATAATAGCGGGGGGCAGGGACAGGGAGCATGAGGCTTAGGCTCGAGCTAGAGTTTCAAACAGAGCATGGCAAGGAAAAGACTTATGCTAAACGTTCTTTACGTCAGAAAGTTTGATAAAATAATGCGAAAAAACGCTGTTCTTTTGTATTGTTTGCCGTAAGATCCCAGCGATTTTTTCTGGTGCCTTGAGATATGGCGTAGAATCAACTTTGATTATGCTTCGCACACAAATGGTGACCATGGCCCTGCCCGAAGCACGAAGCTCTCGTAGGAAAATTTAATCATTAAATTTTATAAGATAAGGGTTAAAATATGATGGGGCTATTATTAGCATGCGGGATGCTTGTTGCTCTAACTATATTTTGTTTTATATCAGTGTCTAAAAGGGAGAAAATCCTCCGAGAAGGAAGGCCGATCATCGCCGTCATTGAAGGAGCAAGGCCTGTTTCTACCGATGACTCAGGGAATACTACGGTAGCTTATACTTTGAATGTAGAAGGACGTAAAATCCATGGGCGAGAAAAGATTGATATTTTTTATGCTCCTCAAATGCAGAAAGGTATGAAAATAAAGATTAGTTACATTGATGATAAGCACTTTATATTAATTTTTGATAAGTGATTCCTGCATCCTGTTCTGGCATAGTATTCGTTTTTAGTTTATTTGTATTATACATGACACTTGTTCTATCTAACTGGGTTTTAAGGGGGAACAATGGCTCTTGAGGAGTACTCTGCGTATTTCATGTATGGAGGCATTTTTCTAACGATAGTCGTTACTGCTTTTTTTTACTTTTTAGAAAAGCAAGATGGAAGTGATGTGTCCGGGATCAAGTCTTATCTGTCCAGCGCTCGTTGGCAGGGTGAAATAATAAAAACAAATATTCAATCATGGAGAAAACAAAACGCCAGATACGGAAATGATTATTTTTATGAATTTGATTTTTTGCTACCAAATGATAAAAAATTATATACTGGCACAGGTTTAATTACGCCAGAACAAATGCATTTACTAAAAAAGGGGCTGGGCATGACAGTAAAAAAAGGTGCGGGCAGGAAAGTAGCCGTCATATCAATAGACTTCTATAATGGCTGCTAATAAGATAAGAAAAATGATAATAACATTATTACCACTGTTATCCATACTCTATTCGTTTAGCATACAAGCCTTTTACTTGTTAATAAAACGGAGAGGTTAATAGGTTAAGGGACCCTGTCATACCCAGCGTGAACATATCAAACCGCTTAGTAAAAAATGCAGGGAACACTAAAGTTGTATATATATTTAATGCTGAAGGCAGACAGTTTAGAGTTAAAAGCAATTCTTTCGATGCCTTGCAAATGCAGCCAGGAAAAATAAATATAGTATTAAAAGATGCTAACGCAATCATCTTATCTCCCGGAAAGAGTATGTGGCTGCATTCAGTAAAAGTTGAGTTTGTGATTTCTACTTGAAAGTATAACCATCGGTGTCAAGAATTAGTTGTTTTCTCCGAACAACATTTGAACTGTAATTATAATATGCATCATAATCAATTGCGGTTTTGGTTATTTTAAAAGAGGCGTGGCGTGTCCTTCGGAAATAATATCGGTCTGTTATTAAGTATTGCTGCGCCGTGCGCATTAATAGCTTGGGTTTTCTATACGGGGACTATTTATGATAATTTTAAAAAACATGGCGGCAGGTGTAATGCCGAAATCACAAATATAAAACAAATCTCGACTTCAGGTACGGGTTCACCACAGTGCATTTTTAGCTTGTCGTTTACAACATTAGATGGGAGAGAAATTAATACAAATCACACTCAAATCGTCACAATGCTTGATCTCATGGTTCTGGAGCGCAAAAGAAACCTGGATATTTACTACAATAAAAAAGATCCTGAAAAGGTGTGGCTGATTTTGCGAGAGCATAAATAATTTAGTATGTTTCTTCACGGAGGGTCTGGTTATTTTATTACGTCACATTGGTAACGTTACTGTGTTGGGGACTACTATTTCATGCAACAGTGAGATGAGTTAATGACTGAGTTCATAATTGAATTAATAATTGGTCTGCTCATAGTTTCCTTTATTATCGCTTACGGTTTTTATCTGACAAATAAAAGAGATAAATTGATGGTAGAGGGAAGGCCTGTGATTGCAGAAATCATTAATGTCAGACCTGTAAGCAGTGATGGGGCGGGCAATACAAGCATTACGTATATTCTTAATATAGAAGGACGGTTGTTAAGCGGAACTGAAAAGATTGATACATTTTATGCCCCCCAGTTTCAGAAAGGTAAAAAAATAAAGTTGATATATAAAAATGACAATGAATATATGTTTGTGTTTGATAGATAAGATTAACCTCTCTTTTTTAATTGCAACATATGATCATGGCAATAATTTATATTAAGAGGTGATGGTGTATATTTCTTACTTTGTAACTTATCCTTTGCTCGCCTTCTTTTTGGGTATGTTTATTTTCTTTTGTTATACCTTCATTATGGCTGGTAGAGACGCTGTAAACATAGAACCTGAAGATTCCGTAGATGGCTATGGCGAGATAGTTCAAATTCGTAGTTCCAGTGGCGGAAATGCTTCCTTTATAAATGTTATTATCCAGGTGAAGTTAATAACTGCTAATAATAAAGTCATCAACGCGGAAGGAAAAGCGGTAATCGATGTTACTAACATTCCAGAGTACCAACCCGGTGCGAAAGTGCCCTTGGTTTATTCACGCAAAGACCCCAAAAAAGTAAAGTTTAAAATACCTTCTCCGCTAGACAGGTGAATCAACTCTGGTGCAAGAAAGACCGAAGCAAGGAACAAGCATGGAAACTTTTTATATAATTTTGATAATCATTATAGGCCTCTTGTTTGGCGTCTTTCCAATGGCAAGATTCCTCCACACTTCGCTATATCCCTACCTGAAAAGTGTTTTTATGCAAGAAGACGTATTAAGTACAGGCATTAGTGTTAACGCACTAATCACTCACGCTTCACAAACGACCAGCTATGATGGAAATCTACCAATTTATAGATTGACGCTAAGTTTTAAGACAGTGGAACAGCAACAAACAGAGGCGACGATAATGAAACCGCTCAGTTTTAGCGAAATTGAGCGGTTTGCTGCCGGAAATTATACAATAATTAAGTACGATCCTACTAATCCTCACCATATTGCTATTACAGATAAGCCATTAATTTTGGGTGATTAAGATTAGACCAATTCACCTTGCTGCGTGCTAATCAGTATGTTCTGATGCGCTATGCTAATTAACTTAACCCAATTTTTATCAAAAAAGTAGAGCTTTAGTTAGTAAGTGCCATTAATGAAGCCAGATGAATTAGGGCGAGCAGAGGGAGCCGAGAGTATGTTTTCAGTATGTATGCTGCATGATAACGCTCGAAATGTAACGATTTCAAAGTCAATAAATGACGCACTTACGATATGCAAAGAAGTTTCTGAGATAGTAAAAGTTTTAATTGTCACCCCTTAGTCAGATATGGAAACACAATATTGCCATATTGACCGGGATTTACTTGTGATGCATGGTTTGACTGATTTTAATAATGCTATTTTATATGACAGAGATAAAATCAGCGGAAAATTAAATGACAGGATTATTATCCTCAAGCTTTCCCATTATTTATGCAGTGCCTGTCCGCAATGTCTGGCTGAAATTGGCATGGAATTTTAAATTAACCTACTGAGCTAACCATGTTTGATATCATTTCGAGTTCTGCCACTGCGCTACTGATTTGTATAGGTACGTTTGCTTTTTTTAGGCTGCTAATAAAAGATATTATCCCAACGCTTAGAAGCGGCTTTGTCGAGAGCCGCGTGGTAAAAACAGGTATCGCAGTAGAAGGCGATATTGTTGCTTCACACCAGACCTCATACTGGGGTGGCAACAGACCCATTTATCAAATCACGATTCGTTTTAAAACCCGTGAGGGTTTAGCAGTAGAGTCTGCAGTGAGGCAAGCACTGTCGTTTGAGGAGATAGAACGTTATAAAATTGGTAATGGCATTACAATAAAGTATGATCCGAAGAACCCTAAAAATATAGCAATCCATGACAGGCCGATCATTTTAGGTCCATAATGCGTATTAGGTTACTTTGCGTAAAATGGTTAATGCCATTATTGTCCAGCACTATTAAGGAGAAGAAATGGAAGCGATGTTCGGCCTGCTCATTACAGGCGGGTTTATTTTTTGGATCGGATGGTTGTTTTATAAAGATGCGCTAATAAAAAATCATGGTGTCGAACTCAATGCTAAAATAATCAATATCCGAGAAAGAAGCTCTAATGAAGGTGGCAGTTCAAACATTCATTACTCACTTTGGGTGGATTTCCCTGATGGGCAGAGACTGGTAGAGGGTAAAAATACTGTTTCTACATTCTATGCAAGCCAGCTCGAACCAGGTAAGGAAATTCAAATAAAATACCTGAATGATGATAATATTCGTTTTATATTTATTGAATGAGTCTGTAGTAATGCGCTTGAAATAAATCACGCATTAGATTCAGAATAAAATAAAGCATTTTTTAATGCAGCAGTCTACATATATTTATATGTACTGAAACAGTCAGTGCTCACAATGCGAAATGGGATAACAACTGCTAATGACCTATTGGAAATATATAAATTATGTTCTGGCTGTACCATTCCTCTCTGTCTTTTTGTTTATGATATTAAGATCTATCAAAAATAACCAGATCGCAAGGCAAATCAGAAATGATGGGGTGTATGTTAATGGCACAATTACTGCTGTGGTACCGGGTGCGCCTACTACTAATGGGTTGGTAAACATCACCGTGGATTATTTTTTTGTAGATAATAGCGGCGCGATTGTATCAAAAGAGAAAGTTTTGACGGTTGTGAAAACTATGGATTTAGATAAGTACCAGGTCGGTGCAACAATTCCTGTCATCTATCTTAGGGTAGACTCTGCAAAGCATATATTGAAGGAGACTAAAGGGATTTTGGAGAAATGATTCAGCTATGCATTGTTTTACCTACCTCGGATCGTTTTGCTAACTTCTTTACTCTAGAGAGCATCAAAAGGACGCGACTAACGTATCAGACCGCACGTTATGTTAGAAAGTGCATTCTGGCTCTTCCCGACATAAGCGTTGTGCCACTCTCTCAACTTCTGTTAAGCCTGGATAGAGCATCGCTATAAAAAGTGGTCATATATTGCAGTACACTCACCCAGCCAGAATTTACAAGAGTCAAATAGTTGGGTTATTTCTTTTGTTATAACAGACAGGTGAAAACAGAGTTTATGAGAGATGAGCGATAAAAAAGTGTTTGTCAGGATGAGGGAGGGCAGTCCTTTATTGAATGAAAGTGCTTATTTTTTGATCGGCCAATATTGACATGTACCCTTCTACAGATTCACGCACTGACACTCTGTTATTCTCAATAAATAGTTCTAATTTGAACTTAGCACCTGTGTTAAGTGCGTAATATCATAAGTTTTTACTTATAGAGTCTAATTTTTACGCGCATACGTAATGTTCAACTTTCAACGTCGAATAGTTTTTTAAAGATTCATTTATCAGCTGTGTTGTACTTTGTTATAAAGCATCTACACACCATAAGAATCCATGCAGGTTTTCAGGGGAAAAGTATGTCAATTCATCGTCGCGCTTTAGGCAAGGGGCCATATTATGTTGCTTTGTTAGCCTGGCTGACCTTTACACCTGCTCACGTGGCGTTAGCCGCGCTCCAGCTTAGTCACTATGATAAGCTCGAAACGGTTGAAAGTATTACTGCCGACAAAGCGGTGACAGCGCAGCTTAAAAAGCTTCTTGGCAATCAATATGACAATTTCATTGCCAATTTTGATGTTTATGGTGAACCGCATCTCACTTCGGCGGGGGGCCTCTTTGTGTCGGGCTGGATGCAGCATCTGGCTCAGGAAAACGCTTCAGCGTTTGTCATCTATCCTGATGGGCGGCTCTCAGCTGCCTGGATTTTGCCAGATAGTAGTGCTGTGAATTACCGTACTAACCATCCTGACGATGGTATGGATAAGGACATTAAGCAGTGGGCAAGCCAGCTTGATGGGAAAACGCTCCCGGATATGGCGCCACAGGCCAGTAATAAACCCGGCGCTTAACAATCCTGTAGTCGCACTTTTATATTCGTTTACGCTTGACAGCCGGGTCGTTTATCATCATCAAACTAGTTAGTTTGTCGGTGGATCCTGCTGCAGGCCAGAAAGCGGGTAGCGATATCGGCACCGCGAGGGCGAATCGAGTTAGCCTCATCAACAGTAGTATCAGGAAATTGTTTTGAGCCTGAAATTCCACTGCGCGAGGTAATGCGCACTAAAGGCACACATTTCCCCGATCAAGACATTTCATCAAGGATCGCATCATGCAAGACAGGATTACAGTCAGTCTACCGGTAGACGGCCTGCTTTTCTGGAAACTTTCCGGGCGCGAGGCGCTGTCTGAGGCATTTGCCTTCTCCCTGACCGTGCTGGGCACCGACGCGCGCATCGACCGCAGCCAGCTGCTCGGCCAGCCGGTGACGGTGAATGTGCCGACGCAGGGGATTGCCGGCGGCACGCGCCACTTCAACGGTAAAATCACCCGCGTGGCGGTGAGCGCCACGGAGATGTCCGGGACGCGGTATGCGGTCTACCGGCTGACGGTGGAGCCGGACGTGTGGCCGATGAAGCGCGACCGCAACCTGCGTATCTTCCAGGAGCAGACGGTGCCGCAAATCGTGAAAACCCTGCTTGGCGAATACCAGGTGAACCTTGAGGACCGCCTGACCGGCAGCTACCGCACCTGGGGCTACTGCGTGCAGTACCAGGAGAGCAGTTTCGACTTCATCAGCCGCCTGATGGAGCTTGAGGGCATTGCCTACCACTTTAGTCACGAAGCCGAGCGGCACGTGATGGTGCTGACGGACGCTGCCACCGAACACCAGCCCTTCAGCGGGTACGAAACCATTCCCTACCACGCGACGCCCTCCGGCGGCAGCACCAGCGAAGAGGGCATCAGCCAGTGGGCGCTGGAGGACAGCGTGACGCCGGGCATCTACAGCCTCGACGACTACGACTTCCGCAAACCGAACGCGTGGCTGTTCCAGGCCCGGCAGAACCCGGCCTCACCGCAGCCGGGGAGCATTGACGTTTATGACTGGCCGGGACGTTTTGTCGAACACGGTCACGGGGAGTATTACGCCCGCATCCGCCAGGAGCGCTGGCAGGTGGAGCACCAGCAGATTCAGGCCACCGCCACGGCAGTGGGTATCGCGCCGGGTCACACCTTCGCACTCTACAACGCGCCCTTCTTCAGCGATAACGGGGAGTACCTGACCACCGAGGCGAACTACTTCCTGGAAGAAAACCGCTACGCCAGTGGGTCAGACGGCGAGACGGTGCACCGCACCGACTTCACCGTGATTCCTTCTTCGGTGGTGTTCCGCCCGGCACCAGTGACGGCGTGGCCGAAAACCCACGGTCCGCAGACGGCGAAAGTGGTGGGCCCGCAGGGGGAGAGTATCTGGACGGACAAGTATGGCCGGATAAAGGTGAAGTTCCACTGGGACCGGCAGGCGAAAGGGGATGACACCAGCTCCTGCTGGGTGCGTGTGTCGAGCGCGTGGGCAGGCCAGGGCTTCGGCGGGGTGCAAATTCCGCGCGTGGGGGATGAAGTGGTGATTGACTTCATCAACGGCGACCCGGACCGTCCGATTGTTACCGGGCGCGTCTACAACGAAGCGAGCATGCCGCCCTGGGCATTACCGGCAGCGGCCACACAGATGGGCTTCCTGAGCCGATCGAAAGATGGCTCGGTGGATAACGCTAATGCCCTGCGCTTTGAAGATAAAGCGGGCGAAGAGCAGGTGTGGTTGCATGCAGAGCGAAATCTTGATGTTGATGTTGAGAATGATGAAACTCACACCATCGAAAAAAATCATACGCAGTTTGTCGGCGAGAACGAAACGCTGCGCGTGGTGAAAGATCAGAAGAGCGGCGTAAAAGTAAATACCCTGAATTTAACCGGCAGTGACAGAAATGATAAAGTTGTCAATTCATTCACCTTATCCGCAGGCACTTCTTTGCGTCTGGAATGCGGTGAGAGCGCCATTGAGTTAACCAACGATGGCAATATCAATATTGTTGGCAATAATTTTAATTTTACCGTCAAACAAACAGGGCAGATAAATACATTAGGCGGTGAGCTTCACCTGAACCCGGATGGAGGGCATGCAGATATTGTTGCACCTGGCTCGGGTCATCAAGGTGCCATCCAACAAGAAGTTGATAGCTTTTTTATTATTAACAGCAATAAGTAAAGGGATACAGAAATGGCTGACTATACTCTTCAGGAAGCGACGCTCGCGCTACCGGATATGTTTAAAGATCGCACCATGAATTTATTTACGCTAAATGATAATGGCGCAAGTGAATTCACCTTTGTTGTATCCCGAGCCAGCGCTAAAAAAAATGAAAATATTCAGGCTGTAGCGGCGCGAATTTTACGCGAAATGGAAATTACCGTTCCAGAATTTCGTCTTCATTTATCGCAGCCCGTGTCAGTTGATGGTGAACCTGCGGTTGAACTTTTTTACCAGTTTAAAAATGATGGCACGGTTATTTTTCAACGTCAGACGGTAGTCTTGCTGGATGAGCAGCCCACTGGCAAAAAAATTGTTTGTTATATTGGCACATGCCCCGATGAGTTTAGTCAATATTATCAGCGGCAGTATCAGGATATTATCCAGAGCATCAAATTCCATCGTCAGCGGGAAACAGAGCCTGAGCAAATGTTACTTGCTGACGACCCGCGAATATTCTTTGCTCTCGATACGGAAACGAAGCACCTATCCTCTTTTGACGGTATCCAGTCCCTCTACCAGCACCTACCTCTGCAGCGTGCGCGCGAAGGCGTATTTTTGCTCTACGCACAGGACGGGCAGGCGTTAAGGATCGCTTCCGTACCAGGAAGTCAGCCCGTGCGCTATGCGCTATGGACACTGCCGCAGGGGGGCGGGCACCATCTTGCGCAGCAGTTGTCTGCCTGTCGAACATTTGAAGGCGTTGCCGGCCTGGACTCCTTAGAAGGAGTCCGGCGTTTCCTTGCCCGCAACGGAAGTGATGTTAATCATGGCTGAATACCAAGCTGCGCGAGTTGATGATCCGATCGCACATACGGCGTCGAAAGGCTGGATGATTGCGGGTCTTATCGGCGGCGCTCTGCTTGGCGTCGCTGCCGTAGCGGTAACTGGTGGTGCTGCGCTGGTCGTCGTTTCTACTGTTGCGGCCAGCGCTTGCGCAGGCGGAGGCCTTGGAGAAGTCCTTGGCAGTATGTCATGGGCTCCCAGGCACGTTACCGGGACGCTGAAGGAGGGATCTCCTGATGTTTTTATCAACAGCCGTAAGGCGATTCGCGCACATCTGTCGCTCGGTGAATGTGATGAACACAGCGGAACACCTCAGCGCGTCGCAGAGGGATCGATAAAGGTTTACATCAATAATTATCCTGCTGCGCGCATTAGCGATCGTTTAACCTGCAGCGCAGAGATCTTCAAGGGTTCCGCCAATGTATTTATTGGCGGTGCAAAGGTGCAAACCGATGAGATCAGCCCGGAGATCCCCGGATGGGTCAACTGGGTAATGCTGGGGGTTGGTGCAGGCGCGCTCGCCGTGATTGCCGGGCCAGCCATTGCACTGCTTAGCACCGCAGGTGGCATGACCGGAGGAACGCTCGGCAATTACGTTGGCGGTGAGTTTTTTGGTGAGGGCAGCGATGGTCAAAAATGGAGCATGCTATTTGGCGGACTCATTGGCGGTGGCCTGGGTGCTAAAGGCGGGGCGAAGTTTAATGCCTGGCGGGCTGGCAAACCTGTGGCGCAACCTGCTCCCGCTCCAGCCGTCTCAGCTCGCCGCGCTGAGCTGAATGCGAAGTTCGAACGCACCGGTAATTTAAATAAAGATATCAACATTCGCGGTAACAGAAAAACGGTTGAAGATTTCATGCGCAAACAGGGCGTTGAAGAGGGGAAAATTGACGCATATATGTCAGGTATTAACCTTGAAGAAAGGGTTTCGGTTGAAACAATTAACCGCGGGAAAATAGCCTATCAGAACCAATCGCCGGGTAACTGGCAGGGCAACTGGTATTCGATGAATGAAAATACCCCACCGACTAAACTCGGAATAAACCCTGTTGGCCAGGTTCGCGGCACAACAGATATAGTGCCGAAAGAGGTCATTGCTTACCAGGCGCAGGAGAAAACGCTGATGCTAAGAAGTACAGCTACTCCAGCTCTTGATACCTGGTCTGTTCCCGGCAAACCTTTCCAAACAGAGGGCGGTGGAATACAATGGTTTTCAACACAAAGAGATACCTGGACACCCGTTAAATGACTGAATTAACTGCATTAGATTATGTTGAGAAAGCATTGAGGCTGGCAATCAAAAGGCACAATGCAATAAAAAGTAACCCGGATGCTGGTGCACTCGAACCTATGTACAGATCAATTGTTGCGCAGCTGGAATATTTGCGAGATGTTGTAAAAGGTACCCAGCAGGATAAAAGTAAGCTACGCGAACTCACTTTTGGTATGTATGCTGTAAAAGAGTTTGAAACTTCCGATGAGATTTTCTTTGAGCGACTGACCGACGCTTTTTATATTGCGTCACAGATTCGAAAAGGATTGAAAGTACAGCTGCCTCATCAGGTCAATAAAAATTTTGCTGAGACGCAAAAAAGACTGGCTTTGTTATATCCGGATGATTTTAATGTCTGATTGTTATTCTGGTTTGGTGCATGTTTTATTACCTGAAATAACATTTTCATCAGATAAGTAAATTTTCAAAATTAGTCTCATTAGCAAAATCTATCTCAGGCAATGATGGTGAATGCCATCATTGCGGGCAACCGATTAATGTTTTGCCACTTCGCCACTATATACTGTTTCTCTTTTCAGGGTCGCCAAAGATCGATTTGCATGCAGATGACTTAACAATCAGCATCTATAGCGATCGATACAGTCATTACCGCCCCCTTAACGTCCGCAAAATATTGTCTGAAGCTCCGGATCCTGCCGCCGTAAAATATGATGCCTGGGATAAAGCGCTTCCGCTTCAGACGTCCATTCCTGATGCCCGCGATAAGGCCATTGGCGCATTAGTTGGGCTGGCGGTAGGTAACGCTGTAGGGGCGACGCTTGCATTTCAAGCACGCGATCGTTACAGAGTGAGCGATTTGGTAGGTGGTGGAATCTTCGGGCTTAAGGCTGGCGAGTGGACGGGTGATACCTCAATGATGCTGTGCCTTGCAGAAACCTATCTGCAAAATAATACATTGGATTTTAAGGATTTTCGAAATCGCCTGGTGCGTTGGTATAAGCGGGGTGAGAATAGCAGCAATGGCATCTGCTTTGATATCGGTAAAACGACTCGTTTTGCGCTTGAGCAATACCTCCAGCATGGTGAAACGTGGATGGGTAATACAGAGAAAAATACTGCAGGTAATGCAGCATTAGTTCGTGAAGCTCCGGTAGCTATATTTCGCCGCAAAACCGTACGCGGAATATGGTTTGATTCCCAGGCGCAAAGCCAGGCAACGCACGGTACGACCGAATCCCTTTCAGCCTGTTTTTTTCTTGGTTTGCTGTTGAATCATTTAATCTACGGTTATGACAAAGAAAAAACGTTTTTACCACACATCGTCCCGCTCGCTTCACGTGTGCTTATTATTAATGCCGGTGAGTACAAACAAAAAACGCGCGATCAGATTCGTTCCAGTGCGTATGTTATCGACACGCTCGAAGCGGCGATGTGGGCGGTCTGGAATACGGATAATTTCCGTGATGCGATTTTATTAGCGGCTAATCTGGGCGACGATGCCGACAGCGTTGCGGCTACAGCCGGGCAAATTGCCGGGGCACTATACGGCTACGCGGGTATTCCTCAAGAGTGGAAAGACAAACTGGTTCAGCATAAACGGATTGCGAATATTGCGGGTGAGCTATTTGACCACGCCCCGGATAAAGATTTTCTTTAAGCAGAGAAATCAGAGTGAAAAGATACTCTCTTAAATTGCATAGGCGTTTGCAGTGTCGCTGCGCCTTTCACTTTCAACGAGAAAATGGTTATGGATCACTTAACCCGTAACGAGGGCGAAGCGCTGCACAATTTCCTCTGCAAAGCACTTAAAAACCCTTGGATATCGAAGCATTAATGACCTTGGCACGGGAACATCCGTCGACCATTCTTATGAAAGGAATTAGCTGTCATTAGAACCGCAGGGAAAAATGCTTTATTGAAAGCCGACCTTGACGACTTGTCGACACTGATGTTCTTTTACGGGCCTTAAGAATCTGGAATAGTGATAAGGATCTAACGCACGCTATGGGTAGACATTCAATTGACTACAGGCTCTACTTTTTCGCCGCAGGCTTTTTGTTCTCCTGCTGCACCAGCACTGCGTCGGCAACGGATTTCACCGGGCAGTGGCACGGTAGTGAAAGCAGCGAGTCCACATTAACGCTGAAGTTATCCCAGCAGAGTAACCAAATTACCGGGTCGTATTGTTTTATTACCCAGCGTGGTAACCGCATCGATTGCCCGGACGAACAGCACAACAATCTGCGCGGCGAAGTTGATAACGACACTGCCATTGTTACGTTTGACTCGAGCTTTGGCGGTAAAAACGGCAAAGCCACGCTGGTTATTGATGGTGACAAAATGGCGTGGCATCTTACGCAACCGCCTGAACGCGGTGACTATTATGCTCCGGTAAATTACGCCCTGGTTAAAGAGGCTGTTCACACTGGCGCGACCACGAAAATTATTCGTACAGATAATTTTATGATTGCGATCCGTAACAATTGCGGTGAGTTCACTACGCCTTGCGATGATCTGCTATATATCGGCGCACGGAACCGTGACAGCCAGCAGATTAGCCTGCATGGTAAAACGCGGCTGGATGGTGCAAACCGCGTCACTGGCGCAGAATTCCATAATGGTGATGTTCTTTACCGGGTGGATTACAACCCGCCGAAACTGGTGGTGACGCAGGCGGGTAAAACGCTTGTCAACGAGGCGGGTAGCTGGCTTAAATAGCGGATCTTTCGACTGGCTATGGAAATGTTAATGCGACGAATCATCCCTGTTTTTGTGCTGCTGTTGGGTTTATCTGCCCAGGCGGCGCAAACGCCGCTGGCGGAAAATGACTTCACCGTTGAAATTAATAAACAGACAGTCACCCTTGGGCAGAATTGGGATCGTAATCTGCTTGCTGCGTTAGGGAAACAGAACAGCGAGGATTTTGTCGGTGAGGTGCCGTTTGGTGATGAAAATTATAAATTTTATCGCCACATTTTTGCAGGCTTTGATATCTACAGTGCGAATATCGACTGGCAGCAGCGTGGCAAAAGCATTGACAGTTACGTCATCGGACAGATAACGCTGCACTCCCCAACACTGCACACCGCGCGCGGCGTTACGCCTGGCGACGCGAAACAGAGTGTAATTGAGCATTACGGTGCTGGCGAAACCGCTAACAGCGACGGCGAAGAGTGGATTATGTATTCACTCAAGCGCAAAAATATCGCTTTCGATGTCACTGGCGGCAAAGTGAATGTGATTAATATCAGCACAGATAATGACTAAATAGTCGGTCTGAATTATTAACACGCCGGGCAGGGTGATGAAGATGAAAATCGACAAACTCATCAAGAAACGCGTCATGCTGCATGATGGTGTGGAAACAGGCATTTTTAATCAATGTGTCGAATTGCTTTGCCCGCGTTGCCAGCAGCAGATTGAGCCAGATCTCTACAAAAGCCAGGATTTTGCCCGGCTGCCCGAGCACATCCAGGCTGCTGTGGCAGGCCGAATCAAAGCCATCACCTTCGATCCTGAGGCTTTTACCCGCTACACCGCACCAGAAGGAGCGCTTCTGTACTCTACACACTGTTGTGAGGGCGGGCAGGGAAAAACGCTGCTTCTTTTCAGCTATAAAGAGCAGCAGCCCGCCCGCTACATTGCCACCCTCTATGCGCTGCTGGTGGTGAGCAATGATGAATAAAGCACCACCGGAGGCATCGCGGATAGTGACGCCAGTAAATTTCAGCTAAACACCCATAGCTATTCACGCAATAAAAACCCCCGGTCGGGTAAATCCGCCGGGGGTTTTTCAATTATTACTCACCGCTGGTTGCAGCCTGCGCACTGCCTGTTCTGGATCTGCTGGAAGAAGTCATTGCCTTTATCATCCACCAGAATAAACGCCGGGAAATTCTCTACTTCTATCTTCCAGATAGCCTCCATGCCCAGTTCCGGGTACGCAACACACTCCAGGCTTTTAATACTCTGCTGCGCCAGTACGGCAGCTGGGCCGCCAATACTTCCCAGATAGAAACCGCCGTGTCTGGCACAAGCATCGGTGACCTGCTGGCTGCGGTTGCCTTTTGCCAGCATGATCATGCTCGCGCCATGAGATTGCAGCAGCTCCACGTAGGAGTCCATACGCCCTGCGGTAGTTGGGCCAAGCGAACCGGAAGCATAACCTTCTGGCGTTTTTGCCGGGCCAGCGTAGTAGATCGGGTGATCTTTCACGTACTGCGGCAGCTCTTCGCCATTATCAATCAGCTCTTTCAGCTTCGCGTGAGCGATATCGCGGGCCACAATAATCGTGCCGTTAAGCGAAACGCGGGTCGATACTGGGAAGGCAGAGAGCTGGGCGAGGATCGCTTTCATCGGCTGGTTAAGGTCGATTTTCGCCACATCGCCTTCACCCTGCTGACGCAGCTCTTGCGGAATATAGTGCGCCGGATTCGCCTCCATTTTCTCAATCCAGATCCCGTCGCGGTTAATTTTCGCTTTGATGTTACGGTCGGCGGAGCAGGATACGCCCATGCCGATAGGGCAGGAGGCTCCGTGGCGCGGCAGGCGGATCACGCGGATATCATGCGCAAAGTACTTCCCGCCAAACTGCGCGCCAAGTCCGAGATTTTGCGCCTCTTCCATCAATGCCTGTTCCAGTTCAACGTCACGAAATGCCTGGCCGTGCTCATTCCCTTCGGTTGGCAGGCCATCGTAGTAGCGGGTCGACGCCAGCTTCACGGTTTTTAGCGTGGACTCAGCTGAAGTTCCGCCAATCACGAAAGCGATATGGTAGGGCGGGCAGGCCGCGGTACCCAGCGTGCGCATTTTCTCCACCAGATAGTTTTTCAGCTTCGCCGGGGTAATCAGCGCTTTGGTCTCCTGATAGAGATAGGTTTTATTCGCCGAACCACCGCCTTTGGCGATGCACAAGAATTTATACTCTTCGCCATCCACGCTATAGAGATCAATCTGCGCGGGCAAATTGGTGCCGGTATTCACTTCTTTATACATATCCAGCGGCGCATTCTGCGAATAGCGCAGGTTATCTTCGGTGTAGGTGTTATACACACCACGCGCCAGCGCGGCTTCGTCACCGCCGCCGGTCCAGACGCGCTGGCCCTTTTTGCCCATGATGATGGCGGTACCCGTATCCTGACAGGTCGGCAGCACGCCCTTGGCGGCGATTTCGGAGTTACGCAGGAATTGCAGGGCAACGTATTTGTCGTTCTCGCTAGCCTGCGGGTCGGTCAGAATGGCAGCAACCTGCTTCTGATGAGAAGGTCGCAGCATGAACGCGGCATCGTGGAAAGCCTGTTGTGCCAGCAGCGTTAACGCCTGTGGCTCGACTTTCAGTACCTGCTCACCTTCAAACTCTGCTACGGAGACATGCTCGCGGCTGAGCAGATAGTATTCCGTTTCATCTTTCGCCAGTGGAAACGGATCCTGATAAATGAAAGGTTTGTTCGACATAGCTCATTACTCCACAAAAATAAAACCGCCGGGAGAGCCCGACGGTTATGAATCAGAACATCATGGTGATCCACGGATAGCCAATTAACAGCAGTGCAGCGAGGAAGATGGCACCGAAAATAGTGCCCAGCCGCCAGTAATCTTTGGTCGGCAGGTAGCCACTACCGTAGTAAATCGGGCTTGGACCAGTGCCGTAAGGGGTGATGATACCCATGACACCAAGTGAGGTGCACAGCACCAGCACAACGACTTCCATATTGATGCCAGGAATGGTCGCTGCGATGGTCAGCATCGCCGGCAGCAGCGCGGTGGTGTGTGCCGTGGTGCTGGCGAAGAGATAGTGCAGCAGATAGAACGCCAGCAGCAGAGCGATAGTGGCCATGCCCGGAGAGATGCCGCTCATCAACAGACCCCCCTCTTTGCCCAGCCAGGCGATAAAGCCGGTGGATGAGAGGCCATCAGCCAGCGCGACAAGCGTAGCGAACCAGACAAAGGTGTTCCAGGCAGGTTTGTTACTAGTGATATCGTTCCAGCTAAGCACACCGGTCCACAGCATCATCACCACAACCAGCAGTGCCGCCAGTGCCGGTTCAATAACGTCGGCGGCGAAAATCCACATCAGCAGCGCGCAGCAGACAAAGACCAGCAGCAGAATTTCATTACGGGACATTCTGCCTAGCTTCTCGAGCTCACGACTCGCCCACAGTGGAACTTCATCATTCACTTTCACTTCAGGCGGGTAGAACCAGTATGCCAGCAGCGGCATAGTCAAAATCAGCAGCAGGCCGAGCGGCAGGAAGGCGATAAACCATGTGCCCCATGAGATATTGATGCCAACAATGCTTTTCACCAACGCCAGCGCCAGCAGGTTAGGTGCAAGCGCGGAAAGGAACATAGAACTGGTGATACAGGCGGCTGTGATCGCTACCCACATCAGATAAGAACCAATGCGGCGCGCGCTCGGGTCGTTTGGTTTTGAACCATACAGAGGCGGCAGGTTGGCAATAATTGGATAGATGGTTCCGCCGCTGCGCGCGGTGTTTGATGGGGTAAACGGCGCTAACAGCAGATCGGCGAAGGTAATGGCATAACCCAGCGTCAGGCTGCGGCGACCCAGGTATTTGACGAGGATCAGCGCAAGGCGACGTCCAAACTGAGTCTTATCGTACCCGGCAGCAAACATAAATGCGCCGAAGATAAGCCAGACGGTGGAGTTGCCGAAACCGCTGACCGCCCATTTAAAGGACTGGCCCGCCAGTTTAAATTTCGGGTCCGCCAGTTGCTCAGGGCTAAAAAGCACCCATTGACTGCAGAGCGCAATCACCACCACACCGGTCATACCAATTACAGCACCCGGTAGCGGCTCGAAGATCAAGCCGACAATGACGCCAACGAAGATTGCAAAATAGTGCCATGCGTAGGGCGGTAAGCCTTCCGGCACCGGAACGAACAGTAACAATATGGCCACGATAATGGGTAGCGCCATCATGACCAGGCGGTTTTTATTACCGGCCTTTGCGCTCTCTGCTTTAGCAGAAGCTGGGGTTGGAGTTTTCTCTTTCATAGTGAGCATCTACAAGTAGTTAAGAATTCTGATAGGGCAGGGAATGAAGTGTGGTTTATTTAGTTTCGAAAGATACTTTAGTTGTTAAAACCATCTTCTCTTATTCCGCTGGCCTTTATTTATCGCAAAAATTAGCAGCAATAAATAAAAAATAAGTCTATTTCTATATTGCCCCTGCCGATGGGATTTCTCTTGATTAAGATCAATAAAACGAAAATATATCTCTTTTTTTAATATCAGGGGTACCCACTATGAATAATGGAGTTAATTTCCAAAAAAAGCGTAAAAATGTTAATGGATTGTATTGGGTATTAATGTCTGCAAGGCTCTTGTTTTGCTTAGTTATTTGATTTTTAAGTGTTTTATCTTGAAGTTCTTCAGGTGGTACTGCTTCGCAAGGTAATAATTATGTTACCGATAATTATAGATTTGTGAACGCAATATTTAAAAATGATAATACAGTGGAGGTAGGTCTGTTATTGCAGGGGTTAAATAGTTTTATAACTAACGTAATTAATTTAGTAAATAAAATTCGCGTTATATTAAGTCCACGACATTAGGATTAATAACAAGAACGAAAAATAGATCTGTCACCGAATTCAAGATTTATCAATTTTAGATGTGGAGTTTATTATGACCAGCAACGAACGTATTCTCAGCCCGTTTACATTGCCGAACGGTGTGGAACTGAAAAACCGTTTGTTAATGGCACCAATGACCACCTGCTCGGGTTATTTCGACGGTAGTGTTACCAGGGAACTGGTGGAGTATTACCGCGCACGTTCAGGAGCCATTGGCACCATTATTGTTGAGTGTTGCTTTGTCGACGATCTCGGCCTCGCATTTCCGGGAGCTATCGGGATTGATAGCGATGAAAAAATCGCAGGGCTGGCAAAAATTGCGGCTGCCATCCAGGAGAAAGGTTCAAAAGCCATTCTGCAGATTTATCATGGTGGTCGCATGGTGGAGCCGAAATTGATCGGTGGGCGCACACCGATCGCGCCGAGCGCCATTGCCGCTCCACGCGACGGTGCCGCGACCCCGGTGGCGATGAGTGCCGCAGAAGTTGAAAGCATGATCGCCAAATTTGGCGAAGCCGTGCGCCGCGCCATCCAGGCCGGCTTCGACGGCGTTGAGATTCATGGTGCCAATACTTATCTCATTCAACAATTCTTCTCTCCTCACTCCAACCAGCGTGACGATGAGTGGGGCGGCAGCCGCGAAAACCGCGCCAGGTTCCCGCTGGCTGTACTGGAAATCGCTCATAAGATGGCGCGCCAGTACGCAGATGACGCCTTTATCATCGGTTACCGTTTTTCACCGGAAGAGCTGGAAGTCCCCGGCATCCGTTTTGATGACACCATGTTCCTGCTGGAGAAGCTGGCCGCTCGCGGTCTCGATTATCTCCACTTCTCCGTAGGGGCAGCGCTGCGCTCCTCAATTAATGACTCGACCGATACGACGCCGCTGATTGATAAATATTGTGCGCTGCGTTCAGAAATGCTGGCGCAGGTCCCGGTAATGGGCGTCGGCGGGATCGTCAATGCGGCGGATGCCGAAGAGGGGTTGGATCATGGTTACGATCTGATGGCGATAGGCCGCGCCTGTATCGCCTACCCGGACTGGGCTTCGCGTATCGCTAACGGTGAAACCCTTGAACTCTTCATGGACAGCACCCAGCGTGAGGCACTGAAGATCCCTGAGCCGCTGTGGCGTTTCTCGCTAGTTGAAGCGATGATCCGCGATATGAGCATGGGCGCAGCGAAGTTCAAGCCAGGCGTTTTTGCTGAAACCGTACAGGATGACAGCAATACGCTGGTGTTCAACGTCAGTCTTGAAACCGACAGCATTGCGGATATTACGCTGGCTGAAGGCCCGCTGGATGACGTCGAGTTTACCCGTAGTTTTGAAGAGATTCGCAGCCGTATTATCAACGCCAATTCTCCGCATGTAGACGCCATTTCCGGCGCCACCAGCCAGAGCGAGGCGGTGAAAAAAGCGGTCTCGAAAGCGATGGTCAAATCGAGCAAAGCGCGGATCGCAGAAGAGGGTGGCGATAACAGCGTGACGAAAAGTTACGATGTGGTTGTTATTGGCAGCGGCGGTGCTGGTCTGGCTGCGGCGATTCAGGCGCACGACGAAGGGGCCAGCGTATTGATCGTCGAAAAAATGCCGACTATCGGTGGTAACACTATCAAAGCATCGGCAGGGATGAATGCGGCGGAAACCCGCTTCCAGCGCGTAAAAGGTATTCAGGACAGCAAAGAGCTCTTTTACGCTGAAACCCTGAAAGGGGGCGGTGAGAAGAACGATCCTGAGTTGCTGCGCCGCTTTGTTGAACATGCACCGGAAGCGATTGAGTGGCTGGCGCGTCGCGGCATCATGCTTAACGACATCACCACCACCGGCGGCATGAGCATCGACCGTACGCACCGTCCGCGCGACGGATCGGCGGTGGGTGGCTACCTGATCAGCGGCCTGCTGCGCAACGTTACCAAACGTAATATCGACGTCATGCTGGACACCTCCGTCGAAGAGATCCTCTTTGACGCGGGCGAAGTGCGCGGCGTACGCCTGCTGACCGAAGAGCAGGAGACCTTGAGCGTCGAGGCGAAGAGCGTGATTGTCGCCACCGGTGGCTTCAGCGCCAACAGCGCGATGGTCGTGAAATATCGCCCCGATCTGGACGGCTTCGTCACCACCAACCATAAAGGCGCGACCGGTAGCGGGATTTCGCTGCTGGAACGCCTTGGCGCTGCCACCGTGGATATGGGCGAAATCCAGATCCACCCGACGGTTGAGCAAAATACCTCTTATCTGATTTCAGAATCGATTCGCGGCGGCGGGGCAATTCTGGTCAATCAGCAGGGCAACCGCTTCTTCAACGAGATGTCGACCCGCGATAAAGTCTCTGCGGCTATCATCGCGCTGCCGGAGCACTATGCTTACATCGTCTTTGATGAGCACGTTCGTGCAAAAAACAAAGCGGCGGATGAGTATATTGCCCGCGGTTTTGTCACCAGCGCCAGCTCACCACGCGAACTCGCGGATAAGCTGGGTATGGATTATCATGCCTTCCTCGCCACGCTGGAGCGCTACAATGGCTTTGTGGAAAAACAGCATGACGATGATTTCGGGCGCACCACCGCACTGCGCGCACCGATCAACGAAGGCCCGTTCCACGCTATTCAGATCGCGCCAGGCGTGCATCACACTATGGGCGGCGTGACCATCAACACCGATACCCAGGTGCTCAACCGCGAGCAGCAGGTTATCCCTGGTGCTTTCGCGGCGGGTGAAGTTGTTGGCGGCCTGCACGGTGGCAACCGCATCGGCGGCAACGCCGTGGCAGATATTATCGTCTTCGGTTCGCTGGCGGGGCATCAGGCCGCACTGCGCGCGAAAAGGTAACGCATTAACGCAAAATTGCTGCGCCTTATCAGGCCTCTCACTCTCCCTGGCCTGATAAGCGTAGCGCCACCAGTACGCAACAGAAGGAGTATGCAATGTCTGCAAATCCGAGCTGGCGCTACTCAGCCGTGCTGATGGGCTCGCCCATCCTGCTCACGCTCTTTGTCCATGATGACGCGCTCGCCTCCCGCGTATTCTCCCTGATTAAGCGCTACGAAGATCTTTTCACCGTCAACCGCGCCAACTCTGAAGTGATGGCAATCAATCACGCCGCAGGGCGGTATCCGGTTGCCGTTAGCCGTCCGGTTTTTGAGCTTATCAAATGCGCGAAAGCCGCCAGCATGATGCCTGGCAGCGCCTTTAATCTGGCAATTGGCCCGCTGGTGAAACTGTGGCGAATCGGGTTTAAAGGTGACCGGGTGCCAGAGGCGGACGCGATCGCCGCGCGGCTGCGCATCACGCGCGTTCAGGACGTTGTCCTTGATGATGGCGCGGGCAGCGTTTTTCTTACCCAGGCCGGGATGGAGATCGATCTCGGCGCGATTGCTAAAGGGTTTATTGCCGATCGGGTGCGCGACTATCTGCACCAGCAGGGGGTGACCGAGGGGTTAATTAACCTTGGCGGCAACGTGCAGACGCTGGGAACGCCGCAGGGGCGGTGGTCAATCGGCGTGAAAAAGCCGTTCGCACAGGCGGATGCGCTGATTGGCACGCTGGAGGTTGCCAACCAGTCGGTAGTCACTTCCGGCACCTATGAGCGCTATTTCGAGCAGGATGGCCAGCGCTGGCATCATATCCTCGATCCGCGCAGCGGCTACCCGCTGGAAAATGAGCTCGACAGCGTGACCATCATCTCCAGCGACTCACTCGATGGCGATATCTGGACCACGCTGCTCTTCGGCCTCGGCGTCGAGAAGGGGTGCCAGCTGCTAAAACAGCGCGAGGACATTGAAGCCCTCTTCGTCACCAAAAAGCGCGACGTGATCCTCTCCTCCCGCCGCCACTTCAGCTACACCCACGTTGACGACAGCTACCGGTTTATTGACTGTACTGCTTGAGCAGGCTGTACTGCTCCGCAATCAGCTGATAGCGATAAACCGGCCGGCCGGTCGCACCATAATGGATGGTGGTATAGAGAATATTGATCTGCGCCAGCCAGATCAGGTATTTACGGCAGGAGACGCGGGAGATATTGACCGCGTTAGCCAGCTCATCCGTTGAGAACTCAATCCCCGGATGGGCATCGATCCACTGGCAAATAGTGCGCAGGGTCTGGGCCGTAAGCCCCTTCGGCAGCCGGCGGGTATCTGCCACCTCTGGCGCGCCGCCGTGCAGCAAGCGATCGACGTCTGACTGCTCATAGTAGGGGTGCGCATCCATCAGCTTACGCTTTTCGCGCCAGGTGGTGAGCGCCTCTTCAAAACGTGGGAACTGGAACGGCTTAATCAGATAGTCGACCACCCCGTAATGCAGCGAGGTCTGAATGGTTGCGGCATCGGCGGAAGAGGTGATCATAATCACGTCAATCGCCCGCCCGCTGGCGCGAATAATCGGCAGCAGATCGAGACCGCTATCCTGCTGCATATAGACATCCAGCAGCACCAGGTCGATCTCAAGCAGCGGATTGTTCACCATCTCCTCGGCCTGACGCAGCGTTGACGCCGTGCCGCAGCACTGAAAACCGGCTATCTGCGCCACGTACATGCGGTTCAGCTCGGCCACCATGGCATCATCGTCAACAATTAATACATTTATCACGCGTTCTTCCTTTCACTATCCCACGGGAGATGGACAAAAAATTGGGTAAACACACCGGGTTCAGATTCCACGCTCAGGGTGCCACCAAGGTCAGCCAGCTGCTGGCTGGCGAGAAAAAGCCCGACGCCGCGGTTTTCACCCTTGGTGGAGAAGCCTTTGCGAAAGATGGCGTCGATATTGCCCGGCGCAATACCTGGTCCGTCATCGCTCACTTCACCTGCCAGCCAGCCATCCTGATAATGCAGAAATAGCCCGACTTCACCCTCCTGCTGGCCGCTCATCGCATCCAGCGCATTCTCAATCAAATTACCCAGTACGGTAACCAGCACCGTCACCTGCTTCTCATTCGGGTTATCCGGTACCTGGCTCTCATCTGCCAGCGTCAGGGTAAAACCGCACTCTTTGGCCCGGTTGATTTTACCGAGCAAAAAACCGGCTACCACCGGCGACTTAATCTGATGCTGGATCGCGCCGATATCGCTCTGGTAGTTCTGGGCCGTTTGCAGCACATACTCCTGCAGCTTGTCATAGCGCTTCATATTTAACAGACCGAGGATGACATGCAACTTGTTCATGAATTCATGCGAGGTGGTTCGCAAGGCATCGACATAATTGACCATCCCATCGAGCCGCTGCATCAACTGGCTCACCTCGGTCTTATCGCGGAAAGTACAAATCGCGCCGATAATACTCTCCTGGCTGCGTACCGGTACGGTGTTACTCAGCAGTAGACGGCCGTTGCACCCCAGCTCACGATCGAAAATAGGGGTGCCGGTCTGTAACACACTCAGCAGATCGGCCAGCAGAGGTTGATGCGTGCCGGCACCCTGCGCCGTACTGCTAAGCAACATTCGCCGCCCGGCATGGTTTAGCAGCGTCACGCGGCCATCCGCATCAACAGCCATGACGCCCTCTTTAAGGGACTGCAACATCGCCTGGCGTTGCTTAAATTGTGCCGAAATTTCATACGGCTCAAGCCCGAGCAGGATGCGTTTTAACACCCGCACTACTTGCCATACGCCAACAAAACCTACCAGTGCGCTGAATATTAAGATCCACATCGCTGCATGGCGGCTGCGGCTTACCTGCTCGTCGACCTCACTTAACGAAATGCCGACCACCACCACCCCTATCTGCTGGTGACGCTCATCATAAACCGGAGTAAACACGCGCAGCGCCGGGGCGAGCACGCCGCGGTTAACCGCAGCATTCTCATGACCCTTCAACGCAGGCTGCAGATCCTCACCAATAAAGTTCTGCCCGATCATGCTGGCATTCGGGTGCGCATAGCGAATGCCCTGCATATTGGTGACCACCGCATAGAGCAAATCGTTTCGCGCTGCAACCGCCTGCGCGAGAGGCTGAATGATATTGCTATTGGGGGGCAGTAGTAGCCCACGCCTGATTTCCGGCGCATCGGCAAGGGTACGCGCCACCGCGAAGCCGGTTGCTTTCACGCCGTCGCGCGTGGCGTTGCTTATCTGCCAGAACCAGAGGGCGCAAGCCAACAGCAGCACGGACCCCGTCACGCTGCACACCATCAGCGTCACCATGGTGCCAAACTTCATTGGTCGCTTGCGCGGGGAGGCCGCCGTGGGCGCTATCTGAGTCATGCTGAACCCGAATTATTCAACTGTGAAAGGCTATTATCGCCGATGGGCGGCAATTCATAAAGCTACGTGATAAATCAGCAAAAAGAGGCGCGCCGGGAAGCGTGACACCACTCGCAAGCGAAAAGCGGAAATACCCTTATAGTGTGTGTGGAACCTTTAACAAGGAGTAGGGTATGAGCAGTAAGCCAAACGGTTCAATGGAGGCGCGTCGTAATCCCCGCACGGGTGAAATCGACCGCCTCGCCACGCTGGATATGCTGACGCTTATCCATCAGGAGAGTGAAGAGGTTACGCAGGCGGTCACCGCCTGCCTGCCAGCGATCGCCCGTCTGGTCGATAACGCCAGCGCGACGCTTAGTCGGGGCGGGCGCGTGGTGCTCGCCGGCGCGGGTTCTTCGGGGCGGGCGGCCATGCAAACCGTCGAAGCGTTCGCGCCCGACAACCAGCACGGTCTGCTGGCTTTAATGGCCGGCGGGGCACAATCGGCAAGAGCGCAGCAGGATCGCGCAGCGGGTGACTACGATTGCGGAGGGGCCGATCTGCAGGCGCTGGGGCTAACGGCGCGCGATATGCTGGTGGCACTATCGTTAAGCGGCACCACGCCGTGGACGAGTGGGGTATTGCAACGGGCGCAGGCAGTTGGCGCGCGCGTGGTTTTGGTTACCCGGGCGCAGGCGTGCGAAGAAGCGGCGCAGTTCGCCGATATGGTGATCGCGCCCGATTCGGGGGCCGAAGCGGTAAGCGGTTTTAGCGAGCCAAAAGCGCAGCTGGCGCAGCAGCAGATCCTCGCTATGTTGTCCACCGGGCTGGCTGTTCGTTGCGGGCGGGTTTATAGCAATTTGCGCGTCGACATCGCGCCAGTGAATCTGCATTGGGCCGAACGGCAAATCGCCGTGGTGATGGCGGCGAGCAGCTGCACGCGCGAAGAGGCCAAACGCGCCCTGGCACAGGCAAATAATGAGTGTCGCGCTGCCATTTTAATGCTGCTTACCGGCGTAAGTGCCTCGCGCGCGCAGGTTCTGCTGGCAGAAAATCACCGTCATTTGCGCCTCGCCATTACGGGAGCAAAAAGTGCAGGGGCTGATGCCTGATAATGACCATTTGGCCGCCAGGAGCGGCCATTATTTATTTTCCCATTTAATTGAAAAACGCTAAATTTTATTTCGCTTCTTAAAGTAAATTCCCTTCAAAAATAATTCCACACAGAGTGCGTTACTACTTTTTTTAATTAAAAAAAGCAGGCGGAAAATAAAAACAAAATTATTCTATTTTGTGAATGATATTTTAAATTAACGTAAAAATAAGTTAATATGCGTCACCACGAATCACTTGTTGTTATCTAACCGAATAATTATGCCTGCAATGAAAAAAACTATTATTGCCTTCAGCGCCGTTGCGATGCTCGTCAGCTCTGCGACCAGTGCGTGGGCGGAAGAGAACCAAAAAACCGACTTCCTGCTGATTGGCGGCGGTATCATGAGCGCCTCCCTGGGCACCTGGCTGCAGACCCTGCAACCAGAGTGGAAACAGGTGATGGTGGAGAAACTCGACGGCGTTGCGCTTGAGTCCTCCAACGGCTGGAATAATGCCGGTACCGGTCACTCGGCAAATATGGAACTGAACTACACGCCACAGCGTGCAGACGGCTCCATTGATGTCACCAAGGCGCTGGAAATTAATGAACAATTTATGATTTCCCGCCAGTTCTGGTCCACCCAGGTGAAGCGCGGTATTTTAACCAACCCGCACTCCTTTATTAATTCCACGCCGCACATGAGTTTTGTCTGGGGCGATAATGTGGATTATCTGGCAAAACGTTATGCCGCACTGCAGCAAACGACCTTATTCCAGGGCATGAAATTCTCCACCGATCACCAGCAAATTAAGCAGTGGGCACCGCTGGTAATGGAAGGGCGGGATCCGCAGCAAAAAGTTGCCGCGACCTGGACCCCGGTCGGCACCGATGTGAACTATGGCGAGATTACCCGCCAGCTGATCGGTAGCCTGAAAAAGAGCAAAAACTTCTCTCTGCAAACCTCATCGGAAGTGACCGATTTCAAACGTAATGCCGATAACTCCTGGCATGTGACGATCAAAGATGTGAAAAGCGGCGATGAGCACACCATCGATGCGAAATATGTCTTTATCGGTGCAGGTGGCGGCGCGCTGAAGCTGCTGCAAAAAACCGGCATTCCGGAAGCGGACAACTATGCGGGCTTCCCGGTGGGCGGCTCCTTCCTGATGACCGAAAATCCGGCCATCACCAACATTCACCGCCAGAAAGTGTATGGCCAGGCCTCCGTCGGTGCTCCGCCGATGTCAGTTCCGCATATCGATGCACGCGTCATTGACGGGAAACGCGTGGTGCTGTTTGGGCCATTTGCGACTTTCTCGACCAAATTCCTGAAAAACGGCTCTTTCTTTGATCTGCTGAGCACCACTACCACCAGCAACTTTATGCCGATGACCCACGTAGGTCTGGATAACTTCGACCTTGTGAAATACCTGATGGGTCAGGTGATGCTGAGTGATGATGACCGCTTTGAAGCACTGAAAGAGTACTATCCGCAGGCGCGTAAAGAGGACTGGAAACTGATCCAGGCTGGCCAGCGCGTTCAGATCATTAAGAAAGATGAAGATAAAGGCGGCGTGCTGAAGCTGGGTACCGAAGTGGTGGTCGATCAGCCGAAAACCCTCTCTGCGCTGTTAGGTGCATCGCCGGGTGCCTCTACCGCAGCGCCAATTGCCCTGAACGTCATCAAGAAGATGTTCCCGGAGCAGTTCAACTCGCCGGCGTGGCAGAGCAAGATCAAAGAGGTCGTTCCGAGCTTTGGTCAGCATCTGAACGGCAACGTCTCCCTGACGCAGCAGGTGTGGGATGACACCGCCGCCGCGCTGGAGCTGACCAAGCCGCCGGTTATCGACATGAAAGATGCGCAGGCGGCGACGCCAGCCGCGCCGAAGAGCGAAAACGCGCCACAGCATGATATGGCGCTGTAAATAAGAGAGGCGCACCGCGGTGCGCCTTTTTTTATGCCTTAAAGATGGCGGGCAAACCACGCGGTCTGTACTGCGCTGACGCACTCAAACGCCTTCCCACTGTAAATATCGTAATGGCGCGCACCGGCCTCTTCGTGCAGCGCTTTCTCAGCTGCTCCCACCGCCGCAAACAGCGCCCGGCCTTGTGCTGACGGGTTGACGCTATCTTCCGCCGCAATCACCACCAGCGTTGGACAGGTCACCTTTGCCGCCCACTCAGCGGGCCGATAATTCACCGTTTCGCGAACCGTTAAAAATGGGATTTTAATATCCATCTGCGGGAAGCGGGTGCGGTTCTCCTCAAAAAACGCCTTCGATTCGGCATCGGAAAGCACGCGGGTGATCGCCACCATCATCTCTTTGCCGGTCGCCTGCTGCTTCTGTGCCATCTTCTCCAGCGTGTCGATAAAGGCGCGCTTTTCGCCTTCATTCATATGGCCGGTGACGATCGCTTCACCATCGGCAAATGCCAGCTGGCTGACCACGCATTTTATACGCGCATCCAGCGCGGGCTGTTCGCTGACCCACGCCACAACTGACAGAATATCCTCAATCTGCATAGCCGGGACCAGCCGACCGCGCTCCCCGGCGCTCTCTCCAAAGCCGCGGTAATCGAAGGTGACCGTAGCAAAACCGGCGCTGGTGAAGGCCTCGGCAAAAGCAGGCAGCAGGATCGGCTGGATGCCGCAAAAGCCGTGACACAATACAATGGTGGGGAGGGGGCCTGCTGCTGCAGGCATACGCAGGGTCAAAGAGATGCCATTGGCGAGCATGTAAGTTGAAGTATCCATATAACCTATGATTTCCTTTTTATCATTTGTCTGAATAATCAAACAGTTAACGGTGAGTTGCTATCTTACTCGCCTGCATCTTTTATCGCCAGATATCAATTCAGGGATAACCGGTTTGTCTGGTCGACATATTTTCAAGCTGAGGTTTTAATGACTAAGCCGTCATGCTCAGGCGCTGAATCATTTCGCGCGCCTGGCCTGAAGTGTGCGTTGAGAATAATCGCAACAACAGGAAAAGAGTCTCTGTTTACTTCTCGCGCTTCGCTTTATATATTTCTCGCGGTTTCAAATCATCCCTATGACTCGGTTAACAGAATCACGCTATTTCAAAAAGGCGGCGATTAATGCTGCCCTGCGTGAGCGTCAGCCTTATTCCGGAGAAAGAAGAGTGACCCTAAAAAATAGAGCAGCGCTTTGTGTTGCCGCCGCGCTTTTGTCTTTCAGCAGCATAAATATGGCCTCAGCCAGCGACCCTACGACCAGGATCGTCAACGGCACACCCGCGCAGCCCGGCGAATTTCCTGAGTTTATCACCATCAACGACAACAATACGCTGGCCGGGCACCGTTGCGGAGGCGTGTTGATCAACTCCCGCTGGGTATTAACCGCCGCCCATTGCGCCACCCTGTTTGATTTAACTAAAACCAATATTTTAATTGGTGCAGAAAGTTACCAGCCACTAAAAATAAAAGAGAGTGTGCCGGTTGAAAAAGTTATTGTGCACCCCTCATATGATACGTCGACAATGGAGGGGACGGCTAAATATGATATTGCCTTAATTAAACTGTCCCGCGAAGCCACCAGCACTAATTTCGCACTGCTTGCTGGAAATAATAACAGCGATGAACCACCCGCTGCGCTAACGGATATTCCACTCACCGGTGTCGGTTTTGGTGTTAATGAAAATGGTCTGAAACCGAACGTGCTCTATAAAGGAGGTCTGAGCGTTCTGGCGGATAGCCAGTGTATCGATGTCCCGCAGTTCTATCCGCCGACTTATTTTGAGCCACAGATGCACATTTGTGCCGGTTACGCCACCGCCGGGGGCGATTCGGGCGGTCCGCTGTTTGCTGACTACAACGGCAGCCGTTACGTTGTCGGCATTGTCTCACGGGATCTCATTCTGCCCGCACAGCAGTTCACGCGCGTCAGCTACTACGCGGAGTGGATTAACGCCACCGTTGCCGGATAGCTCAGAAACAGCCAGACCTGCTGCTTAGCGGCCTGGCTGCTCTTTCTCCAGCCGACGGTAGAGTGTGCTACGTGAAATCCCCAGCCTCTTTGCCGCCAGGCTCATGTTGCCCTGCGCTTCGGCAATCGCCTGCCGGGCATCGGCCTGCGGCGCGACATCCGTTTTTACGGCGCTGACCGGTTCGCCCGGCAGATCGTTAAGCGTAATGCAATCGCCATCTTCCGCTAGCGCCATCAGCACGCGCAGCTGGCTCAGTAACTGACGCACGTTGCCGGGCCATGGCCGTCGGGACAGCGCGTCGAGTACTTCATTGCTCAGCGTCAGCCCGCGGCGGGCAGCGCCCAGCTCATGCCACAGTTTTTCAATAAAACCCGGCAGATGCGGCCACGCGCGTAAAGGCGGGATGGGCAGATGAAACTCCTGAATACGATAGAGTAGATCCTCGCGGAAGCTACCGGCCTGCACCTGCGCGGCAAGATCCTGGTGCGTGGCGCAAATGAGCGTAAAGTTGACCTCCACGCTGCTATTGGCCCCGAGCGGCGTCACGCGTTTTTCCTGTAGCACCCTCAGTAAACGTGTTTGCAGCGCCAGCGGCATGTCGCCAATCTCATCAAGGAACAGCACGCCGCCATCAGCTTCGCGGCATTTTCCGATATACCCTTTCGGGTTCGCGCCGGTAAAGGCACCGGGAACATAGCCGAACAGTTCTGATTCGATCAAGGGCTCCGGCAGCGCCGCGCAGTTGATGGCGACAAATTTTCCCTCATGCCACTGGCTGCGCTCAAAGAGTTCCCGCGCCATATGCTCCTTGCCGCAGCCCGTTTCACCAGTAATGCACAGAGCGATACCGGCATTAACAATACGCAGCGCCTTCTCCTTCTCTTGCGCCAGGTGATCGGGCTGATAAACGGTACGCGGTGCACTGTAACGCCGGGTGGGCAGGGTCTGGCGGGCGTAATAGCGGCGCGCCTGGCACGATTCGAGAGTGCACGCGTCGGCCGTTGCGGTGAAACCGGGGAAGAGGGTGCCGATCTCCATCGCGCCAAAGTGGTTGGCGGTGAGGGAAAACTCCTCCATCGCCAGCCGGTTCGCGCCGAGCAGGGTGTTGTCTTCAAAAATCAGCAGCAACTCCTGGGCGCTGCCAAGCACTGACCGGTCGTGATGCAGGCTCAATAACCAGCGATCTGCGCCGAGGGCGCTGCTGGCCCAGCTGTGTTCAATCTGGCACACCGCGCGGCGAATGAGCGCCGAAGCGTCGCGGCGCGGAGTCTGAGCTGGGGTGGAGAGATCCAGCACGCCGGCAATCTGCCCATCGGGACGGAACACCGGCGCGGCGGAGCAGAACAGGCCCGCGTTGCGGCTAAGGAAGTGTTCGCCGCCGGAGACTTCACAGGGCCGTTGTAACGCCAGCGCGGTGCCGATGGCATTGGTGCCGCGCGCGTGTTCGCCCCACAGATGTCCCGGCGAGAGGGCAAAGCGCTGCGCTTTATGCAAAAAGTCGCTATTTCCGTAGGTCTCCAGCACCAGGCCAGTGGCATCGGACAACACCAGAATCGACGGGTGGCTGGAGAGTTGCGGGCGCAGGCGCGCCAGCAGCGGGGCGACCAGGTGATTGACCCAGCCATTCTCCGCGCGGGCATCATTGAGCAGAGAGGAAGCCACCCAGGGCTGAACGTCATCATCCCGGGTTAATCCATACCGTGAGCTGCGCTGCCAGGAGTCTTCCAGTTGATATGGCAGGCTGACCTCGTGCGAGGCGGGGGACAACGATCGGGCGCGAGATGGCATGTTACTCTCCGATAATTGAAATGTTGCAATTATGTATCACATGAGTGTCGCGTATGTAGCGACGTGCAACACATTTCCCGTAATCGCCATCACGCTTTTTTGTTACCCCCTCTCACGCCTTCACGCGCTTACCGTTGTTATGTGCTGATTTTATTGGGGTTTACCCTTCGCTTAAGAAGTTGGCATAACAACTGCTTATATAGAGCTGTCCACCACGATGTGAGACGCCTCTTCTGTACCGATAATAACGAGGAACACCTTATGAAATATCTGCACCCTGGCCTTGATGGCGCGAAAGTCTCTTACAAGCCGCGTTATGGCAACTATATTGGCGGCGAGTTTGTCGATCCGATTGAGGGCCGCTGGTTTACCAATACCTCGCCGGTAACCGGAGAGGTGATTGCCGAATTCCCGCGCTCCGGGGCGGAAGATATTGAGAAAGCGCTCGACGCCGCCCATGCCGCCGCGGAGAGCTGGGGCAAAACCAGCGTGCAGGATCGTGCCAATGTGCTGCTGAAGATTGCCGATCGCATAGAAGCCAACCTTGAACTGCTGGCATTAACGGAAACCTGGGACAACGGCAAGCCGATTCGCGAAACGCTGGGTGCTGATATTCCTCTCGCTGTTGATCACTTCCGCTACTTTGCTGGCTGCGTCCGCGCCCAGGAGGGGACAGCGGCAGAGATCGACAGTAACACCGTCGCATACCATATCTATGAGCCGCTCGGCGTGGTCGGACAGATTATTCCGTGGAACTTCCCGATCCTGATGGCCGCCTGGAAGCTGGCACCCGCGCTGGCCGCCGGGAACTGCGTGGTGCTAAAACCCGCCGAGCAGACGCCGCTGGGTATCTGTGTGCTAATGGAAGTGATTGGCGATCTGCTGCCGAAAGGGGTGCTGAACGTGGTGCACGGTTTCGGCATGGAAGCGGGCGAGCCGCTGGCGCGCAGCAAGCGCATCGAGAAGATTGCCTTCACCGGCTCCACGCCGATTGGTCGCCATATTCTTACCTGCGCGGCTGAAAACATCATCCCCAGCACCGTCGAGCTGGGCGGTAAATCGCCCAATATCTACTTTGAAGATGTGCTGAATGGCGACGCCGAGTATATCGATAAAGCGATCGAGGGCGTGGTGCTCGGCTTCTTCAACCAGGGCGAAGTCTGCACCTGCCCGTCGCGCGTGCTGGTGCAGGAGTCCATCTACCCGCAGTTTATTGAAAAAGTGATTGCCCGTATGGAGAACATTCGCAAAGGCGATCCCTTCGACACCGACACCATGATTGGCGCGCAGGCCTCTCAGGAGCAGTACGACAAAATTCTCTCTTACATCAATATCGCCCGTGAAGAGGGAGGCGAAATCATCGCCGGCGGCGCGCACCTTGAGCACGGCGATAAGCTGGAAAAGGGTTACTACATTCAGCCAACGCTGATCAAAGGCCACAACAAAATGCGCTGTTTCCAGGAGGAGATCTTTGGGCCGGTGATCGGCATCACCACCTTTAAAGACGAGGCGGAAGCGCTGCAAATCGCCAACGATACGGAGTATGGCCTGGGGGCTGGGCTGTGGACGCTGGATATCAACCGCGCGTGGCGCATGGGGCGCGCCATCAAAGCGGGTCGCGTGTGGACCAACTGCTACCATCTCTATCCGGCGCATGCGGCGTTCGGTGGCTACAAAAACTCGGGCGTGGGGCGTGAAACCCACAAACTGGCGCTCAGTCACTATCAGCAGATCAAAAACCTGCTGGTGAGCTATAGCGGTTCCCCGCTGGGTCTCTATTGATTATCCATCAGGATGAGGGTGAAAGAATGCAACTGAAAAGCATGAAGGCCGCCGTCGTGAAGGCGTTTGGTCAACCGTTGGTGATTGAAGAGGTGATGGTGCCCGCCGTTGCACCGGGCAAGATCCTGGTCAAAATTGCCGCCACCGGCGTGTGCCACACGGATTTACACGCTGCTGAAGGTGACTGGCCGGTAAAACCCAACCCGCCGTTTATTCCCGGCCATGAAGGCGTAGGCCATGTGGTTGCCGTCGGCGCGGGCGTTACGCATATCAAAGAGGGCGATCGCGTCGGCGTGCCGTGGCTCTACTCGGCCTGTGGGCATTGCGAGCACTGCCTCGGCGGCTGGGAGACGCTGTGCCATGGTCAGCAGAACTCCGGCTACTCGGTCAACGGCAGCTTCGCCGAATATTGCCTGGCTGACGCCAATTATGTCGGCATCTTGCCGGATAACGTCGGTTTTAATGAAATCGCACCGATTCTCTGCGCCGGGGTGACGGTCTATAAAGGGCTAAAGATGACCGAAGCCCGCGCCGGGCAGTGGGTGGTGATCTCCGGAATTGGCGGGCTGGGGCATTTAGCCATTCAGTACGCGGTGGCGATGGGGATGAATGTCGCGGCGGTCGATATTGACGATGAGAAACTTGAGTTTGCCCGTCGCCTTGGCGCGTCGGTGGCAGTCAATGCTCTTAACGAGGATCCCGGCACCCGCTTTCACGAGGAGTTTGGTGGCGCGCACGGCGTGCTGGTCACGGCGGTGTCGCCGAAGGCCTTCGCGCAGGCTACTACCATGATGCGCCGCGGCGGCACCATGGTGCTGAACGGTCTGCCGCCAGGGACGTTCGATCTGTCGATCTTCAATATGGTGCTGGATGGCATTACGGTGCGCGGGTCGATTGTCGGTACGCGCAAAGATCTGCAGGAGGCGCTCGATTTTGCCGGGCGCAACAAGGTGCATGCCGAGATCGCCGTGGAGCCGTTAGCGAATATCAACGACATCTTCGATCGCATGCGCGCCGGGAAGATCACCGGCCGTATCGTGGTGGATATGGCGATGTAAACATTGCCGGATGGCGCGTACCGCTTATCCGGCCTACGCGGTTTCAGTGGCTGCTTTTACGTAGGCCGGATAAGGCGCAGCCGCCATCCGGCAATGTGTTGGATTGGTGGAAGGGTTCCGTTCACCGGGCGTTCGGGAGTTTCATTAACATCTTATGCGGTGAACGGGATAAGGGAAGCGGCCGCGCTCCCCTCCCGCGTGCCTGACGGCGGCCGGCTCGACTCGACTTACTCGTCCCATCCATGGGACTCGCCCCTTCGGGGCCAGCGCAAGCGCTGTTCAACATTGCTCCCGGCAATTTTGTCCTGTCTCGGTTCGCCTCTGTCCGCCATCCATGGCGTCCAGACCTTGTCATTCCCGCTTCGGTTCGCCGATTTCAGCGGGGGTCAACACCGTCGCTGCGAGACCGCAGGTAAATGCAATGAAGGCGTTGCTGTAGACGCGGTTTTGTAGGCCGGATAAGGCAAAGCTGCCATCAGGCAACCGGTGCTGCGGAATATGCCGGATGGCGCGTTACACGCTTATCCGGCCTACGCCGTTTCAGTGGCTCCGTTTTTGTAGGCCGGATAAGGCGAAGCCGCCATCCGGCAATTGTGCCGCGATAATAATGTCGGATTGCGCGTAACCGCTTATCCGGCCTACGCCGTTTCAGTAACGCCGTTTACGTAACCGCCATCCGGCAACCCGCTTACAGCCCGCGCTTCGCCATCAGCGCCGCCAGCTCCACCAGGCGGTTAGAGAACCCCCACTCGTTATCGTACCAGGCGAGGATTTTCACCATATTGCCGCCAATCACCAGTGTTGAGAGCCCGTCGATAATCGATGAGCGCGCATCGCCCTGATAGTCGCTGGAGACCAGCGGCTCATCGCTGTAACCGAGGATCCCTTTAAGCGGCCCGGCGGCTGCCGCTTCGCGGAAGGCGCTATTCACTTCATCTACTGTGACATCGCGCTTCAGCGTTACGGTCAGGTCGACAATCGACACCACCGGCACCGGCACGCGCAGAGAATACCCGGTCAGGCGGCCTTCGAGTTCCGGGATCACTTTCCCCAGCGCTTTCGCCGCGCCGCTGGAGTAGGGGACAATTGAGAGTGCCGCCGCGCGCGCGCCGCGCAGATCTTTCTCTGGCTGGTCGTGCAGCGCCTGGCTGTTGGTGTAGGCGTGGGTGGTGTTCATCAGGCCATGCTCAATGCCAAAGTGCTGATGCAGCACCTGGGCTGCGGGCGCCAGGCCGTTGGTGGTACAGCTGCCATTGCTCACCACATGGTGTGTTTGCGGATCGTACTGCCCGTCGTTTACCCCCAGCACAATGGTTAAATCTTCATTTTTACCCGGCGCAGAGATAATTACCCGCTTTGCGCCACCGCTACTGATATGCACCGCCGCTTTCTCACGGTCGGTAAAAAAGCCGGTCGCTTCAATCACAATCTCTGCGCCCACGTCGCGCCATGGGATCGATGCCGGATCGCGCTCGCTGAAGACACGGATCGTTTTGCCATCAACAATCAGTTCGCCTTCGCCTGCCTCAACAGACACTGGCAGGGTGCCGGAGAGCGAGTCGTACTTGAGCAGGTGCGCGAGGGTTTTACTGTCGGTGAGATCGTTAATCGCCACAATCTCAACGTCTGCATTGCCGAGCGCTGCGCGCAACACGTTGCGCCCGATACGGCCAAAACCGTTTATACCAACCTTAACCATGATGATCTCCTTCCATTCGGGGTCTGCATTCACTGTAGGCGTGGCCAGTTTTGGCGTAAATGACAAAAAAGGATCACTTTACGCCAAAGTGCGGCGATGGAAGCGCTGGCGATATTCGCCGGGAGTAAGGTGTAACTGGCGCTCAAAGGTGCGGCGCAGGTTGATGCTACTGCCAAAGCCGGTCTGCAGGGCGATGCGCTCCAGCGTGTCGCGGCTCTGCTCGAGCCTGTCGCGCGCGGCGGCAAGGCGCGCTTCGGCGACATAACGCGCCGGGGAGATGCCGGTTTCGCGGGTAAAGACGCGGGTGAAATTGCGCGGGCTCATCGCCACCTGCTCGGCCAGCGCCTCGACGCTGAGATCCGCTGCCAGGTTTTGCACAATCCAGCTTTGCAGGGTGCTGATTGGCCCGCTATTTTCGGCCTGTTGCAGATGGTAGCGGCTAAACTGCAGCTGCCCGCCAGGGCGGCGCAGATACATCACCAGATCCTGCGCCACATCGCGGGCGAGGGTAAAGCCATAATCCTCCTCCACCAGCGCAAGGGTGAGATCGAACCCGGAGCTGACGCCGCCGGAGGTCCAGACCGGGCCATCCTGAATATAGAGCGGGCCACTCTCGACCGTAATGGCGGGATAACAACGCTGCATCGTCTCCAGCAGCCGCCAGTGGGTTGTCGCACGGCGACCATCCAGCAGCCCCGCCTGCGCCAGTAGCATCGCGCCGCCGCAGATGGAGACCACGCGGCGCGCATGCGGAGCGGCAAGACGCAGCCAGTCCACCACCGCCGTCCCTTCCTCTTCGTCGTTACCGCGACCGGTAATCATAATGGTGTCCCACGGCTTACGCGGATCGATCTCCGGCAGCCGGTGGTCGGCTAACAGATTTAAGCCGGACTGACCGTGGATCACCGGGTGAGGTTGGGTAGTAGCAATACGCAGGGAATAACGGGGTTCGGCGATGCCGTCCGGGTGCAGTCGATTGGCCTGCATCAAGATGTCGGCAATGCCGGCGGATTCAAACAGCATGCCGCCATCGGGCACAATAATCAGGAAGGTTTTCATGTCCTGAAAAGTACGCTGATAACAAAAGAAGTCAACCCGCGGAGAGAAAAATGCCCGGCGCATAAAGGCCGGGCAAGTCAGGCAAGGCACATAGCGAGGGGGTCTTTACCCTCTGTTACTCATGTTGTTCAGCCAGCTCCTGCACCTGCTTGCGGTTCGCCATCCGTGCGACGAGGTATTGCTGCAGGGGATCGAGTTTCGGCTCACGGTGTGCGCGTGGCACTGCCTCTTCATTCCTGGCCACCTGTACCGGTACAAAGGGTTTTTCCAGGCGAGTACGTTCAAACTCATCCTGCACCTGCCAGCCGAGATCGGCGCTGGTGCGCGAATTAACACGGACATTCCTTACACGTTTCAGGTTCTGTTGCATATCTCGTTCCTTATCGGTGGCGGCAGCCCATCTGGTCGCAAATCGGCGTGCCGACAATGCCGCAATATGTTCCAGGAGTTGTGATCATTCAGACCACGCCAGTAAAAGAGGTATGCCGTTTTAGCACACCGTGATACTAAATTAGTTCAGTACGGCTAATCAAAGTGCTAAATCAAGCAATTAGGTTATTCTCATAATAACCTTACAGGTTATGGCGGCTGAATTACCGCGCCTTACGGATAACCATGTCTGATTTTTGCCGTACCGTTTACCTTGGTGTGCGCATACTCTTTGGCTGAAAGTTTTTAAATTTAGCGGGAATTAACCCGCTGTCATTAAAATAAATTATCAGCCACAACGAAGCGGGGAATTATTCCACTTCCGCTTTCTGGTTAATTTTGCTGGTAGCGATTTTAGTCAGGAGATTATCGGTGTTTTTCTCCTCTTCCAGCGTTTGCGCCAGCAATTCAGCGGCTTTCTTATAGCCCAACTGTTTTGCCAGCGTGCAGAGCGTGCCGTAAGAGGCAATTTCGTAGTGCTCCACTTTTTGCGCTGCGGCAATCAGGCCGGCATCACGCAGGGTGCCTTTTTCGCTCGCTTCGATCACTTCGTTTGCTTCTTCAACCAGACCTTCCATCGCATGGCACTTCATGCGTTTAATTTTCACGTTGGCTTCTGCTTCCAGCAGCATATCAATACGTTCAATCTGGCCGTGGGTCTCTTCAAGGTGTTGTTTGAAAGCTTGCACCAGTTCTGCGTTGGAGGCTTCACGCGCCATTTTTGTTAGTGCGCGCGCCAGCTGCTTTTCAGCGCTGTAAATGTCAGATAAACCGTGAATAAAAAGGTCGTTAAGCGTATTAATCTGCATAATATCCACCCAATAATAGCGTTAAAAATAGCGAGCCATCGCTGGCTCGCCAGTTATTAATCTTTAATTTCAAAGCAGTGATTATTCCGTCACGGCAATATTAGTTATTGCCGGATTTACGGCCGCCGCTGTGGCTATTCTGGCCGCCTTTTTTACCTGCTTCGGAAGCGCGCTGCGGGTCGTTTTTGAAATTACCGCCGCTCTGTTGACCGCCTTTGCGGCCTGCTTCTGATGCCTTTTCACGATTCTCGGCGAAATTACCTGAGCCACCACGATGTTCAGCCATAATATTTCTCCTGTTTCGTTGTTTCAGTATAACGACACTTTATTTATCAGCAGTGTCGCCGGCGTTCGTCATTAAATTTAGACCCGCTTCTGAAATAGTCAAACGGCAGGGGAAAGGTGGAGATTAACAAAAATATAATATCGCCTATGAGGATATATTTTAATTAGACCAAACGGTCATCTGAAAGGCATCTTTAAAATAAACGACTTAGCGATAAATAAAAGAGAAATGGAATAGTAACCTGCGAAATTATCAGCGTTGATTGTCACAAAACATTCTTGCGCTGCGCTTTTGTTGACAAAAACTTACATTTGAAAAGGGGTGATATATCATTTTTCCTTATGGTTTTGAGAGAAATCTTAGGTTTGCGAAGAAATATATCGTGACCGTTTGGCTCAGCGGGGCGGCAGGGTCTACGTTTAAACCTTAATAACCGATACGCCACCCGAACAGGGGCGACGAGGCGCAATGTAGCGCGCCCGATCGCACCGGGAGTGGACGTACACCCCTTTATTGGTGAGGAAGTAACATGAGCCTGCAAAAATGTACCGTCATTTATGATGGTAAGCCCCTTATTGGCCCGGCGGACATGCCGCTGATCCCCTTCCTTGAACACTGTAATGTGAAACTGCCCCACGTCTGTTACCATCCGGCACTCGATCCGTTGCAAACCTGCGATGTCTGCTGGGTGGAGTCGGAAGGGGAACTGGTTCGCGGCTGTACTTTGCGCAGCCGCGAAGGCATGGTGATTAATTCAACGAATGCGCCCGCCCGCGCGGCGCGTGAAGAGGGGATGGATCGCCTGCTGGCAAAACATGAACTCTACTGCACCGTCTGCGAACACAACACCGGCGACTGCACGCTGCATAACACCGTGGTGGATATGCATACCCCTATTCAGCGCTACGCCTTTGAGCGCAAACCCTATGTCAAAGATCACTCCAACCCCTTTTACACCTACGATCCCGATCAGTGCATTCTCTGCGGCCGCTGTGTGGATGCCTGCCAGAATGTTGAAGTCAATGAGACCCTGAGCATCGACTACACCATGGAGCACCCGCGCGTATTGTGGGACGGCGGCACGCAGATTGCCGGTTCCAGCTGCGTCAGCTGCGGGCACTGCGTGACGGTCTGCCCCTGTAACGCGCTGATGGAGAAGAGCATGCAGCCCGACGCCGGGCCGTTCACCTCGATGCGCCAGTCGCTGAAACGCCCGTTGATCGACATCATCAAAACCCTCGAGAACTCCACCGGGGCGGAGATTATCTCCGGTGTCTCGGTGATCGACACTCACCTGCGCCAGCAGGAGATCACGCGTACTAAAACTGTCTGCACCTACTGCGGCGTCGGCTGCTCCTTTGAGATGTGGACCCGCGATCGTCATCTGTTAAAAGTGCAGCCAAGCGTTGAAGCCCCGGTCAACAGCATCTCCACCTGTGTGAAAGGTAAATTCGCCTGGGATTTTATCAACAGCCCGGAGCGCATCACCACGCCGCTGATCCGCGAAAATGGTCGCTTCCGCCCGGCAAGCTGGGATGAGGCGCTGGACCTGGTGGCGAAACGCCTGCTCGCTATCCGCGATAGCCATGGCCCGGAGAGCATTGGTTTTATCGGCTCCAGTAAAGGCAGCAATGAAGAGGCCTACCTGACGCAGAAAATCGCCCGCGCCATTATTGGCACCAACAGCGTTGATAACTCCTCACGCTACTGCCAGAACCCTGCCACCGAAGGGCTGTTTCGCACCGTTGGCTACGGCGGCGATGCGGGCACTATTGAAGATCTTATTAAGGCCGATCTGGTGGTGATTGTCGGCAGCAACACCGCTGAAAACCACCCGGTGATCGCCTCGCGTCTGAAAGCGGCGAAAAAACATCACGGGCAGCAGTGGCTGGTGGTTGACCCGCGCCGTCACGAAATGGCCGAGCGCGCTGATCTGCACCTGCGCATTCAGCCCGGAAGCGATCTCTCCTGGGCCAGCGCCATGTCGCGCTACATGTTTGAGAACGGTTATGCCGATGAGGCGTTCCTCGCCAGTAGAGTCAATAAGGTGGAGGAGTACCGGCAGTCCCTTGCCCCGTTCACACTTGATTTTGCCGCTGAACAGACCGGTTTATCGCCCGAACTCCTCACCCGTGCTGCCGAGATGATCGGCAAGGCCGGCAGTGTCTGCATTATGTGGGCGATGGGCATCACGCAGCACAGCCACGGTGCGGATGCCAGCACCGCGCTCTCCAATCTGTTACTGGTGACCGGCAATTACGGGCGGCCGGGCACGGGCGGCTATCCGATGCGCGGACATAATAATGTGCAGGGGGCGAGTGATTTCGGCTGCCTGAAAAACTTCTACCCTGGGTATGAGTCCGTCAGCGATCCCGCCGTGCGCGCGAAATGGGCAAACGCCTGGGGCGTGCCGGCGGAGCGGCTCTCGCTGGAGGTGGGGGAGGACAACTTTATGATGGTGAAGATGGCGCGCGAAAAGCGGATCCGCGCCATGTATGTGATCGGCGAAGACACCGCCTTTGCGGATGCGGATGCCCATAGTGTGCATGAAGGCTTCACTGACCTTGATTTTCTGGTGGTGCAGGATCTCTTTCTCAGCCGCACGGCGCAGTTTGCCGACGTGGTGCTGCCCGGTTGCCCGAGCGTGGAAAAAGAGGGCAGCTTTGTGAACACCGAGCGGCGCATCCAGCGCTTCTATCCGGTGATGCCGCCCCTTGGCGACAGCCGTCCGGACTGGCAGATCCTCACCCACTTGGCCGCGCGCATGGGCTATGACTGGGGGTATCAACATCCGCAGGAGATCATGCATGAAGCGGCGAGCATTGCGCAGAGCTTCGCGGGCGTCAGCTATCAGCGCCTTGAAGGGTGGAAATCGCAGATCTGGCCGGTGAAGGCGGATGGCAGCAGCACGCCGCTGCTCTATACCGAGCGCTTCAACACGCCGGACGGTCGCGCAAATCTCTACCCGCTAAACTGGCGCGCGCCGGAAGAGAGCGCCGATGAGGAGTACGATCTGCATCTTAACAATGGCCGTATGCTGGAGCATTTCCAGTCCACCAACCAGAGCGGGCAGGGCGGGCGCACCACCAGCCTGTCGCCAAACTGGTTTGTTGAGGTCAGCCCGACCCTTGCCGCCGCGCGCGGTTTGCAGGAGGGAAGCTGGGTGACGCTCACCTCCCGACGCGGTGAGATCGACGTGCCGGTGGTGATCACCGATCGTGTGGCGGGCAACGAACTCTTTATCCCTATTCATCACGGCAAAGAGGGCGTCAACGCCCTTACCGGCGAGCACCACGATCCGCAGGTTAACACGCCGGCCTATAAAGAGCTGGCGGTGCGCATGACGCTGCTGGATCGCCCGCCGCTGCCAGACCCGTTACCAAAACATAACTTCCGCCACGGTAGCCGCACGCCGATTGATAAGGTGCCTGTCGAACAGAAGTGGCAGCGCGACGACTACCGTCAGCCCCCCGCAAGCGAACCCCATCCGGAGAAATTTTAATGGCTAAAGCAATTGATTATCAGCCGGAGCCGGCCAAAATCGGCCCCGACGCCCATGAAGAGCTGGAACGTTTACTCCAGACACTGCATGAACATGGCGTGCTGCGCCTCGCCAACGATGTGGTTGGCGCCAATAACGAAATCGCCGAGGTGTTGGTAAAGGGCTTACAGCGCGAAGGGACGCTCAACGCCCTGCAAAATATCTCGGTGCTGCTGATGGCGCTCTCCAGTGTCTCGCCGGAGAAGATGTACAAGCTGGCCTTTGGCCTGCGCGATATGGCAGAAGCTTTCAGCCAGCCGCCGTCGCAGGAGCAGCATAAAGCGCCTGGTGTGCACGGCGTATGGAAGATGTTGCAGGATGATGAGCTGTGGGGGGCCGTGCAGCCGCTGTTACAGGGGCTAAAAGCCTTTTCGCGGCGTATGGAGGAGCCGGTGGATAAACCGATCTCCGCCTTTACCGGCAAACCCAGCGACGCATAATGAGCCAGGAGTTTGCCCTGCTGCTGGCGCGTAGCCAGTTTGCTTTCACCATCGGCTTTCATATTGTGCTGGCGGCCTTCACCATTGGTCTTGCGCTCTTTCTGATGTTTCTGGAGGGGATGTGGCTGTGGCGCAGGCAGCCAGTGTGGCTCTCGCTCTGGCGCTACTGGAGCAAGATCTTCGCCCTCAACGTGGCGGTCGGGGTGGTCACCGGCGTGGTGATGGAGTTTGTTTTCGGTACCAACTGGAGCGCACTCTCCAGCCGCGCCGGGGCGATACTTGGACCGATGATGTATATGGAGATCCTCGTTGCCTTTTTCCTTGAAGCGGGATTTATGGGGGTGATGCTCTTCGGTATGGGAAGAGTGCGGCCGTGGGTACACTTTATGTCCACCAGCGTGGTCGCCATTGGATCGCTGTTCAGCGCCTTCTGGATCCTTGCGGCCAACTCATGGATGCAGACACCGGATGGCTATGCGCTGGCAGCCGACGGTCGCTTTCTGCCTGTCGACTGGTGGGCGGCTATTTTCAATCCCTCTTTCCCGTGGCGGCTGGCGCATATGACGGTGGCGGCGCTGCTCGGCACCGCCTGCCTGGTGGCTGCCTGCGGTGCATGGCATCTGCTACGCGACGCACGTGCTCTGCCTGCCCGCAATATGTTCTCACTTGCCATGTGGATGCTGGTGCTGCTGGCACCGTTGCAGGTGGTGCTGGGTGATCTGCACGGCGAGAACACCCGCGATCATCAACCCATCAAACTGGCGGCGATGGAGGGCGCCTGGGATCCGCCCCCGGCGGGTGAGGGTGAACCGCTGCGCCTCTTTGCCCTACCGGATATGCAGGCGCGGCGTAACCATTACGAAGTCGCCATCCCCAACATTGGCTCGCTCTATCTGCGGCACAATTTGCAGGGGCGCATCCATACGCTAAATCAGTATCCGGCGGCGGATCTGCCGTGGGTACCGGGGGTATTCTGGGCCTTTCGCCTGATGGTCGGTCTTGGCCTTATGATGCTGGCTACCGGAATTGCGGGGCTGGTGGTGCGTCTGCGCGGCAGGTTGTGGCAGGCGCGCTGGCTACAGCACGTGATGGTGCTGATAGCGCCCGCGGGCTTTGTGGCGATGCTCGCGGGCTGGTGGGTAACAGAAACCGGACGCCAGCCGTGGACGGTGTACGGCGTGTTGCGCACCGCAGAGAGCGTTTCGCCGCTCGGTGGGCACGTGGTGCTTGGGTCGCTTATCGCCACTGTGCTGATCTATTTGCTGGTCTTTGGCCTCGGCTTGTGGTTTTTACTCAAACTGATGTCGCGCTTGCCCACGGAGAATGAGCCGGGCGCAGCACCGGAAGTGGCGCAGCGTAGCGGAAAGGGGGAGCAGTAGTATGTTAACAATCCTCGGTTTTCCCTGGCTTGAGACCCTCTCCGCCATGGCGTTGGCGGGCAGTCTGCTGATCTACGTCCTGCTGGATGGCACCGATCTGGGGGCCGGGATCCTCACCGCCTTTCAGCGCAGCCCGCAGGCGCGCCAGGATATCAACCTCTCGCTGTTGCCGGTGTGGGACGGGAATGAGACCTGGCTGGTGCTGGCGGCAGGCGGCCTGCTCGGTCTCTTTCCGCTGGCCTACGGCATTGTGCTGAGCGCGCTCTACATTCCGCTGTTTGTGATGATGCTGGCGCTGGTGGTGCGCGGCATGGCGATTGAGTTTCGCTCCCACGCGCCGAAACTTTTCGACACGATGCTCATTAGCGGCTCGCTCCTCACTGCGCTGGCGCAGGGCGTGGTAGTCGGCGCGCTGATGCAGGGGATTACTACCGACGGGCAGCAGTTTACCGGCAGCACGTTTGCCTGGCTGCGGCCTTTCCCCCTTTACTGCGGTGTGGCGCTGGTGCTGGGCTATGCGTGGCTCGGCGCGGGCTGGCTGGTGTGGCGTATGACCGGCGAGCTGCGCGCATGGGCGCGGCGACTTTTGCCGTGGCTGGCGCTGGTCAGCCTGTTAATGGTCGCGGGGCTACTGGTGTGGTGCGCGCAGTTGCAGGAGAGCTGGCGGCAGCATCTGCTAAACCCATTTTTATGGGGGCCATCCCTTGCGGTGGCTTTTGCGGGCATGGCGCTGTTTGTTGTTGGCCTGCGCAAAGGGCGCGATTTTTTGCCGCTGCTCGGCGTGCTGGTGATGGTCAGCGTAGCGTTCTGCGTGCTGGCCTTCACGCTCTTTCCGTGGATCGTGCCGCCGCATCTTACTCTCAGCCAGGCGGCGGCACCGCCTGCCACGCAAAAATTTCTGCTCATCAGTTATGGCGTGCTGGTGCCGGTGACGCTGCTCTACAATACCTGGGGATTTCGGCTATTTAGTGGAAAAATTGGCGGCTAGTTTGGCAAAAGCGGTCTATAAGATTAGGGGCGAAGATTTATACAATGGCACTGCGTGGAGATGGCTTCATGTCCAGAGCAAAAGCGTACAATCTGAAACAGGCGTATCAGATGGCGACATCGGGCAAATATCAGCAGGTCGAGCTGGCGTTTGATGTCGATGCCGATACCTTTTTTATGTTAACCACCAACTATGGTTTGAGCGGGGCGAAAATCGAACGCCACGATCGCCATTTTGTGCTGACGCTGGAGCAGGAGCGTTCCCACACCTCGGGCTAAAATGCCACGCAACTGTCACACCGGCGTGACAAACATCTCTTTTAATGACCGCGAGCCTGCCGGAAAGCCTGCGGCTTAATCTGTTGTTACCCCAATCTTTGGCGGCTGCTTTGCCGCCGCACTTAACTCGTTATCACACACTTTTCCCGGCAACCTGCCGGGATTTTTTTGCCAAAAAAAAGCTGCGCCCCTTTTCAGGTGGCGCAGGCTTTTGCGGTGATGTGCGATTACAGCAGGTCGAAGCGATCCAGATTCATCACTTTCGTCCAGGCGGCGACGAAGTCGGTGACAAACTTCTCTTTACCGTCGGCGCTGGCATAGACTTCCGCCAGGGCGCGCAGCACCGAGTTGGAGCCAAACACCAGGTCAGCGCGGGTAGCGGTAAATTTCACTTCTCCGCTGCGGCGATCGCGGCCGTCAAACAGTTCCCCTTTGTCGTCGCTCGCCTGCCAGACGGTGCGCATATCGAGCAGATTGACAAAGAAATCAGTGTTGAGTACGCCAGTGTTGTCCGTAAAGACGCCGTGTTTGCTGCCATCATAGTTGGCACCCAGCACACGCAGGCCGCCCACCAGCGCGGTCATCTCCGGCGCGGTTAAGGTCAGTTGCTGGGCTTTATCCACCAGCAGCGTTTCGGTGCTGACGCCATCCCAGACGCGGCGATAGTTACGGAAACCATCGGCCAGCGGCTCCATCAAGGCAAAGGAGTCAATGTCGGTCTGATCCTGACGCGCATCCACGCGGCCTGGCGTGAAGGGAACGGTGATCTGCACCCCGGCAGCGGCTGCCGCTTTTTCCACCCCAACCACACCTGCCAGCACCATCACATCCGCCAGCGACGCTTTGCCGGAGGTTTGCTGGATGCTTTGCAGAGCAGGCAGCGCTTTCGCGGCAATGGCATTCACTTCCCAGCCGTTCTGCGGGGCCAGCGCCAGACGGGCGCCGTTTGCACCGCCACGTTTATCACCACCACGGAAGGTGGAAGCCGACGCCCAGGCGACAGAGACCAGCTCGCTCACCGAGAGGCCAGATTCGGCAATCGCCGCTTTCAGGCTGGCAATATCCGCACCGTTCGGCTGATGTACTGCCGCCGGCAGCGGATCCTGCCAAATCAGATCTTCTTTCGGTACTTCCGGGCCAATGTAGCGTGATTTCGGCCCCATATCGCGGTGGGTCAGTTTGAACCACGCGCGGGCAAACGCTTCGTTAAACGCCTGCGGATCGTTAAGGAAGCGGCGGGAGATTTTTTCAAACTCCGGGTCGAAGCGCAGGGTCAGGTCAGTGACCAGCATCGTCGGTTTGCGCTTCTTCTCCGGGTCGAACGGATCCGGGATCACGGCCTCGGCATCGGCCGCTTCAAACTGGATCGCGCCGCCCGGGCTGCGGGTCTGCACCCACTCATATTTGAACAGGTTCTCGAAGAAGTAGTGGCTCCACTGCGTCGGGGTTTGCGTCCAGGCTACTTCCAGCCCGGAGGTGATGGCATCTGCGCCAACGCCGCTGCCATAACTGCTGCTCCAGCCCAGCCCCTGTGCTTCCAGCGGCGCGGTTTCCGGGTCGGCACCGACATAATCCGGCGCATGGGCCGCACCGTGGGTTTTGCCCAGTGTATGACCCCCGGCAATCAGCGCCACGGTCTCTTCGTCATTCATTCCCATATTGCCAAAGGTCGCGCGGATCGCGGCGGCGGCGGAGATCGGTTCCCCGCTGGCGTTTGGCCCTTCCGGGTTGACGTAAATCAGCCCCATTTCGGTCGCCCCAATGGCGGCCTGCGCCAGGCTTTCCGGGTGGCGATGGGTCAGCCACTCCTTCTCGCTGCCCCAGTCCACGTCCATATCCGGTTCCCAGACATCTTCGCGGCCTGCGCCAAAACCAAAGGTACGGAAGCCAGAGTTCTCCAGCGCAACGTTACCGGCGAGGATCATCAGATCGGCCCACGAGATTTTCTGCCCATACTTCTGTTTAACCGGCCACAGCAGGCGGCGGGCTTTATCGAGGCTAACGTTGTCAGGCCAGGAGTTGAGCGGGGCGAAACGCTGCTGGCCACGGCCAGAGCCGCCGCGTCCGTCAACGGTGCGGTAGGTGCCGGCGCTGTGCCAGGCCATACGAATAAAGAGACCAATGTAGCTGCCCCAGTCTGCGGGCCACCACGCCTGGGAGTCGGTGAGAACGCCGCGAATATCGGCTTTCAGGGCGCTGTAATCGAGTTGTTTAAAGGCTTCGCGGTAGTTGAACTGCTCGCCCAGCGGGTTCGAGCGGCTGGAGTGCTGGTTTAACAGATCGACACGCAGCTGGTTCGGCCACCAGTCACGGTTAGTAGTAGGTCCACTGCTTTTTGTTTCCGGCTTGCTGGCTTCATGATGGAACGGGCATTTGCCCATCGCGGCATCGCGGTTAGTCTGGTCTGACGTGCTCATAACTGGCTCCCTTGGCTTACGTATGCCGTCACGATATCTCGCCGCTACATTTAAAGGTACTTGGATGAATCTACGGATTTGATAGTTAATACCTTTCTTAAAAAACAGACTGTTCAGCGCGATATTCCCCGGTTATGGATGAGGATATATCGCGCAAGCCGCGCCACCGTTGCGTTTGCGCCTATTCGATTTACGCTTTTCACTGGCTGAATAGCCGCAATGGGCTACCCTCATAACTCCAGATCATGATCAAAGGAGAGACAATGAAAAGGCTGGCTCTGTACCTTGTACTTCCCCTCGCTCTTGCCGGATGCAACGCCAATAACACCCCACCGCAGACGCCGATCCCCGGTGAAAAAACCTCGGGTAAATTACAGACGCTGGAGAGCGGCGCAGCGGTGATGCAGTCCCGCCCGCCGATTGACGCCATCAGCACCTATCTTGACGGTTTCCACTTCTACAGCGGTAACCAGAAGGGGCAGATGGAGGCGCACCACTATGTCACGGTGTTAAATGAGGATGTGATGCAGGCGGTGATCTACGACGGCAACACCCGCGATGCGCGCCTGATGGGCGTGGAGTACATCATCAGCGAACGGCTGTTCAAAACCCTGCCTGCGGAAGAGAAGAAGCTCTGGCACAGCCATCGCTATGAGGTGAAATCTGGCAGCCTGGTTGCGCCGGGCCTGCCTGCGGTGGCGGATAAGGCGCTGATGAGCAAAATCGTCAACACCTATGGCAAAACCTTCCACACCTGGCACACGGATCGCGATAAGACCCTGCCGCTCGGCACCCCGGCGCTGATGATGGGCTTTACCGCTGACGGGCAGCTCAACCCGGCGCTGCTGGTCGACCGCGATCGCCGTTTCGATATCAACACCGAGGCGATCAAAGCCGAGCGCGCCGACCTGCCAGCTAATCCTGTCGCCAAAGGCGCAGATGCCTGGGAGCAGGGGCAGGCGGTACAGCTTCGCGTTGTCCCGGTCGCTAAAGGCGCAGCCCACTCTCACTGACTGTTCGGGAGGTTACGATGATCGTCCATCACCTTAATTGTGGGTGCATGTGCCCGCTGGGCGGCGCGCTGTACGACGGCTTTAGCAAAGGGTTACATGCGCACCTGGTCTGTCACTGTCTGCTGATTGAGACCGACCGCGACGGGCTGGTGCTGGTCGATACCGGTTTTGGCCGCGAGGATATGCAAGCCCCACAGCGCCGTCTGTCGGGCTTCTTTCGCCTGATGAATAACATCCAGCGCCGGGATGAGCTGACCGCGCTGTCGCGCATTCAGGCGCTCGGGTTTAAGGCAGAGGATGTCCGCCATATCGTGCTGACCCATCTCGACTTTGACCATGCCGGTGGCCTGACCGATTTTCCCCATGCGCAGGTACACCTGATGCAGCAGGAGATTGATACCGCCGGGCAGCGCCACAGCTGGCTTCAGCGCGAGCGCTACCGGCCAGGGCAATGGAGCGCGCGCTCCGGCTGGCACGGTTATGCCCCGCAGGGCGAAAGGTGGTTTGGTTTCGAGGCGGTGAATGCGCTGCGCGGGCTGCCGCCGGAGATCCTGCTGGTTCCCCTTGCGGGTCACACGCCGGGACATGCGGGTGTTGCGATCCAGCGCCCGGAAGGGTGGTTGCTGCACGGCGGAGATGCGTGGTTCTACCGGGAAGAGATGGGGCGGCCTGAGCGCCACTGCACGCCGGGGCTGCGTTTTTACCAGTGGATGATGGGGATGGACAACCGGTCGCGCCGCGTTAATCAGCAGCGCCTGCGGGAACTCTCCTGCGCCCATAAAGCGGATCTGACGCTCTTTTGCAGCCACGATGCGCTCGAGCTGCGCGCATTGCAGCAGGGCAGGGCATAAAAAAACACACCCCGCAGGGGGTGTGTTTGTTAACCGCAAGCTGAATTACTTTTTCGGCTTCGGTTCGCCGGTTCCCAGTTCAAAACCGGTAACCGGTTCAACGGACGGGTCAGACATGGTGCGGTCGCTCATCGCTTTCACCATCGCCAGCTGTTCTGGCGTCAGCTGTACCGTGATCAGACCATCACCACCATCAACCGCCGGTTGCGGATTAGCAACGTATTCAAAGTTCTCGTCGCTGTTCCAGCTACCGCGCGGATCGTCACCTTCCGACATGTTGTAGTAGACGTTGCTGTACTGCTCAATCGGCGGCAGTTTACCCGGCGGGAAGTTGTTGCGGATCGAGTAGAGCGCTTTTTCAAACGACATCATATGCGCCACTTCGCGGGTCATCAGGAAGCCGAGCGCATCTTTCACGCCCGGATCGTCAGTGACGTTGATTAAGCGCTCATAGATGATCTTCGCGCGCGCTTCGGCGGCAATATTGGAGCGCAGATCCGCTGTCACTTCGCCGATGGTATCGATGTAGGACGCGGACCACGGTTTACCCGCAGAGTTGGTCAGCGCCGGGCCACCGCCATAAAGCAGGGAAGTGATATGGCTATCGTTGCCGTTCTGCGTCAGGGAGCGGTAAAGCTCTGCTTCACTTTCGGTGCCTTCCGCCAGCGCGCCTTTTGCGCCTTTGTTGAGCATGCCAACCAGTGAACCAATGATTTCGAGGTGGCTGAGCTCTTCGGTCGCGATATCCATCAGCATCTCTTTACGCCCGGCGTCATCATCACCCAGACCCTGAGTGAAGTAGCGGCACGCCGCGGCCAGTTCCCCCTGCGGCCCGCCAAACTGCTCAAGCAGCAGATTGGCGAGACCCGGGTTTGGCTCGCTGACGCGAACCGTAAATTGCAGTTGTTTTACGTGACGAAACATTGCTTGCCTCCTGAATTCTAATAATTATTTTTTCGCTTCTACGCCATCCGCATCGCTGCGTAGCAAGAATTGCGCAGTAACGTCCGGAATATGATTCAGCGCCCATTCAGCCATCGCCACTTCTTCGGCGAGAATGCGTTTGAAAATATCTACGCTGGCAATATCGCCGGCTTTTTCTGCTGCGGTGATAAGGGAGGTATAACAAGCAATTTCAAATTGCTCAAAGACGTAGCTGCTAATCGAACCTTTTACCACTTCATCCGGTGCGAACATACCGCCAAAGGCCTGGCCCATCGCTGCCATTTTGCTGGTGGCATCTTTCATTACCGAACGATTAATATTATTGCGATCCATCACTTCTTCAAGTAATTGAATCTGGCCCTGCGTTTCGGTTAAATGCTGGGCAATACGGGAACGCAGATCCGGGTAGTTATCGATACGCTCGCTCATGGACTTCAGCATCGACTCAGCCTGTTTTTCCATCGCGTGGGCATCACGTAACCAGTCATGATAGTTTTCTTGAGGTGTCATAATGTAATCCTTCTCTTCGTCGTTTTCGCGTAAGGGGAGTTGTGTGCCAGCGTTTCGCTGTAGCACAGAAATATATTTTTGCAGTGATGATTGTTTCGATAACGAACCGGGATTGATTCGCTTAGTCGTTAATTTAAATATGTGCAAGTCATCAGCTAATAATAATTTCCCTATGATCTAAAAACCGATCTCATTATTAAGCGAAGTTTTTTCGCACCCACAAATAAAACTAGCTGGAACTACTCTTTAGTCAAATTAGGTAGCGAAAAAACCCTTATTACGTCGAGTTTGAGAACAATCTCAAAGCGGGTTATGCTTGAGCAGCGCAAATAAGCGAAGCGGCAGAGAATATATGAATGACGAAATTAAACAGTACAGTATTTGACGCGTTTCGCTGTCTGAATCTACTGGCGACCGGCAATCGCGCGTTTGGTATTCGTGAGATTGGCCGCGAGCTGGCGCTGGACTCGGCGAAAGTGACGCGCCTGATGCAAACCTTACTGGCATTAGAGATGGTACAGCAGGATGCGAAGCGCAAATATCGCCTCGGCATGGGTATCCACCGCTTGTCCGCCAGCGCCATTCATCACTCCGCCTTTTATACCGCCGCGCTGGAGATGCTGGAGGAGACCGGCAGCCATAACGTATCGATTGTGATTGGTGTGCTCAGTGGCAACCAGGTGGTCTACCTGCTGCATACGCGCGGCGGCAAAAGTATCGCCCGCGCGATTGGCAATTATGAATCGTGGCCGGTGCGCGATTCGGTGATTGGCATCAAGCTGCTCGCCACCCTCAGCGATGAGGAGATCATCAACCGTATCGGCATCCACGATTACCATCTTTTACAGCAGGATATTGAGCAGGCGCGCCAGCACCAGGTGTTTGGCAAGGCGTGGGCGCCAGGGGATTACCGGCTGGCCTGCATCATTCCGGGCATGCAGGCAGCGATTGCGCTCTCCAACATCGGGGGTGACAAAGTCAATATCGACACCCTGCGCCAGTTTCTCATCTCCGCCGCGCGCAAGATCAGCGGTGAATCACTCCCTCCTGTTTAGTAACTGCTGGCAGCGCTGCGCGGTCACCGCCGCCGTCTGCCCCGGTTTATAGAGCGATGAGCCAATTCCCACGCTGTCGTAGTGGGCGAGATAAGCCGCCGCGTTACTGATATCGACACCGCCAACGGCAGAGAAGGGCACTGTCTTCGAGAGCGGACCTTTGATCATCTGCGGAAAGTTCAGCGGCAGCGCCGAGGCGGGGAAGATCTTCAGTACATCCACCTCAAGCTCGCAGGCGCGAAAAATTTCACTGCTGCTAAACACCCCGGCGCAGACACGCAGTCCCTGCTGCTGTGCCGCCTCAACCACGCGCGCGTCAAGGTTTGGCGTCAGGATAAACTGTGCCCCGGCCGCGCGGCACGCGGCCACCTGCGGCACGGTCAACACGGTGCCTGCGCCAAGCGTGACGGCGTCGCCAAACACCGAGGCTACCCGCGTAATGCTGCTCTGCCACTGCGGCGAGTTGGTGGTGATCTCAATGGTGGTGATGCCGTGATCGCGCAGGCAGGCGACCTGTTCGATGCACTCTGTGGGCGCGATCCCGCGCAGGATGGCGACAATCTGCTCAGGCTGCATCCCGGAATACCTCATTCAGCCCGGCGATCAGCGCCTGCTCCGCCTCAAGAGTGGTGAAGGGGAGATCGAGCGCCTCGCAGGCGAGGGCATAGCGCGGCAGCAACGCGCGGCTGCCAATAAAGCAGACTGCCTCATGGCGCGGGTGACCCTGGAGGATCTCATGGGCGATAAGTAAACCCGACAGCCATGCGCCCGCTGCGGCCGGGTCAAGATCGCCGAGAATATAGTGCCCGCGACAGCGAAACAGCTCGCTCACCAGCGTCGTCTCGCCGGACTCAATCTGCCGGGTGGTGTGCACGCCGCGCAGAAACGCCTCGTCTGAAGCCGACTGCGCTGGCAGCCCTTTGCCGACAATCGAGTGGTTGAGCACCAGGTTCCACAGCTCGCCGGTCATCAGGGTGCGCAGGCTCTCCACCTGCTGCTGCGCGCGGTTAACCGTCAGCCATTTGCTGTGGGTGCCGACGGCGGCGAAGGTCTGGCTGCTGGTCAGGGTCAGCGCTCCGGCAAGCTGCATCTCCTCTCCGCGGCAGATCTCCATCACTCGCCGGTCACAAATACCGGGACGCAGGGTGACGGGGTTGGGCAGAATGCCCGGCAGCGGGCGTCCTTTTGCCGTCAGCTGGGCAAAACTGAGCGGCAGCGCCAGATAGCCCGCATCGGCAAGGCCGATATTGCTGCCGACCATGCCGCATAACAGCACGGGCAATCTCTCATCCCACCCCTCTTCGAGGCGCAGCAGCTGTTCGCGCAGAATATCCGGCAGTGCCTCTCGCGCGCATTTACCCACGCCGCAGGCGGCCTCAACGCTGCGAAATACTTCGCCGTTACGCACGCTGAGGGCGCGAAAATTGCTGCTGCCCCAGTCCACCGCGATGTAGTTCATCGGCTCGCCTCCAGCACCGCCAGCGGCAGGGCACGGATGAGATCGCGCAGTTCGTCGCGCGTTGCTTCATCGAGCCCTTTCGCCGGTTCACGCACCACATCGGTGGCGAAAATGCCCGCCTGGTGCAGCACGGTTTTGTGGATGGCGACACCCAGCCCCGGCTGCACGCCGTAGCGCAGGAAGGGGAGGTAGCGATAGAAAATGGCCTGCGCCTCCTGCTTGTCGTGCTGCCAGGCGTGCAGGATGGCGTTAATCACCTCCGGGAATTCACAGGCGGGCATGGTGCCGACAATGCCCCGGCGCAGCTCCTCATAGAGAAAACCGCCATTCAGCCCGCCGAACAGCCCGACGCGATCGCCGAGCGCCTGCTTAAGCGCCGTGATTTTCAGCGTGGTCGGCGGTTGCTCCACCTTGATGTATTTGATGGAGGGAAAATCCTCACACAGCTTCACCAGCGTCGGCACTGGGATGTTCACCCCGGTCATCAGCGGCGCATCCTGCACCATGATGTCGATATCGCAGGCAGAGCAGATATCGCGCCAGAAGGTGTAGATCTCCTGCGGGCCCGGTTTCACCACCGATGGCGGGTTGACCATCGCCACCTGCGCCCCCCAGCGCTGCACGCGCTGAATATCTTCAATCGCCACCACCGCCGAGGCACCGCCCGCGGCAGCAATAAGGGGCAACGCGCCGGTCAGACGTTTCACACAGGCAAACAGCGCCTCTTTTTCCCCGGTCGTTAGCGCATAACCTTCCGACGCATTGCCAAACAGCGCCAGCCCGTCGATCCCCTGGGCCAGCAGAAATTTCACTAACTTCTCGATGGAGCCAAAGTCCACCGCACCCTGCTCATCAAACGCCGTCGCCAGAATTGGCACATTACCCTTTAACATGTGACCCCCATTACCGATTCGCGCACCCGCGCTTCATTGACTGCAATTCCCAGACCTGCACCTTGCGGCAGCGTGTAGTGACCCGCTTCACACACCAGCGGCGTATCGAGCAACTGGTTGGCAAGCTCGAATACCGGTGGCTGATACTCCAGCATGAAAAGATTGGGCAGCGCGGCGGCAACGTGGATCGACGCGGCAATACACGGCCCGAGGCCGACGCTCAGATGCGGCGCAACCTGCAAATTCCACGTCTGCGCAAGGGAGGCGATATGCATCAGCTCGGTAATGCCGGTGCGTCCGACATCCGGCTGCACAATGTCCATCGCCCGCTGTTCAATAAAGGGCTTGAACTGGTAGCGGGTGCGCTCCGTTTCGCCCAGCGCAATCGGCAGCGGGCTTTTCGCCCGCAGCTCGCGGTGCCCGGCAATATCCTCCGGCAACAGCGGCGCTTCAAGAAAACCGACGCCAAGGGGATGCAGCGCGTTGGCCAGCTCAGCCGCCTGCGCCACGCTGTAGTTCCAGTGGGCATCAAGAAAGAGGCTAGCTTGCGGGCCGAGGGCGTCACGAATGGCGCGCACATTCTCAATGTCCTGCTGCACGCCGTAGCCCAGCGCCAGCTTGATGGCGTTGAAGCCTTTCTGCTGCCAGCGCAACGCCAGCGCACAGCGCGCCGGGAGATCCGGCTCCGGCAGGCCGGAGACATAGCAGGGGATCTGATCGCGGAATGCGCCGCCGAGCAGCTGGTAAACCGGCTGGTTGAGGATCTGGCCTTTTAGATCCCACAGGGCAATATCCACCGCTGCCAGCGCGTCGATGTGATACCCGGTGATATGGCCGCGATCGCGCATCGCGTCATACATCCGCGCATTCAGTACCTGGCTGGCAAAGGGCGACTGGCCGGTTAACAGCGGCGCAAAGAGGTGCGTAATTAACTCGGCGATCACTTGCGGCACGACGGGAGCGAGGGCTTCGCCCCAACCGACATGACCGCTGTCGGTGGTGATTTTGACCAGACAAGTCTCCATCTTGCGCGAATAGACGCAGCGGTACTCCGGGCGGTAGTAATAATCGCTGTCGCTCGCCTTGACCTCGCCGCCGAGATAGGCCTGCGGCGTGGTGATTTTGAGCGGAAAACAGTCGATACGGCTGATCTTCATGACAACTCCAGGTCAGGTTAATCGAGAACTTTGCCGGCGGTCTCTTTGGCGATCCACACGACAATAAAGGAGATAAGCGCAGTGCCCATCACGTACCACGCCGGGGAGAGCGGGTCGCCGGTAAGGGTAATAAGCCCCGCCGAGGCGAACGGCGTCACGCCGCCAAACACCGCAACGGTGAGGTTGTAAGCAATCGCGATGCTGCCGTAGCGGATGGCGGTTGGGAAGAGCTCAACCATCGCCGCGCCGCAGCCGCCGTTAAACATGGCGACAAAGAAGCCGAGCAGGCTCATGGCGGCAATCGAGGCGCCCACCGACCCCTGGCTCATCAGCAGCATTGCCGGCCAGGTGAAAAGAATGAAACCACCGCAGCCCATTAACATTAGCGGGCGACGGCCCCAGCGGTCCGAGAGATAGCCGGTCAGTGGCATACAGACCGCCACACTCAACAGCCCCAGGGTCGTGATGAGGTAGGCGTCCGTGCGGCTGTAGTGCAGGTGGGTGGAGAGATAACCCGGCATAAACGATTGCAGCACCCAACTGCTTACCGCTTTCACCACCACAAAGCCGGTGCAAAACAGCAGGGCGGTCATTGAGGTGGAGAGGGTTTTGCGCAGCGGCGAGGCTTCGATTTTGCCGCTGGCTTTTAGCTTATGGAACTCGGCGGAGTCTTCCATATTGCGGCGCATATAGAGCCCGCCGAGGCCAAGCGGGGCGGCAAGCAGGAAGGGGATGCGCCAGCCCCAGTCGTTCATCGTTGCTTCGCCGAGGGTATGGGTGAGCAGCAGCACCAGCCCGGAGCCGCAGACAAAGGCCATAAAGCTGAAGTTTTCGCTCCAGCAGGTGAGCGTCGCGCGGCGGTGCGGCGGCGCGCTTTCGGCGAGGTAGGTAATCACCCCGGAGCTTTCGCCCCCGGCGGCGAAGCCCTGCACCAGGCGGGTGAGCACCAACAGGATCGGCGCAATGATCCCCGCCTGCTGGAAGGTGGGCAAGATGCCCATCACAAAGGTGGAGATGGAGGTGATGACAATCACCGTCACCAGCACTTTGCGCCGCCCCTGGCGGTCGCCCATCGAGCCGAAGAAGAGGCCGCCGAGCGGGCGCATTAAGAAGCCGGAGCCGAAGACGGCGAAGGATTTCAGCAGGCCGATCGCCGGGTCGTCGCTGACAAAAAAGTTGCTGGCGATGATCGCTGCCAGCGTGCCGTAAAGGCCGAAGTCGAACCATTCGATAAAGTGCCCGACGCCCGCCGAGAGCATGATTTTGGCGGTGCGGCGGGCGGGCACTTTCTGCTCTGCGCCGTGGTAGGGCTGTGAGGTGGTGTGCTCCATTGAGCCTCCCGTAGTGAGTAGGGTATCTGCGTTGTTGTTATCGTGCAGGGAGTGTTGGGGATCGCAGGCGGGCAGGCGAGTGGTGTGTTGCGTTGCGTGAGGCTTATCAAAAATTGCGCGGGAAAAGTGCTTCATATAGTGAAGCAATGGGATTAAGCGCATCAGCTTTTCCAGGTCGCATAAGGCATAAGCCGCCATCCGGCAATGGGCCTGGTATGTGGCATTGGTGGAAGGGTTCCGTTCACCACGGGAACGGGCTCTTCATAAATCATCTGTGCGGTGAACGGGACAAAGGGAGCGACCGCGCTCCCCTTGTCAATCCCCGCGGCCCCGCGAGGAAATCGGTGCTCCGCACTGCGCTCACCTCCCGCGAGCCTGACTGCGGCCGGCTCGACTTACTCGCCCCATCCATGGGACTCGCCCCTTCGGGGCCAGCGCAAGCGCTGTTCAAAATTGCTCCCGGCAATTTTGTCATGTCTCGGTTCGCCTCTGCCCGCCATCCGTGGCGTCCAGACCTTGTCATTCCCGCTTCGGTTCGCCGATTTCAGCGGGGACACAACCCCCATCACTGTCATATCACAGATAAAAAAACCGGTGTCGCTGGAAACATTGCCGGATGGCGCGTACCGCTTATCCGGCCTACGAGGTCGGAGCGGTTTTGTAGGCCGGATAAGGCGTAAGCCGCCATCCGGCAGAAGGGGGGCTATTGGAAACTGACAAAACGTGCGCTTACCTTGACAATTCATTGACACTTATCTGCCTGGTCAGTAATTTCATTTGTAATTATTGATCAGGCAAATATCATGACAAACTCTGCGGATAACACTAACCCAAACCTGCACCTCGGCTTGCTGATCCATCTGACAAACCAGTTTAAAGACCAGCTTATTAGCCACTACTTCTCACCGGCGGATATTACCGCCGCACAGTTTAAAGTGCTGATTAGCATCTATAAGGGCTTTACCAGCCCGGTTGAGGTAAGCAAAAATCTGCTGATGGATGCAGGTGCCATGAGCCGCATGCTTGAGCGCATGGTAAAGCGCGATCTGGTGTTGCGCACCACCAATCCTGACGATAAACGGCAGGTGATCCTGGTACTTACAGAGAAGGGGCGGGGAATCTGCGATCGCTTCCAGAATGAGGCGCTGGCGTCCATCCTCGCCTCACTCACCGAGCGCCTCAGCGAGGCGGAAACGCAACAGCTGGTGACGCTGCTGATCAAAATGCTGCCTGACGGCGCAACCCAACCCTATCGCTAAGTTCTCCTGAAAGGTGATTAAGATGACCGATTCATCTATCCAGCCTGCACGCGCGCCGAGCAAACGTAAGCGCAACTTCGCCATTCTGTTTGTGCTGCTGGTGATTATCGCCGCTGGCTGCCTGGCGTGGTATCTGCTCTATGCCCGCTACTACGAAACCACTGATGACGCCTATGTCAGCGCCAACCAGGTGACGCTGACGCCGCAAATTGGCGGCACCGTTACCCAGGTCGCCGTCGATGAGGGCGACTTTGTACAAAAAGGGCAGCCGCTGGTGCTGCTCGACCCGGCCGATACCGAGATTGCGCTGCAACAGGCGCAGGCTAACCTTGCCAGCACCGTGCGCCAGGTGCGTGGGCTTTACAGCACTGCGGATAACTACCGTGCGCAGGTGGCGGCGAAAAAAGTGGCGCTACAAACGGCGCAGAGTGACTACGCGCGTCGGCAGAAGATTTTCGCCACCGGTGCGGTCACCGCTGAGGATTTGGCTCATTATCGTGACAACGTCACTAGTGCGAAAAGTGACCTGATTGCCGCGCAGCAGGCGCTCAACACCAATCTGGCGATGGTTGATGACACCGTAATCGACTCTCACCCGGAGATCAAAAGTGCTATCGCCACCCTGCGTCAGCGCTTTCTCGATAACGCCCGCAGCACGATTGTGGCGCCGGTCAGCGGCTATGTGGCGAAGCGCGCGGTGCAGCTTGGTATGCGCGTCGATTCCGGCACCACGCTGCTGTCGATTGTGCCGCTCGATCAGGTCTGGGTGGATGCCAACTTCAAAGAGAGCCAGATGAGCACCATGCGCCTTGGTCAGAAAGTGACGTTGACTGCCGATCTCTATGGCGATGACGTGGAGTATCACGGCACGATTGCGAGCCTCGGTATTGGTACTGGCAGCGCTTTCTCCCTGCTGCCCGCGCAGAACGCCAGCGGTAACTGGATCAAGATTGTCCAGCGTCTGCCGGTGCGCATTACCCTCGACCCCCATGATATGCAGAAGCATCCGCTGCGTGTCGGTTTGTCGATGGCCGCCCGCGTCGATATTCGCGATACCGAAGGGCACCTGCTGCCGCAGCAGAGCGTCGCGCAGCCGCGTTTCGCAACAGATGTCTACCAGAACGCGCTGGATAAGGCCGACGCGCTGGTGGCGAAGATCCTTCATGATAACGCTCAGCCGGTAGCCGCCCGCTAAGAGAGACGCGATGCAAGATAAATCGGCATTTACGCCGCCCAGTCTGCTGCTGGCGACGATTGCGCTGTCGCTGGCGACCTTTATGCAGGTGCTGGATACCACCATCGCCAACGTGGCGCTGCCGACCATTGCGGGCAATCTCGGCGTCAGCGCCGATCAGGGCACCTGGGTCATCACCTCGTTTGCGGTGTGTAACGCCATTGCGCTGCCGCTCACCGGCTGGTTTACGCGCCGCTTCGGGCAGCTGCGGCTGTTTGTCGGCTCGGTGGCGCTCTTTACGCTCTCCTCCTTTCTGTGCGGTTTTGCTCACAGCATGACGGAGCTGATCGTCTTTCGCGCGCTGCAGGGCTTCTTCGCCGGCCCGATGTTTCCGATGTGCCAGACGCTGCTGCTGGTGATTTTCCCCACCAGCAAACGCAGCATGGCGCTGGCGCTGCTCTCGATGGTGACGGTGGTGGCACCGATTGTCGGGCCGATCACCGGCGGCTGGATCACTGATAACTACGCCTGGCCGTGGATCTTCTACATCAACGTGCCGATAGGGATCTTCGCAGCGATCGTCGTCTGGATGCAGCTGCGCGAGCGGGAAGAGACCACCACCACCTCGCCGATCGATTACATCGGTATTGCGCTGCTGGTGCTCGGGGTCGGCCTGCTACAGGTGGTGCTGGATAAGGGCAACGATCTTGACTGGTTCGCATCGAATGAAATTATCGTCATGTCGGTGCTCTCGGCGATTGCGCTGGTGTCGTTTGTGATCTGGGAGCTGGGCGAACAGCATCCGATTGTTAACCTGCGGCTGTTTAAGGATCGCAACTTCGCCATCGGCACCGCGACGCTGACCCTCGGCTATGCGGCCTTTTTTGCTATCAACATTATTTTGCCGCAGTGGCTACAAACCCAGATGGGCTACACCGCCATCTGGGCCGGGCTGGCAGCCGCGCCGATGGGTTTTCTGCCGCTGCTGCTGACGCCGTTTATTGGGCGTTACGCCCACAAAGTTGACCTGCGTATCCTGGCAACGCTGTCGTTTCTCACCATGGGTGCTTCCTGCCTGCTGCGCGCGCAGTTCAATACCGAGGTCGATTTCCGCACCATTGCCGAAGTGCAGATGTTTATGGGCATTGGCGTTGCCTTCTTCTTTATGCCCATCACCACCATTGTGCTCTCCAACCTGCACGGCCAGGCGGTGGCGGAAGGCTCTGGCCTGGCAACCTTTTTCCGCGTGCTGGGTGGCTCGTTTGCCTCCTCGCTCACGACCTGGATCTGGTCGCGGCGGGAGATTTACCACCACGCTACCCTCAGCGAAAGCGTCTCGCAGTGGAACCCGGCAGCGACGGATTATCTGCACAAAATGGGCGGCGCGACGCAGCAGCAGCTGGCGGCGGTGGATAAAACCCTCGAGCAGCAGGCCTATATGCTCTCGACCATTGACTACTTCTGGCTGCTGGGCTGGCTCTTTTTAGCATTGATGATTGTTATCTGGTTTGCCCGCCCGCCGTTTGTGCGCAGCGGCGCGCCCGGTGCGCCCTCGGCTGGACATTAATTACTACCCATAGAGAGATGTTATGGCACCCCTGTTATCCGCCAGCGATGGCCGTTTATTGCAGCACCGATCTTTTGTCGCCTTCTGGCTGGCCCGCACCAGCTCCAGTTTTGGCTTTCAGATGTTGTCGATTATTGTCGGCTGGCAGATCTACTCCCAGACGCAGAGCGCCTTCTGGCTGGGGATGATTGGCCTGGTGCAGTTTATTCCCTCGCTGACGCTGGCGCTGCCCGCCGGGCATATCGCCGACCAGTTTGACCGCCGCCGCGTGGTGCTGCTGTCGCAGGTGTGCGAGTGGGTGGCGATTGTCGCGCTCGCCTGGCTTACCTGGCAGGGGGATGCCAGCGTCGGCGTCATCCTCGCGCTGATTTTTGTTATCTCCTGCGCGAAAACCGTCGAGTCGCCGTCGATGATCTCGATGCTACCGGCATTGGTTCCGGCCTCGATTCTGCCGCGCGCGACGGCGGCGAATGCGGTCTCCGGCCAGGCGGCGCAGATTGTTGGCCCGGCGCTGGGTGGCTTCCTCTACGCTGCGGGCGCAGACGTGGTCTACAGCGTCACGGCGGCGCTCTATCTGCTCTCGCTGCTACTGGTGATCACCCTGAGCTACGCGCAGGCGCAGCCAAAACGCACACCCGCCACGCTCTCATCACTCTTTGCCGGGGTGCGCTTTATCCGTAACCGGCCGGATGTGCTGGGGGTGATCTCCCTCGATCTCTTTGCCGTGCTGCTCGGCGGCGCGACGGCGCTGCTGCCGATTTTCGCCCACGATGTTCTGCATACCGGCCCGCTTGGGCTGGGGCTTCTGCGCAGCGCACCGGCAGTGGGCGCGTTGCTGGTGGGCTTCTGGTTGAGCCACCGTGCGCTGACGCGCCGTGTCGGCATCATTGTGTTTATGTCGGTGGCAGGCTTTGGCGTGGCAACGCTGGTCTTTGCCTTCTCAAGCTGGATGTGGCTCTCGCTGCTGGCGCTCTTTGCGCTGGGCGGGTTTGACATGATCAGTATGGTGATCCGTGGCTCGCTGGTGCAGCTCGATACGCCGGATGAGATGCGCGGCCGGGTGAATGCGGTGAACTCGATATTTATCAACACCTCCAATCAGCTTGGGGAGTTTGAGTCCGGGATGCTCGCCGCATGGCTGGGCGCGGTGCCCGCCGCGGCGATTGGCGGGGTTGGGACGCTGATTGTGGTTGCGCTGTGGATGCGCTGGTTTCCAGGATTGCGGCACCGGCAGCGGCTGGAGAGTGATGCTGGCTAAAGTGCCTTACTGGCGGGGGCGTAGGCCGGATAAGCGTTTACGCCCATCCGGCATTATCACTACCACACCACTGCCGGATGGCGGCTACGCCTTATCCGGCCTACAAAAAAGCGCTTTCAGCGAAACCGGTACTGCTTTATATCCGCAATATGACAGCGAGGGGTTGTGTCCCCGCTGAAATCGGCGAACCGAAGCGTGAATGACAAGGTCTGGACGCCATGGATGGCGGACAGAGGCGAACCGAGACATGACAAAATTGCCGGGAGCAATTTTGAACAGCGCTTGCGCTGGCCCCGAAGGGGCGAGTCCCATGGATGGGACGAGTAAACCGAGTCCCGTAGGGGCGAGTAAGTCGAGTCGAGCCGGCCGCAGTCAGGCATGCGGGAGGTGAGCGCAGTGCGCAGCACCGATTTCCTCGCGGGGCCGCGGGGATCGATAAGGGGAGCGCGGCCGCTTCCCTTGTCCCGTTCACCGCATAAGGGGTTAATGAAACTCCTGAACGCCTGGTGAACGGAACAATGCCACCAAAGCCATATGCAACACCATCGCCGGATGGCGCGTAAACGCTTATCCGGCCTACGAGGTTTCAGCTGCTACCTTACTCGGGTGCGCCGCCGTCGCCCTGTGCGGAGGGCCATTTCCAGCCGCGCACTTCGGGGAGATCTTCGCCGTGTTCACGCACGTAGCGGTGATGCTCGGCAATCTTCTCCGCCAGCTCATCCAGCACCGCATCGGCTTTGCCTTGCAGGGAGGGCGTGCGGACAATCGCCTCCTGCGCCAGATGGAAGCGGTCCAGCTCATTCATCACCGTCATATCGAAGGGAGTGGTGGTGGTGCCTTCCTCCATAAACCCGCGCACATGGAAGTTGCGGTGGTTATTGCGCGGGTAGGTGAGGCGATGGATCAGGCTCGGGTAGCCGTGGAAGGCGAAAATCACCGGTTTATCCGCCGTGAAGATGGCGTCAAACGCCTCGTCGCTCAGGCCGTGCGGATGCTGCTCTTCCGTTTGCAGTGCCATCAAATCGACAACGTTCACCACCTGGATGCGCAGTTCCGGGAAGTAGTCGCGCAGCAGATCGACCGCCGCCAGCGTCTCCATCGTTGGCACATCACCGGCACAGGCCATCACCACATCCGGTTCTTCACCCTCGGTCACCGTGCCTGCCCAGTGCCAGATCCCCATGCCCGCCGCACAATGTTGCTGCGCCGCTTCAAGGTTGAGCCACTGCGGCGCAGGCTGCTTGCCAGCAACAATCACGTTAATGCGGTCCCAGGTTTTCAGGCAGTGATCCGCCACACAGAGCAGGGTGTTAGCATCGGGCGGCAGATAGACGCGCACAATATCGGCCTTCTTATTCACCACGTGGTCAATAAAGCCGGGATCCTGATGGCTGTAACCGTTGTGATCCTGGCGCCAGACGTGAGATGAGAGCAGGTAGTTAAGGGATGAGATCGGTTCACGCCACGGCAATTTGCGCGTCACCTTCAGCCACTTGGCGTGCTGGTTAAACATCGAATCGACAATATGGATAAAGGCTTCATAACAGTTAAACAGGCCGTGACGCCCGGTGAGGAGATAGCCCTCAAGCCAGCCCTGGCACTGATGTTCGCTAAGGATCTCCATTACCCGCCCATCGGCAGCCAGTTGCTCATCGTAGGGTTTAACCGGCTCCTGCCAGGTGCGGCTGGTGACATCGAACACTTTGCTCAGGCGATTTGAGGCGGTCTCATCCGGGCCAAACAGGCGGAAATTATCCCGGTTGCGCTGGAAGATCCCCGCCAGGTAGGCACCGAGCGCGGCGGTCGATTCCGCCTGCGTTTCGCCAGGCGACGTGACCTCAACCGCGTAATCGCTAATTGAGGGCGTATTCAGCTCGCGACGCAGACGGCCGCCGTTGGCCCACGGGGTGGCGCCCATGCGTTTATCGCCCTCGGGTGCCAGCGCGGCCAGCTCCGGGCGAAGCCGTCCCTGCTCGTCAAACAGATCATCAGGCTGATAGCTGCGCATCCACTCCTCAAGGATCTGCCGGTGACCCTCATCTTCCCGGCAGGAGGAGACCGGCACCTGGTGTGCGCGCCAGAAGTCCTCCACTTTTTTGCCATCCACCGTCTGCGGCCCGGTCCACCCTTTCGGGCTACGCAGAATAATCATCGGCCAGCGCGGTAACGTTTCGGCGGCTTCACCGCTGCGCGCCTGCTGCTGATAGTGGCGAATACGCTCCAGCGCCTGCTCCAGCGTCTGCGCCATCTGGCGATGCATCTTTTCCGGCTCATGACCGCTGACAATCAGCGGCTCGTAGCCGTAGCCGCGAAACAGATGCAGCAGATCCTCATCGCTGCTGCGCCCGAGAATGGTCGGGTTAGCGATTTTATAGCCGTTGAGATGGAGGATCGGCAGCACCGCGCCATCGCGCGCGGCGTTGAGGAATTTAATACCGAACCAGCTCGACGCCAGCGGGCCGGTCTCCGCTTCGCCGTCGCCAATCACGCAGGCGGCAATCAACGACGGGTTATCAAACACCGCGCCAAAGGCGTGGGAGAGGGAGTAACCCAGCTCACCCCCTTCGTTAATTGACCCCGGCGTTTCCGGGGCGGCGTGGCTTGGAATGCCGCCCGGAAACGAGAACTGGCGGAAGAGAGCTTTCATCCCCTGGGCATCCTGGCTCACCTGCGGGTAGATCTCGCTGTAACTTCCCTCAAGCCAGGTGTTCGCCACCATGCCTGGCCCGCCGTGCCCGGGGCCGCAGATGTAGATCATATTGAGGTCGTGCTGGCGGATCGCCCGGTTGAGATGGGCATAGATAAAGTTCAGCCCGGGCGTGGTGCCCCAGTGTCCAAGCAGGCGCGGTTTAATGTGTTCAGGCTTGAGCGGCTCGCGCAGCAGCGGGTTATCCATCAGGTAGATCTGCCCGACAGAGAGGTAGTTGGCCGCGCGCCAGTAGCGGTCGATCAGTTGCATTTGATCATCGGGAAGTGAGGCGTATTGCGTCATGCGTTTCTCCGCGTCAGTGAAATGAGTTCCTGTTAAGCCTGGCACAGATGCGGGAACCCTATGTGTCACCTACGCTTAAAGCGTAACCGCACGCATAAGGATCCGAATGAAAACCGACACTCAGACCACCGCCGTGATTGATAAGCACGGCATTATCGGCAACCTGCGGACCTGCGCGCTGGTGACCGTTGAAGGGGCGATTGATTTTCTCTGCTGGCCCAATCTCGACAGCCCCGCCATTTTTAGCTCGCTGCTCGACGCCAAACGGGGCGGCTACTTCGCCGTTGCGCCGCTGGGGGAGGGCTGGCGCGCCATTCAGCACTATCTGCCGGATACCAATGTGCTGCAAACCCGCTGGCTCTCGGATGAGACGATGGTGGAGCTGACGGACTTTATCGCCATTAACGAGGATGATGAAGCCAGCCCGCTGATTGTGCGGCAAATCACGCTGATTTACGGCGAGGCGACAATCAAGCTGCACTGCTCGCCGCGCTTTAACTACGCCACTGACGTGCCGGAGGTGAAAGAGGATAAACGGGCCTATCACTTTAAGGGAAAGAAGGGGGCGGCGCTGACGCTGGCTTCATCGGAAACGTTGCAGGTGAAAAAAGGGCTGGTCGAAGGGGCGTTCAGCCTTAAAGCGGGCGAAACGGCGACCTTTGTGCTCGGTGACAGCAAAGTGAAGCATGCGACGCTAAAACAGGTGGCGGCTATGCGCCAGCGCACGCTCGCCTACTGGCAAAACTGGGTCGGGCAGAGCAAGTACAGCGGCCGCTGGCGAGAGGCGGTAACGCGCTCTTCGCTGGTGCTGAAGCTGCTCACCTCCCAGCGCTACGGCTCCATTGCCGCGGCGGCAACCTTTGGCCTGCCGGAGCTGCCCGGCGGCGAGCGCAACTGGGATTACCGCGCCACCTGGCTGCGCGACGCCTCTTTCAGCTGCTATGCGTTAATTCGCTTAGGCTACGTCGAAGAGGCAAAAGCCTTCGGCGCGTGGATCGGCAGCTGTATGGAGAACAGTAAGTTCGACCCGAAAAAACTGCAGGTGATGTACCGCCTCGACAGCGGAACGGATCTCACCGAGGAGGAGCTGCCGCACCTCGCCGGCTATCTCAACTCCAGGCCGGTGCGCAAAGGTAATGAAGCCTATAAGCAGCTACAACTCGATATCTATGGCGAATTGATGGACGCCGTCTATCTGACGACGAAATATGGCGACAACATCTCTCACCGCGCGTGGGGGCATGTGATGCGGCTGGTGGATTATGTCTGCGAAATCTGGGATTCCCCGGATGCCGGGATCTGGGAGATGCGTGGCGAGCCGGAGAACTTTCTCTACTCGCGCCTGATGTGCTGGGTAGCGCTTGACCGTGCTCTGCGCCTCGGTGCCAAGCGTTCGCTCTCAATGCCGTTTGCCCGCTGGGAGGCGACGCGGCAGAAGATCCGCGACGATATCTGGCACAACTTCTGGAATGAGAAGCTGGGCCACTTCACCTCAACACGCAACGGCAGCGATGTCGATGGCTCGATGCTGCTGATGCCGCTGTTTCGCTTTATCGGCGCAAAAGATCCTGACTGGCTGGCAACGCTCGAGGCGATCCGTACGAAGCTCATGCGCGACGGCATGGTGCGGCGTTATTTGCAGGAGGAGACACCGGCGGATTCGTTGCAGGGGGAGGAGGGCTATTTTGCGCCATGCTCCTTCTGGTACGTCGAGTGCCTGGCGCGGGCGGATTTCGTCGAAGAGGCACGCATTGAATTTGAGAAGCTACTGCACTACGCCAACCACCTTGGGCTGTATGCCGAGGAGTTTGATGAGCGCGGCTTCCCGCTCGGCAACTTCCCGCAGGCGTTGACGCATCTGGCGCTGATCAGCGCCGCGTTTTACTTAGATAAAAAGATGTCCGGGAATCAACAAACCTGGCAGCCGTAAGGCTGCGGTTTATTGGGGGCCATGAAAGGTGAGGGCGAAGCCCTGCTCCTGCCAGTGGATGAACTGCTGCGACTGACGCTGGGTCAGGGCTTTCCCCGTCCAGACTACCAGCTGCTTTCCAGGAAAGAACTCCGGGTGCGGGGAGTCGAGCGGATCGGCCAGTACATCCAGGCACCAGCCCTGCTGTGACAACCGCCAGGCTTCCAGCCACAGGCGGGTGCGATCGTCATTGTTCCAGGCGATAAATAGCCCCTCTTTGCTCCCCTGTTGGCGATTAAGCGCCAGATGGGTGACGGCAAAGTCAATCAGCACGCCGTCAAGCAGGCTTAAGATCACCCGCGCGGTGTTTTGATCGCGCGCCAGCAGCAGGCGTACGGGCATTATGACGTCATCGATAATTTGATCGACGCTGAATTTACTTCCCAGCTCAAGCACCAGGGCGCGCAGCCTTGCCGGGTTGATCTGGCGCAGCGTGGCCAGCAGATCTTCCTGCACTTTCGCCCAGCCCTGCTCATCGGCGGCGGGTGCCTCATCCAGCAGCGCTTTTACTTTGCTGACCGAAACACCGCTTTCGATAAAGCGTTTAATGGCCTCGATACGCAGGATATCCGACTCATCAAACTGACGATGTCCGCCCTCGCTGCGCTGGGGCTTTAGCAAACCGTAACGACGTTGCCATGCGCGAAGTGTGACGGGGTTAATTCCGCATCGTTCAGCAACTTCGCCAATACTGTAAAACGCCATGACTTCCTCGTAACCCCGATATACACCCGCAAAGCCTAGTTAAGCCTTGCAGGCTGTACAAGCACTTTGTACAGCTTTACTTAAGGAGCGATTAAGCATCGTCCTGTTTTTCTGGCCAGCAGACAGCTGGAACACCGTTCATGTCCGGTCGTGCGAAGAGGTAGCCCTGGAACTGGGAGATACCTGCCGATTCGAGCCACATCCACTCTTCCGCCTTCTCTACGCCCACGGCGGAGATCTGAATTTCAAGAGATGTACAACATTTGATGATCGCCTGCACAATCGCCTGACGTGAGCCACTCTTATGCACATCTTTAATCAGATCGCGGTTGATTTTGATGCGATCCGGCTGGAACTGCGCCAGCAGCAGCAGGCCAGCGAAGCCGGCACCAAAGTGGTCGATCGCTACGCGAATACCGGCTCCTTTCAGTAATTTCACCGCTTCAGTGAACTCTTCAAGGCGCGAAATGATTTCACTCTCGGTAAATTCTACAATGATCTGCTCCGGCACCAGTCCATTCGCCGCAATCTCACGCAGGATAAACTCGACCGCACCGGGCACTTCAACCAGCGTCATCGGCAGAAGGTTGACCGAAAGGGTCTGCGCACCGATATCAAGTGCGGTGGCCATCGCGAACGCCACTTTTTTACTCTCAAGATCGGCCTTATAAAGAGCATCGCCGCTCAGACCTGCAAAATAGGCCTGTGGCGCATCGCCCGTTGGGGTACGTAGCAGCGCTTCGACCGCCACCACTTTTCGGGCGAAAGGATCGATCAGCGGCTGGAAGGCAAAGCGGCAGTCGGCGCTGTTGGCAGCAACGGATGCTGGCAAAGTGATGGCGCTGTCGTCAGGAATAAATTCCCACGCATCATCGGCCGGGATCTCAAAGTAGTTCTCTTTCTCTCCCTCTTCGACAAAGGTTTGAAAGAACTGCAATGCGCGGTCGTCATAAATAAGCTGATATTTCGAGGTGCCTTTATCCAGCACGGTTTGCAGCACCTCTTCACGGTCATAAGCGCGCAGATCAAACAGTTCCATCCCGGCTTTACCAAAGCGTCGCGACGGCGCGTAGTCTCGCAGCAGCTCCACAACGTTAAAGTGACGCTCATCATTACATATCGCATCGTAAATCGGATCCAGCGTCTCTTCCGGCCCTTCAAGCAGCTGGAAGAAGTGAGTGCCATTAAATAGCAGGATGCCTGTTACATTGGCCTTGCTGTTTTTTTGATTGGCCGCTTCCACCATACCTTCAAGCATCGAAAACGATACATTGTCGCGGAAATGGCTGCGGTAAATGAGGGTGGTGAGCATAAACGTTCCGAAAGGGATGAATGAGCGCTCACACTACCAGATGCAAAGTGCCTCGTCTTCCTTGATTTAGCAGAGAATTATGCTGTTTTTCGCTGTCTTTCAAAGCGACTTCAAGCTTGTACAACCTTAGTCAACCACGTAAAAATTATGCTGTTTATAATCACTTGATAAATATGAATATTATTAAATATTCATTAGGTGACTAACAAACTTGTACAATTTCTATGTACAAGCGGGCCTTTTTTGTATAACTTTAACCTTACTTTAACAAGTTAATGGATTATTTGAGGAGTGACATATGCAGCAGAACGGTTATTTTCCGAACACAGCTAATGCCATTACCCGCTATTTCAACAAGGCATCCCTTCCGACTCAGCAGCAGACGCTGGGACAGATCGCCGTTGAGATCCTGAGCGAAGGACGTAACCTGAACCGCAAGGCAATTTGTACTAAATTGCTGAGCCGGCTGGAGCAGGCTTCTGGTCCGGAAGAGGAGAGCCACTATCACACGTTGATTGGCCTGCTTTTCGATCGCTAATTGAGTTTGACCAACGGCAATACTTTTGGCTTTTAAGTCAATTCTCGCGGGGTGATGAGGCGCTTCATGCGCGTGCAGAAAAGTTAATCGTCCCCAAGGGAGAATTGGCTTCATGCCGCAATTGCAGTTCGGCAAGTAGCGGCAACCCGAGATGCAGTTATGAATAGTAGTGAAATAGAGCAACTGACAGATGAACTTATCGGAGTGGCCGTGTTGTCACTTCTAAAAGATAACTCACCCATTAGCACCCGTGCGCTGATCAACAGGCTGCGGTCGATGGAGGCCAGCGAGCAGGATAGTCAGCGGCGGCAGATGCTGGGGCGGATTATTGCTGAAATTAGCAATAATAATTTCGCCTCCCTGAAGCGCGGTACAGGAAGTGAGCGCGATGAGTGGGATGAACAGAGCAGTGATAACGTTTTTCAACTGTTTGGCGATAACACGTCAGGCAGCTCAAAAAAACATTAATAGACACGGTTACTATCAATAATAGATGGAGTAAGCGATGAGCCAGGTTTTGCTGGATGCACACGAATATGAAAATTTGCCTGATATCTCTCTCGCTGAGTATTTTCGCAGCGGTGGTGATACGCTTGCAGAGGAGTCTGCAGTACTGGGCGCAGCAATTCGTGGCGTATTGGCAACTGGTGAACGTATTACCCACAAGGCCTTGATCCTGGAGTTGATCAAGATGATCGAGACCACAGAGGATGTGATCAAAAGCGATATTGTACGCCACACCCTGGAAATCGTTGTACACCATACAACAGACGATATTTAACCGTACTGCTTCACCTGCTCTGATACCAAATCCACGCTTAGGCGTGGATTTTTTTGCTATTTCGCCTTCGATGAAATAGGGTCAACAGGCACATTAACATGCCATCACGGAGGATAGTATGACCAATAAACTGCTGCAGATTCACTTCGATTTTAACGGTCCATTTGGCGACAAAATGTCGGATCAACTGGTGGCGCTGGCAGAGTCGATTAATCAGGAGCCGGGTTTTCTGTGGAAAGTGTGGACCGAGAATGCGCAGGCCCTGGAAGCGGGAGGGGTTTATCTCTTTGACTGCGAAGCGAACGCACAGCGTTATATGAATAAGCATATGGAGCGGTTAAAACAGTTTGGTGCTACCAATATCACCGTCAAACTGTTTGATGTGAATGCGCCGCTGACACGGCTCAATCACGGTCAGGTGGGGTAACGTTTGTCGCGCGCTGGCAGGCTTGCTGCCCGCGCGCTGTTTTAGCCTCTGCCGGCATTCAGAGGTCATCGAGGCAGATTTCGCCCTGTGTGCAGGCATGCTGGAGGATCATCTGATAAAAGATGGTGAAATCAGGTGCCACTTTGTAGAGATTGCCGCACTCTTGCTGTTCAGCAATATCAAATTGCTGGATATCATCTTCACAATGCAGATGCGTTCTGTCCCAGTAGTAAACACCTTCGCGATTGCCCCCATTTATCAACACGAAGAAGTTACCGCCCGGATCATCGCCAATCAACAACGCGCCCGACAGAAAGTCGAGCTCCTCCAGAAACTCATCATTGTTATACTTCAGGTCGTAGTACTTATTGCGCGTATCTATGCCAAACAGCGCTGAAAATGCCACTTCTCCTCGCTCAACGCCGTGATAAGGCAGATTGCAGTAGTCGGGACTCTTCACCGCCAGGCCGTTTTTAAGTTGCAGAAAATCCAGATATGCTTCGGGTGCGCTAAAGCTAAAGGTTGTCAGCAGCGGCAAGATGGCGTTTTTTGCTGCCGGTTTTCCATATGAGAGAGGCATTGTTGCTCCTGGTATAGGTTTGCAATGTTTTAAACGAGAGTAGATCCAGACTGCCGGTTAGCGACTGCCATCCATACGCGCTGGTGGTGGATCGGCTGAGACAAGAATGTAGTGTTTACGCGCAACCGGTCGCCAGATACCACGCGGATCGCCTACAAAGGGGAGCCTGAAAAAGGGGCGATCCGGGATCTCCACCCGCCATGTCGTATCGCCAATAAAGCTAAATTCAACCGCCTGTGAAAACAGTGCTAAATCGGCAAAGCTGCCGGTGGTATACGCCCCCCCGAGTGTCAGCATCTCTTTCACCCCCTGCTGACGATCGATTAACACTATCTCCAGCGCCTCTTCAAAGGGGACATCATCGGTGAGAAAAAGCAACAGCCGGGATTCATCTACCTCAATTGCGGCTTCAATCACCTGTGCAGGTACCGTAAATCCGGTTGCGTGACCGTCAATCACCACCTCATGAGCGGCAAGCCTTGAGGGCGTAGCCGCGTGAAGGAGATGGGGCGTTACGTTGTTAAGCTGTCTGAACATGGCTGCGCCTAACTTAACTTTGCGAGCGAATCACGCAGCAGGAACGGGCTGGCAACGCGCGTGGTCTGCGTGTGTTCGGTAGCGTTAATGATGTGTAAGGCGCTCAGACGCCCGATCTCATAATGCGGTAGCTGCACCGTTGCAAGAGAGGGCAGGAACAGTTCACCGATGCCGACCATGTTGTCGTAGCCGACGACTGCGACATCCTGCGGAATGCGCAGCCCCTGCGCAAGTAACGTTTGATAGACCATAAAGGCGATACGATCGTTACCGCATATCACCGAATCGAACTGCGGCTTTTGCGCGTGGATATGTGCCCGCACCCGCGCAGGAATGTCGCGGTAATGCTCGTCACCCAGCGCCATATAGTGATGAGTAAGGGTGTCCGGGTTAACCCCGGCTTCCCGGCAGGCGCGCTCAAGCCCCTTGCGCCGACGCGCGGTGGCGAGCAGCGGCTCGGGCAGATGCAGGCAGAGCGGCTGGCGATAACCCGCCGCAAGCAGGGCTTTTACCGCGTTGTACTGGCCCTGTTCATCGTCCGGAATATAGCTGGCGACCGGATCGTGCAGGCTTTCACAGTTGGCGAGCACGCAGGGCAGGGTGAGCAGCTTGGCGGGCAGCGGCACCTGGCGCAGCCCCATGGTGGTGTAGATAATGCCGTCTGGCCGGTGGGAGAGGAGCAGATCAACAATCGCATCCGGATTGTCATCGGTGAACATATTCATCACGAAGCTGTTCCAGCCGTGTGCGCGTGCGGTCTCTTCAATCGATAAGGTGATCTCCACCGAGAAGGGCGTTGTCACGGTGTCGAGCGCCAGCACACCGATGGTTTTCGGCGAGGCGTGTGCGCCGCGGATCTTTTTCGCTGAGAGATCCGGGACATAATTGGTCTGCTCAATTGCCGCCTGCACCCGTGCCAGCGTCTCTGGCTTTAGCCGTTGTGGGCTGTTCAGCGCGCGCGAGACCGTCATTAGCGAGACGTTCGCCAGTTGTGCTACATCCTTCAGAGACGCCATATCTGTTACTCCATGCGGGCTTACTGACTTCATCACTGCGGCCTGAGAGAGCGCTATCGTACCGTATTTAGGGTTTTGTCACAGGCGCGGAGTTTGATCTCCCTCTCACTCCTGTTATGTTAACGTTAACTCTTGTGATTAACATCATGAATCTCAGCAGAACCGCAGGAGTAATAGTAGATGTTAACGTTATCATCGCTGCACAACTCCAACATGAGACTGTCATGATGAAAGCCCCTCACGCTCACAGCTACTCACTGCTCAGTGCCTTACTGTTCTTCTTTTTCGTCACATGGTCCGCTTCCGGCTCGCTGCTCTCCATCTGGCTCCATCAGGAAGTGGGCCTGAAAGCGGGGGATACCGGGATCATCTACGCCGTGCTCTCCGTTTCTGCACTGTTTGCGCAGATCTGTTATGGCTTTATTCAGGACAAGCTCGGCCTGCGTAAAAACCTGCTCTGGTATCTGACCGCCATGCTGGCGCTCTCCGGCCCGGCATTTTTGCTGTTTGGCTATTTGCTGCAGATCAACATCCTGCTCGGCAGCATCTTTGGTGGCATCTATATCGGCTTAACCTTCAACGGCGGCATCGGGGTGCTGGAGTCCTACACCGAGCGCGTTGCGCGCCAGAGCCAGTTTGAGTTTGGTAAAGCGCGGATGTGGGGATCCCTAGGCTGGGCGGTGGCGACCTTTTTTGCCGGTCTGCTGTTTAACATCAACCCGAAACTCAACTTCGCGGTGGCGAGCGCCTCCGGGCTGATCTTCTTTGTGCTGCTGGCGCGCTTAAAAGTCTCCTCTGCGCCACATGCGATGCAGGAAGCGGTCAGCGGCGGGAAGGTGACGCTTGCCGATGCGCTGGGTTTACTGACGCTGCCGCGCTTCTGGGCGCTGGTGCTGTTCGTGATTGGCACCTGCATTTACGGTGTCTACGACCAGCAGTTCCCGGTCTACTTCTCCTCGCAGTTCCCGACCTTGCAGGAGGGCAACGCCATGTATGGCTATCTCAATTCGTTCCAGGTGTTTCTCGAAGCAGCGGGCATGTTCTGCGCCCCGTGGCTGGTGAACAGAATCGGCGCGAAAAATGGCCTGATTTTCGCCGGCATGGTGATGGCAATGCGCATGATCGCCTCCGGGCTGGTGGAGGGGCCGCTGCTTATCTCCATCACCAAACTGCTGCACGCGGTCGAGCTGCCGATCCTGCTGGTGGCGATCTTTAAGTACAACAGCCTGCACTTCGACAAACGTCTCTCTTCAACGCTCTACCTGGTGGGCTTCGCCTGCACCAGCTCAGTGATCGCCTCGGTGCTGTCACCGCTGGCGGGCTACAGCTATGAGAAATATGGCTTTGCCCAGTCCTATCTGATCATGGGGCTGCTGGTCTTCGCCACCACCTTTATCTCCATCTTCCTGTTGCGTTCCGGTAAGTCATCTTCTGACCCGCTGATGCCGCAACCCTCCGCCATTTAACTGAAAAGAGTAGCGACTATGACATATTCACTTGCCGGCGCTGAACAGGCGCTTGTGGCCAAACGAGACACGTTAAACCTGCGCTGGTATCCGCGCTACCACCTTGCGGCGCGCGCAGGCTGGATGAACGACCCGAATGGGCTGGTGTGGTTTGATGGCTGGTACCATGCCTTTTATCAGCATCATCCCTATTCAACACAGTGGGGACCGATGCACTGGGGACATGCGCGCAGCAAAGATCTTCTGCGCTGGGAGCATCTGCCGGTGGCATTGGCACCGGAAGGCCCGGCAGATAAAGATGGCTGCTTTTCCGGCTCGGCGGTGGTTGATGGCGACACGCTGGCGTTGATCTACACCGGGCATAAGTTTCACGGCGATCCGACGGATGAGGCCAATCTCTATCAGGTGCAGTGCCTGGCCACCAGCCGCGACGGCATCCATTTCCAGCGTCAGGGAATGGTGCTGGATACGCCGCCCGGGCTGCACCACTTTCGCGATCCGAAAGTATGGCGGGAAGGGGATGAGTGGTTCATGGTTGTCGGCGCCCGCGACGGCGAAACGGGCCATGTTCGTCTCTATCGCTCCGCGGATCTGCGCGAGTGGCAGGACGCCGGTGTGCTGGATGAGGCGGAAAAAGCGCTGGGCTTTATGTGGGAGTGCCCGGACTTTTTCACCCTCGGCGGCAAACGGGTGCTGATGTTCTCGCCGCAAGGGATCGCGGCGCAGGGCTACAGCAACCGTAATCTCTTCCAGAGCGGCTATATTCTCGGTCAGTGGCAGCCTGGCCAGCCTTTTGTGCGCGAGAGCGAGTTTATCGAGCTGGATCACGGCCATGACTTTTATGCCCCGCAAAGTCTGCTGACGCCTGATGGTCGGCGGATTGTGATTGGCTGGCTGGATATGTGGGAATCACCGCTGCCGGAGCAGCAGGATGGCTGGGCCGGAATGCTGTCGCTACCGCGTGAAGTGACCCTGAGTGCCGATAACCGTCTGCAGATGCGCCCGGCAAGAGAGGTGGAAACCCTGCGTGGCACGTGGATGCCGTGGTCAGTTACGTTGCTTGAGAATCAGCAAAGCACGCAGCTGGTGAGCGGCGAAGCGCTTGAAGTGCTCCTGCGCTGGGAGTGCGCCAACTGTAGCGCGGAGCAGTATGGTGTGAGCCTCGGCGAGGGGCTGCGCGTTTACGTTGATGTGCAGATGGCGCGCCTGGTGCTGGCGCGCCACTATCCGCAGTATGGGCTATGCGGTATGCGCAGCGTGCCGGTTGATATTAATGCTTCGCTGGAGCTGCGCCTCTTCTTCGACAGCTCATCGGTGGAGGTGTTTGTTAACGACGGCGAGGCGTGCCTCAGCAGCCGCATCTATCCCGACGCAGAGAAGCGCGCGCTCTCTCTCTTCGCCTGGAGCGGCTCTGCGAAGGTGAGCGAAGCCGGAGCCTGGCCGCTGGCGTAAGAGACGTCAAAGAGTCCACGTCCGTGCGTGGGCTTTTTGAGAGAGAGGCATTGCATCGTTGTCACTTTTCACTCTGCGTAAAACTTATACTTACCGCCACTATTTGTCGTTTTAGCAACAGCCCCGCTGTGAAATATCCTCATCTCAGCCCCGTTATTACGCGGGCACACACTTTCAATTAAACGCGCCGGATATAGCGTGATGACGCGGTAAGCTGAATCGTGCTTTACAGATTATTCCGGCAGGTAGGCATCATTTTGGGCGATATGAGGTAGAGGAATAACTTAATCACCTAAAAAACAGCCAAGGTATTTTAATCCTTTGAAGTCGCTGTCGGCTGCGGGGGAAAGGGGACGATCGCCGCTTGAATACCACAAAATAGCGTTAGCTTTTTCAATACCTGAAGCCGAGCAGATAGCCTTTACTTTACTGATTTCATCCTTATCAATAGCCGCCTCCTGAAGAATCTCGTCAAGTGCAACATCCTCAGCTTCTCTTGGGATAATGCCAATGAAATCCTCGTCGTACCATTTGATACCGAGATAGCGACAAAACGGACACACCTGATAGGCGGGGTCATCAAAATCGCCTTCAGTGGAGTAATCCAGGGCAAAATAGCGGTGATATTGCTCCTCTGAATCGTGATTGCTGCCAATCCAGAGATGGACTTTATCCGCTTCATGACTATTCATTCCAGACCTCCTCTTTTTATGTGTAAGTAGTAGGGCACTTATCTTCGCCTCGGCACGGCTTTTAATGGTGACGCTTTCTGCTTGTGAAGAGTAAGCACACCCGCTATCACACCCGGCGGGTCGTCAACGTGGCGCTTCGTACAGAGAGCGTATTCTCATCCGTCAGAGGATTAGCCACTGTCTCAGCGTCATCGATAGCCGTCACATCGCCATCAATGGCCACAGCTTCCCTGACTGCCGGAGATAATGGGATCATAATGGACGCGCCACGCTGTACATAATGGCCGGATGGCTCGCGTATAACTGCAAGGCCTGTGAGCTTACGGTTACAGATGCCAAACCGATGCTCGCCGGATGGCGCATTTAGCACGATGATAGTTTCAGCAGAGGGCAGCGTTGCAAGCTCGACCGACATGCTGCGCACCAGATGTTTCCAGGACTTCAACCCGTTGGCATCGAGGTGATCGTAAGAGCGCTCCAGCACCAGGCCGTTGATGCCGTCCCTCAGCGCAACTACCGGCTCGATCATATCCAGCATGGTCCAAATCCACGTATGCCCATCTTTCTCTTCGAATGTTCTGCTCACGGCGATGGCGACGCGCGTGTTAAGCGGCAGATCGGTATGCAGTTCGATACGAAGCAGAGGGTGCCGGTAGGTGACCTGCAGATCGAATCTGTCGCATACGGCCTCTTTTCCCTTTTCCTTTGGTCGAGTAAGTTGTCTGGCGAGTTTGTTGCCCATTACACATCCATCCTTTTGCATCACGAAAGCAGAGAGCAATATACGTGGGCACCGCACCTGAAGCTATGCGGCAGAGTAAAAAGTAAAACCCACGCATTTGCATGGGTTTTTTATCGAAGAAAAAGAGGGTTTCCTTATAAATGGCGAAGCTAATCCGCATTACTTTGAACCAGCCAACATTGAGAGCCTGATCAAAAGATTGTAGCTTCGTTAAAACCCCGCCCTTGCGGGGTATTTGCATCATGCGGCAATAACAGCTATTTCATCCACGCAATATTCTATTAGATACTGCCGTTTTTGGCACGAAGTGGACAAGCTAACTGAGCTGAATACCTGCTTTTAGCGAAAAGTGGAAGTAACCATTATGATGACAGGATTGCTCTGCCACATTGCGCATAGCAAACCTTTTATGTACTGGTTACTTTTTCATGACATATCGTGACACACCCCATCAACGCATAGCGTGGCGGTATCCGTCGTCTGCGGGTAGTGGCTCTACTGCCAGCAACGCAAAACTCGCCAGCCAGTGCCCACCGCTATAGTGGCTTCCTACCACATGATTAATGCTTGCATCCAGATGCCGCGCAATGGCATCACGCAGCGCCTGCTTCACCGGATGTTTTTCCGGCAGTGCCCTGGCGATATGCTTCATGCACCAGGCACGACTGAGGTTTAACCCATCGAGATGAGCAATTTTAGGATCGGTCCGGTCGCTCACTTCTGCCGGGTTCATCAGCGCCGGGACCGAACACACACCCGGTAAAAACGTATCGAACCAGGCCGGGAAATTGTCGACCACCTTGCTCATCAGCAGGGCCTCGGTGAGCGCGCCAGAAATGTATTCATCTCCGCCTGGCTCGAAATGCGCCGGATAATGCGTATCTGCCAGATAAAACCGATTAGCCGCAGACAGAATGCATTGCTCCAGCGAGCTATCCTGCACCATGCGGGCATAATCCAGCCCCAGAGTCAGCGCAAAGGCGGTGTTGTAGTGCGTACCCACGCGGATTGGATAGGTTAGCTTGCTGAGATAATCCATCAGCCTGTCGCGAATATTTTGGGTTAATGGCTGCAGGGTCAGGTACCAGCGTTCGGCGTGGGGCAGCGAAGAGTGTTGAAGTTCCTGGGCCAGCGCCAGCAGCCAGCCGTAGCCATAAGGACGCTCGAACGACGCGCGCATCGGCGCGGTAAAATAGGCCAGCTCTTTCGCCACCTTCTCGTCAGTAAGGTGTTCTTCGAACAGGGCGATAATCTCTTCACGACACGACAGCTCGGGGAAAAGACGCAGGCAGCGCAGCAATAACCAGTAACCGTGTACCGCAGAGTGCCAGTCAAAGCAGCCGTAGAAAATGGGATGCAGTTCGCGAGGAGGCAAAACATCACCATCATCATTAAGCAGATGCATAATGTGATTCGGATATTCCTGGCGCAGATAGGTCAAAGGCATCCGGGCAAAAGCGTCAGCCTGTTGTTGCGTTAGTTCCATAACAGCTCCTTAGCGAAACACGAGGAAATACATTAAGAACACGTTCACCACCAGCACGGCTAACGCGGTTGGGATCTGGATCTTTATGACCTGATATTTATCTTTAAGCTCCAGCAGTGCCGCCGGAACGATATTGAAGTTCGCGGCCATTGGCGTCATCAGGGTACCGCAGTAGCCGGCATACATACCGATTGCCAGCAGCGGTGCAGGGTCGCCGTGATGGACGTTAATCAGGAAGGGCAACGCAATACCCGCGCTAAGTACCGGGAAAGCCGCAAAGGCGTTGCCCATGATGATGGTAAACAGCGCCATCCCCACGCAGTAGATCACCACCAGCATGAAGCGGTTATCGGGATGAACAAACAGGCTTACCACCTTTTGTACTGAATGGCCGGTATCGGCAACGACAAAAACGCCGCCCAGCATAGCCAGCATCTGCGGCAGGATCACCGCCCAGCCAATCGTATCCACAAGGCGACGGGATTGACGCACGGCATGAAGTGGCGTGCCCTTCGTCAGCCACCAGCCGGTCAGGATAGCGGCAACACAGGCGACACAAAGCGCGGCCAGCGTTAGCTGCTTCTGGTCAAGAAGATAAACGCTGCCAATTGAAACGCCTTTCAGGAACAACGTGGCGATGACAGTCACTACGGGTATCATCAGCGCCGGCAGGAATAGCCAGTTTTTCAGTCGTTCTGACGAAGCGACGCGTGCCTCCTCGTCAGACATTTTATAGTGACCTTTCCCGACCAGCCCGAAGCCCGCCAGCAGGGCAATAGCGATAACGGCGCCCCCAATAATGCGGTACGCCAGTGATTTCCCCAGCTCCTGTACCATAAGGTCGCCAAACAGGAAGATCCCGCCGAAAAGAAACCAGAATAGCGCTGTGGTAAAACGTTTAGGGTTAGCGCGATCGCGCAGGGTCATCATCACCAGCAACATAACAACGAAGCCGATCAAGTAATAAACCCGGTTGATAGTGATTAAAGTCATCATTTTCTGGCCTCCGGCATTCCCTGCTCGGCTTTCCACGCCATCACGTCGCGGCGAATGCTGGCATCCAGACGCAGCAAGCGCGTCATATGAATAATCAATGCCGCAATGGCGGTCGGAATAGCCCACAGGCCAATGTGCAGCGGTTCGATCCCCTCGATGCCGTTCTCTTTCAGGAAAGCATCGATCAGAAGAACCGCGCCGAAAGCTATAAAGATATCTTCTCCGAAGAAGACAGCGATATTGTCGCATGCGGCAGCATGGGCTTTGATTTTGTCACGAACTTGCTGCGGCAGCTCACCATATTCATTCATTGCCGCGCCTTCAGCCATCGGTGCCAGCAGCGGACGCACCGTCTGGGCGTGGCCCCCCAGGGACATCAGCCCCAGTGCGGCAGTTCCCTCACGGGCCACAAAATAGAGCATCAGAATACGTGCAGAGGTAGCACTGGCGAACTTCGCCACCCAGGACTGGGCGCGCTCTTTAAGGCCGTAGTATTCCAGCAGGCCAATAACCGGCAAAATCAGAATGAAAGTGGCCAGTGAGCGACTGTTAAAGAACTTCTCACCAAAGGTTTCCAGCAATAAGCCGAAATCCATGCCCACCAGCAGACCCGTCGCAAGCCCCGCCACCACGACCACCAGTAGCGGGTTGAAGCGCAAAGCAAAACCAATAACCACTACCGGTATCCCGATAAGCGGCAACAGTGTAGAACTGTCCATAACCATTTCCCCTATCTAAAGTGAGCGTTGCGCACCGACGGCTATTTTTTTAATACTTCGCATCAGGGCGAAGCGGTGCAATGCGGCGAGCGATGTTGTGTTTGCGTCAGGCCCTACAGAACCTGCAATCAAAAGCTATATCTGAAGCGAAAAAACATGTAAACAATTTATCAATAAAATGTTCTTATTTTGTCGATAACTTTATAGTTATGTGCACATGTCACACTCCCGCAAGGAACGTTATGACCTTAAAAAAACAGGTAATTTCCCAGGCAGACGCTATAACCGATGGCAAAATTGTTTCTTCACGCCATCTGGTCTCTGAGAGCTGCGCGGAACTATCAGAGCTGGAGTACGCGCTGATAATGACCAGTAACGCATTCAATAAATGGATGGTGCGCTGTATGACAGCTGCCGGGGAGCCGGATATGGGCGCGTTCGATATCTCGCTGCTGCATCACGTGAATCACCGCGACCGTAAAAAAAAGCTGGCCGATATCTGCTTCGTGCTGAACGTGGAAGAGACACACCTGGTGACTTATGCGATGAAAAAACTGGTAAAAGCAGGCTATGTGACGAGTGAAAAAGCCGGAAAAGAGCTCTTTTTTTCTACGACGGAGGAGGGCAAAGCTCTGTGTATGAAATATCGCAGTGTGCGTGAAACTTGCCTGATTAAAATCCACGCCGAGAGCGGTATTCCTGGGACGTCCATTGGTGAAACAGCGCAGCTGCTGCGCACCATCTCATCACTGTATGACACCGCTGCACGCGCTGCTGCATCGCTATAACATGAAGTCAGCGCCAGTTAATTAACTTCTGAAACGAGATGTACTACAAACTGAAGGCTGGCATAACTGCAGCAGCAGAAAGTGATGAAGAGGCATCACAGTTACAGGACGTGGTCGAATGCGCGGTGCCAAACGCGTCGAACGGTGATTCTGATCGCACGTGAAAACCTGATATCCCAACGCACTGTCGTAATGTTCGCTTCCGCGCTTTGCGGCCCGTCAGGATCTTGTGTGGGTAGGCCTAATGGTCAACATCCCAGACAACCCTGTCGTCAGGCGTGTCGAATACGTAATGCAAAATGATAGTCAGTTCAACCACGCCAGGCTCCAGGAGAGATGCCCTCCCGTGCGGGAAACGCTATCGCGCAGGAAGGCAAGCAACTTCTATGTCTGTTGCGGTAATTTGCGACAATGCGGGTGCCTGAGATCTGAGGGAGAATAGATAGTTCTCAATAAACGGTATGTCTTCATCGCCCAGGCTCCTCAATCGCTGTTGGGTCAATTTTTTCCGGATCAATATTGTAACGAAGGATCACGTCCTGGATTTTCTGGCGAGGCAGGCGGCCTTCATCGGCCAGCACTTTGATCGCAGCGAGAACAATGAAATGGCGATCGACTTCGAAGAATGTACGCAACGACTGGCGCGTATCTGAACGTCCGAAGCCATCCGTACCGAGGCTAATGAATCGTCGGTCGTTAATGAAAGGACGAATCTGGTCGCCAAAAATCTTCATGTAGTCAGTCGCCACGACGACAGGACCAGCACGGTCTTGCAAGCATTGCTGAACATACGGGATGCGCGGTTCCTGTTCTGAATGCAGCATATTCCAGCGCTCCGCCGCAAGCCCCTCCCGGCGCAGTTCAGTGAGACTCGTCGCACTCCATACATCACTTGAAACACCGAAATCTTGTGCCAGAAGCTCACTGGCGGCAATCACTTCACGCAGGATCGCGCCGCTGCCCAGCAGCTGCAGATGTGCCGTGGTGCTCTGCCCCGCCATGGATTCCTGTTTCTGGCCGTCATGCAACAAGTAGAGTCCCTTGAGAATGCCATTCTCACTGCCTTGCGGCATGGCAGGGTTCGGATAGTTCTCGTTGAGCAGCGTAATGTAGTAATAGATGTCTTCCTGGTCCGCGTACATACGCCGCAGGCCATCCTGAATGATAACCGCCAGCTCATAGGCAAAAGTGGGGTCATACGAGATACAATTGGGGATCACTGACGACAGCACATGGCTGTGGCCATCATCGTGCTGCAAACCCTCCCCCATAAGTGTGGTGCGGCCTGACGTGGCCCCCAGCAGAAAGCCTCTTGTGCGCGCATCGCCAGCGGCCCAGGCCAAATCACCGACGCGCTGCAAGCCGAACATGGAATAGAAGATATAGAAAGGGATCGTCGGCAGGCCATGGTTGCTATAAGCCGTCCCTGCCGCAATCCATGAGGCCATTGCGCCGGATTCATTGATTCCTTCCTGCAAGATTTGACCATCCTTCGCCTCTTTGTAGTAGCTCAGTTGTCCGGCATCCTGCGGGGTATAAAGTTGCCCCAGGAATGAGTGAATGCCTATCTGGCGAAACAGACTTTCCATGCCAAAAGTACGCGATTCGTCCGGCACGATGGGGATGACGAGTTTGCCCAGTTCAGGGTCTTTGAGCAGCGTGGTCAGAATGCGCACGAAGGAGATCGTGGTTGAGATTTCGCGCTCACCGCTGCCTTTTAACTGCGAATCGAACGTACTGAGCGGCGGCACCGCAAGTGGCTCGGCCTGTCGGGAACGCGATGGAATATAACCACCGAGCATCGCTCTGCGTTGCGCGAAGTAATGGGCTTCTTCGCTGTCAGGAGCGGGCTTGATGTAAGGCAGCTCTTCAAGCTGGTCATCCCGTACCGGGAGTGAAAAACGATCGCGAAAGGCACGCACCGCATCCGCACTCATTTTCTTCAACTGATGGTTGATATTCTGGCCTTCGCCAGCTTCACCCATTCCGAACCCCTTGACCGTCTTGGCCAACACGACTGTAGGGCGGCCTTCTGTGCTGACCGCTTCTGCGTAGGCGGCATAGACCTTTTCTGGATCATGGCCGCCACGTGTCAGCGCCCAAATCTCGTCGTCTGACAAGTGCGCCACCAGCGCCAGCAACTCAGGATATTTACCGAAGAAGTGCTCGCGCACATAAGCGCCGTTTTGCGACTTGAAGGTCTGGTATTCCCCATCGATACACTCCATCATGCGCTGGTGCAGCAGCCCGCTGGTGTCACGCTTGAGCAGGTCATCCCAGCCGCTGCCCCATAGCACCTTGATGACATTCCAGCCTGCGGCCCGGAACGTCCCTTCGAGCTCCTGAACGATCTTGCTGTTGCCCCGAACCGGGCCGTCGAGACGCTGGAGATTGCAGTTTACGACAAAGATGACGTTGTCGAGTCGTTCTCGCCCTGCCACCGAGATGGCCGCCAGCGATTCAGGCTGATCCATTTCTCCATCGCCCAGGAAGGCCCACACTTTGCGCCCCTGATGTTCCAGCATTCCACGGTACTCGAGATAGCGCATAAATCGTGCCTGATAGACCGCAGTCAACGGGCCAAGCCCCATAGAGACCGTCGGGAATTGCCAGAATTCGGGCATCAAACGGGGGTGTGGGTAGGAGGAGAGGCCATCACGCCCGGCTTCACGGCGGAAGTTGTCCAGTTGTGATTCACTGATGCGCCCTTCCAGGTAGGCGCGCCCGTAAATACCGGGTGCGGAATGGCCCTGGATATAAATCATATCGCCGGCGAATGTCCCGGTGCGACCGCGGAAAAAGTGATTGAATCCTACGTCATAAAGCACAGCCGCGGACTGGTAAGTGGCAATGTGCCCGCCGACATTGGAATGCTTGCCGGCGCGCAGCACCATGACCATCGCATTCCAGCGTATATACGCATTTAAACGCTGCTCAATGTCGAGGCTGCCGGGATAAGCGGGTTGCCGATTTTTATCAATCGTATTGATATAGGGAGTGGTGACGCGCCCATAAAAATCACCGTGCCGGGTCGCATCGAAATCGGTAAGTCGGTCAATCAAGTAGTGCGCACGTGAACGGCCTTCAACCGACATAATTGCCTCCAGCGCTTCCAGCCACTCTCGCGTTTCCAGCGGGTCAATATCGACCAGTTCAGAGTGTGAATTCATGGTAGATCTCCTTAAAAAATAACGATTTGAAGCACGATAACAGGCGAACATAACAAGCGAATGTGGTACAACCATTAAGTCCGGATTATGAATTGCAAATGCAATTCTGGCGTTCGCAATGCTAAGTCATGTATAATTGCAATTGCAACTAAAAAAATGAAAGGAGCCCGCAATGGAGAAGAATCAAACGGATCTCTGGTTTGCGTTTGTACGCGCTCATCGCTTGATGATTCGTGAAGTGGAGAGCCGTCTGGCAGCCGCGAAACTGCCCGCCTATGCCTGGTACGACGTACTTTGGGGGCTGGAAAGTGGGCAAGGCGGCACCCGTCGGATGCATGAACTGGCCGATGCGCTGGCGATAGAGCGCTACAATCTCACGCGTCTGGTAGATCGACTGGAAAAGGAAGGGCTGGTCGAGCGCACCCGTTCGCCTGAGGACGGTCGTGCGGCGTATGCCACCATCACGAAGGAAGGGCGTGCGCTACGCAAGAAGATGTGGAAAGTCTATGAGAGTGCGGTGGCAGAACTTTTTCTGAGCCAGTTCAGTACCGACGAGCAGAGCACCTTTTCTGACACGTTGAACCAGGTCGCTGCTGCGGCCCGTGCACAAAAAGCGCTGCGTTAACAGTACCACATAACCACAGAACAACGCCCCGACTCAAAAATAGCCCTTTGGCCTGGTTCCCTTGCGAGGTGAACATATCCGATTACCTGCTCTCGCGGTGGACCATTACCCCATTATTAAGCGGCAATCAGAGGGACATCTCAGGTCGCAGGGCTGGTGCTAACGCCTTTCCTCAATGGTTAATGTCCTGGTGTTTTTGTTAATTCCCGGCCCTGTGGCATGAAATATTTCAGCCTCAACGCCGGGGAAAATGATGGCATCTGAAATCCGTGTAGGGGATGAACAGACGCGTTATAGCGTCTGCCCAGTGATACAGTAACGCCAGCCTTATCCTGAAAAAAGCATTTAGCCTGCCCCTGCACGATAAGGTCTGGATTGCAATGTTGAAGAGGGAATTTATGCCCTGCGCTATTTCCGTAGCGTCGATGATATTTTGAAAATCGGTGCTACCGGCAGCAGAGCCATTAATGCGCTTACCCCGTTGTTTCGCAGAAGCGCAACCCGATAATGCCGATAAAAGCCAGCCCCATAAAGCCCATCCTGGGCCAGCTCAGCTCATCCTGAAAAATCAGCATACCCGCCAGGACCAGTCCAATCGTTCCCAGGCCGGTCCACATAGCATAAGCCATTCCAACAGGCAGGGAACGCAATGCCAATGCAAGCAAATAAATGCTGCCCATTCCAGCTATAACGGCGATGATACTTGCCCCCAGCCGGGTCCACCCCGCGTTTAATTTGAGGGAAATACCCATCACGATCTCAAGAGCAGCAGCAAGAAACAAGTAGGTCCACGCCATGGCCTTACTCCTCACTGGACGTTGATTGCTGCCTCGTCGCTCTGGAAGTCATCTTACTCGCATTAAGTCCCGCTTGTACCGCCGGTCGCGCGGCGATCACATGAAGCCACCGCTTAACGTGAGGGTAGGGTGTGATGTTCAGTCTCAGCTCGTCCCATGTTCTGAGCCAGGTGAATGCGGCAATATCAGCAATGCTATAGTTTTCACCGGCAAGAAAAGCAGACTCACTGAGCCGCCTTTCCACAACCTGGTAAAGACGTAGTGACTGCGCCTGGTATCGCGCTATAGCCTCATCATTGACCGTTTTGGCACCATGTAAAAACCACCACAATTGCCCCAACATTGGACCGATACTGCCGACCTGGAAAAAAAGCCATTGTTGCACGGCAACGTTTTCCGCTTCTGTCGCGGGCATCAAACACCCCGTTTTCGATGAGAGCCAGGAAAGGATGGCACCCGACTCAAAAATGCGCAGGCCGGTTTGCCGATCAACAATCGCAGGGATCTTGCCATTCGGGTTGATCTTAAGGAAATCGGGTCGATGTTGCTCCCCCTTGCCAAGATCAAGATTGAACTGCTCATACTTCAGGCCGGCTTCTTTCAGAAAAATGCTGACTTTTTGCCCGTTTGGCGTATCCGCCGTATAAAATGCGAGGTCGCAGATTACCTGTGTCATGTTTATCCTTATTGAATAAATGGATTGCAAATGCAATCGTTGCAATTGCAATCATAGGCTACTCAACATATCCGCGCAACAAGCATCTCAAACTGAGCGCCTCCCCGTTGATTAACACACCGCAATGTCAGTAATGTCTCCATAAGTCACATGAGGACATCCCCATGAGGAAGCGTTTTTCCGACGAACAGATCATCAGTATTCTCCGCAAGGCCGAAGCCGGAGTTTAGGCCCGTGCGCTCGCCCTAAGCACGCCATTTCAGATGGCACTTTTTACACATGGAGTAAGAAGTCTGGCGGTATGGAAGTGCCTGAGGTTAAACGCCTTAAGTCGCTTGAGGAAGAGGATGCCAGACTCTACAGGATACAGAGCGAAAGCAATCTTTCGATGTTGCCGTTGCAACATATCTGGCCATGGCGAAAACGTACCGTATGTATGACTATCAGTTGATTGAATTGGCATGCACTACTGCTGTAGAGGAGCGTGAAGACTGTGCTTGTTTTCAGCCTGGTTAACGGCACAGATTTTTTTGCAGAAATTAATAAAAAATCCGTCGTGAAGACAATTGCGCTTGAAGTTTACAGAAGACAAGGCACCTTGATTTTAGTATTAAAGGGCTATGAAAATCGATCAAATCGAAATGCCCTTTGAAGCAGTCCGAGCACTTTCAGTTATTGAGATTTGCTTTGAGACGTCACTCCTCGGTGTATATTTACATGGTTCAGCGGTGACTGGTGGTCTTCGCCCAAATAGCGACGTAGATGTAATTGTGGTTGTCAGTCAGGCCATGACATATGCGGAGCGCAGATTCCTTGTGAGCGAGTTAATGAAGATTTCCGGCCGTTACCCCGTCGACAACAACGGCCGGCGTCCTCTTGAGGTGACTGTCTTTCATTGGGCCGATCTCAGGACACCCTATTATCCAGCTCGCAGCGAGTTCGTTTATGGCGAATGGTTGCGGGAAGGCTTCGAGGCAGGTGAAGTACCGGAGCCAGTATCTGATCCCGAGCTTACTTTACTTCTTGCACAGGCACGCCAGGAAGCGAGAACGATGTTCGGACCGATCCCGTCAAGCTTGCTGCCGGTTATCCCGGATGCGGACACGCGTCGAGCTATTGAGGACGCGCTTCCCGCGCTTCTTTGCTCGCTGGAAGGCGATGAGCGAAATGTTCTCTTAACCCTCACGCGGATGTGGCGAACGTTGGCCACTGGAGAGTTCGTGCCAAAAGATGTTGCTGCCGAATGGGCAATTTCGCGTTTGGATACTGATGCAATAGCGCTGATTTCTCATGCAAGAGACGCTTATCTTGGCACGGTAAAGGATGAATGGCGCTCAAGGGGAACCCAGGTCCGGAAGATCGCCGAGGGCATAGCAGAACATATTATGGCTCTTTTGCCTGACAACTCCTGAACACTGAAATATTTTCTGACCGTCGGATTTTCTGGGCTTCAGCGTTACAAATTTTTATCACACTTGTGGAAAGAGACTGCTGAAAAGCCCTCATCTACAATTACTCTGTGTTTGACAGGACGCTGAAGCAATGCCTTTATGTAAAGCCGCTGCGTCAAACGGAGCCAAACCTGAAATGCAAAGCGCATTACCGTGCTATTCCAGATTTGACGGCCAAGGATAAATGAGAACTGCCTGGTTAATCCTTGTGCTTGCTTAACCTCCGCGATGAGCGGACCATTCAGCTTCCGCTCATGAGCAGAAGAAGGGCTTTAAAAAATGAGGAATCTAAACTCTATATAAAATGCTTAAATTCCTCAGCATTTATGTTCGCCAGCATTGAGGCTTTCAAATGTGGGGATACTGCAAGATATCTGGATATCAGGTTGAACCCGGCGGTATATCCCAGCCACCTTGGCAAATCTCCGGTTCCGAAAAACCAGGCATTGTGGTCATAGTCAGTGCGTTGCCAGCTGTCGTGCAGTTGTGAAGTGTAAGGCTTGACTATATCTGAGCGGAGCCTTTCCCAGAGTTCAGGTTCACCTCCAAAAAGCTCAAGAGCAAAATGCCCGGCCAGCCCCTCAGAGACTAAAGCCTCCCCTAACGTTAAGCCATACCCAGGTCCTTCCCACCTCGCAGCATGGTGCAGTTCATGAGCAAACATACGTTCAATAGAGTGCGCATAGTTTTTGCAGAATGCATTATTTTCAGGATCGACAGTTATGTAGACAACGCCAGCTTCAGGACAAAAACCGGCATGCCCTTTTTCAGGGATAACAGACGTCCCGGCTTTCACCACCACATCCAGTGGAGGAAGCGGCATCAGCCTTTTGGCTTTTGCGTAGGTGCTGGCGAGGGTGGTCTGAAGCCATTCAGCGTGAGCGGTAAGTTTTTTCTGAGCATTAAGAATATGAATGGTTATTTTAGTCATCTCAGCATCACTTAGAAGCCACAGTACACGTCCGCATATTAGCAGACATATCATGAATGTCATGGTGCTGCTCGCTTTTGGCACTAAGCAGACATTCGTTGGATTTGCATGCTGTACACAGAAGGTTTTTGGAAGGGAGGGCATTAAGTGGGAAGGGGTCCAGCAGGGCTTTTAATATATGGCTACGCGTGATGAACAAAAAACCTGAAAACTCTAGAAAGTTCCGCTCCAGCCGAGGCTTTTAAGGTGCTGACGCAGCGAGTGTGATGTCATCGGGCCACACGGGTTATCACGGCCCGGAAAGAGATGGTGTCGATGCCCGGTTAATCCCTGTAGCGTTCTGAGCATGTTGACGGCTTGAGAGGGGAGGGGAATAACATGTTCCCTACGAGCTTTCATGCGCGTCGCCGGAATGGTCCATAGTGCCTTTTCGAGATCGAATTCTGCCCATTCAGCTTCGGTGACTTCGGCTGGCCGCGCCAGCGTCCACCTCATTAGCCACATGCAATAGTTAACCTGATATGAGCCGCGACTGTTATCAAAACAGATTAATAGCTTCCCGATTTGCTATGGATTCAATGCCTGTTTGTGCTGTGTGTTATTCGCCGGATGCGGCTTGCGTACAGGCCAGACAGGATCGCTGTCAGCTTTAAGCGTTGCCACTGCCAACTCGAAAACCGATGAAATGGTACGTCAGGCTTCAGCAGCAACAGTCGGAGCGCCGCGTGTAGCGGTTTCCTGAAGAATTTTAACTATGTGATGTGGAGTTATCTCTCTGACAGGGAGCTTACCGATTGCCGGGAAAACCACACGTTCAAGCATATCCAGTCGGCGTGTTTTGGTGATTTCGGCCCTGTCTTTCATCTGCAACCACTCTTTGGCAATCAGCTCAAAGGTGTTAGATGCGTCATTGACCTTGCGGATCTTATCTAACTGACGAGCCTGTGTCGTTGAGTTTAAACCGATAGCGCCATGCCTTTTTACCATTGGTTTCACTTCGGGGCAGAGACCATTGAAGTCATTGAGTCGATAGAGTTTTTCTTTCGGCTTAGCAGTGCGGCATTGCGTATCAGTGAGCCTGGCGAGTTCTTGTCTATTTCTTGCACTCGCCTGAAATGATAATGGACACGGATTGTAGTCATCTATGTACTCATTTTAGACTGCGCTTTCATGAGATCATATGAGACGATGTGCAATAAAAAATCCACGCAATAGCGTGGATTTTTTGGGGTTTTTTGAGTTTCATGCGATGTTCGGACATCTCATGAGACAATAAAGCGTATTTAGACGTTGAACAGGAAGTTCATCACGTCGCCATCTTTAACGATGTACTCTTTGCCTTCGGAACGCATTTTGCCGGCTTCTTTCGCGCCTTGCTCACCTTTATAGGTGATGAAATCTTCGTAGGCGATGGTCTGCGCGCGGATAAAGCCTTTCTCGAAATCGGTGTGGATTTTACCGGCTGCCTGCGGAGCGGTTGCGCCGACAGGAATCGTCCATGCGCGTACCTCTTTCACGCCAGCGGTGAAGTAGGTTTGCAGGTTCAGCAGCTCATAACCGGCGCGGATCACGCGGTTCAGGCCCGGCTCTTCCAGACCCAGCTCGGCCATAAACTCTTCACGGTCGGCATCGTCCAGTTCGGCAATGTCAGACTCAACGGAAGCGCAAACGGCAACCACCACGGAACCCTCTTTGGCGGCGATTTCGCGCACGGTGTCGAGATACGGGTTGTTCTCGAAGCCATCTTCATTGACGTTAGCAATGTACATGGTCGGTTTTAGCGTCAGGAAACTCAGGTAGCGGATAGCCGCTTTCTCTTCAGCAGAGAGATCCAGTGAGCGCAGCATACCGGCGTTTTCCAGCTGCGGCAGGCATTTTTCCAGCGCGGAGAGTTCAGCTTTCGCATCTTTATCGCCGCCTTTGGCTCTCTTCTGCACGCGGTGGATTGCACGTTCGCAGGTATCCAGATCCGCCAGCGCCAGCTCGGTGTTGATAACGTCAATATCGTCAGCCGGATCGACCTTGTTGTTAACGTGAATGATGTTGTCATTCTCGAAGCAGCGCACCACGTGACCGATCGCTTCGGTTTCACGGATGTTAGTCAGGAACTGGTTGCCGAGGCCTTCGCCTTTGGACGCGCCTTTTACCAGACCGGCGATATCAACGAACTCCATGGTGGTCGGCAGGACGCGCTGCGGTTTAACAATTTCCGCCAGCTTATCGAGACGCGGATCGGGCATCGGTACGACACCGGTGTTCGGCTCAATGGTACAGAAGGGGAAGTTCGCCGCTTCGATACCCGCTTTAGTGAGCGCGTTGAACAGGGTGGATTTACCTACGTTAGGCAGACCAACGATACCGCATTTGAATCCCATGATGTAATTACCTTAATCTCTTGATAATCAACCCGTTATAGAAAACAGATTGTTGAAAAGTGAAAAACTTCGCCTAGTATACACATAACCAATGTAACGCGCGGCAAAAAAGGCGCTGCGCGCGCTTACTGCGCCTTAAAAGCGTGCAGGCGATTAGTCGCTTTGGTCAGCCCCTCTTTCAGCCACACTTCGGTACAACGCGCCGCTTCGTCTACCGCATCATCGATCAGCGTCTGTTCTGAGACCGGCGGTTTACCCAACACAAAACCGACAACTTTATTTTTATCGCCCGGATGGCCGATTCCGATGCGTAAGCGGTGAAAATTGGGGTTATTACCCAGTTTGCTGATGATATCTTTCAGGCCGTTATGGCCGCCGTGGCCGCCGCCGAGCTTAAACTTTGCCACCCCTGGTGGCAGGTCGAGTTCATCGTGCGCCACGAGGATCTCATCGGGGTTGATACGGTAAAAAGTCGCCATCGCCGCCACGGCTTTACCGCTCAGGTTCATAAATGTCGTGGGCACCAGCAGGCGCACATCTTCGCCCGCCAGCTGAATGCGCGAGGTAAAACCAAAGAACTTTGGCTCTTCGCGCAATGGCGCACGGGCGCGCTCCGCCAGTAAATCTACATACCATGCGCCAGCGTTGTGGCGTGTCGCGGCATACTCCGCGCCGGGGTTTGCCAGCCCGACAATCAGTTTAATCGTCACTTTCTTTTCCTGACCAGGTCAATGTCCGGCGCGTAGTTTACGTCGAGCGACGCGCGATGACAAAATTTTCCCATCTTCTGGCATGTTTCTGGAAAGTAGTTACTCAGATCAATCATTCGAATTTCAATTAGTTCATGAGGTTATATGTAAATTTATGTTAGGCGGATATGTGTAATTGTGATCCTGCCCGCACCCGGTAAAAAGGGCGCTGTCTATACTTTGCACACAAGGATTGGGGATATCCCATCCAACCCACTTGTTCGGAGGTGACACATGAAACGTAGAAACGCGTCGTTACTCGGCAATGCGCTCATGGGGTTGGGGTTAATTGTGATGGTTGTCGGCGTCGGTTATTCGGTTCTCAACCAGCTTCCGCAGATTAACCTGCCACAGTTTTTCGCCCATGGCGCGGTGCTCAGCATCTTCCTTGGCGCGGTGCTCTGGCTGGCAGGCGCGCGCGTCAGCGGCCATGAAGAGGTGTGCGACAAATACTGGTGGGTGCGCCACTATGACAAACGCTGCCGTCGCGACCGGCAAAACCACGGCTAATCAGCACTGATTTCGATAACGGCTCCTGCGGGAGCCGTTTTTTTTTGGTCTTTTGCTTGACCCTCACGTAACGTGAGGCACGAAAGTGACGTCTGTAGAGCACGAAAGGAGCAGTGATGTTAATTCAGGTAGGTGAGCTGGCGCGGCGCGCGGGCATTAGCGTTCGTACCCTTCATCATTATGAGCACATTGGCTTGCTGCTGCCTTCTGCCCGAAGCGCCGCCGGTTACCGGCTCTATAACCTTGCTGATGTGAAGCGCCTGCAGATGATTCAGGCGCTGGCAAAATCGGGGATGGAACTGGCGGCAATTGGTGACTACCTGGCGCGGGAAACGCGTCCGCTGGCTGAATTATTAAATGACCAGATTACCCGGCTCGACAGGCAGGTGCGCGATATCGTAACCCTGCGCGATCGCCTTGTCGATTTACGGGATGGTCTTGCCCGCGGCGCGGAGCCCGACCTGGAGTCCTGGCTACAGACACTGGAGTTAATGAAAATGTACGATCGTTGGTTTACGCCGCAAGAGTTAGATGAGTTACCGTTTGCCGCGCGGGATGAGGCGCGTGACCGCGTCTGGGCGGCGCTGGTTGGCGAAGCACAAACCCTGATGGCCAATCACGTGACCGCGGATGATGCCCGGGCGATGGATCTGGCAACCCGCTGGATGACGCGCCTCGAGCAGGATACGGCCAACAAGCCGGAGTTTTTAACGCGCCTTAATGAGATGCACAGCGCCGAACCGCAGATGCGTGAGCAGACCGGCATTACGCCTGCGATGACCGAGTACATCACCCGCAGTTTCGCCGAGAGCAAGTTGGCTATCTGGCAGCGCTACTTAACGCCCGAGGAGATGGCCTTCACCCGCGCGCACTACTTTGACCGCATGATGGAGTGGCCCGCGCTGGTGGCAAAGCTGCACGATGCCAGTCGCCGCGCGCTTGATCCGCAAAGTGATGAGGCGCAATCGCTGGCGGCAAACTGGCTGGAGCTGTTTCAGTCTTATGCCGGGCGCGATCCGCAGACGCAGCAGAAGTTTCGCACGGCGATGGCGCAGGAGCCGCATCTGATGAAGGGAACATGGATGACGCCCGCGGTGCTGCAGTGGCTCCAGCGGGCAATCGAAGTGATGATGCGCGCCCGCTTCGGCGCGCCGGGATCACAGATCGGCTAACGCCGCATCGCGGTTGGGGAAGAAGGCCAGCTTGCCAGGGATCGGTTGAATACCGGCGCGGGCAAAGGTGCGCAGCGGCTGAAACTCCAGGTTGCTGACGCGCAGCTCCGTGCCCTCCGGCAGGCGGCTGACGAAACGGCGGAAGGCATCAAGCCCACCGGCGTCCAGCACCGGCACTGCGTCCCACTTCAGAACCACAATGCGTTTTCCGGCGATGCGCGTCTCCAGATCGCTGAACAGCCCCTCTGCTGCCGCGAAAAAGAGCGGGCCGATCACCCTCAGCACCAGCACGTCATCCGGCACGCTGACATTCACCGCCGCAAGACGCGTCATGCGCGCGATGCGGCGCATAAACAGCAGCGAGGCGAGGACAATGCCGACGCTGATAGCAATCACCATATCAAACAGCACCGTCAGCGACATGCAGATCAGCATCACTACAATGTCATCGGCTGGCGCGCGGCGCAGTAGATCGACCACCTTATGCGCCTCACTCATGTTCCACGCGACCATCAGCAGCAGTGCGGCCATCGCCGAGAGCGGCAGCCAGGAGAGCAGGGGAGCCAGCACCAGCAGCGCCATGATCACCAGCAGGGAGTGGATCACCGCAGAAATGGGTGACGTGGCACCGGCGCGCACGTTTGCCGCCGAGCGGGCAATCGCCGCGGTAGCCGTAATGCCGCCAAAGAAGGGCGTGACAATATTGCCCATCCCCTGACCAATCAGCTCACTGTTGGCTTTATGCTTGGTGCCGGTCATGCCGTCGAGCACCACCGCGCAGAGCAGGGATTCAATCGCGCCAAGCATTGCCATCGAAAATGCCGCGGGTAGTAGCGCGCGCAGGGAGTCCCAGCTCAGCGTGAAAGTTGAGCCGGGAAGATCCCACGGCAGTACCAGCTGCGGCAGTAGTTGCGGAATGCCGTTGCCCTCGCTGCCGTCAGCCAGCAGGTAATGAAACTGTGACCCGATAGTGGCGACATGGCCGCCGAGCAGGTTGACCACGCCCATTACCGCACAACCGGCCAGCAGCGCTGGCAGATGCCCCGGTACGCGCAAACGCAGACGCGGCCAGAGGATCAGCGTACCGAGCGTGACCACGCCGATGGCGGCATCGCCCGGATTGATGGTCGGCAGCGCCATCACCAGCGCGCCCACTTTTTGCAGGTAATGCTCCGGCACATGGGCTATTTGCAGGCCGAGGAAATCTTTGATCTGCATGGTACCGATGGTAATGCCGATCCCGGAGGTAAACCCGAGCGTCACGGAGAGCGGGATGTACTCAATCAGGCGACCAAAACGCGCCAGACCGAAAAGGATCAGGAATACCCCGGACATCAGCGTCGCCACCAGCAGGCCGCCGAGGCCAAACTGCTGCGAAACCGGGTAGAGGATCACGACAAAGGCGGCTGTCGGGCCGGAGACGCTGTAGCGCGACCCGCCGCACAGCGCAATCACAATGCCTGCAACGGCGGCAGTGTATAAACCGTACTGCGGCGCGACGCCGCTGCCAATTGCCAGTGCCATCGCCAGTGGAATGGCGATGATGCCCACGGTCACGCCAGCGATCAAATCGCGGGTAAAGCGGGCTGCGGTATATTTCTCTTTCCAGCAGGCATCAATCAGCGCGCGGAACGGCATGATGTGGGGCGAAAGTAACGTTTTCACAGGAGTCACTCTTTTGCGAAGCGTAGTCTAACTAATTAATAAATCATACAAATAAAATAGAGGGTTAAAAAAACCCGCCGGAGCGGGTTTGGTATGCAGCATCGATTAATGTTCGAACATCGCAGAGATTGACTCTTCATTGCTGATACGGCGAATAGCTTCGGCCAGCATGCCAGAAAGCGTCAGCGTACGTACGTTAGGCAGCGCTCTGATCTCTTCGCTCAGCGGAATGGTGTCGCAGACGACCACTTCGTCAATCACGGAGTTACGCAGGTTATTCACCGCATTACCGGAGAAAATCGGGTGGGTGGCGTAAGCGAAGACGCGTTTTGCGCCGCGCTCTTTCAGGGCTTCTGCTGCTTTGCACAGCGTACCGCCGGTGTCGATCATATCGTCAACCAGCACGCAGTCGCGGTTCGCCACGTCGCCGATGATGTGCATCACCTGAGAAACGTTGGCGCGCGGGCGGCGCTTATCAATGATCGCCATGTCGGTATCGTTCAGCAGTTTGGCAATGGCACGTGCGCGAACCACGCCGCCAATATCCGGGGAAACCACAATCGGGTTATCGAGGTTCAGCTGCAGCATATCTTCAAGCAGGATCGGGCTGCCGAACACGTTATCAACCGGTACATCAAAGAAGCCCTGAATCTGTTCAGCATGCAGGTCTACGGTGAGGACGCGGTCAACGCCAACGCTTGAGAGGAAATCGGCAACGACTTTTGCGGTAATCGGTACGCGAGCGGAGCGGACGCGGCGATCCTGACGGGCGTAACCAAAGTAGGGAATAACGGCGGTGATACGGCCTGCGGAAGCACGGCGCAGGGCATCGACCATCACAACCAATTCCATCAGGTTGTCGTTTGTAGGAGCACAAGTGGACTGGATGATGAAAATATCACCACCGCGTACGTTTTCATTGATTTGTACGCTGACTTCGCCGTCGCTAAAGCGACCTACGGCGGCGTCGCCGAGAGAAGTGTACAGGCGGTTGGCAATACGTTGTGCTAGTTCCGGGGTGGCGTTACCAGCAAAAAGCTTCATATCAGGCACGAGAAGAACCTCAGGCATGCGTCCAGTGGTGGATAGGATACGCCAAAATGTGCGGTCAGGGCGAAAAACTATCCATGCGGTGTATTAAAGAGCGCAGTGCAACGTCTGGAACAAGTGACGTTGTCACTGTGACTCAGCTTGCCCGGCGATGGTTTGTGCTAGCGGCGAGAGGTTGACGCCTCGCGCGACAAAACCGTTCAGCCATTCCGGGGCTTGCTCAAGCACCTGACGAGCGGAGGATTCGGTGTCAAATTCGGCAAAGACACAGGCTCCTGTGCCAGTCAGGCGCGACGGCGCGTATTCTAACAGCCAGGAAAGCGCCGCATCAACCTCACGAAAACGTTTTCTTGCGATAACCTCGCAATCGTTGCCGAATTCACAATTCAGTAACGTATTGATTGACCTGACAGGCGTATTGCGCGGGAGCGCCGGATCGCCAAAGATGAGCGGCGTCGGAATGCTGACGCCGGGGTGAGCAACCAGGTACCATTTTTCGGGTGGATCGACCGGTGTGAGTAGCTCGCCGACTCCTTCAGCAAACGCCGCATGGCCGCGCACAAACACCGGCACATCGGCACCAAGTGTCAAACCCAACTGCGCCAGCTCATCCACGCTCAGGCCGCACTGCCAGAGATGGTTAAGCGCCACCAGCACCGTCGCCGCATTTGACGAGCCGCCGCCCAGCCCGCCGCCCATCGGCAGACGTTTATCGATGGCGATATCCGCACCGCTACCGGCGGGCAGGCGCTCGGTCGCGGCGGCGCGTGTCATCAGCAAACGGGCCGCGCGTACGATCAGGTTCTCCTCATCCGGTACACCTTCAATCGGCGTAAGCAGGCAGATTTTGCCGTCATGACGCGGTTCGATGGTCAATGTGTCGCCATAATCGAGAAACTGGAACAACGTCTGCAGCGTGTGGTAACCATCCTCACGCTGGCCGGTGATGTATAAAAAGAGGTTAAGTTTTGCCGGAGCAGGCCAGGTCATCATTTAACGATCCAATTATCCATCTTTAACTTGATGCGCTGCTTGCCGTCGCTCAGCTCCATATTAGAAGGCAGGGCCGGCTGCGTTTTGCTGTCATAGCCGCCATATACCACTTTCCAGCTCTTGCCATCCTGGCTGTAGTTGACCTGGCTGAGGCGATACTGGTCGTCGAGTTTGTAATCGGTGGCGTCGCCCGGCAGGCCAAGGATCCACTGACGCAGGCTGTTAAGCGGGATCGGCATGCCGGTCAGTTTGCCAATCATCTCCTCCGCGTCGTCGGCGGTGTAGTGCTTACCTTTATTATCCACCAGCTCAACGTTGCCCGGCTGCGCCTTCAGCTCAAGCTCGGTGCTGCCAAGCGGATTGGTGAGCAGTAAACGATAGCGGTCCTGGCCGGTCTGCTGCCAGAAGAAGCGGGCATAAACTTTTTGCTCATCAGAGAGATAGGCAAACGCGCCGCGCGTCTGATACTGGTGTAAGTCGCGCACCTGCTGCTGATGCTGACGCCACTGCGGGGCATCGGGGCTTTTGCCCGGTCCTTTCGGCGCGGTCAGGGTACAAGCAGTGAGCACGAGGCTTGCCAGCGGTAGCAGGCGAATGAGGCGGAAATCCGACAGAATCATAACGATGACAAATCCTTGTAACAGTTTACAGACAGAAGCTTAATGCTAGCGCCGCACAGAAAGAGCGTCTACGTTCACGTTGTCTTAAATCATAAAAAGACCAATTACTCCGAAAGGATAGTCTCCCTTTTATTGACTCCGCTCATCCTGTATGATGCGTGCAGTCTAACCTTATCAACGTTGGTACTATTCCCGCGCCCATGACCCTTTTAGCACTCGGCATCAACCACAAAACAGCACCTGTTGCGTTGCGAGAACGTATTGCGTTTTCGCCGGAAACGCTTGACCAGGCGCTGGAAAGCCTGTTGGCACAGCCGATGGTGCAGGGGGGCGTGGTGCTCTCAACCTGTAACCGCACCGAGCTTTATCTGAGCGTCGAAGAGCGGGAGAACTTACAGGAAGCGCTGGTGCGCTGGCTATGCGATTATCATCACCTGCGTGAAGATGAAGTACGCCAGAGCCTCTACTGGCACGAAGATAACGACGCCGTCAGCCATTTAATGCGCGTGGCGAGCGGGCTCGATTCGCTGGTGCTCGGCGAGCCGCAGATCCTCGGCCAGGTAAAAAAAGCCTATGCCGACTCCCATCGTGGTCACGGGAATGCCAGCGAGCTGGAACGCATGTTCCAGAAATCCTTCTCTGTCGCCAAGCGCGTGCGCACGGAAACCGATATCGGCGCCAGCGCCGTGTCGGTCGCTTTCGCTGCCTGTACCCTCGCGCGGCAGATCTTTGAATCCCTTTCGACGGTTACCGTGCTGCTGGTCGGCGCGGGCGAGACCATTGAGCTGGTGGCGCGCCATCTGCGTGAGCACAAAGTACAAAATATGATCATCGCCAACCGCACCCGCGAGCGTGCGGAGCTGCTGGCGAATGAGGTCGGGGCGGAAGTGATCGGCCTGAGCGAAATCGACGAGCGCCTGAAAGATGCCGATATCGTTATCAGTTCGACCGCCAGCCCGCTGCCGATTATTGGCAAAGGGATGGTCGAGCGGGCGATGAAGGCACGCCGCAATAAGCCGATGCTGCTGGTGGATATTGCCGTTCCGCGCGACGTTGAGCCGGAAGTGGGCGAAATTGCCAACGCCTATCTCTACAGCGTCGACGATCTGCAAAGCATCATTCAGCACAACCTGGCGCAGCGCAAAGCCGCGGCGGTGCAGGCGGAAACTATCGTCGCCCAGGAGACCAGCGAATTTATGGCCTGGCTGCGCGCGCAAAGCGCCAGCGAGACGATTCGGGACTATCGCAGCCAGTCAGAACAGGTTCGCGATGAGCTGACGGCAAAAGCGCTCGCTGCGCTGGAGCAGGGCGGCGATCCGCAGACCATTATGCAGGACCTGGCGTGGAAGCTGACCAACCGTTTAATCCATGCCCCAACCAAATCTCTTCAGCAGGCCGCCCGTGACGGGGATGACGATCGCCTGCATATTCTGCGCAACAGCCTCGGGCTGGATTAGCACACCACACTCCTGATAATTACTAAAAGGTGCCTTTACGCCTATGAAGCCTTCTATCGTTGCCAAACTGGAAGCCCTGCATGAACGCCATGAAGAAGTACAGGCGCTGCTGGGTGACGCGCAAACCATCGCCGATCAGGATCGCTTCCGCGCCCTGTCGCGCGAATATGCGCAGCTGAGCGACGTTTCCCGCTGTTTTACCGACTGGCGACAGACGCAGGACGATATCGAAACTGCGCAGATGATGCTCGACGACCCCGAAATGCGCGAAATGGCGCAGGAGGAGTTACGCGACGCAAAAGAGAGAAGCGAGCAGCTTGAACAGCATTTACAGGTGCTGCTGCTGCCGAAAGATCCTGATGATGAGCGCAACGCGTTTGTCGAAGTGCGCGCCGGTACCGGCGGGGATGAAGCCGCCCTGTTTGCCGGCGATCTGTTCCGCATGTACAGCCGTTATGCCGAGGCCCGCCGCTGGCGCGTCGAGATCATGAGCGCCAATGAAGGCGAACATGGTGGTTATAAAGAGGTGATTGCCAAAATCAGCGGCGACGGCGTCTATGGCCGTCTGAAGTTTGAGTCGGGCGGTCACCGTGTGCAGCGCGTGCCGGCCACCGAATCGCAGGGGCGCATTCACACCTCCGCCTGTACCGTTGCGGTGATGCCGGAGTTGCCGGAGGCGGAGCTGCCGGATATCAACCCGGCGGATCTGCGTATCGACACCTTCCGCTCCTCCGGCGCGGGCGGCCAGCACGTTAACACCACTGATTCAGCGATCCGTATTACCCACTTGCCAACCGGGATTGTGGTGGAGTGCCAGGATGAGCGCTCGCAGCATAAAAACAAAGCCAAAGCGCTCTCCGTGCTCGGGGCGCGTATCCACGCTGCCGAAGTGGCGAAACGCCAGCAGACGGAGGCCTCCACGCGTCGTAACCTGCTCGGCAGCGGCGATCGCAGCGACCGTAACCGCACCTATAACTTCCCGCAGGGTCGCGTAACCGACCACCGCATCAACCTGACGCTCTACCGCCTGGATGAAGTGATGGAAGGCAAGCTCGATGCGCTGATCGAACCGATCGTGCAGGAGTACCAGGCCGACCAGCTGGCGGCGCTCTCCGAGCAGGATTGATGGAGTTTCAACAGTGGTTGCGTGAGGCCGCAAGCCAGCTGCGCGAAAGCGAGAGTCCGCGGCGGGATGCCGAGATTTTGCTCGGCTTTGTCACCGGCAAAGCGCGCACCTATATTCTCGCCTTCGGGGAAACGCGTCTTGCGGACGAGCAGCAGGCGCAGCTTGCTGCGTTACTGGCCCGACGTGTGCGCGGCGAGCCGGTCGCGCACCTGATTGGCGAGCGTGAATTCTGGTCGCTGCCGCTCTTTGTCTCGCCCGCCACGCTGATTCCACGCCCCGATACGGAATGCCTGGTTGAGCAGGCGCTCGCCCGGCTTCCCGCCGCGCCGTGTCGCATCCTGGATTTAGGTACCGGCACCGGCGCCATTGCGCTGGCGCTGGCCAGCGAGCGGCCAGATTGCCAGGTCACCGCTGTCGATCTCGTCCCTGAGGCGGTCGCGCTGGCGCAGCGTAACGCCGACCATCTCGGCATTCGCAATATCGAGATTGTGCAGAGCCGCTGGTTTAGCGCCCTGGAGGGGCAAGCCTTTTCGCTTATCGTCAGCAACCCGCCCTATATTGATGCGCAGGATCCCCATCTGGCGCAGGGCGATGTGCGCTTTGAACCGCTCAGCGCACTGGTGGCAGCGGATAACGGCCTTGCGGATCTGCATATGCTGATTAAAGACGCGCCGCGCTACTTACTGCCGCAGGGCTGGTTGTTGCTGGAGCATGGCTGGCAGCAGGGTGCCGCGGTGCGCGAGATTTTTGCCCGCTACGGCTGGCAGCAGGTGGAAACCTGCCGGGATTATGGTGATAACGAACGCCTGACACTGGGACGGCGGCCGTAACGGGAGCAACAGGGAATGTGCCTCTTTAACATCCTGATTACGTTACATTTGACGTCGGTGGCGCTGACCATTAGCCTGTTCACCCTGCGTTACTGGTGGCGCTGGAGCAACAATCCCCGCTTTCAGGCGCGTTGGGTGCGGGTAGTACCGCATATCGTCGATAGCATTTTGCTATTAAGCGGCGTGGGGTTGATAGGCCTGACCGGCTATTTGCCTTTTACTGTTAAAGGCGCATGGCTGACTGAAAAGCTGTTTGGCGTTATCATCTATATCGTTTTGGGTTTTATTGCGCTCGGGCGACATCGTCCGCGCGGCCAGCAGGCAGGTTTTATTGCCTTTATGCTGGGGCTGGTGGTGCTGTACATCATCATTAAACTCGCCGCCACAAAAGTACCGATACTGGGGTAAGACATGAGGTCGTTAGCTGATTTCGAATTTAACAAAGCGCCATTATGCGACGGGATGATCCTTGTTTCCGCGCTGATACGCGATGATTTTCCTTCACAATACGTACAAGACGAACTGGAGCATCTGCTCGCGCTTGCCCGTGAAGAGATCAGTCAGGCAAAGCCTCAGGAGCATCAACTGGAGGAACTCCTTGCGCTGTTTTACGGCGAGTGGGGATTCAAAGATACTCGCGGCGTCTACCGTCTCTCTGATGCGCTGTGGCTGGATAAAGTGTTGCAGAACCGCCAGGGCAGTGCCGTATCGCTGGGGGCGATTCTGCTGTGGGTTGCCGGGCGGCTCAATATTCCGCTGACCCCGGTCATCTTCCCCACGCAGCTGATTCTGCGCGGCGAATGGCTGGATGGCGAAATGTGGCTGATTAACCCGTTCAATGGCGACACGCTGGACGAACATACGCTTGAAGTTTGGCTGAAGGGCAATATCAGCCCGGTGGCCGAGCTGTTTAACGAAGACCTTGATGAGGCAGACAACGCTGAAGTGATCCGCAAACTGCTGGATACTCTGAAGTCGGCGTTGATGGAAGAGCAGCAGATGGAGCTGGCCCTGCGCGCCAGCGAAGCGTTACTGCAGTTCAATCCGGAAGATCCGTATGAGATCCGCGATCGCGGGCTGATTTATGCGCAGCTGGATTGCGACCACGTGGCGCTGCATGACTTAAGCTACTTCGTCGAGCAGTGCCCGGAAGATCCGATCAGCGAAATGATCCGCGCGCAGATCAACACGATTTCCCATAAACAGATTACCCTGCATTAAGCATTCACACTCGATAAGGCGATTTTATGAAACAAAAAGTGGTCAGCATTGGCGACATCAACGTGGCGAACGATCTGCCGTTCGTGCTGTTCGGCGGCATGAACGTGCTGGAATCCCGCGATTTAGCCATGCGCATTTGTGAACACTACGTGACCGTGACCCAGAAGCTGGGCATCCCGTACGTGTTCAAAGCCTCTTTCGATAAAGCCAACCGCTCCTCCATCAAGTCCTATCGCGGGCCGGGTCTGGAAGAGGGGATGAAGATTTTCCAGGAGCTGAAGCAGACCTTCGGCGTCAAACTGATTACCGACGTACACGAAGCGAGCCAGGCGCAGCCGGTCTCTGAAGTGGTGGATGTGATCCAGCTTCCGGCCTTCCTCGCTCGCCAGACCGATCTGGTGGAAGCGATGGCGAAAACCGGCGCAGTGATTAACGTCAAAAAACCGCAGTTCGTAAGCCCGGGCCAGATGGGCAATATCGTCGACAAATTTATCGAGGGCGGTAATGACAAAGTTATCCTCTGCGATCGCGGCGCGAACTTCGGTTATGACAACCTGGTGGTCGACATGCTCGGCTTCAGCGTGATGAAAAAAGTTTCCAACAACTCGCCGGTGATCTTTGACGTCACCCACGCGCTGCAGTGTCGCGACCCGTTTGGTGCCGCTTCCGGTGGCCGTCGTGGCCAGGTCGCCGAGCTGGCGCGCGCGGGCATGGCAACCGGTCTTGCCGGTCTGTTTATTGAAGCGCACCCGGACCCGGATAACGCCAAGTGCGATGGCCCATCTGCACTGCCGCTGGCGAAGCTTGAGCCTTTCCTGCAGCAGATCAAAGCGATTGACGACCTGGTCAAAAGCTTCGACGAACTCAACACTGAAGCATAAAAAGAAAAACCCCGCGAAAGCGGGGTTTTTTGTCTCTGCATCACTCAGGCAAAGATGGTCATCAGATAGGCGGCAAACAGCGCCAGATGCGCCGCGCCGTTAAGTACATTGGTGCGCCCGGTTGAGAAGGAGATCTGGCAGAGCATCAGTGACGCTACCATCACAATCATCTCCGGCGCATCAAGGCCGAACACCAGCTTATTATCGGTGAGCCAGGCAATCAGCGTGACCACCGGTACGGTCAGCGAGATGGTCGCCAGCACCGAACCGAAGAAGAGATTCATCGCGCGCTGCACCTGATTGTTCAGCACCGCTTTTAGCGCCCCAAGCCCTTCCGGTGAGAGGATCAGCAGCGCAACGAGGAAGCCGGTAAACGCCACCGGTGCATTCACTTCCGTCAGCAGCACTTCCAGCGGCTGCGCGTTCATTTTGGTCACCGCAATCACCGCAATCAGATGCACAATCAGCCACGCGGTATGCCAGAGATTGCCGTGCGCCGACGGCTTACCGTGGTGCGGATCGTCATCGTCGCCGTCATCTTCATGCTCATAGACAAACAGGCTCTGATGAGTTTTGGTCTGGATGAGCAGAAACACGCCATACATCGCCGCCGAAATGAGCGCCACCAGCAGCGCCTGGCCGATAGTGAAGTTCGCTTCCGGCAGCGCCATCGGAAAGACCAGCACAATAATCGCCAGCGGAAAGAGGGCGATCAGATACTGCTTGATGCCAAACAGATTGACATACTGCGTGGCGAATTTACGCCCACCCAGCAGCAGCGAGAAACCGACCAGCCCGCCGGTCACAATCATGATGATGGAGTAGAGCGTATCGCGCATCAGCGTCGGCGCGGCATCACCGGTCGCCATCAGTGCAGAGATGAGACTTACTTCAAGAATAACCACGGAGAGGCTCAGAATTAACGAGCCGAAAGGTTCGCCCAGACGATGGGCAAGAACGTCAGCGTGGCGCACCACGCTAAAGGCGCTGGCTAAAATCCCCACCAGCGCCAGCACGTTGATACCGACTATCGCCGGCAGTGACTGCGAGCTTCCCCAGAAGAGCAGCACGGCCAGCGCCAGCACCGGGAAAATGAGCGTGGTCTCCTTGTGGCGGGTTTTAACCGCCTCGTGGGTTGTTGTCATTATGATTCTCCTCAGAGTGCAGTGTTGTTGAAGTATAGATAAAGAACGAAAGGTGATTAAAATAGCAAAAAAGTGGTCTTTACGTGGTCATTTTTACCTATTTTTACGGCGGTAAAATATTTTTTGTTAGTAAGGCTTAAAAAATAATATTTTCTGATAATAGTGCAATATAAACATAAAGATAATCATCTAAAAAAGACATTTATCCTCTTTGCCTGGCGCAGAAGGAGGTTGTCGACCAGACTTAAGCTTTTAGCCCAAGAAGGAGCAGAAAAGTGCCATATAAAGCAAAATCTGAGCTACCCGACAGCGTACAGCACGTTCTCCCTGCCCATGCGCAGGAGATCTATAAAGAGGCGTTTAACAGCGCCTGGGATCAATATAAAGATAAAGATGACCGCCGTGGCGATGCCAGCCGGGAAGAGACGGCGCACCGCGTCGCCTGGGCGGCGGTTAAAAATGAGTATGAAAAGGGGGATGACGATAAGTGGCATAAGAAGAAGTAGCGCATAGCAGCGCCACCTTCGCCATATATAGCTTTATTCGATGGATTGATGCTGTTGCATGCGGCGCGTGAATTGCATATCGTCGTATAGCGCTGCGTTGATACGGCAGCGTATGTCGGGAAGGCAGCAGTAAAGCAGTCGCAAGGACGCAGGCAGTGGCGGAGGTAGAAGATGTTAACGCGTGATTTCTTGCGAGCGGCCGATTGCAAAACGGCGTTTGGCGATATAGAAGAGTCGTTGTTGTGGTCGGCTGAGCAGCGGGCGTCCTCGCTGGCGGCGACGCTGGCCTGTCGGCCGGATGATGGCCCGGTGTGGATTTTTGGTTACGGTTCGCTGATGTGGAACCCGGCGCTGGAGTTCGACGAATCCTGCCCTGGGACGCTGGTCGGCTGGCATCGCGCCTTCTGTTTGCGCCTGACGGCCGGACGCGGTACTGCGTGCCAGCCAGGACGCATGCTTGCACTAAAAGAGGGCGGACGCACCACCGGCGTGGCTTACCGGCTGTCGGAAGAGAGCCTGCACGACGATCTCACGCTGCTGTGGAAACGGGAGATGATCACCGGCTGCTATCTGCCGAGCTGGTGCAAACTCTCACTCGACGATGGCCGCGTGGTTAATGCGCTGGTATTTATTATGGATCCGCGCCACCCGCTCTATGAGTCTGATACCCGCGCGCAAACCATCGCGCCACTGATTGCTGCCGCCAGCGGCCCGCTTGGTACCAATGCCCAGTACCTCTTCTCCCTTGAGCAGGAGCTGATTAAGCTCGGCATGCACGATGACTGCCTGAATGAGCTGGTGGGAAGAGTGCGTCTGCTACTGGAGGGGGATAAACCAGGCCCGGAAATGGTACCTGGTTTTGCCTGCTAAGGGTGACTTTACGCCGCAACGTAGCTGATCGAGTGCTCCAGCGACTGGCTGTGGCTGTCGATCAGTACGCTCCAGATGCCGCTATAAGGCACCGAAAGATAGGCGCTGGCGCGGTTCTGGACACTCAGAATATCCGCCTGCGCATCCGGCTTGCGGCTCTTTTCACACATCAGATGGATATGACACTTTTCAGAACAGCGAACCACCACCGTATCCCCGCCAAACAGTTTTAAACTTGCTTTTACTACCGCCATTTTTTAACCCCGTCATTTGAATAACGCCATCCCTGCGTGATGTTGTTCACAAAACACTCCCTGCATCACACCAAACGACCGTTAGCCAGATGCTGATTTTGATCAACAAATGACGTAAGGATTAAACAAAAATAACAATCTGCGGCAAGGGGGGAGATCCGGCGCGCAAAACCGCAGTTCAAACGCGCCGGTAAAAGATTAAATGCGGAAATGTCCGGCGGTATCGGCAAGTTCCCCCGCCTGCGCGCGCAGTGCCCCGGCTGCGGCGGTTGATTCGACGACCAGCTCGGCGTTCTGCTGCACCATGCGGTCCAGATTGATCACCGCGTGATTGATCTCCTGAATACCTTTCATCTGCTCGCTGGTGGCGACAGTGATCTCACGCATAATCACCGATACGCTGTCGATGCTGGTGGCAATATCGGTCATGCTGTCGCCGGCCAGCCGCACATAGCGCGAGCCGGTGGCGACGCTGTCGGTGGTGGAGTCAATCAGCGTTTTAATCTCCTTCGCCGCCTGCGCGCTGCGGCTGGCGAGATTGCGCACTTCGCCCGCGACTACCGCAAAGCCGCGCCCCTGTTCACCGGCGCGCGCCGCTTCTACCGAGGCGTTAAGCGCGAGGATATTGGTCTGGAAGGCGATGGCGTCAATAACGCTGGTGATATCGCCAATCTTCGCCGAGGCGACTTCAATTGAGTGCATGGTGTTAATAGCCTGCGTCACTACCTGGCCGCCGCGGGAGGCGGCTTCGGAGGCGACATGCGCCTGGGTATTGGCCTGCGCTGCCGCATCGGTCGATTGCGCCACCGAGGCGGTGATCTGCTCCACGGCACTGGCGGTTTCACGCAGGCTTGATGCTGCCTGCTCCGTGCGCCCGGAGAGATCCTGGTTCCCGGCGGCAATCTCCTGCGCGGCCAGCTGCACCGAGTGGGTGGAGTCGCGCAGTTTCACCATCACCACCGCCAGCTTGTCGCTGAAGGCGTTAAAGGCGTGGGCGATCTGCGCTACTTCATCGTTACCGCTCTCCGGCAAGCGCTGGGAGAGATCGTTAGTGCCACTGCTGATGGCGTTCATCGCATCGCGGATCACCACCAGGCGTTTAAGCAGCGCTGCGACCATCCACTGCATCAATGCCCCGGCAATAATCACCAGCACAATCAGCGACACGGCGGAGGCTTTTAACTGCGCGCGCAGACCGGCGGTAGCGTCATCCCCATCGAGGGCGACCACCAGCAGCCAGTCGGTTCCTTTCACCCGGCTGGCTAACAGCGACTTCTCATCACCAGCATACTCGCCAGAGACGGTTTTTCCGCTGCTCAGTTCAGCAAAGGAGACGCCGTGGATGGCATCAGAGAAGGGTTTCATCGTCAGCTTTTCATCGGCAGCGGCAATCACCGAGCCATCGCTGGCAAGCAGCATACCGCCGCTATGCGGCGTCGGGCTGATACCGCGCACGTTGGCGACTACGCTCGCCATTGAGACGTCGCCAGCGACGACGCCTCTCAGCGTGCCGTTCTCTTTTACCGGTACGGCAAAGGTCACCACCAGCTGCCCGGTGCTGGCATCAACATAGGGGGCAGTAACCACTGGCGCATCGGCTTTCACTGCCTGCTGATACCAGGGGCGAATGGTCGGATCGTAATCCGCCGGGACGCCGCCGGGATCGGAGAACTTCGCAGTTTTGCTGGCATAGCCAACGTAGACGTTGATAAACCCGCCGGCGCGGGCGATTTGGGCAAATACCGGTACCGGATCGTCCGTTAAGGCCACGCTTTGCAGAGAGGCGATCATCGCGGTTTTGCTGGCGACCCAGTCGGCAATGGCAATGCCATGGCTGTCGCGGGTGCTGGAGAGAATATCCTGCTGGGTTTGCTGGTTGTGCTGGCGCGTAACCTGGTAGTTGATGATGGTGTTGAGCAGCAAGGCGACAGTGAGACAACCTGCCGTCGCCGCCATAATCCGGGCTTTTATGGATGTGAACATTTTTATTGTACCTGCTGTGTTTGTCTTAAGTGGCTATCGGCAACACAGCAGGCAAACTTGATGACGCAGAGCCATCCATAAGTAAATTGTATTAAACTCGCCGTTCTATTAGAAAGTTAACACTTTGTCTGCCGCCAGCGTCCACTGCGCCAGCTCGACAAGAGTACCGATCTCCACGCCCTCAACCAGCGGCAGGGCGCTGACGCCGCGGCCATCGGCGCAAGTCTTGCACAGCTTCACCGGCACGCCCTGGGCGGTGAGGATCTCCAGCATCTGCTGAATGTTATACCCCTCGGCGGGCTTCTGGCCGCGCAGCCCGGCGGTTACCGCATCGGACATTAAAAACAGCTTCAGCGCGATCGGCTCCTCCTGCTCGCGCAGGGCAATCGCCAGCCGTAGGCTGTTAAACAGCGATTCACTTCCGTACGCCGCACCATTGGCGATGATCACAACGTTTTGCATTGTCACTCCTTCGATTAATCGTAGCGAAAAGGGCTATGCTACTGCGCCGCGCGGGCGGCGCAAAGGTAAAATCACTGCCCGAAGCGGCCAATCAGCCCGGCGGCAGCAAGCGTATTGCCCTTAAGCTTGCTGAAGAGCTCTTCGCGGGTCAGCCCCTCCTCTAAAGTTGGCGGCAGCGAGGTGGCGATGAGAGTGAAGGTGTAGTGATGTGCGCCGCTGCCCGGCGGTGGACAGGGGCCATGCCAGCGAAAATTGCCGGGTGTGTTTTTGCCGCCGGTAAAGCCTTTGCCATCGCGCAGCGCGTTCTGCGCAAAGCCCGCGCTCGACGGCGCGATGTTATAGGCCACCAGGTGTGTCACGCCTAGCCCGCGTGCACCTTCCGGGTCGTGGACGATCAGCGCAAAACTCTGCGTGTTGGTCGGGGCGTTACTCCACACCAGCGCCGGAGAGAGGTTTTCGCCGGTGCAGTTGGGGTTATTGCTGGCGTTACCGGCGAATTTCTTCTCCATCATCGCGTTGTCGGCAAAGGCCGGGGATTGCAAAGCAAAAAGGGGAGCGGCGCTGGCCTGCGCGCCGCAGAGCAGCATCCAGCCGCACAGCAGAGTTATTTTTGTTTTCATGACGCGTCTCTCGTGACAAGGATGCATTAACTGTAGCCGCAGCGAGGCGGGTCGATTAGGGATTTTCCTGATATATCGCCCGCGGCTGTAATCGCCCGCTAAAACCGCTAGACTAAGTGACTTACTTCACAAAATCGGCCCAGGATCCTCATTAACGTCGTGATGCGCAGCTTCCTTACCTCTCCACTTCTCTCCCTTCTTGCCCTGTTAGTGGCGGGAGGCGATGCCCATGCGCTGCAGAACAAATATGTGCAGCAGGCGGAAAACCCGTTCGACAACAATGGCGATGGTCTCCCGGATCTCAGTATGGCACCGGAGACGGATGCGCAGGAGAAACACTTTGCCGAGATGGCGAAAGCGTTTGGGGAGGCGAGCATGACCGACAGCGACCTCAGCGCGGGTCAGCAGGCGCGCCAGTTCGCCTTCGGGCAACTGCGTGAGGTGGTGAGTGGAGAGGTCAATCAGCAGGTTGAGTCCTGGCTTTCGCCGTGGGGTAACGCCACCGTCGATCTGAAAGTGGATAATGAAGGGCAGTTTAACGGCAGCCATGGCGACTGGTTTGTACCGTTACAGGATAACAACCGCTACCTGAGCTGGAGCCAGCTGGGCCTGACGCAGCAAGATAGCGGCCTTATCGGCAATGTGGGGCTGGGGCAGCGCTGGGTTGCTGGCGACTGGCTCCTCGGCTACAACACTTTTTACGACGCTCAACTGGAAGAGAATACCGGGCGCGCCGGATTTGGCGCGGAGGCGTGGGGCGAATTCCTGCGTCTGTCGGCCAACTACTACCAGCCGGTGAGCCACTGGCGCTATGACACGGCGACGCAGCAGCAGCGCATGGCGCGCGGTTACGATGTGACGGCGCAGGCGCGACTACCGTTCTACCAGTACGTCAACACCAGCGTCAGCGTGGAGCAGTACTTTGGCGACAATGTCGATCTGTTTGATAGCGGCACGGGTTATCACAACCCGGTCGCCGTCAAACTGGGGGTCAACTACACCCCGGTGCCGCTGGTGACCATTACCGCCGAGCATCGCCAGGGGGAGAGTGGGGTAAGCCAGAACGATTTAGGGTTAAAACTCAACTACCGCTTTGGCGTGCCGCTGCATAAACAGCTCTCACCCTCTGAAGTTGCCGTTAGCCGCTCCCTGCGCGGCAGCCGCTACGATAGCCCGACGCGCAACAATCTGCCGGTGTTTGAGTATCGCCAGCGCAAAACCCTCTCCGTTTTCCTGGCAACGCCGCCCTGGGATCTCCAGCCGGGGGAAACGGTGGCGCTTAAACTGCAAATTCACAGCACGCACGGTATCCGCAGCCTGACCTGGCAGGGCGACACTCAGGCGCTGAGTTTAACGCCGCCGGTGAACGCACGCAGCGGCGATGGCTGGACATTGATTATGCCGCGCTGGGACAGCCGCGAAGGGGCGAGCAACAGCTGGACGCTTTCGGTACTGGTGGAGGATGAGAAGGGGCAGAAAGTGGAATCAAACACTATCGTGCTGAAGCTGACCGAGCCGGTGATCCCACCGGCAACGGATGGCGGTACGGACTGGTCGCTGCCAGCCGTGCAGTGATCAGAAAACCCGCTCCTGATGCACCCAGACAGCCGCTTCGACGCGGGATTTAAGCTTCATCTTTTTCAGCATATGTTTGACGTGCACTTTCACCGTGCTCTCGGTGATATCCAGACGGCGGGCAATCATCTTGTTCGGCAGCCCCTGGGCGATCAGTTTCAGGATATCGCGCTCGCGCGGCGTTAACTGGGAGATATCGCGGTCGGTCGTCGCGCGGTTAGCGCGCAGACTGGCTGCCAGCACCGGCGTCAGCGCCTCGCTCAGCACCATCTCTCCCGCCGCCGCCTGTTGCAATGCCTTCAGCAAATCTTCCGGCTCCATATCTTTCAGCAGGTAGCCATCGGCGCCGCGCTTCAGGGCGGTGACCACATCCTCTTCATGATTAGAGACGCTAAAGACCACAATGCGCCCGGAGAGGGTTTTCTCGCGTAGCTTGTCGAGGGTCTCCAGTCCGTTCATGCCCGGCATATTAAGGTCGAGCAGGATCAGGTCCGGGTCCAGCGATTCTGCCAGCTCAATGCCTTGCTCGCCGTTGCTGGCCTCGCCGACGACGGTGATGTCGTGGGCCATGCTAATTAACTGCTTTACACCGGTACGCAGCATCGGATGGTCGTCGATTAGCAGGATAGTTGCCGGATCCTGATTACTCATGGTTATCTCCTTGCATAGATGAGAGAAACGTTTCGGGTATGAAGGTGACGACAACGTCAGTCCCCCCGGAAGCTCCGGGACGCACCTGGCAGTCGCCGCGCAGGCTTTGCGCGCGATCGCGCATAATAATGAGTCCGTAATGGTTGGTGCGCTCAGCATTATCCGGGATCCCACACCCGTTATCGCTGATGCGCAGTACGACACGGTTTTCCTGTTGCTGTACGGCGACACTGACCGCGGTGGCGCCGGAGTGTTTTAGGGCATTGCTCAGCGCCTCGCGGGCGATCTGCAATAGATGAATGGCCTGATGCGCCGGAACGATGCGGGCCGGAAGCTGGTAATCAAGCCGCACGTCGAAACCGAAACGCAGACTGTACTCCTGACAGCTGGACTCCAGCGCCGGGCGCAGCCCCGGCTCGGTCAGCTGTAAGCGGAAGGTGGTCAGCAGTTCGCGCAGCTGCGCCCAGGAGGTATTGAGTTCATTACGGATCTGGCTCAACAACTGTCGGCTGCTCTCGGGGATTTCGTCCCCCTGCATCTGCAAACAGCTCACCTGCATCTTCATGCAGGAGAGCGACTGGGCAATCGAGTCGTGCAGCTCGCGGGCAATGGTCGCACGCTCCTCCATTACCATCAGCTGCTGCTGGCGATCCTGATGCCTGTCCAGCGCCAGCGTGGCGGTTAGCTGTTCAACCAGGGTATCAACCAATTGCTGCTGATCATGGCTTAAATGGCGGCCCGGCGGCAGCTTCGCCAGCAGCAAACCGTACTGCATATGCGCATCCGCCAGCCGCCATTTGAGCGTCGAGCCAACGCCGGTCGATTCAATCAATTTGCCGTCGCGCGGGCAGAGGTGGCAGCCTTTCACATCGCAGCTGGCCGTAGACTGGCAGGTAAACTCCTGGTGATTTTCTTCATCTTCCAGGTCGTAAACCCGTAGTTCAATATCGTGCAGCAGGGTCAGATTCTGTAAGCCGTTAAGCACCGGCGACAGGCGCTCGCACATCGGAATGCGTGAATGCAGGCGGTGGTTGGCCTGCCATAAGAAGGAGAGGATCTCATTTTTCTGCTCAAGCCCGGCGGTCTTCTCCTGCACGCGCCTTTCTAGCACCGCGTAACTCTCGCCCAGCTCGGCGGACATATTGTTAAGCGCCTCGCCAAGGGTAGCCATCTCGTTGCCGCCGCTGATATGGGCGCGCTGGGTAAAATCGCGCTGGCTGACGGCGCGCGCCATATGCAGCAACTGCTGCCACGGTCGGAGCAGACGCGCCCGCAGCCACACCAGCGCAATCAGGATCAGCAGCCCCATCAGCACAGCCATCACCCGATGCAGCACCACCACTTCGGCGATGCGGTGCTCGGTATTGCTGTCGAAGGCGGAGACCAGTTTATCGATGCGCCCAACGAAAACGGCGATGATGTCAGTGACCTGTGCTGGCTGCCGGGCATCTTTAATCGCCGGGATCACCACGTTGTGCCAGTAGGTTTGCAAATCAGCAAGCTGCGCCTGCTGGCCATCACGTTTTGCTGCCAGCGCCAGCTCGGGGCTGAAAGCGGTGTGCTCCATCTCATCTATCAGATATTGCTCATCTTCCTGTAGCGGGATGGCCGACATCAGACGGTAGCTCTGCATGCGCAGCGAACCCGCTTTGTTAATAGCGTGTGCGCTGCCCTGAACGCCCTGCACCAGCCAGCCGGAGACCGCCATACCGGTCACGCCAATCAGCGTGGATAACAGCATCAATACGGCCAGTTGGCTGACCAGCGACAGCGGTGAAAAGAGGCGTTTAAGCATGGGAAAATGAGACTCCTTGACCGCAAAAGGTGCGGGTGGCGTTATTGTCAGCTATCGCCTGGAGTATACCCATACCTACAAAGAGTTACTCCTTTATTGCCGGCTGGATAACATTCGGAGGGGCAAACGACCCGGTAGCGGTCAGCGCCGTGAAAAACCACACCTTTTTTGCCGGTAAACGCTACTCATAAATGAGCATGATGTTTTTTTACCCATTATTAGGCCAGCTTTTCCTTTGATTTATATCAACTTAACGCGCGCTGCAGAAATTAAGGTGGCAGGCATCAAACTGCACATCAGAGGTGTCTATGCATCAAACATCCGTTCCGGACTCGCGTTCGTCATCCCGGGTTATTACCGACTGGCGTCCCGAAGATCCGGCTTTCTGGCAGCAGCAGGGGCAGCAGATTGCCAGCCGCAATCTGTGGATCTCCGTGCCCTGCCTGCTTTTAGCCTTCTGCGTCTGGATGCTGTTTAGCGCAGTGGCGGTGAATCTGCCCAAGGTGGGCTTTCAGTTCACCACCGACCAACTGTTTATGCTAACGGCGCTGCCGTCGGTCTCCGGCGCGCTGTTGCGTGTACCATACTCCTTTATGGTACCGGTGTTTGGCGGGCGTCGCTGGACGGCATTCAGTACTGGCATCCTGATTATTCCCTGCGTCTGGCTCGGTTTTGCTGTGCAGGATACCTCCACGCCATTCAGCACATTTATCATTATCTCTCTGCTGTGCGGTTTTGCCGGAGCAAACTTTGCCTCCAGTATGGCGAACATCAGCTTCTTCTTCCCGAAAGAGAAGCAGGGCGGTGCGCTTGGCATCAACGGCGGCTTTGGCAACCTGGGGGTGAGCGTGATGCAGCTGATTGCGCCGCTGGCAGTCTCCTTCTCCATCTTTGCTGCCTTTGGCGGCGGCGGTGTGACTCAGCCTGACGGCACGATGCTTTATCTGCAAAACGCGGCCTGGGTCTGGGTGCCATTCCTGGCGGTATTCACCCTCGCGGCATGGTTCGGCATGAACGAGCTGGCGACCTCGAAAGCGTCGCTCAGCGCGCAACTGCCGGTGTTAAAGCGCTCGCATTTGTGGATCATGAGCTTCCTCTACCTGGCGACTTTCGGCTCATTTATCGGCTTCTCCGCCGGCTTTGCGATGTTGTCAAAAACCCAGTTTCCGGAGGTGCAGATCCTTCACTTTGCCTTCTTCGGGCCGCTGGTGGGCGCGCTGGCACGATCAGCGGGTGGAGCGATTTCCGACCGACTTGGCGGAACGCGTGTCACGCTTGTTAACTTTGTCGTGATGGCCATCTTCAGCGCCTTGCTGTTCCTGACGCTGCCGTCAAACGGCGAGGGTGGCAACTTCACCGCCTTCTTCTGCGTCTTCCTGGTGCTGTTCCTCACCGCCGGGCTGGGCAGCGGCTCAACCTTCCAGATGATCTCTGTGATCTTCCGTAAGATGACCATGGAGCGGGTGAAGAAAGCGGGCGGTAGCGAGAGCGAGGCGATGCGTGAAGCTGCGACGGAAACGGCGGCCGCGCTGGGCTTTATCTCGGCGATTGGCGCCATTGGCGGCTTCTTTATTCCGAAAGCGTTTGGCACCTCGTTGGCGCTGACCGGCTCACCGGCGGGCGCAATGAAAGTGTTTCTCGTGTTCTATATCGCCTGTGTGGTGATCACCTGGGCGATATACGGGCGTAAAAAACAATAATAACGGTAATGTGTTGATTATGCTTGCGCGGCTCCGGCCGCGCATTTTTTTGGTTGCTATATAGTTACAACATACTTATAACCTGTACCGCACCTGCTTCGGTCAGCACTGTGAGCGGTATCGCATCGCAGCGGCATCTACCCCTTAATACCTGGAGACCGGGATAAATCTGAATAATTCAGTAACTAAATATAATATATACATGTTAATCAGTTAGTTACGTGAAAACTATTGATAACTCTTTGGGAGTACTCCGTTGCTGGCCCATCAACGGCGCGCTATGGCGGCTTGATCATCATCAATTCTCGTTGTCTTTGCGGGGGTTACCTTCGCGGCAAATGCAGCAATGTCGATTTAGCAAGAGAGCCGCACAGGCTCCAACAGGAGAACCCCGATGAGTAAATTCCTGGACCGGTTTCGCTACTTTAAACAGAAAGGCGAAACCTTTGCCGACGGGCACGGCCAGCTCGTAAACACCAACCGGGACTGGGAGGATGGATACCGCAGCCGCTGGCAGCACGACAAAATCGTGCGCTCTACCCATGGCGTAAACTGCACCGGCTCATGCAGCTGGCAGATTTTCGTCAAGAACGGCCTGGTCACCTGGGAAACCCAGCAAACGGACTACCCGCGTACCCGTCCTGATATGCCAAACCATGAACCACGCGGCTGTCCGCGCGGGGCAAGCTACTCCTGGTATCTTTACAGCGCAAACCGCCTGAAATACCCGCTGATGCGTAAACGCCTGATCAAACTCTGGCGTGAAGCGAAAGCGCAGCATAGCGATCCGGTGCATGCCTGGGCCTCTATCATTGAAGATGTGGATAAAGCGAAGAGCTTTAAGCAGGCGCGCGGACGCGGTGGCTTTGTGCGCTCCTCCTGGCAGGAAGTGAATGAACTGATTGCCGCCTCTAACGTCTACACCGTGAAAACCTACGGTCCGGACCGCGTAGCTGGCTTCTCGCCGATCCCGGCGATGTCGATGGTCTCTTACGCCTCCGGCGCTCGCTATCTGTCGCTGATTGGCGGCACCTGCCTGAGCTTTTACGACTGGTACTGCGACCTACCGCCTGCTTCACCGCAGACCTGGGGCGAGCAGACCGACGTGCCGGAATCGGCTGACTGGTACAACTCCAGCTATATCCTCGCCTGGGGCTCTAACGTGCCGCAGACCCGTACCCCGGATGCGCACTTCTTTACCGAAGTGCGTTACAAAGGGACCAAAACCGTCGCCATCACCCCGGACTACGCAGAAATCGCCAAGCTGTGCGACTTGTGGCTGGCACCGAAGCAGGGCACCGATGCGGCAATGGCGCTGGCGATGGGCCACGTGATGTTGCGTGAATTCCACCTCGATAAGCCGAGCCAGTACTTCACCGATTATGTTCGTCGCTACACCGACATGCCGATGCTGGTGATGCTCGAAGAGCGTGAGGGCTACTACGCCGCAGGCCGTATGCTGCGCGCCGCCGATCTGGTGGATGCGCTGGGCCAGCAAAACAACCCTGAGTGGAAAACCGTCGCGCTCGATAGCGAAGGCAACATGATCGCGCCGAACGGTTCGATCGGCTTCCGCTGGGGCGAAAAGGGCAAGTGGAACCTCGAGCAGCGCGATGGCGGTAACGGCGCAGACGTTGAATTGACCCTCAGCCTGTTGGGCAAACACGACGATGTCGCGCAGGTAGGCTTCCCGTACTTTGGCGGCGACAATACCGAGCACTTCCAGGGCGTTACGCTGGACAACATCTTGCTGCACAAACTGCCGGTTAAACGCCTGCAGCTGGCGGATGGCAGCAGCGCGCTGGTAACCACCGTTTATGACCTGAACATGGCCAACTATGGTCTGGATCGCGGCCTGGGTGATGAAAACTGCGCCAGCCGTTATGACGAAATCAAAGCCTATACACCGGCCTGGGCAGAGAAAGTGACCGGTGTACCGCAGGCGCAGATTATCCGTGTTGCGCGTGAGTTCGCCGAGAACGCTGATAAAACCCATGGGCGTTCGATGATTATCGTCGGTGCCGGGATGAACCACTGGTATCACCTCGATATGAACTATCGCGGGCTGATCAATATGCTGGTCTTCTGCGGCTGCGTTGGTCAGAGCGGCGGCGGCTGGGCGCACTATGTTGGTCAGGAAAAACTGCGTCCGCAGACCGGCTGGCAGCCGCTGGCCTTTGCCCTCGACTGGCAGCGTCCGGCGCGCCATATGAACAGCACCTCCTACTTCTATAACCACTCCAGCCAGTGGCGCTATGAAACGGTAACGGCGCAAGAGTTCCTCTCGCCGATGGCGGATCAATCCCGCTACAGCGGCCATCTGATTGACTTTAACGTCCGTGCCGAGCGCATGGGCTGGCTGCCTTCGGCTCCTCAGCTGGGTACCAACCCGCTGCGTATTGCCGCCGAAGCGGAAAAAGCCGGGATGTCCGCGGTGGATTACACCGTGAAATCCCTGAAAGAGGGCTCGCTGCGCTTCGCCGCCGAGCAGCCGGAAAACGGTAAAAACCATCCGCGTAACCTCTTTATCTGGCGTTCCAACCTGCTCGGCTCCTCCGGGAAAGGGCATGAGTACATGCTGAAATATCTGCTCGGCACCGAGCACGGCATTCAGGGCCAGGATCTGGGCAAACAGGGCGGGGTGAAACCGGAAGAGGTGGAGTGGCAGGATAACGGCCTCGACGGCAAACTCGACCTCGTCGTGACGCTCGACTTCCGCCTCTCCAGCACCTGCCTCTACTCAGACATCGTGCTGCCGACCGCGACCTGGTATGAGAAAGACGATATGAATACCTCGGATATGCATCCGTTTATTCATCCGCTCTCAGCCGCCGTCGATCCGGCCTGGGAATCGAAAAGCGACTGGGAAATCTATAAAGGCATCGCCAAATCCTTCTCTGCGCTCTGCGTGGGGCATTTAGGCAAAGAGACCGACGTGGTGACGCTGCCGATCCAGCATGACTCTGCCGCCGAACTGGCGCAGCCGCTGGACGTGAAGGACTGGAAGAAAGGCGAATGCGATCTGATTCCGGGCAAAACTGCACCGCACATTATTCCGGTGGAACGAGATTATCCGGCCACCTATGAGCGCTTTACCTCTATCGGCCCGCTGATGGAGAAGATCGGTAACGGCGGCAAAGGCATCGCATGGAATACCCAGAGCGAAATGGATCTACTGCGCAAGCTTAACTACGTGAAAGCGGATGGCCCGGCGAAAGGCCAGCCGATGCTCAACAGCGCCATCGATGCAGCAGAGATGATCCTTACCCTCGCCCCGGAAACCAACGGCAACGTGGCGGTGAAAGCCTGGGCGGCGCTGAGTGAATTTACCGGTCGCGACCATACCCATCTGGCGCTGAATAAAGAAGATGAGAAGATCCGCTTCCGCGATATTCAGGCGCAGCCGCGCAAAATCATCTCCAGCCCGACCTGGTCTGGCCTGGAAGATGAGCATGTCTCTTACAATGCCGGTTATACCAACGTCCATGAGCTGATTCCGTGGCGTACGCTCTCTGGCCGTCAGCAGCTCTATCAGGATCACCAGTGGATGCGCGACTTTGGCGAAAGCCTGCTGGTCTACCGCCCACCGATCAACACCCGTTCGGTGAAAGAGATGCTGGGCGTGAAAGCCAACGGCTACCCGGAAAAAGCGCTCAACTTCCTGACGCCGCACCAGAAGTGGGGGATCCACTCCACTTACAGCGACAACTTACTGATGCTGACGCTCGGTCGCGGCGGCCCGATTGTCTGGCTGAGTGAGACCGACGCTAAAGAGATGGGCATCGCCGATAACGACTGGATTGAGGTCTTTAACAGCAACGGCGCGCTGACCGCCCGTGCGGTAGTTAGCCAGCGCGTACCGTCCGGCATGACAATGATGTACCACGCGCAGGAACGCATTGTGAACCTGCCAGGCTCGGAGATCACCGGCCAGCGCGGCGGCATTCACAACTCGGTCACGCGTATTACGCCGAAACCGACGCACATGATTGGCGGCTACGCGCAGCTGGCCTACGGCTTTAACTATTACGGCACGGTCGGGTCCAACCGCGATGAGTTTGTGGTGGTACGTAAGATGAAAAACATTAACTGGTTGGATGGCGAAGGCAATGACCAGGTACAGGAGAGCGCAAAATGAAAATTCGTTCACAAGTCGGCATGGTGCTGAATCTCGATAAGTGCATCGGCTGTCATACCTGTTCAGTCACCTGTAAAAACGTCTGGACCAGCCGCGAAGGGATGGAGTACGCGTGGTTTAACAATGTCGAAACCAAACCGGGCACCGGCTTCCCGACCGACTGGGAAAACCAGGAGAAGTGGAAGGGCGGCTGGATCCGCAAAATCAACGGCAAGCTGCAGCCGCGGATGGGTAGCCGCGCGATGCTGCTGGGTAAAATCTTCGCCAACCCGCATCTGCCGGGCATCGATGACTACTATGAGCCGTTTGATTTTGACTACCAGAACCTGCATAACGCGCCGGAAAGCAAGCATCAGCCAATTGCGCGTCCGCGCTCGCTGATCACCGGCCAGCGGATGAACAAAATCAACGCCGGCCCGAACTGGGAAGACGATCTCGGCGGCGAGTTCGAGAAGCTGAGCCGCGATCAGAACTTCGAAAACATGCAGAAAGCGATGTACGGCCAGTTTGAAAACACCTTCATGATGTATCTGCCGCGCCTGTGCGAACACTGCCTGAACCCGGCCTGTGTCGCCACCTGTCCGAGCGGCGCCATCTATAAACGTGAAGAAGATGGCATTGTGCTGATCGATCAGGATAAATGCCGCGGCTGGCGCATGTGCGTTACCGGCTGCCCGTACAAAAAAATCTACTTCAACTGGAAGAGTGGCAAGTCTGAGAAGTGCATCTTCTGCTATCCGCGTATCGAAGCGGGCATGCCGACGGTCTGCTCCGAAACCTGCGTAGGGCGTATTCGTTACCTCGGCGTGCTGCTGTATGACGCGGATGCGATTGAGAACGCGGCCAGCACCGAACATGAGAAAGACCTCTATCAGCGTCAGCTGGATGTCTTCCTCGATCCGCACGATCCGGCGGTGATCGCTCAGGCGCTGGAAGATGGCGTACCGCAGAGCGTGATTGACGCGGCGCAGAAATCTCCGGTCTACAAAATGGCGATGGACTGGAAGCTGGCGCTGCCGCTGCACCCGGAATACCGCACGCTGCCGATGGTCTGGTATGTGCCGCCTCTGTCACCGATTCAGTCCGCTGCCGATGCGGGTGAACTGGGCAGCAACGGCATTCTGCCGGACGTCGAAAGCCTGCGTATTCCGGTGCAGTATCTGGCGAACCTGCTGACCGCTGGCGATACCCAGCCGGTGCTGCTGGCGCTGAAAAGGATGCTGGCAATGCGTCACTTCAAACGGGCTGAAACCGTTGACGGCGTGATTGACACTCGTGCGCTGGAAGAGGTGGGGCTGACGGAAGCGCAGGCGCAGGAGATGTACCGCTATCTCGCCATCGCCAACTACGAAGACCGTTTTGTGGTGCCGTCCAGCCATCGTGAACTGGCGCGTGAAGCCTTCCCGGAGAAGAGCGGGTGTGGCTTTAGCTTCGGCGACGGCTGTCATGGTTCGGATAACAAATTCAACCTGTTCAACAGCCGCCGTATCGACGCGGTGAATGTGACAGTGAAAACGGAGCCGCACGCATGATTGAACTGGTGGTTATCTCTCGCCTGCTTGAGTACCCGGATGCTGCCCTGTGGCAGCATCAGCAGGAGCTGTTTGACGCGCTGGCCTCCGGCGACAATCTGTCGAAAGCGGACGCCCAGCAGGTAGGCATCTTTTTACGCGACCTCACCTCGCAGGATCTGCTCGATGCGCAGGCCACCTACAGCGAGCTGTTCGATCGCGGTCGCGCCACCTCGCTGCTGCTGTTTGAACATGTACACGGTGAATCGCGCGATCGGGGTCAGGCGATGGTGGATCTGCTGGCGCAGTATGAGCGCCACGGGCTGCAGCTCGACAGCCGCGAACTGCCGGACCATCTGCCGCTCTATCTGGAGTATCTGGCGCAGCTACCGACCGCTGAGGCGATTGGCGGTCTGCAGGATATTGCGCCAATCCTGGCGCTGCTGCAGGCGCGCTTACAGCAGCGTGAAAGTCACTACGCCTCGCTGTTTGACGCGCTGTTAACGCTGACGAAAACCGAGGTGGATAACGCGCAGGTGGCGGAAAAAATTGCCGGCGAAGCGCGTGACGATACGCCGCAGGCGCTGGACGCGGTGTGGGAAGAGGAGCAGGTGAAGTTCTTTGCTGAACAGGGCTGCAATGATTCCGACATCACTGCGCACCAGCGTCGTTTTGCCGGTGCCGTCGCGCCGCAATATCTGAATATCTCAACAGGAGGAGAGCGCTAATGCACTTCCTTAATATGTTCTTCTTTGACATCTATCCCTACATGGCGGGCGCGATCTTCCTGATTGGCAGCTGGCTGCGGTATGACTATGGGCAGTACAGCTGGCGCGCGGGTTCGAGCCAGATGCTCGATCGTAAAGGGATGAACATTGCGTCGAACCTGTTTCACTTAGGCATTCTCGGGATTTTTGCCGGTCACTTCCTCGGCATGCTGACGCCGCACTGGATGTATGAATCCTTCCTGCCGATTGAAGTGAAGCAGAAGATGGCGATGATCGGTGGCGGTGCCAGCGGCGTACTGTGCCTGGTGGGCGGTCTGATGCTGCTCAAACGCCGTCTCTTTAACCCGCGTATTCGCGCCACCTCGACGACGGCGGATATTCTGATCATGACCCTGCTGATGGTGCAGTGTACGCTCGGTCTGCTGACTATTCCGTTCTCTGCGCAGCATATGGACGGCAGCGAAATGATGAAGCTGGTGGCCTGGGCGCAGTCAGTGGTGACGTTCCATACCGGTGCATCCGCGCATCTCGATGGCGTTGCTTTTATTTACCGCGTGCATCTGGTGCTCGGCATGACGCTGTTTGTGCTCTTCCCGTTCTCCCGTCTGGTACATATCTGGAGTGCGCCGGTGGAGTATTTGACGCGTAAATACCAGATTGTCCGCGCTCGTCGCTGATAACGCTGGATTGACGATGAAACCCTGCCTCGGCAGGGTTTTTTGTTTGTGTGCGGTGCGGTTTGCGTGCCGGATGGCGGCTACGCCTTATCCGGCCTACGGGGTGGCACGATGCAGAACCGGAGATTGGTTTTGTAGGCCCGATAAGCGAAGCACCATCGGGCAATGCAGCGGGGTCTGGGGCGAAAGAATATAAAAAAATAGTGGAATACGCAGGGGAAGGATTACTCGTCGCTGCGCGCCTCGCCCTTCGGGTCGTTGCCTGCGGCAACGCTCTCTCGCGATGCTCGAGTCGAACCTTGGTCGAAGCTTCTCATCCTTCCCCGAATGGAGAATATGAGTGAACAGAACGCGTATAAGAATGGGGATTTTATTTGAGAGATGGTGGTGGGGGAAGGATTCGAACCTTCGAAGTCGATGACGGCAGATTTACAGTCTGCTCCCTTTGGCCGCTCGGGAACCCCACCACGGGGTTACTACATTGTTGCGGTGTTGCAGAGGAAGGATTATTCGGAGCTGCGCTCCTCACCCTTCGGGCCGTTGCCGTTGGCAACGTTCTCTCGCTGGTGCTCGAGTCGAACCTTCTAAGTCGGTGACGGCAGATTTGCAGTCAGCTCCCTTATGATCGCTCGGGAACCCCACCAGGGGTAATTCAAATTGTGATGCAGGACGTAGATGGTGGTGGGGGAAGGATTCGAACCTTCGAAGTCGATGACGGCAGATTTACAGTCTGCTCCCTTTGGCCGCTCGGGAACCCCACCACGGGGTCACTGCATTATTGTGATGTTGCGAAGGAAGGATTATTCGGAGCTGCGCTCCTCACCCTTTGGGCCGTTGCCTCTGGCAACGTTCTCTCGCTGGTGCTCGAGTCGAACCTTCTAAGTCGGTGACGGCAGATTTGCAGTCAGCTCCCTTATGATCGCTCGGGAACCCCACCACGGGGTAACGCTTCTTACTGGCCGCTTCCTTCTCGGGAAGCGCGGCGCATCATACCAAATGACGCGCCTCTGTAAAGCATTCAATCGTGAAAAATGAATCGGTTGCCTGCTTTTTGCCCGTAACGCTGTAAAGCCAGGCAACCTGAATAAAAGACGATCAAAGAATGATTGTGCGGTTGCCGTAAACAAAGACGCGCTGGGCCAGCACCTGGTAGAGCGCGCGGCTCAGCACGTTTTTCTCGACGTCGCGACCGGCACGCATCATATCTTCAGCAGTATAGGTGTGATCAACATGAATCACGTCCTGCATGATGATCGGGCCTTCATCCAGGTTGTCATTCACGTAGTGCGCAGTCGCGCCGATGATCTTCACGCCGCGCTCGTAAGCCTGGTGATAAGGACGTGCACCGATAAACGCCGGCAGGAAGGAGTGGTGGATATTGATGATCTTATTTGGGAAGCGCGAGACAAAATCCGGTGTCAGGACGCGCATGTACTTCGCCAGCACAACGTAATCAGGCTGATGGGCTTCAATCGCTTTTACCATCAAATTGTCGTGCGCTTCGCGCGTTAACCCTTCGTGGCTGACCAGCTCAAAAGGAATGTCGAAGCGTTCCACCAATGGGCGCAGCGTTTCGTGGTTGCCAATGACTGCTGCAATCTCCACATCTAGGCCGCCATAGTTGGCTTTCATCAACAGATCGCCCAGGCAGTGCGCCTCTTTGGTCACCAGAATCACTACACGGCGACGACCCGCCGCGTTCAGCTCGCGAACTGAGCCTTCCGGCAGCGCGCTGTCGAGATCGGCCAGCAGCGTGGCGTCGTTGAAGATGCCCTCAAGCTCGGTACGCATAAAGAAGCGACCGGTGCGATGGTCGACAAATTCATTATTCTGAACAATGTTGAGCTCGTGCTTATAACAAATGTTAGTAATACGAGCGATAAGGCCCTTTTGATCGGGGCAGATGGTGCGCAGAATTTTACGTTGTAAAGAGTGCATTGCCGGGTAAATCCTGTTGAGTGTGTTTGTTAAGGGTGATGCCGGGCTTATTGCCCGCAGCACTTTTTGAATTTTTTACCTGACCCGCAGGGGCAGGGATCGTTACGACCAAACTGTGGGCGTGTACCATCGATGTAATACCATTCGCCGTTTTCCTTTAAAAAACGAGAACGTTCAATAATTGCGCCATTTTTGTCATTCTCACGAAAGCGTGCAACAAAACTGACATAACCTTCATTGTCATCGTGACCGTAAGCGTGCTCAAATAGCGTCAGGCCGAGCCAGGTCGTGGTCGCGAAACCGGCCTCAATCTGTTGGCGAAAGGTGTGTGCCGCGCAGGAGGGATGCCAGGTTTTAACCAGGTAATCCGTCTGATGTAAGACAAAAGCGGTATAGCGAGAACGCATCAGGCGAGAAGGATCCGGCGCCGCGTGTTGACCAGACAGATAAGGTTGGCAACATACGCTATACTCCTGTGCGCTACCGCAAGGACATGTTTGAGACAAAACAGCATTCCTGAAACAATAATAACGGCGCAGCACGCGCCAGGGTGGCAATATGTTAACTGAGCCGCCGCGTTGTGGCTACAGTAAGCCGGGGGAAGTAAAGCACGCGGAATGAGAACGGTAAAAATCGGTCTGGCGCTGGGTTCTGGCGCAGCCAGAGGTTGGTCGCATATCGGCGTCATTAATGCGTTAGAGCGCGCCGGCATTAACATTGACGTTGTAGCAGGATGCTCTATCGGGTCATTAGTTGGCGCGGCATACGCCTGTGGGCGTTTATCGCTGCTGGAGAATTGGGTGCGCTCTTTCCGTTACTGGGACGTGCTGCGGCTGATGGATCTCTCCTGGCGCCGCGGCGGTTTGTTGCGCGGTGAGCGCGTATTCAATCAATACCGTCAGCTCCTTCCTTTCGATGACTTTAGCCATTGTGAAAAGCGTTTTGGCACCGTCGCGACCAATCTCAGCACTGGACGCGAGTTATGGTTTACTGAAGGTGATCTGCACCGTGCTGTACGTGCTTCATGCAGTATTCCAGGTTTGATGTCGCCCGTTGCACATAATGGCTACTGGTTGGTCGATGGCGCGGTGGTCAACCCGGTCCCGGTCTCATTAACCCGCGCGTTGGGCGCTGATATTGTAATAGCAGTAGACCTGCAGCACGATGCGCATTTAATGCAGCAGGATTTGCTCTCCGTAACGCCCTCTGATAGCGAAATGGAAAAGGGCAGTAGTGAAGCGCTGCGCTGGCATCAGCGTCTGCGCGAGCGGCTTAGCCGCACCACGCCGAAACGTCCGGTGACGCCGACTGCGATGGAAATCATGACCACCTCGATCCAGGTGCTGGAAAACCGCCTTAAGCGCAACCGTATGGCGGGCGATCCGCCGGATATTTTGTTGCAACCCATTTGTCCGCAGATATCCACTCTCGATTTTCATCGTGCTGATGCGGCTATTGCCGCTGGGCAATTAGCGGTAGAAAAGAGAATGGACGAGTTACTTCCGCTGGTGCGGACTTTAGCGTGAACATAATTTTTATAAGACTTCAGCAAATTCTGACAGGCGAGTGTCGGCGAAGCATGCCACTATTGATCTACTGTCAGGCAGGGGAGAAGAGATGACGCAGCCGTTGGTCGGAAAACAGATATTGCTAGTGGAAGACGAACTCGTTTTCCGATCGCTGCTGGATTCATGGTTGCAATCTCTCGGCGCAACGACGTTGCTCGCCGGAGATGGAGTTGATGCGCTGGAGCAGATGGCTGGCAATCAACCTGATTTAATTATTTGCGACCTGGCCATGCCGCGTATGAACGGTCTCGTGCTGGTTGAAACGCTGCGCAATCAGGGCATGCAGACGCCAGTGTTAGTCATTTCGGCGACCGAAAATATGGCTGACATTGCAAAAGCGCTACGACTTGGCGTTCAGGATGTGGTTCTGAAGCCGGTTAAAGATTTTAATCGTCTGCGGGAAACCATTTTCGCCTGCATCTACCCGAATATGTTTAATTCCCGGGTCGAAGAGGAGGAGCGATTATTCCAGGACTGGGATGCGCTGGTGGATAACCCGCAGGCCGCGGCGAATTTATTAAAAGAGCTTCAGCCGCCGGTACAGCAGGTCATTTCCGGCTGCCGGGTAAATTATCGCCAACTTGTTTCTGCTGAAAGCCCCGGGCTGGTGCTGGATATTGCACCGCTTTCCGGTCATGACCTCGCTTTCTATTGTCTTGATGTTACTCGCGCCGGCAATAATGGTGTGCTGGCGGCACTGCTGCTGCGCGCATTATTTAATGGCTTACTTCAGGAACAATTATCACATCAACGCCAGCGCTTACCTGAAATGGGTGCTTTACTTAAGCAGGTAAACCAATTGCTACACCAGGCAAATTTGCCGGGGCAGTTCCCGCTATTGGTGGGGTATTACCATAGCGAGCTTAAGAATTTGTTATTAGTCTCGGCCGGTCTAAACGCTACGTTAAATACCGGTGAACACCAAATTCAAATCAGCAGCGGCGTTCCTCTCGGCACGCTTGGGAATACCTACCTGAACCAGGTAAGCCATCGTAGCGAAGCGTGGCAGTGCCAGGTTTGGGGTGCAGGCGGGCGGTTACGCTTAATGTTGAACGCGGAATGAGCGATCGCGCAGCGACGCTCCGATAGATTTACCCGTCCTGTAAAAACGGATGCTAATATCGCCGCAGTTTCTTCGTATTAATCCTAATTAGTTGTTAGCGCGTCCTTTTCAGACCTGGTCATTGAGTTGGTACTGATATACTCAGACGCGAGTTAATTCATGAACCTGTTCAAATCATGGACAGTCCAGGAGATTTCAATGGCTGCAATAAATTCGAAAGTGACTAAAGCAGTAATCCCGGTCGCGGGGTTGGGAACGAGGATGCTACCAGCTACGAAGGCAATTCCGAAAGAAATGTTGCCGCTGGTTGATAAGCCATTAATTCAGTACGTGGTCAATGAGTGTATTGCCGCGGGTATTACTGAAATCGTTCTGGTGACACATTCATCTAAAAACTCTATTGAAAACCACTTCGATACCAGCTTTGAGCTTGAAGCAATGCTGGAGAAGCGCGTTAAACGTCAGCTTCTGGAAGAGGTGCAATCCATTTGCCCGCCGCATGTCACTATCATGCAGGTACGCCAGGGCCTGGCGAAGGGCCTTGGTCATGCCGTTATGTGCGCGCATCCGGTTGTCGGTAACGAACCGGTCGCGGTTATCCTGCCGGACGTTATCCTTGATGAATTCGAGTCTGATCTGTCGCAGGACAACCTTGCAGAGATGATTAAACGCTTCGATGAAACGGGTGCCAGCCAGATCATGGTTGAGCCGGTAGAGGACGTCACCGCTTATGGCGTAGTGGACTGCAAAGGTGCCACGTTGAATCCGGGCGATAGCGTGCCGATGGTTGGCGTGGTTGAGAAGCCGAAAGCGAACGTTGCGCCATCGAACCTGGCAGTCGTTGGTCGTTATGTCCTGAGCGCTGAAATTTGGCCGCTGCTGGCGAAAACGCCTCCGGGAGCCGGTGATGAGATCCAGCTTACCGATGCCATCGATATGCTGATCGAAAAAGAGACGGTTGAAGCCTATCACATGAAAGGCAAAAGCCATGACTGTGGTAATAAACTGGGCTATATGCGCGCCTTTGTAGAATACGGCATTCGCCATAAATCGCTGGGCGAAGAGTTCACAGCCTGGCTGAACGAAACGGTAGGCGCTGCCAAAGCATAAGCTTAGCGCTGAGAGTGTCCAGGTCCGGTATTAATCGTGTTTAGCACAGATTAATACCGGCCTTTTTTATTGCGTCAGAAAGCTACTGTAAAAGAGCTATAAGAAAAAGCGTAGCACGCTAGTAATTAAAGTGGCGGGAATATGAGCACCGGAATCGATGAGTCAAAGATCGACCTTACCGGGTTATTTGTGAAGAAATTGTGTAGGACGTACAAAAAAAATCCCGCCAGCGGCGGGATATTAAAAGCGGGTAAGAGATTACTCACTTACGCGAGCAGGAAGTCTTCCAGCTTTTTACCTTGCTCATCCATCGCTTTTTTGATTACTGCTGGTGTACGACCCTGGCCGGTCCAGGTTTTCGTTTCGCCATTTTCATCTACGTAGCTATATTTAGCCGGACGAGCAGCGCGTTTTGCTTTCGTGCCCGTTTTAGCTGCAGCCATGCTGTTCAGCAATTCATTCGGGTCAATACCGTCAGCAATCAGCATTTCACGATACTGCTGCAGTTTACGAGTACGCTCTTCAACTTCAGCTGCGGCAGCGTTCTCTTCTTCACGACGCTCATTAACCACAACTTCTAATTTTTCCAGCATCTCTTCCAGTGTTTCCAGCGTGCATTCTCTTGCCTGTGCGCGCAGAGTACGGATGTTGTTCAGAATTTTAAGTGCTTCGCTCATTGTAGTAATCTCAAACTTATATTGGGGTGGTTTGTTGGCTCTAATAATAGAGCGTTAAATTCATCAGCGCAATAGCCGCGAATGTAAGGAATTCAAAATAGCTCTTTATTTAAGTTTTTTCTAAATACCGTTATCTTAAATTTTTAATCAACAACCACACAGCCAAACAGGTATAAGCGTGCAGCTTAGGTTCCCTGCTATGCGAAGCTAAAGCGCTATTTTTTGATTATTCCTTCTGGAGAAATAGCTCCAATGGATAAATAACCACCGGCTTTATTACCGCATTAAATGCGCTTACTTTAGTAAAAAATTAATAATTTCTGAAAGATATGATGAGAATCATCGCATAAGAGCAGCGCTCTAACCTCCTGTATTTGTTATTGCTGTTTCTTATGCAGCTACAAAGCTTATGAACGGAAAATGCGCATTTATGCGTAAATCTAAGTACAGGATTAACCTAAGCTACAATCGTTGGTCAGGCCATCGCCCTAAAACATGATACAATTCGTCGCAGGATCTTCATACTTTGATTAAGGTTTTGCGCGCAATGGCACAGCTTTATTTCTACTATTCAGCAATGAATGCAGGGAAATCGACGGCGTTACTACAATCCTCGTACAACTATCAAGAGCGAGGCATGAGAACGGTAGTTTATACCGCAGAAATTGATAACCGCTTTGGGGCAGGCAAAGTCAGTTCACGAATTGGCTTATCCTCGCCCGCACGTCTTTTTAATCAGCACACCTCACTGTTCGATGACATTAAAGCTCAGCATGAAGAAGAGGCCGTGCATTGTGTACTGGTGGATGAGTGTCAATTTTTGACGCGGGAGCAGGTATACGCTCTTTCAGAAGTGGTGGATGAACTTGATATTCCCGTGCTCTGTTATGGCTTAAGAACCGATTTCCGCGGTGAACTTTTTGGCGGCAGCCAGTATTTGCTGGCATGGTCGGACAAATTAGTTGAGCTTAAGACCATCTGTTTCTGTGGACGTAAGGCGAGTATGGTACTGCGTTTGGATCACGCCGGGCGCCCTTATAATGAAGGTGAGCAGGTGGTTATTGGCGGCAATGAACGCTACGTTTCTGTTTGCCGTAAACATTATAAAGAAGCGCTGGCAGAGGGCTCTCTCGCGACGATACAAGCGCGGGTGCGTGGGTAGGTAGGGTGTGCTGATACCTGAGTAACAGGATTTAGTCGTGCAGAAAATAAAAAACCCGCCGAAGCGGGTTTTTTTATGACGTTAAAACATTAAGCAGTTTTTTTCGCTTTCTTGTCAGCTTTAACAACCGGTGCGGCTTCCACTTTTGGTGTGTCAGCGGCTTCACCCTCTTTGTATTCGCGTCCGTAGAAGGTATCCAGCAGGATCTGCTTCAGTTCTGCGATGAGCGGGTAGCGCGGGTTTGCGCCGGTGCACTGGTCGTCAAACGCATCTTCAGAGAGTTTGTCGACGTTTGCCAGGAAGTCCGCTTCCTGTACGCCAGCTTCGCGAATCGATTTCGGAATACCCAACTCCGCTTTTAAACTCTCCAGCCAGGCCAGCAGCTTCTCAATTTTTGCCGCGGTACGGTCGCCCGGTGCAGAGAGGCCCAGGTGATCGGCGATCTCTGCGTAACGGCGGCGTGCCTGCGGACGGTCATACTGACTGAACGCGGTCTGTTTGGTCGGGTTGTCATTTGCGTTATAGCGAATAACGTTACTGATCAACAGGGCGTTGGCGAGGCCGTGCGGAATGTGGAACTGTGAACCCAGTTTGTGCGCCATGGAGTGACACACGCCGAGGAAGGCGTTAGCAAAGGCGATACCGGCAATGGTTGCGGCACTGTGAACACGTTCACGTGCGACAGGGTTTTTTGCCCCTTCATTATAGGAGGCCGGCAGGTTCTCTTTCAGCAGCTTCAGGGCCTGCAGCGCCTGACCGTCGGAGAACTCAGATGCCAGCACGGAGACGTAAGCTTCCAGGGCATGGGTTACCGCATCCAGGCCACCAAATGCGCAGAGTGATTTCGGCATATCCATCACCAGGTTAGCGTCAACTACCGCCATATCCGGAGTCAGGGCGTAATCCGCCAGCGGGTATTTCTGGCCAGTGGCATCATCGGTCACAACTGCAAACGGCGTTACTTCAGAACCGGTACCAGAAGTGGTGGTCACAGCGATCATTTTCGCTTTGACGCCCATTTTCGGGAATTTGTAGATACGTTTACGGATATCCATAAAGCGCAGCGCCAGCTCTTCGAAGTGGGTTTCCGGATGTTCGTACATCACCCACATGATTTTCGCGGCATCCATCGGGGAACCGCCGCCGAGGGCGATAATCACGTCCGGCTTAAAGGAGTTGGACAGTTCAGCGCCTTTACGCACTACGGTCAGGGTAGGGTCGGCTTCCACTTCAAAGAACACTTCGGTTTCCACGCCTGCTGCCTTCAGCACAGAGGTGATCTGATCGGCATAGCCGTTGTTGAAGAGGAAACGGTCGGTCACGATCATGGCGCGTTTGTGACCATCAGTAATCACTTCATCCAGCGCGATAGGCAGAGAGCCGCGGCGGAAGTAGATTGATTTCGGAAGTTTATGCCACAACATGTTCTCAGCTCGCTTAGCAACGGTTTTCTTGTTGATCAGGTGCTTCGGACCAACGTTTTCTGAGATGGAGTTACCACCCCATGAACCACAACCCAGAGTCAGGGAAGGCGCGAGTTTGAAGTTGTAGAGGTCACCGATACCCCCCTGGGAGGCCGGGGTGTTGATAAGGATACGCGCGGTTTTCATCATCTGGCCAAAGTGGGCCACACGTTCAGGCTGGTTATCCTGGTCGGTATAGAGACAGGAGGTGTGCCCGATGCCGCCCATGGCGACCAGTTTCTCTGCTTTAATGACCGCATCGTCGAAATCTTTCGCGCGATACATTGCCAGTGTTGGAGAGAGTTTCTCATGGGCAAACGGTTCGCTCTCATCCACCACGGTCACTTCACCAATCAGGATCTTGGTGTTTGCCGGTACGCTAAAGCCTGCGAGTTCAGCAATTTTGTATGCCGGTTGGCCTACAATCGCTGCGTTCAGCGCACCGTTTTTCAGGATGATATCCTGAACCGCTTTTAACTCCTGACCCTGCAGCATGTACCCGCCGTGGCTGGCGAAGCGCTCGCGTACCGCGTCGTACACGGAGTCAACCACAACAACAGACTGTTCGGAGGCGCAGATAACGCCGTTATCAAAGGTTTTTGACATCAGCACGGAGGCGACCGCGCGTTTGATATCTGCGGTTTCGTCGATCACAACCGGGGTGTTACCCGCGCCGACACCGATGGCCGGTTTACCGGAGCTGTAAGCCGCTTTCACCATGCCCGGACCGCCGGTTGCGAGGATCAGGTTGATATCCGGGTGATGCATTAAAGCATTGGAGAGTTCGACGGAAGGTTGGTCAATCCAGCCGATCAGATCTTTCGGCGCACCTGCCGCGATGGCCGCCTGCAGCACAATATCCGCCGCTTTGTTAGTCGCATCTTTCGCACGCGGATGTGGAGAGAAGATAATTGCGTTACGGGTTTTCAGGCTAATCAGTGATTTAAAAATTGCAGTAGAGGTGGGGTTAGTGGTCGGTACAATACCGCAGATAATGCCGATAGGCTCAGCGATAGTAATCGTGCCAAACGTATCATCTTCCGATAATACGCCGCAGGTTTTCTCATCTTTATACGCGTTGTAGATATACTCAGAAGCAAAGTGGTTTTTAATCACTTTATCTTCAATGATACCCATGCCGGATTCGGCTACGGCCATTTTCGCGAGGGGGATTCGAGCATCTGCGGCAGCCAGAGCGGCGGCGCGGAAGATTTTATCTACTTGCTCTTGAGTAAAGTTGGCATATTCACGCTGGGCTTTCTTCACACGTTCAACGAGTGCGTTCAGTTCAGCGACATTAGTAACAGCCATAATGCTCTCCTGATAATGTTTAAACTCTTTTAGTAAACCATCTGCCCAAACTGTCAGTATAGACAGCACCGCCGTAGGTTGTGTAAAGCTATGTAAGACAACAAGTTACATAGCAGCCTGCCGCTGATTTACTAAAAGAGCCTTAACGAAAGGGGAGCAATTATTAACATTTCTGCTCTCTATTCGTGGCATCAAGATTACCCACTTCTGAGTAATTAATGCGTGATCCATATCAATTTTTCACTAAGCTGACACCTTTCAGCTCGGCCGTTTTCGGTCATTTGTATCAATTGTTAACTTTTAGCAGCTAATGATGGTTCAGATTTTTCACATTTGTCTAAACTCAATAACACCCTGTTTTATCAGGGTTATTAGCGAACGAAGTGATGGACGCTACAAAAAAACCGCGTATCTTCTGCATGGATTTTCCTGTCACGCTATTGTTTCTAAGGTACTGGCGATAACGCGGAGCTTGCTGTGGATCACTTTGGGTTTGATATTCCTCTCTATTTTAAATTTTTCGTCGGTCTTTTTGCGCTGGTCAACCCGGTTGGCATCATCCCGGTTTTTATTAGTATGACCAGCTATCAAATGGCCGACGCCCGCAATAAAACCAACCTTACCGCGAATGTCTCAGTCGCGATCATTCTCTGGACGTCACTCTTCCTTGGCGACACTATTCTGCAACTGTTTGGGATCTCAATTGACTCTTTCCGCATTGCCGGGGGGATTCTGGTCGTCACCATCGCAATGTCGATGATCAGCGGCAAGCTTGGGGAGGATAAACAGAACAAGCAGGAGAAATCAGAAACCGCTATTCGTGAAAGCGTAGGCGTAGTGCCATTAGCGTTGCCATTGATGGCGGGGCCTGGAGCGATCAGCTCAACTATTGTCTGGGGTACGCGCTACCACACGCTGGCACACCTGATTGGTTTCTCACTAGCGATTGCGCTGTTCGCGCTCTGTTCATGGGGGCTGTTTCGTATTGCGCCATGGCTGGTGCGCCTGCTCAGGCAAACCGGCATTAATGTGATCACACGTATCATGGGATTGCTGCTGATGGCATTAGGCATTGAGTTCATTATCGCTGGCGCAAAATCTCTTTTTCCCGGCCTGCTGAATTGATTCATTCTTTCATTTATATAGGTTTTATTCTTATCCAGGCGCGAGAACATCGCGCTTTCAAATGTAAGTCTGTTCGCATAATTAGTAAAAGCTATGGAGAATCAGCAAATCTGCGTCAGGCATAACAAAATACAATAATCAGAAAAGCTTTTTCCTATCAGAGAATTATAAGTTTCCTGAATCATTGATGTCTGCATTTTGAGCAAGTGAGACTGTTATTTCTCTCACATCATACTATTGGGCTTGCCGAGTCATTATCGAAATGATATTAGTACTTTCAATCTCCTCGCAGAGTAATGTGCTAAAAAGCAGTTAATTGTTGATTTTTTGTGCAAAGCTCTGCGAAGGCAGCCAACAAGTATCACAAGGCGGTGATGCTTCTTTATCTGATTGATAATCAATAAGAAAAAAACAACAGGGAGACGCAGTCGTCATCTCACTGCGGCCGTCGCTACGCCGTAAAAGAGAAATGGTTAACAAATTTGCAAAATGTATTGGCGGCGGTCTCAGGCATTTGTTATTTTCCGGCGAATGTCTTTATCAGCCTCATAATTTACGCCGTAAAGCGATTTGTTGAGAATCGTTTTCAATTAGAAAAATAAATATCATCAATGCAACGCGTCTCGACAGGGGAGGCGCGTTAATGAATCGACGCGAGATTGCCGTTCGAGCGATCCGTAATAAAAAAGTCGGTGATAGCAGAAGTAAAAAAAGATGTCTGAAAGCGCCAAAAGCTCCTGCGCTATTCAGGCCCCCGAACAGGGGATGATACAGCTGGCATAAATGTCGGTAATTATAATGATTGGAGTCACAACACAATGTCCATCATCACAAAGAAAAGCGTAGTTGCAGCGGGTATTTTAGCGGCGCTTATTTCCGGTAACGCAGCCTTCGCGGCCGATGTTCCGGCTGGCGTTCAACTGGCGGAAAAACAGACGCTGGTGCGTAATAACGGTGCTGAAGTGCAATCTCTCGATCCGCATAAAATCGAGGGCGTTCCGGAATCAAACGTAAACCGCGACCTGTTTGAAGGTCTGCTTATTTCCGATGTTGAAGGCCACCCGACTGCAGGTGTTGCTGAAAAATGGGAAAACAAAGATTTCAAAGTCTGGACATTCCATCTGCGTAAAAACGCCAAATGGTCAGACGGCACGCCGGTTACGGCCCATGACTTCGTTTACAGCTGGCAGCGCCTGGCCGATCCGAAAACCGCCTCGCCTTACGCCAGCTATCTGCAATATGGCCACATTGCCAATATCGATGATGTTATCGCCGGTAAAAAAACGACCAGCGAACTGGGCGTAAAAGCGATCGATGATAATACCTTCGAAGTAACGCTGAGCGAGCCGGTTCCCTATTTCTATAAACTGCTGGTTCACCCCTCCGTTTCCGCTGTGCCAAAAGCCGCGATTGAAAAATTTGGCGATAAGTGGACCCAGCCTGCCAATATCGTCACCAACGGCGCTTATAAGCTGAAAGATTGGGTGGTCAACGAACGTATCGTTCTTGAGCGCAACACGAATTACTGGGACAACGACAAAACCGTTATTAACCAGGTGACCTACCTGCCAATCTCTGCAGAAGTGACGGACGTTAACCGCTACCGCAGCGGCGAAATTGACATGACCTATAACAACATGCCGATTGAACTGTTCCAGAAACTGAAAAAAGAGATCCCGAAAGAAGTTCACGTCGATCCGTACCTCTGTACTTATTACTACGAGATCAACAACCAGAAAGCGCCATTCACTGACGTTCGCGTGCGTACCGCCCTTAAACTGGCGCTGGACCGCGACATCATCGTTAATAAAGTGAAAAACCAGGGCGACCTGCCTGCTTACAGCTACACCCCGCCGTATACCGACGGTGCAAAACTGACCGAACCGGCCTGGTTCAAAATGACCCAGGAGCAGCGTAACGCCGAAGCGAAAAAACTGCTTGCCGAAGCGGGTTACACAGCCGACAAACCGCTGAGCTTCAGCCTGCTGTATAACACCTCCGATCTGCACAAAAAACTGGCGATTGCCGTTGCCTCGATCTGGAAGAAAAACCTCGGTGCCAACGTCAAACTGGAGAACCAGGAGTGGAAAACCTTCCTCGACACGCGTCATCAGGGCACCTTTGATGTTGCACGTGCCGGCTGGTGCGCGGATTACAACGAGCCGACCTCTTTCCTGAACACCATGCTTTCAGACAGCTCGAACAACACCTCGCACTATAAGAGCGCGGCGTTTGACAAGCTGATCGGCGACACGCTGAAAGTGACCGACGAAGCGCAGCGCGCTGAGCTTTACTCCAAAGCTGAACAGCAGCTTGATAAAGACTCCGCGATCGTTCCGGTCTACTACTACGTGAACGCCCGTCTGGTGAAACCGTGGGTGGGTGGCTACACCGGTAAAGACCCGTTAGATAATATCTACGTGAAAAACTTGTATATTATCAAGCATTAATGGCAATGAGTGGGGCAGGGTGACCTGCCTCACAGTGTCTTATTTTTATCGCACCAGAACACACATCGGTCGCAGGCGACACTCAGGTCGCCTGAAAGAGAATGTGTAAAAGGCACAGGCCAGAAGGTACGGGCAATGTTGAAATTTATCCTGCGTCGCTTTCTTGAAGCGATTCCAACACTCTTTATTCTGATTACCATTTCGTTCTTTATGATGCGTCTCGCACCGGGAAGTCCATTTACCGGTGAACGTGCGCTTGCGCCAGAAGTGATGGCCAATATCGAAGCGAAATATCATTTAAACGATCCCATTACCACCCAGTACTTCAGCTACCTGAAGCAGCTGGCGCATCTGGATTTTGGTCCATCGTTTAAATACAAAGATTACACCGTTAACGATCTGGTAGCGGCCAGCTTCCCGGTTTCTGCCAAATTGGGCGCCGCGGCGTTTATCCTCGCGATTGTGTTCGGCGTGACGGCAGGCGTTATTGCCGCCTTGAACCAGAACACCAAATGGGACTACACGGTAATGGGGTTAGCCATGACCGGGGTAGTGATACCCAGCTTTGTTGTCGCACCGCTGTTGGTGATGATATTCGCCATTATGTTGCAGTGGCTGCCAGCCGGCGGGTGGAATGGCGGAGCGCCTAAATTTATGATCCTGCCGATGGTTGCGCTCTCGCTCGCCTACATCGCCAGCATCGCGCGTATCACCCGTGGTTCGATGATTGAAGTGTTGCACTCCAACTTCATCCGCACCGCGCGCGCCAAAGGGCTGCCGATGCGCCGGATCATCTTCCATCACGCGCTGAAACCGGCGCTGCTGCCCGTGCTCTCCTATATGGGCCCGGCCTTTGTTGGCATCATCACCGGCTCCATGGTTATCGAAACGATTTACGGCTTGCCGGGCATCGGTCAGCTGTTCGTGAACGGCGCGCTCAACCGCGACTACTCGCTGGTGCTGAGCCTGACGATTCTGGTCGGCGCGCTGACCATCACTTTTAACGCGATTGTTGATGTGCTCTACGCCATTATCGATCCGAAAATTCGTTATTGAGACTGGAGTTCGCCATGATGTTAAGTAAGAAAAACAGCGAGGCGCTGGAAAACTTCAGTGAGAAGCTAGAAGTCGAAGGGCGTAGCCTTTGGCAGGATGCGCGTCGCCGCTTTATGCATAACCGCGCGGCGGTCGCCAGCTTGTTTGTGCTGGTGCTGATTGCGCTGTTCGTGACGCTGGCACCGATGCTGTCGCAGTTCAGCTATTTTGATACCGACTGGGCAATGATGTCTAATGCGCCGGATATGGAGTCAGGCCACTACTTCGGTACTGACTCCTCCGGGCGCGATCTGCTGGTGCGTGTTGCTATCGGCGGGCGTATCTCGCTCATGGTTGGCATTGCTGCCGCGCTGGTGGCAGTGGTCCTCGGCACGCTTTACGGTTCGCTCTCCGGTTACCTCGGCGGCAAAACCGACTCGGTGATGATGCGTCTGCTGGAAATCCTCAACTCCTTCCCGTTTATGTTCTTCGTAATCCTGCTGGTCACCTTTTTCGGGCAGAACATCCTGCTGATCTTTGTGGCTATCGGCATGGTCTCCTGGCTGGATATGGCGCGTATTGTGCGCGGCCAGACTCTCAGTCTAAAGCGTAAAGAGTTTATCGAAGCGGCGCAGGTGGGTGGGGTCTCTACCGCCAATATCGTAATGCGCCATATCGTACCGAACGTACTTGGCGTGGTGGTGGTGTATGCCTCGCTGCTGGTGCCGAGCATGATCCTCTTTGAATCCTTCCTGAGCTTCCTTGGCCTCGGTACGCAGGAGCCGCTCAGCAGCTGGGGGGCGCTGTTAAGCGATGGCGCAAACTCAATGGAGGTTTCTCCCTGGTTGCTGCTCTTCCCGGCGGGTTTCCTTGTGATCACCCTGTTCTGTTTCAACTTTATCGGCGATGGCCTGCGTGATGCCCTCGACCCGAAAGATCGTTAAGGAGTGCCGTTATGAGCATGACTGAAACTGTAGTAGCGTCAACGACGCGGCAGCAAACGGACCTCCTGCTGGATGTGAAAGATCTCCGCGTCACCTTTGGCACGCCGGATGGCGATGTCACCGCGGTCAACGACCTGAACTTCTCCCTGCGCGCTGGCGAAACGCTGGGCATCGTGGGCGAATCGGGCTCCGGTAAATCCCAGACCGCCTTTGCGTTGATGGGGCTGCTGGCTTCTAACGGGCGCATTGGCGGCTCGGCGACCTTTAATGGCAAAGAGATCCTGAACCTGCCGGAGCAGGCGCTGAACAAGCTGCGCGCCGAGCAGATCTCAATGATTTTCCAGGATCCGATGACCTCGCTGAACCCCTATATGCGCGTCGGCGAGCAGCTGATGGAAGTGTTAATGCTGCACAAAGGCATGAATAAAGCCGAAGCATTTGAAGAGTCGGTGAGAATGCTCGACGCGGTCAAAATGCCGGAAGCGCGCAAGCGCATGCGCATGTATCCGCACGAGTTCTCCGGCGGCATGCGCCAGCGTGTGATGATCGCCATGGCGCTGCTCTGCAGGCCGAAGCTGCTGATTGCCGACGAACCGACAACCGCGCTCGACGTGACCGTGCAGGCGCAGATCATGACGCTGCTCAATGAGTTGAAACGCGAATTCAACACCGCAATCATCATGATCACTCATGATCTCGGCGTGGTGGCGGGCATCTGCGATAAAGTGCTGGTGATGTATGCCGGGCGCACCATGGAGTATGGCAAAGCGCGTGACGTCTTCTATCAGCCGTCGCACCCATACTCTATCGGCCTGCTGCATGCGGTACCGCGCCTGGACGCCGATGGCGAAGCGATGCTGACCATTCCGGGCAACCCGCCAAACCTCCTGCGTCTGCCGAAAGGCTGCCCGTTCCAGCCGCGCTGTCCGCACGCGATGGAGATCTGTAATAACGAGCCGCCGCTGGAAGAGTTCGCGCCGGGCCGTCTGCGCGCCTGCTTTAAGCCGGTGGAGGAGCTAGTATGAACGCCGTAACCGAAGAGAGAAAAGTGCTGCTTGAAATCGCCGATCTGAAGGTGCATTTCGATATTAAAGATGGCAGACAGTGGTTTTGGCAGCCGCCGAAAACACTGAAAGCGGTTGATGGCGTAACGCTGCGCCTCTATGAAGGCGAAACCCTTGGCGTGGTCGGTGAATCCGGCTGCGGCAAATCAACCTTCGCGCGCGCGATTATTGGCCTGGTGAAAGCGACCGATGGCAAAGTGGCGTGGCTGGGGCGCGATCTGCTGGGCATGAACCCGGATGAGTGGCGCGCCGTACGCAGCGATATCCAGATGATTTTCCAGGATCCGCTCGCGTCGCTGAACCCGCGTATGACCATCGGCGAAATCATTGCCGAGCCGCTACGCACCTACCATCCGAAGATGCCGCGCCAGGAAGTGAAAGACCGGGTTAAGGCGATGATGATGAAGGTGGGCCTGCTGCCTAACCTCATCAACCGCTATCCCCATGAGTTCTCCGGCGGTCAATGCCAGCGTATCGGCATTGCACGCGCGCTGATCCTCGAACCGAAGCTGATTATCTGTGATGAACCGGTCTCCGCGCTCGACGTCTCGATTCAGGCGCAGGTGGTCAACCTTCTGCAACAGTTACAGCGAGAAATGGGGCTGTCGCTGATCTTTATTGCCCACGATCTGGCGGTGGTGAAGCACATCTCCGACCGTGTACTGGTGATGTACCTGGGCCATGCGGTAGAGCTGGGCACCTATGATGAGGTGTATCAGAATCCGCTGCACCCTTACACCAAAGCGCTGATGTCAGCGGTGCCGGTGCCCGACCCGGATGTCGAGAAGAACAAAACCATCCAGCTGCTGGAGGGGGATCTGCCATCGCCGATCAACCCGCCATCCGGCTGCGTCTTCCGCACCCGTTGCCCGATTGCCGGGCCGGAGTGTGCGAAAACCCGCCCGGTGCTGGAGGGCAGCTTCCGCCACGCGGTCTCCTGCCTGAAGGTCGACCCGCTTTAAGCGAGGCATAAAAAAGGGCTGACAATATTGTCAGCCCTTTTTCTTTTCGGTGCTTATTCGCGCCAGAGAATATGGCACAGCTTATGGTCTTTCTCGCGGCACAACAGCACGCGCGCAAAGACATCATTCAGCTCACCGCCATCCGTTTCCGCCAGGCCAATAACCACCTCTGCAAAGAAGTCCGGGTTTAAATCGTAATCAACATGCTCCTGCCAGTCCTCGCCGGGATCGAACAGTTCGGCACCGCCACGCTCTTCAAACTGCAGGTTGAAAAGAATGATGTCTGCCGGATCCAGGTTGTCCGCCGCCAGCTCCAGGAAGATGTCATAGGCTTGCTCAAGCGTTTCATCTTCCGTCAGGCGGTTATTCAGGTCCATTTCCATAAATTACCTCATCACGTCTGTTGGGCACGTTTTACAGCAACGGACTAAAGAAGTAAAACAGTCGTTCAGCAATGCGGTGCCAGAAGGGGCGTTTTACCCATAAGCGCGCATCCAGTAAACGCGAGCGGGAGATGTAATCATCCTGCACCGCCGCCAGATCGCCGCCAAAGCCCGCATCATCAATCACCAGCGTGATCTCAAAATTTAGCCACAGGCTGCGCATATCAAGATTCACCGTGCCGACCAGGCTCAACTCGCCGTCAACCAGCACACTTTTGGTATGCAGCAATCCGCCTTCAAACTGGTAGATCTTTACCCCGGCGGCCAGCAGCTCGGTAAAGAAGGCGCGGCTGGCCCAACCGACCAGCACGGAATCATTTTTGCGCGGCAGAATAATACTCACATCCACACCACGCTGCGCGGCGGTACAAATCGCATGCAGCAAATCGTCGCTGGGGACGAAGTAGGGTGTGGTCATGATCAAATATTCACGCGAGGCATACACCGCCGTCAGCAGCGCCTGGTGGATCAAATCCTCCGGGAAGCCAGGCCCCGAGGCAATGGTGTGAATGGTATGCCCGCTGGCCTCTTCAAATGGCATGATATTGGCATCGGGCGGTGGCGGCAGAATGCGCTTGCCGGTCTCAATCTCCCAGTCGCAGGAGTAGACGATGCCCATTGCCGTGGCGATGGGACCCTCCATGCGCGCCATCAGGTCGACCCACTGGCCGACGCCGGAATCCTGTTTAAAGTAGCGCGGATCGACCATGTTCATGCTGCCGGTATAGGCAATATAGTTATCGATCAGCACGATTTTGCGGTGCTGACGCAGATCCATACGGCGCAGAAAAACACGCATCAAGTTGACCTTCAGCGCCTCGACGACATCAATGCCGGCATTGCGCATCATTCCTGCCCATGGGCTGCGGAAGAAGGCGACGCTGCCCGCTGAGTCGAGAAGCAGACGACAGTGTACGCCGCGGCGCGCTGCCGCCATCAGCGACTCCGCCACCTGGTCAGCCATACCGCCCGGCTGCCAGATATAGAAGACCATTTCGATATTGTGGCGGGCGAGCTGGATATCGCGGATTAGCGCCTGCATCACATCATCTGACGTGGTCAGCAGTTGCAACTGGTTGCCTTTTACCCCGGCGATCCCCTGGCGGCGCTCGCACAGCTTAAACAGCGAGGAGGCAACGCTGCTGTTCTCGGTGGCGAAGATATGGTTGAAGTGTTTAAGATCGCTCAGCCATTTAGCGGTCGAGGGCCACATTGCCCGCGCGCGCTCCGCACGCCGTTTACCGAGATGCAGTTCGCCAAGAGAGAGGTAAGCAATAATTCCCACCAGCGGCAGGATATAGATGATAAGCAGCCACGCCATGGCCGAGGTGACCGCCCGGCGCTTCATCAGAATACGCAGCGTAACACCAGCAATAAGCAACCAGTAACCAACAACAATGAGCCAACTCATTACGGTGTAAAACGCGGACATCGACAAAAATCCTTTTACAATCTGTATCAGACGAGTTTACGCATACGAATTCATCTGGCAAATAAAAACGCCGAAAAGCGCTGGCCTGAAAGAGGGGACAGACTATAATGGCTGCTTCTATTTTGTATAGAGTTGTAACAATGAAGCGTAGTCGAACGGAAGTGGGGCGCTGGCGTATGCTGCGTCAGGTTGGCCGCCGGAAAGCGCGCTGGCTGGAAGCGCAGTCCCGCCGTAATATGCGAATCCACAGCATCAGGAAATGCGGTATTAATCGCCATCGTAATGTGCTGCTATTTGCCATCTACGATATCTGAAGCCCGGGCACCGAAAAGGTGCCCGTGGTCGTTTTTAGCCCTTTAATTTCAGGAGAGAGACAATGTCAGTGATCGACACCCTTCTGGCGTTTACCTTCGCTGCTACGCTCTTAACCCTCACGCCAGGTCTTGATACCGCGCTGATCTTGCGTACCGCGACGGTAGAAGGGCGTAAGCAGGCTTTTCAGGCACAGTTGGGGATCAATGCCGGGTGCCTGATCTGGGGCGCGATGGTGGCATTCGGCCTTGGGGCGCTGATTGCCGTCTCGGAACTCGCCTATAACGTGCTCAAATATTGCGGTGCCGCGTACTTATGTTGGTTAGGATTAAATATGCTACTGCGTCCGCGCGGGACATTGAGCGGGATCAATAGCGTTGAGAACGCTTCGCAGAACTGGTTTATCAAAGGGATGCTTGGAAATGTACTTAACCCGAAGATGGGGATTTTTTATGTGTCGTTTCTGCCGCAATTTATTCCTCACGGGCAACCACTTATTGCCTGGACATTTGGGCTGGTAATGATTCATGTGCTGATTGGCACATGCTGGTCAACGGCGTTAATTTCGGCGACCCGCCCCCTGTCGGCCTTCCTGCGCAAGCCGCGGGTGATTCGCTGGATGGATCGCTGTACAGGCATCATTTTCCTGCTTTTTGCTACCCGCTTAGCGTTAAGCAAGCGCTGAAACTATGTGGGGCAATGACAGCATTGCCCCGTAGTGACTCAGAAAACTTTTTTATAAGGTTTGACCGTCACACTTTTATAGACACCCGCCGCCACGTAGGGATCGGCTTCCGCCCAGGATTTCGCCGCCTCCAGTGATTCAAATTCAGCAATAACCGTTGAACCACTAAAACCTGCTGCGCCGGGATCGTTACTGTCGACGGCGGGAAGAGGACCTGCGGTTAACAGACGGCCTTCATCGCGCAGCAGTTGCAGGCGTGCGAGGTGGGCCGGGCGTACGGAGAGGCGTTTTTCCAGAGAATCGGCAATATCTTCAGCAAAAATAACGTATAGCACAGAGCAAGCTCCTGATTTTTTAGAAAGCCATAACGTAAGTGAAAGGTGCAGTGACTGCAATGCAAAGATTGCAACGGGCGGGCAACCCTGCCAATTAACGGGGCTTTTTTACCCCGATCGACGACAAATTTGATCTGTACCAGACTGGCTTGTTGAATATGATTGCTATTTGCATTTAAAATCGAGCCCTGGTTTTTTAACTGACATGATTATGACTTCAATGACCCTGGATTTACCTCGCCGCTTTCCCTGGCCGACGCTGCTCTCCGTCGCCATTCACGGTGCTGTTGTGGCGGGTCTGCTTTATACCTCGGTACATCAGGTTGTTGAACTGCCCGCACCCGCGCAGCCTATCTCTGTCACCATGGTGTCGCCCGCGGAGCTGGAGCCTGCTCCCGCCCCGGCACCGCCACAGCCGGTTGTTGAGCCAGAACCAGAACCGGTCGTCGAGCCAGAGCCGATCCCCGAGCCGCCCAAAGAGGCGCCGGTGGTGATTGAGAAGCCGAAGCCCAAACCCAAACCTAAACCGAAGCCTAAACCGAAGCCGGTGAAAAAAGTGGAGCAGCCGAAGCGCGAAAGTAAACCGGTTGAGACGCAGCAGGCGAATCCGTTTGAGAACAGTGCTCCGTCGCGTCCGGCGGCAAGCGCCACGACCTCAACAGCGACAAAACCGGCACCATCAGTACCGGCAGGCCCGCGCGCGTTAAGCCGCAATCAGCCGCAATATCCGCCGCGTGCGCAAGCGCTGCGTATTGAGGGGCGTGTAAAAGTGAAATTTGACGTCACGGCAGACGGTCGCGTAGAGAATGTGCAGATCCTCTCGGCGCAGCCGGCGAATATGTTCGAGCGTGAAGTGAAAGCCGCAATGCGCAAATGGCGCTACGAGGCCGGTAAGCCCGGCTCAGGGCTGATCGTTAACGTGGTCTTCCGCCTCGACGGCAGCACGTCGATGGAATAAAGAGAAAAGCCTCCCTGCGGAGGCTTTTTTTATGGCTGTGCGGGCAGCGGGCGAGGTTTGCCCTCACTGTCCACCGCGACATAGATAAACAGCGCTTCGGTGGCTTTATAGCGCTGACCAATCGGTTCCGACATCACTTTTTTCACCCACACTTCAACATTGATTGTGATGGAGGTATTACCGCGTTTGACGCAGCGGGCATAGCAGCAGACCACATCGCCGACGGCGACTGGCCGCAGGAAGGTCATGCCATCTACGCGCACGGTTACGACACGCCCGTGGGCAATCTCTTTCGCCTGAATCGCACCGCCCATATCCATTTGCGACATTAACCAGCCGCCAAAAATATCGCCATTAGCATTGGTGTCGGCGGGCATTGCCAGTGTGCGTAATACAAGTTCGCCCTGAGGCGCAGTTGAAGACGTTGTCATTATTATCTCTTCTGTGACGAGGGATTTCCGGCGGGATGCTACTACGAATGTGGCAGATTCGGAAAGAAAAAAGCCAGGCATTGCGCCTGGCTTTTAGCATCAGGATTTCTCGTCCTGCGCCGGCATGTGCCGGTAGATATAGACACCGCTCAGCACGGTAAACAGCAGGGTGAGAATAGTCAGGCCAAAGACCTTAAAATTGACCCACACGTCGAACGGCAGCCAGAAAGCGATATAGATATTCGCCAGCCCGCAGACGATAAAGAAGAGCGCCCAGGCGATGTTAAGCTTCGACCAGACGGCGTCAGGTAGCGTCAACTCTTTGCCCAGCATGCGCTGGATCAGTGTCTTCTTCATCACCCACTGGCTGAAGAGCAGCGCGGTGGCAAAGAGACCGTAGATCACCGTCACTTTCCACTTAATAAATTCCACATCATGGAATTTAATTGTCAGACCGCCAAACACCGCAACCAGCACGAAGGTGATGAGCGCGACTTTTTCGACCTTGCGATAGCGGATCCAGCCGTAGATCAGCACGATGGCCGAAGCGACAATTAACACCTTAGTGGCGGTAAAAATGTCGTACATCTTATAGACCACAAAAAAGAGGGCCAGCGGCAGAAAATCAAGAAACTGCTTCATTCTACGATTCCATCAAAAGGGTCACCCGAATGGGTGAGCGGGATAATTATTTGCGCATCAACATATAGAGGCGGAAAAGATAAATCAGGAGCACTGCCGAAAAGAGATTGCTCAGACCATTTGCAATCGCCGCACCACCTTCCTGGGTAAACACCATGAGGAAGTGGCCGTACCTTAAAAGCATGAATTTCGCCAGTAGCCAGGCCACAACTGGCGGAGCAACGAGACGCATATTTGCCCGGCTCAGCCGCATACTGCTGCGCATAGCGGCAAAGACGCCCATCTTCTCCTGCACCAGCATAATTGGTGCAAAGGCGAGGAAGATCGCCAGGAATATGCCCGGAACGTAAAGAAACAGCATGCCCAACTGCACAATAAAAATGGTCAGCAGAAGCAGTAAAAAGAGCTTCGGTACCATCGGCACGCTGGCACCCAATGCGCGTAACGCGCTGACATGTTGCCCTGCAGAAACCATCTGCATCAGCAGCACAAGTGCGCCTGCCAGAAGCGAAACACCCGTCAAACCTGCAATGGTTGCGGCAGCTGAGGCATGCAACAGCATCTTCTGCTGTTCCGGCGTCATATTCTGCACCAGCTCGAACGGGTTGTTCATGCCCGCCAGGTTGTCAGCATCCATCACGCTGGAGAACTGCTCTTCACCAGGTGAAAGGACGTGTCCAATGACCGCAGTGATAAAAGTACACAACAGTACAATCAGTAAAATCGTAATGAAATGATTACGAAAAAAATTCCCCGTGTCACGGTAAACGGATTTCGCCGTGATAGACATGCACTCTCCTTGAGTAGGGCGATATTAATTGACGGGCGATTGTACCCCGAATAGGTCCTCAGTGGCAGCATCACCCCTTGTATGGAAAAGCATATCTTTGTAAAGAGGCGCTAAACCGTAGCGTGCCCGCGCCCGATCGCAGGCTTCATTTACCTGGCCCTCTTCGCCTGACATCTGAAATTCACGGCACGGAGAGGGGCGCTGTGCATAAATGCTGCAGGTAGCGTTTTCGCCCGGGGTACCGATCAGTCCCGCACAGCGGCTCTGTTTTTGGTTGGTTCCGCTCATACAGCGCAAAAAAGGGGTGAGAGGCTCAGTTAATTGAACCGGAACGGGCCCGCCAGCATCATCCGCTTCAGCCCAGTAGAAAGAGACACGAAAATACGCACAACAGGCTCCGCACGACATGCACGGGTTGAGATCACTCATAGCGCACCTGCACTTAACGACGCATCAACAGGAAAAGTCAGGCAGATAAATTATCGCTGCCGAATCGGGCGCACAAGAGGGGGCAAGAGGAATATTTTTTGCCTTGATAAAGCAAAAATTGATGCAACAACAAAAGTTAAGGAGTGTAACGAAACGCAAAAATTAACCCAGATCAATGAATGTTAAATTACAGGGTCAAGTGTGATCTGTATGGGATCACATCCTACCTAATACCAGGTATAGTGCGCGGCGATAAAACCTCAAACATGGAGTGGATATGAAGAAGTTAGCCGTGGCAGCACTGATCCTCAGCACCCTTTCCGGGGGCGCATACGCGCACGACGCAGGCGAGTTTTTCATCCGGGCCGGTTCGGCCACCGTCCGTCCAACGGAAGGTTCAGATAACGTTTTAGGCGCGCTGGGCAGTTTTAATGTCGATAACAACACGCAGCTTGGCCTGACCATGACATGGATGGCAACGGATAATGTCGGTATTGAACTGCTGGCGGCAACGCCGTTCCGTCACCATGTCGGTACCGCGCCGACCGGCGATCTGGCTACCGTAAGCCATCTGCCGCCTTCGCTAATGGCACAGTGGTATTTCTTTGATGCCCAGAGCAAAGTGCGTCCGTACCTTGGCGCAGGCATTAACTACACCACCTTTTTTGATGAAAAATTCAACTCTACCGGCAAAAACGCAGGGCTTACTGATTTGAGTTTAAAAGATTCATGGGGCGTAGCGGGACAGGCGGGCGTCGATTATCTGATTAACCGAGACTGGCTGATCAACATGTCGGTGTGGTGGATGGATATCGATACCGATGTGCGCTTTAAGCAGAACGGCGTTCAGCAGAATGTGCACACCCGTCTCGATCCGTGGGTCTTCATGTTCTCTGCCGGTTACCGTTTCTGATGGTGACAACGGAAACAGGCCTTTGCAGACCCGTTTCCGTTTATTTACCGCTTAGCTCGCCAGCGTGGCGGCTTTCAGCTGCTGCACAAACTCTTTCAGCTCGGCCAGCATCGTGGTCGGGTTATCCAGATTGCTCTCGATAATCTTCACTATCGCCGAACCGGAAATTGCGCCCGCCGCACCGGCTTCAATTGCTGCGGCCACCTGATCCGGCGCAGAGATGCCAAAGCCCTGCAGCGCAGGTGCCGCATGATACTCCGTCAGTTTCTCTACCAGATGATGCAGCGGCAGCGCCGCGCGGTTCTCCGCCCCGGTCACGCCTGCACGCGAAAGCAGATAGGTGTATCCGCGACCGTAAGAGGCAATCTGGCGAAGCAGATCGTCATCGGCATTCGGTGGGCAGATAAAGATAGGCGCGATATTATGGCGCATCGCCGCCTGGCGGAACGGTGTGGACTCCTCGATTGGTACGTCGGCGACCAGCACTGAATCGACGCCAACGCTGGCGCACTGGGCATAAAACTCATCTACGCCGCGGCTGAAGACCAGGTTGGCATACATCAGCAGGCCAATCGGGATTGTCGGATGTTTCTGGCGGATCGTCGCCAGCATTTCAAAACATTGAGCGACCGTTACGCCCGCGGCAAAGGCGCGCAGCGTCGCACTCTGAATGGTCGGGCCATCCGCCAGCGGATCGGAGAAAGGGATGCCCAGCTCCAGCGCATCCGCGCCGCCTTCGATCAGTGCATCAATAATCTTTAACGACAGGCCAGGTTCCGGATCGCCAAGGGTGACAAACGGGACAAAGGCACCTTCCCGGCGCGCGTTGAGCTGGTTGAAGAGGTTGTCATAGCGTTCCATCAGATTTCGCCTCGCGCTTTCAGAATGTCATGGACGGTGAAGATATCTTTGTCGCCGCGCCCGGAGAGGTTAACTACCAGCAACTGCTCTTTCTCAGGGTTATCGCGCATCATCTTCAGCGCATGCGCCAGTGCGTGGGAGGACTCCAGTGCCGGAATAATACCTTCATGGCGGCAGAGGGTTTTGAATGCCTCCAGCGCCTCATCATCGGTAATCGAGACATATTCTGCGCGACCGATACTGTTGAGATGGGCATGCTGTGGCCCCACAGACGGGAAATCAAGCCCGGCGGAGATGGAGTAGGACTCCTCAATCTGCCCATCTTCAGTCTGCATCATCGGCGATTTCATGCCAAAGTAGATGCCGACACGACCATGTTTCAGCGGCGCGCCGTGTTCACCAGACTCAATGCCGTGGCCGGCAGGCTCCACGCCAATCAGGCCGACAGCGCTCTCTTCGATAAAATCAGCAAACATGCCGATGGCGTTGGAGCCGCCGCCAACACAAGCGATCACCGCATCCGGCAGGCGTCCCTCTTTTTCGAGGATCTGTGCTTTAGTCTCTTCGCCAATCATGCGCTGGAACTCGCGCACAATGGTCGGGAAGGGGTGCGGGCCTGCCGCGGTGCCAAGCATATAGTGCGCGGTTTCGTAGCTGCCGGACCAGTCGCGCAGCGCTTCGTTACAGGCATCTTTCAGGGTGGCTGAACCGCTATGCACCGGGATCACTTCCGCGCCCATCAGTCGCATACGAAAGACGTTCGGCGACTGGCGTTCGACATCTTTTGCGCCCATATAGATACGGCATTTAAGGCCGAGCAGGGCGCTGGCAAGCGCAGAGGCCACGCCATGCTGTCCCGCGCCGGTTTCGGCGATAATCTCGGTTTTGCCCATCCGTTTTGCCAGCAGCGCCTGGCCCAGTACCTGGTTGGTTTTGTGCGCGCCGCCGTGGAGCAGATCTTCACGTTTGAGGTAGAGGGTAGTGCGGGTGCCAGCGGTCAGATTCTGACATTTAGTCAGCGCCGTCGGGCGCCCAGCATAGTTTTTTAGCAGATCGTTAAACTGCTGCTGGAACGCCGCATCGCTCTGGGCGCTGACAAACGCTTCTTCCAGCTGGCGCAGCGCGGGCATCAAAATTTGCGGAACGTACATGCCGCCAAATTCGCCAAAGTAGGGGTTCAGTAGTGTCGTCATCTTGCTTCCTTAATATGCACGCAGCGTGCGGAACACCGAGGCCAGTTTACTGGCGTCTTTAATACCCGGCTCCGACTCTACGCCAGAATTGAAATCTAATCCGGCACAGCCAGCTTTCGCCGCCTGTACGCAGTTATCCGCGCCAAGACCACCGGCCAGCAGAACATTGTCGAGCGTCTCGCCGGTCAGCAGCGACCAGTCAAAACTTTTCCCCGTACCGCCCTGGCCATTATCCAGCACATATTTGTCTACGTGCTCCAGGTTACGCGGCGGCAGCGCAGTGGTGACACTAAGGGCTTTCCAGATTTGCGTCTGCTCGCCAAGCTGCGCGCGCAGGGCGGAGATATAGGCCTGATCTTCGTCGCCGTGCAACTGAACGGCACTCAGCTTAAGTTTAGCTGCCGTCGCTGCGACCTCATCGACAGGGGCATTACGGAACACGCCAACATAACTTAGCGGTGCGCCCTGCATCACTTTTTCTGCCCGATCAACGCTCACTGCGCGCGGCGAGGCAGCAACAAAAATCAGCCCACCGTAAATGGCTCCGGCGTCATACGCGGCCTGGGCATCTTCGGCACGGGTTAAACCACACACTTTATTTTCACCCAGCAGGACGCGTTTTACCGCCGCATCCAGATCATCGTGTGACATCAGCGCGGAGCCAATCAAAAAGCCGTTAGCGAAGTGGCTCAATTCACGCACCTGCGCATAGGTGTTGATGCCAGACTCGCTGATCACCGTTACGCCTGCGCCAAGACGCGGCGCCAGTTCTCGGGTGCGATTAAGATCGATTGAGAGGTCGCGCAAGTCACGGTTATTGATGCCGACAACTTTAGCGCCCAGCGCGATTGCGCGCTCCAGCTCCTCTTCATTACTCACTTCGGTCAGCACGCCCATATTGAGGCTGTGCGCCACGGCGGAAAGCGTGCGGTACTGCTCATCATCCAGCACCGAGAGCATCAAGAGGCAGGCGTCGGCATGGTAGTAGCGCGCCAGGTAAATCTGATAGGCATCGATAATAAAATCTTTGCACAGCACCGGCTGCGGCGCGATTTCGCTGACGGTACGCAGGAAGTCGAAGCTGCCCTGGAAATATTTTTCATCGGTCAGCACCGAAATCGCGGAGGCGTGATGCTGATAGATATCAGCAATGCGCGCCGGGTCGAAATCGGCACGGATCACCCCTTTCGAGGGTGATGCTTTTTTGCACTCGAGGATAAACACGGTATGTGTTCCGCGTAGTGCGTCATAGAAGTGGCGTGTGCTTGGCTGCACCTCATTCTGAAAAGAGGCCAGCGGTTGTTGCTCCTTGCGCGCCGCAACCCATACAGCTTTGTCGGCGACGATTTTCGCTAAAACGGTCTGCATTGTTTACCCTCTTGCCGCAAGTGCGGTGACTTTGTCGTAAGCGGCTCCGCTGTGCAGGACGTCCAGTACCTGTTGCGCGTTAGCCTTCAGATCCTCTTTGCCATGCAGCCGCATCAACATGGCGACGTTGGCGGCGACGGCAGCCTCGTGAGCAGGCTCGCCTTTACCTTGTAATAAGCGGGTCAGAATGTCACGGTTTTCTTCCGGCGTGCCGCCCGCCAGCGCCTGCTGGTGGTACGCGGTCAAGCCAAAGTCAGCCGCGGTTAACTGATAACTTCTGATTTCGCCGTCGTGCAATTCCGCAACCACCGTCGGCGCATGCAGCGACACCTCATCCATTCCACCGCTGTGCACCACCGCCGCACGTTGATAACCGAGCACGCGCAGGGTTTCTGCAATCGGCAGCACCAGCTCGGCGCTGTAAACGCCAATCAGCGCCAGCGGCGGGTGCGCCGGGTTGATAAGCGGCCCCAGCACGTTAAACAGCGTGCGGGTTTTTAACTGCTGGCGAACCGGCATCGCGTGGCGAAACCCGGTGTGGTACTTCGGCGCGAAGAGGAAGCAGACACCAAGCTCGTCAAGCGCCGAGCGGGATTTATCCGCATTCATATCCAGATTGATGCCGAACGCCGCCAGCAGATCGGACGAGCCTGAGCGACTTGAGACGCTGCGGTTACCGTGCTTCGCTACCTTCAGGCCGCAGGCGGCGGCAACAAAGGCGCTGGCGGTAGAGATATTGATACTGTTGCTGCCATCACCGCCGGTGCCGACGATATCAGCAAAGGCGTACTCAGGGCGCGGGAAGGGCGCGGCGTTTTCCAGCAGGGCGGTTGCTGCCCCGGCAATCTCCTGCGGCTGCTCGCCGCGGATCTTCATGCTGACCAGCGCCGCGGCCAACTGCTCCGGCTTCAGCTCACCGCGCACTACCGCAGAGAAGAGCTGGTGGCTCTCCTGCTGGCTCAGGGTCTCGGCCTGGTAGAGCTTCTCCAGAATTGGCTGCAGCGTGTTTGCCTGCTCCAGCTTCTGCAGCGCCCACGCCAGCGTTTGCTCCAGCAGACGCGCGCCCTGGGTGGTGAGAATCGATTCCGGGTGGAACTGGAAGCCGCAAACGCGATCGGCGTCATGACGTACCGCCATCACCATGCCATCGAAATGGGCATTGATAGTGAGCCCGGCCGGAATATTACTCCCGACCAGCGAGTGGTAGCGGGCGACCGGTAAGGGGTTGCTGAGGCCGGCAAACATGGCCTGGCCATCATGCTCAATGCTGGAGGCTTTACCATGCAAGATCTCCCCGGCCTGGCCGACGTAGCCGCCATAGGCTTCGACAATCGCCTGGTGGCCGAGGCAGATGCCGATAATCGGCAGTTTACCGCGCATACGGGTCAGCAGTTCCGGCATGCAACCCGCTTCAGAGGGTGCGCCAGGGCCGGGTGAGAGCATTAGCACCGGGTTTTGCATGGTTGCCAGGCGATCAATTAAGGTCTGAGCCGGAACATGGTTGCGGTAAATCACCACGTTATGGCCGCTTGCGCGCAGCTGATCCGCCAGGTTGTAAGTAAAGGAGTCGATATTATCGAGCAGCAGAATGTCAGCCATCAGAAAATCTCCTGTGCGTGGTGGGCGGTGGCGATAGCGCGCAGTACCGCGCGAGCTTTATTACGGGTTTCATCGGCTTCAGACTGCGGAACAGAATCGAGCACTACGCCTGCACCGGCCTGAACAGTAGCGATACCATCCTCCACCCACGCAGAGCGAATGACGATGCAGGTATCAAGATCGCCATGGGCGGTGAAGTAACCCACCGCGCCGCCGTAGCTACCGCGACGCGTGCCTTCCGCTTCGGCAATCAGCTGCATGGCGCGCACTTTCGGCGCACCGCTGAGGGTGCCCATATTCATGCAGGCGCGATAGGCGTGCAGCACATCGAGATCGTGACGCAGCTCGCCCACCACGCGGGAGACCAGGTGCATCACATAGGAGTAGCGGTCGACTTTCGTCAGATCCGCCACGTAACGGCTGCCCGGCGTGCAAATACGCGCTAGGTCGTTACGCGCCAGGTCGACCAGCATCAAGTGCTCTGAAAGCTCTTTGTGGTCGGTACGCATTTCAAGCTCTATGCGGCTGTCGAGATCGCGATCCAGCGAACCATCGGCGCGACGCCCGCGCGGGCGTGTTCCGGCAATCGGGTAGATCTCAATCTGGCGGTTGCTGGCGTCATACTTCAGCGAGCTCTCCGGCGAGGCGCCGAACAGCGTGAAATCCACATCCTGCATAAAGAACATATAGGGGCTTGGATTGCTCTTTTTCAGCACTTCATACGCGGCGAGCGGCGACGGGCAGGGCAAGGTGAAACGGCGCGACGGCACAACCTGGAAAATTTCACCGGCGCGAATTGCTTTTTGCATTTTGCGTACCACATCACCATACGCCTCATCGCTCTGGTTGCAGCCACACTGCATATGTTCAACCGTCTCCACCGGCAGCGGCGTGACCGGCGCATCAAGCTGCTGGCGCAGCGTCTCAATGCGTTGCAGCAGGCGATCTTTTTCGCTCGCAGACGGGGTAAAAAGGCTTGCCTGAATGCGCGTCTCTTTTTTCTGGTGGTCGATCACCAGTAAGGTTTCGGCGAGATAGAAGCAGTAGTCCGGGCAGTTGCGGTCATGTTTCAGCGCCGGCAGATCTTCAAAACCGGCCACCAGGTCATAAGCAAACAGGCCACCGAAAAACATCGCTTCCCGCTCATCCGCTGGCAGTTCAACCAGCCCTTGCAGCAGACGAAACGCATCAAACACCGAGAGCGAGCAGAGGCGGGCATCTTCATCAAGAAGCTGGCTGACCGCCGGAAAACGCAGCTCACGGCCATTTTCCAGCACGTGATTTTCAACGCCCGAAGGCAGCACTGTATCGAGCAGTGTCAGCAACGCTGCGCCGTTAGCGGTCAGCGCGGTCAGAGTGACAGTGTCACCTAATGCGGTAATGCGCAGCGCACTGTCGACCAGCAGCAGGCTTTTCAGATCGTCTTTGCTGTCGATATCGGCGGACTCAAGCAGCAGGGTTGCGGGACGGGCGTCGCACAGCTGGTGGAACAGCGCCGTTGGGTTGTTATGGTAACGCGCCTGGGTGGTCAGAAGGTCGAGTGCTGGTTTTTGCATCTGCATCGCTCTCATTAATTTGTTCAAAAAAAAGCCCGCTGAAAAAAAGCGGGCTGGTATCGGTATGCTGAATGCGCACGTGATCACAAAGCCCTTAACAGGGGGTGCGCCACCAGCGATTGTTAAAGAGATGTGCATTCATTTTTGCGATACCGTTGTCGAGTGAACTTGCGTACTAGTTAACTGGTTCATGAAAAGAAAGTCAACCATGAATTCAGAAAATGTGTGCTACCCGTTATGATAGGTCACAAATTGCAGTTTGATGAATTAGCGGAGCCGCTTTGAGCGACACGAATTACGCCATTATTTACGATCTTCACAGTCACACGCTCGCCTCTGATGGCCTGCTCTCCCCCGAGGCGCTGGTGCACCGCGCGGTTGAGATGCGCATCGGTACGCTGGCGATCACCGATCACGACACCACCGACGCCATTCCTGCCGCACGCGCTGAAATCGCTCGTGCCGGGCTGGATCTCAATTTAATCAGCGGGGTGGAGATCTCAACGCTATGGGAAAATCATGAGATTCACATTGTTGGGCTCAATATTGATATTGACCACCCGGCGATGCGTGATTTTCTTGAGCAGCAATCACAGCGCCGCACCGAGCGCGCAAAGCTTATTGCCGGGCGGCTGGAAAAAGCGCATATTCCCGGCGCGCTGGAAGGCGCGATGCGTCTGGCGCAGGGGGCAAATGTTACGCGCGGCCATTTCGCCCGTTTTCTGGTTGAGCAGGGCAAAGCAAGCAATATGGCTGATGTCTTCAAAAAGTATCTTGCCCGCGGCAAAACGGGTTACGTTCCGCCTCAGTGGTGTACAATAGAACAAGCCATTGATGTAATTCATCATTCTGGCGGAACGGCGGTAATGGCCCATCCCGGGCGTTATAATCTTTCTGCCAAATGGCTTAAGAGACTGCTGGCGCATTTTGCTCAATGCGGCGGTGAGGCGATGGAAGTCGCCCAATGCCAGCAGGCTCCCAATGAGCGAACCCAGCTGGCGGAGTATGCCCGTCAGTTCGGTCTGTTAGGGTCGCAGGGGTCTGATTTTCATCAGCCCTGTCCCTGGATTGAACTGGGACGCAAACTTTGGCTTCCGGCGGGCGTCGATGGCGTCTGGTCGGCATGGGAGCAGCCGCAGAACGACACAGAGAGGGTTGTATGAGTCAGTTTTTTTATATTCATCCAGATAATCCGCAGCCGCGTCTAATCAATCAGGCCGTCGATATCGTGCGCAAAGGCGGCGTTATCGTCTATCCCACCGATTCCGGCTATGCGCTGGGCTGCAAACTTGAAGATAAAGGGGCGATGGAGCGTATTTGCCGCATTCGTCACCTGCCGGACGGGCATAACTTTACGCTGATGTGCCGCGATCTCTCCGAGCTCTCTACCTATGCTTTTGTGGATAACGTGGCGTTTCGCCTGATTAAAAACAACACGCCGGGCAACTACACTTTTATCCTGAAAGGGACAAAAGAGGTGCCGCGTCGCCTGTTGCAGGAGAAGCGTAAAACCATCGGCCTGCGCGTGCCGTCAAACCCAATTGCACTGGCACTGCTGGAGACGCTCAATGAGCCTATGCTCTCAACGTCGCTGATGCTGCCGGGCAGCGAGTTTACCGAGTCGGATCCTGATGAGATCAAAGATCGCATGGAGAAGCTGGTAGATTTAATTATTCACGGTGGCTATCTCGGGCAGCAGCCGACGACGGTGGTCGATCTGACCGACGACGCGCCGGTGGTGATCCGTGAAGGCGTCGGTGACGTTAGGCCTTTCTTATAGCGGCACAAATCGCTATACTACGCGGCCATTTCAGACGCGGCTTAAGCCGGGCTGATGACCCTATTCGACGCCTGTGAAGGCGACATTAAGGATGCTCGATGAGCGAGAAACTACAGAAAGTGCTGGCGCGGGCCGGCCACGGCTCCCGCCGTGAAATCGAAACTATTATCCAGGCAGGCCGCGTCAGCGTTGATGGCAAAATCGCCACGCTGGGCGACCGCGTCGAGGTCACGCCGGGGCTGAAAATCCGTATCGATGGTCATCTCATTTCGGTGAAAGAGTCCGTCGAACAGATCTGCCGCGTACTGGCTTATTACAAACCGGAAGGCGAGCTCTGCACCCGTAACGATCCGGAAGGGCGCCCGACGGTGTTTGACCGTCTGCCGAAACTGCGCGGTGCGCGCTGGATTGCCGTTGGCCGTCTGGATGTTAACACCTGCGGTCTGCTGCTTTTCACCACCGACGGTGAGCTGGCGAACCGCCTGATGCACCCGAGCCGCGAAGTCGAGCGCGAATACGCCGTGCGCGTATTTGGCGAAGTGGATGACGCGAAGCTGCGCGATCTGTCGCGCGGTGTGCAGCTGGAAGATGGTCCGGCAGCGTTTAAGACCATCAAATTCAGCGGCGGTGAAGGCATTAACCAGTGGTACAACGTTACGCTGACCGAAGGACGCAACCGCGAAGTGCGTCGCCTGTGGGAAGCGGTCGGTGTGCAGGTAAGCCGTCTTATCCGCGTACGCTACGGCGATATTCCGCTGCCGAAAGGGCTGCCGCGCGGCGGCTGGACCGAGCTGGATCTGGCGCAGACCAACTACCTGCGCGAGCTGGTCGGTCTGGAGGCGGAAACGCAATCAAAAGTCGCGGTGGAGAAAGATCGCCGCCGTATGAAAGCGAACCAGATCCGTCGCGCCGTGAAGCGTCACAGCCAGCCTACAGGCGGTAAGCCTGCCGGTGGTAATCGCCGCTCTGGTGGCGGACGCACTAAAAACGATTAATGACAAAGGGGCGTAAGCCCCTTTTTTTATCGCTAATAATCGATGCCGATCTGCGCTTTTACTCCCGCCTCAAACGCATGCTTCACCGGTCTTAACTCACTCACCGTATCCGCCACCTCAAGAATATCGCGATGGCAGCCGCGTCCGGTAATGATAACCGTCTGCATCGGCGGACGGTTTTGCAGGGCGGTTAACACCTTTTCCAGCGGCAAATAGTCGTACGCCACCATGTAGGTCAACTCATCCAGCAGCACCATATCCAGCGTCGGATCGGCCAGCATCCGCTCGGCATGCTGCCACACTTCGAGGCAGGCGGCGGTATCGCTCTCGCGGTTTTGCGTGTCCCAGGTAAAGCCGGTTGCCATTACCTGAAACTCAACGCCCAACGGCTCGAGCAAGTTACGCTCTCCGTTCGGCCAGGTGCCCTTAATAAACTGAATCACGCCCACCTTTTTGCCATGCCCGACGGCGCGCGTGGCGGTGCCGAAAGCCGCGGTGGTTTTGCCTTTGCCGTTGCCGGTGAAGACAATCATAATCCCGCGCTCATCCTGGGCGGCGGCAACCCGTGCGTCGACGTGCTCTTTTATCTTTTGCTGGCGCTGCTGATGACGTTCATCACTCATTGGGCTATCCCCGGTTTGCGTCCCGGTTGCGCATCGAATGTCATGCCGGTTTTGCGGCGGCTGTCGTCACCCATCAGCCACAAGTAGAGCGGCATAATGTCGGCAGGGGTTTTAAGCTTCTGCGGATCTTCCGTCGGGAAGGCGCTGGCGCGCATGCTGGTGCGCGTGCCGCCGGGGTTAATACAGTTGACGCGCAGCCGGTTCTGGTACTCTTCCGCCAGCACCTGCATCATCCCTTCGGTGGCAAACTTTGAGGTGGCATACGCACCCCAGTTGGCGCGCCCCTGGCGACCAACGCTGGATGAGGTAAAGACCAGTGAGCCGCCGTCCGATTTGAGTAATAAAGGAAGCAGCGCCTGGGTGAGGTAGAACGTGGCGTTAACGTTGACCTGTATCACTTCGTTCCAGACAGCCGGATCCTGCTCGCTCATTGGACAGATATCGCCGAGCAGCCCGGCGTTATGCAGCACGCCATCCAGATGGGGAGTGGCGGAGGCGATTTCGCTGGCGAGCTGCTGGCACGCTTCGGGGGTGCAGGTGGCCATATCGAGAATAAACCACTGAGCAGCCTGGCCTTCGTCGTTCACCTGCTGCGCGACGCGGCGCAGTTTCTCTTCATTTCGACCCAGCAGAATCAGGCTGGCGCCGTGGCGGGCGTAGGTTAATGCTGCCTCTTTTCCAATACCGTCGCTGGCACCGGTGACAAGAATGATGCGACCGTTAAGCAGGTCGCGTGTGGGCTGATAGTGCACTCTGTCTCCTCAGGCCGCAGCCTGTAATCACCTTCACGTGTTGGCTTTATGCCTTAAACGTCCGGCTATTTCAATCGGTGAAGGGGAGAGTTACACACCCTTTACCTTAAGGAGTGCTAAAAAATTCAGCTACATGGCGAAGCGCTGCGACGTCTGGCGCGAGACGCGCCCGCAGCGCTCATGTACACTGAGCCGATTATTGAGTGAAGTCACCGAGGTGGTATGCATGGAATTACTCTCTGAATATGGTCTGTTTTTAGCCAAAGTCGCCACCGTGGTGGTGGCAGTAGCAATTATCGCGACACTGATCGTGAATATGCGCCAGCGCAAACGTCAGCGCGGCGAGCTGAAGATCACCCGCTTAAACGAGCACTATAAAGAGATGCAGGAGGAGATGTCCGTCGGCCTGATGGATGCTCACCAGCAGAAGCAGTGGCATAAAGCGCAGAAGAAAAAGCTGAAGGCTGATGCAAAAGCGGCGAAAGCGCAGGCGAAGGCGGGCGTGTCAAAAGATGCGGCGAAACCGCGCGTCTACGTACTCGACTTTAAGGGCAGCATGGATGCCGGTGAAGTACACGGTCTGCGCGAAGAGATCACCGCCGTGCTGAGCGTGGCCACGCCGAACGATCAGGTACTGCTGCGTCTTGAAAGCCCGGGCGGCGTGGTGCACGGATACGGTCTGGCGGCCTCGCAGTTGCAGCGCCTGCGCGATAAGCAGATCCCGCTCACCGTTGCCGTGGATAAAGTTGCCGCCAGCGGCGGGTATATGATGGCCTGCGTGGCGGATAAAATTGTCGCCGCGCCGTTTTCCATCATTGGCTCCATTGGCGTGGTGGCGCAGGTTCCCAACTTCAACCGTTTCCTGAAAAGCAAAGATATTGATATTGAGCTGCATACCGCCGGGCAGTACAAGCGCACGCTGACGCTGCTGGGTGAAAACACGGAAGAGGGTCGACAAAAGTTTCGTGAGAACCTTAATGAAACTCACGATCTCTTCAAAGATTTTGTCAGCCAGATGCGACCACAGCTTGATATTGAGCAGGTAGCGACCGGCGAGCACTGGTACGGTAGCCAGGCGCTGGAGAAGCGGCTGGTGGATGAAGTCGGCACCAGCGATGAGTTATTACTGGGGCTGATTCAGGAACATGAAGCGATTGGTGTGCGTTACCAACAGCGTAAAAAGTTGCTGGAGCGCTTTACCGGTAGCGCGACGGAAAGCGTCGATCATCTGCTGATGCGCTGGTGGCAGCGTGGACAAAAACCAATGATGTAAGCAAAACGCGAGGCTCAGGCCTCGCGTTTTTGTTTAATCGATGAGATGGTACTTTTCAGAAAGTTCATGGGCTAAATATTTGAACATATTAAACACCGCCGTGCTTTTCCCCGTCGGCAGCCCTTGTTCATCCAGATAGTACTCTCCGCTAAATACCAGGACGCCATTACGCTGTGTCACACCGGTGGCCTCAATACCTGCCAGGGTGTCATCATGATTGCGAATTAGCTGATTTGCCAACTCAAGCAGGGACTGACGATCGATAGGTTGAGATGTCTCGCTCATTTTCATTCTCCTCAATTTTTGTCGGAGTTTACTGCTAGCCGCGATGAGGGGCAAATTTTCCCTTGTCTTGTGAGGGGCTTACGGTCTCGTTAACCTGGCGCGAAGCGTTTTTGCATGCTAATAAAGTTGCTTAACAAATTTTATCAGGTACAGTGTGACCCTTTCGTCAATCTGGCAACAGAATTGCTTGACATTCGACCGGATTATCGTCTTGCTATACCACGCTGATATGAAAATGCCTGAAATCTCAGTCACCTGAATACCTCTATTCGCGTGACCGGCGACGTGAAAGGGTTGATATCCATTGACGCTGCCGCAATAGTGACTGTTTATCAGTGGATGTGACGCAATACGCGACGCATTTCCGGAAGAATACAATAGGTAAAGGTGAATATGGGTAAAGCTCTCGTTATCGTTGAGTCCCCGGCAAAAGCCAAAACGATCAATAAATATCTCGGCAATGACTACGTGGTGAAATCCAGCGTAGGCCATATCCGTGATTTGCCGACCAGTGGCTCAGCACCTAAAAAGAGCGCCGACTCCACCGCCACCAAGCCGGCTAAGAAGCCTAAAAAGGATGAGCGGGGCGCGCTTGTAAACCGCATGGGCATCGACCCGTGGCACAACTGGGACGCGCATTATGAAGTGCTGCCCGGAAAAGAGAAGGTGGTTTCCGAGCTGAAATCCCTGGCTGAAAAAGCTGACCACATCTATCTCGCAACCGACCTTGACCGCGAAGGGGAAGCCATTGCATGGCACCTGCGGGAAGTGATTGGCGGCGATGAGACACGCTACAGCCGTGTCGTGTTTAACGAAATTACCAAGAATGCGATTCGTCAGGCCTTTGAAACGCCTGGCGAGCTGAATATCGATCGTGTGAATGCCCAACAGGCGCGCCGCTTTATGGACCGCGTGGTGGGCTATATGGTCTCGCCGCTGCTGTGGAAAAAGATCGCCCGTGGTTTGTCCGCAGGCCGCGTGCAGTCCGTTGCCGTTCGCCTGGTGGTAGAGCGCGAGCGCGAAATCAAAGCCTTTGTCCCGGAAGAGTTCTGGGAGATTGACGCCGCAACGGCAACGCCAGGTGGTGATTCGCTGCCGCTGCAGGTGACCCACGAAGGGGATAAAGCCTTCCGTCCGGTAAACCGTGAGCAGACGATGGCGGCGGTCAGCCTGCTGGAAAAAGCGCGCTATACCGTTATTGACCGTGAAGATAAGCCGACCAGCAGCAAACCTGGCGCGCCCTTTATCACCTCCACGCTGCAGCAGGCCGCCAGTACACGTCTTGGCTACGGCGTGAAGAAAACCATGATGATGGCCCAGCGCTTGTATGAAGCGGGTTACATCACCTATATGCGTACCGACTCCACCAACCTGAGCCAGGATGCGGTCAGCATGGTGCGTAGCTACATCAGCGATAATTTTGGTAAGAAGTATCTGCCAGAAAACGCCAACCAGTACGCCAGCAAAGAGAACTCGCAGGAGGCGCATGAAGCGATCCGTCCTTCCGATGTGAGTGTGCTGGCCGAGTCGTTAAAAGATATGGAAGCGGACGCGCAGAAGCTCTATCAGCTGATCTGGCGCCAGTTCGTTGCCTGTCAGATGACGCCGGCGAAATATGACTCCACCACGCTCACCGTTGGCGCGGGCGATTTCCGCCTGAAAGCGCGCGGACGTATTCTGCGTTTCGATGGCTGGACGAAAGTGATGCCTGCGCTGCGCAAGGGCGATGAAGATCGCACTCTACCGGCGGTTAATAAAGGTGATGAGCTGACGCTGGTTGAGCTGACACCCGCCCAGCACTTTACCAAACCGCCTGCGCGCTTCAGCGAAGCATCGCTGGTGAAAGAGCTGGAAAAACGCGGTATCGGCCGTCCGTCTACCTATGCGTCGATCATTTCGACCATTCAGGATCGCGGCTATGTACGCGTGGAAAACCGCCGCTTCTACGCGGAAAAAATGGGTGAAATCGTTACCGATCGCCTGGAAGAGAACTTCCGCGAACTGATGAACTACGACTTCACCGCGCAGATGGAAGATAGCCTCGACCGCGTCGCTAACCATGAAGCGGAATGGCGTAACGTGCTCGACAGCTTCTTTGGCGATTTCTCGCGTCAGCTGGAGCAGGCTGAACAGGATCCGGAAGAGGGCGGCATGCGCCCGAACCAGATGGTGCTGACCAGCATCGACTGCCCAACCTGCGGCCGCAAGATGGGTATTCGTACTGCCAGCACCGGCGTTTTCCTTGGCTGTTCGGGTTATGCGCTGCCGCCGAAAGAGCGCTGCAAAACCACCATCAACCTGATCCCGGAAAATGAAGTGCTCAACGTGCTGGAAGGCGACGACGCCGAAACCAACGCGCTGCGTGCCAAACGCCGCTGCCAGAAGTGTGGCACGGCGATGGACAGCTACCTGATCGATCCGAAACGCAAGCTGCATGTCTGCGGTAATAACCCGACTTGCGACGGCTACGAGATTGAAGAGGGCGAGTTCCGCATCAAGGGTTATGACGGTCCGATCGTGGAGTGTGAAAAGTGTGGGTCTGAAATGCACCTGAAGATGGGGCGTTTCGGCAAATACATGGCCTGTACCAACGACGATTGCAAAAATACGCGTAAGATCCTGCGCAATGGTGAAGTCGCGCCGCCGAAAGAAGATCCGGTGCCGCTGCCGGAGTTGCCGTGCGAGAAATCAGACGCCTATTTCGTGCTGCGTGACGGTGCGGCAGGTGTTTTCCTTGCAGCTAACACCTTCCCGAAATCGCGTGAGACCCGTGCGCCGCTGGTGGAGGAACTTTATCGCTTCCGCGATCGCCTGCCGGAAAAGCTGCGCTATCTCGCCGATGCGCCGCAGGAAGATCCGAACGGCAACAAAACCATTGTGCGTTTTAGCCGCAAAACTAAGCAGCAATATGTCGCCTCTGAGAAAGAGGGGAAAGCCACCGGCTGGTCCGCTTTCTATATCGACAACAAGTGGACTGAAGCGAAAAAGTAATCGCTATCAAGCACCTACCGAACAGGGCCGGATGATCCGGCCCTTTTTTATTCATCAGTTATTATTCTTAGTTCCTCGCTATACACAGAAGCTATAAATGATATAGTGGTTATAGTTTTTCTCTTTTTTATTATCAAATCGTCTTAAGCGCTCGCCGCTTGCCTCATTCGGATGGTCTGTCATGAAACTACAGCAGCTTCGCTATATTGTTGAGGTGGTCAACCATAACCTCAATGTCTCCTCTACGGCTGAAGGCCTCTATACCTCCCAGCCCGGCATCAGCAAGCAGGTGCGAATGCTGGAGGATGAGCTCGGTATTCAAATTTTCGCCCGTAGCGGAAAGCATCTTACGCAGGTGACGCCAGCCGGGCAGGAGATTATTCGCATCGCACGGGAAGTGTTGTCGAAAGTCGAGGCCATCAAATCGGTTGCAGGTGAGCACACCTGGCCGGATAAAGGCTCGCTCTATGTCGCGACCACGCACACCCAGGCGCGTTATGCGCTGCCTAACGTAATTAAAGGCTTTATCGAGCGCTATCCACGTGTCTCCTTGCATATGCATCAGGGATCGCCGACGCAAATTGCTGAGGCGGTCTCCAAAGGCAATGCCGATTTCGCGATTGCCACTGAAGCGCTGCATCTCTATGACGACCTGGTGATGCTGCCTTGCTACCACTGGAACCGTTCGATCGTGGTGACGCCGGATCATCCGCTGGCGGCAAAGCAGTCCGTATCGATTGAGGAGCTGGCGCAGTATCCGCTCGTTACCTATACCTTTGGTTTTACCGGCCGCTCTGAGCTCGATACGGCCTTCAATCGCGCCGGATTAACGCCGCGTATTGTCTTTACCGCGACAGATGCCGATGTGATTAAAACCTATGTCCGTCTCGGGTTAGGCGTTGGGGTGATTGCCAGCATGGCAGTCGATCCCGTGTCGGACCCGGACCTGGTAAAACTCGATGCCGATGGCGTCTTTAGCCACAGTACGACAAAAATAGGCTTCCGCCGCAGCACCTTCTTACGTAGCTATATGTATGATTTTATTCAGCGCTTTGCGCCGCATTTAACACGCGATGTGGTCGATGCCGCCGTGGCGTTGCGATCGAATGACGATATCGAAGCGATGTTTAAAGATATTAAGCTGCCGCAAAAATAAAACCGCCGGGTATCTTATCGCCCGAAAAGATACCCATAATGCCGTCTAAAGCTAAATTAGAATTATCATTCACTCTGATAAAATCGCTCTGCAGAGTGATTGACGTCACATTTCAAATCCGCACCGTCTCTATTTTGCGACAAACATAGAAACTAAATAGCAACTCTGCAAATTCATTACTTCAATTATTTATTTGTTGTCAAAAGATTAAATCTTTCTTTGGAAATGGTGAGTAAATTCACTGGATTTTCCGCTAAAGTTCTTTTAGGATTTGTCTCATCCCATGATTACTAATACCGATTGTTGGTGCACAGAATGATAAGCGATGTCGATTGTACGAGGTTAGCAATGCCAACAGGAAGTGAAGAGCCGCAAAGGGACCCCGAGCTGAAACGCAAAGCCTGGCTGGCGGTATTTCTCGGCTCTGCCTTGTTCTGGGCAGTGGTTGCGTTACTGGTCTGGAAATTTTGGGGGTAAAATGGCGATAGCAGGCCGATGTGAACCCGTTAAGCGAGTGTGTCAGCTTCGTGACACGCCACCAAAAGCAAAAAACAAAACTGTGACCGCTCTCCCGGCCTCCTGGAAGCTGACGCCGCAGCAGAAAGCTTTTATTGACGAGTTTGCTGAAGACGACATCAAAAAACAATAAATATACCTGCAAGATCAATGTGGGGAATTATCCCGCTATTCATTGACGCGCTCTTTTGTACTCTTTAATTAATACACAGCATAAATGAATTGAGTAAAAACTCAGTTTCGATGAATAGATTCACAGGGTAAATTTTTATGATTAATAATTGCGGTGTGAAATATTGGTCATGGCTTACAGCTTTCTCAGTATCTGCCCTCATCTGGGGTGAACTGGTCTGGCTGGCTCTGCAGTAACGAATTGAAAAACCTCGCTTCCGCGGGGTTTTTTATTATCTACGCCTTCTTCCCGCCCGTAAGATTTTCCCTTTTGTAGCAATTTAGGGTGTTATCAAAACGTTACGATATGTTTGTGTTATCTTTAATACAGACCCTGATAAGCATCAGGGTAAAGCTATCCCTGTTATAAAGGAGGAGCACATGTCGTCGACCCTACGCGAAGCCAGTAAGGACACGTTGCAGGCAGAGAACAAAACGTACCACTACTACAGCTTGCCGCTGGCTGCGAAACAACTTGGGGATATTTCGCGCTTACCGAAGTCCCTGAAAGTATTACTTGAGAACCTGCTGCGCTGGCAGGATGGTGAATCCGTCACCGAAGAGGATATTCAGGCGCTGGCCGGCTGGCTGAAAAATGCCCATGCCGACCGGGAGATCGCCTACCGTCCGGCCAGGGTATTAATGCAGGATTTCACCGGCGTTCCGGCCGTGGTTGATCTTGCTGCCATGCGCGAAGCCGTTAAGCGCCTCGGCGGTGATACCGCCAAAGTGAACCCGCTCTCTCCGGTCGATCTGGTGATTGACCACTCGGTTACCGTGGACCACTTCGGTGATGATGACGCATTTGAAGAGAACGTGCGTCTGGAGATGGAGCGTAACCACGAGCGCTACGCTTTCTTACGCTGGGGTCAGCAGGCTTTTAGCCGCTTCAGCGTTGTGCCGCCGGGAACCGGTATTTGCCACCAGGTCAACCTGGAGTATCTGGGCAAAGCGGTCTGGAGCGAGCTGCAGGATAAAGAGTGGATCGCCTATCCAGACACGCTGGTCGGTACCGACTCGCATACCACAATGATTAATGGTCTCGGTGTGCTGGGATGGGGCGTCGGCGGGATTGAGGCCGAAGCCGCAATGCTTGGTCAACCCGTGTCAATGCTTATTCCCGATGTGGTAGGTTTCAAACTGACCGGCAAATTGGGTGAAGGCATTACCGCGACGGATCTTGTTCTTACCGTAACGCAAATGCTGCGTAAACATGGTGTGGTCGGCAAGTTTGTCGAATTTTATGGCGACGGGCTGGACTCGCTGCCACTGGCTGACCGCGCAACCATCGCCAACATGGCGCCAGAGTATGGCGCAACCTGCGGCTTTTTCCCGATTGACAGCGTCACACTTGGTTATATGCAACTGAGCGGGCGTAGCGAAGAGCAGGTCGCGCTTGTCGAAGCCTATGCAAAAGCGCAGGGGATGTGGCGTAATCCGGGCGATGAGCCGGTCTTCACCAGCACGCTGGAACTTAATATGGGCGATGTTGAGGCGAGCATCGCCGGGCCGAAGCGTCCGCAGGATCGCGTAACGCTCAACGAAGTACCTAAAGCCTTTGCTGCCAGCAGCGAGCTGGAACTTAACACCGCGCAGAAAGATCGCAAACCGGTGGGCTATGTTCACAAAGGCCATCAGTATGAGCTGCCGGACGGGGCGGTTGTGATCGCCGCAATCACCTCCTGTACCAACACCTCTAACCCCAGCGTATTGATGGCGGCCGGCCTGCTGGCGAAAAAAGCCGTTACTCTCGGGCTAAAACGCCAGCCGTGGGTAAAAGCTTCGCTGGCACCAGGATCAAAAGTGGTCTCCGACTACCTGGCGCAGGCACGTTTAACCCCCTACCTTGATGAGTTGGGCTTTAACCTTGTCGGCTATGGCTGCACAACCTGTATCGGTAACTCCGGCCCGCTGCCGGAACCTATTGAGCAGGCGATTCGCGAAGGCGACCTGACGGTGGGCGCGGTGTTGTCCGGTAACCGTAACTTCGAAGGACGTATCCATCCGCTGGTGAAAACCAACTGGCTCGCTTCGCCGCCGCTGGTAGTCGCCTATGCGCTGGCCGGAAACATGAATATCAATCTTGCCAGCGACCCGCTTGGCGTCGATCGCAAAGGCGATCCGGTTTACCTGAAAGATATCTGGCCATCGAGTGCCGAGATTGCGCGCGCGGTAGAACAAGTCTCCACAGATATGTTCCGTAAAGAGTATGCGGAGGTGTTCGAAGGCACCGATGAGTGGAAATCAATTCAGGTTGAGCGCTCCGATACCTACAGCTGGCAGGATGATTCCACCTATATCCGCCTGTCACCCTTCTTTGATGAGATGCTGGCAGAGCCGAAGCCGGTTGAAGATATTCACGGCGCACGCATCCTCGCCATGCTGGGAGATTCGGTGACGACTGACCATATCTCTCCGGCAGGGAGCATCAAAGCGGACAGCCCGGCGGGGCGCTATCTGCAAAGCCACGGCGTAGAGCGGGGCGATTTTAACTCCTACGGTTCGCGTCGTGGTAACCATGAGGTGATGATGCGCGGCACCTTTGCCAATATCCGCATTCGCAACGAGATGGTTCCGGGTGTAGAGGGCGGTATGACGCGCCATCTGCCGGGCAGTGAAGTGATCTCCATCTATGACGCGGCGATGCGTTATCAGCAGGAGGGCACGCCGCTGGCGGTGATCGCCGGGAAAGAGTATGGCTCCGGCTCAAGCCGTGACTGGGCAGCGAAAGGGCCTCGTCTGCTGGGGATCCGCGTGGTGATTGCCGAATCCTTTGAACGTATTCACCGTTCAAACCTGATTGGTATGGGCATCCTGCCGCTGGAGTTCCCGCAGGGCGTGACGCGTAAGACGTTGGGGCTGACCGGGGAAGAGCGGCTGGATATTGCCGATCTGCAGAACATCAAACCGGGCGGCGAACTGCCGGTGACCTTAACGCGCGCCGATGGCACGCAAGAGGTGATTCCGTGCCGCTGCCGTATTGATACCTCGACAGAGCTGACTTACTACCGCAACGACGGCATATTGCACTATGTGATCCGCAATATGCTCAATTAAGCCAAAAGGCCTGCTTCTGCAGGCCTTTTTTTATCACTTCAACAGATGTCCCATCTTTTCTGCTTTCGTATCGAGGTAGTGCTCATTTTTCGGATTGCGTCCCACAATCAGCGGCACACGCTCGACGATATTGATCCCGGCTTCGGTCAAAATCTCTACTTTTTTCGGGTTATTAGTTAACAGACGCACTTCATCCACCGCCAGCAACTTAAACATATCAGCACAAAGGGTGAAGTCACGTTCGTCGGCGGCAAAGCCAAGCTGATGGTTAGCTTCGACAGTGTCATAGCCCTGATCCTGCAGCGCGTAGGCGCGGATCTTATTGAGCAAGCCGATGTTACGGCCCTCCTGGCGATGATAGAGCAGGACACCGCGACCCTCTTCGGCAATGTGATTCAGCGCTGCTTCAAGCTGGAAGCCGCAGTCGCAACGCAGGCTGAATAACGCATCGCCGGTTAAACACTCGGAGTGCACACGTGCGAGAACGGGCAACTGCCCGGAAATATCACCATAAACCAGGGCCACATGATCCTGTCCGGTTGCCAGTTCTTCAAAACCCACCATCAGGAAGTCGCCCCATGGGGTTGGCAGTTTGGCTTCTGCCACACGTTTAAGTTGCATGTGAATCTCCGGATTATTTGGGCGCAGCGCGCACCGTTAACCTGTAAGTTTTCTGAATCGCGCCATTCTGCCACAAGGCCCCCGGCGTCGCCTACATCTGTGCGGTGAATACCGCATAAACGCGCAAATGTGCCGTTTCAGCGAAACTGTCATTTTTCGGTTATGATTGTGTCACTTACGCACAAGGAGATGAGATGCTGTCTATAGCTAAGCGAACAACCGCAGGCGCGGCAATTTTATTGATTATGCCGCTGGCTGTCTGGTTCTCCGGCTGGAGCTGGGAGCCTGGGCAAAACCACTGGTGGCTGCGCGTACTCTTCTGGATGACCGAAACGGTGACACAACCCTGGGGCATTATCACACACGTGGTGCTCTGCGCATGGTTCCTGTGGTGTTTACGTTTTCGCCTGAAAGCCGCATTGATGCTCTTTGTCATTTTAGGCTGCGCTATTGTTGCCGGACAGGGGGTGAAATCCTTCGTCAAAAGTCAGGTGCAGGAGCCACGTCCCTTCGTTCTGTGGCTGGAGAAAGAGCACTCCATCCCAACCGATAGCTTCTACAGCTTAAAACGCAAAGAGCGGGGCGCGCTGGTAAAAGAGCAACTCGCCAGCCAGCATGATATTCCCGCATTTTTACGCCACCACTGGCAAAAAGAGACCGGCTTTGCCTTTCCGTCCGGACACACCATGTTCGCCGCCAGTTGGGCGTTGCTTGGCGTTGGGCTGCTGTGGCCGCGCAGAAGGACGTGGACTATTGTGATTCTGCTCGCCTGGGCGACGAGCGTGATGGGCAGCCGTTTGTTGCTTGGCATGCACTGGCCGCGCGATTTAGCAGTCGCGACGCTTATCTCCTGGATTCTGGTTACGCTGGCGACATGGCTGGCGCAGCGCATCTGCGGGCCGCTTACGCCGCCGACGGAAGAGGTGCCAGAGATAGTCGAGCGCGACAGCGAGACTTGATTTCCATCATTTCGCCCGCAAATCAGAAATTAACATTATGCATTTCCATTTCGCGACGGGCGCTAAAATGGTAGTTTATAAGGCTTGTGGCAATCAGTTGCACATAAATTCATCGCACGAACCACATAACGGGATGTAATGTGAAATATTTACTCATTTTTCTACTGGTGTTAGCGATTTTTGTCGTGTCGATTACGCTTGGTGCGCAAAACGATCAACAAGTCACGTTTAATTATCTCCTCGCACAGGGTGAATATCGCATCTCAACACTTCTGGCCGTACTGTTTGCGACCGGCTTTGCCATCGGCTGGCTGATTTGCGGTCTCTTCTGGTTACGTGTGCGCGTTTCACTCGCACGTGCAGAACGTAAAATTAAACGCCTTGAGCAACAGCTTGCTCCCGCCGCGGACGTTCCGGTTACACCCGGCACGCCGGCGGTGAAGGAATAATATTCTATGCTGGAGTTGCTGTTTCTGTTGTTGCCTGTCGCAGCGGCCTATGGCTGGTACATGGGGCGCAGAAATGCTCAACAAACTAAACAGGATGAGGCTAACCGGCTGTCACGGGAATACGTGGCCGGGGTTAACCTTTTACTGAGCAATCAGCAGGACAAAGCGGTAGACCTCTTTCTCGATATGTTGAAAGAGGATACCGGCACGGTTGAGGCACACCTTACACTCGGAAATCTGTTCCGTTCACGCGGCGAAGTTGACCGCGCTATCCGCATCCATCAAACCCTGATGGAGAGCGCCTCCCTCTCTTACGATCAGCGCCTGTTAGCGGTGCAGCAGCTTGGCCGCGATTATATGGCGGCCGGCATGTACGATCGCGCCGAAGATATGTTTAACCAACTGGTGGATGAGACCGATTTTCGCGTCAGCGCCCTGCAACAGTTACTGCAAATTTATCAGGCGACCAGCGAGTGGCAGAAAGCGATCGATGTTGCCGAGCGGCTGGTGAAGCTGGGTAAAGAGAAGCAGCGCGGTGAAATTGCCCACTTCTACTGCGAGCTTGCACTGCAGCAAATGGGTAACGAAGATATGGATCGTGCCATGGCGCTGCTGAAGAAGGGCGCTGCTGCCGACCGTGACAGCGCGCGCGTCTCTATCATGATGGGGCGCGTCTTTATGGCAAGTGGTGATTATGCCAAAGCGGTGGAGTGTCTGCTTAAGGTGATCGATCAGGATAAAGACCTGGTTAGCGAAACGCTGGAGATGCTGCAAACCTGCTATCTGCAACTGGGTAAAACCGATGAGTGGGCGGCTTTCCTGCAACGTTGCGTTGAGGAAAACACAGGTGCCGCCGCCGAGCTGATGCTGGCGGAGATCGTTGAGTGTCGGGAGGGGGCAGATGCCGCGCAGGGTTACGTTACGCGCCAACTGCAGCGCCACCCGACCATGCGTGTGTTCCATAAACTGATGGACTACCACCTCAATGAAGCGGAAGAGGGGCGTGCGAAAGAGAGCCTGATGGTGCTGCGCGAGATGGTGGGCGAGCAGGTACGCAGCAAGCCGCGCTATCGCTGCCATAAATGCGGTTTTACGGCGTATACCATGTACTGGCACTGCCCATCCTGCCGCGCCTGGTCGACAGTTAAACCAATTCGCGGTCTCGACGGACAGTAATTTTTTAAAAACAGCTATTTTAGTTACAACATACTTTTGAATTGTTTACAGACGGTTTCATCAACACCTGTGCGGTCAGCGCTTTGCAGGCAAGGGAAACTGTCATTTCACTCGCGGCGCAGGTAGAATGCTGCCCGTTTATCCATTTTGCGCCTGAGCGGGTGCCCTCATTTCAGAAGGTCTGATCATGACGTCCACTGCTTTATCGACTCCCCGCGCGGCTACCGACTCTCCGGTAGTTGTCGCTCTCGATTACGCCAACCGCGATAACGCCCTGGCTTTTGTAGACCGCATCGATCCGCGCGATTGCCGCCTGAAAGTGGGCAAAGAGATGTTCACGCTCTTCGGGCCGCAGTTTGTGCGCGAGCTGCAGCAGCGCGGTTTTGATATCTTTCTCGATCTCAAATTCCACGACATTCCCAATACCACAGCGCACGCGGTGAAAGCGGCAGCGGATCTCGGCGTCTGGATGGTTAACGTCCACGCTTCGGGCGGCGCGCGCATGATGACCGCAGCCAAAGAGGCGCTGCTGCCGTTTGGCGCGGACGCACCGCTGCTGATTGCGGTTACGGTGTTAACCAGTATGGAAGCGAGCGACTTGCTGGATCTTGGGATTACCGCCACACCTGCGCAGCACGCCGAGCGCCTGGCGCGTCTCACACAGCAGTGCGGGCTGGATGGTGTTGTCTGCTCGGCGCAGGAAGCGGTGCGTTTCAAAAGCGAGCTTGGGCACGCATTTAAACTGGTCACGCCGGGTATCCGCCCGCAGGGCAGCGACGCAGGCGATCAGCGCCGGATTATGACGCCGGAGCAGGCACTGCAGGCCGGTGTCGATTATATGGTGATTGGCCGTCCGGTTACGCAATCTGCCGATCCGGCGCAAACCCTGAAAGCAATCAACGCCTCGTTAGGCAAGGGGAGAGCATGAGCGATAATAACAGCCGTCTGGTCTACTCCACCGAAACCGGGCGCATCGACGAAGAGAAAAGGCCCGTAAAGCGCCCAAAGGGCGACGGCATTGTGCGCATCCAGCGCCAGACCAGCGGCCGTAAAGGCAAAGGCGTCTGTTTAATCACCGGCATCGATCTTGATGACGACGCGCTAATTAAATTGGCGGCGGAGCTAAAGAAGAAATGCGGTTGCGGCGGGGCGGTGAAAGAGGGCGTTATTGAGATTCAGGGTGATAAACGCGATCTGCTTAAAACACTGCTGGAAGCAAAAGGCATGAAAGTAAAACTTGCCGGTGGCTAAAAAGAAAGGCCGCGTTATTCACGCGGCCTTTTATTTACCTATTTTTTAAATCAGACCTGAAAGAAAGTAGATTTCTTGATATTTATTTGCCGTAGTACCGACTAATTATTTGCCGACCTGATGGCCAATAATACCGCCGACTGCCGCGCCACCCAGCGTGCCGAGCGTGCTACCGTCTGTTAATACAGCACCACCAAGCGCACCCGCACCCGCACCAATCGCGGTGTTACGAGAACGTTTATCCCAGTGACCACAAGCACTCAGAGACATTGCAAGGGTAACTGCCAGTACTGCCGCGGCCATTTTTTTACTTGTTAACATCATCATACTTTCTCCTGAATAATCGATTCACGGAACCAGAGGCTCTCTAAGTATAGTCTTAGAAATAAACTCAAAGATCTTCCGTGAAACCTTGCTGCGCAGGGGAAATGCAATCACCTGAGTGATAATTACTCCCTGTTATATCGCTGATAATAATTTTACGCAGCGGCACGCAACAAACCAGGTAAAAACTCTTAATAAAATGCTCAGAATCGTCTCAGAAAAGAGAGAGATAGCCCGCCTTAGCGGGCGAAGGGATTAGACGTTGGCTGGGCTTTGAACAATATCGACAATCAGACCCGCTTCTGTGAGCTGATGCAGCGCCTCGCTGGATATCGCGTCGTCGGTAATGACGCGCTGAAAGCAGTCAACTGGACCGAGCGTATAAGGGTGTACCACGCCAAATTTCGAGCTGTCTGTCAGCACTATCGCCTCGCTGCCTTTTTCCAGCACCGCATTTACTACATCGGTGCGCATCATGTCGCGCCCGGTAAAGCCCGTTTCCGGCTGCCAGCCATCAATGCCGATAAAGGCTTTACTGAAATGTACCTGCGAAATGTACTGGCGCGTCAGTGGCCCCACCATGCTTTCACTCTTTTTCTGGTAAATACCGCCGAGCAGAATCACTTCACACTGCGCTGATTTAAGCAGATGGGCGATGTAACTGCTGACGGTAATGATGGCGATATCCCGCTGCTCGCCAAGCTTGCGGGCGAGGAGGGCGTTACTGCTGCCGTTCTCAATAAACACCGTTTCGCCAGCGCTCACCAGCGAGGCGGCAAAGTCAGCCAGTTCGCGCTTGACGGCATAGTTAGTCAGCATCCGCGTTTCGACATCTTCGCTGTCGAGCGGCACGGCAAACCCATGGGTGCGACGTAAATAGCTCTGCTTCTCCAGCGTGTTGAGATCCTGGCGAATGGTTACTTCAGAAACGCCGGTCATGCGGGCAAGATCGGCAACGCTCATCTGGCCTTTATCAATAACCGTTTGTAAAATAAGTTGTTGTCGGGAATTCATAGCCACACTTTGTTATCGTTCACGCAAATAGAAATCGCCACGACTGCGGTGGCATTCCCGGCTGCCGCGTCATGGCGAAAAGAGATTACTTAAATTTCCCAGGGCGTTTTTGTCGAGCCTGAGTGGGGAGGCTGGTCACTGTTATCGAGATCCCGTAGCTCCGTCTTCAGAATTTCAAGATTGCGGATAGCGGACTGATAATCCCCGGCCACCAGAATATCAAGCACGGTATCGATCCGGCCAGCCAGCTGCTTCACATCGATCTCTGCCATACTCTCACCTCTGTGTCGAAAAACGAATAAATTCAATGATGCAGAAAAGCATCGAAAAAGAGAAGGGAAAAAACCACATCTCAAGCGCTTCTCTAGATGAAGTATATATTCATCATCCCACCCGTGGTCGGTTAATACCGTGACGTAGTCTTTGCAGGCGCGCAATGCGCACTATCTGGAGGAATACGCAATGACGATAAGTAATCAACCGACCTGCAAACTCTTTACTGATGAACAACGTTTCACGCAACTCTCAGGTTTTTATGAAGAGGAGCGGCGCACCGTGTGGATGATGCTGCGCGCCAGACCGCGCCCCTGCTTCAACCACCAACTGATTGAGGAGATCATGAATCTCTCCTGGCAGGTTAAACAGAGCGGATTTGCCGTCGATTTCTGGGTCACCGGCTCGCTGGTGCCCGGTATGTTCAACACCGGCGGCGATCTGCACTTTTTTGTCGAGTGCATCAAAAACGGGCGGCGCGAAGCGTTGCGTGCTTATGCCCGCGCCTGCGTCGATTGTGTGCATGCTGCTTCACGCGGTTTTGATACCGGCGCAATTTCGTTGGCAATGATTGAAGGGAGCGCGCTCGGTGGTGGGTTTGAAGCGGCGCTGGCACACCATTTTGTGTTGGCGCAACGCGATGCGCGCCTCGGTTTCCCGGAGATTGCCTTTAACCTCTTTCCCGGCATGGGGGCCTACTCACTCGTCACGCGCCGCGCAGGGATGAAACTGGCGGAAGAGCTTATCTATAAAGGGGAGTCCCATTCGGCAGAGTGGTATGCGCCAAAAGGGCTGGTCGATATCGCGTTTGAAGAGGGGCAAGGCTTTATCGCCGTACGTACCTTTATCGATACGCTGCAACCGCGCCTTAATGGTGTGCGTGCCATGCTCAGGGCGCGCCAGCGCGTGCTGCAACTGCCGCGCAGTGAGCTAATGGATATCACGGAAGATTGGGTCGATGCTGCCTTCTACCTGCAAGCGAAAGATATCGCCTATATGGAGCGCCTGGTGCTGTTGCAAAACCGCCACACGGCGGTTGCCCTCAGTAAAGCAGGCTAACGCGCCTTGCGTAGCTGGTAGCGTGTAAACCAGCGTTCAAACGCGGCAGCGGGCATCGGTTTGGCAAACAGAAACCCCTGCCGCTCATGGACGCCATTGCCAGTCAAAAACGCATCCTCCTCTTCACTCTCCACCCCTTCGGCAATGACCTGCAAATTAAGCGCCGCCGCCACCGCGACGATTGCGCGCACCAGCGATTGTGAAATCGGTTGTCGGTGAATATTACGCACGAAGCTCTGATCAAGTTTGATGGCGTTGAGGGGAAAGCGCGCCAGTTGTGAGAGAGATGAGTAACCAGTACCAAAGTCATCCAGATGCACCTGCGCCCCCAGCGCACTGAACTGCTGGATCACCGAGAGCGCCAGCGCTTCGTTTTCAATAATGCAGCTTTCAGTCAGTTCGACATCAATCGGGCAGTCAGCAAAATGCAACTCGCTGAGGGCGCGTTTCAGATCGCTGAAAATGGTTTGATCGGCGAGCTGGCGCGCAGAGACATTTACCGCCACGCGCAGGTGAATCCCCCGAGCGCGCCATTCTGCCACCTGACGTACCACATCCAGCATCACCCAGCGGCCAAGCGGCACAATCAGGCCGGACTCTTCGGCGTAGGAGATAAAATCGAGCGGCGGAATCAATCCACGCTCAGGCGACCGCCAGCGTACCAGCGCTTCCAGGCTTCGCACTTCGCCGTCCCGGTTTACTTTAGGCTGGTAGTGAATCACCAACTGCTCTTTATCCAGGGCCTTGCGCAGGTTGGTATCGAGCCAAAGGTACTCAAACACCCGCTGGTTCATCTCGGCGCAAAACACGCAAAACTTGCCGCGACCGCTCTCTTTAGCGGTGTACATCGCAGTATCGGCATTGCGGATCAGGTTTTCGCGATCGTTTCCATGTTCTGGGGCGAGGGCAATACCAATCGAGCAGCCGGAGTAAATTTCAATTAACCCAATGCGAAACGGCGCACGCAGCCGGCACAAAATGCGCGACGCCATCGCTTCCAGCGCCATTTGCGAAGTGTTGGCCGCCAGCACGATAAACTCATCCCCGCCAAGACGCGCCAGCACCTGGCCCTCATCAAGACAGCCTAATATGGCCAGCGCAACGGCCTGCAGCAGCTGGTCGCCAAACATGTGCCCATAGGCATCGTTCACTTTTTTGAAGTTATCGAGATCGAGATAGACCACGCCGACCTGCGTGTCACCGCGCGTGGCAATGGCATCGCTGATGCGGTCCTGGATCGCGTTGCGATTGGGCAAACCGGTCACGGTATCGGTATTTGCCAGCACCCGGAGCCGCTCCTGGGCGTGGCGCTCCTCGGTAATGTCGGTGCCGGAGCAGATGAGGTAAACCTCGTTTTTACCGCTGCCGCTGTGGACAAATTTATTGCGGAAGATAAAGAGCCGCTGGCCTTTGCGCGTCTTTACCCAGCGCTCCACTTCATAAGAAGAGCCATCGCGGAAAAACTGGGTGATGTTGCGCTTCGAGGCCGCCGCTTCACTGCGGCTCATAAACAGCTTGAAGACGTTTTGCCCAATCACCTCATGCTCTTTCAGGCCGGTGTACTCCTCGCTGAGTCGGTTGAATCGCTGGATATTACCCAGCCGATCGAGGATCACAATCACCGAATTCGCTTCCGACACCACTTGCTCGGCAAAAGAGAGCCCCTGCACCAGATCGCGGGCGACAGCCTGGGTATCGTCCCACGCCGATGCGCTGCCTGCCCAGGCGCTACGCGAAATTTTGCGCCCGACCAGGTGAACCGTCACCTCTTCGCCAAACAGGGTGATGTGCATGGCCAGGCTGGAGGTGATTACCGTCATCGCACGGATTTGCGCCGCCTGTTCATCTGTCAGCGCGACCACCTGTGTCGTATCGGCATGCTCTTCAGGGGCGAAATGCAGGGCGTTGCTGTCAGCCGTAAGCCGCCAGTAAGGAGTGTGTGAACCCAGATAGCGAAACAGCACGCTCTGTTCCTGCGTCTCTCTCATGCATTCTCCCAACCTACCCGTAACAGCACGGGCACCTGTTGATGACCGACAACCGCCATTAATGAGAGGGGCGGTTCTCCGTTAACGTATTGTTTTTATAGGAGTGGTGAGCAAAGCGTTACCTGGCGTGAAAAGCGAAGACGGCTGCCGCACACAAATGTGGGCGGTAAACAAACCGCTGCCTGATGAGAAGTGTGGTCGGTTTTCGCTATTTGTGGGAGGGAAAGTGCTTAAAAATGCGCAATATATCGGCAGAAAAGCGCTCCCTCCTGGGCGGGAAGGAGCGTAGAAGCGTTACATCACCGGACGGGCGATCACGCTGCGGGTTTCCATCCGCACTTCGGCGATGGTGACATCAATAACATCCGTCACTTTAAACACGACTTCGCCTTTGATCTGCACGGTGCCGCTCTCCTGGCTGCACACCAGCTCATCACGCACGGCATGAATAAACGGGGCTGGGATAAAGGCGACCGCACCGTTATCCACCAGACGAACGCGCATGCCGCCGCGGCTGACATCAATGATCTCTGCTGCAAAACGGGTTTCGGTGCCGGCTTTATCCTGCAGGAAACGGGCATACAGCCAGTCGCCGACATCGCGCTCGGCCATGCGGTTCAGGCGACGGCGTTCCGCCATCTGCACGGTGGTCTCATCCTGCGGACGTACCGGGGTGTCACCTTTGATGATCGCTTTTAGCAGGCGGTGGTTGACCATATCGCCATACTTACGGATCGGCGAGGTCCAGGTCGCGTAAGCATCCAGGCCCAGACCGAAGTGGGGGCCTGGATTAATGCTGATTTCGGCGAAAGACTGGAAGCGGCGAATGCGGCTATCGAGGAAGCCGGAAGGCTGCGCGTCGAGTTCACGGCGCAGCTTACAGAAGCCTTTCAGCGTCAGCACCTCTTCAGCGTTTACTTCAATGCCGTGGGTTTTCAGCATTGCCACCAGCTGCTCGCTGTTCGCCGGGTCGAAACCTAAATGGACGTTATAGATACCAAAGCCCAGCTTGTCACGCAGCACGCGCGCGGCGCAAATGTTGGCGGCAATCATCGACTCTTCAACAATGCGATTGGCGATGCGGCGCGGTTCGGCAACGATATCGAGCACTTCGCCTTTTTCACCCAGTACAAAGCGGTAATCCGGGCGATCTTTAAACACCAATGCATGGGTCTGGCGCCACTGGCTACGTAAATCACAGGCACGTTTCAGTAGATGAATCTGCGAGGCGATGGCGTCATTAACAGGCTGCCACTCACCGCTATTTTCCAGCCAGTCAGAGACATCGTCATAGGCCAGTTTGGCTTTTGATTCGATGGTGGCGGCGAAAAACTCAATGTTCTCTTCAATGGTGCCATCGCTGTCCAGCGTCATGCGGCAGACCAGCGCCGGACGCACTTCGTTAGCGCGCAGAGAGCAAAGATCGTCAGAGAGTTCGCGCGGCAGCATCGGAATGTTGAAGCCCGGCAGGTAGTTGGTGAAGGCGCGAATTTTCGCGGCATCGTCAAGCTTGCTGCCTTCAGCAATCCATGCGGTAGGATCGGCAATCGCCACGGTCAGCTGCAGCTTGCCATCGGCCAGCTCTTCGGCGTAGAGCGCATCATCCATATCTTCGGTGCTGGCGCTGTCGATGGTGACGAAATCAAGCGCGGTCAAATCCACGCGCTGCAGGCCATCATCAAGCATCTCAGTCGCCACGCCGTTCGGTGCCTCTTTCTCGAGGTTGTGACGGGCAAGCGTCACCCACCACGGCACAAAGTGGTCGTCGGAGAAGGTGATAAATTGCGTGAGTTCCGCGTAGAAGCCGCGATCGCCTTTCAGCGGGTGACGGCGCATCTCGGCAACCGCCCAGTCACCCTCTTTAAAATCATGCTCCACGCCGCGCGCTGCGCGACAGGGGATGGAGTCTTTGAGTAAAGGATGATCCGGCACAATCGACAGGCGGTCATCTTTCTTGTGCACTTTGCCCACGAAACGGGTGAGGAAAGGTTCAACCAGCGTTTCCGGCTCCGCGCTTTCGCGCTCTTTTTCCGTGTGAATAACGGCAACAATGCGATCGCCGTGCATCACTTTTTTCATCTGCGGCGGCGGGATGAAATAGCTTTTTTGAGCATCGACTTCCAGAAATCCGAAGCCTTTTTCGGTGCCTTTAACAACACCTTCTGCACGCGGTGTCTGAGAGTGGAGCTGCTGTTTAAGCTGCGCGAGCAGCGGGTTATCCTGGAGCATAATCATCTATTTTCGTGGCTAAAAGAGCGGCTGACAGTTTTACGCGATTCCGCCTGTTGCAGCAAGCGCTGTTTCAGCAAAATCTCTCTGCGCGCCGCCCCGTATCTGCCTTCACGACACTGGCTAGCCGAGGGCGATCTTCAGCCGATTGATCCAGCCGCACAGGGCGCAGCGCAGCAGCAGGCTGAACGCTGCCTGGGGGCTAAACCCCGCGTCAGACAACGCGGCAAGCTGGGCCGGGCTGAATCTGTCCGGCGCACAGGTCAGCACCTGCACCGCCTGCACCAGCGTGCGCTCTCTATCGTTATCTGCCAGAAAGGCGCTGAGAGCAGGCTCCCCCTGGCGCAGCGCTTCCCGCAGCCCGGCAGCGTGAACGCCGCGCTGCAGGCGTTCAGCAAAACAGCTGGTGCTGCCATTGATGCGCGCCGTGCAGGCACCGACCAGCCAGCCCAGAGTTTTATTCGGCGTAATCGCATTCACCTGCTGGCAAATCGCGCCCAGCTCGTTAAGCAGCAGATGTTCATGTGCCAGCACCGCTGCAAGCTGGCGCAGCTCGGGCAGCGGCTGCCAGTGGGCAAGAGAGCCCATCTGGGCGGCATTTGAGACACGGGGATCGACCGAATCAATCGCCGGTTGCCAGCCCGCCTTTTCGTCAGTAAACAGGCTGGTATCAGCGTAAGGCTGCGTCTCCATGCCGGGAATGTAGCGCACCGGTTGCCCGAGCAGCGCCTGCAAAATGGCGACTACCCGCGCCTGGAAGGCGATGAAGCCGACGATCTGATTGAAGAGCACGATATCAAACAGCGTCAGGCCCACCTCTTCAAGCTGCTGACGGGCCCGGGCATCGATAACCGACGGCGAGGCGGCAAGCTGGCGCGCATATTGTGTGATTTGTGCCAGCCGACAGTTGCTCTCACGCGATGAGTCGGGCGCGGCAAGTGGGGCGAGCCGTGCGGCGTAGTGGTTGCACAGACGCTGGACGCCAAACACCTGCGCCACGGTCAGCGCGGTGCTCAGGCGATCGTAGGCGCTGAAGGTACGCAGCCGCGTCGTCTGCAACCGCTGCGGAAAGAGCAGGGCATAGAGTTTCCGTGCGGGCGCAGCAATGGCATCAATATCACCATACAGATCGTCCGGCAGGGAGAGGTCGAGCAGAAAGGGGTCATTAACGGTCGCGGCTTCGGGAACCAACGGTAGCGCGTGTACCCGGCTGGCGCTTGACTGGGTCTCATGATACCAGTGGCTTTTGCCTGCAATCCGGCGTTGTTCCATGGTCGTTCCTTGGTCTCAAAGTGGCGATCCGGGGGCGACGTCAGGTCTTTAGTGCCGGATCGGTGGTGCTGCTTAATCCTGGCGTAAGGGGGAGGTGGGATAAAAGATTGTTAGGTGATAACAAATATCAGAAAGGCATAAAAAAATGCCCCTTCGTCAGAAGGGGCATCGGGGAATTATTTGATTTCCAGCTCGTTCATCGCTGCGATGTTAAAACCGCCGTCGACGTGAACCACTTCACCGGAGATACCGGCAGAGAGGTCAGAGCAGAGGAACGCCGCAGAGTTGCCGACATCTTCGATGGTCACGGTGCGACGGATCGGGGTGACCGCTTCGCAATGTGCCAGCATTTTACGGAAGTCTTTGATACCGGAAGCTGCCAGGGTGCGGATCGGACCAGCGGAGATGCCGTTGACGCGCACGCCTTCCGGACCCATCGCGTTCGCCATATAGCGCACGTTAGCTTCAAGAGACGCTTTCGCCAGACCCATCACGTTGTAGTTCGGGATAGCGCGCTCTGCGCCCAGGTAGGAGAGCGTCAGCAGCGCGGAGCCCGGGTTCAGCATTTCACGGCAGGCTTTTGCCATTGCTACGAAGCTGTAGGAGCTGATGTCGTGAGCAATTTTAAAGCCTTCACGGGTTACGGCGTTAACATAGTCGCCGTCCAGCTGATCGCCCGGTGCGAAACCGATAGAGTGTACGAAGCCATCAAATTTTGGCCAGACTTTCGCCAGATCAGTAAACAGGGCGTCGATGCTCTCATCTTGCGCCACATCACACTCCAGCACGATGCTGGAACCCAGCTGGGCGGCAAACTCTTCAACACGGCCTTTCAGCTTGTCGTTCTGGTAGGTGAACGCCAGCTCCGCGCCTTCGCGATGCATAGCCTGTGCGATGCCGTATGCGATGGAGAGTTTGCTGGCTACGCCAGTTACCAGAATGCGCTTACCGGAAAGAAAACCCATAGCTTTAATCCTTATATTCATTGTTGTGGCGCTCGCGGCTCTGTTGGGGCGAGCGTCGTTAAAACGCGGCGATTCTAACATGAGTCGCCGTCTCCGTTAATCCGACCACTGAAAGGTTTGTTTCAGCGGTCCTTTCGCCAGGCGTCGGCGGTTAAGGCTTCGCCAAAATGGCCGGCAATTAAGCGTTTTGTGAGATCGTGCAGCGGCGAGGCGAGCACATCGGCGGTGCTGCCGCGCTCCACCACTTCGCCCTGGTGCATCACCAGCACCTGATCGCTGATATGTTTCATCATGCCGATATGCTGGGTGACATAGATATAAGAGATACCCTGTTTCTCCTGTAATTCCAGCATCAGGTTGATTAACTGCGAACGCATCGACATATCGAGCGAAGCCAGCGCTTCATCAGCAATTATCACTTTTGGGCGCAGGATCAGTGCGCGCGCCAGCCCGAGGCGCTGTTTCTGCCCCGGTGCCAGCATGTGCGGATAATAACTGACATGATCCGGCAGCAGGCCGACCATGCGCAGGGTTTCCAGAATACGTTTACGCCGCGCTTCAGGCTCGAGTTCGGTATTAAGACGCAGCGGGAAATCGAGGATCTGCGACAGACGTTGGCGCGGGTTCAGCGAAGTAGTGGGATCCTGAAAAATCATGCGGATATGCTGGCTACGGAAGGTGTAATCGCCGTAATGCAGGGGCTTATCATCAATCACCAGTTCACCGGCGGTGGGGGCAATCATGCCCGCCAGCATTTTCGCCAGCGTCGATTTTCCGGAGCCATTCTCGCCGATAATCGCCAGCGTCTGCCGTTCGCGCAGGGTAAAACTGAGCGGCTTCACCGCTTCAACGGTCTGGCGGCGGAACCAGCCGGTGCGGTAGCGGAAGGTTTTGCTCAGGTTGCGCACTTCAAGCAAGGTTTCAACCATCTCACTCACTCTCCATATTCAGCGGGAAATGGCAGGCAAACAGGTGATTACGCGGTCCTGCAAGCCGCGGTGTTTCGATACATTTACGCTGGGCATAGGGGCAACGCGGCCCCAGGCGGCAGCCAATCGGCAAATGTTCCAGCAGCGGAATAGCGCCCGGTAGGGTATTAAGCCGGCTTTTGTGCGGCATCGCGCTGCCAAAATAGGGGATAGCACGGATCAGCGCCTGCGTATAAGGGTGGTGCGGCGTGGCGATAAGATCTTCACTCGGTGCGGTCTCCACCGTCTGCCCGCAGTACATCACATTGATACGATCGGCCCACTTACTTAGCATCTGCAAATCATGGCTGATCAAAATGATAGTTGTATTGTTGTTCTGATTGAGCCGGTCGAGCAGGCGGAATATCTGCGCCTGGGTGGTCGGCTCCATGGCGTTGGTCGGCTCATCGGCAATCAGCAGGCGCGGCTGGTTCGCCAGCGCAATGGCGATCATCACTTTCTGACACTCGCCCTCCGTCAGCTCATAAGGGAAACTGCGCATTGCATCTTTATGATCTTTAATACCGACGCGGTGCAGCAACTCAATCGCCCGGCGTTTGCGCCAGCCCATGCGCTGCCACCACTTGCCTTTAAAGGTCCAGCGCGGGATATTTTGCATCAGCTGCTTGCCGACTCGCTCGGAGGGATCGAGACAGGATTGCGGCTCCTGGAAAATCATCGACACGTTGTGACCCAGTAGCTTGCGCCGTTCTCGGGCCGAGAGACGCATCAGGTCAATATCATCAAAGCGCATACGATCCGCCGTGACGCGCCAGTTATCCTTGGTGACACCACAAATCGCTTTCGCAATCAGGCTTTTACCGGATCCTGATTCTCCCACCAGCCCGCGAATTTCCCCTTCTGCGAGGGTCAGGCTGACGCGATCGACCGCTTTCACCCATTCAGCACCCGTTTTTACTTCAATGGTCAGGTTACGGATATCAAGAAGCGGCATTACTCCACCCCCGCAGTGATGGCACGACGAATACCGTCGCCCAGCACGTTAACCAGCAGCACGCTCACCATAATCGCCGCGCCCGGCAGCATCACCGTCCACGGTGCAACGTAAATCAGCTCCAGCGCATCGCCCAGCATCGCGCCCCACTCCGGGGAGGGAAGCTGCGCGCCGAGATCGAGAAAGCCCAGCGCGGCAATATCAAGGATCGCCATCGACAGCGCGCGGGTGATCTCGGTGACCATGCCGGCAGTGATATTTGGCAGAATGGCGTACCACAAAATATTCATCGTCGACGCGCCATCGAGACGGGCGGCGACAACATACTCTTTCTCCAGCTCGTCATGCACCAGGCTGTAGACCGAGCGCACCATGCGCGGCAGCAGCGCCAGCCAGACGGCAAACATTGCATGCGAAAGGTGCGGGCCGACAAAGGCGACGACAATAATCGCCAGCAGCAGCGTTGGCAGCGAGAGCAGGGTATCGAGAATATGGTTCAGCACCGCCGAGCGCAGGCCGTGGGTCGCACCGGCGAAAACGCCGAGCAGCAGCCCACACACCGTGGCGGCGAGCGTAACCAGAAATGCGCCGCCAACGGTAGGGGCTGCGCCGCTCAACAGGCGGCTTAACACATCGCGTCCAAGATCGTCGGTACCGAGGAAAAAGGAGACATCGCCATAGCGCGACCACGACGGCGGCAGAAGCTGATAGCCGAGAAATTGCTGGTCGATGCCATATGGAGCGAACCAGTGACCGAACAGGCAGAGCAGCGCCAGCGCGCCGCAGCCATAGAGGCCAATCATCGCGGTGGGATCGCCATAAAAGTGGCGCCACGCGGTACGCAGCGCGCCGGGCGCACGTTTTTCGCTGTAGACGCTATCGTAAGGCATACCACTCCTTATGTTTTAACGGGTTCGCCAGCGCGCCAAGAATATCGGAGAGCACGTTGACGATAATCACTAATGAACCAATAACCATCACGCCGGCGGAGATCGCGGCATAATCCTGCTGGCGGATAGCGTTGATCAACCAGCGGCCCAGCCCCGGCCAACTAAAGACCACCTCGGTGATCATCGCCAGCGTCAGCATGGTGGAGAATTGCAGACCCAGACGCGGGATAACCGGCGGCAGGGCGTTGTGCAGCACATGGCGGCGCAGAATGGTAAAGCGGGACAAACCGCGCGTCGCCGCGGCTTTAATGTAGTTTTTCTCAAAGACCTCAATGGTGCTGATACGCATCAGGCGGATCACTTCGGTGGTCGGTGCCACCGCCAGCGTCACCACCGGCAGGATGACATGGCGTAGGGCGCTCATCAGCATCTCATCGCGCCACGGCGAGTCGGAAATCCAGGCATCAATCAGTGAAAAACCGGTGACGGTTTTTACTTCGTACAAAAGGTCAAAACGCCCGGAGACCGGCAGCCAGCCGAGGTTGAGAGAGAAGAAGAGGGTGAGCAATAGCGCCAGCCAGAAGACCGGAATCGAGAAGCCGAGCAGCGCCACGGCGCTGATGGCTTTATCCTGCCAGCGACCGCGCATCACGCCTGCCAGCATCCCCACCGGAATACCGACCAGCAACGCCGAGCCAAAGGCGAGGATACAGAGCTCCATGGTCGCCGGGAACACCTCCTGCAACTGTTCGGAGATCAGCTGTCCATTAATGCTCGAGACGCCAAAATCCCAGTGCAGCAGGCCGGTAAACCAGAAGATCCACGCATTCCACAGCGTCGCGCCCTGCAAGGGCGCATGGGGGGTAAAGTAGCTCAGGCTAAAGCCGACAAAGGTCAGTAAAAAGAGGGTGACCAGCAGCAGCAGCAAACGACGCAAAGTAAAAATAATCACGGCGACACCTCTTTTTTATCCCGCGACACGCCAGCGAAAGAGGCGCTGCCAAACGGGCTCAGCACCAGGCCTTTAATATCGTACCGGTAAGCCTGCAGGCGCAGAGAGGAGGCGAGCGGCAGCACCGGCAGCTCGCGGGCGAGGATCTGCTGGGCTTCATCATACTCATCAATGCGCGACGCCAGCTGCTGCGAGGCGAGCGCTTTTTGCAGCACCTCATCAAACTCGCGCTGGCACCAGTGGGCAAAGTTGGTTTGCGAATCAATCGCCGCGCAGCTCAACAGCGGGCGGAAGAAGCTATCCGGATCATTACTGTCTGTCGCCCAGCCGGTGAGCGTCAAATCGTGGTTCATATCCATCAGGCGCGCCTCCTGGAAGCGCCCCTCAACCGGCACGATCACCACTTTCACACCCACCTGCGCCATATCCGCCTGAATCAGCTCGGCGGTTTTCAGCGGGCTGGGGTTCCAGGGCTGCGAACTGGTTGGCACCCACAGTTGCAGGGTGAGATTCTCCAGCCCCAGCGCTTTCAGGCGCTCGCGCGCCTGTTTCGGATCGTATTCGGTAATTTTCGCGTCATTATCGTACGCCCAGGAGGCGCGGGGCAGGATCGACGCTGCGGTCTCTGCCGTGCCGTAGTAAATCGACTGCATCAGACGCTGGTTATTGATCGACAGTGCCAGCGCGTGGCGCACCGCCGGGTTATTAAGCGGTGGTTTGTTGGTATTGAACGCCAGATAGGCAATGTTCATCCCCGGGCGCAGGGTTAAACGCAGCCGCGGATCGTCCCGCAAAATCGTCAGCTGGCTGGCGGCAGGCCATGCCAGCACATCGCACTCGCCGGTGAGCAGTTTCGATAAACGACCGGTACCACCAGAGCCGAGATCGACAACCACCTGCTGCATCAATGGTTTGCCGAGCCAGAATTTTTCGTGACGTTGTAACCGAACATATTGCCCGGCGCGATACTCATCCAGCTGGAACGGCCCGGTGCCGACCGGCTGGCGGTCAAGCAGCTCCTGACGATCGATTTTTTGCAGCTGCGCGGCGTACTCTGCCGACATCACCGAGGCGTAGTGGGTGGCGAGGTGCCATAAGAAGGAGGCATCCGGCTTTTTCAGGCGAAACTCGACGGTGCGGTTATCCAGCTTGCGCACACTCTCTACCGAGTCGGCAAACTGCAGGCTGTCAAAATAGGGGAAGCTGTCGCCATTGACGTTATGCCAGGGATGGTGGCGATCGAAAATGCGCTGGAAGGTAAAAACCACATCGTCGGCGTTGAACGTCCGGGTGGGGGTAAACCACGCGGTATGCTGGAAATTGACGCCGCTGCGCAGGCGAAAACGGTAGGTCGCGCCGTTATCCAGCACCTCCCAGCTCTCCGCCAGCTCCGGCACCAGACGATACGTATACGGGTCCACATCCAGCAGGCGGCTGTAGAGCTGCGCGGCGAGAGTGTCGACAATCAGCCCGCTGCTCGCTTTTTGCGGGTTAAAGGTATTAACCTGGCCATTCACACAATAGACAAAGCCGCTGTCGCGGATATCCGGCGCGGTGGCGGGCGGCGGTGCAGCCTGAGCGGTACCGGTCGCCAGCAGTGCGGTGAACAGCAGGGAAGAGAAAACCAGACGCATGATTTTTTCAACGGTTTTAAAGTAATGGGCAAAGTGTATCGCACTTACCTGGGCTACGTACAAATGTCTGCGGACAACTGCTGTTATTGTCGACGATTTCAGCGAATTTGATGCTTTTTCAGCAGGGCGCGCAGCTGGTGATAAGTCAAACCGAGCCGCTCTGCCGCCCTTTTCTGGTTAAATTCGGCCTGTTGCAGGCCCTGCTCGAGCAGCTTTTTCTCCTGATCGAGCTGAAACTGACGCAGATCCAGCGGCAGTTCGGGCAGCGAAGTTTCGCTGCTTCCTTGCCTCAGCGCTGGCGCTTTCTCCATCAGATCGCGGCGAAAAGGGTCGAGGATAATGGTGTCCAGCGGCGTGTCGCTGCTGCCGTGGCGGTAGACGGAACGCTCCACCACGTTTTTCAGCTCGCGGATGTTTCCCGGCCATGCATAGTTCATCAGCACGTCGCGGGCGTGTTCGGTAAAACCGGGAAAAAGCGGCAGATGCAATTCGCGGCACATCTGGATGGCAAAATGATCAGCCATCAGCATGATGTCACTCTGCCGCTGGCGCAGCGGCGGTAACAGCACCACATCAAAGGCTAGCCGGTCGAGCAGGTCGGCGCGAAAGGTTCCTTCCTGCACCATCTGCGGCAGATCGGCGTTGGTGGCGCACACCAGCCGCACATTGACCTGTAACGGCTGGCTGCCGCCGACGCGCTCCAGCTCGCCATACTCAATCACCCGCAGCAACTTCTCCTGCACCAGCATCGGCGCGGTTGCCAGTTCATCCAGAAACAGCGTGCCGCCGTCGGCGCGCTCAAAGCGGCCAGGATGGCGCTTCTGCGCCCCGGTAAACGCCCCCGCTTCATGACCAAACAGCTCGCTGTCGAGCAGGTTTTCATTCAGCGCCGCGCAGTTTAAGGAGATAAACGGCCCCTGCCAGCGCGAGGAGAGGTAGTGCAGGCGGTTGGCAATCAGCTCTTTACCGGTGCCGCGCTCACCGATAATCAGCACCGGTTTATCGATCGGCGCCAGGCGCGAAACCTGCTCCAGCACCTCAATAAAGCTGTTAGCTTCGCCAAGAAGGTTATCTTTCTGCTCTGCCATGATGAAATTCGCCACAAGTTGGTGTGATTAACCACTCTAGTATAAGTTATGGTTGAGGTAAAATCATTCATTTCCTTTATAATCAAACAGATAAAAAGTTGGCACGCAGATTGTATTAATCAGGCAGCAGGGCACCGCCCGATAACAGAAATCAAGAGGATTAGATTATGGGTATTTTTTCTCGTTTTGCCGACATCGTGAATGCCAACATCAACTCGCTGCTGGAGAAAGCGGAAGATCCGCAAAAACTGGTTCGTCTGATGATCCAGGAGATGGAAGATACGCTGGTTGAAGTGCGCTCCACCTCTGCACGTGCGCTGGCGGAAAAGAAACAGTTAACCCGCCGTATTGAGCAGGCGAGCGCGCAGCAGGCTGAATGGCAGGAGAAAGCCGAACTGGCGCTGCGTAAAGAGAAAGAGGATCTGGCGCGTGCGGCGCTGATCGAAAAACAGAAAGTCACCACGCTTATCGAAACGCTGGAGCAGGAAGTGACGCTGGTTGATGAAAGCCTGGCGCGCATGAAGAAAGAGATTGGCGAGCTGGAGAACAAACTGAGTGAAACCCGCGCCCGCCAGCAGGCGCTGACGCTGCGTCACCAGGCGGCAAGCTCCTCGCGCGATGTGCGCCGTCAGCTCGACAGCGGCAAAATGGATGAAGCGATGGCACGCTTTGAGTCCTTCGAGCGTCGTATCGACCAGATGGAAGCCGAAGCGGAAAGCCACGGTTTTGGTAAGCAAAAATCGCTGGACCAGCAGTTTGCCGATCTGCAGGCAGATGATGAAATCAGCGAGCAACTGGCGCAACTGAAAGCCAGAATGAAACAGGACAACCAATAATAACGAGCGGCGGCATCAGAAGATGCCGCTGGCATCCCTGTAAGGAGTACACATGAGCACGCTTTTTCTGGCTATACCCCTGACGTTATTCATTCTGTTTGTTTTACCGGTCTGGTTATGGCTGCACTACAACAACCGCGCTTCACGCGGCGCCCTTAACCAGAATGAGCAGCAACGTTTGCTGCAACTAACGGATGAAGCAACGCGGATGCGTGAACGCATCCAGGCGCTGGAAGATATTCTGGATGCAGAACATCCAAACTGGAGAGATCGCTGATGGCTACCCTCAATCTGAATAAAAAATTATGGCGTATTCCGCAGCGCGGCAAGCTCGGCGGCGTCTGCGCCGGTATTGCGGAATATCTCGATATCCAGGTCAGACTGGTGCGTATCATCACCGTGCTGGCGATGCTGTTTGGCCTCTTTTTCTTTGTCGTCGTCGCCTATATCGCGCTCTATTTTGCGCTCGACCCGCTGCCGGATAACTACACTGAAGGTGAAGTTCCGGCCAGCAACAGCGAGTTGCTGGATGCGGTAGATGCGCAGCTGGCCGCCGGCGAGAGCCGTTTGCGCCAGATGGAGCGCTACGTCACATCCGATACATTCTCGCTGCGTAGCCGTTTTCGTCAGCTTTAAGAGGTGAATATGAATCGACACTGGCAACAGGTAAACCGCAATGTTAAACCCGGCCTGAAGCTGGTCGGCAAACTGGTGTTGCTGACCGCACTGCGCGTTGGACCTGCGGGCGTGGCGGGCTGGGCGGTAAAATCCGTTGCCCGTCGACCACTGAAAATGGTGCTGGCCTTCGCACTGGAGCCGCTTCTCAAGCGCGCGGCGGACAAGCTCTCCCGCCGCTTTGATAACAAGCCTGTTACGCGCAAGCGTTGACAACTGCGTCGCCGCCCATATCTCATAGTGAGCAGGACTCTTCTGGATCTAAGGGCGCATACGCATGGCGATGGAACGATTACGAAACGAACTCAACTCGCTGGTCAACCGCGGCATGGACAGACATTTACGTCTCGCGGTGACCGGCCTCAGCCGCAGCGGTAAAACGGCATTTATCACTGCGCTGGTTAACCAACTTCTCTCAATTCACACCGGCGCGCGCCTGCCGCTGTTCAGCGCGGTGCGCGAAGAGCGCTTGCTCGGCGTTAAACGCGTTCCCCAGCGTGATTTCGGCATTCCCCGTTTTACCTATGATGAAGGGCTGGCACAGCTTTACGGCTCGCCGCCGGTGTGGCCAACTCCGACGCGCGGCGTGAGTGAGATCCGCCTTGCGCTGCGCTTTCGCTCCCGCGATTCGCTGTTACGTCACTTTAAAGAGACCTCCACGCTCTATCTGGAAATTGTCGACTACCCCGGCGAATGGCTGCTCGATCTGCCGATGCTGGCGCAGGATTACCTGAACTGGTCGCGGCAGATGACCGGCCTGCTCAGCGGGCAGCGTCAGGTGTGGTCTGAGAAGTGGCGCGCGCTTTGTGCCGGGCTCGATCCGCTCGCGCCCGCCGATGAGAACCGGCTGGCGGAGATCGCCGCCGCCTGGACTGAGTATCTGCACCAGTGCAAGCGCGAAGGGCTGCACTTTATCCAGCCGGGGCGCTTCGTGCTGCCGGGCGATATGGCGGGCGCACCGGCATTGCAATTTTTCCCGTGGCCGGATGTCGACGGCACCGGCGAGGCGAAGCTGGCGCAGGCCGGCAGGCATACCAACGCCGGGATGCTGCGCGAACGCTATCAGTACTACTGCGACAACGTGGTAAAGGGCTTTTATAAAAACCACTTTCTCAAATTCGATCGCCAGATCGTGCTGGTTGACTGCCTTCAACCGCTCAATAATGGCCCGCAGGCCTTTAACGATATGCGCCTCGCGCTAACTCAGCTGATGCAGAGTTTCCACTACGGCCAGCGGACGCTGTTTCGCCGCCTCTTTTCGCCGGTGATCGATAAGCTACTCTTTGCCGCCACCAAGGCGGATCACATCACCGTTGATCAACACGCCAATATGGTGTCGCTTCTGCAACAGCTGATTCAGGACGCGTGGCAAAATGCCGCCTTTGAAGGCATCAGCATGGATTGCATGGGGCTGGCCTCGATTCAGGCGACGCAGAGTGGCCTGATTGAGGTTAACGGCGAGACGATTCCGGCGTTACGCGGTCACCGATTAAGCGATGGTTCACCGCTCACCTTCTATCCCGGCGAAGTGCCGGCGCGCTTGCCGGGGCAGGCATTCTGGGAGAAGCAGGGCTTTAATTTCGAGGCGTTTCGTCCGCAGGTGATGGATGTCGACTCGCCGCTGCCGCACATCCGGTTGGATGCCGCCCTGGAGTTTTTACTGGGAGATAAATTGCGATGACCGAGCCGCTAAAACCGCGTATCGATTTTTCCGGACCGCTGGAGACGCCAGCGCAGGAGCAGTTTAAACAGGCGCAGCGCTTTGACGCGCTGGCCGCTGAGAAATTTGCCCCGGTCGCCGTTGAGGAACTGCCCGAAGAGGGCCAGGCGGAAGCGGTGGTTGAAGCCGCGCTGCGCCCGAAGCGCACATTATGGCGCAAAATGGTCACCGCCGGGCTGGCGCTGGCAGGCGTCACCGTGATAGGTCAGGGTGTGCAGTGGGCGATGCATGCCTGGCAGACCCAGGACTGGGTGGCGCTTGGCGGCTGCGCGGCAGGCACGCTGATCGTCGGCGCAGGCATCGGATCCATTGCCAGCGAGTGGCGGCGGCTATGGCGTTTACGTCAGCGGGCGCACGAGCGCGATGAAGCGCGCGAACTGTTGCAGAGCCACGGCACCGGCAAAGGGCGCGCCTTTTGCGAAAAACTGGCGCAGCAGGCAGGGCTGGATAAATCGCATCCCGCCCTGCAACGCTGGTACGCGGCAATCCATGAAACCCAGAGCGACCGCGAAATCGTGACGCTCTACGCCCATCTGGTGCAGCCGGTGCTCGATGCGCAGGCACGGCGTGAAATCAGCCGCTCGGCGGCAGAATCGACGCTGATGATCGCCGTCAGCCCGCTGGCGATGGTCGATATGGCCTTTATCGCCTGGCGTAATCTGCGCTTAATTAACCGCATTGCCGCGCTCAACGGTATTGAGCTGGGTTATTACAGCCGCCTGCGTCTTTTTCGCCTGGTGCTGCTGAATATGGCCTTTGCCGGAGCCAGTGAACTGGTGCGCGAAGTGGGGATGGACTGGATGTCGCAGGATCTGGCTGCGCGTCTTTCTGCCCGCGCGGCGCAGGGGATCGGTGCCGGGCTGCTTACCGCCCGCCTCGGTATTAAAGCGATGGAGTTGTGCCGTCCGCTGCCGTGGATCGAGGGCGATAAACCCCGGCTTGGCGATTTCCGCCGCCAGCTGATTACTCAGGTCAAAGAGACGCTACAGAAAGGCAAAACCTCCGGCACCGCGGGTTAAAAAGCAGGCGCTGCGCGCTTATCTTTACGCCGCTGCGCCGCTTTTTTCCGCTGGCTGTCAATATTTGTTGACAGACATCTTCCTGCCGACCGTTAAGTGGCATATCATCCTTTCATTACGTGAATGAATAAGGGTGAAGGTTCCCATGCGTCTTGAAGTTTTTTGTGAAGACCGTCTTGGTCTGACACGCGAATTACTTGATCTACTGGTGCTGCGCGGTATTGATTTGCGCGGCATTGAGATCGATCCCATTGGGCGTATCTACCTCAATTTCGCCGCGCTCGACTTTACCAGCTTCAGCAGCCTGATGGCGGAGATCCGCCGTATTCAGGGCGTCACCGATGTCCGCACCGTGCTGTGGATGCCCTCCGAGCGTGAACATCGCGCGATGAGCGCGCTGCTCGAAGCGCTGCCGGAACCGGTGCTGTCCCTCGATATGAAGTGCAAAATCGAACTGGCAAACGCCGCCAGCGCGCAGCTCTTTGGGCAACAGCCGGATAAGCTTCTCAACCATAACGCGGCGCAATTAATCACCGGTTTCAACTTCCAGCGCTGGCTTGAGGGCAATCCCCAGCATTCGCACAACGAACATGTGGTGATCGGCGGGCAAAACTTCCTGATGGAGATCACCCCGGTGCATCTGGAAGGGGAGACCGGCGAGGCGGTGCTGACCGGCGCGGTGGTGATGCTGCGCTCGACGGCGCGGATGGGCCGTCAGCTGCAAAATATTACCCAGCAGGATGTCAGCGCTTTTAGCCAGATTGTCGCCGTCAGCCCGAAAATGCGCCAGGTTGTAGAGCAGGCGCGCAAACTGGCAACTCTCAGCGCGCCGCTGCTGATTACCGGCGATACCGGCACCGGGAAAGATTTGCTGGCGCACGCCTGCCATCTCTCCAGCCCGCGCGCTGCAAAACCCTACCTCGCGCTGAACTGCGCCTCGATTCCTGAAGAGTCTGTCGAGAGCGAGCTGTTTGGTCATGCGCCGGAAGGCAAAAAGGGCTTTTTCGAGCAGGCGAACGGCGGTTCGGTGCTACTGGATGAGATTGGCGAGATGTCGCCGCGTATGCAGGTGAAGCTGCTGCGTTTCCTCAATGATGGTACTTTCCGCCGCGTCGGCGAAGATCACGAAGTCCATGTGGATGTGCGGGTCATCTGTGCCACACAGCGTAACCTGGTGGAGCTGGTGCAGAAGGGGCTGTTCCGTGAAGATCTCTACTACCGCCTGAACGTGCTGACTCTCAATCTGCCGCCGCTGCGCGATCGCCCGCAGGATATCGTGCCGCTCACCGAATTGTTTGCGGCGCGCTTTGCCGATGAACAGGGCGTACCGCGCCCGAAACTCGCCCACGATCTGACACAGCTGCTTAGCCGCTATAACTGGCCGGGGAACGTGCGCCAGTTGAAAAACGCCATCTATCGCGCCTTAACCCAGCTCGAAGGGTATGAACTGCGCGCGCAGGATATTCAGCTGCCGGATTACGATGCGGCCACCGTGCCGGTCGGGGATGATGCGATGGAGGGATCGCTGGATGATATCACCAGCCGCTTTGAGCGCTCGGTGTTAACCCAGCTCTATAGAAATTACCCAAGCACACGCAAGCTGGCGAAGCGGCTTGGCGTTTCGCATACGGCGATTGCTAACAAGCTGCGTGAGTATGGTTTGAGCCAGAAGAAGAGCGACGAGTAACATCGTAGCGATAAAAAAAGGCCGGATAGCGACAAATGCTTATCCGGCCTCTCTCATTACAGACTCTATTAGTCTTTCAGCACGTCCAGTGCGGCGGTGTAATCCGGCTCGTTGGTGATCTCATTCACCAGCTCGCTGAAAATAACCGTATCGTTCTCATCAAGCACCACAACCGCACGTGCAGCCAGGCCTTTCAGCGCGCCATCGGAGATACCAACGCCATAGTTATCCAGGAAATCTGCACCGCGTAGGGTGGAGAGGGTGATAACGTTGCTCAGGCCTTCCGCGCCGCAGAAGCGGGACTGGGCAAACGGCAGGTCAGCAGAGATGCACAGCACAACAGTGTTGTTCATCTCTGTTGCCAGCTGATTGAATTTGCGCACGGAAGCGGCGCAGACACCGGTGTCGATGCTCGGGAAAATGTTCAGCACTTTGCGCTTACCGGCGAACTGGCTCAGCGCAACATCGGAGAGATCTTTAGCGACGAGCGTGAACGGCTGCGCTTTTGCGCCGACCTGCGGAATAGCGCCAGCAACGGGAACCGGGTTGCCCTGAAAATGAACGAGTTGCGACATAATAGCTTCCTGTTTACATATAGTTAACGTCGGCGCTAGTTTATGCCATCGGCTGAGACCACGGCAAACCAATTTTCGTATCTATACTGGTTTACATTCCGTCAAAGGAGCATGTATGAGAAATGTGAACGTTTATGAGGAAACCTGGCCGCTGCATTCGCCGTTTGTCATTTCGCGCGGCGCGCGCAGCGAAGCGAAAGTTGTGGTGGTTGAAGTGGAAGAGGACGGGATCAAAGCGGTTGGCGAATGTACCCCCTACGCGCGCTATGGCGAGAGCGAGGCGTCGGTGATGGCGCAGATTATGACCATTGTGCCGCAGCTGCAAAACCGCCTCAGCCGCGAAGCATTGCAAACCCTGTTGCCGCCCGGAGCTGCACGCAATGCCGTCGATTGTGCCCTGTGGGATTTGGCGGCGCGCAAAGCGGGGCGTTCGCTGGCGCACTACACGGGTGTCACCCTGCCGGAAAGTGTTATCACCGCGCAAACGGTGGTGATTGGCACACCAGAACAGATGGCGGCCAGCGCGGCGGCCCTGAGCGAAACCGGTGCCCGGCTGCTGAAGATTAAACTGGATGATCATCTCATTAGCGAGCGTCTCGTTGCGATCCGCGCCGCCGCGCCAGAGGCAACGCTGATTGTCGATGCTAACGAATCGTGGCACAGCGAAGGCCTCGCCGCGCGATGCCAACTGCTGGCCGATTTAGGCGTGGCGATGCTCGAACAGCCACTGCCCGCTGGCGAAGATGCGGCGCTAATTAACTTTATCCACCCGTTACCGATCTGCGCCGACGAAAGTTGCCATACGCGTGAAAGCCTCGATGCACTGCAGGGACGTTATGAGATGGTCAACATCAAGCTGGATAAAACAGGAGGCCTGACCGAAGCGCTGGCGCTGGCCCATGAAGCTGCCGGGCGCGGCTTCGGATTGATGCTGGGCTGCATGATCTGCACCTCACGCGCCATTGCGGCGGCGCTGCCGCTGGTCAACGTTGTGCGCTTCGCCGATCTTGATGGCCCTACCTGGCTGGCAGTAGATGTCGAGCCGTCGCTGCGCTTCTCTACCGGCGAGCTTCACCTTCCGGCATCCCAGCACAGCAGCGACATCATTGCTGCCAGATAATCTTCACTGGCGGCGTCGGCAGAGACCGGCGGGAGTTCCATGGTGATACAGGGCAGGTTGATCTCCGCACACCAGCTGCCGAAAGATCCGGGCGTCTCATACCCGACGCTTTTGACTAACGGTAGCGAAAACGCCTGCGCCAGCCACTCGCCAAGCGCGCTTTCGCGCGCATCTTCTACGCAGGCTAGCGGATCGTGAAAAGTAACCACCCATGCCGGATGCAGGCGATGAATTAACTGACAGAGCGCGCGGGTTTCCGGCTCGGAACCCGGTGTGGCTCCCGTGTTCAGCACCACATCCCGCTCGGGCGCGGCGCTGTTCCAGCGATAAACGGTGTCGCCAGCCTTCCAGTTCGCTGCCGGGAAATTACGGTTGAGATCGACACCGTTAGCATTGGCGCGTAAACCGAGCTGACAGCCATCCGGGTTTACTGCCAAGACGACATGATGATGGCGTAGATCGCTCCTGAGCGCGCGCATGGCGCAGGAGAGGGCGACCATCGCGGCATTTTCGTCGCCGTGCGTCCCGGCAATAATTAGCCCACTTTCGCCCGTCGCCAGAGGGGCTGGAAACCAGAGAAGCGGGGCGCCGAGCAGTGACTCGCCATACTGCTGACGACTGTTGGCAAAGTTTCCTCGCAGAGAGCGCGGGCGTGTCGCTGGCATAGAGTTACCTGTTTTTGCGTTTCATCAATCAAGTGTTGGATATAAAGCGGTGCGACGCAAATCATTTTCCTGATGTATGAGTTTGCATTCCTTAGAGCTAAAACAAATAATTACCGCATCTTTTTTGCGGGATGTGGCACATCACAAGGGGCTTTCATGAGATACCAATTTTCAAAACTCTGCTGCGCGCTGGCGCTGTGCGGCTTATCTGTCAGCGTGTTTGCAGCGGATGTGCCGCCAGGAACCCCGCTTGCGGAAAAACAAGATGTGGTGCGCCACCTCAAAGATGAGCCGGCAACCCTCGATCCGGCAAAAGCGGTGGGCCTGCCGGAGATTCAGGTGATCCGCGACCTGTTTGAAGGCCTGGTCAATCAGAACGAGAAGGGTGAAATCATTCCCGGTGTGGCGCAAAGCTGGCAGAGCAGTGATAACCGCATTTGGACCTTTACGCTGCGTGATGATGCCCGCTGGTCTGACGGCACGCCGGTCACGGCGCAGGATTTCGTCTATAGCTGGCAGCGGCTGGTTAACCCACAAACCACGTCCCCGTTTGCTGGCTTCGCTGCCTTAGCGGGCATCAGCAATGCGAAAGCCATTACCGATGGCAAAATGGCGGTCGACAAACTGGGCGTCAGCGCGGTGGATGCCAAAACCCTGCGCGTACAGCTTGATAAGCCGCTGCCGTGGTTCCCGAATCTCGCAGCCAGTTTTGCGCTCTATCCGGTGCAGCAAAAGAATGTCGAGAGCGGCGCGGAGTGGACGCGTCCCGGCAATCTGGTGGGTAACGGCGCTTTTGTGCTGACCAACCGCGTAGTAAATGAAAAGCTGGAGCTGGTGCGCAATAAAAAATACTGGGACGATGGCAAAACGGTGATCAATAACGTGACCTTTGTGCCGATCAATCAGGAGTCTGCGGCTACCAAACGCTATCTGGCGAATGGTGTGGATATCACCGAATCTTTCCCGAAAAACCTCTACCAGAAGCTGCAAAAAGAGATCCCAGGCCAGGTCTATACGCCGCCGCAGTTGGGCACCTATTACTACGCTTTTAATACCCAGAAGGGGCCGACGGCAGATGCGCGCGTGCGCCTGGCATTGAGCTTAACCATCGATCGCCGGGTAATTGCCGATAAGGTGTTGGGCAGCGGCGAGAAACCGGCGTGGCGCTTTACTCCGGATGTCACCGCCGGGTTTACGCCGAAGCCATCGCCGTTTGAGCAGATGAGCCAGCCCGAGCTGAACGCACAGGCGAAAACCCTGCTGCAGGCGGCGGGTTACGGCCCGCAGCGACCACTGAAGCTGACGCTGCTCTACAACTCCTCTGAGAACCATCAAAAGATTGCCATCGCAGTGGCGTCGATGTGGAAAAAAAATCTCGGCGTGGAGGTGAAGCTGCAAAATCAGGAGTGGAAAACCTATATCGACAGCCGTAACAGCGGCAATTTCGATGTTATCCGCGCCTCCTGGGTGGGGGATTATAACGAGCCATCGACCTTTCTCTCTGTGTTGACCTCCAACAGCAGCAGCAACATTCCGCGTTTTAGCGACGCAGCCTATGACAAAGCGTTTAATCAGGCGACACAGGAAAACTCAGCGGAAGCCCGCAATGCGGATTACAACGAGGCAGAGCAGATCATCTCCAGCAAAGCGCCGATTGCGCCTATCTATCAGTACACCAATGCGCGCTTGATCAAACCGTGGCTGAAGGGCTATCCCATCACCAATCCGGAAGATGTGGCCTACAGCCGTACGTTATACATCATCAAACACTGATAAAAAAATCCCCCTTACCTCACGGGAGGTAAGGGGGGAAGTCATTGATTATTGAACGTTTCCTGTCTGAGCAGGGATGGCGAAAATTTTAGTTAAGGATTGTGGAGGCACAATGGAGGAAAAAAGGAGACGCAGCTGCAGATGAGCAAAGGGCAAAAAAAAGCCCGCTACAGAGAGCGGGCAAAAAATACTGGAAGCAATGTGAGCAATGTCGTACTGAATAGTTGAGTGGGTTACTCAACTATTCAGTAATGAGAAAGATAATCTTTATCATTTGAACATGCAACTCCTTTTTACATTTTTCCTGCAGACCGCGTATCGCGGACGTTTACGGCAGAATTATCCGGTTTTGGTCAAAAAAGAGGCAACCATTTGTGCTATAGTGCTGATGTTTTAACCAACCAAGAGGATGTTATGTCGAACCCACTCAACCCTACCGAACTGGCCATCGAATATCTGCGTCGCGACAAAAGCGCGCTCACCCCGGCTGAATACCTGAAGAGACTGAACCTGTTGAAACTGGAGTTTGAAGATCTGCTTACGCTCTCTCATAGCGAGCTGAAAGAGGAGATCGACTTTGCCTGGCGGCTTGGCATCCACTGATTGTCGCACCACGTTTAAAAACGAAAGAGGCGTTATGCTTGCCTGGAAACAAGCAGCAGCGCCTGTTTAATTTCGACAAATAATAAAATTCCATGCGGATTGAACATATTATTATCGGCATAAAAAGAGAAATCTTTAATTATTTAAATAAGCTTTATTCGGGCTAAATAAAAAATTTAGCGCAGGCGAAATGTCTGTGTAATTAACCTTCTTTTATATGATATATTGCCACTGCGAGGATCTGCTTTTACGTAATTTGTGGTTCTTTATGCTGGGTGAATGCCTCGATAAAGTTTAATTTATATTACTTAAGTGAAATCTAAGGTATTTTAAGGCAAACCTGTCATCGCGCCAAATTAGCCGTGTCAAAGCTGATAGCGAGTGTTATAACGAGGCTACCGCTCTCCGGTGTTCTGCGAGTCTCATTATGTTAAGAAATCTTAGTGTTCGTACCTTTATATTTTTTTACCTGCTGGTCTCTTTTGTTATCGTTGATGCGATAGTGATCGTGCTCTCGAAAAATATTCCTCTGTTTGCTGCGGTAAGTATTGTGTCGATTATTTCGCTGATATTTATATGGATATATTTAACGCAGTATCTGGTGACGCCAATTAATACTGTGAAAAGAAGTATTGAGGCGGTAACGGCAGGCAATCTGTCGATTGTTATTCCAGAGTTTGGGAATAACTGCGCCGGTCGATTAATTCCTGGTATCAATAGCTTATCCGCCAGTATTGCCGTGCTGGTGAAAGAGATACGCCTCTCTTCCGATAACGCGCTCGGTCTTTCCGCCCAATTAGCCTCGCGCAGTGCCGATCTTTCAGTGAAAACGGAAGAGCAATCCGCCGCGCTGGTGCAGACTGCTTCCAGCATGGAAGAGATGGCCTCCAGCACTAAAAACAATGCTGATAACACCCGGCTTGCCAGTACCCGCGCTAATGACGCCTCTTCCTGCGCTGAACGTGGCGGGCAGTTGATGAGCCAGGTGGCGAAAAATATGCAATCGATAACCGATTGCGCGGAGCAGATGCGGGAAATTATCTCCATTATTGATGGCATCGCCTTCCAGACCAATATTCTGGCACTTAATGCCGCGGTGGAAGCGGCGCGCGCCGGCGATCACGGCAAAGGCTTCTCGGTGGTTGCTGGTGAAGTGCGCAGCCTCGCGCACCGCAGCGCCGAGGCGGCGAAAAACATCAAATCACTGATAGCGGTGACGACCGATAACGTTACTCAGGGCGCGACGGTGGTGAACGAGGCCGGGCAGAACATGCAGGAGATTGTCTCCGGTGCCAGTATTGTCAGTAAGCTAATGGATGAGATCGCCGTCTCCACGTTGCAACAGGAGAAGGGAATTGCGCAAATCACCCTTGCACTGGCCGAGCTGGAGCAGGTTACGCAAAGCAACGTGTCGGTGGTCGATGAACTGGCCGGCTCGTCGGATCTGCTCAAACATCGTGTTGAAGAGTTGCAGCAGCGCACCAGTAAATTCAGTCTGGTTGATGAGAAGCCAGCGCCTGTGCGTCAGCGTGATGTGCAGCCAGAGAAACAGCGTGTGCCGCTTTCGACGGCGGTCAGCGCTGGACAGGAGAATTACTGGCACTCGTTTTAATAGCCTCAGGTGAATAAAAAGCCCGCAATGCGGGCTTTTTTTATGGCAATCCGTCGTAATTTGTTAGCAAATTCAGCGTCATGATTGCTTAACCCTGGCGCATGACTAGACTGTCATCACTAACTGATGATTGTGGAGGCGCAGTGGAAGCTATCAAAGGAGCGGATCTGCAGGTGCCGGACGCGGTTTACGCGTGGCAGCTTGACGGCAAAGGCGGCGTCAAACCGCTGGCAGCGGATGATGAGATCACCGCCCGAACACCGTGCTGGGTGCACCTGAATTACACCAACCAGGAGAGCGCGCAGTGGCTGGAAACGACGCCCGTCTTACCGAACAGCGTGCGTAACGCGCTGGCGGGCGAGAGTTTGCGCCCCAGAGTAAGCCGCATGGGTGAAGGGACGCTGATCACGCTGCGCTGCATTAATGGCAGCACCGATGAACGTCCCGATCAGCTGGTCGCTGTGCGCGTTTATATGGACGAGCGGATGATCGTCTCAACACGCCAGCGAAAGGTGCTGGCACTGGATGATGTCGTCAGCGAGCTGGAGGAGGGCAGCGGGCCAACGGACTGCGGCGGCTGGCTGGTGGATGTCTGCGATTCCCTCACCGATCACGCCAGCGAGTTTATCGAATCACTCCATGACCGAATTATCGATCTCGAGGATGACCTGCTCGACCAGCAGGTTCCACCGCGCGGCATTCTGGCGCTGCTGCGCAAGCAGTTAATTGTGATGCGTCGCTATATGGCACCGCAGCGCGATGTCTTTGCGCGGCTGGCCAGCGAACGTTTGCCGTGGATGAGCGACGATCAACGCCGCCGCATGCAGGATATCGCCGATCGCCTCGGGCGCGGGCTGGATGAGATTGATGCCTGCATTGCACGTACCGCCGTGATGACCGACGAGATCACTCAGGTGATGCAGGAGTCACTGGCCCGACGCTCCTATACCATGTCGCTGATGGCGATGGTTTTTCTCCCCAGCACCTTTTTAACCGGCCTGTTTGGCGTCAACCTCGGCGGCATTCCCGGCGGCGGCTGGCACTTAGGTTTTGCCATCTTCTGCGCCGCGTTAGCGCTACTGATAGGCGGTGTTACCTGGTGGCTGCATCGCAGTAAATGGCTGTAAAATTTAACTTTTTTAACATTAATTGAACATTAAAACGCCACTTAAGTTGAGCGAGGTCAATAAACGCCGCGGCTATTCAGGGCAATATTCACCTCGCAGGTGAATGCAACGTCAAGCGATGGGCGTTGCGCTCCATATTGTCTTACTTCCTTTTTTTGAATTACTGCATAGCACAATTGATTCGTACGACGCCGACTTAATCAGTCGGCTTTTTTTTGCCTCTGCGCCATGAGCTTCTACCCTTAAAGTAACGACAATGTTGAAGTGGAGAACACCATGGCTACTCTGACGTTACGCAATGCACTCTATTCGCTGCCGCCCGATCCCGTGCCGAACGACCCGGTGCCGATCCCCGATCCGATTCCAAAACCGCAGCCGTTGCCGGACCCGCCGCCCGATGAAGAGCCGATTAAAATGTCGCGTTAAAGGGGCAGATCTGAGAGGATACGCGCCTGCTGAACCGAAGCCTTTTACCGCGAGACTCTATTTTGACCGCTTTTTCAACACTGAACATGCTGCCCGCCGCCCAGATTGATAATCTTAACGAACTGGGCTATCTCACCATGACGCCGGTGCAGGCTGCTGCGCTCCCCCTGATACTGGCCGGAAAAGATGTCCGCGTGCAGGCAAAAACCGGCAGCGGTAAAACAGCGGCATTTGGTCTTGGCGTATTGCAGCACATCGATAGCAGCCGTTTTCAGACCCAGTCGCTGATTTTATGCCCGACGCGCGAGCTGGCGGATCAGGTTGCCAGCGAATTGCGCCGCCTGGCGCGCTCCATGCCGAATACCAAAATTTTGACGCTCTGCGGCGGTCAGCCTTTTGGCGCGCAGCGCGATTCCTTGCAGCATGCGCCACATATCATCGTCGCCACGCCGGGCCGCCTGCTCGATCATCTGCAAAAAAGCACGGTCTCGCTGGAGAGCCTGCAAACGCTGGTGATGGACGAAGCCGATCGCATGCTCGATATGGGCTTTAGCGACGCTATTGATGAGGTGATCCGCTTCGCTCCGGCCCAGCGTCAGACCTTACTCTTTTCCGCCACCTGGCCGGAGGCCATCGCTGCTATCAGCGGTCGCGTACAGCGCAACCCGGAAACGGTGGAGATCGATACCGTTGACGATCTGCCGGCTATTGAGCAGCAATTTTTTGAAGTCTCCCGTCACGGCAAAATCCCGCTGTTGCAAAAACTGTTGAGCGTTCACCGCCCGGCCTCCTGCGTGGTCTTCTGTAACACAAAAAAAGATTGCCAGGAAGTGTGTGATGCGCTGAACGCCGCAGGCCAGGACGCGCTGGCGCTGCATGGCGATCTGGAGCAGCGCGACCGCGACCAGACGCTGGTGCGTTTTGCTAACGGCAGCGCCCGTGTACTGGTGGCGACCGATGTCGCCGCGCGCGGTCTGGATATCAAATCCCTCGAGCTGGTCGTTAATTACGAGCTGGCCTGGGACCCGGAGGTGCACGTTCACCGTATCGGGCGCACCGCGCGCGCCGGGAATCAGGGGCTGGCAATCAGCCTTTGCGCACCGGAAGAGGCGCAGCGGGCGAATATTCTCTCTGAAATGCTGCACCTGAAGCTGAACTGGCTCTCTGCGCCAGCCAATGTCACCATTGCGCCGTTAGCGGCAGAGATGACCACGCTTTGCATCGACGGTGGTAAGAAAGCAAAAATGCGTCCGGGCGATGTGCTGGGGGCGTTAACGGGCGAGATGGGGCTGGACGGAGCCGATATCGGCAAGATCACCGTCCATCCGGCGCATGTCTATGTCGCGGTGCGACAGAGCGTGGCGCGCCAGGCGTGGAAGCAGCTGCAAAACGGCAAAATCAAAGGCAAAGCCTGCCGCGTGCGCTTGTTGAAATAACGCCAGCACCATTAAAAAAGCCTCTCAGTAAGTGACCTGAGAGGCTTTTTTTTACTTCACTTCAATCACATTTAGCCGTAGCTCATCGAGCTGGGCATCATCCTCTTCCGGCTGCCAGCCAACCGGCTGCATCGGGATCGCTTCGCGATCGAATGCCAGGTCGCCGCCGTTGACCACTTCCGCACCGTGTTTGATGCCTTTGAAATCGAACAGGTTGATATCGCTCAGGTGTGATGGCACCACATTCTGCATCGCGCTGAACATAGTTTCGATACGGCCCGGGTAGCGTTTATCCCAGTCGCGCAGCATATCGGCAATCACCTGGCGCTGCAGGTTCGGCTGCGAACCGCAGAGGTTGCACGGAATAATCGGGAAACCTTTGGCTTCGGAGAAGCGCTCAATATCTTTCTCGCGGCAGTAGGCCAGCGGGCGAATAACAATATGCTTGCCATCGTCACTCATCAACTTCGGCGGCATGCCTTTCATCTTGCCGCCGTAGAACATATTGAGGAACAGCGTTTGCAGAATGTCGTCGCGGTGGTGGCCGAGGGCAATTTTCGTTGCGCCCAATTCAGTCGCGGTGCGATAAAGAATGCCACGGCGCAGACGTGAGCAGAGCGAGCAGGTGGTTTTGCCTTCCGGGATCTTCTCTTTGACGATGCCGTAAGTGTTCTCTTCGACGATTTTGTACTCGACTCCCTGCGCTTCAAGGTAAGCAGGCAGAATATGCTCCGGGAAACCAGGCTGTTTCTGATCGAGGTTAACCGCAATAAGCGAGAAGTTGACCGGCGCGCTCTGCTGCAAGTTGCGCAAGATCTCCAGCATGGTGTAGCTATCTTTGCCGCCGGAGAGGCAAACCATAATCCGATCACCTTCTTCAATCATGTTGAAGTCGGCAATCGCTTCGCCAACGTTGCGGCGCAGACGCTTCTGCAACTTGTTGAGGTTGTACTGTTCTTTTTTGCTAATTTCTTGATTTTGCGACATGAAAAAGGCTCAATTCGGTTTTTTTGCGCCAGCGGTACGCAGACCACGGGCAGAGATACGCGATTAGGGCGGGATTGTACCAATGATTTACGCCTGTGGCAGGTATTTATCACCTGGCAAGGGCGGCTCAGGCGATGCGTTTTTCCCTATATTTGCCTTTCACCACGCCATCATAAAAGCGGCCCTTCGACACGACGGTTAGAAAAACGGTAAAAATGCGCTCCGGCACATCCTGATATTGATAGGTGCGCTTATCGTGAAAGCGGATCTCCAGCGTGCGGCTTTGCGGGTCATACCCCACAGAGGCAATTCGTGATGATGTAACTGGGTGATGACGCATGAAGGTGTCCTTGCCGCCGGGTTGAGTGGTGATTATTAGCCAGCTTGCCGCCCGTTGTCATGCAAAACAGTGACATAAAAAAGCCGCCGGGCGTTAACCGGCGGCCATTATTGCCTTAAGCGTTATTCAGCCGCGCTTTTTTCCGCTTTCCCGGCCAGTTGTGCGAGGAAGTTGTAGCGTTTTTGCAGATCCGCCGCTGCATCTTTCCACAACTGCTCAGCTACCTCCGGCTGCTGCGCATTCAGGCGTTTAAAGCGCTGCTCATTAAGCAACGTTTCTGCCAGCGCATCCGACGGTGGGCGGGAGTCGAGCGCCAGCGGGATTTTGCCTTCCGCTTCGCGACGCGGATCGTAGCGATAGAGCGGCCAGAAGCCGGTCGCGGTCAGCTGGCGCATCTGATCGTGGCTCAGCGCCAGATCGTAGCCATGCTCTTCGCAGGGGCTGTAGGCGATAATCAGCGACGGGCCGGGATAGGCTTCCGCTTCCTGAATCGCTTTCACCGTCTGGTTAAGCTGCGCGCCGAGGGAGATCTGCGCAACGTAGACATGTCCATACATCATCATGCTGACGCCGAGATCTTTGCGCGCTTTGCGCTTCCCGTGCTCGCCAAACTTGGTGACCGCCCCAAGAGGCGTCGCCTTCGAGGCCTGCCCGCCGGTGTTGGAGTAACACTGGGTATCGAGCACCAGAATATTGACGTTCTCGGTCAGGCTCATCACATGATCCAGGCCGCCAAAGCCGATATCGTAGGCCCAGCCATCGCCGCCAATCAGCCATATCGACTTCTCGATCAGCGCATCGGCATCGGTGAGCAACTGTTGCGCGCCTTCCACATCAGCCAGCTCGTTGCGCAGGGCTGCCACCTGCTCGCGGCGCACCTCCGGCGCCGCATCGGCACGCAGGGCTGTAAGCAGGTCAGCTGGTAGGGCGTCAGCAAACTCTTCCACCAGGCGCATAACGCGCTGGCGATGCTGGTCGACGCTCAGGCGGAAGCCAAGCCCGAACTCGGCGTTATCTTCAAACAGCGAGTTGGCCCACGCCGGCCCGCGCCCGTTGGCATCGGTGGTGTAGGGGGTTGAGGGCAGGTTGCCGCCATAGATTGAGGAGCAACCGGTGGCATTCGCGATCATCATGCGGTCGCCATAGAGCTGGGTCAGCAGCTTGATATAGGGCGTTTCGCCACAGCCGGAGCAGGCGCCCGAATACTCAAATAGCGGCGATATAAGCTGCGAGGTACGAATATCAATGCGCTCCAGCTGGCTGCGGTCAATCTCCGGCAGGTCGAGGAAGAAGTCATAATTCGCTTTCTCCTCTTCGACATGCTCAAGGCGCGACATCATATTGATCGCCTTGATCTCCGGGTTCTGGCGATCTTTCGCCGGGCAGACCTCAACGCAGAGGTTACAGCCGGTGCAATCTTCCGGCGCGACCTGCAAAACATATTTCTGACCGCGCATATCGCGCGCTTTCACATCCAGCGAATGCAGGCTTGATGGCGCGTCCTCCATCGACTGCGGCGGCACCACTTTGGCGCGTATCGCCGAGTGTGGGCAGGCAGCAACGCAGTGATTGCACTGCGTGCAAAGCTCCTCTTTCCAGATCGGGATCGCCTCGGCAATATTGCGCTTCTCCCAGCGCGTGGTGCCCACCGGCCAGGTGCCGTCCGGCGGCAGGGCCGAGACAGGCAGGGCATCGCCAAGCCCTGCCAGCATCGCTGCCGTCACGGTTTTCACAAAGTCCGGCGCGCTGTCTGAGACCACCGGCGGGCGATGGGCGCTTTGGCGGTCGACTTCTTTCAGCGGCACTTCGGCCAGAGAATCCCGCGCCATCGCCAGCGCCTGCCAGTTGCGCTCAACCAGCTCCTGGCCTTTACTGCTGTAGCTTTTGGCAATCGCCCCCTGCAGCGCTGTCAGCGCGCTGTCGCCCGGCAGAATGGCGGTGAGGTGGAAAAAGGCCATCTGCATCACGGTGTTGATGCGTGCGCCCAGCCCGCATTCGCGGGCAATTTTTGCCGCGTTAACCACATAAAAACGCGCGTTTTTCTGCCTGAGCACCGCCTGCACTTCCTGCGGCAGGCGCGACCACACTTCAGCAGGGCTGTAAGGCGTATTGAGCAGGAAAATACCGCCCGGCTTCAGGCGCTCAGCCATCTGGTATTTGTCGATAAATTGCAGCTGGTGACAGCCGACGAAATCGGCCTGCGAGACCAGGTAAGCCGAGTTGATCGGCCTTTCGCTGACGCGCAGATGCGAAACTGTCAGACCGCCCGCTTTTTTGGAGTCATAGACAAAGTAACCCTGCGCGTACCATGGCGTTGCGTTACCTATGATCTTGATATTGTTCTTGGTCGCCGAGACGCTGCCATCGCTGCCAAGGCCATAAAAGAGCGCCTCCAGTTTGGCGTGCGTCGGCAGAGTGTTTTCCGGCAGCGGCAGGGAGAGGTGAGTAACATCATCATAAATGCCGACCGTGAAGCGCGGCTTCGGTTTATCGGCGCGCAGCTCATTAAAGACGGCCAGGACACACTCCGGCCCGAACTCTTTCGACGACAACCCATAGCGGCCGCCAATCACGCGCGGCAAGGTTTCGCGCTCACCGCAATTAAAGGCTTCCGCCAGCGCGGTCATCACATCGAGATAGAGCGGTTCCGCCTGCGCGCCCGGCTCTTTGGTGCGATCCAGCACCGCCACGCTGCGCACACTTTGCGGCAACACCGCCAGCAGATGCGCGGCACTGAAGGGGCGATAGAGCCGCACTTTCAGCACGCCGACTCTCTCGCCGCGCGTCAGCAGCTCATCTATCACCTCTTCGCAGGTGCCAATCGCCGAGCCCATCAGCACGATCACCCGTTCCGCCTGCGGGTGGCCATAGTACTCAAAGGGTTTGTAGAGGCGACCGGTAGCGGCGGCAAAATCATCCATCGCCTGCTCAACATGGTCATATACGGCGTTGTACCACGGGTTTGTCGCTTCGCGGGACTGGAAATAGGTGTCCGGATTAGCCGATGTACCGCGGATCACCGGGTGTTCCGGATTAAGGGCGCGCGCGCGATGCTGGTCAATCTCCTGCTCAGGCATCAGGGTGCGCAGGGTGTCGTCCGACAGCGGCACGATCTTGTTAATCTCGTGCGAGGTGCGAAAACCATCAAAGAAGTGAATAAATGGCACGCGGCTCTTCAGCGTGGCGATCTGCGAGATAAGCGCAAAGTCCTGCGCTTCCTGCACGCTGCTGGCGCAGAGCAGTGCGCAGCCTGTCTGGCGCACAGCCATCACATCGGAGTGGTCGCCAAAAATCGACAATGCATGGGTAGCGACGGTTCGCGCCGCAACATGCAGCACAAAGGGCGTTAACTGCCCGGCCAGTTTATAGAGGGTCGGGATCATCAGCAGCAGACCCTGCGATGAGGTGAACGACGTTGAGAGCGCCCCGGTCTGCAAGGCGCCGTGAACAGCGGCAATGGCACCCGCTTCTGACTGCATCTCTACTACACGCGGCGTATCGCCCCAGATATTTTTCAGGCCGTTTCCTGCCCACGCATCCGCCTGTTCAGCCATTGTCGAACTGGGGGTTATGGGATAGATGGCAATAACCTCACTGGTGCGGTACGCAACGGACGCAACTGCGCCATTACCGTCAATTGTGATCATAAGGCACCCTTACATTACATTGCTCAAAAGAAGGGACGCGTTCTACGGCGACGAGTCCTGTAGTTGTGCTTTGATCTTAGCAAACGCCCCGCTGAACAATTTTCGCTTTTGTGTCCTGGCTCATAACGTGAATCAATGAATTGCGCGCTTGCTTTGCGCTTAAAGCAGGAAAAATCGCAAAAAAGTGTTTCACCGCGCCACAAACATGAGTTTCAGCCCTCGACGTATTGCGCCTGGCTGCCTATGATGCTTGGGTTTCGCTTTTTTGATGGGGGAGAGGAAGAGATGCGTTCAGCATTATGGATCGGGTGTGCCGCACTGTTATTGTCCGCATGCAGCAGTGAACCTGTGCAGCAAGCGACCGCCGCGCACGTTGCGCCAGGGTTAAAAGCGGCGATGTCTAACAGTGGGCAGGCCAACTGCGCAATGATCGGCGGCTCCATGTCCGTCGCGCGCCAGCTTGATGGGTCGATGACAGGGATGTGTGCACTGCCAAATGGCAAACGCTGCAGCGAGCAGTCGCTTGCCACTGGCAGTTGCGGAAGTTACTGAGCGTTTGCGGCGTGGGTATAGATCAGGGTCTGCGTCGCGGTAGTCAACGTTAGCTGATTACCGGTCAGATCAACCTGCGCGCCCTCGGCGAGCATTGCATTAATGGTGTGATCCAGTTCGTTACGCTGCGGATCCGGGCACATCATCATTGTCATCGCCAGATGTTTCACGGTTAACGCGCCATCAGAGAGTTTGCCCTGACCGGTGAAACCGTTACACATTTTGCCTGATACGCGCAGATCTTTATCAAAGCGAATCTCCGGTTTCGGCTCGTCCGGTGCAACACTTTTGCCATTAAATGTAGTCAATACAAAGCGCTGATTTTCCAGTTGTTCTGGTTTCAGCTGTACGGCGCGGGAACTGACGCAGCCAGCAAGGACTGCGCTCAACGCGACCAAAGCGATCAATTTTTTCATCTCTTCCTCTGGGTTCGTTCCATCAAAACGGTGGGAATTGTACCCGGTAGAACAGCCGTGTCACCGGGGTTACTCTTAAAACACTCCCCAACAACGGGGAGCGGGTCTTAGATCAGGGCATTCGGGCAACTTTCGCCCTCGTGCAACTGACGTAAATTTTCGAGCGTCGTTTCAGAAATACTGGTCAACGCTTCAGCGGTCAGGAAGGCCTGATGGCCGGTAAACAGGACGTTGTGGCAGGCGGAAAGCCGGCGGAATACGTCATCCTGAATCACATCATTGGATTTGTCTTCAAAGAAGAGATCGCGCTCGTTCTCATAAACATCCATCCCTAGCGCACCAATCTTCTGCGTCTTTAACGCCTCAATCGCCGCCTGAGAATCAACCAGCCCGCCGCGGCTAGTGTTAATGATCATCACGCCATTTTTCATCTGCTCAAATGCACTCTGGTTGAGCAGATGGAAATTCTCCGGCGTTAGCGGGCAGTGCAGCGAGATAATGTCCGACTGCGAAAAGAGCGTTTGCAGGTCGACATACTCGACGCCCATATCCAGCGCCGCAGCACTCGGGTAAGGGTCAAACGCCAGCAGGCGCATACCGAAACCTTTCAGAATACGCAGGGCGGCAACACCAATCTTGCCGGTGCCGATTACGCCCGCCGTTTTGCCGTACATGGTGAAACCGGTCAGCCCCTCAAGAGAGAAGTTGGCATCACGGGTGCGCTGATAAGCGCGGTGAATGCGGCGGTTCAGCGTCATCATCATGCCAATGGCATGTTCGGCCACGGCTTCCGGTGAGTAGGCCGGTACGCGCACCACGCTCAGCCCCAGCTCCTTCGCCGCATCAAGGTCGACGTTGTTAAAGCCAGCGCAACGCAGGGCAATAATCTTCACGCCGAGCTTTTTCAGCTCTTCCAGCACCGGGCGGCTGCCGTCGTCATTGACGAATATACAGATAGCTTCGCAGCCGTTAGCAGTTTTGGCGGTCTTTTCCGTTAACAAAAAGTCGAAAAATTCAAGATCGTAGCCATAGTGCTCGTTTACCTGCTGCAAATACTTTTTATCGTATTGCTTTGTGCTGTATATCGCGAGTTTCATAAGACTTTCTCCAATGATTTTCTGCCTCTATTATCACGTTTTAAAATTATTAAGTAAATGCTCAAATATTGTTGAGAAAAAGAGGCGCGGTGAATGCTTCCAGATTGAGTATATCTCTATCCCGCCTGGAGAGAGCAGCGGCGCAATGAGTTAGCGCTCGTGAGGGAGAAACGCAGCGGCCAGTCTATGATTAACGAGGCGTATGCGTTCATTAATGCGCCACGACGTGGCACAATAGCCGCCAGTTTCGCCTCAATTAGATGCAAAATCAGGATATTAGCCACCCATGAAGGGTAAATACAAGGCCGCCATCGCACTGGTACTACTGTTTATACTGCTACCGCTCACGCTGTTGCTGACACTGGCGCAGTGGGTGCCAACGCTGGTCGGCATCTGGTTGCCCGCCGGTACGCGCATCGCTATGAGCGACAGCCCGCGCCTCACGTTTCGCTCGCTGCACATTCCCGATTTACGTTACATCGCCGGTGAGTGCACCCTCGCCGAGTTGAAAAATGCCCGACTGACCCACCCCAGCCGCTGGCAGCTCCATATTGATGCCCTAGAGATCAATACCGCCTGCCTGAATAAACTCAGTAAAAATGAAGAGGAGAGTAGCGCGCCGCGCTCGTTGGCGCAGTGGCAGTCGCTGCTGCCTTACAGCTGGGTGACCATCGACCGCCTGACAGTCACACCGTGGAAAACGTGGCAGGGTAAACTCTCGCTGGCGCTAACGCCACAGCTTCAGACGCTCAATTATCAGGGCGACCGGGTCGAACTCAACGCCCGCATGCAAGGGCAGAAGTTGAACATCAATCGCCTGGCGCTGCGACTGTTTAACGATCAGCCGCCATTCACCCTTGGCGGCGACTTTACGCTGCCCAACGATCCGGCGGGCATCCCGGTAAACGGGCATATGGAGAGCACCTTAACCCTGCCGCAGCAGCCGCACATTCTCGATGTCGATCTCGACTGGCGTGACAATCAGGGGCAACTGATTGTGCTGGCGCGTGGCGAAGGGGATCCGCTGCTGGATCTGCCGTGGCAGATGAGTGAAGAGCGCTTCACCATCAGTGACGGGCGCTGGAGCTGGCCTTACCAGGGCTTTCCGTTAAGCGGACGCCTTGGCGTGAATATCGACAACTGGCAGGCTGGCCTTGAAAACGCGCGCATCAGCGGCCGAATAAATGTGTTAACCCAGGGCGATGCTGGCAAAGGGAACGCCGTGCTCAACTTTGGCCCCGGGCGTCTCAGCCCCGGCAACAGCGATCTACCGCTACAGCTGACTGGCGAGGCGAAGCAGGGTGATTTGATCTTCTATGCTGTACTGCCCGGTCATCTCAGCGGGAGCCTTGAAGACCCGCAGCTTGCCTTCAACCCTGGCGCGCTGCTGCGCTCGCGAGGGCGCATTATTGATTCTCTAAATATTGATGAGGTGCGCTGGCCGCTGGCGGGCGTCAGGCTGACGCAGCGTGGTATTGATGGGCGGTTGCAGGCCATTCTGCGCGCCCATGAGAATGCACTCGGCGATTTCACCCTGCATCTTGATGGCCGCGCGGAGGATTTCCTGCCGGATAACGGGCTATGGCGCTGGCGCTACTGGGGTGATGGTCATTTCACGCCGATGCACGCCCGCTGGGATGTTGCCGGGCGAGGAGAGTGGCGCGATAAGGCTATTACCTTAACGGAGCTCTCTACCGGTTTTGACCAGTTGCAGTATGGTGCCATGCAGATGAGCGCGCCGAGACTGGTGCTGGATAATCCGGTGCGCTGGTTGCGTGATGCGGCAAAGCCGCGCTTTACCGGTGCGCTGACGCTGGAGGCTGGCAAAACCACGTTTAGTAGCGGCAGCGTTTTACCTCCCTCGACTCTGCACTTCAGCGTTGACGGCACCGAGCCGACGCGCTTTCAGTTTAAAGGCGCACTTAATGCGAAAGCGATTGGTCCGGTGCAGGTAAACGGTCGCTGGGACGGCGAGCGCCTGCGCGGTCAGGCGTGGTGGCCAGAGCAATCTCTCACCGTGTTTCAGCCGCTTGTGCCGCCGGAGTGGAAAATGAATCTGCTCGACGGCTCGCTCTATGCGCAGGTCGCCTTTTCCGCCGCAGCCGACCAAGGTTTTGAAGCGGGCGGTCACGGCGTGCTGAAAAACGGCAGCGTCTGGACGCCGGATAACGAAATTCACGGCGTCGACTTTGTGCTGCCGTTCCGCTACCGCGATACCACCTGGCAATTAGGCACGCGTCATCCGGTTTCGCTGCGCATCGGCGAAGTGGTCAATCAGGTGACGGCAAAAAATATTACTGCGGATTTACAGGGCGCGTGGCCCTACAGCGAGCAGAATCCGCTGACGTTGAGCGATGTCAGCGTTGATGTACTTGGCGGCAAAGTGACGCTTCAACAGCTCCGTCTGCCGCAGCACGACGCGGCGCTGCTGCGCCTGAAGCATATTGAAGCGAGTGAAGTAATTAGCGCGGTAAATCCGAAGCAGTTTGCGCTCTCCGGCCCCGTTGACGGTGCGCTGCCGCTGTGGCTCGATAATCCGCGCTGGATCATCAAAGATGGCTGGCTGCATAACCCAGGGCCGATGACGCTGCGGCTTGATAAAAACACCGCCGATGCCATCGTCAACGATCATATGGCGGCGGGCGCGGCGATTAACTGGCTGCGCTATATGGAAATTTCACGCTCGTGGACGAAAATCGATGTCGATAATCTGGGGCAGTTAACGCTGCGCGCCAAACTCTCCGGCACCAGTTATGCCGAAGGGAAAAGTGGGCGTGTTAATCTCAACTACACCCATCAGGAAAATCTGTTCACGCTATGGCGCAGTCTGCGTTTTGCTGACAATTTACAGTCATGGCTTGAGCAACATGCGGCGCTGCCCGATACGCGCTGTAAACAGGGCACGTCGTGCGAGGAAAAGAGATGAGAACCGTGAAAATCGCGCCATGCCTGCTGGCGGTTGCGCTGCTGGCTGGCTGTACGCCGCGTATTGAAGTGGCGGCACCGAAAGAGCCGATCACCATCAATATGAATGTCAAAATTGAGCATGAGATCCATATCAAAGTTGATAAAGATGTGGAGAGCCTGCTTAAATCCCGTAGCGATCTCTTCTGAGGCGATGATGAAAAAACGATTGATAAGCGCGCTGCTCGCGCTAAGCCTGGTCAGCGGCATCGCTCAGGCGCTCACGCTGGATGAAGCCCGAAGCCAGGGCCGCGTCGGCGAAACGCTGAACGGCTATATTGCGCCGCTGCGTCAGGATAAAGAGACGCTGGCGCTGGTTGAACGCATCAATAAAGCGCGCACCGAGAGCTATCAACAGCTGGCGGATCGCAACAATATCCCGGTGGATGATGTCGCCAATATGGCCGGGCAGAAACTTGTTGCGCGGGCGAAGCCCGGAGAGTATGTACGCGGCATTAACGGTAAGTGGCTGCGTAAACCGCAACAATAGCCGATGAAACCTCTGAAACGCGCGGGCGATAACAGCGCTTTTCACTACCATCAAAGGGTGCTCTCACCTGGAGATGATGCCTATGTACGCTGATAAAAAACCGGCACCGCGGACGCCTCCCGCTCAGCAGACGCCGGAAGAGGCCGCACCTGCCAAAAAAAGCTCGGTTCTACGCCACGAACTGCAGAAAATCACCTCTCGCTTTAAACGCCAGCCAACCCAGGCAGAGGACGAAACTCAACCTGACGCCAGTGAACGCTACCGTAAGGCGGAAAACCTTATCGCCAGCGGATCTATTGGCAGCGTTTATCACTATGACAATGAATATGTGATGAAGGATTACAGCGGTATTATCGAGACCGAGCACAAAGGGCGATTGCACAGCGCGATGAACAATGCGGCAGCCTTTAATCGCCTGTATGGCGCAGGTAGTGCAAACGTCGTAATGAGAAAAACGACTAATCCACTGCAAAAGGCGGTTTCGGTAAAACTGAGGAAAATCAGCGGAGCGTCGCTGGCAGATATTCTGGCGAAGGGGGAGATCGGGCTTGCAGAGAAGGCGGTTGCCAGGTATGCAAAAGGCGATGTCGCTACGCAGCTTGCGAAAAAACTGGAACTCGCCGGCGTCGATCATAACGACATTAATCTCGGCAATATTCTCTACGATCCGCAAACAGACAGCTTCAACCTGATCGATTTCGATAGTTCACACATTAACCCGCCGGGCATGCCGCTCAACGAGTTTATGGTGGAGGAGCTGGTGCGCAAGATTAACTACTACTTCAGAACCTTTGTGCGCGAAGTCAACGCCCTGACACAGGTTTAATGCCTCTCTTTCGCAAAGAGAAGAGAGGCGTAACGCTTATGCGCCGACGATGCTGTCGATCGCCGCTTTCGCGTCATCCTGCGCTTTTGCCGCCACTTCCGGACCGTAGGCGATGCCTTCAGCGAAGACGAAGTTAACGTCAGTGATGCCGATAAAGCCAAGGAAGAGTTTCATAAACGGAGCAACCACGTCTGACGGGGTATCTTTATGAATACCGCCGCGGCTGGAGATAACCACCGCACGTTTGCCGGTGACCAGGCCTTCCGGGCCTTTCTCGGTGTAACGGAACGTCACGCCAGCACGTGCTACCAGGTCAAAGTAGTTTTTCAGCTGCGTCGGGATATTGAAGTTATACATCGGGGCGTTGATAACAATCACATCATGCGCCTGCAGTTCCGCAATCAGCTCGTCAGAGAGCGACAGCGCTTCCTGCTGACGCGGCGTCAGCGGGGCATCGCTCGGGCGCAGCGCGCCAACTAATTCGCCGTCCAGCACCGGAATCGGGTTTGCCGCCAGGTCACGTACGGTGATCTCATCATCAGCGTGCTTTTCGCGCCACTGTTCAACGAAGTAATCAGAGAGCTGCGAAGATTGTGAATACCCTGCCAGAATGCTGGATTTAAGAACTAATACTTTACCCATTGGGTTGTTTCCTTTGTTGTATTTACGCTGGGTTGCCCCCGTGAACTCGTCACACTCTATTCACAATCCGTAATCATGAATAGCGCAATATATCGAAGCCCATGTTCGAATTTCTTGAACAAGAAAAGGGATGTTGCGATGTGCTATTCTACGCACATTGCAAACTGATCCAGTTTCCCGGCAGTGCTCTGCCCGATAAATCTATGACTGAACAACAAAAATTGACTATAAATGACCTCTACGCGCAGCTCGATACGCTGATGTTGCGCGATAAACAGCGCTTCGCTCGCCGTCTGCAGGGCAGCAAGAAAGTTAAAAATCCTGAATCTCACCAGGCCTTGCTACAACAGATCGCCGAAGAAGCAGCACAAGCGGCGGCAAAAGTGGCGCAACGCGAAGCGTCTCGCCCGGTAATCGACTACCCGGAAAATCTGCCTGTCAGCCAGAAGAAGCAGGCGATCCTTGAAGCGGTGCGCGATAACCAGGTGGTGATTGTCGCGGGCGAAACCGGCTCAGGCAAAACCACGCAGCTGCCGAAAATCTGTATGGAGCTGGGGCGTGGCATCAAAGGGCTGATTGGCCATACCCAGCCGCGTCGTCTGGCGGCGCGTACCGTGGCGAACCGTATTGCTGAAGAACTGAAGACCGAGCCGGGCGGCTGCGTGGGTTACAAGGTACGTTTCAACGATCACGTTAGTGATAATACCCTCGTCAAACTGATGACGGACGGTATCCTGCTGGCAGAGATTCAGCAGGATCGGCTGCTGATGCAGTACGACACCATCATTATTGATGAGGCGCATGAGCGCAGCCTCAATATCGATTTTCTGCTCGGCTACCTGCGCGAGCTGCTGCCGCGCCGCCCGGATCTAAAGATCATCATCACCTCGGCGACCATCGATCCTGAGCGCTTCTCGCGCCACTTTAACAATGCGCCAATTATTGAAGTCTCTGGGCGCACCTATCCAGTAGAAGTGCGTTATCGCCCGATTGTTGAAGAGGCGGACGACACCGAGCGCGACCAGTTACAGGCAATTTTCGATGCCGTGGATGAGTTAGGTCGTGAAAGCGCTGGCGACATTCTGATCTTTATGAGCGGCGAGCGCGAAATCCGCGATACGGCGGATGCGTTGAATAAGCGCGACCTGCGCCACACGGAAATTTTGCCGCTCTATGCGCGCCTCTCCAACAGCGAGCAGAACCGCGTCTTCCAGCCGCACAGCGGGCGGCGCATTGTGCTGGCGACTAACGTGGCGGAAACCTCGCTCACCGTGCCGGGCATCAAATATGTGATCGATCCGGGCACCGCGCGCATCAGCCGCTACAGCTACCGCACCAAAGTGCAGCGTCTGCCGATTGAGCCGGTTTCGCAGGCCTCTGCAAACCAGCGTAAAGGGCGCTGTGGGCGTGTCTCAGAAGGGATCTGTATTCGTCTCTATTCGGAAGATGATTTCCTCTCGCGCCCGGAGTTTACCGACCCTGAAATCCTGCGTACCAACCTGGCCTCGGTCATTTTGCAGATGACCGCGCTGGGGCTGGGCGATATCGCCGCTTTCCCGTTTGTCGAAGCGCCGGATAAACGCAATATTCAGGATGGTGTGCGCCTGCTTGAAGAGCTGGGCGCCATTGCCACCGACGAGCAGCAGACCGCCTACAAACTGACGCCGCTCGGCCGCCAGCTGTCGCAGCTGCCTGTCGACCCGCGTCTGGCGCGCATGGTGCTGGAAGCGCAGAAACATGGCTGCGTGCGTGAAGCGATGATTATCACCTCGGCGCTGTCGATTCAGGATCCGCGCGAGCGGCCGCTGGATAAGAAACAGGCCTCGGATGAAAAACATCAGCGCTTTCACGACAAAGAGTCCGATTTCCTCGCCTTTGTGAACCTGTGGAACTACCTCGGCGAGCAGCAGAGAGCGCTCTCATCGAACCAGTTCCGCCGCCAGTGCCGCGTCGATTACCTTAACTACCTGCGGGTGCGCGAATGGCAGGATATCTACACCCAGCTGCGCCAGGTGGTGAAAGAGCTGGGTATTCCAGTGAACAGCGAACCGGCGGAGTACCGCGAAATTCATATCGCGCTGCTTACCGGGCTGCTGTCGCATATCGGTATGAAAGATGCCGATAAGCAGGAGTTTACCGGCGCGCGCAACGCCCGTTTCTCCATCTTCCCTGGTTCCGGTTTGTTTAAGAAGCCGCCGAAGTGGACGATGGTGGCCGAACTGGTAGAGACCAGTCGCCTGTGGGGGCGCATTGCCGCGCGCATCGATCCCGAGTGGGTTGAGCCGCTCGCGCAGCATCTGATTAAGCGCTCCTGGAGCGAGCCGCACTGGGAGCGCTCGCAGGGCGCGGTAATGGCGATGGAGAAGGTGACGCTCTACGGCCTGCCGATTGTCGCCGCGCGTAAAGTTAACTACAGCCAGATCGATCCGGCGCTCTGCCGCGAGCTCTTTATCCGCCATGCGCTGGTAGAGGGGGACTGGCAAACGCGTCACGCCTTCTTCCGTGACAACCTTAAGCTGCGCGCCGAAGTGGAGGAGCTGGAGCATAAATCCCGCCGCCGCGATATTCTGGTGGATGATGAGACGCTGTTTGAGTTTTACGATCAGCGCATCAGCCATGAGGTGATCTCCGCCCGCCACTTCGACAGCTGGTGGAAAAAGGTGAGCCGTGAGACGCCAGATCTGCTCAACTTTGAGAAGAGTATGCTGATCAAAGAGGGGGCGGAAAATGTCAGCAAGCTCGATTACCCGAACTTCTGGCACCAGGGCAACCTCAAGCTGCGCCTGACTTATCAGTTTGAGCCGGGCGCGGATGCCGACGGCGTGACGGTGCATATTCCGCTGCCGCTGCTCAACCAGGTGGAGGAGAGCGGTTTTGAGTGGCAGATCCCTGGCCTGCGCCGCGAGCTGGTGATTGCGCTGATCAAATCGTTGCCGAAACCGACGCGCCGCAACTTTGTTCCGGCACCAAACTATGCCGAAGCGTTTCTCGGCCGTGTGACGCCGCTGGAGATGCCGCTGCTCGACGCGCTGGAGCGCGAGCTGCGTCGCATGACTGGCGTCACTGTTGATCGCGATGACTGGCACTGGGATCAGGTGCCCGATCACCTGAAAATCACCTTTCGCGTGGTGGATGACAAGAATAAGAAGCTGCTTGAAGGCCGCTCCCTGAGCGAATTGAAAGAGAAGCTGAAGGGCAAAGTGCAGGAGACACTGTCGGCGGTGGCCGATGACGGCATTGAGCAGAGCGGGCTGCATATCTGGAGTTTTGGTCAGCTGCCGGAGAGCTACGAGCAGAAGCGCGGCAACTACAAAGTGAAGGCGTGGCCAGCGCTGGTTGATGAGCGCGACAGCGTGGCGATCAAGCTGTTTGATAACCCGCAGGAGCAGCAAAATGCGATGTGGGCCGGTATTCGCCGCCTGCTGCTGTTGAACATCCCGTCGCCGATTAAGTATCTGCACGAGAAGCTGCCGAACAAAGCCAAACTGGGACTCTACTTCAACCCTTACGGCAAAGTACTGGAGCTGATTGACGACTGCATCGCCTGCGGCATTGATAAACTGATTGATGAGGCGGGCGGCCTGGTGTGGACGGAGGAGGGCTTTGCCGCGCTGCATGAGAAAGTGCGCGCTGAGCTCAACGACACGGTGGTGGAGATCGCCAAACAGGTCGAGCAGATCCTGACGGCGGTGTTCAATATCAACAAACGTCTGAAAGGGCGCGTGGATATGACCATGGCGCTGGGGCTATCGGATATCAAAGCGCAGATGAGCGGGCTGGTCTATCGCGGCTTCGTCACCGGCAATGGCTTCCGCCGCCTCGGCGATACGCTGCGATACCTGCAGGCGATTGAAAAACGGCTGGAGAAGCTGGCAGTCGACCCGCACCGCGATCGCGCGCAAATGCTGAAAGTTGAGCAGGTGCAGCAGGCGTGGCAGCAGTGGCTCAACAAGCTGCCACCCGCGCGCCGCGACGATGAAGAGGTGAAGGCGGTTCGCTGGATGATCGAGGAGTTGCGCGTCAGCTTCTTCGCCCAGCAGCTCGGCACGCCGTACCCCATCTCCGACAAACGCATCCTGCAGGCGATGGAGCAGCACAGCGCGTAATGCCTTTGTAGGCCGGATAAGGCGCCAGCCGCCATCCGGCGGTTAACCGCAGGTTACCCGAACGGAATAACTTGCTATCCGCAGCGGATTGCCGGATGGCGCTACGCTTATCCGGCTTACGGTATCGAATTTATCCGCACGAGATGGGGTTGTAGGCCGGATAAGGCGCCAGCCGCCATCCGGCAGTTAACCGCAGGTTACCCGAACGGAATAACTTGCCATCCGCAGCGGATTGCCGGATGGCGCTACGCTTATCCGGCCTACGGTATCGAATTTATCCGCACGAGATGGGGTTGTAGACCGGATAAGGCGCCAGCCGCCATCCGGCGGTTAACCGCAGGTTACCCGAACGGAATAACTTGCCATCCGCAGCGGATTGCCGGATGGCGCTACGCTTATCCGGCCTACGGTATCGAATTTATCCGCACGAGATGGGGTTGTAGCGTTGTAGGCCGGATAAGGCACCAGCCGCCATCCGGCGGTTAACCGCAGGTTACCCGAACGGAATAACTCGCCATCCGCAGCGGATTGTCGGATGGCGCTACGCTTATCCGGCCTACGGTATCGAATTTATCCGCACGAGATGGGTTGTAGGCCGGATAAGGCGCCAGCCGCCATCCGGCGGTTAACCGCAGGTTACCCGAACGGAATAACTTGCCATCCGCAGCGGATTGCCGGATGGCGCTACGCTTATCCGGCTTACGGTATCGAATTTATTCGCACGAAATGGCGTTGTAGGCCGTATAAAGCGCCAGCCGCCATCCGGCAGTTAACCCGTTTTACGAGTTCACCCACGCCAGCGTAAAGCCATCCCAGCCTTTGGTGCCGACGGTCTGCATCGCCGTCGCCGTCAGGCGCGGGTTGTCGCCAATCATCTCAATAAATTTACGCACGCCCTGCACCCGATCGTCTGTGGAGGCAGGGTTGGTTACTTCGCCATCGCGCACTACGTTATCACCAATAATCAGCGTACCGGGACGCGAATAGTGCAGCGCCCACTTCAGGTAGTTCGGGTTATTGGGTTTATCAGCATCAATAAAGATCAGATCGAAAGGCGGGCGCTCACCGAGGGATTCCAGCGTCTCGAGCGCCGGGCCCTCTTTAACTCTCACCTGGCGCGTCAAACCGGCAAGCTCAATGTTCTCCCGGGCAATCGCGGCGTGTAATGCATCGAACTCTAGCGTCAATAATTCGCCATCGGAGGGCAACTCTCGCGCCATCCACACCGTGCTGTAAGCCCCTAGCGTGCCAATCTCAAGAATGCGTTTCGCGTGCGTCATGCGCACCAGCAGCGCCAGGAGCTGGCCCTGCATCGGCGAGACATCAATTTCAGGTAACCCGGCACGTCGGTTATTGGCGAGGATCTGCGTCAGAACCTCATCTTCAGGGAGAAGCTGTTGTGCTAAATACTCATCTACCGCGGACCATTTCTGCTGCATAGCATAACTCCTGGTGTTGTTGAGAATTACTTCATACCGGACCAGCCTCCACCCAGCGCGCGATAGAGATCCACCTGCGCTAACAGCAAATTATTTTTCACCTGCACGGCATTGAGCTGCGCGCTAAAGAGCGTGCGTTGCGCATCAAGCACCGTCAGGTAGGAGGAGTAGCCGTTCTGGTAACGATTTTGTGCAATGCGCAGCGCCTCTTCCGCCACCTGCTGTTGGCCTTCCAGCTCGCTCAGTTGCTCGCCGAGACGGGTGATGGCGTCAAGGCTGTCATTCACCTCTCTGAACGCATTGCGCACGGTACTTTCATAACCATAAAGCGCCTGATTGCGCTGGGACATGGAGACATCCACCTGCGCATTCAGCGCCTGGCGGTTCAGCAGCGGCGCCAGAATGCTGCCGCCGATATTCCACAGCCGTAGCGGGTTATCGAGCAGGCCGGGCAGGGTATCATCCTGCATACTGCCGCTGGCGGTCAGGTTGAGCGATGGCAGGAGTTTCGCCTGCGACACCGCAAGCCCGGCATCGGCGGCAACCAGCTGGCGCTGAGCCTGCACGATATCCGGCCGTCGGTTAAGCAGTGTTGACGGCAGTTGCGATGGCAACGACAGCGGGGTAAGCAACGAAAAATCGCCGCGCTGAATTGCGCCCGGGTTGCTGCCGATCAGCACGCTGAGTGCATTCTCCTGCTGGCTAATCTGATGCTCCAGCTGCGGGATCTGCGCCCGGGTAGCGCGTAGCTCCGAATCGGATTGCATCAACTCCAGCCGCGAGCTGTAGCCGGTCTCATACTGTCGACGGGCAAGTCGCCAGGCATCTTCCCGCGCTTTTAATGTGGCGCGCGTGACACGCAACTGTTCATCCAGCGATAGCAGAGTGAGATAACCGGAGGCGACATTAGTGGCAACGGTTAAGTCCGCCGCCGCAGCGGCCGCTTTTTGCGCCTCCAGCGACGCCTCTGCCGCCCGCGATGCGCTGCGGCTCGCTCCCCAGATATCGACATCGTAACTGGCGGTTAAATTGCCCTTATAGAGGGTGCTGTGTGCCGGCTGACCGGTGGCGGCGGATTGCGAGCGCGCACGCGTGCCGGATAAACCGATATCCACTTCAGGAAAGAGCGCGCCGTTAGCGGCATAGACCCGCGCCTGGTACTCATTGACCCGCTCGCGGGCGACCAGCACATCGCTGTTATAACGCAGGGCCTGGTCGACATAGCGGTTAAGCTGGCTGTCGTGAAAGTTGCGCCACCAGACACTGTCGACTTTGCTCATCGGCCCGCTTTCGCTGCGCCACGCCGCCGGGATCTGTAACGACGGCTGCACGCGCTCCACATCGACTGACTGGCAGCCCGCTAGCAGCAGGCTGAATGCGATCAACGTCGGATAGCGCCTCATTGCTGCGCCTCCCGCGTATCAATATGCACCTGCACGGACATACCGGGGCGCAGGCGAGCGATCTCATCAGCTTTGCCCTCCACCTGAATACGCACCGGAATTCGCTGAGCGATTTTGACAAAGTTACCGGTGGCGTTATCCGGGCTGATGGCGCTGAACTCCACGCCCGTTGCGGGAGAAATGCTCTCGACACGCCCCTTAAAGTTGCGGCCATCAAGGGCATCGACGCTGAAGGTGACGGGCTGACCGACAACTACATTGGCCAGTTGCGTCTCTTTCAGGTTGGCAATCACCCAGCGCTGGGCAGGAACCAGTGAGGTGAGATGCGTCCCGGCAGTGACATACGCGCCGAGGCGCACGCTGATCTGCCCAAGCTGCCCGTCGCGCGGGGCGACGATACGCGTGTTTTGCAGATCGATTTGCGCCAGCTCCAGCGCCGCTTTAGCGTTTTCCACATCCGCCTGTAGCGAAGCGCGGTTAACAATGGTGGTTTGCAGATCCTGGCGCGACATCTCCAGCGTCGCCTGCGCCTGAGCGATATTAGCGCTGTTCTGCGCGGCCGTTGCCAGCGCGGCATCGCGCTCGCGAATGGAGAGGGAACCGTCCGCCGTCAGCGCTTTGACGCGTTTTAAATCTGCCTGCGCCTGCAGGTTCTGCGCTTTGGCGCTGGCGAGCGCCGCTTCATTACGCGCGATCACCGCCTGCGCGCTTTTACGCTGTTGCAGGTTGTTTTCCAGCGCAGCGCGCTTCATCGCCAGCGTTGCCTTCGCCTGATCGACGCGCTGACGATAGATGCGATCGTCAATCTGCATAATCAGGTCGCCTTTTTTCACATTGACGAAATCCTGCACCGGCACTTCGGTGATATAGCCATTCACCTGCGGGCTGATAAACGTCGTCTGTCCGCGCACGTAGGCGTTATCCGTCGACTGCGTATGCCGCGTAAACGGCGGCAGTTGCCAGGCGTAAAGGATCACCAGCACGCCGACGATCACGATCGCCGCGGCGGTAAAAATGGACACCACCCGCACGTTGCTGCGGGTACTTGCCTGCTCTTTAGCGGCGTCCTGCTGGCTCATAGTAAGAACTCCAGTAATGTCATCATTATTATTTGCTACCCGTCGCCCGCTTCAGGGCCAGACGAGCGGTAATACGCAAGCGCAGCAAGCGCCATGCAATCCATAACAGCGTGGCGGCGGCGACGCTCGCCGTCAGCATATAGGTATCGTTGTAAGCCAGTATCGTCGCTTGCAGCGTCGAAGCACTCTGCAATTGGGTGACTGCCTGCACGCTGAGCAGGCTACTGTCGCCAATCATGCTTTGATACATCTGGCTGTAGAGTTGCAGACGCTCATTGACCAGCGGGTTAAGGGTAGTGAGCTGATCCGCCAGCAGGCTGGAGTGGTACTTCTCGCGCCACGTCTGAAAGGTACCGAGGATCGCCGAGCCCATCAGGCCGCCGATATTCTGGCTCATACCAAACAGCACCGAGAAGCTTACGAGGTTGCGCGGTTCGGCAATGACACCGCCAATGCCGGCCAGCATCGCGGGTGCGATAAAAAAGGCGCTGGCAAAGCCGAAGAGGAACTGGCTTACCATCAGCTGATCCGGGCGCGTCAGGCTGGTTGAGTGGCTATCCATCAGCGAGGCGATAATCATCAGCGCCAGCGCGGTGAGGATTGGCCAGCCGAGGCGCTGCGGTTTAATGGTCAGGCAACTGGCGACAATCCCGCAAATGATTCCGGCCAGAATTGACCACGCCAGCCGGGTCATCTGTTCGTTTTGCAGGCCGACATACTGCAACCAGCCAAAAACGCCGGTATTCTGTTCGGCAAGCACAATGCGGATCAGCAGCATAATCAGGCCGAGGCGCACAATACTGCCGCTGGAGAGCCAGCGGGTGTTGAGCAGCGGGTTCTTTCGGTTGTGCTCAAACACAATTGCCGAGACGATCAGCACCAGTGCCCCAGCCAGCGCCCAGCCGAGCCACGGCGTTTCAAACCACCAGTCGAGACGCCCAAGCGAGAGCACTGCGCAGAGCAGCGCCATGCCGGGAGCTAACAGAAAGAAGGTGATGAAGTCCTTCTTCTCAAACACTTTTTTACGATCGCCCGGCGGCAGCTTGAGGGCAATTACGCAGCCGAGCGAGATAAGTGCCAGCCCCAACTCAAACAGATAGAGCCCGCGCCACTCATCGAGTTGCAGCAGTTCGGTTGAGAAGAGGCGGGCGATCGGGATCGCCAGCGTCGAGCCGGTAATACCGATGGTCAGCGCTTTCAGGCGATGCTTCGCCGGCCAGGCCTGGATCTGATAGTAAATTCCCAGCGAACTGAGCGCGGCGGCCACCATACCGTGTGCGCCCCGCACAAAGAGCGCAGAGCTGAGGTCGTTAATAAAGAGATGGAAAAAGGTGACCAACACATAGAGCACCAGAAACCCTTCGGTAAATGCCCGCAAGCCATACTGCTGGCGAAACTTCACCAGCAACAGGTTAATGGAGACGTTGGTCATTACATATACCGCCGGTAGCCAGGCGATCTCCGTTGACCAGGCGGCAAAGGTGCCCTGCAAATTTTGCAGGTTCGCCGTCACCATTGCATTACCTAGCGCGCCCGTCATCGAGACCAGTAAACCGACAATGCCATAGGCGATGCGCCGCGGCGTGCTGTGCCAGGGCGTGGAAGGGGAGCCGAGCAGCATCGGCTTTTCGTGAGCGGCCCATTCACGCGGCGCGTAAGGGTCGCGTTTGGGTTCAGACATTACTTTTTGACCTCATGGGTAACGATAAAGAGCACAGAAAAAGAGCAAGTGTGGTTATGCATGAAGACCTAAAGATTACCTGAATGAATAGTTAGGGGGCTAACGATTCTACGTGCGCCCATAAATGCAATGCAAGTGCATAAGAAAAATATAGATTACGCGCTACGCCGCAGCAGGGAAAGCTAACAAAAATAGTCGCTCCTTTGGTGACGTTGTCACGAAAAAGTGCTCTTTTTGTGCGGTGGACAGGGTACGAAAACGCGATTAGGAGAGATCCTCTGGTTACTCTTCGACGTGCGGTTAGGCTGGAGTCAGCAATGAGAAGGAGGTTTCCATGCTAAAAACAACATTTCCCGCGCTGCCTGAGCCGACGCTCGGCGCCGTAAACAGGCTCGGTGAATGGCTGGCGCAAAATGACTTCACTGGCAAACCGTCGCCGGTGCGCGCAGATGTGGTGATCCTGGCGGGTAATGCCGTCATTCCGACCATTGAAGCGGCCTGCGGGCTGGCTGCGGCGCAAAAAACGCCGCTGCTGATTAGCGGCGGTCTTGGTCACTCGACCACCTTCCTCTACTCCGCGATTGCCCGTCATCCGCGTTATAACGTGATCCGCACCACCGGGCGCGGCGAAGCGGCAATCCTTGCCGATATTGCTCGCCAGTTCTGGCAGATTGATGAGAGCCAGCTACTGATTGAAGACCGCTCAACAAACAGCGGTGAAAACGCCCGTTTTAGTCTTGATATGTTGATAAGCCAACAGAACGCGCCGAAAACGGCGGTGATAGTGCAGGATCCAACCATGCAGCGGCGTACGATGGCCACCTTCGCTCGTGCCAGTCAGCAGTGCGCTAACGCACCGCACTGGTTAAGCTGGCCAGGTTTTACGCCACGGTTGATTAATACACCGGACGGTCTTGCCTTTCAGCCCCGCGTGCGTGGGTTATGGCCCGTTGAGCGCTATCTTTCACTGGTGATGGGGGAAGTACCTCGCTTGCGGGATGATGCTAACGGCTATGGCCCCAACGGACGCGATTACCTCGCACATATCGAGTTCCCACCGGAGATTGAGCAAGCCTGGCAAATCCTGCAGGCTGATACGCAGCTCACTGAGGCCTTGTCCCAACGCGCGCTGTAAGGCGAATGCCCGTTTGCGTCAGCTATGGCGCAAACGGGCAACGCCTTCTTCTCCGCACCGGGTAATTTATCCGCTTTTCCCGCCGCTTTTTTGCGTTTCCTCACAAAAGTTATCCCTCAACTTGGGCATTGCTCGCTGCAACGGTAGATTTTTAACAACACGTTAGCTTTTTAAAAACAATGCCATTACAGGAGCAGATCATGACAGCACCCGTACAACACCCGATGTTTATTGATGGGCAATTTGTCAGCTGGCAGGGCGAAGGCTGGCTTGATGTGGTCAACCCGGCAACGGAAGAGGTTCTCGCGCGCATCCCTGACGGGCGCGCCGAGGATGCACGTAAAGCAATCGAGGCCGCTGAACGCGCACAGCCTGGCTGGGAAGCGCTGCCCGCTATCGAGCGTGCCGGTTGGCTGCGTAAAATTGCTGCCGGCATTCGCGAACAGGCCAGCGAAATCAGCGCGCTGATTGTCGCGGAAGGGGGCAAAATCCAGCAGCTCGCCGATGTTGAGGTCTCCTTTACCGCTGACTACATCGACTATATGGCCGAATGGGCGCGCCGTTACGAAGGAGAGATCCTGCAAAGTGACCGCCCGAACGAAAATATTTTTGTCTTTAAACGCGCGCTGGGCGTCACAACCGGTATCCTGCCGTGGAACTTCCCGTTCTTTCTTATCGCCCGCAAAATGGCGCCCGCGCTTATCACCGGTAACACCATTGTGATCAAACCCAGTGAATTTACTCCAAGTAATGCCATCGCCTTCGCGCAAATTGTTGAGCAGGTTGGCTTACCGAAGGGGGTCTTTAACCTGGTGCTCGGGCGCGGTGAAACCGTCGGTCAGGAGCTGGCAGGCAACCCGAAAGTGGCGATGGTCAGCATGACCGGCAGCGTCGGCGCGGGGGAGAAGATCATGGCGGCAGCGGCGAAGAATATCACCAAAGTGTGCCTCGAGCTGGGCGGTAAAGCACCAGCGATTGTGCTCGACGATGCCGATCTTGAACTGGCAGTGAAAGCGATTGTTGATTCGAGAGTGATTAATACCGGGCAGGTGTGTAACTGTGCCGAGCGCGTCTATGTGCAGAAGGGGATTTACGACCGCTTCGTCAACCGCCTTGGCGAAGCGATGAAAGCGGTGCAGTTTGGCGATCCGGCGCAGCGTAACGATATCGCGATGGGGCCGCTTATCAATGCCGCGGCTTTGCAGCGAGTGGAAGAGAAGGTGGCGCGTGCCGTCGCGGAAGGGGCGCGGGTTGTCCTTGGCGGTGAAAAAGTTGAAGGAAAAGGGTACTTCTATCCGCCGACACTGCTGCTGGATGTGCAGCAGCAGATGGCAATCATGCATGAGGAGACCTTTGGCCCGGTGCTGCCGGTGGTGGCGTTCGACACCCTTGATGAGGCGCTGGCGATGGCCAATGATAGCGATTATGGCCTCACGTCCTCGATCTACACCCGCGATCTCAACCTGGCGATGAGAGCGGTGCGCGGGTTGAAGTTTGGCGAAACCTACATCAACCGCGAGAACTTTGAAGCGATGCAGGGTTTCCACGCCGGCTGGCGCAAATCGGGCATTGGCGGCGCGGATGGCCGCCACGGCCTGAACGAATATCTGCAAACCCAGGTGGTCTATCTGCAATCCTGATAAGCCTGCCCCCGCAGCGGCGGGGGCGTTTTTACACCTTGCTTTCGATCCACGCCATCATCAACTCCGGCCAAACCGCAACCGGCAAGCCCAACGCATCACGAATACCAAAACCGTGTTTTCCCTGCTCAAAGAGATGCATCTCCACCGGCACGCCGAGGCGGCGCAGCGCCGAGAACATCACTACGCTGTTTTCCACTTTTACCGCCGGGTCATCGACCGCATGCAGCAAAAAGGTGGGCGGCGTCTGGCTGTTGACCTGCTCCTCAGCGGAGTAGCGGCGGATCTGCGACTCATCGGGCGTATCGCCAATCAGCTGCTGGCGCGACATCGGGTGATCAATATCAGCATGCATGGTGATTACCGGGTAGACCAGCGCCATAAACGCCGGGCGCGCGCGCTGCTCATCGATGGCGTCAAGTGGTGCGTAGATCGCATCGTTATAACGTGTGCCGAGGCTCGCTGCCGCATGACCGCCGGCGGAAAAGCCCATCACGCCGAGCTTGTCGGCATCAAGCTGCCAGCGATCTGCCTGCGCGCGGATTAGCCGCATGGCCCGCTGCACATCCGCCAGTGGTGCGTCGGCCCCTTCGGCATGACCATCGCCGGGAAAGCGGTAAGTCATCACAAACAGGGTATAACCGCGCGCATTAAAGAAGGGGGCGAGAGCGCTGCCCTCTTTATCCAGCACCACACGGCGGTATGAGCCGCCCGGCGTCACCAGAATACCGACGCCGTTGGGGTGCTGCGGCGCATAAACGGTGATTTCCGGTGCTCGTACGCCGGTCACCGAGCGATCAAATGGCGAGGGGCCGGTGTGCTCTGTTTCCCGTTGAAATTGTACTGCGCTGACCTTCGCGCCGGGCGCTTCGCCCTGTGGCCAGACGGGAAATGTAGTGGCGCGCGCGACGGCGTCCTCCATCAAACTCAGTAGTGTTTGCGGCGTCAGATTCTCCACACAGGCTCCTGTTGTTTCAGTGGTAGGTTGTCAGCTTTTATTGCGCAAACTATATGCACTGCGCAAGCGCTAAGTCGCTGAAAAGTGATAAAGAAAAGTTAATGAATTTTAAAGAAAACCCCGTTATGTTGAAGGCCGGTTCGTTCTTTCAGGGGGTTCTTATGCGTAGCAACTATTCAGGCCCGCAGATCGCCATCCACTGGTTGGTGGTGCTGCTGGTCGTCGGCGCATACTGCGCTATGGAGTTTCGCGGCTTTGCGCCACGTGGCTACCGGCCTTATTTCAATATTGTTCACGTCTCATGCGGTATCTCTGTCCTCGTGTTGATGCTTACGCGGCTGCTGGTCAGGCTAAAACATCCGGCACCGCCCATTACGCCTAAACCCTCCGCGATGATGACCGGGCTGGCGCACCTTGGACATCTGGCAATTTATCTGCTTTTTATCGCGTTACCGCTACTGGGTCTGCTGATGATGTATAACCGCGGCGGCCCGTGGATCGCCTTTGGGCTGCCGATGCCGCACGCCGCCGAGGCTAATTTCGATCTGGTCGACACACTTAAGGAGTACCATGAGCTTCTCGCCACGCTCGGTTACTTTATTGTTGGCCTCCATGCTGCTGCTGCGTTGCTGCACCACTACATTTTCAAAGACAACACGCTGCTGCGTATGATGCCGAAAAAGCGTGAACGATAGCCTTTCCTGCCCGGTGACATCCGTGACCGGGCTGTATATCCTGCGAAATTCCTTACGCGCTTTTGCGTAACTTGCCCCAAAATGCTGTGATCGCGCCTCATTTTTATAAGAAAAAGCTGGGGAGAAATCACATTTTCCACTATCACCTGTGGGCGAAATTCGAACAAGCAGTGTAGATAGTATATCTATTATAGAAACACTATCGAGAGCGGGAGAGTTAAATGACACAGCCAGTACAGGAATCACTCGACCGGATGGCTGCTGATACGCCGGCCGGCGGATCGCGCAAATTACGTAAAGTTTTGCTCGCCACCGGCATCGGTCACTTTGTAGAGTGGTTCGACTTCGGCCTTTACGGCACGCTGGCGGCGATTATCGGCCTGCAATTCTTTCAATCGTCCAGCCCAAGCGTGGCACTGCTCTCATCATTCGCGGTGTTTGGTGCCGGATTTATTATGCGCCCGCTCGGTGGATTATTCTTCGGCTCGCTGGGCGATCGTAAAGGCAGGCAAAAGGTGCTGGCGACGGTGATTTTGCTCACCTCAGGCGCAACCTTTGTCATGGGGCTGCTGCCGACCTATCACCAGATTGGTATTACCGCCACGGTGCTGCTGGTGATCACCCGTCTGGTGCAGGGCTTTGCGGCTGGTGGTGAAAGCTCTGGCGCAACAACCTATCTGGCAGAGTATGCTCCCACCGCCAGGCGCGGTTATTTCACCTGCTGGATCGACAACTTTGGCTTTATGGCGTTCGTTGTCGGCTCCGGGCTGGTGTTCCTGCTCACCGCTGCGCTTGGCGAGAGCGCAATGAACGACTGGGGCTGGCGTATTCCCTTTCTGATCGCCGGTCCGCTCGGCTGGGTGGGGCTCTATCTGCGCAGGCATCTGGAGGATTCGCCGGAATTTCTTGAAGCGATGAAAAGCGGCCAGATCGAAACCGCGCCGCTGCGCAAAGCGGTCACGACCGCCTGGCGCGCGCTACTCTTCTGTGTCGGGTTCGTGGTGATCAAAGCAGTGGGTCACTGGACGTTACAAACATTTATGCCGAGCTACCTCGCAACGGAGCTGCATTTCAGCAAACTCAACGCCTACGCCATTACCACTATTGGCCTCTTCTCTGTTGCGGTGCTGGTACCGTTTATGGGCTATCTCTCTGATAAATATGGTCGTAAACCACTGATGCTGGCCGGCTGCGCAGGGTTTATTCTGCTGAGTTACCCGGCGATGATGATCATGGCGAACGGAGATGTGCTCTCTGCGATATTGGCGATGGTGATGCTCGGCGCGTTTATCGCGGCGTTTGACGGCGCATGCACGGCGGCGATGGCGGAGCTTTTCCCAACCAACGTGCGCTACGGCGGCCTGTCGATCGCTTATAACTTCGCCGTGGCCTTTTTTGGCGGTATCACGCCATGGTTCTCTGCCTGGCTTATCACTACCACAGGCGATAAGTTTTCCCCCGCCTTCTATGTGATGGGCGCTGCGTTGATCACTTTCATCACCGTGATGCGTGCTCGTGAAACCGCAGGCCAACCGTTGCAGCGTTAAAATAATACCCGGCGGACTTTGTTTCGCCGGGTTATAACTAAGTCGATATATTCTTACTGTGAAATATAATATATCCACTGCGAAAGCGCCTAACGAGAAAGTTTTATGCCGTATGGGCAGAGCGGAAATAAGCACTCATTTTGTTTATCACATTCGCGTAAAGAAATATTATCATTCCCTGGACATGAGCAACTATTCTTTAAAGTTTTCCAAATGTTTGGGAAATAGGGCATGGTATGAATAACTTTAAAATCATGCATTCTGCCATCCATGATAATTCCTTTTGAATCAGTGAGTAATATGTTTCCCGGGCGTAAAAAATAGTGACCACGGTACCAAACGATCACCGCTTTATCCTGTTGTGTTCTGGCCAGGGCAAATGCCGTACCCGTAGCGGGGGAAACTAACATGTCCGTAATATTCCAGCGCATACATCTTCCTTACATAATATTATCCACTTATTCGCCAGGAAGAATCTTAGCAAACAACATAGAAAGAACCTAAGCGAAACGTTAATTTAAGTTCAATATGCTAAACGAGAATAATATTTAAAAATTTTTACGCTAAGTTGTGCGCTGAAACATGCAAAAAGGGATAGTGAGCGCAGGAATTAATAACCTGTGTGAATGTGTGGTTTTTGCACTGATATGCTTTAAGCCTGAGTTAACTATTAACTTTTGTGATGGGTAGAAATATTTGTCCATAATTGCAACTGCTGTATCAGCAGATCAGCAACTCCAGTAACAATACATAACGCGCAGGCGCTTTTACGCCCGCATTCTCTTTTCTCTCCTCCTTCCTTCTTGAGCCGCGTTTGCATGATCGCTGATGCTAAGTTACCATACCCCCCTATAGTATCCAGGAGGTTCTATGCCCCATTCACCTGAAGATAAAAAGCGCGTGCTGACGCGGGTGCGGCGCATCCGCGGCCAGGTTGACGCGCTGGAGCGGGCGCTGGAAAACGGCGAACCCTGCATTGCAATTTTGCAACAAATCGCCGCCGTGCGCGGTGCAGCCAACGGCCTGATGGGCGAAATGGTTGAAATTCACCTGAAAGATGAGCTGGTCGCCGGAGAAACTACCGCCGACCAGCGCGCAGTACGGATGGCAGAAGTCGGTCATCTGCTACGCTCTTATCTAAAATAAGCAACACCGTATACATAAAAGGAAAGCGAGATGAAATCACGTGCAGCTGTAGCCTTCGGGCCAGGCCAACCCCTCAAGATTGTCGAGATCGACGTTGCGCCACCCAAAAAAGGGGAAGTGCTGGTTCGCATTACGCACACCGGTGTTTGCCATACCGATGCCTTTACCCTCTCTGGCGAAGATCCGGAAGGCGTTTTCCCGGCGGTGCTGGGCCACGAAGGCGGCGGTATCGTTGTGGAAGTGGGCGAGGGCGTCACCAGCCTGCAGCCGGGCGACCATGTTATTCCGCTGTACACCGCCGAGTGCGGCGAGTGCAAATTCTGTAAATCGGGCAAAACCAACCTCTGCCAGGCCGTGCGCGCCACGCAAGGTAAAGGTCTGATGCCGGACGGCACTACGCGTTTCTCCTATAACGGTGAGCCGATTTATCACTACATGGGTACCAGCACCTTCAGCGAATACACCGTCTGCGCGGAGATCTCGCTGGCGAAAGTCAACGAGGAAGCGCCGCTGGATAAGGTTTGCCTGCTGGGCTGCGGCGTCACCACCGGTATTGGCGCAGTACACAACACGGCGAAAGTGAAAGAGGGCGATACGGTCGCTATTTTTGGTCTCGGCGGTATCGGACTTGCGGCAATACAGGGTGCGGTACAGGCGAAAGCGGGTCGCATTCTGGCAATTGATACCAACCCGGATAAATTCGCACTGGCGAAAGAGATGGGCGCGACTGACTTTATCAACCCGAAAGATTACGATCGCCCAATTCAGGACGTGATTGTTGAAATGACCGATGGCGGCGTTGACTACAGCTTTGAGTGTATTGGTAATGTGAACGTCATGCGCGCTGCGCTTGAGTGCTGTCATAAAGGTTGGGGCGAAAGCGTAATTATCGGCGTTGCGGGCGCAGGTCAGGAGATCAGCACCCGTCCTTTCCAGCTGGTTACCGGTCGCGTATGGCGCGGTTCCGCTTTTGGCGGGGTAAAAGGGCGCAGCCAGCTGCCGGGCATGGTCGAAGATGCGATGGCGGGCAAAATCCGCCTCGACCCATTCATCACCCACCGTCTGCCGCTGGATAGCATTAACGAAGCCTTCGATCTGATGCATGAAGGCAAATCGATCCGCACCGTTATCCATTTCGGCGAGAAGTAATCTCCCTTCGCGCCGGCGGGCTCTCCGCTGGCGCAACCAAACTCCAAATCTGTGACCGCCGTTGCGCTTTTCACCATAAGAAAAATCCAATTATTGCCGATGCCTATATATCATTCCTTTGTACTTAGCAGACTAATACGAGAGTCGACGCCATGGATAACAAAGCAGCAATGCAACAAACACAAGGCATTGGTTTTATGCACAATATTCGATTAGTTCCCCTGTTTTCTTTTATCCTTTCCGGCATTTTGGTGCTATTTGCCTTAAGTTCCGGACTGGCGGGTTATTTCCTGATGCAGGCCGATCGCGACCAACAGGATGTGACCCAGGAGATCCAGGTGCGCATGGGATTATCTAACAGCTCTAACAACCTTCGCGTCGCGCGCATTAAATTGATTCACGCAGGTGCTGCAAGCCGTATCGCCGAAATGGAGGATATGAAGCAGAACATCGCCGAGGCGGAAAAACGCATCAAACAGTCGCAGGAAAACTTTAAACAATATATGGATCGCCCGGTGAAAACCGAGGCTGACCTGACGCTGGATAACGATCTCACTGCCCGTTTTAACGCCTACACCGCCGGGCTGCAGCCGATGCTGAAATATGCCAAAAACGGCATGTTTGAAGCGATTATTAACCATGAAAGCGAACAGGCGCGCCAACTGGACGATGCCTACAACGCCGTGCTGTTGAAAGCGATTGAGATCCGCACCGAGCGTGCACAGCACCTGAAAGAGGAAGCCCACAGCCGCACGCAGCTTGGTCTGATCTTTATGGCTGCCGCATTTGCTTTTGCGCTGGTGCTGACCATCATCACCTTTATCGTGCTGCGTCGTGTGGTGATCAATCCGCTCCAGCGTGCTGCCCAGCGCATTTCACGCATCGCCTCCGGTGATTTAACCCTGGCAGACGAACCGACTGGCCGCAGTGAGATTGGGCGTCTGAGCCACGATCTGCAGGCCATGCAGCACTCTTTGGTCACAACTGTCGCCACCGTGCGCCAGGGTGCTGAGGAGATCTATCGCGGTACCAGTGAAATCTCCGCCGGTAACACCGATCTCTCTTCGCGCACCGAGCAGCAGGCGGCCGCGATTGAAGAGACGGCGGCCAGCATGGAGCAGCTCACCGCGACCGTGAAACAGAACGCCGATAACGCACACCACGCCAGCGGGCTGGCCCGCGACGCGTCGGGTAAAGCGACAAAAGGCGGTCAGATTGTCTCCGGCGTCGTGCAAACGATGGGCAACATCACCACCAGTTCGCGCAAAATCTCTGAAATTACCGCAGTAATTAACAGCATCGCCTTCCAGACCAATATCCTGGCGCTCAACGCTGCGGTAGAAGCCGCGCGCGCCGGTGAACAGGGGCGCGGGTTTGCCGTCGTCGCCAGCGAAGTGCGAACACTCGCGAGCCGCAGTGCTCAGGCCGCGAAAGAGATTGAAGCGTTGATCAGCGAGTCCGTAAGCCTGATCGAGCAGGGCTCCGGTGAAGTGGTCTCTGCCGGGGAAACGATGGATGAGATTGTGACCGCCGTGAAACGCGTCACCGATATCATGCTGGAGATTGCCGCCGCCTCGGATGAGCAGAGCAAGGGCATCACTCAGGTAAGCCAGGCGATCACCGAAATGGATAATGTGACGCAGCAGAACGCCTCGCTGGTTGAAGAGGCTACAGCCGCAGCCACCTCACTGGAAGAGCAGGCTGCGCGTCTGACGCAGGCGGTCGGTGCATTCCGGCTGAACGGCGTAGAGGCACAGCGCCAGAGCAGCGCCACTCCGACGGCAAAACCCTTCACCCCGCAGCGCCCGGCACTGGCGAACGGCGATAACTGGGAAACGTTCTGAGGTTGAGATAAAAAAAGAGGCCGGATAATCCGGCCTCTTTTGTTTTATCGATCGGGCAAGCAGCAACTTAGCAGGTGCCGATATTGATCGCGTTGATGACGTTGTTGTAATTCTGCATCAGGCTGCGAACATCATTTTCCTGTGTGGACTGCATCATCTGGAACTGCTGCGAACGCTTCGCTTCTTGTTCGTAGATACCACTATCAGTGTGTTCAATCACATCACGGCCCGTAGAGAGATAGGAGTTGGCGGTGAAGATCAGGCTTGAACACCCTTTTTTGTTGCTCTCACGCATTTTGGCGTCATAAGCCGTCAGCGCTTCGTTGAACTGATCCAGTGATTTCTTAAAGGCGTCTTTTTTATCGCCTAAACCTTCGCCGTTGATAAAGCCATTAGCGGCATCCATGCTCTCTTTCAGATAGTAGATAGAGCCGATGCGGTAGTAGGCGGCAGTATCTTTCGGCGTTTTCTCGTATTCAGCCTTGATACGCTCACGGTCTTTTTTATCAACAGCATTTAAAAAATCTGCCTGCGCAACAACCAGTTTCTCCATGGCGCTGATAAATTTCGGCTGCAGTTCGCGGCCTTTATCACCGTTATCGCTTTTATAGGTTTTGGCGTTGATATAGTTATAGAGTTCGCGGTTCACCGGTTCAGTTTGCCCAAGCGCTTCGCTGTAGCGAGTAGCCGACGCATCGAGATCTTTCATCTCCGGCTCCATCGCGCGCGCTTTATCTAACAGATCCTTCACCCGTGGGATAGTGGTGTCAGAACCCGGGAAGAAGAGATCGTCCCGCGGCTTTTCACCAGTGAAAGCGGGGGCAATATATTTTTTATATTGATCCAGCTGCTCGCCGAAAGAAGAGGAGGACATATTCGCCGCCTCAATATAAGCGTTATATTTAGTAATCTCAGCTTGTTCTGCCGAACTTTTTGATGCTTGTTGAGGCTCTTCTGCTTTTTTATCGTCACACGCCGAAAGCGCAAACAAGCAGGCGGCAACGGCCAGCGTTCGAGCGATGTTTTTTGCGATCATTCCCTTCTCCATATTCAGCATATGATGGTCTATTTATTGAACCCACCTGGTGTGAGTGCTGCGTAGCGTAGCATCAATATATGATGCACTTTGCGCAGACTACCGAATCTGGTAGGGAGCGAATATATTCGCTCGCGCCATCTAAGATCCAGCTTTCATTGGGAATCGATCCATGACCTTTCGGACTACTGTTATCACAACGTTATAAGCAATAATCGCTGATATTAACGACAAACTGACATCGGCAAAAAACCACAAATCATCGTAATTTTCCTGATTCGCGCTTCCATGAAGCCAGACAGCAAAAGCAATGGCTGTATCGGGAGTGATAAATGCAGAAGAGTTAATTAATCGCCCAATAATGAACAACAACACAATAAACAGGAGCGTTTTAGCGGCCCCTCGAAGCAACCCCGTTATAACCATTCTTTAAACCTCATGTGCAGTAGGGCTTATTCGCTAATGCTGGATTCCTACGCAATATTGAAATATCACCCTGATCTCAGCACGCGTAATCTTAACCTCTTGGTGAATACGAAGGCGACTGCCTTAACAGGTGGTTTTAGCTGGGTATTAAGCGGGGAGCTGGTGATAGCAGAGTATCCGCGAGCGGAGATTTAACGTGTGCGTGCGGATCTCAACAAGCGGTTAAAATGTCGGCCTGCGGCAGATAGCGGCTGAGCTATCTGCCGCAGGCGTGATTTAAGCGCTAAATAAAGCTGTCGTCATCGTTACTGAAATCGTCATTACCGAAATCATCATTCTGATCATCGGCGAGGTTATCCGGCTGGAAAGCGTCACCGCTGTTATCGAGGAAATGGCTTTCGGAAGCGTTACTGAACGCCTCGTTTTGCGCGGCATCGCTTGCGGCTACTGCTGGCTCTTCGATGATATTCACGATCTCCTGCGGCTGTGAGTGGTGAAACATACTGGTCAGCATATCGGCGATCACCACGCCGCCCGCCACACCTGCGGCGGTTTGCAGTGCGCCCGACATAAATCCGCCGCCGCGGGAGGCGCCTGGCGCTGCATACTGCGGAGTTTGCTGCTGCACCGGTGGTGCTCCCCAGTTTTGCGTCGACTGCGGTGCCTGGTTTTTATTACCGCCAAACAGACCGCTGAGGAAGCTACCGCCGGATGAGTGCTGGCTCTGCTGCTGCGCCAGCTGGTTTTCCAACTCCTGCACACGCGCCTGCAGACGTTTTAATGCCGCTTCCTGGATCAGCATCGATTGCGCCATATAGTAGGGCGCAGCCGGCTACTGTCTGACCAGTTCAGCAATCTGCCGCTCGGCTTGCACATCGCGCTGGCCGTTTTGTTGTTCTGCCTGTTTCAGGCGCTGAAAAAGCCCATTGATAAGCTGCTGTTCATCATATTGCATAACAATGATCTTCCTCTTGCTGTAGTAGATACCGTTAAGTCTATCAGCGCCTTTCGCTACCGTCCCAGTACGGAAATGTTTGGTTAAGATTGGTTTCAGGTAAGGGTAAACGAGCCACTCACACAGCAGATAAAAAACAGTGCAGTATCAGTCCGGCAGCGTTTTACGGATATAGCTGATTAAGGTGAGTGCAGCCGCTGAAAGGGGGGCGTCGACGCGGGTAATTATGCCAATCGGGTCACCAATGCCGAGCGGTGGAATGGGAAGCGCCACTAATGAGCCAAGCCGCAAATCATCTTTCACCGCGCCGGAGGGAACAAACCAGACATAGTCATATTCCACGGTCAGTTGCCGCGAAAGTGAGGCCGAGAGCGTTTCAATGCATCCTGTCGGTAGAGTGCAGTTCTGGCTGGCGAGCAGTTCTTCGGCGTTCTGGCGCGGCACCGTGCCCTGCGGCAGCACCACCACCGGCCACTCCAGCACCCGGCTCAACGTAACGGTGCTCTGCAACAGCGGATGACGGGGGCGCACAACCAGTTTGAGCGACTCCAGAAACAGCAGCTCATAATGTAAGCCACACATCAGGTCCGGATCGGACATGCGCCCGATACCGACATCCAGCTCGCCAGTCTTCAGCCCTGCCAGCAACATCGGGTTATTGGCGGTCGCCACCTGAATAGTGATATCCGGCTGCTGCTTGTGAAGTTGGCCTATCACCGCCGGTAAAATTCCCAGCGCCGCTGTCGGCAGCGCGCCAACGCGAATCAACTCACAGTTTTTCTCTTCCTGATCGCTTAACGACTGCCCGGCAATATTCACCGCGTCGAGCACCCGCACCGCATGGCTTAAAAACTGCTCGCCAACGTGGGTAAGCTGAGCGCCCATGCGTCCACGCTCAAACAGCCGCTTGCCGGTAAGCTGTTCAAGTTCATTTAAGGTCTTCGAGAGAGCTGGCTGGCTCAGGTTAAGGGTTTCAGCAGCGCGACCCAATGTTCCTTGTTGCGCGACCGCGACGAAAGTATGCAGGTGGCGCAGTCGGATGCGCTGTGAAAAGAGAGCGTTTTTTTCCATAAGATAATGTTAAAACCGAGTGGCGAAGGAGGCTCGCAGATTTATTTAATTTTGATAACCAGTTTGCAAAATATTATTAACATCCAATCCTTTTGAGTTACAAACACATTCTGCCCGCAATGTGACGAAACCAGCAGGTTTCCAGGGTTTTGTTCGCGCTGCATTCCATAATCTTTTGTTATGTTCGATTGCGAGCGGAATACGCGCGTTTTTTGCCACGATCACACTTTGTAAATTTCCCCATACGGGCGGCGGCAGCCTTCTCTACACTGCAGAGAGAACAGCGTGGAGAGAGAAGACTATGACGTACAGCATCACGGCAGATGAGATCAGGGAACAATTTTCGCAGGCGATGTCCGCCATGTACCAGCAGGAAGTCCCGCAATATGGCACCTTGCTGGAGCTTGTGGCTGATGTAAACCTTGCTGTACTGGAGCACAATCCACGGCTTCATGAACAACTGGTTAATGCCGATGAGCTGGCCAGGCTGAACGTTGAGCGCCACGGCGCCATCCGTGTCGGCAGGGCGGAGGAGCTATCCACCCTGCGGCGCATGTTTGCCATTATGGGGATGTTCCCGGTGAGTTATTACGATCTCTCCCAGGCGGGCGTCCCGGTTCACTCCACCGCCTTTCGCCCAATTGACGATGAGGCGTTATTGCGCAATCCGTTTCGCATCTTCACCTCGCTGCTGCGCCTTGATCTGATTGAAAATGAAGCGCTGCGCGACAGAGCGGCAGCGATTCTGGCGAAGCGCGACATCTTCACGCCTGCCTGTCGGCAGCTGATTGAAGTGCATGAACTGAACGGCGGCTTTACCGCCCAGCAGGCGCAGCTGTTTGTTAAAGAGGCGCTGGAGACATTTCGCTGGCATCGCCACGCGACCGTGGATGAAAAAACCTACCAGGCGCTGCATGATAAACATCGCTTAATCGCCGATGTGGTCTGTTTCCCCGGCTGCCATATCAACCACTTGACGCCGCGCACGCTGGATATCGACCGGGTGCAGGCGCTGATGCCGGAGTACGACATTGAGCCTAAAATTCTGATCGAAGGGCCGCCGCGCCGTGAAGTGCCGATCCTGCTACGCCAGACCAGTTTTAAAGCCCTTGATGAGCCGGTGTTGTTCAGCGGCGAACATCACGGCACCCACACAGCGCGCTTTGGCGAGATTGAACAGCGCGGCGTTGCCCTGACACGGAAAGGGCGTGAACTGTACGACCGGCTGCTGAACAGCGCCGGGACGGGCAAAGATAACCTCACGCATCAGCTCCATTTGCAGGAGGTGTTTAAAGCCTTTCCTGACAGCGAGATGCTGCTGCGCAAACAGGGGCTGGCCTGGTTCCGCTACCGCCTGACACCGACCGGGGAGGCACACCGCCAGGCGATTCGTCCCGGTGACGATCCGCAGCCGTTGATTGAACGCGGTTGGGTTGTGGCGCAGCCCATCATCTATGAAGATTTCCTCCCCGTTAGTGCCGCCGGAATTTTCCAGTCTAATCTGGGGAATGCGACCCAGGCGCGCAGTCACGGTAACGCCAGCCAGCAGCAGTTTGAAGCTGCGCTCGGTTGCCCGGTGCTCGATGAGTTTGCCCTCTATCAGGATGCAGAAGAGCGCAGCAAACGTCGTTGCGGTCTGCTGTAAAACGAGTAATCTGCCAGAATTCAATACGTTCTGGATATGATTATGGAAAACACATCATCCCTGATTGTGAATACCCGGCAGGGTAGCGTTATGGGGTGTCGCGAAGAGGGGATAAACGTCTGGCGCGGCATCCCCTTTGCCGCGCCGCCGGTGGGCGATCTGCGCTGGCGTGCGCCGCAGCCGGTTGAGTGCTGGCAGGGCGTGCGCGAAGCGACGCGTTTTTCCGCCTCAAGCTGGCAAAACAAGGAGTTCTGCCGCCTGCTCGGCGGTGGCGATCCCGGTACTTTCTCAGAGGATTGCCTCTATCTCAATGTCTGGTCGCCCGCAGCGGCTTCGCAAAAAAAACCGGTGATGGTCTGGCTGCATGGCGGCGGGTTTGCCATCGGCGCAGGCGGGTTGCCCCCTTATGATGGTAAAGCGCTGGCGGCGCGCGGTGTGGTGCTGGTCACCGTTAATTATCGTCTTGGTCATCTTGGCTTCTTTGCCCATCCGGCGCTGGAGGCAGAGGCCGGGAAGCGCATCTACAACTTTGCGCTCCTTGATCAAATCGCCGCCTTACAGTGGGTTCAGGAGAATATCGCCGCCTTCGGCGGGGATGCCGGTAATGTGACGCTGTTTGGCGAATCGGCCGGGGCGCGCAGCGTGATGTCACTCATGGCTTCGCCGCTGGCAAAAGGGCTGTTCCATAAAGCGATCGTGCAGAGCAACTACACCTTGCCGGATACGCCGCGTAAAGTTGCGCTGAAAAAAGGCGAAGCACTTGCGGCGCACTTTGGTCTGAAAAATGCCAGCACAGAGGCGCTGCGGGCGATCCCGGCGGAGGCATTCTGGCCGCTCGATACCCCGTTTAAAATCGATCCAGTGCCTGTCGCTGGCGACATTGTGCTACCGGAACCGTCCCTTGATACCTTCTTTGCCGGGCGTCAGCACCCGATGCCGGTGATCGTCGGCTCCAACAGCGATGAAGCGAGCGTAATGGCGGAGTTCGGCGTCGATCTGGCAGGTAAAATTGCCGAACTGCGCCGCAAGCAGCGTTTCGGCCTCGGGCTTATCCGGCTGCTCTATCCGGGCGTGCGCGGCGACACTGAGCTTGGCCGTCAGGTGTGTCGTGACATGGCTTTTACCACCCTCGGGCTGGTGGTGATGCAGGCGCAGCAGCAGATCGGGCAGCCCTGCTGGCGCTACTGGTTTGATTACGTCGCCGAAGCGATGCACGACACCTATATCAACGGTGCATGGCACGGCAATGACGTGCCCTATGTATTTGACAACCTGCGCCTCTCGGAGCCCTCCTGCGATTACGTCAACGAGCGCGATCTCGCCTTCGCCGCACAGGTCGCCGATTACTGGGTGCATTTCGCCACGCACGCCGGTTCTGAAACCACGGACTTACCCGGCCCGGTGACATGGGAAGCCTGCACCGGCGGGCGCGACCGTCTGCTGCGCATGGGCATCAATAAGCAGGCCGGCTTTCGGCTGGAGAAGCGCTTTATGCGCGCGCGGTTAAGCTTCTTTCGCCGCGTGATGCGTCACCATGTCAATCTCGATTGATCGCAGCGCAACATCTTCATACACAACTTTACGCACTTTTCAGGCTGCTCCTAAAGCCCCGGAAAATTTCGCAATTCGCTTAGATAATCAGCGCCCAACAATTGGATTCTCAATCAATTTTGTCTAGAGTGGTGCCTTCATCAGTCATACGCTTTTGCCGCTGTTTCGCGACATCGCGAAATGCCATTTTACGACCAGAAGGACGTGTTACCAGGCATGAACCGCAGACGATTTATTCAAGCATCCATGGCCCTCGCGGCAACTTACGGCACCACTGGCGTTGCTTCGCTCTTTTCGCGAGCGGCATCTGCAGCGCAGACCGATATCGCCGATGGGCAAAGCCGCCGTTTCGACTTCTCCGTGCTGCAATCTATGGCGCACGATCTGGCCGAACAGCCATGGGGAGGCGCGCCGAAAGCGCTGCCGCCGACGCTGGCTAACCTGACGCCGCAAGCCTATAACAGCATTCAGTATGATGCGCAGCACTCGTTATGGAATAACGTTGAGGGCCGCCAGCTGGATGTGCAGTTCTTCCATGTCGGCATGGGTTTCCGCCGCCGCGTGCGCATGTTCTCGCTGGATCAGGCGACCCATCAGGCGCGTGAAATTCACTTCCGCCCGGAGTTATTTAACTACCACGACGCGGGCGTTGATACTCAACAACTTGAAGGGCAGAGCGATCTCGGCTTTGCTGGTTTCCGCGCCTTCAAAGCGCCGGAGTTGGCGCGCCGCGACGTGGTCTCGTTCCTCGGCGCAAGCTATTTCCGCGCGGTAGATGACACCTTCCAGTACGGCCTCTCCGCACGCGGCGTGGCGATTGATACCTTTACCGATACGCCGGAGGAGTTCCCGGATTTCACCGCTTTCTGGTTCGAAACCGCGAAACCGGGCGACACCACCTTTACCGTCTATGCGCTGCTTGACAGCGCCAGCCTCACCGGTGCGTATAAGTTTGTGATCCACTGCGAGAAGAGCCAGGTGATCATGGAGGTGGATAACCGCCTCTATGCCCGTAAGGCGATTAAGCAGCTGGGCATCGCGCCGATGACCAGCATGTTCAGCTGCGGCAATAACGAGCGCCGCGTTTGCGACACCATCCACCCGCAGATCCACGACTCCGATCGCCTGGCGATGTGGCGTGGCAACGGCGAATGGATCTGCCGCCCGCTGAATAACCCGCAGAAGCTGCAATTCAACGCTTTCCAGGATGAGAACCCGAAAGGCTTCGGCCTGCTGCAACTCGACCGCGATTTTAGCCACTATCAAGATGTAATGGGCTGGTATAACAAACGCCCGAGCCTGTGGGTGGAGCCGCGCAATAAGTGGGGCAAAGGGGCAGTCAGCCTGATGGAGATCCCGACCACCGGCGAAACCCTGGATAACGTGGTCTGCTTCTGGCAGCCGGAAAAACCGATCAAAGCCGGAGACGAGCTGGCCTTTGAGTATCGCCTCTACTGGAGCGCACAGCCGCCGGTGCGCTCACCGCTGGCAAACGTCTATGCGACGCGAACCGGTATGGGTGGATTCCCGGAAGGCTGGGCACCGGGGGAACACTACCCCGAGAAGTGGGCGCGCCGTTTCGCTATCGACTTTGTCGGCGGCGATCTGAAAGCCGCTGCGCCGAAAGGGATCGAGCCGGTGATTACGCTCTCAAACGGGGAAGCGAAACAGGTTGAGATCCTCTACGTCGAGCCGTTTGACGGTTATCGCATCCAGTTCGACTGGTATCCAACCAATGCGTCGACCGATCCGGTAGAGATGCGCATGTTCCTGCGCTGCCAGGGCGAGGCGATCAGCGAAACCTGGCTCTATCAATACTTCCCGCCCGCGCCGGAGAAGCGGAACTACGTCGATGACCGTATCATGCGCTAAGCTTTTTAATCGCCCCCGAATGGGGGCGATGTCTTTCAGGAGGAACGATGTTAGAGGAACCGACTTGCCCGGATGCGGTGATTACGGTTGACGAGCAGCTCACGCTCGAAATGATTGATGAGTGCTTTGTTCACGAGCTTCACCAGTTGATTGTCAAAAACCGCGACAGCTTACAGCGCTATCTTGACTGGCCGCAGTATGTCACATCCATTGAAACCACCCGCAAAACCGCCCAGAGTAACCGGCTGTTGCACCAGCGCGGCTACGCGAAGATGTTTCTGATCCTGCGCGATCACGTGCTGGTCGGCGTGCTCTCTCTCAACGCCATCGAGCCGACCAACAAAGCGGCCTACATCGGCTACTGGCTGGATGAAGCGGCGCAGGGGCAGGGGATTTTGTCCCGCGCGATGCAGGCGATGATGCGCTTTTATGCTGAACGCGGCGATATCCGTCGCTTTGTTATCAAATGCCGGGTCGACAACGAGGCGAGTAACCGCGTCGCAGAGCGTAACGGCTTCACCCTCGAAGGCTGCCAGAGAGAGGCGGAGTTCCTCAATGGCCGCTTCGATGACCAGAATATCTGGGGCAAAATCGTCACGCTCAATGATGAGTAAGCCTCAGCTGGTCGCCTGTGAAACTGCTTTTCGCAGCCCGTTTACTGCCGGGGCGTTCAGCGGCGTGAGCAGCGCGTAGTTGTAATGGTCGTCGCTCCAGTACTGCGCCATCACATCCTCGGCTTTACGCTCGCCGTGGGGTAACTTCCCCGGGCTCAAGGGGCGGATATACCAACCAACCCGCGTGCCGCGCGGATCCTGATACATAATCAGCGCCGCCGGCCCCTGCGCCGTGGCGACAAGCCGCGCGCCAACCAGCGTAAAGCCATACTGCTCGAGATTGGGCGGCTGATTACCGTTGATAAAGTAGCGCCCGACCCAGTGGGTCAGCTCCGTTTGCTGCGTCGTCGCCACATCCATCGGGGTGATGGCGGTATTATCAAACAGCTTGTAGGCCTGCACCGCGTCCTCCATCGGCGCATGTGTCAGCACCATCTGTGACTCTTTCAGGTGCCAGCCGGTAACACCGCCAACGCCGAGCGCCATCACCAGCGCGAAGGCCGTCGCCAGCTTCCACTGCCGCAGCTGGCGCTGCTGGCGGCGCAGCGCGCGCGGTTCCGGCATCTCAAGCGTAGTGGTGTGGCGATCCATTGCCTGGCGCAGACGCTGCGCATCCTGCCGCCAGCCGTCAACCTCGCGGGCGGCCTGCGGGTTTTGTGCCAGGTAGTGTTCAATGCGTGCCGAAGTTGCTTCATCGGTCTCGCCATCAAGCCAGGCGTGCAGATCGCCTTCATCCGGTGGCAATGTCATTTCAGTCTCCTTAACGCTAACGGCGTTGGCTGGCTTTCCAGTTTTTCATGCAGCATTTTGCGTGCCCGTGACAGGCGTGACATCACCGTGCCGGGCGGAATGTTGAGGGTTTGCGCTACCTCTTTATAACTCAGCCCCTCAACGCTCACCAGCAGCAGTACGGCGCGATACTCCGTCGGCAGTGTGGCAAAAAGTGTGAGCGTATCATCGGCAATAGCCAGCGACTCGGTGGTTAAACCGACAGGCTCTTCGCCGGTAAAAAAGGTGAGCACCTTCAGGTAGCGTTTGCGCCGACGCTCACCATCGACAAACTGACGATAGAGGATGGTAAAGAGCCAGGCGCGCAGGCTCTGCTCGCTGTCACGCTTGCGCGTCAGGGCTTTCGCCAGGCAGCTTTGCACCAGATCTTCCGCGGTGTGCGGGTTACGCGCCAGCCACAGGGCAAAGCGGTAAAGGTGCGGCATCACCTCGCGGATTTCATCATCATTCATCGTCTGCGGCTTCCCGACATGCTCTCAAAAACCCCATCGCGCAGCACCAGCGCATGCAGCAGTGCGGCGGCGAGGTGCGCCATTACGGTGACAAACAGCGCCAGCGCTACCACAGAGTGCAACGGACGCAGCAGCGCATACCACTCATTATTCACCGGCACTAGCGGGGGCAGCACAAATCCGCCGCCGAGCGTTACCGGATAACCGGCCGCCGAGAGCATCGCCCAGCCAATGAGCGGTTGCGCCAGCATCATCCCATAGAGCGCCCAGTGCGAGAGATGCGCCATTGCGCGTTGCCAGACCGGCAGCGAGGCAGGCAACGGTGGCGTGGCGGTATAGAAGCGTAGCCACAAACGCACTAGCGCCAGCACCAGGATCATCAAACCCAGCGGTTTATGGATCGTCAGTAGCAGGCTGTGCAGGGAGGAGACCGTCGAGACCATCACGATGCCGATAAACAGCATCGCAATAATCGCGATAGCCATCAGCCAGTGAACCGCGCGCAGCAGCGGGTGGAAATAGGCGACCTGTTTCATCAGTGGGCTCCGGCTTGTTCGCGGGTGCGAAGATTGTAGGATTTGGCGTACGCAGATGAACGCGCATTTAACAGCGGGTCGTTAGAGGCGGCAATACCATCCGGCAGGATCAGCGGATCGTAATTGATATCATTGCAATCCCCCTGTGCCTGTTCAACGGCGCGGTGCAGCACCAGCGTACCGGCATTGATCGTTTGGCGGTCGGCAGGCCAGGGTCGCGAGGCATCGCTGCCATCATCCTGCGGGCTGGCGATGGTAATCACCAAATCCCACTTCAGCGGCGCCTGAGCGAGGCGTTGGAGCAGATCGCGCTGTAAAAAGTTTTTATCCTGCTTCTGCTCTGCACTGATGGGGTGATAAGGCGTCTGCGGCACCATACTCCAGCGAACCAGATGCGCGTTGCCAGTTTTATCAATCATGCGAAAGGCGTTGAGGCTGTTAAAACGGTCGCTGGCCCAACTGCTGGAGGGTACGTTCGCTTTTGCCCATGCGAGAAAAGGCGCGGCTTCCGGGTGCTTCTCAAGAAAGGCTTTTACCTTTGCCGGGTCCGGTTTGCCGGTGGCGGGATCGGGCCGCGTCGCCAGCTGCATATCATAAAAACCCTCTACACTACGTACCGGGAAAAAGGGCATCGCGTTCATGCCGGTGCGCCACTGTTCGCCGTCCGGCAGTATAAAGGCCAGCGCCAGACTGCGCACCGGCACGGCGTAATCCGGCGCAGCGGGGTTGCCGCCCGCAATGGCAAAACGGCCAATCACCGGTGTGTTTCCCGGCGCAAACAGCGCGGCGCGCGAAAGCGTGCTGGCGTTGCCGCTGGAGATAAACTCGCCGCTGACGCAGATCCCTTTCGCGTGGTTGCGGCGAAAGCCGGGGTGCTCGCCGCCGGACTGCTGTAACACGTTAACGAGTTTATCCGAGGTGAGACGTTCGGGCGTCAGCCAACCGCCGCCCCAGAGAAACAGCAGCATAACCAGAAGCGGCACCAGGCCAATCAGTGCGAGACGCACCGTTAGCTGTGTGGAAGTAAGAGGGGGGTTGTTCATCATTCGCTCATCCTGCTCATTGTGAGCAGATAAGACGAAGGGCGCGGCGGTTTATTCCCGGCGGATGAAAATAAATTTATGCCTGCCCGTCAGAGTGAGCCGACCAGCGGGGTGCGGGTGATGTGTTGCTCGCCGTTGACCACTTTTGGCCCACGCAGCAGTAGGCTCTCATCCTCTGGGGCGATAATCACCGCATTATCGGCGATCTCCACCTCGTGAGCGATAAGCACATTTCCCTCAATGCGTGCGTTACCCTGAATCACCACTTTTTCATCCAGCTGTAATGGTCCGCCGCGCAGCTGCGCGTTTCCGCCGACCAGCACGTGATGTTTCAGCACGCAGTTGCCCTCGACATGTGCATTTTCCGCCACCTGGGCGCTGTAACGAAGGGTGGGGATCTCATCCTCCTGCCGCCCGGCAATCACCTGGGCGTGACCGTAGACTTTGGCGCAGTCGCACACCCAGACATCGTTAACCTCATTCCCGTCGAGCAGGGCAAAGTCGAACACCTCAGCGCGGTGCTCAATAAAGGCGTAATTGACGATGGCATCGCCATAAATTTGCGCCTGATGAACCACCCGCGAATGGCTGACCGTAGCGCGATCGTAAATCTGCAGCACCTGTTCGCGCTCCTGGGTTAATCCGCGCGCGGCGAAAATATCGCAACCGCTAAGAATGCGCGCCTCACCGCGTAGCTGGCAAACACCGAGCACAGTGGAGGATTGCACCGTGACGTTGTCACGTAAAATTGCGCCGTGGCTCAGTTCGCAGCCATCTACCCAGGCGTTATCACTGATTTCTACATTCAGGCAGATGACGCACGATCCCGTAATGCGCGCATTGCCGCGGACACGGCAACCATCGAACACCATGCTGTTTTGGTCATAGATCCAGCAATCCCCCGCCTGATCGAGCACCTCCTCATCATCAACCCAGCCGCCCGCGCTGCCGGCGGTGACATCATTAAAATCGCGCAGGGCGATAATCTGGCGCAGCGCGACGCTCTTTTTCTCGCCGCCGAGCGGGTAACTGAAGAGGCGCGTCTCATCACTGAGGCGGTATTTGCTCATGCTTATCTTCTCCGGATGGTCTCACTTAACCGTAGCAAAGATTCGCGCGCTGGCTATCGGCGGGTGAAATTCATAAAATGCATTCAAAATACCCATTAAAGGCTGTGAATAATGACTATGCGTGATGAGAACTACTTTACTGAAAAATATGGTATGACCCCAACGCACTCGGAAGTGCTGAACGCAATGAACCACATTACGCCAGGCAAGGTGCTCGATCTCGGGTGTGGTAACGGGCGTAACAGCCTCTACCTGGCGAACAGAGGCTTTGAGGTCACGGCATGGGATAAAAACCCTAACAGCCTGAGCAACCTACAACGCATACGTGAAGCGGAAGGGTTGAATAATCTGCATATCGACAGCGCTGATTTGAACAGCCTGAGCTTCGAGGGCGAATATGATTTTATTCTCTCCACCGTGGTGATGATGTTCCTGGAGGCGACAACCATTCCGGGGCTAATTGCCAATATGCAGCGCTGCACCAAACCGGGCGGCCACAATCTGATTGTCGCGGCGATGGATACCGCCGATTATCCGTGCAACGTCGGCTTTCCTTTTGCTTTCAAAGAGGGTGAGCTGCGTAACTACTACGCGGGCTGGGAGCTGCTGAAATATAACGAAGAGGTGGGGGAACTGCACCGCACCGATGAGCAGGGCAACCGCATCAAACTGCGCTTCGCAACGCTGCTGGCGCATAAACCGGCGTGATAAAAAAAGCAGCCCGTTGCCGGGCTGCATTAGCTTAACGGGCCGCCAGCAGGCAGAGCTGCAACGCCACGTTGTAGGAGGCTTCAAACGCGCGCAGGGGTAAAAACTCAAAGCGCGAGTGGAAGTTGTGCGCGCCGGTAAAGAAGTTTGGCGTCAACAAACCCTTGGCCGAGAGCGCCGCACCGTCCGTACCGCCGCGCATCGGCGTCGGTTTCGGCGTAATGCCGAGCGTCTCCATCGCCTCGAACATCAGGTCGATGGCGCGGCGGTCATCACCAATCGCATTACTGATATTGCTGTAGATATCGCTGACGCGGTACTCCACTTTTGCCGTCGGGTATTGCGCGGCAATCATCTCAGCGACGTCGCCAATCTGCGCTTTGCGGCGGGCGAAACTCTCTTTATCGAAATCACGAATGCTGGCGCTCAGGCTGGCATGTCCCTGAACGGCTTCCATGCCGTTAAACCAGATATAGCCTTCACGGCCTTCTGTATTTTCCGGCGTCTGCTGGCGGTCAAAGTGGCTGATGTAATCCATCGCCATCAGCAGCGGGTTAACCAGCACGCCTTTGGCCGACATCGGGTGCGCGGTCACACCGGTGAAGTCGATCTGCGCGCTGGCGGCATTAAAGTTCTCGTAAACAATCTCACCCAGCTCGCAGCAGTCGATAGTCCATGCGAAATCAACATCAAAGCGTGCCAAATCAAGCGCCTTCGCGCCGCGCAGGCCGACCTCTTCATCGGGAACAAAGGCCACCACAATATCACCGTGGCGCTGCTCGGCCGTCAGGTTCTCCAGCAGTGTCATCACTACCGTGACTGCGGCTTTGTTATCCGCGCCGAGCACGCTGGTGCCGTCACTAAAAATAATCTCTTCGCCGGGATAGGCGAGGATCTCCGGGTGCTCCTGCACGCGTAGCCAGATATCTTCTTTGGCATTCAGGCAGAGATCTTCACCCTCAAAACGCAGGATCTGCGGATGAATATGCGGCGACAAACCAACATCAACGGTATCGATATGGGTGATAAAACCGATGCGCGGCGCGCCATCAACGTTGCCTTTTTTCACCGCCGTAACGGTGGCGCGATCGTCGATAACAATCTCCTCAAGACCGAGGGATTTCAACTCGTTGGCCAGCTCGCGGGCCATATCAAACTGGCCGGGCGTGGTGGGAAGGGTGGTGGCACTTGCGTCGCTTTGACTGGTGATACTCAGGTAGCGAAAGAAGCGCTGCGTTAATTGACTGGCTAGCGGCGAGGGCATAGTGATTCCTTCTTTATTCGTATTATCAGGTGTTTGCAATTTCACTTTAATGTTATTTATGAGCAGGCAAACAACAAGCATTAAAAATAAAACAACAGGAAACACTATGATTAGCAAACCGACAACACTTGCTCTGGCGTTGACCACGTTGATAGTCACTTCTTCTGTGGCGGCGAAAACACTGGTTTATTGCTCTGAAGGTTCACCGGAAAACTTTAACCCCCAGCTTTACACCTCCGGCACCAGCGTGGATGCCAGCGCGGTTCCGGTCTATAACCGGCTGGTCGATTTCAAACCCGGTACCACCGAGTTACAGCCGAGCCTGGCCGAGCGCTGGGATGTTAGTGAAGATGGTAAGGTCTACACCTTTCATCTGCGCAAGAACGTGAAGTTCCAGAGCAATAAATACTTCAAGCCGACGCGAGACTTGAATGCTGATGATGTGATTTTCTCGTTTATGCGGCAAAAAGATGCGAAAAACCCTTACCACAACGTCTCTAATGGCACCTACTCCAACTTCGAAAGTCTGGAATTTGGTTCACTGATTACCGCCATTGATAAAGTGGACGATCACACCGTGCGCTTTACGCTGGCGCATCCGGAAGCACCGTTTGTCGCCGATCTGGCGTGGTATTTCGCCTCGATTCTCTCCGCCGAGTATGCCGATGCGATGTTAAAAGCCGGTACGCCGCAGCGCGTCGATAGCGATCCGGTCGGTACCGGGCCGTTCCGCCTGGCGCAATACCAGAAAGATTCCCGCATTCTCTTTACCGCCTTTGATGACTACTGGCAGGGCCGTTCGAAAATCGACCGGCTGGTGTTCAGCATCACCCCGGATGCTTCGGTGCGTGTGGCGAAGCTGGAGAAGAATGAGTGCCAGGTGATGCCGTTCCCCAACCCCGCCGATCTCCCGCGTCTGAAAGAGAACAAAGAGATTACGCTAATGAGCAAAGCGGGGCTGAACACCGGTTTCCTCGCCTTCAACACGCAGAAAGCGCCGCTCGATAACGTGAAAGTGCGCCAGGCGCTGGCGATGGCGATTAACAAACCGGCGATCATCAAAGCGGTCTTCCAGGGCACCGGCACGGCGGCGAAAAACCTGCTGCCGCCGGGCGTCTGGAGTGCAGACAGCGAGCTGAAAGATTACGACTACGACCCGGAAAAGGCGAAGGCGCTGCTGAAAGAGGCGGGGCTGCCGCCGGGCACCACCATCGATCTCTGGGCGATGCCGGTGCAGCGCCCCTATAACCCGAACGCCAAGCGCATGGCAGAGATGATCCAGGCGGATTGGGCAAAAGTGGGCGTGCAGGCTAAAGTGGTGACCTATGAGTGGGGCGAATATCTGAAGCGGGTGAAGAGCGGCGAACACCAGGCGGCGTTAATGGGCTGGACCACCGCCACTGGCGATCCGGATAACTTCTTTGGCCCGCTCTTTACCTGCACCGCGGCTAACGGCGGCTCTAACTCGGCAAAATGGTGCTACAAACCCTTCGATCAGCTGATTGCCGAGGCGAAGGCGACCACCGATCACGATAAACGCGTCGCGCTCTACAAACAGGCGCAGCAGATGATGCATGACCAGATGCCGGCGGTGATGATTGCTCACTCAACCATTTTCGAGCCGGTGCGCAAAGAGGTGCAGGGCTATGAGGTCGACCCGTTTGGTAAACACCTCTTCTGGCAGGTGGATCTGAAAAAGTAAATGTTTTGCCGCCTGTTCCGCAGGCGGCATTCTCTTAACAGAGCGACGGTTTGCGCCGCACGAACCACCTCTCCGGGCGGGTAAACATCACCAGGTTGCCCATCAGGATCAGCCCCAGCCCCAACACACTCTGCGCATGCCACTGATATCCTTCATAAAAGGTTGAAACGGTCAGCGCCACCAGGGGAAAGAGTAATGTGCTGTAGGCTGCTTTGCCGGGGCCGATACGGCCAACCAGCGTGAAGTAAGCGCCAAAGCCAATCACCGAACCAAACAGGGCAAGATAGAGCAGCGCGCCAAGATAGCTAGCGCTCCACAGCGGCGTAAAATCCTCGCCGCGCAATAAAGCAACCAGGCCCATAATCAGCGTGCCATAGAGCATCGCCCAACTATTTGTGGTGGCGATCTCAAGCCCGTTGCGCTGATGGCGCAGGCTGATCATATTGCCAAACGAGAAGCCGAGCGTGCCGAGCGCCGACAGCGCAATGCCCAGTAACACACTGCTGCTCCAGCCGCTGGCCACCAGATCCTGCCAGAAGAGGGTAACGATGCCGGCCAGCCCCATCAGCGCAGCGGCAAAAAAGCGCGCGGGCGGTCTCTGGCCGAAGAAGAGGAAGCTATTGACGGCGTTAAACAGTACCGCCATTGAAAATATCACCGACTCCAGCCCGGTGTTAATCCACGCCGCGGCGGTATAAAAGCACCAGAAGTTGAAACCAAAGACGCACGCGCCCTGCAGCATGCAGAAGAGGTGATCGCGGCGCGACAGCGCGCGCAGTTTGCCCCGCGCCAGCAGCACCAGCATCATCACTGTGGTCGCCAGCGCAAAGCGCCAGAAGATTGACACCGGTGCCGCCACCGGCCCCTGTTGCAGAAAAATGGCAATCCATGTTGTGCCCCAAATCACCACCACCAGACTATAAAGTAATGCGTTCATATCGCTTCCTGTTCGCTTTCATGAACGCCCATTGTTGTCCGGCTCGGCAAGGCAAGCTTGCACACGCTTGCGGACGACTTGCATATTCTTGCGCTTTTCTTTACACAACGCTGGCTTCTGCGATTCGCTCTTCATAGACTGGGGATCTGATTGAGAAAGGATAAGTGCCGCGAATGTCTGATACCTATGACGCCTTTGAAAACCTGCGCAAACATAACGCCGTGCTGCATAACTCGGTGGCGCTGCATGACGGGATTCAGCTGGCGGCATGGTCCAACAAACGCGACACCATCACCCAATATTGCAACCACCACACCCTCAGTCTTTATATTGCCGACGGTTATGAGAGCTACCACAAAACCGCCTCCGGCTGGAAAAACGGCGGCGGGCCGGATCGCTTCTGTTTGATGCCAAAGGAGAGTGAATCGGTGTGGGATATTCGCGACAATCTCGCCTTTGTTCATCTCTACTGCACCGATGAGCATCTGCGTGAAGTGGGGGAGAAAGTGTGGGATCGCAGCCCGGCGGCCTTCACCCTCGATGAAAAGACCTTCTCCCAGGATGCGCGAATCACGGCGCTCTATCGCCAGTTTCTGCTCGGCTGTGACTGGCAGCAAAACGCCAACCAGCTGACGCTCAGCACCGCGTCGACACTGCTGCTGACGCACCTGGTTTCCCATTACACCAATGTGCAGTGGCAGCTGCCGACCATCACCGGCGGCCTGGCACCTGTCGCGCTGCGCAATGTGCTGGAGTATATCGAAGCGCATCTTAGCGAGCCGCTGCTGCTCTGCGATCTTGCCTCGCAGGTTTCGCTCAGCGAGTACCACTTCGCGCGCATGTTTCGCCACTCAATGGGCGTGGCGCCGCACCAGTTTGTGATGCAGCGCCGTATGGCGCGTGCGAAAGCGCTGCTGTTGAGCAGTAATCAGTCGCTAACCGATATCGCGCTGGCGTGCGGTTTTAACTCCGCCAGCCACTTCAGCAACCGTTTTAAAGCTGCGAAGGGCATGACGCCTTCGCAGTTGCGCGCGACACGCAAAGGTTAATTTGCCTTTTGCGTCTTCGGTGTTAACCCGCGTCCAGGCAGCGTGCGGCACGCCCCGCCTTGCGCAGAGGGTGCCGCATCCGGGTAGATCTCATCCGGTGTGATATAGACCTGGCTTGTCGCCACAAACCCATCGCTAAAGGTCGCTTCCACAAACGTCGCCTGCCACCCTGTTTCCGGCGTCGTCAGCATTACGTTCAGTCCGTTGCCTGACATTGCAGGCGGCAAAAAGGCCTCATATCTCACGCCGCAGGCATAACGAAAATCCCGCGCCAGTGGGTTGTTCGCGCGCCAGATGATCACCTTTTCCGGCAACCCTGAGAAGTGGATCATCAGGTTATGTTTCCCCTGACGACGCTCAACCATAGTGGGCAGAGCTTTACGCGCCTGGAAACGATTGACGAAGGCAATGAGCGATGGCTCGGCGACTGAAAGGATCGCCTCATGGGAGGCGTTTGCCACCACCCGCAGTGCCTTCTCGCCGGGCAAGCGTGGATAGTAGAAGCGGCTATTGTCCGGCGTGTAAAAATCATCTCCGCTGGCATTGATCACGTACTTCTTTATTTTCAGCCGCTCGCCTGCTTTGCTGCGCAAGTAGGCCATCGGATCGAGTACGCGCATCAACCGGGCAAAATTATCTGTGCCAATCTGCTGGTCGATCTGCTGACGATAGTAGGGATAAAACGCGGCAGGCCAGTTGTTGCCATAGGAGCGATAGATATGATCCAGCGCGGCTCGGGTGTTGAGCAGATCGACGGCAAACGGCACCACGGCAACCACATCCGGATCGGATATCGCCGCAAGCCATGCCGCCCAGCCGCGTTTTGACGCGCCGGTGACGATAAACTTTGCGATTTTTTGTTGCGAAAGCTCCCGTTTCACCAGTCTGAACGCCTGGGATACCGATGCAGACATCGGTATCTGTAATGGCGCATCGCCACTCTCCAGGTAGCGTTTCCAGCTGTAGGCAACGCTGTCATCTTCCGTCAGCGGCGATGAATTGCCCCGGTAGTGCAGCGGCTGGTTCGGCACATTACTGACCGATACCACCACGGTATGAGTTGCAAGCGCTATGCGTGCCAGCGATGCTTCGTTGAAACTGGTCGCTCTGCCGGCATCATTATTCACCACCATTAGCGCAGCGGTGGATTTGGCGGCAGCAGGCAGATAGATATCCACCTGATGCTCCCAGCGTATCGGGCGAACAGCGTCTTGCGGCGACCAGTTTTGCGAATGGAGCACATAGCGCTGCACCTTGACGCCGGGCAGTTCGCGGGTGTCGAGCCGCACATAATTGACGGGATGCGCCGCCAGCGACTGCCGGTAATCAGTAAGTGTATCGGCGCGCAACGAGGGGAGAGGTGCCGCAAGCGACACTATAAAAAACAGGTAAGTGGCGATTTTCACCGGAAGACTCCTTTCATTAATTCATTACAGATCCGCTGTAAGGCGAGGTCATTTCATAACTAAATGAAATACCTCTGTACGAATTATGACCAGGAGTGGGTAAAAAGTCACCTGTTTCGTGGTTCAGGTTTACGCGCCATATCGAAGGTGAAATAGCAGATACCGCCAATAATGAGTCCCCAAAAGGCCGATCCCAGCCCGAACAGCGTGACACCGCTGGCAGTGACTAAAAAGGTGACGATTGCCGCATCGCGTTCGCGCGGGGCGTTCAGCGCCTGGTGCAGGCTGCCGCTGATGGTGCCAAGTAACGCAAGCCCCGCCAGCATCTGTAACCAACTGGCGGGCAACGCTGCCAGCAGCCCGGTGATCGAGCCGCCAAAGACTCCGGCCAGCAGATAGAACACCCCGGCAGCCGCGGCGGCTAACCAGCGTTTGCTGGCATCGGGATGCGCATCCGGGCTTTGGCAGATTGCCGCGGTAATGGCGGCAATCGACACCGAAAAGACACCAAATGGCGAGAGCAGTAGCGCCAGCGCGCCGATAAAAACTATCAACGGCGACACCGCTGGCGTATAACCCGCGGCCTGCATCGTCGCGAACCCTGGCGCATTCTGCGACGCCATGGTGACCAGAAAGAAGGGCAGGCCAATGCTAACCAGCGACGCCCAGTGAAACTCGGGTCGGGTAAACTGCGGCGCAACGGGGGCGAGATCAATCGCCTGGGGTGCCACACTTCCGTTCAGCCACGCGACCAGCACGCCAATCAGTAGCGTCGCCACAATCGCGTAGCGCGGGGCAAGGGCTTTAGTCACCAGCCATGCCAGCAGCATCGATCCGCCGAGCACAATATCCTCCTGAAGGTGCAAAAACGCCTGCAAACCAAAGCGCAGCAGGATCCCTGCCAGCATCGCGGCGGCAAGCGTCGGCGGAATAATCTTCATCAGGCGAGCAAACAGGCCGGTCACACCGCAGATCACGATCAGCCCGTTAGCAAAGATAAAAATGCCAACCGCCTCATTAAGTGTAACGCCCTGCAAACTGGTTGCCAGCAGCGCCGCCCCCGGCGTCGACCACGCGGTTAACACCGGCATGCGATACCAGACGCTCAGTGCCAGCGTGCTGACACCCATTGCCACGCCGAGGGAGGTCATCCAGCCCGCGATCTGCGCAGGTGTTGCTCCCGCAGCGGAGGCCGCCTGCCAGATGATCGCAGCAGAGCTGGCATAGCCGACCAGCACGGCGATAAATCCTGCTAATACGCTATTAAGAGAAAAGGGGGAAGTCAGGGAGAGAGTGGTCGGTCGCATAGAGTGCCTTGTGCGCTATAACATCCGCAAAAGGTAGCACTGTGCGCTATAGCGCACAAGGCGAAATGGTCTCTTTTGTCCATCTCTCACCGATAAAAATGTGAGCCAACTCCGCTCCCGGTGGCGATAGCAGATTTCTCAATGTTGCTAGCAGCTAATTTCATCCGGCCCGGAATGTTCTGCGATATGTTGCCGGTAACAATGAGGAGAAGCTGATGGATAAATTACTGTTTGGTGCCGCCTATTACCGCGAATATTTGCCCGTGGAACGCCTGCATGAAGATATTAAATTGATGAAAGAGGCAGGAATTAATTATGTGCGGATCGCCGAGAGCACCTGGAGCACCTTTGAGCCGCAGGAAGGGGAGTTTGATTTCAGTTCCGTGCTTACCGTACTGGATGAGATGCATAAAAACGGTATCGCTGTAATTATCGGCACGCCGACCTATGCCTTACCGGCGTGGCTGGCAAAAAAATATCCGGATGTGATGGCTACCACCAGTAGCGGGAAAAATATCTACGGTCATCGGCAAAAGATGGATATTACCCATCCCGCTTTTTTATGGTACGCCGAGCGTATTATTCGCGCCTTATTAGCGGCAACGGCGAACCATCCGGCAGTCATTGGCTTTCAGATCGACAACGAAACCAAATATTACGACACCTGCTCAGCCGGGGCGCAAATCGAGTTCGTGAAACACCTCAAAAAAGAGTTCAACAACAGTACTGAGGAGATGAATCACGCCTTTGGCCTCGATTACTGGAGTAACCGCATCGACGCCTGGGAAGATTTCCCGCCAATTGAGGGCACCATTAATGCCAGTCTCGGCTGCGCCTTTAAACAATTTCAGCGCTCGCTGGTGACGCGTTTTCTCGGCTGGCAGGCTGAGATTGTGAAAGGCTATAAAAACGATACGCAGTTTATTACCCACAACTTTGATTTTGACTGGCGCAACTGGTCGTATGGTATTCGCGCCGAGGTCGATCATTTTAAAACTGCCAGTGTGCTGGATATTACCGGCGTCGATGTCTATCACCCGAGCCAGTTTCAACTCACGGGTGCGGAAATCTCTTTTACCGGCGATCTCGCGAGGGTGACAAAAGACCAGCCCTATTTTGTGCTGGAAACCCAGGCGCAGGCCTTTAAAGAGTGGACGCCATTTCCAGGCCAGCTGCGCCTGCAGGCCTGGAGCCATGTTGCCAGCGGTGCAAGGCTGCTGGGTTACTGGCACTGGCACTCGATTCACAACTCGTACGAAACCTACTGGAAAGGGTTGCTCAGCCACGATTTGCAACCCAATCCGGTCTATCACGAAGCCTGTACGATTGGCACCGAGTTCAAGCAGCACGCGGCAACCGTAACGCGTTTCTCACGCCGCAGCCGGGTGGCGCTAGTGATCAGTAATGAATGTTTGACCGCCATCGACTGGCACCCTTTCCGCGGCCATCAGTTTAGCCGCGATGCGCTGCACCAATATAACGACCTGTTCCGCGACTATTACGACACGCTCTATAAGATGAATATCGACGTGGATATTATCGCCGTCGACGATCCGCGCCTGTTCCGTTATGAGATGCTGATCTTCCCGCTGCTATACAGCGTCAGCGACGAGCGCTTACAGGAAATTAATCGTTATATTGCGCAGGGCGGTCACGCTATTTTCTCCTTCAAATCCGCCTTTGCCGACGAGCATATGAAAGTGCGCACCTGCGTACAGCCGGGAATTATCAGCGAAGCGATCGGCGCCCACTATCAACTCTTTGTTGATCCGGACCGCACCTTATTGCATTCAGAGAGCCTCGACCTTTCTGCCGACGAGGTGCAAATCAGCGACTGGATGGAGTTAATTACCCCTGACGACAATACCGAAGTGCTGGCACGTTACGAACATCCTTACTGGCAGCAGTATGCGGCAATCACGCACAACCGATACGGGCAGGGAACGGCGACCTATATTGGCTGCCATATAACCCCCGCAGCGCTGGAAAAAGTGTATCGCTATGTTCTGCGCAACACCCTTTATCAGCACAACACCATGCCAGAAGAGCGCTTCCCGGTGATTATCAAGCGCGGCGTTGATAAAGAGGAGAATAGCCTTCTCTATTACTTCAACTACAGTAGCGAGCCGCAAACCGTCACCTTTACTGAACCGGCAGGGCGGCTGCTATTTAGCGGAAAAAGCCTCAGGCAAAATGAGGTGATCACGTTCAAGGGTTGGGATGTGCAAATTATTCTCGTGGAGAGTGCAAAATGAGTGCATTAACGATTGAAGAGCAGCAAAGCGAGACCAGCACGCCCGGTTTTCGTGAGCGTTTTGCCTTTGGCCTGGGTGATTACGGCACCAATTTAACCTATACGCTGATGGTGACATTTCTGGCCTACTTTTATACTGACGTTGTTGGTATTTCAGCGGTGCTGGTTGGGTCGCTGATGTTTTTCGCCCGTGTGGTGGATGGCATTATCTGTGTCTTTGTCGGCATCCGTATCGACAAAACCGATACCCGGCTGGGTAAAGCGCGGCCGTGGGTGTTGTGGACCGCCGTACCCTTTGGACTGTCGGCGTTTTTAATGGCCACGGTGCCGGGCATCAGCGATAGCGGCAAGATTATCTATGTTTGCGTCACCTATTTACTGGCGAACATCTTTTTCACCGCCAACAATATTGCCTATGGCTCGCTGCTGGCGCTGATAACCCGCGATACTTACCAACGCGGTATTTTAAGCGTCTTCCGTAAAGGCTTATCAACCTGCGGTTCGCTGACGGTTGGGGCCTTTACGCTGCCGCTGGTCGCCGCCTTCGGAAATAGCCATACCTCATGGATAATTGTGTTCGCTATTTTTGGATTCTTTACCGCCTTATGCCTGTTACTCACTGCGGCGTGGACGCGAGAGCGCATTAAACCGGTCAATAAGGAGAATCGCAACAATATCCGCGCGGGGGTCGTTGCTGTATCGATGCTGAAAAACCGCTACTGGTTGATGATCTTCTTTTATCTGCTGATCACCTTTACCAGCTTAACGGCGCTCTCAACCACCAGTGTCTACTACTCGCGTTATATTTTGCAGGATGTCTCAATGATGTCGTGGATTAGCGTGGCGCAGTACCTGCCAGGGCTGATCACGCTATTAGTTATTCCTTATCTCATTAAGCGGCTGGGTAAGCGCAATTTAGCGCTGCTCGGCCTGACCATTTGCAGCATTGCCTATTTACTGCCGTTAATTGATAAGACCAGCTCGCTGTTTGTCATTCTCGCCACCGTGGTGCGCAGTATCGGTTTTTGCGGCATCGGTGCCACCATGTTCGCCTTCCTTGCGGACACCATTGATTACGGCGAGTGGAAAACCGGGCTGCGCATTGAGGGGATCTTATTCAGCGCCGGAACGTTAGGTCAGACCCTCGGCATGGGGCTGGGCAGCGCAAGCGTGGGCTGGATCCTCGGCGCGGCCGGTTTTGTCAGCGGCGGCAATGCTCATCAATCAAAGCATGTGCTTGATATGATTGAGTTCTTGTTTATCTTTTTCCCGTTTATCCTCGCCATGCTGAATATGGTGTTGATCTGGTTCTATAACCTGGATGGTTTTTATGACCGCGTGGCGGCGGATCTCTCGCGTGGTGTATTTGCCAAATAAATGACTCGCCGCAGGCGGCTGCGGCTTTTTCTCTCACCCTGTGCTAGCGTAAGGACGCTCAATAATGTGGCCGCAAACACTTCCCATGAATGACGTCGACGATGAATTGCTGATCTACTCGCCCTTAATGCGCAGCTTTACCTTCAATGCTTATCTGGTGGCGGGTTATACGCCTATCGTCAAAGGCAATAAGCTGGATTTTTTTATTAATCGCCAGCAGGGAATGAAGGGCTATATTTTAAATATCACCCTACGCGGCGCAGGGGTTATTCACCGTAATAACGAAACGTTCATCTGCCGGGAAAACGATATTTTGCTCTTTCCGCCGGGCTGCCCGCATCACTATGGCCGTGAAGCACACAACAGTTACTGGGATCACCTGTGGATCTATTTTATGCCGCGTCCCTACTGGATTGACTGGCTGAAATGGGATCGAAACTGGCATCAGATTGGCCTGACGCAAAGCGCCGATGCGGATTTTATCGCGCAGCTAAAAACAGCGGTAAAGGAGGTGATTCGGCTTAACTCCTCGCCAGACAGAGTCGATAAAATCCTCGCCATGAATAGCCTGGAAAAGGCGCTGCTTTACTGTTTCAAACAGCAGCCGGCGAGCAATCGCGCCTCGGTTGACCCGCGCATTAACGCTATTTGCCAATATCTGGATGAGAATCTGGCGGCTAAACTGACAATTAGCGAACTGGCGGCGAAAGCCTATCTTTCGACTTCGAGGCTGGCACACCTTTTTCGCCAGGAAATTGGCATGACGATTTGGGGCTGGCGGGAAAAGCAGCGGATGAGCCGGGCGGCGATGTTATTACAGCATACGCAGCTAACCATTTCGCAAATCGCCCAGGTGGTGGGTTATGACGACGCGCTCTACTTTTCGCGTCTTTTCCATCAGCAATACCACGTCGGGCCGCGAGAGTACCGCAAACGATATGAGCAGTTACATTCGCTTTAGTTTCGCTCTCTAAAATAGAAACGCTGCGCTATACTCGCTGCGTTTAATTTCCCGGAGGCGGTATGAATATCGCGGATTATCTGGCAAAAACCCTGAAAATGCTGCGTCAGGCGCGGGGCTGGAGCCTCTCAAAACTCGCCGAAGAGACCGGTGTGTCTAAAGCGATGCTTGGGCAGATCGAACGTAACGAGTCGAGCCCGACCGTCGCGACGCTGTGGAAAATTGCTACCGGCTTAAATGTGCCGTTCTCAACCTTTATTGCGCCGCCGCAGAGCGACACGCCGCACGCTTACGACCCCGATCGGCAGGCGATGGTGATCACGCCGCTCTTTCCCTGGGATGAACAGCTCCATTTCGATCTCTTCTCCATCACTCTCGCGCCGGGCGCGCTGAGTGAATCCACGCCTCACGAAAAAGGGGTGATCGAACATGTGGTCGTGATCGGCGGTGTTTTAGATATGCAGCTCAACGGCGAGTGGCAGACGCTGGAGGCGGGCAGCGGCGTGCGATTCGCGGCCGACCGGGCGCATGCCTATCGCAACAGCAGTGCGCAAACCGTACATTTCCACTCGTTAATCCACTATCCAAAAGAAAAAGCCGCAGGCGAACCCGCGGCAAAAAACGACGACGATTAATACCCCATAACATCCACAACGTGACGAGTTCTGTTCCTGTCACCACACTAACGCGCCAGCGCCGCCGGGGGAAATAGCGATTCCGGCATAGCTTTGTCGCCTGGCGCAAATTCCCGGCGTGACAGGTGGTGTAACGCCACGGTTGTGACTACAATAGCCGCCATTTTGCACATAATGGATAACGACGATTGTATGCGCCTGCACCCTCATCATCTTGAACTGCTCAGCCCGGCCCGCGACACCGCCATCGCCCGTGAAGCGATCCTTCACGGCGCGGACGCGGTCTATATTGGCGGCCCCGGCTTCGGCGCCCGCCATAACGCCGGCAACAGCCTGCGCGATATTGCCGAACTGGTGCCGTTCGCCCATCGCTATGGCGCGAAGGTGTTTATCACCCTTAACACCATTCTTCATGATGATGAACTGGAACCGGCGCAGAAACTGATTGGCGATCTCTACCAGGCCGGTGTTGATGCGTTGATTGTGCAGGATATGGGCGTACTTGAGATGGATATCCCGCCGATTGAGCTGCATGCCAGCACCCAGTGCGATATCCGCAGCGTAGAGAAAGCCAAATTCCTCTCCGACGTCGGCTTCAGCCAGATTGTGCTGGCGCGCGAGCTGAATCTTGAGCAGATCCGCGCGATTCACCAGGCGACGGACGCTACAATCGAGTTCTTTATTCACGGCGCGCTGTGCGTAGCTTACTCCGGGCAGTGCAACATCTCCCACGCGCAAACCGGGCGCAGCGCCAACCGCGGCGACTGTTCGCAGGCCTGCCGTCTGCCTTACACCCTGAAAGACGATCAGGGCCGCGTCGTGGCCTATGAAAAGCATCTGCTGTCGATGAAAGATAACGATCAGACCGCCAACCTGGCGGCGCTAATCGACGCGGGCGTGCGCTCCTTCAAAATTGAGGGGCGTTACAAAGATATGAGTTATGTGAAAAACATCACTGCTCACTATCGCCAGATGCTCGACGCAATTATTGACGATCGCCCGGAACTGGCGCGCGCCTCCGCGGGGCGTACCGAGCACTTCTTTATTCCCTCTACGGATAAAACCTTTCATCGCGGTAGCACGGACTACTTTGTTAATGCACGCAAAATCGATATTGGCGCCTTTGACTCACCGAAGTTTGTCGGCCTGCCGGTGGGTGAAGTGCTGAAAGTGGGTAAAGATCATCTCGACGTCGAAGTGACTGAACCGCTGGCTAACGGCGACGGGCTGAACGTGCTGGTGAAGCGTGAAGTGGTGGGTTTCCGCGTTAACGTCGCGGAGAAAACCGCTGAGAACCGCTACCGCGTCTTCCCGAACGAGATGCCGGATGCGCTGAAAACCCTGCGTCCGCACCATGCGCTCAACCGCAACCTCGATCACAACTGGCAGCAGGCGCTGCTGAAGACCTCCAGCGAGCGACGCATCGGCGTCGACATTGAGCTGGGCGGCTGGCAGGAGCAGTTGGTGCTGACGCTGACCAGCGAAGATGGCGTCAGCGTTACCCATACGCTGGATGGTCAGTTTGATGAGGCCAATAACGCGGAAAAAGCGCTCAATAACCTGAAAGATGGCCTGACGAAGCTGGGGCAAACCCGTTACTACGCACAGAAAGTGGAAATCAACCTGCCGGGCGCGCTGTTTGTGCCCAATAGCCTGCTCAACCAGCTGCGCCGCGAAACGGTAGAGATGCTGGAAGAGGCGCGTCTGGTGAGCTATCAGCGCGGCAGCCGCAAAGCAGTGGCGACGCCTGCGCCGGTCTACCCGGAAACCCATCTCTCGTTCCTCGCCAACGTATACAACCATAAAGCGCGCGAGTTTTACCACCGCTACGGCGTGCAGCTGATTGACGCGGCGTATGAAGCCCACGAAGAGAAGGGCGAAGTGCCGGTGATGATCACCAAACACTGCCTGCGTTTTGCCTTTAATCTCTGCCCGAAACAGGCGAAGGGCAATATCAAAAGCTGGCGCGCGACGCCGATGCAGCTAGTGCATGGCGATGAGGTGCTGACCCTGCGTTTCGATTGCCGACCATGTGAAATGCACGTGATTGGCAAAATGAAAAATCACATCCTCAAGATGCCGCTGCCAGGTAGCGTGGTGGCCTCGATCAGCCCTGATGATTTGCTGAAAACCTTACCGAAAAACAGATAACAAACAGGGTGGCGCAATGCCACCCTGTTTTGTTTATGGCGTTGCGGTGTAGCGCCAGTAGGGCGGCGAGCCGAAGCTTGCCAGCAGAAAGTCGATCACCGTGCGCGTATTCAGCGACGGGTATTTCCCGCCGGGGTAGAGCATCCATAACGACTGCTCGCCCGGCGAGTAGGAAGCGGTGTACTCCGGCAGCAGGGCAACCAGCTCGCCGCAATTGAGCAATTCGCCCACCTGCCAGTCCGGAAAGAGCAGCATCCCCGCGTCGTTGCGCGCCGCCTGCAACAACAGCTCCGCATTATCCGACAGAATTTTCGCCTGCGGCGAGAAGGCGTAATCCTGATCACCGCGCTGAAAGCGCCAGCGCTGCAACCCGGTTTTTCCGCGGTAGGCCAGCAGGCGGTGCGTCAGCAGATCTTCAGGCGAGGCGGGCGCGCCGTAGCGGCGAACATAATTCGGCGTCGCCACCAGGTGGCAGGTCTGCTTTGCAATCATCCTCCCGTGCAGCTCCGAGTTCCTTAGCGAGGCGATGCGTACCAGCAGATCGGTGCCGTCGGCAAAGGGGTCGATATAGTCATCGTTCAGGTTGAGTTCAATCTGCAGGGCGGCGTAGCGCTCGCTCAGCTCGCTGATGCGCGGCCCGATATGATTCAGGCCGAAGGAGATGGGGGCGTTAATGCGGATACGCCCGCCCGGTTCACCGCGCCGCTCGCCGACCTGCGTCTGCGCATCGCTTAGCTGCTGTAACATCGCGCGGAAGGTCTGGGCATAAATATGACCCGCATCGGTGGCAATCACCGCGCGGGTGTTGCGGTAGAGCAACTGGGTTTCCAGCGCCTGCTCAAGTTGCTGCACCACGCGCGATAATGACGAAGGGGCAAGCCCCTCGTTACGGGCAACTTCCGAAAGATTGCCTTCGCGCACGATAGCAAGAAAGAGGTGCATCGAGCGGGCGCTAATCTGGCTGAGATTTTTCATCTGTGCGTAATCCGCAAAGGTCCATGGCGCATTGTAGTGTTTTTACGCACGAAGTTCATCGTTAAGATACGCCGACACTCAGCACGGAGACTATTTATGAGTACGCCCGTTTTAGCTTTTGATGAAACCGTCCGCCAGCGTACCTCGGTACGCGCCTTTCTACCCACGCCGTTGACGGATGAGCAGATCCATGCCGTCCTGCAGGACGCGCAATACTCGCCCTCCAACTGCAACACCCAGCCCTGGCATGTGCACGTGGTCTCCGGTGAGACCAAAGATCGCCTTGCGCAGCTGATGATCGACCATGACATTGCCGGCAAACAGACGCCGGACTTCACCTTCGCCTATGAGGATTTCCACGGCGACTATTTTGACCGCAGCCAGCAGCAGGCGAAGCTCTATTACGAAGCGCTGGGCATTGCGCGGGATGATAAAGAGAAGCGCCGTGAATACTACCTGCGTAACTACCGCTTTTTTGATGCGCCGCACGCGGCGTTTCTGTTTATGCCGAGCTTTGGCGACAACGTGCGTGTAGCGTCGGATATCGGTATGTATGGGCAGACCTTTTTGCTCTCCTTAGCCGCCCGCGGCTTTGCCGGTATTCCGCAGACGCTGCTCGGTTTTCATGCCGACCTGGTGCGTGAAGCGCTGGGGGTATCAGATGAGTACCGTCTGCTGTTTGGTATCTCGTTTGGTTATGCCGACACGTCCAATATCGCCGCGACGCTGCGCATGCCGCGTATTCCGGTGGAAAGCAGTGTGGTGATGCACAAGTAGGTGTTATTTGCCGGATGGCGCTTGCGCTTATCCGGCCTACAACATCGCTCGATCCGCGTAGGCCGGATAAGGCGGAGCCGCCATCCGGCAAAAAACCATAAAAAAGGCCGGAAACATTAATGCGTTTCCGGCCTTTGATCTTAATGGGATTTAAACCCGGCGGCTGACATCAATAGCCGGAACACCATGCTGACGGCAGCCAGCGCCAGTACGCTTCCGCCCCAGATGACGACCAGCCACATCAGCCGTTTCCATAGCGGCTGTTTCATCAGTGATACCCCTCGCCATGCTGGATTTTGCCGCGGAACACGTAGTAGCTCCAGAAGGTGTAAACCAGAATGATCGGGATAATCAGCAGGGCGCCAACCAGCATAAAGCCCTGGCTCTGCGGCGGTGCCGCCGCCTGCCAGAAGCTGATATCCGGCGGGATAATATTGGGCCAGATACTGATCCCAAGGCCACTGAAGCCGAGGAAAATTAACCCCAGCGTCAGCAGGAAGGGGCGTCTGTGTACCTCTTCATTGCCGAGGCAGCGCCAGAGCCAGATGCTGAGCGCAATCACCAGCAGCGGCACCGGCGAGAAGAAGAGCAGGTTCGGCATGCTGAACCAGCGATCGGCAATCGCGCCGTGGGAGAGCGGCGTCCAGAGGCTGATGACGCCCATCACCACCAGCAACGCCAGCAGCAGTTTTTTCGCCGCCGCGCGCATTTTGCCCTGCAGCGGTTCGCCGCTCTTCATCACCAGCCAGCTTGCACCCAACAGCGCATAGGCGATAACCAGGCCAAGGCCGCAGAAGAGGTTAAACGGTGTCAGCCAGTCCAGCGCGCCGCCGCTGAAAGTACGACCGGTCACCTTAAAACCATTGATAAACGCTCCGACCACCACGCCCTGCGAAAAGGTCGCCAGCAGCGAGCCAGAGAGGAAGGCTTTATCCCAGAAGGGACGGTGCGCCTCGGTGGCTTTAAAGCGGAACTCAAAGGCCACGCCGCGGAAGATCAAACCAATCAGCATCAATGTCAGCGGAATGGTCAGCGCGTCGGTAATCACCGCATAAGCAAGCGGAAAGGCGCCAAACAATCCCGCACCGCCCAGTACCAGCCAGGTTTCGTTGCCATCCCACACCGGCGCGACGCTGTTGACCATCACATCGCGATCGTGGCCGTCGCGCGTTACCGGGAAGAGGATGCCGATGCCCAGGTCAAAACCATCCATCACGATATACATCAGGGTCGCGAAGACGATAATGACAAACCAAATTAACGGAAGATCGATACCCATTATTTATCCTCATCAGCCGGAAGATGTTCACCTGCCGCCGAAAGCGGACGTGCCGGAGTGCCCTGCGTGGTGTTTTCGTCGTGCGGCTGCGGCCCTTTGGTGATCAAACGCACCATATAGAGATAGCCGATGCCAAACACCGAGCAGTAGACGATAAAGAAGGCCAGCAGGCTGAGGCTCATCTGCAAATCGCCGTGACCGGAAACCGCATCAGCGGTGCGCAGCAGACCATAAACCACCCACGGCTGGCGACCCACCTCGGTGGTGACCCAGCCGGCGAGAATGGCGATCAGCCCCGCAGGCCCCATCCAGAGCGCAAAGTGCAGGAAAGGGCGCGATTCATACAGCCGCTTACGATAGCGCAACCACAGCGCCATTACGCCAAGACCAATCATCAGCATGCCCAGCGCCACCATAATGCGGAAGGACCAGAAGACAATCGGCGAGTAGGGGCGCTCATCTTTAGGAAACTCTTTTAGCGCCGGGACCTGTTTATCAAAACTGTGGGTCAGGATCAGACTGCCGAGCGCCGGGATCTCTACCGCGTAGCGGGTGCGCTCCTGTTCCATATCCGGCAGGCCAAACAGCAGCAGCGGGGTCGCTTCACCCGGCGGGTTCTCCCAGTGGCCCTCAATGGCGGCTATCTTCGCTGGCTGATGTTCCAGCGTATTCAGGCCGTGCATATCGCCAACCATCGCCTGAATCGGTGCCACAACCAGTGCCATCCACATCGCCATTGAGAACATTTTGCGGATCGCTGGCGTGTTGTTACCGCGCAGCAGGTGCCAGGCCGCGGAGGCACCGACAAACAGCGCGCTACTGAGGAAGGCGGCAATCGACATATGGAACAAGCGGTATGGGAAGGAGGGGTTAAAGACCACCTTAAACCAGTCCACCGGGATCACCTGGCCATTCTCAATAGCAAAGCCCTGCGGGGTGTGCATCCAGCTGTTGGAGGCGAGGATCCAGAAGGTCGACATCAGCGTGCCGAGCGCCACCATACAGGTGGAGAAAAAGTGCAGCCCTGGCCCGACTTTATTCCAGCCAAACAGCATCACGCCAAGGAAGCCTGCTTCGAGAAAGAAGGCGGTTAACACCTCATAGGTGAGCAGCGGGCCGGTAATACTGCCCGCAAATTGCGAAAATCCGCTCCAGTTGGTGCCGAACTGATAGGCCATCACCAGACCAGAAACGACCCCCATGCCGAAGTTAACGGCAAAGATCTTCGACCAGAAGTGGTAAAGGGTTTTCCAGTCCGGATTCCGGGTTTTCAGCCACAGACCTTCCAGCACCGCGAGATAACTGGCAAGGCCAATGGTGATCGCCGGAAAGATGATGTGGAACGAAACGGTGAAGGCGAACTGTATCCTCGCCAGGTAAAACGCATCTAAACCAAACATGCACATCCTCAGAATCAATGTAGTGGCATCAATGTTAATGACTACGCCCGCCGACTTGCAGAAACAGTTGACAGCAATTTACATATAACAGTCCTTACAAGGGTATGGCAGGTTGCAGGATAGTCCAGGCGAAACACGAAATATTCACCAGAGAGTCATGGTTGTAACTGTCTATAACAGCTCAACGCTTTGCGCGCTTTTTTATAAACTGATATAGCGAGATCGCCATTAGCGTGCCATCATGACGTACTCTTCGGTCACGTGAACAACCATGAAAAAATATCAGCGCCTGGCGCAGCAAATCGTTGAACAAATTGAACTTGGCGTCTGGCGGCCGGGTGAGAAGCTGCCGTCGCTGCGCGAACAGGTGGCGAGCAGCGGGCTAAGTTTTATGACTGTCGGGCATGCCTATCAGCTGCTCGAGAGCCAGGGGCGGGTGATTGCGCGCCCGCAGTCGGGCTATTTTGTCGCGCCGACGCCGGGGTTAACGCGCGCGCCTGCGCCGCAGGTGATGCGCGACGAAGCGGTGGATATCAACACCTATATTTTCGATGTGTTGCAGGCCAGCTGCGACGCTTCGGTGCTGCCCTTTGGCTCGGCCTTCCCCGACCCGAAGCTCTTTCCGATGCAGCAGCTTAACCGCTCGCTGGCGAAAGTGAGCAAGAGCGCGGGGGCAATGAGCGTGATTGAGAACCTGCCGCCGGGCAACAGCCAGTTACGCCACGCCATCGCCCGGCGCTACGCCCGCCAGGGGATGAATATCTCGCCGGATGAGATTGTGATCACCGCCGGTGCCCTCGAAGCGCTGAACCTCAGCCTGCAGGCTGTCACCGAACCGGGCGACTGGGTCATTATTGAGAGCCCCTGTTTTTACGGCGCACTGCAGGCGCTGGAGCGGCTGAAGTTGAAAGCGCTCTCGGTGCCAACGGATATTAAAAGCGGTATCGATCTCGATGCGCTTGAACAGGCGCTAACCGAGTATCCGGTGAAAGCCTGCTGGTTGATGACCAACAGCCAGAACCCGCTCGGCTTCACCCTTAGCCCGGAGAAAAAGGCACGGCTGGTCGAGTTGCTCGCCGCGCATAACGTCACGCTGATTGAAGATGATGTTTATAGCGAGCTCTATTATGGCCGGGAACAGCCGTTACCCGCCAAGGCCTGGGATAAGCAGGAGATGACGTTGCACTGTTCATCTTTTTCAAAATGCCTGGTTGCCGGGTTTCGCGTCGGCTGGGTGGCGGCCGGGTGTCACGCGCGGCGCATTCAGCAACTGCAATTAATGAGCACCTTGTCTACCAGTTCGCCGCTACAGCTGGCGCTGGTTGATTATCTCTCTACCCATCATTACGACGCGCACCTGCGCCGCTTACGCCGCCAGCTGGCGGAGCGCAAACATCTCGCCTGGCAGGCGCTGCTGCGTCATCTGCCGCCGGAGGTGAAAATCTACCGTAACGAGAGCGGCTACTTCTTATGGCTGGAGCTGCCGAACGGTCTGGATGCGGGTGTGCTCAGTCAGCAGGCACTGGCGCACCATATCAGCATCGCGCCAGGCAAGATGTTTTCCACCTCCGATAACTGGATCTCCTTTTTCCGCTTTAACTGTGCCTGGGCATGGGGTGAGAAAGAGGAGCGGGCGGCGATGCGCCTCGGCGAGCTGATCCGCCAGATGATGCAATAGCCTTTTGCCGCTGCGCTGACCGCTATTCATAGGAAATGTGAATAGCAACACAGTTCAGCACTGGCTGCCCACCCGTTCTCTCTGCGCGCCGTCTATTTTTAATGGAGTGGGGCAACCCGTAAACAGACTCATAGACCGGGCAGAGGGAGCGCGATGCAACATCAACTGTTTATTAATGGCGAACTGGTTAATGGCGAAGGTGAAGAGCAGGCGGTTTACAATCCCGCCACCGGCGAAGTGCTGCTGACGATCGCCGAAGCGTCACACGCGCAGGTCGACGCGGCCGTCGAGGCGGCAGACCGGGCCTTTGTCGAGTGGGGGCAGACCACGCCGAAAGCGCGCGCTGACGCGCTTCTGCAACTGGCGCAGGTGATTGAAGATAACGCAGAGATGTTCGCGCGCCTCGAGTCGCTCAACTGCGGCAAGCCGCTGCACTGTGTGTTGAATGATGAACTCCCGGCGGTGGTGGATGTATTCCGCTTCTTCGCTGGTGCCGCGCGCTGCCTGAACGGGCTGGCAGCGGGCGAGTACCTGGAGGGACACACTTCGATGATTCGCCGCGATCCGTTAGGCGTGGTGGCTTCAATTGCGCCGTGGAACTACCCGCTGATGATGGCCGCCTGGAAACTGGCCCCGGCGCTGGCGGCGGGAAACTGCGTGGTGATCAAACCTTCAGAGATCACACCCCTGACCCTGCTGAAGTTGGCGGAGTTAGCGCAGGGTATCTTCCCGGCGGGCGTGCTGAATGTGCTATTTGGCCGTGGGCAGAGTGTCGGCGATCGTTTGACCGGCCATCAAAAGGTGCGCATGGTCTCGCTGACCGGCTCGATTGCTACCGGGGAGCACATCATTTCCCATACCGCCTCGTCGATTAAGCGCACCCATATGGAGCTTGGCGGCAAAGCGCCGGTGATTGTGTTTGATGATGCCGACCTCGACGCGGTGGTCGAAGGGGTACGCACCTTTGGTTTCTACAATGCCGGGCAGGATTGCACTGCCGCGTGCCGCATCTATGCGCAAAAAGGCATTTATGATGCGCTGGTTGAGAAGCTGGGCGCAGCAGTCGCCAGCCTGAAGATGGGCGAGCCGAACGATGAGTCCACCGAGCTTGGGCCGCTCAGTTCGCAGGCGCACCTTGAGCGCGTGGCGCGCGCCGTCGAAGAGGCGAAGGCGCTCGGGCATATCAAAGTGGTGACCGGCGGCAATAAACAGCCGGGGGCAGGGTATTACTATCAGCCAACCTTGCTGGCAGGCGCAAAACAGGAAGATGCGATCGTGCAGCGCGAAGTGTTTGGCCCGGTGGTGAGTATTACGGAGTTTGATGACGAAGCGCAGGTGCTCGGCTGGGCCAATGACTCCAACTACGGCCTCGCCTCATCGGTATGGACCAAAGATGTCGGACGCGCGCACCGCATCAGCGCGCGGTTGCAGTATGGCTGCACCTGGGTCAACACCCACTTTATGCTGGTGAGCGAAATGCCGCACGGCGGGCAGAAACACTCCGGCTACGGCAAAGATATGTCGATTTACGGCCTTGAGGATTACACGGTGGTTCGGCATGTGATGATAAAGCATTGACAGAGAGTTAAGCGGCTGGAATACAAAGTTATTGTGTTCCGGCCGCTTTGTTATAGGGCAGAGGTGGGGCAGTAAAGCCACTATAGCGGTTAAGGATGGCAAACCGGTCGCCTTTTGCTCTGCGGCCTTTAGCAAGTAAAATGCTTACTCTTGAATTTGCATTTGAATCATCTCTATTTCATTTATGCGTCGGTTGTTCATGTTTATGTTACATCCCGTTGCAGCAGCCCCCAGGAAATGTGTGCCTTGAGAACCAGTGGCAGCCGCATTACAGTAATTATTACGGTAAGTTAACCATTCACTCTGGCTTTTCTTGAAAGCTTCGATCATGCCCTTCTTCCGATTCTCATCCCCCATCCACCACTGGGTATAATCAAAGTTTTCAATTTGTTTAAGTTTTTCAGTGTAAGCGGTGATAAGAGTCTTGTTCGATTTATCGTTGAGGTCTTCAAGACATTCGCTGTTATTTTCACCATTTTTTTGGATGCAGGTATCAACATCTCTATTCGATGTGATATCTGTAGTAGGCCCAGCCAGCACAGCACCAGATGCCAGCAGGAGGAAGATTAAAATCAGGATATTTTTCATTGCTGCAGATTCCTCACTCTTATGTTTGTTCTTCTTTTGTCATTACCAAGATTGCTGTCGTTGCGCAGGTAATCGATGATTTGTTGCCTGCTTCCGCCCTGGGCCATTATTTTAACCATCTGTCTTGCCGTAATATTGCCTTGATATAGCGTGTCAATAAACGCATCTCTGATGACTTTATCTAAGCTATTCCACTGCACAGCATTGACTATTTTTAATTTCTCAACATGCCGACTGTAAACCCCTTTACCATATTCAATTTTTTCACGGTATGCGATCTCGAAGAGCCGTATTTGCTGCTGGTGTGTAATTTCACCTACGAACGGGCCATATACTTTTACGAATTGATCTGCCTCCCGATTTTTGAGCCCTGCCGCTTTTGCGCATAACTGAGCTTTATATTCTTCAATTCCTGCCAGCATAAGTGTTGAGAGGATTTCGCCGGCGCTGCGATTGCCCATATCGTAGCCTCTACCCAGAGTAACACCTGAGCCGCCAACAGGTGGCCAATGAAGGATTCTGGAAAAAAAAAGGGTACTTTTGCTGCCGGAAGGGTGCAACGGCGGTGATGTAATCGCCATAATCAGCATCGAAAGTTTTCTGACCGATACTTGAATGAAATTTCCATTGTCGTTTAACGGCTCCAGTGAGGTGTTGTAATTTATTCCAGCGCCTGCGCTTTTCTGCATTAACCAACGATCTCTCTGAGAGTGGAGCGTGAAGGTGTCATACTCCCTCATCTGCGACACTGTGAAACGAAAGCAGGGAAAGCAAGAAATTACTTACAAATAATGTCATTACCCCGTCACAAAAAACGGCAATAATAGCTGGCTTTTTGAATAATCAGGCAGGGGAATTAAATCATAATGAGTAAAATCGTAGTCGTGCTGATTCCCGGTCGCGCAGCCGAGTTTTTAACGGTGGATGACGGCGACACAACTATCTCTTCTACATTTTCAAACGGCGCAATGCCGATTGAAACCTACTGGTGTGAAGGCGAAGAATTTTATTTTGCCCGCGCGCCGCTTGCGCTCACCATGGCGTGTAGCGTGGCGGCACAATAATAAAAAGGGCTCTGATGAGCCCTTTTTTTCCCGCGCAGCCTAACGGCGCAGAAAAACTTCGTTCTCGCGCGGCGCCCAATCTTTCTCTGAAAAATCATACGTCGGTAACGCCTCATCCTTAATGCCCTGCGAGCGCAGCACGGCGCGCACTTCTGCCGGTAAGTTTTCATCACGGAAGAGTTCAGCTAACACAAACAGCGTGTCGATAAAGGAGAGCTGTTTCACTTCAAATGGCTTCCAGCCGGTGCGTTTAAAAATTAGATGGTAGAGCGCCTCCTCACCAGCCAGTGGAACAAAGTTACTGGCATACTTTTCACGATGGCGCGCCAACAGCACTTCGAGGATAAATATCTGCGCAATGCGCTGCCTCGCAGCATGGCCCCGCACGCTATCCGTGGTCCAATCGTTATGCGTGATGTCATTATTTTCACGCACCCGAACTTCAATGGCTTGCCACAGATCGTCATATTTCTGCATAACTTTACCTTGTTTCACCTTTTCTTTGCCTGTTAAAAACAATAACAGAGAAGATTCGGCCCCGCCAAATATAGCAGCCCCAAATTGGCCGTTATCGATATTAAAAAGCAGACTTAAGTTAAATCTGACATATAAATGTACCCAGATAGGTTGAGTTGTTTTTAATCAATATTAACGGAAAGTAATAAGAATATTTTTGTAATTCATACCTTCACGGGATACGAAAATGAAAATAACGACGAGTCTGGCAGGTGCTATTGTGGCTGCCTGGGTGATGATGGCACCGCAAGGGGTGGCAAAAGAGCAGGCGCTAAGTGATGCGCAGGTGAAACAGGCGATTATTGAAGAGTCAATTGCTGAATATCCGGGCACCTGCGCCTGTCCGTTTAACCGGGCGCGTAACGGCAGTTCATGCGGGCGGCGTAGCGCCTGGAGCAAAGCAGGGGGTTATGCGCCCATCTGTTACGCCAGTGAGGTGACGAAGGAGATGATTAAGGCGTGGCGCGATCGCCAACAGTAAGCAGAACATCCACGTCCGCTGGCGCTGCGTTTATCCTCCCCATCAAGGATTACTCCCGGCGGACGTTTATGAATAGATTCAGCCCGTTAGATCAAATTTGCGGCATACGGTCTCTTTTGAGAAACTATTTAAACTTGATAAAGGTCAATTAAAAGAGCATATTGCGCACGTTTTGTTACTTCTGGGTTAATGTTTGTTATGTCGTTATACCAAAAAATGTTGGTGTTCTATTGTGTCATGGCGTTGATCTGCGCCTTTATTACCTGGTTCCTGTCGCACGATCGTAAACGTATCCGTCTGCTGAGCGCTTTTCTGGTCGGTTCCACCTGGCCGATGAGCTTTCCGGTGGCACTGCTCTTCTCCATTTTCTGATCGCTGTCTGACCGCTAAAGCAAAGCGTGACCGCCCCGACAACATGCGGACAATAAAGAGAGCAGCATAGCGAGTGCATGTTGGCCTAAGGAGAGGAGAAGGCGGATGGAACTCTACACAAAACTGCTGATTTTTTACGCCGTGATGGCGACGATCTGCGCGTTTGTCACCTGGTTCCTCACCAAAGAGAAGCGCACCATGCGCTTATTGAGCGCACTATTAGTCGGTGCAACATGGCCAATCAGTTTCCCGGTAGCGCTCCTTATTTCACTCTTTTGAATTCGCTCGCAATCTTGCGCTGAAATGCTGTATAAAATACCAGTATCACGCAAGAGGGAGAGCAGATGGACGAACTCTATTCACACCACGCGCAGTGCCGCGTTCGCTGGCACGCCTTACCGGGCAAAGGCGACCCGGTGGTCTTTATTCACGGGCTGGGCTGCGCATCATCGTTTGAATATCCACGCATTATTACCGACCCGGCACTCGCCGGACGGCGCGCCATACTTATCGACCTGCCCGGCAGTGGCTACAGCGAACGGCCCGCCAGCTACGCTTACCGCACCACCGATCAGGCAAACGTCGTTGTGGAAGTGCTCGATCACCTCAAGCTGGATGCTCTCTGGCTCTACGGCCACAGTATGGGCGGCAGCATCGCTATTGAAGTCGCGTCATGTATGCACTCGCGTCTTAACGGCCTTGCCGTCTCTGAACCTAACTTTTACCCCGGCGGCGGGCAGTTCAGCCGCGAAGTGGCCAGTATGGATGAAGGGGACTTTGTCACCTGCGGTTATGCAGCGATGTTGGCACGGGAGACCTCACCGTGGGCGGGCAGTTTGCAGAGCACCGCGCCCTGGGCGATGTGGCGGGAAGCGAAAAGCCTGGTGGAGGGCATCACGCCCGGCTGGATGAAGCTGTTTGTTGATTTGCCGCGCCCGAAGACGCTGATTTTTGGTGCGCACTCGCTGCCGGATAACGACGCCGAAGAAGTCCGCCAGCAGGGAATCGATTTGCGGATTATCGCCGACGCCGGTCACTCAATGTCGTGGGAGCAGCCATCGGCGCTGGCGCAGGCGATAGGCTCCTTTATCGCGCAACACGAATAAAAAACCCGGCAGAGCGTGCCGGGTTGCGATTTAAGGCTTAAGGCAGTAGCGCTTTGAGCGCCGCGCGCGCGTTAGGGCTGACATCGAGCGGGTGACGGTAGCCGATATTTTCAATCGCCCGGTTGTAAAGCGCGACCAGCCAGTCGTAGACATAGCGGGTTGCCGCGTGCACCGGCTGATCGCCGAGACGCGTTAACCGCGCGCCGCCCAGCTCTATCGCTGCGGTAGCAAAGATGGTGCTGCCCTTCTGCACGCGGCTGGCGGGGCGGCTCTCCTGCGGAAGATCGGCATAGCCGAGCCACGCGACAAAGTTGCCGATGGCGGCATGAAGCTGCGCCGCACAGGCGGTGTCGCGCTGCATAATTTTCTGCAGCGTTTCCGGCAGACGCAGGCGGTAGCTGCTGACAATTACGATTTCTGCCATCTGGCGCAGCGTCGCCGGGCTGACGCCCAGGCGCACGGCATTGTCATCGTTGCGGCTCCACTGGCGCACGTGGTTTACCCACAGCGCGTGCGCCTGCTGACCAACATCTTTCGCCATTGCCTGCGGCTCGGCGCTCTCAGCCGACTCGGCAAACAGATCGATCGACTCGTTAAACAGGCCGCTCACTTTCTCTTCCCGCGGCTGCTGTACCTTCCAGAGCGTATCGAACTGCTGCATATCCGGCATTAATCCTTCGAGCAGCTCACCATGACGTGAAGCCTGAACCTGCAGTTCGCGCACCACGGACTCCGCCCGTTTACGCTGCTCATCCGCATCCTGTTCCGGGCTGACGACCCAGGCCTGCAACAGATCGCGCAGAGCACGCTGCTGGCGTTCGTTCAGCGCTTTCAGCCGCTGCTGACGCAGGGCGGGCGCGGTCGCTTGCGCCAGCCACTCAAGCAGACGCTGCAAACTGCTGGCATCCAGCGCCTGCAGTGTGCCCCAGTGCTGGCCCGGCTTGCCAATCAGCTGCTGGACGGTCTCATCCAGATTTTGCGCCAGCGTAAAGCGCGCATCCTGCGGCGTGATCGCCCAGACCAGCCCCGGTAGCGCCGACTCCTGGCCCGACTGTGTCTCTTTCACCCAGTTCAGCAGTGCGCGCGCAGTGGTGGCGGTTTCCGCGCGATCCAGCGTGGCGTTACAGATCATCAACACATCCGGCTGCAGGCGCTGGCGGTAGTTCTCCAGCAGCCAGCGGCATTTACTGCGCCACAGCGGCTGACCTTCACGCGGGCCGGGGGCGGGAATATCCACAATATCGACGCCGGGAAGCAGACTGTTTTCCACCGGCAGTACCAGCTCGCGGGTGATCAGCGCCAGCGTCGCCAGCGGAATGCTGACCGCATTTTGCAGCTGCTCATTGGCCCACGGATGCACCACCACTTCATCGTGGATCGCCTCCTCCTGCTCAACCGCCGGGGTTAAAAAGCCGTCGGTCGGCAGCGCGAAGGTGTCCACCAGAATGCTCAAGGGTGCGGCAATTTCGGCGGCGTTACCTGTCTGGTGCAGGGTATGTGCAAGGGCAAACCACTGCTGGGTTAACTCCTGCTGTTCGCCCCACAGCAGTGCCCATGCGCTGGCGCGTGTGGTCAGATCAAGAGCGGGTAGCAGGGCGGCGAATTGATACCAGAGCGCATCATCCATCTGCTGCTGCGCGGCGGGCACCACTGAGCGCCAGAAGCGGGCAATCGCGCCAATCTCTTCGGCGGTGATCCCCGGCACGACGTTAGGCTGGCGCAGCGCGCGCCATTTCGCGACCCGATCTTCAATGACCGCTTTGTCAACCGCGCGCACATCCGGCTGCTGATGCGCATGAGCAATAAACAGCTGAACCAGTTCCGCTTCGCTGAGAATACGCAGGCAGAGCGGGAATCCCTCATCCATAAACGGTACGCGCTGACTGAAACGTAGCGCCATGCTGGTCAGGGCGTGCCCAGGGTTAATATGGCTGAAGTAATCCAGCGTCTTTTCGCCAGGGCGTACATGCATGCGGCCATTGCCGCTGCCGCACAGGGCGGCAAGCAAATGCGCTTTTGCCGCCTGCGAGCGACCATACAGCCCGACGGTACAGGGAGCGTCAGCCACCTCCGTCAGCGCCTGTTCATCCGCCGCGGCGGCGGTAACGCGTGCCAGCAGGGCATCGGCGTCATCATTAAGCAGCGGTGAGTGCTGACGGTTGTTCGTGATCCATGCGGTTAAGGCTTGGGTGGTTTTTACGCTCGCACTCATTTCAGGTACACACTCCCGCTGTCGATCCAGTAATGGCTTCCGCTGTGTCGGCGGTCGGCCAGCGTATTCAATTTAAACGTTAACGCATCGGCAGGAACCGGGGTGCCATCCTGCAACCAGGCTTCACTCAGGGTAAACGCCTCCGGGCCGTGGTGTTTATTGCCGCCGCTAAACTGTAGCCGCACATTTAACACCCCGTCACCGGCGATGGTTTTCGCCAGCTCCTGCGAGTTGATACTCAGCGTATAGAGCGGCGTGGCTGGCCAGCGGGCGTTGGCCAGCTGACGGAAACCGAGCGTCACATTGCCGCGCAGCGGGAAGTGCAGCCGCGCATCGAGCTTCGCACCGGGCTTATCGAGATCGATGTCGTGATACCAAATGTTCTCATCACGCAGGGTATTGACCACGTTATCCAGCACACCGAGATAGCGCACCGTGGAGTAGGCACCAATATCCGCCGCTTTAAAATTGAAACGCGGCAGGCGCAGATCGAGCGCCAGGCTGCACAGCATCGCGCCAACAGCGGCGGTCGATTTCGGGTTGCCGATTTTGCCCTGCTGGCTGAAGGGGTACCACTCATGCACCCGGTACTTGTCCAGCCACACCATGCGGTTGACCGGCACCGGTTGCAGGTGGCGAATCAGCGCCTGCACGCCCGGCAAGCAGCCCGGGCGACCGGTAATCAGCAGCACGTCACAGCTATAGTGGCTGATCGCTTCGCACACCGCGTGTAGCGGGGCAGTCAGGGTAAACTGCCCGGCCAGCATCGCCTCTTGCAGATCGCGGAAGGTGATTTGCAGCGGTACCGACAGCACATCAAACTCCGCTGAGCCGGCAGGCAGGGCGTGATCGATCGCCTGCTTCAGGTAGTTCATCACGTTGCGCGTCGGCGTCTGCTTCAGCAGCTCGCCAAAGGTCGCGTAAAGGCCAGCCAGCGGATCGTTAATGTCGCTCTCTTCCCAGGCCGCCAGAATCGCATGGCCGACCGGCATAAAGAGTTGCAGCGTCGTCTGCTGGCGCAGCACTGCCTGGGTGTCGATACGCCCGGAGTCGCCAAACAGCGTCGCCATGATCGCCGCCGCATCGGTAATGCCCGCTTTCTGCATATGCGTTTGTAGCGCAGGCAGCACGCAGCGCTGGATCACATCTAACAGAATGTCATCGCCCGCCACCTTAAACCCTTCACGGAAGAGCAGCTGCGGGGTGATTTTGACGTTGCTGCCGGTGCCGTCGTCCAGCTGATAGTGGGTGATCGCCATATCGGTAGTGCCGCCGCCGATATCGACAGAGGCCACGCGCAGCGAACGGCCCGGTACTGCGCCCGGTGCTTCGGTACGATCCGGGCGGGCGAGGGAGGCAAAAAAGGTTTCGGTCTGCCCGGCAAAGCGGGAGATCGCTTCGTTATAGAGCCATACCAGCTGGCCGCAGCTTGCTTCGTCCCACTCCATCTGGATATAGGGCACCGGAACCACGCTTTTCTCCTGCTGCTTGCGCTGGGCAAAATCCTCATCCTGCGGATGCCAGCCCATCGCTTTCCACACCAGGGCAATCGCTTCAAACATGCGGCGGCGGAAAATCTCACGCTCCTGTTTCGGCATCGCCGACGGCAGGGTCAGGATAATGGTGCGCAACTGGCGCGGCGAGGCCGGGAAGCCAAGGCGCAGACGGGTCGCGACGCTGTTGATCTGCCCGAGTGCCTGTGAGAGCAATTCGCACAGCATATGGGTCATCAGCGTGCTGCGGCTGTATTGCGGCGAGAAGACCGGCAGACGCTCATCCAGCGGCAGGCTATAGAGCGGCTGGCCTTCGTCATTCATCAGGTTCATCAGCGGGAAAGCGGTCGCCAGCGGTTCTCGCTGCGTTTTGCTGTTCATCTGGCTGAAACGCCAGTCCTGCAACACCGGGGTTTCATCCCACAGGTAGCGACGCGGGCTGGAGATACCGCTGTTGCCTTCGGTGCCGATACGCTGCATCGCCAGTTTACGCGCCTCATCGCCGACACGGACGATCGACGGCCAGACAAAGGCGTCTTCACGCCCGCTTTCGACCGAAAAGTGCTGTTTGCCGAAGCGCGCTTCGGAAAACTCAAGCCGGCTGGTAAACAGCGGCTCGTTAAGAAATTGTGGCTCGCTGAGCGAGCGCACCTGTAACTCAGCGGTCTGGCGCAGGCCATCGTTGGCATCACCATGATCTTCAATAATCACGCCGCAGGTGTGCGTATTACCGACATCGAGGATCAGATCGACCGGAATGGCCGGCGTGCTGAGGGTATGGGTGACGATTTTCACTTCCGGCACCTGAAGCTGCATGCCGAGCAGCGACATCAGGTTCAGCCAGTGCGCCTGGTACTCAAAACCACGCAGGGCCTGATGAATTTCACGCTCGCTGCGGCTTTCGTGCTGGGTAATAAAGTGCAAAAACGCTTCGCGCAGCCAGCCATCAACCCACGTTTGATCGAGAAAATCGGCCACCTCATCATCGCGCCAGGCGAGCGAAAAGCGGGTGCCGTTGAGAATATCATTCTCCTGCGGCGCAAGGGCGGCGGGCGAGTTGCCGTTGATCTGGCTGTCGAGAGCCAGCGCCACGCGGTGCGTGTTCCCGGCGCTGTCCGGCTCCGGCAGTTTGCGGATCTGCACGCGCGCCCAGTTATCCGGGCCTTCAACAAAGGTACGCGGCGGGTTGAAGCGCAGAAACGGGATCGGCAACCAGACGCCATCGAGGATCGACAGGGAGTATTGCAGCGTATGGCTGCTTTCAGGCTTGACCACTTCCGGCTGACCGCCTTCGCGGTTGGGCAGGGTGTAACGCTCATTCACCACATCGAAATCGAGGCGCAGCAGCGGCCCGTTCGCCGTTTTACGCACAAAACGGCCGCTGTTCGCCGAATCCTGCGGCGTCAGGCCGAAATCGAGAAACTGCACGCCGCTATTGGCGATCAGCGTGACGCTCTGTTTGTAGTCGCAAAGATTAACCAACATAAATCAATCACCTGTGTTTCTGAACGTCACCGGAACGGTGGTTTTTGCGTCAAAACGCGCGCTGCACTCCGCCACGTCGTTGGTGCCTGCTTTACAGGAAATATCCGGCATCGGGTAGCGCGTCCCGTCGCTGCAACGCGCATTACCGCGGCTCTTGATCAGCAACTCGCCCGTCTGATGCAGGCCGGAGAAGAGATCGGCGCGACAGGTGACGTTCTTGCCCATCACAATGCGGGCGCTGCCCTTATTATTCTGAATCTGATAACGCACGTTCGGCGCTTTGCCGGTGACCGGATCTTTCACATCCATCGCCACACGCCAGCTGCCGTTGAGGAATTTAGTCGAGCCCATTTTGACCTGCTGGGCATCCATCACCATTGCCCCTTTCGGGATCGGCATGATTACGACCGGTTCGTTTTCCGCCGGTTGCTCTGCCGGGGCTTTCTCTTCGGCCGGTAATACCGCGGCCTGGTGCAGCGGCAGATTGGCTGACAGCGCCGGAATTGGCTCCGCTTCAATCGGCTTAGGTGCAATGGCGACCGGTTTTGCCGGCTCGGCAACCGGCGCGGAAGCGCTCTCCGCCTGCTGCTGTTGCTGTTTGAGCACAACCGGCACGGCAACGGCAGCGGCAACAGCGGCCGCTATCGGCAACAGCCACAGCACGGTGCGGCGACGTTTTTTTGTTTTCGGCGCGGGCGAAGCAGTGGGGTCTTTCGCCGGAGCAGGCTCCTGCTCGGCATCCTGCACCGCCTGGTAGATTGGCGCAGCATTCACCGGCTGCGGTTTAACCGGCGGCGGGGTTAAGAGCGGGGCGTCGGCCTGGCTGAAGCTCGCTTCCGGTGCGGCTTCGCTCTGCACCTCTTTTTCCGGCTCTGGTTCAGGTTGCGGCTCTGGCTCCGGTTCCGGCTCGATCACAATCTCCGGTACTTCCGGCTCCGGCTCGTAAAGACACTCAAGCACGTTTTCGCGCGCGCTTTCATTAAGGTTGACGAAGCCCCAAAAGGTGATGACCGGTTTGCCATCAACGAGGAAAACATGGTTTTCGCCAGGGAACTGCAGTGCTTTTTCCAGCAGCGAACCGAAAAGCTGCTGTGCCGTTTTTGGCGACTGCAAACATTTACGGCTCAGCGCGGCCGCGGCGTCGAGGGTGCTTTCGAGGTAACGCAGCGCGCGGGCGCGCGCCTCTGGCTCTGCCGCTTTCCAGGATCGGGATTGACCGTCGATGGGCGAGTACCAGTCGACACGGTCGCCTTCATCATTAACCTGCGGTATTGCCAGACAATCCACTAACGCCTGCTGTTTACGCAGACGCAGCGCTTCACGAATTTGTAGTGCCGAATCGAATACGGCCTGACCGCCGCCGCCAACGGCCTGGAAATCATCCAGATCGCCGCTGCGCAAGAGTGTTTTTGCCACGTTTTCATCCCATAGACTTCTTCACGCGTCTACTATACGCGTTCCCGCCGCCAGTAAAAGGCAGAGGAAAGCGCAAAACCATTGAATTCTCGACGCATTGAGCGCATCTGGCCCTCAAAAAGACCAAAATACGCCCTACGGTAAATTTTCTTATTAAGCATGGTGGATATTTCAGCAAAAACAACCGCTTTAGCATAACTTGATAGAGATTGGTTATTTGCCAGTTCGCCCGGCCTGTGCTGAGATTACAACTCCATATAAAAATAGAAGGCTCCTGCACATGACCACAGGGAAAACACTGCTCGCGCTGGCGTTGAGCACACTCTTACCGGCAAGCGCCGCGTTTGCGGCTTCCAACGACACACTGATCTACTGCTCAGAGGCGTCCCCGGAATCCTTCAACCCGCAAATTGCCAGCTCCGGCCCGTCGTTTGTCGCCAGCTCGCAGGTGCTCTATAACCGGCTAGTGACTTTTGATCCGGTGAAAAACACCCCGGTGCCGTCGCTGGCGACGGAGTGGAAAGTCTCCGACGATGGCAAAACCTGGACCTTTACGCTGCGCCAGGGCGTCAAATTTAACAGCAATAAATATTTCAAACCGACGCGCGACTTTAATGCCGATGACGTGATCTTCTCCGTTATGCGTCAGATGGATGCCAAACATCCCTACCACAACGTCTCGCAGGGCAACTACGAATACTTCACCGATGTCGGGCTCGATAAGCTGATCAAAGAGGTGAAGAAGGTCGATGACTACCACGTTCAGTTCGTGCTCAATGAACCGAACGCCGCTTTCCTCGCCGACTGGGGGATGGATTTCGCCTCGATTCTATCGGCGGAGTATGCCGACGCGATGCTGAAAAAAGGCACGCCGGAGAATGTCGACAACTGGCCAATCGGTACCGGCCCTTACGCATTGCAGCAGTACAAAACCGATGCGCTGATCCGCTATATCGCCAACCCGAACTACTGGGATGGCCCGGTGCCGACCAAACACCTGATCTTCTCTATCACGCCGGATGTGCAGACGCGGCTGGCAAAACTGCAAACCAACGAGTGCCAGATTATTCCCGCCCCGGCACCGGTGCAGTTTGAGCAGATCAAAAAGAACAAAGATTTGACCCTGCATACGGTTGAAGCGCTGAACGTCGGCTATCTGGCGTTTAACACCGAGAAAAAACCGTTCGATAACGTGCTGGTGCGCCAGGCGCTGAACTACGCCACCGATAAAAAAGCCATTGTGAATGCAGTCTTCCTGGGTTCAGCCAGCGTGGCGAAATCACCGCTGCCGCCAAATATGCTCGGCTATAGCAAAGATCTGCCGGAGTACAGCTACGATCCTGAGAAAGCGAAGGCGCTGCTGAAACAGGCGGGGCTGGAGAAGGGTTTTGAAGCGACGCTCTGGTCGATGCCGGTGCAGCGCCCCTACAACCCGAACTCGCGCCGTATCGCCGAGATGATCCAGAGCGACTGGGCGAAAGTAGGCGTCAAAGCGAAAATTGTCTCCTACGAGTGGGGCGAGTACCTTTCCGGCATGCGCAAAGGCGAGCACGATACTGCGCTGTTTGGCTGGATGTCTGATAATGGCGATCCGGATAACTTCGCCGATACGCTGCTCGGCTGCGACAGCGTGAAGACCGGCTCCAACGCCGCGCGCTGGTGCGACAAGCCGTATGACGATCTGGTGAAAAAAGCGAAGCTGGTGAGCGATCCGGCCGAGCGCGCCAAACTCTACGGCCAGGCGCAGGAGATTTTCTATAAGCAGGCACCGTGGATCCCGCTGGCAAACGGCAAAACCTTTTACGCGACGCGCAGTAACGTCACCGGCTACAGCGTCAGCCTGATGGGCAGTGATTTTTCCAAAGCGAAGCTGAATTAAGGAGAGGGTATGTCACATCTTGATGAGGTTACCGCCCGCGTCGACGCCGCCATTGCCGACGGAGCCATTATCGGCATGAACGAGCTGCTGGTTATCCTGAGTGAAGATGGCGAACTGAGCCGCGAAGCGCGTTACGAGCAGCAGCAGCGCCTGCGTAACGCCATCGCCCATCATGGTCGCCAGCATAAAGAGGATGCGGAGGCGCGACGCGAGCATCTCACCAAAGGTGGCGAGATTCTCTGATAATGCACTGACAAAACGGGCCGACTGGCCCGTTTTTTGTGGTCTTAAAACTGCCGTCGCGCGACCAGCCAGGCACCAATCACCAGTAACACCGCACCGCACACCGGGCCAATCAGCGCCCTCAGCGCCACGCCTTCGCTCTTCACCACATCCATCACCAGGCCGCCGATAAGCTGGCTGGCGATCAGCACGGCGATAGTGGTTGCCGCGCCGACATTTTGATAGCCGCTGATGCTGGCGAAAACGAAGAAGGAGCCGAGCAGGCCGGGGATCAGCGTCCACCATTTGACGCTGGTAACCAGCTCCTGAAAACCACCGACGCCCTGTTTGATCAACAGAATAGAGACAAACAGCACAATGCCGACCAGCGAGTTGAGCAGCATGGCGATCAGAATGGTGGAGGAAGCCTGGGTAATACGCACCATCAACGTGTTCTGGATAACCAGCCCAATACCGGCAGCAACCAGAAAAGCGAGGGTCAGGGACTGGTTCATGCTGGTGCGTCCGGGTCGGTGCGGTTGTCCAGTTGCAGCTGCATAAAGGTGAGATCGAGCCAGCGGCCAAACTTGGTGCCGACCTGCGGCATCTGCCCGGTAATGGTAAAGCCAAGCTTCTGGTGGAGATGAATTGACCCTTGGTTTTGCGCTTCGATGCCGGCAACCATCACATGTTTGCCGATGCGCTTCGCTTCCTGAATCAGCCGCTCCATTAGCGCCAGGCCAAGCCCTTTACCCTGATGATCCGGGTGGACATAGACCGAGTGCTCAACCGTGTGACGAAAGCCGTCGAAGGCGCGCCAGTCGCCGAAGGAGGCGTAACCCGTGACAACGCCGTTCTCTTCGCTCACAATCACCGGATAACCGAGCAGAGCGCGCGCCTCAAACCACGCAATGCGGTTATCGGCATCCACGGTTTGATCGTTCCAGATCGCCGCCGTATTGATCACGGCATGGTTATAAATAGCGGCAATCGCCGCGCAATCCTCTTTCACGGCATAACGAATCGGCATAGTTGAACCCCTGATCTGTACACTATAGTATGACGTTATGAATACTATCTCAGACAATATAAATCAACGCATCAGTGCGCGAATTCGTCTTGAGCGCGAGTCGCGCGGCTGGTCGCTGACGGAGCTGGCCGAACGGGCGGGTGTGTCGCGGGCGATGATCCACAAAATCGAGCGGGCGGAGAGCAGCCCGACCGCCACGCTTCTGGCGCGTATCTGCGGCGCGTTTGCCATCAGCATGTCAACGCTGATTGCCCGCGCGGAGATGCAGGAGGGCAAGCTGCTGCGCTTCGCCAGCCAGCCGGTGTGGCGCGATCCGCAAAGCCACTATCTGCGCCGCCACGTTTCGCCGCGCAGCGACCTGCCCATTGATTTAGTACAGATCGAGCTGCCGCCCGGCAGCAATATCCCGATGCCAGCCTCCTCTTATGCGCTGGCGCGCCAGCTTATCTGGCTGCAGGAGGGGAGCCTGGTCTTTCTCGAAGGCGAGACGCGCCACGAGATGCAGCCTGGGGATTGTCTGGAATTGGGCCCGCCAAACGACTGCCGATTTATCAATGAAACCCTTCAGCCGTGCCGCTATCTGGTGGTGCGCCTCAACCATGCCGCCACGTAATGCCAACGCGCGGGCAGCGTTAACCGTCTACTATCATTAGTCAGCCCACACTGCACAGGAGAGCAAAATGAACCAACATTCACACCGCAACCGCCGCTGGGTACTGGCTTCGCGTCCGCATGGCGCGCCGACTGCAGAGAATTTTCGGCTGGAGGAGGATGAGGTCGCCTCGCCGGGCGAAGGCCAGGTGCTGCTGCGCACGGTATACCTCTCCCTCGACCCCTATATGCGCGGACGCATGAGTGATGCGCCATCCTACTCACCGCCGGTTAAAATTGGTGAAGTGATGTGTGGCGGCACCGTGAGCCGTGTTGTGAAATCACAGCATCCGGATTTCGCCGAGGGCGACTGGGTTCTCGCCGGCAGCGGCTGGCAGGATTACGACATTGCCAGTGGTGATGATCTGGTGAAACTGGATAGCAATATCCCGCACCCGTCCTGGGCGCTGGGTATTCTTGGCATGCCGGGCTTTACCGCCTATATGGGGTTGCTGGATATCGGCCAGCCGAAAGAGGGCGAAACGCTGGTAGTTGCTGCGGCTACCGGGCCTGTTGGCGCAACGGTCGGCCAGATTGGCAAAATTAAGGGCTGTCGCGTCGTGGGCGTGGCGGGCGGCAGCGAGAAGTGCCGTCATGCTGTTGAAGTGCTGGGGTTTGATGAGTGCATTGATCACCATGCCGATGATTTTAGCGACCAACTGGCGAAGGCCTGCCCGCAGGGCATCGATATTTACTATGAGAACGTTGGCGGTAAAGTCTTCGATGCCGTGCTGCCGCTATTAAATACCTCTGCACGCATTCCGCTCTGTGGTCTGGTGAGCGGTTATAACGCCACCGATCTTCCGGAAGGCCCGGATCGCGTTCCATTATTAATGGCAACGATTCTGAAGAAACGTATTCGGTTGCAAGGATTTATTATCATGCAGGATTATGGTCACCGACTGCATGAATTCCAGCAGGAGATGGCGAGCTGGCTTAAACAGGATCGTATTCATTACCGCGAACAGGTAACGGAGGGTCTGGAGCAGGCGCCAGAGGCGTTTATCGGCCTACTGGAAGGGAAAAACTTCGGCAAAGTCGTCGTAAAAATCTCCTCAGAAAACTAAATAAAAAAATGGCGGTAAAAACCGCCATTTTAAATTGGGCATTTTTGCGAAAAACAGCTTTAATTATACATGCATAAGGAATTGTTGACCTTGTGGAGGCAGTTCCTGGTGGTCGTGCATAATAAATAACTTTTTGTTCTAACTTTACGCAATAATCCAATACCAGGCATGCACTTATAAAATATATCTTTTAGGCATAACCATATGGACACGCTACCAGGCTGAGAAAATAAAGAATTTATACAGGATGCAAACATGCTTGATTTGGAGAAAGCGCAGAGAACGAGTCTAACCATGCAGGTTGAGGCAAGTTTAAAGAGTGCGCTTATCGTCGGTGCCCTGAGACCCGGAGCCCGACTTATCACGAAAGAAATCGCCGATCAGCTGGGTACGAGTATTACACCGGTTCGTGAAGCGCTACTGCGACTTGTTTCCGCAGGCGCGCTGCATGCAACACCGGCGCAGGCTTTTCTCGTGCCGCAGGTCAGTGCGGAACGTTATAACGAAATCAATCAGATTCGTAAAAATCTTGAAGGCATGGCCGCGCGCGCCGCGAGCCAGAACATGACCAGCGATAAGCTGCGCGAACTGCGCACGCTGGCTATCAATGTCGATGAAGCGATGAAAAGCGGTAACACAGAGCAGGCGTTACAGGCCAATCGCGTGTTTCGTTTCAGCGTCTATGCCCATGCCGGCATGCCGACGCTCACCGCTTTAATTGAACAACTTTGGGTACGGATTGGCCCCTGTTATAACTATCTCTATCCATCATCTGAGCACCTGATGCGCGTGCAGCATTACCACGATCTGCTTTGTGCATTAGAAGAGGGCGATGCTTTTGCCAGTGAGCGCGCCGTCTGGCGAGCAATTGATGAAGGCGCAACCATTGTGCACAGACAGTTTGAACGCTAAGTGATAATTCACTGATTTAATAATTTCATGAAGCATATTGATGCACCCCGGTAATAATTTGCGAATGGGGCGCATCAATATCACACTTTTAACCTATAACCTCCCCGCAACCTGAATCCGCTTATTTTCCTGCCGATAACTTGTCGCGTGCACAGTCGGGCACTCACTATGGACGTTAGACAAGGGGAAAAAATGTCAATTAGCCAACGGGTAAGCAATATAAAAATTAGTCGAAAGCTGTCGGTCGGATTCGGTGTGGTTCTTTTTCTGGTCGCGTTTGCCACCATTCTCAGCGTGCTGCGTTTTAAAGAAATTCGCGACGTCTATGAAAAAACAAATTTGATGTACAACATCAATATTGAAGTATTCCAGGCGAAAATTAATCGCCTGAAATATTTTTATGGCGATGAGAAATCAGGCCAGGTGATGGCGAACTATGTTCGCCATGCTTCAGAGCTTACCGCCAGCGCAGACGCCCTCAGTTGGTCAACCAACGAACGTAAAATTATTAATGATGTCGCCCGCAATTTAGAGAATTTTCAGGCCAGCATTGGTGAGATGCAAAAAGCGACCGGCGATCTGCGCGCCCTGCGTGAAAGCCTCGATAAACTGAGCAGGGAAGATCTCTCAGCCCGCTATACCACGCTAGTGCGTACACCGGTGGCGGATCCGGCGCTGATGACGCAAATCTATGAGCAGCTCTTTGCCATCAGCAGCGTGCGCGACGCAGCGTTGGTCGTGCGTTATAGCCCGAGCCCTGCCACGCGCGATCGGCTTGAGCAGCAGTTCGCGGCCACTGCCAGCAGCGTGCAGGTACTGAACGGTCAGCTGCCGGGAGAACTGCAAGCGCCGTTACAAGCCATCTGGGAAAACACCGTCAGCTATCGTACTCAGGCACTGAACTACTTTACCGCCTGGCAGACGCTCAGGGCTGCGGAAGATAGAGTCAAAGTGGGCGGTGATGCCAGCAGCGCATCGCTGCGCGACATTATCGCACTGGTGAAAGCGCATAACGAAGAGCTGGCTTACACCTCAAGTTCCATTGCCGCCATCACCGGTGCGATAGCTATTCTCCTCGGCATGCTGGTCTCCTGGTGGGTAATTCGCCAGATCACCCGGCCGGTTCACCGTAACCTGGCGCTGGCAGAACGCATTGCCAGCGGCGATCTGAGCGCGCAAATCCGCGCGCAAAGTAGTGACGAGCTGGGGCAGTTAACCGCTGCGATGGGCCGGATGAATGACCGGCTGCGCGATATGATCCATGAAGTGCGCAGCAGCGTAACGCAGCTCTCGCACGCAGCAACGGAGATCGCCGATGGCAATACCGATCTCTCATCCCGCACCGAACAGCAGGCCGCCGCCGTAGTGCAAACCGCTGCCAGTATGGAACAGTTAACCGCCACGGTGAAAAACAACGCTAATAACGCGCGCAACGCCAGCAGCCTGGCGGCGCAGGCGTCGAAAACCGCCAGCGAAGGCGGCACGGTAATGCGCCAGGTGGTAGATACAATGGGCGACATCAATACCAGCTCGAACAAGATTGCCGACATTACCGCCGTGATTAACAGCATTGCGTTTCAGACCAATATTCTGGCGCTAAATGCAGCGGTGGAAGCGGCAAGAGCGGGCGAGCAGGGACGCGGTTTTGCGGTGGTCGCCGGAGAAGTCCGCAGCCTGTCGCAGCGCAGCTCGCAGGCAGCAAAAGATATCGAGCAACTGATCAGCGAATCGGTTTCACGCATTAACATCGGCAGCAAACTGGTGGTTAAAGCGGGCGAGACGATGGATCAGGTGGTGCAGTCCGTCACGCGCGTCAACGATATTATGGGCGAGATCTCCTCCGCATCCGAAGAGCAGAGCCGCGGCATTGAGCAGATTGCCCGCGCAGTCGGTGAGCTTGACAGCACAACTCAACAGAACGCCTCGCTGGTGAGCGAATCCTCATCTGCTGCCGGTTCGCTGGAGGAGCAGGCGCGCCTGCTGGAAGAGCTGGTTGCTGCCTTCCGCCTCGCCAGTAATGAGGCAAAACCGGCAAAGGTGAAGGGCGCGAAAAGTACGCTTATCCCGCCAACGCCGCGTGAAGCGACGCTCGCCGAAGAGGGATGGACCACCTTTTAATGGCCCCTGAAGTGATAAATAAAGCCCGGCGCATGATGGCCGGGCTTTTTGTTGCCTGCGGTGTGGATTAATTGAACTGATAGGCCACCGATAAGCCGACGCCGTAGTTACGTCCCGGCGCTGGTTCGTAGTAACGGTTGTTGGATTCGTTGACGATCACCGATCCAACATAGTTGCGGTCAAAGAGGTTATCAACGCGGCCAAAGAGATCCATCATCCAGTTGCCATAGTTGAACTTATACCCGCTGTTCAGCCCGGCAACGGTGTAGGAGGGGGCTTTGGCGCTGTTCTCATCATTAGCCATGATGTTACTCATATAACGCACATCTGCTCCGGCATACCAGCCCTCCTCCGGCATCCAGCCGAGTGAAGCAAAGCCCATATTGCGCGCGATACCTGGAATGCGGTTGCCTTCGCAGGAGGCATCACCACACACTTCGCTGCGGTAGGTTGCGTCCAGCCAGGTCCATGCCGCTTTTGCGCGCCAGTTACCGGCGAACTGCTGATCGACAGAGAGCTCGACGCCCTGGCGCCGCGTTTTCCCGGCATTTTTATAACTGGTGCGCCCGCCGCTGCTGCTGTCGGCAACAATTTCATTATCCGTATCGGTGCGGAACAGCGCTGCCGTCAATAGACCGTTGCCGATGCGGGTTTTGCTGCCGATCTCAAGCGTGTCGTTGGTGGCCGGTTTCAGCGCGAAGTTCAGCCCGCTCTGGTCGCCGGAGCGGTATGAGAGCTCGTTGATAGTCGGCGTTTCGAAACCGCGCCCGGCGGCGGTGTAGATATTCCACGCTGGGGTGACAGCATATTTCAGTGAGGCCGCCGGAAGCCACTTGTGGTAACTCGCATCGCCGCTGTCATCGCCATTTTTAGCGGTCACATAGTGATCGTTGGAGTCAAACCAGACCGAGCTGTAGCGCACGCCCGCATCCAGCGACAGTTTCTCAGTAAGCTGCCAGGCCGTTTGCAGATAGGGATCGACGTTCCACATCAGGTTGCGCTCGTTACGGCGCAAGTTACCTTTCTGCCCATACTCCGGCGTGGTACCACTCATGATGAAGTTTTCGTAGCCTTTGCGCTCTTCACTCATATTTTCGTAGTTGAGACCAGCGGTGAAGGTCATCGGCACGCCGAGCTCGCCTTTGTGCGTCCAGCGCGTATCGATGCCCTGGTAGTGGCGGCTCAGATTGATCACCCCGCCTGCGTGGGTCGGCTTGAGCTGCGGCGCACGCGGAATGGATTGATACTGTGTGGTTTCGCGCTCACCGGCATACATCATCACGCTGAGATCGTCGCGCTCGCTCAGTTGACGCTCATAGCGCAGCCCCGCCTGAGTCTGCTTGATGGTTTTGCGCGTATGGAACGCATCAGCACGCGGTGACTGGCGCGGATTAGCTCGCCACTCTTCGCGGCTCAGCCCGCCCGCATCGTCCGCTTTAATATCAACGCTGTTAAAAATGAGGTTCAGTTTGCTGGCCTCATCAATGCGTACACCCAGTTTGGCGTTAGCCAGATTTTTACGCGCGCCGCTGCGGTCACGATAGCCGTGGGTGACAAAGCGGGTAGTCGAGGCGGTGTAATCCACATCACCCGCGTGGGTACCGTCGCCCATTGCACCGGTGGCTTTCATGCCATAGCGCCAGCTGCCGAAGCTGCCGTAATAGCTGCTCGCCTCAACCGTTGCCGGTTCACGTCCGGTCTGCGTCGTCACGTTCATTACGCCGCCAGAGGCATTGCCGTAGAGGGCAGAGAAGGGGCCGCGCAGCACATCAATGTGCTCCACGCTATTGAGATCGATATTTGAGGTCTGCCCCTGGCCATCCGGCATGGTGGCAGGAATACCATCTACATAGAGACGAATGCCGCGCACGCCATAGGTTGAACGCGAACCGAATCCGCGAATGGAGAGTTGCAGATCCTGGGCGTAGTTCTGGCGGTTCTGCACCTGTAAGCCGGGCACGCTGCCCATTGATTCGGAGAGATTCACGCGTGGCGCGGCCTGGCGAATATCGTCGCCCTGAACCACACTGACCGCGGCCGGGCTATCCAACTCCGAGACCGTCTGCGGCGCGGCGCTGACGATCATCGTTTGTTCACCAGAGGCCGCCCAGGCGGAGGTAGAGAGTGCAACAGGCAGCAGCAAAACAGGCAGCGTAACCTTTGTAACTGACAAGATTTTCATGACGGAACCGAGTTAAAAGAGGAGCAAAAAAAGAAAAATGCGGCAACATGTTAAAGGATATGTAAATTTTTTGAAAATGTTGAACGCACGTTACGTTAATCACGACTCTACATGGCGGTAGAAATTTTGCCTTGTTGGGCGATTAAGACTCCACTTTATGAATATAAATGATTACTATTCTCACCTACAACAATAAGCGAAACCGCAGTTTCGCGCACTGGATGCATGTGAAAACGTAAGCATAATTTCAACAAAGGGAGTCGTTATGTCTTTAGCTCATTTTTCTCCATCGCGCCTGCATCGCGCGCTATTCCTTGGTTCACTGCTGCTGGCAGGCTCGTTTAGTGCCCACGCAGCCGAGGAGATGCTGCGTAAAGCGGTCGGCAAGGGGGCCTACGAAATGGCCGTCAGCCAGCAGGAGAACGCATTATGGGTCGCCACTTCGCAGAGCCGCAAAATCGACAAAGGCGGCGTCATTTATCGCCTCGATCCGGCCAGTCTTGATATTACCCAGGCCATTCACAGCGATGTGAAACCCTTTGGCGCAGCGATCAATCAGCAGACGCAAACGCTCTGGTTCGGCAATACGGTGAATGGCTCCGTCACCGCCGTCGATGCGAAAACCGGCGATATTAAAGGCCGCGTAGTGCTTGATGCGCGTAAGCGCTCCGACAGCGTTCACCCGCTCAGCCCACGAGAACTGGTGGTAGACGACACCACGAATACGCTTTACGTTACCGGCGTAGGTAAAGAGAGTGCCATCTGGGTGATTGACGGCGCGGCGATGAAGCTGAAAAGCACTATCACGAATACCGGCACGTACAGCACCGGTCTGGTGCTTGATGCGGCAGCAAAGCGTCTTTACAGCACCAACGGCGATGGCGAACTGCTGACCATTGATACCGGGACGAACAAAATTCTTGACCGCAAGAAGCTCCAGGATGACGGGAAAGAGCACTTCTATCTGAACCTGAGCCTTGATACTGCCGGCCACCGGGCCTTTATTACCGATTCGAAAGCAGCAGAAGTACTGGTTGTCGATACCCGATCCGGCAAGGTGCTGCAACGCATCGGCGCACCGGAATCACTGGCGGTGCTGTTTAACCCGGTGCGCAACGAAGTCTATGTTACGCATCGCGAGGCGGGCAAAGTCAGCGTTATCGATGCGAAAACTTACAAGGTCGTTAAAACCTTCGATACGCCGACCCACCCGAACAGCCTGGCGCTGTCACCGGACGGCAAAACGCTCTACGTCAGCGTAAAACAGGCATCGAGCCGCGAAAAAGAGGCCACGCAGCCGGACGACATCATCCGTATCGCGCTGTAATAGCAAGATGCACCAGGCTCCCTGCGGGGAGCTTTTTTATCAGCGGGTAACCATGCGTAAGGCTGTTATCGCCGCTGCGGTGACTCTGCTCACTCTTATAGCCGCCGTTTACCTGCGGCTGACGGCGGTTGATATGCTCGCGAAGCGCAACACGTGCCTGTGCCCCTTAAACAGGACGCGCATCATTTAAGCAACACTCTGCTACTGCCAAAAGAGGTTATCTCCCAAATTGCCCGCACGGTTGGCTGGATAAATGACGGGAAATGTCTCCCTTAACCCATGATACGAGGAACAACTATGGCTATCGACAGAATGGACTGGCACTACGGCGGCGAATATCCGCAGGATCTCCCGACCGAGAACGGCGGCACGCATATTGGTTTTTACCTTGCATGGATCATCAATAACCACCTCGAAGGCGAAGATCATCAGGAGGAGTCTGCCGACGAACTGGCGGCGGTGCGTAACCGCACCCTCAGTGGACGCGAGTTTCTTATCGACATGTGCGATGAAAAATTTTGGGACCAGGATTTAAACGAAGAGGGACGGGCGTTTACCGCGCACTACTACCACACCGAGCCGGGCGGCTATTTTGACGATTATGAGCGCATCCTTGCGCAGGATCTGCCCTCGGTCTACCACGTTGAAGATAGCTGGGAAAATTACGACAAGCTTGCGCCAGCGATCGATGCCGCCTGGCAGCAGTGGAAAGCCCAGCGCTAAACTTACACGCCGATAAAATGGCTGACCCGGCCCTGCGGGCGGATGTCATGGAGCATCAACGCGGCAGGATCGGTGATGGGAGGAGGGGCACTCTCATTCAACAGCAGCGGATTTGCCGGGCAGATTGAGCCACAGCAATAGGCGGCCACACCGGCGAAGGTTGACGCCATCGCGCGGTGCACATGCCCGCAGCAGATCGCCAGCGGCGGGTGCGGCAGGCGCTCAATCAGCGCCGCCAGCGCCGCGCCACCTTCGCACATTGCCGCATCCAGCGGCGCAATACCGCTCGGGAAGAGATGCTGATGCATGAACAGCATCACCAGGTGCCCAGCTTCGCGCAAAGTCAGCTCCAGCCACGGCAGATGGGGCGTGATATCACCGCCGCTTTTCCCGGCAACCGTCACATCCACACCAACCAGCGAAACGCCTTCCAGCGTTTCATTAAAATGGAGCGGTTTATCGGCTGAAGATGCTGCCAGTTGCGGCATGCTGGCGCACATCACCGCTTTATCATCGGCGTTCCCCGCCAGCAGCAGGGAGCGGCAGGGCAAACGACTAAGCTGTGCGGCAATGTCGCGATACCCCTGCGCCCAGCCATCGTCCGCCAGATCGCCGCTCACCACCACGATATCGGGCGGGAAGGCGAGAAGCCATGCAATAGCGGTACGCAGGCGGGCGAGGTTGTCATTGTCTGCTGCGGCGTGAATATCGCTAAGTTGAGCAATGCGCATCGTGTCTCCGGAAGAGATAAGTCGTCACTCAGCAGTATGGCAGCGCTGCGCCATCAGGCATAATCCGGCAGATATAATATTCACACCACGAAAAGGATTATCGTTATGCATCTGTCTGTTAAATTTATTCCCGCGCTGCTGCTCGTCGCATCCGCGGCCAATGCCGCCACCATTGATTCGGCAACCCTCACCGCTATTGCCCGCTTGCAGGAGGAGAAGCTGCACGCGCGCATCGGTATCGCGGTGATCGATACCGCCTCAGGTAAGAGCGTCAGCTACCGTGGCGATGAGCGTTTTCCGTTGAACAGCACCCATAAAGCGCTGCTCTGCGGCGCGCTGTTGAGCAAGGTGGATCAGCAAGAGTTCGCCCTCAGCGACACTACGCAGTTCAGCAAAGAGACACTGGTTGAGTATTCGCCGGTGACCAGCAAATTTGTCGCGCCGAAAAGCATGAGCTGGCAGCAGCTGTGCAGCGCAGCAATTGAGTACAGCGATAACACCGCCGCCAACCTGCTGGCAACGAAGCTGGGCGGCCCGCAAAAAGTGACCGCCTGGTTTGCAGGTTTAGGGGACAACGTCACGCGTCTCGACCGTAGCGAGCCGGAGCTGAACAGCGCTGTGCCTGGGGATTTACAGGATACCACCACGCCACTCGCCGTCAGCCATACGCTGGCGAAACTGACGCTTGGCGATGCGCTCAAACCCGAAAGCCGCGCGCAGCTGGTGCAGTGGATGAAGGATGACAACGTTGCCGATGCGCTACTGCGCGCGTCGCTGCCGTCCGGCTGGACAATCGGTGATAAGACCGGTGCAGGTGCTCACGGCTCGCGCTCAATTATCAGCGTGGTGTGGCCGAAAAAAGGGCAGCCAATCATCGTCTCTGTCTATATAACGCAAACAGAAGCGACGCTGGCGCAGAGTAACGATGCCATTGCGCGTATCGGCAAAAGCATATTCGCGGCGACGCACTAACGACACGGGCGGGTGAAGGTTATACCGATCGTCCGCAGAGACGGGATGGTCAGCGCCGGGCAGGTAGCGACGCCGGATGGTGGCAACGATCTTTGCCAGCGACAGAAACCACATGGGCAATGTGGAAACATCTCCCTGTTTCAAAATCTGCCCAACTACGGCGACCCCATTTGCTGCCAAAAAGGTGATATCCGGGCATCACGAGGCGCGCAGCTGAAATTATCTATATGGCTTTCTAATGAAAAGCTCGCTCAGAGAAGAGATTGAGAGGAGAGTGAGCCGCCGCTGGGCTAACAAACACTCTCCGCGTCGGTACCGGGAGGCTGACGCGCAGGAGGACAAGCAGAAACAATAACCACCATCGCCCGGTATATAACGCTGTATCGGGCGACGTACAGCGATGACCACCGCCCATCGGGTTGCCAATTATCGTCTATGATTGTTCATCGTGGCATCGTGGAGAGGTAATTGCATGGCGACCAAAACGTTTTCAAAAACATGGGGTGCAGAGCGACTGGCCGACGGCGCGGTTCGCTTCCGTTTGTGGGCCACCGGTCAGCAGAGCGTAACGCTGCGTCTTGACGGGCAGGAGAAGCCGATGACGCGCAGCGAAGAGGGGTGGTTTGAAACCACCGTCTCGCGCGTGAACGCAGGCGCGCAGTATCAATTTGTCCTCGCCGACGGTATGGCGATCCCCGATCCCGCCTCGCGCGGCCAGTTGGCCGAGGTTAACGGCCCGTCGCTGGTCGTCGATCCTGACAGCTATCAGTGGCAACACGCTGACTGGCAGGGCCGCCCATGGGAAGAGGCGGTGGTTTACGAGTTACACATCGGCACCTTTACGCCGCAGGGCACCTTCCAGGCGGCAATCGAAAAATTACCTTATCTCGCCGAGCTTGGCGTCACCATGGTTGAGGTGATGCCGGTCTCGCAATTTGGCGGCACTCGCGGCTGGGGCTATGACGGCGTGCTGCTCTACGCGCCGCACTCCGCTTACGGCACGCCGGATGATTTCAAAGCTTTTGTCGATGCCGCCCACGGCTACGGCCTGTCGGTAGTGCTTGACATCGTGCTTAACCACTTCGGGCCAGAGGGCAACTACCTGCCGCTGCTGTCGCCCGATTTCTTCCACAAAGAGCGCCAGACGCCGTGGGGCGCGGGCATCGCCTATGATGTTGATGCCGCGCGCGCCTACATTAGCGAAGCGCCGCTCTACTGGCTGCACGAGTACAACCTCGATGGCCTGCGCTTCGATGCTATTGATCAGATTGAGGACACCAACGAGCCGCATATCCTGGTCGAGATCGCCAAACGCATTCGCCAGGAGATCACCGACCGTCCCATCCATCTCACTACCGAAGACAGCCGCAATATCGTCTCGCTGCATCCGCGCGATGAGTCCGGCACTGCCACGCTCTTCACTGGCGAGTGGAACGATGATTTCCATAACGCGGTGCATGTCTTCGCCACCGGCGAGACCCATGCCTATTACGAAGATTTTGCCGACAGCCCGGAAAAATGGGTGGCGCGCGTGCTGGCTGAAGGCTTTGCCTACCAGGGGGAAGTGTCGCAGCACGCGGGCGAGCCGCGCGGTGTGGACAGCACCCAGCAGCCGCCGGTCGCGTTTGTCGACTTTATTCAAAATCATGACCAGGTAGGCAACCGTGCGCAGGGCGACCGTCTCATCTCGCTGGCGGGAGCCGACCGCACCCGCGTGATGCTCGCGACGCTGCTGCTGTCGCCGCATATTCCGCTGCTGTTTATGGGCGAGGAGTATGGTGAGACCAACCCGTTCCTCTTCTTTACCGATTTCCACGGCGATCTGGCAAAAGCGGTGCGCGAAGGGCGCACGCGCGAGTTTGAAGGCCATGCCGGACATGAAGGGGAAGATGTGCCCGATCCGAACGATCCGGAGACCTTTACCCGCTCCCAGCTCGACTGGACGCGTCCGCACAGCGTGGAAGGGCAGCGCTGGCTGGCCTTCAGCCGTGAGCTGCTCGCATTGCGCCAGCAGCATATTGTGCCGTTGCTAGGCGGTGCGACCCGTCAGCAGGGCGAGATTATCGCCACCGCGCCCGGTTTTATCGCCGTGCGCTGGGCGCTGCCGCTGGGCACGCTCTCTATGGCGTTGAATATCGGTACGGCCAGCCAGCCGCTACCGGAATTGCCGGGCGAAACGCTTTTCGCCTGGCCTGAGGCGGGTGCCGAACTGGCGCAGAATGCCATTATCGTTCGTTTATCGCAGGGAGAAGCCGAGTGAGCACGCCAACCGCAACCTACCGCCTGCAGTTTCGTAACGGCATGACTTTTGAGCGCGCCGTGGCGCTGGTGCCCTATATCAAAAAGCTGGGCATCAGCCATCTTTATGCTTCACCGATTTTTACCGCCACCTCTGGCTCCACGCACGGGTATGACGTCACCGACGCTAACGAGATCGACCCGACGCTCGGCGGTCGGGAAGGGTTCGACAAGCTGGCGCAGGCGCTGAAAGCTGCCGGGCTGGGGCTTATCATTGATATCGTGCCAAACCATATGGCCGCCTCGCTGGAGAACGCCTGGTGGCGCGATGTGATCGCTAAAGGCGAAAAGAGCCCATGGGCGCGCCATTTTGATATCGACTGGTCGCGTCGCCTGACGCTGCCGTTCCTCGGCGAGGATTTTGACGCCGTGGTGGAGAAGGGCGAGCTAAAAGTGGAAGCCGACCCGCAAACCGGTAAACCCGCATTCGTTTACTACGAAAGCGTCTACCCGCTGGTGGAAGAGAGCTGGCAGGGGCGCGAGCAGGAGATCATCGGTTTGACCGATGCGGCGAAAATTGCTGAACTGCACGCGCAGCAGCCCTGGCGGCTGATGAGCTGGCGCGATGCGGCCAGCGATCTCTCCTATCGCCGCTTCTTTGAGATCACCGGTCTGGTCGGCATGCGGGTGGAAGATGATCAAGTCTTTGACGACACCCATAAACTGATCCTCGAACTGGTACACAGCGGCGCAGTCGATGGCCTGCGCGTCGATCACGTCGACGGTCTTGCCGACCCGCGCGGTTACCTGATGCGCCTGCGGCAAAAAGCGGGCGACGCCTGCCATATCACCGTTGAGAAGATCCTCGGTAAAGGCGAGCATCTGCCCGACGACTGGCCGGTCTCTGGCACCACCGGGTATGAGTTTATCGCTGCGCTCTCCGATGTGCTGGTCGATGATGAGAATCTCGACGGCCTGCGTGAGGCTTACGATCGGGTGGTCGGTAAACCGGTCGACATGAGAGCGGAGCTGCGCGCGGCGAAGCTGCTGATGGTCGATCGTAACTTTGCTGGTGAGTTCAGTGTGCTGCTGCGTCTTGCCGGTGAGATCGCCGGGCATGAAGCTTCTACACCTGCTGAAGAGGCGCTGCGCCAGGCGTTGCGCGAGCTGCTGATCGCCTTCCCGGTCTATCGGACCTACGGCACGGCGCAGGGTCTGCCGCCCGCCGACCTGGCGCTGCTGCAAAAAGTGGTCTCGAAGGTGAAAGCCAGCAGCTATGCCCCGGATCCGAACGCTCTCGACGTTATCACCCGCATTCTGACCGGCGATATGCCGGACAGCGCGCGCGATGACGCTGCCCGTTTCCGCACCCGTTTCCAACAACTCACCGGGCCACTGATGGCGAAATCGGTAGAAGACACGCTCTTTTTCCGCCAGAACATGGATCTCGCCCTCAATGAAGTGGGTGCCGAGCCGTTACGCCGTAACTTTTCCCTTGCCCGTTTCCATCAGGAGATGCAGACACGGCTTGAGAAACAGCCCGACGCGCTCTCCGGCACTTCGACCCACGACACCAAGCGTGGGGAAGATGCCCGCGCCAGGCTCTACACCCTGACGGAAGCGCCCGCGCGCTGGGCGGAGTGCGTTACCCGCTGGCGTGAAATGAACAAAGAAAAAGTGAGCATGCTGGAGGATGGCCCCGCACCGCGTCCGGCAGTAGCGTGGATGATCTACCAGGCGCTGGCGGGTGTCTGGCCGGTAACCTTGCAGCCGGATGATGCCGAGGGGCTGAAAGCGCTGGAAGGGCGTTTTGTTGAGTTTGTCGAGAAGGCGCTGCGCGAAGCGAAACAGCGTACCGACTGGGTCGACAGTAACGATGCCTATGAAAGCGCGGTGCTGGACTACGTTCGCCACCTGCTTTCGCCGGATAATCAGCCATTTTTACAGGATTTCACCACATCGTTGCTGCCATTTATTCGCGCCGGGCTGGTAAATAGCCTGACCCAGACGCTGATCAAGCTGGCCGCACCGGGCGTACCGGATATCTATCAAGGCAGCGAAGCGCTCAATTTCAGCCTTGTTGATCCCGATAACCGCCTGGAGCCGGACTACCCGGAACTGGAGCGCCTGCTTGATGCCCAGGAGCACGCCGACCCGCGTTTACAGGAGGGGTGGTCGAGCGGCCAGCTCAAGCAATCCTTTATCGCGCGCCTGCTGCACCTGCGCCTGGAGAAACCGGCGCTGTTCCGCCATGGCGACTATCTGCCGCTGAATGCTGACGGCGAGCAGGCGGATAATGTCATCGCCTTTGCGCGGGTTGACGAGGATGACGCGCTGATTGTGCTGGCACCGCGCCTGCTGTTTGGCGCGCTGGATGGCAGCCTGAACGGCGCGGTGATCCCGTTACCGGAGCGGCTGGCGCATCGTCATTACCGGGATATGCTTAGCGGAGAGGATGTGTTGCTCAACGATCGCGTCAATTTGCGATCGATTGGCGGTTTTACGTTTGCAGTACTGGTCAGCGCATAAAACGACTTTATGCGTCTGGTTGGGTTAAGTCAGGTGACGCTCTAAATGAGAGAAAGAGGGATCATGTCTAACGGTAAGCCATATCACATCACGGCGGGGCACGGCCAGCAACTCGGTGCGAATTACGACGGCGAGGGCGTGAACTTTGCGCTCTTTTCAGCTCACGCTCATCGCGTGGAACTCTGCTTGTACGATCCGAGCGGCAAACAGGAGATTGCCCGCCTCGATCTGCCGGAATATACCCATGAGATCTGGCACGGCTACGTGCCCGGCCTGAAACCCGGTGCCCTTTACGGCTACCGCGTGCATGGCCCCTATGATCCGGAAAACGGCCATCGCTTCAACCCCAACAAACTGTTGGTTGACCCCTATGCGCGGGAGCTGGTTGGCGATATTGAGTGGAACGAAGCGCACTTCGCTTACGATCTGCTGCATGAAGATAAAGATTTAACCTTTGACGAGCGCGACAGTGGGCCGTTCACGCCGAAGTGCCGGGTTATCGATCCCAACGAGTTTGAGTGGCAGGATCAAAACCGGCCGAATATCGCCTGGCCGAGCGCCATCATTTACGAAACACACGTGAAGGGCTTCACCCAGCTCAATCAGGCTATTCCGCAGGATCTGCGCGGCACCTTTGAAGGGATGGGGCATAAAGCGACGGTCGACTATATCAAGAGCCTTGGCATCACCTCCGTGGAGCTGCTGCCGGTGCACTGGTTCCCGGACGATCAGCATCTGCTCGATAAAGGGCTGCACAACTTCTGGGGCTACAACACCCTCGGTTTCTTTGCGCCCGCTTCGCGTTACTACGGCCCGCGCGGCATTCAGGGGTTCCGCGACATGGTGCGCGCCTTCCACGATGCCGGTATCGAGGTGATCCTCGATGTGGTCTATAACCACACCGCCGAAGGGAACGAACTGGGTCCGACGCTCTCCTTTAAGGGCATCGATAACTTCTCCTACTACCGCACGCTGCCGGATCAGCATCGTTACTACATCAACGATACCGGCACTGGCAACACGGTGAACACCTCCCATCCGCGCGTGCTGCAGATGGTGACGGACTCCCTGCGCTACTGGTCGGAGTCGATGCATATCGACGGTTTCCGCTTTGACCTTGGCACCATTCTTGGCCGCGAGCCGGAAGGCTTTGACCAGCGCGGCGGCTTCTTCGACGCCATCACCCAGGATCCAGTGCTGTCGAAGCTGAAGCTGATTGGTGAGCCGTGGGATATCGGCCCTGGCGGCTACCAGGTTGGCGGCTTCCCGCCGGGCTGGGCGGAGTGGAACGACAAATACCGCGATACGCTGCGTGAATACTGGAAGGGCGATAACGTCTCGACCGATTTCGCTGCCCGTCTGCTCGGCTCAGGCGATCTCTATGATCTGCGCGGGCGCCGTCCGTGGGCGAGCGTCAACTTCATCACCGCCCACGACGGTTTTACGCTTAACGACCTGGTGTCGTACAACGAAAAACATAACGAGGCGAATGGCGAAGATAACAACGACGGCCACAACGACAACCGCTCCTATAATTACGGCGCGGAAGGCCCGACCGACGATGAAGGCATCAACGCCGTGCGTGAGCGCCAGAAACGCAATTTTCTTGCCACGCTGCTCTTCTCCCACGGCACACCGATGCTGCTGGCGGGCGATGAGTTTGGCCGCAGCCAGTCCGGGAATAACAACGGTTACTGCCAGGATAGTGAGATCTCCTGGGTACACAGGGACACCTTGAACGGCGCGAACGAAGCGCTGCGCGAATTTACCCGCCAGGTGATTGAGCTGCGCACCGCCCAGCCGCTGCTGCGCCGTGAAAACTGGCGCGACGGGATGGAGATCAAGTGGTACAACGCCGGTGGCGGCGAGCAGTTGCCGGAGCAGTGGGAAGAGGGAACTACCCTCGGCGTCTATATTGGCCGCGCCGATCTGCAAGAGGAAGAGGGCATCTGGCACGACGTACTGATGCTGTTCAACCCGTTTGAAGGTAACGTACCGTTCCGCATTCCGCAGTTTGGCGAAGGCGGCTGGGTGCTGGAGCTGACCACCTCCGATACGGTGAAACGCGGGATCGTTATCACCAAAGAGAAGGATTTCGAGCTGGAAGGCCGCAGCATCGCGCTGTTCCGCCGCCCGTAATCGTTTCCTGTTACTCCGCACTTTTTCAGGCGCACACGTTGCGCCTGTTTTTTTATTTCCCTTTTTTAGCAATATTTCCCGCGCTCATTCGTCTACTTCATCACAGGCATTTATTCGCTAATCTGATGAGGAAGAAAAACAATGAGAGATTTTCATATGAATGAAAGGCAACACGGTTTTGGTCGCCATCGCGGTGCGAAGCCGCTGGTCATTGGCGCCGCGCTGTTTGTGCTGCTCGGTCTGGTGGTGATGTCGCTATGGAACGCGCTGTTACCGACGATCATCGGGGTGAAGAGCATCGGCTTCTGGCAGGCGCTCGGGATTCTGGTGCTGTCGCGCATTCTCTTTGGCGGCCTCGGCTTTCGCCCCGGCATGTTCGGCATGGGCCGCGCCCACCGGCGCATGCATGAGCGCTGGATGACGATGACGCCGGAGCAGCGGGAAGAGTTTGTCGAAAAACGCCGCGAAGCTTTTCGCCGCCACGGTCACTGCGGCTGGCACGAACGTCGCCATGAACCGGAGCAGCAGCGTCCGAACGCGGGTGAGCGCGATGACCCGCGTCATGACGACTGAGTCCGCACTTGTCACGGCGCTGAACGCCTGCCGCTCAAGGCTGAAAGCCTTTATCCGCAGCCGCTCGCCGGTGAAAGAGGAGAGCGAAGATATCCTGCAGGAGATCAGCTGGCAGTTAATGAAGGTTGAGCAGCCGGTGGAGAATGTCGCCGCCTGGCTGTTTCGCGCCGCGCGCAACGAGATGACCGACCGGGCGCGTAAAAAGCGCGAAGTGCCCTTATCGGGGCTATTTACTGAGGGTGACGAGGAGGCAGACTTCGTTGAAGACGAGGTAGCTGAAACGCTGTTCGGCATCGCCCAGACGCCGGAAGAGGAGTATCTGAAGGGGCTTTTGTGGGAGGAGCTGGGTCAGGCGCTGGAGGAATTGCCGGAAGCCCAGCGCGAGGTGTTCGAAAAAACCGAGTTACAGGGTTACACTTGCAAGGCCCTGGCACAGGAGCTGGGCGTCAGCGTGCAGACCCTGTTATCGCGCAAGCATAAAGCAGTGCTCTATTTGCGCGCGCGGATGCAAACGCTCTATGACGCGCTGACCGGGGAGTAACAGACAAACATCACTAAGGAGAAGGGCGTGACGGATGAGGAGTTAACTCGCCTCGTGCAGGACAAAAGTGACTACCGCAAGCGGCTGGATCTGATTACCCGCCTGCAACGGGAGCAGAGCGCGCGCAGCACGCAAGCGCTGGTCACGCTGGCGAAAGAGGATTTTGTCTTCGCGGTGCGCCACGCGGCATGGGAAGTACTCAGCGCGCGCGGCGTGGCAATGAAAGAGCCGGTGCTCCGCTCGCCCTTTGCGGACTGGCTGGAGAGAGTGTTGCACCGGATAGGGCGCTTTTTCAGCGTCATCACCGATAACTGGTGGTTCTGGCACTGGTAATTAGCGCCCCCAGCGCCCCTGGAGATAATCCACCGCCTGGCGGGTCTGCGGCTGCGTCAGGTAACCTTCGCGGAACAGGATCGTCCCGGCAATGCCCGGCAGGGTTTCATTCATCTCAATCTGCTTTCTCAGCTCCGGCACGCCGCCGTCGCGCGTCCACTCCGGCTCCATTCTGGACGGCTCGCCCACTTTATAGAGCGCCACGCCAATATAGAGCCTGGTATGTGTCGGTTTCACTACCTGCGCCCACCACTTCGCCAGCACATCGTAGCGCGCGGCATCGCGGGTAAAAGGCCAGTAGATCTGCGGCGCGATATAGTCGAGCAGCCCCTGCTGCACCCAGCGGCGGGTATCGGCAAAGGATTCATCATAAGCTGCCGCACCGCGCGTCTCTGAACCTGCCGGATCAAACGAACGGTTACGCCAGACGCCCGCCGGGCTGACGCCAAACTGTACGTTAGGATTCAGCTGCTTGATGGTGCGCGACACCTGCTCAATCAACAGCTGGGTGTTGTGCCGCCGCCAGTCCGCTTTGGCGGCAAAACCTTGCCCATACTGGCGGAATGTCTGGCTGTCGTTCAGCGCTGAACTCGCCGTTTCGCTGTAGAAGTAGTCATCAAACTGCACGCCATCCACCGGGTAGCGCGCTACCACCTCGGCGACAATGCTGGTGATCCAGTCGCGCACCTCCGGAATACCGGGGTCGAGCACATAACGGTCGCCCGCCGTGCGGATCCACTCCCGGTGCAGGACAAAAATCGATGCCGGGCGCAGGATAAGGGTGCGGTTAAGCTCCGCGACCGTGGAGGGTTTGGTATTGGTCGAGACGCGGTAAGGGTTAAACCAGGCGTGCACCTTCATGCCGCGCTGGTGCGCCTCATCCAGAATAAATTGCAGCGGATCGTACCCCGGATCCTGACCAATCACCCCAGTGAGGGTATCTGACCACGGCAAAATTTTTGATGGCCACAGCGCGGTAGCGTCCGGCTTCACCTGGAAGAAGACCGTATTGATGCCGAGGCGTTGCAGCTTATCAAGCTTTGCGATCAGCGCCGCTTTCTGCTGCTCGACGCGCAGCGCCGGGCTGAGAGTCACCGAGTTGATCGGCGGCCAGTCGAGGCGGGAAACCGTCGCCAGCCAGATTCCGCGCATGGTTTGCGGCTGGCTCATCCCGCCATCGGGCAGCGGCTGTTTGCTCACCGGCGGGTTCGGCGTCACAAGGGATTTCGGCGGTTTCGACGCGCAACTGGCCAGCAGCAAAGCAGCCATCAGCACGGCCATCTTTTTTAAGCGGCCTGTCCGGGTAACACAACGCGGGTGTGTGGTCATAGGTTTCTGTGTTTTCAGCGAGATACGGGGCAAATACATTCTGGTCGGATTACCGGGTAAGTCAAACAATTCGATGAGTGAATATATCTAGCGTACGCTAAAGGTCTCGTGAAGACGTGTCAGGGTGCCGTCCGGCCTCTCCTCGTAACTTGTTTCACCAAAGCTATAAACGGTTTTCTTGCCGGGATATATGAAAATCAACATCACCATCTCTTTATAGATGCACTTTTCCGGCGCGCTGATGTCGCTAAAGCAGTTGTAGTCCTCAATACTGCCGTCGCGGGTGCCTGTCGGCAGGCGATCGTAGCGATCAAAGTTCATGATCATGACCACGGTGTTACCGGAGCGCACCAGCAGGGGAAACTGCTTTTGCAGCGCCGCGCGGTTCTCGCGCCACCAGTTCACTTTGCCTCTGTCACTTAACGGCAGGTTCTTCACGTAGAGCGCGCGCTCATCGGCCCGGATCGCCTGCGGCGTACGCAGAAAAAGCCAGGCCAGCCAGACCACGCCGATAAGTAAGAGCGGAGCCGCCATTTTCTTCACCATAACCTAAACCTCTCCCTGCGGTGTGAAGTGGCATTCTCACCCGCCCGAGCATGATGTCAATCGCGGCGGCACACTTCTTGCTTCAGTAAGGCTACGGTTTTCTGGAAAAGGGTGTGCGATGACGCTTTCAGCGCTCGATTTTGTGCTCGCCTCGCGGCGCAGCGAAATCACCGGCCTGCAGCAGCTGCTGCAGATGGGCAAGCTGGTCGGCGCGGTGAGCCAGCTTATTCATCTGCTGCAACGCGAGCGCGGCACGGCCAATATTTTTCTCTGCTCGCAGGGGAAGACCTGGGGCGGACGGCTGCGCGAGCGGACAGCGCAGGTGGAGCGCGCCGTGCAGGCGGTGCAGCAGCAGCTGGCTGCGCTCGATCAGGAGGAGCTGGCGCGGGGTAACGCCGCACGACTTTTTAGCCGCATTGCCAGCGTGCTGCACAGCCTGAGCACGCTGCCACCGTTGCGCGAACAGGTGCAGCAGCTCGCCATTGCCCAGCCTGAAGCAATGCAGCGTTACAACGAGGTGATCCGCTGCCATCTGGCGCTGATCGTGGAAACCGCCGACACCTCCGGCGATCCCAGCGTCTCGCGCGCGCTGCTGGCGCTCTTCAGCTTTATGCAGGGTAAAGAGCTGGCCGGGCAGGAGCGGGCGCTGGTGGCGGCAGGCTTTACCGTCGGATCGGTTGATGAGCAGGCAAGCCAGCAACTGGTGGAGTTGATTGATGCCCAGGAGCGCTGCTTCCACACCTTCTGCGAGTTTGCTGATGCCGCAAGCCTTGCGCTATGGCAGCAACAGCAGCAGGAGGAGAGCCGCGAGCTGGAGCGCTTTCGCCGCCTCGCCTGTAGCCGCACGCTGCCGCCGGGCGAGCCAACGGAGGCCGCGCTGCGCTGGTTTGAAATCACCACCACACGTATTGATGCCATGAAACGCATTGAAGATGCGCTGGAAAAAGGGGTGATGCAGTGCTGCCGCCAGCGGATTGCTGCCGCGCAGCGCGACGCCGAGCAGCAGCGCCAGGAGATCGCCCAGTTGCCGCAGGCCGACGATCCCTTTACGGCACTGATCCCACCGCAACTGAGCCGCACGGTGCTGGAGCTGGTTGAGCAGCAGTCCCGCCAGTTGCAGGCGCTGGATGCCGAACTCGCCGGGCTGCGCGCGACGCTTGCCGAGCGCAAGCTGGTGGAGCGGGCGAAAAGCCTGCTGATGCAGCACCATGCGATGAGCGAACCGCAGGCGCACAAAACCCTGCGCGAGATGGCAATGCAGCAGAACAAGAAGCTGGCGGAGATCGCCGACGCAATGCTCTCCGTCGCCGCCGTCATGGGCAAAAAATCCACCTAACTCTAAAGGAGTAGCTGCACCGCTGGTGTGCATTTCACCGCCCGTTGCGGTGCAAATTTTGTGAGCCAAATCGCTAATCCCCTGTTTTTACAGGCATCAGCAATCTGGCACACATTCTGCTTATCTCATATACGAAGGTGCTGGCTAATGGCGGTCAGCATCACTTCCCGGATAAAGGCGTCCGTTAGCGTTCAGGAGACTGAGCGCTAACCGGACGCTTTTTTTTTGCCCCTTTTCAACTGACAGGATGCCGCAATGACGCAAGATGATGACAACACCATGGGTAAATTTTCGCGCCGCCGCTTTCTGGCAGGCAGCGCGGCGCTGGGCGGCAGCCTGCTGATCCCGGGCCTGATGAATAGCGTATGGGCGGCGGGTTCAGACGCGCCGGAGAAGAAAACGCTGCGCGTCGGGTTTATCCCGCTTACCGACTGCGCCCCGGTGGTGATGGCGGCGGTGAAGAAGTTTGATGCGAAGTACGGCATCACCATTATCCCGAGTAAAGAGTCGAGCTGGGCCTCGGTGCGCGACAAGCTGCTCTCCGGCGAGCTTGATGCGGCGCATGTGCTTTACGGCATGGTCTACGGCTTACAGCTTGGCGTCTCGGGTCCGCAGCGCGAGATGGCGGTGCTGATGACGCTTAATAACAACGGCCAGGCGATCACCCTATCAAATCAGTTGAAAGAGGCGGGCGTTACCGATGGCGCGTCGCTGAAAAAGGTGATTGCCGCCAGCCCGCAGGGGACTTACACCTTCGCGCAGACCTTCCCGAGCGGCACCCACGCCATGTGGCTCTACTACTGGCTGGCGAATGCTGGCATCGATCCCTTTGCCGATGTGCGCAATGTGGTAGTGCCGCCGCCGCAGATGGTGGTGAACATGAAGATTGGCAATATGAGCGGCTACTGCGTCGGCGAGCCGTGGAACCAGCGCGCCATTCTCGACGGCATCGGCTTTACCGCCGCCACCAGCCAGCAGATCTGGCCCGATCACCCGGAAAAAGTGCTCGGCACCACCTCGGCGTGGGTTTCGACAAATGGCAATGCGGCGCGCGCCCTGACCGCCGCGGTACTGGAGGCCTCGCGCTGGATCGACGCCTCCGATGATAACCGCCGCGAAACGGCAAAAACCATCGCCGCCCGCGCCTATATCAACACCGCCGTCGAGACTATCGAAGGCAGGATGCTCGGCCACTATGAGGACGGCCTGGGCAAAACGTGGCAGGACGCCCGAGCGATGCGTTTCTTTAACGATGGCGCGGTGAGCTACCCCTGGCTCTCTGACGGCATCTGGTTTCTGACCCAACAAAAACGCTGGGGCCTGCTGAAAAGCGATCCCGACTACCTCGCGGTTGCCCGCCAGATCAACCGCAGCGAACTCTACAAACAGGCCGCGACAGCGGTGGGCGGCATCAGCGTGCCCACCAGCCAAATGCGCAGCAGCACCCTGATTGACGGAAAAGTGTGGGACGGCAGCGATCCTGCGGCCTACGCCAACAGTTTTGCCATCCACCGCTAAGTGAGGCCGAGAATGTCTGCAAACACCCAACCGAAAGTGATCCCGCTGGAGCCAACGCCGCAGCGCGCGGAGATTGTGCCGCTGAAAAGCGCCGCGCCACAGGTTGCACCTTTAGTGGCAAAACGCGCGCCGGTAAATCGCCTGCGCAGTATGCTGCAACGCTTTATGACCGCCGCGATCCCCGGCCTGCTCGGCGCAGTGGTGCTGATCGCCCTCTGGCAGGTGGCGGCGCTTAACAGCAAAGGCTTTCCGACGCCGCTGCAAACCTGGGACGCGGCAAAAACGATCTTCGCCGAGCCGTTTTATATCGACGGGCCAAATGATATGGGCATCGGCTGGAACGTGCTCGCCTCCCTTGAGCGCGTGGCGCTCGGCTTTGGTCTGGCGGCGCTGGTCGGCATTCCCGTCGGCTTTCTGATTGGTCGCTTTCGCTTTATCGCCCGCATGTTTGGCCCGCTTATCGCGCTGCTGCGCCCGGTCAGCCCGCTGGCGTGGCTGCCGATTGGCCTGCTGCTGTTTCAGCGCGCCGAACCGGCCTCGACATGGACGATTTTTATCTGCTCCATCTGGCCAATGATCCTCAACACCGCCGAAGGGGTGATGCGTATTCCGCAGGATTACCTCAACGTCGCGCGCGTTTTGAAGCTCAGTGAGTTCACCGTGATGCGCAAAATCCTCTTTCCCGCCGTGCTGCCGCACATCCTTACTGGCGTGCGCTTGTCGATCGGTATCGCCTGGCTGGTGATTGTCGCCGCCGAGATGCTGACCGGCGGCGTCGGTATCGGCTTCTGGATCTGGAATGAGTGGAACAACCTCAATGTGCAAAACATCATCATCGCCATTCTGCTGATTGGCGTGGTGGGGATGGCGCTGGAGCAGGGGCTGATGGCCATTGCCCGCCGTTTTAGCTACGACACTCGCCGGGAGTCATAAATGAAAAAGACGCACGCCATTATCCGGGTCGAAAACGTGACCCAGACCTTTGCCACCGCCAGCGGGCCGTTTGTCGCCCTTGATGATGTCAGCTTTACCATCGCCCAAGGGGAGACGGTGAGCCTGATTGGTCACTCCGGCTGCGGGAAGTCAACGCTCTTAAACCTGATTGCCGGGCTGAGCCGCCCGACGCAGGGAGTCTTGCTATGCGATAACCAGGAGATCGTCGGCCCCGGCCCCGAGCGCGGAGTGGTGTTTCAAAACCACTCCCTGCTGCCGTGGCTGACGGCGGCGGAGAATGTCGCGCTGGCGGTAAACCAGGTGTTTAAGGGCGAGATGAGTAAAAGCGAGATGCAGGCATGGATCGCCCACAACTTGGAACTGGTGCATATGGGGCATGCGATGCATAAGCGCCCCGGCGAGATCTCCGGCGGCATGAAGCAACGCGTCGGTATTGCCCGTGCGCTGGCGATGAAGCCGAAAGTGCTGCTGATGGATGAGCCCTTCGGCGCACTCGATGCCCTGACGCGCGCCCATTTGCAGGATGCGGTGATGGAGATTCAGAGTCAGCTCAACACCATCATTGTGCTGATCACCCATGACGTCGACGAAGCGGTGCTGCTCTCTGACCGGGTAATGATGATGACCAACGGCCCGGCGGCGAAAGTGGGCGAGGTGCTGGAGGTGACGCTGCCGCGTCCGCGCTCACGCCTGGCGCTGGCTAACGATGCGCAGTTTCATCACTACCGCCAGCAGGTGCTGCACTTCCTGCATGAAAAACATAAAGCCGTGGCCTGAGGAATACGCCGATGGAGAAACCGCGTCTGATAGTGATTGGCAACGGCATGGCGGGTGCGCGGCTGGTGGCACTGCTCTGCGAACGCGCGCCTGACCGCTTTCACATTGTGCTGATCGATGAGGAGGCGAGACCGGCCTATAACCGTATTCTGCTCACGCCGCTGCTGGCAGGCGAGAAAACCTTTGATGAGATTGTGATGCATGACGAGGCCTGGTATGCCCGTCACAGCGTGACGCGGCTTGCGGGTCAGCCGGTGACGGCGATCGATCGTGCATCCCGCACCGTGTGTCTCGGCGGGGAGTCACTCGCTTACGACCAGCTGATTCTCGCCACCGGTTCGCGCCCCTTTATGCCGCTGCTTCCCGGCATCGATCTGCCCGGCGTCTACGCCTTTCGCCAGCAGGCAGACGTTGAGGCGATGCTGAACCACCTCTGCGCCGGAGAAACGGCGGTCGTGCTGGGTGGCGGAGTGCTGGGTATTGAAGCGGCGGCGGCGCTGGCGCAGCGCGGCATTCACAGCGTGATTGTGCATCGCGGCCCGCACCTGATGGATCAACACCTGGATGCGCATGCGGCGGGGCTGCTGCAAGCGAGCCTGCATGCGCGCGGCATCGACACGCTGCTGGCGGCTGAAACCCGCGCCTGCTGCGCCGATGCGCAGGGTCGGGTTTGTGCGGTGGCGTTGCAGGATGGGCAGCAGATCCCGGCGCAGGGCGTGGTGGTCTGTGCCGGTGTACGGCCGAATATCGCCCTCGCGCAGGCTGCCGGGCTGGCGTGCGATCGCGGCATTCTGGTGGATGGTCACTTGCGTACTGCCGATGCGGCGATTTCAGCGATTGGCGAGTGCTGCCAGTTCGGGGAGATCACCTTCGGGCTGGTGGCGCCGTGCTGGCGGCAGGCAGAAACCCTTGCCGCCAGGCTTCTCGGTGAAGCAGCCGCGCCGTTCGCGCTTGAAGAGGTGCCGCTGCGCCTGAAGGTGAGCGGCCTTAATCTCTACTACGCTGGCGCGCGCGAAGGCGATGCGGTTTACACCGCAGCCGATCCGTTTACCGGCGATTACCGCCGCCTGGTGATGAGCGATAACCAGCTGCGCGGTGTGCTGCTATGGGGCGATATCAGCGACGGGCCGGGGTACTTCGCCCGGCTTAATACCCCCGGTCAGCCGGACCTCTTTACCCCTGAAGAGCATCTTCCCCCTTTTCTGAACCAGCCGTTATCCACTGAGGTAGCGAGGAGCGATGTGATGTCAAAACCTGTTTTAATTGTCGTCGGGCACGGCATGGTCGGCCACCACTTTCTGCAACAGCTGGTGGAGCGCGAACTGCATCTGCGCTACCAGGTGATTGTCTTTGCCGAGGAGCCAGTGCCGGCCTATGACCGCGTCCACCTTTCGGCATGGTTCTCCGGGCGCAGCGCCGCGTCGCTATCGATGGTGGAAGAGGGCTTTTTCGAAGCCACCGGCATTGAGCTGCGTCTCAAGCAGGGTATTGCGCAGATTGACCTTCAGCGCCGCTTTGTCGTCGATAAGCAGGGTCGTCAGACAGCCTGGGATCGGCTGGTGCTGGCTACCGGCTCATCGCCTTTTGTGCCGCCGATCCCCGGTAATGATGCGCCGGGATGCCTGGTCTACCGCACCCTTGACGATCTGGTGGCGATCAAGGCCTGTGCCGACGAGGGCAAGAGTGGTGTGGTGGTTGGCGGCGGCCTGCTGGGGCTGGAAGCGGCGAACGCGCTGCAAAACCTCGGTCTGCAAACCCATGTGGTGGAGTTTGCGCCGCGGTTGATGGGCGTGCAGCTGGACGAAGGCGGGGCGGCGATGCTGCGGCGTAAAATTGAAGCCCTCGGCGTGCAGGTGCATACCAGCAAAGAGACGCGCGAAATTATCGCCGGAGAGACCAGCCGCTATCGCATGAACTTTGCCGATGGCACCTTTCTCGAAACCGATCTGGTGCTCTTCTCGGCGGGCATTCGCCCGCGTGACAACCTGGCGCGTGACTGCGGGCTGGCGATTGGGCCGCGCGGCGGCATTGTGATTGATGACCAGTGCCGCACCTCCGATCCGGACGTCTTCGCCATTGGTGAGTGTGCGCTGTGGCACGGGCAGATTTTCGGCCTCGTCGCGCCAGGATACCAGATGGCGCGCACGCTGGCGGAGACGCTGGCGGACGGTGAAGCGGCATTTACCGGCGCGGATATGAGCACCAAGCTAAAGCTGCTTGGCGTTGAAGTGGCGTCGATTGGCGATGCCCACGGCCGCACGCCGGGCAGTGAGAGCTACAGCTGGGTTGATGGCCCGGCGGAGATCTACAAAAAAATCGTCGTCTCAGCGGATGGCAAAAAGTTACTTGGTGCGGTGCTGATTGGCGACAGTGACTCCTACAGTGCGCTGTTACAGATGATGCTCAATGATATGCCGCTGCCCGCCAGGCCCGAGACGCTGATCCTGCCTGCCAGCAGTGGGGAAGCAGCGCCAACGCTCGGCGTTGCGGCACTGCCCGACAGCGCGCAGATCTGCTCCTGTCACAACGTCAGCAAAGCGGATATCTGCGGCGCGGTGAATAGCGGTTGTAGTGATATGGCGGCAATCAAATCCTGCACCAAAGCGGCGACCGGCTGCGGCGGCTGCGCGGCGCTCACCAAACAGGTGATGGAGTTCGCGCTTGAAGAGATGGGCGTCGAGGTGAAAAAGGATCTCTGCGAACACTTCCCGTACTCGCGCCAGCAAATCTATCACCTGGTGCGGGTGGGCAATATCCGCACCTTTGACGAACTTCTGGCAAAACACGGGCGCGGGCAGGGGTGCGAGATCTGCAAACCGCTGATTGGCTCGGTGCTCGCCTCCTGCTGGAATGAGTACCTGCTGAAGCCGCAGCATCTGCCGTTGCAGGACACCAATGACCGCTTTTTTGCCAATATCCAGAAAGATGGCACCTACTCTGTGGTGCCGCGCATTCCCGCAGGTGAAATCACGCCGGATGGGCTGATTGCCATCGGGCAGATTGCGCGGCGCTATAACCTCTATACCAAGATCACCGGCGGCCAGCGCGTCGACCTGTTTGGCGCGCGCCTCGAGCAGCTACCGGAGATTTGGCAGCAGCTGGTTGAAGCCGGTTTTGAGACCGGGCATGCCTATGGCAAATCCCTGCGCACGGTGAAATCCTGCGTCGGCTCCAGCTGGTGTCGCTACGGCGTGCAGGACTCCACCGCGCTGGCGCTGCAACTGGAGCACCGTTACAAAGGGCTGCGCTCGCCGCACAAAATCAAGATGGCCGTCTCTGGCTGCACCCGCGAATGCGCCGAAGCGCAGAGTAAGGATGTCGGCGTGATCGCCACGGAGAAGGGCTGGAACCTCTATGTCTGCGGCAACGGCGGCATGAAGCCGCGTCACGCCGATCTGCTGGCGCAGGATCTGAGCACCGAGGCGTTAATCCGCACCGTCGATCGCTTTTTAATGTTCTACATTCGCACCGCTGACCGCCTGCAACGCACCAGCACCTGGATGGATAATCTCGACGGCGGCATGGCCTACCTGCGCGAGGTGGTGCTGGAGGATAGCCTGAACATCGCCGCCGAGCTGGAGAGTGAGATGAAGACGGTGATCGACGCTTATCAGTGTGAATGGCAAACCACGCTGGCTGACCCGGATCGGCTGGCGCTCTTCCGCCCGTTTGTGAACAGCGACCAGCCCGATGAAGGGGTGGTGATGGTGCCGGAGCGCCAGCAGATCCGCCCGGCGACCGCGCAGGAGCGCGCCGAGCTGCCTTCCTCTACACGCAAACCGCTGCCGCAGGGCTGGGTCGATCTCTGTGCATTGTCTGAAATACCGCACCATGCGGGCATGGCGGCGCGGCTCGGTCATCAGCAAATCGCGCTCTTCCATCTGCCGGGTCACCCGCAACAGGTCTTTGCTCTCAGCAACCATGAACCAGGCAGCGAGGCAAATGTGCTGGCGCGCGGCCTGCTGGGGGATGTTAACGGCGAACCGGTGGTGATTTCGCCGCTCTACAAGCAGCGCTTTCGCCTGCGCGACGGCCGCAGTCTTGATGATGAACAGACCGCGCTCAACGTCTGGCCGGTGAAAGTGGAGGGCGGGCGCGTGTGGGTGCTGGCGCAGCCACAAAGTGTTGCGACAGGGCGCGAACAGCGCATCGCCACGGTGAGCCTGTGACGGGCGCGGCGGTTTCCACCACCTGCGCTTACTGCGGCGTCGGGTGCGGGGTGCGTATGCAGCCCACAGGGGATGGATTTAGCGCCCAGGGCGATGCGTTGCACCCGGCGAACCACGGGCGGCTCTGTGTGAAGGGCAGCGCGCTGGGTGAAACGCTCGATCTCACCGGACGGCTGCTGCAACCGGAGATCGGCCAGCAGCCGGTAAGCTGGGAGCGCGCGCTGGATGCGGTGGCGGAGGGGTTGCAGCGGGTGATTGCGCAGTTCGGCCCGCAGGCGGTGGCCTTTTACGGCTCCGGCCAGCTGTTGACCGAGGATTACTATGTCGCCAACAAGCTGATGAAGGGGTTTATCGGCAGCGGGAATATGGATACCAACTCGCGCCTCTGTATGGCTTCGGCGGTGGTGGGCTATAAACGGGCATTTGGCGCCGATGCGGTGCCGTGCAGCTATGAGGATCTGGAACTTGCCGGGTGCGTGATCCTCACCGGCTCAAACACCGCCTGGGCGCACCCGGTGGTATACCAGCGGCTGGTGCAGGCCAAACAGGCGCGCCCGGAAATGCGCATTATCGTTATCGACCCGCGTATTACCGCCACTTGCGACCTCGCCGATCTCCATCTGCCGCTGCGCCCCGGCAGCGATGCGGCGCTGTTTTGCGGCGCGCTCCATTTTATGGCGCAGCAGGGCAAGCTGGATCGTGAGTTTCTCAACCATTACACGGTTGGCACAGAGGAGGCGCTGGCAGCGGCAGAGGAGTGGACCCGTGATCGCACCGCCGACTATTGCCAGTTGCCGCCGGAGTCACTGCTGGCCTTTTATCAGATGATTGCCGCCAGCGACACGCTGGTGACGCTCTACTCGATGGGCATTAATCAATCCACTTCCGGCGTTGATAAGTGCAATGCCATTATCAACCTCCATCTGGCAACAGGGAAAATCGGCCGGGCAGGCTGTGGGCCGTTTTCGATAACCGGTCAGCCAAATGCGATGGGCGGGCGGGAAGTGGGCGGGCTGGCCAACCAGCTGGCTTCGCATATGGGCTTCTCGCTACATGAGGTTGATCGCGTCGGGCGCTTCTGGAAGAGTGACAACGTCACAAAAAATCCCGGTCTGAATGCCGTCGATCTCTTTCGCGCCGTGGAAAGCGGCGAGATAAAAGCGGTGTGGATCATGGGCACCAACCCGCTGGTCTCGCTACCCGATGCCGACCGCGTGCGCGCCGGGCTGGCGCGCTGCGAACTAGTGATTGTCTCGGACGTAATGCGCGACACCGATACCACGCGCGCGGCGCATATCCGTTTACCGGCGCTGGCGTGGGGCGAGAAAAACGGCACGGTCACAAATTCTGAGCGCTGCATTTCCCGCCAGCGCGCCTTTCTGCCGCCGCCGGGCGAGGCACGCGCCGACTGGTGGATCGTAAGCCAGGTGGCGCAGCGCATGGGGTTTGCAGAGGCTTTTAACTGGCAGCATCCGGCGGAGATCTTTTGTGAACATGCCGCGCTGTCGGGGTTTGAAAATGAGGGCACGCGGGCGTTTGATATCAGCGGCCTTGCGACGCTCACCCGGCAGCAGTGGGACGATCTGAAACCTATTCAGTGGCCGGTAAATGCGCTGCATCCCCACGGCACGGCGCGCTTGTTTACTGATAATCGCTTCTTTTTTGCCGATGAGAAGGCGCGACTCATTGCCGTAACACCGCGTCTGCCCGCCAACCTGCCAACGCGACGCTGGCCGCTGGTGATGAACACCGGACGCATCCGCGATCAGTGGCACACCATGACGCGCAGTGGGAAATCCCCCCGGCTGATGCAGCATATCAGCGAGCCGTTTTGTCAGTTTCACCCCGACGATGCGCCGCAGATTAGCGCCGACGATCTTGTGCGTGTTTCATCAACGCACGGCTGGCTGCTGCTGCGCGCGCAGCCGGATGCCCTGCAACCGCGCGGCAGGGTGTTTGTGCCGATGCACTGGAACAGCGCCTTCAGCCAGCAGGCGCGGGTCGACGCGCTGATTGCCGCCGAGACCGATCCCCTTTCCGGCCAGCCGGAGAGCAAGCAGATGCCGGTCAGCATCCAGCGCTGGCAGGCCGCCTGGCAGGGCGAACTCTTTCTGCGTAAAGAACCTGAACTTATGCCGAAAACGGCCTACTGGAGCCGCATCACTCAGCCCGGTGTCACGCACTTTGCGCTCGCCGACAGTGCGTGGCCGACTTCGTGGATGGCGTGGCTGCGCGCACATTTTCTGGCTGACGCATGGGTATGCCAGCCCGCCACGCTTGGCGACGATGGCTTTAACCTGCTCGCGTGGGCCGACGGCGAACTGCAACTGGCCTTTTACGCGCACCGTCATCGTCCGCAGCCGGACCGGGCAGCGGTGATCGCCGCATTTGCCCAACCGCCGCAAAACGCCGCACAACGGCTGGCATTGCTGGCTGGGCGCAGCGCCAGCGGCAAAGCGCCTGCCGGTGCGACGATCTGCAGCTGTTTTGCTATCGGTGAGCGGGCAATTAGCGAGGCGATCCAGTCAGGGTGCAACAGCGTGTCGCGCCTTGGTGAAAAGCTTAAGTGCGGCACCAACTGCGGCTCCTGTATTCCCGAGCTGAAAAGGTTGATTGCCCGCCCGCAGTGACGCGCGTCTGCTATCTTTTGAAGGCATAAACTGCTTTCAGGAGAAGCACTATGTCAGCCAGTCAACCGCTTCGTTTCGCCATCAATTTAGGTAACGCCGTGCTTGCCCGCCAGACCGCGGCGGGTGAGCCTGCCGGGATCACCGTTGAACTTGCCCGGCGGATTGCCGCCGGGATGGCAAGAGAGGCGCAATTTATGACCTATCCGACCGCCGGAAAAGTGGTGGAGGATGCCGAAAACGGCGTCTGGGATATCGCTTTTCTCGCCGTCGATCCGAAACGCGAAGAGACATTACGCTTTACCCAGCCCTATATCACTATCCAGGGCACAGTGCTGGTAAAGGCGCAAAGCCCGTGGCAGAGCGTGGCGCAGATGGACAGGCCCGGCGTGGTGATAAACGTCGGCAGGGGCGCGGCGTACGATCTCTACTTAACCCGCGAGCTTGAGCACGCCACGCTCCATCGCCTGAGTTCGTCGCAGGCGGCGATTGACGCCTTTGTTAACGGTGAAGGGGATATGGTCGCCGGGATCCGCCAGCCCCTTGAGCAAACGGCGGCAGAACACCCCGGCTACCGCGTGCTGGAGGATGATTTTATGCAGATCGCCCAGGCGATTTGCCTGCCGCGCCAGCAGGAGGCGCTCTATCACACCGTAGTGGAGAAGCTGACGCGCTGGCAGACAGACGGGATTGTTAAAGAGATAATCGACACTGAGTTAATTGCCTCGAATAATTCAGGAACCCAATGAATGACATCACCATTGCACCGGCGCGCACCGGGGATCTCGCCGCACTAAGAGAGATTGAACTCGCCGCTTTCGAAACGCTGCGGGCCGCCGGGGCGGTAAGCGGCGAACCGGTGGCCTCCAGCCTTGAAGATCTCGAACGTTTATCCCGCGAAGGGCTGCTATTAGTCGCTTTTACTGCCGACCAACAGCCGGTCGGCTTTGCCGGGGCGCAGATCGAGGATAACTGGCTGCATATCGCCGAAATGGATGTTCACCCGGCGTGGCAGCGCAAAGGGATTGGTCGCCAGTTGCTGCGGGCGCTGCTGAGCGCAGGAGAGAGGCGCGGTTTAGCGGGCGCGTCGCTGACCACCGATCGCTATGCGCCATTCAACGCCGCGTTTTACGCTTCACTGGGGTTTGAACAGATCAACGCGGATGCGCTTTCTGCGCGGCTGAAAGGCCTGATTGACGCAGAAACCGCAAGCGGGCTGGATGCAAACCGACGGATTGCGATGCAGCGATATTATTAAACATCAGGCAAAAAAATGCCCTCACGGGAGGGCAGCAGAGTCAAAATACTATTTTTGCTTTTAGTACATCATCAGTTTTGCTCAGTCACGAGCGGGTCTTGATTAGGCAGGAGACACCGTCAAGACAAGAGTAACTATCGCATAAAAATAGTATCGTTCAACAATAATTGCCTACCATAATTAATGGTTTTGCAATGATCTGAGATTTATCTGTGCCCGAAAAGCGTGTTAACACATACTTTTTTACATTGATAAACAATCTGTTATGTTCACAGGCTTCACGTCACGATTTCCACCTCGGGCTGCCCGGCGCCGTTATTCCAGCTAAACAGCACCAGATGCCAGAGACCCGGCGCTTTGCGCGACGGGTCGATTAACCCCGCCGCGCCCAGCGTTTCCAGCTGCTGACGCACGCGCCAGGAGGAGGGCGTACCGCCTGCGGCGACAATCTCCTGCCACGGCGCAACAGCATCAGCAAGATCGATACCGGCAGCCGATAACGCCGCAGCGTTGCGTAAATCGAAAATGCGGGCAGCGCGAACGCGCAACTCAATAATTTCCAGCTCCGCGCTGCGGTTCGCTTTATGCGCCTGCATCGCCGCGTCGACGCCCTCAGGCGAAGAGCTGAGGTAAAGGGTGGGTTGTTCGGCCCGCGAATATCTGCCCGCGTTTCGCGATCCTGTAAGCGCAAGGTCGCGATAAGCAGGATCGATCGCCCGGTAAAAAGTGCCACTGATGGTGGTAAGCGTGGGTAGCATGGTGAACTCCGTGAAAAAAGCAGGCAAAAGCTGCCTGCTTTCGGTGCTAATCAGTTGGAAAGAAGCTGAACCACTACAAGCCTGCCGCCTTCCTGCTGGGAGAGAACGAACTGCGCGTTGTCCGTTAGTTCAATTTTGTCGCCAATCGGGATGGGCTTTTTATCCGGGAGCGACATCAGCCCCTCAATTCCTTCGTTCACCAGCCACCACTGATCGTTATGGTAAACAAAATAGCCGACACGCTTTTTCTGCTCCGGGGTGGTGCGCTCGTTCGGCGCAATTAGCCGGTTCACATGCCAGGCGTAAAGGGACTGACCGCTCCACACCATTAACCGGTGATCGTCAGGCCGGAAGCTGCCTGCCTTGCGGGAGGAGTAGAGGTTAAGAATCGGCAATTTCCCACGGTAGGGCGTTCCACAGTAGGGGCAGACCGGTTTGGTTTTCCCGGAAAAGACATACCACTTCTGATCACAGCTGCTGTTCTGGCAGGGCTGGATCAGATCCACGGTTTTCACCAGCGCGCTTTCCCACTCATCAGCGGTCGGGCGACGGGCGGGGTTATGTAACCCCTCGATAAAGGCACGATCGAACAGCGGCGTCAGATAAGGACCCATAATGGTATAGGGGATTTTTTCCGGGTCGGCCCAGGGCAGCGCAAACGGGGAGATCTGATTAAGCTTAACGGCATTGCTTCTGTCCGTCGGGTGTTCGATAAACAGCGCCCGCTCGCCCATCGCCAGCGTTTCGTCCCGTGTCTCATCATCGAGATCGTGGATTTTTCCCCCTCTGAGCGGGTGGCGGAAAAAGAGGTACATATAGATCAGCACCGCCAGTGCGTGGCGATCCGTCGCGATGCTCGGCAGCACACGTTTAGGATCCTCTTTCGCAAGGTGGCTGGTCTCCACCACTTCCGGCGCGATGAAATCGGGCGTGCCGACCACATCAGGCGGGTATTTTCCGGGTACCACCAGCCCATCGACATCAATAATACAGGCGTGCCCCTGCTCGGGATCGACGAGCACATTTTTGTAGCTCAAATCACTGTGGCAGAGGCCCGCGGCATGCATTCTTCTCACCGCACGGGTCAGCAACAGGCACACCTTCAGATAGGTGAGGGTGTTGCCGCGTTCGCGCGGATCGAGGAATTTATTCTGGTTACTGGCGCTGGCGAACCATTTCCCCTCTTTTTCGCGTCCTTTGATGCCGAGGAAATCATCATTCTTCGAGCCATACTTAAAGAAGAAGTGCTGCTGATAGACGGGAACGACAATACCGATTTTGTTGTTGTGCTCCACAACATGCGTCGGCCAGCAGAAGAGATCTTTCCAGTAATCACCGCCCGCCTGTTCAAAAATATTCTGCCGGTAGCGCCCGGTGATCATATCAATCCGCTCTCTCGCCTGGGCGTTTTGCGGCTTGTGGTAGAAGGCGACCACATAGGACTTGTCTGGCGAGAAGTAGACATCTTTCATCGAACCGGATCCGATAACTTCGTCGACGTACTGCACCGTCTGCCCATCTTTTGTTGTACATGTAACGATATTTGCCATATTCAGTCACCCGTAACGCGTGTCAGTCACCATGCCACCACAAGGGTGCGGTCATCATGGTTGCCTGGGGAGAAAAAGTTGAGCCACTCAGCGAGACGTTCCGGCGCCTTCCCGGCATCTGCAAGCAGGGGTGAAAGCTCGTTGACCAGTTGCGTCCACTTCTCGTCGCTGCGCAGGCCGTTATCCGTTTCAAAGTGCGGATCGGAGACGCCATCGGTCATCAGGATCAGATGGGAGACATCCTGCCACTTGCCGACGCTGATACGCCCGGAGAAGGCGGGATCGGCAATAATCGACGCGTCGAGAAAGCGCGTCTGGCCGGCATATTCGCCGCTGTCTGGATTACCCAGTATGCGTACTTTGCCTGAAGGACTGTAGGCCGCAATCGCGCCATCACCCAGCCAGAACGAGGCAGCAAACAGCTGCTCATCGATGCGCAGCGAGACGGTCGCCAGCAGCGTGGTGGAGTAGGTTTTTACCGGCTGCTCCGCGCGAATAGCCTCATTTGAGATGCTATTAACCGCAAGGGTTGCCGCCTGCTTAAAGTGGTGAAGCATTGCGCTGATGGTGTTTTGCTGCTCATCTCTGCCCCAGCGCGCAATCTGCTGCTTTAACTCCGCGCCTCGCGGCCCGCGTAACTGGCTGAAGAGATACTCCCCGGCCACTTCGGCGGCGATTCGTGACCCTTCGCGGGAGTTTGCCGCGCTGCCCGCGCCATCGGCCACCAGCATTACGCTCCAGCCTGTCTCTTCGCTGTGGTTGAGGTAGAAGTCATCATCGCGGAAGCTGCCCGCATGCTCATGGGAGCGCCCGCGGCGGCTCGCCCCGGCGATCTTCACGCCATCGCGGACAATCCCTTCATGTTCGACATGCGCTTTCGGGTAGGGAGCATCGGCGGGTGGCTCAATGATTTTCCACAGGCTGCGCGGATCGGGGTTCACCACAAACAGCAGCGGCGTTTCGCCATTGCCGTGCGAGGCGCAGGACCAGCGCACCAGCATCTCGATGTCGCCGCTCTGTGACGGCACGCCGCTCAGTGCCTGCTGCGCCTTGTCGAAATGAAGCTCGCACGTTTCAGGGATCACGACATCATTAATCGTTGCCGTCTGCCCATCATCCAGCGTGATCACCAGCGGTGCGCAAAAGGCTTCACCTACGCGGGCATTCGGCACGCTGATGCGCGCGCAGGGCGCTGGGCGCGGTCTTGCAGTTTCAGCAGATCGCGCTGGCGGCACCTGGCCTGGTTTCAGTGCTGGCGGCGTTGGGTCAAGGGTCGCTTTTGGCGGCGTCTCAAATTCGTAATAGGGCATTAGCTTCCACAACTCCGGACGCGGCGCGGCCTGTTCAGCGTCAGGTTCTGTTATCGCGTCGTCTGGTGATTCGATCGCTTCAGCGCTCTCCCGAGCCTGCGGTGTTGTGGTTTGATCCTCGACGGCCGCGAGCTGGTTTTCCAGCTCGGTTAATAACGCATCCAGCTTGTCCCGCAGCGCAGGCTCCCCGGACAACGCAGTTAACTCTGCCTCGCCGACTTCATGCCCGCGCGAGTGCAGAATAAAGCCGATAATCTCTTTTTCAACGCTCATTAGCCTCGTCCTCTGCTCACGTCAAAATCGGAATCTCCGCCGTTATCTCTGAAGGAGAGCACTCTTTCACACCATGGGCAGACGACCTCATCAGGCCCATCGATACAGAGCAGTTTGCCGCAGGCGCACATGGCAAACGCGCTGGCGTTACCGCAGTGGGGGCAGCCCGGTACGCCGTGCAGATCGCGGGTATTTACCTGCACGTTGTAGGTCGATGCGTCAGACCAGGTGAAGTACTCTTCATCAATAGGGTAGCAACCGGCAATATTGAAGTTGTTCAGGTTAAGGCGGAAATCGAGACCGGAGACGTTCACCGGTGGGCGCTCATATTTCATCAGATAGGGGCGGCGGGTTTTGCTGCACCGCCCGGTGAGGGTCACACAATTCTCATCATAGGCGCGGACAACGTCCTCTTTCGCCAGCCGGACGATATACTCCGTCTGGTTCAGTTCGGGGGGCTTCTCTTCACCCACGCTGCGGCTATGGGCAGTGACGGAGGCGGTTATCCACTTAATAAAGCGTGTAAAGTCACCTTCACGGGACTCGGTAAACAGCATCACATTTTCCGTGAGCTGCCTGAGTATATTGAGATCTGCCGAGGGGCCAAGACCGACCGCGATCAGGTTAACTTTGCGGGCGTAGTGCTCCTTCCAGCGTTTGATCTCCATGCTGGGATCATCCGTCGGGCGACCATCGGTCAGTAGATAAACAACCGGTTTCCAATCCCCTTTAACTTCATGGGTGGTGACCCTCACCTGGGTGTCGATCTGCACGCTTAGCTCGCGCAGCGCAGCACCAAGATGGGTGCCGCCGCCAATCGGCAGACGCGGCGGGTAAAAAGAGGCGATTTCATGGAGCGGAACAATGGTGCGCGCAATGCCCGCAAAGGCAATGACCGAGACCCAGGCGGTCTCCAGCGCATGGGGATCCTTTCTTAAATCACTGACGATCATTTGCAGACCATCGTTCATTTTTTTCAGGTTTTCACCAATCATGGACTCTGAGCAGTCCAGGACAAAAAATACCGGAAGGCGTCTCATTACTTATCCTCGTGAGGGCCGTGTAACGCGAACAAAGGGGAGTGGCAGAGAGGCCCAGCACGCCAGCGCGTTGCCTCTGCTGCGCCTTACAGCACCAGCTGGATCTCCGGTGGTGGCGGCGGAAGGTTATCCGAATCGTTATTTACCCCCGCGCTGGAGCTGCCCGATGAGACGCTCGCCGAGACCCATTTAAAGAAGCCCGCGAAGGCCGTTGAATCGAGGGTTTCGAGCGATACCACCTTGTCTGTCAGCTGTTTAAGGTGCTCATGGCCCGCTTTTGGGCCGACCGCACAGGCGATGATTGAGCCAAACGCGCGGCTACGAATCGCTTTCACCGCTTCGCCATAGGCGAAGGCATCAGACGGCGTGCCATCAGTCATCAGAAAGACCAGCGGTCGCCAGTCACCTTTCTGATCGCCATCCGCGCGACGGACATCCCGGTCGACGCACTCAATCAGGCACTCCAGCGCCGCACCGGTAAAAGTGGCACCCGCGCTCGGCACCACAATGTCGGCGAACTGGAAATCCTCCAGCGGTGTCAGAGGAATAAACTCACGCGCCGCGTTATCAAAAGTGATAATCGAGATATGGACGCTTTCAAGGGCGTAAGGATCCTGGCGAAGGGCGCTCAGCATCGCCTGAATACCGACGTTGACGGCATGGATCGACTCGCCGCGCATTGAGCCGGAGGTATCAATCACCAGATAAACGGGTAAACGGCGCATCACATATAGTTCCTCAGGTGGGCAACAAAGGAGTCTGAAGGCGACGGCTCGCCGATGGCATTCAGCTTCCAGCCGGTCGGTTCACGCACCAGCTCGGCAAACACCATTGAGCGCTGATGAGCAAAGTTTGGCCCGCCGGAGAGGTCAAAGCGCGCCATCTCAACGTTACGCGCATCGACGGCACGAATAAATGCGTTCTGCACTTTACCGAAGTGCTGCTGCAGTTTTTCGCCGTTATAGATCTGCACGATAAAGACAATTTTTTCATACCGGGCATCCAGCGAATTGAGCTTGACGATGATCTGCTCATCGTCGCCATCACCCGCGCCGGTACGGTTATCGCCCGTCAGCCAGATATCGCCCGACTTATGCCGCAGGCTGTTGAAAAAGATAATGTCACCGTCGACCAGCGTCGGTTTGCCATTCTCCACCTTGCCGAGATCGGTCACTTTGCCTGCGGCGTTACACAGGAAGGCAATCACATCAAGATCGTACTCCTCCTCTTTCTTGCCAAACAGCCCGCCCAGTAAACCTTTCTTCTCTTCGTTGATATCCCAACCCAGGCCAATGGTGACGGAGGAGAGATCGTGCTCATTTTTCTTCAGGCTCACGCCCTGGCCTTTGCTCAGACTGACTGACATAACAACCCCTTAATCAATGATTTATAGAACGACGTTTACTTCCGGCGGCGGTGGCGGCAGGTCATCGAGGCCAATCACCTCTTTTTTACTGGATTCCACTTTCTGGCTGCCTACCGAGATGCTGGCACTGACCCATTTAAAGAACGCTTTGATGGATGAGCTGTCGGCGGTATCAAGCTGCAGTACCACTTCGGTGATCTCTTTCAGCACGCTGGTGTCTGCATCGTGACCCGCGGCACAGGCCACCACGACGCCGGTACGCGCCGATTTAAAATCCTGCAGCCCTTTGCGCCAGTCGTCGGTCGGAGAACCGTCGGTCATCAGAAACACCAGCGGTCGCCAGTCACCTTTGGTATCCGCGGTGGTTTTCTGCACTTCACTGCTGATGGCGCTGGCAGCCAGAGAGAGCGCCTCGCCAAGGGAGGTTGTGCCGCTGGCGGAAAGTGTCGGTAACTGGAAACTCAACAGATCGGTCAGAGGCACCGCCTGGCGTGCCGAGGAGTCAAAGGTGATCACCGAAACATAGGCGGTTTCCAGGGCGTACGGATCTTGCTTGAGGGTGGTAAGGAGTGTCTGCACGCCGTTTTTGACGGCTTCGATCGGTTCGCCATGCATTGAACCGGAGGTATCAAGCAACAGATAAACGGGTAGTCTTCGCATTATCTAATCCTGTTAGAGGTATGAAGGTTTGTATCCAGCAATAGCAGAGAAAGCCGGGAGAGACTGTGAATTGCAGCGAAGCGCAGGAAAAAAAGAGAGCCTTAAATGAAATTGGCGCTTTTTCAACAACTTCATAGCGTTATGCCGCGCGGCCTCTGCGAAGTTTAGTCCGCATTCAGCATGGCGACCAGGCGCACTGCGTGTCAAGACGCCAACTTTTATAGGCATCAACAGGGAAAGAGAGGGAGAGGGGCAATAAGTGGTGCCCGGCATGCTGCCGGGGCACGGGAATTAACGCGCGGACTTTTTGGCGTTGAACTCTTTAATCAGATCGTCGACGGCGCGTTCGGCCAGTTTTTCGACGGCTTCGCTGCGCGTCGTGCCGCTGAGGGTTGCCAGGCGATCGATCTTGCGCAAGATACGCATACGCAGGGAGAGCGAGACAGCGGTTTTTTTATCTTTATCGAGGAAAACTCTGCCGCCCGATTCACTGGTTTTTAGCTCCGCATGTGCGGCCAGAGCTTCATTCATCCGACGCAACGTCTTTTTATCCAGCTGCCCCGGATTAACAAGGTGATAAGAGTGCGCCGCCTTGCTGTACTTTATCTCCGCAGAATAGGATTCACGCAGCTCTTTCAGCGCCCGGGTGAGGGTCGGCTCTGAGCACTCCAGGCTGGTGATAATGTCAGCCGCGGCGACGGGTTTACCGGAACCCAGTAAATTGGCGAGCTTAAAAATCCTTGCCTGTCTGGTGTTTAATTGCATCGTTAGGTTTAGCCTGCCTTAAAGGTAGTGGATCAATTGCGTTCAGAGCGTCAGACATTAACGCTGCGCTATTCTTCTCTCAGTTCGCTTCCCTGAACAAAATGGTCATCAATGCTATCAGGTCGATCCTCAATATGAGCTAAATCATGCACGTCACGGCTTATTGCTGCTGAGTGGCAGGAAGCAGCCTGATGCCATCTGCGCTCTGCTCATTGACCAGACCATACACCTGTGCCCGCTCGAGAATACCGGCAGCCCAGCGACGATGCGTCGCCGGTTCGCACATCGCCCCCTGGGATTTGAATACCGCCTGGGTCGAGTTAAGGATGCGCAGGGCGTCGGAGTGCTCTCCCTGAGTGACCATCAGCGCTCGCTCAATCACCGCTATCTGCCGCGGGTGGATCGCCGTTTTACCGACCAGACCATGCGCCATATCCAGCGCCAGCTCGCGCGCCATCACTTGATGATCGTCAATGTGTTCGCAAACGGGCGCGGTCAGTGCGAAATCACGCGGTGCAAATACCGATACCAGCATTTTGATCACGTATCCCATCGGACTGTCATAGAGTGTCAGCTCGCGTGGTCGACGCAGGGAAACCACGTTCATCAGATCGTTGCCGCCGATGCGCAGCGCAATAATCCGGCTGTGACAGGGGTGGGCAAGCAGAGCGATAGCCAGCTCGCGCATCTGAACAACGTCAAACACCTCTTCAGTTTCAAGAGTAGGCATCATACAAAGATGCGTGTTACCCATGATCGCCCACCACTGCGGCAGTGCGCTGAGGGTGAATTTTGGCAGCACAAAGCCATCAATGGCGGAAAGGTCAAACTGTTCCGTCAGCCATCTTCCCATCTCAGGGTGGCGAGGGCGAATGAACACCAGCGGCCAGTCACTATTGCCGCCGGCCTGTTTAGCATTGTTGAGCGTTTGTAACAGCTGCGCAAGGTTGGCGAGGGCATGCGGCATATCCGCTTCGCTGACCGCGTCTTCCAGACAGATCACCAGTGAGCGCAGGCCGGGGATTTTTCCCTCAAGGATCGCCCCGGCAATATCGTTACGTGTCGCGGGCATGTAGAGCGTCGCGCCCAGATGCCAGGGTGAAAGGCGTGTAGTCATCAGAGTACCTTCTTGATTATCGTAACGGCCCGGTACTGTCCGAGAAGCTCGCCCATCTCAGTAACGGCAATGCCTTTTTCGCTCGCAAGCCCGACCAGCAGAGCAACGTCAGGATCGTTGATTGAACGCACAAAAACATGATCGGGCACACGGCGCAGAACCGCGCGCGTCGCCTCCGCAATCCCCGGTTTGATGCGGTTAACGGTGTCGACGCTGAACTGCTCAGCGAGGTAGGCGATCACCTCCCGGCTTTTTTGCCATAACGCCTGCGCGGCGCTGAGATCCCAGTGCAGGGCAGGGAGATTCTCGGGTTGCAGGGTGTTACGAAAATGCGCAACGGTATCGACCAGCATCCGGCTACACTCATATTCACGCAGATGATCGCAGACCACACAGCCGTGGAGCCCTTCCTCTCTCCAGACCGAGCGGGAGATCAGGCCCGATACCGGCGCACCCATAATACCGAAGGGGATCAACCAGTCGTCATCGCTGGCCGCCAGCCATGAGCAGCCGCAGGGATCGGCCAGCACAACGAGATGCGGTTGCTGCGGGTAGCCTGTGCGTCCTTTCAGAGTACGTATCAGCTCACCGGTGATCGCCCCTTTACCCGTCCAGCCGTCAACAAACACAATGCCGCGCGTGCCGTGCTGGCGCTCAATAATATTCAGCGCTTCACCGTCAATGCCGCGGTCACGGATGATACTGATACCATAGTGGAAAGAGGTTTTACCCATATCGCGCAGTGCCTGATGCAGCATAACGCCGAGGGGAACACCCGCGCGGACGAGGCTGACCAGAACCACGGGTTCGTCGCCAAAACGCGCCGCCAGCTCCCGGGCAAGCTGCGTGACCTCTCTGGCGAGCCGCTCTGCGCCCCTGTCCAGCGCGCGTTTAAACAGATCGAGATGCCACTGCGTCGGTGCCGGCTCCTGGCTGAGCATATCGGAATAGTGCTTTTTGCCTGACTGGATGAGCGCCTCTTTTTGATCGACAGGGGTCATCTCCATCTCAACAGGCTGAAGCAGGAACTCCACGTCGCCCGGTAGATAGGAGCCGGAAAATCTCTCTTGTGGCTGCATGTTAACCCTCATTAAAAATGCGCTGCGCAATGGCGTCGGCAAACTGGCTCTGACGCGGCATCCCAAACCAGCTACAGAGCTGCATAAATCGGTGATCGCTCAGGCTGTCGCCGAGGCCCAGCACCGGGAAAACGCCGCGCTCGGCGCGCAGTTTTTCCAGCAGCCAGCTTACGGCCAGCCCTTTCTCGACGGGCTGCGGAAGCCAGGCGACATTGTTACTGTTGCGGTGAATGTAGAAGCCGTCGGTTGGAAATTGCTGTTCGATCTCATCGGCGATGGCATTAAGTTCATCAAGGCGCGTGCTGTCCCGGTGTTTCATCACCATATAGATTGGCGTGCCATCATATTCATAATTTAGTCTTGCCCAGGCGTTAATGCCTCTCGCCTCCATCATTTCGGTGATAAGGCGCTGCATGGTTACCAGCCTCTCCCCGTAAGTAGACAATTTGTCGAGCATGTGTGCTTTCCACTCCTCATCGGGCTTACCCTCTGGCGTCAGGATCACCGCACCATGGGTGGTAATGGCCCAGGAGCGGAAGGGGATCTGCACGCGGCTAATCTCTTCGGTTCCCCTGGCGGTGACCGGAATAAGCTCGGCCTGCTCCAGCAGCCAGTCCACTAACATCGACTGCTCTTCGGTCATAAAACTGCGTGGCGACAAGGAGCGGTCCACGGCACCGGTGCGGAAAGGCTCAAGCGCCAACTCATCGACCATTTTCCGACGGGTCTGGAACAGGGTGTCATCAAGATCGCTCAATACGACCGGCTTATTCATAGGTAACAACCTCAACAACAGGGGCAACATCCGCCAGCACCTTCAGCAACTGGGGATCGATACTTTCAGCCGCCGTCTCGGTGCAGAGCAGCACGCGATCAAACCGCTGGTGGCCGACGTTATAGACAAAATTAGCAATGCCGAGACCATAGTTGTCGGTAAAGGAGATAGCCGATTCGATGGCAAAACCCAGGGCAATGGGCGAGCGGGTCGTGGAGCTGTACAATGCCTGCGCACCGGCTTTTTCAAGACGCTCGGCCAGCAAAAATGGCTCCCAGACAAACTCACCGCTGCCGAGAACCAGCACGCGTTCACCCGGTGCAACGCGAATATCGCGACCCAGGTCGGCGGCCGGCGCGATCATCCCGAGACGGCCCCAGCTCTGTTTACCGATGATCTCCCACGCGCCACGGGATGTGACGTTAACGGCAGGCATGACCGGTACAGGCGCATCGGGAAAGGGGGTCCAGCTCCATTCACCGCTCACCAGAGAGACTGACGTTACCGGCAGCGGGCAGCGCGCCGGTAGGGCACTGTTGCTCCAGTCGGTCAGCGTAACGGCAACCACCTGTTCCAGTTGTGGCAGGTGGCCGGTTTCACGCAGCGCCGCCAGCAGGTTGATAAAGGTATTGCCGGTTGTCGCTTCGTCATCAATCATTACCAGCGTACGCGCGTCCCTTACCCGGCGGCGCATCTCTTCATCACCCGGCCAGTAGATCAGATGGTCTGTTGCATGGCTGTGCTCTTCTTTAAACTCGCACAGCAGTTCACCCTCAACAGGGTGGCGGGTCGAGGTGAGATAAACCGACTCTCTATAGGTATGGCGCAATTCGTCAAACACGCCAGCGCCCAGACCCACGGCAGTCTCGGCCATACCGATAAACAGCACAGGGCCTGGCAAATCGGTCGGGAACTGGCTGGCGAGCTGTTTGTAAGCCTGGCGCATAATGGCAGGCGATACGGGAATATGGCGGCCAAGCACTTTACTGACAAAGAGAAACGCCCGTTTAGGGTTACGTCGCTCGGCAATTTCAAACAGGTTTTGCAGCGCGATCTCTCCCTCGCTTCGCGTCACCTGGATAATGCCGCAGGAGAGCGTACGGCGATACAGTGCATCTTCAGGCACGAAAGACATAATTCAGCCTTAGTTTAGTCGGTTAGAGAGGGTCTGCGGATAGAGCAGAACGTCCGTTACGGCTCTGACCGCAACGGCTGCGAAAGAGGAGGCTGCGCGCGTCGTGATCTCATCTTTTGTCAGCAGACCAAGCTTATAAGCCGCAAACAAGCCCGGTAAGTTGACGCCGCTATGTTGGGTATAGCCTATACCGCCGGAAGGGCGCATGTTGATCTCCAGCAAAAGCGGCGTTCCCTGATGATTGTTGCGTGTCTGCACGTTAACCAGCCCGTCTGCGTTCATCGCGCGGGCACAATTACAGGCAAGCTCGAAAGCGGCACCTTCGTTAACCAGATATTGAATCGCGCCCTCTTTTCTGCGGCCCACCGCGGCAAGAACTTCGCCGTTGTCGGCTAAAATATCAACAGAGTATTCCGGGCCGGGCAGGTAGGGCATCAATACCAGGGGTTTAAATGACTCCGCTGTGGCAAGCGCAGCAAGATATTGCTGCGGGTTAACGAGGCGATTTTCGGGATGATTAAAGAGATCCATCGCCGACGCAGTGTCATCAAACCGCCAAAAACCCATGCCATAAATGCCGGTTACAGGCTTAACGCAAACAGGGCTGTCAGAGAAGGGGGGCGAAGCGAGATAGCTTTGCAGTTCGCTTACGGAATTAACGCGCCAGGAGGGGACGACCGGCAGCGCGTGTTGCTGCATCAGCCCGGCAAAAGCGACTTTATCTTCCGCTAAGGAAAGCCAGTTTGCGCTGGTGGCTCCGGTAGTCAGCGACACGCCGGTGGCCTCAATAGCAGCGCGGTTCTCTTCAAACCACAGGGTATTTCGGCCAGCGTGAATATGGTGAATGCCGTGCGTTGCCACGATGTCAGTGATGAACTGAAGCCGTTCATCCGCCTCCTGTGGTTCGAGCAGCGCATAATCCGCAACGGATAAGATTTCATTGCGCTCATGACGGTGTGAGGCGTACACGGTCAACGAAAGATGATGCGTATCGGCGAAGCTTTTAATCCCCTGGATGAGATCTTTTTGGGATGACAAACCTTCCATGAGCCAAATTTTGTTATTCATATTTTTTATTACCCGAAAAAGCATACGGCAAGCAGTGTTGGGTGAGTCTAAGAATGTCACCGGAGCATGTCAATCATAATATGATGAGTAAAACTGACGGCACGTTGGTTTTTTCAAAAAAAATCAAATTAGAATATAAATATATTTTTCAATATTTTAAGTAGTGAAAGCGCGATATTTTCAGGGCGGGAAATTTGCCTTTTTGCCAAAACCTACCAATATTTACCTTGTCAGAGAACTTCATCATGATATGATTTTTTTCGTTCGCGGTTAGCCTACTTTTGATTGTCATGACCATTACCAGCTTAAGGAAAAAGAGATGGTTTCATTAACAAAGAACCAGACGGTATCACTCAGCAAACAATCCTCGGCATTAAGTCAGCTTCAGTTTGGTCTCGGTTGGGATCCAATTAAGAAAAAGGGCCTGTTCGGCGGGCTGTTTAGCGGCGGCGACTCTATCGACCTTGATGCCGGCTGCGTATTAATGGACAGCTCTGGCAATACTATTGACACCATCTGGTTTCGCAAGCTGACCTCCAGCTGCGGCTCTGTCGTCCACAGCGGTGACAACCTCACTGGTGAAGGCGAGGGCGATGATGAAGTCATTACCGTTAATCTCACCCAATTACCCGCTAACGTTGAATATCTCGCTTTTACGGTCAACAGCTTCCGTGGTCAGACCTTCAATGATGTTGAAAATGCCTTCTGCCGCGTGGTCGACCAGTCTCGTAAAGAGCTGGCGCGCTACAAACTGACCGAGCAGGGCTCCCACACCGGTATTGTTATCTCTTCGCTGCGCCGTAACGGCGGGAACTGGGACTTTACGGCCCATGGTCACCCCTGCCGTGGTCGCACCATTGACGATATGCATGCCGATATCGTCGCAACGGTCGTACGCTAATGAACCTGACGCCAGGGGGCAATGCCCCCGTTCCAGCACAAGAGCTTCGGGTTCGGGTCACCTCTGGCGGCCCGGTTGATGCTTCAGCATTTCGCCTCTATGCCAGCGGCAAAGTGCAGGGCGATGCGGATATGGTCTTCTACGGCCAGACGCGCAACGACGATGGCTCAATCACTCTCGCCAGCGAAGGTCAGTATTCAACCTTTACTGTCGCCCTTAACCGCCTGAAGCCTGATGTGCAGAAGGTCGCTTTTACCGTGACCTGTGACGGCGGGCAGACGGTTGCTGGTCTGCGCACGCTGAGTATCGATGTAGAGCAGGGCGCAACCAGCCTGGTGAGCGGCGTTGTGGATATAACCGGACGTCAGGAAGCCGCGCTGATTCTGGGCGAGTTCTATCGCCGTAACGATGAGTGGAAATTCCGCTTCGTTGCGCAGGGTTTTAACGGCGGCCTGAAACCGCTGGCAGAGCATTTCGGTGTCGACATCGCCGACGATCCTGCGCCTGCACCTGTTTCACCGCCACCCGTGCCTCCGGTCGCTCCGCCGGCTCCGCCAAAAGAGAGCAAAATCAGCCTGAGCAAAGTGTCGCTCACCAAAGAGAAACCGGCGATCAGCCTGACTAAACGGGACAACTTTGGCGAGATCCGCATTAACCTCAACTGGCACCGCGGCAACGGAAAATCGGGCCTCGCCGGGATTTTTGGCGCGAAGGGCATCGATCTGGATCTTGGCGCGTTTGTTGAACTGCAGGATGGCTATAAATCGGTTATCCAGGCGCTCGGTAACGCGTTCGGGAATTATCACGGCGAGCCCTATGTTCAGCTGCAGGGCGACGATCGTACCGGTGAAGTGTCGGATGGCGAGTGGTTACACATTAATGGTCGTGAATGGAAGCAGATCCGCGAAGTCCTGATCTACGCTTTCATCTACCAGGGCGTGCCGAGCTGGGATAAGACGGACGGTGTTGTCACGATTCATATGCCCGATCAACCGCCTATTGAGACGCGTCTTACCGAAGGTGAAAACCGTCGCACACTGTGCGCCATCGCCAGGCTGGTAAACGAAAATGGTGCCATCAAAGTCGAGCGAATTAACCAGTACTTCAAAGGCCAGGACGAGATGGACCGGGCATTTGGCTGGGGGTTTCGCTGGAGTGCCGGCTCTAAATAACACAGCAACAAAGGAAACCACTATGAGTTTTTTTGACAAAGTAAAAGGTGCCATCAGCTCCAGTCGTGATGAACTGACCCGACAAGTTGGCCGTTTCAAAAACAAAAAATTTATGCAGGGTACCGTGGCGGTCTGCGCGCGAATTGCCGTCTCCAGCGATGGCGTGAGCGCTGAAGAGAAGCAGAAGATGATGGGCTTTCTGCGCTCTTCCGAAGAACTTAAGGTCTTCGATACCAATGAGGTGATCGAGTTCTTTAACAAACTGGTCTCGAGCTTTGATTTCGATATCGAAATCGGTAAAGGCGAAACCATGAAATACATCCTGGCGTTAAAAGATCAACCGGAAGCAGCACAGCTGGCTCTGCGTGTTGGTATTGCCGTTGCGAAGAGTGACGGCAACTTTGACCAGGATGAGAAAACTGCCGTGCGCGAAATTGCTCTCGCGCTGGGCTTCGACCCGGCTGAATTTGGCCTCTGATCTGCATCCCAAAGGGTAAATTATGGTTTCAACACACATCGGTTTTCCGACTGAAACAGTTATTGTTTTTATCGCGCTCTCAGTCGGTGCCATCTTTATTGACTTGTTTATGCACCGTGACGACAAGCCAATATCCCTGAAGAGTGCCGCGCTCTGGTCGCTCTTTTGGGTTGCGGTTGCGATGGCATTTGCCGGTTTCCTCTATATTCATCACGGCGCGGAAGTCGCCAGCCTGTTTGTAACCGGTTACGCGCTGGAGAAAGTACTCTCTGTCGATAACCTGTTCGTTATGATGGCCATCTTCTCCTGGTTCGCCGTGCCGGATCGTTATCGTCACCGCGTGCTCTACTGGGGTGTGATTGGTGCCATCGTGTTCAGGGGTATTTTCGTTGCGATTGGTACCAGCCTGCTGAGCCTTGGTCCATACGTTGAAGTGGTTTTCGCCATTATTGTGGCCTGGACTGCGGTGATGATGCTGAAAAGCGGCGACGACGATGATGAAATTGAGGACTACTCCCAGCATCTGGCGTACCGCATGGTGAAACGCTTCTTCCCGATCTGGCCAAAGCTGAAGGGTCATGCCTTCCTGCTTAATCAGAAGGAGGTGGATGCGGAACTGGCAAAACCAGAAAACAGTGATGTCACCATCGGCCGCGGTAAGAAAGCCGCCCTGTATGCAACGCCGCTGTTCCTGTGTGTGGCCGTCGTTGAACTTTCGGATGTTATGTTTGCATTCGACTCTGTCCCGGCCATTATTGCTGTTAGCCGTGAACCGCTGATTGTTTATAGCGCCATGATGTTTGCTATCCTCGGCCTGCGTACGCTCTACTTCGTTCTCGAAGCGCTGAAGCAGTACCTGGTTCATCTGGAGAAGGCGGTTATCGTTCTGCTGTTCTTTATCGCTGTGAAGCTTGGCCTCAATGCCACCGACCACATCTGGCACCACGGCTATAGCATTTCGGCGACGACCAGCCTGTATGTTGTACTGGGTGTGTTGGCGCTGGGGATTATCGCCAGCGTGATGTTCCCGGCGAAACCCGATTCAGAGGAAAAGGGGAGCTAATCCCCTCACGTATTACGCTAAATCCACAACAATTTGAGAGGTTATTTTATGAGTGTTTCTCTTTCCAAAGGTGGGAACGTCTCCCTGAGTAAAGCCGCACCGTCAATGAAAAATGTCCTGGTGGGCCTTGGCTGGGATGCGCGCTCGACCGATGGTCAGGACTTTGACCTGGATGCGTCAGCCTTTCTGCTGGCCGCTAATGGAAAAGTGCGCGGTGACGCCGATTTCATTTTTTATAACAACTTAACCTCTTCTGACGGCTCCGTAACCCATACCGGTGATAACCGTACCGGTGAAGGTGATGGTGATGATGAATCCCTGAAAATCAAACTGGACGCCGTGCCGTCTGACGTCGACAAAATCATCTTCGTGGTGACCATCCATGACGCGCAAGCGCGTCGCCAGAGCTTCGGGCAGGTTTCCGGCGCGTTCATTCGTCTGGTTAATGATGATAACCAGACCGAAGTGGCCCGCTACGACCTGACCGAAGATGCCTCAACTGAAACCGCAATGCTGTTTGGCGAACTCTACCGCCACAATGGCGAGTGGAAATTCCGCGCGGTCGGTCAGGGTTATGCTGGTGGTCTGGCATCCGTTTGTGCGCAGTACGGCATCAACGCATCTTGATCTCAAACATGGGCTGACGAGTCAGCCCAAACACAACTGTTAGCAGGAGCTAAAAATGGCAGTTTCTCTCGTTAAAGGCGGTAACGTATCTCTGACTAAAGAAGCACCTACCATGAATATCGCCATGGTTGGTCTGGGTTGGGATGCACGTGTAACTGACGGTCAGGGTTTTGACCTGGATGCCTCCGTATTCGCAGTAGGCGATGACGGTAAAGTGCTGTCAGACGCCCATTTCATCTTCTTTAATAACAAAACCAGCCCTGACGGCGCAGTCGAGCACCAGGGTGACAACCGTACCGGCGAAGGCGACGGCGACGATGAGCAGGTCAAAATCGATCTGACTAAAGTCTCTGCCGACATCAAAAAACTGGTGTTCGCAGTCACCATCTATGAAGCCGAAGCGCGTAAACAGAACTTCGGTATGGTGAGCAACAGCTTCATGCGCGTTTATAACAACGACAACGGCACTGAAATTGCTCGCTTTGATCTCTCTGAAGATGCGTCTACTGAAACAGCGATGATCTTCGGCGAACTCTATCGCCACGGCGCAGAGTGGAAATTCAAAGCCGTTGGGCAGGGCTTCGCGGGCGGTCTGGCTGCGCTTGCCTCTCAACACGGCGTTAATATCTAAACGATATAAAAATAAAAAACCCCGGAGCATAAGCCGGGGTTTTTATTTGTTTCTTATATTTAAATCGTCGCCGCGTTTATATTGTTTTGTGGCGGTGTGACTGCCGCACTATCACTATCATGTTGATGAAAAAGAGATGAATCCGCTCAGCGCTTCAGGCACGCCGCATGTCTGAGGGCAGGGCGCAGGGTTATTGATAAGGACAACACCTATGAGATTACAACCGGGACAAAACACGCCTTTGGCTGAGAATGTCATTACCTTGAACCTCAATTACACGGGGAAGGCAGGGTTTAAGAGCGAAGTCGATACCTGTCTGTTTATGCTCAATGCCGAGGGAAAAGTGAGTGGCGATGCTGACTTTATCTTCTTCAATAATCTCGCCTCTGCGGAGGGCGCGGTCAAACTGGCGCTTGGGCAGCAGCAATCCAGCGTAACCATTGCGCTCGATCGGGTTCCCGCCAGCGTCAGCAAGATTGCCATCACGGTAGTCATCGACGGTAGCGAAAGCATTGATGCACTGAGCCAGCTAAGTATCGCAGCGCAGGGGATTGCCGATTTTCAGATTGAGACCGCAGGGCGCAGCGAAAAAGCGATGATCCTGGCTGAAGTCTATCGCCACAATGGTGCCTGGAAATTACGTGCAATGGGGCAGGGGTTCAACGGCGGGCTTGAACCGTTAGCCATCAGCTATGGCGTGGATGTTGCCCAACCGGCCACAGAGTCTTCAACGGCGGCACCTGTGCGCATCAGCCTGGAGAAAAAGCTGGAAAATAAATCGCCGCGTCTGGTTAGCCTGGCAAAGAAAGCCACGGTCAGCCTGACAAAGAATAAGCTGGATACGCTGCAGGCAAGCGTTGCGTTTGTTCTGGATGCTTCCGGCTCGATGAGCGGGCAATTTCATAAAGGTAATGTTCAGGCGGTACTCGATCGTATCGCAGTGCTTGCCGCCCAGTTCGATGATGATGGCGAGATGGATCTATGGGCCTTCGGCAAAAAACATAAAAAATATCCGAATGTTACGCTGGATAATCTTGACGATTACATCGAGACAATACGTAAGAACGGTAAGCGCTCAATGTTTGAGATCCTGCCAGGGCTGGGCGGTGTGAATAATGAGCCACCGGTGATGGAAGAGATCATCGACTACTTCAAAGAGACCAAACTGCCGGTTTACGTGGTATTCATTACCGATGGCGGCATCAGCAAAACGCGCGAGATTAAAGAGGCGATTCGTCGCTCCGCAAACTACCCGATCTTCTGGAAGTTTGTCGGCCTCGGCGGTTCGAACTATGGCATTCTCGAAAATCTTGATGACTTTACCGATCGCCGGGTAGATAACACCGATTTCTTTGCGATGGATGATTTCGGCACCATGAGTGACGAAAAACTCTATGACAACTTGCTGGAAGAGTTCAGACCCTGGATCGATGAGGCCAAAAAGTTGAGGATCCTCTAACGATACGCAAAAAAGAGCCGGGGATCCTCCCGGCTTTTTAATAGTGGAAGCTTTTCACAATAACGGTGAAGAGGTTTTTGCCAAGAGAAGCAGATTTGATGCCCATGAAATAGGGAACGCGCAACTCGTTGGCTGAGATGAGGTTTGATGTATTGCCGACCGGATACGGGCAGAGCAGGGAACAATACGGCCGCAGCGAGAGGTTTGAGATAACAGAGAGTCTGGATGGATCCAAATATCTAATTTAACTATTCTGGGTTTACGGGTGCTACATAACTAAATCTATAATCAAAAAATTTTGCAATATCCTTTATTAAAATAACTTTATTCATGAAACAATCAAAATCACACAGTTATGAACTCAGTTTGAGTTCATAACTGTGTGGAAATCGGGCCATAATTTATACAAAATTGCGATTGTTTGTTCATGAGCCTGCCTTTCTGATTTCGTGATTAATATCACATTTTTATTTAGGCCCGCTTATCGCTCAAAGCGGCCATATCAAATGGATGCATGACAGGATTGGTTAGTAGCAGGAAGAGGACGTTTGGGCATCTGGCCCACATGAACAGCGCGTCTTTGTCCGGAGCATTTGCTGATGTTGGTGACGCCTTTGAAATGCAGCGTGAACCACAGCATGGCCTGCCATTGAACACCTGCTGATTTCTAAACAACTTTATGAGGTTCGATCTGGCGGAAGAGGGCAGAAGGACGTTAAGAAAAGTGACGACTCCACTTCCCAATAAAACGGCAACCAATAATGCTGCATATGTAATCGAAGGAATCTCCCTCGTTTCTTCGTGATAGTGCCAGCATCCACGCTAGCAATGTGTTGGCCATCATCATGGCTATCTTGCCAGGAAAAGCGATAAGTAATTCTCGTTTCTGGTGACATGAAATGTGTAAAAATCACTTTTGCCGAATGAGAGTTACCGCGAGTCTGCGCTGTGGTCCGTGACGCTCTGATTCATCCGCTCTGTAAGACAGTGACTATCCCTCCGATTCATTATAAACAAGGAAAGACCATGTTCGGATTCTTTAAAAAGAAAAAACCTGACGCTGCGCCCGGGCAGGGTTCCCGACTGACGGCGCAACAGTTTATCGCGCTGACGCTGAGTGATGAAAAGCTGTCAATGCCTGTGTATCTGCCGGGGATCCGCAGTGAGGCCGAATGCGACGAACTGGGTTTATGGCCACTCATCTACATCTGGAATGTGGATCGTGCCGCTGGCACGTTCAGCCTTTCTGTTAACGGTAAAGCCATCGCCCACCTCCTTGAGCCTTTCGTGCCCCGTGAAGACCCAGCGTATGTCGAAATTCGTGATGAAGCGATGAAGGTTATAGCTGAGGCTTCAACGCAGTCCGTGCTGGCAACCATAGAGAAAACGGGCCTCATGCCCGATGTTTTGTTCGCGTACCACGCTGAGGATGTACAGCAGGAGCAGGGCTAACCGTCAGGGAGTGCGTGAGATTACGCCAGGGATTTTATTAGTCAGTCCTGTCATCCTAATGCTAAATATTCGTCAAGAAATGCTTCAGGTTGCCGAAATATACGATAAGCATTATTCAAGAACATAACTAAAAGGATGGATCCATATGAAGAAACTGCTGCTTCTTGTTCCGCTCGTGTTTGCTGCTCCGGTACTGGCTTCTGAAGTGACGGTGGGTCAGGTTTGCAAGGCTGTTTCTGCGGCAATGTTCGGTCGTGACCTCAAAATCATGCGGCTGGATAAAGTCGAGTCAGGTATTGCTTACGTACATTATATCCGACAGAACGATGGAACCCGCTGGGCCATCAAGTGCAAACTTATCGGCAATCAAGTGATGTGGGCATCTGACAATCCTGACAGCACCGGTCGCTGGCGGGATGATCCTGCAGACAGCACGGTCAGATATGCTGTTGAGGGTAAAAAAAACATTATTACTGAGGCCTACAGCGACGGTTCCAGCAGCTCCAATTCTTATCCGTTGAAGCAACTACAGTGACTACACACAAGCTTCTAATTATAGCCTGTGAGCGACTGGTCCCTTCAGGGCGCATTTGACTATGCGGATGAGACCTTTGACGTGTGCCAGGAGCGGACTTTACTAACGCCGCTGATGTATTAATCCATGAAGAGCAGGTCATATTTTTAATATAAATTGACTGGTGCGCTAATTATTACAGGAACATCCCCGATACATATTACCGCTTCCATTGCTTTTTTAAGCGCGTGTACATTTGTACGACTGGTGGCTGTGCCGGTGACCTTTTCCGAAACTGTCGTGGATGCTGCTGGGACAAAAGGTTCTTTGAAAGGGACGTTACTCACTCCAACTTCAAAACCAACCGCCGTTGTTCTTATCGTACCAGGCTACGGGCCGACCGATAAGGATGGATAATTAAGACCTGCTGAGGATATGAAATGCCAATGGAATCACCTGAAATTCAGCTCAAGGCTCTGAATAATGCTTTGCGTCGTTTACGTGGGGCCTGCTCCGCACTTGACGGTGAGGAGCTTGATGAAAAATTACTTGAGGTCATGCGACGACTGCTGCTTGCTGAGGTGCTCGCCGATACCTGGATCGTGGCGATAGGCGGCTCGCAAGGGGCTGGTAAAACGACGCTGATGGCGAGCCTGTATAACCTGCATCATGACAATAGCGGCTGGTTACGCAGTAATGAAGGACGCGGCGAGAAAATGCCGGTACTGATCCTCGAGAGTCGTGAGACTAAAGTAGCGCAGGGTTATGTCCGCCGCCTGGTCGAAACTGGAAATGGTTTGACGCTGGATGATATCGGCGTCGACGTCAACGAGTTTCAGCGCGCGGTCTGCGATCCTGATGCCGGGGATTTACTGCCGATACTGAAGGTACCGCAGCGTTATTTTACCCGCAATAACCAGGCCTGGTTACTGCTTCCTGGTTATGAAAAACAAGAGCGTGAAAATCGTGAGTGGCAGGAACTGATGCGTCAGGCGATGATAGCGGCAGGCGGTTGTATTATCGTGACCGATGAGACGCGACTGGCAAACCAGCAGCAGCTCGAAATCGTCAAAGATATGCTGGAAAAAGAGCTTAAGAATTGTAAACCTTATATTGTTATCTCCAAGACAGAAGCGTTTCGCCACAATCCGCAACGTCAAGCTGAATTAAGAAAAAGCGCGGCCGAAACCTTCAATGTCGCTGCCGAATATGCCGATAACAACATTATTTTAACCGGCACCGACGATCCGGAATACGTAACAGAATGGATGCCGCACCTTCGTCGGGCCATTGACGACCTTAACTTTTCCGGACAAACCAACCGTTATCTCCAGTTAACCCACCTTACTGGGATTGTTAGTAAGGATCTGCCGCGCGTCATGAATATGATCCGCACCCAGTCACGTCTGTATTACCACAGTGATAAAGGCGGCCAGGACGATGGCAGCCAAGTGCTGGCCGAAGCTCTGGAAGTGTTTGACACTACCGTGCAGGAACTGCGGGAGGAGCATACCAAAAAGGTAAAAATGTGCATCGCTAAAAATTTTGAGGCGGCGAAGGCTAATATGGACCGTAGGCTGGTCAAGGAGCATGAGGGATTTGCCAACTGGATATCGAATGCATTTGATACCACCAGTGAGACAAAAGGCAAATTGCAGAAACTGGTTCAGGATTCATGGCAGGACGCATCAGCTGATTTCTTCGACGACTATGTGAACAGTCTGCAACAATTGACGGCGGCGAAACTCAAGCCCATTCCAAACGGCAACGATCGCCCAAACTTGCCTGCATCACCGAAGCTGGAGAAGCTGGTAGCACTTGGCTATATGAATAGCGCCGGGCAGCCCGTGCAACACGAACAGCTGGATGAGGAAAAAATAAGTAATATCAAAATGTTGCTAAATCATGGTGCCACGTCGAATGCGGAAAACATCCCAGTGGTGAATAAACAGCTGAGGAAGAGCGTGGAATTGATCCCGGTGCTCTCGCTAGAGTACACCCGCCTTGTGTACGCCATGCCTGAGATTTGCAAAGAGCTGCGGCCCTACGTCACGCTTGAGCAGGACGATGGCGAGACATCCGCGGGTAACGTCGCGGCAGAAGGGGTTCAAACTCTCAACACAGGGGTTGATCTTGGCAAGACCGCAATAAAATCACTGGCCGCGGTGCTGGCGATTGACGTTGTCAGCGATGGCGATTCCGATATCCTCGGCGCGCTCTTTGGCCAGGATAAGCCTTCTGCTGACCCGGCGGGTTCACCTCTTCCCCCCGCACCGGTGATGATGCATCCTGCTGCCGTTGCGGTAACAGCCGTTGTGGCGGCGGCCTACGTGACCGCGGCTGCAGTAACGCGAATGCGTACTTTTGAGAAAAAAGCGAGCAGCCAGGCACACGTCATGCTTGCCAGTGTTCATGACCACCATATTGAGCATTTACGCAATCAATTCGATGACACGATGAGCGCGGCGCGTAAGCGGATTAGCGAAACGTTACGTGCGCGTTATCACATGGACGAAATGCTGATGCGCAAGGATCGGCTCGCGAAAGCCATCGCCGATGTGAATGCCCTTATCGACGACCTGCGCAATGAGCTGGGTTCATCGGCTACGGGCCTGCAAGTATTAATCACCAGCCGTGGTGAGTGAGATGACGTCCGGGAAAGTTATTGATTATTGGCAGCGGTTAGAGTCACGGCAGTCGGAGTGGGCTTTTCGCGCCTACGATCGGCTGATTAAGACATTAAGTCATGACGTTCAGGAAAGGATACAACTTAAGGAAAGCGATGCCGAACCGTACGTGGTCATATTTGGTAAGACGCAGGTCGGCAAAACCACCTTACTGCTCGACCTGATGGATATCGATCTGCAGCAGATGGCAACGCTATCGCACGTGCTACGCGGCGGGCGGGAAGCCGGAAAATCATCCACCGCCACCGCCATGGAATATCGTCGTTCAACGGACCAGCGCTGGGGATTGTTTGTGCAATCGAAAACGCACTGGTTTGCCTCTGACGACGATATGACAGAGACCTTAGCGCAGCTCAGAAAGCAGATGGAACGGGATGAACTGGTCGTTGATTCTCCCTGTATTGTGCATATTCCGAGGCGTTTTTTCAGGATAAAAACTTCGGGAGCGCCCGGCGTGCGTATTCTGGATCTGCCTGGTGATAATCCCGCCAATATGGAAGAGCAAAAGCATGTAAATCACATGGCGAAGACCTATCTTCCCTTCGCTGATTTGGTCCTGCTGATTGGTCGTGGCGACGATTTGAGCTTCCTGCAGCCACAGGTTATCACCCTGCCGGGTATTGAGGACTGGCAGGCGATGCCGCATCGGTTTCGTATCGTGACGACCTATTCTTACTCAGCGCAGTCGGTGAAGACGCTGATTCGCAACGATCCGGCTATCGATATCGCGCAGTTACGTCAGCGCCTTATTGAACAGATTGAACGCTTTAGCAACCTGAGCGACGCGGCGAAAGATCGGAACCTCTACTTTCCGCTCGAGTTTGGCAGCAGTTGGCTGAGTATGGCCGAAAACGATACCGCCCTTTACGCCCGGGTTGCCCCCATGGTCAGCCACTTGCGTAGCGAACTGTTGGAACAAATTGCAACATCGACAAGCCCACTCGGACGGCTGCGAAGTACCCTGGATACCCACCTCAGCGTTAAATATATCCAGGAGGAAAAAACGGCGGCAATCAAAAGAGAACTGCTGGGGCTAAAAAAACAGCAACAAGAGACAAAAGATAAACTGACGGTTTGGAAAAACGCTATTACTCAGACGCAGCAGAAATTAAAAAAAACGGAGAGGTTATTAAAAGATAACGCTTTACCTATCAGCCGACGGCTTATCGATAAAGCTGCGGAAGAGGCCGCAAACTTTAAATTAAAGGGAAGTTATAGCAGTGAAAAATGTACCACTTTACATAGCATGATCGCCGACTATTGCTCTAAAATTAAGAATATCCAGCTGGATGTGAAAAATAAGACGGTCTACTGGCAAAAAGTGGCCCGCAACAAAGTTGAACCTACGAGACAGGCGGTTCAGGATATTCTTGATGAAAACTTCAGTGCTATTCGCTATAGGCTCAATGACTACTGGATCGACACCTATCTTAGTTCTGCGAATTATTTATCGGATAAAAACAGTGTCATCCATGCCGCTGATAATGCCAAAGTGGAAGTCATTCGGTTGTGGACCTCACAATGGATGGCTGCCGCAGAGAACGTCCATAATCAATACAAAAGCGAACTCACCAAAGATGGGGTAATTCTCGAGGAGTTGCGGGTAGAGCAGAATAAATCCCTTCAGAAACAGACATCACTTAAGCAACAGGCCGTATCGTGCGAAGACGAGTTAAAGAGAATTGCTGTTGAATCACAAGAGGATCTTGTCCGCTGCGAGCAGTTTGTTCACTTTCTTGATGAAGAGTATCTCAAAACATTAAGTACGCGTCTGGATTCAGTCTTTCAGGAACGTGATGATTGTGATGCGTTATTACAAGTTTTCTCCTGCGTTGCGTTGAAAAATCAGCGGGAAGATTTAATGAATTTAACTGAAAAGTATTCTGGATAAGGCATGAACGTGACCAGTGAAATAAAAAATAAAGAAAAATCGCTCGCCGAGTTAATGGTAAAAATACTCAAGGAGCCGCTCAATCCCCTTGAGAGTTCGTTAAAAAAACTCAACACAGAGGTTCTGGACACCAAAGATAAGGTTGAAGAAATCAATGATGCCATTAACGCGGTAGGTGCAAACACCGAAGAAATCATTAATCCACTGAAAAAATCGTTACGTGATCTGCAAGACGACGATGTCCCTGGGGCGATAAGTAAGCTGAGAGATTTTATTTCGACGCAGGTTGAAGAAAAAAAACAGAATATTAGTGCTGCGCTTAGCCAACAATCGGCACACTATGATAGCCAGCTGAAAGCCGCGACCGGTGAAGTCTTTGAAAAACTGTCGGATGTTCTTGGCCAGCAAAATGAGAGTGTCCAGGCAGCAATACAGCAGTATCAGCAAACGAGTATCGACAGTGCTGAGGCCTTATTGCAGCAACTGCTGAATGCTAACCGCTTCCTGGAGGAAACCTGCGCTGCGAATGCCAGCGAGCAACAGTCGACGCGAGAGCGTGACCAGCGATTGGCTGAACGGCTGGAAAATATCATGCAGGCCCAGCAGCAAATAAAGCAGTCGATAAGCGAACTTGACCAGCAGCTCAAGGGCGTGACCCAAGGAGTACAAACGACGCGAACCATGCTCGCGGAACGGCAGGAAAGCGATCGGAGGCAAGTGTTAAGCAGCCTTGAAACGTTGTCTTCCGACGTCCCGGCAGCACTGGTGCAGCATTTGACCCCACTAACCCAGGCAATTGAGTCTATGCAAACCAGCCAGCAGGCGTTGACCGAGGCAGTGAGCCAGCAAAAGAGCTATCTGGAGGCGCAAATTGCCGCAAGTCAGGGTAGATTCCGCTACGTTGTCATCATTTTTGCCCTGTTTGCTACCTCAACGCTAGCTTATATCGGCTATGACATCTGGAAAAATTTAACTCCCTGACAGGGCGAAATTGCGTGGCGTCTAACGCGACAGAGCCATTATTTTTTGAGTTGTGTATAAGGTTAGACAGCCTTGTGACTTGCTCCCCGTTGAATGCTGTTAGCTATGTCCGCAGATCGCTCTGAACAGACCTTACGGTGTTTTAGGCTGTACGCTTTGTGTCTGAAGCCGACGTTGCTAGCCTCTGCCTGTATGAATAAATAGGGAACAGATCAGTTAGGCCTTGCATTACCCGGTGTGGCGGGTATTTACAACCGAAGTAAATTTATGGTGAAGGAACTGGAAGCGTTAGAGCTCTGGACGACATACCTCAATAACATCTCATGCGTTGAGTCAAAAGTGACAATCCTCAAACAAAAGGCTGGCTAATATGAAAAAATGGCAGTTGTTGATAAAAAGGGTCTTGAGAACATTTCTAACAATGACCGTATGATTCGTGAGAAAGATTGTCGGGCTGACTACTCTTGCGAGCAGCTCACGCTGTAAGCTTGGGAAGGAAGGTATATTAAAATTGGTGCTACTGCTTATCGTCTATCTGAAGTGCAAGCTTGGATTAGAGGTGAGTAGTTAATTTAATAAGGTGTGAAATGAAAATTAATGAAATGTATGATGCTTTACGTGATGATATTGACTTGGTGAATTCATCTTTGGGTATTATAAAGAAATATAGGTTGTTTTATACTACATCTGTCGATCCCGATTATTCATACTCCAATGGTTATGATGGCTATGCAGAAAAGAACTATTACTTCAAAGGAAATTGGGGATTTGATTACGATTTCCTTAAGGTTTTTGAAGTGGAGATTGTGAACAAGATTTTTGTTTTGGATGAAATAAAACAAAAGATAAATTCTGTTTGCCCTGCAACCAAAGCGGCTTTTTCTAATATAAACTCATTGAATTCTGATGACTTTATTAATTCATATTTCGCGAGCAACCCTCACAAAGAAAATCTATCTGAATTTGATGATTGCATATTTCACATGAATGGTAATAATCCGCCATATATATCGACGATGGAAATTGATGCTATAGATAATAATTTAAGCAAGATTATTTATAGCGGTTCATATTACTCTACGGGTATGGATCATGGAAACTCAGATGAAGTTGTTTGCGAGTTAAATATTGTAGGGGCTAAAAACCACCAGCCTTTTTACTTTGAGCTACTCATAGAAGCATACGCATTACTCAATGAGAATAATTTCAAAATGTCCTGTTTTATGTCATATGCGGCATTAGAGAGTTATATAAATCAAAAAATATACGGTCAAGATACCGATGAGCGGTTTTCAGATAAGTTTAAAAAAGCATATGATACAGTGCCTGGATTAACAACCCATGAAACTTTCTCTAAGTTAAATTCACAGTTAAGCGATTATACACTTGTTAGAAACACCATTGCGCATGGTAGAGATGATGATGAGATAATTGATAATATAGACGTTGACTCAGCAAAAGAAATGTATATTTACGTTTCGGCTGTGATTTTAGCGATTGAAAATGGATTTCAGAAGCTAAATGATATTAAACTTCACATTAAGCCTAAAAAGAAGAAATAAGAGGTGTTTTAGAAAACACTACTTAGCTTCTTTTATTACAGGGAGAGAACATTCTTTACTTTTTACTCCCTGTCAGAAACGCAGCGAACACAGAATGTTTTCTTGAGTCCCGAGATGTTTCTTGCTCAGTTCATTCATTCCATAAATTGTGGCGAATATGACCGGTAGGGTAGTCACATCATCAAGTATGAGATGAGTTCTCTGGTTGTTCCTCGATAAATGTAAGATAGAATATGCCATGAACTTAGCGGATGCCCCGTAATTTTTGCGTTATGAAGTCATCGTAAGTCCACAACTAAACTTTGGCAACTGACTGATTCATCGGTAAGTTCCTGAAAAGAGAGGAACTCATGAACTTAAGAACAAACCCACCATATTTAACATAATATACATTATACGCACTAAAGCGGAGGGAATCAGTTTCTGGCATTTTGCCGCCACGATGGGTTGCTTTGAGTCACCATGATAGTTATGCCATTCTGCATCCAGAAGCCGTTTTTTACCGCCGAGCCCTGCCTAAATTGGGCGATCTGCAGGCAGAATGTATATGCGTTATATGTGCGTTGTTCTGCAATAATCCTCTAAATCATTGACTTAGTGTTAGCCTCGCAGAGTTCGTTAGCAATATTACTGGGCATTGGCTTATCGAAGCTATACCCTAAAAAACCTACCAAAACACATGTCTGGAAAAGACGTTTTGAGCTTAATACAATCAATCATTACCAGAGGATTTACCTTCGCGTTCAATGATGAACTACATAAAAAAAAGCTTTGCCCTAAGCACCGTGGTTGCCAAAAAAATGGCCACCCACGATCCTCAGCAGCTTGAAAAGCTAAGATAACGGGTAAATTTATCGCCAGTGGTACATCTCACGACCACGCCGTGTAAATCCCCGTCCTTCAGGAAAAAGCCACGGTACTGATTAATACCCACCGCTAAATAACGCGCTTTTTCGCCAAGTTCATCAATCGTCTGATAGCGATCGCCGCACCGAAATGTGCTGCGCGTATCGAATTGATAAAATGTATTTACCAGCGCACCGCCAAGAGTACGAACATTCGCCATCATTAATCCCGGCATGACGCAGGCGAACGCAACCACCAGAAATATCTGGCTGCTCATCGGCAGTGCAACGCGTTTTTTACGTCGCCGCACGCTGGTTTCCATCACCCCTGTAATCACCATAATTAAAAAATAGGCGATATTGAAAGCGATAAAGGCCGCCATAAATAGCGTCAGGCACCACGTGGTATAAGGCATTTGCGCGGCGGAAATATCCCAGGACTCCAGTAAAATAGCGCTGGCAGACATTTTGGCGAAAAAAAGCACCAACGCGAGCACCAACGGCCAGAGTTTACCAAGCAGCGAGGCGGCCTGCTTTGACAATACCGATGTGCAGAGCAAATAGAAACGCACCAGACAAGCGAAGCCCAGTGCACAGCAAAGTGCGACCAGAAACCAGACAAACATGACCGTCTCTTCTGTCAGAAAAAACTAACCATAAAGCGGAATATTTCTGGTGGCAACCTGACCAGAGGGGTGTAATTACGCCGCGTCACTATCAGCAGTAAAAGATAAACACGGCTCCCCCCTAATTATAGGAGGCCAGGTATTACCTTAAGGCGTTACTGGCTATACTTCTTCGCTTATCTGAAACAGGTGTTATAGAGAGATAAGAGGAAGAGATGCATACTTTAGGAATGATTTGCGGAGCAGCGTTAGTGGTTGTCATCGTTATGGCAATAAGCAAGCGTAAGCGTTAATCGCACATTTCAGCGCCGCGCCCATGCGGCGCTTGGGAACGTGGCGATGACCGGCTTCTGCGCGCTCTGCTTTGTTATGGTCTCGACGGTGATTGAGCCACTGTCGAAAAACATAAAGATCATCAGATAAGCGATATCAGGGGCGGAAACGCCCCTTTTCTTAACTTACCTCTTACGCTGCGCCAGCCAGACGGAATGCCCGGTGCAGTGCGGATCGTTTAGCACCACCTCTACCACCTCAAAGCCAATCTCCGCCGGCAGCATGCGATATGTCTGCGGTGCGAGGCTGGCATGATAGAGCGTTTCTCCCTCCATCTGACCGAGTGCTTCGCCCTCTTCCGGCCCGCTGGTAAACATCAGGACGCTGCCTGCATGGCTGTGCTGTTCAAAGCGGCTGAACATCAGCTTTTGATCGCCTTGCGTCAGATGAAAAAAGCTGTCCCAGGCGATAAGGCCGTCAAAAGTCTCCCCCAGCTCCAGCTGGCGCATATCCCGCAACAGCCAGCGTTGATGCGGGAAATCCTCACGGGCGCGATCGATCATTGCGGGCGCGCCATCAACACCTGTTAGCTGAAAACCCTGCGCAATCAGCCAGCCCGCAATGGGCTGACCATTCCCGCAACCGATATCCACGACTCGCCCCTGTGGGGGTAACAGTGCCGCGAATTTCTCCAGCCACGTTTTTTCAAACAGCGCCCGTGAACGCTGATCTGCAAAGGCCGCGGCATGGCGCTGATAGAGCGCAAGAATCTCCTCTGCGGCTTGGGTACTCATCATCACTCTCCATTCAGGTGACAAACCATCTCAATACAGCGTAGATCCGCCCCCGCCAGTTTCGAGTGGTAGATACTCTCGCGCACTACTGTAAACCCGCGCTTTTGATAGAAGTTGCAGGCGTTAGGCGTTGCCGCAAGCCGAAGAGAGCAAAACCCTCGCTTGAGTGCCTCCTGTTTCAGAGCCGCCATGATACGCGTTGCCAACCCGTGCCCTTCCCACTCCGGCAAGGTAAAGATCGCCTCGATACTGCCGGTGGCAACATCAAAAAAGCCAGTTGCCAGCGGCTGCCCCTCTGCAGATAGCGCGACATAAAAGGGGTTCTCATTAATCATTGCCACCTGCCCCTGTGGCATCGCCTCCGGCGTCCAGGCGGCAATAACCTCATCTCCATAGACCCCTTTGCAGCCGTGGCGGATCGCCGCATTACGAACACGCCAGATAGCCGGCGCTTCTTCGGGTTGTGCCAACCTGATCTCCATCCTCTCTCCTTACGGATCCTCCGATTCCATCCGCGCGTTCTGCACGCGCGCAATGGGCTGCTACAGTTTTACGTGAGTGATTCGAAACGCGAGGCGAATCTGCCGCGATACGAACATTAATGAATAACTAGCAAGAATGTGTCACCACTCAACGATGAGGTAAGGCAATGAGTACTATCAAAACGCAAGATGGAACGCAGATCTACTACAAAGATTGGGGTTCAGGTAAACCGGTGCTGTTCAGCCACGGTTGGCCGCTGGATGGTGATATGTGGGAGAGCCAGCTTAATTTCCTCGCCGAACGCGGTTACCGGGTTATTGCTTATGATCGCCGCGGCTTTGGCCGTTCTGAGCAGCCGTGGAATGGCTATGATTACGATACCTTTGCCTCCGACATTAACGATCTGATCACCGCACTGGATCTGCATGATGTCACGCTGGTCGGCTTCTCCATGGGCGGCGGCGATGTGGCGCGTTACATTGGTCGCTATGGCACATCCCGCGTGGCAGGCCTGGCACTGCTGGGCGCCGTCACCCCCATTTTTGGCAAAACGGATGACCACCCTGAGGGGGTTGATAAGAGCGTATTTGATGAGATTAAAGCGGGCCTGCGCAAAGATCGCGCGCAGTATATTAGTGATTTCGCCACGTCCTTCTATGGGCTTAACGCCGGACAGAAGGTCTCTGATGGTGTGCTGACACAAACGCTAAATATCGCCCTGCTTGCATCCCTGAAAGGGACGATTGATTGCGTTACCGCGTTCTCGGAGACCGACTTCCGCGAAGACATTAAAAAAGTCGATGTACCGACGCTGGTGATTCATGGCAGCAATGACCAGGTGGTACCGTTTGAGGCGACCGGTAAGCTCTCAGCCGAGATGATCCCCGGTGCAGAGTTGAAGGTGTATGACAATGGTCCGCACGGCTTTGCCGTGACCCATCAGGATCAGCTTAACAACGATCTGCTGGCCTTTTTGCAGAAGATTTGAGTACCCACTCTGTAGGCCTGATAAGGCGAAGCCGCCATCAGGCACTCAGACAAAAGCCCGGCGACAATCATGTCACCGGGCTTTTTCATTACTTCTTATGGAAAAGCTGGCTGGCGGTGTCGCTGATCACCTGCACGGCGCCGCGATCGCCCTTCGCCATTGAGGCCATAAAGGCTTTCGCCTGCTTGAAAGTGATATGCGGCGGCAACGGTGCCACTTCCGGATCCGTCTTCACCTCCAGCACCACCGGGCGGTCGGATTGCAAGGCCTGCTGCCAGACGGTTGAGAGCGCATCCGGGTTATCAACAAAAATCCCGCCCAGACCCAGTGATTGCGCAAACTCGGCATAACGCACATCCGGCAACTGCTGGGTCGCCTCAAAGCGCGGATTGCCCTCCATCACCCGCTGCTCCCAGGTTACCTGGTTGAGATCCTGGTTATTGAAGACGCAGATCACCAGCCGCGGATCCGCCCACTGCTGCCAGTACTTCTGAATGGTGATCAGCTCTGCCATATTGTTCATCTGCATTGCCCCATCGCCCACCAGCGCGACCACCACCTTCTCCGGCGCGGCAAATTTCGCCGCAATCGCATAGGGCACCGCCGCGCCCATACAGGCCAGGCCGCCAGAGAGCGACGCGCGCTGCCCCTGCTTAACGCGGTAATCGCGGGCAAACCAGTTAGCGCACGAGCCTGAGTCCGAAGTGACAATCGCGTCATCCGGCAGCAGCGGCGACATCTCCCACACTACGCGCTGCGGGTTGACCGGGTTCGCCGGTGCCATCGCGCGCTGTTCCATCAGCTCCCACCAGCTCTGCACATTTTTGGCAATCGACTCCTGCCAGCTGCGGTCGGTTTTCTGCTCCAGCAGCGGCAACAAGGCGCGTAATGTCTCAGCCGAATCGCCGTGAAGATTGACTTCGCAGGGGTAACGCAGCCCCAGCATTGCCGGATCGATATCAATCTGCACGGCGCGGGCGCTGCCCTCCGGCGGCAAAAATTCGGTCCACGGGAAACCGCTGCCGATCATCAGCAGCGTGTCGCACTCCTGCATCAGCTTCCAGGAGGGTTCCGTGCCAAGCAGGCCAATCGAGCCGGTAACAAACGGCGCGTCGTCGGGCAGCACATCCTTACCGAGCAGCGCTTTCGCCACGCCAGCACCCAGCACATTCGCCGCCTGCACCACTTCCACGGCCGCACCGCGCGCACCCGCGCCAATCAGAATCGCCACTTTTTTACCGGCATTCAGCACCTCAGCGGCGCGCTGCAGATCGACCTGATGAGGAATAACGCGCGGACGTTGATAGCCCGAACCGGAGTGGGTAAATCCGTGGGCATGCTGCGGAGCCTGCCAGGGTTCATCCTGAACATCTTTCGGGATAATGACCACCCCGACGCCATTCTGCGCCATCGCCACGCGCACACCGCGATCCACCAGATGACGCACCTGCGCAGGCGTTGCCGCTTCCTGAACGAAATTGGCAACGTCGGAGAAGACGCGATCGAGGTTCATCTCCTGCTGATAGCTCGCCCCGCGCGCGGTGGTCTCCGCCTGACCAGCAATCGCCAGCACCGGGGCGTGATCCATCTTAGCGTCGTAAAGGCCCGTCAACATATGGGTCGCCCCCGGGCCGCCGGTGGAGAGACAGACACCCAGCTCGCCGGTAAATTTGGCATGGCCAACCGCCATAAAGGCCGCCATCTCTTCATGACGAACCTGGATAAATTCAATGCCGTCGCCGGATTTATTCGCGCGCTGAATTGCCCCGAGCACGCCGTTGATACCGTCTCCCGGGTAACCATAAATACGTGTCACGCCCCACTCTTTCAGGCGCTGAACGAAGAAATCGCTGGTCTTCATGCTCATCGTGCTTTCTCCTTGCAGCTTCATTAGAAACATTAAGGGTAGTCGATGATGAATTTGCAGGTTGGGTAAGCATGCAGATCACCTGATGGCGACTTCGTCTTATCAGGCATACAGGGAATTGCAGTCCCAGGCCGGGTAAGCGTAGCGCCACCCGGCAAGATCTTATATCAGGAGGCAGAGAGCGCCCGATCGCGCCCATCAATTTTCGCCTGATAGAGCGCTTTATCCGCCCCCTCTTTCAGGCGAATGGCGTCATCGTAATTTTTATCGGCAACCAGGCTATAACACCCGGCACTGATGGTGACAATGCTCTGCTGGGCACTGGTCTTCACATGGGGGATTTGCGCATTACGCACCGCGGTCACCGCCTGACGGGCAACAAACAGTGCCGCCTCAGGCCCGGTATCCGGCAGAATAATCGCGAACTCCTCGCCGCCGTAGCGTGCAATCAAATCATTCGGGCGCAGTTTAAGCTTTTGCAGGATCTCCCCCACCATCCGCAGACAGTTATCCCCGGCGACATGGCCGTAAAAATCGTTATAGCGCTTGAAATAGTCAATATCGATCATGATCAGCGCCACCGGCTTTTCCGTCAGCGCAGAGGCCTTCAGGCTTTTACTTAAAAAGAGATCGAACTGACGACGGTTCGCAAGCCCGGTCAGCCCATCGGCCAGCGCCATCAGTTGCAGGGTATGGTTAATACTGGTCAGCTCATCACGCAGCACCGCAAGCTCGGTCTGGTTACGCACATTGAGCCGCACCTGGCGAAAAATAATCGAACCCATCAACAGCGTGCCGAGCAGCAGCATGCCGTTAAGCACCAAATCCGGCAGGCTCTCCTGCAACCATCTGTTCCACAGCGCCGGTCTGTCGTAACCGGCAGCGACCACCAGCGGGTAACGCTCAAGCCGGGCAAAACCGTAGGTGCGCTCAACGTGATCGAGGGCGGAGACCCAGGTACCGTTACCCCGATCTTTTCGTGCCAGCTCTCGCGTAAAGAGCGGGCTGGCGGAGAGATTACGGTTAATGATCTCCTCGCCATAGGGGCGCACATAGAGGGCGGTGCCATCAATGTTCAGCAGCGCCAGCATGTCGCGGTTACCCAGCTCAAAGTAGGCATAAAAATGGCGGAAGTAGTCGATCCTCACCGTTGCCAGCAAGATGCCTTCAAAGCCGCCCGCTTTGTCGCTGATGCGCAACGACACCGGGATCACTAAATCTCCGGTTGTGCGGCTACGGATCACATGACCAATATGGACGCTACCGTGGCCATTACGGCGGTGATAGATAAAATATTCACGGTCGCTGTTGTTCGACATCACCGGGATTTTGCCAAACGATGTCGATTTCATATTGCCCTGAGCGTCATAAACCATCAGGCCATGCAGCTGCGGCAGGCGGGATTTCAGATCGGCGAGATAGATATCAAACTGTGGCGCATTGATCTGATCAACGTTCTCTACCGGCAGATTACGGCGAATATCCCGTAGCACCAGCTCCGTCTGTAAAAAGGTATCTTCCGCTTGCCGCGCTTGCGAAATTGACAGGTTGACCGCATCACGCTCGATATCTTCGACCGCGCGCTCCCAGGAGCGGGTCAGCGTCCAGGTGGTCGTCGCCACCCCGGCCAGCAGCAGTGTCACAATAAAAAAGGTGATACTGCGCCCCAGCGAAGATTCGAGAGCCAGTTTCCGTGCGAGCTGCTTTCTAAATTTCATCCACGCTCCTTTGTCACATCCGCTGTCAATACGTAAAGCATAGAAGCTCGATGATCCATAAGCCAAACCGGTTAAACGTTTCGGGCTATCAGGTTTGCTTGTTTACAGGAATGCGCTCAGGCCAGTTAATCGCCGGGACGCCATTGAGCATCGGGCGGGCAAACAGGAAGCCCTGAAAACGCTCGACGCCGACAGCTTCAAGCCAGCACCACTCCTCCACCTTCTCGACTCCCTCCGCGACAACGCTAATTTGCAGCTCGGCGCAGCACTCGAGAATGGCTTTCACGATCGCCTGTTTCGGGCCATGGAGATGAATATCGGTGACGATGGTGCGGTCGATTTTCAGCTTATCGGGCTGAAACTTTGCCAGCAGCGACAGACCGGCAAACCCGGAGCCGAAGTCATCAATCGCCAGCCCAATCCCCGCTGCGCGCAGCTGGCGAATCGCCCAGGTGAACTCGTCATAGCTGGAGATCACCTCATCTTCCGTCACTTCGACAATAATCTGCCCGGGGCTGAGCTTATTATGTGCAATGTGCCCCAGGAGCATATCCACCGCGCCCGGGATCTTGACCAGCGACATCGGCAGCAGGTTAAGGGCGATTTTGTGGTTGCCGATGCCGATGCGTCGCGCCATCGCCAGCGCCCAGGCTTTGGAGGCGAGATCCGCTTCGTGCAGTTTCTCAGGCGCAATGGTCGCGAAATAGTCCTGCGGACTGCCGCCATCCGGCCCACGGATCAACGCCTCCAGCGAGGAGATTTTGCCGCGCAGCGGTTCGATAATCGGCTGAAAAGCAAACTGACAGGGCTGCCCATTGAGCATGGGCAGTGTCTCCTGGCTAAACGGCGAGGCTTTGTGCGTAAAGCGCCACTCGTTGGGCGAAGTATTGCGTACACCGCCGTTGTTATTGGCTGAAGAGATAAAATTGCGGATAAATTTGTAGGCGCGATCGCTGCTCGCCTGGTTATAGCGCACCATGCCAAAGCGCAGGACGGCGCGTAACACCGCCGCAGGCTGCACCGTTCGCAGATCAAACAGCACCATACCGCGATCGACAAAGCGGCGGCGCGGCGCAAAGTCACGCAGCAGCTCAACGATATTACTGTGGCGAATATCGGTGTTGATGCGCTCAAATACGCTGTTGACCGAATCGAGTGGTCCTTCAAGAACCTGCAAAAAATATTCGCCGTCGAACAGTAAGATACCCGTCACCTGCAACGTTGCGTTGCTGTGGTTCGCTCGCTCGACGATAGCAGTCAGTTGAGAGGGAATTAATGCCCGATTCAGTCGGCTACGGTATATCAAAGTCGCTAACACGCGATACTACCCTCAAAATGCCCACAAAGAACCAGAATGGATGGTGCCATCGCGGGAGTCTAGCAATAATCTGACCATCCCGTTCGTTGAACAGAGGGCAATCTGTTAGCGTGATCGCAGAATGAAGTAGATTAATTCTCCAAAGTGCGTAACGTTTGTCCGCAGCCCAATGTTAAACACTTTTTTTATCCGTTGCGTTTTATTGCATCTTTCCCACATCGCCCACCAATAATTTAGCTTAAGATTTTACTTAGCTCTACTCTCTATTTTTTACTGCATTTTATTTTTCAAGATAATAACAAACACAATTTCATGCTTTAAGCACCGCTTAAAAAATAATTCATCCAATGGCTTTTCGTACTGCACAAGTTGATGGAAAATGTGTGGGTAATAAAAATAACGGCATCACCTCAAGAAAATAAATATACTCTTTGCGCCTGCGGCAATAGATGGCGCGTTCCACCGTGGGATTAGTATGAAACTCAACACACCAGTTACACAAAAAGAATATTTTCTTAACGAGGGCTCGACATTATTATCAACGACCGATAGGCAGAGCCATATTACTTATGCCAATACGGCATTTATTGAGGCCAGCGGTTTTACGGAAGATGAGCTAAAAGGTCAGCCGCACAATATTATTCGCCATCCGGATATGCCGCCTGCCGCCTTTGGCGATATGTGGTTTACCCTTCAGCAAGGCGACAGCTGGACAGGGATCGTCAAGAACCGTCGTCAAAATGGCGATCACTACTGGGTTCGCGCCAACGTGACGCCGGTTTACCAGCAAGGAGAGCTAACGGGTTATATCTCGGTGCGTAATGTTCCGACGTGTGAGGAGATTGACGCCAGCACGTCGCTTTATCAGCGTGTTAATGAAAATGCAGTTAAAGGTTATAAATTTTATAAAGGATTACTGGTTCGCCGGGGAGCGCTTGCCTTTTTATCTTTATTTCAACGCATCAGCACGAATGGGCGCATTTATTTTGGCGTTTTCACCTCTGCTGCTCTTTTAGTGGTATTGCAATTCCTTCCTTTTAATTGTTCAGAAAAATCCGTGGCAGTGTTGCTTATTTGCACCCTGCTTGCGCTTTTTATGCAGCAGCAATTTTCCCGCCCGCTGAAAATTGTTCTCGCACAGATGCAGCGTGTCGTTTCCGGGCGCAAAGCGGATTACCATCACTTTAATCGCGTCGATGAAATTGGTCTTCTGATGCGGCTGGTCAACCAGTCCGGGCTTAACCTCAATTCGCTGGTAGGGGATGTTTCTGCGCAAATTAATGGCATCCGCGCGGTAAGCGAGCAAATCGCCCGTGAAGGAGACGCACTGCACAGCCGCACGGCAGAAACCTCCGCCGACCTGCATCAAACGGCAGCTGCGGTTGAGGAGATTGCCTGTGCGGTGAAACAGACGGCGGCAACAGCGGCGGAGGCAATGAGCCGGGCGGACGAAACCAGCGCCGGCGCGCTAAGAAGCGGAGAAGCAATGAAACAGGCTATCGCGATGATGCAGGCGGTCTCGGCAGATAACAGCAAAATTGTCGACATTATCGGTGTGATCGACAGCATCGCTTTTCAGACCAATATTCTCGCCCTCAACGCGGCGGTGGAAGCGGCACGTGCCGGTGAGGCAGGCCGCGGGTTTGCCGTGGTAGCCGCCGAGGTGCGCAACCTGGCCCAGCACTCCGCGTCGGCGGCACGGCAGATCAAGACGCTTATTGAGCATAACGTCGCCAATGTCAAAAACGGCGTCGGCATGGTCGCCGGTACCGAGAGCCATCTGACAGCAATGATCGATAATGTGGTCACCATGTCGACGATGATCAAAGAGATTGGTATCGCCACCCATGAACAGACGCAGGCGCTTGCCTTGATTAACGGCTCGATCTCCCGCGTTGGCAGTATGACGCAAAACAATAGCGGCATGGTTGACCATGTCACACAGGCGGCGGAGAACCTCTCGGCCCGCGCCGCGCGTCTGCATCGTGCGGTGCATGTTTTTGGCGGCAGCTGAGACACAATCGACCATGCTATAGTCCACCTTCCAGTGGCGGAAGGAGAAAGTAGCATGGTTTTTCTGCGCGCAGGATTGATCATCATCCTCTTTACAGCGGCAGCTCTCGCCGCGCCCCTTGTTCCACCCGAAGGTTTTACTCAGCCGCCAGCAACACCTGCGCAGGCTACCTCCCTCTCATGCCCGGACGCCCCGCAGCCCTTTACCGGCGCGCTCGATTTTCGCAGTAAATATGAAGGTTCAGACAGCGCCCGCGCCACGCTCAATCCACAGGCGGAAGCAGCTTTCCACCAGCAAACCCGCGCCATCGCCGATATGGAAAAATTCGTCAGCACGCAAGTTACCGCCTGGCATCGCAGCGGCGATCCGCGCAATGTCAGCTGTCTGGTCAGCGCGCTGAATCGCTGGGCAACCGCCGGGGCGCTGCTCGGCGATGCGCGTAACCACACCGGCAAATCGATGCGCAAATGGGCGCTGGCGACCTTCTCCTCCAGCTGGCTACAGCTGCAATTTTCAGCGAGCCACCCGCTGAACGCGTGGCCTGAGCAGGCGCAAAACATCACCCGCTGGCTGGGAAACGTGGGAAACTTGACCGCCAGCGAGTGGCGCGATTTACCGCAAAGCAGGGTTAACAATCACAGCTACTGGGCAGCCTGGGCGTTAATGGCAACTTCAGTGGTAACCGGGCGGCAGGATCTCTTTGACCAGTCACTGGCGATCTACCGCATCGCCATGCAGCAGATTGATGCCGAGGGTTTCCTGCCAAATGAACTGCGCCGCCGCCAGCGGGCGCTGGCTTACCATAACTATGCGCTGCAACCGCTGGTGATGATCGCCCTATTCGCCCGCGCCAATGGGGTCGATCTCTTTGAGGAGAACAGAGCTGCGTTACCGCGCCTCGCCGCACGTGTGATTGCCGGGCTGGATAATCCGCAGCCCTTCACCCTTCGAAGCGGCGTCGTGCAGGATAGGGCTTTTTTGCAACATCCGGTCAATCTCGCCTGGCTTGAGGCCTGGTGCCAGCTCTCAACCTGCGATAACAAGCAGCGGGCACGGCTAACCAGCCTGCGCCCGCTGCAAAACAGTCGCCTCGGTGGGCCAGTGACGCTGTTATTTGGGGTAAAAGCGTGACGCGGCGCACAGGTCAGCGAGACTGTTCTTAAAAGTGCCCGTCAGGGTTGAGATTTGCACGACGATAGCCGAGGATAATCGTTCGGTATGGAAACATACCTTGCAATGATGTGATTGTATTTCGCCCGGCCATTTACCGGGCTTGTCCTTGAAACACGCAACTGGATTAAGGAGTAAGCATGAAATCGAACCGTCAGGCACGTCATCTTATGGGACTGGATTACAAAGTGTCGAACACCCGTAAGGTTGTCACCAAAGACAACAACGAGGAGACCGTTGTCTCCCACCGCTCCGGCCGTCATCGCCGCGCGGGTTAAGACCCACTCCCACACCACCCTGCGGGGTGGTGTTTATCTCACTATTTCTTCGAACTACTCCCTCTGTGCTTTCTTCATGAGCTTGCCGTCTGCTCCCTGAACGTAAACCGCGTTATCAAAAATGAATTGTTGTGCGCCATCGCGCGTGCGCAGCACCATCATCAGGATCTCTTTATCAATACAGTTTTTCGGTCCAGGCATATCATCAAAGCAGAGCCGGTCTTTATCCTCTTCGGGAAGATAGCCCTTACCAAAGGCATAGACATAAATGCTTTTCGCACCGCGCCCCTCTATTGATGTAATGCCGTATTGCGTTTTGATAGCCTCATTGTGTTTTAACCACCAGGCAACCCGCTTGCCATCAGAGAACGGCAAGCGATCCACCAATAGCGAGGCAACGTATTCATTCTGATGCACGGCAATGATGTGAGTCGGTCGGTTGTTGAGATAAAAATAGGCCGCAATACCTGCCACAACCAGTCCCACCGCCAGGCCAAATCCTTTTTTCACTGCGTATAGTCCTCAATATCAACATTGGCTTCCACCCAACCATAATGACCACTCTCCTGATGCGGGCATAAGCGCTTTTTATTTTTGCAGCGAGTATCACAATTCAGGCCGATGCATGCCGCTTAATAAGAAAGTTGATAAAAATTCAATCAACCAATAGGTCAATCGAGAAGTATTTGCCCATTCAATGCTTTATAATTGCGCCCGCCGCTGTACCCGCGTGCGACCTCACCCCCCGCGCGCGTTCGTTTCTCAAGGAGCTGTTAGATGAATGCCAAACATAATAAGAATCGGTCACTGTATATCCCCTACGCAGGACCCGTATTGCTCGAGTTTCCCCTGCTGAACAAAGGTAGCGCCTTCAGCGTTGAAGAGCGCAGCAGTTTTAACCTGCTGGGCCTGCTGCCGGAAGTAGTGGAAACCATTGAAGAGCAAGCCGAGCGCGCCTGGTTGCAGTATCAGGGCTTCAAGACCGATATCGATAAACACATTTACCTGCGTAACATTCAGGACACCAACGAAACCCTCTTCTACCGCCTCGTCGAGAATCATCTCGAAGAGATGATGCCGGTGATCTACACCCCGACGGTTGGCTGGGCGTGCGAGCGCTTCTCAGATATCTACCGCCGCGCGCGCGGTGTGTTCATCTCCTGGCAAAACCGCGGCAGCATGGATGACATTCTGCAAAACGTGCCAAACCACAATATTAAAGTGATCGTGGTAACCGACGGCGAGCGTATCCTCGGTCTCGGCGACCAGGGCATTGGCGGGATGGGCATTCCTATTGGTAAGCTGTCGCTCTACACCTCCTGTGGCGGCATCAGCCCGGCTTACACCCTGCCGGTGGTGCTGGACGTCGGCACCAACAACCAGCAGTTGCTCAACGATCCGCTCTATATGGGCTCCCGCCACCCGCGTATTACCGGCGATGAGTACTACGCCTTTGTGGATGAGTTCATCCAGGCCGTAAAACAGCGCTGGCCGGATGTGCTGCTGCAGTTCGAAGATTTTGCGCAGAAAAATGCCATGCCGCTGCTGAACCGCTACCGGGATGAGATCTGCTCCTTTAACGACGACATTCAGGGCACGGCGGCAGTGACCGTTGGTACGCTGATTGCCGCCAGCCGCGCGGCGGGCAGCCAGCTTTGCGATCAGAAAATTGTCTTCCTCGGTGCCGGCTCCGCAGGCTGCGGTATCGCCGAGCAGATCATCGCCCAGACCCAGCGCGAAGGCCTCAGCGAAGAGGCCGCCCGCCAGAAAGTCTTCATGGTTGACCGTTTCGGTCTGCTGACCGACGGCATGCCGAACCTGCTGCCGTTCCAGACCGGGCTGGTGCAGAAGCGTGAGAATCTGCAGAACTGGGATATCAACGTCCAGAACGAAGCAATCTCCCTGCTTGATGTGGTGCGCAACGTGAAGCCGGATATCCTGATCGGCGTCTCCGGCCAGACCGGGCTCTTCACGGAGGAGATTATCCGTGAGATGCACAAGCACTGCCCGCGCCCGATCGTGATGCCGCTCTCTAACCCGACTTCGCGGGTGGAAGCGACACCGCAGGACATCATCAGCTGGACTGACGGCATGGCGCTGGTTGCCACCGGCAGCCCGTTTGCCCCGGTGCAGTGGCAGGATAAAGTCTTCCCGATTGCCCAGTGCAACAACGCCTACATCTTCCCGGGCATTGGCCTTGGCGTCATCTCCTCCGGCGCATCGCGTATCACTGACGATATGCTGATGGCCGCGAGTGAAACCCTAGCTGAATACTCGCCGCTGCTGCTTAACGGCGAAGGGCTGGTGCTGCCGGAGTTGAAAGATATTCAGGTGGTGTCGCGCGCGATTGCCTTTGCCGTCGGCAAAATGGCGCAGCAGCAAGGCGTGGCGGTGAAAACCTCCCCTGAAGCGCTAAAGCAGGCCATTGATGATAACTTCTGGGAGCCGCAGTACCGCAACTATCGCCGTACCTCGATCTAACTTCCCCGCAACCCGGAGCATGCCGCTCCGGGTTTTTTGTTGCTGGTAAATCATTCACTTCCTCGCTAAACTCCTTTTCACCCATCAACTTACTGAATATAAAAAAGGAGGCTACCTATGCTGTATTGTGAATTGTTTGACTATTCACATGCATTTGGCGATCGCGCCAGCTCAAGCGTTACCGGTATCGTGCTGCGATAACCTCTGCTTGAGCGAAGCATAACTCTCCCTTCCCTCGGGCTTACCGGGTTGTCGTCAGCGATGTTTGACGAGGCGTTTTTACGCCTGTAACTCTTGAGTAAGCAATGAGCACACTACTATCTGCACAATCAATCCGTGTTGAGACCGCGTTCGGTCCGCTGTTTTCTGATCTCTCCTTTACCCTGAAAAAAGGCGATCGCCTCGGGCTTATTGGCGACAATGGCTGCGGCAAAAGCACCCTGCTGAAGGTGCTTGATGGCACGATCTCCCCCCTTTCCGGTAAGGTGACACAGGCGCATCACTGCCTGCTGGCGCGCGTGGAACAACATCTCCCCGATGAATTGTTGTCAATGACGCTGCTTGATACGGTGTTGGCACAGCTCCCCTCTGCTGAACGGGAAACCCAGCGCTGGCGCGCAGAAACGCTGCTTGCCACGATGGGGCTGAACGAGCAGGAGATTGCCCTGACGGCGGCGACGCTAAGCGGCGGGCAACATACCCGCCTGCTGCTGGCGCGGGCGCTGATCCGCGAACCCGACCTGCTGTTACTGGATGAGCCGGGCAACCACCTCGATCTGCCAACCCTGCTGTGGCTGGAGCAGTTTCTGCAAAGCTGGTCCGGCAGCTTTGTGATGGTCTCTCACGACGCCGCGCTGCTGGATGCCGTCACCAACGGCACGTGGATCCTGCGTGACCATACGCTGCACGGCTTCGCCTTACCCTGCACGCTGGCGCGCCAAGCGCTGGAGGAACGGGACGAGAGCGATGCCCTGCGCCATAAAGCGGAGCAGAAAGAGATTGACCGCGTAACCGCCAGTGCTAAACGGCTGGCGACGTGGGGGCGCGTCTACGACAACGAGGATCTGGCGCGCAAAGCGAAACAGATGGCCCGCCAGGTGGATCGCCTGAAAGCGAGCCAGACGTCGCTGACCGACGGCAGCCAGTGGCGGCTGGCGTTGCATGGCGAACCTTTAGCGGCTGACCGCTTACTGGAGATGGAGAACCTGGCGGTCTCTCCCGCGCCGGGGCTGCCTGCGCTGTTCCGCATCCCCCTTGCCCGCCTGAAAAGCGGCGATCGGGTGGCGGTGCTTGGGCGCAACGGCTGCGGGAAGTCGTCTTTGCTGAGGCTGATCTGGCAGGTTTATCACCAGCAGACCCATGACGCCCTGCGCCTGCATCCGCGGCTGCATGCCGGGTATTACGATCAGAGCCTGCACCAGTTGCCGGACGAGGCGACCCTGTTCGATGCGCTGGAGCCTTTCGCCCCCGCGCCGGGTGACCGGAAAATGGCGTTGATCAGCGCCGGTTTTGCCTTTCCTCGTCACGGCCAGCGTGTTGCAACCCTCAGCGGCGGCGAGCGTTCGAGGCTGCTCTTTGTCGGGCTGTCGCTGGCGCGCTTTAACCTGCTGATGCTTGATGAGCCGACCAACCATCTTGATATGGCGGGCAAAGAGGCGCTGGCTCAGGCAATAACGCAGTTCAGCGGTGGCGTGCTGCTGGTGAGCCATGACCGGCAGCTCATCAGCCAGAGTTGTAACCGTTTTTGGCTGGTGGAAGATGGCGAACTGAGCGAGTGGCATGATGCCGACGCGGTGTTTGGGCGTCTGCGTGAACGCACTGGCTCGCCGGTTGCGGCGGTTGACGCGCAATCCTGCGAGGCTGCGCCACCGGACGATGATGACGCTCTGCTGGAGCGGCTGATCGATCTGGAAACGCGACTGGAGGAGGATCTGGCACGCAAGGAGAAGCACCAAAAACTGCAGTTGCAGGCGCAATGGCGGGACGAGATTGCGCGTCTTCGCTTGCTGCTGTAGCTGTTTTTCTTCCCTCAAAGGCACCGCAAGGTGCCTTTTTTGTATATTCCCCACACATTAATGACTTCTGTGTAGCACGTTTTATAACCATATTAACTGTTTGATTACTCACCATTTACCCTACCTGATATAAGGGTAATGGAGGCAAAGTATGTCATTCTGTTGCCAGGCTATTGAAAACCTTTATCTAAACCATTAACTCTTAAGGGGTATAGGGGATGAAGCGATAGCGCTTCACCGTACTTTTGCCAGCAAGGAGATTAAAGATGAAAGCTGCCGTTGTTACTCAGGATCACCAGGTTGCTATTGCAGAGAAGACGCTGCGCCCGCTTAAGCATGGCGAAGCGCTGCTGAAGATGGAGTGTTGCGGCGTGTGCCACACCGATCTGCATGTGAAAAACGGTGATTTTGGCGACAAAACCGGGGTGATCCTCGGTCATGAAGGGATTGGCATCGTCACGGAGATCGCCGAAGGCGTCACCTCGCTCAAACCGGGCGACCGCGCCTCTGTCGCATGGTTTTTCCAGGGGTGTGGCCACTGCGAATATTGCAACAGCGGTAATGAGACGCTCTGCCGCGATGTGGTAAACGCCGGTTACACCGCTGATGGCGGCATGGCGCAGGAGTGCATTGTGGTGGCGGATTACGCGGTAAAAGTGCCGGACGGCCTCGGCTCGGCGGAAGCCAGCAGCATCACCTGTGCGGGTGTCACCACCTATAAAGCGGTGAAAGTGTCGCAGATTAAACCAGGCCAGTGGATCGCCATTTATGGTCTGGGCGGCCTCGGCAACCTGGCGTTGCAGTACGCGAAAAATGTCTTTAATGCCAAAGTGATCGCCATTGACGTTAATGACGAGCAGCTTAAGCTTGCCGCCAGCATGGGGGCCGATCTGACCATCAACTCACGCAGTGAAGATGCGGCAAAAGTGGTGCAGGAAAAGACCGGCGGCGCGCATGCTGCCGTAGTGACCGCCGTGGCAAAAGCGGCCTTCAATTCAGCGGTCGACGCCGTGCGTGCTGGTGGACGCGTGGTTGCAGTCGGCTTGCCGCCGGAAGCGATGAGCCTCGATATTCCGCGTCTGGTTCTGGACGGCATTCAGGTCGTGGGTTCGCTGGTCGGCACCCGTCAGGATCTGAGCGAAGCGTTTCAGTTTGCCGCCGAAGGAAAAGTGGTGCCGAAAGTGGCGCTGCGCCCGCTGGAAGATATCAATGCCATCTTCAAAGAGATGGAGCAAGGCCAGATCCGTGGCCGGATGGTGATCGATTTACGCCATTAATTTGCGCCGCGCGTGCTAAAAATGTCGGATGGCACTGCGCTTATCCGGCCTACGTAACCCTCACCAGGTCACATTCTAAGGCCTGGTGAGGCACCACCCACCATTTCATATCGCAGCCCCGACGGCGTAAACCGGCAACCCGTCGGCCGGATAAGGCGAAGCCGCCAACCGGCAAAACGTTACACCGTCACAACTTCGGCATGATGGCTGGTGATGCGGCGGTTATAGATCAGCAGCGAGGCAAGCGCGGCGAAAGTCAGTATCGCTGCAGGCAGCGCCAGATAGTTATAGGTAAAGCCGAAAGCGATAATCAGCCCGCCAAACCATGCCCCCACCGCATTACCGAAATTAAACGCCATCTGCCCACCCGCTGCACCCAGCATTTCGCCGCCCTTCGCATTTTGCAGCAGCATGATCTGCAGCGGCGCGGAGAGCGCAAACAACCCGGCGCAGCAGAGAAAGCCTAATGAGAGCGCACCCGCTTTGCTGTCGCCGAGGAAAAACAGCGCCACCATCGCCAGCATGATCACCAGTTCAGTTACCATCGCAATGCGTATCGGGCTGAATCTCGCTGACACTTTGCCGCTAAACATATTCCCCAGCACCATCCCGAGCCCCATCAGCATCATAATTAACGTCATGGCCTCTTGCGAAAAGCCGGAGACGCTCACCATAAAGGGCTTCACGTAGCTGAACCAGGCAAACACCCCTGCATTCCCGAACATGGTGGCGGCAAAGATCAGCCACGGCTCTGGTTTCTTCAGAAAGTGAAACTGCTCGCTCAGGCGTGTTGGCGCGGTGTCATAAAGGCTCGGCACCCAGAAAATGACCGACACCATTACCAGCACAAAGAAGAGCGAGATCAGCACAAAGGTGTAACGCCAGCTAAAAAGATGCCCGATCCACGTACCAAGGGGAATACCGATCAGGTTAGCAACGGTCATCCCGGCGATCATCCCGGCCACCGCCATAGTCACTTTACCCGGCGGCGCAATTTTCGAGAGGATTATAGCGCCGACGCCAAAGATTGCGCCGTGCGGAAAACCGGAGATCAGCCGGCCAATCACCAGCATCGGATATGCGCTGGAGAAGGTGAAAATCGTATTGCCGACAAAACAGAGCGCCACCAGAAAGAGCAGCACGTTTTTGAGGGAGAAGCGGCTGGAGAACATCGCCATGATCGGTGCGCCAATCACCACGCCCGCCGCATAGGCGGAGATCATATGCCCCGCCGACGGAATGGAGATCCCGACGTTATTCGCAAGCTCGGTCAACACGCCCATAATACCGAACTCGGCCATCCCAAGACCAAAGGTCGCAAGTGCCAACGAAAAAACCGTTTTTTTCATACCACTAACCACTTGTTAAAAGTTTGCGACAGGCATTATTGACCATTCGCGTATGGCAGACCAGTTGAAACCTGTCCGCTGACGTTTTAATCCATGGATACAGTTTTTCTCCCCCTGATTAAACAACCGGGTTTTGCAGCCCCTGCTGCAGAAAATCAATCAACGTCCGCGTTTTAACCGGCAGATAGCGGCGGCTGGAGTAGATCGCGACCAGACGCAGCGGTGCTGCCGCCTGCGGTAAGGCGATCTCCACCAGATGCCCCTCGTTGATGGGCTGCTGGCAGGCCTGCTTTGACAGGATGGCAAATCCCACTCCCGCCAGTGCGGCTTTAAAGGCCATCTCACCACTGTTAACGCGATAATGCCCTTTCACGTTGACCACCTCATGCTTGCCCGTTGCATCGACAAATTGCCAGGCCGCGCCGTTCAGCGCGCTGACGGTGGTGATGCAGGGTAAGGTTTCAAACTGGCGTATGGCGCTCGGCAGGCCGTAGCGTGCAATTAATGCAGGCGCGGCCACGATGGTGCAGGGAAATGTGGCCAGGGGGCGAGCGATGTAATCGCTGTCGTCCAGATCACCGCGAGTGAGGATAACGGCGACATCCACCTCTTCGCGCAGGGACTCGAAGCCGGATAAATTGGTTATGCAGCTTATCTCCACTTCCGGGTAACGACAGGCAAAATCCGCCAGCAGATTGCCGAGCAGCGCCGGCCCCATCTCGCTCGGAATGCAAATGCGCAGCGGCCCTTTGAGCTGTACCTGACGCGACATCAACTCCGCCTCCGTCTGCTCCAGCGACTCAAGCAACGGCTTTGAACGCGTGTAGAGCAACTGCCCGGAAGGCGTCAGCTTCCGGTGTCGGGTTGTGCGCTCGATAAGCTGCACATTGAGCCTCTCCTCAAGTTGGGCAACCGTCCGGCTGACATTCGATGTCGGCATAGTCAACGTTTTTGCCGCCGCAACAAAACTCCCTTTCTCCACCACCGCACAGAAGATCTTCAGCGCGGTGAAATCCAGCCCTGAGCGCATTTTTATCCCACTTTTGATAACAATGATGGTCATTTTTACCGGCTTATTCTCAAAACCGCCAGGTATTAGAGTGCCCACTCCTATTTTTTACGGGTTCAACTCATTGCTTATGTCACAAACAAACACGTCACCTACCCTTGCCAGCATGGCTATCGTTGTCTCCTTTATCCAGTTCGCCAACGCCCTGGAATATATGGCGTTCAATCCCATCTTCGCCTTTATGGCCCCGACGTTTGCGGTGCCGCTCGCCTTCTCTGGCTATGTCTCGGCCGCCTATACCTTTGCTGCGATGTTCTCGGGAGTGATCGCGTTCTACTTTATCGGCGCTATCAACCAGAAGCGTTTCTTGCTCAGCAACATGGCGCTGCTGTGCATCCTGACGGCTATAACGACCCTCACCACCCACTTTGGCGTGCTGCTGGCGCTGCGCTTTTTTGCCGGTCTGGTCGGCGGCACGACCATGGGCGTGGCGACCAGCCTGTTGATCAACGCAGCGCCAGCGCAACTACGCGGCAAAATGGTATCAATGGTGATCGCCGCGTTTTCAATGATTAGCATTGTCGGCATGCCAGCCGTGCTGTTTATCTGCTCCCGCTGGGGGTGGAAAACGGCGCTACTCTCACTTAGCGCCTGCTGCTTTGTGGCCCTGGGGCTGATTGTGCATTTTATTCCTGCCCAACAGGCGTACACAGGCCCACGTCAGAAGATCACCCTTGATGCGCAGACGCTGCTCTTTGCCTCCGGCAATGCGCTGGTGCAGTTCAGCCCGATGCTGCTCATTCCTCTACTGGTACCGCTGATGCAGCTGCTTGGCGCAACGGTCACGGAGCTTGCCTGGCTCTTTTTTGCCGGGGGCATCGCCGGGTATCTCGCAACCCGGCTTACGGGTCTGTTCACACAACGCTATACCATCCTGACACTGGCGCTGGCCTCCAGCGCCCTGTTTGTTGCCAGCCTGCTGATCCCTACGCTGCACTACGCTAATGCGTGGCTTTTTATCGTGCTGTTTCTCGCCGGGGCTTATAGCCGCCTGGTCTCTTCATCGGTGCTCACCCTGCAATTCCCCGATAATGCGCAACGCGCGGGGTATGGCTCCTTGCAAACTGCGCTAATGCATCTTGCCACCACCGCCGCCTTTTCACTCTCTTCATGGCTGCTTTCCGCCAGGGCGCTGACCCTCGACGCCCTTAAACCAGTATTGATAGTTTGCGACCTCAGCGCCCTTCTCTTTCCTCTGCTGGTGCCGCTGTTGCAGAGGAAGCTGGCCTTACGCAGCGCAGCGTCACACCCATAACAAAAAGCGCCCGGCACGCTCTTCGCCGGGTGCAATCATCGTCATAACGCCGCGCGCCGTCACCAGGAAAACCAAACGGAATGCAGGATTTTGGAAGATGCCTCGCAAAGATTTTCACCTTTTGCATGGCGTTGCTTTATTCAGGAAGCGGCCTCGCAAGTTCTGCACAAGCCAGCAGAAAGAGTGTTGTTTGCGCATTCGCGGATTGCTAATTTCCGCAGCGCAAACCAGGGAGAGGATGCGTATGGATGGAAGAAAAACAGGCACTATTTGCGTTAATAGACGCGGCAAAGCGGGAATAAAGCGGAATGCGGTGCAGATAAAGAACCGCTCCGGACGTGATGCCGGAGCGGTAAGCGCGTTACTTAATGCCTTCGGTACTCTCTTTTTTCGCTTCGAGACGTTCAACGTCGCGATACCAGCGCGGATGGTGCTTCATTGCCCAGCGGCGGCTCACTTTGCCTTCGATCATACCTTTGATCGAGCCTTTCACCCAGAAAGCCATATACATATGGATCAGGATGGCGTGAATCAAAATAATCGCCGAGGTCGCATGCAGCAGCAGGCTGTAGCGAATGACCTGTATCGGAAAGTACTGGGCAAAGTAAGGGCGCCAGATCACCACGCCGGTGACCAGCAGCACGGTCATCATGCTCATAATGGTCCAGAACATCATCTTCTGCCCGGCGTTGTATTTGCCGACCTTCGCCACTTTGTGTTCGTTGCCCTTCAGCACCTCAACGATATTTTTCACCCACGGCCAGTCTTTCTTATCCGGGATGTTGTGATGCACGAAGCGCACGAACATAAACATCAGCGCCAGGAAGATCACCACACCGAAGAAGGGATGCAGAATGCGCCCCATCTGCGGTGTGCCGAAGGTTTCCGTCAACCACTGCAGCGTCGGGAAGAAGAAGGAGATGCCGGAGAGCGCCACCAGAAAGAAGCAGATCACCACCGTCCAGTGACAGGCGCGATCGATAAACTTAGTGCGCACAATCATTTTCGACTTACTCATGATGCTCCTCCTCTTCGTCATCCACCTCTTTATTGGGGCCGATGCCAATGTAGTGGTAAATCAGCCCGGCAAACGTGGCGAGGAAGCCCGCCGCCGATAACGGTTTCAGCACCCCTTTCCACAGCCCAACCGCCGTGTCGATATGCGGATCGTTGGGCAGATCGTGATAGAGCACTGGCTTATCCGCATGATGCAGTACATACATCACATGAGTGCCGCCCACGCCCTGCGGGTTGTAGATACCCGCATTGCTGTAACCGCGCGCTTTCAGCTTCTCAACGCGCTGCTCGCCCAGCTCCAGCATCTCCTTTTTGGTGCCGAAATGAATAGCGCCAGTCGGGCAGGTCTTCACGCAGGCGGGCTCCTGGCCCACGCTGACACGATCGACGCAGAGCGTACATTTATAGACCCGGTTATCCTCTTTACTGAGGCGCGGGACATTGAATGGACACCCGGCGATACAGTAGCCGCAGCCGATGCAGTTCTCCTGCTGAAAGTCGACAATACCGTTCGCGTACTGAATGATTGCGCCGGCAGAGGGGCACGCCTTCAGGCAGCCCGGCTCCGCGCAGTGCATGCAGCCATCCTTGCGGATCAGCCACTCCAGCTTGCCGTTCTGATCGGTTTCGCTAAAGCGCATCACCGTCCAGGATTTGGCGCTGAGATCGGCGGGGTTGTCATACACCCCGACACAGTGTCCCACTTCATCGCGGATATCGTTCCACTCCGAGCAGGCCACCTGGCAGGCTTTGCAGCCGACACAGGTGGAGACATCGATAAGCTTGGCAACCTCCGCTTTATAGTCACGCGCCTTTGGCGGCGGCGTGACGGGGTTGGTCGCAGAGCGTTTAATAATGTCCTGAGTTTCCATAGCCATAATGTCGCGCCCTTACGCCTTCTCGATATTGACCAAAAACGCTTTATATTCCGGCGTTTGCGAGTTCGCATCGCCGACGTTAGGCGTCAGGGTGTTGGCGATATACCCCTTCTGCGCCATGCCTTCAAAGCCCCAGTGCAGCGGAATGCCCACGGTTTCAACCTGCTGACCGTGTACCTGCAGGGTTTGCAGACGTCGCGTAACCACCGCTACAGCGCGAATGAAGCCGCGCTGGCTGCTGACCTTAACGCGATCGCCATTGCGGATGCCTTTTGCTGCGGCCAGCGTTTCGCTGATTTCAACAAACTGCTCCGGCTGGGCGATAGCATTAAGCCGCGCGTGCTTGGTCCAGGTGTGGAAGTGCTCCGTCAGACGATAGGTGGTGCCAACATAAGGGAAGTGCTCTTTTTTCCCCATGCGCTTCACATCCTCTGCGTAAATGCGCACCACCGGGCTGGAGACCACATTCGGGTGCAGCGGGTTGGTGCCGAGCGGCGTTTCCACCGGTTCGTAGTGCTCCGGAAATGGCCCTTCGGCGAGCTTATTGAGCGCAAAAAGACGCCCCATCCCTTCCTGCTGCATGATAAACGGCCCGGTGTTGCTTCCCGGCGGCGCGGTGTTGTAGTCCGGAATGTCATTCCCGACCCACTTCGCACCATTCCACTGGATCAGCATCCGTTTCGCATCCCAGGGTTTACCCATGAAATCCGCCGACGCGCGGTTATAGAGCACCCGGCGGTTCATCGGCCACGCCCAGGCCCAGCCGAGCGTATTGCCCAGCCCAGACGGATCGGCGTTGTCCCGGTTGGCCATCTGGTTACCCTGCTCGGTCCAACTCCCCGCATAGATCCAGCACGACGAGGCGGTGGAGCCATCATCACGCAGCAGCGCAAAGCTGTTCAGCAGCTGGCCTTTCTTCGCCAGAAGTTGGCCGTTGGTGTCATAGAGATCTTCCAGCGCGTAGCCGTTATTCTCTTTAGCCACCTCTTCCGAGTGCGGGTTATGCGGCTGGCTGTAGTGCCAGGACATCTTCAGAACCGGCTCCGCGCCTTTGCCCCCTTCAGTGCGGTACATATCGCGCAAGCGGTGATAAATGCCCGCCAGGATCTCGCCATCGTTGAGCGCTTCCCCCGGCGCATCCTGCCCTTTCCAGTGCCACTGCAGCCAGCGCCCGGAGTTGGCAATCGAGCCATCCTCTTCCGCAAAACAGGTGGAGGGCAGACGGAACACTTCCGTTGCAATGGCAGACGGGTCAACATCGTTCATCTCGCCGTGGTTCTGCCAGAAGCTGGAGGTCTCGGTGACCAGCGGATCGATCACCACCATATACTTCAGCTTACTCAGGGTGTTGACGACCTTGTTCTTATCCGGGAACGATGCCACCGGGTTGAATCCCTGGCAGATGTAGCCGGTGACGTCGCCCTTCGCCATCATGTTGAAGTACTTAATGACGTCGTAGGATTGATCCCACTTCGGCAGCCAGTCGAAGCCCCAGTCGTTCTCTTGTTGCGCCGCATCGCCATAGAACGATTTCATCAGGCTAACGAAGAACTTCGGATAGTTGCTCCAGTAGTTCACCTGATCGGGCAGCATCGCTTTCGGCGTATTTGCCGCCAGGTACTGTTGCAGATCGGTCTGTGTTTCCGATGGCAGCGTCAGGTAGCCCGGCAGGCTGGTCGAGAGCAGTCCCAGATCGGTCAGCCCCTGAATATTGGAGTGGCCGCGCAGGGCGTTCACACCGCCACCGGCCATGCCCATATTGCCGAGCAGCAGCTGGATCATCGCCATAGTGCGGATGTTCTGCGCACCGACCGTATGCTGCGTCCAGCCCAGCGCATAGAGGAACGTCGTGGTTCTGTCTACGGCGCTGGTCGAGGCGAGCACTTCACACACCTTCAGGAAGTCCGCTTTTGGCGTACCGCAGATATTCTCCACCGTCTCCGGGGTGTAGCGATCGACATGCTGTTTGAGCAGGTTCCAGACACAGCGCGGATGGGTCAGCGTCTTATCGCGTTTCGCATAGCCGTTGTCATCGAACTGGTAGTTCCACGTCGTTTTGTCGTACTGCCTTTTTTCAGCATCGTAGCCGCTGAACAACCCGTCATCGAAGGCAAAGTCTTCCCGCACCAGCAGGCTGGCGTTAGTGTAGTGTTTGACGTATTCCGCGTTGACCTTGTTGTTTTCAATCAGGTAACGCAGCACGCCGGAGAGGAAAGTAATATCCGTCCCGGAGCGGATCGGCGCATAGATATCCGCCACCGACGCCGTACGCGTGAAGCGCGGGTCGACAACGATAAGCGTCGCGTCATTGTTGTTTTTGGCTTCCATTGCCCAGCGGAAACCGACCGGGTGGGCTTCAGCGGCGTTACCGCCCATTACCATCACCACGTTGGCGTTTTTGATATCAACCCAGTGGTTGGTCATCGCACCGCGACCAAATGTTGGAGCAAGACTTGCTACCGTTGGTCCGTGTCAGACGCGCGCCTGGTTATCTACCGCCAGCATGCCGAGAGAGCGCACAAATTTTTGCGTCAGCATGCCCGTTTCATTACTTGCTGCCGAGGCGCACAGCATGCCGGTGGAGAGCCAGCGGTTAACCTTCACCCCGGCGTCGTTAGTTTCGACAAAGTGCGCATCGCGATCCGCTTTCATCAGGCGGGCGATACGGTTAAAGGCTTCATCCCAGCTGATACGCTGCCATTTACTGGAGCCCGGCGCGCGGTATTCGGGGTAGCGCAGGCGGTTTTCACTGTGCACATAATCGAGCAGCCCGGCCCCTTTCGGGCAGAGCGCACCCCGGCTAACCGGATGATCCGGATCCCCTTCGATATGGTAAATCGCTTCTCTGGCGTTCTTTGCGCCATCGCCGAGGCTATACATTAATAGCCCGCATCCCACGGAACAGTACGTACAGGAGTTTCGAGTCTCTTTTGCGCGCAGTAATTTATAATTTCGCGTCTGAGCCAGCGCCATCTTCGGGGCGAACCCTAAAGCGGCGACCGTGGTTCCTGCCATCCCGCCCGCGCAGATACGAAAAAACTGTCTGCGGTTGACGTTCATTGCTTTCCTCAATAATCAATCTTCGCTTGCGGCGGGGAAACTAAACATTTCGCGGGGTTTAATAATTGCGGTAAATCAATAACGCCGGAGGCTTGACACCTAATAGTCGCTGCCGCTGCGTTTTACTGCCTAATAAGAGGTAGAGGCGGTTCGACGGTGCTGAGCAAGGCAGTGATTTTACAGCCGGCGGCAGTTGAGGCTTGCCGGTTGCTGAGTGGCAGGGACGGAGAAGCGAATCTATTACGGGGAGAGAGCATGATGGGCGCCCCGCTCTTTTACTGCTGGCGAAGCGCCCTGTTGCGCTGAATAGATCAGTTTTTCTCAACTCGCGCGAGGCTAAACCACATCCCGATTGCCAGCACCACCAGCAGCATGCTGGCGGTACTGAGCGCGACGCTGTGCGAGTGGGTAAATGCCGTTTTCGCTGCGGTAATAATCCCCTCGGCCAACGCCGGATCGGACTCCCGTGCCAGGCGGAAGGCTTCACCGATGGACGATGAGGCCTGTGCCGCCGCTTCGGCGCTCAACTGCTGTGGCAGGTTGATGGTCGCGGAAAACGTGCGGCTTAAAATCAGGCCAAAGACCGCAATACCGAGACCCGCGCCCAACTCATAGGACATGGTTTCAATCGCCCCTGCCGCCGCCGCTTTCTCCTTCGGCGCGGCGGCCATAATGGCCGCCGTCGAGGCCAGCAGCGCGCTGGCGGCACTAAAGCCGAGCAGCGCCATCAGCACCGCCGCCTGCACTGGCTGGGTCGAGAAGTTGGTCAGCGACAGCCCAAAGAAGCTAATTGCGCTGAGCGCCATTCCGCCTGCTGCCACGCAACGCAGACCCAGTTTTGAGACCAGCACCCCGGCAATCGGGCCACTAAAGCCGCTGGCGATCATCACTGGCAGCATAAAGACCCCGGCGGCGAAAGGCGTAAAGCCGTGCACAAATTGCAGCTCCTGCGCCATCAGTAGCTCGAAGCCCACCAGCGTTACCATGGCCATGATCGCCATCAGTGCGCCGCTGAGGATCACACGGTGCGTAAAGAGCCGCATGTCAATCATCGGCCGGCTCGCCGCCAGCTGGATGCGTACAAAACCGGTCAGTAACAGGCCACCAAGCAGCAGCGTGCTGGTGACCAGCCACAGCGGCAGCGTGCCTTTCATGGCGGTTTTCGCACTCCATACCAGTAACAGGATGGCGGCAATCAACGCCAGCGCCTGGTTGAGGTGCAGCGGCTGATCGGCTCGCCCTTGCTGGCGCGGTACATACCGGGCGGTAAGCGCCATCACCACCAGCACAATCGGCACGTTGATGAGAAATACCGAGCCCCAGTAAAAGTGCTCAAGCAGCATACCGCCAATCAGCGGGCCAAATGCCGCGCCGCCGGAGCCAATCGCCGCCCAGACGCCGAGCGCGGTGTTGCGATGGTGCGCCTGAGAAAAGGTAGTGCGGATCCCGGCAAGCGTCGCGGGAACAATCATTGCCGCACCGACGGCGAGCAGCGCACGGGTGGCAATCAGCCAGCCTGCGGTGGGGGCGAATGCCGCCAGCAGCGATGCGCCGCCAAACAGACCGCTGCCAATCAGCAGCAGGCGCTTAAAGCCGATTTTGTCGCCCAATGCGCCCATCGGCAGCACCATCCCTGCCATCACCAGCGAATAGATATCGATGATCCAGAGCAGCTCATTCCCGCTGGCATCCAGCGCAGTGCTGAGCGTCGGCGCGGCAACATGCAGCACCGTCGCATCAATCGCCACCGGAATATAAACCAGCACAATGATGACCAACGTTAACCACTGACGAAACATAACTTCTTCCTCTTTTATCCATTCTGGACGCCTGTCCAGAAATGCGATCCTACGCATTGTTGAACACATGTCCAGCTTTTTGTTACACTCCGCGGCACGTTTTAAGGGGAAAGTATTTCATGAGCTATTTAAATCGGGACGATCGCCGGGAAGTGATCCTGCAGGCCGCCATGCGAGTGGCGCTGGCGGAGGGCTTTTCCGCTATGACGGTTCGCCGCATCGCCAGTGAGGCCGGGGTGGCAACGGGCCAGGTGCACCACCATTTCATCTCATCAAATGAACTCAAATCGCAGGCCTTTATTCGTCTGATCGATGAACTGCTGGAGGTTGAACTGGTTCCGCAAACCGCGCCGTGGCGCGAGCAGCTGTTTGCCATGCTCGGCAGCGATGAAGGGGGACTTGAGCCCTACATTCATCTGTGGCGCGAAGCTCTGCTGCTGGCGAGTAAAGATCCGGAAATCAAAGGCGCTTATCTGCTGACGATGGAGATGTGGCACGTCAAAGTTGTCAGGCTTATCGAACAGGGCGTGGCGGCGGGCGAATTTACCCTGCATGATCCGGCGGCAGATATTGCCTGGCGGCTGATTGCCATGGTCTGCGGCATGGACGGGATTTGCATCCTCGGCATGCCAGATGTCGATGAATCGGCCTTCAAACGCCATCTGACACGGATGATTGAGAAAGAGCTCTGTTAGCGCTTGCCGCTCTGCAGATCAAAGCCGTCCATTACAGTTTGCAGCTGTTGCAGGGTAAAGCCTGACTGCGCATCGCTCACCCCCAGTCCGAAGCGGTGCTGTAGCGTCTCATAGAGCGCGGCAACGTCGGGCAGGTGCGTCTCCTCCACTACTTTGCCCTGATGCCAGTGGGTGAAGTGGAAATTAGTGAGGGTCATTTTGCCGCCGTCCGGCAGATGGCGACACATCAACAGATGGTGGCGAAAATGGGAGGTCGGCCAGTGTGCGGAGTGGAAGTTGCCCAGCACGTAATCCGCCTGGTACTGCTCCCCCATCTCAAACTGATACATCGTCTGCCAGTGCTCATGATGACGGAACTGCAACTGCCAGTTTTCACCCGCGCGCAACAGGCGATAAAGACCGTGCGGCGTCGCCTGCTCAATCTCCTCCTGCAGGCGGATGGGCGCGGTCAGGCTCTGGCCGCCGAAACCGACGTCGGCGATCCACGGCTCACCGTCGAGCTGCACCAGTAGCAGACGGTGGGTGCGCGGCGGCATCTGCTCCGGGTTAGCAAGCAGTACGCGAGCCAGCAGGCTGCGCACGTCAAACCCTATCTCGCGCAGCGCGCGTTCAAAAAGGCCGTTTTGCTCAAAGCAGTAACCGCCGCGGCGGCCCACCACCAGCTTGGCGAAGATCGCCTCATCGCTGAGCTCGATTTCACGCGGCAATACCACGTCAATATTTTCGAACGGGATCGCGGCGTTATGGTGCAGATGCACGGCGCGTAAGGTCTCAAGGGAAACATCCGGGGTGTGATGCCAGTCGATGCGGTCCAGATAAGCGCTTAAAAACGGGGTCATACAGGCTCCTTGCGTGTGGTGTCCATTGGTTATAACCCATATTTTCCCCGCCACTGGCGTTTTCGTGCCCTCACTTTATCCCTTTGTGCTGCGCTGCATGATGGCCAGCGCCGTCAGCATCAAACCCAGCCCGGTAATCAGCGTCAGCGTCGCCATCGCCATCCCCTGGCCAACCGATCCCTGCTCAAACTGCCGCCAGATAAAGACCGCCACGGTTTGCGTGCCCGCAGGCGACAGCAGCAGTGAGGTGACCAGTTCGCGCGAGGCGATGGCGAAGACCATCAACATCGACGCGAGCATCGCCGGAAAAATCAGCGGCAGCACAATAAAGCGCAGCGCCTGAAACGCGCTGGCACCATGCACCCGCGCCGCCGCTTCAAGGTTACCGCCCAGCTGACGCATGGCACTGCCGATGTAGCGCACCGGCCACGGAAGTAACAGGCAGCAGTAAGAGAGCAGCAAAATCGCCCATGTGTTATAGGGCGAAACCGGCCAGAATGGGCGGTTCCAGAGCAGGATCAGCCCGACGCCGACCACCACGCCCGGCAACGCGGCGGGCATAAGCGACAGGGCATCGATAAGCGCACGCCCTTTTATCTTCTGCATCACCACCAGCCAGGCGGCGCACAACCCGAGCAGGCCGGTAATCAGCGCCGCCGCAAACGCGAGGGACACACTGGTACCCAGCGCGGGAAGCGCATCGCCGCGCTGGGCAAAAAGTGCCGCAAAGTGAGCGCTGGTAAGATTGTCCCACGCCAGCCCGCCAGAGAGCGTGGCGCTAAACCCGGTCACCGCCATCGACAGCCCCGGCAACACCACCGCGATCAAACCGACCATCGCCATCATCGCCACCACCGGCGCGGTACACAGCCCCAGTTTCGCGCCAACATGCGCGGCGGGTTTGCCGGAGACGCTGGTGACATCGGTGCCGCCAGTCAGTTTGCGTTGCAGCGCCCAGCCGCCAAGCGCAACCGCAATCAGCACCAGCGATAGCAGCGAAGCGCCGGGGAGATCGATCGGCCAGTCGGCGAGCTTCTCCTCAATGCCAACCGTCAGCATCACCACCCCTGAGCGCGTGCCCAGCGCCGCCGGCACGCCATACTCCTCGATCGCCAGCGTGAAGGCCAGCAGCATCCCCGCAGCTAATGCGGGTGAAAGCAGCGGCAACGTGATGTGGTAGAAAGCCCGCCACGGTGTGGCGCCATGCACCCGCGCGACCAGCGCCAGCCGCTGCCCGCTGGCAAGCAGGCTGCGCGAGACGGCAAAATAGACTACCGGGAAGATATTGAGCGTCATCACCAACACAATGCCGCTTTTGCTGAACAGCAGAGTATTGAGATCCAGCCCGGTGAGCTGCATCAGGTAGCCCTGGGTTTGCAGCATCAGCATCCACGACAGCGCCGCAATGTAAGGCGGCGTCAGAAACGGGATCAGAAACAGCAGATCCCACAGCTTCGGGCACGGCAGATCGAACAGCCCGCGCGCGATGCCCAGCGGCAGGCCAATCACCGCGCTAAGCAGCGCAACGCCGAGGGCGATTTGCAGTGTGCCGCTGAACATCGCTGGCAGCTGCGGCTCGGCGAGCAGGTGCGGGATCGACGAAAAGGGAGCTCTCAGCGAGCCTGCGCTGAAGTGGGGAAAGAGTGCCTGTAACACAATAAAGAGTAACGGCAGCGCCACCAGTATCACCAGCAGCGCCGTGGTAATCCGGGCGATAACGGTCTGATTCACGGCAAAGGATCCTGAAAGCGGGGTTGCCCCCGCAGTATGTTTTACTGGGCAAACAGCGTGTTGAAGCGCTTGAGGATCTCGCCGCGCTCGCTGCCAGTGTCACTCTGGGTCGGCAGCAGTTTCAGCTCGCTTAACAGCGGGCGTTTGGCGGCAACGTCGGTACGGGCAGGCATCAGCCAGGCGTCGGCGACCATTTTCTGCCCTTCCGGCGACAGCACATAGTCGATGAAGGCTTTCGCCTCCTGCTCATGCTGGGTGGATTTGAGGATCATCATCGGACGCGGCGCAATCACCGTGCCGCTGGCCGGGAAGATCACCTTCAGGGATTCCCCCTGCGCAATATTGCCATAGGTGACGTAATCCACCGCGCCGAAAACTGCCGCTTTTGCCCCCTGCATCACTGGCGTCACCGCCTGCGCGTTCGGGCCGCTCACCACCATGCCATTTTTCTTCAGATCGTCAAAAAGTTGCCAGGCCTTATCGCCCATGCCATTTTGCAGCCCGATCAGCAGATCGAGGGATGCGCCGGAGAGCGCCGGATCGGGCGTTGTGACCTTATCCTTAAAGGCAGGCGCGGTGAGATCGCGCCACTCTTTTGGCTCCGGGGTGCCGCTTTTGCTGTTCCAGACAATACCGAGCGCTGAAATGCCCTGCGCCACATAGTCCGCGCTTTTCAGCGTCTCCGGCACTTTTTCCGCATTGGCGCTGGTAAAGGGCAACAGCCAGCCGCGCTTATGCAGATCTTCTGCCGTCTCCCACGACGCGGAGATCAAAATATCCGCCTGCGGATTGGCCTGTTCCGCCTCCAGGCGCGCCATCACTTTGCCGGTGGTGGCCTGGAAGATATTCACTTTTACCCCGCTCTGCTGCTCGAAGCCACTGGCGACGCTTTTCGCCAGCGAGCCCGGTCCGGCGGTATAAACCGTCAGCGCATGCGCGCTGGAGATGATCATCGATGACAGCGCCATAGCGAGGGCGACTCCTTTTTTCACGGACAGTAAACCTTTCATGCAGATTCCCCTGAGGTTGACGTAACGGTGCGAACGGACTCCACCTCGCCGGAGGCGAGATGAACAATGCGGTCGGCGAGCAGCTCTGCTTCACGGCGATCGTGCGTGACATAGACGGCGGTGGTGCCAAGCTGGCGCAACAGGCGCGCCATCTCATGGCACAACGCTTCGCGCAGCGCGGTATCGAGATTGGAGAGCGGCTCATCAAACAGCAGCACGTCCGGCTCGGCGACAATGGCTCGCGCTAGCGCGACACGCTGCTGCTGGCCGCCAGAGAGCCCGGCGGGTTTACGCTCGGCGAGATCCGCCAGCCCGACGCGCGTCAGCGCCTGCATAACGCGTGTATCACGCTCGGCACACGGGACATGGCGCATCTTTAGCGGAAAGGCGACGTTTTGCGCCACGCTCATGTGCGGCCACAGCGCGTAATCCTGGAAAACCATGCCGATGTCGCGCGCTTCGGGCGGCAGCGCCCAGCCCGCTTTCGCCACGCAGCGATCGCCAAACCAGATGTCGCCAGCGGCCGGCTGCGTAAGACCTGCCAGCAGTCGCAGCAACGTGCTTTTGCCGCAGCCGGAGGGGCCGAGCAGCGCGACGATGGTGCCCGCCGGGATGGTTAAATCGATGCGATTAAGAACGGTGTGTACGCCGAATGCGTATGAAACGCCTTGCAGCCGGATGTCAGTGAATGCGCTCATCGACGCCCTCCTGTTTCAGGAAGCCGATCGAAACCCGCGGTCTGCATCCGCAGGGCGCATCCACCTGAGCAGAAGTCAGGGGGAGCAAACATCTTGTTATCCTCTTTGGGATTTGATTGCGGCTGACTATAGGCAGGGAGTGTGACAGTGAAATGACATGGATATGGCGCCTTGATTTTTAAGCAATGTCTACACTTAAAAGAACGCTGTTCTTAATCAAAAAGGGATGCCCGTGCGGATCGCCACGATAACCAATTTTGCCTATATCGCCACGGTGGTGTTAACGCTCAGCTCCGGCGTCGCGCTCTTTCTCGCCTCCAGCGCCGAGCGCAACGAACGCGAAGCAGTGACGCAAAGCCGTCTCTTCGACACCCTCACCGATACGCTGGAGAAAGAGGCCTGGGCATTAAGCGAACTGGCGCGTGAAGCGGTGATCAAAAAGCAGCCCGAAGCGATTCAGAGCTGGAAGACCAGAGCTGAGCAGGATATTGAGCTGGAGAATCATCTCGCGGCGCTGCGCGATAACGGTGCCTCCGAGGAGGAGTTGATTATCCTGCGCGACGGCCTTTCAACCCTCGATCAGCTGGAAGATGAGCAGCGGATCGCCATCAGCGACATTGAGGCGGGGAAAATCGATGAGGCAATGAATCTGCTCTTCAGCACCAGCTATGAGGAGCGCCTTGCAGAAACCGAATACCGCTTTTCACACTTTCGCAGTCTGATCGATCAGCGCACGCAAAGCGCTATTGCCAACGCCACCGACCTCTCCCTGCGCCTGCGCACCCTCTCTGAGATCATGGTCGGTCTGACCGCCCTGCTGTTTCTCTTCGTGCTCGGTTTTATTATCAAACACCGCATCCTGCGCCCGGTAGTGACGCTGAGCGACGTGGTAAACCGGCTGGCGACGCAGGATTACAACGTCGAAGCGCCGGTGCTGGCGCAGGTCGATGAGATTGGCGATATGGCACAGGCGATCCGCATCTTTCGCGAGAACGGATTAGCCCGCCAGCGCCTGGAGCTGGAGCGCGATGCGGAATGGGCGACGCGCACCCTGCTGGCACGCATGACCCAGCGCTTGCAGGGGTGCGACTCTTTGCAGGCGATTGTGCGGGTGGTGAGCCGTTTTGCGCCGCAGATCATTCCCGATATGGGCGCACGGCTCTATCTGCTGGACAACAATACTAACCGGATGAAGTGTGTTGCCCGCTGGGCGCTACCGCCCGGTGAAGATACCCCTTTCGCGCCGGACAGCTGCTGGGCGCTGAAGCGCGGCCAGCTGCACAGCCCCGGCAACGGTGACGTCGATATGCCCTGCGATCACATTGTGCCCGAGATCGCCGCGCGGGCGATCTGCGTGCCGCTCAACGCACAGAACAAAAGTATCGGCCTGCTGACTTTCGATAACTACACGCCGGACAAAGAGCCGCCCTATATCTATCTCGAACTGCTGGCCGAAACCCTCGCGCTGGCGTTAGCCAATCAGATGCTGCGCGACACGCTGACCGAAAAAGCGAACTACGACTCCCTTACCGGCCTGCGTAACCGCCACAGCCTTGAGGAGACGCTGCGCAATATGATCGATCAGGCAATGGTCGACAATACGCTGCTGAGCTGCCTGATGCTGGATGTGGACTACTTTAAAAAACTCAACGACCTGCACGGGCATGACGCGGGCGATAAAGTGCTGCGCGAGCTGTCGCGCCTTATTACCGACACGCTCGGCGAGTGCGGCGTCGCCTTCCGCTACGGCGGCGAGGAGTTTTTGCTGATCCTGCCGGGTAAGAGCGAAACCGAAGCGAAAATGCTCGCCGAGCGACTGTTAAACACCATACTTAAACACCCGATGCGCTATGAGTCGCAGGATATCGGCCCGGTGTCGGTCTCTATCGGTCTCGCCACCTGGCCGCGTCACGCCAGGGCAGATAACCTGGTGCGCGCCGCGGATCTCGCGCTCTATATGGCGAAAGAGCAAGGGCGCGGGCAGATTGTCGTTGCCCGCCACGCCGGGTAGTGGCGGAAATTTTGCTAAAGGAGAGGTTATGAGCCATTTTCGTCCGGTGGCGTTAGAGCACGCCAGCCGCCTGTTAAACCACGGCCCGACCGTGATGATCACCAGCCGCGATGAGCAGATCGATCGCCGCAATGTGATGAGCGCCGCCTGGTCAATGCCGGTGGAGTTTTCGCCGCCGCGCATCGCCATCGTGGTAGATAAAAGCACCTGGTCGCGCGAGCTGATTGAGCGCAGCGGCATGTTCGGCATTGTGGTTCCCGGCGTCGCCGCTGCCAACTGGACCTACGCCGTCGGCAGCATTACCGGGCGCGATGAGGATAAATTCAACTGTTACGGCATCCCGGCATTTGCCGGGCCGGTGCTCGGTTTGCCGGTGGTGGAAGAGAAGTGTCTGGCGTGGATGGAGTGCCGCTTGCTGCCGCCGACCGCCGCGCAGGAGAAGTATGACACGCTGTTTGGTGAGGTGGTCTCTGCCGCCGCCGATGAGCGCGCCTTTGTACAGGGGCGCTGGCAGTTTGATGATGATCGGTTGAGCACGATTCACCACCTCGGCGGCGGAACCTTTGTCGCCAGCGGCAAAACGATGGTGGCCGGGCAGTAAGGCCTGCCCGGCCAGCCGTTACATGCTGTAACCGGGCTTTTTAATCAGCTTCTCCATCTGCGGCGCAATCTCTTTATCCCAGGCGCTCACCTGCCACTCTTCCGGGGCGATCTCGGTGAGCGCCACGCTGATGGAACTCTCTTTGCTGTTGAGATGGCGAATAATCACCTCGGTGATATCCGCCGCCAGCGCGCTCTTCTGCTCGTCGTTCAGATCGCGGGGAAAACATTTGATATCGATATGCGGCATGGTCTGCTCCTTGTTTTAAAAAAATGACGATAACACAGCGGGTAACTGGCGCTAACCAATGATCTCGTTACGCTGCAGCACCGCCTCCAGCTTTGGCAGCGCGCAGACGGCATCGGCGATAGCGTTGATCTTCGGCGTGTTGCTGGCAAACCACGCCCGCCCCGGCCCCCAACTGCGCATCACGCAAAGGTAAATATCCAGCAGCGTAAGCTGTTCACCGAAGGCGTAAAGCGCAGCCTGCAACTGGCTCTCCAGCCACAGATAGAGGGTTTTGCGATAAGCGATGCAGCTCTCTTTCAACTGCTCCGGCGCGTCCGGTGCCCAGCGCTCGGGGTAATCGGCATAGGTAAAGGTCGGGTAGACATTCGCCACCAGCCACACCAGCAGGCGCCAGAACTGCTGGCGTTCTGCCGTCCCTTCTGGCGGAGCCAAATCGGGACGAGAGTCGAGGATCATCAACGCCACGGCGGCGGACTCGGTCATCACGCTGCCATCATCCAGTTGCAGCGTGGGTACCTGGCAGAGCGGGTTGAGCTTACGCAGCAGCGCCTGCTGCGGGCCGGGCTGGTCAAAGCCTTTAACATCGTGAAACTGATAAGGGATATCCGCCAGCGTCAGCATCGCTTCGCTGATGGCCGATCCAAAGCCGGGTACGCCATAAACGGTGATCATAGGGTTACCTCGCAGGACACAGGAGGCTTAAGCTTAGGTCAGAGTGGCGAGAAATTCGTCGGCCTGCTGTGGCGAAGTCAGACGCACAAAGCGCAGGTGCTGGTAGCGCGGATCGGCCATATCACGCGCGTAACGCTCGCGGTTGCTGCGCCAGGTCTTGATCGTCCAGAGAATGATCGATTCGCGGCTTAAAAAGGAGCGGCGAAAGCTTTCGCAGTTTCCGGTGCCGGGCCACAGCTCCTGTTTGTGCCGCGAGCGCTTTATCGCCCGCAATACCGCCTGGCGCAGGGTGCGCCAGAAGCCGTAATCGATCCAGATAATCAGATCGACGTTACGCCATTTGATGTCACGGCTGCGGTTATAGTTGCCGTCCAGCACCCAGCCCGGCTGTTGCAAGATCTGCTCAAGTTTCGCATAGAGCTCTTCGTCCGGCGTCCCCTGCCAGTTGGGCCGCCAGTAGAGGGTATCCATATCGATATAAGGCACGTTAAGCTGGCGCGCCAGCCGCTTACCCAGCGTCGATTTGCCGCTGCCGCTGGTGCCAATAATGTTGATTCTCATCTTTTATGCCGATTCCCGCTCAGTCAGGTGAAAGCCAATATCGATAATCTGCTCGCCGTCGCTGCGTCCCTCGATGCGATTAGCCAGCAGTGTCGCCGCTCGCGCGCCGATAGCGTAACGATCAAGAGCAACTGTGGTGATGGCGGGCACATTTGCTGCGGCAAAGTCGAGATCGCCAAAGCCGCTTACAGCCACATCCTGCGGCACGCGCAGCCCGCGCGCCTGAAGTTCGCTAATTGCCCCCTGCGCGAGCGTGTCGGAGCCACAGATAATCACATCCAGCTCGGCGGTTTCCAGCAGTTGCGCCGCCCCGGCCCGGCCATCAGCAACGCGGGCAGGCTGTTGCGACTCAACACAAGGCGCCTCGGTGATACCGTGACGTACCAGCCCTTCGTACACCCCATTTTTACGCTGCGCGGCCGTTCTCTCTGTCGTCCATACCAGCCCCGGACGCCGGTAGCCTTTACTGAGTAGATACTCTGCCATTGCCTGGCCCGCTTTCTCATGGGAGAAGCCGACCAGCATATCGATAGGGGTCGGCGTGATATCCCACGTTTCCACCACCGGCAAGTTGGCGTTGAAGATCATTTTTTTCAGGTCATTAGCGTGGTGAATGCCGGAGAACACAATGCCGTCCGGTCGGCGCGACATCAGGGTCGACACCAACTCGGTTTCCCTTTGCGGCGTGTAACCGGCGCTGCAGAGCAGCATTTGATAACCGCGCTGTGCGAAACTCTCTTCCATTGCCTGAAGCGTATCGGCAAACAGCGGATCGTTGATGTGCGGTACCAGCACCGCAACCAGCTTGCTGCGCCGTGAGGCCAGCCCGCCGGCCAGCGCGTTGGGAATGTAGCCCGTCGCTTTCACCGCCGCGAGCACCTTTTTCACGGTTTCCGGTCGTACCTGGTCCGGCGTGTTAAGTGCCCGACTGACGGTCATCGAGGAGAGTCCCGCCGCGCGGGCAACATCATCCAGCGTCGGCGCGCGGGAGATAACAGCACGAGAGGGTCTTGCCATCTTCACTCACAGAGCCCGCAGAGGCGTTAGCAGTACTACGTTATATCTTGTAGTATAACCATAACTCCAATCAATACCTCTGTTCACTTTTAAATCAGTGTATTACCTCACCATTTTGCTTAAAAAATGTTAGCGCTAACATTAACAAACGCTCTGTTTATCGCTGTGCTGTTACCCTCCTGAAGGATTTTTTTCCGCTGACCAAATTTTACAAAGTTGTATAAGTTTACTGCACTAAACAGCCAGCATATCGCTGGCGAAAGCATGTTAGCGCTATCATTTTTTACCAGTTCACGCCCGGCGGATTGACCTGCGAAGTGTCAACGCCTTCGCCCTGCTCACCCCAGCGGGCCAGCACCTGTTGATACTCGCCGCGCGCAATTGCGCCGTTGATTGCCGCCTGCAACGCCAGCACCAGACCAGTGCCTTTTTTGCTGGTGGTCGCCACCCAGGTTTTCTTCGGCCCCAGCCCGACCACTTTTGTTTTGCCATTCAGCGCCGCTTTATAGGCCGCAACCGACTGCGGGCCAAACACCACGTCCGCGCGCCCGGACTGAATATACAAATTCCCGGAGGCGTCATCCGTCAGGTAAACCGGTTTTGCCGCCTCGCGCCCGGCGGCGCGGTTCTCCTCATTCCAGCGGAGCAAAATCCGCTCCTGATTGGTGCCGGAGCCAACAATCACCCTGCGCCCGGCCAGGTCGGCTGGGCCGCTAATCGCCTTTATCGGGCTGGTCGCTTTCACTGAAAAGGCGAGTGAATCGGCGCGATAGGTGGCGAAGTCAAACTTCTGCTTGCGCGCCTCGGTAACGGCGATATTGACCAGCGCCACATCGTAGCGCCCGGAGGTGATGCCAAGCGGCCACTCTTCCCAGGCGGTCGGTACCAGTTTCAGCTTGAGACCGAGACTGCTCGCCAGCAGCCTGGCGATATCCGGGTCGCTGCCAATACGCGTGCGGTTATCGCTCGCCAGCAAAGCCAGCGGCGGCGAGTTAAGCGCGGAGATGGCAACCGTCAGCGTGCCCGGCTCGACAAAACGGTAATTGGCCGGGATTTTGGCGATCGCCGCCTCATCCCGTTTAACCATAATCGGCTGTTCGTTGGCGCGCAGATCGATCTGCCCGGCGACAACCGGGCCTGCGCTGAACAACAACAGCGCCAGTGATACCTGTTTCATACGCACTCCTTACAGCACTTTCGAGAGAAACTGGCGCGTGCGGGGATGCTGCGGCTGGTTCAGCACCACCTCACTACTCCCCTGCTCCACAATTTTGCCGTCGACCATAAACACCACCTGGTCGGCGACTTCGCGGGCGAAACCGATCTCATGGGTCACCACCACCAGCGTCGATCCGCCCCGCGCCAGCTTTTTGATCACATCCAGCACCTCGCCCACCAGTTCGGGATCGAGCGCGGAGGTCGGCTCATCGAACAGCATCACGCGCGGGCGCAGCGAGAGCGCACGGGCAATAGCGATGCGCTGCTGCTGGCCGCCGGAGAGATGACGCGACCAGGCATCGGCTTTGTTACGCAGCCCGACCACATCCAGCAGTTCGAAAGCCTGCTCGATCGCCGCTTTACGGCTCAGTTTTTTATGGGCAATCGGTGCTTCAATCAGATTCTCCAGCACCGTCAGGTGCGGAAAGAGATTGAAGTTCTGAAACACGTAGCCGACGTTGACGCGCTGGCGCAGGATCTCCTTCTCTTTCAGCTCGTAGAGTTTGTCCCCCTGCTGGCGGTAGCCGATGTACTCGCCGTCGATACGGATAAAGCCCTCGTCGACGCGCTCAAGGTGATTAATGGTGCGCAGCAGCGTCGATTTTCCCGAGCCGGAGGGGCCGAGGATCACCGTCACCGTGCCGGGCGGGATCTCCAGCGACACGTTATCCAGCGCTTTATGGCGGCCAAAATATTTGCTGACGCCGCTAATCGAGATATGGCCTTCAGGAGAGATGGGCATGAGCAGGCTCCGTGGCGTGGTTGGTGTGCGTTGTCGCCGCTACACGGTAAACGGACGGATTGATAGCCGAACGGCGTTCACTGCGCGCCAGCCAGCGTTCAACCAGATACTGGATCGCCGACAGCACACTGGTGATCACCAGATACCAGGCGGCACCGACCATCAGCAGCGGGATCACCTCCTGGGTGCGGTTGTAGATCATCTGGATGGTGTAGAAAAGCTCCGGCATCGCCAGCACGTAAACCATTGCCGTGCCTTTGGCGAGGCTGATAATTTCGTTGAACCCTGAGGGCAAAATGGTACGCAGCGCCTGCGGCAAAATAATACGCACCGTGCGCCGCCAGGCGGGAAGCCCGAGCGCAGCAGCGGCTTCATACTGTCCGTGATCGACGCCCAGAAAACCGCCGCGAATAATCTCGGCGGTATAAGCGCTCTGCACCAGCGTCAGCCCAACCACCGCCGTGGCGAACTGGCCAAGCACATTAATGGTTTCATAACGCGCCCACTCAATACCGGTAAAGGGGATGCCGATGGCGAGCGAGTCATAGAGGTAGGAGAAGTTATACAAAATGATCAGCACCACAATCAGCGGCAGCGAGCGAAACAGCCAGATATAGCCCCAGGCGAGGCTGCTCAGCAGCCACGACGAGGAGAGCCTCGCCAGCGCCAGCAGCCCGCCGAGCATGACGCTCAATACCGTGCCGACCAACGTCAGCAGCAGCGTTTGCCCTAACCCTTCGAGGATCACCGGGTCGAAAAACCAGCGGGCAAAGACGCTCCACTCCCAGCGCGGATTGAACGCAACGGACTGGATCACCGCCGCCAGCACAAACAGCGCGACGATGGCACCCACGGTGCGCAGCGGGTAGCGGGCCGGCACCACTTTGATCGTTTCGGTACTTTTCATGGTCGCTCCTCAGGCAGTTTTGCTCAGACGGGCCGACGACAGCACTTTGCTGAAGCGCAGCCGGCCATCAAACGGCGGCAGGCTGTACTCTTCTGCATCGCGCGTCAGGTCGAAGTGTGGCTGGTAGCCCTGGCTCAGGTAGAGCCGCACCGCCTCAGGCTGGCGAAAACCGGTAGTCAGGTAGATCTGGCTGTAACCGGCAAGCTCGGCACGGCGCTCCAGCTCCTGCACCACGCGTGCCGCCAGCCCCTGCTGGCGCAGCGCGGCGTCGGTCCAGATGCGTTTGATTTCGGCGGTGCGCCGATCAAACGGTTTATAAGCGCCAGTGGCGATAATCTTTCCCTCGCGCTCCAGCACGATAAACAGCCCCTGCGGCGGGAGATACCACTCGGTCAACTCCACCTCAGCGTCGCGGGAAAAGTAGTCACCGTAGCGGGCGGCATACTCGGCAAACAGCCCAGCGAGGATCGGTTGCAGCTCGTCGGCATCGGGCGAGAGATCGCGGAAACGTTCGTTCATCTTCTGCTCCTTAATCGCCAAGGCCTGGCGGGTTGATCTCAGATTGCGCGATACGCTCTACCCCTTCACCCCAGCGGTTGAGCACCTTGTCGTAATCGCCGCTCGCCATCGCGCCATTCAGGGCACTCTGCACCGCCGGTGCCAGCCCGTTGCCTTTACGCAACGTCACGGCAATATGCGCCGCTTTTGGCCAGCCGCCGTCGACACTACCCACCAACCGGGTTTTGCCGGTCAGCGCCGCTTTCCAGGCACCAATGACATTGGGGCCAAAGAAGGCATCCGCGCGCCCCGATTGCAGTGCCAGCGTCTGCGCGGCGTCATCTTTGGTGTAGACCGGGGTAAAGGGTTTCAGCCCCTTCTTCAGGTTTTCCGCGTTCCAGGCCAGCAGGATCGCCTCCTGATTGGTGCCGGAGCCAACAATGATGCGCAGCCCGGCGATATCCGCCGCCTGCTGGATCTGTTTAATGGGGCTGGCGGTTTTGACATAAAAACCGAGGGAGTCTTTGCGATAGGTAGCGAAATCAAACTTCGCTTTGCGCGCCTGGGTGACGGTGATATTGCTGATCGCGGCATCATATTTGCCGGAGGCCACGCCCAGCGGCCAGTCCTCCCAGGAGGTCGGCACCACATTCAGTTCAAGCCCGAGGCTGTCCGCCACCAGCCGGGCGATATCCACTTCGCTGCCGAGCAGGGTTTTGTTATCGGCGGCAAATACCGTCAGTGGCGGCGAGTTAAGCGCTGCAACCGCGACGGTGAATTTACCCGGCTGCACAAAGCGGTACCCTTGCGGTAACTGGCTTATCGCCTGCGGGTTTTTCGCTGTATGAATCGGCGTGGAATTGGCCTCAAGGCTAACGCCGGTGCCGTTGATGGTCACCTCGCTGGCCTGCGCCAGCGGCGACAATGCCAGCGTGGCCGCCAGTAAAAGGGTGCGTGTCTGCATAGCGTTCTCTTCTTCTATTGTGTTGACCGGGGGTGTACGGGCAGCGCCAGGCCTAAACTTTCGCGCAGGGTTGTGCCGGGGTAGTCGGTGCGGAACAGACCGCGCGCTTGCAGGATTGGCACCACTTTTTCGACGAAGCGCGGGAAAGTATCCGGCGTGCCGCCCTGGATAATGAACCCGTCGGCGGCGCGACTCTCAAACCACTGCTGCAAGCCGTCGGCCACTTGTTCAGCGGTGCCGGAAAAACGCGGGCGCGGCGAGGCGCTCTCCAGCGCTACCTGGCGCAGCGTCAGCTGGCGTTCGCGGGCATTGCGCTTGATCTCATCGGTGGTGCTGCGAAAGCTGTTCTGCCCTAAATCCCCAATCTCCGGGAAGGGTTCATCGAGCGGGTACTGGCTAAAGTCGTGGTGCTCGAAGTAGCGCCCGAGGTAGTTGAGCGCATCAGTAATGGAGACCAGCGCGGCGGTGGTTTGATACTGCTGCTCGGCATCCGCTTCGCTGTCGCCGACAATTACACTGACGCCCTGGAAAATGTGCAGCTCGTCGTGATGCCGCCCGTGCCCTTCCAGCTGCTGTTTCACGTCGCGGTAGAAGGCCTGCGCCTCGGCCAGCGTTTCATGGTGGGTAAAAATGGCATCGGCATGGCGTGCCGCCAGTTTTTTGCCATCTTCCGAGGCGCCGGCCTGGAAAATAATCGGCCTCCCCTGCGGCGTGCGACCAATATTTAACGGCCCTGCGACCTGGAAAAAGTCGCCGTGGTGGTTAAGGGTGTGCAGCTTTGCCGGATCGAAAAATTGCCCGCTCGCTTTATCACGAATAAAGGCGTCCTCCTCCCAGGAGTCCCACAACCCTTTCACCACATCGAGATACTCATCGGCAATGCGGTAACGCAGAGCGTGATCGGGGTGTTCTTCGCGGGAGAAATTTTTTGCCGAGCCCTCCAGCGGTGAGGTGACGACGTTCCAGCCTGCCCGGCCATGGCTCAGGTGATCGAGACTGGCGAACTGCCGTGCCGCGGTAAAGGGTTCGCTGTACGAGGTTGAGAGCGTGCCCACCAGGCCAAGATGGCGGGTGACACTTGCCAGCGCCGACAACACCGTCAGCGGTTCAAAGCGATTTAAGAAGTGCGGGATCGATTTTTCGTTGATATATAAGCCGTCAGCGACAAACAAGAAATCGAGTTTCCCCTGCTCCGCGATCCGCGCCGTCTCCTGCACAAAGTCAAAATTGATACTGGCGTCGGCGACCGCCGCAGGGTGTCGCCAGGCGGACATATTTCCCGATGCGCCATGCAAGATGGTGCCAAGCCGCAATTGTCGTGCTGTAGACATACTCCCTCCGGAATTCAGGCAACAGGTGGCCCGGAGCCAGCGCCCCAGGTTATTAAAAGGTTGGTTAAAGGTGCTGTAAGGCTTCCTCTGCCAGGCGGGCAAAGTAGCGCGCCGCCTCATCAATCAGCCCTTCATCAGGATTGAACGCGGGGTGATGCAGGCCGTACGGGCTGTCGCTGCCGATACTGACAAACGCGCCGGGTATCTGCTGCAGATAGAAAGCGAAATCCTCACCACCCATGTGCAGGTCTGCCTCTGCGGTGCGGTATCCCTGCTCGTCGGCGACCTCGCGGGCAAAATCCGCCCACTGCGGGTGATTGACCAGTGCCTCCGGGCCGTCAAACCAGGTCACGGCGATAGTGGCATCAAAAGCCTGCGCCAGCCCGGCGGCGATCGCCTCAACGCGTTTTTTTACCTGTGCGCGAATAGCCGCATCGTGGGTACGCAGGGTTCCCTCCAGTTCGACATGCTCCGGCAGCACGTTCCAGGTATTGCCGCCCTGAATACGCGTCACGCTTAACACCACCGATTCGAGGGTGTTGACGTTGCGGCTGGCGATACTCTGCAGCGCCACAACCAGCTGGCTGGCGAGCAGAATGGCGTCGTTGCCCTCATGCGGCCGCGCCGCGTGCGCCCCTTTGCCGCTTACCTTCAGACTGAAGCGATCGACATTGGCGTAAAAGGCACCACCGCGGGTGGCAAATGCGCCGACCGGCAGGCCCGGCTCGTTGTGCATGCCGAAAATCGCGCTCACATTCTCGAGCGCCCCGGCCTTAATCAGCCGTTTCGCGCCGCCAAAACTCTCTTCCGCGGGCTGAAACAGGATGCGTACCCTGCCGGTCAGCTCCGCTTCCCGCTCTTTTAATAGCAGCGCCGCGCCGAGCATCACGCTGCTATGAATATCGTGGCCGCAGGCGTGCATCACACCGGGGTTGCGCGAGGCAAACGGCGAGTCGACCGCCTCCTCAATCGGTAACGCGTCGATATCGGCACGCAGCGCAATCACCTTATCGCCGCTTCCGACTTCCGCCACCACTCCGGTCGGCAGTTCCAGCGGCAACAGGCGCAGCCCGGCATGCTCCAGCCAGTGGCGAATGCGCCGCGTGGTTTCAATCTCCTGGAGAGAAAGCTCGGGATGCTGGTGCAGCTCCCGCCGCCACGCAATCAACTGTTCGGTAAAACTCATCCCGTCACCTCCTGTAGGGTTTGCGTCTGCACGACCGCCTGCGCCAACAGCAGGAGCGAGGTTAAACGCGCGCGTCCTTCTGCTACCGGCGTGTCGATAATAAATTCGTTAATGCCAAACTGCTGATGCAACGCATCCAGCCCGGCCCGCACCGTCTCTGGCGTACCGGCAAGGATTGCACTTTCGCGCCGCGCAATGCGCACAGCTGGGCTGCCCGCCTGACGGGCAAAAGCCTGCCCCTGCGCCTCACTCGCCACGCTCACTTTTTGCCCGTTCGCCAGTTCAACGCCCCACACTTCCACCTGCTGCGCCAGCGCGTCTGCCCGCGCCTGGGTTTCGGCCACAATCACCTGTACAGCGACCAGCGTGTCGCGGCGGCTTTGCTGCTGCCATGCCGTGACAACGTCACGCAGGAGTGCCTTATCCCCGTTCAAATGTGCGGCGTAGACAAAGTTCCAGTCGAGAGAGGCGGCAAGCGTTGCGCTCTCAAGGCTCGCACCGAGCAGGAAACGCTCCGCCGGGATCGCCGCCAGCGGCGTCGCCAGTAAAGATTCATCCGCGCTGTCGTCCGGAGTCAGCGACAACCAGTTGTCCAGCTGCGCCAGCTGATCGGCAAAACGCCCCTTCTCTTCGGGATTCACCCCCTGCTGCAAAGCGCGGGTTGAGTGCGGTAAGCCGCCCGGCGCTTTACCCACGCCCAGATCGACGCGCCCCGGGGCGAGGTTTGCCAGCAGGTTAAAATTTTCCGCCACTTTGTAGGGGCTGTAGTGTTGCAGCATCACGCCGCCGGAGCCGACACGGATACGCCGCGTCTGGCCAAGTATCCAGGCAATTAATAGCTCCGGAGACGGGCTTGCCAGCTGTGAGGTGTTGTGGTGTTCGGCTATCCAGAAGCGATGATAACCCCAGTTTTCCGCCTGCTGCGCCAGTTGCAGCGTGCGCAGGAGCGCGTCCTGCGCGGTCTCATGTTCCGCGATGGGGCTTTTATCCAGCAAACTCAGTCGGTAAGACATGGTACGCTCTCGTGTCAGAGAAGATGAGCCAATACTGGCGCGCGCCGAATCTGCCGTGAAACAATTAATTTACATTTGGTAAGCAAAAAATTTGCAAAGCCAGCGTAGCCAGGCGCTAAAGCCATTAGCTGGCGAAATAAATAAAGCTGAATAGCGGTGCGGGCTGGGTAAAACACCGTTTTATGGTTGTGGTTTTTTCTGTTGCATTTTTCGCCATCTTGAATCATTTCCTCTGCTTGATGGAGTTGACTTCACAATTTCGACTAATAGTGTGCTGTTTACGGCTGGGTATGTTTTGCGTCAGTAAACGATTGCGGTTACGATGCTGCGCCATGTTTTCCCTTATCCATACACAGAAACAATGGAAAGAGAGAACGTGTAGCCGACGGTGCAAATCGTGTGGTTTTTGTGCTGCGGCTTGAGACATTCCGCAAGGTCAGACAGGTCAACAGGGTAATGCAATGAAAACAGAGAACAACAACACCACGGAGCATCACGCGGCAAAACGTCGCTGGCTGAACTCTCATGAAGAGGGCTACAGCCAGGCGATGGGTAACCGCCATGTACAAATGATCGCCATCGGCGGCGCAATAGGTACCGGTCTCTTCCTCGGTGCCGGCGCGCGTCTGCAAATGGCCGGGCCATCGCTGGCTATCGTCTATCTCGTTTGCGGTATCTTCTCATTCTTTATTCTGCGTGCGCTGGGCGAACTGGTACTGCACCGCCCTTCCAGCGGCAGCTTCGTCTCTTACGCCCGTGAGTTCCTCGGTGAAAAAGCCGCCTACGTCGCCGGCTGGATGTACTTCATCAACTGGGCAATGACCGGCATTGTCGATATCACCGCCGTTGCGCTTTACATGCACTACTGGGGCGCCTTTGGCGACGTGCCGCAATGGGTCTTCGCCCTCGGCGCGCTGGCGATTGTCGGCACCATGAACATGATCGGCGTGAAGTGGTTCGCCGAGATGGAGTTTTGGTTTGCGCTGCTGAAAGTGCTGGCGATTGTGCTTTTCCTGGTGGTCGGAACGGTTTTCCTCGGCACCGGCAAGCCGCTGGACGGAAATAGTACCGGCTTCCATCTGATTACCGACAACGGCGGCTTCTTCCCCCACGGCATGATGGCCGCGCTGGTGCTGGTGCAGGGCGTGGTCTTTGCCTTTGCCTCTATTGAGCTGGTCGGTACTGCTGCCGGCGAATGTAAAGAGCCGCAGACCATGGTGCCAAAAGCGATCAACAGCGTGATCTGGCGTATCGGCCTGTTCTACGTTGGCTCGGTTGTGCTGCTGGTGCTGCTGCTGCCGTGGAATGCTTACCAGGCTGGGCAAAGCCCGTTCGTCACCTTCTTCTCGAAACTTGGCGTGCCCTACATTGGCGATATTATGAATATCGTGGTGTTGACCGCCGCACTCTCCAGCCTTAACTCCGGCCTCTACAGCACCGGGCGTATCCTGCGCTCAATGTCGATGGGCGGTTCCGCACCGAAGTTTATGTCGAAGATGAGCCGTCAGCAGGTACCGTATGCCGGTATTCTGGCGACAATCTGCGTCTATATTGTGGGTGTGTTCCTGAACTACCTCGTACCGTCGCAGGTGTTTGAGATTGTGCTTAACGTCGCGTCGCTGGGGATTATCGCTTCCTGGGGCTTTATCGTGGTGTGCCAGATGCGCCTGCGCAAAGCAATCCGCGAAGGCAAAGCAGCCGATGTCAGCTTTAAGATGCCGGGCGCACCGGTAACCTCCTGGCTGACGCTGCTGTTCCTGCTCAGCGTGCTGGTGCTGATGGCGTTTGATTATCCGAACGGCACCTTCACCATCGGTTCCATTCCGCTGATCGCCGTTCTGCTGGTTGCTGGCTGGTTTGGCGTGCGTAAGCGCGTCAACGAAGTGCATGCCACCGCGCCGGGTGAACAGACGCCGCGTACCTGATCCCGCACCATTGGCGCTGCGCCATGCCGGACAGTGAAGTTGACTGTCTCGCAGGCGCAGCGCCTGTTTTATCCCTGCCTCGCTGTCCCTTTCCTGCATAATTGCCGTTTTTTACAGCGCCATGCTGCTACTTTGAGCGGTTACGCTTAAGAATATCCTCATTACCTGTACACTTACCGCTTTGCTGTCCTATATTTTTAGCGCTAAAGGTCACTTTTTTAGTACCAGACGCACGCTTCCGCTATTCAGGGCGTGTTATAAGCTTATATATTTGTAATATTTATACAAAAGTACACGGTGTACGGGGTGGTGAATGTTTTCTTTTGTGGCCAGACAGGCGATCTTTGATAACCAACTGAACACCGTCGGTTACGAATTGCTGTTTCGCAATAGCATGGATAACCGTTTTCCGGAGATCTCTGCCGAGCAAGCCACGACCCAGCTGATCGAAGAGCAGTTTCTCAGCGCGCCTGTCGGGCGTAAAAACGATCTGACGACGGTCTATGTCAATTTCCCCTACCAGTTACTGATTGAAGGCCTTGCCGAAACGCTGCCTAAAAACCGCGTAGTGATCGAAGTCCTCGAAGATGCGCAGCCGGACAAGCAACTGCTGGAGACAGTAAAACGTCTGCAGAACCTCGGCTTTCGCGTCGCCCTCGACGATTTCGCGCCTGGCAACCAGTGGGACGCTTTCCTGCCTTATATTGATGTGATTAAGTTCGATATCAGACGAAGCTCGCTCGAAGAGATTGACGCCTGGGTCAATGCCAACCGCGATGCATTGCGCCACGCGGTGCTGCTGGCGGAAAAAGTGGAAACCTATGAGGAGTTTGAAGCCTATAAAAAACTGGGTTTTCGCCTCTTCCAGGGCTATTTCTTCAGCAAACCGGTGGTCTCAAAGCGCAATAAACTGGTGCAGAATCGCGCCTTTGCGCTGCGGTTGATGCAGGAAGTGAACGTTGAGTCGCCGAATTTAAACCGCATTGAAGAGTTGTTGAAACGGGATGTCTCCCTGTCGTTTAAGATCATGCGCTACGCGCAGAACATCTTATATAACACCCGCGGGATTAGCGGCTTTCGTAACCAGTCCTTACGCGACATTGTCGTTTACCTTGGTATTAATGAGATGCGCCGTTTCGTGCTGGTCGCCTGTCTTACCTCTTTTGAAAACGTCACCAATACCGAAATTTACTATCTGAGCCTGATCCGCGCCAAGTTCTGTGAGCTGGTGGCGGCGCGTACCTCAAGTAACAACGTCGCCAACGACGCTTTTCTGGTGGGGCTCTTCTCCCTGCTGGATGTAATCCTCGGCCTGCCGCTTGAAGAGCTGATGGAGCAGATCTCCGTTTCGCCAGATGTGGCGACGGCGCTGGAGAAAGAGAGCGGCGAACTCTACCCCTACGTTCAACTGGCACGCGTGTATGAACAACGCTTGTGGGATGAAGCCAGCGCGATTGCCCGCAATATTGGCCTGCCTTACTCAGCGGTGTCGGAATTAATGACGCAAGCGACAAAGTGGGCAGATGAATTGCCTTTGAGCCTTAAAGGCTAATTATTCGCACACGGCTGGCGTGCGCGTAGAATAGCTTTGCGCTTTAAGTGAAATATTATTTCAATAAATTAACATCTCACCTTTACATTAATTAACACATCTCTTTTCCTTAAATGCAATTCCTCTTGCCGTGAGATATTCCTCAAAATATCAGCGCGATATGTGATGCCGATCTGGTTTTAACCTCAATCTTTTTATGGTTTATGCCGTTATTACTCATACCACTCTTTTTAAAAAACCAGGATCATGAAAAAAATTGCGCACGCGACTGTATTAACGAAACTGCTCGTTGGTTTCTCTATTCTTATTGTGATGATGTTAATTGTTGGTGTTGTCTCTATTTATCAACTCCACGCCAGCAAACAACAAATTGATAAATTTCGTCAGGAGCGTATGCCAGGCATTCGCTACACCCTCGAGATGCGCGGTGTACTCGCGGAGATGCGCCTGCAACAGGTGCAGTACATCGCCTCGACAACCCCCGAGTCTCTCGATCAACATCGCAGGGAGCTGCTGCAAAATCAGGAGACATTTCTCAATGCCCAGCGGCAGTACGCAAAAATCTCTGCCGGTGCGCCGCCAGAGATGAACGCGCTGTTTGTTACGGTGGTCGATAACTTCAAAAACTTTATCGACGTTAACGCGAAGGTGATTGAGGCGATGAATCACGGTGACGCGGCAGAGGCAGCAAAAATTAGCGGCGCGGTATCGGCGAAATACCGGACGCAGCTAATGAAAGATCTGGCCACGCTGGTCGATATGGAGGTGGCTATCGGCGATCGTATGGGTGAAACGACGCAGAATAACTATAACCAGGCGCTTTATCTGCTGGTCGGCTTACTGCTGCTGGCGCTGATCGCCACAGGCGTGAGCGCCCTCTTTATCTCGCGCAGCCTGGCGCATCAACTGGGCGGCGAACCGGCTTACGCTATGTCAATTATGCAGGCGGTGGCCTCCGGCAAACTGGAGACGGCGGTCGATTTACGTGAAGGTGACAGCAATAGTCTGCTGGCGACAATTAAATATATGAACAGCCAGCTGGCGGAGATTATCCGCGGCATTATTGAGGGCAGTGAATCTATCTCCCATGCCGCCAGCGAGATCGCCGAGGGTAACAATGATTTATCGCAGCGCACCGAGGAGCAGGCGGCCTCGCTGGTGCAGACCTCATCGAACATGCAGCAGATCACGGAAAACGTGAAGAGTAATGCGGAGAACGCCCGCAAAGCGAGCGAGCTGGCACGCCAGACATCCGCCACCGCGGTTAAAGGCGGCAAAGAGGTGAATGACATGCTGACGCGCATGCATGAGATCTCTGACAGCTCGCAGAAGATTGTCGACATTATTTCGGTGATTGAGGGTATCGCGTTCCAGACCAATATTCTGGCGCTCAACGCCGCCGTAGAAGCCGCGCGTGCTGGTGAACAAGGTAAAGGGTTTGCGGTGGTGGCAGGCGAGGTACGTAACCTGGCGCAAAAGAGCGCCGATGCGGCAAAAGAGATTAAGCAGTTAATTGAGGGAACGGTGGAGAAAATCACCGATGGGTCACGTTTTGCCGATACCGCCAGTCGTGCAATGGAGGAGATTGTCATGTCGGTAAACAAAGTGACGGATATTGTTGCCGATATTTCTGCCGCTTCTACCGAACAGCACCGGGGCATTAAGGAGATCAGCGTCGCCATCGATCAGATGGATCAGGTAACCCAGCAGAATGCCACGCTGGTGGAACAAGCAGCAGTGGCCGCCCAGTCAATGACTGAACAGAGCGAGGGGCTGCGCAACTCGGTGCGCTTTTTCCAGCTGGCGCGTTAATGGGCGGAGAACACGTCACCCCGGCTTATTAAGCCGGGGTGTGTTGCCGGATGGCGCTCGCGCTTATCCGGCCTACGAAACCCACACCGGTTCTGCATTGGTACGGGCCTGTGTTGTCGGATGGCGCTGCGCTTATCCGGCCTACAAAATCCCCACCGATTCTGCATTGGTACGGGCCTGTATTGCCGGATGGCGCTGCGCTTATCCGGCCTACAAAATCCCCACCGATTCTGCATTGGTACGGGCCTGTGTTGCCGGATGGCGCTGCGCTTACCCGGTCTACAAAACCCAGCAATTTGGCGTTGGCTATTCGAGATTCGCGCGATCGAGGCCGTAGGCTTTATCCAGCGCGCCCGGTGCGGTTTGCGACACAATCATCAAACGGTTCCACGTGTTGATAAGCGAGATAGCAAACGCCAGTTCTGATAACGCCACTTCATCAAAATGTTCACGTGCCGCGTCATAAACGGCATCGCTTACCCCTTCTACACCGGGTCGGGTCAGGGATTCGGTCAGTTCCAGCGCCGCCTTCTCTTTCGCAGTAAATAACGGCGATTCGCGCCAGATAGCAACATGGTGCAGCCGCAACTCCCGCTCGCCAAGAATTCGTGCCTGTTTAATGTGCATATCCAGACAGAAAGCGCAGCCGTTGAGCTGCGAGGCACGAATATCCACCAGGTTTTTAAGCGTGCTGTCGAGGCCACTATTGTGTGAGGCCTGGCTGGCTTCGGAAAGGGCTTTTATCAGGTCAGGAACGCGCTGGAAGAGATTGATACGGGTGCTCATATTATTTGCCTCGTTTATTGTTTCAACGGGGGCTATATTACGGACTAATGTCGCAGGTGAAAGATGCAAAAAAGCGAAAAACAGGTAGGACATGAAGCCGGGATACAGAGCTATTTATACGCAGTACCGGGAGAGCATTATACGAGGTTTGCTTAAGCCCGGAGATAAAGTCCCCTCGGTGCGCGTGCTGGCCAGCGAACTTGGCGTGGCGCGAAAAACCGTGGAAACGGCGTGGTCGATCCTGGTCGGCGAAGGATTTCTGGTCAGCGATGGCGCGCGCGGCACGCGCGTCAATCCTCAACTGGTGCTACCGCCGGTCAAGCGCAAAGCCAGCGATAACTCCCTTTCCACCCCAGCGTCAGTGTTTGGCGATGCCGAGCGTAAACAGACCGGTTTCTTGCGCCTCGGCATTCCGGCGCTGGATGCGTTCCCGAGTAAAAAATGGCTGTTGCTCAGTGCCAAAGCCGTGCGCGCGCTGCATCCGGGCGAAATGCTCGCGCCACCGCTAATGGGCTACGCGCCGCTGCGTGATGCTATCGCCCACTATCTCAATGTTTCACGCGGGCTCGCCTGCAGCCCTGATCAGGTGGTAATTACCGGCGGGTATCAGCACAACTTGCGGCTGATCCTCACCCTGCTTGCATGCACCCAGCAGAAAGTGGTGTATGAAGAGCCGGGCTACTTTTTAGGCCAGCGCATCCTGGAGCATATGTGCCCGCAGCTGCACAGCGTGCCGGTAGATAATGACGGCCTCGATATCAACTATTTGCTGCGCAATCATCGCGACGCCCACTTCATTTTTGTGACACCGTCACACCAAAGCCCGCTGGCGGTCACCCTCTCTCTGCCCCGCAGACAGCAGCTGCTGGCCTGGGCTTCGCAACGTAATAGCTGGATTGTTGAAGATGACTACGATGGCGAGTTTCACTACACCCGCAAAGTGGTTCCGGCGCTGAAAAGCCTCGATAATGATGACCGGGTTATCTATATGGGCACCTTTAGTAAAACTATGCTGCCCTCCTTGCGTACCAGTTACCTGGTATTGCCGCGAGTGCTGCTCGCACCGTTCAAACAAACCGCTGAACTTATCGAGAGCGGCCAGCCGCTATTAACGCAAAAAATCCTCGCCGCTTTCCTTGGCGAAGGCCACTTTTATAAGCATCTGAAGAAGATGCGTAACCTCTACTCTACCCGGCGCGGGTTTGTGCTGGGGGCGCTGGCGGAGATTTATCCGCTGACATTTGATGTGGAGGTTCGCGACGGCGGCATGCATATCATCGCCTTTCTGCGTGATAGCACGCAGGATGTGGCGCTGGCGCAACTCTGGCAAAGGCATGAATTGCAGGTCAGCCCGCTTTCAGAATGGTACAGGGGGAGTTCACCACGTTACGGCTTAATTATTGGTTACACCAATGTCACGTCAGCTGAAGAGGCGATTGCACTGTTGCAGCGCCCGGCGCAAGAGACGCAGGCGCTGCTGACAGATGGCTCACGGCAGGTTGCTGAAGAGCGAAATATCCCATGCCGTGGCAAGCAGTGACAGGCCAACGATAAATGTCAGCGCGAACGAGAAGGTTTTGTCGGACTTTTCCATCACATGTCCCTCTTTTAAATGACCTGAGCCAGGAGAGTGAAAAAATCTTACGGCTTACGCCCCTGTAAGTTTAGGTCAATTGATAATTTTTGTCCGGTGTCAGTTTGACCGGTAGATCGTCGGCGTCGACCATCTGCAGCAGGTCGATTTCAATTGCATTGCAGTAGGCATCCAGCGGCAGGTCGTTATCCTCTTCGCCAAAGGGATCTTCCAGCTCTTCCGCCAGCGTATCGAGCGAGATAAAGGTGTAGGAGATAAGCACCGAGATAAAAGGCGTCATAAAGTGCAGATCCACCACCAGTGCAAATGGCAGCATGATGCAGAAGAGATAGACCGTGCGGTGCAGGATCAGCGAATAGGCAAAAGGCAGCGGCGTATTAAAGATTCGCTCGCAGCCAGCTTGTATGACCGACATGTCGTGTAAGCGTTGAGTGATACTGTGAAACAGAATATCCGACAGCGCTCCTTGCGCCCTGCGCTCGCCGAGCCACTGCCCCATCAGTAGCAGGATACGGTTGGCCGGTGAATGGGCGTTTAAGACCTGGCGTAACTCATCGGCAGAGAGATATTTTGACAGCACATCACCCTGCGGTTTGCGTCGCAGCGTCATGCGCAGCGCATGAGCAAAGGCGAACTGCAGCTGCATAAAATGGCGCACATCGCCCTCATCAGGCAGCGTAGTTTTCACTTCCCGCAGCAGCGAACGCGAGGCGATCATCAACTGGCCCCACAACAGACGCGCTTCTGAGTAGCGGGCGAAACAGGCGTTATTGCGAAAACCGAGGAAGATAGCAATCGCCACACCGAGAATGCTGAACGGCGCGACCGTCAGTTTAATGCCCAGCGAGGTATACCACGGCAGCATCCAGATGACGGCGACCGAAAGCAGAAAGTTCATGGTCAGGCGTGAAGCGATTTTCGGCAGGACAGAGCCATGCCAGACGAAGAGACGAGCAAGCCAGTGTTTTTCAGGACGGACAATCATAATTATTCAGGAGGAAAAGGAGCGCAGCGGCTATTAAACGTGATCGATGTCACAGTTGCAAGTTTGCTAATAGATTGTGACGCAATTTCGTTCTGCCTGACGAAGTATTAGCGCATAGGTTGCTGGAACCTGTTATACAACTCGCTAATAGTATGTTGTAACTAGAGGCGTAATTTCAGCTATCGCTGTTTTGCCGGATGGCGGCTTCGCCTTATCCGACCTACGGGGATCGAGTGGTATGTGGGAGTGCCGGATGGCGGCGGCGTTTTATCCGGCCTACGGGGACGAGTGGTGTGTGGGAGAGCCGGATGACGGCGGCGTCTTATCCGGCCTACGGGGACGAGTGGTGTGTGGGAGAGCCGGATGACGGCGGCGTCTTATCCGACCTACGGGGACGAGTGGTGTGTAAGCCGGATAAGCGCGAGCGCCATCCGGCATTTTAGAGGCAGCTATCAGCAGAGCGGTTTTACCGCTTCGCGCATACCGCGCAGCAGAATCGCATCCAGATCGAGTGTTACCTGCTCCACCAGGCCCGGCACCTTGCTAAGATCTTGCTCCCAATGATCGCTTACCGACAGCACCGCCGTCACCAATTCGCGGGTGCTAATTTGACGGTCACCATGCTGGCTCCACAACTGCTGGTAACGCTCAATCCAGTGCGCGTCATCCTGCACCGGATAGCTTTTTCCGTCACGCTCACCGCGATAGAACGCAATCAGCGCCGCCAGCGCAAAGGTCAGACGCGCAGGGAGTTTACCGCTGGCTTTCTGCCCTGCCAGCAGTTGCGGCAGAATGCGGGTACGGTATTTGGTCATGCCGTTCAGGGCGATGGAGAGCAGCTGGTGTTTGATATAGGGGTTACGGAAACGCCCGGTCACCGCGCTGGCGAAAGACTCCAGCTCATCGCGCGGTAGATCCAATACCGGAATGATCTCTTCGTAAATGGCCTTCTCGACAAACGCACAGATCTCCGTGTCGCTCATCGCTTCGCCAACCGTATCGATACCCGCCTGGAACGCGACCGGCACCAGCGCCGTATGCGCCCCGTTGAGGATCGCCACTTTGCGCTCTTTATATGGCCTGATGTCATCCACAATCAGCACATTAAGCGGGTATTTATCCAGACGCAGTTCAGCGGCCAGCGATTTCGGCCCCTGAATCACAAACAGATAGAAGTGCTCGGCGGTATCGAGGAAGGCATCCTGATAGCCCAGCTCCGCCTCCAGTTTCGCCACCTCATCGCGTGGATAACCGGTAACAATGCGGTCAACCAGCGTCGAGCAGAAGCTGTTTGCACTCTCAAGCCATTCGATAAACTCCGCGCCCAGCGCCCAGTCGCCCGCATAGCGCAGCACCACTTCACGTAGCGCTTCGCCGTTATAATCGATTAATTCACACGGAATGATTATCCAGCCTTTATCCTTCGCGCCGGCAAACTGGCGGAAGCGTTCAAACAGAAGACGAGTCAGTTTTGCCGGATAGCTTACCGCCGGCGCATCGTCGAATTTATCCCCTGCGTGATAGCTGATACCCGCTTCGGTGGTATTGGAGAAAACAAAACGGATATCCGGGTTATGCGCCAGCTTCAGGAACTCGTCATACTGTGTGTAGACACTGATCTCCCGGTTCACCGAGCGGATGAGACGCGCATCACTCACCGCGTCGCCCTGCTCATTGAGACCGCGAATAATGGTGGTGTAGAGGCCATCCTGAATGCTCAGAGAGGGCGGAAAATCACTCGCAATTGGACGAACTACCACCACACCGGCGTTGAGGTCGGTGTGCTCGTTCAGCAGATCGATTTGCCAGTCGACAAAAGCGCGCAAAAAATTCCCTTCGCCAAACTGAATAATACGTTCTGGATAGTCAGCTCCGGGGAAATTGCGACGGTTTAATGTGTTCACAGTGAGTTCCTTTTTAGATTAGTCATACAACCTGGAAAGATTGGTGTAATAACTTATCAGACTTTAGAACCATGAAACCCTGTTTTGATCAAAGCGGCGCGGCTTATTGACCCCAGCTATATGAACTTGTAAAAAAGTGTCGTCGCCGTCACATTTCCATCCGGCATTAACGCATAGCGCGGGATCTCACCCGCCCGCTGCCAGCCGCAGGCGGTGTAGAAGTTCTCCGCCCCGCTGCCGGTCGCTGTATCCAGCACCAGCACGCTTTTTGCGTGCGCCTGCGCCTCACGCTCCAGCGCGGCCATCAGCCGACGCGCCAGGCCCTGACGTCGCGCTTTATCGTGCACCAGTAATTTCGAGACATCGGCGCGGTGCGGCTGGTTTTCCGGCTGTTCGAGCACCACCTGAACGGTGCCGACAACCTCGCCCGCCTCATCCTGCGCAACCAGCACAATCCGCTCGCCGCGCGTTACGCTTGCAGCCACATTGGACCAAAATTGATGTGATTTTTCCCGCGACAGCGGATGCATAAAGCTGACAGAGGCACCGCCAGCGACGCAGTTTTCCAGCACGTTACACAGGCTGTCGATATGGGAGAGGATCGCCTCATCAGAGAGGCTATTGATATGATAAGCGGTCATTTGGCTTCCTTGTAAAATGACCACTATTCAACGCGTGACGGGCTAACTCAAGCCCTGACACCATACAAAATTGTTATGGCTTAACGCCCGCGATTGTTGCGTGATTTCATGGCATACATCTTCTCATCCGCCTCTTTCATCCAGGCGCGCAGATCGTCATTACCGTCGTGATTGAACTCACTGATGCCCCAGGAGAAACCGAGCTTCCACGGTTTACCGGAGTGCTGGTTCCACGCTTCAACCTGCTCGACCAGATGCTGCATCGCAATCCATGCGCCCTCTTCATTAGTATCGGAGAAGACAATTGCGAACTCATCTCCGCCATAACGTACACGTAGATCCGCCTCGCGCAGGCTGGCAGTCATGATATCAGCCATTGCTTTCAGGGCTTCATCCCCCTCGCCGTGGCCGTAGGTATCGTTAATCTCTTTGAAGTTATCAAGATCGATCCACGCAAGCGTAAGGGGCTGCGCGCGGCGGCGGGCGCCAACAATCGCAAACTTTGCCAGGTTATCGAAGCCGCGGCGGTTGAAGAGGCCGGTTAACGCATCGGTGGTCGCCGCGCTCATTACCGCAAACTCATCTTCAACAATCATGGCGAAATCTTTCAGGCTATCCACTTCAGCCCCGGAAAAGCCACGCGCCGCTTTATCGATTACGCACAGCGATCCCACCAGCGCACCATCCGGCAAACGCAGCGGATAGCCAGCATAGAAGCGGATATGCGGCTCGCCGGTGACCAGCGGGTTATCGGTAAAACGCTCATCAAGATGGGTATCTTCGATAATCATCGCCGATTCAGACAAAATGACGTGACCACAAAAGGAGATGTTGCGCGGCAGAGTCTGGCTTTCCGCCGGGTAACCGCCCGTGGATTTAAAATGCAGGGTCTCTTCATCAACCAGCGTAATAAGCGCCGCAGGGACATTGAACATCCGTTGCGCCAGGCGCGTTAAACGGTCCAGGCGGGGGTTGACGCCCCCCTCCAGCAGGCCGGAGTCATGCAACGACGCCAGACGCTGCGTCTCATTAGCGGGAATCGCAGGTATTTTCATAGAGTGCCGATCTCATCATTCTCAGTCTGGATCGCCGCGCTCGAGTAAACGGGCGAGTAGACAACGGTTTACAGCATTAAGCGTAGCCTATTCGGCACGTTTGTCAGGGTGAGCGAATCCGCTGCTTGCGACCGCGCGACGTTAATAATATTGGTCATAAAAAAGAGCCGCAAGGTGTTTATAAGCTATTAATATTCATTGCGTTCATCATGTTACGTCGCGGCCGGGGCACGCTCTTCCGGCACGCTGTAGTGGCTATCAGTCGTGCAGTTTCTGCCGCGCTTCTTCGAGCGGTAAAGATGCTCGTCAGCTTCGGCCAGCAGTTCATTGAAACTCTCCGTTAGCTGGCGGGGGTCAGGCATACCGTGCCCGATGCCGACGCTCATCGTCAGGTGCAGCATCTGCTGTCGCCATTTAAAGAGATTACTTTCCACCGCTTTACGTAATTTCTCAGCCAGTTTTTTGCCCGCTTTGGCGTCTTCTGTCACCGCCACCACGACAAACTCCTCTCCGCCCATACGCGCTACCAGCCCGCGCTCGCCAAGCTCTTGCTGCACTTTTTGTGCGAACGAGGTCAGCACCCTGTCGCCGCACTCATGGCCATAACTGTCATTGACGCTCTTGAAGTAGTCGATATCCATCAGCATCACTGAAAGATGTTTGCCGGCAAAGCGCTTCTCCTCTTTGCGCAGTGCTTCATACAGGCCGGAGCGGGAGTAAACACGGGTGAGAAAATCAAAATCGGCGCGCAGTGACACCTGGCGCATCAGGCGGTTGATGGCTTCGACGCTGACAGAGACAATAACCGGGCAGATCGCCATCGTCGCTACGCCAAGCCGCGCAGAGAACATTTGTGGGATGTCAAATGGCGAATGGACATGAATGTCGATCTGCCCGCTGGAGACCAGAATAATCTCCAGCCCGCCGGTAATAAGCGTGACCAGGCACGTCAACGGCAGAGAATAGCGCACCGCACACCAGATCAGCGCCGGCAGCGGAAACGCAAGGCTTCCGGCACCGCCAATGACTACCGAAGCGGTGACCGAAACCGCCAGAGCGAGAACCGGCATCATTTGGGGTAGCGAAAATTTCAGCGCTATCCGCGGGCGCGTCATGGTCAGCAGGCACGGCAAGATCAGCACACCCGTGGAAAACTGCTCGCCAAACCAGTCCGCCAGCAGCGGCCAGAACCCCTGGTCGTTAATGCCTACCGACCCCAGCGCGCCAAAGAAGGCGCAGAGCAGCGCGGCCACCAGACAGTAACTAAAGAGTTTTAGCGCATTGATAGGCTGCGGCGTTTTCGCCATCTGGCGACGCTCCCAACTGATAAGCTGCGCCATGGTGATGATAAACACCATATTGGAGAAGTTGATGATAAGCGACGCCGTGCCCCAACTGGTGGTCACGGCATCATAAACCAACATCGCAATATAGCTGATTACGTAGTAGTGCCAGCGGTGCAAAAAAGCATAACGGGCAAAGAGGCCTGCCATCACCGCGTTCAGCGGCCAGAAGAGCGAGAGCTCTTCGACCAGGCGCATCATCGCGCCGATAAAGTAGAACAGCGTGGTCAGCGCAAAAATCATGCCCGCATTTATTAGCGGGGTCTCTTCCCTGAACGGACGCCAGGAGGACAATAAAGCTCGCATCAAATCTCAATTCCTGTCGCGGGCGCAGGGAGCAGCCCGAAGTAGCGTCGGAAATAGCCTAAAGCTTAGCATGCTTGTTTTCCGCCATAGGGTGTTGCGCAACAGCCGTCAGCGCGGCGAATTCATCTGGACAACCAGCCAGTGATAAATCACATCAACCACATACTGCTGCTGCGCGGGCGATAACGGCTGGCCCGGCGCAATCGCGTGCCATTTCGCAAGGCAGCCACGACAGCAGGTAGCGGTGGCATGCTGGGCGATAAACACCGGGTGACCGCGCATCGGCGTCTGTTTACCGTCATTATGCGGCAGCGCTGGCGCAAGGCGCCTGGCAACAAAATCAGCGGCGTGGGCGGCAATCGTCTCTGCCCCCTTCTCTTCGCAGTAGAGCCGCTCCTTTACGCCTAAGCGAAAACGAGAGCGAAAGGTTGAGCGCGCAAGGCGGGCAAACAGCGCATCAAAGTCGGCCATCAGTAAACCGATCGCCCCAGCCGCTGGGTTAGCGCTTCCAGCAGCGCAACGCCCGCCAGCGAATTGCCCGCATCGTCCAGCTCCGGGCTCCACACCGCAATCGCCATTTCATGAGGCACAATTGCCACGATCCCCCCTCCGACGCCCGACTTCGCTGGCAGTCCGACGCGAAAGGCGAACTCCCCGGCATTCTGATACATGCCGCTGGTCGCCATCAGGGCATTGATCTGCCGCGCCTGCACTGGCGATACCACTGGGTGCCCGCTCTGCGCCAAAAAAAGAAAGGTGCGTGCAAGCTCTGCGCAGCTCATCTTCAGCGCGCAGTAGTGGAAGTAGTTTTGCAGAACGGTGGTGACATCATTGTGGAAGTTGCCGAAAGATTTCATCAGCCAGGCAATGGCGGTGTTACGCGCGGCATTGTCGAACTCCGATCGCGCCACCGCCGTGTCATAAAAGATATCGTCGACGCCCGCGAGTCTACGCACAATCTCCAGCATACGCTGGCGCGGCGCGCTAAGGCGGCTTTGCAGCATATCGCACACCACCAGCGCCCCGGCGTTAATAAAAGGATTGCGCGGCTTGCCCTGCTCAATCTCCAGTTGCAACAGTGAATTGAAGGGCTGGCCGGAGGGATCTTTACCGACGCGCTGCCAGATCTCCTCCTCGCCGTAGTGGTTCATCGCCACCACCAGGCTGAGCACTTTTGAGATCGATTGAATCGAGAAGCGCTCATCGGCGTCGCCCGCCTGATAGTGCTCCCCATTGACGGTGCTGATCGCGATACCCAGTTTGTTACCGCTGACTGCCGCCAGCGCCGGGATATAATCCGCAACCTTACCGCGTCCCAGCAGCGGGCGCACCTGGGAGACTATCGCCTCCAGCACGCCATTATCCATCACCGATGCCACGTTCACTCCTCGCCCACAGGCCAAATCGGGCTGCGAGTATACCAGAGCTGTTTTGCCGCGTCAGGCGCTGAGACGAAAACGCGCAACCGCTTGCATCAATACCTGCGAATCGTGATAAAGCTGCTCCGAGGCCGCCGCTGCCGTGGTCACCAGCTCACCGGTGCGCCGCGCCACACTGTTGAGAGAGTGCAGGCGTCGGGTCATCTTATGGATGCTCTCGCCCTGGCTTAGCGTGGCGGCAGAGATTTCACTCAATACCCCGCTCAAATGTCCGACCAGCCCGGTCACTTGTTGCAGGTTATCTTCAAGACGGCTCACCGCCTGGGTGCCATCATTGATCCCCTGCAGGGAGTGGTTAATCAGTTGCTGAATGGTTTGCGTCGAGTGGCTACTCTTACGCGCCAGCAGGCCCACCTCTTTCGCCACCACAGCAAAGCCGCGCCCGTGGTTGCCCGCATGCGCCGCTTCGATAGCGGCATTCAGCGCCAGAATGTTGGTCTGAAACGCCACGCCGTCAATCAGTGCCACAATATTACGCATCTCGGCGGAGCGGTCGACAATCTCGCGCATCGACTGCGTCACCGTCTCCATCATCCTGTCGCCCCCCGCCGCCACTTTACGCGCTTCGTCCGCCTGCTGGCGCGCCTCTTCGGCAAAACCGGTGTTCCCTTCAACGTGCGATTCCAGCGTGGCGATATGTTCGGTGACATCATTCAGCTCCTGCGCCTGTTTCGCCGACTGCTGGTTAAGCGACTGGTTACCTTCCGTCAGGCTGCCGATAGTACCAACCATTGACGCGGTGGCGTCGCTCACCTGCATCACCAGCTGTTGCAGCCCCTGCTGCATAGTGGCAACGCTATGGTTAAGCTGCGTGATTTCGCGGTTAAAGCGCCGCACCGGCGGCAGCGGTGTGCCGAGATCGCCAGCAGCGAGGATATTAATATGGGCAATCAACGTGCGCAGTGGGGTGATGACCCAGCGCGACATGCCGAACCACACCAGCAGCGCAATGGCCACCAGCAGCACCGGGATCAGCATAAAGACCTGCTGCAAACGGCTGAGGCTGGCAAGCAGTGACTGCCTCCCCTGCTCGGCGTGCTGCGCTCCCGCCTGCTGGAAACGGGCGTAGTTATCGTTGAAATCAGCCTGGAATGCCTGCGCCGGCACAGCAAAAAAGGCGTCGATCGACTGGGTTTTTACCAGCCCGTCGGCCTGCTCTTTCAGCGCGCCGTAAAAGAGCTGGTAGCTGTTGACCAGACTTTCATCTTTTGGTGGGTTGAGCGCCTGAAAAGCACGCCAGGCTTTATTCGATGCGGCCAACGCCTGCTGGGTCTCGTCCATCAGGCTGTGCCAGCTGCCGTCCGAACCGGTCGCTTTATCCTGCATAAAGTAGACGCCAGCGCGGTTGAGCAGATCGCTGGCGGTAAGGAGCGCAATGCGCGCTTCGTCCGCCCGCATCTGCTGCAGATGCGCTTGTTGATTCAGGCTCTCATCATGCTGCGCGCTACGAAGCGAGGCGGTCAGGAAAAAGGAGGAGGCGATTTGCAGGGCGGAAAAGAGTGCGATAATGCAAAAAATCCCGGCCAACAAACCAAACTGCTTTGCTGCCATACGCCGAAAAATTCGGCGAAAAATTTGTGTTAAGTTCATGATATTCTTCTGTAACCACTAAGTTGCGGTGAGTCTACAAAAGGATCATGACACATCCATGACAGCCAATGCTGACGCGCCCCCCAGGGGCGCGCCTGGTTTACAGACGATCTTTCCACACTGTCTGAACGTTGCAAAACTCGTGCAAACCAAAGTGGGAGAGCTCGCGTCCGAAACCGCTCTTCTTCACGCCGCCGAAGGCGACGCGTGGATCGCTGGCGCTAAAGCCGTTGATAAACACGCCGCCGCACTCAAGTTTATCGGCAAACCACTCGGCCTGCGCGCTGTCGGCGGTGAAGATCGTGGCCGAGAGGCCAAAGTCGCTGTCGTTGGCAAGCGCCAGCGCATGTTCAGCATCGCGGGCGGTGCTGATGGCGGCAACCGGACCAAACAGCTCCTGGCTAAACGCGGTCATCTCTGGCGTCACGTTGGTCAGCACTGTGGCCGGGTAGTAGTTGCCGCTGCCCGGCGTCTTCTCACCGCCAAGTCGCAGGGTAGCGCCCTCTTTGATGCTCGCCGCAACCTGGGCATGCAGTTCGTCACGCAGATCGAAGCGCGCCATCGGCCCAAGGTAGTTCTCCTCATTTTCCGGCGAGCCCTGCTGTAGCGCCGCGGCAGCGGCGACAAATTTCTCCGTGAAGGCCTCGGCGACCCCCTCTTCCACAATGAAGCGTTTCGCCGCAGCACACACCTGCCCGGTGTTCTGGTAGCGCCCGGCCACGGCGGCTTTCACGGCCAGATCGAGATCGGCATCGTTGAGCACGATAAAGGGATCGGAACCGCCCAGTTCGAGCACGCATTTTTTCAGCGCCGCACCGGCCTGAGCGCCAATAGCCGCCCCGGCACGCACGCTGCCGGTGACGGTCACGGCGGCAATGCGCGCATCGTTAATCGCCTGGCTGACGCCCTCATTTGTGGCATTGACCCAGCCAAAGACGCCCGGTGTAAAGCCAGCTTCACTGAAAAATTCGCCAATCAGCGCCGCAGAGCCAAGCACATTTGGCGCATGTTTTAACAGATAGCTGTTGCCCGCCAGCAAAATTGGCACCGCGCCGCGCAGCACCTGCCACAGCGGGAAGTTCCACGGCATTACCGCCAGAATCGGCCCCAGCGGGCGATATTCGATGCGCGCGCGCTGCGCTTCAACTTGCGTGGCTTCGCTGCCGAGCATCAGTGGGCCATGTTCGGCGTACCAGTCGCACAGCGCGGCGGACTTCGCCACTTCTGCCCGCGCCTGCAGAATCGGTTTGCCCATCTCTTCACTCATCATCTGCGCCATCTCTTCTGCGCGGTTACGCAGTACGACGGCCAGATCGCGCAGCTTCTGCGCACGGTCATTGACGCTGACGTTGCGCCACAGGCGGTAGCCGCTCTCGGCCAGTGCCAGCGCGCGGTCAACCTCATCATGGCTTGCCCACGGCGTGGCGCGCAGGGTTTCTCCCGTCGCCGGGTTAATGGAGAGTGCATGGGTAGTTGCGGTCAGAGACATTATTTTTCCCCTTAATGATTTCAGAACTTGCATTAGGGTGACGCAGTTTGTTATTTCTGAAAACTGAATAATATTAACTTCACCATTCACGTTATGAGAACAGCATGGATTTAACCCAGCTTGAGATGTTTAACGCTGTGGCGCAGACCGGCAGCATTACCCAGGCCGCGCAAAAGGTACACCGGGTGCCGTCAAACCTGACGACGCGCATTCGCCAGCTGGAAGCAGATCTCGGCGTCGATCTCTTTATCCGCGAAAATCAGCGCCTGCGCCTCTCGCCTGCCGGGCACAGCTTTTTACGCTACAGCCAGCAGATCCTCGCGCTGGTGGATGAGGCGCGTATGGTGGTGGCGGGCGATGAGCCGCAGGGGTTGTTCTCGCTGGGCGCGCTGGAGAGCACCGCCGCGGTGCGCATTCCGGCGACGCTTGCCGCCTATAACCAGCGCTACCCACGTATTCAGTTTGATCTCTCCACCGGCCCATCCGGCACCATGATTGACGGCGTGCTTGAGGGGACGCTGAGCGCGGCGTTTGTTGATGGGCCGGTTATGCATCCGGGGCTGGAGGGTATTCCGGTCTATCGTGAAGAGATGATGATTGTCGCTCCGGCGGGCCATGAGCCGATTACCCGCGCTTCACAGGTGAACGGTGCCAGTATTTATGCCTTTCGCGCCAACTGCTCTTACCGCCGCCATTTTGAGAGCTGGTTTCAGGCCGACCGTGCCACGCCGGGGAAAATTCATGAGCTGGAGTCCTATCACGGCATGCTGGCCTGCGTGATTGCCGGTGCCGGGCTGGCGCTGATCCCACGCAGTATGCTGGAGAGTATGCCCGCCCATCAGCAGGTCAATGCCTGGCCGCTGGCGGAGGAGTGGCGCTGGCTCACCACCTGGCTGGTATGGCGGCGCGGCGCGAAGAGCCGCCACCTCGAGGCGTTTATTGCGCTTTTGCCGTAACGTTTAGTTCCGTGCGGCCTGCGGTGCCGGATTGCGCGTTACACGCTTATCCGGCCTACATTAACAGAGCCACTGAAACCGTGGCTGATTGCCGGATGGCGGCTACGCCTTATCCGGCCTACAGGAAAGATGCGGCTGAAACCGCGTAGGCCTGATAAGCGTAGCGCCATCAGGCATTGTCTCCCCGACACCTATTGCCGGATGGCGGCTGCGCCTTATCCGGCCTACGCTCGCAGTGCCATCAGGCACTTTTCCGATGCAATGGCTTTGCCATAAACACGCTTAACGGGTCGGGCTCATAGGGCGCGAAAGCGTCGCAGATCTGGTATCCACAGCGCTGGTAGAGTTTTACCGCCGCGTGCTGCTTGATGCCCGTCTCAAGTCGCAGCGTATGACACCCCTTCTCGCTCGCGGCCTGCTCTAGCGTGGCAATCAACAGCTCGCCCAGTTTCTTCCCGCGGTGCGTCGGGTCGATAAACACCCGCTTCATCTCTGCGTTGCCATCCTGATTAAGCAACACCGCGCCACAACCCACGGCATCCTGTTGATACACAATTTTATGCAGGATCACTCTCTCTGCGGGGAAGGAAGCCAGGTCAACCAGATGGTTGCTCTCTGCCGGGTAGAGCGCGGTCTGGTAACAGTCGAGGGCGGCGATAAGGGCCACCACCTCCGGCTGTGCGGCGGTGGCATCGACAATACGGTACATAGCAGCTCCTTGTGGTTATTGCATTGTTAAATTAGCGAAAATAGCGCCGCTTAACTCATATGAATAACCTATAGATCCGTGACAATATTGCGCAGCGGCAATAACAGGCTGTACCTTACGTAAGAGATTATTCTGACAAGGGAATCGCCATGAATACAAAAGCCCGCAAGGTGATGATTATCGGCACCGGGAATGTCGGTGCGTCTGCCGCTTACGCTCTTTTAAACCAGAACATTTGTGAAGAGCTGATCCTGGTGGATGTTAACGAACAGCGCGTAGAGGGACACGCGCAGGATCTGGCGGATGCCGCCGCGTTTATGCCGGGGATGATGACTATCTCTACCCGTTCTATTGAGGCGTGCGCGGATGTCGATATCGCGGTCATCACCGTTTCCGGCGGCGCGCTGAAGCCCGGACAGACACGGCTTGACGAGCTTGCCAACACCGCGCGCATCGTTAAAAACATTGTGCCCACCATGATGGCAAACGGCTTTAACGGCATTTTTCTGGTGGCGACCAACCCTTGCGACATTATTACATGGCAGGTGTGGTCTCTCTCCGGCCTGCCGCGCAACCAGGTGATCGGCACCGGCGTCTGGCTTGACACGACTCGTCTTCGCCGTCTGCTGGCGCAGGCACTCGATATCGGCGCGCAGAGCATTGACGCGTTCATTATGGGCGAACATGGCGACACGCAATTTCCGGTATGGTCACACTCGTCTATCTACGGCTCGCCCATTGCCGATGTTTATCAGCAAAAAACCGGCCAGCCGCTGGATGCGGATGCGCTGGCGGATCGCGTGCGTCGCCACGGTTTTGAGATCTTTGCCCGCAAAGGCTGCACTGAATATGGAATTGCCGGTACGATTGCCGAGATTTGCCGCAACATCTTTACCGGTAGCCACCGCGCGCTGGCGATCTCCTGCATTCTTGACGGCGAATATGGCGCGCACAACGTAGCAATTGGCGTGCCGGCGGTGCTGACGCACAGCGGCGTGGAGCAGATTATCGAACTGCACTTAACCGAGGACGAAGTCGCCAAGTTCAACCACTCCGTTGAGGTGATCAAAGCCAATATCGCGCGCTTGCCGTAATAAGCGTACTGCGGGGGCGCTGCCGCCCCCGGAAATCCTGTTAACGCAAATAGACTTTGCCGATGGAATAGAGCGTTGCCTGGCCGCCAATCAACACCCGCTCGCCCCGCCACTCACAGCGCAGATCGCCGCCGCGCGCCGAGACCTGGCGCGCCTGCATCACCGTTTTACCAAGCTTCTCACCCCAGTATGGGATCAGCATGCTGTGTGCCGAACCGGTAACCGGATCTTCGGCTACCGACTCGCCCGGGCAGAAGAAGCGGCTGACAAAGTCATACTCTTCTCCCGGCGCCGTGACGCAGACCATTTTCCCCAGCGGTTTCATGGCGTCGATATCGGGCTGTAAGGCCTCGACCTGCGCCCGGCTCTCCAGCACCACCATATAATCACGCCCTGCATAGACCGCCTGCGCCTGCGCAATGCCGAGGGTTTCCAGCAACAACGGTGGCGGGTTTTCAACAGGCTGGGCTTTCCACGCCGGAAAGTTGAGGGTAAGCCAGTCGCCGTTGCGGGTAACGGTTAACTCGCCAACAAAACGGGTGCTGAAGCGGATCTCGGTCTCGGGGTAATCGAGGTATTCGAAGATAACGTGAGCGGCGGCCAGCGTTGCGTGGCCACAAAGGTTGATCTCATCCTGGATGGTGAACCAGCGCAGCTCGAAGCCGCTGTCATTGCGCACGAAAAAGGCGGTTTCCGACTGGTTATGCTGCTGCGCCATTTTCAGTAACAGCGCGTCCGGCAGCCACTCGGTAAGCGGACAGACTGCGGCGGCGTTACCGCCGAAGGTGCGATCGCTGAAGGCGTCGATCAGATAAAAGTCAATTGTCTGCATTGTTTTTCCTCATCTTTTCTTCTGTTCTGACGGCAAACCGCCAGCGGCGCAATGGCTATTTTTTTGCTGAATGAAAAATGAGATCTACATCACAAAAAGTTTGTCTTTCCGCCAGCAAAAGCATTAAGATCTTCGCCTCTTCTTCTCTCCAACCAACCCAAAGCACTCTTATGATGACGAATACTGTTTCACGTAAAGTCGCGTGGCTACGGGTGGTTACGCTTGCCGTTGCCGCTTTTATTTTCAACACCACCGAGTTTGTGCCAGTGGGGTTGCTCTCTGATATCGCCCAGAGCTTTGATATGGAGACCGCGCAAGTCGGGATCATGCTGACCATCTATGCCTGGGTGGTGGCGCTGATGTCGCTGCCTTTTATGCTGCTAACCAGCCACATTGAGCGGCGGAAATTGCTGATCGGGCTGTTTGTGCTGTTTATCGCCAGCCACGTCCTCTCCTTCCTGGCGTGGAATTTTGAGGTGCTGGTGATTAGCCGTATCGGCATTGCATTCGCCCATGCCATCTTCTGGTCGATTACTGCCTCACTGGCAATCCGCCTGGCTCCGGCGGGCAAACGCGCGCAGGCGCTAAGCCTGCTGGCCACCGGTACCGCGCTGGCGATGGTGCTCGGCTTGCCGATTGGCCGCATCGTCGGGCAGTACTTTGGCTGGCGCACCACTTTCTTTGTGATTGGCATGGGCGCGCTGGTCACTCTGGTTTGCCTGGTAAAGCTGTTGCCGACGCTGAAAAGCGAGCACTCCGGCTCGCTGAAAAGCCTGCCGCTGCTGTTTCGTCGCCCGGCGCTGGTCAGCATCTACGTGCTGACGGCGGTGGTGGTCACCGCCCATTATACCGCTTACAGCTATATTGAGCCGTTTGTGCAGAATGTGGCGGGCTTTAGCGCCAATTTCGCGACTATCCTGTTGCTGCTGCTTGGCGGTGCGGGGATTATTGGCAGCGTGCTGTTTGGCAAGCTTGGCAACCGTCACGCCTCCGGGCTGGTGTGCAGCGCTATCGGGCTGCTGGTGATTTCGCTGGTGATGCTGCTGCCCGCCGCCGGGAGTGAAAGCTATCTCGCCGTCCTGAGCCTGTTCTGGGGCGTGGCGATTATGATTATCGGCCTCGGTATGCAGGTGAAAGTGCTGGCGCTGGCACCGGATGCGACCGATGTCGCGATGGCGCTCTTCTCCGGGATTTTTAATATCGGCATTGGCGCAGGCGCGCTGGTGGGCAATCAGGTGAGCCTGCACTGGTCAATGAACATCATCGGTTATGCCGGTGCTGTCCCGGCGATTGCCGCGCTGGTGTGGGCAGTGGTGATTTTCCGCCGCTGGCCAGTACAGCTCGAGGAGCAGAGCGAGCCAGTGTGACCGTTCTGAAACCGCGTAGGCCGGATAAGCGTGTAACGCGCCATCCGGCATATTGCGCGACAATCATGCCACATGGGTGGAATGATTCCGTTCACCAGGCGCTGGGGAGTGTCATTAACCGCTTCTGCGGTGAACGGGATAAGGGAAGCGGCCGCGCTCCCCTTATCAATCCCCGCGGCCCCGCAAGGAAATCGGTGCTGCGCACTGCGCTCACCTCCCGCGTGCCTGACTGCGGCCGGCTCGACTCGGCTTGCTCGCCCCTACGGGACTCGCTCCATGCCTCGGTTCGCCTCTGTCCGCCATCCATGGCGTCCAGACCTTGTCATTCCCGCTTCGGTTCGCCGATTTCAGCGGGGACACAACCCCTCGCTGCCATATCGCAGATAAAAGCCATACTGGTGTCGCTGTAGGCTCGATTTTGTAGGCCGGATAAGGCGCAGCCGCCATCTGGCAAAGGTGCCGCGGCGATAATGCCGGATGGCGCATACGCTTATCCAGCCTACTCGGTTTCAGCGGCTACTGTGAAGCCATCAGGGCGCTGCTGTGATAACGTCGTGCATCACCGTGTTTTGCCATGCAAACCACGGGTTCCATGTCAGGCGGGCGTGAATTTTTCCCGGTGTCACTAACCCCCAGTCGGAATACCACACCTCTTCGCCTTTCAGGCAGCGCCTTGCCGCCTCTTCCGACTGCCCGTTGCCGCAGAGCATGATGCTGCCTTTCCGACCATAGAACGGGTTGTCCGGTGAAAAGAGCACCGACATATGGGAGAACTGGCTGATGCGCTCCTGGGGCAGAATATCCGTTTTCACACGCAGACGTGACATTGTCACCGCTTCCGGCGGCGGTGTGCCGTACCAGATCGCCCGGCTGGCGGGGTGGGTAAAGGCATGATCGAACCGATCGAGGATCCAGCGCGTATCGAGCACCGAATCATGCTCCGTTAACACCAGCAGCGTCGGTTTATCGAAGGACTTCTCTGCCAGCAACCGCTGCGCACTGGCGCTGGTCCGCCAGAACTGGGCAAAACCGTTGGTCGGCACGCGAAGATAGCGAGTGGCGATCTGCTGGGGGAAAAGTGTTCCCGGCGGGCGCAGCCAGTCGCGAAAAAGCGCCAGCGTTGGGGCCAGAAAAGCGTAGCGGGTGCCCGGCCTGAAGGCCGGCGAGAAGAGCAGCAGCCCCTGCACGTTGTCATGAGTCATGGCATACTCCAGCGCCAGGTTGCCGCCGGTAGAGAAGCCGCCGAGCCAGAGCGAGTCGACCTCTTTCGCCAATATCGCCGCCTGCTCACTCACCACCTGCCGCCACTGCTCAACGCTGGCGCCAATCAGATCGGCGGGACGCGTGCCGTGGCCGTCCAGCAGCACGGTGCGCACCAGAAATCCTTCGCGGGCAAGCTGGGGGCCGATATCGATAAACGATGCCGGCCCGTCGCCGAGACCGTGGATCAACAAAATCCCCTTGCGCGCTTTCTGCGCAGGACGCCACTCCTGCGGCGTATTGAGCCGCAATTCGGCGGGTTTATCCAGCGTCTGAAAAGCGCGGTGGGCGGTGACATAATCGCGCGTCTGCTGTTGATACCCGGCAAAACTGTGCTGCCCGAGCGGCGCAGGTTCGCGCTGTTGCTGTTGGCAGCCAACGAGCAGCAGACAGCAGCAGAGAATGAAGCAGGAGAGCTTGCGCATCAGGCGCCTGCCGGATAGGTAGAGATAATCTCCAGCACGCCATTAATGATGAACTGCACGCCCATGCAGACCAGCAGGAAGCCCATCAGGCGCGAGATGGCTTCAATTCCGCCCTTGCCCACCAGCCGCATAATCGCGCCGGAGCTGCGCAGGCTGACCCATAAAATCAGCGCCACGGCAGCAAAAACCAGCGGCGGCGCAACGGCGATCACCCAGGCGGGAAAATCAGCCCCATGCCGCACGGTTGAGGCCGAGCTAATGATCATCGCAATGGTGCCTGGCCCGGCAGTGCTTGGCATCGCCAGCGGGACAAAGGCAATGTTGGTCTCCGGCTCATCTGCCAGCTCCGCCGTTTTGGCTTTCGTTTCCGGCGATTCATGACTTTTCGCCGGTGGAAAGAGCATACGAAAGCCAATAAACGCTACGATCAGCCCGCCGGCAATGCGCAGACCTGGGATCGAGATACCAAAGGTGTTCATCACCACCTGGCCTGCGTACCAGGCGACCATCATGATGATAAAGACATAGAGCGAAGCCATGCGCGCCTGCTGATTACGCTGGACGCTGTTCATGTTCCCCGCCAGACCTAAAAACAGCGCGACGGTGGTCAGCGGATTAGCCAGCGGCAGGAGCACCACCAGCCCGAGACCGATAACTTTGATCAATTCCATCATGGTACGTTTCACCTCTCCCCGGTTAACAACCTCGCCAGTATAGCCGCAACGCGGCGGCAAAAGCGCCTTTGCTTATGCTGGTAATGGGTAAAAGTTACGTAAATTCAAGCAGATGAAATTACAAATATTCTTAGGCGTGAAAAGTTTTAGCAATTAGTGGCATCCGATACCCATTTGGTTGACTTATATTTGCCTGAGCAATAATATCTGCCGTGATTAAACTACTTGCCGGGGCAACCATTGTGAAAAGCACGAATGATCTATTCAACGACATCATTCCTTTAGGCCGCTTGATCCACATGGTTAACCAAAAAAAAGATCGTTTACTCAACGACTATCTTTCGCCGCTGGATATCACCGCCGCCCAGTTTAAGGTGCTCTGCTCTGTCCGCTGTGAAGGGTGTATTACCCCGGTTGAGTTGAAAAAGGTTCTCTCCGTCGATCTTGGCGCACTGACCCGCATGATGGACAGGCTGGTGTGCAAGGGGTGGATTGAACGCAGCCCGAATCCTAATGACAAGCGCGGCGTGCTGGTGCGATTAACACCTGAAGGCGCGACGCTCTGTGAGCAATGTCATCAATTAGTGGGTCAAGACCTGCACCAGGAATTAACAAAAAACTTAACCGCAGAAGAAGTGGCAACACTTGAGCATTTGCTTAAGAAAATCTTGCCGTAAAAACAAAGAGGTATGACGATGTCCAGACGCAACACTGACGCTATTACCATTCATAGCATTTTGGACTGGATCGAGGATAACCTGGAATCGCCGCTCTCCCTGGAAAAGGTGTCAGAGCGTTCGGGTTACTCTAAGTGGCACCTGCAACGGATGTTTAAAAAAGAGACTGGTCATTCACTGGGACAATACATTCGCAGCCGCAAGCTGACGGAAATTGCGCAGAAGCTCAAGGGAAGCAATGAGCCGATCCTGTATCTGGCGGAGCGTTACGGGTTTGAATCGCAACAAACCCTGACCCGCACGTTCAAAAACTATTTTGACGTGCCGCCGCATAAGTTCCGTGTCACGGATATGCCTGCAGAGTCTCGCTATCTCTATCCGTTAAATCACGCTTGTTAAACTAATCGCCTGTAATTAAAGACGTATCGAGGAAAGTATGAAACGTATTACCTGTGCCGCAGCGGCATTAATGGTGCTGCTGAGTGGCCAGAGTTATGCGGAGCAGTTTGATCACCGCGCCGGGCAAAACGCTCGCGATGCGATGGTCATACCCGCCGCCCAACAAACATCGCCGTATGACTTCAACCATATGGGGGCGGGAAGCGACAAATCTGACGAGTTAGGCGTAGCGTATTACCATCAACGCAGCTAACCGCTTGCCCCGCTCCGTGCGGGGCTTTTTTTATCTTCAGTTTGCCTGTGCCGCCCGGCGCAGACGAAAACCAAACACATTAATATAGAGCCCTGCCATCACCAGCACGGCCCCGGCCAGCTGCATCACAGATAATTTCTCATCCAGCAGTAGCGCAGCACTCGCCATGCCGACTACCGGCACCAGCAGGGATAACGGCGCGACGCGCCAGGTTTCATACCGCCCCAGCAGCGTACCCCAAATTCCATAACCGAGAATGGTGGCGATAAACGCCAGATAGACCAGCGACAGCAGCGTTGTGATGTCGATCGTCACGACGCTTTTCAGCATCAGTGCCGGGCCGTCAAAGATCAGCGAACAGACCATAAACGGCACAATCGGAATCAGCGCGCTCCACACTACCAGCGACATCACCGCCGGGCGCGAGCTGTGCTGCATGATTTTTTTATTGAAGATATTGCCGCAGGCCCAGCTAAAGGCCCCCGCCAGCGTGAGCATGAAACCGAGCAGCGGAATATGTTGCCCGGTGAGACTTGCTTCAATCAGCACCAGCACGCCGACCACCGCCAGCGCAATGCCGATCAGCTGTTTGACTTGCAACCGCTCGCCAAAGATCCCCGCCCCAAGAATGATGGTGAAGAAGGCCTGTGCTTGCAGCACCAGCGAGGCTAATCCTGCGGGCATACCGAACTTGATAGCGCAGAAGAGAAACGCAAATTGCCCGAAGCTGATGGTCAGGCCATAGCCGAGCAGCAGGCGCATCGGCACTTTTGGTCGGGCGACAAACAGCAGCGCCGGGAAAGCGACCAGCAGAAAGCGTAACCCCGCGAGCATCAGCGGCGGCATGGCGTGCAGGCCCACTTTGATCACTACAAAATTGAGTCCCCAGGCCACGACTACCAGCATCGCCAGTAGCACATCCTTACGCGCCATTTGCGCCCCTTTTTGTTTACAAATTTGTTAAAAATTTACGTTAACTGAAAAAATAGTCCAGTAATAGATCATTAAATTCGGTAGGTCGTTTTTGGCACCTACAGACAAATTGGCGGTTGTGCGCCGCAGTTTCGGCGTGTTATTGCTGTTGGCATCACAAAAACGAAAATAATCATGCCGGGTAAGAAAATGACCTCGACACAAACACGCTCCACCGCCGCACTCCTGATTTCGTCACTTTTATTAACGATTGGTCGCGGCGCTACGCTGCCTTTTATGACGATCTACCTCAATCGCCAGTACGGTATGGCGGTGGATCAGGTCGGTTATGCAATGACTATTGCTCTGACCGTGGGGGTGCTCTTCAGCCTTGGCTTTGGCATGCTGGCGGATAAGTTCGATAAAAAACGCTACATGTTGCTGGCTATTGTTGCCTTTATCGGCGGATTTGCCGCCATTCCGCTCTCCCATCATGCGGGTTTGGTAGTGCTCTTTTTCTCTCTGATTAACTGCGCCTATTCGGTCTTTTCAACGGTATTAAAGGCCTATTTCGCCGATACGCTGCTACCTGCAACGAAAGCGAAAATTTTCTCGCTCAACTACACCTTCCTTAATATTGGCTGGACTGTTGGGCCGCCGCTCGGCACGCTGTTGGTGATGCAGAGCATTAATCTGCCCTTCTGGCTGGCGGTCTTCTGCGCCGCCTTTCCGCTGGTCTTTATTCAGCTCTATGTTCAGCGCATTGCCGTCGGAGAAGGTCACGATCCCGCTGCGGCCTGGTCTCCGTCGGTGCTGCTGAGGGATAAAGCGCTGGGCTGGTTTACCCTCTCCAACTTTCTCGCCTCGTTCGTTGCCGGCTCTTTTGCCTCCTGCCTGTCGCAGTATGTGATGGTGGTCGCCAGCAGTGAGTTCGCCGAGCGCGTGGTGGCGGTGGTGCTGCCGGTGAATGCGGCGATAGTGGTCAGCTTGCAGTATGCCGTGGGGCGAAAACTCACGCCGGGCAACCTGCGACCGTTGATGGGGATTGGCACCCTCAGTTTTGTTATCGGCCTCGCGGGCTTTATGATTTCTGGCGACAATTTATGGCTGTGGGGACTCTCCGCCGCGGTGTTTACCCTCGGCGAAGTGATCTATGCGCCGGGCGAGTACCTGTTGATTGATAACATTGCGCCGCCGGGCATGAAAGCGACCTACTTCTCGGCGCAGGCGCTCGGCTGGCTGGGCGCGGCGATGAACCCGCTGTTAACCGGCGTGATCCTGACCACGCTGCCCTCCTGGTCGCTGTTTGTCATCCTGATGGTCACCATAGTCATCGCCTGGCTGATGATGCTCAAAGGGATGCGCGTCCGGCCATGGGGCGTATTGCAGACGCAATAAGTAGATGCTCGTCATTTCGGATCACAACTGCGTCTTATTCGGCCTACGGTAACGAAGCTGCTGAAACGGCGTAGGCCGGATAAGCGCCAGCGCCATCCGGCAATGGGGTTGGCATTTGTGGAATGATTCCGTTCACCAGGCGCTGGGGAGTGTCATTAACCGCTTCTGCGGTGAACGGGATAAGGGAAGCGGCCGCGCTCCCCTTATCGATCCCCGCGGCCCCGCAAGGAAATCGGTGCTGCGCACTGCGCTCACCTCCCGCGTGCCTGACGGCGGCCGGCTCGACTCGACTTACTCGTTCCATTCTGGAACGAGTCCCTGTCTCGGTTCGCCTCTGTCCGCCATCCATGGCGTCCAGACCTTGTCATTCCCGCTTCGGTTCGCCGATTTCAGCGGGGACACAACCCCATCGCTGCAAGACCTGAAGAAAAAAATATTGGTATCGCTGTAGGCACGTTTTTGTAGGCCGGATAAGGCGTAGCCGCCATCCGGCAATTGTGCCGCGAAAACAAAGCCGGATGGCGTCTGTTACCACACCTGCTCAGCGATACGGGTTACCAACCGCACTTTTTCCCACTGCTGCTCCGGCGTCAGGGAGTTGCCCTCTTCCGTTGAGGCAAAACCGCACTGCGGGCTGAGGCAGATCTGGCTGATATCGACATACTTCGCCGCTTCCTCAAGACGCGCTTTTATCCCTTCCGGATTTTCCAGCTCGCCATTTTTAGTGGTGATCAGGCCCAGCACCACTTGCTGTTTGCCCGGGCGCACAAAGCGCAGCGGCGCAAAGTCACCGGAGCGGTCATTGTCATACTCAAGGAAGAAGGCATCAACATTGACGCCGCCGAACAGCACCTCTGCTACCGGCTCGTAACCCCCTTCGGAGATCCAGGTCGAGCGGAAATTGCCGCGACAGACATGCAAACCAATGGTTAAGTCTTCCGGTTTGCCCTCCAGCGCCTTGTTCAGTACCCGAGCGTAAATACGCGCCAGCTCTTCCGGATCGTCACCGCGCGCCACAATCTGCTTGCGCTGCTCGTCAGAGCAGAGATAGGCCCAGACGGTATCGTCCAGTTGCAGGTAACGGCAACCCGCCTCATAAAAGGCGCGGATGGCATCGCGCCAGGTGGTGGCGAGATCGTCAAAATAGGCATCCAGCTCGGGGTAGACGGTGGCATCGATCACTTTACGGCCGCCGCGGAAGTGGAGCACGCTCGGGCTGGGAATAGTCATTTTCGGCTGCGCATCGCCGCTGATGCTCTTCAGATAGCGAAAATCTTCCAGCATCGGGTGGTCTTTGAAGCTCACTTTACCCGTCACGCGTACGCCGTGCGCTTTAGTCTGTACGCCGTTGAACTGGATCCCCTGCTCGGCTTCGAAAAGCTCGACGCCCTCCAGCCCGGCAAAGAAATCAAAATGCCACCAGGCGCGACGAAACTCGCCATCGGTTACCACATGCAGACCACAGGCGCACTGCTGCTCTACGACATGACGAATCTCTTCATTCTCAATATCACGCAGTCGATCGGCGCTGATTTCACCCTGCGCAAACTGCTGGCGCGCCTGTTTAATGGCGTCGGGACGTAAAAAGCTGCCGACTACGTCTGCGCGGAACGGGGCCTGATGTCGCTGCATAATTCTCTCCTTATGCGCCGTAGCAGATGGTTGCCCGGCGTGATAATTCATCATTTGAATATTTAGACTTCTGGATGGCTAAATGTCCAAACAAAATGTCACACCGGGCCAGCGGCGGCAAACGAGAAAATTTCACGTCCCATGAAAAAGATTCATGTTCAGTGCAGAAAAGTGAAAAAATCCCAGGTTATGCAGCATGCCCTATCCCGCTGGCGAAGCTGAACCCCTCATCTTGCCAACCGGTAATGCCGCCAATCATAATCTTGACCGCCAGCCCGAGGCGCGCAAGCTTCAGTGCGGCGAAATCAGCCCCGTTGCAGTGCGGACCAGCGCAGTAGACCACAAATAAGGTGCCGGCAGGCCATTCGGTCATGCGTTCAGCGGTTATAGTGCTGTGAGGCAGATGAATCGCGCCCGGTAGATGACGGCGCGCGAACGCATCCGGGCTGCCGACCACGTGCAGTAGAACAAAATCTTTTTCGTTATGGGTCAGGGCGTGGTGTACATCTGCACAATCCGTCTCGACACTTAAACGGTGCAGAAAGTGGCTTGCTGCTTCTTCCGGGGAGGCGGCGGGAATATCAGTTACATAGCTCATCGTCTTTTCTCCGTGGTTGTGTTAACACTAATCTAACCAAAACAGCGCGCCCTGAATGCGCCCTTCTCTGCCAGATAACACCAGGATAATGACAACTTTACGACACCCTGCTTCCCGCCATCGCGTAGTCGCCCTCGCCTATGACGGGCTCTGTACCTTTGAATTTGGCGTCGCCGTAGAAGTTTTCGGTCTGCCGCGCCCGGAGATGGGCGATAGCTGGTATAACTTTGCCGTTGCCGCCGTTGACGCAGGCGAATTGCGCGCCACCGGCGGTATACGCATTATGGCGGAAGGCGGTCTTGAGCTGCTTAATGAGGCGGACACGGTGGTTATTCCCGGCTGGCGTGGTGCCGATCAGCAGGTGCCAGCCGCCTTATGCCAGGCGTTACAGAAGGCCTGGCAGCGCGGCTGTCGGGTGATCTCGATCTGTTCCGGGGTGTTTGTGCTGGCGGCTGCGGGATTACTCAACGGGCGTAAAGCCACTACGCACTGGCGCTATACCGACCAGCTACGTGAGCACTATCCGGCCATCGTTGTGCTGGACGACGCCCTCTATTATGACGAGGGGAACGTGATGACCTCGGCGGGCAGCGCGGCAGGCATCGATCTCTGCCTGCACATAGTGCGCGAGGATTTTGGTATTGAAGCGGCTAACAACGTCGCCAGACGGCTGGTGGTGCAACCCCACCGCGATGGCACGCAGACGCAGCACCTGTCTCGTCCGGTGGCGCGTACGCGTGAAAGCCGACAGCTCGGCCTGCTGTTTGATTATCTGCATCAGCACCTGGCGGGCAATCATACGGTCGCCGCACTGGCGCAGCGCACCGGCATGAGCGAGCGCACTTTTCTTCGCCGCTTTCAGGAAGCCACCGGCACGACCCCCGCACGCTGGATCCTGCAGGAGCGGTTGCTGCGCGCACAGTCGCTGCTGACGCAAACGCGAATGAGCATTGAGCTTATCGCCCGCCATAGCGGGTTCGCGAACGCCGCTTCGTTGCGTCACCATTTTCAACAGCAGCATGCTCTGTCGCCCGCGGCTTATCGGAAAAAATTTACCGAAGCGGTAAATTAATTCACATTATTAAGCGTTCGTTGATATTTAGCAGGCTATTATCCCTCCATTGCTGCAATAAAATTTTCAAGTGAGGCAAATCAGTGAAATAAATGGAGAGGTAAAAATGGGAAATATGCATGTTTTTATGGCGGTTCTGGGCATTATTTTGTTTTCAGGTTTTTTAGCCGCTTATTTTAGCCATAAATGGGACGATTGATGAACGACGATAATCCCCCACCGCGACGGCTTCTTACATTATGTGTAAGAAGCCGTTTTTGCTTTATCTGGCGCAAAAAAAAACCGCCGGTTATGGCGGTCAATGCTTGCATGGATAGATTTGTGCTTATTGTTACACGCTAACTCATTTTCAATGTTAACGGGCTGGTGTCACTTTATCAGTCACAACCTCAACAGAACCTAAACAATGCCACTCTCGAAGCCGGCAACAAGCGAAGCCATCGAAACGATTGCCTGACATACATTGACGTTTTTCTTTGAAAATAAAGAGAATATATCCCTTTTATTGCGATGGTCGTGTTAGTGTGGTTTCTCACTTCAACAGACCGGAGGGGTTATCCCCAATCTCAAATTTACGTGCCCGGTTTGCAGCAGCCACAAGTTTACTTTTACTACCTATTGTTCAGATAAACTTCCTTCGCACGGAGCGATTTGCTCAGTGTGTGGCGCGCGACTTACTGCGTTAACCTGTATTCCCGCACTCAGAAGACGACGCTGGCCGAAAAACGTTTTATAAAAAAATGGGGCTTTTTTATGGCCCCGTTTTTTTGGATTTATGCGTTTTTCGCTTTGCCCAATGTAAACCCACTGACCTTCGCAATATGCACGCGTAATATTGTACCCTTCACGCTCGTCCAGCCGCCATTACCTGTCATCCAGGAAGGATCTTTAATATGCAGGTAATTGAGCGGAATCTCATGTTGATCGTCTATGCGGTAATCTTCTGCCAGTTGATCAAAAAAAGTGGCGATAGGATTTTTAATATTCTCATCACCGGCAACAGAACGAATCGCCTGCGCTGTCGACAACGCATACTCTTCGCCTGAGACCAGTTCACCAGCCACTACCTGCCCCCCCACCACCAGCGTGACGACCATGCCGGCCCCCAGGTTTGCGCAGGAGACGAGATGCGACAGCGCGCTGTCCTGAGTATTGATGGTCGGCGTAGCAGCCACTACTTCACGTTCTGTTTCCATGGATACCTCCACATACAGGCAGAAAAAAACCGCCCGCAGGCGGTTAGGGTTTAATGAAACTTGCGAATAGCTTGCTCCGTTTCCTGCTGGGTGACCAGATCGGAGAAACGGGCGACAAGGTAGGTCTCGCCGTCCAGCTCCCAGGGCTCAATGGGGATTTCCAGAAAAGCGCTTTGCTCATTTTTAAAGGTGACCGATTTGGCGTTATCTTCCACGGACACCTGCTCAACCTTACCACCGGCGCGAATTACCACTACATTTTTGCTCATGTCGGTTACCTCAGTTGCTTAAATTGCCATCGACAGTAACACAGCCATGCACTTCATGCCTGCGCCATGCCGTAGATTGTTAAGCGCTAAAAATTAGGTCCTATAATTTGGCTTAATGAGAGGGAGAACGCTACGGTGGGAAACGTGAGGTTGACCACACTTTCGCAATTGTATGGCTATAAAAAGGGATCAAAAAGCCAGAGACCGGCTAAAAAACCCGTCTCTGGCCAAGGATATTACGGTGATGCCGGGTGCCTCCCGGTGAGTGCGCGCCAGCCCGCACAACTCGCTTTCACCCCAAAAGATGTGGCTGGTAGCCCCTCCGCGTAGGGGGATTCATCACCACGCTTAACGTTATTAAGCGAAAGGAGATCGGTCAATGCTCGCACGGGTTATGTAACTTTTTAAAGCATAAGCGCTTATCGCAAAGCAGCAGTGCAAAGTAAATAAGACGGTTTCGCCCCCATGGTATTGCCGTGAAGCGCGTTGAATGCCGCCATTTCAATTTTTGATAAAGAATAAAGGTTTCCCGGTCGATAAAGGTTACAGGAAACATTCGCAAACGCTGACGGGGGCAAACCGGACAGGTCAGGGTTTAGCGCCTTTTCACGAAACGGCTGTGGACTGTACCGTTCAGGGTTAATCGTTTTCAGAAACGGCTTGGCCGTTTTAGACACCTCGCGTGGCGTTAACTCATTCAGGTAGTCTCAACAGAACGTTTTTCAACCAATCGATATGATGTATCAAAGCATTTCTTAAGGAGAGATGATGAAGACAACCGAAGAAACGATTAACGATCTGCAGTGTCGCGCTTTAGCCTATGAAGTCATTTTCCAGTCCATCTTCTCTGAGCTGCCGCAAGTCTTCGTTGATAGAGCCGTTGAAAAGATTGAAGGTAACTTCAAAACATTCGAATCAGGTACCCATTCTGAAGCAGGAAAAGCGAAGCTTGATGCGGCTAAAGCGATTGTATCCCGGATTATGGGAACGAAGATTTAACTCTCTTTTCATGATGTTTATGAAGTTGCGCAGTTTTAAACATGCACGACAGCAATGACTCATCATCTGCAGCATTCTTATCACTGGCAGTGCCGATATCGCTGCTGCCAGGACTCTATCGCCTGCCTGGCCGCCAGTTCAACAAAAATTTACGCTCTATTGATATTCAAAAGGGAAGATACGCATGAATGACCTTAAGAATGCATTTGAAAAACTTGTTAGTGTCTGCAGCAAGTATGCCCTTACGGGGCATTTCAATGCTGTTAATGAGCTGAATAATCTTTTCCCGGCTTCCTTGCCGCGCTCTGAAGAGCTGGATTATTTTTATAAAAGATATAATCCAGAAGGTGTGGTGATTGAAACCGGATTGACTCCCATAGAGCTTCACTCCGTCAATGCGTTAGAAAAATCTCAGGCCGGTTATGGTTCCCTTCCGGACAATTATCTTGTTATTGGGGATGATTACGGTGGCGGAAAACCCCTTATAGCAGTGGTAGATCAGAAGAACACGCCTGTCTATGCAAGTTATGATGTTGCACAACCCTTCAAAATCGCGGACAGCCTCTCCGACTTTATTCTCTCACTGGCAAATTTAATTGAGTTAGTGTACGGCCGTTATAATATTTTCGAGGTGTTTGATGATAACGATGAAATAAAAAAAGAGTTTACAGAAGAACTGCAGCGCGCGCTCTCTCCTGTCATTGGAGATGAAAATTTTGTCGCTTTCTTCGATTATTTTTATGGCTAAGATGGTTCTTTAACGGCATGGACAAATACAGGCGTGCTAGCCGAACACTATTTGGCCGATATAATGCGCTACACCCTGTTTTGAGCAGAAGTGCAAAAGACGCAAGAAGAAGCGGTAATGATCCCTTCTGGCGAAAAAGGTATCATCATCCGTGGTTCAACCGCATTTTGTTAAGAAAGGGGGTTGAGCCATCACATCTGACAAAGAGTGCAGAGTGCCCCACAGGGAGCGCACAGCAAATGGGAGAGTGTTTACCGGCGTCAATGAGGTGATACCAGCAGCCTGTCAGATGCATAGGATGAAGAGCGCCAGCAGGCCGTAGTGTACAGCTGGGGCGGTAGCCTGCGCAGATGCTTTTTACAAACTGGATGGCCTGCCCCAAAAACATATTAACTGATAAAAATTGATACCCCGCATGAATCAGGAACAACGGATCCTCATCCTGATGACTACTACAGAAATGCGGCGTAAGGGAAACAGAATGACGTTATATGATTTGGTGAATAGCCTCACGAGTGTTGATGAAGATAAAACGATCTACGCGAAGCGCCCATGGCAGCCTGGTACAGCTGTAGTTGTCGCAACTGAGCTTGATGAGGGAGGCGTACCAGATGAAGCCGCAAAGGCAGGAGCTGAATATTTTCTGGAGGTCTTTCTCGCCAATGACGTTCTGAAGGGGTGGCTATCATCTTTAGACAAAGAGCCAACGATTGAGGAAAAGTGCTTACGATTAATTAAGTATGCTGAAGAGGATGCCTGATGAGAAAAATATATCACTATAAGTCTATTACCCTCAGGCTGCTTGAAAAAGTGTCCGTTTAGTATTCGCTTAAGATGATTACCCACGATCATCTAAAAATGACATTACTGCCGCATAACATTCAAATAATAACAACCGAAGGTGCGTACTGTATTCGAATACTAAGCGAGAGCTGAGGGTTCTGTTTTAAGAGCTTTGCCAAAAACCGGCAATTACGCTGTCATCATTTGTACTCTGATACAAGTACAGAGCGCCATAGCCAAATATATAATCCCCATCAAGCAAGTCCTCCGGATAAAAATCTTCATCAAGCTGTAGTAAAAAGACGAATCCATCACGCTTAAGGTTCAGATAATAATAATCTTCATCCTGAATAAATTTTGCCTGGCTGGCTTTAGTAATAAAACCATAATCATTTCCTCCGCTCTCTTTGTAGCCACTGATATTGGTTTTCTTAATGTAGTCTATTGTGTAATCTTCGTTGTTGCTTTCATCGGCGCAAGGATGAACGAAAACCTTGATGCCACAATCGGGATACATGTTTTTTTCGAGCAGTTCATCGTAACTTTTCGGTACAAAAATAGAAATATAGTCCATTTTTTCAGGATGCTGGAAAGTAGCATAAAAATTCAGCCCTTCAATTTCAGTAAGTTTCTCATTGAAATTTTCAGGTATATTCCCCCCTATTCTGCCGATGATATTATCCTTAACGGTGTTGTCGATATTAGCGAGCAAATTGATGTTTTGCATTTTATTATCCTCTTGATGTTGCACAATCGTTCGTTCGAGGTAAGCTACCTGCCCTTACGATTGATATGAACAGACACATCGCGCCATAGTAACCGTAATAATGCTCACATTCGCATGTTAGTGATCGATTCGGATAATAACCTTTCCCGCCGATGCACAGGGAGCCTTAAGACAATCATTCACGATCACGTCAAGCATAAATTACCATCATAGCCGGGCCTGAGTAAAAGGTTGATGATTTAGCACGAGAGTCATCCTGTAACTCACACATTAGACAACGCATACAGATGACGTGTCGCTAACGGACGTTATGAAAAAGTATGTAACATATGATGCTTTTAACCCGGTCCGGCTTTTACATCCTCTTTCGACCTCAGATAAACTACCGCCTCAATTTTTATGGCAGAGTTGAACAATGCTAAAAACGTTACGCTTTATCATTCCACTGGTTGCGCTGGTTGGCGCTGTAGCTTTCTGGCTGACACCTCATTATAGCGAAGAGGAGAAGGGCTATTACCGCTCGGTATTCTGCGCCATAGATCACACCGATCCCCAGGTATTCTTACGTGATATGGAAAAGATGGTTGAGGACGGGAATTCCGGCTACGCGTTACGTAAAAATCACTATATTCCGGCACTCGGCGAGCAAATGGTCAACAGCTGGAACAAGCTAAGCGCTCAACAAAAAGCTGCGATCAATCAACATCAACAGCTGTGTCGCGAAATCATCGCTAAAGAACAGCAGTCATAGACTTTAGAGGCGCTCAAGGATGCTTGACCACATTGTTTCTTACAGGACCAATAAAGTCTATGCCACAATTGAATATGAAAACCATTGTGACATTAAACATTTCTTCCAAGGTACCATCCTTGAGTTTGCCTTCCCTGAAACCTTACATAACCTCATCAGTGAGTATGACGAAATTTTAAGCGAGATGGCTTTATCGCTTTTAGATGAAGTAGAAGAAAAAATACAAGCCTATGATTTGCGGCTAGAAAAAGCAAATGAAAGAATTTTTTGCGTTGTAATAAAAGATAAAAGAGAAATATCTTTTTTTATAAAGTATCCCACAAGCCATGGATTCAGGGACGTATACTGAAAAGCGGACTATTATTTCACTCGCAATGCTTATGCCTTCTAAAAAAAAGAACAATTGTGGTACGAATATCTATAAACAGCTAACGATATTAAACAAAAGAGTGTGAAAGAATGTATCAGGTAAAGGTTGAGTGGATATCTGCTCGAGATGGCGGAAGAAAAGCCCCTCCCCCTGCTGGACGGTATTTTGCTGTATCAAGATTTCCTGAAGATAAGGAATGGCAGAATAATGCCTGGAGCGTTGTTTTCGAACTCACAGCTACGCTTATGCCAGCGGATAAAAATGACAGCTTTGTAAGTGAAGGTAGCGTTCGCTTTCTGGTTGAAAATGCCCCACATGAACGCATGAAAAAAAGCAGTTGTTTTGATATTTATGAAGGCCCTAAGAAGGTAGCTAAGGTTTTTTTGTTAAGCCGCGTGTGATCCCGGCGATATATAACAGCATACGAGTCACTATGAGCGATACGCTTGCAATCTTTCATTTTTATCCAATATCTGTTGAGACAAGTAGTTCCATTTGCGCCACCCTACCCCTGTAAAAATACGCGGGATATATCATTCAGCGATGAACGCTTTTTTGTAAAAGTTAAATAACAAAACCAGACAAAGGAAAAAACATTGTGGATGAGTTAAAGAAAAAAGCCGTAATGCTAAGTCAGGGCGAAATCAATGCCTTAAAAAAAGCGATACTTTATTTGAAGTTTGAGTGTGAAGATGTCAGCTCAATGATATTCTCAGGCAGCACATTAATAAACTCTGCCTTCGACGAACTTCTCGTCAATAGCGACACCTATGAACGTGAGGCTGAATTTTATCACCGAGAAAATCCTGATGCTCAGGAACTCATTGTGCAAAAAATCAAACAGCAACAATATCCTGATTCAAATAGTCATGAGGAGGAAACAATTGATGATGAGTACCTTCGTTGTTGTTTGCATCCTTTCAAAAAAACCGGGAATTGAGTGCCCCTATCTGGTATTTGTTGGTTAGATCTTTATCTCTGACAACTGGCTAATTTTGTCTCATATAAGCGCTATGACGCAGGTAGCATAAACTCACCGAACGACAGGTAAAAACTCAATGCATATGCAGGTTTACGGCAGCGAGCAATCTCTGCTCAATTGAAACGATGGCCGAGGCCGCTTGAGCACAAAAAACCGGGCCTCGCGCCCGGTTCGGTTACTGCCTGCAAATGCCTTACTCACTCAATCCCCGGTTTTTCAGCATCGGCTCGATCTGCGGATCGTGCCCGCGCCACTGGCGATAAAGTTCAGCTAAATCCGTGCTGTTGCCGCGCGACAGAATGGCGTCGCGGAATTTCTGTCCGTTTTCACGGCTTAACCCGCCCTGCTCAACGAACCACTGATAGCCGTCATCGGCGAGCATTTGCGTCCATAAATAGGCGTAATACCCCGCTGCGTAGCCACCGCCGAAGATATGGGAAAAATAGCTGCTGCGGTAGCGTGGCGGTACGGCGGCCAGATCGAGCTTCTCTTTGGCAATGGCCTGCGCTTCGAAGCTTGCTACATCATTGACTTGCGCATTCGCCGCCAGCCCATGCCAGTTCATATCCAGCAGCGCTGCGCTCAGCAACTCGGTCATGTCGTAACCTTTATTAAACTGCGTGGCGCGCAGCATCTTGTCGCGCAGGGCATCCGGCATCGGCTCGCCGCTTTGGTAGTGGCGGGCGTAATGGGCAAATACCTGCGGCTGGCTGGCCCAGTGCTCGTTGATCTGCGACGGGAACTCAACAAAATCGCGCGGTGTATTGGTTCCGGAGAGGCTGGCGTAACGCTGGCTGGCGAATAGCCCGTGCAGCGTATGACCAAACTCGTGGAAAGTCGTAATCACTTCATCCCATGAGAGCAGCGCAGGCTGACCATTGGCCGGTTTCTGATAGTTACAGACGTTGTAGATAACAGGCTGCGTCCCATTGAGCGTCGACTGCTCGATAAAATTACCCATCCATGCACCGCCGCTTTTAGAGTCGCGGGCAAAAAAGTCGCCATAAAACAGCGCCAGCCCGCGGTCATCGGCGTCAAAAATCTCCCATACCCGCACATCCGGATGATAAACGGGGATATCAAACCGTTCCTTGAAGCAGATGCCAAACAGCTGGTTTGCCGCCCAGAATACCCCTTCCGTTAATACCGTGTTCAACGCGAAATAGGGTTTAATCTGCGTTTCGTCGAGATCGTATTTCGCCATGCGAACCTGTTCCGCATAGAAGGCCCAATCCCAGGCTTGTGCGGTGAATCCACCCTGCTGGTTATAAATAACCTGTTGAATATCTGCCAGCTCACGCTCGGCGCGCGCACGGGCAGCCGGTGCGATATTGCGCATAAATTCCAGCGCCGCCTGCGGTGTACCCGCCATCTGATCGGCAATCTTCCAGCTGGCGAAATCATCAAAACCAAGCAGGTGCGCCTGTTGCGCCCTTAGCTCTGCCAGACGCAGCACCAGCGCGCGCGTGTCGTTGCCATCGTTGCGCTCGGTACGTAGCCAACTGGCTTTAAACAAATCTTCACGCGTCTGGCGATCGCGCAGCACGGCCAGCGCCGGCTGTTGAGTGGTATTCAGCAGCGTTATCAGCCAGCGGTTTTCCAGACCTTTGGCTTTTGCCGCCTCGGCGGCATGCTCAATCTCTTCAGCGCACATGCCGTCGAGCTGGCGCACATCCTCCACCACCAGGCCGCCTGCTTTATCCGCTGCCAGCAGGCGCTGGTTGAACTGGCTAATCAGCGAGGCCGCTTCGGTATTAAGGGCTTTCAGCGTCGCTTTATCCTGCTCATCCAGCATCGCGCCCGCCAGCACAAAGCGCTGATAGGTTACCTCAACCAGGCGAGCCGATTCTGCGTCGAGGCTGGCAGTATCAAGGCTTTTCCATACCGCTTCAACGCGGTCAAACAGCTGTTCATCAAGATAAATATCGTTGGCGAGCTCCGCTAACTCTGTGGAGAAGGCTTCGTCGAGCTGCTGGAGGAAATCATTGGTGTCCGCCGAGGTCATGGCGAAAAAAACGCTGGTCACGTAAGTGAGCAAGGCTCCGCTCTGCTCCAGCGCCAGGATGGTGTTGTCGAAGTCCGCTGGGGCGCTGTTTTGTGCGATCGCCGCGATCTCGTCGCGTTTTTGCCGCACTCCTTCATCAAAGGCCGGGCGATAGTGCTCCTGCTCGATAAGATCGAAGGGCGGTGCCTGATATGGCAGCGGGCTTGCAGTAAAAAAGGGATTAGAGACCGGCATGGTTATCTCCTGAATGCGGTAAGTCTCCTCAGAGTAGGCATCCACCGCGCGCGACGCAATCCTTTCTCACCCCTACGCAAGCCACCAATTTTTGCCACACTCTTTAACAGTCAATACTTGTATTGCCGCCTTTGTGCGGTGCATGCTATGTGACGACATCACAAAAATCGTTGAGGAACAAAGAGATGATTATTCTTGTTACCGGAGCAACCGCAGGGTTCGGCGAGAGCATTACTCGCCGTTTTATCCAAAATGGTCACCATGTGATCGCCACTGGTCGCCGTCAGGAGCGGTTGCAAGAGTTGAAAGAGGAGCTTGGCGAGAATCTTTACACCGCCCAGTTGGACGTACGTAACCGCGCAGCTATCGACGAGTTTATCGCTTCTCTGCCCGCGCAATGGCGCGAGATTGATGTACTGGTCAATAACGCCGGGCTGGCGTTGGGCATGGAGCCTGCGCACAAAGCCAACGTGGATGACTGGGAGACGATGATCGACACCAACAACAAAGGCCTGGTCTATATGACCCGCGCCGTGCTGCCGGGTATGGTCGAGCGCAATCGCGGTCATATCATCAATCTTGGCTCTACGGCCGGAAGCTGGCCTTACGCGGGTGGCAACGTCTATGGCGCAAGCAAAGCCTTTGTGCGCCAGTTCAGCCTCAACCTGCGCACCGATCTGAGCGGTACCGCGGTGCGTGTCACCAATATCGAGCCGGGCCTGGTTGGCGGCACCGAGTTCTCTAATGTGCGTTTTAAAGGCGATGACGATAAAGCGAATAAAACCTATGAAAACACGACTGCGTTGAGTGCAGAAGATGTGACTGAAGCGGTATGGTGGGTGGCGACACTACCTAAGCACGTCAATATCAACACACTTGAGATGATGCCGGTCAGCCAGAGCTACGCCGGTCTGAGCGTGCACCGCCAGAGCTGATGCTTCCTCCCGGCCTGCGGGCCGGGTCTGGGATGTATGCAGAAACAATGGTATGGTAGCCGGGTTAACCCTTTAAAAAGTCAGAGCGAATGGCCGTCGAAACGCAACTCAACCCTACGCAACCCGTTAATCAACAGATCTACAGCATCCTGCGACGGGATATTGTCCACTGCCTGATCCCACCGGGCACGCCGCTCTCTGAAAAAGAGGTGTCGGTGCGTTTTGACGTCTCGCGCCAGCCGGTGCGTGAAGCATTTATCAAGCTCGCGGAAAACGGCTTGATTCAGATCCGCCCCCAGCGCGGAAGCTACGTGAATAAAATTTCGCTAACACAAGTGCGCAACGGCTGCTTTGTCCGTCAGGCGATAGAGTGCGCCGTGGCCCGCCGCGCCGCGCAGATGATTGATGACAGCGCCTGTTATCAGCTTGAGCAGAATCTCCACCAGCAGCGGATCGCCATTGAGCGCAAGCAACTGAACGATTTCTTTGAACTGGATGATGCATTCCACCACAAGCTGGCGCTAATTGCTGATTGCCAGCTGGCGTGGGATACGATTGAAAACATCAAGGCAACGATTGACCGTGTGCGCTATATGAGCCTCGATCACGTCTCCCCCCCAGAGATGCTGCTGCGCCAGCACCAGGCCATTTTCGAGGCGCTGGAAAAACGCGATGCCGACGCGGTTGAGCATGCGATGACGCTGCATTTGCAGGAGATCAGCGAGTCGGTTAAAACCATTCGCCAGGAGAATCGCGACTGGTTTAGCGAAGAGTAGTCATCCTCCTCTCTCTCATCAGGTCACCTTTTTTGTCAGAAAAAAGTGTGACCTTGATCAAAAGCAAAAACTCATCATCTCAGTGGCGTATTTATAGGGCGTCCGTTTTGGGGCCATCTTCTGCCCCGGTTCGCTTTATGGATATTATCAAGGAGAAATCATCATGATGACTTATGACCGTAACCGTAACCCTATCACCACCGGCTCACGCGTAATGATTAACGGCACTGGACGCACCGGCAAAATTGTCGCAATTCACGCCGAGGGGCTAAGCGCTGAAAAAGTGCGCCGCAACAAAACGGTGGAAGTTGAAGGGTGTGAAGGCAAATTCGAGCCGGTAGAGCTGATTCGGCTCGGCCTGCACTGATCGGCAGAACGTGATGAAGATGAGTGCCGCCTCTGCGGCACTCATCATTTAATTACAGCCCTGCCGCGAAGTGTGCGACCGCCGCTTTTGCGCCTTTCGCCAGCAGCATCTCATACGCCTTCTGCACCTGCGCCACAAACGCGCGCTCTTTCGGCAAATCACGGCCAAAAATCGCTTCAATCCCCAGCAATGCCTCAATGCGCGCTTCGCCTTCTGCGCTACTGTTCACCGCCTTCTGGATCACCGCAAGCAGCGGATCGCATACCTCAATCGCCTGCCCCTGCTCGTCAACGCCGCCGACATAGCGCATCCAGCCCGCGATACCTAACGCCAGCAGTGAGTAGTCGCTGCCCTGCGCCAGGTGCCAGCGCACAGAATCGAGCATACGCTGCGGCAGCTTCTGGCTACCGTCCATGGCGATCTGCCAGGTGCGGTGGCGCAGCGCAGTGTTACTGTAACGCGCGATTAGCAGATCGGCGTAGTGCGGCAGATCCACGCCTTCAACTTTTAGCGTCGGCGCCTGTTCGTGCAGCATCAGCGCATGCGCCGCGCGGCGATAGTGTTCATCTTCCATGCACTCGTTGATGTGCTGATAGCCTGCCAGATAGCCAAGATAGGCGAGGAAGGAGTGGCTACCGTTCAGCATACGCAACTTCATCTCTTCAAACGGCACCACATCGCTTACCAGTTCTGCCCCCGCTTTTTCCCACGCCGGGCGGCCTGCGGCAAAGTTATCTTCAATGACCCACTGCCGGAAGGGTTCGCAGGCGACACCCGCCGGATCGCGCACGCCGGTAAGCTGTTCGATCTTCTCAAGGGTTTCAGCCGTAACGGCCGGGACAATACGGTCGACCATCGTGGAGGGAAAGGTGACGTTCTCTTCAATCCAGCGCGCCAGCGCGGCGTCCACCGTGCGGGCATAGGCACAGACAACGTTACGCGTGACGTGGCCGTTTTCCGGCATGTTGTCGCAAGACATTACGCTAAACGGGGGTAAACCTGCGGCTTTGCGACGAGAGAGCGCTTCGACAATCACCCCCGCGGCAGATTTTGGCTGATGCGGGTGTTGCAGATCGCCGGCGATCAACGGGTGCTCTAGCATCAGCTCCCCTGTCGCAGGCGAATGGCAGTACCCCTTTTCGGTGATGGTCAATGAGACAATCGCGACCTGCGGCTCACACATCGCATCCAGCACCGTTTCCAGCCCATCGACCTGCGCATGCAGCGCGCGCTTCGCCACGCCAACCACGCGCGCGGTCCACGCATCGGCGGACATCTCCGCCACGGTGTAGAGGTTATCCTGCTGTTTTAGATCGGCAATCTGCTGTTCGCCGCCGATGAGATTAACTTCACAGTATCCCCAGTCGCTGCCGTGTTCTGCGGCAAGAATATCGGTATACACCGACTGATGCGCGCGGTGGAAGGCGCCAAAACCAAGATGCACAATGCGCGCAACCAACTTGTTGCGATCGTATTGAGGTAGAGTGGCTTTTGCCGTTAACAGCCTGTTTTCCATAGTGAGACTCATCTTATTAAATGAAACAGTGGTTCACTAGATTAAGGCGTAGCGCAAACCCGACTATGATTTGCGACAGGCTTTGCTGACTACACCAACTAGAATGGTAACCAAATGTGTCTTAACACTGTATTAAAACAACTCAGACATAGCGGCGCGAGGCGACAGGCTGCGCTGCGCTTTTGCTCTGGTTCTGAGGCTCGGCTGCGTCTTCAAGAATACTCAAATCGCGGTCGCGCACTTCTGGCATCAATACAGCGGAAACGAGGCCAATAAGCGAGTAAGCCATTAACATCATCGCGATTGGCCACCATGAGCCGGTCATGTTACAGAAGATACCCGCCAGTACCGGACCGAAACCGACCGCTATCAGGCCGCCCGCCTCTTTTGAGATCGCCATACGCGTGAAGCGGTTACGCGAGCCGAACATCTCCGCCATGGTGATATTCTCCAGCGCGAACAGCCCCAGCACGGCAATATTATGGATAACGATGATCGACAGCATAATCACGCCGGGTGAGTAGGTTTTATCAACGATCACCGCCATCATGGGCCAGGCGAGAAGAATCGATGAAACCGAGAGACAGATATAGGGTAAACGGCGCCCCACTTTGTCCGACAACCAGCCGAGCAGCGGAATGGTGATAAAACCGATAATCGAGCTAATCATTAACGCATCGGTCGGTATGCGCTTCTCAAACAGCAGCGTCTGCACCAGATAGCCTGCAAGGAAAGTCTGAATCAAACCGGAGTTTCCCGCCTGACCAAAACGCAACCCCGTCGCCAGCCAGAACGTTTTACTAGCGAACATGGCACTCAGGCCAGTCTGCGCCGGGGCGATCTTCGCCGGGGAGTGCTCCCCTTCGTGCACCTGTTCAAACACCGGGCTCTCTTTCAGGTTAAGGCGTAACCAGATGGCGAACAGCATCACCACCACGCTGGCAATAAACGGCACGCGCCAGCCCCAGGCCAGTAGCGCTTCACGATCGAGGGCAAAAAACATTATCGCCCAGATGGCGGTAGCGCTCAGCGTACCGCAGTTGGTGCCCATTGCTACCAGCGAGGAGATGATGCCGCGCTTTCCTTTCGGCGCATATTCGGCAAGCATGGTGCCAGCACCGGAAATTTCCGCTCCTGCGCCAAAACCCTGAATGATGCGTAGCGTCACCAGCAGCACCGGTGCGAAAATGCCGATCTGCGCATAAGTCGGCAACACGCCAATTAAGGTCGTACAGATGCCCATCATGGTGATGGTAATGAAGAGCACTTTTTTACGCCCGATGCGATCGCCCATTTTGCCAAAGACAAATGCGCCGATAATACGGGCGATATAGCCCGCTCCATAGGTGCCCATCGCCAGGATGAGCGCCATCGCGGCGGACTGCTCCGGGAAGAAGATTTCATGGAATACCAGTGCCGCACCGAGGGAGTAGAGCTGGAAATCCATAAACTCGAGAGCCGTACCCAGCCAGCCGGACACCGCCGCCTTTACCAGGTCCGAGGTCGTTCTTTCAGCTTTTACGTCAGTCATAATCGCCTTCTCAATCGTGTTGAATGCGTACGCCTGCAACGCACTTATTGTTATTTAATTGAACGTTAATAAAACTTTGCAGCAGCGACGCTGGTCTTTTTCAAACAGTTCAATCGCATCGGTGACGTGGTGATACGCAAATTTATGCGTCACCAGTTTGCCTGGGTCGATAAGGCCGCGATCCAGCCAGTCGATAACCACCGGGAATTTATTGGCGTTGAGCCGGGAGGAGAAAATCGACAGCTCTTTACCGGTAATGCCCTGCTGAACAATGGTGCTGGGCTCGCTGGAAAACCCCATTATCACGATGCGCGCCGCAGGAGACGCCAGCGTTATCGACTCCTGCAAAATCGACGGATGACAGGCGGCATCTACAATCAACGTCGGTTTGATGCCAGCCTGCGCCAGCGCATCCGGCAGCGTTTGCTGGCTGTTGTTGATCACCCGATCGGCACCGCTGCGCTGCGCCATTGCCAGCCGCTCATCGATTCTGTCAACGACAATGACCTGCTGAACGTTGTAGACCCCCTTCAGTACCTGCAATGTGGTCAGCCCCATCGGCCCTGCGCCGTAAATCAGCGCCACATCCTTTTCGCGGGGTTGAACCTGGCCGGTGACATTCGCAGCGATGGTGAAAGGTTCAACCATCACGGCATCCTCATCAGAAATGGTGTCGGGTATGACCCAGGCGTTGCGCGCCGGAACCGTCGCATATTCGCTAAAGCCGCCATCGCGGTGAACACCGAGCACTACCAGCTCTTTACAGACATTCGGTTTACCGACAGAACAGGGATAGCAATGACCACAGCTGATCACCGGATCGACCGCTACCCGCTCACCGATACGCGAGGGTGAGACACCTTCACCAACGGCATCAATCAGCCCATAAAATTCATGGCCAATAACCCGCGGGTATCTGGCGAAAGGATTGTGCCCGCGATAGATATGGCTGTCAGAGCCGCAAATCCCGGCGAGCTTAATATCGACTCGCACCTCCCCGGCAGTGGGCTCTGGCAGAGGACGTTCAGCAAGGTTCAGTTGGTTAGGTTGTTCAATTACCACACTTTTCATTTAGATATCCTTTATGACCGGTTCAGCAGCAGGCCAGAGACGCTGGGCAACGATAATGAGCGGGTTTAAAGATGAAGGCGCCAGGCGAGGCGTCGCCCGGCGTAAGCAGGCCGTCATCGGGGAGGATATGCAGTGAGAGAGAGTGGCGCTTTGCCAGGCTGGCGCAGCGTTTTACAGGTGCAATGCTCATCGGAAACCCCTTACATCAAATGAATCTGTTGTAAGGGAACTTACGTAATGCGGCAACTACCATACAAGTATAACGATCGAAATTTACGCGTTCGATCACAGAACTTTAACACTTACCTTCTCAATTACGTGACCATCCTGCGACGATGATCAACATGCCGCACAGGGCAACCGCTGCGCCCAGCCAGTCATAAATCGTCAATTTCACCCCTTCCACAACGCGCAGCCAGATAAGCGCAGTACAGACGTAAACCCCGCCGTAAGCAGCATATACGCGCCCGCTGGCGACAGGATGGAGGGTCAACAGCCAGACAAAAAGCGCCAGTACGATCGCTGCGGGAATTAGCAGCAGCGGCGTGCCGCCGCGTTTAAGCCATAACCAGGGCAAGAAACAGCCTACAATTTCACACAGAGCGGTGACAAAAAAGAGCAGCGTGGTTTTCAACATAGTCAGGTGGTTGATTGAAATTAGGTTGAACCATCTTACCTGATAATGCTCTTAGAGTCGGTTACGCCCCGATATGCTGGCAGGCGGAGATCGCTTAGAATAGAGACGTTTTTCCTCACTAAAGGACCATTGCCATGACTTCTACACTTAGCAAACGCCTGTGCCTGACCGCAATGCTGACGCTGGGTGCCATTGTGTACACCACTTCCGCACTGGCTGAAACCAACCGTCTGGTGATCGAGTCGGGCGACAATGCGCAATCCCGTCAATCTGCCGCGATGGAAAAAGAGCAGTGGAACGACACCCGCAGCCTGCGCCATAAAATCAATAAGCGCGTCGAGAAAGAGTGGGACAAAGATGATGTCGCCTTCGATGCACGCGATAACTGCCAGAAAAGCAGCAACCTGAATGCTTACTGGGAGCCCAATACCCTGCGCTGCCTGGATCGCCGCACCGGGCGTGAAGTGCAGTAACTTCGTCGGGCGCTCTGCGCCCGCCTTCATCTCTGAGAAAGGACTTTTATGAGTGTCGACTACCCTGTCCGGCTTCGCCCTCTCGAGCGCGAAGATCTTCGATTCGTCCACCAACTCGACAATAACGCCAGCGTAATGCGCTACTGGTTCGAAGAGCCCTATGAAGCCTTTGTTGAACTCTCCGATCTTTACGACAAACATATCCACGATCAGAGCGAGCGCCGCTTTGTCGTTGAGTGTGATGGCGTCAACGCAGGGTTGGTCGAACTGGTTGAGATCAATCATGTTCACCGCCGCGCGGAGTTTCAAATCATCATCTCGCCAGAATTTCAGGGCAGAGGGCTGGCTTCAAAAGCGGCTAAGTTAGCGATGGATTATGGCTTTACGGTATTAAACCTCTATAAGCTCTATCTCATCGTCGATAAAGAGAATGAGAAAGCAATTCACATCTACCGCAAACTGGGTTTTCAGGTGGAGGGCGAGTTAATTCACGAATTCTTTATTAATGGCGAATACCGCAATACTATCCGCATGTGTATTTTTCAGCAGCACTATCTGCAAGAGCATAAAACCAGCGGCAGTACGCTGTTAAAACCCACCGCGCAATAAGCGCGATGAGCGGGCAGCATCAAAAATATTTGATGGTATTTTTGATGCTCGATTTATGCGTTACCTACGGCGTCACAACATTGCTCCATTAGCGCTCATCAGCATGGAGCATTTTTATCTCTTCAGCATGTTTTCTATTAAGGTTGATCTGGCATTGGTAGATAGAAGGCCAGTAGTCATAGGCATCTTCACCAATTTGCGAACCTACGCCCAGGCAAAAATCATTACGATAACTTTTCCAGGATTGTTGAGATGCCAGAAAGTGCTTACTAAAAACGTCACCTATAGTCAGCTCTGCATAATTGCGTTTGTAGACCGGGCCCGTGTTATTTTCCTTTATCTGTTTTACAGTTTTAGTAATTAGCGCATCCATTTCTCTATTACTTTTGTCATTCAATTGGTGCAAGCACGTTACGGCTTGACCACGATCCTGCTGGTTACGCCAACAACTTTCTATTTCTGGCCCCTGAGAAATATCCTGACTTTCAGCGCAATTAACCGCCGGAGATAGCGTCATGATAAAAAAAAGAGTTACTGTTTTTTTCATCGCAAGCACCTCTGTCTGTGTCCCGAAGATCCCGCATAAGTGCTGGATTACCTAAGGAAGGTTTTCCCGTCTTTGGCTGCAGTTATTAAGCTGGCTGGTTTGTTGAAGTGATAGAGCAACAGCATAAATCCACCGCGCACTCAGCGCGGTGGCGGGCAGCATCAATAATACTCGATGGTGTTTTTGATGCTGTATTTATGCGTCACCTGCGGCGTCACGCTCTCATCAACAATCTCCAGGCTGCAGCTCAGAGGATTGTCATGCTTATCATAGTCGCAGCTCTGCTGCACTTTACTCAGCGGCTTATCATTGAGTGTGCTTACTGCGGCGTAATCGAGCTTTTTACGCTTATCCTTCGCTGGCGTGGAGGAGACATCGAGATGCACATCCTTTGAGGTGGTAGATTTCCCCAGCGGATAGCCTTCGTCATCGTAGCGATACTTCACTTCCATATCTTTGCCTGAGGCGCGCACCACAAAACCATTATCGTCGGTATCCCAGGTGACGCCCGCCGACGGAAATTCTGCCAGCTGGCATTTTCCCTGCAGCCGCAGCCGCTTCTCCTGGGTTTCAGCTTCGATATAGTAGTTAGCATCCAGCACCAGCGATACGCCGCTATTGTTCTCCAGATCGTGGAGTTCAAGCGTATCAAAACAGCCCTCTTTCGACAGCGTTCCGCTGACGCGCTTCGTTACTTCGCCTTTCTCATTAAGTAGAGTTTGACTAAAGTTTTTTACCGCGCCGCGCAGAGGATCAAAATCGAATTCATTCGAAAAACTCGCCATTTCCGGCGTGAATGCGACCGGGCCTTTCTCCTCATCACATCCGGTCAAAATCAGGGCCAGAGAGACAAGTAATAACTGTTTTTTCAAAGGTTTCACCACAGTTTTCTTTAGAATGGCGCTTATATTAGCAAAACATTTACGCTATAGCGTAATGAGTTAATAACTTCCTTCGCTGTTATCTGGCTAATTTCACATACAGTTAAGATGATTCAGAGTTTTACCTTTTGTCGAAAAGAGAAGTGCTAAGCTTAAAGTGGACAATAAATAAGGAGACAAGCATGCACTACTCACGTTGGCTGTGCGCAGCACTGCTGGTAGGTTCTGTTCCTGCTTTCGCCGCGCCGGACTCATGCGAACGCGTAAAAACGGATATCCAGCAAAAAATTATTAACAATGGTGTCCCGGAATCCGGCTTCGAATTGACCGTGGTACCAAACGATCAAGCCGAACAGGCGGGTGGACAGGTAGTTGGTCACTGCGCCAATGATACCTACAAAATTATCTATGCCCGTAATGGCGGCGCATCAGCTCAGAACGAAAACAGTAACAGCAATCAGTAAATTCTAATCCCCCTTATATCCAGGGGGATCTCCCTCTCTTTGATCGTGCATAACATTCCCCTACTCCTAAATGATTACCATACCTCCATCATTAGCCTGCTTTTAATTTGCGCGGGCAAGTTTTTACTTAAAAATAATAATGGAGTGAGTCATGTCGAAGACGGAATATTCTGGGGGAATTAGCCGACGAACGTTGGTGAAGACGACCGCCCTCGGATCGCTAGCGCTGGCAGCAAGCAGTTTTTCTCTGCCGTTTGGCCTGCGCTCCGCCGCTGCTGCGGTGCAACAGGCGACGCAGCGCGCGCCGGATAAAGTGGTCTGGGGCGCTTGCTCCGTCAACTGCGGCAGCCGCTGCGCCCTGCGTCTCCACGTGCGCGATGATGAAGTCTACTGGGTTGAAACCGATAACACCGGCGAAGATCAGTACGGCAATCATCAAGTACGCGCCTGCCTGCGCGGCCGCTCTATTCGGCGGCGTATCAATCACCCGGATCGCCTCAACTACCCGATGAAACGCGTCGGTAAACGCGGTGAAGGCAAGTTCCAGCGTATCAGCTGGGACGAAGCCCTCGACACTATCGCCAACCGCCTAAAGGGTGTGGTGGAAAAATATGGCAATGAAGCGGTCTATATCAACTACTCTTCCGGCATCGTCGGCGGCAACATTACCCGCTCGTCCCCTTCCGCCTCGCTCGTTGCCCGTCTGATGGCGATGTACGGCGGCTTTCTTAATCAATATGGCACCTACAGCACGGCGCAAATCTCTTGCGCGATGCCCTACACTTACGGCTCCAATGAGGGTAATAGCACCTCCGATATTGAAAACAGCAAGCTGGTGGTGATGTTCGGCAACAACCCGGCGGAGACCCGCATGAGCGGCGGCGGCATCACTTACTTTCTGGAGCAGGCACGCGAACGCTCTAATGCCCGCATGGTTGTGATTGACCCACGCTATACCGATACCGCAGCCGGGCGCGAAGATGAGTGGGTGCCGATCCGCCCCGGCACCGATGCCGCGCTGGTCGCTGGCATGGCCTGGGTGCTGATCAGCGAAAACCTGGTCGATCAGACCTTCCTGGATAACTACTGCGTCGGCTACGACGAGAAGACCCTGCCCGCTGGTGCGCCAGCAAACGGCCACTACAAAGCCTATATTCTCGGCCAGGGCGACGATGGCGTGGCGAAAACGCCGCAGTGGGCGTCGCGCATTACCGGCATTCCGGCAGACAAAATCATTAAGCTCGCCAGAGAGATTGGCAGCACCAAACCGGCCTATATCTGCCAGGGCTGGGGCCCGCAGCGGCAGGCCAACGGTGAGCTGACTGCCCGTGCGATCGCCATGCTGCCGATCCTCACCGGCAACGTCGGTATTAACGGCGGCAACAGCGGCGCGCGCGAGTCGACCTACACCATCACCATCGAGCGGATGCCGATGCCGGAGAACCCGGTGAAAACCGCCATCTCCTGCTTCAGCTGGACCGACGCTATCGCCCGCGGGCCGGAGATGACGGCAACGCGCGACGGCGTGCGCGGCAAAGAGAAGCTCGAGGTACCGATTAAGTTCATCTGGAACTATGCCGGAAACACCCTCGTCAACCAGCACGGCGACATTAACCACACCCACGATGTGCTGCAGGATGAGAGCAAGTGCGAGACGATCGTGGTGATTGAGAACTTTATGACCTCGTCGGCGATGTACGCCGATATCCTGCTGCCGGATCTGATGACCGTTGAGCAGGAGGACATTATCCCCAACGATTACGCCGGCAACATGGGCTATCTCATCTTCCTGCAGCCGGTCACCGCACCGAAATTCGAGCGCAAAGGCATCTACTGGATCACCAGCGAGATCGCCCGCCGCCTCGGGCCGGATATCTACCAGCGCTTCACCGAAGGGCGCAGCCAGGAGGAGTGGCTGAAATTCCTCTACGCCAGAATGGTAGAGAAAGATCCCGCGCTGCCCAGCTATGAAGAGTTAAAAGCGATGGGTATCTACAAGCGTAAAGATCCAAATGGTCACTTCGTTGCCTATAAAAAATTCCGCGATGATCCGCAGGCCAACCCGCTGAAAACACCGTCGGGCAAAATTGAGATCTACTCCAGCAAGCTGGCAGAGATCGCAAGCCGCTGGGAGTTACAAAAGGATGAGGTGATAAGCCCGCTGCCGGTCTACGCCCCCACCTTTGAAGGCTGGGACGATCCGGCGCGCGCCACCTTCCCGCTGCAACTTTTCGGTTTTCACTACAAAGCGCGTACCCACTCCAGCTACGGCAACATTGATGTGCTGAAAGAGGCCTGCCGCCAGGAGGTGTGGATCAACCCGCTTGATGCCGAACGGCGCGGGATTAAGAACGGCGATCTGGTGCGCGTGTTTAACGACCGCGGCGAAGTGCGGATTGCGGCGAAAGTCACGCCGCGCATTATGCCGGGCGTCAGCGCCATGGGCCAGGGTGCATGGCATCAGGCGGATATGACGGGCGATCGCGTCGATCACGGCGGCTGCGTCAATACGCTTACCACGCACCGCCCTTCGCCGCTGGCGAAAGGCAACCCGCAGCACACCAATCTGGTCGATATTCAAAAGGTTTGAGGAGTAGCCGATGAGCACCCAGTATGGATTTTTTATTGATTCCGCCCGCTGCACCGGTTGTAAAACCTGCGAACTGGCCTGTAAAGATTACAAAGATTTAACCCCGGACGTCAGTTTCCGCCGCGTCTATGAGTACGCTGGCGGCAGTTGGCAGGAGGATAACGGCGTCTGGCAGCAAAACGTCTTTGCCTACTATCTCTCGCTCTCCTGTAACCACTGTGAGGATCCGGCTTGCACCAAAGTCTGCCCGAGCGGTGCAATGCATAAACGCGAAGATGGCTTTGTGGTTGTCGACGAAGAGGTCTGCATCGGCTGCCGCTACTGCCATATGGCCTGCCCGTATGGCGCGCCGCAATACAATGCGGCGAAAGGCCATATGACCAAGTGCGACGGCTGCCACGAGCGCGTAGCAGAAGGTAAAAAGCCGGTCTGCGTGGAGTCCTGCCCGCTGCGCGCCCTCGATTTTGGTCCAATTGAGACGCTGCGTAAAAAGCACGGCACGCTGGCGGCGGTCGCGCCCATTCCGGCGGCGCACTTTACACGGCCAAATATTGTCATCAAACCCAACGCCAACAGCCGCCCGACCGGAGATACAACCGGCTATCTGGCTAATCCACAGGAGGTATAAAAATGGGAAACGGATGGCATGAATGGCCGTTGGTACTGTTTACGGTACTCGGTCAGTGCGTGGCAGGCGGCGTGATTGGCACCGGTCTGGTGTGGATGGCCAATGAGAGCGACCGCCGCGGGCAGCTGCACATTGTGCGCAGCCAGTTTTTCCTCTGGCTGCTGATGGGCATCGGCTTTGTCGCCTCGATGATGCACCTCGGCTCGCCGCTGCGCGCCTTTAACTCCCTTAACCGCATTGGCGCCTCTGCGTTGAGTAATGAGATTGCCGCCGGCTCGCTCTTTTTTGCTCTCGGCGGCATCTGGTGGCTACTGAGCTGGCTCGGCAAAATGCCCGCCGGGCTCGGACGCATCTGGCTGCTGGTCAGCATGGCCTCTGGCGTGCTGTTTGTCTGGGCGATGACACGGGTCTATCAAATTGAGACCGTGCCGACCTGGCATAACGGCTACACCACCGCCAGCTTCTTTCTGACCATGCTGATCGGTGGCCCGATGCTGGCGGCACTGCTGCTACGACTCGTTGGTATGCGCTTTCCGGCATCCCGTTTTGCGGCGATAAGCGTAGTCGCGCTGCTGGCAAGCGCGGCGGTGGTGATGTTGCAGAGCATCCAGCTTGGCGAAACGCACTCCTCCGTGCAGCAGGCGAGTGCGCTGATTCCTGATTACGGCTTATTGCAGGCGCTGCGATTGCTGCTTTTAGCGCTGGGGCTAGGGTGCTGGCTCTGCCCGCTGGTGCTGCGCAGGCAGCCACGTGTCAGTAGCCTGCTGATTGGGTTCCTGCTGGTGGTCGCCGGGGAGCTGATTGGCCGCGGCCTCTTTTACGGGCTGCATATGACCGTTGGCGTCGCCGTTGCCGGGTGATCGATTACGGAGCCGGAGAGCGGTTGACGTATCTCCGGCCTTCGGCACTTTTTTCAGGGAATACCATGACAGTTGAGAAGCGTGAATCGTTTATCTTTACCGCCCGCGTGCTCGGTGCGCTCTTTTACTACCCGCCGGAGAGCGAGTCCTCTGCGCCGCTGGTCAGCGCCTTTACGCATAATGCGTGGATGGCGTCATGGCCGCTGGCGCAAAGCCGCCTGCTGCCACTGGCTGAACTGTTTTCAGCGGATGGCGAAGAGCCGTTAACCGATGCCTGGCAGCGGCTGTTTATCGGCCCGTGGGCGCTGCCTGCGCCGCCGTGGGGGTCAGTATGGCTGGATAAGGAGTGCGTGCTGTTTGGCGACTCGACGCTGGCTCTGCGCCAGTGGCTTCGAGAGAACAACATTGCTTACGAGGCACAGCAAAATGAGCCGGAGGATCATATTGGCACCCTGCTGCTGTTAGCGGCCTGGCTGGCGGAGCAGGGAGAGATGCAGGCCTGCGATGAGCTTCTGGCCTGGCATCTGCTGCCGTGGTCGGGCCGCTTTCTTACCGTGCTGGAGGCGCAGGCGCAGCACTCTTTCTGGCAGGCCTTTGCCCGGCTGGCGCAGCTTACGCTGGCGGAGTGGCAAGCAAACCTGCTGATACCGGTGGCGCAGAAACCACTTTTTCGTTAACGCCCTCTTTTTCACATGCCGGGATTGTTTATTCCGGCAACTATATGTGACAACGTCACTCCTGCCGCTTCGCTTTTAAGACAATTCTTTAATCTTCCGATCAGCCTGTATCCGGCAAGGCTTACTCCAAAAAAGTGGCCTGCCGCTGGGTTTTAAAAAGCGGCTTCAGAATTGGAATCCTTGCGGGACGCAAGCTATAGCTCAAAGCACCCTGCCGAACATGGCATAACAACACGCAACCCGCCGTTGCCATAACCGCATGCAACCAGGGAGAGACACTGCAATGCAGACTTCTATGCTTACCCGCGCGCTGCTTTTCATCGCCGGGATAGTCGCCATACTGGCGCTGATTACCTGGGGCGTCGGACTCGAGACGATAAAAGCCCGCCAGGTGGATTTAATATACCTCGGGCAACAGCATCTGATTCTGGTGTTCAGCTCGATGTTTTTTGCCCTCTTAGTCGGCATTCCCAGCGGTATTGCCCTTAGCCGCCCCGCCGCACGCGGCGTTGCCGAGTATGTGATGCAGATTTTTAACGTCGGCAACACGCTGCCGCCGCTGGCGGTGCTGGCCCTGGCGATGGTAGTGATTGGCATTGGCGATACGCCGGCTATCATCGCGCTGTTCCTCGCCTCGCTGCTGCCAATTGTGCGCAACACCTATGCCGGTCTCTGCTCGGTGCCCGCCTCGCTAATCGAAGCGGCGAACGGGATTGGCATGACAAAGTGGCAGCGCTTACGCCAGGTGGAACTACCGAATGCCCTGCCGGTGATCCTCTCCGGGGTGCGAATTGCAACGGCCATCAACGTCGGCACCGCGCCGCTGGCATTTCTGATTGGTGCCAGCAGCTATGGCGAACTGATCTTCCCCGGTATCTATCTCAATGATTTCCCAACGCTGATTTTAGGCGCAGCCGCCACGGCGCTGTTTGCCCTGATCCTCGATACCCTGCTGGCGGCGCTGGGCCGTCTCCTGAGCCCGCACTCGGCATGAAAACAATAAGAGGAAATGTGATGAAGCGACTTTTTCATACGCTGGGCTGGCTGGCGGCAACGGCGCTACTCACCGCCAGCGCCCATGCAGCACCGCTGATTGTGGCGACCAAAAGCTTTACCGAACAGCATATTTTGTCGGCCCTTACCGTGCAGTATTTGCAGAAAAAAGGCTTTCAGGTGCAGCCGCAGACCAATATCGCGACGGTGATTTCACGTAATGCGATGATCAACAAGCAGGTCGATATGACCTGGGAATATACCGGCACGTCACTGATTATTTTTAACCACATTAACAAACGCATGTCGGCCCAGGAGACTTACGACACCGTTAAACGTCTCGATGCGAAACACGGTCTGGTGTGGCTCAACCCGGCCAACATGAACAATACCTATGCCTTTGCGATGCAGCGTAAACGTGCCGAAGCGGAGCACATCACCACCATGTCGCAGATGGTGGCGAAAATTGAAGAGATCCGTAAAACCAATCCGAAGAGGAACTGGCTGCTGGGCCTCGACCTGGAGTTTGCCGGACGCAGCGACGGCATGAAACCGTTGCAGGAGGCCTATGCCATGGAGCTGGATCGCCCGCAAATCCGCCAGATGGACCCCGGTCTGGTCTATAACGCCATCCGCGACGGTTTTGTCGATGCCGGTCTGGTCTACACCACCGATGGCCGCCTGAAAGGTTTCGATCTGAAAACGCTGGAGGATGATAAAGGCTTCTTCCCGAGCTATGCGGTCACGCCGGTGGTGCGTAAAGACACCCTTGAGGCCAATCCGGGCTTAGCGGATGCGCTCAATACCCTCTCCGGGCTGCTGAATAACGAGGTGATTATCTCCCTCAATGCCAAAGTCGATATCGATCACCAGACGCCGCAGCAGGTCGCCCGCGACTTCCTGCGCGAGAAAGGGTTGCTGTAAGGAGAGCCTATGGACACGATTCACTACATGATGGACAACGCCGGCTATCTGGCGAGCCTCACCTTTCAGCACCTCTGGCTGGTGCTGCTGGCGGTGGGCCTCGCGATACTGATTGGCGTGCCGCTGGGGATTTTGATTGTGCGCCACAAATGGCTGGCCACGCCGGTGCTCGGCCTGGCAACGCTGGTGCTGACCATCCCGTCGATTGCCCTGTTCGGCCTGATGATCCCGCTCTTTTCGCTGGTCGGTCAGGGGATTGGCGCGCTGCCGGCAATCACCGCAGTGTTTCTCTACTCCCTGCTGCCAATTGTGCGCAACACCCATACCGCCCTCGACAGCCTGCCACCGGGGCTGCGTGAAGCGGGCCGCGGAATTGGCATGACCTTCTGGCAGCGTCTGCGCTGGGTGGAGATCCCGATGGCGCTGCCAGTGATTTTTGGCGGGATCCGTACCGCCGTGGTGATGAATATTGGCGTGATGGCCATCGCCGCCGTGATTGGCGCGGGCGGGCTGGGGCTGCTGTTGCTGAACGGCATCGGCGGAAGTGATATTCGCATGCTGATTGCCGGGGCGGTGATGATCTGTTTATTGGCAGTCGTGCTCGACTGGTTACTGCACCGCTTACAAATCGTGCTGACGCCGAAGGGGATTCGATAATGATTAAACTGGAAAATCTGACTAAACAATTTACGCAGAAGAACGGCCAGAGTGTGAATGCCGTCGACAATGTCAATCTGATGGTGCCGGAAGGCGAAATGTGTGTGCTGCTCGGCCCCTCCGGCTGCGGTAAAACTACGACGCTGAAGATGATTAACCGGCTTATCACGCCAAGCAGCGGCACGATCCTGATTAACGGAGAGGATACCAGCGGCATGGATACGGTCACTCTGCGGCGCAATATCGGCTATGTGATCCAGCAGATTGGCCTGTTCCCCAATATGACCATCGAAGAGAACATTACCGTGGTGCCGCGCATGCTGGGCTGGGATAAAGCGCGCTGCAAAAGCCGCGCGGAAGAGCTGATGGAAATGGTAGCGCTGGATGCGAAAAAGTTTCTGCATCGCTACCCGCGCGAGATGTCGGGCGGTCAGCAGCAGCGTATTGGCGTGATCCGCGCGCTGGCGGCCGATCCGCCGGTGCTGCTGATGGATGAACCCTTTGGCGCGGTCGACCCCATCAACCGCGAAGTGATCCAGAACCAGTTTCTTGAGATGCAGCGCGCGCTGAAAAAGACCGTGCTGCTGGTCAGCCACGATATCGATGAAGCGTTAAAGCTCGGCGATCGTATCGCGGTCTTCCGCCAGGGACGCATAGTGCAGTGCGCCAGCCCCGACGAGCTGCTGGCAAAACCGGCGAATGAGTTTGTCGGATCGTTTGTTGGTCAGGACCGGACGCTCAAGCGACTGCTGCTCGTTTCAGCCGGTGACGTGACCGATCAGCAACCCACCATCACCGTGCGCGAATCGACTCCGGCCGCCGAGGCGTTCGCCATTATGGACGATAACGATATGCGCGCCGTAACGGTGGTCGACGGTGCCGGTAAACCGCTTGGCTTCGTCAAACGCCGTGAAGCACGACACGATCCGCGCGACTGCGCAGCCCTGCTGCACCCTTTCCGCATAACCGGAAAAGCCGAGGATAATCTGCGCGTGGTGCTTTCGCGGCTCTATGAGAGCAACACCAGCTGGATGCCGATTGTCGACGAAGAGGGTCGCTATAACGGCGAAATTTCGCAAGACTATATCGCCGAGTATTTAAGCTCCGGGAAAACGCGTCGGGCGCTGGCAATTCAGAGCGAAAGCTAACACCCGGCAGGCCAGATACCTGTTGAGCTGTTGTATTGATAACGTGCCCATCATCAGGGCACGTTTTATTTTATCGATTTCATTTTATTTTCAATATAACTCTTAATATTCGGCCAGTTGCGGGCATTTGATTGCAGATATAGATCGCTAAATCCTTCAGCAAATGCTTCCTCCGCTCCGCCACTGCTTCCACCTTGCCAGTAATAGTTATCGTGGGAATCTGGCGGCGTATTACTTAAATCCCTCTTCCAGGCCGCGATAAAGCTCTCTCTGCGGCTTAAAAAGTCACCAGCTTCGCCGGTCCCTTTCGGCCCCATCAGGCCTTTCTCGCCAAAGCTGCGATCAATTGCGTGCCCATACTCATGCAACACCAGATTTGTCGCACTGTGTCCACCGGCCAGCGACCATCCTCCCGCTGAATTTTTGCTTAATGCAATAATGGTCTCATCAGGATGGGTACCCTCCATGGCGACTTTACCGGGGGCCCCCATTCCACTGAGCGATTCCAGCGTTGTGCCGGCAGGCCAACCGCGAGGCGTGAAATGTTTATACTTATTCATGCGCGGATGGTTAGTAATATTATCATTCGTTGCGGTGAGGACCTGTCCAAACGAAAATGCTTTTTCTAGCACGTTTACAGGTATTTTCTGTAAATAACGTCTTATCTCAGCGACATCGATGGGTATATCGCTGGGCGTTGTGCGGGTATAAATTTTCCGCGAGATTAACTCTCTGGTTACGATAAAATCTGCTATCGCCTCCATATGTTGCGGCGTAATCAACTGCGTACTGTTGAGCGGTATTTTGTCACTTAGTGCACTCCACAGCTCGTTATAAGACTCAAGCCCATGTACTTGATAAATATAATGAAAAGCCTGCTGATAGGTTTGAATATACCCTGGAAGTAAAATCCGCCGGGCCTGTTTGGCAATTAACGCCTTATCATCGTTTCTGGTTTCATCTGTGCTGGTTGAGAATGAAGCACTCGGTTTATCTTCCTGTTTAGCATGAGCGTACATACGTTTTGTCTCCAGAGTGTTTACAGATAATTATGACAATACGCTCGGGTCCAGTGATTACCGATAAAGACGATAAATATCACCTTTGTACTTTTTCATCTCGGCGGCGGACTGCTCAACAAAACGATATGTCGTGCCCTCCCGGCCAATATATTTAAATTTTGCACCGACGGGAAAAAGTCTCTCTTTTTCGACAGGATCGCCAAACTTAAAATCGTGAGGATTGCCAATAATGTCATAGATAACGCCCAACTCATCCTGATCTTCAGCGGTGTTGTATACTCCTTCGGCAAAGCGCTCTGCCATTCTCTTACTTTCCGTTACAGACATCAGGAAATTGGCGCTGACCACATCGCCAGGTTTAATCACATCCAGAACAGGCCGGTGTCTCGTGCCCCGGTAATAGCTGTTTATACCGGATGTTTTCGCAGTCTCTACGGCTTGATTCATGATGACTATCGCTTGCCCCTTTTTACTTAATGTTTTTATAACGTTCTTGATATCAATTCCGGGCGCAAAGGGCGGCCTGTTCTCGCCTGCTTCAAACTGCATTTTGGCGTGTCTGGCCAACTGTGTCGTGTCAGGGATATCAATAACTTGCCCCTTCTCTTTACGGATAAGTGAATTAATAAACAGCGCGCCTTTATTTGTGGCATATAAATAGAGTGCGCCATCCACAATCTCAGCCGGGTATTTGTAGGCAGCAGAAGCTGTCGGACCGGCGGCCGATGAAGCAGGTTTTGCACGCACTTTTCCGCCTAAATTGACGCCCGCACGGTATTTACCGACCAGTAAATGCGGGTCTTTTAAGCGTGGATTGAGCTGTTTTATTTTATCGAGAATGGTTTTGAGGTCGTCTGTTGGCACATTTTGGCTTTTTAAATGCCCCAGTATTTCCTCTTCTGAAGGGCCCGCATGATGCGCTAGCTGAGGCTTAGTTTTTTGCTGGGCGTGAGCATACATAACCTTCGTCTCCGGCCTATTCTTTTCTATTGAGAATAGTGATATCCATCCGGGACGAAGTGAAGTTTCAGATGTTTCATACACCCTTTGCGCTGCGCCGGGGGACGCAAACAGCGTCTCGCCGGCGGGATCCGCAAGGTGTGGAGTCAGGCCAGTACGCGATCGGCGACCAGCATGCCGGTTGCCATCTGCAGATTGATATAGTGGGCAAGATCGCGCTGCTCGGCGCGCGGGAGATAAGGCAGCTCACCTACCAGCGGCGCAGGCAGTTTTTTACTGAGCACATTGATAATTTCGGCATAGTGCGCAAGGCCAGGGTTGATGCGGTTTGCCACCCAGCCGATCAGCGGCAGGCCATCGCTGGCGATCGCCTGAGCGGTGAGCAGTGCATGGTTAAGGCACCCCTCCTGGATCCCCACCACCATCACTACCGCCATCTGCTCCTGTACTACCCACTCGGACAGCGGGCGCAGGTCGTTCATCAGGCTGCGCCAGCCGCCGGTGCCTTCAACAACGACGTGATCAACCTGCCTACACAACTCTGCCAGCCCGTTAGACAGTAAGGTGTAGTTGATGGGGCAGCTGTGCGCCACGCTGCTCTCCTCTTCACTCAGCGCAATCGGATTGATGGCGCTGTACGGCAGCGCGAGGGAAGAGACGCTTTGCAGCACCAGCGCATCTTTATTACGCAGCCCTTCCGGCGTTGCCTGACTTCCTTTTGCAACAGGCTTATAACCTGCCACCGTTTTGCCGCTGGCAGCCAGCGCCTGGAGCAGCGCGCGGGACGCCACTGTCTTCCCGACAGAAGTGTCTGTACCCGTTACAAAGAAACGCTTAAGCATAAGTAACTCCACCGTTAAGCAACGAAAATATAAACCGGAAATATAATTCAGAGCAGAAAGTCTACGGGAAGTGGTGGAGGCTCAATTTGAGATAGCGCAATTTTTATCGCGACTACGTAAAAATGTTAGCCCTGTAACAAACGAATCAGCAACGATCCGTTATACATCGCATCTTTTACCAGCGCGGCACCCGCCATCGTGCCCTGATTGGTGAACTGCGTACTCTCAACGGAGATATTTTTGCTGTACGCTGGCAGCGCCTGCTGGCGAATGCAGTCAGCTATGGCAGGAAAAAGCACATCTGCCGCAAGGCTCAGCGGTGAACCAATCAATATTTTTTGCGGATTGAACAAATTGACCATGATGGCCAGAATGCGCCCGACATTTGCCCCAACGCCGCTGATGATATCTTTTGCCAGCAGATCGCCCTGCTGCGCTGCCTGGCAGAGCCACTCTACCGTCAGGGGCTGCTGGTGCAGCATGGAACTCATCGACTGGCTCATACGCAGCTGCGCCAGCTCCAGCACGCTTTCCACGCTGGCGATGGTCTCAAGGCAACCGTGATTTCCGCAGTAGCAGCGCTTGCCATAGGGATCGACCTGCGTGTGGCCAATCTCCACCAGGCTGCTGCTCCCCGCATGGAGCAGGCGTCCATCGGTGATGACCCCGGCACCGACGTTATGGTCAATCACCACCTGAATCACATCCCGCGCGCCGCGCGAGGCGCCAAACAGCGCTTCCGCCATCGTCCAGGCGCTGATATCGTGCTGCACATAGACCGGCACACCGGTGTGTGCTTCCAGCGCTTCGCCGAGCGGCATCTCCTTCACATCCTCATAAAATGGCATACGGTGGATAATGCCATTTTCGGTATCAATAATGCCCGGCAACGTAATGGCGATCGCCGTCAGCCGCTCAAGCCTGTGCTGATGGCGGGTAAAAAATTGATCGATATGGGTAATGATCCGGGTGAGCAAGGGTTCTGCGGCGGTTAAAGGAAGATCGAGACGATCCTCGACCACCAGTTTGCTGCTTAAATCGCGCAGGGAGAGAAAAATTTCGCCGCGGCTAATGCGTAACGAGAGGTAGTGCCAGGCTTCCGTCTCCACCACCAGCCCCACTGCAGGACGTCCACGGCTGCCCGGCTCCTGGATCTCTGTCTCCTGTACCAGGTGGGCTTCCAGCATTTCGCGCACGATTTTGGTAATACTTGCGGGGGCCAACTGCGCTAAACGTGAAAGGTCGATACGCGAGACCGGGCCAAGCTGATCGATGAGGCGATAGACTGCGCCCGCATTGGTCTGCTTTATTTGGTCAATATGCCCCGGCTGGCTATCAGCGACCACCTCATACTCCCTTATTTTCGCGCTTCGAAATAAACATTCGGCTATGGTGAAACACTTAACGGCCGTCGTCAAATATTTACCCATGCTTGTGATTTAACGCACATTTTGTTCACCGTTATGGGCAAAATTCAGCCGTTTGCCGCATCAAGCAGCTGCTGTTTGAAACGCGCCGCCGCCGCCCCCTGCTCCTGGTGTTTTGACCACACCAGCCACATCTCTGACACGGCATCCTCTTCAACAATTGGTATCCAGCGCATCTCGCTGAGCTGAACGCGGTGAAATGAGGCGGGTAAAATCGAAACGCCCAGCCCGGCAGCCACCAGGCCGATAATGGTCATCGCCTCACCCACCTCCTGTGCGATGCGCGGCGTCAGCTGGTAGCGGCGCATCAGGCTGAGGATATCGTCATACAGTCCGGTGCCAACATGGGGATCGAAAAAGACAAACGGCTCCTGCGCCAGTTCGTGCAGCGAAACTGCCGTACGTTTTGCCAGCGGGTGGGTACGCGGGATCATCGCCAGCAGCGGCTCGCGCAGGATCACCTCCCAAGCCAGCGTCTCCGGCAGCGGGGTGTTGCGCATTAAACCGAGATCCAGCGTTCCTTCATTAAGGGGTGCTATCTGTTCGCGGGTGTTGATCTCCCGCGTCTGGATATGCACATCCGGATAGCGTTGACGAAAGGAAGAGAGAGTATCAGAAACCGCTTTGATAAAGGGCGCGGAGGAGGTGAAGCCGATCCTTAACTCACCCGTTTCGCCCTGGTGCAAACGCAGCGCACGGGCGGCGGCCTCCTCCACCAGGTTTAAGATCTGCCGGCTATCCGCCAGAAACTGTCGCCCGGCGGGGGTCAATGAGACGCTACGATTCGTGCGGGCCAGCAGCCGCGCACCAACCTGCTGTTCGAGGATCTGAATTTGCTGGCTCAGGGGCGGTTGCGAAATGTTCAGACGCGCGGCGGCATGACCAAAATGGAGCTCTTCAGCGACGGCAATAAAGTAGCGCAGATGGCGCAGTTCGATATTCATATTTTTAAAGTATTATTTGAGATTATTAATATATTAGACAGAATATTTCCGCTTTCATACCCTTACGCCGTGGTAAGCCTGTCGCCGTAATGACAGGTCAAAAAGCTAAGGATCTCAAGTGAGTCGTACAACAACGGTTGATAACGAACCGACACACATCGTCAACGAGCAACCCGTCGCCCCGCAGGGGCAATTTATTAAACGTGGCACCCCCCAATTTATGCGCGTCACGCTGGCGCTCTTTTCCGCCGGGCTGGCGACTTTCGCCCTGCTCTACTGCGTGCAGCCTATTTTGCCGGTGCTCTCCCATGAGTTCGGCATCTCCCCCGCCAGCAGCAGTATCTCTCTCTCCATCTCCACCGCCATGCTGGCGATTGGCCTGCTCTTTACCGGGCCATTATCGGATGCGATTGGGCGCAAAAACGTGATGGTCACCGCGCTGCTTCTGGCGTCATGCTGCACGCTGCTCTCAACGATAATGAGCAGTTGGCACGGCATTCTGGTGATGCGCGCGCTGGTGGGATTATCGCTGAGCGGCGTGGCGGCGGTCGGCATGACCTACCTGAGTGAAGAGATCCACCCCAGTTTTGTCGCCTTCTCCATGGGGCTCTATATCAGCGGCAACTCCATCGGCGGCATGAGTGGTCGTCTGTTAAGCGGAGTTTTTACTGACCTCTTTAACTGGCGGGTGGCGGTGGCGGTGATTGGCTGCTTTGCGCTGGCATCGGCGCTAATGTTCTGGAAGATTCTGCCTCCCTCACGCCATTTTCGCCCCTCTTCGCTGCGGCCAAAAACGCTGCTGATCAACTTCCGCCTGCACTGGCGTGATAAGGGGCTGCCGCTGCTCTTTCTCGAAGGCTTCTTGCTGATGGGATCGTTTGTTACGCTATTTAACTATATCGGTTATCGCCTGATGCAATCCCCGTGGATGCTGAGCCAGGCCGTGGTTGGCCTGCTGTCGGTGGCTTATCTGACCGGTACCTGGAGTTCGCCAAAAGCGGGCGCGATGACCAGCAAATATGGCCGAGGACCGGTGATGATCGCCTTTACCGCTATCATGCTGCTCGGCTTATTGCTGACGCTCTTCTCATCACTGTGGCTCATCTTCCCTGGCATGCTGCTTTTTACCGCCGGTTTTTTTGCCGCGCACTCCGTCGCCAGCAGCTGGATTGGACCACGCGCTAAGCGCGCCAGAGGCCAGGCTTCGTCGCTCTATCTCTTCAGCTACTATCTTGGCTCCAGCCTGGCAGGAACCCTGGGCGGCGTATTCTGGCACAGCTATGGCTGGAACGGCGTCGGCGGATTTATTGCGGCAATGCTGGTGCTGGCCGTCGTGGTCGGCAGCAGGCTGCACTCGCGTCTGCGGTAGCGCATAAAAAACGTGCTCGCCCTGCGCAAGCGGGGCTTGTTATTACCGCAGACCTGAATTTAATATCGCGCCTGGATTATCCTCAATGATATCAGCGACCTGAGGTTTGAATTTAAACGACATATTTTCGATTAACTTTTTACGCCCCCCCTCAACGCGCCAGCTGACGCCTTTGTGCATATAGCTATTTTCACCTGCGAATATCTTCGCCTGCGCCTCGGTGAATTGATCGTAGCCATTTATCCAGGCGCGAAGCATTGAGTTTCTGACGTTGCCCCACGCTGAACCGGAGTAGCCTTTGGTGGGAAGATTGAATTCATTGGCGATTTGTTGAGCCAGTGGCGATCCACTGTCTGCGGAGCGGCAACAGACCAGCCGAACTTTTTTATAGCGCGTGAGGTTTACACCCGACTCTACCAGCAGCTTTTTAAGTTCTTTCCCGTCGTAGTAATCATGTTTGGCATCCACCATTACCCCTTTATTATTGATGACATAACCATGCCCCTGGATAGTAAGCCTTCGTCCCTCTTTGGTCATATCCTCAAAAGCAAATATTCCTCTTACAACCTCTTTTGCGTTTCTTACTGCTTTATAAGGCTGCACCTCCTCCTCTTCCTGTGCGTCGCTCGGCGTACCGTAATTCATAAACGTATTCAGCACCCTGTTCAGAACTTTATACATAGTCAGCTCCTGTTGAACACTGATGTAACGTGAGCAAATAGATGTATACACCCAGTGACCAGCACAGGGCTCTCTAAAACTGTAGTGGCTATTTTTTATACAGGCAAGACGCTACTCGCGCATCTGCGTTAGCGCGTGAAGGGGGGGCTGCCCCTACGTAAGCGGGGCGTTGTACGCTATTCCAGCGCGGTAGGGCTAGAAAAGTGCGAAGACGGAGCTTGCGCCCATCCATTCCCGCACGGCGTCGAGCACCATCAAACTGCAGATCACCCAAATGAAAGGATTCATGGTTTTTTGCTGTGTTAAGAGTTTATTGGTTAAATGAATATGTTCCCTATTATGGTACAGATTTTAACATTAGCCGCGGAACTACTATTTTTAGGTGTTCAGGCTGAGAAAATACAAAAAAATCAGAGGCATTATGGATAAGCAAAACTACCAACAACTCACCCGTACCTTCCTTCGCCTGTCACGTTTCTCTCATCTTACTGCCATTGCCAGCTGGGATATGTTCGCCATGATGCCGCCAGGCGGCAGCGCCACGCGCGGTGAAGCGCTGGCGGAAATGAGTGTCCTGCGCCACCAGATTTTAACCAACCCGCAGGTTGGCCAGTGGCTCTCCAGCGCCGCTCAGGAAGATCTCAACGACGTCGAGCAGGCTAACCTGCGCGAAATGCAGCGTCACTACGATGAAGCGGCGCTGCTACCGGAAGCGCTGGTTGAAGCCCTGTCGCTGGCAGGCAGTAAATGTGAACACGCCTGGCGTACCCAGCGCCCGGCCAATGACTGGGTGGGTTTCTCCGCCAATCTGAAAGAGGTCGTAAAACTCACCCGCGAAGAGGCGAAGCTGCGCGCGGCGGCGAAAGGCTGCTCGCCCTATGACGCCCTGCTTGATAAATTTGAGCCGGATATGACCAGCGCCCGTCTTGATGAGTTATTTGGCGAGGTAAAAAGCTGGCTACCCGATCTGCTGAAGCAGGCGGTAGCGAAGCAGGGGCAGCAATCGCTCATCGCGCCACAAGGGCCGTTCCCGATTGCCGATCAGCGCGAGCTGGGGTTACAGGCGATGAAGACGCTCGGTTTCGACTTTGACGGTGGACGCCTTGATGTCAGCGCCCACCCCTTCTGCGGCGGTGTGCCGGAAGATGTGCGCATCACCACCCGTTATGATGAAAATGAGTTGCTGAGTGCTCTGTTCGGCGTGGTGCATGAGACGGGACATGCCCGCTATGAGCAGAACCTGCCACGCAGCTGGCCGGGCCAGCCGATTGCGCTGGCGCGCTCCACGGCGATTCACGAATCACAGAGCCTCTTCTTTGAGATGCAGCTCGGGCGCAGCGAAGCCTTCCTGCGTCGCCTGCAGCCCGCGATTATCGAGCGTTTTGGTATGCAGCCTGCCTTTGAAGAGCGCAATTTTATCGCCTGGAACCAGCGTGTGAAGCCGGGTTATATTCGCGTTGACGCCGACGAAGTAAGTTATCCGGCGCACGTTATTTTGCGCTATGAGATCGAGCGGGCGCTGATCGACGGTGAGATTGAGGTCGACGATATCCCGGGGCTGTGGAATGAGAAAATGCAGGCCTGGCTTGGGCTTTCGACGGAAGGCAACTACCGCAACGGCTGTATGCAGGATATTCACTGGACTGACGGCGGCTTTGGCTATTTCCCCTCTTATACTCTGGGCGCGATGTATGCCGCGCAGCTGTTCCACGCCGCGCGCCGCGCGCTGCCGGGTCTTGATGACGCCATCGCCGCCGGCGATTTCAGCGCATTGTTTGAGTGGCTGCGCCAGAACATCTGGCAGCACGGCAGCCGCTTTAGCACCGCACAGCTGATTGCCAACGCCACCGGCGAGCCGCTGAACGCGGACTATTTCCGCCAGCACCTTACCCGCCGTTACCTCTGAACCTGTCGCGCCGGAGCCACTCTCCGGCGCACTTTACCCTCGTTGTACATTCCGTTACACGCCGATACCAATCACTCACGGAAAGGCTTTGCTTACAGGGATATAGTTCTTTCAACGGCCCCGCAGTGGGGTTGAATGAAGAAACCAATTCGAGGATATCGGAATGAAAAAAGTATTAGCTCTGGTTGTTGCCGCTGCAATGGGTCTGTCTTCTGCTGCTTTCGCTGCTGACACCGCTGCCACCTCTCAGGCGCCGGCTGCTGCGCCGACCACCACTACTGCTGCTCCGGCTGCTGCTGACACCAAAGCGGCTCCGGCGAAGAAAGTTCACCACAAGAAACACAAAAAAGCCGCTGAGCAGAAAGCCCAGGCTGCTAAAAAACACCACAAAAAAGCCGCCGCTAAACCGGCTGCAGAGCAGAAAGCCCAGGCTGCTAAAAAGCACCATAAAAAAGCCGCCGCTAAACCGGCTGTAGAGCAGAAAGCTCAGGCTGCTAAAAAACATCACAAACATGTAAAACACGCTGCTGCTAAACCGGCTGCACAGCCGGCTGCATAAGCCACGTGTCTGTAACCGGCGCTCCCCCGAGCGCCGTGCTAAAACGCGGCGCTGAGCCCTTCGGGTGAAGCGCCGCTTTTCTCTGGAGGCCTGAGCATGCTGCGACGTTATCGTTTTGAAGTTATCCTGATGATGTTAATTCTGTGCGCGCTTATTGCCCTCCGTTTCTATCTTTATTGATGTAGCACGCTGATTTTACTCCCGCTTTCTATGCGTCCCGTCTATATTTATTACTCATGGCTCGACCTTAATAATCATAATTTCCCCACCTGAGAGTACTATGCGAAGAACCGTTGTGCTGTTGCTGGGACCGCTGCTTTTGTTTTCCGCTGTTGGACATGCTGATGATGGCGATGAGGCCGCGGTTAGCGCCAGGGATATAAAAACCCTCTTTTTTGGGCATGACGATCGTGTCCGCGTCGCGTCGCCGACCACCGCACCGTGGGATGCGATAGGTCAGTTGGAGACCGCCAGCGGCAATCTCTGTACCGCCACACTTATCTCTCCGCATCTCGCCTTAACCGCCGGGCACTGCCTGCTGACGCCGCCGCGCGGCAAAATCGATAAGGCAATAGCGCTGCGGTTTGTGTCGCAAAAAGGGATTTGGCGCTATGAGATCCACGGTATCGAAGGGCGCGTTGATGCCTCACTGGGCCGACGCCTGAAGGCGGACGGCGAAGGGTGGATTGTCCCCTCCTCGGCCGCCTCATGGGATTTTGGGCTGATCGTTTTACGCTATCCGCCCTCTGGCATTACGCCCCTACCGCTGTTTAGCGGTGATAAAGAGGCGCTTACCGCCGCGCTGAAGGCCGCCAATCGTAAAGTGACGCAGGCGGGTTATCCGCAAGATCATCTGGACAATCTTTTCAGCCACCAGGATTGCGTCGTGACAGGTTGGGCGCAGAGCAGCGTGCTGTCGCATCAGTGCGATACGCTGCCGGGCGATAGCGGTTCGCCGCTGATGTTAAAAACCGATGATGGCTGGCAGTTGATCGCCGTGCAAAGTTCAGCCCCGGCGGCAAAAGATCGCTGGCGCGCCGACAACCGTGCCATTGCGGTAACCGGTTTTCGTGACAAGCTGGACGCACTGGCCAGCGACACGGTGCAGTGATGACTCACTCCTGCCGCTGGCGATGCTGCTGTAACAGCCTCTCCAGCGGCATCGGCGCGCTAAAGTAGAACCCCTGCAATTGATCGCAGCCCGCATCACGCAGCAGCCCCATTTGCCTTTCGTTTTCCACCCCTTCCGCCACAACCTGCATCCCCAGCGCGCTGGCAATGCGGATTGTACCGCTCACTAATATCGAAGCCTGCTCATCGCTATCCACCAGCCCTGCCAGCGATTTATCAATCTTGATGGTGTCGAAATTAAATCGCCGCAGATAGCCGATGCTGGAGTAGCCAGTGCCGAAATCGTCGAGCGCGACCGCGGTGCCCAGCGCTTTTAAGTTGGCGATTGCCGCTTGCGCGCGCTCCGGGTTCTCCAGCACGTAAGTCTCCGTGACCTCCAGTTGCAGGCGCTGCGCCGGAAAGCGGCAGCTCTCCAGCACATGCGCCACTTTGTCTTCAAATTCCGGATCACGAAACTGCGCCGGAGAGATGTTGACCGACAGTTTCAGTCCGGTTTGCGGATAGAGATCGCGACAGGCGCGGCGCAGAACAAACTGCCCCAGCGCGTAAATCAGGCCGCTGGTTTCAGCGATGGGGATAAACTCGTCCGGTTTAAGCTCACCCTCCGGGCGACGCGGCCAGCGCGCCAGCGCTTCAACGCCGCTCATCGCGCCACTGCTGGCATCGATAATGGGTTGATACCAGACGTCAAACTCCTCGCGCTCCAGCCCGTTGCGGATATCGTTTTCAATCATCAGCTGCCGCTCGCGGGCGCTGTTGAGCGCGGCGTCATAGTGCGTCATCCGCGCTTTACCGCACATTTTCGAATGGTACATAGCGATATCGGCGCGGCGAAACAGCTCGGAGCTTGAACACGCCACCAGCGTTCCGCTGGCAATGCCGATGCTGGCGCTAATATGCAGCGTACGTTTGCCAATGCGCACCGGTGCGCAGAAGTAGTCGAGCACCGTTTGCGCAAAGTCGGTGGCTTTTTCAACTGACCACGGCCCGCTCAGGGTCATGGCGAACTCATCCCCACCCATGCGCGCCAGCATGCCGTCGGTCGGTACTTTTTCCTGCAATGTCTGCGCGATGGTGACAATCAACCGGTCACCCACATCGTGACCATAGATATCGTTCACATCTTTAAAACCATCAAGATCGATAAACACCACGCTAATCAGTTCGTTGTTACCCCATTCGCTCCACTGATCTAGCTGCTCAATCAGCGCGCGCCGGTTGGGCAGACGGCTGAGCCAGTCGGTTAGCGCAATGCTGCGCGCCAGTTTTTCCCCTTTTGCCAGTTTGTAGAGCCCGGCGCTGCTGAGCCCGATAAACAGCAGGATAAGGCCGGAGCCAAGCAGGGCGATCTGGCGGATATCGCTTGCCGCCGCGTCTGCCGCTTCAGCGCCCGGAAAGTGCGGCTTCCAGATCATATAACCGAGAAATTCGTCGGCGGATCCGTATAAAGGGATGCTGCTTGCCTGCGTGTTTTGCGACGTCAGCCGCAGGTTCTGGATCTGAAAGGTCGTGCCAAGTTCGCTAAGCAGTTCATCATCAAGATGACGGGTCATCACTAAATAACGCCGCGCACTGCCCTGTTTCTCAAGCCGCCCCGACACCGGGCGGATCAAGCCAATGCTGACAAACGCGACCCCCCGCTGCGTACGGGTGATGCCAGCAAAAATGTCCTTGCCCTGCTGCAGGTCTGCGGCATGGTTGCGAATAAGCGCCGCCAGCCCGTCGCCAAAAAAGGCGAGATTGCGTTCGGAGAAGGGCTGGCTGCGAAAGGCGCCCCATACCACCGCAAAGTGCTCATCCAGCACAAAGGTGCCGTCATAGAGATTATCGACCTTAAAGCCCGCCCCCCAGGTGTTGTAGAGCCAGCCAGTATCCATCGGCGTGCGGTAGACCACGCGCACCGCTTCATCCCACACTGCGTTATCGAGACCGAGGGATCGCATTCTGTTAACAGAGGTCTGGATCGCTCCCTGCACGGCAAGCGCCGCGCGGTGCTCATCAATTTCATTCGCTTTACTGCTAATCAGGTGGAGTGAGAGATAAAGGAGCGCAACGACGGAGATGATTAAGCCCACCCCTGCCAGAAAAATCATCACAAAAAGCGTTCTTGCTGTGGGGATATTGCGCCAGCTTAGCGGATTGAGCATCGACGACCCTTACTGGTGTCCCGTAACGTTTGTTATTGTCCTCTAAGCGTAATACAGCCCACAAATTTCGTTGCCCGCAAACGCGGGCAACATCACATCAGGAGAGTTTTATCAGCATCATGCCGATAAGCAGCAGCGCCAGGCCGAGCCAGCCTTTGCCATTAAGGCGCTGTCCGAAGAGGATCCAGCCGGCGGCAAGCGTCGCCACGATACCAAACCCGCCCCACAGGGCGTAGGCGACGGAGAGATCGATCCCCTTTACCGCCTGCGACAAGGCGCTGAAGGCAGCCAGCACCGCCACTAGCGATCCGCAGCCATAGAGTTTGCGACGAAAGCCGTCAGAAAGTTTTAAAAAGATATTGGCGACAATTTCCAGAATAATGGCCATCGCCAGCCATAATGCGTGCACCCACTCAAGCAGTAACATGACCCTGCTCCTGACGTGGGGCTTTACGCGTGCCGGACTTAATCAGCACAATACCGAGCGCCAGCGCTACCAGACCCGCCGCTTTCAACGGTGAGAGGGGTTCATCAAACAGCAGCACGCTAAATAGCGTAATAATGGCAATACCGACACCTTCCCATAATGCGTAGGCCACGCCGAGGGCAATTTTTTTCACTGCAAACGCCAGGAAAATATAGGAACAGGTAATCATCACCAGCATTAAAATAAAGCCGCTGTGGCTATTATTAATACTTGCCCATTTCATCGATAGCGTACCGGTTATTTCCGAGAGAATCGCCAGCGCTAATAAAATCCAGTAAAACATATTTTTCTCCTGCTTGAGAATAGAGATCCTTGCGATTTACCGCATGGCGGAAAACCGTAAAATAATTAACAGTTGCGCACAGAGCGCCGAATCGGGCAGGAGAAAACTACAGCGCGGTGCACCAGTATTGTTCGCCCACAGGCGGGCAGCAGAAGGAGACAGGAAGTGAAAAACAGGGGGCAAGACGACTGAACCGAATGTCCATATTTTTACAATTTACCGCGCGTTGCTTCTCTTCGTGGCGGTTAAAAATTGTCCTCAGTTGTTGTACATGCTTTATATTTAGCACAAGCTAAGATTTTACTCAAAGTATTTGCAATTCTTTACCGCTCAGCAAATTAATTAAACGAAGAGTAAACGAACGCTGCCGGTTTATTTCCGGCAGCGTAGTCCGTTTTATTCTGGCGGCGTATTAAGCGCATTCGCACGTGCTTCTGCCAGTAAGTTCCATGAGGAGATAAACAGCCCTGCGATCAGTGGCCCAAGCACGAAGCCGTTGATGCCAAAGAATTGCAGGCCGCCAAGGGTGGTCAGCAGGATCAGATAGTCCGGCATGCGGGTATCTTTCCCCACCAGCAGCGGGCGCAACAGGTTGTCCGCCAGCCCGACCACAATCACAAAGTAGAGGGTCAGTAGCGTGGCGGTGAGCAGCTCGCCCGTGGAGTAGAGGAAGATCACCGCCGGGATCCAGATAAGTGCGGTACCGACCGCCGGGATCAGCGACAGGAACGCCATCAGCGCGCCCCACAGCAGACTGCCGTTCAGCCCGGCGAACCAGAAGCCAATCCCGCCCAGCGCCCCCTGCGCAATCGCTACCACCAGCGTCCCTTTTACCGTCGCGCGCGCCACACCGGCAAATTTCAGGAACAGGCGGCGTTTGATTTTGGCCGATAACGGCATCACCTCGTAGATTTTCTTCACCAGCGCGGCGCCATCTTTCAGCAGGAAAAAGAGCAGATAGACCATCAGTGAGAAGCTGATGGTTAACCCCAGCGTACCCTTACCGATAATCACCGCGCTGCCCGCCAGATAGCGCCCGACGCTAAGCGCCGCCCCGGAGAGTTTTTCGCGAATGGCCTCAACCGAATCGAAATTGTTTTCACGCAGCGCGTGTTTCGCCCACTCCGGCAGGTGCGCAATGCCGTTACTTAACAGCTGCGGCAGATCCGTCGCGTTAGTTTGCAGACGCTGATAGAGCGCGTTGATCTCAACCGCCAGCGACGAGAGCACGATCATCATCGGAATAAAGACGAGGATACAGATCAGCAGCACGGTGATCAGCGAGGCGATACCGTTTCGCCCGCGCAGCAGCCCGGTGAGCTTTGTACGCAGCGGATAGAAGATCAACGCCAGGATCACCGCCCAGATAATGGCGGAGTAGTAAGGCTGGATCAGGGTGAAAAACGCCACGCTGACCAGTAATAACAAAATGGTAAAAAAGAAGTTGTTGCTCTTGAGCGTTGTCATGCGGACCGTCCAATGGAAAGATTCCCTCTAAGTGTAGTGGCTTACCCTTTGATTGCAAAAGCATTAACCGTTAAAGCATGCAGTCCGCGGCGCAAACGCTGAAAATGATTGTGCAAAAAATTGCCAATATCATCAGGATCTTTCAACGATCCTGCCTCCAGGGGGTTGATCCTTTCGTGCGAACAACGATACTGTATTTATATACAGTAATAATAAAAGATCGACACCCATTATGACTACCAGCGCTTTTCCCAGTCCGGCTACGGACTACATTGAAGATGCGATCGACCTGGTGAGTAGCCTGATCGCCCACCCGTCGGCCACCTATGTGATGCGGGCTTCCAGTGACGCTATGTGCGAAGCCGCGATCCTGCCAGGTTCTCTGTTACTGGTTGATACCAGCCTGCAACCGGGCGATGGCGATATTGTTGTCGCCCGCCTGCTAAGCGGTTTTATGGTAAAGCGGCTACGGCTGCGCCCTTACCCGCAGCTGGTGGCGGATAACCCCGCCTATCCGGCGATCAGGATCGAAGAAGAGGAAGGCGCGCATATAGTTGGCGTCGTAACCACCGTGATCACTTTGCCGCCTCGCCATCATGTACGCGCTCGTTGATGTTAATTCGTTCTATACCAGTTGCGAGACCGTCTTCCGGCCCGATTTAACCGGTAAGCCGGTGGTGGTGTTATCCAATAACGATGGCTGCGTCATCTCCCGTTCGGCTGAAGCTAAAGCGCTTGGCATCACGATGGCTGACCCCTACTTCAAGCAGAAGGCGCTTATGGAGCGTCACGGCGTGGCGGTGTTCAGCAGTAACTACGCACTGTATGGCGATATGAGCCATCGGGTGATGACACTGCTGGAGGAGCTCTGTCCGGCGGTGGATACCTACAGCATCGATGAAGCGTTTGTGGATTTGACCGGCATTCCGCAGCTGCGAGAATTTGGGCGCACCCTGCGTAATGCCATTTATCAGCGCACCATGCTTACCGTCGGCGTCGGCATTGCGCCGACGAAAACGCTGGCCAAGCTAGCCAATAACGCCGCGAAAAAGTGGCCGGAGGCGTCGGGCGGCGTGGTGGATCTCTCGCGCCAGGCACAGCAATTAAAGCTAATGGCTGCCCTGCCGGTAGGTGAAGTGTGGGGAATCGGCCGCCGCCTGAGCAAGCGGCTGGAGGCGATGGGGATTGATACCGTGCTCAAGCTGGCGCAGAGCGATTTGTGGTTTATCCGTAAAAACTTCAGCGTGGTGCTGGAGCGAACGGTACGTGAACTGCGCGGCGAACCCTGCCTTGGATTTGCCGAGTTCGCACCGGCGAAGCATGAGATCATCAGCTCACGCTCCTTTGGCGAGCGCGTCAGCGACTACGCATCGGTGCGCGAAGGGATCTGCACCTGGGCGGCGCGCGCCGCTGAGAAGCTGCGCGCGGATCATCAATATTGCCGCTATGTCGGTGCGTTTATTAAGAGTAGCCCCCACGATGATGAGGAACCTTATTACAGCAACAGCGCAGGCATTCGTTTACTGACGCCAACACACGACACCCGCGATATTATTGCAGCGGCAACGCGTAGCCTGGATATTATCTGGAAGCAAGGGCCGAGATATCAAAAAGCAGGCGTTATGCTGGGGGACTTTTTTAGTAAAGGCGTCGCGCAGCTTAATTTATTCGATGATTTTTCTCCGCGAGAAAATAGCGAATCGCTAATGAATGTTTTAGACATGCTTAATAAAAAGGGAAATAAACTATGGTTTGCCGGCCAGGGCGTTACGCCAGGCTGGAAGATGAAGCGCTCCCTGCTCTCCCCCGCCTGGACCACACGCTTAGCGGATGTGCCGCTTGTCGGCTAGCGGCTGCGCTTAGCGTGCCGCTCCCAGTTCTCCTGCTTTGCCTGTTCGGATTTGCGCAGGGCGACATAGCACGCGCCGCTGCCGCCGTGGTGCGGCAATGCCGGGCAGAACGCCTGTACATCCTCAAACTCCGGCAGCCAGCGCGCCAGGTAGCTGCGGATAATATTGGCGTGTGAGGTCTCGTCGCGCCCTTTTCCGTGAATGATCAATACATTGCGCAGCCCATCCTGGCGGCACTGATGCATAAAGCTAAACAGCATCTGCCGGCACTGCTCGACGGGCTGACGCAGCAGGTTTAGGCTCGCCTGCTGGGTATATTTGCCCAGCCGCAGTTTATCGAGCACGCCGATTTGCAGCCCTTCACGGCGAAACTCTAGCGGCGTATCGAGCGCAACCGGGTCAAGAAAACCGGTGGTGAGAAAATTATCGAGTTGCAGGGTGTCAATGCGCTGCAAGGGTCGGGATTTATGACTCGGGTGCCAGTGCACATCGGCACTGCGCTTCAGGGGTTGGACATCCTCCATGGCGTCAAGAAACAGCGATTTTTCATCCGGGTTCATGGGGCAGTCCTCCAGCAATATCTGCTGAAACACTATAGCTGGCGCTGGGCCGCTTCTCAATGCCGCACGCGAATTACGCGTACGCACAAGAACTTATAAAAAGGGTATAAAGACATGCCCTGTTATGCCCTTAATGTCCGTTAAATAAACGTGAAATTAATCACTGATTAAAACTGGCAATAATTATCGTGACCGCTATATATATAAGGAAGGCGCAAGGATGGCGCGCAAAAAATAAAGATCGGATGCTCAGTTTGTGTGTACTCTGGAGCCTGACGGATGTCGGCAGGCTCTATTTTTTTAATTAATAAACGTTATTAACCTTATATTTTCTGTGTCAACTACCTCTTAAGTGTTATTTCTTTATTGATAACCATCACTACCACCCTTTCAGGGTATGGTGAGGCACTTTTTTGTTTGCTAAATTATCGCCGCTGTGTAGCGATAAGGATGCCCGATGCTCACCCTACTTGAAGATAAAATCGCCACCCCGCTTGGCCCGCTGTGGGTCATCTGCGATGAGCAGTTTCAGCTGCGCGCCGTAGAGTGGGAGGAACACGATGCCCGGATGGTTGAACTGCTTAATATTCACTATCGCCGCGAAGGGTATCAGCGCGTGGCTTCACACAACCCAGGCGGGCTGAGCCAAAAATTGCAGGACTATTTCGACGGCGATCTGGCGGTGATTGATACCCTGCCAACCGCAACCGGCGGTACCCCTTTTCAACGCGAAGTGTGGCAGATGCTGCGCACCATTCCCTGCGGTCAAGTGATGCATTATGGTCAACTGGCGACAATTCTTGGTCGCACGGGCGCGGCGCGTGCCGTGGGGGCTGCTAACGGAGCCAATCCCATCAGTATTGTTGTGCCCTGCCACCGCGTAATCGGCAGTAACGGCATGCTCACCGGCTATGCGGGTGGGGTTGCGCGTAAAGAGTGGCTGCTGCGCCATGAGCGTTACTTACTATTGTGAGAAAACAGGTCGGTTTGGTATGCATTTCATGCACTTCGCTCGCTAAAGCCTTAGTGAACCAGTGGAAATTCAATAACATGAGTCAAAGTAAGCCTTTACCGTTTCGTTCCACTGTTTCATTTATGGTGAATTGACGTTTTGCCAGGCTTACGTGCGCCCTAAAAAGATGTTAAAATTGACCAATATCAATTACGGCGTAGAGCAGACCTATGATCCCGGAAAAGCGAATTATTCGACGCATTCAGTCTGGCGGTTGTGCTATCCACTGTCAGGATTGCAGTATCAGCCAGCTTTGCATCCCCTTTACTCTTAATGAACATGAGCTGGATCAGCTCGACAATATCATTGAGCGTAAAAAGCCCATCCAGAAAGGTCAGACCCTGTTTAAAGCAGGTGATGAGCTGAAATCGCTCTACGCTATCCGCTCGGGCACAATCAAAAGCTATACCATTACCGAACAGGGTGATGAGCAGATCACCGGTTTCCATCTGGCGGGCGATCTGGTGGGCTTTGACGCCATCGGTACCGGCCACCACCCGAGCTTTGCTCAGGCGCTCGAGACCTCAATGGTCTGTGAGATCCCGTTCGAAACGTTGGACGATCTCTCGGGTAAAATGCCAAGCCTGCGTCAGCAGATGATGCGTCTGATGAGCGGCGAGATCAAAGGCGATCAGGATATGATCCTGCTGCTGTCGAAGAAAAACGCAGAAGAGCGCCTGGCTGCATTTATCTATAACCTCTCGCGCCGTTTTGCGCAGCGTGGTTTCTCACCGCGTGAGTTCCGTCTGACCATGACCCGTGGCGATATCGGCAACTATCTGGGCCTGACCGTTGAGACCATCAGTCGTCTGCTGGGTCGTTTCCAGAAGAGCGGCATGCTGGCGGTGAAAGGGAAATATATCACCATCGAAAACGGCGATCTGCTCTCTGAGCTGGCGGGTCACGCTCATAACGCTGCCTGAGTTTTACCCCCGCCTTTTGCCTTTTTGCCGGGTCATTACATTTTTCTGATTTATTGATCCGGCAAAAGGTTTCCGCTGTTTCATTCAGCTTATATGGGTTATCTTTTACTGTCAGAGAGTGGTGACAGATGTAAGGAGACCCTGTATGGCTAAGTATCAGAATATGTTGGTCGCCATCGATCCTAATCAGGACGATCAACCCGCATTACGACGTGCCGTGTATTTGCATCAACGGATTGGCGGTCGGATCAAAGCATTTTTGCCGATTTACGACTTCTCATACGAGATGACCACCCTTCTGTCCCCCGATGAACGAACGGCGATGCGCCAGGGGGTTATCAGCCAGCGCACCGCATGGATCCGCGAACAGGCAAAATACTATCTCGACGCCGGAGTGCCCATTGATATCAAAGTGGTATGGCACAACCGTCCTTTCGAAGCGATTATTCAGGAAGTGCTCTCCGGCGGCCACGATCTGCTGCTGAAGATGACCCACCAGCATGACAAACTGGAATCGGTAATTTTCACCCCTACCGACTGGCATCTGCTGCGTAAATGCCCCTGCCCGGTGTGGATGGTAAAAGATCAGCCGTGGCCAGAAGGCGGGCGCGCTGTTGTTGCCGTTAATCTTGCCAGCGAAGAGATCTACCACAACGCGCTGAATGAAAAGCTGGTGAAAGAGACCCTGCACCTGGCTGAACAGGTCAACCATACTGAAGTGCATCTCGTCGGTGCCTATCCTGTCACCCCCATCAATATTGCTATTGAGCTGCCGGAATTTGATCCAAGCGTCTATAACGACGCCATTCGCGGTCAGCATCTGCTGGCGATGAAAGCGCTACGGCAAAAATTTGGTATCGATGAGAAAATGACGCATGTCGATAAAGGGTTACCAGAAGAGGTGATCCCGGATCTGGCAGAACATCTGCAGGCCGGGATTGTGGTGCTTGGCACAATTGGCCGCACCGGTATCTCCGCGGCGTTTCTCGGCAATACCGCAGAGCAGGTGATCGATCACCTGCGCTGCGATTTGTTGGTTATCAAACCGGATGATTACCAGTCGCCCGTTGAGCTGGATGATGACGAAGACGACTGAATAAGCAACCCGCCGCGAGGCGGGTTTTTTTATACCGCCGGTTGCTCACTCTGCGGCTCTGCGGAGGGCGTTTCCACTGCCAGCCCCCCTTTCACTACCACACACGGGATCGCAAGCTCAATCCCTTCTGCCGCCAGCTGCTCCATAATGCGGATATTGATCTCCTGCTGAATATCCATGTAGGTGTTGTAATCCGCTGAATTCACAATATGTACCACTTCAAAATTCAGCCGATCGGTGCCAAAGCCGAGGAAGTGGGCACGATCGAAGCGCGTATTGCCCACTTCAGTAATGATGGCTTTCACCATCTCACCCACTTTGCGCAGCTTGTCCGGCGGTGTGGTAAGCGCAAGACCAAAGGTGAAGACGATACGGCGCGTCTGCATACGCTTATAGTTGTGCAGCGTTTGTTGCAGCAGAATGGCGTTGCCGCAGACGATCTGCTCCCCGCTGAGGCTGCGAATACGCGTGGTTTTAAGACCTATATGCTCAATGGTACCGGCAACATCGCCGAACACCACAAAATCACCGATCTCGAAGGGTTTATCGAAGCCGATAGAGAGCGAGGCGAAAACATCGCTCAGAATAGTTTGCACCGCCAGCGCAATGGCGATACCGCCCACCCCGAGACTCGCTACCAGCGCGGTAATATTGACACCGACGTTCGCCAGAATCGACAGCAGCATCATCGTCCAGAGCATCATGCGCAGCAGCAGACCGGCAATTACCATGGTGACCGGGTTTTTGCTGGTGTTAGGGGAATACATCAGATGACGCATCCATGACACCACGCCCTGATCCAGCCAGAGCGCAATCTGGATGGCCAGCACTAAGAACCAGGCGTGCCCGAGGGTATTGAATAGGTGATCGGGAAGGTCAACGAAGCGCAGGCTGAAAAGCAGCGCCGCCACAAAGAGCAGGAATTTACTGGTGCGTCTGAGCATGTCCACCACAACATGCTGCAACGTGCCAACACCACCCTGCTTCTCACTCCAGTTGTGCGCGCCTTTCAGCACCATTTTTAGTAAGTGGGTGAAGAGCCAGTAGACCACCAGCGTCACAATCACTACCGTGCCAAGACCAATCCAGAATGAGGGCAGCATCAAGATGGATATAAAGTCAAAACGTGACAGAAACGTCATCCTTCCTCCTTATAAAAAAGATCAAGCAAGAAGTATAGACGCTCTCACCAGCCTCACCGCGGGCAAAAAAATACCGCTCCGAAGAGCGGTATCAGTGAGGGGTGAATCTTATAGCGCTTTGAGAATAGCATCGACACTGGCTTTGGCATCGCCAAACAGCATCTGCGTATTCTCTTTGAAGAAGAGCGGGTTCTGCACGCCTGCGTAACCGGTGTTCATAGAACGTTTGAAGACAATCACGTTCTGCGCTTTCCACACTTCCAACACCGGCATACCGGCGATGGGGCTGCGCGGATCGTCCTGCGCTGCCGGGTTAACAGTGTCGTTCGCGCCAATCACCAGAACCGTGTCAGTATCGGCGAAATCATCGTTGATCTCATCCATCTCCAGCACGATGTCATAGGGCACTTTCGCTTCCGCCAGCAGCACATTCATATGGCCCGGCAAACGGCCGGCAACCGGGTGGATACCGAAACGCACTTTCACGCCGCGGGCGCGCAGTTTTTCAGTAATTTCCGCTACCGGATACTGCGCCTGCGCCACCGCCATGCCGTAGCCTGGGGTGATGATCACCGACTGGGAGCTTTTCAGCAGTTCCGCCGTCTCTTCAGCGTTGATTTCACGGTGCTCACCCGCTTCCTCTTCGCTACCGCTGGAGGAGCCGTCGGTACCAAACCCACCGGCAATCACGCTGATAAAGGAGCGGTTCATCGCCTTACACATAATGTAGGAGAGGATGGCCCCGGACGAACCCACCAGCGCACCGGTGACGATCAGCAGATCGTTGCTGAGCATAAAGCCCGCCGCCGCCGCCGCCCAGCCGGAGTAGGAGTTAAGCATTGATACTACGACCGGCATATCCGCCCCGCCAATCGACGCCACCAGATGCCAGCCAAACACCAGCGCGATGATGGTCATCAGCAGCAGCGCCATCACCTGCAGACCGACGCTGTCGGTACGCACAAACACCAGCAGCAGCACAAAGGAAACCACCAGCGCGGCAAGGTTCATCTTGTGACGATTCGGCAGCATCAGCGGCTTAGAGGAGATCTTTCCGCGCAGCTTGCCGAAGGCCACAATCGATCCGGTAAAAGTGACGGCACCGATAAAGATACCGATAAACACTTCGGTAAGATGAATATTCACCAGCACCGGATCCATACCCGGGTTGTGATCGAGATAGCTGTTGAAGCCTACCAGCACCGCTGCCAGGCCGACAAAGCTATGCAGCACTGCTACCAGCTCCGGCATTTCGGTCATTTCGACGCGCTTCGCCAGGCGCATACCAATTGCGCCACCGATGATCATCGCCAGCAGGATCCAGGCAACATTACCGGTATCCGGACCAAAAATAGTCGCCACCAACGCAATCGCCATCCCGGCGATACCGAAGTTGTTACCTTGCTGCGAGGTTTCATGCTTTGAAAGCCCCGCCAGGCTGAAAATAAACAGGATCGCGGCAACAATGTATGCAGCTGTAACTAATCCACCAGACATTTGTTACCCCTTAGTTCTTCCGGAACATTTTCAGCATGCGCTGAGTGACGGTGAAACCACCAAAAATATTGATACTGGCAATCAGCACCGCAATAAAGCTGAAGAAGCTGACCCAGCCGCCGTGCCCCATCTGCAACAGCGCGCCAACCACAATAATGCCGGAGATGGCATTAGTGACTGACATCAGCGGTGTATGCAGCGCATGGGAGACGTTCCACACGACGTAGAAGCCGACAACGCAGGAGAGCGCAAACACGGTGAAGTGACCGAGGAACTCTTTCGGTGCAACATCGGCAAGCCAGCCAAACAGCACAATTGCCAGCGCCATCAGCGCATATTTACGCCATGGTGAAGCCGGTTTCGGTTCCTCTTTCGGCGCTGCGGTTGCGGCTGCGGCTTTAGGTGTGGCCTGCGGCTGGGCAGATACCTGAATCGGCGGTGCCGGCCAGGTTACTTCGCCTTCGCGCACCACCGTTACCCCGCGCACCACTACATCGTCGAAATTAACCACCACGTTGCCATCTTTTTCAACGCAGAGCAGTTTCAGCAGGTTAACCAGGTTGGTGCCATAGAGTTGTGAGGCCTGGGTCGGCAGGCGGCCCGGAAGATCGGTATAACCAATCACTTTGACACCGTTAGCGGTCGTGGTGACCTGATTCGGCACGGTATATTCGCAGTTGCCGCCGTTTTGCGCCGCCAGATCGACAATCACGCTGCCCGGTTGCATAGCATCAACCATCTCACGGGTGATAAGTTTCGGCGCAGGTTTACCCGGAATTAATGCCGTGGTGACGATGATGTCGACCTCTTTCGCCTGCGCGGCAAAGAGTTCCATCTCTGCTTTAATAAAAGCTTCAGACATTACCTTCGCATAACCGTCGCCGCTGCCCGCCTCCTCCTCAAAATCAAGCTCAAGGAACTCAGCGCCCATACTTTGCACCTGCTCCTTCACTTCCGGACGGGTATCGAACGCGCGGACGATAGCACCGAGGCTGTTAGCCGCACCGATGGCAGCAAGGCCAGCAACGCCTGCGCCAATCACCATCACTTTAGCGGGTGGCACTTTACCAGCGGCGGTGATCTGCCCGGTGAAAAAGCGGCCAAACTCGTGGGCGGCTTCCACAATGGCGCGATAACCGGCAATATTCGCCATCGAACTCAGCGCATCCAGCGACTGGGCGCGTGAGATGCGCGGAACAGAGTCCATCGCCATCACTGTGACATTGCGCGCCGCCAGCGTCTCAATCAGCGCCGGGTTTTGCGCAGGCCAGATAAAGCTCACCAGCGTGGTGCCCGGATTAAGTAGCGCAATCTCCTCCTCCAGCGGCGCGTTGACTTTCAGGATCACATCCGAATGCCAGACATTATCCCCCTCGACAATGGTCGCGCCCGCCAGGGCAAACGCTTCGTCGTCAAAACTTGCCAGCTTGCCTGCGCCGCTCTCAATCGCGACGGTGAAACCCAGTTTTAGTAGCTGCTCGACCGTTTTCGGCGTAGCGGCCACGCGGGTTTCATTGGCCAACCTCTCTTTAGGTACACCAATACGCATAGTTTTCCCTTCCATCGGTTTTAGTTGATGGTTTGTCCGTTTTACGCGGCGGCTTATTAACGCCGGGCGGAAAATAAAACAGTAACAAACTTTCTATAACCTACTGAAAATAACGCCTGCGATCCACCTTCAGAAAAGCGAAATGGTGCACTAATCCGTGAAAATTAAGCGCTGAAGCGGGCTGACAGGGTTATTTGACTTAAATTAACGTGGAAAGGCTGATATTCCGCTTAAGCGAAGCGGCAAAACATGATTTATCTCCGGCTCACTACACCTTTTAACATTACATTAACTTTAAAAAGTCATAACCTTTACCGCTTTTGCTGGTCAAGGGGCTGTTTTTTCAACATATCACCAAAGGTTATCGTTCACCCCCCTGACGACGCACACTCTGTAAAAAATGACGCAGACAGTTGCGCGGTTTAAATGCAATAATCACCGACGTTTTATCAATAACAACTTATGGTTTGCGCAAGGCGAAGGATTATTTTTATGAAGCTCAAGTACACCCTCCTGGCGTCAGCACTTCTGTCCGCAACCGCGTTTACTGCTAACGCCGCGACAGAGTTAACACCGGAGCAAGCCGCTGCGGTGAAGCCGTACGATCGCATCGTGATTACCGGACGTTTTAACGCGATTGGCGATGCGGTTAACGCCGTCTCAAAACGTGCAGATAAAGAAGGCGCCGCGTCCTTTTATGTGGTTGATACTTCTGATGCCAACAACAGCGGCAATCAGCGTGTCACTGCCGATCTCTACAAAGCTGACGCGCCAAAAGCAGATAAGCCCACATATCGCGTGATCAATGGCGTAACCGAATATCCAAAAGATAAAGCCATTGCGCTCGAGCCTTACGATACCGTAACGGTGCAGGGTTTCTATCGTACCCAGCCAGAAGTGAACGCCGCAATCACCAAAGCGGCGAAAGCCAAAGGTGCTGATGCGTTTTACATTGTGCGCCAGGTTGATGCCAACCAGGGCGGCAACCAGCTGATCACCGCGTTTATCTATAAAGCTAATGCGAAAAAACGCGTAATTCAGAGCGCAGACGCCATTCCACGCGACTCCGAAGCGGGCCGTGCAGCGCTGGCGAAAGGCGGTGAAGAGGCGAAACGCGTTGAAATTCCGGGCGTAGCGTCAGATGCTACCCCAGGCGTCGGCGTCGGCCGTTTCTTTGAAACGCAATCAACAAGCGGCGGTCGTTACAGTGTCACGCTCCCGGACGGTAAAAAGATTGAAGAGCTGAATAAAATCACCGCCGCGCAGATGGTGCCTTTTGACAGCGTTAAGTTCACCGGCAACTATGGCAACATGAGTGAAATCTCTTATCAGGTCGCCAAACGTGCCGCCGCGAAAGGCGCGAAGTATTACCACATCACGCGTCAGTGGTCTGAAAGCGGCAACAACATGACCATCAGCGCCGACCTCTATAAATAAGGCGTCGCAAAGAGAAAAGGCGGCTTAGAAAGCCGCCTTTTTTTTCAGTTTTATCTACTTTTTCACAAAATTCCCCTCGCCCTCATTGCATGCCCTGGCGACTCTCCGTAAAATTCCGCGCCTTAGTGATATCCACCATATTTATGCGCTCCGGCAAAATAATTATTCTGGATGAGTTGCTTTTTTGACAGGATAACAATGGAAAAGAAACTTGGCCTTAGCGCTTTAACTGCGCTGGTTCTGAGCTCAATGCTTGGCGCGGGCGTCTTCAGCCTGCCGCAAAATATGGCGGAAGTCGCCAGCCCCGCCGCGCTGATCATCGGCTGGCTGATCACCGGCGTCGGCATAATCCTTCTCGCCTTTGCCATGCTGATCCTGACCCGCATCCGCCCGGATCTTGATGGCGGCATCTTCACCTATGCCCGCGAAGGCTTTGGTGAGCTGATTGGTTTCTGCTCCGCCTGGGGCTACTGGTTATGCGCGGTGATCGCCAATGTCTCCTATCTGGTGATCGTCTTCTCTGCCCTCAGTTTCTTCACCGACAGCCCGTCGTTGCGCCTGTTTGGCGATGGCAACACCTGGCAGTCGATCGTCGGCGCCTCCGCACTGCTGTGGATTGTTCATGCGCTGGTGCTGCGCGGTGTGCAAACCGCAGCAAGCATCAACCTGGCGGCAACGCTGGCGAAACTGGTTCCACTGGGGCTGTTTGTCGTGCTGGCAGCGCTGGCCTTTAACCTCGATAAATTCTCCCTCGACTTCAGCGGCGTGGCGCTTGGCGTGCCGGTCTGGGAGCAGGTGAAAAACACCATGCTGATCACCCTGTGGGTGTTTATCGGCGTCGAGGGCGCGGTGGTCGTCTCTGCCCGCGCGCGTAATAAACAGGATGTGGGCCGCGCGACGCTGCTGGCAGTGCTGGCAGCGCTGACGGTCTATCTGCTGGTGACGCTGCTCTCCCTCGGTGTGGTCGCACGCCCCGAGCTGGCGGAGATGCGCAACCCGTCGATGGCCGGGCTGATGGTAAAACTGCTGGGCAGCTGGGGCGAAGTGGTGATCGCCGCGGGGTTGATTATCTCCGTGTGCGGTGCCTACCTGAGCTGGACCATTATGGCGGCAGAAGTGCCGCTGCTGGCGGCAACGCATAAAGCCTTCCCGCGTATCTTTGCGCACCAGAACAAACAGAGCGCGCCTGCGGCCTCACTGTGGCTGACCAATGCCAGCGTGCAGATCTGCCTGGTGCTGATCTGGCTTACCGGCTCGGATTATAACACCCTGCTGACCATTGCTTCAGAGATGATCCTCGTGCCCTATCTGCTGGTTGGCGCTTTCCTGCTGAAAATCGCGCGCCGTCCGCTGCACCGCATGGTCGCCGTTGGGGCTTGCCTCTACGGTTTATGGCTGCTCTATGCCTCCGGCCCGATGCACCTGCTGCTCTCGGTGGTGCTCTATGCCCCAGGTCTGCTGGTCTTTATCTACGCCCGCAGCACCCATAGCGAAACCATCTCGCTGATGCAGCGCGAAAAAGTACTGATTTTCCTGCTGCTGGTTGCCGCCCTGCCCGCCACCTGGATGCTGGTGCGTTGAGATCAGTGCAGGCGACTCCAGCAGTAAATTAACAGCCAGGCGCTGAGGCTCCAGCAGATCACCGCACAGCCCAGCGCCGGGCCTACCCGCATAAACGCAGTGAAGTACCAGAGCGAAAGCAGATAGAGAAAGTAAGGGATGATCGCCCACATGCCAAAGATAATGGTGGTGCGCAGCGCTTCAACACCGCGCTCGGTGGCGACAATATAGTGCGCAATCATGGCAAAGGTAGGAAAGAGCGGGATTAACCCGGCTATATAGTAGTTTTTTGTCTTCGCCAGCAGACCAATCAGCACCACCACCAGCGCGCCAATCGCCGCTTTAATCAGCAAACCCATCATTTTTCCTGTTAACACTTCAACAACATAGACCGCCAGCATAGCGGAAGCGCATGCGTTTAGAAAAGAGTAATGGCAGGTTCAATCAAGGCGGTGTATGTTGACGTTTTTGTTCATCATGATGGCTTATGAATAAGATCGTTTTTGTAGAAGACGACCCGGATGTGGGCGCACTGATTGCCGCATACCTCGGCAAGCACGATATGGATGTGATTGTCGAGGCAAGAGGCGATCGTGCGGAAGAGGCGATCGCGCGGGAAAACCCGGAGCTGGTGCTGCTCGATATTATGCTGCCAGGCAAAGATGGCATGACCCTGTGCCGCGATCTGCGTAAACAGTGGAACGGCCCGATTGTCCTGCTGACCTCTCTCGATAGCGATATGAACCATATCCTGTCGCTGGAGATGGGCGCCAATGACTATATCCTGAAAACCACCCCGCCCGCCGTGCTGCTGGCGCGGCTGCGGCTCCATTTACGCCAGCGCAGCGCAGTGACCGCCGAGCCTGCTGTACCATCGCTAAAACAGCATAAAACAATCACCTTCGGCACGTTGTCGATTGACCCCGTTAACCGCCAGGTGCTGCTGGCAGGCATTGAGGTGGCACTCTCAACTGCCGACTTCGACCTGCTGTGGGAACTCGCCACCCACGCGGGGCAAATTATGGATCGCGATGCGCTACTGAAAAATCTGCGCGGCGTAAGCTACGACGGGATGGATCGCAGCGTCGATGTGGCGATTTCGCGCCTGCGCAAAAAGCTCCTCGACAGCGCCACTGAGCCCTATCGGATCAAAACCGTCCGTAACAAAGGCTATCTGTTTGCGCCCCACGCGTGGGACAACTGAAACCGTAACCAGGTGTCACGATGAAAAAGCTGTTCGTCCAGTTTTACCTTCTGCTGTTCGTCTGCTTTCTGGTGATGACGATGCTGGTCGGTCTGGTCTACAAATTTACCGCCGAGCGTGCCGGTCGCCAGTCTCTCGACGATTTGATGAAAAGCTCGCTCTACCTGATGCGCAGCGAGCTGCGAGAAATTCCGCCTCATGAGTGGGCAAAGACCTTAAAAGAGCTGGATCTCAACCTCTCTTTCGATCTGCAAGTTGAGCCAATGAATAAATTCGCCCTTGAACCGGCAGCCGCCCAGCGTCTGCGTGAAGGTGATATCGTGGCGCTTGATTCGCAGTACACCTTTATTCAGCGCATTCCGCGCAGCCATTACGTGCTGGCGGTTGGCCCGGTGCCCTATCTCTTTTTCCTGCATGAAACGCGGCTGCTGGATATGGGGCTGATGGCGCTGATTGCCATCTCGCTGGCCTTCCCGGTCTTTATCTGGATGCGGCCACACTGGCAGGAGATGCTGCGGCTGGAGTCCGCCGCCCAGCGCTTCGGCGAAGGCCATCTTGAGGAGCGCATCCACTTTGACAGCGCCTCCAGTTTTGAACGGCTCGGCATCGCCTTTAACCAGATGGCGGATAATATCAATGCCCTTATTGCCAGTAAAAAGCAGCTGATTGATGGCATCGCCCACGAACTGCGTACGCCACTGGTCAGGCTGCGTTACCGGCTGGAGATGAGCGATAACCTCAGCGAGGCCGAACACACCGCATTGAATCGCGATATCGGGCAACTGGAGGGGTTGATTGAGGAGCTGCTGACTTATGCCCGTCTCGATCGCCCGCAGACCGAATTGCAGTTAACGACGCCGGATCTGCCCGCCTGGTTTAGCAGTTATCTCGATGATGCGCGCAGCATGAACCCGCAGCACAGCTTACTGCTCGACTGTCAGGCTGGCGGCGAATATGGCGCGCTCGATATGCGCCTGATGGAGCGCGTACTCGACAACCTTGTGAATAATGCGCTGCGCTACAGTGAAGGAACCATTAAGGTGACGTTGCAGCGCCAGGGATCGCTTGCCAGCATGACGGTAGAGGATGATGGCCCCGGTATCGCCCCGGCGGAACGGGAGCGCATTTTCGAACCCTTTGTACGCCTCGATCCGAGCCGCGATCGCGCCACCGGCGGCTGCGGCTTAGGGCTGGCGATTGTCCACTCCATTGCCCAGGCCTTTGGCGGCAGCGTCAGCTGCGGCGAGAGCGAGCTTGGCGGCGCAAAATTTACCTTCCAGTGGCCGATCTACCATAATCTTCCGCTTCCTGCTTAACCCTTAAACGCACAGTGGCTAATGCCCGGCTCCTGTGCTATAAACCATTAGCATGTTGTAACTACAGGAGTAAAAAATGGCCGCGTTAGATCTGATTGACCGCCTGAACAGCACCTTTCGCCAGCTGGAGCGTGAGCTGGCGGCGCTGAAGGCTGAACTGAGCGAGTGCCGCCTGATGGTCGCGCGCGTCTTTACCCTGCCGGAGATTGCCAAAGGGGCCGAGCACGATCCACTCCCCTCTATCGCGGTGAAGCAGCATATCGGCAAAGCAGCGGCCAGCCTCGCACTTAACCACTACACTCACTTCTTTATTCAGCAGCAGTCGGAAAACCGCAGCAGTAAAGCGGCAGTCCGGTTGCCGGGCGTGGTCTGTTATCAGGGGAGTGACGCTATGTTGCAGGTGTTGCAGGCGCGTATTGACACTATCAATACGCTCAAGCAGGCGTTTGAAAAGATCGTCACGGTTGAATCCGGGCTGGCCCCAACTGCCCGCTTCGAGTGGGTGCACCGTCATCTGCCAGGGCTTATCACCCTCAATGCCTACCGCACGCTGACGCTGCTGCGCGCGCCGGCGACCATCCGTTTCGGCTGGGCCAATAAGCACATTATTAAAAATTTCACCCGCGACGAGGTGCTGGCGCAGCTGGAGAAGAGCCTGAAATCACCGCGCGCGGTGGCAGGCTGGAGCCGGGAAGAGTGGCTGGCACGTGTGCAGCAGGAGTATAACGATGTCGCCGCCCTGCCGCAGAAGGCGCGGCTGAAGATCAAGCGTCCGGTGAAGGTGCAACCTATCGCCCGGGTCTGGTACGCCGGTTCGCAAAAGCAGGTGCAGCACGCCTGCCCGACACCGATTATCACGCTGATCTCTGAGGAGAACGGCGGCGCGGTGCCGGACGTCGGCGAACTGCTGGACTACAACGCCGATAACATTCAGCACCGCTATAAACCACAGGCGCAGCCGTTAACTTTACTCATTCCCCGGCTGCACCTTTATGTGGCGGATTAGGCTGGCTTCATGCTGCCAACCATCGATTCCGGCCGTACCCAGCTGTCGAACTCGGCTTCCGTCAGGTAGCCGAGCGCCAGCGCAGACGCTTTCAGCGTCAGCCCCTCTTTATGCGCCTTCTTGGCAATCTCCGCTGCTTTGTCGTAGCCAATATGGGTATTAAGGGCGGTCACCAGCATCAGCGACTCATTCAGCAGCTGATCGATACGCTCGCGGTTCGGCTCAATGCCCACCGCACAGTGCTCATTGAAGCTCTCCATGCCATCTGCCAGCAGGCGAATCGACTGCAGGAAGTTATGGATCACCATTGGGCGAAAGACGTTAAGTTCAAAGTTGCCCGACGCGCCGCCCATATTGACCGCTACATCGTTGCCCAGCACCTGGCAGCAGAGCATGGTCATCGCTTCACACTGGGTCGGGTTGACTTTACCCGGCATGATGGAGCTGCCCGGCTCGTTTTCCGGGATCGAAATTTCGCCAATTCCGCAGCGAGGGCCGGAGGCGAGCCAGCGCACATCATTGGCGATTTTCATCAGCGATGCGGCAAGCCCCTTTAACGCGCCGTGCGCATGCACAAGCGCATCGCAGGTTGCCAGTGCTTCAAACTTGTTCGGGGCAGTGATGAACGGCTGTTGCGTAAAGCTTGCCAGCTCTTTTGCCACCCGTTCAGCATATTCCGGATGGGTATTCAGCCCGGTGCCCACCGCGGTGCCGCCGAGCGCCAGCTCGCCAAGATGCGGCAAGCTCTGTTCGATATGTTTAAGATTGTGCTCAAGCATCGCCACCCAGCCGGAGATCTCCTGGCCGAGGGTCAGCGGCGTCGCATCCTGGAGGTGGGTACGGCCAATTTTGACGATGTCGGCAAAGGCGGTCGCTTTTTCACTGAGGGTCTTTTTCAACACCTCAAGCTGCGGGATGAGTTGATCACGCACGCCAATTACTGCCGCAACGTGCATCGCCGTCGGGAAGACATCATTGGAGCTCTGGCTCTTGTTGACGTCATCATTGGGGTGGATTTTGCGCGCCATACCGCGCTCGCCGCCGAGGATCTCACTGGCGCGGTTTGCCAGCACCTCATTCATGTTCATGTTGCTCTGGGTGCCGGACCCGGTCTGCCAGATCGCCAGCGGAAACTCGTCAGGGTGTTTCCCGGACAGCACCTCATCGGCTGCGGCCATAATCGCGCGCGCCTTCTCTTCTGGCAGCAGGCCCAGATCCTGGTTCACTTTCGCCGCCGCGCGTTTGGTCAGCGCCAGGGCGTGGATCAGCGAGACCGGCATCTTCTCGGTTGAGATACGGAAATGCTTAAGCGACCGCTGGGTCTGCGCGCCCCACAGCTTATCTGCCGGGACGTCAATCGCGCCCATCGAATCTTTCTCACTGCGATGCGTTGTCATTACTCTCTCCTTGGGTACAAAGTGATAGGGTTTTCGACTGGCTCACTTGCAAACAGGTAAAAGTATTGATGCTTTTTAGAATGTTGTTGTGAAGTTCGTGCTTTATAACTGCCAAAACGGGGGAAAAAGCCGCCCCGCAGGGCGGCATAGACTATTTCAGGCAGCTGGCGCACTGACCAGACTGGATTTGCTGGAAGAAGTCATTACCTTTGTCATCCACGAGGATAAACGCCGGGAAATCCTCCACCTCAATTTTCCAGATAGCTTCCATACCCAGCTCCGGATAAGCGACACACTCCAGCTGTTTAATACTGTTCTGCGCGAGGATCGCCGCCGGGCCGCCAATGCTGCCAAGGTAGAAACCGCCGTGCTTCGCGCAGGCATCCGTCACCTGCTTGCTGCGGTTGCCCTTCGCCAGCATGATCATGCTACCGCCCTGGGATTGCAGCTGATCGACGTAGGAGTCCATACGTCCGGCGGTGGTAGGGCCAAGCGATCCCGATGCGTACCCTTCCGGGGTTTTTGCCGGGCCGGCGTAGTAGATCGGGTGATCTTTTACGTACTGCGGCAGATGCTCACCGCTGTCCATTAGCTCTTTCAGCTTCGCGTGAGCGATATCGCGGGCGACGATGATCGTCCCGCTTAGCGACAGGCGCGTGGAGACCGGGTATTGCGACAGCTGGGCCAGGATCTCACTCATCGGGCGGTTAAGATTGACTTTTACCGCTTCGCCCTCGCCCGCCTGGCGCAGTGCTTCAGGAATGTATTTACCCGGGTTCTGTTCGAGGCGCTCGAGCCAGATGCCATCGCGGGTAATTTTGCCTTTGATATTGCGATCTGCGGAGCACGACACGCCCATGCCCACCGGGCAGGATGCGCCATGGCGCGGCAGGCGGATCACGCGAATGTCGTGGGCGAAGTATTTACCACCGAACTGCGCACCAAGGCCGAGGTTACGCGCCTCCTGCAGTAGCTCTTGCTCTAGCTGCACATCGCGAAACGCCTGACCATGCTCGTTCCCCTGGGTCGGCAGCGCATCATAATATTTGGTTGAGGCCAGTTTGACCGTTTTTAACGTCGCTTCCGCCGAGGTCCCGCCAATGACAAAAGCGATATGGTACGGCGGGCAGGCCGCTGTGCCGAGGGTGCGCATTTTTTCCACCAGATAGTTTTTCAGCTTCGCCGGGGTGATAAGCGCTTTTGTCTCCTGGTAGAGATAGGTTTTGTTCGCCGAGCCGCCACCTTTGGCGATAAACAGGAATTTATACGCCTCACCGTCAACACTGTAGAGATCGATCTGCGCCGGCAGGTTAGTGCCGGTATTGACCTCTTTGTACATATCCAGCGGCGCATTCTGCGAGTAGCGCAGGTTATCTTCGGTATAGGTGTTGTAAACGCCCTGGGCCAGCGCAGCTTCATCGCCGCCGCCGGTCCAGACGCGCTGCCCCTTTTTGCCCATGATGATGGCGGTGCCCGTATCCTGGCAGGTCGGCAAAATGCCTTTGGCGGCGATTTCCGAGTTGCGCAAGAATTGCAGCGCCACATATTTGTCGTTTTCGCTTGCCTCCGGGTCGCTCAGAATATCGGCAACTTGCTGCTGATGCGCCGGGCGCAAGAGAAACGAGGCATCATGAAAAGCGTGCTGCGCCAGCAGCGTCAGCGCCTGCGGGTCAACTTTGAGAATATCCTGCCCCTCGAACTGGGCAACGGAGACGTGGTCGCGGCTTAGCAGGTAGTATTCGGTGTCATCCTCTCCGAGGGGGAAAGGATCCTGATAACAGAAGGGTTTGTTCGACATTGTTCTCTCACTTACGGCACGATTTGGTTATTGTTCAGGCAGGAGATCCCTCAGCCTGTGTTAAAGCGAGTCGCCATATCCTACACAAATTTTTAACAAAAACTGAGACTAGTACGACTTTTTGCCCTCACTGATTACTTCCGCCGGGTTTGTTGCTTTAATGGCGCGATAATTTTTCCTAATCAAAAAGGGCTTGATAATGCAAAAACTCATCAACTCCGTGCAGAACTATGCCTGGGGAAGTAAAACTGCGTTAACGGATCTCTACGGCATCGCCAATCCGGACAATCTGCCAATGGCCGAGTTATGGATGGGTGCGCACCCGAAGAGCAGCTCAAAAGTGCAGGACGAGGCAGGGGAAACCCGTGCGCTGCGCGAAGTGATCGAGGCTGATAAGCAGCGCCTGCTCGGGGATGCCGTGGCTGAACGCTTTGGCGAACTGCCGTTCCTGTTTAAAGTGCTGTGCGCTGACCAGCCGCTCTCCATCCAGGTTCACCCGAACAAGAAAAACTCAGAGCAGGGCTTTGCCAAAGAGAATGCCGCCGGTATCCCGATGGATGCCGCAGAGCGCAACTACAAAGATCCTAACCACAAGCCGGAGCTGGTCTTCGCCCTCACCCCTTTTTTGGCGATGAACGCGTTTCGCGAGTTCTCTGACATTGTCTCACTGCTGCAACCGGTCGCCGGTGCGCACCCCGCCATTGCTCACTTCCTGCAGGCCCCCGGTGCCGATCGCCTGAGCGAGCTTTTTGCCGCGCTGCTCAATATGCAGAACGAGGAGAAATCCCGCGCGCTGGCGGTACTGAAGTCGGTGCTTGATAAAGAGCATGGCGAGCCATGGAACACCATCCGCACCATTGCGGAGTTCTACCCGGACGACAGCGGCCTCTTCTCGCCGCTGCTGCTCAACGTGGTCAAACTCAATCCTGGCGAGGCGATGTTCCTCTTCGCGGAAACGCCGCACGCTTACCTGCAGGGCGTGGCGCTGGAGGTGATGGCCAACTCCGATAACGTGCTGCGTGCTGGGTTAACGCCGAAATATATCGATATCCCGGAACTGGTAGCGAACGTAAAATTCACCCCGAAGGCCGCCGATGAGCTGCTGACGCAACCGGTTCGTAACGATGCCGCCCTCGATTTCCCAATCCCGGTCGCGGATTTTGCCTTCTCGCTGCACGACCTCTCTACCCACGAAACGCCGCTGGCGCAGCAGAGCGCGGCGATTATCTTCTGTATCGAGGGTGAAGCGGTGCTCAGCAAAGGTGAGCAAACGCTGGTGCTGAAAGCGGGCGAATCGGCCTTTATTGGCGCGGATGAGTCGCCGGTCGGCGCAAGCGGCACCGGACGCCTGGCGCGCGTGTTTAATAAAATAGACTAAGTTACTGAAGTTTTAAGCAACTATTGCTAAGCTTTAGCGAACTTCATTCGACAGTCCAGGCGGTTTACACCGCCTGGTTTCTTTTTCAGGGATAAGCGCTATGAAAAAAACGTTGGTTGCCGCCGGGGTTATTGTTGCATTAGGTGTCGTCTGGGCAGGCGGAGCCTGGTATACCGGGAAACAGCTGGAGGGTCGCCTGGGCGAGATGGTGAGCCAGGCAAATGCCCAGATCAAACGCAGCGCGCCGGACGCCAATGTTGAGCTTTCGGCACAGGATTACAAACGCAGCCTCTTCTCAAGTACTTTCACGCTGCAGGTCAAGCCGATTGCAGGCACCACCAGCCCGTGGCTGAAGCCGGGACAGAGCGTGGTTTTGCATGAAAATGTCGATCACGGCCCCTTCCCGCTGGCACAGCTGAAATCTTTCAGCCTGACGCCGGCGATGGCCTCCGTCCACACGCAGCTGGTCAATAATGATGTCACCAAGGCATTGTTTGAGATGGCGAAAGGCGAGTCGCCGTTCGTCGCAGAAACGCGTATTGGCTACTCTGGTGATACCCGTAGCGACATCAACCTGCGCGCCCTAAATGTGGAAAAAGAGGGTGAGAAAGTGGCTTTCGGCGGCGGTAACTTCCGCGTCAGCGCCGATAAAGAGGGCAATGCGGTTGCGGTAAGCGGCGAGGCGCAAAGCGGCCTTGTCGATACGGTCAATGAATTTGGCCAGAAAGTACAGCTCTCCTTTAATAACTTCAAGACCGATGGCTCCAGTGAAATCAGCGCTTTTAACGAGCGTACCGGCAGCCAGAAGATGAGTCTTGATAAACTCGCTATCTCCATTGAAAACAAAGAGATGGCGATTCTTGAAGGGATGGAGCTGACGGCGAAATCGGACGTGGCGGATGATAAAAAAAATATCAACAGCCAGGTCGACTACACCTTAAACAGCCTGAAAGTACAGGGCCAGGATCTCGGCAACGGCAAGCTAACGCTGAAAGTCGGCCAGGTTGATGGCAACGCCTGGCATCAGGCCACGCAGCAGTATGATGCGCAGATCCGCGCCCTGATGGCGCAGCCTGATATCGCTCAGAACCCTGAGCTGTACCAGCAGAAAGCGACCGAAGCGTTTCTCAGTGTTGTGCCGCTGCTGTTGAAAGGCGAGCCGGTGATTACCGTTGCGCCGCTGAGCTGGAAAAATGCGAAGGGTGAATCAACCTTTAACCTCTCTCTGTTCCTCAAAGACCCGGCTAAAACCGCTGACGCCCCGCAAACGCTGGCGCAGCAGGTCGATCGCAATGTGAAATCTCTCGACGGTAAACTCTCCATTCCGGTGGATATGGCGACCGAACTGATGACCCAGGTTGCGAAACTGCAGGGGTATCAGCAGGAGGATGCGGCGAAACTGGCTAACCAGCAGGTGAAAGGCCTGGCAGCAATGGGGCAGATGTTCCGCATCACCACGCTTGAAAACAACACCATTCTCACCAGCCTGCAGTATGCTAATGGCCAGGTAACGCTGAACGGCGAGAAGATGCCGCTGGAGCAGTTTGTCGGCATGTTTGGCCTGCCATCACTGCAGCCAGCCGTGCCGGGCGAAGCGGTTCCTCCCGCTCCGCCTGCCATCCCGCAGCAGTAAGCAAAACGCCCCTCAATCGAGGGGCATTTTTTTACGCCTCCCTGGAAGATATATCCTTCAGAACCCCCCTTTTCCCTTCCCTATCTATTTCTTTCAGTTATTATTAGCCAGCAAAATTCGGGGCTGCTGAATGCTTTGTAGCGCGAGGCTGATAACCGAATCAGTCCGTTGATGCAAAATCATTCTTTTGGCATTTAGCCCGTTGAAGAGAGGACAGTCGTGAAAGGTTTCCAGGGTAAAGGTCCGGATGAGAGTGCGTTCTTCCCGCCGGGTTGCACGCCCTCGCAAGAGGAGTTGTTAGGCGAAGTTGTGATCGAGCTTTTGCGTGAAAAAGGCCAGGTCAGCCGCCAGAGCCTCTGTATCAAACTGGCAGCGCGCCTCGATAAAGCCAACGATCCGTTAACAGAAGCGCGTTATGGCGATCTGCTGAAGCTCATTTTCACCAGAAAAATGGGCTCTTCATTTCCATAATTTTAATGAATGCGCTATAACGTTTAGCATAACGTTACTAAGATGCATGACCGGGAACCCCTTGTACGGTGTAGCAAATGTGTGAGGCAGAATGAGTAAAAATGAGTCAGATAAGCTTGTAGATACGGTAATGGGCGAGGCGGTACTGGCCCTGCTTGATTCAGATGATGATGTCTCTTTCGATGCGCTTATTGGGCAACTGCAAGAGTCCCTGATGAGCGAAACCGACAGCACACGACGTGAAGCCCTGCAAACCGCGATTGGCGGTATTCACCACTATAAAACCCAACCGGCCTTACGCGGTCGCAAAAGCAGTTTACAGGTCAGCCGCCTAAAGAGCCGGTTACCTTTGTCAGGCCCGGGCATCGATAACAAAGCCCGTAAGCACTGATTTTTCCAGCAACCTATCTTCACCAGGTCTGGCGTTCCCTACCGGACCACTATTTTCACCCTTCTATTCAGACTTGCTTCGCATGTTTCCATCAATGCACAGTGGATTTGATCTGGCCAACAGGCTTAGAAGAAAAAGTCACCCGTGCCACAAGGGAGAATCATTGAACGACGATGTGCAAGTTCAACCCGCAGAGATCCATGAGGCCATCGGCTTAGCCGCTACCTACCTTATGCATTCTCAACGGCCTGTGAAACCCAGCAACCTGATAATGGTGCTACGTGCGCAGAGCAGCATAACCACTGACCCGAGAAAGAAGCGCGTACTTGACGCCGCCCGACAGCTTATCCTCGACAGAGTTACTTACTCCGCCTGATCTGTCTTTCGTGAAAACGCCTTCGTCTGCGAGGAAGGCGTCTTCGTTGGTAAATCAATGCGGGTTTAGATATCGTCCGGCGTCTTCTGCACAACTCTCTCTAATGCCTTGCGATAACTCTCCAGCAGTGCGGGATCCTCTTCGGTTTCCAGAAGTCTAACCAGCGCCAGGATGAGATGTTTATGGGTGACGTCTCGCTGTTGCAAACGCAGGTTTGCAATAAGGGTGCTGATCACCTGCCTTTCCGCCTCGTTATCATCCGCGTTCACGCCAAAAAAGGCGTTAAGCTGCTCTTCTGTGGTTGTGGTTTGCATAGTCATCCTGAATAAAAATATCGATAGCGACCCTCCGCATCATGCTTAGAGGGTCTCATTTCGCTCCTAAAAATAGTCGTGCTTTTCAGACTTCGCAACCGGGTATATGAAATTTTCTCATCCATTTGCCAAAGCTGGAAAACAGCTCGCAAATCCCTCGCTATCTTGTTGAATTCCTAATTAAGATCGTCAGGATGATTAGCTGTGCCGCCAGCGCCAGAAACCTGATACAACGCTATGCGCAGAGTCAGGAAGCCTGCCGTTCGCTTACTTTTATGAGGAGTTGTTATGACGGGTAAAAAAAGATCGGGCAATGCCGTATGGGAGTTTTTTCAGCAACTGGGCCGCACCTTTATGCTGCCGGTCGCGCTGCTCTCCTTTTGCGGCATTATGCTGGGCATTGGCAGCTCGTTGAGCAGCCGCGATGTGATTACCCTGCTGCCGCTGTTAGGCCACCCGTTACTGCAGGCGGTCTTTATCTGGATGAGCAAAATCGGCGCGTTTGCCTTCACCTTCTTGCCGGTGATGTTCTGTATTGCTATCCCACTGGGTCTTGCACGGGAAGAGAAAGGCGTCGCCGCCTTCTCCGGCTTTGTCGGCTATGCGGTGATGAACCTGGCGGCCAACTTCTGGCTCACCGCGCAGGGCATTTTACCGACTACCGATGCTGCCGTGTTAAAAGCGCATAACGTTCAGAGCGTGCTCGGCATTCAGTCGATTGATACCGGCATTCTTGGCGCAGTGATTGCAGGGGTGATCGTCTGGCGGCTGCATGAGCGCTTCCACACGTTGCGGCTGCCCGATGCCCTGGCCTTTTTTGGCGGCACGCGCTCCGTTCCGATTGTTACCAGCGTGGTGATGGGCATTGTCGGCCTGCTCATCCCGCTTATCTGGCCCTGGTTTGCGCTCGGCATCAGCGGCCTCGGGCAGCTTATCGATCGCGCGGGTGACTTCGGGCCGATGATCTTCGGCACCGGCGAGAGGCTGCTGCTCCCTTTCGGCTTGCAGCATATTCTGGTAGCGCTGATCCGCTTTACCGATGCAGGGGGCACAATGGAGGTTTGCGGTCATCAGGTGAGCGGTGCGCTGACCATCTTCCAGGCACAGCTTGGCTGCCCGCAGACGCACGGCTTTTCTGAGAGCGCGACGCGTTTTCTCTCGCAGGGAAAAATGCCCGCCTTCCTCGGCGGGTTACCCGGCGCAGCATTGGCAATGTACCACTGCGCACGGCCAGAAAACCGCCATAAGATTAAGGGACTGCTTATTTCCGGCGTCATCGCCTGCGTGGTCGGTGGCACCACCGAGCCCATTGAGTTTCTGTTTCTTTTTGTCGCCCCCGCGCTTTATCTAATCCATGCCCTTCTCACCGGGCTGGGCTTTACCATTATGGCAGTACTGGGTGTGACAATTGGCAACACCGACGGCAATGTGATTGATTTCATCGTCTTCGGCGTGCTGCATGGGCTGGCGACCAAATGGTATCTGGTGCCGCTGGTCGCCGCGGTGTGGTTTATTGTTTACTACGCGCTGTTCCGCTTCGCCATCACCCGTTTCGATCTGAAAACGCCTGGCCGTGAGCCGCAGACGGTCGGGAACGAGCAAAGCACTACCCCTGAGGGGACAGGCCGCTCCGGCTATGATGTCCCGGCCTTGCTTGCCGCCCTTGGCGGGGCGCAAAATGTGCAGAGCCTGGATAACTGTATTACCCGCCTGCGCCTGTCGGTGAGCAGCATGAAGCCGGTTGATGCCGCCGCGCTGAAAGCCCATCGCGCCCTCGGCGTGGTGAAAGTCAACGACCACAACCTGCAGGTGGTGATTGGGCCGCAAGTGCAGTCGGTAAAAGATGAAATGGCGCAGCTCATCGCGGCGGCGCGGGTCCAGACAACCCCAGAGGCAGAGTAGATGAAACACGACATCGCTTTTGATTTTTCCACCCCGGTCGATCGCCACGGTACCTGGTGCACACAGTGGGACTATGTGAGCGACCGTTTTGGCCACGCTCACCTGCTGCCCTTTACCATCTCGGATATGGATTTTGCCACCGCGCCCTGCATTCTTGACGCTCTGCAAACCCGCCTCGCGCACGGGGTCTTCGGTTATAGCCGCTGGCAAAACGACGACTTTCTTGGCGCGATCGAATACTGGCTCGCCAGCCGTTTTGACACCCGCATCGACTGCGACGCCCTGGTCTATGGGCCGTCGGTTATCTGGATGATTGCCGAGACCATCCGTCAGTGGACGCAGCCCGGTGACGCCGTTGTGGTTCATACGCCCGCCTATGACGCTTTCCCGAAGATGATAAGCCACAACCAGCGCAGGCTGCTGACAGTGCCGCTGCATCAATATCACGGCGGCTGGGTCTGTGACATGACGCAGCTCGAAGCGGCGCTGGCGCGCCCCGAGAGCAAAGTTCTGCTGCTCTGCAGCCCGCATAACCCGACCGGCAAAGTGTGGACGCACGAAGAGTTGACGGCTATGGCGCTGCTCTGCGAGCGCCACCAGGTGAAAGTGATCAGCGACGAGATCCATATGGATATGGTCTGGGGCGCGCAGCAACACATTCCATGGGGCAATGTCGCGCGCTCGCCGTGGGCGCTCTTCTCCTCGGCATCGAAAAGTTTCAATATCCCGGCCTTAACCGGCGCATGGGGGCTGTTTGGCGATAAGGCGTCGCGTGAGCGCTATCTCGACGCGTTAAAAAACGGCAACGGCTTATCCTCGCCGTCGGTGCTGTCAGTAACGGCGCATGTTGCCGCCTATCGTGAAGGGGCTCCCTGGCTTGAGGCGCTGCGTCGCTATCTGCGCGCTAACCTGGCATACCTCGCTATGACTCTGAATGACGCCTTCCCGCAACTGCGCTGGCAGCCGCCGGAGTCGACCTATCTGGCGTGGATCGATCTGCGAGCGCTGGAGATTGACGATGACGAGCTGCAAAAAACGCTGATTGAGGAGCAGAAGGTGGCGATTATGCGCGGCGATATCTATGGCCCAGAGGGGCGCGGATTTCTTCGCCTTAATGTCGGCTGTCCGCGTGAGAAGCTGGAAGAGGGAGTAAAAAGGCTGATTGCCGCGCTGCGTTCATGTTAGCCTGTGGCGAAATGTATCAACGGAGTGAATGATGGTCTGGGGCGTGTCGGCGGTTTACTTTATTCTTGGCTGGATCTTTTTTACCCGCACGTTCCGCCTCTATGCGCTGGTATCGAGCCTGCTGCTGGCCATCGCGCTGCACAATGTGCTGCAGAGCCAGCTGCTGGTGATGCTCTATCTCGCGATCCTGGCGGTGGCGTTTTTCACCCTCCTTTTGCTTAAACGAAGCCCGGACAAAAAGGGCACGCTCTATTTTTCAGTACCCTGCTGGCTGCTGATCGCCACGGTAATTATCAACGTCTTCTTTTGAGTGCGTGATCGATGCCAGCCCGGCTTGCACTGGCACCAGCAGGTGCATACTTTTCCCTCATCTTTGCACGCCCTCTTTTGCCATCCTCCTCATTTTATTACTATTTTTAATAAGTTAACGAAGTGTTGTATAATGCTTTGCACTTTTACAAAAATATGAGTGCGATCATGATTGATTTAAAACTGCCTTTAACCGATATCCATCGTCATCTTGACGGCAATATCCGTGCCCAAACCATCCTCGATCTTGGCCGCCAGTATAATTTAACTCTTCCCGCGCAGACCCTCGACGCGCTGCGCCCGCATGTGCAGGTGACGTCGAACGAACCCGACCTGGTGAGTTTTCTGGCTAAACTCGACTGGGGCGTGAAGGTGCTGGCCTCGCTGGATGCCTGCCGCCGTGTAGCCTATGAAAATATGGAAGATGCGGCGCGCAATGGCCTGCACTATGTTGAGCTGCGCTTCTCGCCGGGCTACATGGCGATGACCCATAACCTGCCGGTAGCTGGCGTGGTGGAAGCGGTAATTGCCGGCGTGCGTGACGGGAGCCGCGACTTTAACGTGCAGGCGCGCTTAATTGGCATTTTGAGCCGCACTTTTGGCGAAGCAGCCTGCGAACAGGAGCTGGACGCCCTGCTCGCCCATCGCGACAGTATTACTGCGCTCGATCTGGCGGGCGATGAGCTCGGTTTTCCGGGAAGCCTGTTCCTTTCCCACTTTACCCGCGCCCGCGATGCCGGATGGCAGATCACCGTGCATGCCGGCGAAGCCGCGGGGCCTGAGAGCATCTGGCAGGCGATCCGTGAACTGGGTGCCGTGCGCATCGGCCATGGGGTAAAAGCAATTGAAGATACCGCACTGATGGACTTCCTCGCAGAGCAGCGCATTGGTATTGAGTCCTGCCTTACCTCCAACATTCAGACCAGCACCGTGGCCTCGCTCGATCGCCATCCGCTGAAAACCTTCCTCGACCACGGCATTCTGGCCAGCATTAATACGGACGATCCGGCGGTACAGGGGATCGACATTGGTCACGAATATGAGATTGCTGCCCCGGCTGCCGGCCTGAGCGCTGCGCAGATACGCCAGGCGCAGATTAACGGGCTGGAGATGGCCTTTATCACTGCCGAAGAGAAACAGGCGCTGCGCGAACGCGTCGCGCAGGCTTGATGAACGTGGCTCACGCGCTGCGTGAGCCACTTAGTCAGGTGAGGCTGAGGGTGGCGCGGTGTTTTGCCGATTCGATACCAAGCTCAATCAGCTCCATAATGCGGATCGCCTGGCTGACCGGAACCGGGTTCTCTCCGCCGCCCATCAGCGCATCGCGGATTGCCGCATAATAGGCCGGATAGTTGCCCGGCAGCGTCAGCCAGGTCTCCTCTTTCCGCGCTTCGCCATCGATGCGGGTTAACACCCCATCGCGCATGTCGTAGCCCCAATCTTCCTGCGGTAAGCGCGCCCCGCTTTTCAACCGCTCCTCCTGCGGATCGAGACCATACTTCACATAACTGCCCCGCGTACCATGCACGATGTAACGGGCGGATTCTGCCGCTGCCAGCATGGTGCCATGCAGCACTACGCGGCGCTGCGGGTAGGTCAATACCGCGTGAAAATAGTCGGTGGATTGCGCGCCAGGCCGCAGCTGCGCCAGATCGACTGTTAATGAGACCGGTAGACCAAACAGGTTAACCGCCTGATCGAGCAGATGTGGCGCTAAATCGTACCAGATGCCGCTGCCCGGGCCGCCCTGCTCGCGCCAGCGGTCACGCACCTGTGGCCGAAAGCGGTCGAAATGGGATTCAAAATAGGCCACTTCACCCAGCGCACCGTCGGCAAGCAGCGCTTTCAGCGTCAGGAAGTCGCTATCCCAGCGCCGATTGTGAAACACAGAGAGCAGGCGACCATAACTCCGGGCCAGCGCGTCAAGCTCGCGCGCCTGTGACAGTGTCACAGTAAAGGGTTTATCTACCACCACATGCTTACCCGCTTCAAGCGCCGCTTTTGCCAGCGGAAAGTGGGTATCGTTAGGCGTAGGGATGACGATCAAATCGATATTGGGATCGTTAAACAGACGTTTGGGATCGGCGACGACATCGACGTTTGGCCAGTCCGCTTTCACTTTTGACTCATCACTGCTGGAAATAGCCGCCAGCGTCATACCGGCGGTGCCAGCAATCAGCGGTGCATGAAATGTTTTACTGGCGTAGCCATATCCGATTACGCCAACCCGAATAATATCACTCATATCACGGCCTCTTTTCAGTGGTCCTCCATTTCACACTATCTGCCTGACGCCGACAACCGCTGTTATAAAGCATTTTTAAGGTGAATAATTCAGCGCATTCTGGTCTGGTTTCCGCTTACAAAATCTGCTTAAATCTGCGCCCGACACCCGTTAATGACTACCGGCGTGTGATGTTAATCCCAGGGAGCAGTATAAATATGACCGCAATATTCAATCGGATTGTTGAATTAATGGGCTGGATCGTACTCGGCGTATCAACCATTCTGTTGGTGTTTGCCAGCCATATTGATAATTACCAGCCGCCTGAGCAGAGCGTAGTCGCTCAAAAGAAATAGCGGCAATTCCTCCTGGTGCTGCGATAGCACGTAGCGCCAGACGCGGATTGCCCGTCATGAGAAAGACGTTAACCTTTCTCACCCGGCACCCTTCCGGTGCCGGGTTTTTATCTGAAAGAATAGGCTTAATTCAACGGCAGATTATTCTCACGCTATTTACGCCTGGATAATAACGTCTATTATTTGCGCGCATAGCCGGTCTTATTTTGCCTCTTCATTATATGGACACTCTCCGACATGACTGTGCAGGACTATTTATTAAAATTTCGCAAAATCAGTTCGCTTGAAAGCCTGGAAAAGCTCTTTGATCATCTCAACTACAACCTGACGGAGAGCAATGACATTATTAATATGTACCGCGCGGCCGATCACCGTCGCGCAGAGCTGGTTTCTGGCGGGCGATTATTTGACATTGGGTGCGTTCCGCGCTCGGTATGGCGCTACGTAGTCTGAGGCTGCTGGCAATCGCCGTGCGATGCTTTATACTCGTCGCCCGGCAATGTTTGCCGCAACTGAATGTGTTAACAGAGGAAATGGCATGACAACAACACCCGCAGAACGTATCGGAGGCTGGTTACTCGCCCCTCTGGCCTGGTTGCTGGTTGCGTTATTAAGCACCTCGCTGGCGTTAATGCTCTATGTCACCGCCCTGTTAACGCCACATGCACTTACCGCATTGATGTCGCAGCCGGCAAAAGAGATGCTGCTATTGATCTTCTCATTCGTTTTTGCCGCCGCACTCTGGTGCTATACGCTCTGGTTGGTTATCGCCTTTTTTAAACGCCGTAGCCTGGTACCAAAACACTACATCATCTGGCTGCTGGTCTGCGTTTTGCTGGCGATAAAAGCCTTTGCTTTTTCACCAGTTTCCGATGCGATGGCGGTCCGTCAGCTGATCTTCCCTTTGCTGGCGGCGGCGCTGTTTGTGCCTTACTTCAAGCGCGCGGTGCGCGTGAAGAAGACCTTTATTAACCCGTAAATAACCTTACAGTTAACCTGTTGTCGCCCGGGGCAGTTTGCCCGATAATAGGCGGCTTTTTTCATTTCAGGCCACATAATGACAGACTATCTTCTGCTATTTATCGGAACGGTACTGGTCAACAACTTCGTGCTGGTGAAGTTTCTTGGCCTGTGTCCGTTTATGGGCGTTTCCAAAAAGCTGGAAAGCGCAATGGGTATGGGGCTGGCGACCACCTTCGTGATGACCATGGCTTCGATCTGCTCATGGCTTATCGATAACTGGGTGCTGATCCCATTGAACCTTGTTTATCTGCGCACCCTCTCCTTTATTCTGATTATTGCCGTAGTGGTGCAGTTCACCGAGATGGTGGTGCGTAAAACCAGCCCGGCACTCTATCGCCTGCTCGGAATTTTTCTGCCGCTTATCACCACCAACTGCGCGGTGCTCGGCGTCGCCCTGCTCAACATCAACCTTGGGCACAACTTTATGCAGTCGGCGCTCTATGGCTTCGCTGCCGCCGTCGGCTTCTCACTGGTGATGGTGCTGTTCGCCGCGATCCGCGAACGCCTTGCCGTCGCCGATGTTCCCGCGCCGTTTCGCGGTAATGCGATTGCGTTAGTTACCGCGGGCTTAATGTCTCTGGCCTTTATGGGCTTTAGTGGTTTGGTAAAACTGTAATGAATGCGATAACCATCGCCGTTGCAGTCCTGAGCGTACTTGGGCTGCTGTTCGGCCTGATCCTCGGTTACGCCTCGCGCCGTTTTGCGGTCGAGGACGATCCGGTTGTTGAACGTATTGATGAAGTGCTGCCGCAGAGCCAGTGTGGGCAGTGCGGCTACCCCGGCTGTCGCCCCTACGCCGAAGCGGTGGGCACCCAGGGTGAAAAGATCAACCGCTGTGCCCCCGGTGGCGAAGCGGTGATGCAGAAAATCGCCACGCTGTTGAACGTCGACCCGCAGCCGATTGACGGCGATGCTGAAGCGCAGGAGCCGGTGCGTATGCTTGCCATCATTGATGAAAGCAACTGCATTGGCTGCACAAAATGCATTCAGGCCTGCCCGGTCGACGCCATCGTCGGCGCAACCCGCGCCATGCATACGGTGATAAGCGATCTCTGCACCGGCTGTAATCTTTGTGTGGACCCGTGCCCGACGCAGTGTATCGACCTGCGCCCGGTTGCGCCAACCACGCAGAACTGGAAATGGGATCTGCACACCATTCCGGTGCGCACTATTCCCGTGGAGCACCATGCTTAAGTTATTTTCCGCATTCCGAAAAGAGAAACTGTGGGATTTCCACGGCGGCATTCATCCGCCGGAGATGAAAACCCAGTCTAACGGTACGCCGCTGCGTCAACTGCCTCTGGCGAACCGTTTTGTCATTCCCTTAAAACAGCATATCGGTACTGAAGGCGAGCTGTGCGTCAGCGTGGGCGATAGCGTTTTGCGCGGTCAGCCACTGACCCGTGGCCGCGGTCGTATGCTGCCGGTGCACGCGCCGACCTCCGGCACCGTTGTAGCGATTGCCCCTCACGCCACCGCACACCCCTCCGCCCTGCCAGAGCTGAGCGTCATTATCGAGGCGGACGGTGAAGATCGCTGGATTGCGCGCGAAGGGTGGCAGGATTATCGCAGCCAGAGCGTTGAGGCGCTGATTGAGCGCATCCATCAGTTCGGCGTTGCCGGGCTGGGCGGCGCTGGCTTCCCGACCGGTGCGAAGCTGCAAGGCGCCGGCGACAAGGTCGACACGCTCATCATCAACGCCGCCGAGTGCGAGCCCTATATCACCGCCGACGATCGGCTGATGCAGGATTGCGCCGCACAGATTATGGAAGGGGTGCGCATCCTCGCGCATATCCTTCAGCCGCGCCAAGTGTTGATCGGCATCGAAGATAACAAACCGCAGGCGATCTCGATGATGCGTGCGGTATTGGCGGGTAGCCACGATATTCAGCTGAAAGTCATTCCGACTAAATACCCCTCCGGTGGTGCAAAGCAGCTGACGCAGATCCTCACCGGCAAGCAGGTGCCCCATGGCGGACGCTCGTCCGATATCGGCGTGCTGATGCAGAACGTCGGCACTGCCTACGCGGTAAAGCGCGCGGTGATCGACGGTGAACCGTTAACGGAGCGCGTCGTGACCCTGACCGGTGAAGCGGTTGCCCGGCCAGGCAACGTCTGGGCGCGGCTCGGCACGCCGGTTCGCCACCTGCTCGATTACGCTGGCTTCCAGCCGTCGGCAGAACAGCTAGTGATCATGGGCGGTCCGCTGATGGGCTTTACCCTGCCGTGGCTGGATGTGCCGGTGGTCAAAATTACTAACTGCCTGCTCGCCCCTTCGGCCAGTGAAATGGGCGAAACGCAGGAAGAGAAAGGCTGCATCCGCTGTAGCGCCTGCGCCGACGCCTGTCCGGCGGACTTGCTGCCGCAGCAGCTCTACTGGTTCAGCAAAGGCCAACAGCACGACAAAGCCATCGCACACAATCTCTCTGACTGTATCGAGTGCGGTGCCTGCGCATGGGTTTGCCCGAGCAATATTCCACTGGTGCAATATTTCCGCCAGGAGAAAGCGGAGATCTCCGCCATCGCCGAGGAAGAGCGACGCACCGCCGAAGCGAAGGCGCGTTTTGAAGCCCGTCAGGCGCGTCTTGAGCGCGAGAAGCTGGCGCGCCAGGCGCGTCATAAGCAGGCCGCCGCGAAGCCTGGCGACGAGGATAAGCAGGCGATTGAAGCAGCGCTTTCCCGCGTGAAAGAGAAACAGACTACTGCCGCAGAGCCGGTGGTGGTGCAGGCTGGCGCCGAGCCGGATAACCGTGAAGTGATTGCTGCCCGTGAAGCGCGTAAAGCCGAGGCGCGCGCGCGTCAGGCGGAAAAAGCGCAGCAGGCTGAGGCTGAGGGCGACGATCCGCGCAAATCCGCTGTTGAAGCAGCGATTGCCCGCGCCAAAGCCCGTAAAGCCGAACATGCGCAGAAAGTCGCTGCCGCTACCGAGCCGGAAACCACCGAACTGGTTGATCCGCGCAAAGCCGCCGTCGAAGCGGCGATTGCCCGTGCGAAAGCGCGTAAAGCGGAGCAGGCGCAGAAAGAGGCTCCGGCTGCTGAATCAGAAAGCAGCGAGCCGGTCGACCCGCGCAAAGCCGCCGTCGAAGCGGCAATTGCCCGTGCAAAAGCACGAAAAGCAGAGCAGGCCCGCGCGCAGTCCAGCGCAGAAGAGGCCTCCACGCACACCCAGGCTGCCAATGACGATCCGCGTAAAGCGGCGGTCGCAGCGGCCATTGCCCGAGTTCAGGCTAAAAAAGCCGCGCAGCAAGCTGTTAACGAGGATTAAATGGTTTTCAGAATCGCAAGTTCCCCTTACACCCATAACCAGCGCCAGACCTCGCGCATTATGCTGCTGGTCACGCTGGCGACAATACCGGGCATCGCCGCGCAGCTCTGGTTTTTTGGCTGGGGAACGTTGATCCAGCTTATCCTCGCGATCGTCAGCGCACTGCTGGCTGAAGGGCTGGTGCTGAAGCTGCGTAAACAGTCCGTCAGCACCATTCTGGCGGACAACTCGGCCCTGTTAACCGGCCTGCTGCTCGCCATCAGTATCCCCTCGTTTGCGCCGTGGTGGATGGTGGTGCTGGGTACCCTGTTTGCGGTGATTATTGCCAAGCAACTGTATGGCGGTCTTGGCCATAACCCCTTTAACCCGGCGATGATCGGTTATGTGGTGCTGCTTATCTCCTTCCCGGTGCAGATGACCAGCTGGTTACCGCCCCATGATATTGCGCGCACGGTGCCCAGCTTGCTGGATGCCATCGGGGTGATCTTTACCGGCCACAGCACCAACGGTGCAACGATGGATGCCCTGCGTATGGGCGTTGATGGTATTAGCCAGGCGACGCCGCTCGACACATTCAAGACGTCGCTGCATGCAGGACACAGCGTTGAGCAAATTATGCAGTACCCTATTTTCAGCGGCGTGCTGGCGGGTGCAGGCTGGCAGTGGGTCAACCTCGGCTATCTGGCGGGCGGGATCTTCTTGCTGTCGCAAAACACCATTCGCTGGCATATCCCGGTCAGTTTCCTGCTCTCGCTGACCCTGTGCGCCACCCTTGGCTGGCTCTTCGCTCCGCAGACCTTCTTAGCGCCGCAGCTCCATCTGCTCTCTGGTGCGACGATGCTCGGCGCGTTCTTTATTCTGACGGATCCGGTCACCGCCTCGACCACCAATAAAGGCCGCCTGATCTTCGGCGCGCTGGCCGGTTTACTGGTGTGGCTGATCCGCAGCTTCGGCGGCTACCCGGATGGCGTGGCCTTTGCGGTGCTGCTGGCGAATATTACCGTGCCGCTGATTGATTACTACACGCGCCCGCGCGTGTATGGACACCGTTAAGGAGCCGTCATGCTAGAGACAATGCGTAAACATGGCGTCACGCTGGCCCTCTTTGCCGCCGGCTCCACCGGCCTGACCGCCGCCATTAACCAGCTGACCAAAAGCACCATCGCAGACCAGGCGGTGTTGCAGCAAAAAGCCCTCTTCGATCAGGTGCTACCGCCTGAGAGCTATACTAACGCGCTGGCGCAGAGCTGTTATGTGGTGAGCGACCCGGCGCTCGGTAAAGGCCCGCATCGCGTGTGGATTGCGCAAAAAGAGGATAAACCGGTGGCAGCGGTGATTGAATCGACCGCGCCGGATGGCTACTCCGGTGCCATCCAGCTGCTGGTCGGCGCGGATTTTAGCGGCACGGTGCTGGGCGTGCGTGTTACTGAACACCATGAAACGCCAGGGCTTGGGGATAAAATCGAGCTGCGCATCAGTAACTGGATCACCTACTTTGCCGGTAAGAAAATCGACGGCCCGGCCGATAGCCACTTCGCCGTGAAGAAAGATGGCGGCGATTTCGATCAGTTTACCGGTGCCACCATCACCCCGCGCGCGGTGGTGAATGCGGTGAAACGCACCGGGATTTACGCCATGACGCTGCCTGAGCAGCTGTCCCGTTTGCCAGAGTGTGGAGAGTAAACGATGAGCGAAGTAAAAGAGGTCATTGTCCAGGGGTTGTGGAAAAACAACTCTGCGCTGGTGCAGCTACTCGGCATGTGTCCGCTGCTGGCGGTAACGTCGACGGCCACTAACGCCCTCGGGCTGGGGCTGGCGACCACGCTGGTACTGACCCTGACAAACCTGTTTGTCTCCCTGCTGCGCCGCTGGACGCCGTCGGAGATCCGCATTCCCATCTACGTAATGATCATCGCATCGGTGGTCAGCGCCGTGCAGATGCTGATTAACGCCTATGCTTTTGGCCTCTATCAGTCGCTGGGGATCTTTATTCCACTGATCGTCACCAACTGTATCGTGGTGGGTCGTGCAGAAGCCTTCGCGGCGAAAAAAGGCCCGGCGCTGTCGGCACTGGATGGTTTTGCCATCGGCATGGGGGCGACCGCCGCGATGTTTGTGCTCGGCTCGATGCGTGAAATACTCGGTAACGGCACGCTGTTTGACGGCGCGGATGGTCTGCTGGGAAGCTGGGCCAAAGGGCTGCGCATCGAAGTGTTCCACACGGACGCCCCTTTCCTGCTGGCAATGCTGCCGCCAGGGGCCTTTATCGGCCTGGGCATGATGCTGGCGGGCAAGTACCTAATCGATCAGAAAATGAAAAAACGTCGCGAAGCCGCTGCCGCCGCGCAGGCAAGCGACGCGCCAGAGACATCGCCCGGGAAGGCATAATGAATAAAGCGAAACGCCTCGAAATCCTCACCCGGCTGCGGGAGAACAACCCGCATCCGACCACCGAACTGAACTTCACCTCGCCCTTTGAGCTGCTCATCGCCGTGCTGCTTTCAGCCCAGGCGACGGATGTCAGCGTCAATAAAGCGACGGCGCTGCTCTACCCGGTTGCCAATACGCCGCAGGCGATGCTGGAGCTGGGCGTCGATGGCGTGAAGCAGTACATCAAAACCATCGGCCTTTACAACAGCAAAGCGGAGAACGTCATTAAGACCTGCCGAATTCTGCTGGAAAAACATGGCGGTGACGTGCCGGAAGATCGTGCCGCGCTGGAAGCGTTACCGGGCGTCGGGCGTAAAACCGCCAACGTGGTACTGAATACCGCCTTTGGCTGGCCGACTATCGCCGTCGATACCCATATTTTCCGCGTCTCAAACCGCACGCGCTTTGCGCCGGGGAAAAATGTCGAAGAGGTGGAGGAGAAGTTGCTGAAAGTGGTGCCGGCAGAGTTCAAGGTCGACTGCCATCACTGGCTTATTCTGCACGGGCGATACACCTGCATCGCCCGTAAGCCCCGCTGCGGCTCCTGCATTATTGAAGATTTGTGCGAATACGACAGCAAGACCGATTAACGCCTCAGAAGGGGCGTACCACTGCCAGCAGGGTAATCACCACGGTAAAGAGCACCAGCAGCAGCGTAGCGTTGTTTAGCGCGCCTGTACGCTTCAGGGCTTCGCCATTCGCCAGACGGCGCAGCGTGGCGGAGAGGAAGCCATGCAGGCCCGATAACAGCACCACAAACACAATCTTCACGATTAACCACAGGTGCGGCATCTGCCCGTAGGCCACCAGCATGGCGATCCCGGCAATCCACAGCACGATCATCGCGGGGCTGGTCATTCTGCGGTTCCAGCTGCGCACATCGTTGAGCAGAACCACGGTAGTACTTTTATCTTTCTGTCGCAGGTTCCACTGCGCCACCATGGCTGACATCAGCATGCCGCCAATCCAGACAATCGCGCTGACAATATGTACTGCGTTGATCCACGGATGAAAATTCATCGCTTTGCTCCCATAAAAATGAAGTCAGAAGTCTGCCACTGCGGCCCCCGGCTGTCATGAATAAACGGCCTATCCGGCCAAAAATGTTCATTATTTATCTGTTAAGCGTATCGCTTATGGAAAAAGGCGCCATAAAGTGACTGATTTTAGGAGATAACTCATTGTGATACGCCTCACAACTCTGCAAAAGAGTCACCCTGTGACACGATCGGGCAGTGAAATCCCCATTTGAGCAAATAATCATCCACTTATACACTTTCATATAGTTAAAACCTTTTTTTAGAAGAAAAAAATCCAACACTGAGCTAAATTGGCTTCATTTGCTAAGGTAATGTTAATAAAGGGCTAAATGTTAAAACTCAGGCATCCCGGATACCCATTCCACTCCGCTCGCAGCGGGACATCACACCAGATATCTCTCAGAAACCAGCCCAATGCACTGCCTGTGTGCGAAAATAGCCGAACATATCCCTTACCCCCGCGTTCAGATGTTAAGAACCAGTATAAAAATCCACTTTTACCAAAATGATAAAATTAAACTCTGAATAACAATTCAGTTTGCCGAGCAAAGTTATGCGCTGGATCTATGTAACAGGATATGTCAAAAGACTTGCCTCACAGGCCAGGATAGTGAACATTACCCGCCGTTTCTCCTCCCAATATAACTAAAAGCGTGATGCAAACGGGTTATCACGCACTGAATACCACCCGTTAATATGGGATGTAAAAAAAGAGGTCTACGTGTCAACTGCAAACAAACCAACAGAAAGCGTCAGCATGAACGCTTTCAAACAACCGAAAGCGTTCTATCTCATCTTCTCAATTGAACTGTGGGAACGTTTTGGTTACTACGGCCTGCAAGGAATTATGGCCGTTTACCTGGTTAAGCAACTGGGAATGTCGGAATCAGACTCCATCACGCTCTTCTCATCCTTTAGTGCGCTGGTCTATGGCCTGGTGGCTATCGGCGGCTGGCTGGGCGACAAAGTGCTCGGTACTAAACGTGTGATTTTGCTGGGCGCGATTGTGCTGGCGCTGGGTTATGCGCTGGTCGCATGGTCAGGTCACGATGCCAGCATCGTCTATATGGGCATGGCGGCTATCGCCGTGGGTAACGGCCTGTTTAAAGCCAACCCCTCTTCGCTGCTCTCTACCTGCTATGAGAAGGATGACCCCCGTCTTGATGGCGCATTCACCATGTATTACATGGCGGTGAACGTTGGCTCCTTCTTCTCAATGCTGGCTACGCCGTGGCTTGCTGCCCGCTTTGGCTGGAGCACCGCGTTTGGTTTGAGCGTCGTTGGCCTGCTGATCACCATCGTTAACTTTGCTTTCTGCAAACGCTGGGTGAAAAACTACGGTTCGAAGCCGGACTTTGAACCGCTGCGCATTGGCTACCTGCTGGCAACTATCGTCGGTATTGCGGTGCTGATCACCATCGCCACCTGGCTGCTGCATAACCAGGGTATCGCGCGTATGGTGCTGGGCGTGATCGCACTGGGCATCATCGCCATCTTCGCCAAAGAGACCTTTACCCTGCAGGGCGCGGCGCGTCGTAAGATGATCGTTGCCTTTATCCTGATGGTGCAGGCTATCGTCTTCTTCGTACTCTACAGCCAGATGCCGACCTCTCTGAACTTCTTTGCGATCCGTAACGTTGAACATACCCTGTTCGGCATTGCGTTCGAGCCAGAGCAGTATCAGGCGCTGAACCCGTTCTGGATCATTATCGGCAGCCCGATTCTTGCCGCTATCTATAACAAAATGGGCGATACCCTGCCGATGCCGCACAAGTTTGCCATCGGGATGGTGCTCTGCTCAGGCGCGTTCCTCGTGCTGCCGCTGGGTACCAAATTCGCCTCTGATGCCGGTATTGTTTCCGTGAGCTGGCTGATTGCGAGCTACGGCCTGCAGAGTATCGGTGAGCTGATGATCTCCGGCCTCGGTCTGGCGATGGTCGCGCAGCTGGTGCCGCAGCGTCTGATGGGCTTTATTATGGGTAGCTGGTTCCTGACCACCGCGGGCGCGAATATCATCGCCGGCTATGTGGCCAACCAGATGGCGATCCCGGAGAATGTCACCGATCCGCTGTTGTCTCTGAACATCTACGGTAGCGTCTTCCTGCAGATCGGCATTGCTACTGCGGTGATTGCCCTGCTGATGGTGCTCACTGCGCCGAAGCTGAACCGCATGACGCAGAGCCGTGACGATGCGGATGAAGCGTCCAAAACCGCCACTGTCTAATGGCAAGCGGGTAGAAATGAAGAAGCCGTTAACGTCAGTTAGCGGCTTTTTTTTATGCAACGGCGTACTACTCTATGCCGGAATTCAGATAAAAGGAAACGTCGATGAAACTGTTCTACAAGCCAGGTGCCTGCTCACTCGCCTCCCATATCGCGCTGCGCGAAGCTGGAGAAGAGATTACTCTTATCAGCGTCGATCTGATGAAAAAACGTCTGGAAGATGGCGAAGACTTTTTCGCCATTAACCCAAAAGGGCAGGTTCCCGCGCTGCTGCTGGATGACAATACGCTTATCACCGAAGGCGTCGCCATCATGCAGTACGTTGCAGATAACGCGCCGCAAAGCCAGCTGCTGCCGGCTGTTGGCACGCTTCCGCGCTACAAGGCGCTGGAGTGGTTGAACTATATCGCTACCGAGCTGCACAAGGGCTTCACCCCGCTGTTCCGCCCGGATACACCGGAAGAGTACAAACCGACCGTACGCGCACAGCTGGAGAAGAAGCTGCACTACGTTAACGACGCCCTGAGCGGTAACGGCTGGATTGCCGGTGAGCACTTCACCCTTGCCGATGGCTATCTCTTTACCGTGCTGCGCTGGGCGCATGCGGTAAAACTCGATATGAGTGGTCTTGGCAATATTGAAGCCTATATGGCACGCGTGTCGGCACGCCCGGCAGTAGCTGCGGCGCTCTCTGCGGAAGGTATTGCCTGATTTAACACAGCCTGGCTAAACGCCGGGCAAAGAAAAGGCGGGAATATCCCGCCTTTTTTATCGTCTGGAGCCGGAGAATTACTTCCAGCACACCAGGCAGTAGTTCTTCTTACCGCGACGCAGCAGCGTGTAGCGACCAAACAGACGGTCGGCATCCGTGAAGAAGTACTCCGGATCGGCCTGCTTTTCGCCGTTAATGGTGACCGCATTAGAGGCGATGGTTTTGCGCGCCTGGCCGCGGGACGGCTGCAGCTCGGAGTCCACCAGCGCCTGCATCAGATCCGCGCCCTTCTCCATCTCGACCATCGGCACACCATCCTGCGCCAGCTGTTCGAAGTCGGCTTCACTGAGATCGCTCAGTGTGCCGTTGAACAGGCTTGCAGTGATGCGTTTCGCGGCGGTCAGACCCTCGTCACCGTGAACCAGACGTGTGACCTGCTCGGCCAGCACATACTGTGCGCGCGGCGCTTTCCCGCTGCTCTTATCCTCTTCTTCCAGCGCGTTGATCTCGGCGATGTCCATAAAGGTGAAGAACTTCAGGAAGCGATAGACATCGGCATCGGCAGTGTTGATCCAGAATTGGTAGAACTTGTACGGGCTGGTTTTCTTCGGATCGAGCCACACCGCGCCGCCTTCGGTTTTACCAAACTTTGTGCCGTCGGCTTTGGTGATCAGCGGTACGGTCAGGCCGAAGACCTGATTCTGGTGCAGACGACGCGTCAGATCGATACCGGAGGTGATGTTGCCCCACTGATCGGAGCCGCCAATCTGCAACGCCACGCCATAGCGCTCGTTAAGGCAGGCAAAGTCATAGCCCTGCAGCAGGTTGTAGGAGAATTCAGTGAAGGAGATGCCGACATCATCGCGGTTCAGACGCTGTTTGACCGCTTCTTTGTTAATCATCTGGTTAACAGAGAAGTGCTTACCGATGTCGCGCAGAAAGGTCAGCACGTTCATGCTGCCAAACCAGTCGTAGTTGTTCGCCGCGACAGCCGCGTTCTCGCCGCAGTCAAAATCGAGAAACGGTGCGACCTGGTTGCGGATCTTGTCGACCCACTCCTGCACGGTATCTGCGGTATTGAGTTTACGCTCGGTGGCTTTAAAGCTTGGATCGCCAATAAGCCCCGTTGCGCCGCCTACCAGCGCGACCGGTTTGTGACCCGCCTGCTGGAAGCGTTTCAGGCATAACAAAGGAACCAGATGCCCCAAGTGCAAGCTGTCAGCGGTGGGATCGAAGCCGCAATAGAGCGCGATTGGCCCCTGCGCCAGTCGCTCTGCTAACGCTTCCTCATCCGTCACCTGGGCCACCAGGCCCCGCTCTTGCAATTGTTTAATCAAGTTACTGCTAGCCATCAAATTCTCCATGTATAAAACGGACTGCACCTATGCCGGTACACGACTTTTCGCCAGATGCGAAAGGATACTTCAGGGGGGCAGATAGCATAAAGCGCCGGGCTACGTTGCACCAGCGCTTATCACAACATTTTCGGCGTTTTACGGTGCCAGACGGTCGATTTTCCACGCGTTGTTTTCACGTTGGTACAAAAAACGATCGTGCAGACGATTTGCGCCGCCCTGCCAGAACTCCATCTGCTCAATCGGGATGCGATAGCCGCCCCAGAAACTGGGCAGTGGCACCTCACCTTGCTGGAATTTCTGTTTTAGCTCAAGGAATTTGCTCTCGAGGATACCGCGCGCGGAGATGCGGCTCGATTGCTTTGAGACCCATGCGCCGATCTGGCTGTCGCGCGGGCGGCTGTGGAAATATTTGACCACCTCAAGGGTGGAGAGACGCTCCGCTTTGCCGGTCACCATCACCTGGCGCTCCAGCATATGCCACGGGAAGAGCAGACTGATGGCCGGGTTGTTTTCCAGATGCTGCGCTTTACGGCTGCCAAGGTTGGTATAAAACACCAGCCCTTTTTCGTCGTAGTGCTTAAGCAGCACGATGCGCTGGTAAGGTTGCCCCTGCTCGTCAACGGTGGCGACCACCATCGCGGTCGGGTCCGCGAGCTGCGCTTCGCATGCCTGACCCAGCCAGCGTTCAAAGAGCGTTAAGGGATCGGCAGGCAAATCGGCGCGGCGCAGACCGCCTTTGGTGTACTCACGGCGCAGGTGCGCAATGTGCTGCAATTGATCGTTATCAGTCATGGCGTTAGCGTAAGTTGTCTTCAGGGAGAGCTATTATGCGCCCCCCGGTGAAAATCTCAACGCTGCGGAATTAACTGACAGTTGTTTAACACGATACGGTCGCGTTTATAAACGGTGGCGTTATCGCCTTTTGACCAGAAAACGTACACGCCGTCGGTGTAACGTGCGCCCGAGGCGGAAAGGCCCTGTTGCAGGGTGAGTTGCTGGTTATCAAGCACGAAACTGGCCTGCTGACGCGTCTGGTTAATCTTGACGGTCAGCGGCTTCTCATCGCACTGATAGGCAAGGGTATCGGTGTGCATGCGATCGACGAGCTGATTGTAATAACTGCATCCGGCGAGCAGCGCGGGCAGGCAGATGATAAGGATTTTTTTCATAGGATACTCCGGGACGCTCCTGGTCACGGAGAGCGAAGCGCCCTCCTTAAACCCGGTCAGTCTAGCGGCGTACCCCTGAAGTAAAATGCGGTTAACTCTGATTCTGCCGAGGATTAGCCGGGAAGATAGCCCCCAGCACCGTTGGCGCAGCTGCCCCGGTTACCGAAGGGAGGTTGCCCGGCAACCCGGCAAGCGTACGCCAGGCAAGCCACGCAAAAGCCAGCGCTTCCATATCGTCGCCGCTGATCCCGGCATCATCCGTCGGGGCCACTTCAATACCGGGAAGCTGGCTTGCCAGGCGCGCCATCAAGAGTGGATTGCGGCTGCCGCCACCGCACACCAACAGGCGCTCGCAGCCGCCGCTTAGCAGCACCTGTTCAGAGATGGTGATTGCTGTCAGCTCCACCAGCGTCGCCTGTACGTCACAGGCGGCAAGCCCCGGATAGTGAACAAGATGGCGCTCCAGCCAGCCTGCATTGAAATACTCCCGCCCGGTACTTTTCGGTGCCGGCTCGGCAAAATAGGGGTCGCTCAACATGCTTTGCAGCAGCGGCAGGATCACTTTGCCCTCGCTCGCCCACTGCGCGTTATCATCATAAGGTTTGCCCTGATGACGCCAGATCCACGCATCAAGCAGCATATTGCCCGGCCCGGTGTCGAAACCTCTGACTGGCTGACCAGGGATCAAAAGAGAGAGGTTGGCGATACCGCCGATGTTGAGTACCATGCGCCGCTCAACCGGGTGCGCGAGCAGCGCGTGATGAAAGGCGGGCACCAGCGGCGCGCCCTGGCCGCCGAGCGCCATATCGCGGCGACGAAAATCGCCAACTACCGTCACGCCGGTGCGTGCGGCGATCTGGTTGTTATCGCCAATTTGCAACGTATGCGGCGCAATGCCCGTTGGCTCGTGCCAGACGGTCTGGCCATGACACCCAATCGCCACAATATCTTGTGCAATAAGCTGCTCTCTATCCATCAGGGCTAACACTGCATCGGCAAAGAGTTGACCGAGCTGTGTATCCAGGCGACCGAGTTGTGAAAGGGTCAGTTGCTGCCCCTGACAGATGTTGAGGATCCCCTCTTTTAGCGGCAGCGGAATGGGAAAGGTCAGGCTTGCCTGCTGCGCGACCATGGTGTCGTCGATGGCGGCCAGCACCACATCCACCCCGTCCAGACTGGTGCCCGACATCACCCCAATATAGCGACCTGATTTCATACCCCTTCCTTTCATGCATGACAGAGAGGCTCCACTCCACCATAAAGCGTCCGTTTACGCCATCGACTGCAAACACTTTTTAACAATCCTCACCATTTTGCTTAAGTGAAAATAGCGTGAAGTGCGCTTATAATCGCTTCGTTTAGATCGGGTTGATCGCGCTTTGTGTATCATTTTTTTCGGGAATTGGCTGAAGATTCGAGTGGCATCGCGAATATGCCATATAATTTAGCCATGACGGATGCTCGCAAGGGCGTTTCATGGTGAACAGGAGATTCATAAATGATGTTACGTGCACTGGCAGTTTCGCTGGTTGGTTTTACATTGGCTGGGTGTGTGAATAACGACTCGCTCTCCGGCGACGTCTACTCTGCATCCGAAGCCAAACAGGTGCAAAATGTCACTTACGGCACCGTGGTTAACGTTCGTCCGGTGCAGATTCAGGGCGGTGATGACAGCAATGTTATCGGCGCGCTGGGCGGTGCCGTACTGGGTGGTTTCCTGGGCAACACCATCGGCGGCGGCGCAGGCCGTTCGCTGGCAACGGCCGCAGGCGCAGTCGCCGGTGGCGTTGCGGGTCAATCCGCTCAGGGTGCAATGAACAAAACCCAGGGCGTAGAGCTGGAAATTCGTAAAGATGACGGCAACACCATTATGGTGGTGCAGAAACAGGGTAAAACCCAGTATGTGGCAGGTCAGCGCGTCGTCATGGCGAGCAATGGCCGCGAAATTACCGTTTCCCCGCGTTAATCATAAGCGAGTGCGGTCATGCTGTGACCGCCTAAGCCTGCCCGGCAACGGGCATAAAAAAAGCCTTGCGATTGCAAGGCTTTTTGCTTTCAGTCTCGCGACTGGAGCTCAGTAATATTGTGCTCCAGCCGGGCGATCATCTTAATCAACATCTCAAGCTCCTCCGCAGAGAACCCGGATAAAATTTCCCCCCGGGTCTTACGAATGACCGTCTCCATCTGATCGATGATAGGCGACGCTTTGTCAGTCAATTTAATGCGTTTTGCCCGCCGATCGCTGGCGCAAGTCTGGCGAGAAATCAGCCCCTTCTCTTCCAGTTGATCGAGCGTGCGCACCAGTGAAGGCTGCTCAATGCCGATCGCTTTTGCCAGTTGAATTTGCGACTGATCGGGCGGTAACTGATGAATATTGTGCAGCGTCACCCAGTGTGTCTGCGTTAATTCCAGAGGTTTCAGGCGATGGTCAATCAAAGCACGCCAAATGCGCACTAAGCGTGCCAGATCAGAACCTAATGGCGATTCCAATTTCATCTCCTTATAATTAGTTTGCTAAGTTATTATACTCATTTTAGAATAGTTTGCAGCATTTATATTGGTAAAACAAATATATTGCTTGCCCCGTCAGGGCTTGTGCCGGGCCGCTTTCCGCGCGCTGTCGCACTCACTTAAACAGGACTGTAACGCGTGAAGTTAACCTCAAGTTCTCCCGATTTACCCTTCCAGGATCTCATCTTTGGTGCCTCGGTCTATTTCCCGCCGCTCTTCAAAGCCGTGATGCTGGGCTTTTTCATCTGGTTGCTGGCGCACCGCCTGCTGCGCGACGGGATCTACGCGGGCAACATCTGGCACCCGATGCTGATGGACCTCTCCCTTTTTGTGATTGCACTGAGCCTGGCGCTCGCCCTGTTGATGGTGTGGTAATGATGCGGCTTAATTCGCTTAAGTATTTCTCTACGTTATTAGTCGTGGCGATTGCGCTGGTCGCAGGCTGGTGGATGTGGAACGTCTATATGCAGTCGCCCTGGACACGGGATGGCAAAGTTCGCGCCGAACAGGTGAGCATTACGCCGCAGGTCTCCGGCAGCATTCGCCAGCTGGCGGTGAAAGATAACCAGTACGTTCACGCAGGCGATGTGCTGTTTCAGCTTGACGATACACCCTATAACATTGCGGTGGTGAATGCCGAAGGGCAGCTGGCGAAGGCGCAAACCGAGCTGGCAAAAGCCAATAACGAAGCTAATCGTCGCCGCCACCTCTCCCATAACTACATTTCGGCCGAAGATCTCGACACCGCCAACATTGGCGTCAAAGCCGCCCAGGCTGACGTCGCTGTCGCCATGGCGCAACTCAATCAGGCGAAGTGGCAGCTGGCGCAAACCCGCGTTACTGCGCCGGTCGATGGCTGGGTAACCAACCTCTCGGCGCGCACCGGCAACTACGCCACTGCCGGTCAGCCGGTATTTGCGCTAGTGGATAGCCACTCGTTTTATGTCGTTGGCTATTTTGAAGAGACGAAACTGCGCCACATTCGTGAAGGCGCTGCCGCGCAGATTGTGCTCTACAGCAGCAACCAAACGTTACAGGGTCACGTATCCAGCATAGGCCGCGCCATTTACGATCAGAGCGTGGAGGCCGACAGTGGCCTTGTGGCGGATATCAAACCCACCGTTCCGTGGGTGCGGCTGGCGCAGCGCGTGCCGGTACGCATTCAGTTTGATGCCCTGCCGCAGGGAATAACGCTGGTGGCGGGCACCACCTGCACCGTGACCATCAGTGAGCAGCCGTGAACAGGCTGGCGCCGCTGTGGCAAAACCTGCCGTGGGTTAAGGCGACCGGTGGTCAGTGGCGCTACGCGCTGCGTAATGGCATAGCCATGTGCCTGGCGCTGACGCTGGCTTACGCGCTTAACCTTGATGAGCCCTACTGGGCGATGACTTCGGCGGCGGTGGTCAGTTTTCCCACCGTGGGCGGCGTGATCAGCAAAAGCCTCGGGCGCATTGCTGGTAGCCTGCTTGGCGCATGCGCTGCATTGATCATCGCCGGGCAAACCCTCAACGATCCGTGGCTTTTTCTCTTCGCTATGGCGGGCTGGATAGGCTTTTGCACCTGGGCCTGCGCCCAGTTCAGCAATAATGTCGCCTACGCTTTTCAGCTGGCAGGCTACACCGCTGCCATCATTGCGTTTGCGATGACCAATATCACTGAAATTACCGAACTGTGGGATATCGCCCAGGCGCGCGTCTGCGAGGTGATCCTCGGTATCCTTTGCGGCGGCATGATGATGATGATCCTGCCCGGCACCGCCGATGGCCCGACGTTGCTTGCTGCGCTAAAAAAGATGCATGCCCGCCTGCTGGAACACGCCAGCCTGCTCTGGCAGGTGGAAACAAACGACGCCATTCGCAGCGCCCATGAGAGCGTGATTGGGCAGATCCTCACCACCAACCTGCTGCGCATTCAGGCTTTCTGGAGCCACTATCGCTTTCGCCGTCAAAACCGGGTGCTCACCTGGCTACTCCATCAGCAGCTCCGTCTGACCAGCGTCATCTCGAGCCTGCGGCGAATGATGCTCAACTGGCCGGACGCACCCGCCACGCTACGCCCGGTGCTTGAGCAGTTGCTGGCAGAATTAGCCCATCCCCGCGCCGATGCGCTAACGATCGCGCGCACTATCGCCCCTCTGGCACCCACGCCGGACGCTGATTATCGCCATCGTGCTTTCTGGGAGCGGCTGCGCTACTTCTGTCGTTTATACCTGGCCAGCAGCCGTTGGTTACGTCATCTGGAAAACCCCTCGCCAGTAAGCGAAGCGCTGCCCCCGCAAAGCCCTACGCTGATGCGTGATATCGATAACGCCGAGGCGCTGTGGAGCGGGCTACGAACCGTTGTCGCGCTGATGATGGTCGGAGCATGGAGCATCAACGCACAGTGGGAGCATGGCTCCGCTGCGCTGACACTGGCGGCGATCAGCTGCGTGCTCTACTCCGTCTCGCCCGCGCCGTTTAACTCTTTAACCCTGCTGCTGCGTACCCTTGCCCTGCTGACACTGTTTAGCTTTGTAGTGAAGTTTGGCCTGATGGTGCAAATAAACGCACTGGCGCTGTTCCTGCTGTTTCTCTTTCCGCTGCTTACCACCCTGCAACTGCTCAAGCTTCAGATGCCGAAGCGCGCCGGGTTGTGGGGGCAGCTGATTGTCTTTATGGGATCGTTTATTGCGGTGAGCAACCCGCCGGTGTTTGATTTTGCCGATTTTCTTAATGACGACCTGGCAAAACTGCTCGGCGTGGCGCTGGCTTGGCTCGCCTTTGCGGTGCTACGACCGGGGTCGGATGCGCGCAAAAGCCGTCGCCATATTCGCGCCCTGCGCCGCCATTTCGTTGATCAGTTGAGCCGCGCGCCGAGGCTCAATGAGCACCACTATGAGTCGGTCGTCTATCACCACATTAGCCAGCTCAGTAACAGCCAGGATGCGCTGGCGCGGCGCTGGTTATTGCGCTGGGGCGTGGTGCTGCTCAACTGCTCGCATGTGGTGTGGCAACTGCGCGGCTGGGAAACCCGTTCCGATCCGCTAAGCCGGGTGCGGGATCGCGCGATTGGGCTACTGCGGGATGTGATGAGTGAGCGCGGCGTGCAGCAACGATCGCTGAACGCCACGCTCGCAGAGTTAGAGCGGATTTGCGCAGCGCTGGGTCAGCATCACCAGCCCGCCGCGCGGGAACTCGCCTCGCTAATCTGGCGTCTCTACTGCGCGCTTGCCCAGCTGGAAAACGCGCCTGCACCAGGTACGATCAGCGAGCCGGTTACTTAATTACGCCGCAGGCATAACGCGCTCCGCCACCGCCGAGGGGTTTTGGCTGATCGGACATGTTATCGCCACCGACGTGGATCATCAGCGCCTTGCCTTTCACCTCATCGAGTTTTTTCAGGCGCGGCGCGACGACGGCATCAGTCGCTTTGCCATCATTATTGACCACCAGCACCGGCAGGTCGCCTAAGTGGCCTTCCCCTTCCGGCCCTTCGTGCTTGCCTGTGTTATGAGGATCAAGATGACCACCCGCCGCTTCTGCAGCAGAGGGCTTGCCCTCTTTCATTGCTGGTTCGCAGCTGCCTTTGGCGTGGACATGGAAACCGTGCTCGCCGGGCGGCAGGGCGTTAAGATCGGGCGCGAACGCCAGCCCTTTATCGGTTTCGCTGATCTTCACGCTACCGACGGACTGCCCGACGCCCTCTGCGGTGACGAGGTTCATCTGCACTTCTTCACTGGCGGCCTGCGCACCCGCACAGGTGAGCAGAGCCAGCATTGCCAGACTAAAACGCTTCATATGACCTCCGTTGGATTGTTTTCTCTCTGTAAGTGTAGGCCAGAGCGGCACATTTCACCGGGAGGTCATAGCGTTAGCTTACGGCACGTCGTAGCCGAGCGCCGCTTTGCGGATGCGGAACCACTGCTGGCGGGACATCTGTAGATTGAGCGCGCCAAGGGATGAACGTACGCGCTCAATTTTGCCGGAGCCGATGATCGGCAGCGGCGCAGAGGGTAAACGCAACACCCAGGCGTAGATCACCTGCTCGATGTTTTCGGCATTCAGCTCCGTTGCCACCTTGTGCAGCTCATCGCGCAGCAGCTGGCAGTCGGCATCGCTGAAGATGCGCCCGCCACCCAGGCAGGACCACGCCATCGGGCGGATGCGCAGCTGCTGAAGCTGATCGAGGGTGCCGTCAAGCAGCAGCGGCTGATGAACCGGCGAGATCTCCACCTGATTGGTCACCAGCATAAAGGGCAGGCGCGATTGCAGCAGGGAGAATTGCGCAGGCGTAAAGTTGGAGACGCCAAAGTGACGCACTTTACCGCTCTGATGCAGTTGTAAAAAAGCTTCGGCAACCTCGTCAGCATCCATTAGCGGGTCCGGGCGATGGATCAACAGCAGATCGAGATTGTCGGTCGCCAGGTTGACCAGCGACTGCTCGGCGCTGCGAATAATATGATCGCGCTCGGTGATGTAGTGACCGAGCGCGTTTTCCGGCTTCGCGGTAGTGGCGATGCCACATTTGGTGACTATCTCCATGCGCGCACGCAGATGCGGGGCAAGTTTGAGGGCTTCGCCGAACGCGGCTTCACACTGATAGCCGCCATAGATATCGGCATGATCGACGGTGGTAACGCCAAGGTCGAGATGGGCTTCAATAAAACTCACCAGCTGGCGCGGGGTAAAGTTCCACTCCATCAGACGCCAGTAACCCATCACAAAACGTGAGAACTCAGGACCTTGCGGCGCAAGGGCAATACGCTGAACCATCATAGTTTCCTCGAAGGTAATTTGCCCCGAGTATACCCATTTTTGCCCTTAAAACAGCGAAGGTTGATCAGGTTCTTCCGGGGGCTGGTCACGCATTGCGCGCAATTTACGCTGCCAGCGCTGGCGGCAGAGGCGCAGCACCTCCTGCTTTTGCGCGTCGCTCATCGCTTGCCAGTTAAAGCGCTCATCGCGGCTGCGCATACAGCCACGGCAAAAGCCGCGCTCATCTGTTTGACAGATGCCGCGACAGGGACTCTGGACCGGGAAAAACTCCAGTTGTTCAGGCAATGGACGCTCCATAGATGCAGGCTTTCTCTACATTCAAGACCGCGGCGAGATATTGCGCAACTGTTAAAAACGCATTGTTCGCCAATTGCCATCACAAAGTTCGCCCGCTAGAGTGTGTCGATGCGCAAGAATTCTGAACACGATACACGCGAACACCTCCTGGCCACTGGCGAGCAGCTCTGTATGCATCGCGGCTTTACCGGCATGGGGTTAAGCGAATTACTGAAAACAGCGGAAGTGCCAAAAGGCTCCTTCTACCACTACTTTCGCTCGAAAGAGGCGTTTGGCGTGGCGTTGCTTGAGCGCTACTACGCCGGTTACCACCAGCGGCTGGCGAACCATTTTGCCCAGGGCCCGGGCACGGCGCGCGACAGATTGCTGGCCTATTATCAGGAGACGCTGCATCAGTTTTGCCAGCAGGGTCACATCAGCGGCTGCCTGACCGTTAAACTCTCGGCGGAAGTGTGCGATCTCTCGGAAGATATGCGCACGGCGATGGACAGCGGCGCGCGCGGGATTATCGCCCTGCTCGCGCAAGCGCTGGAACAGGGACGCGAGGAGAAGAGCCTCGTCTTTGCAGGCGAAGCGCGCTCCCAGGCGCAGGTGTTATATGCCCTGTGGCTCGGCGCAAACCTGCAGGCAAAAATTTCGCGCAGTGCCGTGCCGCTGGAGAGCGCGCTGGCGCATGCGCAACAGATCATTACCCGGCCTGAATAACATCAGGCTTTTTATTTCACCTTTTACTAGTCGACCGGTCTATTCAGGAGTTGTTTATGTCCAGTAAATTATTTACGCCGTTGAAAGTCGGTGCCATTACCGTACCGAACCGCGTGTTGATGGCGCCCCTGACGCGCCTGCGCAGCATTGAACCGGGCGATGTGCCGACGCCGCTGATGGCAGAGTACTACCGCCAGCGCGCCAGCGCCGGGCTGATTATCAGTGAAGCGACGCAGATCTCCGCCCAGGCCAAAGGCTATGCGGGTGCGCCGGGTCTGCACAGCGATGAGCAGATCGCCGCCTGGAAAAAGATCACCGAGGCAGTGCATGGCGATGATGGCCGCATTGCGGTTCAGCTGTGGCACACCGGCCGTATCTCTCACAGCAGCTTACAGCCGGGCGGTGCCGCACCGGTTGCGCCGTCAGCGATCAGCGCGGGTACCCGTACCTCTCTGCGAGATGAAAATGGCAACGCCACGCGTGAAGATACCTCTATGCCGCGCGCACTGGAGACCGATGAGATCCCCGGTATCGTTAATGATTTCCGCCAGGCTGTCGCCAACGCGCGCGAAGCCGGTTTTGATCTGGTTGAGCTGCATTCTGCCCACGGCTACCTGCTGCACCAGTTCCTCTCGCCTTCTGCTAACCAGCGTACCGACCAGTATGGCGGCAGCGTTGAAAACCGCGCGCGCCTGGTGCTGGAAGTGATTGACGCCGTGTGTGAAGAGTGGAGCGCCGATCGCATCGGTATTCGCGTCTCGCCCATCGGCTCTTTCCAGAACACCGACAACGGCCCGAACGAAGAAGCTGACGCGCTCTACCTGATTGAAGAGCTGGGTAAACGCGGTATCGCTTACCTGCACATGTCCGAGCCGGACTGGGCGGGCGGCGAGCCCTACAGCGAAACGTTCCGTGAAAAAGTGCGTGCGCGCTTCCACGGCCCGATTATCGGCGCGGGCGCATACAGCGTTGAGAAAGCGGAAGATCTGATAAATAAGGGGCTGATTGATGCCGTGGCCTTTGGCCGCGCCTATATTGCCAACCCGGATCTGGTCAAACGCCTGCAGCTGAAAGCAGAACTCAACCCGCAGCGCCCGGAAAGCTTCTATGGCGGCGGCGCGGAAGGCTATACCGACTACCCTTCTCTTTAAGAAGCGGATTGAGATTTGATAGCGGCCCGGATCGGCCGCTATACTAAAACCGTGTTTCGAACTGGAACGTTAACGCATTCATAAAAGAGGATATTATGCGCTTACTTCACACCATGCTGCGCGTCGGCGACCTGCAACGCTCAATCAACTTTTACACCAACGTGCTGGGCATGAAACTGCTGCGCACCAGCGAAAACCCGGAGTACAAATATTCGCTGGCTTTTGTCGGTTACGGTGATGAGAGCGAAGAAGCGGTCATTGAGCTGACCTACAACTGGGGTGTCGACAGCTATGAGCTGGGCACGGCGTATGGTCACATCGCCCTGAGCGTTGAAAACGCGGCGGAGTCCTGCGAAGCGATCCGTAAAAACGGCGGCAACGTCACCCGTGAAGCTGGCCCGGTTAAAGGCGGCACCACGGTTATCGCCTTCGTTGAAGATCCGGACGGTTACAAAATCGAACTGATTGAAGAGAAAGACGCCGGACGCGGTCTGGGTCACTGATCTCCCCGGGCGCGCAATGCGCCCGCTGTTTTACTTCTTTCCGTAAAATTTGCCATAATGCGCTGCCCTTTTTTCCTATCAAGAGATCCTGATGTCCGATAATGCTCAACTGACTGCTCTGTGCGACCGTTTTCGCGGTTTTTACCCTGTGGTAATCGATGTTGAAACCGCCGGGTTTAACGCCAAAACCGACGCCCTGCTGGAGGTCGCCGCCGTTACGTTAAAAATGGATGAGCAAGGCTGGCTAATGCCTGACAGCACCCTGCACTTTCACGTTGAGCCATTCGAAGGAGCTAATCTGCAGCCGGAAGCGCTGGCATTTAATGGCATCGACCCGACCAACCCGCTGCGCGGCGCGGTGAGCGAATATGATGCCCTGCATGCCATTTTCAAACTGGTGCGCAAAGGGATGAAAGACCAGAACTGCAACCGCGCCATCATGGTGGCGCATAACGCGACATTCGATCATGGTTTTATGATGGCCGCCGCCGAGCGTGCGGCGCTGAAACGTAATCCGTTTCACCCTTTTGTGACTTTTGATACCGCCTCATTAAGCGGGCTGGCGCTCGGTCAGACCGTGCTCTCTAAAGCCTGTGCGGCCGCCGGAATCGCTTTTGACGCTACGCAGGCACATTCGGCGTTGTATGACACGGAGCAGACCGCACAGCTGTTTTGTGAAATCGTTAACCGCTGGAAGCGGCTTGGCGGCTGGCCGTTGCCGACGCCAGAAGTCGATTCAGAAGCCTGAAAAAAAACCGGTCTGTTGACCGGTTTTTTATTAAAAGTGGTAGACCAGTCCGGCGGTGGTGAGCAGCGCGGAGTGTTCTATCCCGGCGCTATCCTTGAAAGCGGCACGCGCATAGGTACCCTCCTGAGAGAAGGTGGCGGTATTGGTCCCTTTTTTGTTTAACGTCCGGTCCCATGTGCTTTCCAGATAGAGCTTTACCTGCTGCGTGACGTAATAGCCGACGTTAGCCGAAAGGGAAAAACTCTGCTGGTGCCGGGTTGTATCCCGGAAGGTGATGCTGCGTAAGTAGTGCTGGTCTGTCGCCTGCGCACTTACCCAGCGGCTATATTTCAGACTGGTTCCTGCTTCAACATTGCCATAGCGATAATGACCGGTAAGGCCAACATAGGGTACGTTGAAGCGCTGTGAATATCCGAGTACTTTCACATCATCGAAATGGCCAACTTTTTCGCCATTATTACGGCTGAAGGTACCGCCGTGTGCAGAGAAGCTGGAACGGCTTTGCCGATAGCCGCCCATCACGCCAAGCCGCCAGCCAGGCTGGTGAACGAGCCACCCCGTCAGATGGAGATCCCACTGGTTAGCAAAATTGAGCCACGTATGAGGGTGAGAGCTGTGGTCAGTCCATCGGGATTGTGAAGCCTGCTGCCAGTCGTAATCATCCATCTTGCTGCCACTGTGCGCGACGGTTGCCCATCCGGACGCACCGAAAGTGAGCCATGACTGCACCGGCCACTCGATAGAGCCCTGCACCACGACAGCGTGACGATAGCGCCAGTCAAGCTCGCTGAGTTTGCGTCCGCCCTCATCGGTATCGTAGACCCGCTCCTTCGCCGTTCCGCTTAGGGTGCCCAGTGAGATAGTGGTCGTCACATCCTCCTTGCTTACCAGCGGCTGCTGCTGCGCCGTGACTGAAAAAGCAAAGAGAAGCGTCATCGACGCAATTATCTTGTCTATTTTTTTCATCATTCATCCTGAATTAAGGCAATCCTGTTCACAGCTCTTCGTCAGAAAAAGCATGCCTGGGTTTATGAAAATCATTAAAATAGGATAATTAACAATTAGTTACATTAGAAATTCATACAGTAATACCCAATGATTTAGGTTAAGTCAACGCGCCGCGAGCAGGTGACAGGCAATAAAAAAGGGCTCATGTCGAAACATGAGCCCTTTCAAGGCAGAGCCGATAACGCCGGGTTATTCGGCGTCCGGTACGCCTTTATACTTCGCTGCGGCCTCTTTGATCAGCGGCTGCAATTCACCACGCTGATACATCTCGATAATAATATCGCAGCCGCCAACCAGCTCACCCTCAACCCACAGCTGCGGGAAGGTTGGCCAGTTTGCGTATTTTGGCAGTTCGGCACGGATATCCGGGTTTTGCAGGATATCCACATAGGCAAAACGCTCGCCGCATGCAGAGAGCGCCTGAACGGCCTGGGCGGAGAAACCGCAGCTTGGCAGTTTCGGCGAGCCTTTCATGTACAGCAGAATCGGGTTCTCAGCGATCTGGCGCTGAATTTTTTCAAGAGTCTCACTCATTGTCTTTGCTTCCTTCAACTTCTTCTACGGCAGAGATCGGACATTGTAGCGGGTCAGGCTTACTTCGGAAAATAACATTTTATTCACCGCGCGGATTTAAGGTGTTACAGGCACGATAAGGTAAAGGTGATTTGAGCCAACTCGCCATGGTTCAGGCGGCGAAAAATCGGCTTTTAGCGAAACGTTTTGCTCCTTTTTTTGCGCTTGTTAACGAAACGACGCTACAGATGCAAAAACAGTATTAACGTTTGGGCTTTTTATAGATTAGAATCGACGAGTTTTTTAAATCATACGCAAGCATTATAGATGCCTGCCCTAACAGGGGATTGCTCAGTGGCGCGGATACCAAAAGCTTCAATCACGCTCTGTGCTTTGTTGTTCACCACGTTGTCTTTCACGCCATTAGCGAGCGCTTCTGAACAAGCGCCAGCCTCGGCCGTGCAAAAAACACATCTGGCGAAAGCATCCGAACGTAAGAAAAAAAACGGTTCTACCAAAACAGTAAAGAAAAGCAGTGGCACTTCGGCAGAAAAAGCCAGCAGTAAAAAAACCGCAAAAAATAAAACCTCGACCAAAAAGAAAAGCAGCGCTACCCCGCAGAAAACCGCTAAAACTCCCTCGCGTCGTAAAACTTCAGGCTCACTGAAAACAGCATCCGTTACGTTGACTGAGAAGTGTACGCCGCGCAAAGGCCACAAGCCGCACTGTATTAAAGTGAAAAGCAGCCAGACCCGCACGCTGGCTGACGTGCATAAACTGCGCGTGCAAAAAGTGCAAAAAACCGCGATGTCGAAGCTGATGAATCAGCTTGGTAAACCCTACCACTGGGGCGGCTCTTCGCCGAAAACCGGTTTTGATTGCAGTGGGCTTGTTTATTACGCCTACAAAGATCTGGTGAAGTTCCGTATTCCGCGTACCGCCAATGAGATGTATCACCTGCGTGACGCCTCGCCGGTTAACCTGCGCGAGCTGGAGAGCGGCGATCTGGTCTTTTTCCGCACTCAGGGTCGTGGCACGGCCGATCATGTTGGCGTTTATGTTGGTAACGGCAAATTTATCCAGTCACCGCGTAGCGGCCAGGATATTCAGGTTACCTCATTAAGCGAAGATTACTGGCAGCGCCACTATGTTGGTGCGCGCCGCGTTGTGACGCCGAAAACCATTCGCTAATCCCCTCTCCCACCTGCCGCTCTCGCGGCAGGTGTTACTTCGCCTTACTCCGCTGCGGCACAGACGCGCGACGCTGAATTACGCCCGGAGAAGAGCACCAGCAGCAGCCCCAGCCCGGCAATAATCGCCCCCATCACCGGAACAAACGTGTAACCGAGGCCGCCGGAGATCACCGCGCCGCCTGCCGCCGCGCCAAGGGCATTACCCAGGTTAAATGCGCCAATATTGACCGATGACGACAGCCCCGGAGCTTCATGGGCAACGCGCATCACGCGCATCTGCAACGGTGGCACCACCGCGAAGGTTGCCGCGCCCCACACTACCATGGCGATTGCCGCGCCGATCTCGCTGCGTGCCAGCAGCGGGATTGCCAGCATGATCGCAATCAGCAGCAGCAAAAACCCTTTTAGGGTACCGGTTACTGAGCGATCCGCCAGTTTCCCGCCCAGATAGTTACCCATAGAAAAACCAACGCCAATCAGCACCAGCATGGCGGTGACAAACCCCGGCGTGGCGTCGGTCAGCGTGCGCAACACCGGCGAGATGTAGGTGTAAAGAGTGAACATTGCGCCGGCACCGAGCACCGTAGTCAGCAGCGCCGTCAGCACCTGTGGGCGCATCAGCACCGCCAGTTCGTTGCGCACATTGGGTCGCGCGCCCGCACCGCCTTGCGGTAAGGAGAAGAAGAGCGAAACCATGGAGATCACCCCAAGCCCGGCGGTTGCCATAAAGGACATGCGCCAGCCGATGGTTTCCCCAAGCCAGGTGGCGGCGGGCACTCCGCCAATATTGGCGATGGTCAGCCCCATAAACATCGTTGCCACCGCGCTGGCCTGCTTCTCTTTCGCGACAACGCTTGCGGCGACCACCGAGCCAAGCCCGAAGAACGCGCCGTGATTAAGGCTGGTGATAATACGGGCGATCATCAGGGTGGCGTAATCCGGCGCAATGGCGGAGAGCACATTGCCGACGGTGAAAATCGCCATTAAGAAAATCAGCGCATTGCGACGGCCACGATGAGAAAGTAACAGCGTCATCAGCGGCGCGCCCACCATAACGCCGATGGCGTAGGCGCTGATCAGCATCCCCGCCGCTGGAATGGAAACCCCAACGCCCTGCGCAATCACCGGCAGTAATCCCATCGGGGAGAATTCGGTGGTCCCAATCCCAAACGCGCCAATCGCCAGCGCAAGCAGGGGGAAATTTATTTTCATCTTTTGACTCCGAAATGAACATGCGACCCTCAGCCAGGCCGCGAAAAGGCAAAAGTATGACAGCTGTCACAAAAAACAGAAGTGAGCGGGAGGAGAAAAGTTAATTGCGCAACGAGGAACAATGGTGGCGCAAGAATCGAGGGAGAGGGCTCTCCCTCGCATCAGATCAATGCAGTGCAGCGGTCAGCGCGCCGAAAACAATCAGGCTCAGAACGATGACGGTGGTGAAGAGTGAATACTTAAGATCGGTGCTCATCAATTTTTCTCCATTTAATTTCCCCACAAAAAGTGAGCCTGCGCATTTTTGCACAAATTTTCTGAAAAATCTTGCGCGATTTGGCAGCATAAACGTTTTAATACTTCCCCTTTTGCTCAAGATCAGCCAAAATTCGACGCTAAATTTATTAGCGTACCGGCCATTGACTCCCCTCCTGACGTCCAGTGTCGTTTTCCCGGCGTACCGCACTCACTTTGATGAGTTCAGGGTGATTAAAGGCAAACGTTTACCTTGCGAATTATCAGGAGCTTACGATATGGTCTGGAGTAATATCTGATGGCAACGATTAAAGATGTCGCGAAACGAGCAAACGTTTCCACTACAACCGTATCACATGTAATTAACAAAACCCGTTTCGTCGCCGAAGAGACGCGCAACGCCGTCTGGGCGGCAATCAAAGAGCTGCACTATTCGCCAAGCGCCGTCGCCCGCAGCCTAAAAGTGAATCACACCAAATCGATTGGTCTGCTGGCGACCAGCAGTGAAGCGGCCTACTTCGCCGAAATCATCGAAGCGGTTGAGAAGAAGTGTTTCCAGAAGGGCTACACCCTGATCCTCGGCAACGCGTGGAACAGCCAGGAGAAGCAGCGCGCTTACCTGTCGATGATGGCGCAAAAACGTGTCGATGGCCTGCTGGTGATGTGCTCGGAGTACCCGGAAACCGTACTCACCATGCTGGAGGAGTATCGTCATATTCCCATGGTGGTGATGGACTGGGGAGAATCGAAAGCAGACTTCACTGATTCGGTGATTGATAACGCTTTTGAAGGCGGCTATATGGCCGGCCGTTACCTGATTGAGCGCGGGCATCGCGACATCGGCGTGATCCCGGGCCCGCTGGAGCGCAACACTGGCGCAGGTCGTCTGGCCGGTTTTATGAAGGCGATGACCGAGGCGATGATCAACGTGCCCGAGCACTGGATTGTGCAGGGGGACTTTGAGCCGGAATCCGGCTACCGCGCCATGCAGCAGATCCTCGGCCAGTCCTCGCGCCCGACCGCGGTCTTCTGCGGCGGCGACATTATGGCGATGGGCGCGCTCTGCGCCGCCGATGAGATGGGGCTGCGCGTGCCGCAGGATATCTCCGTCATCGGTTATGACAACGTGCGCAACTCACGCTTCTTCACCCCGGCGCTGACGACGATTCATCAGCCGAAAGACTCGCTGGGTGAAACGGCCTTCACCATGCTGCTCGATCGCATTGTGAACAAGCGCGAACAGTCGCAGTCGATTGAAGTGCATCCGCGCCTGGTGGAGCGCCGCTCGGTGGCCGATGGCCCCTTCCGCGACTACCGCCGTTAATCCCTTCCCGCGGGAGCCTTACTCCGGCTCCCGCAGCCACTCTCTATTCAACGTTTCACTGTCGCCCAGATAATCCAGTAGCCAGTTCAGCGCAGGCGACGCCTCGCTTTGTTGCCATGTCAGGCAGCAGGCGGCATCCGGAAACGGGTTTTCCAGCTCAAGCGCCACCCAGTCGCCGCTATCAAGCCGTGGCCGGGCAAAATGGGCTGGCACCATCCCTACACAAAGCCCCGCCGACAGGCACGCTTCCGACGAGGCCCAGTCTGGCACCATCACCCGTTTCTGGTTATCCAGCAGCCAGGTAATACGCTTTGGCAGCGAGCGGGAGGTATCCTCCTGGATCAGCGATGGCCAGTTGCGCAACGTCTCATCGCTTAACGGACCGTTGAGCTGCGCCAGCGGATGCTGACGTGAGACGACACACTTCCAGCTCAGGGTGCCCATATCACGAAAGGCATAGCGGCCACCGACCGGGATCGCCTGCGTGGCCCCAATCGCCAGTTCAACGCGGCCATCGGCGAGCGCATCCCAGACGCCGTTAAACACCTCCTGGTAGACCACCAGCTCGACATCACTGAAGTGGCGATAAAAATCGACAATCATCTGCCGGGTGCGGGCGGGTTTCACAATGTTATCGACAGCAATCGGCAACTGCCCGCGCCAGCCATTGGCGATCTGCTGACACTGCTGGCGGGTGATCACCATTTTTTTGATAACAGATCGCCCCTCCTTTAAAAACCAGACCCCGGCGGGGGTTAATTCTACGTCGCGGTGACGGCGCACAAACAGCGGCACCGCCAGCCACTCCTCCAGCTGACGCACGGTGTAGCTCACCGCTGAGGGCACGCGGTGCAGCTCCTGCGCTGCGCCGCTAAAGCTGCCATTACGCGCTACGGCATCCACCACTTCAAGAGAGTATTCTGACCACATATTTTGCCTGCAAAATTTTTGAAACCAACATGCAAATATTAGCGTTTCACAACCAGGAAAGCACTCCTTACACTTCCCCACCCTGATTACCTGCAATTAAAGAGAAAAGAGAATGCAACCTGGCAAAGGATTTTTAGTCTGGCTCGGGGGGTTAAGCGTGCTGGGCTTTTTAGCCACCGACATGTATCTGCCCGCTTTCAGCGCGATTCAGCAAGATTTAAACACCTCTCCCGCCGTGATCAGCGCCTCGCTGAGCCTCTTCCTGGCCGGATTCGCGGTGGCGCAGCTGCTGTGGGGGCCGCTGTCGGATCGCTATGGTCGCAAGCCAATTCTGCTGACTGGGCTCGCTATTTTCGCCCTCGGCTGCCTCGGAACGATTTGGGTGCGTGACGCTACCTGGCTTCTGGTGCTGCGTTTTGTACAGGCCGTCGGCGTCTGTGCGGCCACCGTTAGCTGGCAGGCGCTGGTGACGGATTACTACCCGGCGCACCGCGTTAACCGTATTTTCGCCACCATTATGCCGCTGGTCGGTTTAACCCCGGCGCTGGCTCCGCTGCTCGGTGCCTGGCTGCTGGCCCATATTGAATGGCAAGCGATTTTCGCCACCCTGCTGGCCATCACCGTGGTGTTGATGATCCCGGTTTTCCGCCTCAAATCGCCGGTAAAAGAGGTGACGCATGACCAGCAGGCACTCACCTTCCTCGATCTGCTGCGCGCCCGCGATTATCGCGGCAATGTGATGATCTACGCCGCCTGCTCCGCCAGCTTCTTTGCCTGGCTGACCGGATCGCCGTTTATCCTGCATGAGATGGGCTATGGTCCGTCAGTAATTGGCCTGAGCTATGTGCCACAAACCTTCGCTTTCCTGATTGGTGGTTACGGCTGCCGCGCAGCGCTGCAAAAATGGCAGGGGTCGCGTATGTTGCCGTGGTTACTGAGCGGCTTTGCTCTAAGCGTGCTGGCGACCTGGGCAGTTGGCTTTATTCCGGGCGTCTCGCTGACCGCGCTGATGATCCCTTTCTGCCTGATGGCGGTGGCGAACGGGGCTATTTACCCTATCGTGGTTGCGCGGGCGCTGCGTCCCTTCCCGCAGGCGACGGGGCGCGCGGCGGCGTTGCAGAATACCCTGCAACTGGGGCTCTGCTTCCTGGCAAGCCTCGTTGTTTCGTGGCTGATCATTACCCCGCTGCTGACCACCACCAGCGTGATGCTCGCCATGGTGCTGCTCGCCGCGCTCGGTTATGGCATGCAGCATCGGGCAGGCGAAGAGCAGGATGAGGCGCGTGAGCCCTCCTCCGCGCGCGGGTAGTTGCCAGGGGGACTGTCGCTGATGGCGTAATTAGCACGCTATTAGCGACAAGTTGAATCACCTCATATTGAGGCCTATACTGATTTTCGGCTGTCATATAAATACGATAAATATTATGCAGTAACGGGCACAGGAGCGTGCCTGAATCACCAAGGAGGGCCTTTCTGGCAAGGGTCTCTCCCTTCCTCTGTTCTACGTCTGATATCAGCCTCACGGTGCAAACCGTGAGATTTCTCACAAACTCTGCCAGCGTCTACGCTTGTAGAGTTCTGATCGCTATTCGTGATGGAGAAGGTATGAGTTCATCGTGTATAGAAGAAGTGAGCGTGCGGGATGATAACTGGTTCCGTATAGCAAACGAACTGCTGGGCCGCGCAGGCATTCGTATTAATGGTCCCGCTCCTGCAGATATTCGGGTGAAAAACCCTGATTTTTTCAAACGCGTTTTACGGGAGGGATCGCTCGGACTCGGCGAAAGTTATATGGACGGCTGGTGGGAGTGCGACCGCCTGGATATCTTTTTCACCCAGGTGCTGCGCGCTGGCCTGGAAAAACAGCTTCCACACCATCTCAAAGATACGCTGCGTATTGCCGCCGCCCGGCTCTTCAACCTGCAGAGTAAAAAGCGGGCGTGGATTGTCGGCAAAGAGCATTACGATCTCGGCAACGATCTCTTTACCCGCATGCTCGACCCCGCGATGCAGTACTCCTGCGGCTACTGGAAAGAGGCAACCACCCTTGCCGAGGCGCAGCAGGCAAAATTGCGGCTTATCTGCGAAAAATTGCAGTTAACGCCCGGCATGCGCGTGCTGGATATCGGCTGCGGCTGGGGGGGCCTGGCACAGTTTATGGCGCAGCACTATGGCGTGCGCGTGGTCGGCGTCACCATTTCGGCAGAGCAGCAGAAGATGGCGCAACAGCGCTGCGCGGGGCTGGATGTCGAGATTCTGTTACAGGACTACCGCGATCTGCGCGATCAGTTTGACCGCATCGTCTCCGTCGGCATGTTTGAGCATGTCGGGCCGAAAAACTACGCCACTTACTTTGATGTGGTCGACAGAAACCTGAAGCCGGACGGTCTCTTTTTACTCCATACCATCGGCTCAAGGCAGACCGATAATAATGTTGACCCGTGGATCAATCGCTACATCTTCCCAAACGGCTGTCTGCCTTCGGTGCGCCACATCGCCACCGCCAGCGAACCGTACTTTGTGATGGAGGACTGGCACAACTTCGGCGCTGATTATGACCGCACGCTGATGGCCTGGTATGGCCGCTTTCTTGCCGCGTGGCCGGAGATTGCCGACAACTACTCTGAGCGCTTTAAACGCATGTTTAGCTACTACCTCAACGCCTGCGCCGGGGCGTTTCGCGCCCGCGACATTCAGCTCTGGCAGGTGGTATTTAGCCGCGGCGTGGAGAAAGGTCTGCGCGTCGCACGTTAACGCTGTATTTGGCCGACAAAAAAGCCGCAACCAACACGCTGCGGCTTTTTGCTGTTTGTGGCGCCTGGTTACTCGACGACATTCACCACAACAGCGGCCTCTTTTGCCGCCAGCACGCGCTCGACGGTATCGACAACGGCCTGAGTTTGCGGATCGATCTCAATATTGACGCGCTGGCCCAGCTTTTTGGCACTCAGGGTGGTGCGCTGCAGCGTTTCCGGAATCAGATATACGCAAAAACGCGTTGCGGTCACTTCGCCGACCGTCAGGCTAATACCGTCGATACCGATAAAACCTTTATAGAGGATATATTTCATCAGCGTCGGATCCTGCACTTTAAACCAGATCTGGCGGTTATTTTCCGAGGCGAGGATTTTGACGATTTCTGCGGTCGACATAATATGGCCCGACATTAAATGCCCGCCAATTTCGTCGCTGAATTTCGCCGCGCGCTCAACGTTGACCATATCCCCGACTTCGAGTTCGCCAAGGTTGGTAATACGCAGCGTCTCTTTCATTAAATCGAAGCTGATATGGCTACCGTTAATCTCGGTGACGGTCAGGCAGCAGCCGTTATGCGCAATGGACGCTCCGGTCTCAATCCCGTCCAGCATCGTTTCAGGCAGCTCAACAACGTGGGTGCGAAAATTCGGTTTTTCGTCAATCGACACCACTTTTGCCGTGCCCTGTACAATACCCGTAAACATAATCATCACTCCTGTTTCATTCTTACGGCATTACCGTGTGCTTCTGGCACAATAACAGGTGAAAATTCCCCTTGCCAGCCTGAAGCCCGCTTTGCGGCGAAAGATAATTTCGATTTATGGATAACGTGGCAAAAAGGGGCGTTAACAGGTACTATTTGAGCAGATGTCGCACCTGTCGCAGTGCGGCATTTTTTGTCGCACAAGGATATAACTCCTTTCTCTTAAGTCTTTCCATTCTCTCTTATAACAACAATATATAGGTGTTCTCGTGCAGAAGTATGTAACAGAGGCGCGTCAATTACTGGCACTTGCCCTGCCGGTGATTTTTGCGCAGGTTGCCCAGACAGCGATGGGCTTCGTCGATACCGTGATGGCCGGGGGCTATAGCGCCACGGATATGGCCGCGGTCGCTATCGGTACCTCTATCTGGTTCCCCGCGATTCTATTTGGTCACGGTCTGCTACTGGCAATGACGCCGGTGATTGCGCAGCTGAATGGTTCCGGGCGTCGCGATCGCATCGCGCATCAGGTGAGCCAGGGGTTCTGGCTGGCGGGTGCCGTATCGGTGCTGATTATGATTGTGCTGTGGAACGCCGGTCATATTATTCGCACTATGCATAATATCGACCCGCTGATGGCCGATAAAGCGGTCCACTTTTTACGCGCACTGATGTGGGGCGCACCGGGCTACCTCTTCTTCCAGGTGTTGCGCAACCAGTGCGAAGGGCTGGCGCGCACCAAACCCGGCATGGTAATGGGCTTTATCGGCCTGCTGGTCAATATTCCGGTTAACTACGCCTTTATCTATGGCCGCTTCGGTATGCCTGAGTTGGGCGGCGTTGGCTGCGGCGTGGCGACCGCCTCGGTTTACTGGGTGATGTTTATCTTTATGCGCCTCTACGTGAAACACGCGGGAGCGATGCGCGATATCAAACACGCCGCCCGCTTCGCACGGCCCGATATGGCGGTACTGAAACGGCTGACCCAGCTCGGCTTACCGATTGCACTGGCGCTCTTTTTCGAAGTGACCCTGTTTGCCGTGGTCGCGCTACTGGTTTCGCCGCTGGGGATTGTCGATGTTGCCGGACACCAGATTGCGCTGAACTTCAGCTCGCTGATGTTCGTGTTGCCGATGTCGCTGGCGGCGGCGGTAACCATTCGCGTCGGCTTTCGCCTCGGTCAGGGCTCAACGATTGACGCCAAAACCTCGGCGCGCACCGGCCTGATGGTTGGTATCTGTATGGCGGCCATTACCGCAGTGTTTACGGTACTGATGCGCGAGCAGATCGCCCTGCTCTATAACGACAACCCGGAAGTGGTGGCGCTGGCGTCGCATCTGATGCTGCTGGCGGCGATTTATCAGATCTCCGATTCGATTCAGGTGATCGGCAGCGGCATCTTGCGCGGGTATAAAGATACGCGCTCGATCTTCTTTATTACCTTTATTGCCTACTGGGTGCTGGGGCTGCCGACCGGCTACATTCTGGCGCTGACGGATCTGGTGGTTACACCAATGGGGCCGGCCGGCTTCTGGATGGGCTTTATTATCGGCCTCACCTCGGCGGCGGTAATGATGATGCTGCGTATGCGTCATTTGCAGCGTCAGTCTTCGAGCCGGATTTTGCAACGCGCGGCGCACTAAACCGCGATAGCCGCCTGCGGGCGGCTACTTTCAGCGCGTTTTGCTCAGTTGTTCCGCAATCGAGTGAATTCAGTAAGAAATCTGCCATTTTCCGCTTGCCACATCTGCGGGCTGCCGCTAATATTCGTCCCCGTTGTCAACCACAACATTGCGTTCATAGCTCAGTTGGTTAGAGCACCACCTTGACATGGTGGGGGTCGTTGGTTCGAGTCCAATTGAACGCACCATCCTTCTTCAGTGCGTCCGTAGCTCAGTTGGTTAGAGCACCACCTTGACATGGTGGGGGTCGGTGGTTCGAGTCCACTCGGACGCACCATTCGTTGTTACTCTCTGTTTTATCCCCTCTGTTTCATCTCAGCTTCAGCATCACCCGCACGCCTTCTGCGCGTTACCGGCCGTGGTAAAACGTTTCCCCACAGAAAACACAGATAAAAAAAACCGCACCTTGCGGCGCGGCTTTTATGTTACTGCAAGGCTTATCAGAAGCCGACTTTCAGCGTGATTTGACCGCCGTAGCCGCCAGTACCGGCGTCATCGATGCTGCGGGTATAGCCCGCGCGCACCCCGAGGGTCACGTTATCGCGGATCTGGCCGTCGATGCCGATATCCAGCGCTGCTGCGGTGCCATCCTGATCCGGATTGAATGACGTTTCGCTGCCCGCTACACCCGGTGCGCTGACATTCAGCGTGCCCTTCGAGTCGAAAGTCTGGATGAAGGACGGACGGATAAACCAGCTTACCGGTACCGGCTTGCCGCTCTCCTTCAGCGTCGCGTTGTTGCCCAGACGCAGACCAGCACGCACCTGCTGGCTGTGACCGTCGCCGAACTGAACATCAGCCACATCATCATTGCCATCTTTCAGGTTCACGCCGCGATACTGGTACTGCACTTGCGGTTCCAGTACCAGGCCGCTGCCAATCTCAAACGGCAGACCGGTTTCGAAGGAGCCAACATAGCCCCAGCCGTGGGTTTTCAGGCCGTCGCCGTCGCGCGGATTGGTGTCGAAGTTGTGGCGAGTCCCCTGCGCCACCACATCCATCCACCAGCCGCTCTCATGCACGCCGTTTAGGTAGAGGCCGCCGCTGTAAGCGTCGTCGCGTACCGTACCGGCTTTCGACTTGTTGTTACGCTGCACGTCAATGGCAGAGAGACCCGCCGCACCGTAGATCCCGGCGGTCCACTCCATGCCAGAGCCTGAACCCTGCCACAGATCGCTACCGATCTGCAGGAAGGTGTAGCCGCCTTTGCTTTCCGGCGTGTTGCCGTTGCTCAGGTCACTGCCGCCGTGATCGTGGCTCAGCTGACCTGCCTGGAAGCGGGCCCACATATTGCTGCCGCCTTCGGTCGGGGTACGCGCCGCGTAGCGACGGGCATCCAGCGAGCCGAGCAGCGCACTGTCATAATCCATCGCCTGGGCGTAGACAGAGCTGTAGAGATACATCGCCGAACGGTAGTTCTGCGGGCCATCTGCGTTACCACCCGCCTCAGCGGTGGTCAGATACCAGCTCTCGTCAGCGCTGCCCTGTTGCAGAGTGTAGTTATAGGCACCCGCCTGCAGGCTGCCCTCGAGACGGAAAGCATCATCGGTGGTGGTCGCGCCATTAATGGCGTTTACTACCTGAATGCCGTTACCGCTAGTACGTGCCCCCAGGCCACCCTGGCTGCGAATGGCGATATTGGTGCTACCGGAGGCGGTGCCGCCATCCAGCACCAGGCTGTCACTCACTGCGGTATCACCATCAAACCGAGTGTTTAGAGTGATGGTGCCGCCATTGCCCACGAGGTTAGTGACGGTCAGGGTTTTCGGTACAAACGCCCCGGTCGGTGCCTGGTAATCAATGGTGCCGCCCAGCGTCAGGTTATCGAGCAGCGAGCTGTCGGTCATTAGCCAGTTAGAACCCGCATCCACGGTCAGGTCGGTCGGGTCGATCATCCCCGTCAGCGTGGAGCCGTTGGTCAACTGCAGCGAAGTGCCGGCCTGGGCGATAATGTCGGTCACCGCATCAAGCCCGCTGAATACCAGAGTACCGCTCTGCAGGAAGGTGCCGCCCGCCTGATTCAGTCCACCACTCAGAGTCAGGGTGTTGTTACCCTCTTTATAGAGCGTACCATTGCCGCTGATCGCCGCGTTAACGGTGCTGGCGCTGTTCTCGGTGGTGATGCGCAGTTCGCCGGCGTTATTAACGTTACCAGCCAGGGTGCCGCCATCACTGACTTTGGTGACCCCGGTCAACATGCCGCCCTCGGCAACGTTCAGCGTACCCTTCTCGCTGACTACAGTGTTGTTGGCGACGCCGTCCGCAGCAACCGACAGCAGACCGCCGCTTTCCAGCAGCAGGCTATTGGCGATCTTATTGGCAATGGAGAAGCTGCCATTGGCATTGGTGCCGTTAAGCGTGGTGTTTGTACCCGCCATCAGCGCTGCGCCGCTGTTGAGGTTGATGTTAGTGACCGTAGCGCCATCTTCCAGCGCCAGCATGCCGCCGCGCTCAATCGCCGTCAGATCCGCCACGCCCCCGGCGCGAACGAATTGGGCACCGCCTTTGCTGACGGTAGTGGCAATAGCCTTGCCGCCGAAGGTGACGCTCTGAGCGCCGTTTTCGCTGACGGTGCTGGAGGCAACGGTACCGCCCTGATTCACCACCTGATCGCCAACCACCTTGTTGTCGATGACGATTGCGCCGTCATTAACGTTCTGGATGCCGCCCTCGCGGATGATGGTGGAGATCACCGTCCCGCCGCTGTTGACGTTCTGCGTACCGCCATCGTTAATGGTGGTGTTGCTGGCGGTGCCGCCGGTCAGCACGTTCTGCACCCCGCCGACGTTGATGACGGCGAAATCAGATGAGCCTCCGCTGTAGATATTCTGCGTACCGCGCTCATAGAGCGTGGTGCGTGTCGCGCTGCCACCGCGGTAGACGTTCTGCACGCTGTTCGCGGAGAGGTCGGTATCTACCGCGCTACCGCGCACGTTCTGCTGGCTGTCGTTACCCAACGAAGTGCGGACCGCCGTTCCCCCGGCGGCGATATTCTGCACCGCAAAGTTATCCATCAGATTGTTTTCCGCACGACCACCGCTGTAGATATTCTGGATGCCGTGGCGGTTACGGGTATCGGTGACCACTGCGCCGTCGTAAATCCCCTGTACCGCATCGTCGTTCAGCACAGTAGAGATAGCTGAACCGCCGCTGTAGATACGCTGTTCTGCACGAGTGATCTCCGAACCGGTAGTGGTACCGAACACCTCCTGGATACCGCCATCAGTAACGATAGAGACTTCGGCGTTGGCATTTTTGTTGACCACCTGACGCCCGCCATTTTTTACGATGCTGACAATCGACGTGCCATCAACCACCTGCAGGCCGCCATCGACGAAGGTGAAGTCGGTAACGCCGCCAGACGCAACGTTTTGTCTGCCACCGGCAGAGATCGTACCGCCGTAGGTATAACCGCCATCGTTAACGTTCTGCACGCCGCCCTTCTCAATACGCGCTTCGAAGGCCTGGCCGCCGCTGCCGATATTCTGCGTCCCGCCCAGCACGCGCGCGGCGAAAGATTTCGCCCCATTATTGACATGCTGCGCACCGCCGTTCAGCACGGTAGAGATCGCCACCGCCGCATTGCTGAGGATCTGCTTGCCGCCCGCGTTAATCACGCTCTGACGCGACCAGCCGTACGGGTCAACAATTTGCTGACCGCCGTTATTGATCACCGCATCGAACGACTGACCGTCGACGCGCTGGACGCCGCCGCTGTTGACCAGCGTGCCGCGTGCCTGACCACCTTTGGTGATCAGCTGCACCCCGCCGTCGCTGATGCTGGTGCCGGAAGCCGTACCTTCAACCAGCTGCGTACCGCCGCCGAACACCGTGCCGTCGGAAGCCGCACCACCCGCGGAGACATGCTGCACACCGCCGTTTTTCACGATTGAACCGGCCGCGAGGCCGCCGTAGTTAACGATCTGCTGACCGCCATCGTTAACAACTGAGGAGATAGCGGTGCCATCCACGCTCTGTACGCCGCCGCGGTTGATATGGGTATCGGTGGTTTTACCGCTCTCAAGAACCAGCTGCATACCGCCATCGCTCAGGCTGGTGCCGGACGCCGTGCCCGCAACCACCTGTTTGCCGCCGCCAAACACCGTGCCGTCGGAGGCCGCACCGCCAACATTGATGTGCTGCAAGCCGCCGCTGTGTACCGTGGTGCCTGCCGCCAGACCGCCTCTGTTCACCAATTGCGTACCGCCGTTGCGTACGACTGATGAAGTGGCATTACCGTCGACGCTCTGTACACCGCCGCTGTTGATATGCGTATCGGTAGTTTTGCCGCTCGCCTGCACGATCTGCTGGCCACCATCACTGACGCTTGTGCCTGAAGCCGTACCCACTACCAGCTGTTTACCGCCGCCGAATACCGTGCCGTCAGAGGCCGCACCGCCGACATTAATGTGCTGCAGGCCACCGCTGTTAACAATGGAGCCCGCGGCAAGCCCGCCGCTGTTCACCAGCTGCACACCGCCGTTATTGACTACAGCTGAGGTCGCCGAGCCATCAACGCGCTGCAAACCGCCGCTGTTGATGAGCGATCCGGTGGCGCTACCGCCCACCTGCACATGCTGAATACCGCCGTCGCCGATGACCGTATCACCCGCCAGACCGGCAACCTGCTGTGTTCCCCCCAGCAGGGTGGTTTTCGAAGCCGCACCGTTGGCCCGCACAATCTGCACGCCATCTTTATCAACGCGGGTATCGTTGACATGACCGCCGCTGCGGATCAGCTGTTTGCCGCCGCTGTAGACGATGGTGCCGTTCGCCGTGCCGTCAACATCCTGGAAACCGCCGTCATAGATTTTGCTGTCGGTGGTTTTGCCGGTCACGTGTACCTGCTGTACGCCGCCTGCGTCCACGCGGGTGTTGGACGCCGTCCCTTCGACAATCTGGGTGCCGCCAAACAGCAGCGCATCGGAGGCCGCGCCGCCTTCGTTAATGTGTTGCAGACCGCCGCTGTTCACCTGCGAACCGCTGGCCAGCGCGCCGGCGTGGATCAGCTGTACCCCGCCATCATTGACCACCGCCGCGATCGCTGTGCCATCTACCGCCTGGGTACCGCCGCTGTTGATGATGGTATCGGTGGCTTTACCGGTGGCCTGCACCAGCTGATGACCGCCGTTATTGATGCTGGTCCCGGACGCCGTCCCGGCAACAACCTGCTTACCGCCGCCAAACACCGTGGTGTCGGACGCCGCTCCGCCAACATTGATGTGCTGCAGGCCGCCGCTGTTTACGGTAGCGCTCTTCGCCAGGCCGCCGTTATTGACCAGTTGCGTGCCACCGTCATAGATAACCGAGGAGGTGGCCGTGCCGTCTACGCGCTGCAGACCGCCTTCGTTGATAAGCGATCCCGTCGCGCTACCGCCCACCTGAACATGCTGTACGCCGCCCGCACCGATAATGGTGTCTGCCGCCACGCCCGCTAACTGCTGAATACCGCCCAACAGCGTGGTGGCAACGGTTGAACCGCCCGTAAGCACGCTCTGGATCCCGCCAGTGTTGATCACTGCGCTGGTTGCGCTACCGCCGCTGCGCACTTTTTGCAGACCGCCGTCGTTCACCTCTGCCGAGAGTGAAACGCCGTCGACATCCTGTTCGCCGCCCGCGTTAACCACCGCGTCTTTGCTCATGCCGCTGGCGTGGATCTGCTGCAAACCGCCGTTATTAATGACAGTACCAGACGCCATGCCCTCCACCAGTTGGGTGCCGCCGAGCAGGGTGGCATCTGATGCTGCTCCACCCACGCTGATATGCTGCAGAGCGCCGGTGTTGACCACGCCGCCGGTCGCCAGACCGCCGCGGTTAACCTGCTGCGTACCACCCGCGTTGACGACAGAGTCGATCGCCTGACCGTCAACGGTCTGGGTGCCGCGATTGTTGATGATGGTCCCGGTGGATTTACCGGTCTCCTGAACTAACTGCGCACCGCCGTCGCTGACGCTGGTGCCGGATGCGGTTCCCGAGAGCACCTGGGTGCCGCCGCCAAACACGACGCCGTCTGAGGCTGCGCCGCCCTGTTTGATATGCTGGATGCCGCCGTTGTTGACGGTGGTGCCCGCAGCCAGACCGCCGCTATGCACCAGTTGGGTACCGCCGCCGTTGACCACGGCCGAGATCGCGGTGCCGTCGACGGTCTGAGTGCCGCGGTTATTGATGATGGTGCCGATGGCTTTACCGGTTTGTTGAACCAGCTGCGCGCCACCGTCATTGAGGTGTGCACCGGATACCGTACCGGCAACAATTTGATTGCCGCCGCCAAAGATAGCGGTATCGGCGGCGGAACCGCCGACGTTAACATGCTGGCTACCACCGCTGTTGACCGTCGCATCCTGTGAGAAGCCGCCGCTGTTGATAAGTTGCGTGCCGCCAGCGTTGACGACGCCCTCAACTGAGGTGCCATTGACGGCCTGCACGCCGCCATTGTTAATCACCGTCTGGCTTACCAGCCCGCTTTGCAATACGGTCTGCACGCCGCCTGCACCGACAACGGTGCCGCTCGCTTTGCCGGAGACCGCCTGCGTACCACCGCTATTAAGCTGCGAGCCGGTTGCGGTGCCGTCCACTTCCACAATCTGTACGCCGTTGGTGACCACGGTACCGGTGGTCTGGCCGTTCTGGCGCACAATCTGCGAACCGCCATCCTGAACGCGGGTATCGACAGTTTGACCGCCTGCTACAATCTGGGTACCACGGTTGCCAATGGTATGATTAGTGGTTAATCCGCCGGTGCGCACGTTCTGTACGCCCTCCTGCACCACCTCATCCCGAACCGAATCGGTGACATCCGGGGTGAATGCCATCGCCCCGCTGCTGGCGAACAGACCGCCCACCGCCGCCGAGATCAATACCGCGCCGCCTGCGCGCTTGCCTTTCGCCCGTGTCAGTTCTGAAACCACCACGAACGCCCGCTGAACGTCATTCCACACCAGCCGGTAACTGCAGTTAAGACTTTTCTTCATTTCAATGTCCTCGAAACCCGTCTCGCATCCGCTAGGCGGCGTGTTGATTGGGGTCTGCCAATGCTGTTGTTTTGATGCCAAAGGGATTGCTTCGCAGAGCCATCAGCCGACGTAAATGACCGATGACCTGCTTGCCAGTGATAAATCTTGTGCACTCGTACTGCCGGTCCGTGCCTTTGTGGCGCGGACACCAGAAATAGTCCTGATGATCAAAGTTGAGCCGCACGTCATCCCAGCAGCCGTTGCAGACATGGGTATTGATGACGCGCCATGGGGTATAAAATTCGCTGTTTGGCAGGCTGAAGCCACTGATCAGCACCACCGGGATATGGCAGCCCCAGGCAAGCCAGGAGAGACCGCTGCCGAGGCCGATAAAAAACTCCGCGTGCTCCAGCAGCGCCACGCGTTCTGCCAGCGGCAGATTGCCGGTGAAATCCTCCGCGCCGTGGGGGATTTTGTTCCAGACGTAACCGCGCCCGACCACGCGCTCTTTGTCGATACAGAGCACGCGGTAGCCCTGCGCTTTCAGATAGTCGATAACCTCATGCCAGCCGGTGCCGTTATTCCAGAATTTGGCCTGGCTGGTAGATTGGGTAGCGATGCAGACATAGGGTTCAGCGATGCGGCGCGGGGTGTGCTGGCGCAGATCGGGAATGATTTCGGTCGGGTCGACGCCGAGAATATTCCCGGCGGTGCGATGCAGGCCTACAGCACGAAAATCAAAGGGTTGTTTGTCGAGATCGCCGTTAAAAAAGAGGCCAACGCGCCAGCTCGCGTAAGGCGGCGTAGCCACGCCAGGCCCGGCCTGCCAGTTTTCTGGAGTGAAAAAATTGAGCTGCGGATAGACCGGCGCGAAGAGCTCGACAATCGGCTGCGCCAGGGTGCAGTCGACATTGCACTGATAGGTCTGCCGGAAGCGTTCGGCGTAAGGCACCCAGCCGACAAGATCGCCAAGCGTACCGCTGGGAAATGAGACCAGTACCCTTTTACCGCGCATATCCAGCGCATGATCCAGCACGGGCTCCGACTTAACCCTGTCCCACACTCGCAGACGAAACGGCACATAATATTTTTTTGTACTGATGACCCATCCCTGCCCGACATCGTCAGCAAAGAGGATATTTCCCGTTTCGTCATCGCTTATTTCTACCCGCCAGTTACCTTCCGGCAACAGTAAACGGGCACCGTCATTAAAATCATACAGAATACCCATCGGCCCCTGTTGGGTCGGTATTTCTGGCGGTGAAATAAAAGCATATCCATGACCAGCAACAGTGGACGTCGTCATCGCCTAACCTTCATCAAGAGTGAACGCATTTAATAGGGCTGGCGGTAATAATGAGCAGGCACCAGCCGACCTCCGGGAGACATTCTCCGGAATAAATCTTTTTATGAATTTTTGTGACTCATTAAGAGTCGCTTAAGCGTAGTTACGCCGCGCTTTATTGCAAATTATCTCAAAAAGTTAAGATTCAAATATATCAATGACTTAGCATTTAGGCATTTTCACGCTGCGTTTGCAGAAACTAACTAAAACAAAAAGTTAGCCACGCTTAAATGCAAGCGTTTTAGGATTTTCCTTAATCTAAATTTCGTATAAAAACGTGATATTGATTTGGAAATATGAGATATATTTTCGAGATATTGCTGGCTAAATAAACGATATATCCGGCGGGCTTTCTATCGAATGTGATTAAAAAAAATGGCTATCGTGATAATTAATTAAACTGCAAGTAGTTCATCTTTTATCCATTAAATTCCTGAGCAGTAAGCCTGGGTTAACTGTCATATAGAGAACTTTCTTATTGCCAATTCTGTTAGATGAAAGAGAGGTTCGATAATAAAACATATGCGCAGCTGTACAATATTATTGCCGCAAAATCTGCCCGGGCTTACACCGCTGCCAGCTTCACATACAGGCGAAAGGGAACGCCTGCGGCGATGCAACGGTTGCGCAATTATGTGATAACAGTTGCATAACGAAACGATAATGGTGAGCGATTCCTGTTTTGAAACAGCGTTTTTAATTCCTTTCTGCCACTGTGGACGCTATAATGCCGCCATCCTAATTTGAATGGATTCAGCTGATTGAACTGTAAAGCAGATAACTCACATCAATGTTTCCCCAGGCTGGCTGAACCTCAGGCACACATTCCTCTGCACGCTTTTTTGATGTCACCTATCCTTAGTCAGTGGCATCGCTCTTTTCGCAACACAGGTTTGACTCCGGCGCCGTGCGCATCCCGGAGCGTGAATTCCTATTCCTTCTCAACCCAAACTTAAAGACCAGAAACTGTCATGAAAAAGACCAAAATTGTATGCACCATCGGGCCGAAAACCGAATCCGAAGAGATGTTGACCAAAATGCTGGACGCGGGCATGAACGTCATGCGTCTGAACTTCTCTCACGGTGATTATGCTGAGCACGGCCAGCGCATCCAGAACCTGCGCAACGTGATGAGCAAAACCGGTAAGAAAGCGGCCATCCTGCTGGACACCAAAGGTCCGGAAATCCGCACCATCAAACTGGAAGGCGGTAACGACGTTTCGCTGAAAGCGGGTCAGACTTTCACCTTCACCACCGACAAATCCGTGGTCGGTAACAGCGACACCGTTGCCGTGACCTATGAAGGTTTCACCAACGACCTGAGCGTCGGCGATACCGTGCTGGTCGACGATGGCCTGATCGGTATGGAAGTGACTGCCATTGAAGGGAATAAAGTTGTTTGTAAAGTGCTGAACAACGGCGATCTTGGCGAAAACAAAGGTGTGAACCTGCCGGGCGTCTCCATCGCCCTGCCGGCACTGGCGGAAAAAGATAAGCAGGATCTGATCTTCGGCTGCGAGCAAGGCGTCGATTTCGTTGCCGCTTCCTTTATCCGTAAGCGTTCTGACGTGGTTGAAATCCGTGAGCACCTGAAAGCGCACGGCGGCGAAAATATCCAGATCATCTCCAAAATCGAAAACCAGGAAGGGCTGAACAACTTCGACGAGATCCTTGAAGCCTCCGACGGCATCATGGTTGCCCGTGGCGACCTGGGCGTTGAGATCCCGGTTGAAGAGGTGATCTTCGCGCAGAAGATGATGATCGAAAAATGTATTCGCGCGCGCAAAGTGGTGATCACCGCCACCCAGATGCTCGATTCCATGATCAAAAACCCGCGTCCGACCCGCGCTGAAGCTGGCGACGTGGCGAACGCCATCCTCGACGGCACCGATGCCGTGATGCTCTCTGGCGAATCCGCTAAAGGGAAATACCCGCTGGAAGCGGTCTCTATTATGGCAACCATCTGCGAACGTACTGACCGCGTGATGACCAGCCGTCTGGACTACAACAACGACAGCCGCAAACTGCGTATTACCGAAGCTGTTTGCCGTGGCGCAGTGGAAACCGCTGAGAAGCTGGAAGCGCCGCTGATCGTTGTCGCCACTCAGGGCGGTAAATCTGCGCGTGCCGTGCGTAAATATTTCCCGGATGCCACCATTCTGGCACTGACCACTAACGAAGTGACCGCGCGTCAGCTGGTGCTGAGCAAAGGCGTTGTTGCCCAACTGGTGAAAGAGATCTCCTCTACCGATGATTTCTACCGTCTGGGTAAAGAAGTCGCGCTGGAAAGCGGCCTGGCGAGCAAAGGCGAGGTGGTGGTGATGGTCTCCGGCGCACTGGTTCCGAGCGGCACCACCAACACCGCATCTGTCCACGTCCTGTAATAAAGACCGGACTTTCCGACAGATTAAAAAAGCGCCTATACGGCGCTTTTTTTTTAATATTTTTCTCTGAGGATTGAATTAAAAGTTTCAATCGGATTTTGCTATTTAAATCACCCTTTATCTAAGATGAATCCGATGAGAATCAGCTGTTTTAATAGGCGTTTTTAGCAAGTTAGAACAAAGTCGATGCTTCTTTGAGCGAACGAGCAAATTTAAGTGCATTCTCATCAAAAAAATATTCTCAACATAAAAAACTTTGTGTAATACTTGTAACGCTACATGGAGATTAACTCAATCTAGAGGGTATTAATAATGAATCGTACTAAACTGGTACTGGGCGCGGTAATCCTGGGTTCTACTCTGCTGGCTGGTTGCTCCAGCAACGCTAAAATCGATCAGCTGTCTTCTGACGTTCAGACTCTGAACGCTAAAGTTGACCAGCTGAGCAACGACGTGAACGCAGTGCGTTCTGACGTTCAGGCTGCTAAAGACGACGCAGCTCGCGCTAACCAGCGTCTGGACAACCAGGCTCACTCTTACCGTAAGTAAGAGTACCTGTAATGAAAATGGCGCACACTGTGCGCCATTTTTTTTGCCTTCCTTCTATCCTCTCTTACCTACTGCATCATCGCTTCGCTCTGCCCTTCGATGCCCGCAGTCGGCTTAATGCTGTTTTGTACCGACAACACTGCGGTTGACGCAGGGGTGACTTTCCCGCCAGCAACGTTAACCGGATAACCGGCACGACGAGAGAGCGCTTTCTCAATCATCGTACGATCCCCGCCTGCCTGCTCGATAAACGCGCCAAGGGTTGGCGAGAAGACGATGGGCTGCGTTTGCGTGTCCTGTTCAACGGTCTGCGCCAGCGGGCGATGCACTTCGATGTAGTGCTTACCATCAGGCTCTACGGCATACTTCACCGGTTCATTAATGATGGCTACCCGCGTGCCCGCCGCGACCTGAGCAAACAGCGCTTCGATGTCCGGCGCGTTCATGCGGATACAACCGGAGCTTACGCGCAACCCTACACTGTCCTGCGCATTGGTGCCGTGAATCAGGTATTCGCCATTACCAAGCCCCAGACGCATGGCAAAGCGTCCCAACGGGTTATTAGGCCCGGCGGGTACCACTTTCGGCAGCTCCACGCCTCGCTCAAGCGATCGCGCACGGATACCTGCGGTCGGGGTCCAGGTCGGGTTAGGGATCTTCTGGCTAATGCGGGTCACCGACACCGGCGTTTCCAGCCCCTGCTGACCAATCCCAATCGGGTAGACCTGCACGCTGTTTTTGCCCGGCGGATAGAAGTAGAGACGCAGCTCTGCCAGGTTGACGACAATCCCCTCCCGTGGCGTATCCGGCAGCAGCATCTGCGTCGGGATCGTCACCGTCGTACCCGGTGCAGGCACCGGCGCGATAGTATTATTCGCCTCAAGGATCAACATGGCCGCCGTATCAAAATGGCGGGCGATGGCCTGCAGGTTTTTATCGCTGGCCTGTACGGTGTAGGTCTGGTTCTGACCAATCAGCCGACCGCCGTTTGCAGGCAGACTGTACTCCGCCGCATGGGCCAGACTAAGCGTGCTTAATGCACCAAAAAGTGAGAGAAAAAGTAAAGACGCGCGTTTCATGCTGTGTTTCCTGTAATCACTGACAGGTTGTCAGAAAGCTGAAGAATCAGCGAGGCGGCAAGCGCCCCGCGTAAACAGGATAGAAGGGTCTTTTGAGTTTAGCTAAGATTGGCAGCTTTGGTACGGATGGCGCGGATCATCGCTTCCAGCCCCTGCGAGCGCGAAGGGGTTAAGTGCTGCGTCAGGGCGAGTTTTTCAAACCACGGGCGGACATCGAAGGCAATAATATCCTGCGGGGTCATCTGCTGATAGAGGGCGAAGACAATCGCGATAAGCCCTTTGACAATGGCGGCATCGCTGTCGCCGGCCAGCTCGATCACGCCCTCGTCATTTCGCTGCATCACAATCCACACCTGGCTTTGACAGCCCTGAATCAGATTGTCTGCGTTATGCGCTTCAGGGCTCAGCGCCGGTAAGCGCTGGCCCAGCTCAATAATGTAGAGGTACTTCTCTTCCCAGTTGGCGCAGCGGTTAAAGTTGCGCAACAGCTTATCTTTATCGGGTAGTGCGGCCATCTCTTGCTCCCTGTTAGCCCAGTAACTGATGAATACGTTTCAGGCCGGTAACCAGACGATCCACCTCTTCATGCGTGTTGTACATCGCGAACGACGCGCGGCACATCGCCGGGACATTATAGAAGGCCATCAGCGGCATCGCACAATGGTGACCGGTGCGCACCGCAATACCGTAATTATCGAGGAAACTGCCCACGTCATAGGCGTGATGTTTGCCGAGATTAAAAGCAATCACCCCTTTTCTGTCGGCCGGGCCGTAGAGCGTGAGATCCGGTACTTCGCGCAGCGCATCGAGAGCGTAGCGCATCAGCGTCTCTTCATACTCGCCAATCGCTTCCAGACCGAGGCGCGTGACGTACTCCATCGCCGCACCAAAGCCCATAATACTGCCGGTATTTGGCGTACCGGCCTCGAAGCGCCACGGCGCTTTCGCATAGGTCGTGCCTTCAGTGAGGCTGACAGTGGCAATCATCGCCCCGCCCCCTTCCCACGGTGGCATCGCCTGCAAAATATCCTCTTTGGCGTAGAGCACACCAATGCCGGTCGGGCCGTAGAGTTTATGGGCAGAGAAGACATAGAAGTCGCAATCGAGCGCCTGCACATCAATGGCATGGTGCATCACCGCCTGCGCGCCATCCACCAGCACCTTCGCGCCGTGTTGATGCGCCAGCGCGACGACTTCAGCAACGGGGTTCTCGGTACCCAGCACGTTAGAGATGTGGGTGATCGCCAGCAGTCTGGTCCGCGCATCCAGCAGCCCAGGTAATGCCTCCAGTTGCAGGGTGCCATCCTGATTAAGCGGAATAACGCGTAACTCTGCACCAACCCGCTCACAGAGCATCTGCCACGGCACAATGTTGGCATGGTGCTCCATAGCGCTGATGATGATGTTATCGCCCGCGTTTACCTGGCTGTTGCCCCAGCTGTTAGCGACAAGGTTGATCCCTTCAGTGGTACCGCGTACGAATACGATCTCTTCCGGCAGACGCGCGTTGAGGAAAGAAGCGGCCTGTACGCGCACATTTTCCATTTTCTGCGTCGCTTCTGCGCTGAGCGTATGGATGCCGCGATGCACGGCGGCATAACCGTGGCGGAAAAACTCCGCTTCGGCATCGATCACCGCATTCGGTTTTTGCGCGCTGGCGGCGCTGTCGAGATATGCCAGCGGGAGTCCGTTTACTTCACGTTGCAGTACCGGAAAATCGGCACGTACCTCGTTCACGGGAAAACTCATGCTTCGCCCCCTGCAAGACGCTGGCTGATACGCGCCAGAATCTGCTGTTTTAGCGCCTCGTCGCTGATGGCTTCGGTCAACTCAGCGGCAAAGGCATGGATGATCATCTGCTGCGCCGCGTTCTCATCAATGCCGCGCGAGCGCAGGTAAAACATCTGCTCGTCGTCGATGCGGCCAATGGTCGCCCCGTGGCTACACTTGACGTCATCGGCATAAATTTCCAGCTGCGGTTTGGTATCCACTTCCGAAAGACGACCGAGCAGCAGGTTGTTGTTGGTCATCTGCCCGTCGGTCTTAATGGCGTGTTGCGCCACCTTGATCAGACCGTTGAACACCGCCCGCCCCTTACCGCTGACAATGGTTTTATGCAGCTGGCGGCTGTTGCAGTAGCCCTTATTGTGCTCAAGCCAGGTGCGGGTATCGCACACTTCGCTCTTCACCGGCATCGCCAGGCTGTTGATATTGAGCTGCGTGTTTTCACCGTTCAGCTGGGTACTGGTGTTATGTCGCAACACCGCGCCGCCGAGCAGGAAGCTGTGGCTGTCGGCTGCGCCATCGTCGCCGAGCACAATGTCGTTATGGGCAAAGTGGTAACTGAGCGGGTTCTCAAAAGCCAGCTTGACATGGTGCAGCCGCGCATTGGCACCAACCTGCATGGTGAAGCGCGAGCCGGTGAAATGGCTTGCGTCGTTCAGGCTGACATAGTGTTCATAAACCGTCGCTTCCGCGCCTTGCGCCAGTGCGATATGGTGGCGATAGTGCGCCGTGTTCATCTCCTCCCCGGCCAGCCCTTGCGTAACGTGCATCAGCAGCAGCGGCTTTTCCGGGCGCTGGTTGCGCGCGACCTCGATGCGGGTGATACTCTGCGCCAGGCTTTCGGTAAGGTGTAAAAAGACCTCCGGCTGCACCGGCGCAGGCAGGTTTTCACCCGCCTCACTTACCGTCACTGCAAACCCGGAATCAGTGGTGTCGTCGCTCAGCTCCGCGCTGAACAGCCCGTCGACAAAGACCAGCCGCAGCGCATCCACCGGCAGCGCCAGCGCATCACGCTGCGCGGCGTCGAGGGTGGCATTGCTGGCGACAAACTGGCTATTTAACAGGCCATCCAGCGGCGTATATTTCCAGTTCTCATGTTTACGCGTCGGCAGGCCGAGACGCAGCATCTGTTGCAGGTGCTGCTCAGCCGTGGCGGAGTGCGCGCCTCTCTTTGTTTCAAACAGATGGTGCCACTGTTGCAGCGCGTTACTGCTGTTCTGTAAGCCAGCCATAGCCCTGCTCCTCCAGTTGCTTAACCAGCGTGAAATCGCCTGATTTCACGATGCGCCCCTGATACAGCACATGCACAAAGTCCGGTTTGATGTAGTCGAGAATGCGCTGGTAGTGGGTGACGATAATAAAGGCGCGCTTCTCATCGCGCAGCGCGTTCACCCCTTCAGCAACAATCTTCAGCGCATCGATATCGAGGCCCGAGTCGGTCTCATCAAGAATACAAAGCTCCGGCTCCAGCACCGCCATCTGCAGGATGTCGTTCCGCTTCTTCTCACCGCCGGAGAAGCCGACGTTAACCGAGCGGCTCAGCAGATCTTCTGGCATCTTCAGCAACTTGATCTTCTCTTCCATCAAATCCTGAAAATCGAAGCGATCCAGCGCCTCTTCGCCGCGATACTTACGCACCGCGTTCAGCGCCGTTTGCAGGAAGAACTGGTTGCTAACGCCCGGGATCTCTACCGGATACTGGAAGGCCATAAAGACGCCTTCGCCCGCGCGATCTTCCGGTGACAGCTCCAGCAGATCTTTGCCTTTAAACTCCACGCTGCCGCCGGTCACTTCGTAATCTTCACGCCCGGCCAGGGTCGCGGAGAGCGTACTTTTCCCGGAGCCGTTCGGGCCCATAATGGCGTGCACTTCGCCCGGACGCACCTCAAGGTTGAGGCCGCGCAGAATCGACTTATCTTCAACACCAACCTGCAAATCTTTGATACTTAACATTTATTATCCTTTAATTCTTAACCGACGCTGTGTTCAAGGCTAATTGCCAGCAGTTTTTGCGCTTCGACCGCAAATTCCAGCGGCAGCTCGGAGAAGACATCTTTACAGAAGCCGTTAACAATCATGGAGATGGCGTCATCTTCGCTGATGCCGCGCTGCAGACAGTAAAAGAGCTGGTCTTCGCCTATGCGCGAGGTAGTCGCTTCATGCTCCAGCTGCGCGCTGTTGTTACGGCACTCGACATACGGGAAGGTGTGCGCGCCACAATCGGGGCCAATCAGCATTGAGTCACACTGGGTGAAGTTTCGCGCATTGGTCGCCGTCGGCATGATTTTCACCAGCCCGCGGTAGCTGTTCTGGCTGTGTCCGGCCGAAATCCCTTTCGAGATAATCGTCGATTTGGTGTTCTTACCGATGTGGATCATCTTGGTGCCGGTATCCGCCTGCTGATGCCCGCTGGTGAGCGCCACCGAGAAAAACTCGCCAATCGAGTTGTCACCGCGCAGGATACAGCTCGGGTACTTCCAGGTGATCGCCGAACCGGTCTCCGACTGGGTCCACGACATTTTGCTGTTCTCGCCTTCGCACAACGCACGCTTGGTGACGAAGTTTAAGATCCCGCCGGTGTTGTTATCGCCCGGGAACCAGTTCTGCACCGTGGAGTACTTCACCTCCGCATCTTTATGGATGATCACTTCCACCACCGCCGCATGCAGCTGGTAGCTGTCGCGTACTGGCGCAGAGCAGCCTTCGATATAGCTGACGTAGCTGCTCTCATCCGCCACCAGAATGGTGCGTTCGAACTGGCCGGTCTTCTCCGCGTTGATGCGGAAATAGGTCGACAGCTCCATCGGGCAGCGCACCCCTTTCGGAATGTAGATAAACGTGCCATCAGAGGCGACGGCCGCATTCAGCGCGGCAAAGAAGTTATCATTCGAAGGCACCACGGTACCGAGGTACTTCTGCACCAGCTCCGGATGATCGTGGATCGCCTCGCCAAAGGAGCAGAAGATAATCCCCTGCTCAGAGAGCTTTTCGCGATAGGTGGTGGCCACGGAGACCGAGTCAAAAATGGCGTCAACCGCCACCTCTTTGCCTTCACGCACCGGCACGCCGAGCTGGTTAAAAGCCTCTTCGACCTCTTCGGTTAGCCACGCATTGGCGTTGGTTTGCTGCACCGCGCCGGGCTGCGAGGCGCAGGCGTCATCGCAGTTGCCGCAGGAGGGCGCAGAGTAGTAGCTGTAATCCTGGTAATTAAGCTTGTCGTAATGGGCTTTTAACCAGTGCGGCTCCTCCATCTCCAGCCAGGCGTGAAACGCATTCAGGCGAAACTCCAGCATCCACTCAGGCTCGTTACGCTTCGCTGAAATGGCGCGCACGACCTCTTCGTTGATGCCTTTCGCCAGCTCATCCGTGCTTAACCGGGTGAAAAAGCCCTCTTTATAATTGATATTGCCGGTCCAGATTTTGACATCGTCAGTTGCTTCAGTATTACGAGACATAGTACCGCCTATACCCCAAAGCTTTCGCCGCAGCCGCACTCGTGCTGCGCTTTCGGGTTATTAAATTTGAAGATCTGGTTCAAGCCTTCACGCACGTAGTCCACTTCGGTGCCATCGATAAAGGGCATGGCCTGTAAAGGGACATAGAGGCGAGCGCCATCAGATTCGTACAGCAGGTCGTCGTCGTTCGGCTCGCTTACAGTGTCGAGCACATAACCAAAGCCTGCGCAGCCGGTCTGCTTAATGCCAAGCCGTACGCCGAGAAGGCCTGCCTCTTTTTCCGTGAGTGCACGGATATGATCTGCGGCAGCTGGGGTCATGGTGAGACCGCGCCATGCAAAATCGTCGGGGTTAAATGATTCCATCGTGTTACCTCACTTCATCTGAGCTGAAGAGCATAACGCTATGTTAGTGATAATAATTCTCACTTCAACCTCCTGACCGCAGGGTTATTCTCCTTGCGGCCCTTTTTAAAGCGTCTCTATTAAGCATAGACCCTGTTGAAAAGGTGTAGAAGGCGGTGAAGAACTGATTAATAAATTGATAAATAATGGTTTTAGCAAGCGTAACGCCTTAAATCGGCAAAAGCGCAAAAAATGTATAGGAAATGCCTATTTTTATTATAGGAGGGGCTTAAAGATCGCTCCCGGGCGAAGAATAGGATTTTGCAGGCTCCAGACGGGATCGATCTTTTATATGATGAGCACACTTTTACTGTGCCCATTGCTATGGGCGCTCATATAAGGAAAAGAGTGATGCAGACACCATCGAGCCTCTCATACATTGATAGCGGTAGCGGCTATCCCCTCCTTCTTGGCCACAGCTATTTGTTTGATAAAACCATGTGGTCACCGCAGATGACCGCACTCGCTAAGCAGTTTCGCCTCATCGTGCCTGACCTTTGGGGTCACGGCGAATCGCCCGCCCTGCCCGCAGGAAGAAGCACCATGGCCGATCTCGCCGCCGATCATTTACAGATTATGGACGCACTCGGCATTGAGGAGTTTGCAGTTGTCGGATTATCGGTAGGTGGGATGTGGGGCGCTGAACTCGCCGCAATGGCACCGCAGCGGGTTAAAGCGCTGATGCTTATCGACACTTTTGTCGGCAATGAGACGGATGAAGCACGTGAAAAGTATTTCGCGATGCTTAACGCTATCGACGCCGCAGGCACCCTTCCCGCGCCCCTGCTGGAGTATGTCGTTTCGCAGTTCTACTCCTGTCATGCTGACCCGGCTGACGTGCAGGCTCTTACCGCCCGGCTTGGTGCCCTGAATGCAGAACAGCTGCGCGGCAGCATCGTTCCGCTTGGCAAACTTATCTTTGGTCGCCCCGATCGCATGACAATACTGGAGAAAATGACCTGCCCGGTGCAGATCGCTACCGGAGAACTGGATTTACCGCGTCCGCCGCTGGAGGGCCAATTAATGGCGGAGAAATTAGGTTGTGAATTTAGCCTTATTCCCCATGCCGCCCACATTAGCAACAGAGAAAACCCTGAATTTGTCACCCGGCTGATTATCGATTTTTTAACTCGTCATACTTAATCGCCGTTTTTTCTCCCGGGCGCGTTTTTTCTTCAGATGCGCCCGCTCTATTTTTCCTCTGCTGCTGTTTTATTAGCGGCGGTTAGCTCAGGTTTAAACAATAAATGCTTTTAAAAGATAATAAAAAAGCCAGCTGCCATCATCGCAAAGGGATTTCGTGGTGATTTTTTCAGAGAGTATACAAATAAATTTTTCATCTTTTATCAGCGATAACAAGAGGATAAGAAAAACCCAAAACAAACCAACAGATAATAATATGCCGTTAAAAGAAATATCAGGATGATAACGCTAACTGCTTGTATAGATTTAAGCGATCGGTTTTGTGATAGCAATAGCCAAAGGCTATCAAACAGTGACAGATCGATCACTTAAAACAATTTTCAAATGTGATGATTGCGTAGGTAAAATTACAAACTTGTATATTGGAAAAGTCCTGTTCTTTTGAGTAGGGAGCTTAACTAGGGAAATGAGATCAATAATAGTCGATATTTCTGATAAGAAACTTCTCGTAACCGCAGAATTTCTGCCCGTAACCGATCTGGCGGGTAAAAATATTATTTGTTACCAGGCGAGTGCGCGATTTTTTGAATACAGCGAACAGCCCACCCTCCCACGTCCGGTAGAGATAACCTGTGCGCAGCCACCGTGCGTGGCCGATTTTGTTTTTACGTCACTCTGCCAGCTGGCAAAGAAAAAAGAGACGCTCTGTTTCTCTTTTACTCTTCCGCCGCAGCGCATGAACGATACCGATTATCTCGCCACGCTTTATCATCTCTGTACGAGCAATGGTGTTGCGACGGAGCGTATCGAAATTGCTTTCGATGAGCAGATCACGCAAGCGGAGCTTCAGCAGAGCCTGCCCTTTTTGCGCGAGATTAAATCGTACGGTTTTATGCTGGGTCTACAGAATCGTGCAGAGCACCTTCTGCAGAGTCGAGACAGGGAATGGCGAAGTCTCTTTCCTGCTGTCAAAGGCTATGCGTTACCGCGTGCCCTGACCCTTTCACAGTTGCAGTTACTGGAAAACCTTGGCAGTTAACACCCTGCCCACGCCTTACGGTGACGGTGTTTCTTTATCCTGGCTACAGAGAATCGCCTTCTCATCGGTATGGTTTTTATCGGAAAAGAAAAAGGCTTTTGTCCCCGTTCCCAACTGCGTGATGACGTGGATCGCAACCCAGTTTGTTTCGGTATTCTGATCCTGCTTATCGCTGTAAAAGAGCGAACGCCCGGTGTATTGATTGCCGATCTTATAAGGTTTCTCACGCGGATCGCTGTAGTGACGCCCGTTTACTGTAAGTCCGTTGGGCTCCACTTCAACGCTATACTCATCGCAGAGCAGCGTGATGCCGGCTGACCATGAGCAGGCAGAGAAAAGTGCGATGCACCCTGCGGCAATAACCCTGATCATAATCTCTCCCATAGTGTTAAACGGCAAAACGCCCCTGAAGGGGCGTTAATTAAGATTAGCTGTAAAGCGAAGGCTCGCCGAGCGGGCGCGTTTTGAAACGCCGGTGGATCCATAAATATTGTTCCGGCGCACGCAGGATTTCACGCTCAATGACCCGGTTCATATAGCTGGCTGCGGCAAACTCGTTATGCGCAGGATAATCATTCAGCGCCTGCCCGATGTGCAGCGAGTAGCCGGAGCTATCCTCTTTGCGCACCATCGTCACGGTCAACATTTTCGCGCCGGAGAGGCGGGAGAGCACAAAAGTGCCGTTAGTGGTTGCCGCATCTTTCACCGAGAAGAACGGCGCGAAGCTGCTGCCTTTACGCCCATAATCCTGATCCGGAGCAAACCAGACGGCTTCGCCCTGCTTGAGCGCTTGCACCAGCCCTTTCAGGTTGCGGCGATCGATCATGGATTTATTAGACCGCATGCGTCCGCGGGTTTGCACCCACTCCATCACCGGGCTGTTATGCGGGCGATAGGTTGCCATCATCGGCTGACAGAGCCCCATCACGCGGCCACCCAGCTCCAGCGACATAAAATGCACACCGACAACCATCACACCCTGCCGGCTGGCCTGAGCGGCCTGTAAGTGTTGATAACCGTCAACGTCAAACCAGCGGCGCACGCGTTTATCCGACCAGAACCAGGCCATGCCGGTCTCAATCAGACCCATGCCCAGCGAGACAAAATTTTTGGCGATAAGGGTTTCGCGTATCTCGTCGCTCATATCAGGGAAGCAGAGTTCGAGATTACGCTTTGCGATCTTCTCGCGGCGTTTGAGGAAGCGGCGTGATTGCCGTCCCAGACCGGAGCCAAGACGCGAAAGAAGAGGATAAGGAAGTTGCACCAGCAACCAGAGAACCCCTAAACCAGCCCAGGTGAGCCAGTAACGGGGGTGTAGAAAAGCCAATTTAAATGCCGTCATTCATCAATCCTTCAAGCCTGTATCCAGTAGCGCTTAAAGAGACAATGAAAAACTTCATCAGGTCATTACGCGTTACAGCCATTCGCTTGCTTCAGAGCGCAAGCGTTACATCCCGTAGCGCGCAATATAGCACGGAGTGCAAACCCATTAGCTTAAGAATAGTGAATAAATCGTGAAGATTTTCGGCGGTTACTCGCCGAAATGCCTTACACGACGGCGGTGGTCAACCGTGAAGAGCAGCAGAGACGCGCCTGCTCATCGAAGATATCGATCTGCCACACCTGATGGCGGCCACCGGTATGCAGCGCCTTACAGAGACCGCGCACCCGGCCACAGCGCACCGAGCGTAGGTGGTTGGCGTTGACCTCCAGCCCGACCACTTTTTGCTCCCCTTCCGTGCAGAGATAACCCGCCACCGAGCCGAGGGTCTCCGCCAGCACCACCGACGCGCCGCCGTGCAGCAGGCCAAAGGGCTGATGCGTGCGCTCATCGACGGGCATCGAGGCTTCGAGCGTATCGTCGCTGATGCGCTCGAAACGGATATCCAGCAGGCCCACCATATTGCCTTCGCCCATGGTATTGAGCGCTTCCAGCGTCACCGCGCGCTTCCAGATCATCACACCATCTCCAGCAGAGCCTGCAACGGATGGCGCACACCGTTTCCTTCGATACGCTTCACCTGGCTGCGGCAGGAGTAGCCCGTCGCCAGACAGCGGTTGCGCGGGAGACGCTGCATCGCCTGATGCCACGACAACTCATAAATACCGAGCGAATTGGCGTGGTTCTTCACTTCATGACCATAGGTGCCGGCCATGCCGCAGCAGCCGACACTGACATTTTCCAGCAGCGCGCCGAAACGCGCGAAGATGGCCGCCCACTGCGCAGGCGCGCCGGGTAAAGCGGTCACTTCGGTACAGTGGCCGAAAAGATACCAGGGCTCGCCGCTCACGGCACGTGGCTCAACCTTATCGAGCACCGCCGGCAGCCACTCATGGACCAGTTGCACATGGAAGTCGCCGCGTTTATCCGCCAGCGCCAGCTTGTACTCATCGCGATAACAGAGCACCAGCGCCGGATCGACGCCAACCATCGGCATCCCCAGCTCCGCAACACGGTTGAGGAAATCCGCGGTCCGCTGCGCCGTTTTCGCAAAGCGCGTAAGGAAGCCCTTGATGTGCTGCGCTTTACCGTTTGGCGAAAAGGGCAGCACCACCGGGCGGAAGCCTAACCGTTCGACCAGGCGGACAAAATCCGCCACCACCTGCGCGTCGTAGTAGCTGGTGAAGGGATCCTGCACCACCAGCACCGTTTTCGCCCGCTGCTCTTCATCAAGTGCTTCGAGCTGCTCCAGCGTCATATTGGCGGAGTGATGACCAACCATCTGCCGCTGTAACGACGGCACAGAGAGTAACGGCAGATCGACCATGCCGATATGCTTCGCCGACAGGTTTCGCACCCACGACTGGCTCATAAAGAAGTTGAAGGTTTTCGGCGCGCGCGCCATCAGCGGCGCATAGCTTTCGACGGTCGCCACCAGATGATCGCGCAATGGGCGCAGATAGCGACCGTGATAGATTTGCAGGAAACGGGAGCGGAACTCCGGGACATCAATCTTGATCGGGCACTGGGTTGAACAGGCTTTACAGGCCAGGCAGCCGGACATCGCCTCCTTCACCTCGTGGGAGAAGTCATACTCGCCGCGGCTGGCGTGCCAGCTATTGCGGGTGCGCTCAATCAGGGTGCGCAGCGAGGCACGTTTTTCCGGCAGCTCTCTTTCAAGCTTCAGCGGATCGATACCCCGGTCAGCCAGCAGGCGCAGCCATTCGCGCACCAGCGTGGCGCGCCCTTTCGGCGAGTGTATGCGGTTGCCGGTGATTTTCATCGACGGGCACATCGGGCTTTTGACATCAAAGTTAAAGCACAACCCGTTACCGTTACACTCCATCGCCCCGCGCCAGGCGGTGCGCGAGGTGGTTGGGATTTGGCGGTCAAAGGTCCCGCGCTTAACCGCATCAACCTGCTTCATCGGCGCATCCAGCCCCTCCGGCGGACAGATTTTCCCCGGATTGAGGCGGTTCTCAGGATCAAACGCCGCTTTGATCTTCCGCAGCTCGCCATACAACGCTTCGCCAAAGAAGGCCGGGCTGTACTCGGCACGGAAACCTTTCCCGTGCTCGCCCCACAGCAAGCCGCCATACTTCGCCGTCAGCGCCACTACCTCATCCGAAATGGTCTTCATCAGCACTTCCTGCTGCGGATCGCACATATCCAGCGCCGGGCGCACGTGCAGCACACCGGCATCGACATGACCAAACATGCCGTAGCTCAGCCCGTGCCCGTCGAGCAGTGCGCGAAACTCGACAATGTAATCGGCCAGGTGCTCCGGTGGCACGCAGGTGTCCTCCGCAAAGGGGATGGGCTTAGCTGCGCCTTTGGCATTGCCCAGCAGGCCGACCGCTTTTTTGCGCATCGCATAGATACGCTCAATCGCCGCCAGCTCATCGCAGCGCTGCCAGCCAATGACGCCGCCTTCACCGCGCGCCATCAGCTCATCCAGCCGCTGACAGAGCGAGGCCACCTGCGCATCGATCAACGCTTCATCATCCCCGGCAAACTCGACGATATTGAGGCCGAGCAGGGTTTTATCCGGCACATCGGTGATCAGCTCTTTAACCGAATGCCAGACGATATCTTCCCGCGCCAGGTTGAGCACTTTCGAGTCGACGGTCTCTACCGACAGGGCGCGCGCCTCGACCATAAAGGGGGCGTTACGCAGCGCAGAATCGAAGGAGTCATATTTGATGTTCACCAGCCGCCGCACTTTCGGCAGGCGGGTGATATCAAGCCGTGCTTCGGTAATAAAGGCCAGCGTGCCTTCCGAGCCGGTCAACACGCGCGTCAGATCGAACTCGGTCATCTCATCATTAAAGACGTGGCGCAAGTCGTAGCCGGTGAGAAAGCGATTGAGCTTTGGAAAGTTATCGACAATCAGCTGGCGGTTATCGCGACAGCGCTCGAACACCGTTTTATAGATACGCCCGATGGCGGTGCTGGCCTTGCCGAGAGTTTCGGCCAGCGCAACCGGCATCGACTGGGTATCGAGGATATCGCCGCCCAGCAGCACCGCGCGCAGACCGAGTACGTGATCGGAAGTTTTACCGTAGACCAGCGAACCCTGACCGGAGGCATCGGTGTTGATCATGCCGCCAAGGGTCGCGCGGTTGCTGGTAGAGAGCTCTGGCGCGAAGAAGAACCCGTAGGGTTTCAGAAACTGGTTAAGCTGATCTTTGATAACGCCTGCTTCAACTCGCACCCACCCCTCTTCAGGGTTGATCTCAATGATGCGGTTCATATAGCGGGACATATCAACGATGATGCCCTGGTTCAGCGCCTGGCCGTTGGTACCGGTACCGCCACCGCGCGGGGTAAAGACCAGCGCTTTAAAACGCGCTTCGGCGGCGAGGCGTGTGATCAGGGCAACGTCTGACGTTGAACGGGGGAAGAGAACGGCGTCGGGAAGTAGCTGGTAAATACTGTTGTCTGTCGCCATCGTTAGCCGGTCGGCATAGCTGGTGGCGGTATCACCTGTAAAACCTTGCTGCTCCAGTGCTTGCAAAAAATTGAGCACCAGTTGAACGACACCTGGCGCCTGGGAAATCTGTGGGATCATTATGCTTGACCCTGCCTGACAGTTAATGTTGTTAAAAGTTAATCGTTTGCTTTAAGCCTTCATCGTTGTATCACATTTTTTTCTTAGGCGCTCAGCAGAATTGCAGGCAGAATCAGGCAGTGCAAATTAGCGGATAGCGCTGTGCATGATAATAGGTGCCCACCTGCCGCACCGCCCCTTCAGCACTGGAAAGGTGAATAATGGATAAAGTTGAAAATCGTCACTCCAGGGATGTGCCGCAATTAATGCTGTCGGTACTGTTTTTAGCCCTTATGATCATCGCCTGTTTATGGGTTGTTCAGCCGTTTATTCTCGGTTTTGCCTGGGCAGGAACCGTGGTGATCGCCACCTGGCCGCTGCTGCTGCGTCTGCAGCGGTTACTCTTCGGCCGCCGCTCGCTGGCGGTGCTGGCGATGATGCTGCTGCTGATCCTGCTGTTTATTATCCCGGTCGCGCTGTTGGTCAATAGTCTTGTCGACTCCAGCGGCACGGTGATTCATGCCGTCACCAGCGGCGTCTCCTCGCCACCGGATCTGGCATGGCTCAACAGCATTCCGCTGGTAGGTGCCAAGCTCTATGCGGGCTGGCACAGCCTGCTCGATATGGGCGGCAGCGCAATTATGGCAAAACTGCGACCCTACGTCGGCACAACGACCACCTGGTTTGTTGGCCAGGCCGCGCACATTGGTCGCCTGATGCTGCACTGCGGGCTGATGCTGTTATTCAGCGCCCTGCTTTACTGGCGTGGTGAGCAGGTGGCGCAGGGGATTCGCCACTTTGCCTATCGGCTGGCAGCTGAGCGCGGCGACGCCGCGGTCCTACTGGCAGGCCAGGCGATTCGCGCCGTTGCGCTCGGCGTGGTGGTGACGGCGCTGGTACAGGCGGTGCTGGGTGGCATCGGGCTGGCTCTCTCTGGCGTGCCTTACGCTACCCTCTTTACCGTGCTGATGTTAATGACCTGCCTGATTCAGATTGGCCCGCTGCTGGTGCTGGTCCCGGCGATTATTTGGCTCTACTGGAGCGGCGACTCGACGTGGGGAACGGTACTGCTGGTGTGGAGTGCGGTGGTGGCAACGCTGGATAACTTTATCCGCCCGGTGCTCATTCGCCTCGGTGCCGATCTGCCGCTGATCCTCATCCTCTCCGGGGTTATCGGCGGCCTGGTCGCCTTTGGTATGATTGGGCTCTTTATCGGCCCGGTACTGCTGGCGGTCTCCTGGCGCCTCTTCTCCGCCTGGGTGAATGAAGTGCCCGCGCCGCAGACGCCCGCAGAGGATGCGCTGGCAACAGTCGACGATTTAGATCCCCCCGCCTGATCGATAAAGGCGGGGTAGCCCGCCTTAACAATCATTAAGCGTTACTTATCATTTTGCCACAACTTAACCGCTTGCCCTGTATAATGTCCGGTATATCACCTCTTTTGCAGCATATATTCTTTACCTGCGTTTAACTAATGAGACGAATCTGATCGACGCAAAAATTCTGCATGCCTACTATAAGAGCACGGTTATAAATCAACACCTTGATTTATAAGCATGGAAATCCCCTGAGTGAAACAACGAATTGCTGTGTGTAGTCTTTGCCCATCTCCCACGATGGGCTTTTTTTTATCCTTTTTTTGGTGGTATCGCTGACAAAAAAGAAACCCGCTTTGCATAGCGGGTTTCATCTGAAATTAGCGACTTACTTCACAATTACTCATCATTCGCCATCGTTGCGGCAATACTTTTGTCTGCCCTGTTACCGTCACGGTTGCGCGCCCGCGAATATCCGCAGATGAGGCACCGATCTGCAGTTCAAACTCTCCTGGCTCGACAATACGTTGCCCATCCCGACGAGTGAAGTTGAGCATATCGACCGGCAGCGTAAAGGTGAGCGTCGCCGTCTCGCCAGGGCTTAACGCCACGCGTTGAAACGCTTTCAGCTCCTGTACCGGCCGCACCATCGAAGCCACCCTATCGCGGACATAGAGCTGTACGACATCGCTGCCGCTGCGCGCTCCGGTGTTGCTTACCTTCACGCGCAGCGTAATCTCACCCTCAATGGGAACCTGTGTCGTTGCCAGCTCTGGCTCGCCGTAGGTAAACTGCGTCCAGCTCTGACCATAGCCAAAGGGATAACGTGAGCCAAAGTGGAAGGCAAAAGGCGTCCCGCCGCTCTTCAGCTTGTGGTTGTAGTAATAGGGCATTGCGCCCGCGCTTTTCGGCACGCTCACCACCAGCCTGCCCTGCGGCTCCGCGCGCCCGGTGAGCACATCGGCAATTGCCCAACCGCCCTCCTGTCCCGGAGCCCACGCCATCAGCAGGGCAGCGACGCGCGTTTCCAGCCCCTGGAGGTTATATGGACGCCCGCCGGTCATTACCACCACCACCGGTTTGCCGGTTTCAACCAGCGCTTCCAGCAGTTGCTGTTGGACACCCGGTAGCGTCAGGCTGTCGGTATCGGAACCCTCGCCGACCGTGCCACTCTGGAACAGCCCGGCAAGATCGCCCACGCAGGCAATCACCACCTCACTCTCTTGCGCTGCGCGTACCGCGTCAGGGATCAGGCTCGTATCGTGTGATACCGGCGACGCCTGCATCGGTTTTCCCGAGGCATCACCCGGAAAGACTGGCGCACCCGCCATCCGTTTTTCAATGATATGGCACCCTTTAGCGTAACGGATCTGCCCCTCGCCGAGCGTCTGGCGCAGCGCGGCAAGGGGTGTGGTGACCTGCGACGTCTCCTCCAGCATATCGCTGATAATCAGATGTACCGGGAAGCTGTAGCCGCTTAATAAGGCCAGCGGATCGTCGGCGGTCGGGCCGACTACCGCCACCGACGGCGAGCCGCTCAGCGGAAGCACGCCGTTATTTTCCAGCAGCGTTAGCGAACGGGTCGCAACTTCACGCGTCACCTGCCGCGTCTCCTCAGACTGCAGCACAATCTTCTGCTCGTCGCTGTAGGGGTGTTCAAACAGGCCGAGGCGGAACTTCACCGCCAGCAGCCGTGCGACTATCTCATCCACTTTATCCATGGTGATCAAACCGCGTTCTACTGCCTGCGCCAGATGGCGCGCGCAGTCATCTTTTGGCAGCTCAACATCCAGCCCGGCGTTAAAGGCCAGCGCCGCCGACTCGGCAGCATCATGAGTGACACCGTGATGCTGATGCAGCAGGCTGACGCCGCCGTAATCAGCAACAATAATCCCCTCAAAGCCCCACTGCTCGCGCAGCACGGTGGTCAGCAGGAAGCTATCGCTATGGCCTGGCTGGTTATCGATATCGTGATAGGCGGGCATCACCGATCCGGCATTGGCACACTTGACCGCCATCTCAAAGGGCAGCAGGAAGGTGTCATTAAGCTCGCAAAAGCCGAGGTGTACCGGCGCATGGTTGCGCGCCCCTTCGCTGAACGAGTGGCCGACATAGTGCTTGAGCGTTGCCAGCATATCGCCCTTCTCGCCCTGCAACCCTTCGACATAGGCGCAGGCCATTACGCCGACCAGCCATGGATCTTCGCCAAACGTCTCCTCCGTGCGCCCCCAACGGACGTCGCGCGAGACATCCAGCACGGGCGCCAGGCCCTGTTTACAGCCGGTTGAGCGCGCTTCATCACCAATATGCTGCGCAGCGCGCTTTATCAGCGCCGGATCCCACGTCGAACCGTAGTTGAGTGAGGAGGGAAAGAGTGTGGCATCTTTACACAGCAGCCCCACCAGACACTCCTCATGAAACAGCGCAGGGATGCCGAGGCGCGTCTCCTCCATCAGCGTTTTTTGCAGCCGGTTAGCGGCGCGCACGCCCTGCTTCGCTTCAACAATATGCGTACCCAGCGGACGAGTGATTTGCCCAACGCCCAGCTTCAATCGTTCCGCCAGCGCCTCCTGCGCACTAACACCGGCAAATTCATCGCTTAAATCGGTCCGCTCGCGGTGGTCGCCCTCCTCAGAGAGCACCAGCCAAAGCCCGTGCATTTGGGCGAACTTCTCCTCTGGCGTCATGCGGGCAAGGAGATCGGCCACGCGCTCGGCGACGGGGCGGTTTGCATCTTTATAAATTGCGGTCATCGGGTCACTCCTGTGTTGCTGAGATCCGGGGTGGTTTGCGCATCGGCGGCTTCGCTGCTGCCACCGCGCTTGCGCAGAAGATCTTGTGCGATGCTGTCGGCGACGCTGCTGTTGAGTTTGTAACGGGTGAGCAGCAGCACCATGCAGATAAATAACAGGCAGGGAATCAGGGTAAACAGCGCGTTAATGGTGGTCAGCACGGTCGCGCTCTGCTGGGCCTGGTTCGGAATGTAGTCGACCGCACCGAGCACCCAGCCGACCACGGCGCCACCGAGGGCGAGACCAAATTTAATGGCAAACAGCGCGGTGGAGAAGACCAGCCCGTCGAGGCGGCGTCCGCTGCGGTGCTCTTCATAATCCACCACGTCGGAGAACATCGTCCACTGCAGCGGCGTGGTCAGGTTCTGAATAAAGCTGAAGACAATATTGAGGGTAAAAATAAGCCACACCTGCGATGGCGGAATGATAAAGATCAGCGCGGCAAAGATAACGAAAGTAATAATCGTCCACTGGTAAGCGCGCACGCGATCAAATTTACCGAGTAGACGCGCCGATAATAGCGCCCCGGTGAGTGAAGCGATCATGCCGGAGACAATAAAGGTGAAGACCATCTCCGGGCGCATTAAGACATATTTGACGTAATACATGGTGGCTGAACCGCGGGTGACGACAGCGGTCAACAGCAAAATATTAAACAGGAAAACAATACGCCACTGGCTATTTGCCGCCAGCAGTTTGAGATCGCCTATCATCGAGCCGGAGGTGTCATTGCGCGGCGTAAAGCGTTCGCGGGTCATAAAGAAACAGCTAAAGAAGAGCACAATCCCCAATGCGCCCATCATGCTCATGGCGTAGAAGTAGCCCTTCTGCACGTTGCCGTCGCCGAGGTGCGCCACCAGCGGCAGGGCGATTACGGTGACAATCAGGCCGCCGATAAACGACAGGCCAAAGCGCCAGGATTGCAGCGAGTGCCGCTCGTGCGGATCCATGGTCAGCGCGCCGGGCATAGCGCAGTAAGGCACGTTAATCGCAGAGTAGATAAAACTCAGAATGGCATAAGTGACGCAGGCATAGATGATTTTCGCCGTGGCACCCGCTTCCGGCACGTAGAAGGTGATGACGCAGCTGACGCCGAAGGGAATGGCAAACCAGAGCAGCCAGGGGCGAAAACGGCCATGCCGGGTTTGCGTGCGATCCACCAGCGCGCCGATACAGGGATCGACAAACGCATCAATTACGCGAACGACTAAAAACATGGTGCCCATAATGGCGGCGGGTAAACCAAAAACATCGGTATAGAAATAGGCGAGAAATAGCGTGGCTGTTTGCCACACCAGGGCGCTTGCCATATCGCCGAGGCCATAGCCTATTTTATCTTTCGTGCGCAGGACAGAGGAAATTGTCATTTTTATTAGCCTTGTGAGGTGAAAAATTATTTCATCCTGGTGCGTTATTTCTTATCGCACCGCTCACTACAGGCTCAAGTATTAGAAGAAGGCAGCATCGGAACAATTGCAATAATTGCCAGGCTTTTTACGTTTTTTAGTTATTGTGATCGGCAACATATTCGCGTCTGGAATAAAAAAATCCCCGACATTATGTCGGGGATTTTGTTTTCGCCGTTATTTTTTCAATTCGGCGAGGCTGAGCCAGGTTTGCACCACCGTATCCGGGTTGAGTGAGAGGCTGTCAATTCCTTCATCCATTAACCATGCGGCAAAGTCCTCATGGTCGGATGGCCCCTGACCGCAGATGCCGACATATTTACCCTGCTTTTTCGCCGCGCGGATCGCCATCGACAGCAGCGCTTTCACAGCCTCGTTACGCTCATCAAACAGCTCCGACACCACGCCGGAGTCGCGATCGAGACCGAGCGCCAGCTGGGTCATGTCGTTCGAGCCGATGGAGAAGCCGTCGAAGTGTTCGAGGAACTGCTCCGCCAGCAGGGCGTTCGACGGGATTTCGCACATCATAATAATTTTCAGCCCGTTCTCGCCGCGCTTCAGCCCCTGACGCGCCAGCTCGTCCACCACCGCTTTTGCCTGCTCAACGGTACGCACAAACGGAATCATGATCTCAACGTTGGTCAGCCCCATCTCGTTGCGCACGCGTTTTACCGCTTCACACTCCAGCGCAAAGCAGTCGCGGAAACTCTCTGCCACATAGCGGCCCGCGCCACGGAAGCCGAGCATCGGGTTCTCCTCTTCCGGCTCATAGCGCTCGCCGCCCACCAGATTGGCGTATTCGTTGGATTTAAAATCGGAGAGGCGCACGATAACGCGCTTCGGCCAGAAGGCCGCACCGAGCGTTGCGATCCCTTCCGTCAGGCGACCGATATAGAACTCAACCGGCGAATCGAAGCCCTTCATCATTTCGCGGATTTCGCTCTGCAGTTTAGGCTCCTGATCGTCGAACTCCAGCAGCGCGCGCGGATGCACGCCAATCATGCGGTTAATAATAAATTCGAGACGCGCCAGCCCTACCCCCTCGTTAGGCAAGCAGGCAAAGTCAAAGGCGCGATCGGGGTTGCCGACGTTCATCATGATCTTCAGCGGCAGATCCGGCATGGTATCTACACTCGAGCTTTTAACGCTGAAATCGAGCAGTTCGGCATAGACATAGCCGGTGTCGCCTTCGGCGCAGGAGACCGTCACTTTTTCGCCGGTTTTGATGCGATCGGTCGCATCACCGCAGCCGACGACCGCCGGAATGCCCAACTCGCGGGCGATAATCGCCGCATGGCAGGTGCGCCCGCCGCGGTTCGTGACAATCGCTGCCGCTTTTTTCATGATCGGCTCCCAGTCCGGGTCGGTCATGTCGGTAACCAGTACGTCGCCAGGCTCAATCAGGTTCATCTCGCTGATATCGTGGATCACTTTCACCGTGCCCGCGCCGATGCGGTGACCGATGGCGCGCCCTTCGGCGATGATTTTGCCCTGCGCATGCAGGGTGTAGCGTTCCATAACCTGGCCGCGCGAACGTACGGTCTCCGGACGCGCCTGCACGATAAAGAGCTTACCGGTATGACCATCTTTCGCCCATTCGATATCCATCGGGCGGCCATAATGTTTCTCAATTTGCACCGCCTGTTTTGCCAGCGCCTGCACCTCCTCATCGGTCAGGGAGAAGCGATCGCGCTCGGCCTGCGGCACATCCTCGATTTGCACCTGCTTGCCATGCTCCTGGTTCGGTGCGTAAACCATGCGGATTTTTTTCGAGCCCATTGTACGGCGCACAATCGCCGGGCGATCGTTGGCCAGTGTTGGCTTATGCACATAGAACTCATCCGGGTTGACCGCGCCCTGCACCACCATTTCGCCCAGCCCAAACGCAGAGGTGATAAATACCACCTGGTCAAAACCGGATTCGGTATCAATGGAGAACATCACGCCCGAGGAGGCGAGATCGGAACGCACCATGCGCTGAACGCCCGCAGAGAGTGCCACCCCGCGGTGATCGTAGCCCTGATGCACGCGATAGGAGATGGCGCGGTCATTAAAGAGCGAGGCGAAGACATGCTTGATCGCCACCAGCACGGCGTCGTAGCCCTGCACGTTAAGAAAGGTCTCTTGCTGACCGGCAAACGAGGCGTCCGGCATATCTTCTGCGGTGGCTGAGGAGCGCACGGCAAAGGAGGCCTCGGCGTCATCCGCGGAGAGTTGGGCGTAAGCTTCATGTACCGCCTGCTCCAGCGCCGGCGGGAACGGGGTCTCCACAATCCACTGGCGAATCTGCGTCCCGGCTTTCGCCAGTTCGGAGACGTCGTCGATGTCGGTTTTATCAAGCAGTTCATAAATACGCTGATTTAAACCGCTCTGTTCGAGGAACTGATTAAACGCGTCGGCGGTGGTCGCAAATCCGTTCGGTACGGAGACGCCCATACCGGAAAGATTAGTAATCATTTCACCCAGGGAGGCATTTTTGCCTCCAACTCTGTCTACATCATTCATGCCGAGTTGGTCATACCAAAGCACCAGCGGTGACGAGCCATTGTTGGACATCGAGACAATCCTTTTGTGATATATGAAGGGGTACATAACGTCTTACAGCGTTTTTTTATCCTGGCATAATAAATTGCGTTGAAAAAACGGTGAATCGTGTAAGCAATTAGCCTTTCTGGTTTTTCGGACAGATACCCATCAATAAATGGTGGCCAGGTTAATTCTCATTACCCTGCCTCTTCCGGGTGCTTAAAATGAACCATACAGTTCATTAAAAATAAAAACCGTATTTCATTTTAAAATGAGATAAAGGTTATACGCAGTGGCAGGCTTTTTAATTTAAGCTTTCAGATAATTGCGCATCACATTCAGGATGGGATTAATGGACAACGCAGTCGATCGTCACGTGTTTTATATTTCTGATGGAACCGCTATCACCGCTGAAGTATTAGGCCATGCGGTGATGTCGCAATTTCCGGTTGCCGTCAGCAGCATCACACTCCCCTTTGTTGAAAACGAGAGCCGCGCCCGCGCAGTCAAGGAGCAGATAGATGCGCTCTATCAGCAAACCGGCAATCGCCCGCTGGTCTTCTACTCGATTGTGTTACCGGAAATACGCGCCATTATTTTGCAAAGCGAGGGGTTTTGTCAGGATATCGTGCAGGCACTGGTGGCCCCGTTGCAGCAAGAATTAAAACTCGACCCAACACCGATTGCCCATCGTACTCATGGCCTGACGCCGGGAAATTTGACCAAGTATGACGCGCGTATTGCCGCCATTGATTACACGCTGGCGCATGATGATGGTATTTCGTTGCGCAATCTTGATCAGGCGCAGGTGATTCTGCTCGGCGTCTCCCGCTGCGGTAAAACACCCACCAGCCTCTACCTGGCGATGCAGTTTGGTATTCGCGCCGCCAACTACCCCTTTATTGCGGATGATATGGATAATCTTGGTTTGCCTGCGGCGCTTAAGCCGTTGCAGCACAAACTCTTTGGTCTGACCATTAATCCTGAACGCCTTGCTGCCATCCGCGAAGAGCGCCGTGAAAACAGCCGCTATGCGTCATTACGTCAGTGCCGTATGGAAGTAGCAGAAGTGGAAGCGCTTTACCGCCGCCACCAGATCCCTTGCCTTAACAGCACCAACTACTCTGTTGAGGAGATTGCCACCAAAATGCTCGATATTATGGGATTAAGCCGCCGCATGTACTAACATACTAGTACATGAATGCATTATGGGTTATCATGCGTTTTACTGATGTGTTGCGCCCTGTGCCAGGCTTGTTTTCAGCCGCGATTGGTTTATGGTGAGCGCATCACTTCCGGCACCTTTGCCGCTGAAGCCCCTAATTTTGAGACGCTTAATGAACAAAACAGATGAACTTCGCACCGCGCGTATTGATAGCCTGGTGACGCCGGCCGAGCTGGCGCAGCGCTACCCTGTCAGCCCGGAGGTCGCCGCCCATGTGACCGCTTCGCGGCGACGTATTGAAAAAATCCTTAACGGCGAAGATCGCCGCCTGCTGGTGGTTATCGGCCCCTGCTCGATTCACGACCTGGATGCGGCAATGGAGTATGCCCGCCGCCTGCAAGCTCTGCGCACGCAGCATCAGGCGCAGTTAGAGATTGTGATGCGCACCTATTTTGAAAAACCGCGCACGGTGGTCGGCTGGAAGGGGCTGATCTCCGATCCCGATCTCAACGGCAGCTATCGCGTCAATCACGGTATTGAACTGGCGCGCGGGCTGCTGTTGCAGGTTAACGAGCTGGGTGTACCGACCGCCACCGAGTTTCTTGATATGGTGACCGGACAATTTATTGCCGACCTGATTAGCTGGGGTGCTATCGGCGCACGCACCACCGAAAGCCAGATCCACCGTGAGATGGCCTCTGCGCTCTCCTGCCCGGTGGGCTTTAAAAACGGCACCGATGGCAACATCCGTATCGCTGTAGATGCGATCCGCGCTGCGCGTGCCAGCCACATGTTCCTGTCACCGGATAAAAACGGTTTGATGACCGTCTACCAGACCAGCGGAAATCCGTGGGGCCATATCATTATGCGCGGCGGCAAGCAGCCCAATTTTTACGCGCAGGATATCGCCAACGCTGGCGACACGCTGCGGGAGTTTGATCTGCCTGAGCAGTTAGTGGTCGACTTCAGCCACGGTAACTGTCAGAAGCAGCATCGTCGCCAGCTTGAGGTGTGTGATGACGTCTGCGCGCAAATTCGCAATGGTTCAACCGCCATTGCCGGTGTGATGGCGGAGAGTTTTCTTAAGGAGGGGACGCAAAAGATCGTTGCCGGGCAACCGCTGACCTACGGTCAATCGATCACCGACCCGTGCCTCGGCTGGGATGACAGCCTGCTGCTGCTGGAGAAACTGGCCGCCGCCGTCGCCACGCGCGGTTAAGCCAGATCACCTGCGATCAGGCAGGTGTTACCTACAGATTTTGGGGGGATCGGCACGTTCCCCCTGAAACACGCTTGCTTCATGGTGCAGTTTATTGATAATGATTCTCATTGTTGATTTACCGTTAAGCGCGATTTTGCCTATGGATAGCCCCGCCACACCTGCCAGCCCGCCCGAAAAACCTGATCACATTCGCGCCAGCGATCGGCACATCACCAGCCAGGCGCTGCTCGGTGAACAGCGCCGTGTTGTGATTGAGCATAACGGGCAGCGCTATTTGCTGCGCGAAACCCATGCCGGCAAGCTGATCCTTACCAAATAAGCTAGCTGGAGCAGCTTACTTCCAGCCGTTTACCCCAATCCGGCGGGCGGCGGGCATAGTCGTCGCTACGATCGTTAAAGGGCTGACGCAGGATCTCATGCAGCCTTTCCAGCTCTGCCATGTCGCCCTGCTCTGCGGCTTCGATGGCGCGCTGCGCCAGCCAGTTGCGCAAGACTACCGCCGGGTTAACGCTCTGCATCTGCTGCTGTCTTTGCGCATCGTCAATCCCTTCTTGCTGGAGACGCTGACGATAAGTGGCGAACCAGCTATCAAACGCGCCGCGATCGATAAACTCATCGCGCAGCGGCGAGTCTGCACTCTGCTGCTCGGTATGGCTTAACATGCGGAAGGTGCGCGTATAGTCACTCCCTTCCCGCGCCATCAGCGCAAACAGCGTGTTAAGGATCTCGTTATCCCCCTCCTGCGGCACAAACAGGCCGAGTTTGCTGCGCATCAGGCTGCCATACTCGGTTAACAACTGTGACTGATACCCATCCAGCGCCGCATTTAAGGCATCGACGGCAATAAACGGGGACAGTGACTGCGCCAGGCGCTGCAGGTTCCACTGCGCGACCACTGGCTGATTCTCAAAACTGTAGCGCCCCTGGTAATCAGAGTGGTTACAGATAAAGGCCGGATTGTAGTCGTCGAGAAAACCATACGGCCCATAATCCATCGTCAAACCGAGGATCGACATATTGTCGGTGTTCATCACACCGTGGGCAAAACCAACCGCCTGCCAGCGGGCAATCATCACGGCGGTACGCCGTACTACATCGCGGAACCAGGCGACGTAGCGGTCAGGCTCCTCCTGCAAATGCGGCCAGTGATGGCGAATGACGAAATCGGCCAGCTCGCGCACTTTCTCAGGCTGACGACGATAGTAGAAGTGTTCGAAATGGCCGAAACGGACATGGCTTTCCGCAATGCGCATCAGCATCGCACCCTGTTCGCGCGTTTCGCGCATCACCGGCGTATCGCTGGTAACAATGCTTAACGCCCGGGTGGTGGAGATGCCGAGATAGTGCATCGCCTCTGAAGCAAGGCTTTCGCGAATGGTCGAGCGCAGCACCGCGCGCCCGTCGCCCATACGGGAGTATGGCGTCAACCCCGCCCCTTTCAGGTGCCAGTCGCGAGTCGAGCCATCCGCCAGTTGCTGTTCACCGAGCAGAATGCCGCGTCCGTCGCCCAGTTGCCCGGCCCAGACACCGAATTGATGGCCGCTATAGACTTGCGCCAGCGGCGACATGCCGGGCAGCAACGTTTCGCCCCCCCAGACGCCAGCGCCAGTTTCCGGGTGAAATAGCGCCTCGGGCACGCCGAGGGTTTCTGCCAGCGGGCCATTGTGCCAGATAAGTCGCGCATTGCTTAACGGGGTAGGTTTTAACGCAGTGTAATAATCTGGCAGTTCATCACGCCAGCGAGTGGTAAAAGTCAGGGTCATAGATCCTCCAGCCTTTTAGTGTAGTACCTAACGCGGTGTTTAAACACCGGGCAACACAGGGGCTATGGGTGGATCAGTGACGTCAACTCGGCGGCGGTAACCGCTGGCCAGAGTGCGCCTTGCATGGCGCTAAATTGAAACGCGCTCGCGCGTTTTAGCGTCGGCTCGTCATCAATGCCGGCAATCATCACCGTCTCGCAGTAAGGTTCGACCTGGGAAATGATGGCGCGCATAAAGGGTTCGAAAGCAAGCGTAGAAATACTTTGGTGAATGAAGTTTTTATCCAGCATGACGCGTTTAAACAACCCATCAAATACTGCTTTGGTTGATGCTGCGCCAACGCCAAAATTCCACAGCACCAGCGGATATTGTTTCGCCAATAGAGACAAAAGTTTGTTCTCTTTTCCACTATTGAGATCTGGGTAATTCTCATTGATGGCCAGTTCGAGGCATGGGAATTTTCTGACCTGCGCCGCCAAAGTCTCATCCGTCAGTAATTGCTCGGTTATTTCTGATGAAATATTAATCCAGGCGGTAAGGTGATGCTGAATTAAAAAGAGCTGGCAGGCTTCAATAAGGGCGAGTTGTTCAGTAAAAAGCGTTACTTTTTCAGCTGCCGTCAGGCGTGGCAAAACCAGCTCTGTCGGGGCGCGGACTGTGCTGTCCTTTCCAACAAAGTTAACGATAATTTCGATACCCTGAAGCATTCCGTTACCATCTCTTGCCGGTAGCAATAAAAGCTCAGAGTGATAGCTGTAATCGAGTGAAACTATCATTTTGCCAGCCCCGCATTATGGGATAAATCCGGCGTTAACAAACCTGTCTGACGATATTCCATGTTTACTGATTTTAATGAGATTGGCTTCATTTTTTTCCCGTTCTATTTTTATACCCTCCCCTCCGTTGTTATTCGTTTGCTCACGCATTCTCCTGCCCCTGGCGGTGAGTCGCGAACAATCATAATTAATTTAAAAATTGCGATTTAGTAGAAACGTCCTGGTTTATATGAAAATGTTCAGCGTCCGGAAACAAAAAAGGGAGGCCTGCATGACGCGCGCTCCCTTTTTTGCTCTATCTGTCGACACCGCGTCAGATACGTCGCGCCTGCCAAAAATTTTTACGCCAGTAGACATTGTCGAGCGAAGAGCGCATCACCCCCCGGCTGGTTGAGGCGTGAATAAAGGCGTTATCGGTGTCGTAGATGCCGACATGCAGCCCGCTATCACCGGAGCCGGTTTTGAAAAACACCAGATCGCCTGGCAACAGATCCTCTTTATCGATCTCGGTGCCGAGCTTCGCCTGCTGACGCGTCTCACGCGGTAGTTGCAGCGCAAATTTATCGCGGAAGGTCATCATCACAAAGCCCGAGCAATCGACGCCTGAACGCGCCATGCCACCATAGCGATAGGGCGTGCCGCGCCATTCGCTGAGCTGATCGTTCAGATTGGCGATGACCGTAATAGAGTCCGACAATCTTGGGTTCGGCGGAGGGGCGCGATGGGAGCTACATCCTGCAAGGAAAAGCGCCGCCGCCAGTAAAAACCAGATACGCATTCTGCAATACGCCTCGTTGTCTCTTTTTATCGGATTAATCTACAGTGGGAGCGCGAGCTATGGCAAGTCACCATTGCGTCACACCGTCGGGATCAGCATTCGGTGGCCCTCCACCTCAACCTGCTGAAAAACCATGCCGTAGGCATCAGCCAGATGCGCAGGTGTCATCACCTGCGCATTTTCACCGCTCGCCACTAACCTTCCAGCCTGCAATAGCCAGACGTGATGCGCCTGGCGCAGCGTATGGTTCAGATCGTGGCTACTCATCACCACCGTGATGCCTGCGCTGACCAGTTCGCTAATCACCCTATCCAGCGCCGCCTGCTGCGCTACATCAAGGCTGCTCATTGGCTCATCCAGTAACAGCAGCTGCCCGTGAGCGTTGCCCCGCGGATGGATCTGCAAAATTACTGCCGCCAGGCGTACCCGTTGCCACTCGCCGCCGGAGAGCTGGTTGGTTGCCCGTGCCAGTTTATCCTCAAGGCCGAGCTGACCGGCAATGTCTGCCAACAGGGCGTGCTGGCTTTTATCAGGCTGATGCAACGACAGGTAGTGCCAGACTGGCATAGCAAACGGCGCACTCTGCTGTTGTGCCAGGTAGGCGCGATGCCGGGCCAGCGCCGTTGCCGGCCACTGCTCAAGCGGTTGTCCGTTAAACGTAATCTTACCCGGCCCGCCGGAAAGCCCGGCGATACGCGCGAGCAGCGTGCTCTTGCCTGCCCCGTTCGGCCCGACAAGATGCACGATCTGCCCGCAAGGCAGCGATACGCTTATCGGCGCCAGCCTGCCCCGCTCAGCGACGTCCTGCAGCTGCATCAGCGTCGACATTACTTCGAGACGGCCTGCTTAATGGCGTTGACCAGTAACGGGTCGTCCGGCGTCATATCGGGTGAAAAACGCTGAATCACCTGGCCGTCGCGGCCAATCAGGAATTTTTCGAAGTTCCACAAAATATCGCCCGGTGCCTGTGGCGCACGCCCTTTACTCACCATACGCTCGTAGAATTCACTGTCCGCTGGTGCGAGCGCTGTTGGCGCGGCGGCGATCAGTTTCTCATAGAGAGGATGGCGGGCGTCGCCATTGACATCAATTTTGCTGAACAGCGGAAAAGTCACGCCATAGGTGGTGCTGCAGAAGGTTTTGATCTCCTCTTCCGAGCCCGGCTCCTGGCCGAGGAACTGGTTGCACGGGAAGCCCAGCACGCTAAAACCCTCCCCCTCCCACGCTTTCTGCAGGTTTTCCAGCTGTTCGTACTGCGGCGTCAGGCCACATTTTGACGCAACGTTAACCACTAACAGCACTTTGCCGCGCCAGGCGCTGAGTGAGCTCTTTTCGCCATCAATGGTGGTAACTTCGGTATCCAGAATATTCTGTTGCATAACATCCCCTTAATGAATGTGATGATTGACGGACTTAGCGCCCGGCCCTCAATAATAGCCAGATAAATACCGGCGCACCTAGTGTTGAGGTCACGACGCCTATCGGCAGTTCTGCCGCGCTGAGCGCAAGGCGCGCAACAATATCGGCAGTCAGTAGTGCGACCGCACCCGCCAGCGCGCAGCCAGGCAGCAATACACGATGATCGCTTAAGCCACATAAGCGCAAAATATGCGGGATAACCAGCCCGATAAAGCCGATGGCTCCGGCTATCGCCACGCTGACACCCACCATCCAGCCAGTGGCAGCCACCAGCAGGTTACGCCATAACCAGAGCGGCAGCCCCAGCTGTCGGGCGGGGATTTCACCCAGCGCTAATACATTCAGCGCAGTGGATTGCAGGCAGATCCACACCATCACCGGCAGAAGCGCTGCCATCAGCCAGCCCTGCTGCCAGTCGATGCCGCTAAAGCCCCCCATCATCCAGTACATCAACTGACGTAAATCAAGCGAGGTGGAGAAGTAGACCGCCCAGGTCATCAATGCGGTACATATGATACCAAGCGCCACGCCAGCCAACAGTAACTGGCTGGTGGAGAGATGACGGCGTGCAAAGCGCAGCAGAATAAGGGTTACCGTCAGCGCGCCGGCAATCGCACACAGCCCGAGTGCCCAGCCGGGCATCATCTCACCGCCGAGAAAGATCGCCGCAATAAGCCCGACACCTGCCCCGCTCGACACACCTAGCAGACCAGGCTCTGCCAGCGGATTTTCAAACAAGGCCTGCATCGTGGCACCACAAAGTGCCAGCGCGGCACCGACCAGTAGCACAGCAAGGGTGCGCGGGAAGCGTATCTGCCAGACAAAAAGCTCAGCCTCAGGAGTGAACCAGCGATTAGGAGCAATCCACTCCTCTCCTGCGCAAAGGCTTAAGGTGAGCGCAAGCAGTAGAAGCAGCGCCAGCGCGCCGAGCCAGCGGCGGTTGCGTTGCTGTTGAAGATGGGCATATGCCAGCATGGTTTCACGTTTACTCATCAGCCAGGTGACTGATTCTAAGAGGGATAGCGAATGCTGAAAAGAAAAAAGGCCGCGAGGCGGCCTTTTTGGTTAGTGCAAAATCATTCAGCTTTGGGCGAAGCGTTTTCAACTCGGCTCTTTAACTTCTGACCGGGTCTGAAGGTCACCACGCGCCGTGCTGTAATGGGAATATCTTCGCCGGTTTTTGGGTTACGGCCCGGACGTTGATTCTTGTCACGCAAATCAAAGTTGCCGAAGCCGGAGAGTTTAACCTGCTCACCATTTTCCAGAGCACGACGGATCTCTTCGAAAAACAGCTCTACCAGCTCTTTTGCATCCCGTTTGCTAAGCCCAAGCTTATCAAACAGATATTCTGACATTTCAGCTTTTGTAAGCGCCATAGGTTCAATCCCTCAATGATGCCTGGAATCGCTCTTTTAATGCCTCTACACATCTGGCAACGGTAGCGGCAATCTCCTCTTCTTCGAGTGTACGGCCGGTATCCTGAAGGATCAGACTGATGGCAAGGCTTTTCGACCCTTCCACGACGCCCTTACCGCGGTACACGTCAAACAAGTTTACGCCAACTACCTGATTTGCGCCAACTTTCTTACATTCTGCCAAAACATCTGCTGCAGGGACATTTTCATTGACCACAACAGCGATATCACGGCGGTTCGCCGGGAAGCGAGAAATATCCTGAGCCTGAGGTACGGCGCGGTCTGCGAGGGCATTCCACTCCAGCTCAAACACCAACGTGCGACCGTTCAGATCAAGCTTACGCTCCAGCTCCGGATGCACCACACCGATAAAGCCAATGCGCTTATCTTTCAGATAAATCGCGGCAGATTGACCCGGGTGCAGCGCCGGATTGGTCTCAGCGCGGAACTCAATCGCTTCTAACTTACCTGTCAGATCCAGCACAGATTCCAGATCGCCTTTCAGATCGAAGAAATCAACGCCGTTTTTTGCCAGGTCCCAGTGCTCCTCATAACGGTTACCGCAGATAGCACCCGCCAGCATCACATCCTGACGGATGCCGAGGTTCGCCTGAGTATCCGGTACGAAACGCAGACCGGTCTCAAAGATGCGTACGCGGCTCTGCTGACGGTTCTGGTTATAGACAATCGTGCCAAGCAGACCCGTCCACAGAGAGAGACGCATCACCGACATTTCGCTGGAGATCGGGCTTGGCAGCACCAGCGCCTCTTCGCCCGGGTGGATCAACTGCTGCAGTTTCGGGTCAACGAAGCTGTAGGTGATCACTTCCTGGTAGCCTTTGTCGTTAAGCATAGTTTTCACTCGCTTAAGGGACAAGTTGGCTTCGCGATGTTCACCCATCACCAACCCGGCCTGCACCGGCTCATCAGGAATATTGTTGTAACCGTAAACACGGGCAACTTCTTCTACCAGGTCCTCTTCAATCTCCATATCGAATCGCCAGCTCGGCGCGACGGCCAGCCACTCATCCTGGCCTGCGGTCACTTCGCAGCCAAGGCGGGTCAGAATATCGCTCACCTGCTCATCGGCAATGTGATGGCCAATCAGGCGGTCCAGCTTACTGCGACGTAAACGAATGGTAGCGCGTTTCGGCAGCGATGCTTCATCAGTCACGTCAATGACCGGGCCCGCTTCACCGCCGCAGATATCGAGCAGCAGGCGCGTAGCACGCTCCATCGCTTTGTATTGCAGCTGCGGATCGACGCCGCGCTCGTAGCGGTGGGAAGCATCGGTATGCAGACCGTGACGACGTGCGCGACCGGTAATAGAGAGCGGGTTGAAGAAGGCGCACTCCAGCAGGACGTTTTGCGTTTCGCTGTTCACACCGGAGTGCTCACCGCCAAAGATACCGCCCATCGCCAGCGCATTATTTTGATCAGCAATCACCAGCGTGTCGGCACTCAGTTTCGCTTCGTTGCCGTCGAGCAGCACCAGCGTTTCACCCTCTTTCGCCATACGCACCACGATGCCGCCTTCAAGGCGATCGCTGTCGAAAGCGTGCATCGGCTGGCCGAGCTCAAGCAGAACATAGTTGGTGACATCGACTACCGCATCGATTGAGCGAATGCCGCAGCGACGCAGCTTCTCTTTCATCCACAGCGGCGTTGGGGCGCTGACGTTGATGCCTTTGACCAGGCGGCCCAGGTAGCGCGGACAGGCCTCTTTCGCTTCCACAACGATCGGCAGCGTATCGTTAATGGTCGCAGCCACCGGCGCGATTTCCGGCTCGTTCAGCGGGGATTTATTCAGCACCGCCACGTCGCGGGCAACGCCGACAATACCCAGGCAATCGGCACGGTTTGGCGTAACGCTGATTTCGATGGTGTTGTCATCAAGCTTCAGGTATTCACGAATATCGGTGCCAATCGGCGCATCCGCCGGCAGCTCAATGATGCCGTTATGATCGTCGGAAATACCAAGTTCGGAGAAGGAGCAGAGCATTCCTTCAGAAGGTTCACCGCGCAGTTTCGCCGCTTTAATTTTGAAATCGCCCGGCAGTACCGCGCCGACGGTCGCGACGGCCACTTTCAGCCCCAGACGGCAGTTTGGCGCGCCGCAGACGATATCAAGCAGGCGATCGCCGCCCACGTTTACTTTTGTTACGCGCAGTTTGTCGGCATTCGGGTGCTGAGCACACGCCATCACTTCGCCAACTACCACGCCATGAAACGCACCGGCGACCGGTTCAACGCCGTCCACTTCCAGGCCGGCCATGGTGATCTGCCCGGAGAGCGCTTCGCTACCAACCGCCGGGTTCACCCATTCGCGTAACCACAGTTCACTGAATTTCATTGTTTCGCCTGCCCTTATTTAAACTGTTTGAGGAAACGCAAATCGTTTTCGAAGAATGCGCGCAGATCTGTCACACCGTAGCGCAGCATGGTGAGACGCTCCATCCCCATGCCAAACGCGAAGCCAGAGTAAATTTCCGGGTCGATGCCAACGTTACGCAGCACATTCGGGTGGACCATGCCGCAGCCCAGCACTTCCAGCCATTTACCGTTTTTACCCATCACATCCACTTCGGCAGAGGGTTCGGTGAACGGGAAGTAGGAGGGACGGAAGCGGATTTGCAGATCCTCCTCAAAGAAGTTACGCAGGAAATCATGCAACGTTCCTTTCAGATTGGTAAAGCTGATGTTTTTATCGACGATCAACCCTTCCATCTGATGGAACATCGGGGTGTGGGTCTGATCGTAGTCGTTACGGTAGACGCGGCCCGGGGCAATAATGCGGATCGGCGGCTGCTGGTGCTCCATGGTGCGGATCTGCACGCCAGAGGTCTGGGTGCGCAACAGACGCGTGGCGTCGAACCAGAAGGTGTCGTGATCGGCACGCGCCGGGTGGTGACCCGGAATGTTCAGCGCGTCGAAGTTGTGATAATCGTCTTCAATTTCCGGCCCGGTGGCGACGGTAAAGCCCAACTCGCCAAAGAAGCTCTCGATACGATCGATGGTACGGGTCACCGGATGGAGACCGCCATTTTCGATACGACGACCTGGTAGAGAGACATCGATGGTCTCTGCGGCGAGGCGGGCATTCAGCGCGGCGCTTTCGAGATCGTTTTTGCGCGCGTTCAGCGCTTGCTGAACCTGCTCTTTCGCTTCATTGATTACCGCTCCGGCGGCCGGGCGCTCTTCTGCCGGCAGCTCACGCAGGGTGGTCATCTGAAGGGTCAGATGACCTTTCTTACCCAAATATTCGACGCGTACGTTGTCCAGCGCGGCGACATCTGAGGCATCGTTAATGGCTGCCTTCGCACTGGCAACCAGCTCTGCGAGATGTGACATGGTTTTCCTCGTTATATGACGATATTTACACGCGGCAGATACAAAAAAAGCCTCCACAAGGGAGGCTTTCTGGCGCTGTTTTCCGTTTCTTCTTTCACGCGCAAGCCCCCTGAGTTCAGGTGCTAAAGTAAAAAAAGAAGCGGAAAATAGCAGCATTCATGCTTGCATTACCTTAGTCGGCTACGTGGCGACGATGGGCTATTGAAAACGCATCATGGCAAAAAGTCAATGTATTGATATGGTTAAAGCAAAAGAGGGAGCCAGGCTCCCTCTCTTAAACCGGCTTACGCCAGAGCTGCTTTCGCTTTTTCAACCAGGGCAGAGAATGCCACTTTGTCGAACACGGCGATATCAGCCAGGATCTTACGGTCAATTTCAACAGAGGCTTTTTTCAGGCCGTTGATGAATTTGCTGTAAGAAATACCGTTCTGACGTGCTGCTGCGTTGATACGTGCAATCCACAGTTGACGGAACTGACGCTTTTTCTGACGACGGTCACGATAAGCGTACTGACCAGCTTTGATAACAGCCTGGAAGGCAACACGGTAAACGCGTGAACGCGCGCCGTAGTAGCCTTTAGCTTGTTTCAAAATTTTCTTATGACGTGCACGTGCAATCACACCACGTTTTACGCGAGCCATATGCTCTCCTGTATATTCTAATTAAAAAGTTAAAAGGTTAACGACTTATGCGTACGGCAGGCACGCGATGACCAGGCCCAGATCGCCTTTAGAAACCATGGCTTTCGGACGCAGGTGACGTTTACGCTTGGTAGCTTTTTTGGTCAGAATATGACGCAGGTTAGCGTGCTTGTGCTTAAAACCACCTTTACCGGTTTTTTTGAAGCGCTTAGCAGCACCGCGTACGGTCTTGATCTTTGGCATTTTTCAATTTCCACTTCGCATTGTTAATAAACGAAACAAAGGCGAACCAAACCCGCGAGCACGAGGCCCACAGGTTTAATTACTTGATGGCCTTACTGTTTCTTCTTAGGAGCAAGCACCATAATCATCTGGCGGCCTTCGATCTTCGTAGGGAAGGATTCGACAACTGCCAGTTCATTCAGATCTTCTTTCACGCGGTTAAGCACTTCCATACCGATCTGTTGGTGGGCCATCTCACGACCGCGGAAACGCAGCGTGATCTTGGCCTTATCGCCCTCTTCAAGAAAGCGAATCAGGCTGCGGAGTTTTACCTGATAGTCGCCTTCATCTGTACCAGGTCGGAACTTGATTTCCTTGACCTGAATAACTTTTTGCTTCTTCTTCTGTTCCTTAGAAGATTTACTCTTTTCATAGAGGAACTTGCCGTAATCCATTATACGGCAAACGGGCGGCTCGGCGTTAGGGCTAATTTCGACTAAATCAACCCCGGCTTCTTCAGCTTTTTCCAGAGCTTCTCGCAGACTCACAATACCAAGCTGCTCGCCTTCCAGACCAGTTAAGCGAACTTCCAGGGCGCGGATCTCGCCATTAATACGATTGGGACGCGCCGTTTGAACTCGTTTTCCGCCTTTAATACCTTATTCCTCCAGTTGTTTAAGACTGCGGCTGCGAATCTCTTGTTGCAGCTTCTCGATAACTTCATTTACGTCAAGGCTACCCAGGTCTTTACCGCGACGGGTACGCACAGCAACTTTGCCGGCTTCAACCTCTTTGTCACCACAAACAAGCATATAAGGGACACGACGTAAAGTGTGCTCGCGGATTTTAAAGCCTATCTTCTCGTTTCTCAAGTCTGCTTTTACACGAATGCCTGCATTTTGCAGTTTCTCGGTCAATTCGTTGACATATTCAGACTGTGAATCAGTAATGTTCATGACTACAACCTGCACCGGCGCAAGCCAGGTTGGGAAGAAGCCAGCGAACTCTTCAGTCAGGATGCCGATAAAGCGCTCCAGTGACCCAAGAATTGCGCGGTGAATCATAACTGGAACCTGACGCTCGTTGCTTTCGCCCACATAAGAGGCGTTCAGACGAGCCGGCAGGGAGAAGTCCAGCTGTACCGTTCCGCACTGCCATGCACGATCGAGGCAGTCATAAAGGGTAAATTCAATTTTCGGACCGTAGAATGCGCCTTCACCCAGCTGATATTCAAATGGGATATTGTTCTCTTCCAGCGCAACTGCCAGATCCGCCTCAGCACGATCCCACATCTCGTCGCTACCGATACGTTTCTCAGGACGGGTGGAGAGTTTGACGACGATCTTTTCGAAGCCAAACGTGCTGTACATATCGTAGACCATACGGATGCAGGCGTTCACTTCATCGCGAACCTGCTCTTCCGTACAGAAAATGTGCGCGTCGTCTTGCGTAAAGCCGCGCACGCGCATCAGACCGTGTAACGCGCCCGATGGTTCATTACGGTGGCAGCTACCGAACTCCGCCATACGCAGCGGCAGGTCGCGGTAGGATTTCAACCCCTGGTTGAAAATCTGCACATGTCCCGGGCAGTTCATCGGCTTGATGCAGTACTCACGATTCTCCGAAGAGGTCGTAAACATAGCATCTTTGTAGTTGTCCCAGTGGCCGGTTTTTTCCCACAGCACACGGTCCATCATGAACGGGCCTTTCACTTCCTGGTACTGATACGCTTTTAGCTTAGAGCGTACAAACGTTTCCAGTTCGCGGAAAATGGTCCAGCCGTCGTTATGCCAGAAGACCATGCCCGGCGCTTCTTCCTGCATATGGTAGAGGTCAAGCTGCTTGCCAATTTTACGGTGATCGCGTTTCGCCGCCTCTTCCAGACGCAGCAGATAAGCGTTAAGCGCTTTTTTATCGGCCCATGCGGTGCCGTAAATACGCTGCAACATCTTATTGTTGCTGTCGCCGCGCCAGTACGCGCCCGCCGTTTTCATCAATTTGAAATGATGGCAGAAACGCATATTCGGTACGTGCGGCCCACGGCACATATCGATGTATTCTTCATGATGATATAAGCCAGGCTTGTCATCATGGGCAATGTTCTCATCAAGAATGGAGACTTTATAATTTTCGCCGCGTGCGACAAACGTTTCACGCGCTTCCTGCCAGCTCACTTTCTTCTTGATTACGTCGTAGTTGGACTCGGCGAGCTCGTGCATACGTTTTTCGAGCGCGTCGATATCTTCCTGAGTCAGGGTATGGTCAAGATCAACGTCATAATAGAAGCCGTTGTCGATAACCGGGCCAATCGCCATTTTGGTGTGCGGCCACAGCTGCTTAATCGCATGGCCTAACAGGTGCGCACAAGAGTGACGGATAATCTCCAGGCCCTCTTCATCTTTTGCAGTGATGATAGCAAGGTTTGCATCACTTTCGATGATGTCCAAAGCATCAACCAGTTCACCATTAACGCGCCCGGCGATGCAGGCTTTTGCCAGGCCAGGGCCAATATCAAGTGCGACATCCAGGGGGCTTACGGCGTGGTCATAATGGCGTTGGCTGCCATCAGGAAGCGTAATTACAGGCATTTCATTTCCTTAATTTGCAGTGGTGCGCCACACGAAAGAGCACATGCAAAATGAGATTTCAAAAAATATAACAGCCGCTTAGGTAAGTTTTCTCGCTTCACTCTGCGGAATATGTATCGGGCGATGATCGCCGCGCTTTACTCTTACTCGCTGCCGTTAAGTACCCGACAATAGTACACATTTGCACTGAGTGTTAAAAGGGCTAGTGTGACGGGGATCATTTTTGCGCCCTTTTCCGTCTCTGTAAGTGGTGGTCAACTCACTACGGTAAGGAAGGTATTGTCTGATTTTGCTTTGCCATCTTGACACAACAGGGGTGGAAGCATTCTAGTTGGCTCCCCATTAACTCCCTAAGCCACTGATAAATCATGGTAATAGTACACTTCTTAGTCATTATTTTGTTGATTGCTATTGTTATTTTTGCCTTCTATAAACACAGCAAAGTGAAAAACTCACAAACTCTTCCACTTTCCCCAAGAAAACGACGCTAAGTCTTTTGCTTCTCCCGGGGCGCAGCCAGGCGTACCGGGAGCCGCCAGGCTCAGGCATTAAATCCAAGCGCTCGAATCACCTCTTCCATCGCCGTTTCTGTCAGCGCAGTACGTTTAATTCTCTGATTAGCCAGCATAGTTCTTACCACGCCCGCAATAACAATATGCTTTGGTTCCTGGCCAAGGTCGCGCATCTCAAGCACAACTTTTCCTACTACCCGGCACATTTCATCGTATAACGCCTGATCATTAAGCTTACCCATATCGCTCTTTTACCCCCTTTTTTCATTAGCAAGCCTTGAGTGAAACGCAACCATCATGCCTGCCCGTTGTCGCTAAGTGTGCCACAACTCTGCCAATGGGAAGTGAAATTGTAAAAGAACTTGTTTTTTATACAGTTGCGTAAAGTTAAATTTCCTTATCGATTTACCTTAAAGAAACTGAGTAGGGTTGCCGATAAATAGAGCATTCGTGGTTTGAATGATATAGCGACGGTAATGCAAGCAATCAATTACAATCAGCTGACGGGACTGAACCTGACGGTTCGAAAAGCAACCTCCTCGACTCTGCAGGAGTCGATCGAGCGTTTATCGTCAGGCTTGCGCATTAATGGTGCCAAAGATGACGCGGCAGGCCAGGCTATCTCCAATCGTATGCGTTCAAACAGTAATGCTGACACCGTGGTTTCCCGCGGGCTTGATGACGCCATCAGCATGGCGCAGACCGCTGAAGGCGGCCTGAATACCATTAGTGAACGGCTAATTCGAGCCAAAAGCCTGGCCATCCAGGCCGGCAACAGCACGCTTTCCGAAAGTGACAGACAAAGCATACAGAATGAGTATCAAAGCATTCTGGATACCATCCAGTCGGTTTCCGAAGGCACAGAGATTTTTGGCTCTTACCCGCTGGCAACGGACTCGCCTGAACTTCCGCCCGTGCTTATTGGCGATGTTCCGCCGCTGAATACGAAATTTCCCGTAAGCGGTACGGACTATTCGTTTAGCTCAGGAATCGTCTCGCTGGCTTATATCCCGGCAGGCGCGAAGAATATCGCCATCACCATTGATTCACTAGGTCTGGATGATGACATCCAGCTCTTTACGCGTGACGGTAAACATCTCTCTGGCACGCCAATTAACGGTAGTGACCCGGATTATACCTGGAAAAGCCGCGGTATCACGGATTCTGCTAAGGCAACCAGCCGCGTATTGACCACAGCGAACGGCTTCGAGAGTGGTGCAACCTACGATGACTCTAAGCTGATAGAGGGAGGATCATCGTGGGCATTAAACGGAAGCGCGACGCTCTCCTATAACGGTATGACCATCAAATATAGCGGTGATGGCGATCGCTACGAGTCCGCCGCGGCCTACAATGACGGCAGTAATGGCTCGAACCGTCTTGAGCGATTAACGATCGATAATGTCACCGAAGATCTCGTCGTCATGGTCGTAGGTAGCGGCTCCTTTACCAGCAACCTGACGTGGGGCGAGCTGCCCAAACCGACCATTACGCCGCAGGTACCGCCCAAGCAGAGCAGGCCATGGGAAGTGGTCACCAGCGCCACTGTCGGGGGTGAGATAGAATCAACGACCATTCCGACTACGCCTGCGGATATTAAATCCCTTGGATTAACCGGTACTGACCTGCTGTCAGAGAGAACCGCAGGCCTGGCGATGGGCAAACTCGATCAAGCGCTGGAGAAAGTGAGCGGTTATCGTGCGCAATATGGCGCATATATTAATCGTTTTGAATCGAACAAGTCTGTCCTTGCCCAGCAGAATATCGCCACACAGGCGGCGAGAAGCCGAATAGAAGATGCGGATTACGCGCAGGAGGCCAGCAAAATGGCTAAAGCGCAGCTCTTACAGCAGGGCCAGGATGCCGTACTGAAAGTGGCTAACCAGACGGCGGAGAATATTCTTTCGCTTCTGCGCAGTTGAGGTAGTGGAATTTAACGCAAGAAGGTAAGCGTTATTAGCGCACCTTTTGCAAATAACCTGACAGAATTAACTTATTATCACTATTTCTCTTACCAAATTTAAAAACCGGTACCACGTTATCCGGTTTTTAAATTAAGCAGATGAAACAACAGGGAAAGTCTTTATTCCCATTCACCGGCCACCAGCGTATGCGCATTAAATGCAGCATCGTTAGACCCTTTTACACCATGCGTCCCGGGAATCATGTTTGAGCCCGCTTCGATGGTCGTAATACGATTGGTGGATTGTACAGACTGAGCCGCGAAAGCGCTGAAAGAGAGCGCAGAAATAACCAGCGCGGCGGCGGTTGTTGTGATTGTTTTCATGATCGAATTCTCTTGCTTAACTAGATTTAACTGGCCGGGCAGCAGCCTGCCCACAGCAAGAATTGTAGATCTGGATCACATTTTTTCCCAGTCAATTTATTTAGCCGTTCGTGTCAAATAAACTGAATATGTTTCCTGGCGGAGAATTGTGGAGAGAAAGTGCAGGAGATAATGTAAATAGAAATGGCCAGCGAAGAGTGCACTTAAGGTAAATAAAAACGGGCCGGATAATCCGGCCCGTCCAATTAAATTGAATACCCTAAGGTAATCGACGTTCTGCGATCGGTGTGCTCCGGTGCCGATGATGGCGGCTCAGAGTTCCAGGTCACGTTATAGGCAACCTTCAACGCGAAGTGGGAGTTGATCGCCACATTCAGCGCGGTTTCGGAGTTGACGGTGGTATCATCCGCACCAAACACCGAAACGCCCTGAGTGAACTTCGCATTGTCTGAGAACTGCCATGCGTAAGTGCCAGAGGCATAGCCCAGCGCCGTCGTTTTAGTGTCGCCGTTAGTGTACTTGTCATAACGTACACCCGGACCGAATTCCAGACGGAAGCTGTGAACCGGACCATTCAGGAATTGACGACCGTAACCAGCAGTAACAATGTCACGGTCACGATAACCGTTGTAGCGATCGGTCAACCAGCTCGCCTGACCGAACAGATAGTCGTAGTCAGTCATGTTATAACGGCTACGACCGCCAACAGCATACTTCTCGGAAGAACGTTCGTCGTTAGACGAGGTATTACTGGCGTTGCCCCACAGGGACCAGGCCGTAGAATCGCCATACCATGTCAGGGTTGAGTCAGCCGTCAAAGAGGAACTCTTTGTGTTACCAGACTGACCGAGATAGCCACCGTTAATATTACCTTCAAACGGTTTTTTCGCGGAGGCGGGGTCATCCATGACAGTAAAAACGGTATCATCTGCGACAGCATTCATCGACGCAAGCACGCCCGCGGCCATAACCAGCGCGGGTACTGTCTTAAAAAGCTTCATTTTTTTTAAATCCGTACAGTAAATGAGACCAACACGGTCCCGGAAACTTTCTTATGGATCAATGACCAACGGTCCGCAGAAAGGTAACAAATTATAAAAAGACCGCTTAAACATATCAATGAAATCTTATTTGATTTTTTGAATAAGAGAGATCTCAGAATAATTGTTATGGATTCCGAAATATCACCATAAAAATAATATCGTATTTAAAATCATACTGTTATTTACTTTCCCTTCCCCGTAAATGGTGCCAGGCTTACTGCACGCTACGTAACAGGAGGTCAATATGGTATCGATTTATACGCTGACGCTCGCACCATCTCTCGACAGTGCGACAATAACGCCGCAAATGTATCCGGAAGGAAAACTCCGTTGCACCTCACCGGTATTTGAACCGGGCGGCGGCGGCATTAATGTTGCCCGCGCCATTGCCCACCTCGGCGGAAAAGCCACCGCGATTTTTCCTGCGGGCGGTGCGACCGGCGAACACCTCACTGCTCTGCTCGCTGATGAGCATGTCCCGACCCTCAGCGTGCAGACTGCCGACTGGACGCGACAGAACCTGCATGTCCACGTTGAAGCGAGCGGCGAGCAGTATCGCTTTGTAATGCCCGGTGCAACATTGAGTGAAGATGAGTTCCGCCAGATTGAAGAGCGAGTGCTGACAATCGAGAGTGGCGCGATTCTGGTCATCAGCGGCAGCCTGCCACCGGGTGTTCAGCTCGAGAAACTGACGCAATTGATTACTGTCGCACAAAAACAGGGGATCCGCTGCATCATCGACAGTTCAGGCGACGCGCTGGCCGCTGCGCTGGAGATTGGCAATATCGAACTGGTCAAACCCAACCAGAAAGAGCTGAGCGCGCTGGTGGGCCGACCGCTCAACCAACCTCATGATGTGCTGCGCGCGGCGCAGGAGATCATTACCAGTGGCAAAGCGCGTCGCGTGGTGGTCTCGCTTGGGCCGCAAGGGGCTTTGGGGGTAGACCAGCAGGGCCATGTACAGGTTGTGCCGCCGCCGATGAAAAGCCAGAGCACCGTTGGCGCGGGCGACAGCATGGTCGGCGCCATGACCCTTAAGCTTGCCGAGGATGCTCCGCTCGATGATATGGTGCGCTTCGGTGTCGCAGCAGGTAGCGCGGCCACCATCAATCAGGGCACCCGTCTGTGCGCCCGCGAGGATACGCAGAAGATCTACGACTATCTACGCGGTGCTTAAGCGCTTTAATGCAGCAAGAGCCTCCGGCAATGGTCGACAAATGTTCGTCGCCGACTATGCTAAAAAAATTTGCAATTACAATGAGGTGAGATATGAGCAACGATGGCATTACCCGCTACGTCGTCACGGTGAAATTTCACGATGAGACGCTAACAGATATCAACGAGTTGAATAACCACTTTACACGCGCGGGCTTTCTTATCACCATGGCGGACGAAGATGGCAAGGTCCACGATCTCGGCACTAACACTTTCGGCCTGGTTAGCGCTTTAAACGAGCAGGAAGTTCATGAGCTTGCCAGCGGCCTGGCAGAGAGTGCCGTTGGTCAAAAAACCGATGTTAAGATTTCCACCTGGGAAAACTGGCAGCACCAAGAGCAATAAGTGCCATCCTGCGCCGCGCGTGCGTCTGGTGTGCGTTAAGTCGAATTTTTTCATAGCTTTAGTGCGCTAACCTAATGATCTGGCTGATTACATGGGAGAAATATCATGTGGCAAGCGATAAGTGGTCTGTTAAGCGAGCAACTGGGTGAAGGCGAAATTGAACAACGCGATGAGCTACCGGGCGGCGAAATTCACGCTGCATGGCGCATACGTTACGCAGGACGCGACTGTTTCGTTAAGTGCGATGAACGCGCCCTGCTTCCCATTTTCACAGCCGAAGCCGATCAGCTGGCCCTGCTGGCGCGCAGCAATACGGTAAAAGTTCCTGAGGTGTGGGCGGTTGGTAGCGACCGCGACTACAGCTTTCTGGTGATGGAATATCTTCCCGCACGCCCGCTCGATGTGCATAGCGCTTTTTTATTGGGCCAGCAGCTTGCGCATCTGCACCAGTGGAGCGATCAGCCGCAGTTTGGTCTCGACTTCGATAACGATCTCTCCACGACTCCCCAACCCAACGCCTGGCAGCGCCGTTGGTCCACCTTTTTTGCCGAGCAGCGTATTGGCTGGCAGCTTGAACTGGCGGCGGAAAAAGGGCTGCAGTTTGGCAATATCGATGCGATTGTTGAGCATGTTCAGCAGCGGTTAGCGGGCCACCAGCCGCAGGCCTCTTTACTGCATGGCGATCTCTGGTCCGCCAACTGCGCGCTCGGCCCGGATGGCCCCTATATTTACGATCCCGCCTGCTACTGGGGCGACAGAGAGTGCGATCTGGCGATGCTGCCGCTGCATCCGGATCAGCCGCCGCAGATCTACGACGGTTATCAGTCCATCTCCCCGCTCCCGCCCGATTTCCTCGACCGCCAACCGATTTACCAGCTTTATACGCTCTTCAACCGCGCCATTCTCTTCGGCGGTGAACATCTGATGAATGCACAGAAAGCGCTGGATCGGGTATTGGCTGCGTAAAAGCGAAAGGCTAAGAAGCCCGATCGCGAATGCTATCGGGCGCTGTTGTCTTAAAGGAAACCGAGCAGCTTAAAGAAGAAGTACCCTGCCACAATGATAATAGTTGGCAGCACATAGAGCGGGAAAATTTGCAGGAAAATGGTGTGGTTTGGCACGTTGATGCGCGCTTCGATCTGCTCGCGGGTAAGCCCCTCTTCGCCTTTGGCTTTTTCGAGGATTAGCTGATTTTCCACCCCTTCGCGCACAAAGCGTGCTTGGCGGCTCATGCGCGCACCGGAGGCCTGTAAGGCCAGGCCAACAAAGATTAACGCGAAGATAATCCAGAAAAGAACGTTTAGGCCCTGCTGAAAATGGGGCGTCGGCGAGTTGTACCAGAAGAGATTGAGGAATGGTGTATTAAACCGCATCATCTCAATCATCACATGGGCGAAATCGAGCATCACGGCGTTAATACCGGGCTGTTTATCACTATGCTCATACATAAACTTCAGGATCGAAATAACGGTCGAAATAACGGCCGGAATAAAAATCACCCAACCCAGAACGCGTTTTAGTACGGCGATGCGTCCAGCTTGTTGATACGTCATGGATTCCCCTTGTTGTTGACGCACTGTTTGTGCCTTAGTCTACCTGCTGATAACTATTTTCGCCTGATTTTTAAAGACGCCAGGGTGAACGCATTGCCATACTCACTACCTTCACCCTGTTTATTTCACTAACCGGAGAGGTGTTATGTCTGCCCCGCGCCAAACAGTTGCAGCAATTTTTGATATGGATGGTTTATTAATTGACTCAGAACCGCTGTGGGATCGCGCCGAACTTGACGTGATCTCAAGCCTTGGCGTCGATACTTCACGCCGGGGTGAACTGCCTGACACGCTGGGCCTGCGCATCGATATGGTGGTTGATTTATGGTATGCGCAACAGCCGTGGAGCGGCCCTTCCCGCCAGCAGGTCACCGCTCACATCATTGAGCGCGCTATTGCGCTGGTGGAAGCAGAGCGTCCGCTGCTGCCGGGCGTTCGCGAAGCGCTGGCGCTTTGCAAAGCGAACGGCCTGCGTGTCGGGCTGGCCTCTGCATCGCCGCTGCATATGCTAGAGAAAGTGCTGGCGATGTTCGATCTGCGCGACAGCTTTGATGCACTGGCCTCCGCCGAGAGCCTGCCTTACAGCAAACCGCATCCGCAGGTTTATCTTGATTGCGCGGCGAAACTCGGTGTCGATCCTTTAGCCTGCGTGGCGCTGGAGGATTCCGTTAACGGCATGATTGCCAGTAAAGCAGCGCGCATGCGTTCTATTGTGGTACCCGATGATGAGCATCGCAGCGATCCACGTTATGTGCTGGCGAATGTCAAACTCGACAGCTTGCAGCAGCTCACTGCCGCTCACCTGCTGGGTTAATTACACGCAGGAGCAGCGCAAAGCTGCTCCTGTGTCACAGAAATATTGAAACAACATTTCATTTGTTTGTATTTTGCGCTCCCGCCTTCTATTCTAATCCGCAGGCATTGACGCCCGTCACGACATGACATTACGCCGGAGTAGATATGATACTGGATGCTTTTAAGCTAACGGGTAAGGTGGCTCTTGTAACCGGATGCGATACCGGGCTGGGCCAGGGAATGACAGTGGGTCTGGCGGAAGCAGGCTGCGATATTGTCGGCGTTAACCGCAAAATCCCCCATGAAACGGCGGAACGCGTTGAGGCGCTCGGTCGCCGTTTTCATGCGATTCAGGCCGACCTGCGCGACCAGCAGCAGTTAACGTCGATTGTCGACGAAGCGGTGGAAAAGATGGGGCACCTTGATATTCTCATCAATAACGCCGGAACGATCCGCCGTTGTGACGCCATCAATTTCAGTGAAAAGGATTGGGATGAGGTAATGGATCTCAACCTGAAGTCACTCTTCTTCCTCTCGCAGGCCGTCGCCCGACAATTTATCGCTCAGGGCAGCGGCGGCAAAATTATCAATATCGCCTCGATGCTCTCATGGCAGGGCGGTATCCGCGTTCCTTCCTACACAGCCTCGAAAAGTGGCGTGATGGGGCTGACCCGCCTGCTGGCAAATGAGTGGGCGAAGCACAATATCAACGTCAACGCGATTGCCCCCGGCTATATGGCAACTAACAATACCCGGCAGCTGCGAGAAGATGCTGAACGCAACAAGGAGATCCTCGATCGTATTCCCGCTGGCCGCTGGGGCACGCCGGAGGATTTACAGGGCGCGGCGGTTTTTCTCGCCTCACCGGCTGCCGACTACGTGAATGGTTACACCCTGGCGGTCGATGGCGGCTGGCTGGCGCGTTAAATAACGAGTTTGTGACAAAGAGTTACACCGTCACCTCTTCCGCCTACTGTACAAACATCCTATACTGTATGCATCGACAGTTTAGCGAGTTTGATCATGACGGCGGAAGGACACCTGCTTTTCTCCATAGCCTGCGCGGTGTTTACCAAGAATGCCGAATTGACGCCCGTGCTTGCGCAGGGCGACTGGTGGCATATTGTGCCTTCAGCGATTCTCACCTGCCTGCTGCCGGATATCGATCACCCAAAGTCCTTCCTCGGCCAGCGGCTAAAGTGGATCTCTAAACCCGTCGCGCGCGCCTTTGGTCATCGCGGATTTACCCATAGCCTGCTGGCAGTTTTCCTCGCGCTTACCCTTTTTGCCTTAAAGGTGCCAGACAGCTGGATCCTGCCGGCAGACGCGTTGCAGGGTATGGTTGTTGGCTACCTCAGCCATATTGTTGCAGATATGCTCACGCCCGCCGGCGTGCCGCTACTGTGGCCCTGCCGCTGGCGCTTTCGCCTGCCGATTCTGGCTTCCCAAAAAGGCAACCAGCTGGAGCGCGTGCTCTGTATGGCGTTACTCACCTATGCGGTATGGATGCCGCAAACCCTGCCCGAAAATGGTGCAATCCGCTGGTCATCTGAAGCGATAAATATTCTGCAAAACGAGTTCAATCGCTTTATTGATCGCCAGTCTGCGCGATAAATGATCGATTTCGAACACTTCGCTATAAAGCATTCCATTTGGATATAAGGCTCGTTCGACACTTCTGCTAACCTTGCGCCACAGGATGACCTCGATGTCATCAATATAATGAAATCAGGAGAACGGGGATGAATTTTCCATTAATCGCGAACGTTGTCGTGTTCGCCGCACTGCTGCTTTTGCTGGCGCAGGCGCGCCACAAACAGTGGAGCCTGGCAAAAAAAGTACTGGTTGGTCTCGGGCTTGGCGTGGCGTTCGGCCTCGCACTGCAGGCCATTTACGGTGCCGATAACCCGGTGCTGAAAGAGTCAATCCAGTGGTTTAGCGTCGTCGGTAACGGCTACGTACAGCTGCTGCAAATGATCGTTATGCCGCTGGTTTTCGCCTCAATCCTCAGCGCCGTTGCGCGTCTGCACAATGCGTCTCAGTTGGGCAAAATCAGTTTCTTAACCATCGGTACGCTGCTCTTCACCACGCTTATCGCCGCGCTGGTGGGTGTACTGGTGACCAATCTGTTTGGTCTTACCGCTGAAGGGCTGGTACAGGGCAGCGCGGAAACTGCGCGTCTGAACGCCATTCAGAGCAACTACGTGGGCAAACTGGCCGATCTGACCGTGCCGCAGCTGCTGCTGTCGTTCGTGCCGAAAAACCCGTTTGCCGATCTGACTGGGGCAAGTCCGACCTCGATCATCAGCATCGTTATCTTTGCCGCATTCCTCGGCGTGGCCGCGCTGAAGCTGCTGAAAGATGATGCGCCGAAGGGCCAGCGTGTGCTGACCGCTATCGATACGTTGCAGAGCTGGGTGATGAAGCTGGTACGCCTGGTGATGCAGCTGACGCCTTACGGCGTGCTGGCGCTGATGACCAAAGTGGTCGCTGGCTCCAATATCCACGACATTATCAAGCTGGGCAGCTTCGTTATCGCCTCTTACCTCGGCCTCGCCATTATGTTCGTGGTACATGGCGTTCTGCTGGGCGTGAATGGCGTAAGCCCACTGAAGTTCTTCCGTAAAGTGTGGCCGGTGCTGACCTTTGCCTTTACCAGCCGCTCCAGCGCCGCTTCTATTCCGCTGAATGTGGAAGCGCAGACCCGTCGCCTTGGCGTACCGGAATCGATCGCCAGCTTCTCTGCCTCCTTTGGCGCGACCATTGGGCAGAATGGCTGTGCGGGTCTGTATCCGGCGATGCTGGCGGTAATGGTTGCGCCGACGGTCGGCATCAATCCGCTGGATCCCATGTGGATCGCAACACTGGTCGGTATTGTTACCATCAGTTCCGCCGGTGTGGCAGGCGTGGGCGGCGGTGCCACTTTCGCAGCGCTGATTGTGCTGCCGGCGCTCGGCCTTCCCGTTACGCTGGTTGCGCTGCTGATCTCCGTTGAACCGCTGATCGATATGGGGCGTACCGCGCTGAACGTTAGCGGTTCGATGACCGCCGGGACGCTGACCAGCCAGTGGCTGAAGCAGACGGATAAAACCATTCTGGATAGCGAAGAGCACGCCGAACTGGCGCATCGCTAAGCTAACCTTCTGAAACATAAACGCCTGCACACTGCAGGCGTTTTTTTACTCCTCGATCTCGTCTTCCTGACGCATCTGCGTCGCCCAGCGCTGTGCCGCATCCGGGGTGGTGAAGGTTGGCGAGCGGCGAAAATGCTCGCCCATCAACACAAACGCGACATACTTCCCACGCAGCCTCCAGACATCACGATAACCGTCGACCTTAGACGCGTGGTCGGGTGGCGCCGGTTCGACGCGCGGAACATAGCTGATAATGACTCGGTTCTGTTGACGAAGCGTTTTCATAAGCGATGCATTCACTAAAGACAAATTTCACACACACGAAAGCCAATGATAGCCGATTGTCACCCCGCGCGTCGCGCCCGGCGTGAGCTTCCGTGCGCCTTTTCAAGGTCAGGCCGGTAAACGGGCGTGACCGGGACATTGTTCTATAGTTAGAAGGGTTAATGGCAATAACCTGCCTTTTTAGTCATGGATAACAGGAGACGAGTTCAATGTCGCAGCATGAGAAAGAGACACAACCTTCCCGCGCCCCGGTTGATGATGAAAACGAAGCCCGCCCGGGACTGGATTCCCTCGCACCATCCGATAACTCCCACCGCCCTTCGCCAAAACCGACCGCACCCGGCGAAGAGCCTACCGCACCTGGCAGCCTGAAATCACCCGACACTGCCAATGAGAAATTGAATGCGCTGGAGACCTTCCGCAAGGGCGGCGAGAACGCGGCGCTGACCACCAACCAGGGCGTACGTATCAGCGACGATCAGAACTCGTTGCGCGCAGGCTCGCGCGGCCCGACGCTGCTGGAAGATTTTATTCTGCGCGAGAAGATCACCCATTTTGACCATGAGCGCATTCCGGAGCGTATCGTGCATGCGCGCGGCTCGGCAGCACACGGCTACTTCCAGCCCTACCGCAGCCTGCAAGATGTCACCAAAGCTGACTTCCTCTCCGACCCGGAGAAGATCACCCCGGTGTTTGTGCGCTTCTCCACCGTGCAGGGCGGTGCCGGTTCAGCCGATACCGTGCGTGACATTCGCGGTTTCGCCACCAAGTTCTACACCGAAGAGGGTATCTTCGACCTGGTCGGCAACAACACGCCCATCTTCTTTTTACAGGATGCACATAAATTTCCCGATTTTGTCCATGCGGTAAAACCGGAGCCGCACTGGGCGATCCCACAGGGACAGAGCGCGCACGACACTTTTTGGGACTATGTCTCTCTGCAGCCGGAAACCCTGCATAACGTGATGTGGGCGATGTCCGATCGCGGTATTCCGCGCAGCTATCGCACCATGGAAGGTTTTGGTATTCACACCTTCCGACTAATTAACGCTGAAGGGAAAGCGACCTTTGTGCGTTTCCACTGGAAACCGCTGGCGGGTAAAGCCTCGCTGGTGTGGGACGAGTCGCAGAAGCTGACCGGGCGCGATCCCGACTTCCACCGACGTGAGCTGTGGGAAGCGATTGAAGCGGGCGACTACCCGGAATATGAACTGGGGCTGCAGCTGATCCCGGAAGAGGATGAGTTCAAGTTTGATTTCGATCTGCTCGACCCGACCAAACTGATCCCGGAGGCGCTGGTGCCGGTGCAGCGGGTCGGCAAAATGGTGCTCAACCGCAACCCGGATAACTTCTTTGCCGAAAACGAACAGGTGGCCTTCCATCCGGGCCATATTGTGCCGGGGCTGGATTTCACCAACGACCCGCTGTTGCAGGGGCGCCTCTTCTCCTATACCGATACACAGATCAGCCGTCTCGGCGGGCCAAACTTCCACGAAATTCCGATTAACCGCCCAACCTGCCCGTATCACAACTTCCAGCGTGACGGCATGCACCGGATGGATATTGACACCAATCCGGCCAACTATGAGCCAAACTCCATCAACGACAACTGGCCGCGCGAAACGCCGCCGGGGCCGAAACGTGGTGGATTTGAGAGCTATCAGGAGCGCGTTGAAGGGCATAAAGTGCGCGAGCGCAGCCCCTCATTTGGCGAGTATTACGCCCATCCGCGTCTCTTCTGGCTGAGCCAGACGCCGTTTGAACAACGCCATATCGTTGATGCCTTTAGCTTTGAGCTAAGCAAAGTGGCGCGCCCCTACATTCGTGAGCGCGTGGTCGACCTGCTGGCGCATATTGATCTCAACCTGGCGCGGTCTGTCGCGGAAAATCTGGGCATCACCCTGACGGAAGAGCAGTGCAACATCACGCCGCCGCCGGCGGTTAACGGCGTGGAGAAAGATCCCTCCCTTAGCCTGTATGCCATTCCGGATGGCGACGTGAAAGGTCGTGTGGTGGCGGTGTTGCTGCATGATAATGTACGCGCGCAGGATGTGCTGACACTGTTACAGGGGCTGAAGAATAAAGGCGTGCATGCCAAACTGCTCTACTCGCGTATGGGTGAAGTGGTGGCCGATGACGGCTCCCGTTTGCCCGTGGCGGCAACCTTTGCCGGCTCGCCTTCTCTGACGGTAGATGGCGTTTTTGTTCCGGGTGGCGATGTCACTACGCTGTTACAAAATGGGGACGCGAAATATTACCTGCTGGAGGCCTATAAGCACCTTAAGACCATTGCGCTTGCCGGTGACGCCCGCCAGTTTAAAGGGGTGATACATGTCAACCCGCAGGGTGAAGAGGGCATTATCGAAGGTGATATCGCCTCAAGCGAGCTGGTGGAGGATTTTATCGAACAGCTCGCAGCGCACCGCGTCTGGTCACGTATCAGCAAGATCGATAACGTGCCGGCGTAAAGCATAAAAAAACCGGCCAGTTGGCCGGTTTTTTATGTGCTCAGGCAAAGGCAAAAAAATTACTGCAGAGGTTTTTTCTGCTGTGACTGCTGCTGCGGTGCCTGCGGATCGGTGTCGTATTCGGCACAGGTCTGGTAACCCGAGTTCAGCACGTGACCGGTGTCATCCAGTGCGACGAAGTAGGTTTCAGTTTTGCCGTTACGCTGACCCAGGATATAGGTCTGGCAGGTACCACGAGCGTGAACCATGCTCACTTCTGAAGAAGGACGGCCTGCGATCTGCATTACCTGCTGGCGGCTCATCCCTTTTTTCACATCTTTAACGACCGGCTGACTAACCTGATCTTTCGCGCGATCGTAAGCGGTACAACCTGCCAGCATAGTCAGTACTGCTGCGGCGCCCAGAATTCCTGCGATATTCTTATTCATATTCCATCCTCTTTAGTATCCGCTTCTGTATCAGCGTGTTAACTAAGCCTGGAATATAATATTAGTTTTTTCAACTTGAGACAGAAAATGATATATCTTTCAGAAAAATCTAATAAAAGTGCGTAAACGGCCTGAATCGGCGTAAATATCCGCACGCAAAACTGTGAACCTTGTCGTTTTCTCACTAAGGGGTTAGCTTTAATGAATAACTATTTGCAACCTGCACAGCAGGATTCAACAACGGAGGGGTTAATGGCTCTGCAACAAGAGATTATTCAGGCACTGGGCGTCAAGCCAACTATCAATGCCGAAGAAGAAGTTCGCCGCAGCGTGGATTTTCTGAAAACGTATCTGAAAACCTATCCCTTTATTAAGTCGCTGGTGCTTGGCATTAGCGGTGGTCAGGACTCGACGCTGGCGGGAAAAATCTCCCAGTTAGCCATCTCCGAGCTGCGTGAAGAGAGCGGCGACAGCGAGTTACAGTTTATCGCCGTGCGTCTGCCCTATGGCGCGCAGGCAGATGAACAGGATTGCCAGGACGCGATTGCCTTTATCAAACCTGACCGCGTTCTGACCGTGAATATCAAAGCGTCGGTGCTGGCAAGCGAGCAGGCACTGCGCGATACCGGCATTGAGCTGAGCGACTTTGTGCGTGGGAATGAGAAAGCGCGCGAGCGTATGAAAGCGCAGTACAGCATCGCCGGGATGTGCAAAGGGATCGTTGTCGGAACCGATCATGCCGCCGAAGCGGTCACCGGGTTCTACACCAAGTATGGCGATGGCGGCACCGATATTAACCCGCTCTTCCGCCTCAATAAGCGTCAGGGCAAACAGCTGCTGGCACACCTGGGCTGCCCCGAGCATCTCTATAAGAAAGCGCCGACTGCCGATCTGGAAGATGATCGCCCTTCTCTGCCGGATGAAGCGGCGCTCGGCGTCACCTACGAGAATATCGACGACTATCTGGAAGGCAAAAAGCTGGATGAAGCGACCGCCCGCATTATTGAGGGCTGGTATGTGAAGACCGAGCACAAGCGCCGTCCGCCCATCACTATTTTCGATGATTTCTGGAAAAAGCAGTAAACCGTGACGCCCACTCAGGCCTACAGATACGCTGTAGGCCTGATAAGCGAAGCGGTGACATCTCCCGCCTTCCCTCCGCACTTACCAGTTCTTTCCAAATGTTTCTTTTTTAACCTGAAGCACCCTGCTACACTGTACAAGTAACCAGTATCAGGAGTTCCGTGTGGCAAGGCGTCAATCGGCCCCGCGTCTTTCATTTGAGGCGGCGGCAATCTATGAATATCCAGAGCATTTGCGTCAGTGGCTTGAGGCGATGCCTAAGCACCCTGGCGTCTATATTTTTCATGGCGACAGCGAGGCGATGCCGCTCTACATCGGCAAAAGCGTCAATATTCGCAGCCGGGTAATGTCCCATTTCCGTACCCCGGATGAAGCCTCGATGCTGCGCCAGTCCCGGCGCGTCAGCTGGATCTGCACCGCCGGTGAGATTGGCGCGCTGCTGCTGGAAGCCAGGCTGATTAAAGAGCAGCAGCCGCTGTTTAATAAACGCCTGCGCCGTAATCGCCAGCTCTGCTCGCTGCGCGTGGAGGATGGGAAACCGCAGGTGGTCTACGCCCGCGAAGTAGACTTCTCCTCATCGCCGCATCTTTTTGGCCTGTTTGCCAACCGGCGCACAGCGCTGCAGGCGCTGCAATCTATCGCCGATGAAGAGAAGCTCTGTTACGGCCTGCTGGGTCTTGAACCGCTCAGCCGCGGCCGCCCCTGCTTTCGCTCGGCGTTAAAACGCTGCGCTGGTGCCTGCTGCGGAAAAGAGAGCGTGGAAGAGCACAACAGCCGTTTTCTCGCCGCGATGGCGCGCATGCAGCTGGTGTGCTGGCCGTGGCAGGGGCCGATCGGCTTAAAAGAGAGCTTTGGCGAGATGACGCAGTACCACATCATCCATAACTGGCTCTGGCTGGGTTCGGTCAACACGCCAGGCGAGGCGGCAGCCTTGCTACGCACACCCGCCGGGTTCGATCACGATGGCTATAAAATTCTCTGTAAACCGCTGCTGTCGGGCGAGCACGAGATCGTTGAGCTGGCTTAATGCCCGGCCAGCCACGTGATCTCGCTAAAGAGTAATTGCCCTTCGGCGCGCAGCAGCCGCAGGGTCTGCCTCCCCTCCTGCCAGCAGGCGCCCTGATCGGCGGTGAGCAGTTTATCGCCCAACTGCCATGCGCCGCTCAGCACAAAGACCACACCGCCGCGCGAACCGAAGGTGGTGAAGGTACGATCGGCAATTCGCACGTTCGCCTGGCAGCGATCGCGACGGGTCATAATATTAAAATCCATCGACATACGGCCTTCGCAAAGTTCAGCCTTGACCGGCTGATCCCCTGCGAAGGTAAAAGGCTGGTGGCGTTTTAAGGTATGCCGCACACTGCCACCGTTGAGCGTCACTTCCCCGCCTTCAATCAGCGTTATGACGCGATCAACGCCCGGAAAAGGTGAAAATTCGCCATTCCCAGCCAGCGAGGCAATGCTGGCGCGCCAGTTAAATTCGCGGGTTGCGGGGGGAAAGCAGCATATTTCCCGCGTTTCGCCTGCACCATTTCGCCAGAGATTGACTGGCATTTTGCGAATATCAAAGAATTCCATCATCACTCCTGAATAGCACAGCGATAGGCTGCGCCGCTGCTTCTGCGAGCAGCGTGCATTCTTGTTTTCGTTCACATTGCTATAAACAGGTTATCGGCAGCCTGGCAGCGATGCCTTAGGCTACGACGTAACCAGAGATGTAAAAAAGTATAAACTTCAGATAAGTAGCAACTTCGGGCACACAGGAACAACGAGGATACCGCGCCGGTGGCGGCTGACAAGAGGCAGGCGAGAAAAAACCGCCGGTTCTGCCCATCATGTGCTACTGGCGATGGGCAAAACCGGCGGTCTTAAGAAGGGTCGACTAAATTATTCAGCCGGTGCAGGAGGCATTTTATCGCCTGCGGCAGGACGTTCTGTCAGACGCTTCTCAAAATTAGCATTGAACTGTTTTTTCTGTTCCGGCGTCAGAATGTTGTAAATCTTGTTCTGGGTTTCCATATGTCTGAGCATGTCGGCTTTGCGCTGCTCATCCATCTTATTGATTTGCGCCTCGGCTTTGGTTTTATCGAAGCTGTCGCTGGCGACGATCTCATGCATCGCGCGCAGCTCTTCTACTGGCGGACGTTTCATCTCTTCACGCTGGCTCTTCATGATGTCGCGGATCTGCGCTTTCTGCGCATCGGTAAGATTCAGGCCCTGGAACATCATCTCATGCGGCCCTTTTCCTTTGTGATGATGCATCATCGGTTTGGCATCAGCCGGTGCAGCCGGCGCATCATCAGCGTGCGCAAGGCTTGCAGCACCAAAGGCCAGGGTAGAGGCAACAAACAGGGCAGTCAATTTACGCATAATATCTTCCTTACTTCAGTTTTATATACGGCGGTTGCCGTGTTGACGCTAATCACTTTAGCGCTTCAAGCGTCAATTAATCAGAGCGATGGTAAAACAGTGAAAGTATAAAAGTGAGGATTTAATCAAATATGAAGGAAATAAGGATAAACGGTGAAGAGTGGAAAAATAAATAGACAAGCCGCTGAAATGTAAGTTTTTTATGGAGACAGGTAAAAACTGAGTATGCTATTTTTTTCAGCACTCAACAAGATAATTCCGTAATAGATTTAAAGAGTAAAAATAAGCCCTGCATTTGCAGGGCTTACGTTACGCTATTTTTTCCAGCATCAATCCGGCGCGTAATCCAATCTCGACATTGGGGTTGGGAAACAGCACATACTCCTGCGGGTGCGTCACTACATAGCGCTCGCCGCGATCCTCTGCCAGCAGCGTACCTTCACTGAACGGGGTAAAGTTCAGCGTCTCATTGTCCATATAGAGGGTAAACGCCTCGCTGCGCCGGGTGAGTTGCTGCACCACCCGGTAACGCAGCGGAGCAAGCTCAGTCTCAGGTGCGGGCTCGCCGGCAAGCAGCGCCGCCAAAGCCCAGGCGGTGCGCTGAAACTGGCTTAAGTCGTTGGCACCAAACGGCAGCGCTTTACCCAGCTCCAGCGTGCAGGCGAGCGCATCGAAGCTTTCACAACTGAAGTGGGTAAAGGTTCCGCCTGGCGCCTGGTGGAACACCAGCGCTTCAAGCCCGGCTGCGCCGAGCCACGTGAGGAAAGACTCATCCCACAGCGTGGCGCGCTGCGGCAGAACGCCAAAGCGCACATGGTGCGAGCCGCGAATGGCCGTATGCAGATCGAGATGCCAGCGCGTCTCGTTACCCTCAGAGAAAAAGTGCGTCACTGCCCGCTCAAGCTGCGCCGCGCGGATGGTTTCATCACTCGGCGGAAGCTGCTGCCAGCGCCCGCCGAACATGCGGTTGAGATCGCTTTTGATATAGCGCTTACCCTGCGCCAACGCCTGCGGATTGCCGAGAATAATCAGCAGTCGCCAGCTCAACGGCTGCTCTCCGGAAAAGAGGTTGTGCAGCAGTTGATCGATAAGCTCTACCGGTGCCGTCTCATTGCCGTGAATGGCGCAGGAGATCACCAGCGAACGTCCTGTCGCCTGCGGCGGTACCAGCTCAAGTATCCCCTGCTCATGCCACAACCAGTGAATGCCGCCCGCTTCGCCGGACATCTTGCGTGGAATATCGCCGGCAATGGTTGCTGCCAGAAAGTTCTCCATACCGCCTCCGCTTAACGCTGAAAAGGATAAACCGACCCGAGATCCAACAGTTGCGTGAGGCGATCCAGTGCTTCACGCCCTTCGCGCAGCAGCTGCGGATCGGCTAAATCGGCCTGCGTGAGACGGTCGCGATAGTATTTGTCCACCCACGCATTGAGCGCGGCAAACAGCGTATCGTTCATCATCACCGCCGGGTTTACTGCCCGCTGCTCCGTCTCGCTCAACACCACCCGCAAACGCAGGCAGGCTGGCCCGCCACCGTTTGCCATACTTTCGCGCAGATCGAAGACCTTAAGAGCGCTGATCGGGTTATCCTGCGCCAGCAGGTCATTGAGATAACGCCAGACGCCTGCATGTTCCTGCGACTCCTGCGGCAGGACCAGGGTCATGCGGCCATCGTCATGGCTCAGTAATTGACTATTAAACAGATAAGTCGCCACTGCGTCTGTGACCGATACCGCCTGTTGCGGCACTTCGATCGCCATAAAGCCCGGCACTTTTGCCGCAAGCTCTGCCAGCAGCTGAGACTGCCCGGCAAACGCCTGCTCGTGGCAGAAGAGCAACTGGCGGTTGGAGACCGCAATCACATCATTATGAAATACACCCAGATCGATCACCGCCGGGTTTTGCTGAGCATAGACCACCTGATGTGCGCGCACCCGGTTTGTGCGGGCAACCGCCTGGCTCGCCTCCAGCGTCTGGCGCGCCGGATAACGCCCGGGAGCCAGTTGGTTGCCCTCTTCACGGCCATAAACAAAGAGCTGTACGCCCGCATCGCCATACTCGCCGCCGAAGCGGTTATGGTTAGCGGCCCCCTCATCGCCAAAACGCGCCACCTGCGGCAGCGCACCATGCACGCTGAAGGTCTGCGGATCGCGGAAAATCGCCCGCAGCAGCGCTTCGGTGGTTGGCGCTTCGATTGAGCGGTGGAACTTGTTATTGAGGTTCGCCACCGTCAGGTGAACTTTGCCATCCTCGGCATCCGCCGACGGGCAGACGGTGGCAGCATTGGCTACCCACATCGCCGAGGCGGAGCTGGCAGCAGAGAGCAGCTCCGGTGCCTGCGTCGCGGCTTTTTCAACGACTTGTTCATCGCTGCCGCGAAAGCCTAACTGGCGTAACGCAGCAACATTCGGACGCTCGTGAGGCGGGATGACCGCCTGCGGAAATCCGGCGTCCGCCAGCGCTTTCATCTTCAGAAGCCCCTGTTTCGCCGCCAGCTTCGGGTTGGAGCGCTGAAAACGGTGTTTAGTCGAGGCTTCATTACCGAAGGATAAACCCGCGTAGTGGTGCGTCAGCCCAACCAGGCCATCAAAGTTCACTTCACGCGCGCTCATGGCTGCTCCTCACGCAAATGGCCAAGCCCCGGGCTGAGGCTCTGCGGCAGGGTCAGATCCGCCGTCTCAAGACTCGCCATCGGCCAGGCGCAGTAATCCGCCGCATACCAGGCGCTGGCGCGATGGTTGCCGGAGGCGCCTACGCCGCCAAACGGCGCGGTGCTCGCCGCACCGGTTAGCGGCTTGTTCCAGTTAACGATCCCGGCGCGCGCCTCCAGCAGCAGGCGTTCGAACTTCTCCCGCTGCGGTGAAATCAGACCGCAGGCGAGGCCATAGCGGGTGTTGTTAGCAAGCGTAATCGCATCGTCGAAGTTGTCATAGCGCCAGACGCAGAGCAGCGGGCCAAACACCTCTTCATCCGGCACGTTGCCGACTGCGGTCATCTCAATAATGCCCGGCGTTAGCAGAGAGGTGCCCGCCGCCAGCAGGCGCGGAGCCAGTAACGTTTTGCCACCGCGAGCTTCATGCTCCTGCCAGGCGTGATAGACCTGCTCTGCCGCCTGGGGTGAGATCAGCCCGCCGAAAAAGGGCTGCGGCTCCGCGTCCCAGGCAGCCGGTATCAGCTTGCTGGCAACCTCCACCAGCCTTTTCAGGAAGGCATCGCCCGCCGTCGAGCGTTTCACCAGCAGCCGCCGCGCGCAGGTGCAGCGCTGGCCGGCGGTGATAAAGGCGGACTGGATCGCCAGATGCACTGACGCATCAATATCGTCCGGATCTTCAACAATCAGCGGGTTATTGCCGCCCATCTCCAGCGCGAGGATCTTCTCGGGCTGGCCCGCCAGCTGGCGATGCAGCTGATAACCGGTATTGGCACTGCCGGTAAAAAGCAGCCCATCCAGCCCTGGCAGCGCGCTCAGCGCCTGACCGGTTTCGCGCCCGCCCTGCAATAAGTTGAGCACACCAGCGGGTAAGCCAGCCTGCTGCCACAGTTTCACCACCGCTTCACCGATCCACGGCGTCAGCTCGCTCGGTTTAAACAGCAGCGTATTGCCCGCCAGCAGAGCCGGGATGATATGCCCGTTCGGCAGGTGGCCGGGGAAGTTGTAAGGGCCAAACACTGCCAGCACGCCGTGCGGGCGATGACGCAGGGTAGCCGCGCCGTCTGCCATCTCCGTCTGCTGTTCGCCGGTGCGCGAGTGGTATGACTTCACCGAGATCGCCGCTTTATTGATCATGGCGGTAATTTCGGTCGCCGCTTCCCAGCGCGGTTTGCCGGTTTCGCGGGCAATGATCGTTGTCAGCTCCTCTTTATTGCTCTCCAGCAGCGCGGCAAATTTCTCCACGATCGCCTGGCGGGCACTGAAGGGCTGGCGCGCCCAGGCGGGAAAAGCCACGCGCGCGGCCTGGTAAGCCGCCTCAACCTGGGCGCTATCCGCATCAAAACCCTGCCACAGCACCTCATGGTTCACCGGGTTGGTTTTCTCCCGCCGTGCGCCCTGGCCCTTTATCCACTCACCGTCGATCCATAAACTCATTGTGCTCTCTCCTCACCACTCTTCTCTTCCGCACACAGGCGCACTAACCGGACGCTATCGCCGGGCTGACACTTCAGCGCATCCAGTTCGCCCGCCGACAGCAGCAGCCGTTCGGTCTGCGGGTCGACGTTGATCAGCATGGCGCGAAAATCGTCATAGCGCTCATTCGACACCATGCAGGCTGGCCACTCGCCCGGCGCGCGCTGCCCTTCGCCAATCGCCACCAGCCGGCTTTTGCGGATCGCACGCACGCGATCGATATCGCACTCCAGCGTCGGCCCGCCATCAAAGATGTCGACATAGTTGCGGTAGCGGAACCCCTCTTTCTCCAGCACCGCGCGCGCAGGCGCGGTCTGCGGATGGACGTGACCAATCACCGACTGCGCCTCTTCCGAGAGGAAGTGGGTATAGATGGGGTGTTTCGGCATCAGCTCGGCAATAAAGGCTTTCTGCCCGGTGCCACACAGGTAATCCGCGCGGCTGAATTCCATCGAGAAGAAGCGTTTGCCGAGGCTCTCCCAGAAGGGGGAGTAACCATGCTCATCAATCACCCCGCGCATCTCGGCGACCACTTTCTCATTGAAGCGATCGCGAAACGCCGCCATAAACATAAAGCGCGATTTCGACAGCAGGTAGCCGTTGCCCGCTTTGCGCCAGGCGGGATCGAGAAACAGCGTGCAGAGTTCACTGCTGCCGGTGTGATCGTTACTGAGAAACAGCGTCGGCAGCGCGTTGTAGACATTCAGCTCTTTCGAAGCGTGCACCTGAGTGCCGACGCGGTAGTTGTACCACGGGTCATTTAGCCCGACGGCGACCTCAATGGCGCAGATGCCGCCCACTTCGCCGCTCTGGGTATCTTCCAGCACAAAAACATAGCCCTGCTCCCCCTTCGGCAGCGTGCCTTGCCAGGTCTGGCGGGCGCGCTCAATACGCGCCGCCAGGGTTGCCTCATCGGCGGGCAGCGAGGTTAAACCGCCACCGGTTTTGCCGGCGAGTTTCATCAGGGCTGGGAGATCGCTTGCCGCGACCGGACGAATCACCATCATGTTGTGCTCTCCGAGAGGAATTTTTCACAGGCGCGGGCAAAGCGCTCAAGACCGATGCGCACCTCCTCTTCACTGATGTTCAGCGCCGGGGCGAAGCGCAGCACGTTGCCACCGGCGATCAGCACCATCACCCCTTCCGCTGCCGCCAGCTGGGAGATCTGCTTCGCTTTACCGCTAAAGGCGGGTACCAGCTGGCAGCCGATTAACAGCCCAAGGCCGCGAATATCGCTAAACAGCAGATGGCGGGCGTTGATGGCGGTAAGCTGCTCGGTGAACCACTCATGGCGCTGTTTGACGCCGTTGAGCATTTGTGGGGTGTTGACGGTATCAAGCAGCGCGCCTGCCACTGCGCCCGCCAGCGGGTTACCGCCATAGGTGGTGCCGTGGGTGCCGACATTCATTACCTTGCCAAAGGTCTCAGTGGTGAGCATCGCGCCAATCGGAAAGCCGCCGCCCAGCGCTTTTGCGGTGGTTAACACATCCGGCGTCACGCCATAGTGCATGTAGGCATAGAGTTCGCCGGTGCGGCCAACGCCGGTCTGTACCTCATCAAAAATCAGCAGCGCATTGTGGCGGGAGCAGATCTCGCGCAGCCCCTGTAAAAAAGCTGGATCGGCCGGTACTACGCCGCCCTCGCCCTGCATCGGCTCAACAATCACCGCGCAGGTATCGTCGTTAATCAGGGCGCTGGCAGAGGCGAGATCGTTAAAAGTAGCATGCTGGATCTGCGGCGGCAGCGGCGCGAAATCCTGCGAATAGGCGGGCTGACCACCGGCGCTGACGGTAAAGAGCGTGCGGCCATGGAAGGCATTTTTGAAGGCGACAATGCCGCTCTTCTGCGCGCCGAATGTGTCGTGGGCATATTTACGCGCCAGCTTCAGCGCCGCTTCGTTGGCTTCCGCCCCGGAGTTACAAAAGAAGACGCGATCGGCGAAGGTGGCATCAATCAGCCGTTTTGCCAGCCGCAGCGCCGGCTCGTTGGTGTAGCCATTGCCGGTATGCCAGAACTTCGCCGCCTGCTCGCTTAATGCGTTGCACAGCACCGGGTTAGCGTGGCCCAGGGCGTTAACTGCAATGCCGCCGGCGAAGTCGATGTACTCCGTGCCCTGCTGATCCCACAGGCGTGAGCCTTCGCCGCGAACCGGTATAAACGGCGCAGGCGCGTAGACCGGCAGCATCCATTGATCGAAATTTTCACGCGTAACAGACAGAGACATAGCGACCTCACCGGTAAATAAATAGTTGAAAAAATGTTAATAAAAATGACGTTTTCGCCCTTAATGTAGATTGCACGCTTCGTGCCAGCCAGAGGCAAAAATGCATAAACGGCGTGCATCAACGTTATTTCAATAACTTACAACCAGCCGCTATGCACATATCATGCATAAAAAGTGAATAATTTTAGATATTGCGGCGAACCAGGGCGGGATTTAGCGATAGTTTATGCATTTATGAAATTTAATTCTGGAACTGTGATCGTCCACGAAATTAATTCTGACAACATGCCCCATTTTGGCGCATCGCGCCCTGAAAAGAGGCAGCTGGCCTGATTTTTGCGCAGACGCGATGAGCTTCGGAATAAGTGGCAGTGATTGAAAGTAAACTCTGATAACATTCCTGCATCTTTCACCCCATTAAGTGGCTGCGACTATGAAATTTGTCTCGTTCAATATCAACGGCCTGCGCGCCAGACCCCACCAGCTTCAGGCAATCGTCGAACAACACCAGCCCGATGTGATTGGTCTGCAGGAGACGAAAGTGCATGACGATATGTTCCCCCTCGAAGAGGTGGCGCGTCTCGGTTACAACGTCTTTTATCACGGGCAGAAGGGTCACTACGGCGTGGCGCTGCTGACCAAAGAGACGCCTGTACTGGTGCGTCGCGGCTTTCCGGAAGATGGCGAAGAGGCACAGCGTCGTATCATCATGGCGGAGATCCCCTCCCCGCTTGGCAACATCACGGTAATTAACGGCTACTTCCCGCAGGGCGAAAGCCGCGACCATCCGATCAAGTTCCCGGCAAAAGAGAAGTTCTACCAGGATCTGCAACACTTCCTCGAGAATGAGCTGAAGCGCGAGAACCCGGTGCTGATCATGGGTGATATGAATATCAGCCCGACGGATCTCGATATCGGTATCGGGGAAGAGAACCGCAAGCGCTGGCTGCGTACCGGTAAATGCTCCTTCCTGCCGGAAGAGCGTGAGTGGATGGAACGTCTGAAAAACTGGGGGCTGGTGGATACCTACCGCGCCGCCAACCCGGAGACCACGGATCGCTTCTCGTGGTTTGATTACCGCTCCAGAGGCTTTGATGACAACCGCGGGCTGCGTATCGATCTGCTGATGGCAAGCCAGCCGCTGGCGGAGCGCTGCATCGAGACCGGTATCGATTACGACATCCGCGGTATGGAAAAACCCTCTGACCATGCGCCGGTCTGGGCGACGTTTAAACTCTGATGACGCAGACGCCAAAAAGCATCGACGTGGTCGCCGCCATTATTGAGCGCGACGGCCATATTCTGCTCGCCCGGCGTCCGCCGCACGCGGATCAACCCGGTCTATGGGAATTCGCGGGCGGCAAGGTGGAAGCGGGCGAAACGCAGCCGCAGGCGCTAGTGCGCGAGCTGCGTGAAGAGTTGGGTATCGAAGCGGTGCCGGCCTGTTTTGTTGCCAGCCATCAGCGCGAAGTCTCAGAGCGGCTGATTACGCTTCACGCCTGGCACGTGTGCACCTTTGCAGGCGAGCCAACGCGCCATTATCACAGCGAGCTTGCGTGGGTGACACCCGCCGATGCGGGCAACTATGCGCTGGCTCCGGCGGATCTCCCCCTGCTGGAGGCGTTTAAGGTTTTACGCGACGCCACACCAGCGGATTAGTGGAAATCGTGCGTTCATCGCGCTGGCACTGCAGCAGCACCCCTTCCATTTTGATCACCGACCCTTCGCTGTAATTTTGATTGCCGTAGACGCAGCACTGCATGCAAGGCTGCGTCGTTTGCGTCTGCCCGCCGCTGCTGAACACTTCGGCCGGCACATTCACTTCCACACCCGGCGACGGGTAGCGATCCGCCAGCGCGCTGCCCGATGCGATCAGCAACAGCGCGGCGGCAACGCCTGTAAATCGGCTCATAGCCTCTCCTTTCTGATTGACTGCACTAATTACTATAACGGATCTATTTTCCGGGACTTTAGTTTCCCGCTTCATCGTTTTTTATTATGACCGTAAACAGGTTCTTAATTTCTCTGATGAGGGCGATTTTCCCTTGCGGCGTGACATATCGCCGATGTTATAGTCGAAAAGCGCCCGTTTTTTGCGCATTGCAAACACAATGACACTCATCAACATAATAAGAGACGCTTATATCTATGGATCAGACCCCCTCCCTTGCAACATTCCTCGACACCGTTCATCAGCGTGACCCGCACCAGCCGGAGTTCTCCCAGGCCGTTCGCGAAGTGATGAGCACCCTCTGGCCCTTTCTCGAAGCCAACCCGCGCTACCGTCAGCTCTCACTGCTTGAACGCCTTGTTGAGCCAGAGCGCGTGATTCAGTTCCGCGTCGCCTGGGTAGACGATCGCAACCAGGTGCAGGTTAACCGCGCGTGGCGTGTGCAGTTCAGCTCTGCCATCGGCCCCTATAAAGGCGGCATGCGTTTTCACCCTTCGGTGAACTTATCGATTCTTAAGTTCCTCGGCTTCGAACAGACTTTCAAAAATGCTCTTACCACGCTCCCGATGGGCGGCGGTAAAGGGGGCAGCGATTTCAATCCTAAAGGTAAAAGCGATGGCGAAGTGATGCGCTTCTGCCAGGCGCTAATCACCGAGCTTTATCGCCACCTTGGCGCGGATACCGATGTGCCTGCGGGCGATATCGGCGTCGGCGGGCGCGAAGTGGGCTTTATGGCCGGGATGATGAAAAAGCTCTCTAATAACACCGCCTGCGTCTTTACCGGAAAAGGGCTCTCGTTTGGCGGCAGCCTGATCCGCCCGGAAGCGACCGGTTATGGCCTGGTCTACTTCACCGAGGCGATGCTCAAGCGCCACGGCCTTGGCTTTGAAGGGATGCGCGTGGCGGTTTCCGGCTCCGGCAATGTTGCGCAGTATGCGATTGAAAAAGCGATGTCCCTCGGCGCGCGTGTGATCACCGCCTCTGACTCGGCGGGAACGGTGGTGGATGAAGCGGGCTTCACGGCGGAAAAACTGGCGCGCCTGTGCGAGATCAAGGCGAGCCGCGACGGTCGGGTAGCCGATTACGCGCGGGAGTTTGGCCTGACCTATCTGGAAGGGAAACAGCCATGGTCGGTGCCGGTCGATATTGCGCTGCCCTGCGCCACGCAGAATGAGCTTGACGTTGAGGCCGCGCAGACGCTTATCGCCAACGGCGTCAAAGCGGTGGCCGAAGGGGCCAATATGCCAACCACCATCGAAGCGACGGACCTCTTCCTCGACGCGGGCGTGCTCTTTGCCCCCGGCAAAGCGGCGAATGCCGGTGGTGTCGCCACCTCTGGGCTTGAAATGGCGCAGAACGCGGGCCGCATAAGCTGGAAAGCTGAAGAGGTGGATGCCCGCTTGCAGCATATCATGCTGGATATTCACCAGGCCTGCGTGGAGTACGGCGGCGAAGAGAAGCAGACCCATTACGTGCGCGGCGCGAACATCGCGGGCTTTGTCAAAGTCGCCGACGCGATGATCGCCCAGGGGGTGATTTAACAGCAGCACACTGCCGGATGGCGGCGTAAACGCCTTATCCGGCCTACAGATGGGCACACTTTTGTAGGCCTGATATGCGCAGCGCCCTCGGGCAGGTTTTCAGGCATAGCGCTGATTGCCGGATGGCGGCATAAACGCCTTATCCGGCCTACAGATGGGCACACTTTTGTAGGCCTGATATGCGCAGCGCCCTCGGGCAGGTTTTCAGGCACAGCGCTGATTGCCGGATGGCGGCATAAATGCCTTATCCGGCCTACAGATGGGCACACTTTTGTAGGCCTGATAAGCGTAGCGCCATCGGGCAGGTTTTCAGGCACAGCGCTGATTGCCGGATGGCGGCGTAAACGCCTTATCCGGCCTACAGATGGGCACATTTTTGTAGGCCCGATAAGCGCAGCGCCATCGGGCATTGTTAACCGAATTACGAGGCGGGTGCTTCCGCTGCGGGCGGGCGTTTCTTACTGCGTCCTTTGGCGAAGGATTTTTTCTTATCGCTGCCCGGAGCCACCAGCCCGCGGAACTGCCGCACCGGGGTGCTGCGCGCCTGGTGGATCAACTCATGCAGCGTGCCAACCAGCGGCTGCATAAAGTCCTGGTAGCGACACTCTTTTTCGCTGATCTGCGTCAGTACCGACTCCCAGTGCGCGGTCATATCCGGTCGCGCCGCCATCGCTGGTAAGGAGTGGATCAACGCCCGGCCTGCGTCGGAGGAGTGAATATAGCGCCCCTTCTTCACCAGAAAGCCGCGCTTAAACAGCAGTTCGATAATGCCCGCGCGCGTCGCTTCCGTGCCTAATCCATCGGTGGCGCGCAGGATCTTTTTCAGATCCTTATCCTGCACAAAGCGCGCAATGCCGGTCATCGCGGAGAGCAGCGTCGCATCCGTGAAGTGGCGCGGCGGCTGCGTCTGGCGCGCCACCACTTCGCCCTTTTCACACAACAGCTCATCGCCTTTTGCTACTACCGGCAGCGGCGTGCCGTCATCATCTTCATCGCGCTCTTTCGCGCCGAGCAACGTACGCCAACCCGCTTCCGCAAGGAAACGCGCTTTGGCGATAAACTTGCCGTTGGCGATATCCAGATCGATCTGACATTTGCGGAACACCGCATCCGGGCAGAACTGCATCAGATATTGCCGCGCAATCAGGTTGTAGACTTTGGCCTCGTTATCACTGAGGCTCACCTTCGAGCTGCGCGCGGTCGGAATGATGGCGTGGTGAGCATCCACCTTTTTGTCATCCCAGCAGCGGTTGCGCGTATCGGGGTTAACCACCGGCTGCGGCAGCAGATCGGCAGCGTGCACGCCAATCGCGTTCATTACCGCATGGCGACCAGCAAAATGCTCCTCCGGCAAATAGCGGCTGTCAGAGCGCGGATAGGTAATCAGTTTGTGGGTTTCATACAGCTTCTGGCAGATATCGAGTACGTTCTGCGCGCTCAGGCCAAAACGCTTCGCCGCCTCAATCTGTAGGGATGAAAGGGAGAACGGCAGCGGTGCCAGTTCTGATTCCCGTTTATCGTTATAGGCAGTAACCATCGCCGGCTGACCGCTGATGCGATTAACCACGTGCTCTGCGAGCGCGCGATGGAGCAAACGCCCCTCTTCATCCTGGTAAGGCTCACAGGCATCGCTTGGCTGCCAGAGGGCGGTAAACCGCTCCCCGGCGGGCGTCACAATATGCGCTTTCACTTCAAAGAAATCTTTCGAGACGAAGTTCTCAATCTCTTCATCGCGTCGCACCACCAGCCCCAGCACCGGAGTCTGGACGCGCCCAACGGAGAGCACGCCCTGATACCCGGCGTTGCGGCCTAAAAGCGTATAGGCGCGGGTCATATTAATGCCGTACAGCCAGTCAGCGCGGGCGCGGGCCAGCGCTGATACGCAGAGCGGAATAAACTCGCTGTTGGCGCGCAGCCGCCCAATCGCTCTCTCCACCGCCTGCGGGTTGAGATCGTTAATCAGGCAGCGCTGCACATGCTGGCGCTTTTCCGCGGGCAGTTGCAGGTAGTCAATCACCTCATCCACCAGCAGTTGCCCTTCGCGATCCGGGTCACCGGCATGCACCACTTCGTCGGCATCGGCAAGCAGACGCTTAATAACGTTGATCTGCTTGAGCACCGACGGCCGCGGCTGCAGCTGCCACTTCTCCGGCACAATGGGCAAATCCGCCAGGTTCCAGCGAGCATAGCGGCTGTCATAGGCATCCGGCTGCGCCTGCTCCAGCAGGTGACCGATACACCAGGTCACCACCTGGCCATTACCGCACTCAATGTAGCCGTCGCCTTTGCGATGCGGCTTGGGCAACACATCGGCAATGGCGCGCGCCAGACTGGGCTTTTCGGCAATAAATAACCGCATCGACTTATCGGATCTCAATCATCGGGCGACCGCCGCGGGCGGTGACCAGTTCGCCAATGGCGCTCAGTTCAATGCCATACTCCGCCGCCGTGGCTTTTACCTGCGCTTCGGCATCCGGCGTCACTGCCAGCAGCAGGCCGCCGGAGGTTTGCGGATCGCACAGCAGATTACGCACCGCGTCAGGCATCTCGCCCATCAGGTGCCCGTAGCTGGTAAAGTTACGCTGCGTCCCCCCCGGCACCGCACCCTGGGCAATGTACTCCTCGACGCCAGGCAGCTTCGGCACATCGGCATAGGTGAGCTGCGCCTGCACCCCCGCGCCCTGGCACATCTCGCTCAGGTGACCGAGCAGACCAAAGCCGGTGACGTCGGTCATCGCTTTGACTCCTTCAATATCGGCAAACGCTGCACCGGCGAGGTTCATCCGGCACATCACCTCCGTCGCCAGCCCGACATGCTCGGGTTTGAGCAGGGATCTCTTCTCAGCGGTAGTGAGCACGCCAATGCCCAGCGGTTTGGTGAGGAAGAGTTTGCAGCCCGCCTGCGCGGTGCTGTTCTTCTTCACGCGCTCGGTCGGCACCACGCCGGTGACGGCGAGGCCAAAAATCGGCTCCGGGGCGTCAATCGAGTGGCCACCGGCCAGCGCAATGCCCGCCTGCTGGCAGGCAAAGCGCCCGCCTTCGATCACCTCGCGGGCAACCTCCGGCGGCAGCTTATCAAGCGGCCAGCCGAGGATAGCGATCGCCATAATCGGCTTACCGCCCATCGCGAAGATGTCGCTGATGGCGTTTGTCGCAGCGATGCGGCCAAAATCGAAGGGGTTATCGACAATTGGCATGAAAAAGTCAGTGGTGCTGATCACGCAGGTGCCATTGCCAAGATCGTAAACCGCGGCGTCGTCACGCGTCTCGTTGCCGACCAGAAGGTTAGGATCGAGGAACTTCGCCTGCTCGCTGTGCAGAATGGTATCCAGCACTTTGGGGGAAATTTTACATCCGCAACCGGCTCCGTGGCTGTATTGCGTTAAACGAATAGCTTGCTCGCTCATGGACATCTCCTGTCATTGCAATGGGGCTATGGTAGCGCCCAAACCGTAAGGTGGTAAGTGTGACAATCCGATTTCGCACACCGTTGCTCATTAAGCGAGCGAAAGAGAGATAATCCCTGGTTATCTTTTAAGCGCCCGTACCCGCTCAAAACGCTACAGCAAGCGTTTTGCGATTCACCGCAATGTTATTTCGCGCAAATTATGACAGAAATATGACAACAGCCACCTATGGCTGTTGCAGTCAAAAATTTAAGGAATCTCTAATGAAAAAAAGCTTTATTACGCTTTGCCTTGCGAGTTTACTTTCTGCCAATGCCTTTGCTCTTGTACCAGCGGGAAATGATGCCACCACCAAGCCCGATCTCTACTACCTGAAAAATGACCAGGCGATAGATAGTCTGGCGCTGCTGCCACCGCCGCCAGAAGTGGGTAGCATCGCCTTTTTGAACGATCAGGCGATGTATGAGCAGGGTCGTTTGCTGCGCAATACCGAGCGCGGCAAGCTTGCCGCCGAAGACGCCAACCTGAGCAGCGGCGGCGTTGCTAATGCCTTCTCCGGTGCGTTTGGTTCACCCATCACACAAAAAGATGCGCCGCAGCTGCACAAGCTGCTGACCAACATGATTGAAGATGCGGGCGATCTGGCGACGCGCGGCGCAAAACAGAAGTATATGCGCATCCGGCCTTTCGCCTTCTATAACGTGCCGACCTGCAACACCAAAGATCAGGATGAGCTGTCGAAGAATGGATCCTACCCGTCAGGCCATACGGCGATTGGTTGGGCCACGGCACTGGTGCTGGCGGAAGTTAATCCTCAGCGACAGAATGAGATCCTTAAGCGCGGCTTCGACCTGGGTCAAAGCCGTGTGATTTGCGGTTATCACTGGCAGAGCGACGTTGACGCGGCGCGCGTTGTCGGCTCGGCGGTCGTCGCCACGCTGCACACCAATCCGGCTTTCCAGCAGCAGTTGCAGAGAGCCAAAGAGGAGTTTGCCGCGAGTCATAAGTAACCCTGCTGCCGGATAACGGCAGCGTTTAATCCGGCCTGCAAAACCTGCGTGTTGGCCCAGGCCGGATTAGCACTCAGCGCCATCCGGCAAAAGCGACACTCAGAAGTGAGTAACGAACGGCGTATGGTCCGGCACGGTCACCGTGGTAGAGGCTTTCAGCTGCGGCGTGCCGAGATAGAGGAAGCCGACAACCTGATCCAGTTCACCGCAATTAAACGCCTGGCGAACCTCGGGGCTGTTGGTGAGCGGGCCAGTGCGCCAGATGCCGTTAAAGCCCTGCGCCAGCGCCGCCATCTGCATCGCCATCACCGCACATCCGGCGGAGAGCATCTGCTCCCACTGCGGCACTTTGTAATGCTGCTGGCATTTTGCCACCACGGTGATGATCATCGGGGCACGAAACGGCGAAGTGCGCGCTTTCTCAATGCCCTTTTCATCCAGCCCCGCGGCACGTGCCGCCTGCTCCATCGTCTGGCTAAAGCGCTCGCGCCCTTGCCCCTCAATCACAAAAAAGTGCCACGGCTGGAGCGTGCCGTGGTCTGGCGCACGCATGCCAGCGCGCAGAATGTTATCCAGCTGTTCGCCTTCCGGAGCCGGTTCGGCCAGGCGAGAAGCACTGCGTCGGTTGACGAGAAGTTCAAGTGCGTCCATTAGTTAACCTCTTGTTGTGAAATTTGTTCATAAAATTAACATGGGCGTAGAAATTGTTACAGCGCCGGAGGCGATTCCTGCTGACAAGAGGCAGCGGGATAATTAGGATAACCACACTTTGCCGCTCGGGCAGCGGCGGCCATTAACTCGCAGGGAGAATACATGCAAATCCTTTGGCGCATTATTGCCGGTTTTTTTAAGTGGTGCTGGCGATTGCTGAACTTTACCCGCAACCTGGTGATGAACGTTATTTTCATTCTGTTGATCTTAGTGGCAGTCGGCGTATGGATGCAGGTGAGCGACAGCAAAGCGGAGCGCAGCGGGCGCGGCGCGCTGCTGCTGGATATCTCCGGCGTGGTGGTCGATAAAACCTCCGCCAGCGGTCGCCTCGGCGCACTGGGTCGCCAGCTGTTCGGCGCCAGCTCCGATCGGCTGCAGGAGAACTCACTCTTCGATATCGTCGAAACCATTCGTCAGGCGCGGCAGGATCGCAACATCACCGGCATTGTGCTCGATCTGAAGAATTTCGCCGGGGCCGATCAGCCTTCAATGCAGTACATCGGTAAAGCGCTGCGCGAGTTCCGCGACAGCGGCAAACCGGTCTACGCGGTGGGTGATAACTACAGCCAGGGTCAGTACTACCTTGCGAGCTTCGCCAATAAGATCTGGCTCTCACCGCAGGGCGTGGTCGATCTGCATGGTTTCGCAACCAACGGCCTTTACTACAAAGCGCTGCTCGACAAACTGAAAGTGACGACCCACGTCTTCCGCGTCGGCACTTACAAATCCGCCGTTGAGCCATTCATTCGCGACGATATGTCGCCTGCCGCGCGCGAAGCGGACAGCCGCTGGATCGGTGAGCTGTGGCAAAACTATCTCAATACCGTGGCAGCTAACCGCCAGATCACTGCCCAGCAGGTCTTCCCTGGCGCACAGGCGATGCTTGATGGCCTGCGTAAAGTGGACGGTGATACAGCGAAATATGCGCTGGATAATAAACTGGTTGATGAGCTGGGCTCTGCCGCCGACGCTGAAAAAGCGATGGTGAAACAGTTTGGCTGGAGCGAGGCAGATAAAAACTTCCGCGCCATCAGCTTCTATGACTATCAAACCAAAACGCCAGCCGATGTGGGCGGAACTGTGGCGGTGATCTTCGCTAACGGCGCCATCATGGATGGCGAAGAGACGCCGGGGAACGTGGGTGGCGATACCACCGCCGCGCAGATCCGCGATGCGCGTCTGGATGATAAGGTCAAAGCCATTGTGTTGCGTGTCAACAGCCCGGGCGGCAGCGTCAGCGCCTCCGAAGTGATCCGTGCAGAACTGGCTGCGGCCCGCGCGGCAGGCAAACCGGTTGTCGTCTCGATGGGCGGCATGGCAGCCTCTGGCGGGTATTGGATCTCGACGCCAGCCAACTACATTGTGGCCAACCCGAGCACCCTGACCGGCTCCATCGGCATCTTTGGCGTAATTAATACGCTGGAGAACAGCCTCGACAGCATCGGTGTGCATACGGATGGTGTTGCCACCTCGCCGCTGGCGGATGTGAGCATGACCAAAGCGCTGCCTGATGAAGTTCAGCAGATGATGCAGTTGAGCATTGAGAATGGCTATAAGCGCTTTATTACGCTGGTGGCGAAGTCGCGCAACAGCACGCCTGAGCAGGTGGATAAAATCGCACAGGGCCACGTCTGGACCGGCCAGGATGCGAAAAACAACGGTCTGGTCGATGCGCTGGGTGACTTCGATGACGCGATTGCTAAAGCCGCAGAGCTGGCGAAGCTGAAACAGTGGCATGTTGATTACTACGAAGAGGAGCCAGGCTTACTGGACCGCGTAGTCGACAGCATGACCGGTTCGGTGCGCGCCATGCTGCCGCAGGCGCTGCAGGCTTACCTGCCTGCGCCGCTGGCCAGCGCAGCGCAGGAAGTGAAAGCCGAGACGGATAAACTGGCAGTATTTAACGATCCACAGAACCGTTATGCGCTGTGCCTGAACTGCGCTACCGTTCGCTAATTTTTCCTTACGCATCCCCTCCGCCGGAGGGGATTTTTTTGATTCAGTCAGAACCTACTTACCATGCAAAAAAAATCCATTTACGTAGCCTACACGGGCGGCACCATCGGCATGCAGCGTTCAGAGCATGGCTATGTGCCGGTTTCCGGTCATCTGCAGCGCCAACTGGCGCTGATGCCAGAGTTCCATCGCCCGGAGATGCCAGATTTCACCATCCATGAATATGCCCCGCTGATGGACTCTTCTGATATGACGCCGGAAGACTGGCAGCATATTGCTGATGATGTGAAAGCGCACTATGACGAGTATGACGGTTTCGTGATCCTGCACGGCACCGACACTATGGCCTACACCGCGTCTGCGCTCTCATTTATGCTGGAAAACCTCGGCAAGCCGGTTATTGTGACAGGGTCACAAATTCCGCTGGCGGAGCTGCGCTCCGACGGGCAAATCAACCTGCTTAACGCCCTCTATGTGGCGGCGAACTTCCCGATTAACGAAGTGACCCTCTTCTTCAACAACCGTCTCTACCGCGGTAACCGCACCACTAAAGCGCATGCGGATGGTTTTGATGCTTTCGCCTCGCCCAACCTTACGCCGCTGCTGGAAGCGGGTATCCATATTCGCCGCCTCGGTACGCCGCCTGCGCCGAGCACCGTGGGCGAACTGATCGTTCATCCGATCACGCCGCAACCGATTGGCGTGGTGACGATATACCCCGGGATCTCTGCCGATGTGGTACGTAACTTCCTGCTGCAGCCGGTAAAAGCACTGATCCTGCGTTCATATGGCGTGGGTAATGCGCCGCAAAACCGCGAGTTCCTTAAAGCCCTGCAAGAAGCGAGCGAGCGCGGCATCGTGGTCGTGAACCTGACGCAGTGCATGTCCGGCAAGGTCAATATGGGCGGTTATGCCACCGGTAACGCCCTCGCCCACGCGGGCGTGATTGGCGGTGCGGATATGACGGTCGAGGCGACGCTGACTAAACTGCACTATCTGTTAAGTCAGGATCTGGACGCGAATGCGATCCGCACCGCGATGACACAAAACCTGCGCGGTGAACTGACCCCGGACGAGTAAGGAGTTAACGATGAAAGCACGCGCTCTGCTGCTGGTCGATCTGCAAAACGATTTCTGTGCCGGTGGCGCGCTGGCCGTCGCGGGCGGCGACAGCACCGTGGATGTGGCCAACACGCTGATACCGTGGTTTAAAAGCCGCGGCGAGCCGGTGCTCACCAGTATGGACTGGCATCCGGCGAATCACGGCAGCTTCGCCAGCCAGCACGGCGTAGAGCCGTTTGTCACCGGCGAACTGGAGGGGTTGGCGCAGACCTTCTGGCCCGTTCACTGTGTGCAAGGGAGCGAAGGCGCGGCGCTGCATCCGCTGCTCGATCAGCAGTCCATCGACGCGGTGTTCCACAAAGGGGAAAACCCGCTTATCGACAGTTACAGCGCCTTTTTCGATAACGGTCACCGTCAGCAGACAGCGCTGCATGGCTGGTTGCAGGCGCATGGCATCCGCGAGCTGGTGGTGATGGGTTTAGCCACCGATTATTGCGTGAAGTTTACGGTGCAGGATGCGCTGCAGCTTGGGTATGAAGTGAGTGTCATTACCGACGGTTGTCGCGGCGTTAACCTGCATGCTGACGACAGCGCACAGGCATTTATGACAATGGCAAGCGAGGGCGCCACGCTCTATACGCTGGCGGACTGGCTGGAAACGCAGGGGGCGTGATTGCCTGATGGCGCTGCGCTTATCAGGCCTACAAAAGCGTGAAATCCTGTAGGCCGGATAAGGCGTTTATGCCGCCATCCGGCAAACCGCTCCTGATCCGAAAACCTGCCTGATGGCGCTTCGCTTATCAGGCCTACAAAAGCGTGAAATCCTGTAGACCGGATAAGGCATTTATGCCGCCATCCGGCAAACCGCTCCTGATCCGAAAACCTGCCTGATGGCGCTGCGCTTATCAGGCCTACAAAAACGTGAAATCCTGTAGGCCGGATAAGGCATTTATGCCGCCATCCGGCAAACCGCACCTGATTCGAAAACCTGCCTGATGGCGCTGCGCTTATCAGGCCTACAAAAGCGTGAAATCTTGTAGGCCGGATAAGGCATTTATGCCGCCATCCGGCAAACCGCACCAGATTCGAAAACCTGCCTGATGGCGCTGCGCTTATCAGGCCTGCAAAGCTTGTCACTCCGTGGGCCGGATAAGGCGTTTACACCCTCATCCGGCAGATCGTCAGGATTTGAAGGTGGCGATCGGTTTGGGGGTGATGCCAAACTCCTCTTTCAGCTGCTGTTTGCTCTTCATCACCATCTGCCCGTTGGTATCGATGGTCATATGCTGCGCCTGTACGTTATTGCGTGCCTGCCAGAGCATCACCAGTTGCAGACTGTTCTCTTTCTGCTCCGGTGTTAGCGCCACACCATCAGGCCATTTTCCCAGCTCAACTGCCGTCGACAGGCGCTTGTAGATCTCGGGCGTCATGTTGCTCACGATCTCATCAATATTCATCTTACTCTGCTCTCTGGAATAATAGCTGAATCGATTTTTCAACCGCGAGTCTGGTCGCCATTCTCTTCATCGGTGAAGCTCAATGAGGCGGAATTGACGCAATAACGCTCGCCGGTTGGCTGCGGACCGTCCGGGAACACGTGCCCCAGATGCGCGTCGCACTTGCCGCAGCGGATTTCCACGCGCTGCATGCCGTGGGAGTAATCATTGATATAACGAATCGCCTCTTCGCTCACCGGCTCATAAAAGCTTGGCCAGCCGCAGCCAGAATCATACTTGGTCTCGGCGCTGAACAGCGCGGCATCGCACACCAGGCAGTGGTAGACGCCATCGCGCTTGTTGTGCAGCAGTCGTCCGCTAAAGGGCGGCTCGGTGCCATGATTTTGCGTTACGTAGAACTGCATTTCGGTCAGATCGTTCTTCAGATCGTCCCGGGAAGAATTGTTGGTCATTTGTTTACATCTCGCGGTCATGATTCGACAACTTATCATCCTGATTCTAACAAAACATTAACACTCAGGGCTCGACTTTTGTTCTAAACTTAGCAGTTGCGATAAAGCAGCCAGGGAATTGTGATGAGTCTCACACTTTTATCTCGAGTGGCCTTTAAAATCTTTGGCGGCACCCCATATGGGGAAGATGCTCAAAGGGAAAGTGAGATTAATCAGTCTGACCACGGACATGCGGATGATTGATTTGTCGCAATGATTGACACGATTCCGCTTGACGCTGCGTAAGGTTTTTGTAATTTTACAGCCAACCTTTTATTCACTAACAAATAGCTGGTGGAATATATGACTATCAAAGTAGGTATCAACGGTTTTGGCCGTATCGGTCGCATTGTTTTCCGTGCTGCTCAAGAGCGTTCTGACATCGAAATCGTTGGGATCAACGATCTGTTAGATGCGGATTACATGGCGTACATGCTGAAGTACGACTCCACTCACGGTCGTTTCAACGGCACCGTTGAAGTGAAAGACGGCCACCTGGTTGTCAACGGCAAAACCATCCGTGTTACTGCTGAGAAAGACCCGGCTAACCTGAAGTGGAACGAAATCGGCGTTGACGTTGTTGCTGAAGCTACCGGTATCTTCCTGACCGACGAAACTGCTCGTAAGCACATCACTGCCGGCGCGAAAAAAGTTGTACTGACTGGTCCGTCCAAAGACAACACCCCGATGTTCGTGCGTGGCGCTAACTTCGAGAAATATGCAGGCCAGGACATCGTGTCCAACGCTTCCTGCACCACTAACTGCCTGGCTCCGCTGGCGAAAGTTATCAACGACAACTTCGGCATCATCGAAGGTCTGATGACTACCGTTCACGCGACCACCGCTACTCAGAAAACCGTTGATGGCCCGTCTCACAAAGACTGGCGCGGCGGCCGCGGCGCAGCTCAGAACATCATCCCGTCCTCTACCGGCGCTGCTAAAGCAGTAGGTAAAGTTCTGCCGGAACTGAACGGCAAACTGACCGGTATGGCGTTCCGCGTTCCGACTCCGAACGTATCCGTTGTTGACCTGACCGTTCGTCTGGAAAAAGCAGCGTCCTACGAAGAGATCAAGAAAGCCATCAAAGCCGCTTCTGAAGGCGAAATGAAAGGCGTTCTGGGTTACACCGAAGACGACGTTGTTTCTACCGACTTCAACGGCGAAGTCTGCACTTCCGTGTTCGATGCTAAAGCAGGTATCGCACTGAACGACAACTTCGTGAAACTGGTCTCCTGGTACGACAACGAAACCGGCTACTCTAACAAAGTTCTGGATCTGATCGCTCACATCTCCAAATAAGTTGAGATGGTAAGCTTTCTGAAAGGGCGACTTCGGTCGCTCTTTTTTTGTTTTGAAGACAGAGGATTGCGTTAATGATTACTAAAATTTTTGCACTTCCGGTAGTCGAACAAATCACGCCGACGCTCTCGCGCCGCACGCTGGATGAACTCGACGTACTGGTTGTCGACCATCCGCAGGTGAAAGCCGCGTTTGCTTACCAGGGCGCACATCTGCTGTGCTGGAAACCGAAGGGTGAAGAAGAGGTGCTGTGGCTGAGCGGCAATACGCCGTTTAAAGAGGGTGTGGCGATCCGCGGCGGCGTGCCGATTTGCTGGCCGTGGTTTGGCCCGGCGAAGGAACAGGGGCTGCCAGCGCACGGTTTTGCCCGCAACCTGCCGTGGGCACTGCAGGCGCATAATGAAGATGAGGGCAGCGTAGTACTGACCTTCGAACTGCAGAGCAGCGACGCGTCACGCCAGCACTGGCCGCACGACTTCACTCTCTATGCCCGCTTCAAGCTGGCGGCAACCTGCGAAATGGAGCTGGAAGCGCACGGTGAGTTCGAAACCACCTCGGCACTGCACACCTACTTCAACGTTGGCGATATTGCGGATGTTAAAGTGAGCGGCCTCGGCGATCGCTATATCGATAAAGTGAACGACGCCAAAGAGGATGTACTGACCGACGGCGTGCAGACCTTCGCGGATCGCGTCGACCGTGTCTACCTCAACGCCGAGGGTTGCAGCCTGATCCACGACGCGAAGCTGAAGCGCGCGATTGAAGTGACCCATCACCACAACGCCAACGTCGTTGCCTGGAACCCGGGCCCGGCGCTCTCCGTCAGCATGGCCGACATGCCGGATGATGGCTATAAAACCTTTGTCTGCGTCGAGTCGGTCAATGCGACCGTGGCGCAGAAAGCGAGCGAAGAGAAACCTTCCCGCCTTGCGCAGAGCATCCGCGTCGTTAAACGCTGATCGCCCTGCCCCCCTCTCCCGTCGGGAGAGGGAGTCGCCTCTCTTACACCACATCAAGCGGGGTTTTCCCCTTCGGCGCCGGAAACGCCGCGTCCAGCTGGTGCATTTCCTCATCACTGAGCACAATAGTGAGCGCCGCGGCATTCTCTTCCACATGCTTAATGCTCGATGCTTTCGGAATCGCCATCACGCCCTGATGATGGATCACCCACGCCAGTAAGATTTGTGCCGCGCTAGCGCGATGCGCTTCGGCTATGTGCTGCACCACGCTGTTTTCCATCAGCCCGTCGCGCAGACGCCCGGCCTGCGCCAGCGGGCAGTAGGCCATCACCGGCATCGCCTGCTGCTGGCACCACGGCAGCAGATCGTATTCAATACCGCGCGAAGCCAGGTGATAGAGCACCTGATTGGTCGTGCAAGCATCGCCACCGCTTACCTGCATCAACTCCTGCATGTCGCTGTAATCGAGATTGGAGACGCCCCAGCGGCGAATTTTTCCCTGCCGGATAAGCTTTTCCATCACTTCAACGGTTTCCGCCAGGGAATAGTTACCGCGCCAGTGCAGCAGATAGAGATCGAGCGCGTCGGTTTTCAGCCGTCGCAGGCTCGCTTCGCAGGCGGCAATCGCTTTCTCCCCGCCCGCGTTCCACGGGTAGACTTTGGAAACCAGAAATACCTTGTCGCGAAGCCCGCCCCGCAGCGCCTCGCCGACCACCTCTTCTGCCGCGCCATCGGCGTACATCTCTGCGGTGTCGATAAGCGTCAGGCCCAGATCGATGCCCGCCCGTAGGGCAGAAACTTCCTGCTGCCGGGAACGGGCGTTTTCACCCATATACCACGTGCCCTGCCCGATAGCGGGCAGTACCTTGCCACCGAGACGTATCGTTTTCTCTGTCATCTTCTCCTCCTGCGTTGAACGCACCACCATAAAACAAAACAGGGCCATAGGCCCTGTTGGAATGCACAACATGCACTTTCTAAGTGCACAATCAGAAGCGGTAGGTCACACCCGTTGAGAGCAGACCGGACCAGGATTTATCCACCATCGGGCTATCTTTAATCTCATCAGAGAGATGCGAGTAGCGGCCGGTGCCGTAAACGCTCCAGTTGTCGGCGAAACGGTAGCTGACAGTCAGCTCAAGGTACGGGTCCCAGCTGCTGTCTGGATCGTAGCTCGACAGCCCGCTGCGGCGCGATTCTGAACGCGATACGCCGTAGTAGTATTCGTTCTGGTTATCGCTGCTCCACTCGACGCCGATACCCGGCGTCACGGTCAGACCGCCATTGGTATAGTTGTAGAGCCAGGCCAGATCCCACACCACGCCGTTGCTGTTATCCAGCACGTCACCGGCAAGGGTGGTGCGCAGGAAACCATACTGCGTGTTATGGATATAGCTTAAACCGGCCATTGCTGTCGATTTGCGGCGATCCAGCTGGCGCAGCTGAATGTTGTCGCTATCTTTCGGCTTGAACTGCCAGGGCGAATAGAATGCCATCACCGACAGTTTGTCCGCTTCATCATTCCATAAGTAGTAACCGCCGCCGATGCCGCGGAACCAGAAGTCATCGCTCTCATAGGTGACAACCGGAAGCGGCGTGACGCGCGTGTCATACTCCTTATAAGGAGACTCCATCACGCCCACGCCCGCGCCGAGAGAAAAATTGCTTTCTGCATTGGCCGCGCAGGCAGAGATCGCCGTCACTACGCCCAGTGCCAGGAGTTTGAATTTGGTCACAGTCCTTTCTTTCCTGTTCGTCAAATAATTGGCGGATGAAGTGTAGTCGCCCCGCGCACCCTGCCCAACTCTTTTTATCTGAAGATTACAAAAAATTAACTTTCTACTCTGAAGCTCAGTTATGACGAGCTCATTACAGCGTTATGAAACAATGATGAAAGCGCTAGGCCGGGCTTATGAGAAAAACAGGAATTTTAGGATGAGTTATTGATATGCCATTGAAATTGGTTTTCAGGCGCATGCAAGATTTGCAAAGCCTTCTACGCTTAAATTAAGAAGATGATTTACCTGATCCGCGCTCAGTTGTTGGCATGCAACCTGGCACAAGGGTTGCTCGGTGACTCAAAGCGTCGTTCAGCTAACGCTTCCGGGAGCCTCCATTACTCATACGAACGGCTCTTAACCTGTGCTAAAAAACGAAAGGACGGCATGCCATGAATATATTCGATCACTATCGCCAGCGCTATGAAGCTGCCAAGGACGAAGAGTTCACACTGCAGGAGTTTCTTGCCATCTGTAAGCAAGATCGCAGTGCCTATGCTAACGCGGCAGAACGGCTATTGATGGCCATTGGTGAGCCCGTGATGGTTGACACCGCTCAGGAGCCACGGCTTTCCCGTCTCTTTTCGAACCGGGTTATCGGACGCTACCCGGCGTTTGAAGAGTTCTATGGTATGGAAGAAGCTATCGAGCAGATTGTCTCCTACCTCAAGCACGCCGCGCAGGGGCTTGAAGAGAAGAAACAGATCCTCTATCTGCTCGGCCCGGTCGGCGGCGGTAAATCCTCGCTGGCTGAACGCCTGAAATCCTTAATGCAGCGCGTGCCCATCTACGTGCTGAGCGCCAACGGCGAGCGCAGCCCGGTCAATGACCATCCGCTCTGCCTGTTTAACCCGCAGGAAGATGCGCAGATCCTCGAAAAAGAGTACAACGTGCCGCGCCGCTATCTCGGCACCATTATGTCGCCGTGGGCGGCAAAACGGTTACATGAGTTTGGCGGCGATATCAGTAAATTCCGCGTCGTCAAAGTGTGGCCGTCGATCCTGGAGCAGATTGCCATCGCCAAAACCGAACCGGGTGATGAGAACAACCAGGATATCTCCGCGCTGGTGGGTAAAGTCGACATCCGTAAACTGGAAAACCACGCGCAAAACGACCCGGACGCCTACGGTTACTCCGGCGCGCTCTGCCGTGCCAACCAGGGGGTGATGGAGTTCGTCGAGATGTTTAAAGCGCCGATCAAGGTGCTGCACCCGCTGCTGACCGCCACCCAGGAGGGGAACTACAACGGCACCGAGGGGATCTCCGCCCTGCCGTTTAATGGCATTATCCTCGCCCACTCCAACGAATCGGAATGGGTGCAGTTCCGTAACAATAAAAACAACGAGGCGTTCCTTGACCGTGTTTACATCGTCAAGGTGCCGTACTGCCTGCGCATCTCGGAAGAGATGAAGATTTACGAAAAACTGCTCAATCACTCTGAGCTCTCCCACGCGCCGTGTGCGCCGGGAACACTGGAAACGCTTGCGCGCTTCTCGATTCTGTCGCGCCTGAAAGAGCCGGAAAACTCCAGCATCTACTCTAAAATGCGCGTCTACGACGGTGAAAGCCTGAAAGATACCGATCCGAAAGCGAAATCGTACCAGGAGTATCGTGATTACGCGGGGGTCGATGAAGGGATGAACGGCCTTTCGACGCGTTTCGCCTTTAAGATCCTCTCGCGGGTATTCAACTTCGACCATGTGGAAGTGGCGGCCAACCCGGTGCATCTTTTCTATGTGCTGGAGCAGCAGATTGAGCGCGAACAGTTCCCGCAGGAGCAGGCCGAGCGCTACCTTGAGTTCCTCAAAGGCTACCTGATCCCGAAATACGCCGAGTTTATCGGGAAAGAGATCCAGACCGCCTATCTCGAATCCTACTCGGAGTATGGACAGAACATTTTCGACCGTTATGTCACCTACGCCGATTTCTGGATCCAGGATCAGGAGTATCGCGATCCCGATACCGGCCAGCTCTTTGACCGTGAGTCCCTTAATGCGGAGCTGGAGAAGATTGAGAAACCGGCCGGGATCAGTAACCCGAAAGATTTCCGTAACGAGATTGTCAACTTCGTACTGCGCGCCCGCGCCAATAATAGCGGACGCAACCCGAACTGGACCAGTTACGAAAAACTGCGCACGGTTATTGAGAAAAAGATGTTCTCCAATACCGAGGAGCTGCTGCCGGTCATTTCATTTAACGCCAAGACCTCGACCGACGAGCAGAAAAAACATGATGACTTTGTCGACCGCATGATGGAGAAAGGCTATACCCGCAAGCAGGTGCGCCTGCTGTGCGAATGGTATCTGCGGGTTCGTAAATCCTCATAACAGCACCACCCCGGCCGCGCCCCGTGCGCGGTCTGTTGCAAAGTTGGCATACGCAGCGGGAGGGAACTATGACCTGGTTCATTGACCGGCGTCTGAACGGCAAAAACAAGAGCGCGGTGAACCGCCAGCGCTTCTTGCGCCGTTACAAAGCGCAAATAAAGCAGTCCATCTCCGGGGCGATCAATAAACGATCGGTCACGGATGTCGAGAGCGGCGAGTCTGTCTCCATCCCGACGGAAGATATTAGCGAACCGATGTTCCACCAGGGGCGCGGCGGCTTACGCCATCGCGTTCACCCGGGGAACGACCATTTTGTACCCAACGATCGCATCGAGCGTCCGCAGGGCGGCGGTGGTGGTGGTGGCAGCGGCCAGGGCGATGCCAGCCAGGATGGTGAAGGCCAGGATGAGTTTGTTTTTCAGATCTCGAAAGATGAGTACCTCGATCTGCTGTTTGAAGATCTCGCTCTGCCAAACCTGCAAAAAAACCAGCAGCGGCAGATGAATGAGTACAAAACGCACCGCGCCGGGTATACCGCCAACGGTGTGCCGGCCAATATCAGCGTCGTGCGATCGCTGCAAAACTCCCTCGCCCGCCGCACGGCGATGACGGCCGGCAAGCGCCGCGAACTGCGCGAGCTGGAGAGCAATCTGGAGACCGTCGCCAAAAGCGAGCCGGCGCAACTGCTCGAGGAGGAGCGTCTGCGCAAAGAGATTGCCGAGCTACGGGCGAAAATCGAGCGCGTGCCCTTTATCGACACTTTCGACTTACGCTACAAGAACTACGAAAAACGCCCGGAGCCCTCCAGCCAGGCGGTGATGTTCTGCCTGATGGACGTTTCCGGCTCGATGGACCAGGCCACCAAAGATATGGCCAAGCGGTTCTATATCCTGCTCTATCTCTTCCTGAGCCGGACCTATAAAAACGTGGAAGTGGTCTATATCCGCCACCACACGCAGGCGAAAGAGGTGGATGAGCATGAGTTCTTCTACTCACAGGAGACGGGCGGCACTATTGTCTCCAGCGCCCTGAAACTGATGGATGAGGTGGTAAAAGCGCGCTACGACCCAGGCCAGTGGAATATCTACGCCGCACAGGCTTCTGATGGCGACAACTGGGCGGATGATTCCCCACTGTGTCACGAAATCCTGGCGAAGAAGATCCTGCCGGTGGTGCGTTACTACAGCTATATTGAGATTACACGGCGGGCGCACCAGACGCTGTGGCGCGAGTATGAACATCTGCAAACGATGTTTGATAACTTCGCTATCCAGCATATCCGCGACCAGGATGATATCTACCCGGTGTTCCGCGAATTGTTCCATAAGCAAAATGCAAATTAAGAGTTAATTCACATACAAATCAGCTAGTTAACTTAAGGTTGCTGGCTGATTTTCACATTTTCAAGCCCCAGAACGCCTTCGAAAGTTTGCTATGAGAGAGTAACGGTCGTCAAAATGATTGCGACAGGAAGACTCTGCCAAAATAAATATAACATCTCGCTGGGGAGCTAAGCATTATCTGTAGCTGGCGTAAACTGGTGAAAAACAGAGTCCACTGTCCTTCATTCGAATATCGCAAGCACGAGTAACGCAATGCAGCAGAGCTGCCCTCGACAGGAGACGTCCTGTAGTAAAGCATGGTGTAACCTCGGCATTTCGGTGAGCAGGAAATGGCTGCTAATAATAGGCGATGCCGTTTTCTCGCTTAACAACGCTGTGATAGTCTCTGGACGATCAACCATCTCGCCTGAGCAGGTGATTTCACGGAATTCAAGCTAGATAAGCCTCTTCAAGCCACTCCCGATCGTTGCGCCTGCCGCAATGAAGGCTACATTCAAGCAACCTTAGCTTTTCCTGGAGCACTTTGCTCATTTTCAAGTGAGCATGCCGGATTAGATCTTTGAACATAACATCCCGCCAGCGAACTGTAGCCAAGCGGGAATCTGATAGTAGGTTTAGCTAAGCATTCTCTGTCTCTAACACTCCGCCAAACATGCGCATATTGTTAAGTTCCTCGATGCTATAAGCCTTAGAAACCCATTGTTTATCAAACACTTCCACACCAAACTTTTCATGGTTTATCCCGTTTATTGCCATGACAAAGCCATTTGGTAGTTCAACCTGATAGTTAGGCCTAACACCATTGCCTGACATCCCGATGCGGATGAAAATGTTTTTATCATTCGCTTTTACATCGGAAGGGCTTATTTTGGCCCCAGCTAGCGCCCGTGCTTTTGACTTCATTTTTTCGAAGTGATCCAACGGAATATCGCGGAAATTACCGTTCCATGCCTTCTCCATACAGCCTCCAACCAATTTACACGATGCTACCAAGCCAAAAAGAAATGTGTGATTACGCTCGAATAATTATCTCAATACTTTCTTCAGAAACCTCATACTTTTTAGATAAAAGTCTCTTTGCTTGCTGAATGGAGATTCCATCTGGATAAGATTCTTCTTTTTGTAGAATTTTTGGATATTTGACATCAACATCTGGCATTTCATTGAAACTTAGATCATTTTCATCGATACCTAAATCAGTTAATGATGAATAAGCAACGGGGTTTCTTGCTCCATCCCACATGTTAGGATATGCAACCTTTGCATACTCACTAACTTTAATCAGCCACCTTGTAGGACGTGAGCCATCCCAATCGGGGGAAACGACCACATCGGAAATTTTGCCGATGAAAAATGCGTTCTTATGAGGATCAGAAACACTCCCCCAGTCATCATTATGATTATCAGCAGGATCTCTGTTCTGTACACAAACGACATACTTGCAGCGAGAGGCGCGCTTCTCGCTTAGAACCCATGAGCCAGAGCCTCCATCGCTTAACAAACGGTCAAAACCACGTGCGGTAAAAACCACTACAGCCGAATCATTCATGTGCATCTCCTTTGAAGGTATGTGGCACATTATATAGAACATAAATACTAAGTCAACAAAAGTATTCAAATGTATAGCAAAGTATTTCTAAAAGTGGAACGGCCACTCTCTTAACGAAGCTGAATATTGTTATCATTAAACGTAAAAATTCTGCACGCCCCCGTGTGATCCTCTCAGCACGATTTTGAAATCGGCACGCCGTTTCTGGCACCAATAATTTCATTCGGTCATTACATCAAAGGCCATAACCTATTAAGCCCGCTTATTAGGCTGCGCTGTAATATTCGATAGCCTGGGGCAGCGTTCTACTGCCTTTCAGGGTAAAGAGGATTCCCCGAAGAGCCATTTAGCCCGCCCTTGCGCATAGAACAGGTACTAATCCCAGGGGGTATGTTGTTCAGTGAAAAATGAATATCTTCATCGAAATCGAAATAAGGAAATGATCATAATGATTTCAATTAGGGCAGCGGAACTCCAAGATATTCCATCGTTAAAGCGACTTTTCTTGCAGTTGGGCTACAACACAGACGGCGCAAGCTTAGAACACCGTATCCGTGAACAGCATGACACGCTGTGTACTTTAGTCGCCGAATCAGAGAAAGAGGTTTGTGGCGTTATTGTCATAAACTTCATTATGCCTGTTCATGAAAATAACTTATGGGCATTAATTTCAGCACTGGTCATAGATGAGTCGTCACGTGGGACGGGGATAGGTCAGCAGCTTCTTATCGCTGCTGAACGCATTGCGGCCATGAGGAATTGTTCTCAAATTGAGCTTTCAAGCAGTGAAAAAAGAGTTAAAGCGCACAAGTTTTATGTAAATAACGGATATAAGGAAGTAAGAAAGCGCTTCGTAAAACTCCTTACCGATCTGCCCCCACTTAAGTAAACCCCCGACAGTGTCAGCAAAGTCTGCGTAGGGCATATCGCAGAACGTTGTCATCGAAGATGATTTATTTTTGCCACTCCCTTCTGGCAGCTGCACCCATCTTGCCAAATCTCATCGAGACAGCGCGTGGCCGCGCAGCTCACGCATCGCTCTTCCAAACCACAATGAAATGCTTTTTGATAAAGCAGAGATCGCGGTCAGCCAGATCCAGTGCGGCTCTGATAACCGATTTGCTTCGAATTTTTTGATATAAACGCATGAAATCATCATTTCAATCAACCCCTTATAGGTAAACAACTGGCTCTTTCCCTGCCTCATAACGCAGTAACTTAGCTTATTTAACCACCCTCCATATTCGCAAAACCCACAATTAATTAACGCACGACACAATTGAACACATTTTGATTGATTTCAACTCTAATGGTTTCTCAGGCCCCTGCCGATAGTGTTCCACACCAAAATTGTGATGAGAAAACCGATGAAAATTTCTACACGTCTGAGCGTAGGGTTTGGCTTGATTATTGTCTTATTTATCCTGTGTGTCGCAACCGCGTTGCAGGGCCTGTGGCATGCGCGGGATAGCATGAACGACACAGTAAATTCAAAAATGAAGCGCTATGACCTGGTGCTGGATATGCGCAGCAACGTGCGCGATATGGCCATCGCCGTGCGTAACCTGGCGCTGCTGACGGACCCGGTGCAGATGCAGCCGGAGTGGAAGCGGCTGAACGATCAGCGCGACCTTTATATCCATAACCGTGAACTGCTGGCACAGAGCATGGCGTCGAACGTCTCCGATGAGGGCAAAGCAGCGCTTTCACGAATTGTTGACGCCGAGCCTGCGGCTCTTTCCACACTCATGGAGGCGGGAAAACTGGGGCTGTCGAACCGTCAGGAGGAGACCACTACCTACCTGATGAACACCGCCCGCCCGGCGCAAAAAGCGCTGCTGGATGCCCTTAATGCGCTGACGGATGTGCAGATGAAGTTAAGCCGCGATACGCTGGCAGAGAATGGTGAAAATATCTCCCGTACGGCAGTGATCCTGATGGGGCTGGCGGTGCTGTCGATCTTGCTGGCCGTGGCGACCTGTATGGTTACGGTGCGCGTGTTAATGCGCCAACTCGGTGGTGAACCCGCACAAGCGCAGACGCTTGCCGCCGCCATTGCCGGAGGCGATCTCAGCTCGCCGGTGACGCTGCGTCGCAACGATACCAGTAGCCTGCTGGCCTCTCTTGCCGGGATGCAGTCCAATCTGCGCAGCCTGGTTTCTGATATCCGCGATGCTTCCGTCTCGGTGGCGTCGGCGGCAGACGAGATCTCACAGGGTAACACCGAGCTCTCCTCTCGTACTGAGCAGCAGGCCGCTGCCCTGCAGGAGACCGCCGCCAGCATGGAGCAGTTGACAGCCACGGTAAAAAGCAATGCCGACGGCGCGCGCCACACCGCTGATACCGCCCGCACCACCGCCACGCTTGCCCTCACTGGCGGTGAAGAGCTTGAGCGTATGTCGCAGACCATGAACGCTATTTCTCAGAGCGCAGTAAAAGTGCGCGAGATCACCAGCGTGATCGAGGGCATCGCCTTCCAGACGAATATCCTGGCGCTGAACGCTGCGGTCGAAGCGGCCCGCGCCGGTGAGCAGGGACGAGGATTCGCCGTGGTGGCAGGCGAAGTGAGAACCCTGGCGCAGCGCAGTGCGAGTGCGGCGCTGGATATCAAAACGCTGATCGAACAGGCGGTCGCGCAGGTGGAAGATGGCGTAGCTGAGGCAGCAGATACCGGTGACAATATCCTGAAAGTTGTCGGCATGGTGGGCGATCTGGCCGACGCAATGGATGATATCTCCCTCTCCTCCTCTGAGCAGATGCAGGGTATCAGCCAGGTCAGCCTGGCAGTCAGTCAGATGGACGGCGTAACACAGAACAATGCGGCGCTGGTGGAAGAGTCATCCAGTGCATCGCAGTCGCTCTCTGCCCAGGCGCATGCCCTGCGAGGTATGGTCGACACCTTCCGCCTCTAATTTTCCACACTGCGCCGCCTGACAAGAGTGTCAGGCGGCGCATTTTACCGCAGATTCATAGATCTGCCTTAATTAGGTTGACGTCAACATAATTAAACTCAATACTTCGACCTATAACTAACGCGCAGGCCCTCTTTTCCTCTTCTTCTGCGCTTTTTTAATCCGAGCGTAAACGTGCCGGCCTCCCTGAATCCGTTGCCACTATTCAGAGAGAACTCTATCTTTCCAACAGGCCCGAACTGCTTATGTGTATCGACGTAAATAACGACAGTGATAAGAGCGATGATCTGCCGGCTCCGGGCGATGCACCGGTGACCGTAGATCAGTTTCTCTGCTTCGCGCTCTACTCCGCCTCACTGGCGATGACCCGGCTTTATCAGTCAAGGCTGAAACCGCTCGGGTTGACCTACCCGCAATATCTGGTGCTGCTGGCCCTGTGGGAGAGAGATAACGTGACGGTGTCGGAAGTGGGCACCCGTGTCCAGCTCGACTCCGGTACGCTGAGCCAGCTCCTGAAACGGCTTGAGGCTTCCGGTCTGGTCTGCAGAAAGCGCGATACGCAAGGCGACGAACGTCGGGTGCTCATTACCCTCACCGAAAAAGGGCAGCAGTTGAAGATCGACGCCGCTGGCGTCCCCGCCGATATGATCTCGGTAATGGATACACCGTTTGCTGAGTTATCTGACCTTGCAACCCGCGTTAGCGAGCTGCGTGAAAAACTTTTAAAAGCTCTGCCATAACACATTTTTTCATGCCTCAGGCGAGGCGACCAGTGACTGCGCGTTCGCACAGCCGCGGCGCACAGATGAGTCATTAACTGGATTAGCACCCCGAGGAACAGAGCATGAAATTTTCCCACTCAGGCGACAAAGAGGCCGTCCATGCCGTGATAGGCAATGCGGCACAAGCGTTGCTCCGCGCGGGGCGCACCTTAAGCAAGGGTAATATTCTGGCGCACCTGATCGCCTGCGAACATGAAGCGGTCGGTGCCGCGAAGGCGATTTATGCCCAAGCCATTGCGCTGCTGCAGCCGAGAAAACACTCATGACGCGTCCTGCGGAGCAATCACTGCCTGATACGACACCGTTACCAGGCCTGAAGAGGCGCGGGCTGGCCTGCGAGAAAGATTTATAATATTGGGAAAGCTTATACAGCAAGGGCCAGGCAGAATTAACATTATAAAAAGTGAGCCTATAAAGGGATTCGCTATGAACCCATTAAAATATCACTTTTTCTCCCTCTTTAACTCCAAGGCTTTTGTCATATTTAGCAGATAAATCCTCCGTGCTACGCTTCGCTTTATGCCTTCTTCTGCCCCATCATGCAGCAAACACGTCTTCTGAGAAAAATTTATTTATTCATTAATAAAACTCAATGATTCTTCACTGGAATTTGACGGATTTATGCCGATAAACCGTTGCTGGCTTAATTTAAGCCGCATTCATCTTACCAGGAGAAAAAATGTTTCAAAATTTATTTAAAAAAAAATCTGCGAAAGAGCAGATACCTTCACCTGTCATCGCGGAACCCGTAAGAGAAGTGCGGCAGGTTGATCGTAGCGATGCCATCCTGTTGAAAAGTCTCATGCAACTCAGCAAAGAGGGCGTCTGGTATGTCGAGGCACCGGATCTGCAGAGTGATTCGCCTGCCTGGTTCTCACAGGAAGCGCGTCGGCTTTTAGGCGTGTCGGCACAGTCGGCGCCAGGGCTGGCATCGCTGATCCAGATGGTTCATCCAGATTTCAGAGATGCATTCCGGAGTTTTATTCGCTATGCCTTGAGTCACGGCGGTGTTGAGAAACCCCTGCAGTGCCGAATCAAAACGGATGCCACTACTTATCAGTGGTTTCGTATACGCGCGTTATACAACACTGAGTTTACCCCGCCACGTTTAGTGGGCGTGATTGAGAATAGCGAAGAGGAAACGACTCAGGCACGCTTGTTCGATATCGTTTCTACACGCTTTGACCTGTCGCGAGAGATGCTGAACGACGGGCTCTGGGATCTGGATATCATCGGTGGAAACCCGTTAAACCCGGATAACGTCTTCTGGTGGTCACCCCAGTTTAGAAAGCTGTTGGGCTTTGAAACTATCGAAGAGTTTCCGGATGTCATGGAGAGCTGGGCGTCACGCCTGCACCCGGAAGATAAACAGGCGGCACTCGATGCCTTCGTCAGCCATCTGATGGATTTAAGCGGTAAAACGCCGTTTGATATTGAATATCGCCTTAAGCTGCGCAGTGGCGAATATCGCTGGTTCCAGGCACGTGGTCAGACAAAACGTGCGGCAGATGGCACACCGCTACGTGCTGTCGGCGCACTTATAGATATCCAGGGTCGCAAAGATCGGTTAGTGCATGAGCAGAGCGAAGTAAGGCGCAATATTCAGACGGCTGAAACCGCAAAGGAGATCGCCGAACTGGTCTCTGAAAACGGCAGTATTGCGGCGCAGATTAAGCTTATTTCCCTGAACGCCAGCATTGAAGCCGCACGAGCAGGTATCCATGGCCGGGGGTTCTCCGTTATCGCCAGTGCTATCAGGGGGCTGGCAGAAAGAACGGCGGATATTACCGGACAGATCTCACGCCTGCAGATGCGCATAAGGGATTCTGCTGCCGCAACTGAAAAACCGCGCGATCGTTAAGCCTCATCGGGGGTTAATGATTAGCCCCGCCCGCAGCACCTGGCTTGCAACGCGGCCAGGTGCAATCCGGGGCGGCAAACGTTGCCTACCGGCCAGTCTCAGGCGGTCATCTGCATACAAACTTCGGCGCAGCGGCGGCACTGCCCGGCGCAGTGCTGGCAATGATCATGTTGATGCTTCGAGCACTCTTCGGCACAGGCCCGGCAGACATCCGCGCAGATACGGCACACCTGCTGCGCATGTTCACTCTCAAGGCTTAATAACTGCGCGGTAACGCGGCAGAGCGCGGCACACTCCATATCGGTTTTGATGCACGCTCTCATCATCTCGAGGTGCGGCTCCTGCAGACAGGAGACCGCACAGCGATCGCAGGCTTCGGCGCATTGATAGCAGGCATCAATGCAGGCCTGATATTCTTTGCTCATAGTCACACTCCCCATGTGGATAAAGTGAATCTCTAAGTCTAGTTAACCCATCTGAGATCGCCATTTTTGCTCAGCATGCACCTAAGATGCCGTCACATAAGCGAAATTTGTCGTTAATAGGCAGAAATAGACGTAAAAACCGGGTTTATTTAGCCACTTGTCGCCGTATAGATATGGCACATTATCCTCAATCCAGTTTGATACGCAGCGGAGTCCTCGTTGCGAATGGCAATGTGAGCGAGTAAAGCCCACCAGGGCACTGAATCATTTCCCGTACACACAACGAATTGTTTGTAGTGCTTGTATTTTTTGGCCGCCCCCCGGGGCGGCATTTTTATTTTCAGCCCCCGCAATGTGAGGTAATGTAAACTTCTTTACATTTTCCGGGAGCGACCATGTCTGAGATTGCCAGCCGCGATATCCACGCGCATCTACTCCAACTTCTTACTGAGCAGCAGGCCCGGTTTCGCGTGGTTGAACATGATGCCGTCGGCAAGTGTGAAGCGGTGAGTGAAATTCGCGGTACTGCGCTCGGCCAGGGAGCGAAAGCGCTGGTGTGTAAAATCAAAGGCAACGGCGTGAAAAAGCATGCGCTGGCGATACTTGGTGCCGATCTGCAGGCCGATCTCAGCCGCCTAGCACAACACTTTGGCGGACTGAAAGCGTCGCTGGCCAGCCCGGCCGAGGTCGATCGCCTCACCGCCTGCGTCTTTGGCGCAATTCCCCCCTTCTCTTTTCACCCTGACCTTGAACTGGTTGCCGACCCGGTGTTATTCCAGCGCTTCGATGAGATCGCCTTCAACGCCGGGCTGCTGGAAAAATCAGTGATCATGAATACGCACGACTATTTGCGCATCGCCCGGCCAGCGCTGGTCGATTTTCGCCGCGAGAGCGCAGAGTAAGGATAGTTTGCATGTTTGATACCACGCTGTTTATTCTGCTCGCCCTCGCCGCGCTCGGCTTTGTCAGCCATAACACCACCGTTGCGGTCTCGATCCTCGTGCTGATCATTGTGCGCGTCACGCCGCTTAACACCCTCTTTCCGTGGATTGAAAAGCAGGGGCTGACGGTCGGCATTATCATTCTGACGATTGGCGTGATGGCTCCGATTGCCAGCGGATCGCTGCCGCCTTCAACGCTGCTGCACTCCTTTGCCAACTGGAAGTCGCTGGTGGCGATTGCTGTCGGGGTGTTTGTCTCCTGGCTGGGCGGGCGCGGGGTTACGCTGATGAGTTCGCAGCCCTCGCTGGTTGCGGGGCTGCTGGTGGGAACGGTGTTAGGCGTGGCCCTGTTCCGGGGCGTGCCGGTTGGGCCACTGATTGCCGCAGGCCTGGTGTCGCTACTAATTGGCCGGCAGTGAAAGACGTCGCTGCCAGCGCTTCACGCCATACTCCAGCGCGCTGCACAACAGGTAGTAGACCAGGCCGGTGAAGATAAACAGTGCCGCCGGATAGACCTGCACACGGTTATTGACCTGGCCGGCGACGGTGGTCAGCTCCGGCACATTGACAATAAAGGCCAGCGAGGTGTCTTTCAGCAGCGCGATCAGCAGGCCGATAAACGACGGCAGCGCGTTGCGTAACGCCTGCGGCAGCAGCACGTGGCGCAGGATCTGCACACTGGCAAAACCGCTGCTCAGCGCCGCTTCATACTGCCCGCGCGGAAGTGCGCCGAGCGCCGCCAGTGTCGAGTACATCACCGATGCCGAGGTAAACCATGCCAGCGCCAGCGTGACCGTTACCGCCCCGGGTAAGTCCGCCCCCGTTATCCACGGCAGTAAAAACCAGAGCCAGAAGATAACGAAGATCAACGGGATGCCACGAATCAGCTCCGCCCACAAAAACAGCACCTTGCGCGGCCAGCCGCGAAAACGCCAGGCGCAACAGGCCAGCAGAATACCGCCGGGAAACGCCAGCGCCGCTGCGCCAATGGTCATTAACAGCGACAGCAGTACGCCACCCGGCTCACCCTGCGCGACTCTGCCCCACAGCAGGTAGTCGAGGTTATCGGTAATGACGGTGATATTAGCGATCACGCGGCACCTCCGTGGCGTGGCGCAGCGACCGCCAGTGGCGCGGCAGATTAAACAGCACGCTCATCAACAGACCGAGCAGCAGATAGAGCGCGCTGCCCACGGCAAACGCCTCCAGCGCATGGGCATTAAAGCTCTCAATCTGCCGGGTCTGGTAGGTCAATTCGCCGAGACCAATACCGGTCGCCAGCGAGGAGAGTTTCATCAGGTTGAGATACTGCCCCACCACCGGCTGCCAGGCATTCTGCACCCCCTGCGGCAGCAGCACCCAGCGAAAAATTGCCAGCTGGTTGAAGCCCTGCGACTGCGCCGCCTCCACCTGACCGCGCGGTACAGCGAGCAGCCCGGCCTGGATCTCCTCCACCAGAAAGGCAGCGGTAAAGAGCCCAAGCGCCCAGGCTGAGGAGAGAAACTCCGGCGTAAACCACCAGACATCGCCCGGCAGAATGCTAAAGGCGTGCTCGTCGTTGACGTACTGGCGAGCCGCCAGCGGCAGAATGTTCCATGCGGCGAAATACCAGAACAGCAGTTGCACCAAGAGTGGCGTATTACGAAACAGTGACACCCAGGCCGCCACCGCGCCGCGGCCCGCGCGACCACCCGCCAGACGCAGCGCCAGCAGCAGCACGGTGAGCAACGTTGCGAGGATCATCCCCACCAGCGTAACCCACACCGTGGTGAGAAAACCGGAAAAGATCCACTGTGCGGGCTGGCCAGTGAGCACGCCCGCCCAGTCAAGATGCAGTGCCATTACAACTCCTTGTTATCGGCATGCAGCGGGTTGAGCACCTTTTGCAGAAAACGCTGCGCGCGCGGATGCTGCGGTGCGGTAAAGAAGTCAGCGGGCGCGGCCTGCTCAAGAATTTCGCCGCCGTCGATAAAAATCACCCGGTCGGCGATCTCGCGGGCGAACTGCATCTCGTGCGTCACCACAATCAGGGTGATACCGCTGTGCGCCAGCGATTTCATCACCTGTAGCACTTCGCCAATCATCTCTGGATCGAGGGCCGAGGTCGGCTCATCAAACAGGATAATGTGCGGGTCGGCCGCCAGCGTGCGCGCAATCGCCACCCGCTGCTGCTGCCCGCCGGAGAGCTGCGCCGGGTAGTGCTGCGCCTTCTCCTGCAAGCCAACGCGCACCAGCAGCGCAAGTGCGATCTGCTGGGCTTCGGCAGCGCTTTTGCCGTGAATATGGCGCAGCGCGAGGGTAATATTCTCGAGCGCGGTGAGATGGGCGTAAAGGTTGAACTGCTGGAAAACAAAACCGACATGGCGGCGCAGCCCGCGCAATTTACGGTCGGTGAGCTGGCTGGTCGGCTGACCATCGACAAAAATCTCGCCGCTGGTCAGGTTTTCGAGTTGATTAATCAGGCGGATCAGCGTCGATTTCCCGGAGCCGGAAGGGCCACACACCGCCACCACTTCCCCCGCCGCGACCTGCAAATCAATCGCTTTCAGCACCACGTTGTCGCCAAAGCTTTTGTTCGCCTGGCGAAACACCACCGTGCCTTTTTGCACGGGCAACGCCCCTGCGGCGTCCGCCACAGGGGAAGAGAAGAGACCTGCCAGCATCGCTATTTCGCTTCTATGGTAAAGCTGCGCGGAGCCGGGGTTTTGGTTTGCGGGCCAAACCAGGTGTCGTAAATCTTCGCCGCTTCACCGCTCTTCTCAAGGTTCACCAGCTCTTCATTAACTTTGTTCAGCAAAGCACTCTCCCCTTTGCTGACGCCGACGCCAATCTCCTCTTTCGACAGCAGATCGGGCAGGATCTTAAATTTCGCTTTATCCGGCGCACCCGCCAGCAGCCCCGCCAGAATGGTGCTGTCCTGGGTAATCGCCTGAACGTTGCCGTTACGCAGCGCGGTCAGCGCCAGTGGGATGTCGTCATAGGCCAGCACGCGGGATTGCGGGAAGCGCTGATGCAGCGCCTGCTCGCCGGTGGTGCCTTTCACCGCGCCGATGCGCGCTTTACTGTACGCATCAAGCTTGTCCGGTGAAGAGGCAGGGACGAGGAACTGCTGGCCGGTGACAAAGTAAGGTGTAGAAAAATCGATCACCTGCGCCCGTTCAGGCGTAATGGTGATATCCGCAACAATCAGATCGACCTTGCCGGATTGCAGCAGCGGGATGCGGTTTGCCGGGTTGGTGGCAACCAGTTGCAGCTTGACGCCGAGGCTTTTCGCCAGCGCTTTTGCAAAATCGACGTCGTAGCCAACAATATCGTGGGTTTTAGCATCGATGGCGCCAAAGGGCGGGTTAGCGTCAAAGGTGGCGACTTTGACGACGCCTGCCGCTTTGATATCCGCCAGCTTGTCTGCCTGCGCGGAGAAGGAGAGCGCCGAAAGTAGCGCCAGCGCGCTGAACGCAGCCATTTTTTTAGTTTGTGATGAGATTGCCATGCTAATCCTTATGCCCGGTTATGGTGTTTATTGCCGCGTTAAAGTCACATAAGGTTTTTCACCACACAAATATCAAAAAGTGCATTGAATATCTGAAAAAGTTATTAAAAACAGCCTGGCGATATTTATCACTTATCCTCTCTTCTTGAGCGTTATAAACGTTTTAATTCCACATAAGATGAGTGGACTTAGCAGGGAAAAATATTACCGCTCCCCGAGCGTTGCCAGATAGCGCCCCGGCGTCTGCCCTAACCCCTTTTTAAACATGGTGATAAACGCCGTGGTCGAGTCATACCCCAGCGTCTGGGCGATGTGCTGCACGCTATAGCCCTCAATTAACAGGCGCAGGGCGAGGATCAGCTGTAACTGATGCCGCCAGCGGCGAAAACTTAGCCCTGTCTCTTTCACCACCAGCCGCGCAAGGTTGCGCTCGCTCATCGCGAAGCGCTGTGCCCACTGCGCCAGTGTCTGCCGGTCGGCCGGTGCCTGCTCCATCGTCTCCACCATCTGGCGGATCTTCGGATGCGTAGAGACGGGCAGCTGGAGCTGCATCTGCGGCTGATGGGGTAACTCATCAAACAGCACCTGGATCAGGCGCTGGGTCTGCGGCTCACGCCGAGCGGCGGTTGAACGGGCAGCAAGTTGCAGGATCAGTTCGCGCACCAGCGGCGAGATCTTGAGGGTGCAGCAGTGCTCCGGCATCACCACCGCCCAGCGTTCAATAAACAGAAAGCAGAGCTGGGCATTGGCGGTGGCGTGATTGCTGTGCGGCACAAAACCCGGTAGCCACATGGCGTGGTGCGGGGGCACCATCCAGCGGGCATTCTCCACTTCACAGGTGATCGCCCCTTTTAAGGCGAGGATCAGCTGCCCTTTGCGGTGGTGATGCGCGGGAATACGCTGTTCGTGCGCCGCCATGCGGATGTGAAAGGCGACAGCGGCTTCCTGCTGGCTGTCGGGATCGAAGCCCGCTAAGGCCAGGTCGTGCATAAAGTTGTCCGAATTTAGCGATAAAGTGTCATTTTAGCTTGATTCAAACAGTGGTGAAAAACGCTATCGTAGTGCCCTCTTTTTATGGATGAGAACACCATGACCACTCCCTCCTCTGACAGCAAGCAGCGTGCACTGCTAATTGTTGGCATCCTGATGATTGCCACCACGTTGCGCGTCACCTTCACCGGCGCTGCGCCGTTGCTGGATGCTATTCGCGCCGACTATGGCTTAACCACGGCACAAACGGGTCTGCTCACCACGCTGCCGCTGCTGGCCTTCGCGCTCATTTCACCGCTGGCAGCCGGCGTGGCGCGACGGATCGGCATGGAGCGCAGCCTGTTTGCGGCACTGCTGCTCATCTGCGCTGGCATCGCCCTGCGCTCGCTCCCCTCCTCCCTGCTGCTGTTTATCGGTACGGCGGTGATTGGCTGCGGTATTGCGCTCGGCAACGTGCTCTTGCCCGGCATGCTGAAGCGGGATTTTGCCCAGCATGTCGCCAAACTGACCGGGGCGTACTCGCTCACCATGGGCGCGGCAGCGGCGATCGGCTCCGCGGCGATGGTGCCGATTGCGCAGAGCGGCGCGGGCTGGCACGGCGCTCTGCTCACGCTAATGATCTTCCCGTTGCTGGCGCTGCTGCTCTGGCTGCCGCGCCTGCGCCACGGCGCACCGGCGGCGCTCAGTGCCACAGGTGCGCTTCACAGCCGCGGCATCTGGCGCTCGGCGCTGGCCTGGCAGGTGACGCTCTATCTCGGGATCAACTCGCTGATTTACTACATTGTGATCGGCTGGCTGCCGTCGATTCTGATAAGCCAGGGGTTCAGTGAGGCGCAGGCAGGCTCGCTGCACGGCGTACTGCAACTGGCGACGGCGGCACCTGGTTTACTGGTTCCGCTGGTACTGCACCGCCTTCGCGATCAGCGGGCCATCGCGGCGCTGGTTGCACTGCTCTGCGCTGCGGGTGCGCTGGGGCTTTGGCTGCAGCCGGATCATGCGGCGATCTGGACGGTGGTGTACGGATTTGGTTCAGGAGCGACGATGATCCTCGGCCTCACCTTTATTGGCCTGCGCGCGAGTTCGGCGCACCAGGCCGCGGCGCTGTCGGGGATGGCGCAATCGGTGGGCTATCTGCTCGCCGCCTGCGGGCCGCCGCTGATGGGGAGAGTGCATGACGCCAGCGGCGACTGGCATCTGCCGCTGATCGCCTGCGCGCTGCTGTCTGTTGTGATGGCGCTGTGCGGCGCGTTTGCCGGACGCAACCGGGAGATCGTTCCCGGTTAGAGGCTGGATGGTGGGTAAATGCGGGATTGAGGATAAATGCCGGATGGCGCGTAAACGCTTATCCGGCCTACAACAACCCGGTACCGCTTTTGTAGGCCGGATAAGGCGCAAGCCGCCATCCGGCACAATCCACGCACTTATTCGCCTGCGGCGCGTAGCATCGCATGCACCAGCGGGACCGGGCGACCTTCCAGCGCACCGCGCTCGTGCTGGAACAGTGTGGCAACAAAGAACGGATGGGTAATCAACTCTACCGCCCGCACCTCACCCTCTTCATCCCAGCCGGTTACCCGCAGATCGCCATGCTCCAGCTCGCTGGCAAACTCCGGGGAAACGCCAAAACTACAGCGGTAGGCTTCATCAATCTCATTGCGGCCATAGGCACGGGCAATCAGCGTATTGGGCCTTAACTCAATGGCACCCGTTTGATCCACCAGCGCGCAAGTCAATGGTGAAATCACCATCCGCCCTGTGGTTTCGGTTTCCGCATGGGCGGCATCATCCCAACCCAGCACATTGCGGGCGTACTCAATCACCGCATGCTGGAAACCGCCGCAGGTGCCGAGAAACGGAATGGCGTTTTCACGCGCATATTTGATGGCAATAAACGCCCCTGCTGCATTTTCATACGGGCTGCCCGGCACGACCCAGATGGCATCATAGCCGACCAAATCTTCAGGATTATCGATCTCGCGGGTCGCCAGCCAGTCATAATCAGCGGTGATCTCAAGGACTGCCGCAGCATCGTCAATGGCTAGCGGGATCGCCTGATGCGCAACGATGTCATGGTTATAGTCGCCGATCAGCGCAATACGCAGTGTCTTTTTAGGCGGAATGTGATTCATGGAGAAGTGCCCCTATGCCGTGGTAGATAATGGCTAACATAAGGCGCATCACACTAGACGTCTTTAACGGTAATCACAACACCTTAAATCAGCGGGGTAAGATTACGACTAATTATGAAACAATAAGTTGCCAGTTTAAGAAAAGGAGAGAACGTATGATCCAGTGCAAACGTGTCTACGACGCCGCCAGTAAAGAGGATGGCTACCGGGTGCTGGTCGACAGGCTCTGGCCGCGCGGCATTAAGAAGGTCGATCTGGCCTGTGACGAGTGGTGTAAAACCCTCGCCCCGTCAGCGGAGCTGCGCAAAGCCTTTCACGGTGAGGCGATCGGTTTTGCCGCCTTTAAGAAGCGCTACCGGGAAGAGCTGGAAACGCAAAAAGAGGCGGGTGAACAGCTGGCGGCGCGGGGGAAAAAGGGCACCGTCACGCTGTTATATGCGGCAAAAGATACGGAGCAGAACCACGCCGTCGTGCTCGCAGAGTGGCTGCGCGCGCTGCGTTAGCTCATCACCTGCGTGCGTTCGTCCTGCGGCGCGCTGTCCGGCTGCAGGGGCATCAGGTGCTCGGCGCGCACAAAGGCGAAACCCTGCTGACCGTCAAATGCAGTTACATCGCCCGTCACCAGCCAGAGCGCGCGCGCTGCGGTGCGCGGCATTTCGGTGACCACGCCATTAACCGGATTGAGAAAGCGCTCTCCCGGCTGGCAGAGACCAAATAATTCCACGGATTTACCGATATTGCTCCGCCCACTGGCGGTCTGGGCGCCGATAACTAATGCCTGGCTGCCCGGTCGTAACTGAAACATACTTCTCTCGCGCGCTCTCGTGAATACTGAATATGAGATAATTCTGAAAGAGAAGTTTACCGGGCTTTTCTGCCGCTGTCACGATCCTGGTGCAGGATGATCGCGACGCCACAGCGCCCACTCGTCAATCACTTCCCCTCCCGGCAGTTTGCACTCGGTGCGCACGCCCTGCGGGCTCTGCACCGGCACGCGCTCGCCGCCGCGCTGTTGGCAGTAGACTGCCGCCGGGTTAGCCATGCCAACCTGCGGATGATCCGTTTTTACAGCAGGCGATGAGGTGCAGGCAGAGACCAGCAACGGTAAAACGAGTAAGCCATAACGCATTTTCTTCTCCTTACAGTGACCAACAACGCTGTTGAGAATAACCGTGCAAGCGGCATATCTCCATGATTTCTCCATTCTTAATGCACTTTTCACCGTTATAGTCTGCTTCGTTCTCACCCATGACCAGAGAACATCATTCCGTAATCAATGAGTTTTTGCCCCGCCTCATCAGCGGGGCTTTTTTTGTCCGTTACACGATATATCAAATCTTTTTCGTTCATGTTTTAATGGCGCGCCGTCGAAATAGTCAGCAATAACGTGCCGGGTCAACGAGGTACCCACGCACCGGAGCCCATTATTCATGTCCGATTTCATTCTCGCTCAGGTCTCGGAAAGCCTGTCGAAAGAGCACTCCCTGGAAAGTTTAGTCCGTCAGTTTCTGGAAATGCTGGAGATGGTGACCGATATGGAATCGACCTACCTGACAAAAATCAGTGACGACCCCCGCCAGCAACATATTGTCTACTCCCGCAACAGTAAGCAGCTTGAGATCCCGGAAGGCTTCTCCCTCCCCTTCGGCGATAGCCTGTGCAAACGCGCGCTGGATGATAACTGTCTGTTCGCCAATGATGTGGCAACCCGCTGGCGCGATTGTGAAGCCGCCCAGGCGCTGGGGATCACCACCTATCTCAGCCAGCCGGTGCAGCTGGCAGACGGTTCGCTTTATGGCACGCTATGTGCGGCCAGCAACCAAAAAAAGATGCTCAGCGTGCGCGGTGAGCAGGTGCTGCGCCTGTTTGCTGGCCTTATTGCGCAATACATTGAAAAAGAGCATCTCGTTGACCAGCTGCGCGAAGCCAATGCCGCGCTTATCGCCCACTCTTATACCGATGCGTTGACCGGCCTGCCGAATCGCCGCTCGCTGTTCGAATCGCTGCAGACACTCTTCTCCCTGGCTCGCCATCTGAAAATCCACGTCATTATTGCTTTTATCGATCTCGACAATTTCAAAGGAATTAACGATCAGTTTGGTCATGAGACCGGCGATCGCTTCCTGATTGAGGTGGGTAAGCGGCTGAGAAAGGGTGGCGGGAAAGATGATATCGTTGGCCGACTCGGCGGCGATGAGTTTTTACTCGCCTGCCCCGGCGGCCCGCTCCACCAGCCACAGGGCGTGCTGCTCAGCGCGCTGAAAACTCGCCTCGACGGGAAGATTGCCGGAGAGTATCAGCTTGGTGATATTCATCTCCACTACCCTGGTGCCAGCGTTGGTGTGATTGAGATTAACCCTGAGCAGTACGATGCGGACAGCGCCCTGCGCGCGGCGGATGAAGTAATGTACCGGGTGAAGAAGAGCAAAACGAAAAAAGCATTCCAGCAGCTCAATTAATGGGGTTATCTCCCGTTGCTGATATGAGGCAAATCTTAATGGCCTCGCTTTCATATACACTTAACAGAGTCGGCGCGTGCCGCTGATCGAGGAGCCTCTATGAAAAAGACCACCATCATCATGTTGATCGTCGCGATTATCGCCGTGGTTGGCACCCAGCTTGGCTGGTGGAAGTAGTTATAGGCGGCTGCATCGGGTAAGCCGCTGCCAGTCACGCTGATGGAGCTCTCAGACTAAGTTACCCTGTTTTAACTTGTTGGCCAGGAGCGCACCATGTTTACGGGTCTTAAAAAAAGTGAAAGCAAACAGCTGGCGGCACTCGAATTATTGAGTAAGGCCGATCCGGCCCGCGATGCTGCGCTGGCAGAATTTGCGCGTCTGGCCAGTGAAGTGATGGGCGTATCGGGCTGTTTTATCACCACCTTTGATGACGAGTTTCAGTACATCAAATTTGTCGAAAACGTGCCGATTGAGCACAATAAAATCGCCATTCATAAAACTATGTGCCAGTACTCACTGGCTGACCGGCAAATGATTGTGTGTAACGATGCCCGTATTGATGCGCGATTTTCTCATCAGCCGCTGGTCAATAGCGGCGATATCCTCTTTTACGCCTCGATGCCGATGATCGCCAGAGAGGGAACAATTTTCGGCACGTTGTGCGTTACTCATCCAGACATCTACAAACCTAATGCCCGGCAAATTGCTAATTTTGAACGCATCGCGGCGCTGGCCACGCTCTACCTTGAATCCTGCTACAACATTGGCCTCGTCGATGCGCTGACCGGCCTGCCGAATCGCCCCTGTTTAATCAAGGAGATGACGCGCCTGAAGCAAAACGCCAGCGGTGACTATGCCCTGATCATTTTTGACTGTATTGATATTCCTCGCGCCTATGAATTGACCCGCTATCTTGGCGTTGAAGCGCTGGAGACGCTGCTGCGCAGCTTTGGTCCGCTGCTGCAGATGCGCTTGCGGCTTAATCAGTCGACAACACTTTATGCCTTTGCCACTGGACGCTTTGCGGTGCTGACAGAGAGGGATGCGGCACTCAGGCTGACTAAGCGGGTTGAAAAATCGCACGCCTTCCAGGCAACTATTGGCAGCGATATCAATATCAATCTCTCAATTCACGCGGGTTTTGTCCCCTTTAAGCCGGAAACGGACAACGTGCAGGAGGTTGTGCGGCAGGCGATCAGCGCCCTGCATGAGGCGATCCGCGAGAATAACCCGGTGCTGCTGTTCAACCCGATTCTTGACCACCAGCGTAATAAAGATTTCCGCCTGCTGTACGATTTGAGCCAGGCGATCAAATCGGGCGATCAGCTCTATATGGCCTATCAACCCAAAGTCTCTTTGCGCTCGGGTAGGACGGAGGGCGTCGAGGCGCTGCTGCGCTGGACACACCCCGGGCTTGGGCCGATATCGCCTGCGCTTATCGTCACGCTGGCGGAAAAAACCTCTCTGATGGCGGATATCACCCGCTGGGTGATCAAAACGGTGATTATTCAGGCCAAAGCGTGGAAGGCGATCGGAATCGATCTCCCCGTCTCCATCAACGTCACGGTGAGTGATTTTTCACGCACCGGCTTTGCCGATGAACTGGCGCAGCACATTATCTTCGCCGGGCTTACCCCTGCCGATATCCACATTGAGTGTCTGGAAACAGAAAAGGTGCTCGAGAGCGATGCTGCACTTCGTGAGCTTAACCGTCTCAAGGCGCTTGGTTTCACTATCCTGCTTGATGATTTTGGCGCGGGTTACAGCAATATCAGCTACCTGCGGCGCATCCCTATTGACATGATAAAACTTGACCGCTCGCTGGTCAGCCAGATCGCCACCGATAACGACAGCCGCATCATCGCCCGCAATGTGATCATGATGTTGAAAGAGTTAAATTACGTGGTGCTGGCGGAAGGGGTGGAAGATCTGGACACGGCACGCATGCTCGAAGAGTATGGCTGCGATGAAGCACAAGGTTACCTGTTTGCCCGCCCGCTATTAGCAGCAGATATTCCTGCCTGGCTAGTGGACAGCAAACCCTGGCGCCTGCTGGCGAAAATCCATACCAACCCACAACATCATTTGGGCAGATAATGCATTGTCGCACCGTCCACAGTGAAGATAAGAGCAGACCAATTATTAAAGTGATGATTAATACACTGATCATCAAATTTATAAATCTCTCCAGCGAAAAATTTGCGTTTGTACACCTTTGGCCGCCGGGTTATAAAGTGCGCAAGTGACGGATATACGCTTCAACAATTTCTACTCTCTTCGCTGGCAGTTTTGATGTCGAAACTGCCATGCTTTATCTCTTCCTCTTGCTGAAAAGCCTCGCCTGCACTACCTAAGTTGCGCTGTTTACGCCCAGGTACGCAGAATGCACCGCTCTTACACGCTTTAGTCTTGAATACTGATTTTTTATCCAGTATAAATGCTGCACGAAAAATCAGACTGAATAGGACGACCCTGTGTTTGTTGAACTGGTTTACGACAAGCGTAACGTTGAAGGTTTACCCGGCGCGAGAGAGATTATTCTCACTGAACTGACAAAGCGCGTACACCGCATCTTTCCGGATGCCGATGTGCGGGTGAAACCGATGCAGGCCAATGGCCTGAACAGCGATGCCAGCAAAAGCGATCGTGAAAAGCTAAACCGCATGCTGGAAGAGATGTTCGAAGAGGCGGATATGTGGATGGTTCAGGAGTAAACGTCAATGACGTGATACGCACCGCGCATGGTTTGAGGGTCGCTCTTTACCTCCACCGGGCGACCAAATTTAACATGTGGTGCGCTTATTCCCTGGCTTTGGGGTAAATGTATCAAATCATTTCCCTTGTTTAGGGAATATTTAACCAGGCAATCTCATAGTATTCGGCAAGGAGAGTTAACCATGCTGATACTAGAAGAGAATATAGGTAGCGGCCGCCACCGCCGGTGTTACCAGCACCCATTTGATAGTCAAAAATGTGTCAAAACCCTCTACAACCCCGATGACGGCGGGTTGAAAGAGGTGAAGCGCGAAACGCGTTACTACCGCAAAAAAGCAGGCTCTATTCAGGCGTGCCAGGCGATCCCCAACTATTACGGTAAAATCCAGACCAATTTTGGCACCGGCCATGTTTTCGATCTGGTTACTGATTACGATGGCAAAATTTCCAAAAGCCTGGAGTTCTACCTGAAGAACAAGCGTCTTTCTTTGCCGCTGCTGGAGGAGAAGCTCGCCGAATTGCGCAGCAGTCTCGTTGAGTACGGTATCTCGACCATGACGTTGAAAGAGTACAATGTGCTGGTGCGCAAAACCGCGCCGCAAGAGTATGAGCTGGTCGTTATTGATAACATTGGCGAAGCTGAGTTTGTTCCTCTCTCATCCTATTTCCGTTTTCTTCATCGCCGGAAAATAGACAGGTCCATTCAGCGCTTTAAAAAACGCATCCATAAGATTATCAATACCGTTCAGGACGCCTAAAAATGACGCAACCGGCTATTTAGCCGGTTCGTTCTTCCTCTTTAAAGGTCAATACGCCACTAATCGCAAAGCAGCGTAAACCCTAATCCGTTATGTTAGCCCGCTAATTATTATCAACGTGGCAATATTATGAAATTCGATAAACGCCTGACGCCCATGACCGTGGTTCTGGCGGCTTTCGCCTGCATTATTCCTTTTTTCGCCGACTTTTCTCTCCCTCTTTATCACGGACTCCTGGTAGAGGTCATCGAAAATGTCCAGGCGCTGTGGCTACTTTTTGCTTTCGTTTTTACTTTACGCTTCGCGCTGGCTGCCCCGCTAACACCTGAGCGCAAAAGATTCTGGCTCTGGGCAGCAATATGGTGGCTGGTATTACTCGGGCGCAGCGTCAGCTGGGGACGTGACTATTTTCCACACGAGCCGCGTCTTCTTTTTCGGGCTATTTCGGTGTTATTGATTGGCGCACTGGTGCTGTTTCCCCTCTTCTCTTCTGTGCTCCGCCAGCAAATTAGTCACCGCCTGCGTCATCAAACCCTGCTGCTCTGGAGCTTCGCGCTGGTCGTGGTCTCCTTCCTGATCTCCGACAGCGTGGAACATCACCGCGTTATTGCCCACTTCTTCCTGCACAAACGCGCCTATCAGGATCTGATTGAAGAGCTCTATGAGTTCCCCTTTATGATTGGGCTCTTTTACGTCTGCCGGGATCTGATGCGCCGGGAACCGCTAATGCCGCATCAGCGAGGTGAAACCTCACTCGCGTAAGGGTTGCGTTGCCCCTTTTTTGGCGAAGCCGAGCCAGATGATGAGCGCCGTCAGCGCAATGCTCGCCAGCGTGATAAAAGCCGTGCGCCAGGAGTAGTGCGTCGCCACCGTTCCGGCAAGCGAGGGGCTGATGGCGGCGCCGAAGCCCTGCATCAACATTACCAGCGCCTGCCCGGCATTAACGTGCCCCGTGCCGTTTAACAGCGAGGCAATAAAGCCGGGCACCGCCACGCCGAGAATACCGGCGCTCATTCCATCGAAAATCTGCACCGGAATTGCCGCCCACGGCGAGGGCCATAGCGCGGCGGTCATCGCACGGATCGGCAAAATAAGCAGCGCAATCAAGATCAATTTTTCATAGCCATATCGCCGGGCGTAGCGCGAAACCATCAGCGCTACCGGGATCATCACGCCCTGGGCTATCACCACCGTCATTGCGGCATACGCGCCAGGGTTAAAAAGCCCGGCGTTATGACCTGAAGCGACCTGCATACTCAGCATCGGCAACTGTGCCGCATTCGACAGATGGAACAGCATCAGAGTCAGCCCGGTGATGGTGAGCGCCGGGATTTTAAGCAACGTGAAGAGCGAAGGGATCTCGCCGAGCGTCTCTTCAGGGTTTAGCCCGCGCGCGATGCGGTGATCGATATCCTTTTCACGGATCGCCAGTACCGCCATCAGCGCGCCAAAGGCCATCACCAGCATCAGCAGGAAGACCGCGCCGATGCCCCAGTACCAGCTGGCCACACCGGCCAGCAGCGCCGAAAGCATATTGCCACCGTGATTGTAGGCTTCATTGCGGCCAAGCTGATGAGCAAAGCGTTTCTGCCCCACCAGACCCAGCGTCAGACCCGCCATTGCCGGGCCGATAAACGCCGCCGAAATACCTGTTGCCACCTGGCTTGCGTAGACCATTAACGAGCCGGGGAAGAACCACAGCAGTAGCGTACCCGCCATGATCAGCAGCGCCGCCATGGCGATAATCGCACGCTTGCGCGACGAAGCATCCACCACAATACCGGAGGGCAGCGTTGCCAGTAGCCCGGCGATACCGCCCGCGGTCATGGCGTAGCCTATCGCTTCCGCACTCCAGTGGTAGTGAATCAGGAAGATCCCCAGAAAGGGGCCAAGACCATCCCGCACATCCGCCATAAAAAAGCTGAGCAAACACAACGCCTGAATCGAACGTAATGGCATCTTAAAGTTCTCTTTTTTCCATATTCAATGAGCAGGCTGAGTCTACCCTGGCGAAGCGCTACCAGGGTGCGGTGAAAGTGTTACAAAAATGTGATTAGTTGCGCGACTGTCAGAATTAACAGGGCCAGCCGAGCTGTTCGCGAATCGCTCTGCGATAGGGCGTGTCGAATATGGCGGGAACCTGGCAGAGGTAGTCCTGCGCGTGGCTGAGAGTCTCCCCCGTTAGGGAGCGCAGATATGCGAGCGCATCATCAACACAGGGTATACGCCCCTCAATACCGTTAAAACGCGGTGGTAAAGCGGTCCAGATCACTGCATCAAGCTGTTTTGCCGCAGCCCATGCGGCGAGTGTACCGTCCATCTTGCCCGCCAGCACCAGCGAGCCGACGCCATCTTCCCGGGAATCCGGGATCTGCTCGCGCTTACGCAGGGCCGCGACTGCAAGCTCCAGGTTGGCAGTATTGAGAAATGCCCAGTGGACCGGTACAACTGGCGCGTTGATACAGAGCGCCGTGGCCAGCTCGCCCCCGTCGCCAACACGGGAAAACTCAATGGGTAGATGTGGGCCATCGGCATGCCAGCTGCTGGCAATTGGTAAACCCTCTGCTTTCCAGATAAGCGATCCCCACCCAAGACAAGCAATGTTCATTCTTACTCCTTTGTTATTTTTCCATTCACGACAGCAATAGCGCAGCCCGAACTGAGGCCGCTGCGTCGCACTTTTAAGGGTAGGTTGCGCCGCTAAAAGCGCCAGCGGTGGCGCTCACCCGGTTGCGGATAATCTGAAAGTTTCGCCTGGGTTAAGTAGCGAGGCGTCAGGAAATCAGTCACTTAACAAATAGTTCAGCGATCCTAAAAACGCCTATTTAACAAATGGATACAGTTGTAAATTTTACTTAGGTAACAATAAAAATAGTGTATGTGTGGATGTCAAAGCCCTAATGGAAGAATCGATAAATGGAGAAGATAAATATGAAAATGACGATTGCTGCACTGGTTTTAATGACCGCGGCGGGTAACGCTGCTGCCGCGCCTGCCTCCGCCCTGGAGCTCAACAGTGGAGAAGCGGCTGGCGCAAGTGCCTCTGAATTCGCGGTGGGTTCGTCCGTCATTGCCGGCGTAACTGTTGCAACAGCCGTAACCGGTATCGCACTGATGGCGGCGGGCGGCAATAATGGTTCAAATACCGGCACCACGACAACCACTACTACGTCGACACAGTAAGTTGCGTTGCGCCTGACGGTCTCAGGCGGCTGGCATTGCATATTATAAAGGGAGCCTTCTGGCTCCCTTTTTTATTCATGGCACTAAGTTCGTTTATGCGATGATCACCCTATCAATATTTTTTCATCAATTAATATGCATAATTATTTAAGATACTATGGCAATACAGGATAATAGAGTTAAAAAATCACGATATAAATAAGCATATTCAATGAGCTATTACTGCTACTCATGGCTATTAAAAAAAAGGATATAAAACCTGGTGGATGGACACATTTAATCCCCCCATGTTCATTAATAAACACTGAGCGGCATAATTTATTTAGAGTAATAAAAGATGGGTTCGTTTTTTTAAACTTCAGCAACAGCAAGTTAGCTGACTTATTTTTCTACATAGGAACAATACAATACGATAATTATAATTAGCCACACTCTGCATAAGCTTGTATAATGATATTTTCTAATCAACGCAATTTAGCTCTTAGTTTCTACTAACTGCACAAATGACAATAAAGGTAATAATTATGGATAAATTCAATTTTACCAGACAAGCTCTCATTTTCCCAAGTGTTGAACCTGAACATCATTTTCATATTCAAGATGATCTTCTTTATGATTGTATTGGGCTTGGCAGAGGCAGTAGCAACACTCCCGACAGAGTGACAGGTTTTAGTTATGGTAAAGATTTTGGCTACGCCTTGTTAACCTATTTCGCCGCGCGCGCACTCAATTTCAAACGCCTTCCCTTCTGCGAAGATCGTATTTATGCAAACTTTTATGGCTGCCATGAGAGATATAAAACTATACTTGCACAACTTGATGAGCAAAGAGTTGATTCTATTTGCGCTGAGTTACGAAGCCTTTATCAGCATACACAGAGGAAATTGCAAGAAAAGAACGTTAATTCTGTAAACATAGGAAGAAAGATCAGCTCGAGAAGCAATGGTTATGTTGAGACGATAATACAAATAAAAAACTCTGCGGAATTATTAGGCTTAGACACAATAAAGGTTGAAATGGACACTTTAAACTCTTTTGGTGATGAGGGGGCCTATTTCGGCGAGGTTTTTTTGAAAATGAATGTACCAGCAAAAGATATTCTTTATTGCAGTAGTCTTATTGGAAACCGAGCAGGACAAAATGCCACAATGGAGACAGGAGAATGGGTTGTTTTAAATCGTTCACCAACGGGAGTCACTGAATTGCCTCTGGCAGCTATCCATGTTGATAACTCTTTGTGGTGTGCAGATAAAACGTTAACGAAAGAAAAAGCAGAGAAAATATTAGATAGATACAATCCTTTTGTATTCCGCAATCTCTATTCCACAGAACAAAATCATGGTACTTATGGATTAAAACGTTCCTTCAAAGGAAAGATTTTATCTTACCTTCTGGAGTATCTTAATAAAAATAGCGGTGATAAGTAAGTTAACATGAATTAGGATCTCATGAAAACAATAAACAAGAGTTATGTTCAAGATAATGTAATTTTTTATTATTTATACTGGCTAGGTTATGAGTGAGTTGCAGTTGCAAATCAGCGACTTTGTAATAAAACAAGCGGGACTACACTCTAAATCCCGCTTTATTTCACTCTCTGTATTACACCGGCATGGAGAATGTCGTGACGTTATCCGTTTGCGGATCGATGGCAATGACGCAAATGGCATAGTTACCGCCAAGGCGGTCTTTACGATCGGCTATCCGCAGGTTGTAGGTCTCCGAGAAGGAGGTATAACTGGAAGAGTTTGACTCATTCAGTTTGAAGCCAATAATCTGTTCGAAATAGCTGCGGCTCTTGCCGATGCTGGTTTTGCACTGTTCGTTTGTGATGGTGCCCACTTTTCTCGCAGAGGCGTTCTGCTGCGCGTTTGTACCTTTAGGGGTGAGCGCGGCGTTCACCGCGTTCATCTGATCTTGCATGCTTTTCTGGAAATCAGCGCATGAAACCGAGGCCAGTATCAGGCCACACAAAAGTATCTTCTTCACTATTTTGTTTATCCTGTTCAGGTTAAAAACGGCCGCAACGCGTCGCCTGATGCGAACTCTTTTTGTTTTTAAATGATGTTGTAGATGTGCGGAAAATTGTTATCTCACCTGCATGCGATATTCAATCATGCCGCTTCTCTTCGCCACCCAGTCATATAAACGCTGGCCGCGATAATTGGTCTCATGGGTGTGCCAGTAAAGATGGCTGGCGTGGCGCTTTCTACTTTCTCGCTGCACATATTCAATTAACTGTTTGCCCGCCTGTTGGCCGCGAACAGATTCACACACATAGAGATCTTCAAGGTAGCAATAATCGCTCTCCGCCCAGGTGGAGCGGTGAAAGAGATAATGGGCAAAACCGACTATTTTGCCGTTATATTTCGCCACCGCACAGAATACCGGCTCAAGCGGGCTGAAAAAGCGTTGCCACGTGCGTTGGGTTACCGCGTCAGAAATATCGACCTTATAAAATTCCTGATATTTCTCCCACAATGGCAACCACTCTTCATAATCACTCTCGTGTGCCGCTTCAATAGTGAAAATATTATTAATCATAGTAATGACCTCTCTTGTTTCATTGCTGTTACGTGTCCGTCATCCGTAAATAAACTGCAGCGAAATAGATCCTGGCGTTAATTTCCCACCCGCTGCATGGCAATGGCTAATTACGTTTGCGAGATGAGTATAAGCAGGCAATGGCACGTTTAGCCCCACCAATTTTAGCAATCAGAGCAGACCAATTAAGAGTTCGGCATTCGCGTTTGTTGCTTTAGACTGGCGGCTGAGATGCGCCATGGCGGGGAGAGCCGATGTTTAAGCATGCACAACTTGAAACAGTGAAAGCGTGGATGGTCGATCCGGCTAACGGATCGCTGCCGCTGCATGAAAGGATCCAGCGGGCAATACGCACGCTTATCCTCGACGGTACTCTGGCTGAAGGCAAAGCCCTTCCCGCCTCCCGCGCGCTGGCAGCTTCGCTCTCTGTCTCGCGCGATACTATTGAAGCCGCTTACAGCCGCCTGCATGCAGAGGGCTTTATTGAGCGGCACACCGGCAAAGGGAGCTTCGTCTCTGCGCGTACCCGGCTACTGAAATCCCATCCACGTCAGCGCCGGTCAAATGCAGGAGTACGTAAACCTGCGCTTAGCTCTCGCGGTGAGGTCATTTATGAAAGCGGAGGGGTGCGGGAGTTTTCCCGCCCTCGCCCGCTGGCACCGGGTATTCCTGAAACACGCTTATTCCCGATCCACACTTGGGAGCGCCTGCAGCGTCAGGTGCTGAAAGAGTATCGTCACCAGGCGCTTGATCAAAGCCCGCCCCAGGGTATGGAGCGTTTACGGCGCGCCATCGCGGAGTACGTCAACCTGGAGCGCGGCGCGCACGCTACGGCAGAACGCATCATCATTGTTACCAGTTCTCAGCAGGCGCTGGCTCTCTGCGCCAATGTGCTGATGGACAGTAAGGATAACGTGGTGATTGAAGATCCCGCCTATCAGGGCGCGCATAAAGCGTTTAAAGCGGCCGGGCTAAACACCTTACCCGTTGCGCTTGATGAGAACGGCCTGTCGATTGAGCAGCTTAACGCACTGAGCGAACCGGCAAAGGCGATCTATCTCACCCCTTCTCATCAATATCCTACCGGCGCCACGCTCTCTCTCGACAGGCGACTGGCGGTTATCGACTGGGCAAACCGACATCAGGCGTGGATCGTAGAGGATGATTACGACAGCGAGTTTCACTATGAAGGCAAGCCGATGGCCTGCGTCCAGGGGTTGGATGGCTCTGACCGGACGATCTATATCGGCACGTTCACCAAGTCCCTGTTTCCGGGGCTGCGCATCGCCTATATGATCGTTCCCGACGAACTGGTTGAGCCGCTGACGATAGCGCGCACATTAATGGATGGTCATACCGCCTCCATTCCCCAGCTGACGCTGGCGAAATTTATCGAAGGAGGCCATTTTGGGGCCTATGTGCGGATGATGCGCGGCGTCTATGTGGCGCGGCGTGACAAACTGGCCAGTCTGATAGAGCAGCACCTTGCTGATTTCGTCACCTGGCTGACGCCTGCGGGTGGCATGCAGATGCCCTGCCACCTTAAAGAGGGGATCGCTGAAGCCGAGATTGCCCTCGCCGCTCGCCGCGCCGATATCGATATGCTCGGATTAACCGCGCTATATGCAGGCCAACCGGCCTCAACCGGGTTCCTGATGGGCTTTGCCGCCTACAACGAACAGGAGATTGAGGCCGCAGTCATGAAACTTGCGGCAATTTTTCGCGCCCGTGGATGAGAGGCATCACAATATCTATCTCTTTACACACCAGAGCAGAAAAGCGCAGGCGCTGACGCCCGCCCCGGCGATGCAGACCGTGCTCCAGCCAAAGTGAGCGTAGAGCTGGGTGGCAACAATTGCGCCCGTTGCGCTGCCCGTTGAGTAAAAACACATATACGCGCCAACCAGGCGGCTTGCGGCCTCAGGCCTGGCGGCGATAAGAGTGCTCTGGTTGATCACGTGTACGGTCTGTACAGCGAAGTCCAGCATAATGATCCCGACAACAAGCCACAGTAGTGAAACTTCGGTCGCGGCGATGGGCAACCATGAGAGTGTGAGCATCACCAGCGAGATCCCGCAGGCACGGCGCCCCCAGCCCCGGTCGGCCCAGGCACCTGCTTTTGCCGCAGCCAGCGCACCGGCTACCCCTACCAGGCCGAACATGCCGATCCCGGTATGGGATAACGACAGCGCAGTCAGCGGCAGTACCATTGCGCTCCACAATATGCTGAATGCAGTGAAGATCAGCAGCGCGAACGCCCCGCTCCTTCTCAACTGCGGCTCGGTGACAAAAAGCCTGAAAACTGAGCGCAGCAGAGCGGGATATGACGCGGCACGTTTTTCAATAGAGGGGGCAGGGGCTGGTGCTGCTGTCGCCACCAGGCAGGCCATCAGTAGCATAAAACAAGCTGAAGTCAGGTACACCGCCCGCCAGCCTGCGATATCAGCCAGGCTACCTGAGACAACGCGGGAGAGCAGAATGCCCAACACAATACCGCTCGTTACCGTGCCAACAATTTTTCCTCGTTGTTCAGGTGCCGCCAGCATAGCGGCCCAGGCCACTACCAGCTGCACCACCACCGCCAGCAGTCCAGTAAAGAACAGCGCACACAGCAGGGTGACAAAACTGGCAGCTAATCCCGCCGCCAGCAGTGCCGCAGCCGACAGAGACAACAGTGTGATGGTGAGAGTTTTTCGGTTGATGCCATCCCCGAGTGGCACCAGAAAAATCAACCCGAGCGCATAGCCTGCCTGCGTGGCGGTCACCACACTGCCAATTACCCCCTGAGGAACATGGAGAGTGAGCGCAATGGCGTCCAGCAGAGGCTGGGAAGCATAAACATTCGCCACCGACAGCGCGCTTATCAGCGAGAACAAAAAGACAATGCCGGGTTTCAATACCAGCGCATCGCCAGATCCTGCATCCTGCGTAATACCCGCCTCTACACTCACTTTATTCCTCATCGCGCCTCCCTGATCTGGTTTCTTTTTAAAACTACAAGGCGACAGAGATAGCACTGGTGGTTTTCTTTTGCAACCAGTTTACGCAGCGCTTATACTCCTTCCCCATACAGAGAGGCTGAGAGTGCAGAAATGGCGAAACAGGAATCCCTCAGGACCAGTGAATGCCCGGTGGCCCGAACCCTGGAGTCGATAGGCGAGCGCTGGTGTTTGATGATCATCCGGGAAGCGTTTGACGATGTGCGCAGGTTCAGTGAGTTTCAAAAAAATCTCGGACTGGCGAAAAACATTCTCGCCTCTCGCCTCAAGCAACTGGTTGAACTCGGGATTTTCGCGATCTCACCCGCGTCCGATGGCAGCGCCTACAGTGAATATGTGCTGACCGACAAAGGCCGCGCGGTGTTTCCCATTGTCGTGGCGATGCGGCAATGGGGTGAGCGCTATCTCTTCGAGGAGGGCGAGGTGCACTCTGTGCTGGTGGATAATACCAGCGGCAAACCTCTGCTGCCGTTACATGTCTGTTCCGCAGAGGGGAAAAAAGTGGAACCAGCGGATTGTCACCGCCAGCGGGTGACGTCGGGCGGCAAAGCGTAATCGCCACGTCTGTTATCCCTCAGCCACGCTGCCTTGCTTTTATACTGTCGACGAAGAGCCGCAGGGCGACGGGCATATGGCGGTGTTGCGGAAAGTAGAGCGCGCTCCCTTATGGCAGCATCGCCCAGGCGTTCAGCAAATCACCATTCCCCCCGGAAAAGCGTGGCCGCATCAGATAGTCAACACCTCCTCTCTGCCGCTAATGTATACGTCCGTCAGCACCATGGCGTTGCCCGAAGTGTGCGAGCGCGGATTCGAATAAATACTTAGTGAAATCTACCAATCAGAAAGATGATGGCTTCAGAGTGGTCGATTTCAGAGGCAAAGGCGTCGATTACTGGGAAGGCGAGCCGTGAGGGAGAATATTTAGCGTGATGCGTTTCGGGAAAAGCCCGCTTAGCGGACGTGTACTTATCGCGTGAATTACTCCTCGGCTGCTTTTCCTGCGGCTACTTTAATTTCGCCACACAGTTTTTCCTCTTTAGCCGGGCAGGAGTGGGCGGCCTGATTCCCGATTTTATCGAGATCTTTGGTATCAATGGTGGAGTCGATGTGTCGCAGAACATATTTCTTCAGTGGAGGATTTTTACGGATCTCAATGGCTAAATCAGGCAACGTATCCCAGCGATCGGCCAAAAGCCGCGCAACCGCCTCTGAAACGCCTTCTGAAATATCACCCGCATCGCAATGACCAAACTTAAAGCGATTCTGGTTAATGGCACTCCATGAATTTAAAGAGTCGATAGCCATATCGGCGGATTCAGCATCCGCAGGGGTACATGTTTTGGCCAGTGCGACATTGGCTGTCAGCAGGCCACCAAGCATTAGTAATATTGTTTTGAGCACGATATTAGGCATTCGTCATATCACTCCGTTATGGGTTTTAAATCCGCCCATTTTTAGCGCAAAGCAGACATTTCACAACGAATACAGGAAAAATCTGCCGCAGAGGTGACTTTTTAGGAGTAAGCATTTGTATTATGTTAAAAGAAATAACGCAGTAACAAACTCATTATCTATCATTCCCGTTCCATCAGCGAAAGTTGCAGATAATGTTCAATAAAGTCTGTTTTGCATGCGCTATAACGCTGTGCATCGTTCTTATATGACAATACTGCTCTACGCTTTATTTCGGCGTAATCCCTTGCAACCGCTCTGTTTTTTCTCAGGTAATCACGGAAAGCAAGATGTCTTAATATCTGAATATCCCCTACTGAAAACGCATGCACCTGATGGCTACGCTGATCGCCGCCCTTAATGAAATACCGTCGTCCTGTAATACCGTTTTCACCGCGAGCAGTGTATCCGGCGTTGACCATTGCAGGGGTACACTGATCCAGTTCATTGATGTCTGAAACTTCCAGAAGGATATCAATCACAGGCTTTGCTGAGAGGCCAGGAACTGACGTACTGCCAATATGATGAATACTCTTAGCGACGTCGCCCAGCAGGGCTTTTATCAGAAAACTTTCAACGTTGAACATCTCGGGCCATTTTTCATCGTATGGAACCACAACTATTTCCCGCATAAATACCTCCTTCTTCTCCCAGAGGGTCTTAACATAAATGTTCCTAAAGCACACCCGTTGGGGTTGCATGCTGTCGCAACATCCGCTCCTGCATAAAGCGGACTTGTCCTGCCGCCGCATCAACTCTTCTAATGCGTTTTTGCCCGCAAAGTTAAATAACGCCTTCGGCCAAGCACTGAACTCAGCTTTTAAGCGCAGAAACGATCGCAGCTTCCATCTTCTCCGGCGTGGTAAACGGCGCAAAACGCTTGATCGGTTTGCCGTCGCGGCCAATCAGGAACTTGGTAAAGTTCCACTTGATTCGCTCCCCCAGTATGCCGGGCAGCGCCTTTTTCAGGTAATGAAACAGCGGGTGGGCGGCCGTACCGTTGACCTCGACTTTTTCAAACATCGGAAAGCTCACACCGTAGTTAATATGGCAGGTCTGCGCGATGTCATTCGCGCTGCCAGGCTCCTGGTTACCAAACTGGTTGCAGGGAAACCCCAGCACCACCAGCCCCTGGGCGGCATATTTCTGATAGAGCGTTTCGAGACCGGCATATTGTGGCGTGAAGCCGCAATGGCTGGCGGTATTAACGACCAGCACCACCTTCCCCGCATAGTCGGCCATCGGAACAGGCTCACCGCTAAGGCTGGTGGCGGTAAGTTGATGAAACGTGGTCATATGAGGTCCTCTTAGCAGAACAGTCGACATTGCCGCTCGGGGCGTTGCAACAGCAGATGTGTGGAGGCACATGGTTGCAAAGTTGGGGCTAAAGAACAACACATCGCAGCGCTTCGCGGGTAGGCCCCTGGAAGTAAATATGACTGATATGGCAACTTCGCGGCTGCGTCAGCACAAAACGCATCGTCTCCCAGACCGAACGCCCATTCAGCAGACGCTCGCCCATTTTCGCCTGGCTCGCGGCAAGCGGGTCTAATCCTGTCACTTCGAAATCGGGTGGATAGAGGCCGGTAACCCGAATATTTTCTTCGCTGAGCTGCTGAGAGAGTTTCGTGATAAACCCGCTAAGCCCATGCTTGCTGGCGAAAAACGCGGGGTGGGCAATGGAGTCCGTAAAGTTCGGGATGCCGCATGAAGAGATAATCGCGACGATATCCGCACTCTCTGATCGCCGGAGCCCTGGCAGCAATGCTTGCGTCAGCAGAATCGACCCTGTCACGCCAGAGTTGATGGTCGTGATAATGTCTGCCGCAGGCTGCTCGTCTAAGGTGCCTGACAACCACTGCGCAGCATTGAGGATCAACATGTCGATGGGCTTGTCTGACCCTAACAGCCGATCGGCAAAGTGAGAGAGGGATTCAGGCTGGGCTAAATCGCAGAGATACCCTCTTGCGACGCCGCCCTCCGCGGTAATGATGCCGCAGGTTTTCTCAATATCCTCAGCCCGCCGCGCGGAAAAATCGACTTCAACGCCCTCTCGCGCCAGCCATACGCAGAGCGCCTGGCCAAATCCCCTGCCCCCGCCGGTAATAACTGCTCTTTTACCTTTCAGCATCTTCATCTCCTCTTTTTTCTCGGTGAAGGGAGATATACATGAGGAGGCGGGATGGCATCTTTCCGTTCGTGCCATTTTTAAATGAGCGTTGTTCAGATTAGAGATTGAAAACGTTATTTGCCTGGTGTTATAAGCGAAGAGGCACTTCTGTCATCTTTCTCTTTGCTGTTTTAATCGTTAACGCATCACTAAAGGCCAGAAATGATTATGTCAGTTCACTCAATCACGACCACCACCACCACCGGGCCTTGCGGCGGTGTGGAGTTATCTGTGACTGAATTCTGACAAACAGATCCTCGCCCCCGCCAAACCGGACGGGGAAAACGATCTCTCCGTTCATAACATGCTGAATGGAGACACATCATGATTTCATCTGACAATGCACTTTTGGTTATCGATATGCAGCAGGGGCTTTTCCGTGGCCCTGTTGCCCCACACTCCGCAGACAGCGTGCTGGAGAATATTTGCCTGCTGATTGCTAAAGCGAGACAGGATCGGGTGCCGATCTTTTTTGCCCGCCACACCGGACCAGATGACTCGCCCTTCTCAGAGCAGAGCCCGCTAACACAACTGATAGCGGAAATGGATGTTGATGCCGGGCGGGATATCATCTTTGTTAAAAAGTACCCCAGCTGTTTTCGGGATACGACCCTGCTGCATCACCTCGAGCAGGCAGGCGTAAAACAGCTGGTTATTGCCGGCATGAAAACAGAGTTTTGTGTTGATACGACCTGCAGGGCAGCGCCGGAGCGGGGCTTCAAAACCGTGCTGATTTCAGATGCGCACACCACTATGGATAGCGAATGCTTGTCAGCAAGTGACATCATCAGCCATCACAATGCCACGCTCGGTGGGCCGTTCGTAACGCTTTCGACCACCGCTGAATGGCATTTTGGCTCTGACAAAAGTGCCTGAAGGATGATGCCCCCTGATTCTGGGGGGCGCTACAGTTATCTTCGGGCAGAGATACGACTCGACATCATGGTTAATAACAGAGCAGCAATCGCTAATGCGCTGGCAAGCCACAAAGGCGCGGTAAGCGTTAACGCATCAACAAGCTCCCCGCCAACCCATGCCCCTGTCGCAATGCCAATATTAAATATGCCGACATAAAGGGCTGCGGCTATCTCAACGGCGTCGGGAGCGGCTTTCATCATCCAGGTCATCAGCCCGACGGAGAGCCCACCGTATGCCAGCCCCCAGAAAATCAAAATCGCCCCGCCACCCGCGACCGTCTGCCCTGCGCTCAGGAAGATCACCGGCGTTAAGGCCAATGCAGTTGCCACCACCATTAGCGTGCGCGTGGTGTTGCGGGCGGCCCCGATACCCACAAGGAAATTACCTATAATGCCGGCGATACCGTACGCGAAGAGGATCGCCCAAATCCACTGGGTATGAAATCCTGATACTGAGATCAACAGCGGGCGTATGAAGGTAAAGGCCGCAAAATGGCTGGTAACCAGTAACAGCGTCAGGAGCAAACCTGCCACTAATGTGCGGTTAGTCAGTTGCGCAATGAACTGGCCGACCTTCACTGAGGCGGCCACAGGCAACGGCGGGATAACAGCAAGATGCAGCACCAGTACCAGCGTGCTAAAAAGCGCCATGCCGCCAAAAGCCCAACGCCACCCGATTGCATCGCCAATGAATGCCCCCAGTGGTACGCCGAGTACCGATGCGGCCGCCACACCGCCGAAGATAATCGATGTCGCCAGGCCAACCGATTTTTCCGGCACCAGGCGCGCCGCCAGACCACCCGCGATAGCCCAGATTCCGCCCATGCATAAGCCAACAAGGGCTCGTGCCATCAGCATCATGGTCAGGCTGGATGCTAGCGCCGAGGCCAGGTTCGCCACTATCAGCAGCGCCAGCAGACCACACAGTATCAAACGCCGATCGATGCCCCCCGACGCAATCACCACGAAGGGCGCGAATAACGCAGCAAGCAGCGCGGGCAGAGAGATCACCAGCCCCGCACTGCCTGTGGTGACAAAGAGGGTCGCGGCGATGGAGGTCAGCAACCCTACCGGCAGCATTTCCGTCGTCACTACAGAGAAGGTTGCCAGACCCACCGCAAGAACCGGCGTCCATAAACTGCGAACCTGCGTCGCGCCTGAGAAAGTACTCATTATGCAGTTCCTTATGTGAGCGCCCTGTCAGGCGCAATGATCCTGATTACGCAAGGTGAAATGGGTCAGAGATGCTATCAGCAACACAGCAATGCCCGCACAGAGGGCAACGGAGAATCCCTGTCGCGCTCCGCCGCTGTCCACCACCTGACCGGCTATAGCTGCGCCCAATGCAACGCCGATATTCAGCCCGGCGAGCAGCCAGGTCATGCCTTCTGTAAGCTGATGTTCTGATACCTGCCGCTCAACAAGCGACATGGCGACAATCATTGTGGGAGCAAAGAAGAGACCCGCCACCAACACGGCGACGGTCAGGGCGGTGAGGTTTGCCACGAAAAGCAAAGGAACGGTGGTTGCTGCGGTTGCCAGCCCGCCCAGCCATAACAGGCGGCTGAGAGGGGTTTTTAAGCGTAACGAACCGAACAACAACCCGGCCAGGCAAGAGCCAACGGCATATGCGGCTAAAATCAGGCTGGCCGCCGCCGGATGCCCCCACTCTCCGGCGTAAGCAATGCTGACAATGTCGACGGTGCCGACAATCATCCCCATTCCCATCATCAGCAGAGCCAGCAGCCTTACGCTTTTCATGCCAATGACTGAACCCTCTGCCGCCGTGGCGCGCGACATTGTCACCGTTGGCGGTTCCGTGCCACGCAGGATCACCAGGGCGAAAACGCCCGAAAAGAGCAAAAGTACAGCCAGCAGTAGGCCTGCCTGCGGAAACAACATAATGGAGAGGGCGATAGAGAGAGGCGCGCCCATGATAAAGGTCAACTCATCAAGCACTGTTTCAAGGGAATAGGCTGTCTGCAGTCGCGGATCGCTCCGATAGAGCGCCGTCCAGCGCGCTCTTATCATGGCTGATATGCTGGGCATAAATCCGGCAAGAAAGGCCCCCGGAAACAGCACCCAACTGGTCACGTTCCAGTGAGAGCCGACAATCAGAATGAAAAAGCCGGCAATGCTGATCGCGGTCGCCACAGGTAAAACGCGGGATTGCCCATAGCGGTCAACATAACGAGAGATCTGCGGTGAGAGCAGCGCGTAGGCCAGCACAAACGTGGCGGCAATTGCGCCCGCCACGCCAAAGGTGCCCTGCTTTTGCGAAAACAGCGTGATGATGCCGATGCCCGCCATCGGCAATGGCAGTCTCGCAAGCAGGCCAGCCGCCGTAAAACGGCCGGTTCCAGGGACAGAAAAAAGGTCTCGATAGAGCGTTGCCATCTCATTCTCCGGTAGCATTTGCTTGCCACAACGCCGTGGCAAAGGGACAATTCATACAAGGCGTATGAAAAACAATTCTATATTCATACGCTGCGTATGTAAACAATCATTCATTGCGTATGTAAAGGAAAAATCATGGTCCGCCGTACCCGTGCCGAGATGGAAGAGACAAGAGCGACATTGCTGACAACTGCCCGCCAATTTTTTAAAGAGCATGGCTTCGCTGAAACCTCAATGGATGATCTGACTGCTCAAGCTGGGCTGACGCGCGGTGCGCTCTATTATCACTTCGGGGATAAAAAGGGCTTACTGGCCGCGGTAGTAGAGCAAATTGATGACGAAATGGATCAACGCCTACAAGAGATTTCGGAAAGTGCGGCCGATCCATGGGAGGGTTTTTGCAGCCGTTGCCGGGCCTGCCTTGAGATGGCGCTGGAGCCTGAGTTTCAGCGCATTATGTTGCGTGATGCAAAAGCCGTGCTGGGCGGTTTCTCCCCTGAGTCACAACGCCATTGCGTGCAATCCATGCAGGCCCTGATCCGCGATCTCATTCAGCAGGGCGTGATTGAAGAGGCCGATCCGGAGGGGCTGGCTTCGCTGATTTACGGAAGCCTGGCTGAAGCCGCGTTCTGGATTGCCGATAGCGATGAAAGCGATACGCGCCTCGCGCAAGGCATTGCCGCGCTGAATCTGCTGCTTCGCGGATTACGGCCAGTTAAATAGCGTGCGTATCGAGTCATAAAAGAGCTGCTGCGAAGAGTATGTCTGGGTGCTGACGTTTCAAACTGCATAAAAAAGCCAGCCAGATCCAGTGGGGGTTAATGGCGTGCAGATAGTGATAATGTTCAGTTCCCCAACATCATATTGGCAGGTGTGAGCGTGAACACTTCAGCGATACATGAATGGCGCATGAACGATTTTCTGATTAGTACAGACAAAGAAAAACTGGATATACCGGCAGTGCACCACTATTTGACGAGATCCAAATGGGCAAAAGGTATCGATATTGAAACCGTCACGGTTTCAGTTGCAAACAGTCTTAACTTTGGGCTTTATCGCCACGAAACCCAGATAGGGTTTGCTCGCATGGTAACGGATCACGCGACTTTCGCTTACCTGTGTGATGTCTATGTCCTGGAGGAGCACCAGGGCGAAGGGTTAGGAAGATGGCTTATGGAATCTATTCATCGTCATCCGGTGTTTGAAAAGCTTCGTACAATCGTGTTATTCACCACAACCGCGCCATGGCTTTATGAAAAGTTTGGCTATCAGCCGGTAAATCAGCAAAATTACACATGGTCCATTAGCCGGCCTGATATCTACAGCCAAAAAGTTGAATAACATTAACGTAAAACAAAGCAGCCGGGCACCCAGTGAGGGATGCCCGAAGAGTTACAGGCCCAGCGCGGATAATCCCGGATGATCGTCCGGACGACGCCCCAGCGGCCAGTGGAACTTCCGCTCGCTCTCTTTGATCGGCATGTCATTAATACAGGCATAGCGGTGGTGCATCAGCCCATCTTCCCCAAACTCCCAGTTTTCATTGCCGTAGGAGCGAAACCAGTTCCCGGAGTCATCGCGCCACTCATAGGCATAGCGAACAGCGATGCGATCGCCATCAAAGGCCCACAGCTCCTTGATCAGACGGTACTCAAGCTCCTTTTTCCACTTACGCTCAAGAAACGCCCTCGCCTCTTCACGATTATTGGCAAACTCTGTCCGGTTGCGCCATTGGGTATCCAGAGAGTAAGCAAGCGACACTTTTTCGGCGTCGCGGCTGTTCCAGCCATCTTCAGCAAGCCTGACTTTCTCAAGGGCTGACTCGCGGGTAAACGGCGGCAGTGGCGGACGAGTGTGTGAATCAGACATGGTAGTGCCTCCAGAATAAGTGGATAGATCGGTGAGTGTTGCATCTTTGGAACAGAGATCCCGGCTACGGGATCTGTTTCAGTAATAGCTGAGCGACCTCTCTTGCCTCATCGGCGGCGCGGTAGTCGCCCATTACGCGCGACATAGTGATAGCGCCTTCAATCAGGATCAGTAACTGTCTGGCCAAGGGTAATGGCTGCGGCGTATTTAACTGCCCGGTAAGCTCAAGCAGATAGTCGAGCAGTTTCTGTTTGTGCAGCCTGGCAATTTGACGAACCGGATCGTCCGGATTCCCCACTTCGCCCGCGGTGTTGATAAACGCGCAGCCGCGATAGCCTTCCGATTCGAACCAGCGTTTAAGCACGGTAAAGATATTCAGGATGCGCTCGCGCGGCGTCTGTGCTTTGTCGCACTCACGCCTGAACCACGCCATCCAGCGTACGTCACGCGCATTAAGCGCCGCGGCAGCCACTTCATCCTTATTGGTGAAATGGTGATAGATACTTTTTCGCGCTACGCCGGACGTCTTCACCAGCAGATCCATCCCGGTGGCATGAATACCGTTCTGATAGATAAGCTCTTCAGCGGTGGCGAGAATTTTCTCGCGTGTATTGGTTATGTTTTTGTTCATGGGCTGATGGTAGAACGATCGTTCTACTTTGGTCAAGCTATTACTTTTATCCTTTTTGTTTATTACGCGGGGAGACAGATAAAGGGCTTTTGAATCAAAGATAAAGAAGCGGAAAGAAGTGGAAAGCACAAGCGACAGGCGCAAGAGAGTAAAAAGCCGACCCCACAGAGTCGGCTTTTTTATGTCAGAGCTTAAAGCTGCCCACCACGTTTTCGAGCTGGACGGTTTGCTCTTCCATCGATTGCGCGGCGGCCGCCACCTCCTCCACCAGCGCGGCATTCTGCTGCGTGGCGCTATCGAGCTGATTGATGGCGATATTGATCTGCGCAATCCCGCGACTCTGCTCATCACTGGAAGAGCTTATCTCTGAGATCAGCACGCCCACGCTTTCAACTTTTTCCATCAGGCCATCCATCGTGGTGCCCGCCTGACGAACCTGTCCGCTGCCTTGCTCAATGCTGCTCACCGACTCTTCAATCAGTTTTTTGATCTCCTGAGCCGAGCGGGCGCTGCGCTGCGCCAGGGAGCGAACTTCACTGGCCACTACCGCGAACCCACGCCCATGCTCACCTGCTCTAGCCGCCTCAACAGCGGCGTTGAGCGCCAGAATATTCGTCTGGAAGGCAATGCCATCAATCACACTGATGATATCCACCACTTTAGCGGAGGAGCTATTGATGTTATTCATCGTGGAGACAACGTTGTTGACCACGCTGGCGCCTTGTTTCGCCGCCTCTGAAGCCTCTTTCGCCAGCCTGTTCGCCTGCAAGGCGTTCTCTGCATTGAGGCGCACGGTGCTGGTCAGCTCTTCCATCGACGCTGCCGTTTCCACGATCGAGGCAGATTGATCTTCGGTGCGCGAAGAGAGGTTAAGGTTACCGCTGGCAATCTGGCGCGACGCCGATGAGATCGCCAGCGTGCTACTTCCTACCTGCTGCATCAGCTCATTAAGGAAGGCAATAAACTTATTGAAGTTGTTGATAACGGCATTAAATTCCGGGCTCTTGCTCTGCGCAAGACGCTGCGTTAAATCCGCACCGCCGCTGGAGAGCGCTTCAATATTGCGATTGAGCAGCGTCACGTTATGGAAAATATTGCGCACGATAATCATCATGATCACCACGATAAGAATTCCGATAATCGCCTGGACGATGGTGAGCTTGGTCATAATCGCGTCAGAGATACTCACCAACTGACTGCCCGGAATATCCACCGCCATAAACCATGGGCTGCCGCTGATGGGCAGAACGAATAGCGAATGCGCACCATCTTCACCGTCATAGCTACCGCGCACTTCCGTTGTTTTATTCTGGCCTAACAGGCTCATTAATGGCGCTGCCGCCGGAATACTGAGATCGCGGACGTTCGAGAGCGCAGGTTTATTTTGTACGGATGAGCCGTTACCGACGATTTTGCCGTCCGCTTCAACAATCAGCACACTGCCATTCACCGCTTTGCCCATGTCGACAGCCAGCTGATTAAAGAAGCCCAGCGTCACGTCGATGGTCGCTACGCCCCAGACTTTGCCGTCCTTCCAGATCGCCATTGCACAGTTAGTGCGCGGCTGCGGGCTAGCCGCATCCTGGTAGGCTTTCGCCCACGCACACTCACCTTTTGGCGCACTCATGCCCTCTTTGTACCAGGGTTGCTCCCAATATTTTGCTGATTCCGGCTGGTTCCACACGGTGTTGACTTGCAGAGTGCCGCCGCCGTCACGAGCATAGAAAGTGCTGTATTTATCCCTGGCCGGATCGCGCTGACCGGGTAGCGGCCAAATTCCACCGCCAAATACGTTCAAATCACCATACTGGTTAACCAGGCGCGGTAATAATTGGTCGATTTGCTCACTTTGCAGACCGACAACAAGCTCAGTGATTGAACGTTGCTGAGCCTTAACACGGTTCATCTGCTCTTTAATCGCATTACTCTGTAATTGGACCGTTGCCTGAATATTTTTGGTTTCGGTTTCAATAATCTGCGGGGAGACGAATTGCTTGATAATGATATAGGTAACAATCAGTAAAATAACGAAAAAGCTTATCAGTAGCAGGCCTATTCGGCCCTGGGTAGTTTTCCATGTCATATTAGCGGCGCTCGTTTGGGTGGATATTCGATTTAATATCGTCATTTCGTTGAAATGCTTTAATTCACCCTGCGCACTATTTCATTTCGAAGCACATTTATTCTGACAAAATATTTTTCCAGGAAAAAATGTTATTTCGATCACATTTTGTAAATGTATTTTAAGAATTTAGCCGCGAATAAGCAGCCGAACCTGCTTACCCCGATAACTCACATAATGTTGAAAGTCGAAGCCAAAACGCTCGGCTAAATAGTTGGAGCGTTTATTCTCTTCAGCAATAATGCAGCACACTGGAGAAGCGAATGTTTCGTCGGCCCATGATAAAACTGCCGCCAGCGCTTCAGAGGCATAGCCTTTGCCACGTACTTCCGGCATCAGTGTCCAGCCCGCTTCGGGGTATTCCAGCTTCGGCGTGGTATCGCGATGCGCATCCTGAAAGCCAAACGCACCAGCATAAAGGTTTGTCGCTTTTTCAAAGACCGCCCAGTAGCCATACCCTAGCGCCTGCCAGTGCCCGATATAACGTAATAAGCGCGCCCAGACCATCTCTGCCGTAGGGATCTCGCCACCGCTTATTTTTGCCATTTCCGGAGTCGACCAGCAGGCCTTGAGTGCCGGAAAATCATCGAGGGTAAACTGCTTTAAAATCAGGCGCTCTGTTTCAATGCGCGGTGCTTGCTGGTGAGCCACGGTTGCCCCTTATATTGGATTTATACTGTGGCTACGTTATCACCAAAGGCGAAACACCCACAACGAATTAACATTCCTGCAACAGCACGCTACCCTGATGTCCAGCCGACTGCATCAATACGCAGGATGCCCGGATCTTTCTGCCCTCTCCGGCAGCGTGCTCTTCCCCTGCCCGAGTGTGCGTTGCATCATTACTGTATCGAGCCAGCGCCCGTGCTTAAATCCCACCGATCGCAGTGTGCCGGTCAGCGTGAAGCCCGCCGAGCGATGAAGAGCCAGTGAGGCCGCGTTTTCGCTGTTACCTACTACGGCAACGAGCTGGCGAAAGCCGCTGGCTTCGGCCCATGTCACCGCACGCGAGAGCAGTTTTTTGCCGATGCCTTGCCCCAGGCAGGCAGCATCGATATAGACAGAATCCTCAAGGGTAAACCGGTAGGCATGCCTTTCGCGGTAGCGCGCCAGATAGCAGTAACCGCGCACGATGCCATCGACTTCAGCGACAAACCAGGGCAGCCCTGAAGCCTGCAACCTCTTCAGGCGGAAGGCCATCTCTGCGTCATCGGGCGGTTGCGTTTCAAACGTGGCGCAGCCATGCAATACGTGGTATGCATAAATTTGTTGTATAGCCGGGATATGTCGTTCTTCTGCCTGAATTATTTCCATCAGTAAGGCTCCTTATTGCGTCTGTACAGAGACTATCCCCTGGCGATCATTTCAGACAGGCCGCCGGGCTTATTCGCAGCATAAGGAAAACTTTGGCATGACAAACCTCAACCTCGACCATCTGGCCACCTTCAGGCTGGTTATCAGCCGCGGCAGTTTCTCAAAAGCGGCGGAAGAGCTTGGCCTGTCGCAGCCGGCCGTCAGCCTGCAGATAAGGCAGTTGGAGCAGACGCTTCAGGTACGGCTTATTGAACGAACCGGTCGCGGGATCAAGCCTACCGCTGCCGGCGTGACGCTGTCTGAGCACTGCCTGAAAATAGAGGCGGTGGTAACAACCGCGGTGGAATCGGTCTCACTGCATTCCGATGAGATAACCGGCACCGTAACCATCGGGACTGGCGCAACGGCCTGTATTCATCTTTTGCCCCACTTACTTCAGCAGCTGCGACAGACCCACCCCCTGCTGAAAATAAATGTGCACACCGGCAACACTTCAGACATTGTGCGCAGTGTGGAGGAGAACCGGATCGATATCGGCCTGGTCACACTACCAGCAGGAGGCAAAAGCGTGAGCGTTAATCCGCTCTACAGGGATGAGTTTGTGGTCATCATGGAGGAGGATTTATCCGCGCGATCGATGAAAGCACTTTCTCCTGACCCTCTCTTGTCGCTGCCACTGATTATTTTTGAATCAGGAAGCGGAACGCGCGCGCTGATTGACGAATGGTTCCGGCACGCAGGCAAGCCAGCCAACCCGGTGATGGAACTTGGCAGTATCGAAGCGATCAAACGAATGTTGCGTTCGGGGTTGGGTTACAGCATCGTACCCCGCATCGCCGTAGCAGCCCCCGAAGAGTATGAAGGACTCAGCGTATACCCGCTGCTGCCCCCGCTTCAGCGAATCCTCGGCACCGTAATGCGCGAGGATCGGATCGTCAGCAGGGGCATGAACGAAGTGCTTAAAAGGCTCGATGAAACCCTTGTCAAAAAGGAGAGCTGATAAGCATCGCGCGGGCTGGCACGGCTATTTCTGGCGGGAGGTGAAAACCGTCATCACTGCCGCAGCAAGCAGATTTAGTGGCGCACCCCTGCATCGCTTATCAGTTCGGCGATGGCAGCCTGTATGGCTGGGAACTCCAGCGCGAGGGTAAAAAAGTGACCCACCAGCCACAGGGCCAGTGGGCGTTTGCTGACAGCTATATGGAAGCGAAGGCCGCGAGGCTCGGCCTGGGGTTGGCCTATGTTCCACAAGAGCTGGTCGCGGATGAGTTGGCGCAAGGCAAGCTTATCCGGGTACTGCAGCCTTACAGCCAACGTCTGGACGGTTCGTTTCTCTACTATCCGCACCGCAATGTCTCGCCCGCTCTGCGCGCGGTGATTGAAACATTGCGGATCTGACGATGCCAGCCGTGAAATCTGAACCGCGCTGGCATGATGAGTGGCTTTTAAAACGGTGGATATACCTCATTGAAGACAAACCAGCCCTTATAATCAGGGATACCAACCAGCTATGAGCGCGGGAAAGACTCAATGGCTAACGTTGGTACTGTGCTTACCAATAATAAATTACAGTTGAATGTTCCCGACTGAATCAGAAAAGAGGTTGTATGAAAGGGTCATGCCTGTGTGGAGCCGTTGCATTTGAATTGTCCGTTACGCCTTTACTGTTTTATCGCTGTCACTGTTCACTTTGCAGAAAGCAGAGCGGAACAGGGTATAACCTTGCAACGTTGGTTAAAGCCGGTGATTTTTTCTGGCTAACAGGAGAAAAGAGAATAACATCCTGGACAAAGCCAACCGGTTATCGCACAGATTTTTGCTCTTCATGTGGCTCTACCGTGCCTAACCCACTGCGCGACATGCCATATGTATGGATCCCGGTTGGCTTACTGGATGAGCGGCTGGATATGCAGTGTATCGGAGACTACTGCACCGATGATGCAATGCCCTGGGACCAAACGCGAGCCAATAACAACCATGCAGGCCCTGTAACCTCATTGGCCGACCTTTTAAAGAACCTTAAGCTTAGAGATTAGGTTTTAGAAATGGCTGGTGGTTTCTTATATAAAGCAACGTCTACTTCTGCAATATGGGTCTGCGCATTGTAAGAGAGCGGCGAGACTGCGGGCAGGCTGACTCCCGCAGTGAATAAGAGTAAGTATGATGAGTCGTGCTTCAGGTTTGAGTATTTAAACAGTATGTCAGCCATGTGCGATTAGCGGAAACGCCGATGCCTGATTAAACGTTGCCACCTTCAACCAAAACAAACGTGCCGGTTGCCGCACCTGCGCGGAGCGCTTTTGCCGCCTGATACGCAGGGCTTTCATAAAAGCGTTTAGCCTCGTCAAAGGAAGCGAACTCAAAAACGACATGCCGCTGATGAGACTCGCCCTCAAGGTTTTCATACTGCCCGGACCAGGCAATGATTTTTGGCGCGAAAGGCTGCATGGCCTCCGCCGCTGCCTGAGCATATTCGGCATAGGCGTCGGGGTCTTTGACGGTCACGTGGCCGATTAAATAACCTTTATTCATCTCTGTTTACTCCTCATTTGGCTTCAGAAAACGTGATGCGAAATACACGGTGTGAAAGCAGTTTATTGAGTATTAATATCTGCATAAACAGCGTAAAAAAATACGCACTGTTACTCTGAGGGTGAACAATGAGGAATCTCGAACCGCTGATGATTTTTGCCCGCGTGGCAGAGATGAAAAGCTTTACCCAGGCCGCTGAAAGCCTGGGGATCCAGAAAGGGCGTGCGTCGATGGTGGTGCGTGAACTGGAACATGAGCTGGGGGTGACGCTTCTTCACCGCACAACACGGACCGTACAGCTGACGGAAGATGGCCGGGCTTTTTATGCCCGCGCACGGGATTTACTCGCTGATGCCGACGCACTCGGCTCGATGTTTACGGATGCCGGTATGCCGTTAAAGGGGCGATTACGCGTGGATATGCCAGCCATCCTGGCCCAAAGCGTAGTGATCCCTGCCCTGCCTCAGTTACTGGATGCGTACCCTGAGCTGGAGATAGAGCTTTCCAGCACTGACCGCCGCGTCGACCTGGTGCAGGAGGGGTTCGACTGCGTGGTGCGTTTAGGGCCCATTGTCGATGAGACGCTTATTGCCAGGCCGCTGGGTCGTTTGCGCATGATAAATGCCGCCAGCCCGCGCTATCTTAATCGTTTTGGTGTACCAGAGACGTTAGAGGATCTTCTCAACCAGCAACACAGGATGGTGCATTACATACGGAACTTTGGCTCGAAACCAGACGGATGGGAGTATCCGTCGGGCGACGGCTATAAGTCGCTGATGCTGCCTGGTGCTGTCACAGTTAACAGCGTTCCGGCCTATCATGATGCTGGCCTGGCCGGTCTGGGTTTAATTCAGGCGGGCTCCCCTTCACTTTTAGCGCATATCAAGCGCGGCGCGCTGGTTGAGATCCTGCCTCACCTGCGCCCTGAGCCACTTACGGCTTCTTTTGTCGTCGCGCACCGGCGCAATCTGTCGCCGCGTGTAAGAGCGTTTATAAGCTGGACTGAAGAGATTTTAAGGCCTTATTTTGACTGATGCCTGGAAGTGTCTTTAACACCGGCATAGAAAAAAATCTTCGGCTATGAATCTTTCATTCCAGAAATTATCAACCATCCAAAGCACTCCCTGGATTGTTATAACCAAAGAGTTTTTTAAAATTAATTAAAATCATCCCATGGCTTACGACCCCAGATAAAAACACAGTAGCCCAATTATTTGTCAGCCTTTATATGAACTGCCTTATTTCTTTTTTCTTTGGCGTACTTTTCAAAAAGCAATGAATATTCTTTAATATCACTTTTACTAAGACGCTGTTTCCATATCAGTGCTATAACAGTAAACCAATTATAAAGCATAAATCCCGCCAATGCATAAAGCGCTAATGAAATTGCCTGGTCAAAAAAACCCGGCTTTTGTTCAAAAAAGATTGCTGTCCAAACGCCGAGTAGGAAACAAAGCAACTGAGAGAAGTGAGACATACTCCCTTCACGCCTTATAAATGAAGAAAAAACCGATTGAAAAAAACTCAGCTTTTTAATACTTAAATAATAGGATCCATTAAAATCCAGCCGACCATCCAACTTGCAAAAATAACCTACCGGCTTATTTTCCCTGGCCATTATATCTAACAGTGCCTCGTGAAATTGATTATCCTTTACCCCAGTAACATAAGAATTGATATCATTTTTGGCGATTTTAAAAAGCGCGGAAGAATTTATATCTTCCTTCGGAATTTTTACAAAATCGATAACCTCTTTTATACGGGATTCTTTGTCCTTAAAGACTACTGATGCAAGCGCTGCTGAAGCACCAACCAGAGCAATGGAAGATAATGGCATGTTTTTATCCTTTCCTTATATTAACTAAGAAAAAACTATTATGATTCACTCAAAAAATCAAGTTGTTATTATAAATTCGTCGCTAAACCGCCCAACCTAATAATGATTAGCAGATGTTTCTGCTTATTATAACGTGACGAAAATATTCTACATTGCTTGCAAAAAACAGCCTTGCGCATTCATTATTGAAGTTATAACTGCTCACTATATATCGTGATAAGTAAAATGATGATTCATCCCTACAACTCAGAATGACCAGATAATATGTATTGATCCTTTGTTGAATCTGACTGAGGGTGCAACTCACATTTAGCCCAAAAGATGGCCCTCACTAACCAGCCGAATATAACCATTTGTTTTTATTAATAATAAACAACTGAGCTTCGCTTGAAGCGCCGTAGCATTATCGTAATTGATATACTCTGGCAACGCCGCTTCGCTTGTTATTATGTATCCCAATAAAATCAAGCCAGTAGGAAAAAATAAAATTGATATATTCTTAGCACCCTATTCTTTTTTGCGTTTAAGTTAAAGACCTGTTGACTCATGCCGATAACTTATCTGTTTTAGCGCTCTTCGAGCTGCTCTGCCATTCTCTGTAGAACGAGGTTCAAATGTTCAGGAATTTACCCATCAAGAAAAAGTTCTCTTTTGCCTTTGGCGCCGTTTTGGTTTTATTACTGTTACTGTGCGCTACTTTCTACAATAACTTTTCCAGGATTGTCAGTACTAACGAATGGAATATACATAGCTGGCGCGTTATTGATAAAAGTCGTGCGCTAACCCAAAGCCTGGTGAATATGGAAACCGGCCTGCGCGGCTATGCTATTAATGGCAAAGAGGAAATGCTGGCTCCATGGAACTCCGGTAAAGAGGATTTTGTTAAGGTTTTGCAGGAAACAAAAAGCTTAACTTCTGATAACCCTGCCCAGCAGGATCGCCTGAATAATTTGCTCAAGCAGGAGCAAGAGTGGGGAAATAAGTTTGTTACTGAATTGCTCGATCATCGTCGTGCGCTCAATGCCGGATCAATGACGCAGGCCGAATTTAACTCCGCCTTCGAAGCCAACACGGGTAAGCCGCAGATGGATCAAATGCGCAAAACCATTGATGAAATCGTCAAGGATGAAAAAAAATTGCTGGGCGAGCGCCAGAGTTCTGTCGATTCCGTTGAAACGCAGACCCGGCTGACGTTGTTTATCGGCGCGCTATTAGGTGTATTTATCGCTTCAGCTTTAGGCTATCTCCTTGCCCGATCCATTACCCTTCCGCTTGGCGAAGCGGTAAACGCTGCTAAGGCGATTGCCGCAGGCGATCTCTCTACCCGCCTGGTCGCTCGTTCAAAAGATGAAGCAGGTATTCTGATAGTCACCCTCACCGCCATGCAGGAGCAGTTGAAAAAGGTGGTCTCTGATATCCAGATGGCCGCGACCTCTATCGACAGCGCCTCTAAAGAAGTGGCGTTGGGTAATACCGATCTCTCCGTACGAACGGAACAGCAGGCAGCCTCGCTGGAGGAAACCTCCGCCAGCATGGAGCAACTGACGGCGACAGTGAGGCAAAATGCCTCTAACGCACAAAGTGCCAGCAGCCTTGCGTCTGACGCGTCCGACGTCGCGCAGCAGGGAGGTAAAGTTGTGGACAAAGTGGTCACCACCATGGCGGCTATTTTCGATAGCTCGAAAAGCGTGGGCGACATCATCACCACCATTGAAAGCATCGCTTTCCAGACCAACATCCTGGCGCTTAATGCGGCGGTGGAAGCAGCACGCGCAGGTGAGCAAGGCCGCGGATTCGCCGTCGTGGCAAGCGAGGTGCGCGCACTTGCGCAGCGTAGTGCGACGGCGGCAAAAGAGATTAAAGCGCTGATAGAAGCCTCGAATAGCCGCATATCGGAAGGCACCAACCTGGTAGCACAGGCGGGTAAAACCATGACCGGGGTAGTCACCGCGATCAACAACGTCTCTGCAATTATGGCCGAAATATACACCGCCTCCGGCGAGCAGGTGAACGGTATCGAGCATGTCAGCATCGCTATCACCCAAATGGATGAGGTGACCCAACAAAACGCCGCACTGGTTCAACAGGCCGCTGCTGCTGCCGCATCGCTGGAAGATCAAGCTGTTCAGCTAAACCGCTCTGCTGCGGTTTTCAAACTTGCCTGACTAAAGGTTCCTGATGGCCGCATTCGGCCCGCTGCTGCTGGGTAGCGCCAGCAGCCAGCGGTTACCGTTGAGACGAGCGGTAGTAAGAGCAGTCGCGGGCAGACGCACCGGCCTGGCTTTCGGACGAAAAATTCACGTTGAGCGTGTTTCATCGTCGGGCTAATGGGGTTATTGCCCAGCGCAATAACCATGAAAGCCATAGGGTTAAATTTTATCGCGGCTATGTCCTGTTTATTTTATTTAAAAATTCACTTAAGTATCAGTCACTTTTGCAATGATGATTAATTAAGTTATTTAACCTGAAAGAGGATAATGAAATTATTTTCGGTAAAAAAAACTGGCTAGCATAAATTCACGAACTATCCATTTTTTCAAAAAAAAATATATTTATTAAATATCGTTAAAGCCTCCCAAAGCGGCGTCGATAACCTCTTTTTGCTCCATTTACTTAAAACACCAGGGTTCATATGACTATCACACAGCGTTTGTCGCTGGCATTTTCTTTGCTCGCTTTATCACTTTTCGTGACTGTTGCCGTCTCACTTTCTGTGATTTCGGGTTTCCAGTCCCGCTTTGAGTATGTCCAGGTTAATGCCATACCCAGCATCAAGGATTTGAATAAATCAATCAGTACAACCAGCCAGTTGGGCATCGCGTTTTATCGTCATCAAACAGCTTTAGACAGTGCTGGCCAGGCTGCGGCTGAAGAGAGAATAAACAACTTGCTGAACAAGCTGAAATCGCTGACTGATTACTATATGGCAAATGATATTTCCAGCGATGAAGATAAAGCGATGACTGAGCAGGCATACCGTAATATCGAAGCCGTTCGTGCGGCGTTACCCGCTTTTTTAGCTGCCTCAAGAAATCACGACAATGCATTAGCTTTATCTCTTCTGAAAAGTGAAGATGGTGTGGGTGCTGCATCGCGTAAAATGGAAGCCGATTTTAGTAATCAGATTGAATTAAATATAAAGATCGGCGAGACCCTGAGAGAACAAAATAAGATAATTTATTCAAAAACATGGTGGATGATGACCAGTGCCGCCGCGGTGGTGATTCTTCTGCTTGGTCTGTTTTCCATCAATATTATTCAGGGCATTAAACGCAGCCTTAACAGCATCAAAAGCACAATGACAGAGGTCAGTAACAACCTCGACCTGACCCAGGTTGCCACTGTTTACAGAAATGATGAAATAGGCCAGACCGCATCGGCCTTTAACGGCCTGCTGGAGAAAGTTTCAACAACGCTGTTATCGGTTAACCATGCTGCGCAATCTGTCAGTACAGGTTCCGCCCAAATTGCAGCAGGGAATGAAGACCTGTCGGCACGAACGGAAGAGCAAGCCGCCTCTCTTGAGCAGACCTCTGCTAGCATGGCTACTCTGAGTGAGACCGTTCGCCAGAATGCTGATGGCGCAGTTCAGGCAAGCGAGCTGGCAAATAATGCTAACGATCTATCGAGCCTGAACGCAGGTGCAGTCAGCCAGATGCTGGAAACGATGGCAGAGATTCGCGGAAGCTCAGAAAAAATCTCCGATATCACCGGCCTGATCGAAGGCATCGCCTTCCAGACTAACATCCTGGCGCTGAACGCTGCGGTAGAGGCTGCGCGGGCAGGCGAGCATGGCAGAGGATTCGCGGTTGTTGCTTCTGAAGTGCGAAGCCTGGCGCAGCGCTCTTCATCTGCTGCCCGCGAAATTAAAGACCTCATTTCACTCTCTGTTTCTCAGGTCGAGCAGGGTCTTAACCAGGCGGCGAATGTGGGCAGCAACACCGAAAATGTGAGCAATGCTGTACGGCAGGTTGCGGATTTGGTTAATGAAATCGCGGCTGCAACCAATGAGCAGAGTAAAGGTATTGAGCAGGTTCACATGGCGATCGGGCAAATGGATGAAGTTACGCAGCAAAACGCCTCGCTGGTTGAAGAAGCCTCTTCGGCATCTAAATCCCTGCAGGAGCAGGCTGAAACCTTGTCAAGCCTGGTCTCTACTTTCACTCTTAATGAAAATACCGGCTATGTCTCAAGAGCAGCAAGTAAGCCGATCAGCAGTACACCGCAGCTGCAAAAAAAACCAGTGTCAGATGGTAGTACAACCACTAATGCAGACTGGGAAAGCTTCTGATTTTTGACTTTCATATAAGACAGATTAGCCACAAAAAAGCGCTGCTTTGCCAGCGCTTGAATATTCATAACCCTTTCTGAGTCTATTCTTCATATGAGTGGCTTCAACATACTCCTGCCGGGTGCCCCTGCCCTGCCTGAGCTGCGCCACTCTTTTATCTTTCTCTGCAGGTTTTAAATTTGCAGATTAGAGAAAGGAATAATTTCAGCAGAACTGATCTAAAGAGAGTACTTCCTGTCTGATGATTTATGAATGTAGACCGTACGCCTTGTAATTTGACCGGCTGGTTATCTCCTGTTTCAGAACGCACTATTCCCCCTACCGCGATTTTTTTCTGATAAAGCCCGGTGATCCAGCCAGCAAAGGGAATAGCGTGGAGTCGTTAACTCTCTTGTTCATATTACGCATTCCACTTCTGCCTGGAGCAGTTCGAGAAGCGCAATGCATGGTAGAAACCGGGCATTATGTTCAATCAGTGGCCTGCCGTATAACGGTCCGATTTCCCTTATGCGAGTTGTCGGTTGCGGCTTCATCTACGGTTTGCGCTTCTTTTGGGGGATAATATCCCGTTTCCGTGGGTGGGTTTAATAATGCACCAGCGCCATTGCAACCAGATAAGACAACTGCACAACTTATTAAAAAATAGTATTTTTTTCTCATTCTTTATCCAGCTTTATTAATCGTACATCGTAGAGATCATTCGATAGCCCCGACGCTGCACTTCCGGGAAGTGCAGTAGCAGGATGACCCGCCGTTTTAGGATAGCGCCTTCCATGCACTTATCGTTCGGATCTGCGGCTTTGAACCACTTTATCCGATGCAGTAGCACAGGGGAAAGTGCCTCCTGGTTGTATACGGGAATTTAAATCAGTTGTGTCGTTATGCAAAAAATGGCTGGTGTAGATTTTCATAGCATTTAATGAGTTATACCTGTTTTTCTTCTGAGTGTTACGCTTACTTTCGCAGCCATATTATGTAAATTCGAAGGTAAACAGATGACCTTGAACGTCCGCTATGAGCAAGGAGCGGAAGTTATGCCTGAGTGCTAACGCTAAAACTCCACATATAGTCAGCCAGATCCAGTGGGGTTAATTTCGTGCAGGTAATAGTAAGGTTTAATTTCCTGATATCTTTTTGACAAATGCGTTCGTGGCATTTCAGCAGTGCAGGAATGGTGTATCAATGATTTTTGATTAACACAGGCAAAGAAAACTGGATATACCAGCTGTGAACCACTATTTAACGAGAACAGCATGGGCGAAAAGTTTCGAGCTGAAAACCGTCACCGTTTCAGTAGCAAACAGTCGTAAGTTTGGCGTTGACCACAATGAAACCCAGGCAGGATTTTCACGCGACTTTCGCTTAACTGTGTAATGCGTTTATCCTTGAGGAGTACCAGGATAGATGTAGATGGGAAGTTCACCACAAAACCCCTTTGAGAATAGTAGTGAAGAGATTATGGTCAATTTGATCCCTAAAAAACTGCTAGCTCATCACTCAACATTGACAAAAACGCAGGGAATAATTCATAAAGATTTGCCATACGCATATCTTATGGCCATCGCCGTAAGGCGTAGTTTACCCACTGGGTAGGTAAGAGGCGCACATGAAAAAGAGTATCCACCTGCTTAATACTATTAATGATCTGATGATTGAAGACGGGTATCCAGTCGCAAAACCTGTTACACCAGATGTAATGAATGATTTAATGAGCAAAGAGCCGCCTGCAGAGTGGGATACCCATAAAAAAGCTGTTTACACAGATATTCAGACGTTACTTAGCGAGAGACGTGACTATGCTGAAATGTTCAGTGTTATGGATGGTTTCGAGTACAACGGCTTAAATTTGTACAGCTTATTGCTGGGCGATGACGAGGGAGTGCTATGGTCAAACATATACATACAAAATATAGACACACGCAATAATGATATCTATATCGATCCACACCTCAATGATAACGTTGTAATCGGGGGGGATGGAATATCAGTGTTTGTTTATAATTTTAAAGAAGAGTGTTTTGAAATAAGAGATAAAGTAGTGACACAGAACCTCATTGAAGCATATAAAAATTTCAGCGACTTTTTAGCAGAAATAATTTCCACGGTAAGGTGATTTATTCGGATATGAAGGGCCACCAGGGTTGCCGATGGCCTTCATTACGATGCCATCATCATGCATTGATGTTGCGGAGCACGGCCAGTGGCTCACAAGCAGCTTCGCTCGATGGTAAGAAGATGCGAGCCGGCTCCAGAAGGGTAAGAGCAGTTTCAGGCAGCGGAGCTTTTCACACCAACAACCTGCCAACCTTTGCTCGTCCTGACTCAGGCATGGGCAAAACAAGACGTTATAAGAAACAGATATGCCGGGGAGAGTATTGAAAAATAGTCCTGACTTTCAACATATCAATGCATCAAGACAAATCTGACTTGATTGAGAAAGATTAATGCGTGAGCATGGTGTAAAAATAGCCATAACAAAACCAGAGAAACGCAGCGTAACAGGCTTAAAAGGTATCCATAACATGATCCTTGATAAATATACTTCTCAATATATCAACATTCTGAAAGAATTTTCAGTAAGAGAAAAGATTATTGTCGCGCTCTGTAACCTCCAGAGGCAGATGATTTGCGTAGAAAAATTCGATGAATTTTACAATGAAAATCTTTTAAGTGATTTCAGAGCCAGTCTGAACAGCTTAGTCAATTATCTTTCAGATGCGAGCATTGATCTGGAAGAGGTGAAAAAAACAGCAATGCGTGGACCAGACACTGATGATTACCCAGAGACTGAGGGTACTGTTGCGCAAAATGCATGCGGCTCGTTGTATTACTTATATTCATTCCTTAGTAGCAAGGATGACATAGATTTACTCCAGTCAATTGATAAGTGCTTTGAGAGTGCCGACGCCATTAATTACGATGAGGGGACACAAGAAGAGGAGGATCGCTATTTCGCTGAAGAAGCCAGAAACCTTAAGCTACTCATCGAAAGGGTAAAGCAAAGCCCTACGGAATCTATTGAGAATATTAGGGACCTTCTGATATTTGCACAGGAGAAAAGCATAAAGTTCTAAGTTTCACTACTTCAATTTTAAGCTCTTCGGGATGACGCCTACCGCTCGTGGCGCCCCGCTTTGAGTCTTCTTAAATGGCTTTGCGGTGTCTGGTAAAACCGCAGCAATTCAGTTAATCCTGGATTCGTTACCCGTAAAGCACTTGCTGGCTGGTATGATGTTCCCGCCCTTCTGCCGCAGTTCCAGTTTTATGAGAAGAGCCGTGCCGTCATTGAGACGAACTCACCTGAAAAATTCCTGCCGCTGGTTGCAGAATTCGATATTCAGCAAGATCCGGTTATTGATGTTAGTGCGGCAGCTCCCGCAGAAATTTCGGCACAGTCAGCAAAACCAGGCGGTTAATAGCTTTGGCCTGCACAGTTTTACGGTCAGCATGGCTATATCAAAATAATTAGCTTCACATGCCTTATCTGAGTGCAGTCCATTCGCTATCGCAGCTACAAGCCAGAATAAGCACGCGAGTTCAGGCTGCCGCCAGGCCTGTTTTACGTAACCGGCTCACACTTAACACCACCGATGCAGCAGATGCGACGACAGCAATCCACAGAGCATAATGGACAGCCTGTAGTTCATTTATTGCCAGCAGTATCCCCATGACAGCAGCGCCAAGACACTGACCGAACGTCCGGACGATAGACAATACGCCTGATGCGTAGCTGGCATAATCGCGGGATACGTTAGAGAGCATCTCCCGGTTGTTAGGGCTCTGGAAACACCCAAATCCGATACCGCATACCAGGCTACGTAAACAGATATCCCATGCCGTAGGTCTGGCGGGTAGCGTGGCCAGTAAAATCAAACCCACAACAAAAAGAGTTAACCCAACGGTAGAAATCAGAGGCGCTGAAAGTTTGTCTGCCCAACGGCCCGCATGGGGCGCTATCAACACAATGCCTATCGGCCATGGCGTAAAGAGTAACGCCGACATGACGGCGCTGTAGCCATACATGCCCTGAAAAAGAAATGGCAGCGCAATAAAGGTAATCCCCTGGCTCACAAAACAGGCCAGCGAAGTTAAAGCCGCGAGGGTAAAGCGTCCATTTTTGAACATCACAGGCGGTAATAAAGGATGCTTTGCCCGGCGGATCTGCCAGATAAATGTGATGGCACTGAGCATCGCGAGCAGACCCCAGCTAATAGCCCCGACGCTGATGTGATCATCTGAGGAGAAGCTGTTTGCCGCCATCACCATTGAGCCTAAAAGTAGTGCAGACAGCACAGCGCCTGGCGTATCGAACGGCGTTTTATCGGACGTCGGTTTGCGTGGCAGCGATCTGAATACCAGCAACAGGGATACGGTGCCAGGCAGCACGTTTATAGCGAATAACCATTTCCAGCTCATTATGTCCAGCACTGTGCCGCCAAGTACAGGTGCTATGGCCGAGCTTGAAGCAATAAGCAGGGCGTGTAGCCCAAGAATACGGCCAAGCAAACGACCGGGGAAAACAGAACGCAGTATCGCCGGGGCAATGCTCATGGTCGCTGCGCCACCGATCCCCTGCATAATGCGCATTCCGATGAGCATCTCCGGAGTACTGGAGAGCGCACAACCCAGTGAAGTGAGCGTAAAGAGGGTAAGGCCTGAAAGAAAGACGGGGCGGTAACCGACGCGTGCTGCCAGCGCAGCGAAGATAGCCAACGTCATGGCGGCGGAGAGCAAGTAGCCGTTAGCGAACCAGACCGAGACATTCGCCGGTACCTGCATCACTTTCGCCATGGATGGCAGCGCGATGTTAATCATCGTGCCGTCAAACACGCCCATCAGCGTCGTGGTCATTACGGCGGCCATGACGCGTGCCCGCTCCTGTCCCGGCAGGCCTTCATCGCCCGGCTGATTTGAAAATAACGTTGTCATCTTTAATGCCTGTTGAAGGAAGAGTACGAAAACTATAATCATCAGCGAATCATGGCGGAAGATGCAGCATTTGCACTGTATAATTGCATTCGACGCCATATCTGAATTCTTATCAGGAACCACTATGTCCGACCCTGATTTTAACTTGCTTGTCGCGCTCGACTTTTTACTGGCAGAAGCCAGCGTTGCAGGGGCGGCTCGACGCTTAAACCTGAGTACCTCAGCAATGAGCCGCACTCTCAGCAGGTTACGTGAGGTGACGGGGGATCCCATTCTGGTGCGAGCAGGACGTAACATGGTGCTCACCCCCTGGGCTGAAGCAACCCGGGAACGTGCGAGAAGCGCGCTCTATGAGGCGAGAGCGGTACTTCAGCCCTCATCCGGGACGCTCAGGGTGGAAAACCTCGAACGGCTCTTCACCCTCAGGGCTAATGATGGTTTTGTTGTGGCATTTGGCCCTCTGCTCATTGCCGCCGTGGCTGAAGCGGCCCCAGGTATTTGCATACGCTTTGCGCCGAAACCTGAAAAAACGTCTCGTTATCTTCGGGAGGGGTTGGTTGACCTGGAAATTGGCGTTCAGAGCAATATGGGGCCAGAAATTCGGGTGCAAAGGCTCTTTCAGGATCGCTTTATTGGAGCCGTGCGCAAGGAGCATCCGCTGGCGTCACAGCCGGAAATAAGCATTGAAGATTATATTGCCTGGGGGCATGTGGTGGCGTCCCCCGACGGAGTGCAACATGGTTTTGTCGATGATGCCCTGGCGGCGTTAGGCGTCACGCGCAAAGTGGTGAGCGTGGTTCCAGGCTTTCCGACTGCATTATCCGTCGCGCTGGCCTCCGACCTTATCGCCATGGTTCCCGCGCTATATTTGCGCAACCAACGAATGACAGACAATTTACATCTCTTTGAATTGCCGATCAAAACCCGGAATATTGTGGTGTCGCAGATGTGGCACCCGAGAATGGAGAAGGATCCCGGGCACCGCTGGCTTCGGGAGAAAATTTTAGAGGTGTGTCGAGTACGATGACGTATTACGTCCCACATCAACTACGTCAACTGCACTGTTATCACGGGCGTTGTAGACCAAACTTGAGGCCAGCGGCGGTAGCTGCTCCAGCTATAATAGACACGGATGAATGACATGTTCTCCCTCTATTAACACAAAGTCACGCCAGCAATGTCCGCTTCTGGCACAAAGTGGACAAGCTAAGTGATCTGTAGGCCTGATGCGTGAAAAGCAGACAGACATAATCGGTGGCAGTAGACGAGATCGTGCCCGACTGGCCTACTTCAGCAGCAGTTGTATTCCAGGCAAGGCTTAGATGACCTCCGTCCTCCGCTTTTCTCCACTCTTTGCCGGGTTGTTGTGTCCGCACAGCGCAACGGGTGCCGCATCAGAGGAGATAAAACATGCAGCAACTAACCCGCGTTACGCTCGATACTGGTGAAATGGACATTTATCCCGATGAGTGAAAGTCAGGAACCTCCTGCTTAAAAGCTATATGTCTGCATCAGTAATATGCTATGAATCTCATAAAAACCAGAATGGTATGCATCTGATCTCATGATAGAAAACCGGCTTCTTATCCAGTTCATTGCCGTTGCAGAAGAATTACATTTCAACCGGGCTGCGCAGCGACTTCATATGGCGCAGCCTCCCCTCAGCCAGGCTATCCGCCGACTTGAACAGGAGCTAGGTGTCTCGCTGTTCGAACGCACGAACCGCAGTGTGTCACTGACGCCTGCCGGAATTAATTTTCTCGAATCAGCGCGTGAAGTGTTACGTGTCCTTGATGAAGGTGTTGAAAAAACCCGCCGCGTGTCACAAGGAATTGAAGGTCATCTCACCCTGACCTTTATCAGCATTGCCGGTTATACCCCCCTTCTGCGTGCGCTGAGAGAATTTCGTACCGCTTATCCGGCAATCACCTTTACGATGCTGGAGGCCACGACTCAGGAGCAGACGGAAGCGCTTGAGCAGGGACGCGCGGATCTTGGATTTATGCGCACGCCCGGCAGGAGCGCACCAGGGCTGCGTTTCGACACTATCTTGCGTGAGCCGGTTATGCTCGCTCTGCCTGCCACACACCGTCTTGCGCAGTGTGAAACCCTTCACCTCTCAGCCTTCCGGAGTGACCTCTTCGTTTCAGCACCACGCCACCTGGGGCAGGGTTTTCACGATCAGCTGATCCAGCTGTGCGGAGCGGCAGGATTCAGGCCCCATATTTCACAACAGGCCCGGCAACTGCAGACACTCGTTGCACTTGTTGCCAGCGGTTTCGGCATTGCATTGCTGCCCGCCTCAATGGCCAATGAGACACGGGAAGACGTGATATTCAGGCCATTCAGGGTCGATGCTCCGGCCGGGCTGCAGCACGTGGAACTGCTGATGGGGTGGAATGCACACTCGACGTCTCTAATCCGGGATAAATTGATCGAAAAGATACACAAAGTTATGGCACTCAGTGCAGATTAAGACGTTACAGATATCACCAGCCTACAAATAATATATTTTACCGGTTTCCTGTGACACGCGATTATCGTGACTTCCATGATCACGAGGATTCAGCATGAGCAACACAAAACCGCTTACAGATATGCTTCTGAAAGATAAGGTCGCCATCATCACCGGCGCAGGACAAGGCCTGGGACGCGCATACGCGCAGTCGTTGCTGGATAATGGTGCGCGGGTTGTCATCAGCGACGCCGGCACCAACCGGTCTGGTGAAGGTGCCGCTGAGGATGTGATAGCAGACGCTGCCCGCACCCTGTGCGCCGACAAGGGGCAACTGCTTTCACACAGTGGACGCCTGGACAGTGAGGAGGCGTGCAGGGAGCTTATAGAACTGGCTATTACCCGGTTAGGTAAACTGGACATACTGATTCATAACGCAGGCTGGGTGGACTATCAGCTTATCGAAGACCAGGATAAGGAGTTCCTTGAGCGTGCCATCAGTATCAGTCTTCGTGCGCCGATCTGGCTGAGTAAATATGCATGGCCATACCTTAAACGCTCTTCCTCGCCCAGAATAGTGCTTAATACGTCCGATCGTGCCATGTTTCAACATTATGCCCAGCCCGGCCTCGTGGCTTACGCTGCGGGCAAAATGGCCCAGATAGGGGTCATGAATGCCCTGAGCCTGGAAGGCGAACAACATGGCATTCTTGTGAACGCTGTCTCGCCGGTTGCCAGAACACGAATGTGGGGTACTACACAGCCTCCGGCTGACCTCAAACCGGAGTGGGTAGCGCCTGGCGTCCTTTATCTGTCAAGTCCGCTGTGTCAGGACACTGGCTACATTCTTCGTGCCAGCAATGGCCAGTTCACCGCCACGCGTTTTTGTGAGAATCCAGGCGTTGTTTACCCTACAGACCTGAAGCGTGTCGAGTGTGAAAGCGTGACAGATGTCGCCCGCCTTTGGCAGCAGATAAAAGAGGTCTGAAATGCCTGAAGGTTACGATATGCGTCGCATCGCAGAGGTGCGCGCCGGACTGGGCGAAAGCCCTGTTTGGGATGACCAGAAAGGTGTGTTGTATTTCGTGGACATCACTGGCGGAAGGATCCATGTGCTACTGCAGAATGGCAGGACAGAAACCGTTTATAAGTCAGCGGCACATATTGGCGCCCTGGCGCTGACCGACAAAGGCAATCTCATTTTCACAGAAAATTCAGCGGTTGCCATGCTCGAACTGCAAGACGGGGACGTGAGCCTCATCAGTCCGGCTGTTCACGACGGTACAGGATGCCGCTTCAACGATGGTGCCTGCGATCCGCAGGGCCGTTTTATTTCAGGACTTATGCATGAGGGACCGGATCGTAACCCTGGCGCGCTTTACCGTTTTGGCAGCTCAGGTGACGTCTGTTTAATTCAGCAAGGGATCGCTCTGCCTAACGGGATTGCATGGTCGGAAGACGGAAACACCTTCTATTTTGTCGATTCGATCGCCTGCTCGATTTTTAAGGCGACTTACAGGGCGCATGGCAAACCTGCCCATGTCAGACTGTTTGCAAGGACACCCGCCGGACGGGGACGTCCGGATGGCATCGCTCTGGATAAGGAGGGGGGCTTATGGGTCTGTCAGTTCAACGGTGGATGTCTGTTACGCTATGACCGGAAAGGGTATCTTAGCAATCACGTGACAATGCCTGTACCGCGTCCTACCAGCTGCTGCTTCGGTGGGGACGAACTCGGAACGTTATTCATTACCACTGCTCGTTTTGCTATGACTGATTCGGAGTTGTTCCAGTACCCGGACGCCGGAGACCTGTATGCCATTACTCCCGAAATATCGGGCAATTCCAGGTACCGCTTCAAAGAGTGACGGCGAGGCGAAACTCGCCCGTTTCGTGCTAACGCTGAGAAAGAGTGAACTATTCTTTCGGTAATACAGGGTCTGGAAATAATGAACAAACAGTTGCCTGAAGCGAATGGGCTTTCCGCTATGAACGAGGAGCGGACATTGCTAAGAGCACTATATTTGAATCAACGAGGAGCAAGTCATCAGCGGTGTTACGTGTTCAGAATGTTATTGATGGCTTACGTGATGAAATGGCCCGTAAGGTTGCCGAATCTTAAAATGAATACGGCTGACCCGCATATCAGGTATAGGGGTAAAGCATGGTAGATATCGAATCAGTCCTGATTGAGGTGACCCGTCAGCAGAGCCATGAACTGAATGCCGCTGAAAATCGGGATATACGTTGCCGCGTGACCGGAACGCTCGCCGTAAAGGAGCGTCACCGTCAGCGCATGACCGCTCCGGAATATCAATGGAGCAAGCCTGCGCCCCGGAGATAATCCTGCTTCATGGAGGGGCCGGTGGTCCTGTAATTTACGCATTTCTCGTTTCTGTGGGAAAAAATTGCCAGAAACACCGGCAGGGCGATATCTGGAAATAAGATGGATTTATTCGCAGGAGGCGTAAAGCTCTTCTTTGCTGTCTCCATACCACGCAGAGCATTTCTGTGCTGTTGTCGGTACCTTTACAGTGGCAGTTTTATGTGTTCCCTTATACTGGCAAACAAGAAATACGGATGTGTTATGCTTCTTCGCATAATCCTGTGAGTCCTTAAGTGTCCATACCATTTTTTCATCCGTATCCGGCAATAATGAAGCCCTTTCTTCTGGCGGCCCGACGAAAACATCAACTAAATTCATTCGGTGTGTTTTGTTGCCTTCTTTTAAAACAGGTGGGCAGCTTACTTTTCCGGCAAAAACAGAACTGGAAAAAAGCCAGGCCAAGCTACCTAAAATTAATGTTTTACTCCACCACATAGTAATTCCCTCCAACGTTTTCGGGACGTGGTTGCTGAGCGAAGCGGATTGTTCGCTGACTGACAGGGTGAGGTGTTTTTTATTTTTTCGCCTCGTCTATCGGTACTGTGTCCCATCCACTGATCCAGAACCTTAATCCCATTTTCATCCTGTCCAAGATAAATTGCTGCGTGGGATCTGCCATCGGTATGATTTCCGTATCGGCCATCGACATCAAACGTTGCTATTGCTGTGCCCGGAGTAATCGATGTATTTCCTTTAACCAGTGCGCCGCGTCGCCATGCTGCCGTTCGCGGCATATTGGCTGCCTTTTGAGTAAACGCCACGCACTGGCCACTGCCAACAGATTGCCCGATATAAGCCCGTGGCGTTGCCGCTATGTAAGCCATTTCCTTTGTTCCTGTGTGGATTAGCGCTTCCATATTCTTTTACATGCCAGATTACAGGCAAGCTGGAAATGAGTGAGCATGTCGATTGAGATTATTCCTGGTTGGCGTCGACACTTGTCCACTTACCTAATCAGAAATGATGGCAGCGCCAGAGGGCTAATGCGCATAGTTGACCGTGTTGCTAATTTTTAACTTACTACGCCTTTGGCACACATGCTCGTACAAGCTAACGTTGTCGCCTGGAGGGGTTCGCATCACTGTGTATTGCAGTTGATTTTCACCAACTCCATCCATAAGAAAATTTATATTTAAATCAATAAGCTATTTTCAGTCCATTGTATGCTAATCCAGCATCCGACAGAGCCGGCTAACAGGCCAGCAACAGGTGTTGTGACGGATAAAGGCGTACCTTAGTCGGACAGCTTTGCGAAGCACGCCGCGGCTTTTTTAATATCTCCCGTTCGTTGATAATCCGCTTGAGCTCTTTCTGAAGAGGGTGGCTCCAGGCCTGAGCATCTGACGGTTCTTTATTCGTGGAAGGATCCGGACCGCACTTGTTTATCCAGCGTAAAGGCTTTGGGTAGTGATATCGAGACGTGTTGCAATGCTGGAAACAGAATAACCACGATCAACAACTAGTTTGACAGCTTCAATTTTAAACTCTTCGGGATAACGCTTACCGCTCATCTGCACCTCTCTTTTAAATCATCTTAAACGACTCTGAGGTGTCTGTTAAACTCGTGGCGATTCAAAGCTCGTCGAAAATCGGATGCTAATAAAAATGACTATTGTGTTTATTCCCTCTTTGGTAGTGGTTCTTTTGAGTAAAGAAAAAGAGAACGGAAGAGAGTTAACTCAACAAGAGGTTGAGTCAATCCGTGATGGCGCTACAGCTATACAAGTGCCAGTAGATGTTGCAAATGAAATGATTAAAGAACGGGGATATTTTGACATCGATCCTGAGAATGCTTGGGAAGAATGGATTTTATACAAAAAATACGTCAAATGAGACGTCGTTTAAACGGTTGAGAAAATGTAAGCCGAAACCGCCAGTAGTAAACACTTCAAAAAACAAGGCAGCTTCCATGAGTTGCATTAGTTTGCCTCCCTTTTCAATTCTAATTACCTTTTCAAATTTTGCAGATATTCTTTTAAAAATAGATAAAAAAGACTGACAATCTACATTCGTTTTATTATGGAATTGAATTAGGATGGATTGATAAAAAAACGATTGTTGAGTATTACCAAGCCTCGTCCTTAAAGCAAGTAGAATTAGGAGATGCTTTAGTAGTTTACAATAGTTATCTTTTGGATAATAGGGGGGTAGGTATATAAATACAATTGATGAACGCGCTGTTATTATTCAAGCTAAAGTGACGAAAAACAAGAAAAAACTTCCGAGCGTTATAGTAATGCATGATAATTATTCAAAAAAAGAGTATATTGTCTATAGTAATTGGTCATCTTTCAGACTAGAAATGAAGAATGAGGTGGTTGTGTATGAATGAACAATTGTTAACTCGAGTCAGAGAGAACTTAATATCTGATCAGGATATGGTTTTGTACGGGATTCCTGCTACAGATGAAGAGATAGCAAACGCAGAAGAAAAGTTGAACATTAAATTTAATGAGCAATATATTGAATTCATAAAATTGTTTGGCGGGGCTTTTGGAGGTATAGCTATACATGCTTTCATTAATGGTTCTTTAGTTGGAAAAGCGACAGTGGTTGATCTGACGCAAAAATTCAGAGAAACATACAAAGATCTTGATGAGTCCGTTTTGAACGCATTCTACGTTATTTCAGATGATGGTAGTGGAAACCCTATCCTTATGAATAGTGATGGCGAGATATATATTTTTACACATGATACTTATGGAATGGAGTGTTTGTATTCTTCGTTAGAAGAGTTACTCATAAAATCATTTCCATTAACACACTGACTTCAAAAGTCAGGCAAACCTCTCCATTGCCGCCTTGTTCCTGTGCCATGAGGATGCTGGCAGTAACACAGGTAAACTATAAGAAGCGAGCCAGGTACGGTGTTAACGGGGAGCAGGTCAATTCCTTTTGCTGTGCTGGGTGAATATAACTGGCCTAGTTACAGGAAAGAGCTTTAAGGCTCACTTTAGCTTTAACCAGTTCGGCAATACCCTGCTGCAGCGCGGCGATCATCGCATCATCATTAATTTTCTTACCAGGCCAAAAAGGTGTTGGCAACGAAATAATATGCATTTTGGGAAAATCCAGATCATTTTTTGCGGCATAGCCGATCTGGCAATCTGTCACGAGCATATCAACGAAGGGTGCGGTCGAGCGTGGCCTCATACCTGCAAATACTCCTATAGAAACAGTCATCGCCAGAGTCTTTTTTTCCTGATTGTCTTTTTCAGATGAAAAATTATCACTTAATTGCCAGCATAATTAAAGAGTTGCATTTTTCTACCCCCATTGACCAGGAGTAATGTACAACAGGGCGCGTACGATGCCCTCGGTTGATTAAGCTATCATCATGTATTCCCTGTCTTTTTCTGGCACATAGCGGACATCTGCATTATGGCAATGTCTTCCACAAGTGAAATCAGACGATTTAGTGAGTGATTTATCAGATTAAAAGATTAATCCTAGACATCGCCAGGGAAGAATCCATAGCCCTAAAATCCACCCTCGCAGCTATGCCTGGCACCACTTGATGATTATAATCCTGAGACGAATAAAGGAACTATGCAACTCGTTAAACAAGATGCACATTCTGGGATCTCACATGTAGGGGGGGTAAGTCAGTACAAAGCTGCAACCGGCAGGAGATATGCTTTCCCTGCCCGGATCCGTAAACCTGCCGGAGGAACTTGCTAATGTATCTTTCAGATTCTGAAAAAAATCTTACTTTAGATGATATGAAGAAATTTAACGAGTTTTATAATAACAAACTCCCTGAATCTTTTCAGGATTTTTATCTTAAAAATAACGGTGGCTTTCCTCTGAATTACAAAGATGGAAACATTTTTATGTTGGGAGGATTTACACCAGTCAAGTATGGAAAGCGGCCCATCGAAAAGGTGTATCAAGATCTCGTTGAGGCCTTTGATCAGCTTAGGGATATGCTACCCTTTGCTTATGATTATGGTGGAAATGCTTTTCTACTTTCCCTGAAAGCGAATAATTCTTTCGGAAAGATTTTTGTTTTTTTAATGGATGAAAAGGAAATAGAATTTATTTCTGACTCATTTACAGAATTTTTGGAAGAGTTATTTTCTTGAACTTATGTGTAAAGATAAAAAACATAAAATAATACTTAGTCAATAACAAGCGGTGTCGGAATTGTGAAATCATACCGTTCCGGCATTACTTCTCTCTATTTTCGCCCGCTCCTTGCATATTTTTATGCATCCATCGTAAGCGCGATATAACCCCCTAAATCAACTGTCACGCTCTATTCAATAATTTTACCTTACCTAACGACCAACAGATCTGAAAAGAGAGTCGTGTGACATGGCGAAACCATATCACGCTTCATTTGCCATGCGGGCTGTATCCCCTCCCCGGCAAAGTACAGCATGCCTCGCCCGTCTTTTGCATACAGGTAATCCCGGACGTTCATCAGCTTTTCGCTTTTCGCTCGCGGCGCGTTGTCATTAAAGAGATTTAATTGCGCCACTCCCTGACTGTAAAAGTCTCCCAGCATCATGGTTTCGCTTCGATGCTACACGCAATCACACAGCCGTCATTGTTGGAGAGAACAACCACTGGTCGTCCTTTCAAATCAGGCCTGAAGAGTGTTTCGCACGACGCGTAAAAGCTGTTCACATCGCACAGGGCAAACATATTCAGCCTGCCGACTTGACGATATAAGTGACAACCCCAACAACATCCCGTCTGTCCTCACTCCCCACGATGATTGGCGAATAAGCGCTGTTCATCAGGTTTAACTGCACTCGCGGGCGTAACTGAAGACGTTTAACAGTAAATTCCCCGTCAACCGCAGCGATAACAATATCGCCATGCTCCGGTGTCCGCGAGCTGTCCACCACAAGCAAATCCCCTCACTGATGCCAGCCTCAATCATTTAATCACCGGCGGCTTTCACAAAATACGTCGCGTCGGGATGCAGGATCAGAAGATCATTTAAATCTATGCGCTGTTCCACGTAGTCAGCAGCAGGGCTCGGAAAGCCACGCTGCACAAGGGCGCTGTAAAGCGAAAGCGCGACAACTGCGCGCGGAAAACCTGTTGGTTTTATAAATTGCATATGACACACCAATGCATACTGTTTTTAAATACATTGAATTTATTATGGTGAGCAATCTCCCCCCCGCTTCGCTCATAAGTTTATCTTGCTGATATCATTCCTTTTCATAACAATATTTCAATTAATGAAAATCTCCCTTCACTCTTACCCCATTCTAGCGAAGAGCGGACCTTCCATTCATGAGCATCAGAGTTTTTAAGGCGCTGAACATTACATCCCTGCTAAGCGCCCTGGCCAGAATCTGAAAGCGGTTATCCAAAAAATGACAGAAAAACTCACTCCACCTTAGCGGGTATAGAAAGTTTCTCATCGACGGCGTTTAACGCAGATAAGGCATAGCCGCGTAGCCATGCAGTCAGGGGTTGCAGCAATGCAGCCAGTTCATGGCCTTCAGGTGAAAGGCTGTAGAGAATTTTTTTACAGTCCACTTCAGAAACTTTTCTGCAGATAAATCCGTCAGCCTCAAGTTCGTGAAGTGTTTTTATGAGCATCCTGTCTGTGACCGTATGCAGATTTTTTTTCAGCTGAGAAAACCGGAGGTTCTCCTCTTTTAGCGCGATAAGCACCTGCACGGCCCACTTACTGGTTATTCTGCTAAACATATTCTGAGCAGAAGCTTCAGCCTGCTCCAGCCTTGCACTGCAATTCTGATACGGCTCCATAAATGTCCTTTCTCCTGCTTTCATGACCTTTAAACCCGTCTGCCCCGGTAGTGAGTTTTAAGAAACGCTACCCGGATTCAGCCACAGACTGTTACTGCAGCGTCCTGCTGTACGGAGTGACTTTAACTCAGGACGTCACAAAGGCGAGGTGATAAGTTTCCGTCAGCGTGACCAGCCTGCCCAGGTCCTGAGAAACCTCCTGAGAAGTCCCCGCCATGTTCAGGCTTTGCTGGTAAGACTTTAGCTGTGTCAGAAACGCACCGAGTTTTTCCTGTCTTTTCTGGCTACTCTCTGCATGCTTAACATCCTCAGCAGAACGGCGAAGCTCACGGTATGATGCTTCAAGTGCCGGATGGCGCGGGAGCTCAGAGCTCACCAGTCTGCTGTGGCCGGCGATCAGCGCAAGCGACATTCTCAGCTTGTCCATATCGCCCGGATGAAGTGCCTGAAGCAGGCTGAGATGCTGATACAGTGCAGGAAGATGGCTTTTTGGGGCCCTGCGGTTTGCAGGATTAACCGCCGTAATGATTGAATAAATAAACGTATTCATAATTTTGTGCGTTGTCCGTGCCCGCGAACGATCGGGGATGAGGAGAATAACTGCGAACGCCATCAGGCTGCCCACTATCTGACCCAAAACGTTGTCGGTAAAGGTGTGAATGTTGAACACCATCGGATTTTCAATAGTCACCGCATTCAGGATGCCGGCAAAGGCGCCCATGGTCCCCAGCTGTCTGCGCTGCAGAAATATTCCGCTGATCAAGGCGACCAGGCCCAGCATGATGCAGAGCAGGACCATGCTCTGCTGTGTCGAAGGGATAACAATGGTGTAAAGCAGAAAAGAAATCGGCGCAGCAACTGTCATGCCGTAAACAAAATCTTTGGCCACGGCAATGGGATTAGGCGAGCGCATGGCCAGTGCCGTCACCACCCCGAGCAAAATCATGCAGCTGGTCCCGGACGTCCAGCCACTGTAAAGCCAGAACAGCGCTGCCGTTCCTGTCGCGATGAACGTCCTCAGGCCGTTTACCCGTGCTGAATGCGACTCCAGTGATCGTTCCTGTACCGGGTTAACGCCGGAAAGCATTTTTTCTTCACCGTCTGCAAGGCGTGGGTTTGCTTTAAATCGCCTGAGTAATAAAAAATATTCTCCGGCGGAACGACTCCACTCAGCCTGTGACAATAAGCGGGTGTCAGCCGGCACCGTGGCAAGCGCAAAGCGGAAATCTCTCAGGTATCTCAGTGATGAGTCAGCATCACCAGGGTCTGCCGGAAAAGCCCCCCTCCGGCGTACAGCCGAGTCACCTGCGTTCATTTTACGCGTCAGGAACACATCCAGCGACAGCGTAAGCAGGGTCAGGGATCGGCTGTGGAGAGCAGCCAGACGCCGGGAGGCAAGCTCATGATGTCCGGCTTCGTTTTTCAGGTTAACAAGTATCGACTTCAGCGCTGCGGACCTACGAATCACCTCATTCATTTTTTTATCAAATATCTTCTGCTCGGCAGGTTCTGCGGCAAGCGCCATCATCTGGCACTGAAGCGTGATAAGGGCCTCAGCCTCCCGTTCAGCAACCTGTTTGATGGATTTTGGGGAAAATATGACGTCTGCAAACAGCGCGCAGAAGATACCCAGCACAATTTCGCTGCAGCGTTCGATGGCATATACGGGGGCCAGCGTCAGGTTGTGACTGGCATAAACAGTAACGAGTACCGTCAGGGCGGTATAGCTCGCAGTCGCCATTCCACTGGTATTTTCAACGCGCACAAGTGTAGACAGCCAGACACAGAATCCCGCCCAGATGCATGCCGTCAGAAGCAGCAGAGAGGGCGTCCGTGCAAAAATAATAATCAGCAGCAGCGCTGCGCCGCTTCCAAGAAAGGTACCGGCAATTCGCAGGATTCCCCGAAGGCGCAGTGCTCCCGCGTACGGGTCACCGCCAGCGGAAAACGCCGAACCGCCCGCTACGATACCTGCGGTCATCACCGCCCATCGCGGCATTTCAAGATTAAAATAAAAGCCAATCATCAGCGCTGAGACCAGAGCAAAAGCCAGCTTCACGGGAAAACGGAGATATTCAAACATTCTTATTCCTGAAAGGAAGGTGCATTCAGACCGTCAGGACTGCAGCCAGCGTCACGATGACTGCCTGGTTTTTGCCGGTTTTTTCCTGCAGGACAGTCAGGAGCCGGGCGGGCAGAACTGACGTTAAGGGAGCACTCTGAGATGCATGGCGACTGCACTTCCGTTAAGGTGTGCAGGAAGTCATACAGATTTATCAATAACGGTGTTAATAATAACCTGCGTCAGAAATGGCTCACATCGGGCTCCGGCTAATTAAGTTTTTAAAAAGAGTAAACAATGCAGACACTCCGAAGCATGATGATATTTGTCCAGGTTGCCGAGTCCGGTTCCTTTACCCGTGCAGCCCGGCAGCTCGATCTCAGCGTACCCTCTGTAAGCCTGGTCATTTCTAAGCTGGAAGAGGAACTGCACGTTAAGCTTCTCAACAGGTCAACCCGTAGCCTGGCGCTCACCGAAGCCGGGAAAATGTTTTACCGGGGATGCTGCAGAACGCTTGATGAAGCAAGGCAGACGCAAGAAAACATGTTTGCCTTTAATGGGCGTCCTTCCGGCGTCCTGCGGATCGGATGCTCGCCTACTATGGCGCACTATGTGATGACGCATGTCAGTGCTCAGCTACTTGAAAGATATCCCGGACTCAGCGTGAATCTGGTTACGGCAAGCCCGGCGCCCGACCTGATATCTCACGGGCTGGATGTGGTACTGCGCTTCGGAGACATTGAGGATTCGGGGCTTTACAGCCGAAGGATTGGAAGTATGCCTATGGCTGTCTGTGCAGCCAGAAACTATCTGAATAAAGCAGGCAGGCCCGCTCATCCTGATGAACTCGAAAAATTTGAGTGGCTGGAGTATGACATTCAGCCGGATAACATCTGTAACCTGACATCGCCGGATGGCACTCAGATAAGCCTGCGTCCGAGGGGGCGCTATGCGACAAATGACCCGCTCGTGCTCATTGACTGGCTGCAGGCCGGACGGGGAATTGCCTTTGTACCGATGATCTGGGTCATAAACGATATTGCTCAGGGTAACGTAGAAGTTCTGTTCAGCGACATGAGGGCAGAAAGTCGCCCCGTCTACGCACTCCACACGTCGCGTGAAAATATGCCGCTGAAGGTGAAAGCCTGCATTGAGGTATTGACAGAGTTTTTCTCAAAAAGCGAAGGCGACTGCGCATATTATCTTAAGCAGAGAGTTTTCTCAGATAACTGACTGGAGGAATGCTCTGCTTTTGGCTCACTGCTCTTGTTTTACTACTAATAAGCAAGGCCTGGACCTTAAAGTATTAATCAGGCTGGCAGGACTTTAATTACATGGTATTTATTAAAAAATAAATCTGTTTTTAACTTTATCAAAGAGTGATAATCCTGAAATGTTTTCGGAATAAATGACTGAAATTAATAGGTTTTTATCTTAATCCCGCCCTATGGAACAGACCTGAGCATCGGAGTTGAAAGAAAGAGTGGCTTTACTGGCACAAGCTGTTAAAACAGACCTGGTAATAAAGTTAACCTGTCTTTTTTCAATCAGGGTTAATTAAACAAATGAGTAAGATTTTAATCATTGACGGCGGCAAAGAGTTTTCTCACTCGGGGGGGGGAACTCAATCATTTTATGACATCTGTAGCAAGGGAACATCTCACAGCGATGGGACACAGTGTGTCTGTCACGCTGGCTGACAGCGATTATTACGTTGAAGATGAAATTAAGAAATTTTCCAGCAGTGACTGCATTATCTGGCAGATGCCAGGATGGTGGATGGGCGCACCGTGGACGGTAAAGCGCTATATGGACGAAGTTTTTACGGGCGGCCATGGGGTATTTTATGAAAGTGATGGAAGAACGCGTCAGGACCCCTCTAAAAAATATGGTTCAGGCGGATTGCTGGCTGACAAACATTACATGCTTTCACTGACCTGGAATGCTCCTCTTGAGGCTTTTGATGACCCGGCGCAGTTCTTTGGCGGGGTTGGCGTAGACGGCGTTTATCTGCATTTCCATAAGGCTAATGAATTCATTGGTCTGAAATCGCTGCCAACATTTATTGCTAATGATGTTGTGAAAAGCCCTGACATCGACAGTGATATCCTCCGGTACCGTAAGCATCTGGAAATTAACTTTAAAGAATTTCAGAAATAGCTCTATGAAATTAAAGGCAGAAAATCGGTTAACTAAAGTGGACAGCTTTTCGGAATTATTCACACCAGTAGTTATGACGATTCTTTGTCACCTTTAACATCTCAACGTCCGCTTCTGGCACTGAGCGGCTCTTAAGATAGGATCCTCTGTCATGGGGGTGTCAGGGGTCGGAGGTTCAAATCCTCTCGTGCCGACCAAAATTTCCCAATTAAACCAGCATTTTACGGCTGATTTTTTTATGCCTGAAATTTGCCAAAGGTAAAACTAAGGTAAAATGAAGGTAAAACCCCTGACAAATTTCATCACCGGACAGTCGTCGAACTCCCCTGTTGTGGCGTCATTGATGATGTAGGTGATCACCCCCTTGAAAATCAGTCGACCGTCATAATCCTCATTCGTCATTGAGTAGGTTATTTCGGGCCGATCCAGTTCCTCCAGCCTCGGGCTCGGATAAAGACGCAACCGCAGCATACGAAGTTTCTCATCCAGGTGGCACATAATCACAGAGCCATCTACTGGTGTTGCTGAAGTGTCGAGAATCAGCAAAGCCCCCATTTTTATAGCTTCACGTCGGGACTCGGTGACCCAGCCAACATTCTCGCCCTGCTGGCAGAGCGTGACGCCGACAAGAAGCGGATCGCATCAAATTAAAAGCGGAGGGGTAATGCCGAGCAAACTTAAGCTGCGACGCCAACGCCGCCTGCGTGAAGATGTGATCTGGTGGCGCGCTGAAGCAATGGACTGCAAAGCGCGCGTGCTGGAGCTGGCGAACCTGCTGGAAGAAGCACACCGGCAGCACGTACCGATGCCGGCGCTGGTACCGGCCAGGATAAGCAAGTGTCCCCGGCCGCCTGCGAACGGAGATTTTTATCAGCTGTAACGACGGCACCCGCCAAGGGTGCTCGTCATGTGCCTACAGACTTAAATAACCGGTTGCAGCCGGTAGCGGAGAACCGACCATGATTCAGATGTTGACGCTTGAGGAATGGGCAGCAGATAAATATCGCAGCAATCCACCCAGTGTTTCCACTCTTCGTCGTTATGCAAAACAAAACCTTTTTTCGCCACCCGCGATGAAGCAAGGGAGGTTGTGGCGTGTACGTGAAAATGCCGAATTGGTTGGGGAATTAGCTTCGCCCATTATCGAGCATTCTGATTCACCAAAGTTATTAAGGATCCTTAACAATGGCTGCCAGACCCCGTAAAAATAATGTAAGCGTACCGAATCTATATCCGCTATATAGCCGTATAGCTATTCCTCTGTCGCTTCGTCTGAACGCTATTAACTGGAGCTTACGTGAAGTTATAACTCGTTGCCGAGATTACGCAGTTAGTCCCTATCTCGTGCATTTTTCCGTGCCACTTCGCCGGCAGAACGGGGGGCTCAGGTAAAAGCCAACACGCTAACGATGAATTTCAGCAAATCCAGAGATAAAGCGATGATAGATTGGAGTAATGGGACTCCAGCAACATTTCATGAGCAAAGATCTTTATCTGAGCGATTATATAAGAAACAAGGAGTTGACACTAAATCACTTTTAGGACATAAAAACTCTTATCAGACGAAAATGTACAATGATGACAGGGGAAAAACCTGGAAAACCGTTATTTTATAAATATATTATACATTAAGAGGAATATATGTTTATTGCTATAGATGACACATACAGCGACCCGACTTCCCCTTCATCAAAATACGTTACATCCAATAGGCGAACTCACGTTGCGGTTATATTTAGTAATGAGGAAACTCAAGATGTGAGGGAGCAACTTCCCAATTGTCTAGATGAAATCAACAAAGAATTTAAATTAAACGTATCTGAATTTCATTTCAAAGATATTATTAATAAAAAAGGTGAGTGGAAAAAACTTCCTAAACAGATGAAACTGGCCATAATTGGTTTTTTTGCAACTATTTATCGTCACCACAGATGGGAAGTAATAATTCAAACTGTCGATGAAAGAACATTACCTGACTTAGGACCATTGGTAGATATTTTAAGTCATGGCGTTCCGGAAAATAAAAAAAATAGCGAATTATCAATCGCATTATTATTAAAAATACGACGAAGGGTTAAAGAAATCCCAGAGCATCTCACTATTATTATGGATGAAGGGATCAAGCAACCAGAAGAGCCATTTGGCTATGAGTACTTCCAGGACCGATCTGGCAATTATTATGGTTACTATGGTTCATCAAAGACTGAGCCATTATTACAAATCGCTGATTTTATGGCCTACTGTATAAACAGAACAACATATTTAGCAATGAAACCTAATCGTTCAGACGACGATAATATTTTTTTGGAAATCATAAGCAGCATGAATATTAATTCTACAGATATCAAAAAATCCGGACTTGACACAAACTTCACGATTGATGATTTCGATGCATTTCACGAGAATGATAGAAAATCGAAAGGATTAAAATAGTCCGTTTTGATAACCGTTCATTTGCTAATAATAAAAACGGGAACCAACCGGTTCCCGTTCTCGTACAACCCGCAGCGCGGATTACATGTTCGCGATAATCGCGTCGCCAAACTCTGAACATTTCAGCAGCTTAGCGCCATCCATCAGACGTTCGAAATCGTAGGTCACGGTTTTGGCAGCGATTGCGCCTTCCATGCCTTTAACGATCAGGTCTGCGGCTTCGAACCACTCCATATGACGCAGCATCATCTCTGCGGACAGAATGATGGAGCCCGGGTTCACTTTATCCTGACCTGCATATTTCGGTGCGGTACCGTGGGTGGCTTCGAACAGTGCGCACTCGTCGCCGATGTTCGCGCCAGGCGCGATACCGATACCGCCAACCTGTGCCGCCAGGGCGTCGGAGATGTAGTCACCGTTCAGGTTCATACAGGCGATAACGTCATACTCAGCCGGACGCAGCAGGATCTGCTGCAGGAATGCATCGGCGATCACATCTTTAATGATGATCTCTTTGCCGGTTTTCGGGTTCTTGATCTTCTGCCACGGGCCGCCGTCGATCAGCTCACCGCCGAACTCTTGCTGAGCCAGCTGGTAACCCCAATCTTTGAACGCGCCTTCGGTGAACTTCATGATGTTGCCTTTATGCACCAGCGTCACGGAGTCACGGTCGTTGGTGATGGCGTATTCGATCGCTGCGCGAACCAGGCGTTTGGTGCCCTCTTCGGAGCACGGCTTAATGCCGATACCGCAATGTTCCGGGAAGCGAATTTTCTTCACGCCCATCTCTTCGCGCAGGAATTTGATCACTTTTTCCGCGTCGGCAGAGTCAGCTTTCCACTCAATGCCGGCGTAGATATCTTCGGAGTTCTCACGGAAGATGACCATATCGGTCAGTTCAGGCTGTTTCACCGGGCTCGGGGTGCCCTGGTAGTAGCGCACCGGGCGCAGGCAGACGTAGAGATCCAGCTCCTGGCGTAGGGCAACGTTCAGAGAACGGATACCGCCGCCAACCGGGGTGGTCAGAGGGCCTTTAATCGCTACGCGGTAATCACGAATCAGATCCAGTGTTTCAGGCGGCAGCCAGACATCCTGGCCATAAACCTGGGTCGATTTCTCGCCCGTATAAATCTCCATCCAGGAAATTTTACGCTCACCTTTGTAGGCTTTTTCCACAGCGGCATCGACCACTTTCAGCATTGCCGGGGTCACGTCAACGCCGATACCATCGCCTTCAATGAACGGGATAATCGGGTTAACAGGAACGTTGAGCTTGCCATTTTGCAGGGTGATCTTACTACCTTCCGCCGGAACAACTACTTTGCTTTCCATTCACCTCTCCTTCGAGCGCTTCTGGTTGTTTTGCTCGCTGACTTCATGCCGGGGCGCTCAGACTGCGTCCGCTCACCTGTTACGTGAATCACACAGAGCAAACCGTTTTTTGTTAATGAATTGTAATGAGCCCGTCAATACTAACCGATAGTTCGACGCCATGAAAGGCAATCATGATTCCGCTATAATGCGGCAATTGATAACCTGTGAAAATACCATGAAGAAAACTTCTTATAGAAATCACAAGCTTGAGCGATTCAGCTCACGGCAACCCGCCCGAACGGCTGAAAAAAGCGCGCCAACGCGCGTCATTTTGTTTAATAAACCCTACGATGTTTTACCCCAGTTCACCGATGAAGCCGGGCGCAGCACCCTGAAAGAGTATATTGCCGTTCCCGGCGTTTATGCTGCAGGCCGCCTCGATCGCGACAGCGAGGGTTTACTTGTGCTGACCAACGACGGCGCGCTGCAAGCACGGTTGACCCAGCCGGGTAAACGCACCGGGAAGATCTACTTCGTTCAGGTTGAAGGCGAACCCACGGAGGAGGCCCTTGCGCAGCTGCGCGCTGGCGTGACGCTCAACGACGGTCCTACCCTGCCCGCCGAGGTTGAGCGCGTCGAGGAGCCCGCCTGGCTGTGGCCGCGCAATCCGCCGATCCGCGAGCGTAAATCGATCCCGGCCTGTTGGCTGAAAATCACCCTTTATGAGGGTCGCAACCGCCAGGTGCGGAGAATGACTGCCAACGTTGGCTTTCCCACTTTGCGCCTCATCCGCTACGCTATGGGAAACTACACGCTGGAAAACCTCGCCAATGGCGAATGGCGTGACGCTTAACTGCCAGGGAGAAATCGATGTTTAAACCCCATGTCACCGTAGCCTGTGTGGTTCATGCGCAGGGAAAGTTCCTCGTTGTCGAAGAGACAATTCGCGACAAAGTGTTGTGGAACCAGCCTGCCGGTCATCTTGAAGCGGACGAAACATTAGTGCAGGCCGCGAAGCGCGAGCTGTGGGAAGAGACCGGCATCGACGCCGCGCCGCAGCACTTTATCCGCATGCATCAGTGGATTGCGCCCGACAACACGCCCTTTTTGCGCTTCCTGTTTGCCATCGAGCTTAACGAAACGTGCGCCACTGAGCCGCACGACAGCGACATTGACCGCTGTCTTTGGGTCACGGCTGAGGAGATCCTTACCGCCTCAAACCTGCGCTCGCCGCTGGTTGCCGAGAGTATTCGCAGTTACCAGAGCGGCCAGCGTCTGCCGCTGGCAACAATCGCGGAATTTAACTGGCCGTTTACAGGGGATGCCTGAGCGAGCAGTGCGTGCTAGAATACGCCGCCCTGAAGTTCTTCGTTGTGAGTATTCTATGTCTGATAGCCCAAAAAAAGTGATCGTCGGCATGTCCGGCGGTGTCGACTCTTCCGTTTCCGCCTACCTGTTACAGCAACAAGGTTACAAGGTGGAAGGCCTGTTCATGAAGAACTGGGAAGAGGATGACGGCGAGGAATACTGCACCGCGGCGGCGGATCTGGCCGACGCGCAGGCCGTCTGCGACAAGCTCGGCATTGAGCTTCACACCGTCAATTTTGCCGCCGAGTACTGGGACAACGTCTTTGAGCACTTCCTGGCGGAGTACAAAGCCGGGCGTACGCCAAACCCCGATATTCTCTGCAATAAAGAGATCAAATTTAAAGCCTTCCTTGAGTTCGCCGCCGAAGATCTTGGCGCGGACTATATTGCTACCGGCCACTATGTGCGCCGCGCCGATGTCGACGGCAAAAGCCGCCTGCTGCGCGGTCTCGACGGCAACAAGGATCAGAGCTACTTCCTTTATACGCTGGGCCATGAACAGATCGCCCAGAGCCTCTTCCCGATCGGCGAGCTGGAAAAGCCTCAGGTGCGTAAAATCGCCGAAGAGCTGGGCCTTGCCACCGCGAAGAAGAAAGACTCGACCGGTATCTGCTTTATCGGCGAGCGCAAATTCCGCGAGTTCCTCGGCCGCTATCTGCCTGCACAGCCTGGCAAAATCGTCACCGTTGATGGCGAAGCGATCGGCGAACACCAGGGCCTGATGTATCACACACTGGGCCAGCGCAAAGGCTTAGGCATCGGCGGCACCAAAGAGGGCAGCGAAGATCCGTGGTATGTGGTCGACAAAGATGTCGAAAACAATATCCTTATCGTCGCCCAGGGTCACGATCACCCGCGCCTGATGTCGGTCGGGCTGATTGCCCAGCAGCTGCACTGGGTCGATCGCGAGCCGGTCAACGGCACGCTGCGCTGTACGGTGAAAACCCGCTACCGCCAGCAGGATATCCCCTGCACCGTCACGGCGCTGGACGACGATCGCATCGAAGTGCGTTTCGACGAGCCGGTGGCTGCCGTCACGCCGGGTCAATCCGCCGTCTTCTATCTGGATGACGTCTGCCTTGGCGGCGGCATTATCGAGCAGCGCCTGCCGCTGCCGGTTTAACTCTGTTTTAGCGATATCGGACTGGCTAACGCCCGCGCAGATGCACTCAGACGCGGGCACAAAAAGGAGTAAGTGTGGCGAAGAATTATTACGACATTACCCTGGCGCTGGCAGGCATCTGTCAGTCAGCACGTCTGGTGCAGGAGCTTGCGCACCAGGGCCACTGTGACGCCGACGCGCTGCACGTTTCCCTTAATAGCGTTATCGATATGAACCCGGACTCCACCCTCGGCGTGTTTGGCGGCAGCGAAGCCAACCTGCGCATTGGCCTCGAGTCGCTGCTGGGCGTGCTCAACGGCAGCAACCGCCAGGGGCTGAACGGGGAAGTGACCCGCTACACCCTGAGCATGATGGTGCTCGAGCGCAAGCTGGCGGCAAAAAAAGCGGCGATGGAGACGCTCGGCACCCGCATTGGCGGCCTGCAGCGCCAGCTTGAACACTTCGATCTGCAATCCGACACCCTGCTGAGTGCGATGGCCGCCATCTATGTCGATGTCATCAGCCCGCTCGGGCCGCGCATCCAGGTCACCGGCTCCCCTGCCATTTTGCAAAGCGCTCAGGTGCAGGCCAAAGTGCGCGCCACGCTGCTGGCTGGCATCCGCGCCGCCGTGCTCTGGCACCAGGTGGGCGGCGGTCGGCTACAGTTAATGTTTTCCCGTAATCGCCTGTCGACACAGGCCAAACACATTCTCGCTCATTGTTAACCTCCCGGAGTTGTGACTTATGGAATTATCCTCACTGACCGCCGTTTCCCCTGTCGATGGACGCTACGGCGATAAAGTCAGCGCGCTGCGCGGGATCTTCAGCGAATTCGGTTTGCTGAAGTTTCGCGTTCAGGTTGAAGTACGCTGGCTGCAAAAACTGGCGGCACACGCGGCGATCAAGGAAGTTCCTGCTTTTGCCGATCACGCAAACGGTTTCCTCGACAAAATCGTTACGGACTTCTCAGTTGAAGATGCGCAGCGCATCAAAACTATTGAGCGCACCACTAACCACGACGTGAAAGCGGTGGAGTACTTTCTGAAAGAGAAAGTGGCCGAGGTTCCGGAGCTGCACGCGGTCTCTGAGTTTATCCACTTCGCCTGCACCTCCGAAGATATCAACAACCTCTCCCACGCCCTGATGCTGAAAAGCGCCCGCGATGAGGTGATCCTGCCCTACTGGCGTCAGCTGATTGACGCGGTGAAAGCGCTGGCCGTTGAGTACCGTGATATTCCGCTGCTGTCGCGCACCCACGGTCAACCGGCCACCCCGTCGACCATCGGTAAAGAGATGGCGAACGTCGCCTACCGTATGGAGCGCCAGTACCGCCAGCTGAACCAGGTGGAGATTCTCGGCAAAATCAACGGCGCGGTTGGCAACTATAACGCCCATATCGCCGCTTATCCGGAAGTGGACTGGCACCAGTTCAGCGAAGAGTTTGTCACCTCATTAGGCATTGAGTGGAACCCCTACACCACGCAGATTGAGCCCCATGACTACATCGCCGAGCTGTTTGACTGCATGGCGCGTTTCAACACCATCCTCATCGACTTCGATCGCGATGTCTGGGGTTATATCGCCCTGAACCACTTTAAGCAGAAGACCATCGCCGGGGAGATTGGCTCCTCGACCATGCCGCATAAAGTGAACCCGATTGATTTCGAAAACTCCGAAGGTAACCTCGGCCTGTCGAACGCCGTGCTGCAACACCTGGCGAGCAAACTGCCGGTCTCGCGCTGGCAGCGCGATCTGACCGACTCCACGGTGCTGCGTAATCTCGGCGTCGGCGTCGGTTATGCGCTGATCGCCTACCAGTCGACTCTGAAAGGCGTCAGCAAACTGGAAGTGAACCGCGACCGCCTGCTGGATGAGCTGGATCACAACTGGGAAGTGCTGGCCGAGCCGATCCAGACGGTGATGCGCCGTTACGGCATTGAGAAGCCGTACGAAAAACTGAAAGAGCTGACCCGCGGTAAGCGCGTTGACGCCGAAGGGATGAAGCAGTTTATCGACAGCCTGGCACTGCCGGAGGACGAAAAAGTGCGCCTTAAAGCGATGACGCCGGCCAACTATATTGGTCGCGCTATCACCATGGTTGATGAGTTGAAGTAATCCCCGCCCGCTCTGCCCGCCCTCTTTCGCCGGAAAGAGGGCATCTTCCTGTTACGGTTGAGTAAATGTTTATCCCTCTTGTAACAAAATCAGCGTTAAACTATTCACTCCAAAAATAGAGGGAGAGGTCTGACGATGCGCGTACTGGTTGTGGAAGATAATGCTCTGCTGCGCCACCACTTAAAAGTGCAGTTGCAGGAGCTGGGACATCAGGTCGACGCCGCCGAAGATGCAAAGGAAGCGGATTACTTTCTGAACGAACACCTGCCGGATATCGCGATTGTCGATCTTGGCCTGCCGGATGAAGATGGCCTGTCGCTGATCCGCCGCTGGCGCAGCCATGAAGTCTCACTGCCGGTGCTGGTGCTTACCGCGCGCGAAGGGTGGCAGGATAAGGTCGAAGTGCTGAGCGCGGGCGCCGATGATTACGTCACCAAACCGTTTCATATAGAAGAAGTGGTGGCGCGCATTCAGGCGCTGATGCGCCGTAACAGCGGCCTCGCCTCACAGCTGATCTCCATGCCGCCGTTCCAGGTCGACCTCTCACGCCGTGAACTCTCGGTCAACGAAGAGGTGGTCAAACTCACCGCCTTTGAGTACACCATTATGGAGACGCTGATCCGTAACAGCGGCAAAGTGGTGAGCAAAGATTCGCTGATGCTGCAACTCTATCCCGATGCGGAACTGCGCGAGAGCCACACCATTGATGTGCTGATGGGTCGCCTGCGCAAAAAGATCCAGGCCCAGTATCCCGATGAGGTGATCACCACCGTACGCGGTCAGGGCTATCTTTTCGAACTGCCAAAATGAAACGCCTGCTGCGGCACCTCTTTCCGCTCTCACTGCGGGTGCGCTTTTTACTCGCCACCGCCGCGGTAGTGATGGTGCTGTCGCTGGCCTATGGCGTGGTCGCGCTGGTCGGTTACAGCGTCAGCTTCGATAAAACCACCTTCCGGCTGCTGCGCGGCGAGAGCAACCTCTTCTATACGCTGGCGCAGTGGAAAGAGAACACGCTTGAGATCGACCTGCCGGAAAACCTCGATCTGCAAAGCCCGACCATGACCTTTATCTACGACAAAAACGGCAAGCTGATCTGGTCTCAGCGCAATGTGCCGTGGCTACAAAAGCGTATTGAGCCGGAGTGGCTGAAAAGCGATGGTTTTCACGAAATCGAAGCGGATATTGACGCCACCAGCACGCTGATCAACGACGATCACGCCGCCTCGGAGCAACTCAGAGCAATCCGCGAAGATGACAGCGACTCTGAAATGACCCACTCGGTGGCGGTAAACCTCTACCCTGCCACCGCGCGTATGCCGCAGTTGACCATCGTAGTCGTCGATACCATCCCGATCGAGCTTAAACGCTCCTATATGGTGTGGAACTGGTTTATCTATGTGCTCTCAGCCAACCTGCTGCTGGTGATCCCGCTGCTGTGGCTGGCGGCCTGGTGGAGCCTGCGGCCGATTGAGGATCTGGCGCGCGAAGTGCGCGAGCTGGAGGAGCACCACCGCGAGCAACTTAACCCGGAAACGACCCGCGAGCTGACCAGCCTGGTGCAGAACCTCAACCGCTTGCTGAAAAGCGAGCGCGAACGCTATGACAAATATCGCACCACCTTGACGGATCTTACTCACAGCCTGAAAACGCCGCTGGCAGTGCTGCAAAGCACGTTGCGCTCCCTGCGCAGCGACAAGATGAGCGTCAGCGAGGCCGAACCGGTGATGCTTGAGCAGATCAGTCGCATCTCACAGCAGATTGGTTACTACCTGCACCGAGCCACCATGCGTGGCAGCAGCATGCTCAGCCGCGAACTGCACCCGGTCGCCTCACTTCTCGATAACCTCACTTCCGCACTGAATAAGGTCTATCAGCGCAAAGGGGTCAATATCACCCTCGATATCTCGCCGGAGGTGGGTTTTGTCGGCGAACAGAACGACTTTATGGAAGTGATGGGCAATGTGCTGGATAACGCCTGCAAATATTGCCTCGAGTTTGTTGAGGTCTCCGTTCAGCAGAGTGACGACACCCTGCACATTGTTGTCGAGGACGATGGCCCCGGTATTCCGCTGGCGAAACGCGAGCTGGTCTTCGATCGCGGTCAGCGCGCCGACACGCTGCGTCCGGGCCAGGGCGTCGGGCTGTCGGTGGCACGCGAAATTGTCGAGCAGTATGGCGGCCAGATCCTGACCGGTGACAGCCTGCTAGGCGGCGCGCGCATGGAAGTGATCTTTGGTCGTCAGCAAACGGGAATAACGGGCGACTGAACCCCCTTAACACAGCTATAATCGATTATTCAGTCCATGATTAATTGCCGGAAATGTATATGGAATATCACGTAGAGATAAACTGGCCAGATTTTATTCAACGCTACTGGCAGAAACGCCCGGTGGTGCTGAAACGCGGAATCAAGGATTTCGTCGACCCGATTAGCCCGGACGAACTGGCAGGGCTGGCGATGGAGAACGAAGTCGATAGCCGTCTGGTCAGCCATCTTGATGGCAAATGGCAGGTAAGCCATGGCCCATTTGAGAGTTACGATCACATGGGCGAAAACAACTGGTCGCTGCTGGTGCAGGCAGTGAACCACTGGCATCAGCCTGCCGCGGCGCTGATGCGCCCCTTCCGCGTGCTGCCGGACTGGCGCACCGATGACCTGATGATCTCCTTCTCAGTGCCGGGCGGCGGCGTCGGGCCGCATCTCGATCAGTATGATGTGTTTATTATTCAGGGCAGCGGCCGTCGCCGCTGGCGCGTCGGGGATAAAGTGCCGCTGAAACAGCACTGCCCTCACCCGGATCTGCTGCAGGTTGATCCTTTCGATGCGCTTATCGATGAAGAGATGGAACCGGGCGATATCCTCTATATTCCGCCTGGCTTCCCGCACGAAGGCTACTCGCTGGAAAACTCGCTCAACTATTCAGTCGGTTTCCGTGCGCCGAGCGGGCGTGAACTGATCAGCGGCTTTGCCGATTACGTGCTGCAACGTGAACTGGGCAGCCAGCGCTACAGCGATCCGGACGTGCCGGAGCGTGAGCACCCGGCAGATATCCTGCCGCAGGAGCTGGATAAGCTGCGCGAAATGATGCTCGGGCTGATTAATCAACCGGCACAGTTTAACGAGTGGCTCGGCGAGTTTATCTCCCAGTCGCGTCATGAGCTGGATATCGCCCCGCCAGAGCCGCCCTATCAGCCGGATGAGATCTACGATGCGCTGAAACAGGGTGACAAGCTGGCGCGTCTCGGCGGTCTGCGCGTGTTGCGTATTGGCGACGATGTCTACGCCAACGGCGAGAAGATCAACTCCCCGCACCGCCCGGCGCTCGAAGCGCTGGCTCGCCATAGCGTTCTCTCCGGCGAGATGTTTGGCGATGCGCTGGACGATCCCTCCTTCCTCGCGATGCTTGCCGCACTGGTAAACAGCGGGTACTGGTTCTTCGAGGATTAATCTCCTTTGGCGCCATCCGGCATCATGCCTGATGGCGCTGCGCTTATCAGGCCTACAACACCCAAAAAACATGCGAACCCGTAGGCCGGATAAGGCGTTTACGCCGCCATCCGGCAATGTGCACCGTGTCCGGCATACTGCCTGATGGCGCTACGCTTATCAGGCCTACAAAACCCAAAAAATATGCGAACCCGTAGGCCGGATAAGGCGTTTACGCCGCCATCCGGCAATGCATTAACGCCGTTCCCCGGCCTCCATATCAACGATCTCACCTGACCAATCTTTCGGATAGACTCCGGCGCGGACATCGCGATGAAAGGTGGAAAAGGGCCATTGCTCAGTACATTTCACCCATCCATGTTTTACCGGGTTGATATACACATAATCCATATGATTCCGGTAATCCCGTTCATTGCGGATAGTGTGCTCCCAAAAGCGCGGCTGCCAGACCTCTCTCTGCCCGAGCGACTTGCTAAAGGCTTTCTTAAGCTCACGCCAGCGCCCGGAAAAATCATCATCGTTTTCGGGTAATGTCCAGATACAGTGCATATGCTCCGGCAGGATAACCCAGGCGTTGATATGAAATGGCTGGCGGCGTTTCACCGTGAGCGTCGCGCGACGCAGCGTATCAATATGGCGGGTAAGAAGGTCGCTGCGCCGATCGCGCAGGTTGACGGTGAAAAACCAGGTGCCGCCGGGCACATAATGACGACGATAGTCAGACATCTGGAAACTCCTTTTCCATTCGCCATTCCTGTTGCCTGATGGCGCTACGCTTATCAGGCCTACAAAACCCAAAAAATATGCGAACCCGTAGGCCGGATAAGGCGTTTACGCCGCCATCCGGCAATGTGCACCGTGCCCGGCATACTGCCTGATGGCGCTGCGCTTATCAGGCCTACAAAACCCAAAAAACATGCGAACCCGTAGGCCGGATAAGGCGTTTACGCCGCCATCCGGCAATGTGCACCGTGTCCGACATACTGCCTGATGGCGCTACGCTTATCAGGCCTACAAAACCCAAAAACATGCGAACCCGTAGGCCGGATAAGGCGTTTACGCCGCCATCCGGCAATGTGCACCGCGCCCGGCATACTGCCTGATGGCGCTACGCTTATCAGGCCTACAAAACCCAAAAACATGCGAACCTGTAGGCCGGATAAGGCGTTTACGCCGCCATCCGGCAATGTGCACCGCGCCCGACATACTGCCTGATGGCGCTACGCTTATCAGGCCTACAAAACCCAAAAAACATGCGAACCCGTAAGCCGGATAAGGCGTTTACGCCGCCATCCGGCAATGTGCACCGCGCCCGGCATACTGCCTGATGGCGCTACGCTTATCAGGCCTACAAAACCCAAAAACATGCGAATCCGTAGGCCGGATAAGGCGTTTACGCCGCTATCCGGCAATATGCACCGTGCCCGGCATACTGCCTGATGGCGCTACGCTTAACAGGCCTACAAAACCCAAAAAACATGCGAACCCGTAGGCCGGATAAGGCGGTACGCCGCCATCCGGCAAGGCCTACCGTGCCGGGAATCCCCCCTGCGTTGTCTCACGTTCGGCGGTTAACTCTGCGATTCGCACAATCACCTGCACCGCTTTCTCCATGCCGTTCAGGGTGGCGAACTCGTGTTTGCCGTGATAGTTGTAGCCGCCGGTAAAGATATTCGGGCAGGGCAGCCCCATAAAGGAGAGCTGGGCGCCGTCGGTGCCGCCGCGGATCGGTTTCATCTCCGGTTCGATATCGCAATCGCGCATCGCCTGCTGGGCAATGTCGATAATGTGCGGAAACTCCGCCACCTTCTCGCGCATATTGTAATAACTGTCTTCAATCACCAGTTCGATATAGCAATCCGGGTGCAACCCTTTGCCCACCTCTTTGGCGATCTCCATCATCTTGCGTTTGCGCGCTTCAAACGATGCGCGCTCAAAATCACGGATTATGTAGTGCATTTCGGCGCGATCCACCGTGCCTTTAATGCTAGTGAGATGGTAAAAGCCCTCGTACCCTTCGGTCTGCTCCGGGCTCTCCTCTTCTGGTATACGCGCATGAATTTTGCTGGCGAGCGTCATGGCATTGACCATCACCCCTTTTGCCGTGCCGGGGTGAACGTTATTACCCACGATTTTCACCGTCACCGAGGCGGCGTTGAAGTTCTCAAACTCCAGCTCGCCAATGCCGCTGCCATCCATGGTGTAGGCCCACTTCGCGCCAAAGGCTTCAACATCGAAATATTTCGCCCCTTTGCCCACCTCTTCATCGGGCGTGAAGGCCACGCAGATATCACCGTGAGGAGTGTTTTTTGCCTTCAGCACCGACAGCGCGGTCATGATCTCCGCCACGCCCGCTTTATCATCTGCGCCAAGCAGGGTTTTGCCGTCGGTAGTAATCAGCGTATGGCCGAGCAGCTGATGCAGCACCGGGAACATCACCGGCGAAAGGATTTCGTCGCCGACACCCAGCGCAATATCACCGCCACGGTAGTTTTCGAGGATCTGTGGGTTAACGTTTTTGCCGCTAAAGTCGGGCGAGGTGTCGACGTGGGAGATAAAACCAATGGCCGGAACCGGCTTGTCGACGTTAGATGGCAGTTTCGCCATCAGCGTGCCCTTATCGCTTAAGGTCACGTCCACCAGCCCCATCTCAGTAAGCTGGTCTTGCAGTAAATGCAGGAGCTTCCATTGGCTATCCGTACTTGGCACCTGCCGCACGCCGGGCTTCGATTGCGTATCCAGCGTTACGTACTGCAAAAAGCGCTCTAATAATTTATCCATAAAGCCCCCAAACAAAATGTCACAACATTATCAGTAAGCGTGAAAAGACAAATATTGCGTCAGGTCACTTTTACCCGGTAAACGAGAATATTTTAAAGTTCGTCGTATTAAACGTAGTTGAGAAAGTGACTGATTGAGCGGGGAAAAGCCATCAACGATTGGCGATTTAACCGCTTTGCCGTAGAATGCCAGCCCTTAAATCGTGCACAACCCTGAAGGTGGTTCATCACAAACCCCGCATCTGATACGCCCTCCGATGCGCAAACACGGGACAGAGTCAAAAATTGAATACACAATCGCGTTCGCGTTCACCGCTGGTTGAGCTGGCCGGTCTTCGCAAAAGCTTTGATGGCAAAACGGTAATCTCCGATTTCAATCTCACCATTAATAACGGCGAATTTCTTACGCTGCTCGGCCCTTCCGGCTGCGGTAAAACTACGGTTTTGCGCCTGATAGCCGGTCTTGAGAGCGTCGATGTCGGTCATATCCAGCTGGATAACCAGGATATTACCCACGTTCCAGCGGAACATCGCCATGTGAATACCGTTTTTCAAAGTTACGCCCTCTTCCCGCACATGACCGTGTTTGAAAACGTGGCGTTTGGCCTGCGGATGCAAAAGACGCCTGCGGCCGAAATCGGCCCGCGCGTTACCGAGGCGCTGCGCATGGTGCAGCTGGATGAGTTCGCCCAGCGTAAACCGCACCAGCTCTCCGGCGGCCAGCAGCAACGCGTCGCCATCGCCCGCGCGGTGGTCAATAAACCACGTTTACTGCTGCTGGATGAGTCCCTCTCCGCCCTCGATTACAAGCTGCGCAAGCAGATGCAGAACGAACTGAAAGCGTTGCAGCGCAAGCTTGGCATCACCTTCGTCTTTGTAACCCACGATCAGGAAGAGGCCCTGACAATGTCCGATCGCATCGTGGTGATGCGCAACGGGCGCATTGAGCAGGATGGCACGCCGCGTGAGATTTACGAAGAGCCGAAAAACCTCTTTGTCGCCAGCTTTATCGGCGAAATCAATATCTTCAGCGCCACGGTGATGGAGCGTCTCGACGAGAGCCGCGTGCGCGCCAATGTCGAAGGGCGCGAGTGCAATATTTACGTCAACTTCCCGGTGGAGAGTGGTCAGCAGCTCAATGTGCTGCTGCGCCCGGAAGATCTGCGCGTTGAAGAGATCAACGATATTGCCGAGGTCGAAGGGCTGATTGGCTACGTGCGCGAGCGCAACTATAAAGGCATGACCCTGGAGTCGATGGTTGAGCTGGAAAACGGCAAGATGGTGATGGTCAGCGAGTTCTTTAACGAAGACGATCCCGACTTTGACCACTCGCTGGATCAGAAGATGGCCATCAACTGGGTCGAGAGCTGGGAGGTCGTGCTGGCTGATGAAGAGCACAAGTAAATTCCAGAAAGCGGTGATCGCGACCATCGTCGGCTGGCTGGTGCTGTTTGTCTTCCTGCCGAACCTGATGATCATCGCCACCAGCTTTTTGACCCGCGACGACGCCAGCTTCGTCAAACTGGTCTTCACGCTGGATAACTACGCGCGGCTGCTCGATCCGCTCTATTTCGATGTGCTGCTCCACTCGCTAAATATGGCGCTAATTGCCACCCTCGCCTGCCTGCTGCTCGGCTACCCCTTTGCGTGGTTTCTGGCAAAGCTTCCGGCGAACGTGCGCCCGCTGCTGCTCTTTTTGCTGATTGTCCCCTTCTGGACCAACTCGCTGATCCGCATCTACGGGCTGAAGATCTTCCTTAGCACCAAAGGCTATCTCAACGAATTCCTGCTCTGGCTGGGGGTGATCGACACGCCCGTGCGCATCATGTTTACGCCAGGCGCGGTGATTATTGGCCTGGTCTATATTCTGCTGCCGTTTATGGTGATGCCGCTCTACTCCAGCATTGAGAAGCTCGACAAACCGCTGCTGGAAGCGGCGAAAGATCTCGGTGCTAGTAAGCTGCAAACCTTTCTGCGCATTATCATTCCACTCACCATGCCGGGAATCATCGCTGGCTGCCTGCTGGTGATGCTGCCGGCAATGGGGCTGTTCTACGTCTCGGACTTAATGGGCGGAGCGAAAAACCTGCTGATCGGCAACGTGATTAAGAGCCAGTTCCTCAATATTCGCGACTGGCCGTTCGGCTCGGCGACCAGTATCACCCTGACGCTGGTGATGGGGCTGATGCTGCTGGTTTACTGGCGCGCCGCGCGTCTGCTTAATAAAAAGGTGGAGCTGGAATGATCGGTCGTCTCTTCAGAGGCGGTTTTATGGCCGCCATTTACGCTTACCTCTATATTCCGATCATCATCCTGATCGTGAACTCCTTTAACAGTTCGCGCTTCGGCATCAACTGGCAGGGTTTTTCGACCAAGTGGTACGGCCTGCTGATGAATAATGACAGCCTGTTGCAGGCGGCGCAGCACTCGCTGACCATGGCGGTGCTATCTGCCACCTTTGCGACGCTTATCGGCGCACTGACGGCAGTGGCGCTTTACCGCTACCGCTTTCGCGGCAAGCCATTTGTCAGCGGCATGCTGTTTGTGGTGATGATGTCGCCGGATATCGTGATGGCGATCTCCCTGCTGGTGCTGTTTATGCTGCTCGGCGTGCAGCTCGGCTTTATGTCGCTGCTCTTCTCGCACATCACCTTCTGCCTCCCCTTTGTGGTGGTGACGGTCTTCTCGCGCCTGAAAGGGTTTGATGTGCGCATGCTGGAGGCGGCGAAAGATCTCGGTGCCAGCGAGTTCACCATTTTGCGCAAGATTATCCTGCCGCTGGCGCTGCCTGCCGTGGCGGCGGGCTGGCTGCTCAGCTTTACCCTGTCGATGGACGATGTGGTGGTCTCTTCGTTTGTCACCGGACCAGGGTATGAGATCCTGCCGCTGAAAATTTATTCGATGGTCAAAGTGGGTGTTTCGCCGGAGGTGAACGCGCTGGCCACGATTCTGTTAGTGCTGTCGCTGGTGCTGGTGATCGCCAGCCAGCTGATTGCTCGCGATACGACGAAAGCTAAGAGGACAACTTAATGAAAAAATGGTCACGCCACCTGCTCGCCGCAGGCGCGCTCGCCTTCGGTATCAGCGCCGCGCACGCGGATGATAACAAAACGCTCTACTTCTATAACTGGACCGAGTATGTGCCGCCAGGCCTGCTGGAGCAGTTCACCAAAGAGACCGGCATCAAAGTGATCTACTCGACCTACGAGTCGAATGAGACGATGTATGCCAAGCTGAAGACCTATAAAGAGGGTGCCTACGATCTGGTGGTCCCCTCCACCTACTTTGTCGACAAAATGCGCAAAGAGGGGATGATTCAGAAGATCGATAAGTCGAAGCTGACCAACTTCCACAACCTCGATCCGCAGATGCTCAACAAGCCCTTCGACCCGAGCAACGACTACTCGATCCCCTATATCTGGGGCGCAACGGCGATTGGCATCAATAGCGACGAGATCGATCCGAAAAGCGTCATCAGTTGGGCCGATCTGTGGAAACCGGAGTATAAAAGCAGCCTGCTGCTGACGGATGACGCCCGTGAAGTGTTCCAGATGGCGCTACGCAAGCTCGGTTACTCTGGTAACACCACCGATCCGAAAGAGATTGAAGCGGCTTACAAAGAGCTGCAAAAACTGATGCCGAACGTCGCCGCCTTCAACTCCGATAACCCAGCTAACCCCTATATGGAGGGGGAAGTGAATCTTGGGATGGTGTGGAATGGTTCGGCGTTCGTTGCGCGCGAAGCGGGCACGCCGCTGGAGGTGGTGTGGCCTAAAGAGGGCGGTATCTTCTGGATGGACAGCCTGGCGATCCCGGCGAACGCGAAAAACGTCGACGGCGCGCTGAAGCTGATTAACTTCCTGCTGCGCCCGGAGATCGCCAAACAGGTGGCGGAAACCATCGGCTACCCGACACCAAACCTCGCCGCACGTAAGTTGCTCAAGCCAGAAGTGGCTAACGACAAATCCCTCTACCCGGATGCGGAAACCATCAGCAAGGGCGAGTGGCAAAATGATGTTGGCAGCGCCAGCGCGCTGTATGAAGAGTATTATCAGAAGCTAAAAGCCGGTCGCTAAGATCGCAGATCGCCAGCCGGTGCGGCACTTTTCGCGCCGGCGGCGATAAAAAACCCGCCGCTGTCGTTGTGTATCCGCGCGACTGCACTAGAGTCAATGGATGTCCGGTTAATAAGGGATACCGATGCTCGTCTTATGGAACACGCTGATCACGCTTGCTACCGTCGCCGCGATGGAGATTATCGCCACGCTTGCGCATAAATATGTCATGCATGGCTGGGGCTGGGGCTGGCACCGCTCGCACCACGAACCGCGCACCGGCGCCTTTGAAGTCAACGATCTCTACGCCGTGGTCTTCGCCCTGCTGGCGATTGTGCTGATCGCCCTCGGCACCGCCGGTTTCTGGCCGCTGCAGTGGATTGGCGCAGGCATGACGCTCTATGGCGCGCTCTACTTTATGGTACATGACGGGCTGGTGCATCAGCGCTGGCCGTTTCGCTACGTGCCGCGCCGCGGCTACCTGAAACGCCTCTATATGGCGCACCGCCTGCACCACGCGGTGCGCGGCAAAGCCGACTGTGTCTCATTTGGTTTTCTCTATGCCCCGCCGGTTGAGGATCTGCAACAGACCCTGCGCCAGCGCAAACGGGCGGAGCATGAGGAGAAGGTCAGCGCGCGCGAGAACGCTGCCAAAGGTGAGCAGGACGCGGCGCAGGCTGCGACAGACGGGAAGTAAGCGCCATTCCTGCGCCTTTCGCCAGTAAGCCGAGCTTCTCGGCCTTGCTGGTGCCCTGGCGCTGTTCCCATGCTGCCGGTCCGGCGGCCATCACTTTAATGCCTATCTGCCGGTAGACGCCGTGCGCGGCGGCAATCGCCCACGCCGAGCGCAGCGGCAGGCCGCGTAGCCCCGCTTTCGCCGACGCGTAATAGGGTTCAGCGGCCATCACCAGCCTGCGTGCCAGCCGCGCGATATGCTGCCGTTTCGCCGGGTCGGCGATCTCACTGGCCCTCATCCCCTCCTCCGCCAGCCACTGCGCAGGCAGATAACAGCGCCCATTTTCGGCATCTTCAACAATGTCGCGGGCAATATTGGTTAACTGGAATGCCAGCCCTAAATCGCAGGCGCGATCGAGCACCGCTTCATCGCGCACGCCCATGATCCACGCCATCATCAGGCCAACTACGCCCGCAACGTGATAACAGTAGCGCAGCGTATCATCAAAGGTGTGATAGTGGGTTTCGCGCACATCCATGGCGAACCCCTCGAGGTGCGCAAAGGCCAGCTGAGCGGGCATCTCATGCTGCGTGACCACCTCCTGGAAGGCGGCAAACGCCGGTTGGTTCATCGCTTCGCCGTCAAAGGCGCGCTGGGTCTCTAGGCGCAGCATCTCAAGGCGCGCCAGCGCGCTCTCCTGCTGCGGCAGCGCAGTGCGAAAGCCGAGCTCCTGCTCATCAATCACATCATCGCAGTAGCGGCACCAGGCATAGAGCATCAGCGCGCTGCGGCGCGTGGCGGGATCGAACAGCTTCGAGGCGGTGGCAAAACTTTTCGAGCCGACGGTTATCGTCTCCGTCGCATGGCTCATTAACGCATCATTCATCCGCTGAGCGCCTCAACCATCAACCCTGCCGTCGCTTTCGCCGAACCGATCACGCCGGGAATGCCCGCTCCCGGGTGAGTCCCTGCACCAACGAGATAGAGATTATCGATCTCGCTATCACGGTTATGGGGGCGGAACCAGGCGCTCTGGCGCAGGATCGGCTCCACGGAGAAGGCGGAGCCGAGGTGCGCACTAAGCTGGTCGCGGAAGTCGACCGGGGTGAACATGCGCTCGGTGACCAGCTGCTCGCGTAGGCCGGGCATATAGTGTTGCTCAAGATAGGCAAAGATGCGATCGCGCAGGCGCGGCCCCTCGACGGCCCAGTCGATCTTCGCGGTGCCAAGGTGCGGCACCGGCGCAAGCACGTAATAGCTGCCGCAGCCGGGCGGTGCCAGCGAGGGATCGGTGACACAAGGCGCATGCAGATAGAGGGAAAAGTCCTCCGCCAGCGCTTCGCCGTGGAAGATCTCCTCAATCAGTTCCTTATAGCGCGGCCCAAAGCAGACGGTGTGGTGCGCCAGCTGATCGTGATGATGATTGAGACCAAAATAGAGCACAAACAACGAGTTGCTCATGCGCTTACGCTTCAGCGAGGCGGCGCGTTTCGCCCCGGTTGGATGGTGGCCAAGCAGCTTCTCGTAGGTGTGCACCACATCGGCATTCGACGCCACGGCGGCGGCCGGAATGCGGCGGCCATCTTTTAACTCGACGCCGGTAATACGTTTCCCGTCCGCCTCCAGCTTGCTCACTTCGGCGTTCAGCTCCAGCGTGCCGCCGAGATCTTCAAACAGCTTCACCATTCCCTGCACCAGCGCCCCGGTGCCGCCGCGGGCAAACCAGACGCCCCACTCCCGCTCAAGGGCGTGGATCAGCGTATAGATCGACGAGGTGGCAAAAGGGTTACCGCCCACCAACAGCGAGTGGAAGGAGAAGGCCTGGCGCAGATGCTCATCCTCAATAAATTTGGAGACCATGCTGTAGACGCTGCGCCACGCCTGCAAGCGCATCAGCTGCGGGCCGGCGCGCAGCATATCGCGGAAGGAGAGGAACGGGACGGTGCCAAGCTTCAGGTAGCCCTCTTTAAACACCGCTTTTGAGTAGTCGAGAAAACGGCGATAGCCCTCGACGTCGCGCTCGTTAAAGCGGCGGATCTGCGCTTCCAGACGAGCCTGATCGTTGTCGTAATCAAACACCTTCCCCTGCTCCCAGCAGAGGCGATAGAACGGCGTCACCGGCAGCAGATCGACGTAATCCGCCATCTTTTTACCGGACAGCGTAAAAAGCTCTTCAATGGCGCTGGGATCGGTAATCACCGTTGGCCCGGCGTCAAAGGTAAAGCCCTGATCCTGATAGACATAGGCGCGGCCGCCGGGCTTGTCGCGCTGCTCCAGCAGCACGGTTGGCACGCCCGCCGCCTGCAGCCGAATGGCTAACGCCAGCCCGCCGAATCCGGCCCCGATGACGATGGTTTTATTCATGATTGAAGGCTCGCAGTCCAGGTGTGTGTTTAAGTACGGCGCGCATGGCTTCGCCCACCGGTACCGGCGGTTTTCCTGTCAGGATCCGCGCTTTATCAAAAAAGGTAAGTCTGTCGGCGTAAAAGCGGGCGATCAGCGCCGGGTTGAGGCCATAAAAACGCTGCATCACCTGCCATCGCGCGCTGGCGTCGCCCGCCAGAAACAGCATGCGGTTGAGCATGCGGTAGAAGCGCTGCTGACGCCAGACGCGCTCAGCGTAGTGCTTGATCAGGGTAAAGAGTTTATCGCCCTCAGGTGCCGGCTGCGCAGCGATAAGATCCGCCAGCGCCACCGCGTGCGGCAGAGAGTAGCCGGTTGTGGCGTGGAACAGCCCGGCGCGCAGGCCGCTACAGGGTTGCGACGCGCGCGACTGCCAGAAGGCGCGAATATCGCCATCCAGCGTGATCGGCAAGTTACCCTGCTCTTCACGCACCAGCGTGGTCAGCCTCCAGCCCTGCTGGCGTGCGTAATCCGAGATGTGCTGGCGCGCCTCATCGCCGCTGAGGGTGGGTCGGTCAATATAGTGGGTGTCTTCGATCAGCACCTCGCGCGCCGAGAGCGGCAAGGTGTAGACAAAACGGTATCCCTGGGCCTGGTCGACGGTGGCATCCATCAAAATCGGCTGCTGAAGCAGGTGCGGCTCGGCAAGCTGCCAGTGCTGGCCGAGAAAAGATTGAAAACCTGGGGTCAGATGGGCATCCGGTAGGTAGCCGCGCCCGTCAATCACCGCCCCGGCGTGCAGCGTTTCCCCGCTCGCAAGCGTCACGCTCTGCGGCGTCAGGCCCGTGACCGGCGTATCCGTTAATAGCGCAGCGCCGAGAGTGTCGGTAAGTTTCTGCGCGAAGTGCTCTGAACTGATGCTGAGATAGCCGCCCTCCAGCGTACGCTGGCGCGCCGGAAAACGCACTTCGTAGCCCGGCCAGCGGTGGCTGACCAACGGGGCGATCCAGCGGTGCTGTGCCTCCGTCAGATCCGCCTGATGGAATGACCAGGTGTGATTGCCGCCCGGCTGTGCGCCCGCTTCAACCATAAGCAGGCGCAGATCGGGCCGGGCATGATGCAGACGCCAGGCAATAAGGCCGTTCGCCAGCCCGCCGCCCACGAGGATCAGATCCCAGCGCTGGCTCATAACGCACCCGCCATCACCGGCTGCCTGCTGGTCAGTGCAAGTTCAACGATCTGCGCCGCGCGCGGTGCGCCGCCCGCCTCCTGCAACGGTTGCTGCATTGCGGCAAGCCTTGCGGCGTAGCGGTTATCCGCCAGCAGCGCGCGCAGGTTTTTCTCCACCCGCGCGCTGCTGGCAAAGCGTGATACCCGGCGACCAATCTGCTGGTACTCCACCCGCGCCGCGACGCCGGGCTGATCGAAGGCCAGCGGGATCACCAGAATCGGCGTGGTGCTGTTGATGGCGTCCATCACGGTATTCATGCCGCCGTGGGTAACCACCACATCGGCATCGCGCATGACTGCTGTCTGATCGGCAAAGTCAGTGACTTCCGCCCCGCGCGCGATCAGCTTCTCAACCTGACGCGCGTTCAGCCCGCCGCAGTGGGCGATCAATAAACGAACATTCATGCGCCGACAGGCGCGGGCGATGGTGCGAAACAGCCGGTAGCGGTGGCCCTGTAAGGTGCCGAGTGAGGCAAAAATCAGCGGGCGCTCTGCGCTCGTTGGCCTATCAGGCGTAACCGCCTGCGGCTGGCGCAGCGGCCCGACGGCATGAAACCAGCCGGGTAGCTGGCGCGGAAAATCGAAGCAGGTCAGCGTCTGGCTGATGTGTGCCAGCGGCGAGAGGCACTCATGCATCGCGTTACGCGCAGGCAGCCCTAAGCGGCGCGCATGATGAGCGATCACCGCATTCTGGCGCGCCATCACCTTGTCATAAACCTGGGTGCTGGCGCGGTAGAGTTTTTTGCGCCGCTCGCCGCGCGCATAGCGAAATGGCATCACCGGCAGCGGAATGGTTTCATCCCGGTTAACCGGCAGCGCGCAGGCGACGGAGACAAACGGCAAGCCCAGCGCCTCTGCCGCCAGCCCACCGGCAGGCTCCATCTGATCGACAATCACCCCATCAACGTCAAGCTGCGTCAGCGCGGCAGGCAGTGCGTGGCAGAGCATATCGGTGGTGCTCGCCAGATCCTTAATCAGGCGAATAATGCCCGGCCCTGCGGGGTGCGCCATCAGGCGTAAGGTGCGTTGCAGGCGGGCGGGCGGATGGCTCTTTTCGCCAACCGCGCAAAAGCCGATGCGCGGATCGTGCAGTAACTGCTGCGCGCCAGCCTGATTAACAAAGGTGATACGGTGGCCGCGCGCGATAAGCGCCTGCGCCAGCGCTTCCAGCGCGCGCATATGGCTGTAGAGCGGCGGTGAGATCACAGCATAGTGGCTCATGCTTCACGCACCAGCGTCGCCTGGCGTAGCGCCTCCAGGTTAGCGCTGCCGGTGCAGAAACAGGCGACACGAAGCTGATCAATTACCACCTGGAAGTGGGCGGCAACGGTTTCACACGAGACGGTGGCGCTGCCGAGCACGGCCGCAGCCTGCCCCACCAGCGAGGCACCGAGACGCAGCGCTTTCGCCGCGTCAATGCCGTTCGCAATGCCGCCGGAGGCGATAAGCGGCATTTCTGGCATCGCCTGTTGCAGGTCGGTCAGCGCCTGCGCGGTCGGAATGCCCCAGTTGGCAAAGGCCATCGCCACGGCGCGATGATGTGCCTGGGCGGCGCGCTCGCCCTCAACCGCCGCCCAGCTGGTGCCGCCCGCGCCAGCGACATCAAGCATCGCCACACCGGCGTCGCGCAGTTGCCGCGCGACGTTGACGGATAATCCGGCGCCCACCTCTTTAACCACGACCGGAACAGGAAGTGCCACCACGGTTTTCTCAATCGCTGCCAGCACGCCGCGCCAGTCGCGATCGCCACCGCTTTGCAGCGCTTCCTGCAGCGGATTGAGATGAATAATCAGCGCGTCAGCTTCAATCATTTCAACTGCGCGACGGGCATAATCAACCCCCTCAGGGCCGGCAATCTGCGCCGCGCCGAGGTTTGAGAGCAGTGCGATATCCGGTGCCAGCTGGCGCAGTTCACGGGTTAAGCCAGAGTTCTCCTGGCTCTCCAGCGCCACACGCTGCGAGCCGACGCCCATCGCCAGGCCAAGCCCCTGCGCTGCCTGTGCCAGATGGCGGTTGATCATTGCCGCCCGGCTGGCACCGCCGGTCATCGAGCTTATTAACAGCGGCGCGCGCAGGGTTTTCCCGAACAGCCTGCAGCCAAGATCGATCTCATCCAGATGCAGCTCCGGCATTGCGCAGTGTTCAAAACGCCACTGCTCAAAACCAGTGGTGCGTTTCATGGCGCTGTGTGGGCTGTTAAGGACGATATCGAGGTGATCGTTTTTACGTTTCGCCAGATCCTTCATTCACTAGCACCCCGGCAGCGTCGTCGCCCGGCTCTCGCCAAACAGCGTCATCTGTTTATCGAACCAGGCGCGCATAAAGCGGCGCGTCGAAACCCCGCGCGGGCAGGCGGTGGCAAGGTGTTCATCGGCGCTACGCAGATGCTCGCTCAGGCGCTGATGCACAACTTCTGCGCCCAGCATCGCCACCAACGTCGATTTGCCATCATCTTTATTGAGATCTTTACCGGTGCCGTTCAGCCCGTCGGTGAGATCGTCCATCAGTTGAAAAGCTTGTCCGAGATCGAGGGCAAAAGAGCGCAGCCGCTCACGCACTTGCGGCGGAGCCTCAGCGGCAATCGCTGCCATCTGCAGCGTGGCATCAAATAAGCGGCTGGTTTTTAACTCATTGGTCAGTTGGATAGCTTCCGGGCTGCGCGCCTTGTCGCCCTCATGCAGATCGAGGAACTGCCCCTGCACCAACCCGTGGAGCCCAACGGCGGTGGAGAGTTCCGCCACCGCCGCCGATTTACAGGCGGGCGATAAACCCTGCGCCTCTGCCACCACGCCAAAGGCGCGGCTCAGCAGCGCAACGGCGGCGAGAATGGCGACATTTTCACCATACTGGCGGTGGATAGTTGGTCGCCCACGGCGCAGCGCGGCGTTATCCATACAGGGGATATCGTCCAGCATCAGCGAGGCGGCGTGCACCATTTCGACGGCACAGGCGAGATCGAGCAGCCCGCGCTGGTCAACCTCGCAGCCGAGATCGTCTGCGGCAAGCAGCAGCAGCAGCGGGCGGACGCGCTTGCCCGCCACCAGGGTGCCTTCGCGCATTGCGCAATAGATCTGATCCTGCTGCGCACCGGCGGGTAACAGCTGATCGAGACGTTGTTGCAGCGCGTCGCGTAAAGTCTGCAATTGGGCGTCGTGGTTGAGATTCATCGTGGCTGTCCCTCGTTATCCTTGAAGCGATGGCCGGGTAAATAAGTCAGAGCGTGAGGGCAGCGGTTAGCCTGCTGCGCTCGCCGGAGTGCGTAAAAAACTCCGCGCAGCCTGGGCGCTAATCTCTGCGGTGTCGTATTGGCAAAGCGTAGCGTAGATTGGGACATTTGCTCCGTAACGAGCGAATTCATAAGAATTTTTACATTATTACAACATAGCCGCCCGGTCAACCTTGCGCGACCGGGCGCGGCGCTTAGAGCCCTTTCAGCAGCTTGTCGACGTATGCCGGAACAACGTCACTGGCGAGGCCATACTGCTTCTCTTCAAACTCGCTGCCGACCTGGCTCGGTTCGAGGTTGAGTTCAACAGTATGTGCGCCGTGCAGCTTCGCCTCATGGACAAACCCGGCGGCGGGATAGACATGCCCGGAGGTGCCGATGGCGATAAAGAGATCCGCCATCGCCAGCGCGCTGTAGATCTCATCCATGCCGAGCGGCATTTCACCAAACCACACCACGTGGGGGCGCAGCGGCGCGGGGAACTGGCAGCAGTGGCACTTATCCTCTTCGGTGACGTCGCCGGTCCACTCCAGCACTTGCCCGCTCTGCGAACAGCGCACCTTCAACAGCTCGCCATGCATATGGATAATGTGCTGATTGCCCGCGCGCGCGTGCAGGTTGTCGATATTCTGCGTGATCAGCAAAAAGCGATCGCCCAGCGCCTCTTCCAGCTTCGCCAGCGCCAGATGGGCGGCGTTCGGCGCGATCTCCGGCTGCTGTAGCTGGCGGCGGCGATCATTATAGAAGCGCTGCACCAGCTGCGGATTACGGGCGAAGCCTTCCGGCGTCGCCACATCTTCCACATGATGCTCTTCCCAAAGGCCATCCGCGGCGCGGAAGGTTCGAATACCGGATTCAGCGGAGATCCCCGCCCCGGTTAAGACAACTACTCTTGGTTTTTCCATTACGTCATGCACCATTATGTCGCGGAAAAAGATTCGCTGGCGTAAGCGCTCGCGCAGGCGGCGCTTGTTGCGGCGAAAACGGCTGAGACGATGTGAACGTCGCGATTGCATGGGCATCCTCTCAGGAGTGGTCTGCAAGGTGAAGGAAGGCCGCGCCGCGCATACCGCCCGCGTCGCCGTGGCGCGCGCGTTCGATTCGGGGAACGTCGCCGGCCGGTAAAAGGTGCGGCGTGATGCGATCCGGCAACAGCCGGGTCAGCGCGCTGAAGTGGGATAATCCGCCGCCAATCACGATCAGATCCGGGTCGATAATCGTCAAAATATTCCCCAGGCAGAGTGCCAGCAACTCGACGTAGCGCTCAACGTGCGCCCGCGCGTTTGCCTCGCCCTGCTCCCAGCGCGCGATAATTTCCGGCGCTGTCAGAGTCTGATGATAGAAGTGTTGGTAGAGCCACGCAAAACCGCGGCCGGAGAGATAGTTCTCAATACAGCCGATATTGCCGCAGCCGCAGCGCAGAAGCGGGAAATCAAAACCCATCAGGGTGAGTGCATCGACGGGCAGACGGATATGGCCAAACTCGCCGGTGATAAAGCGCCGCCCGGGGATGGATTTGCCGTTAAACACCAGCCCGCCGCCGACGCCGGTGCCGAGAATTAACCCCATCACCAGCGGATAGCGGCAGAACTCCTCATCCCAGGCCTCTGAAAGGGTAAAACAGTTGGCATCGTTATCGATACGCACGTCGCGATCGAGCAGATGAGTGAGATCGCGGCGCAGCGCCTGCCCGCTGGCGGCGGGCAAATTGGCGGCATAGAGCGTGCCGTCGGCGGTTTCCGGCACGCCCGGAATGCCAATGCCGACGCTGCCCTTCACGCCGCTGCGGCGGTCGGCTTCCGCCACCAGCGCGGCGATAGCCTGCAGAAAGGCGTCGTAGCTTTGATGGGGCGTGGCAATACGCGTCTCCCACTGTAACCGCCGCCCGGCGTCAAAGAGGCCGAGCGCGATTTTACTGCCGCCAATATCAAACCCGTAGTGCATTGCCACTCCTTCGTTGTGGCGCCGTTACCCGCGGGATTACTGCCCGCTCAGCACCCTTGCCGGATCGATGTTGCTTGCGCGACGCGCCGGATACCAGCTCGCCAGCAGGCTCAACAGCAACGCCGTGACCAGCACGTACACCACATCCAGCGGATGGAGTTCCGACGGCAGGAAGTCGATAAAGTAGATGTCCCCCGACAGGAACTGATGGCCAATAAGCTTCTCAATACCGTTGATAATCGGCGTCAGCTGTAACGAAACAATGACGCCAATCACCGCACCGCAGAGGCTGCCAAACAGCCCCGCCAGCAGACCGTACCAGACGAAAATCGCCCGGATCAAGCCATCTTTCGCCCCCAGCGTACGCAGCACGGCGATATCGCCGCTCTTATCTTTCACCGCCATCACCAGCGTCGAGACGATGTTGAAGCAGGCGACGCCAATCACCAGCACCATCGCCAGATACATAATGGCGCGGATCATCTGGATATCGCGGTACATGTAGCCATATTTGCCGATCCAGCTTTTGATATAGACATAACTGTTGGTCACTTCGCCCGCGTCGCGCACCAGCTTTTGGGCGTTGAACACGTCGTTCACTTTAATGGCGATGCCGGTGACGCTGCTGCCCATATCGAGATAGTGCTGCGCATCTGCCAGCGGGATCATCGCGTAGTTGTGATCGAGCTGGCCGCTCAGTTGCAGAATACCGGTGACATGCAGGCGCACACGTTTCGGCTGCAACAATTTATGCGCATCGTCGGAGTTAGGGATCATGATCGAGACCCAGTCGCCCTGCTTCACTTTCAGCGCGTCTGCCACCCCTTTGCCAAGGATGATCTGCTGGGAGCCGGCGCTAAAGCCTTTCCACGCATCGCCCTGCACAAACTTCGGCAGCGCACTCAGCTGCATCTCCTGCGCTGGATCAACGCCTTTCACCTGGATGGCGCGCAGGTTCGCCCCGCTCTCCACCAGCCCGGTAAAGTTGATATAGGGCGCGGCAGCGGCAATACCCGGCACTTTCTGCACCTTGCCCAGCACCGTTTCCCAGCCGTTCCACGGCTGATTGACCGGCTCGATTTCACCGTGCGGCACTACCGCCAGAATGCGGTTGTTCAGCTCACGTTCAAAGCCGTTCATTGCGCTAAGGCCGACAATCAACACGGCTACACCGAGCGCAATGCCGACGGTGGAGATAACCGAGATCAGCGACACCATGCCGCTACGGCGGCGGCCGCGGCTAAAGCGCAGGCCGATTAATAATGACAGCGGGGATGCCATTACTCAGCCCCCATTAGGGTCAGTTCGGTCTTCAGATGGCCATCGCGCATCTCCAACTGGCGGTTCATGCGCTTCGCCAGGTGCAGATCGTGAGTGACCACCAGGAAAGCGGTGCCCTGGGCACGGTTCAACTCGCCGAGCAGTTCAAAGATACTGTCGGCGTTGCGGGCGTCGAGGTTGCCGGTCGGCTCATCCGCCAGCACCAGACGCGGGTTGTTAACCAGCGCGCGGGCAATAGCGACGCGCTGACGCTCGCCGCCGGAGAGCTCAGGGGGGCGATGGCTGGCGCGGTGCTCAAGGCCAACGGCGCGCAGCATTTCGCGGGCGCGGGAGTCGATCTCGGCCGGTTTTTTCTTGCCGATCAGCAGCGGCATCGCCACGTTTTCCAGCGCGGTAAAGTCCGGCAGCAGGTGGTGAAACTGGTAGATAAAACCCAGCTCCCGGTTGCGCAGTTCGGCCTTCGCGGTTGAGGAGAGTTTGCTCATCGGGCGGTCGCCAAAGATGACATCGCCGGAGGTTGGCGTATCCAGCCCGCCGAGCAGGTGCAGCAGCGTACTTTTCCCGGAGCCGGAGCTGCCGACAATCGCCATCAGCTCCCCTTCCGCCATGCTGAAGCTGACATTGTGCAGCACATCGGTCTGCACGCTGCCTTCCTGATAGCGTTTGCACAGGTTGTCGCATTGCAACAGGATCTTATTCATAACGTAAAGCCTCAGCGGGTTGAGTGGCGGCAGCGCGCCAGGAAGGGTAAAGCGTCGAAAGTAACGCGATGGCCATCGCCACCAGCGCAATGCCTACGACCTGCAGCGGATCGATCGCCACGGGCAGCGCGGCGCCGTCGAGCAGCGCGCCGATAATCGGCATTAAATTATTTAACTGGCTTGCCAGCAGTGCGCCCAGCCCGGCACCAAGCAGCGCACCGATAATCCCGGCGCTGGCCCCCTGCACCATAAACACCGCCATGATCTGGCGCGGCGTTAAGCCCTGGGTTTGCAGAATGGCGACCTCGCCCTGCTTCTCCATCACCATCAGGCCAAGCGAGGTGATGATGTTAAAGGCGGCAACGGCAACGATCAGGCTCAGCAGCAGCCCCATCATATTCTTCTCCATGCGCACCGCCTGGAAGAGCTCGCCTTTGCGATCGCGCCAGTCATGCCACTGGGTGCCTGCCGGCAGCGTTTGCTGGCTGAGCACATCCACTTTCAGTGGCTCATTGAGCCATAAACGCCAGCCGGTGATATTGCCCGCCGGGTAGCGCATCAGGCGCGAGGCGTCGTCGATATTGACCAGCATCTGGTACTCGTCCACCTCGCTGTTGGCGGCGAAGGTGCCGACCACGGTGAAGAGGCGCTGGCTCGGCAGACGCCCCATCGGCGTGAACTGGCTGGCGGAGGGCACCATCACGCGGATTTGATCGCCGCGGGTCACGCCCAGCTGGCTTGCCAGTTGTTCGCCGAGAATGATGTTGTATTTGCCCGCCTGCAGCTGGTTTTGCTGCACGTTGACCAAAAACGGCGTCAGCGGATCTTTCTGCGCCGGATCGATACCGAGCATTACGCCAACGGCGACGCTGCGCGCACTCTGCAGCACCACATCACCGGTGGTCAGCGGCGCAATACGCGACACGCCCTGCAGCTTGACGCTGCTGGCCGGAAGCTGTTGCGGGTTGAGCGAGCCTTTCTGGGTGGTCAACGTCGCCTGAGGCATCAGCCCAAGGATGTTGTTTTGCAGTTCGCGTTCGAAGCCGTTCATCACCGATAACACCGTCACCAGCGCCATAACGCCCAGGGTGATGCCAATGGTTGACAGCCAGGAGACAAAGCGGCCAAAGCGGTCCGCTGCGCGTCCGCGCATATAGCGCAGACCTATGAAGAGAGTGACAGGCTGATACATGAAATCCGTCTGGTTGCTGTGAGCAGAGTCAGGAGTATATAAGCGAAAGGTGAGAGCGTAAATGCGTGATACCGTAAGAATTCATCGGATTAATGTCAAAAAAAGTCGAAAAATCAATTTGCTACTTTAGCCAGACCGCCTGTCGCGCGCAGATAAATTAGCTTTCGGTCGATTTTTCACTCTCCACTTATTCCGAAAATGAATATATCCAGACTCTTTCCCGTTACATTCAGCGTTTGTATGGCCAGGATCTTTTGCCGGGATTATGGCAATAACAGGCACAAAACGAATGAAACAGAAAACTTTATGGATAAACCAAATAAAAGGACTTTGCATTTGCCTGGTGGTGATTTACCACTCGGTTATAACCTTTTATCCACATCTCTCGGTCTTCCAGCACCCCTGGTCAGAAACCCTCTCCAAGTGCTGGATCTACTTCAATCTCTATCTTGCGCCGTTCCGCATGCCGGTCTTCTTTTTCATCTCCGGCTTTCTGATCCGCCGCTATATCGATGATGTGCCATGGAAAGACGCTATCGATAAACGGATCTGGAGCATTGTCTATGTGCTGGCGCTGTGGGGCGTGTTGCAGTGGGTGGGCTTAAGCCATCTTAACGACTGGCTGGCGCCGGAGCGCGATCTGAGTAACTCGTCAAACGCCGCTTATGCCAGTAGTTGGCAAGGTTTTTTATATGGCATGCTAACCGCCACCACCAGCCTCTGGTATCTCTACGCGTTAGTGGTCTACTTCACGCTGTGTAAACTGCTCAGCCGTTGGAAAGTGCCGATGCTGGCACTGATGATTGTGGCGAGCCTGGCGATTAACTACCTGCCGCTGCCGTGGTGGGGAATGAACAGCGTCGTGCGCAATATGATCTTCTACAGCCTCGGGGCCTGGTACGGTATGCAGGTGATGGAGTTTGTTAAAACCGTCTCTCTGCGCCGCTACGCCCTGCTGTTTGCCGTCGCTGTGGTGGTGGCGTTTGGGCTGTGGATGTTTAATATGCCGCTGCCGCTCTGCCTGCTGTCGATTGTCGGCATCATGCGCCTCTTCCAGGAGATGGAGAAGCGCTTCCCGCCGAGCGAAAAGAGCCTGCTCAATGTGGTCGGCTCCAATACGCTGGCGATCTACACCACGCACCGAATTCTGGTTGAGGGTTTTAGCCTGGCGCTGATTAAACCCCTTAACGCCGGCGTCTGGCCGCCCGCCGTTGAACTGGCTGTGCTGCTTGTCTATCCGGCGGCGGTGCTGCTGATCTGTACGCTGGTCGGCCTGATGGTGCGCAAACTCTCCTCCGCGCTGTTTGGCGATCTCTTTTTCACCCCGCCAACAAAGCACCTTTCGACGGCGACAGCACGCTGACAGGGCGATTTCTTGGCTAAACTCACGTAATCACACATAATCCTCGTATTGCGTATCAAGGATATGCCCCCATAACGGGGGTATATCCATAATGAGATCTTCATATCCCCATGCCTGAACAATACCGTTATTCCCTGCCGTCAAAAGCGGGTGACCAGCGCCAGTTTGGCGAACTTACCGGCGCGGCCTGCGCCACCGAAGTGGCAGAAATCATTGAACGACACGCCGGTCCGGTTGTGCTTATCGCCCCTGATATGCAAAACGCGCTGCGTTTACATGATGAGATCGGCCAGTTTACCGACAACCTGGTGATGAACCTCGCGGACTGGGAAACGCTGCCCTACGACAGCTTTTCGCCGCACCAGGAGATTGTCTCTTCCCGTCTCTCCACCCTTTACCAGTTGCCCGCGATGCAGCGCGGCGTGCTGATTGTCTCAGTCAATACGCTCATGCAGCGCGTCTGCCCGCACAGCTATCTGCACGGTCACGCGCTGGTGATGAAAAAGGGGCAGCGTCTGTCGCGGGATCAGCTGCGCACGCAGCTTGATAGCGCCGGTTACCGTCACGTCGATCAGGTGATGGAGCATGGCGAATATGCCACTCGTGGCGCGCTGCTTGACCTCTTCCCGATGGGCAGCAGCCAGCCTTACCGCCTCGACTTCTTCGATGACGAGATTGACAGCCTGCGCCTGTTTGATGCCGATACCCAGCGCACGCTGGAAGAGGTGGAGGCGATTAACCTGCTTCCAGCCCATGAGTTTCCGACCGATAAGGGCGCCATCGAGCTTTTCCGCAGCCAGTGGCGGGATAAGTTCGAGGTGAAGCGCGACGCGGAGCATATCTATCAGCAGGTGAGCAAAGGCACCCTGCCCGCCGGGATCGAATATTGGCAGCCGCTCTTTTTTAGCGAGCCGCTGCCGCCGCTCTTCAGCTACTTCCCGGCGAATACGCTGCTGGTGAACACCGGCGATCTGGAAGCCAGCGCCGAGCGTTTCCAGCAGGATGCACAGGCGCGCTATGAGAACCGCGGCGTGGATCCGATGCGCCCGCTGTTACCTCCGGAAGCACTCTGGCTGCGGGTTGATGCGCTGTTTAGTGAACTGAAGAAGTGGCCGCGCATTCAACTTAAAAACGAGCAGGTGGCGGATAAAGCGGGCCAGATTAACCTCGGTTATCAGAGCCTGCCGGATCTCTCGGTGCAGGCGCAGCAGAAGTCGCCGCTGGATAATCTGCGTAAGTTCCTTGAGTCCTTCAGCGGCCCGGTGGTCTTCTCTGTTGAGAGCGAGGGGCGTCGCGAAGCGCTGCTCGAACTGCTGGCGCGTATCAAAGTTGCGCCAAAACGCGCGCTGCGTCTGGATGATGCCAGCGCGCCGGGCGCGTGGCTGATGATCGGTGCCGCCGAGCGCGGGTTTATTGATACGCTGCGCAACCGGGCGCTGATTTGCGAAGGCGATCTGCTGGGCGAGCGCGTTGCGCGCCGCCGCCAGGATACGCGCCGTACCATCAACCCGGACACGCTGATTCGCAACCTGGCGGAGCTGCATGATGGCCAGCCGGTGGTGCACTTTGAGCACGGCGTCGGGCGTTATGCCGGGATGACAACGCTGGAAGCGGGCGGCATCACCGCAGAGTACCTGATGCTGACCTATGCCAACGACGCCAAACTCTACGTTCCGGTCTCGTCGCTCCATCTCATCAGCCGCTATGCGGGTGGTGCGGAGGAGAATGCGCCGCTGCATAAACTGGGCAGTGATGCCTGGACACGCGCGCGGCAAAAAGCGGCGGAGAAGGTGCGCGACGTGGCGGCGGAGCTGCTGGATATCTACGCCCAACGCGCGGCAAAATCGGGCTTCGCTTTCAAACACGATCGCGAGCAATACCAGCTCTTTTGCGATGGTTTCCCCTTCGAAACTACCCCGGATCAGGCGCAGGCGATCAATGCTGTACTGAGCGATATGTGCCAGCCGCTGGCGATGGATCGACTGGTGTGCGGCGATGTCGGCTTCGGTAAAACCGAAGTGGCGATGCGCGCCGCCTTCCTCGCTATCGAGAACAATAAGCAAGTGGCGGTGCTGGTGCCAACCACCCTGCTCGCCCAGCAGCACTTCGATAATTTCCGCGACCGTTTTGCCAACTGGCCGGTGCGCATTGAGATGCTGTCGCGTTTTCGCAGCGCCAAAGAGCAGGCGCAGATCCTTGAGCAGGCCGCCGAAGGGAAGATCGACATTCTGATCGGCACGCATAAGTTGCTGCAAAGCGATGTGAAACTGAATGATTTGGGGCTGCTAATCGTCGATGAGGAGCACCGTTTCGGCGTGCGGCATAAAGAGCGTATCAAAGCGATGCGCGCCGACGTTGATATCCTGACGCTCACCGCGACGCCGATCCCGCGCACGCTGAATATGGCGATGAGCGGCATGCGCGATCTGTCGATTATTGCCACACCTCCCGCGCGTCGTCTGGCGGTGAAAACCTTTGTTCGTGAATATGACAACCTGGTGGTGCGCGAGGCGATCCTGCGTGAAGTGCTGCGCGGCGGCCAGGTTTACTACCTCTATAACGATGTGGAGAACATCCAGAAAGCGGCCGACCGGCTGGCGGAGCTGGTGCCGGAAGCGCGTATCGCCATCGGTCACGGCCAGATGCGCGAGCGCGAGCTGGAGCGGGTGATGAATGATTTCCACCACCAGCGGTTCAACGTGCTGGTCTGCACCACCATTATCGAAACCGGGATCGATATTCCCACCGCCAATACCATCATCATTGAGCGCGCCGACCACTTTGGCCTGGCGCAGTTGCACCAGCTACGCGGTCGCGTCGGACGTTCGCACCACCAGGCCTACGCCTGGCTGCTGACACCGCATCCGAAAGCGATGACCACCGATGCGCAAAAACGCCTTGAGGCGATTGCGTCGCTGGAGGATCTGGGCGCTGGTTTTGCGCTGGCAACCCACGATCTGGAGATCCGCGGCGCGGGCGAACTGCTCGGCGAGGATCAGAGCGGGCAGATGGAGACCATCGGTTTCTCGCTCTATATGGAGCTGCTGGAGAATGCAGTCGATGCCCTGAAAGAGGGGCGTGAGCCGTCGCTGGAGGATCTTACCAGCCAGCAAACGGAGGTGGAGTTACGCATGCCTGCCCTGCTGCCGGATGATTTCATTCCTGATGTGAATACGCGCCTCTCGTTCTATAAGCGCATCGCCAGCGCGAAAGATGAGAACGCGCTCGAGGAGATTAAGGTGGAGCTGATTGACCGCTTTGGCCTGCTGCCGGACGCCGCGCGCAATCTGCTTGATATTGCCATGTTGCGCCAGCAGGCGCAGAAGCTGGGGATCCGCAAGCTGGAGGGGAATGATAAAGGCGGCCTGATTGAGTTTAACGAGAAGAATCACGTTAACCCGGCGTGGCTGATTGGGCTTCTGCAGAAGCAGCCGCAGCACTTCCGCCTGGATGGCCCGACGCGGCTGAAGTTTTTCCAGGAGTTGAGCGAGCGGAAAACCCGCATGGAGTGGGTGCGCAACTTTATGCAGCAGCTGGCGGAGAATGCCGTCGCCTGACGGCGTTTTAGTGCCTCTGCGCGCTGTTTTGCCGGATGGCGGCGTGGCCTTATCCGGCCTACGGATCGTGCGCTTTTGTAGGCCTGATAAGCGCAGCGCCATCAGGCATGTTTTTGGAAGCCAGGGTTAATCCCCTGCCCGCCTTATTGCCGGATGGCGGCGTTGCCTTATCCGGCCTACGGGATCGTGCGCTTTTGTAGGCCTGATAAGCGCAGCGCCATCAGGCATGTTTTTGGAAGCCAGGGTTAATCCCCTGCCCGCCTTATTGCCGGATGGCGGCGTGGCCTTATCCGGCCTACGGTTCGTGCGCTTTTGTAGGCCTGATAAGCGCAGCGCCATCAGACATGTTTTGGAAGCCAGGGTTAATCCCCTGCCCGCCTTATTGCCGGATGGCGGCGTGGCCTTATCCGGCCTACGGATCGTGCGCTTTTGTAGGCCTGATAAGCGCAGCGCCATCAGACATGTTTTGGAAGCCAGGGTTAATCCCCTGCCCGCTTTATGCCGGATGGCGGCGTGGCCTTATCCGGCCTACGGGATCGTGCGCTTTTGTAGGCCTGATAAGCGCAGCGCCATCAGGCATGTTTTTGGAAGCCAGGGTTAATCCCCTGCCCGCCTTATTGCCGGATGGCGGCGTGGCCTTATCCGGCCTACGGTTCGTGCGCTTTTGTAGGCCTGATAAGCGCAGCGCCATCAGGCATGTTTTGGAAGCCAGGGTTAAACTCCTGCCCGCCTTATTGCCGGATGGCGGCGTTGCCTTATCCGGCCTAGGGTTCGGCTGTCTTTGTTCCGGCATCCGCATGCTTTTTTGTAATATTTACAAATGCTTTGCAATAACCAGGGTTTCCCGACGAACCCGATGAGCATAATCCTATTGAGTTGTCTTATAGAAATAACCTTATGATTTACATGGATTATAATCATGTGCAAAATGTCGCGCCTCGCTCACTGGATGACGCTGTTCGCCGTCGCCGCTACGCTTATCTTCGCCTTGCCCGCCCGGGCAAATACCTGGCCGCTGCCGCCTTCGGGCAGCAAGCTGGTAGGCGAAAACCGTTTCCACATTGTCGAGAACGATGGCGGTTCGCTGGAGGCGATCGCCAAAAAGTATGACGTTGGCTTCCTGGCACTGTTACAGGCCAACCCCGGTATCGACCCCTTCGTGCCGCGTGCCGGCAGCGTTGTTACCATCCCGCTGCAAACGCTGCTGCCGGATGTACCGCGCAGAGGAATAGTTATCAACCTCGCCGAGCTGCGTCTTTACTACTACCCTCCCGGGAAAAACGTAGTCACCATCTACCCGATCGGCATTGGCCAACTGGGCGGCGATACCCTGACGCCGACGATGGTCACCACCGTATCCGATAAACGCGCCAATCCGACCTGGACGCCGACAGCCAATATCCGCGCTCGCTACAAAGCACGCGGGATTGATCTGCCGCCGGTAATGCCAGCCGGGCCAGATAACCCGATGGGCCATCATGCGATTCGCCTGGCCGCTTTCGGTGGCGTTTACCTGCTGCACGGCACCAATGCCGATTTTGGCATCGGAATGCGCGTCAGCTCCGGGTGTATTCGCCTGCGCGATAGCGATATTGCCGCGCTGTTTGCTGCGGTCAGCCCCGGTACGCCGGTCAATATCATCAATACGCCGATCAAAGCCTCGGTTGAGCCAGACGGCACGCGGCTGGTGGAGGTGCATCAGCCGCTTTCCGAATCGATCAATGACGATCCGAAAACGCTACCGATCCCGCTCAATGCGGCGATAAAGGCGTTCCAGGCCGATGCGCAAAGCGATGCGGCGGTGATGGAACAGGCTATTGAGCTGCGCTCGGGTATGCCGGTGGACGTGACCAAACATGCGCAAGAGAGTATGCAAGCGATGTAACGCCCGCGCATAAACAAAAAGGCCCTGCACGTTGTGCAGGGCCTTTTTTATTGCAGTGGCGTAGCTCGAGGGTGGTGAGCTTATTTGTAAAGCACTGCGGTACCGTGCAGGCGATCGGAGCCGGTCACGGAGGTGATGCGGTAAGAGGACGCGCCCAGCTGTTCGGCTTTCTCAGCCACTTTTTTCTCAACGGATGCGAGGTTGGTGCTGCCGGTCACGCCGATGGCGGTCAGCTCCTGCTGCCCGGCCGGTGCGGACTGCACCTCAACGGCGGCAAAGCTGGCAAATGAGAGAGTACTTAAAACAGCGGCGGTAAACAGCGTGTTGATGGTTTTCATAATGATTGTCCTGATGCAGGTGAATGGAGGTCGTTAGCATTAAGTTAACGATCGATAGTTAAATCATAAGTGTGATCTATATCACCCGTCAATATTTTTTTATAACGCTCATTAACTAATTTAATTAGTGCTTAATTTTCATAAACATATGATTTATTAATATGTGCGGTTTTGCGGCTGGTCATTCACCAGGATTATTTTTATAATGGGTCTTCAACAAACCAACCAAGAAGCGGCTCTATGACCAGTGAAGTCAGCAGTTGTACGAAAAAAAGCCGTGGCCGACCGAAAGTGTTCGACAGGGAAGCGGCGCTCGATAAAGCCATGACGCTATTTTGGCAGCATGGCTATGAAGCCACATCACTCTCCGATCTGGTAGAAGCCACCGGTGCGAAAGCGCCGACGCTCTACGCAGAGTTCACCAATAAAGAGGGGCTGTTTCGCGCGGTCCTCGACCGCTATATCGCCCGGTTCGCCAGGCAGCATGAAGCGTTGCTTGAGTGTGAAGAGAAGCCCGTGGAACAGGCATTACTGGACTATTTTTCAGCTATCGCGAAGTGCTTTACCAGCACCGATACGCCAGCGGGCTGCTTTATGATTAACACCTCCGCCACGCTTGCCGCCTCGTCGCAGGAGATTGCGAAGACGATTAAAACGCGTCATGCCCGCCAGGAGGAGACATTGCAGCACTTTCTCGCGCAGCGGCGGGTGAAGGGCGAGATCCCAACAGGCGTTGATATCACCGCTCTCGCGCAATTTCTTGGCTGCATCTTGCAGGGGATGTCTATTAGCGCACGCGAAGGTGCCAGCGTTGAGAAGCTACTGCAAATTACCCGCACCACCCTGCGCTTGTGGCCAGATTTGATCAAAGCGTAATAAAAAAATGAGACGGATTTCCGTCTCATTTCGTCTCTGTGATAGTGATTACACAATTCAACAATAGGTAAAAACTATCAGCCAATTTCCCGGCTTTGCTATGCTTAATTGTGATTATTGCATCGCTAATCATTGTCGGCGGCAATATAAAACAATAAGTATGTTATTACAGTTTCACTGTTTCCCTTACTCTCACTCTACGCGTTGTACCGATCGCTTTTTTATGAGGATAAAGGGTCTTTTACTGACTAATCACATGCAGAAGGAAAATGGAAATGATTTTGCTATTACCATTCATCAAAGTGTTAATAGTAATTACATTGTTATTTAGTCTGTGGGTCTTGCTGGGTGGCTCCGTACTGTTTGCATTTGTCTCTGTCCTCATTACCGGATTGCTGGTTGTTCGCCAACAAGACTTTATCTAACGACGAAAAAGCCTCGCGTCATGTGAGGCTTTTTTATGGCAAAAAAAGGCTCCTCAGCCTGAGCGATGAGGAGCCAATATGCAGAGTACTGCTTTTTTATGCTTTGTTATTCAGGATCAGCTGACCGTTGTTATCCAGCGGGATCTGGGTGCCAGGATCTTTATCCATACGGATTTTCCCCTGCTGGTCGCCAATTTTATAAGTCACGTCATAACCGAGCATTTTTTCCGATTTGTCATATACGGTGCTGCAACGTTGCTGGGTGGTTGTGTAGGTATCCCTCTCCTGCATGCCACCCTGAATCTGGTTCCCGGCATAGCCGCCGCCTAGCGCGCCAACGACAGTCGCCACGTCGCGCCCGCGTCCGCCACCAAACTGATGGCCAAGCACACCGCCTGCTACCGCGCCCAGTACGGAACCGGTAATACGGTTCTCATCCTGCACCGGACGACGATGCGTTACTGTGACATTCCGACACGCCTGACGCGGTGTCTTCACCGTCTCTTTGATCGGCGTTGCCGAAACCACCTGCGCATATTGCGGCCCACGATCGAACACATTGAGGCTGGCGACTGCGGCAACGCCCAGTGCAGCGGCCACGCCAATACCGATACCCGCTAACATTGATTTATTCACAGGATTCTCTCCCTGGTTGGCTATTGGTAATAATTTTGCAATGGTGCAAGAGGTCAGCCAATCAGAAATCGCGCAAAAATAGGGGTTCGGATGGTGAAAGCGAAGTTATTCAGAGTTGTCCGAGCGCTAAAGGCACATCAGGCAGAGGGATATGCTGCTCCCGCGCCAAAAGGCGGAGAGCAGCAGAAGGATCAGTGGAGCTTAAGGCGCGGGCGGATCACGCGGTTAATACTGCCCACCACCATCATCAGTCCGGTTTTGAAGTAACCGTGCAGCGCCACCTGGTGCATGCGGTAGAGGGAGATGTAAACGAAGCGCGCAATACGCCCTTCGACCATCATTGAGCCGCGCATCAGATTGCCCATCAGACTACCGACCGTGGAGAAGTTGGAGAGTGATACCAACGATCCGTGATCTTTATAGACGTAATCCTTCAGCGGCTTGCCTTTGATCTGCGCGAGGATGTTGTGCAGCGCAAGGCTCGCCATCTGATGCGCAGCCTGGGCGCGCGGCGGTACAAAACCGCCTTCAGGGCGCGCACAGGAGGCGCAGTCGCCAATCGCGTAGATATCCGGGTCGCGCGTGGTTTGCAGCGTCTGCTCTACCACCAGCTGGTTAATGCGGTTGGTCTCAAGGCCGCCAATCTCTTTCATAAAGTCTGGCGCTTTGATGCCTGCGGCCCACACCATCAGATCGGCCTGAATATACTCACCCTCTTTGGTATGCAGACCGCCGTCGTCGGCGCTGGTAACCATCGTCTGTGTGAGAACACGCACGCCCATTTTGGTCAGCTCGTTATGGGCCGCACCCGAAATACGCGGCGGCAGCGCAGGCAGAATGCGCTCGCCCGCTTCCACCAGCGTCACGTTCAGCGCCTCGTTGGTCAGCCCTTTATAGCCGTAGCTGTGCAGCTGTTTGACCGCGTTATGCAGTTCGGCTGAGAGCTCAACGCCCGTTGCCCCGCCGCCGACAATCGCGATATTCACTTTGCCGTTTGCGCCAAGATTAGCGGAGTATTTGAGGAACAGATTGAGCATCTCTTGATGGAAACGACGCGCCTGGTGCGGATTGTCGAGGAAGATGCAGTGCTCTTTCACGCCCGGAGTGTTGAAGTCGTTGGAGGTGCTGCCTAGCGCCATCACTAGCGTGTCATACGCCAGCTTGCGCTCCGGTACCAGCAGATCGCCCTTCTCGTCACGCAGCTCAGCCAGCGTCAGCGTTTTGCTTTCGCGGTTAATGTCGATAACGGAACCGAGCTGGAACTGGAAATGGTGATTACGCGCGTGCGCAAGGTAGCTCAGGGCATCAACGCCCTCATCGAGGGAGCCGGTCGCCACTTCATGCAGCAGGGGCTTCCATAAATGGCTGTGATTGCGATCCACGAGGGTGATTTTCGCTTTTTTACCGCGCCCCAGCTTCTTGCCCAACTGCGTTGCCAGCTCAAGCCCGCCAGCACCACCGCCTACAATCACGATTTTTTTCAATGGTGTAGTCAAAGTGACCCCCTAAAATATTAACCAATTGTTAACTAAAAGTTATAAAAATAGCCCTTAATTAACAATGGTTTACGAGCTGGCAACCAGGCATTGACCACGAGAATATCACGAACGGTTCAATGGTCATACCAAAATTGATATACATCAAGTTTTGCTGCCGCAAAGATGAGCAAGTGTAGCCGTAGCAGCGCAAGTTACGCGCTAATGAGCGGAAAAAGGGAAGCTGCGGCAGGGGGACACCTGCCGCTAAGAGAGGGATTAACCGAGGGTTTTAAACGCTTTGATACGCTGCAGATGGGGTGAGATGTTTTTGAATTTATGGGACTGCGCTTCGTCCCAGACAATCTCGTAATAGTGGTGCAGCTCATTTGAAGTGCGCTGGCTATCCAGCGCTTCATCCCGACGTGAGAGAATGACCAGGCAGCGATCGCGGTTCTTTTCACGAAAACTGGCGACGCACTTGGTGGCGATATCCCGGTACTCTTCCGGCCGGTCAATCTTCCCTTCCATATTTTCATAAGGGAAGAGATTGGGGTTGAAGATCACCTGGCGGATATCGCAGAGAAAACCGATGCGCTCCGCCCAGTAACCGCCCAGACCGACGCCGCAGATCAGCGGGCGCTCATCGACGTTAAGCTGCAGCATCTTATCCACCTCTTTGAGCAGATGCTGCATATCATGTTTCGGATGCCGGGTGCTGTAGCTAATCAGCCGGACATCGGGGTCGATAAACTGCAGTTGCAGCACCTTTTCGTGGTTACCGGGGCTGTTCGAGTCAAAACCGTGTAAATAGATAATCATGGTATCCTCACCACTTCGACGGTTTGTCCGCAGGGTTAATGCGCAGCTTTATGCGCCTGCCAGCGTTCGTGCAGCTGTTCCAGCTCATTGTGAGCCACTTTCCAGCGCGCCGAACTCATCAACTCCTGACGAGAAAAAGAACCTTTATGATACAAACGTGTAACACGCTCTGCCTTGATCGGTGACAGGTTATCCAGTACCTCAACGGCACCTTTACGATTATTGCAGACGAGGATCATATCGCAACCGGCATCCAGCGACGCCTGCCCGCGTTCAGCGTAGCTGCCCATAATCGCCGCGCCTTCCATCGAGAGATCGTCGGAGAAAATCACGCCGTCGTAACCCAGCTCACCGCGCAGCACGGTTTTCAGCCACCAGGGTGAACCGCTGGCCGGGCGCGGATCGGCATCGGTATAGATCACATGCGCAGGCATAATCGCATCCAGCTTGTTCTGCTCAATCAGCGTCTTAAAAATGGACATATCCTTCGCACGGATCTCCTCCAGCGGGCGCGGGTCGAACGGCGTCTCTTTATGCGAATCTGCTGTCACCGCGCCGTGGCCTGGAAAGTGTTTCCCGGTGCTTTTCATACCTGCGCTGTGCATGCCGTCAATCACGCGGGTGGCCAGCGTTAACGCTTTTTGCACATCTTCATGGTATGAGCGCTCACCGATCGCCGCGCTGATATGTCCGACATCGAGGACTGGTGCGAAGCTGATATCAATATCCATGGCGATCATTTCGCTCGCCATCAGCCAGCCCGCCTCCTGCGCCAGCCGAGCGCCCTCCTCCATACCCAGCAGCGCAGCGAAAGATTGCGCTGCCGGCAGGCGGGTGAAACCGTCGCGAAAACGCTGCACGCGCCCGCCCTCCTGATCGACCGCCACCACCAGCCGGTGACGGGAAGCGGCGCGGATTTGGCGCACCAGCTCGCGCAGCTGTTCGGGATCGTGGTAATTCCGGGTAAAGAGGATCACGCCGCCCACCAGCGGATGCGCCAGGATCTCGCGCTCCTCCGCATCCAGTTCGTACCCTTCCACATCCAACATCACTGGACCCACACTCACCTCTCTTATCCTTCAGACTGAAGCTGACGCCATGTTTCATTCGCCAGCATAATAAATTGTTGATCGCCGGTCTGCTGCCAGCGGCGCTCATACCAGCCAACCATCAGCATTAATACCCACGGCCGCCAGCGCTTAACCTGCCGCCAGAGCAGAGCCTGGTCGATACCTGCCTGCTGTGCATAGTGCGCGGTAATTTCAGCGCGCTGCGCCTGGTTTTCGCACCAGATACCGGCCAGCTCCAGTGCCACATCGCCGTCGCCCGCATACTCCCAGTCGATAAGCCGCAGCCCCTTCTCACTGTGCACGATATTGCCGGCATGGACATCCATATGCAGCGGCGCAAGGCGCAGCGGCAGTGGCTCTCTTTGACGCCGCAGCCTTTTTAGCTGCCGCAGCCAGAAGGGCGTGCGCCGGGCGGGTGCGCTGCTCTGCCAGTCGCGCTCAAGCAGGGGCAACAGCGTAATGCGCCAGCCGAAGCGCTTTTGCCGGTGCAGATCATACAGCAATCTCGCCAGCGCGTCGGCCTGCGGCAGCGCGGTATCCATCGTGCCGGGAATATAGTCGATTGCCATCCAGCCCGCCGCGAAAAAAAGGGGCTGTGGTGCAACCGTGGCTGGAAGATGGCGCAACAGACGGTACTGGCGCAGAAAGGGCGATGAGGCAGCATCGTGCTGCTGGCGGAGTACCAGCATCTGCCGCCCGTCGCTAATCAGACAGCTCCCGCCGCTCAGCCCAACATGCTGGCTGGCGACGGGAGCGTAGTGCGGAAAGTAGCGTGACAGGATGGCGTCACGCGTCAGATTACTGCTGCTGAACGGCACCTTTACCTGACCAGATAATCTCGCCGGTCTGCACCAGCATTAACTGCATTTGCAGCGAGGGCGCACTGGCATTGCCGGTTGCGCTGGAGTAGAGCACGTATTGCGCGCCGACGTTACGCGCAATACCGATCGCTTTGCTGCGCGTACCGAGGCTGTCCTGCGGTGACAGGCCCAGTTGCTGCTTGGCGACCGCCAGCTGCTGTGCGGTAATCAGGGTAAATTTGCCGTTGTTTGCCAGCGCGTTGCGCACCACCTCCGTCGCTTCGCCGGTATTAATCGAGCCGTTAGTGCGGTTGTTTACGCTGTCCACCAGCAGAACGCTGCCAGCATTGGCGCCGCTGGCCTGCAACATTTTGCCCACCATCGGCTGTACCGCACCGTTCCAGTCGTAATGACGCTCGCGCGGCGTTGGCTGACCGTTCTGATCCTGATGCTCAATCGGGCCAGGCTGCTGCGGCAACGTTGGCACGGAAGGTACACCCGGAATCGGCTGCTGTGGTTGCTGCGGTTGCGCCGGTTGCGTCGCACCACCGCCTGCCTGCTCAACCGGAGCCGGTTGCTGGTCGGTAATACAGCCAGCAAGCAGCATGGCAAGTGTCGTCAGTAACGCGTAGCGTCCAATGGTCTTAATCAAGTGTCACCTCTTAGAGATAGAGATAGAGTCTGACGCTGTGCGCGCCGAGATAGTTAGCGCTGCCGTAGAGAGTCATGGTGGCATTACCGGGAACCGTTACGCTACGCGGCGCTTCCAGCGGATGCATCTCCAGACCTCTGGCGTCATACCAGTAAAAGCGATAGTGCAGCGTCACGGGCTGCTGGCGTTCGTTATAGAGCTTTGAAGAGGCGGAAGGCTGAAGCGCCTCCCGGCTCATGGTTGGCGGCTGCGCAATGATGCCTGCGGCAAGGATGGAGGACTCCATCACCAGCGTTTGATCGCTGGCGACCGGGATCGCGGGCCGGGAGCCGCAGCCAACAAGCGCTAACGCCGTCAGCAGTAACGCAACGCGCGCGACGCTCATCTTAGAGACCTTTATGAGCCAGCATCGGCCCCAGCACGCGCCCGCCCAGCAGGTGCATATGAATGTGGTAAACCTCCTGACCGCCGTGACGATTACAGTTCATGATCAGGCGATAGCCATCTTCGGCGATCCCTTCATCACGGGCGATTTTCGCGGCAACGGTCATCATGCGCCCCAGCGCCTGCTCATGGGCCTGAGTGACATCATTGACGGTGGGGATAAGCAGGTTCGGCACGATCAGCACATGTGTCGGCGCTTGCGGAGAGATATCGCGAAAGGCGGTAACCAGTTCATCCTGATAAACGATATGCGCGGGAATTTCGCGGCGAATGATTTTGCTGAAAATGGTCTCTTCGGCCATGACGTTTTCCTTTTCTGAATGCGGGCCAGACCCGCCGTCGTCGTCAATTAAGTGCCCTAGAGTATGATCGAGATTCTCTTGTTCTTTCAACTATAACGCTGTTTTTCTTTCCCCTTTTACGCCTGGCCCGATTATGACAGGCATAGACGCAGCCCGGCACAGATGAAATCGCATTTCATAATTGATAATTACATCTGTTTACACCAGTGAAGTGAATGCGTATATTTCGCATTTGCATTTCCATGCGCACTTCGCGCTGACGCACTCTCTTCCCGCGGCCGACAACGTATTGGCGGCGGATTTTGCTCACACACCATTAAGGGTTCATCATGTCTTTCCCGCAGAATGACCGCTACGGCGCTCGCGCCTGTACGGTCGCCCCTTCCCTGCTGGCTGTTGCCATTGCTTTTGCGCTCACCCCAGCCACCGGTTTTGCTGCCGGCAGCGAAGAGACGGTGGTGGTCGAAGGCACCAGCGCTGCCGATACTCGTGCCCTGACCGAACAGGATTACAACACGCAGACGACTGCGGCGGGCACCAAAATGACGCTGGTGCAGCGCGATATTCCTCAATCCATCAGCATTACCACTCAACAGCGGATGAAGGATCAGCAGCTGGAGACGCTGGGCGACGTGCTGAAAAACACCACCGGTGTGTTTGAGAGCGCGGCAGACTCCGATCGTAGCACCTACTACTCGCGCGGATTCCTGATCGATAACTATATGGTCGATGGCATCCCGACTATTTTTGAAACCCGCTGGAACCTGGGCGATGCGCTCTCCGATACCGCTATATATGAGCGTATTGAAGTGGTACGCGGCGCAACAGGGCTGATGACCGGAGCGGGCAATCCTTCCGCCTCCGTGAATATGGTGCGTAAGCACGCCGACAGCCGGGAATTTACCTCAAATGTCTCGGCAGAGTATGGCAGCTGGAATAAGCAGCGTTACGTGGCGGATATCTCCACGCCGCTGACGGAAGATGGCAGGATCCGTGGCCGTGCGGTGGCCGGTTACCAGCATAATGACAGCTGGCTTGATCGCTACAGCCAGGAGAAGAAGTTCTTCTACGGCGTGCTAGATGTCGATCTGACTGCGTCAACCGCCTTCTCCGTGGGTTATGACTACCAGGAGACCGACGTTGATAGCCCAACGTGGGGTGGCTTGCCGCGCTGGTATACCGACGGCACGAAAACACACCCGAGCCGCAGCGACAGCACCGCGCCGGATTGGGCCTACAACAATAAAGTCTCTAAACGCACTTTCGCGACGCTGAAACAGAGCCTCGGCAGCGACTGGCTGCTGACGGTCAACGGCACCCACACCGAGACGCAGCTCGACAGCAAAGCGCTCTATGTCGACGGCACGGTCGATAAAACCACAGGTCTGATGGTCAGCCCTTATGGCGCCTCTTACCCCTATGTCGGCGGCACCGGGTATAACACCGGCATGCGCAAAGTCGATGCGCTGGATACCTTTGCCAACGGATCGTATGAGCTGTTTGGCCGCCAGCATGAGTTAATGGTCGGTGGTAATCTGAGTAAGCAAAATAACCGCTACTTCAGCTCGTGGGAGAATATCCTTGATACCTCACTTGGCAACTACAGCAATTTCAATGGCAACTACCCGGAAACCCAGTGGGCGCCGTTGAGCCTGGCGCAGGAAGATACTATCCGTCAGCAGTCAGCTTACCTGGCGACGCGTATCTCACTTGCCGATCCGCTGCACCTGATTGCGGGCGCGCGTTATACCAAATATAAGCTTGAGACGCTGACGCAGGATCTGGAGAAAAATAACCTCTCGCCTTATGCGGGCCTGATCTTTGATATCAATGACACCTGGTCGACTTATGCGAGCTACACCTCGATCTTTAAACCGCAGGAGTATCGCGACGCGCAGGGGAAATATCTCTCGCCGGTAACCGGGAAAAACTACGAGCTGGGCGTGAAATCTGACTGGATGAACAGCCGCCTGACCGCGTCGCTGGCCGTGTTCCGTATCGAGCAGGATAACCTTGGGCAAACAACGGGTGGCGTAGTGCCGGGCACCAGCGGCGAAAGCGCGTATGAAGCGGTTGATGGCGCGGTGAGTAAAGGCGTTGAGCTGGAAATTAACGGCGCGCTGACAGACAACTGGCAGATGACTTTCGGTGCCACGCGCTATGTTGCCGATGATAAAGATGGCAATGCGGTGAACCCGAACCTGCCGCGTACCTCGATTAAAACCTTCACCAGCTATCGCTTGCCGATGTTGCAGGCGTTAACCGTCGGCGGCGGCGTTAACTGGCAGAACAGCACCTGGGCGAATGTCAGCACCGCCAACGGCAATTTCCGCTCTGAACAGGGCAGCTATGCGCTGGTCGATCTGTTTGCCCGTTATCAGGTCACGAAACAGCTCTCGGTGCAGGCGAATATCGATAACCTGTTCGATAAGAAATATGACACTAATGTCGACAGCCGCTCCTATGTGTTCGGCGAGCCGCGTAACTTCTCGGTAAGCGCTAATTACCGTTTCTGATATTGCATCAGTGAACAGAGGGAGCCTGCGGGCTCCTTTTTTTGTTTCGTAGGCCGGATAAGCGTAAGCGCCATCCGGCATTGCGATTTTGCCGGATGGCGACGTTGCCTTATCCGGCCTACAAACGCAGGCAATAAAAAAGGGAGCCATCAGGCTCCCTCAGTCTCCCCAGACCATGGCTTAGCTGTTGCGGATGTACTCATCCATTTCGGTTTTCAGGTTATCGGATTTGGTACCGAAAATCGCCTGAACGCCGGAACCGGCAACAACCACTCCCGCAGCGCCCAGTTTCTTCAGACCAGCCTGATCCACTTTCGCTACGTCAGCCACGCTGACACGCAGACGCGTGATACACGCATCAAGGTTAGTGATGTTCTCTTTGCCGCCAAATGCGGAAACCAGAGCCGGAGCCATTTCGCTGGTCGCGCCAGCTTTGCTCTCTTCGGTGGTCTCTTCACGACCCGGCGTCTTCAGATCCAGCGCTTTAATCAGCACGCGGAAGACGGTGTAGTAAACCAGCGCATAGCAGATACCGATGACCGGGAAGAGCCACAGTTTGCTGCTGTTGCCGCTCAGTACGATGAAGTCGATCAGACCGTGAGAGAACGATGTACCGTCACGCATACCCAGCAGGATACAGATCGGGAAGGCCAGGCCTGCCAGAACCGCGTGGATGATGTACAGGATCGGCGCCACGAACATGAAGGAGAACTCGATCGGCTCGGTGATACCGGTCAGGAACGAGGTCAGCGCGGCGGAGATCATGATTCCGCCCACTTTCGCGCGGTTTTCCGGTTTCGCAGAGTGCCAGATAGCAATTGCGGCAGCCGGCAGACCGTACATTTTGAACAGGAAGCCACCGGAGAGTTTACCTGCGGTCGGGTCGCCTGCCATGTAGCGTGGGATATCACCGTGGAACACTTGACCTGCAGCGTTGGTGAATTCACCAATCTGCATCTGGAAAGGTACGTTCCAGATGTGGTGCAGACCAAACGGCACCAGGCAGCGCTCAATGAAGCCGTAGATACCGAACGCCACAACCGGGTTCTGGTAAGCAGCCCACTGAGAGAAGGTCTGAATAGCAGTACCGATCGGCGGCCAAATGAAGGAGAGGATCACGCCGGTGAAGATTGCAGCCAGACCAGAGATGATCGGCACAAAGCGTTTACCCGCGAAGAAGCCCAGATACTCAGGCAGCTTGATACGGTAGAAGCGGTTAAACATATACGCTGCGATCGCACCAGAGATGATACCGCCGAGCACACCCGTGTCTGCCAGGTGTTTCGCCGCGATCTCTTCAGCAGGTAAATGCAGAACCAGCGGCGCAACCACCGCCATGGTTTTAACCATAATGCCGTAGGCGACAACGGCGGCAAGCGCGGAAACGCCGTCGTTATTGGTGAAGCCAAGAGCGACACCGATCGCGAAGATCAGCGGCATGTTGGCGAAAACAGAACCGCCTGCTTCAGCCATTACATGGGAAACCACTTCTGGCAGCCAGCTGAAGTTTGCAGAACCGACGCCCAGCAGGATACCTGCAATAGGCAGTACGGATACTGGCAGCATCAGCGATTTACCGACCTTCTGCAGGTTAGCAAATGCATTCTTAAACATAATTGAGAGTGCTCCTGAGTATTTGTGCTTTTTTCTACGCTTTCGCGCATTGGCACGGGGGGAGAACCGCGCCGTGGGAAGGGCATCTAAGCGCCCTTTATTTATTACACAGAGTAAAATAAATCGTTGCAGGTTTGTTTGACCGCTATCACGTTTCAGCCAGTGTCGACAATAAAACTCACATTAGCTTACATTTACCGCTCTGTTTAGGTCAAATTGTAACCGCCACCGCCCATTTTATGGCGGTGAACTTTACTCTTATCAGCTATTAATTACGAGTACTAAAATAAGCCGTTTTTCAGGCTAAATGCAGACGAGACGGGGCAATGTGGAACAGACGGGCAAAGTTTTGCGTCGTCTGCTGAGCAAGCTCTTCAATGGAGACGCCCTTCACCACCGCCATGTACTCTGCAACATCACGCGTCATAGCAGGCTGGTTCTCTTTTCCGCGGTGCGGCACCGGTGCCAGATAGGGTGAATCTGTCTCTACCAGCAGGCGATCGAGCGGCACATAGCGCGCGGCGTCACGTAACTGCTCGGCGTTGCGGAACGTAACGATGCCAGAGAAAGAGATATAGAAGCCCATATCCAGCAGCTTACCCGCCGTTTCACGATCTTCGGTAAAGCAGTGTAGTACGCCGCCGCAATCCTGCACTTTCTCTTCTTGTAAAATCGCCAGCGTATCGGCGCGCGCATCACGCGTATGCACAATCACCGGTTTATTCAGCTCACGCCCAATGCGGATATGGTTGCGGAAGGACTCCTGCTGGCGCGGTTTGGTTTCCGGGGTGTAGAAGTAGTCGAGGCCGGTTTCACCCATCGCCACAACCCCCTCTTCTGCCGCCAGCTCGCGCAGGGTTTCCACCTCGTACTCTTCATCCTGATTGAGCGGATGTACGCCGCAGGAGAAGACCACATTCTCACGCTCGCCGACTAATTCACGCATTGACCGGTATCCGGGCAGCGTCGTGGCGACGGCGAGGCAGAACTTCACATCGCGCGCGGCAGCCTTCGCCAGCACATCGTCCACATCTTTATGCAGCGTTTCATAGTTAAGGCCATCGAGATGGCAGTGCGAGTCGACTAAAAACATAATGTCTCTCTTATAGGTGGGATACAGGAAGCGTCACGCCTGAATGCAGGTAACGCTCCACATTTAACAGTAAATCGGTCAGCAGCAGTTCACGATTGATGCCAACGACGCTCATCAGCTGCTCACGACAGCTAAACAGCGCATGTAAAAGCGCATGCAGCGTATCGCTGCGCCATTGGCGGGCGAAACCCTGTACCAGCGCCGGAGCATCGACGTTAGTGACGAGCGTTGCGCCTTGCTGCAGTTTCAGCGCGTCAAGGATCAGCGAAGCAAGCCACTGCAGGCGCTGCGAAGCGTTATCATGATTGAGCGCAGGCAGCATCGCCAGCCAGTCACCGCTACTCAGTGCAGCATCTGCCGCCTCGCACAGCGCCTGGCGCTGCTTCCACTTATTATCCTGCAACAATGTCTGAGCAGCACCTGGGGATCCGCCGGACAGGCGCAATGCGGTAAGTATCGCTTCTTGTGACGTTGTCACTTCACGCGTTAGCCAGGTGCTGGCGTAATTTTCTGCGGGGGGTGCTAAATGATGCATACGGCAGCGGCTACGCAGTGTGGGCAGTAATCGTACGGGCTCACGACAGGCGAGGAAAAACCATGTCTGCGCAGGCGGCTCTTCCAGCGTTTTGAGCAGTGCGTTTGCAGCCGCGTCGCTGAGCTGTGCGGCATCCGGCAAGCAGACAACTTTCGCGCCGCCGAGACGGGCATGTTCATAGAGCTTTTCGTTCACTTCACGCACTGCATCAATGCCAAGCGTCGTCTTCCCCTTCTCCGGCGCAAGCACGTAATAATCGGGGTGCGTACCGGCCTGCATCAATTCGCAGCCACGACAGTGACCACAGCTTTTATTGCCTTGCGGTGTCTGGCAGAGCAGCAGGCGGTTGATGGCGTAGATCAGCGCATCGTCGCCCATCCCTTCGAGGGCATGGATCAGTAACGCGTGGTGCCCGCGCCCGCTCTGATAACTGGCGACCAGTTGTTCAAAGTCCGGTCGTAGCCACGGATACCATTTCATGCGCCCTGCTCCTCCACCCATGCGGTAACGGTCTGGCGAATAGCCGACACGACCTCTTCCAGCGAGCGGGTGGCATCGATAGTACGAATGGTGGGATCCTGCGCGGCGAGTTCCAGATAGCGGGCACGTGTGCGGTTGAAGAAATCGAGCGACTCCTGCTCAATGCGATCAAGTTCGCCGCGCGCACGGGCGCGTTTGAGGCCCACTTCCGGCGTTACATCAAGATAGAGAGTCAAATCGGGGCGGAAATCGCCAAGCGCCGCATCACGCAGCGTGGCGAGCAAGGTTTGATCAATACCGCGCCCGCCACCCTGATAAGCCTGGGTGGAGAGATCGTGGCGATCGCCAATCACCCAGCTGCCGCTTGCCAAGGCAGGTTTGATAACCGTCTCCACCAGTTGGACGCGGGCGGCGTAAAACATCAGCACTTCGGCTTTATCAGTGATCGCTTCATCCCCGACAGATCGGATATCCAGCACCAGGCTGCGCAGTTTTTCTGCCAGCAGGGTGCCGCCCGGCTCGCGGGTGAAGACCATGTCGCCAACGCCGAGCGTTTTTAGTGTGTCGACAATGACATCCCGCGCGGTGGTTTTACCTGCACCCTCCAGCCCTTCAATGACGATGTATTTACTGCCCATTTTTTTCCTTAAGTACTTTCAGGTACTCCTGCACCGATCGGTTATGACTGGCGAGATTGGTGTTAAACGTATGCCCACCTTTGCCGTCAGCGACAAAATAGAGATAAGGCGTTTTGGCCGGATGCGCCGCAGCTTTCAGTGAGGCCTCACCCGGCGTGGCAATCGGCCCCGGCGGCAGACCGTTGATCACATAGGTATTGTAATCCGTCGGTGCCTCCAGATCGGCGCGCGACAGCTTACCACTATAACGCGCCCCCATCCCGTAGATTACCGTCGGATCGGTCTGCAGACGCATGCCGATACGCAGTCGGTTGATAAACACCGAGGCAACGCGATCGCGCTCGCCAGCGACGGCGGTCTCTTTCTCAATAATCGAGGCCATGGTCACCAGCTGATTTTCATCTTTATAGGGCAGACCGTCGGCGCGCCCTTCCCAGGCGCGGGCCACTGCCTGTACCATTTTTTGATGCGCGCGTTTTAACAGCGCAACGTCGGTGGTATTGGCGGTATACATCCATGTGTCAGGCCAGAACCACCCTTCAACCCACGCCGGGTGCGCCATTTTTATCGCCTGCGCCACGGTGGCGTAATCATCATCTTTCAGCGTGTGTTTGATATATGGCGCATCACGCAGCTGTTTTAGATAGTCGCTTAAACGCATCCCTTCAACGAAACGCAGCGGGAATTGCGCCTCTTTGCCACTTTCCAGAAGCTGCATCATTTCCCGCACGGTCATATTAGGGGTGAAGCGATAGGTCCCCGCTTTAAAGTGTGAAAGATCGGGCTCCAGGCGCAGTAACCACTGGAACACGCGCGGGCGATTAATCACCTTTTCGCGATAGAGCAACTCGCCAAGCGTTGTACGCCCGGTACCTGCTGGCAAGGTGAAGATGGTTTCTTCTTTGATCAAAATTTTGCTGTCGGCCAGCTGCCGCACCTTCCAGGCACCGGCGCCTGCGGCAACAACCAGCACCGCGAGCAGAATAAGTACAACGCCAAAGAGTTTTTTCATAATGGATTTATGCGCTCACAAAGAGGGGCTAAAAAATGGTACAGATCGCGCGCCTGCCACTGCTTATCCGCCCACTGGCGAACCGGCACAATCGGCATCAACGCGTTACAAATAATGGCTTCGTCTGCCAGTGCCAGCGCATCAGTCCCGGCATTCACTTCGACAACGCTAAACGCAGAAGTTGCCAGCTGGCTCAGGCAATACTGCCGCATTATGCCATCCACACCCGCCTGATCGAGCCTGGGCGTGAACACCGTTTTACCCTGTCGCCAGAAGAGATTCCCCGCACTGCACTCGGTGATCCAGCCGTCGCTGTCGAGCACCAGCGCGTCATCGGCGTCGGTTTGTTCAAGCCCGAGGCGTATAAGCACCTGCTCCAACCGGTTTAGATGTTTAATACCGGCAAGCGCAGGATTACGCCCCAGACGGATCTCACTGAGCGCAAGAGTAACCCCTTCTTGCTGCCAGCGCGCATAGTGAGCGGGTCTGGGCGCAAAGGAGACAATGCGCGTCGGCGCAGAACAGTTAGCCGGGCTGTAGCCACGCCCGCCCATGCCGCGGGTGATCACCGCTTTGATGACGCCTTCATCGTGCTTCTTTGCCAGCATTGCCATTTCCTGTGCAAGCGCAGGCCAGTCGCCAAAGGCGATCGATAAGCGCTCGCACCCCTGCTGCAGACGCAGCTGATGAGCGGCGGCAAACTGGATCTGCCCGTCGATAATGCGCGCGGTGGTAAAACAGCCGTCGCCAAACTGCGTCGCACGGTCACTGGCCGCAAGCGAGGTCTGCTCTGTGCCATTAATCAAGAACATAGCGACTCCTTGTATGCATGGGCAGACAGTTTGGCAGGATGAAAAGCCGAGGACAAGGGGGATAAATCAGAATAGAAAAGGCCCGCAAGCGGGCCTTTATACGGCAGGTTGATCACACTTTTTTGAAGATCAGCGAACCGTTGGTACCACCGAAGCCGAAGGAGTTACACAGGGTGTACTCCAGACCGCTGACCTGACGTGCCTCGTGTGGCACAAAATCAAGATCGCAACCTTCATCCGGATTATCCAGATTGATGGTTGGCGGTACAGCCTGATCGCGCAGTGCCAGGATGGAGTAGATTGATTCTACTGCACCCGCCGCACCGAGCAGGTGGCCGGTCATCGATTTGGTCGAGCTGACCATTACATTGTAAGCCGCATCACCGAATACCGATTTCACTGCCTGCGCTTCGGCTTTATCGCCAGCAGGCGTAGAGGTGCCGTGTGCGTTTACGTAGCCAATCTGAGACGGTTCAATGCCCGCGTCGCGAAGCGCATGAATCATCGCTTTCGCCGCACCCGCGCCATTTTCCGGCGGAGAAGTCATGTGGTAAGCATCGCTGCTCATGCCAAAACCGATGATTTCAGCATAGATTTTCGCACCACGTTTCTTCGCGTGTTCGTACTCTTCCAGCATGATAATGCCTGCGCCATCGCCGAGGACAAAACCATCACGGTCTTTATCCCACGGACGGCTCGCGGCCTGCGGATCGTCGTTACGCGTAGAGAGCGCGCGCGCTGCGCCAAAACCACCGACGCCAAGTGGCGTACTCGCTTTTTCCGCGCCACCCGCCAGCATCGCGTCTGCATCGCCATAAGCAATGATACGCGCCGCGTGACCAATGTTGTGCACGCCTGAAGTACAGGCTGTAGCAATTGAAATGCTGGGGCCTTGCAGACCAAACATAATGGTCAAATGGCCAGCCACCATATTCACAATGGTCGATGGAACGAAGAACGGGCTGATTTTACGCGGCCCGCCCTTAACGAGGGAGCTGTGGTTTTCTTCGATCAGGCCGAGACCACCAATGCCAGAACCAATCGCCGCGCCAATGCGTGAGGCGTTTTCTTCTGTTACTTCCAGGCCGGAATCCTGCATGGCCTGAATACCAGCGACAATTCCATATTGAATGAAGTCATCCATTTTGCGCTGCTCTTTGCGCGAAATGAACTCTTCACAATTAAAATCCTTTACTAAGCCAGCAAATTTAGTTGCATAGGCGCTAGTATCGAAATGGTCGATTAGGCTGATGCCACTCTGACCGGCAAGGAGAGCTTTCCAGGTAGACTCTACGGTATTGCCGACAGGAGACAACATGCCAAGTCCGGTCACAACTACACGACGCTTAGACACGTTTGTCCTCCAGGGAGGGATAAAAAAAGAGATTCGTGAGATTGCTTAGATAAAACTCAGGCGGTCGAATGACCGCCTGGAGATGTTCACTTACGCCTGGTGACCGTTGATGTAATCAATGGCAGCCTGAACGGTAGTGATCTTCTCAGCTTCTTCGTCCGGAATCTCAGTATCAAACTCTTCTTCCAGAGCCATTACCAGCTCAACGGTGTCAAGAGAATCAGCGCCCAGGTCCTCAACGAAGGAAGCATTGTTGGTAACTTCTTCCTGCTTAACGCCCAGCTGTTCGCCGATAATCTTCTTAACGCGTTCTTCGATAGTGCTCATACTCTTAAATTTCCTATCAAAACTCGCTTTCGCGATGGTTTTCGTAGTGTATAAAATGTTGAAAAATTTGCAACTAAATCCCGGCAGTTCGTACCACGATTTTACGCTATTTTGAGGCTTTTCACCCCAATAACGCAAATAAATTTCATCGTGGTTAAACCATATACATTCCGCCATTGACGTGCAGGGTTTCACCAGTGATGTAACCCGCCTCATCAGAGGCTAAAAATGCAACCGCGCTGGCGATTTCCTGCGCACCGCCGAGACGGCCTGCAGGCACTTGCGCCAGAATACCCGCACGCTGATCGTCAGATAGCGCACGCGTCATGTCCGTTTCAATAAAACCCGGAGCAACAACGTTTACCGTAATACCGCGGGACGCAACTTCTCGCGCCAGCGATTTACTAAAACCGATAAGACCTGCTTTCGCCGCAGCGTAGTTGGCCTGACCGGCATTTCCCATGGTACCAACCACAGAACCGATAGTGATAATACGCCCATGACGCTTTTTCATCATAGCTCGCATTACCGCTTTTGACAGACGGAAAACAGATGAAAGATTGGTCTCGATAATATCGTTCCATTCATCATCTTTCATGCGCATCAGCAGATTGTCGCGAGTGATGCCGGCGTTGTTCACCAGGATATCGACCTCGCCAAACTCAGCACGAATGTTTTCCAGCACAGATTCGATAGATGCAGGATCGGTTACATTCAACTGCAGACCTTTACCGTTCGAACCCAGATAATCGCTGATTGCCTGCGCGCCGCTTTCGCTGGTCGCAGTACCGATCACCTTCGCGCCGCGGGCTACGAGGGTTTCGGCGATTGCGCGACCAATACCGCGGCTTGCACCGGTAACCAGCGCGATTTTTCCTTCAAAACTCATGGTATTCCTCTTTTATTGCGCAAGTGCCTCTGACATGGCCGCCGGCTCATTCAACGCCGAGGCTGTCAGGGTATCAACAATACGTTTAGTCAGGCCAGTGAGGACTTTACCCGGGCCAACTTCATACAGGTGCTCAATACCCTGCGCCGCCATAAACTCAACGCTTTTGGTCCATTGAACCGGGCTGTAGAGCTGGCGTACCAGCGCATCACGAATCGCTTCCGGTGTAGTTTCACACGCCACGTCGACGTTATTTACCACCGGAATCTGCGGCGCATTAAAGGTAATGTTGCTGAGCTCAGCTGCCAGTTTCTCCGCTGCGGGTTTCATCAACGCGCAGTGGGAAGGCACGCTTACCGGCAGCGGCAACGCGCGTTTTGCGCCAGCGACTTTACAGGCAGCGCCTGCGCGCTCAACGGCTTCTTTATGACCCGCAATCACTACCTGACCCGGCGAGTTATAGTTGACCGGTGATACCACCTGCCCTTCGGCAGAGGCTTCACACGCTTCTGCAATTGCCGCGTCATCAAGACCGATAATCGCGGACATCGCACCGGTACCCGCCGGAACGGCATCCTGCATAAACTTACCGCGCAGTTCAACCAGACGAACCGCGTCAGCAAACGCGATTACGCCCGCGCAGACCAGCGCAGAATATTCGCCAAGGCTGTGACCCGCCATCAGCGCAGGCGCTTTACCGCCCTGCTGCCGCCACACGCGCCACAGCGCAACGGACGCCGTCAACAGCGCAGGCTGTGTCTGCCAGGTTTTGTTCAACTCTTCAGCCGGGCCTTGCTGCACCAGCGCCCAGAGATCGTAGCCCAGCACCGCTGAAGCCTCCTGGAAAGTCTCTTCGATAACCGGCCAGGTTGCAGCCATATCGGCCAGCATGCCAACTGTCTGGGAGCCCTGTCCCGGAAACACAAATGCGAATTGCGTCATTTTTTAGTCCTTATACTCAGAAACGTACCAGCGCAGAGCCCCAGGTGAACCCGCCGCCAAAGGCTTCAAGCAGGATCAGCTGACCCGCTTTGATGCGTCCATCGCGCACCGCTTCATCCAGTGCGCAAGGCACGGACGCGGCAGAGGTGTTGCCATGACGATCAAGTGTAACCACTACATTGTCCATCGACATGCCGAGTTTTTTTGCCGTTGCGCTGATAATACGCAGGTTCGCCTGGTGCGGCACCAGCCAGTCCAGCTCGCTGCGCTCAAGGTTGTTGGCAGCCAGCGTTTCGTCAACAATATGCGCTAGTTCGGTGACGGCAACTTTAAAGACTTCGTTACCCGCCATCGTTAAATAGGTGGGATTTTCCGGATTTACGCGATCGAGATTCGGCAGCGTCAGCAGTTCGCCATAGCTCCCGTCAGCATGCATATGCGTGGAAATAATACCCGGCTCTTCGGAAGCACCCAGTACAGCAGCACCTGCGGCGTCACCAAAGAGGATAATCGTGCCGCGATCCTCTGGATCGAGCGTGCGCGCCAGCGCATCGGAGCCGATCACCAGCGCATGTTTTACTGCGCCGGATTTAATGTATTGATCGGCAATGCTCAGGGCATAGGTAAAGCCTGCACAAGCTGCGGCAACGTCAAACGCCGGGCAGCCTTTAATCCCCAGCATGTTCTGGATCTGGCAGGCAGCGCTTGGGAAAGCGTGGGTCGCTGAGGTGGTCGCGACAATAATTAAGCCAATCTGGTCGTTATCGATGCCGGCCATCTCAAGCGCGCGTTTAGCGGCCTCAAAGCCCATAGTCGATACAGTCTCGTTTGCCGCAGCAATACGACGCTCACGAATGCCCGTACGCGTGACAATCCACTCGTCGGAGGTATCGACCATTTTTTCTAAATCGGCGTTTGTTCGAACCTGTTCTGGCAGATAGCTGCCGGTACCAATAATCTTTGTATACATGTGCGCTCAGTCACTCTTGGATAATATACATACGTTCTTGCTTTCGTCGCCCAGTGCAGACGAAGCCGACGCGATGTACACAGATTCCAGGCGAGCGGCAATCCGCTGTGGGACTTGCCGCTGCACCGCCTGCACTGCCTGCTCAATCGCAACGCAAAACGCGCGCTGATTGGCTGCGCCGTGACTTTTAATCACTGTGCCGCGCAATCCTAACAGACAGGCACCATTATACTGGTCGGGGTTGAGGTGGCTGAATCGACTTATCAGACTTTTTTGTAACCAACGTTTGAGTAAAATGAGCCACCACGCCCTTTTTGTTCCCTCGCCCTGAGATTTCAGCAGCGAAAGAAACATTCTGACAACCCCTTCCATAGTTTTCAGCGTGACGTTTCCGGTAAAGCCGTCACACACCAGCACATCCGTCTTGCCGGTTAATAATTCGTTCGCTTCCAGGTAACCAATGTAGTTGATGGAGGACGCTTCGCGTAACAACGTCGCGGCTTCGCGAATATTGTCATGCCCTTTGCTCTCTTCTTCACCGATATTGAGCAGAGCGACGCGCGGATTGGCAATCTCAAGGATCTCCTCCGCCATAACGGCCCCCATTACGGCAAATTGTGCCAGCATCGTACTGTCACAATCTACATTAGCACCCAGGTCGAGCACCACGGTCTTACCTTTTTGCTGATGCGGCAACACCGTCACCAGCGCCGGACGCTCAATGCCATCGAGGGGTTTGAGCAATAATTTCGCCAGCCCCATCAACGCCCCGGTATTGCCTGCGCTAACGCAGGCCTGAGCGCGCCCCTCTTTCACCAGCTCCAGCGCGATACGCATTGACGTACCGCGGCTATTTCGGATCGCCTGCGCCGCGCGCGCATCACTGGCAATAACTGACTGTGCGGGAACAACAAGCAGGCGAGAGCGCTGCTCGAAATCAGCTTTGGCAAGTAATGGCGTGATTGCGTCGGGATCGCCGACTAACAGGAGAGTAAGCTGCGAATTAGAATTCAGTGCCTGCAAAGCTGCAGGCACTGTCACGGAGGGGCCAAAATCGCCCCCCATGACATCTAACGCCAGGGTTAGACGTGTCAAGGTATCGTCAGAGCCTGGTTCGGTTTATCCCCGCCAGAGCGGGGAAAGCCTCACTAAGCTTCATCACGCTTGCGCGTGATTACTTAGTGATAACCTTGCGACCGCGGTAGAAACCGTCAGCGGTCATGTGGTGACGCAGGTGGGTTTCACCAGAAGTTTTGTCTACAGACAGGCTGGTGACTGCGGTCAGCGCGTCATGGGAACGACGCATGCCACGTTTGGAACGGGTTGGTTTATTCTGTTGTACGGCCATGGACCTTACTCCTCAATTACTTACGCTTTAAGCTGGCTAATACGGCAAATGGATTGGGTTTTTGCGCTTCATCAGGCAACTCCCCAAAGACCATGTCCGCCTCGGACACTTCACAGTGTTCAGAATCATGCACCGGAACTACAGGCAGGGAGAGAATGATTTCATCCTCAACCAACGCCCGCAGATCGATTTCGCCGAATTCGTTAACCTCAATCGGCTCATACGCTTCCGGCAGTGCTTCAGCCTGTTCGTCTGAACGCACAGGACTAAAACAATACGTTGTGTAGACATGATGGGTGAACGGTTTCCCGCAGCGCTGGCACTCGAGCGCTACCGTAACCTTCGCATCGCCGGTTAACACCGCCAGACGCTGATTATCGATAGCAAACGACATGGAGCACTCCACATCAGTTTCTACGCTGACAACAGATTCGGCGACGCGCTCGACCTGATCGAGAGTGTAGACACCCTCATAATCAAGGCGTTTTTGAGCGGTACGAACCGGATCAAGAGTCAGGGGTAATTTTACCTTTTGCATAGGGCGCGCATATTAACTTTGTAACGTCATAGAGTCAAAGAAAAAGGCAGCCTGCGGTTGCCTTTTGCCAATTATTCGCACACATTGCGGCCTACAGTTTAATTTGCCTCTCATCGTTAAGCCATATTTGGTGGAAAAAATATGTCTCCTCTTATTCTTGCTTCAACTTCACCCTATCGTCGCGCCTTGCTGGAAAAACTTGGCCTGCCCTTTGAGTGCGCAGCGCCGCAAACCGATGAAACGCCACACCCCGGTGAAACGCCCCGCCACCTTGTGCTGCGCCTTGCTCAGCAAAAAGCGCAGTCGCTGGCGGAGAAATATCCGCATCACCTAATAATTGGCTCCGACCAGGTGTGCGTACTAAATGGCGAAATTAACGGCAAACCGCATACGGAAGAGAATGCTCGCCAACAATTGCTGAAAGCGAGCGGCAATATTGTCACCTTCTATACGGGCCTGGCGCTTTATAATTCGGCGACCGGGCATCTACAAACGGAGTGCGAACCCTTCGATGTCCACTTCCGCCATTTAAATGAGCAGGAGATTGAGGATTATGTACGTAAAGAGCGTCCGCTTAATTGTGCCGGGAGTTTTAAAAGCGAAGGACTGGGCATCGCGCTGTTCGAACGCCTTGAAGGGCGCGACCCAAATACGCTGGTCGGCCTGCCGCTGATTGCGCTTTGCCAGATGCTGCGGCGTGAGGAGCGCAACCCATTGTTAAGCTAATGCTTAAGCGATCACAGATTGTTTAGTAAACGACCTGTAGAGTCACCCCAAATATTAAAACATCGTTTTAATTTGAGGGATACTAATGAAGATGTCATGCAAAGGGGCGCTGGCCGCCGCGTTACTGATTTCCGCTGCGGCCAGTGCGCAAGAGACGTGGCAAACCGAGGGCGTTGTCGAGGGCAATCTCCCGGCAAGCTGGCCCGCGCTGAAAGCGCATATGCTCTACCCGGACTCCTGGCTCTCCGGCCATTACACCGATTTTAATCAATGGCAAACAGAGAGCCGTCAGCGCTTTCGTGCCGCCCTGCTCACCCCCGATGCCACTAAAATCTTCGCGCCTGAAACAATCAGTAAAGAGGATCGCGGCAGCTACACCGCCGAAAAACTGGCGCTGAACATTACTGACGACAACCGCATTTCGGCCTTGCTGCTGATGCCGAAAACGCCCGGCCCTCATCCAGCAGTCGTGCTGCTGCACGATCACGGTTCGAAATTTGATATAGGCAAAGAGAAGCTCATCAAACCATGGAACGATGCTAAAAAGCTCGCCAGTGCGCAGGCATGGGCGGATAAGTTCTTTAGCGGGAAATTTATCGGTGACGAGCTGGCACAGCGTGGATATGCGGTGATCGCCATCGACAGCCCCGGCTGGGGCGATCGCGGCCCGATGGTCTATGAACAGCAGCAGGCGCTGGCCAGCAACTACTTCAATCTGGGCCGATCCCTTGCGGGCGAAGTAGCATATGAAGATATGCGCACCGTCGATTTTATCGCCGCCCATGCGGGGGTCGACAGCAAGCGCGTCGGCGTGCTGGGCTTCTCAATGGGCGGTTTCCGCGCCTGGCAACTGGCTGCCCTCAACGACAAGGTGGCCGCAACGGCGGTGATTTCATGGTTCGGCACTTACAACGGCCTGATGCAACCCGGTAATAATGTGCTGCGCGGGCAGTCCGCCTTTTATATGTTGCACCCTGGTATGCCAGCGCTGATGGATATTCCCGACCTCGCCAGCATCGCTGCGCCGAAGCCGATGCTGATCTTCAGCGGCGGCAAAGATAAGCTCTTCCCGCCGCAGGCGGTCGAAGAGGCCTTTGAGAAAGTACACCGCGTCTGGGCGTCGCAGCATGCCGAGGATAAACTGGTGACGAAAAGCTGGCCGGAGCTGGGCCATGTTTTTTATCAACAGCAGCAGGATGAGGTCTTTCCGTGGCTGGACAGGTGGCTGAAGCCGTAAGCGGTCCCCTCCATGACGGAGGGGAAAGCGCTTACTTTGCGTTACGCAGCGTCGTCAGGCAGTGCTTGAGGGCATTGTCGAGCGGCGCTTCGATGCGCAGCGTCTCGCCGGTTGCCGGGTGGGTAAACTTCAGTGCCGCTGCGTGCAGGAAGAGGCGCGACAGGCCGGTTGAGGCGAGCTGCTTATCAAACTCGCGGTCGCCGTAGCGGTCGTCAAAGGCGATCGGATGCCCCGCATGCTGGGTATGGACGCGAATTTGATGCGTACGCCCCGTTACCGGGCTGCAGCGAACCAGCGTGGCGAAAGCGTAGCGCTCTTCCACCTTGAAGCGTGTTTCCGACGGCTTACCTTCGCTGTTCACCCGCACAATCCGCTCGCCGCTCTGCAGAATATTTTTCAGCAACGGTGCCTGTACGGTTTTCACGTGGGATTGCCACTGACCGCGCACCAGCGCCAGGTAATCTTTCTGCATCTCTTTGCCGCGCAGCTGCTCATGGAGCGAACGCAGCGCCGAGCGCTTTTTCGCCACCAGCAGCACGCCGGAGGTATCGCGATCGAGGCGATGAACCAGTTCGAGGAAGCGCGCTTCCGGGCGCAACGCACGCAGCCCTTCGATCACACCAAAACTGAGGCCGCTACCGCCGTGTACCGCCGTGCCAGAGGGTTTATTCAGCACCAGAATATGATCATCTTCGTAGAGGATGACGTCCTTAAGCTGGGCGACCTTTTGCAGGTGCGGGGAGACCGCCTCTTCTTCTTTTTCGGCAACGCGCACCGGCGGGATACGAATCTCATCGCCATCTTCCAGTTTATACTCTGGTTTTACGCGCTTTTTGTTCACTCGTACTTCGCCTTTACGCAAAATACGGTAGATCATGCTCTTCGGTACGCCCTTTAACTGCGTACGCAAAAAGTTATCGATGCGTTGCCCCGCTTCGTCTGCGGTGATAGCAACAAATTTTACGGTTAGTGTCTCAGTTTTCATGGGAGGCGATTCTAAATAGCCACGCTAAATAGCGCCACTCATTTTTATATGCTTATATTGACTATTACATTCGGTAAACAGCGTTTCACACCGTTGAGTCGGTGGTTATTAAACCAATCTCCGTGCAAAGGTGAAGAAACTGTGAGTAACCGGGTGATAAATGGTAAAAGTCAGCTTGCTATAACAGGGTTCGCAGGGAATAATGTTGCCGTTTTCCGTGTTGAATTTTGCTAAAACAAGTAAATGAGCGGAATGACCAGTTTTGCCTGTCCGATCATACACGCAGCAATGGCGTAAGACGTATTGAGCTTTCAGGCAGTTAGCGGGCTGCGGGTTGCAGTCCTTACCGGTAGATGGAATCTTCTCTGGAGAGTTTTTCCCAGGCTGTTCCCCTAATAATTGCGCTGTATTTTCCACAGGAAATGCAGGCAACCGACACACTGCGCCTCTTAAGCGAGCGACAACCGTGAGGTTGGCGACGCGGAATAGACTCGAGGCCATCGGTTCTCCCCGGAAAGGCATAATCTTGCCCGCAGCTTAGTCGTCAATGTAAGAATAATGAGTAAGTTACGATGAAAAGAATGTTAATCAACGCAACTCAGCAAGAAGAGTTGCGTGTCGCACTTGTTGATGGGCAACGTCTGTACGACCTGGATATCGAAAGCCCCGGGCATGAACAGAAAAAAGCCAATATCTACAAAGGTAAAATTACCCGCATTGAACCGAGCCTTGAAGCTGCCTTCGTTGACTACGGCGCTGAACGTCACGGTTTCCTCCCCCTCAAAGAGATCGCCCGCGAATACTTCCCCGCCAACTACAACGCGCATGGCCGTCCGAACATCAAAGATGTGCTGCGTGAAGGCCAGGAAGTTATCGTCCAGATTGACAAAGAAGAGCGCGGCAACAAAGGCGCAGCGCTGACCACCTTTATCAGCCTCGCCGGTAGTTACCTCGTTCTGATGCCGAATAACCCGCGGGCGGGCGGCATCTCTCGCCGTATCGAAGGCGACGACCGTACCGAGCTGAAAGAGGCGCTGTCTAGCCTTGAACTGCCGGATGGCATGGGTCTTATCGTGCGTACCGCAGGCGTCGGCAAATCTGCCGAAGCGCTGCAGTGGGATCTCAGCTTCCGCCTGAAACACTGGGAAGCGATCCAGAAAGCCGCAGAGAGCCGCCCGGCTCCCTTCCTGATTCATCAGGAGAGCAACGTTATCGTTCGCGCCTTCCGCGACTATCTGCGCCAGGACATTGGTGAAATTCTGATTGATAACCCGAAAGTGCTTGAGCTGGCTCGCCAGCATATCGCTGCGCTGGGCCGTCCGGATTTCAGCAGCAAAATTAAGCTCTACACCGGTGAAATCCCGCTGTTCAGCCACTATCAGATTGAGTCGCAAATCGAATCCGCCTTCCAGCGTGAAGTGCGTCTGCCGTCCGGCGGCTCGATTGTTATCGACAGCACTGAAGCGCTGACCGCCATCGATATCAACTCCGCTCGCGCAACCCGCGGCGGCGATATTGAAGAGACGGCGTTTAATACCAACCTCGAAGCGGCAGATGAGATTGCTCGCCAGCTGCGTCTGCGCGACCTCGGCGGCCTGATCGTTATCGACTTTATCGATATGACCCCAGTCCGCCACCAGCGCGCGGTTGAAAACCGTCTGCGTGAAGCGGTACGTCAGGATCGCGCGCGTATTCAGATCAGCCATATCTCCCGCTTCGGCCTGCTGGAGATGTCCCGCCAGCGTCTTAGCCCGTCGCTGGGTGAGTCCAGCCATCACGTCTGCCCGCGCTGTAGCGGTACGGGTACCATCCGTGACAACGAATCCCTGTCGCTCTCCATTCTGCGTCTGATTGAAGAAGAAGCGCTGAAAGAGAACACCCAGGAAGTGCACGCTATTGTGCCGGTGCCTGTTGCCTCTTACCTGCTGAACGAAAAACGTGCCGCCGTCAGCGCTATCGAAGCCCGTCAGGGCGGCGTGCGCTGCGTCATCGTGCCGAACGATCAGATGGAAACGCCGCACTACTCGGTGCTGCGCGTCCGTAAAGGCGAAGAGACGCCAACCCTCAGCTACCTGCTGCCGAAGCTGCATGAAGAGGAGATGGCGCTGCCATCCGAAGAGGAGTATGCCGAGCGTAAACTGCCTGAGCAGCCTGCCCTCGCAACCTTTGTGATGCCGGACGTGCCGCCTGTGCCGCAAGCCCAGGAGCCTGTACCCGCAGCCCAGGCACAGCCTGCCGCCACCTCAACCGCAGCACCGGGTCTGTTTGGCCGCATCGTCTCTGCCCTGAAAAACCTCTTCGCTGGCGAAGAAGCGCCTGCGCCGGTTGAAGTGAAGGAAGAGAAGAAAGAGGCGAAACCTGAGCGTACGCAGGAGCGCCGTAAACCGCGTCAAAACAACCGTCGCGACCGTAACGATCGCCGTGACTCCCGTAGCGAAGGCAACGAGGGGCGTGAAGGTCGCGAAAGCCGCGATAATCGTGATAACCGCGAGGGTCGTGAGAGCCGCGAAGGTCGCGAAGATAACCGCCGTAACCGCCGCGAAAAACCGCAGCAGAACGCGGAAAATCGCGAGCCACGCCAGAACACCGTCACAGACGAGTCGGATAAAGCGAAAACCCGCGACGAGCAGCAGCCGTCGCGTCGTGAACGCAACCGTCGCCGTGGCGATGATAAGCGTCAGGCGCAGCAGGAAGTCAAAGAGCTGAACCGCGAAGAGCTGCCAGCTCAGGAGACGGAACAGGAAGAGCGTGTTCAGGTAATGCCGCGCCGCAAACAGCGTCAGCTGAGCCAGAAAGTACGCATCGATGATAACCGTGCTGAAACCGTGGTCGACGAAACCGTCGTGGAGAGCGCACCGGAGCAGCAGCATACTCAGGTGGCGAAACTCGATCTGCCAGCTGTGGCTGAAAACGCGCCGGTTCATGAGCAGGAAGAGAACGGCGAAGCGCGTGAAAACACCATGCCGCGCCGCTCACGCCGCTCCCCGCGTCACCTGCGCGTCAGCGGTCAACGCCGCCGTCGCTACCGTGACGAGCGCTACCCGGTACAGTCCGCAATGCCGCTGACCGTTGCCTGCGCCTCGCCGGAGATGGCTTCCGGTAAAGTATGGGTTCGCTATCCGGTGCCACGTGCGCAGGAAGAGCAGCAAGAGATCCAGCACACTAGCGCGCTGGAAACCGAGCAGCAGCATGCACCAGAGCATGAAGTTGCCCCTGCCGTAGCGGAAGCACAGCTGGTCACCGCCGCGCAGGCTGATGTTGTTGAGCCGCAGGCTCCGGTTGAAGCCGCGCCTGTTAGCGAGCAGCCAGAAGTGGTTGAACCGCAGGCAGCGGTTGCAGAGCCAGCGCCGGTCGAGGTTGAAACGACCCATCCGGAAGCGATCTCTGCCCCGGTAGACGAACAGCCACAGCTGATTGCTGAAGAAGATCGCCCTGTTGCAGAGCAGGTTGTCGAAGAGGCCGAGCCAGTGAAGGAAGAGGCTGCGTCTGCACCGGCTGAGGAAGAAGTTGCGCCGGCGAAAGTTGAAGCGCCTGTTCCAGCGCAAGCCGAAGCCCCTGCTGCGGCGAAAGCTGAAGCGCCTGCGCCGGTGAAAGCTGAAGCGCCTGCGCCGGTGAAAGCCGACGCACCGGTAGTTGTACACGCCCATGCAACCGCGCCGATGACCAAAGCGCCTGCCCCTGCGTATGTACAGGAAGCACCGCGCCACAGCGATTGGGTTCGCCCGGCGTTCAACTTCGATGGTAAAGGTTCTGCGGGCGGCCACAGCGCCACGCATACCGCCACCGCGCCGGCCACTAAGCCGCCAGCAGTCGAGTAAGTTAAACGCTACAACAAGCCGACCTCAGGGTCGGCTTTTTTATGCCCGCAGTTCCGGCTGGCGCATCCCGCTCAGCCCCGGCATCACTTCCCGCATCAATTGTAGAAATTTTCGCAGCCGCGCCGGATAGTAGCGCGCCCACGGATAGACAAGATGGACCGGTAATGGCGCCGCCTGCCAATCCGGTAGAAGCGACACCAGTTTGCCGCTGCGAATATCCTCTTCCACCGCCCAACTGGAGATTAACGTCACGCCCAGCCCGGCGAGTGCCGTATTACGCGCGGCGTAAAGACTGTCTGTAAACAAGCGCGGAGAGATGGCTATTTGCACCGTTTGTTCATCATCCTGCGCATAGAGCGCGATTTGATGCTGGTAGAAGGTACTCAGTGCCACCCACGGTAAGTGGCTCAGCTGTTGCGGTGTCTCGATAGCGGGGAAGCGCTCCAGTAGTGCGGGCGACGCCACCAGGCTGCGCGGCACCTCCGCCAGCAACACCGATACGGTGGCCGGATCGACCTCTGCCCCGACGCGGATAGCGCAATCGATATTGGCGCTAAGAAAATCGACGGTTTTATCATTCAGCATCCACTCCACTGTCAGCTGCGGATGACGTTCAAGAAACTGCGTCAGCGGCACCAGCAACTGCTGCTGGCCAAAAGCATGGGGTGCGCGCACCCGCAGCATGCCGACCGGCTCGTCGTCGGACTGGCTGAGATCGTCCTCCAGCGCGACCCATGCATCTGCCACCCGTTTAGCATGCTGGTAACAGCGCTCGCCGTCGTCAGTAAGCTTCATTGCGTGGGTAGTGCGCAACAGCAGCTTGACGCCAAGCAGCGTCTCCAGCGATTGCAATCGACGGCTAACCGTCGCCTGTGTGGTCTCCAGCTGGCGGGCCGCCGCCGACAGCGAGCCCGCTTCTACAATGCGGATAAAGGTGCGCATTAAGTCCACCCGGTCTATACGCTCTTGTCGCCTCATAATCTTTATGCCTATACGTTACACGTATAACCGTTTTACCACTGTGCTAACTACCGCACCAGAGCGCCATGAGTAAAAATGCCTCCACTCCGTAGCCTGGCTACGCACCCACAGCATTATCTTTTCGGGGACACCCTATGAAACATGACTCACTCTCTGCCGGTATGGCAAACGGCATCTTTTTTGCGCTGGCGCTCGGCGCAGGATTCAGCGTCGCGGCCATCTACTACTCGCAGCCGCTGCTGCCGCTGATGGGCAGCGATCTGCATCTGACCATCAATGGCATGGGTCTGGTGCCGACGCTTACCCAGGCCGGTTACGCGCTCGGTATTCTCTTTCTGCTGCCGCTGGGCGACCGTCACGACCGTCGTCGCCTGATTGTGGTGAAAAGCGCAGCGCTGGCGGTGTTACTGCTGGCCTGCAGTCTGACCAGCCATCTACCCTCGCTACTCATTGTCAGCCTGTTGATTGGCATGGCGGCCACCATGGCGCAGGATATTGTGCCAGCCGCGGCGATCCTCGCCCCGGAGGGGAAACAGGGCAAAATGGTCGGCACGGTAATGACCGGTCTGCTGCTGGGTATTTTGCTTTCGCGTACGGTCAGCGGCTTTGTCGGTGCGGCGTTTGGCTGGCGTGTGATGTACCAGCTCGCGGCGGTCAGCATCGCCCTGATTGGCCTCTTAATGTGGTCAGTCTTACCGCGCTTCGCCACCCACTCCACACTCAGCTACCCGGCGCTGATGCGCTCAATGGCGCACCTCTGGCAGCGCTACCCGACGCTGCGCCGCGCGGCGATGGCGCAGGGCTTTTTGTCTATCGCCTTTAGTGCCTTCTGGTCTACGCTCGCCCTGATGCTGCTTGAGCACTATCAGCTGGGCAGCGCCGTTGCCGGGACATTCGGTATTGCCGGTGCCGCAGGGGCGTTAGCCGCCCCACTGGCCGGTGGGCTGGCGGATAAAGTGGGCGCAGAGCGCGTGACCCAGCTCGGTGCAGGGCTGGTAACGGTCTCCTTCGCGATGATGTTCCTGCTCCCTGCCCTGCCGCCCCATGGCCAGCTGGCGCTGATTGCTCTCTCTGCGGTTGGGTTTGATCTTGGCCTACAATCAAGCCTGGTCGCGCATCAAAACCTGGTTTACAGCCTGGAGCCGCAGGCGCGGGGACGACTCAATGCGCTGCTCTTTACGGGGGTATTTATCGGTATGGCGCTGGGTTCCGCGCTGGGAAGTAAGCTCTATGCCATCGCCTCATGGCAGGGCGTGGTAATCCTGGCGAGCGTGGCGGGGCTGATCGCACTGCTGATTCGCCTCTTTGATGCCCGCAAGCTTGAGCAGGCGAGGCAGAGCGCATAGATAAAAAAAGGCCCGCGCTGGAGAGACAGAGCGGGCATAGCAGACATACTCCAGTTTCCGGATATGCCCAAAGTAAAAAGGTTATTAACGATTCATCTGGAACAGTGACATACCCTGCATATCGGTGAAGGCTTTATAAGAAGCCTGCAACGCCGCTTGTTGCATGGTGTAAGAGGAGATCACTGAGTTCCAGTCGGCATCGATCAGGTCGCTCTTCTGCTGCTTTAAGGAGAGTTCGCGATCATCGCCAAGCGCGTTAAGGGTATCGAGTTCATTGAGCTGGGTACCGAGCTCAGCGCGCACACTCAGCACGTTGTTCAGCGAATTGCCCAGACCACGGCTGGTCTTATCGACCACGGCCTTCGCTGCTTCTTTCGCTGTCTCGTCATCTGCCACGGGTGTTTTCAGCGCCGCAATTGCCGTATCCAGCATCTTAAAGAGATCCTTCTCCGGCGCGGGCGCGACACCGGTTACCGGATCGACAGGCTCTTTGGTGGCATTACTGGTGATGGCGTTGAACACCTGATCACCGGTATGGGCGATCACCATCGAACGCGCGGAATCGACCTGCTGGGTAATGGCATCGTTACCGCCGCTATAGGTACCACTGGTATCATATGGCTTACTTTCGGTGCGGTAGCCAGCAAAAATATAGCGGCCGTTACCGTCGGTGCTATTCGCGAGGTTTAATAACTGATCGCGGAAGCCCTGTAGTTCAGTAGCCAGCGAGGCGCGGTCATCATCACTCAGCGAGGCATTGCCCGCTCTCACGATGGTGCCCTGTGCACCCGTGATAGCCGTAGTCACCTGCTGCAACACGCTCTCTTCCAGCGACACTTTCTGCTTCGCGAAGGTACGCGCGGTGTCGTATTGCGCGTTTTGCGCCTGCGCCTGAGAGATCACCACCGCCTGCGACGCGGCGATCGGATCGTCAGACGGGCGGTTAACGCGCTGACCGGTTGTCATCTGCTCGCCGTATCCTAACCATTTGCCCTGAGCATTGGTTACGCCGCGCATATTTTGTTCATACATCATTTGCGTGCTAATACGCATGACTCACCTCTTACTTAACGAATGGCCAGCAGGGCATCAAACAACGTGCTTGCGGTCTGCAGCACCTGGGCATTGGCCAGGTAATATTGCTGAAAACGCTGCAGGTTGCCGTACTCTTCATCGAGGTTAACCCCGGAGATAGACTGCTGCTGGTTACTCAATTGGGTCACGACGTTAGTCTGGGTTGCGCTGCTGGTTTTCAGCGTCGCGGTTTTGTTCCCGACATCACTCACCAGCGTGGCATAGGAGTCGTTAAAGGTCTTATTCCCGCCGACCACTTTCGCGCTCTGCAGCTTTAACAGATCCTGACCGTTACGGTTGTCGCTCGCGCCGTTGCCCGCTGTACCCGCCATGGCGATTTTTGACTCATCGGTCACCGCCACGCTCATATTCACAATCGCGTTGCTTACCGGACGAATGGTGAAGCTGTCATCTTTTTTCGCACCGGTAGAGCCATTGTTGATAGAGACTTTCAGGCCATCAAAATTGAGCGTACCGTCTGTCGCATCCGGCGTTACCGCGATGGTGGTGTTATTGGACAGACGTGTAACGTTCCACTGAGTGCCATCAAAAGCCACTTTATAATCGGTCGCCTGTACCGCAGAGCTGTTGCTGACAGAGGCGGTTAGCGTGGCGTCACCGCTATTTTTACTGTTCGAGGTGGCAGAAGGTTCACCAATATTGAAGAACTTCTCACCCGCATCGCCGTCTGCGTCAAAGCCTTTAACGTGCTGCTGGTTAAAGGAGTCGGCGAACGAGAGCGCCAGCTGGCCCAGCGTATTACGCGCCTGGTCCAGATCCTGCGTGCGGAATGAGAGCAGGCCGCCAAGCGAACCGGTAGTCACCTGCTTTTCCGGGATCTCAACGTTGCCAGCAATCTTATCTACATACGCCAGCGTGGTACGTGCCGGATCGGCGCTGGAAGGCACCGCTGCCAGTTGACGCGCCTCTTTACCCTGTACCAGGGTAATACCGTTACCCATGCTGACGTTATAGCTGCCATCCTGGGTGCTGACTTCTACACCGACGACTTTGTTCAGTTCGCTGACCAGTTGATCGCGCTGATCGAGCAGGTCGTTTGGCGAAGATCCTGCACCTACCGCAGTCAGCTTAGAGATCTGCTGGTTGAGGTTAGCGATCTGCTTTGAGTAGTTGTTGATCTGATCAACGCTGGTGGCGATAGATAAGTTGACCTGTTTATCCTGGTCACGCAGATACTGATCGGCCACTTTAAACTGGTTTACCAGACCGTCGGCTTTGCCGAGCAGCGCCTGGCGCGATGAGGGATCGGAGGCGTTACTCACCAGCGTCTGCATGCTGGAGAAGAAGCTCTGCAGGCTGCTTGCCAGGGAGTTAGTGGTGTCCGATAGCACATCGTCAATTTTTGACATCTGCTCGTAACGCGTGGTCAACCCGCTGTTCTGGTTTTGCGCCGCGCGCAGCTGGTTGGTAATAAAGGCGTCATACTCACGCTGAACGCCAGTCACGGTGACACCATTGCCCACGTAGCCGCTACCGGTCAGCGTGCTGTTCGAACTGGTCAACACCGTCGTCTGACGGGTATAGCCCGCCACGTTATAACTCGCAATGTTATTACTGGCGGTGTTGAGCGCGGCCTGGGCTGCGCTAAGCCCGCTCATTGCGCTGTTAATCAAACTGGACATGGAGGTTCCTTATACACTTTCAGACATGAGTCCTGTTGAAGATTATCGGCAACCCAGGGTGAAACTTGAGACGTTTTAGAACAGATTTTGTGTATCTGTGCTGTAAGCTTTGCTCACTTTTTCACCCATCGATTTAAGCTGCTGGATCATTGACGTCAGCTTGCGGGCATAGTGCGGATCGGTTGCGTAACCTGCGCTCTGCAGCGCCTGCGCGCCCTGCTCCGCCGTTGCTGCGGTAGTCACCGCCGCGTAGCGCTTGTTACGCGTCAACATGCCGACATAGTCGGACAACGCTTCCAGGTAGGAGCTATACACACGGAATTTGGCTTTGATCTTCACCGCTTGTCCGTTTTCATATTCGGTAGTGGTGATTTCAGTGGTCGGCCCTTTCCAGCTTGAGGTCGCTTTAACGCCGAAGATGTTGTAGCTCGGCTCGCCGTTCTCGCGCGGGATCTGCCGCTGGCCCCAGCCTGATTCCAGCGCAGCCTGCGCCAGAATCAGGTGGTGCGGCACGCCGCTCTGCTGGCTCGCCAGCCGCGCCGGGAGCGAAAGCTGGGCGAGGAAGTCTTTGCTGTCGCCGGAGAGTGGCTGATCGTTACCCGCCTCAGCCACTTCAGACGCATCGGGCACTTTGGGAATCGCTTTGCGCACCAGCTGTGTCAGCGCCTGGTTTTGATAGGTGTTGACGGTCTCCAGCGGGAACTTCATCGGCACCTGCTGCATCTGGTCAGCCGGATCGACCGGTGCCCGATCGCCGGTCATCTGTTTCACCATCATATCGGCGAGACCCAGCCCTTTACCGGCGGTCATCTGCTGGGCGATCTGCTGGTCATACATGCTGGTATACAGCCGCGTTGAATCACTGCTGAAAATCCCGTCTTTTGGCAACGCTTCGCGCATGCTTTTCAGCATCATCTGCACAAACATCCCCTCCACCTGACGCGCCACCGGGCGCAGGTTGGCTGCCGGATCCTGTCCGGCTTTCGACTTCAGTTCATTGAGCGATTGCGCGTCCCATGCCGCGCTGGTCAACATTCGGCTGTCGGTCAACATTAGATGATCTCCAGTTTCGCACGCAGGCAACCGGCGCTCTGCATCGCCTGCAGAATCGACATCAGCTCCATTGGCGAGGCACCAAGGGCGTTAAGGGCACGCACGACGCTGTTGAGGTTGGCGCTGGAGCGTACGCTCTGCAGCGAGCCGCCGCTCTGGCGCAGGTCAATCTGCGTTTGCGGTGTCACCACGGTCTGGCCGCCGCCAAATGGCGTATTCGGCTGGCTAACGTTGTTCTGCTGGTTGACGGTAACTGAGAGGTTACCCTGCGCAATGGCACAGCTATCCAGCGACACTTCGCGGTTCATTACCACCGAGCCGGTGCGCGAGTTCACAATCACCTTCGCGTCCTGCTGCGTGGTGCCGACTTCCATATTCTGGATATCCGCCAGGGCGCGAACCTGCGAGCTGCCGCCGGAGGAGACGCGCACCTGAACGGTACGGCCATCGAGCGCGGTGGCGCTGCCATAGCCGCGCCCGCGGTTGATGGTGTCAGCAATCTGCTGCGCCATGGTGAAATCTTCCTGGTTCAGCTGCAGGTTGATGGTGTTGCTGGCACCAAACTGGCTTGGCAACTCACGTTCAATCACCGCACCGCCGGTAATGCGCCCGCCGTTAAGCTGGTTTACCTGCACGCTGCTGCCGCCGGCTGACGCGCCCGCGCCGCCAACGAGAATGTTGCCCTGAGCCAGCGCATAGACCTGGCTGTCGACGCCCTTCAGCGGGGTCATCAGCAGCGTACCGCCGCGCAGGCTTTTGGCGTTACCCATTGAGGAGACCACCACGTCGATAGTCTGCCCCTGGCGACCAAAGGGCGGGAGCTGCGCCGTGACCATTACTGCCGCCACGTTTTTCAGCTGCATGTTGGTGCCCTGCGGAACGGTAATGCCCATCTGCGACAGCATGTTGTTCAGCGTCTGGGTGGTAAACGGCGTCTGGGTGGTCTGGTCGCCCGTTCCATCCAGGCCAACCACCAGCCCGTAGCCAATTAAGGAGTTTTCACGTACGCCCTGTACACTGGTGAGATCCCGGATACGGTCAGCCTGGGCGAAGGTCGCCATCAGAACGAACACCATACCAGTCAAATATTTAAACATTGGTCACCCCGGTTACATCGGCGATAAGTTAAGGAAGAAACGCTGCAGCCAGCCCATATTCTGCGCTTCGTTGATGTAGCCGTTGCCGACGTACTCGATGCGCGCGTCCGCCACCTGGGTGGAAGGTACGCTATTGCTGCCGCTGATGGTGCGTGGGTTCACGACACCGGAGAAGCGGATGAACTCAGTGCCCTGGTTGATGGCGATCTGCTTTTCACCCACAACATGTAAATTGCCATTGATCAGCACCTGATCGACGGTCACGGTCAACGTGCCGCTAAAGGTGTTACTGGCGTTGGCGCCGCCTTTGCCGCCGAAGGAGTTGCTGCCTGAAGCACCCAGATCGGCACGAGCATTACCAAACAGACCTTCGAGATAACGCGGTGTGGTGTCTACGCCAAAACTGGCTTTACCATCACGGCTGGCGTTGGCCGACGAGCTCTTGCTGGCGCTCACGTTTTCCTGCAGTACGATAGTCAGCGTATCGCCAATGTTACGCGGACGACGATCTTCAAACAGCGGCTGATAGCCGTAGTTAATCGGCTGCGCGGTCTGATAAATCGAGCCATTGACGACCGGAACGGGGCCGGGCATCGGTTGAGCTGTCGTTGCCCCCTGCACCAGCGGTGTAGAAGGAACCCAGGCACACCCGGTCAGGGTTAATGCCACTAAAGCCATTATCGGGTAGCTGCGGACGGCGTATTTTTGCATTGCATTCATCTTCGAGATCAGGGTTCCGGTGCGGCGGTTACCGCACCGGATAACGCCTTAGAGTTGCGTCAGTTTTTGCAGCATCTGATCGGTAGTCGATACTGCTTTACTGTTAATTTCGTATGCGCGCTGAACCTGGATCATATTCACCAGCTCTTCTGCAACGTTTACGTTTGAAGTTTCCACAAATCCCTGGTAGAGCAGACCCGCACCGTTCAGGCCAGGCGTGGTGCCGTTTGGCGCGCCGGAGGACTGGGTTTCGGTGTAGAGGTTCTCGCCGATGCTCTCAAGCCCGGTGTCGTTCATAAAGGTGGTGAGGTTTAACTGACCAACCTGCACCGGTGCTGCCGCGCCCTGCTGCGTCACGCTCACCACACCATCACGACCGATGGTGATGCCGAGGCTGTTCGCCGGGATGGTGATAGCCGGCTGCACCTGGAAACCGCCCGCCGTTACCAGCTGGCCGTTCTGATCCACCTGGAAAGAGCCGTCACGGGTGTAAGCAGAGGTGCCGTCCGGCAGCAGAACTTCGAAGAAGCCCTGGCCTTTAATGGCGACATCTTTACTGTTATTGGTCTGAGAGAGGTTGCCCTGGCTGTGCAGACGCTCGGTAGCAACCGGACGCACGCCGGTACCGATCTGCAGACCGGAAGGCAGCGTCGTCTGTTCAGAAGATTGCGCGCCCGGCTGGCGGATCGTCTGGTACATCAAATCTTCAAATACCGCACGCTGACGCTTAAAACCATTGGTGCTGACGTTCGCCAGGTTGTTGGCGATGACATCCATATTGGTTTGTTGGGCATCGAGGCCGGTTTTTGCGATCCATAATGAACTGATCATATGTAGTCCTGTTTATTAGCTCATTGACAGCAATTGGTTAGCACGCTGCTCGTTTTCATCGACGCTGCTGATGATCTTCATCTGCATTTCGAAACGGCGCGCGCTGGCGATCATATCGGTCATCGATTCAACCGGTTTCACGTTACTGCCTTCCAGCACGCCAGACTGCACGCGGATGGAGGGGTCTGGCTGTAACGTCGCGCCACGGGTCGCCTGCGCGCTCTGGCTCAGACGGAAAAGACCGTCATCACCGCGTACCACTTCGCGCGCTTCGGCTTTGACCAGCTTCAGCTTGCCGACAGGGGCGATAGTATTCGCCGCGTCGCCAGGGTTGAGCGCCGAAATCGTACCGTCGGCGGCGATAGTGACCTGCGCCCCTTCCGGTACGGCGATCGGACCGCCTTCGCCAATCACTGGATGGCCCTGAATTGTCAACTGACCGGTCGGGCTCACCTGGATATTGCCGTTACGGGTGTAACCTTCCGAGCCGTCCGCCGTTTGCACTGCCAGCCAACCATCCTGCTGCAACGCCACATCCAGCGGGCGTGAGGTGTAGTCCAGTTGACCCGGCGTCATATCGGCGCCAGGCGTGGAGGCCACCACCAGCGTGCGGGTAGGCAGCGAAAGCCCTTCTACCGGCACCGCGCGCAGCGCGTTGAGCTGGGCACGAAAGCCCGGTGTGGAAGCATTCGCGAGGTTGCTGGCGGTGACAGCCTGCTGATTCAGCGTCTGGCTGGCTGCGCCCATCGCGGTATATATTGCGTGATCCATTAAGCCGTCCCGTCAGTCGATTAACGCAGGTTAACCAGCGTGTTAAGGATCTGGTCCTGGGTTTTGATAGTCTGCGCGTTCGACTGATAGTTACGCTGCGCGACGATCATGTTGACCAGTTCTTTACTCAGATCCACGTTTGAGGCTTCCAGCGCGCCGTTGGTCAGCTTGCCGAAGTTACCGGTACCGGCAGTGCCGAGCAGCGCAACGCCGGAGGAGTTGGTGGCGGACCAGACGTTGTCACCCTGAGACTGCAGGCCTTCGTTGTTGGCGAAGTTCGCCAGCACGATCTGACCCAGCAGCTGCGACTGTTCGTTGGAGTAGCTCCCAACCACGGTGCCGTCATCGTTAATGGCATAGCTCACCAGTGAACCCGGCGCGTACCCGTTCTGGTTGATAGCGACGACACCGCTGGTGCCAGTGTTCTGCTGCATCGAGTTCAAAAAGCTCAGGCTAAAGGTGCTGGCAGCAGAACCGTTCAGGCTGGCCAGACCGATGTTGATCTGCGGCTGGGCGTTAGCCGTCCCATCCAGAGTCCAGACACGCGGATCTCCCGCTGGCTGTGGTACTTCGGTGTAGTTGTTGACCGCAGAGAGCGTACCGTTGCTGGTAAAGGTCATCTGCGCCGCTTTCTGGTAAGTCGAACCCGCTACGCTGGAGTCCTGGGTATAGACATCCCATTTATTCGCGCTGTTTTTAACGTAGTAAACGTCAACGGCATGGGAGTTGCCCAGGCTGTCATAGGTGGTGACAGTGCCTTTTTTGTTGTAGGAGTCTGAGTTCGTCGGGTCGAACGGCTTGATCGTCGGAGTGGAGTCCGTTGAGTTCAGGTTCATCTGCATCGCCGCCGTGGTGGTGGCTTTCGCCGCCATCAGGGTGTTAGGGATGGTGATGGCCGACGGGTTTGCGCCGCTCTGTACCGCAGGCGGTGTGCCGGCTACCGGGAAACCGGTCACCTGCATACCCTGCATGTTAACCAGGTTGCGGTTTTCGTCGAGTTTGAACTGACCGTTACGGCTGTAGTAAACAGAACCATTGCTGTCGGTCACACGGAAGAAGCCGTTGCCGCTCAGCGCGACGTCGAGGCCGCGACCGGTGTTGGTGGTGGTGCCGTCAGCGAAGTCCTGGGTAATGCCTGCCACCTTAACGCCCAGACCCACTTTAGAACCGGCAAACATATCGGCGAAGGACGCAGATCCGGATTTAAAGCCATAGGTGGCGGAGTTGGCAATGTTGTTACCAATGACATCGAGGTTGGTGGCCGCAGCATTCAGGCCGCTGACCGCTTGTGAAAAGGCCATGACTTACTCCTGATAAGTATAAAGGCTTTAAATAATCTGTCGTACTTCGTCGAGTGTGGTACTTCCGTAAGTACCTAAATCCAGTGTGCTTCCCTTGTCGCCGCGGGTCACACCCTGTACCAGCGCAAACTGCAGCGGTTGTGCAACCAGCTGAGTTGCGCCGGAGCTGGCCGCGATAGAGACCGTATATGAGCCATCCGGTGCTACGCTGCCATCTGTCATTTTGCCGTCCCAACTGAAGGTGTGGACGCCCGCTTTCAGACCGTCGAGTTCAATAGTCCGCACCGGCGCACCGCTCTTATCGCTCACGATGGCGGTCACTTTGTCGGCAGTCTGCGTCAGTTCTACGCCAAACGGCGTGGAGGTGCCTTTGCCCACCAGTACGGTCTGTCCCGGGATCATCACGCCGTGACCAATCAGGGTACTGGCCTGCAGCGACTGATTGTTATCCAGCTGTCCGGAGATGGAGCCGAGGGTGGTGTTCAGTTTCTCAATCCCGCTTACGGTGCTGATCTGCGCCAGCTGCGTGGTCAGCTCGTTATTCTGCAGCGGGTTGGTCGGATCCTGGTTCTTTAACTGCGCAACCAGCAGCGTTAAAAAGCTGCCCTGAAGGTCGGATGCGCTATTGGTGCCGGTGGTCGATGTACCGGACGTTTTACTGGTCGTCGAGACGCCGTTGTTAATCGGGTCGTTAATATTCACGCTGATAGACATACGGGGCCCCTTTACTGACCGAGAGTGAGCGTTTTGAGCATCATGCTCTTCACGGTGTTCAGCACTTCAACGTTCGCCTGGTAGCTGCGCGATGCGGACATGCTGTTAACCATTTCGCCCACGACATCAACGTTAGGCATTTTTACGTAACCGCTTGCATCTGCCAGCGGGTTACCGGGTTCATACACCAGCTTGTCCGGTGCCTGGCTTTCAATTACATCTGCCACTTTTACGCCGCCCGTTGCCTGGCCCGGTGCTGCATCGACCTGAAAGACAACCTGTTTAGCGCGATAGGGCTGCCCGTCTGGTCCGGTTACGCTGTCGGCGTTCGCCAGGTTACTGGCGGCAACGTTCATGCGTTTGGACTGTGCGGTCAGCGCGGAGCCTGCGACATCAAAGATATTCAGTAATGCCATTTAATTAGTTCCCCTGTTGCAGAACACTCATCATGCTTTTGATCTGCCCGCCCAGTACGGTCAACCCGGTCTGGTATTTGACGCTGTTATCGGCGAACTGGGTACGTTCACGATCCATATCGACGGTGTTGCCATCCATCGATGGTTGATCGGGAATGCGATAAAGCAGATCGGTAGACGGGCCGGTCATCGCCTGCGCCGGAATATGGCGCGAAGAGGTGAGTGCCAGCGATACACCGCTGCCTTCAGCCCGACCGCGCTCCATCACTTTTTTTAATTCACTGGAAAAATCGATATCGCGCGCCTGAAACCCTGGGGTGTCGGCGTTAGCAATATTTGCTGCCAGAATCTCCTGGCGCTGGGCGCTCAGGTTCAGCGCTTCCTGTTGAAAGCGCAGTGCGGCATCAAGTTTATCGAGCATGGCTCCCTCACTGATGACAATTATTTAGCCAACAGCTTAAATCCCCCCTTGCAAACTTATCGTTGGAATAAGGGCAAAATGCGTCGCTATTTTTTGCGTTGATAGATTTGCAATACGGTTAAAATCTCCTCATCTGATTCAACAGGCCCATTTTGCGATGAACACGTTGAAAGGCGGTGTAGCCGCAATCTTATTGTTATTAAGTCCCTTTTCTCAGGCAGCAGATCTACAGGCGCAGCTGACGTCGCTTTTCGCCCAGCGACTGGCTGGTTTTAGCGATGAGGTGGTGGTCAATATTCGCACCCCGCAGAGCCAGTTACCGGCATGCGACGAGCCAACCCTGAGCGTCGTGGGCGGCGCGAAGCTATGGGGCAATATGAATGTGATGGCGAACTGCGCAGGCACAAAACGCTTTGTGCAGGTGGAAGTCCAGGCGACCGGCAACTATGTCGTGGCGGTGCAGCCCGTTGCACGCGGCGCGACATTGCAGCCCGGCAGCGTGGCGTTACAGCGCGGGCGGCTCGATCAGCTGCCGCCGAGAACAATGCTCGATATAAATCTGGCGCAGGACGCGGTAAGTTTGCGCGATCTGGCACCGGGTCAGGTGATTCAACTTTCGATGGTGCGTCAGGCATGGCGAATTAAAGCCGGCCAGCGCGTACAAGTTGTAGCATCCGGAGATGGTTTTAGTGTCAACAGCGAAGGTCAGGCGATGAACAATGCGGCAGTGGCGCAGAATGCGCGCGTTCGCATGGCTTCAGGGCAGATAGTAAGCGGTACGGTTAATTCTGATGGGAATATTCTTATTAACCTATAAATTACTTAAAGAACTAATGCTATCTGCCGATAAGTTAGTAAGACTGAAGAAATCTGGCCCGAAACGCCGCGAACCTCAATGAGGAAACACTATGAGCATCGATCGTACCTCTTCTGTGAAGCCGGTTAACACCGTTCAACAGCGTGAGACTAACGAAACCCAGACGCAGAAAACGCGCCAGGAAACCGCCACGACGGCAAACAGCACCAACGTCACGCTCAGCGGTTCGCAAACCAAGCTGATGCAGGCGGGCGCTAATGACATCAATATGGAACGCGTTGAAAAACTGAAAACCGCGATTCGTAATGGTGAACTCAAAATGGACACCGGCAAAATTGCTGATGCCCTGATTAACGAAGCGAAGAGTTACTTACAGAGTAAATAATCGTATGAATCGACTGTCAGATATTCTTGATCAAATGACAGTTATCCTGAGCGCGCTGAAAGACGTGATGGATACTGAGCAAAAACAGCTTTCCGTTGGCCATATTAATGGCAGCGCGCTACAGCGCATTACGGAGGAGAAAAGCTCCTTGCTCGCGACGCTGGACTATCTTGAGCAGCAGCGTCGTGCCGAACAGAAAACGCAACAAAACGCCAGTGGCGATGTTGCTAATCGCTGGCAGATCATTACGCAGAAAACGCAGCATTTACGCGACCTCAACCAGCACAACGGCTGGCTGCTGGAGGGGCAAATTGCGCGTAACCAGCAGGCGCTGGAAGTTCTGAAACCGCATCAGGAGCCAAGCCTCTACGGTGCGAATGGCTATGCCTCTTCTGCCCATCGTGGCGGCAAGAAGATCGCGATTTAGTCCGACGACAGCATAAGAATGCCGTCGCCAACAGGCCAGGGTCTCCCCTGGCTTTTTGCGTTGCTTTTTATACTGTCCGGCGCGCGAACTCTTTCACTTTAAACCCGAGCAGCGCAAGGGTGACAAAGTAAGCAACAATACCGGCGCCCACCACCACCATCAGGCGCAGCAAGCGGTACGGCATGGTGCCAATCGACCAGTCAGGCATCACATACAGTATGCCCACCAGCGCTGCGGCCATCACCCCTACCGCAATCACCAGGCGCAGCAGAAAACGGCTCCAGCCCGGCTGCGGGGTGAAGATCTTCTGTTTGCGCAGCTGCCAGTAGAGCAGGCTGGCGTTCAGACAGGCCGCCAGACCAATCGACAGCGACAGCCCGGCGTGCTTCAGTGGGCCGATAAAGGCCAGGTTCATCACCTGAGTCATCAGCAGCGTGACAATAGCGATTTTGACCGGTGTTTTAATGTCCTGACGTGAATAGAAGCCCGGTGCCAGCACCTTCACCACGATCAAGCCCATCAGCCCAACCGAGTAGGCAATTAGCGCGCGCTGCGTCATTGCCGCATCAAACTCAGTGAATTTGCCGTACTGGAAGAGAGAAACGGTTAACGGCTTGGCGAGAATGCCGAGCGCTACGGCGCTTGGCAGCGCCAGCAGGAAACAGAGGCGCAGGCCCCAATCCATCAGGCGGCAATACTCCTCCTGGTTACCGCTGGAGAAGCTTTTCGACAGCGACGGCAGCAAAATAGTCCCCAGTGCCACCCCCAGTACGCCGGAGGGGAACTCCATTAAGCGGTCAGCGTAATACATCCACGACACGGAGCCGGAGACGAGGAAGGAGGCGAAAATGGTGTTGATGATAAGCGAGATCTGGCTGACGGAGACGCCGAGGATCGCCGGCCCCATCTGCTTCACGACACGCATTGCACCCGCATCGCGCAGGTTGATGCGCGGCAGCACCAGCATGCCAATCTTCTTCAGATGCGGCAATTGATAGACCAGTTGCAGCACACCGCCGACGGTCACCGCCCAGGCCAGCGCCAGCACCGGCGGATGGAAGTAAGGCGCGGCGAAGAGCGCAAAGCCAATCATGCTGACATTGAGAAAGGTGGGCGCAAACGCCGGCACCGAGAAGCGGTTCCAGGTGTTGAGGATCGCCCCTGCCAGCGACGCCAGCGAGATCAGCAGAATGTAAGGAAAGGTGATGCGCAGCAGTTGCGACGTGAGGTTGAATTTATCCGCCGTATCGGCAAACCCCGGCGCGGTGACGAGGATAACCCAGGGCGCGGCGAGCATCCCGATAACGGTCACTATCGCCAGCGCAAGGGTCAGCAAGCCCGAAACATAGGCGACAAAGACGCGGGTGGCATCTTCGCCCTGTTTGCTTTTGTACTCGGCGAGGATTGGCACAAAAGCCTGGGAAAACGCGCCCTCGGCAAAAATACGCCGCAACAGATTGGGCAGTTTAAACGCAACGAAGAAGGCGTCCGTCGCCATCCCTGCGCCAAACACCCGTGCCACAATGGCATCGCGCGCAAAACCCAGCACGCGGGAAAACATCGTCATGGAGCTGACTGCCGCCAGCGATTTGAGTAGGTTCATTCTGGTTTCCATAAGACACAACGCCTGCAATGCAGGCGTTGGGATACAGCGAAGCGCTTAGTCTACAGGGAAAAAAGCGAATTACTATCGCCTGCGTGGCCTCACACTACTCACTCATCGCCTCGCGCCAGAGCTTCTCCACCACGCGCTGCGCAAGGATCGCCTGTTCGCCCGCCGTTTCCGGAACCGTCTGATTTTGCACACAGTCGATAAAGTGGCGCGCGCAGCCGGCAAAACCACGCTGCTCCAGCACGCTCTGCCAGCCGGGGATCGGCCGCGCGATAATCCCCTGCCCGCGCTCTTCGCGCCACTCGCGCATATCGGTAATGTCCACCAGCCCGCCGTCGGACACCGCCTGAACGCACTCGCGCTGGCTGCCCGCCCGCCGGTGCATACTGGTGGTGACCTGCAAATTGTCAGCGCTGAAGTGGTGCTCGGCATAGAGCATTGCGCCGTCGTCGGTGGTCTGTAGCGTGCCACTCTGGATCTGCACGCGGCCGCCCGCCAGCCACAGCGCGGTGTCGACCACATGGAGATAGTCATCAAGCAGCGTAAAGCGCAGGTCGTGCGGCCCGACGCTGTCGGCGCGGTGTTTATCCATGCGCAGCGACGCCGCCTGCGGCATCTGCTGTTTCAACTCGCGATAGAGCGGTGAGAAGCGGCGGTTAAAACCAACCATCAGCGTCAACTTTTTGCGCGCCGCCAGATCGACCAAGCGCTCGGCATCTTTCAGGTTTTCCGCCAGCGGCTTATCGACGCAGACATGCACGCCGAGGTTGAGTAGCTCGCTCACCACCGCATAGTGCGAGGCGGTTGAGGTGTGAACGAAAACCGCATCGCACTGCGCCGCCAGCGACGCCAGCGAATCCGCATAGGGGATGCGCCAGGTTTCACACACCCGCAGGGCTTTATCCCGCGTCGGCGACCAGGCCGCCGCCAGCGTCCACTCTGTTGCCGCGCCCAGTACCGGCAACCACGCTTTCTGCGCGATACCGCCCAGCCCTACTACACCAACCCGTAATATCGTCACGCTTAATCCCCTAAATGTGCCAGCAGCGAATCGAGACGCTGCTTCAGTTCCGCTACTTCGCTCTCCAGCGCTTCCACGCGCGCCTCAAGGCTCTGCTCAGTCGGCGCGACGGCTTCAACCACATTGATCAGCGTCTGCATATCGCCACTGAAGAGGTGCATATAGCGGCTCTCGCGCTTGCCCGGCTCGCGCGGCAGGCGCACCACATAGGGGCCATCGTCGCGGCTGGCCAGTTGCTCAAGGGCGTTTTCCACTTCGGCCATATCGGCAAAGCGGTGCATCCGCTCCGCCCGCCCGCGCAGCTCACCCGGCGTTTGCGGCCCGCGCAGCAACAGCGTGGCGATAAGCGCCACCTCTGCCGGGCTTAACTTCAGATCGCCAAACTCAGAGTTGCAGAAGCGCTGCTCATATTTGGTCACCCGGTTACCAAAACCACTGACGGTGCGCAGGTAGTGCCGCTTTACCAGTTCATCAAGCACCTGCTGTACCTCCGGCTCGCTCAGGTTCATCACCGGCTCGCGGTTGGTTTTCTGATTGCAGGCGGTGACCACGCCGTTGATGGAAAGCGGATACTGCTCCGGCGTAGTGACCTGCTTCTCCAGCAGACAGCCGATTACCCGCGCCTCAATGGCGGTGAGTTGATACTTCATCTCTGCTCCTTAGCGTCCCGGAGTCCACTCCTGGGCGGTTAATGCGGTGAGGACGTGGTCGCGCCACTGCCCGTCAATCAATAAGTAGGATTTGGCATAGCCCTCTTTTTCGAACCCGAGGCGCGCCAGTAAGTCGCCGCTGCGTTTATTGTGCGGCATATAGTTGGCCATTATGCGGTGCATATGTTGCGTGCGCTGCATATAGCGAATGGCGGATGTCAGGGCTTCAAACATCAACCCTTGCCCCTGCCACTTCTGGCCGATGGAGTAGCCGAGATAACAGGCGTGAAACGAGCCGCGCACCACGTTCGAGAAATTAGCGACGCCGACAATCTCTTTCTCTTCAGGATCGAGCAGGGCGAAGTAAAAAGCGGAGCCCTGTTTATGGAACTCATTGATCATCCCCAGACGCGCCTGCCAGCCAGAAGGGTAACAGTGGCTCTCATCGCGGACGGGCTCCCAGGGCTTTAAAAACTGGCGATTTTCCGCGTAATAATCCGCAAGCCGCCACGCATCGCGCTCGTGAACCAGGCGCACCACTAATCTGTCTGTTACCAAGCGTACTTTCGGCACATTACTGCGATAGCCAAACATGTTAACCACTCCTTCGTTTCGCGGCTTTTTTTACCCCTTCTCTTTACTATACCTTTGCTCTGCGACTCTGTGAAAACAGCAACATGGCATTTTCTGCGCCGCGCCCCCTTTTCGATGAAAAGTCTCAATCAAACGCCCGCCTTGATAAAAAAATATTGTCGCGGTGAATGTGTGAAAACGGTTGCCGAAGCCGCAGAATAGAGGCGTCACCTTTTTCTGATTTCCCGGAGGGGAAATGGCGCGCATCTCGCAGGCAAGGAGCCTGGGTAAATATTTCCTGCTGGTCGATAATTTTTTGGTGGTGCTCGGTTTTTTTGTTGTCTTCCCCCTGATTTCCATTCGTTTCGTTGATCAACTTGGCTGGGCCGCGCTGATGGTCGGGATCGCGCTCGGCCTGCGTCAGTTTATTCAGCAGGGGTTAGGCATGTTTGGCGGCGCGATTGCAGACCGCTTTGGCGCAAAACCACTGATTGTCACGGGCATGCTGATGCGTGCGGCAGGCTTTGCAGCAATGGGGATGGCGCACGAGCCATGGGTGCTGTGGCTCTCCTGTATTCTTTCCGGGCTTGGCGGCACGCTGTTCGACCCGCCGCGTTCGGCGCTGGTGGTCAAACTGGTGCGACCGCGCCAGCGCGGTCGCTTCTTCTCGTTGCTGATGATGCAGGATAGCGCTGGGGCGGTTATTGGCGCGCTGCTCGGCAGCTGGCTGCTGCAGTATGATTTCCGTCTGGTGTGCGCCGCTGGGGCGTTAATGTTTATCCTCTGCGCCGGCTTTAACGCCTGGCTGCTGCCGGCGTGGAAGCTCTCGACGGTGAAAACACCGGTGCGCGAGGGTTTAGCGCGTGTGCTGCGTGACAAGAAATTCGTCACCTATGTCTTAACCTTGAGTGGCTACTATATGCTGGCGGTACAGGTGATGCTGATGCTGCCGATTATGGTCAACGACGTTGCCGGATCGCCGACGCCGGTAAAGTGGATGTACGCGATTGAGGCCTGTCTCTCGCTGACGCTGCTCTACCCGATTGCCCGCTGGAGTGAGAAGCGCTTTCGCCTTGAACAGCGCCTGATGTTCGGCCTGGTGGTGATGTCCTTCAGCCTCTTTCCGATGGGCATGGTCGGCTCGCTGCAACAGCTATTTACACTTATCTGCACCTTCTATATCGGCTCGATTATCGCCGAACCGGCGCGGGAAACCCTGAGTGCGCAACTCGCCGATGCGCGGGCGCGCGGCAGCTATATGGGCTTTAGCCGCTTAGGTCTGGCCTTCGGTGGCGCGCTTGGCTATGCCGGCGGCGGCTGGCTGTTTGATGCAGGAAAGGCGTTCCGCCAGCCGGAGCTGCCGTGGATGATGCTCGGCGTGATTGGGCTTGTCACCTCCCTTGCTTTGCTGTGGCAGTTTGCCCCGCGTCGCGTTCAGCCGCCGATGCTCGAACCCGGCGCCTGATTTGCGCCGCGTCGGCCTCTCTTCCATACTGATTAGTGATGGATAAACCAGTATGGAGGAGAAACGTGAAACTCTACATTTACGATCACTGCCCTTTCTGTGTAAAAGCCCGCATGATTTTCGGCCTTAAGAATCTCCCGGTTGAACTCCATGTCCTGCAAAGCGATGACGAAGCGACGCCGACCAAAATGATTGGTCAGAAGATGGCGCCGATCCTGCAAAAAGATGACAGCCGCTACCTGCCCGAAAGCCTCGATATTGTTCACTACGTTGATAAGCTCGACGGTCAACCGCTGCTGACCGGCTCCCGCAACCCGAAGATCGAGGAGTGGCTGCGTAAGGTGAATGGCTACGTCAATAAGCTGCTCATCCCGCGCTTCGCGCAGGCGCCATTTGACGAGTTTTCCACCCCACAGGCGCGAGCCTACTTCACCGCCAAAAAAGAGGCCGCGATTGGCGACTTCGCCGATCATCTCGCCCACTCTGCCGGGCTGGTGAAGAATATCAGCGACGATCTGCGCGCGCTGGAGAAGCTCATCGTGCAGCCGAATGCCATCAACGGAGAGCTGTCAGAAGATGATATTCACCTCTTCCCGCTGCTGCGTAACCTGACGATTGTCAGCGGCATTACGTGGCCAACCCGCGTCGCCGACTACCGCGACAACATGGCGAAACAGACACAGGTTAACCTCCTCTCTTCCATGGCTATCTAAGCCGTTCATGGCGGAAGCGTCCGGCTTCCGCCCCTTCTTTAAGTATTTTCTGCTGGCCTTTGCGCCGGGCGTCGCGCATGCTACACCTCGATCGAGGCATCGGGACCACGTTGAGGAATTCATGAAGAAGATGATTTTGGCCGCAGCATTAATGCTGAGCGGCGTACTGGTGGGCTGTAACCAACTGACCCAATACACAATCAGCGAGCAGGAGATTAACCAGGCCCTGCAGAAACGGAATAACTTTGCCAAAGATATTGGCGTGCCGGGCGTGGCTGATGCGCATATTGTTCTCAACAATCTTGCCAGCGCCATCGGACGTGAAGAGCCAAATAAAATTACCTTAACGGGCGACGCTAATCTGGATATGACGTCGCTGTTCGGCAATCAAAAAGCGGTTATTAAGCTGAAGCTGAAAGCGCTGCCGACCTTTGATAAGGATAAGGGCGCCATCTATTTGAACGAGATGGAGGTGGTAGACGCGACAGTGACGCCGGAAAAGATGCAGAGCGTGCTGCAAACCGTAATGCCCTACCTGAACCAGTCTCTGCGCAACTACTTTAACCAGCGCCCGGCCTACGTACTGAAAGAGGACAGTACCAAAGGCGAAGCACTGGCGAAGAAATATGCTAAAGGTATTGAGGTAAAACCTGGCGAGATTGTCATCCCGCTTACCGACTGAATCCTTGGGCGCCTGGCGCCCTTTTTTTCAGGAAAAGGATGCAAACGAAAACGTTTCCCCTTATGCTTGGTCTCCGGCAAAAACAGCCCTTTCTCACTTAGCCGGAGCCCTCCAATGACACAACCTCAGGTTTTGAAAATCCGCCGTCCTGACGACTGGCATCTCCATTTGCGCGACGGCGATATGCTGAAAACCGTGGTGCCGTGGACCAGCGAAACCTACGCCCGCGCCATTGTGATGCCGAACCTGGCTCCCCCTGTGACCACCGTTGAGGCCGCTATCGCCTACCGCCAGCGCATTCTTGACGCGGTGCCTGCTGGTCAGCACTTCGAACCGCTGATGACCTGCTACCTCACTGACAGCCTCGATCCCGATGAGATTGAGCGCGGCTTCGCGGAAAAGGTCTTTACTGCGGCGAAGCTCTATCCGGCAAATGCCACCACTAACTCCAGCCACGGCGTCACCAGCATTGATGCCATCATGCCTGTGCTTGAGCGTATGGAGAGGCTCGGCATGCCGCTGCTGGTGCATGGCGAAGTGACCCACGCGGAGATCGATATTTTCGATCGGGAAGCGCGCTTTATTGAGACGGTGATGGAGCCGCTGCGCAAGCGCCTGCCGGAGCTGAAAGTGGTATTCGAGCACATCACCACCAAAGACGCCGCTGACTATGTGCGCGACGGCAATGAGCGGCTGGCCGCGACCATCACCCCACAGCATTTGCTCTTTAACCGCAACCATATGCTGGTGGGCGGCGTGCGTCCGCACCTCTACTGCTTACCAATCCTTAAGCGTAATATTCACCAGCAGGCCCTGCGTGAACTGGCCGCCAGCGGCTTCGACCGCGTCTTTCTTGGTACCGACTCCGCACCGCATGCCCGCCATCGTAAAGAGGCGAGCTGCGGCTGTGCCGGCTGTTTTAACGCACCAACGGCGCTGGCAAGTTACGCCACGGTGTTCGAAGAGATGAATGCGCTACAGCACTTTGAAGCCTTCTGCTCGCTTAACGGGCCGCGCTTCTATGGTCTGCCGGTGAATGAAGAGTTTGTCGAACTAAAACGTGAGGAGTACGTAGTACCGGAGTCCATTGCGCTGGCGGATGATACGCTGGTGCCCTTCCTCGCCGGTGAAACCGTGCGCTGGCAGGTAAAACGCTAAATATTCTTATGCCCCCTGTTGTAATGCGTTTCGATTGACTGTATAAATATACAGTATCTTACACAGGGGGCTGTTATGCGCATTGAAGTGACGATTGCCAGAACCACATCTTTACCCGCAGGCGCTATCGATGCGCTGGCAGGTGAGTTATCCCGCCGTCTGAATGATCACTATCCCGATCGCGAAAATAAAATTTCTGTCCGTTATGCTGCGGCAAATAACCTCTCCGTCCTTGGCGGCGCGAAAGAAGATAAAGACCGCGTTAGTGAAATCCTGCAAGAAACCTGGGAAAGCGCTGACGATTGGTTTATCACCGATTAATTTCCCTCTGAAGTTGAAGTTATTGCCGGGTCGCCCCGGCTTTTTTTGCTTCAATTTTAAGCAAAACCGTAACATCTGATTTTATTAGTGAAATGAGTCGCTTATCTTTTCACCACTCCCTTAAGAAAAATCTATGACTACAAAAAAGATGTTGCAGAGTGTTTATTTTCCCGATCATGGGGTCGGGTTGTTGATATACTGAAAAGGCTTCAAATTAAAACACGCATTGAACCTCGAACGTCGTTGTCTAATTAAAACACGCCAAACAGGGGGTTATGATGGTAAAGAATAATGAAGTCATCCAGACCCATCCACTGGTCGGATGGGACATCAGCACCGTAGACAGCTATGACGCACTGATGCTCCGGTTGCACTACCAGACCCCGAACAGAGCCGCTCAGGAAGGGACTGAAATCGGTCAGACGTTATGGTTAACAACCGATGTTGCCCGCCAGTTTATCTCGATTCTGGAAGCGGGCATTGCCAAGATTGAATCAGGCGATTTTGAGAAAGACGAGTATCAGCGACATTAGTACTATCCGTACTTACTCAATACCAGGCACCCTTGCGGTGCCTTTCTTTTTTCTGCCCTTGTATAAGCCCCCCAGGTTATTTACCCTCCTGAACACGCAATTGCCTGGAGAGAACCATGACATACGACCTGATTATTATTGGCAGCGGCTCCGTCGGTGCAGCCGCGGGCTACTACGCCACACGTGCCGGGCTAAAGGTGCTGATGACCGATGCACATATGCCACCGCACCATGAAGGCAGTCATCACGGCAAGACGCGCCTGATCCGCCACGCTTATGGCGAAGGCGAGAAATATGTTCCGCTGGTGCTGCGTGCCCAGCAGCTATGGGATGAACTGAATACCATCACCGGCGAAGCGGTATTTGAGCGTGCCGGCGTCATTAATTTCGGTCCGGCAACCTCCCCTTTCCTCGCCAATGTCGCTGCCAGCGCCGCGCAGTGGAAGCTGACTCTGGAGAAACTTGATGCCGCCTCGCTGATGGCGCGCTGGCCGGAAATCCGCGTTCCTGATGATTATATTGGTCTGTATGAAGCCGACTCCGGCCTGCTGCACAGCGAGCTGGCAATCAAAAGCTGGATCCAGCTGGCTGAACAGGCAGGCTGCGCGCAGCTCTTCAACTGCCCGGTCACCGCCCTGCACCATCATCAGGATGGCGTCACCATTGAGACTCCGGAAGGGAGTTTCTCCGGCAAAAAAGCGCTGGTCAGCGCCGGAACCTGGGCACAGACGCTGCTGCCGAACCTGCCGATTCAACCGGTACGCAAAGTGTTTGCCTGGTTCCAGGCCGATGGCCGTTACAGCGTGAAAAACAGCTTCCCGGCCTTTACCGGCGAGATGCCGAACGGCGAGCACTACTACGGCTTCCCGGCGGATGAGAATGAGTTAAAGATTGGTCGCCACAACGGCGGACAGGTGATTAACGCGGCCGACGAGCGCACGCCGTTTGGCACAGAAGCTGGCGACGGTTCGGAGTGCTTCTCCTTTTTACGCCAGCATCTGCCGGGCATCGGCGGCTGCCTGTATGGCGCATCCTGCACCTATGACAACTCACCCGATGAAGACTTTATTATCGACACCCTGCCAGGCGAACCGAACACGCTGGTGGTCACCGGCCTGAGCGGTCACGGCTTTAAATTTGCGCCGGTGCTCGGCGAGATCGCCTGCGCCTTCGTGCAGCAGAAAACGCTCGGGTTCGATTTACAACCCTTCTCCCTCGCTCGTTTTACAGATTAAGTTTATGGCGGCCCTATTTCGGGGCCGTTTCTCTTTGCGCAGAATAAAGTAATCACCCGCGTGAAAATGTGGTGGCATATATTCTCAGTTGTTGTTTTCAATTAATTCAGCGTAACGTTAGCGGCGCTAAAACGCTTACAAAAGCTGACACTTAGCGCTTTATTCGCCTTTTACAAACAATATTTTTGAATGCTTTACTTTGACCACAGACCACCTAACCTACTGCACAGCCTGCCTTAAACGTTTAAACTTTCTAATAGCCTGAATATAAACCGGTCAACTCTTTCAAAATTTATGTTATAGAAAAAATAACAATCCAATTCGCTATTTTTGAGTTGCAATATTTTCTCACTGACGCCATTTTAAATTAACTTTTGGTTAACAGTGATGACCCGTTATGCAATTTCGCAACTCTCCGGCACGCTACGGTTTTATTTCCGTAACGCTTCACTGGCTGGTCGCCATCGTGGTGTATGGCATGTTCGCCTTAGGGTTATGGATGGTCACACTCAGCTATTACGATGGCTGGTATCATCAGGCACCCGAAATCCATAAAAGTATCGGCATTCTGCTGATGTTTGGCCTGGTCATCCGTCTGCTGTGGCGTTTTATCTCCCCGCCGCCACCGCCGTTGAAAAGCTACTCCACCGCCACGCGCATCGCCGCGGTGATTGCCCATATCGTTCTCTACCTGCTGTTATTTAGCATCGTCTTTAGCGGCTATCTCATCTCCACCGCCGATGGTAAACCGATTAGCGTATTTGGCCTGTTTGAGATCCCTGCCACGCTTGCCGATGCCGGCTCGCAGGCGGACCTCGCCGGAACGATCCATCTATGGCTGGCCTGGAGCGTAGTGGTTCTTTCCGTGCTGCACGGCCTCGCCGCCTTTAAACACCATTTCATTGATAAAGACGCCACTCTCAAGCGGATGCTGGGAAAATCGTCACCTGACTCTGGAGCATAAGTATGAAGAAGATCCTGCCGGGACTCGCTCTCGCCTCGCTGCTGTTCACCACCGGTTCTGCCGTAGCGGCAGACTACAAGATCGATAAAGAGGGCCAGCACGCCTTCGTTAACTTCCGTATCCAGCACCTCGGTTACAGCTGGTTATACGGTACGTTTAAGGACTTCGACGGTAGCTTTACCTTTGATGAGGCCAACCCGGCTGCCGACAAAGTGAATGTCACCATCAACACCAACAGCGTCGACACCAATCACGCTGAGCGTGACAAACACCTGCGCAGCGCTGAGTTCCTCAACGTGGCGAAGTTCCCGAAAGCGACCTTCACCTCAACGTCGGTGAAAAAGGATGGTGATGAGCTGGATATCACCGGCAACCTGACCTTAAACGGTGTCACCAAGCCGGTTGAACTGGAAGCGAAGCTGATGGGCCAGGGCAATGACCCGTGGGGCGGCGTGCGCGCAGGCTTTGAAGCCTCCGGCAAGATCAAGCTGAAAGACTTTAACATCACCACCGATCTCGGTCCGGCATCGCAGGATGTTGAGCTGATTATTTCGGTTGAAGGTGTGCGCCAGAAGTAAGCAGGCGTAAAAAAGGAGAGGGGTTCCCCTCTCCTTCTGCATTATTCCGGGTCCGGAATGCCCAGTTTGGTGTTCAGGCGGCCACGCGATTTATTGAAGATCTTATTGCCATTCTCCCGTCCGGCGCGGCGTTTACGCTGCTCCTCTTCCGGCAGGGCACGCTCCTCTTTGCACAACTCGCTGCAGCAACCGTCGAACTTCTCAGCACAACTTGGGCACTGAATAAAGAGCAGGTGGCAGCCATCGTTCAGGCAGTTGGTGTGGGCATCGCACGGCGTGCCGCACTGGTGGCAGTGCGCAATCACATCGTCAGAGATGCGCTCGCCCATCCGCTCGTCGAAGACAAAGTTTTTGCCGATAAAGCGCACCGGCAGACCCTGCTCGCGGGCGCGGCGGGCGTACTCAATAATGCCGCCTTCAATGTGCCACACTTTATTGAAGCCGTTATGCTTCATCCAGGCACTCGCTTTCTCGCAGCGAATGCCGCCGGTGCAGTACATGACAATCTTTTTGTCTTTGTGTTCCTGCATCATCTCGACCGCCTTTGGCAACTGCTCGCGGAAGGTGTCGGCCGGGATCTCCATTGCGCCGTCGAAGTGGCCCACCTCATATTCGTAGTGGTTGCGCATATCGATAAATACTGCGTCCGGATCGTCAAGCATGGCGTTCACTTCCGCCGCTTTCAGGTAGTCCCCGACATTGCTGGCATCAAAACTCGCATCCTCAATGCCGTCTGCCACAATGCGATCACGCACCTTCATGCGTAGCACCCAGAAGGATTTACCGTCATCATCAATAGCGATATTGAGACGCAGCCCGTTCAGCGCCGGATCGAAGGTATAGAGCGCTTCGCGAAACGCCTCGAATTTGCTCTGTGGTACGCTGATCTGCGCGTTGATCCCTTCATGAGCGAGGTAGATGCGCCCAAAGACGCTCAACTGCGACAGAGCCTGGTAGAGCGCATCGCGCGTCGCCTGCGGGTTAACAATCGAGAAGTATTTGTAAAACGAGACGGTAACGCGCGGCTCGGTTTCGGCGAGCATGCGGGCTTTCAGTTCATCATTGGAGATGCGGTTGTGTAACACTGGCATGGTGTACGTATCCTGCAGAGTGGAGAGTGAAAAACGGGCGGCATCATAAAGCAAATAGTGTTAATTTACATCCCCACATTTTGCGCTACATTTCCACCCATTCATTTCACACTGTAACGCGCGTTGCGCTTATGGAACGCGGCTTCACACCCTGGTTTTTGCGAAATTCAAAAAAAGTGCGAGAATACAGGCCATTGTAGCTATACACAGGACAGTCATGACGCATTTACCCAAATTTTCGGCATCGCTGCTGCACCCCCGCTACTGGGCAACCTGGTTCGGGATCGGCGTGCTGTGGTTGGTGGTTCAACTTCCCTACCCGCTCCTCTACCGCTTAGGCTGCGCACTCGGCCATCTTGCCCAGCGCCTGATGAAGCGCCGCGCGCACATTGCGCATCGCAACCTGACGCTCTGCTTTCCGCAGATGAGCGAGGAGGAGCGGCAAAATATGGTGGCGAAGAATTTTGAATCCGTCGGCATGGGGCTGATTGAAACCGGCATGGCCTGGTTCTGGTCCGATCGCCGCATGCGCCGCTGGATGGATGTCTCCCATTTCGAACATGTACGTAACGTGCAGGCGCAGGGTCGCGGCATTCTGCTGATTGGTGTGCACTTCCTGACGCTGGAGATTGGCGCGCGGATGTTTGGTCTGAATGAGCCGGGCATTGGCGTCTACCGCCCGAACGACAACCCGGTTATCGATCTGCTGCAAACGTGGGGGCGCATGCGCTCCAATAAGAGCATGATTGACCGTAAGGATCTGAAAGGGATGATCCGCGCGCTGAAAGCGGGTGAGGTGGTCTGGTACGCGCCGGATCACGACTACGGCCCGCGCGCCAGCGTCTTTGTCCCCTTCTTTGCCGTTGAGCAGGCTGCCTCCACTTCCGGCACGTGGATGCTGGCGCGCATGTCGCAAGCCTGCGTGGTGCCGTTTGTGCCGCGCCGCAAACCCGGCGGTAAAGGGTATGAGCTGATTATGCTTGAGCCAGAGTGCTCACCGCCGCTGGACGATGCCGAAACCACCGCCGCGTGGATGAACAAAGTGGTGGAGCGCTGCATTATGATGGCACCCGAGCAATATATGTGGCTGCATCGCCGCTTCAAAACCCGACCTGAAGGCGTCCCTTCCCGCTATTAACTGCCCTGCTCCGCCTGTAAACCACGGGCGGAGCCATCTCTGTTACGGCTTCTCTTCACCCTTTTCGTTCTCATTGCGGTAACCGCCGCCCAGCGCTTTTATCAGCATGATATCGGCACTGAGCTGCTGTGCCTGCATATCGAGTAGCAGAAGCTGCTGCGCCAGCGCTAAACGGCGCGCCTCCTGCGCCCTGAAACGGCTCAGCAGCCCGCGCTGGTAGTGAGCCGCCGCACTGTTGGTTGCCGTCATCGCGGCGCGCACTTTCTCTTGCTGCATCGCCACCATCTGATTGAGATCGTTAAGCTGGCTGGAGGTGATCGCCACATCGCGCACCGCGTCGAGCACTGCCTGGTTGTACTGTTTGATCAGGATATTACTGGCGGTACGCACCGACTTCAGGTGGGCGTTTAACCGCCCGCCATCGAACAGCGGCAGGGTGAGCGCAGGCAGAATATTGAGCTGCTGGAAGGAGTAGCGGAAGAGATCGCCGACATCAAAGGCGTTGTAGCCCCAGAAAGCTTTGATATCAAAGTGCGGATAAAAGGCCGCCTTCGCGGAGTCTACCTGGCTCATGGTGGCAGTGACATACCCGCGCAGCGCCTGCAGATCCGGGCGGCGCGCCAGCAGTTCGAAAGAGAGCGAGGCGGGCAGCGTTTGCTGCAATTGCGGCAGCGCCACCGCATGAATCTCAGGCATGCTCTGCGCGTCCGCGCCGATCAGCGCCCGCAGGGTCTCGCGGTAACGGGTTAACGCGCCGTTCGCTTCCACCAGTTGTTGCTGCGTCGCCAGCCGTTCAGCCTCTGCACCAGCGAGATCGACGCTATCCTCCAGCCCGCGCGCCGCGCGCTGCTGGTGCGCCTGCTCGGAGAAGCGGGCAATCTCCTGCTGCTCATTGAGCAGTGCAATGCGTGCGAAAGTCGCCTGCATCGCAAAGTAGAGCTGCGCGACGCTGCTGGCGATATCCAGCTCAATCGCCGCAGTCTCGGCAAGCTTCGCATTCTGCTCGCCAATCGCGGCCGCCACGCGCGCGCGATCCGATCCCCAGAGATCAATATTGAGCGACGCACCAACGCCGACCGTATTCAGCGTGTACCACGGGCCCTGTTTATCGACCGGCAGAGAGTAGGCATAGGGCCAGGTCGCTTTCGCTTCCCTGTCCGACACGCGCATGTAGTTTTGTGCAGCGACGGCACCTGCCTGCACGCCCATTGCCGACTGCGCCAGCGCCACCGTCGACTGCGACTGGCCAACGCGCAGCCGCGCGGCCTGCATGGTGGGCGAGTTTTGCAACGCGCGGTTGACCAGCATCGTTAGCTGGCGATCGTGATAGTTTTCCCACCAGCGCGCCGCGGGCCAGCCGCTGTTCGCCAGGTGAATTGCCTGCGCCAGCTGCGCCTTCTGCGGGTTGACGATGGCCACCCGCCCCGGATCGTCCTGCACCAGCGCACAGCCGGATAGCAGCAGCAGGCCAAATGCGGCCAGCGTGCCGCAGCGAAAACGCGAAGCGATCATTTTTGCGCGCATACTTTACTCTGCCCGTCGCGAACTCAGTGAAAAGGGGGATGACCACGCCGGCAGGCTGGAGAGTGCCTGCATCAGCGGCGGGCCATAGGGGTTTGCCGCATCGGCGCGAAGCGCCTTCAGCTCCGGCTTCGGCTGCGCCTGATCGATAGCCGCAGCGTAGGCCTCAATATACCCGGCGCAGCGGGATAAAAAGGGATCGTCCGCCGCGCCATAGCGTCGATAGCCTTCAATCAGGCGTACAAGCTCCTGCGCGCTGGCAAAGGTCTCGCCGCGCGGCCAGACTTTCGCTTCCGCATGGGGGTGCGCCCAGGTGTTGAGCGGCTCGGCGGCAACGCGGTTAAGCAGCGCATCGCTCTCAGTCAGGCTGGCAAACAGCGCCGGGGTAGTGGCCTGCCGATCGGTTGCCCGCAGCAGGTCGGCTATACGCCGGTAGAGGCGCGCAAGGCTGGCTTTGAGCTGTGGCGCTTCGCTATCCGGCCATAAATAGAGGTGAATAAGCGACGAAATCAGCACGCCAAGCAGAATACCGATCACCCGATCGCGAAGCTCGGTTAAGTTGGTCAGCGGGCCAAACCAGCTTAAAAAGGCCAGAGCAAAGGTAAAACCGAGCTGAATACCGGCATAGGCAATGCGCTCTGACCCACCCGCCAGCCAGGCGGCCAGCGCCATTACCGGCAGCGCCATCGCCAGCAGGCCTACCAGCGACTCCGTCCAGGGTTGAATAAAAACAATCAGCAGCAGTGCCAGCAGGGTCGCCAGCAGCGCGCCGCCAATGCGCAGCGCGATCTTCTGCATCGTCGCGCCAAGCCCCGGCTGCGCCACAATCACGCAGCTCAGCATAATGGTGTGAATGCCCTGCCAGTCTGCCGCGGTATAGAAGACGTAGCAGATCAGCGTCGCCAGCACAGTTTTCAGGGTGAAGTGCAGATAGGCCGGGTTGCGCCAGGCATCCGGCGGCATCAGGGCAATCTTCTCCCCCTCGCTTGGCGGTAAAGCAATCTCCTCACCACGTTGAAGTGCGGTCAGCAGCGCGGCAATGTCGCGCACAATCACATCCTGCTCACGCTCAACGGAGAGGGAGAGATCCTGCACAGGCGGCAATTTGCCCTCCTCCACCTGCTGCGCCAGCGTAAGCAGCGCATCGACAAGCGGTTTTCGCGCCGCATCGGGTGCAGCGGTTTGCAGCAGCGCGATAAGCTGATAGCTGCGCAGCGTAAAGGCCATCACGCTCTGCCACTTCTGTTGATTATCAGCGATTTCCGCGCTGGAGAGCCGGGCCAGCTTGTAGAGCGTGTGCAGCTGGGACATCTGGCGGGCAATGGCGCTAAAAGTGGGTCGGGTCTGCTCAAGGGAGCCACCATCAGTTTGCGTCAGGCAGGCCGCCGTCTGGCGCAACATCGCGGCGAGCGCGCTTTTGAACTGCCAGCCAGGGAAGGCCTGCGCAAAACAGGCATTGACCAGCAGCGTTACCACAATCGCACTGTTAATAGCCACCCACAGCCACAGCAGCAAGCGCACGAGGATCTCGCTCTGCCCGGTCATCGAGGGAAAGGTTTGCGCATAGATCACCGCCAGCGCCACGACGAAAAATGCCAGCCCCAGCTTGCCCATAATGCGCATCAGATAGACGGCGAGAGCGAAGAGCAGCACCGAGGCAACAAGGCGCACCAGCGGATAGTCATAGGTCCACTTGATAATCAGCAGCACGCCGCCCAGCACCAGTGTCACCACCAGCATAAAGGCGACGCTGACCAGGGAAATCATCACCACGTTGGGCTGGCTGACATAAAAGACTACGATCAGGGCTATCGCCAGAAAGGGGATCTGCAGGCTCATAAACAGCGCAATCAGGATGGCGCAGCTGAGTGTCATGCGCAGGGTGTAGTTGCCCCGCCCCGGTGTGGCGCGCAGCTCTTTTTGCAGATAGCCCCAGGCGTGCTCCATTGCGATGCTCACTCTGGCTTGAGGATGACGCTTGCGGAGGCGCCCATGCGGAACAGCGCCGGATCGGGGTGCTCAACGGCGATTTTCACCGGGAAGCGCTGCGAAACATGCACCCAGTTAATGCTTTTCGGCACAATCGGTAAGCCGCCAATTACTGTTCCGCCCTCCGGCAGCACGCCAAACCCAACCGACTCGACGCGTCCGCTAAAGCGTTTGCTGTGGTCGGTCATCACGGTGATCTCAGCTGGTGTACCGGCACGAATACCCTGCAGATCGGTTTCGCGGAAATTGGCTACCACATACCAGTGGTCGTCATCCATCAGCGTGAAGACCGGTTTCAACGCCGAAGCGTACTGCCCGACCGTGGTTTTCAGTGCCACCACCACGCCGTTAAAGGGGGCGCGCACCTCGGTAAATTCGAGATGCAGCTCTGCCAGCGCAACCTGTGCCAGCGCCCCTTCCCGCTGTGCCACCATTGCATCGACGCCGAGCACGGCGGAGGCTGCCTGGCTGGCCTGAAGCTGAATCGCGGCAAGCTCAGAGCGCGCGGCCTTCTCCGCCGTGCGCGCCTGATCCAGCTCCTCCTGCGAAGCGAACCCTTGCGGCACCAGCGGCTCCAGCCGGCTGCGCGTCGAGCGAGTCTGATCGACCAGCGCCTGCGAGCGCGCCACCGCGGCGGCAACAGACTGCGCGTTATACTCCTGCGCCTTGATGGTGCGTCCGGTCAGGGTGATTTGCGCATCGAGCGCCGCCAGCCGGGATTTCGCATCCGCCAGCATCGCCTGATAAGGGCGCGGATCGATACGAAACAGCAAATCGCCCTTTTTCACGCGCTGGTTATCGCGCACCGGCATCTCGACTATGCGGCCCGTCACTTCCGGGACGACATCAATCGTATCGGTGTAGACATAGGCATCGTTGGTTTGCGGAGAAGTCTGCAGGTGCCAGATCACCGCAATCAGCGCCACAATAGCGCCAATCACGACGAGCAGCAGCGGCCACTTTTTCCGTAACAGCGTTGAGCTGGAATCAGTCATAGGCCTTCATATCTAAAAAAGTAAGAACCAGAAAAGCGCGGCAAAGAGAAACAGCAGAGCCAGGTAGCTTATAACCAGCGGCGAAAAACGCGCCTGCCAGCCTCTACGCACAATCAGCAGATGACACGGAATAAGCAGCAGCGCGGCGGCGAGAAAACAGAAGAACCAGGCGGGAAATGACGCGCCCAGAATCGGGATAGCGGGCGGTAAGCCGCAGCCGGAGAGTAAGCAGCAGAGCATGAGCGCGGCCCCGCGCAGACGTTTTGCGATCCCTTTCACAGCCTTGCTCCTGCGCGCGAAATCATCGTCACTGACACCTTTTCTCCATCCCTTAGATAAATAATTCGCTAACGACGCGTGTGGCACACCCGACTCAGATTATGGGTAACCTTTGCAAGCGGTGATTATAAACCGCTGCGCCAGAAAATATAACGCTGACGTTACATTTCCGCTTTTTTGCATAACCCTCAGGCAAATCTCAAAAGCAAAATGTTCTCCCGCGCAGAATCGTCTGCCTGGCGGCAGAATAAAGCCGGGTACCTTTAACAATAACCGAACCACTCTTTTAAGCTGCCCACAATCAGTGAACGGAGCGCCGCGTCATCCTCGTTTTCGCGCCAGAATAACATCAGCGAGTGCAGGTTATTAAATTCATCATTATTGACATCCAGGGCGACCGCTCGCTTCGCCAACAGCTCCGGGCGCGCAATATGATCCGGTACGCAGGCGATGCCAAGCCCCTTTTTCGCCAGCATCGCGCTCAACGTGTAATCCGTTACCAGCATCGCTTCCGCCGGGGCGTGCAGCGGATAGCGATGGTCATTATTTTCATCCGGAAAGGCGGGATAGATAAGCGTCTCACCATCCAGTTGAAAGGCATCGATATGGCGCTGCTGCGCCAGCCAGTGCTGCGGATGGGCAATGAGCATGGTTTGCAGATCGCCCACTACGCAGCCTTGTAGCCCGCATGGCATAACCGGCAAATGCAGCCCCAGCACATAGTCGACGCGCCTGCCGCACAAGCTCGCTTCGGTGTCATATAAATCGGTATGGATAATGTGAAGCAGCATCCGGGGATAGGCCGCCTTCACGGTGAGTAAAATATCGGCCACCACCTCTGCCGGAATAAGTTCATTGAAGGCCAGCCTGACTATTTCCGGGTCACGGCGTGTTTGTAGTGATAAAGAGAAAGCCTCCAGCCGCTGCCAGCTATTCACCATTGATTTTGCTTTTGGCAGTAGGCGCTTGCCGTTACTGTTAATTTTTACCACTGCTCCATTACCACGCTTGTGAAATAATGGATAGCCAAGAATATCCTCCAGCTCTTTTATCCAGCGACTAATGGTTGATTTCGAGCGATTCATACGTTGACCCGCCTGTTGAAAACTTCCTGTTTCCGCCGCGGCGACAAAGGCGCAGAGCGCTTTATTATCAATAACCAGATCGTTTTTTTTCATGCTGTGTGCGTCCTTACCTCATCTCACTATTGTGATGAGCGTGATGCTAAAGCACCCGACGCCCATCTCGCTGGATCAGGTTTAAGCACTTTTCCATCGCAACATATTGATACAGGTCATTTTGAATCAGCTCCACCGATAATTTCACAGGGCGTTATTAACATGCCAATAAAGATAATTACAAAATGAAAAGCAAATAACCAAACAGCGTCAAAAGGCGTTATTAATTGTCAAAAAGCCGCTTCTCCTGCGTCGTTTCTGATAACCAGAAAAATAGTCTTTTAAGAAAGAACTCATCATGCATATCTACATAAATATTTTCTGTTGCATAAACAGGACTTTTTATGCGGAAAAAGTTTCATTATTGCCACCACACTCCATCACCATCGCTATTTTATGGGCTGTCCGTTTGTATCGTTATTCGCTTCTGATTATTATCGCGGCGAAATTTATTACCCCACTCTTTTAAATGGAGAACATGATATGGCTTTATTTCAGCCTACCAGTACGCTACAAAAAATAATTAAAGTGAGTCTGTTATCGGCATTAATTAGCACCTCACTTACCGCCACCGCGGCAAAAGTTGTGCCGAACGATCCCAATGACCGGCCAACCCCTGCCGATATCATCATAATGAATGCCGATATCCGCACTTCCGATGCCGCCAAACCGCGCGCGCAGGCGCTGGCGATTAAAGATGGCAAATTTATCGCCGTGGGGAGCCCGAGCTATATCAAACTGCTGCAAAGCGATAAAACGACGATGATCGACGCTAAGGGTAAAACGGTGATCCCGGGGTTGATTGATGCCCACACGCATCTGATTTCCGGCATCGATCTCATCAACGGCGTCGATCTCTTTGGCGTCAGCAGCAAGCAGGCGTGGCTGAAGATGATCAAGGAAAAAGTGGCTGCTCAGCCAAAAGGAAGCTGGATCTTCGGCGGTCGCTGGGACGCCACCTTAACCGCCGAGAAGACGCTGCCAACGGCGGCCGACCTCGATAAAGTGGCTCCCGATAACCCGGTCGCGCTGGTGGACGTCGACTATCACACCATGTGGCTGAACAGCAAAGCGCTGGCGGAGCTGGAGATCACCGATAAGACGCCCGATCCGACCGGCGGGACGATCCAGCGGGATAAAAACGGCAAAGCGACCGGTATTCTGCTGGAGAACGCCCTTGATATTTACAACCGCTCGCCAAAAGTGATTGCCGCCCAGGGGGATAAAAGCGAGGGCTTGCGCAAAGTGATGGCGCACTTCAACAGCCTCGGCGTCACCGGTGCCCATGATATGTGGACTAACTCAGGCGACATCTACATCGATATGCTGAAAAAAGGCGGCTTCCCGATGCGCATCTGGTTCGGCTATATGGTGGATACCAGTGAAAAGAACAGTGGTGAAGAGGCGTGGAAAGTAGAGGCCAAAAAGCAGAAAGAGATGAATGCCTTTGCCGAAGACAAAGAGCGCGAGCTTGGTAAAGGGCCGCAGTTCCGCTATGGCTACCATAAATATTTTATGGATGGCACCCTGATGAACCACACCGCCTTCCTGCATGAGCACTACTCCGATCGCCACGATCACTACTTCGGTACCCCGCTCTATACCCAGGCGAAGATGAACGAGATGGTGCAGCGCTCCCATCAATATGGCTTCCCGGTGGCCATTCACGCCATCGGCGATAACGCCGTGACCATGGCGCTGGAGGCGTATCGCAACAGCCCGCAGGGTAAGGATAAAATTAACCGTATTGAGCATATTGAGCTGACGAAGTACGCCAATATTGAGAAGTTTGCGCAGAACGGCATTGTGCCATCGATGCAGCCCGATCATGCCATTGCGCCTAATTATCTGGAAACACGTCTGGGTAATGAGCGCCTGAAGCGCGGTTATGCCTGGCAATCGCTGCTGACTGCTGGCGGGCACCTGGTATTCGGTAGCGACTGGCCGACGGCAAAAGAGAATCCAATGACGCAGTTGGGTGATGCCGTGTTACGCCTTAAAGATGGCAAAGTGTGGTATGGCGAAAACGCCCTCACCTTCGATGAAGCGCTGTATGCCTATACGATGGCACCGGCCAAAATCAGCGGCTGGGATAAAGAGATAGGCTCGATCACCGTCGGCAAGTGGGCTGATTTTGCCATCGTTGACGGCAAAATCAACGATCCGGTGCCGCAGGATATTCGTAACTGGAAAATTGCCGAGACCTGGTTTGCCGGGGAGAAAGTTTACGATAGCGCGCAGAAAAAATCGTAATGCCCTCTTCCCGCGCGGAACTCGCTCCGCGTGGGAAGCTAAATGCAACAGGCCAGATTAAGAGTTTTCACGTCGGGGCAAGAAGATGCCTGGCAACATCACCGCCGCTCTGCTTGTTTTTAGCCCATGGCCTGAAAAAAATAGTGGCTAAGTCCCCCCCACCGGAACCCCTTTTCCAGGATGGAAAATTATGCATATCTTTCTGCTTTGCAGCGCCTTTAATGGCCTGTCACAACGTTTTTTTGTCGAGCTTACCGATGCCGGGCATCACGTCACCGTTGAGGTATTTACTGGCGATGACGCGCTTGAAGAGCGGCTTGCGGCGAACCCGCCTGACATTATCGTCGCACCGTTTCTGAAACGGGCTATCCCTGACTGCGTCTGGCAACGTTTCCGCTGCTTTATTCTGCATCCGGGTATTGTTGGCGACCGCGGCCCCAGCTCCCTTGACTGGGCGATCCTTGAAGGGTGGCACGAATGGGGTGTGACCCTGCTGGAAGCCAACGCGGTGATGGATGCAGGCAACATCTGGGCGACCCGAACCTTCCCTCTGCCGCCGATGGCGAAGAGCCAGATTTATCGGCATCGGGTTACCGATGCCGCCGTCGCCTGTTTGTGGGAGCTAATTGAGAAGTTGCAACGCGGTCAGCAGCATGGCGCTCCGCTTGACTATTCCCGCGCTACGACGCGGGGCCGTGAGAGAGCCATGCTACCGATGCGCGTGCGTACCCTTGACTGGCAGTGCGATCCCACCGATCTGCTGCTGCGTAAAATCCGTGCCAGCGACAGCCTGCCCGGTGCACCGGCGCAGCTGGCAGGCGTGCCGGTGCGGGTGTTTAACGCCTGGCAAGCAGAGGCGGCTGTCGCCAGCCAGCGCGGGCGTGCGGGAGAGATTTTCGCCCGCGACGGCGACGCACTCTGTGTAGCGACGCTCGATGGTGCGCTCTGGATCGGCCACCTGCGCCGCAGTGACGATCACGCCTGTGCTCAGGTTAAACTTCCCGCCGCCGTTGCGCTGCGGGACGAACTCGCGGCGTACGCTTCGCTGCCGGTACTCGATGCGCGACACCCCAACAAACCCTGGCTTGAGACGCGCGGGCGCGTCGCCATTCTCCATTTCCCGCTGCTCAACGGCGCGTTTACTGTCCATGACTCGCAGATCCTCACGACGCTTTTTGCGCGCGCTGCCGCTGATTCCAGCGTGGATGCCATTGTGCTTGCCGGAGGAGATGATTTCTGGTCAAACGGCATTGAGCTGAACTCCATTCATGTGGCGGATAACCCTGCCGAAGAGGGGTGGGCGTCGATCAACGCGATTGATGACTTTGCCGAAGCGCTCCTCACCTGTCGCGACAAGCTGGTGGTAAGCGCGGTCAATGCCAATGCTGGCGCAGGCGGCGCAATGCTAACGCTGGCAGCCGATCGGGTCTTTATGCGCGCGGGTGTGGTGATTAATCCCCATTACAAAACCATGGGACTAAACGGGTCGGAATTCTGGACCTTAACGCTACCGTGGCGCGCGACTGCTGAGGCAGCGGTGGCACTGAGTGAGAATTGCCTGCCCGTTAGCGCCAGAAAGGCGGCGGCGCTCGGTCTTGTCGATGTTGTGCTCGATCTCCCGCGTGAGGCATTTCTTGAGACGGTTGTCAGTCATGTTAACGTGCTTATCGCCCCCGACACTCTGGCAGACAAACTTCAGGCAAAACAGCGAGCTCGGGAGGCGATGCGCAGTGGGCGTCCTCTCGACCACTATCGCCGGGAGGAGCTCGGCAGGATGAGAGGCAATTTTTTTGCTGACGATCTGCACTTCTCTTCTCGTCGTACGGCGTTTGTGATGAAGCAGCCCCCCTGCGGGACCCCGGAGCATTTGCAGCGGCATAACGCCGCCGTAATAGCGAGCCTGGCGGGCCTGCGACGCGATAAAAGTGAGGAGGAAGTTTGACGCTGGGATAACCAGCGACTATAGATTTCTGCATGTCTATATCGTTATCAAGGAGCGTTTTACATGGCTGATTCTGAACTGAACTATTACACAACCCTGGCCGAAGCCATTGACGCGGCGCGCGAAGCGTTTATCGCTAACAACCCCGACGTCGATGAAGATGAGCTCAATGTGCAACAGTTCAATGTCCAGAAGTACGTGCTGCAGGATGGCGATATCGTCTGGCAGGCAGAATTTTTTGCCGACGAAGAGCAGCCAGGCGAGTGCCTGCCGATGTACAGCGGCGAAGCAGCACAGAGCGTCTTTGATGGCGACTTTGACGAGATCGAGATCCGTCAGGAGTGGTTAGAAGAGAACACTCTGCACGAGTGGGATGAGGGCGAGTTCCAGCTCGAGCCACCGCTGGACACCGAAGAGGGCCAGGCTGCGGCAGACGAGTGGGACGAGCGTTAATTACTCATAGGGGCCGTGCTGGGCATCTATCGGCAACAGCAGCGTGTCAAACACCAGCGACAGCGGCAGATCCAGCACGGTCAGGAAGCGCCATGAGGAGTCACGTACGTCCCACTGCACGCCGGGGTAGTACTGATTCCCGTGGCCCTGGCCTGGGATGGTTCTGCTAACAATGCTGCCGCAGCCACTTAATACGCACACCATGACCATCACCATCATCACTCTCACCGTGTTCCCCTTCTAATTATGCAGATAAAAAAATACCGGCTAATGCCGGTATTTTCTTAATGATGGCCTATTTTGCCTTCAGCGCCAGTGGATTAAGCGACAACGTTTCGTAATGCTTCACCCAGGACAAATAGCGCTCTGGTGATTCCCAGACGCGATAGTGCAGGCGTGAGAGCGTAACCGGGTCACTTAACAGCACCAGACGACGATCGCGGTTGAGCTTCTCTGGCGTCTCATTCAGTGCCTGCTCAACGTGACGGTCGCGGGCAATCTCCAGCACATGGCTGGCACGGTGACGCGCCGTCGCCATCGCTGTCGCCAGCGCGTTAAAGGAGGGGTTAAACACGGCGTGCATAAACCCATCTTCCAGCGAGCGCGAGCGGTTCAGCTCGAGGTAGCGATCGGTATCGACCAGCACCTGCGGCGGAGAGTACTCTTCCGGGATCAGGAACAGTTTCCAGCGTTTGGTGCGCAGCCCGACCGTTGAGCGGCTCGAGATCACCGACACGAACGGCGAGAGGATCAGCGAGAAGACGATCGGTGCCAGCCAGAAGAGGAAGCGCAGATCTAACCATGCCATCCCCACTGCCCACACCAGGCCCAGCAGCAGCTGCGAGCCGTGACGCATAAAGGCTTCACCCCACGGGGTAGAGTCATCATCACGCTGCGGCGAGTTCCATACCACTTCCCAGCCAAGGAACGCGCTGACCACGAACACGGTGTGGAACAGCATACGTACCGGCGCCAGCAGCACGGAGAAGAGCACTTCCAGCAGCAGCGAGAGCGTAACGCGGAAGAAGCCACCGTACTCTTTCGGCCCTTTGCACCAGACAAGGATGATACTCAGCAGCTTCGGCAGGAAGAGCAGCACCATGGTCGAGGCAAAGAGCGCGATAGCCAGTTCCGGACGCCACTGCGGCCAGACCGGGAAAAGCTGGCGCGGCTGCAGGAAGTACTGCGGCTCGGTCAGGGCATGCACCACCTGCAGTGCCGTTGAAAGCGCGAGGAACATAAACCACAGCGGTGCCGAGAGATAGGACATCACGCCCGTCAGGAACACCGCGCGGTGAACCGGGTGCATCCCTTTTACGAGGAACAGACGGAAGTTCATCAGGTTCCCGTGACACCAGCGGCGGTCGCGTTTCAGCTCATCAAGCAGGTTCGGCGGCAGCTCTTCATAGGAGCCAGGCAGATCGTAGGCAATCCACACCCCCCAACCGGCGCGGCGCATCAGCGCAGCTTCCACAAAGTCGTGGGAGAGGATGGAGCCTGCAAACGAGCCTTCACCCGGCAGCGGTGCCAGCGCACAGTGCTCGATAAACGGCTGCACGCGGATAATCGCATTGTGACCCCAGTAGTGGGACTCCCCTAACTGCCAGAAGTGCAGACCGGCGGTAAAGAGCGGCCCGTAGACGCGGGTAGCAAACTGCTGGCAGCGCGCATAGAGCGTATCCATACCGGAGGCGCGAGGCGAAGACTGGATAATACCGGCGTTCGGGTTGGCTTCCATCAGGCGCACCAGCCCGGTCAGGCAATCCCCGGTCATCACGGAGTCCGCATCCAGCACCACCATATAGCTGTACTGGCTGCCCCAGCGACGGCAGAAGTCATCGATATTGCCGCTCTTACGTTTCACGCGACGACGACGACGGCGGTAGAAGATCTGCCCTTCGCCCTGCACTTCGGCGATCAGCTCCATCCAGGCTTTTTGCTCTGCGACGCAGATATCCGGATTGTAGCTGTCGCTCAGGATATAGACGTCGAAGTGCTTCTCCTGGCCGGTGGCTTTCACCGACTCCCAGGTCGCACGCAGACCGGCGAAGACGCGATCGACGTCTTCGTTACAGATAGGCATGATTAGCGCTGTACGATGCTCCGGATTCAGCGGTTCATCGCCCACCGTCGAGGCGGAAATACTGTATTTATCCCGCCCGATCAGCAGTTGCAGGAAGCCCATCAATGCCGTCCAGAAGCCAGCCGAGACCCAGCAGAAGAGGACGGCGAAGAGGATCAGGATCCCGGTCTGCAATACGTAAGGCAGCAGTTGCATAAAGGAGACCCACAGATCCTGGTCCGCCATATCGACAGGATTGATCAGCGCCCAGCCCTGATAAGGCAGGATGGTCTTCATGTACCAGGTCGCGACGACGGTCTGTGCCAGCGTCAGCAGCAGCAGGATGTAGCGACGAATGGAACCGACCGTACGCCACTTCTCTTCCTGAACCTGCTCCTCTTTGGTCAGGCGTGCCATATAGCGCGGCATAACCTCACGGCCGCGCAGGCGATCCCAGAAACGACCAAGGGGGTTGGTGCGCCAGGGATCCGGGAACATGGAGGAGCGTTTCGCTTTCGGCATCGCCTGCAGCTGCGCGCGTCCTTCGTCATCCTTGATCAGTTGCCCTTGTGCCAGCGACTCCGGCCAGCTGTTCTCCAGCCGCGCGGTCACCGAACCGAGCGGCGTGTCATCCTCACGCTTCCAGTCCGTGTGCTCCGCGTCCAGCGCCTCATGCACGCCGCGAATCGAATCCGTCGGCAGCGCTGCTTTCTGCTCCGTAGGGAGCGGCAGCGCGTCGATATACTCAGTTATCTTATTCATTGGCAGGTAGCTGATAGCTCCAGGTTTCACTCAGGGGCTGATCGGCGTTGACCAGCGCTGCGCGCATATCCGTCGTTTTCTTCGGATCTTTGACCTTCACGCGCAGCGTCAAACGCCAACCTTGGGTCACTGGATTATAGCGAACGGCATTTTCAACGATCTCACCGTTATCGCCAATGCTCGCCTGCGCCGTTACCGGCGTATCCTGCGGCAGTTTTTTCATATCCTGGCCGGTGAAGTCGATCACGAACGCGATGGTGCCGTCCGGCTGGCGGATAAGGTTGGACTGCTTCACATCGCCCGTAGAGCGACGCGTCTGCATAACCCAGGCATTATCCGGCGCATGCAGCTTATCTTCGTCACGGCTAAAGGTGATGGTGTACTTGAAGTTCATCTCTTTGCCCGGCTCCGGCAGCTGATCCGGCGTCCAGTAGGCAACGATGTTATCGTTGGTTTCGTCGTTGGTCGGGATTTCCACCAGCTCGACTTTCCCTTTGCCCCACTCGCCTTTCGGCGTCACCCACGCGCTCGGGCGCTGGTCGTAGCGGTCATCAATATCTTCGAAACGCGAGAACTCACGGCCACGCTGCAGCAGACCAAAGCCCTGCGGGTTTTCCATCGCGTAGCTGCTGACGGCCAGGTGTTTCGGGTTGTTCAGCGGACGCCAGATCCACTCGCCGTTACCGGCCAGCATTGACAGACCGTTAGAGTCATGCAGCTCAGGACGGTAGTTGACCGCCGGCGAGGGCTGAGAAGGCCCAAACAGGAACATACTGGTGAGCGGCGCAACGCCCAGTTTGCCCACTTTGTCACGCAGGTAGACTTTAGACTGGACATCAACCACGCTGTCGCGGCCCGGAATAATGACAAAACGGTAGGCGCCGGTAGCACGCGGGGAGTCGAGCAGCGCATAGATGGTCAGACGCTTGTCAGTCGGCTTCGGACGCTCAATCCAGAACTCTTTAAAGCGCGGGAACTCTTCGCCGGAGGGCAGCGCCGTATCGATAGCCAGACCGCGTGCGGAGAGACCATACACCTGGCCTGCGCCAATCACGCGGAAGTAACTCGCGCCCAGCATGCTGACGATTTCGTCGTTTTTGTCTTTGCTATTGATGGGGTAAAGCACTTTGAAACCGGCAAAGCCGAGATCCTTAACGGTATCTTTGTCGTGCTGAATATTGCCGAAGTTGAAGTAGTCCGGGCTGCACTTAATCTGATGCACGGCGGTCGCGGTCACTTCATTGATGGTCACCGGCGTGTCGAAATACATCCCCTGATGATAAAACTCAAGCTTGAACGGGGTGCTGGTCTTGTTCCAGTAAGCTTTATCATGGTTGAACTGAATTTGTTGATAGTCCGCATACTTCATGTCGCGGAACAGTGAGGGCAGATTGCTTTTGGGTGCTTCATAGCTTTTGCCAGCCAGGGATTGCGCCTGTTTTGCGACATCGTCGATAGAAAAGGCCCAGCCTGATGACGTATAAAGTGACAACAGTACTGCTGCCCCTACCCAATGCATTTTCATCATTCGTAATTTAGGTTTCATAATAACTAAGCACTTCCCCCTTTGTGTGCTTAAATCGATCCGATCCATTTTAATGGAAACTCTGGCAATCCGACAACCGAATCCCTGCTTTGTTCTCAGGTACCGTTCATTGATTAAACAAGTGCATCCGGCCCCCATTTCCTTTTGCAGTCTTATCCTGGAGACAGGTTATCTGACATAGTGTAGGGTTGCTTTGGAATGTAATCATTATTTGTCTTATGGATAAGACGAAAAGTCTGAGAATGCACGGAGATATATGTCTAAATCCCCCGCACAACGTGAATATTTCCTCGATTCGATCCGCGCGTGGTTAATGCTGCTTGGGATCCCGTTTCACATTTCACTCATTTACTCGAGCCATATGTGGCATGTGAATAGCGCTTACCCATCATGGTGGCTGACGCTGTTTAACGACTTCATTCACGCTTTTCGCATGCAGGTTTTTTTCGTCATTTCGGGTTACTTCTCTTACATGCTTTACTTGCGCTACCCCCTGAAACGCTGGTGGAAAGTGCGCGTTGAGCGCGTTGGTATTCCGATGTTGACGGCAATTCCCCTGCTGACGTTGCCGCAATTTATTATGTTGCAACATGTAAAGGATAACACCGCTAACTGGCACACCCTCTCTACTTATGACAAATTTAATACGCTGTCATGGGAACTGATCTCCCATTTATGGTTCCTGTTAGTGCTCGTTATATTAACGACGATCAGCTTGTGGTTATTCCGCGCCATCAGAAACAACGCCGATCGCCTGCTTAACGACATTTCTCTTGGCAAACTTTCTGTCTGGTTCCTGCTATTGGGGCTCGCCTGGGCGGCATTTCGCCGCGGTGTTTTCCTCTTCTATCCGGAAATATTGCGCGACGCGCTGTTTAATTTCACCGTTATGCAGACGCTGTTTTATATCCCCTTCTTCCTGCTTGGCGCGCTGACCTTTATCAGCCCGCGCCTGAAGAGCCTTTTTGTCACCCCATCGCCCTGGTGCATGGTGGGCTCAGCGCTGGCGTTTATCGCTTATCTGCTCAATCAGCACTATGGCAGCGGTGAAGGGTGGATGTATGAAACCGAAGCGGTCATTACCATGCTAATGGGCTTCTGGATGGTGAATGTGGTCTTCTCACTTGGCCACCGGTTACTCAATTTCCAGTCCGCACGCGTCAGCTACTTTGTTAACGCCTCGCTCTTTATCTACCTGGTGCATCACCCGCTGACGCTGCTGTTTGGCGCGTGGATCACGCCGCATATTCAGTCGAACGTAGTGGGCTTTTTCACCGGGCTGGTGTTTGTGATCGGCATTGCCATCGTGCTGTATGAGATCCACCTGCGCATTCCGCTGCTGCGCTTCCTCTTCTCCGGTAAACCGCAGGAGAAGACGGCGAAATCATCGGTTCAGGCAGGGTAAAGCAGCTGGCTGCTCTGTTCTCAGAGCAGCCACTCTACCGGCAGCCAGTAGACGAGGCGCACGAGAATGCGCTGCCACAAGCGGGTTTGCGGCTCCTTTTTCAGCACAATCTCCTCGCCATCCTGCTGTTCAATCCAGTTAATACGACCGAATCGATCGAGGCGTAGCTGCCATGTGATGTCCTTCTGGCTGCGCAGAAAACGGTGATGGATCTGTTTGGCCAGCGTTTCGCTGTCGATGACAAAGCCCATCTCAGTATTTAGCACCGCGGAGCGCGGGTCGAAATTAAACGAGCCGATAAAGACCTTTTCCTCGTCGATACTGAAGGTTTTCGCATGCAGGCTGGAGCCAGAATTACCGGTTAACCCGCGATCGTGCACCGGGTGAACGGGCGCTTCCCCGCGCGTTGGTTTCAGTTCATAAAGCTCAATGCCGTGGCGCAGCAGCTTTTTGCGCCAGCGCGCATAGCCTGCGTGTACCACCGTGACGTCATTGGCGGCGAGAGAGTTAGTCAGAATAGCGATCTTCACTCCTTTACGCGCCAGCTGAAGCAGTAGGGCGACGCCCGCGCGACCCGGCACAAAATAGGCCGAGATGATATCGATCTGCCGGTCAGGTTTACCCATCACATTCAGCAGCCGCTGCGGCAGTAACGTGTGCTCACGCGCTTTGCCCTCCCCTTTGCGCGGGTCGTCGCTCAGCAGACGCGTTTTTGCCCACAACAGTGGCAGGCTGCCATTTTCAAGGTGCGCGGCGAAATGCGTCGATGCGAGCCTCTCCTGGTAGCGCACGGCGGTGATATCTTCCCGCCAGCTCTCCGGCAGACGAATGCGCTCGGCAATCTCCTCCGGCGACAGGGAGAGTACGCTGCGCAGCGGTGAGACCGAGGCGGAGTTCCAGTAGCGCAGAAAATCCCGCTCCACCTCTTTCACCACCGGGCCGACCGCCATCACATCGAGATCCGTAAATAGCGGCTCTTCGCCAATACCAAAATAGGCATCGCCAATATTGCGCCCACCAACCAGCGTCACCACGCCATCGACGGTGAAACTTTTATTATGCATCCGCCGGTTGAGGCGCGCGAAATCGGTCAAATAGCCGAGCGCGCGCAGGGAGCGAAAGGAGAAAGGGTTAAAGAGCCGCACCTCGATATTGGGGTGGTTATCGAGCTGGCGCAGTACGCCATCCATGCCCAGCGTATTGTTGTCATCCAGCAGCAGACGCACCTTCACGCCGCGATCGGCAGCGGCCAGCAGCGCCAGCATCAACAAGCGGCCGGAGGTGTCATCTTCCCAGATGTAGTACTGCACATCGAGCGTGCGCTCCGCCAGCTCCGCTAACCGGTAGCGGGCGACAAAAGCGTCCATACTGTCATCGAGAATATGCAGACCGCAAAGACCGGGGTGCGCTTCACAAACGGGTGCGACGGCGCGCCCAAGCCGGGAATCAGCGTGCAGGGTCGGCACCGTGTTGGGTGAGTAAGCGTTGATAGAGTCGCAGAGTTTCATCGTCATAGCAGACAAAGTATATCTGCCGTAACAGAGAATAGCGGGTTAGATAATCCGAAACGGTGTTGATGGCGATCTCCGCCGCGGCCGCTTTCGGGTAACCGTAGACGCCGGTGCTGATAGCAGGAAATGCAATAGAGGCGTAGCCGTTGGCATCCGCCAGTTTGAGGCTATTGCGATAGGCATCTTCAAGCAGATGAGCCTCGTTATCACTCCCGCCGCGCCAGACCGGGCCAACCGCGTGGATCACCGCTTTAGCATTAAGGTTGCCCGCGGCAGTGATCACCGCATGGCCCGGCGGGCACTCGCCCTGCTGCTGGCGAACCTGTTTGCACGCCTCAAGCAGTGCCGGACCGGCTGCGCGATGAATTGCGCCATCAACACCGCCACCGCCCAGCAAAGAGGCGTTGGCGGCATTGACAATAACATCCACCTCAAGGGTCGTAATATCCCCCTGAATAACCTGCATACGTGATTCCATTATGGCTCCCTTGTCGGTGCAATACCGAGAACATGCATTAAGTGTATCCTGGCGCAACGGAAATGGTGGAGCGGCAAGCGAGCCGGCAGGAAATATTGTTATGCAGGGAGTAAAAACGAACGCCTAATCACGCTTTTTTCGCTGCCGTCGCGCGGGAAGAGTTGCCCCGAGAAGCGAGCCACAGGCCGCTGTTTTTCATGGCATAGCCAAACAGCAGGCCCAGCGCCAGCGAAGGAGCCACCACTCTCCAGTCGCCCTGTCCGGCAAAGGTGGCACAAGCGCCAATAAAGGTGCCAGGAACGAAGGAGAGCAGCAGGTTTTTAGCCTGCAGACACATCAGAAACGCTACCACGCCGGTCACCAGGTAGCCCAGAATCTCAAGGTGGGGAGCCAGCGCGCTGCCGTACATAATCACCAGCGCCCAGATGAGACCGCTCATCACCGTGCAGGCAGAGATCGCAAGCCCCTTCAGCCCGCCCTGCGGGCAGGCAAAATAGGCCGTGCAACCCAGAAAACCGGCCCAGCCTAAAAGTCCTGAAGCGACGGCAACCCAGCCCCAAATACCGGAGAGGATGCCTGTCGTTAATGCGAGTGCGAAGAGTCTGTTCATGGCGCGCATCATAGCAGATGCGTGCCGCTGAAAAGTGACATTCACCACATAAATTTAAACAACGAAATCATCGTTGCAAATTATTTGTGATTAAAATCACTTTTCACTATCTGACTCTTCCTGCAACTCTTCCCACATCGCGGCAATTGCGTCACGGGAGAGTTCGGCCAGCGTGCGCCAGAACGGCGTGGTGGCATGGGCTTCCACTTTGCCAAAGAAGGTGCCGCACCACGGCAGCAGGTAATCCGCGAAGAGCGTTTCCAGCGCTTCACTCTCATCTTCCGCGGAGTGATCTTCAAGCCACGATGCTGCCAGCAGTAGCGTACCAATATGATCCGCAGGCGCGGCGCTCAGCGGCATGCCGCGGCTGGAGAGAAACTCGCGCACTTCAGTCTCACTTGCCCCATCAACCCATGCGCTGCGCAGTGGTGAGACGCGACACTCTTCGCCGACAAACAGCGCGTTGTAATCGGCGGCCAGCGTCTGGGCATCGCAGCTTTTTTGCAGTCGCTCCAGCAGCGCATCCTGCTCAAGCGGCCAGCTCTCTGCCAGCTTTCCTTCGCGGATCATCGTGTAGAGCGGCACCAGCAGCGGATCCTGCGGCTGACGGTAAAAAAGCGAGCCCAACACGCGGCAGAGAATAGAAAATTCGTTCATTCAGTCGTTCCAGTCAGTATTAAAGTTCAGCAAATTCATCAATCGGCGCCATGCCGCGTGACTCAAGGAAACTCAGCATGCGGCGCGGGGATACGTTCAGGATGCGATCTTCCGGGAAGCCGACCTCATCCAGCACCTTGCGGCACTCCGCGAAGTCGCCCAGCGTAAAGGCGGTGTGCGAGTCGGAGCCAAGCGCCACCCAGCCACCCGCATCGCGCACCGCAGCAGCAATGGCGCGGCAGTTCACTTCACTGCCCTTGCGCGAGTGAATAAAGGAGGAGTTATTAATCTCCAGCGCCACATCATGCTTCGCGGCGGCGGCGGCCACCGCCGGGATATCAATCTCAAATTTCGGATTACCAGGGTGGCTAATAATATGCACGTTGCCGCTGGCTATGGTGGCGATCATCGCCTCGGTATGGCTTGCTTTATCCTGCGGCGGGAAAACAGGCTCATGGAAACCGGCGACAATCAGATCCAGCGCGTCGAGCATCGGCCCTGTGCAGTCGATTTCACCGGCGCGGTTTTTAATATTGGCTTCGATGCCGCGCAGAATGCCGACGCCGTCGACCAGCCGCGGCCAGATGCGCATATTGATAAAGTGCCAGTGGTGAGGGGCATCGGCCATGTCCGGGCCATGGTCGGTAATGGCGAAGAGCTTAATGCCTTTGCGTTTCGCCTCGGCAATATAGTCATGCAGCGTGCTGTAAGCATGGGTGCTGGCGACGGTGTGCATATGCAGGTCAACGGGGTACATGGCTCACTCCTGTAGTCAATTGCGCAAGAATAGCAGCTATTGTTATGCAGTTTAATGAAAACCCGGCGTGGCCGGGCTTATCTCAATATCCTCGCGCTCTGTCAACGCGTCCGCTCACCGGCTCACCCCGCTCAAGCTGGCGGATAGTGCGGCAAATATAAGTAATCGCTTCCTGCGGACGCGTCACGGCAGCGATGTGCGGGGTAATGGCGACGCGCGGGTGCGCCCACAACGGGTTGTCAGCGGGGAGCGGCTCCTCACGGAAGACATCCAGCATTGCGCCCTTTACCTTGCCACTCTCAAGCGCCTGTAACAGATCCGCTTCCACAAGGTGTACGCCGCGCGCGAGGTTGAGCAGATAACTTCCCTCTTCCAGTTGTGCCAACAGGGAGCGATCGATGATGCCTGCGGTCTCTGGCGTATTAGGTAGCAAGTTGATTAATACCCGCGTCCCCTGCAGGAATTCCCCAAGCTCTTGCGCGCCGGCAAAACTGGTGACGTCCGGCAAATCTTTTCGGCTGCGGCTCCAGCAGCGCAGCGGGAATCCCCATTTAAGGAGCGCTTCGGCGACTTTTGCACCCAGCACGCCGGCACCAAGAATGCCGACGGTGAAATCTTCATGCGCATACTCCTCAAGCGGTTGCCACTTCGCCTCGCCTTTAAGCGCCTGATAATCATCGAAGCGGCGGAACCAGTGCAGCACCTGACTTACGGCATACTCCTGCATCTGCTGCGCCATGCCGGTGTCTTCAAGGCGAAACAGCGGCACCGCAGCGTCGAGCATCTGCGGATGGACCTTGAGTTGCCCGAGGATCGCATCAACACCTGCGCCGAGGGCAAACACTGCTTTTAGTTTCCGCCCTTCCAGCATCTCAACGGGCGGATGCCAGACCAGCGCGTAATCGGCTGGGGCGTTATCGCCCGGCGCCCAGACGCGTACGCGGGCATCCGGCAGCGCGTCGCGCAGGGCATTCACCCAAAAGGCGTTATCAAATGAGGGGTGGTAAAAGAGGATCTCCATCGGCACTCCGGTTTTGTTGTCGGTGAGGCATTTTATGCGGCTGATAAGCATAACAAATATCCTCTTCAGCGCGTGGGTTTAGTGCCAAGGCGAGAAAAAAGGCGTTTTCAGAACGTTTAAGAAGCAGGTTGTTTGAAGTTTGTCTAAACGCACTAATTTATTGCAAAAGAAGATTGACGCGGTTACGGGTTTTCCCTACATTAGCGCCCGTCCCGACGACATCGGGACAACAATGTGGTGAGGTGTCCGAGTGGCTGAAGGAGCACGCCTGGAAAGTGTGTATACGGCAACGTATCGGGGGTTCGAATCCCCCCCTCACCGCCATTATTCGAAGAAGAGCTCGCATGAAAATGCGGGCTTTTTTTTCGCATATACCTCCGCGCCAGGGGGGATGAGAACCCCCGACCGGGGTTCGACAACGGGTGAAACCCGTTGGACAGACCACGAACGCAGTGAGCGGGCTGCCCGCAGGGCGAGCGAAGCGAGTCAATCCCCCCCTCACCGCCATTATTCAAGATGAGAGCCTGTACGAAAGTACGGGCTTTTTTCTTTTATATTCCCCGAACAGGGCGGATGAGAACCCCCGACCGGGGTTCGACAACGGGTGAAACTCGTTGGACAGACCACGAACGCAGTGAGCGGGCTGCCCGAAGGGCGAGCGAAGCGAGTCAATCCCCACCCGGCGCACGCATCGGCAGCGGAGCCAGTGCCTGATGGCGGCTACGCCCTATCAGGCCTGCGCGTCCAGGCCAACACCGTGCCATGTCCAAATGCCTGATGGCGGCTGCGCCTTATCAGGCCTACGCGTCCAGGCCAACACCGTGCCATGTCTAAATGCCTGATGGCGGCTGCGCCTTATCAGGCCTACTTGTTTGCCCCTTCCCGACCATCAAATCTGCACTATTCCGTAGGCCGGATAAGCGTGAGCGCCATCCGGCATTTTTATCCCTGCAAATCCCGACATTTCCACCGCTAATCCACGCCGTTGCTCACACCTTAAGCGAACAATCATCAGGGCTGAAAATCTGCTTGACCGCTTCAGCGCAACTCCCTATAGTAGCGCCCCGTTGCCCTCCTGTATGGCGGGTGGCAATACAATGTGGTGAGGTGTCCGAGTGGCTGAAGGAGCACGCCTGGAAAGTGTGTATACGGCAACGTATCGGGGGTTCGAATCCCCCCCTCACCGCCATTATTCGAAGAAGAGCTCGCATGAAAATGCGGGCTTTTTTTTCGCATATACCTCCGCGCCAGGGGGGATGAGAACCCCCGACCGGGGTTCGACAACGGGTGAAACCCGTTGGACAGACCACGAACGCAGTGAGCGGGCTGCCCGCAGGGCGAGCGAAGCGAGTCAATCCCCCCCTCACCGCCATTATTCGAAGAAGAGCTCGCATGAAAATGCGGGCTTTTTTTTCGCATATACCTCCGCGCCAGGGGGGATGAGAACTCCCGACCGGGGTTCGACAACGGGTGAAACCCGTTGGACAGACCACGAACGCAGTGAGCGGGCTGCCCGCAGGGCGAGCGAAGCGAGTCAAGCCCCCCCGGCGCACGCATCGGCACCTGAGCCAGTGCCTGATGGCGGCTACGCCTTATCAGGCCTACGCGCCTGAGCCAACACCGTGCCATATCCAAATGCCTGATGGCGGCTACGCCTTATCAGGCCTACGCGTCTGGGCCAACACCATACCATGTCCAAATGCCTGATGGCGGCTACGCCTTATCAGGCCTACACGCCAGGCGTACGAGATCGCGCTTTCCCTGCCCCACAAAAAATAAAACCCGGTTTCCCGGGTTTTAACGCTAACTGGATCTTGCGCACCGCTTAATCGTAGGCTTTCAACGTGCGCTGGCAGAGGGCGGAGCGTACGCAGTCGTCTTTATTAAAGCGCACCACACCAATCATCTCGTCCTCTTCAAAACGTGCCAGCGCATCGCTCAGCCCCGATTTAACACCGGAGGGCAGATCGCACTGGGTGATATCGCCGTTGACAATCACGGTCACGTTTTCCCCGAGGCGCGTTAAAAACATCTTCATTTGCGCAGCGGTGACATTCTGGGCCTCGTCAAGAATGACCACCGCATTTTCAAACGTACGTCCGCGCATATAGGCGAACGGCGCGATCTCTACCTTGCCAATTTCCGGGCGCAGGCAGTATTGCATAAAGGACGCACCAAGACGTTTCAACAGCACGTCATAGACGGGCCGGAAATAGGGTGCGAACTTCTCCGAGATATCGCCGGGTAAGAAGCCGAGATCTTCATCAGCTTGCAGGACCGGCCGGGTCACGATAATCCGCTCCACGTCCTTATGGATCAGAGCCTCTGCAGCTTTCGCCGCGCTAATCCACGTTTTCCCACAACCCGCTTCGCCAGTGGCGAAAATCAACTGCTTCGTCTCAATCGCATGTAAATAATGCGCCTGAGCCTCATTGCGGGCAGCAATCGGAGAGTTATCACGGCAATCCCGCGCCATGCCAATTGCTTCTACACCACTCATCTGCACAAGCGAGGTGACCGACTCTTCTTCACGCTGTTTATGGCTACGTGAATCACGTCTCAGCACGCGTTTCGCTTCACGACGAGCTTTGATCACTGCTTTCTGTCTTCCCATGGATAGCACCTTGAGTTGTTGGTTTACATCACACGCATCGAAATCGACGCGATTATGCGCACGAACGTCTGAGGGTTGGCTTCCTTGTAAGCCATGGCTTGCCTTTGAAAATGACATGGCGCAACGAACAGCAAAACCGTCTGCCACATCGTCAGAAGGAGTTAAAAAACAGCAGGAGGAGAAATCAGGGGCGAAAAAGTCGTTGCCGGAGATGCGCTCCCCGGGCCGGGTTTTGCGAGGTCGTTTTGTCTGTCCACTACAGCACTTTACCATCCGCGATCTCCAGAAGACTTCATCACCGCAGGGATAACCGAATGAACTGCTCTTCTAAAGCGTAGCATCAATGCAACAATTTTTTTACTAAACATTAACAGCTACGCACTCTGCGTCGTTTCACAGAGTCTCTTCGATGAATATTACAGAAATATAACAGATACTTTGTAATACATTAAAATTATGCGTGGATGGCAGAAAAAGTATGTCAAATTGCTACAGATAACAGAATATCCTGCCCGGGCGGGCAGGATAGGATCTTCACGCTTCGAGCAGAGACTGGGCAAGATAGCCTTGGGTTGACTTCACGCCGGGTAACGCGAAGAAGAAACCGCCGCCGATGGGCCGGATATACTCCTCCAGCGCTTCACCATTGAGCCGCTTCTGTACGGTCAGGAAGCCCTTCTCCAGATCGTGCTGGTAACAGACAAACAGCAGGCCCATATCCAGTTGACCAGCGTTGGTAACGCCCAGGGAGTAACTGTAACCCCGGCGCATCATCAGGTTCGCCTGCGTCTCTTTCGTACGCGGGTTTGCCAGGCGGATATGGCTGTCGAGAGCGATAACATTGCCCTCGGGATCGCTGGCGTAATCGGGCACATCGTGCTCATGCTGCATACCGAGCGGCGCGCCGCTCTGCTTATCTCGCCCGAAGATGGTCTGCTGCTCTTTCAGCGGTGTGCGATCCCAGAACTCAACGCGGAACTGGATAATGCGCACCGCCTGATAGCTGCCGCCAACCGCCCATGCCGGCTCATCCTGATCGCTGGTCACCCAGACGATCTCATTCATCAGCGGCGCATTGCTGCTGTCGGGGTTTGCCGTGCCATCCTTAAAGCCGAGCAGATTTACCGGCGTCTCTTTCCCCCGGCTGCGCGCAGCGTGGTCTGAGATAAACCCTTCCCGCTTCCAGCGCACGCTGAGCAGATCCGGCGTGTGTTTAATCACATCGCGTAGCGCGTGAATCACCGTATCCTGCGTGTTAGCGCAGATCTGCAGCAGCAGATCGCCATGACAGAGCGCGGCATCAAGAGAGTCGTTAGGAAAACGCATCATCTTCTGCAGCTTCTTGGTTTTCTGCGCCGAGAGACCAAAGCGCTCATCAAACAGCGCAGAACCAACCGAGACCGTCATCGTTAGGTTATCCGGGGCGATAAACGGCCCGAGAATGCCGGAATCCATCGGCGGCAGGCGCGGGTTTGGCGTTTCCGGTGCCGGGCCGCCCGTCGTCAGGAAGGCAATTCGTTCGGTGAGCAGGCGAAACAGACGGATAAGATCGGCTTTATCCGTCGCCAGCACATCAAACGCCACCAGCATCATCGAGGCCTGCTGCGGCGTTAAGATGCCCGCCTGATGCTCACCATAGAACGGCTGCTTTTCCATACGCGAATCGGGCGAAAGGGTTCCCGGCGCGCTTTGCGGTTTCGCCGCATGCGCCACCGGACAACCGCCAGCGAGAGCAAGCGCGCCACCCAGTGCGCCCATCCCTTTTAATAACCGACGCCGCGAAGGTTCGCTGACGTCGTTTTCATCATGCTGCTTCATGATTAATCCAGCCCAAGTACGCCGCGCAGCTGCGCCAGATCTTCCGCCAGGGTGGTGATTGGCCCCTTCAGCGCATTACGATCGGCATCGGTCAGCTTGTCATAGGTCTCAAAGCCCGTTTTAGTGCGGTACTTCGCTAAAATGGTATTCACTTTCTTAAAGTTGGCATCCACTTTCGTAAGCAGCGCGCCGTTCTCTTTTTGCAGCTGCGGACGCAGCAGGTCAACGATCTTCTGCGCGCCTTCGATATTGGCCTGGAAATCCCACAGGTCGGTATGGCTGTAACGATCCTCTTCACCGCTGATTTTGCTCGCCGCCACCTCTTCAATCAGCCCAGCTGCACCGCCGACCACTTTTGACGGCGGGAAGGCCAGTTCATTAATGCGGGTTTGCAGTTCAAGCACATCGTGATTGAGCTTATCGGCGTAGCTCTCCATGCCTTTGATGCTGTTATCGCCAAACAGTGCCTTCTCCAGGCGATGGAAACCGGTGAATTTCGGATCGGCGGCCTTCTGCTCGTAATCATCTTCACGGGCATCGATGCTGCCATCGAGATCGGAGAAGAGCTCAGCAATGGGCTCAATACGCTCGTAGTGCTGGCGCGTCGGGGCGTAGAGCGATTTCGCTTTTTCGATATCGCCCGCTTTCACCGCATCGGTAAAGGCTTTGGTGCCGGTGACCAGCTGCGCGGTTTCGCCAACGACATAGGCTTTATAGGCGGTGATCGCCTCGCCAAGGCTCAGCAGCGCATCCCCTTTCGCCGCATCCGCCGTCGCTTCCCCTTTGACCACCAGTTTGCCTTTCGGGTTGGTTAACAGGCCGCAGGTCATCTCATACTCGCCCGGCTGCAGGTTGGCGGTGAGCTTCTGGCTGAAGCCCGGCGCAATGTTTTCGCGCTCTTCAACCACCATCACGCCTTTAAGGATCTCCCACTCCAGCGCTTTCTGGCTGTGGTTGAGGATCACAAACTGTGTTTTGCCCGCGTTGACCGTCAGGTTCATCGGTTCGCATTGCTTATCTGTCACCGTCACTTTTACCTGCGGCACATCCGCTGCCTGTGCCCCAAACGCACACGCCATCAGCGCGGCGACCCCGATTTGTACTGCGCTACGTCGAAAAAGAGTTGCCATGATCCTTCCCTTTAATAAGTGTGTTGTAACTAAGAATTGTTATGGAGACTTATGGTGCCGCTCGTGATGGCTGCGCGCCGGCGCGCGGCGGTAAAACAAACAGCACCAGCGCCGGGATTAAATAGAGGAAGTAGACAGCCACTTCGCTGACACTTGGCGTCTCCTGGTAACCAAAAATGCCCTCCAGCAGTGTGCCGGTCAGCGAATGGGTGGTCAGCACGTTGCTTAAATCAAAGGCCACATCCTGGAAGTGGTTCCACAAGCCCGCTTCGTGGAAAGCGCGGATCGCACCGGCGGCAAGACCGGCGGCGACAAAGAGGATAAACAGGCTGGTCCATTTGAAAAACGCACCGAGATTTAGGCGCACGCCCCCCCAATAGAGCAGAAAACCGAGCACTACGGCGGTAGCGAGGCCCAGCACAGCGCCGAGTGGCGGCCAGATGCCAACATCTTGCTGAAACGCTGCCAGCAGGAAGAAGACTGACTCCAGCCCTTCGCGGGCGACGGCGAAAAAGACCATCAGGATCAGCGCCCAGCCGTGGTTATTACTGCGCGCCAGCGCACTATCGACGGCCTGCTCCAGCTGCACTTTGACGTTGCGCGACACACGGCGCATCCAGAAAACCATCCAGGTAAGGATCACCACGGCTATTGCCGCGACAATGCCTTCGAATAGCTCCTGCTCTCTTTGCGGAAACTCGCCGGTGGTTTCATTAATGGCGATGCCAAGCCCGAGGCAGAGCGCGGCAGCGAGAAAAACACCGACCCACATCACGCTTATCCAGCGCCCGCGTTGGGTGCGTTTCAGGTAGCTGGCGATCAGGCTGACAATCAGGGCCGCTTCAAGGCCCTCACGCAACATAATGAGGAATGGGACAAACATAGAACCGCCCTTGTGTTATGCACCGTCAAAGGTTGCAAAGAAAGGTAAATTGCATTGATAGTGATTATCATTACGCAAGAAAGAAACTCAAGCGAAAAATATGTTGAGAATGATAACCGGATGTAACCGGCTAGCAGGCTAACGAATCTCTTATTCGTCTTATGCAGAAGCCGTTGAAAAGCAGAAAAAAGTTAGCTAACGAAGCATTATCTTTCTGTTTACCGCCCCTCACGCCTGTGGCTAAATAAACGCCCGTTTCGTTTACCTGGCTACACCCAACTATGCTCAATTTTTTACATTTCCTGCTGGCGCTGGGGGTGATCCTCGCGCTGGCCTGGCTGGTGAGTTTTGACCGCAAGCGCATTCCGTTTCGTTTCATCCTGCAACTGATTGTGATTGAACTGGCACTGGCCTGGTTCTTTTTGCACGCCCAGAGCGGATTAACGCTGATTAAATATGTCTCCGGCTTCTTTGAAATGCTGCTGAAATTCGCCGCCGAAGGGACCGGCTTCGTCTTTGGCGGCATGAGCGAAAAAGGGCTGGCGTTTATTTTCCTCGGCGTCCTCTGCCCTATCGTCTTTATCTCGGCGCTGATTGGCATTTTGCAGCACTGGCGCATTCTGCCAATCTTTATTCGTCTGATTGGCACGCTGCTCTCGAAGCTTAACGGCATGGGCAAGCTGGAGTCCTTCAACGCCGTTAGCTCGCTGATCCTCGGCCAGTCGGAGAACTTCATTGCCTATAAAGGTATTCTGGCGGATCTCTCCTCACGCCGGATGTTCACCATGGCGGCGACGGCGATGTCGACGGTATCGCTGTCGATTGTCGGTGCCTATATGACGATGCTTGATGCGAAATATGTGGTCGCGGCGCTGCTGCTCAATATGTTCAGCACCTTTATCATTCTGTCGGTGATCAACCCGTCGCGCGGGCAGGAGGAAGCGGAGATCAAGCTGGCGAAGCTCCACGAATCGCAAAGCTTCTTCGAGATGCTTGGGGAATACATTCTCGCGGGCTTTAAAGTGGCGATGATAATCCTGGCGATGCTGATTGGCTTTATCGCGCTGATCAGCGCCGTTAACGCCCTCTTCTCAGCGCTGTTTGGCATTAGCTTTCAGCAACTGCTCGGCTATGTCTTCTACCCGTTCGCGTGGCTGATTGGCATCCCGTTGAGCGATGCGCTCTCGGCAGGCAGCATTATGGCAACTAAGCTGGTGGCGAATGAGTTTGTGGCGATGATTGAGCTGCAAAAGGTTGCCCCGCAGATGAGCCCGCGCGGGCTGGGCATTCTTTCGGTCTTCCTGGTCTCCTTCGCTAACTTTGCCTCCATCGGCATCGTCGCGGGTGCCATCAAGGGGCTGAACGAGCAGCAGGGTAATGCGGTTTCGCGTTTCGGCCTGCGGCTGGTGTATGGCGCGACGCTGGTGAGCCTGCTCTCCGCAGCGTTTGCCGGTGTGGTGCTCTAAGGTGTGATTTCCCTCTCCCATTGCGGGAGAGGGACGCTGTCAGAACTGTACGCAGACCGATTGATCGACGCGCATCACCGACTCCTGGGCGAAACGCGATTTGTAAATCCCGCGCAGGTCATCAATATTTTTATCACTTTGCGCGTCCGCGGCGTGAATCAGCATCAGCGCTTTACTCGGCTCCCGCGCCACTTTGCCATCATTGCCAAGCCACTGGCCGCGCGCGTCAAACACCGTTAACCCCTCACGAAAACGCGGCGTTACATCGCCATCGACAAACTGCTGCCACTCCTCGGCGGTGATCGCGTTACCTGCCGGGCGATTAAGGCCGAAATAGAGCGTCGTTTGCTCCATCCGATCCGCCGGTGCGCACTGTTGCGCCATAGGTTGCGGCTTTTGCGCCGGCGCATTACAGCCCGCCAGTAGACCAGCCACCATCAATGCCATAGCCAATTTTATTGTTTTCATTCCCCTGCCCTCACGGTTAGTTGTCGGAAGATATCAGCGTAATCTCCATGATTTAGCAACAAAAAAACCCGCCGCAGCGGGTTTTATTAAGTGAATAGTTACTTGACCATTGCGCGAACCGGGGGCGCAGAGCGGTAATGGGCATCCGCCTCTGCGAAGCGCTGCTGCATGGCGGCAGACGGCACTTTACCGATCAGGCTGAAGACGACGATCCCAAGGCTGCCGAAGATAAAACCAGGGATGATTTCATACAGCCCCAGCCAGCCGAAATGTTTCCAGACGATAACGGTGACCGCGCCGATAATCATCCCCGCCAGCGCGCCGTTGCGCGTCATACGTGACCACATCACCGAAAGCAGAACCACCGGGCCAAACGCCGCACCGAAACCGGCCCATGCGTAGCTTACCAGGCCAAGCACGCGGTTGTCCGGGTTTGCCGCCAGCGCGATTGCCACCAGCGCGACCACCAGCACCATTGCACGGCCAACCCACACCAGCTCTTTCTGGCTGGCGCCTTTACGCAGGAACGCTTTGTAGAAATCTTCCGTAATCGCACTGGAGCAGACCAACAGTTGGCAGCTTAGGGTCGACATCACCGCCGCGAGGATCGCAGAGAGCAGAATACCGGCAATCCACGGGTTAAACAGCACCTGCGCCAGCTCAATAAAGACACGCTCGGCGTTCTGGTTTACCGCGCCCGCCAGCGACGGGTTGGTATCAAAGTAAGCGATGCCGAAGAAACCGACCGCCACCGCACCCGCCAGGCAGAGGATCATCCAGGTCATACTGATACGACGCGCATGCACGATGGTGTGGTGGGAATCGGCCGCCATAAAGCGCGCCAGAATATGCGGCTGACCGAAGTAGCCCAGCCCCCAGCCCATCAGCGAGACGATGGCGACAAAGTTGAGACCTTTGAGCATATCGACGTTTTCAATGCTCTTCTGCTTGATCACTTCCAGCGAATCACCAAAACCGCCGACGGAGATAATCACAATCACAGGGGTGAGGATCAGAGCGAAGATCATCAGGCTGGCCTGGACGGTGTCGGTCCAGCTGATGGCAAGGAAACCGCCAATGAAGGTATAAAGAATGGTTGCCGCCGCCCCGGCCCACAGCGCCGTTTCATAGCTCATGCCGAAGGTGCTTTCGAACAGACGCGCACCCGCCACAATGCCGGAGGCACAATAAATGGTGAAGAAGACCAGAATCACCACCGCAGAGATAATGCGCAGCAGCCGACTATTATCTTCAAAGCGGCCGGTGAAGTAGTCAGGCAGGGTCAGGGCATTATTGTTCGCTTCGGTGTGAACGCGCAGGCGCCCTGCCACCAGTTTCCAGTTGACCCAGGCACCGACGGTCAGACCAATCGCGATCCAGCTTTCAGAGATACCGGAGATAAAGATCGCCCCTGGCAGCCCCATCAGTAACCAGCCGCTCATATCAGATGCACCGGCTGATAATGCCGTGACTAATGGCCCAAGGCTGCGACCGCCGAGAATGTAGTCATCAAAGTTTTTTGTTGATCGCCAGGCAATAAAACCGATCAGGATCATGCCAAAGATATAAATAAGAAAGGTCACCATCATCGGTGTGCTTATTGCCATCAAAATAGTCTCCAGGATCTTCGTCGACAAATGTCTATTTGCCGCTTTTATCCATCGCCGGAACGTAGCGACGGTGCGTATGTATTATTAGAAGCGCCCGTATCCTGCCGGAAGCCTCCGTTATTCACAATTGATTTAACACACCATTTACATCGAAGATATCCCATCAGGAATAGGATTTTGTTATAGGTTGCACTCCGTCACAATTTTAAAGGTTGCACCTTTGAAAAGTGTTAGCAACCGCATAAATCCTGGGCTAGAGGCAAATTGCAGCCCTCTCATCGCCTCTTAAGATAATTAACAATTCATTCATTTATAACCTTGCCAGCCAGCTCACAATTAACAAGGTTGCACAAAGTTGCAACATGGTGGATATTTCAGCCTATTGTGCAAAACACCATATGAACAGGAGCAACGCATGGGCACCACCACCATGGGGGTCAAGCTTGACGACGCCACGCGCGAAAGGATTAAAGCTGCCGCAGCGACCATTGACCGCACGCCACACTGGTTAATTAAACAAGCCATTTTTAATTTCCTCGAAAAGCTGGAGAGCAGCGAAGGATTACCGGAGCTGGCAGGCGCACAGGCGCATAACGTGCAGGAGGATGAGGCAAGTGCGGTGATTGACGAAAGTCCGCAGCCATTCCTCGACTTCGCCGAGCAGATCCTGCCGCAGTCCGTCTCCCGGGCGGCGATCACCAGCGCCTGGCGTTGGGCGGAAACTGATGCCGTACCCATGCTGCTTGAGCAGGCGCGCCTGCCGCAGCCGGTGGCAGAGAGCGCCCATAAGTTGGCTTACCAGCTGGCCGAAAAATTGCGTAACCAAAAAACCGCGACCGGCCGCGCGGGCATGGTACAGAGCCTGCTGCAGGAGTTCTCCCTCTCCTCGCAGGAGGGTGTGGCGCTGATGTGTCTCGCCGAAGCGCTGCTGCGTATTCCTGATAAAGCGACGCGCGATGCGCTGATCCGCGACAAAATCAGTAACGGCAACTGGCAATCCCATATTGGCCGCAGCGCTTCACTGTTTGTGAACGCCGCTACCTGGGGTTTGCTGTTTACCGGCCGCCTGGTCTCTACCCACAACGAAGCCAATCTCTCCCGTTCGCTGAACCGTATTATCGGCAAGAGCGGCGAGCCGCTGATCCGCAAAGGGGTCGATATGGCGATGCGGCTGATGGGCGAGCAGTTTGTGACCGGCGAGACCATCGCCGAAGCGCTGGCCAATGCCCGTAAGCTTGAAGAGAAAGGGTTTCGTTACTCCTACGATATGCTCGGCGAAGCGGCGCTGACCGCTGCCGATGCGCAGGCCTACATGGTCTCTTACCAGCAGGCGATCCACGCTATTGGTAAAGCCTCTAACGGCCGCGGCATCTATGAAGGACCGGGCATCTCCATCAAGCTGTCGGCGCTGCATCCGCGTTACAGCCGTGCGCAGTATGACCGCGTAATGGACGAACTCTATCCGCGTCTGAAATCCTTAACCCTGCTGGCGCGTCAGTACGACATCGGTATCAACATTGATGCCGAAGAGGCGGACCGGCTGGAGATCTCCCTCGACCTGCTGGAAAAACTCTGCTTCGAGCCAGAGCTGGCGGGCTGGAACGGCATCGGCTTTGTGATTCAGGCCTACCAAAAGCGCTGCCCGTTTGTCATTGATTATCTGATTGAGCTGGCAACCCGCAGCCGTCGTCGTCTGATGATCCGTCTGGTGAAAGGCGCGTACTGGGACAGCGAAATTAAACGTGCGCAGATGGAAGGTCTTGAGGGCTACCCGGTCTATACCCGCAAGGTCTACACCGATGTCTCCTATCTTGCCTGCGCGAAGAAACTGCTGGCGGTGCCGAACCTGATCTATCCACAGTTTGCGACCCATAACGCCCATACGCTGGCGGCGATCTACCAACTGGCCGGGCAGAACTACTATCCGGGCCAGTACGAGTTCCAGTGCTTGCACGGGATGGGCGAACCGCTCTATGAGCAGGTGGTCGGCAAGGTCGCCGATGGCAAGCTCAACCGTCCGTGCCGTATTTACGCCCCGGTCGGTACCCATGAAACCCTGCTGGCCTATCTGGTGCGCCGTCTGCTGGAAAATGGAGCCAACACCTCGTTCGTTAACCGTATTGCAGATAACACGCTCCCGCTCGATACGCTGGTCGCCGACCCGGTTACGGAAGTGGAAAAACTCGCCGCCCAGGAGGGCCAGATTGGCCTGCCGCATCCGAAAATTGCCCTGCCGCGCGCGCTCTATGGCGAAGGCCGCATCAACTCGGCCGGTCTCGATTTGGCGAACGAACACCGTCTGGCTTCCCTCTCCTCTGCCCTGCTTAATAGCGCGGCGCAGAAGTGGTACGCCCATCCGATGCTCGAAGAACCTGTAATGGAGGGCGAAGCAATTGCGGTGATCAACCCGGCAGAGCCGAAAGATATTGTCGGTTATGTGGTGGAAGCGAGTGAAGCGCAGGTGAACCAGGCGCTGGAGAACGCGGTTAACCATGCGCCAATCTGGTTTGCTACGCCTGCGCAGGAGCGTGGCGCCATTCTGCAGCGCGCCGCAGTGCTGATGGAAGACAATCTGCAAACGCTGATTGGTATTCTGGTGCGTGAAGCGGGCAAAACCTTCAGCAACGCGATTGCGGAAGTGCGTGAAGCGGTCGATTTCCTGCACTACTACGCAGGCCAGGTCAGCAGCGATTTCGATAATGAGACCCATCGCCCGCTTGGGCCGGTGGTCTGTATCAGCCCGTGGAACTTCCCGCTGGCGATCTTTACCGGGCAGATTGCCGCCGCGCTGGCGGCCGGTAACAGCGTACTGGCGAAACCGGCGGAGCAGACCCCGCTGATTGCCGCCCAGGGCGTGAAGATCCTGCTTGAAGCGGGCGTACCGGCAGGCGTACTGCAACTGCTGCCTGGCCGCGGTGAAACTGTGGGCGCACAGCTGACCGGCGATGCGCGCGTGCGCGGCGTGATGTTTACCGGCTCCACCGATGTCGCCACGCTCTTGCAACGCAACATCGCCACCCGCCTGGATGCCCATGGCCGCCCAACACCGCTTATCGCCGAAACCGGCGGTATGAATGCGATGATTGTCGACTCCTCGGCGCTGACGGAGCAGGTAGTGATTGATGTGGTCGCTTCGGCGTTTGACAGCGCCGGTCAGCGCTGCTCGGCGCTGCGCGTGCTCTGTCTGCAGGAGGATATCGCCGACCATACGCTGACCATGCTGCGCGGCGCGATGGCCGAGTGCCGGATGGGCAATCCAGGGCGCCTCTCCACCGACATCGGCCCGGTGATTGATGCCGAAGCCAAAGCCAATATTGAGAAGCATATTCAGGCGATGCAGGCGAAAGGCCGCACCGTCTACCAGGCAGTGCGTGAAAACAGCGAAGATGCCCGCGAGTGGCGCACCGGCACGTTTGTGCCGCCAACACTGATTGAACTGGAAAGCTTTGACGAGCTAAAAAAAGAGATCTTCGGCCCGGTGCTGCACGTGGTGCGTTATTCACGTAACCAGCTCGATCAGCTACTGGAGCAGATTAACGCCTCCGGCTACGGTCTGACGTTGGGTGTCCACACGCGTATTGATGAAACCATCGCGCAGGTCACCGGAAACGCCCACGTGGGGAACCTCTACGTGAACCGCAATATGGTCGGCGCCGTGGTTGGCGTGCAGCCCTTTGGCGGCGAAGGGTTGTCGGGCACCGGGCCAAAAGCCGGTGGGCCGCTCTATCTCTATCGCCTGCTGAGCAGCCGCCCGGAGAAGGCGGTGCTGAAAACCCTGTCGCGCCACGACGCCGAGCGCCCGCTGGATGCACAGGTGAAAGCCGTGCTGACTCAGCCGCTGGCGGCGCTGACCGCGTGGGCCGCCACGCAGCGCCCGGAATTAAACAAGGTGTGCGAGCAGTTCAGCGAACTGGCGCAGGCGGGTACGCAGCGACTGCTGCCAGGCCCAACCGGGGAGCGCAACAGCTGGACGCTGGCACCGCGCGAGCGCGTACTCTGCGTGGCCGATAACGAGCAGGATGCGCTGGTACAGCTGGCTGCCGTGCTGGCATCGGGCAGCACGGCGCTATGGCAGGATGACACGCTGCACCGCGATCTGGCTAAGCAGTTGCCGGAAACCGTCAGCCAGCGGATCACATTCGCTAAAGCGGAGAGCCTGATGGCGCAGCCGTTCGACGCAGTGATCTTCCACGGTGACTCCGATCAGCTGGTGCATCTGTGCGAAAGCGTCGCGGCACGTGATGGCGCGATCGTCTCCGTTCAGGGCTTTGCGCGGGGTGAAACCAATATCCTGCTCGAACGCCTGTGGCTGGAGCGCTCCCTCAGCGTCAACACCGCAGCAGCCGGTGGTAATGCCAGCCTGATGACGATTGGTTAAATCTTCGGTCATATTGAAACTTGCTATTGCCCTACAAAAAAAGGCACCCTCAGGGTGCCTTTTTTATTTGTGACGGAACACAATGCTCAGAATCAGACAAACAAATTCGACCAGGCCGCTTCATCTCACGACGCTGATAGCGCTTATCTCAGTGACCGTTTTGTTAATCAGCGTTCTCATAAACTTCGCATTTTTCAGGCAACCCGAGATCATGGCAACCAAACAGAATCTCAATTTCTCTGATGTTGCGGTGAAAAATATGCCTTTTACTGAAAACGGGAAAATAGCGTGGTGGCAAGAGAACAAAGGTAAATTGCATAAAGAGTTCAATATCCCTTCTCCGGCCAAAAACGGCGACTGGTATATAAGCGTCTGGAACTCTGGCTCGGGCTTTCAAAACAGACCTGAAGGTGACATTCGGGTTTTCAGTTCAGAAACACAGGATATGATCTGTTTTAGAAATGACAGCGATAAATGTCTGCAAAAAGATCTAGTTATGCGCATTGAAAATAACCGAAGTGGCGGTGTGAATATTCAAATCGGTGATAAAGATATCTCTGTGAAATAGAAAAACAGGCAAAGCTCTCCTGACCTCTGATTACATGCCCGATGGCGCTGCGCTTATCGGGCCTATGCGACGATCTGTAGGCCGTATAAGGCGTCAGCCGCCATCCGGCAGCGTGTCGAAAGTGAAAGAATCGTTGTAATAAAAAAGCGCCTTACGGCGCTTTTTTTCGTAGCGTTAAACCGACGTCGCCGCCGGGGTGTACGGCGAGCAGTGTCTCTTTCGAGTAACTGCTTTCACTCATCAGACAGGCGCAGGCGGCATCAAAAATCGCCAGCACCAGCACAATGGAGGTGGTCGCCAGCATATTAAGCGGATCGATCTCGCGCTGTACGCCGGTAGAGATCACAAGCCTTGATGCGAGCGCAATCGCCGAAGCCGGGTTCTCCGTCACGCAGAGAATCGGCGTATTTTTCCTTGCTAACCCCGGCAACAAACGGGTCAGCTCTTCCGAGTTACCGCCGCGCGAAAGCATAATCACTAAATCATCTGGTCCGATAAAACCGAGATCGCCGTGCGCGGCATCGGTGGCATTCAGGTAGATGGCCGGGCGCTCAACACAGGCCAGCATATGGGCAATTTTACGCGCTGCAATGCCGGAGGTGCCGACGCCGGTAACGACAATCTTTCCTTTGCAGCCGCGCAGTTCCGCCATCAACGCCGCCCAGGTCGCGGGATCAAGGTGGCGGCTCAGTGCCGCCATCTCTTCGCTGTAGATACGCCAGGCATTGCACGCCTGCTGCCAGCTTTCGCTCATGCCTCCTCCTGCATCAACGCGCGGTACTTCATATGATCGGCGTACATCTCATGGAAGACGGTGTATTTACGGTCGTAATAGAGCTTGATGCGGTTGGTCTGCGGCGTCACTGTTTTACCAATGCGGCTCATCGCCGACATCGCCTCCGGGAAGCTGTCAAACACGCCGGCAGCAATGGTGCCCATCATTGCCCCGCCAAGCAGCATCGCCTCGCTCTCCTCCGGCAGCAGCATCGCGCAGCCGGTGGCATTGGCGTGCTCCTGCACAAAGATTGGGTTTTTAGTGCCGCCACCGCTCGCCATTACCGTATCAATACTGTAACCGCTTTGATTCATGGTCTCGATAATATGGCGCGTACCGAGGGCGATAGCCTGAATGGTCGCCAGATAGTGCAGCGCCATATCTTCCGGCGTGCGCGACAGTTTCAGCCCGCTAATTACGCCGGTCAGCGTCGGGTTGGCGCGCGGGGAGCGGTTGCCGTGGAAATACGGCAGGATATGAATATCGCGTGTCAGAAAGGCGATATTCTCAGGCTCACCCGCCATTTTGCGCAGCAGCGCATTCAGCACTTCATAGATGGTCTGCCCCTGGGTTTTAGCTTGCGCAAGCAGCGTTTCGTAACAGGGGTGAGACTGAATGACGTGATCGATCAGCGCCCCGGTTGCCGACTGCCCACCTTCATTCAGCCAGTAGCCCGGCAGCACCGCCGAGTAGTATGGCCCCCAGACGCCGCCGATAAAGCGCGCCTGCGGTGAAATCGCCATGTGACCGGTGGAGGTGCCGCCAATCAGCGCGATGCGGCGGTCAAAATCGGCCATCTCGCCAGAGGGGCCGCTGGCACCCAGCGTACCGAGCGTCCCGGCGTGAGCATCGATAATAGACACGCTGACCGCCGTGCCCGGCATCAGCCCCATCTCGGTAGCCGCGCGCTGCGACAGCCCGCGACCAAGCGGTTCACCCATCGTTTTCACGTAGCGGCCAATTTTCTCCGCATCATGTTCGAGCAGATCTTCAAGGCCAATCTGGCGGAAGTAGCTGGTATCCCACTTATCTTCATGGCCCATATAGGTCCATTTACACACCGTCGAGCAGAGGGAACGGGTGTCATCGCCGGTGGCGCGCCAGGTCAAAAAATCGGGGAGATCGAAGAAGAAGCCGGCGTTCGCCCAGGTGTTCGGCATGTGCTGTTTCAGCCACAGCAGTTTTGGCGTCTGCATCTCAGGCGAGATAATACCGCCGACATAATCCAGCACCCGGTGATGGGTGGCGTTGATGCGATCCGCCTGCGCAATGGCGCGGTGATCCATCCACACGATAATGTTCTGCTCGCTGCGCCCGGAGGGGCTGATGGTCAGCGGGTTACCCTTTTTATCCAGCACCACCAGCGAACAGGTGGCGTCAAAGCCCAGCCCTTTAACCTGAATCGGGTTGATATCGGCCTGGTTGATGGCATCACGCACGGCGTTACACACCGCCTGCCAGATGTTGTCTGAGGATTGCTCGACGAAATCGGCCTGCGGGCGATAGATCTCAATGCTCCTGCTGGCCTGGCTGACCATGCGGCCCGTCAGATCAAAGATGCCCGCACGGGCGCTGCCGGTCCCTACATCCACACCAATAAAGTAGCTCGCCATGGTTTTTCTCCCGAAATCAGGCTTTACGATTCTGTAATGCGATAAAGAGGATCAGCACTGCGCCCCAGAGCGCCATCGTCAGATAGCTGCTGATACCTAATAAGTTAAAGCCACTTTCCAGCATCTGCAGCACCACCAGCGCCAGCACCAGCCCGAGCACGCGACCAAAGCCGCCGTCCGGGTTAATGCCACCGAGCACCGAGGCCAGAATGGTTACCAGAAGATAGGATTCGCCATACCCCGCTTTCGCGGAGTTAAATTTTGCCATCATCAGAATGGCGGCAACCCAGCCGAGCAGCGCGGAGATGACATACACCGCGATCTGCACGCGCACGGTGTTGACACCGCTGTAGCGCGTTGCCTGTTCATTCGAGCCCACCAGGTAGAGGCTGCGCCCGAGCGTGGTGTGTTCCAGCAGCACCCACAGCAATAATGCCACCACTAAAAAGAGCAGCAGTGCCACCGGAATACCGACAATCGTGGCGTTCCCGAGATACTGGATCGCCGCCGGGAAGCCGGAGATCACCGTGCCGTTAGAGAGCAGAATATTGAGCCCGGAGATAAGCGTCATGGTGCCGAGGGTCGCGAGGATCGGCGAGACGCCCACCCAGGCAACTAAGGTGCCGTTCAGCACGCCAATCGCCACCGCCGTCAGCAGCCCGGCAAACAGCGCTAACGCGAGGAAGAGCGGATTATCCGGGTGCATCACAATCACCGCTGCCATCACCAGCGAACAGGCGTTAGCCCCGGCAATGATCGACAGGTTGATGCCGCCAGTGAGCATGGTTATCCCCATGCCGAGCGCCAGCATGCCAAGGATCGGCAGCTGCGATCCAATGGACTGGAAGTTCGCAACGCTGAAAAAGCGCCCGCCGAGCAGGAAGGAGAAGATCAGCGCAACGCCAATAATAATCACACACTGCAAGCGGATGATGGCATCACCGGGCAGGATTCGGACGATGGATTTCATCTTATAGCTCCCTTGCGAGTTTGCGTTTTTCATGCCACGCGGTGGCGCTGATACTGACCAGAATGATGGCGCCGCTAAAGACCGTGTGCCAGTAAGAGGAGACGCCAAGCAGCGTTAAACCGTTTTGCAGGAAGGCGAGCAGAATCACACCGAGCAGCGTACCGATTAAGGTGCCGCGCCCGCCGGACATGCTGGTTCCGCCAAGTACCACCGCCGCCAGCACCGTCAGCTCATAACCAAACAGCGAGTTGGGTGCCACCGATTGGGTGATCTGCGCCTGCACCACCGCCGCAACGCCCGCCAGAATGCCCATATAGCCGTAGACATAGAAGTGCAGCCTCAGCAGATTTAGCCCGAGACGGGACGCCGCATCACGGTTGCCCCCCATGGCGTAGATTTGCCGCCCCAGACGGGTGTAGTTCATCAGCACGGCGGTAAAAATAATCGTCGCGCCAAGGCAGATAAGCGGCAGGGTCAGACCATAGTCATAACCATCCGCACCGGTAAAGGTGAACCAGTTGACGCCGTTCATAAACCAGTCCGGGAAGCCATACAGCCAGGTGCCTTTGGTGGCGTAGACCAGCAGGCCGTAAAAGAGGTTCAGGGTGGCAATGGTGATAATGATGGCCGGTACGCGCAGCCAGTAGACGAGGAAGCCGTTGATCAAGCCGAGCAGTAAGCCGACCGCCATCGCTAATGTCAGCGCGAGGACAAAGTTGCCGCCGTGGGCAATTACCCAGCTGGCCATCGCGTATTGCGCAATCGCCGTCATTGCCGGGAAGGAGATGTCGATGCCGCCAGAGATGAGCACGACAAACAGCCCGCAGGCCAGGATGCCGAGGATCGCATAACTGGTGGCGACATCCGTTAAATTGCCGAGGGTGAAAAACTCATCGGTACGGATTGTCAGGCCAACCGCCAGTGCAACCACCAGCACACCCAGCCAGAACTCATGTTGCCCGATCAAGCGGGCGAGCGAGTTACGCATTGACCACCTCCGCGATCTCCTCTTCGCTACAGCGGTGCGGGTTGAACTCCGCCACCAGTTCACCCCGGCGCATCACCAGCACGCGGTGGCTGTTGTAATAGGCTTCCGGGATTTCATCACAAATCATCAATACTGCCATTCCCTGCTCTGCCAGCTGGCGGGCGATCTGATAGATGCCCTCTTTGTTGGCGATGTCGACGCCTACGGTTGGCGAGTCGAGGATCAGGATCCGCGGCTGGGTGGCGACCCATTTGGCGATAGCAATACGCTGAGCATTGCCGCCGGAGAGGGTTTTCACCGGCAGCTGCGGGTCGGAGACTTTGATATTCAGGTTACTGATTAGGTCATTGACCAGTTGCCCGGCTTTAGCGTGATCGAGCAAGCCGCTGCGGGTATGAAGCTTGTCGAAAACGGTGACAATGGTGTTGTCATAGATTGACTGCTCCATAATCAGCCCCTGGGTTAAGCGATCTTCCGAGACATAGCCGATGCCATGGCGAATGGCGTCATGGTTATTGCGCAGTTTCACCGGCTTATCATTAATGCGGATTTCGCCATCTTCCGGTTTGGTCATGCCAAACAGGCTCATGCAGAGCTCGGTACGCCCGGAGCCCAACAGCCCGACAATCGAGACGATCTCGCCGCTGCGCAGTGAAAGATTGATATCGCGGTACTTGCCTTTACGGCTTAAGTGGCGCAGTTCCAGCATTGGCGGCTGGTCGACCGGCGGTTTTTCCGGCAGTGGGCTGTAGTGAAAACGCTGCCCGGTCATCAGATACGCCAGTTCGTGACTATCAAGTTCGCTGGCAGGCCAGGTGCCGACCAGCTTGCCGTCGCGCATTACGCTGATGCGATCCGCCACTTCCATCACTTCATCGAGGCGGTGACTAACAAATACAACGCAGATACCGGCGGCTTTCAGTTCATTGACCACGCGCAGTAAGCCATTTACTTCATGGCGAGTTAATGACGCCGTCGGTTCATCCATAATCACCAGCCGGGCTTCGGCGGCAATCGCACGGCAGATCGCCACCAGTTGGCGGTCAGCAATAGAGAGTTTTTCGACCTTTTTATCCGGATCGAGGCGCACGCCAATGCGTGCCATTGCGGCCAACGCCTGTTTGCGCATCGCACCGCGGCGTACCCAGATATCACCGCCGGGCAGATAGCGATGCAGGGCGATATTTTCTGCCACGCTGAAATTGGGGAATAACGAGAGATCCTGATAGATCACCTGAATGCCGTAATGGGCGGAGAGCTGTGGCGTCAACTGATGAAAGAGCTTGCCATCAAGTTGAATACTGCCGCCCTTTTCCGGGTGATAAACGCCGGAAATCACTTTAATAATGGTGCTTTTCCCGCAGCCGTTTTGCCCTGCCAGGCAGTGAACTTCACCTTTTTTGAGGGTTAAATTCACCCTATCCAGCGCCAGCACGCCCGGGAATTGCTTGCTGATGTTCTCAAGAGTGATAAATGCGGTGGGGTCGGTCATCGACAATACCTCTGCCAGCGCCCGTGAAGGACGCGAGGATGAAATCTGCGGCGGAAGAGCCGGCCTGAATGGCCGGCGTTCCGGTTCCCTGGTGTGGCCAGTAAGGCTCAGAAACCGAGTGTTTTAGCGTTTTCTTTTGTCACTTCGAGGATCTTATTAAAACGGATCACTTTCTTATTCATATCAACATCGGCTTTGCCCAGCCCCTCGATAGAGAGATCGGACGTGACTTCTTTTCCTTGCAGCAGCTGGTCGGCGACGGTCACCAGTGCGTAACCGGCATCACGCGGGTCCCACAGCAGTGCTTTTTTGATATCGCCGCGCATCAGATAAGGAGCAGCCTGCGCCGGCATCGCGATGCCAACAACCGCCAGTTTATCCTTCGCGCGTTTCTTCTGAACGGCCTGCCCTGCGCCAATCGGCCCAAGGGATCCGAAACCAATCACCCCTTTCAGATCCGGGTAGGTTTTCATCAGGTCCAGGGTCGTGGCATAGGATTTATCAATGCTCTCTGCCACCGGTAAGCGCGAGGTGACTTCAAACATATCCGGGTACTTCTCTTTTTGATATTTGATGGCGTAATCAGCCCAGGCGTTGTGCAGCGGCACGGTCAGCGAACCGACATAAATCGCGTAACCGCCCTTACCGCCCATATCTTTTGCCAGCTCATCGACGTTAGCCTGCGCATATTTTTCGCTGTCGATGGTTTCAATATCCCACTGCCCAATCTGCTGGTCCGGGGACTCATGGGTCAGTACCACAATGCCTTTGTCGCGCGCTTTTTTCAGCACCGGCTCCAGCACCTTCGCGTCGTTTGGCACCACGATGATGGCGTTAACGTTTTTCGCGATCAGATCTTCGATCACTTTCACCTGCTGCGCCGGATCGGGGGTAGATGGCCCGGTCTGGTAAGCATTGACGTCCAGTTTCTTTGCCGCTTCGTTGACACCGGTTTCCATGCGGTTGAACCACGGGATCCCGGTCACTTTAGCCACAACGGCAATTTCATACTTCTGGGCAGCAAAGGCCTGACCGGAAAGCATGCTGACAGAAATCATCGCTGCGCTAATCAGGGCGAGTTTGAATTTCATGGTTGTACCTTTCTTAAGGACAGAGGAAAGTCGCGGAAGAGAGATTAACAACGATGGGAAGAGGCAAAACAACGAAAATGCCATAAATGTGATACACGCCCAAAAATGTTAAATTAAAGATAATTAAAAGTTAATTTTAAGTTAAAATAAGATATATCTGCCTCTGATTGCCAGTAAATTCTGTTAAATAAAACTCATTATATAACAACTTAATAACATTTACGTAACCAACGTCTCTTAAGAATGTTTTTTGTACCCGATTTTGGCGCGTTTCACCCGCAGAAAATTATCAATTTTGTGAACTGAAACGAAAAGGGCACCTCACCAGACATGCTGACAGATGGCGAAGTGACATTTTTTAAGGGCTATGTTAATAAATCCGCTGAATGAATGTGAGAAGGAAAGGAAGAGAATGAAACGATGCTTGTTGATGCTAAGCGCATTGCTGCTCAGTCAACCGCTCTACGCCGATGAGTGCGATAATGCCTCAACCCAGGGGGAGCTTAATAGCTGCACTGCTGCGCAATATCAGACGGCAGACAAAAAGCTTAACCAGACTTATCAGGAAGCACTGAAGCGTTCGTCACCGCAGCAGGCTGAGCTACTAAAAAAAGCACAGAAAAGCTGGATAGCCGTCCGCGACAACGACTGTGCGTTTGTCATTTCCGGCTCTGAGGGCGGCAGTATTCAACCGATGGTACAAAACCAGTGCCTGGCAGATAAAACCAGTGAACGCGAAGCGTGGCTCGCCTCGCTATTGCAGTGTGAAGAGGGCGACATGAGCTGCCCGCTGCCGCCTGCCCATTAACGCACACGGATGCCTTCAATAATCATGCGCTGAATATTATCAACGGTACGCTGAAAAAAGGCTTCATCCTGCAGAGTCGCGCCGGTGACCGCTTCCACCTGGGTGGCGAAATCGGCGTAGTGCTGTGTGGCGGCCCAGATCATAAAGATGAGATGGTGCGGATCTACTGCGGCGATCTTACCGCTGGCGATCCAGCCTGCAATGATGGCTGACTTATCCTCCACCAGCGTTTTCAAATCGCCCGTCAACTCCGCTTTAAGCAGCGGCGCGCCCTGCAACATCTCATGGCAGAAGAGGCGCGAAGCCTGCGGATGATCGCGCGACACTTCCAGCTTCAGGCGAATGTACTCTCCGATCGCCGCGAGCGGCAATAGATCGGAGCGAAACGCTCTGAGCGGTGCCAGCCAGACATCCAGCAGTTGGCGCAGCACGGCAATATAGAGCGCCTCTTTTGACGGAAAATAGTAGAGGAGATTGGTTTTGGATACGCCAGCCTGCTCGGCTACCTGCTCCAGACGCGTACCGTGAAAGCCGAGACGGGAGAAGATCTCCAGCGCCGCGCTAAGAATCGCGTGTCGTTTCTCGCTGACTGCCCGCGTACGTTTACCCATTTCCTTTGCCATACCGACTCCCAAACCCTGATCTGGCAGCAGCATAGCAAAGCTCGCTGTCTGGCTCGACCCTCTGTGTAGCATTCCCCAGCGGGAAATTGAGGGGAGCCGGCAATCTGAGGCCAAAAAAAACCGCCGGGTCTCCCCGGCGGTGGGCGTTTTCAGCAACCTCACGGGTTACCGCACGTCGTGCTAGCTATTGCTGTTGTTGCTCCGGCTACCATGACTATTTTTGCCCCCTTTTTTACCTGCTTCTGAGGCGCGCTGAGGATCGTTCTTGAAGTTCCCCCCGCTCTGCTGGCCACCTTTGCGGCCTGCTGCTGATGCTCTTTCACGGTCTTCAGCGAAATTACCTGAACCACCACGATGATTTGCCATCTCTCACCTCCGATCGGTGTAAGTGAAATATCAGACATCTTTCTGCATTCAGTAAAAGAGGACTCTTTCACCTCACGACGTCAAAGTTAACTCTTTAACTGCGCCGCGTGGGAATAAGCTTAGTGGAACGTGCTCTGTCGGAAGATGCTCATTAACATTTCGCAACACCTTCAGAGCCTGGCGGCATAGGTGACTTAAGCTAAACCAATAAATAATTCTTATGTATGGGAAATTTAACAGGGCGAAAAGTGTGTCAAAAAGTAACGGCACGATTATCCGGGGAAATATTCTTAATTATCAGTAATGACGCGTGTTGATTTGCACTCTCGCTATCACGTCATACCCTTAATAAGGTGCGCAGCGTACCGCTGCGCAATGAACCTGGCAGGAGGAGAAGCCAATGGCTAAAGTGCTGGTGCTCTATTACTCCATGTATGGACATGTTGAAACCATGGCGCACGCTGTCGCGGAAGGTGCGCAGCAGGTGGAAGGTGCACAAGTCGTGGTGAAGCGTGTTCCTGAAACCATGCCGGAAGAGCTGTTTTTAAAATCAGGCGGTAAGACGCAAAGCGCGCCCGTTGCCACCCCTCAAGAGCTGGCAGAGTATGACGCAATCATCGTCGGTACGCCGACTCGTTTTGGCAATATGAGCGGGCAGATGCGGACCTTCTTTGACCAGACTGGTGGGCTGTGGGCCTCCGGCGCGCTGTACGGCAAACTGGCGAGCGTCTTTAGTTCTACCGGTACCGGCGGCGGTCAGGAACATACAATTTCCTCAACCTGGACTACGCTTGCTCACCATGGGATGGTGATTGTTCCCATCGGCTACGCCGCGAAAGAGCTGTTTGATATTTCGCATGTGCGTGGCGGTACGCCTTACGGCGCGACCACCATTGCCGGCGGCGATGGTTCGCGTCAACCAGGCGACGACGAGCTGGCCATCGCCCGTTATCAGGGCGAGTACGTTGCCGGCCTGGCAGTCAAATTGAACGGCTAACTTAACAGGAGGCACTTATGCCAACTCAGGAAGCAAAAGCTCATCGCGTCGGTGAATGGGCCAGTCTACGTAATACATCGCCGGAAATCGCCGAGGCGATCTTTGAGCTGGCTGATTACGATGAGGTTCTCGCCGAGAAGATTTGGGAAGAAGGTAGCGATGAAGTGTTGATGCGCGCCTTCGAAAAGACCGATAAAGACTCACTCTTCTGGGGTGAGCAGACTATCGAGCGTCAGAACGTCTAGCGCTTCGGCTCCCCCATTTTACTGGGGGAGCTTATCTGCTTTTTACTTCGCGACTTCGCGCATCACTTCACTGAATTTTTCCATCGGGCAGAAGCCGTTACTGTCCGTCGGGCAGCCCGTGAGCTCCAGCGTGTAACGTTGTACTGGCGTATCAAAACCCATTTTTGACACATTACGCATCTGCTCGGCAGTGAAGTAGAGATACTCAATCTTCATGAGATCGCGGTTGCTCTTACTATCATGCCAGCGTTGGAACACCACTTTGCCGCTGATCGGTGTCTGCTCAAACTGCCCGGGAAGCTGCCACGGTTTGGCCTCCAGCGCCGCCAGCAAAGAGGCGATATTGGAATCATGACCGACCAGTAGCGTCACTTTCGGTGCCGCGGCGGGCTTCTCCACCAGTTGCTGGTCGAGGTAGTTGAGCAGCGGTTTTGCCACATTGCGCGCCACCTGCGGCGTGGTAAAGAGGATCGCTTGATAGCTATTCTTCAGCTTCTCCAGCAGTTGCCACTGCTTATCGCTTTGAATCCCACCAAAGGCGACTTCATTTTGCGGGAAGCCTTCGTAATATTGCAGGGTAAACGCATCCACCAGCGCATTTGCCGTTTTTAACGGCCCGCTGACCGAGGGCTCCAGCCGATAATCGGCGCGAAAGGTATCCTTTTCATCACTGAGATTACAGGGTTCATCGGCTTTCGCTTTGCAGGCTGGCGAGGCCGGATAGTCTACGATCTGCTCCAGCAATTTATAGCTTTCTTTCAGATCGACATGCTGGCGGCTGGTCACCATGGCCGCCACCGCTTTCTGGCGAAAGTCGTCACTATCTTCGGTAATCACCGGGTTGAACAGCGGATCCATCTCCCCCATTTTGCGCTGATGGAAGATCGGCACATCGCAGGCAATAAAGGTGTTGCTGACGAAGAATTGCGCGGTGTCGTGAGTACGCGGCAGGCTGTTTGCCCAGGCGAAAAATTGTTTCTTTGTCGGACACTGTTCGGTGGAGAGCACCTTTTCGTGGGTCATCCACTTACGCATCTGGTGGGCAAAAAAGATCTCCACCAGCGCACCGCGATCCGTCAGCTCCCCGCCTGCCACTTTCCAGGTCGGCCACGGTTTGGCGGTGGCCTGCGCCAGCGCACTGCCGTTGTTTGCCAGCGGCGCGCGGATACCGTGGCGGCTGACAATTACCACCTGTTGCAGGGTGTAGCCCCCTGGTGTCGTTTGCGCCATTGCGGTGGGTAAGGCCAGGGCCGTGGTGATGGCGGCTGACCAGAATAGACGTTTCATCCTTTCTCCTTGTATCTCAACCCGATGAGGCAAGTGTGACACACCCGCACAGCTTGCAAAGGCAGTTCCCCTCGTTTTAATCACAGCAGCCGCCCTGGATCACAAAAAAAGGAGCCGCTAGCGGCTCCTTGCAGTGGGTAAACTTTCAGTATGGGCTTTGCGTATGACGCACAATGATCTCGCTAACATCGACGCTATCCGGCTGCTCAATGGACCACGCGATGGCATCGGCAATCGCCTCAGCGGGTAACGCGATACGGCGAAAGTCCTCCATCGACTCTTTCGCACTGGGATCGGTAATATGATCGGCCAGTTCAGAGGCGACTACGCCCGGACTTACTACCGTGACACGAATGCAGTCGCTCTCCTGGCGCAGCCCGTCTGAAATCGCCCGCACAGCAAACTTGCTGGCACAATAAACGGCGGAGAGCGGAAAGACCGCATGGGCACCGATTGAAGCAACGTTAATGATCTGCCCTGCTTTTTGCTGCTGCATGGTTGGTAGCACCGCCGCAATGCCGTTCAACACGCCGTGAACGTTGACGTCGATAGTCTGACGCCACTCCTCCATTTTCAATGCCGCCAGCGGTGAGAGCGGCATTACGCCAGCGTTATTGATCAGGACATCAATACGGCCATGCTGCCGCAGCGCAAATTGTGCCATCTGCGCCAGATCTTCCGCCTGAGTTACGTCAATGGCTAAACAGTCGATACTACCCAGTTCATCACGCAGAGCCTGCAAACGCTCGATACGGCGCGCGCCAATCACCAGATGATGACCCGCCTGCACCAGACGACGTGCGGTGGCCTCACCTATCCCACTGCTTGCGCCAGTGAGCAGAATAATTTTGCGTTTACTCATCTCTCTTCTTCCGTTTTAAGTAACGCAATCAGATTAACCAGCATGTGCCACACAAAACAGGTGCATTCTTATTCCATGATTGCCTGTTTCTCTCGACGTTGTTCACTTGTTGCGCGTGAATCGGCAGAATGGTTGCTTAAATATCAATATCAGTGAGGGGCAATGATGGAGGAGATGGTGGCGCTGCTGCGGGCGCTGGCACCGCATGAGGGCTGTACACGTTCCGCGCTGGAGAGCGTCTGCTTTATGCGTTCAGACCGTCCACTGGCGCGCACGCCGGTGGTTTATAAACCCTCTATCGTCATTGTCTGCCAGGGACAAAAGCGGGGATATCTGGCGAACCGCGTTTATCACTATGATAAACAACACTATCTGGTGTTATCGGTGCCGCTCCCCTTTTCGACAGAGACGGATGCCAGCCCCGAGCAGCCGCTGCTGGCGGTTACGGTGGATCTTGATATAACGCTGCTCTCTGAGTTAATGCTGTCACTGGATCTTCCACCTGGTCGCGCCGAGGCTGCGCCTGAAGGCATTATGTCAACGCCGCTTGAAGCGGACCTGGCCGATACGGCAGTGCGGTTATTAAAAGCGCTCTCGTCAAAACAGGAGGCGCAAATTCTGGGGCCACAGCTGGTGCGGGAGTTATATTACCGGGTGCTGGTAGGTAAGCGTGGCGATGCGCTGCGTGCGGCGCTGGTAAATCAGGGGCAATTTGCGGCAATTGCCAGAGTGCTGCAGCGTATCCACACACACTTTACTGAGCCACTGCATATTCCGTCGCTGGCCAGGGATGCAGGTCTTAGCGTACCTGCGTTTCATAAACACTTTAAATCTGTTACCAGCACCTCACCGCTGCAGTACATCAAGTCTGTGCGGCTTAATCAGGCACGCTTATTGATGATCCGTGATAACGCAACAGCTGCGGGTGCGGCTTTTCGTGTTGGCTATGAGAGCCCTTCGCAGTTTAATCGTGAGTTTCGCCGCCTGTTTGGCCGCAGCCCGCGCGAAGAGGCGAATGAAATGCGAGCCTCCTTCGCGCTCTTTCCTCCGGAGTAAGTTACTCGGCGGCTTGCCAGATATGGATACAGTTGCGGCCGCGCGCTTTCGCAATATAGAGCGCTTCATCTGCGCGCTGAATAAAACGCTCATAGTCAGGGTGACCATCAAACATGGCGGCACCGATAGAGAGAGAAATGGGCACACGCTCCCCCTCCGCCGTTTTAATGATGGTCTTTTCGACACGAGAGCGAATACGTTCGCCAATGCGATGCGTATCAAACTCTGTCGCTTCAGTTAACAGGATCACGAACTCATCGCCGCCATAACGGAAGACATAATCACTACTGCGCACGTTGTCATAAAAAGCATTTGAGACTTTACGCAGAATCTCATCCCCCATCGGATGCCCCCAGCTATCATTTATTTGTTTAAATTTATCGACATCAATGATTAATACTGAAAGGGGAGTTGAAGCTCTTTGCGAATGAGCAATTTCACGCTTAAAAATTGTAGGCATAAATCGTCGATTCAATAGCTTCGTTAATACATCCATTCCCACTTCATGGCGGGAAACTTCTTCGAAAAGCTCACGTAACAATGTGATAATTTGCACCACATTTTTCCTTACCGAAATAAGGAAGCCCACGCGCAGTGCGCGATTACTTAATGAACGGGGCGTTGCTCGGGTGGAGCGAAATATTTCATCAAGCTCTTGCAGCAAGCGCGAAATATGTCCTACTTCCGCAATACCACTAAAATAGTGGCGTCCCTTATGGTTAAACCATAAACCAAAATCGGACTGGCTAATGGCCAGTGTGTTGCCTAAATCAGCGTCCATGATAATTTTATAAATCAGGTCGATCTCCCAGCTGAGTAATGCCGCAGTTTGCCGCTCTTTCTCCTCTTCTGCATTCTCCATCAGCGTGAAAATACGATAATTTTCATCCTCTTTTGCTGAGTTATGCTCGCTGAAAGAGAATGCGCGCGACATCACCTCCATTGCCAGATCGATACTGTTAATTGCATGGTGATAGACCTGCAATTTTTCTTCCGCTGTGAAATGACTTTCAATAATTACCGGGTAGAAGAGTTTTTTAAGGACACGAAAACCCATCTCAACCAACTCAACAGAGATACCAATGCGCGCATGCACTTCGGCAACCGTATGCTGCTGCTGAATCAGACGCTCGATATCATCCGGTTTGCAGGCCAGTACTTCTCTTATCCAGCGCTCCAGCGCGGATTTAAGATGTATTTCAACCTGGGCATTGGAGAGAAATTCCCGGGCATGCGGATCGGTTAGCACTATGCGGTAGAAGGTTTCGCTGAGTTCGTGTGCGTGTGAGTGAGCGACTTCAGCGGTAAGGCGGCGAATGTGTTGGTCGGTCTTTTCTAATAGGGTAAGCCATTCGCCCTTCATCGATTTAAGATAAGTTTCCATCAATCAAACCCTTACGGTAGTTAAAATATCTTACGTTCAGGATGGTGCAAACAAATGTCCATCGACGCAGATCGACAGGGCGAGAATAACCGTGGCACCGCCCCACTCCTTCCCTCTGTTAGCGTCCGAGCGCTCCTCGCTCACAAATTGAATAATATTACAAAACAACAATTTAGATTGAAGCCCAACCATATTAGAAGGCAAAAGCAGAAGCATGCCGAAATAAAGTATAGACCGTCTAATTGCTATCACAAGTTGGAATAATAACTCGGGCTGGGTGTTAAGATCTTATTTAAGACTATTTAATTACGTGTTCGCGTCAGGGCAATTTACAATCCGAAACAATCTCCCAAGCATTATTCTGCATGGTAATTAATCATATGAAGATCTATACAATAAGTGATGATGTATATTTTCAGAACGGAATGATTTCATTGGCTAATGCAAGAGGCTGGAATATCGAAGCACAACAATTTAACCCACAATTATTGACTGAACTCACTCTCGATGATGTTGTTATTCTTCATCTCGACAAAAAGAACATGGCGTATGCTAAGGCCATCTCTCCTCTCAATAAAGTATGCAAGCTTCTTGTTATTTCCGGTACAACGCGCAATATTTTAATCGACGAAGCCGATATTGTACTCAAAGCACAGGACTCGCTAAATGAAATAAGCCACGCTATAAAAAAGCTGGCCAAACTTACGAAAGAGTCCACACACAAAGAAAATATTCTTAGCGATATTGAGAGAATCGTTTTAAATGAGTCACTGAAGGGCAAAAACATCCATCTTATTGCCAAGCTGCTCTCTATTTCACCTAAGCGAGTTTATGCCTACCGGAATAAAGCATGCAAAAAAATGGGTGGAAAAAAGATAAGTGATCTACTCCTGATAAAAGATAATTTACTGGAGCATGCCCAACTTCCCTTCCCTGCCCTTTCTTCCTGACCCGCCCCCCCTTAATGCCCGTCTGCAGCGTTAAACTGCTACAGACGGGCATTACCTACCAGAGCTGTGACTGCTTGTTGATCTCCTCCCAGCGAAAACACATATCGCATGCCATCAGAAAATCGTTGTGCCACAGCCGGTATATATACAGAAAGCTAAACGCCAGGCATGGCAATAAACACAACAGAAAGTAGGCCTCGAAAAAGATAGCCCGACCCGACAAACCGAGTAATAAGCTGATGACTGCAATCCAGAGCGTTTCAATCAACACTAAGCTGGAAAGCTGAATCCATAAAGGCGTCGCTACATCAATGCACCGGGGTAGTGGACTGGCGAAGTAAAAGTCAATTTCGCGTGTGAAAAGGCGCCCCAGAAAGATATAGCGCCTGGATAGCCGAACAAAGATCAGATTTATCGCCAGCACAACAGCACAGAGCACGAGCATCGCGACTATTAGCCGCGCAGAGAATAGCCCTTCATCAAGGGAAAATTCAGGCTGATGTTTTAGCGGCACAATGGTTAACAAGGTGACGCTAAGGCTGATTAGGAGATGACGGGCAACATAACGGTGAAGATGCTTAAACCTCAGTTTTTCATTCACTTCTTGCCCGAGCAGCTTGATATAGGTGGTTCTGATAAAACGAAAGACGATATAGAGAAAGAACGGTGATACCGCAGCCAGAAGCGGTAGCACCCGCTCTGGCGTAAAGAACAAAAGTGCCATCTGAGTAATCAGCCAGAAAAGTATTCCGCTTAGCAGGCTGGCGCTCGCCGGTCGTGATAGCACCCTTTCTGTTTGGCTCGCTTTTTTGTTAACGAAGAAAGAGAGATCGATATTTTTAACCACGCATTTATATGCCCAGTAGGCTTTTAACTCCCAGATAAAATGAAACATCACCAGGGCAAGAATTGCACTAATAATAATCGCATCCTGCGATGTCAGATTAAACGCCGTATTTTTCCAGTATAACCCCAGTAGCAGATAAATAATGGCGCAGAGCAGCATCACTATTCTTTTGTCCTGGTGGCGGATAAAAGTCTGGTAATCAGGAATCACGATGGCGCCCTCACGCTGATAAAAGCGCTTTGCAGTGCCGGGACATCGCGGGTGTGAAATCGCTAAAGTCAGTGAGCATCTGTGCGAGGTAAGCTTTATTGCTGATCTCAATAAACTTCACGCCCGGCTGATGGATAAGCCAACCATTGATTGAATCACGCCATTTAACTGTGTGAGTCAAATGGAGCGCGAGGTTCTCTTTAATCTGCTCAGGATGGTACTCTTCCTTACCGGATACATTCATTACCACAGCATGGCGCGGCGGCTTCATCTCTATCCCGGCAAGATAGTTCCGCATCAAGGCAATGCCCTCCGTCATTAAACGCGTATGCCATGCGCCGCTAACGCCAAGTTTAACCGGTTCGAATCCCTTCTCACGCAAAAGACGAGAGCACTCACGTAGTGGCTCGCTCGCCCCGCCAATAACCTGCTGGTTAGGAGTGTTATCACAACTGATATCAACAATTAACCCGGCGCTGTCGATTAATTCGCGCAAGCGCAGAGTATCAAGACCTTTTACAGCCGCCATCTCTCCTTTGTGTAGACGGCTGATATCATGCATGACCTTCGCGCGAAAGTGGATCGCCTCAAACAGCTTCTCCAGAGAGATCGAGCCTGCGGCATAGAGGGCGCTGTATTCGCCGACGCTGTGTCCGCAGGAGCCGACTATCACACAGCGATCGAATTCTTGCTGGCAAAGGGCATAGAGCGTGACATTAATTGCCGTCACCGCCAGTTGCTGTACCGTTGTCTGGATCAACCGATTCATCGGGCCTTTCAGGCAGAGACGACGCAGATCCATTCCTGATACATCACTGGCGCAATCCCAAATGTGCTTTGCCGCCGGAGTGAGATCCCATAAGTCAGCGCCCATGCCGATAGCGGGATTGCCCTGTCCGGCGAACAGTAATACAAGCGGTTTTTCAGTGTTGTGTTCACTCATCTGCCATGTCCTTATAGGAAATAGTTAAGTCCAAGATAAAATCCGAGGGTTTTGCCAAAAAAAGCGAATTCCGTATCCTGCTTGCCGAGCCCTGTCCAGCCGCCAGCATAGAGATTGAGGCTGTCATCAAAGGCCGCTACTGGCGTCGAGACGTGAAGGCCTAACAGCGAGCTGTTATCACGCATATTCATCGTGATATAGGGCTGGAGCGTTGCGCCTTGCTCGCTGCGAAAACTGCCATAGGCACTCAAATAGTGTTTTCCTTGCAGTTGGCCTCTGTTGGCGACATTCCCAATCTCTCCCCCCATCAGATATTTGTAAGCATCGAAGATGTGATCTAATAACGCCGACTGCGAGGCGCTGTTCAGATAGCGTGAGAGTTGTGCCTGCTGTTGCCATTCACTTTCTGAATAGCCTTCACTCTGGAAGTAGTATTCAAGCCCCAGCACAGCGAAGTCGCGGGTGGTGTATTGCGCCCCTAAGGCCACCTCCACCCCTGCGTTACGATCGGCGCGGTAAAGCGACGAGGGAAACTGATAATCGACAACTTCTGCGGCACGTTCCGGCGAGAAGTGCCGCCATTGCTGAGCGTTATGCAACGCCACCTCGCCATTGAAGGTGAGCGCTGGCGTATAGCTGAAGCTGTCCGAGAGTGCGAGAGAGCGGGTGTCGCCGAGCAACAGGCTAAGAGCTGGGGTATGGTTCGCCAGTCGGTAATCGGAATACCTTAACAAGTAGCGCGCCTGCGCATTACCGCGCCGTTTTGCTGACCAGTTGCTGGATGTTTCATACCGCTGGTTAAGGGTCGCCAGCTTCGGAGTGACCGTTAAAGAGAGGCTGTAGTTACGGTTGTTATCAACCAGGCGTGCCCCCCAAGAGGATTCGCTATAACTCGCGCGCATGGCTGGATCATAGATGCGCGTGTTTTTAAATCCCGCGTAATAGTTGCTCATCAGGGCGGTGGGTGATTTGAGAAAAAAGAGGCCCGGTATTGACGCTAACTTTCCAGCCTCCAGTCGAAGCCGGTCAGAAAGGGTGTAGCTAAGTTGCAACCTATTGAGCAGCACACGTGAACGCTGCTGATCCTCTTCAAAAGGGCCGGGCAAATGCCATGCATAATAAGTCAGGCCTGAGAGGGAGAAATCGATATCAAGACGGTTTTCGATAACCGCACATTTGCTGCTGAATTTTATTCCGGCATCCTGAAAAGCATTTGTCGGGGCATAAGCACGTTCTCCGCCAACCCTCCACGGTGAAGCGGTGCGCTTCATATATGAGGTTTGCAGCATCAGCGCGGTTTCGCTATTCGCGGCCACCTCATCGCCAGAGAGGCAAGAGGCCTGAGAGAAAGAGGCGAGTAATGACAAAGGAAGCAGCAGAGTATTAACACAACGTCTCACCTGACACCCCGCTGAATAGCTTCCCTGGTAAAGTAAAATTCTGGCAAGGACTCAAGCCTGACGTTGCTATATTCCATAACGGTAAATCCCTTATTGTGGCGTGCATCTTGCACAATGATCTTCATTGGCCGCGCTTCTCCCAGCACCGTCTGATAATCCTTGTAACGTACCTCTTTGAGTAATTTCTCATCCTGTGAATAAAAGGAGGCGGTATAAGGTCGGGAACTCTCCTTCTCTACCAGATAGACAATTTTGGGATAGGTTGCCGCAGCAGTTTTTCGCTCAAGGGAGAGTCGATAACAGACGATATTTCCACAAGTCGTTTCGCCAGTGAGGTGAGCGTGGTACGAGTAATCAAAATTGGTGACAATAACATCGCTATTAGCGATCTGTCCGACTAAGCGCTGCTCAGGCGAAACAGGCATCGGGCGACGTAATTCCGGTGAGTAGAACCATAAGTCATACCAATCAGAGAGCATGACCTTACCTTTGTCTCTGGCAGGATAGATAAAACGGACAAGGGATCGTGCATCCGCAGGCCGGCCATTTTCGGGCTTCATAAAGCGCATCGACACATCGAAAATCTGCTTATTAACCGCTTCGCCGGCTATATCTTTATATTCATGTACCGTAACCGTATAACGGAACGGTTTATTAGGTGAGCGTATTTCATCAGCCCGGCGAATAATATCCTGTGCCAGCGTTGCATTGCAGATGGCAGGAAGTATCGACAGCGCAATAAGAAATGGAGAGAAAATATTCATAATCGGTCCTGTTTATGAAAATTTAAAAGCGTCGGCTAAATTCAATTTTGCTGCGCGTAATGAAGGGCGCAGAGAGGCGAACATTGCGGTAATGATCGGTAAGAAAAAAGTAAACCAGACCGTATCTATATCCGTGATTTTAATAAATGCGGTATAGCCCTGCGACTGTCCCGGAGAAGGCGGCATCGCAATACCTTGAATGTTAATAAGCCATGCAAGGGCAACTCCTATAGCCAGACTCCCTGTCGCGCCAATAATGCCAATAAAGATCCCTTCCAGAATAAATAGCCGCGTAACATGCCATGGCCTGAGTCCAATAGCGCGCAAAGTGGTAATTTCTCGCGTACGCTCAATGATATTCATGGTGAGGGAGTTACCAATCATAAAAATAACAATTACCGCGACAAGAAGTTTAATAAAAAAGTAAATCCCTGAGAGAAGATCTTCGACCTGCTGGTAAAACGGCGAGACGTTATTCCACTCTTTTACGATCAGCGGTAAGTGATGCTGGGCAATAAAGTGTCGAAGTTTAGCTGCAAAGCCTGACACATTTTCTGTATTGAGTAGAATCAGTATTTTACTAACACCCTCTGTTCCCATCAGGCGCTGCGCCGTCGTTAACGGCATCTTCATTGCCGTATCATCATAGTCTTTAATACCGGAGGCAAAAATACCGCGTACTTTCAAAGATATTGCTCCCTGCCCTCCTTGTGCATTAACCACCATAATATCGAGCCAGTCGCCATACGCGGCATTGAGGGTTTTAGCAAGTCCGCTTCCGGCGGTCACTTCGTCCATTTTTACGCGGGATAAGTCGCTGCCGATAATGAGCTTATCGAATGAGCCAAGCTTTAACGCAGCTAAAGGCTCGACGCCAAGCCCGGAGAAATAACTGGTGGTTTCGTTTTCATATTGTGAGGCCACACCAGTAAATTCAAGCTGGCCCGAGATGGTCGAAATATCCGCCGCTAAATCGGGTTGAGCAAGAATGTCTTGCTTCAATGCCGCATAATTTTTAATCAGGCTCTTATTTTTCTTTGCACTCTCAAAATAGCCCGCATTATAAATTTGCACATGACCAATATTGGTACGAATGGTTTGCTCTTTCAAAATCCAGAAGGAGTACTGAATAAAACCGCCGTAGAGAAAAATCGCCACACCGCCAAGCATAATTGCCGCAAGCGTTGAGAAAGAGCGCCGTCGATGGCGGAAAATATTCAGCAAAGCAAACTGCGTATCTCTGAACCTGAACAGTAAACAGAAAAGTATAAAAAGCAGGACAGCGCTCATCGCCAGATTAATAAATAACATGATGGATTCCTTTACTTCTCTTTTAATAGCGGCATCACTATCTGCGTCATTTCCTGCAGATCCCACTCTGGCGTGGCGCCAGGCGATAAGAGGATATATTTCTCTGCTTGCGCTCCTGATTGTCTTAATTCACTTAACAGGCGCTCAGCGTCGTGCTGCTGCCGACAATTGATGAGCGCGCGATAGCGCATATAACGAACGGGAATGAGCATTTTCTCATCGAATAAGCCCGCTGCATTTAGTAAGCGTTCGGTGTCATGCAGGGCGATAATGCATCGACCGCTTTCCGCAGGTAAATAAGCATCAATACGCGCTCGCAGGTAGTGCAGCCGCAGATTATCGTCGTTTGACTCCACCGCTTCATCGAGAAAGAAAAAACCGGTTTTTGCATACTCTGCGGCGTGGATAAAATCATTAATCGCAGCATAGTGTTTTGCCTGTTGTAACAAGCCGTAGGCATAAAAGATCAGCGAGGCAATATGCTGTTCACGGCGATATTCACGCCACAACGCAGAGGTTGTTTCCACCAGCGCCTGCGGCTGTGCCGGAAACCCCTGCTGGATTATTTTCTCAACTTCAGACGTTGGTGCGGCAATTACCGTGTTCACTACCAGCGTCAAGGCGATGATGACGCCCTTCAGGCGATTGCGTTTAACGGGCCGAATCATAAGTTAATTCTCCATCCGTGATTTCAATTACCCGCTTCACCCGATCCTTGAGTGGGGTGGAGTGCGTGGAAACAATAAAGGTGGTTTGTGTTTCCTGGTTAATTTTTAATAGTAAATCCATGATCGCTTCGCCGGTCGCTAAATCCAGATTCCCCGTTGGTTCATCGGCAACAACGATGCGCGGCTGATGGGCAAGCGCGCGGGCAATCGCCACACGTTGTTGCTGACCTCCGGATAGTTGGCCTGGTTTTCGCCGTGCAAGTTGCGCGAGGCCGACGCTGTCGAGCGCATGTAATGCGCGCGCTTTCGCCTCTTTTTTATCGTAATAGCCATTGAGAACCAGCGGATAAAAAATATTATCCAGCACGTTCAACACCGGAATCAGATTGAAAAACTGAAAGATAAAGCCTAGATGCTTACCTCGAATTGCGGCGAGTTCGTTTTCAGGAAGGTTATTGAGTAGATGATTTAAAAAAATAACCTGTCCTGTGCTCGGGCGGTCTAGCCCGGAGAGGATATTGAGCAGGGTACTTTTGCCGCTACCGGAGGGGCCGCACAGCGCGATAAATTCCCCCTTCGCAATCTCAATGTTCACCTTTTTTAATGCATTTACCTGACTTTCACCTGCGCCAAACTGTTTTGATATATTGCTCAAAATAATGGCAGGCAGAGCTTTTACGCTATTTTTCATGCGCCTTCCCTTTCAGTGTCGATCCAACTGTCGAACCAGGCGCTACCACCAAAACTATCTTTCACGATAGTGCGGATTTTTGTCCCGCCAGGTGCTTGATGTTGCAGGTACTCCCAACTTAGGGCGGGAGTTAAACAACCGCTGGCTCCAAACATAGCGCTGAGATCGAGGACGTTAGCCGCCTGTTCAGGCACCCGGCGAAGTGTTGTCGTATCGGTCTGCGCGAACAGGTCGATATCGCTCGCAGTCTCATAGAGCTCACGCTGAGTTTGCGTGCCATCCTGCCAGCTAAGGTAATTTCCGCAGCGAACGCTGATGCCACCTGCACGGCGGCTAAAGATAAAACAGCCTGCCCGCTCAACGCTGAGATGAATACCGCTTCTCTGCTGCGCTCTGCTCTTCCCAGCCTCGCCCGCTAATGCTGCTTCGGAGAAAACCAGCAGCGGTATTGCACGCCACGCGGCGCACACCACCACAAAATCAAACGTATCCCAGCAGAGATAATCCTGTGCACAGCGCATCGCAGCAATTAACGAGAGCTTCTCGCCGCGCATTTTGCAACTGACATCTTTGATGGCGAATTTCTTCAGCAGATTTTTCGGCAAGGTATCAATAGTTGAGGTGTGTAATGCGCTGCTTATATTTTCGAAAATTGCACTCTCCCCCCACGCATCAACATAAAGAAAAGCAGTGCGGGATTTTAATAATAGCATCCGCTCTTTTGCGCCGAGGCTCTGTAACACTTCCTCGGCTGCCTGCTCAAGCGCCTCGATATAATGGATATAGTCAGGTTTACGCAGCATTTCTTGTGCATAGGCAGCTTTGCTTGTACCGAAACGTTTAAAACCCCAGCCACATTTAGCCGTTTCTTTTAGCGCCTGGTTGTAGAGATGTGATTCCCAGACGTTCAACCATCCGGGAGAGTAAATATAAAAATCATCTTCCGGCTCGATAATCGCAAAGGCATTGAGATATATTGCATCGTTCATTACGCTGCTTCTCCGTTCGCGAATAGAGAAATGACAATGCCGATAATTGAACCATCAACACCGAGGCCAGTTTTCAACAAATATTTTTTTTGATGAGAGACGATCGGCTGATCAACTAATAAATGCTGAGATATTTCATCACTTATCTCGTCGTTCGCCACCGCGGGAATTAACTCGCCCTTTCGCAACGCCTCGGCACCGATAATAAGATCGACAATACCGGAGCCGGTGGCGGTATAACCCAGCATGCCTTTATAGGCCAGTATCGGTATTGTTTGGTCGCCCACCAGCATTGAAATCGCTTGCGCTTCAGATTTATCGCTGGTAGAAGAGCCGTTGCCGTGTGGAATAATAGCGCAGAGTTGATCCAGCGTTACCGCAGCTTCACTCATTACGCTGCGCATTACTTTTACCAGGTTGGTACTAAGCCATGTTGGATCGTGGCTTCGCCCGGCACTGGTCTGGGTATAGTTTGATTGCAACTTCACATGGCGTTTCCCCTTCGGCCCACCACGATACCCTTGGCGCTCCAGCAATATCACCGAAAAACCTTCTGCAAATAAGACAGCCTGGCTGTTTTTACCAAACGGCTGCACTACCCTGCTTGCCAGCATCAACTGATTTTCCAAGAACCATATATCCTGGGTATTAATTTTTGAGCAATTAATCACGCAAACCAGATTGAGGCCGCCGCGCTCAATGGCCTGGCACCCCAAATGGATGGCTGTCAACGCGGAATTACTGGTGCAGTGCATCGCAGCTGGAATGTTTGTCAGGTGATACTTTTCTGCCAGTTTAAAAGCCAGATAATCCTGGGACATATTTCGGACATGCAGATTTTTTATCGACTCTGAGAGCGCGACATCTTCAATGTCGTTTTTGTCGTAAAAAGATTTGTAGTCCATCGCATCGACACGCGGGCCGAGACCGGTCAAATAGACCCGGACGGACTCCCCCGCCAACGCGGCGGGGGGTAAAGCGGCCTGCGCTATTGCTTCTTCAATTAAGCAGCAGATGAGGTCAAGATCGCTCTCTTTCGTTGTATTAAGCCGGGCGACGTTGACATTTCGCTTAAATCCACATTTGATGGCCTCCTCTTCGCTGGCAAACCAGGGCGTGGTATTGACGCGGATACCCTGGTGCAGATTATCAATCAGCTGCGCGGGATGACGGGCATAGGGTAGCGCCAGGCTGTAGCCGGAAATCAGGGCTGCATTTTTCACGGCGCTACCCCTTTATAATCATCGCGTAGTAGTTCCCACCTTCTGTTGCGCCAACCAGTAGCGCATGGCGAACAGCAAGCCTGAGCGGCTCGCGCACAAAATTCATTCGCTTATCAAAGAAGGGATGGGAGCCAGGCATTGCCGGTACGCATTGCGTTTTCATGCATTCAGTCAGCACCAGCAAGTTCAACAGAGCGGCCACTGAGGCGACAAAACCGAAACAGGCGTTGTAATTAACAACCGGCACCTGCGGATGGCTCTGGTGAAATACATCGTAAAGGGCGTTGATCTCAACCTGCGCATGCGCAGGTCCACCGTGGCTGCTGCCACATACCAGATCGATTTCCTGAACGCTCATGCCGGCATCAGCAAGGGCGCGTTGAATAGCAAGCGCCATGGCAGCCGATTTTTCGCCTAACTGGGCGGAATCAAACCAGCTGTTATCACAAGATTTTCCATAGCCGATAATTTCGGCCAGCACTTCAACACCACGCTCGCGCGCCGCCTGCGGATCCTCAAGCAACAGCATACAGGCGCCTTCGCCTGGTACATATCCTTTCGACTCGTCACTATAAATTTGATAATCGCTCACATCGGAGATCATGGCGATTTTTTGCGTCACGGCATCCATGTAGAGCGCCATGGAGGGAAAAAACTCATCCGCGCCACCGACAATTACCTGCGGCTGCAGATTCTGCCGCACGAGTTCGTAACCATAAGTCAGTGCGCCAAGCGCTGCGTTTTCGCCCGTTGCCAGCGTCGTGGTGTACCCTTTAATCCCTTCAGAGATGCCGCAAAAAGTGGCAATCGCATTCATTAGCGAACCGGGAAACTCGGAGGTGCGGACTTTACGCGGATCGGGTTTGAGGCTTTGCAAATATTTATAGGTTGTCTCCTGCGGACCGCGCGACATTCCCATGATCAGCCCAAGGTTTTCGCCGTCGCGCTTAATTTTGCGCTTACCGCTATTCAACGCCTCTGAGAGTGCGACCAGAGCAAAAGTTCCGCCGCGCGTGGCTTTGCGTGCATCAAAGCGGCGCAGATACTTGCGGGGTTCCAGATTCTGCACCTGAAAAGTTTTGAAATGCGCCTCCTCTACCGGCACTTTTCCCGCGCCTATGCCGTACTCACTTCCGAATATGTCGCTCAGTTGGCCAGTTTTTTCCAGAACCGCTAACAGCTCACGGGCTTCGGCGAGCGTATCCTGCGGGAATGTCACGCCCCCCAGGGTTCCGGTGGTACTCCGCTGCCAGATGTTCTGCAAAATGTCGCCGACGGTGTGTCCAATGGCCGTTACGGCACCGGCGCCTGTTATCGCAACGCGCTTAGGGGAATAGTGCGTTACAGGTACTGTTGCAGGCCTTGTACTGATAACCATGGAGCAGTTATTACCGCCAAACGCATAGTTGTTTTTCAAAAAGAGATTAACCTCTTTCTCTCTGAATTCATTTGCCACGTAGTCCAAATCGCAATTGGGGCGTGGAGTTGAGAAGTTGAGGGTCGGCAAAACGATATTGTCAGGAAGGGTAACCAGACAAGCGATTAACTCCACGATGCCAGCAGCGCCGATATTATGACCAAAGTAAGATTTAGTTGAGCTGACAAGCAAGTCCTTGCGGTGGCCGAAGACTTTGGTCATCGCCATGCTCTCTATCCGATCGTTAGCCTCCGTTCCGGTGCCATGAGCATTAACATAGTCAATCTGTTCAGGCGAGACACCCGCGTTTGCCATCGCCTTGAGCATAACCTGTACCGCGCCATTCGCACGCGGATCGGGACCGGTCTAATGATAGGCGTCGCAGGAGGTAGCATAGGAGAGGATTTCACCATAGATAGTGGCTCCACGCGCTACAGCATGCTCATACTCTTCCAGTACCAAAGCCCCTGCACCTTCGCCAATGGACATGCCAGGTTGACCAGAGAATGGAGTACAAGTATCCGGATGCATGACGTTTAGGGCGTAGAAACCGGCGAAGGTCGGCAAATAAATGGGTTCCGTTCCCACGGCAAGCATCGTTTTGCTTTTCCCGTTTTGCAGATAGTCGAACGCTATACCGATGGCGTTCGGGCTGGCCGTACAGGCGGTGGCTACAAGTTCTACACCTCCTTTTACCCCAAGCAGCGTTGAGACGCTTGAGCAGCAAGAGGCGAACCCGCCAGCATAGAGAGCCTTACGCAGAGAGAAGTCTTCAATGCGCTGTTCAAATAGCGGCAGAAAGGCTTCTGTGCCTGCAGAAGAGACGCCAACAATTAATCCCATTTCCTCGAGCGCAGAGGCGTTTGTGATAAGGCCCGCATGGTTTAACGCATCCTTACCTACTTTATAAGCCCAGAGTGCAGCGTTATCTAATGACTGCACGACCTTATCTGACAGCTCAGGGTAATGAATCTCGTGCATCACCTCTGCTGCACGCGCATTTTCGAACCATGTACTAAAACGTTGGCTATCCGTTACGCCACACTTCTTATTAAGAAGTGCGGACTTAAAATCCTGGAGAGTTTCAGCCAGAGACGAAAGTATACCCATCCCGGTAACAACCACTCTTTTTCTAGTGCTCTTCATTATTCATCCCTGCAGCAGAAGTGAAAAACAGACCTCATGAGGTGATACGGTTAACAAAGCCAGTTACACTCGCGGGAAACTGGCGTTGCGGACGATTAAGCGTGTCGTGTCTTCGTGTCATCGATATAGCTGTGCTCTGTCGGGTTGACCAACAGACTCAAGTTATAAAGAAAGGGAAGAGTTTGTGTTTTTGCCGGGATCTTTGCCGTAGCGGTTTCGATAGTGAAGCCTGAAATATCTGACCACGCGTAATCATCTTCGAGCAGCGCGAGAGCAATTGACGCCTCGAGTGCAGGAGACCAGGCAGATTTAACGATTACGCCGACCTGTTTATCATCGACCAGAACTTTGTCATTGGGCGCGATTCCGGTGCTATCCGTTAGTGGACAGATGCCGACAATTTTACGTTTTGCAGGATTATGGGAACGCTCGACAGCCGCCGCTTTACCAATGAAGCCCTCTTTGTCGTATTGCACAGCCCATTGCAACTGCAGTTCAGCCGGATGACGGCTGAAGTCGGCATAAATATTTTCATCCCAACACATATTTTCAATGCGCACTGTACGCTGATAATCAAGACCGCCTGTTTTAAGTTGATATTTTTCACCTTTCTCAATAAGCATTGACCATGTATCTACGAGCTCTGGCTGTGGGCCAACTAGCAGGTAAGCAAACTCTCCATGTTTACCGCAGCGAAAAAGAATCAACTCGCCGTCCTGGTTAATATATTCATGGTAGGGTAAGCCGATGATATCGAAGCCGTAGACTTCAGCAAGCAACTCCCAGGAGTAAGGGCCTTCAACCATAAGCGCCCCCCACGCCTCCTCTGTCATTGACTTAATAGCAGGTAGTTCAGCGATCTCAAGTTCTTCAGCACGCAGCAGAAGGTTATGGAGGGAGCTAATCATATCGGACGCGGCAATATTTTCTGACAAGATGTAGTAGCCATCGGGCGTACACAAAATATAGATGTCGCCTTTAATCGTGCCATCCTCATTAAGCACCAATGAATAAAGCCCTTGTTCATCGCGGATGATAGAGACATCAGCCGAAGCTAGATGATTAACTAAAGCCCATGCATCATCACCCATAACGCTTACTATCGACATATGAGAATAATCAACCAGCAGTGCATTTTCTCTCACCGCTCTATACTCAACGCTGGGTTCGTGATACGCGGCCGGGAGTAAATAATTATTAAAAATACCCATTTTAGCCTTATTGGCTAAATGTAAGTCATGCAGCGATTTCATAGAAGTCCTTATTAAAAAAACCAACCCAAATTAAGCCTGGCGTTTAACAATCACAAAAGAAGCAAGGCTGTTAATGCTACGCATATATGACGGCTCATCGCTTTCATTAACCTGAATATTAAAAACTTTATCCAGCATTACAATAATTTCGGTAGCATCAACAGAATCCAACTTCAGACCATTACCAAACAAGGGCGTATCGTCGTCAATTTGCGACAGTTCGCGAGAAATATTTAAACGCTGAATAATCTCTGTTTTAATAGTGAACATAACCTCTTTGCGCTCTTCAATTTTACTTTGCATTACTGTCATTTTTTTCATCCCTGTAATAGAGTTTCGCGAAAGTTAATGATTGTTCCTTGGCTAATATTTTTCTTACCGACGCTTGCCGTAACGGAGTAGTGTTTGAACCCGACAGGATCGGTAAAAGCTGGCCTGCTTATTATCTCAATAGTATCTCCAGGATAAGCAGTGCCTTTAAACTTCAAATTTTGTGACGCCAGCACACCACGGACTTGAGCCCGACGCTCACGAATAATTGCGACTAATTCGGGGCTGTGAATAACACTGTAAAAATCACGCAAACTGGTTAATGACGTACCGAACCGCCCTGCAAAAATATCGCAAACATCGCTGATAAAAGAAAAATACTCACTTGCCTGACCGAATATTTCCGCAACTATTACACCGGGCATAATGGGATTGCCCGGAAAATGCCCGATTAGGTAGGAATCGTTATATGTTACATGTTTGATCACGCGAATATAACCGTTTTCACCATATTTATAATCCTCTATGCGATCGACCATCATAAGAGGTTGGCGCCATGCACCCATCTCAAGAAACAATTTCGGAGGGATAGTATACTTTGACATAAATCACCGCATGACCAGTCCACCATCAACAACAATAGTTTGCCCAACGATATAACTGGATGCTGCTGACGATAACCAAACGATAGTATCAGCAACTTCATTACAGTTTCCTAACCGCTTGAGTGGGATTGAGTTGGTTACATCACGAACAACAGTCCTTGAGACCTTTTTAACCATCTTTGAAGCAATCATTCCCGGCGCTACGGCGTTAACACGAATGCCGCGTGGTGCAAGTTCAGCAGCCAGAGTCCGGGTAAAGCCTAGTAAGGCCCCCTTAGAAGCACTGTAGTTTGTCTGTCCAACACTAGGAATAATTGCAGCGATAGAAGCAACATTAATAATCGTCGCATTTTCCGCACTTCGCAGGAATTTTAACATCGCTTTGGTAAGGTTAAAGGTGCTCAACATATTAGTTTCGATAACCATATTAAAATCCTCGAAACTTATAGCGGAAAAAAGATTGTCTTTAACAACCCCAGCATTATTAATAAGAATGTCAAGTTGCGAGATAGCAGAGCTAAGATAGATAATCAGTTCACTCAGACTCTCATTATTAGTAAGATCGCACTGTAAGGTAGTCAAACGACAGCCGTAGTCATGTTGCTCGCTTAATAAACGAAGCGGCTCTACGTTGCTTTTAAATAATGCGAAGACATTACAACCCTGTTCAAGATATCTCTCACATGTTGCCAGGCCAATATCTCCGCTTGCGCCGGAAATAAGCACGTTTTTTGTTTTCAAATCCTTATATGCATACATTTTTGTTTTTCCTTCATCGGGATATAATTGTTACTGCAACAGCATGTGTTCGACAGTGAGATATGCTTAAAGAGATATGTTCTATTCCTCGCTCCTTGATTATCTGTGCTATACGTCCAGAAAGAGAAAAAAAGGGGCAACCTAAACGGTCATGCTGAATCTCCATATCCTGAAAGGTTATGCCTTCACGGAACCCTAAGCCTAACGCCTTAACAAGAGACTCTTTTGCAGCCCAAAAACCCGAAGCTCTTTCATAATCCAGCGCTTCTGCAACAAACTGCGCTCTTTCGGATGAAGAAAAAACGCGATAAAGGAAATTATTCCCCCCATGGTTTATTGCCCTGGTAATCTTACTTACTTCAACGATGTCAGTACCGAGATAAAGATTATTTTTTGCCATAGATACTAGAACTGATAACTGAAGTTAAATTTCGCCGTAAAATCATCAACAATCATTTTGGAAGGATAGAGTAAAGGAAGGGATAATGATAATTCATATCCCAAAGACTGAACATTCCCTTTTACTCCACCGGTAATACCCATAAGTTTGTTGCCACCATATAGTTGCCGCGTGGATTGGTTATTACCAACTTGCCCATAATCAGTTCCGAAGAAAGAAGTTACCCCATTAAAGGCAGTTGTAATATTAAGAGTGTTTTGTATATAGAAAGCATTTATAGCATCCACACCAGAACTATTTTCAAAACCTCGTACATTCCAGCGATTGCCTAAATTAAACTGATCCTGAATGGTTAGTGATTCAGGGCTATATTGCGCACCTATAGTCATCTCATACCAGGCTGGAGAAGTTAATAGCTTCATTACCTTCAAATAAGTCATATTTAAGTTATAGATGTGACTAACACTGTCTACGTCGCCTGATAACATATCTGGAGTTTCCTTCCCCCCAGGCCATTTAACAAATCGTTGCCAGCTTAATGTTGAGTCCAGTGAGGCCCCATCAAAGCTCTGGAGGTAATTGAGCGCTAGCTTCAGGTTGCTCATGTCACGCTTTTGCATGGCCAGCTGGACTCCACCGAACTCGTAACCTGATTTTCTTTTAAAAAGCTCTATACTTGCAGAAATTTTCTTGGACATATCACGATAAAGCAGGCGCGTGCTTTTGATACTGTAATATTTATTTTTACCGATATAATTATAATGCCAGTCAGCTATAGGAATATTTTGGTTAGAAAAACTTGTGCTATATATAAATTCATACTCCCAAAAGCCATATGGGAAAGAGTACCAAGCGGTAATGTTTTTGTAACCCCCTGTCGTACTACTCGCCCCAGACAAATAACCTATATCACTTAAGCCTGCGACATTAAATAGATAAAAAGCCGCACTAAATAGGTTTTGCCCCGTACTTTTATCCCCCTGGTTACTATAGTTTGCTTTGACACTCCATTTTTTAGCGCGGTGCGTATTAATTAATATTTTGCTGTACCCGTTACGACTTCCAGGAGCAATGTTTATTTTTACATCAACCGCAGGTGTTCTTTGCAAATTCTCTAGCCCCTGCTCTATATCTCTTAGATTTACAATATCACCTTCTTTAAAAGGCAATATATAAGAGTTAACATCTTTACCTTCAATTATAATATGCTCTATCCGACCAGGAACTATCGTTAAGATAAGCTGCCCCGTTGTCAAATCTTGATTGGGGATATCTACACGTGTTGTTACAAACCTGACATTAATAAAATAGTCCTGAATAATCTTAGCTAAAATTCGTATGGCGCTGATACCAATACAATGCCCAGAGAATTTATTTTTAATAGCGCTGATATTACGATCATGTATAAAATCATTACTAAAAATAAACTTATCAATTTTATAGCATACTTTATCATGAGGGATCTGTATGTTATTGATAAGCAACTCTCTTTTGTTTGAGAACACATTTTTTTTAGTAAGTTTATTTTCACGCAATACATTCGAGTCATTGCGTTGCTGCTCTTTCGCAAACGTGTCCAGATTATCCGCTGCTACCACATGAAAACAAAAAAAACAAATAATAAGATATAACTTATGAAGTTGCACTATTACGATCGCTCTTATTTTTGAAAAGCAGCAGAGAAACTGCTGCTTTTCATTGTGTATTTAAATCACAAACCAACAATAGTGCCTGACCCGGTCAATTGTTCAGTATTTAGTATAACGCCCCTTTCACCACCTAAAATAGCATTAGCTCCTGAGTTATGTACCATTTTCGAAGTAATGAACGCATTGCCTTGAGTATAGATATTTTTATAATTATAAATTGTGCGAGCAGCCTGGACATCGAGATAATCCCATGCCACCACATTACCATAGTTAGTTAAATCAGTTCCCGCCTTTATAAACGCTGAACTACCAACCAGATTGCCTTTGCTGCTGTTAACAACATTTCCATCTGATTCAACATATAGTATTGTACCCGCCACAATATCTTTCTCATTAGTAAGAGTACCTGACGTGTCAACTTCTAACGTATTATCAGCGGAGATAGTATTATAATTATGTAATACACCCGCCACGCGTACTAATGAGTTTTGCTTACTGCTTACCCACCCATAATTAGTGAAAGCACTACCCACAATTAATGAGAGATGCCGATCGGAAGAAATTATTCCCGTTGCATCATTGCTTTCGATTGTTCCAGTACTGTAATTGGATAGCGAATTGACGTCAATATTAAGATCTCCAGCGCTATGAATTGTGGAGTAATTATTAGTTAATCGTTTCGCAATAATATTTGCATCACTACCGCTAGCTATTAAAGCGCGATCGCTACTAAGTGTTTCCAGAACATTCATGGTTAATGGACCATACTCCGCAATGATACGGCTATGGTTGTTGTTAACTGACTGAGCATTGATTGAAACTCCGTTGCTCCCAATCAACCCACCAATCTGGCCTGGTATACCGAAATAATTACCATATACTTTCCCAAAATTCTCTCCATAGGAGTTATTAACATTTGTTTTAGCATCAATATTCAGTACATTACTTGCCACCATCAAGCCGTGATAGTTATCAACATCTGCTTCAGTTTTGATTGAAATATCTTTACCAAGAATCATGCCACCGATGTTTTTGACATTTTTAGCTTCGATATCAACATTGCCAAACTGTGAGCTTACTAAGCCAATATGGTTATTAAAGTATCCGGTCAAATCGATTTTGATACCACGATCGCCAATGATTTGCCCGACATAAAGACTGTTATCCATTGTGGAACCAACGACTGAGATGGTGTCTTTAGAAAGAACTCTTCCGCTCGAGTTTTCAATATTTCCAATTGCAGAAAGTGACACGGATTTATCAGCAGCAATTTTGCCATTACCATTATTGATAGTGCTATCACTTGCCAGAGAGATACTTCCCGATGAACTTATTCCGCCTGTGGAATTATTAATTACGCCAGCCTTTACTTTAATTCCACCATCGCCTGAAATCAGTCCTAAGGAGTCGCTACTTGTAGCATCAGCAGTAATGTTTTCTTTATTAATAAAAGACTTTGCCGTCTCAATCTGTATACCACCTGCTTGAGACCTGATAAGGCCTTTAGTATTGTCTATATTTCCAGAGCTAATCATATCAATCTTGCCAGCAGATTGAATTTCACCTCCTACATTAGTTAATTCTGAAGTTTCAAAGGCTAAATAACCACCTTTAATCTGACCAGTCCGGTTATCTAACTTACCGGTTTTCAGGGCAACAACACCTGCCTCCAATCCTACAGCAGTACCCTTGCCAGTGTTAGTTAATGTTTTACCATTGGTATTAATGCCTAGTACACCACTAGAGGCAACTTTTCCATTTTTATTATTAAACTCACCACTATCGATATAGATATCAGCCTCTGAGGAAATACTACCTGCCGTGGTGTTGTTAACAACATTTTTTGCTGTATTGATGAGTATCTTACCTTTACCAGCGATGTCACCACCAATATTATCCAGAGCTCCATTAGTTGTGATTTGAGTTTCTCCAACCGCTTGTACATTGCCATTGCTGTTAATGAACTTGCCGTTTACATCAATTACGATATTATCTGCACCGCCTGCAATTATCCCTGTATTTCTTACACCAACACCGCTTTCAGTACTGATTAGATTAATGCGATTAGCGTACATTCCACCCAAGTCTGAAACATCAACTGCATATGTGTTTCTGGCTCCGCTCGCCGTTACATGTCCCGAGACTGCTGCGTTTTCATTGATATAATTATTGCCTGCGATCACGGTAAGCTCATCTGTCACGATTTGGCCTTGCACCGCCACAGAGCGAGCAAGGATCTCTGTTGGTGAAGAACTCATTAACCCCTGGACGTTGATAATGCCGCCCCCAACTGAATAACCTTTTAACGCACCATTTTGAATATCGGGTTTACCGGTCGTGATGGTAGCCTTACTGGTATTGATAAAACCACTTCCCATAGTTGTTGAAATACCATTAGGATTGGCAATAACCAAGTGTGCCTTATCCCCTGCAACTTCCATCAGGCCTTCAAGCATACTGGATTTATTGGACGTAACTTCATTAAGGATAACGTTGGCGCTACCAGAAGTAAGATTACTATTACCCGCAATTGAACCACCAATTACAGTATTAGTACCGGAAGAGCTATTATTAAAAATCACCCCATCCTTACCAACGTTGAAATCATCATAAACATTATGAGAAAGACCATTTTCATTTGGTTTTGCAATGTTTATTATCGGCACGCCATTTGCTTTGAAGAGGGTACCATTTTTGATATTGAGATTTGCTGCTTGAACTATAACCGGTAGAGAGAGCAGAATAGACGCTGCTATTGGATTAAATTTCATTAACATTCCTGTGATCCTTTCACTTTTCATTGATTACCTACCTGTAATTTATGCAACTTATTAAGATGAGCTTATTCGTTCAAAGAAACTAATATTACAAATGCGGCTAATTCAGGCATTTAAATTCGTAATGCAGACTAAAACCACATTAACATTTGGAACTTCCTCGTTTGTCTTAACACTTTTACCATATAGAACCAAAGTACATGTAAGAACATCAGATGTATGCTTCTTAAATCAAGGGGAATATTATACTTTTTTCTTGATACGCCTTCAAAAATGGAGAGCCGATAGGAATTTTTTAATTATTACTAAAGCAAGTATTAAAACAAGTGAATTACCCTTAAAGGATAGAAAATTTTTTATTAAGGCTGCTTAAGAAAATTTTCCATTTTTCCTTTGATATCAACAAATTACAAAATTTAATCATATCTATAATAAATTCCAGAGCGCCTAATATAGGCCATACAAATAAATAGTGAGCATAGATATCTTCTACATCACAAAGGCAAAGAAAAATGAACGACCCTCACCGGTGCTTACGCGCGGACTGAGCATGAATTTTCAACCAGACAATACATTTTTGTTGCGGGATATCTACAGCCAGGGATGAAACTCAGTCTCAGCATAGTCTTTAAGGTTGGTGATAAAATTTAAATCTTAAAAGAACGCATCGAGGCACCCTTAAATAAACAATCATTCATTTAAATAAAATTTATTTACTTCTTAAAAAGAAATCAACGGTATTATAAAGGCAAAACAAAAAGGTTAACGAAATGTTATCAACAAGGCGGTAAGCGGCATTGCTTCAGATGAAAAGAGCACAATTAGTTAACAGTTATTATTTATTCGCAGCATAACATTTTATTACTATCCGATTATTTCGCATCAAGGTTATTATTTTTGTGAGGAGCAAATATTTTGCGTAAGCTCATGATTAATTAAAAGTTGCTAAGCACTCATTAACTAACGCAACTGTAAGGTATTGAGTTGTTATTAGCGCATATATTCAAGTTATACTTTCTTAGCTTCTTATGATCGGTTTGACTATTTGATAGAAGTACCGATTAGAAAAAATCCTTGTGCATACAAGGAACCTTCAAGGTTAAAAACATTAAGAGTAAGGTGCATTTATGAAACGTAAAATTCTAGCGCTTGCATTATTGTCTTCTTTTAACATGGGTGCAGTTCAGGCAGCTGACACTTCAGCACAAGCTGTTGCAACGTGGTCCGCCACGGCAAAAAAAGATACAACAAGTAAATTAGTTGTAACGCCTCTAGGAAGTCTTTCTTTTCAATACGCAGAGGGCGTTAAAGGTTTCAATACACAAAAAGGTCTTTTTGACGTTGCAGTTGAAGGCGATTCAAGTGCAACGGCATTCAAACTCACCTCACGATTAGTGAGTAACACGCTAACACAGCTTGATGGATCAGGGTCCACGCTTAATGTTGGTGTTAATTACTTCGGTAACGCAGTTAACAAAACGACTGATACTGTTCTTGTTGATACTCTTTCTGGTCAAAGTGGTGGTCTTGGCAATATTGCTTCTAATTAAAATAATGCAGGTCGTTTTGCCGGTCAGGATGCATTTACATTCTCAATTGCAAGTGCAACGACTGACGGAACGACGCCTGCAACAGATTTGAGCGTATTGCCAGAAGGTATTTGGAGCGGCGATGTTAGCGTTCAGTTTGATGCAACCTGGACTAGCTAATTTCCAATATTTGAGGAGCGAGGGACCGCTCCTTTTTTTTAGGAGAATGGATATGACGAAGAATTTTCTAACTTTTGCCATTTGTTTAAGTTTCATGATGCCCACTTACGCATTAGATATTGGCGATATATCTTCTTTTATGTATAGCGATAGTTCCATTATTAATAAAGAGATCAAAAACTCTACCAATACAGGTCGCCTTATTAATATCAAAGTCGAAAGAATAACAAACCCTTTGGAAGGCGGTAGCATCATTCCTATGGAGAGTAAAGATGAACTTCTTTTGACACCCGGGAGTTTGCTGCTTCCGGCTAATAGCAATGAGACTATTCGTTTTTTCTATAAAGGTCCGAATGATGATAAAGAACGCTATTACCGTATTCTATGGTCCGACCAAGCATTGAGCGAAGGGAAAAGGAGCAACGCAAAGCGTCATGCCGTTGCCACAGCCTCAGCGTTAATCAGTTCAATATTAGTAGTTGCGCCACGCAAAGCAAAATATGCATACCACTACTCTGAAGGGAAAATCACTAATCCAGGAAATGCAACTTTGCGTATCATTGCTTATGGGCCATGTTTGAAACCCACTGATGGCGACTCTTGCAAAGAGAATTATTACCTTATGCCAGGAAAATCGCGAAAATTTACGCGGGTCAACGTTGCAGATAGAAATGGTCGTGTAGCATTCTGGCAAGAGAACCATTTCGTTTCAGTAAAATAGTTTTCGGAAGACGTAATCTGTGCGCATTGTCGAGAACAAGATCTTCCAAGCTTGCGTTACTTATACAGTCATTTTCTTTGCTGGTATGAATGAAGTTTACTCTACTCCTTTTCAAAACTTACATATCGCCGGCATAATGGTTCCTGATGCTTTTAGAAAAGCATTACAAGATGGTATGAGCATCCCTTTATATATCCACCTGAATGGGTCTTCTGGTACAGAAGATGATCAGCGTATTGGCACGGCTTCCATATGGCTTGATGATAATATGGTAAAAGTACGTTTAATTGAGCTTGAAGATCAAAACGGCAATGCTTCATTGAATGAAGTTACACGTTCAAAAATAGATAGCCTTAAAGATGTTGCATTTAATGAAGAGTTTAAAATATCTCTCACCGATAACGCTTGGCTATATTTAAATTTCCAGCAACTTACATTACAAATAATTGTAACTCAGCAGGCGCTCAAGACTCTCTTTCGTCCCAAGATTGAGGACATAGGTAAATCCAGTGCGGAAAATTTAAGCGGCACGCTGAGTTATAACTTTGGCATTTATAACAATAAGATGAAGGGGGGTGAAAGCAGCACTTCCAACTATCTTTCATTTGATTCTGTTACAGCATTAAAAGAGCACCATTTAATGGTGAATGGTACTATGTACGGTCTGGGATCTAATTCCCAACAAGCCCAATTTTATCGTGCTATGTACGAACGTGACTTTTCAGGCTTTAGACTTGCAGGTGGCATGTTAGATGCATGGAATTTACAGTCGCTTGGTTCTGTTACCGCGCTTCCTTCAGGAAAAATTTATGGCTTCTCCTGGGGTAACTATGCCCAGTCAACAGTCTTCAATGATTCACATTCTGTTGTACCAGTCATTGTGTTTTTACCTTCTGCTGGCGAAGTTCACCTATCTCGAGACGGTAAACTTCTCAGCGTACAAAATTTCAGCATGGGTAGTCATGAAGTTGATACCAGCGGACTCCCCTATGGTATCTACGATATCAAAGTCGATGTGATCGTTAATGGCCAACATATAAACCAAACTATTCAAAGAGTTAATAAGCTTTTCGCTCGCGGCAAATCTGCGGGAATGCCATTCCGTTGGCAATTTTGGGGAGGCAACATGCATATTGAGCAATGGGAGAGTGGCGAGAGGGAAATTCAGGAAGCTAAAAACAGTTTACTGATTGGCTTGTCCACGTCCGGTACACTTCATGCTTTATCCTGGATAGCCTCAGCGTATAACTATGATTCTGTCAGTATCGGGGAATTGCAGCTTTCATGGCCTGTTTTCGAGGATTTACAAATAAGTTTACAAAATATGCTGGCTACAGATGGGTCATGGAGTTCAATTAGTAGCTTAAATGCTACTTTGCCTGGAAGATTCAGTACTGTCTGGTTAAGCCAGGAAAAAACTTCAATCGGAAACAAAGTTCGGCGGAGCGATGCCACCAATATTTCAATGGGTGCGTCATTAAATCTTAATACATTTTGGTCCCGGCTTGGTTCATTAAGTGCGAGTTATAACAAAGATCACCAACATAATAGTCATTATTACACTGCCGATTATACGCAGACACTATACAATGGCCAGTTCGGTTCACTATGTCTACGTGCAGGCCTGCAACGTTACCAGCACAGCAATAGTCGGCAAACAAGCCGTATGCAAAAATATGTCGCTTTTGATTTTCTGCTCCCACTTGGTAGCACCTTTCGAGCAGGGATAACGCAACAAAATGGTTATGCTATGGCAAACATCTCCGCTCAGAAGCAGTTTGACGAGACTAATACTATACAGGCTATTGGTGCCGACCTTTCCCGAGGCATTTCTGGTGAGAAGAGTAATAATAAAAACCTGAGTGCCACTGCATGGACAAAATATGAGAGCCGTTTTTCCACAGGAACATTGAGTATCAATAGCGGCCTGGATGGATATTTAAACTCTAACTTCACTGCGAATGGCAGTGTCGGCTGGCAAGGAAAAGAGTTAGGTGTTAGCGGCAGCACAGAAGGTAATGCTGGCGTAATATTACATACTGACATTGAGCAAAATGGTCAACTAACTGCAAAAGTCAATGGCCGCCTTTTCCCATTGCTTGGTAAACGTAACTACCTTCCTTTAGATCCTTATTCACGTTATGAAGTTGAAATTATAAATAGTAAAAATTCTATTGACAGCTATAACATCGCAAACGGTAAAAAAGGTCAATTCACGCTTTATCCAGGCAATGTTGTTACCATGAAACCTGAAATCAAACAAATGGTAACTGTTTCAGGCCGGATACGCGCTGAAGATGGAACATTGCTTGCTCATGCTCACATTAATAACCATATTGGGCGGACGCGTACAGATGGTAATGGTGAGTTCGTAATGGATATTGATAAAAAATTTCCTACTGTCGATTTTAGCTACGAAGATAATAAGAGTTGCGAAGCAAATCTTGATATCAGTAATGCTCGTGGTGCAGTTTGGGTAGGCGATATTATTTGCCAGGGATTGAAAACCTTTGCCGGCACTATGGTTGAGGGAGAGACCAATGAAGGTTAAACACTATTTATTCTTAACACTAGCATTTATACTCTCAAAAATAACGAATGCAGAAGCAGGCGTTAATAAAACTATATTTCCCGACGCACCTACGCGCGAATATGTTTTTGTAGAAAATAATAACAACGATAACTTTTTTGTTACACCAACTGGTGCACTGGATCCACGGATGACAGGCTCCAACCGTTGGACAGGGCTAAAATACAATGGTTCAGGCACCATATATCAGCAAAGCCTTGGCTATATTGATAACGGATATAATACACTTTTGTTAAGTAACCGCCGTTTCGATATGTGGCTTGAAAAGGCCCCCACCTCACATCTACTGACAGGGTTACGCTGTATCAACTGGTATAAAGGCTGCGATATGTCAACAAGTTTAATTTCGCCAGAGGCCAGGGATGCCGCTGGATTTTATGGCGTATCCGTTCCAGCAGGGGGAGCTAAATGGATGCATGGAATGATGAGCGATCAGTTTTATCATTATCTAAATAATGCGTCCGTAGGAAGTAACTTTACCATGACCATTAACACCTGCACTACAGCGGAAAGTTATAGCGCTAAACTGGGCCAACGCTGCCGCTATCTGGGTTCAGGTAACTGGTACGTCCGCAAAGTCTCATATACCAAAGGCGCTCATATTAAGTTTGAAAACACCAACAACATTTCGGAAGTTTTCATTAATAGCGATGGCATACCTACGATTGGAGAAGGCAACTCTGGCTGTTATCCCCTTGTTATAGGGAAAATTTCCGGTTTGGCCTGTAAAATGCTCACTTACTCATTACGTGACAACGGGATGAGCAACTCAACAATAAAAGTTTTTCCATCGATTAATAAACCCGATCTAGAATCAGCAATAAATTCTCAGGATATGCAGTTTAGTCTGGATAGCAATACCTGGAAGACTGTAAGCAAAACAAGTCATTACTTTACGTTTAATGAACTAAAAGGAAAGAGAAATATTTATATTTTTCTGTCGCAAAATTTTTTCAAACAAATGGTAAAATTAGGCATTAGCGACAGTAATACAAACGATCTCTTCAATTTTAGAATGCACAATGCCCTCGCTCCAGAATCAGGTTGGTACGAATTCTCAACTTCAAGTCAGATCATTATCAAGCCACGCGATTTTAGCGTGAGTATAATTTCGGCCGATTATGTGCAAAACCCTTCACGCACTGGAAAAATTGGTAGAAACACTCCTTCGCTTGATTTTGATTATATCGTTACGACCAATGGAAAGACCTCTGCAGATGAAGTGCTAATTAGCGTAACGGGTCCTACGCAAAAGATCCATGGGCGATCGTGGTGCATATTCAAATCGCCTAACAGCATAACTCAGGTTCCTTTTCCCGCATCATTAATTTATAAAACCAGAAACGGAGTAAATAAAACTTATGATGTCGGCTGCGATGGTCTGTGGCGCGATATGACTGATGCTTTTTGGCTAACGACACCATGGTTTAGTGCAAACGGCTCTATGGGGTTAATGAATAAATCAAATGTTCGTTTTTCAATACCTATGAATGATGAGCGCTCTCTGTATACATTAAACCAGTCAACATGGTTCGGAGATGTTAGCGCATCGGGTGAAATTAGAATTAAGGCAACATGGCGCAATGTTAATTAAACTACTATCAAAATATTTCTTAATCTTTTTTTTGCTAGCACCCTTTTTTGCAAATGCTATATATGTCGGCAATCAAACTTTTTCGATTAACTCTGATAGCAATATGTATGCAAAGCTGGTTATAAATAATAATCAGGCGCCTCGTCTTTACCGCATAACTATTAAGGCGATTGTAAGCCCCGGAACATCCGAGGTTTATTTTCAGCCTAATGATGGAGAGCTACTATTCGCACCGCGACAAATGATGTTGAAACCTGGCGAGGGTGATTTTTTTAAGTTTTATTACCATGGCCCAGCTGATGACAAAGAACGTTACTACCGTATTGCATTTGAAGAAATTCCTCCTCAAAACAAAAAATCAAAGAATGCGAAGGACAACATTATAAGTATGATGCCGGTCATCGTAATGGATACAATACTTGTCGTGAGGCCTCGTAAGATAAACTTTGAATGGTTTTTTGATCACTCTCATGGGGAGGTAGCTAATAAAGGAAATACATGGTTTAAGTTATTATTAAAACCAGGGTGCGGTGCCACAGAGGATACCAGCTCGACATGGTATCTCCGGCCCGGGGAGGCACTGAAGAGTGGTTATGTGAAGGGAGCCGGTGAAATATTTATACTCTATAATGATTCATTTATAAAAATACATGATGATTGTACTTGAATCATTATGAAGGTTTATATTTTTTTGACTATTCTTATACCTTAGAGTTTAACTTCAAGAAAAATGGAGATTCTAAAAAATTGTCTCCTGGCATCGACCTTTTCAAACTCCATATAGGAAAGTTGATAATTTGAGTGCTTAAAGCAGTCTTGTCAATGTTCATTCATGCTACAAAAAAACGTGGAAATTACTCTTACATCATGTTGAAATTACTGTATGGAGTAATAGCTATGTTTAATATGGAATGTTGATAAGGAACTCAGCCCTGGCTGCGTTGAAAGGTATATGCACTGGATTATAAACGAATGTATTGAATTCAGACCAGTTTTAAAGAAATTAACCTCCCTTAAAAACCCTGAAGTGAGTGTGATCTTAACCACCCCAGCAAGTCGGTGCCTTCTGCTATTACTTGAGGCATCTCCCGACATTGTCCTGCAGCAAGATTTTTTCAAGAAAGTATGGGAAGAGGAAGGAATGTTGGTTCCGGCCAACACTCTCTATCAGAATATTTCAATTGTCCGACGCGGACTACGTGCAGTGGGCGACACGGATCAAAAACTCATCGCCACCATTCCTCGTAAAGGCTTCCAAATTGATGACAGTGTCAGAATCATTAAACAGGATGATATCGTAGAAGCAACTGACAGCATTGCGCTTGATATTACCAACGCCTTAGACTCGGAATTGCCTGATAAGAGCTTCAATCCCGTTATTGATGATGCCTCGTCAGAGCCTCTCATAACACCATTATCCCAACCATCACCTATTGAAAATGAAAAGCAAATTAAAAAAATGCTTTTGCCTGTCATGCTTGTTCTCATCGCTTTTTTCACTGGCTTCATTGTTACAAGCTTCATTTGGTATGCACATGAAGAACCCGCTTTCTTCAACAATTACACTCTCATTGAGACAGATAATGGTTGCCATTTTCATACGAGGAATGACATTCATGACAACAATAATCCCTATTCGAAATATAAAAGCTTAATTCTGAACACAGGATTAAGTTGCAAGAGCTATCCATGGGTCTATTTTCCTCTTTCTGCTACGTCTCCTACTTTGACCGCATTAGCCTGTAGAAATAAATACACTACAGAGTCTTCACCAGGATGTATCTCTCTCCATATTAGTGGAATCAAGCGAGATGACTAAAAAGAGGATTAGCTTATTAATTTTTTTTCTCTCTGCAGGTCTCGCATTTGGCTATCTGTACCTAAAGGCCATAGCAAAATTGCGCGCTGCGGAAACTTGCTCAGCAATGGTTGTTGTCTTTAATAAGGATGCGCAAGCTAACTTGACGCTGGACTTTATGTACAACAGACGAACGCTGAGCGGAATCGTCTCTGTGAGTGGGCGCTATCGTCACCCCAACCACCCGGAGGGTACGATTAGAAGGGATGTCGCATACACATGGGTGGAGAACAAAAATACCTTTCAACTTTTATCAACCAATATCAATAAGGTCGATAACGTTGAGAGTTTGCCCGATGATGTTATCGCTACCATTATGCCCGCTTTTTACGTTTACCCTAACAGACAGATAAATTACGCAATCAAACGACAAGGCGGTAGTAGCTTTCTCTTCAGTGTCGGTAAACGACCGTTGTTTGTCTGTAGTACATGATCAAAACACATGAAAAGGTATAAGACATTACTTGGTTATTTGGCAGCATTTTTGCGGCTATAGCCCGTTTCTTTACAAGCAAAATACGGGGTTATCTTTCGAGAACCCCTTATCATAGCTTGCGGTAGCGCAGACATTCGAACTCTGGAACCCTTTCGGGTCGCGGACTTCAAGAACGAAAAAATAACATCATTTGTAAATGTTATCAAAATGTTTTCGTGTATTTAGCGCATCAATATATATATGACAAATTAATACAATGAATCGACAGGGATAGTCCAACATCTCCGAGTCTTAATAATATTGTTTTTTAAATTTTGTCGATGATATTCGCTCACTCGCACCATACCGATGTTTACTGTCACAGAATATTTAGTGTGAATCAATAAGATCGTTACTGGATTCTCCCCTCCTTTCATAGATTTTTATCCTTTCGCATTTAATAACACGAAAATGCTTAGCTGACAGCTCTGGTAACAGTGGACCAAAACCTGATTTGGTGGTGATTACGGCGCCACACATCCACCTTCAACCAACCTTTATGGGTCTGATGGATGTAGCCAGTCCCAAACGGTTCTTGTCAGTACACCTACTGCCGCCCAGTGGCAGGGGCCTACTTTGTCAAGTAATTGAAGTAATTATCAAATGCTACTTCCTCTACAGGTGACGCTGGATACTACCACCGCCAGGGTGAATGACTTTTTATCCTCATGCCTTACACCCGTGGGTTTCACTTAATTTTGTATGAATGTAAGGCATCGGAGTGGTCGGCTTACCGACTTTAATAGCTTGTAACGTGATGACCGTACGGCTAAAATCATCTAACTTTTTTTCTGAAAATTTAGGTATGTGCCGTGATGTGTATTTTTGGAAAAATTAAAAAATTTATTAATCGTAGCTAATACTTCTTAGGGATAAACATGAAAAATTTCATCAAAACACTTATTTATGATTTGAAGATAAACAATGCAAAATCTAAGGTTGTCATATTACTATTTAGATTATCTACGATACATGCAAAAACAAAGATATTGTATCCACTATCTCTCGTTTTTGTAATTCTCAATAAAATAGTAAATGAGTTTTTCCTTGGAGTTGAATTATCCTACCATTTAAAAATAGGTAAAGGATTTAAAATATGGCATGCAAATTCTGTAATCATCAACAGAAACTGCGTTATAGGAGATCACTTTGTCATCCGTCAATGCTGTACACTTGGTGGAAACAAGAGAGGAATAGATATAAATTTCAAAGTTGGCAATAACGTCGAAATGGGTGCGCATTCCTGCATCATCGGAGACGATATTGAAATCGGTGATAACGTTAAAATTGGTGTTGGAACGCTTGTAATGAAAAGTGTCCCTTCGGATAAAGTAGTTATTTCAAGCAATAAAATGGTTATTCTTGATAATTGAAGTTGTAATTATATTATTCATTTTAATCATCGCTTTTGCTATATTTCTTCCGGTTGAGCGGTGCATCTATGGGCTCTTTAATCATTAATTTTTCTTCAGCTCAAAGATGCACCTGCTGGACTCCAGTATCCCATCCTCAGTATGAGTCCTTCGGAAAAGAACTGGCCGATATCGCTAGATGGCCCAGTCAACATTATGCTATCTCTATATTAAAGTCGGACCGGTCATAAAGATGATATCTGAGCGATCGACGCCCTCGAACACCATCTTTTGCGGCGATCATTCAACCTCTTTTCCTTTGGCTGCTTATTTAAGCGCGTATTGGCCCACAATGGCGTATCACCGATGTCGGTGGAATGACGGCATTATTCGCATCTTTCACTACAGCGGACTCGGACACGCCATCGACATACTTACCGTCCCATTTTCCAACATTACTGATATGCAGAGCATCGATAACCACGCCGTTTTTCTGAAATTCACTACTGATACGCGCAACCATATTATTGTCGATGCTAATTTTCGCGCACATGCCGAAACCCGTGACGAAGAAATGAATCGCCTGGCGGAACGCATAAGATCTTTCGCAAATAAAGATAAAAACGCTTAGGAAATTAATTCTGTTGTGCCTTATGTCGATGAATCTGGATAGCTCAAGATACAACAAAACACATTCACTCTCCGCAAAGGTCTCGTCTACTTTACGATCGATAATAAAAAGCTTCTGCCTGATGATTTGTTATCTGTTCAAAAGATCAAAAAGCCATCTTAGAGGTAATTAAGGCTAAGAAAATTGCCGCAGCACAAATTACCGTTGATGGCGGCGCATTACCTGCCGAACAGTTAAACCCGCTTCCGGAAGCCCATCTTGAGATTGGCGAACACTTAGTACAGGTACACTAACAATACTGAAACTACCGCTCAAACGTAGCAATGAGTATATATCGTTCTATATGATGGTAGTAACGGCATTATTGAATGCCTGCAGCTGTTCTGAATTTTGGATACATCCGCCAAAAACGTAACGGTTACGCGTATGAGAAGCATTTCTCACTTTAAATCTCATTAAGTGTAATCAGAAATGTATTCCATCACTGTTAGAATTTAGATCTCATTATTTGCATGAGATCGCAATGAGGCTATGGCAATCCGGATCTACCCTCTTCAACAATTTCGATATAACAACTGGCCCGTTATCGGCAAGCTTGCGAAAGAAGACCCTGCCCTGTTTGACATCGAACACGCCTGCCGTGATGCTTTTTATTGGATGATGAGAAAAGAGCAACATGACCGGAGAAAATAGTCTGCTAACAGACGCGGAACTGATGGATTATACCGGTTATCCACAACCATCCAAACAACAGGAAATAGAGGAGCGTGGCCATTTTTAATATATCCCAGACCGACAAGTAAACCCGATGATTATCTGGACATATACCACGATATACTGAACGGACAGTACACCATGCAGATCAGTACAGAAGATAAAATCGATTTCGGATCTATTTATTTGGCGAAACCGGGCGATAGCAAGCTCCCTCCCCGCGTATAAAAAATCAGAATGCGTTACTAATACAAACCCACGCCGAGGGAGACCGTGACGCTGGGACCAACCACCCTCACCATGTCAGCGTTACACAAACGAAACGAGGAAGACGATGCAAATATTCAGATGTGATTACGTTCGAAAAGCCTTGGAAGATTTTCTTGAAAGTGCCTACTAAACTGAGCTTGCAATACGAACACCGCGAGATCATCTGCAACATCAAAAAAACTTTTCGCCGTATACGGTAAAGTTAAAGCTGACTTAATCTAACTGGCAGACGTTCGTCATTTTATGGATCGTCGTGGCCTGCAAAGTAAAAATCAGTCCAACCAGGAAATGAGCTGTATGTCGAGTGTTTACCGCAGGGGATATGAACGCGGTTACGTTAAGGGAAACCTCTGCGCCTGGGTCAGTAAATTTTCTCTTAAGTCTCGCGTAAGATACAGTACTGACGAAGACTTTATGGCAATTTGTAAGCGTGCCTATCACGTCGTTATGGCAGCAATATCGTAACTGTCCGCAGCCCGGCAATCTGACGTACTTTCTCTGCGCTGGATGCAGGTATCTGATAAGGGAATTGTGATGCTCATGGAGAGATAAGATATTCTCCGACAACACTCTTTTTCTTCGCCTCAAAAACAAAGGGGTTACCTTTCGGTAACCCCTCATCTTATATGGCGGAAGCGCAGAGATTCGAACTCTGGAACCCTTTCGGGTCGCCGGTTTTCAAGACCGGTGCCTTCAACCGCTCGGCCACACTTCCGGTGTGAGGCGCACTATAAACATCCTCGCCCTTCATGTAAAGCGTGACAATGTTTGTTTGCGTGAAAAACAAGCAAAAACAGGTTAATTGCTTTAAAAATCAACACAGTGTTCAACAAAGAAGCGGATACGGGTAAAGATTTAATGTTTTTTGATGTACATGTCCTGAGTGAGGTAGTAACCAAGAGGATCGGGATTGAAACCTCCGACCCAAGGTTTCACTAAATGTGTACGGACGTAGTGATAGACAGGAATTGCCGGAACATCACGTGCCAGAATATCCTCTGCTTGCTGATAATATTTTCCTCGCTCGGTGACATCTTTCGCCTTCGCCGCCTCATCCAGCGCGTCGTCATAGGCTTTGTTATTGTACTTACTTGTATTTTCACTGCTTCCGGTACGGAAATTGTTCAGGAAGGTCGCTGCATCGTCATAATCCGCGATCCATGCGTAGCGCACCGCATCAAAATTGCCGGTATGCATCGTATCCAGCATCGTTTTCCATTCCTGATTCTGCAGCTTTGCCTCAACGCCAAGATTTTTTTTCCACATTGAGCTCGCCGCAATGGCAATTCGTTGATGCGTCTCCATTGTGTTGTAGAGAAGATTGAAACTTAAAGGATGGGCCTCGTTAAAGCCTGCCTCATTCAGCAATCTTTTTGCCTCCGCGAGGCGTTTTTCGCGTGGCCATGTTGAATAATCTGGCGGGGATATTTTCACTCCGCCGATCTCAGGCTGACTGACGACCCATGCAGGCCTTTGCCCCTGCGCCATCACTTTGTCAGCAATGATATCTTTATCTAACCCCATATTGAGCGCACGCCGTAGACGTGGATCGTTGAAGGGGGGGTTAGTGGTATTAAACTCGTAATAGTAAGTTGCAAGTTGAGGCTCAACGCTGACCTGCTTGCCAAATGTTTTACGCAACTGGGCAAACTGGTTTACAGGGATGGTATAGGTAATATCTATCTCCCCGGCCTTAAAACGGTTCACATCCGCCGTTTCCGCGCTGATAGGCAAATAGGTGACTTTATTGATTACCGTAGCCTTATTATTCCAGTAGCGCGTATTGCGTTCCGCTACGATACGCTCGTTGACCACCCAGTCGGTGACTTTATAAGCCCCACTGGTCACAATATGTTCTGGTTTGGTCCACTTATCTCCGAAGCGGTTAACAAGAACTTGATCAATTGGTACTAAAGAGGGATGGGCCAACATCGATAAAAAAGAGGCTGTAGGCTGAGTAAGGGTAATCTCGAGAGTCGAGTCATCCACCGCTTTTACACCCAACGCATCTACCGGCTTTTTACCTTGTGCGATATCTGCTGCGTTAAGGATATGCATATTCCCCGGATAGCTGGCGTATGGTGATGCCGTTTTAGGATCAACAAGACGTTGCCAACTCCAGACCACATCTTTTGCTGTAATCGCTGTACCATCCGACCATGTGATCCCCGGGCGTAGATGAAACGTCCAGACACTATTATTTTTGTTCTCCCATCTTTCGGCTAAAAGCGGCTCAATAGAGCCATCCTTTTTGACGGCCACCAGCCCGTCAAACATATCGCGAATAATGTTGAACTCGATATCACTTTCAACCTTGTGGGGATCCAGAGATGCCGGCTCACTGCCATTGTTACGGACTAATTCCTGCTTTGCCGCCAGTTCAACACCCGTGGGTACGCTTGCCCCATAGACCTGAGTCGTTGCGGACATCATCCCAACTGCAAATAAAACGCGAGTTATGTTGTTTAGTGTTTGTGGTTTCATATCCATTTCGCCTTTGAAATTTGTTTTATACCGACGCCATTACACTCTTAACGTGCTAAAGATTAGACGGCAAAACATTTCGAGGGATATAAGAGATAAATATGGCTCTGCATCACATTTGCTTCCCATTCATCTGGTAACACTTTTTATTGATAAAACAGGCATCAGCAGCCGCTGCGATGAGTAAAGATGGGTAAAACGGCTTTTACAGCAAGCGAGACTTTCCTAGACTCCACTTCTAATTACATCTGTCATAAGAGAGTGGCTTATGGATCGTCTAATTACTTCTTCGCGTGATCGCACATCCCTGCTGAGCACGCACAAAGTTCTTCGTAATACCTATTTCCTGCTCAGCCTGACACTGGCTTTTTCGGCGATCACAGCAACAGCGAGCACCGTTCTGATGCTGCCTTCGCCGGGTCTCATTCTGACGCTGGTGGGTATGTATGGTTTGATGTTCTTAACCTATAAACTGGCGAATAAGCCGAGCGGTATTCTGGCGGCATTTGCCTTTACTGGCTTTCTTGGGTATATCCTCGGGCCGATGCTAAACGCGTATTTGTCTGCCGGGATGGGTGACGTCATAGCGCTGGCGCTTGGCGGCACCGCGCTGGTCTTTTTCTGCTGTTCAGCCTATGTGCTGACAACACGCAAGGATATGTCCTTCCTCGGCGGTATGCTGATGGCAGGTATTGTGGTTGTGCTTATCGGTATGGTTGCAAATATTTTCCTTCAGCTCCCTGCCCTGCACCTTGCAATCAGTGCAGTGTTTATTCTGATTTCAACCGGCGCGATTTTGTATGAAACCAGCAACATCATTCACGGTGGCGAAACGAACTATATTCGTGCGACCGTGAGTCTCTATGTATCGCTGTACAACATCTTTGTCAGCCTGCTGAGCATTCTGGGTTTCGCTAGCCGCGACTAACAACTATGCCGTCTCAACCAGGCCCCGCTTATGCGGGGCTTTGTTTTTTGGTACACTCCCGCCGTTATAAACAGCCGTTGTGGAAATTATGTTGATCTTCGAAGGTAAAGAGATTGAGACGGATAGCGAAGGCTATCTGAAAGAGACCTCACTGTGGAGCGAAGCGCTGGCAGAGGCGATCGCAGAGAAAGAGAGTATTTTTCTCACCCCGGAACATTGGGAAGTGGTGCGTTTTGTGCGCGACTTTTATCTTGAGTTCAATACATCGCCTGCGATTCGCATGCTGGTAAAGGCAATGGCCAATAAATATGGCGAAGAGAAAGGCAACAGCCGCTATCTCTACCGCCTCTTTCCAAAAGGGCCGGCTAAGCAGGCAACCAAGATTGCCGGCCTGCCTAAACCGGTAAAGTGCATTTAGTAGCGGATCCCGAAATCGGTCCACTCTCTGTCGGGTTGATGAGGCTCGGTCAAAACCTTATCGACCCGCGCGCTACGCGGCCCGCCAGCTTTTAACCACTCGATTAGTTTGTTGACATTCTCAGCCTCACCACAGGCAACCACCTCAACGCTGCCATCATCCAGATTGCGCGCATATCCTGATAATCCAAGACGCCGCGCTTCATGTTGAGTGGTGTAGCGAAATCCGACACCTTGTACGCTGCCATGTACCCAGGCAATTGTGCAAACTTGAGCCATATCTTATCTCCATCAATGCGGGCGCGTTGCATTTACCCGGCGAACCCGTGACAATAGCGCCCATTTTCTTCAGCCGACAGAATAGCCAAATATGAGTGTACGTTTAGTGTTAGCCAAAGGACGCGAGAAGTCATTGTTGCGTCGTCATCCCTGGGTATTTTCCGGCGCCGTAGCGCGAATGGAAGGCAAAGCCAGCCTCGGAGAAACCGTGGATATTGTCGATCATCAGGGTAAATGGCTGGCCCGCGGAGCGCTCTCTCCCGCTTCACAAATTCGCGCACGCGTCTGGACATTTGATAAAGACGAAAGCATTGATATCGACTTCTTTACGCGCCGTTTACAGCAAGCGCAACAGTGGCGTAACTGGCTCGCCGGGCGTGATGGACTGGACAGCTACCGCCTGATTGCGGGCGAGTCAGATGGCTTACCGGGCGTAACAATTGATCGTTTCGGCAATTTTCTGGTGCTGCAACTTCTGAGCGCGGGTGCGGAATATCAGCGTCCGGCACTCCTTTCGGCACTACAAACGCTCTATCCGGAGTGCGCCATTTACGATCGCAGCGATGTTGCGGTGCGAAAAAAAGAGGGACTGGAATTAACCCAGGGCCCGGTACTGGGTGAGCTTCCGCCGCCGCTGCTGCCGATTGAAGAGAACGGCATGAAGCTTTTGGTTGATATTAAGGGTGGCCACAAGACAGGTTATTACCTCGACCAACGCGACAGCCGCCTGGCGACACGCCGCTATGTAGCGGACAAACGCGTGCTTAACTGCTTCTCTTACACCGGTGGCTTTGCCGTCTCCGCACTGATGGGCGGCTGTCGTGAGGTTGTTAGTGTAGACACCTCACAGGAAGCGCTGGACGTGGCGAAGCAGAACGTTACCCTGAATAAGCTGGATCTGAGTAAAGCAGAATTTGTCCGCGATGATGTATTTAAACTGCTGCGTAAATATCGCGATCAGGGCGAAACTTTCGATGTAATTGTGATGGATCCGCCGAAATTTGTTGAAAACAAAAGTCAGCTGATGGGCGCGTGCCGCGGCTACAAAGACATCAACATGCTGGCGATTCAGTTGCTCAATCCCGGCGGCGTGCTGCTGACCTTCTCCTGCTCAGGTTTGATGAACACTGACTTATTTCAGAAAATCATCGCTGATGCCGCCTTAGATGCCGGGCGTGATATACAATTTATAGACCAGTTCCGTCAGGCCGCCGATCACCCGGTGATCGCAACCTACCCGGAAGGGCTTTATCTGAAAGGGTTTGCCTGTCGCGTCATGTAAGTTGAAATCTGGAGCCGTGCCCCCATATTTGGGGTTATCTAAGGTTCCCGGGAGGTGACAATGATAGCCAGCAAATTCGGTATCGGTCAGCAGGTTCGCCACTCTCTGCTGGGGTATCTTGGCGTAGTGGTCGATATCGACCCCGAGTACTCTCTGGATGAGCCGTCAGCAGACGAGCTGGCGGTTAATGATGAGTTACGCGTACTGCCCTGGTACCACGTAGTGATGGAAGATGACGACGGTCAACCCGTCCACACTTATCTCGCTGAAGCGCAGCTCACCAGTGAAATAACGGATGAGCATCCTGAACAGCCCTCAATGGACGAACTGGCGCGCACTATTCGGCGCCAGCTGCAGGCTCCAAGACTGCGAAACTGATCTTACCCCGCAACCGGCGGGGTATTTTTTTATTTAGCCAAACCCAGACGCGGAATTTCAATCGCCGGGCAGCGATCCATGACGACATTTAGCCCCGCTTCCTGCGCCAGCACAGCAGCCTGTTCATTGATTACGCCCAGTTGCATCCACAACGTTTTCGCCCCTACGGCAATCGCCTCTTGCGCAACTTCCCATGCGGCTTCAGAGTTGCGGAACACATCCACCATATCAATTTTTTCTGGCACATCTGCCAGCGTGGCATACCCTTGTTGTCCCAGTAGCGTCTTGCCAGCTACTTTTGGCGACACAGGGATAACATGATAACCCTGCCCTAACAGGTAATTCATAACGCGATAACTGGGACGATCGGGTTTGTCGCTTGCGCCGACCAGAGCAATGGTATGCGTAGCGCGTAAAATCTCGGCAATATTGTTCTCTTTCATCTTTTCCTCCGCGTGATTTCACAAAGTGTAAATCAATCGGGGTAACTCAACCATTTTCTGTTTTTTTTATTCGCTTCTCTTGCAGCATCAATCGCTTCCAGTAATCTGTAGCAAACATCACTGACGGAAATAGATCATGGAATCAACCACTCGCACGCTACCCGTACGCAAGAATATCGCTCTCGTTGCGCACGATCACTGCAAGCAGTCGTTAATGAAATGGGTTGAGCGGCATCAGCCCGTGCTGGCGGCGCATCAACTGTATGCAACCGGCACGACGGGTAATTTGATTCAACGTGCAACCGGGCTGGAAGTGAATGCTATGCTGAGCGGCCCGATGGGCGGCGATCAGCAGGTCGGCGCACTCATCTCTGAAGGTAAAATCGACGTACTCATTTTCTTCTGGGATCCGCTGAATGCCGTTCCCCACGATCCCGATGTAAAAGCCCTGCTTCGCCTGGCGACCGTATGGAATATTCCTGTGGCAACCAATCTCTCAACGGCCGATTTTATTATCGAATCCCCACAATTTAATCAAAGCGTCGATATTTTGATTCCGGACTATCAGCGCTACCTGGTTGAGCGGTTGAAGTAACTTCAGGCGGCAATGCCGCCTGAGTTCAGGGCTTTTTGACCACGGGCACATCCAGCGATTTGAGTATTTCAACAAAGGGTGATGGCTCATCTTTGTTGAACAGTAACCACACTCGCTGGCGTGCCCGCGTCAGTGCAACATAGAGCAGGCGACGCTCCTCCGCGTCGGGAAAATCCTCTTCTGCGGGCAAAAGCGCCTGCTCCATAATCGACTCGCGCGCGGGCGCAGGAAACCCGTCAGCACCCTCTTTTAGCCCAACAATAATAACGTAGTCGGCTTGCTGCCCTTTACTGGCATGGACAGTCATAAAATCCAACTGCAGCTTCGGCCAGCGCGTAGCCGCTTTATCGAGGCTTGTTGGTTTGGCGTGATGATAACGGGCAAGCACCAGGATGCGCTCCTCCGGCTTCGCGAAACCGCTTAGCTTGTCGAGCAGCGCATCGAGTTGATCTTCTGCCAGCAGAGTTACGGATTTTTTATCGCCAGGCAGCAAACTATTAAGCGGCTTGGCAAGCTGGGAAGGATTTTGCTGAATAAAGCGGTTCGCCACTTCTCCGATACGGGAATTAAAGCGATAAGTGGTATCGAGGGCGCAGAGATCGCCTTCGCCAAAATAGTGATGAAACGCGGTGGTGAGCGAAAGTTGCGCCCCACTGAAGCGATAGATGGCCTGCCAGTCGTCGCCGACGGCAAAAAGCGTTGTTTGCGTGTTCTGTTTGCGTAACGCAGCCAGCAGCGCCGCGCGCTGGGGTGAAATATCCTGGAACTCATCCACGAGGATATGCTTCCACGGGCTGATAAAGCGGCCTTTTTCCAGCACGCTAATGGCCTGGTGAATAAGCCCCGAAAAGTCGACGGCGTTCTCTTCCTTAAGCGCGGTTTTCCATGCTTTCAGCAATGGAGCCATCAATTTGATGCGTTTAGCAAAGAGATCGCGTATCTCTTCTGGTGCGCTGGCAACCATTTCCGCCTGCGCGCCGCCATGCATGCGCATTAAACTTATCCAGCGATCCAAACGCGGTGCAAGGCGCCGCTGTAGCGCCTCATCTTGCCAGTAATTTCCTTCGGGAAGATGCCAGCCCAGCTCCTCTTGCAGCCATAGCCGCCACCCTTTTGCCTGCGCTTTTTTCTCGCTGCACTGCTGGACCCATGTTTGGGTTAACAATGCTAATCGTGCGGCAGTGTCGTTTTCCAGCTCGCTCAGGGCGGGCACTTTCTTGCTGCCTTGCTGAATGATATGCAGCGCCAGGGCATGGAAGGTGCGCGCAGTAATCTCATCGCTATGCAGACGCTCGCTAATGCGCTCATCCATCTCCTGCGCCGCTTTACGCCCAAAGGCGAGCAGCAGAATTTGATCGGCAGAGGCCTCGCCACGTGCCAGTAGCCAACCGGCGCGCGCCACCAGCACTGAGGTTTTACCGCTGCCGGCGCCGGCCAATACCAGAAGAGAGTGTTCGCCGTTGACCACAGCCCTCGCTTGCGCCGGATTTAATGGCGAGCATTCTACCTGTTCAAAAAAGGTCGCATACTGCTCCAGCATCGTTTCGGTAAAAGCCTGATTATGTTCTGCCCGACGCCCTTCAACATCCTGCAGCCATGCCTGGCACTGTTGCCAAAGCTCGCGACAATTATCAAACTCCAGCAGACGGCTGGTGGGCATCGGAAGCGCGGAGAAAGCCTCCTGTAGCTGACGCTGTACGCCGGTCAACTGACTACGTGTCAACCATCTGGATGGATCAATACGCGCCGAGATAAGCGCCAGCTGGCTCGATAAAAGCTCTGCTGCTATCTCGCTCATCTCCGCGCTCCAGTTGCGCCAGCGCTCATTCAAAAGGTGATAAAAACGCTGTGTGTCACTCCATTCGGTACCATGCAAGCGCACCACTTTGTTATCAGCCAGCTGAAACTCCATCTCTCCCCAAACTAAACCCCGTTTACACTCAATATCCAGTAATTGATTAAAAGGTATGAGGTATTCATGGCGGTCACCCGCTACTTTTATGCCTGCATTCAGGATGGTCGCGCGATCGTACGGGTGCTGCGCCAGGCGTTTTCCCAGGGAAGTCGCTTTCAGTTCCATCTCATGGTGATCTCAGCTTGTGACAATTATTGCCAGTTTACCTGTCAGAGAATTGGTGCTCCAGTCCAAAAAATCGTTACAATTGCCGGAATAATCAATACCCCGAACTCAAATGAGGTTTTATGCGTACCATTTTGAATATCCTGAATTTTGTCCTCGGTGGTTTTGCCACGACCCTTGGCTGGCTGGTGGCAACAGTTGTCAGCGTGCTGCTCATTGTGACCCTTCCGCTAACGCGCTCATGCTGGGAGATCACGAAACTCTCCCTTATTCCGTGGGGAAATGAGGCGGTACATGTCGATGAACTTTCTCCGCAAGGTAAGAATGGCCTGCTGAACGCAGGAGGAACCTTACTGAACGTGGTCTGGTTTATCCTGTTCGGCTGGTGGCTTTGCGTGATGCATATCATTGCCGGTATAACTCAGTGCCTGACAATTATTGGCATTCCGGTTGGCGTGGCGAATTTTAAAATCGCCGCTATCGCACTGTGGCCGGTAGGGCGTCGTGTTGTGTCCGTTGAAACAGCACAAGCGGCACGTGAAGCCAACGCGCGTCGTCGTTTTCAGTAACCGGATCCCCACCCTATGTTGAGCCCCATTCTTCGCCGTTACACATGGAACAGCGCCTGGCTGTATAACGTCAGGATCTTTATCGCTCTTTGCGGCACCGCTGCACTACCCTGGCACCTTGGCGAAGTAAAACTGACTATTCCATTAACACTGGGCGTGGTGGCTGCGGCGCTGGCCGACCTTGATGATCGTCTTACAGGGCGGTTAAAAAACCTGGTCATTACCCTGGTCTCGTTTTTTATCGCCTCAACATCCGTTGAGTTGCTGTTCCCCTGGCCATGGCTCTTCGCGCTAGGACTGGTAAGCTCCACTATCGGCTTTATCTTGTTAGGTGGGCTAGGTCAACGCTATGCCACCATTGCCTTCGGCGCGCTGCTGATTGCTGTCTATACCATGCTGGGCGTCTCACTGTTCGAGCACTGGTACCAGCAACCTCTACTGTTGCTGGCTGGCGCCGTGTGGTTCAACTTTCTGACGCTGGTCGGGCATCTGGTTTTCCCCATTCGCGCGCTGCAGGACAACCTGGCGCGCTGCTATGAGCAACTTGCGCATTATCTGGAACTAAAATCCCGCCTTTTCGATCCTGATATTGAGGAAGCCAGCCAGGCACCTTTATATGAACTTGCCTTATCGAATAGCCAACTGGTCACCACACTTAATCAGACGAAGGGCACTATGCTCACCCGTTTACGGGGCGATCGTGGCCAGCGAAGCACGCGTCAGGCGCTGCACTACTACTTCGCGGCACAAGATATTCATGAACGGGCGAGTTCATCGCATATTCAGTATCAAACCCTGCGCGAACATTTCCGTTACAGCGACGTCATGTTCCGTTTTCAGCGCCTTCTCTCGATGCAATCGCAAGCCTGTGCGCAGCTCTCACGCGCGATTTTGCTTCGTGAACCCTATCAGCATGACAGCCGTTTTGAGCGTGTATTTATTCACCTTGACGCCGCGCTGGCGCGAATCAAAAACAGCGGAGAAACGACCCCTGAACATGTAAAAGCACTCGGGTTTTTACTCGACAATTTACGTGCAACCGACGCCCAGCTTGCGGCGATTGAATCAGGGCAGCCTCATCCTCAGGCTCATGGCGAAACAGAGAATCAGCTAGCAGACGACAGTCTGAACGGCTTACACGACGTCTGGTTACGTCTGCGCCAAAACCTGACACCCGAGTCAGCCCTGTTTCGCCATGCGGTGCGTATGTCCGCAGTGCTCTGTATCGGCTACGCCTTTATCCATCTCACCGGTTTACAACATGGCTACTGGATCCTGTTAACCAGTCTGTTCGTTTGCCAGCCAAACTACAATGCGACTCGCCATCGCCTCAGCTTGCGTGTCATCGGCACACTAATAGGGGTCGCTATCGGTCTTCCGGTGCTCTATTTTGTCCCTTCGCAAGAGGGGCAGTTGCTGCTTATTGTTGTTACAGGCGTGCTTTTTTTCTCATTCCGCACAGTGCAATATGCCCATGCCACAATGTTCATCACACTGCTGGTGTTACTCTGTTTCAACCTACTTGGCGAAGGATTTGAGGTAGCAATCCCGCGCATTATAGATACGTTGATTGGCTGTGCTATCGCCTGGGCGGCAGTGAGTTTTATCTGGCCAGACTGGCGCTTCAGGAACCTTGCGAGCGTCACAGAGAAGGCATTTAACGCCAACTGTCGTTATCTTGATGCAATTCTTGAGCAGTATCATCAGGGGCGTGATAACCGGCTTGCCTACCGTATCGCGAGGCGTAATGCTTATAACCGCGATGCCGAACTGGCTTCGGTCGTGTCAAATATGTCTTCGGAACCAGGTACCTCACCTGAGCTTCGTGAAAAGGCTTTCAGATTGCTTTGCCTAAATCAGACTTTTATAAGCTACATTTCTGCTCTGGGAGCCCATCGCGAGCAATTAGCCCAACCGGAGGTGTTGCGTCTACTGGATGACGCGGTGTGTTATGTTGATGATGCCCTCCAACATTCGCCTGCCGATCAAGGTCGCGTGCAGGATGCGCTTGCTGATTTATCGCAGCGCATCAAGCAACTGGATCCGCGCCCTGACAGCAAAGAGCCGCTTGTATTACAACAGATTGGCCTGTTGATAGCGCTTTTGCCGGAAGTTTCTCGTTTAAAAAGCCAAATAGTCTAGAGAGGGTTTGCTCCTTTTTTCATCACATCATTGGCCCACGCAAGCAGCGCCTGGCGACGACTTGCCGGTAGCGCTGCTTCGTGAATGCCGACGATGGCCCCTTCCAGTGCAAATAAAACTTTTACACTGAGCTGCTTGTTCATTTTCCGAAGCCGGAGCCAGCAAACTTTTGCACCAAGTAGCCGCAGGATTTGTGCATCGTTGATGCCAGCCTGCTGCAATTGACACTCAAGTTGACTGGAAAGATTGGGTAGATCGCGCAGACGAAAAAGTTTTTCGCGCTGCGCTTTCGCCCGCCTTGCTGCATCAAGCGCCAGTGTTGAAAGCTTCAGCAGCAAGCCGCGGTCGCCCCATACATTGTCGCTGACGTAGTAATAATTTAACGATATCTGCCGCCCCCGCTTTTTAAGATTTAAAAGTGGTGCACGCCGGACTACATCATACTGCGCGCTTTCGTCACAGGCGCGTAAGTACAGTTTCCCCTCGGCTATCATCGCAAAAACGATGTTATCCACTGCAAGGCTATAACCACCAAAGTGGGCGCGATGGCTAATTTGTCCGAGTGAAGTGAGATATTCGCGCGATTGATATATCCGTTGATAACATAAGTCTTCCATGATTTTTCCTTTATAAATCACCTGGTAATGCGTTTTCCTGTGAACGGATCCAGTAATCAGGAACATAGGCAACTGCGCGCGAGACAGCAAGCAAATTTTGTATTGAGTAGCAGGCACAAAACAAAAATGCGAGATGCTTTCAGAAATTGAGGTTGATCTTTAAACACTCTGCAGGTACTGTATGTTTATACAGTAACTCAAAGGGCTGGATTGCTTATGCACACTTCAGGCTATGCTAATCGTTCGAAAACATCCGCTTCCGCACGCCAAACATTGAACCAGAGCGAAACTACCACTCTCGCTACCGGGCTTATTAGCGAAGTGGTTTACCATGAAGACCAGCCCATGATGACCCAGCTATTATTGCTGCCACTGCTGCAGCAACTCGGTCTGCAGTCACGCTGGCAGCTGTGGTTAACACCGCAACAGAAATTAAGCCGTGAATGGCTTCAGTCTGCAGGTTTGCCGCTGACGAAAGTGATGCAAATTAACCAACTTTCTCCAGGCGTCACGCTGGATTCAATGATCCGGGCTTTACGTACCGGTAATTTCAGCGTTGTTATCGGCTGGCATACTGAGGAGTTGACGGAAGATGAACATCGCCGCCTTGCACTGGCAGCTGAGGAGGGAAATGCGATCGGCTTTGTTATGCGTCCAATTCGTCGCAATCCCCTCGCTGCGAGACAGCTTTCCGGAATAAAAATTCACTCAAATTTGTATCATTGAGTAAATTTAGGAGTTTTCCTGGGATTATTTTTCTTATCTGTCAGCATCCCCTATTTATTAACCAAATAGAGCCGCAAAGCTTGTGCGGCGTGGTTTGCCGCACATCAAGGATGAGTGATATTTCAGCACAAATGTTAAATTTTGTGTACACAAAGCCTTTTTTTTCATATGCCTGACGGACTTCACACTTGTAAGTTTCCAACTACGTTGTAGACTTTACATCGCCAGGGGTGCTCGGCATAAGCCAAAGATATCGGTAAAGATATCTGCAGAGTTGTCAGTGAGCAATGCCCCCGGTGAAGGATTTAACCGTGACTTCTCAACGAGATTTCCATGGCGATTTTTGGATGATAACGAGGCGCAAAAAATGAAAAAGACAGCTATCGCGATTGCAGTGGCACTGGCTGGCTTCGCTACCGTAGCGCAGGCCGCTCCGAAAGATAACACCTGGTACACCGGTGCTAAACTGGGCTGGTCTCAGTTCCACGATATTGGTAACAACCAGATCCCTAACAATGGCCCGACTCACGAGAGCCAGTTAGGCGCTGGTGCGTTCGGTGGTTATCAGGTTAACCCGTACGTTGGCTTTGAAATGGGCTATGACTGGCTGGGTCGTATGCCGTACAAAGGCAGCGATGTAAACGGCGCATTCAAAGCTCAGGGCGTTCAGCTGACCGCTAAACTGGGTTACCCGATTGCTGATGACGTTGACCTGTACACCCGTCTGGGTGGTATGGTTTGGCGCGCAGACGCTAAAAACAACCAGGGCTTCAAAGATCACGATACCGGCGTTTCTCCGGTCTTCGCTGGTGGTGTTGAGTGGGCAGTTACTCGTGACGTTGCAACCCGTCTGGAATACCAGTGGACCAACAACATTGGTGACGCGAACACCGTTGGTGGCCGCCCGGACAACGGTCTGCTGAGCTTAGGTGTTTCTTACCGCTTCGGTCAGCAGGAAGATTCCGCACCGGTAGTTGCTCCGACTCCTGCTCCGGCTCCGGAAGTACAGACCAAGCACTTCACTCTGAAGTCTGACGTTCTGTTCACCTTCAACAAAGCTACCCTGAAACCAGAAGGTCAGCAGGCGCTGGATCAGCTCTACAGCCAGCTGAGCAACCTGGATCCGAAAGACGGTTCCGTAGTGGTTCTGGGCTTCACCGACCGCATCGGTTCTGACTCTTACAACCAGGGTCTCTCTGAGAAACGTGCTCAGTCCGTTGTTGATTACCTGGTTTCCAAAGGTATCCCGGCGAACAAAATCTCTGCACGTGGCATGGGTGAATCCAACCCGGTTACCGGCAACACCTGTGACAACGTGAAAGCACGCGCTGCTCTGATCGATTGCCTGGGTCCGGATCGTCGCGTAGAGATCGAAGTTAAAGGTATCAAAGACGTTGTAACTCAGCCGCAGGCTTAAGTTCTCCGTTAGAAAAAACCCCGCCATTGCGCGGGGTTTTTTATTATTTGGCGTATGGATAATGGAAAAATCAGGAAGCCCAATAACTACTCTTTTCCAAGCAGCGCCTGCAGGTCGTGCTTTATAGTCGACATTTTCGATGCATACTTCTCTTTATGCTCAGCATCCTCAATCAGCTGGACAATCGTTTCGGAAAGCGTCTTCCCGCGACGCTGTGCCAATCCGGCTAATCGCTGCCAGACGACAAATTCCAGGTCGATTGATTTCTTACGCGTATGCTGATGTTCAGCATTGAAATGCCGTTTACGACGAGCACGAATCGTCTGCTTCATTCGGTTTACCAATGCCGGGTTAATATGCTGCTCTATCCAGGCATTAACACGCACGGGCTCATTTTCAAGGGTCAACAAATTATCGACGGCCTCTTTAGCCGCGCTGGCTTCCAAATAGCGCGTGATTAACTCCCCTTCACGGTGCTTTTTAACCAGATACTTCCATTTCCAGCCGCTTTCGAGATTTTCCAGTTGTTGATATTTCATTTCTCTCTCAACGTAACCGCGTAACTAAGTCCAGAATATCAGTTTTTTAAGACTCTGCTCAGAAGAAATCACCAGTAACTCCCGATCTGCCGGGTGAGGCTGGCTCAAAGTTGTAATGATTGTGTGATGAGTCAGCGTTTACGGTATAATCCCGCCTTTTACAGCTGACTAAAAAAACGACTTTGACCACTACAAAACTTGAATGGAACGACCTGGTTCCTGAAACAGACAGCTATCAGGACGTGTTTGAATCTCCCTCGCTTGCACGCGAAACGGACTTCTCACTGGCCGATACTCAGCCTCGATTACACTACGCGCTTGAGCAGTTGCTCTACCCGCGCGCAACCTCGCGTTTTTTACTAGCAAAAGCGCCAGAAGAAGTCGAATATCTGACGCTTATTGGTGATGCGCTCAATCCGCTTCTGCCTGCCACTTACACTCCTGCGGGCGGGCAGTACTGTATTACTGGCTCAACCGTACGTTTCGAACCTACCACTGAAACCGAGAGTCATTTCGTTGGTAAGCAGCCGGTAGTGCTCGCCGACTGGGTTGAAGCGGAGCAGCTTTTTGGCTGCCTGCGTCAGTTTAATCAAGAAATTACCCTTCAGCCGGGCCTGGTTCATCAGGCGAACGGCGGTGTATTGCTTATTTCGTTGCGTCCGCTGTTAGCCCAGCCTCTATTATGGATGCGCCTGAAAACTATGGTTACCCAGCGCCGTTTCGACTGGGTTTCGTTTGATGAATCCCGCCCTCTCCCGGTGTCGGTACCGTCCATGCCGCTGGATCTGAAAATCGTGCTTATCGGTGAGCGCGATTCGCTGGCAGAGTTCCAGGAGATGGAGCCGGAACTCGCGGCACAGGCGATTTATAGTGAATATGAAGAGACTCTGCAAATTGCAGATAGCGACACGCTGCGTGCATGGCGACAATGGGTTGAACAAACCGCTTACGTTGCGCAGTTACCGACGCCGGCAGCAGACGCCTGGTCAACGCTCATTCGTGAAGCCGTGCGTTATACCGGCGATCAGGAAACATTACCGCTCTGTCCGCTATGGCTTTCGCGACAACTGCGTGAAGTTGCGGCATTAACTGCTGACGATACCTTTGATAACGATGCCCTGAGCTCCATGCTTGCTCAGCGCGAATGGCGAGAAGGTTTCCTGGCCGAGCGGATGCAGGACGAGATCCTGCTCGAGCAGATCCTTATCGAAACCGAAGGTGAGCGTATCGGTCAGGTTAACGCCCTTTCAGTGATTGAGTTCCCGGGCCATCCGCGCGCGTTTGGCGAACCCTCGCGCATCAGCTGCGTTGTGCATATCGGCGACGGCGAATTCAATGATATTGAGCGTAAAGCGGAACTCGGTGGCAACATCCATGCGAAAGGGATGATGATCATGCAGGCGTTCCTGATGTCGGAACTGGATCTGGAACAGCAAATCCCGTTCTCTGCCTCACTTACCTTCGAACAATCCTACAGCGAAGTGGATGGTGATAGCGCCTCTATGGCTGAGCTTTGCGCCCTGATCAGTGCGCTGGCCGAGGTGCCCATTAATCAACGGCTTGCTATCACCGGTTCGGTCGATCAGTTTGGTCGTTGCCAGCCAGTTGGCGGACTGAATGAAAAAATTGAAGGCTTTTTCGCCATCTGCCAGCAGCGTGAACTGACAGGCGAACAAGGGGTCATTATCCCTTCCGCTAATGTTCGACATCTATGCTTACGCCAGGAGTTGCTCGACGCCATTGAGGCGAAACAGTTTTCTGTCTGGGCAGTGGATGACGTGATAGATGCGCTACCCTTATTAATGGGTCTGGCATGGGATGCTGAAGGGCAAACCAACCTCAAGCAAATCATTCTTGAACGTATCGCGCAGGCGACCCAACAAGAGGCTCGCCATCGCTTTCCCTGGCCGTTACGCTGGCTAAACTAGTTCGCTGTTAACTGATCGGACTTGTTCAGCGTACACGTGTTAGCTATCCTGCGTGCGAAATTACAAATAAGGCTTATTAAGAACATGGTAGATAAACGCGAATCCTATACAAAAGAAGATCTTCTTGCCTCTGGTCGCGGCGAACTGTTTGGCGAAAAAGGCCCGCAATTACCGGCTCCGAATATGCTGATGATGGACCGTGTGGTCAAAATGTCTGAGACCGGCGGTAACTTCGATAAAGGCTACGTTGAAGCTGAACTGGATATCAATCCAGACCTGTGGTTCTTTGGTTGCCATTTTATCGGCGATCCGGTGATGCCGGGCTGCCTTGGTCTTGATGCCATGTGGCAGCTGGTAGGTTTTTATCTTGGCTGGCTGGGCGGTGAAGGCAAAGGCCGTGCACTTGGCGTAGGTGAAGTGAAGTTTACCGGTCAGGTTCTGCCTACAGCGAAAAAAGTCACCTACCGTATTCATTTCAAACGCATCGTTAACCGTCGTTTGATCATGGGCCTTGCGGATGGCGAAGTGCTGGTTGACGATCGTCTTATCTACACAGCATCCGATCTGAAAGTCGGTCTGTTCCAGGATACCTCTGCTTTTTGATAGCAGCACAACCCTGCTAAAACGCGAAACCTCCGCAGTGCGGAGGTTTCTTTTTCTAAAGAGACAGAATCAGGCAGTCACTGCCCTGTCCTCCATGGCCTGTCGCCAGCCTCCAAGCCACTCGGACCTTTGATTCAGGGTTTGGTAGGGACACATCTCTTTCGAGCGCCCCGTAATACCAGCCTGATAACCACGTTGATGTGCCCGTTCCAGGCGATCGCGTTTTTGTCTCTTCATGCCTCGTTTCCCTCATTCTTTTATCTGGTGGAAAAGAAAACAGTGGTCACTTAATGTGCAACCACAGGTCACAAATACCTTGATTAGACCGCGTCGTCAATGCGCAAAATTCACGCCAGTGTCATAAATGTGACCTGGACAAAACTTCGCCTGCACAAGAAACACCCATTTTCCTGACTAAGTTTTTGAGCGTCAAAACAAAAAAAGCCGCAGCAGGTGAAGACCCGCTGCGGCTGATCAGATCATTAAATCTACTTATGGCAGACGATTCAGCTCCGCGGCGATAGTTGCGGCTTCCTGCTGCCACCCCTGCGCCAGCGTTTTCACCATCGCATCGTAACCATCTTCCTGCTGTTTAAGCTCGAGATGGAAAGGTCGCTTAATCAAACTGCCCTGATGCTTAAGCAACCATTCGCCGCTGACAATAACCCGCCCGTCATAGCGACCATGAAAACCGGTTACCGTCACGTTCAGTGTATCCTGATCACTACCTAATGGCTGCGATGCCACTACCCAGCCGGGTAAGGCGTTGCCCAGATTCGCTACCAGCGTATTACGTAACTGCTGATCGAGCGGGCTGGCCCAGAGGTTGTTATTGGCAATGACATATTGCACATCACTGGTTTGATATACCACGCCATTACCGGCCAGATAGTCCGGCACAGAGACCTGCTCAACCCAGAGCTGGCGGTTACCCTGCGTTTGCCCGGTCATCGACTGCATCGTGGTTACCGACGGCGATGGAAGCTGGTAGTAACTTTTGTTATCGCCGCCACTGCTGCAGGCGGCTAATAACAGGACAAGCATCGCCAGTACGCTTTTTCTCATTGTTTCGCCCTCTTCGGCTGCGGATCGTCTTTCCCTTTCGCTTCGAATACCAGCGCATTGCTCTTATCGTTCAGCGTTTTCAGCACAGGCTGCAGCTCCCGTAACACCTGATCAAGACGCTGCATATCTGCAACCATCTTGTTATAGGCGGCCGACCCCGGCTGGAAGCCTTGCATACTGCGATTAAGCTCGCGCAGCGTAGACTGCATATCCGCCGGAAGCTGCTGCATTGACTGACTTGCCGTCAATTTATTCAGATTATCCAGCGTCGCCTGCAGACGTTTCAGGGTTTGCTGGCTCTCAGAGAGCGTGTTTGTCGCCTGCTGAATCATCGGATTGAGCGGCAGGTTGTTTATTTTATCCAGTGTATCCATCAGCCGCTGCTGGATTTGCGCCAGACCACCACTCATCGTCGGGATGATTGGATAACCCTCGAACTCAGCGAACTCTTTAATCGGCGGCGCATTATTGTAGAAGTCGAGATCGACATACAGCGCGCCGGTCACGATATTACCGGTCTTCAGCGAGGCGCGTAGGCCACGATTAAGCAGCTCTTTCATGTGCGCAGTCATATCCGCATCCTGACCCAGCTGATTCGCCAGCCGCTCAGGTTCAATGCGGATCAGAACCGGAATGCGGTAATCATCGTTCAGCGCCTGGCGCATGCCCGGATTAAAGAATGGCACCTTGCTCACGGTCCCGAGTCGAATACCGCGGAATTCCACGGGCGCGCCCGGCTGCAGGCCACGGATAGAGTCTTTAAAGAACATCAGGTAGTCGACATGGTCAGTATAGAGCGAGTCCTGAATACTGCGCTGATCGTCATACAGTTTAAAGGCGCTCTTCTCCGCCACCGGCTGCCCTAAATCCAGCCCATCCGGGATATCAAAACTGACGCCACCGCCAAACAGCGTCGCCAGCGATCCCATCTCAACACGCATACCGGCGGAGGTGAGATCGACGGCGATGCCGCTATCTTTCCAGAACCGGACATTGCTGGTCACCAGCCGATCGTTCGGCGCATTGATGAAGAGCTGATAGGTCATGGTCCGTTTTTGCGTATCAAAGTTACTGGTTTCAACCGAGCCCACACGATAGCCGCGGAACAGTACCGGATCGCCCGGTGAGAGTTGGCCCGCCTTGCTGCTGTCGAGGATCACGCGGATGCCTTTAGCATCCGGCGGTGCCAGCGGAGGCGCATCCAGCAGAGTGTATTGATCGGGCACGCTGCCCTTAGCACCCGGCTGAAGTTCAATATAGGCCCCCGAAAGCAGCGTTCCGAGGCCACTCACCCCTTCACGGCCAACCTGCGGTTTTACTACCCAGAATACCGAGTCGTTATGCAGCAGTTTTTCCATGCCGGAGTTGAGCCGCGCTTTGATCTCCACGTGGGTTAAATCATCGGTCAGCGTTGTACTCTCCACGACGCCGACATCCACGCTGCGGCTTTTAATCGGCGTTTTCCCGCCGACTATGCCCTCGGCATTAGTGGTGATAAGCGTGACTTCCGGCCCCTGGTGACTATAGTGATAAAAAAGGATCCAGGCGCCAATCAGCGCGGTCACGATCGGGAAAATCCAGACCGGCGACCAGTTCCTTACTTTTTGCACCTGGGCTTCCCCCTGTTTATTCTCCATGCTCTGACAACTCCTCATGGTGCGTTTGTGGCTCCCGATCCCAACTGAGACGCGGGTCGAAAGTCATCGCCGCAAACATCGTGATAATAACGACCAGCGCAAACATTAGCGCACCCATTGCAGGATAGATATTCATCAGCCCGCCAATACGGACTAACGCAGACAGTACTGCAATAACAAAGACATCGATCATTGACCAGCGGCCGACAAACTCGACCACTTCATAAATAAAATGCATCCGTTCGCTGTCGCGTCTGCCATAGCCCTTCGCATCAATACAGAGCCAGGCAATGCCGATCATTTTCAGCGTTGGCACCATAATGCTGGCGATAAAAATTACCAGTGCCACCGGATAAGAGCCCTCGCTCCATAACAGCACCACCCCCGCGAGTATGGTCGAAGGCGTCGGATCGCCCAGCAGATCCGTTATCATGATTGGCAAAATATTGGCTGGCAGATAGAGCATGATCGCTGTGACGAGCAGCGCCAGCGTCCACTGAATACTGTGGCGTCGCCGGACATAGCCGCGCGTATGACACCGCGGACAAACCAGAATATCCATCGGCACTATTGCCGTGCAGCAGGGACAAGAGCGCAGCCGCTGACGAATGCCGGTGATACCCGCACGCAGAGGCTGTTCCAGCGCAGGTGCTGGCGCGATGTCATCCCATAGCCAGTGGCGATCAACACACTGAAACGCGCGCAGCTGCAGCAGGCAGAAGAGGCACCACGGAATGAAACTGCTGCCGATGCCAATATCACCATAGGCCATCAGTTTAACGAAGCTTACCAGCACGCCCGCCAGAAAAATCTCTGCCATGCCCCAGCTTTTCAGCTGAAACAGCACTCGTGCCAGCGCGATTTTAAGGCGAGAATCCATCCGCACCCGGTTAACCAGCAGCAGAATGGTGACAAGGCAGAAGGCAGGCACCAGCTGGACGAAAAGCAGAAAGAGCGTGCCGAGGCTGGCGTAATCTTCCGAAAACATGACGCCTGGGATCTCAAGCAGCGTCACCTCGCTGGCGATGCCCGCCACCTGCATATTGACGAAGGGGAAAAGATTGGAGAGCAGCAGCATAAACAGGGCGACAAGGGCGTAAGCCGTCGGACGCTGCCGCGGCTCTTTCCATTCGGTCGTCAGGGTTGTGCCGCAGCGCGGACACGCCGCCCGGTGTCCATGTTGCAGCGGCGGTAACGCCACCAGCATGTCACATTGCGAGCAGAGAATGTGGCGCGTGCCATGATGGTGGTGTTCACACATACCGCTTTCCTCTATGCGCCGTTTTTCAGCGCCTCCAGATACTCCCAGCGTTCAAACGCCGCTTCCAGTGCCTGCTCGGCTGACGCCATGTCAGCGAGGACTTTTTGCGTATGATCGTGCGGCTGGCTGAAGAAATTCGCATCGGCAACCTGCGCCTGCAATGTTTCCAGCTCGGCTTCCAGCTGTTCCAGCTTTTGTGGCAGCTGTTCCAGCTCACGCTGCAGGTTATAGCTTAGTTTGTTGGCGCTACGTTTAACAGTTTCTGCTTTGGCGGCAGGCGCCTCGGCACCTTTCTGCACCGCAGCGTGTTTAAAGGCCTGCGAAGCCGCCTGCTGACCACGCGCATCATGATAACCACCAACATACTGCCCAATGCGCCCTTCCCCTTCGAAGATCCAGCATTCGGTCACAGTATTATCAACGAACTGACGGTCATGGCTCACCAGCAGAACCGTGCCCTGATAGCTATCGATCAGCTCTTCCAGCAGCTCGAGGGTTTCAACATCCAGGTCGTTGGTCGGTTCATCGAGAATCAGTAGGTTGCTGGGTTTCAGGAACAAACGCGCCAGCAACAGACGGTTACGCTCCCCGCCCGACAGCGCTCGCACCGGTGTCATCGCCCGTTTCGGATGGAACAGGAAGTCCTGAAGGTAGCCAAGAATATGGCGCGGCTTGCCGTTGACCATCACCTCCTGCTTACCTTCCGCCAGGTTATCCATTACGGTTCTGTCGGGATCCAGCTCGGCACGATGCTGATCGAAATAGGCCACTTCAAGCTTGGTGCCAATGTGAACGCGGCCGCTATCGGCTTTCAGCTGTTCGAGCATCAGCTTCAGCAAGGTCGTTTTACCGCAGCCGTTCGGGCCAATCAGCGCAATTTTGTCGCCACGCTGAACCTGGGTGGAGAAGTCGCGCACCAGCGCTTTGCCATCGACGCCGTAGTTAACATGTTCAAGCTCGAAGACAATCTTGCCGGAGCGGGATGCCTCCTCGACCTGCATTTTTGCGCTGCCCATCACCTCACGGCGTTCGCTGCGCTCGCGGCGCATCGCTTTCAGTGCGCGCACGCGCCCTTCGTTACGGGTACGACGCGCCTTAATCCCCTGGCGGATCCACACCTCTTCCTGAGCCAGCTTGCGATCGAACTCGGCGTTTTGCAGCTCTTCGACGCGCAGCGCCTCCTCTTTCTCCAGCAGATACTGGTCGTAATTGCCCGGATAGGAGACCAACTTGCCGCGATCGAGATCGACAATCCGCGTCGCCATATTGCGGATAAACGAACGGTCGTGCGAAATAAAGATAATGGTGCCGCCGAACGATTTCAGGAACCCTTCCAGCCAGTCGATGGTTTCGATATCAAGGTGGTTAGTTGGCTCATCCAGCAGCAGCACGCGCGGGCCGCTAACCAGCGCACGCCCCAGCGCCGCTTTACGCAACCAGCCGCCGGAGAGCGCCGAGAGCGACATGTCAGCCGTCAGGCCGAGCTGCGCCAGCACTTCATTAATCCGGTTCTCCAGCTGCCACAGGCCGTGGTGATCCAGCATCTCCTGCACGCGTGCCAGTTCCGCAAGATTTCTGTCGCTCGGATCGGTCATCACCAGGTGAGAGATCTCATGGTAACGCTTGAGATACTCCGCCTGCTCTTCGATACCTTCGGCAACGAAATCATATACGCTGCCGCTGACATTGCGCGGCGGATCCTGCTGCAAACGTGCAACAACTAAATCCTGTTCATAAACAATGCGACCATCATCGAGATTCACTTCCCGGTTGAGGATCTTCATCAGCGTCGATTTGCCTGCGCCGTTACGGCCAACCAGGCAGACGCGCTCATTCTCTTCGATATGCAATTCCGCGTTATCGAGAAGCGGTGCGTCGCTGAATGAGAGCCACGCGCCGTGCATACTAATTAATGACATCTATTTATCCTTTCAGGCTGCGGTAATCAGCCAGCAGTTATGGATCTGACGGTTGCGGGCAAAATCCTGCGACTGCGTTTTTTGGGTGATTTCTTGTGCTTTAAGCCCCAGCTTCGCCAGCCCATCGAGATCCATACGGAAACCGCGTTTGTTATTGGAGAACATAATGGTGCCCCCTTTACGCATCAGACGTTTCAGGTCAGCCATCAGGCGCATATGGTCGCGCTGCACATCGAAAGACTCTTCCATGCGCTTGGAGTTGGAGAAGGTTGGCGGATCGATAAAGATAAGATCGAACTGCTCATCGGTCTCCTGCAGCCAGCCGAGGCAATCGGCCTGAATCAGGCGATGCGCGCGACCGCTTAAACCATTGAGGCGCAGGTTACGCTCTGCCCACTCCAGATAGGTGCGGGACATATCCACGGTAGTGGTGGAGCGCGCGCCGCCCAGGCCCGCATGGACGCTGGCACTGCCGGTGTAGGCGAAGAGGTTAAGGAAATCTTTGCCTTTGCTCATCTGGCCCAGCATGCGGCGGGCAATACGGTGATCGAGGAACAGGCCGGTATCCAGATAATCCGTCAGGTTGACCCACAGGCGTGCGTTATATTCGCTCACCTCGATAAAGTCGCCCTTCTCATTCATCTTCTGATACTGATTATTACCCTTCTGGCGCTCACGGGTTTTCAGCACCAGCTTGTTAGGCGCAATGCCGAGCACGTGAATGGTCGCGGCAATAATGTCGAACAGGCGCTGACGTGCTTTTTGCGCATCGATGGTTTTCGGCGCGGCATACTCCTGCACCACCACCCAATCAGCATAGCGATCGACGGCAACGTTGTAGTCCGGAAGATCGGCATCATAGAGGCGATAACACTCAATCCCCTCCTGAAGTGCCCACTTCTCCAGCTTCTTAACGTTTTTACGCAGGCGGTTAGCATAATCTTCCGCCATCGCTGGCGCTTTGGCTTCGCCGGTGTTTTCTGCCAGATGGTAGTTTTTCTGCACGCAGTCGAGCGGGCCGTTTTTAGCTTTGAACTGACGATCGGCGCGCAGCTGCAGACAGTTAAGCAGATCGACCGAGGCGCTAAACAGCGACAGGTTCCAGCCGCCAAACTGCGCCTTCAGCAAACGCCCCAGCAGGCTATGCAGGGCTATCAGCGCCGGTTCGCTCTCCAGACGCTCGCCGTAAGGTGGGTTACTAATAACCGTGCCGTAGGGGCCTTGCGGCACTGGGTTGCTGAGCTGTGCCACATCTTTCGCTTCAAAGGTAATCAGCTCGCCAATACCAGCGCGGCGGGCGTTTTTACGGGCATTTTCGATGACACGGGCATCGCTGTCAGAGCCATAAAAACGGGATTCATAGGCCGCCAGACCCTGGCGTGCGCGGTTTTGCGCATCGGCTTTCACTTCGCTCCAGATGGCATCGTCATGCTGCGCCCAGCCGCTAAAACCCCAATGGCCACGGTGCAGACCAGGCGCGCGATCGGTTGCCGCCATGGCAGCTTCAATCAGCAGCGTGCCGGAGCCACACATCGGATCGACCAGCGGCGTACCCGGCTGCCAGCCGGAGCGCATCACGATTGCTGCGGCCAGGTTCTCTTTAATAGGGGCGATACCGGTACGATCGCGGTAGCCACGCAGGTGCAGGCCTTCACCGCTCAGATCGAGGGAGATATGCGCCGTTTCCTGGTTCAGCCAGACGTTAATGCGCAGATCCGGCATGTCACGCTCGACGTTTGGGCGCGGCAGATTTTTACGCGTAAAGCTGTCGACAATCGCATCTTTAACTTTCAGCGCGCCGTACTGGCTGTTGCGGATCTCATCGTTCAGCCCGCTGAAGTGCACGGCAAAGGTGGCACCCGGGTTGAAAATCTCTGTCCAGTTGATCGCCTGCACACCGAGATAGAGATCAAGGTCGCTATACACCTTGCACTCTCCCAGCGGCATCATAATGCGCGAGGCCAGGCGGCTCCACATCAGGCTTTGGTACAGGAGCCGCGTGTCGCCTTCAAAATGGACACCACCCTGAACGACGCGGCACTCCACGGCGCCGAGTTTTTCAAGTTCAGTTTTTAACAGCTCTTCCAGCCCACGGGCCGTACTGGCAAACAGAGAAATCATAATGTCACTTACACTCTACGAAAATTGTTGCGCATTATAGCTAATCTCGCCCTCATGTCATAAAGTTGAGGGCTTATTTTCGTCTAACAGGGAGGAAGACGTGCCTACCCTTTCACGTCTTTATATCCATCCGGTGAAATCCATGCGCGGCATTGGCCTGACGCATGCACTCGCCGATGCCAGCGGCCTTGCCTTTGACCGCGTTTTTATGGTCACGCAGCCTGATGGCACCTTTATTACCGCGCGTCAGTTTCAGCAGATGGTGCGTTTTCTGCCCTCGCCTTTAACGGATGGCCTGCATCTGACAGCGCCCGACGGCAGCAGCGCGGTGATCCGCTTTGGGGATTTTGCGCCTGATGCCGCGCCCACAGAGGTGTGGGGCAACCACTTTACGGCGCTGATTGCGCCTGCGGCCATCAACCAGTGGCTGAGCGGCTTTTTCGGCCGCGAAGTACAGCTGCGCTGGGTAGGCCCCCATCCAACCCGCCGCGTGAAGCGTCATGAAGAGGTTCCCCTCTCCTTTGCCGATGGCTTTCCCTATCTGTTAACCAATGAGGCCTCGCTACGCGACTTGCAAAAACGGTGCCCCGCCAGCGTGCAGATGGAGCAGTTTCGCCCCAATCTGGTGGTGACCGGTGCGCAGGCGTGGGAGGAAGATAGCTGGAAAGTGGTGCGCATTGGCGACGTGGTGTTTGACGTGGTTAAACCCTGCAGCCGCTGCATCTTCACCACCGTCAGCCCCGAGCGCGGTCAGAAGCACCCTGCCGGTGAGCCGCTCGCCACGCTGCAAAAGTTCCGCACGGCGCAGGATAATGGCGATGTCGACTTCGGTCAGAATTTAATTGCCCGTAATAGCGGCGTGATCCGCGCAGGCGATGAGGTTGCAGTGCTGGCTACCGGCCCGGCGAAGATGTATGGCGCGGGTGCGGTCGTTGAAGCGCTCGAGCCGGAGGTGCAACCCGTAGGCACCGTGGACATTGAGTGGCAAGGTCAAACCTTTCGCGGTAACAACCAGCAGGTGCTGCTGGAGCAGCTGGAAAACCAGGGGATCCGCGTGCCCTACTCATGCCGCGCAGGCATCTGTGGCTGCTGCCGGATACGGTTGGTGGAAGGCGAAGTGAGCGCGCTGAAACAATCAGCGCTGGGTGAGGATGGCACTATTCTCAGTTGCAGCTGCGTACCGAAAACGTCGCTGCGGCTGGAATCTTAAACCGCGTGCTCGAAAGCGAGGCTCGCGGCAGTAAGCTGCGGCTTCAGGCGGTCATTCATGATCTTGATCGCATCGCCCAGCTGCATCGTGCGCCCGGCAATCACCACGCCGGGCTGCGCCAGCAGGCAGAGCGTCGCGTTCTCTCCCGGCTCGACCACCAGCAAATTCACACACTCGTGCGTATCGCTTAACCAGACGCAGGCACCGTCGCCAGTTGCAGGCGTCCACGGTGACGTGTGGCTCATAAAGTGCCAACTTTTCGGCATTTGCGGTTTAAGAAAGCGGATTGCCACCAGCGCGTTGAGCACCAGCTCGGCGCGTTGCTCATTAGATAATTCTAAATCGCGGCATTTTTCATCGAAGGAGAAATAAAGCGCAGCGTCATCAACACAAAAACCAGACGGTGAAAAGGCATCGGGAGTGAGCATTTTACGGGCAAAACGGGAGCGAAATAACATACCATTGGCTAAATCGAGCATCATACGATCGTGCTCTTCATCAAAATACCAGCGCCAATTATCGTCAGGTTTAATTCGCATTGTTTTCCCCTTTCCCCTTAAACATCCTGTCGTTTTTTCATCCGTTTTGCCGCCTCGCTTATTAACTTAATAATTGAAGACTGAAATGTTTAAATTAGCAACAGTGACGGAATATAAAACAACCAGGGCCGGAAATAAAGCCCTGGTTACTCAGCAGGGGAAAAAGATCAGAGGTGGGTGACGATCTCTTTTACCAGCGGCGGGCCTTTAAAAATAAAACCGGAATAAATCTGCACCAGCGAAGCCCCCGCCTCCATCTTCTCACGCGCGGCGATAACGGAGTCGATTCCACCGACGCCAATAATCGGTAAGCGCCCGGATAATTCTTGTGACAGACGTCGGATAATTTGCGTACTTTTTAATTGCAGAGGACGTCCACTTAAACCACCGGTTTCATCACAGTGCTTCATTCCCTGCACCAGCGAGCGTTCGAGAGTGGTATTGGTAGCAATAACGCCATCAATATTGTGGCGAACTAAACTGTCGGCCACCTGGATAAGCTCTTCCTCGGAAAGATCGGGGGCAATTTTTACCGCCAGCGGAACATATTTATGGTGACGGGCCTGGAGATCATTCTGCTTATTTTTGATGGCGCTGAGTAAATCGTCCAGCGCTTCGCCATATTGCAGCGTGCGCAATCCTGGGGTGTTTGGCGAGGAGATATTAATAGCGATATAACCGGCATAGGGATAAATTTTCTCCATGCAGATCAAGTAGTCATCTTTACCCTGTTCAACCGGCGTGTCTTTATTTTTGCCAATATTAATGCCAAGTACGCCATCAAAATGCGCCTTTTTGACATTTTCGACCAGGTTATCGACGCCAAGATTGTTAAAGCCCATGCGGTTAATCAGTCCTTCAGCTTCCACCAGCCTGAAGATCCTCGGCTTATCGTTCCCCGGCTGCGGGCGCGGCGTCACGGTGCCAATCTCAATTGAGCCAAACCCCATCGCGCCCAGCGCATCAATGCACTCGCCGTTTTTATCCAGGCCTGCGGCCAGACCGAGCGGATTTTTAAAGGTCAGCCCCATGCACTGCACCGGTTTTACCGGTACACGCTGGCGGACAAGCGCTTCGAGCGGCGTGCCGGTAATACGGCGCAGTTGCTGGAACGTTAATTCATGAGCGCGTTCTGGATCGAACTGGAAAAGGGCTTTACGAACGAAGGGGTAGTACATGAACTCTCCTGGATTCCCGGTGTGCAAACCGGGGGCGTATTATCAGTGAAAGCGCAGAGAAAGGGAATTGACCTGTGGCAAAAAAAGACCATTACGCGCAATCGTTTTCCTCTCATCCCCCCTCTTTATGCAGATTTCAGTAACTTTTCCCCGAATAAATCATTTAGGGGAATAAACCGCCTCTGTCACACTGCCTGAAATTGTTATCAATGTTATCTAAAAGCAAACATTTGGTTATAAGGAGTAAGCATGCGCGTCATTACACTGGCTGGCAGTCCCCGCTTTCCCTCGCGCTCCAGCGCGCTTCTGGAGTACGCCCGCGATCGGCTTTCCGCGCAGGGCGTTGAGATTAACCACTGGCATCTGCACAACTTTGAGCCTGAAGACCTGCTTTATGCCCGCTTCGACAGCCCGGCGCTGCAAACTTTTATTGAGCAACTTAGCACGGCTGATGGGCTGATTGTCGCCACACCGGTCTATAAAGCAGCCTATTCGGGAGCCTTAAAAACCCTGCTCGACCTGCTTCCCGAGCGCGCACTGGCGGACAAAGTGGTATTGCCGCTGGCAACGGGCGGCACGGTGGCACACCTGCTGGCAGTGGATTATGCCCTGAAACCAGTGCTGAGCGCTCTGAAAGCACAGGAGATCCTACACGGCGTTTTCGCCGACGACAGCCAGGTAATCGATTACCAGCATAAACCGAGCCTGACTCCCAATTTGCAAGGCCGGCTGGACGGCGCGCTGGAGACCTTCTGGCAAGCACTGCACCGCCGCGACATCAAAGCCCCGGAGCTCCACGCCCCGCAAGGAGTTGCTCATGTTTAACCGCTTCTCATTTTCCGCTACCGGGCTGCTGCTCGGCGGTCTGCTCACCCTCTCCGCCTGGGCGCAGGCCGCCGAGACCGCGCCGGAGGCTTTGCGTATTGGCTATCAGAAAGGGAGCGTCAGCATGGTGCTGGCAAAAAGCCACGGCCTGCTGGAGAAGCGCTATCCGCATACCAAAATATCCTGGATCGAGTTTCCAGCCGGGCCACAGATGCTTGAAGCGTTGAACGTCGGCAGTATCGACCTTGGCAGCACGGGCGATATCCCGCCGATTTTCGCCCAGGCCGCCGGCGCAGACCTGGTCTATGTCGGCGTTGAGCCGCCCAAACCGAAAGCGGAAGTGATCCTCGTGGCTGAAGATAGCCCGATTAAAAGCGTGGCGGATCTGAAGGGCCATAAAGTCGCGTTCCAGAAGGGCTCGAGCTCCCACAATTTGCTCTTGCGGGCGCTGCAACAGGCCGGGCTGAAGTTCAGCGATATTCAGCCGGTGTTCCTCAGCCCGGCAGATGCTCGCGCTGCGTTCCAGCAACACAATGTCGATGCCTGGGCTATCTGGGATCCCTACTACTCTGCCGCCCTGTTACAAGGCGGTGTACGGGTGCTGAAAGATGGCACCACCCTCAAGCAGACCGGCTCGTTTTACCTGGCCGCGCGCCCGTATGCTGCGAAGAATGGCACCTTTATTCAGGGCGTGCTCGATACCTTTAGCGCAGCAGATGCGTTAACGATCAGCCAGCGAGATGAGAGTGTTGCCCTGTTTGCCAAAACCATGGGGCTGCCGCAGCCAGTGATCGCCACCTATTTTGATCACCGCCCGCCGACCAAAATCACCCCCGTTAATGAAGCGACGGCTGTACTGCAGCAGCAGACCGCCGATCTCTTCTATGAAAACCATCTGGTACCGAAAAAAGTCGATATCCGTAGCCGTATCTGGCAGCCGACCCAAGAAGGAGCAAAATCATGAGTCTCAATCTGTTCTGGTTTTTACCGACCCACGGCGATGGTCACTATCTTGGCACCGACCACGGTGCGCGACCGGTGGACTATGGCTATTTGCAGCAGATCGCCCAGGCAACCGACAGGCTCGGCTTTAGCGGCGTTCTGATCCCGACCGGGCGATCCTGTGAAGATGCCTGGCTGGTGGCCGCCTCGTTGATTCCGGTTACCCAGCGGCTGAAGTTTCTGGTGGCCCTGCGCCCGAGCGTCATCTCGCCGACGGTCGCCGCGCGCCAGGCGGCGACGCTCGACAGGCTCTCTAACGGACGGGCGCTGTTTAACCTGGTGACCGGCAGCGATCCGCAGGAGCTGGCGGCCGACGGGGTGTTCCTCGATCACAGCGAGCGCTATGAGGTGTCGTCGGAGTTTACCCATATCTGGCGTCGCTTGCTGGAGGGCGACACCGTCGATTTCACTGGTAAGCATTTACAGGTACGCGGCGCGAAGCTGCTCTTCCCGCCGGTGCAGCAGCCGCGCCCACCGCTCTACTTCGGCGGATCTTCTGACGTAGCGCAAGATCTGGCGGCAGAGCAGGTCGATCTCTATCTCACCTGGGGCGAGCCGCCCGAGCAGGTAAAAGAGAAGATTGAGCAGGTGCGCGCAAAAGCCGCAGCCCACGGGCGAAAAGTGCGCTTCGGTATTCGCCTGCATGTGATTGTGCGCGAAACCAATACCGAGGCGTGGCAGGCCGCGGATCGCCTTATCTCACACCTCGATGATGCAACGATCGAAAAAGCGCAGGCGGCCTTTGCCCGTCAGGACTCAATTGGTCAGCAGCGTATGGCCGCCTTACACAACGGTCGTCGCGATAAGCTCGAAATCAGCCCCAACTTGTGGGCTGGGGTCGGTCTGGTGCGTGGCGGCGCGGGCACGGCGTTAGTGGGCGATGGTCCGACGGTTGCGGCGCGCATCAGCGAATATGCCGCTCTCGGCATCGACAGCTTCATCCTCTCCGGCTACCCGCACCTGGAAGAGGCGTATCGCGTTGGCGAACTGCTCTTCCCGCATCTGGATGTCGCCATCCCCGAGATCCCCCAGCCGCAGCCGTTACAGCCGCAGGGTGAAACGGTGGCGAATGAGTTTATTCCGCGTAACGTGGCGCAAAGCTGAGGTCGTGATGGCGAAAGAGAATAAGTGGTTACTGCGCCTGGCCCCCTGGCTGCTGCCAGCGCTGATTGTCGCGGTCTGGCAGCTTGCCTCGACCTTCGGCTGGCTCTCGAGCCGCATCTTTCCCTCGCCGGAAGGGGTAGCAGAAGCGTTCTGGACGCTGAGCGCCAGCGGGGAGCTGTGGCAGCATCTGGCGATCAGCGCCTGGCGCGCGGCGATTGGTTTCTCCATCGGCGGCAGCATTGGCCTGACGCTTGGGCTAATCAGCGGCCTCTCACGTTGGGGGGAGCGTCTGCTGGATACCTCGATTCAGATGCTGCGCAACGTGCCGCATCTGGCGCTGATCCCGCTGGTGATCTTATGGTTTGGTATTGATGAGACGGCAAAGATCTTTCTCGTCGCGCTCGGGACGCTGTTTCCGATCTATATCAACACCTGGCACGGGATCCGCAATATCGACCGCGGGCTGGTGGAGATGGCACGCAGCTATGGCCTCTCCGGCTTTGCGCTCTTTGCCCACGTGATCCTGCCCGGTGCCCTGCCGTCGATAATGGTTGGCGTGCGCTTTGCACTCGGCCTGATGTGGCTGACGCTGATTGTTGCCGAAACCATCTCGGCGAATGCCGGTATCGGTTATCTGGCGATGAACGCGCGCGAATTCCTGCAAACCGATGTGGTGGTGGTCGCCATCATTCTCTACGCCCTGCTCGGCAAATTGGCCGATATCAGCGCACTGGCGCTGGAGCGGCTCTGGCTGCGCTGGCACCCCGCATACCATACGAAGGAGGCGACAGCATGAATACCGCCCGACTGAATCAAGGCATCCCACTGCTGTTAAATAGCGTCAGCAAACGTTATGGCAGCAACACGGTGTTAAATGGACTCGATCTGCATATTGCCGCCGGGCAGTTTATTGCGGTGGTGGGCCGCAGCGGCGGCGGGAAAAGCACCCTGCTGCGCATGTTAGCCGGGCTGGAGACGCCAAACGGCGGTGAGTTGCTGGCAGGCACAACGCCGCTTGCCAGCATTCAACACGATACGCGCATGATGTTTCAGGACTCACGGCTGCTGCCGTGGAAATCGGTAATTGATAATGTCGGTCTCGGGCTAAAAGGCCACTGGCGCGAGGCAGCGGAAGCCGCGTTACGCTCAGTCGGGCTGGAGCAGCGCGCGGCAGAGTGGCCAGCGGCGCTCTCGGGCGGGCAAAAGCAGCGTGTTGCGCTGGCGCGCGCGCTGGTGCATAACCCGGGTTTGCTGCTGCTTGATGAACCCTTAGGGGCGCTGGATGCCCTCACCCGGCTGGAGATGCAGGCGTTGATCACACAGTTGTGGCAAGAGCAGGGCTTTACGGTGGTGTTGGTGACGCATGATGTCAGTGAAGCGGTGGCGATGGCAGATCGCGTGTTGCTGATTGAGGAGGGGAAAATTGGCCTTGATGTGAGTGTCGATTTGCCACGCCCGCGCCGCCTCGGATCGGTCAGGCTCGCCGAGCTCGAAGAGCAGGTGTTGAACCGCGTAATGCAGCGTGGCGAGTCCGAAAACAGCGTTGTACCCCGAACCCGCCACGCGTGATTTTATGTGTATTGCGTTAATGCATGTCAGACCGTAGGCCCGATAGCGCAGCGCCATCCGGCACCACTGCCGGATGGCGGCTGACGCCTTATCCGGCCTACAATCAAACCCATGTACTCTGATGCCGCACCGGAATCGTAGCCCGATAAGCGCAGCGCCATCGGGCGCCACTGCCGGATGGCGGATAACGCCTTATCCGGCCTACAAAGTGCGCAGGTCGGATAAGGTGCTCCGCTCAATTACGCCAGCGCTTTGCTGACCTTCTCGTAGAGATCGCCGGAGAGATTCGGCAGCGCTTTCAGCTGTTCAAGCGCTTTACGCATCAACGCCTGACGACCCTCATCGTAACGCTTAAAGCGGATCAGCGGCTCAATCAGACGCGACGCAACCTGCGGGTTGCGGCTGTTAAGCTCCGTCAGCATTTCGGCCAGGAAGCGGTATCCGCTGCCATCTTCGGCGTGGAACGCTGCCGGGTTGCTGCTGGCAAATGCGCCAATCAGCGAGCGGATACGGTTCGGGTTGCTGAGGGTGAAAGAGCGGTGTTGCAGCAAACCGCGCACCGTCTCCAGCGCGTTCGCCGCCGGGCTGGTGGCCTGCAGAATAAACCACTTATCCATCACCAGGCCGTCCTGATGCCACTTATCATCATACGCCTGCATCAGCGCATCGCGGCCCGGCAACTGGGCGGCAACCGCCGCTGCCAGCGCGGCCAGCGCATCGGTCATATTATCCGCCTCGTGATACTGCTGGCTGACCAGTTTGTCTGCCAGCTGCGCATCGCCAAAAGCAAGATAACGCAGGCAGGTGTTGCGCAGGGAGCGCTTACCAATATCCGCATGTTCCACGCGATAGCTGTCGAGTTTTTGAGCGTTGTAGACCGCGAGGAATTCATCAGCCAGCTCGGTGGCCAACGTGCGGGTCAGGGCTTCACGAACAGCAGCGATCGCCACCGGATCGATGATGTCGAACAACTCGGCAATCTCATTGACCGACGGCAGGGTCAGGATCTCGGCGGCGAGGGCTGGATCGATCTGCGCATCAAGCAGGATCGCGCGGAACGCGTCGGCAACATGCAGTGGTAGCGAGAGCGCCAGCCCCTGCTGATGACGCGCGACGTTCAACTTAATATGCGTCGCCAGCAGGCTTTGCGCCGCATCCCAGCGCGCGAAGTCGTTCTTCGCATGACGCATCAGAAAGGTCAGTTGCTGATCGCTCCACTTATACTCCAGCTTCACCGGCGCCGAGAAATCACGCAGCAGCGACGGAACAGGCTGGAAGTAGACGTTATCAAACACAAAGGTCTGCTCCGCCTGAGTCACGTTCAGCACGTTGTGTACCGGGTGCCCCTCTTTCTGCAGCGGGATCACCTTCCCTTCGTTATCGTAAAGCTCAATATCAAACGGAATATGCAGCGGCAGCTTCTCCTGCTGCTCCGCCGTGGGCGGTGTACGCTGGCTGATGGTCAGCGTGTACTGCTCCGTATTCGGATTGTAATCATCCTGTACCGAGACAATCGGCGTACCGGCCTGGCTGTACCAGCGGCGGAAATGGGAGAGATCGATATTGGACGCATCTTCCATCGCCTGCACAAAATCATCGCAGGTCGCTGCGCTGCCGTCATGGCGCTCAAAATAGAGCTGCATCCCTTTCTGGAAATTCTCTTCCCCCAGCAGGGTGTGCAGCATACGGATCACCTCCGCCCCTTTTTCGTACACCGTCAGGGTGTAGAAGTTATTCATCTCAATAACTTTTTCCGGGCGAATCGGGTGCGCCATCGGGCTGGCGTCTTCGGCGAATTGCATGCCGCGCATGGTGCGCACATTATTAATGCGGTTAACGGCGCGGGAGCCGAGATCGGAGCTGAACTCCTGATCGCGGAAGACCGTTAGCCCCTCTTTCAGGCTCAGCTGGAACCAGTCACGGCAGGTGACGCGGTTACCGGTCCAGTTATGGAAATATTCATGACCAATCACGCGCTCAATATCGAGATAGTCTTTATCGGTCGCGGTATCGGTGCGGGCGAGAACATACTTGGAGTTGAAGATGTTCAACCCTTTGTTCTCCATCGCGCCCATATTGAAGAAGTCGACGGCGACGATCATATAGATGTCGAGATCGTACTCCAGGCCGAAACGCTGCTCATCCCACTTTATTGAGTTTTTCAGCGAGGTCATCGCCCACGGCGCGCGATCGAGGTTTCCGCGATCGACATAGAGCTCCAGCGCCACTTCACGACCGGAACGGGTAGTAAAGGTATCGCGCAGTACATCGAAATCACCGGCCACCAGCGCAAAGAGATAGCAAGGTTTCGGGAAGGGATCCTGCCACTGCACCCAATGACGGCCATTTTCCAGCTCGCCCTGATCGACACGGTTGCCGTTAGAGAGCAGGAATGGGTAGCGGGTTTTATCGGCAATCAGTTTGGTGGTAAAGCGCGCCAGCACGTCCGGGCGATCGAGGTACCAGGTGATATGACGGAACCCTTCCGCTTCACACTGGGTACAGAGCGCTTCACCGGATTGATAGAGCCCTTCGAGCGCGGTGTTCGCCGCCGGGCTGATCTCATTAACGATGCGTAAGGTAAAACGATCCGGCAGACCGTCGATCACCAGCTGACCGCCCTCTTTTTTATAGTTCGTCCAGGGTTGGTCGTTAATATGCAGGGAGATCAGGGTCAGATCGCCGCCATCCAGGCGCAGCGGCGCAGCAGATACGCTTTGGCGTGACACGTTGCTCAGCGCAGTGACGACGGTTTTTGCGGCGTCAAGGTCGAAGGTCAAGTCAATATCACTAATCAGGTAGTCCGGCGCACGGTAGTCGTGGCGGTATTTGGCTTGTGGCTGTTGTGTCATAAAAAACCTTTAGCATCTTCTGTTGGTTACGGTTCCAGTCTATTCCGGTTGCTAGAAACGCGCCACGCAGAATGTTTATCTTTTCAGAGGGAAAAGCTCTGTCTGCTACATTTTTATAACAGTGGGCACGAAAAGCCATCGACCCTTTTTCGACGATATGGTGTGATGGGGTTCACTAAATGAGTAAACAAGGTATACTCCAGCGACTTACTTGCTTTGTTTAATCTACTAAACGCTCCTGTAAGAGGATGCAACTGCGCGCCATGACTCAACTCGCTTTTTCTGGTCTGCAAACGCTGCTGGATACCGATGCCTACAAACTGCACATGCAGCAAGCGGTGTTCCATCACTACTATGATGTGCATGTCTCAGCGGAATTTCGCTGTCGCGGCGACGATCTGCTGGGCATTTATGCCGACGCGATCCGCGAGCAGGTTGATGCGATGCGCCATCTGCGCTTGCAGGATGACGAATTCCTCTGGCTCTCCGGCCTGCCCTTCTTCAAACCTGACTATCTCGCCTGGCTGCGTAACTTCCGTTACGATCCACAGCAGGTCACCATCAGCAACGACAATGGCAAGCTCTCGATTCGCCTCGCCGGCCCGTGGCGCGAGGTAATTATGTGGGAAGTGCCGCTGCTGGCGCTGATCAGCGAAGTGGTACACCGCTGCCGTTCGCCTGAAGCGGGTGTACAGCAGGCCCTGCTACATCTTGAGAGTAAACTGGAAGATTTCGCTGCGCGCACCGCCTCGCTGGATATGTCCGGTTTCCGGTTGATGGACTTCGGCACGCGCCGCCGCTTCTCTGCCGACGTCCAGCAAGCGATTGTTGAGCGGCTAAAACAGGAGCCGTGGTTCGTTGGCACCAGCAATTACGATCTCGCCCGCCGCCTGTCGCTGACGCCGATGGGTACGCAGGCCCATGAGTGGTTCCAGGCGCATCAGCAGATTAGCCCCGATCTGGCGACCAGTCAGCGTGCCGCCCTGGCTGCCTGGCTTGCTGAATACCCGGATAAACTTGGCATCGCCCTGACGGATTGCATCACCATGGATGCTTTCCTGCGCGATTTCGGACCGGAGTTCGCGACGCGCTACCAGGGGCTTCGTCATGATTCCGGCGATCCCGTTGAGTGGGGCGAGAAAGCGATCGCGCATTATGAAAAGCTCGGAATCGACCCGCTGTCAAAAACGCTGGTTTTCTCCGATAACCTCGATCTCAATAAGGCACTGGATCTCTACCGCCATTTCGCCTCCCGTATCCAGCTTGGCTTCGGTATAGGCACAAGGCTTACCTGCGATATTCCGGACGTTAAGCCGCTCAATATCGTAATTAAGCTGGTGGAGTGTAACGGTAAACCGGTGGCGAAATTATCCGATAGCCCCGGAAAAACGATTTGTCACGACAAGGCGTTTGTCCGTGCGTTGCGCGAGGCCTTCGACCTGCCGCAGGTGCGCAAGGCGAGTTAATCATCAGGGAGCCAGCCGGCTCCCTTTTTTCATGACAAATTATTAATGCTGCCTGCGAATTCTGCTTGTCTGATGGCGCTCGCCAGGTAACATAGGTGATCCTGCCCATTTCGGGTGGACAAGTGTTTATTTTTTCCGACTATTAATAGAGAGAATATTATGAGCGTTGTGCCTGTAGCCGACGTATTCCATGGTCGCGTTGCCGTTGACAGTGAAGTGACGGTTCGCGGATGGGTGCGCACCCGCCGAGATTCTAAAGCTGGTATCTCCTTCCTCGCCGTTTATGACGGCTCCTGCTTTAATCCTGTACAGGCCGTTATTAATAATTCTCTGCCCAATTACAATGATGACGTTTTGCACCTGACTACCGGTTGCTCGGTGGTGGTCACCGGCAAAGTTGTGGCCTCGCCGGGAGAAGGTCAGAGCCTGGAGATTCAGGCAACTTCCGTAGAAGTGACCGGCTGGGTTGAAGATCCGGACACCTACCCGATGGCGGCAAAACGCCACAGCATCGAATATCTGCGTGAAGTGGCGCACCTGCGCCCGCGCACCAACTTGATCGGTGCCGTGGCGCGCGTTCGTCATACGCTGGCGCAGGCGCTGCACCGCTTCTTCGACGAGCAGGGCTTCTTCTGGGTTTCTTCTCCGCTGATCACCGCCTCCGATACCGAAGGCGCTGGCGAAATGTTCCGCGTCTCGACGCTGGATATGGAAAACCTGCCGCGTAATGCCGAAGGCAAAGTGGATTACGACAAAGACTTCTTTGGCAAAGAGGCCTTCCTGACGGTTTCTGGTCAGCTGAACGCAGAGACCTATGCCTGCGCGCTCTCTAAAGTCTATACCTTTGGCCCGACTTTCCGCGCCGAAAACTCCAACACCAGCCGCCACCTGGCGGAGTTCTGGATGCTGGAGCCAGAAATCGCCTTCGCGAACCTCGACGATAACGCCCGTCTGGCTGAAGCGATGCTGAAGTATGCCTTTAAAGCGGTGCTGGAAGAGCGCCTGGACGATCTGCAGTTCTTCGCCGAGCGCGTGGATAAAGATGCAATCGGTCGTCTGGAGCGCTTTATCGCGGCTGACTTCGCGCAGGTCGATTACACCGATGCGGTAGCCATCCTTGAGAAGTGCGGTGAGAAGTTCGAAAACCCGGTTTACTGGGGTGTCGATCTCGCCTCAGAACACGAACGCTATCTGGCTGAGAAGCACTTCAAAGCGCCGGTTGTTGTTAAAAACTACCCGAAAGAGATTAAAGCGTTCTATATGCGCCTTAATGATGACGGTAAGACCGTGGCGGCGATGGACGTGCTGGCACCGGGTATCGGCGAAATCATCGGTGGCTCGCAGCGTGAAGAGCGCCTCGACGTGCTGGACGCGCGTATGGCTGAAATGGGGCTCAATAAAGAGGACTACTGGTGGTATCGCGATCTGCGCCGCTACGGCACCGTACCGCATGCCGGTTTTGGTCTCGGCTTTGAGCGTCTGATCGCCTACGTCACTGGCGTACAGAACGTGCGCGACGTGATCCCATTCCCGCGTACGCCGCGCAACGCGACCTTCTGATTTAAAGAATGTCAAACAAGGCCAGCACATTTGCTGGCCTTTTTATTCTCTGCTGTCAACTTTTGTTAACAAGCTCACATTTTTTCTCGCCTGTAAAAACGCCCTTTCTACATTTCTTTGCTTTTTTTTACGCTTGAATTGCTTCGCAACAAAAATCACTCACGTGAATATTTCAAAGTGTTTCATTCGGATGATTAGCACATTTGGTTAAAATAAGCACAGCTATCTGGACGTCTAAAAGCAAATATAAGAAAAAGCTTTAACTGCTCCTTTTGTGCATAAGCCAGGCCTTTATCTCAATTAAACATAAGTAATTCATATAAATAGGAATGAAGGCGCTTATTTTTTCAGCGGCAGGTGCGGAAGTTAGAGATGGTTCACAAAGTTCCGTCAAATACACAAAATATTACACATTATTTCTTCTTGTTACTTCTTTAAGACATTTGTAGCACTTTCAGGCTAGCGAAACGTTTACTTGTTTGGAAAGATGCCTCTCAGACACAGAAAGACACCAAACTCTCATCTGTAGTTCCGTAAATTTTTTTTGACGGATTTACACGGCGGCAGTGGCAGGTGTCCAAAAAAACCAATGAGGGTAATAAATAATGATGAAGCGCAATATCCTGGCAGTGGTTATCCCTGCCCTGCTCGTAGCGGGCGCAGCTAACGCTGCTGAGATCTATAACAAAGATGGCAACAAAGTTGATATCTACGGTAAAGCGGTCGGTCTGCACTACTTCACCAAAGATAATGGCGCTAATGGTTACGGTGGCAACGGCGACAAAACTTACGCTCGTCTGGGCTTCAAAGGCGAAACTAAAATTAACGACCAGCTGACTGGTTACGGTCAGTGGGAATATAACTTCCAGGGTAACAACTCTGAAAGCGGCACCGATGCTCAGAGGGGTAACAAAACCCGTCTGGCCTTCGCTGGCCTGAAATTTGGTGATGCAGGTTCTTTCGACTACGGTCGTAACTACGGTCTGGTATACGATGCAATCGGCGTAACCGATATGCTGCCAGAATTCGGTGGCGACACTGGCAACAGCGATAACTTCTTCTCTGGTCGTACTGGCGGTCTGGCGACTTACCGTAACAGCAACTTCTTCGGCCTGGTTGATGGTCTGAACTTTGGCGTACAGTACCTGGGCAAAAACGAACGTTCTGATATCGGATATGCTAATGGCGACGGCTGGGCAACCTCTCTGAGCTACGACTTCGACGGCTTCGGCATTGTCGGTGCGTATGGCGCAGCAGACCGCACTAATGCTCAGCAAACTTCTACCACCTACGGTACATCAGGTAAGAAAGCTGAGCAGTGGGCGACTGGTCTTAAATACGACGCGAACAATATCTACCTGGCTGCACTCTATGGCGAAACCCGCAACGCACAGCGCCTGACTACTACTCTCCCGGGCGCTACTGATGAAGTTACCGGTCTGCTGAACAAAACTCAGGACTTCTCCGTTGTTGCACAGTACCAGTTCGATTTCGGTCTGCGCCCGTCCATCGCTTACTACAAATCTAAAGCGAAAGACGTTGCAGGCGTAGGTAGCGAAGATTACATCAACTACATCGAAGTTGGCGCGACATACTACTTCAACAAAAACATGTCCACCTATGTTGACTACGCTATCAACCAGATTGATAAAGACAACAAACTGGGCGTAGGTTCTGACGACACCGTAGCTGTTGGTATCGTTTACCAGTTCTAATCAGTCACCCTCGACTGTTATAGGCATTTAAAACAGGGCTTCGGCCCTGTTTTTTTATGCCTGCGGCAAAAAGCGCGACGACTTTTGAAAAGCGTCGCGCTTTTTATTGCAAACGGTTGGCAATTCCCCTGCCAGCCGTTAACCTGATAACGGAATTCCCTTCTGTCATCAAAATGGAACCTCGTCATGTTTGAGAATATTACCGCTGCCCCTGCCGACCCAATTCTGGGCCTGGCCGATCTGTTTCGCGCCGATGAACGCCCGCACAAAATTAACTTAGGCATCGGTGTCTATAAAGATGAAACCGGTAAGACGCCGGTGCTGACCAGCGTGAAGAAAGCAGAGCTCTATCTGCTGGAAAACGAAGCTACAAAAAATTACCTCGGCATCGACGGCATTCCAGAATTTGGCCGCTGCACCCAGGAGTTACTCTTCGGCAAAGGCAGCGCCATTATCAATGACAAACGCGCACGGACGGCACAAACCCCAGGCGGCACCGGCGGTCTGCGCGTTGCCGCAGATTTCCTCGCCAAAAACACCAGCGTAAAACGCGTCTGGGTCAGTAACCCGAGCTGGCCGAACCACAAAGGCGTGTTTAACTCTGCCGGCCTGGAAGTGTGCGAATACGCTTACTACGATGCACAGAACCATACCCTCGATTTTGATGGCCTGCTGGCCAGCCTCGAGCAGGCACAGGCGGGTGACGTCGTGTTGTTCCACGGCTGCTGTCACAATCCGACCGGTATCGATCCAACGCTGGAGCAGTGGGAGACGCTGGCGAAGCTTTCTGTAGAAAAGGGTTGGTTGCCGCTGTTCGATTTTGCCTATCAGGGCTTTGCTCGCGGTCTTGAAGAGGATGCTGAGGGGCTGCGTGCCTTCGCTGCGCTGCATAAGGAGCTACTGGTCGCCAGCTCCTACTCGAAAAACTTCGGCCTCTACAACGAGCGTGTAGGTGCCTGTACGCTGGTTTGCGCCGATGCAGATGCCGCCGATCGCGCATTCAGCCAGATGAAATCCGTGATCCGTGCGAACTACTCCAACCCGCCAGCCCACGGCGCGTCGGTAGTTGCCACCATCCTCAGCAACACCGCACTGCGCGCCATCTGGGAGCAGGAGCTGACGGACATGCGCCAGCGCATCCAGCGTATGCGTCTGCTGTTTGTGAATACACTGCAGGAGAAAGGTGCGAACCGCGACTTCAGCTTTATCACCCGACAGAATGGTATGTTCTCATTTAGCGGCCTGACCAAAGAGCAGGTGCTGCGCCTGCGTGAAGAGTTCGGCATCTACGCCGTCGCTTCCGGGCGCATCAACGTGGCTGGTATGACCCCGGACAATATGGCCCCGCTGTGCGAGGCGATTGTCGCCGTCCTGTAAGCAGGCACAGGAAAGTAAAAAGGGTCGCTTGCGCGACCCTTTTTTGTTTACCACACCGGTTGTTCATCCTGCAGGAACGGATTGTGCAACCGCTCATTCCCCAATGTCGAGAGTGGCCCGTGACCCGGAATAAAAGTCACGTCATCACCAAGCGGCAACAGCTTATGCTTGATGGAGTGAATCAGTTGCGCGTGATCCCCTTTCGGGAAATCGCTGCGTCCTACGCCGCCTTTAAAGACCACGTCGCCAGAGATGAGCAAACGTGACTGCGCGTCAAAAAAGACGATATGCCCCGGTGTATGTCCCGGACAGTGCAGCACCTGCAGGCTGATATTGCCCACGGCTACGCTGTCGCCTTCATTCAACCAACGATCGGGCGTCAGCGGCTGGCAATCTTCGAGGCCAAACATGCGGCTCTGCGCCGGTAATCCCTGTAGCCAGAACTCATCCTCTTTTTCCGGGCCGATGATCGGCACACCATAATGCTGTGCCAGTTCCGCCGCTGCACCAACATGATCAAGATGACCATGCGTGAGCAGGATTTGCGTCACCGTCACATCACACGCATCCACTTCCTGAATAATGCGCTCTGCGTCTCCGCCGGGATCGACCACGGCAGCGAGTTGAGTCTGCTCACACCAGATTAGCGAACAATTCTGGGAGAACGCGGTAACCGGAATAATACGATAGTTCATACTGCTCCTGTAGCTCAGACTGAGTTTTACCAGTGCCTTACCGGCCCGGTGTCAATATGCACAAAATTGCTTTTGGGGTAGTATCCTACACCACCCGCGCGCAGAGATAACGCAGCTTTGCGAATATTACTCAGGGAAATCCCTTCAATATGGAAATCCATCGCCTGGCCTTTGGTGTGATAGCTTTTTTTCGCTACACCGCGGCTATGAGCACGTAGCTCATTGTTGGTATCAACAGAGCGATAACCGGAGATGAGTTGGACAGGTTTATTAGTGCCTAATAAGCCTTGCAGGCGGAACAGGTGATCAAAGAGCTGAGGATCCATGCGCGTTATTTTATTTGCGCGGTAATCACGGAAGAAATGGTTGAGTTTTGCTAATTCATCCTGAATATAGCCTCTACCATCAAAGAACTCAGCTTTAATAGACTCCCCGGTATTAAGATTATTAAGTCTTAAAATACGCGGGCGCGGCGTGGAGAGCGTAGCAAAAGCGGGGGTGGGCAGCAGAGCAACACCGAGTGTGGCTCCACCCAACGCCAGCAATTTGCGGCGATTAGCGTCAAATTTATCCATGATAATCAGATCTACAGAAAAAGTGCATTGAACGATTTTTATGCACTGCTTTAGCGCACGAGAGGCACCTTACCGGGCATCAAACGCCGCGTCAAGGCGGCCTCTCCCCAGCAATCCCGGGCTCTGTAGCCTGAACCACCCGGGAATTGCCTGTCACTATGACAACGGAAAATCGCAAACTGCTTCATTTACCTGATTAATTTTTCAGCTTTCGCCAGAACAAGCGCACCGCTGCGCGCTGTCAGATCATAATTGTAAATATCTGTGCGATATTGCGTGCGCCCATCCGCGCCAACAAACGCGGTCAAATAGTACAGATTGACTGGAATATTTTGGCGAATATTAACGTAGCGCGTATCGCCCTGCTTTAACGCATCCGAAATACGCGTATCGCTCCAGCCCGCATCCTGCAACAGCATATTGGCAAGTTCAGAGGATTTATTTACCCTCACGCAGCCGGAGCTGAGCGCACGCGCCTGTTTCTGGAACAGAGCGTGATTCGGCGTGTCATGCAGATAAATCGCGTCAGAGCTCGGCATATTAAACTTATAGCGGCCCAGCGAGTTAGTCACGCCAGGCGCCTGCTGGAAGCGGAAAGGCAAGTTGGAAGGCGTAATGGTTGCCCAGTCGACCATCGTCGGATCGATCGGTTCTTTGCTGTTCCAGCCACGCAGTACAGTGTAGCCATGGCGCTCAAGGTAAGTGGGATCGTTCCACAGCTTCGGCAGGATATCTTTGCGCGCAAGCGTCGGCGGGACGTTCCACGGCGGGTTAACCACAACGTTGTTAAGCGCGCTGCTCATCATTGGCGTCTTGCGATCCGGACGGCCAACAATCACTCTCGACGACAGCACTTCATTACCGTTGAGATAGTAGACCAGCGAGTACTCCGGAATGTTGACCATAATGCCGGTCGAGAGCGTGGAGGGCAGCAAGCGCAGACGCTGAATATTGAGCGCCAGCAGGCCAGCGCGCTGCGCAGGCGTGACGTTCAACCAGTCACGCGTGCTTTTACCAATCACGCCATCAGCATGTAAACCCTGCCAGGCCTGAAAACGTTTTACCGCTTCAACCAGCGTGCGGTCATAGGCCTCACGCGCGGCGGGCTTCTTCTTCGGCGCAGGCTCAGCCGACGGGCTGACTGCGGCATTACCCTCCGGCAGCGCAATTTCCGCGCCACTCTCCAGCATGCCGTTGCGCTGCAAAATCTCACGCAGCGCCGGAACGTCATTGCTCCACTGCCCCGGGCGCAACGACGCTGTACCGGTCATCTCCGGCCACGGGCGCGAATCCGCCACCAGCGTCAGCAGGGATTGATGCATCGCCGCGTATTGCGGGTGATGCGGTGCAAGTGTGGCAATGAAAGCCGGCAGAGAGCCGTTATCAAGCGCGGATTGCCACTGGTTGATGACTGAAATTGCGGGCGTGGCGAGTGCATAGGGCTTATCGCTGTAGAGCCAGCGCTGACCTTTCGCCTGGATACCGGCGACAAACTGCAGGTAGCCCATCATCGCATCAGAGAGTACGACATCCCGCGCCATACCGGTCACATCCGGGTTGGTCAGCAGTTCGACCCAGGTAGTGAATTGCGGTTGAAAGCCGCCAATAGCCACTTCCGCCAGCTGCTGCTGGAAAGCCTGAACCGCTTCGCGGTTCTCCCACATCGGCTTCTGTCCGCGGGCAGCATAGAGCGCCGCGAGCTGATCTAGATAAACCGGCGTCCAGTTTGCGGGCAGCTGAGATTGCAGCTGTGTCCGCACATCAGCAACCGACACACCGTTTGGATAGGGTTGCACACCGATCATCATCGCTGTCGCCGGAGATTGCTCCAGCGGCTGCGGTAATAGCGTCGGCTGGTCGCCCGGCGTCGCCGAGTTATCAACCGGTACCACTTCAGGCTCATCGGCCTGCGCATTAAACAGCGGAGCGAGTGCGAATGCCAGGCACAAACTCAACGCCGACATTCGACGACCATACGACTTTAAAAGCAACATCCCTGCCCCCTGTTCTCTCACCTTGCATGTGACTGAATGTCACCTTTTTCTCAGTATATAAAGACAAAAAAACATTTGCCTGCCCTACTGTAAAGAAGTTTAAAGATTAAACGCCGACTGGCAATCTTTTTCAGAAAACAAAAAGAGCGGCACTGAGGCCGCTCTTTATTAGTGTGCTGCGATTACGAGACGTCTGCCGTGCCGGGGAGCGTTTCCGGGATTTGCGGGGCAAAGCCACGCAGGCCAACGACATGCACATGCTCCTGATTCTGCACCACTTTACGCACCAGCTTGTAGGTAGTGCCTTTTTCAGGGCTGATGTTCTCCGGTGCGGCGATAATCAGCTGCATCTCCAGACGCTCGCAGAGCTCAAACAATGTGGCGATAGAGCGGGCATCCAGACGCGCCGCTTCATCAAGGAACAGCAGACGACACGGCGAGATATCTTTGCCGCGCAGGCGGCGGGCTTCATCTTCCCAGCTCTGCACCACCATCACCAGAATCGACATCCCGGTACCGATCGCTTCCCCGGTCGACAGCGCGCCCGACTCGGCGCGCAGCCAGCCGTCGGAGCCGCGGTTAACTTCCACTTCCATCTCCAGATAGTTGCGGTAGTCGAGCAGCTCTTCGCCAATGGTCTGCGGCGTGCGCTGCCCCATATCGATTTGCGGGTTAAGGCGCTGATAGAGCTTCGCCAGCGCTTCCGAGAAGGTCAGACGACTGCTGTTAAACAGATCCTGGTGCTGCTCATGCTGCTCTGAAAGCACATTCAGCAGCGTGGCATGGGTTTCCCGCACGTTCACGTTTAAGCGCACACTGTTGACCTGGCCGAACGAGACGCTCTGCAAGCCCTGGTTGAGCATGCGGATACGGTTCTGCTCGCGCTGAATGGTTTTGCGAATTATATTCGCCACGCTGCGGGAGCTAATCGCCAGCTTCTGCTCGCGGGAGGTGAGCTCTTCCGTCAGGCGGCTCAGCTCAATCTCCATCTGCTCAATCGCTTCCACCGGATCGTCGGTGCGAATAATATCCTGGCGGATACGTTCGCGCAGATGCTGGTAGACCGCGACAAAGAACTGGATTTTGCGCTCCGGCCGTTTCGGATCTTCCGACATGCGCAGCACATCGCGCAGGTGTTCATTATCCGCCACCGCCAAGCGCAGCGCGCCAAGGGCTTTATCCGACATGGAGCGCAGCTCATCGGCAGAGAGGTAAGCCAGCTCGCGGCGGTGGAGACGACGCTCAACGCCGTTATCTTTCACCATGCGCATCACCGCGCACCAGCCCGCTTTGGCACTCACTACCTGCTCGCGCATCTCGTGATAATCGCGCTCCAGACGGCGTAACTTGCGCGTCAGGTTATCCATCTCGGCTTCACAGAAGGTGAGCGCTTTTTCCAGCTGATTGCGGCGCGAGCGGTTGCCGGAGAGCTGGGCATGCAGTTCGTCACGACGCTGACGCGCCCGCTCCTCTGCCCCGCTGTCGGCGCGCACGCCGATATCCTGCAGCTCTTTTTGCAGGTCGTTAAGCAGCTCTTTTTTGGTATCAAACGAACTCTTCAGCGAGGCGAGGACCTGGTTGTATTGGCTGTACTGCGCGGCATGGCTGCGCATCGCTTCGCGCGCGCGGGTACGCTCCGCTTCAGCCTGCTCCAGGCGCTGACGCAGCTTCTCGTTGAGATCATTATTGCCGTTAAACATCTCGGCAGAGTCGGAGTAGCTGAAGTGCGCCCTGCGTTGAACCACTTCCGCCAGCGCAAAGGCCTGCTGGCGCGCATCACGCTGCACCTGCTGCGAAGCAGCGTAGTCGGCTTTAAGCTGTTCAAACTGCTCGGGGTCGCTCTGCAAGACGGAAACCATCGGCTCGAGCTTCGCCAGTTGGTTGCCGAACTGCTGAATAAAGCGCGCGGCTTCCTGCGCTTCATCGAGGCGCTCCTGGATCTCATCGACGCGATCGGCGAGAGTCTCATCCGCCAGCAGGCTCAGGCGCGGCAGCAGGCGGTTAAGCTGGGCGACGCCCTCTTTCGCCTGCTCAAACTGAACGCGATTCTGCTGGTTATCATTTTCATGATTGCTGATGGCACGCTCGAGCTCGCCACGGCGGCTGTTGAGGGTGCGAATTTCCGCTTCCGGATCGTCCTCAAACGCTACGCCAATATGGCTACCGATAAATCGGCTGAAGGCCTGGTGCAGACGCTGGGTTTTCTGTACGTCAAACGACAGCGTGGCGAAGCGTTCCGCCAGCGTTTCCCGCTCGGCGTGCAGACTTTCAATCCGGCTTTCACGCGCGGCGCGGCCAAAGATCGGCAGCGTCGGGAAACGGGAGTAGCGCCACTGGCGATCGGCGATTTTCACCACCACCGCTTTTTCCAGCTCATCCACGCTGAAGACGCTGTCATCGAAGGATTGGGGATCCCCTTCGATCAAGTAGAGATCTTCCGGGCAATCCTCAAGCCCTTCGAGCATCCCCGCAACCAACGAGAGATCCGGCACCACGATAGCGTGACGCGATGGGCCATACAGCGCCGAGTAGTAAGGAGCATCTTCGAGGCTGACATCATCATAAATTTCCGAGAGCAGGACGCCGCCAAAACGTTCCGCCAGCGCATTGAGGCGCTGATCCTCCGCACCGCCCGGCTGGCTTAAACGCTCGATCTCATCATCGACCGCACGCTTACGCGCGCCAATCTCATCGCGCTCAACGATGGCTTCGCGCTCGCGCTCGAGCAGCTGTTGCAGATATTCCGTGACATCCTGGCTCGATTCGAACTGCTCGCCGCTCTGTTCACACAGCTGCGACAGGCTGTTCTGCGCCGCCAGCCAAACCGGCGCGCGTTTGGTAAGGGTCTGAATGCGCGACTGCAGCTGCTCCAGCTCCTGGCGCAGCGCCATACGCTGCTCGCTTGCGGCGGAGACATGGTCAGAGAGTGCGGCAATCTGCGCTTCCAGCTGCTGATGCAGCGCTTCCAGCTCATCTACATCAATCTGTTTGCCCTGACGTTTGCAAAACTCCGCCAGCAGGCGCTCGGCGTCCTGCTGCTCGCGCAGGCGCTGCTCCAGCTCTGACAGGCGCATCCGCAGGGGCTGAACCTGCTCCGCCAGGTGGCGTTGATTGACCGCATCGCGCAGCAACTCACGCGCCACGCTCCAGGCTTCATTACGCGCCAGCGGGCCGTTAATCGCTGCCACCAGCTGATACGCCTGTTCAAACTGGCTGTGCGCCGTTTGTGCGACGCTGATTTTTTGATCAAGCGACAGCAGTTTCTCGGTTGCTTCCTGCTCTTTGGCCTGGAAGGTCTCGAGCCACTCATCGGCACTCTCGATGGTCAGATCCGGCAGATGGCAGAGCGTTTTCGCGCGTTCCAGCGCCTGCAGGGCCTGGTTATACTGAATCGCACGGGTTTGCTGAACGTCCAGCGCCTGCTGGTAATCCGCGAGCTGGTTTTTCAGCTCATCCACTTCCAGCTCGGCCGCTTCGGCACGCGCTTCGTTATCTTCCTGGCGCTCGGCGGCTTCCGCCACCACTTCCTGCTGCTCTTCGAGGCGGATCTGCAACTCTTCCAGATCGGCTTCATAGCGCTCAATTTTCTCCTGCTGACGCAGCGCGGTCTGCACGAGGTTCAGGTGATCGCTGGCGGCCTGGTAATCGGCTTCCAGATCCCCTTCTGCACCGCTATGTTCCGCCAGCTCGCGCGCCATATCGACATGCTTATACTGCTCGGCGGCCAGTTGCTTGCGCGAGGTAAAGAGATCGCGGCGATACTCCAGCGCTTTGTCCAGATGCACTCGACGCTCGTTGGCGTGGCGCATATAGTCCGCCGCCACATAATCAGTGGCTTCGCTGATCAGGTGTTTAAAGAGATCGCGGTCGGACTGGGTAACGCGGATCGCCTCCAGCGTCATGCGGTTTTCGCGCAGCGCCGCTTCCATATCCTGGAACGCTTTACGCACACCGCTGTTTTCCGGCAGCAGGTAGTCGCGCAGAGAGCGCGTAATCGCGCTGGAGATCCCGCCGTAGAGCGAGGCTTCAATCAGGCGGTAGAACTTGCTGCGATCGGAAGCGGAGCGCAGACGACGCGCGACGATCCCCAGATCGAACATCAGCGAATGGTAATCGGTGATGGAGTTGAACTGCTTAAACTGCACCCCTTCCATCGCATCGAGCTTATCTTTCACTTCCTGCAGCGTCAGGACACGCGCCTGACGCTCATTGAGGGTTTCCGTCAGCAGCTGTGTTGGCAGCATAGCGGTGGGTAAGCCCTGAATCGCGAAGGGTTTGATATCCACTTTGCGATCGCGACCGGCGACCTGCTGCAAACGCACGCCAACCAGCACGCGCTGGTTGCGGGAGTTGAGCACATCCAGCACCGAATAGCAGACGCCGGCTTTCAGTTTGCCATGCAGACCCTTATCGCGTGAGCCGGATGTCGCACCCGCTTCGGTGGTGTTACGGAAGTGCAGCAGCGTCAAATCCGGGATCAGCGCTGTGACAAACGCCGCCATGGTGGTCGATTTTCCGGCACCGTTACCGCCTGACAGGGTGGTGACCAGCTCGTCGAGATCAAAGGTGCGGGCAAAAAAGCCGTTCCAGTTAATCAGCGTAAGCGAACGAAATTTACCGCGATCAATCATTACTCATCCTCCGAGCTGTCCGGCTGGTTCTCTTCTGGCTCATCATTGAGCTGCAGGTGATTTTCCACAGGCATCGCTTCCCCGTCGCGGATCATGCGCAGCTGCGCTTCACGTGCATCGTCACCCGAACGCACATCGGCTCCGAAGCGGAACACCGATTCGGTGATGCGGAACTTGCTGCTGTCATTACCCATAAACCAGATCATGCCAAGACGGCGCAGACGGTTAAGAGAGGAGCGCACCTTTTCCTGCAGCTTCTGACGGTCGAGATCGGAGCCGGTTGAGCGGTTATTCACCAGCTTCAGCAGCTTGTTTTCATCCGCCAGCGACAGCAGCTCGTCATAAAGCTCCTGCTGGGTAAAAATCCCCTCGTTAGCCAGACGCTCCGGGCTGAGATAGAGATAGCAAAGAATTTTGCCGACCATCATATCCAGCTCAGAGAGCACCGAGCGCGGGATGAGGGTGGTGGAGCGCGGGCGCAGATAGAAGAAACCTTCCGGCGCGCGAATCAGCTCCACGTTATAACGGGCGTAAAACTCCTCGAGATACTCCTGGAAATCCATCAAAAAGGCGTGATTATCCAGCTCGTCGAGGCCAATATGCCGCCCTGAGCGCAGTGCGCTATCCAGCGCCGGAAACAGCGGATTTGCCAACGCTTGTGCCAGTTTAACCGGCATCACTTGTTCAATATTTGTCGATGACATGCGCCTGTACCTTGGCTCCGTAATCATTAATCGGCTGCCATTTCGGCGGCAGGCCGGTGAAATCTGCTTGCGCTACGCCGAGACGTACCGCCTGATCAACTACGATGCGCGCGATGTCAAAGTGACGCGCGCGCGGGTATTGCGCCAGATACTCGCGGGCCACAAGGCCGAGATCGAGCGGCACACCTTTGGTTTTATAGATAGCCAGCTGCTGTTCAATCAGCGCTGCGAGCTGTTCGCGGATTTCGTTAAACTCTTCGAACTCCATCTCCGTCGGCAGCTCACCGGTCACCTCTTCGTCACGCAGCGCCATCTCTTCATCGCGCATATCCAGCAAGCGGTCGGCGCTGGCGTGGGTCAACGTCCACGGTGCGTCGAAATAGGTCTGCACAGACTGGCGTAAACGCTGGGCAAAGACGCGGTTTTTATCCATATCGATCGCCGTACGGATAAATTTATGCACGTGGCGGTCGTAACCGATCCAGAGATCGATGGACTGCTGCCCCCAACTGACAATACGGTCGAGCTTGCTTTGTAGGTTGAAGACCAGCTGATCGAGAAACTCAAGATCGTCGCGTCCCATGGTCGCTTCCTGGATGCTCAGCAAATTGGTCTGCAACTTATCACCCGCCGCCTCAAGCGTATCCTGCAGTTCGCGCAGGGTACCGGAGGTTTCAGAGAGCAGTAGCTCACAGCTGGAGATAGCGGCGCGCCAATCCTTGTTCAGCAGCTGGGCAATATCATCTTTTACCTGCTGCTGCTGCTCATCCATGATGCGCTGGGTGAGATCGATGCTGTCGAAAATCTCTGCAACAGAGTATTTCAGCGGCGCAAAGACGTTCCGGTGCCAGTGAAACTCATCCCCGCCCTCTTCTGCCGCATCGGCAGCGCGCTTCAACTCGGCCGCCACAATAGAGAGCTGCATCGAGAGGCGCAGCGTAGAGAATTCGCGCTGGCGAATATAGTAATCGGTAATACCGATGCCCAGCGGCGTCAGGCGGTAGATGGCGTTGCCCTCTGCCTGCTCGCTGGTAAAGCGGTTCAACAAACGCTGACGCACCATATCGTTAATTGCGTTGTTAGCACGCTGGTTAACGGTTTCGCTGGTTTGCTCAAACGCTTCACTCACATGACGAAAGGCGTCAACCAGCTCGCCTTCACTCATTTCGCCATCAAGACGCTCGCCGTTAAGGGTGGCGACAGCCAGCAAAAAAGAGAGCCTGTCGACCGGTAGCGAGATGGAGAAATCATTTTTCCTGGCCCAGGCAACCAGTTCGGGGACTGTCTGGGAAAATTCACTCATCGTTTGTCCTTCCATCGATTTGCGGCTTACGGGCTGTCACGTGGATATAACGGCCGAGGCTAATATAGGGTTCCTGCCGGCAGTAGCGGGTTTCCAGCTCCAGTAGCATTTCGAAACTGCGCTGCTGTTGAGTCTTGTCGCGCAGGTAGTCATGGAAGACACGCACACCGGTTCTGCCGGTGATGTGCCAGCCAATCTGCTCAAGCCAGCGGTAAACCTCGGCGGGCGTACGCGGGTAATCCGGGGAGAGCGTACGCTTCTTCCGCTTCGGCATGCCCACCTGCACATAGTCAAAGTTCCCTGCCACCATGTTATGCATCAGCAGGCCATCAGCATTGTAAAACATCAGCGACAGCGCGCCGCCCGACCTTAATACCGTCCACAATGTTTGCAGCACGGCGACGGGATCGGCGACCCATTCAAGAACCGCATGGAACAATATCAGATCAACCGGCGATGCCAAATGCTGAGCGATATCCTGAACCGGGCAGTGTACAAAATGCATGTTACCGCTGACGCCTTTCTCTTCTGCCGCGGCCTGCGCACGTTTGAGCATCTCTTGCGACACATCGCAGAGGGTCACATGATGGCCAAGCTGCGCCATACGGATCGCCGTTTGCCCCTCGCCGCCGCCCGCGTCAAGCACGTGCAGCGGACCGTCATTCATTTCTGCCAGTAATATATCAAGATCCTGCCACAGGATCGCCTGACGCAGCAGACCTTTTGTCGTGCCGTAAATGTTGCGCGAGAACTTCTCGGCGATATCGTCGAAATTGCGATCCTGCATGGCCGCCCTACGCTCCTGGCAAAAGCGCTATTTTGTCACAGCCGTGCCGATAATGAACCTATCTGGTGTAAGATCCGCGGAAATCGCCTGCTGTATGCTCAAAAAGGAGACGGATACAGTGCTTTTCACACTGAAAAAAATCGTTGGTGGCCTGCTGCTGCCGTTACCGCTTTTACTTTTGATTATCGGGGCTGGAATTGCGCTGGTCTGGTTTAGCCGCTGGCAGAAAACCGGCAAGGTATTCATCAGCGTCGGCTGGCTGTTATTGCTGCTTTTAAGCCTCCAGCCGGTGGCAGATCGCCTGTTGAAACCGATAGAGGAGAGCTACCCAACCTGGCGCGGTAGCGAGCGGGTGCAGTACATCGTGGTGCTGGGGGGTGGCTATACGTGGAATGAGGACTGGGCACCGAGTTCGAACCTGATCGGCAACAGCTTGCCACGGCTCAATGAAGGGATCCGCTTATGGCGCGCCAACCCCGGAGCCAAAATGATCTTTACCGGCGCCGCAGCCACCACCAATCCGGTCAGCACCGCGGAAGCGGGTGCCAGAGTTGCCGAGAGCCTTGGCGTACCGCGCAGCGACATCATCACGCTCGATCAGCCCAAGGATACCGAAGAGGAAGCGGCTGCAGTGAAGCAGGCGATTGGCAATGCACCTTTCCTGCTGGTGACCTCCGCGTCGCATATGCCGCGGGCAATGATCTTCTTCCAGCATGTCGGGTTAAAACCGCTGCCCGCGCCGGCTAATCAGCTAGCGATCGACTCGCCGCTTAATCCATGGGAGCGCGCAATCCCTTCCCCGGTGTGGCTGATGCACAGCGACCGCGTCGGTTACGAGACGCTGGGGCGCATCTGGCAGTGGCTAAAAGGGAGTTCAGGCCAGCCAGGGGAGCAGTGATTTTGAGGCCAGATCGAGATTGGCGCGGCTGAATCTTCCAGTATTCACCAGCTGCGCTACTTCATCCCACAGCAGATAGAGCCAGCGCCGCCAGATAAAGGACTCGGCCACCGGGGCGCGCTGTAAATAGTGCCACAGCAATCCTTCCGCCTGCGGGCCATCCACCAGGCGGAAGAGTTCATACTCTCGCGGTGCCCACAGCATAATGCCGGGGCCGACCATAGCCAGCAACTGGTCGCTGCGGGCATCTTTCAGCATGCTGCGCAGATTAAAACTGCCGTGCACTAGCACGCAATTGTCATTAAATCCTTCAAACAGGGTAGGCAGGCATTCGCGGGTGCGAAACAGCAGCCGCTTATCCTGCATCGTCAGGCCGGTGTTTTGATACTGGTTGAGAGTGGTCCAGAGCACTTCGACGCGCTGGCGGTACCAGGAGGGCCAGATATTCTCCTGGGTGCTGTCGACGGTGCCGACGCAACCATGGCTGTCCTGACGATGCCAGGCGAGCAGCCCCTCGACAATTTGATCTTTGAGTTGTTCCCAGCGCTCCGGGGTGCGGGCGGGCGCTTCCACCGGTACGCCGCGCAGACGTTCAATCAGCAACACGTCAGGGCCAGGATGCTCTTCATGGGTCATTACGCCATACACCACCGGCATGCGTACCGTACCACTGCGGGCGAGCATGGAGATTTTCCACGCCAGCTGTTGTGCCAGCCCCGGTGTGGTAAAGCTTCTTGCCATCAGCGGCATCGGGTTTCCCCGGCTGTCATACAGAGTCCAGAGCGCCGAATCAGGTTTTTCACTGACGCACTCCATGCGGCTTAATTTCTCTCCCAGCAGATGACTTAATTCGGCGCGAAGTTGTTCCATAGCAATGCCCCTACAAAAACGACTGCTTTTATAATGAGCGCCATACCGGAAGATGTCACCCCAATGAGATCAAATCAGGGTGATTATTTGGCAAGATAGAGCAAATCCCCTCTGGCCGGAGGGGATGAGAGGCTTAACGCATCGCCTGGCGAACGCGTTCGAGATCGTCTGGCGTATCGACACCGGTGCCGGGCACCACGCTTGCCACATCGACGTGGATCTTTTCGCCGTACCACAATACGCGCAGCTGCTCGAGCATCTCGATCTGCTCCAGCGGGCTGGTCTCCCAGCTGACATAGCGGCGGATAAAGCCGGCGCGATAGCCGTAAATACCGATATGGCGCAGGAAGCTGTCGCCGATGGTCTCACGCGAGGCGGCAAAACGGTCACGATCCCACGGAATGGTGGCGCGCGAGAAGTAGAGCGCATAGCCCTGCGCATCCATCACCACTTTCACCGCATTGGGGTTGAAGGCCTCTTCCGCACTCTCAATCGGCACGGCTAACGTTGCCATACCGACATCGCGGCGCGCCGCCAGATTGTCTGCAACCTGGCGAATGATCGCCGGCGGGATCATCGGCTCATCGCCCTGCACGTTAACGATCACCGTCTCATCGCTGAAACCACATTTTTCAACGACTTCAGCAAGACGCTCGGTGCCGGACTGGTGATCGGCGCGGGTCATGCACACTTCGCCGCCTACCGCCTGCACTGCGGCCATCACCTCTTGGTTATCGGTCGCTACGATAATGCGCTCTGCGCCAGATTCGCGGGCGCGCTCCAGCACATGTACCACCATCGGTTTACCGTTAATGTCGACCAGCGGCTTACCCGGCAGGCGCGTCGAGGCGTAGCGCGCGGGGATAATCACAACAAAGCTCATGGACGGCTCTCTTCTGGGGTTAAAGCGCGGGCTTCGTTTTCCAGCAGCACCGGAATGCCTTCGCGTACCGGGAATGCCAGGCTGTCGACTTTGCAGATCAGCTCCTGCTTATCCTGGGTGTAATTGAGCTTGCCGTTGCAGACCGGGCAGGCAACTATTTCGAGTAAACGGTGATCCATCTTTCCTCCTGAGAAACCGATGATGAGCAGATTGAACTTATCATAGGCAATTATGACGCCGCGTCTATCTCCAGACCGGCACGCGATGATGAAAACAGGCCATCGGGCAGACGTGAAAAAGTGATGCGCTGCGCACCCTGCCAGCGTGCAAAGTCGGTGATCGCACGCTGTAACCCTCTCTCCAGCTGAAGCGACGGCGTAACGCCCTCTTCAAGGAACAGCGCAATCACCTCCAGCACGCCGGTTTTGCGATGCATTTTCGCATCCATCCGTCCGACCAGCCTCCCCCGGTGCAGCAAAGGCAGAACAAAATAGCCATATTGCCGCTTTGGTGCCGGGGTATAACACTCCAGCCGGTAGCTGAAGCCGAATAATTGTTCCGCGCGCTTGCGATCCCAGACCACCGGATCGAACGGCGAGAGCACTGCGCTGTGGGTGGCGGTGAGTTTGTCCGCCTGCGCCTGCTCCAGCAGCGGCAGCAAAGAGGCGTGTAGCCATGCAGGGCCAAGCCCTTCGACATTAACCGGCAAAATGGTTTGCGCCTCTTGCATCTGCGCCAGCGCTTGTGCCAGCGCAGGGCGACGCAAACGATAGTAATCCGCCAGCCACTGCGCACGAAATAAGCCAAGGCTGCGGGCGCTCTTCTCCAGCATGATGGCTTCGGCCTGCTCCTGCGTGAGCAGATCGCGCACGTCGTCCCAGTGCGGCATCACGCGCTGCGTCAGATCATAGACGCGCTGGAAATTACGCCGCTCAATGACCATCACTTTTCCGGCGGTGAACAGCCCTTCAAGGTGGCGCTTATGGGGTTTCCACTCCCACCAGCCGCTGGTGCCTTTACGCGGATGTTCAAAATCAGCGGAGCGCACCGGGCCATGCGCTTCAATGTGTGCGATAAGCTGCTCGATTCCAGCCGCGTGCTCCTGCATCCACGCCTGGCGGTACTTCCACCCCATTTTGTCAGGTGCCAGCATGCGGTGACGGACAAGGGCAAAATCCTCGCGCGGCAGAAAGCAGGCCTCATGCGCCCAGTACTCCATCAGCTCACCCTTGCGCAGGGCATCATCCAACCAGTGCGGCTCAAAGGCGCCGATTCGGCTGAATAACACCAGGTAAGGGCTGCGGGCAACGATATTAATGGTATCGATCTGCAACAGCGACATGCGCCGGATAGTCGAGAGGATATCGTCCGGTTTCGCACGGCGGGAGGGTTTTCGCAGCAGGCCCTGTGCGGCGAGATGGAGATGGCGAGCAGCGGTGAGCGAAAGTTGCGGCACAGTCATAGGCGTTCCTGTTAATTCAACAGGGCGCAGCCGAGGCGGCGATCCTCAGCGCACCAGTGTGAGCAGATCCAGCAATAATTTTTCCGCCGCCTCGCCCGCAAGCTCGGCATCGACCGGCAGATACCACCAGTTAGCCTGCGCAAAGGGACGACATTTTACGGCATCTTTTTCTGTCATCACCAGCGTCTCTCCGGGCTGGAGCAGCGCGTCGACATCCTTCTGTGCCAGCGTCTGGTGATCGGCCAGCGCCACGCTGCGCTTAAGCATTGCGCCACACTCGGCAAGAGTGGCGAAAAAGCGCGGAGGATGACCAATTCCGGCCATCGCAACAATCTGGTCAAGCGCGTTTACTGCACAGCGTTCGCCCGTCAGCAGGTTGACCGCCAGACCCGGGCGCAGACGCATGGCGATTTCGCCCGCCTGAGGCGTACCGCCGTTGATGATCACGGCATCGACGTTTTTCAGGCGCGACGCGCGTTCACGCATCGGCCCGGCCGGTAACCACCAGCCATTGCCGAAGCGCCGCACACCGTCGACCACCACAATCTCTTTATCACGCGCCAGCCGGTAGTGCTGTAAGCCATCATCGGTGACGATCAGCTGCAGCGGATGCTGCGCCAGTAAAGCTCTGACCGCCTCGCATCTGTCCGGAGAGACAGCCACCGGCGCGCCGGTGCGCTGATAGATCAGCACCGGTTCATCTCCCGCCTGCGCTGTTGAGGTTTCCGGCGTCAGCAGCAGCGGATAGCGATCGGCGTTACCGCCATAGCCACGAGAGACTACGCCAACGCGGACACCGCGCTGCTGGAGCTGCTCGACCAGCCAGATAACCACCGGCGTTTTACCGTTGCCGCCCGCCGTCAGGTTACCGACCACGACAACGGGCACCGGCGCCCGCCAGCTTTTTTTTAAGCCGATGCGATAAGCAAAGCGGATCGCGCCGCTCACCAGGCCATAGAGCCAGGAGAGCGGTAGCAGCAACAGCCACAGCGGAGATTCACCGGACCAGATGCGCGCAATCATTCGCCAAACTGCATCTTATGAAGTTGCGCATACGCCCCGCGCTGCGCCAGCAACTCGGTGTGGCTGCCGCGCTCGACAATGCGGCCATCTTCCACCACCACAATCTCGTCGGCCTGTTCAATGGTCGACAAACGGTGCGCGATGACCATTGAGGTGCGGTTTTTCTGCAACTCATTCAGCGCCGCCTGAATAGCGCGCTCGGACTCGGTATCGAGTGCAGAGGTCGCCTCATCAAGGATCAGGATCGGGCTGTCACGCAGCAGTGCGCGCGCGATGGCGATACGCTGGCGCTGACCGCCGGAGAGGAGGACACCATTTTCACCAATTATCGTATCGAGACCGTTATCCATCTTATTGATAAAGTCGAGGGCGTAGGCCATCTCAGCGGCACGCTCAATCTCTGCCCGGCTGTACTCTTCCGTACGCGCATAGGCAATGTTATTCGCCACGGTGTCGTTAAAGAGGTGTACATTTTGCGAAACCAGGGCGACCTGATTACGCAGTGAGGAGAGCGTATACTCGCGCAGATCGTGACCATCCAGCAGGATTTCGCCCTCGTCGATATCGTAGAAGCGCGTGATCAGGCTGGCCATAGTGGTTTTACCTGAACCAGAGCGCCCCACCAGTGCGACGGTTTTACCGGCCGGAATGGTGAGATTGATATTACGCAGCGCCGGCGTTTCGCGCCCCGGATAGGTAAAGGTCACATTGCGGAACTCGAGATCGCCACGCGCGCGTTCAACTTTGCGGGTGCCTTCATCTTTCTCCTGCTCGCTATCGAGGATCGCAAACAGCGTCTGGCAAGCCGCCATGCCGCGCTGAAACTGCGCGTTCACGTTGGTCAGCGATTTCAGCGGACGCATCAGCGCAATCATTGACGAGAAGACAACGGTGATAGTACCGGCGGTCAGCGTTTCCATTACGCTCGGGAAGCTTGCGGCATAGAGCACAAAGGCCAGTGCCAGAGAAGCGATAAGCTGAATAATCGGATCGGAGATGGAGGAGGCCGAAACCATTTTCATCCCCTGAAGGCGCATTCTGTTGCTAACTTTGTCAAAGCGGCTTGTTTCTACCTCCTGACCGCCAAACATCAGCACCTCTTTGTGCCCTTTCAGCATCTGCTCTGCGCTAGTGGTCACCTGCCCCATAGTGTTTTGCATATTTTTACTGATACTGCGAAAACGTTTGGAGACGACGCGAATGGCGATCGACACGATAGGTGCAAGCACAATCAGAATCAGCGACAGCTGCCAGCTGTACCAGAACATCATGATAAACAGCCCGATAATCGAGGCACCTTCGCGCACCACGGTGATCAGAGCACCTGAAGAGGATGAGGCCACCTGCTCAGAGTCGTAAGTAATGCGTGACAGCAAGGTGCCGGTTGACTGTTTGTCGAAGAAGGAGACTGGCATACCCATCATATGGCTGAACAGGCGACGGCGGATGGTCATCACCACTTTGCCAGAGACCCATGAGATGCAGTAACTCGAAATGTAGCTGGTGATACCACGCAGGATCATCAGGCCAATTACCACCAGCGGCATCCATAGCAGCACTGAGCGATCCGTTTTACCAAAACCCTCGTCCAGTAACGGTTTGAGGAGCGATAGCATAAAGGTATCGCTGGCTGCGTTGAGGATTAGCGCTATCGCCGACACGATCAGCCCCGCTTTAAAAGGCGCAATAGTCGGCCATAGACGGCGGAATGTCTGCCATGTAGAGAGATCTTTGTCGTTATGCATTCAAAAAACCAGCACTTGTTGAAATAGCCGCATATTCTACCCGTTATCTCTGGGGACGCCAAACCACTGATGATACCAGCGTGGTAAAAGTTGATCGCGTAAGCCGTGAATTTCCCAGCCCTGAGGCGAAAATGAAGCAGTGATCTGCCCCTGGCGAGGCGTTTCGTACCACTGATAACCCTGTTGCTGGTAGCGCTTTTTTATCTTTTTAGAGGGCAAGCGCCAGGCGTTATAACGTGAGGCTGACGCCAGAGCCGCCGTACCACTGACGCGCTGTATAAAGGGCAATGTTGAAGAGCTCTGACTGCCATGGTGAGGCACCTGAATGAGTGTAGCCTGCAAATGCGCCCAGTAATGACTGAGCATCGCCATCTCTCCCTGCTCTTCGATATCCCCTGTGAGCAGCACGCTGTAACGTCCATCCTCAATCTTCACTACGCAGGAGCGATTATTCCCTTTCGTGCGCGTTTCTTTCAGCGGCCAGTGCGCAGTAAAGGTTAATCCTTGCCACTTCCAGCGCTCGCCACGGAAACAGGGCGCATGACCTGCCCAGCCCATGGGGCTTCTTATCCATAACTGCGGCCAAATCTTTAACAAGGAATCCAGTCCACCACGATGATCGAGATGATCGTGACTAAGAATAATCCCTTCTGGCTGCAGACCATGCCAGCGTAACCAGGGCGCAATCAGTTGAGCCCCGCTGTCGCCGCCAGGCCACGCTGTGCCGGTGTCATAGAGAAGTGCCTTTCCGCGACGCTCTATCACTATCGACAGGCCTTGTCCGACATCCAGCATATGTACTGACCACTCATCAGGCCGCGCGGTGTGCCAGACAGGAAAAGCGAGCAGCGTCAGGCAAGCTACACAGATGGCAGGAAGCATTCGCCACAGGCGAAAACGTATCGCAATCAGTAGCAGCCACGGTGCCCAACAGAGCCATTGCCAACGCTTGTCAATATCAACCCAGCCGGGCGGTAGCCCGCGCAAAATCGTAAACAGCAGCTCCAGGCTCATATCCGCCAGCGCCCAGCAAAGCGGCTGTAAAAATGTGGAGCCGACCAGATGCAGTAGCATTCCTGCCAGAATGAGAGGCACTGTCACAAACGTCACCAGCGGGACAGCAATCAGATTCGCCACCAGCGCGCTCAGGCTAAAACCATGAAAGATGGCGAGCTGCATGGGCAGCAAAAGAAACAGCATCCCGACCTGCAGATGCAGCAGGTTAAGCGCCCCTCTACCGAGCCATGTGCGCGCATTGAACGGCACAGGAAACCACTGAAACCAGAAGAGCAAAGCTGCGACGGCAAAGGCAGAGAGCCAGAGGCTATCGGATAGCACGGCGAGCGGATCGCTAAAAAGAATCGCGGCTATGCAGCAAAGCCACACTTGCCAGGGCGTCCACTGCCTGCCGGAAAGACGCAGCAGTGCCCAGACACAAAGCGATATCGCCGTACGCAGCGCTGGGGGTTGTAACCCTGTAAGCCAGGCGTAAAAGACCGCGCAGGCTAGCCCGGTCAAGAGAGGAAAACGCCAGTTAATCCAGTGCGCAGGGAAGAGAAATTGTGCGGCTCTGGCAAAGAGCCAGCCAAGCATAGCGGCCAGCGCGATGTGTAAGCCGGAAATCGCCATTAAGTGTGCGGTACCCGTCTGACGGAACGTCTCCTTGATCTCCCGGCTAAGCGCAGCACGCTCGCCCATACCAAGCGCGAGAATAACGGCTTTCCATTGCCTTTCAGCCACTGCTTCGCCCAGCGAGTGAAGATAGTTTGCGCGCGAGCTGCAGCGTGATTCCAGTAACCTGGCATCGATAAAGCGACCGGTAAGCGTTTGATGCGAAGCCAGCGCATAGCGCTGCGCGTCAAAGCCCCCTTCGTTCAGTTGCCCGTGAACGGCCCGCGTGCGGAGGGTCATTGCCCAGCGTTGCCCGGCACAAACCGGAACGTGTAGATACTGCCCGTAGAGCGTAATGCCAGGCGTTGCGAGAAGCCGCTTGCCGTCAAGACGAAGGATTTGGCCCTGGTGACGGGTCGCATTGTCAGTGTGGGTGATTTCAACCTCGACACGGTGATGCGCTGCTGGCAGATGCTGTGCGGGCCAGATCGCCTGCATTGCGGCAAGGATCCCCCACGCTAAAAAAAGCAGCGTGATGCCAGCGTAACGAAACGCAAGGCTGCGTAAACAAGCCAGCAGGCATCCTGCAATGATGACGCACCAGACTGTTCTCATGCCCGGCAGCGCAGGCAGCCATGCCAGCGGCAAAATACCAAGCGTTATACAGGCGGCCAGCGCGGTCAGTCTCATCTCCACCTCCATGTCGTGTGGCGCAGTATGGGACGCAGAGATAGTGATGTCAGGAGTCTTTTCCGCGGTTTGCGGCGCATGTCGGGGGGTGTTTACAGGATTACGCTACAGCGACATATTTTTGCGAGGTGGGTAGAAAAAGTGAGCAATGCTAAAAACGAAAAAAGCACCCCGAAGAGTGCTTTTTCGACAAGTAAACGCTAGCGTTCGCTAAGGCTTACTCGTAAATATTGGCGCGGTCACGTAATTCTTTACCCGGCTTGAAGTGCGGAACGTATTTGCCTTCCAGATCCACTTTGTCGCCTGTTTTTGGGTTACGCCCGGTGCGTGGTGCACGATAGTGCAGGGAGAAACTGCCGAAACCGCGGATTTCAATGCGCTCACCCTGGGCAAGAGTAGAGGCCATATGCTCCAGCATCTCTTTCACTGCATCTTCAACAGCTTTAGCCGGAATATGCGATTGCTGGCTTGCAAGTCTTTCGATCAATTCTGACTTGGTCATGATTCCTCCGGTCTCCTTCAACGCAAGGTTAGCTTAGTAGCTTGAACAAGGGCGGCCGTAGCCGCCCTTTGTCATTGATTACAGGACGAATCTTGTAATCTGTCAAGTTGCTCATCACCAATTGCGCTATAACGGTCGACTAACGTCGCGCTATAGCGCAAATGAGACAGCGTGCTTGAATTACTCGCCTTTAGCTGCTTTGAAAGCTTCAGCCATAGCGTTAGAGAAGTTGCCTTCTTCCTGTTTGTTGTTAACAGAAGCGATTGCATCTTTCTCGTCAGCTTCGTCTTTCGCACGGACAGACAGGCTAACTACGCGGTTTTTACGGTCAACACCTGTGAATTTAGCTTCAACATCGTCGCCAACATTCAGAACCAGAGTTGCGTCTTCAACGCGGTCACGGGAAGCTTCAGAAGCGCGCAGGTAACCTTCAACGCCGTCAGCCAGTTCTACGGTTGCGCCTTTAGCGTCAACTGCAGTCACTTTACCGTTTACGATTGCGCCTTTCTTGTTCAGTGCAACGTAGTTGTTGAACGGATCTTCTGCGAGCTGTTTAACGCCCAGGGAGATGCGCTCACGCTCTGCGTCAACCTGCAGAACAACGGCTGCGATTTCGTCGCCTTTTTTGTATTCACGAACTGCTTCTTCGCCTGCAACGTTCCAGGAGATGTCAGACAGGTGAACCAGGCCGTCGATACCGCCGTCCAGGCCGATGAAGATACCAAAGTCAGTAATAGACTTGATTTTACCTTCAACGCGGTCGCCCTTGTTGTGGGTTTCAGCGAACTGCTGCCACGGGTTGGATTTGCACTGCTTCAGGCCCAGGGAGATACGACGACGTTCTTCGTCGATATCCAGAACCATAACTTCCACTACGTCGCCAACGTTAACAACTTTGGACGGGTGGATGTTTTTGTTGGTCCAATCCATTTCGGAAACGTGAACCAGGCCTTCAACGCCTTCTTCGATTTCAACGAAGCAGCCGTAGTCAGTCAGGTTGGTCACGCGGCCAGTCAGCTTGGTGCCTTCCGGGTAGCGTTTAGCGATAGCAACCCACGGATCCTCGCCCAGCTGTTTCAGGCCCAGAGATACACGGGTACGCTCGCGATCGAACTTCAGCACTTTAACAGTGATTTCGTCGCCAACGTTTACGATTTCGCTCGGATGCTTAACGCGTTTCCATGCCATATCAGTGATATGCAGCAGGCCGTCAACGCCGCCCAGATCAACGAATGCACCGTAGTCAGTGAGGTTCTTAACGATACCTTTAACTTCCATGCCTTCCTGCAGGTTTTCCAGCAGCTGATCGCGCTCTGCGCTGTTTTCGGATTCGATAACCGCACGACGGGAAACAACAACGTTGTTACGCTTCTGGTCAAGCTTGATTACTTTGAATTCAAGCTCTTTGCCTTCCAGGTGCAGAGTGTCACGGACCGGACGAACGTCTACCAGGGAACCCGGCAGGAACGCGCGAATACCGTTGAGCTCAACAGTGAAGCCGCCCTTGACTTTGCCGTTGATAACACCGGTAACAGTTTCTGCGTCTTCGTAAGCTTTTTCCAGCGTGATCCAAGCTTCGTGACGTTTCGCTTTCTCACGGGACAGCAGGGTTTCACCGAAGCCGTCTTCTACTGCATCCAGAGCAACGTCAACTTCGTCGCCAACCTGGATTTCCAGCTCGCCCTGGGCGTTTTTGAACTGCTCAGCCGGAATGGCGGACTCAGATTTCAGACCGGCGTCAACCAGTACTACGTCTTTGTCGATAGCAACAACAACACCGCGGACAATGGAACCCGGGCGGGTTTCGATTTCTTTCAGGGACTCTTCAAAGAGTTGAGCAAAAGATTCAGTCATATTGATAATCTTCAGGATTCTTCAATTTAACGTCCACCTGGCTTCATGCCGGATGGGGTTGTTTCACATGCCTGCTCACACTCCGTTGCAGCAGGGGGTACTACGAATTCGGTCGCTTATGCGAGAGCCAACTTTTGGCGGGCGTATTGTAGCGCTTTTTCAATCACTTGCTCAATGCTTAAGCGGGTAGAATCCAGCACTAAAGCATCTGCAGCGGGAACCAGCGGTGCAACAGGACGATTACGATCGCGGTCGTCTCGTTCCTTTATCTCAGCCAAAAGGCGTTCAAAGTTAACACTAAAGCCCTTCTCCTGCAACTGTAGCATACGGCGATGCGCACGCTCCTCTGCCGAGGCGTCGAGGAAAATTTTTACCGGCGCATCGGGAAAAACCACCGTGCCCATATCTCGTCCATCGGCAATAAGACCGGGCATTTCACGGAAGGCGCGTTGGCGACGCAATAGCGCTTCGCGCACGCGCGGGAAAGCAGCGATCTGCGACGCGGCATTGGCCACTTCCTGGGTACGGATTTCGCCGCTGACATCTTCGCCTTCGAGGACCACTTCCAGGTGACCGTCGGTGGAGACAAAACGCACATCCAGATGCACGGCGAGCGGCACCAGGGCATCTTCCGATGAGACATCAACATGATGATGCAGTGCGGCCAGCGCCAGCACACGATAAATTGCGCCTGAATCTAACAGATGCCATTGCAACGCTTCCGCCATTGCCTTGCAAAGCGTGCCTTTTCCCGCACCGCTTGGCCCATCAATGGTGATTACCGGGGCAATTGCCGTCATCTTTTTCTCCTTAATCAAGGCATATCGTTATATAACGCCGCGCATTATACGCGCCAACGCGCACGAAAGTTACTGCTGCGTGCGAATAACAGAAGAGTATGAGGCTGAGTGTAGATTAATTGCGCGGGAGTACGGGCTGATTTGCACCAGCCCGGAGTAAAACTTACTTCTTGCTATCTGCGGCGATACGGTCGCGGATATGCTTCGCACGCTCAGCTGATGGCGGGTGAGAATCAAACATCGATTTCTCGGAACCGGCATCCAGCTTCGCCAGCTTGTCAAAGCTGGTAACCAGACCCTGACGACTGATGTTGCGTTTTTTCAGCAGGTCGTAGGAGAAATCATCCGCTGCGGACTCCTGGCTACGGGAGAAGGCAGAGTTGATCAGGTTCTCGCCCAGATCGCCCAGCTGAGACTGGGAGAGCTGTGCACCTGCCGCGCTGCTGGCGGAGATGGCATCACGCGCGGCCAGTGTGGCGTACGCGGTTTGCATCGCTTTACGGCTATGACCGAGCGCAACGTGGCCCATTTCATGACCCAGAACCGCTTCAACTTCGTTGTTGGTCATCATGTCCATCAGACCGCTATAGACACGGATACAGCCGTTCGCCATCGCCCACGCGTTCACTTCTTTAGTCATATAGACTTTGTAAGTGACCGGCGTGCCGTCGATGTTGTTACCCAGCGCTTTAGCGATCTTGTTCAGACGCTTCGCGTAGGTGCTTGATGCAGGCGCGATGGTGTTTTGCTTGTCCATCTCAGCACATGACTGCTCAGAAAGCGCTTTTACATCCGCGTCGCTCAGCGTTGCCGCTTTATAAGCAGACATACCGGATTTGGTCAGCGCATCCGTATCAATACCACCCATGTTTTTACAACCAGAGACCAGCGTTGCTGCGACGAGGCAGCTAAAAATCATTGTTTTTTTCATTGACAGTCCATGTATTAACTAACTGAATTGAGGGAAAGAGTCCCGCGCAAATGGTAGCACAGCGCAGCGGCTTTTCACCCTCTCAACAATGGCGGGTATTCACGCCCCGCTGAGAATTCAGGGCGTGAAGATTATCAGGCAAGCGTGCTGATATGCGCTAGCTGCTCGAAGTAATCCGGGAAGGTCTTCGCCGTGCATTTCGGATCGAGAATCGTGACCGGCGTATCCGACAGCGCCACCAGCGAGAAACACATCGCCATACGGTGATCGTTATAGGTGCCAATCTCTGCAACCTGCAACGCGGCTGGTGGCGTCACGCGAATAAAATCTTCGCCCTCCTCCACCGTTGCGCCCACTTTGCGCAGCTCCGTCGCCATGGCAAAGAGGCGATCGGTCTCTTTCACGCGCCAGTTGTAGATATTACGCAGCGTGGTGGTGCCCTTCGCGAAGAGCGCCGTGGTGGCAATGGTCATCGCCGCATCGGGAATATGGTTCATGTCCATATCGATGCCGTTCAGCTCACCGCGCGAACAGGCAATATAATCCTCGCCCCAGACCACGGTCGCGCCCATTTTTTCCAGCACATCGGCAAAACGAATATCGCCCTGCACGCTATTACGGCCAATACCGGTGACTTTCACCGTTCCACCTTTAATAGCCGCAGCCGCAAGGAAATAGGAGGCAGAAGAGGCATCGCCCTCAACCAGGTAGTGCCCCGGCGACTGATAGTGCTGCCCGCCACGCACAACAAAACGCTGGTACTGCTGGTTATCAACGTTAACGCCAAAAGTTTTCATCAGATGCAGGGTGATATCGATATAGGGTTTCGACACCAGATCGCCTTTGATGGTGATCACCGTATCCTGCGCTGCCAGCGGCGCGGTCATCAGTAGTGCGGTTAAAAACTGGCTAGAGACGCTGCCATCAACGCTCACCTCGCCGCCGTTAAACCCGCCGCGCAGGCGCAGAGGCGGATAGTGCTCCTGCTCGAGGTAATCGATCTTCGCCCCGCCCTGACGCAGCGCGTCGACGAGATGGCCAATCGGGCGCTCTTTCATGCGCGGCTCGCCGGTCAACACCACGTCGCCCTCGCCCAGGCAGAGCGCGGCGGCCAGCGGGCGCATCGCCGTGCCGGCGTTCCCGAGGAATAACTCAACTTTTTCTGCCACCTTCAGCAGGCCGCCCACGCCGGTTACCTCACAGCGGGTGCGATCGGCAGACAGCGTGTAGTGAACCCCCAGCGTAGTCAGGGCATTAAGCATATGGCGAACATCATCGCTGTCCAGCAGGTTGGTCAGCACCGTGGTGCCACGAGCAAATGCGGCAAGCAGCAAGGCGCGGTTTGACACACTCTTTGAGCCAGGCAGATTGATGGTGCCATCCACGCGCGCGATGGGTTGTAACGTCAGGGATTCCATGAAACTTCACTCTCTACGAACAAAATAAAACCCCGCAGCCGGGCTACGGGGATCGTTATTACTGCATTAACCGTGACGGCGTTCGAACTCAACCATAAAGTCCGTCAGCGCCTGCACGCCTGCCAACGGCATGGCGTTGTAAATAGAGGCTCGCATGCCGCCCACTACACGGTGACCTTTCAGCGCGTGCAGGCCCGCGGCGAAGGACTCTTCAAGAAAGAGCTTATCGAGCGCGCTGTCAGCCAACTGGAAAGGCACGTTCATGCGCGAGCGGTTCGCTTTTGCCACATCGTTACGGTAGAAATCGCTGCCGTCGATGACGCCATACAGCAGATCGGCTTTTTGCTGGTTGATGCGATCCATCGCCGCTACGCCGCCCTGCTGCTTCAGCCATTTGAACACCAGGCCGGAGAGATACCAGGCAAAGGTCGGCGGAGTGTTGAACATGGAGTCGTTATCGTTAAGCACGCTGTAATCCAGAATCGACGGGCAGGAGTGGTGCGCCTTACCGAGCAGATCTTCACGCACAATCACCAGCGTTAATCCGGCCGGGCCAATGTTTTTCTGCGCACCGGCGTAGATCACGCCAAAGCGGCTGACATCCAGCGGGGCAGAAAGAATGGTAGAGGAGAAATCTGCTGCCACGACGACGTCGCCAAAGTCCGGCGTTTCGTCAATGGCGATACCGTCGATGGTTTCGTTCGGGCAGTAGTGCAGATAGGCTGCGTTGTCGCTCAGCTGCCAGTCGCGCATCGGTTTAACCGCGCGCAGGCCATCGAGGGTAGTTTTCGCATCAATCACGTTTGGCGTGCAGTACTTCTTCGCCTCTTTGACAGCGCTTGCCGCCCAGTAACCGGCATCCACGTAATCCGCGGTAGTTTTATCGCCCAGCAGATTCAGCGGGACGCCAGCGAACTGGCCGCGGCCGCCGCCGTGACAAAACAGCACTTTATAGTTGGAGGGGATATTGAGCAGATCGCGAAAATCCTTTTCTGCCTCTTCCGCCACCTGGATGAACTCTTTGCCACGGTGGCTGATTTCCATCACCGACGTGCCGAGACCTTGCCAGTCACACAACTCCTGCTGAGCCTGCTTGAGCACATCCGCCGGTAATACGGCCGGGCCAGAACTAAAATTGAAAACCTGCGTCATTTCCCCTTACCACCCTATAAAGCAAAACGTTTTTCCTGTGACATCGGTTTTATCATTCACCGCCACAGGCCGCAACGAGTAATCAGAGGCAGGGGAAAGTTGTGCGTCCCATCACATAGCAGAATGTTTTGTCAGTCGAAAGCAGATCCGATAAAAACCCTGTTATGTGACGCGAATCGCCCTGCTGGCCTTCGACCATTCCGGATTTGCGCAGCGTGGGCAGGCTTTTTTTTCACCCGCCTGCAACGCAGAAATTTTACTGCAGCGGACGCAAACATAATCCCCCGCTTCCGGAGCGGTGATAAATCGCTCGCTGCACCCCTCCGGCAGAATACAGAGCCCCGGCTTAACCTCTTCATCAATGTAGTAATAGATACTGAGCTGACCGTTGGTCTCCATAATCGCAAGTCTTACTTGCCCAAGCTGCTCGACGCCATTATTGCGCAGCTCCATAAAGAACTCGAACTCGGTCATATTCTGTTTATGTAGTTTCTCCCACTCCAGCTCGCCCTCTTTGATTATCACCATTGGTTTTCCCTCCAGCAGATCCTCCAGCTTTTCGCTGTGTGACATCAGCCACATCACCAGACGGTAGAGCAGCGCGAGGGTAATAAAGACCACCAGCACCGGCAGCATGGGAACATCATCATAGAAAGCGACATCACCCGCCGCCGAGCCAAGGGTCAAAATAATCAGTACTTCAAACAGCGACATCTGCCGTACGCCGCGTCGGCCAGTGATTTTCAGGAACAGAAAAACCAGCACGAAGGTGTAGAGACTGCGCAGCGCGACTTCGCCCAAAAATTCGAGTGGAACCTTGTCGAGCGCCATGCGATGAATGTCAAACGCTTTCATTTCTAATGCCTTAACAGTGAGTTACTCCTGATAAGCATAGCCAGAACTTTTATTTTCGCCGCACCACGAAGGACGATAGCGCCTGCCACGTAAAACCCGTATCATTGCGCGCTTTACGTACGAAAAAAGTGACCGCCATGACCCAAACATTTATCCCCGGCAAAGATGCCACGCTGGAAGACTCCATCGCTCGCTTTCAGCAGAAACTGACCGATCTCGGTTTCAATATTGAAGAGGCCTCCTGGCTAAACCCTGTACCAAACGTCTGGTCGGTGCATATCCGCGATAAAGAGTGCGCGCTCTGCTTTACCAATGGTAAAGGCGCGACGAAGAAAGCGGCGCTGGCTTCCGCGCTCGGCGAATATTTCGAACGTCTCTCCACCAACTACTTCTTTGCTGACTTCTGGCTTGGCGACGCCATTGCCCAGGGGCCGTTTGTCCACTATCCGAATGAGAAGTGGTTCCCGCTGCCGGAAGATGACTCGCTGCCGGAAGGCATTCTGGATGCGCGTCTGCGCGCCTACTACGATCCGGAAAACGAGCTGGCCGCCGGTATGCTTGTCGATCTGCAGTCCGGTAATGAAGAGCGCGGGATCTGCGCCCTGCCCTTTACCCGCCAGTCGGATGAGCAGACGGTCTATATCCCGATGAACATCGTCGGCAACCTCTATGTCTCCAACGGCATGTCGGCGGGCAACACCCGTAACGAAGCGCGCGTGCAGGGGCTGTCTGAAGTTTTTGAACGTCATATTAAAAATCGCATTATCGCCGAGAGCATCAGCCTGCCGGAGATCCCGCAGGAGGTGCTGGCGCGCTATCCTGGCGTTGTCGAAGCGATTGCCAAACTGGAAGCGGAAGGTTTCCCGATCTTTGCCTACGACGGCTCGCTGGGCGGTAACTACCCGGTTATCTGCGTGGTGCTGTTCAACCCGGCAAATGGTACCTGCTTCGCCTCATTTGGCGCGCACCCGGACTTTGGCGTAGCGCTGGAGCGTACGGTGACGGAACTGCTGCAGGGTCGCGGCCTGAAGGATCTGGATGTCTTTACCCCGCCAACCTTTGATGATGAAGAAGTGGCAGAGCACGCTAACCTCGAGACGCACTTTATCGACTCCAGCGGCCTCATCTCCTGGGATCTGTTCAAACAGGATGCCGATTATCCGTTTGTTGACTGGAGCTTCGCCGGCACCACGGAAGAGGAGTTCGCGACACTGATGAGTATCTTCCAGAAGGAAGATAAAGAGGTTTACATCGCGGATTACGAGCACCTCGGCGTTTACGCCTGCCGTATTCTGGTGCCGGGCATGTCCGATATTTACCCTGCGGAAGATCTGTGGCTGGCAAATAACACCATGGGTACTCACCTGCGCGAAACCATCCTCTCTCTGCCTGGCAGCGAGTGGGATAAAGAGGCCTACCTCGATCTTATCGCCCAACTGGATGATGAAGGTCACGATGACTTTACCCGCGTGCGCGAGCTGCTGGGCCTGGCGACGGGCAAAGATAATGGCTGGTACACCTTGCGCATCGGCGAGCTGAAAGCGATGCTGGCGCTGGCGGGCGGCGATCTCGATCAGGCGCTGGCCTGGACCGAGTGGACGATTGAGTTTAACGCCTCAATCTTCAGCCCTGAACGCGCTAACTACTACCGTTGCCTGCAGACACTGCTCTTGCTGGCGCAGGAAGAGGAGCGTCAACCGCTGCAATACCTCAACGCCTTTGTGCGTATGTATGGCGCGCAGGCCGTTGAAGCTGCCAGCGCCGCCCTCAGCGGTGAAGCGCCGTTCTACGATCTGCAGCCTGCCGACGGCACGTTGCAGGCGTTCCCGGCCCATCAGTCGCTGTTAGCCGCTTACGAAAAATTACAACGTGCGAAAGTCGCTTACTGGTCTAAGTAACGACAAATAACACTACAACCGGTAGGCTTATTCGCAAGTCTACGCTATATTACGGGGCAATTTTATTGCCCCTTTTTTATTATATTTTGGTGATGAATCTTAAATGTAATATTTAAGTTAATTGCGGGTAAATATAATTATATTCGCAGCGATAGTATTGTTACTTCTAATGGCAATTACTCCATATTAATTAACCGTTAACGGAGGATCGCACAAAAAAATTCAACGCTTCTTATAAATTTTAAAATTTATTTTTATTTTAATAATCAACACATTACCCCGCTTTAGCAGAAAAACCATACGCTTTGCGGTCCTATAAGCCAGGCGAGATATGATCCATATCAAATTGTCTTCTATAATGCTTTGTTAGTATCTCGTCGCCGACTTAATAAAGAGAGAGTTAGTGTGAAAGCTGACAACCCTTTTGATCTAATACTTCCAGCAGAGATGGCCAAAGTGGCTGAGGAAGCTGGTGTCTATAAAGCGACGAAACATCCGCTTAAGACCTTCTACCTGGCGATTACCGCCGGTGTGTTTATCTCCATTGCGTTCGTTTTCTATATCACTGCTACCACCGGTACAGGAACGATGCCATATGGCATTGCGAAACTTATCGGCGGTATCTGTTTCTCACTTGGGTTGATTCTCTGCATTATCTGCGGCGCCGACCTCTTTACCTCCACGGTGCTGATTGTTGTGGCGAAAGCCAGCGGACGTATCACCTGGGGGCAACTGGCTCGAAACTGGATCAATGTTTACGTTGGTAATCTGGTGGGTGCGCTGCTTTTCGTCTTATTAATGTGGCTCTCCGGTGAGTATATGGTCGCCAACGGCGGGTGGGGCTTAAACGTATTGCAGACCGCCGATCACAAGGTGCACCACACCTTCATTGAAGCGGTGGCGCTGGGTATCCTCGCGAACCTGATGGTCTGCATGGCGGTGTGGATGAGTTACTCCGGCCGCAGCTTGATGGATAAAGCAATGATTATGGTGCTGCCGGTCGCGATGTTTGTCGCCAGCGGTTTTGAGCACAGCATCGCGAACATGTTTATGATCCCGATGGGCATCGTGATTCGCAACTTTGCAAGCCCGGAGTTCTGGACCGCCGTTGGTTCCAGCCCGGAAAGTTTTTCTCACCTGACCATAATGAACTTCATTACCGATAATCTGATCCCGGTAACAATCGGGAACATCATCGGTGGAGGCTTACTGGTCGGGTTGACATACTGGGTCATTTACCTGCGTGGCAACGATCATCACTAAAATCGTTTCAGGCAGTAAATAAAAAATCCACTTAAGAAGGTAGGTGTTACATGTCCGAACTTAACGAAAAATTAGCCGCAGCCTGGGAAGGTTTTACTCAAGGTGAATGGCAAAACGCTGTAAACGTACGTGATTTTATCCAGAAAAACTACACTCCGTACGAAGGTGACGAGTCCTTCCTGGCGGGCGCGACCGACGCGACCACCAAGCTGTGGGACAAAGTCATGGAAGGCGTGAAACTGGAAAACCGCACGCATGCGCCAGTTGATTTCGACACCTCCGTTGCTTCCACTATCACCTCTCACGATGCAGGTTACATCAACAAGCAGCTTGAGAAGATCGTTGGTCTGCAGACCGAAGCGCCGCTGAAACGCGCCATCATCCCGTTTGGCGGGATCAAAATGGTCGAAGGTTCCTGCAAAGCGTACAACCGCGAACTGGATCCGCAGCTGAAAAAAATCTTCACCGAATACCGCAAAACCCACAACCAGGGCGTATTCGATGTTTACACCAAAGATATCCTGAACTGCCGTAAATCTGGCGTGCTGACAGGTCTGCCGGACGCCTACGGCCGTGGTCGTATCATCGGTGACTACCGTCGCGTTGCGCTGTACGGTATCGACTTCCTGATGAAAGACAAATATGCCCAGTTCCAGTCTCTGCAGTCTGACCTGGAAAACGGCGTAAACCTGGAAGCGACTATCCGCCTGCGCGAAGAGATTGCTGAACAGCACCGCGCGCTGGGCCAGATCAAAGAGATGGCAGCAAAATATGGCTGCGATATCTCCGGCCCGGCAACCACCGCTCAGGAAGCGATTCAGTGGACCTACTTCGGCTACCTGGCTGCAGTTAAGTCTCAGAACGGGGCTGCAATGTCCTTCGGCCGCGTCTCCACCTTCCTGGACGTCTACATTGAACGTGACCTGAAAGCGGGCAAAATCACCGAGCAAGACGCGCAGGAGATGATTGACCACCTGGTCATGAAACTGCGTATGGTCCGCTTCCTGCGTACTCCTGAGTATGATGAGCTCTTCTCTGGCGACCCGATTTGGGCAACTGAATCTATCGGCGGTATGGGCGTTGACGGCCGTACGCTGGTTTCCAAAAACAGCTTCCGCTTCCTGAACACCCTCTACACCATGGGGCCATCTCCGGAGCCGAACATCACTGTTCTGTGGTCTGAAAAACTGCCGCTGAACTTCAAAAAATTCGCTGCTAAAGTCTCCATCGACACCTCTTCTCTGCAGTATGAGAATGATGACCTGATGCGTCCGGACTTCAACAACGATGACTACGCGATTGCATGCTGCGTAAGCCCGATGGTTGTCGGCAAACAGATGCAGTTCTTCGGTGCCCGTGCAAACCTGGCGAAAACCATGCTGTACGCTATCAACGGCGGTGTGGATGAAAAACTGAAAATGCAGGTAGGTCCGAAATCTGAACCTATCAAAGGCGACCTGCTGAAGTTCGACGAAGTGATGGATCGTATGGATCACTTTATGGACTGGCTGGCGAAACAGTATGTCACCGCGCTGAACGTTATCCACTACATGCACGACAAGTACAGCTACGAAGCCTCTTTGATGGCGCTGCACGATCGTGACGTAGTTCGCACCATGGCGTGTGGTATCGCTGGCCTGTCGGTTGCCGCTGACTCCCTGTCTGCTATCAAATATGCGAAAGTTAAACCGATTCGTGATGAAGATGGCCTGGCTATCGACTTCGAAATCGAAGGCGAATACCCGCAGTTTGGTAACAACGACGCGCGCGTCGATGACATGGCGGTTGACCTGGTAGAACGTTTCATGAAGAAAATTCAGAAACTGACCACCTACCGCAACGCAATCCCGACTCAGTCGGTTCTGACCATCACCTCTAACGTTGTGTATGGTAAGAAAACCGGTAACACCCCGGACGGCCGTCGCGCTGGCGCACCGTTTGGACCGGGTGCTAACCCGATGCACGGCCGTGACCAGAAAGGTGCTGTTGCCTCTCTGACCTCCGTTGCAAAACTGCCGTTTGCCTACGCGAAAGATGGTATCTCATACACCTTCTCTATCGTACCTAACGCGCTGGGTAAAGATGATGAAGTGCGTAAAACTAACCTCGCAGGCCTGATGGATGGTTACTTCCACCATGAAGCCTCAATCGAAGGTGGTCAGCACCTCAACGTCAACGTCATGAACCGCGAAATGCTGCTCGACGCGATGGAAAATCCGGAGAAATATCCGCAGCTGACCATCCGCGTTTCCGGTTACGCTGTGCGCTTTAACTCTCTGACTAAAGAGCAGCAGCAGGACGTGATCACCCGTACCTTCACCCAGACCATGTAATGGTATTGGCTGAAAGAAGCTTGTAAAAAGCGTACACTAAAGGCTCCACGTCTGTGGGGCCTTTTTCACAACCATAGCCTGCTTCGTCAGCCATCTATTGAGTGGATGCCTGCCAAAACAGACTTAGTGCAGAAGGAATGCAACTGCACAGACACAGGCCCCGGATGGGCCACATCTGGAGAAAACACCGCAATGTCAGTTATTGGTCGCATACACTCCTTCGAATCCTGCGGTACGGTCGACGGCCCGGGCATCCGCTTTATCACCTTCTTTCAGGGCTGCCTGATGCGCTGCCTCTACTGCCATAACCGGGATACCTGGGATACCCATGGCGGTAAAGAGGTAACCGTTGAAGAGCTGATGAAAGACGTAGTGGCCTACCGCCACTTTATGAATGCCTCCGGCGGCGGCGTGACCGCCTCGGGAGGCGAAGCGATTTTGCAGGCGGAGTTCGTCCGCGACTGGTTCCGCGCCTGTAAAAAAGAGGGTATCCATACCTGCCTTGATACCAACGGCTTTGTTCGCCGCTACGATCCGGTAATTGATGAGCTGCTGGAGGTCACCGATCTGGTGATGCTCGACCTCAAACAGATGAATGATGAGATCCACCAGAATCTGGTCGGTGTCTCCAACCATCGCACGCTGGAGTTCGCCCAGTATCTGGCGAAGAAAGGGATTAAGGTCTGGATCCGCTACGTCGTCGTGCCGGGCTGGTCAGATGATGATGACTCCGCGCACCGCCTCGGTGAGTTTACCCGCGACATGGGCAACGTCGAGAAAATCGAACTGCTGCCCTACCATGAGCTCGGCAAACATAAATGGGTGGCGATGGGCGAAGAGTACAAGCTGGATGGCATTCACCCGCCGAAAAAAGAGACCATGGAGCGCGTGAAAGGGATCCTCGAGCAGTACGGTCATAAAGTGATGTACTGAGCCGCAAAGCAGTAAAAAAAGCCACAACGCTATGTTGTGGCTTTTTTGTTGTCTGCCGGATGAGCCGGATAACCGTCAGGCGTGGGCGACCGGCGTCGGATGGTGGCCCGCTTTGCGCATTAGCATTACCAGGTAGACCAGCGATACGCCGGCAATCATCACAAACAGCAGGCTGTCGGAGTAGCTCTGCATCAGCATGGAGGTGAGCGTTGGTCCGAGCAGGCTGCCGATGGTATAGCTCAGCAGTAGCGCCTGATTCATTGCCACCAGCTGATGGTGTTCCACTTTTTCACAGGCCCAGGCCATCGCCACCGGGTAGAGGGTAAAACCCGCCGTGCCCAGCACAAACAGCGCCGGTGCCATCGCCGCGTTGCTCAGCATGCCGAGGCAGCCGATGATCACCACAAACACCTGCACGCGCAGCACCAGCAAGCGACCAAAGCGGTCAGCGATGCGGCCAATCGGCCACTGGCCAATGATCCCGGCGCTAACCATCAACGCCATCCAGAAACCAATGCCGGAGTCGCTGACGCCCTGATGCGACAGATAGAGCGGCATCAGACCATAGAGCGAGCCGAGAATAATCCCGGAAATAATGCAGCCGTTAACGCCAAGGCGCGCCTGACGCAGACGCAGCATCGGCCAGATCGACGAAGCCACCTGCTCTTCGCTGTGCTGGTTAACAATGCGCGTAAAGAGCAGCGGCAGCATCGCCGCCAGCACCATACCGGTAACCCACGGCAGCACGCTCATCAATTCGGTTGGCAGTTTGCTGACCATCAGTTGACCAAGCACGGTGCCGATATAGTAAACCATCATATAGGCGGCCAGCAGGCGACCACGGTTTTGAGAGGTGCCGCTTGACATCAGCGCGCTCTCCACCACCACCCAAATCATCGCGCAGCCGACGCCGGCGATAAAACGCCAAATCATCCAGCTCCAGAAACCCACCATCAGCCCTAACCCGACGCAGCCTGCGGCGAAAATCAGCGACGCGATGTAGTAGCTGCGGTTAAAGCCCATCTGGCGGATCAGTCGACCGGTCAGTAGCGTGCCCAGCAGATTGCCGGTGAAATAGGAGGAGCCAACCATGCCGACCTGCCAGGTAGGCAGATTTTCATGGGCGAGCCAAAGGGGCACGAGCGTGTTCAGCGTCGCGATAGCCAGGGTCAACAGCATCAGGCCACAGAGCAATAAAAGCACTGGCCGGGTATAGGTGGTCATGGGTTAAAACCGTGAGGAAGTTCAGATTGCGTGCGCATCATGCCACTGGCAAAAACATTGTCAATCCACTGTTTTTCGCCAGGCAGTGCTTTTTATCGACGACGATTTGTAAAACTTATCCTCCTTGCCACTTAGCGCACACCGGCGCGTTATATCTCATTGATATAGCGTTATTAATTAATAACCAGCGCCAATATTTCAGTTGAAAAAATTCATGAAGATTAATGGTTAAGACGCACAAAAAAAGCGCCCGCAGGCGCTTTTAAAAACATGCTGTATCGGCAAGATTAACCGATGTACTCCAGTCCGTTCATATAAGGACGCAGGACTTCCGGCACCTCAATGCGGCCATCGGCCTGCTGGTAGTTTTCCAGCACCGCAACCAGCGTACGGCCTACTGCCAGACCAGAGCCGTTCAGGGTGTGCACCAGACGGGTTTTCTTGTCGGATTTGCTGCGGCAGCGTGCCTGCATGCGGCGCGCCTGGAAATCCCAGACGTTGGAGCAGGAGGAGATTTCACGATAGGTATCCTGCGCCGGAACCCACACTTCGAGATCGTAGGTTTTGCAGGCACCAAAGCCCATATCACCGGTGCAGAGCAGCACTTTGCGATAAGGCAGACCGAGCAGCTGCAACACTTTCTCTGCGTGACCGGTCATCTCTTCCAGCGCCGCCATTGACTCTTCCGGGCGAACCACCTGCACCATTTCAACTTTATCGAACTGGTGCATACGGATCAGACCACGCGTATCGCGACCGTAAGATCCCGCTTCAGAGCGGAAGCACGGCGTATGCGCGGTCATTTTGATCGGCAGGCTCTCTTCATCGATAATTTCATCGCGTACGAGGTTGGTCAGGGGCACTTCCGCGGTCGGGATCAGCGCGTAGTTGCTGCTGTCAGACTCCTCTTCCAGCGGACGGGTATGGAACAGGTCGCCGGCAAACTTCGGCAGCTGGCCGGTACCGTACAGGGTGTCGTGGTTAACCAGGTACGGCACGTAGTTTTCCGCGTAGCCGTGCTGCTCAGTGTGCAGATCCAGCATGAACTGCGCCAGCGCGCGGTGCATACGGGCGATCTGCCCTTTCATCACCACGAAACGGGAGCCGGTCAGTTTCACTGCAGCGGCAAAATCCAGGCCGCTGTGCATCTCACCAAGGGTGACGTGATCGCGGATCTCGAAATCAAACTGGCGCGGCGTACCCCAGCGGCTGACTTCAACGTTATCGTTTTCGTCACGGCCAACCGGCACACTCTCATCAGGCAGGTTCGGAATGGTCAGCGCAATATCACGGATCTCAGCCAGCAGCGTTTCCAGCTCGGCTTTCGCCGCGTCCAGCTCTTCACCCAGCTTGTTCACTTCCAGGCGTAATGGCTCGATATCTTCCCCGCGTGCTTTCGCCTGGCCGATGGATTTCGATCGTGAGTTACGCTCTGCCTGCAGATTTTCAGTGTTGACCTGCAGGACTTTACGACGCTCTTCGAGCGCGCGTAATTTCTCTACGTCCAGCTTAAAGCCCCGGCGTGCCAGTTTTTCAGCGACTGCGTCTGGCTCGGTACGCAGCAGATTGGGATCGAGCATGCTTTTCCTGTGCTTATCGAATTGAAATAAAAGGAACCCGACCGCAGAGTGCGATCGAGGGTATGAGCCGTAACCTTACCGCAACGCCCGCACTAGCGGTAGCGTTTTATAGGGCTTTTATGATCCTGTTCAGCGAGCCAGGCGAGCTTTTCGCCAATCTTGCCTTCAAGACCTCTGTTCGTCGGCTGATAGTAGCGCGTTTCTGCCATTTCCTGCGGGAAATACTCCTCCCCGGCGGCAAAGGCGTTGGGCTCATCGTGGGCATAGCGATACTCCTGCCCATAACCCATCTCCTTCATCAGTTTGGTTGGCGCGTTGCGCAGATGCGGCGGCACATCATAATCAGGGCGCTGTCGCGCATCGGCCATCGCTGCTTTGAAGGCTTTATAGACGGCGTTGCTTTTCGGCGCGCAGGCCAGGTAAACAATCGCCTGTGCAATCGCGCGCTCGCCTTCAGCTGGGCCAACGCGGGTGAAACAATCCCAGGCTGAGATAGCGACCTGCATCGCGCGCGGGTCAGCATTGCCGATATCTTCCGACGCGATAGCCAGGCAGCGGCGCGCAACATAGAGCGGATCGCCACCCGCCGAGATAATGCGCGCGTACCAGTAGAGCGCGGCATCCGGCGCACTTCCGCGCACCGATTTGTGCAGCGCGGAGATGAGATCGTAAAAACGGTCGCCTTTATTATCGAAGCGCGCGCTGCGCTCACCGGCAATTTCGGTGAGCAACTCAGGATTAAGCACGCGCTTGCCGCTCTTATCGAGCTCAGCCATGTCCGCCATCATCTCAAGCGTGTTGAGCGCCCGGCGCGCATCCCCCCCCACCAGCTCGGCAATCGCCAGCCGGGTTTCGTCCGGTAGAACGATATCCTGCCCGCCGTAGCCGCGGGCTTTATCTTCCATCGCCTGCGTCAACACCTGCTCAATATCTTCTGTGGTGAGCGATTTAAGCAGGTAAACACGCGCACGGGAGAGCAGTGCGGAGTTGAGTTCAAACGAAGGGTTTTCGGTTGTCGCGCCAATGAAGGTGATAGTGCCGTCTTCAATATGCGGCAGAAAGGCGTCCTGCTGACTTTTGTTAAAACGGTGGACTTCGTCGACAAACAGAATGGTGCGGCGACCGGCGTTACGGTTCTGGCGGGCGCGCTCAATGGCTTCGCGGATCTCTTTCACGCCGGAGGTGACCGCTGAGATGCGCTCGACATCAGCACTGGCATAGCGCGCAATCACTTCCGCCAGCGTGGTTTTACCGGTTCCCGGTGGCCCCCAGAGGATCATCGAGTGCAGATGCCCTGCTTCAATGGCGCGCGGCAAGGGTTTGCCCTTTGCCAGCAGGTGCTGCTGGCCAATGTACTGCGCTAAATTTTCTGGCCGCATACGCGCGGCCAGAGGTTGGAAGGTGTTCTCGGAAAAATCGAGCGACATGTTACTCATGCACGCCTCTTACTTACGTTGATCGTCAACCGTTACGCCCTGCGGCGGGGTAAAGGTGAATTTCGATGCATCAACCGCGCCGTTCTGCTGCGCTTTCAGCTGGTAGCTGCTGCGCTGGTCATCCTGTTCGATGGCGCTGAACTGATGGATGGTGCCGTCACGGCCGACGTTAATGGTGAACTGTTTCAGGTTACCGTTGCTGCTTTTTGGCGTCAGTTCAAAATCATCGCCTTTCTGCGAAATGTTGTACTGCTGCCAGTCGCTGCTCTGGTTACGGGCGATCAGCATAAACGGCGTGTTGCTGGTGGCATCTTTCAGCCAAGTTGCCGTCGCCTGTTCAACAAACGGGTTGTAGAACCACAGCGTTTTGCCGTCGGAAACCAGTACGCTCTCGTCCGGCTGGGTCATATGCCAGTTAAACAGGTTCGGGCGTTTAACCCACAAATCCCCCTGGCCTTCCTGTACCGCAGCACCGCTGCCATCGGTCACTTTCTGGGTAAAACTGGCGTGGAAGCTGCTGACTTTATCGAGGCGGCTTTTCAGATCGCTTGCTGCGTCTGCCCAGACATTGCTGACTACTAACGAGCCCATCAGCGCACAAACCATGGCGATTTTTTTCATTGTCATTCCTCTGATACGTCACTCCCGACGTGGGAGAATCCTTCTGTCACTTTAGAAAGCGAAACGCCAGAGTGACAGAAGAAAAAACTGAATTTGTAGTTTTTACCTAACTTTGCATCACTCAAACGGCGGCGGAGCCAGCACTTCACGGTTACCGTTGTGCCCCTGCTCACTGACGATCCCCTGCGCTTCCATCTGTTCGATTATGCGCGCCGCACGGTTGTAGCCGATACGGAACTGACGCTGTACGCCGGAGATGGAGGCTTTGCGCTTTTCGGTAACGAAGTTAACGGCCTGGTCGAACAACGGATCCAGCTCTTCACCGCCGTCAAAACCACCGCCGCCGCCTTCGCTTTCGCTGTCGGAGGTGATGCCGTCAACATATTGCGGACGCCCGCGCGCTTTCCAGTCCTGCACCACGGCATGAACTTCCTGATCGCGCACAAACGCGCCATGCACACGCACCGGGGCAGAGGTTGAGTTCGGACCGGAGTAGAGCATATCCCCCATGCCAAGCAGCGACTCTGCCCCCCCCTGATCGAGGATAGTACGGGAGTCGATCTTGCTCGAGACGGTAAAAGCGATACGCGTCGGGATGTTGGCTTTAATCAGGCCGGTGATCACATCCACAGAGGGGCGCTGGGTCGCCAGCACCAGGTGAATGCCAGCCGCGCGCGCTTTCTGCGCCAGGCGGGCAATCAGCTCTTCCACCTTTTTACCGACCGTCATCATCAGATCGGCAAACTCATCGACCATCACCACAATGTATGGCAGTTTTTCCAGCACCGGATGTTCGGTCGCCATGCTGTCGCCCGGCTTCCAGTACGGATCCGGGATTGGACGCCCCATCCGCGCGGCTTCAGCGATCTTCTCGTTGTACCCTGCGAGGTTACGCACGCCGAGTGCAGACATCAGTTTGTAGCGGCGCTCCATCTCATTGACGCTCCAGCGCAGCGCATTCGCCGCATCTTTCATGTCGGTGACCACCTCGGTCAACAGATGCGGAATACCTTCATAGACCGACAGCTCAAGCATTTTCGGGTCGATCATGATGAAACGCACATCTTCCGGCGTCGCTTTATAGAGCATGCTGAGGATCATGGCGTTCACACCGACCGACTTACCGGAACCGGTAGTACCGGCGACCAGCAGGTGCGGCATCTTCGCCAGGTCGGCAATCACCGGATCGCCAGCGATATCTTTCCCCAGCACAACGGTAAGTGGCGACGGGCTTTCACGAAATTTCACGCAATCCAGCACTTCACGCAGGTAAACGGTCTGGCGCTTCTTGTTCGGCAACTCAAGTCCAACGTAAGGTTTGCCGGGGATCACTTCCACCACGCGTACGGCGACGGTGGAGAGCGAACGCGCCAGATCGCGCGACAGGTTAGAGATTCGCGCCGCTTTCACGCCAGGCGCGAGGTTCAGCTCAAAGCGGGTGATCACCGGGCCTGGCGAGTAGTTCACCACGTCTGCTTTGATACGGAAGTCCGCAAGGCGTGCTTCGACCAGACGTGCCATCTGTTCGAGCGCAAAGGTATCCACCGGCTCCACTTCCGCTGGCGGCTGCGTTAAGAGATCGAGCGACGGCAACGGCGTTGTCGGTTTCTGCACCGGACGGCTATCGCCGTTACGCATTAGTAGCGGATGAATCAGGCTCTCCTGCGGCTGCGGAGCGGATTGCTGCGGCTGCTGGACAGGCTGACCATAAGCTGGCGGCTGAACCGGCTGCCCTTGTGGCTGTTGATAGTGCTGCTGCGGCTGCTGAGCAGGCTGACCATAAGCTGGCGGCTGAACTGGCTGCCCTTGTGGCTGTTGATAGTGCTGCTGCGCCTGCTGAGCAGGCTGACTATAGGCTGGCGGCTGAACAGGTTGTGCGGCAGGCTGCTGATAATGCTGCTGCGGCTGCTGGGCAGGCTGACCATAAGCTGGCGACTGAACAGGTTGCGCGGCAGGCTGCTGATAATGCTGCTGCGGCGGCTGGGCAGAGGCTTGCGGCGGCGGCGTAAACAGCGGTGCGTTTGCGCGCTCAACAGGTGCCGTGTTCACTGGCGAGACATCGGCATCTTCCGGTGTAAAGGCCTGCGGCTCACCGCCGTAGCGCTGCTGCTGGGAGGCGGCAAACTGGCGAGCCAGCTCCGCCTCTTCCGCTTCGGCTTCATTAACATCAGACTGAGGGGCAGCAAACTGCGGCGTTTCATGCTGGTACTCTTCACCGTAGCGATCGTGTTGCGTGGCGGCAAACTGACGAGCCAGCTCGTTCTGCTGCAACATATCGGCATCATCATCAGAGAGATGCTGATCTGGCTGACGCACCTCATCTTCACGCGCGCGCTCTTCAGCCATGCGCTGTGAAGGCAGTTTAATGCCATAAGAAGCCAGTTCGCGACGCGTAGGCACCCGCACGCGGTTAGGACGCGGAAGCTGCGGACCAATGCCCTCTTTTACCTGAGGGCGCGGCGCGCCACCGGCAAGGCCAAACACCGGCGCACTCGCTGCGGCTGCAGCTGCGGCAGTTGAAGCTGCCTGCGCAGCGGCTGGCACAATGCTCTCAGCCGCAACTGTCGGATCCACTGCAGGAGGGGCGGGCATCGACGGCGCGGCTGGTCGGGCTATTGGCTCCGGCTCGGCAGGCTCAGGAATCGGCTGATACCAGGCAGCTAGCTGCTCACGCTCACGTGCACGTTTCTCTTCCACTTCTTCAAAATAATAGAGCGGCGGACGGGTATGTTTTGCCTCTTCCACTGCCGGTTCTGGTTCAATAACCGGTTCCGGCGCTGGTGCGATTTGCGGTTCAGGCTGCCACTGCTGGGCCATGGGCTGCGGCTGCCAGTAGACCTCTTCATGTTGCGGCTGTGGGGTCACCTGCGCATCTGGCGTCCACGGCTCTTCCGCGAGCGGCTGCTGCCATTCTGGCACGCTCTGCGCGGCAGGCGGCTGATAAGCAGCCGTTTCGTCATAATGCGCTGGTTGCTGATAAGCTACCTGCGGATCGTTATGTATCGGCGGCTTATAGGCGGCGTGCGGATCGCTATGCATCGGCGGCTGATAAGCGGCGTGCGGATCGGTAGGCACCGGTGACTGATAAGCGGCTTGTTGATTCGGATAACCCGCAGCTTGCTGTGCGTGCTGCCATTCAGCAGGCGGCGGCGTTTGCATAACCGGCTCCGTTGGCGCAGCGAAGCTTTGTGCAGCGACGGTTGTCGCCACGGCAGCCGCCGCCACCGGTTCTGTCACACTGCGCCCATTAAGCAGCGGATCGTACTCCTGCTCCACTTCCGTCGCACGATGTCCCGAGAAGAGCACATCGTCTGGCTGTGCTGGCACACCGCGAGCGCTGTAGGCGATCTCATCTTCATCATCCATGCGCTTGCCGGAGAAGAGTGCTTCGTCCGTTTTGCGCCCCATCGGATTGGCGAACTTCTCTGCAATGCTTTTGCGGCGCGCCAGCGCACCGCGCAGAATGCGGGCGCGGCGCGATTCGCGAGGCGCGTCACTCGCCTCGTCATCTTCATACTCATCCTCTTCTTCATACTCTTCATCATCAACCCAGGTGTCGTCGCGACGGGTACGGTTTGTGGCGAAGGTAAGCATATTGAGAATAATACTGCCGATTTTTTCGGCGATGGTGACCCATGACCAACCGGTGAACAGCGTCAGCCCAGCGGCCCAGATGCAGAGCAGTGCAAGCGTACCGCCGCTACTGCGCAACAGAGGTTGCAGCGTGGTACTGAGCAGGCTGCCAATCACCCCACCCGAGGCGAAGTACCAGATATCATCGGCGTTGATCGCCGCTAGGCCGCAGGAGGTAAGAATGAGCGCCAGCGCACCAATCAGGCGTAGCGAGACGGCGAAATAGTCTATGTAATCTTCAGTCGCGCGATGACGCCAGGCAAACCAACAGCCGCCAATAATAATGACCGGGATGGTGTAAGCCATGATGCCAAAGATGAAAAACAGGGTGTCGGCCAGCCATGCGCCAGGCACGCCGCCAAGATTGTGGATCGGCTCATGCCATGCGGTCTGCGACCAGCTTGGATCGGATGGGTTAAAGCTGAGAAGCGCCGCCATCAGCCAGATGGCAGAAAGGGAAACGAGGATCAGCAACGCTTCGAGGAGTCGGCGTCCGCTGCTTAGCTTATTAAAAGTGACTTCTTTGTCTTCGGTGTATTCCTGGCTCAAGACAGGCTCTCCAGGTCCTTGATGCTAAAACGGACAACAGCGCCGGGTCTCCCCGGCACTGTTGCTGTATGGATTAACAGGAGTGTAATCAAAAAAGAGCGATTGTGCACCTGTTCCGTATTAGCGCGTCTTAATAACCAGACGATTACTCTGCTTGACCTCTTCCATCACCACGTAGGTGCGGGTGTCGTTTACGCCTGGCAGGCGCAACAGCGTTTCGCCCAGCAGTTTGCGGTAGGCCGACATATCCGGTACGCGCGTTTTCAACAAGTAGTCAAAATCACCTGAAACCAGATGACACTCCTGAATTTCTTCAAGTTTTTGCACTGCAGCGTTGAATTGTTCAAATACATCCGGCGCGCCACGATTCAGAGTAATCTCAACGAAGACCAGCAGTGATGCATCCAGATAATGCGGGTTAAGCAGCGCCGTATAGCCCTGAATAAACCCTTGTCTCTCCAGCCTGCGCACGCGCTCAAGGCATGGCGTTGGAGAAAGTCCTACTCGTTTAGAAAGCTCGACGTTGGAAATACGCCCATCTTTTTGCAGCTCATTTAAAATATTGCGGTCAATGCGGTCGAGATCTTTGCCAGGGCGCTTCTTGCTATCTACCATTATTATTGTCTCTCTGTATTCCTTCCCTACTCCTGTCTTGACCCTGTGCACTTCACTGTTCAGGATCTTTGCCCATCGTATTGTGCCGCGCGCCAGCGAACTGACCGTTGCATAATCCCAGGGGCTGTGTTGAGAAGACCGGTGCTTGCGGCAGCTATCGATATCACGGATGGCGTCTGTCCACGCCATGCGTAGATTTCGCTAGCCCGGTAAAATGGCATTTACATGCGTAAACGTGCGTTACGCGCGAAATACTGCTTTTTTTCTTCCTTTGATGTTTTCGCAAAAGCGCAGGGGATTGTCAAAGCAAAACATCTTTTTTTAGTACAACATGCCAGATATTCATCAAGGTCGATTCCTTATCCTCATTTATTCATCTTATAACTGCCTTTTTCTCAGTAGAAGTTGTTATGTTTTTGGCATAAATCATTGCTCCGCCATCGGTCTTTTCTATCACACACATCGTTAACAAAATCGCTACGCCCTTTTTTTACGCCCGCAAATTCCCTACAATCCAGCGCAATGTCTGCCAAACAATAATGAGGATCTCATGGGGACGGCCAAACACAGTAAGCTGCTTATCCTTGGTTCAGGCCCTGCCGGTTATACCGCAGCGGTCTATGCTGCGCGTGCAAACCTGCAGCCGGTGCTGATCACCGGTATGGAAAAAGGCGGTCAGCTCACCACCACCACTGAAGTGGAAAACTGGCCGGGCGACCCGCACGATCTGACCGGCCCGGGTCTGATGGAGCGCATGCATGAACATGCGACCAAATTTGATACTGAAATCATTTTTGACCATATCAACAGCGTCGATTTACAGAATCGTCCTTTCCGCCTGATTGGCGATAGCGCCGAGTACACCTGCGACGCACTGATTATCGCCACCGGTGCCTCCGCGCGCTATTTAGGCCTCGCCTCTGAAGAGGCCTATAAAGGGCGCGGTGTTTCCGCCTGCGCCACCTGCGACGGTTTCTTCTACCGCAACCAGAAGGTCGCGGTCATCGGTGGCGGCAACACCGCAGTTGAAGAGGCGCTCTATCTGGCGAATATCGCCTCTGAAGTGCACCTGATCCATCGCCGCGATACTTTCCGCGCGGAGAAAATCCTGATTAAGCGCCTGATGGATAAAGTGGAGAGCGGCAATATCGTGCTGCATACGCACCGTACGCTGGAAGAAGTGACAGGCGATCAGATGGGCGTCAGCGGTCTGCGCCTGCGCGATACGCAAAACGCAGATAATGTCGAGTCGCTGGAGGTTGCCGGTCTGTTTGTCGCCATCGGCCACAGCCCGAACACCGCGATCTTTGATGGTCAGCTTGAGCTGGAAAATGGCTACATCAAAGTGCAGTCCGGTATTCATGGTAACGCGACGCAAACCAGCGTTCCCGGCGTGTTTGCCGCGGGCGACGTGATGGATCACATCTATCGTCAGGCGATCACCTCCGCAGGCACCGGCTGTATGGCTGCACTGGATGCTGAACGCTATCTCGATGGGCTGGCGGATCTGAAATAATCTTTACAAGTCAGTAACAAAGGTAAATAAGGCGACATTAAGTCGCCTTTATTTTTGCACCGTTGTAACATTGCGCAGGCTAAAAATCCGATAACTTCACCTGCAAAGCGCGCAATGAATAAAACCCGTCAGCAAGAACTCACTCGCTGGTTAAAACAGCAAAGCATTATCTCCCGTCGTTGGTTGACGCTCTCCCGCCTGCTTGGCGTAGTCAGCGGCGTCCTGATCGTCGCGCAAGCGTGGCTACTCGCCAGCATTCTCAACCATATGATTATCGAGCACATTCCTCGCGAGGCAATGCTGCTGCCCTTCGCGCTGCTGGTGCTGGTCTTTATTCTGCGCAGTTGGGTAGTCTGGCTGCGCGAGCGGGTAGGATTTCATGCCGGCGTGCAGATCCGCTTCGTAATACGCCGTTTGGTGCTGGACCGCCTACAGCAGGCCGGACCGGCGTGGATACAGGGGAAACCCGCCGGCAGTTGGGCGACGCTTATCCTTGAGCAAATCGATGATATGCATGACTTTTACGCCCGCTATCTGCCGCAAATGGCGCTGGCAGCGAGCGTACCGCTGTTGATTGTTATCACCCTTTTGCCGATTAACTGGGCTGCGGCGCTGATCCTGCTGGGCACCGCACCGCTGATCCCGCTGTTTATGGCGATGGTCGGTATGGGCGCAGCCGATGCCAACCGCCGCAACTTTAAAGCGCTGGCGCGCCTGAGCGGCCACTTCCTTGATCGCTTGCGCGGCATGGAGACGCTGCGCATTTTTGGCCGTGGCGAAGCGGAAACGGAAAGCATCCGCCGCGCGTCGCAGGATTTTCGTAGCCGCACGATGGAAGTGCTGCGCCTGGCGTTTCTCTCTTCCGGCGTACTTGAGTTTTTCGCCTCTCTCTCCATTGCGCTGGTCGCCGTTTACTTTGGCTTCTCCTATCTGGGCGAACTCAATTTCGGTCATTACGGCACTGGCGTCACGCTGTTTGCCGGCTTCCTGGCGCTGGTGCTGGCACCGGAGTTTTTCCAGCCGCTGCGCGATCTCGGCACCTTTTACCACGCGAAAGCGCAGGCAGTAGGCGCAGCGGATAGTCTGAAAACCTTTATGGAAGCGCCCCTCGCCCATCCGCAACGCGGCGATATCACGCTCAACGCGGGTGAACCTGTCACCCTGACGGCAGAGGATCTGATCGTTAAATCGCCAGAAGGCGTAGTGCTGGCCGGGCCACTCACCTTTACCCTCTCTTCCAAAGAGCGGGTAGTGGTGGTCGGGCGCAGCGGATCGGGGAAAAGCTCGCTGATTAACGCGCTGTCAGGATTTCTGCCTTATGAAGGCTCGCTGCGTGTTAACGGCGTTGAATTGAGCGCCCTCGATCCTGATAGTTGGCGCAACGCGATAAGCTGGGTCGGTCAAAACCCACAGCTGCCCGCAGCCACCCTGCGCGAGAATGTACTGTTATCATGCCCGGATGCCAGCGAAGCGGCACTACAGGCCGCGCTGGACAAGGCCTGGGTGAGCGAGTTTCTGCCGCTGTTACCGGAAGGGCTGGAGACGCAGCCTGGCGATCAGGCGGTCCGGCTCTCCGTCGGCCAGGCGCAGCGTGTTGCCGTCGCCCGCGCCATGCTCTCCTCATGTCAGCTATTGCTGTTGGATGAACCCTCTGCCAGCCTTGATGCTCAAAGCGAGCAGCGCGTGATGCAGGCGTTAACCGCCGCTTCCCATCAGCAGACGACACTGATGGTGACCCACCAGCTGGAAAACCTCGCCGAGTGGGACGCCGTTTGGGTGATGCAGGAGGGGCGTATTGTTGAACAGGGCAGCTATGGCGAGCTTGCTGCCGCCGGAGGCGTGTTTGCCGCGCTGCTGGCACACCGTCAGGAGGAGATTTAAATGCGCGCCTTGCTGCCTTATCTCGCATTATATAAACGCCATAAATGGATGCTGACGCTGGGCGTGGTGCTGGCGGTCGTTACGTTGCTGGCGAGTATTGGGCTGTTAACGCTTTCCGGCTGGTTCCTCTCGGCATCAGCAGTAGTTGGCGTTGCCGGGCTGTACAGTTTTAACTATATGCTGCCCGCCGCCGGTGTGCGCGGGGCGGCGATCACCCGTACCGCCGGGCGCTATTTCGAGCGGCTGGTCAGCCATGATGCCACCTTCCGCGTGCTGGAACATCTGCGCGTCACTACCTTCAGCAAGCTGCTACCCCTTTCCCCCGCCGGACTGGCGCGTTTTCGTCAGGGTGATGTGCTAAACCGCGTGGTTGCCGATGTCGATACGCTTGATCACCTCTATCTGCGCGTCATTTCGCCGCTGGTGGGCGCGCTGGTGGTGATTATTGTGGTGCTGGTCGGCCTGAGCGTCCTTGATCTTTCGCTGGCGTTGACGTTGAGCGGCATTATGCTGGCAACGCTGCTTATTCTGCCGCCCCTCTTCTATCGCGCCGGCAAAGCGACGGGTGAAAATCTTACCGCGCTGCGCGGGCTGTATCGCCAGCAATTGACCAGCTGGTTACAGGGGCAGGCAGAGCTCACCATTTTTGGTGCCAGCCAGCGTTACCGCGAGCAGCTGGAAAATACCGAATTAAACTGGCACGAGGCGCAGCGTCGCCAGTCTGATTTGAGCGCAGTGTCGCAGGCGCTGATGCTGACAATCAGCGGCGCAGCGGTAGTTGTCATGCTGTGGTTCGCCTCCGGTGATGTCGGCGGTAATACCGAGCCCGGCGCGCTGATCGCTCTCTTTGTCTTCTGTGCGCTGGCGGCATTCGAAGCGCTCGCTCCGGTGACCGGCGCGTTCCAGCATCTTGGGCAAGTTATCGCCTCTGCTAAGCGGGTGACGCAGCTTACCGATTGTCAGCCGGAAGTGACTTTTCCGGCAACGCGCACAACCGTGCCGCAGCAGGTTAGCGTGGCGCTTGCCGACGTCTCATTTAGCTATCCGGGACAACCGCAGCGGGCGCTGGATAATCTCAGCGTGTCAATTGCTGCAGGCGAACATGTCGCCATTTTAGGCCGCACAGGCTGTGGTAAATCGACGTTTTTGCAACTGCTTACGCGAGCATGGGACCCGCAGCAGGGCGAGATTCATTTACAGGATCGTCCATTACGCTCGTATGCCGAGGCCGATCTGCGCGCTCTCATCACCATGGTGCCGCAGCGCGTCCATCTCTTCAGCGCTACGCTGCGCGATAACTTACTGCTGGCCTCACCACAGGCAAGCGATGAGTTGCTGAGCGCGACGCTTCAACGCGTGGGGCTGGAGAAGCTGCTGGATGAGAATGGCCTTAACGCCTGGCTCGGTGAAGGTGGGCGTCAGCTCTCCGGCGGTGAACTGCGTCGCCTGGCGATTGCCCGCGCACTGTTGCATGATGCTCCACTGGTGTTGCTGGATGAGCCAACCGAAGGGCTCGACGCCTCGACGGAGAATCAAATCCTTGATCTTATTAATGAAGCGATGAAAGGTAAAACCCTGCTAATGGTCACGCATCGTCTGCGCGGGCTGGTAAATTACGATCGGATAATTGTAATGGACAACGCGCAAATAATTGAGCAAGGTAATCACGCAGCGTTAATGGCGAAACAGGGGCGGTACTACCAGTTTAAGCAGCGTCTGTAGCGGTTCGACTCATTTTCGCTCTCGCATTTCCGACACTGAAGCGAGGGCGAAAAATGACGATATTAACAGAAGTCACTTGTCGCATTGTGGAGCGTTGCGGTCATGCGCCTGGTTCAGCTTTCTCGTCACTCTATTGCTTTTCCTTCGCCGGAAGCGGCGCTGCGCGAACCCAACGGCCTGCTGGCGCTCGGTGGCGACCTAAGCCCGGCGCGCTTGCTGATGGCCTATCAGCGCGGGATTTTCCCGTGGTTTTCACCGGGCGATCCTATTCTCTGGTGGTCACCCGATCCGCGCGCGGTATTGTGGCCGGAGAACTTTCACGTTAGCCGCAGCATGAAGCGCTTTCATAAAACTTCCCCCTATCGCGTGACGCTGAACCATGCATTCGGCCAGGTGATTGACGGCTGTTCGGAGGATCGCGACGAAGGCACCTGGATTACGCCCGATATCGTTATGGCCTACCATCGTCTGCATGAACTGGGTCATGCGCACTCGATTGAAGTGTGGGAAGGAGATGCGCTAGTAGGTGGGATGTATGGTGTCGCGCAGGGCTCGCTTTTCTGCGGTGAGTCGATGTTCAGCCGATGCGTGAATGCCTCGAAAACTGCCCTGCTGGTCTTTAGCGAAGAGTTTGCGAGGCTTGGCGGTAAATTGATCGACTGCCAGGTGCTTAATAGCCACACCGCTTCCCTTGGCGCAGTGGAAATCCCCCGTCGCGACTATCTGCAACATCTCGAGATGCTGCGTAAAGCGCCGCTGCCTTCGCACTTTTGGGTGCCCCGGCGGCTCTTTCCGGCTCGTTGAAGAATGTTTTCGGCACATTTGTATTCAGAGTGTTATAATGGTCGCTCGTAGCAGCTTTTGCCTGTTGCCCCGCCCCATCCGGGAGTCGTTCGTATCAGGGATGCCCTTCGTTTACTTCTACCGCTCCCCTTTACGGTTGCGCTTTACTGGCGCTCTGGCTGCGGCATGCGGGGAATCGGCAAAAGCTGTTTTGCTGCGTTTTATCAGCACAAATCTTTACTTAACACACGAACTTCGGCATTATCTTGCCGATTCAAAAAATTATGGTAGTGATACCCCCGAGGATTAGATGGCCAAAGAAGACAATATTGAGATGCAGGGTACCGTTCTTGAAACGTTACCTAATACGATGTTCCGCGTAGAACTGGAAAACGGTCACGTGGTCACTGCGCATATCTCTGGTAAGATGCGTAAAAACTACATCCGTATCCTGACGGGCGATAAAGTGACTGTGGAACTGACCCCGTACGACCTGAGCAAAGGCCGCATTGTCTTCCGTAGCCGCTAAGATCTTTCGCTAGCGCAACTGCGCACCTAATTGAAAGGCCGGGTAATCCCGGCCTTTTCTGTTTCTGCTTTTGGTCACGACCAAAAACCCGCTTCAGCTATCAGTTATATTGGCAGCCGCCCCGCTCGCGGCAGGCGATCCACTCTGCTGTGCCGATATCGGGGCCTGATGCCGGATCGCGGCAAATGGGCCACCACTTGTTGCTCTCATTGCAAATGCCCGCTTTTCCTGCAAGCGGAGCAAGTAATAACAAACTTAGTAGAATGGGTGTAAAGATATGCCTCATCGTATCTCCTCCTTATAAATTAATTGCTGCATCCTTTTCATGGCAATAACCCCCTCTCAGCGCTATTGCGCAGAAAGTCACCCTACAAAAAAATCTCCTCCACGGCAATATTTTTATTAATATCAATAGATTAGCGTAAGAAGATTTGCACTTTATGCCATAGTTCGCTCTGCAGATTCGCTTTGTGGCAAGGTTTTAATGCGTCGCCATGGAGGAGACTTATGTTAATGAAGTGACAATTTTACCCTGCCATTCCCACGCGCTTATCTGACCGGCATAAAAAAACCGGGCCACGGGGCCCGGTTTGATGGGGGTAAAGCAGAGATTAATGTGCTGCTTCCGGTTTGTGCTTCTGCGCACTGTGGAAGCCATACTCCAGCTCATTCTTCTCTTTATTCAGCGTGACGATAACCTGGCCGCCATCAACCAGCGATCCGAACAGCAGCTCGTTGGCGAGCGGTTTTTTCAGGTTGTCCTGAATGACGCGCGCCATCGGTCGGGCACCCATTGCACGATCGTAGCCTTTCTCTGCCAGCCAGTCGCGTGCTTCCTGGCTGACTTCCAGCGAAACACCCTTCTGATCCAGCTGCACCTGAAGCTCGACGATGAATTTGTCGACCACCTGGTGAATCACCTCGGTAGACAAATGATCGAACCAGATGATGTTGTCCAGACGGTTGCGGAACTCCGGCGTAAAGATCTTTTTGATCTCTTCCATCGCATCGGTGCTGTTATCCTGGTGGATAAGGCCGATGGATTTACGCTCGGTTTCACGCACCCCGGCGTTGGTGGTCATCACCAGCACGACGTTGCGAAAATCGGCCTTGCGCCCGTTGTTATCGGTCAGCGTCCCGTTATCCATCACCTGCAGCAGAATGTTAAAGACATCGGGGTGTGCTTTTTCGATCTCATCCAGCAGCAGAACCGCATGTGGATGTTTGATTACCGCGTCGGTGAGCAGACCGCCTTGATCAAAGCCGACATAGCCCGGAGGCGCACCGATCAAGCGGCTCACGGTGTGGCGTTCCATGTACTCGGACATATCAAAGCGCAACAGCTCAATGCCCAGCGCTTTCGACAGCTGTACTGTCACTTCCGTTTTACCGACCCCGGTTGGGCCAGCAAACAGGAAGGAGCCAACCGGTTTATGCTCCTGACCCAGCCCTGCACGGCTCATCTTGATCGCTTCGGTTAAGGCCTCAATGGCTTTATCCTGACCGAACACCAGCATTTTCAGCCGATCGCCAAGGCTTTTCAGCGTATCGCGATCGCTCTGGGAGACGCTCTTCTCAGGAATACGCGCGATGCGGGCAACCACAGATTCAATATCTGCCACGTTGACCGTTTTCTTGCGTTTGCTGACCGGCATCAGCCGCGCCCGCGCACCAGCCTCGTCGATCACATCAATCGCTTTGTCCGGCAGGTGGCGATCATTAATATATTTCACCGCCAGCTCAACCGCAGCGCGAACCGCTTTCGCCGTGTAGCGCACATCATGGTGCGCTTCATATTTCGGCTTCAGGCCATTGATAATCTGCACCGTCTCCTCCACGGAGGGTTCAGTGATATCAATTTTCTGGAAGCGGCGCGCCAGCGCACGATCTTTTTCAAAGATATTGCTGAACTCCTGATAGGTGGTCGAACCCATCACGCGGATCTTACCACTGGAGAGCAGAGGCTTAATCAGGTTCGCGGCATCAACCTGCCCACCAGAGGCAGCACCCGCACCGATGATGGTATGGATCTCATCGATAAACAGAATGCTGTTACTGTCCTGTTCAAGCTGTTTCAGCAGCGCTTTAAAGCGTTTTTCGAAGTCGCCGCGGTATTTGGTACCTGCCAGCAGCGAGCCGATATCCAGCGAATAGATGGTGCAGTCAGCCATAATTTCCGGCACATCGCCCTGCACGATTCGCCATGCCAGGCCTTCCGCAATCGCGGTTTTACCGACGCCCGATTCCCCGACCAACAGCGGGTTGTTTTTACGGCGGCGGCATAGCACCTGAACGGCGCGTTCAAGCTCTTTGCCACGACCGATCAATGGATCGATACCACCTACGCGAGCAAGCTGATTAAGATTGGTGGTGAAGTTTTCCATACGTTCCTCCCCGCCTGCTTGCTCTTCGCTGCTCGCCTGGCTGCTACTGCTGCTGCCCGCGTCAGAGGATGGACCCGGCTCGTCTTTGCGCGTGCCGTGAGAGATAAAGTTCACCACATCAAGGCGGCTGACTTCATGTTTGCGCAGCAGGTAAGCCGCCTGCGACTCCTGCTCGCTAAAAATGGCGACCAACACGTTCGCGCCGGAGACTTCGCTGCGTCCGGAAGACTGAACGTGAAACACCGCGCGCTGCAGAACACGCTGGAAGCTGAGCGTTGGCTGCGTGTCACGCTCCTCTTCGCTCATCGGCAGGACGGGTGTGGTTTGTTCGATGAAGGCCTCGAGTTCCTGCCGCAGCGCCACCAGATCCACGGAACACGCTTCCAGCGCATCACGGGCAGATGGGTTACTGAGCAGAGCCAGTAACAAGTGCTCGACGGTCATAAACTCATGTCGGTGCTCGCGCGCTCTGGCGAAAGCCATGTTTAAACTGAGTTCCAGTTCTTGATTGAGCATAGGCACCTCCCCCAAGTTTTATTGCCTGACGTCAGGCTTTTTCCAGCGTACACAGCAACGGATGCTCGTTCTCCCTTGCATACTTGTTCACCATGGCAACTTTCGTCTCCGCGACCTCGGCGGTAAAGACACCGCAGATAGCCTTACCGTGATAGTGAACCGTTAGCATCAGTTGCGTTGCACGTTCAACATCATAAGAAAAGAACTTTTGTAGCACGTCAATAACAAATTCCATTGGCGTGTAGTCATCGTTCATTATCATCACTTTGTACATCGATGGCGGTCTGAGCGCGTCGCGCAGTTTATCTTCCGCCAATTGCTCAAAATCCAGCCAGCTATTGCTCTTGCCCATCGTTAGCGCTTCATCTTAGGTTACAGGTTCCGGCGCACGTCTAATCGGCCGATTACATGAGTTTAGATGCATTTTCAATCAGCATCAGATGTCAGGCAACTATAATGGATCGCCCTGCGTTTGAATAACAACATTAAGAGAGTGGTTATACGAAGACATCCTGCTTAGTGCACATTATATGTGTCGATTATAGGTTTTTTTGCCGATCCTTGCCATTTCGCCTATGTAAAAAGATTTCAATGTATCTTATTTTTCTATTTTTTAATTTTTTAAGATTGCCCTGAATAAAAAGACGAACCGCTGAGGGCTCGTCTTTTTATTACTGCCTGAGTTATTTATCGAGTGCCAATAATGACCTCGCAATATCGGCATAAAAAGCATTAACGTAGGCCTGCGGAATGACATCAAATCCCATAAAGTCGAGATAATCCCAATCTTCCATTACCGGGTAATAGCTCCACTGCCCTTTTTTCGGTTGGCCATCATAGGGCTTTGCATCGGCACCAAAGGGGTAGTAACTGGATACCGAATTTACCAGACCATCATTCGTCGTCCAGGTGGCGTTAATTAACGATGTTTGTGGATCGGTAATGGTTTTGCCCATATAGGTAGCTGAGGAAAGCAACAGCGGATTGGTATAGACACCGGGTATCTGGAAAGAGGTAAACGGTACACCAACGGTGGTTTTTCCGGTATGCGAGAAATAATAGACATTAGGCTTAGTCTCCAGGTAGTTCTTATTCCCGCTAACACCAACCACCGAAAGATCGTAAGAGGCAATATCCTTCGAATCCCAGATACTGCTATTGAAAATATCGCGAATATATTCAGCAAGGCTCTCATCCGTATCACGCTTTAACCCAAACTGATCGAGTTTGAAATCGTAAACAAATGAAGAGAGGGACGATACGCCGGCAATACTTGCCGCTTTGCGGACCATATCTTCAATCAGGCCAACGATCAGGTTCTTGTCCTGCGCAAACGAGCTACCATTATTTGGCGTCGCGACGGTAGACACACTGAAAACAAAGTCTTTTCCACCTTCAAAAAGCGGGGAGATCTCCGTTCCCGGGTGCGATTCATGGTAAGCACGCTCCTCTTCGCTGCCATCCTGGAGCATGTCCACCAGCTGACGGCTGGTTAACCCGCCCATGCTGTGCCCAATCAGGTGGATTTTATGGTGCTCATCCCAGTGAGGATAGATACCAGGGTAGGTTTTGCCATAGCGGGCATGATTCTCCCTGAGTGAATGGGCAGCACCATAATCAACGGTGCCCCCTTTAATGTAGTAATAGAGCTCAACCGCGCGATCCCAGTTACTGGAAACGGGGCCAACCACGGCCGCGTAGGACTCCACGCCATTGCTATTTAAATAGGTAATGGTGTCATCAAATCCACCCCAATATTTGAAACCCAGCATTTCATCTGGCCCCCAACCAATGACGCCATGAACAAAAACGAGGGGATAGTGATTTCCTTTTTGCGCAGTGTTATAGGGAGTAGCCTCAACGGATTCAGCCAGAACGGAGGAGGAATTGATAAGTGAAGCTGATACTAATAGCGCCAATGATAGTTTCGTCAAAATTTTCAATGTAACTTTTTCCTGTTTATTTACACCAACGTTGCGTCACTAATAGTACCTTTCGCACTGCTTTCCTTTTCAGCTCTTAAACTGGAGTAATATACAAGCATGCTCTCGGATAATTCATGAATTGTCGCATTCGCCTGCAAGAATAATTATTTCATTCAACTTAGGATAATTCAGGTGAATTAAAAATTATTAAATTAACTTTTTTTAATTCGCCGTAATTAAGTTTTCTATTACCTGAACCTTACCGTGGAATAGCCACATTCGAGACTTGCATCACATTTTTTCACTATAGCGTTAACTGCTTCAAAAAATTGATGCGCTGTCTCCCAGAATGCTTGCCAAATGCTTGACGCATTATACGAATTATCTAAATTGTAGAGTCGTGAGTTGGCGAGGTTTTGAACAACCCGCTGCTCCGCCACCGGTTCATTCCATCTTACTTAAATAAGTTTCACGAAGGATGTCGAAGCATGGAAACGGGTACTGTAAAGTGGTTCAACAATGCCAAAGGGTTTGGCTTCATCTGCCCCGAAGGCGGTGGTGAAGATATCTTCGCCCATTACTCCACCATTCAGATGGATGGTTACAGAACGTTAAAAGCCGGGCAGACGGTCCGGTTTGATGTACACCAGGGCCCTAAAGGCAATCATGCCAGTCTTATCGTGCCAGTAGAAATGGAAGCGATAGCCTGACACCTTTAGCTTCGTCGTGTACAGACAGAGTGCAGTGAAATGCCAGCCCGGTGGGCTGGCATTTTTATTACTCGCGCGCCAGCGCGTCCACCGGATCGAGCCGCGCGGCATTGCGCGCAGGAAGCCAGCCAAACAGCACGCCGGTAAAGGTGGAGCATAAAAAAGCAGTTAACAGCGCGACGGGCGAAAAGCCAATCTCCCAGCCGGGCAGAAAGAGCTGCAGAGTGAAGGCGATAAGCATTGACAGCATCACACCGAGCGCACCGCCGACCAGGCAGACAAAAACCGCCTCGATCAGAAACTGTGACAGCACGTCGCCCGCCCTTGCACCCACCGCCATCCTGATACCGATCTCCCGGGTACGCTCGGTGACCGACACCAGCATAATGTTCATCACGCCAATCCCGCCGACGAGGAGCGAAATCACCGCTACCAGCGTCAGAAAGAGCTGCAGTGTGCGCGTGGTCTTCTCCGCGGTTTTCAGCACCCCGTCCATGTTCCAGACGAAGAAATCCTTTTTACCATGACGAAGGTTTAGCAGTTGCGTCAGCTGCTGCTCGGCTTGTTCGCTGCTGTAGCCCTCATTTACGCGCACGGTGATAGAGTTAAGCCACGACTGGCCCATAATCCGCCCGGCAATAGTGCTGTAAGGCAGCCAGACGCGCAGGATCTTGCTGCTGCCAAACATTGATTGCTTCTCTTCCGCCACGCCAATCACCGTCGCGGGCATATTACCAACCAGAATGACTTCGCCCACCACGCTGGCTTTATCGGGGAAGAGCTGCCGCCGGGTATTGCTGTCGAGCACCACAACCTGCGCGCGCCTGCCCTGCTGCTCGGCATTAAAAGCGGTCCCTTCGCTGAAGGTCATGCCGTAGACGTTAAAATATTGCCCGCTCACGCCGTTCGCACTGGCCGCCACGTCGATATTGCCGTAACGCAGACGCAGATTTTGCGACACCGATGGCGTGGCTGAGCGCACCCAGGGCTGCTTTTGAATGGCAAGCAAATCGTCATATTTGAGCGCCTGCTGGTTTTGCGGCTCATCATCACCAAAATCTTTGCCAGGGTAGACATCAATGGTGTTGGTGCCAATGGAGCGGATATCCGCCAGCACCAGCTGTTTAGCCGCATCGCCCACCACCACAATCGATACCACCGAAGCGATACCGATAATAATGCCGAGCATGGTGAGTAGGGTACGCATCTTGTTGGCCGCCATCGCCCGCCAGGCCATGGTCAGCGCCTCCTGGAAACGGCTGGTGAACTGCCGCCAGCCGCCAACCGACGCGACAGCGCCCTCATGCTTCGCCGCAGTGGGCGCAGCGGTTTTTGCCGGTGGATTGGCAATAATCTCACCATCGCGGATCTCGATGATCCGCTCGGCCTGCGCGGCAACCTGCGGATCGTGGGTGACGATAATCACCGTGTGGCCGCGATCGCGCAGTTGATGGAGGATCGCCATCACCTCTTCGCCGGAGTGGCTGTCCAGCGCGCCGGTTGGCTCATCGGCGAGGATCACCTGCCCGCCGTTCATCAGGGCGCGGGCAATACTGACGCGCTGCTGCTGGCCGCCGGAGAGCTGCGAAGGTTGATACTCGCTGCGTTCGCCAAGCCCGAGGCGCGTCAGCAGCTCTTTGGCGCGTGCCAGCCGCGCTTTACGCTCGGTCCCGGCATAGACCGCCGGCACTTCGACATTCTGCGCGGCAGTCAGATGAGAAAGCAGGTGATAACGCTGAAAGATGAAACCAAAATGCTCGCGGCGCAGCTGCGCCAGCGCATCGCCGCTGAGTGTCGAGACATCTGTTCCCGCCACGCGATAGGTACCGTGGGTTGGTTTATCAAGACAGCCGAGAATGTTCATTAGCGTCGATTTACCGGAGCCGGAGGCACCCACAATCGCCACCATCTCGCCTGCATTAATGGTCAGCGTAATGCCTTTCAGCACCTCAACCATGCCGTCGCCTGAGGGGTAGCTGCGGCGAATCTCATTCAGTTCTAACAGGGCGGTCATTGCGCCGCGCCCTCTTGCCGCTCGCCAATCACCACTTCGTCGCCCGCATCCAGCCCTTTAACCACTACCACATCGGTATCGTTACGCGCCCCGAGGATCACCTCCCGCTCGCGCGTCTCGCCGTTGCGCAGCACTTTGACCTTATAGCGATTATCGCCAACCGGCTCGCCGAGCGCTGCCAGCGGAATGGTCAGCACGTTTTTCTGCCCGGTGAGCTGGATCTGCACCTGCGCGGTCATCTCCAGGCGCAGCACGCCCTGCGGGTTAGGGACTTCAAAACGCGCGTAGTAGAAGATGGCGTCATTTACCTTCTCTGGCGTCGGCAGAATATCTTTCAGTACCCCTTCATAGCGGGTACCCGGATCGCCCAGCACAGTGAACCACGCTTTTTGCCCTGGTTTGAGATGAATAACATCCGCTTCGGAGACCTGCGCTTTCACCAGCATGGTGCTCATGTCGGCAACCGTCAGAATGTTCGGTGCCTGCTGCATAGCAATCACCGTCTGTCCTTCCAGAGTAGTGATTTGTGTCACCTCACCATCCATTGGCGCGAGGATGCGGGTGTAATCGAGGTTGGTTTTTGCGGTATCGAGCGTCGCCTGATTACGTTTGATCTGCGCATCAATGGTGCCAATCTGCGCCTGCTTCACGGCAACATCCGTTGCCGACGTATCGAGATCCTGCCTCGACACCAGGTGGCTTTGTACCAGCTGCTGCTGACGTCCATAGGTCACCTGCGCCAGCTTCAGCTCGGCCTGCGCCTGGCGGCGCTGCGCGCGCAGCTCCATCAGCGTCGCTTCCACTTCCTTGATCTGGTTTTCCGCCTGCGCCGGATCAATGATGCCCAGCAGCTGATCTTTCTTCACCTTATCGCCGATGTTGACCGTCAGGCGTTGTAACTCACCGTTGACCTGCGCGCCGACGTCAACTTTGCGAAGCGCATCGAGTTTGCCGGTTGCCAGTACCATTTGTTGCAGCTCGCCCGGCTTAACAATCAGCGTTTGATACTGCACCACCGGCGCATTTAACTTGCTCCAGAGCCAGAAAGCCGCCAGCACAACAACGGCAATCAGCACAAACAATCCTGTCCTGCGTTTTCCCTTCAGTTTCATAAAATTTCCAGATAATCGGACATGCGATGGAGAGAGCAATTTTAACTAAACAGCGGCTCAACGAAACCTCATCTTCGCATTTTCTCCCTTATCCATTGAAGAGGCGTTGAGCCAGCACCTGATGAAATTGCCTTCTTCTTGTGAAATGTGAGTTGCACCATGTCCGTTATCGCTACTGTTTTCCAACCTCAACGGCCGCTTCCGAAAACGGCCTGGCAGCTATTCGCTTCGCTAATTACCGGCGATCTGGTGCCGGGCCCCGCCTGGGAGAAAACCTCCCATCGGCGTAAATTTCTGCTGCGCTCGCTGGCGATGCCTTTTGCCACCGCGCACTTTTTGTCACGTCTCGTTGACCAGCCGCACCTTGCCCGCAAGCTGCATATGCAGCCAGGTCTGCCGTGCCGGTTACACCGCCCCTGGCTCTCCGTCAACCTGACGCGTCAGCAGACCAGCGAAGCTATTTGCTGGCATTACGACAGCTTTAATCGCCTTCTGCCAGAAGGGATGGTTAACAGCTATCTCACCACGGCGGGCTGCACGCTGGCCCGGCTGACCGGGAAAGATGAGCAGAGTTACACCATCCGCCTCTGGTCAGATGCCGCACTGGATAAAGAGGGCGAAGCGACGCTCACTTTCTATGACGCGCTGGAGACGCCACTGGCTCGCCTCACCTTCACCGTCTGCCCCTTTAACGGTATGACCACGCTCTATATTGGCGGGCTGCAAGGGCCAAAATCCCATGTGCCGCACGAAGCGATCCAGGGCGCGACCAAAGCGTGCCACGGGCTATTCCCGAAGCGGCTGCTGGTCGAGGCGGCAATGATGCTGGCGCAGTTCCTTGAAGTGGAAGCGATCCGCGCGGTAAGCAATGAAACGCACATCTACCAGAGTTTACGTTATCGCAAGAAAAAGCTGCGCCAGCTGCATGCGGACTACAACAGCTTCTGGGCATCGCTCGGTGGCGTTGTCGATGGTCAGAGAGACTTTGTGCTGCCATTAATGATGCCGCGCAAACCGATTGAGGAGATCGCCAGCAAAAAACGCGCAGAGTATCGCCGCCGTTATGAGCTGCTCGACAGCCTACAGAGCCAGACTGCCGAACGCTGCCAGCGCTAATCGGCTCTCCCGCGCGCCAGCCACAGCACGCGGGAGAACATTTTACGCAGCAGCGGCGGGATCGCCTCCACGCCGCGCCTGCCCGCCTCCATCGCTACCTCAATCGCCAGATCCGGTTTTGAGGCGCGGTGGATCGCTTTGGTTATCACCCGGTGCGCGTTCATCGGCACATTTGCCGGCAGCTGCGCCACGCGGTGATAGACATCATCAAACCCTTCGCGGTACATAAAGTGTTCCATGTCTCGCGCCGGCAGTTCAGTTAAATGAACCCGTACCTGATCGGGATGGTTATCCAGCACGCCGCGTACGGTAGCGGCATACTTTTTCCCCGCTTCGTCGCCATCTACCAGCACATGCCACTCAATCCCCATTCGCCGGGCGAATTTGATCAGCGGCTTCAGGCCGGACTGGGCAAACTCAATCACCTTGATCCCTTCGGCATCGAAGTGGTGCCCGCACTGGCGCGCGAGGTCGTTAATCACCCAGGTTTCTGTCTCCCCTTCGACCAGCAACCAGCAGCGGGCAAAGAGCGCCGACGGGCGGTTGACGCGAATATGAAACGCGATGCGTCGCCCATCTTCTGCGCTCAGCCCGTCCGGACCGAGACGCCAGGCCGCGACGCGTGACGATTCGCGCACCAGCCGGCAGACATGCTCAACGGGCGTCAGCGACAGCAGTTCGCCGGAGTTCGTGGTGGTAATTCGCTGCAGCGGCAGCAGGTTCAGTAACTGCCAGGCGACGGAGAGCATAATCGGGTGCAGCCGCGTTTCGGGATCTTCCACCAGCAGCAGCGGACGCGCATCCCGATCGAGGCGCACAGAGCCTTTGGCCTGTAAAAGCGTGGAGAAAAAGCCCAGCAGGATCACCCGGTACATGCGTCCACCGGGCTTATCAATCATGCGGTTGATGGTGTCGAGATAGCGCCAGCTGCGCTGCTCATCATGGGAGCGGCGGCGCATCAGGCGCGGAAGCGACGTACCGCTGCCCTGCTCGGCAAAGTAGTGCTCCAGCAGTTGCACCATCGCCGACAAGCCGTGGCGGATCTGCGCATCGGTCAGGTTTTGCGGTCTTGATACCAGCTCGCGGGAGAGAAAATCGAGCTGGCGCGCGGTGCTCTCCAGCAGCGGAGTTTCCGGCGTGCCGCCGCTGCGCAGCCGCCGCATAAAGCGCGCATCGCGCAGGCGTAACACCGGCGAGAGGCGAATCAGCTGGCGCGCCCTCTCATCACTATCCGGCAGCGGCAGCAGTTCGCCTTTGGTGTCGAGAAAACCGCGCAGCGTCCTCACTTCGCCCCCGGCAGAAAGCTCCCCTTCATGGCGGTAAAAGAGACGGTAATAACCATCATCACTGGGCACCCAGCAGTCGGCCAGCGGGCGGTAGCGCCGCGTTTTATGCCGCCCGGGTTCGGATTCACGAAAAGTGAGGATAATGTGCAGGTGGTGCTCGCGTCCGTTGATATCTCCCGGCGGGAACCAGAAGTCATCGCGCACAAAATGGTAGAGATCGTTTTGCGGCGACAGCAGCAGAGTGAGCGCATCCAGCAGGCTCGATTTGCCCCATGCGTTCTCACCAATTAATACGTTGTTCTGTTCAAGCTGCAATGAGAGACGATTAATCCCCCGAAATCCCACAACCTCAACTCGCTCCAGAATCATCTCTCATCCTCCTGGTGTGCTGCCCTCTACCTGCGCCAACAGCATTGGGTAAGCGCCATTAAAATCTACAGTTGCATAAAATTGCTCACTTTTCGCAGCTTTACTCACTTTCAGCCTTTCTGTAGTGTGTCGCAGTGCATATAAATTTACGTAAGGATTCGGGCTGTTCATGTTTTCAGGATTGTTAATTATTCTTCTGCCACTGGTCGCGGGCTACCTTATTCCACTACGTCACGAGCCCGCGCTCAAACTGATCAATAAACTGCTCAGCTGGATTGTCTACGTGATCCTCTTTTTTATGGGGATCAGCCTCGCCTTCCTCGATAACCTTAGCGCTAACCTGCTGTCGATACTGCATTATTCCGCGGTCAGCGTGGTGATTATTTTACTCTGCAACGCCTGCGCGCTGCTGTGGCTAGAGCGATCCCTGCCGTGGAATCATCATCACCAGCAAGAGGTTCTGCCCTCGCGGCTGGCGATGGCACTGGAGTCGTTGCGCCTGTGCGGTGTGGTGCTGCTTGGCTTTGTGATTGGCCTGAGCGGGCTTCAATTTTTACAGCACGCGACCGAAGCGAGCGAATACACGCTGATCTTCCTGCTGCTGCTGGTCGGTATACAACTGCGCAACAGTGGCATGACCCTGAAACAGATTGTGCTTAATCGCCGCGGCATGATCATCGCAGTGGTCGTTGCCGCCAGTTCGCTGGTGGGCGGCGTAATCAATGCCCTGCTTCTCGATTTGCCGCTGAAGACTGGGCTGGCGATGGCCTCTGGCTTTGGCTGGTACTCCCTTTCCGGGATTTTGCTCACCGAATCCTTTGGCCCGGTGATTGGCAGCGCGGCGTTTTTTAACGATTTGGCGCGGGAACTGATAGCCATTATGCTCATTCCCGGGCTTATTGGCCGTAGCCGCTCCACCGCGCTGGGATTATGCGGCGCGACGTCGATGGATTTCACCCTGCCGGTGTTGCAGCGCTCGGGCGGGCTGGAGATGGTGCCCGCCGCCATTGTCCACGGATTTGTGCTCAGTCTTCTGGTGCCGCTGTTAATGGCCCTCTTCTCCGCGTGACACGCTCGGCGGTGGGTTTCCGCCGCCAAACTTGCGCTAAATCAATCTCTGCGTAGATAGCCGTTAAAAGACCTTTCACCCCTTCGCGCGCACTATTAATCTTAAACATGTATTTTAAATATAACTTTAAAGAAGGTGTGACCATGTTTTGTGTGCAATGTGAACAAACCATCCGTACCCCGGCAGGAAATGGCTGTTCTTACGCGCAGGGGATGTGCGGGAAAACCGCTGAAACCTCCGATCTCCAGGATCTGCTGATTGCCGCTCTGCAGGGGCTTTCCGCCTGGGCCTGCAAAGCGCGCGACTACGATCTGATTGACCATGAGATTGATAACTTCGCGCCGCGCGCCTTCTTCTCCACCCTCACCAACGTCAACTTCGATTCCGTGCGCATTATCGGTTATGCCCGTGAAGCGATTGCCAAACGCGAAGCGCTGAAAGCCCTCTGCCTGGCGATCGATCCGCAGGCAAAGGTAGATAACCCGATGGCGGATCTGCAACTGGTAAGCGACGATCTCGGCGCGTTGCAGCGCCAGGCAGCGGAATTTACCCCGAACAAAGATAAAGCGGCGATTGGCGAAAACATTCTTGGCCTGCGCCTGCTCTGCCTGTATGGCCTGAAAGGCGCGGCGGCCTACATGGAGCATGCCCACGTGCTCGGCCAGTACGATAATGATCTCTACGCGCGCTATCACAAAATCATGGCATGGCTCGGCACCTGGCCGGCAGATATGAACGCCCTGCTGGAGTGCGCGATGGAGATCGGCAAGATGAACTTCAGCGTGATGAGCATTCTCGACGCGGGTGAGACCAGCCTCTACGGTCACCCGACGCCAACCCAGGTCAACGTCAAAGCGGTGGCGGGCAAATGCATTCTCATTTCCGGTCACGACCTGAAAGATCTCTATAACCTGCTGCAACAGACTGAAGGCACCGGCGTAAACGTCTATACCCACGGCGAAATGTTGCCAGCGCACGGTTACCCGGAACTGCGTAAATTTAAACATCTGGTCGGTAACTACGGCAGCGGCTGGCAGAACCAGCAGGTCGAGTTCGCCCGTTTCCCCGGCCCGATTGTGATGACCTCCAACTGCATTATCGACCCGACCGTCGGTTCCTATGATGACCGCATCTGGACGCGCAGCATTGTCGGCTGGCCGGGCGTTAACCACCTTGAAGGGGACGACTTTGCCCCGGTGATCCGCCAGGCACAGCAGATGTCCGGCTTCCCGTTCAGCGAAATCGAGCATCTGATCACCGTTGGTTTTGGCCGCCAGACACTACTCGGCGCGGTCGATACACTGATCGATCTGGTGAGCCGGGAAAAACTGCGCCATCTCTTCCTGGTCGGCGGCTGCGACGGCGCACGCGGAGAGCGCAACTACTTCACCGATTTTGCCACCCAGGTGCCGGACGACTGCCTGATCCTGACGCTGGCCTGCGGCAAATACCGCTTTAACAAACTCGACTTTGGCAATATTGAAGGCCTGCCGCGTCTGGTGGATGCCGGGCAGTGTAACGACGCCTACTCAGCGATTATTCTGGCGGTAACGCTGGCCGATAAGCTCGGCTGCGGGGTTAACGATCTGCCGCTCTCGCTGGTGCTCTCCTGGTTTGAACAGAAAGCGATTGTCATTTTGCTGACCCTGCTCTCGCTGGGTGTGAAAAATATTGTCACCGGCCCTACCGCGCCGGGCTTCCTGACGCCGGATCTGCTGGCGGTGCTGAACGAGAAGTTTGGCCTGCGCCAGGTGACCACCGTTGAGCAGGATATGCAGCAGTTACTGAGCGCATAAGGAGCGAAAAATGAGCATGCCAACCCCTCAATGCCCGTGGCGGATGCAGGTGCACCATATCCGCCAGGAGACGCCGGATGTCTGGACGCTTTCGCTGCTGTGCCACGACTACTACCCCTACCGCGCCGGGCAGTATGCGCTGGTGAGTATTGGCAACAGCGCGAATACGCTGCGCGCCTATACGCTCTCCTCGACGCCGGGAGTCAGTGAATACATTACGCTGACCATTCGCCGTATTGATGAGGGTGCCGGCTCGCAGTGGCTGACACGCGAAGTTAAGCGCGGCGATTATCTCTGGCTCTCCGACGCGCAGGGGGAATTTACCTGCGATAACGAACCGAACGACAAGCTGTTGCTGCTGGCGGCAGGCTGCGGCGTAACGCCGATTATGTCGATGCGCCGCTGGCTGGCGAAGTACCGTCCGCAGGCGGATGTGCAGGTGATCTTCAGCGTGCGCTCGCCGCAAGATGTTATCTTCGCCGACGAGTGGCAAACCTACCCGGTAACGCTGGTAGCGGAGCACAACGCTACCGACGGCTTTGTGCCGGGGCGGTTAAGCCGCGAGCTGTTAAGTGCCGTGCCGGATCTCACTGCGCGTACGGTGATGACCTGCGGCCCGGCACCCTATATGGCGTGGGTTGAGCAGGAGGTGAGAGCGCTGGGCGTCACCCGTTTCTTTAAAGAGCAGTTCTTTACCCCGGTTGCCGAAGCCGCCACCAGCGGGCTGAAATTCAGCAAGCTGTCGCCGATGAAAACCTTCTATGCGCCGGTGGGCAGCACGCTGCTGGAGGCGCTGGAGAGCAATAACATGCCGGTCAACGCCGCCTGTCGCGCAGGCGTTTGTGGCTGTTGCAAAACGCAGGTCATTTCCGGGGAGTACTCAGTTAGCAGCACCATGACGCTGACTGAGAAGGAGATTGCCGAGGGGTTTGTGCTCGCCTGCTCCTGCCACCCGCAGGGGGATTTGGTTTTAGCATAAGGTGCAAGTCAACATGCCGGATGGCGCTGCGCTTATCCGGCCTACAAAACAAGCCGTTATGCCTTTGTAGGCCGGATAAGGCGTTAGCCGCCATCCGGCAAGGCAGAACATGCGTTGAACCAGTAGGCCGGATAAAGCGCCAGCCGCCATCCGGCAAGGCAGAGCATGCGTTGAACCAGTAGGTCGGATAAGGCGCCAGCCGCCATCCGGCAAGGCAGAACATGCGCTGAACCTGTAGGCCGGATAAGGCACCAGCCGCCATCCGGCAAGGCAGAGCAGGCGTTGAACCAGTAGGCCGGATAAGGCGTTAGCCGCCATCCGGCAAGGCAGAACATGCGCTGAACCTGTAGGCCGGATAAGGCGCTAGCCGCCATCCGGCATTTTTACATCACCATTACTTCCAGGCAGGCGCCACGGAATAGCGCCCTGCGCCCATAAATGCCACCGCCAGCGCACCGAGGAAGAAGTAGACAATGCTCTCAATCGCCCACGCGCCGGTCACCTCCAGCGAACCAGTTTCACCGATGCCCATCATCAGCCAGGCGACAACCATGGTAAACGCCAGCACCAGCGCCGCCGGGCGGGTAAACATACCGAGAATGATCAACACCGGGCAGAGCACCTCCCCCACCAGCACGCCGTAGGCGATAAACCCCGGCAGCCCTTTTGCCGCCAGCATCCCGGCAATGCCATCAATGCCACCAATCAGCTTATGCACACCGTGAAACAGCATCAGCCCGCCGACCGCCAGCCGCAGCAGCAAGCGCCCTAAATCCTCATGCGAAAACATCTTATTAACTGAATTTAACAATGAATTAACCATCTGAAATTATTCCTGTTTTCGTTAAATGACACCAACTTATGCCTCTTCACCGTCAAAATAAACCCCTGTTTCACTTATGGATATAATATTCCCGCCTCGTCAGCGGTTGATTGTCTAAGCTTGTAAGCGTGATCACAAAAAGGAGCCTCAAGATGAAACAGACAGTGGCCGCGTATATCGCCAAAACCCTCGAACAGGCGGGCGTAAAACGGATTTGGGGCGTCACCGGCGACTCCCTCAACGGGCTAAGCGACAGCCTGAACCGCATGGGCACCATCGACTGGATGCCCACCCGCCATGAAGAGGTCGCTGCTTTTGCCGCCGGTGCCGAAGCGCAGGTATCAGGCGAGCTGGCGGTGTGCGCCGGCTCCTGCGGGCCAGGCAACCTGCACCTGATCAATGGCCTGTTTGATTGCCACCGCAACCGCGTCCCGGTGTTGGCTATCGCCGCGCACATTCCGTCGAGCGAAATCGGCAGCGGCTATTTTCAGGAGACCCACCCGCAGGAGCTCTTCCGTGAATGCAGCCACTACTGCGAGCTGGTCTCCAACCCGGAGCAGATCCCGCAAGTGCTGGCGATTGCCATGCGCAAGGCGATCCTCAACCGCGGCGTCTCCGTCGTGGTGCTGCCCGGCGATGTTGCCCTGCAGGCAGCCCCGGAGAACGCCAGCAGCCACTGGTATCGCGCCCCGCAGCCGGTGGTGGTTCCCGCCGAGGAGGAGTTGCAAAAGCTGGCGCAGTTGCTGCGTTACTCCAGCAATGTCGCACTGATGTGCGGCAGCGGCTGTGCCGGTGCGCATAAAGAGCTGCTGGCCTTCGCCGGTAAGCTGAATGCGCCGATTGTTCACGCCCTGCGCGGTAAAGAGCACGTTGAGTATGACAACCCCTTTGATGTCGGCATGACCGGGCTGATTGGCTTCTCATCCGGCTTCCACGCCATGATGAATGCCGACACGCTGGTGCTGCTCGGCACCCAGTTCCCCTACCGCGCCTTCTACCCGAGTGATGCGAAGATCATCCAGATCGATATCAACCCGGCGAGCCTTGGCGCGCACAGTAAAGTGGATATGGCGCTGGTCGGCGATATCAAAGCGACGCTGGCAGCGCTGGTGCCGCTGCTCGAACAGAAAACGGATCGCGCCTTCCTCGATAAAGCGCTGGAGAACTACCGCGATGCACGCAAAGGCCTGGACGATTTGGCGAAGCCGAGTGACAAGGCTATCCACCCGCAATATCTGGCCCAGCGCATCAGTGATTTCGCCGATGATGACGCCATTTTCACCTGCGATGTCGGCACGCCGACTGTCTGGGCCGCGCGCTACCTGAAGATGAACGGTAAACGTCGATTGATTGGCTCTTTTAACCACGGTTCAATGGCTAACGCCATGCCGCAGGCGATTGGCGCCCAGGCCACCTTCCCGCAGCGCCAGGTGGTGGCGATGTGCGGGGATGGCGGTTTTAGCATGCTGATGGGCGATTTCCTCTCAGTGGCGCAGATGAAGCTGCCGCTGAAGATCGTCGTCTTTAATAACAGCGTGCTCGGCTTTGTGGCGATGGAGATGAAAGCAGGCGGCTATCTGACCGATGGCACCGAATTGCAGGCCACAAACTTTGCCCGCATCGCCGAAGCGTGTGGCATCACCGGCATTCGCGTAGAGAAATCCTCCGACGTTGACGAGGCGCTACAGCGTGCTTTCGCTATAGATGGGCCGGTGCTGATTGACGTCACCGTCGCCAAAGAGGAACTGGCGATGCCGCCGCAAATCAAGCTTGAGCAAGCGAAAGGCTTCAGCCTCTATATGCTGCGCGCGATCATTAACGGACGCGGCGATGAGGTGGTTGAACTGGCGAAAACCAACTGGCTCAGGTAAAACAGAGGGCATTACCCATCGCAAGATAAGGAAATGCCGTGATTGATTTACGCAGTGACACCGTGACCCGACCTGGACGCGCCATGCTGGAGGCAATGATGGCCGCCCCGGTCGGGGATGATGTCTATGGCGATGACCCAACGGTTAACGAACTTCAGGCCTACGCCGCTGAACTGAGCGGCAAAGAGGCCGCCCTCTTTTTACCCACCGGCACACAAGCTAACCTGGTCGCCCTGCTCAGCCACTGTGAACGCGGCGAAGAGTACATTGTCGGCCAGGGCGCGCATAACTATCTCTATGAAGCGGGCGGTGCGGCGGTGCTCGGCAGTATCCAGCCACAGCCAATTGATGCTGCCGCCGACGGCACGCTGCCGCTGGAAAAGGTCGCCGCCAAGATCAAAGCGGATGATATTCACTTCGCCCGCACCAAGCTGCTGAGCCTCGAAAACACCCACAACGGCAAAGTGCTGCCACGCGACTACCTGCAACAGGCCTGGGACTTCACCCGCGAGCGCGGGCTGGCGCTGCACGTCGACGGCGCGCGCATCTTTAACGCGCTGGTGGAGTATGGCTGCGACTTAAAAGCGATCGCGCAATATTGCGACTCTTTCACCATCTGCCTCTCCAAAGGTCTCGGCACGCCGGTTGGCTCGCTGCTGGTCGGTGATAAAGCCTATATCGCCCGCGCAAACCGCTGGCGCAAGATGACCGGCGGCGGCATGCGCCAGGCAGGCTTTCTTGCCGCAGCCGGGCTCTATGCGCTGAAACACAACGTTGAGCGGCTGAAAGAGGATCATGAGAACGCCGCCTGGCTGGCGACACAGCTGCGCGAACTCGGCGTCGACGTAATGCGCCACGATACCAATATGGTGTTTGTCCGCGTCGGGGATAACGCTCAGGCGCTGGGCGCGTTTATGCGCGAGCGCGGGGTGACGATCACCGCAGGCAGCGTGGTGCGGCTGGTCACGCATCTGGATGTCAGCCGCCAGCAGCTTGGCGAGGTGGTTCGCCACTGGCAGGCATTTTTGCAGCGCTAAGGAGCAGATGTGGCGCAGCGGATAGCGGTGCTCGGGGCCAGCGGCTATATCGGGCAGCGGCTGGTAACAGCCCTCAGTGAGCAGGGGCATCAGGTGAAAGCCGTGGCGCGGCGCTTAGGGCGGCTGCAAAAGCTGGCGCTGGCGAATGTCGCGCTGCATGAGATCGATCTCTTCTGGCCGCAGGCGCTGCCCGCGCTGCTGGAGGATGTCGATACCCTCTACTATCTGGTGCACAGCATGGGCGAGAGCGGCGACTTTGTCGCCCATGAGCGGCAGATCGCCCTGAATGTGCGCGATGCGCTACAGGGCTGTGGCGTGAAACAGGTGATCTACCTCAGCTCCCTACAGGCGAATGAGGGAAGTGACTCCGATCATCTGCTCGCCCGCCAGCACACCGGCGATCTGCTGCGCGGCGCAGGTGTACCGGTGACTGAGCTGCGCGCCGGGATCATTGTTGGTGCCGGCTCGGCGGCGTTTGAAGTGATGCGCGACATGGTCTTTAACCTGCCGGTGCTGACCCCGCCGCGCTGGGTGCGCTCGCGCACTACCCCCATCGCGCTGGAGAATCTGCTGCACTATCTGCTTGAGTTGCTCAACCATCCGGCCAACACGCTCCGGGTGTTTGAAGCCGCCGGGCCGGAGGTGCTCACCTATCAGCAGCAGTTTATCCGCTTTATGGCGGTGAGCGGCGTCAAACGCCCGCTTATCCCGCTGCCGCTGCCGACGCGGCTTATCTCGGTATGGTTTTTACACCTCATCACCTCCGTACCGCCCTCGATTGCGAAAGCATTAATCCAGGGGCTGAAACATGACCTGCTGGCAGACGACCGCGCCCTGCGCGCGTTAATTCCCCAGACGCTAATCCCCTTTGATGAGGCGGTGCGCCGCACCCTTGAGGAGGAGGAGAAGCTGGTTAACTCCAGCGACTGGGGCTACGACCCGCAGGCTTTTTCCCGCTGGCGTCCGCAATATGGTTACTACCCAAAACAGGCCGGTTTCAGCGTCACCACCCAGGCCAGCGCGCAGGCGTTATGGCAGGTGATTAACGGTATCGGCGGCAAAGAGCGCTATTTTTTTGGCAATCCTTTGTGGCAAACCCGCGCCGCGCTCGACAGGCTTATCGGTCATAAGCTGGCGCACGGGCGGCCGCAACGCCCCTATTTGCAGGTCGGCGATACGGTAGACAGCTGGAAGGTCATTATCGTTGAGCCGCAGCGGCAACTTGCCCTGCTGTTTGGCATGAAAGCGCCAGGGCTTGGGCGCTTAACCTTTACGGTGACGGATAAGGGCGATTGTCGACTGCTGGATGTGCGCGCCTGGTGGCATCCACACGGTATGCCGGGGCTCTTTTACTGGCTGCTGATGTTTCCGGCGCATCTGTTTATTTTTCGCGGTATGGCACAACGTATCGCCAGGCTTGCGGAAAAAGGCAGTGAAAAAGTCTGAGCCCATCGCCTTTCTTTTAACAATCCCATTGCATCAGGACGTGATTCACGAAAGAATGCGCGCGATAAACGCTTAACACAGTGGATTGCTATGAAGGTTCTGGTCACGGGCGCAACCAGCGGTTTAGGCCGAAACGCGGTCGAATATCTGCGGCAAAAAGGCATTGCAGTCCGGGCGACGGGCCGCAACGAAGCGATGGGTAAGCTGCTCTGCAAGATGGGCGCTGAGTTTGTACCGGCGGATTTAACCCAGCTGGTCTCTTCGCAGGCAAAAGTGATGCTCGCGGGTATCGATACATTGTGGCACTGTTCGAGTTTCACCTCGCCCTGGGGTACTCAGGAAGCGTTTGATCTCGCCAACGTGCGCGCCACGCGCCGTCTCGGCGAATGGGCGGTTGCCTGGGGCGTGCGTAACTTTATCCATATCTCCTCCCCGTCGCTCTATTTCGATTACCATCACCATCGCGACATTGATGAAGCGTTCCGCCCGCGGCGCTTCGCTAACGAGTTTGCCCGCAGTAAAGCCGCCGGGGAGCAGGTTATCGATCTGCTGGCGCAGGCAAACCCGCAGACCCGCTTTACCATTTTGCGCCCGCAGAGCCTGTTTGGCCCGCACGATAAAGTCTTTATCCCGCGCCTGGCGCAGATGATGCAGCACTACCGCAGCGTGCTGCTGCCGCGCGGCGGCGATGCGCTGGTCGATATGACTTACTACGAAAACGCGGTGCATGCGATGTGGCTGGCGAGCCAGACCGAGTGCGACACCCTTCCCTCCGGGCGCGCTTTCAATATCACCAATGGTGAACCCCGCTCGCTGCGCACTATTGTGCAGACGCTGATTGATGAGCTGGGCATTGATTGCCGTATTCGTTCCGTGCCCTACACCATGCTGGATATGGTGGCGCGCAGCATGGAGCGCTTCGGCGATAAGCGCGCGAAAGAGCCCGCCTTTACGCATTACGGCGTCTCGAAGCTCAATTTTGATTTCACGCTGGATATCAAACGCGCGCAGCAGGAGCTGGGTTATACGCCGATTGTGACGCTCGATGAGGGCATCAGACGCACGGCGTTCTGGCTAAAAGATCACGGTAAGCTACACCGCTAAGGGACTTAAAACGGCCCGGACCGGATTTCGGAAACCCGCTGGCCGTTTTTATTGATGTAAAACCACTCGCCGCCGCCAAGCGCCGTGTGCTCGCCCTCACGCTGCGGTTTGCAGCCGTTACAGACCAGCGCTTTCCCCTCCTGAAACTGCCACGCGTAGTCAAACTGCGGCGCAATATGGTTGCGGAACGAATCGTCCCAGTAGCCCACTTTGCCATTTTGCCGGGCGCGCACCAGCCCTTCAACAAACCAGTCCGGGCCGTTATCGAAATGCACCACCGGCAGATAGCGATCCGGCGCGCGGACATAGTAATCGGCATCCGGCAGCCCGGCCTCGCGGGTGTAGTCATATAAGCCCACCCACGACATGCCATCCACATCCTGACTCTTTTCGAACAACTCCGGCAGAAACACCAGCTTGCCCTCCTGCAGGGTGGCGCAGTTGGCGAGTGTCTCGACGTTGTCCGTTTTTTTATCCCAGTAAGCGCAGCTAAAGGGCGGTGTCGGCGCACTGTGCACAGCAAAAGCCGCCATCAGCAGCGCACCGGTAAGGATGCGTAAACCCATCTCCATTGACCTCGTCATAAAACCGGTCGGCAGAGATCACTCTGCCTGACCATATTTTTCCAGTAAAGCCTCGGCGATCGCTAAGCTTTCGGCGTCAGCCACGCCGTCCCACTTCGCCGGGCGAAAATGCATTTGAAATGCCATGATGACCCGCTTTTGTTGCAGCGGTGTCATATACGATTTGACGTCATACCCGTAACGCGCCAGCAGATCGAGCAGTGCCGCGTTGCTGACCCGCGTGTACTCGGCGCGGCCATTAAGGTAAAACGCCACGCGCGCCGGATCGGGCCAGGCGCCAATCCCCTGCGCGGCTAACACCTGCCAGGGAAACTGCGGGCCGGGATCGTCTTTACGCTGCGGCGCAATATCCGCATGCGCCACCACATTCTGCGGCGGGATGTTGTAACGCGCGACGATATCTTTTACCAGCGGAATCAATGCATTGATTTGTGCCTGCGCAAAAGGAACAAAAGTTTTACCTTCCGCCGTCTTCTGCCAGCCGCGGTTTTCCAGCTCAATACCAATCGATGTGTCATTAATGCGCGTCGAGCCGCGCCAGAAGCTGGCCCCCGCATGCCACGCCAGTTTCTGCTCCGGCACCAGCTGCCAGATGCGCGGTTTACCCTTTTCCCGCGGCGGATTAGCCGGGATTAAGTAGTGTGAACTGACATCTTTGCCGAGCAGTGTGGTCAACGAGACATCAAAATCATCTGCCGTATAATGGATCACCAGCACTTTAATGCGGGGATAAGCCGCTTGCGCCTGATAACGGGTCACCAGTTGATAGCCAGGTTTCTCAATAACGCCTTTGTTGTCATCTTTCTTATCACTGGCACAGCCTGCCAGTATTAGCGCCAGTAGCACTATACCCCACGTTTTCATGCTTCTCCTTTTAACCATCAATGCGTTACCAGACACATTATGGGAGCAATACACTATTCTTGAAAGGTTGCGACTTCTGAACAGAAATAAGGAAATCATTATGCGCTATTCAGTTTTGACTCTTGTTCTGCCGTGCGCGCTGCTGTTAAGCGCTTGTAGCACCGTTGAGCCCGCTTTCAAAGATACCGGCGCGCGTGTCGGTGCCTGCGTGGAAGGCGGCCCGGACAGTGTGGCACAGCAATTCTATGACTACCGCATTGAACATCCCGGCGCGAACTGGTCTTCGCTGCGCCCTTACCTGAGCGATGATCTGAGCAAAATGCTTACCGCTGCCAGCCGCGACGCACGTAACAACGTGCTGCTGAAGGGCGATCCCTTCTCCAGCCGTAACCTGGCACCAGAAAAAGCGGATGTTGCCAGCACCTCAACCATCCCGAACAGCGACGCGCGCAATATTCCGCTGCGCGTGACCTTAACCAAAGGCGATCAGCGCTGGCAGGACGAGGTACTGATGATCCGCGAAGGTCACTGCTGGGCAGTCGATGATGTGCGCTACCTCGGCGGCACGGTACATGCCCCGGCCGGTACACTGCGTCAGTCGGTGGAGCACCGCTAAGTATTAACCAAATCCATCGATAACCCCCGTAAAATGTCTGGCATTCTGAGAGGAATGCCGACATTTATGCCTGGTTCCCACACCGTCCAGCGTTATGTGCTAACTTTATGTAGTAACTTGGTTTATTTTTAAGTTTTAACGCACAAATATTGCATAACTATTCTGTCAACGTTACTATTTGCGGCCTCAATTGCTATCAGACTGCTTCGATGAGTATTAAATTAAACAGCATCAATTGCTTCTACGGCGCACATCAGGCGCTGTTCGATATCACACTGGAGTGCCCGCAGGGTGAAACGCTGGTGCTGCTCGGCCCAAGCGGCGCGGGGAAAAGCTCGCTGCTGCGCGTGCTGAACCTGCTCGAAATGCCGCGCTCTGGCCAGCTGACCATCGCAGGCAATCATTTCGATTTCGCCAAAACTCCTTCTGATAATGCGATTCGCGAATTGCGCCAGAATGTGGGCATGGTGTTTCAGCAATATAATCTTTGGCCGCACCTCACCGTGCAGCAGAACCTGATTGAAGCGCCGTGCCGCGTGCTCGGATTACGCAAAGATGAGGCGCTGGCGCGCGCTGAGAAGCTGCTCGAGCGTTTACGCCTTAAGCCTTACAGCGATCGCTATCCGCTGCACCTCTCCGGTGGTCAGCAGCAGCGTGTGGCAATTGCGCGCGCGCTGATGATGGAGCCGCAGGTGCTGCTGTTTGATGAGCCAACCGCCGCGCTCGATCCAGAGATCACCGCACAGATCGTCAGCATCATTCGCGAGCTGTCGCAAACCGGTATTACGCAAGTTATCGTGACCCACGAAGTGGAAGTGGCGCGCAAGACGGCCAGTCGCGTGGTGTATATGGAAAATGGTCACATTGTTGAGCAAGGGGATGCGGGCTGCTTTGCTGCGCCGCAGACCGACGCGTTTAAATACTACCTATCTCACTGAAGACTCGGGAATAATGACAATGAAAAAATTACTGATCGCCGCACTTGTTGCCAGCATCAGCCTTAGCGCTACAGCAGCCCAGACCATCCGTTTCGCCACCGAAGCGAGCTACCCTCCGTTTGAATCGACCGACGCCAATAACAAAATCGTTGGTTTTGATGTCGATCTGGCGAACGCCCTGTGTAAAGAGATCGACGCCACCTGTACCTTTACTAACCAGGCCTTTGACAGCCTGATCCCGAGCCTGAAATTCCGCCGTTTCGACGCGGTAATGGCCGGGATGGATATCACGCCTGAGCGTGAAAAACAGGTGCTGTTCACCACTCCGTATTATGACAACTCTGCGCTGTTTGTCGGCCAGCAGGGCAAATTCACCGGCATCGACCAGCTGAAAGGCAAGCGTGTCGGCGTGCAGAATGGCACCACGCACCAGAAATTCATCACCGATAAGCACCCGGAAATCACTACCGTGCCTTACGACAGCTACCAGAACGCGCGTCTGGATCTGCAAAATGGCCGTATTGATGCCGTCTTTGGCGACACGGCGGTAGTGACCGAGTGGCTGAAGTCTGACGCCAAACTGGCGGCGGTCGGCGACAAAGTGACCGACAAAGATTACTTCGGCACCGGCCTCGGTATCGCGGTACGCCAGGGTAACACCGAGCTGCAGCAGAAATTTAACGCCGCGCTGGAAAAAGTGAAGAAAGATGGGACTTACCAGACCATCTACAGCAAATGGTTCCAGAAGTAATACTGAATGAATGAAATGTTTCCATTAGCAAGCGCCGCCGGGATGACCGTCGGCCTTGCCGTCTGCGCGCTGATCATCGGCCTGGTGCTGGCGATGATCTTTGCCGTCTGGGAGTCGGTCAAATGGCGACCGATTGCCTGGATCGGCACCGCGCTGGTGACGATTTTACGCGGCCTGCCAGAGATTCTGGTGGTGCTGTTTATCTATTTCGGCTCCTCGCAGCTGCTGCTGCTGCTGTCGGACGGCTTTACCCTCAACCTCGGCGTTGTGCAGATCCCGGTGCAGATGCAGATTGAGAATTTCGACGTCAGCCCGTTCCTCTGCGGTGTGATCGCCCTCTCCCTGCTCTATGCGGCTTACGCCTCGCAAACCCTGCGCGGTGCGTTAAAAGCGGTGCCGGAGGGTCAGCGCGAGTCGGGACAGGCGCTGGGCTTATCGAAAGGGGCTATTTTCTTTCGCCTGGTGATGCCGCAGATGTGGCGTCACGCGCTGCCGGGGCTCGGTAATCAGTGGCTGGTGCTGCTGAAAGACACTGCGCTGGTGTCGCTGATTAGCGTTAACGATCTGATGCTGCAAACCAAAAGTATCGCTACCCGCACCCAGGAGCCGTTTACCTGGTATATCGTCGCGGCGGCGATCTATCTGGTGATCACTCTGCTCAGCCAGTGGGTGCTGAAACGCATCGATTTGCGCGCGACGCGCTTTGAACGGAGGCCGGGATAATGCTTGAGTTTATGCCCGAGCTGTTCAAGGGGCTGCACACCAGCCTGACGCTGACTGTGGCCTCGCTGATTGTCGCACTGGTGCTTTCATTGCTCTTCACCATCGTGCTGACGCTGAAAACACCTGTGCTGACGCAGATTGTCCGCGCCTATATCACGCTCTTTACCGGCACGCCGCTGCTGGTGCAGATCTTCCTCATCTACTACGGGCCGGGGCAGTTCCCCTCTTTGCAGAACTATCCGGCGATCTGGCGCCTGCTCTCTGAGCCATGGCTTTGTGCGCTTATTGCGCTGTCGCTTAACAGTGCGGCCTATACCACGCAGCTCTTCTATGGTGCTATTCGCGCCATTCCCGATGGGCAGTGGCAATCCTGTGGCGCACTGGGGATGAGTAAGAAAGATACGCTGGCGATCCTGCTGCCGTATGCCTTCAAACGCGCCCTCTCCTCCTACTCGAACGAAGTGGTGCTGGTGTTCAAAAGTACGTCGCTGGCCTATACCATTACATTGATGGAAGTGATGGGTCACGGGCAGCTGCTGTATGGACGCACCTACGACGTGACGGTGTTTGGTGCAGCGGGTTTAATTTACCTGGTGGTGAACGGCCTGCTTACGCTGATGATGCGCCTGATTGAACGTAAAGCGCTCGCCTTTGAGCGGCGGAACTAAACTGCATAGGTAATCTGTAGAGGCGAGCTAATGACCCCATTACTCGCCTTTATTTTTACCCTCAATAAAATAAATAAGCATTATAGTTGCATATAAATTCATTCACTGGCATTGTTAATCCCATGCCTCCGGGTAACAACAATAAGATAGACAGACAGGAGTTTACTCATGAAAAAAATGATACTGGCCGCCCTTCTCGCTACCGTTTCCGCAGGGAGCGTTGCGGCCGATAAAATCAGCTTCGGCGTGTCGGCGACCTATCCACCGTTTGAATCCCTCGATGCGGGCAATAAGATTGTCGGCTTCGATATCGATCTGGCGAATGCGCTCTGCAAGCAGATGCAGGCCAACTGCACCTTTACCAATCACGCCTTCGACAGCCTGATCCCGGCGCTGAAATTTAAGAAGTATGACGCGGTGATTTCCGGCATGGACATTACTCCGGAGCGTAGCAAACAGGTGGCGTTTACCGACCCGTACTATGCCAACTCCGCGCTGGTGATTGCCAAAAAAGATGCCTTTAAATCTTTTGACGATCTGAAGGGCAAACGCATCGGCATGGAAAATGGCACCACCCATCAGAAATATTTGCAGGATAAGCACCCGGAAGTGACCACCGTGGCGTATGACAGCTACCAGAATGCGATTATCGACCTGAAGAATGGCCGTATCGACGGGGTATTTGGTGATACCGCGGTAGTGAATGAGTGGCTAAAAACCAACCCGCAGCTGGGTGCAGCGACGCCGAAAGTGACCGACCCGCAATATTTCGGCACCGGTCTTGGCATTGCCGTGCGCCCGGATAATAAAGCGCTGCTGGAGAAGCTGAACTCCGCACTGAAAGCGATTAAAGCCGACGGCACATACCAGAAAATCAGCGATCAATGGTTCCCGCAGTAACCCGCTCTTTGTAGAGCCGGATAAGGCGTAAGCCGCCATCCGGAAATGAACTCCGCAATAATGCCCGATGCCGCTTCGCTTATCAGACCTACGGACTTCTAAGCCGTTGGTCTGATTCTTTCGTAGGCCGGATAAGGCGTAAGCCGCCATCCGGCAATGAACTCCGCACAAATGCCTGATGGCGCTGCGCTTATCAGGCCTACGGACGGTCTGATTCTCTCGTCAACCGCCATCCGGCAATGAACTCCGCACCAATGCCGGATGGCGCTTCGCTTATCCGGCCTACGGTTTCGCATTTAACGCCGTGCGCCCGCGGTGGCGACCGGTGTTTCGACGCGCTCCATCGCAATCGGGATACTTTTATACGCCGGGATGCCGCTTTTGGTGTCGTGGCTATCCAGCGGCACCAGAATATTGGCTTCCGGGTAATAGGCCCCCACCGAGCCGGGTGCCATATCGATCACCACCACGGTCAGGTTATCCATCCGCCGCGAGGTAGGATTCCCCTCAGGATCGAGCGCCACCACATTCACCTGATCGCCGACGCGCAACTCGCGGCGCTCCGCCTCATCAGCATTAATAAAGAGCACGTCGCGCCGCCCGGTCACACCGCGATAGCGGTCATTCAGCCCGTAAAGTGTGGTGTTGTACTGATCGTGGCTGCGCAAGGTGGTAAGCACCAGGTCGTGGCACTTGAGCGAGCGCGGATCTTCATTAATCCCCTGCATCACTTTAAATTCGGCAAAGCCCGACGGCGTATGCCACTCCCGCTCGGAGGCGGCATTGCGCAGGCGGAAGCCGCCCGGTTGTTTAACCCGTTCATTAAAATTCGCAAAGGCCGGGAAGACCGCTTCGATGGCGTCGCGAATATTACTGTAGTCGTTAACCATTCTGTCCCAGTTCACCACCGTTTGCGGCAGCGTCGCCTTGGCCAAAGCCGCTACCAGCGCCGGCTCCGACTTCAGGTGCGGAGAGGCCGGGTTTAACGATCCGCGCGAGGCATGCACCATCGACATTGAATCCTCCACCGTCACGCTCTGCGCCCCGGAGGCCTGCTCATCGGTTTCGGTCCGTCCAATCACCGGGAAGAGATAGTTGTGCTTGCCGAGCAGCAGATGGGAGCGATTAAGCTTGGTCGCCATATGCACCACCAGATCAAGCTTGCGCATCGCCGGGAAGGTGACTTGCGGATCGGAGATCGCTTCAGCCAGATTACCGCCCAGGCAGAGCAACGCATTCACTTTGCCTTCGCGCATCGCCTGAATAGCGGCCACTGCGCCGTGCCCATGTTCACGCGGCGGTTTAAAACCAAACACCCGTTCGAGGTTATCGAGAAACTCCGCAGGGGGGATTTCAGTGATGCCAACGGTGCGATCACCCTGCACATTGGAGTGGCCTCGCAGCGGGCAGATGCCCGCCCCTTTCTTACCGATGTTGCCGCGCAGCAGCAGCAGGTTGGCAATCTGCTGCACGTTTTGCGTGCCGTACTGGTGCTGAGTAATACCCATGCCGTAACAGATAATGGTGCGTTCAGATTCAGCATAGAGCCGGGCGATATTCTGGATCTCCTCGCGCTCCATACCGGAGACTTTCAGGATATGGTCCCATTCAGTGGCGTCGAGATCGGCTTTCAGCTCTGCAAAGCCCTGCGTATGCTGGCGAATAAACACCTCATCAATGACACCCGGCTCACCGTTCGCCAGCGCCTGCTCGTGCATCGACAGCAGGATCTTCATCACCCCTTTCAGCATCGCCGCATCGCCGCCGACGCGCACTTTATAGTAGGTTGAAGCCAGTTTGGTTGAGCTGAGCGCCAGCATCTCTATCGGGCTTTGCGGCGAGTTAAAGCGCTCAAGGCCACGCTCACGCAGCGGGTTAATGGCGACAATGGTCGCGCCACGCTTTGAGACTTCCCGCAACGTACCGAGCATGCGCGGATGGTTAGTACCGGGGTTATGGCCGATGCAGAGCACCAGGTCGCAGTGGTCAAAATCCTCCAGTTCGACGGTGCCTTTGCCAACGCCAATCGACTCCGGCAGCCCGACGCTGGTCGGCTCATGACACATATTTGAGCAGTCGGGGAAGTTGTTGGTGCCATATTCGCGGGCAAAGAGTTGCCAGAGAAAGGCCGCTTCGTTGGAGGCGCGCCCAGAGGTATAAAACTCGACGCTATTGGGATCGTCATAGCTTTGCAGCAGCGCGCCAATCTCCTGAAAGGCGGTCTCCCACTCAATCGCCTGATAAGTGTCGCTCTCATCGTCATATTTCATCGGATGGGTCAAACGCCCCTCACCTTCCAGCTCAAAGGCGTTGCGCTGCCAGAGTTCGCTGACGGTGTGCGCGGCGAAAAACTCCGGCGTTGCGCGCTTGCTGGTCGCCTCCCAGGAGACAGCTTTGGCGCCGTTTTCACAAAATTCGAAGGAGGAGGTGTGCTGCGGATCTGGCCATGCGCAGCCGGGGCAATCAAAGCCCTGCGGCTGGTTTACTTTAAATAGCGCAATTACATCCTGCTTAACGGACATCTGCCCACGCAGAGCATCGGCCACCGCTTTTAACGCGCCCCAGCCGCCCGCTGAACCACCGTACGGCGCGATCCCTACCGTTGATTGTTTCTGCTCTTTCATATTGCCCCACACTGTTCGCGTCTCTTTTGGCTTAAGCCTGGTACAAAAAACGCGCCTGCGGAGCAAAAAAGTCAGTATTTCGTCGCGCCAAATGGCATTTAAGCGGGAGAATCAACGCCTGATAAGCAGCGTAAGCACTTCGTAATGAGCAGTATGGGGAAACATATCAAACAGTTGCACACGTGCGACGCGATAATCCGCAAGTGCAGCGAAGTCCTTCGCCATCGTCTGCGCATTACAGCTGGAGTAGATGATCCACGGCGGCGCCATGCGGCTCAGGTAGTCACACAGCTCTGCGCCAATGCCGCGCCGCGGCGGATTGACCAGCACAAGGTCCGGTACCGACGCCTGGGCGGTGGCGAAACGGGTTGAATCGAGGGCCTGGAAGTGGAGATTATGCAGCCCCAGCGCCCTGGCGGATTGCGTCGCGCAGGCGATCGCTTCCCGCGCGATCTCTATCCCGGTCAGCTTCATCTCCGGCGTGGCACAGTGCAGGCCAAAGCCGCCGACGCCGCAGAAGAGATCCCACATATGGTTGACCGGAAGCTGGCGCACCCAGTCCCGCGCCGTCGCGTAGAGCTGGCTGGCGACCGCCGGGTTGGTCTGAAAAAAGCTCTGCGGGCGAATAGCGAGCGGCACGCCGTTGAACTTCTCTGCCAGCGCCTGCTGGTCGGAAAGAAAGATCTCCCTCTCCCCTTCCATAATCGCCATGTGCACCGGCTGGATATTTACCGAGATCACCTTCAGTTGCGGCAACTGCGCCTGAAGCGTTGGCAGCACGGCACGCAGTTGTTCAACTTTCGCTTCTGAGCGCAGCACAAAGCGCAGCATCATACCGCCGTCGAGCTGGCTTTCGGTCAACAGGAGGTATTTCAGTTCACCGCGTTTGCGCGCCACGTTGTAGGGCGTTAAGCCAGCGCGGGCGATAAAGGGTTTCAGGGCGGCAAATACCGGCGCGAAAGTCTCCGGGTAGAGCGGGCAGGCGGTGAGATCTTCCGGCGTCCCGTCGCGGTGCAGCATGCCGAGCAGCGGTTTTTCAACGCTGCCGCTGACCACCATTTTGGCTTTATTACGAAAGCCCTGCTCCGGGCCACTCACCGGCTCGCACCATGACTCCACCGCAAAGGGGGCGAGCAGCGCGCCCAGGTGATCCATCTTGGCGGAGAGTTGCAACGGGAGCGGCTGGGCGATCCACTCACAAGAGCGGCAGCGACCAGCGTCGAAGAGAGCGCACTGCATAGATAAAGCCTTTCAATTTGCGGGGGCGCGATTGTATCACCGTTATTGCAGACGGAAAAAGCGTCTGCTTGGCATCGGCACAAAGAGCAGGAATAGCACCAGTAAATCGGGGAGCTTTTGCATAACCAGAGAGTGAAAAATCTCCCGCCGCGAACTGCCGGCGATGCTGAAGAGTTCGGGATAGCCATAGCCCAGGGATGCGGCCCATAAGTAAGCGGTCGAGGTGAGTTGCGTGAGCAGATAGAGCCAGCGCGCCCAGCGCCGCCCTTTTACCACCGAGAAGGCGCAGAGGATCTCAATAAAGACCAGCATCAGGCTGGCAAGGAAAATCAGCGTCAGGCTCCAGGTCTGGGCGCTACGATGCACGAAGTCGAGCAGCCCGCGCCAGCCGAGCAGGTTCATGATCATCAGCACATCGACACAGCGAATGGTAATGATGGCGATAGCCGCCACCTGAACCAGCGCCGGTACGTTTGGCGTCGCGTGATGCGTGGTTTTGTTGAAGAACCCCAATTCCATGATTTCCCTGTGAAAAATGCCGCGCAAGCGCGGCATCAACGACACAATTTCCAGATTCTAATGAGTTCAGCCCTGTCTTGCACGCTGGATATCACGCTGGCGCTGCTTTTCCGCTCTCGCCATCAGGAACCAGGCAATAAGGCCGACAACTCCCACCACGCCGAGGATAATCGACGCCAGCGCGTTGATCTCAGGATTAACCCCCATGCGCACGCTGGAGAAGACCAGCATCGGCAGCGTGGTGGCACCAGGACCGGAGACAAAACTGGCGATCACCAGGTCATCCAGCGACAGGGTAAAGGCCAGCAGCCAGCCGGAGACAATCGCCGGCATAATCATCGGCAGCGTAATCACAAAGAAAACCTTCAGCGGCGTTGCGCCAAGATCCATCGCCGCCTCTTCAATCGAGCGATCCAGCTCGCGCAGCCGCGAGGAGATCACCACCGCCACATAAGCGGTACAGAAAGTCACGTGCGCCAGCCAGATGGTGAGCATACCGCGATCCGCTGGCCAGCCAATAGCGTGCGCCAGCGCGACAAACAGTAGCAGCAGCGACAAACCGGTGATCACATCCGGCATTACCAGCGGCGCGGTGATCATAAAGGCGAAGCCGTTCGCGCCGCGAAAGCGCCCAAAGCGCACCATCACTACCGCTGCAATCGTGCCTAAAATCACCGCCATCGTCGCCGCGCAGGCGGCAATCGTCAGGCTTAAGCCCACCGCGCTCATCATCGCGTCATCGTGGAACAGCTCGCTGTACCAGCGCGTTGACCAGCCTGCCCACACCGTCACCAGCTTCGAGCTGTTAAAAGAGTAGACCACCAGCATCAACATCGGGGCATAAAGAAAGGTGAATCCAATCACCAGGATCAGGATGCGCCAGGGGGAACGCACTACCGGTAAATTGTTCATGCCTTCTCCCCTGTCTGTTTCTGCTGATGCTTGTGGAACCACATAATCGGCACAATCAACAGCAGCAGCATGATCACCGCCACCGCCGAGGCCACCGGCCAATCGCGGTTATTAAAGAACTCCTGCCACAGCACGCGGCCAATCATGATGCTGTCCGGTCCGCCGAGCAGCTCCGGAATGACGAACTCGCCGACCGCCGGAATAAACACCAGCATGGAACCGGCGATAATTCCCCCTTTGGTCAGCGGCACAATCACGCTGAAGAAAGTTTTCAGCGGACGCGCGCCAAGATCGAGAGAGGCTTCCACCAGCGAGTAGTCAATACGCGTCAGCGCGGTGTAGATCGGCAGCACCATAAAGGGCAGATAGGCATAGACAATGCCGATATAGACCGCGAGATTAGTGTGCAGAATGGTCAGCGGCTGATCGATAACCCCCAGCCAGAGCAGAAAGTTATTGAGCACGCCGTTGTTTTTCAGGATCCCCATCCAGGCGTAGACACGGATCAGAAACGAGGTCCACGACGGCAAAATCACCAGCAGCAGCAGAATGTTGCGCGTCGACGGCTTACTGTGCGCCACCGCCCATGCCAGCGGATAGCCGAGCAGCAAACAGCAGATTGTTGAGATACCCGCAACCTGCAACGACTGCAAATACGCCTCGAAATAGAGCGGATCGTCAGTGAGTTGCAGGAAGTTGCCGAGATTAAGCGTAATCGTCAGCTGCCCATCGGCCCACTCCAGCAGATCGGTATAGGGCGGGATTTGACGTGCCATCTCCGCGAGGCTGATTTTGAAGACGATCAAAAACGGCAGCAGAAACAGCAGCGTCAGCCAGATATAGGGCAGCGCAATCACCAGCTTGCGCCCGTGGCGCATTTGCAGGCGCGCCAGCCACAGTCTTACACCGCCCGGTTTTGTTACGCGGGCCGGTGGCTCGAGTGTACTCATCGCCGCTCCTTAAACCGTCAGAACCACACAACTGTCGGCATCCCAGCAGAGACGCACTTCGTCGCCCCATGTAGGCGCGCCTTTGCGGTAGCGATGCGCGTTTTGCAACTGGGCGCTGATCATCTGCCCGCTCTGCAACCGCACGTGATAAATCGAGAGATCGCCCAGGTAGGCGATATGCACCACTTCACCGACGGCAAAGTTGTAGCCATCGGCTGGCGGATCCTCGCACAGCATGATCTTCTCCGGGCGCAGCGCCACATAGACCGGCACGTTATCCACCACCGAGGCATCGGGGTCGACTTTCAGCGGATGCACCAGCCCCGGCGACTCAATCACCAGGCCATCCTCCTGACGCTCCTTCAGCAACCCTTCGAAGACATTGACCGAGCCAATAAACTCGGCGCTGTAGCGGGTGGTCGGATGCTCGTAAATCTCTTCCGGCTCGCCAATCTGCACAAACTTGCCGCGGTTCATAATGGCGATACGCCCGGCCATGGTCATCGCCTCTTCCTGATCGTGAGTCACCATCACACAGGTGACGCCGACGCGCTCAAGAATATCGACCACTTCCAGCTGCATGCGGTCGCGCAGCTTTTTATCCAGTGCGCCCATCGGTTCATCAAGCAGCAGCAGTTTTGGCCGCTTGGCGAGGCTGCGCGCCAGCGCCACGCGCTGACGCTGACCGCCAGAGAGCTGGTGCGGCTTGCGTTTAGCAAACTCGCTCATGTGTACAAGATGCAGCATTTCGGCGACGCGGCTGGCGATCTCCGCTTTCGGCAGCTTGTCCTGCTTCAGACCAAAAGCGATATTTTGCTCAACGGTCATGTGCGGGAAGAGCGCGTAAGACTGGAACATCATATTGATTGGGCGCAGGTAGGGCGGCACGTGGGCCAGGTCGACGCCATCGAGCATAATCTGCCCGTGGGTCGGTTGCTCGAAGCCTGCCAGCATGCGCAGCAGCGTCGATTTGCCGCAGCCCGATGCGCCGAGCAGGGCAAAGATTTCGCCTTTATAGATAGTCAGGCTGACATCATCCACGGCGTGCTGGCCGTCGAAAGATTTGGTCAGGTTACGGATCTCCAGCAGCGGCGTCAGAACCTTGCGGCTCTTCGCCTGCGGGCGGGGAATAGCGTCATTCACTAAGGTGCTCTCCGGCATAAGCATCACCCTGCTTCAACAGGTTGTGGTACAGATGACGGGACAGCAGGTGCGCCCGCTGTCCCGTTTTGGGGCGGCTGCACCGGCGCGGTGCAGCGCTTTCACCAGTCAGGTGATTGATTTATTTGCCGCTTTTGACTTTCGTCCAGGCGCGAGTACGTACGCGGTCGATTTTCGGCTCCTGCACTTTCAGCGTGAAGAGCTTGGCGAAGACATCCGGCGGCGGGAAGATCGCCGGGTTGTTACGCACCTCTTCGCTGATCAGCGGCACAGAGGCTTTGTTACCGTTGGCGTAGTAGACGTGATCACTGATATGCGCCATCACGTCGGGACGCATCAGGTAGTTAAGGAACTGATAGGCTTCGTCGGTGTTTTTGGCATCTTTCGGCATAGCGAAGACGTCAAAGAAGGCCAATGCCCCCTCCTTCGGAATAATGTAGTTGATGTTAACGCCGTTTTTCGCCTCTTTCGCGCGGTTAGCCGCCTGCCAGACGTCGCCCGCCCAGCCGATGGCTACGCAGATATCGCCATTAGCGAGGTCGTTAATGTATTGCGAAGAGTGGAAGTAGCGGATATTCGGACGCAGCTTCAGCAGCAGATCCGTCGCCGGACCGGTGTAATCATCCGCTTTGGTACTGTTGGGATCTTTACCAAGGTAGTTGAGCACGGTGGCGAAAATCTCTTCCGGCGCATCGAGGAAGGAGACGCCGCAGCTCTTCAGCTTCTCAAGATTTTCCGGCTTCAGCACGACATCCCAGCTATCGATCGGCACATCTTTGCCGAGTACCGCTTTGACTTTATCGACGTTGTAGCCAATACCGGTGGTCGCCCACAGGTAGGGGAAAGCGTATTTGTTATCCGGGTCGTGTTTCGCGACCATCTTCAACACGTCCGGATCGAGGTTTTTCCAGTTCGGCAGCTTGCTCTTATCAAGCGGCTGGAAGACGCCCGCCGAGAGCTGGCGCTCAAGGAAACTGGCGGACGGCACCACCAGATCGAAACCGGTGCTGCCGGCCATTAACTTGCCTTCCAGCACTTCGTTGGAGTCGAACACGTCGTAGACCACTTTAATGCCGGTCTCTTTCTCAAAATTTGCGACGGTGTCCGGCGCAATATAGTCAGACCAGTTGTACACATGCAGCGTCTTTTGCCCGGCGGCGAGCGTGCTGGCAGAGAGAGCCATCAACGCACCCGCAACAAGACCCGATACCCATTTTTTTCTTGAGGCACTCATATCTCATTCCTTCTGGAAAGCTCGTTAAGCTACGAACTAAATCTACGCTTTCTGGGATATGCAAGATTCATGCATAGTTTGTCACTCTGCTCTGCGCCGGAGATAAAATCACTTCGGCAGACGCCGCATGCTTTTAAAGCAGCGCAAGAATAACTGTAGCCAGGGTTTGAGGCTATAGGGCAGATAAAAAACCGCCTTTTATCAATTTTTTATGCAATAAGTCTCTATGGGATAAGCCTGAAGGGGAGGAATGATGGTGAATCATTCTTTAAAGAAAGGTTAAAAGCAGAATAAAAAATGTAGCTACGCAGCCCCCGTGGCAGCGGCTGCGCTAATTGATGCGGGAATCAGTGGAGAAAATTGTTCGGTTCTTCATCGCCCGCCAGCAGATCGTCATCGGCAGGGGTAAAAAGCAGCTGGTGTGCATTAGCTTCCATAATCACCATCGAGACCTGCTCTTCGCTCTGGCGCATAAACCACGCGAACTGCTCAAAGGCGATGCCGGGACCGATGCTCAGCGTCTGACACACTACCAGCTTCGGCAGGTTATCATCCTGCATATCGAGGAAGGCTTTAACGGTGAGCGAGCTGGCGTTGATCGCCGAGAGATCCGCCGCCAGCGCCAGCAGCGCGGAGGGTTTCACTTCCGCCATCGCGGTAAAAAGCAGGACATCATTGACCAGGTCGACTTTTGCATCGAACACGCCGTCAAAATTCTGCATATGTGGCAGGTGCAGCGCCTGGCAGGTGTCGCACTCAAAGAAGTTAATACTGAGTTGATCAAGCCATTGGCGAAGCGTGTCCAGACCGGGGACGACCAGTGAATCCATAGAAAACGTGCTCTGTTGGGAAAAATTGCCCATAGCTTACGCAAAAAGCCGAAGGCGTACCATGCTAAGGCAGGAAATTCCTCTTAGCCGCCGGTTTTCAGGCAGAAGCCGGGCATCGCCTGGCGCTCGATCCAGTGGATCATTCGCCCGGCAATATCCAGCCCGGTGGCTTTTTCGATCCCTTCCAGCCCCGGCGATGCATTGACTTCCATCACCAGCGGGCCGCGGTTAGCGCGCAAAATATCGACGCCAGCAACATCCAGCCCGAGCGTCTGCGCCGCGGCCAGCGCGATCTCCCGCTCGCGCGGCGTGATCTCGACTACGGTCGCCTGCCCGCCGCGGTGCAAATTGGAGCGGAAATCCCCCGCTTTCGCCCGCCGCTCAATCGCTGCCACCACATCGTTACCGATCACCAGGCAGCGGATGTCGCACCCTTTCGCTTCCTCGATAAACTCCTGCACCAGAATATGGGCGTTGAGGCCGCGAAAGGCGTCAATCACGCTCTCTGCCGCCTGCCGCGTCTCCGCCAGCACCACGCCAATTCCCTGCGTGCCTTCTACCAGCTTAACCACCAGCGGCGCACCGCCGACCATATCAATCAGATCGCTGGTATCATCGGGCGAGTGGGCAATGCCGGTGATCGGCAGATCGATTCCCTGGCGTGCCAGCAGTTGCAGGGATCGCAGCTTGTCGCGGGCGCGGGTGATGGCGACCGATTCGTTGAGCGGATAGCTGCCAAGGATCTCAAACTGGCGCAGCGCAGCGGTACCATAAAAAGTGATGGCTGAACCAATTCGCGGGATCACCGCATCAAAATGGGGAAGCTGGCGGCCCTTATAGTGAATCGAGGAGGCGGCCGGGGTGATGTTCATATAACAGGAGAGCGGATCGAGGATCTCAATCTGGTGCCCGCGCTGCACGGCGGCTTCACGCAGGCGTTTACAGGAGTAAAGCGTTCCATCCCGGGATAATACAGCTATTTTCACCCTGCACCTCGCGCAGAAGACCAGTTAAAAGCCTGCGTATCATACACGCAGCACGGGGCAGGATGAACGGGTATTAGCGCGTTGCCCAGCCCTGTTTATGCAAATAGTCGAGAATAAACGGACGGCTCTCTTTAATAATGGTGCGACGGATATGATCGCTCCAGTTATCGCGGCGTTTATTGCTGTCGCGCGTCATATAGTAGTGCTCCAGCTCCGCGTCATACTCCGCCAGCTTCTCTTTATCCAGCGGCTGGTAGTGGTTTTCATGCACCAGCATCGCAGCCGGCATACGCGGTTTGATATCCGGATTATCGGCAGGCCAGCCGAGGCAGAGGCCAAACAGCGGCAGCACCTGCTGCGGAATACGCAGCAGTTCCCCGACCGCGTCGATATTGTTACGGATGCCGCCAATATAGACGCCGCCCAGCCCCAGCGACTCCGCCGCGGTAAAGGCGTTTTGCCCCATGATTGCCGTATCAACGACGCCGAGCAGCAGTTGCTCTGCCAGACCCGGTTTCGCTTCCGGGCAGATCTCAAAGTTGCGGTGAAAATCGGCGCAGAAGATCCAGAACTCGGCCGCCTGGGCGATATGCGGCTGTCCGCCAGCTAATGTCACAAGTTGTTCGCGCATAGCGGGATCGGTAATACGGATAATGGAGCTGCACTGCAAAAAGCTGGAGGTCGATGCCGCCTGTGCGCTGGCGATAATCGCCTCGCGCTGTGCGTCCGTAATAGGCTCATCGGTAAAGTGGCGAATGGAACGATGGGCGCACAGCAATTCAATAGTAGGTGTCATGTTGAATAATCCCCCAGTTAAACAAGTCGTTCAGTATAGGCTAAGCCGCTGCGCTCGTTGTAAGCGGAAATTGCGCAAGCTTAATCAGATGCGCCTGCGCGCACGCGCAATTCGGTGAACGAAATCGCAGCCGAGGCCACCGAGCGCGCACCAGAACATGGCGCTGAAGAGCCAGGCCACCTCCTGCCAGAAGGTGCGTACTGGGGTAAATAAAATATGAATCAAAATATAACAAAGGGGTGCTGCGATCAGCGCGCCCACCAGCGGCACAATGGCGCGACGACGACGAGAGACGAGGCCGCCCAGGATACCGGGCAGAGTAAAGAGCAGCAAACCGGTTGCCGGATCGCCAGGCGCGGGCAATTTACCCTGCATGTTCATCACCAGAGAGAGACAAATTGCGATAAAAAGGAGACCGCAGCAGATAACGCCGAACCAACTACGCCTGTTCTTCAAAAACGCCTCCTGACTTTTTCTCTATCGACGTTTACACCGTTTTAAAGAATGTCGGACGGATAAAGCGTTGCGGCAATTATTGCCTGAATGGCACCCGTGCAAACAAACGATTGTCACTAGCCGTTGTTATGCAATGAGATTAAACTAACGGCCAGTTTATGTTTTGTGCGGGGTGTCTGGTGTTGCACGGCTTTTATTCATCCGCCAGCGCATAGGCAAAACAGTAGCTCAAATCACCATTTCTATCAACAGCTTACAAGTAAACAAGAAGTTAGACTCCGTGAATATAAACGTCGCAGATTTGTTAAATGGGAATTACATACTGTTATTGTTTGTAGTTCTGGCGCTTGGGCTTTGCCTTGGAAAATTACGACTGGGATCTATCCAACTGGGTAATTCCATTGGCGTTTTAGTCGTTTCACTATTATTAGGCCAGCAACATTTCAGCATTAACACCGATGCCCTGAACCTCGGCTTTATGCTGTTTATTTTCTGCGTTGGCGTTGAAGCCGGACCTAACTTTTTCTCAATTTTTTTTCGTGACGGTAAGAATTACCTGATGCTGGCGCTGGTATTAGTCGGCAGCGCGCTGTTAATTGCGCTCGGCCTCGGCAAACTCTTTGGCTGGGATATCGGCTTGACCGCCGGCATGCTCGCCGGGTCGATGACCTCCACGCCGGTACTGGTCGGCGCGGGCGATACGTTGCGCCACTCCGGCATGGAGAGCAGTCAGCTTGCCCGCGCGCTGGACAACCTCAGCCTCGGCTATGCCTTAACTTATCTGATTGGCCTGGTGAGCCTGATCTTTGGCGCACGCTACTTACCGAAGCTGCAGCATCAAGATTTGCAAACCAGCGCCCAGCAGATCGCCCGCGAGCGCGGGCTGGATACCGATGCTCACCGCAAAGTCTACCTGCCGGTGATCCGCGCCTACCGCGTCGGGCCGGAGCTGGTGGCCTGGGCGGATGGTAAAAATCTGCGCGAGCTGGGGATCTATCGCCAGACCGGCTGCTACATCGAGCGAATTCGCCGCAACGGTATTCTCGCCAACCCCGACGGAGACGCGGTATTACAGATGGGTGATGAGATCTCGCTTGTCGGCTACCCGGATGCCCATGCGCGCCTCGACCCGAGCTTCCGCAACGGGAAAGAGGTGTTTGACCGCGACCTGCTGGATATGCGCATCGTCACCGAAGAGGTGGTAGTGAAAAACCACAATGTGGTCGGCCGCCGCCTGGCGCAATTGAAGCTGACCGATCATGGCTGCTTCCTCAACCGCGTGATCCGTAGCCAGATTGAGATGCCCATCGACGACAATATCGTGCTCAACAAAGGGGACGTCTTGCAGGTGAGCGGCGATGCGCGGCGCGTGAAAACCATCGCTGACCGCATCGGTTTTATCTCCATTCACAGCCAGGTGACCGACCTGCTCGCCTTCTGCGCCTTCTTTATTGTCGGCCTGATGATCGGCATGATCACCTTCCAGTTTAGCTCCTTCAGCTTCGGCGTCGGTAACGCCGCCGGTCTGCTCTTCGCTGGCATTATGCTCGGCTTCCTGCGCGCGAACCACCCGACGTTTGGTTACATTCCGCAGGGCGCGCTGATGATGGTGAAAGAGTTCGGCCTGATGGTATTTATGGCCGGGGTCGGTTTAAGCGCCGGGAGCGGCATCGGTAACGGGCTGGGTGCCGTAGGCGGACAGATGCTGGTCGCCGGATTGCTCGTCAGCCTCGTGCCGGTGCTGATTTGCTTCCTGTTTGGTGCCTATGTGCTGAAAATGAACCGCGCCCTGCTCTTCGGCGCGATGATGGGCGCGCGCACCTGCGCACCGGCAATGGAGATCATCAGCGATGCCGCGCGCAGCAATATACCCGCGCTGGGCTACGCGGGTACCTACGCCATCGCCAACGTGCTGCTTACCCTCGCCGGGACATTGATCATCATTATCTGGCCGGGGCTCGGATAACTCCGAAGCTAAGAAATATTTCGCTTATACGCAGAACTTTTTTGTGGGATGTCAGTCATAACTAGTGCCACTGCTTTTCTTTGATGTCCCCCGATTGTGGAGCCCATCAACCCCGCCGCTTAGGTTCAAGGTTGATGGGTTTTTTGTTGCCTGAAATTTACTGCCACATTAAATCAAACGCTTAAATGACCAGTCACATATGGATGGCGATAAGGTGGCGGCTGAGATTTCAATCACGTAACATCATCCCAACGCCAATAAGATGGCAAAGAATGTGTTCCAGACTCCCAAATTTTAAAAACTCATCCTAAACCACATCGCCCACAACATATAAACCCCACCTATCAGGAAGAACCATCGATAGACGTTAACAATTCCTGACTGGTTGCGCAGATAAAACTTAAGCGGGTTACGGTGCAGGTTGGCTGCATTATGGGTGGTGTGAAACTGCGTCATTTTATCTGCGCCCTTGCCGGCGAGTGCGATAAAAAAGCTCAGGGCCATAATCACCATCAGCACCATATAGCTTTTTAGCAGGATCGTCATGGCTGTGACCGTCATCGCGCTGGCGTGGTGTTTAACCAGCACAACCCCATGCTTGTTCAGCGCCATCGCGCCGATATTCAGTGCCAGATGCACCACTATGAATATCCCGAAGTATTTCGCATTGGTTTTAAAGGTGTTTTTGAGGGTGACGTTGAATACCCACGCAAAAAGCGCCGCCGTCGACGCTAACCACATGACTGTGTTGATAATCATCCCTTCCCTGCCTGCATCACTTGCTCAGTTTATAAAAAGGGGCCGTAGCGGCCCGGAAAGCAGGTATCCTGCCATCAATCGCGCAGCGTGTTAAAAACTTTTTCGTCTACCCCTCTGTCACGGCATAACAACATTCCCTCGTGTGAGGTTCGGCTGAGACTGAAGTGTTGGCCATCAAAGTAGAGCCCGAAGCCTTTTGTGCCGCAGGTTGATGCGTCTTTAACTCGCCAGATCTTCTGCTCATCCGCCGTAAGCGGATTGCCGAGAATGATAAATAGCGCCTTAATGCCGTCTCGCGGATAGGCGAAATGTTTAGGTTGCCTTTCCGCTCCGTACAGGAAGTAGCATGGCGAACGGAGGTCAAGCCCGTAACGCTTTATCGCCCTATCGGGTGAGATGACGCTTAACTGGCACTTTTCACCCTCGTTCTGCAACGCCAGGGCGTGCGCTTCATAGGTGAAGCTGTCGGTGGTAGTGGATTGCGCATAACTCACATTGCTTGCCAGCAACAATGCAACTGCGGTCTGCATGATAAATCTCACTTTTATTACTCCCTCAATAAACTATTACCCCAATGTATCATTAACGTAACCGTATGCATTTTCTTAATTATATTGAGTAACCTCATGGCTGTTATTCACCTGCTGCCACCGTAATGACGCAAAAAATGCTAGTGTTACTTCACCTTACTTTTTTTGATGTGAATCTATGACTGAAAACGCCTCCCGAAAAGCCCTGCGCCATCGCTTATGGGCGCTGTTCACCTTCTTTTTTCTCCCCGGATTATTAATGGCCTCATGGGCGTCGCGCACGCCGGCGATCCGCGATGTGCTCTCGGTCTCGACGGCTGAAATGGGCGCGGTGCTGTTTGGTCTGTCGGTCGGGTCGATGAGCGGCATTCTCTCTTCGGCATGGCTGGTGAAGCGATTCGGGGCGCGCAAAGTGATCCGCGCCAGCATGTCCTTCTCGGTGCTCGGGATGGTGATTTTAAGTATCGCCCTGTGGTTCGCCTCGCCGCTGCTCTTTGCCGTCGGTCTGGCCTGCTTTGGCGGCAGCCTGGGCGCGGGCGAAGTGGCGATGAATATCGAAGGCGCGGTGGTTGAGCAGGAGATGAACAAAACCGTGCTGCCGATGATGCACGGCTTTTACAGCCTGGGCACACTGGTTGGCGCAGGGGTCGGGATGTCGTTAACCGCGCTGGGCATCAGCGCAAACCTGCACATTCTGCTGGCGGCGCTGGTGGCGATTGTGCCGATTATTCTGGCGATCTCCGCCGTACCGGAGGGGACCGGGCAGAACAGCGCCGAAGAACACGCGAATCGTCAAAAAGGGATGCCCTTCTGGCGCGATACGCAGCTGCTGTTAATTGGCGTGGTGGTGCTGGCGATGGCGTTTGCTGAAGGCTCGGCCAATGACTGGCTGCCGCTGCTGATGGTAGATGGTCACGGCTTCAGCCCCACTTCCGGCTCGCTGATCTACACCGGTTTTACCCTTGGCATGACCACCGGGCGCTTCTGCGGCGGCTGGTTTATTGACCGTTACAGCCGCGTCGCCGTGGTGCGCGCCAGCGCGATAATGGGCGCACTGGGCATCGGCCTGATTATTTTTGTCGACAGCGCCTGGGTGGCGGGTTTCTCGGTCATTTTGTGGGGATTAGGCGCGTCGCTTGGCTTTCCACTCACCATCTCGGCGGCCAGCGATACCGGACCAGATGCCGCAACGCGCGTCAGCGTGGTAGCAACAACCGGTTATCTCGCCTTCCTCGTTGGCCCGCCGCTGCTCGGCTTCCTCGGCGAACACTATGGCCTACGCAGCGCGATGCTGGTGGTGCTTGGTCTGGTGCTGATTGCCGCGCTGGTGGCGCGTGCGGTGGCAAAACCGGAACCGCAAGCCGAGGCGGAACCCGGCTAACAATCGGGCGGCGGCCAGTGGGCTGCCGCCTTAACCTTCCAGCGAGTTTCCCATGCGCTTATCGCGCAGAAACACCACCATCAGCCCCAGCCAGATAATGCCGTTCAGCAAGTTAAACAGGCTAAAGAGCCCGTTGCCGCCGATCAGCCAAGCATGCTTGCTCAGCTCAATGCCGACGGTAAAGATAAACATCTGCAGCATACCCATCGCCGCCGATACCGTGCCCTTACTCATCTCGCTGGCGAACAGCGTCAGGCGCACCAGCCCGGCGTTGGCAAGGCCAATCCCGAAGGCGTAAACGCTCAACCCGGCCGTCATCCACAAATAGGCATGAGAAGAGGAAACGGTGGCAAATGCCGCCAGCAGCAGGCCAGCAACGATTGGCCAGCCGCCAAGAATGATCAGTGCGCGCACGGTACGCCGCGAGGTCAGCCGCGCCAGCACCAGGTTGCCGACAATCAGCGCGCCGAAAATCGGCACCTGCAACAAACCGTACTCATAGCTGCTGAGCTGCTCGCCGCTGATGATAATAATCGGCGACTGGGCAATCCACGCCAGCAGCGGCAGGCTGACAAAGCCTATCGCCAGCGCACCTGCGACAAAGCGCACGTTCTTCAGCACCTCGGCGTAATCGCGCCACAGAGTTGAAAATGAGAGCTTCTCGCCAAGACGGGTGGCGGTCTCCGGCATCGCCCGCTGTAGCCCGAAGAAGGAGAAGGCCGCCAGCAGCGCAAAGAGAACGAACATCCCTTCCCACGGGGCGGCATGCACCCACGCCGCCCCCACCAGCGGGCCAAGCAGGGGGGCGATCAGTGCGACGTTCGCCATCAGAGCGGTTATCTTGATACAGACCGCCTCCTCAAAGGACTCCTGAATCGCCGCGTACCCCACGGCGCCAATAAAGCAGAGGCTAATACCCTGTAAAAAGCGCAACAGTGTGAACTGCTCAATGTTCTGCGCCAGCAGGGTCGCCAGGCAGGTGACAATAAACCACACCACGCCGGCCAGCATCACCGGGCGACGGCCGATGCGGTCGGAGAGCGGCCCTAACAGCCACTGTAAGAACATGCCGCCCGCCAGGTAGGCGGTCATCGAAGTCGGAACCCACTCAATGCCCGCGTTATATTGCTCGACCACCGTTAGCATACCGGGCTGGATCATATCGTTGCCGATATAGGTGGAGAATTCGTAAAGCACCAGACAGAGAGGGAATAACAGCGCCCGTCGTCCCAGACGTTGGCCGGAAAGGGTATGGTTTTGCATGTAATCTCTTCCTTTGGAAAATCGCGCAGAGTGTAATCAAAGCCACCGCGCGACGGTAGTGAATTCTCCCGTGAGAACAGATAAAACACTTGTTCACTTGTTTAAGGTTTACTTAAGTGACGGGGCGTACCCTGAGACCAGGAATCGTCTAACTCTCGGTGGAGTAAGACAAAACCCCTTTACCGCGTGCCGCACCGCTTTTATGGTGAGCGCTTTGATCAATACGGACTGTCATCAAAGAGTAACCTGTCTATGTTAGAGAGCCTGAATCACACCCTGTTTTACTGGATCAACGCCACGCCCGACTCGCCGGCCTGGCTCCTGACCGTTGCCCACTTTGTTGCCAAAGATCTGATCAATATCGTGCCGCTGCTGGCGGTTGGGCTGTGGCTATGGGGGCCGCGCAGCCAGGTCAGCGCCCAGCGTCAACTGGTGATCAAAGTGGCACTGGCGATCGTCGTCAGCCTCTCGCTTTCATGGATTTTAGGCCATACCTTTCCGCACGACAGACCTTTTGTCGATCATGTCGGCTATAACTTCCTGCCGCACGCGGCGGATGACTCCTTCCCAAGCGACCACGGTACGGTGATCTTCACCTTTGCCGTCGCGTTTTTTGCCTGGCACCGTTTCTGGTCCGGCGCGGCCCTGATGGTGACGGCGCTGGCCATCGCCTGGTCACGCGTTTATCTCGGCGTCCACTGGCCGCTGGATATGCTCGGTGGCTTGCTGGTTGGCATCTGCGGCTGCCTGGGCGCGCAAATTCTGTGGCAGGCCTTCGGTGAGAAGATTTATCACACCGCGCAGCAGATCTATCGTCTCTGTTTTGCCTTCCCGATCCGTCGCGGCTGGATGCGTGACTAAGCGCCAGGGCGCAGGTAAGATAAAGGCCCCGCTTATGCGGGGCTTTCTTTTATTCGGGTGAATTATGGAAACAAGACGTGACGAGCGGATCAACCAGCTGCTGGCAGCGCTCAAGCGCAGCGACAAGCTCCATCTGAAAGAGGCAGCCGGCCTGCTGGGCGTTTCTGAAATGACCATTCGTCGCGACCTCAGCGCCAACAGCGCTCCGGTGGTGCTGCTCGGCGGCTATATTGTGCTCGAACCGCGCTCCGCCAGCCACTATCTATTAAGCGATCAGAAAAACCGCCTCGTCGAAGAGAAGCGCCGCGCGGCAAAGCTCGCCGCCGCCCTTCTGCAACCGCACCAGATGGCCTTTTTTGACTGCGGCACCACCACGCCGTGGATCATCGACGCACTGCCTCAGGAGCTGCCCTTCACCGCCGTCTGCTACTCGCTGAACACCTTTCTGGCACTGCAAGAAAAACCGCTGTGCCGCGCCATTCTCAGCGGTGGCGAATTTCACGCCAGCAATGCCATTTTTAAGCCGCTGAACTTCAATGAAACCCTGAGCAACCTGCGCCCGGACATCGCTTTCTACTCTGCGGCGGGCGTACACACGGAGCAGGGCGCGACCTGCTTTAACCTTGAAGAGCTGCCGGTAAAGCACTGGGCAATGAACAGCGCCCAGCGCCATGTGCTGGTGGTCGATCACAGCAAATTTGGCAAAGTGCGCCCTGCCTGCATGGGCGCGTTAAACCGTTTCGATGTGATTGTCAGCGACCGCCGGCCGGATGATGGCCTGGTCAGCGCGGCGAAAAAAGAGCAGATCACCCTTCTCTACTGACCTCGCCCGCCAGGCACGGTCACGTGCGGTTATGAGAACCAGCTACCAAACCACTGGTGGAACTTCAGCAGGACAAAATCCCACATCCGGCCAAAGAAGCCCGCTTCATTCACTGCTTCCATCACCACCAGCGGGCGCTGCTCAATGGTTTTGTCATTGAGCTGGAAGTTGATGGTGCCCACCACCTGGCCCTTCTTCAGCGGTGCTTCAAGCTCCGGCTGATTGAGGGTGAAGCTCGCTTTCAGGTTTTTAAACTGCCCTTTGGGAATGGTGATCGATCCCGCCTCGCCTGCGCCAAGCTTCGCTTCACTGCTGTCGCCAAACCAGACGCGCTGGCTGACAAACGTGGCGTCAGGTTTCACTGGTGTGACCGTTTCGAAAAAGCGGAAACCCCAGGTGAGCAGTTTCTCTGACTCGTTAAAGCGGATGCGATCGGTTTTCGCTCCCAGCACCACGGAGATGAGGCGCATATCACCCTGGGTTGCCGAGGCGACGAGGTTGTAGCCTGCCCCCTCGGTGGTACCGGTTTTCATGCCATCCACGTTCATGCTGGTGCTCCACAGCAGCCGGTTACGGTTGGGCTGGCGGATCTTATTGAAGGTGAACTCTTTCTCTTTATGGATCGCGTACTCGTCCGGCACGTCGTGGATTAACGCTTTGCCGAGCAGCGCCATATCGCGCGCAGTGCTGAACTGCCCCGGCGCATCAAGACCGTGGACGGTTTTGAAGGTGGTATTGGTCAGGCCGAGCTTTTGCGCATAGCTGTTCATCAGGCTGACAAAGGAGTCCTGGCTCCCTGCGACATAATCGGCGATGGCGATGCTGGCATCATTGCCGGACTGAATAATGACCCCTTTATTCAGATCTGCCACTGATACCTGATCGCCAGGTTTGAGAAACATCAGTGACGAGCCGCGCAGCGCCGGGTTGCCGGTCGCCCACGCATCTTTGCCGACGGTGACGGTATCGGTCAGGTGGATTTTCCCCGCTTTCAGCGCCTGGCCGACCACATAGCTGGTCATCAGTTTGGTCAGGCTGGCAGGGTCGAGTTTTTCGTCGGCGTTGCCCTCCGCCAGCACTTTGCCGCTGGCGTAATCCATCAGGATCCACGCCCGGGCATCAACCGGGGGTGCGGCAGGGGTTTGTTCCACTGCATATAACGAAGGGGAGAAGAGAAACAACAGCGCGGATCCTGCTGCCAGGCCGCGAAGGGATAGAGAGAACTGCGTCATATAAGCCACCCGAGTATCCTTTCAATAAAACGTCACATCACCGTGCCGTAACAAACGGTGAGTAATAACGCACAAACGAAACGAAAAAAACCGCTACTGGGTAAAGTTTTTAAAGTTTACGCAATAACAGCCTGTTGCGCGCCTGTTGTGCATTATTTTTCTAAGTCGTTGCCAGAACGTTAAGTTTCGCCCACGATAGATCCACTGAAACACACTTTTGCACGGGGGTAAAAATGATCACGCTATGGGGACGGAATAATTCGACGAATGTCAAAAAAGTGCGCTGGCTGCTGGATGAACTGGAGCTGCCCTATGAGCATATTCTGGCGGGCCGGGAGTATGGCGTTAATCACGATCCTGAATACCTGGCGATGAACCCTAACGGGCTGGTGCCGCTGTTGCGCGACGACGAAACCGGTGCCGTGCTGTGGGAATCGAACACCATTGTGCGCTACCTGGTTGCACAGTATGGTCAAAGCCGGTTGTGGCTGGAGTCTCCTGCCGCACGGGCGCAGGGCGATAAGTGGATGGACTGGGCGCTGAGCACGCTGGCACCGAAACATAGCCCGCTGCTGATGAACCTGGTGCGAACGGCAGCAGAAAATCGCGATCATGCGGTGATTGCGTCGTCAAAAGAGGCGCTCGATAACGCGTTACAGCTGCTTGATGATGCGCTGGCAAAGACGCAGTGGCTCTCGGGCGAGGCATTTGGCTGTGGCGATATCGCCGTCGGCCCGTTTGTCTATAACCTGTTTAATATTCCCGGCCTGAGCTGGGCCACGCACCCGCATCTGCAGCGCTGGTACGCGCAGCTTTGTGAGCGCCCGGCGTTTCGCCATAACGTGATGATCCCGGTGACGTGATCGATTAATTGCCGGATGGTTTGATTGCCGGATGGCGCTGGCGCTTATCCGGCCTACTCGGTTTCAGCAGCTTCATTCCCGTAGGCCAGATAAGGCGCAGCCGCCATCCGGCAAGACAAACCGCATATACGCTATGTGGGATAACCAACGACATACGGCGCGATTACGATGCCGGGCTCACCTTCCACAACTCGCCGTTGCTCTCGTCTGTTAAGACATACAAATACCCATCCGGGCCAACGCGCACGTCGCGGATACGGTGATTGCGATCGCCAAGAATGCGGCCATCTTCACTCACCTTGTTGCCATCGACGCTCATCACAATCACATCCTTATCCTTCAGCGCGCCGATAAAAAGCTTGTTCTTCCATAGCTTAAAAGTATCTGCATTGTAAAAAGTCATGCCGCTGACCGCCGGAGACTCCTTCCAGTAGAAGATTGGCTGCTCGGTCCCCTCGACAATGCCGCCTTTCGCTTCCGGGATCTTCAACCCGCTGTAGTTGATCCCCCAGGTGGCAATCGGCCAGCCGTAGTTTTTACCCTTTTCAGGCACGTTGATCTCATCCCCGCCGCGCGGGCCGTGCTCATTTAGCCACAGCGCCTGGCTCCAGGGGTTGATCGCCATCCCCTGCGGGTTACGAATGCCATAAGACCAGATCTCCGGTCGCGCGCCCGGCTTGTCTGCAAACGGGTTATCCGCCGGCACCTTGCCCTGATCCGTCAGCCGCACCAGCTTGCCCTGCAACTTATCCAGCTCTTGCGCCGTCGGGCGCTGATTGTTCTCACCCAGCGCAATCCACAAATAGCCTTTGCCATCAAACACTAACCGACCGCCAAAGTGGTTGCCGGTTGAAAGCTTAGGCTGCTGGCGGAAAACGGTCTGGAACTGCTCCAGCGCTTTACCATCGGCGCTCAGGCGACCAAACCCGACGGCGGTTCCCGCTTTACCATCCTGCCCCGCTTCGGCGTAGCTCAGCCATACGCGTCTTGATGAGGCAAAATCGGGTGCCAGCGCCACATCAAGCAAACCTCCTTGACCCTGCGCCCACACTTTTGGCACACCGCTTATCGGATCGGAAAGCCCCTTGCCCGCCTGCCAATGGCGCAGCTCGCCGCCCCGCAGGGTGATCAGCATTCCGCCGTCATCGGGTAAAAAGGCCAGCGCCCAGGGGTGATCGAGTTTCGTTTGCAGGACATCAACATTCACCGCAGCCGGGGCGGCAAGCACAGAGGTGGAGAGAAAAAGTAATGACAGAGGAAGATGGCGCACAGGGCACTCCTTTATTAAGCGGTAAGCCTCGATAAAGGTTAGCCATCGATTTCGCGGGTGGGTTTGCTTTTACAAAAGCTTAAGCATAAAGGGGAGCGGGCTCCCCTTATGGGTCAGGGTGTGGAAGCGTCTCAGGCTTCAGCAAGCGGAGAGTGCTCATTCAGGTATTGAATGCTGTAATCGAGGATATTGAGCGAAAGCTCCAGCTTATCGACGTTTACCGAGATAAAGTTGGCACAATCTCTTCGCCCGCTCATCAGTGAAACGGCGGCGGAAGAGAGCGCCTCTTCGGCACTGTACATAGCACTGCGCGTATCGCGATCCTGTATCTCTTGCAATCTTTCGCTTTTATCGCGGATCTCCAGCGCCAGGGCAAAAAACATCTCACGCAGACGATCGTTTTCGTTGACCGACATATACCCTTTCGCTTTGCGCATCTGGATATAGGCCGCAAGGTCTGTTCTGGCAGTCATCAACTTCATTACCAAACGACGAGCGAGTTCATCAGCGGTCATACTTATACCTCCCTTGTCAGCCATTGGGCAGATAAATAGTATGGCTGCTTTTTGACCAAGGGTATGGGTTTGGTCAATAATATTCTCCTTTTGACGATCTTTTACACAGACCGCGCCAGCTCTGGGCTGGCCTGCCGTTTCGCTTGTTAAAAACGCGCTTCGTGATGTCAGGAGAGAAGGAGAATGAAAGCAGTCTCTTACCCGCTGCCAACCAGCGTAAAAGTGATGCGTGATTATCGCTCGGCCTATCCCGATCCGCTGACCATCCGCGAGGGGGAAAGAGCACAAATTAGCCACTGCGATCTGCAGTGGCGCGGCTGGATTTGGGTAACGTTAGATTCGGGAAAAGCGGGCTGGGCGCCGCAGCAGCTCTTTACACCGGTTAGCGCCCATGAAGGGATCTGCCAGCAAGCCTACTGCGCACACGAACTCACCGTGCAAACCGGCGAGCAACTTACGGTGCACCAGAGCCTTAACGGCTGGTATCTGGCAGAAAAAGCGGACGGCGACCTCGGCTGGGTGCCGCAGGAGCACGTCGCGCTTGTGTGAGGCTGGGCCAGTTACCAGCGTGTAGCCTGCATATCGATAACAAAGCGGTATTTCACATCGCCTTTCAGCATGCGGGCGAAGGCGTCTTCAATTCCCTCACCGCCGATCATCTCTACATCCGCCGTGATGCCGTGCTGGCCGCAGAAATCGAGCATCTCCTGAGTCTCGCGGATGCTGCCAATCGACGAGCCGCTGATGCTTAAACGGCGAAAGACCATCGGTGTGATGTTGGGTGACGCATGCGGCTGATCGGGGATCCCCACCAGCACCAGGCGGCCGTTGGTTTTCAGCGTCGCCAGGTAGGGGTCGAGATCGTGGGGCGCCGCGACGCAGTCGATAATAAAATCCAGCGACGTTTGGCAGGCAGCCATTTGCGCCGCATCGCGCGAGACAACCACGCGTTTTGCGCCGAGACGGCGGGCATCTTCGCCCTTCTCCGGCGAGGTGGTAAACAGCGTTACCTCGGCACCCAGCGCGCTCGCCAGCTTAACCGCCATATGCCCTAACCCGCCAAGGCCGACAACACCCACCGCATCACCCGCTTTAACGTTGAAGTGGCGCAGCGGCGACCAGACGGTAACGCCTGCGCAGAGCAGCGGGGCCACGCCCGCCAGCGGCAAGTTTTGCGGTACCGAGACGACAAAATCCTGATCGACAATCACGCTTTCGGCGTAACCGCCCCAGGTGCTCTCGCCGGTGTATTTATCAATCCCGTTATAGGTGGCGGTAAAGCCCGCTTCGCAATACTGCTCTTCATGCTGTTTGCAGAAGTGGCATTCGCGGCAGGAGTCGACCATCACCCCGACGCCAACAATATCGCCAACCTGAAAGGCGGACACTCCCGCGCCGGTGGCGCTGACGCGGCCGACAATCTCATGTCCCGGCACCAGCGGATAGCGGCTTACCGCCCACTCATTGCGCGCCATATGCAGATCGGAGTGGCAGACGCCGCAGTAAAGAATGTCGATTTTGACATCCTGGTTTTGCAGCGGGCGAAGGGTAATGTTGCCGGGCGTCAGCGGTTTTGCGGCATCGACCGCGACCAGTGCATTGATTTTCATAAGGTCTCCAGATGGGCTGGCGTTAATAACGTGAAGACGGCAGACTATAGTCCGCAAGGTTCACAATTGATAGTAGTTACCATTTGGTGACCAATGATGAGGGCTTTCTATGCCAGCCTGGGTTGATGGCAAACTCTTTTTTTATGCGGATTCGCCGCCGCGCCGCCTGATGGATCTCTTCTCCGTCAAGTGGAGCACCATGGTGCTCCACGCGCTCTACCACTGGCCTGACGAGCGCGCCCGCACTGGCGAGTTGCAGCGCAGCCTGCAGGGGATCTCCAAAAAAATGCTCTTCCAGACGCTAAAAGAGCTGGAGCAGCGCGGCCTGATCGCCCGCCACGTTTATGACGTCGTCCCGCCGAAAGTCGATTACCGCCTCACGCCGCTGGGCAAAACCTTCGCCGGGCCGATTGAGCAGATGTACCAGTGGGGGCTGGAGAACCAGGCCGCGCTGGATGAGATGGAAGCCCATTACCGTAAAGCACAGGGCTAAAACGCACAGGAGCGTGAAATGGAGATAGTTTTAGTACGTCACGGCGAGCCTGAATTTAGCGCTCAGCAGGGTTCGGCACGGGTCAAAGCCACGGACATGCCCGGCTGGATTGCAGGCTATGATGCCTCCGGCATCATTGGCGAACCCAATTGCCATGCCGTTCTGGCGGATAAGCGCCGCGCTTTTGTTATTAGCAGCCCGCTGCCGCGCGCCCGGGCCTCGCTACAGGCGATGAACCTCACCCCCGATTTGATTGCCGACGATCTGCGCGAAGCGCCGTTGCCGATATTTAACCTCCCCTGGGTTCAATTCTCGCCGCAGGCGTGGCTGGTGCTGTTTCGTCTCTGCTGGCTCAGCGGCGCGCTGGCCGGGCCGGAATCCAGAAAGCAGACGATGCATCGGGCAAAGAAAATGACGCATACGCTGATCGCCCATGCGCAGCAGCATGAGCGCGTGATCGGCATGGGGCACGGCGTAATCAACCGACTGATTGCGCGCGAACTGGAGAAGGCAGGCTGGGTAAAAAGCGCGCATACCGGAAACGGCTACTGGTCATCGGTGACCTTTACTGCCGCCGGGCGTGATAACCCCGCAGCATAAAGAGAGCAGTTATTTCTCCGCCTGCGAGATCTGGCGTAACGCCGCCTGCAGCGAGGCGGTGAACATCGCCCCATGCGTCAGGCCAGGGAACACGCGATAGGTAGCGGAAACGCCATGCTGATTAAGCTTTTTGAGCGTACTGCGAACACGCGGCAGCACGCCAGACTCGCTGTTCTCATCCTGCGTGCGGCGATCCCCATCCCCCTCCATAAGATAGAGATGCTTACCCGCTGCCTGCTGCGGCGAGAGCGCTTCCATCGCTTTCAGCAAGCGAAAATCATTACGCGCCAGCGAAGGCACGGCCGAAAAAGTGGCAGTGAAAAAGGAGGAGGAGAGCCAGCTCTCCAGCACGAACAGCCCGCCATAGGAGTGGCCCCACAGCCCGCGCTGCGCTGGGTTGATGGCAATCCCCTTTTCCACCGCAGGCGCGATGCGCGCCTCCAGTAGCTGGCGAAAGGCGGTACTGCCGCCGCCCGCTCTGCCGCGCAGCTGCTCCGTTTCGGTACCCGCCGGCGTGTAATCATACGCCCGGCTATCGAGATCGAATGGCAGATCGGTTTGGTACCCGATCGCTACCAGCACCGGCGGGTTGGCAGCAAAGAGTTTGTGTAAAAACGCCTCCGAAAGCTTATCCATCGCCGCGTTGCCATCCAGCATATAGAGCACCGGGAAACCGCCAGGTGGCGCGCTTTTGTTGGGCACGCCGGTCCATACTTTGTAGTGACGTTTGCCATCAAGGGAGTCAAATTGCTTTTGCGTGAAGTGATAGTAAGCCGAGCCGCGATCGGCGATGTTCGACCCAAGCGGGGCCATATCTGGCCTGGCATACGCCGTTTGCCAGCCGAGCAGCAGAACCAGCGCCGCCAGACGCACAGCATGAAAACAGTGAAACAGACCCCTTTCTCCCGGTACATCAGCCGCAAAGGCTGGAGATAACATCAGGGTGGAGACGTTAATAGGAATCATTATTGATTGCAACAGGAATGGCAGTCGTTTTCGCTGCCCTTTACCTTTATGGCCGAGAATGATCCCCTGCCAGCTGCTGCGCGAGCCGCCACTGTTCGTCAACAGGCGTCACCGTGCGCTTGCGCTCTGCGGCGGACAACTTCGGCTCGGTCCAGAGAAAGGGAAAGAAGGCGTAAACCTGTTCTCCGCTGAGTGCACGCACCTCTTCCTGCCAGCCGGGCCAGCGCACCGTCTGGTAGAAGAGCGCCAGATCGCCGCACAGCGCCCACTCGACAAACGCAGAGTAGCCCACTTCCAGCCCTTCCCAGGCCAGCGCATCCGGCGCGAAGTAGTAGACGTTGCCAATGTCCTCTCCGAGGCCGCCACCGTTGAGGGCAAAAAAGCCACCCGACGCATCATCGGCAATCAGCAGGGCACCAAATGAGGCTGCGTCAGTCACCTCTTGCGTCCAGCTCACCGGATCACGCATCAGCCGCGCACTGCCGGAGCCGAGGATCCTAAGCCAGCCATCATCAATCAGTAGCCCGCCGGTTTCATACACCAGTGCTCCCAGCGGTGAGCGGGTAGTGACCTGGAGTTGCAGTAGCACCTGTTCGGCACGCGCCTTCTCTTTCGGCAACACCTCATAAGGGTTGCTGGAGTCGTTGAGCCAGCTTTGCACCACTGCCCAGCCCGGATCGTGCAAATCGAGTAGTTCAGTTAATGTTTTCATTTCAGTTCCCGTCAACGCGGCCTCATCCTCACTTAAACGCCTGAGATCATAACGTAAAAGCGGGTCATAAATAGCGTGTAGTAAAGGTGCTAAGACCTACCAAATTCTGCACTTCCATCCAGGATAAATCTTATTCTCCGGCCCCTTCCCCACGGTAGGATTGCTGCGCGTAAATCGCATATTGAATGGTTTCATTTCTAAGGGAATTTTATGGGATGGGATAGATCTGCAGCGGTAGATTATCTGGTAAAACATGCGCACGCGAAATCACGTTCAGAGTGTGCAAAATATACCCGCCTGGCAATTGCTGCAGGAGGAATAAACCTGGTACAAACACGCTACGCAAAAGATTATGGCGATTCGCTGCTAAAAGCGGGCTTTGTTGCCCTGCCGCAATCAACCACGCCACAAAAAGGCGATGTTGCGATTATTCAGCCATATGCGGGCGGGAATGGTATCGGGCACATGACAATGTTTGATGGGACTACCTGGTATTCGGATTTCAAACAGCGCGATATGTATCCGGGACCGGGTTATCGTCGGCTTCATCCACCATATGTTATCTACAGGAAAAATTGATGCGCCTGATAATATCGCTGCTGCTCTCGCTCTATCTGCCTTTCGCCAGCGCCAATACCGCGACCGAGGTGCAGAAAAACGTGACCGCGTTTTATAACTTCTATCTGCATGCCTTTGAGAACACGCCGCCGGATGAAATGATCAAGATGAAGGTGATGCATAAGTGGGTCTCAAATAAGCTGCTTACGCGTATGGCTGAAATTTATGACATGCCGGAACAGGAGCTTCTCTCAGCAGACTATTTCACCTACTCTCAGGACTACGACCCGGCGTGGATCCCACGTCTGAAGGTTTCACCCGCTCGCCCTGACGGCGATAGCATGATGCTCGATGTCTGGTTAGGTATTGAAGATAACAAGCTGGCTCATCTTCAGGTGTGGACACGTAAAGAGGCGGGCGCATGGAAGATCTGGCGGGTGATTGACGCCGGGGAACATATCGAACAAAAACTCTATTAAGCCTTGCGATAGCTCGTGGCGACACGGGCTATTATCAACATTGTGACTGCGCTCAGTGCAATACCATTAGCGCGGAGAAGATGATCAGCACAACTCCGCCCGCAAGGTTCACCCCCCTCTTTACGTTTGCCGGGTTCGCTCTCTGCGCGGAGAAGATTAGCACATTGCTCAGTGCGATAAGCCAGACGCCCATCACCAGAACATGCACCGTTGCCAACAGCAGATAGTGGCTGACATCGCCCCGACTGCCGGCAAATTGCGATACCACTGTAAGATAAAAAACGATCGCCTTCGGGTTAAGCACATTCGCCAGCCACGCCTCTTTCAGCGTCACCGTGGGTCCATCTTCTTGCAGCGTAACCTCTTTCGTGGTTAAGCCACTGCGGATCAACTGCACGCCAAGCCATATCAGATAGGCTGCGCCCGCATATTTCAGGGCATTGAACAGTGCGGGAGAGGAGACGAGGATCGCCGTCACCCCAAGGCCAATCAGCAGCGCGTGGGTATAGATACCAAGCGCGGTGCCCGCCAGCGTGCGCAGCAACCCGCCCCGCCCGCCGGCCAGGGCGCTGTTCATTGCGAGGGTAAAGCTCGCGCCCGGAGAGAGCGCGACAGGTAAAAGGACGGGGATAAACCCCATAATGTTGATTTCCATTAAGTACCGTTCGTTATGCCAGAGATGACGCCCGTGTTTCGCCATCGGGGATCTCATCAAGGGCGCGGTAAATCGTCAGGCCACGCTCGCGTCCGATGCGCACATCGTTATCGGCGCCCGCTGAGTCACCGGGCAGTCGCAAAATGGCGTCGCAGTGCTGGATCAGGCGATGGGCTACGGGGTACAAAAAGGTCTGGCTAATCTCATCGCCAATCTTTTTCGACCCGGCCGCTTCCGCCAGCGGCATCGCCAGCCACTCACCAATCACCGGCGTGTGGCCCTTTTCGAACACTATCGCGGCAACCCGCGCCATCTCATCCAGGTTCTGTTTGATTAACGTATCATCACCGTTGGTGCCGCTGCGTACGGGTCCGGCGATTAAAATAAGCATGGCGTGCATAGTTTCCCCTGTAAACTGCGTAAAATTAGGATCGTCAGGCTGACAAACGGCACGCTAACATGCATAATCGTGCAAGATCAAGATAAATCGTGAAAGGGGAAATCGTGTTATCCAGTCAACGTAAGCAGAAGATACTTGAGATGCTGGCGCGCGATAAGCAGGTCTTGTCCCGTGAATTAAGCCAGCATTTTGCTATCTCTGAAGACTCTATTCGCCGGGATTTAAGGGAGTTAGCGGCAGAAGGACTGCTGCAACGGGTGCACGGCGGTGCGCTGGCGGTGTCGGCGGCTATTGCGCCGTTTGAAGTGCGCAAAAGCGTGAACATTCATGCAAAACGCGTCATTGCGCAGAAAGCGGTGGATCTTATTCAGCCTGGCAATATCGTTATCATCGACGGCGGCACGACCTCGGAAGAGATGATCACCCTACTGCCAGCAGATCTGGCCTTTACCGTAGTCACCCACAGCCCGACCATTGCCGCCGGATTGATTAACCTGCCAAATGTCGACGTGATCGTTATCGGCGGGCAGTTATATAAACACTCGATGGTCACCGTGGGCGCATCAATGATTGAGTCCATTCGCCGTATCAATGCTGATCTCTTTTTTATGGGCGTCACCGGCGTGCATGAGCAGGCTGGCTTTACCACGGGTAACTATGAAGAGGCCTGCGTGAAGCGTGCTCTTTCGGCGCGCGCGGCGGAAACCGTGGTGCTGGCGTCGCCGGAGAAGATCAACTCCGCTTCGGCTTTTGGTATCGGCGACCTGACGCTCGCCAGCACGCTGCTGGTCGATAAGCCGCTTGATGAGAAGATGAGCGCCCTGTTCCGGCAGTTGCAGATCAGCGTCCTGTAAGCGGAGGCCCTTTCGATGGTTGATGCCGACGGTTTTATCGCCTGTTTACCCGTCACCCCGCTGCAACCGGCGTTTCACCCGGCGGTGGATGATGTGATCGACCTGCTGTACGCAAGGCTCGGCGCGGTCGTGCACAGCCTTTACCTCTACGGCAGCGTAGCGAAAGGTGCGGCGGTGGCGGGCGTCTCGGATCTCGATGTCTGCCTAATCACCCGGCGCACGCTGAACGCGGCAGAGCACGATTGTCTCCGGGAGATAGCCGCTCGCGCGCAGGCACTGCATCCGGTTATCAGCAAAGTCGATTTTGATTGCGGCACGCTGGCAGAGGTACTGGCCTCCGAAAATCAGTTCAGCTGGGGTTACTGGCTCAAGCACCACTGCCGCTGCGTGGCGGGCGAGGATCTCGCGAGCCGCTTTCCGCGCTTTACCCCCTCGCGCGCGATTGCCGTGGCGGTAAACGGTGATTTTATTCCCGTCCTGCAAGGCTACCTTCTACGACTGGCGGAGACGAGCGATGGGCGACAGCTCAAGCGCGCTGCGGCGCGTAAACTGCTGCGCGCCACCAATCTGCTACGCCGCAAAGAGGATAACGACTGGCCCGAGACGCTGGAGGAGTATGCCAGCCGGGTTGTACGACGCTTTCCGCAGCAGCGACAGGCCATCGGCTGGCTGCTGCAACAGTGCCATACGCCTGAGGATGATACGGCGCACTTCACCGCCTGTCTTAAGGCGCTAATGCGCTGGCTGGATGAGGCACGCCGCTAGCGGCTCGCTTCATACTCTATCGCTTCGCGAATGGTCAGCAGCGCTGTGCGCAGGGTGTCGATAGCGACCGAGCCGAGGGCAACGCGCAGCGCCTGCGGCGTTGATTGCGCGGTGCTGAAGGGTTCGGCGGTGGAGAGGGAGATATTGTTATCCATTAGTTGTTTCACCACCCGATCGGCACGCGACTCTTCAGCGAGCGGCAGCCAGGCAAAGTAAGAGTCGGGATGAGACACGCACGGCAGACCGGTCAGCGTTTCGTGCAGGATGCGCTGGCGCAGCCGGGCATCTTCCCGCTTGCGTTTTTCAAGTTCAGCCACCCTCCCCTCCTCTATCCAGTGGCTGACCAGCGAGGTCATGAGCGACGGCGCATTCCAAGTCGTGGCGCGGATCGCTCGCTCCAGCGCAGACCGCAGTGCGGGCGGGCAGATCACCGCCCCGACCCGCAAACCGGTCGCCACATTTTTTGAAAATCCACTGACATAGACCGTTCTTTCAGGCGCGAAACAGGCGAGCGGCGGCGGCGCGCGGCGAACCAGCCAGGCGTAGGCGGCATCTTCAATAATTAGCAGATCGTGGGCACGGGCGATATCGGCCAGCGTTTTGCGCGACTGGCGGTTCGCCACCCAGCCCAGCGGATTATGCATGGTCGGCATGGTATAGACCGCGCGAATACGCCGCTGCTGGCAGAGCTGGCGCAATGCCGCCAAATCCGGGCCACCTTGCGCTGCCGGGATCGCCACCAGCTCCAGATGATAGAGCGTAGCCAGCGCTTTAAAACCGGGGTAGGTCAGCGTGTCCACCGCTACCACATCGCCAGGCTTAAGTAGCCCCATCACGGCAATAGCCAAACCGTGCTGCGCGCCATTGACCAGCAGCAGATTTTCAGCCGCCGGACGAAACGCGCCCTGCGTAAAGTGCGCGGCGAAGACCTCCCGCTCAGTGATTCGCCCACCATGAGGCTGGTAACGCAGATGCGCCTCAATATTGCCCTCCACCGCCATGCGTTTAAGGGCCTCGCGTAGCATATCGCTCTGCCCGCCGACCGCCGGATAGTTGAAGTTGAGTTCCAGCACATCGCTGGCGACGGCAAGCTGATCGATGCCGTGACCGGGAGGAAGAGCAATCTCTCTGACAAACGTGCCGCGGCCGGTTTCACCGCTGACCAGCCCCATCATCTCCAGCTCACGATAGACGCGGGTAGCTGTCGCCAGCGAAATATGCTGCTGTCCAGCGAGGCAGCGATGCGTAGGCAAGCGAGTGCCGGGTGGCAGCTCGCCGGAACGGATCTGAATAGCGAAACGATCAACCAGCTGTTTGTAGCGCGCTTTCATCAAATGTATCCATGACAATAATTTGATTGTCCTAAACACCTCAACCTACCATTCAGCCCATCAATGCTCAAGCTCCTACTAATCACTGATAACGAGGTTAAGATGGAAAACTCCGCGCTAAACAAACCGGCGCACCCTGCGCTGGCAGGCTGGCTCAACGGCCTGCTTGGAGTGGTAATTTTCAGCGGCTCGTTACCCGCCACGCGCATCGCCGTACTGGAGATGACGCCCTTTTTTCTCACCTTCCTGCGTGCCTCGCTCGCCGGGGGAGTGGCGATTGTTCTTGTTTGCGCCTTGCGCGAACCGCGCCCGCAGCGCGCGCAGCTGTTCCCGCTGCTGATCGTCTCCGGCGGCGTGGTGATTGGTTTTCCGCTCCTGACCGCGCTGGCGCTACAGCATGTCACCTCCGCCCACTCGATTGTTTTTCTCGGCCTTCTGCCGCTCTGCACGGCGATTTGTGCGGTGTTGCGCGGCGGCGAGCGGCCAAAGCGCGCCTTCTGGCTCTTCTCACTGCTTGGCAGCCTGCTGGTGGTAGCCTTCGCGCTGGCGCAGAGCAACGCCGTTTCGCTGATCGGCGATCTGCTGATGCTGGCAGCGGTGGTAGTCTGCGGGTTGGGCTATGCCGAAGGAGCAGCCTTAACCCGCACGCTCGGCGGCTGGCAGGTGATCTGCTGGGCGCTGATCCTGTCGCTTCCGGTGATGCTGCCCGCCGCCTGGCTGACGCAGCCCGGCACGCTCGCTAACATCAGTGCGTCAGCCTGGTACGCGCTGGGCTATGTCTCGCTCTTCAGCATGCTGATCGGCTTTATCTTCTGGTACAACGGCCTTGCCCGCGGCGGGATTGCCGCCGTTGGCCAGTTGCAGCTGTTGCAGCCCTTTTTCGGCCTTGCCCTCTCTGCCCTGCTACTCAACGAGAGGGTCAGCCCGCTAATGCTGCTGGTGACGCTGGGCGTGATCCTCTGCGTGATCGGCTCGCGGAAGTGCGCCCGCTAATTCAGGCAGGTTATGTCGTGCGTCGATGATGGGTATAACGGTAGGGAAAGAGGTGTACATCAGGAGAAGTAAATGATTTCCAAAGAGAATGCCGAGCACTATCTCTGGGGCGCGGGGTGCGACGGCTGGTACCTGGTGAAGCGGCCAGAGATGATGATCATTCACGAGAAGATGCCCGCTGGCACGCAGGAGCAGCGCCACTACCACTCCGTTTCGCGACAATTCTTTTTTGTACTGAGCGGCGTGCTGACTATGGAGCTGGCGGGCGAAAAACAGGAGATTGCGGCCCAGCAAGGGATTGAGATCCCACCATTAGCAAAACATCAGGCACGCAATGATTCTGATTCGGCGGTTGAGTTTATCGTCTTCTCTCACCCCACCCCGCGCGGCGACCGTACTGATATTACGGAGTCGTAAAATGAACCAGAGTGCGGAAGCGATACGGATTCTCGACGCAAATATCAACGTCCCGTATGGCATTTTCAGCATCATTGACGGCAGCGGCTACTTTCCGCCGCTGGCCTTTCTGAATGCATTCTTGTTACAGGGCAGCGATCCCTGCGACCAGGATGGCCGGATGGGCACCTGGCGCCCCTTTGCGCTGACTTCTGAGGAGTATGCCACCGTTAAAAAATGGTGGTTTGAGGCCAATGAAAACGCGGTGGTCGCCGACCTTGGCTGTGCATGCTGGGATGAGTGGGTGCAGGAGATTCTGAATAATTGAATATTTGGATTACTCTTTTTTCAAGGTAGGGTATAAAACATGCCAGGCTACTGAGAACGTAAGCGATCGCTATGGATAATAAATATGCTTGAGCCAAAAAATATCAAATATATATTAACAGCCGGGCTAATTATCATGCTTACGCTTGTTTTTTTTCGCTCTAATACGTTTTCCAGCAATAGCAAAATTATGGCTGTTTTTAATGGTGCAGTATTTATTAAAAACCCACCAGCCACAGCTAAAGATAAACTGGCATGGTGGAGAGAAAATCAAACTGCTCTTAAAGAAAATTATAAGGTTGTCCCGCAGAGCGGATTCTTTAGAGTTCCGGTGATGGATTTTGGCGAGGGTTTCGTTGAATTGCCTCATGCTAATTTCTTAAACGGCGTAAGCGAAGATGATTATATTTGCAGTCAAGAAATAAAAAGCCCCAAACGATGCATAAAGAAAAACACGCTGTTTGCCATTTCGGGAGAGGGTAAAAATAAAATATTCATCGATGTGGGTGATGAAGTGTATATTCAAACACCTGACGGGAAAACTTTCTTACGTAAGAAATAGCGTATGAACATCTGCCCCCCCCTCAAGCAGCCTGAAGCGACACGGATACAAGATCACCATTGGCGTAAACTAGCAGGTACTTCCCTCTATAATTCCGGGCAATAGCCCTGTACAATCCCTCGCCTAAGATCCTATAACTGATTACTTTTTGAACTATGAGCAATGTGAACCTGCAGCCGAAAATCGGCTTTGTCTCTCTTGGCTGCCCAAAAAATCTCGTCGACTCCGAACGCATCCTTACGGAGCTGCGTACCGAAGGTTACGATGTTGTCCCGAGTTACGATGATGCCGATATGGTGATCGTCAATACCTGCGGTTTTATCGACAGCGCCGTGCAGGAGTCGCTGGAAGCGATCGGCGAAGCGCTGAATGAAAACGGCAAAGTGATTGTCACTGGCTGCCTGGGTGCGAAAGAGGATCAGATCCGCGAAGTGCACCCAAAAGTGCTGGAGATCACCGGCCCGCACAGCTATGAGCAGGTTCTCGCCCATGTTCATCACTATGTGCCGAAACCGCAGCACAACCCCTTCTTAAGCCTGGTGCCGGAACAGGGCGTGAAGCTGACGCCGCGCCACTACGCTTATCTGAAAATTTCCGAAGGGTGTAACCACCGCTGCACCTTCTGCATCATTCCGTCGATGCGTGGCGATCTGGTGAGCCGCCCGATTGGCGACGTGCTGTCCGAGGCGAAACGTCTGGTTGATGCCGGCGTTAAAGAGCTGCTGGTAATTTCGCAGGATACCTCTGCGTACGGCGTTGATGTGAAGCACCGCATGGGCTTCCACAACGGCGAGCCGGTGAAAACCAGCATGGTTGGCCTTTGCGAGCAACTGGCAAAACTCGGCGTCTGGACCCGTCTGCACTACGTTTACCCTTACCCGCACGTGGATGATGTGATCCCGCTGATGGCAGAAGGCAAAATTCTGCCCTACCTCGACATCCCGTTGCAGCACGCCAGCCCGCGCATTCTGAAGCTGATGAAGCGCCCTGGCGCGGTCGATCGTCAGCTGGCACGCATCAAGCGCTGGCGCGAGATCTGCCCGGAGCTGACGCTGCGCTCCACCTTTATCGTCGGCTTCCCTGGCGAGACCGAAGAAGATTTCCAGATGCTGCTCGACTTCCTGACCGAAGCGCGCCTCGATCGCGTAGGCTGCTTCAAATACAGCCCGGTTGAGGGTGCCACCGCCAACGAACTCGCGGATCAGGTGCCGGAAGAGGTAAAAGAGGAGCGCTGGAACCGCTTTATGCAGCTGCAGCAGCGCATCTCCGCTGAGCGTTTGCAGGAGAAGATTGGTCGCGAAATCCTGGTGATGATCGACGAAGTGGATGAGGAAGGCGCGATTGGCCGCAGCATGGCCGATGCCCCGGAAATCGACGGCGCGGTCTATCTGAACGGTGAAACCAACGTCAAACCGGGCGATATAGTCCGTGTGAAAGTGGAAAACGCTGACGAGTATGACCTGTGGGGCACACGCGTTTAAGCGATAAAAAAACCCGGCGCCCGCCGGGTTTTTTGTGCTTATTGCCAGCGAATATCTCAATGAACATGTAGGCCGGATAAGCGTTTACACGCCATCCGGCAATGTGCTCGCTGGTATCTGATGTTGCGGCACGTTTGTTGTTCAGGGATATAAAGCCGCGGGTAAGCAACATTGGGCGGCATCACTTTCAGGGAGTGCCTGTGGACGTTGATTAATAAGATGGGTCGCTCCACGGACAGAATCTGTAGATCTTACAGCTTTTTCACCAGTGTTTTTAATTGCGTAATTAGCTGCGCGTTATCATCCCCGGTGTGACCGGCTACGGGCCAGGTTGACTGACGAATAACCAGTCGTGTAGGCAGCAGTTCACGGATCCTTATTTGCGGGTCGGCCATGAGCTGGATAAGCAACTCTACGGCCCGCTTACCCAGTTTGTTGAAATCCTGCGCCACGGTCGTCAACGGCGGCTGGAAGTAAAGGCTATCTGCTGTATCGTCATAACCCGTGACGGAGACTGCCTGGCTCCCGTTGCGATTGAGCTGCGCCAGAGCACTCAACACGCCGAGTGCCATCTGATCGTTCGCCACAACGATGGCACTTATCTTCGGGTACTGATGTAACAGTTTGAAAGCATTGTGCCAGCCGCTGGCCGCACTCCAGTCGCCAAAAACCGTCACTGCATTACTGACCCCAAGTCGATGCAACGTCTCACGCCAGCTGCTCAGGCGCATGCGCGCTGAAACAGAACTTTCAGGTCCGGCAAGCAGACCGAAATCCCGGTGCCCCAGTTCCCAGAGATGATGAATGCAAGCGCTACAACCATCAAGATGGTCAAAGCGCACGCAGCAGACATCGGTCTCTGGCGAAATATCCAAAAACAGACAGCAGATATCCGGATTCTCACTTACCAGCTTTTCGGCAATACTGCCCTCCAGCGGCAGATTAATAATTGCACCACGAATATTCTGTGCGCGAAACTCATTTAGCCGTGCCTGAAGTGAGGTGTAATCGACGATCGCAGGCATCGCAATAGCGACCTCAAGCTGGTGTGCGCTGGCGTGACTTTTTATAGCCGCGGCAATTTGTGAGGGTGCATGCAGGGTCAACGACGCGGTAATCAAACCAATCGACGGCGCAGACTTCCCCGCCAGCAATTGTGCCGAACGGTTAGGCACATACAGCAACGCCTGCATCGCGCTGATAACCTTGTCGCGGGTGCGTTCAGACACAACCCCAGGTTTATTCAGTACACGCGAAACCGTCTGTTGCGACACCCCGGCCTTGCGAGCCACATCTTCTAACGTTGCCGTACGGCGCTGCATAAATCACTCCTTTACACGTCCGCAACAATGTCGTCCGCTAACATTTTATGTCTCAAACACGACAAAATTACATCATTTCCGTGGTATTTCGTGATCGTGTATGAGTTTCACTTTCGCAAGTATTGTGGCTTTAAGCAAAATATCTGATAACTCACTCATCTTGTCTAGCGAACGACATTGTCATTTATCAGGCGAATATACCTATGCAATATCACGATCCCCGGACGTCGCCGGGCCACCTGTTTAATGACGTGCTGGCGCGAGAGGCCTGGCAACGCCCGACAGGCTGCTACGCATTGACGTTAAGCCTGGAGGAAAACGGGCAGGCTGGTGACCAGACGCAGATTATCTTCGATGGCGATAACACCCTGAACGGGGTGAAATCGTGAAACCACCAAAAAGCGGCTTTACTAATGACGCGTATCACAGGATGGAATATAGACAATGAAACTCTCTGAACTCGCGCCAAGAGAACGGCATAACTTCATCTACTTTATGCTCTTCTTTTTCTTCTACTACTTCATTATGTCGGCCTACTTTCCCTTTTTCCCGGTCTGGCTGGCGGAAGTTAATCATTTAACCAAAACAGAAACGGGGATCGTTTTCTCCTCAATCTCGCTGTTCGCGATTATATTTCAGCCAGTATTTGGCCTGATATCTGACAAACTGGGGTTACGCAAACATCTGCTGTGGACCATTACGATCTTGCTGATCTTGTTTGCGCCCTTCTTTATTTTTGTGCTGTCTCCGTTATTGCAGTTGAATATTTTCGCCGGTGCGCTAGCGGGCGGTATTTATCTGGGGGTGGTCTTCTCCAGCGGTTCCGGGGCGGTAGAGGCCTATATTGAACGCGTCAGCCGCGCGAACCGTTTTGAATATGGGAAAGTGCGCGTTTCCGGTTGTATTGGCTGGGCACTGTGCGCGTCTATCACCGGTATACTGTTTGGCATTGATCCCAATATCACCTTCTGGATTGCCTCAGGTTTTGCACTGGTGCTGGGAGTGCTGCTGTGGATGTCACGTCCGGAAGGGAGCAACAGTGAACTGGTAATCGACGCGCTGGGAGCCAACCGTCAGGCCTTCTCGATGCGCACCGCTGCGGAACTATTACGCATGCCACGCTTCTGGGGGTTTATTGTCTATGTAGTTGGCGTCGCCAGCGTATATGACGTATTTGATCAACAGTTTGCCAACTTTTTTAAAGGCTTTTTCTCCAGTCCGCAACACGGAACAGAAGTATTCGGTTTCGTCACCACCGGAGGGGAATTACTTAACGCAACGATTATGTTCTTTGCCCCTGCCATCGTGAACCGGATTGGCGCGAAAAACGCGCTGATCACCGCCGGTATTATTATGTCAGCGCGTATTCTGGGTTCTTCTTTTGCCTCTTCAGCTATCGAAGTGGTGATCTTAAAAATGCTGCATATGTTTGAACTCCCGTTCTTGCTGGTGGGCACCTTCAAATACATATCATCCGCCTTTAATCCGAAACTGTCGGCAACGCTGTTCCTGATTGGTTTTAACTTATCGAAACAGCTTTCAGGTGTTGTACTCTCCGCATGGGTCGGAAGGATGTATGACACCGTTGGCTTCCACCAGGCTTATCTCATTCTGGGCAGCATTACGCTGAGCTTTACCATCGTCTCACTCTTTACCCTGAAAGGGAGTAGAACACTGCTCCAGACTACCGAATATAACAGCGCAGCCTAATAATAAGAGCCCGCTCTACAAAGCGGGCTTAATAGTTTATAGCCTTTGATGTAATGACCGAATAACAGATTGGCGCCAGGAGCGGATGTCACAAACGCCAGATTAGTCAGGACTGATTTCTAGACGTATATGACCCGCCTGAATGGGATACTTACATCTTCATTGAAGGGAGTGCTATAACCGAATCATTAAATTGGGAGTATTGCCATCAATTGCATCGGATTGTTATGAGTGAACACTAAAATCGTTTTGCCCTGCTATTTCCCACGCTGAAGCAAACTCGGTTGCCGTTGGTGGAATAATATCAAACCAGTCAAAATTAAAGACTTTTTCTCTCTGTTTATGTAAATCACCTGTCGTATCAAACCCATCGCCAGGTAATCCAGTCTCAGAATTTACAACCAATACACTTAATGGTGGTAACTTGTTTTGAGCACAAAAATGTAGAATATGACCTAGTTGACGATCCATTGTACCTGCGCCTTTATAACCAAGAATATCAGCAATCTCTCTATATGTAGTTATCTTACGCTCATAAGAGAATCCGATAAGAATTTGCCATATTTGTAATGCTCTATTCTCAAGGGTATTTTTTTCAGAAAAATATTGGACCATAGATTCCTCTTCGGAGTTACGATACACGTAACAGGCATATTAAATAAACGTAATGGTTTTGTGTGTCCTGCAACTAAAGGGAGAGCACACTGCTTGCGATACTTCTTCCTTCAATAGAATATCATGATCAAAGTTGTCCGCCATTCCCCAATTTTCAGTAGTGCAGCGTTATAGAGTGGAAATATCTGCCAAAGAGAGTAATTCGCTCATAAGGCACAACCATACTCAAATTTCCCACATTGCAGGAGATTTGAGTATGAACACGTCGCCATGGAACAAAGGCCGTATCGTCGGTCAAAAAAGATCACTTCAGATATCTTATATCTGGGGGATTCGCATCCTGCTTGAACTGGAAAGTAAAACGCGGGATTTAACCCCGCTTTCCATGTGGAGATGGCAGAAACGCGCTGAGACGTTTTCTGAGGGGCGTGCAACCAGATGTTATGGTAAATCGGGCGGGTATTCCTCTCCGATACTGTGCAGAAAGCGGTGGCCGGATTCTGATACGCGATAGTAGTTCATTCCTGATGGGCTTCCGCCTGGTACTATATCGACCAGACCTGCTTTAGACAGATTATCGACAAGCCTTACGACGTTACCAATGCCATTCATTTTTCTGACACTCATTGCCCTATCAAGATTGTACCAGGTCCAGTTAACGTCATTTCTGGAGGCCAGAAGTTTCAAAATATTCAGTTCTGTATGATTTACCATAATGGTGCGTCCGGGTAATAGAGCTCTTGTCTGCTGGAGACCTACAGTCGCTTAGCTCTTTGTGATCAGATATAGGTATATAAATGATTATGCGTTTTTAGTTAAGTGTGTTTATTATGATGGTAGAATAATATAGTATGTTATTCTAGTTTTTTTCCATAATGGATTAACTTGTATGAATTTTAATTTAAAAAAAAACAGCCTATTTCTTTATGATGGTGCTTTCTGTTATTATTTTTTTGTTCTTGATGTTCGCTATCTATTCGTTCGGAGAAACTCTTTTGTATATTAAATCAACTGGAGGACTATCTGCACTAAATTACCCAGAGGTCACAGGGCATCTTGTTATTATGTTCTTTGGGTTGGGTTGCTTTTATTTTTGTCTTAAAGCCACACAAAAACTAAAAAAACACTGATTATCCTTCGCCTAATTCACTAGACAACCTCATTAAAATCTCGTCCCATATGGCGAGATTTTTTCTTTTTATTATAAGGGCATCCAATAATGTCCCTGCATAGGCTTCAACAAGAAAGTAGAATATATCCAGCTCGCCGGCCACTCTAAGCGCGCTATATACCTCGCAGTTATCCCCTCTAAATCTTTCCGATGTATAAATTACTCAAAGCGTAGAGCCGCCGATTGAATATATTGTAGTTATTATTACCTCGGTAATTATTTTTTCTATAAACTTTTGAGAAAAATTAGATGTTAGATCGTTTATTGCCGCTGCATTTATGAATGTTTTTACGGTAACTGTTACCTATATATCACTGGCATAATTAAGATTATTATTTTGTATTTCGTGTACACACCTTTTTTTTACAATGTTTATTATTGCTGCTGAGATCTTAATCGCGCAACCCTCTTTTCAATTGATAGAGGAGTCTGTATGCATCTTATTTATTTCTAATACGACTCTCTGTGCCAATAAACCTAATGGTTATGGTATCAATGTCATTTACAAAACCTAAAACAACATCTCCAAATTTTGCATAACGTATGTAAAATGATTTTTTTCTTTTTTGTAATATCACAAGCGTTCTATTTGCAAGCTTGTCTGATTCTGTCATGGTATATTTCATTATATTTAAGTTGTTTTTTTGCTTAATCATTTTATCAGATTAATTACTAAGTAAAGGTTTTTGTTTGTCGTATTAAATTACTTGTGTTTTAAGCTTTTAATTTATATTGGAGTTTTGTCAATGGGGGGCAGGCTATTGGGCTTCGATTGCCTTTCTATTTCTTTCAGAACATAAAGGTTGAGGTGATGGTCTGTAGGGAGAGGCGATTGTGAGGTAGTTCAATCAACGGGATATAGAAGTCTGCTTAAATTAAAGGATCTTCTTGAGATCCTTTTTTCTGCGCGTAATCTTTTGCCCTGTAAAAAACCCCCTGCCAACAGTGGTTCGTGTGCCGGAATTAAGAGCCAGCAACTCTTTGTTCCGATGGTAAATGGCGCTAATTTCAATACCCTGTAGACACCCTCGACTCCGTGAAGCCAGTTACCAATGGCTACCTTCACTGGCGATATTCCGTGTCTGTTCCGGGTTGGACTCAAGTGATACTTACCGGGACGATGTGGTAGTCTTGCTGAATGGGAGGCTTGCATACAGCCCGGACTGGAGCGAACTGTCTAAACGGAACGGTGCGTGGGGATTCAGGGAAAGCTTCCACCACAACACGGACGCCGCATGACGGGAACAGGAGAGCGCAAGAGGGAGCCATCAGGGGGGCACGCCTGGTTGCTTTATACTCCATCAGGTTGCACTGCAACTGATTGAGCATCGTTTTTTCTTGGTTATTTTATATCTTCTTAAAAAAAGGAAGGTGGGATGAAATTATTAAAGGGAGCTTTTCTAAAGGAATTTTTTTCTGGTATTTTTGTTAACATCGTTATCGTCTTATTATTTATTTTTTTCTATTTTTTTTTATTCCAGATTATTGGTTCCTGTGTAGCTTATTGACTTTAATAATATACGGTTGCGTTGATGTTTTTCTTTATCAGAAAAAGAAAAGAAAGAAATGAAAGATAGAGGGGGATCTTTTTAGTCAGGGTGACAGGGAGCAGGGCTTAAGTTATAGGATTCCTTTAGACTATCTCGTGCTACGAGTCATCTTGTGCCTGGAAACGAAAAAACTACCCTGGCAGGTGGTTTTTTTCGAAGTTTAGCTCTGTTTAATATAGCTCTGGGCAGTAAACTACGCGGCTGTGATCTGGTTAAGCTAAAAGTTTCTGATGTAGGCTATGGGCACTCTGTTTCGGGCAGAGCGACAGTGCTGTAGCAAAAACGGGAAATCTCATTCAGTTTGAACTGACTAAGGGAACCCGTAAGGCTTTAGCAGCATGGATCAAAATGGCTCATCTAGTAGTAGCGACTGTCTGTTCCAGTCCCGCGTCGGTTCTTCACAACATATCTCAATCAGGCAATATAACCGTATTTCTCATGAATGGATTAATACGTTGATTCTCGACGAGACTCTGTACAGTACGCATTCTATGCGAGGAACCAAGCCATATCTGATCAATAAAAAACGAAGCATCTTCGAGTTATCCAGCTACTGTTAGGTCACAAAAAACTCGAAAGTACAGTCCGTTATCTCGGTATTGTGGCCTGCTCCCGGCTGTGTATTACATACCACTATTAGTCCTACATCCCTGCGGTTATAACAAATGCGAACTTCCGCTCCTCGCTCGGAGCGGACCTCAGTTAAATCTCTCTTCTCGATGAGTTGTGGCTCGCGTTAGTTTTATTAACTGCGCCCCCTGCTCACCCCTTAATTTTCGGATCCAGCGCATCGCGCAGCCCGTCTCCCAGCAGGTTAAACGCCAGCACCGTGACGAAAATCGCCAGCGACGGGAAGAGCGCCACATGCGGGGCGATCACCATATCCGCGCGGGCTTCGTTGAGCATCGCGCCCCATTCAGGCGTCGGTGGCTGCGCGCCGAGGCCGAGAAACGAGAGGCTGGCCGCCGAAATAATCGAGGTGCCAATGCGCATGGTGAAATAGACCACGATGGAGGAGACTGTGCCCGGCAGAATATGGTGGAAGAGGATCACCGCGTCGCTGGCACCAATGCTGCGTGCTGACTCGATAAAGGTTTGCTGTTTCAGCACCAGCGTATTGCCGCGCACCAGTCGGGCAAACGCAGGGACGGAAAAGACCGCCACGGCAATAATCACATTCGCCATACCGCTGCCCATTACCGCCACCACGGCAATCGCCAGCAGAATGCCGGGAAAAGCGAACAGTACATCGCAGATGCGCATAATGATGCGATCCCACCACCCTTCGTAGTAGCCCGCCAGCAGCCCCAGCACCGTGCCGATCGCCGCGCCAATCAGCACCGCGAAGACACCCGCTGCCAGCGAGATCTGCGCGCCCACCAGCACGCGGCTAAAGATATCGCGCCCGAGCGAATCGACGCCGAACCAGTGCACCAACGATGGCCCCTCGTTCAGCCGGTCATAATCAAAGTAGTTCTCCGCATCAAAGGGGGCGATCCACGGCGCAATCACCGCCAGCAGGATCAGCAGCAGGACAAACAGCCCGGCGGTCATGGCCACGGGCTGACGGCAGAAGCGCCGCCAGAACTCATGCCACGGAGTGCGCACATGACCCGGTTTTACCGTGGGCATGGCATTTAAAATCGCCTGTCGACGCCAGTTTAACAATCGCATCCTTACTTATACCTGATAGCGGGATTAAGGGCGGCGTAGAGAACATCCACCACTAAATTGATAAGAATAAACTCCAGCGAGAAGAGCAGCACTTCCGCCTGAATCACCGGGTAGTCGCGCATCTCCACCGAGTCGACCAGCAAACGCCCGAGCCCCGGCCAGTTGAAGACCTTCTCCACCACAATCGACCCGCCGAGCAGGAAGCCAAACTGCAGCCCCATCATCGTCACCACCGGGATCATGGCATTGCGCAGGCCGTGCTTGAGGATCACCCACTTTTCGCTGACGCCCTTTGCCCGCGCGGTGCGCATATAGTCCTCATTGAGCACTTCAACGAAGGAGGCGCGGGTGAAGCGCGCCATAACGGCAGCCACCGCTGCGCCAAGAGTGAGCGACGGCAAAATGTAGTGCCGCCAGCTATCCGCGCCAACGGTCGGCAGCCAGCCCAGCTCAACGGAGAAGACCTGCATCAGCAGCATCCCCAGCGCAAAGGCCGGGAACGAAAGGCCTGTGACTGCTATCGCCATTCCCAGATGATCGGGCCAGCGGTTGCGCCACACGGCGGCGGCGATACCCGCGCCCAGGCCAAAAAACATCGCCCACAACATGCTAGAGAGGGTGAGCAAGAAGGTCGGCATAAAGCGGCTGGCAATCTCATCCACAACCGGGCGGCGGGAGGCCATTGAAACGCCGAAATCCCCCTGCAGCACATTGGTAACATAGTGCCAGAACTGCACCCACAGCGGCTGATCCAGCCCGAGCTGTCGACGCACCAGTTCAATCACCTCGGCGTCCGCTTCCGGCCCGGCAATCAGGCGCGCCGGATCGCCCGGCAGCAGGTGGACAAATAGAAACACCAGCACGGCCACAATCAGCAGCGTCGGAATCAGGCCCAGCAAGCGTTTAATAATATAATTCAGCATCTCATTTTCCCTCACTCCGCCCCCAGTTCAGCAAGGCGGCGTGAGTTATCTATTGCAAATCGGCGTTATCAAAACTAAAGCCGGTATCCGGCATGATGTAAAAACCGGTCAGCTTTTTGTTATGCGCGGAAACCAGCTTCTCAACCACCAGCGGCACCCACGGCGACTCTTTCCAGAGGATATCCTGCGCCTCTTTATAGAGCCGCGCTTTTTCATCTGTGCTGGTGGTTTTCAGCGCGTCGGCCAGATCTTTATCCACTTGCGGATTACTGTAGAAAGCGGTGTTGAACTGGGTTGGCGGCCAGTTCCATGAGGCAAACAGCGGCGAGAGCGCCCAGTCGGCTTCGCCGGTGGAGGAGGTCCAGCCGGTATAGAACATACGCACTCCGCTCTGCTTCTGCCCTTTCGCTTCGACTTCCGCTGCGCGCTGCCCGGCATCCATCGCCGTCACCTGCACTTTGATCCCCACCTGCGCCAGCTGCTGCTGGGTAAATTGCAGCACCTTCTGCGCGGTGCTGTGATTATGGGAAGACCAGAGCGTGGTGGTGAAGCCCTGCGGATAGCCCGCCTCTTTCAGCAGCTCGCGCGCTTTAGCCGGATCGTAGGGCCAGGGTTGATAGCTCTGCGAATAAGCGATGGTCGGTGGCAGCACGCCGGTCGCCGGCGTGGCAAAACCGGCAAACGCCACTTTCACCAGCGCCTGGCGGTTAATGGCATAGTTGATTGCCTCGCGCACTTTCGGGTTGTCGAAGGGCTTTTGCGTCACGTTCATGCTGATGTAGCGCTGCATTATCGACGGGCTGGCAACCAGCTCCAGCTTACTGTTGCGTTTAAGTACCGCCGCCTGCTCATAGGGGATCGGGAACGCAAACTGCGCCTCGCCGGTCTGCAACATCGCCGCGCGGGTGTTGTTATCTACCACCGGGCGCCAGGTGATGGAGTCCAGCTTCGGCAGGCCCTGCTGCCAGTAACCGGCAAACTTTTTCACCTTCACAAAATCGGTCTGGTTCCATGCTTCCAGCGTATAGGGGCCGGTGCCGACCGGATGAAAACCGATCTCTTTGCCATATTTTTTCAGCGCCGCAGGCGAAATCATCGCCGACGCCGGGTGGGCCAGAATATTGATAAACGCCGAGAAGGGCTGCTTAAGGGTGATCTTCACCGTGCTCTCATCGACGGCCTCGGTGCTGGCGATATTTTTATAAAGGTTGTAACGCTTAAGGCTGTTGGCCGGGTTGCTGGCGCGGTCGAGGTTCGCTTTCACCGCTTCGGCGTTAAAATCGGTCCCGTCCTGGAACTTCACCCCTTTGCGCAGCTTGATGGTGTAGATCAGCCCGTCGTCAGAGACGGCGTAACTCTCTGCCAGCACATTGACCAGCTTCATCTCTTTATCGAGGCCAAACAGCCCCTGATAGAAGGATTTTGCCACCGCCTGCGAGAGCGTATCGTTGGCGTCATAGGGATCAAGGGTGGTGAAGTTGGAACCGACCGCTACCACCACATCTTTCGCGGCAAACGCCGGGAGGGCGCTCAGCGCGGCAACCACGCCTGCAACGGCCCGCCAGTGTCGGGAAATGATCTCTGTCATGCTGCTCTCCTGAAAAACCCTGTCTGTCATCAATTAAAAACGCGACTGCGTGCTGCCGGGCGTCGTTCTGGCGACGAAGTGACCCGGCCCCACATTTTGCAGCTGTACGCGCTGCATGGTTTCCCTGCGTTTACGAATATTGCTCGGCATATCATCGGATAAGAGCACCCGCTGCGGCGGCTGGTGGGCAGGATCGGCCACCGGCACCGCCGACATCAGCTTGCGGGTATAGGGGTGCTGCGGGTTCTCAAACACCGCGCGGCGCGGGCCGATCTCAACAATCTGCCCGAGATACATCACCGCCACACGGTGGCTGATCCGCTCCACGACCGCCATATCATGGGAGATAAAGAGAAATGCGATCCCCAACTCGCGCTGCAGATCGAGCAGCAAATTGATGATCTGCGCGCGAATCGAGACATCCAGCGCCGAGACGGACTCATCGGCGACCACTACGCGCGGGTTCAACGCCAGCGCGCGGGCAATGCAAATACGCTGCCGCTGGCCGCCGGAAAACTCGTGCGGATAGCGCCAGGCGTGCTCCGGCTTCAGTCCGACGCGCTCCAGCAGCCACTCCACACGCTGATGTGCTTCCGCTTCGCCGAGAAGATTGTGCACGCGCAGCGGCTCAATAATCGAATCCCCCACCGTCTGGCGCGGATCGAGCGAAGCATACGGGTCCTGAAAAATAAACTGAATATCGCGGCGCACCAGCTTCATCTTATGATCCGGCAGGGTATCAATGCGCTCGCCGTTAAAGGTGATCGAGCCACCCTGGCTCTCCACCAGCCGCAGCAGCGCGCGCCCGGTAGTCGATTTTCCGCTGCCTGATTCACCGACAATCGCCAGCGTTTCGCCAGGCCAGAGATCGAAGCTGATGCCCTCTACCGCATGCACCTCTTTGGTGATGCGGTTTAGCAAGCCGCCGCGCAGGGGGAAGCGCGCCACCAGGTCGCGAACCTGCAAAATCGGCTCGCCGGGCACCACGGTGTTCTGCTCCGTTTCCGGCTCCTGCACCTGCGGGTTTTTCGCCGAGATGAGCGGGAAGCGGCGCGGCAGATCGCTGCCGTTCATCGCGCCAAGCTTCGGCACTGCCGCCAGCAGCGCTTTGGTATAGGGGTGCTGCGGGTCGCGGAAGACGCACTCGACGCTGCCGCTCTCCACCGCTTCGCCCTGGTTCATCACCAGCACGCGATCGGCAATATCTGCCACCACACCCATATCGTGGGTAATAAAGATCACACCCATCGACATCTCTTTTTGCAGCACGGCGATAAGCTGCAAAATCTGCGCCTGAATGGTGACATCCAGCGCGGTGGTCGGCTCATCGGCAATCAGCACCGCCGGGCGACAGGAGAGCGCCATGGCGATCATTACCCGCTGGCGCATGCCGCCGGAGAGCTGATGGGGAAAACTGGAGAGAATGGATTGCGCTTCGGGAATGCGCACCAGGTCGAGCATACGCCGCGCTTCGCGCATCGCCTGCTCGCGGCCCAGTTTCTGATGGAGGCGAATCGACTCGGCAATCTGCTCCCCAACCGGGAAAACCGGGTTGAGCGAGGTCATCGGCTCCTGGAAAATCATCGCGATATCCGCCCCGCGCACGCTGCGCATCTGCGAGGAGGAGAGCGTGTTGATATCGACCTTCTGGCGGTTACGCCGCGTCAGGCAGATATGATCGCAATTCACTTCGCCGCCCGCCTGCTCAATCAACTTAAGCAGCGAGAGCGCAGTAACCGACTTCCCGGAGCCAGATTCGCCGACAATCGCCAGCGTTTCGCCCCGTTTCAGATTAAAAGAGAGGTTACGTACCACCGGGGTAAGCTGCTTCTCATGGCTAAATGCGATATTCAGATTGCTGACGTCAAGAACCACGTCCGCCTCTGGTTCAAAGCCTTGCGACACCCCACACTCCTTCTCTACGATAGCTGTGCCTTTGTGAAAGACGATTTCTGAATATAGGAAGTCGTTACAACGATGTAAAGCAATGTGATAACAATGAGCTAGACGCAAGTCATATTGACCCCTCCCCTTTTCTGCCATAATGGCCGCTTCTCGCGTTGACTGGATAGAAATTATGGAATCTGCAAATGGCCTGATCTCCCTGGAGACGGCGCTGTCGAAAATGCTGTCACGCATTTCACCGCTCACTGAGCATGAAACCCTGCCGCTGCTCGCCTGTTTTGGCCGCGTCGTGGCGCAAGATGTTATCTCCCCGCTGAATGTCCCCGGTTTTGATAACTCGGCGATGGACGGCTATGCCGTGCGCCTGGCGGATCTCAACGGCGGCAACGCACTGCCGGTGGCGGGCAAAGCCTTTGCCGGGCAGCCCTTTAGCGGCGAGTGGCCGCAAGCCACCTGCATTCGCATTATGACCGGCGCGCCGATCCCCGCGGGCTGCGAGGCGGTGGTGATGCAGGAGCAGACCGAGCAGACCGATGACGGCATCCGTTTTACCGCCGAGGTGCGCGCCAACCAGAACATTCGCCGTGCGGGCGAAGATATTGCCAAAGGTGCCAGCGTCTTCACGGCGGGCACGAGACTGACCGCCGCCGAGCTGCCGGTGCTCGCCTCCCTTGGCATTGCCGACGTGAGCGTGGTGCGTAAGGTGCGCGTGGCGCTCTTCTCCACCGGGGACGAGCTGCAACTGCCGGGCCAGCCGCTGGCTGACGGGCAGATTTATGACACCAACCGCCTGTCGGTTCACCTGATGCTCGCCCAGCTTGGCTATGAAGTGATTAACCTCGGCATAGTGCCGGACGATCCGCAGAAGCTGCGCGACACCTTTATCGCCGCCGACAGCCAGGCGGACGTGGTGATTAGCACCGGCGGTGTATCGGTGGGCGAAGCGGACTACACCAAAACCATTCTTGATGAACTGGGTGAAATCGCCTTCTGGAAACTGGCGATCAAACCGGGCAAACCTTTTGCGTTCGGCAAGTTAACAAATAGCTGGTTCTGTGGCCTGCCGGGCAACCCGGTCTCTGCCACGCTCACCTTCTACCAGCTGGTGCTGCCGCTGCTGGCGAAACTGAGCGGTCATTGCGCGGATGTGGCACCACTGCGTTTTCGTGCTCGTGTTATTGACGGGCTGAAAAAGTCACCGGGGCGTCTCGATTTCCAGCGCGGGATAGTCAGCCGCGGCGAAGATGGCACGCTCGAAGTGCGCACTACCGGCCATCAGGGTTCGCATATTTTCAGCTCCTTTAGCCAGGGTAACTGCTTCATCGTGCTCGAGCGCGAGCGCGGGAATGTGGCGGCGGGCGAATGGGTAGATGTGGAGATGTTTAACCATCTCTTCGGAGGCTAAAAATGGCACAAGAGCTCAGTGACAGCGAGATGATGCGCTACAACCGACAGATCACTCTGCGCGGGTTCGATTTTGACGGCCAGGAGCGCTTAAAAGCGGCGCGTGTACTGGTGGTCGGGCTCGGCGGTCTTGGCTGCGCGGCAGCGCAATATCTGGCGGCGGCGGGCGCGGGAACGATGACGCTGCTTGATTTCGACTCGGTAGCGCTGTCAAACCTGCAGCGCCAGACGCTGCACGGCGATGCGGATATTGATCGTGCCAAAGTGGACTCTGCCCGCGAGTCGCTGCTGCGCATCAACCCGAATGTCGAGTATGTCACCGTCAATGCGCTACTTGATGAAGCGGCGCTGTTTGCGCAGATTGCCGCGCACGATCTGGTGCTGGACTGCACCGATAATGTGGCGATCCGCAACCAGCTCAACGCTGGCTGTTTTCAGCACAAAGTGCCGCTGGTCTCCGGCGCGGCAATCCGCATGGAGGGGCAGATCAGCGTCTTTACCTGGGCGGATGGCGCGCCCTGCTACCGCTGTCTGAGCCGCCTGTTTGGCGAGAGTGCGCTCACCTGCGTCGAAGCAGGCGTGATGGCACCGCTGGTCGGCGTTATCGGCTCGATGCAGGCGATGGAAGCGATTAAGGTGTTGGCCCATTACGGCACGCCCGCCGCGGGCAAGATCGTGATGTACGATGCGATGCAGTGCCAGTTCCGCGAAATGAAGCTAATGCGTAACCCGCAGTGTGAAGTGTGCGGCGATGGCGCCTCGCCCGCAGCTTAATTGCCGGATGGCGGCGTAACGCCTTATCCGGCCTACGGGGTTGCAATTTCTTAGGCCGGATAAGCGCAGCGCCACCCGGCAATTTCCCTTGCGGGCACAAGACGTAAACCGCGAACCCCATCACAATAACTTTCATTCGAAAGCTATTTAATCTCCATATGAAATATGTGGAGATGATCGATGATTTTCAATATCCAGCGCTACTCAACCCATGACGGCCCCGGCATCCGCACCGTGGTGTTTCTGAAAGGGTGTCCGCTGCGCTGCCGCTGGTGCCAGAACCCTGAAAGCCGTGCCCGTACCCGCGACCTGCTGTTTGACTCTCGTCTCTGCCTTGCGGGCTGCGACTTGTGCCAGCGTGCCGCGCCTGCGGTGATTACACGCGCGCAAAATACCCTGCTGATCCAGCGTGAAAAGCTCACCGATGAATCGCTGGATACCCTCACCGGCTGCTGCCCGACCGAGGCACTGAGTGTTTGCGGCGAGAAAAAGTCGGTGGCGGAGATCATGGCGACGGTGCTGCGCGACAAGCCCTTTTACGATCGCAGCGGCGGCGGCGTAACCCTCTCCGGCGGGGAGCCCTTTATGCACCCCGCACTCGCAGAAGCGCTGCTGCGCGAGAGCCATCAGCACGGCGTCCATACCGCCGTTGAGAGCTGCCTGCATGTGCCGTGGCGTTATATCGAACCCTCGCTGCCGTGGGCGGATCTCTTTCTCGCCGATCTTAAACATGTCGATGAGAATGCCTTTCGCGCCTGGACGCACGGCTCTGCCGCGCGCGTGCTCAATAATCTGCAACGCCTCGCCCGCGCCGGGAAGAAGATGATTATTCGCGTGCCGCTGATCCCCGGCTTTAACGCCGATAAAGCCGCCATTGAAGCGATCACCACCTTTGCCGCTGACCAGCTGCGCGTCGGCGAGATCCACTTTCTGCCCTATCACACGCTGGGCATGCAGAAGTTTGACCTGCTCGGCGAACCCTATACCGCTCCTGAAAAACCGCTCAACGACCCTGAACTGCTGGCATTCGCCGCGGCATTTGCCCGCCAGAAAGGGCTGGCGACGACACTGCGAGGATAAGACCATGACCCTGTTGCAACTTAACACGCTGCCTGAGCGCATCCGCGCCCATAAACAGGCACTGATCTCGATTGTAAAACCGCCGATCTGCACCGAACGTGCGCTGCACTACACGCAGATTTATCAGCAACATATGGACAAACCGCTGCCGGTGCGCCGCGCACTGGCGTTAGCCCATCACCTGGCGCAGCGCACGATCTGGATCAAACATGACGAGCTGATTATCGGCAACCAGGCAAGCGAGGTGCGCGCTGCGCCAATCTTCCCGGAGTACACCGTTTCGTGGATTGAGAAAGAGATTGATGAGCTGGCGGATCGCCCCGGCGCAGGATTTGCTCTCAGCGAAGGGAACAAACGCGTTCTGCACCAAGTCTGCCCGTGGTGGCGCGGCCAGACGGTGCAGGATCGCTGCTACGGCATGTTTACCGACGAACAAAAAGCGCTGCTGGCGAGCGGCATTATCAAAGCCGAAGGCAATATGACCTCCGGCGATGCGCACCTGGCGGTAAACTTCCCGCTGCTGCTGGCAAAAGGGCTGGATGGCCTGCGTGAGCAGGTGCGCGAGCGCCGTTCGCGGATTGATTTAACGCAGCTTGCGGATCTGCACGGCGAGCAGTTCCTGAAAGCGATTGATATCGTGCTTGAGGCCGTCAGCCTGCATATTGTCCGTTTTGCTGACCTTGCGCGCAGCATGGCGGCTGACGAGTCGCGCGAAAGCCGCCGCGACGAGCTGCTGGCTATCGCCGAGAACTGCCAGCTTATCGCCCACCAGCCGCCGCGCACCTTCTGGCAGGCGCTGCAACTCTGCTACTTTATCCAGCTGCTGTTGCAGATTGAATCTAACGGCCATTCGGTGTCGTTTGGCAGGATGGATCAGTACCTCTACCCCTTCTGGCGTCGCGATGTCGAGTTGCAACAGACACTGTGCCGTGAGCAGGCCATTGAGCTGTTACAGAGCTGCTGGCTGAAGCTACTGGAGGTAAACAAAATCCGCTCCGGTAGCCACTCGAAAGCCTCGGCGGGCAGCCCGCTCTACCAGAATGTGACCATCGGCGGACAGGTGTGGCACAACGGCCAGTTCCGCGACGCGGTTAACCCGCTCTCTTACGCCATCCTCGAATCCTGTGGGCGGTTGCGCTCCACCCAGCCCAACCTCAGCGTGCGCTACCACGCCGGGATGAGTGACGATTTTCTCAACGCTTGCGTACAGGTGATCCGCTGCGGGTTTGGCATGCCGGCATTTAATAATGATGAGATTGTCATTCCAGCCTTTATCGCGCTGGGCGTGGAGCCTGCCGATGCTTACAACTATGCGGCGATTGGCTGTATCGAGACCGCCGTCGGCGGCAAGTGGGGCTACCGCTGCACCGGCATGAGCTTTATCAACTTCGCCCGCGTCATGCTGGCCGCACTCGAGGGCGGGCGCGACGCCACCAGCGGCGAGGTTTTCCTGGCGCAAAACGAGGCGCTGTCGGCGGGCAATTTCGACGGCTTTGATGACGTGGTAAAGGCATGGGATCGGCAGATCCGCTACTACACGCGCAAATCGATTGAGATTGAGTATGTTGTTGACACCATGCTTGAGGAGAGCGTGCCGGATATTCTCTGCTCGGCGTTGGTCGACGACTGCATTGAGCGGGCAAAGAGTATTAAACAGGGCGGAGCGAAGTATGACTGGGTCTCCGGCCTGCAGGTGGGCATTGCCAATCTCGGCAACAGCCTTGCAGCCGTGAAAAAGTTAGTGTTTGAGCAGAGCCTTATCGGCCAGCAGCAGCTGGCCGAGGCGCTGGCGGCGGATTTCGCTGGCCTGAGCCACGAACAGCTGCGCCAGCGGCTTATCAACAGCGCGCCGAAGTATGGCAATGATGATGAGGGCGTTGATGCCCTGCTGGTGCGCGCCTATCAAACTTATATCGATGAGCTGAAGCAGTATCACAACCCGCGTTACGGGCGTGGGCCGATTGGCGGCAAATACTACGCTGGCACCTCATCGATCTCCGCCAACGTGCCGTTTGGCGCAGCAACCATGGCCACGCCGGACGGGCGCAAAGCCCATACGCCGCTGGCAGAGGGGGCGAGCCCGGCCTCCGGCACCGACCATCTTGGGCCGACGGCGGTGATTAATTCAGTCGGCAAACTGCCGGTTGGCGCGATCCTCGGCGGCGTGCTGCTTAACCAGAAGCTCAACCCCTCGACGCTTGAAAGCGACGGCGACCGGCAGAAGCTGATGGCGCTGCTGCGCACCTTTTTTGAGGTGCATAAAGGCTGGCATATTCAGTACAACATTGTCTCGCGCGAGACGCTGATCGCCGCGAAGCAGCACCCGGATCAGTATCGCGATTTGGTGGTGCGCGTCGCCGGGTATTCAGCGTTTTTCACCGCCCTGTCGCCGGATGCGCAGGACGATATTATTGCCCGCACCGAACATACGTTGTGATGCCAGGGTTAGAAACCATTACGCGTTAACCCACTCTTTCGGGTTGCAGGAAGGCGGCAAGGTGGTGCATCCCCGGGCGTTTACAAACAGTAAATGACCGGGGTAAGCCAACGCACCTGCGACTTGAAAGAGGACGGTTAAACTTTCGAATGAAATTAAATTTGTGCTTCAGGTCTCATTCTCTCTAGAATGTTGCTCCTCGTTATGACATTCAGGAGCGCTATATATGACCGTCAAAGTTATCGTCACTGATATGGACGGAACTTTCCTCGATGACGCCAAAAAGTACGATCGCACGCGGTTTATGGCGCAATTCGAGCAACTCCAGCAGCGCAATATCGAATTCGTGGTTGCCAGTGGCAACCAGTACTACCAGCTCATCTCCTTCTTCCCGGAGCTTAAAGATCGCATCTCCTTCGTCGCCGAAAACGGCGCGCTGGTCTACGAGCACGGGCAGCAGCTGTTCCACGGCGAACTGACCCGCCACGAATCCCAGGTAGTGATGGGCGAGCTGTTAAAAGGCGGTGGCCTGAACTTTGTCGCCTGCGGGCTGGAGAGCGCCTATATCAACGAAGCCGCGCCGCAAGAGTTTGTCGATCTGATGGCGGAGCACTACCACCGCTTAAAGCCGGTGCGCGACTTCACGCAGATTGACGATACGCTGTTCAAATTCTCCCTCAATTTGCCGGACAGCGAGATCCCGGCGCTGGTCGATGAGCTGCACACCTCGCTCGACGGGATTATGAAACCGGTGACCAGCGGCTTCGGCTTTGTCGATCTGATTATCCCTGGCCTGCATAAAGCGAACGGTATTACGCGTCTGCTCAAGCGCTGGAACCTCTCCCCGCAAGCGTGTGTGACGCTGGGCGATAGCGGCAATGACGCCGAGATGTTGCGCATGACCGACTACTCTTTCGCCATGGGCAACGCCACCGATGCGATTAAAGCCATCGCCCGTCACCAGACCGACGACAACAACCACCACGGCGTGCTGAATGTGATTCAGGCCGTGCTGGATAACGCTGCCCCGTTCGACCGCTGATCCCCCTGCCGACGCCCGCCGTCGGCACTCTCTATCTGCCTTTTTCCGCTTTGTGCAATCCATCAAGTTTTTAAACTTGCATTAACTTATTTTTAACTTAGATTGTCATTTGTAATCTTTATAACTTTCGAATGAAAGAAAGAGGTGCCTATGACGTTTACCCATGAAACGCTTCCTGCCGATCACAAAACCGCCATCCGCCAGATGAAACAGGCGCTGCGTGAGCAGATTGGCGATGTCCAACAGCTCTTCGATCAACTCAGCGCGCATATTAGCGAGCGCGTGGAGGAGATTAAGGCGATAAAAGCACGCGGCGAGTCCGTCTGGCCGCAGCTGAACTATGCCGATATCGCCGCCGGGCGTGTAACAGAAGCGCAGCGCGCGTTGATCAAACGTCGCGGCTGCGTGGTGATCAAAGGCCATTTCCCGCGTGAGCAGGCGCTGGGCTGGGATCGCGCGATGCTCGACTATCTAGCGGAGAACCATTTTGATGAGGTCTATAAAGGCCCCGGCGACAGCTTTTTCGGCACGCTGGAAGCCTCGCGCCCGGAGATCTACCCTATCTACTGGTCACAAGCGCAGATGCAGGCGCGTCAGAGCGATGAGATGGCCGCCGCACAATCTTTCCTCAACCGGCTGTGGCGGTTTGAGAGCGAGGGGCGCACGTGGTTTAACCCCGATGTCAGCGTCATCTACCCGGATCGTATTCGCCGCCGCCCGCCGGGCACCACCTCAAAAGGGCTGGGCGCGCATACCGATTCCGGCGCGCTGGAGCGCTGGCTGCTTCCGGCCTATCAGCGTGTCTTTGCCAACATCTTTAACGGCAAACTCGATCAGTACGATCCGTGGGATGCAGCGCACCGCACCGAAGTGGAGGAGTATACGGTTGAGAACACTACCAAATGTTCAGTCTTTCGCACCTTCCAGGGCTGGACGGCGCTTTCGGAGATGATCGCCGGTCAGGGGTTGCTGCACGTGGTGCCGATCCCCGAGGCGATGGCCTACATTCTGCTGCGCCCGCTGCTGGATGATGTCCCGGACGATGAGCTGTGCGGCGTGGCCCCCGGCCGCGTGCTGCCAGTTTCAGAGCAGTGGCACCCGCTGCTGATGGAAGCACTGAGCAGCATTCCACCGCTGGAAGCGGGTGACTCCGTCTGGTGGCACTGCGATGTGATCCACTCGGTCGCCCCGGTGGAAAATCAGCAGGGCTGGGGCAATGTGATGTATATCCCCGCCGCCCCGCTGTGTGAGAAGAACCTGGCTTATGCCCGCACGGTGAAAGTTGCCCTCGAGCAAGGCGCTTCGCCCGGAGATTTTCCGCGTGAAGATTATGAACGCGACTGGTCAGGCCGCTTTACGCTTGCCGATTTGAACGCGCACGGTAAGCGTGCGCTGGGGATGGAGCGTTAAGCATCATACAGCCCGTCGCCAGCCACGGCGGTACGTCGCTGTCCCGGTCGTATCCGCCGCACCGACTCGCGCACCACCAGCGTGCCGTTTAGCAGCAGCGAGCCGGTCGGTGCCTGCGGGCGGATGAGGCGCTGCTGCAATAACTGCACCGCTTCTGCGCCAAGTTCATCACGCGGGACATGCACTGCGGTGAGCGGCACATCCTGGATCGCCGCGAGGTTAAAGGCGTCGATGCTCATCACCGACACATCCTGCGGCACGCGCAGGCCGCGCTGCAGCAGCGCCTGCACCGTCCCCTGCGCCATAAAATCCCCGCTGACCAGGAAAGCGGTCGGCGGCGTTTTGCTCGCCGGATCGTCCAGCCACTCCGCCACCCGCAGCGCTGCCTCTTTGGCGCTAAAGCTGGGTACGGTGATGAGATCCCGTTTGCTGTTAAAACGCAGGTTCTGCTGCTGCCACACCGCTTTAATACCTGCGAGGCGCAGATCCATGGTGTAGCGGCGCAGGCACATCACATTCACCACATCGCGGTGGCCCATATCAAAGAGATAGCGGGCGGCGAACTCGCCGATAGTGCGGTGATCTGGCGCAATCGAGGGCAGGCGCATACGCCCATCGCGGCAGTTGATCAGTACGCAGGGTTTGCCGATATCGGCCGCCAGCTCGTGAATATGGGTATCGTCAATGCCAAGCAGGATCGCCGCCTGGGTCTCTGGCGCATTCATGCGCGCCAGAAATTCATTGGCGTCGCTGTCCAGCTCCTCCAGCGCGCAGTAGCGCAGCCGCACATCGTGAGGCTCCAGCGCTTTGTTGATGCTCTGAATCACGCGGTAGTAGAAGATATCGGAACGCTCATCAAAAGCGCGCTGCGGCGCAAAGACAGTCAGGTTATTGAGCAGCAGCCGCCCGGCAGCAATTCCCTCCATCACTCCCAGTTCACGGGCGCAGGCCAGCACCGCCGCGCGCGCCTTTTCGCTGGTGTTGGCTTTTCCCGCCAGCACCCGCGAAACGGTGCTGGTCGACAGATTTGTGCGCCGGGCAATTTCGCTGATTTTGAGCTTTTTATCCATTCTGTGATCTTGCTCCGTTTGTGAAATGGGAAAATTTCCATGGTGTGGAAATGCTGATATTTATGGCTTCAATTGCATTTTGCCGCACTATTTCACCGACTGATGAGAATCTTTGCACAAAATCGACTTTAGCCGCACTTTTTTCTCCCCTAGGGTAAATGTGTCATACAACTTCCATACTAGTTGTGTGTGTTCTTAAGACAAAAACCAAGAAAAAAATCATCACGCGTGCCTGGCGGTATAACAACTTTTCGCCCGGCCGCGATAACGCAACGTCCCTACAAAACGATGAGCGGAGAACACCATGAGCCAGGGGATTAACAACGACGTGGCGGCCACAAGCAGTCGCCGGATCTTCAAAAAATTACGCTGGTGGATGCTGGTACTCTTTCTGTTTGGCGTGACGGTGAACTACATCACCCGTAACTCGCTGGGTATCCTGGCGCCAGAACTGAAAACCAGCCTCGGTATCACCACTGAACAATATTCATGGATTGTCGGCGCATTTCAGCTGGCATACACCCTGTTCCAGCCGCTCTGTGGCTGGTTGATCGATGTGATTGGCCTGAAAGTGGGCTTTATGGTCTGCGCGATCATCTGGGCGCTGGCCTGTATGTTCCACGCAGGCGCAGGCAGCTGGATCCATCTGGCGATTTTGCGCTTCACCATGGGCGCGTCGGAAGCGGCGGCAACGCCCGCTAACGCCAAAACCATCGGCGAGTGGTTCCCAAAATCGGAGCGTCCGGTCGCCGCTGGCTGGGCGGGCGTTGGCTTCTCCATCGGCGCGATGCTGGCACCGCCGATTATCTACTTCGCCCACGCCTCATTTGGCTGGCAGGGGGCGTTTATGTTCACCGGCGTGCTGGCGCTGCTGTGGGTGATTTTGTGGTGGGCGTTTTATCACAACCCGGACAAGCACCCGAACCTGAGCCGCGAAGAGCTGGCCTTTATTCAGCAGGATAATGAGCCACCGGCGGTGAAACTCCCCTTCCTCACCGCCCTGAAAACCGTCTCGAAAAATAAACGCTTCTACGGTATCGCCATTCCGGCCTTTATGGCGGAACCGGCCTGGGCGGTGCTGAGTTTCTGGGTGCCGCTCTATCTGGCGAAAGAGCACGGTATGGATCTGAAACAGATTGCGATGTTCGCCTGGCTCCCCTTCCTCGCCGCCGACCTCGGCAGCGTGGCGAGCGGTTATCTCACCAAACTCTATACCCGCTGGTTCGGCTGCTCGCGCGTCAACTCGGTGGTTGCCAGTTCCCTGACCGGCGCGTTCCTGATGATCTCGCTGGCAGTCGTGGCGATCACTCGCGATCCCTATATCACCATTGTGCTGATCTCGATTGGCGGCTTCGGCCACCAGATCATCTCCTGCATGTTGAGCGCGCTGGTGGTTGAGTCCTTCGACAAAGGCCAGATGGCCACCGTCAACGGCATGCGCGGCTCGGCGGCGTGGATCGCCAGCTTCCTCTTCTCACTGCTGATTGGCGTTACCGCCGACAAGATTGGCTTCAACCCGCTATTTATTGCCATGGGTTTCTTTGACCTGATTGGCGCTATTTTCCTGGTGGCATTTATTGCTGAACGTCGCGCAAAACGCGCCTGATTGTGGAAGTCTGCTATGAAAACGCTGAAGAACTGGACGTTACAAAAACAGAGCGCTCATCACGTTGAGCTATTGATCGATGGGCAACATACGCTCTGCCTCTATGTGCTGGAAGCGAACCTGTTTCGCGTGCTGATTAAGCGCAAGGGCGAGCTGGCGCTGGCACGCACCTGGAGCATCGCGCCAAAGGAGGATGTGCCGTGGGAGGGGCGCAGCCGCGAGGATCTGAGCGGTTTTAGCCTGCCCGCGTGGACGCTCGAACAGCAGCAGGAGACGCTGACCGTTGAGAGCGAGCAACTGCGCGTAACGGTGCATCAGCCATTGTGGCTGGAGTGGCACTACCGTAATGACGCAGGCGAGTGGCAGTGGCTGGCAGGCGATCGCCCGACCAGCGCTTATCAAATCAATGCTCACGGCGACGGCGTGGCGCACTACCTCAGCCGTAAAAAGGAGGAGCGTTTTTACGGCCTCGGCGAGAAAGCGGGCAACCTGCAACGCACCGGCCAGCGCTATGAGATGCGCAACCTGGATGCAATGGGCTACAACGCAGCAAGCACCGACCCGCTCTATAAACACGTGCCCTTTACCCTCACCCGCCGGGATGATGTCAGCTACGGGCTGTTTTACGACAACCTCAGCAGCTGCTGGCTGGATCTCGGCAATGAGATCGACAACTACCACACCGCCTATCGCCGCTGGCAGGCGGAAGCGGGCGATATCGATTACTACATTTTTACCGGTGCGCGTGCGCTGGATGTCACGAAAGCCTTTGTGCGCCTGACGGGCAAAACCCTCTTCGGGCCGAAGTGGAGCCTTGGCTACAGCGGCTCGACCATGCACTACACCGATGCACCGGATGCGCAAAACCAGCTGATGAACTTTATTCGCCTGTGTGAAGAGCATGCGATCCCCTGCGACTCGTTCCAGCTCTCGTCGGGTTACACCTCGATCAACGGCAAACGCTACGTCTTTAACTGGAACTACAACAAAGTGCCGCAGCCGAAGGTGATGAGCCAGGCGTTTCACGATGCCGGGCTGAAGCTGGCGGCCAATATCAAACCCTGCCTGTTGCAGGATCATCCGCGCTATCACGAAGTGGCAGAGAGAGGGCTGTTTATTCGCGATTCGGAGAACCCCGGGCCGGAGCGCTCCAGCTTCTGGGATGACGAGGGTTCGCATCTCGATTTCACCAACCCGCAGACCATCGCCTGGTGGCAGGAGGGCGTCACCACGCAGCTGCTGGAGATGGGTATCGACTCCACCTGGAACGACAATAATGAGTTTGAAGTGTGGGATGGCGAAGCGCGCTGCGCCGGCTTTGGTAAGGAGATCGCCATCAAACATATTCGCCCGGTGATGCCGCTCCTGATGATGCGCGCCTCGATGGAAGCACAGCAGCGTTTCGCGCCAGATAAACGCCCTTACCTCATCTCCCGCTCCGGCTGTGCCGGGATGCAGCGCTATGTGCAGACATGGAGCGGCGATAACCGCACCAACTGGCAGACGCTGCGCTACAACACCCGCATGGGGCTGGGAATGAGTTTGTCCGGGCTTTATAACGTTGGACACGATGTCGGCGGCTTTTCCGGCGATAAACCCGATGCCGAGCTGTTTGTACGCTGGGTGCAGAACGGCGTGATGCATCCGCGTTTTACCATCCACTCATGGAATGATGACCAGACGGTGAACGAGCCGTGGATGTACTCGGCGGTGACCCCGGCGATCCGTAGCGCCATTGAGCTGCGCTACCGTCTGTTGCCCTATCTCTACACCCTGCTGTGGCAGGCGCATGCCGATGACGAGCCGATGCTGCGCCCGACCTTCCTCGATCATGAAAACGATGCGCAGACCTTTGAGGAGTGCGATGACTTCCTGCTCGGCCGCGATCTGCTGGTCGCCAGCGTCGTTGAGCCGGGTCAGCGCGAGCGTTCTCTTTGGCTGCCCGCCAATGAGAGTGGCTGGTACGATTTTTATACCGGGGCATGGTATGCGCCAGGCCAGTGGGTGACGCTGGATGCGCCGCTGGAAAAATTACCGCTGCTGGTACGCGCCGGGGCCGGTTTGCCGCTGAGCGACCGCATTCGTCATGTAGAGGCGAAAAGCGATACCTTCCGCGAACTGCAACTCTTCCCGCTGAAAGGTACCGGGCGCTCCAGCGGCCTGCTGTTTGAGGATGATGGTGAGTCGTGGGGTTATAAAGAGGGCAATGCGCTGTGGTTAAACTGGGAGATGGTGTGCGACAGCGAAACCATTAACCTTGAGGTTACCGCGCGCGGCGATTACCGCCCGGCCTGGCAGACGCTGAATGTCACCCTCCCCGCCGGGGAAAAACGCCGGTTAGTGATTAACGGCGAGCCGGCAACGGCGTGGTCATTCAGGTAAAAACATGCCGGATGGCGCGTAAACGCTTATCCGGCCTACGGGATCGGAGCGGTTTTGTAGGCCGGATAAGGCGTAAGCCGCCATCCGGCATTTAGCATGCATCTCACCGCCGGATGGCGCGTAAACGCTTATCCGGCATACGGGATCGGAGCGGTTTTGTAGGCCGGATAAGGCGCAAGCCGCCATCCGGCATTTAGCATGCATCTCATCGCCGGATGGCGCGTAAACGCTTATCCGGCCTACGGGATCGGAGCAGTTTTGTAGGCCGGATAAGGCGCAAGCCGCCATCCGGCATTTGGCATGCATCTCACCGCCGGATGGCGCGTAAACGCTTATCCGGCATACGGGATCGGAGCGGTTTTGTAGGCCGGATAAGGCGTAAGCCGCCATCCGGCAATCCGTTCCTTTATCTGCTCAGCATTTACCAAAGTATTTCGCGTTGCAGGAAGGCGGCAAACCTGAGTATCCCCGGGAGCTTACTGAAGTCAGTGACCGAGGTACGAAGGTGCAGCCAACGCACCTGCGGCGTGAAAGACGACGGTAAATTTATTCGATACCTTTGGTACGCAAATAATCTTCATAGTTACCGGTGAAATCGACCACGCGCTGCGGCGTAAGCTCAATCACGCGGGTTGCCAGGGAGCTGACGAATTCACGGTCGTGCGAGACGAAAATCAGCGTCCCCTGGTACATCTCCAGCGCCATGTTCAGGGATTCGATCGACTCCATATCCAGGTGGTTGGTCGGTTCGTCCATCACCAGAATATTCGGTTTTTCCATCATCAGCTTGCCGAAGAGCATACGCCCCTTCTCGCCGCCGGAGAGCACCTTCGCCGGTTTCTTGATATCGTCCTGGCTGAAGAGCAGACGACCCAGAATACCGCGCACCGCCTGCTCGTCGTCGCCCTCCTGTTTCCACTGGCTCATCCAGTCAAACACCGTCAGGTCGTTATCAAAATCCGTTGCGTGATCCTGCGCGTAGTAGCCGATGCGGGCGTTTTCCGACCACTTTACCGTGCCGTTATCCGGCGTAAGCTCGCCGACCAGCGTTTTCAGCAGCGTGGTTTTACCGACGCCGTTGGTACCAAGAATGGCGATCTTCTCGCCTACTTCCATCAGCATGTTGAAGTTTTTAAACAGCGGGCCGTTATCGAAGCCTTTAGCAAGCTGCTCCACTTCCAGCGCGTTACGGAACAGTTTCTTATCCTGCTCGAAGCGGATAAACGGGTTCTGACGGCTGGAGGCTTTCACCTCGTCAAGCTTGATCTTATCGATCTGGCGGGCGCGAGAAGTTGCCTGACGCGATTTGGAGGCGTTGGCGCTAAAGCGGCTGACGAAGGATTGCAGCTCGGCAATCTGCGCTTTCTTCTTGGCGTTATCCGCCAGCAGACGTTCGCGCGCCTGGGTCGCGGCGGTCATGTATTCGTCGTAGTTGCCCGGATAGACGCGCAGCTCGCCGTAGTCGAGATCGGCCATATGGGTGCAGACCATGTTCAGGAAGTGACGGTCGTGCGAAATGATGATCATGGTGCTGTCACGCTCGTTCAGCACCTGCTCCAGCCAGCGAATGGTGTCGATGTCCAGGTTGTTGGTCGGTTCATCGAGCAGCAGAATATCCGGGTTAGCGAACAGCGCCTGCGCCAACAGCACACGCAGCTTCCAGCCGGGGGCGACTTCGCTCATCGGGCCGTAGTGCTGCTCCACCGGAATACCGACGCCGAGCAGCAGTTCGCCCGCGCGCGCTTCCGCCGAGTAGCCATCCATTTCGCCATACAGCACTTCGAGATCGGCCACTTTATAGCCATCCTCTTCGCTCATCTCGGCAAGGCCGTAAATGCGGTCGCGCTCCTGCTTCACTTCCCACAGCTCGGCGTGACCCATGATCACCGTGTCGAGCACGCTGAAGGCTTCGAAGGCGAACTGGTCCTGGCGCAGCTTACCGATGCGCTCATTGGGATCGAGAGAGACGTTGCCCAGCGACGGCTCTAAGTCGCCGCCGAGGATCTTCATAAAGGTGGATTTACCGCTCCCGTTCGCGCCGATCAGGCCGTAACGGTTGCCGCCGCCAAATTTGACGGAAATGTTTTCGAACAGCGGCTTACTGCCGAACTGCATGGTGACGTTGCTGGTGACTAACACGGCGATATCCTGAAATATGTGACAAACGCCATAGTATGCCACAATTCCGAATTAGATTCTTGCCCGCTGTCAGACCGCTACACTGCAAACAACGGGAAAAAAGTGTGATTTCGTCAACATCTGAATTCCCTGGACGGGGGAATGCACATATAATGCGCTTCCTGCATTCTCAACCCAACGGCCAGTGTGGCAATAATCTCGCACAACATGAATATGAAATTAAGAACTCTCTTCGCGGCGGCCTTTGCTGTCGTGGGATTTTGCAATAGCGCGTCTGCTGTGACTTATCCGCTGCCGACTGATGGCAGCCGTCTGATCGGTCAGAACCAGGTCGTAACCATTCCTGAAGGCAATAGCCAGCCGCTGGAATATTTTGCGGCTGAATACCAGATGGGTCTCTCCAACATGCTGGAAGCTAACCCGGGCATTGACGCCTATCTGCCGAAAGGCGGCACGGTAATGAACGTTCCGCAGCAGTTGATCCTGCCGGATACCGTTCATGAAGGGATTGTGATTAACAGTGCGGAGATGCGCCTCTACTACTATCCGAAAGGCACCAACACAGTGATCGTGCTGCCAATCGGTATCGGTCAGTTGGGTAAAGATACCCCGATTGCCTGGACCACCAAAGTCGAGCGTAAAAAAGCCGGTCCGACCTGGACACCGACGGCAAAAATGCACGCCGAGTATCAGGCAATGGGTCAACCGCTGCCGCCGGTGGTACCGGCTGGCCCGGATAACCCGATGGGTCTCTACGCACTCTATATTGGCCGCCTGTATGCGATCCACGGCACCAACGCCAACTTCGGTATCGGCCTGCGCGTCAGCCACGGCTGCGTGCGTCTGCGTAACGACGACATCAAATTCCTGTTCGAGAACGTGCCGGTCGGCACTCGCGTGCAGTTTATTGATGAGCCGGTAAAAGCGACCACCGAGCCGGATGGCAGCCGCTATATCGAAGTTCACAACCCGCTCTCCACCACCGAAGCGCAGTTTACCGGCGGCGAAATCGTGCCGATCGCGCTGACCAAAGCGGTGCAGGCGGTGACCAGCCAGGCAGACGTTGATTCAAGCGTGGTTGACCAGGCGATCCAGAACCGTTCCGGTATGCCGGTACGTCTGAACTGATTGGCGGTTGGTTTGAATGCCGGATGGCGCTTCGCTTATCCGGCCTAAAACTGATTTAAAAAGCGGAGCGTCGGCTCCGCTTTTTTTATGTTGGTTGCCTTATTGAGCCTACAAAATCCGTTACCGGCAACATACGACGTAGGCCGGATAAGGCGTAGCCGCCATCCGGCAATAATAAAAGCGGCGCTTATTTATCCGTGGTTAACCACAATCACCCCGCCGTGATCGTAGCGGTAATGGCAATGGGCATACTCCAGCGGCGTGCCATCCTCCAGGTAGATAACCTGCTCCACCTCCAGCACCGGATCGGTCTCGTCACAATTGAGGTACTGCTTATCCTCGTCGCAGGGCTTCAGCGCACGGACAATGCGGTACGACCCCATAATTTTTAGCGCCAGATCGTCCTGCACATAGCGAAACACCGAGCTTTCCAGATGGCTGCGGTTAAGCCCCGGCACCAGGTTTACCGGCATCAGCGTGAACTCCAAAGACACCGGTTCCCCCTCCAGCAGACGCAGGCGCACAAAGTCATACACCGGCTCATCCGGCCCCACCAGCAGCGAAGCCTGCTCCTTTTCGCTGGCAAAACGCAGATCGAAGCGCACAATCTTGCTGGTCACTTCGCCGACATTCTCCCAGGTTTTGGTGGCACCAAAATAGTCGCTGCCCGGGAGATCCCAACGCGACAGCTGAAGGAAGTTTTTGCGGATAAAGGTACCCTGCCCCTGGCGGGTATAGACCAGCCCCTCAACAATTAGCTGACGCATCGCCTGCTGGATGGTCATGCGGCTGGTATTAAACTCCGCCGCCAGCGCGAACTGGTCCGGCAGCGGCGCGCTGGCAGGGTACTGCTGGCTAAGAATGCGCCGCTTAATTTCCCGCGCGATGGTGATATATTTTGCCGCCATGACCCGTCCCGGTAATTTAGTCTATCCCATTGTTTCTTAAGGCCACTCTCTCGGCAATTTTGAGGAAAGGCAGGTAGAAGAATACACCAAAGATGATGATTATCAACTGAACCACCACCGCCCGCCAGTCGCCCGCCGTCGCCAGCCAGGCGCTTAAAATCGGCGGCGTAGTCCACGGGATCATCACCACGCAGCGCGCCATCCAGCCCATCGTCGTGCAGAACCAGGCGAACCAGATGCCCAATGCCGGGAGTAGTACAAAGGGGATCATCAGCGGCAGGTTAAAGACAATCGGCAGGCCGAAAATCACCGGTTCGTTGATGTTGAACAGCCCCGGCGAAATGGCCAGCCGTGCCACCTGCTTTGCCGACTGCTGCCTAGCGAAGATAAAAATGGCGATCAGTAGCGACAGCGTGCTGCCGGTGCCGCCAATCATGCCGAAGGTCGGCACAAAAATGCTGTTGATAATATGCGGGATCGGCTGACCGTTGGCGAAGGCCAGCATATTCTCATTAGTGTTAATGAGTAGCAGCGGTTCGAGGATCACGCCGTTAACCACCGTCTGGTGAATACCGAGCGTAAAGAGGAAGTTACCGAAGCTGTAGATAAAGAGCGTGCCCGGCAGGCTGGTGTTGATCTGGCGCAGCGGCTGCTGGATCAGGGTGGTAATGAGATGGATCAAATCCGTGTGCAGCAGGTTCGCCAGCAGCGCTGCCATCATCGCGAAGATCGACAGGGTGATGATGGTCGGGATCAGCGCCGAGAAGGATTGCCCCACCGCCGACGGCACATTGTCGCCAAGCGAAATGGAGAAGCGCTTCACGCTGGCGACACGGATAAAGAGCTCCGTCGAGAGCAGGCCGATAATCACTCCGGCGAAAATGCCGGTGGTGCCGATATTGGCAAACGACAGCATCTGCGCGACGCTCACCGTCGTTTTACTTCCCACCGGCACCACATCGAGCTGCATCGGCATCATGATGATAAAACTGGCAATCGCAATGACCACCGCTGAGACCGGGTTTTCGAAGTTCTTATTGCGCGCCAGCGACCAGGCGGTCATTGGCGCAATCAACAGGGCCGCGATATTCAGCGTGCCGTTAATGACCGCTTCGCCCCACACCTTAAAGCGTGCCAGCGTCTCCCCCTCCAGCACCCAGGGGAAAATGACGTTATTGATCAGTACCGCCAGCCCGGCGAGGATGAAGATCGGCATCACTGCCGCGAACGCGTCGCGCAGGGATCGCAGATGCACCTGATTTGCCAGGCGGGCGGAGAACTCCACGAACTTATCGACGAATAACTGCATTTTCGGCGTGATTTTTGTCTCAGACATTGCGCTGCCCTCTTATCACTGCGTTACAGGTCACGCCCGTTGCTACGGATCACCCGTTGCAGCCAGCGGTAGCTCTTTTTCGGTACGCGTCGCATATCTTTCAGGTCGTGGTTATCGCGGTTGACGTAGACCACGCCGTAGCGTTTACGCATATCCCCCTGGGAGCTGAGAATGTCGATAAGTCCCCAGCCGAGATAGCCAATCACCTGCGCGCCATCTTCAAACATCGCATCCTGCATCGCCTGCAGGTGATCGCGGTGATAGGCAATGCGGTACTCATCATCAATCGGGTTGACGCCGTCCCACTCCTCAATCACGCCGATGCCGTTCTCAATCGGGAAGACCGGCAGCCGCCAGTCGTTGTAGTAGCGGGTAATGATGGCGCGAAAACCGAGCGGATCGATCTGCCAGCCCCACTCCGTCGCTTCAAGGTAAGGGTTAGGCTTGTCACCTTCGTGCAGGTAGTAGTTGACCGGCGTATCCGTGCCAATGGCGTCGCTATCCAGCGTTTTGCTGGCGTAGTAGCTGAAGGCCATAAAGTCGTTTTTGACGCGCGCGATCTGCGCCAGATCCTCATCCCGGTAGATATCGCCGAAGCCCTCTTTTTCCACCACCGCCATCACCGCCGGGCTGTAGCCCTGCCCGGCGTAGACGCGCAGCAGGTTCTGATTGAGGAATTCGTCATACTGCATGGCACAGAAGATATCGCGCGGTTTGCAGGTAGCCGGGTAGATCAGCTGGTGCGCGAGCATGCCGCCCATCAGTTTGCCGGGCTGGGTATCGTGCAGATAGTGCGTCAGCAGCACGTGCGCCATCATCACGTGGTGCTGAATCTGGTAAAGCTCGCGCAGAGTTTTTTCGCCCTTCAGGTAGCCGCCAACCTGAAACGCGCCGGGCATATGGTAGATATTCTGCTCGTTAAAGGTGAGCCAGTACTTCACCTTGCTGCCGAAGCAGTCGATCATCTTCTGGCCATAGCGCACAAAGGCGTCCAGCACGTGGCGATCGACAAAACCGTTATACTTTTCTGCCAGCGCCAGCGGCATATCGAAGTGGTAAAGGCAGACCATCGGCTCAATGCCGCGCGCCAGCAGACCGTCAATAAAGCGCGCGTAAAAATCGATGCCCTCCTGATTGAATTCACCGTCACCCTCAGGGCAAACGCGGCTCCAGGCGATCTGAAAGCGGTAGCAGTTCATGCCCAGATCCTGCATCAGATCGAAATCTTCCTCGTAGCGGTGATAGGAGTCGGTGGCGACTTTCCAGTCGGAGGCGAATTCGCTGGCTTCGCGGATATCGTAGACCGACATCCCTTTTCCGCCCTCATTCCACGCCCCTTCGGTCTGCATGCTGGAGACGGAGTTGCCCCATAAAAAACCGGTCGGTAATGTTCTGCTCATTGCGCTTTCTCCATGACTAGTCATTTCGTTTATATGACTAGTCATATAGCGAATGGCGAAATAACAGGCAAAGAGAGAAGCGCGGTTTTGTGACGCTGTCGCGTCATATTAAAGTTATGTAACTAATCACAGAGTTATGTCACTAATCACGTTTCTCATAACAAAGTTATGTCACTATCCTGAATAACGATCTGATTTGATGACGCTTTTACAGGCATTTGAGGCTATCTTCATTTTTTTGTAACCTGTGCAAACAGGACTACACTTATAAAAGGTGAAGTACATATCTTACTCGCCTGTTCTCATGAGGTTGTTATGAGCAGAGGAAGACGGTTTACATCGCTTGAGAGCTATGAAAAAGCACTTAAAGACGGGGTGGGTATCGGCTCTGGGGAAAACTATCAGCCATGGATTAGGCCACAAGACTTTAAACAATCTACAGGAATACGCTCAGCCATACGTGGTTTAAAAACATTCAGACAGCACAATACATTGTCCAGTATTGAAAGTGAATTTTACTACCTTGCCGAATTCAATGATGCTGTAATAGATATTCGCGAGCAATTTCCTCTTCTGCCGATCACTCTCACTCAAAATATTTCTCGCATTCTTAATGTTCCTCATCCGACATTACGCCGTAACGTCAAAAGCACAGACATCGCGGCAACGCCTGCTGTTATGACAACTGACTTCGTTCTGACATTCAGGAATCCAAATGGAAGCATCAAATACCGCGCTTACTCTATCAAACCAGATGAAATAATTTCCAAACGTGATGCAGAAAAGCAGGAGATTGAACGACTTTTCTGGGAGGGAATTAACATTCAGTTCCAGGTTTACACAGGTAGTAAAATTAATAAGATTAAGAGCGAAAATATTAATTGGTTTACTGCACCTTTTCGTATGAATGGGTTGCCAGATTTAAACATTGACTCTTCGATACTGAGAAGACTACCACCCGGCCAGTATATGATTTCTGATATTGTCAAAAAAATGTCTTTGTTCCTGCGAATCCCTCCTGAAAGATCACTTTTTATACTGAAATTTATGTTGGCAACTAAAAGCATTGAAGTAGATTTGACTTCGGACATCGTCAATTGTGGGTACATTTCAGTTTTACGTAACAGTGCATACGAGGTGGGCCTGACTAATGAAAATAATTGAGAATTCTGTATGGTCGGTCTCTGGTGTTGAAGGACTTTCCGATGTTCTTTACCGGGTTCTTGCACTGTACAGTGAAACTGGAAGCATGGTGTTATATGAAATTAGCGACAACAAAATCACACGTCCAAAGTTCTTCTACATTGAGCCTTTTAAGCTTGGCATTCAGGCAAAAAAAATTGTGCAACTCAACTATCAAATCCCCGTGTGGATGATGGCTACAGAAGATGAAATACCCGAAAAAAACAGACTTAGGCGAGATAAGAACTTCGCCTTAATCACCCCTCTAATATCAGACCGTGAATTTCTCTTTTTATACGCTCTCAATGAACGAAGTCCGATATTAAGAAATTATGCCACGAACAACAACATCAGCTACACCACGATAAGACAGTTGCTATCAAATTATTGGAAGTATGGGCGAGGTAAACAGTCACTGACACCTGCTTACGCAAAAAGCGGAGGAGTCGGTGGAAAAAAATCACTCAAATCTGTTTCAGTTGGTCGAAAAAAGAAGGGGCGCGTCATTGTTGACGGTCGGTCAGACATCTACGTCATGTCCGATCTTGATACTGCTAACATAAAAAAAATCCTCCAAAAATATTATCTCAAACCTCGAGGTAAAAGCCAGACGGAATGCTGGCGCATCTACCTTGAAGAATATTTTCCTGAACTGGTCTCACAAACGGATAAAGCAGTTATTCCCTATCCGTCTCTGGCACAGTTCAGATATTGTATTACCAAACTATTCTCGCTTGCCCAAATTGCACGGAGACGAACTACAGAAAGAGATTTCTTACTCAATAAACGCGCGTTAGCTGGTTCCTCAGCAAACACTGATACACTCCCTGGCTCAGTATTCGAAATTGATGCCACAGTTGCTGATGTACATTTGATATCTGAGTTGACCGGAAATGTGGTTGGCCGGCCAACAGTATATTTGGTTGTCGACCGTGCTACCAGAATGATAACGGGTATGCATGTTTCTTATCTTTATGCTTCGTGGCGAGCGGCTGCTCAGGCACTTGCTAACTGCTTTTCACCAAAAGAGGCATATTGTCAATTATTTGGTATCAATGATATCAGTGATAGCCGCTGGCCGTGCAGCCATGTCCCAACAAAGTTACTTTGTGATAACGCTGAATTGATTGGGCTGAAAGCTCAGTCAGCAGTGGTACCCTTCACAGAGTTAATGTTTGCCCCTTCCTACAGAGCAGATCTGAAAAGCATTGTTGAAAGCCGATTTCGTATACTAAACCATAAAGCAGTCCATAAACTACTGGGAACGACAAGAGGTGGATTTGTTGTTAGAGGGGAAGCGCGGCCACAGCTTAGCTCATGCTACACCCTTAAGGCCTTCACACAAATCATGATCCGTGCTGTAGATGAGTATAACCATGCTCTGAATAAAGAACTTCTCTATATAAATCCTCTTCTTCTTAAAAATAATCTAATTGCAACTCCTGTAAACAGCTGGAATATCAGTGTCGCAAATTTCCGTTTCAGCGGTTACCAGATATCTGAACAAGAAATCATATCCAAACTTCTGTACCCGGATAGTGCTAGCGTTACCGGAAAGGGCATTCAGTATGGAAATCGTTTCTATGAATGCTCAGATGATGAGATGGTGGCAGCAAGAAACTTTGGTCATACACGAATAGACGTGCGGATTAACGATAATTCAATGGACATGATTTATATAAGAAAAAGTAAGGACACCCCTTTTTCTCAAAGTGAACTCCTGTCCAGAAGAAAGATATTTCGAGGTATGCCCCACATGGAGGCGGAGGTGGTAGCAGACATCATTGATATACATAGAAGCAGCAATATAATCACAGCTGATTCTGTGGAGTTGCGCAAATTGATTCAAAAAAATGAACTGGACGGCGAAAATTTACTCAAGGCATTGAGAACTAAAGGACATGGCCGCTATAAAAACATCAGGGAAAACCGTAAAAATGAAGTTCTTTTTGCTCAACAAGGGGGTCCCATAAACACTAAAGATTATTACAATCTGCCTCCAGCTAATAACATTTTGATTTTACCCGGACCTGAAGCAAGGAAGGAGTGGCTTGCTAAACAAAATAATTATTATAAAAAGGATAAATAGGAATGACTGTACAAGCGATATATCGTAAGGCAGACTTACCGGAGTACAGAGGCAATCCTCTTATTGAAGCGCTGCCCCCCCAGATGTCGAGGGAAGAGGTTATGCTGTCTCTCAGCAATTTTCCCGAGATTGATGATAATGAGCGTGAACTCAGCAACTCTATCCGTGAACAGTACATTGACCGAATAGATGCCTTCCGCTGCCCTCAAGAATCTTTCTATGATTGTTATAAAGCGATAGTCCGGCTCTTGCGAACTGGTTATGTGAACCGCAACCCGCTTGACATTCATACAGTGCGTTTTCTTCATTACAGCATCGACGGAAGTCTGGGTAAGACCTTGGGTGACGGTTTTCATCGTCCCCAGGCAGGAACATTTTCTGTTACAGGTATGAGCGGAGTTGGCAAATCAACGATGCTCGAACAGGTACTAGGACATTTTCCTCAGGTCATTGACCATACTGAATATCATGGGCACGACCTTGCTCCACTTCGTCAGGTTGTCTGGCTCAAAGTAAATTGCCCCCCAAATTCGAAAGCACGTGATTTGACTGAAATCTTACTTGCTGTCATTGATGATGCCCTTGGATTCGAGCGAACGCCCCCGCCATCACGCAGTGGAACATTACTCCGGCTCATCGCTCAGAAAATTAAGACTTCATTCATTGGCGTGCTGGTCATTGATGAAATGCAAAGGTTGACCCGCACAAACGGTGATGAGCAGCTTATAAATTTTCTTCACGAAATTGTCGATACATTAGGGGTGCCACTGATTTTTTGCGGAAATACTGAATTTGAAGAGAAAATGCGGCAACGTTTACGTTTTGCAAGACGAGCTGAAACCGCAGGTTTCATGCGTCTCAATCCGCTCGCATATCAGACTTCAGACTGGCAATCTTTCATTCAGTACCTTTGGCGATATCAATGGACTAATGTCTACACCCCGCTTACTGATGAGCTCAACATTCAAATGCATAAGCTATCGAAAGGAAATCTGGCAATAGCTCAACGATTATTTGTGAATGCACAATTAAAAATTATTGGCACTGGTAATGAATTAATCACACCCGCTTTGCTAAGGCTTTCCGAATCTGTATTAACCAGTCGGTCAGACGAATTTATTGTTACGGATACGCTTATTTGTGCTGAAGAACAGCAAGGATTATCGGCTTTTGAGGAGATAATTAGAATAAGTGAAAAACCAGATGTCAGCCCGACACAATTTAAGATATCCAAGCCCAGACTCGTAAAATCGGTCCACAAATCATTTACTGTTACAGGTGATTTACAGCGACCTCAACACGAGGAATTTGCGAAGATGTTGAATAACTATACTGCGCAAACTGAGGCTATCCTCGCTGAACGATGCGAGGCAGTGCTATTTCGAGCTCTATCGCAAAACGATTGTCGATACAGTGCGCTGGAACATTACGATCTGCTTTGCAAAGATCCTTCAATCGAAACCTGATGCCCTGGGCAAATACAGCGTGGTGGTCTATGTTATTAAAACCATTTCCTAATGAAACTCTGCATGGCAGACTATGCAGAAGCCTTTCTGTAAGTGGGTATTCAGTACAAAAATTTACAAGAAGCCTTGGGCTGGAATCCAGATCATCATTCCATCCTTTCCTGACACAGCATTTGACAGACATTGCTGATGTTAACCACGAAAACCCCAGGCTCCTCTGGTTAGAACAAACTTTATTTCCTTTATGGGTATGGGCAATGCCCCGTTATGCAAAAGAACTGCGCCAGTTGAATGGTCCACCGGCACGCCTGCAATGGTTTTATCAACTTACTGGTAATCACAGCTCTCAAAGGATGCAACTTCACTTCTGCCCTGCATGCGCCAGAGAAGATGCGATGCATTATGGCGTGCCATACTGGCATTGCGAACATCAGATCCCGGGTGTCAGTGTCTGTTACCGCCACCGCTGTCAATTATTGTCTAGGCCAGTACCATCTAGCCCTCACATTGCTGTTGAATATTACCCTGATCAATTTTATGAATCGGAACAGTGTGACAATATTGACGTTGATTTTGCACGCTATGCCTGTGTTTTATTTTCTAACTTAGTGCATCAAATAGAAAACCCAATTATTGATGCAGATATTCACTTACCAAAGAGAATACAACTTAGTAAAGCTGAAAATTCAAGAAGGATAAAACTCGACACTGCACTCAATAACCTCGTCAAGTGTATATGGGATAGTGATACTGAACCTGCAGTGGTCGAAAAATTACGATTACTTCATTATATTTATGACCGCAGTGATAATATCCCCCCTTCACGTAAATTATTTCTTAAATTCTGTTTGCAACGATACTTCGCCATTTCAGACAAAGTGAACTTAGCAATAAAAGATGAATCTCAATATTATGAGGAGCGTCATTTATATGATAATAGAATATCAACAGCTGAAATAAAATCACTAATGCAAAAAACATGGCTCCACTCCTCCCTTGATCAGAACAAACCCAAAAGGAAACCTTCAACTGGTGAATAAGAAATATCATCTTACTTAATAGGAGACTATAAAGTGTAAATTGAACTAAAGCCATAATTATTTACTGTATAAATAATGATACATTTAATACTTCAAAAGGTTAAAACTTCAATATTCCTTCTCGCCTGGGCCAACCAAATAATAACAATCAAATAAAAACCTAGTGGTTGATTTCTTCATTTTCACTTTGATGATTTCTGCCACATTTCACAACCATAACACAATTTTTTATTCATAGAAAATTTGCATTTGATATTTCTAGCTTTCATTATTTTGAATTTAAAACTGTCCTTATAGATAACACCATATTTCTCTGTGGTAATAACAGTGTTTTCCGATATGAAATCATTAAATGCCTGCAGATTATCTTCATTTCGTTTTTTAAATATTTGTTTTACATAAGTTTCTGGATGTTTACTGAGTTCCCTTAAGAGATCTATACTATAAGGATCCCCAATTTTTTTTGGTAGCACAGTTAGCAGATAATTTTTATTGCAGTAAATCCATTTTTGCAGCAAAAGTAATGCGCAAGGCTTAATATAGATAGATGAGAACGGCCTGATTATTTTTCCCATTCCTCTGGTAAGTAATGCTTCATTCATTGAGTATGTATATATTTTTTTTGGATGAGGCAGGTTTCCCGACAGGATTTCGAACATACTGTCAACTGAATTTTTGTATGATAAAGGGGGAAGGACTGAAAGTGACTTTTTATGAACATCGCAATACTTAGTTTTACCCCATTGACGTTTTAAATAACCGACACCATGATGATGGTAACTTTCTTCGATACACATATCACAGTACGTGAATGACTCACAACTATTTTGGTAAACATGACAAAACCCTAAATTAAGAAATTCCTTAACCATTTTCAAATCATTGTATGGATGTGAAAATGAAGTTTGCTCATGTTCGTAGTCATTAAGTATTGAGTATAATAGCCCTTCATTAAATCTCTGATATAAGGGCAACAGTTCTTTCTTGGCTTTTAAGTGACTCCTTATCCTGCCTCCAAAAGTAAATAAGTTGGAAAAATCTATGCCGCTATAGAGCAATTGGGTTCTAAACAAAAAACTAAACAGACTTTCATCTTTAAAATACATATCCCCTCCATATCGTATATAGGCATTATAAATGTCATTCTTTTCAAAACATACAGGTTGGATCACTTTTTTGATAACAGAAATTACTATCGATCGTAATTATATCTTAAATATTTATACTTATACTATAAAGCTTAGAAACATTCCGATTTTGGCTAAAGAAGCATAAGTGTAAAACACACGCTCTTTGCACCTAGTTTGACCTGCCCACAGGATTAGATACAGCGCTCAGTTAGTAACGTCGAAATCTTCATTCTCAGAATGACCCTTTCTCCAGCCCGCCGCCAATTCAGACGGCGTCTGATAATTCAGCGCGGAGTGCGGGCGGCACTCGTTATAATCCTGACGCCATTCACTGATGATTTTCATAGCGTAAACGAAATCGCTGAACCAGTGCTCATTCAGACATTCAAGGCGAAATCGTCCGTTAAAGCTCTCAATAAATCCGTTCTGCGCTGGCTTTCCCGGCTGGATTATGCGCAACTCAACACCATGCTCAAAGGCTTATTGCTCCAGTGCGCGGCAGGTGAACTCCGGCCCTTGGTCAATTCTTATAGTCGCCGGATAGCCTCGAAACAGTGCAATGCTGTCCAGAAGACGCGTGACCTGCACGCCTGAAATCCCGAATGCGATAGTAATTGTCAGGCACTTCTTCGTGAAGTCGTCCACACAGGTCAGGCACTTGATCCTGCGACCGGTGGCGAGCGCGTCCATGACAAAATCCATCGACCAGGTCAGGTCGGACGCCGCCGGGCGGAGCAGCGGCAGACGTTCTGTTGCCAGCACTTTACGACGTCGTCTGCGTTTTACGCCCCGCCCTCTCAGATGGTAAAGACGTTAGAAAAGAAGGGGTTTCGTGTGTTGACCAAAGAGATTCTTATCAATCCACTGCCTGGCTCTCCTGCAAAGCGATGAATTACTTCTCTTTGTTTTTCTATAAGGTTCTACATCCGCTGACTGCGATGATACAGTTCGGTAATCCAAGGCGAATGTTTACCTTTTTCATAAACCAAGTGCAGCTCTTTTCGAGGGCGGGTGACGCCTACATAAAAGAGGCGTCGTGCTTCGCGGAGTGCATTACCTGAAGCCATATCTCGCTTACTTGGGAAATCATATTTATTTACTCCAAACATTATGGCTACATCAAATTCTCGACCTTTTGCACTATGAAAAGTACTAAGGGCAATGCGCCCGCTTCCTTCTACTTTCCCAGCGAAAACATCCAGAGACACATCCAATCCCCTGAGGGGATCGGTTCGTTTCAGTAACTCAGCGATGACATCCCATTCCTGCTGAGTGTTCTGTGAGATACCCATCCAGCCGGTGATGATTTCATCATTTAAACGTCTCAGCCACTCGTGAGCACTTTCCGCTTTATCGATTCCGTTTCGTAAAAAAGTGATGAGCTGTACGGTCTGTAATTGTTCTTCAGCACGGCTTGCGCGGCGGCCATAAACAAGAAAGAGCGCCTGACCCAGTAATAGGTTAAATGGCGGAGAGGCTTCTTTCCATCCCCCTGTAACCCACTGACTGCATGCTTCGATGAAACGTGAAAGACGAGAATTACGCTTAATGAGAGCATTACTGTCAGCACGTATTATGGCAATATTTCTGGCCTTGAACTCATCCGCAACTTTATCGCCAAGCCAGGCTGCCCGGTAAAGAACCCCAATGCGTTCAGGCTGAAACCCTCTTTCAAACAACGAGGGAATTAGATCATGAGCGATAAAATGCGCCTGTGCGTCATAATCCCCATTAATCCCATGGAATCCTAACTCTCCCTCTGGATTACCATCGGGGCCAGTATAATCGCGGTCTTCTCCCAAGGCTCCTAATGATGCCCTGATAATTTTAGCGCCAGATCGATAGTTAAAGCGAAGACGGAACGGTCTAACATCTGCCCGTGAAACAAGACTGTCCAGTAGCCCTGGATTTGCACCATTAAATCCGTAAATGGACTGATCTGCATCCCCGACCGCAAATAATCGTATTCCACCGTTAAAGCACAGCAGCAGTACCAGCTCATGAAGAGCGTGCCCCAGATCCTGATATTCATCTACAAACAAGACAGGATAACGCGACCGGATAGCATTACGTACCCATTCATGCTCACTAATAATACGAAAAGCAATGAGTGGCATATCATCGAAGTCAATCAGTCCTAAGCGCCGAAGTTCTGCCTCATAACCTTCAATAAAATCTGCCAGCTCCGGATTGTTATTTCGCCAAGCCGGTAGGAGTCGATTCACATCCCGGCGTCGTTTCTCTTCTGCAAATTTCCACCGTGCATGAGGATCTCCGTCAGTTCCGAATCTAGCCTGGTAAGCCATTTCAACAGCCGCGCGACTCTCATCTCTGGTCGCCACACGAAAATCATCCGGCAGCAAACCCGGTATACATCGTGAGTAGGGGATTAGAACCTGATTTAATGCAAAGCTATGTACGGTACCAATAAAGTTCCGATCATCGCCAATGACCTTAAAGCATGCCAGACGTCCTTCAAGTTCAGAAGCGCATTCATTGTTGTAAGTAATACAGGCCACGCCTCGGGGGTCAGCGACCTCTTCAATCAGGACACGTGCCATGGCGGTCGTAAGTGTTTTGGTTTTCCCGCTGCCTGGCCCAGCAATAACTACGCAGTGGCCAGGGTATGTGGCCGCAGCGTACTGCTCTCTGTTCGGCAATAGCTCATTAAGAGCATCTGAAAGTGCGCGCCAGTCAGACATTCGACACCACATATTGAATAGCTGAAGCAATATACTCCGGCGGCGCAAGCTCAGGTGCCTTTTGCTTCAGCTTGGCAGCCAAACGTCCTTTACCTATGTCTGATATCATCGCGAGAAGTTGCGTCGGGTCTGGAACAATACCAGCACGCCATGAAGCAATCCTTGATGAACGTAACGCACCAAATCCCTGTTCATCGAGGATATCAAGCAGCGCTTCTTTGAGGCCTGTCGTATTGGCCACAGCGACTTCAAATGTCTGATCGTTTAAAAAAATGCCAATCCTTTCAAATACAGCCTTACAAGCTTCATAAGAACTTCTATTCAACCAAATCATATTTTCAGGGGTTAGTTTTTTCAGTTTCGCCGACACATCGCTATATGCCTGCCAGATACTAATTGAACGTGTTTTACCCATCGGTTGTTTCGTACCATCCAGTGGATCCCAGTCGGTTATGACGGAAAAAGGTAGTCCGAGGCTGGCTGCCAGCTTCACGTATGGTTCAAAATTAACTCCCGCTACGTTACATACCGTAATCCCAAGCTGGTCGAGATTGATCCCCATGGCCTGTGCGAAACCTGGAAGTAAAACCTCCTCAGCATCGCCTTCAACAAATATTACTCCATTAGCAAAAAGCAGCTCCGATCTGGTTGCTGTTAAATATCGTTCAATGTCGTCGAGTTCTTCACTGTTTACTGGCAGCTCGGCTAGGGAAAAAGCTCGTGAACGCCCTTTAGGATCCCTGCAAATGCGAACGACAGAACGAAGAGGAGCAATGGTTGCCAAGGTGGGAGAATGGCTCGTTACAATCAAAGACTGATCTTTGTCAGCATTATTGAAAAGTTTGTGAAAAACAGCACGCTGAAGCTGTGGGTGAAGGTGTGCTTCGGGTTCTTCAATACAAAGCAGAGAGAAATTACGTTCATTCTTTTCACGTCGCCATGCAAACTCTGCTAGCTTGAGTGATATCAGAGCCACGTTCGCAGAACCCAGGCTCGCTTCAATAATGCCTCTCTTTCCATCATCGATGAACATAGAGATAGAACGCATCAATCTAAGCGGGTCAGTAGGTGCAAAACGGAGGCGGGCATCTAAATCGTGAGCAGTTCCAGCCAGGTCAAGAATGCCACCACGCAGAGAATTTTCGAGAACCTTAATTGATGGGAACTTCTCCATGGTTTCCGTTGCTGCCTGAAGCTCAGTTGCTACGCGATCCAAATCGGCTCGGCTCAGTGTAGAGAATGCATCTTCCAATAAGGGACGTAGCGGGGAGTTTCGCCAGGAAGCAAGTTGAGCTTCTGCATCGCGTAACGCGTCCAGCATATCAATGGCGATCCGCCGCCTGACGCGTCCAGGAATGGCTCGCGATTCCAGACCTCCGCCAAAAACAATAAACTCACAGTCTTCACCCGAACGTGGAGCCCCATCGACTTCTTCCTTTTTTCGAAAAATGTAGCTCAACCTTGCTACGGTAGGATCCTCTGCGATGCGAAAATCGGTCAACAGAGCTGAGAGGCAAGGGTCACTGTCGAAATCGGCGAATTCAAGGTGCACCTCAATTTGAGGGTTTGATTCAAGGTCGCAGCCATCCCAGAAATCTGACAGCTTAAGCTGCCTGGCTGAATCAGGAAGAGTAGGATCAATAACCAGTCGAATTGCGAAAAGCAGATTACTTTTACCGACACGATTTTCCCCCAATAACACAACATTACCTGCCAGTGGAATGTGAGCAGCCTCAAAGTTTCTAAAATTACGGATTCCAAGTTTTGATAAATACATAAAACTCCCTCTAAATGTATTACAAAGGCTACGGAAATGGGGCCTTCCACCAAAAAAATTAAATACTTTAATAGCGAAGGTTTTAACGATTGTATTTCAAGTTTTTCTTATCATCGTCCGTTAATGGTAAGAGTTCAACACTTGATTTTGAACTTAATGTCGTGAATCCCGCAACGTCAGTTTATGGTACAAAACAGATTGCTATATGACTCACGCTCTACTCGGAGCGAAGAGCGGACGTAGAAAAATTCTGCCCGACAAAGCATTGATGAACATATCCGAAACCCTCTTTGTTAATTTTGGGCTTAATAGAGTTTTACATGAATAGGATGAGTGCTCCGTCAGCAAAGCAACCTTTATCGGGATGATAATTTACTCTGACCTTTTGCCTGCAGTTCTTTTACGATACCTATAAATGCAAGACCGACAGGCACAAGTGCCCCCCACAAGACGGCGTTCCAGCCGTAGAAACTGAGCAGCGCGCCTGAAGAAAATGATCCCACGATCATTACCCCGAACACCACAAAATCGTTCAAAGACTGGACCTGGGTTTTCTCTTCGGGACGGTGATATTCAATGATTTTCGCCGATGCGCCGGTGAAGCCAAAATTCCAGCCAAGGCCCAGTAATATCAGCGACAGCCAGTAATGGAAAATATCGGTTCCGTCGAGACCGGCCAGGACCGCACATGCAGTGATAAGCAGACCCGTCGCGGCGATACGCATGGCACCAAAACGGTTGATTAACTTGCCGGTGAAAAATCCCGGGCCGTACATGGCAATAACGTGCCACTGAATCCCCAGGTTGGACGCCTGCTGAGAAATACCGTGCATGTGCATCGAAAGCGGTGCAGCCGTCATCAGGAAGTTCATCACCATATAGGTGACCGCACCGCTAAATACGGTTCTGGCAAAGCCCGGCTGACGCACTATTTCGCGCAAAGGCCGCCCACCCGCTTTGGCTGCACTGACAGGTTCGGCTGTTTTCACGCCGTTGAGGATAAACGCCGAGATGACGGCCACGAACGCCTGGGCAAGGAAGGTGACAGCGAAGGTGTGAGGTGGCCAGAGGTGCATCGTTGCGGAAACCAGCATCGGGCCCACCACACCGGCGATCACGCCTCCTCCCATCACCAGCGACAAAGCGCGAGCCCGTCGTTCCGGTGTGACGCCATCGGTGGCGGCAAAACGAAAGCTGAGCGCCACGGCTGCATATGCCCCCCCGATAAAAGCGGCAACGCAGAAGAGGATGAATGAACCAACAAGGACGGCTAGGGCAGCTATCAGTCCGGTAATAACCCCCGCCCCGGTGCCGACCATAAAGGCAGCCTTACGGCCATTTTTTCGCGCCAGTGAACCTAACGGCAGGATGCAGGCCGCCATGCCCAGAACAAACATGGTGATGGGCAGCGTAGCCAGAGAACTACTGGGCGCGATAGCGTTACCTACAATGGCCCCCGTGGCATAAAAAACCACCGAGTTAGCACCAGCGAGAGCCTGGGCGGCCGAGAGGCGGATGATATTATTGTTCTGGTCTGCAACAGGCAGGAACTGTTCTGTGGACATGTGATTAATTATCCTGATTCATTGTGAGCACCATCCGGTAGCGTGCATGACCCATCTTCAGCCTGTTGAGCGCCTCATTGGCCTGCTCAAGCGGCAGTTGTTCTGTGACGGGCAACGTCTGAAAGAGGTGACTGAAACGCAGCGCACGTTCGGTTTGAGCGGGTGTGCTGACAAAGGAACCTGACAGCGAGCGTTCCGCGCCAATCATCATGCCCGGCATAATCTGCAGGGGCGTTCGTCCGGTCCCCAACAGGATCGCTTTCCCCTGGGGGGCAAGAGCAGACAGCAGGCCTGAGACCGTTTCTGAATCTGAAGCCGTGGCCAGAATAAAATCCCCCCCGCCGTCAGCTTTCAGGCGCGCTGCTGCGTCTTCACTGAGCGCATCGATGTAGTGATGCGCGCCCAGTTGAAAGGCCGCACGTTCTTTTTCATGACCACGCGCCACTACCGTCACCTCAAAACCCATTTTACGGGCGTACTGAACGGCCATGTGACCCAGTCCCCCCATCCCGAGAACAGCGACTCTGTCGCCTGCCCTGGCGCCGGAATGACGCAGCGCGTTAAAGGTAGCAGTACCGGCGCAGAGGATTGGGGCGGCATGTACGGAAGAGAGTTCTGCGGGAATAGCGATCAGCGCGGTATAACGCATGACAACGTACTCGGCATAGCCGCCATCGCAGCTGAGACCTGGCGTCAGCTGGTTTTCGCAAAGATGAAAAAGCCCGCTGCGACAGGGGTTGCAGTGCTGACAGTAACCGCCCAGACGCCCGACACCGACTCGCTGGCCGGTTTGCCAGATATCGGGCACCCTGCCGCCCTTGCGCGCAATGTATCCGACGATTTCATGTCCCGGGATGCGCCCGGGCTGGCCCTCCTGCGGCGCTTTTTCCGCGTCCCGGAGATCGGCACCGCATACTCCGCATGCTTCAATTTTGATAAGCACCTCATCCGGGCCGGGAACGGGTATCGGTCGCTCTGTCATTTCCAGCACACCGGGGGCAACAATCTGCATAGCGCGATATTTTTTATTCATAAATTGCACCGGTAAAAAGGGGGATTATCAGATGGCAAGGGCGACAAGGAAACGCGACACCATGTTATAGGTCGCGACGGTCGCAACAGCTTCCACGGTCTCTTTTTCACCAAGCCGGCGTTTCAATTCGTCGATGATATTTTCATCCACGAACACTCCTTGTGTTGACTGGTCATTAAGCCTGATGAGCAGGGTTTCGGTTTCATTAAACAGGGATGACACTGAGGCAGGCTCAAGCGCAGCCGCTTTTTCAGCCGTTCCGCCTGCATCCAGATAAGCAGGGTAATGCACGTTCCATTCAAATTCTGCTTTGTTGAGTGAGGCTACACGCAACATGATCAGTTCCCGGTATTCAAGGCTGAGGGAAAATTGCTGACGAACCCGGATCATCAGTTCATTCCAGCCTGTGGCCAGCGGAAAGCTTTTAATCAATATGCGGTCAATGCCAATCAGTTCCCCACCGGGACGTCGGGCTTTCATCGCATTAAGAAGGTCCGCATCGACAGGCTCACCATCCTGCCAGGGGGTAACTCGTGGTGTGGTCATCGTATTTTCTCGAGGAGAAACAGGGTATCCAGACCGCGTCAGATAAGAATTAAATCACCCTCTACCGTCATGTTCTGAGCCAGTAACCACCGGTGAAGGGAGGCGTTAATGACCAGTTGATGGATGCATTCGAACTGATGGGCAGTCCCTTCCCCGCTGACGTGAATGACATACTGCAGCCAGCCAGGCGAAACATCTGTGATTTTTTCACAGAGCCGGGATATTCCCGTCAGGAGTTCACCGCGGGTCTCGATATCAAGATGGGTCAGCGTGATGCCCGCACTAATGGCTTCCTGAACAAAGGCGGCCGTCATGCAGGCGTTAAAAGCTGCCAGCATCAGATCCTGAGGGCCGGGCGCCCGCCCTTCGCCACCCAGCGCGACAGGTTCATCTGAATCGATAACGTGGCTTTGACGCTTGTCCCCCGTCATAGACTGGCAGCGCGTGCGGCTGGCCATGCCCCCCTGCCATGTGGTGACAAGGTCATAGTTTGCGGTCTGGATTTGCATAAGTACTCCAGTGCCGCACGCGGTCGCCCACGTGCGGCAGAGTCATCAGGCGTTACGGCCAGCCATCACGCCACCATCTATATCCCAGATGGCGCCGGTGACCCAGCCAGTCTTGTCAGAAAGCAGGAAGGCAACGGTCTCCGCGATATCGACCGGGGTACCCACACGGCCAATCGGGTGGAAGCTGTCGAAGCTGTTCATCACGTCCTTCACGTCGTCTTTCGGAATGAAGCCTTCGTAAATCGGCGTGTGAACAACGGCCGGAGAAACGGCATTCACGCGGATCCCTTTTTCGCCAAGCTCAATCGCCAGGTTTTTGGTCAGTGCGTGCAGACCGGCTTTCGCCATGGAATAAGCAGCAGAAGGAGTGGCACCGATGGCCTGCTGCGCCCACATTGAACCGATATTAACGATTGAACCTTTAATACCGGCTTCTACCATATTGCGCACCACGTCGCGGGTAATGAAGAAGGTCGCACGGTTAATGTCCATATACATGTCGTAGTCAGACGTTTCATTGTCGACGAAGGGTTTCGGGAAGAACACACCCGCTGCATTCACCAGCAGGCTAATGTCTTTATGTTCAGCGTTGATAGTATTAATAACGTGCTGCATGCCTTCTTCTTTCATCAGGTCAGCAACGATGATGGAGACCTGACCATCAGCAGAAAGCGCCTGACGGGCCTGTTCAGCCTTGTCCTGACGATTGCCAACCAGCACCACGCTGCCACCATTTTTCAGAACCAGTTTCGCCGTTTCGAAACCCATACCACTCGTACCGCCGACCACTAACAGTTTTTTACCGGAGAAAGATGCGTTCATCGCTAACCTCTTTACATTCATTGGATTGTCATTGATGAGAAGGCAGCCCCCTCATCCTGTGAAATCAGAATGCCACCCTCTCCCGGTATTAACGACTGAGAAGAAATTGCGACGCAGGAAAGAAAATCTTTCTCGTTAACTTATACTGAAGAAAATAATGAGTCAGGAAATATGAAATGAGATCGCTAAATCGCCTGAAATGGCTGCATGCTTTTGAAGCTACAGCCCGGCATGGAAGTTTTACTGGCGCGGCACAGGAGCTGGGCGTCACGCCAGCCGCAGTAGGCCAGCTTGTCCGCGCACTGGAAGACTGGGTGGGACATCCGCTTCTTCACCGCACCCGTTCAGGGAAGGAGCGCCTGACGCTGGTTGATGAAGCACAGGAAGCCCTGCTGGACATCACCCAAGGATTGGACAAACTGGAATCTGGACTGAACAAACTACGCGGACGTCGCGCGCGTTCGGTCGTCGTAGTAACCGCCTCTCAGGTACTGATGATGAACTGGCTAATGGAACGACTGAACCGGTTCTCAGAAACCCATGAAAGTATTGACCTGCGGCTTAACGTTACGGAAAAACTAATGGACGTGTCGCACGGGGAGGCGGATATCGGTATCCGTTGTGGACAGGGGGATTGGCCGGGCGTCAATAAAACCTGGCTGATGGATGAAGAAGCCGTACTGGTTTGCAGTCCGCGTCTTGTTCCGGAAGGCAAAATAACCTGTGGCGAGTGGCTCGCCACGCAAAAGCTTATTTATGATGATACCCCTCACCCCGGCGCAGATTTTCCATCGTGGGACGAGGTGCTCCAGACTGTGAATGCCCCCGAGGCACTTGAAAGCGGACTTCATATCAATTCCACCTCAGCGGTGATTCTGTCCGCTCTGAGCGGTCGTGGTGTAGCTATCGTACGATATGCTCTGGTGAAGAAACTTATCGAAACCGGACAGCTTGCGCAGCTGCAGCCCGATTATCGCTGGCCGCTAAAATGGTCGTATTATCTGGTGACCCCGCAGCAGCAGGTTATGCGTAGTGAAGTTAATATTTTTCACGACTGGCTACTTCAGGACGTCCTGTCGGAAAGTGAATAATATCCAGGTACAGGCATTACTCGACCGCGTGATGCCCCTTCCGCTACCAACCTCACGACATAGAATTTCTTCACCGCTTCGCAAGAATATCTGATTTGTTGAAGTTACCGGGCTTTCTGATAATCGTCCCCAGTGAATGATATACACCCTTGCTAATGCGCCAGAGACGTTGGCAAGGGACGTCATTTTTATCTGAAACCTATTCCAACCGGAGCCCAACATGTTTTTAAACTGGAATGAATATCGCAGCGGCCTGCTCGCAACCATCGGTAAATTTGCCAAATTACAGCCAGAATTTATGAAAGGCTTTCAGCAGATGGACAAAGGCGCATCTGAGAATAAACATCTCGATCCCAAGACCCACGAACTGATCGCGCTGGCCGTCGCCGTCACCACGCGCTGCGATGGTTGTCTGGCCGTGCATGTAGATGCTGCGGTTAAGCACGGAGCCACCCGAGAAGAGATTGCAGAGGCACTGGCCGTCGCCATTAACCTGAACACTGGTGCAGCGCTGACATACACTGCACGTGCCCTAGATGTTTACGACAGCCTGCCGAACAAATAACCCCTAAAGGGCACCTGCAAGGGTGCCATATTATGAATATGATGTTACTGAATTCAGATTTTTCACAGCGTGCTGTAATGACGCCTGACCGCTACAAGTGGGTAGCTTCCCCTCAGCCTAGTGTCGAACGAGTGATGCTCGACAGAATCGGCCGCGAGCAGGCCCGCGCGACCAGTCTTGTCAGGTATGCCCCTGACTCTATGTTTCCCGTACACAATCACCCTGGTGGAGAAGAAATTCTTGTCCTGAGCGGCATCTTTACTGAGAACGGGACAAATTATCCGGCAGGCTGGTACCTGCGCAGCCCGGATGGTTCTTCTCACCAACCTTCGAGTCATGGCGGTACGACTATTTTCGTGAAGCTGCGCCAGATGAATCCTGAAGAACGGCAGCCTTTAAGAATCAATACGAAGGATATGTCGAACTGGCACGGTCGTCCGGGAAGACAAGTATGCCCTCTTTTCTCCAGCACATCTGAAACCGTCATGCTACTGAAAATCGCGCCTGGAGAGCGTCTTTTTTGTACTCCCCTGACTGGAGGAGCAGAGCTGATGATACTGGAAGGGACTCTCACAGATCCGCAAGGCGAATATGAGAAAGGTAGTTGGTTACGGCTGCCGCCAAGAGATATGCCCGCATTGCTGGCCGCTGGGACGGATACTCTTCTCTATTTGAAAACGGGACATCTTAGCCCAGAAACCCTGTTCGGAGTCACTTCATGAGCGGCAAAGTTGTTATTATCGGCGCAGGCGTGAGTGGTTTATACGCCGCGACATTACTTCAAAAGGCGGGTGTGGCCTGTACGATACTCGAGGCAAGAGAAAGAACCGGCGGGCGTGTCCTTTCAAGCCAGATGTTAGCAAACACCCCTGACGGACTTCATGTCGATATGGGTGCTACATGGTTCTGGCCTGATATGCAGCCCGAACTCGCGCGCCTTGTTAATGCGCTCGATCTCTCTCTTATCCCGCAGACTCGCCCGGGAGAAATGATGTTTGAACGCCATCGCCATTCTGCACCACAACGTTATCCATCGTATGAAACATCACCACCATCATTCAGGCTAAAAGGCGGTATGCAGGCCCTGACATCTGCGTTGAAAAGTCAGATCCCGTCCGGGAAAATTATGCTCGGCCAGCAGGTTATGGCAGTCTCCAGTAAGGGTGAAGAAGTACTGGTGCATAGCCGAGCGGAAAATGGTAAAAGCATGGCCTACGCCTGTGATCACCTCCTGCTGGCTCTGCCACCCGCACAGGCGGCAAGAATTGACTTCAAACCGGCGTTGCCAGATGGGCTGCTTACAGGCTGGAGTAAGATCCCAACATGGATGGCTCCCCATGCTAAATATGTCGCCTTATATAATAAAGATTTCCTGCAGCAACAAAATCTCTCTGGTGATGCAAGCAGTCAGATTGGGCCTATGGTAGAAATTCACGATGTGTCCGAGCCAGAATCAGGTATCACCGCGATATTTGGTTTTATCGGTGTGCCAGCACAAGCGAGAAGGAAAATCTCTGAAGCTGTACTTATGCAGATGTGCCGGGAACAGCTTGTACGATTGTTTGGCCAGTCTGCGGCAGACCCACTAAGAGAATTTATAAAAGACTGGGCAGCCGATCCTTTTACGGCGACAAAACAGGATTTGCGGCAGGAGTTTGGGCATTCATTACCTGAACAGACGCCAGTGAACGGAGTTTGGGCAGGTAAAATGACGGGGATTGCCAGTGAATGGTCGCCACAATTTTCAGGTTATCTTGCGGGCGCAGTTGATGCTGCATCAGAAGGAGTTAATCATTTACTGCAGCGATTATAAATTATGATAGGCTCCAGTGCCGCCTGACCTCAAGTGCAGCCACAAGGGCTGCCCGTTTCCTAAGCCATGTTCTGGCAATAAAGTTGTATCGAAAAAACTATCTGGCGTAAGCAAGCTCTATCATGGAATCTGTCAGCACTTCGGAAAACGGCGCAGTATCTAACTGTACGAACTCCCAGGACTGTTGATTTTGTAGAACACTTCTGATGAGGAGATTGTTAAGAGCATGACCGGATTTATATGCGGTGAACGCGCCCAAAATGTTATAGCCGCAGACAAAAAGATCTCCTATTGCATCGAGTGTTTTATGTCGGACAAACTCATCTTCGTATCGCAGCCCGTCTTTATTCAGCACCCGGAACTCATCAAGGCCAATTGCATTGTCTAAACTCGCACCCAGACCCAAGCCCTTCGACTGAAGATACTCAACGTCGCGCAAGAAACCGAACGTACGGGCCCGGGAGATTTCAGCGATATAAACTTCAGGATTCAAGGTGGTTGTATATCTTTTATTGTCCGAACTTATCGCTGGATGATTAAAATCAATAGTAAAATCCAGGTGAAAACCGTTAAAGGGGGCTAAGGTTGCCCATTTATCGTCAAGCTCTACACGTATTTCTTCGTTAATTTTTAGGAATTTCTTAGGGGCACTCTGCTCAATGACACCTGCATCATTGAGCAGTAAATATACAAATGGCGCAGAACTTCCATCTACAATGGGAATTTCACCTGCGTTAAGTTCGATCAAAAGATTATCGATTCCTAACCCAGATATTGCCGAGAGTAAATGTTCGATTGTTGAAACTCGTACACCATCATCATTGAAGATAGTAGTAGCAAGCGTCGTTTCATTAATACTTTCGGCACGTAAAGGAATATCGACTGCTGGGTGCAGATCAACACGACGAAAAACGATCCCCGTATTGATTCCTGCAGGAATGACATTCATTTGGACTTTTAATCCACTATGTAACCCTATGCCTGTCATTGAAACAGAGGTTCTGATAGTTTTTTGCTTAATCATATCAAGGCCTGTAATCGAAACTAATTCTCTTTGCAAATGTATTCGAGTAGTAAATTAAATCAATAGCAACGCAGTCAGCGACTCGCTTAGCTCTCGCTGACTGAATCTATTTCCTACAAAGTTGATTTCTCAGGTGCGCGAGTGATGTCTGTGTCGTAAACGATGGGAGCGCCCAAAAAATCCACATGCTCTCTTTTAGGCCCAAAAGGACTCATAAGGAACTGCATGAGCTTCGTCTTTTCTAGTCGCTTCCACCTATAAAATAGCGCAATACCCAGTTTGGTTGAAGGTTGTTCGAGTCGTATAGTCCAGGGTTTTATCGACTGAGCTTGTTGCACATAGGGTCGCATTTTTTGCTCGTACGCTTTGTATGCAGCATGATGATCCTCACTGGTCAACAGTGACTTGGCCAAAATATATGCACCTACGATTGAAAGAGTGGTACCCATACCACTTACAGGCGTCGCGCAATAAGCCGCATCCCCAAGCAATACGACTCTTCCCCTGGACCATGAGTCCATTCGTATCTGCCCAAGATCTTCAAAGAAGATATCGTCAGTTTTATCAAGTTCTTCAAGTATGCGTGGTGCTTCCCAGCCATCGTTCCTGAAAGTGCTTTTTATGAAGCTATTAACGGCACTTCGGCCTGTAAGGTCAATGCCTCGCTTACTGCTTCTGATGTACAGATATGCCCGGGTTGAGCGTCCCTGGTCCGGGCGTAACAGAATAGACTTTCCACCCGTACAATTGCTCCAGCGCACCCATGTCCCATCCTGAGGCTGATAAGGCATCGCAAAATAGGCAGTGTATAGACCAATGTGATGAACAGGAACCTTACCAAAAACGAGTTCGCGCGTGGATGACCGCATACCTTCAGCAATAACCATAAGGTCAAAAGTTCTTTGAGCATGATTTTTGAAGTTAACAATGACTTCAGCTTCATTCTCGTGACAGGAAGTGACGTAATCTCCAAAAATATACTCAACATCATCTTGTGTCGATTTCAGCAGAAGCGTCGATAAGTCGGCTCTGAGTATTTCTATATCTGTAACAAATGACTTCTTCCCACCTGCACTTGGATATTCAGCCTGAATGATATTTTTGCTGTCAACGAAACGCAAACCCTCTTCATTTGTCATTAATTCTGAAATGTCTTTAAGAAGCCCCATGCGCTCAACCACATCACGGCCTTCATCGCGAATGTCTACAGTTTGCCCCGTTAAGCGTAAGCTTGATGCTCGCTCAACGACAGTGACCTTATGCCCTTGCTTAGCTAACCAAAATGCCAGTGTTGGTCCGGCAATACCTGATCCACAAATGAGAATGTTCTTTTTTTGACCTGTCTGTTTCATATTTAAACCATCGTTATCTAATTTTCAATTCCACGCAGAGCGCCAGGAATGATGCAGAGAATGTGTAGACTGCTTCAAACAGAGCTCAGTAAAAACGAGCAAAACCAGCGTTAGCGTTAAAAAAACCATCTGAGCGGCAACGTTTTCTTTGATTTAATGGAGTCAAAACAGAGTGAATAACTGATTTAAATATTACACAGAAACCTGACAGTTGAATTTTCATGAGTATCCTCACATTGCTAATGATTCGACTGAATCATTTAAGGAATGTGCTGAACTATCAGTTCACCTGCACAATAAGTTAATACTATGTTAAGGCTCCATCTTTATTGGGTCAATCACAAATTGAATGCCCAAATAAAGATTGCCAGACATAACCAATTGATTTGGAGCATATTTATCAATTAATTACTTGTGTCGCTGGCGACAATTAAACATATGATGTCGTAAAACCTACATTCTTAAGCGCTAATTTCTCATTTAACGCCTATTGTACTAAGGTGAAACACTCCCTCTTATCATATAAATCCTTCATCTTTCGTTTTAAAGTTCAGCATGGCGAGATAGCAATGTTATTTGTCGCTTTATCAATATTCTCTGCCAGAACAAAATAATACTGTATCCACGATCAAACCGGGGCCACTCCGCCCTGCGATGTGAATAAAAATCACTCTCATTGGCATTCAGGTTGTTTATACCAGGAACAAAATATGTATCGCTCTTCTGTCAACGCGTCTCGCAAAGTATCTGGACTAAGCCCCCTTTTTGTAACCCTGAAAATTGCCTTACTGTCAGCCCTTACAGCAAACACCGTATACGCAGAAGATAGCATTCTGGTCAGCGCTGATGCTGAAAAAAACAGCAGCGAAGACCCCTGGGGAGCAACTCCTGGGCTGGTATCCAAAAAGTCGGCTACGGGTACAAAAACCAGTTCTGATATAAAAAATATCCCCCAGTCCATTTCCGTGATCACGCGAAAAGAAATCGATATTTTGCAGCCTAAATCGTTAAAGGACGCGCTCGGATATACGCCAGGAGTAACCGTATCTGACAGAGGTAGCTCTAACGCTTTTGATATGGTTAAGATTCGTGGTTTTTCATCCGGACAGGGACAAAACAACTATCTGGATGGCCTCAAACTCACTGGCGACAACTGGAACGAGATGTCGACCGAACCCTATTTGCTCGAACGGATTGAGGTACTTCGAGGCCCCGCCTCAGTTCTGTATGGAATGAGTAATCCCGGTGGCATTGTTTCGATGGTAAGCAAGCGCCCGGTCTACACTCCAGTACGCGAAGTGCAGTTTAAAATGGGATCGAATAACCTCATGCAAACTGGTTTCGATTTCGGTGACACGCTGGATGACCTGGGGATTTACGCTTTCAGGATTACAGGGATGGCCCGTTCTTCCGATGAGGAACAAAGCCTTTCAAGGCAGCGGCGTTTCGCAATAGCGCCTTCTTTTACCTGGCGTCCGGACGAAAACACAACGTTTACATTCTTGTCCAACATTCAGAACGAACCTGAGGTGGGATATTATGGATGGATGCCAAGACAAGGTACTTTAGATCCGTTGCCTGACGGGGCTAGACTGCCTGACGATTTTGACGACAGCGCACCCAATAATACCTGGTCACGTTACCAGCGATCCGTAGGATATAGCTTCGAACAGGTATTGTCTGACAACTATACGTTCAGGCAGAACCTGCGTTATTCCAGAGTCAAAACGTCACAGCAAAGTGTCTATGGAAGAGGAATTTGCTCCACGACTGATTGCCCTGATGTACCTTCTGCCGATTTAAATCACACGATCTCGCGCGGGCAATTTATTGATAACGAGCGGATGAATAGTTTCTCTGTGGATACTCAGCTTGAGAGTGATTTTCACACAGCGAATATTGACCACACTCTTTTATCAGGTATCGATTACAGAAATTTAAACAATGACATCAGTAACCTGTATGGTTCTGCGACACCTCTGGATTTGTATAACCCAGAGCAGAATGATTTTGCTTTTGGTGACGCAGAACCTTATGCGCATGACAAGACTCGTCAGACAGGTATTTATGTACAGGATCAAGCGCAGTATGAAAACTGGTTGCTCACGCTGGGGGGACGCTATGACTGGTCACGTCAGGAAACCTATCTTCGCCAGACAAATACCGGTATCTCCCGAAACGATCATCAGTTTACCTGGCGGAGTGGATTAAATTACCTGTTTGATAATGGCATCACACCTTACATCAGCTACAGCCAGTCATTTGAACCTAACAGCTTCGGGTTATCTTCAACTCCTCCGGTCTCCTATGCACCATCACGAGGTGAACAGTACGAAGCGGGCGTGCGCTATGTGCCACATGGACGTTCTGCCATGCTCAGTGCAGCAGTATATCAACTCACCAAAACGCATAATCTGACAACAGACCCAGATAACCCTCTGTTTAAAGTGGCCGCTGGTGAAATTGAAGTCCAGGGTATTGAACTCGAAGCGAAAGCCGGATTAACGGATAATCTGAACTTAATTTCCTCATACAGCTATACACACGCTGAATATACCAAAGACACACAACTGAAGGGAAAGACGCCTGATCAGGTTCCTGAACATCAGGCTTCCCTCTGGCTCGACTACACCTTCAGTCAGGGAGCACTGAATGGGTTGACCCTTGGAAGCGGAGGGCGTTTTATTGGCTCCAGTTGGGGGGATTCAGAGAATACGTTCAAAGTGGGTAGTGTTGCCGTCTGGAACGGACTGGTTAGCTATGAACTTAGCCAGCTCGGACTGAGAGGGGCAAACATTGCTCTTAACGTTACTAATATTCTGGACCGAAAATACGTTTCAAGCTGTTTTGCCGACTATGGCTGTTTCCGTGGCGCTGGGCGCCAGATGACAGCCACTGCCACGTTCCATTTCTGAGGGTAAACGGGCAGGCACCTGCCCGCTTTACAGGGTCTGATGAACAATACGATAAAACATAATGCGCTATTTCTATTGTCAGAAGCAGCATTTCAAATTAACGGACAACAATTATTATATCCATCCTCGGTCACTATCCCAGGCGGGGAATTTAACGCCCTGATAGGACATAATGGCTCGGGTAAATCAACGCTGCTCAGGCTATTTGGCAAACATCTTTCTCCTTCAACGGGTAGTCTTATATTTCAGGGACGTCCTGTCGAGCAATGGGGACATGCTGAATTTGCGCGCGAAGTTGCATACCTACCTCAGCACCTCCCTTCCGCACAGGGCATGACAGTCAGGGAGTTGGTTTCATTAGGACGCTATCCCTGGCATGGCGCACTGGGCCGATTTACCCAATACGATATGCAGAAAGTTGATGAAGCAATCGCTGACACAGGACTGTCACGACTCTCTAAGAGGCTGGTTGACTCTTTGTCCGGCGGTGAAAGGCAAAGAGCATGGATTGCGATGACTCTTGCACAAGACACTAAATGTCTTTTACTTGATGAGCCGACCTCAGCGTTGGATATTGCCCAGCAGTCTGAAATATTGTGTCTGCTAAAAAAATTATGCCATCTAAAGGAAATCACAATCATCGCGGTACTGCACGATATAAATATGGCAGCCCGATATTGCAGTAATCTTCTCGCGCTTAAATCCGGACATTTAATTGCTCTGGGTTCACCCGCTGAGATTGTTACACCGGCGTCATTAAATACTATTTATGGTATTCAGATGGGTACCTTTTCCCATCCGGTTGAAGGGCATCCTGTCTGTTATGTTCAGTAATAACCCCTCCCCTGCAGTGGCAGATTTTAAACGTCGGCAATTTTTAAAGTATCTGGCTGGCTTATCCTTATTCCTGGGGTTACCTGCGGTCGGTAAAAGTCCCGCTCCCTCGCGCGATCTGCAGCGAATAGCAGCCACAGAATGGCTGGCTGTTGAAATGCTTCTGACGCTGGGTGTTATGCCCTTTGCTGTATCAGAAATTGAGAATTACCGATCACTGGTTAAGGAGCCCGTCTTGCCTGATGGCTCCACCGAACTCGGTTTAAGAACAGAGCCAAATACGGAACTTTTAGCAGCGATGCAACCCGATCTTATCGTTTACGCGGAAGGTTACGGCCCTTCACCGTCAGTATATAACTCGATTGCCCCATCCTTTGGTCTTGTATACAGCGATGAAAATGGCAGACCGCTCACAACGTCCTGCCAATCCCTGACGGCGCTCTCTGTCCGATTAGGTCGATACGACAGGGCGAAAGCAATAATTGCTACCATCGAGTCAGAAATCTCTGCACTGAGGCTTAAATATGCTCAAAAGAAAAGAAGACCACTACTTTTAATGTCGCTTGTTGACCAGCGACATGCTCTGGTTTTTGGACAAAATAGCCTGTTTCTTGAGGTTATGAGCAAAGCAGGTATTCCGGGAGGATGGCAGGGAGAGACCAGTTTCTGGGGAAGTGCGGTCGTTGGGATAGAACAACTAATAGGTCTGCAAGAAACCGAGGTTATTTGCTTCACTGAAAATGATGATACAACAATGGCAAACCTTGCAGATACCGCACTCTGGAAGATGATGCCTTTTGTAAAAGAAGAGCGTTTCAGACGGGTGCCCGGTATTTGGTATTACGGAGGTCCAGTCACAGCGCTGCGCTTTTGTCATCTGCTTGATGCAATTCTGGAGGAGATATGATTTCTCTTCGCTTATCCGCCTTACCCGTCGCGCTGATAACGGCCAGTATCTTAGTCATTTTCAACGTAAATCACATTTTACCGATAGAGTTGTGGGCTGCTTACAGTCCTTTTAATACACATTACGCGGTTGAAATAACCTTACTTCAGTACAGTTTTTTACCCCGTTCAGCGATGTCTGTGATGATCGGTGCAGGGCTTGGGCTGGCCGGTCTGCTTTTCCAGCAGGTGCTACGTAATCCTCTGGCAGAACCCTCAACACTAGGTATTGCTAACGGGGCTCAGCTAGGCATGACAATGGCGACTCTCTGGGGTTGTAATATAATTTCTCCAGGTACGGGTTCGCTCCTTGGCGCTGTTTTTATGGGGGCTGTCATCGCGTTTATGACGCGAGGAAAACAGCTTTCTCCGGTAGGGTTGATTCTTATAGGGTTAGTCCTGACCCTTTACTGCAGCGCTGTCAGCCAACTGATTGGTCTGTATTTTCACGAAAGATTACAGAGCGTTCTTCTGTGGGGAACAGGTTCGCTGACGCAAACTGACTGGGCAGTCGTCCTGCGCCTGATTCCGCAATTGTTGATTTCTTTCATCATTATTCTGGCGCTACATCGGCCCCTGACGTTACTTGGCATGGATGAAATGATGTCCAGAAACCTGGGGCTTAAGCTTCAGCTCATACGGCCCTTTGCGCTTCTGGTAGGCATATACCTTACGGCTACTCTGGTGACATCTGTTGGCATCATTGGATTCATCGGGCTATTTGCGCCTCTGATTACAAGGCTACTTGGTGTTAGACGTCTGGTAACGCTGATCTTGACGGTGCCAGTAACCGGCGCGCTGTTGCTTTTCATTTCGGATCAAATCGTCATTTTACTGGCATCTTACTGGAAGGAGATCCCTACTGGCACTGTCACGGCCGTTGTTGGTGCACCAGGGCTCATTTTATTACTTCCCAGGCTCAAAGAGCGTATGTATTCAACAGCCGGGGAATCTGAAAACTATTCAGCTTCCAAAAGAAGCCTGAAAAAATGGCTTTTGTCAGGTGTAATTATACTTTCAGCCCTGACGCTATTAGCATCAGGGCTGGGGAAAAATGCTGACGGCTGGGCCTGGGCTACAGAATCCGTGCTTTCGTTCCGAATCCCCCGGGTACTTGGCGCGTTTTCTGCAGGAATCATGCTCGCCCTTGCTGGTTGTATTATTCAACGCCTGACCGGAAACCCGGTAGCCAGCCCGGAGGTCATGGGCGTAAGTACCGGTGCGGCAGCAGGTATGGTGATTGGAATGCTGGCATTTCCTGGAAACATAACAGCCTGGTATTTTCCTGCAGCCTGTCTGGGTTCAGTGGCTACGCTGATCATTGTTACCACCATAGCTGGTATCAGAGATTTTTCCCCCCAACGTATGATGTTAACCGGGATGGCACTAAACGCTGCATTTCTGGCTTTACTAATGCTTATGATTTCAGGTGGCGATCCCAGAACCTCCATGCTGCTATCGTGGTTTGCGGGTTCAACATATGGTTTAACGGCTGAAAAAGCTATTAGCGTGTCTCTGGCTGCGCTAATGCTTACCTTTTGTATTCCGCTGGTTCATCGATGGCTGTCATTACTTCCATTTGGCGGGGTTGTTGCGCGTTCATTAGGAGTGCCCCTGTCACTGAGCCGTCTCGCGTTAATGTCACTTGCGGCTGTGCTAACCGCCCTTTCCACTTTCATTGTCGGCCCACTAAGTTTTGTCGGCCTTATGGCTCCGCATATTGCCAGATATCTGGGCTTCAGGAGAGTGACGGGACAGTTGGCAATAGCAGGCCTGGCAGGAGCCAGTCTGATGGTCGTATCAGACTGGGTAGGTAGAATGGCTGTGTTTCCATGGCAATTACCTGCGGGCTTAATCGCGGCATTAGTTGGCGTTCCATTCTTTTTATGGCTAATTCGAAGCCGCTGATTCAAATCGGAAATAGCGCGATGGCGTAGTGCCAAACATCGCCCGAAAAGAGGCAATAAAGCTTGAGGATGATTCATAGCCTGCCTCAAGTGCGACTCGGGTGACATTTTCACCGTAAGCCAGCCTTTCGACGGCGAACAGCATACGGTGACGGTGTCTCCATGCGCCAAAAGATAGATGCGTTTCCTTTGAGAAAAGGCGCTCAATCGTACGTGCACTCGCCCCCACTTCGCGAGCGAGCACGTTAAGAGGATCCCGGTTTCCGGGGTCTTTTTTTAAGAGCTCTACCACTCTCAGCGCGCGCTCATCTCTGGGAAGATTCAAATCAAGCGGAGAGAGATCAAGCTTTTTGATCTGGTCGATCAAGACTGCAGAAAGCCTGTATTCAGGCGTATTAGTTTCATAATCCCAGGCATGTTGGGAACAGGTTGCAATCAACTCCCGTACCAGGGCGGTGACCTCAACGACACAACATTGCGCAAAGTTAGTGAATGGATAGATAACTGGGTCAATATAAAGAATATTGATTTCTGCCGGGCGCTTGACCGTAAGTGCATGCTTAGTGCCGCCGCTGATCCATAGCGCACGACTCGGTGGCAAGATCCACTCCCCAACAGCAGTAGACATATGAACCACCCCACGGGTGGCATAAATCAATTGATGCCGCTGATGACTATGTTGTGCCGTTGTGTAAGGTTCACAAATTTCTGTCTGACCTACGATCAGAGCAGCAGCATTATCAGGGTTAGCTGAATTTTGGCGATTTATCGACATATTTCGTCATAACAGATGAATTTTACCAAGCATACAATACGTAGAATCTGTCCTCAATCGAAATGATTATCAGGAACAGAATGATTATGAGTCAAAATGAAAGCAACGTTGATAGCATCAACGACGCTCAGCTTGCTAAAAAGCTGAGTTCCGCGAAATGGTCTACACGTGTAGCATTTTTTATAGCAGGTTTTAGCCTCTCCTGCTGGGCACCTTTAGTACCTTATGCTCAACAACGGATCCATGCTGATTCTGCCATGTTGGGTTCAATTCTTCTTTGCCTGGGACTTGGTGCCGTGGTTGGTATGCCTACTGCGGGTGGGCTCGCAGGTAAAGTCGGCAGCAAAAAAATAATCCTTGCGGGTGCGTGTGGTTTATTTATTGCTTTGCCATTACTTGCAATGGTTTCTACACCAATAGCACTGGGCCTGACCTTGCTTCTTTTCGGAGCGTCGATTGGCGCAACGGACGTCGCAGCTAACATTCATGGCACTGAAGTACAGAATGCAGCTGGCCGTCCAATGATGTCTGGCTTTCACGGCTTCTACAGTATCGGCGGACTTGCGGGCGCAAGCTTTGTTACGTTACTGATTGCTTCAGGACTGGATATCAAAATCGCCGCTGGTGCAGCCGCGCTGGTTGTATTGATTAGTATCTCTTTAGCTGCATCGGGTTTTTTCACCAACCGCTCGACAGAAGATCATCCACTTTTCGTGGTGCCAAAAGGCAAGGTTATTGGGATCGGTGTGCTCGCAATGATTATTTTCCTTGCGGAAGGAGCCATGCTTGACTGGGGAGCTATCTTCCTGATTCAAGTGAAAAACGTGGCAGCTGGTGTGGCAGGAACAGGATATGTGGTGTTTGCAATCGCTATGGCGTTAAGCCGCTTTATCGGCGACCGCGTGGTTACCATTATGGGTGAAAAATCCATGCTCCTTTCTGGAGTGGTATTAACCGCTATTGGTATCTACCTTGCGACTGTTTTCAACACTTACGAGTGGGTTCTTGCTGCAATGGCAGTGGCTGGTTTTGCTGCCGGTAATGTCGTCCCTGTACTGTTTTCTTTGGCTGGGCGTCAAAAATCGATGCCAGCAACACTGGCTATATCAGCAGCAAGTATTCTCGGGTACCTGGGGGTATTGCTTGGGCCAGCGTTGATTGGTTATGCAGCGCATTTTATTGGTCTGACGAATGCTTTCATTTCACTCAGCGTCGTTGTTCTGCTTTCAGCTTCCATAGTTACAGTAGTTATGTCGAAAACAGAAGATAACTAAAAGAGTTTCAAAAACTGATTGTCACAGCCAGACGGCCTGATAGGAATCAGGCCTTCTGGTATTGTCATGTTAAACACCATGCCTCTTCGGAAACATGTTAATGAATTCAAGTAAAACCGTCACTGCCGATCCAGTACACATTCCTAAAATAGCGAAGACGTCATTCAAAATATTGGGGGCAATAAGCGCAGCTCATTTATTGAATGACATGATACAGTCGCTACTCCTGGCTCTGTATCCATTGCTACAGCCTGAGTTTTCACTCAGCTTTGTGCAGATTGGCCTGATTACATTAACGTTTCAGGTCACGTCTTCCCTGTTGCAACCTCTTATTGGCATTTATACTGATAAATATCCACAACCGCGTTCTTTACCTGTCGGGATGGGATTTACACTGGTAGGTCTGATTATGCTCTCATTAGCTCAAACCTATCCTGAAATACTGATTGCGGCTGCTTTAGTAGGTACCGGTTCTTCTGTATTCCATCCCGAATCGTCAAGAGTAGCAAGAATGGCTTCAGGCGGCAGACACGGGCTGGCTCAGTCACTATTCCAGGTCGGGGGTAATCTTGGTAGCGCTTTAGGGCCCTTACTGGCTGCAATAATTATTGCACCGTACGGCAAAGGTCATGTGGCATGGTTTGTGCTGGCAGCCTTGCTAGCTATGATTATTTTAATGCAGGTTAGCCGATGGTACAGGGTACAGACTAAAAACACAGGGCCTGCAAATGCTGCACGTGAAATATCACCTTTCCCGACAAAAACGGTTATCACTGGCATTAGTGTCTTGCTGATATTGATATTTTCCAAGTTTGTATACATGTCAAGCTTAAGTAGTTACTACACCTTCTACCTCATCAACAAATTTAATTTGCCTGTGCAAAAGGCACAGCTCTATCTTTTTGGTTTTCTGTTTGCAGCTGCAGCCGGAACGGTAATTGGAGGGCCACTAGGGGATCGCTTCGGGCGGAAAAAGGTTATATGGTGTTCAATCCTGGGCGCTGCGCCATTTAGTCTTTTCCTGCCATATCTGAACCTGGAAATGACCTGCTTATTTACAATAATAATTGGTCTGGTACTTTCATCTGCATTTTCAGCAATATTAGTATTTGCTCAGGAACTTGTACCTGGCCGCATTGGTATGATCTCGGGTTTGTTCTTTGGGTTTGCATTTGGCATGGGGGGACTTGGTGCTGCAGGGCTAGGTATTATTGCTGATCATTCTGGAATCGACACGGTCTTCCAACTATGTTCTTTCTTGCCTCTGATTGGATTAATGACAGTATTTTTGCCAAAGAAAGAGTGAACTAAAAAATATGAGGCAGTACGTTGACACGTTCTGCTTCATATTCTGACTCTACTTAAGAATTAAAGATATTTCATAATCCAGCATTTTCGCATCAAGCTCAGCGGCAATTTGGCTTATTAAGATATCAAGTCGAGCATCAGTAAGTTCAGTGATCTTTCTTGGATAGATGTAAGAGATATGCTTACTCCTTTTTATTTTTTTGATTTCATAAAAAGCATCGCTAGATAAAGTTAGTACTTTTCTTAGCACTCCTTTATGTACCAGACGCCTGAGTATATTATACACGGTAGACTGCGCTATTTTATTACTTGATTGCAGAGAATTATAAACATCCATGGCTGTTAATTTTTCCTGTCCAGCCATATCGATGGTATTTACAACCGCAACCTCTTGAGCATTTAAATTTCTTAACATAACAACACCTACTGAAAGAATTAATTTTAGCAAATCATAAAATGATACTCAAACCGAATCAACCCACTAAAAGCAAGTGAAAATTAAAATGAAAAATGCGACAATACATGATCAAATGATACTGAAAGTAATCAATGAACTAGATACAGAAGATTTTACCGTTACTGAAATATTCAAATTTTGCTTAGCAAAAGGATATGATATACCACAATCAATGATATACAAAGCGGTCGTAAACCTTGTTAAATTAGGAAATCTACAAAAAATAACAAGTAATGAAAGATCTTGTCGCTACGAAAAGTGTGACGAAGGTAAAAATGTAAAAATAATTTGTACTAAATGTCATAAAGAACTTAAGATTCGTGACAAGCGAATAGATGGGTTGTTACTTACGATAGCAAGTGAAAATGAGAGGAAAGTTGCAGAAAGCAATCTGAAAATATATGTATCCCATATCAGCCACATATGTCAACATGACTAAAGTCATAATGACCACATTCAGACTTGATGACTTGACGCTTAAATCAAAAGAACCTTATTATTTAAATCAAAGCAATGGAAAATTATATAATGAATGGATACTGGCTCAAAGGAGCCAGTATCCATGAGTATCATCGTATTAAGTGAAGAGAATGGTTTATTCTATCCATAACCTCTACAAGTACCTCTCTGGGACATGCAGGATTGATGCGTATAAAATTGGCACAGTTTTCCCCGTACTCTGAGCCAGCAGAAACTAATACATTAGCATTCTCAAGGAAATATGATTTGAGATCAGAACCTTTTATTTTGGTTTGACTGCAATCGATCCAGATAAGGTATGTACCTTCAGGATAAATTACGTTCATCTCAGGTATGTTACTTTCGATATATTTAATAACAAAATCTACGTTCCCCTTGATATATTCAAGAGTATTATCCAGCCACTCTTCTCCCTTTTCGTATGCAGCTTTGAAACCAACGTTAGCAAAAATATTTGGTCGTTTACTGTCACGAGAAAGTAGTTCTTTGGCAAATTTGGCACGTAGATTTTCATTAGAAATCACATTAACAGATGTTTGCAAACCTGCCATATTAAAAGTTTTTGTTGGCGAAAGGCAGGTTACCGTTATATCTGCAATTTCCTGGCTTAAGGACGCAATAGGGATATGTTTATGTGGCTGATAAACCATGTCGCAATGCACCTCATCGGATACAATCAGGACATCATTTTTCAAACAAATATCTGCAATCTTTGTCAACTCTTCCTTAGTGTAAACCCGGCAAGAAGGGTTTTGAGGATTACAAAGCATAAAAATTTTGGCTTTAGGATGTTTAGCTTTTTCCTTTAAATCATCAAAATCAATATGATATTTACCATCTTTCAAAACCAGAGGGTTGCTAACTGGAATTCTATCGTTTGTTACAGTCAGTTCATTTAATAAATAAAACGCCGGCGTCTGGAAAATAACATGATCTCCGACTTCGGAAAATGCTCTTACCGCTCCCCCCATACCCGCGATAACCCCAGGGGTATAGCTAAGCCATTCCTCTTTAACTTGCCAGTTATAACGCTTATTACACCAACGAATGAACGAACTGTAATAACCTTCCTGAATAATAGAGTAACCAAACACCCCTTTTTCTGCCACTTTTTTTACTTCAGCAACTACAGCGTCGGAGGTCATGAAATCCATATCTGCAACCCCTACAGCTATGGTTTCACCATCTTTAATACCAGCCCATTTCATAGAAGACGTATTTTTACGATCTATTTTTTTATCGTAGGTAGATAACATATTCTTAATCCTATTAAATGAGGTCACGTTATCCTTCCCAAATCAATTATGAAGACGAATAAAATAACCTCTTAGTTGAATTTAAATGATTGCGATTAGTTCTACTTCGCATTTTACATTTTTAGGAAGTGTTCTAACGGCAACGCATGAACGGGCAGGTTTACTTATAAAATACTCAGCATAAATTTCATTAAATTTAGCAAAATCATCCATATCAGCTAAAAAACATGTAGTTTTAAAGACCTTTTCAAACGAACTACCAGCTTCCTTTAGAATTGCAGAAAGATTTCGCATCACCTGAAGAGTTTGCTCTTCAATACCGCCTTCAACAATTTCACCTTTAATAGGATCAAGTGGAATCTGGCCTGATGTATGCAGGCAGTCATTTACAATCACTGCTTGGGAATAAGGACCAATAGCTAAAGGAGCAAGGTCCGTATGTAAGTGTTTGATAATATTCATTGAATGAGCCTCATGTGTTCACCTAAAGAACAAACTACAGCATTAAAAAAGTTTAGTCAATGAAGTAAAGTATCGTAACGTCACATTTCTAACATGTTTTATAACGGCTGCGAGACACGCCGAAATCCAGAGTGAATGCCCCTTTGAAATCCGAGGCATGCTCATATAAAGAAATATTTACTGGGCTTGCTTGCTACAACTTCTTATGTGTAAATATACAGTATTTTTAGATATTTTGAGATCGCTGGCAATGATGTGAACGGCATCTTTCAATTCGAATATACCTCTTTCATAAAGAAGAGATATTATAGTTTTATTATGATTTGAAGCTGTAATTTTATCATTATTATGGACTTCAGCTTTAGCGACATCCAGTGCTGATGTAATTAGGTACTCTGAATTAGTTGCATAGTTTTCATTTATAGGCTTGATTGTTTTCTCATCAAAAATATTAAAAAATCCACTCAAAAAATCATGCAGCGGGATACTTAAATGAAAGTTAATACAAAGTAGACCTATAATTTTGCCGTTAGAACCGGTGATTGGTAAAGTCGCTGATTTTATTGGGCTCCTACAGTTTTGATTATTGACATAAACCATGTTTTTATTGTTATCGCCACTTTTCTTTATTTCCTTGAGTAATTGCATTGCTACATCAGTAATGGGGGCCCCCTCTGCCCTGTTTGAAAATTGTCCGTTCACAACTTTGATTGCAGATCTATCAAGATCTTCCAAACTGTGTAATACAAATTCAAATCCGTCACCTAAAAACAAAGACAAACCATCTAAAATAGACTTATAAGAATTAAGTATGGAATGGTCGTTATGGTCAAACTTCACATTATTTTTCATAGCATAACCTTTGAGGGAAATATTTTACGTGAGATTTTAATATTCAAAGGATGACATTGCAATTTTACTTTTTTCCTTCAAATTTGAAAAATGGGATAGGCATCACACAAGGTGAACTTTTCTTCATTGACTAAACAAAAGTAACGTGAGATGGTTTTCACATGCTCCAGATAATCGAAGGAATATGTGTTCAGAATCTTTTAGCCTCGAGCTTACAAATGAATCCCTACTATCGATGAGTTACGTTCATATATAATTCCAGGAGTACGCATGATGATAACCATCAACAAAAAAAAGAAAAAGCCTACGCTGGGCTATGCCCTTTTCACGCTCGGTGCATTAGTTATATATATAATAGCTGCACTGGCAGTGTTCAAAATCCCTATTATTATTGCGCTATTCGCATCATGGCTAGTGCTAACCCCATTTGCGTTAAGATTAGGTTATACTATTGCTGAAGTAGAGGGGACTGTTTATGAAATGTTGAAGTCCGGAGTGTCTGTTTTCGCGCTCCTTCTGTCAATTGGTTGTATGGTCGCTGTTTGGCTATGTGCCGGAACTATACCTACATTAACATATTGGGGGCTAAGTCTGGTTACTCCTCAAATGTTTTTAGTTATTGCATTTTTATTTTGCACTATAGTTTCTATTGCAACTGGCAGCTCATGGGGTACGATGAGTACTGCAGGTGTAGCCATGTTAGGTGTAGGTCTAGGCCTTGGTATTCACCCTGCTATAGTCGTTGGTGCTGCCGTATCTGGTGCACATGTTGGCAACTCATTATCACCAACTGCTGATAACTGTTTGCTTGCAGCCAGCACTTCAAAAGTTGATTTAATGGTTTTAGTAAAACAGAATGCCAAGATCATTATTCCTGCAGTAGTAATGACAACTATTTTATATATGTTTTACGGCTTCACCTATATTGATACTGCGTTACAGCCAGATACGATAAACAGCATCATGGGTGACCTGAATCATTTAATGAAATTATCTCCAATCACATTACTGCCATTGATCGTCATTGTTGGTTTATTGATCTTTAAACAACCTGCTTTGACTTCAATTCTTGTGGGAAACCTGGTCGGCTTATTGATCGCAGTTCTGTACCAAGGATTCTCCGTAGCAGATGTTGGAAAATTTATGGCTGACGGTTTTGTGATCGCCACAGGTAACCAGTACCTGGATCCAATACTTAACCGTGGTGGTATTAGCAGCATGCTATCTTTAGTCAGCATGATTATCGCCTCGCTCGGTATGGGAGGAATACTGAAAGGTACTCAGATACTTGATGTTATCGTAGAATCTTTCAGCAAAGTTATAACTTCACGCTTTGGACTTACTACTGCGACTACCATGGGTTGCGTGTTATGTTTGGCGGTAGTTTCAACTAACTATTTCTCAATTATCCTCAATTGTACGCTCCTAACTCCTTTATTTGTAAAATTAGGATATAAACCTGAAAATGCGACCCGTATCATTAATAATCTTAGTGCCTGTCTGGCTCCTTTTGTGCCATGGGGTTTAGCGGGTTTGTTTGTAACAGCCACATTTAATATAAACGTTATTTCAGTAATACCTTTCATGTTCTTTAATATCATTGCATCTGTATTGTCCGTTTTATATGGGTATTTTGGGATAACAATGACCAAAATTGAAGCAAGCGATGGAGCTAATATTAATTTGCATGATGTTTCAACTGATGCTAATGCTCAAAAATAATTAAATCATTGCACTGGCAGACATCTGCCAGTGTCATGCTATTGATTATCAATTTAAATCACGATCCGCAAAGTACCTCCCTGGTGGTTTGCCTGCTAATTTTTTGAACATTGTGATAAAAGCATTTACTGAATCATAACCCAAATCATTGGCAACTCTTTGAACAGTGTCTCCCCTGGATAGATTTCTCATAGCAATATTTAAATGTAATTGCCGATGCCATTTCCCGAAAGTTAATCCTGTTTCTTTAACTACTAATCTGGATAATGTTCTGCTGCTCATACTAAGAAATTTGCTCCACTCAGTCAAAGTTCTTCTGTCTGAGGGATCTGCGAGCCATGCATCTATTATCTTCGTTAACCTCGGTTCTTTAGAAATAGGCAAACAGAAATTTTCAATAGGCATTTTATTCAGTTCTTCAAGGAGGACGGAAGCTTTAAGAAACGTCAAGCTACCCTTTACATAGTCTGATGACTGTTCAGTGATATCTAAAATTAGTTCACGCACCAATGGAGAAACGGAGATAGTGCAACAGTTAAGAGGTAATTCCGCAGTATACACTGGATCAATAAAGAGCATACATAGTCTGACATCTGTAGTAGCACGAATACTGTGTGGCATATCACCAGGGATCCAGACACAACACTGAGGCGGAACCATCCAGAGTTGATTTACAACCTCGCAAGTTACAGCGCCTGAGAGTGACATCACAAGCTGACCATGTCTATGCACATGAAAAGGCAGTATTTCATCCATGGATATACCAATTTTCATGCCTGCGACAGGACCCAGGCAATCATTTCCATCAAAATCCCATAGTTCAGGTGTTCTTGCTGGTTTCATAAACTTGTCCATTTATAGGTATAGAAAGTCATTATATCTATATTGTCTCACTGTAGAAATTGTTACCTTAGGCCAACTTTTATACATGTAGAGACTATTCATGAAACAAAATCGTCTGGCGGCGCAAGTTAACAAGCCAGCTTTGATATTTATCAGCTTGTTGGCAATTGCAACGACTCTTAGAGCCCCAATACTGGGTGTAGGCCCTCTTGTGCAAACACTCCAGTCAGAATTATCATTAACAAGTACTATGGCAGGTTTCATAACGGCATTCCCTCTCATAGCGTTAGGACTGATTGCTCCTTTCGCAGGAAAACTGTCCCGATACATTGGTTTTGAAAAATCAATTGTGATAGCGCTGCTTATTATGATCGTTGGCGTTTGCGTGCGCTCTGCAGGACAGGAATGGCAATTATACTTTGGGACAGTGTTGATCGGCGTTAGTATCGCGATTGGTAACGTTCTGCTCCCCGGAATGGTGAAACGTGATTTTCCTAACAAAATTGCTAAAGTTACCGGCAATTATGGAATGGCTATCGGGCTTTCAGCTGCTTTAACATCAGCAACAGCTGTGCCTCTGATGAACTATTTTGGATGGCAGACCGCGCTGGCATGCTCGTTGATTTTCCCTGGCATTGCGCTACTTCTAGTGACCTTAAGAATAGGCCGGGAAGGTAATCAATCTCCCGTAACAACTTCCCTTGGGAAGAGCAACAAAAACGTTTGGTCCTCGATCCTAGGGTGGCAAGTGACCTTATTCATGTCACTGAACTCCATAATATTTTATGCAATTGTGACCTGGTTACCTTCTATTTTAACGGACGCAGGTAACACCAGAGAAGCGGCAGGATCTATACATGGCTTTATGCAACTTGCCTCAATCGTGCCTGGGTTAGTCCTTGGTCCAATTGTTGCCAGAATGAAGGATCAACGTATTGCTGCGGCTCTTCTGAGCATTCTTCAGTTAGTGGCGCTGGGCGGATTTATTTATCAGCCATCTTTTGCGTTTCTTTGGGCTTTTATGTTTGGAATGGGAAGTGGGGGAGCATTGATCCTTTCACTGATGTTCATCGGTCTCAGAACATCCAGCCCACAAGAAGCCGCATCACTATCAGGTATGGCTCAGTGTGTGAACTTCCTGATTGGAGCATTTGGACCTGCCCTGGCTGGTAAAATGTTTGCACTATCAGGAAGTTGGCTCTCAACGTTGTACGCAGGGATTTTATTGGCTGCAATTATGGCACTAGTTGGTATCTTTGCAGGTAGAAATAAGACAATCTGAAACGCTCACCTTAACCCCGCTCGTTTGAGCGGGGTTTACTCCATCAGGCTTCATGGTACCGCCTACAGCAACCAGAAGGCTCAACCATCTACTCTTTTAAATCACATTTTGGGAACCAGCGTTTCTCCGTTACTGCGAATAACATCACGGTACCAATAAAAACTTGCCTTGCGGTAACGAGCAAGATCACCATGTCCTTTATCATCGCGATTAACATAGATAAATCCGTAACGTTTACCTAGTTCTGCCGTGGAGTTGCTGACTAGATCAATAGGGCCCCAAGATGTGTACCCCATGACGTCGACACCGTCTTCTATTGCTTCGTATACCTGGTACAGGTGGTTGTTCAAATATGAAATACGGTAATCATCATCTATAGTGAAGTCATCTTTAAGAGTGTCTTTTGCCCCCAGACCATTCTCGACGATAAATAATGGTTTTTGATAACGATCCCACAGGATATTTAGCAAGATCCGCATCCCCGTCGCATCAATAGTCCATCCCCATTCAGAGGATGGAAGTAAAGGGTTTGAAATCATGCTAAGTATATTCCCACGCGATTTTTCAATAATCTCGTCATCCGTGCTGGCACAACCACTGTTATAATAGCTAAAGGAGATAAAATCGACCGTATTCGTCTTAAGATGCTCACGATCTTGTTCTGTTATATCCAGTTCAATCATGTTTTCACGGAAAAAACGCAGCATATAACCGGGGTAGCAACCCCTACTCTGAACATCACCAAAGAACAACCAACCGCGATTTTCTTCCATAGCTTTAAGAACGTCGTCCGGGCTACAGGTAAGCGGATACAATAGTCCTCCCAGCAGCATGTTACCGATTTTTGCATCGCTAATAATTTCATGGCATTTTCCTACCACGATAGCGCTGGCCACCAGTTGATGATGGATCGCCTGATATATTTCAGACTGACTGCTGCCTTCCGGTAATCCAACACCAGTCAAAGGTGCGTGCAGAGACATATTTATCTCATTGAATGTTAACCATAACTTAACTTTATCTTTATAGCGCTCAAACACTGTCTCTGCATATTTGACAAAAAGGTCAATAAGAAGCCGGTTTCCCCAGCCATGGTAACGCGTGACTAAATTCCACGGCATCTCGTAGTGAGATAGCGTCACCATAGGGGTAATCCCATGGCTAAGTAACTCATCGAACAACCGATCATAATGAGCGAGACCGGCTTCGTTTGGAGTTTGTTCATCGCCATCAGGGAAAATCCTCGCCCATGCAATGGACACTCGCAGACAGGTAAACCCCATTTCGGCAAATAGCTTTATATCTTCCGGATACCGGTGATAAAAGTCGATGGCAACATCTTTGATACTGCTAACGTTTTCTTTACGCGCTATCACTCCACCAAAAATACCTTTAGGCTGAACATCGGAGGTTGAGAGTCCTTTTCCGTCCTGATTCCATGCCCCTTCGACTTGGTTTGCAGCGATGGCACCACCCCAGTAAAAATTATCCGGAAATCTTTTCATTTTATCCTCCATCATTTATTGGCGCTCATTAAGAATGCGTTACAGGTCACTTTATCTTCTTCCGTCAGACGTATCGCGTTGTAACTATCACTATTGTTAATCAATACTGGTGTATCCAATAAATATCCTGCCTTCTGAATAAAATCGATATCGAATTCAAGCAAAAGCTCTCCAGCTTTGACGCTATCGCCAGATTTAACATGAGCAATAAACCCTTCACCATTCAACCTGACCGTATTTATACCGACATGAATTAATAATTCGACACCATCATAACTAACCATGTTGATTGCATGTTTAGAACTGAACAGGGATGAAATTACGCCATCAAATGGCGCAACAACTTTACCTGATGTTGGAATAATCCCTACACCTTGACCTAATAATCCACTGGAAAAAGTGGGGTCATTAACCTCGGAGATGTTGATAATTTTCCCAGTTAACGGGGATTGAATAATTATTTCACTATTGTCATTTTTATCTATCATGACCTGTTCTGCCTTTGGCAAACCAAAAAACAGCGTCAGGACAGTGGAAAGTATCAGCGATACAAGCGTACCGATAATAGCTCCCCATACCGTCATATCCATACCGGTAGGCGGGATCATTTGTGCAAGGGTAAAGAAGCTGGTCAGTCCAAAAGAGTAAATACTGCCGTGGAAGCTGCCGACTATCATCCCACCAATAGCGCCAGCAATACATCCGAAAATAAATGGTTTTCTGTTCGGTAGGTTGACACCGTATACAGCTGGTTCTGTAATGCCGAATATAGCTGCACTCACTGCTGAACCTGAGAGCGTTTTTAGCTTCGGATCCTTTGTTTTGAGAAACACACCTAAAGCTGCACCCAATTGTCCTACAACAGCAGGCACCAGCAATGGCTGCATAATGTCATGACCCAACACAGTGACATTGTTGAGCATCACGGGTACAAGACCCCAGTGCAGGCCAAACATAACGCAGACCTGCCACAACGCCCCCATTATGATACCCGCAACAGCTGGCGCAAACTCATATGCAGCCAGGAAGGCTTTCGCCATTGACTCGCTAAGCCAGGTAGCAATGGGACCGATGAGTAAAAAAGAGAATGGTACGACAACGGCTAGTGCAATAAACGGTGTAAATAAATTTTTTACAGCTGACGGCAGTATTTTATTACAATTCTTCTCGACAAGACTGCTGAGCCAGGATGCGAAAATAACGGGTATAACTGAACCAGCATAATTAATGTATGTAATTGGGATACCAAAAAAGGTGTCTGACGTCCCCCCCAACTGTAGCTGAGCATCAAAAGCCGAAATCATGCTTGGATGCATTAAAGCGCCACCAATCACCATGGAAAGGAACGGAGAACCACCGAATCTTTTACCCGCCGTATAACCCAGCACCAGAGGAAAGAAATAGAACAAAGCGTCCCCGGCAGCTGAGAAAATCTTAAAGGCTCCACTTGATTCAGACATTACTCCACAGACCACTGAAAGGGCTAGTAGACCTTTCAGTATACCTGAGGCAGCAAGTACACCCAAAAAAGGCGTAAAAATGCCAGAAACTACGTTAACTAGGCGGCTGAATAAGTTTTCTTTTGATTTATCACCATTGTCCTCAACATTATCAGGAAGTAACTTGTCCGTGGCCCCTAAAGCCTCAATTGCCTGAAACACCTCGGAAACATTGTTACCGATGACAATCTGTAGTTGGCCACCACTTTCAACAACCATAATTACATCTGCATGATCATGAAGCTCTTTTTTATTAGCATTTGTGTTGCTTATCAATTCAAAACGAAGTCTTGTTGCACAATGGCTAACACTTTTAATGTTTTCACGCCCACCAACACCATTAATTATGAACTCTGCAAGTGACTGATATTTCATAGGAGTTTTACCTTTCAGAAAACAAAAAAAACCCACCCAAACCAGTTAGAACTGGTTCGAAGTAGGTTTTGCCTGCATATGCAGTAACAATCCAATCTGTCACAAAAAAATAAGTTTAAGGAATGCCTTTAAAGTTTTCACTTTTAGGAAACTTATTATTTCTGTCAAATAGTTTATATACCAGTTGTTATTTAAAAAAAAGGTAACAAACTTAAGTTGTCGTATTATCACTATATAACGTCGATTTATAAATACTTACCTGAAACACGATAAGGAATGCAGTGAACCATGCTCTGCTCGATTTTCACATGAAAGAAAAGCTAACTTAGCTCAAGGTATGTAGCGGACTAAAACGGAAGTTCGCGACCCAACAACTACAGGACTAACATTGAGATGTCCTCAACGACAGTAATCAGGTCACCCCACCAAGGCTTAGCGGCAGATGCTCCTTTCCTTACATACTTGCAGTGGTATCTCCCTTATTAAAAACTTAAGTAACTCGGCAGCGATAGACATTTTTCCTACCATCTGTATTGCCCCGCTTCCCCATCTAAGAAGTACCATTCATGGCGTTCTCTGGCGTCAGGTTAGCTTATCTATTTTCAACACCCTATGATGTGTTAATCTACTTTAACAGCTCATAGGGTGTATTTTAAAAAAACAGCTTATAGGGTGTATCAATTCTTACTAAAGCGATCATTTGCATGATGACAAACGTTTACCCTGTTAAGACACTCAGTCACTTACGTCCATTTCTCATAGGTTTTCGCAAATCGCGAGGACTGACACAACGAGCAGTTGCTGAACAGTTAGGCGTGTCACAACAGACATATGCTCGTCTTGAAGCCAACCCTGCCAGCGTAAGTTTTACACGCCTGTTCAGGGTATTTACTGTACTTGGAGTAGAACTAACTCTCTCCTCGGAGCCATGTTACACAAGGATAAGTCACTCAAAAACAAAAAGTGATTTTAAAAATTCGCCTGCCAGAAAGGAGAAATGGTAACGATATGAACCGAGCAAAGTAGTATTAACGTGATGCCTGAATGGCGTACAAGCAAGGCGTTATCCCTCATTCAGCGAATGCGGGCTTGTATTGCGTACGCTCAAGCCCTTTATACTCACAAATGCACACTTAGCCCGCACTTAACCTTTGTGAAATCTTGCTGCGATTAGAGTGCTTTCAGAAGTGCGTCCGGCGAACCTAATACAAAAAAAACCATAACAATCAATAGATAAAAAAAATAGTCGCATAACTTAGTTATGAACATTTCGATTAGTTACATAACTTTAATATGACATAACAGACGCTTTTCGAAAGAATTGTGTGAAACGGGAGAGATGCGCGGTGCAAAGTGCAACAGACCGGATAGCGTTAATGCTTCTCCGGCCTGTGCTTTATATCTGAGGGTAAATTACTGCTGATTCAATTGATTACGGCGATATTCGCCCTGGCGCTCCAGCATCCAGCCGGGGTATTCGGCTGGCAGCGCGCTGACGGCATCAAGCTGTTTAAGCTCCTCGTCACTCAACGTAACGGCGGTTGCAGCGAGGTTATCGTCCAGCTGCTCCGGGCGTTTCGCACCGATTATCACGCTGGTCACCGCCTGCTGGTGCAGCAGCCAGGCGAGCGCGATTTGCGCCACGCTGACGCCTTTGCTGTCGGCGATAGCGCGCATCACATCCACGCAGTCAAAAGCGCGATCTTTATTCACCGGCGGGAAGTCAAACTCCACCCGGCGACCGCCCGCTTCGGCTTTGCCATCGCGGCCATATTTGCCGCTCAGCAGGCCACCCGCCAGCGGGCTCCAGACCATCAGGCCGACATTTTCGCTCTGCATCATCGGCACCAGCTCGCGCTCCAGATCGCGTCCGGCAATCGTGTAGTAGGCCTGTAACGAAGCAAACCGCGCGAGGCCCAGGCGCTCAGAGATGCCCAGTGCTTTGGCAATCTGCCACGCCGCCCAGTTGGAGACGCCGATATAGCGCACATGCCCGTGCTGCACCAGCGTATCGAGAGCGTAGAGCGTCTCCTCCATTGGCGTCGCCGGATCAAACCCGTGCAGCTGGTAGAGATCGATATGATCGAGTTGCAGGCGCTTGAGGCTCGCTTTCACGCTCTGCATAATGTGAAAGCGCGAACTGCCGCGCGAGTTGACGCCTGCGGTGCCGGTTTCACCAAACACTTTCGTTGCCACCACCACATTCTCGCGCGGCACCTTCAGGTTTTTTAACGCCTGGCCGGTGATCTCTTCCGAGCGTCCCCCGGAGTAAACATCGGCAGTATCAATAAAGTTGATCCCGGCATCGAGGGCGCGGCCAACCAGCTCTTCAGCCTGTGCCTGCTGTAGCTGGCCGATTTTGCCCCACATATCCTCCTGACCGCCGAAGGTCATGGTGCCGAGGCAGAGTTCAGAAACAAACAGTCCGGTATTGCCCAGTTTTTTGTAGCGCATGGTAGCGTCTCCTCATCGGTTGTTTGACGCAATCAGTTATACGCTCCGTGCCTGCGCGGCGAATGTGGGGATCCTGCCTGTTTCTTGCCCAATCCTCTGATTATCCGCGCGGCGCGTCGCCAAAGACGTTGTAATCCGGCATCTGCACATTCTGGTACGGCTCCCAGCCGCCGCCGAGGGCTTTATAGAGCGCGACGAGATCGAGGCTGCTCTGCACCCGCGCCTGCTCACGCTGCTGGCTCGCCTGCGCCAGCTGACGCTGGGCGTCGAGCACATCAAGGAAGCTGGCAATCCCTTTGCGGTAGCTGTCGCTGGCGAGCGAGAAGGCGTTTTGCAGCGCCTCCAGCGTCTTATCGAGGCTCGCTTCACGCTGCTGATCGGCGCGGTAGCTGACCAGCGCATTCTCGACGTCATTCAGCGCACTGAGCACCGTCTGGCGATAATTGAGCACTGCAGCACCCTGCTGCGCGCGCGCCAGCTTGACGCTCGACACCAGCCGTCCGCCCTGGAAAATAGGGATCGAGACCTGCGGACCGAAGCTGTAGAAGTGGCTGCTCCAGTCCGTCAGCCAGTTGGTTTCGCTATTGCGCAGACCAAACTGGCCGCTGAGCGTCAGGCTCGGGAAGAGCTGCGCGACGGAGACGCCGATTTGCGCGGTTGCCGCGTGCAGCGTCGCTTCCGCTTCGCGCACGTCCGGGCGACGGCGCGCTAAGGTAGATGGAATGCCGGTTGGCACCACGTCCGGCAACGCCGGAAGCGGCTGCGTGCCGCGCAGTTCGCTATCCAGCGCGCCCGGTGTTTTGCCGAGCAGCACCGCCAGCGCGTTCATCGCCTGGCGCTCCTGCGCCTGGTACTGCGGCAGCTGCGCTTCGAGGTTCGCCGCCTGGGCGCGGGCATTCTCCACATCCAGCTGTGGCGATAACCCGCCCTGCTGGCGGTTTTGCGTCAGGGTCAAAGTCTCCTGCGCACTCTGAATCTGCGTATTGAGCGAGGCGATGATGCTCTGCGCGCCGCGCAGTTGCAGCCAGGCGCGCGCCACTTCCGCTTCCAGCGACACCAGCGCGTCGTTGCGCTGCTCAATCGCCTGCTGCTGCTGGGCGGTGGTGGCCTCGACCTGGCGGCGCACTTTGCCCCACAGATCCAGCTCCCACTGGGCATCAAAGCTGCCCTGGTAGAGATTGACCGGCTGGGTTAACGCGCCGAGCGCACCGCTGACCGCCGGGTCAGCATTCTCCAGTTGGCCGTAAACATCATGGGATTTCAGCTCCCCTTCCAGCCCCAGCTGCTGGCGCGTTGCCTGTAGCGAGCCATTCACCGCCGGCAGAAATGCGCCGCCTGCCTGGTTGATCTGCTCACGGGCACCGGCGATGCGCAGCACCGTTTGTTGCAGGGATAGATTCCCGGCAATCGCCCGTTCAATCAGGCTATTAAGCTGCGGCGAGTTAAACGTAGTCCACCAGCGTGGGTTAACCGCCTGCGGCGTCGCCCGGGATTTCACCGACGCATCACCCGGATCGTTCCAGCGCGCCGGGGTTTGTGGCTGCGCGGGCTGGTAATCCGGCCCGACCGCGCACCCGGCAAGGCACAGTGACAGAAAGGTAACGGGAAAATGACGCCATGCCATATTAATGTGCTCCTGCGCTGCCTTCGCTCTTGATTGGCGAAAGCAATAGACAAAATGGGATCAACAGAACCGCCACCACGCTCAGGATGGTGAAGACATCGATGTAGGCCAGAATGCGCGACTGGGCGACCATCGCTTTGTACATCTGTCCGGTGGCGTTAGAGAAGGGATCGCCTGCCAGGCTAGTGAAGTTGCGCACCGCTTCCGCCATTGAGCGCAGCGCCAGCTGGAACTGCTCATTAAAGGGCGAAGTGTGTTCGGAGAGGTGCGACATGTGCGCCTGCGAACGCTCGGTGATCGCCGCCGTTGAGAGCGAGATGCCGATCGATCCCGCCACGTTACGGAACATAGTAAACAGCGCCGCCGCATCGGCATTGAGTTGCCGCGGAATGGTGATAAAGGCGATGGTGGTGAGCGGCACAAACAGGAAGCCTAACCCAATCGACTGCGCGCTGCGGAACAGCACCAGCGTTTCAAAATCGACATCCGGCGTCAGCGAGCGCGTCCACCAGAAGGAGGCCGCCAGGCAGAAGAAGCCGAAGGCGATGATCCAGCGCGTCTGCACCACCGGCATCAGCTTCAACACCAGTGGGATGGTTAACACAATCAATATGGCACCCGGCGAGAGCACCAGCCCCGACCAGGTAGCGGTGTAACCGAGATCCTGCTGCGCGAGCTGCGGGATCACCACCGAGCTACCATAAAGAATCATCGCCATCCCGGCCATTAGCAGGCTCGAGACAACAAAGTTTTTATCAGACATGCAGCGCAGATCGACCACCGGCTTTTTGGCGTACATCAGCCAGTAGATCGCGCCGACAATGCCTACCGCTGTCAGCACGGCAAAGATGCGGGTGAAGTCGGAGTTGAACCAATCCTCATCTTCTCCACGGTCGAGCATTACCTGCAGACAGCCAAGACCGAGGGCGATCAGGCCGATGCCCGGCCAGTCGATAGAGAGCTTCTGTTTTGATTTACGCTCCCACGGTGGATCTTCCAGCAGTTGGTAGATCGCCAGCACCGTGATAATGCCCACCGGGATATTGATAAAGAAGACCCAGCGCCAGGAGTAGTTATCGGTGATCCAGCCGCCGAGCGTCGGGCCAAGCACCGGCGCGACAATAATGGCGATAGAGGAGAGACCAAACGCTTTGCCGCGATCTTCTGGTTTAAAGTAGTCCAGCAGCACCGACTGCTGCGTCGGTTGCAGGCCACCGCCGAAGAAGCCCTGCAAAATACGAAACAGGATGATCTCCCACAGCTCCGTGGCGATACCGCATAAGAAAGAGCAGACGGTAAACATCACGATGCAGATAAGGAAAAACTGTTTGCGGCCAAAAGTACGGCTAAGAAATGCAGAGATGGGCAGCACGATACCGTTCGCCACCAGGTAGCTGGTCAGCACCCAAGTGGATTCGTCATAACTGGCGGAGAGCGACCCGGCGACGTGCGGTAGCGCCACGTTGACGATGGTGGTGTCGAGGATCTCCATAAACACCGCGAGGGTGACAACCCACGCCACCGCCCACGGGTTACTGGCCGGACGCCAGTTTTCATGACTGTGGTCAGTCATTCCAGCGTAACCTTCGGTTCAACAGAGAGGCCGAGCGGCAGCGGTTTGTTCGGGTCCAGCCCCTTATCGATAACGATCTTCACCGGCACGCGCTGAACAATCTTCACAAAGTTACCGGTGGCGTTTTCCGACGGGAAGGCGGCGAACTTCGAGCCACTCCCCTGCTGGATACTGTCGACATGCCCTTCCAGCTCGAGATCCGGCCAGGCATCGACGGTCACCGTCACTTTATTGCCCGGACGCATGCGCTCCAGCTGCGACTCTTTAAAGTTCGCCGTCACCCATACCTCCTGGGAGACCAGCGAAAAGAGCGCGGTTCCCGCCTGCACCAGCGTACCGTTTTGCACGTTACGCTTGGTGACATAGCCATCGAACGGCGCGCGGACGTTAGTCCACGAAAGGTTAAGATTGGCAGTTTCCAGCTGGGCTTTCGCCTGGGCGACCTGCTGCTCGCGCGCCTCGACGTTGGTCTCCTGCTGGCGGATCTGCAACTGCACCTGCTCGGCCACTTCCAGCTGCGCCTGCGCGCTGGCAAGCTGCGCCTGGGCACTGCGCAACTGCGCATTAGCGGTATCAATATTTTGTTGGGTGGTCGCGCGGGGATCGACACCACGTTGACGTCTATAAGAGGCTTCAGCGTTGGCCAGATCGGCTTTCGCTTTCAGTACCTGCGCGCGGGCTTCATCCCGCTGCGCCGGATACTGCACTTTAGAGAGCGCGAGCTGCGCCTGCGCCTGGTGAAGCTGCGCGGTCGCCAGCCCGAGCTGGGCCTGGGCCTGATCGCGCTGGGCGGTGGCATCGCGCGGGTCGATCACCACCAGCAGATCGCCCTTTTTCACCCGCTGGTTATCTTTCACTCGCAGATCGGTAACGTAGCCTGCCACTTTCGGCGCAATGGTTACCGCATCACCGTCGGTGAAGGCGTCATCGGTGGTCTCCTGGTTGCGGGTCATTAACCACCACACCAGCGCGACCACCACCATCACCACGACGACAATGCCGAGAATAATCAGCGGCTTCTTTCCGGGGCGTTTGCGGGGTTTGTCGTCTTGCTGCTCTTTTTCGTCGTCCTGAGCGTCGTCAGGTTGAGTTCTCTTTTCTGCCATAATCTCGCAACGTTCCTGTCAGGTAACGGCGCCGAGGGTGCGCCGTTTACTAAACTTAGGCGGTTGCTATACATTTGCCAGGATAAACTGACAAATCAGCACTATATGACTAAGAGTAATCCGTATCCCACCAGCGCAGCCCACACCAGCAGCGGCATAGAGTAGAGATGGAAGCGCCACCAGATACGGCGATTATTTGCCATGCGCAGGGCAATAAGGTTCGCCAGCGATCCCGGCAGCAGGCCAAAACCACCGACATTGACCGCCCAGGCGAGCAGCGTATCGGGCGGAACATAGTTAAGCAGCAGAATGGTCGCCGGCACATTACTGATAAACTGCGACAGGCCAATGGCGGTCAGCCATAAACCCGGTTGAGAGAGCTGGCCGGTGCTGGCAAGCGTCGAGTGCAGGGCCGGCAGTTGAGTCAGCAGATGGACATCAATAAACATGGCGATAAAGACCAGCAGCAGTGTCCAGTCGACGCTGAACACCACTCGCCGCGCCAGGAAAAGGAAACCGACAGCGATAATCACCAGCCCCCACAGCTCCTGCTTCAGCTCCAGTGCGGTGATAAAGACCAGGTAAAAGCCGAGGCAGCTCCAGACCAGCTTCGGTTTCCACTCGCTCGAACTCTGCCCGCTATGGTAGGTCAGCGCTTTAGCAGAGAAGCAGAACCAGCAGAGCACCAGCAATGTTACCATCATCGCCAGCGCCAGCGGTGCCATCTGCCAGATAAATGCCGGGAAAGAGAGCCCCGAACGACCCCAAATCAGGATGTTCTGCGGGTTACCTATAGGTGTTAAAAGCGAACCGGCGTTGACCGCCAGCGCTTCGAAGATGATCAGCCGGTTCACCGGGATTTCGCACAGCTTCTTCAGCGTGATGGTTAGCGGCACGACAATAAAGAGCGCGACATCGTTAGTCAGAAAGGTGGAGAGCACCGCTGCCGCCAGCACGAGGAAGATCGCCAGCTGACGTTCATGCTGAAAACGGCGCACCATGCGTCGACCAATCACATCAAAATAGCCGCTCAGCTCCACCCCTTTGGTCAGCAGCATTAACCCACTGAGGGTAATAATGGTGTGCCAGTCGATGGCGCCCGGCCACGTCTTTGGCGCAAAGGGCACAAAGAAGCATAAGGCGACGCCGATTAACAGTAACAGGTGGAGAAAGCGGTCACGCGCCAGGGCGCGAAGAAAAGGGAGGTTCATTCAGAGGGCGTCTCGTGTTGCTGCGTGAAACGACGGAAACATTCAAGGGTCTCTTCGCTGACGTGGTGCTCCATCCCTTCCGCATCGCGCCGGGCGATATCCGGGCTGACGCCTAACACCAGCAGGAAACTCTCAACGATTTGATGGCGTTCGCGGCTCTCCTGCGCCAGCTTCTCCCCTTCGGCGGTGAGAAAGACGCCGCGCCACGGGATCTGCTCAATCAGACCGACCGAAGCGAGTCTTTTTAACATTTTTGCCACCGTGGGCTGCGACACGCCAAGGCGCGCGGCCATATCCACCTGGCGGGCTTCCCCTACTTCGCGGATCAGATCGGAGATGAGTTCAACATAGTCATCAATCAGTTCACGGCGGTGCGCTTCGCGGACCTGGCGGAAACCTTCGACATGCTCTTCGACATTAACCAGCGTCACTTTTTTTATTGTTTGCTTACCTGCGCGACGGTTCATAGTGCTTCCCCTGACGGTGAGACGCTGTGCAGCATCATATAAGAGAGGCGCATTGTAAACCATCCGTGAATCAGTACAAAAAATTAACGTATTAGCCGTAGCTATGTAATATAGCCTGTGCTATATCTGTATGTAATGCGTTCACCTTTCATGGATCGAAGGGGTCCTAATCATCAGGAGGTGACAATGAATGAGTTCAAGAGGTGTATGCGCGTGTTTAGCCACTCTCCCTTTAAAGTGCGTTTAATGCTGCTCACTATGTTGTGCGATATCGTCAACGGTAAGCCGCAGCAGAACGAAGATAAACCCACCCACTGATGCGGCGTCGCGGTACGCCGCTTCATATTTCTGTCATCTTATCGCTTCATACTGACCTGTTTTCCCCAAAATCCGCGTAATTTTGCTGGATTTGCAATCACTCTCGCAAAACAATCTCTTAGCTGCTGTTGACCTGGAACCCGCCGCGCTTTATCTTTGCGCAGCCCTGCACTCAATGCGCACCGCAGACGCGGATCCCCTCCCCCTCTCAGCGCGCTGTCCGGCAGGTTTTGACCCTTACGCCAGGGTGAGCACATGGCGTTTCACGAAATCATCTATGAGCGTAATCCTTAAAGAGTCCGTTGCCCTGCGCGGTCAGTCGATCAATCCGTGGATTGGTTTCTATTTCCTGCACTCCCTGTTAATTAACTTTGCCCTCGGCTACGAATTCAGCGTGCTGTATGCGGTGGTCTCCACCTGCGCGCTCTGCGTGCTCTGGCGTCATGCGCCGCGCGCGCAAAAAATCTTTCTGACCATCACCACGCTGGTCGCCGCCAGCTACTTTCCGTTTGGTCAGGCTTATGGAGCCCCCAACTTCAACACCCTGCTGGCGCTGCGGTCGACCAATATTGAAGAGTCGTCGGAAATTCTGACCATCTTCCCGTGGTATCACTACGTTATTAGCGTTGGCATCCTCGCACTGGGCGTGATTGCGCTGCGCCGGCGGGTAGTGGTGCCTGCAACGCCGTGGCTGAAGTGGGACACGCTGGGTGTGCTGTTTTGCGTCGCTTCCTACTTTATCGGCCCGGTGCAGAATCACCTTCGCGGCTTTGAGTTCCGCCTGATCGATACCGGCATACCGGTGCTGCGCTTTGTGCGCGATGTCGCCTATAACTACCACGAAGTGAAGGTGGAAGAGGAGAACATGGCGCAGCTCTCCGGGATGAAAGATACCTGGACGGTCACCGCCGTAAATCCGAAGTATCGCCTCTATGTGGTGGTGATTGGTGAGAGCGCGCGCCGCGATGCGCTGGGTGCCTTTGGCGGACACTGGAACAACACACCGTTTGCCAGCCAGGTGAATGGCGATCTCTTTACCGACTACATTGCCGCCAGCGGATCGACACAGAAATCCCTCGGCCTGACCTTAAACCGCGTGGTCAACGGCAAGCCGCAGTATCAGGATAACTTTGTCACGCTGGCGAGTCGCGCCGGTTTCCAGACCTGGTGGTTCTCGAACCAGGGGCAGATTGGCGAATATGACACCGCGATCGCCAGTATTGCGAAGCGCGCCGATGAAGTGCAGTTTTTGAAACGGGGCGACTTTGAAGCGGATAAGAACACCCGCGATGAGGATCTGTTAAAGCTTACTAACCAGGTGCTGAGCGTGCGGCGTAATCAACCGCAGCTGATTGTGCTGCATCTGATGGGCTCGCATCCGCAGGCGTGCGATCGCACCGGCGGTAAGTACAACGAGTTTGTGCAGTCGAAAGAGACCTCCTGCTACCTCTACTCCATCACCCAGACGGACGACCTGCTGGGCAAGATCTACTCCCAGTTGCGCAACAGCGGCGAGAGCTTCTCGATGGTCTACTTCTCCGATCATGGTCTGGCGTTTAAAGAGCGCGGTAAAGAGGTGCAGTACCTGGCGCATGACGACCATTTTCAGCAGAACTTCCAGGTGCCGTTTATGGTGGTCTCCAGCGATGCGACAAAACATCGTCTGATCAAAGCGCGCCGCTCCGCCAACGACTTTTTGAGCTTCTTTTCGCAGTGGACCGGGATTACCGCCACGCAGATCAAAAATTCCTACCCCTTTATCTCGGGGAAAAAAGCGGGGCCGGTCTACGTGACCAACTTTAAGTTACAGAAAGTGGACTACAACCATCTCGGCACAGATCTGTTCGACACGCGCAGTACGCGTTAACGGACTATGCTTTTTGCAGGCAAAAAAAATCCGCCCATCAGGCGGATTTTTATTATCGCAAAAGCGATTAGAAGCGGTAACCAACACCGGCAATCCAGGTGCCAACGTCAACGCTACGGATACGGCTCTGCTCGTAGGAGAAGTCCAGAGCAACGTTTTCCATCGGGTTGAACTGCAGACCAGCACCGTAGGAGAAGCCGTAGTCGCTGGTGTCAGACACTTTAGCAACGTCAGCAGTCTGCTGGAATTTACCGTAACCAACACCCACTACACCGTAGATGCTCGCCCAGTCGTTGATGCGGAAAGCCGGACCAGCAGTGATGCCGTAGTACTGAGCTTTGTTATAAACGCCTTCACCGGTAGTACGATCTTTTTCGGTGTAGGTGAAGGAACCGATAACGCCCAGCGGGTTGTTATCCTGCTCGTAACGGTATTTCAGGTTGAAACCGTTGGTTTTGTTAGCAATACCCTGAGCGTCGCTCTGAGCATAACCGCCGGAAACAGTAGAAGTCGCTGCTACTGCGGAACCTGCAGAAACCGCCAGAAGAGCGGCCAGTGCTGAAAGACATGCAATTTTTTTCATAATCCACCTCAAATGTGCTTCAAGAAATCCTGGGTACTACGCATTTAAATATATCAAAAATTATAAGGAAACTCTTTGAGAGAAATAGAGTCTAAAGCGCTCTTTCATGTAACAGAAAGTTTCCGCTCATTAACAACTCATTCATTAAAAAGCACTTTTCTCAAGAGTCGGACTATTATGGTACCTGTTCTGGAATTCGTTCATCCAGATTATTCTTAAATAAACAGGCCAAAAATCGACCGCCCGACGACCATTATACGGATTTTTTCAGCCTTTTTTACAACCAACCATCAACCGTCTGAATACTATTTCAAGTAGACTGTCGGCTCTGCTTCACCAGACACTTAACGGAGAAAGGATGCCTGTTTTGCCGCGTAAATTGCCGGTGTGGGTACCGGTTATCATTCTGCTTATTGCCATGACCTCGATTCAGGGAGGGGCGTCGCTGGCGAAATCGCTCTTTCCTCTGGTTGGCGCGCCCGGCGTTACCGCGCTGCGACTTGCCCTCGGCACGCTTATCCTGGTGATCGTCTTTAAACCCTGGCGTTTGCGTTTCACCCGCGAACAGCGTCTGCCGCTGCTCTTTTATGGCCTGTCGCTCGGCGCGATGAACTACATGTTCTATCTGGCGATCCAGACCGTGCCGCTCGGCGTAGCCGTGGCGCTGGAGTTCACCGGTCCGCTGGCCGTCGCCCTCTTCGGCTCCCGCCGGGCGGTCGATTTTATCTGGGTGATCCTTGCCGTGCTGGGGCTGTGGTATCTGCTGCCGCTCGGCCAGGATGTGGCACACGTTGATTTAACCGGGGCGGCGTTTGCGCTCGGCGCAGGAGCCTGCTGGGCTATCTATATTATCAGCGGGCAGCGCGCCGGCGAGGATCACGGCCCGGCGACGGTTGCACTCGGCTCGCTGATTGCCGCTATCGTCTTTGTTCCTCTTGGCGCGTTTCAGGCGGGCGACGTATTGTGGCACTGGTCAATTTTACCGCTCGGTATTGCGGTAGCGATTCTGTCGACCGCACTGCCCTACTCCCTTGAGATGATCGCCCTCACCCGTTTGCCGACGCGCACCTTCGGTACGCTGATGAGCATGGAGCCAGCACTTGCTGCCGTCTCGGGGATGATCTTCCTCGGCGAGACGCTTGCGCTCCAGCAGGTGCTGGCCTTGATGGCAATTGTTATTGCTTCAATGGGGTCAACATTAACCCTGCGGCGTGAGACCACAATAAAAGAAGTGGATATTGGTAAATAATAATTATTCAGCATGAGATTTCGCTCATGCTGAATATTCATTCAGAGCTTTGACATTATTTTTTACGCTTTAAGTAAATTCTTTATTAATTAGAATTATTCTTATCTTCACCCTGTTTCTTTATTAGAATTATCTTACATTTCATTCGATTAGTTGCGCGTTTTCGAAATCATGACCTATATTTAAATCACGCTATCGAACTGATAGGCATAGCCAAAACCGACGACGGTTAATCTGGTGCTATACTTAGTTCCGGTAATTACCTGGGACACAAACATCAAGAGGATATGGATTATGAGTACCGCTAAACTGGTAAAAACGAAAGCGTCTAATCTGCTTTATACCCGTAACGATGTATCGGACAGCGACAAACAAGCGACCATTGAGCTGCTGAATCGCCAGGTGATCCACTTCACTGACCTGTCTCTGATCACCAAGCAGGCCCACTGGAACATGCGCGGCGCGAACTTCATTGGCGTGCACGAAATGCTGGATCAGTTCCGTACTTCGCTGGTAACGCACCTCGATACCATGGCAGAGCGCGCGGTTCAGCTGGGCGGTGTTGCACTGGGTACCACTCAGGTGATCAACAGCAAAACGGCGCTGAAAAGCTACCCGCTGGATATTCACAGCGTGCAGGATCACCTGAAAGAGCTGGCCGATCGTTACGCGGTTGTCGCGAACGACCTGCGCAAAGCCATTACCGAAGCGAAAGATGAAGATACCGCTGATATCTTTACCGCCGCTTCCCGCGATCTGGACCAGTATCTTTGGTTCATCGAAGCGAACATCGAATAAGCCAGATCTTTTCGTTATCGCTCTGACCCCTGCGCCCCGGCGTGGGGGTTTGCACTTTTATGGTGCAAAACTTTTCCCACCGCCCGCCTTAAAGTTACCGCTTCGTAATTATCTCATCACAAAATTGTTAATAAGTGATTGTTTCTCGCCCACGTTGTGCGCTAAATAGCAGCACTGCCGACAATCGCGCACGCGCGCACCAAAAGAGTGACTCAAAATGGTGCATTGCGGTGACATTGCTACACTTATTGTGCAACCGGTTAAAGCTTCGCCTTTACAAAACAATAGGTTGTAAACCTGGCATGATTTTTTCATACTGCGTTCATTCTCGCAGGGGCTCGCTCCCCCGATACAAAAGGAAACACTATGAAGTCTGTATTGAAATTCTCCCTTGCCGCACTCGCTCTCGCCTTTGCTGTTTCTTCTCAGGCTGCTGATAAAAAACTGGTTGTGGCTACCGATACTGCATTCGTTCCTTTCGAATTCAAAAAAGGCAATGAGTACGTTGGTTTTGACATCGACCTGTGGGCTGCCGTGGCGAAAGAGCTGAAGCTCGATTATGAACTGAAGCCGATGGACTTCAGCGGCATTATCCCTGCGCTGCAAACCAAAAACGTGGATGTTGCACTAGCGGGCATCACCATTACTGAAGAGCGCAAAAAAGCGATCGACTTCTCCGACGGCTACTACAAAAGCGGCCTGCTGGTGATGGTGAAAGCCGACAACAACGATGTGAAGAGCGCGAAAGACCTCGACGGTAAAGTGATCGCAGTGAAGAGCGGCACTGGCTCCGTGGATTACGCGAAAGCAAACATCAAAACCAAAGATCTGCGCCAGTTCCCGAATATCGATAACGCCTATATGGAGCTGGGTACCGGCCGCGCTGACGCGGTTCTGCACGACACGCCAAACATCCTTTACTTCATCAAAACCGCCGGTAACGGTCGCTTTAAAGCGGTAGGCGACTCTCTGGAAGCGCAGCAGTACGGCATCGCCTTCCCGAAAGGTAGCGACGATCTGCGTGAGAAAGTGAACGGCGCGCTGAAAACCCTGCGCGAGAACGGCACCTACAACGAAATCTACAAAAAATGGTTCGGTTCTGAGCCTAAATAATTATTAAAAAGTAACAGGTTAAACGTCGGGGACGGCTTTCGTCCCCGCGCTATTTGTCTCTTCTACGGTATACAGGAATTAATCACATGCAGTTTGACTGGAGCGCCATCTGGCCCGCCATTCCGCTTCTACTGGACGGGGCCAAAATGACCTTGTGGATCTCGATCCTCGGTCTGGCTGGCGGTATCGTTATCGGCCTGTTGGCTGGTTTAGCCCGTACCTACGGCGGGTGGATCTCAAACCACGTCGCCCTCGTTTTTATCGAAATTGTCCGCGGCACGCCGATTGTCGTGCAGGTGATGTATATCTACTTCGCCCTGCCAATGGCGCTGCCGGATCTGCGCATCGACACCTTCACCGCTGCGGTGGTGACGATCATGATCAACTCCGGCGCCTATATTGCCGAGATCACCCGTGGTTCGGTGCTGTCGATCCATAAAGGCTTTAGCGAAGCGGGCATGGCGCTCGGTCTGTCGCGCCGCGAAACCATTCGCCACGTCATTATGCCGCTGGCGCTGCGCCGCATGCTGCCGCCGCTCGGCAACCAGCTGATCATCAGCATCAAAGATACCTCGCTGTTTATTGTTATCGGCGCGGCTGAATTGACCCGCCAGGGCCAGGAGATCATCGCCGGGAACTTCCGCGCGCTGGAGATCTGGACCGCCGTTGGGGTTATCTATCTCATCATTACCCAGGCACTCAACATTGTGCTTCGCCGTCTTGAAAAAAGGATGAAAATCCTGTGATTGAATTTAAAAACGTTTCCAAGCACTTCGGCAAAACCCAGGTGCTGCATGATATCGACCTCAACATTAACCAGGGCGAAGTGGTGGTGATTATCGGACCGTCCGGCTCCGGTAAATCGACCCTGCTGCGCTGCATCAACAAGCTGGAAGAGATCACCAAAGGCGATCTGATTGTTGATGGTCTGAAGGTCAACGACCCGAAAGTGGATGAGCGCCTGATCCGCCAGGAAGCGGGCATGGTGTTTCAGCAGTTTTACCTCTTCCCGCACCTGACGGCGCTGGAGAACGTGATGTTTGGCCCGCTGCGCGTGCGCGGCACCAACAAAGCGGAAGCGGAAAAGCAGGCGAAAGCGCTGCTGGCGAAAGTGGGTCTCGCTGAACGCGCCCATCACTACCCGTCAGAGCTCTCCGGCGGCCAGCAGCAGCGTGTGGCGATTGCCCGCGCGCTGGCGGTTAAACCGAAGATGATGCTGTTTGATGAGCCGACCTCAGCGCTCGATCCGGAGCTGCGTCACGAAGTGCTGAAAGTGATGCAGGATCTGGCCGAAGAGGGGATGACGATGGTGATCGTCACCCATGAAATCGGCTTTGCCGAAAAAGTGGCCTCGCGTCTGATTTTCATTGATAAGGGCCGCATTGCCGAAGATGGCAACCCGCAGCAGCTGATTGAGAATCCGCCCAGCCAGCGTTTGCAGGAGTTCCTGCAACACGTCTCCTGACAGCCAACCCCTCCAGCCGGAGGGGTTTTTCTTTTGCGGATTGTGCGCATTTTTCTCCCCCCCTCCCCCGGCACCTATACTTATCCCTTTGCGGGATTTTCTCACCGGAGGAGCTATGCCGTGGATTTTATTACTGATTAGCCTGCTGTGCGCGCCGCTTCAGGCCGCGACGATACCCGGCGTTACCGCCGCAACCACTACTCCCACTTCTGCGCAAACCAGCGAACCTAATGTTGAACAGAAAAAAGCGGCCTACGGCGCGCTGGCCGATGTGCTGGAGAATGAGGAATCACGCAAAGAGCTGATCGACCAGCTGCGTAAAGTCGCCACGACGCCGCCCCAGGAGCCGGTGCCGGTCATCTCGCCGCCCGCCATTGAAGAGCAGAAAACGGTGCTGGAGAAGGTTACCGACGTGGCGGATTACTATGGCGAGGCGCTCTCGAGCCGTTTTGCCCAGCTGTGGCGCAATATTACCGGCTCGCCGCACAAAGCTTTCAACCCGCAAACCTTCACCAATGCCGCCAGCCACTTCATGCTGCTCGCGGTGCTGGTCTTCGCTTTCTGGTGGACCGTACGTTTCTGCGTCTCGCCGGTCTACCGCCGAATGGGTGCCTGGGGGCGGCGCAAAAACCGTGACAGCAGCAACTGGCTACAGCTGCCGTCGATGATCGTCGGGGCTTTTATTATCGACATCATGCTGCTGGCGCTGACGCTGTTTGTCGGCCAGGTGTTGCGCGCCAATCTCACCGGTGGTAACAGCACGATAGCCTTTCAGCAGAGCCTGTTTCTTAACGCCTTCGCGCTGATTGAGTTTTTCAAAGCGATCCTGCGGCTTATCTTCTGCCCGCACATTCCCGATCTGCGCCCGTTTCATATTCGTGATGAGACGGCGCGCTACTGGCATCTGCGCCTGAGCGCGCTCAGCAGCCTGATTGGCTACGGGCTGCTGGTGGCGGTGCCGATTATCTCCAACCAGGTCAATATTCAGTTTGGCGCGCTCGCCAACGTGGTGATCATGCTCTGCATTACTCTCTGGGCGCTCTACCTTATTTTTCATAACAAGCGCGAGATCCAGCACAACCTGATCCTGCTGGCAGACCGCTCGCTGGCCTTCTTCAGCCTCTTTATCCGCGCCTTTGCGCTGGTGTGGCACTGGCTCGCCAGAGCCTACTTCATTGTGCTCTTCTTCTTCTCGCTGTTCGATCCGGGCAACAGCCTGAAGTTTATGATGGGCGCGTCGTTGAGCAGCCTGGCGATCCTCAGCGTCTCCGCGTTTATCTCCGGGGTGCTGTCGCGCTGGCTCGATAAAACTATCACCCTGTCGCCGCAGGTGCAGCGCAACTACCCTGAGCTGCAAAAGCGACTTAACGGCTGGTTATCCGCCTCAATGAAGACCGCCCGCTTTCTGGTGGTCTGCACGACCATTCTGCTGCTGTTAAGCGCGTGGGGGCTGTTCGATTTCTGGCACTGGCTCAAGTATGGTGCCGGGGAGAAAGCGGTCGATATTCTGATCCGCATCGCGCTGATCCTCTTCTTCTCTGCCGTCGGCTGGACGCTGCTGGCGACGATTATCGAGAACCGGCTGACATCGGATATTCATGGTCGCCCGCTACCCAGCGCACGCACACGTACGTTGCTGACGCTGTTTCGTAACGCGCTGGCGGTGGTGATCAGTACCATTACGGTGATGATTGTGCTCTCAGAGATTGGGGTGAATATCGCGCCACTGCTGGCGGGTGCCGGGGCGCTGGGGCTGGCGATCTCGTTCGGTTCGCAAACTCTGGTGAAAGATATTATCACCGGCATATTTATTCAGTTTGAAAATGGAATGAACACTGGCGATCTGGTGACCATCGGCCCGCTTACCGGCACGGTGGAGCGGATGACTATTCGTTCCGTCGGCGTACGCCAGGATACCGGCGCGTACCACATTATCCCGTGGTCATCGATCACCACCTTCGCCAACTTTGTGCGCGGGATTGGCTCAGTGGTGGCGAACTACGATGTTGATCGTCATGAGGATACAGACAAGGCCAATCAGGCGCTGAAAGATGCGGTGGCGGAGCTGATGGCGCAGGAGGAGATTCGCGGTTTGATTATTGGCGAGCCGAACTTTGCCGGGCTGGTCGGGCTGACTAACACCGCCTTTACGCTGCGTGTCACCTTCACCACTCTGCCGCTAAAGCAGTGGACGGTGCGTTTCGCCCTCGACACGATGGTGAAAAAGCATTTCGACCTCGCCCACGTGCGCCCGCCGGTGCAGACCTACCAGATGGTGTCAGCACCGGCAGGGATCGGGCAAGCGCAACCGGCGGCGAACGCGGATACGCCGCCGCCCGCACAACCTACCCTTTAAAGCGACTCTGCGCCCAGCGTTTACGCTGGGCCTCGTCGAGGAAGCTCCAGGCAATAAAGCGGCTCTGCTTCTGCCCCTGCGCCATCTCTTTTTTCACCACTTTAACTGCGCCGACCTGGGTCAGTGCGCGGTAGAGCTCCGGCAGATTATCGCCGCGTGACACCAGTGAGGTGAACCACAGCACCTGGCGGGCAAACTGTTTACTTTCGGCAATCATCGTTTTGATAAAGGCCACTTCGCCGCCTTCACACCACAGCTCCTGCTGCTGGCCGCCGAAGTTGGCCGCGTCCGTGACAGACTGGCCGAGGTTACGCCGCTTGCGCTCGCTGCCCGCCTGTGCGCTCTGCGCCGAATCATGGAAAGGTGGGTTACAGATCACGGCATCATAGGACTCATTTTTATGAATGATGCCGGTGAGGATCGCCGTCATATCTTTCTGGCGACGCAGGCGCACCGCACGGGTCAGACCAGGGTTGGCGGCAATGATTGCCTGCGCGCTGGCAAAGGCTTCGGCGTTGACTTCGCTACCGGTAAAGCGCCAGCCATATTGATGAGCGCCAATTAGCGGATAGATGCAGTTCGCGCCGGTGCCGATATCAAGCACGCTGGCCTGCGCCGGAATGGTGCCGTTATCGCTCTCCGCCAGCAGATCGGCAAGATGGTGCAGATAGTCCGCGCGGCCCGGCACCGGCGGGCAGAGAAAGCCGTCCGGGATATCCCACTCGCGCACACCGTAGAAATGGGCCAGTAGCGCCTTATTCAGCGCTTTCACCGCCTGCGGATCGGCAAAATTAACGGTCTCTTCCCCGTTCGGATTGCGCGTGATAAAGGCGCGCAGCGACGGGTTGACGGCGCAGAGGGCGTCGAGGTCGTAGCGGCTGTGGTGGCGGTTACGCGGGTGCAGACCCGGCTTCTGGGCATTCATGGCATTCTCCTGTTAATAGCGGCGTAAGATACCCGTTGACGCCAGCCGGGTAAATAAGGGAGCCTGAAGAAACTTTTTGTCATCAGGAGACGCTATGTATTTTTATGAGCCCGCGAAAGGTCATGGCCTGCCGCACGACCCGCTGAATGCCATTGTCGGCCCGCGCCCTATCGGCTGGATCGCCTCGCTGGACGGGCAAGGCCGCCGCAACCTTGCGCCCTATAGCTTCTTCAACTGTTTTAACTACCGTCCGCCGATTATTGGTTTCGCCAGCAGCGGCTGGAAAGATAGCGTGCAGAATATTGTCGAGAGTAAAGAGTTTGTCTGGAATTTAACCACCCGCGATTTGGCGGTACAGATGAATGAGACCTCCGCATCGCTGGCGCACGGCGAAGATGAGTTCGCCCGCGCCGGGCTGACGCCGGCCGAGAGCCGCCTGGTGCGCGCCCCGCGCGTGGCGGAAAGCCCGGTTAACTTTGAGTGCCGCCTTTCGCAGTGCATTCAGCTCACCGCCGCCGACGGCAGCCCAATTGAGAGCTGGCTGGTACTGGGAGAAGTGGTGGCGGTGCATATTGATGAGTCGCTGCTCGAAGCGGGTATCTACCAGACGGCGAAGGCGCAGCCGGTGCTGCGTGCCGGAGGGCCTTCCGCTTATTACGGTATTAGCGAGGATCAGCGCTTCGATTTGGTTCGGCCGGATAATCGTTAAAACCACGCCGCCAGACTCTTATCAGCGGCACTTCTACCTCATGCCCTATAAAACGAATATTCCTGAAACGGCGTAGGCCGGATAAGCGGTACGCGCCATCCGGCGATGGGGTTGCATATGTCTTTGGTGGCATTGTTCCGTTCACCAGGCATTGGGGAGTTTCATTAACCACCTATGCGGTGAACGGGATAAGGGAAGCGGCCGCGCTCCCCTTATCAATCCCCGCGGCCCCGCAAGGAAATCGGTGCTGCGCACTGCGCTCACCTCCCGCGTGCCTGACTGCGGCCGGCTCGACTCGGCTTGCTCGCCCCTACGGGACTCGCTCCATGCCTCGGTTCGCCTCTGTCCGCCATCCATGGCGTCCAGACCTTGTCATTCCCGCTCCGGTTCGCCGATTTCAGCGGGGACACAACCCCCTCGCTGTGAAATCGCAGGTAAAAGCAACGAAGGTGTCGCTGTAGGCTCGTTTTGGTAGGCCGGATAAGGCGCAGCCGCCATCCGGCAGTGTATGCCGCGGCGAGAATGCCAGATGGCGCGTTACACGCTTATCCGGCCTACGCCGTTCCGCCTTATCCGGCCGACAACCTCGTGCCCCTTTATAGCGTCTATACTTAATGACTACAGAGGAGGAGATTATGGCTTCAGGTTGGGCAAACGACGATGCGGTACAGCAGCAGATCGACAGCACCATTGAAGATGCAGTCGCCCGCGCGCGCCGGGATATCCCCGGTGGCGAGAGCCTTACAGAGTGTGAAGAGTGCGGTGATAAGATCCCGGAAGCGCGGCGAAAAGCGATTCCCGGTGTGCGGCTGTGCGTGAAATGTCAGCAGGAGAAAGATTTACATAACTCAACATATTCAGGATATAATCGCAGAGGTTCGAAGGATAGCCAGCTACGCTGACTTTTCCTGACGCTTCCCGGCAGGATAAGCACTTACCTTTACCTTCATACTTTTCCGCTTCGCTTGTCGCAAAATGTGCCGCTTATTTTCACCCCGCGATGCAATACACCTCTTTGCCGCTTTTTTATCTTTTTAACCTTTAATTTTCAAAAACTTAACTATTGTTCAATTTTTTAGAACAAGGCTTTCAATTCTCTTCGATTTTCTCGCTGATAAAAAACTGTGATACTTATCACATCGACGGAACATAGTCCCAAATTCAGTATAACCTGCGAGAGAAACCCCATGAACGCCATTAAATATGCTGTTGCTGCTGTCGCATTATCTACACTCTCTTTCGGTGCTTTTGCGGCGCAACCCGTTAACCCTGCTCAGGCAGGCGATCTGAATAAAATTGGTGTGGTCTCCGCCCATGGCGCAACCACGCTGGACGGCCTTGAAGCACGCCTGGCAGAAAAAGCGAAAGCGGCAGGCGCTTCCGGCTACAGTATCCAGTCCACCAGCGGTAACAACAAGCTGAGCGGTACTGCGGTTATCTATAAGTAACCAGACCCGCGTTTTACCCCGGCATTCTAACCCTCTGCCGGATGCACCACCCTCATTGACCCTTATTGCCCTTTGCATGGCCCGTCCAGGATTGTGACGGGCTTTTTTTTATCCAAATGTCGCCGCGACGCGCGCCATTCCCTCTTCCAGCGTTTGCGCTTCGCCGCTCGCCACCAGGCAGCAGGCCAGCTGCACTTTTAATGACTCCGGTACCGCTTCGCGTCCGCTCAGGCAGTGCTCGATCCAGCGCGCGGTGCTGTCTGCATCTTTCGCCGCACCGCCGGAAGCAGGTTCAAGCGCCGCATCGCTGCGGGCAAAGAGTACGCGCTCACCTGCGGGATCGATAAGGTTCATCTGCGGGCAGCGCTGCGGGTTGGCATACACCTCCCCTTCGGTGCCCTGCATCAACAGGCCGCGCCCACCGATATCAGCAAAGAATTTCCCCACGCGGGTGAGGTACTCCGGGTGCGACACGCTGGAGAGGCGCAGCGCCGCCTCTTCGGCAAAGGGGGTCGCCAGCTTTGCCAGCGTATGCGCGCTGTTGCGCACGCCCATGCGCCAGCGCAGCCCCAATTGATCTTCCAGCGGTGGGCAGAGGGCGCTTACCGGAATATAGACCGGCTGATGCCCTTCCAGCTTCGCCTGCGCCTGTCCGGCAAGCGTCGTCGCTTCAATACCTAACAGGGCAAAAATGGTTTCGCTGACAACGCGGGTCGGATCTTCGCTAACGCCGTGCACCACCACCGGAAAACCCAGTTTGTTGAGCAGGATCGCCAGCAGCGGCGTCAGGTTTGCCTGCTTGCGCGCGCCGTTATAGCTCGGGATAACAACCGGCATCGGTTTCGCCACCGGCGGCGTTAGCTTCATGGTGCGATCCTGCATCGCCGCGTAGAAGCCACGCATTTCAGCCTCCCCCTCCCCTTTAATGCGCAGCGCAATCAGGATCGCGCCCATCTCCAGTTCCGGTACCTCGCCGTTGAGCATCCTCGCGTAGAGGCTGCGGGCGGTGTCAATATCAAGGTCGCGAGCGTGATTTTTCCCCCGGCCAACCTCTTTAATGATGGTGCGGTAATCCATGGACTCTCCTTGCGTGCTCACATCGTTAACGGCGCTTGCGGCGCTTCTGTTCTGGTTTCTTCACTATAACGTCAGGCATCGGCGGTTGGGAAATTGGAAATATTGGCAGTGCATCAAGCAGGCGTTTCCCATAACTCTTGGTCAATAGCCGCTTATCGTAGATCACCACTTCACCGCGACACTCATGGCTGCGGATCAGGCGCCCCACCTGCTGAATGAGGTTGAACGAGGCGCTTGGCAGGCTCTGCACTTCAAAGGGATAACGCTTAAGGCTTTTGAGCCACTCGCCTTCGGTGATCACCACCGGGCTGTCGATGGGCGGGAAGGCAATCTTATGGATATGTACCTGCGTGAGGTAATCCCCCTTCAGATCCAGCCCCTCGGCAAAGGATTGCAGGCCCACCAGCACGCTGCGCTCGCCGCCATCGATACGTTTTCGGTGCAGCTCCACCAGCCGGTAACGGGGCTGATCGCCCTGCACCAGCAGCAGCAGACGCAGGTCCGGCACGTAGGTGAGAAAGAGCTGCATCGCACGCTGGCTGGCGAAAAGCACCAGCATCCCGCGGTGCGCTTTGCTCTCCACCTGCTCACGAAACCAGGTCGCCATCTCGGCGATATGCTGCTCTTCGTTCTCCATCAGCGGCTCGTAGCGCATCTGCGGAATAGTGATCTTCCCCTGCTCGACATGGTTGAAAGGCGAGTCGAGGCTGACAAAGCGGTCGCCCGCTTTCTCTTTCAGGCCGCTCATCTCCTGCAGACGGTTGAAGCTATTGAGCGAGCGCAGGGTCGCCGAGGTGACGACGATATGCGGCACGCTGCGCCAGAGCAGTTTTTCCAGCTGGTCGCTGACACGAATGCCGACGCAGTGAAACTGCAGGTGCAACTGCCCGTCACGCACCTCGCGGGTGACCCATTTGGAGACCGGCGCGCCGGAGGCCTGCGCCATCGACGCCAGCCGCCAGAGCTTGCTCTGGCTCTCAAACATCCCCAGCGCCCGGTTCATCTGCAAAATCACCCGGTGCAGACGCACAACGTCATGGCTGCCGGTTTTCTCACTGAGATCGTTGAGAAACAGCTCCGCCAGCCCGCGCAGCATCTCGGTCAGTTTCGCTAGCCGCTGGCAGATCTCCATCACTTCATCCGGCAGTTCGCCCATTGTAAAGCGGTGCTCCGCCTCCTGCCCAGCGGGGAGGTAGAGATTGAGAATCGCATTGAGCGAAGAGATCAGCTCAAACAGCTCTTCGCAGTGGGCGTTAAGCCGCTCGGGGGTTGCCAGCGGCGGCAGGGTTTTCGGGCGAAACTGCTCCAGGCAGGTTGCGACCAGTTTGGTAAAGAGATCGAGTTGCAGCTGATACCAGCCGGCGGTGATCTCCGCTGACATCTCCAGCGCATCGCGGGCAACATCCGGCAGATGGTGGCCCTCATCAAGCACCAGCAGCAGGTTTTTCGGCTCCGGCAACACCGCTTCGCTCTCCATCGCCGCCATCACCAGCGCGTGGTTGGCAACCACCACTTCCGCTTCCTGGATCTCCCGACGCGCCACAAAGAAGGGACATTCGCGGTAGTAGTGGCAGTTGCGGTTCAGGCAGCCCGCTTTATCGGTGCTCAGGCGTCGCCAGAGATCGTCGCTGATGGCTTTATCGGTGTGATCGCGCAGGCCATCCCACTTGTAGCTGTCGAGATCGGCTTTCAGCGATGCGCAGCGCGTCTGCTCCTCTTTGTTGCCGGGCGTCAGTTCATCATCGAGAAAGGCCAGCAGATCCTGTTGATTGGGATCGCTGCTGGCGAGCGCGGCGAGATTGCGCGGGCAGACATAGCGCCCGCGGCCAAAAGCGGCGGTAAAGCGTAAATCGGGGATAATTTTGCGCAGCAGCGGCAGATCTTTACTGAAGATCTGATCCTGTAGCGCGACGTTGGCGGTGCTGACCACCAGCGTTTTCTGCTCTTCACGGGCAATCGCAATGCCCGGAATAAGGTAAGAGAGGGTTTTTCCGACCCCGGTCGGCGCTTCAATCGCCAGATGGCGGCCCTCATCGCCCGCCAGCGTTTTTGCCACGTCAGCAATCATCTGACGCTGCGGCGCGCGGGGGATAAAGTCCGGGATCTGTTGTTGCAACGCCTTATACCAGGCGGCAATTTGCGCTTTTAACGCGGCGGTAAGGGCCATTCGATAACCTGAAACACTGTATAAACGGCCACTATTGTGGCACTTTTTCACCCGCAGGGGCGAACGCTTTTTGCCGTTATGGAAGCCTGCTCGTAAATCGCGCGATAGGGTTCAACCGCTCACCAGGCTTACGGGCAGCGCTGCGCGTCAGGCAGACGATACTTTTCGCAAAGCCGATCACAAATTGGCAGATCCATTTATGAAACCGCTTCCCGACGCGTTGAACATTTATATGGTCAATGCTAGCTTTTTATCTGCATTACGCTTGTTACCGAATATCGGGCAAAACCTAAATGCAGACTGAGGGGATTGATCCGTCCCGGGCTGTATTTACGTTTTGCCCGTTTTTGTTTGCAGGAGTTGGCGATGCTGGTCAAACAAATATTAAATAATAACGTTGTCAGCGCCCTCGATGAGCACGGCTTTGAGGTAATTCTCACCGGGCGCGGCCTCGGGTTTAATACCCAAAGCGGTGACCGCGTCAATATGGACGCCATCGAGAAGATATTCCACCTGAAAGACTCCCAGCTCTCGGCCCGTTTTAAAGATCTGGTGAGCGAAGTGCCGGTGGAAATTGTCCAGTTAACGGCGGATATTGTCGCCCTCGCGCGCGAAACGCTGCCGCATAAATTGAGCGACGGGCTGTATGTCACCCTTGCCGATCACCTCCATTTTGCCCTCCAGCGCAGTGAAAAAGGCGAGAGTTTAGCCAACCCGCTGGAGTGGGAAGTGCGCCACTTCTACACCGCAGAGTACGCTCTCGGCCGCCAGGCGCTGGGGATGGTGGTGGCGCGCACCGGCACATTATTACCAGACAGCGAAGCGTGCAGTATCGCCCTGCATATTGTGAACGCCGGGCTGAACGATACGATGGGAAAAACCACGCAGATCACCCGGCTTATTTATCAGCTGCAGAATATCGTCAGATACTTTTTTACCCTGCCGCCCGATGAGCACACCCTTAATTACCAGCGCTTTATTACCCACTTAAAATTTTTCGCGCAGCGGGTGATTGCCGGGGAGGTATTAAACAACGATGACGAGGAGTTATTTGCCATGGTTGAGCGCCGCTACCAGACAACGCTGAAGTGCGTTAACGCCATCAGCGAGTTTGTCGGCAAACATTATCACCACACCATGAGCAACTCCGAGAAGCTTTATCTGACCGTGCATATCGAAAACGTGGTGCAGCGGTCGGCGTAATTCACCCGGCAGGCAGATATGCCTGCTACGTGAAAAAATGAATTCCATCCAGGCTTGTTACTGTTAAATCAGGCAAACCCCAGAGGAAACAAGGTATCGGCCATGGCCGGTGTTTGTTGATGACGCCAGAAAATCGGGCGTCTGTCTGGAGGAATGAGCATGAACTACCCGCAAACCGCGCAGAAGATCATTGCGCACATCGGCGGCAAGGAGAATATCCTGTCGCTGTTTCACTGCATCACCCGCCTGCGTTTTCTCCTTCATGACCATGACAAGGTCGACCGCGCGGCGCTGGAAGCGCTGGATGGCGTGATCGGCGTGAATATCTCCGGCGATCAGTACCAGTTGATTATCGGTAATGAGGTCGCCCCGCTCTGCGAAGCGCTGCTCGCGCAACTCCCCGGCGTCTCCTCCAGCGCCAGCAGCAGCAAACGGCGTAACCCGGTGTCGGTGGTGCTGGAGGGGTTATCGAGCATCTTCTCACCGATCATTCCGGCGATTGCCGGGGCCGGGATCCTGAAAGGGGTGCTGGCACTGATGGTCGCCATGCAGTGGCTTCAGACCAGTAATCAGACTTACCAGATCCTGCTCGCCATCAGCGATGGGGTCTTCTACTTTATGCCGCTGGCGCTGGCCTTCAGCGCCGGGAATAAGTTTGGTGCTAACCCCTATGTTGCCGTGGCACTCGCTGCTACCCTCTTCCACCCGGCGATCCAGACGCTGTTTAAATCCGGTGTGCCGGTGAGCTTTCTCGGCCTGCCGGTGCCGACGGTCAATTATGCCTCGACGGTGATCCCGATTCTGCTGGCGGTGTGGCTGTTAAGCCGGGTGGAGAAGCTGATTGACCGCATCATGCCCGGCGTGCTGAAAACGATGTTTGTCCCGCTGCTAAGCCTGGTGATTGTCGCGCCGATTACGCTGATGGTTATAGGGCCGCTGGGTATTTTCGCTGGCAATGCGCTCTCCGGCGGCATTATCTGGCTGGTGGAGAATATGGGCATCGTCGCGGGCGTGGTGGTGGGCGGCACGCTGTCGATGATTATCATTACCGGCATGCACTATGTGCTGGTGCCGATCATGATCAACAACATTAGCACCATGGGCTTCGACCCGTTCAAAATCCTCTTTTATGTCGCCAACCTCGGCCAGGCGGGTGCCGCTTTCGGCGTGTTTATCCGCGCACGTGATAAGAAGCTGAAGTCGCTGGCGCTCTCCACCAGCTTCAGCGCGATGATGGGCATCACCGAACCGGCGATGTATGGCGTCAATATCCGCTACAAACGCCCCTTTGCCGCCGCGCTGCTGGGCGGCGCGATTGGCGGCGGCTTTGCCATGGCGATGGGGGTGAAAACCTACGCCTTTGCCCTCAGCGGCTTGCCCGGCCTGCCAGCGCTGGTCGGCCCGACCTTTCTCTGGGCGGTGGTCAGTATCGCGCTCTCCTTTGTCTCCGCCGCCGTGCTGACGGTGATCCTCGGTTTTGAAGAGAAGGTGGTGGCGGGCGTCAGCCCGGTGAAGATCGCGCGCGAGGAGGAGCGGCTCTTCGCCCCGGTCAGCGGCACGCTAAAACCCCTCAATACCCTGAGCGACCCGGTCTTTGCCGATGAGATTTTCGGCAAAGGTCTGGCTATCGACCCGAGTAACGGCGAGCTGCGTTCCCCGGTCAACGGCAAGGTCGAGTCGCTGTTTGAAACCCACCACGCGCTGGCGCTGGAGAGTGACACCGGTGCCGAGATCCTCATCCACATCGGTATTGATACCGTGAAGCTCGGCGGCAAGCACTTCACCAGCCATATTGAGGCCGGACAGAACGTCGAAGTGGGCGATCTGCTGGTCAGCTTCGATCTCGCCGCCCTGCGGGCAGAGGGGATCGATCCGAGCGTGATCGTGGTAGTCACCAACAGCGAACAGTACGGCGATATCAGCCCGGTAAAAACAGATGGCGATGTCGCCAGCCGGGACGCATTTCTCACATTGACCGCAAGCGCGGCATAAGGAGCACACCAGTGGCTTATTCGAAATCATTTCCGGAAGGGTTTTTATGGGGCGGCGCAACGGCGGCCAATCAGCTTGAAGGGGCATGGAACGTCGATGGCAAAGGGCTCTCCGTCTCCGATGTCTACACCTTCGATATCAACACCCCGCGCGAGCGCTGGCTCGATCAGTGGCTCGGCATGACCCACGCGCAGGTGCGCGAAGCGCAGGATCCTGACAGCAAAAAATACTACCCGAAGCGCAAAGGCAACGACTTCTACCACCACTTCAAAGAGGACATCGCGCTGTTCGCCGGTATGGGCTTTACGTGTTTTCGTATGTCGATTGCCTGGACGCGCATCTTCCCGCGCGGCGATGAGACCACGCCCAACGAAGCAGGCCTGGCGTTTTATGATGAGGTGTTCGACACACTACGCGCGCACGGCATCGAGCCGATTGTCTCGCTCTCCCACTACGAGATGCCGCTGGCGCTGGTTACCGATTACGGCGGCTGGCCGAACCGCCAACTGGTCGATTTTTATGTCCGCTTCGCCACCACCGTCTTTACGCGCTATCGCAAAAAGGTGAAGTACTGGATGACCTTTAACGAGATCAACTGTGTGAAGCATCACCCCTATGTCAGCGTCGGGGTGATTGAGGAGGACAACCCGCATCTCGAGCAGGATAAGTACCAGGGCGCGCACCACCAGTTTGTTGCCAGCGCGCTCGCCACCAAAGCGTGCCACGCCATTATTCCCGGCTCGCAGATGGGCTGCATGATCAGCTACCAGATGCTCTATCCGCACACCTGCCACCCCGATGATTTGCAGGCCTGCGAAGAGATGCAGCGCGTCTCCCTTTTCTTCAGCGACGTGCAGGCGCGCGGTTACTACCCCGCCTACACCGATCGGATGCTGGCGGAAAAAGGGGTGACACTGCAAAAAGTGGTGGGTGATGATGAGATCCTGCGCCAGCACCCGGTCGATTTCGTCTCGTTCAGTTACTACATGTCGAGCACCGTCAGCGCCAACCCGGCATTGCATGACGGTGCAGAAGGCAACCTGATCACCGGGGGTATTCGTAACCCGCACCTCACTACCAGCGAATGGGGCTGGCAGATCGATCCGAAAGGGCTGCGGCTGGCGCTCAATCAGCTCTATGACCGCTACCAGAAGCCGCTGTTTATTGCCGAGAACGGTCTTGGCGCGGTGGATACCGTCAACCCCGATGGCTCTATTGATGACGATTACCGTATCGACTACCTGCGCCAGCACGTGGTGCAGATGCAGGAGGCGATTGCCGACGGCGTCGATCTCTTCGGTTACACCTGGTGGGGGCCGATTGATGTGGTGAGCGCCGGGACGGCGCAAATCTCCAAGCGCTACGGCTTTATCTATGTCGATCAGGATGATATGGGCAACGGCAGCCAGGCGCGCTCGCTGAAGAAAAGCTACCACTGGTATAAAAAACTGATCGCCTCCAACGGCGAAGACTTAGCGGATTAAGGAGCGGATATGTCTGTTTTTCCAAACGACTTTTTATGGGGCGGCGCGATTGCCGCCAATCAGGCAGAAGGCGCGTGGGATGAAGATGGCAAAGGGCCCTCTATCGCCGACGTGGTGCGCGGCGGGATCGCCTCCGGTAAACATGATGCGGTGATCGACCCGAACCTCTACTACGCCAGCCACCAGGCGGTCGACTTTTACCATCACTACAAAGAAGATGTGGCGCTCTTCGCCGAGATGGGATTCAAATGCTTTCGCACCTCGATTGCCTGGTCGCGCATCTTCCCGCGCGGGGATGAGACCACGCCCAACGAGGCGGGGCTGCAATTTTACGACAACCTGTTTGATGAGCTGCTGAAGTACGGCATTGAGCCAGTGATCACGCTCTCCCATTACGAAACGCCGCTGGCGCTCTACCAGGAGTATGGCGGCTGGAAAAACCGCCAGCTTATCGACTTCTTCACCCGCTACTGCGAGACGGTGTTCCGCCGTTATCAGGGTAAGGTCAAATACTGGATGACCTTTAATGAGCTGAACAACATGAACCGCATGCCGTTCGCCACCGGCGCGGTGGATGTTGACGCCAGCCCGCAGGAAATTTGGCAGGCGAACCACCATCAGTTCGTTGCCAATGCGCTGGCAAATAAGCTCTGCCACGAGATCATGCCCAATGCGCTTATCGGCTGTATGTTGTCGCTGAGCACCGTCTACCCGGCGAGCTGCAACCCGGAGGATATCTTCTCGACCATGCAGCTGCGCCGCCGCTCGCTGCTCTTTTCCGATGTGATGATGCTGGGCGAGTATCCGGCTTACGCTAAACGGCTGCTGAACGATCTGGGGGTGAAGCTGGAGACGGCAGAGGGCGATATGCAACTGCTGAAGGCGTACCCTTCTGATTACCTCGGCTTTAGCTACTACCGCAGCGTGCTGCACCAGGCGGGCGGGCAGTTCCGCGTCGATACCGGCGGCACCGCCGGGCTGGATAACCCATTCCTTGAGAAGACCGAGTGGGGCTGGCCTATCGATCCCCTTGGTTTTCGTATCGTCTGTAATGAGCTGGCGGATCGCTACCGCAAGCCGCTGTTTATCGTTGAAAACGGCTATGGCGGCGTTGATGAGGTGGAGACCAACGGCGAGATTAATGACCAGGCGCGCATCGATTATGGCCGACGCCATATTCAGGCGATGGCCGAGGCGATCGCGGATGGCTGCGAGATTATGGGCTACACCTGGTGGGGACCGATTGATATTGTCAGCGCCGGCACCGGCGAGATGAAAAAGCGCTACGGCTTTATCTATGTCGATAAAGATAATGAGGGCAACGGTACGCTCAAGCGCAGCAAGAAGCGCAGCTTTAGTTGGTATCAGCAGGTTATCGCCAGTAATGGGGAGGTGTTGTAGGCCGGATAAGCGTGTAACGCGCCATCCGGCAATCGTTGCGGCACGTTGCCTCGGTGGACGGGGTTCTGTAGGCCGGATAAGGCGTAGCCGCCATCCGGCAATGGGTCTGGCATTTGGCATTTTGTGGAACGGTTCCGTTCACCAGGCGCTGGGGAGTTTCATTAACCTCTTATGCGGTGAACGGGACAAGGGGGGAACCGCTCCCCCCTTGTCAATCCCCGCGGCCCCGCGAGGAAATCGGTGCTGCGCACTGCGCTCACCTCCCGCGTGCCTGACTGCGGCCGGCTCGACTCGACCTGCTCGCCCGTTCCTGGGCTCGCTCCCTGTCTCGGTTCGCCTCTGTCCGCCATCCATGGCGTCCAGACCTTGTCATTCACGCTTCGGTTCGCCGATTTCAGCGGGGGTCAACACCGCCGCTGTAATACCGCAGGTAAAAGCAAAAACGGTGTCGCTGGAACTGCGTTTTGGTAGGCCGGATAAGGCGTAGCCGCCATCCGGCAATTGGTGCCGCGGGGAGAATGCCGGATGGCGCGTAAACGCTTATCCGGCCTACGCCGTTTCAGCGGCACCATAAAAAAACCGCCATCCGGCGTAATGCCCGATGGCGGCTTTGGGTGCCGGATATCCTAAACTTACCCGGCCTGAACGAAAACAGATTTACGCAGAAGCGGGTTTACGCGGACGGCGACGACGCGCGCCGTTGTTTGCCGGTTTCGCTGCCCCGCCATCAAGACGGCGATTGCCCACGGGCTTCGCGGCACCGCCTTCCGATTTCGCGGCTCCGCCGTCGTTACTGCGACGCGGATGACGCGCTTTCTGCCCTTCACCTTCGCTGCGGCGCGGCGCAGACTGGCTGCGACCGCCGCCACCGCCCTGCCCGCGTCCACCGCCGCCCTGACGGCCGCCGTTCTGACCACGGCCATTCTGGATCGGCTCCGCTTTAATTGATGGATCCGGCTCATAGCCTGCAACGGCAATTCGCGGGATCTCTTTTTTCAGCAGACGCTCAATGTCGCGCAGCAGTTTGTGCTCATCGACACAGACCAGCGACAGCGCTTCGCCGGTGGCGGCAGCGCGACCGGTACGCCCGATGCGGTGTACATAATCTTCCGGCACGTTCGGCAACTCATAGTTGACGACATGCGGCAACTCTTCGATATCCAGGCCACGCGCGGCGATATCCGTTGCTACCAGCACACGAATCGAACCAGATTTAAAGTCTGCCAGCGCGCGGGTACGTGCGCCCTGGCTCTTATTACCGTGGATCGCCGCACTGGTGATGCCATCTTTGTTCAGCTGTTCGGCCAGATGGTTAGCGCCATGCTTGGTACGGGTAAAGACCAGCACCTGCTGCCAGTTACCTTCGCCAATCATCTGCGACAGCAGTTCCCGCTTGCGTTTCTTATCCACAAAGTGAACGTGCTGCGTCACCTGCTCGGAAGCGGTGTTACGGCGCGCAACTTCGATTTCCAGCGGGTTGTGCAACAGTTTTTCTGCCAGCTGTTTGATCTCATCCGAGAAGGTCGCGGAGAAGAGCAGGTTCTGGCGTTTCGCCGGCAGCTTCGCCAGCACGCGGCGAATATCGTGGATAAAGCCCATATCCAGCATACGGTCAGCTTCATCCAGCACGAGAATTTCCACGCTGTCGAGCTTCAGGGCATTTTGGTGTTCAAGATCGAGCAGACGACCCGGGGTAGCCACCAGGATGTCAACGCCGCCGCGCAGTTTCATCATCTGCGGGTTGATGCTGACGCCGCCGAAGACGACCATCGAACGAATATTGAGGTACTGGCTATACTCCTGCACGTTCTCGCCCACCTGCGCCGCGAGTTCACGGGTTGGGGTCAGGATTAGGGCGCGTACCGGACGGCGGCCTTTCGCGTGAGGCTGGCTCTGCACCAGACGTTGCAGCAGGGGCAGCGTAAAACCAGCGGTTTTACCGGTGCCGGTCTGGGCGCTGGCCATCAGATCGCGGCCTTGCAGCACCGCAGGGATCGCCTGCTGTTGAATAGGGGTCGGCTGGTGGTAACCCTGCTCCGCAACTGCGCGCAGGATATCCGGATTCAGGCCAAGGGCATCAAATGACATAACAACTCCGCACCGCCCCGACCTGTCACAGGTGTAGTTTTCGAGGAGATAATAGGTAGACTGATGACAAAAACCACAATGTCATGAAGGTGCTGAGTGTATCAGCTTTTGTGATCCGGCGCATAAAATATCCCACGTCAATGTCTCAGCAAGATATCTTCCCGCTTCATTCTCTGAAAAAGGGATAAATTTAGCCCCCCTCACATTTCCTGCGCAAAAATTGGACAACTTTTTTTCTCCGTCGTAGAGTTAATCAATCGATTGATTAATTTTATAACCCCTATGAATAACACACCGACCACCACTAAAGGCGAACAGGCCAAAAATCAGTTGATTGCCGCCGCCCTTGCGCAGTTTGGCGAGTATGGCCTGCATGCCACCACGCGGGATATCGCCGCCCAGGCCGGGCAGAATATCGCTGCAATCCCCTACTACTTCGGCTCGAAAGAGGATCTCTACCTCGCCTGCGCGCAGTGGATTGCCGACTTTATCAGTCACCATTTTCAGCCCCACGTACAGGCCGCCGAGGCGCTGTTCGCCGAGCCTGAGCCAGACCGCCCGGCTATTCGTGCGCTTATACATCGCGCCAGTAAAGAGATGCTCACGCTGCTGACCCATGATGAAACGCTCAATCTGAGCAAATTTATCTCCCGCGAGCAGCTCTCCCCAACTCGCGCATATCAGATCGTGCATGAGCAGGTGATCGACCCGATGCACCAGCATTTGACGCGCCTGCTCGCCGCCTACACTGGCCAGGATGCTGACAGCACGCAGATGGTGCTGCATGCCCACGCCTTAATCGGCGAGATCCTCGCTTTCCGCCTGGTGCGGGAAACCATTTTGCTGCGTGCAGGCTGGACGCAGTTCGACGAAGAGAAAACGGAAATGATCTTTCAAGTCATCACCTGCCATATCGATTTTATTTTGCAGGGATTAACGCACAGGAGTCCGGAGTGATGAAAAAGCGTAGCGTTGTGGTGTTACTCAGCGTATTGCTGGTGGCGATGCTCGCCGGCGGTTGGTACTGGTATCAAAGCAGGCAGGACGACAGCCTGACGCTGTATGGCAATGTTGATATCCGCACCGTGAATTTAAGTTTTCGCGTCGGCGGGCGGCTGGCGGCGCTGCAGGTGGATGAGGGCGACAGCGTAAAGGCCGGGCAGAAGCTCGGCGAAATCGACCGCGCGCCTTATGAAAATGCCTTGTTGCAGGCCAAAGCCAACGTCTCTACTGCCGAAGCCAAATATGCGTTAGCTACCGAAGGCTACCGCGCCGAGGAGATCGCCCAGGCCGCCTCTGCCGTCAGCCAGGCGCAGGCGGCGTATGATTACGCGCAGAACTTCTACCAGCGCCAGCAGGGGCTATGGAAAACAAAAGTGATTTCGGCAAACGATCTGGAGAACGCCCGCTCGTCGCGCGACCAGGCGCAGGCGACGCTGAAATCGGCACAGGATAAGCTGCGCCAGTTCCGTGCCGGTAACCGCCCGCAAGAGATCGCCCAGGCGAAAGCGGGTCTCGAACAGGCGCAGGCCGCGCTGGCTCAGGCAGAGCTTGATCTCCAGGACACCACGCTTCTCGCGCCGGGCAACGGCACGGTGCTGACCCGCGCCGTCGAGCCGGGCAGCATGCTTAACGCTGGCAGCAGCGTATTAACGCTGTCGCTGACCCGCCCGGTGTGGGTGCGCGCCTATGTCGATGAGCGCAACTTACACCAGGCACGGCCTGGCGCTGAAATTCTGCTCTACACCGATGGCCGCCCGGATAAGCCCTATCACGGCAAAATCGGCTTCGTCTCGCCGACCGCCGAATTTACCCCGAAAACCGTTGAGACCCCGGATCTGCGTACCGACCTCGTCTATCGCCTGCGCATTATCGTCACCGATGCCGATGATAACCTGCGCCAGGGCATGCCCGTGACGCTGCGCTTTGACGGCGAGGCGCGTCATGAATGAGCGGACTATTCAGCTCGACGGGCTGGTAAAAGAGTTCCCCGGCATGGAGAAACCCGCGGTGGCGCGGCTGGATTGTGAAATCCAGGCCGGTTACGTTACCGGGCTGGTCGGCCCGGACGGGGCGGGCAAAACCACACTGATGCGCATTCTGGCCGGGCTGATGAAGCAGAACGCGGGACAGGTGCGCGTACTCGGCCTCGATCCCATCGACAACGACAGCGAGCTGCACGCCGTGCTCGGCTATATGCCGCAGAAATTTGGCCTCTATGAAGATCTGACGGTGATGGAGAACCTCATCCTCTATGCCGATCTGCGCAGCGTCACCGGCGAGAAGCGCCAGCAGATGTTTACCCGCCTGCTGGAGTTTACCTCCCTCGCCCCCTTTACCGAGCGGCTGGCGGGCAAACTCTCTGGCGGCATGAAACAGAAGCTGGGGCTGGCCTGTACACTGGTCGGCGATCCAAAGGTGTTGCTGCTTGATGAGCCGGGCGTCGGGGTCGACCCCATTTCGCGGCGTGAACTGTGGCAGATGGTGCATGAACTGGCGGGCGACGGGATGCTGATCCTCTGGAGCACCTCCTATCTTGATGAAGCGGAGCAGTGCCGGGATGTGCTGCTGATGAACGAAGGCGAGCTGCTCTACCACGGCGAGCCAAAAGCGTTAACCCAGAGCATGGCCGGGCGCAGCTTTCTGCTCACCAGCCGCGATGAGAATAACCGCCGCCTGCTGCGGCGCATTCTCAGGCTGCCGCAGGTGAGCGACGGCGTGATCCAGGGGCGCTCGGTGCGCATGATCCTGAAAAAAGGGGCCGATGTGCAGGCGATTAACGCCGCGCCAGAGATGCCGCCGCTACAGATTGAGGAGACCGCCCCGCGCTTTGAAGATGCTTTTATCGACCTGCTGGGCGGTGCGGGTGCCGCCGAGTCGCCGCTGGGTGCCATTCTCCACTCAGTAAAGGGAGACGCCGAAGAGACGGTGATTGAAGCGAGATCGCTTACCAAAAAGTTTGGCGATTTCGCCGCCACCAACGAAGTCAACTTTGCCGTGAAGCGCGGCGAGATCTTTGGCCTGCTCGGCCCGAACGGCGCGGGAAAATCCACCACCTTCAAGATGATGTGCGGCCTGCTGGTGCCGACCGCCGGCCAGGCGCTGGTGCTGAATATGGATCTCAAGGTCAGCTCGGGCAAAGCGCGCCAGCGCCTCGGCTATATGGCGCAGAAGTTCTCCCTCTATGGCAACCTGACGGTGGAGCAGAACCTGCGCTTCTTCTCCGGCGTCTACGGCCTGCGCGGCAGCGCGCAGCGGGAGAAGATGGCGCGGATGAGTGAAGCGTTTGGTCTGGAAACTATTGCCCGCCACGCCACTGATCAACTGCCGCTTGGCTATAAGCAGCGCCTGGCGCTGGCCTGCTCGCTGATGCACGAGCCGGACATTCTTTTTCTCGATGAACCCACCTCCGGCGTCGATCCCCTCACCCGCCGCGAGTTCTGGCTGCATATCAACAGCATGGTGGAAAAAGGGGTGACGGTAATGGTCACCACCCACTTTATGGATGAGGCGGAGTATTGCGACCGCATCGGGCTGGTCTACCGCGGCAAGCTGATTGCCAGCGGCACGCCGGACGAGCTGAAAGCGCAAACCGCCGATGACAACCACCCGGATCCGACCATGGAGCATGCGTTTATCACGCTGATTCAGAACTGGGATAAGGAGCATAGCAATGCGCATTAACGCCCTCTCCTGGCGGCGCGTACGGGCGCTGTGCGTCAAAGAGACGCGGCAGATCGTGCGCGACCCGAGCAGTTGGCTGATTGCGGTGGTGATCCCGCTGCTGCTGCTGTTTATTTTTGGCTACGGCATCAACCTCGACTCCAGCAAGCTGCGCGTCGGCGTGCTGCTTGAGCAGCGCAGCGAAGAGGCGCTCGACTTTACCCATGCGCTCACCGGCTCGCCCTATATTGATGCCACTATTAGTAGCGATCGCCAGCAGTTGATCGAGATGATGCAGGCCGGGCGCATCCGCGGCCTGGTGGTGATTCCAGTCAACTTCGATACGCAGATGACAAGGCCTGGCGAGGTGGCACCGATTCAGGTGATCACCGACGGCAGTGAACCGAATACCGCCAACTTTGTGCAGGGCTATTTACAAGGGATCTGGCAGCTCTGGCAGGCGCAGCGCGCGGAGGATCGCGGCGAGACCTTTACCCCGCTGATCGATGTGCAGACCCGCTACTGGTTCAACCCGGCGGCCATCAGCCAGCACTTTATTATTCCCGGCGCGGTGACCATTATTATGACGGTGATTGGCGCGATCCTTACCTCGCTGGTGGTGGCGCGCGAGTGGGAGCGCGGCACCATGGAGGCACTGCTCTCCACCGAAATCACCCGCGCCGAGCTGCTGCTCTGTAAGCTTATCCCCTACTACTTTCTCGGCATGCTGGCGATGCTGCTCTGTATGCTGGTGTCGGTCTTTATTCTCGGTGTGCCCTATCGCGGCTCGCTGCTGATCCTGTTTCTCTTAAGCAGCCTGTTTCTACTCAGTACGCTCGGCATGGGGTTACTCATTTCGACCACCACGCGCAACCAGTTTAACGCCGCACAGGTGGCGCTGAACGCCGCGTTTCTGCCGTCGATTATGCTCTCCGGCTTTATCTTTCAGATCGACAGTATGCCGGCAATCATTCGGGCGGTGACCTATATCATCCCGGCGCGTTACTTCGTCAGCACGCTGCAAAGCCTCTTTCTGGCGGGCAATATTCCGCTGGTATTGACCATTAACATGCTGTTTTTGGTGGCCTCCGCCGTGATGTTTATCGGCCTGACGTGGCTGAAAACCAAACGCAGGCTGGATTAAGGAGAAGCCATGTTTCACCGTTTATGGACGCTGATCCGCAAAGAGTTGCAGTCCCTGCTGCGCGAGCCGCAAACCCGCGCCATTTTGATCCTGCCGGTAGTTTTTCAGGTACTGCTTTTCCCGTTTGCCGCCACCCTTGAGGTGACCAACGCCACTATCGCTATCTATAACGAGGATAACGGCAGACACGCGGTGGAGCTGACCCAGCGCTTTGCGCGCGCAAAGGCCTTTACCAACGTGCTGCTGCTGCACAGCCCACAGGAGGTCCGCCCGACGCTGGATACGCAAAAAGCGCTGCTGCTGGTGCGCTTCCCGGCCGATTTTTCCCGCGATCTCGACAGCGGCAAACCGGCGCAGATGCAGCTGATCCTCGACGGACGTAACTCCAACAGCGCGCAGATTGCCGCCAACTATCTTCAGCAGGTGGTTAAGGATTATCAGCAGGAGCTACTGGCCGGGCAGCCGAAGCCGAACAACAGCGAGCTGGTGGTGCGCAACTGGTATAACCCGAATCTCGATTACAAATGGTTTATCGTGCCGTCGCTGGTGGCGATGATCACCACCATTGGTGTGATGATTGTCACTTCGCTGTCGGTAGCGCGTGAGCGGGAACAGGGCACCTTCGATCAGTTATTGGTTTCGCCACTCGCCACCTGGCAGATCTTTATCGGCAAAGCGGTACCGGCGCTGATTGTCGCCGCGTTTCAGGCCACGATTGTGCTGCTGTTCGGCATTCTCGCTTATCAGATCCCGTTTGCCGGATCGCTGCTGCTCTTCTACTTCGCGATGCTGGTTTATGGTCTCTCGCTGGTCGGTTTCGGGCTGCTGATCTCATCATTTTGCGAAACGCAGCAGCAGGCGTTTATCGGGGTATTTGTCTTTATGATGCCGGCGATCCTGCTCTCGGGGTATGTTTCGCCGGTGGAGAATATGCCGGTGTGGTTGCAGGATTTAACCTGGATTAACCCGATCCGCCACTTTACCGATATCACCAAGCAGGTCTATTTGAAGGATGCCAGCCTGGAGATTATCTGGGGAAGCCTCTGGCCGCTGATAGTGATTGCCCTCTCAACGGGCACTGCGGCCTACGCCATGTTTCGTTGCCACACGGCCTAACCGCTTCTCTTTGGTTAAGAGTGAGACCATCGCCGGGCCGCCAAGGATCGCCAGCCCGGCGAGGGCAAGCAGATAGTTATTTTGCAGCACCCGCGAGAGCAGCCAGATGGCAATAAGGGATGCGCCAAAATACCAGGTGGTGGTTAGCTCCTCCAGCACATCGCCGATACCGCGCCAGCCAGCATCATGGTGGCGCTGGAAAAAGAGCATCAGCAGCACGGTGACGCCATAAAGGACACACAGCCCTAAACCTACATGCACCAGTCTGCCGCTCATCCAGCCCATTATCAGTATCGCCACAATCATCAAATGCAACATAATCTGCCAGCAACTCAGGCCTGTTGCGACACGAACACGTTGTTGCCACTTCATGGCATCTCTCCGCAAGGATTTTACTCTTGTAGAAGAGTACCCCGATCTACGGAAAATTCTGTAACCCCGGCTTTTTTTGTGACAGGGACTACAATTTATTTCTATACAGGAGAGTGATGCTGGCAGGAGATTTATGACCCAACACGCGCGACCATTTTCATTAAAAGTATTGACGATTAACACACACAAAGGCTTCACCACTTTCAACCGGCGCTTTATTCTGCCCGAGTTGCGCGATGCCGTGCGCCTGGTGAGCGCCGATATCGTCTGCCTGCAAGAGGTGATGGGCGCCCACGAAGTGCACCCGCTGCGCGTTGAGAACTGGCCCGATACCACCCACTACGAATTTATTGCCGATACCATGTGGAGCGACTTCGCTTACGGGCGCAATGCAGTCTATCCTGAAGGGCACCACGGCAATGCGGTGCTCTCCCGCTATCCGATTGAACACTACGAAAACCTCGACGTCTCAGTAGACGGCAGCGAAAAACGCGGCCTGCTCTACTGCCGGATTGTGCCGCCCGATTATGGCGGCGCGGTACATGTCCTCAGTGTTCATCTTGGACTGAAAGAGGCGCACCGCCAGGCGCAGCTCAAGATGCTGGCGGAGTGGGTCAACTCCCTGCCGGAAGGCGAGCCGGTGCTGGTGGCGGGTGATTTCAACGACTGGCGGCAAAAAGCCAACCAGCCGCTTAAAGCGCAGGCCGGGCTTGAGGAGATCTTCACCCGCGCGCACGGTCGCCCGGCGCGCACCTTCCCGGTCAGCCTGCCGTTACTGCGCCTCGACAGGATTTATGTCAAAAACGCCAGCGCCAGTGCCCCTACCGCGCTGCCGCTGCGCAACTGGCGTCATCTGTCCGATCATGCCCCCCTGAGTGCGGAGATCCATTTATGAAATGTAGCTGGCGGGACGGTAACCGCATCCAGTTGCTGGAAAATGGTGATAACTACTATCCGGCGCTCTACGATGCGATTGATCACGCGCAACAGAAAGTGATTCTCGAAACCTTTATCTGGTTTGAAGACAAAGTAGGTAAAGAGCTGCACAGCGTGCTGCTGCGCGCGGCCCAGCGCGGCGTCAGTATTGAGGTGCTGCTCGACGGCTACGGCTCGCCCGACTTGAGCGAATCGTTTGTCAGCACCCTCACCTCGGCGGGCGTCATTTTCCGCTATTACGATCCGCGCCCACCGCTGCTCGGCATGCGTACCAACGTCTTTCGCCGCATGCACCGCAAAATCGTGGTGATCGACAATACCGTCGCCTTTGTCGGCGGCATTAACTACTCGGCTGAGCACCTCTCTGATTACGGTCCCGAGGCGAAACAGGATTACGCCGTGCGCGTCGAGGGGCCGATTGTCGAAGATATTCTGCAATTTGAGCTGGAAAATCTGCCCGATAACGCCCCGGCGAAACGGTGGTGGCAGCGCCGCCGCCACCGCCCGGAGGAGAACCGTAAGCCGGGTGAAGCGCAGGCGCTATTTGTCTGGCGCGATAACGACGATCACCGCGACGATATTGAACGTCACTACCTGAAGATGCTGGCTAACGCCCGCCGGGAAGTGATTATCGCCAATGCCTACTTCTTCCCCGGCTACCGTCTTTTGCACGCGATGCGTAACGCTGCTCAACGGGGCGTGACCGTGAAGCTGATAGTGCAGGGCGAGCCGGATATGCCGATTGTCAAAGTGGGCGCAGAGTTGCTCTATAACTACCTGCTGAAAGGCGGCGTGAAGGTGTATGAGTATCGCCGTCGCCCGCTGCACGGCAAAGTGGCGCTGATGGACGATCACTGGGCGACCGTTGGCTCCAGCAACCTCGACCCATTGAGCCTGTCGCTCAATCTTGAGGCGAACCTGATCATTCACGATCGCGCATTCAACCAGACGCTGCGCGATAATTTGCAAAATATTATTGAGCAGGATTGTAAGCAGGTGGATGAGTCAATGGCACCGAAGCGCACCTGGTGGAATCTCGGAAAAAGCGTGGTGGTGTTCCACTTCTTACGCCACTTCCCGGCGCTGGTCGGCTGGTTGCCTGCCCACACGCCAAAACTGGCTGAAGTGGGGCCGCCGGTACAGCCGGAGATGGAAACCCAGGACAGAAACGAAGCACAGCACTCGGGAGCAAAACCCTGATGTCAACATCACATCCGCGCTGGCGGTTGGCTAAAAAAATCCTCACGGTGGTCTTTTTTATCGCCGTTATTGTTCTGCTGGTGCTCTACGCGCAGAAGGTGAACTGGGAAGATGTCTGGAAGGTCATTCGTGATTATAACCGCACCGCCCTGCTGAGCGCGGTGGCGCTGGTGATCATCAGCTATGTGCTATATGGCTTTTACGATCTGCTGGGCCGCGCCTACTGCGGCCACAAGTTGGCGAAGCGCCAGGTGATGCTGGTATCGTTTATCTGTTACGCCTTTAACCTGACGCTCAGTACCTGGGTTGGCGGAATTGGTATGCGCTACCGCCTCTACTCGCGGCTCGGGCTGCCGGGCAGTACGATTACGCGCATCTTCTCGCTGAGTATCACCACCAACTGGCTGGGCTATATTCTGCTCGGTGGGCTGCTCTTTACCTTTGGCGTGGTTGAGATCCCGGCGCACTGGTATATCGACGCCTCGACGCTGCGCATTGTCGGCGTGGTGTTACTGCTGATTATCGCCGTCTATCTCTGGGGCTGCGCGTTTGCGAAACGCCGCCATGTCACCATCAAAGGGCACAAGCTGGTGCTGCCATCGTGGAAATTTGCCGTGGCGCAGATGGTGATCTCCAGCGCTAACTGGATTGCGATGGGGGCGATTATCTGGATCCTGCTCGGTATGCGCGCCGACTTCTTCTTTGTGCTTGGGGTGCTGCTGGTGAGCAGTATCGCCGGGGTGATTGTGCATATCCCGGCGGGCATCGGCGTGCTGGAGGCGGTGTTTATCGCCCTGCTCGCCAGCGAGCATGTGTCGCAAGGGATTATTATCGCCGCCCTGCTCGCCTACCGCGTGCTCTACTACTTCCTGCCGCTGCTGCTGGCGCTGATTGGTTATCTGCTGCTGGAGAGCCGCGCCAAGAAGCTGCGGGCGAAAAATGAGAAGGCGATGGCGCAGCAGTGATTGTGCCGTCCCGTGAAACGGCGTAGGCCGGATAAGGCGGAGCCGCCATCCGGCAATGGGCCTGGTATGTGGCATTGGTGGAAGGGTTCCGTTCACTATGCGTTCGCGAGTTTCATTCATCTCTTATGCGGTGAACGGGACAAGGGAAGCGGCCGCGCTCCCCTTGTCAATCCCCGCGGCCCCACGAGGAAATCGGTGCTGCGCACTGCGCTCACCTCCCGCGTGCCTGACTGCGGCCGGCTCGACTCGACATCCTGTCTCGGTTCGCCTCTGTCCGCCATCCATGGCGTCCAGACCTTGTCATTCCCGCTTCAGTTCGCCGATTTCAGCGGGGACACAACCCCTCGCTGTGAAATCGCAGGTAAAAGCAATCAAGGTATCGCTGTAAGCGCGTTTTGGTAGGCCGGATAAGGCGTAGCCGCCATCCGGCAATTGTATCGCGGAAAAAATGCCGGATGGCGCGTACCGCTTATCCGGCCTACGCGGTTTCAGCAGCCATGCTCTAGCGCGACGAGCTGGACGATCCTGATGTAACTAACCACACCAACATTTGCATTACGTCGAGAAAGGCGGTCGCAGCCCCAAGCCAGATGCTGAGCGCCCCACGAGTCGCGCAGTGCTGCACCGTGACAAATTGTTGGCGGTAAAGCCCACGCGCGCTGTCGAGCAGCTCCGGGCTTTTGCGCGCGCTCAACAGGCTAAACAGCGCCACCAGAAAGAGGCTCGCGCACCATTGTGCCGCGTCGCCCGCCAGCGCCAGATTGACCGCCACGGCAAGCGCGCCGCCTGCCGCGGCCAGCAGCCAGTAAAAGCGCCCATTGCGCAGCCGATCACCGAAAAAATGCGCAAGCAGCGCGCCAAGGGCAAACATCCCGCAGGCGATACCGTAGAGCACCAGACAGAACTGCAGCGGAAAGAGGCTTGCAGCCAGCAGACCGCCGCTGATGCTGAGCAGCAGCAGCGCGCCGATGGCGTGTAGCGCCTGCATACGCTTAAACAGTATGCTGAGGGCAAAGAGAGTGATAAGCCAGAAGATCGTTAGCAGGGCGATGATCGCACTGTGTTCAGTAAACTGCGGCAGTGCCAGCAGATCGAGCACCAGCCAGCAGAGCGCCGCGCTGAGCGCCATCCCCGCCGCCAGCCACAAACAACTCTTCACCTGTAACTCAACGGGCATGACCTGCACCGGGGCTATCCAGCCAAATACTTTCACCGCTCCTCCATGAAAAAGACAAAAAAATCCCGGCCCCAGCCGGGATGGGAAATAGCATTGCTTAACGGCGGTTGCCGAAGATACGCAGCAGCATCAGGAACAGGTTGATAAAGTCGAGGTAGAGCGTTAATGCGCCCAGAATCGAGTACCTGCGCAGCTCGGCGCTGTTGCTGACATCAATCTGCTCACCGATCGCTTTCAGCTTCTGCGTGTCATAGGCGGTCAGGCCGACGAAGACAATCACACCGATATAGGTGATGACCCACATCAGCGCTTCGCTCTTCAGCCAGAAGTTAACCAGCGAGGCGAGCACAATCCCAATCAGCCCCATAAACAGCATATTGCCAAAGCCGCTGAGATCGCGTTTGGTGGTGTAGCCATAGAGGCTCATCACGCCAAACATCCCGGCGGTGACCACAAAGGTGGCGGCAATCGACTGCGAGGTGTAGACCAGCAGAATGCTGGAGAGCGTCAGGCCGGTGAGCGCCGAATAGAGCATAAACAGGCCGGTCGCCAGCGCGGGGCTCAGTTTATGGATCATGCCGGAGATGACAAACACCAGCGCCAGCTGGGCGATGATCAACCCGAAGAAGGTGATCTGACTGGAGAAGACGAAGCTCATGATAGCTTCGCTACGCGCGGCGTACCAGGCGACAAAAGCCGTTAATAGCAGACCGCAGGTCATCCAGCCATAGACCTGCGCCATATAAGTTTGCAGCCCGCTACGGCTGCCCTGCACGATGGAATCGGAACGGGGGAAACGATCCATAATCACTCCTGATTGATGGGTTAACACAGCAGTAAGGTTAACACATCAATCGGCACCCTGCGTGCTACCAGCGTTTCGCTGCCTGCTGGTCGCTGTCACGCGCTTCTACCCAGCGTTCCCCTTCCGGCGTCGCTTCGCGCTTCCAGAAGGGCGCGCGGGTTTTCAGGTAGTCCATGATAAATTGCCCGGCTTCGAAAGCGCTGCTGCGGTGCGCGCTGCCCACGCCGACAAAAACAATCTCATCCCCCGGCCAGAGCTCGCCGATGCGGTGATAGACGCTTACCCGCCCGAGCGGCCAGCGGCTGCGCGCCTCGTCGACAATCGCGGCCAGCGATTTTTCCGTCATTCCCGGATAGTGCTCAAGGGTTAAGGCGCTGACGCTGTCGCCCAGGTTGTGGTTGCGCACTTTGCCGGTAAAGGTCACGACAGCGCCATCTTCATCGCGCGCTGCCAGCCAGCTGTACTCTTCGCCGACGTTAAACGCCGCGCGGTCGACACAAATTCGCGTTTCGCTCATCTCAGCCTCCGGTCACCGGCGGGAAAAAGGCCACTTCATCGCCGCTCGCCAGCGGATGATCGAAACTGACCAGCGTCTGATTGACCGCCGCCAGCAGTTTGCCCTCCTCCAGCGCCAGCGCCCAGCGGTCGCCCTGCGCGGCAAGATGCTGGCGCAGCGCTTCAACGGAGGGGAAAAGCGTCTCAACGTTGAGGGTGTCGCAGCCCACCAGCTCGCGCACCTGCGCGAAAAACAGTACTTTAAGCATCGCTCTCTACCTTGAAAACACCCGATTTGCCGCCGCTTTTCTCTAGCAGACGCAACGGGCCAATCACCATATCTTTCTGCACCGCTTTGCACATATCGTAAATCGTCAGCGCAGCGACCGAGGCAGCGGTTAAGGCTTCCATCTCAACGCCGGTCTTGCCGCTCAGGCGGCAGACGGACTCAATGCGCACGCGGTTATGCTCCGGCTGCGCCTGAAGCAGCACTTCCACTTTGCTCAATAACAGCGGATGGCAGAGCGGGATCAGCTCCCAGGTGCGTTTCGCCGCCTGGATACCGGCGATGCGCGCAGTGGCGAAGACATCACCTTTGTGGTGGCTGCCGTCGACAATCATTGCCAGCGTCTCTGGCAGCATGGTAACAAAGGCTTCGGCGCGCGCTTCGCGCACGGTTTCCGCTTTGGCGGAGACATCCACCATATGCGCTTCGCCATCGGCGTTAATGTGGGTCAGTTGCGACATAACTTACTTCTTCAAATGGGAGTAAAAATTACACGGGCGCGTGCGCGCATCGAGCTGCGGTTCAATAATGTTTTCCCACGCGGTGCGGCACGCTTTGGTCGAGCCGGGCATGGCGAAAATCAGCGTCTGATTGGCAACGCCTGCCAGCGCACGGGATTGCAGCGTCGAGGTGCCGATCTCTTCAAAGGAGAGCATGCGAAACAGCTCGCCAAAGCCCTCAATTTCGCGGTCAAACAGCGGCAGCAGCGCTTCTGGCGTCTGGTCACCTTCGGTGAAGCCCGTCCCGCCGTTAATCAGCACCGCCTGCACCTCATCGCTTGCGATCCACGCCGACACCTGGGCGCGAATGGCGTAGCGGTTCTCTTTAACGATCGCTTTATCAACCACCTGATGTCCGGCATCGTGCGCGGCGTCGCGCAGATAGTGACCGGAGGTGTCATCCTCTTCGCCACGACGGCTGGAGACCGTCAAAATAGCAAGCCTGACCGGGATAAACTCAGCGCTGACCTGGCTCATCTCTCTCTCCTTCCGGCGTTACCCGCCGATATATGAAAGGTTTTGCGTAATGCCCGTATTGCCCTGATGCAGGAAGTGGGTCTGCTTTTTCTGGCTGAGCGCCGTGGCGATACGATCTTCAAGCCGGCCCTGCTCCTCGTCCGCCTGTAGCAGATCGCGCAGATCGACGCCGCCATCGCCAAACAGGCAGAGGTGCAGTTTGCCGGTGGAGGAGACGCGCAGGCGGTTACAGCTGGCGCAGAAATCTTTTTCATAAGGCATGATAAGCCCGATCTCGCCTTCGTAATCCGGGTGGCAGAAGACCTGCGCCGGGCCGTCGCTACGCTGGCGCAGCTGGTGGATCCAGCCGCGTTTAAGCAGCTCGTCGCGCAGCACCATGCCGGAGAGGTGATGTTTGCGGAACAGATCGCTCCCCTCCCCCGTCTCCATCAGTTCAATAAAGCGTAGCTGGATTGGCCGCCTCTGGATCCAGTCCAGGAAGGTATCGAGCTGGTGATGGTTCACGTCGCGCATCAGCACGGTATTGACCTTCACCTTCGAAAAGCCGGCGCTAAAGGCGGCGTCGATGCCCGCCATCACCTGGCGAAATTTATCCTGCCCGGTAATGGCGTGAAACTGGCGAGCGTCGAGGCTGTCGACGCTGACGTTAATCGCCGTCAGACCGGCGTCACGCCACTGGGCAACGTCGCGGGCCATGCGGTAACCATTAGTAGTCACGGCAATCTGGCGAATGGCGGCGTTTTCCCGCACCGCGGCGATGATGTCGGTGAAATCGCGGCGCAGCGACGGCTCACCGCCCGTCAGGCGCACTTTTTCCGTGCCCATCGCGCTAAAGGCGCGGGTCACACGGCGAATTTCATCGAGGCTGAGAAAGCCGTTGTTATTGACGCCGCCGGGCTTGTAGCCATCCGGCAGGCAGTAGGTGCAACGAAAATTGCACACGTCGGTAATCGACAAGCGCAAGTAATAGAACTTGCGCGCGAACGCGTCAGTCAGTTGTGAGGCCATGTACACCTTTCCAGATTCGGGAGATGCAGTCATTTCTTCCTGCACCCTGGCAGCAAGAGCTATTGCTCTGCTACGGCCAAAGCACCATATCTTGCGGCATAGATCCCTAAGACACAGGTGCAGAGGCTTGAGTGTATCCTCTTCGTCTTTCGGGCTGCATCGGCGTTGGCTGCCTTCGCGCACCCCGGTCACATAGCGATCTATGCTCCCGGGGATTTGCTCAGTTGCCGCCTTGATGCAACCCGAAATACTTTGAGGAGTGTCCTCTCCGTCTTTCGGGCTGCATCGGTGAGAAGCAAGCCAAAATCCATTGAGGAGGGTTATGTTAGGCACGCTAACATGCTCTGGCGATAGTAGCGCGATCGCCCGGCTTTCGCCATTGTGAATATCGTTATATAAATCGTTACATAGCGACATAATCGTGCACAATGGCTACAGAGTACGTGAAAATCGCATTTTTGCTTTGATATGTGTCATTTTACGCGGTGCGCGGCATCGTCTTTTAGTGGTATTTACGCTAACGTAGCGCGATAAAAAATCATAAGGAACAATTATGCGTAATCGCACCCTCGCCGACCTGGATCGCGTTGTCGCGCTCGGCGGCGGGCATGGTCTTGGGCGGGTGATGTCTTCGCTTGCCTCACTGGGATCGCGCCTCACCGGCATTGTCACCACCACCGATAACGGCGGCTCCACCGGACGGATTCGCCGCTCGGAAGGCGGCATCGCCTGGGGCGATATGCGCAACTGCCTCAATCAGTTGATTACCGAACCAAGCGTCGCCTCGGCGATGTTTGAGTACCGTTTTAGCGGCAATGGCGAACTTTCCGGCCATAACCTTGGAAACCTGATGTTAAAGGCGCTGGATCACCTCAGCGTGCGCCCGCTTGAAGCAATAAATTTAATTCGTAATTTGTTGAAGGTGGATGCCTTTTTAATCCCGATGTCCGAGCAGCCGGTCGATCTGATGGCCACTGATAGCGAAGGCAACGTGGTGTATGGCGAGGTCAATATCGACCAACTGCATGCGCCGGTGCAGGAGCTGATGCTGTCGCCGAAAGTGCCCGCCACTCGCGAAGCGGTGCAGGCAATTGCTGAAGCGGATCTGATCCTGATTGGCCCCGGCAGTTTTTACACCAGCCTGCTGCCATTACTGCTGCTGGATGAGTTAGCCCAGGCGCTGCGCCGCACGCCTGCGCCCGTGGTCTATATCGGCAACCTCGGCAAAGAGCTTAGCCCCGCCGCCGCCCGCCTGACGCTGGCGGATAAGCTCTCGATCATGGAGCAGTACATCGGTAAGCGCATTATCGACGCCGCCGTGGTGGGGCCAAAAGTAGACGCAAGTTCGGTGACTGATCGGCTGATTATTCAGGAAGAGCTGGAGGCGAGCGACATTCCCTATCGCCACGACCGTGTTTTACTGCGCAACGCATTAGAGAAAGCGGTGCAACAGCTTGGCTAACGCACGGGCGGGGCAAAATTAGCTCCGCCCGAACCTTTGCTTAATTTCTTAAGGTTGTCTTAAAAATCCCCTGTCAGCATAGCGTTATCCTCATTATGGAATTTGGCTATGCGCACGCTTTCGCTCTACCGGCCCTCTTTAAGCCGCCTCTCCCTGCTTACCCTTGCGGCGCTCTATATCGCGCTGGTGCTCAATATTGTCTTTTACCGCCAGGCGTTTCATCTGCTTCCCGTCGACTCGCTGCATAACGCGCTGGTGTTCCTTACCCTGCCGCTGGTGGCCTTTAGCGTAATCAACATTGTGCTGACGCTGGCGTCGTTTCTGCGTCTCGACCGGCTGCTGCTAAGTGTGTTTATCCTCGTCTGCGCCGCCGCGCAATACTTTATCTCTACCTTCGGCGTGATTATCGACCGCTCAATGATCACCAATATTCTCGATACCACTCCGGCGGAGAGCTTCGCCCTGCTGTCGGGAAAAATGGTGATGACCCTGGTGCTGACCGCCCTGCTGCCGGTGCTCATCGCCTGGTGGATCACGATCAAACCGGCCAGCTCCCTGCTGCGCGGCATGACGCTGCGCCTGCTCAGCATAGCGATCTCCGCGCTGATTATCGTTGCCGTGGCGGTGCCGTTTTATAAGGATTACGCCTCGCTGTTTCGCAATAACAAAGAGCTGGTGAAATCTCTCGGCCCGTCGAACGCCATTGCCGCTTCGCTCTCCTGGTATGTGCATAACCGTATGGATAACCTGCCGCTGGTGCGTATCGGCGAGGATGCGCATCAACTCCCGCAGATGAAAAGCGGCGCGCGTAAAAACCTCACCATCCTGGTGCTGGGCGAAACCTCGCGCGCCGATGACTTCTCCCTCGGCGGATACGGGCGCGAAACCAACCCGCGGCTGAAGCAGGATAATGTTATCTACTTCCCCAACACCACCTCGTGCGGCACCGCGACAGCAGTCTCTGTGCCCTGTATGTTCTCCGGCATGGGCCGCGCCCATTATGACGATCAGCTGGCGCATCACCAGGAGGGGTTACTTGATGTGGTGCAGCGCGCCGGGATTCAGGTGCTGTGGAATGAGAATGATGGCGGCTGCAAAGGGGCGTGTGACCGCGTGCCGCACCAGGATATGACGCAGCTGAACCTGGCGGATTACTGCATCAAGGGCGAGTGTCAGGATGAGATCCTGTTTCGCGATCTGGCCCGCTATATCGATCAGCTGCCGGGCGATGGGCTGATTGTGCTGCACACCATTGGCAGCCACGGCCCGACCTACTACAACCGCTATCCGGCGCAGATGAGGAAATTTACCCCGACTTGCGACACCAATGAGATTCAGACCTGCTCGCGCGAACAGCTGGTCAACACCTATGACAACACCATCGTCTATGTCGACTATATTGTTGATAAAGCGATTAAATTACTGCAATCAAAACAGGAGAGGTTTACCACCAGCTTGGTTTACCTCTCCGATCATGGCGAATCGCTGGGTGAAAATGGCGTTTACCTGCACGGGCTGCCCTACTCCATCGCGCCCGCTACGCAGAAGCATGTACCGCTGCTGATCTGGCTGTCGCCGGATTACCAGACGCGTTACGGCATTAACAGCCAGTGTGTCGCGAAAAATGCACGGGAGAAGGCCTACTCGCAGGACAACCTCTTCCCGACCATGTTGGGTATACTGGGCGTCAGCACCAAGGTCTACCATCCTGAAGACGATATCCTTACGCCGTGCCGGGAGCAGGTGAAATGAAAATTCTGGTGATTGAAGATGATGCACTGCTGCAACAGGGGTTAATTCTCGCGATGCAGAGCGAAGGCTACGCCTGCGATGGCGTCTCGACCGCCCATGAAGCGGCGCTCTGCCTGGCGGGTGGTCACTACAGCCTGATTGTGCTCGATCTTGGCCTGCCTGATGAAGATGGCCTGCATCTGCTCAACCGGCTGCGCAAAGAGAAATATACCCTGCCGGTGCTGATCCTCACCGCCCGCGATACTCTCGACGATCGCGTGGCCGGGCTTGATACCGGCGCGGATGATTACCTGGTAAAACCCTTTGCGCTCGACGAGCTTAACGCCCGCATCCGCGCGCTGCTGCGCCGGCACCATAATCAGGGCGATAACGAGATCGTTCACGGCAACCTGACCCTGAATGTCACTCGCCGCCAGGCGTGGCTGGAGGGGCAACTGCTGGAGCTGACGCCAAAAGAGTACGCGCTCTTATCGCGCCTGATGCTGAAGGCCGAAAGCCCGGTGCACCGCGAAATCCTCTATAACGATATCTACAACTGGGATAACGAGCCGTCGACCAACACGCTGGAGGTGCACATCCATAACCTGCGCGACAAGATTGGCAAGTCACGCATCCGTACCGTGCGTGGCTTCGGCTATATGCTGGTCTCGCCGCAAGAGCGGTCGGCGTGATGGCGATGTTCGACATTCGTCACTGGAGCCTGCGCCGCCGGCTGTTGCTGACCATTGGCGGCATTCTGCTCTTCTGCCAGCTGGTCAGCGTCTTCTGGCTCTGGCATGAGAGTGAAGAGCAGATCCAGCTGCTGGTGCAGACGGCGATCCACAACCACAACAACCGCAAACATATTGAGCATGAGGTACGTGAAGCCGTAGCGAGCCTGCTGGTGCCAAGCCTGCTGATCATCGGCCTGGCGTTGCTGCTCTGCATGCAAGCGGTGAAAGCGATCACCCGCCCGCTCTCGGAACTTCAGCAGGAGCTGAATAAGCGCACGCCGAACAACTTGCAGCCCATCACCCTCGATCAGAGCGTCAGCGAAGTGGAGGCGGTCACCTCAGCGATTAACGAGCTGGTCTCACGCCTGACGCTAACCCTTGACCGCGAGCGACTCTTTACCGCCGATGTCGCCCACGAGCTGCGCACACCGCTGGCCGGGCTTCGTCTGCACCTTGAACTGATGGCAAAAAGCAGCGGTATGCAGGTCGAGCCGCTGGTACAGCGTCTCGATCAGATGACGGAAAATATCGCCCAGCTGCTGCTGCTGGCGCGCGTGGGACAATCTTTCTCAGCCGGGACCTATCAACAAGTGACGTTATTAAACGATGTGCTGCTGCCGATGGAAGAGGAGCTGCGCACCATGCTGGCGGCGCGCGATCAGCGTCTGGTAATGCCGGTTGAGGGTGAAGGAGTAGCGGTAGCGGGCGATGCCACCCTGCTGCGGCTGCTGGTACGTAACCTGGTGGAGAATGCCCATCGCTACAGCCCGGTTGGCAGCACGATCACCGTGCGCCTCGAACAGGCGGAAACGCCAGTGCTGGCGGTGGAAGATGAAGGTTCTGGAATTGATGAGAGCCGTAGCGGCGAGCTAAGCAAAGCGTTTGTCAGAATGGATAGCCGTTACGGCGGTGCGGGTCTCGGTTTAAGTATCGTCACGCGTATCGCGCAGCTGCATGAGGCGCAGTTTTTCCTGCACAATCGGCTAACGCAAAAGGGGGTGCGGGCGTGGGTTAAATTCAGCGCGCCCGACCGGGGGACGATCAGTAGCTCAGCAGCCAAAAATGGGTAAAGCCGAGCACCACTGCCAGCGCGCAGGCCACGGCAAAACACTCACGAACGGTAATTTGTTGCATCACACTCTCCTCCACGAAAACTGAGGAGAGTGTGACAGGGCTATGTTAAGTCAACATTAAGAGGCGACAATAAACAGCTCGCGCAGTTGATGGAGCTGATCGCGCACCTTCGCCGCCTCTTCAAACTCCAGATTCTGCGCATGCTGCATCATCTGCCCTTCCAGCTCATGAATTTTCTGTTGCAGCGCTTTTGGCGTCAGGCCCAGCTCAGGCGCATCCGCCTGTACTGGCGAGCGGGACTTGCCGCGCCCTTTGGCTTTGGTTTTCGCCAGCCCTTCGCCAAGGGCCAGAATATCCACCACTTTCTTGTTAAGCCCCTGCGGCGTAATGCCGTGCTCTTCGTTGTAGCTCTGCTGCTTCTCGCGGCGACGCTCCGTTTCGCCAATCGCTTTCGCCATCGACGGCGTGATCTTATCCCCGTAAAGGATCGCCTTGCCGTTGACGTTACGCGCCGCACGACCAATGGTCTGGATAAGCGAACGTTCGGAGCGCAGGAAGCCCTCTTTATCCGCATCGAGAATGGCAACCAGCGACACTTCAGGCATATCCAGCCCCTCACGCAGCAAGTTGATGCCGACCAGCACATCGAACTCGCCAAGGCGCAGGTCGCGGATAATCTCCATACGCTCGACGGTGTCGATATCGGAGTGCAGATAGCGTACCTTCGCGCCGTGCTCGACCAGATATTCGGTCAAATCTTCCGCCATCCGTTTGGTCAGCGTTGTCACCAGCACGCGCTCGTTGATCTCGACGCGCTTGCGGATCTCGGAGAGCAGATCGTCGACCTGGGTCGCAACCGGACGCACTTCGATAATCGGATCCAGCAGACCGGTCGGGCGCACGACCTGATCGATCACCTCTTCGCCCGACTTCTCCAGCTCATAGTTACCCGGCGTCGCGGAGACGTAGATGGTCTGCGGAGCCAGCGCTTCAAACTCTTCAAACTTCATCGGGCGGTTATCGAGCGCTGACGGCAGGCGGAAACCATACTCCACCAGCGTCTCTTTACGCGCCCGGTCGCCGCGATACATGCCGCCGATTTGCGGAATGGTGACGTGAGATTCATCAATCACCAGCAGCCCGTCGGCGGGCAGATAGTCAAACAGCGTCGGCGGCGCTTCGCCCGGCCCGCGCCCGGAGAGGTAGCGCGAATAGTTCTCAATGCCGGAGCAGTAGCCCAGCTCGTTCATCATCTCCAGATCGAACTGGGTGCGCTGGGTAATACGCTGCTCTTCCAGCAGCTTATTGTTCTCCAGCAGAAACTTCCGCCGCTCTGCCAGCTCGACTTTGATCTCTTCCATCGCCTGCACGATGCGCTCGCGTGGCGTCACGTAGTGCGTTTTCGGGTAGATGGTAAAACGCTGGATCACCGATTCAATATGGCCGGTCAGCGGATCGAAGAGCGAAAGGCGCTCAACCTCTTCGTCGAACAGCTCAACGCGCAGTGCCAGATCGTCCGACTCCGCCGGGAAGATGTCGATCACTTCGCCGCGCACGCGGAAGGTGCCGCGCTGGAACGCCTGGTCGTTACGGGTGTACTGCAACTCCGCCAGACGGCGCAGGATCGCGCGCTGATCGATGATCATGCCATTGGTAAGGTGCAGCATCATCTTCAGGTAGAGGTCAGGATCGCCCAGACCGTAAATCGCGGAGACCGAGGCGACTACCACCACATCACGTCGCTCCAGCAGCGCTTTGGTGGCGGAGAGACGCATCTGCTCAATATGTTCGTTAACCGACGCATCCTTCTCGATAAAAGTGTCCGAGCTCGGCACATAGGCTTCCGGCTGATAGTAGTCGTAGTAGGAGACGAAATACTCTACCGCGTTATCCGGGAAGAACTCTTTCATCTCGCCGTAGAGCTGCGCCGCCAGGGTCTTGTTAGGTGCCAGCACCATCGTCGGGCGTTGCAGATCGGCAATCACATTCGCCACGGTGAACGTCTTCCCTGAACCGGTTACCCCGAGCAACGTCTGGTGCGCGAGCCCGTCTTCCAGCCCTTCCTTGAGGCGACGGATTGCTTCAGGCTGATCGCCGGAGGGGCGAAAAGCGGAATTCAGTTTGAACGGTTTACTCATGAATGGCACCTGATGAGGAGTGGGGCAGGTAAGACAGTTTACTCACCATGCGCATTTTTGCCAACCGAATATACTGGATGAAAAAACAGTAGCAGGTAAAGCGATCTCATCTACCGCAGCGCAAAACATTGCTTTGTGGCTGCGATTAGGCGATCGATAAGCGATTAAACCGTGTATTAAAGGTTATCCCCAGAACTTTTGCCCTTTTAACATTTGTCAAGGTGATGTTTGACGCTTTTATGGCAGTCGGTGACACTTTTCTTACACCCATTGCTTTTATTTAATCCTTTGATTAAAAAAGAAAATATTAAAAAGACGGGTTTCGCACCAATTCATGCGCAAGCCGCGCCGCCTCTCGCTTGCCGCACGTTTTCTAACTCTAATGCACAAGGTTATCCACAGGAATAGTGGATAACTGCCGCCAGCCCATGTACCCCGCCTCTCGCCAAACTCCTGCTAGGCGCTGAAAACGGTGCGGGAAAATTTTTTTATCGACTCTTTTTGACAATTATCGGCTAACGATGCGCAAGATCCGCATGGGATCCCTCTCACAATTTCACCACATCTTGCACCACCAGCCGCTGCGGTAAGCACTGGCAAAGTGCAGAATTTTTACCTGGGTTTGCGCGCCATCACGTTTTTTTCGCATGCTTTCTCAGTCGTCTCCGAAAAAAAACCTCTTTTTGCGTTCTGGCAAGCCTTTTGCAGTTAACCACAGTGAAAAGCAGTCATACCTGACGGAAACAAGGAGCGGATCATGTTGAGCTTACATGCGGTGAACCACTATTACGGCGACCACCATACGTTATGGGATATCGATCTGGAGTTAGCCCCGGGTCTCTGCACTTCGCTGATCGGGCTGCCAGGTATGGGAAAAACCACGCTGGTGAACTGCATAACTGGCAACCTGCCAGTGGAGAGCGGCAGCATGATCTGGCAGGATGCGGGCGCGCCACCGCGCGATCTGCTGACACTCCAGGCCGAGCACCGCAGCGCGGTTGGGATTGGCTATGTGCCGCAAGACAGGCGCATCTTCTCGCAGCTCACCGTGGAGGAGAACCTGCATGTCGCAATGCGCGCCGCCGGTGATCCAGGCCAGAGCCTGAGCCGCGAGATCTTTGATCTCTTTCCAGAGCTGTATGGGCTGCGCCAGCAGCGCGGCGCGATGTTGTCAGAGGATAACCAGCAGCAATTGTCGATGGCGCGGGCGCTGGTGACGCGCCCGCGGTTGTTGATCCTTGATGAACCGACGCGCGGGCTCGGTCAGGCATTTATCCATAAACTGGGGAACTTGATCGTGCGGCTCAATCAGGAGTTTGGTATGTCGATCTTACTGGCGGAGCAGCAGCTGTCGCTGATCCGCCGGGTGGCGGATCGTTTCTGCCTGCTGCACCGCGGGCGACGCGTCGCCGGGGGGGATATCAGGCAGTTAGATGATCCCCTGCTGGCGCACTGGCTGTCGCCGGAGTCAGTACGCTGAGATCGAGATAGTGGCCGGTTACGGCGGTTTCCGGCGCATCCGCCAGCCACGGGATCTCGCCGATCAGCGGCGCAGGCAGCAGGCGTTGCAGCGTCGCCATATACTCCTGGTGGCGTTTACCCGGCTTGACCACGTCATTGGCGATCCAGCCTGCCAGCCTCAAACCCGCCTGCTGTACCGCCTGGGCAGTTAACATTGCATGGTTAATGCAGCCAAGCTTGACGCCAACGACCAGAATCACCGGCAGGCGCTCTGCGGTAGCCCAGTCGGCAAAGGTCAGCGTCGGCGAGAGCGGCGTAAACCAGCCCCCTGCCCCTTCCACCAGCAGCCAGTCGGCCTGCTGCTCCAGCTGGCGTAAACCGGCTGACATCACTTCCGCCTCTATCGGCTGATTCAGGTCAGCGCTGACAATGTGCGGTGAGGTTGGCTCGGCAAAGGTGTACGGATTAACCGCTTGATAGGTGAGCAGCACACTGCTGTGGCGTTGCAACGCCTGCGCATCGCTGTTGCGCAGCCCGTCGGGCGTCATCTCGCTGCCGGAGGCGACCGGTTTATAGCCCGCGCTGCGCAGCCCGCGCAGGTTCGCCGCCTGCAACAATGCGCAGCTCGCCACGGTTTTACCCACTTCGGTATCGGTACCGGTTATAAAATAGCGTTCACTCACGGGTCATCACTCCCCAAAAAAGTTGATAGGTCAGCGGGAATTTGCCCTGCTGTTGCGGCCAGGCTTGCTGTAAGCGCTGCAATTTGCCGCGCGTCAGCCCCTGCTGGCGTCCGGCATGCAGATGGGTCGCGCCAATCCCTTTCAGGGATCGCAGGGCGCTGGCTGCATCGGCAAACCAGAGGGTGACAGTGTCAATGCCGCAGCGCAGCGGCCAGCCGCGCAGCGCCTGCTCAATCTCTGCTGCGGGCAGAAAACGGTTGGCATGTGGAAGAGTGTCCAGCGCGCGCCAGGCCTGGTTCAGCTCCGGTAACGAGCCATCTGCCAGCGTGGTAAAGGCGATATGCCCGCCCGGTTCGGTGACCCGGCGCAGCTCGCTCACTGCCTGGCGCAGATCGTCGCACCACTGCACGGCGAGGTTGCTCCACGCCAGCGAAAAAGCGGCATCCGCCAGCGGCAGCGCTTCGATATCCCCGGTAACGTAGCGCGCGGCGCTCTGCTGCAGGCGGGCTTCAGCCAGCATTCCGGGCGAGAGATCCAGCGCCGTAACATCGCTGCCTTGCGCGCGCCAGTAGCGGCTCATCGCCCCTGGGCCGCAGCCGGCGTCAATCACCCGCGCAGGAGTCATATCCCCCAGCTGCGCCAGCAGAGAGTTGGCGCTAAGGCGCTGTAACTCATCATGGCGCGCGTAGCTCCGGGCGGCGCGACCAAAAGCGGCGGCCACCGCCGCTTTATTCACCGCCATGCAGCGCCTCCAGCAACCTGTCGATATCTTCTGGCTGATGCGCGGCGGTCAGGGTGAGACGCAAACGCGCCGTGCCCGGCGGCACCGTTGGCGGGCGAATGGCAGTCGCAAATAGCCCCTGCTGGCGCAGGCGTTGCGCAAGATGCAGCGCGCGGCTATTGTCGCCAACAATCAGTGGCTGAATGGCGCTATGCGACTCTGTGACCGCCAGATCCAGCCCGCGCACGCCGTCACGAAACCGGTCGATCAGCGCCGCCAGCTGCGCACGCCGCGCATCGCCTTCAGCGGAGCGGATCACCTTGAGAGCGGCGCTGAGCGCCACTGCCTGCGCAGGTGGCATCGCAGTGCTGTAGATAAGATGGCGGGCGAACTGCACCAGATAGTCAGCAACCGCTTCGCTGCACAGCACCGCCGCGCCGCTGACGCCGAAACCTTTGCCGAAGGTGACCACCAGAATGTCGGGCTTCACCCCCTGCAAGTGGCAACTGCCGCGCCCCTGCTCGCCGAGCACACCGATGCCATGGGCATCATCCACCATTAGCCACGCTTTTGCGTGATGCGTGTCCTCAGCAATCGCCACAAGCGGCGCGCTGTCGCCATCCATGCTGAAAATCCCTTCGGTGACCACCAGCTGCTGCCCGCTGAGCAGTTTACTCAACAGGCTCGCCAGCTGGGCGACATCGTTATGGGCAAAACGGCGCAATTGCGCCGGGCTGAGGGCGGCCGCTTCCAGCAGCGAGGCGTGACTCAGCTTGTCGGCAACGATGCGATCCTCTTTGCCGGTGAGCGCCGCAATGGTGGCCTGATTGGCGGCAAAACCGGAGATAAAGAGCAGCGCGCGGTCGTAACCGAGCCACTGCGCCAGCTCGCGCTCAAGGCGATGATGCGCAGCCGTATGACCAACAACATGGCCCGAGCCGCCGCTGCCGACGCCATAGTGCGCCGCGCCCTGCTGCCAGGCGGCAATCACCTGCGGATGCTGGCTTAAACCGAGGTAGTCATTACTGGCGAAGTTGCAAAAACGCTCGCCCTCCAGGGTTAACCAGCGTCCGGCACCCTGCTCAACGGTGATCCGGCGGCGCAGGGCATCTGCCTCGCGGCGTTCGCTGAGCGCGGCTTCGATTCGCTGCTGCCAGCTCATAGGGTCGCCGCGTTGTAGTACTGTTCCGTGTCGGCGTGAAGCAGCTGCTGCTCAATCTCCTGCTGCTGTTCGTTATCGCCATTCAGCACCTGGGTCTGCTGCGGGTTCAGCCCCAGCTTCTGGAACAGGAGCAGATCTTTGTCCTCTTCCGGGTTCGGCGTGGTCAGCAGTTTGCAGCCGTAGAAGATGGAGTTAGCGCCCGCCATAAAGCACATCGCCTGGGTCTGCTCATTCATCTGCTCGCGCCCGGCCGAGAGGCGAACGTAGGAGGTCGGCATCATGATGCGCGCCACGGCGATAGTGCGAATAAAATCAAAGGCATCAACGTCATCGTTGTCCGCCAGCGGGGTGCCTTTCACCTTCACCAGCATGTTGATCGGCACGCTCTCCGGCGGCGTCGGCAGATTGGCGAGCTGCATCAGCAGCCCGGCGCGATCGGTGACGGTTTCGCCCAGCCCGACAATGCCGCCGGAGCAGACTTTGATCCCGGCATCGCGCACTTTATCCAGCGTGTCGAGACGCTCCTGATAGGTACGGGTGGTGATGATATTGCCGTAGAACTCCGGCGAGGTGTCGAGGTTGTGGTTGTAGTAATCAAGCCCGGCGTGGGCCAGACGCTGCGCCTGGCTCTCATTGAGGGTGCCGAGGGTCATGCAGGCTTCCAGCCCCATCGCTTTCACCCCTTCCACCATCTGCTCCAGGTAGGGCATGTCGCGGTCGTTGGGGTTTTTCCACGCCGCACCCATGCAGAAGCGCGTTGAACCGGCGAGCTTCGCTTTGCGCGCCGACTCCAGCACCTGCTCAACTTCCATCAGCCGCTCTGACTCCAGCCCGGTTTTGTAGCGCGCACTTTGCGGGCAATATTTGCAATCTTCCGGGCAGGCGCCGGTTTTGATCGACAGCAGCGTGCTGACCTGCACCTGGCGCGGATCAAAATGCTGGCGGTGGATTTGCTGCGCTTCAAAAAGCAGATCCAGCAATGGTTTTTCAAATAAAGCAGTAACTTGCGACAGTGTCCAGCGTGTGTGGTGAGCCATCTGGCCTCTCCAAAAGTGTGATTAAATCGTTATTCGGTGTAGACTCGTAAACCTAAAACTTTTTAATTTGGTTTACAAGTCGATTATGACCCAGGACGATTTAGCTTTTGATCGCAGCCATATCTGGCATCCCTATACCTCCATGACCGCTCCCCTCCCCGTCTACCCGGTCGCCTCCGCGCAGGGTTGTGAACTGCATCTCGCTAGTGGCGAGCGGCTGGTGGACGGCATGTCCTCCTGGTGGGCGGCGATCCACGGTTACGGCCATCCGGCGCTGAACGCGGCGATGAAAACGCAGATTGATACCGTCTCTCATGTGATGTTTGGCGGTATTACCCATGCGCCCGCCGTGGCGCTATGCCGCAAACTGGTGGCGATGACGCCTGAGCCGCTGGAGTGCGTGTTTCTCGCCGACTCCGGTTCGGTGGCGGTGGAGGTGGCGATGAAGATGGCGCTGCAATACTGGCAGGCGAAGGGCGAATCCCGGCAGCGCTTCCTCACCTTCCGTAACGGCTACCATGGCGACACGTTCGGTGCGATGTCAGTGTGCGATCCCGATAACTCGATGCACAGTTTGTGGAAGGGTTACCTGCCGGAAAACCTCTTTGCACCCGCACCGCAGAGCCGTTTTGATGGCGAATGGGATGAGCACGATATGGTGGCGTTTGCCCGCACTCTGGCGGCCCATCGCCATGAGATCGCCGCTGTTATTCTGGAGCCGATTGTGCAGGGCGCGGGCGGCATGCGCATCTATCATCCCGAGTGGCTCAAACGCATCCGCAAGATGTGCGATCGGGAGGGGATCCTGCTGATCGCCGATGAGATTGCCACCGGCTTTGGCCGCACCGGTAAACTCTTCGCCTGTGAGCATGCGGGTATCACGCCGGATATTCTCTGCCTTGGCAAAGCGCTGACCGGCGGCACCATGACCCTCTCGGCGACGCTCACCACCCGCCAGGTGGCGGAGACCATCAGCAACGGCGAAGCGGGCTGCTTTATGCACGGCCCAACCTTTATGGGCAACCCGCTGGCCTGCGCGGCGGCAACCGCCAGCCTGGAGATTTTGCAGCGCGGCGAGTGGCAGCCGCAGGTTGCCGCCATCGAAGCGCAGCTGAAGGCGGAGCTGGCTCCCGCCACGCAGGCTGCAAGCGTCGCGGATGTACGGGTACTCGGGGCGATTGGCGTGGTCGAGACCCGCTCGACGGTGGATATGGCGGCGTTGCAGCGCTTCTTTGTTGAGCAGGGGGTGTGGATCCGCCCGTTTGGTCGCCTTATCTATCTGATGCCGCCCTATATCATCACCCCTGAGCAGCTTTCGCGCCTGACCCAGGCGGTGAATGCCGCCGTGCTGCGCGCGGATCTCTTCGCCGACGAAGCGTAAAAGATGCACTACACTTTTGGGTTACTGACCTGAAAAATGGAGGATATATGGCAATTCTGATGGTTCTGACCTCGCATGACACCCTCGGCGATACCGGCAAGAAAACCGGTTTCTGGCTCGAAGAGTTTGCCGCACCCTGGTATATCTTTCAGGATGCAGGCGTAGAGGTGGTGCTCGCTTCTCCGGCGGGCGGCCAGCCGCCGCTCGACCCGACCAGCGATGCGCCGGATGCGCAGACGCAGGACACCGAGCGTTTCCGGAAAGATGAAAAAGCGCAGCAGGCGCTGGCAAACACTCTGCCCCTGAGCAGCATCAACATCAGCGATTATGACGCGGTCTTTTTCCCGGGCGGCCACGGCCCGCTGTGGGACCTGGCTGAGCACCCCATCTCTATCGATCTGATTGAAAAATATTGGGCCGAGGGGAAACCGGTCGCGGCGGTCTGCCACGCGCCCGGCGTGCTGCGCCATGTGAAAAAACCGGACGGCACGCCGCTGGTGCAGGGTAAACGTGTTACCGGTTTTACCAACAGCGAAGAAGAGGCGGTTGGCCTGACGAAAGTGGTGCCGTTCCTGGTTGAAGATTCACTGAAACAGGCAGGCGGGCAGTTCGAGCGCACCGATGACTGGGGCGTCTATGTGGTGACCGACGGCCATCTGGTCACCGGCCAGAACCCGGCCTCCTCTGCGGCAACCGCCGAAGAGTTGCTGAAACTGCTGCACCGCTAAGCAAGGAGGCCGCATGAAGTTACTCAGCCATAATTTTCGTGACGGCGAGAAGCTGCCGCTGCGTCACGTGTTTAACGGCATGGGCTATGAGGGCGATAATATTTCGCCCCACCTGACATGGGATGAGGTGCCTGCGGGCACCAAAAGCTTTGTCGTTACCTGCTTTGATCCTGATGCCCCCACCGGCTCCGGCTGGTGGCACTGGATTGTGGCGAACTTGCCAGCGGACACCCGCGTGCTGCCGCAGGGCGCCGGTTCCGGCAGTGCCGCGTTGCCGGAAGGGAGCGTGCAGACGCGCACCGACTTCGGCAGCGACGGGTATGGCGGCGCAGCACCGCCGAAAGGCGAAACCCACCGCTATATCTTCACCGTTCACGCGCTGGACGTGGAGAAGCTGGATGTCGACGAGAACGCCAGCGGGGCAATGGTCGGCTTTAATGTCCATTTCCACACCCTCGGCAGCGCCACTCTCACCGCCCTTTTTAGCTAAAAGCCAGGGTTTTACAGCCGATTTAACAAATCGGCTTCCCGTTTCGCTCAACTTAGTATAAAAAAGCAGGCATTACGCTATCCCCTTTAACTTGCATAGTCTGGAGCACCCCTTGAACACATCATCGGTTTCCCGTCTGGCGCTGGCGCTCGCTTTTGGCGTGACACTGACCGCCTGTAGCTCGACGCCGCCCTCTGAGCGTCCGTCTGAACAAACTGCGCCGGGCACCTCCTCGCGCCCGATCCTAAGCGTTGATGAAGCGAAAAACTTCACCGCCGATCGCTACTTCACCCCGCTGGCCGCCAACAGCGCCGCGTGGAAGCCTTACGCGATCCGCGTGCCGGAAAAAGCAGATTTTGTGGTTGGACCGGCCGGTACGGCGGGTGTCACCCACACCACCATTCAGGCTGCGGTTGACGCTGCCATCAATAAACACGCCAGCGACCGCCAGTATATTGCGGTGATGCCGGGTGAATATGAAGGCACGGTCTATGTACCGGCGGCTTCAGGCAGCGTGACCATTTACGGTACCGGTGAGAAAGCGGCGGATGTGAAGATTGGTCAGGCGATCGATTCTGAAATGGATCCGACCAGCTGGCGTCGTCTGGTCAACCCATCGGGCAAATATATGCCGGGTAAACCGGCGTGGTATATGTTTGATGCCTGCCAGCGCAGCCGCGCCGCGACCGTCGGCGTGATGTGCTCCGCAGTGGTCTGGTCGCAGAACAACGGGCTGCAACTGCAAAACCTGACCATTCAGAATACACTCGGCGACAGCGTCGATGCCGGCAACCACCAGGCGGTGGCGCTGCGCAGCGATGGCGATAAAGTGCAGATCAACAACGTCAATATCCTGGGTCGCCAGAACACCTTCTTTGTGACTAACAGCGGCGTGGATAACACCCTGCGCAGCGATCGCCAGACCCGCACGCTGGTGACCAACAGCTATCTGGAAGGCGATGTGGATATCGTTTCCGGACGCGGCGCGGTGGTGTTTGATAACACCGATTTCCGCGTGGTCAACTCGCGCACTCAGCAGGCAGGCTATGTCTTCGCACCGTCTACCCTGGCGAATCTCTATTACGGTTTCCTCGCCGTCAACAGCCGCTTTACCGCTGCGGGTAACGGTGTCGCGCAACTAGGACGCTCGCTGGATGTCGACAGCAGCACCAACGGCCAGGCTGTGATCCGCGATAGCGTGATTAACGAAGGCTTTAATGTTGCGAAACCGTGGGGCGATGCCGCCGTATCGGGCCGCGCTTATGCTGGCAATACCGGCACTGCGGATGATAAAGGCAACATCCAACGCGATTTGAACGATGCGAAGTTCAACCGCTTCTGGGAGTTCAACAACCGCGGCCTCGGCAGCAAAGTGGTTGCTGAGCCGAAGAAGTAATTCGCATCTGAAAACAAAAAACCTCGCCGCGGCGAGGTTTTTTTATGCCCGGAGATTATTCCGGTGATTACATGGCGTTAATCACTACCCACATCGGGCCTTGGCCCACGGCGTAACGCGCTTTTTCTGCCAGCAGCCCCTGCGCACCGGCAATCTCATACAGCGCGATGTGATGAGATTTCTGTCCGGCGGCAATCAGGTATTTCCCGCTGTTATCGATATTGAAGCCGCGCGGCTGGGTTTCCGTCGGCTGGAAGCCCTCTACGGCGATAACGCTGCCATCTTCCGACACGCTGAAGATGGTCAGGGTGCTGGAGGTACGGTCGCAGGCATAGAGATGGCGGCCATCCGGCGTGATATGGATATCCGCCGCCCAGCGGGTATCGGTAAAGTCCGGCGGCATCATATCCACGGTCTGCACGCACTCGGTTTTGCCGTGCGGATCGCTAAGCTGCCAGACATCGACGCTGCTGTTGAGTTCGTTAACGCAGTAGGCGAAACGCTTATTGGGGTGGAAGGCCATATGGCGCGGGCCTGCGCCCTCAACGGTGGTCACTTCCGATGGCTCCTGCGCAGTCAGCGCGCCCGTTTCACCGAGGGTAAAGAGACAGATGCGATCCTGCTTCAGAGCCGGGACAAACAGCGTGCGGTTATCCGGCGAAATATTGGCCGAGTGGCACCCTTCCAGCCCCTCTTCAAGGTGTACGGTCTCGCCCGGAATGCCATCGTTGAGGCGCACGACGCTGACGCTGCCTGCATTGTAGGAGGCGCTAAACAGGAAACGACCGCTGTGATCGGTGGAGATATGGGTCGGGCTGCCGGAGAGCGGCGCTTCCGCGGCATAGCTCAGCGCGCCATCTTCAGGGGAGATACGGTACGCGAGAACGCGAAATTCAGGGCGAACGCCAACGTAGAGGTAACGTTTATCCGGGCTGACAACCATCGGCTGCACCTGGCCTGGCACATCGACAACCTGCACCAGCGTCAGGCTGCCTTCGGAATTCAAACGCCAGACGTGGATCTGCTGACTTTCGGGGCTGGCGGTATAAACGGTCTGTTTCATGAACACTCCTTTCCTCTAATTCTTCTCTGCGTTAAGTAACCAGGATAGCCGTTTTTGCGGCGTGATGCTGAATTTCGCCCTCAGATTTTGCGCATGCGGCAACGGGGTGTACCATCCCCGGACACGAAATTTCACCTTCAACTACGGGAAACGATATGACCTCGCGCGTAATAGCACTCGATTTAGACGGTACGCTTTTAACCCCGAAGAAGACGCTTCTGCCCTCTTCCCTTGAAGCGCTAGCACGCGCAAAAGCCGCCGGGCATCTGCCCATTATCGTGACCGGTCGGCACCATGTCGCTATCCACCCTTTTTATCAGGCGCTGGCGCTGGATACACCTGCAATTTGCTGTAATGGCACCTATTTGTATGATTATCATGCAAAAAAGGTGCTCGCCGCCGATCCGCTGCCGGTTAACCAGGCGCAACAGTTGATCGCCCTGCTGGAGGAGTACCAGGTACATGGCTTGATGTATGTCGATAACGCCATGCTCTATGAAAAGCCAACCGGCCATGTGCTGCGCACCACCGCCTGGGCCGAGGCACTGCCGCCCGAGCAGCGCCCGGTCTTTCAGCAAGTTGACTCCCTGCGCGCCGCGGCCGCCGAAGTGGAAGCTATCTGGAAATTCGCTCTCACTGATGAAGATACCGGCAAACTGAAGAACTTTGCTCACCATGTTGAGCAGACATTAGGGCTGGAGTGCGAGTGGTCATGGCACGATCAGGTAGATATCGCCCGCGCCGGTAACAGCAAAGGCAAACGGCTGGCCGAATGGGTCGCCGCGCAGGGGTTGTCGATGCAGGATGTGGTGGCTTTCGGCGACAACTATAACGATATCAGTATGCTACAGGCTGCAGGCACCGGTGTGGCAATGGGCAATGCCGACGATGCGGTGAAAGCCCACGCTAATGTGGTGATTGGTGATAACACCGTCGATAGCATCGCCCAATTTATCTATCAAGAGCTGCTCTAATCAGGCGGTTATCGACACGCTTTTTATTTGGCGAGGCGCAAAACCTCGCCGCTATCTGGCTTAACGATATCGACCTGATGGCACGGCAATATAGCAGAGCAGTGCAAACCCAACAGCGCCGAAGCGGATGGGTTCAGAGTAATCAATATCGTAATTGATGTGAAAAAAGCCTTTAAGAAAAGAGGTGCCATGGATCGCAAGGCAAAACTGGATGCCAACGATGCCAAAAACGAACAGGGTGTAAAAGATATGGAGAAACCGCGAATTTCTTGTATCTACAAATACTTTTCCAATCAGCAGGACGAAAAGCACCAGCAATGACACGAGGTAATATATAACTTCGGCCACCCATGTGTTGGTATTGAAAATAACACTATCCTCTGCCATCGCCCCTTCTCCTTTGAAATGATCATATCTTACGTCTGGCAATTGCTCTTCTTCCCGCTACGCTTGAGCGGCAATTGTGCCATAAGGCATTTCCTGTGTGGAAATCAGAAGCTTATGTCATGAAAAAATGGGGAGATGAAACGGGCGCAACGCCCGTTTTCTGACTATCAGGCGGTGATCGACACGCTTTTGATTTGGGCGTAGAGCCACTGGCCGGGTTTGATACTGAGTTCATCCCGTGCCCAGGGGCTGATACGTGCCCAGAGCGTTCTTCCGCCGACGTCGAGCTGCACTTCCACCTGCCCGTCGACATCGAAACACTGCACGATTTTGGCACGCAGTATATTGCGGATACTGGTGTTCATCGGCGGCTGCAGCACCAGCGACACATCGGTGGCCTGGATGCGGATGCGCAGCGCGCTTTTCAGCGGCCGGTCGATCTTATTGACCCAGATATGCTGATCGCCCAGCGCCAGCGCGGTCATTGCATAGTGCGGATGGTGTTCCAGCACCAGCACTCTCAGCACACTGCTCTGCTGCTCTGGCGGCAGCCACGGGTTCATTACGCTGCTGCCCCACACATCTTCGAGGCTGCCAAAAGCTTTCACTTCGCCCGCTTCCAGCACCATCACTTTATCTGCCAGATGCAGGATCTCATCCAGCGAGTGGCTGACATAGAGCATCGGGATATTGATCTCCTGCGCCAGCCGTTGCAGGTAGGGGAGCAGTTCCCGCTTGCGCGGAATATCCAGCGAGGCCAGCGGCTCATCCAGCAGCATCAGCTCCGGCGCGGTCAGTAATGCGCGACCGATTGCCACACGCTGCTTCTCACCGCCGGAGAGACCACCGGGCAGCCGGTCGAGCAGCGGCTCGATGCCGAGCAGCGTCACCAGCTTGTCAAACTGCCCGGCCATCGATTTCGCCATACCGTAGCGCAGATTGCCACGCACGCTGTAGTGCGGAAAGAGGCGCGCATCCTGAAAGACATAGCCGACGCGGCGCTTTTCGGGCGGCAGGCACACCTTGCGTTCGGTATCGAAGAGCACGCGATCGTTAAGCACGATGCGCCCCTCTTCTGGCTTTGTCAGGCCGCCGATGGCGTTAATCAGTGAGGTTTTTCCCGCGCCCGAGACGCCGAAAATCGCGGTGATGCCACTGGCGGGCAGCGTTTCGGCGATACGTAACCGGTGAGTGCCCAGCGTCTGGGTGAAATTAAGCTCCAGCATCGGTTATCTCCCGGTCCGTTCACGGCTCACGCGCGCCAGCCACTCTGAAATCAGCAGTGAGATCAGCGCCAGAATAATCGAAATAATGCACAGCCGTGCGGCGGCGCTTTCGCCCCCCGGCATCTGAATTAAGGTGTACATGGCAGAGGGAATGGTGCGGGTTTCACCCGGAATATTGGAAACAAAGGTAATGGTCGCGCCAAACTCGCCGAGAGAGCGGGCAAAGGCCAGCACCGTGCCGACAATAATCCCCGGCAGGGTGAGCGGTAAGGTGATGGTAAAAAAGACGCGCCAGCGCCCGGCCCCCAGGGTACGGGCAGCCTGTTCGAGCCTGGTATCGACACTCTCCAGCGCGAGGCGAATGGCGCGCACCATCAGCGGGAAGGACATCACTGCAGCGGCTAAAACCGCGCCGCGCCAGCTGAAGGCGAAAGTGATGCCAAACCAGTCATAGAGCCACTGACCGACAATCCCACGGCGACCCATGGCGATCAGCAGCAGGTAACCGACTACTACCGGCGGCAGCACCAGCGGCAGATGGAGCACGCTGTCGAGCAAGGCTTTGCCCGGAAACGTGCGGCGCACCAGCAGCCAGGCAAAGAAGATCCCAAAGGGCAAACTGAGTAATACCGCCAGGGAAGAGACTTTAAGGCTCAGCAGAACAGCCTGCCATTCAGGATCGGTCAATATCATTCGTGCGTTGTAAATCCGTAACGTTTAAAGATTTCAGAAGCCTGCGGGCCTTTCAGATAGTCATAAAACGCGCTCACCGTTGCGTTTTTATGGCCATCAACAATCGCCAGCGGGTATTCCACTTTTTTATGCGACGCTTCCGGGAAGGTGCCCACCACTTTTACCCCTTTGCTGGCTACCGCGTCAGAGCCGTAGACAATGCCTAACGGCGCTTCGCTGCGCTCCACCAGCGCCAGCGCGCCGCGAACATCCTCCGCAGGCGCCAGTTTCGGCGAGAGGGTTTCCCAGGCGCCCAGTTTTTGCAACGCCTCTTTGGCGTAGATCCCGGCCGGAACATGATCCGGATCGCCCACCGCCAGACGGCCGCCTTTCAGCAGGCTGTTCCAGTCGGTTTTCGCATCAATCTTGATCTCGCCCTGCGCGCTGCTTTTCGGCGCAACGACCACCAGGCTGTTACCGAGCAGGGTTTCACGACTGGCGCTATCTACCGCGTTTTTCTCGACGGCGTAATCCATCCACTTCTGATCGGCAGAGATAAAGAGATCTGCCGGCGCGCCCGCTTCAATCTGGCGCGCCAGCGTAGAAGATGAGGCGAAGGAGGAGACCACCTCAACCTGCTTCTCTTTGGTGTACGCGGCGGCGATATCATGCATCGCGTTGGTCAGCGAGGCGGCGGCAAAAACGGTGATTTTACTCTCTTGCGCCACCGCCTGCCCGGCGACAGCGAGCGTCAATGTTGCGCCAACCAGCAGACGTAATCCTGTGCGTGCCATTTTTACTCCTCTCATTTTCGCTATATAAAAAAAAACATAACGATAGTATCAGAGAATGCCCGCGCGCCGGAAATACCCATCAATAATTAAAACCTACTTAACTATATCGGCAGAAAGGGAAAAGATCTTGAATGGCAGAGAGCGAAACGCCCACAACGTGGGCGTTTGGGAAGGGATTAGCGCGATTGGGTGGGGGTATTGCGGCGCTTTTCGCGGTGTCCAACGGCGGAAAAGACGTTGAACACTTCACCCAGGCCATAAATCAGGCCGAGGATGATCGCCATAACCACCGGCACCATAATCACGGCAAAAACCAGGCTTTTCAACAGCTCTAACATGGTCGTCTCCAGAAAGTGAGAATGCGGCATTCTAGCCTGAACATAGTGTAAAACACTCGCCTTTTGTGCGATTGCCTGGCACTAGGCGCGTCGGCCCTTTTCCTTCACAATAGCCCTTTTGCGAGGGAAGTGCGTTATGCAGGCTGAAATTCTCCTTACTCTTAAACTCCAGCAGCGCCTCTTCGCCGACCCGCGCCGCATCGCCTTGCTTAAGCAGATTGAGCAAACCGGCTCCATCAGCCAGGGCGCGAAGAACGCCGGGATCAGCTACAAAAGCGCGTGGGACGCCATCAATGAGATGAACCAGCTCAGTGATCAGACGCTGGTTGAGCGTGCCACCGGTGGCAGAGGTGGTGGTGGCGCAGTCGTCACGCGCTATGGGCTACGTCTTATTCAGCTCTACGACCTGCTGGGGCAGATCCAACAAAAAGCCTTTGATGTGCTGAGCGATGACGATGCTCTGCCGCTCGACAGCCTGCTGGCGGCTATCTCACGCTTCTCACTGCAAACCAGCGCCCGCAATCAGTGGTTTGGTACCGTCACCGCCCGCGACCACCAGCAGGTGCAGCAGCATGTCGAGGTGTTGCTGGCGGATGGGCAGACCCGCCTTAATGCGGCGGTCACGGCGCAAAGCGCTGAACGCTTAGGGCTGGAAGCAGGCAAAGAGGTATTGGTGCTGCTGAAAGCGCCGTGGATCAACCTGACCTGCGATGCGCAGCTCGCGGCCCAGGCGGATAACCAGATAACCGGCGCGATTCTCCATATTGCGCACGGCGAAGCGCAGAGCGAAGTGCTGATCGCCCTGCCGGATGGGCAGACGCTCTGCGCCACGGTGCCGAACCCACAAGTAGAGGATATGCAGGAACAGCAGCAGGTGACGGCATATTTTAATGCTGATCGGGTGATTCTCGCCACGTTGTGCTGAGGGCATTGACAAGCCAGACCATTGCACGTATCCCTGAGGTTCTGTGCTGCAAAACCTGGGATACATCATGTCATCATTGCAAATTTCGCAAGGTACGTTTCGTCTTAGCGACACCCGCACGCTGCATCTTGAAGATCTCCGCCTGCAGGCCGGAGAGAGCTGGGCCTTTGTCGGTGCCAACGGCAGCGGCAAATCGGCGCTGGCCCGCGCGCTGGCAGGTGAGCTAACGCTGCTTAACGGCGAGCGGCAGTGCCACTTTAGCCGCCTTACTCGCCTCTCTTTCGAGCAGCTGCAAAAGTTGGTCAGCGAAGAGTGGCAGCGCAATAACACCGATATGCTCTCGCCAGGCGAAGAGGATACCGGGCGCACTGCCGCCGATATCATCCAGGATGAGATCAAAGACCCGTCGCGCTGTGCCGAACTGGCGGCGCAGTTTGGCATAACCCATCTGCTTGAGCGGCGCTTTAAATACCTCTCGACCGGCGAAACCCGCAAAACCCTGCTCTGCCAGGCGCTGATGGCGCAGCCGGAGCTGCTTATTCTTGATGAACCGTTTGACGGGCTGGATGTGGACTCCCGCCAGCAGCTCGCCCAGCTGCTGGCACGCCTGAATGCCGATGGCTATACGCTGGTGCTGGTGCTTAACCGTTTCGATGAGATCCCGGAATTTGTGCAGCATGCGGGCGTACTGGCCGATTGCGCGCTCACGGAGACCGGCGAGAAAGAGGCTTTGCTTCAGCAGGCGCTGATTGCCCAACTGGCGCATAGCGAACAACTGAGCGGCATGGCGCTGCCGGAGCCAGATGCTGCGCCCGCCCGCGCGACGCTCGATCCCAGCGCAGCACTGATTGTGCTTAACGACGGCGTGGTCTCCTATGATGACCGCCCAATCATCAATCACCTCTGCTGGCAAGTGAATCCGGGCGAGCACTGGCAGATCACCGGCCCGAACGGCGCCGGGAAATCGACGCTGCTGAGCCTGATTACCGGCGATCATCCGCAGGGCTACAGCAACGATTTAACCCTGTTTGGCCGCCGTCGCGGCAGCGGCGAGACCATCTGGGACATCAAAAAACATATTGGCTATGTCAGCAGCAGCCTGCATCTCGATTACCGCGTTAGCACCACGGTGCGCAATGTGATCCTCTCCGGTTATTTTGACTCGATTGGCATCTACCAGGCGGTCTCCGATAAGCAGCACAAGCTGGCGCAGCAGTGGCTCGATATTCTCGGCTTTGATGACCGTACCGCCGACGCACCGTTTCACAGCCTCTCCTGGGGGCAGCAGCGGCTGGCGCTGATCGTTCGCGCGCTGGTTAAACACCCGACGCTGCTGATCCTTGACGAGCCGTTGCAGGGGCTGGATCCGCTCAATCGCCAGCTGGTACGCCGCTTTATTGATGTGCTGATTGGCGAAGGGGAAACCCAGCTGCTGTTTGTCTCCCATCACGCCGCCGACGCCCCCTCCTGTATCACCCACCGGCTGGCGTTTATTGCCGATGGCGAGAGCTACCGCTATCTCTTGACACCACAATAATTGGGGGGCTGCTTCGCCTCCTGGCTCTGTGCTGTAATAGTGTGCGCGCGTTTAAGCGTAAAAAAATAATGTTCGCTTACTGGCTTGCTGATGACCTCCCGGTTACCTGCGGCCAGTTTTTGTTATGGCAAGAAAAAAGCCCGCCGACGGACGACGGGTCAATATAAACGGGACCTTTATGACTCAATATCTCTCCCTCCCCCGCGCCCTGACGCTGGTCGCGGCGCTCTGCTTTGGTTTCAGTACGCTAAGTTTTGCCGAAGAGGCAGCACCGGACCCTAACGAAGCAAAAATTAACCAGGCCGTAGAGAACATGCAGCGCGTGAGCGTGCCTGGCCCACATAAAGTCAGTCTGGGTAACCAGGCAGTACTCAACCTCCCGGCCGGTTTTACCTATATTCCCCCGGCGCAGGCAGCGGCATTTATGCGCGAACTGGGCAACCAGGTTGATGAAAGCGCCTTTTACGGGCTGGTATTCAACGATGCGATTTCTGGATTCGTCTCTATCGAATATGACAATGCCGGTTATATCAAAGATGACGATGCCAAAGACTGGGACGCGGCCGAACTGCTGAGCAATCTGCAGGAGGGAACCAAAGAGGGCAACAAGATGCGCAGCGAGAAAGGCATTCCGCCCATCGAAGTGGTCGGCTGGGTTGAGAAGCCGAGCTATGACGCGGCAACGCATCGCCTCATCTGGTCAGCTGCAATTCGCGACATCGGCAGTAACGTCCCGCTGAAGGAGCAAGGCGTGAACTACAACACCTACCTGCTCGGTCGTGAAGGCTATCTCTCGCTGAACCTGGTGACCGATCGCGGTACTGTGGAGCAAGAGAAGCCGCTGGCGAAAACCCTGCTTAACGCTGTGACCTTTAACGACGGCAAAAAGTACAGCGACTTTAACGCCTCAACCGACAAGATCGCCGAGTATGGTCTGGCGGCGCTGATCGGCGGCCTGGCGGCGAAGAAACTCGGTCTGCTGGCGATTATCGGCGTGACGCTACTGAAGTTCTGGAAACTGGCGCTGATTGCCCTGGCCGGCGCGGGCGTTGGCATCAAGAAGCTGCTGTTCCGCAAAAAGAACGACAAATCTAAGATCGTCGAATAAGCATGAAGCTGCTGTTTCTGCTGTTTAAAGGTGCGACCCTCGGCAAGCTGCTGCTTTCCGGGGGGACGATGTTGCTGTCGGTGGCGACCTATGCGCTGGCCTTCGGCTGGCCCTACGCCACCGGGTTGGTTGCGCTGCTCTTTTGTCATGAGCTGGGCCACTATCTTGCGGCGCGCCAGCGTAACTTGCCGGTGGGTCTGCCGATGTTTATCCCTTTCGTCGGTGCCTGGGTGGCGCTGAAAGAGGCGTTTCCCGATGCCGAGACGGAAGCATGGGTCGGGATTGCCGGTCCTCTGCTCGGCTCGCTCGCCGCGCTCGGCTGCTACTATCTGGCGGAGTACCTCGACAGTTCGATGCTGATGGCGGTGGCTTACGCCGGTTTTTTCCTCAATCTTTTTAACCTGATCCCGATTCCGCCCCTTGATGGCGGGCGCATTACCGTCGCCATTTCACGCAAGATTTGGTACCTCGGTATCCCGCTACTACTTGGTTTCTTTTATCTCCATCCTAGCCCGCTGCTGCTGATTGTCTGCCTGCTGGCGGCTTCGCAAATCTGGGCGCGGCGCAAAGAAACACCCAATTTAACCGCACTCACCCCTGGCAAACGTCTGGAATATACCCTTTTGTACTTTGGGCTGATTGCCTGGCTCTCCCTGATGACCTATAACCTCCACGGGGCGCTGGCCAGCTTTCGCTGACCTCCTCTGCGTCACTGCAGCGCAGTGACGTCATTTTCAGACTAATCATACTCGTCGGCGCAGCCCGGTAAATACGCGGCTGTCCCGGCGTTGATGCGGCATTGCGGGCGGTTAGAAAATCAGTGTAAACGATTCCACTATTTTATCCCATGTCACACTTTTAGCCGCTCTGTTATGCTAAGGTTAATTCATATCAAATGCTTGATGGAGTCAAATATGCGAGTTCTGGTTACTGGTGGTAGCGGTTACATAGGAAGCCACACATGTGTGCAACTGCTGCAAAACGGTCACGACGTTATCATTCTCGACAACCTCTGCAACAGTAAGCGCAGCGTGCTTAACCAGATTGAGCGCTTTGGCGGTAAACGGGCTCTCTTCGTCGAGGGCGATATTCGTGATGAAGCGCTGCTGGCCGAGATCCTGCACGATCACGCCATTGAAGCGGTGATCCACTTCGCCGGGCTGAAGGCCGTCGGCGAATCCGTTGCCAAACCGCTGGAGTATTACGACAACAACGTCAACGGCACGCTGCGCCTGATTAACGCCATGCGCGCCGCCAATGTGAAGAACTTTATCTTTAGCTCCTCGGCAACCGTCTATGGCGATCAGCCGAAAATTCCGTATGCCGAAAGCTTCCCGACCGGTACGCCACAAAGCCCATACGGTAAAAGCAAACTGATGGTTGAGCAGATACTCACCGACCTGCAGAAAGCGCAGCCGGAGTGGAGCATTGCGCTGCTGCGCTACTTCAACCCGGTAGGCGCGCATCCGTCAGGCGATATGGGTGAAGATCCGCAGGGGATTCCAAACAACTTAATGCCCTATATCGCCCAGGTGGCGGTGGGCCGTCGCGAATCGCTGGCGGTGTTCGGCAATGATTACCCGACAGAAGATGGCACCGGCGTGCGCGACTATATCCACGTGATGGATCTGGCCGACGGCCACGTGGCCGCCATGCAGCAGCTCGCAGGCAAACCGGGCGTGCATATTTACAACCTCGGTGCCGGCGTCGGCAGCAGCGTGCTTGATGTAATTAACGCCTTCAGCAAAGCCTGCGGCAAACAAATTGCCTGGCACTTCGCGCCGCGCCGTGACGGCGATCTCCCGGCCTACTGGGCAGACGCCACCAAAGCCGACAAAGAGCTGAACTGGCGCGTAACACGCACCCTTGATGAAATGGCAGAAGATACCTGGCGCTGGCAGTCACGCCATCCGCAGGGCTATCCCGATTAACAGGAGTGGTAATGTCGCAATTTAACCCGGTCGATCACCCGCATCGCCGCTACAATCCGCTGACGGATCAGTGGATTCTGGTCTCTCCGCACCGTGCAAAACGCCCCTGGCAAGGGGCGCAGGAGACGCCGTCTAAACAGACGCTCCCTGCGCACGATCCGGACTGTTTCCTCTGTCCGGACAATATCCGTGTCACCGGGGATAAAAACCCCGACTACACCAGCACCTATGTCTTTACCAATGACTTTGCGGCGCTGATGACCGACACGCCGGATGCGCCAGAGAGTAACGACCCGCTGATGCGCAGCCAGAGCGCGCGTGGCACCAGCCGGGTTATCTGCTTCTCGCCGGACCACAGCAAAACGCTGCCAGAGCTGAGCGTTGAGGCGCTGGAAGAGGTGGTAAAAACCTGGCAGCAGCAGACCGCTGAGCTGGGGAAAACCTACCCGTGGATCCAGGTTTTTGAGAACAAAGGCGCGGCGATGGGCTGCTCCAACCCGCATCCGCACGGACAAGTGTGGGCCAACAGCTTCCTGCCGAATGAAGCCGAGCGCGAAGATCGCCTACAAAAAGCCTACTTTGCCGAACACCACTCGCCGATGCTGGTGGATTATGTGCAGCGCGAGCTGAAAGATGGCAGCCGCACGGTAGTTGAAACCGAGCACTGGCTGGCGGTAGTTCCCTACTGGGCCGCCTGGCCGTTTGAAACGCTGCTGCTACCGAAAGCCGCCGTACAGCGCATTACCGAGTTAACCGACGCACAGCGCAGCGATCTGGCGCTGGCGCTGAAAAAACTGACCAGCCGCTACGACAACCTGTTCCAGTGCTCCTTCCCCTACTCGATGGGCTGGCACGGCGCGCCATTTAATGGCGAAGAGAACGCACACTGGCAGCTGCACGCGCACTTCTATCCGCCGCTGTTGCGCTCCGCAACGGTGCGTAAATTTATGGTCGGCTACGAGATGCTCGGCGAAACCCAGCGCGATCTCACGGCGGAACAAGCGGCCGAACGCCTGCGCGCGGTCAGTGATATCCATTTTCGCGAATCCGGAGAATAACAATGAGCCTGAAAGAGAGAACAGACGCGCTGTTTGCTGAGACATTCGGCTACCCTGCCACCCACACCATCCAGGCCCCGGGCCGCGTCAACCTGATTGGCGAACATACCGATTACAACGACGGTTTTGTGCTGCCCTGCGCTATCGATTACCAGACGGTGATCAGCTGCAAAGCGCGCGATGATCGCACTGTACGCGTGGTAGCTGCGGATTATGACAACCAGCGCGATGAGTTTTCGCTGGACGCGCCGATTGTGGCGCACGACAGCCAGCAGTGGTCCAACTATGTGCGCGGCGTGGTGAAACATCTGCAACAGCGCGATGCCAGCTTCGGCGGGGCAGATCTGGTGATCAGCGGCAATGTGCCGCAGGGTGCGGGCTTAAGCTCCTCTGCCTCACTGGAAGTGGCGGTTGGTACCGTCTTCCAGCAGCTCTACCATCTGCCGCTTGACGGGGCGCAGATTGCGCTCAACGGCCAGGAAGCGGAGAACCAGTTTGTCGGTTGTAACTGCGGCATTATGGATCAGTTGATCTCTGCGCTTGGCAAGAAAGGCAGCGCGCTGCTGATCGACTGCCGCTCGCTCGGCACCAAAGCGGTCTCCATGCCGGAAGGCGTGGCGATTGTCATTATCAACAGCAACTTTAAACGCACGCTGGTGGGCAGCGAATACAACACCCGCCGCCAGCAGTGTGAAACCGGCGCGCGCTTCTTTCAGCAAAAAGCGCTGCGTGATGTCAGCCTCGAACAGTTCAACACCGTGGCGAATGAGCTTGATCCGCTGGTCGCGAAACGTGTACGCCATGTGCTGACCGAGAACGCCCGCACCGTGGAAGCGGCCGCCGCGCTGGAGAGAGGCGATCTGCAACGCATGGGCGAACTGATGGCAGAATCCCACGCCTCTATGCGCGACGATTTCGAAATCACCGTGCCGCAAATCGACACGCTGGTGGAGATCGTGAAAGCGACCATCGGTAATAAAGGTGGCGTGCGCATGACCGGCGGTGGCTTCGGCGGCTGCGTCGTTGCGCTGGTACCGGAAGCGCTGGTGCCAGAGGTCAAACAGGCGGTCGAGAGCCAGTACGAAGCGAAAACCGGCATCAAAGAGACCTTCTACGTATGTAAACCTTCTCAGGGGGCAGGACAGTGCTGATTGAAACGCCTGCGGTAGCACCCGATGGGCTACCGGTACGACTGATCACCCTGCGCAACGGCGCGGGGATGGTGGTGAGCTTAATGGACTGGGGCGCGACGCTGCTCTCTGCGCGTGTACCGATGAAAGATGGCAGCGTGCGCGAAGCGCTGCTCGGCTGCGCGACGCCGGAGCACTACTGGGAACAGACCGCCTATCTCGGTGCGTCTATTGGCCGGTATGCGAACCGCATTGCGAAGAGCCGCTTTACCCTTAATGGCGAGACCTGGTCGCTGACCCCAAGCCAGGGCGAAAACCAGCTGCATGGCGGCCCGGAAGGGTTCGATAAACGCCGCTGGCGTATTGAGCGCCAGAACGACAGCGAAGCGCTTTTCTCCCTCACCTCGCCGGATGGCGATCAGGGTTATCCTGGCACGGTAAACGCCACGGCCTATTTCCATCTTGGTGAAGATAACCGCATTACGATTGAGTACCGCGCGACCACCGACAAGCCCTGCCCGGTCAACCTGACCAATCACGCCTATTTCAACCTTGATGGCGCGCAGGGCGATGTCCGCAACCATACGCTGCAGCTGCTGGCCGATGCCTATCTGCCGGTGGATGAGATGGGCATTCCGACCGGCGATCTGAAAAAGGTAGCGCTGACCAGTTTTGATTTCCGTACGCCAAAAACTGTGGCCGAGGAGTTCCTCAGCGATGAGGATCAGCGTGTGGTGAAGGGTTACGATCACGCCTTTTTACTGCAGGCGCAGGGGGATGTGAATACGCCTGCGGCGCACCTGTGGTCGACGGATAAGCAGCTGCAAATGTCGGTCTATACCACCGCACCTGCGCTGCAGTTCTACTCCGGTAACTACCTGGAAGGAACACCTGCGCGCGGCGGGAAAAGCTACAGCGCATGGCAGGGGCTGGCGCTGGAGAGCGAGTTTTTGCCCGACAGCCCGAACCGCCCGGACTTCCCACAGCCGGATTGTACGCTGCAACCTGGCGACGAGTATGTCAGCCGGACGGAGTATCACTTTATTCCGCTCTGAGCGTAAGCCCTCCTCCCGGAGGGCTTTTTTTTGCCCTTTTTGCGGAAATATACGCCACTTATCCTCAAAACAATAACCCTCGATTCACAAGCGGCTTACACTCTGCGCCTATTTTCGCTATGGTTAAGGGTAATCGTTGCCGGGCAGTGCGCTTCGGCAATACAATGAGAATCGTTATCATTAAATCAGGCTCACAGGAGTAAGTGTATGGCTGTTACTAAGCTGGTTCTGGTTCGTCATGGCGAAAGCCAGTGGAACAACGAAAACCGCTTCACCGGTTGGTACGATGTTGATCTGTCAGAGAAAGGCGTTGGCGAAGCGAAAGCGGCAGGCAAACTGCTGAAAGCTGAAGGCTACGCGTTTGATTTTGCTTATACCTCTGTGCTGAAACGTGCCATCCACACGCTGTGGAACGTTCTGGACGAACTGGATCAGGCATGGTTGCCGGTTGAGAAGAGCTGGAAACTGAACGAACGTCACTATGGTGCGCTGCAGGGTCTGAACAAAGCAGAAACCGCTGAAAAATATGGCGACGATCAGGTTAAACAGTGGCGTCGCGGCTTCGCCGTTACCCCGCCGGCGCTGACCAAAGATGATGAGCGTTTCCCGGGCCACGATCCGCGCTACGCGAAACTGACCGAACAAGAGCTGCCGCTGACCGAAAGCCTGGCGCTGACCATCGATCGCGTGATCCCTTACTGGAATGAAACCATTCTGCCGCGCCTGAAAAGCGGTGAGCGCGTGATCATCGCCGCACACGGTAACTCCCTGCGCGCGCTGGTGAAATACCTCGACAACATGAGCGAAGAAGCGATCCTTGAACTGAACATTCCGACCGGCGTGCCGCTGGTGTATGAGTTCGACGAAAACTTCAAACCGATTAAGCACTACTATCTGGGTAACGCGGATGAGATCGCCGCGAAAGCTGCTGCGGTAGCAAACCAGGGTAAAGCGAAGTAATAAAAAAAAGCCGGACATCAATGATGCCCGGCTTATGATTCTCAGGCCCGGTACGCTTCGCGCTGCCGGGCTTTTTGCTGCGTGATATTGCCGGATGGCGGCTTTGCCTTATCCGGCCTACGGTAACAAACCGCTGGAACCGCGTAGGCCGGATAAGCGCTTGCGCGCCATCCGGCATTAGCACCGCTGCTCTTTTGCCGGATGGCGGCTATGCCTTATCCGGCCTACAAACAGCGCGTTGTTAACCGCGGCGTGCTTTAACGGCTTGCGCTAACTGACGCAGCACCGCGTCGGTATCTTCCCAGCCGATACAGGCATCGGTCACGCTTTTGCCATAGACCAGCGCATCGCCGCTCTCAAGGCTCTGGTTGCCTTCTACCAGGTGGCTCTCAATCATCACGCCCATAATCGCCTTGTCACCGCCCGCGATCTGCTGGCAAACATCGGCGCTCACCTCCAGCTGCTTTTTAAACTGCTTGCTTGAGTTCGCATGGCTGAAGTCGATCATCACCTGCGCAGGCAAGCCCGCTTTTTCCAGCCCTGCTTTTACTTCAGCGACATGCTTCGCGCTGTAGTTCGGCTCTTTGCCGCCTCGCAGGATGATATGGCAATCGCCATTACCCGCCGTGTTGACGATCGCAGAGTGGCCCCATTTGGTCACGGAGAGGAAGCAGTGCGGCGCGCCAGCAGCGTTGATGGCGTCAATCGCCACTTTGATAGTACCGTCGGTGCCATTTTTAAAACCGACCGGGCAAGAGAGACCAGAAGCCAGTTCACGGTGTACCTGGGATTCTGTTGTACGCGCGCCAATTGCGCCCCAGCTCATCAAATCCGCCATATATTGCGGGGTGATCATATCGAGAAACTCCCCCGCCGCCGGCAGCCCGCTATCGTTGATCTCCAGCAGCAGTTTGCGGGCAATACGCAGGCCGTCATTAATGCGGAAGCTGTTATCCATATGCGGATCGTTAATCAGTCCCTTCCAACCAACGGTAGTGCGCGGTTTTTCAAAATAGACGCGCATCACGATTTCCAGCTCGCCCTTCAGTTCGTCACGAAGCGCCAGCAGGCGCGAAGCATACTCTTTTGCCGCCGCGGGATCGTGAATAGAACAGGGACCGATCACCACTAGCAGGCGGTCATCGTTGCCGCGCAGGATTTGATGAATAGCCCGGCGAGCCTGAGAGACCGTTCTGGCAGCGGTTTCGGTAGCGGGGAATTTTTCAAGCAGCGCGACAGGAGGGAGTAATTCGTTGATCTCTTTGATGCGTAAATCGTCGTTCTGATAAGTCATGATCTTTCCAGTGTGAACACGTTTTTTAGAAGAAAAGCAATCTGACCAATCTATCTTGCTCGCGGCGAAGTGTAAACGCGATTTTACACTTCGCACGGATAATTCCTGGAATCAAGAGAAAGCGGTGGGAAAAGTAGCAAGTTGCCACATCCCTACTACACTTTTTAACTGTAAATACCTTTGTTTTACATTTTTTTCGTTATTCCATGCTGCTACTTATGGCAGACATGGCATCTTTCACCACTGAGCGTGCGATGGGTTCGTGCATATTCTGCCGATGTCCCGCGCGGCATTAGACGACCAGCACAGGAGCATCATGATGAAAATGAATAAATTAGCGACTCTTTTACTGACCACCACACTCACTCTGGCAGGCGGCGCGGCATATGCGGCGGATGCATCCTCTTCAAATGGTAGCAACGGTGATGCGAACGCAGCAGCGAACGCAGGCCAGGTTGCGCCTGACGCGAAACAGAACGTCGCGCCAAATAATGTTGATAACAGCAATATTAATACCGGTAACACAAATACTAACTCCACCTCAACGCAGATGGAGCACCAGTCTGGCCACATGAGCAAAGAAGAAGTGCACAAAAACACCATGTGTAAAGATGGTCGTTGCCCGGATGTGAATAAAAAGATTGAAACCGGTAGCGGTGACAATAGCGAAGTCAACACCAAGACTGACGGCACCACCCAGTAAGGGGTGATGCTGAAGTAAGAAGGAGAGCTGAGGCTCTCCTTTTTTTATTCCTTACGGCGCAAAATCTGCAATGATGTAGGCGTTTTCTCAACGGTTAAAAGGATAGATCCCATCATGGCGCACGCTCACTCGCATGGCTCATCGGATGCCAATGCCCGCCGTCTGTTGCTGGCCTTTACGGTCACCGCTCTATTTATGGTTATTGAAGTGGTGGGCGGGATTATTTCCGGCTCGCTGGCGCTGCTGGCCGATGCCGGACATATGTTAACGGATGCAGCGGCCCTGCTCTTCGCCCTGCTCGCGGTGTGGTTTGCCCGCCAGCCTCCGAGCGCCAAACGCACCTTCGGCTGGCTACGTCTGACGACGCTTGCTGCCTTTATCAACGCCCTTGCGCTCGTGCTGATAACAATCTGGATCGTCTGGGAAGCTATCCTGCGCTTCAACCATCCGCAGCCGGTGGCCGGGGGGACGATGATGGCGATCGCCATCGCAGGCCTTGTGGCCAATTTGCTCTCCTTCTGGCTGCTGCATCGCGGTAGCGAAGAGAAGAACCTTAACGTGCGCGCCGCTGCGCTGCATGTGCTGGGCGATCTGCTTGGCTCCGTTGGCGCCATTGTCGCGGCAGTGGTGATTATGGTGACCAACTGGACGCCCATCGACCCGATTCTGTCGGTGCTGGTTTCTGCGCTGGTGCTGAAGAGCGCGTGGCGCTTGATGAAGGAGAGCGTCAATGAACTGTTGGAGGGAGTGCCCGCTTCGCTGGATATCGGTGCGTTACAGCGCCATTTGCGCCGAGCGATTCCGGAAATCCGCGATGTGCACCATGTGCACGTCTGGCAGGTGGGTGAAAAACCGCTGATGACCCTGCATGTGCAGGTGATCCCGCCGCGCGATCACGATAAGTTGCTCGGCGAGATCCACCACTTCCTGGCGCACCATTATGAGATTGCTCATGCGACGGTGCAGATGGAGTATCAGCCCTGTAGCGGCTCAGACTGCCGTCTGGGCGACGTTACGGTCGATCACCATCACGGACATCATCACTAATGTGAAAGCGCGCGAGAGCCTCGCTCACGCGCGCTCTTAATCCACATCCGGCTGCCGTTCAGGGCAATGAAGGTAAGGATCATATATTCCAGCGACATTGCCCATACGCCCTGCAGTGCAAAAATCACCACGCTTATCACATTGATAATCACCCACAGCAGCCAGTTTTCGACATATTTGCGCGTCATCAGGATCATCGCCACGATGGAGAGGACCATCATGCAGGAGTCCCAGAACGGAAAAGCATCAGGCTGCAGCGTTGGCATCGCTACGTCCAGTCCGACTACCTGCATGAGGTTGACGGCGATACGCGTCAGGAAAGCGAACACCGGGTTGATAAACAGCGTCATCAGTCCAATTGCCACCACGCAGGCGGCAAGCCAGCCAAACGCTTTGCTGCGCGGTAACCAGCGGATTTGCAGCTCGGCCTCATTTTGCGAAGTCTGGCGTGACCATGCGTACCAGCCATATATATTGGCAGCGAAGAAAAAGAGCTGCAGCAACAGGCTGGCGTAGAGCTGGATCTGAAAGAAGATGATGGCGAAGAGCGTAACGTTAATCAGGCCAAAGGCGTAGTTGCTGATTTTCTCAAGGCTGGCGAGCCAGATACAGAGTAAACCCGCCAACGTTCCTGCGGCTTCAATCCATGAAAGGTCGTATCCCCCGGCACCGATCGGAATGTGCACGAGGATGTTTTGCGTACTAAAAAAGTCCATTCTTTCCCCAGAGCGTAGTATTACGCGTTGATATCTATGAAAACGTTAAGGTCGAAGTGTAGCTGCAAAATCAAGCATGCGGTTAAGCGGCAGCAGCGCGCGTTCACGCAGAGCGGCATCCACTTCTATTGCATGTGCCGTTCCGCCCTGCTCCAGCCCGTCGGCAATGGCTTTAAGGCCGTTCATCGCCATCCAGGGGCAGTGGGCGCAGCTGCGGCACGTTGCTCCTTCGCCAGCCGTTGGCGCCTCAATCAGCGCTTTATGCGGCACGGCCTGCTGCATCTTATAAAAGATCCCGCGGTCGGTGGCGACAATCAGTTGCGAGTGAGGCAGCGTTTTTGCGGCCTGGATCAACTGGCTGGTCGAACCGACCGCATCGGCTAACTCTACCACCGCCTGCGGTGATTCAGGATGCACCAGGATCGCGGCATCTGGATAGAGCGCTTTCATACGGCGCAGCGCCTGGGTTTTGAACTCATCATGGACGATACACGCCCCCTGCCAGCAGAGCACATCCGCGCCCGTCTGCTTCTGGACGTAATGCCCAAGATGGCGATCCGGTGCCCAGATAATTTTTTCGCCGAGGCTATCGAGGTGCTCAATTAACTCTACCGCAATGCTTGAGGTCACTACCCAGTCGGCGCGGGCTTTTACCGCTGCCGAGGTGTTGGCATAGACCACCACCGTGCGATCCGGGTGCGCATCGCAGAACGCGTTAAACGGTTCGATCGGGCAGCCGAGATCGAGGGAGCATTCAGCCTCAAGGGTGGGCATCAGGATCGTTTTTTCCGGGCTGAGGATTTTCGCCGTTTCTCCCATAAAACGCACGCCCGCGACCAGCAGCGTCGAGGCAGCATGACGAGCACCAAAGCGCGCCATATCCAGCGAGTCGGAGATGCAGCCGCCGGTCTCTTCCGCCAGTTGCTGGATCTCCGGGTCGGTGTAGTAGTGGGCGACCATCACCGCATTGCGCTCTTTCAGCAAACGTTTGATTTTATCGCGGTAAAAGGCTTTTTCCGCAGGATTCAGCGGCGCGGGTTTGGCAGGAAAGGGATAGATTGCGGCTTCAGGATCAAACATTACGCTCATGATGCTCACTCGTTTTGCGTGCTTAACATGATAACCCCAACAGCGCCTGGATAGAGTTCTTTAAGCGGCTGTTGTTTTATATACTAAACAAGATAACCGATTGCAGAGATATTGTCGCGGTGAATTTGTACATCGTGGGGGAATGGATAGCGTGGATAATTGCCCGCTGGCGCTGCGCTTAGCAGGCCTACGAAAACCAGGCACGGAGAGGTGTTGTAGGCCGGATAAGGCAAAGCCGCCATCCGGCAGTGCGCTCAGGGGCAACACAGAATGCCTGCTGGCGCTGCGCTTAGCAGGCCTACGAAAACCAGGCACGGAGAGATGTTGTAGGCCGGATAAGGCAAAGCCGCCATCCGGCAGTGCGCTCAGGGGCAACACAGAACGCCTGCTGGCGCTGCGCTTAGCAGGCCTACGAAAACCAGGCACGGAGAGATGTTGTAGGCCGGATAAGGCAAAGCCGCCATCCGGCAGTGCGCTCAGGGGCAACACAGAACGCCTGCTGGCGCTGCGCTTAGCAGGCCTACGAAAACCAGGCACGGAGAGATGTTGTAGGCCGGATAAGGCAAAGCCGCCATCCGGCAAGAAGAGCGCACGGAATTTTCAAATCGCAGATAGCAGATAGCAAAAAAGCGCCTTTAGGGCGCTTTTTTACATTGGTGGGTCGTGCAGGATTCGAACCTGCGACCAATTGATTAAAAGTCAACTGCTCTACCAACTGAGCTAACGACCCTTTGCAGGGATTCTTCGAAGTGGTGGGTCGTGCAGGATGACTCGGCTCTCGCCTCGCCCGTCTGGGCCGTTGCTGACGCAACGTTATCCTTCACGCTTAACACCTTCACCAATTATCAAAATTGGTGGGTCGTGCAGGATTCGAACCTGCGACCAATTGATTAAAAGTCAACTGCTCTACCAACTGAGCTAACGACCCATACAGGGTAGCGACTTCGAAGATAAATCTTTGGAACCACGTAATGCGTGGCAATTGTGCAGGATGAGTCGGCTTTCGCCGGCGGGCTGTTGCTGACGCAACGCTATCCTTCACGTTAAAACTCTTCACCACACTTAATAGTGGTGGGTCGTGCAGGATTCGAACCTGCGACCAATTGATTAAAAGTCAACTGCTCTACCAACTGAGCTAACGACCCGGTGGTGGGTGATGACGGGATCGAACCGCCGACCCCCTCCTTGTAAGGGAGGTGCTCTCCCAGCTGAGCTAATCACCCGATACTGCGCTGGATACTGCTAAGTGGTGGGTCGTGCAGGATGACTCGGCTTTCGCTTCGCCCTACGGGCCGTTGCTGACGCAACGTTATCCTTCACGTTAAAACTCTTCACCAGACTTAATAGTGGTGGGTCGTGCAGGATTCGAACCTGCGACCAATTGATTAAAAGTCAACTGCTCTACCAACTGAGCTAACGACCCACTTTTGTGCTGCGTCCGGGCTAAGAGATATCCCGTGGCAACGGCGGCATATATTACTGATTTAAGAACTCAGCGCAACAACAATTTCGACGCGTACTGTTTAACTGCTTATGATTCATGCGACAAGACCAGAAAAACCGCGTTTTCTGGTCATGCACTATGCATTACAGCGAAGCAAGCCGTTTTTGCGCCTGTTTCGCACCGTCGGTACCAGGATATTTGCTGACCACCTGCTGGTAAACCGCTTTGGCTTTCGCAGTGTCACCCTTGTCTTGCATAATCACACCAACTTTAAACATCGCGTCTGGCGCTTTCGGCGACTTCGGGAAGTTTTTCACTACCGAGGCGAAGTAATAAGCCGCGTCGTCTTTCTTACCCTTATTGTAATTCAACTGACCGAGCCAGTAATTGGCGTTCGGTATATAGGTTGAGTCCGGGTACTTTTTGACGAAGTTCTGAAACGCGGCAAGCGCATCATCCTGGCGGGATTTATCCTGCACCAGGGCGATAGCCGCGTTGTAATCAGTATTAGCATCGCCGCTTTGCACCGGTGCGCCTGAAGCCGCCGCACCGTTATTTGCGCCCGCGTCTGCGGCCGGAGCCTGCGCTGCCGCACCGCTCTGATCGCCGGAAGGCTGCTGCGCCTGCCCTGCTACACCGCTGCTCAGATTGCCGATCTGCTGCAGAATTTGCTGCTGGCGTTCAACGACCTGATTGAGCTGATACTGGCTTTCCTGGATCTGCCCACGCAGGGAGTCAATATCGGCCTGATTATCAGAGAGCTGCTGCTGAAGTTGGGTTAAAAGCTGGCTGTGAGCGTTGGAAATACGCTCGAGTTGAGTGACGCGGTCTTCGACCGAGCCTGAGCCGACACTACTGATTGGCGCCTGAGCATTAGCGGCCCAGGGGGCCGCTATGCCAACCAGTAACGACAGACTCAACAGATGATGTCTGAAGTTACTGCTCATGCAATTCTCTTAGTAAACCAGTACGGCGCGACGGTTTTTAGCGTAAGCCGCTTCGTCGTGACCCAGTACTGCAGGTTTTTCTTTACCGTAAGAAACGATGGAGATCTGGTCAGCGGAAACGCCTTTACCCTGCAGGTACATTTTAACGGCGTTAGCACGACGTTCGCCCAGGGAAATGTTGTACTCCGGGGTACCGCGTTCGTCAGCATGACCTTCTACGGTTACTTTGTAGGACGGGTTGCTACGCAGGAAGTTAGCGTGAGCATCCAGCATCGCTGCAAAGTCAGAACGGATGTCGTACTTGTCCAGATCGAAGTAAACGATGTTGTTCTGCTGCAGCTGCTGCATCTGCAGACGCGCCTGCTCTTCAGAGGACATGTTGCCGCTACCGTTCATGCCAGTGCCGGCACCCATCATGCCTTCGCCGCTCTGGTCGCTGGTGTTGTTCTTATGAGAAGAACATGCAGCGATTGCCATAACAGGCAGAGCAAGCATCAGGCCTTTCAGCACTTTGTTCAGTTGCATTTCTTTGATTCCTTTATAAATATTTATTTATTATCACAGATACGGAGACCAGGCAGGGAATTTAACCTGTCCATCAGTCGCCGGAATACGCGCTTTGAAACGCCCATCTGTAGAAACCAGGTTCAGCACGGAGCCCATCCCCTGAGAAGAGCTGTAGATGACCATAGTGCCGTTAGGTGCCAGACTTGGCGTTTCATCCAGGAACGTTGACGACAAAACTTGCACGCCACCCGCTTCCAGATCTTGTTTAGCAATGTGCTGCTGACCACCGTCAGAGCTAACCATCACCATAAATTTACCGTCGCTGCTGACATCCGCATCCTGGTTCTGAGAACCCTGCCAGGAGATACGCTGCGCTGCGCCGCCGTTGATATTGATTTTGTAAACCTGCGGACGACCGGCCTGGTCAGAGGTAAAGGCCAGGTTCTGGCTGTCCGGGAACCAGGTGGGTTCGGTATTGTTGCTGCGACCGTCGGTAACCTGACGGATCTGGCCGGAACCGATATCCATCACATAGATGTTCAGGCTGCCGGTTTTTGACAGGGCAAACGCCAGCTTGGTGCCATCCGGCGAGAAAGCCGGTGCGCCGTTGTGGCGCGGGAACGAAGCCACCTGACGAATGCTGGCGTTAGCCAGAGTCTGGATAACCAGCGCGGAACGACCGCTCTCAAAGGTCACATACGCGACTTTTGAACCGTCCGGCGACCAGGCCGGGGACATCAGCGGCTGCGGCGATTTGTGGACGAGGAACTGGTTGTAGCCGTCGTAATCAGAGACGCGCAGTTCGTACGGGAACTGAGTATTCGCGGTCTGCACGACATAAGCGATACGGGTACGGAACGCGCCTTTAATACCGGTCAGCTTTTCAAAGACTTCGTCACTGGCGGCATGGGCAGCATAACGCAGCCACTGCTTGTTCACTTTGAAGGAGTTTTGCGCCAGCACGGTACCCGGCGCGCCGCCGGTGTCGACCAGCTGGTAAGCGACGTTGTAGCTGCCATCGGGATTCGGTGTCACCTGACCAACGATGACCGCATCAATACCGAGCGCGGACCATGCAGCGGGCTGCACTTCCTGCGCGGTGCCCGGCTGCTGCGGTAAACGGGAGCGATCCAGCGGGTTGAATTTACCGCTGTTGCGCAGATCCGCCGCAACGATACCGCCAGCGTCCTCAGGTGCAGCGCCCGGGCCTGCCCACTGGAACGGCACAACGCCAATCGGGCGTGCCGAGTCCACCCCCTGGGTGATCTCGATACGTACTTCTGCATGCAGCACCGCTGCCCACAGCATCAAAAAACCAAATGCAACACGTAATGCCTGCTTCATCATATCTCCCTTATCCGGGCAAAAAACCCGCGATAATTTAGCAGAATTTTAACAAACCAATAAGACAAAACTACCCGCGTTGGAACCGCCTTCGCATACTTTCCTCACGGGCTCGCGAGGAAAGTGTACCTCAAGGTTTGAAGTCCAGCGGCGCATTTTTGAACACTTCATACACAGCCTGACTTGGTGGCTTCGGCATTTTCGCCTGTCGTGCCGCCGCCAGCGCGGCCTGACAGAGCGCCGGATCGCCCCCTTCAGACTGAATATCTAACAGCGTCCCATCAGGAGCCAGTTTGATACGTAACGTACAGGTCTTCCCGGTATAAGAAGATGCATCATAGAAGCGGCTCTCAATCGCCGTTTTAATCTGCCCTGCGTAGTTACTGATATCGGCTCCGGATGCACCGTTGTTCTTAGTGTTACCCGAACCCGCCGGCGCTGCATTGTTGCCTTTCGCTCCGCCGCCCGTTTTCGGTGCATTCTTACCGGAGCTGAGATCGCCAAACAGATTGTCGACACCTTCAGCGGCAGCGGCTTTCTCTGCCGCCGCTTTCTTAGCAGCCGCTTTCTTATCGGCGGCAGCTTTCTCGGCAGCAGCGGCTTTTTCAGCTGCGGCTTTCTTCTCGGCTGCCGCTTTTTCCGCAGCAGCGGCTTTCTTCTCCGCTGCGGCTTTTTCTGCGGCAGCAGCTTTTTCAGCGGCAGCTTTTTCAGCTGCGGCGGCCTTCTCTGCAGCGGCTTTTTCAGCAGCAGCCTGTTTAGCCGCTTCCGCCTGCGCCTTCTTCTTCGCATCGGCTGCCGCTTTCGCGGCTTCTGCTTCCGCTTTCTTCTGTGCGTCGGCGGCGGCTTTCGCGGCCTCCGCTTCGGCTTTCTTCTGTGCATCGGCGGCGGCTTTGGCTGCATCCGCCTGCGCTTTCTTCTGCGCGTCCGCTGCGGCTTTCTTCGCCGCCTCTTCCGCCGCTTTTGCCTGCGCATCCGCTTTAGCTTTCGTGTCAGCCGCGGCTTTCGCTGCCGCTTCTTCAGCCTGTTTCTGCTGCTGTTGCGCCTGCTTTGCCGCCTCTTCCGCCTGCTTCTGCTGTTCGGCCTGCGCGCGCGCGGCTTCCTGCGCCTGCAAACGCTCTTTCTCGACCTGCTTCAGACGCTCCTGCTCGGCGGCCTGCTTTTCACGCATCTCCTCCGCCTGCTGCTGCGCCTGCTTTTCACGCTGCTCTTCCGCGCGTTTGGCGCTCGATTGCTGGTGCTGTTGGCGGTTGTAGTTCTCCACTACCGCGCCGGGATCGACCATCACGGCGTCGATCGACGAGCCGCCACCGCCGCCCGCTGACGCTTCAATATGCTCATCGAACGAACTCCAGATCAGCAGCGCCACCAGAATAACGTGCAGCACGGCTGAAATGAGTATCGCTCGCTTAAGCTTGTCGTTTTGTACGGTTGCCTTTGACACTCTCGGTTCCCAAAAACTGTCCGCCTGTTAAGCCGGTGATCAGATAGGCTGCGTCATCAAGCCAACGGATTTCACACCCGCGCTATGTAACAGGTTCAGCGCTTTAATGATTTCGTCGTACGGCACATCCTTCGCCCCGCCGATTAAGAACACGGTTTTCGGATTGGTTTGCAGGCGACGCTGCGCCTCCGCAATAACCTGCTCCGGCGGCAGCTGATCCATACGATCTTTCTCTACCACCACGCTGTATTGCCCGATACCGGAAACTTCAATAATCACCGGAGGATCGTCATTGGTACTGACGGTCTGAGAATCCGTCGCATCCGGCAGATCGACCTCGACACTCTGGGTGATGATGGGTGCCGTTGCCATAAAGATCAGCAGCAGCACCAGCAGCACGTCGAGCAGCGGCACAATATTGATTTCGGACTTCAGGGCACGCTTGCTCCGCCCACGGGATCTGGCCATGGCTTACTCCTTATTGCTGTCGCTGCTGGCAAACGCCTGGCGATGCAGAATAGCCGTGAACTCTTCCATAAAGTTGTCGTAATTCTGTTCCAGTTTGTTAACGCGCTGGTTCAGGCGGTTGTAGGCCATTACCGCCGGAATTGCCGCAAACAGGCCGATAGCCGTCGCGATCAGCGCTTCGGCGATACCCGGTGCAACCATTTGCAGCGTCGCCTGTTTTACCGCGCCCAGCGCGATAAAAGCGTGCATGATCCCCCAGACGGTACCAAACAGACCGATATAGGGACTGATAGAACCGACGGTACCGAGGAAAGGAATGTGGTTTTCGAGGCTTTCCAGCTCGCGATTCATCGAGATACGCATCGCCCTGGAGGCACCTTCAACAATCGCTTCCGGCGCGTGGCTGTTGGCGCGATGCAGACGGGCAAACTCTTTAAAACCGCTATAGAAAATCTGTTCAGAGCCGCTCAGATTATCGCGACGGCCCTGGCTTTCCTGATAGAGAAGAGAGAGTTCAATGCCGGACCAGAACTTATCTTCGAACGCTTCCGCTTCACGCCCTGCGGCGTTAAGGATGCGGGTTCTCTGGATAATGATTGCCCAGGATGCGATTGAAAAACCAATCAAAATCAACATGATAAGTTTGACCAGAAGGCTCGCCTTCAGGAACAAATCAAGGATGTTCATGTCAGTCACTGCTTAAACTCCGCGACAATAGACTTGGGAAGCGCACGAGGCTTCATTAAGAGTGGATCAACACAGACAACCAGCACTTCAGCTTCGTTCAGCACTTTGTTCTCTGCGTTGACGATCCGCTGCGAGAACACCATAGACGTTCCACGCATTGATGTTATTTCCGTTTGGACGTCGAGCATGTCGTCGAGTCGGGCGGGTGCAAAATACTCCAGCGTCATTTTGCGCACCACGAACGCGACCTGCTCTGCCAGCAGAGCCTGTTGGCTAAAGTGATGATGGCGCAGCATCTCGGTGCGGGCTCTTTCATAAAAAGCAACATAGCTGGCGTGGTAAACCACACCACCGGCATCAGTATCTTCGTAATAGACACGCACCGGCCATCGAAACAGCGTTGTATTCACTTTACATCCCGGTAATGCAAAAAAGGTTAGAGCTTTTAAACTTCGCTACTATACGCGCGGGCAAGGTGCTTTGGAATGGGTTGTGGTAAACGGAGAGTAAAAATTTATGGGCTTTTGCAAGCCCATCGGGATAGCGGATATTTCTTATTCAAAAGAAGAAGAAAAGCAGGCCTGCAAGCAGCACAACATCAGCAATTAGTGGGCAAAACAGCCCCTGCCAGTGCAGTGCGCGAGGACGAAAACCGACGCCGTGGATCACCCCAGCACAAACGGCCCACATCAACAGCAGACCATGCCAGATCTCAAGCTCGCTGGTTTTCGCCGCAAAGCGCGACGGGTCCCAGAAAATGCACCCTGCCAACAGCAGCGCCATGATTAAGGAAAGGGCCCGTAACGGGCCCTTATCCATTACCGCATAAAGCTTTGCGATAACCTTATCCATCAATATTCTTCTTGACCCGCTTTGGTCGCTTCAACGTGTTCCAGCGCCAGCGCGGTGATCACACCAAAAGCACAGGCAAGAAGCGTTCCTAAAATCCAGGCGAAATACCACATATTCAGCTCCTTACTTAGTACATAGAGTGGGTGTTGCTTTCAATCTGCTCTTTGGTGATACGACCGAACATTTTCCAGTAACACCAGGTGGTGTAGAGCAGAATGATCGGTACGAATACCGCAGCAACCCAGGTCATCAGGTTCAGCGTGCGCTGCGTCGAGGTCGCATCCCACATTGTCAGGCTGGCGTTCAGCATGGTGCTGGAAGGCATGACGAACGGGAACATCGCGATGCCTGCGGTCAGGATGATGCACGCCAGCGTCAGAGATGAGAAGACGAAGGCGAAGGCTGATTTATCCAGACGCGCGGTCAGGATAGTCAGCAGCGGCAGCGCCACGCCCAGAGCCGGGATTGCCCACAATACCGGAGTATTGTTGAAATTGGTCAGCCAGGCGCCTGCCTGTACGGCAACTTCTTTCGTCAGCGGGTTCGAAGCCGCATGGTGATCTATTGCCGAAGTGATGACATACCCATCAATGCCGTACACTACCCAGACACCGGCCAGTGCGAAGCCGACCAGCGTCACCAGTGCAGCAATCTGTACGGTGGCACGAGCGCGCAGGTGCAGTTCGCCGACGGTACGCATTTGCAGATAGGTCGCGCCCTGGGTCAGAATCATCGCCACGCTCACCACACCGGCCAGCAGACCAAACGGGTTCAGCAGCTGGAAGAAGTTACCGGTATAGAAGAGGCGCATGTCGCCATCCAGATGGAACGGAACGCCCTGCAACAGGTTACCGAACGCTACGCCAATTACCAGCGGCGGCACGAAGCTACCGATAAAGATGCCCCAGTCCCACATGCCGCGCCAGCGCACATCTTCGATCTTCGAGCGGTAGTCGAACCCGACCGGACGGAAGAAGAGCGAGGCCAGCACGAGGATCATCGCGACATAGAAGCCGGAGAAGGCTGCCGCGTAGACCATCGGCCAGGCAGCGAACAGCGCGCCACCGGCAGTGATCAGCCATACCTGGTTGCCATCCCAGTGCGGCGCGATGGAGTTGATCATCACGCGGCGCTCGGTGTCGCTACGCCCCAACACGCGGGTCAGCATGCCGACGCCCATGTCGAAGCCATCGGTGACGGCAAAACCGATCAGCAGAATGCCCACCAGCAGCCACCAGATAAAACGTAATACTTCATAATCGATCATTTCACGACTCCTGTCTTAGCGTGCCGGCTGAGTAGTCACGGTGGACTGCTCGTAGTGATAGCGACCTGTTTTCAGGCTGCTCGGCCCAAGGCGAGCAAATTTGAACATCAGGAACACTTCGGCCACCATAAACAGCGTATAAAGGCCGCAAATAAGAATCATTGAGAACAGCAGATCGCCGACGGTCAATGAGGAGTTGGCAACGGCAGTCGGCAGCACTTCGCCAATCGCCCACGGCTGACGGCCGTATTCCGCCACAAACCAGCCTGCTTCGATCGCAATCCACGGCAGCGGAATGCCATACAGCGCGGCGCGCAGCAGCCATTTCTTCTCACCGATGCGGTTACGGATCACCGTCCAGAAGGAGATGCCGATAATCAGCAGCATCAGCACGCCACTGGCCACCATCAGACGGAAGGCGAAGTAGAGCGGCGCAACGCGTGGAATGGAGTCCTGAGTTGCTTTCTGGATCTGCGCTTCCGTCGCGTCGGTAACATTCGGGGTATAGCGTTTCAGCAGCAGGCCGTAACCAAGATCTTTCTTCACGTTGTTGAACTGCTCACGCACTGCCGGGTCCGCAGAGCCGGAGCGCAGCTGTTCAAGCAGCTGGTATGCCTTCATGCCGTTACGGATACGCTCTTCGTGCTGCGCCATCAGGTCTTTCAGACCAATAACCGGCGTGTCGACGGAGCGGGTAGCGATGATGCCGAGCGCAAACGGGATCTGGATAGCGAATTTGTTCTCTTGTTTATCCTGATCCGGAATACCAAACAGGGTAAACGCTGCCGGAGCCGGTTGGGTTTCCCACTCCGCTTCGATAGCCGCCAGTTTGGTTTTCTGCACGTCACCCATTTCGTAACCAGATTCATCACCCAGCACGATAACGGAGAGGATAGCCGCCATACCGAAGCTGGCCGCGATAGCAAAGGAGCGTTTCGCAAAGGCAACGTCGCGACCGCGCAGCAGATAGTAGGAGCTGATACCGAGAATGAAGATCGCGCCACAGGTGTAGCCGGAAGCCACAGTGTGCACAAATTTCACCTGCGCAACCGGGTTAAGCACCAGCTCAGAGAAGCTCACCATCTCCATACGCATGGTTTCGAAGTTGAAATCAGAGGCGATGGGGTTCTGCATCCAGCCGTTGGCGACGAGGATCCAGAGCGCGGACAAGTTGGAGCCCAAAGCAACGAGCCAGGTAACCGCCATGTGCTGAACTTTGCCCAGACGATCCCAACCGAAGAAGAACAGACCCACGAATGTGGATTCGAGGAAGAAGGCCATCAGACCTTCAATGGCCAGCGGCGCACCGAAAATATCCCCAACGTAGTGAGAATAGTAAGACCAGTTAGTCCCGAACTGGAACTCCATGGTCAGACCGGTCGCCACGCCCAGCGCAAAGTTGATCCCAAACAACTTGCCCCAGAACTTGGTCATATCTTTGTAGATCTGTTTGCCGGAGAGGACGTAGACCGTTTCCATAATCGCCAGCAGGAACGCCATACCAAGCGTCAGCGGCACAAACAGAAAGTGGTACATCGCGGTCAAGGCAAACTGTAAGCGTGACAGTTCGACTATATCTAACATCATGACTCCTTGCTCATCGCATGAAGACTCCGAGAGTAAACCCCCGTTTGCGAAGGTTCACACGCATGCCCCAATACAAATTTGCTGCACTGTTTTATTCACTCTCCCATTTGTCGGGACAATGAATAAAAAAAGTTACAACCAGGTTAATAAAAAATTCGAATTGATCTCGCGAATATATTACTCCGCAAAACCCTAACAATAAAAAGCATTTATTGATTATGTTTTACGTTTTACGACGGCGATCAATTAATCCCTAACTTATCACTTCGCGGTCAATTTGATCCGCGACAATTTAACGATTTTTGACCGCTTTTCCAAGCTTTAAAATATTGATTTAAATCATTTGCTATTGACGGTGTTAATTTTGTATTTAAGGTGTCCGGTGGGTAAAAACGGTGTTAATAATATGTTTAGCTTAACGCAATTTATGGTTACCAATTGGCGAATAAAGCGAAGAAAGGCAGGTTACTTTGCGCGGTAAGTTAAAAACAGAAAAGTGAGCAATCCTTAAGTGAAACAGCTCAACTTTTTCCAGATTGATTTTACAATTATTTCACTTATCCAATTAATATAATTAACACCGCTTCGTTATTATAAAAATAAGCATCTTTAAAATGCGATGTGTATCGCTATTATTTATAACTTTTATAATCTGCTTTCAGGCCACAGGATAATGCTGCAAGCACCCTCCTCTGCCTGCCCCTTTTTTACGGTGCATAGATTCGGGCAATAAAAAAGGCCGCTTCAGGAGCGGCCAAACCATGTCGAATTGCGCTGCTCCCCTGCATGGGGGAGCGATGGTTTTTTATTTAATTACGGTTTTCAGTGCGTCGCCGATATCAGCCAGGCTGCGTACGGTTTTCACGCCAGCGGCTTCCAGTGCGGCGAACTTCTCATCTGCCGTACCTTTACCGCCTGCGATAATGGCGCCTGCGTGGCCCATACGCTTGCCTTTCGGCGCGGTTACACCGGCGATATAGCCAACAACCGGTTTGGTGACGTGATCTTTGATGTAGGCAGCGGCTTCTTCTTCAGCGCTACCGCCGATCTCACCGATCATGACGATCGCTTCGGTCTGCGGATCTTCCTGGAACAGTTTCAGGATGTCGATAAAGTTAGAGCCCGGGATCGGGTCGCCACCGATGCCCACACAGGTGGACTGACCGAAACCGTAATCCGTGGTCTGCTTCACCGCTTCATAGGTCAGGGTACCGGAGCGCGATACGATGCCAACTTTACCCGGCTGATGGATGTGGCCCGGCATAATGCCGATTTTGCACTCGCCTGGGGTGATCACGCCCGGGCAGTTCGGCCCGATCATGCGCACACCCGCTTCATCCAGCTTCACTTTCACCGTCAGCATATCCAGCGTCGGAATACCTTCGGTAATGGTGATAATCAGTTTGATGCCTGCGTCGATCGCTTCCAGGATGGAGTCTTTGCAGAACGGAGCCGGAACGTAGATAACCGTTGCGGTCGCACCGGTCGCTTCTACCGCTTCACGCACGGTGTTGAAGACTGGCAGGCCGAGATGCGTGGTGCCGCCTTTACCTGGGGTCACGCCGCCAACCATCTGCGTACCGTAGGCAATCGCCTGCTCGGAGTGGAATGTACCCTGGCTTCCGGTGAAGCCCTGGCAGATAACTTTGGTGTTCTTATCGATCAAAACAGACATTATTTCCCCTCCACTGCGGCAACAACCTGCTGTGCTGCATCCGTCAGACTTTTCGCTGCGATAATATTCAGGCCGCTGTCAGCCAGGCGCTTGGCACCCAGTTCAGCGTTGTTGCCTTCCAGGCGTACAACCACCGGCACGTTCACGCCCACTTCTTCTACTGCACCGATGATGCCATCTGCGATCAGGTCGCAGCGCACGATGCCGCCGAAGATGTTAACCAGAACGGCTTTCACATTCTCATCGGAGAGAATGATTTTGAAAGCTTCGGTTACGCGCTCTTTGGTCGCACCGCCGCCAACGTCGAGGAAGTTAGCCGGTTCGCCGCCATGCAGTTTAACGATGTCCATGGTGCCCATCGCCAGACCTGCGCCGTTAACCATGCAGCCGATGTTGCCGTCGAGCGCGACGTAGTTCAGCTCCCACTGCGCAGCCTGTGCTTCGCGCGGGTCTTCCTGAGACTGATCGCGCATTTCGCGCAGATCCGGCTGGCGGAAGAGTGCGTTGCCGTCCGCGCCCAGTTTGCCGTCGAGGCAGATCAGGTCGCCCTGCTTAGTGATCACCAGCGGGTTGATTTCGATCAGCGCCAGGTCGCGCTCAAGGAAAATGGTCGCCAGACCCATAAAGATCTTGGTGAACTGCTGAACCTGCTTACCTTCCAGACCCAGTTTGAATGCCAGGTCGCGACCCTGATACGGCATCGGGCCGGTCAGCGGATCGATAGTGGTTTTGTGGATCAGGTGCGGGGTCTCTTCCGCCACTTTCTCAATCTCAACACCGCCTTCGGTGGAGGCCATGAACACCACGCGACGCGAGCTACGGTCAACCACTGCGCCCAGGTAGAGCTCTTTGTCGATATCGGTCGCCGCTTCAACCAGGATCTGGTTAACCGGCTGGCCGTTAGCGTCTGTTTGGTAGGTTACCAGGCGTTTACCCAGCCAGTGCTCCGCGAATGCGCGGATCTCTTCTTTGCTGTTCACCACTTTTACGCCGCCCGCTTTACCGCGGCCGCCTGCGTGAACCTGGCATTTTACAACCCACGGGCCTGCACCAATTTTCGATGCCGCTTCTTCGGCTTCACGCGGGGTAGTACAGGCGTATCCAACCGGAGTCGGCAGACCTGACCGGGCAAAAAGCTGTTTCGCCTGATACTCATGTAAGTTCATCTGTTCTATCCATCCTTCAGGTAATCATTATCAGGGTGTCTGCGGGTCGGGGTGCCCTGTTTGCCGGATCCACCCGCAGTCAGGTGATGATTTCAGGCCCGGCATCCGCCGGGCCCTGGCCGACTACACGTCCAGCAGCAGACGGGTCGGATCTTCCAGCAGCTCTTTGATGGCGACCAGATAGCCCACAGACTCACGGCCGTCGATCAGACGGTGATCGTAAGAGAGCGCCAGGTACATCATCGGCAGGATCTCAACCTTGCCATCAACCGCCATCGGGCGATCTTTGATGGCGTGCATGCCGAGGATCGCGCTCTGCGGCGGGTTGATGATCGGGGTGGACATCAGCGAGCCGAAGACGCCGCCGTTGGTAATAGTGAAGTTACCGCCGGTCAGATCTTCCACGGTCAGCTTGCCGTCGCGCCCTTTAAGCGCCAGCTCTTTAATTTTCTTCTCAATATCTGCCATGCCGAGGGTGTCGACATCGCGCAGCACCGGGGTCACCAGGCCACGCGGCGTGGAGACAGCCATGCTGACATCGAAGTAGTTGTGGTAAACCACATCATCGCCATCGATAGACGCGTTCACTTCCGGGTAGCGTTTCAGCGCTTCAACTACCGCTTTCACGTAGAAGGACATAAAGCCCAGACGGATGCCGTGACGCTTCTCGAACGCCTCGCCGTACTGCTTACGCAGATCCATAATCGGCTTCATGTTGACTTCATTGAAGGTCGTCAGCATGGCGGTGGAGTTTTTCGCTTCCAGCAGACGCTCGGCTACGCGTTTGCGCAGGCGGGTCATCGGTACGCGTTTTTCCGTGCGGCCAGCCGGGGCCGGAGCCGGGGTGCTGGCAGCAGCCGGAGCTGCCGATGGTGCAGCGCTCTGCGCCGGGCCTTTCGCCAGATGCTTCTCAACATCTTCACGGGTCAGACGCCCACCAACACCGGTACCTTTGATGTCGCTGGCTTCCAGGTTGTGCTCGGCCAGCAGGCGACGGATCGCCGGGCTCAGGGCATCATTGTTTTGTTCTTCCAGCGAGGCCTGCTGGCGCTGCGCCGGTGTAGACTCTTTCTCTTCAGATTTAGCACTGCTCTCTTTGCCTGCGCTGTTGCCCTCTTTCAGACGGCCCAGAATCTGGCGGGAGGTAACGGTTGTGCCTTCCTCTTCCAGCACGGCATCAAGGATGCCGTCCGCTGACGCCGGCACTTCCAGTACCACTTTGTCAGTTTCGATTTCTACCAGCACTTCATCACGTTTAACGCTATCGCCTGGTTTTTTGTGCCAGGTTGCAACGGTCGCGTCAGCAACGGACTCAGGCAGATCGGGAACAAGAATATCTACGCTACTCATTATTTATCCTTTAATTAATTGACGTTCAGCGCGTCATTTACCAGATCTTGTTGCTGTTTCTGGTGAACGGAGAGGTATCCCACCGCCGGAGAGGCGGAGGCCGGGCGACCTGCGTAACGCAGACCAGCCCCAAATGGAATCACATCACGGAAATGATGCTGGCTGCAGTACCATGCGCCCTGGTTCAGCGGCTCTTCCTGGCACCAGACAAAATCATGCACGTGCGCGTACGGCTTCAGCGCTTCCTGCACCGCCTGGTGCGGGAACGGATAGAGCTGTTCAATGCGGACAATCGCGACATCTTTCTGATCGTTCTTACGACGCTGTTCCAGCAAATCGTAATAAACCTTACCAGAACAGAGGATAACGCGTTTCACGCCCTGCGGATCGAGATCGTCCACTTCGCCAATCGCTGGCATAAAGGTGCCATTCGCCAGCTCATCCAGCGTTGAGACCGCCTGCGGATGACGCAGCAGTGATTTCGGTGACATCACAATCAGCGGACGACGCATACCGCGCAGCGCCTGACGACGCAGCATGTGGTAAACCTGCGCCGGGGTCGACGGTACGCAAACCTGCATGTTCTGCTCGGCGCAGAGTTGCAGATAGCGCTCAAGACGCGCGGAGGAGTGCTCCGGGCCCTGCCCTTCATAGCCGTGCGGCAGCAGCATCACCAGGCCACACATACGGCCCCACTTCTGCTCGCCGGAGCTGATGAACTGATCGATAACCACCTGCGCGCCGTTGGCGAAGTCGCCGAACTGCGCTTCCCAGATGGTGAGCGTGCGCGGCTCGGCGGTGGCATAGCCATACTCAAAGGCCAGTACCGCTTCTTCCGACAGCACGGAGTCCCAGACGCGGAACGCGCCCTGGCTGTTATGCACGTGTGCCAGCGGGGTGTAAGTCGAGCCGTTAGACTGGTTATGCACCACCGCATGGCGATGGAAGAAGGTGCCGCGCCCGGAGTCTTCCCCGGAGAGACGCACCGGAATGCCCTCATCTACCAGCGTGGCATAGGCCAGCGTTTCCGCGCCGCCCCAGTCGAACAGCTTCTCGCCGTTCGCCATCAGCTGACGGTCAGCGTAGATTTTCGCGACGCGGGACTGCATCTCAATGGCATCCGGCACGGTACTGATACGCTTCGCCAGCTCTTGCAGACGCTTCATCTCCACCTTGTTCGGGTAGCTCTCATCCCACTCGTGGTTGAGGTACGGCGACCAGGTAAAGGAGTGCATATTCATCGGGCGCCATTCAGCGACCACGCACTCACCGGCGTCGAGGGCATCACGATAGACGTTAGCCATCTCGGTGGCGTCTTCAGCGGCGATGGTGGTTTCCTGCTCCAGACGGCTGGCGTAAATCTGACGTGGCGTCGGGTGCTTTTTGATTTTCTGGTACATCAGCGGCTGGGTTGCGCTCGGCTCGTCGGCTTCGTTATGGCCATGACGGCGGTAGCACACCAGGTCGATAAAGACATCGCGTTTGAAGGTATTACGGAAATCGAGCGCCAGGCGGGTCACAAATGCGACAGCTTCCGGATCGTCCGCGTTAACGTGGAAAATCGGTGCCTGCACCATTTTACCGATATCGGTACAGTACGGCGTTGAGCGCGCATCCAGCGGGTTCGAGGTAGTGAAGCCCACCTGGTTGTTGATGACGATACGTACAGTGCCGCCCACTTCGTAGCCGCGGGCTTTGGACATGTTGAGGGTTTCCTGCACCACGCCCTGGCCTGCGACCGCCGCGTCACCGTGAATAGTGATCGGCAACACTTTGTTGCTGCTCGGCTCGTCGAGGCGATCGAGACGGGCGCGCACGGAACCGATAACCACCGGGCTTACGATCTCAAGGTGCGACGGGTTAAAGGCCAGCGCCAGGTGAACCAGGCCGCCTTCGGTTTCAACATCGGACGAGAAGCCCATGTGGTATTTCACGTCGCCGGTGCCGAGATGCTCTTTGTGCTTACCGGCGAACTCGTCGAAGAGATCCTGCGGCTTTTTACCCAGCACGTTAACCAGTACGTTCAGACGACCGCGGTGTGCCATGCCCAGCACCACTTCACGGGTGCCACTTTTACCGGCATGGCGGATCATCTCTTTCAGCATCGGTACCAGTGCATCGCCACCCTCAAGGGAGAAGCGTTTTGCGCCCGGGAATTTCGCGCCCAGATAGCGCTCAAGCCCTTCGGCGGCGGTCAGCTCGCTTAAGAAGCGCTTTTTCTCTTCTGTCGAGAAGCTGGATTTACCGGTGGCCGACTCAATGCGCTGCTGGATCCAGCGTTTCTCTTCGGTACTGGTAATGTGCATGTACTCCGCGCCGATGGAGCCACAATAGGTCTCTTTCAGCGCATGGAGCAGCTCGCCCAGCGGCATGGTGTCTTTGCCGATAGCAAAAGACCCGACATTGAAGCTGTTCTGGAAATCGGCTTCGGTCAGGTCATGGAATGCGGGATCGAGATCGGCGACCCTCTCCTGCTGCCATAATCCCAGCGGATCGAGATTCGCATGCTGGTGACCACGGAAGCGGTAGGCGTTAATCAGCTGCAGGACTTTAACCTGCTTAACGTTGGTATCGGGGTCGGAAATCGAGGGGGAGTAACGTGAAGCGTCCTTCGCCAGCTGGCGGAAGTAATCACGCGTTTTGGAGTGGAACTGATCCGGTTTGACTCCGGTACCTGGTAACTGCTGGAACATAGATCGCCAGTTCGCATCTACCGAGTCAGGATCGGTTAAGAAGTCTTCATAGAGCTGTTCTATCCAGCTCTGGTTAGACCCAGAGAGGTAAGAAGAGTCCAGCCAGGCTTTCATTGCGCCGTTCTGCATCGTGATCCCTTAAGCATTGTTATGCTTACTTCGCCGTGGATAACTTCGACGTACACCGGAGCGCACGTCCCAGGGTTCACCTGCGAGTTCTTTGACCCGCGAAGGAACCTTTAAAAACAGCCTAATCTGCGATGTTCGGGCTACGACGGCGTTGGCTGCCTTCACTCACCCAGGTCACATAGTTCACTATGCTGCCCGGAATGCGCTCAATTGCTGCCTTGTCTCGCGCCAAACACCTCGATTATGTTTCAGTGGCGGTTTTTAGAGGTTTCTGCTGCTTTTACTCGCCCGGTGCGCATGCGCGTGCCGGGCGTATCAATACTGTAGGCCGGATAAGCGCAAGCGCCATCCGGCTTTACCTTTTTATGCACTGCGTTGCAGTAACATTGACTTAATGTGGCCAATGGCGCGCGTCGGGTTGAGCCCTTTCGGACATACACTGACGCAGTTCATGATGCTATGGCAGCGGAATACGCTGAAAGCATCGCTCAGGCCATCGAGGCGTTTATCCGTTTCCGTATCGCGGCTATCGATCAGGAAGCGGTACGCCGCCAGCAGGCCTGCCGGGCCGATGAACTTCTCCGGGTTCCACCAGAACGACGGGCAAGAGGTCGAACAGCAGGCACAGAGAATACACTCATAGAGACCGTCGAGTTTCTCACGCTGCTCCGGTGCCTGCAGATGCTCACGCGCCGGCGGATTTTGCCCATTATTCAACAGGTAAGGCTTAATTTTTTCATATTGGGCATAGAACTGCCCCATGTCCACCACCAAATCGCGGATCACCGGCAGACCCGGCAGCGGGCGGATGACAATCTTCTTCTTGCCGTTACCGAGTGCGGAGATCGGGGTGATACAGGCCAGCCCATTCTTGCCGTTCATGTTCAGACCATCGGAACCACACACCCCTTCACGGCAGGAGCGGCGGAACGACAGCGTGGAGTCGGTCTCTTTTATCTGCATTAAGGCATCAAGCAGCATCATGTCGCGACCCTCTTCCGCTTCCAGGGTGTAATCCTGCATGCGCGGCGCGTCGTCGACGTCCGGGTTATAGCGATAAATCGAGAATTCGAGTTTCATCAATCCTGTCTCCGCATTAGTAAGTACGAATCTTCGGCGGGAACGCCGGACGCAGTTTCGGTTCCATATTGACGCTGCGACGCGTCATAGATTCCGTCTCTGGCAGGTACAGGGAGTGACACAACCAGTTCTCATCGTCACGATCCGGATAGTCGAAGCGGCTATGCGCGCCACGGCTTTCGGTTCGGAAGTTGGCAGAAACCGCCGTTGCATAGGCCGTTTCCATCAGGTTATCCAGCTCCAGACACTCAACGCGCTGGGTGTTGAACTCGCTGGAGGTATCGTCCAGACGGGCGTTTTTCAGACGCTCGCGGATCACTTTCAGCTGCTCCAGCCCCTTCGCCATCGCATCGCCTTCACGGAAGACCGAGAAGTTATGCTGCATACACTCTTGCAGCGCTTTACGAATGGTGACCGGATCTTCGCCATCGCGGTTGTTATTCCAGCGGTTAAGGCGCTCAAGGGAAGCCTCAATGTCAGACTCGCTGGCATCACGCAGTGCGCCCTGCTCGGCGATGGACTCCTGCAGATGCAGGCCCGCCGCGCGACCAAACACCACCAGGTCGAGCAGCGAGTTGCCGCCCAGACGGTTCGCGCCGTGTACCGATACGCAGGCAATTTCGCCTACTGCGAACAGACCCGGGATCACCACATCTTCGCCCTGGGCGTTAACGGTCAGCGCCTGGCCGGTCACTTTGGTCGGAATACCGCCCATCATGTAGTGGCAGGTCGGGATAACCGGGATCGGCTCTTTCACCGGATCGACGTGGGCAAAGGTGCGCGACAGCTCAAGGATCCCCGGCAGGCGCGATTCCAGTACCTCTTTACCGAGGTGATCGAGTTTCAGTTTAGCGTGCGGGCCCCACGGGCCATCGCAACCGCGGCCTTCGCGAATTTCGATCATGATCGAGCGCGCAACCACGTCGCGGCCGGCCAGATCTTTCGCATTTGGCGCATAACGCTCCATAAAGCGCTCGCCATGTTTGTTCAGCAGATAACCGCCTTCACCACGGCACCCTTCGGTGACCAGTACACCTGCGCCGGCGATACCGGTCGGGTGGAACTGCCACATCTCCATATCCTGTACCGGTACGCCGGCACGCAGCGCCATACCAACACCATCACCAGTGTTAATGTGTGCGTTGGTGGTGGACTGATAAATACGCCCCGCCCCGCCGGTTGCCAATACGGTGGCGCGCGCTTTGAAGTAGACTACTTCACCGGTTTCGATGCAGAGCGCCGTACAGCCAACCACCGCGCCATCCTGGTTTTTCACCAGATCGAGCGCATACCATTCGGAGAAGATGGTGGTGTGGTTTTTCAGGTTCTGCTGATAAAGGGTGTGCAGCAGCGCGTGACCGGTACGGTCAGCCGCGGCCGCCGTACGTGCCGCCTGCTCGCCGCCGAAATCTTTCGACTGGCCACCAAACGGACGCTGATAGATACGGCCATCTTCCAGACGGGAAAACGGCAGACCCATATGTTCCAGCTCAAGAATCGCTTCCGGGCCGGTTTTACACATATATTCAATGGCATCCTGGTCACCGATATAGTCAGAGCCTTTTACCGTGTCATACATGTGCCATTCCCAGTTATCTTCATGGGTATTGCCCAGCGCAACGGTGATACCGCCCTGCGCAGAGACAGTGTGGGAACGGGTTGGAAAAACTTTAGAGAGCAGCGCACAGGTTTGCCCGCTCTGGGAAATTTGTAACGCCGCGCGCATACCTGCGCCACCTGCGCCAATTACAACAGCATCAAATTCTCTGACTGGCAGTTTCATTACACACCCCACACCACAACGAATCCATAAATGACATACGCGACCAGCGCAACAACGATCACCAGCTGCAGCAGCAGGCGAGTTGCAACGTGCTTAACGTAGTCGGTCAATACCTGCCACATGCCGATCCACGTGTGGATCAGGGTGGAAAAGAGCGCCAGCAGGGTAAAGACTTTCGTGAAGGAGGAGGAGAAGAAGCCCGTCCAGACAACCCAGGTCAGTTCGCGGTGCAGCGCGAAAAAGCCCACCATGTAGATGATGTATAACGTCAGGACAATAGCGGTAGCACGAACAAGAATAAAATCATGTACGCCGTTGCGTCCTAATGCGGAGGCGTTGCTTACCATACGAGGACTCCTGCGAGAATTGAAAGCACGACAGTGATCACAAAAGCAATATTGGCGGAACGTTTTCCTGCGGCGAAGTTCTCTTCCAGCCAGCCAAAATCCATAAACATGTGGCGAATGCCGCCGACAGCGTGATACGCCAGCGCGGTGAGGATGCCCCAGAAGATGAATTTAGCGAAGAAACTGCCCATGATGGCAGAAGCGGCCTGGAAGCCCTCTTCAGATGACAGCGACAAGCCCAGTATCCACAACAGAATGCCGATCGCCACAAACGTGATGACGCCGGAAACGCGGTGGAGAATGGAAGCTATAGCCGTAACAGGAAACTGGATCGTTGTTAAATCCAGATTGACAGGTCTTTGTTTTTTCACATTTTTTATCATGAATAACGCCCACATGCTATTCTTATAGTTTCCTTCCTCCGGTCTGCGTGCGGGTCAGACAGCGTCCTTTCTATAACTGCTCGTCATGCAAAAAATGTGCTTCCAGATGCTAAACGACAGGTTACAACGCTGGGTGGCTCGGGATGGCAGGGTATTCCGGAGACCTGGCGGCAGTATAGGTCGTTCACAAAATCATTACAATTAACCTACATATAGTTTGTCGGGTTTTATGCAGAACAGTGACCAAGGTCACGATAACAACATTATTTTAAAATTTAATCATCTGATTTGACAAAAGTTAAACATTCTTGTTACAAACTACGCCAGAAAGAACTTATAATGCTTAAAAGTTATGGGGTCTTGCTTTCACCTGAGAATAAGTTATGTAACAGTGTGATGGTATTGACCGATTTAATTAGGACAGTTATTAGTGATATACAGGTTTGATAAATTCGGACTGCTAAGACGCTGATTTGCTGTTTTTTCACTGTATTTTCAATGTGTATCTGCACGCGCCTATCGCTCTGTACCCTGGTATCTCCTCTTCGCAGAGCAGCGAGCTATATAACAATTCGTTAACATTGACGGTCAAGTGAAGGCAAACCCGGTGGCTGGCGGTCTTAAGCAATAAGGCGCTAAGGAGACCGTAAATGGCTGATAAGAAAGCAACCATCACCTACAATGGTGACGATGCTATTGAACTGGATGTGCTACAAGGCACGCTCGGTCAGGATGTTATTGATATCCGTAGTCTCGGTTCAAAAGGGGTTTTCACTTTTGACCCAGGTTTTACCTCAACCGCATCATGCGAATCGAAAATCACCTTTATCGACGGCGATGAAGGAATTTTACTGCACCGTGGCTTCCCCATCGATCAACTGGCGACTGAGTCCAACTATCTTGAAGTGTGCTACATCCTGCTGTACGGCGAAAAACCGACTCAGGAGCAGTTCGACGAGTTCACGCTGACGGTTACACGCCACACGATGATTCATGAGCAGATCACCCGTCTGTTCCACGGTTTCCGTCGCGACTCGCACCCGATGGCGGTGCTGTGCGGTGTGACCGGCGCGCTGGCGGCGTTCTATCACGACTCGCTGGATGTGAACAATCCGCGCCATCGTGAAATCGCCGCCTTCCGCCTGCTTTCGAAAATGCCGACCGTGGCCGCGATGTGCTACAAGTACTCTATCGGCCAGCCCTTTGTTTACCCGCGTAACGACCTCTCCTATGCAGGTAACTTCCTGCATATGATGTTCTCCACGCCGTGCGAACCCTATGAAGTGAACCCGGTTCTGGAACGCGCCATGGATCGTATTCTGATCCTGCACGCTGACCATGAGCAGAATGCGTCCACCTCTACCGTGCGTACCGCAGGCTCGTCGGGCGCGAACCCGTTTGCCTGTATCGCGGCCGGTATCGCCTCCCTGTGGGGACCGGCACACGGCGGTGCGAACGAAGCTGCACTGAAGATGCTGGAAGAGATCAGCACCGTTAAACACATTCCGGAATTCCTGCGTCGCGCCAAAGATAAGAACGATTCGTTCCGTCTGATGGGCTTTGGTCACCGTGTCTATAAGAACTATGACCCGCGCGCTACCGTAATGCGTGAAACCTGCCATGAAGTGCTGCGCGAGCTGGGCACCAAAGACGATCTGCTGGAAGTGGCGATGGAGCTGGAACACATTGCGCTCAACGACCCGTACTTCATCGAACGCAAACTCTACCCGAACGTCGATTTTTACTCTGGCATTATTCTGAAAGCGATGGGTATTCCGTCCTCTATGTTTACGGTGATCTTCGCGATGGCGCGTACCGTAGGCTGGATTGCGCACTGGAACGAGATGCACGATGACGGCATTAAGATTGCCCGCCCGCGTCAGCTCTATACCGGTTACGAAAAACGCGAGTTTTCGTCAGATCTGAAAAAAGATTAATCCCCGCTGATGCCCGGTGGCGCTGCGCTTACCGGGCCTGCAACAGCCTCACCCCGTAATATTGCCCGATGGCGCTTTGCTTATCGGGCCTACGAATGCACTTCTCCGCTCAATTACACGATGACGCTGCGCTTATCGGGCCTACGATTGCACTGGCATGCACCGGAACAAATTGCCCGATGGCGCTGCGCTTATCGGGCCTACGATGGTTGAAATGGCTCGGTCCGTAGGCCGGATAAGGCGTAGACGCCATCGGGCACGTTCTCGTTTACACTGACTTGTTTACCGCTGACACCCCGGGCACCAATAAAAGGGTCGTGATGAGAGCGTTGTCTTCTCAATAATCCCACCACAGCGCTCACACGTCTTCCCGGCGCGGTGAAACACCTTAAAGCGAAACAGCGCCCCGTGATGCTTCTTCTCATCGACGCGCCCACGGGTCTGATACGAGAGACGCGGGATCGCCAGCAACGCTTCTGCCAGCAGATCCAACTCGCTCTCGCTAAGCTGCTCGGCTTTGCGCTGCCCGGTCAGCCCGCTGTGCCAGAGAATTTCGACGCGCAAATAGTTACCTAATCCGGCGAGAAAGGCCTGGTCGAGCAACAACCCGGCAAACTGTCGACGGCGGAAGCGCGGCGAGAGCAGACGCGCCTTCACCTCCTCTACCGTCAGGCGCATATCCAGCACATCCGGGCCTACGCGCAGCAAAAAAGGGTGCTGCACCAGCTGCTCTGGCGTCAGTAGCGCAATCTCTGAGGCGCTGTAGAGCAAAATCGCCTTATCTGCCGCCTGCAGGCGTACGCGCAGTACGCGATTGGTCTCCGGCAGCTCGCCCGCTTTTACCACGCGCCAAACTCCGTAGAGTTGATTGTGGCTATAAAGCGTTAACCCGCCGGAAAAGTGCGTTAACAGCGCTTTGCCGCGTGTCTCAATGGCATCGATCTGCTGCCCCACCAGCCCGGCGGCATAATCCGCAAGATGTGGCTGGGCAAACCAGACGTCGGTCAGCGGTTTGCCCTTAATCGCGGCTTCCAGTGTGTCCGCCGCGCGGCGAATCTCCGGTCCTTCCGGCATGAAAACTCCTGATCAGCGTGATGAAACGGTAATGCCTTTGGCAATAAACGCGGCACGTAAATAACGGGCAAAGGCGAGCGCATGGGCGCCATCCCCATGCAGACAGACCGTCTGCGCGTTAACGGGTGCATAGTCACCCTCAACGCTTTTGACGCGCCCACGCTGCACCATCTCCAGCGTCTGTGCCAGCGCCAGTTGCTCATCCTCAATCAGTGCGCCCGGCTCACCGCGTGGCACAAGCTGGCCGTTGCGCTGATAACCGCGATCGGCGAACACCTCTTCACGCGTCGCCAACCCCAGCCGTGCGCCTGCGCGGATCAGCTCGCTGCCCGCCAGTCCGACCAGTATCAGACCGGGATCGAGATCCCGTACCGCGCGGGCGATAGCCTCCGCAAGCGCTGTATCTTGCGCTGCCTGGTTGTAGAGCATGCCGTGGGGTTTCACGTGCGAAAGGGCCGCGCCGCGGGATTTCGCCAGCGCCGCCAGCGCGCCGCACTGATAGAGCACTTCGCTGTAGACCACGTCCGGCGGGGTAGACATTCTTTTGCGGCCAAAATTTTCGCGATCGAGAAACGACGGGTGCGCGCCGATAGCGACATCGTTCGCCAATGCCAGCTCAATGCAGGTGAGCATGGTGGCGGCATCGCCGGCATGAAAGCCGCAGGCGATATTCACCGAACTCACTACCTGCATCAGTTCGCGGTCGTTTTCGGCAAAGCCTTCGCCGATATCGGCGTTGAGATCAATCCGCATCGCGCAACCGCCACGCCAGCTGATCAAGAAACAGGCGCTGTTCGCGCCGCGCCTGCAGCGCTTCGTCGAGGGAGCACTGCACAAAGTGAACGGGCTGACCAAGGCGAATTTGCGCCAGACGGTAGAGATCGGCTTCGATAATACAGGCAATGCGCGGGTAACCGCCGGTGGTTTGGCAATCATTCATCAACACAATCGGCTGGCCATTTGCGGGCACCTGGATAACGCCGGGCAGCAGCCCGTGGGAGAGCAGATCCCGCTCCGTCGTGCGTACCAGCGGCTGCCCCTGCAGACGGTAGCCCATGCGGTTGCTCTGCGGGTTGATATGCCACGGTAGACGCCAGAACGCCTCCTGCGAGGCGGCGTCAAATTCGTGATACTCCGGCCCCGGCAGGGCGCGGATCCGGTTCGTCCACAATAACTGTTTTACGCCCTGCTGCGCGCCGAAGTCCCGCGCAGGTGTGCCGAGCGGCAGCATATCGCCATCGCGCAGCAAACGCCCCTCCAGCCCGCCGATGGCGGTTTGCAGATCGGTACTGCCCGATCCCATCACCTCCGGTAGATCGAAACCGCCCGCGACGGCGAGATAGCTGCGCACGCCAAAGCGCGGGCGATTCAGCACCAGCCGCTGCCCGGCCTTCGCCGCAAATCGCCAGCCGGTCCAGACATCAGTGCCATCAAGTGTCGCATCGCAGCCTGCGCCGGTGAGAGCAAACCAGCAGTCGCGGGCGAACTCCACTTCACACTGGCCGAGCGTAATCTCAAGTGCGGCAGCATCCGGTGCGTTGCCGACCAGCGCATTGGCAATCTCCAGCGCCGGGCCATCGAGCGCGCCGCAGTAGCTGACACCGGACTGACGCAGGCCGATGCGCTTACCGCCCTGCAATGAGGTATACATCCCCGCGCGAAGAATTTTTAACATACGCCCTCCTTGCGCGGGATAAAGCGCAGCGTATCGCCCGGCCGCAGCAGCGACGGCTCCGCTAAGCGCGAGTTAAACAGCGCCAGATCGGTGCGCCCAATCAGGTTCCAGCCACCGGGGCTCTCCAGCGGGTAAATTCCCGTTTGCGAGCCCCCAATGCCGACCGATCCGGCAGGCACGCTAATGCGCGGCTCCGCCCGACGTGGCGTCGTGAGCGCCTCCGGCATGCCGCCGAGATAGGGGAAACCGGGCTGAAAACCGATAAACCACACCCGGTATTCGATAGAGGCGTGCAGCTCAACGACCTGCTTTTCGCTCATGCCGCAGTGGTCGGCAACCCGTCCCAGATCGGGCCCCGCCTCGCCGCCATAGAGCACCGGGATCTCAATGGCCCGTGACTCTGGCTCCAGCGCCTCGCTCTCTTCCCACCAGCGTTGCAGATGCTCAATCGCATCCAGCGCCAGGGTGGTCGGATCGCGCAGCACAACGGTGACGTTATTCATCCCCGGGATCGCTTCTACCACCTCCGGGAACGTCGCCAGCCGCTGCGTCAGCCGCCAGATACGCTTTTGCGTCGCCAGCTGCACCGGCGGCTCCAGCTCCAGCACGACGGCGGTTTCGCCTAACAGATAACAACGCGCTCGCTGCACTTGCCTGCTCCTTACGCCGGGTTAGGGATATCGATAAAGGTCACATCCAGATCGGTATTGGCGGTCAGCCACTCGCCGAGGGCGCGAATGCCACCGCGCTCGGTGGCGTGGTGCCCGGCAGCGAAGAAGTGCAGCCCCTGCTCGCGCGCGGAGTGAATAGTCTGCTCAGATACTTCGCCGGTGATAAAGGCATCGACACCGAAGGCCGCGGCTTTATCAATAAAGCCCTGACCGCCGCCGGTGCACCACGCCACGCGCTTGATGGTGGCAGGCCCGGTATCACCACACCACAGCGGTTTACGCCCAAGACGTGCTTCAATCCACGATGCCAGCTCGAGGCCGGGAACCGGCATCGACAGCTCGCCCCACGGCACCAGCGGTTCAATCTCCCCCTGCACCGTGATGCCGAGCAGTGCAGCAAGCTGCACGTTATTCCCCAGCTCCGGGTGAGCGTCGAGCGGCAGATGCCAGCCGTAGAGGTTGATATCGTTCGCCAACAGGGTTTTCAGGCGGTTGCGCTTCATGCCACGAATAACCGGCGCTTCGTTTTTCCAGAAGTAACCGTGATGCACGATCACCGCATCAGCTTCAAGGCGCACGGCTTCATCCAGCAGCGCCTGGCTTGCGGTAACGCCGGTGACGATCTTGCGTACCTCGTCTCGCCCCTCAACCTGCAGGCCGTTCGGGCCATAATCGCTGAACGCCGTACTGTTGAGTTTTTCGTTAATCAATTTTTCCAGTTCGCTATTTTTCATGCTCACTCTTACCCTTTTCGCGCGGCTTCATAGGCCGCCAGCGTGGCGCTTCGCGCCTGTTTATGATCGACAATTGGGCGCGGATAATCGAGCTTAACGCCCTGCTTATCTGCCCAGACCCAGGGTTGATGAATCGCCTTTGGCGGTACGGTTTTTAGCTCCGGCAGCCAGCGGCGGATAAACTCGCCCTCTGCATCGAAGCGCTCCCCCTGGGTGGTCGGGTTGAAGATACGGAAGTAGGGCGCGGCATCGGTGCCGGTTGAGGCCGCCCACTGCCAGCCGCCGTTGTTCGCCGCGTAATCGCCATCCACCAGTTGCGCCATAAAATAGCGCTCTCCCACCCGCCAGTCGACAAGCAGGTCTTTGATCAGGAAGCTGGCGGTAATCATACGCAGACGATTATGCATCCAACCGGTCTCATTCATCTGGCGCATCGCCGCATCGACAATCGGATAACCGGTCATCCCCTTTTTCCACGCTTCCAGATGCTGCGGGTTATCCTGCCACTGCACCTTCTCCGTCCATGCAATAAATGGGCGATGCTTGCACAACGCCGGATGGTAGGTGATGAGATGGCGATAAAATTCACGCCAGATTAACTCGCTCAGCCATACCGCGCCCGGCCCACCCTCCAGCACATCTGGCTGTTCAGCGAGCAAGCGGTGCAGACACTGGCGCGGAGAGAGCGCGCCGATGGCGAGGCTGGCGGAGAGACGGCTAGTACCCTCAATAGAGGGGAAATCACGCTGCTGCTCATACTCTGCCACCTGGTGCTGGCAGAAGTGGCGCAGGCGGGCAATGGCCTGCTTCTCATCAGGCGGGAAAAGCTTTTCGTCAAAGGGCTGTTGCAGGTAGTTGAGCGACAGCGGTTCCACCTTCAGCGCCCCGCCCTCGCGCGGCTGCGGCGCAGCGACGCACTCGGGCAGATCCTCTTTCAGACGGCGCAAAAAGGCATTTTTAAAGGGGGTGAAGACTTTAAACATCTCGCGATTGCCGGTCATCACGCTGCCCGGTGCCAGCATCACGCTGTCATCAAACCCCTGGCAGGCGACGTCGGGGATCGCTTTCTCCACCGCCGCATCGCGCTGGCGCTCATTGAGCTCGTACTGATAGTTATAAAAAAGGTGGCTCACCTGCTCCTGCTGGCAGACCTCAGCGATTGCCTGCACGCTGGCGGCAAAGTCATCCACTTCGCGGTAGATAAGCTCAATGCCGCGCTCGGCGAGTGACTGCTGAAGTGCATTAAGATGGGCCTCAATCAGTGCAGCCTGGCGCGGCGCCATCAGGTGCTGCTGCCACTGCTTCGGCGTGGCGATAAAGAGGGCTTTTACTGTTGCCTTCGCGCTACGGCAGGCCGCCGCCAGCGCGAGGTTATCATGCACGCGCAAATCCGTGCGAAACCAGACCAGATGGGTGGTCATAATGCTCCTAATGTCCGTAACGTAAGCGCAGCGCTTCCGGCCAGGGATCAAAATAGCGCTGTCCGGAGAGATAAGCGTCCGGGAACTCAGCCATATAGTGTTTCAGTAAGGTAACAGGTGCCAGCAGCGGCTGAATGCCCTGCCGGTAGCTGTCGATAAGCTTCGACAGCTCCTCGCGCTGGCGGGCATTGAGCTGCTTGCGGAAGTAGCCCTGCACATGCATCAGCACGTTGGTGTGATTGCGGCGAGTAGCCTGGTGTGAGAGCAGATCCATCAAACGCTGGCGATACTCCACAAACCACTCGTCGAGAGAGGCCCACTCATGGATGGCGGCGACGAAACGCCCGAGTTCGCGGTACTTCGGCTGGGAGTGTGCCAGCAGCAGTAGCTTGTAGCGGCTGTGGTAGGCGATCAGCTCCCCGCGCGTCAGGCCGCGCTCGCGCACGCTGTTAAGTTCATGCAGGGCGTAGATACGTTCAACAAAGTTCTCGCGGATATGGGGATCGTGCAGGCGACCATCCTCTTCCACCGGCAGCCACGGATGGGTCTCCATTAGAATGTCGGTAAAGATGCCACGCCCGGCTTTGCGGTTGTTTTTGCCATCCGCATCGTAGACGCGCACCCGTTCCATGCCGCATGAGGGGGATTTGGCGCAGACGATGTAGCCGCACAAATGGTCGAGACGGCTGACGCGCTCACGGGAGAAGTGCGCCATCTGCTCGGTTAAATCACCTTCCCGTTTGTCGCTAAAGCGCAGCGAAACACCGCTCTCCTCTTTCACCAACCGCAGCGCCGGACGTGGTACCGGCAGGCCAATGGCCATCTCCGGGCAGACCGGCTCAAAACGCATCCACGGTGATAGCTCTTCAACTGCGAAGGCAAGCCGCTTATGGCCGCCGTCAAAACGGACTTGTTCCCCTAACAAACAGGCACTGATGCCGACAGGGATTTTCTCACTCATAGCGACTCCTTGATTAGACATAATCATTGTAGTCAAAGGCCGCAGGTAAAAAAAAGCCACCGCAAGTGCGGTGGCGCGATCGGGTTGCTGTGTGTAGCCCGATTAATAAAAGTCGCAGGTTGCTTTTTCGGCTTGATCCATCCATACCGGTTTTTCGCTGGTTTTCGCCCAGACGCGGTGCAGATAGCTGTAGAACCGTGCGCGATCCTTCCAGAACAACATTACCGGCAGTGCCAGCAGACCCGCCGCAACGGCGAAAGCACGACGCATCAGCACAATGTGCGCTGGAAACATTTTATATGTATTCATAAAACTCTCCCCTTTGTCAGGCCGGTATCGTTCACCGGAAAAAAGTTACCGCAGCGGTAAGTGAATAACGAAAAAACGCTGCGAGACTGAAATCTGCTCAAAATAATACCGGTTTGTTTGTAATTTTACTACTCATCCGACCACTATTTTTACCTGATTCGCGTTTATTTATACGCAATCCGTAAATAAGTTACAAAACGGTTAAATTAATAATAACCATTGGTTAAAGCATGGTTTTAAATGTTGCATTTTCGAAACGGAGAAGCTGGAACCGCGTAGGCCGGATAAGCGGTACGCGCCATCCGGCATTATTATCGCGGCACCGATTGCCGGATGGCGGCTTCGCCTTATCCGGCCTACGCGGTTCCAGCAGCGACTGTTTTTCATTGGGCGTCCATCTTACAGCGGTGGTGTTGACCCCGCTGAAATCGGCGAACCGGAGCGTGAATGACAAGGTCTGGACGCCATGGATGGCGGACAGAGGCGAACCGAGACAGGGACTCGTTCCAGAATGGAACGAGTAAGTCGAGTCGAGCCGGCCGCAGTCAGGCACGCGGGAGGTGAGCGCAGTGCGCAGCACCGATTTCCTCGCGGGGCCGCGGGGATTGATAAGGGGAGCGCGGCCGCTCCCCTTATCCCGTTCACCGCACCGGTGAGAAAAATATTCCTCCGCACGCCTGGTGAACGGAACCATTCCACCGTGGTAAACCCATTGCCGGATGGCGCTGCGCTTATCAGGCCTACAACGGCAAAAACTGCTTATTTGTTCATCATTTTTATACTTTTTTTACACCCTGACCGCCGATTTTTGCGAAATCTTTGCGCCTGAAAAATTAGCCTCTCTGTACATCCTTAAATCACCCCGGAGGTGAACTGTGAGTGCAGGCGTGCTAATCGGCATCGTGCTGGTTTTCCTGTTATTGGGCTACCTGATTTACGCCCTGATAAACGCGGAGGCATTTTAATGGCCGCTCAAGCGTTTCTTCTGGTTGCCGGCTTTCTGCTGGTACTGTTCCTGCTGGCGCGCCCGCTTGGCTCGCTACTGGCGAAGCTGATTGCCGGGCAGCCCTTGCCGGGCGTGTGTGCTATGGAAAACCTGCTCTGGCGCGGGTTAGGCATCGACACCCGTGAAATGAACTGGCGGCACTATCTGCTGGCGATCCTGGGGCTTAACCTGTTGGGCCTCGCCCTGCTGTTTGCCCTGCTACTGCTGCAAGGCATTCTGCCGCTGAACCCGCAGAACCTGCCTGGCCTCTCCTGGCACCTGGCGCTTAACACCGCCGTCAGCTTTGTCACCAATACCAACTGGCAATCCTACGCTGGTGAAAGCACACTGAGTTACTTCAGCCAGATGGTCGGCCTGACGGTGCAGAACTTCCTCTCTGCTGCCACCGGCATCGCGGTGGTGTTTGCACTGATCCGCGCCTTCGCCCGCCGTAGCATGGAGACGCTGGGCAACGCGTGGGTCGATCTGACGCGCATTACGCTCTGGGTGCTGCTGCCGCTGGCGCTGCTGATCGCCCTCTTTTTTATCCAGCAAGGGACGCTGCAAAACCTGCTCCCCTACCAGCCCTACACCTCCCTTGAAGGGGTTCAACACCTGATGCCGATGGGTCCGGTCGCCTCGCAGGAAGCGATTAAGATGCTTGGCACCAACGGCGGCGGCTTCTTTAACGCCAACTCATCCCATCCGTTTGAAAACCCTACCGCACTGACCAACTTTGTGCAGATGCTGGCGATCTTCCTGATCCCTGCTGCGCTCTGTTTCGCCTTTGGTGAAGCGGTAAGCGATCGCCGTCAGGGGCAGATGTTGCTATGGGCGATGTCGATAATCTTTGTCGTCTGCGTGGCGATTGTGATGCGGGCCGAGTGGCTAGGTAACCCGCACTTCCTGGCGCTCGGCGGCGACAGCACCATCAACATGGAAGGTAAAGAGAGCCGCTTCGGCATCCTCGCCAGCAGCCTCTACGCCGTAGTCACCACCGCCGCCTCCTGCGGTGCGGTCAACGCCATGCACGACTCCTTTACCGCACTGGGCGGCATGATCCCGATGTGGTTAATGCAGATTGGTGAAGTGGTGTTTGGCGGCGTCGGCTCAGGCCTCTACGGCATGCTGCTGTTTGTCCTGCTGGCGGTGTTTATCGCCGGGTTGATGATTGGCCGCACGCCGGAGTTCCTTGGTAAAAAAATTGATGTCCGCGAAATGAAAATGACCGCGCTGGCAATCCTTGTCACCCCGGCGCTGGTGCTGATCGGCACGGCGCTGGCGATCATGACCGACGCCGGGCGCAGCGGCATGTTCAACCCCGGCATTCATGGCTTCAGTGAAGTGTTGTACGCCGTCTCCTCCGCCGCCAACAACAACGGCAGCGCCTTTGGTGGCCTAAGCGCCAACACGCCTTTCTGGAACTGTCTGCTCGCCTTCTGCATGTTTGTCGGCCGCTTCGGCGTGATTGTGCCGGTGCTGGCGATCGCTGGCTCGCTGGTGAGCAAAAAAATTCAGCCCACCAGCTCCGGCACCCTGCCGACCCACGGCCCGCTCTTTATCGGCCTTCTGATCGGCACCGTGCTGCTGGTTGGCGCATTGACCTTTATTCCTGCCCTGGCCCTTGGCCCGGTGGCGGAATACCTTCAGTTTTGAGTCTGGCGGAGACCACTATTATGAGTCGCAAACAACTGGCCCTGTTTGACGCGAACCTTGTTCGCCAGGCGCTGATGGGTTCGTTCACTAAATTAAGCCCGCAGGTGCAGTGGCGAAACCCGGTGATGTTTATCGTCTGGATCGGCAGCTTGCTGACTACCCTGCTGGCGATCGCCATGGCAACCGGCCATCTGGTCGGTAACGCGTGGTTTACCGGCGCGATCAGCCTCTGGCTATGGGTGACGGTGCTATTTGCCAACTTCGCCGAAGCGCTGGCGGAGGGGCGCAGTAAAGCGCAGGCCAACAGCCTGAAAGGGGTGAAAAAGACGGTCTTTGCCCGCAAACTGCGCGCACCACAGCACGATGCACCGATGGATCATGTTCCGGCAGATGAGCTACGCAAAGGCGACGTGGTGCTGGTTGAAGCGGGGGATATTATTCCCTGCGACGGCGAGGTGATCGAAGGCGGCGCGTCGGTGGATGAGAGCGCCATTACCGGTGAATCCGCGCCGGTGATCCGCGAGTCCGGCGGCGACTTTGCCTCTGTGACCGGCGGCACGCGCATTCTTTCTGACTGGCTGGTGATCCAGTGCAGCGTTAACCCAGGCGAAACCTTTCTCGATCGCATGATCGCCATGGTTGAAGGTGCCCAGCGCCGCAAAACGCCTAACGAGATCGCGCTGACCATTCTGCTGGTGGCGCTGACCATTGTCTTCCTGCTGGCGACCGCCACGCTGTGGCCCTTCTCGGTCTATGGCGGCACGGCGGTCAGCGTCACGGTGCTGGTTGCGCTGCTGGTCTGCCTGATCCCAACCACTATCGGCGGCCTGCTGTCGGCAATAGGCGTGGCCGGGATGAGCCGCATGCTCGGCGCGAACGTGATCGCCACCAGCGGCCGCGCCGTCGAGGCGGCGGGTGATGTCGATGTGCTGCTGCTGGATAAAACCGGCACCATCACCCTCGGCAACCGCCAGGCATCAGACTTTTTGCCCGCGCGCGGCGTCGATGAGAAGACGCTGGCCGATGCTGCCCAGCTCTCTTCATTAGCCGATGAGACCCCGGAAGGGCGCAGCATTGTGATCCTCGCCAAGCAGCGCTTTAACCTGCGCGAGCGCGATATGCAGAGCCTGCAAGCGACCTTCGTCCCTTTTACCGCGCAAACCCGCATGAGCGGGATTAATGTGCAGGATCGCATGATCCGTAAAGGCTCGGTGGATGCGATTCGCCGCCATATCGAGGCCAATGGCGGCACCTTCCCGGCGGACGTTGAGACCATCGTGGAAAATGTCGCCCGCCAGGGCGCGACGCCGCTGGTAGTGGCGGAAGGGGCCAGCGTGCTGGGCGTTATTGCGCTGAAAGATATCGTTAAAGGCGGCATAAAAGAGCGTTTCGCCCAGTTGCGTAAGATGGGCATCAAAACGGTGATGATCACCGGCGATAACCGCTTAACCGCCGCGGCGATTGCCGCCGAAGCGGGCGTGGATGACTTCCTCGCTGAAGCGACGCCGGAAGCGAAGCTGGCGCTTATCCGTCAATACCAGGCTGAAGGTCGGCTGGTGGCGATGACTGGCGACGGCACTAACGATGCGCCAGCGCTGGCGCAGGCGGATGTTGCGGTAGCAATGAACTCCGGTACCCAGGCGGCAAAAGAGGCGGGGAACATGGTCGATCTCGACTCGAACCCGACTAAGCTGATTGAAGTGGTGCATATCGGCAAACAGATGCTGATGACGCGCGGCTCGCTCACCACCTTTAGTATTGCCAATGATGTGGCGAAATATTTCGCCATTATCCCTGCGGCGTTTGCCGCCACCTATCCGCAGCTCAACGCCCTGAACGTGATGCAGCTGCACTCCCCCTCTTCGGCAATTTTAAGTGCGGTGATCTTTAACGCGCTGGTGATTGTGTTCCTCATCCCGCTAGCGCTTAAAGGCGTGAGCTACAAGCCGCTGACCGCCTCGGCGATGCTGCGCCGCAACCTGTGGATTTACGGTCTGGGCGGTCTGCTGGTGCCGTTTATCGGTATCAAAGCAATCGATCTGCTGCTCACGCTGTTCGGTCTGGTTTAAGGAGTGAAAAAGATGGCTTTATTACGTCCCGCCTTTCTGCTTTTAATACTGCTGACGTTTATCACCGGCGGGCTCTACCCGCTGCTGACCACCGCCCTGGGGCAGTGGTGGTTTCACGACCAGGCGAACGGCTCGCTGATCCAGCAAGGCGACACGGTGCGCGGCTCCCGTCTGCTGGGCCAGGATTTCACCGCGCCGGGCTATTTTCACGGCCGCCCTTCCGCAACCGCCGATGCGCCCTATAATCCGCTGGCTTCGGGCGGCAGCAATCTGGCGGGCAGCAACCCGGAGCTGGATAAGCAAGTTGCTGAACGCGTGGCGCAGCTGCGTGCGGCAAACCCGCACTCACCCAAAGCGATTCCGGTGGAGCTGTTAACCACCTCCGCCAGCGGACTGGATGGTCAGCTTTCGCCGCAGGCGGCCAGCTGGCAGATCCCACGCGTGGCGCAAGCGCGCGGCTTGTCGGTGCAGACGGTCAATGAGTTGGTTAATAGATACACCGAAACACCGCTGGTTAATTTCCTCGGTCAGCCGGTGGTGAATGTGGTTGAACTTAATCTGGCGCTGGATGCGCTGAAGGATAAATAACGCATGAGTGATGAGCCGTTGCGTCCCGACCCGGACCGCCTGCTGGAGCATGCTGCTACGGCACACCGGGGCAAACTGAAGATCTTTTTCGGGGCCTGTGCCGGGGTGGGTAAAACCTATGCCATGCTGCAGGAGGCGCAGCGGCTGCGGGCACAGGGGCTGGATGTGCTGCCAGGCGTGGTCGAGACGCACGGGCGCAAAGAGACCGCCGCGCTGATGGCGGGTTTACCGCTGCAACCCGTGCGACGTATCGCCCATCGCGGGCGCGTGGTGCATGAGTTTGATCTGGACGCCGCCCTTGCGCGGCGTCCAGCGCTGATTCTGATGGATGAGCTGGCGCACAGTAACGCGCCCGGTTCACGGCATCCGAAACGCTGGCAGGATGTGGAGGAGCTGCTGGAAGCCGGCATCGACGTCTTTACCACCGTCAATGTGCAGCATCTGGAGAGCCTGAATGATGTGGTCAGCGGCGTGACCGGCATTCAGGTACGCGAAACGGTGCCCGATCCCTTTTTTGATAGTGCTGATGAGATTGTGCTGGTCGATTTGCCGCCGGACGATCTGCGTCAGCGGCTGCATGAGGGCAAAGTCTATATTGGCGGCCAGGCGGAGCGCGCCATTGAGCACTTCTTTCGCAAAGGCAATCTGATTGCGCTGCGCGAGCTGGCGCTGCGGCGTACCGCTGACCGGGTCGATGATCAGATGCGCGCCTGGCGCGATCGCCTCGGCGAAGAGAAGGTGTGGCATACGCGCGATGCCATTCTGCTCTGCGTCGGTCACGGCGCGGGTAATGAGAAGCTGATCCGCACCGCTGCGAGGCTGGCGGCAAAACTCGGCAGCGCCTGGCATGCGGTCTATGTTGAAACCCCTACCCTGCACAAATTACCGGAGTCACAGCGCCGGGCGATCTTAAGCGCCCTGCGGCTGGCCCAAGAGCTGGGTGCCGAGACCGCGACGCTCGCCGACCCGGCGGAAGATCGCGCGATACTGCGCTACGCCCGCGAACATAACCTCGGCAAAATCCTGATTGGCCGCCGCGACAACCGCCACTGGTGGCACCGCGAATCCTTCGCCGACCGCCTGGCGCGCCGTGCGCCGGATCTCGATCTGGTAATTATCGCTCTGCAGGAGAGCAGCCAGCCGCTGCCGGTGCGCAGCGGCGACTCCCGCCCCTTCTTTGACCGCTGGCGCGTGCAGCTCACCGGCTGCGCAGTCGCACTGGCGCTTTGCGCGGCGATCACCTTTATCGCCTTGCAGTGGCTGACGGCGTTTGAGCCAACCAACCTGGTAATGATCTACCTGCTTGGCGTGGTGCTGGTGGCACTCTTCTATGGCCGCTGGCCATCGGCTTTCGCCACGGTGATTAACGTCATCAGCTTCGATCTCTTTTTTATCTCGCCGCGCGGCACGCTGGCGGTGTCGGATGTGCAGTATCTGCTCACCTTCGGCGTGATGATGACCGTCGGGCTGGTGATTGGCAACCTCACCGCAGGCGTGCGTTACCAGGCGAGAGTGGCGCGTTACCGCGAGCGGCGCACGCGCCATCTCTATGAGATGTCGAAAGCGCTTGCGGCGGGACGCAATAATCAGGATATCGCCGCCACCAGCGAAACCTTTATTCACTCCACCTTTGAGGCACGCAGCAAACTGCTGCTGCCGAATAGCGAGGGCAAACTGGCGGCAGTCACTGAAAACCAGGGCATGACACCGTGGGATGATGCCATCGCCCGCTGGAGCTTTGATAAGGGCCAGCCTGCGGGTGCGGGCACCGATACGCTACCCGGCGTGCCCTATCAAATCTTGCCGCTGAAAAATGACGATACGGTCTATGGCTTGCTGATTGTCGAGCCAGCGAATCTGCGCCAACTGATGATCCCCGAGCAGCAGCGTTTGCTGGAGACCTTCACCCTGCTGGTAGCGAATGCGCTGGAGCGCCAGGCGCTGGCAACGCGTGAAGAGCAGGCAAGGCTTGCCAGCGAGCGCGAGAGCCTGCGCAACTCCCTGCTGGCCGCCCTCTCCCACGATCTGCGCACCCCGCTGACGGTACTGTTTGGTCAGGCGGAGATCCTGACGCTCGATCTTGCCAGCGAAGGGTCGAAACATGCCCCACAGGCCAATGAGATCCGCCAGCATGTGCTTAACACCACCCGGCTGGTGAATAATCTGCTCGATATGGCGCGTATCCAGTCTGGCGGCTTTAATTTAAAACGTGAGTGGCTGACGCTGGAAGAGGTCGTCGGCAGCGCGCTGCGCACCCTTGAGCCAGTGATGGGCGGGCGGCACATTGCGCTGTCGCTGCCCGACCCGCTGATGCTGGTGCATGTTGATGGCCCGCTGTTCGAGCGGGTGTTGATCAATCTGCTGGAGAACGCGGTGAAATATGCCGGCTCCGGTGCGCAGATTGGTATTGCATCGCACAGCACACCGAGCGACTGGACGCTGGAGGTGTGGGATAACGGGCCAGGGATCCCGCCGGGCCAGGAGCACGCCATTTTTGAAAAATTTGCGCGCGGCACCAAGGAGTCAGCCATTCCCGGCGTTGGCCTGGGGCTGGCGATTTGCCAGGCGATTGTCGAGGTGCATGGCGGCACTATCGACGCGCAAAACCGTCCGCAGGGAGGCGCGCGCTTTTATGTTACACTCGCGCGGGAAACGCCCCCGCAACTGGATGAATTACCCGAGGATCTGTGATTAACGTTCTGATTGTCGAAGATGAACAGGCCATCCGCCGCTTTCTGCGCACCGCGCTGGAAGCAGAGGGGTTGCGCGTACACGAAGCGGAGACGCTGCAGCGCGGGTTAATTGAAGCGGCAACGCGTAAGCCGGATCTGACCATCCTCGACCTCGGTTTGCCGGACGGCGACGGTCTCGATTTTATCCGCGATGTGCGCCAGTGGAGCCAGATGCCGATTATCGTTCTGTCGGCGCGTATCGAAGAGAGCGACAAGATCGCCGCGCTGGATGCCGGGGCGGATGATTATCTCAGTAAACCTTTCGGCATTGGTGAGTTGCAGGCGCGGCTGCGGGTTGCGCTGCGCCGCCATGCCGCCAGCACGCCGGGAGAACCGGTGATGACCTTTGGCGATATCCGCGTTGATCTCGCCAGCCGCCGCATTCAGCGCGGCGCTGAGGAGATCCACCTGACGCCGATTGAGTTTCGCCTGCTGGCGGTGCTGCTCAATAACCACGGCAAAGTGCTGACCCAGCGCCAGTTGTTAAGCCAGGTGTGGGGGCCGAATGCCGTTGAGCATAGCCACTATCTGCGGATTTATATGGGGCATTTGCGCCAGAAGCTGGAGAGCGATCCGGCGCGCCCGCGGCATCTGTTGACCGAGACCGGGATTGGGTACCGGTTTATGTTGTAAGGCAGGCGAGAGAGTAGCCGTTGGATTGCCGGATGGCGCTGCGCTTATCCGGCCTACGGGTTACGTGTCCTGTGCGGTTTGATTGCCGGATGGCGCTACGCTTATCCGGCCTACGGGTTACGTATCCTGTGCGGTTTGATTGCCGGATGGCGCTACGCTTATCCGGCCTACGGGTACGTGTCCTACGCGGTTTGATTGCCGGATGGCGCTACGCTTATCCGACCTACGGGTTTAGTGTTTAGTGTTTAGTGTTTAGTGTTTGATGCAGTTGTAGGTCGGATAAGGCGTCAGCCGCCATCCGACACAAAAAAGGCTCCCGAGGGAGCCTTTTTACTGTGCCGCGATTTACGCGTTTTTCAGCACTTCGCTGACAATTTCCACCGCTTCTTTCTCAATCAGCTTACGGTGTTCGTCGCCGAGGAAGCTTTCGCAATAAATTTTGTAAGCGTCTTCGGTACCGGACGGACGCGCGGCAAACCAGCCGTTGTCGGTCATCACTTTCAGGCCGCCAATCGACGCGCCGTTACCCGGTGCCGCAGTCAGGCGAGCGGTGATCGCATCCCCTGCCAGCGTGCTGGCGCTCACCATCTCAGGCGAGAGCTTAGAGAGCGCCGCTTTCTGTGCAGAAGAGGCCGCAGCCTGCAGACGGTTGTAGCTCGGCGCGCCAAAGCGGGCAGCCAGTTCGTCATAGTGCTGCTGCGGGTTTTTACCGGTTACCGCCGTGATCTCCGCCGCCAGCAGGCACATGATGATGCCGTCTTTATCCGTGGACCACGGCGTGCCGTCGAAGCGCAGGAAGGACGCGCCCGCGCTCTCTTCACCGCCGAAGCCGAAGCTGCCGTCGTGCAGGCCATCCACAAACCACTTAAAGCCGACCGGCACTTCCACCAGCTTACGGCCAAGGTCGTTAACCACGCGGTCGATCATCGCCGAGGAGACCAGCGTCTTACCAACTGCGACATCTTTGCCCCACTGCGGACGATGCTGGAACAGATAGTTGATCGCGACCGCCAGGTAGTGGTTCGGGTTCATCAGGCCAGCCGGCGTGACGATGCCGTGGCGGTCGTAATCCGGGTCGTTGGCAAACGCCAGGTCAAACTTATCGCGCAGCGCCAGCAGACCAGCCATTGCACACTCGGAGGAGCAGTCCATGCGGATCGCGCCATCTTTATCGAGATGCATAAAGCGGAAAGTCTGGTCGACTTCATCATTAACGATGGTGAGATCGAGCTTGTAGTGCTCGGCGATACGTTTCCAGTACTCAATACCAGAGCCGCCCAGCGGATCGACGCCCAGTTTCAGGCCCGCTTTCTGGATCGCCGCCATATCGACGATCTCCGCCAGCCCTTCAATAAATGGCTGAACCAGATCTTTTTCAGTGACGTGACCGGAAGCCATCGCCGCATCCAGAGAGATGCGTTTTACGCCTTTCAGACCGTCAGCCAGCAGCGCGTTAGCGCGATCTTCCACCACTTTGGTGACGTTGGTGTCTGCCGGGCCGCCGTTTGGCGGGTTGTATTTGATGCCGCCATCTTCCGGCGGGTTGTGGGACGGCGTAATCACGATGCCATCCGCCTGCGCGCCGCCATTTTTGTTGTGCACAAGGATGGCGTTGGAGATAGCAGGCGTCGGCGTAAAGCCGTTATTTTCCTGCACGATGATATCGACGCCGTTGGCAGCCAACACTTCCAGCACGGAGATAAACGCCGGCTCAGAGAGAGCATGGGTGTCTTTACCAACATAGCACGGCCCGGTGATGCCGTTTTTCGCACGCTCTTCGGCGATCGCTTGGGCGATAGCGAGAATATGTGGTTCGTTAAAGCTGTGGCGCCATGCGCTACCACGGTGACCTGAGGTACCAAATTTCACCGCATGGTCAGCATTGCCAACTTCCGGTTTCAACACGTAGTACTGCGCAGTCAGCTGCGCGACGTTAATCAAATCGCCCTGTTGCGCAGGCTGGCCCGCGCGCGGATGGTTTGCCATTGCTTCGTCCTTTTAATGCAAGGATTAAATTGTGCCGCAAACTTTCTCAATCAGCTCCGCCGGGAACTGCATTGATTGCATGATGTGCTCGATCATGCTGCATTTACGGCCCGTATTCGTGTTAGTGATGACCCAGTAAGGGGTGTTCGGCACTTGCTTCGGCTTGGTCTGGTTGCCGTTCTGCAGCAGGGTGCGCTCATCAGCGGCAAAGTATACGCGTGTGCGACCGTGCAGAGATTCAGTGGATTCCGTAAACCCTTTCTCATCGAGTGAATAGAGTGTAGACAGGATTAGCAGAAAGCGATTAACCGCTTTTTTCTGCTCGGCGTATTCGTCGGAGAGCAGAAGCTCGCGAACAGCGCGGACCTTATCCCGTGTGGTGTTGGCCGGTTTGACCTCTTCGACAACGCTTGCGGCGCGTGTCTCTTTCACCGGCGCGGCGGGCGCTGCAGAGGGAGACGATGATGCGGCGGAGAACTTCAGCATACGCCGTAAAATCTCGGATGCGCTCTCGCCAATGTGCTTAGTATGGCTGGCAATGTAACTGTAGAGCTCATCATCAACTTCAATCGTTTTCATCTTAATCCAGTGCTATATAAAATCTGAATACAAGTATTGGGATTATAAAGTGAAATCCCAACAGCGGATAGGTACACCCCAGGATGGCGGCAAAACTCAGAGTAATGCTTAGCCTTGCAGCCGGGCGGCAGAATGTTCACCATAATAACCTAACCCGTTGGAGTGAAAAAAAGAACTTTGCCATGAAATTGAACACGCGCGCGCAAACTGCACAACATCCGCACAACAATTCTCCGATTGTGCTGGTTCACGGCCTTTTCGGCAGCCTCGATAACCTTGGCGTGCTCGCCCGTGACCTCGTGCAGGATCACGATGTGCTGCAGGTGGATATGCGCAACCACGGCGCATCGCCCCGCTCGCCCGAGATGACCTATCCGGCGATGGCGCAGGATCTGCTTGATACGCTGGATGCCCATCAAATTGAAAAAGCGACCTTTATCGGCCACTCCATGGGCGGCAAAGCGGTGATGGCGCTCACGGCACTGGCGCCGGAACGCATCGATCGCCTGGTGGCGATTGATATGGCGCCTGTGGATTATAAGGTGCGCCGTCACGATGAGATCTTTGCCGCCATCAATGCGGTGAGCGAAGCGAACGTTTCGTCGCGCCAGCAGGCGGCGGCGCTGATGCGCGAGCAGCTTGATGAAGAAGGCGTGGTTCAGTTTTTATTGAAATCCTTCGTTGACGGCGAGTGGCGCTTTAACGTGCCGGTGCTGTGGGATCAATACGCCAATATCGTTGGCTGGGAGACCATTCCGGCGTGGGATAAACCCGCCCTCTTCGTCTGCGGCGGCAACTCCTCTTACGTAACCGATACTTACCGCGATGCGCTGCTGGCGCAATTTCCAAAGGCGCGAGCGTATGTCATTGCCGGTGCCGGGCATTGGGTGCATGCAGAAAAACCTGACGCGGTGCTGCGGGCTATCCGCCGCTATCTGGCCGAATAGCCTAACTGTTTAAAAAGGCGGCGACCGGTCGTTTCAACGCGCCCGGTCGTTGGCGTGCTGGTGCAGGTGTTGTATGATGGCGCGCTATTCAGCCCGGGCAGCGGCCCGATTGCGTGTTTTCCCGTAGTATTCATATCATGGCTAAAGAACAAACGGACCGTACGACACTAGATCTCTTCGCGAATGAGCGTCGCCCGGGACGGCCGAAGACCAACCCGCTCTCGCGCGATGAACAGTTGCGCATTAATAAACGCAACCAGCTCAAACGCGATAAGGTTCGTGGGCTTAAGCGCGTCGAACTGAAACTGAATGCGGATGCGGTGGAAGCGCTGAACGAACTGGCCGATGTGCGCGAGATCAGCCGCAGCGAACTTATTGAAGAGATGCTGCTGACGCAGCTTAAAGCTCTGCGCGGATAGCGAATCTTCTGAATCCTGATTAAATACCCCTTTTCATGTGGCATACAGTGCAGTCCGCGGCAATAGCAGTTTCCGCGTTCTTCTCTGTTCTGCTATGATTGCCCTTATCTGTGGGCTTAGCGCTCCCCCTATACTCATTAAGATTCAAGAGGTTATTTTACTCATGGCAATTACAGGCATTTTCTTCGGCAGCGACACCGGTAACACCGAAAACATCGCCAAAATGATCCAGAGCCAGCTTGGTAAAGACGTCGCCGATGTTCATGACATTGCCAAGAGCAGTAAGGAAGATATCGAAGGGTATGACATCCTGTTGCTCGGCATTCCGACCTGGTATTACGGTGAAGCGCAGTGCGACTGGGATGACTTTTTCCCGACGCTGGAAGAGATTGATTTTAATGGTAAGTTAGTGGCGCTGTTCGGCTGCGGCGACCAGGAGGATTACGCTGAGTACTTCTGTGATGCGCTGGGCACCATTCGCGACATTATTGAACCGCGCGGCGCAACAATCGTGGGTCACTGGCCAACTGCCGGCTACCATTTCGAAGCCTCAAAAGGTCTGGCCGATGACGATCATTTTGTTGGTCTGGCAATTGATGAAGACCGCCAGCCGGAACTGACCGCCGAGCGCGTGCAAAACTGGGTGAAGCAGGTTTCTGAAGAGCTGCATCTGGATGAAATCCTGAATGCCTGATTTTTATGGCGCAATCTGCCGGTTGCGCCGTATCAATAGGTAAAAGCAATCGAAATAATTGCTACATTTTTTTAACTTTCCTACTCATCCCTGTACAATAAGCCCTGCTTAACGCGGTACGCCTGGACGGGAGTTGTCGGCGATACCACGTTTTAAAAGCTTACTTTACTTGAGGGCTTGCAGTTTTCATTTATACATGGCAGTTCTATAATGATACGCATTCGCCCGGGTGCATTCCTTATAACTTCCGCGAAGGAAGTGAATCGTATAGCAACAGGACAGATTCCGCATGACTGACAACAATACCGCATTAAAGAAGGCCGGCCTGAAAGTCACGCTTCCACGTTTAAAGATTCTGGAAGTGCTTCAGGAGCCGGATAACCATCATGTCAGTGCGGAAGATCTTTATAAGCGTCTGATCGACATGGGTGAAGAGATTGGTCTGGCAACGGTATACCGTGTGCTGAACCAGTTTGATGACGCCGGGATCGTCACCCGTCACAATTTCGAAGGCGGCAAGTCTGTTTTCGAACTGACGCAGCAGCATCACCACGATCACCTTATCTGCCTCGACTGCGGTAAAGTTATCGAATTCAGTGATGATTCCATCGAATTACGCCAGCGCGAAATTGCCGCTCAACACGGTATTCGCCTGACGAACCACAGCCTCTATCTTTACGGTCACTGCGCTGAAGGCGACTGCCGTGAAGATGAACATGCGCACGACGCTAAATAAGCTCTTCTAACGTTAAAAGCCAACCGCCAGGTTGGCTTTTTTTATGCCTGCAGGATGAGCGGCGCATCAAATGGCTGCACCGCTCGGGCAGAAAAGCAATCAGCCTTTCAGCATATCGACACGGCTGACGCGCTTGCCATCCGGGCTTGCGGTACGCACCTGAATTTCTCCTTTAAGCTGTGGACGGGAAGCTGTTTCGTAGCGCTGCCATGTTTTGCCGCGATCGAGGGAGTACTCTACCACCAGCCCCGGGAAGCGGGTGTTCACCTCCAGCACACCGTCAACAATTCGCGCCCCTGGTACCGGCAGACGATACTGGATGCCAGCTTTATCCAGCTTCGCCAGCTCGCGATGTCCCAGCAGATTGGCAAAACGCTGCCAGTCAGCCATAAGCGCCTTCTGATCGACCCACTGCGTCTCGCCGCCTTTATATTCGCGGCTGGCCTGATAATCCTGCTCCCAGCTTGCGCGATGCCATGCCCGCTCCGCAACGGCAACCAGACGGGGATAGATCATATACTCCATCTGCTCATCCGTGCGCACCACTTCGCTCCACAGCTCGGCGGAAAGCCCGTAGGCACCCGGCCACGGCTTGTCTGATTTGGCGCTGAAAGTGTTGCCATCACGATCGACCGACGTTTCTGCATTCTGCGGCATGTTGTCCGGCGCAAAGCTGAAGATCTTGCGCTCGTCGCTAAAACGCGTTCCCCAGTAGTAGCCGCTTTCCGCCGGGTGAACTTCGCTCGGGAAGTCGAGATAGAGATAGTCCGGATTGGAAACTACCACGCGGAAACCCTTATTCGCCCAGTCGTTAACGGAGTCGAAACCGCCCCAGTAAAGCGCATCCCAGAAGTTAACATTGACGTTTTTGGTGGCAAACCCCGAGGCGTCTTTGGCATCTTTCAGCCCATCCTGCCAGGCCTGCATCACATCAATGCCGTGCGCCTTAACCAGCTTGCTCACCTCTGCGCCAAAGTAGCTGGAGAGGTGTTCAACATCGCTCACTTTCCCGGCTTTGATCATCGCCTGGCAGGCCCCGGACTTGGCCCACGGCTTATCCTGCTTGCTCTGATCGATAATGCCTTTACCCGGCTGCGGATCTTTTACATCCGTATAGCCTGCGCCAAGATAGATATTTTTCGCCTCATCGCCACCAAAGTGCCATGTGTGCAACGGCAGACCTGCTTCCCGGTGCATCTGCTGAATTTCGCCCATCACCTTATCGACAAAGTTGCGCGAGGAGTCCAGGCACGGATTGAGGTAGCCGGTGCGGTCATAGAACTGTACGCCAGCGGTAACAGAGGTATCAGTCGGATCCAGCAGGCGGTAGCGGCTCGCCTCACGCTCCTCTTTGCCCTCTTTTATCAGGCGATGGTAACGCGCCTCCATTGAGATGACCGCTGCGCGCGCATGCGCCGGCATGTCGATCTCCGGGATCACCTCAATATGACGAGCTTTGGCGTATTTAAGGATCTCGATATAGTCAGCGCGGGTAAAGAAACCACTGCCGTTATTATCACGATTAGGCCCGGATCCCAGCTGCGGCAGCAGGCACTGCTTCTCGCTCAAATCGTGGCAGCGCTGGCTGCCAATATCGGTCAGCTCCGGCAGCCCCGGGATTTCAATGCGCCACCCTTCATCGTCCGTCAGATGGAAGTGGAATTTATTCAGTTTGTAAGCCGCCATCTGATCCAGCAGGCGCAGCACCGCCGCTTTGCTGTGGAAGTTGCGTCCAACATCCAGATGAATACCGCGGTAGTCGAAGCGCGGTGCATCTTTTGCTGTCAGCGCAGGGAGCGTTATCGGCCCCTGGGCGGGAAGAAGAGAAAGCAGAGATTGCAGGCCATAGAACACGCCGCTCTGATCAAAACCGATCACCACCGCCTCTTTGTCGCTGATACGCAGCTGATAGGCACCGTTGATCGCCTCCTCACCCTTGAACGCTTTGCGGATAATTTCTGTACGTAGCGGATAACGCCCCTCTTCCACGCCGAGCATGCCGAAGCGCGCCTTGATAGCGTTTTGCGCATCGGGCAGTAGCGCGGAGAGGTCGAGTTTCACCCCCTGGCTGAGATCGATATCCCGAGTGTAAACTTTTACCTCGCGCGGCGTCGGCACAATCTGCCCACGTAGCGAGGCGAGATTCATGGCTTTGATATCGCTGTTTTGCGCAAAGCGCGCTTCGGCGGTCATCAGGATATTGTTATCGTCCGGTGTCCGCTTCCATTGCTCGCCGAGCGGCGTCACGAACTGAGCGAGATCTTCCGTATTGGTATTGGCGATGGTTTTCGGCGATGCTTCCGCTCCGGTGACATACCAGCGTGGCAGCACATCGGTAATAAAGAGTTGCCAGTACTCATTTACAATCGGGATCTCGATGGACTGCTTCGCCGGAAAACCGGTAAATTGCTCGGTAGGCTCGAGCTTATGCAGGTCGCCCATGATATGGGTTACTTTGAACTGCGGATTGGCGACTTGCAGAATGGGGCGAATGCTGTGGAAGTAGATCGTCCATGCATTATCGGTTACCGCATCACCTTTGTTAGTCAGCGTGATCACTGCTGTGTTGCAGGAAGCCCAGTCTGCGCCGAGCTTCGCACAATCAACGCCATGCTGTGCGGCAAAGTTATCTTTTACGGCGTAATTCAGATTGAACTGGCTGATGGCATCAACCGTGCTCTGGCTTGCCAGTGCCGCGCCGCTGCCGAGCAGCGCGGTAATTACGCCCGCCAGCAGGCTTAAACGTGCTGTATGCATTCTCTGTTCCTTAAGGGTTGCCACTGCCCGGCAACAAATTAATTAGAAAAGGGTAAACGGTGCGATGACCATAAATTTCACGTCGCGCTCATCCTGGAAAATGTTGCCGTAACCACCGGCATAGCTCGGAATAGTGGAGTGGTTGTCATACTGGGTAACGTGCAGCTTAAACATCGTCCCTTTCGCGCGCCCCTCTTGCAGGGTATAGATGGCGTCCAGGCTGTAAGCGGACTCTTTCAGGCGATAATCGGCGTTGTACCACGCATCCGGCATGACCATTTCAGCCGGTTTTGCTCCCCAGGCGTAGGCGTAAGAAGCGCCGATTTGCCAGCCGGGCAAATTGCAGCTCTTGAGATCGTACATCGCGCCGAGGAAGAGCGCTTTTTCGCCATTGGCGTTGAAGTCGGAGCGGTTATCCCACCAGATATCAAGACGACCATTGGAGGAGGCGTAGGTTGGCGTCATGCGCTGCAAAAAATAGCCCTGCCGGCCTTCCGCTTTTACCCACGTTCCTTCAAGGCGCAGCGCAAGTGGCCCGACCGCGTAACCGAAGGTGAGCGCCTGCAGCCAGGCGGTACCGTCGTAGAGATCGTTGATGCTGCGATCGCTGACTTTATCGCGGGCGCCATAAAATTGATAACTGGTGCTGAGTGACTGATTTGCCACATCAAACCGGTAGCTGGCTTTAGCAAAATACTGATCGACATAGCCCTGCGCCTGGCCAAACGCAGCCTCCAGCACGAGGTTATTTTTGAAATCGTACTTTGCGCCGAGCGAATGGAGATAATCGACCCGGCGTTGTCTGTCGTTTTGCCAGAACTTATCCATCTCGATATGCCAGGGCGCTTTATATCCGTTGGCCCACATATAGGAGAGGCTTAACGCGCCGGCATCGCCATAATCGTTATTAATGCCCGCTTCCGCGCCCTGATAGGTGCCCGGCATAAAACTCCAGTGCGGTGCTAATAGCGTCTGCCCGGAGGGCTGAATATAACCTGCCCGTGCCCAGAGCGATCCATATTTAAATTTTGCCGCGGCTTTATAGAGGCTGACACCGCTCTTATCGCCGGACCAGCGCTCTTTATAGGCTTTATTGCTGGCAGAGAATGCGATTTCATTTGGATGGGCGCTATCACCGTTTTCCGCCATTTCAATTGCCGTGAAAGCGGCAATATCCAGGCCAAACATATCTGCCGCATACCCTGATTGAAAATCCAGATTTGCATTCCACGTGGCGTGAGAGAGGTTAGTTTTATATTTATTATCGGGAATATCTTTACGGTCGCGCTCACGCTGCCAGTAGTAGATCCCGCCGGTGAGTGTTGAGTCCTCAATAAAACCGCTCTCCTGCGCCTGCGCGGGAAGCGCCAGGCCTGACATGGCGGTGACTGCAGCAATAGCTAGCGAAAGCGCACTCCGTTTACCTGCAAACGCACGCATACATTGATTCCTTTTAAATGTAAAAATCGCCGCGCTACGGCGATAAAAAAATTAACAATGGGGGCCGCTACGAATATTCCCTTAGTGAACAACAGCACAAAGCCTATTTTTCAGCTTGGGAATTATCAATGTGTTTTTAAGCAAAAAAGGTGGATTTTGATGGAGTGCACAGATTTAAATGCGAATTAAACACCGTTTCATAAAGCACGAAAATAAATAAAGAAAGCGTATTCAAAAGATATTTAATTCTTAATCAAGACAATGATTCTCTCACTATTCTCAACAAGAATTTTACCAACCATTAGAAATACAAAAGTGAATATAAATTCGCGGCCTGAATATTTATTAATTGTAATGCGCCAGTTAACAAATAAAAAACGCCGCAAGAAGCGGCGTTAACATAGAGGCCTCTGATTAATGCAATCAGTCGCCGATTTTTGCCCAGGTATCACGCAGGCCTACCGTGCGGTTAAACACAAGTTTGTCCGCGGTGGCATAGCGGCTGTCGAGACAGAAGTAACCTTCACGCTCAAACTGATACGCTTTGCCCGCCTGCGCCTCTTTCAGCGACGGCTCGGCAAAGCCCTGCTTAATGACCAGCGATTCCGGGTTGATGGTGGCGAGGAAATCCTCGGCTGCACCCGGGTTCGGTACGCTGAACAGACGATCGTAAAGACGGATTTCAACCGGCAGCGCGTGCTGCGCGCTGACCCAGTGGATCACGCCTTTAACCTTGCGGCCATCAGCCGGATCTTTACTCAGCGTCTCGGCGTCGTAAGAGCAGAAGATGGTGGTGATATGGCCTTCGGCATCTTTCTCAACGCGTTCTGCTTTGATCACATAAGCGTTGCGCAGACGCACCTCTTTGCCGAGCACCAGACGCTTGTACTGTTTGTTGGCTTCTTCGCGGAAATCAGCACGATCGATCCAGATCTCACCGCTGAACGGCACTTCGCGGGTGCCCATCTCCGGCTTGTTCGGATGATTCGGCATGGTGACGATTTCGCTGCTGCCCTGCGGGTAGTTTTCGATAACCAGTTTCACCGGATCGATCACCGCCATCGCGCGCGGGGCGTTTTCGTTGAGATCTTCACGGATGCAGGATTCCAGCGATGCCATTTCAATGGTGTTGTCCTGCTTGGTCACGCCGATGCGTTTGCAGAATTCACGAATAGAAGCAGCGGTATAGCCACGGCGGCGCAGACCAGAGATGGTCGGCATACGCGGATCGTCCCAGCCCTCGACGTGCTTGTCCGTTACCAGCAGGTTCAGTTTGCGCTTGGACATCACGGTGTATTCGAGATTCAGACGCGAGAATTCGTACTGGCGCGGGTGAACCGGAATGGAGATGTTATCCAGTACCCAGTCATACAGGCGACGGTTGTCCTGAAACTCCAGCGTACAGAGTGAGTGAGTGATCCCTTCCAGCGCATCGCTGATGCAGTGGGTAAAGTCGTACATCGGGTAGATGCACCACTTGTTGCCGGTCTGATGGTGTTCAGCAAATTTGATGCGGTAGATAACCGGATCGCGCATCACGATGAACGGCGAGGCCATATCGATTTTTGCACGCAGGCAGGCTTTACCCTCTTCAAAACCACCCGCCCGCATCTTTTCAAACAGCGCCAGGTTCTCTTCTACGCTGCGATCGCGGTAGGGGCTATTTTTACCCGGCTGCGTCAGCGTACCGCGATATTCGCGGATCTCGTCGCCGGTCAGCTCGTCAACATAAGCCAGGCCTTTGTTGATAAGCTCAACCGCATAGCTATAGAGCTTATCGAAGTAGTCTGAGGAGTAGCAGATGTCGCCAGACCAGTGAAAGCCCAACCACTGCACGTCGTTTTTGATTGACTCAACGTATTCGATATCTTCTTTTGCCGGGTTGGTATCATCGAAGCGCAGATTGCACTGGCCGTTGTAGTCCTGGGCGATGCCGAAGTTCAGGCAGATCGATTTCGCGTGGCCGATATGCAGGTAGCCATTCGGCTCCGGCGGAAAACGGGTATGGACGGTGGTGTGTTTACCACTGGCCAGATCCTCATCAATGATCTGGCGGATAAAGTTAGTCGGGCGGGCTTCAGCCTCACTCATCACAGGTTCCTCAAGACGTAAACAACGTATAACGGCATATGATCTAATAAGAGGACGCAGGAAACAACCTTTACTTATACAAATCACTGATGCTCAGGGGAAAGGTACTCTTCCGCATAGTGTGCCTGCCGACAGCGAAGATCCTGCGAGGTTGGCGTGAGGATCACAGGGCTGACGATCTCATCACCTCTTCCACTGCGCGGGAGATAACCCGGCGCTTCAATACACCAGCCCCACGAGTAGAAATTGGTCCCGTGTAGAAAGAAGATCATATTTTCCCACTGGGATTTTTTCTCGACATCAATATGGCCCTGCCTGTCGGCGCGGAACTCCTCCGGTGCGGGATAGTATCCCGGTGGGAAACGCCCGGTGCTGACCCACATCATCGCTGTTGGCAGCGGCTCTCCGGCCGGATTACGTACATCCACTTCATAGTGCGGACGTATGGTTGCATAACGGGGAATACAGCCGTTGAGGGCGGTCATCATCACTATCGCGTATAAAATCCTTTTCATTATTCACCTCTGTAAAATAGCGGCATCAGTATGGCACTGATTAAACGCGGGGTAAAAAAAAGCGGCGGAGGAGATCCGCCGCCGCTTAAGGCTAATGTGCCGACTCAGGAGCAATCAGCCTCTAACCTCGTATAGCGCTGTCTGGCCCGCAACGACATGGCCTTGCGCCTTAATAACAAGACCGCTGAAATCATCAATATTGCTGACGACAACTGGGCTAATCATTGAGCGGGCGTTTGCATTGAGATAAGCCAGATCCATTTCGAGGATCGGCTGACCAGCAACCACTTCCGCACCCTCTTCCACCAGACGGGTAAAGCCCTGACCGCCCAGCGCAACCGTATCAATGCCCATATGGACAACAATTTCTGCGCCTTTTTCCGTCTCCAGACAGAAAGCGTGGTTGGTATTAAAGATTTTTACGATCGTGCCGGCCGCGGGGGAAACCACGATTTTGTCGGTCGGTTTTACCGCCACGCCGTCGCCTACCGCTTTGCTGGCAAAGGCTTCGTCCGGCACCTGCTCCAGCGCCACCACCTCACCGGTTACCGGCGACAGAAGTTCGGCCACAATCGCCGTGTTCGGTACTGCCTGCGGTTTTGCCGCGGCGACTGGTGCTGCCTGGGTAGACGCTGCGCTGCTGCTTGCCGCGGCCGGGACATCGCCTGCCGTTTTCATTGCGTTGGCAATTTTCTCAGCCACAAAGCCGACGATAATCTGCACGCTGGTTTTATTGAGACGAATCACGCCGGTTGCGCCAAGACGTTTCGCCATCGTTTCATTGACCAGGGAAGAGTCATTCACGTTAAGACGCAGACGGGTGATGCAGGCATCAATACCGGTCAGGTTCGCCGAGCCGCCGACAGCAGCGATATACTGACGCGCCAGACCACTCACATCCTGCTCGCTATCAGCGCTGACGTTGACATCTTGCCCATCGGTTTCATCACCGGCAACTGCCAGCTCACGGCCCGGGGTCAGCATATTGAATTTGGTGATGGTGAAGCGGAATACCACGTAGTAGATAACAAAGAACACCAGACCCTGCGGGATCAGCATCCACCACTGGGTCGCCAGCGGGTTACGCGACGAGAGCACCATATCCACCAGCCCGGCGCTGAAGCCAAAACCGGCAATCCAGTGCATGCTGGCTGCGATATAGACGGAGATACCGGTCAGGATGGCGTGAATGACATACAGCACCGGCGCCACGAACATAAAGGAGAATTCCAGCGGCTCGGTGATGCCGGTAAAGAAGGCGGCGAAGGCACCCGCCATCATAATCCCCAGCACTTTGGCTTTATTCTCAGGACGCGAGCAGTGATAAATCGCCAGCGCAGCACCCGGCAAGCCGAACATCATGATCGGGAAGAAGCCCGCCTGATAACGCCCCGTGATCCCGACTGTTGCCTTACCAGCTTCGATAGACTGCGCGCCGCCGAGGAAATTAGGAATATCGTTAATGCCCGCGACGTCAAACCAGAAGACCGAGTTCAGGGCATGGTGCAGACCGACCGGGATCAGCAGACGGTTGAAGAAGGCATAGAGACCCGCGCCTGCGGAGCCGAGCTTCTGAATATGCTCACCGAAGCTGACCAGGCCGCTGAAGACGACTGGCCAGATAAACATCATGATAAAGGCGACAGCAATCATCACAAATGAGGTAATGATCGGTACCAAACGGCGACCACTAAAGAAGGAGAGCGCTTTCGGCAGTTCGACGTTGCTGAAGCGGTTGTAGAGTTCAGCGGATATGATCCCCACCATAATGCCGACGAATTGGTTTTGAATCTTACCGAAGGCAGCAGGGACTTGATCCAGCGGGAGTTTTTGAATCATCGACACCGCAGCAGGCGAACAGAGGGTCGTTAACACCAGAAAACCAACGAAGCCAGCCAGCGCCGCAGCGCCATCTTTATCTTTCGACATGCCGTAGGCGACACCCACAGCGAACAATACGCCCATATTCTCAATAATGGCGGAGCCGGATTTAATAAAAAACGCCGCCAGCGCATTTTCACCGCCCCAGCCTACAGGATCGATCCAGTAACCGACCCCCATCAAAATCGCTGCCGCGGGCAGCGTGGCGACCGGCACCATCAGCGCGCGGCCAACCTTCTGTAAATAGCCTAAAATACTCACTTTATTCCCCCTATGAGCTCAACGTGAGCCCACTGAAACAGTTGTTTTTTATTGTGCAACGAACCCAGAACTGACGCTTATTTTTCCACTACCTAACGAAGTGTCTGCAAAATTAATTCGCCTCGCAAATTAAACGCGCCTTTTCTGTGATAAAAATCACTAACTATCGTCATCGTTATTCCTCAATACTGGCAAAGGCGAAAAACTTATTTTAAGATCAAAAATATCAAAGCGGATTGCTCCCTTCTTATGACGAAACCAGGTTACGCTTAACGCTGAGCCAGAAGGCGCACCGCCAGTGCTTTTCATTAAACTTTGAGGTGAACAATGAGACTGATTCCCCTGGCGACAGCAGAACAGGTCGGAAAATGGGCCGCCCGCCATATCGTCAACCGCATCAATGCATTTAATCCCACCGCAGATCGCCCCTTCATACTTGGCCTGCCAACCGGCGGCACACCGCTTACTGCCTACAAAGCTTTGGTTGAAATGCACAAAGCGGGCCAGGTCAGCTTTAAGCATGTTGTGACCTTCAACATGGATGAATATGTGGGCCTGCCGAAAGATCACCCGGAGAGCTACCACAGCTTTATGCACCGTAATTTCTTCGATCACGTTGATATTCCGGCTGAAAACATTAACCTGCTCGATGGAAACGCGCCCGATATTGACGCAGAATGCCGCCGTTACGAAGAAAAAATTCGCGCTTACGGCAAAATACACCTGTTTATGGGCGGCGTGGGCAACGATGGTCATATCGCCTTTAACGAACCGGCATCGTCGCTGGCATCGCGCACCCGGATTAAAACATTGACCCATGATACCCGTATAGCGAACTCGCGCTTCTTCGACGGCGATGTCAATCAGGTGCCGAAATATGCCCTGACCGTCGGCGTCGGCACGCTGCTCGACGCGGAAGAGGTGATGATTCTGGTGCTGGGCAACGTCAAGGCGCAGGCGCTGCAGGCTGCCGTTGAGGGTAACGTTAACCATATGTGGACCATCAGCTGTCTGCAGCTGCATCCAAAAGCGGTTATCGTCTGCGACGAGCCGTCCACAATGGAACTGAAAGTAAAAACGCTGAAATACTTCAATGAGTTAGAAGCGGAAAATATTAAAGGTCTTTAAGTTTGTTTCCGCTTCGCAGACAACTGCGGAGCGGCACTCATCGTTAACCGGGGGTTGTTATGTATGCTTTAACCCATTGCCGAATCTTCACCGGCCATGAAATGTTGGATGACCATGCGCTTGTTGTAGCCGATGGCCTGATTGAACGCCTCTGCCCACAGGCTGAGCTGCCAGCGGATATTGAACAGCGATCGCTGAATGGTGCCCTCCTCGCCCCTGGTTTTATTGATGTGCAGCTCAACGGCTGCGGCGGCGTACAGTTTAACGATACGGCTGAAGCCGTCAGTATCGAGACGCTGGAGATCATGCAGCGCGCTAACGAAAAATCCGGCTGCACCAGCTATCTGCCGACGCTTATTACTACCAGCGATGACCTGATGAAACAGGGCGTGCAGGTGATGCGTGACTATCTCGCAAAATACCCAAACCAGGCGCTGGGCCTACATCTGGAAGGGCCATGGCTCAACATCATCAAAAAAGGGACGCACAATCCGGACTTCGTGCGTAAACCTGATGCGGCGCTGGTCAATTTCTTATGTCAAAACGCGGATGTGATCACAAAAATCACCTTAGCCCCCGAAGTGGCAGGCTGCGAGGTGATCCGCAAGCTGGCGGACGCGGGGATTGTGGTTTCCGCTGGGCATTCGAACGCCACGCTGAACGAGGCGAAAGCGGGTTTCCGCGCCGGTATCACCTTCGCCACCCATCTTTATAATGCTATGCCGTACATCACTGGACGCGAGCCGGGTCTGGCGGGCGCAGTGCTTGATGAAACAGATGTTTACTGTGGCGTGATTGCCGACGGGTTGCATGTCGACTACGTTAATATTCGCAATGCGAAGCGGCTGAAAGGAGACAAGCTCTGTTTGGTCACCGATGCTACCGCGCCCGCAGGTGCAGATATTGATCAGTTCATTTTTGCTGGCAAAACAATATACTACCGAAATGGGTTATGCGTAGATGAAAACGGAACGCTGAGCGGCTCGGCCCTGACGATGATCGAAGGGGTGCGTAACCTGGTCGAGCATGTCGGTATTGCGCTCGATGAAGCGCTGCGTATGGCCACGCTCTACCCGGCTCGCGCCATTGGCGTTGACAAAAAGCTGGGCACTCTCGCCGCTGGCAAGGTGGCGAACCTGACCGCATTTACGCGTGATTATGACATTATCAAGACCATCGTTAATGGTAACGAGGTCGCCACTGCATAAAGAGACGGTATGACATCAGGCGGACAAGCTCAAATTGGTAACGTTGACCTCGTAAAACAGCTTAACAGTGCGGCGGTTTACCGCCTGATTGACCAACACGGCCCCATCTCACGCATACAGATTGCCGAGCAGAGCCAGCTTGCTCCCGCCAGCGTGACCAAAATCACGCGTCAGCTAATTGAACGCGGGTTGATCAAAGAAGTCGATCAGCAGGCCTCCACCGGAGGCCGCCGCGCTATCTCCATCATTACCGAAACCCGCAATTTTCAGGCCATCGGCGTGCGCCTTGGACGCAACGACACCACCCTTACGCTCTACGATCTGAGCAGCAAGGTGCTGGCCGAAGAGCACTATCCACTGCCGGAGCGCACCCAGGAGACGCTGGAGCACGCCCTGCTCAACACCATCAACCAGTTTATCGACGCCAGCCAGCGTAAAATCCGCGAGCTGATCGCCATTTCGGTGATCTTGCCGGGGCTGGTCGATCCGGAGAGCGGCGTCATCCGCTATATGCCGCATATTCAGGTGGAAAACTGGGCGCTGGTTGACGCGCTGGAAAAACGCTTCAAATTGACCTGCTTTGTCGGACACGATATCCGCAGCCTGGCGCTGGCCGAGCACTATTTTGGCGCAAGCCAGGATTGTGAAGACTCCATTCTGGTGCGCGTGCACCGCGGTACCGGCGCGGGAATCATCTCCAGCGGCCGCATCTTCATCGGCCGCAACGGCAACGTCGGCGAGATTGGTCACGTGCAGGTGGAGCCGCTCGGCGAGCGCTGTCACTGCGGTAACTTCGGTTGTCTTGAGACCATTGCCGCCAATGCCGCCATTGAGCAGCGGGTCCGTCATCTGTTACAGCAGGGTTATCAGAGCCGCCTGAAAGAGGAAGATTGCTCAATCAAGGCTATCTGCAAAGCCGCCAACAAAGGCGATGCGCTGGCTTGCGAAGTGATTGAGTATGTCGGACGACATCTCGGCAAAACCATCGCTATCGCCATTAACCTCTTCAACCCACAGAAAGTGGTTATCGCCGGTGAGATTGTTGAAGCGGAAAAAATTCTGCTGCCCGCCATTGAAGCCTGTATCAACACGCAGTCACTGAAGGCGTTTCGCAAAAACCTGCCGGTGGTTCCCTCCACACTCGATCACCGCTCTGCGATTGGCGCCTTCGCGCTGGTGAAACGGGCGATGCTGAACGGCCTGCTGCTACAGCGGTTGCTGGAAAACTGACAGGGTTTATAGTTAACACTTATTTTTTTATCCGGACACTCCATGACCATTCAGAATGTAATCTGCGATATTGATGGCGTGCTGATGCACGATAACGTTGCCGTTCCTGGCGCCGCCGAGTTTGTTACCCGCATCCTTGAGAAAGAGATGCCGCTGGTATTGCTGACTAACTACCCTTCTCAGACCGGTCAGGATCTGGCTAACCGCTTTGCCTCTGCGGGGATTGATGTGCCCGCCAGCGTTTTTTACACCTCGGCGATGGCAACGGCGGACTTCCTCAAGCGCCAGGAGGGCAAAAAAGCCTATGTCGTCGGCGAAGGGGCGCTGATTCATGAGCTCTATAAAGCCGGCTTCACCATTACCGACATCAACCCGGACTTCGTGATCGTCGGCGAAACCCGCTCCTACAACTGGGAGATGATGCACCGCGCGGCCTTCTTCGTCGCCAATGGCGCACGTTTTATCGCTACCAACCCGGATACGCACGGTCGCGGCTTCTACCCCGCCTGCGGCGCGCTCTGCGCTGGTATTGAGAAGATCTCCGGCCGCAAGCCCTTTTATGTCGGCAAACCGAGCCCGTGGATCATTCGCGCCGCGCTGAACACCATGCAGGCACACTCGGAGCAGACGGTGATTGTCGGCGATAACCTGCGCACCGATATCCTGGCTGGCTTCCAGGCCGGTCTGGAGACCATCCTGGTGCTCTCCGGCGTCTCGCGGCTGGACGATATCGACAGCATGCCGTTCAGGCCATCCTGGATTTACCCCTCGGTCGCCGAAATTGACGTTATCTGAACGTAACCACGCCTTTGAGCGTGGTTTTTCATTTTTGCTTTACCAAAAACTCGCTTCGTCTAATAAATACCGTTTAATTTTGAAGAATCATCAATAATCCAGCGCAATATATACGCAATTTTCAGCATTCATTAATTACCGTTGCACTTTTTCATTTCCTGCCGCTAAAAGGCTTGCGCCCTGCCCGTCTTTTGCGGCATTTTGGCTACAAGCACACAACATTAAAGCAATGCCCTCAAGGTTAACGGAGAACTCTATGTGTTCAATTTTTGGCGTACTGGATATCAAAACCGACGCAGGCGAATTGCGTAAAAAAGCGCTCGAATTATCCCGTCTGATGCGCCACCGCGGCCCGGACTGGTCCGGCGTTTATGCCAGTGATAAAGCGATTCTTGCTCATGAACGTCTGTCAATTGTCGACGTCAATGCCGGTGCGCAGCCGCTCTATAACGAACAAAAAACGCATGCGCTGGCCGTTAACGGTGAAATTTATAACCACCAGGCGCTGCGCGCAGAATACGGCGACCGCTATGCCTTCCAGACCGGATCCGACTGTGAAGTAATCCTCGCCCTCTATCAGGAAAAAGGGCCAGCGTTCCTCGACGAATTGCAGGGCATGTTTGCTTTCGTGCTTTACGACAGTGAACAGGATGCGTATCTGATTGGCCGTGACCATATCGGTATCATCCCGCTCTATATGGGTCATGATGAGCACGGCAACCTCTATGTTGCCTCTGAAATGAAAGCGCTGGTGCCGGTCTGCCGCACGATTAAAGAGTTCCCGGCGGGTAGCTATCTGTGGAGCAAAGAGGGTGAAATCCGCTCTTACTATCAGCGTGACTGGTTCTCCTATGACGCTGTAAAAGATAACGTTACCGATAAAGACGCGCTGCGCCAGGCGCTGGAAGATGCGGTGAAGAGCCACCTGATGTCCGACGTGCCGTACGGCGTGCTGCTCTCCGGCGGGCTGGACTCCTCCGTTATCTCCGCAATCACCAAAAAGTTCGCCGCTCGCCGCGTGGAAGATCAGGAGAAATCAGAAGCCTGGTGGCCGCAGCTGCACTCTTTCGCCGTCGGCCTGAAGGGCGCACCAGATCTGAAAGCGGCGCAGGAAGTCGCGAACCATCTTGGCACCGTGCACCATGAAATTCACTTCACCGTGCAGGAGGGTCTGGATGCGATCCGCGATGTGATCTATCACATTGAAACCTATGACGTCACCACCATTCGCGCTTCGACGCCAATGTACCTGATGTCACGCAAAATCAAAGCGATGGGCATCAAAATGGTGCTCTCTGGTGAGGGTTCTGACGAAGTCTTCGGCGGCTATCTCTATTTCCATAAAGCGCCGGATGCGAAGGAGCTGCACGAAGAGACGGTGCGTAAACTGCAGGCGCTGCATATGTTTGACTGCGCCCGCGCCAACAAAGCGATGTCTGCCTGGGGCGTGGAAGCGCGCGTACCGTTCCTCGATAAGAACTTCCTCGACGTGGCGATGCGCATTAACCCGCAGGATAAGATGTGCGGCAGCAACGGTAAGATGGAAAAACATATCCTGCGCGAATGTTTTGAATCCTACCTACCGGCAAGCGTGGCCTGGCGTCAGAAAGAGCAGTTCTCCGACGGCGTAGGCTACAGCTGGATCGATACCCTGAAAGAGGTGGCGGCGCAGCAGGTGACGGATCAGCAGCTGGAAACTGCCAGCTATCGCTTCCCGTACAACACGCCGTCTTCGAAAGAGGCCTATCTCTACCGTGAAATCTTTGAAGAGCTCTTTCCGGTAGCCAGCGCTGCCGAGTGCGTGCCGGGCGGTCCATCCGTGGCCTGCTCTTCGGCTAAAGCGTTCGAGTGGGACGAAGCGTTCAAAACCATGAACGATCCATCGGGCCGCGCTATCGGTGTGCACCAGTCGGCCTACTGATGAGCGATGGTTATGCATACAGGCCCTGCGGGGCCTGTTGTTTTTGTGTGGCTGATTTCACGCAGAAAATCGTTTTTTGTTGAATAAAGCAACATGCTGTTCGCAACCTAACCAAACAGTCACATTCCAGCAATTTTCGATGAAAAAGGTGTTGACGCTCTCAGGCTCAATACGCATAATGCGCCCCGCAACGCCGATAAGGTAACGCGAAAAAAAGATGGCTACGTAGCTCAGCTGGTTAGAGCACAGCACTCATAATGCTGGGGTCACAGGTTCGATTCCCGTCGTAGCCACCATCTTTTTTTGCGGGAGTGGCGAAATTGGTAGACGCACCAGATTTAGGTTCTGGCGCCGCAAGGTGTGCGAGTTCAAGTCTCGCCTCCCGCACCATTCCCAAAGAAGCGTTGCACGGATGGGGTATCGCCAAGCGGTAAGGCACCGGTTTTTGATACCGGCATTCCCTGGTTCGAATCCAGGTACCCCAGCCATCTCTTCTTCGACTCCTGCGTGTTAACGCGTTAGTCGTTGGGGTATCGCCAAGCGGTAAGGCACCGGTTTTTGATACCGGCATTCCCTGGTTCGAATCCAGGTACCCCAGCCAGTCGATGACTGGGTAAGCAGTAAAATTTGGCTACGTAGCTCAGCTGGTTAGAGCACAGCACTCATAATGCTGGGGTCACAGGTTCGATTCCCGTCGTAGCCACCATATTCAAGGCGTAATGCTCAGGCATTAAACCGAAAAAGATTTGTTGGGGTATCGCCAAGCGGTAAGGCAGTGGATTCTGATTCCACCATTCCGAGGTTCGAATCCTCGTACCCCAGCCAACTTCAAAGACGTCTGCTCCGGCAAGCGCACTTTTGGGGTATCGCCAAGCGGTAAGGCAGTGGATTCTGATTCCACCATTCCGAGGTTCGAATCCTCGTACCCCAGCCAATCAAAACAAAAAAGCTCGCTTCGGCGGGCTTTTTTGTTTTTTGCCTCCTGACAATCAGTAGCTGTTAAACGCCTGAATGGCATGTTAATTTGAGCCATCTTCCTCCCGTCGGGTGCGCCTCATGAATTATCAAACGACAGCGCTGTGGTTCTACTCCCCCTATCACCTGCTGCTGCTCTTCGCGGTTATTGCCGCCACCTTTCTTGGGCTGAGCGCGCCAATCCTCTATTTTCTGGTTATCGGGGTGCTGTTTCCGGTGCTGGTCTCGATGCGCCTGCATATCCTGAGCGAGAACGGCCAGGCGACATTGATGAAAGAGCGCGAGGAGTGGATGGTCTACGTGCAGGGGATCCCGGTGCATGAGAAGCGCGCCTCGCTGAAAAATCCCTGTTTCTCCACGCCTGAGCGGCTGCGCCAGTTTTTTATGCGCGGTTTTATCGCCAGAGCGCTGATCCAACTCGCGGCCATCGCGATGTTGATCGATCAGGCTCGCGCCAATCCGCTGGTGAGTTATGAAGGGCTGGCGGCAGGCATAATGCTGATTCTGCTACTGATACCGCTCTACCGCACAGCGCGCGCCATTAGCGACGTGCATGCAGAAAAATGGGCATTGCAGGAGATTGACGCGGCGACAGGCTATCAGGCCTATTTCGTTGACAACAAACAGGTGAAGACGGCACTCGACAGGATGCTCGCAGTGCCGTAACGGTGTGCGCGAGCGAAGTCTCGCTCGCGCTTTCTTACAGGCCTAAGGCGTATTTTAGCGCCTGGCGTTTCAACCCTCCGGCGCGCTCTGCCGCCATCAGGCCAATATTGCGTAACACGCGCAGCGGCCCAAGATCGTTACTGAACCCGGCATAAAAGAGATCCATCCCGCTCTGCATAATGAAGTTATCCGCCCTGCGCCGCGCCTGGTAGCGTTGCAGCACTTCGCGGCTGGCCCAGGCTTCGCCGTGGCTGCGGGCGCGTGACAGCACATCCAGCAGCGCATCCACATCACGATAACCGAGATTCACCCCCTGCCCCGCCAGCGGATGAATGGTGTGCGCCGCATCGCCCACCAGCGCCAGCCCCGGCTGCACATATTGCAGCGCATGGCGACGCACCAGTGGGAATGACGCCGCAGAGACCGCTTTGACGCGCCCCAGCCGCGGTGGAAAGTGGCGGGCGATCTCCTGCTCCAGCTGCGTCATGGAGAGGGCTTGTAACTGGCGAATGCGCGCTGGCGTGTCATACCACACCAGCGACGCCCAGCGATCATAAAGCGGTAAAAAGGCGTGCGGCCCGTTTGGCGTAAAGTGCTGCCAGGTTGACTCACCCGCATCCTGCTCACACTCGACGCTTATCAGCATGCAGGATTGATCGTACTGCCAGGCATGAATGCCAATCCCGGCCGACTGGCGCACCCAGGAGTTAGCACCGTCCGCGCCAATTAACAGCTGTGCCGTTAACGTATCGCCATTTTTAAAAATAATGGTTTGGCGGCCATCACGGGCTTCACGCCCGCTCAACGTCTCTGTGCTCAGCGTCACCTGCGGATGCGCCTGCAGCGCTTGCCATAATGCGTACTGCAACACGCTGTTTTCTACCATGTACCCGAGCAGCGGCAGCTTCAGCTCGCGGGCGTCAAACAGCACGTGGGCATTTTCCCACTCCCATGTCTCCAGCTGCCGGTAAGGGTGGCAACGCATCGCTTCGATGCTCTCCCAGACGCCCAATCCACGCAGCAGTTCGACCGAGGCGGCGCTAATCGCCGAGATGCGCACATCCGGCGGTGCGCTGGCATCAAAGGGGGATGGGATCTGTTTATCAACAACTGTGACGGCAAAACCCTGTTGCGCAAGCCCTAACGCCAGCGCCCCGCCGACCATACCGCCGCCAACAATAGCGACCTCTGTGGAGTGATTTGTCATGGCGAAGTGTCCTTTTAGATGAATGGCCTAAGTCTACCGGATTTTTGCGCCCTTGCCCCCCGTCAACCGTCATACTGGTCAGGGCGCAACCAAAGCATTACAATACGCGGCCTGCAATCCTGGCTTATACCCGTCATACTCCGGGTATACGAACTTACGCAAGAGCAAGTCGATGACAAAAAAACTCCATATTAAAACCTGGGGCTGTCAGATGAATGAATATGATTCATCAAAGATGGCCGATCTGCTGGATGCCACCCACGGCTATCAACTGACCGAGGTTGCGGAAGAAGCGGATGTGCTGCTGCTCAATACCTGCTCAATCCGCGAGAAAGCCCAGGAGAAAGTTTTCCATCAGCTGGGCCGCTGGAAGCTGCTGAAAGAGAAAAACCCGGAGCTGATTATTGGCGTCGGCGGCTGCGTGGCCTCACAGGAGGGCGATCATATTCGCCAGCGCGCCCACTATGTCGACATCATTTTTGGGCCACAAACCCTGCACCGTCTGCCGGAGATGATCAACTCCGTGCGCGGCAACCGCAGCCCGGTCGTCGATATCAGCTTCCCGGAAATTGAAAAATTCGATCGCCTGCCGGAACCGCGCGCCGAAGGCCCGACCGCCTTTGTCTCAATCATGGAAGGGTGCAACAAATATTGTACCTACTGCGTGGTGCCTTATACCCGTGGCGAAGAGGTGAGCCGTCCTTCCGATGACATCCTGTTTGAGATTGCCCAGCTGGCGGCGCAGGGTGTGCGTGAAGTGAACCTGCTTGGCCAGAACGTTAACGCCTGGCGCGGTGAAAACTACGATGGCACAACCGGCACCTTTGCCGACCTGCTGCGGCTGGTCGCCGCGATTGACGGCATCGACCGTATTCGCTTTACTACCAGCCACCCGATTGAGTTCACCGATGATATCGTTGATGTCTATCGCGATACGCCGGAGCTGGTGAGCTTCCTGCACCTGCCGGTGCAGAGCGGTTCCGACCGCGTGCTGAACCTGATGGGGCGCACTCACACCGCACTGGAGTATAAAGCGATCATCCGTAAGCTGCGCGCGGCACGCCCGGACATTCAGATCAGCTCTGACTTTATTGTCGGCTTCCCGGGTGAAACCACCGACGACTTTGAAAAGACCATGAAGCTGATTGCCGACGTCAATTTCGACATGAGCTACAGCTTTATCTTCTCAGCCCGCCCGGGTACGCCAGCTGCCGATATGGTTGACGATGTACCGGATGAGGAGAAGAAGCAGCGTCTCTATATCCTGCAAGACCGTATTAATCAGCAGGCGATGGCCTGGAGCCGCCGCATGCTGGGTACCACGCAGCGTATTCTGGTGGAGGGCACTTCGCGTAAGAGCATCATGGAGTTGTCCGGTCGTACCGAGAACAACCGCGTGGTGAACTTCGAAGGCACGCCGGAGATGATCGGCAAGTTTGTCGATGTCGAGATTGTGGATGTCTACACCAACTCCCTGCGCGGCGTGCTGGTGCGTACCGAAGAGGAGATGGGGCTGCGCGTGGCAGAATCCCCGGCCTCGGTTATCGCCCGTACCCGTAAAGAGAATGAGCTTGGCGTAGGCACGTATCAGCCGTAAAACCTCAGGCCTGCCATTTCTGGCAGGCCTTGCTTTTCCCCGCGATCACCCCAACATGCTGTCTGATGCTTGCGACTTCTGGCTATGCCGTAAATACTTGCCAGAGAGGCGCTATGGCGACACATATCAAAGAGGAACAGTTTGAACATAGATACGCGTGAAATCACCCTTGAGCCAGCGGACAACGCACGTCTGCTAAGTCTGTGCGGCCCGTTTGACGACAACATCAAACAACTGGAGCGGCGACTGGGCATCGAAATCAACCGCCGCGATAATCACTTCAAACTCACCGGACGCGAAATTTGTGTCAACGCGGCTGCCGATATTCTGCGCACGCTGTATGTCGACACTGCGCCGATGCGCGGCCAGACCCAGGATATCGAGCCGAATCAGATCCACCTGGCGATCAAAGAGGCCCGCGTGCTGGAGCAGAGCGCCGAGAGCGTGCCGGAGTATGGTAAAGCGGTCAACATAAAGACCAAGCGCGGCGTTATCAAGCCACGCACGCCGAACCAGGCGCAGTACATCGCTAACGTGCTCGATCATGACATCACCTTCGGCGTCGGCCCGGCGGGTACGGGTAAAACCTACCTTGCGGTCGCAGCCGCCGTGGATGCGCTTGAGCGCCAGGAAGTGCGGCGTATTCTGCTGACTCGCCCGGCGGTGGAAGCGGGTGAAAAACTTGGCTTCCTGCCCGGCGATCTCAGCCAGAAGGTCGACCCTTACCTGCGCCCGCTCTATGATGCGCTGTTTGAGATGCTCGGCTTTGAGCGCGTTGAGAAGCTCATGGAGCGTAACGTCATTGAGGTCGCCCCGCTCGCCTATATGCGCGGTCGTACCCTGAATGATGCCTTTATCATTCTCGATGAGAGCCAGAACACCACCATCGAACAGATGAAGATGTTCCTGACGCGTATCGGCTTCAACTCGAAAGCGGTGATCACCGGCGACGTCACGCAGATTGACCTGCCGCGCAGCACCAAATCGGGCCTGCGCCACGCTATCGAAGTGCTGGGAAATGTTGATGAGATCAGCTTTAACTTCTTCCACAGCGAAGATGTGGTGCGCCACCCGGTGGTGGCACGCATTGTTATCGCTTATGAAGCCTGGGAAGAAGCGGAGCAGAAACGGAAAGCAGAACTGGCCGCCGAGCGTAAGCGCGAAGCCCAGGATCAGGAGCAGAAATGAGTCAGGTGATCCTCGATTTACAGCTGGCGTGCGAAGATACCACCGGCCTGCCGGATGAAGCGCAGTTTCAGGCGTGGCTGGATGCGGTGATCCCGCAGTTCCAGCCGGAAGCGGAAGTCACCATCCGGCTGGTCGACAGCGCGGAGAGCCACGAGCTGAACCTGACCTATCGCGGGAAAGATAAGCCGACCAACGTGCTCTCTTTCCCGTTCGAAGCGCCGCCCGGCATCGAAATGCCGCTGCTGGGCGACCTGATCATCTGCCGCCAGGTGGTTGAGCAGGAGGCGATCGAACAGGTTAAACCCCTCGAAGCCCACTGGGCGCATATGGTGATCCACGGCAGCTTACACCTGCTGGGGTATGACCATATCGAGGATGAGGAAGCGGAAGAGATGGAAGGGATCGAGACAGAGATAATGCTTGCTCTGGGCTATGAGGATCCGTACATTTCCGAGAAGGAGTAGTCTGTGCGCCAGTTCGCTGGCGCATTGGCACAAAATGCCGTCCGGCGCTGAGTTTACGCGTGACGAGCGACAATTCAACCAACATGAGAACCCACACGACGCCATGAGCGACGATAACTCACACAGTAGCGACAACACCAACAGCAAAAAGGGATTCTTCTCCCTTTTACTCAGCCAGCTCTTTCACGGCGAACCGAAAAACCGTGATGAATTACTGGCTCTGATCCGAGACTCCGGGCAGAACGAGCTTATTGATGAAGATACGCGCGACATGCTCGAAGGGGTGATGGATATTGCGGACCAGCGCCTACGCGACATCATGATCCCCCGTTCACAAATGATCACCCTGAAACGCAACCAGACGCTGGACGAGTGTCTCGATGTCATTATCGAGTCCGCCCACTCGCGTTTCCCGGTCATTAGCGAAGACAAAGATCATATCGAAGGGATTCTGATGGCGAAGGATCTGCTGCCGTTTATGCGCAGCGATGCCGAAGCATTCAGCATGGAAAAAGTGTTACGCCCGGCAGTGGTGGTACCGGAAAGCAAGCGCGTTGACCGCATGCTCAAAGAGTTCCGTTCCCAGCGCTACCACATGGCTATCGTTATTGATGAGTTTGGTGGTGTCTCCGGTCTGGTCACTATCGAAGATATTCTTGAGCTGATCGTTGGCGAAATCGAAGATGAGTATGACGAAGAAGAGGATATCGATTTCCGCCAGCTGAGCCGTCACACCTGGACGGTACGCGCGCTGGCGCCGATTGAAGACTTTAACGACACCTTCGGTACCCACTTCAGCGATGAAGAGGTTGATACCATTGGCGGTCTGGTGATGCAGGCGTTTGGTCACCTCCCCGCGCGCGGCGAATCTATCGACATTGATGGTTACCAATTCAAAGTCGCTATGGCAGACAGTCGACGTATTATTCAGGTCCATGTCAGAATGCCGGATGATTCTCCGCAACCGAAACTGGATGAGTAATGTAAATGGTATTTGCCGCCTTGTTTGAGCGCCAGCGCGTCCGTCTGCTGCTGGCGTTACTGTTCGGAGCCAGCGGAACGCTGGCTTTTTCACCTTATGACTTCTGGCCCGCCGCGCTTCTCTCCCTGATGGGCCTGCAGGGCTTAACCCTCAACCGCCGTCCGTTACAGGCCGCCTGGATTGGCTACGCCTGGGGGCTTGGCCTGTTTGGCAGCGGCGTGCACTGGGTCTATGTCAGCATCGCGCAGTTTGGCGGCATGCCTGGCCCCATCAACGTCTTTATCGTCGCGCTGCTGGCGGCCTATCTCTCGCTTTATACCGGCCTGTTTGCCGGCCTGCTCTCGCGCCTGTGGCCGAAAACCAGCTGGCTGCGCGTGGCGGTTGCCGCCCCGGTGGTGTGGCAGATCACCGAGTTCCTGCGCGGCTGGGTGCTGACCGGCTTCCCATGGCTACAGTTTGGCTACAGCCAGATTGATGGTCCGCTAAAAGGCCTGGCACCGGTGCTCGGCGTCGAGTCGATTAACATTTTGCTGATGGTGGTGAGCGGCCTGCTGGTGCTGGCGCTGGCAACGCGTAACTGGCGTCCGCTGGTCACGTCGGTTGTGCTCTTCGCCCTCCCCTTCCCGCTGCGTTTTATTCAGTGGTATCAACTGCTGCCGGATCGCACTACCCAGGTGACGATGGTGCAGGGCAACATTCCGCAGTCGATGAAGTGGGATGCGGGCGAGCTGCGCAATACGCTGAAAATTTACGCCGGAGCGACAGAGCAGGTGCTGGGCAAGTCGCAGCTGATTATCTGGCCGGAGTCGGCGATCCCGGATCTGGAGATTAACCAGCAGGGCTTTCTCAGCGAGATGGATAAAACCCTGCGGGCGAACAATGCCACGCTGATCACCGGCATTGTTGATGCGCGCCTCAATCAGCAGAATCGCTACGACACCTACAATACGGCGATTACGCTAGGGACCGGCAGCCCGTACAGCTATCGCTCAACGGATCGCTACAACAAAAATCACCTCGTGCCGTTTGGTGAGTTTGTACCGCTGGAGTCGATTCTGCGCCCCCTCGCGCCCTTCTTTGATTTGCCGATGTCCTCCTTTAGCCGCGGGCCTTACGTGCAGGCACCGCTTTCGGCTCATGGTTTAAAACTGACGGCGGCGATCTGCTACGAGATTATCCTCGGCGAGCAGGTGCGGGATAACTTCCGCCCGGATACCGACTTCCTGCTGACCATCTCCAACGATGCCTGGTTTGGTAAGTCGATTGGGCCATGGCAGCACTTCCAGATGGCGCGGATGCGTTCGCTGGAGCTGGCGCGCCCGCTGCTGCGCAGCACCAATAACGGCATTACCGCCGTGATTGGGCCGCAAGGTGAGATCCAGGCGATGCTGCCGCAGTTCACCCGCGAGGTGCTGACGGCGAAAGTCACGCCTACCAGCGGATTGACGCCATATGCGCGGATGGGTAACTGGCCGGTGTGGATTATCACGGTGCTGCTGGGCTTTGGCGCGCTGGTGATGAGTCTGCGTCAGCGCCGCCGTTAGTTTTTCGCCGCTGTTCGCCGGATGGCGCTGCGCTTATCCGGCCTACAAAATTTCGCACGTCACCGTAGGCCGGATAAGGCGTAAGCCGCCATCCGGCAGTGACCTCATATCTTTGCCGGATGGCGCTGCGCTTATCCGGCCTACAAAACTTCGCGCTTCACTGTAGGCCGGATAAGGCGAAAGCTGCCATCCGGCAGCGACCTCATACCTTTGCCGGAGGGCGCTGCGCTTATCCGGCCTACAAAATTTCGCACTTCCCCGTAGGCCGGATAAGGCGTACGCCGCCATCCGGCAATTTCTTCTGCATCCATCAAACTGGCATGCCGCTTGCTTATATCTACACTGTGACGACCAAATCTGCCCGTGCGTAAACGGGTCGCACCGGCAGGGATCGGTCGCAGCACTATTCTGGTGCAATGTGAGATTTTTGCCTCTAAACGGTGCGGCGCGCCTCGCAAAAATAAACAATACCGCAGCAAATTCTTTACATTAAGCCAGACTAAATGTAACAAACACACACGACACTGCACGAATATGTAGCAGCACATAACAACAACACAACGGGTATCACTGTGCTTTACGCACTGACGATAAAGGAGTCTGGATATGCAATTACGTAAACTGGCCGCCGCCATGCTGGTGATGGGAATTTCCGCCGGTCTGGCACATGCCGAAGAGGCGAAGTCTGCCGACGCAGCGGCTCAGCAATCGACGCTGGATAAAATTGCCAAAAACGGCGTTATCGTCGTCGGTCACCGTGAATCTTCCGTACCGTTCTCCTATTACGACAACGCTCAGAAAGTTGTCGGTTATTCACAAGACTACTCTAACGCTATTGTTGAAGCGGTGAAGAAGAAGCTCAACAAGCCGGATCTGGCGGTTAAGCTGATTCCTGTCACCTCGCAAAACCGTATTCCGCTGCTGCAAAACGGCACCTTCGATTTTGAGTGCGGCTCCACTACCAACAACGTCGAGCGCCAGAAACAGGCGGCCTTCTCTGACACCATTTTCGTGGTTGGCACCCGTCTGCTGACCAAAAAAGGCGGCCCGATCAAAGATTTCGCCGACCTGAAAGGCAAAGCCGTGGTTGTCACCTCCGGCACCACCTCCGAGATCCTGCTTAACAAGCTGAACGACGAGAAGAAGATGGATATGCGCATCATCAGCGCGAAAGATCATGGCGACTCCTTCCGTACGCTGGAGAGCGGCCGCGCGGTGGCCTTTATGATGGATGATGCCCTGCTGGCCGGCGAGCGCGCGAAGGCGAAGAAACCGGACAACTGGGAGATCGTCGGCACGCCGCAGTCGAAAGAGGCTTACGGCTGTATGCTGCGCAAAAACGATCCGGAATTTAAGAAGCTGATGGATGAGACCATCGCGCAGTATCAGACCTCCGGCGCGGCGGAAAAATCCTTCGATAAGTGGTTTAAAAACCCGATTCCACCGAAAAACATGAACCTGAACTTCGATCTTTCTGACGACATGAAAGCGCTGTTCAAAGAACCGAACGACAAAGCTCTGAACTAATTACAACCATTAGGGGCGGGTTTACCTGCCCTCTCGATTGTCGAAGCTGCACGGACAGACTATGCGTTGAGTGGCCGTTCCCCACTCAGCGTGAACATTCGCACTTCACACAATCTTCGAGGGTAGCGCTGCTACCCTTTTTTTTCCGGAGTAGATTTATGTCCATAGACTGGAACTGGGGGATCTTCCTGCAACAGGCCCCGTTCGGCAACACCACCTATCTTGGCTGGTTATGGAGCGGTTTTCAGGTCACCATCGCGCTGTCGGTGACGGCCTGGATCATCGCCTTCCTGGTCGGCTCTCTGTTTGGCATCCTGCGCACCGTTCCCAACCGCTTCCTCTCCGGGATCGGCACTTTATATGTGGAACTGTTCCGTAACGTACCGTTGATTGTGCAGTTCTTTACCTGGTATCTCGTCGTGCCGGAGCTGTTGCCGGAAGATATCGGCATGTGGTTTAAGGCGGAGTTGGACCCCAATATCCAGTTCTTCCTCTCGTCGATGGTCTGCCTGGGGCTGTTTACCGCAGCGCGCGTCTGCGAGCAGGTGCGCGCCGCAATCCAGTCGCTGCCGCGCGGGCAGAAGAACGCCGGCCTGGCGATGGGCCTGACGCTGCCGCAGACCTACCGCTACGTGCTGCTGCCGAATGCCTACCGCGTAATTGTCCCGCCGATGACCTCGGAGATGATGAACCTGGTAAAAAACTCGGCCATCGCTTCGACGATTGGTCTGGTGGATATGGCGGCGCAGGCGGGCAAACTGCTCGATTACTCTGCCCACGCATGGGAATCTTTTACCGCCATTACCCTCGCTTACGTGGTGATTAATGCCGTGATTATGCTGGTGATGAACCTGGTTGAACGCAAAATCCGCCTGCCGGGCAATATGGGAGGCAAATAACGATGTATGAGTTTGACTGGAGTTCAATCGTCCCTTCCCTTCCCTATCTGTGGGCAGGATTGCTGGTGACGCTGAAAATCACCGCCATCGCAGTTGTGTTCGGTATTGTCTGGGGCACGCTGCTGGCGGTGATGCGTCTGTCGACCTTTACGCCGCTGCGCTGGTTCGCAAAAAGCTACGTTAACGTCTTCCGCTCGATTCCGCTGGTGATGGTGCTGCTGTGGTTCTACCTGATTGTGCCGGGTTTCCTGCAAAACGTGCTGGGCCTGTCGCCAAAAACTGATATCCGGCTTATCTCGGCGATGGTTGCCTTCTCGATGTTTGAGGCGGCGTACTACTCGGAGATTATCCGCGCCGGGATCCAGAGTATCTCCCGCGGGCAGTCGAGCGCGGCGCTGGCGCTCGGCATGACACACTGGCAGTCGATGAAGCTGATTATTCTGCCGCAGGCGTTTCGCGCCATGGTGCCGCTGCTGCTTACCCAGGGCATCGTCTTATTCCAGGACACCTCGTTAGTGTATGTCCTGAGCCTGGCGGATTTCTTCCGCACGGCCTCCACGATTGGCGAGCGTGACGGTACGCAGGTTGAGATGATCCTGTTTGCCGGCGCTGTCTATTTTGTTATCAGTTTGAGTGCTTCGCTGTTGGTCAGCTGGCTGAAGAAAAGGACCGTCTAATGATTTCCCTGAAAAATGTTTCGAAATGGTATGGCCACTTTCAGGTGTTGACCGACTGCTCCACCGAAGTGAAAAAGGGCGAGGTGGTAGTGGTTTGCGGCCCGTCGGGTTCCGGTAAATCGACGCTGATCAAAACCGTTAATGGCCTTGAGCCGGTGCAGAAAGGCGAGATCCTGGTTAACGGCACCAAAGTGAATGATAAGAAAACCAATCTCGCGGAGCTGCGCTCCCATGTCGGGATGGTGTTCCAGCACTTTGAGCTCTTCCCGCACCTGTCGATTATCGAAAACCTGACGCTGGCGCAGGTAAAAGTGCTGAAACGCGACAAAGCGGCGGCACGCGACAAAGGGCTGAAGCTGCTGGAGCGCGTTGGGCTGACGGCGCACGCCAATAAGTTCCCGGCGCAGCTCTCCGGCGGTCAGCAGCAGCGCGTGGCGATTGCCCGTGCGCTCTGCATGGATCCGGTGGCGATGCTGTTTGATGAACCGACATCAGCCCTTGATCCAGAGATGATCAACGAAGTGCTGGACGTGATGGTCGAGCTGGCTAATGAAGGAATGACGATGATGGTGGTGACGCACGAAATGGGCTTTGCCCGTAAAGTGGCGAACCGCGTGATCTTTATGGATGAGGGGAAAATCGTCGAAGACTCGGAGAAGGATGCCTTCTTTAACGATCCAAAATCGGATCGTGCAAAAGACTTCCTCGCCAAGATCCTGCATTAATCCCCCTACGCCTGCCCGCATGCTGTGGGCAGGCGCTGGCTGTTAAGGTTCAAACGGACGGCGTTGAAATTGATCGTGGCCGCATTTTGGGCATAACGGCAGCACATCCGGCGTATAGACCGCGAGATGGAAATGACACTTCTCGCACACCAAATTTCCCAGCCCTACGACTTCTCCGCTGTGATAGACACCGTGATGGTTCAGATCCTGAAACACCTCCCGCCACTCCAGCTGGGTTTTATCGGTGATATCTGCCAGCTCCTGCCAGATGCTCTCTTTGATCACCCGCATAAAGACGCCATCGGTGACCTCACTCTGGCTTTCGTTGTAGCTGCGGGCGAACTCTTCCAAATCGCGACGAATGGCGCGCATTAACTCATCCGTCTCGGTTGGCGTTAACTCACCCGTTTGTGTGACCCTCAGGCGAGCCTGTTCAACCAATGCGTCAATATCGCGATCGCCATTACGCAGGCGCTCGGTCAGTGAAGCGACCAGTTCACGGTAAAATTGCGCAACCTTGTTCATCGTTTCGCCTCCGGTTAAGTGATTCATTTTAATGATAGACGTTAATTTCCTCCGCCTCTGCCGGGCCGCCTGTTGCATGGTGAAAAAGTGATGTGGCGCAGAGAAGGGCTATTTCGACGGCGCTTTTCGGAAAGGCTGTTTTGAGGCTGGCGTTTGGGCTATGCTATGCCGACTAAAAACCACCTATTAACGCTACATTTGTAGCTGTAGCAAAAACAGGACTACTGGCTGCCATGCAAGAGCAATACCGCCCGGAAGAGATAGAATCCACCGTACAGCGTCACTGGGAAGAAAAGCGCACATTCGAGGTCACCGAAGACGAGAGCAAAGAGAAATACTATTGCCTGTCGATGCTTCCCTATCCTTCTGGCCGCCTACACATGGGTCACGTCCGTAACTACACCATCGGCGACGTGATCGCCCGCTACCAGCGCATGCTGGGTAAAAACGTGTTGCAGCCGATCGGCTGGGACGCGTTTGGTCTGCCGGCTGAAGGCGCCGCGGTGAAAAACAAAACCGCCCCCGCGCCGTGGACCTACGACAATATCGCCTACATGAAAAACCAGCTCAAAATGCTGGGCTTCGGCTACGACTGGAGCCGTGAAGTGGCGACCTGCACCCCGGAATATTACCGCTGGGAGCAAAAATTCTTCACCGAGCTCTATAAAAAAGGGCTGGTCTATAAAAAAACTTCCGCGGTCAACTGGTGCCCGAATGACCAGACCGTGCTGGCCAACGAACAGGTGATCGACGGCTGCTGCTGGCGCTGCGATACCAAAGTTGAGCGTAAAGAGATCCCGCAGTGGTTTATCAAAATCACCGCCTACGCCGACGAACTGCTGAACGATCTGGATAAGCTGGATCACTGGCCGGATACCGTAAAAACGATGCAGCGTAACTGGATCGGCCGTTCTGAAGGGGTGGAGATCACCTTTGATGTGCAGAACAGCGACGAGAAGCTGACCGTTTACACTACCCGCCCGGACACCTTTATGGGCGTGACCTATCTGGCCGTTGCCGCTGGTCACCCACTGGCGCAGCAGGCTGCCCAGAATAACCCGGAGCTGGCGAGCTTTATCGAAGAGTGTCGCAACACCAAAGTCGCGGAAGCCGAAATGGCGACGATGGAGAAAAAAGGCGTCGATACCGGCCTGAAAGCGATTCATCCGCTGACCGGCGAAGCGATCCCGGTCTGGACAGCGAACTTTGTGCTGATGGAGTACGGCACTGGCGCGGTAATGGCCGTTCCGGGTCACGATCAGCGCGACTATGAGTTTGCCAGCAAATACCAGCTGAACATTAAGCCGGTTATTCTGAATGCCGATGGCAGCGAGCCGGATCTCAGCGCCCAGGCGCTGACCGAAAAAGGCGTGCTGTTTAACTCCGGCGAGTTTGACGGCCTCGACTTCAACGCCGCCTTTAACGCCATTGCTGACAAGCTGGCAGAGAAAGGCGTCGGCGAGCGTAAAGTGAACTTCCGTCTGCGCGACTGGGGCGTCTCCCGTCAGCGTTACTGGGGCGCGCCAATCCCGATGGTGACCCTTGAAGATGGCACCGTGATGCCGACGCCAGAAGACCAGCTGCCGGTGATCCTGCCGGAAGATGTGGTGATGGACGGTATTACCAGCCCGATCAAAGCCGATCCGGAGTGGGCGAAAACCACCGTTAACGGCCAGCCTGCGCTGCGCGAAACGGATACCTTTGATACCTTTATGGAGTCCTCCTGGTACTATGCGCGCTATACCTGCCCGCAGTACAACGAAGGGATGCTGGACCCGAACGCGGCAAACTACTGGCTGCCGGTTGATATCTATATCGGCGGTATTGAACACGCCATCATGCACCTGCTCTACTTCCGCTTCTTCCACAAACTGATGCGCGATGCGGGCATGGTCACCTCTGACGAACCGGCTAAACAGCTGCTGTGTCAGGGCATGGTGCTGGCAGACGCCTTCTACTACCTCGGTGAAAGCGGCGAGCGTAACTGGGTGTCGCCGAAAGAGGCGATCGTCGAGCGTGACGAGAAAGGCCGTATCGTGAAGGCGACCGATGCTGCGGGCCATGAGCTGGTCTACACCGGTATGAGCAAGATGTCGAAGTCGAAAAACAATGGCATCGACCCGCAGGAGATGGTAGAGCGTTACGGCGCGGATACCGTGCGTCTGTTTATGATGTTCGCCTCCCCGGCTGATATGACGCTGGAGTGGCAGGAGTCCGGCGTCGAGGGGGCGAACCGCTTCCTGAAACGCGTCTGGAAACTGGTCTATGAACACACTGCCCGGGGCGTCGTTGCGCCGCTGGATCTGGCCGCGCTGAACGACGATCAGCAGGCGCTGCGCCGCGATGTGCATAAAACTATCGCCAAAGTCTCTGATGATATCGGCCGTCGTCAGACCTTCAATACCGCCATCGCGGCGATCATGGAGCTGATGAACAAGCTGGCGAAAGCGCCGCAGGAGAGCGAGCAGTATGGCGCTCTGATGCAGGAAGCGCTGCTGGCCGTGGTGCGTATGCTCAACCCGTTCACCCCGCATGCCAGCTTCACGCTGTGGCAGGAGCTGGGCGGCGAAGGCGACATCGATCACGCACCGTGGCCGGTTGCCGACGAGAAAGCGATGGTAGAGAACACCACGCTGGTGGTGGTTCAGGTCAATGGTAAAGTGCGCGGTAAAATTACCGTCGCCGTCGATGCAACAGAAGAACAGGTTCGTGAACGCGCAGGCCAGGAGCACCTGGTGGCGAAATATCTTGAGGGCGTTACCGTACGTAAAGTGATTTATGTACCGGGCAAACTGCTCAATCTGGTCGTTGGTTAAGCGCGGGAGGAAGCGTGCGATATCTGGCAACTCTGTTCGTAACCCTGGCGGTGCTGGTCACCGCCGGATGCGGCTGGCATCTGCGCAGTACTACACAGGTGCCACCGGAAATGAAAACGATGATCTTTAACTCCGGCGATCCAAATGGGCCGCTGAGCCGCGCTATTCGTAGCCAGCTGCGCCTGAATGGCGTGACGCTGCTCGATGACAGCACGCTGCGTCAGGATGTGCCGTCCCTGCGTCTCGGCTCGGTGTTAATGGGACGCGATACTGCTTCCGTCTTCCAGAATGGCCAGACCGCAGAGTATCAAATGGTGCTGACCGTACGCGCAAGTGTGCTGATACCGGGTCACGATATCTACCCGATCAGTACTAAAGTGTACCGTTCGTTCTTTGATAACCCGCAGAAGGCGCTGGCAAAAGCGGCTGAGCAGGAGATCATTACACAAGAGATGTATAACAAAGCCGCAGAGCAGCTGATTCGCCAGTTGCCGAGCGTGCGTACGGCGGATGCAAAAAATACGCAAAATAGTGAGGTTTCCTCAAGCGTGGCGCCCGCCCCGGCAACGCCAGGTAGCTGATGCTCAGGCTCTATCCGGAACAACTCCGCGCGCAGCTCAATGAAGGGCTGCGCTCGGCTTATCTGCTGCTCGGTAACGATCCGTTATTGCTGCAAGAGAGCCAGGATGCGGTGCGGCAGGTTGCCGCCACGCAAGGCTTCACTGAACATCACACCTTTCCGCTCGAAGCCAACACCGACTGGGATGCAATCTTCTCTATTTGCCAGGCGCTGAGCCTGTTCGCCAGCCGACAAACCCTGCTGTTACAGCTGCCGGACAACGGCCCAAACGCGGCGATGAACGAACAGCTGGCAAAGCTGGTTGGCCTGCTGCATCAGGATCTGATTCTGATTGTACGTGGTAATAAGCTTACCAAAGCCCAGGAGAACGCCGCCTGGCTTGCCCAGCTTAATACGCACGTGGTGCAGGTTAGCTGTCAGACGCCTGAGCAGGCGAACTTGCCGCGCTGGGTCGCGGCACGGGCAAAACAGAACAAGCTGGAGCTGGACGACGCCGCCAACCAGCTCCTCTGCTACTGCTACGAGGGCAATCTGCTGGCGCTGGCGCAGGCGCTGGAGCGGTTAACGTTACTGTGGCCTGATGGCAAGCTTACCCTGCCCCGCGTTGAGCAGGCGGTTAATGATGCCGCGCACTTTACGCCGTTTCACTGGGTAGATGCCCTGCTGGCCGGAAAGAGTAAGCGCGCGCTACATATTCTGACCCAGCTGCGGCTGGAGGCGTGCGAGCCGGTGATCCTGCTACGTACCGTGCAGCGCGAGCTGTTGCTGCTGGTCACGCTGAAACGCCAGATGACGCAGATGCCGTTGCGCGCGCTGTTTGATAAGCATCGGGTGTGGCAAAACCGCCGCGGCACCACCACGGAGGCGCTAAACCGGCTGAGTGCCGATCAGCTGCGCCAGGCGGTGCATCTGCTGAGCCGTATTGAGCTAATCGTCAAGCAGGATTACGGTCAGTCAGTGTGGGCTGAGCTGGAGGGGCTCTCTCTGCTACTCTGTCACAAAGCCGTCGCTGACATCTTTATTGATGGTTGATATGAAACAGTTACAAGCGCTGTTTGGCGGCACCTTCGATCCTGTCCATTACGGTCACCTGAAACCGGTGGAAGCGCTGGCCGGTCTGATTGGCCTGTCGAAGGTAACGATTATGCCTAATAATGTGCCGCCCCATCGCCCGCAGCCTGAAGCGGACAGCCAGCAGCGCAAAACCATGGTCGAGCTGGCAATCGCTGATAAACCGCTTTTCACGCTTGATGAGCGCGAACTGCTGCGCGATGAGCCCTCCTACAGCGCCGATACGCTACAGGCGTGGCGGCAGCAAGCTGGCGAGCAGGCTCCGCTGGCATTTATTATTGGTCAGGATTCACTCCTCACCTTCCACAGCTGGCATCGCTACGACACCATTCTTGATAACTGCCACCTGCTGGTCTGCCGCCGGCCGGGTTATGCCCTGACGATGCGCGAAGAGGCGCAGCAGCGCTGGCTGGATGCCCATCTGACAACCCGCGTGGAGGATCTGCACACCCTGCCCGCTGGTAAAATCTATCTCGCCGAAACGCCGTGGTTTGATATCTCCGCCACGCAGATTCGCCAGCGGCTAGCGCGCGATGAGCCGTGCGACGATCTGCTGCCCGCCGCCGTGCTCGACTACATCCATCAGCAGAACCTCTACCGCTAACCGCGCTATAAACAGGAGGAGTGTATGCGACTCTGGTTAATACGCCACGGTGAGACCGAAGCGAACGTGGCCGGGCTCTACAGCGGGCATGCCCCGACCCCCTTAACGCTAAAAGGCGTTGCGCAGGCGCAAACTCTTCACCAACTCCTCCATGCCGTGCCGTTCGATTATGTGCTTTGCAGCGAGCTGGAACGTGCGCGCCATACCGCGGCACACGTGCTGGCCTCGCGGAAGATAGAAGTCCACACCACGCCGCTGCTCAATGAGATGTTTTTTGGCGACTGGGAGATGCGCCACCATCGCGATTTAACCCACGACGATCCCGAACGCTACGCCGCCTGGTGTACGGACTGGCAGCACGCCGTGCCCACCAATGGCGAAGGTTTTCAGGATTTCTCGGCGAGGATCGAACGCGTGGTGACGATGTTGCAGGATCTGAACCAGACACATAAAAATGTGCTTATCGCCAGCCATCAAGGGGTTCTCAGCGTGATGATTGCGCGTCTATTGGGTATGCCCGCCTCATCGCTGTGGCATTTCCATATCGCTCAGGGATGCTGGAGCCGGGTAGATATGCGTGACGATTTTGCCACCCTGCGGGTGCTAAACAGCCGCGCGGTCTGGCATCCTGACGAGAAGTAGCCGCTTTTTCATCCATCTTTTAAGCCGGAGTGATTCGGTGATTGACAGCACCCCGCAGGCTGCTATTCTCCGCGCGCAGAAATTGTTTTACAAAATTGGCGATGCAATCGCGCGGCCAGGATGGGATGATAGCCCACTTTTCATGTCGCGAAGCCTGGACTTTTGTCCCGACATTCGCCGTCTTTCAGGTATAATGTCAGGCTGTTTATGACCAGTACATTTTTTACTCACCCAGGGGGAACACTTGCAGGGTAAAGCACTCCAGGATTTTGTTATCGACAAAATTGATGACCTGAAAGGTCAGGACATCGTCGCCATTGACGTTCAGGGCAAATCGAGCATTACCGATTGCATGATCGTCTGTACCGGCACTTCAAGCCGTCATGTTGCCTCTATTGCGGATCACGTGGTTCAGGAGTCCCGCGCGGCGGGCATGCTGCCGCTGGGCGTAGAGGGCGAAAGCGCCGCCGATTGGGTGGTGGTTGATCTGGGCGACGTGATGGTCCATGTCATGCAGGAAGAGAGCCGTCGTCTGTACGAGCTGGAAAAACTCTGGAGTTGATGCGTGAAGCTGCAACTCGTCGCCGTCGGCACAAAAATGCCGGACTGGGTACAGACAGGTTTTACTGAGTATCTGCGCCGCTTTCCAAAAGATATGCCGTTTGAGTTGGTGGAAATTCCCGCCGGCAAGCGCGGCAAAAATGCGGATATCAAGCGGATCCTCGATAAAGAGGGTGAATTGATGCTGGCCGCCGCCGGCAAAAACCGCATCGTCACCCTTGATATCCCCGGCAAACCGTGGGATACGCCGCAGCTGGCGCATGAGCTGGAACGCTGGAAGCAGGACGGACGCGACGTCAGCCTGCTGATCGGCGGCCCGGAAGGGTTGTCTCCCGCCTGCAAAGCGGCAGCTGAACAAAGTTGGTCGCTCTCAGCGTTGACTCTTCCTCACCCGCTGGTGCGTGTGCTGGTTGCCGAAAGCCTGTATCGCGCATGGAGTATTACGACCAACCATCCTTATCACCGTGAGTAACGAGTTTTAGGCGGATTTAGCAGCGGATGAAATTACAGAACTCTTTTCGCGACTATACGGCTGAGTCCGCGCTGTTTGTGCGCCGGGCAGTGGTCGCTTTTACGGGTATATTGCTGCTTTCCGGCGTGCTGATCGCCAACCTGTATAACCTGCAAATTGTCCGCTTTGCGGACTATCAAACCCGCTCCAACGAAAACCGCATCAAACTGGTGCCCATCGCGCCCAGTCGCGGCATTATTTACGATCGCAACGGCACGCCGCTGGCGCTGAACCGCACCATCTACCAGGTGGAGATGATGCCGGAAAAGGTCGATAACGTGCAGCAAACCCTCGACGCGCTGCGCGATGTGGTCGATCTGAACGATGATGATATCGCCAACTTCAAAAAGGAGCGCGCGCGCTCGCACCGCTTCACCTCGATTCCGGTGAAAACCAACCTCACCGAAGTGCAGGTGGCGCGCTTCGCCGTCAACCAGTACCGCTTTCCCGGCGTGGAAGTAAAAGGCTATAAACGTCGCTTCTACCCCTATGGCTCTGCGTTGACGCACGTAATCGGCTATGTTTCGAAAATCAACGATAAAGACGTCGAGCGGCTGGATAAAGATGGCAAACTCGCCAACTACGCCGCGACCCACGATATCGGCAAGCTCGGCATCGAGCGCTACTACGAAGATGTGCTGCACGGCCAGACCGGTTATGAAGAAGTGGAAGTGAACAACCGTGGCCGCGTGATCCGCCAGTTGAAAGAGGTGCCGCCGCAGGCGGGACACGATATCTATCTGACGCTCGATCTTAAACTGCAACAGTATATTGAAACCCTGCTCGCTGGCAGCCGCGCCGCAGTGGTCGTAACGGACCCGCGCACCGGCAGTATTCTGGCGCTGGTCTCGACGCCAAGCTACGACCCGAACCTGTTTGTTGACGGGATCTCGAGCAAGGATTACTCCGGGCTGCTCAATGACCCGAACACGCCGCTGATTAACCGCGCCACCCAGGGCGTCTACCCTCCCGCCTCCACGGTTAAACCCTATGTCGCGGTTTCAGCGCTCAGCGCCGGGGTGATCAACCGTAATACCAGCCTGTTCGATCCCGGCTGGTGGCAGCTTCCGGGTTCCGAAAAACGGTACCGCGACTGGAAAAAATGGGGTCACGGCCATCTGAATGTCACCAAATCGCTGGAAGAGTCTGCCGATACCTTCTTCTACCAGGTTGCTTACGACATGGGCATCGACAGGCTCTCCGAGTGGATGGGCAAGTTCGGTTACGGCCACTACACCGGTATCGACCTTTCGGAAGAGCGCTCCGGCAACATGCCAACCCGCGAATGGAAACTGAAGCGCTTTAAGAAACCCTGGTATCAGGGCGATACCATCCCGGTCGGCATCGGCCAGGGGTACTGGACCGCTACGCCTATCCAGATGAACAAAGCAATGATGACGCTGATTAACGACGGTATCGTAAAAGTGCCGCATCTGTTGATGAGCACCGTTGAGGACGGTAAAAAAGTGCCGTGGAAGCAGCCAACGCAGCCGCCGGTGGGTGATATTCACTCCGGCTACTGGGAAATTGCCAAAGATGGCATGTATGGCGTAGCAAACCGCCCTAACGGTACCGGTCACAAATACTTTGCCAACGCGCCTTACAAAGCGGCGGCGAAATCGGGTACCGCGCAGGTCTTTGGCCTGAAGGCGAACGAAACCTATAACGCTCACCGTATTGCCGAGCGTCTGCGTGACCATAAATTGATGACCGCTTTCGCCCCGTATGATAATCCGCAGGTCGCCGTTGCCATGATTCTGGAAAACGGCGGTGCAGGCCCGGCCGTGGGTACCATCATGCGACAGATCCTCGACCACATTATGCTTGGCGACAACAACACCGAATTGCCGGCGGAAAACCCCTCCACAGCCGCGGCAGAGGACCAATAATCATGACGGATAATCCGAACAAAAAATCGTTCTGGGATAAGATCCATCTCGACCCAGCGCTGCTGCTGATCATCCTCGCGCTGCTGTTTTACAGTGCGATCGTTATCTGGAGCGCCAGCGGCCAGGATATCGGCATGACCGAACGTAAAATCGGCCAGATTACGATGGGGCTGGTGGTGATGGTGGTGCTGGCGCAGGTGCCACCGCGCGTCTATGAAGGCTGGGCGCCCTATCTCTATGTCTTCTGCGTTATCCTTCTGATTGCGGTTGACGCCTTCGGCGCCATCTCCAAAGGGGCGCAGCGCTGGCTCGATCTCGGCGTGGTGCGCTTTCAACCCTCGGAGATTGCCAAAATCGCCGTACCGCTGATGGTGGCGCGTTTTATCAACCGCGATGTCTGCCCGCCGTCGTTGAAAAATACCGGCATCGCGCTGGTGCTGATCTTTGTCCCTACCCTGCTGGTGGCGGCACAGCCGGATCTTGGCACCTCAATTCTGGTGGTGCTCTCAGGGCTGTTTGTGCTGTTTCTTTCCGGCCTGAGCTGGCGGCTAATCGGCATTGCCGCGCTGCTTGTTGCGGCTTTTATTCCGATAATGTGGTTCTTCCTGATGCATGATTATCAGCGCCAGCGCGTGATGATGCTGCTCGATCCGGAAACCGATCCGCTCGGCGCGGGCTACCATATTATTCAGTCAAAAATCGCCATTGGTTCCGGCGGCCTCAGCGGCAAAGGCTGGCTGCACGGCACCCAGTCGCAGCTGGAGTTCCTGCCGGAGCGCCACACGGACTTTATCTTCGCCGTGCTGGCGGAGGAGCTGGGCCTGGTGGGGATTTTGATCCTGCTGGCACTCTATCTGCTGTTGATCATGCGCGGGCTGTGGATCGCCGCGCGAGCGCAAACCACCTTTGGCCGGGTGATGGCCGGCGGTTTGATGCTGATTCTGTTCGTATATGTGTTCGTAAATATTGGTATGGTAAGCGGTATCTTGCCGGTGGTAGGCGTTCCGCTGCCGCTGATCAGTTACGGGGGTTCCGCCCTCATCGTACTCATGGCCGGGTTTGGTATCGTAATGTCGATCCATACCCACAGAAAAATGTTGTCCAAGAACGTATAAGAGGTGCGCAATGCATAAGCTTTGGCCTGGGATCTGTATAGCAGCAGGGTTACTGGCGGCCTGTACGAGTAATGATAATCAGCAGCAGACGATGGTTGCGCCGCAGCCTGCGGTCTGCAACGGCCCGGTGGTGGAGATTAGCGGCGCGGAGCCGCGTTATGAAACGCCTAGCGCCACGGCGAATCAGGATTATGAGCGCGACGGTAAACGCTACACCATCGTGCAGGATCCCTCCCGCTTCAGCCAGGCGGGCTTTGCCGCCATTTATGACGCCGAACCGGGCAGCAATCTTACCGCCTCCGGTGAAGCGTTCGACCCGATGCAGCTCACCGCCGCGCACCCGACGCTGCCGATCCCGAGCTATGCGCGCATTACCAACCTGGCGAACGGGCGCATGATTGTGGTGCGCATCAATGACCGTGGCCCATACGGCAACGATCGCGTTATCTCGCTTTCGCGCGCCTCTGCCGATCGTCTCAACACCTCCAATAACACCAAAGTGCGCATCGATCCGATTATCGTCGCGCAGGATGGTTCGCTCTCCGGTCCGGGGATGGCCTGTACCAAAGTGGCGCAGCAGACCTATGCCCTGCCGGCGCGCCCCGATTTGAGCGGAGGCAGCATGAGCGCTGCGCCGCAGGCGAATGAAGCCCAACCGATGCAGCCGATTGCCGCACAGCCGGGCGACGCTCAGCCAGCGGAAGCACAGGCTAACGTGCAGCCGATCAGTAACGACACGCTGAAAAGCGACGATCCGACCGGCGCCCCGGTGCGCAGCGGTGGTTTCCTCGGCGCGCAAACGCCGCTCGCCTCTGGCGTGCTGGAGAGCAGCGAGGCCGCGCAGCCCGCAATGAACACCAATACTCAGCCTGTCGCCACCACGCCGGTTAACCAGAGCGAGCCGGTCACGCAGACGGCCGCGCCCGCTACCCGTAACTCTCCGGTAACGGCACCTGGCTCGGTGCAGGGCACCGTTCACAGCGCGACACCTGCAGCCAGTGCGCCTGCTGCTGCTGCAGCGGCCAGCGGAAGCTATGTGGTGCAGGTAGGAGCAGTAAGCGATCAGACCCGCGCGCAGCAGTACCAGCAGCGTCTGGCGCAGCAGTTCTCCGTGCCGGGCCGCGTGACGCAGAATGGCGCGGTGTGGCGTATTCAGTTAGGGCCATTCAGCAATAAGTCTGAAGCCAACGCCTTGCAGCAGCGTCTGCAGAGCGAAGCGCAGTTGCAATCCTTTGTGACGCGCGCTCAGTAGTCAGGAAAGGTGTCTGATTTTGTCAATTTGTGTAAGTGTGATTCACACTCTCACGCGCAAAGTCAGATGCCTGCCGGTATAGCTTTTGCTATAGTAAGGCACTTTTTTTTAACTCCATCACGGATGTCGTTGTTCGACCATGAAGACCACTTTTTCCGCTCGTTTCGTGCAGCGCCTGGCGCTCACCACGGCGCTGACCGCAGCTGCCCTCTCCGCTGCGCATGCCGATGACCTGAACATTAAAACCATGATCCCAGGCGTTCCGCAGATCGATGCGGAGTCCTATATCCTGATCGATTACAACTCTGGCAAAGTGCTGGCGGAACAGAACGCCGATGCGCGTCGCGATCCGGCGAGCCTGACCAAAATGATGACCAGTTACGTTATCGGCCAGGCGATGAAAGCGGGCAAGTTCAAAGAGAGCGACCTGGTGACCATCGGTAATGACGCCTGGGCAACCGGCAACCCGGTGTTCCGCGGCTCCTCGCTGATGTTCCTGAAACCTGGCATGCAGGTGCCGGTTTCCCAGCTTATCCGTGGTATTAATCTGCAGTCGGGCAATGACGCCTGCGTGGCGATGGCCGACTACGTCGCCGGCAGCCAGGACGCATTTGTTGGCCTGATGAACAGCTATGTTAACGCGCTGGGACTGAAAAACAGCCACTTCCAGACCGTGCACGGCCTGGATGCTGAAGGCCAGTACAGCTCCGCCCGTGATATGGCGCTGATTGGCCAGGCGCTGATCCGTGATGTGCCGAATGAGTACTCTATCTACAAAGAGAAAGAGTTCACCTTCAACGGCATCCGCCAGACCAACCGTAATGGCCTGCTGTGGGATAACAGCCTCAACGTTGACGGCATCAAAACCGGTCACACCGATCGCGCCGGGTACAACCTGGTGGCTTCGGCAACCGAAGGCCAGATGCGTTTGATCTCTGCCGTAATGGGGGGGCGTACCTTTAAAGGGCGTGAAACCGAGAGCAAAAAACTGCTCACCTGGGGCTTCCGCTTCTTTGAAACCGTCAGCCCGCTGAAAGCCGGGAAAGAGTTCGCCTCTGAGCCCGCCTGGTTCGGCGACAGCGATCGCGCCTCACTGGGCGTGGATAAAGATGTCTACCTGACCATTCCGCGCGGTCGTATGAAAGACCTGAAAGCGAGCTATGTGCTCAACACCAGCGAGCTGCACGCGCCGCTGCAGAAAAACCAGGTAGTGGGGAGCATCAACTTCCAGCTGGATGGCAAAACCATCGAACAGCGTCCGCTGGTGGTGCTGCAGGAGATCCCGGAAGGCAACTTCTTCGGCAAAATCATTGATTACATCAAATTGATGTTCCACCACTGGTTTGGCTAAAACGTGCGCACTTGAAAGTGTGATCTCTGCCCCCATATACTGAACATCTCAAAAAACTCCTGCCCCTGCGGCAGGAGTTGTTATTTTTTACGCCGGAGCTGACATGAAAACCAATCTTAAAGAACTGCTTGAATTCCCGACACCTTTTACTTACAAAGTGATGGGTCTGGCGAAACCTGAGCTGGTTGATCTGGTGGTTGAAGTGGTACAGCGCCATGCGCCAGGTGATTACTCTCCGCAGGTAAAACCGAGCAGCAAAGGCAATTACCACTCGGTCTCGATTACCATCAATGCGACACATATTGAACAGGTTGAAACGCTGTACGAAGAGCTTGGCAATATCGAAATTGTTCGCATGGTGCTGTAATCATTAATGACGTTACCCGGAGCCATTCGGGTAACGTTTTCGCTGTGATATACTCCCCGCACTCTTTTCTCCGCCGGAGATGCCGTTTTGTCTCAGGACATCATTCTTATCCGCAATCTTGGTTTGCAGCCTTACGCGCCTGTTTCACAGGAGATGCACGACTTTACCGATCGTCGCGATGACGACACACCAGATGAGATCTGGCTGGTGGAACACCCGCCCGTATTTACTCAGGGTCAGGCCGGAAAAGCCGAACACGTGCTCGCCGCGGGCGATATTCCGGTCATTCAGAGCGATCGCGGCGGCCAGGTGACTTACCACGGTCCGGGCCAGCAGGTGATGTATGTGTTAATTAACCTCAAGCGTCGAAAAATTGGCGTGCGTGAACTGGTCACGCTGCTGGAAAACACGGTGATCAATACCCTGGCGCAGCTCGGTATTGTGGCGAATGCACGTCCGGATGCGCCAGGCGTTTATGTCGATGGGAAGAAGATCTGCTCGCTCGGTTTGCGCATTCGTAAAGGCTGCTCATTCCATGGCCTGGCGCTCAATATTGATATGGATCTGGCACCCTTCATGCGCATCAACCCCTGTGGTTACGCCGGCATGGAAATGACGCAGGTCAGCAAACTTGTTGAAAACGCGAGTGTGGAGAAAATAAGGACGATTCTTATCCAGCACTTTTTAGCGTTACTAAACAATCCGCCTCATCAATATATGAGCGCTTAATGTATGATGTATCACGGCCCGCAATTTGTGCGGGTCGTTATTTATTTGCCCTGTTAAGGCTTTACAATAGAAGCCATATTCTCTATTTTCAACCTGCCTGACCGTTCTGGCTAATATGCGTTACCATGCTTCGCCAGACTTTGTACATATGCTTCAGGCCAATTGTTTCCCGACTCCATTGCCCGGCATCGCGATGAAAAATCTACGTAATGATGAGACGAGACAGGACGTTAACTCAGTTTGCTGTTAAACAAATAAAACAAATTCAACTATCATTCATATTGCGAATGAAAACGGAGCACAAGCGTGGATAATAAAAGCCTGCCGGAAAAGCGAATAACAGTGCGTCCCCAGGATGATAAGCCGCAAGTCTTCCGAACCCTGCGCAATATTGATCTCAATTTATTGACCATTTTTGAGGCGGTATATGTTCATAAAGGGATCGTTAACGCCGCGAAAGTGCTGAACCTGACGCCGTCTGCTATTAGCCAGTCAATTCAAAAGCTGCGTTCAATATTTCCCGATCCGCTTTTCATTCGCAAAGGCCAGGGCGTCACGCCAACCGCTTATGCCGCCCATCTGCATGAATATATCAGCCAGGGGCTGGAATCGATTCTCGGCGCACTTGATTTAACCGGCAGCTACGATAAGCAGCGCACCATAACAGTGGGCACTACGCCCTCTATCGGCGCGCTGGTGATCCCGGTAGTTTTTCAGGCGATTAAAGAGAGCGCTCCGCATCTGATGATGCGCAACATTCCGATAAATGATGCCGAGAGCCAGCTCAGTCAGTTCCAGACCGACCTGATCATCGATACCCACATTGCCAGCTCACGTACCATCAATCATCACGTTCTCTTTTCCGACCGTTTGATGCTGGTGTGCCGCAAAGATCACCCTTGCCTGAATGAACCGGTTAATGAGCTGGCATTACAGAAATATGAGCACACGCTGTTGATGCTTGAGGGGCAAAACCTGGGTGCGCTGCGCCAACGGATGCAGGATCTCTTCCCTGAACGACAGATCTCTTTTAGTAGTTACAATATGTTCACAATCGCAGCATTGATTGGTAACAGCGATCTGCTCGGGCTAATGCCTTCCCGTTTATATGACCTTTTCCGCCAATGCTGGCCACTGGTCGAGATCCCCTTCCCGCCGGTTAACAATGAGCGGCTGGATATTTCGCTCTATTACAATAAGTTGAGCCTGCGCGACCCGGTGCTGGAGAGCGTGGTAGATGTGATCAGACGGGCGTTTTAACGCGCGCTAGCGCCAGGAAAGGTGATAAAAGGCCTGCGGACATAAAGCACAAAACAACAACTATTTCACAATTTGGCAGCGCGTCAGGCTGCTTTATCCCCGCCAGAGATGGTATACTGCGCCTACGTTAATTCAAAAATAGTTGATAAATACAACTTCTCCTTGAATTGAAATGCCTTCTTCGTCACCCGCAACTGGAACACGCACGCTATGAGTAAACCCATTGTGATGGAACGCGGTGTAAAATATCGCGACGCCGATAAAATGGCGCTTATCCCGGTAAAAAACGTGGCAACAGAGCGTGAAGCCCTGTTAAGAAAACCGGAATGGATGAAAATCAAACTCCCGGCCGACTCCTCCCGTATCCAGGGTATCAAAGCTGCCATGCGCAAAAACGGGCTGCACTCTGTTTGCGAAGAGGCCTCCTGCCCGAACCTCGCTGAGTGTTTCAACCACGGTACCGCCACGTTTATGATCCTCGGTGCCATCTGCACGCGTCGCTGCCCCTTCTGCGATGTGGCACATGGCCGTCCTGTTGCGCCGGATGCGAACGAACCGCTGAAACTCGCGCAGACTATCGCCGATATGGCGCTGCGTTACGTGGTGATCACCTCCGTTGACCGCGACGATCTGCGCGACGGCGGCGCTCAGCACTTTGCTGACTGCATTACCGCGATTCGTGAGAAGAGCCCATCGATCAAAATTGAAACGCTGGTGCCGGATTTCCGTGGCCGTATGGATCGCGCGCTCGATATTCTCACCGCCACGCCGCCAGATGTGTTTAACCACAACCTCGAAAACGTGCCGCGTATCTACCGCCAGGTGCGTCCGGGCGCGGATTACAACTGGTCGCTGAAACTGCTGGAGCGTTTTAAAGAAGCGCATCCGGAGATCCCGACGAAATCGGGCCTGATGGTCGGTTTAGGCGAAACCAATGCGGAAATCATTGAAGTGATGCGCGATCTGCGCCGCCATGGCGTCACCATGCTGACGCTGGGCCAGTATCTGCAACCGAGCCGTCATCACCTGCCGGTGCAGCGCTATGTCAGCCCGGATGAGTTTGAAGAGATGAAAGAGGAAGCGCTGGCGATGGGCTTTACCCATGCCGCGTGCGGTCCGTTCGTCCGCTCCTCTTACCATGCGGATCTGCAGGCCAAAGGGATGGAAGTGAAGTAACACTTACTTACACTGAAAACAGAAAAACCGGCCTGAGAGCCGGTTTTTTTTCGCCTGTCGTGGCGGATTACTCTTTGTGAGAGAGTTTCTCTGCGGTAACGACGTCAGCGTCTTTCTTCGCGGCATCATCATCGTTCATGGCTTTTTTGAAGCCTTTGATCGCTGCGCCAAGATCGCCGCCCAGTGTACGCAGTTTCTTGGTTCCAAACAGCAGAACCACTAACGCGGCCACGACCAGCAGTTTAGTAATACTAATCTCACCCATAGATACCTTCTTTCATAAAACAGGCTGTAAAAAGCACCGTTGATAACCCGACACCATTAACGGTCATTCAGTGCGCGCACACAATAGCAATCTGTAACGAGATGAATCAAGCACTGATTAAAAAAACATCACAACAATTGAGGATGCGCAAAACGGCGATTGCGCAACACGGGCAGCTTCTCCCGCGTTTGTGCCACACGCTCAGCAGACGCTTCGGCAAATATTAGCCGGGCCTCTTCAGCTGCTGCCGCAAGCGTAACACCTTGCGGATCGACAATCCGGCTTTGGCCAATATTCTTGTTGCCGCACTCGCCGGCAGCCACTACATAGCACGTAGTGTCGAGCGCCCGCGCGGCAAGCAGCGTTGCCCAGTGCATCTCTTTTAGTGGCCCGCGCACCCACGCGGCGGGCAGCACCAGCAGTTCAGCCCCCTGCAACGCCAGCGATAATGCCAGCTCAGGGAAACGCAGATCGTAGCAGGTCATCAGACCGACCAGCATGCCCTCCACCTCAATCAGCGGCGGCAATGCGTTTCCGGCATCGACCCGCGCGGACTCCTGCATGCTAAACGCATCATAAAGATGCAGCTTGGCATACTGCGCGATGACCTCCCCGCCGCGCAATACCACCAGCGTATTAACCGCTCTACCCGCCGTCGACGGAACATGCACAGTAAGTATGGTGGTCAGGGTGTTGCGGCGGCTCTCCTCGCAAAGCAGGCTGATAAAGCCCTCATCAAGCCGCTGTGCAGATTTCACCGACATGTGCGGGTCTTTATCATCCCGCGCCAGTAATGCCTCTGGCAGCACCAGCAGTGATGCTTGCTGACGCGCAGCCTCCGCCATCAACTCTACACACGTTCGGGCGTTAGTTTGCCACACCGGTGTGACAGCAAATTGTCCGGCAGCAACAATCATCACGTTTCTCCTTACAGTATTGCCATAGCCAGTTTCCCGGCACAACGGTAAACTCGCCACATTCATTTATCAGATAGCAGGATAGCTCAGTGTTACAACTCCTTTTAGCGGTTTTTATCGGCGGCGGCACGGGCAGCGTGGCGCGCTGGATGCTGAGTATGAAACTCAACCCGGTTCATCAAATCATTCCGCTTGGTACGCTGACGGCTAACTTAATTGGCGCATTTATTATTGGCGCCGGGCTGGCGTGGTTTAACCGTATGGCGCATATCGATCCCGTGTGGAAAGTACTGGTGACCACAGGCTTTTGCGGCGGATTGACGACCTTCTCCACCTTTTCGGCGGAAGTGGTCTTTTTACTTCAGGAAGGGCGCGCAGGGTGGGCGCTGCTGAATATCGCCGTTAACCTGTTGGGATCGTTCGCTATGACCGCCCTGGCGTTCTGGCTCTTCTCAACCGCTAACGCGAACTGAAGGCAATAAAAAACCCGCCTTGCGGCGGGTTTTGGAATTCTTGCTGTACGCGCTGATTAAACAGGCATTACGTTAGCAGCAGATGGGCCTTTGGCACCGTTAGTGATTTCAAACTCAACGCGCTGACCTTCAGCCAGAGTTTTGAAACCATTGCTCTGGATTGCAGAGAAGTGTACGAACACGTCTTTGCTGCCATCTTCCGGAGTAATGAAACCGAATCCTTTGGATTCATTAAACCACTTAACGTTACCTTTAATCTTAGACATCAAAATTACCTTTACATGAAAAAACGACACAAATGCTGTGTCGGGTATCAGTACAACAATTGTCGCGAGTTTTGTCCAGTCGTTATTCGCGAAAAAGTGATAAATGTCGCGAACTTTTTTTCCAATGACGCTTTATTCCGCGTTTTTAGCGTTGTTTACTCTTTGTTCGCTAGCACGCGACAAACCGATCAAAACTGAAAGCGCATCCAGGCGAAGTAAACGTTACCGTTGTTATAAGTGCCGGGGATGTAGGTCATCTGAAACGTCGCCGGTCCATAGCCGATTGAGGCCAACGGCAGCAGCACCGGGATCGGGATGTACTTCCAGTTATCGCGCGCGGTAACGCCGGCGGTGTAACCGAGACCAAGATGGAAGTTCTCATCCGCCAGCGGGCGCCAGGTCTTTTCCCAGCCGTAGCCGCCAATCGGCTCCCATTTGTTAAAGGAGTCTTTAAACGCCATCAGGTAAAGCCCGTGCCAGTTTCCTTTCTCATCCCAGCGATCCTGACCAAAGCCTGCGCCCCACGGACGCTCGTTATAGCGATCGGTTTTATCCTTGTCATAGGCAAAACGCGCATGCCAGGTAATGGCAGGCACATAGAGATCGTAGTTATCTGGCTGCTGCCACGTTTGCTTAACGTTGTCAGCGAAAACGGTGTACCAGGGTTTGTCTGCTGCGTGAAGTGTTGAAATCAGTGAAAGCTGGCAACACAAAAAGACAGCGAAATATTTAAATTTTTTATAAACAGCCACAACAGGTTTTCCATATTACAAATCAACTTCTATTTTCCGACACCTTACCTTAATCGTTCCTTAACGAAATTAGTGTTGTTCTTAAACCTGCCAGGAAGAGTCCCATTTTATGTCTAGTTACAAAACTTAATAAAGTATCAAGCGCCCCGTTGCCGGGGCGCATATTAAGGTCAGCGCTTTCGATGCAGCAGATAATAGAGCGCAGGAATCACCAGCATTGAGAGCAGCGGTGCGGTAACCATCCCACCAATCATCGGTGCCGCGATACGGCTCATCACCTCTGCGCCGCTACCGCCGCCCCACATGATCGGCAGCAGCCCGGCCATAATGGTTGCCACCGTCATTACTTTCGGGCGCACGCGTAATACCGCCCCCTCATGTATTGCGAGACGCAGTTGCTTATTCGGCATAGCGGATTCAGTGATGCGATATTTCTCAAGCGCGTGATTGAGGTAGAGCACCATAATAACCCCAAACTCCGCCGCCACGCCGGCCAGCGCTATAAAACCCACCGCGCCAGCCACCGACAAGTTATATCCCAGCAGCCAGAGCAACCAGACGCCGCCTATTAATGCGAAGGGCAATGTTCCCATAATTAATAAGACATCGCTCACCCGTTTGAAGGTAATAAACAGCAGAACAAAGATAATCATCAGCGTCACTGGCAGAACAATTTTCAACTTCGCCGTCGCGCGTTCGAGATACTCAAACTGCCCGGACCAGCTGAGCGTGACGCCCTGCGGCAGCTTCACCTGCTGCGCAACACGCTGCTGCATCTCCTCTACCGCTGATTTCAAATCGCGCCCGCGCAGATCGACATAGATCCAGTTCGACAAGCGCGCATTTTCGCTCTTCAGCATCGGCGGCCCCTCGGTTATCACCACCTCTGCCAGGTCGCCGAGCGCAATCTGGCTGCCGCTGGCGGTGATCACTGGTAATGCGCGCAGATCGTCGACATTCGCCCGAAGATCCCGAGGATAACGCACATTGATGGGGAATCGCTCGCGCCCCTGTAACACCTCGCCAATCTTCTCGCCGCCGACCAAGGTTGAGACCAGAGACTGCAACTCCTGCACCGGGACGCCATAGCGCGCGGCCTGCTGGCGATTGATGTTGATATCAACATAGCGGCCGCCCGCCAGACGCTCCGCCAGCGCGGAGGTGACGCCCGGCACACTTTTTACCACCTGCTCAATCTGCTGCGCCACGCGCTCGATATCGGCAATATTATTGCCGTTCACCTTAATTCCCACCGGGCTCTTAATGCCGGTCGCCAGCATGTCGAGGCGGTTACGGATTGGCGGCACCCAGACATTAGCGATGCCCGGCACGCTGACGGTTTTATCCAGTTCGTCGATCAGTTTTTCCGGCGTCATACCGGGCCGCCACTGCGTGCGCGGCTTAAAGCGGATGGTGGTCTCCAGCATGGTCAACGGTGCAGGGTCGGTCGCGCTCTCCGCCCTGCCCGCCTTACCAAATACGCTCTCCACCTCGGGCACGCTTTTGATCAGACGGTCCGTTTGTTGCAGCAAGCGCCCCGCTTCACGGGCGGAAATGCCCGGCAGCGTCGAGGGCATATAGAGCAGATCGCCCTCATCCAGCGGCGGCATAAACTCACTGCCAAGGCGGCTGAGCGGCCAGGCGGTCGCCAGCAACAGCAGCAGCGCGATGGCGAGCGTCGCTTTCGGCCACGCCAGTACCCTATCCAGCAGCGGTTCATACAGGCGGATCAGCACGCGATTAATCGGGTTGGCCTTTTCATCAGGGATCTTGCCACGAATAAAGAGCGCCATCAGCACCGGCACCAGCGTAATGCCAAGCCCTGCGGCGACGGCCATCGCCCAGCTTTTGGTGAATGCCAGCGGCGAGAACATGCGCCCCTCCTGCGCCTCCAGCGAGAAAACCGGAATAAACGACAGGGTGATGATAAGCAGGCTGCAAAAGAGCGCCGGGCCGACTTCCACCGCCGCCTGCTCGGAGAAGCGCCAGTAATCACCCCGCGCTGGCAGGCATCCTGGGTTATCGTGCCGCCACTGCTCCATCACTTTGTGCATATTCTCAATCATCACAATCGCTGCATCGACCATCGCGCCGATGGCAATCGCGATTCCGCCAAGCGACATGATATTGGCGTTGATCCCCTGGTAGTGCATGACGATAAACGCGCCGAGAATGCCCAGCGGCAGCGAGACAATCGCCACCAGCGCCGAGCGAAAGTGGAACAGGAACAGCGTGCAGACCAGCGCGACAACAATAAACTCTTCAATCAGCTTGTGGGTCAGCGTGCCGACGGCACTCTCAATCAGCGTCGAGCGGTCGTAAACCGGGACAATCTCCACGCCCGCGGGCAGCGTTTTTTCTATCTCAGCAAGCTTCGCTTTGACCGCATGAATAGTCTCCAGCGCATTCTTGCCATAGCGCATAACAATCACGCCGCCCGCCACTTCGCCTTCGCCGTTATACTCCGCCACGCCCCGGCGCAGCTCCGGCCCGAGGCGCACGGTCGCGATATCGGAAAGCATCACCGGCACGCCGTCGCGGCTGGCGATCACCGTCTGGCGAAAATCCTCCGGCTGGCGCAAATAGCCGCTGGTGCGCAGCATAAACTCCGCTTCGCCCATCTCCAGCAGCGCGCCGCCGCTCTCCTGATTTGCCGCCTGCACCGCGCTTACTAACTGCTGATGGGTGATATTGAGCGCGCGCATTTTTTGCGGGTCCGGCACAATCTGGTACTGGCGCACCATCCCGCCAACGCTGGCAACCTCGGCAACATTGGGCATAGTTTTCAGCTCAAATTTCAGCGTCCAGTCCTGCAGGGCGCGCAGATCGGCGAGGTTATGCTGACCGCTGCGATCCACCAGCGCATACTCATAGATCCAGCCGACGCCGGTAGCATCCGGCCCAAGGCCCACCTCCACCCCGGCGGGCAGCGATGCCTGAATCTGACTCAGGCTCTCCAGCACCCGCGAGCGCGCCCAGTAGAGATCGGTGTCATCGTCAAACAGCACATAGACATAGGCATCACCAAACATCGAGTAGCCACGCACGGTATTCGCCCCTGGCACCGAGAGCATGGCAGTGGTCAGCGGATAGGTCACCTGATCCTCAATCAGCTGCGGTGCCTTGCCCGCATAGCTGGCGCGAATAACCACCTGCACATCCGAGAGATCGGGCAGGGCATCGAGCGGCGCCCGTTGCAGCGACCAGATGCCCCAACCGGTGAGGAGAAGTGCCGCCAGCAGAACCAGCAGGCGGTTACGTAATGACGCACGAATCACGGCAGCAATCATTTCGTCGCCTCCGGCATAAGATGGGTAATGACCGCGCCCACCTCATCATTCAGCGTGAAGCTGAACATCACCTTATCGCCCACCTTCACCTGCGGATCGGGATCTGTAAGCGTAAAGTCCATCGTCATCGCTCCCCAGTTCAGCTCAGGGATCGGTTGATGGCTGAGGGTGATAGTGCCGCTATCAAGCGCCTGCACCACGCCCATGCTTCGATATTCCGGCGTTTTTGGGACAGAAGATGGCTGCTGCGGCAAAGCACTGCGCAGGCTCGCTTCGGAGTCGATCAGGAACTGGCCGGAAGTAACCACCTCATCGCCCTCCTGCAACCCGGAGAGGATCTCCCGCCAGCCCTGCGCCCGCCGTCCGGCCGTCACATTTACCGCGCGGAAATGCCCCTCGCCGCTTGCCAGCAGCACGCGGCTGGCGCGCCCGCTTTCGATCACCGCCTCTTCCGGGATCGTCAGCACCGCAGGCTGCTGTGCTCCTTCCGGCTGGGTGACGGTAAGAAACATGCCGGGTTTCAGCTTCTGTTGCGGGTTTTCCAGCACGATGCGCGCTTGCAGCGTGCGCGTGGCGCTGGCGAGCTGCGGCAACAGTTCGCTGACGCGACCGTGGAATCGCTCGCCCGGCCAGCTGTCGCTGATCGCTTCCACCTCGCTGCCAACCGTCAGCGCCTGCGCCTGGCTTTGCGGATAATCGACCACCAGCCAGACCGGATCGAGGCTCGCCAGTTCAAACAGCGTTTGCGTGGCGACGACTTGCGCCCCTTCTCGGGTATCGAGTTTAGTGACATAGCCGTCGCGCGCGGCGCGAACGATCAGCCGGGTCTGCGCTTTGGCGCTGCGCTCCACCGCGCGAATCACCTCTTGCGGCATAAACTGCAGCGCCAGCCGTTCACGGGCAGCACGCGTCAGTGCGCTGTCGCCGAGTTGGCGCACCGCCAGATACTCCTGCTGCGCGCTGGTCCACTGCGGGATCCAGAGCTGCGCCAGCGCCTCGCCCTTTTTCACCCACTGCTGCGGCGCGCGGACAAAGAGTTTCTCCACCACGCCCGCCGCCGGTGAAGGTACGATTTGCATCGCGCGTTCATCAGTAGCCACGGTGGCAAACGCGCTGAAAGCGCTGGCGAGCGCTCGTCTCTCCACCCTGGCGGTGGTCATGCCGAGGTTTTGCTGCTGTTGAGCACTGACGCGTACACCGCCGTCAACGGGCGCATCATCGGCATATTTCGCCACCAGCGGCATATCCATAAAGGGCGATTTGCCCGGTTTATCGAAGCGCTGATCCGGCACCATCGGGTCGTACCAGTAGAGCACTTTGCGCGCCTGTGGCGGCTGGCTGTTTTCAGCGGGCACGCTCTGCTGGCGACCAGTAAGGTAACCGGCGCTGGCCGCCACGCAGGCAGCAACCGCCACGGCTAACAGCGTTCTTTTCATCACATCACCTCCTGCGGGATAAGCCAACGAATCGCTGCCCACTGCTGCGCCATCGTTTTTTCGGCCTGATTGATCGCCAGTTCACCGTCGAGCACGCTGCGGCGCGCCTCAAGCAGCGCCGGGAGATCGGTCTGCCCGGCGCGGTACTGAGCCGCTAACAGCGAAGCACGGCTGCGCAAAAGCGGCAGCACCTCATCCCGCTGGCGCTGCCAGAGGGTTTGCGCGGCGTTGTACTGGGCAATCAGGGTGTGAAGTTCGGCGAGATGCTCACGCTCGGCGAGTGCCAGTTGGTCATTAGCCTGCAAAGTGCGGGAGACGTCGGCGGCGTGATCTTTATCCTGGCGGCGGGACTGAAACAGCGGCAGGTCGACGGTAAACATCACCCCGGCCATATCTTCATACCCCTCGGCACGCCGCCCATACCACACCTCTACTTCGACATCAGGCAGGGCGGCAATCGCCGACTCTGCCGAGCGGGCTTTGGCGCGGTTGGCAACGCTTGCGGCAGACAGGATGTCGGGATGCTGGCGAATGGCCTCTTCCAGCGTTTTCTCATCGGCGGGCAGACGCTGATAGCGAGGAAGCGCGCCGCTGACGGCGGTAACCGGCTGCCCGGTCAACTGCATCAGCCGGGTTTGTGCCAGCTGTACATCCCGCTCGGCAAGAGTGACTTTATCACGCATCGCGCTAAGGCTAATTTGCAGGGCGAGTACGCTGTCCGGCAAAGCGTTTCCTGTGCCGACGCTGGCGCGTTGCGCACTCTGTTGACGCTCTGTTTCCGCCACGAGTTGCCGGGCGCTATGCAGCGCCTGCTGCGAAAGCGCCAGCTCAAGCCACGCCTGGGCGGTATCACGCTGGAGCGCTGCGCGCACGACGTGGGATTTGGCCTCGACGCTGCGCGCTTCGGCCAGCAAGGTGTCGGCCTTGCGATCGCGTTTTTCCGCGCTGACATACTGCTGCATCACGCCAATGCGCTGCATGGTCATCCCTTCGCGGGTCAAACGGCGGTCGTTACTGCCCTGCACCGGCACATTCTCAATGCCGAATTTGAGTTTGGGGTCGGGCAACTGGCGGGCGGAATCGGCCATCGCATCCAGCGCCAGGGCTTCGTTACGGTTGGCAGAGAGCTCAGCAGAGTAGCGCTCTGCGGCGGCAAGGGTTTGTGTCAGCGTCAGTGACTCCGCCTGCGCGGCGGAGCAGATGAGCGCAAGACAAACCCCGCCGAGCCGCAGGCTCAGCGAGTATCGTTTCATGGTGACTCCCGCTTACGGTAACGGCGTAATGGCGATGAGGGTGTAACCCTGCTCGCTCTGACTAAAGCTGAAGCGAACGTTATCGCCCACCTTCACCTGCGCCAGCGGATGCTCCGGCGTAACCGTGAATTGCATGGTCATCGGCGGCCAGTGCAGCGCGGGAATAGCCTGGTGGGCGATAGTAATCGCCTGCGGGGTCATTTTTTTAACAGTGCCCTGGCTTTGATAAACCTGGGCCGGCATCGCGTGGTGGTGCGCCATGTCGTGCGGTTGCGCGTAAGCGCTGAGGTGCGGGAAAAGCAGGGTGCCTGAGAGCAGGCAGAGAAAATAATTACGCATAATAAAACTCCTGTTAAACATTAATAAGATTTAAATCAATGTGTTAACAGGTCTCTATTCACGAAAACGGCAGAAGCGGATGGTTGCCGGAGGGCCAGCGGCAGGCGGGGTTAATACCCAGCTGCGCGAAGTGATAGCAGAACAAACAGGTTCGGCAATCGCCAGCGTCAGCGTGGCGGGCAGCGCCGCCAGCGAAGGGTAATGGCTCTCTTTTTGCACCTGATCGGGCACGCAGTGCTTCTCGCAGAGCGGCGCTTTCATCGCGTGGGCTTTGGGCGCGTTATCATCCATCGCCAGATGGTGCAGATGCTGCTGCGCCATTGCCTCACCCGGAGCAGGAAGCGCGCAGCCGTGGGAGGCAATCGCCAGCTGGCTCTGGATCAGCAGCCAACCCAATGCGATAAGCAGCATTAATAAATGCCGCTTAATAAAGCGCAATCGGTGGAGCCAGGCTGCGTGCATAACATCGCCATGGGTGAGTGAAGGTAACGGCGAGTATAAGCAGCCCTGTTTTTATTTTTAAAGCCTTTTTTAGTGAAATTTGCTGTCAAATCAATCTGAAGCGAAAAACGCCAAAACAATTAACCAACCGTTATCACGAATAAAACATAACTGCCGAAATTCATTAGCCTGAATTATCGTTTCGCCCGCATTTATTTTTCTGATTTATAACAATTCACGTAATATTGCGCGCAATGCAGCGCTTTGTTGATTTTAATCAGCTATCACGCTGCCGTTATTCGGCACATTGCGATGCAGCCTTTTGCTTACTTTACTTTTATTTGTCCAACCTCCGGGACCCCATATGATTTCAACCCTGATTGAGCTATTGATCGGCGTCGTGGTAATTGGCGGCGTCGCCCGCTACATCATTAAAGGCTACTCTGCCACCGGTGTGCTGTTTGTCGGCGGGCTGGCGTTATTGATCGTCAGCGCGCTGATGGGCCACGCAATATTACCCGCCAGCGCCACCAGCACCGGTTATCGCGCTACCGACATTGTCGAATATATAAAAATCCTGCTGATGAGCCGCGGCGGCGATCTCGGCATGATGATCATGATGCTGTGCGGTTTTGCAGCCTACATGACGCACATCGGTGCTAACGATATGGTGGTTAAGCTGGCCTCGCGCCCGCTGCGCTTTATCAACTCGCCCTATATCCTGATGATTGCCGCCTATTTTGTCGCCTGCCTGATGTCGCTGGCGGTCTCTTCAGCAACGGGCCTCGGCGTGCTGCTGATGGCCACCCTCTTCCCGGTAATGGTTAACGTCGGCATCAGCCGCGGCGCGGCGGCGGCGATTTGCGCCTCCCCGGCGGCGATTATTCTCTCGCCCACCTCCGGCGATGTGGTGCTGGCCGCGAAAGCCGCAGAGATGCCGCTGGTTGATTTCGCCTTTAAAACCACCCTGCCGATCTCTATCGCCGCGATTATCGCCATGGCCATCGCCCACTTCTTCTGGCAGCGCTACCTCGATAAGAAAGAGAATATTGTTAGCGAAATGCTGGATGTGAAAGAGATCACCACCCGTGCGCCTGCGTTTTACGCCATCCTGCCCTTTACGCCGATCATCGGCGTGCTGATTTTTGACGGCAAATGGGGCCCGGAGCTGCACATTATTACCATCCTCGTGATCTGTATGCTGATTGCTGCGGTGCTGGAGTTTCTGCGCGGATTTAATACGCAGAATGTCTTCAGCGGGCTGGAAGTGGCCTGGCGCGGCATGGCCGATGCCTTCGCCGGTGTGGTGATGTTGCTGGTTGCCGCAGGCGTCTTCGCCCAGGGGCTGAGCACCATCGGTTTTATTCAGAGCCTGATCTCCATTGCCACCTCGTTCGGTTCCGCGAGCATTATTTTGATGCTGGTGCTGGTGATCCTCACCATGCTGGCGGCGATGACCACCGGTTCCGGTAACGCGCCGTTTTACGCGTTTGTGGAGATGATCCCAAAACTGGCGCGTGAGGCGAGCATCAATCCGGCCTATTTATCGATTCCAATGTTGCAGGCTTCCAACCTCGGACGCACCATTTCGCCGGTCTCTGGCGTAGTGGTCGCCGTTGCCGGGATGGCAAACATTTCGCCGTTTGAAGTGGTAAAACGCACCTCCGTGCCGATTCTGGTCGGCCTGGTGGTGGTGATTGTCGCCACCGAAATCCTCGTACCTGGCGCAGCGGTTCACTAACCCTGCCGGGTTTCAGAAGTTGAAAAAGCGCCTGCCCGGCGCTTTTTTTATGGTTTAATAACCTATGGCAATTATCTGGACCCATATATCAGGAACTGAAATGTTTAAAAAGGGACTCTTCATCAGCACAGGCATTGCCGCGCTACTCTTCACTTCTGCCTATGCCGCACCGCTGCAACCGAAGCAGTATGGCGATTTTGATCGCTACGTGCTGGCGCTCTCCTGGCAGACCGGCTTTTGTCAGAGCATGCACGACAACGGGCGCGACGAGCCTGACGAGTGCCGTCTGCAAAAATCCCCGGACGATAAAGCCGATAACCTCACCGTGCATGGTTTATGGCCGGGCCTACCGAAATCGATCGCCGCGCGCGGCGTTGATAACCGCCGCTGGATGCGTTTTGGCTGCGCCACGCGCCCGATCCCCAATATGCCGGAAGCGAAAGCCAGCCAGAAGTGCGCGGCGGCAGAGACCGGTCTATCGCTGGAGATGGCGGATAAACTCAACGCGGCCATGCCCGGCTCCGGCGGTAACTCCTGCCTGGAGCGCTACGAATACGCCAAGCATGGCGTCTGTTTCGGCTTCGATCCCGATGACTATTTTGGCGCGATGGTGCGTCTGAACCATGAGATCAAAACCAGCCCGCTTGGGGTATTCCTTGCCAATAATTACGGCAAAGCGATCACCCGCACCGCCTTTGATGCTGCCGTTGCCGAGGCTTACGGTAAGCAGAGCGTGAAAGCGGTGAAGCTCACCTGTAACGGTAACCCGGCCTACCTGACCGAGATGCAGGTTGCCATCAAAGCCGAAGCGATTAATGCGCCGCTCTCTGGCCGCTCGCTGCTGCCACAGCCGCACCCCGGCAACTGTGGGGATCACTTTATCCTCGATAGCGCGGGTTACTGATCGCTGTGGAATAATCATAATTGAGGCAAATGTGCGCCTGGTCACTTCACAGTATGGGGCCGGGTTAGTATCATCAGCTTTAGACAAACCCTCGCTGCCCGTCGGCGAGGGTTTTTCTTTGGATCAATCACCTGACACGGAGTAAGAGATGTCCAGACCTGCCATTATCATTAATGAGCGAGACGCTGAGCGCCTCGACCGCTTGCTGGAGCAGCCTGCACATGCCAGCCTTGCGGTCGCGGATGCGCTGAATGAGGAGTTGGATCGCGCCAATATGTGCGCGCCAGAAGCGATGCCGCATGATGTGGTGACGATGAACAGCACGGTAAAATTCCGCGAGCTGAAAAGCGGTGAAATCCGCGTACGTACGCTGGTCTACCCGGCGCAGATGACAGACAGCGCTACGCAGCTGTCGGTACTGGCCCCGGTGGGCGCGGCGCTGTTAGGTTTACGTGTTGGTGATTCCATTCACTGGACGTTGCCAGGAGGCACCACCACCGACCTTGAAGTGCTGGAGCTACTCTACCAGCCCGAAGCCGCTGGCGATTTCATGCTCTGATCCCCGCCCTGCTTTGTTTTGCAGAGGATGCGCCCGCATCCTCTTTCCGGCACCCGACAGTGTGCAGATTTGCCACCCAGGCAGCAAAATCCCCCCTCTCTTTGTGCTTCAATTCCTGGGACATAATCCACAGGGAGACACGTTTATGTACCAGACAATCATTATGCCGGTCGATATTTTCGAAATGGAGTTGTGCGACAAAGCCGTCCGCCACGCGGAATTCCTCGCCCAGAGCGAAGGTGTTATTCACCTGCTGCATGTGTTGCCCGCTTCTGCCAGCCTGAACCTGCACCGTTTCGCCGCCGATTTACGCCGCTTTGAAGAGCATCTGCACAAGGAGGCGCAGACCCGCCTCGAGAGTATGCGAAGCCATTTCTCCATCGATCCTTCGCGCATTCATACCCACGTGCGCTTCGGCAGCGTGCGCGATATGGTTAATGAGCTTGGCGAAGAGCTGCATGCGGATATGGTGGTGATCGCCTCGCGTAACCCGTCTATCAGCACCCATCTGCTCGGCTCCAATGCCTCCAGCGTAGTGCGCCACGCGCATATTCCGGTGTTGGTGGTGCGGTAGACGCGGCCTATTGCCGGATGGCGGCTCCGCCTTATCCGGCCTACAAACGGCGGCGATCCCCGCAGGCCGGATAAGCGCCAGCGCCATCCGGCAAAATGAGCGCACCGAATCATCCGGGTAAAAAAAAGCTGCCTTGCGGCAGCTTTTTATATGCAGGTGACTCTTACTCTCTTATTTTTGCTTACGCTTTGGTACGGATCAGGTAATCAAACGCGCTCAGTGACGCTTTGGCACCTTCGCCGGTAGCAATAATGATCTGTTTGTACGGCACTGTGGTGCAGTCACCCGCCGCGAACACGCCTTTCACGCTGGTTTCGCATTTGGCGTCGATGATGATTTCGCCCATGCGGTTGCGCTCAATCGCGCCTTCCAGCCAGGTGGTGTTCGGCAGCAGACCGATCTGCACGAAGATCCCCGCCAGCGCAACCTGATGCACATCGCCGCTCACGCGGTCGCGGTACTCAAGACCGGTCACTTTGGTACCGTCGCCTTTCACTTCGGTGGTCTGCGCGTTCAGAACGATATCGACGTTCTTCAGGCTGCGAACTTTATCCTGCAACACCTGATCCGCTTTCATCTCCGGAGCAAACTCCAGCAGCGTCACGTGTTCAACAATCCCGGCCAAGTCGATAGCCGCTTCCACGCCGGAGTTACCGCCGCCGATCACCGCCACGCGCTTGCCTTTGAACAGCGGGCCGTCGCAGTGCGGGCAGTAGGTCACGCCCTTGGTGCGATACTGATCTTCGCCCGGCACATTCATGTTGCGCCATTTCGCGCCGGTCGCAATGATGACAGTACGCGCTTTCAGCACCGCGCCAGAGGCGGTTTCAATCTGATGCAGGCCGCCTTCAACCGACGCCGGAACCAGCTTGCTGGCGCTCTGGCTGTCGATCACGTCAACATCATAATCGGCAACGTGCGCTTTCAGGGCACCCGCGAACTGCTGGCCTTCGGTTTTCGGCACGGAAATGTAGTTTTCGATATCAACGGTATCGAGCACCTGGCCGCCGAAGCGTTCGCCCATCAGACCGGTACGAATGCCTTTACGGGCAGAGTAGACGGAGGCCGCTGCGCCCGCCGGGCCGGAGCCGACAATCAGTACATCGTAAGCGTCACGTTTGTTCAGCTCTTCCGCCGCACGTTTTTCCGCGCCGGTATCAATTTTCGCCACGATCTCTGTCAGCGTCATACGACCCTGACCAAACTCCTGACCGTTAACGTAGACCGCCGGAACGCCCATCACGTTGCGATCGGTGATCTCGTTCTGGAAAGTACCGCCATCAATCGCCGTGTGCTTGATGCGTGGGTTCAGCACCGACATCAGGTTCAGCGCCTGCACCACGTCCGGGCAGTTGTGGCAGGAGAGCGAGTAGTAAGTCTCGAATTCGAAGTCGCCGTCGATATCGCGGATCTGCTCCAGCAGCGCCTGCGCCTCTTTCGACGGATGACCACCGGTCCACAGCAGTGCCAGCACCAGCGAGGTAAACTCATGCCCCAGCGGAGAGCCAGCAAAGCGCGGGCCAGTGTGCGAGCCTGGGTTGGTGATCAGGAACGAGGGCTTACGCACCGCCAGGGTGTTGTCCTCTTTAAAGGTCACTTTGTCAGAGAGCTCGGCGATTTCGCCCAGCAGCTCTTTGATCTCATTCGATTTTTCGCTGTCATCCAGCGTCGCGATCAACTCAACAGGCTTGGTCAGTTTCTCAAGATAAGCCTTGAGCTGGGTTTTCATTGTGGTGTCGAGCATGTCGGTATCCTTCTCTTAAAACATCATCATGCAAGCTGCCTCATTGGAGCCGCCTGGATGCAACTTGAATCATGGTGTGTGGAAGAAAAACGGGTGCATTGCACCCGTTTTACGCCGGGTGGCGCTACGCTTACCCGGCCTACGTTTTGCAGACCGGAAGAGACTTTGCGCCGCCGGAAATTTAGATTTTGCCTACTAAATCTAAGGAAGGAGCCAGGGTCGCTTCGCCTTCTTTCCACTTAGCCGGGCACACTTCGCCTGGGTGAGAAGCAACATACTGAGCCGCTTTGATTTTACGCAGCAGGTCAGATGCGTCACGGCCGATGCCTTCAGCGGTCACTTCGATAGCCTGGATGATGCCCTGCGGGTCAACGATGAAGGTACCGCGGTCTGCCAGACCTTCGTCTTCACGCATGATTTCGAAGTTACGGGTCAGGGCACCAGTCGGGTCGCCGATCATCGCGTATTTGATTTTCGCGATGGTGTCAGAGCTGCTGTGCCATGCTTTATGCGTGAAGTGGGTGTCGGTGGATACAGAGTAAACGTCAACGCCCAGTTTCTGCAGTTCTTCGTAGTGGTCAGCCACGTCGCCCAGTTCGGTCGGGCATACGAAGGTGAAGTCAGCCGGGTAGAAGAAGAAGACGCTCCAGCGGCCTTCGGTATCTTTCTCGGTTACTTCGATGAATTCACCGTTTTTGAACGCCTGGTTTTTGAAAGGTTTGATCTTGGTGTTAATTAAGGACATCTATACTTCCTCCGTGTTTTCGTTGGGGTATAAGTTAACGAACTTTGCTTACGACGGCTAATGCGTTTGCATTATCAAATCAATAAGCGTTAGCTAACAAACGCCAACGAACAACTCTGTGAACAGACATTAGCCAAAAGTAAAAAGGCCACCGGTACGGGTGGCCTCAATATCTGAAATACCCGCGGGTGACTTCAGTGCCAGCACGCTGGCTGTGCGATACGCCTGCCATCTGTCGACGGCAAACAGGGTTGATTACACCACTCCCCTGCGACTTCGACAATCATTATTCCCTGTCTCTTGCCTATGGCTGTGATAGGTTTAGCCTTTGTTAAGTTTACCCACTGAATTAATAAGGATTTTTATGCTCAAGCGCCTGTTAATGCTCACCCTGCTGCCGCTGACCCTGCACGCCGAAGAGCTGCCCGCGCCGGTTAAAGCCATTGAAAAGCAAGGCATTACCATCATTAAATCTTTTGACGCGCCGGGCGGCATGAAGGGCTATCTGGGTAAATATCAGGAGATGGGCGTCACCATTTATGTCACGCCGGACGGTAAACACGCCATCTCGGGCTATATGTATGACGACGCGGGCACCAATCTTAGCGAAAAGTTGTTCAATCAGGAGCTCTATGGCCCGGCCGGACGCGAACTCTGGAAGCGGATGGAGAAAGCAGAGTGGATCCTCGACGGGCAAAAAACCGCGCCGCGCGTGGTGTATGTCTTTGCCGATCCCTACTGCCCCTACTGCAAACAGTTCTGGCAGCAGGCGCGCCCATGGGTGGAGTCCGGCAAGGTGCAGATCCGCACCTTAATGGTCGGCGTGATCAAACCGGAAAGCCCGGCGGCGGCGGCGGCGATCCTCAGCGCGAAAGATCCGGCCAAAAGCTGGCATGAGTATGAGCAGTCGAACGGCAAAATGACGCTGGCGCTGCCGAAAACTATCCCGCCGGCGATCATGCGCTCGCTCAATCTCAATCAGAAAATCATGGACGATCTCGGGGCCAACGCCACCCCCGCTATCTACTATATGAATGAAGAGAATGTGCTCCAGCAGGCGGTCGGCCTGCCGGATGCGGAAAAGCTCAAAACGATTATGGGCGAGAAGTAAGCCGCTACAGCGTGCAGAGGCGCTCTGCCGCCGCCAGCAGCGTCGATTCCTGTTTCGCAAAGCAGAGGCGAATCAGCTTATGCGGGAAGGGATCGGCGCAGAACACCGACAGCGGAATCGCCGCCACCCCCACCTCTTTGGTCAGCCACTGGCAAAACGCGACATCATCGAGATCGGAGATGGCGCTGTAATCCGCCAGCAAAAAGTAGGTCCCTTCGCAGGGCAAAATCTCCAGCTTGCTCTCACGCAGGGCATTCACCAGCACGTCACGACGCGCGCGGTAAAACTCCGGCAACTCGCGGTAGTGCTGTGGCTCGGCACGCAGCATATCAGCCAGCGCCAGCTGCGCCGGGGTGTTCACCGAAAAGGTTAAGTACTGGTGCACTTTGCGCAGCTCGGCGCTGATGGCGGCGGGCGCAATGCAGTATCCCACTTTCCAGCCGGTCATATGATAGGTTTTGCCAAAGGAGGACACGGCAATGGCGCGCTCGCGCAGCTGCGGATGCTTCAGCACGCTGGCATGCCCGCCCTCGGCAAAGCAGATATGCTCGTAGACTTCATCGCTCAGCACATAAATTTCCCGATCGGCAATTTCCTGCCACAGCGCGGCAAAATCCGCCTCCTGCCACACCGTCGCCGACGGGTTGTGCGGCGTATTAACAATCACCAGCCGGGTGCGATCGCTGAGCAGCGCGGCAAAAGCCTGCCAGTCAACGCGAAAGTGCGGTGGTTGCAGGGCGATGCGCTTCAGCACGCCGCCAGAGAGTTCAACCGCAGGCGCGTAACTGTCGTAACTTGGGTCGAAGCAGATCACCTCATCTCCCTCGCGCACCAGCGCGGTGATCGCCGCATAGAGCGCTTCCGTCGCCCCGGCAGTGACAGTAATGTCGCTGTTCACGTCTGGCTGATGGCCATAAAGCGCCGCCGTTTTCTCGGCAATCGCTTCGCGCAGCGCCTGCACGCCGGTCATCGGCGCATATTGATTTGCGCCCTGCGCAACGTGATACGCCAGCCGCTCCTGCAAATAGCGCGGGCCGTCAAAATCCGGGAAGCCTTGTGACAGATTAATCGCCTGATGCTGCTGGGCGAGCGCGCTCATTTGCGTGAAGATGGTAGTGCCTAAAGCGGGGAGTTTACTCTCAGGAATCAAAGGGTTATTGCGCATCTTTTCGTGCCTGCTGTCGAGACTCAAGTTGCCGCCACTATAACACGATGCTAGTATTTGGCAATCAAGACGCTTAGACGTCTATATCACAACGATATTCCTGATAAGGAAACGCGATGACCGACAACCTGCAACTCCAGCAACTTGTTTCTGCCTGCCACTGGATCGGCGCCAAAGGGTGGGCACCCGCGACGGGCGGTAATATGTCCCTGCGCCAAAGTGCCGAATGGTGCTGGCTGAGCGAGTCCGGGAAAGATAAAGGCAGCCTGACGCCGGAGGATTTTTTGCAGGTCTCCATCGCCGATAACCATGCGCCATCCGGGCGCAAACCCTCCGCCGAAACCGGTCTGCATACGCTGATTTACCGTCTTTACCCTGACGCTAACGCAGTGCTGCATGTGCACACCGTCAACGCTACCGTGCTGTCGCGGGTGGAGAAAAGCGCCGCGCTGCAACTAAGCGGGTATGAGATGCAGAAATCCCTCAGCGGGCAGCAGACGCACCTCGATAGCGTGCCGATTGCCATTTTCGATAACGATCAGGATATCGACGCGCTCGCCGGGCGCATCGCCGCTTATGCCGAATCAAACCCGTTACGTTATGGTTTTCTGCTGCGCGGCCACGGGTTAACCTGCTGGGGGCGCGACGTCGCCGAAGCGCGCCGTCACCTCGAAGGGCTGGAGTTTTTATTTGAATGCGAATTGCAGCGCCGACTGCTGGAGAGATTATGATCCGCGCGATTGTCACCGATATAGAAGGCACCACCAGCGATATCCGCTTTGTGCACAACGTTCTCTTCCCCTACGCCCGCGAGCGGCTGGCGGGTTTTGTCACCGCGCAGCAGTACCAGGAGCCGGTCAGCACCATTCTCGATAATCTGCGAGAAGAGATTGCACAGCCGAACGCCACCAGCGCCGAGCTTATCGAGGTGCTATTTTCATTTATGGATGAAGACCGTAAATCGACGGCGTTGAAAGCATTGCAGGGCATTATCTGGCGCGATGGCTACGTGAACGGCGATTTTACCGGTCACCTCTACCCGGACGTGCTGCCCGCGCTGGAGAACTGGAAGGCGCAGGGCTTTGATCTCTATGTATATTCCTCTGGCTCCGTTGCTGCGCAAAAACTGTTATTTGGCTACAGCGACGAAGGTGATATTACTCATCTCTTCAGCGGCTATTTCGACACGCTGGTGGGTGCGAAGCGCGAAGTGCAATCCTATCGCAATATTGCCGCACAGCTCGCGCTACCGCCCTCTTCTATTCTCTTCCTCTCCGACATTCATCAGGAGCTGGACGCTGCCGAAGAGGCCGGTTTTCGCACCACGCAACTGATTCGCGATGATGATGACGCAGCCAGCCATCATCACCAGGTTAACTCATTCAGCACCATCAAGCCGGAGCAGATCCCCTCATGAGCGCACTGACGATTTACACCGACACCGATGCCAGCACGCCGGTATGGCACAGCACCGACGCCACAGAGATTCAGCAGAAGCTGAATGCGAAAGCGGTGCGCTTTGAGCGCTGGCAAGCCGAACGCGATTTAGGCGCTAACCCAACGCCGGAAACGGTGATTAACGCCTATCAGCACGCTATCGACAAGCTGGTGGAGGAGAAAGGTTATCAGAGCTGGGATGTGATCAGCCTGCGCGCTGACAACCCGCAAAAAGAGGCGCTGCGCAGCAAATTCCTCAGCGAACACACCCACGGCGAAGATGAAGTGCGTTTCTTTGTCGAAGGCGCCGGGCTCTTCTGTCTGCATATCGGCAACGAGGTCTACCAGGTGCTGTGCGAGAAAAACGACCTTATCTCCGTTCCCGCCGGCACACCGCACTGGTTTGATATGGGTTCAGAACCGAACTTCACGGCGATCAGGATTTTTGATAACCCCGAGGGGTGGATCGCGCAATTTACCGGTGATGCGATTGCGGACGGGTATCCGCGATTGGCTTAGTTACTTCTTTAGCTCTTTAGCTCTTCCTTTTAGGAAGAGCTAAAGAGCATTAAATTTTTCAAAAAATAGTTAACCTTACTATTTTCACCTCACTATTAATTATTAGCCTTCTTTAAATGCTAACTAACTTTAACATATATAATATATAAAACATTTTTAGTTTCGTTCATTATATTCTCACTGGAATTACCTTGCAAAATAGTAAAGAGAAAAATACTATTAATTACCCATTGATAGTATGGGTATGATTAAAAAATCATTATCTGTTCCATCAAAATACCTATTCCACTAATAATAAAACAACTTAAGGTAAATCATGAAGATTCAGATAGATGTTCAAAACCTCAAGCTACCGCCAGTAAACACAGAAGAAATGTTGAGAAAGATAGGAACCGGAAAAGCAATAATTTTTACCGGAGCAGGCTTTTCTAAAAAAGCACATAACACTTTACATGAAGAACCTCCGCTAGCTCGCGAGCTTTCAAAGAAAATAGGATCATTAGCTAATTTAGGCGATAATAATGAAGATTTAATGTATACGTCTCATCTGTATTTAAAACATGGTGATAGACTCGCCCTCCTAAAGTTGCTCAAAGATTCATTTGTATTGATGGATGTTGATCCTTCGCATGAGAAAATATGCTCTCTACCATGGCGCAGGTTCTATACAACAAATTATGATAATTCCATTGAACTTGCATGCCGGAATATAGGTAAAAGAGTAGACTCTCTCGATATCGAAGCGAAGCCGAAAGATTATATATCTCAAGATGGATTATGTGTTCATTTAAATGGTCTTATTGAAAATGCAAAAGTTGATGACCTTGAATCAAAAATAAAGCTTACTAACTCTTCTTACCTTTCCCCTCAGTCTTTTATTAGCTCTCAATGGAATTACATTTTCAAAAGGGATCTCGAAACAGCAAGCGCGATTATCTTTGTGGGATATTCAATGTATGACATGGATGTACAAAGACTGCTATATCAAACTGATAATTTAATTGATAAGACATATTTTATTGTTCATAACGAAGCGACATTCCAAGAAACATTCCTATTGACAGATTTTGGACATGTTCTCCCTATCGGAGTTGAAGGATTCTCAAGTTTAATCGCTGAAAAATTTGTTCAGCCTAATCCTCAAGACGAAGGTGTACTTCTTGAATGTTTTACAGCACGTGAAGTAAAGCATGTTAATGAAACCATAACAGATACAGAGATTAGAGATTTATTACTTTTTGGAAAATTCAACGAATCACAAGTAGATACTACCTTAAGTAATAATTATCAAGATTTTTTCCTGATTGAACGTGAGTTACTTAAGGACACAATAAGATTAATTGAAAATAAAAACAATATACTTGTGCATAGCGAACTAGGTAACGGAAAGACAATATTCCTGAACCTGCTATCTTCTACTCTAACCCAAAAAGGCTATACTGTTTATAGCTTCAATGAAGCTAGTGAATATGATGATGAGCTAGCGGAAATTGAATTGATTGTAAAGGCACGTAAGCAAACAATAATAATAATTGAGGGCTATAGTCGGGCTGAAAGATTATTGAGACATATAAACATAAACTTTCCAGATGAGTTAACTTTAATCATTGCAGACAGAAGTGCAATTGCTCTAAGAATGACTCAGTTTATAAGTACGCTTGAATTAAAGTTTGCTGAAGTGAGTCTTGATCAATTAACCAATACTGAAATATCAAATTTCATCGATTTACTCGACAATCAGGGTTTATGGGAAGAACTAACAGCGCTGCCATATGATATCAAATTTAAGAAAATAAAAGATGAATATAACGGCCAAATATCAGGCATATTACTCGGCCTATTAAAAAGCCCATCTATACATGAGAGAATAAGAAAGATAACAGATGAATTATTCGAAAACCAATTATTCAAAGATACGATTTTTGCTATAGCACTTTGCGATATAATCGATACACATAAAACATCTTCTTTAATTTCCGAGATATCAGGAAACGACAGTATTTATAAGATGGAATTAAGAAACAATATTTACTTCAAGTCATTGTACCGCTTTGTAGAAAATGGCAACGCCATTGAAACGAAATCAAGCTTAATGTCTTTAGCTATTATTAATAACTGTTACAGTGAATCATATGTCAAACATAAACTATTAAATGTTGTTAAAACATTTGATAACTTAAGAAGCATCTCTCATGAGTCTAATAAGCTTTTCAAATCATTACTAAGGTTTCATGTATTAGAAATACTATTACCTCAAAAACAAAAGGCTCTTGACAGCTATTATATGGAGTTAAAGAAAGTTTGTCCGTGGCTTAAAGACTCGCCTCATTACTGGGTTCAATATGCAATGTGCAGAATTTCTATTGGTGACACTGAATCAGCTCAAACTTATTTGAATGATGCATATACCCTAGCCAGGTCGAAAGATGATTATCATACTGAAAATATCGATACTCAGCAAGCAAGGCTATACCTAGTAAAATGCATTAGAGAACCAGACGGCAACAAAAGTTTTGAACTTTTTATAAATGCTCATAACATTTTAATAGGTTTACCTGATAACGGATATAAATATAGGCAAATAATACCATACAAAGATGTGTATGACTTTAAATTCAAATTGTTTAATAAAGGCAATAAAGTTACATTCGAACATTCTTGCAAAGCTTTGTTGAAACAGATAAATCTAACAGACCATAATTCTGATGACTTAACATTAATAAAAAGAATTTCATTCATTAATAAAAGTAAGTTTATCCTTGAGGATATTATAGAGAAAATTTCATCTACTCGTTTGTAAATAATTAATATCTCATGGCTAATAACCATGAGATATTAACCCACCGAAATTCGCCGTCACCTAAATAATTTATAAAGTTCAATCCAATTTAATTGCCCGTCGATCCAACTCTCTTCGAAGTAATCTCTTTATCCATCCTGCCTTGTTATCATCGCCGTCCTCTTTCATGGCAATGGCTAGTCTTTCGGACAGTTCAGGATCAAGACGAAGTTGTACAACATGCCTTTCTTTTTGGTTGCCATTGGTTGACATTGGTTTTCATCTCTGTATATTAAAAAAGCTGGTGTTCAATGTACACCAAAGCATGGAAGTTAAAAAGCAACGCCTCGAAGTGCGGGAACACTACCGAGGCGTCTAACCACACCATTACTGGAGGTAATGCTATGGCTGTTGCCAATCGTATCATGTACGGATATCTAAAGCCCAACCCCTTATCCGCTAACGCTTTTGCTAGCCTTTCTCTTTCCCATCGCCTTGTTGTACCGGAGGTGCAAAATGCTGCCTGACACAAACATTTTATCCTCGGAACTCCGCGACCTTTTTCTCAAACTTGATGCGTCACATTTGAGTGAGGAAGAAGCGATGGAGTTGTCGTTTTGTTGTGAAGAGAGCATCGCAGGGCTTTGCCATGGACTGCATTTCTTAGGCAAAACCTTTGTCTCTTTTGCTGAGAACGACACATTGCAATTCTCACCAGAGAGCTTGTGCCAAATCGGACATAGCATCCGTACGGCCGCGAGCTTGCTCCCGGCATTGATGGAGCTTAACCGCTCAGCAGAGCGACAAATTCTGACTGGCGAATTACAAGCTTAAGCGTTGATACCGATTCCATCTGCCATTGACTTGGAAGGTGGAGTCTTTCTTTCTAATCATCGGCATTATTTACTTGAATGGATTTAGTTTTAATTAGAATAGTTCCCACCTGGAATTAGAAGTATTTTATATTTACGTTACTGAAATAAAGTTCAGCATTAGTTAAACATTAAAAGAAACCGCACCTAAGATGTAGGATATATCTAAAAAACACATATAGCATTACCTCGATATATTATATAAAGCAATTTTAATCGATTTATTTATGCCCGCTAACCCTTGTATTTAATCATTATTCCTCCGCAATCCGTGCCCAGATCAAAAAAGGCTTAGAAGACCTCTCTTTTTATAATGTTCTGGCTGAAGGTTTCACTTTAGTCGCCGATAAAAATAGCATCCGCGTTGGATATGGATTGCACCTGAGGCCGTTATGACTATTTTAAGAAAATTAATTATTGTTTTTGCTATCACCTTTATTGCGATGCTTGTGCTGGGCGGATTAAGCATCAGGGCATTAGATAATGCGCAAACGCGTTTTGATTATGTTGTGTCAAATAGTCTGCCGAGCATCAGCAAGCTGAGCGAAGCGGTGCAGCACCGCGAAGAGGCAAGACGGCAGATCCTGATGTCGTTGCTGGTGCGCGACGAGGCGGTGTTTACCAAACATATGGCGCAGGCTAAGGATGAGCTAAATAAAACCCGCCAGATCTTTGATGAATATCAGGCCAATCTGGTCAGCGATCCCGTCGACGGTCAACTACTGAAAAAGACACGTGATATTTTTGATGATTATGTGCAAAAGACCGATGCCATGGCTGATGCCTACCATAATCAGGGCATTGAAGCGGCGCGTCTGATGGTCTCTGACGGCGGTGTTACTGCCAATGCGTCAGTGGCATTAAGTGCCGGTTTAAAAGAGATGCTGGCGCATAATTACAGTATTGCGAAAGAATATGCCGAAAATAACCATACGCAATATATCAACACTTTCTGGCTGTTAATTGGCACGATTGTCTTTCTGGTTGCGCTGGTGGCGGTCTTCGCCTCGGCTATTTTACGCTACTTAAGTAAAGGCTTAAAAAGTTTGCAGGATAGCATGGGATTAATCAGCCACTCCCTCGATTTAACCCATAAAGTGGCGCTGGATAATAACGACGAACTCGGGGCGACGGCGAAAAGTTTTAATGCGCTGATGGATAAAATCCGCCACGTGTTAGCCAGCGTAAAAGATGCCAGTAATGAAGTGGATACCGCCGCCAGCGAGATCGCCAAAAGCAATGATGACCTCTCCTCGCGCACCGAGTCGCAGGCATCTTCACTGGAGCAGACCGCAGCCAGCATGAATGAGCTGTCGGTAACGGTGAAACACAATATGGACAACGCCAAAGAGGCGAATACCTATATCGGCCGCGTGCAGACGATGGTTAATGAGAGCCACCGAGAACTCAGCTCGCTGCAAAAATCGATTGATGATATTTCGGCTTCTTCCGCGAAGATCTCAGAAATTACAGACATTATTGATGGCATTGCCTTCCAGACCAATATCCTGGCGCTGAACGCCGCCGTTGAAGCCGCCCGCGCGGGTGAGCAGGGTAAAGGTTTTGCGGTGGTCGCAGGCGAAGTGCGCTCGCTGTCACAGCGCTCATCCGTTGCGGCGCGCGATATTCGTGGTCTGATTGATGAAGCGATTAAGAATGTCGGCCAGGGGGTGAATTACGCCGCCAATGTCACCACGCGCATGAACGATGCCCTCGGCGCGGTGGATGAAACCACGGTGCTGATAAACCAGGTGAATAACTCATCTACTGAGCAGAGCTACGGCATTGAGCAGGTAAACGTCGCCGTCAGCCAGATGGAAGGCAACCTGCAACAGAACGCCGCGATGGTGGAAGAGATGGCCACCGCCGCCAACTCCCTCAGCCATCAGGCCGGTAAGCTGTTGAATGATGTGAATGCCTTTAAGCTATAACTTAATAATTGTTAGATGGGGGGCAAGAACTTGCCTCCAATCTGACAAGCCATTAAACGAAAACATCATTCTCGATAAATATCAAAAAATCGCCTCAACTCCGTCATCATAGTGATACCCTTTACCACAGATACTCATTGTCGATGCTATAGAGTTAATGTAGCGTCGACAGCAAGTCTCTATCAATAATGCTAAGGAAATCTGTTGTATGTAAACGGCAGGCCATAACTACCGGCCCTGCGATGGTAAAGGATATAAATATGTCATATCACTCTCCTCGCGTATTTCGCCTTAACGGTTCTGTAGGCGAATGTGGAACGAATAATCCAGAAGACGTCAAGCTACTACAAAGTATGATCATTGATGCTGGATATAACGATATTTCAGATCAACCGATCCGACCGAATGGCCGATGCGATAAAGAAACTCAATACGCAATCCATTGGTTACAGCGCCTGCAAAACATGGCTCCCTCGGGATTACTACATCCAATGGAGACTTGGTTTTATGGCATGTTCATGAATGCAATTACACCACATTGGCGTCCACGGCATACAACTGGTCCCCTTCATGTTAGAGAAGGGCAACTAACATTTGATGCAGAAGGCGTTGATTACATCACCGCTGTAGCACCTTTTCGTCAGCCTCAACAAATGCCAAATTTTTCACGAATCTTACATTGGCCGGGTTCCGCCTCAGGTGTCACCATTGGGCGCGGATATGACATGAAGAACCGTAGCGCAGGGCAAATACAGATAGAAATGCGGTTAGCGGGGATCGAGGAGTATAAGGCTATAATTTGTTCGAAAGCAGCGCATCTCGCGGGAAGAGAAGCTTCAAATTTTGTTAAGGATTATGGAACATTTGTTGGTGAAATTACGCACATACAACAAATACGTCTATTCGAAACAATTTATCCAGATTACTTAAAACTATCTGCCTATTACTATAAGAAATATACCACTGCCAAATTTTACATACCGGATGCCATACAATGGGATAGGATGGATAAACAAATCAAATCTGTATATGTTGACATATCATATCAAGGTGTTGAAAACATTAGAACTTTGACAGCTTGCGTAGCTCATAACGATAAAAAAAGATTAATAGAGTTTATTCGAAACAGCACCTTCTATATGTCTTATGAATCGAATAGAAAAAGGATTAATTATCTCAAATGAACCATAAAAAAGTAATACTTATCGCATTATCAATATCGGCTTTCAATGCCGAGGCTGTGAATTTCAAATTAAGTAAAGATATTCAGCACTGTCTTTCATTACCAGCTTATGGCAACGAAAAAAACCAAAGTCAATGCAAAGATGAATTAAAGGCTAAATCCGAAAGAAAATTAAATGAAAAAATAACAAAGATTCACTTAATGATAAATACGGACTATGATACTCCTTATCATCTAAATGATATCGAAGGCAGTAAAATCAAAGACGTTTTCTGGGAAAAATTTCTTAAGTCTCAGAAGCTTTGGCAAACCTCTCGTGATGAACTTTGTGCTGCATCATCTACTTTAGTCGGTGAGTGGGCAACGAGCCAAGATGATATAAAGACGCAGTGTATTCTCGCCCAAAACAAGGATCGCGAGGAATTCTTAGAAGAGCTATACCTCAAGTAATAAAATAATTTAAAGAGTAGGGTTATAACGGATAACCCTACTCTTTGTAATAAAAATATCTCATTCAAACACGCATCAAATTAACGATGATGAAACTAAATTGTATGCAGTCTGAGCATACCGAACGATATTGTTTTTTACGCGTGATGAATATTATCCGGTAGCGAATGTTTTGCTTGCTCAAGCATTGCCCAGCTTAATGCCCGGGAAGCACTCTCCTCCTCCGGAGGCAGTAATGTCACCGCGCCAACGCTGTCTCTGCCAATCTCTGCCAGCAGATCAAAAGGTTGTTTAGAGGCAGCGTGATAACGCTTCACGATGCGATCGCGCACACGCGGGTTATCGGGGAGCAGGTTATCAAAGTAGTTAAAGACGGCGTCAGAGGTGATGGCACCAAACTGTAGCGGTAATGATAACGAGAGAGGCCGTGCGCGTTCGCTTTGCAGCCAGCCCTCATCATATTTGAAGGTATGCGCGCCGTTGCTTTGCTTCGTCAACTCGCCGACGCGTTCGTTATTCATCCATGTACTTAACTTGCGCATTACCACTCCAGATCCTGTTGATGGAGGTTATCGACGCCTGCTTCCTTTTTCTCTTGCAAAATTAACGACATCTCAAGGGACTGGAGAATTTTAAACAGGGTCGTCAGCGTGGTTTTATCGGGGTTATTTTCGAAGTTCGAGATCGTGGCCTGCTTGATACCAATCCGTTGGGCCAGATCATTTTGCGTCCAGCCATTTTTCTGCCGGATAAGCTTCATGGCATTGGCAAGTTGTACCGGGCTGTAGATCGCTGGCGTGGTCATAGGCTTCTCGTTTTTCGCAGATTATCCGCAGTAAGGGATAAACAGCGTTTTATACCCTGGAGGGGATATTGTCAACGTCACCATTATCCCCTCTAAGGGATATTTCCTGCATTATCCCTTAGTGGGGATAAACGCCTTTTCACCCCGCATGCTGCTGGCGTCGCAGCTGGCTGAGCTTGCGGTATTTCTGCGGCGGCATGCCGACATACTTCTGAAAGGTGCTGTAAAAGCGGCTGCTGGAGCCGAACCCGGCGGTGAGCGCGATATCAAGGATCGTTTTATCGGTATCGCTCAGCAGCGCACGAACGTGGTTGATGCGCATGGCGGTGATGTACTGCTTCATGGTCAGCTGCATCACGCGCTGAAAAATGCCCATCGCATAGTTGGGATTGAGCTTCACATGCTCGGCGATGGCGTTAATCGTCAGCACCTGATCGTAATTGACCGCAATAAACTCCAGCATCTGGCTAACGTAAAACTGCGCATGGCGCGAGACGCTGTTTTTATGGGTGCGCGAGGTTTTATTAACGAGGATCGGCTGCCAGCCGGAGAGGCTAAAGCGCTTAAGCATCAGGGCGATCTCCTCAATCGCCAGCTGGCGCAACTGCTCGTTGTCGCTGTTGAGTTCATGCTGCCAGCGCTGCACTTCAAACGCGCTCAGCTGCTGGGCGGCGAGGGATTTGATCACCATCCCGTGAGTAACGTGGTTAATCAGTTCACGATCCAGCGGCCAGGAGAGAAACAGGTGCATCGGCAGGTTGAAAATCGCCATCTGCGTACAGTCGCCGGGGCGCGTCAGCTGGTGCGGGGTACAGGCCCAGAACAGGGTGATATACCCCTGCTTGATGCGCACCACCTCGTTATTAATCAGGTACTCGACGTCGCCATCAAACGGCACGTTCACTTCCACCTGGCCGTGCCAGTGGCTGGCGGGCATCGCCAGCGGCGCGCGCAGCTCAATCTCCATGCGCTGATATTCGGAGTAGAGCGACAGCGGGCCGCGCGTGGTTTTCTCATCCCCGCTGCACATATCTGCTCTGATAAGTTCTTTTGCCATCGATCCTTCCCGCATCATCACTTTCGCGCTTCACCGCGCCCTCACCTGCTTTAGTTTAGTGAAAGCCGTTGCCATTAACTCTGCTTAAGCGCCCATTTTCTCCCGGAAACTCAGATCGCGCGCGGCGCATTACGCGATCTGAGTTTTCGGGAATCTCCCGCCGGGAAGAAGGCAGATGGCGAAAGTCTCCCGTGCCACGCTCAGAACGTACAATCACATCAGGGAGAAAGGTTCATGTCTGCACCAAAAATCACCTTTATCGGCGCCGGTTCTACGGTATTTGTTAAAAACATCCTCGGCGACGTGTTCCAGCGCCCGGCACTGAAAAATGCACAGGTAGCGCTGATGGATATTGATGCCACGCGCCTTGAAGAGTCGCACATCGTAGTGCGCAAACTGATGGATTCGGTCGGCGCTTACGGGAACATCACTTGCCATACAGATCAAAAAACGGCGCTAAAAGGGGCCGACTTTGTGGTCGTCGCGTTCCAGATTGGCGGCTACGAACCCTGCACCGTCACCGATTTTGAAGTGTGTAAACGCCACGGTCTTGAGCAGACCATCGCCGACACCCTCGGCCCCGGCGGCATTATGCGCGCCCTGCGCACCATCCCTCACCTGTGGCAAATTTGTGAGGATATGACCGAGGTCTGCCCGAACGCCACACTGTTGAACTACGTCAACCCGATGGCGATGAACACCTGGGCGATCTATGCCCGCTACCCGCATATCAAGCAGGTTGGGCTGTGCCACTCGGTGCAGGGCACCGCGGAGGAGCTGGCGCGCGATCTCGATCTCGACCCGGCGTTGTTACGCTACCGCTGCGCTGGCATCAACCATATGGCCTTTTACCTGTCGCTGGAGAAAAAGCAGCCGGATGGCAGCTATGTCAGCCTCTATCCCGAGCTGTTGCAGGCCTATGAAGACAAACGCGCACCGAAGCCAAACATGCACGGCAACCCACGCTGCCAGAACATTGTGCGTTATGAGATGTTCAAAAAGCTCGGCTACTTCGTTACCGAATCCTCGGAACACTTTGCTGAATATACGCCGTGGTTTATCAAGCCGGGACGCGAGGATTTACTTGAACGCTACCAGGTGCCGCTGGATGAGTACCCGAAACGCTGCGTCGAGCAACTGGAAACCTGGCAGAAGGAGCTGGCGGAGTATAAAACCGCCGATCGCATTGAGGTGAAAGCCTCGCGGGAGTATGCCAGCACCATTATGAACGCCATCTGGACCGGCGAGCCGAGCGTAATCTATGGCAACGTGCGTAACGATGGCCTGATCGACAACCTGCCGGAAGGGTGCTGCGTCGAAGTGCCCTGCCTGGTCGATGCCAACGGCATTCAGCCGACCAAAGCGGGTAAATTGCCTGCTCATCTTGCGGCGATGATGCAGACCAACATCAATGTGCAGACGCTGCTCACCGAAGCGGTGCTGACCGAAAACCGGGATTATGTCTATTACGCCGCGCTGATGGATCCGCACACTGCGGCTGTGCTTGGTATCGACGAAATCTATGCGCTGGTGGATGACCTGATCGCAAGCCACGGCGAGTGGCTGCCCGCGTGGCTGCATCGCTAAGGCATTCGCCGGGCCGCGCGCCCGGCGGTTTTGCAACCCTTCCGACACTGAAAGAGGCAATCGGTACCCTATGAGTATTTCAATGACAACAAAGCTCAGCTACGGATTTGGTGCATTTGGTAAGGATTTTGCGATCGGCATCGTCTACATGTACTTGATGTATTACTACACCGATATTGTCGGCCTGTCGGTCGGCATGGTCGGCACGCTCTTTCTGGTGGCGCGCATTCTCGACGCGCTGGCCGACCCGATTATGGGCTGGATAGTCGACTGCACCCGCACGCGCTGGGGCAAGTTCAAGCCGTGGATTTTAGTCGGCACGCTGACCAACTCGCTGGTGCTCTATATGCTCTTCAGCGCCCACCACTTTACCGGCACCACGCAGCTGGTGTGGGTGTGGGCGACCTATCTGCTGTGGGGTTTCACCTACACGATTATGGATGTGCCGTTCTGGTCGCTGGTGCCGACCATCACTCTGGACAAGCGCGAGCGCGAACAGCTGGTGCCCTACCCACGCTTTTTCGCCAGCCTCGCCGGTTTTGTTACCGCAGGGATCGCACTGCCGTTTGTGAACGCCGTCGGCGGAGCGGATCGCGGGTTTGGCTTCCAGATGCTGACGCTGGTGCTGATCGCCTTCTTTATCCTCTCGACCATCGTCACCCTGCGCAACGTGCATGAGGTCTACTCCTCTGACAAACAGGGCGGTGAACAGAGCGCGCCAATGAACCTGAAAGCGATGCTGCAACTGATCGTTAAGAACGATCAGCTCGCCTGCCTGCTGGTGATGGCGCTGGCCTACAACACCGCCGCCAACGTCATTGAAGGCTTTGCGATCTACTACTTCACCTACGTAATTGGCGATGTCGACCTTTTCCCCTACTACATGTCCTATGCGGGCGTCGCGAACCTGCTGATCCTGATGCTCTTCCCGAAGCTGGTGAAACTCTTCTCACGCCGCGTGCTGTGGGCGGGGGCGTCGGTGCTGCCGATTATCAGCGGCGGCGTGCTGCTGTGGATGGCGCTGCTGGGCCAGACCCACGCATGGGTGATTTTGCTGGCGGGCGTGCTGTTCAGCATCGGCAAAGCCTTCTTCTGGGTGTTACAGGTGATTATGGTTGCCGACACCGTCGATTACGGCGAATACAAACTCAATGTGCGCTGCGAGAGCATCGCCTACTCGGTGCAGACGCTGGTGGTGAAAGCGGGCGCGGCCTTCGCGGCCTACTTTATCGCCGTGGTGCTCGGGGTGATTGGGTATGTGCCGAACGTGGCGCAGTCCGCCAGCACCTTAATGGGCATGCAGTTGATTATGCTGGCGCTCCCCGCCTGCTTCTTCGCCATCTCGCTGCTGGTCTACTTCCGCTTCTACAAACTCAATGGCGATATGCTGCGCCGTATTCAAATTCATCTGCTGGATAAGTATCGCCATGTCGGCAACGCTAATGCACCGCAGACGCCGCCGGTGGTGGGCGACCGGGTGCAGGCGTAAGTGCGCGTTATTGCCGGATGGCGGCTAACGCCTTATCCGGCCTACGCACTTAACCGACATATAATACACCTCCCGTAGGCCCGATAAGCGCAGCGCCATCGGGCATTGCACCGGGCGTTATCCTACCAACGCCTCCCGTAGGCCCGATAAGCGCAGCGCCAGCGGGCAATGCACAGGACCTTATCCGACCAACGCCTCCTGTAGGCCCGATAAGCGCAGCGCCATCGGGCAATGCACCGTGCCTTATCCGACCAACGCTCCCGTAGGCCCGGTAAGCGCAGCGCCATCGGGCAATGCACCGGGCCTTATCAGGTGATCATTTCCCTGCGGGTTGTCACTTTTACGCAACAGGTTGTCAGCTGCGCGGGCGCGCGCATCCGCTGCGGTGTGGAAACTAAAACCACACCCTGTGGAGAGACGAAAATGTTAACGACCCCTGCTGAAAAATATCATCCCCATGCCCCACTGCCGCTGCGCGATCGCCGCTGGCCGGATAACACGCTGACCCACGCGCCGCGCTGGCTGTCGACGGATTTACGCGACGGCAACCAGGCTCTTGCCGAGCCGATGGATGCGGCACGCAAACTAAAATTCTGGGATCTCTTGCTGGAGTGCGGCTTTAAGGAGATTGAGGTCGCCTTCCCCTCTGCCTCGCAAACGGACTTTAGCTTTGTGCGCCAGTTGATTGAGGAGCAACGCATTCCTGAAGATGTCACCATTCAGGTGTTAACCCAGGCGCGTGACGATCTGATTCGCCGCACCTTTGAATCCTTGCAGGGCGCGCGCCGCGCGACCGTACATCTCTACAACGCTACCGCGCCGGTGTTCCGCGAGCAGGTTTTCCGCCAGAGCAAGGAGGAGATCGTCACGCTGGCGGTCAACGCGGCGCGGCAAATCCGCACGCAGTGCGAAGCCGCACCAGAGACGCAGTGGGTGTTCCAGTATTCGCCGGAAACCTTCTGCTTTACCGAAGCGGAGTTCGCGCTGGCGATTTGCGAAGCGGTGGCCGATGTCTGGCAACCGGACGAAACCCGGCCAATGATCATCAACCTGCCGGCCACCGTTGAGGTGAGCATGCCCAATGTCTATGCCGACCAGATTGAGCACTTCTGCCGTCACTTCTCGCGCCGCGAGCAGGTGTGCATCAGCGTACATACCCATAACGATCGCGGCACCGGCATTGCCAGCGCCGAATTGGCGCTGCTGGCAGGCGCAGAGCGGGTTGAAGGCTGCCTGTTTGGCAACGGCGAGCGCACCGGCAATGCCGATCTGGTGACGCTGGCGCTCAATCTCTACACCCAGGGCATCGCGCCGGGCCTTGAGTTTAGCCAGATGAAAAAGGTGGTAGAGGTAGTCGAAGAGTGTAACCAGTTGCCGGTTGCGCCGCGCCACCCCTACGCCGGTGAACTGGTGTTTACCGCCTTTTCCGGCTCGCACCAGGACGCGATTAAGAAAGGATTTGCCGCGCGGCAAAACAGCACGGCGGACGTCTGGCAGGTGCCCTATCTGCCGCTCGACCCGGCGGATATCGGCTGTAGCTACGAAGCGGTTATTCGCGTCAACAGCCAGTCGGGCAAGAGCGGCGCGGCCTGGCTGCTGGAGCAGAACCACGGCCTGGCGCTGCCGCGTAAGCTTCAGCAGGCGTTCAGCGGGCATGTGCAGCAGGCGGCGGACAGCGCGGGCAAAGAGATGTCGCAAATGGCGATCTGGAATCTGTTTCGCCAGACCTACGGCCTGGTGGATCAGCCGCCGCTGGCGTTAATTGAGTATGTCTGCACCAACCAGCCGGGGCAGCGCACCATCCTGCACGCGGAGATCCGCTGGCATAACGAGACGCTGAAGCTGGATGGGACGGGCAACGGTTTTCTCTCGGCGGCGTTAACCGCGCTCTGCCGCAGCCTGCGCGTTGAGATCAATATTGAGAGCTACCACGAACACACGCTCGGCAAACACAGCGACAGCCGCTCGGTGGCCTATGTCTGCTGCGCCAACGCGCGCGGCGAGCGCGCATGGGGCGTCAGTATCGACAGCGATATCACCCGCGCCTCACTGCAGGCGGTGCTTAACGCCGCACAGCCCTTTATCACTGGGTAAAGTAGTCGCCGGGCGGCACACCCATCACCCGGCGAAACATGGCGCTAAAGGCGCTGGGGGTGGCATAGCCGCACTCCAGCGCCACCTGCGTTACCGGCTCGCCGTTCGCCAGCCGCGTCAGGGCGATCAGCAACCGCGCGCGGCGCACCCACTCGCTAAACTGCAACCCGGTCTGCTGATAGAAGTGGCGCGCGAGCGTACGCCCGCTCATATTCACCTGCCGCGCGGCGTGCTCCAGCGTCCACGCCTGCGTCGGCGTTTGCCGTATCGCGTCGCATAAAGGCTTTAAGCGCGCTGAGGTCGGCTCCGGCAGGCAAAACGGCAGCGTATTCATCAGCCGGATCTCATCCAGAATCAGCTCATAGATGCGCTCGGAGCGGCTGCCGGGCTGGTAACTCACATCCAGCCGCAGCGCCTCGACCATCAGGGCGCGCAGCAGATCGTTGACGCGCACCACCTGGCACACCACCGGTAAATCGGCCCTCGCCAGCGGCTCGACAAACACCCCGCGCGCCTGCACATCGCCCTCAATAAAGAGCGTGTGCACCACCTGCGCCGGGATCCACACCCCGCGTCCGGGCGGCACGATCCAGATCCCCTGCTCCGTCTCCACGCGGATCACGCCGCTCAGGGTGTGGATCAGCTGGTCGCAGGGGTGCGAATGCCACGGCTCATGCTCCCCGTGCCGGTAGTCATGGGCGTAGGGGATCAACGCGCGGTGGGAGAAATCGAGTGCAAATGTCTGTTTCACGGCGTGACCGTTGGCGATTTATCAGGAAGCTTTACCATAATCACCGCTGCCCACGCTGTCACCTACTTAACCCGGCAGAGCGGGCAGTTGAGGCAATACTCCACCGGCTGTGAGGCTTTGTAGTAAAAACAGCAGGTGCGGCGAAAACGAACCGCCTCGCCAGCGCCATTGCGCTGCGCCGGGCGGCGAAAACGCTTAAGCGGGTTCCCGTTCAGGCCGAACAGCGCCGGGTCGGCCTCAGCAATCAGCCAGGCGAAATCATCTTGCTGACGCGCGGCCTGCGCCTCATTCAGCCCCTCCATGCGCCCTTCATAGAGCGAGTAGACCCGCACCGCGCAGTTCTCCCAAAGGATTTGCGCAGGCAGGCCGCTCACCGCTGAAAGCGCGTGCCAGAGCGGAGCGATAACGTCGCGAAACAGCCCGCCGACCACCTTTTCGCGCCACGCGTCCCGCGCGCCGGGTGCATAGCCGCTAACGGTAAGCGCGGCGGGCAAGGAGGAGGTCCACAAGCCGTTGTCATGGGCATACTCCAGACGGCTGGCGTCGAGGGAGAGATGCAGCCCTTTATCAAACACGCTCATCCCATAGAGCACGTTTCCGGTCAGCAGAAAGGAGAGCCTTTTTGCCAGCAGCGACGCGGCGATGGCGCGATCCGGTGCGCCAATTAGCGGCATGATCCTATCGAGCACGTCGGCGCAAATGTCGGCGTTAAGCATCTCGCCGCTCACCACGCTGCATGCATCGGCCTCCTCCAGCGCGCGCAGGCGAAACGCCTTATGCAGATAAGCGAATTCGTCAGGGTTCAGCATGGTGATCACCTGGAAACGGAATGCACATCGGCGTATGGAAAAAGGGATCGGCAATGATGCGACAGCGCAGATTAAAGACGTGGCTGACCAACGCTTCCGTCATGATCTGCTGCGGCGCGCCCTCGGCAACAACCTGCCCTTCGCGGATAGCGACCAGATGATCGGCGTAGCGGCAGGCGAGATTGAGATCGTGCAGCACCATAATGATGGTTTTGCCCTGCCGCCGATTCAGATCGCGCAGCAGTTCGAGGATCTCCACCTGGTGCGCGAGATCGAGCCAGGTGGTCGGCTCATCGAGCAGCAGCGTATCCGTAGCCTGCGCTAATGTCATCGCAATCCACACCCGCTGGCGCTGGCCGCCGGAGAGTACTTCCACCGGACGGTGCTGCAATGCCGTGGTCGCGGTTAAGCGCAGCGCCTCATCGACATGATGATCGTCCTCAACGGACCACTGACGCAGCCAGTTTTGATAGGGAAAGCGCCCGAGGCTCACCAGTTGGCGCACGGTGATGCCTTCCGGTGCCACCGGCGTTTGCGGCAAAATCGCCAGCTTGCGCGCCACTTTTGCGCTGGAGGTGGCGTGAATATCCATTCCGTCGAGAGTGACCGCGCCAGATTGCGGCGTGATGAGGCGCGCCATCGCTTTCAGTAGCGTGCTTTTGCCGCAGCCGTTGCTGCCAATCAGTACCGACACTTTGCCCGTCGGCAGGGTTAAATCGAGCCCGTCGATCACCTGCCGCTGCGCGTAGCTGACGCTCAGTTTTTCCGTTATCAGAGACACAATTTCCCCATGGCTTACGAACGCTGCCTTATCAGCAGCCAAAGAAAGAGCGGCGCGCCGGCCAGCGCGACAAAGATCCCGGCGGGCAGATCGGCGGGGCGAAACAGCGTGCGCGCCAGCAGATCGGCGGCCACCACCATACTGCCACCGCTGCACGTCGCGACATACGCCTGGCTGAAGATGCCCTGCGCCACCACGAGACGAGCAAGATGCGGTGCCACCAGCCCGACAAAGGCCATCGCCCCGACCTGCGCCACCGCGCTGCCGGAAAGCACCACGCAGGCCAGCAACAACAGAAGGCGAATCGCATTTACCCGCACGCCCAGCCCGGTTGCCAGCGCATCCTCAAGCTGGAGCGCCTTCAGGTAGCGCAGCAGAACGACCAGCAGCGGGATCGCCCACAGGTAGAAGAGAAGCAAGTGCAGCACCTTCGGCCAGCTGGCGGCATAGACGCTGCCGCTCAGCCACACCCACGCGGAAAAGGTAGTGGTCAGCGGGCTGAAAACGAGGATCAGCGTCACCACCGCGCCCGCCAGCGCCGAGACACCCACTCCGGTCAAAATCATGCGCAGCGGCGTTAACCCGCGCCGTGCGCTTAACAGAAAGATCAGCCCGACGGCACAGGCCGCACCGCCCATTGCCGCATACGGCATGCCCGCGCTGCCGTAACGCAGGCTAAAGAAGGTGAGCCATAGCAGCGCACCAGCGCTGGCACCGGCGGTGACGCCAAGGGTGTCCGGCGAGGCGAGCGGGTTGCGCACCAGAGTTTGCAAAATCAACCCGGCAAGCCCCAGCCCGCCGCCCGCCAGCAGCCCCAGCGCCACACGCGGCAGACGCAGCTCATGCAGAATAAAATGCTCTGCGCTGTTATCTGCCAGCACCAGCAGCTTCAGGGTGTGCAGCAGCGGGATCGGCACATCGCCGACGCTCAGTGCGATAAGCACAATCAGCGCGGTAAGCAGCGTCGAGCTTGCAAGGATCAGCAGCTGGCGGCGCGAGTAGAGACGGGCAAACGCGCCGCAACGCAAGAGTTGGCTATCCGGCATGCGGCCCCCGGCGCTGCGCCAGCAGGATGAAAAAGGGTGCGCCAAGCAGTGCCGTCATCACTCCGACCGGCACCTCTTGCGGCAGGATCACCACCCGCGCGGCGATATCCGCCGCCAGCAGCAGCAACGCGCCCAGCAGCGCGCAGGCGGGGAGCAGGGTGCGTACATCGCTACCAAAAAGTTGCCGGGCGATGTGCGGCACAATCAGCCCGACAAAACCGATATTGCCCGCCAGCGCCACCGCACAGCCCGCCAGCCCGACCACCAGCACGCTCGCCAGCAGCCGCACGCGGGCGATGTTCTGCCCCAGCCCGCGGGCAATCTCTTCACCCGCGTTGAGTACCCCCATCTGCCCGCCGCAGAGCATGGCGACAATCAGCAGTAGAGCGCCCGGCAGCAACATCGGGTAGAGATGCGTGAGATCGTTGCCCGCAAGGCTCCCTGCCAGCCAGAAGAGCATAGTGTCGAGGCTCTCCTGATCCATCACCAGAATCGCCTGGGTAAACGCGTTGCACAGGGCGGTGATCGCCACACCCGCCAGCACCAGCCGCAGCGGGTTAAGCTGGCCGCTGCTTCTCTGGCTGGCAAACCACACCAGCGACCCGGTAATACACGCCCCGGTAAATGCCAGCAGCAGCGTGACCCACGCCTCGCCAATGCTGAACAAGGCACCTGCCAGCACAATCAATAGCGCCGCGCCGGCATTGACGCCAAACAGCCCCGGCGAGGCGAGCGGATTACGTGTTAGTGCCTGCATCAACGCCCCCGCCACCGCGAGGAAGGCACCGACGGCCGCCGCCAGCAGCGTGCGCGGTAAGCGCGAGGTGTGGATAATCACATCCCGCGCAAGGGTGCTATCCGGCTGCCATAGCGCGCGCGCAATCTCGCCCGGTGTATAAATTTGTGTGCCAACCATTACGCTGAGTGCCGCCATCGCCAGCAGCAGCGCAAAGCAGAGCAGAAAGCGCCCCTTCATGCCCCCTCCCCGCGCAGCGCGGCGTCGACATCATCAAGCATGTGATTCGCGCCAAGAATGCCGCCTGAGAGACTCCACGGCACGCTGTCCACCGTCCAGAGCAGCTGCGCCTTCACCGCCCGCAGCTGCTGCCAGAGCGGGTGTGCGGTCAGTGCCTGATAGTGGCGCATAATCGCCGCGCTCTCGGTGCGCAGCAAAATGAAGAAGAGATCGGCATTGAGCAACGGGATATTCTCGAAGCCGGAGAAGCGCAGCGAGGTGCTGCGCGCCTGTTGCGCCGCGCTGTTCCAGCCAAAACCCAGTTCGCTCATCACCGAGCCGGGAAAGCTGGCGGCGACGTAGCTGCGAATATGGTCCGGGCGCACTTCGATAACCGAGACCGTCGGCGGTGCGGCAAAGCGCTGCGCAATGCGCGCGCGCAGGATTGCCACCCGGCGCTGCCACTGGCGCAGCAGCGCGCTGGCACTGTCGGCAAGGCCGAGCCTGTCGCCAACCACGCTGAGCGTTTTTTTGAATTCAAAGACATCATCGAGCAGCGCTACCGGGGCGATTTTCGCCATCAGCGGCGCGACATCCTGGTGGCGAAAACGCGAGGCGAAGATGATATCGGGCTTCAGCAGCACCATCTTTTCCAGCTGCGGCTGTGTCTCCAGCCCCAGTTGCGGCACGTTTGAGAAGCGCGTGCGCAGGTAGCGATAAACCGGCTTTTCCGCCCACGACTCCACCATACCGCAGGGCGTCACGCCGAGGGCGGCCAGGCTGTCCGTCGCCCCCTGAAAGAGTGAGATGGCGCGCGGCAACGCGGGCGGCGCGGCAAACAGACCAGGGGCGATGCCATAAAGCAGCATCGCTTGCAGGCCGCGCCGCCGGGAGAGTGAGATATTCAGGCTATTCATCCGTTACTTTGCCGCTCCCGCGAGGGGAGCGGCGACCATCAGAAGTTGAGGCTGTAACCGAGTGTGGCCGTGCGGCCTCGCCCGGCGAAGTAGCGATCCGGATCGACGGAGGCGCTTTGCGAGTAGTAGGTGACGTACTGCTTGTTAAGCAGGTTGGAGATGCCAAGGCTCAACTGGCCGTAGGGCAGCTTGTAGCCCACCGCCGCATCGACAATCGCATAGCCGGAGAAATCCTTCTCCTCGTCGTCGAACTTTTTACTCAGCGCCCAGTTAGCCTGCAGGAAGGTGCTCAGTTCAGTGTTCCAGTTCGCCGACCAACTGGCGATGATGCGATCCGGGGCGATATTAAGCCCATCGAGTTTGGCATCCAGGCTGCCATTGTCATCGCTGTCGTAGCGGCCGCGCATATGCGACCACGCCAGCGTCAGCTTGTGGTCAGCATTCGGCGCGTAGCCCGCGCTCACTTCAACGCCATCGATCTCGGTCTTTTCACGCCGCGCGACAAAGGCGTCGTTTTGCAACTCGACGCGGCTGCCCAGTTTGGAGGTGGATTTGTAGTAGCTGGCCTCAAAATCGAACGGAGCCTGCTGGACGCGGAAGCCCACTTCGCTGTTTTTGGTAATGATCGGTTGCAGGCTGTTGTAATCACTCAGCTTCACCCCCGGTGTGTCGATACCGCGCAACACGCGGCCGACATCCGGCACGGTAAAGCCTTCACTGTAGCTGGCAAACAGGCTCAGCGGCGTGACCGGCGTCCAGACAATCCCGGCGTTGTAGAGGGTTTCATCAAACGACGGCGTGCCCCCTTCGACCGTGACGCGATCGTTGGCCCACACCGTCTGGTAGCTGTCGATCTTCAGGCGCGCATATTCGTAGCGAATGCCGCCGCTCAGTTTGACCGACTCCACCGGCGCGTACTCCAGTTGCAGGAAAGGCGAGAGATCGGTGTAGTTGATCTCCGGCACATAGGTGCGCCCGGTGCTCCACAGATCCTGTTTTGAGTTATCAAACAGCGTGTCGAAACCCACCGTCGCCTTAATGCGATCGTCCCAGATATCATCTTTCGTCAGGGCGATTTTGCTGCCGTACTTATCGGTATAGGCGCGGCTCTGATCGTAGAGCGTGCCAATGGGCGCAATCTGCGGGTCCTGGAAGGAGGAGGAGTTGGTCGCGCCAAACAGCGCTTCGTAGCGCTGATAGTAGGCCAGCGCGGTCAGCTTCATACCGGCAAGATTGTAGTTGTCGTAGGTGGTGCCCACGGTCCAGACATCGTTATGCGGCGCGCTGCCTTCCGGCGTGCCTTTGCGTGAAGTGGTCAACCTGCCCGCATCGCGATCGCCGGTAACGCTGACATAATTATCCTTATTTTTCAGCCGGTAGCGGTTAAGGCTTAACTGCACGCGCTGGTCGTTATCGAGCCAGTAACCCACTTTCGCCAGCAGATCCCACGCGCGGGAATCCATTAAGTCGCCCTGGGTGTTATCCACGCCAATGGCGTGATTATTCGCATCTTTGAACAACCCCTGGTCTTCATAACTGAGGGCGAAGAGGTAGTCGAGATACTCCTCGCTGCCATTGATGCTGTAGTTGGTTTTGTAGGCCAGGGTATCGTGATTAAGTTCAGAGGTCGGCGTGGTGGTTTCGATGCTGAAGTGCTGGTTGGCGGTGCCCGGCTTCGCCCGTTTAGTGATGATGTTGATCACCCCACCCGTCGCGCCCACGCCGTTACTGGTGTTGGCCCCTTTGATCACCTCAATGCGCTCAATCATGGAGGCATCGACGGTGTGCATTTCACGCCCGGTCGGGCGCAGGGGGTTGGATTGCGGAATACCGTCAATCATCACCAGCGGCGTACGCCCGCGCAGGGTCTCACCGCTGCCGGACATCTTCTGCCGCGACGGCGAAAACGACGGCAGCAGGTTGCTTAAGATCTGCGAAGTATCAGAGGTGAGCTGGCGCTGCTGGGCAATCTCCTTTTCAGTGATCACTTTGATCACCTGCGGGGAGTCGTTGCGCGAGCCGTCGGTGCGCGTCGCGGTGACAACCACATCTTCTTCACTGCTTGTCGCATCCTGCGCATAAAGCGGCGACGCGATGACCAGAGTAAGCGCGCCGTATAAAGGGGAAAATCGCATGCAAACAACCCTCAATGTAATTTCTCGCCGCACGGGCGAAGATCATCCGTAACAACATCAAATAAGAACAATAAGAAACAATTTGAGACCGATTATCATTATCAATAACTCAATGTAAAGTGAATATTCCCACTGCGAAACTTATAACTATGCAGAATGCGTTATGGCGCACAAGGCTGCTAACAAACCGCCGTTTCACATTATTTTGTCTACCCTTGATCAGGCACGTTCTGTGGCTTGAGTCGTGGTCACTTCCCGATCCCCCGTTCACTAAGGAAGACCAATGCAAACTACCTCCGGACCATCGCGGGTCGCCATTGCGCTCTATGAACTGTTAAACCCCCTGCCGCTCGGCTTTTTCACCGCCGCGTGGATCTTCGATATTCTCTACCTCAAATCCTTTCAGATTATGTGGACCGACGCGGCAAGCTGGCTTATCGCCATCGGGCTGGTGCTGGCGATTGTGCCGCGGCTAATAAACCTGGTGCAGGTCTGGTTCACCCAACGCCCGCTGGCGACGGCGGCGGTAAAAATCCACTTCTGGCTCTGGCTGCTTGCCATTGTGCTGGCGATTTTTAACGCCTTTGTCCATAGCCGCGACGCCTACGCCGTGGTGCCGCTGGGAGTGATCCTCTCCACCGCCGTGGTGGCGCTGCTGCTGATTGCTAACGTCCAGCTTGCCCTTCGTACCCGCAAAGGAGTGATCGCATGAGAATCCACCGCCAAACACTCCTCGCCTTGACGCTCACCGCGCTGCTGGCCGGCTGCGATCAGGGTGCGAGCCTCGATCCAGCTAAACAGGTGGGGCCAAACCCTGAACTGCCAAAAGCGCAAAACTTCCTGATGCCGCCGATGCAGGTGCCGGAAGGGGTAGCATGGAAAGAGGGCGAGATGCCAAAAGTGGCGCAGGGGCTGAAGATTGAGAAAGTCGCCGATGGCCTGCAACACCCGCGTCAGGTCTATGTGCTGCCAAATAACGATGTACTGGTGGCGGAAGCTAACGGCCCGGCGAAGCCAACCACCCGTCCGAAACAGCTGATTATGGGCGTGGTGCAGAAAGCCTCCGGCAAAGGCGGCCCTGGCGGCAACCGCATCACCCTGCTGCGCAATGTTGACGGCAAATGGCAGAAGCACACCTTTATTGAAAACCTGCACTCGCCGTTCGGTATCCAGCTGATTGGCAACACCCTGTGGGTGGCGAATGCCGACAGCCTGGTGAAATTCCCCTATCAGGAGGGGCAAACGACCATCACCGCGCCGGGCGAAGTGGTAACAGAGCTGCCGGGCGGGCCGATTAATCATCACTGGACCAAATCCCTGCTCGCCAGCCCAGACGGCAGTAAGCTCTATGTCGGCGTTGGCTCCAACAGCAACATCACCGAGAACGGTATCGGCGCGGAATATCGCCGCGCGGCGGTGCTGGAAGTGGATGCGACAACCGGGGCGAGCCGCATTTTCGCCAGCGGCCTGCGTAACCCAACTGGGTTGCAGTGGGAACCGGAAAGCGGTGCGCTGTGGGCGATCGTTAACGAACGTGACGAGATTGGTTCCGATCTGGTGCCGGATTACATGACCTCGGTGCAGGATAAAGGCTTCTACGGCTGGCCTTACAGCTATTTTGGTCAGCATGTGGATGAGCGCGTCCAGCCGCCGCGCCCGGATCTGGTAAAGCAGGCGATTAAGCCTGACTACGCGCTCAGCTCTCATGTCGCCCCGCTCGGCCTGCTCTTCTACACCGGAGAGAATATGCCGCAATATCGCGGCGGCGCGTTTGTCAGCGAGCACGGTAGCTGGAACCGCAAGCCGCTCAACGGCTACCAGGTGGTGTGGGTGAAGTTTGAAAACGGCAAACCGGTCGGGCAACCGCAGCCGGTGGTGAGCAGTTTTCTGACCGATGACGAGAAGCAGGTACGCGGTCTGCCGGTCGGCCTGGCGATGGATAAGCAGGGCGGCGTGCTGATTGCCGACGATGCGGGCAACACCATCTGGCGGGTCAGCGCGCGCTAAGCTTGTCGCTGCCTGCCGCCTCGCTTATAACATAGCCTCAACATTTTTAAGGAGAGGCGAATGGAGAGCAGGTTGCAGGCAGCGATTGCGCTGCGAAAAGCGGGCGAGCATGAGCAGAGCCGCGCGGCGTTAAAGATACTTGCCGATGAACCAGCGCTGCGCGCGCAGGCGTTGCTCAATATCGCCTGGTCGTTTGATAACCAGGGCCGCGAGCGGGATGCCGAAGGCTATTACCTGGCGGCCATTGAGGCTGGTCTTGGCGATGAAGATGAGTTTGAAGCGCGCTTTGGCCTTGCCTCAACCTGGCGCTGCCTGGGGAAATATCCGCAGGCAAAAACGGAGTTTGAGGAGATTATCGCCCGCTGGCCGCAGGCAACCGAAGTGCCGCCCTTCTATGCGCTCTGTCTGCACAACCTCGGCGAGCATGACGCCGCGCTTGCGGTGCTGCTGGAATCGATTGTACAAACCCCAGACGCCCGCACGGCACCCTACGCCGACGTGCTGCGCCGCTACGCGCAGAACCCGCATCATCGCTGGTAACAAGTGGATGCCTGTCAGCGTCTGGCTGTCAAAGGGGGCACGCAAATAAAAACCTGCCAAATTTGCAGACTTTCCATTTAAGGCAGCTATGTGTAGATTACGCGCACGCTTATTGTTTCCGCTTCCGTTGCCTTCGTGGCAAGAGATCATCTTGTGCTTTATACCTACACGACTTATATCCTTGAATATTTACTCTATTTCAGCATCCTCGTTGCAACGGTTACGGCTACATCTTCCCTTATCGGTATTAAACCACCCGAGCAAAAATACCTGGCGCTTGATGGCCTGCGCGGTGTCTGCGCGGCACTGGTGGCGATATTTCATCTCTTCTGGCGAAATGGCGGCGCAGCAGATGATTACTGGTCGCTCGACTATATCTCTTACAGCCAGATTAAAAGCGCGATTTTCATGACCGGGCAACTGCCCGTCGGTATTTTCTTTATGCTTTCCGGTTTTCTTTTTTTTAAGAAAGCCCTCGCCCCGACCTTTAATTATCGCGGGTTCGCTCTTTCACGACTGGCACGGATCTACCCGCCGGTGATCGCCACGCTGGCGCTTATCTATGCCGCCACGTTTATTATGCATCCAGCTAGCCATACGCCACCGGGCGCGTGGTTTATCTCCTCGCTGCCCTTCCTGTTCGAACCGCCTGCCGCCGTGATCAACGGCACCACGCTGCAAATCGCCACCTCGGGCGTTTTCTGGACACTGGTGTGGGAGCTTCGCTTGTACCTTGCAATCCCTCTCTTATACCTGGTCATGCGCCATATTAAGTACCCGACGCTCTTCGTCATTTTCTTAATAGCGCTGGTCATGGGCGGAAAGTATCTGCTCGGCAGTGACGAACGACTGGCGTATGTGATCTATTTTCTGGTGGGCTTTTTGGTGGCCACCATCAAGTCGGATAAACGCCCGGCGGATCTCATTTGTCTGGCGCTGCTTATTGCCGCCATCGTCTTTACCCGCCATGCCTATAATCCGACGACCGCGCTCTATATGCTGGTGGTCTTCTATACCGTAAAGTGCGGATGCGACTATTTCGGCCTGCTGACCTCTCTCCCGCTACGTATGCTCGGCACCTGTAGTTTTTCGCTCTATCTGGTGCATGGCATTACGCAAACTGTCGCGAAGCACTATCTCTACAGCGCCGGTCACTATATTTGGCAGGTTTGCGCATTGGTGGCGGCAGGCGTGATTGCCCCTGTGATGTATAAATGGGTTGAGAGCAAGTGCATGTGGAAATCTGCACCGGCTTCACAACGGCATCCCTCAAACTAAACCGTCAATAATGACCTGTTTCATACCCTGCGAACAGGGCTCCACCCTCCCGCGCACGCCGTACACCTGAGCCAGCGTATCTGGGGTGATCACCTCCCCCGGATCGCCGTCGGCCACCAGCTGGCCCTTTTTCAGGATCAGCACATGATCGCCGTGGCGCAGCGCGATATTGATATCATGCACCACCACCACGGTGACGATATTGCGGCGCTGGGTTTCGCGCTTCACCAGATCCATTACGTGGAATTGATAATTAAGATCCAGCGCGCTGAGCGGCTCATCGAGCAGCAGCAGCGAGGGCTGGCGGATCAGCGATTGCGCCAGGCCGACCAGCTGTTTCTGCCCGCCAGAGAGCTGATCGAGATAGTGCAGCGCCAGGTGCTCAATGCCCAACTGGCGCAAGAGTGTCATCACCTGCGCCTGCTGCTCGGCGCTGTGCAGCCCGCCGGAGGCGCGCTGCGCGACGATAATCGACTCCAGCACATGCAGATGCACGCCCGCCGGCAGCGACTGCGGCAGATAGACCACCTGCTCGGCGCGTCTGGCGAAGGGCTGAGTGAGCAGATCCTCGCCGTCGAGGCGCAGTTCGCCCTCGGCTCTATTCAGCCCGGCCATCGCGCGCAGCAGCGTCGATTTGCCGCTGCCGTTCGGCCCGAGCAGAATGGTCACTTTGCCGCGCGGCAGAGCGCCGATCGCCAGATCTTCAATAATCTGCTGTTTGTGGTAGCCCGCGCTGAAGCCGCGCAGAGATAAACCGGACTGCGGGTTCATACACTCCCCCGGTGGCGCACAATAATGGTGATAAAGAACGGCACGCCGACCAGCGAAGTGACGATGCCGACCGGGATGATGACGCCATCAATCAGGTTTTTGGAGACAATCGACGCCAAAGAGAGCACCAGCGCGCCCGTCAGCGCACTGCCCGGCAGATAGAAGCGGTGATCTTCGCCAAACAGCATGCGCGCAATGTGCGGGGCCACAAGGCCGATAAAGCCAATCGGCCCGACAAACGCTACCGACAGCGCCGACAAAATACTGATGCGCAGTAGCGTCGTCAGCCGCAGGCGGCGCACGTTAATGCCAAAGCTGATGGCACGATCTTCGCCTAAGCGCAGGGAGGTGAGCTTCCACGAACTGAGCATCGACAGCGGCATGATCACCACCAGCGCGAGCAGCAGAATGCCGAGCTTATCCCACGAGGCGCGGGCAATGCTGCCCATCGTCCAGAAGACCAGCCCCTGCAACGTATCCTCATTGGCGACAAATTGCAGCATCGACACCAGTGCGTTAAAGGTGAAGACCAGCGCAATCCCAAACAGCACCACGCCGGAGGTCGCCACCTGCGTCCAGCGAGTGATGCCATCCAGCAGCAGCGCCGCCAGCAGCGCGAAGATAAAGGCGTTAGCCGAAATAAACCACTGCGCCGGGATGCCGGGAATACCGATGCCGAGCACAATCGCCAGCGCCGCGCCAAAAGCCGCCGCCGAAGAGACGCCAAGCGTAAACGGGCTAGCGAGCGGATTATTGAGGATGGTCTGCATCTCGGCACCCGCCAGCCCCAGCGTTAAGCCAACGACAATTGCCATCAACGCGTAGGGCATGCGGATATCCCAGACAATCACCCGTGTGCCGGCATCCACACTCTGCGGATGCAGTAACGTTTGCCCCAGCACATCCAGCGACAGGCCGGAGGGGCCGAGGGTAAAATCGAGCAGCATGGAGGCAATAATCAGCCCCGCCAGCAGTGCCAGTAAGCCGACGCGACGGCGGACTATCGCGCGGTAGTTGTCCATCAACGCGCCCGCGTCAAGAGTGGTGCTCATGCTGTTTATTTGCCCTGTTGCCAGCTGTAAACAAAGCCGTCATCGGGCAATGTGGTGAAGTTTTTAATGATGTGGTGGTAAGTCGCATCGGGATCGAGATCGGCAAACGCCTGCGGATAGATATCCTTCGCCAGATACTCCATGCCAACGATGTTGTAGGGGTGGTTGTAGAAGTGGTGATAGACACCATACACGTGCTTCTGCGCCACCGCCGGGATCTGGCTGATACCAGTGCGACTCAGCAGCACTTGAGCCTGTTTGTTCACCTCATCTGTCGATGCGTTCAGACCAAGCGGCAGCACCTGGCTATTGCCGCGTTTTGAGCCGGTCATGATATAGACATCCGGCTTAGCGCTGATAAGCTTCTCGAGAGAGATAAAGCCGGTGGCGCCCGGCAGCAGCCCGGAGCCAAGATTGGTTGCGCCTACCGCTTCAACCAGATTGCCCCAGCCGCTGTGGCCATGGGTGAAACAGCAGCTGTCCGCCCGGCCCGCCAGCGCTTCGACAAACACTTTCGGCTTCGGGGAAATGGCGGCGGTTTTCTGCGTAATCGCCTGCTGATGCTGGCGATAGTAAGTGGTGTAGGCTTCGGCGTTGCTTTCACGATTAAGCACTTTGCCCAACAGATCGATGCTTGGGGCGGTATCTTTCGCCGGGTTTACGTTATAGTCGACAAACACCACCGGGATTTTCAGCGCCGTCAGCTTGTCGAGCACGCCGCTGTCTGCCAGCGACGGCTTCGCGCGCAGCTGGGCAATCATCAGGTCCGGCTGCTTCGCCAGCACGCTTTCGAGGTCGACATTTCCTTTGTCGCTAAAGCCCATATCGAGAATGGAGGTCGCTTCCGGCCAGCGGGTTTTCAGCATCTTCCAGCTTTCAATATCCTGCTTTTTCGCCAGGTTATTCCACGCCACCAGCCGCTTAAACGGGTTATCGCGATCGAGCAGCGCCAGGGTCATGATGTCGCGGCCATCCTGCAAAATGACGCGCTGCGGCTCATGATCAAGCGTGACTTTACGGCCGCTGAAATCAGTCACCGTAAGGGGATACTGCGTGGCCTGCACAACAACGGGCAGCGCAAGCAGCGCACCGAGAAGAAGCGTACTGCGGATTTTTCCATGCATGAAAAAGGTGTCCTGATGGTAATGAGAATTTTATACTTTTGATAATTATTATCATGTTTAGCTCAACAAAACCTATACGGATTCAACAAATCCACCCGTTTCTTAACATCCTGATTCTCTTTCTCTTTTTCTGACATATTTTCTTACGGGTTTAAACGCGGCGATGCTTTACCCTCATGCTTTGCGTTATGCCGGACCTGCTGCCATGAAATACTCTCTCTTCCTGCTATTGATGTTTATTGCCACCGCTCGCGCCGACGATGCGGTGAGGCTAAACTGCCCGACCCGCGGCGCGCTGACCGTCTCCTTTTTCGACTACAGCCTGACCACTATGAAATGGGGCGACCATTTTCAAATCGCGGCGGGGAAAGAGAAGGCGCGTACCAAAGCGGGCGTGCCCTTCTGGAGCACCACCTTTCGCAACGGCGACAGCCTGGCCTTCTTCCCCGATTCGCACCAGTACTATCTCTTTTACGCTGGCGACGAAGAGCCGGAGCAGTGCAGCGAGATAGGCAGTTTTGCCTACCCGGCGATCACCCCGCCGCGATATGAAAAGGGACGCGATGAGGTTGCAACGCAGACTCAGGCCAACAGAAGAGATGATGAAGTGATTTTGCAGCACCCGTTTGCGTGATGCGGGAGTGTTGCCGGATGGCGGAGATTTTGCCGGATGGCGCTAACGCTTATCCGGCCTACGCGGTTTCAGCGGCTCCCTACCCGTAGGCCGGATAAGCGTTTACGCGCCATCCGGCAATGATGTTTCAGCGGCTCCCTACCCGTAGGCCGGATAAGCGTTTACGCGCCATCCGGCAACGTTCTATGCACTGTGCGTAAAAAGATCCGCGACCTTGGTGACCACGCCGCTATCGAGCACCCAACCGCTGATAAGCGCGGCGGGCGTAACATCAAACGCCGGGTTATAGACCTGCGCATCTTCCGGCGCCCACTGCACCTCGCCAAAACTCCCCGCCACACCGGTCACTTCCGTGGCGGCGCGCTGCTCAATCGGGATTGCTTCACCGTTCGGGCAATGGGGATCGAGGGTGGTTTGCGGCGCGGCGACATAAAACGGCACGTTGTGAAACTTCGCCAGCACCGCCAGCGAGTAGGTTCCAATCTTGTTCGCCACATCGCCATTGGCGGCAATCCTGTCCGCGCCGACCCACACCGCATCCACCTCCCCTTTCGCCATCAGGCTGGCGGCCATCGAATCGGTAATTAACTGGTAAGGCACGCCCAGCTCGCCAAGTTCCCAGGCGGTAAGCCGACCGCCCTGCAACAGTGGACGCGTCTCATCCACCCACACATTGCTGATATTGCCCTGCTGATGCGCCAGCGCAATCACGCCGAGCGCCGTACCGACGCCCGCCGTCGCCAGCCCGCCGGTGTTGCAGTGGGTCAAAATGCGGCTGCCGGGTGTAATCAGCGCGGCCCCCGCCTGGGCGATGTTGTCGCAGAGCTGTTTATCTTCTTCCACCAGCCGCAGCGCTTCCGTCATTAACGCGTCAGCGTAACTCTCCTGCGCCAGCGCCTGCTTCATGCGGTCGAGGTTGTTCATCAGATTCACCGCCGTCGGGCGCGCCGCGCGCAGGGTTTCCAGCGCCTGCGCCAGCGATTCACGGCTCTCACCGCGGGCGGCCAGCAGCGCCAGCAGCAGGCTGGCAGAGAGGCCAATCAGCGGCGCACCGCGCACGCGCAGCGCGTGAATATGGCCGACAAGGTCCTCTACCGAATCGGCAGCAAGCCAGCGTTTCTCCTGCGGTAACGCCTGTTGGTCGAGAATATATAAACGATTTTCGGCGATGCGCAGGCTGGTGGTCTGTAATGACGGCATATCGTTAAATCCCTGTTGCGTTAATGTGGCGTATTGTGTCAGGATGCAAAGCGGATGTATAGACGTCTAAATGGCTTAAATTGCAAAAAGAGGATCGAGGCAATGTCGCAATACCGTACCTTTTCCGCCCCTGATGCCGTGGCGTATGCACAACAATTTGGCGGTCTTCCCGATCCTTCCGAACTGGTTGACGCGCAGGAAGTGGGCGACGGTAACCTCAATCTGGTCTTTAAAATTTTCGACCGCAGCGGCACCAGCCGCGTCATCGTTAAACAGGCGCTGCCCTATGTGCGCTGCGTCGGTGAGTCCTGGCCGCTGACGCTCGATCGCGCACGCCTTGAAGCGCAAACGCTGGTCGAGCACTATCAGCACTGCCCGCAGCATACGGTCAATATTCTTCATTTCGACCCGGAGCTGGCGGTGATGGTGATGGAAGATCTCTCCGATCACCACATCTGGCGCGGCGAACTGATTCGCAATGTCTATTATCCGCAGGCGGCTTCGCAGTTAGGTGAATACCTGGCGCAGACGCTGTTTCATACCAGCGATTTTTACCTCCACCCGCATGTGAAAAAAGCGCAGGTGGCGAAATTCATTAACCCGGCGATGTGTGAGATCACCGAAGATCTCTTCTTTAACGATCCCTACCAGATCCACGAGCGCAATAACTACCCGGCCGAGCTGGAAGCGGACGTCGCCGCCCTGCGCGAGGATGCGCAGTTGAAAGTAGCCGTCGCGTCGCTCAAGCACCGCTTCTTCTCCCATGCTGAAGCCTTACTGCATGGCGATATTCACAGCGGCTCAATCTTTGTCGCCGACGGCAGCCTGAAGGCGATTGACGCCGAGTTCGGCTATTTCGGCCCAATTGGTTTTGATATCGGTACCGCCATTGGCAACCTGCTGCTCAACTACTGCGGCCTGCCGGGCCACCTCGGCATTCGCGATGCCGCGGCAGCGCGCGAGCAACGACTGATCGATATTCAGACCCTGTGGGCGACCTTTGCCGAGCGCTTCCAGGCGCTGGCAACAGAGAAGACGCAGGACGCGGCGCTGGCGCAGCCGGGCTACGCCTCGGCATTTCTGAAAAAAGTGTGGACCGATGCGATCGGTTTTTGCGGCACGGAGCTTATTCGCCGCAGCGTCGGCCTGTCGCACGTGGCGGATCTCGACACCATCAACGATGAGGAGATGCGCCACGCCTGCCTGCGCCATGCTATTTCCCTTGGCAAAGCGCTGATTGTGATTGCCGATCGCATCGATAGCGTCGATGAGTTAATTGCCCGCGTGCGGCAATACTCGTAAGCCCGATAACGAAGCGCCCTTCGGCGCTTCACTCACCCCAGATACTCAATAATCGACAACCCGCCGTTGTAGTCGGTGCTGTAGATGATCCCCTGCGCATCAACAAACACATCGCAGGACTGGATCACGCGCGGGCGACCAGGGCGGGTATCCATCATTTTTTCCGGTGCCGCTGGCACCAGTGCGCCGGTCTCAACCGGGCGATAGGGGTTGGAGATATCGTAAGCGCGCACACCGGCATTCTGGTAGGTGGCGAAAATCAGCGTTGAGCTGACAAAACTGCCCGGGCGGTTCTCATGCAGGTTGTGTGGGCCGAAGTGCGCCCCTTTCGCCACATAATCGATCTCATCCGGCTGCGGGAAGGTCGCAATGCTGACCGGGTTGGCGGGCTCGCGAATATCAAACAGCCAGATCAGCTTCTCGCCATCCTCCTGATTGTCCAGCACCGCTTCATCCAGCACCACCAGCAGATCGCGATCCGGCAACGGCAGCGCGGTGTGGGTGCCGCCGCCAAAGGGTGGGCTCCAGTTGCGGTGGCTGATAAGCGTCGGCTGGGTGCGATCTTTCACATCCAGCAGCGTCAGGCCGCCGTCGCGCCAGCTACCGTAGGCGGTATCACCGGCAATGATCGCGTGGTGCAGCGCGTAGCGTTTGCCCTCCTCCCACCCCGGCGTTTCACCTGCGGCCTGGTTCATACCCGGCAGCCACCAGCGCCCGGCCACCTCAGGTTTGCGCGGATCTTTGAGATCGATGGTCAGGAAGATGTAGTCGGTAAAGCCGTCGATCAGTGCAGAAACATAGGCCCAGCGCCCGCCCACATACCAGATGCGGTGAATACCGATGCCATTGAGCGACAGGAAGCTGATCTCGCGCGGCTTATCCGGCGTGGAGATATCGAAAATGCGCAGCCCGGCGCTCCAGCCTCTATCCTGCACATCGCTTACAGTTTCGCCGACCGAGCGAGTGTAGTAGACCTTTTCATCAGCAAAGCGGGCATCGGCAAAGAGATCGCGGGCGTTGATCACCAGCAGCAGGTCGTCGTGGGCTTGCAGATGCACATTCCAGGTGCCGGGCGGCGCGGCGACAAAGCCTGCGGGTTTCGGGTTTTTTGGGTCGCGGACATCCACAATCGAGAAGCCCTGCGACACCATATGGCCGATATAGGCAAAGCCGCGGTGTACCATCAGCTGGACACCGTCCGGACGGCCGCCCTGGTCGCTGTGAGCGATCAACCGCATATTGCGGCTATAGTCCGGGCGTGGAAGTTCAGTTGCCATGATTTATCCTTGTTAAAGATCGGCGCACTGCCGGATGGCGGCGTTGCCTTATCCGGCCTACGGGCTCGGCACAATAGCTTAATGCGATACGCCGTTGTAGGCCGGATAAGCGAAGCGCCATCCGGCAAACGGGTTCGGCGCGATAGCTTTTTGCGATATGCCGTTGTAGGCCGGATAAGCGTTAGCGCCATCCGGCAAACGGGTTCGGCGCGATAGCTTAATGCGATACGCCGTTGTAGGCCGGATAAGCGTTAGCGCCATCCGGCAATCAATACCGCACCGGCCGACAAAACCGGCGCGTTTTGAAACTATTTATTCTTCGCTTCCAGCGTCGCAAACCACGGCGCGATAAAGTCCTGCGTCTGGCCCCAGCCGGGAAGGATTTTGCCGAGCGTTGCCACATTCACCGCACCAGGCTGGCTGGCGAGCAGCGCCTGCGGAATGGCGGCGGCTTTAAAATCGTAGGTCGCAGGCGTCGGTTCACCGGCAATCTTATTGGCGATCAGGCGCACATTGGTGGCACCAATCAGTTTTGGGTCCACCGCCACGCTCACCTTCCACGGGCTGCCCGCTTCGCGCATCAGTTGCAGATCCTGGTTCGAGACATCAATGCTGTAGAGCTTGATCTCGGTGCGCCCATTCTCTTTCAGCGCTTTATAGGCTCCCTGGCTGAAGGCATCCCAGGTGCCCCAGATGGCATCAATCTGCCCTTTTGGGTATTTCGCCAGCACTGCGCCCACCTTGTTAGCGGTATCGCCCTGCACATCGGAGGAAACGGCACCAATCGATTCCAGCTCTTTAATGCCCGGGTTCGCTTTCAACAGCTCGGCATAGGCCGCCTGGCGGCGCTCCATCGGTGGGAAACCGGCGACCCACAGTTTGATAATGTTGGCTTTGCCGTTGAAATCTTTCACCAGCTCGCCGAAGGAGAGTTTGGTCAGCGAGGCATCATCCTGCTGCGTCACGGTAACGCCCGGAATTTCGCCCTGCACGGCGGTATCAAACACCGCCACTTTGATCCCGGCAGCGACCGCTTTTTTGATCAGATCCGTTGAGTAGGGATCGCGCCCCTGCGAAAGAATAATGCCGTCATACTTCTGGCTGATCGCCTGGTTAACGAAGTCCTGGAATTTGGCATCATCGCCGTTGCTTAAAAAGGTGCTGATTTTAAAGCCAAGTTTTTTACCCTGCTGCAACGCACCGGCGACAAACTGGGTGGTGTTGTCATCAGAGCCGAGGTTGCGGATCAGCGCAATGCGCACCGGGCCGTTATGGTTGGCGATGGCCTCCGGAACCGGCGCAGGTGTTGCGGCGTGGCCCGGCAGCGCGTTCAGCAATCCCAGCGCCAGCAGTGAAAGTGCTATTTTTTTCATCTCTGTTTTCCCCTGAAAGTTAACGACGCTGGAAGTAAGTCAACGCAAGAGCACCGGCCAGCACCAGCCCCTTAATAATGTCCATCGCGTAATAGGGCACCGACAGCATCACCAGCCCATTCGAGAGCACGCCGAGGATCACCGCCCCGACCAGCGTACCCAGCGCGTTCGGTTTCCCCGATCCCGCCAGCGAGAAGCCGATCCACGCCGCAGCAACCGCATCCATCAAATACCCGCCGCCTGCGTTCACCTGCGAGGAGCCAATGCGCGAGGCGAGCAAAATCCCGCCAAGCCCCGCCAGCAGTGAGGCAATCACATACGCCGCCACTTTGTAGCGCGTGGTACGAATGCCGGAGAGGCGCGCCGCTTCCGGGTTGCCGCCAATGGCGTACATCCGGCGGCCGTGGGTGGTCAGCGAGAGGCCAAGCTGCGCCACCACGGTAACCACCAGCATAATGATGACAATGGTCGGCACCTGCCCGAGCAGCGAAAACGCCGCCGGAATGGTCCCTTCCGCCATATCGCCGCTCGGCAGCACCATGTTTTCAGTAATCGACCCGCCGTAGCTGTAGGTCATCGCCACACCCTGAATAACAAACAGGCTGCCGAGCGTCGCCAGCATGTCGGGAATGCGCAGTACCACAATCAGAAAGGCGTTAAACAGGCCGACCAACGTACAGAGCGCCAGCGTCACGAGGATCGCTTCGGTGGTATCGAAGCCGTGCCAGACAAAGAGCGAGATCACCAGCGCGTTGGCCAATGACGCGGTGGAACCGACGGAGAGATCAAACCCGCCGATGGTCAGCGAGATCGACACACCAACGGCAATCACCGTGACGATGGCGATCGAACGCAGGATATTGATGATGTTATTGGGATCGAGGAAGTTGTCCGAGGCGATGCCAAAAATAGCCACCAGCGCCACCACGGTGAGCAACATGCCCCACTTATAAAGGAAATCGAAAAATTGCTGCCGCGGGGATGCCGCCGCACTGACTGAAAGGGCCTTACTCACGGGCCGTTCCTCCGGTGGAATAGTAAAGGAGTGTCTCTTCGCGGGCATCCTCGCCCTGCACTTCTGCCACAATGCGCCCATCCCACAGCACACAAATCCGGTCACACAAACCCACCAGCTCGGCGAATTCGCCCGACGCGTAAATCACGCCTTTGCCCTCGCGTGCCAGCCCGTCGATCAGCTGGAAGAGGTCGGTTTTCGCCTTCACATCGACGCCTTTGGTCGGCTCGTCAAAAATCACCACGTTCGCCTGGCCGCGCAGCCACTTGCCAATCGCTACCTTCTGCTGATTACCACCGGAGAGGCGGCGCAGCGTCTGGCCTGGCCCACTGGCGCGCACGCCGACGCGGGCAATCACCTCTTGCGCCCAGCGCCACGCCTGGTGATGGGCAAAGATCCCCCAGCGCGAAAAGGTGCGATCCGCGCTGACGGCGAGGTTCATGCTGACCGACTCATCGATAAAGATCCCCTCTTTGCGCCGCTCTTCCGGCACCAGCGCCATGCCGCGCGTCACCGAATCGGCCGGATCGCGCGGACGCCACGGCTGATGGTTCAGCTCACCGCGTGTAACACGACTTTTGCTCGCGCCAAACAGGGCTTTGCACAGCTCGGTTTTACCCGCGCCTGCCAGGCCAGCGATGCCGAGGATTTCGCCTTTACGCAGCCGCAGCGAGATATCTTTCAGCAGCCCCTCGTCGTGCAGGCCATCAATACTGAGCAGCAGTTCGTCGCTGTGCGGCGGGCGCGCCGGCGGGTAGATATCGCTCAACTCATGGCCGAGCATCTTCTCGACAATCTCTTCGCCGCTGAGCGTCGTCATCGGCCCGGATTCGACCAGCCTGCCGTCGCGCAGCACCGTCAGGGTGTCGCAAATCGCTTTCACCTCATGAATGCGGTGAGAGATAAACACCACGCCAATCCCCTGCTGCTGCAGGCGTCTTACCACTGCGAACAGGCGCTCGCTCTCCTGCTGATCGAGCGGCGCGGTTGGCTCGTCGAGGATCAAAAAGCGGCAGTGATGGGAGAGCGCCCGCGCCAGCAAGATGTGCTGTTTTTCCGCCAGCGTGCAGCTGTCGATAGCGCGGGTGACGTTAAACTCAACATCGAGCTGTGCCAGCGCGTCGCGCGCCTGGCGGCGGATCTCGCCCCAGCGAAAGCGGTGCCCGCTCTCTGCCAGCTTATCCAGCATGATGTTCTCGGCGATGCTCAGTCCCGGCACCAGCGCAACGTCCACTTCCTGCTGCACAAGGTGAATGCCGAGCTGTTTCGCATCGCGCGGGGAGCGGATCGACACCACCTGGTGGTTAATGGCGATCTCCCCTTCGTAATGATCATAAGTGCCACACAGCACTGCCATCAGGGTCGATTTGCCCGCGCCATTTGCACCGGTTAAGGCATGGACTGAACCGCCCCGCAAAGTGAAGTCGACATTCGACAGGGCGTTGAAGCCGCCAAAGGCGAGGCGCATGCCACGCATTTCGAGGAGGTTGCTTCCCATAGCGCGTGAATACCTGCGATTAATAGATTGATTTAGCGAATTTTTCACAGCCTCGCTTGACTGGCAACGACAGAAAAGGCATAAGTTAAAGCGAAATAATATTAGCCATCCGGATGTCCAGACATAACATCGGGTTAGCGATCACTTTTAAGGACACCTCATATGAGCAGCACCGATATCCGCGTTGTACCCGGCCCCGCCAACTACTACTCCCACGCAGACAGCCTTGCGCGGCTGGAGGATTTTTACTCCGCTGAGCAGCTTTCCCGCGCGGTGTGGATCTACGGCGAGCGCGCCTTTGCCGCCGCAAAACCGTTTCTGCCACAAGGGTTTAACGCGCCAGGTGCCACGCATCTGCTGTTTAAAGGCCACTGTAGTGAGCGAGATGTGGCGGAGCTGGCTCAGCAGGCGGGCGCGGATCGTAGCGTGGTGATTGGCGTTGGCGGCGGCGCACTGCTGGATACGGCAAAAGCGGTAGCGCGCCGTCTCGGCTTGCCGGTGGTGGCGATCCCGACCATTGCCGCTACCTGCGCGGCGTGGACGCCGCTTTCAGTCTGGTATAACGATGCCGGTCAGGCGCTCCATTTTGAGATCTTTGATGACGCTAACTTTCTGGTGCTGGTCGAGCCGCAGATTATCCTTAATGCCCCGGCGGAGTACCTGCTGGCGGGCATCGGCGATACGCTGGCGAAGTGGTATGAAGCGGTCGTGCTCGCGCCGCAGCCTGAAAACCTGCCGCTAACGGTACGCCTTGGCATTAACAACGCGCTGGCGATCCGCGATGTATTGCTGGAGAGCAGCGAAGCGGCGCTGGCCGATAAGCAGCGTGGGGAAGTGACACAGGCGTTTCGCGATGTGGTGGATGCGATTATCGCCGGTGGCGGCATGGTCGGTGGGCTTGGCGAGCGCTATACCCGCGTGGCGGCGGCGCATGCGGTACATAACGGGCTGACGGTGCTGCCGCAAACGGAGAAGTTCCTGCACGGCACGAAAGTGGCCTACGGCATTCTGGTGCAGAGTGCCCTGCTCGGCCAGGATGAGGTGCTGGCGCAGCTAATTTCTGCCTATCAGCGTTTTAACCTGCCGACCACGCTTGCGGAGCTGGAGGTGGATATTCATAACCGCGTCGAACTGGATAAAGTTATTGCCCATACCCTGCGCCCGGTGGAGTCGATCCACGCTCTGCCAGTGGCTGTCACCGCCGGCAAACTTTATGCGGCGTTTGAGAAGGTGGAGTCGTTTGCGCGGTAAATTGCAAACCGCAGCAATCACCCAGGCCGGATAAGCGGTACGCACCATCCGGCATTATCTCCGCCACACCACTGCCGGATGGCGGCTACGCCTTATCCGGCCTACGGTAACGAAACCGCTGAAACGGCGTAGGCCGGATAAGCGGCACGCGCCATCCGGCAATGGGGTTTGCATGTGGCTTTGGTGGAATGATCCCGTTCACCAGGCGCTGGGGTCAACACCGCCGCTGAGAGACCGCAAATAAAAGCAAAGACGGTATCGCTGGAACTGCGTTTTTGTAGGCCGGATAAGGCGAAGCCGCCATCCGGCAATCGGTGGCGCGGGATCTGGGGTCACGCGGTATTACGGTGAAGATGGTGAAACCCGGCTCGACGGACAGCGATATGAACCCGGCGGATGGCGCGCAGGCGGATGAGCAGCATAGTTTTACGGCGTTAGGCCATTACGGCGAGCCGCAGGATATTGCCGAAGCGGTAGCGTTTCTTGCCAGCCCGGCGGCGAAGCACATTACCGGCGCGGATATTGTGGTGGATGGCGGGACCAACGCCTGACGGCAGGCAAGAAAAAGGCGGCATATTTTGCCGCCTTTTGTCGTTAACAGCAGCGAGCGCCGCCTTTGCCACCGTAGCGCGCATCCTGCCGCTCGCGGAAAAACTCCTCGTAGGTCATCGGCGTCTGATCCGGGTGCGTGACGCGCATATGCTCAACGTAGTTGTCATAATCCGGCACGCCAATCATCATCTTTGCCGCCTGGCCTAAGTATTTGCCCGCTTTTGAGAGCGTATCGAACATATCTGCTCCTTCGCTTAATGCGCGTTTTTAGCGCGCGCCACAACCTGATCAACGTTCTCCGGCATCGCTTCATACGGCGTCTCTTGCGCCGTCGGATGATCCGCTTTCAGCGCCGCCAGCGCGGTCCTCAGCGAGTAGAAGGCGAGAACCACCACCACGACCATAAAGAAGAGCGTTAACCCGGCATCGAGGCGGTTGTTAAACACCAGCTGCGCCAGCTGTGACTGAGTATACTGCGCCGGAATGTTGCCGCTGTCGATCATCGCCTGGAACTTGTTAGCAATCGCCAGAAACCTCACTTTGTTGTCCGGACTGAAGGTTTTCTGCCAGCCGGCGGTCAGCGTACAGACCAGCAGCCAGGCCGTCGGCACTAACGCCACCCACGCATAGCGCTGGCGCTTCATCTTAAACAGCACCACCGCGCAGAGCATTAGCGCCATACCTGCCAGCATCTGGTTAGCGATACCAAACAGCGGCCACAGCGTATTAATTCCGCCCAGCGGATCGACTACCCCCTGGTGCAGGAAGTAGCCCCACGCCAGCACGCAGAGTGCGGTAGCAAGCAGGTTGGCGGGCAGCGATTCGGTGCGTTTCAATGAGGGTGAGATGACCCCCAGCAGATCCTGCAACATAAATCGCGCCGCGCGGGTTCCGGCATCCACCGCCGTCAGAATAAACAGCGCCTCAAACAGAATCGCAAAGTGATACCAGAAGGAGACATCCATCAGACCGCCGAGCGCGCCGTGCAGAATATAGGCCATGCCAACCGCCAGCGTCGGTGCCCCGCCCGCCCGCGAGATGATCGACTGCTCGCCCACTTCATCAGCAATCTGCCGCAGCGCATCCGGCGTAATGGTAAAGCCCCAGTTGCTCACCACCTGTGCCGCAGAGGCCACCACATCGGTAGTACCCGCCGGGGCCAGCACCGCCATCGGGCTGTTCATCGCAAAGTAAACGCCCGGATCGATAATGCAGGCCGAGACCAGCGCCATGATCGCCACAAAGGACTCCATCAACATGCCGCCGTAGCCGATAAAGCAGGCCTGCCCTTCGCTGGCGAGCATCTTCGGCGTGGTGCCGGAGGAGATGAGCGCGTGGAAACCGGAGACCGCGCCGCAGGCGATGGTGATAAAGAGGAACGGGAAGAGATTGCCAGTCCACACCGGGCCGGTGCCATCAACAAATTTGGTTAACGCGGGCATCGTCAGCGTCGGGCGCATAATCAGAATGCCAATCGCCAGGCCAATAATGGTGCCGATTTTCAGAAAGGTGGAGAGGTAGTCGCGCGGGGCCAGCAGCAGCCACACCGGCAGCACCGAGGCGACAAAACCGTAACCGACCAGCATCCAGGTGAGCTGCACGCCGGTAAAATCAAACCACGGTGCCCAGGTCGGGCTTTCGGCGACCCAGCCGCCGGAGATGATGGCAAACACCAGCAGCACCAGGCCAATCACCGACACTTCGCCAATGCGCCCCGGGCGCAGGTAGCGAATATAGATGCCCATAAATACCGCCAGCGGAATGGTGAACGCCACGGTATAGGTGCCCCATGGGCTGTGGGTCAGGGCTTTGACGACAATCATCGCCAGCACCGCAAGGATAATCACCATGATCATAAAGGTCGCTACCAGCGCGATCACGCCGACGGTCGGCCCCATCTCTGCCTTCACCATCTCGCCAAGGGAGCGCCCGTCGCGGCGGGTGGAGATAAAGAGCACCATGAAATCCTGCACCGCACCGGCTAACACTACGCCTGCGAGGATCCAGATCATGCCGGGCAGATACCCCATCTGCGCCGCCAGCACCGGGCCGACCAGCGGCCCTGCGCCTGCAATCGCTGCAAAATGGTGACCGAACAGCACTTTTTTGTCAGTCGGTACATAGTCGAGGCCGTCGTTGTAGCGCACCGCAGGCGTCATGCGCGTCGGGTCAACCTGCAGCACATTTTTGGCGATATAGAGACCATAAAAACGGTAAGCAATGAGGTAAATACAGACGGCTGCGACCACGATCCAGAGTGCGTTGATCGGTTCGCCGCGATGCAGAGCGATGTAGCCGAGGGCAAACGCGCCAACAAGCGAGAGCGCGCCCCAAACAAGGTATTTCCCTGGGTTGTTCATAGCGGTTATCCGTTTGAGAGACAGAGGGATGTTACATTTTGTTTCTATATCAACTCAAAGAACTTAACAACTTTGAAACACAGGAAAGAGGGCCTGCCGCACGGCATTTGGCTGATTGTGTTAACGGGATCGCAAGAATGCCCTCCTGAGCCGGAGGGCGAAGGGTTAGCCAAGTACTGCGGTGCTGAGGCGGCAGGTTGCGCAGCGCCGCCCCTGCTCATCAAATACCACAATCTCCCAACTCTGATTCTGGCGGCCAAGGTGCAGCGGCTGGCAAACGCCGCGCACTTTGCCATGCGCCACCGCGCGGTGATGGGTGGCGTTCAGTTCGGTGCCAACCACGCACTGCCCGTCGCGGGTCATCATAAAACCGGCCATCGAACCGAGGGTTTCCGCCAGTGCCGCCGACGCGCCGCCGTGCAGCAGGCCAAACGGCTGGTGCGTGCGGCTATCGACCGGCATCTCCGCTTCGAGAAAATCATCCCCAATGCGGGTGTAAGTAATCGCCAGATGTTCAATCAGGGTGTTATCGCTGGTGGCGTTCAGCGCCTCCAGCGTTAAGTGACGTTTCCAGATCATCACGCCCCCAGCGTCGAACCGCCATCCACCACAATATCCTGTAGCGTGATGTGGCTGGCGAGATCGGAAGCGAGGAACAAAATGGTATTCGCCACTTCCTGTGGACGGGCGATTTTCCCCAGCGGAATACCGAGCTTAAACTGCTCGCCAAAGCCGCGAATGCGCTGTTGCTCCGCATCGTTGCTCACCCACAGCGTGCGCTGCATATCGGTATCGGTCGACCCCGGAGAAACGATATTGCAGCGCACATGGCTGGCGGCCAGCTCAAGCCCCACGGTCAAAGCCAGGCTTTTCAGCGCCGCTTTCGACGCGCCATAGGCGCTCATGCCGATGCGTGGCGTGTGCGCGGCGTCAGAGCAGACGGTGACAATCGCGCCACGCTGCTGGCGGCGGAAGTGCGCCATCGTCTGGCGAAAGAGGTTAAAGGCACCGCCGACGTTAACAGTGAACGTCTGCTGCCACGCCTGGTCAGAGAGCGCATCCGTTGCGCCCATATGCAAAACACCCGCAGCATTGACCAGCACATCCAGCGGCGCGTTGTTCGAAAGCAGCCGTTCGCAGACGGCGGCGACCTGCGCGGCGTCGGCGATATCCAGCGTCTCGCAGGCAAACGGGTAAGCCTCGCCGTTAAAGGCGAGATCGAAGCCGGTCACCTGTGCGCCCGCCTCAACGAAGGCGAGCGCAGTGGCATAGCCGATCCCCTTCCCTGCCCCGCTCACCCAGACGCTGCGTCCGCTGAAATCGAGGCGCGCCATCACTGCCCCCCGCGCGCGAGCAGCGCCCACCAGGCATCAATGGTCGGGTTTTTCGCCAGCATGACAAAGTCGATATCGCCATGCACTTTGCGCCAGCGGGCGGCGAGCGCCATCATGCGCACCGAGTCGAGGCCGTAATCAATCAGGTTTTCGTCATCCAGCGGCTCGTCGGACTCATCCAGCAGCGGCAGGATAAGTTCACGCAGCGCCGCTTTGCTTGTCGGCAGCGGCAGCAGCTCTTGTGTCAGCACCACGCGACCGGAACGCCCGGCGACATAGTTGAGCGACATTAAGTGCTCTTCGCGGCTGAAATCCGCCAGCGCATCGGCCACCATAAACGGCTTGATATCGCGCATAAAGGCGTCGGTGGCGGTGGTCATACAGCCAATGTGCGAATAGACGCCGGTGATCAGCAACTGATTGCGGCCAGTCTCTTTCAGCATCTGCTCCAGCGGCGAGCGGTGAAACGCGCTGTAGCGCCACTTCACCAGCACGGTGTCGGCCTCGTCCGGTGCCAGTTCGCTGACGATCTGCTGCTGCTCCGGCGAGCGGGTCAGGCCCGGCCCCCACATGTCGTTCAGCAGCGCACGGTCTTCATCGCTCTGCTCTTTCGGCTGCGCGGTGTAGTAGACCGGAATATTGTGCTGCTTGCAGAAGTGACGCAGTGCGGCGATGTTCGCCACCACTTGCTGCATCATCGGACAGTTATCGCCCCAGAAATTAACAAAATAGTCCTGCATATCATGGATCAACAGCGCCGCACGGGCGGGCTCAAACGACCAGTTCACTTTATTGTCCGGGATATCAGCCGCTGCGGGCAGCGCGTAGCCCTGTAGTTTTGGGATTGCCATCTTCTCTCCTTTACGCCGGGATGCGTTGTGCTAACCACTGGCGTAACTGTTTCTTGTCAACTTTTCCTACCGGCGTCAGCGGCAGCGCTTCAAGGCACTCAACGCGATCCGGCAGCTTAAATTCCGCCACGCCCTGCTCGCGCAAAAAGCGGCGGATCGCCACCGCGCGCAGCGGAGTTTTCACCACCAGATAGGCGCAGCTCTTCTCGCCGAGCAGGCTGTCCTCCATGCTGACGAGGGCAGCGTGGATCACCGCGTCATGGCGCAGCAGCAGATTTTCGATCTCCTCGGCGGCAATCTTCTCGCCGCCGCGGTTGATCTGATCTTTTTCCCGCCCCTGCACGGTGATGTAGCCCTGCTCATCAATGGCGATGAGATCGCCCGAGCAGTAGAAGCCCTCAGCATCAAAAGCGCTGGCGTTGTGCTGCGGGCTGTTGAAGTAGCCGCGGAACGTATAGGGGCCACGCGTCATCAGGCGTCCGGTCTGGCCTGCGGGCAGCGGGTTGCCGTTCTCATCCGCAACCCACACTTCATCATCCGGCGACATCGGCCGCCCCTGGGTGTTGATGATGCGCTCCAGCGGATCGTCGAGGCGGGTGTAGTTCACCAGCCCTTCGGCCATGCCGAACACCTGCTGAAGCTGGCAGCCGATCTCCGCCGGTATGCGCGCCGCCAGCGTCGCTGAGAGCCGCGCGCCACCTACTTGCAGCAGTTGCAGCGACGCCAACTGGGCATTGCTGCCCCACTCGGCAATCGCCTGCAACCAGAGGCTGACCGCCGGGGGCACCAGCGCGGTGACGTTAACCTGATGTTTTTCAATCAGTGGGAAACAGAGCGTAGCGCTCGGGTCGCTCGCCAGCACCACACAACCACCGGCGAGGAAGACGCCGAGCGCGCCGGGCGAACTTAACGGGTAGTTGTGCGCCGCCGGTAAGGCGCAGAGGTAACGGGTTTGCGCCGTGAAGTGGCAAATCTCATTACTGCGCACAATGCTGTAGAGATAGTCATTGTGCGTGCGCGGGATCAGCTTCGGCGTGCCGGTGCTACCGCCAGAGAGCTGGAAGAAAGCCACTTCATCCGCCGGGGTTGGCGTAGCGGTAAAGTTATCTGCCGGGCGGGCAATCGCCTGCTCCAGCGACTCGCTACGTAGCAAAATAGCGCGCAGCGAGGAATGTTCGTTTTCCAGCGCGCGGAGGAAAGCGTCATCGGCAAACAGCCCGTGGGCGCGATCGGCAATCAGCAGCGCGGGTTTGATTTGCGCCGCGTAGGCGTTGAGTTCGCTGCGCTGATGGCTGAAGAGCGCATTCACCGGCGCGACGCCGATTTTCAACAGGGCGAAAAAGGTGATGTAAAACTCGGCGACATTGCCCAGTTGCACCAGCGCGGTGTCGCCGCGCGCAATGCCCATCGACTGTAATGCGCAGGCGAGATTGTCCGACGCAGCATGCAGTTGGCGGTAGCTCAACTGGCGATCGCCGTCGATTACCGCAATCGCTTCGCTGGCAGAATGGCGAGCCAGAATGTCGCTCAGCGGCAGATCCTGCCAGTAGCCCTTTTCACGGTAACGACGGGCGAACTCTTCTGGCCAGCGGCTAAAAGGAATGGTCACTGTGGCTCCTTAATGCAGACCGAAGGCGTTTAACATGGTGGTCAGTTTGACGCCGGTTTCACGCCACTCTGCGAGTGGCGATGAGGCAGGGACAATCCCGGCTCCGGCAAACAGGCGAACGTTGTTGTCGCGGATACGCGCGCAGCGGATGGTAACCACCCACTCGCCGTTTCCTTCCGCATCGCACCAGCCGACAATGCCGCCAAAAAGTTCGCGATTAAACGGCTCAAGCTCGGCGATGATTTTCTTCGCAATCTGGTGCGGGAAGCCGCTCAGCGCGGGTGTCGGATGGAGCAGGCAGGCGAGCGTCAGGGCGTTTTCGCCCTCTTTTGCCGTACCCTCAATCGGCGTTGCCAGGTGCCACAACGTCGGTGTATTCACCAGCTGCGGCGACGATGGCAGCGTCAACATACGGCTGCGCGGCTGCAGCACTTTTTTCATCGCCTGCGTCACCAGTTCGTGCTCATGGCGATCTTTTTCGGAGGCCAGCAGTTTATTGCCTGCTTCGCGATCGAGCATGTCATCGGGCTGACGGCGGGCCGAACCGGCCAGCGGCAGAGAGCTAAAACGATCGCCCTCTTTACGCAGCAGCAGCTCCGGGCTTGCGCCAAGCAGCGCGCCGCCATCCGGCAGCGGAACGTGGAAGTTGAAGCTGGCGGGGTTCTGCGCAATTAAGCGCTCGAGCAGCACGCCGCTATCGACCGGGCGGTCTGTTGCGATCTCAATCAGGCGCGAGAGCACCACTTTTTCCACTTCTGGCGTCGCGGTGCGTGCAGATGCGTTCGCCACCATCTCCATAAACAGATCCTGCTCCGGCACCGCTTTTTGCGCCTTCACATTCGGCATCGCGCCACTGTTGAAGTAGCGCGCAGCGCGCTGTTTTTCCGGGCGGGAGAAGCTCTGCCAGCGTTGAGGGATAAAGAGCGCCGAAGGCAGCGTGGTATCAAACGGGATAGCGCCTACCATGATTGGCCGCGCGATGCCCTGCGCTTTGGCATCGGCAAAGGCCTGCGCCATTTTTTGCTGGAAGGCGCTCTCTGGCGCATCGCCCCCCGCTGCTGGCTCTGAGAAACGCGCAACACACCCCAACGTGGTGAAACTGCGGTACGGCGACATAAAGAAAAATTGATCGGCGGCCAGTGTCGTTGCAGACAGCTGGATCTCTTCAGCCAATGACGTATCCATATCATCCTCCGGCAATGATAAATGTATTAAGAATGATTATCATTTTTGTTTGGTGCAGTAAGATAAAAAGTTATTGCCGGTGATGTCAACAGCAGAATCTCCTCTCGCACTGCCACAACTTGCATCCGTGACGCTCAACGATGAAAATGAGAAGCATTAACTTCAACAGAAACAGGACTCACGTTGTGAATTTTCTTAGCTGGTGTCGTAAACACGCTCTGTTAGTGGGCGTTTTCGTTTTAGGACTTAACTCAGCCTGCGCCGCCGACTGGCCGCGCCAGATAACCGACAGTCGCGGCGTGCATCAACTTGCCAGCGCGCCGCAGCGCATTGTTTCCACAAGCGTTACCCTCACCGGCTCGCTGCTGGCGATTGATGCCCCCGTGGTCGCCAGCGGCGCCACCACGCCAAATAACCGTTTCGCCGACGATCAAGGCTTTCTGCGCCAGTGGGGCGACATTGCTAAACAGCGCAACGTCGCGCGTCTTTACATCGGCGAAGCGAATGCCGAAGCCGTTGCCGCGCAGATGCCGGATCTGATTTTGATCAGCGCCACCGGCGGCGACTCCGCGCTGGCGCTCTACGATCAACTCTCGACTATCGCGCCGACGCTTATTATCAATTACGACGATAAGAGCTGGCAGGCGCTGCTTACCCAGCTTGGCGAGATCACCGGCCACGAGAAGCAGGCCGCCGCGCGCATCACTGAGTTCAGCCAGCAGCTGGCGGCGGCAAAAGCACGCATGAAACTGCCGCCGCAGCCGGTCAGCGCGCTGGTTTACACACCCGCCGCGCACAGCGCGAACCTCTGGACCCGCGACTCCGCGCAGGGCCAGTTAATGCAGCAGCTCGGTTTTGCCCTCGCGCCGCTGCCGGCGGGCCTGCAGGCAAGCCAGAGCCAGGGTAAGCGCCATGATATCGTGCAGCTCGGCGGCGAAAACCTGGCCGCCGGGCTGAATGGCGAAGCACTGTTCCTCTTTGCAGGCGACCAAAAAGAGGCCGACGCCCTGAGCGCTAACCCGCTGCTGGCGCATCTTCCCGCAGTACGCAATAAGCAGGTTTATGCGCTGGGTGCAGAGACCTTCCGGCTCGATTACTACAGCGCAACCCGCGTGTTGCAGCGCTTGTCTGCGCTGTTTGGCTGAGGGTTGTTGGCGCAGCCTTTATTGCCGGATGGCGCTGGCGCTTATCCGGCCTACGAAATCCTCACCCTTTGCCGGGTGGCGCTGACGCTTATCCGGCCTACGAAATCCTCACCCTTTGCCGGATGGCGCTGACGCTTATCCGGCCTACAAAATCCTCACCCTTGCCGGATGGCGCTGGCGCTTATCCGGCCTACAAAATCCTCAGCATTGCCGGATGGCGCTGCGCTTATCCGGCCTACAAAGTCTTCAGCATTGCCGGGTGGCGCTGCGCTTATCCGGCCGACGCCCGCCCACTTTGCCGGATTACGTGCGTGACTTATCCGGCCTGTGAAGGCAGCCCGTTGAATCAAAGGGTGATCAGATCGCCGTAACGCTGGAGCTGCGGTGACGTTATCACCACCGCAGCATTTTATGCGCCGGGCTGAACCTGTCGGAAACGGCGCAGCTCGCCGAGTATGAGAACCAGCACTAATCCCACTATCGCTAATGCCAGCCCGCTCAAGCTCGCCGAGGCGGCGGGCGTCAGCATCGATCCCATCGCACCCAGCAGCGCCGCGCCGATGGCGTCGCCTGTGACGTTTTGTGCCGTCCATAAGCCGTTAATGCGCCCGAGCATCGCTTCCGGGGTCTGGGTTTGCAGCAGGGTGTATTGCAGTAGCGAACTCACCGCCGTCAGCCAGCCGCAGAGCGCGAGAAAGAGCACGCCGAGCGGCCAGACGGGCATCAGGCTAAAAAGCGCAATGGCGATAAACGCGCCGACGCTGGTCAGCAACATGATGATGCCGGGCCGTTCGCTGTGCGCCAGCCTGCCGCTGGTCAATGCGCCGATGGCCGCCCCGAGCGGCAGTGCGGCGTACAGCACGCCAATCTCTGCCGCCGACATCTGCCAGCTCATCGCCAGCGCCGGGTAGAGCACACGCACGGCGCTGGCCATCGTCAGCAGACCGCCGAGCAGCGCAATGCCGCCAATTAAAGGGTTACGCAGCAGAAAGTGCAGCGCCGTGGTAAGGGATTTAAGCGGGTGTTCACGCGGTTGCGGCGGCGGCGGGAGCGCGGGCAGCGTCAGCAGCGGCAACAGGGTGATAAAGGTGCCCGCCGCCGCCAGGCCGTAGTTCCACGCCACGCCGCCGGAGGCCAGCAGCAGGCCGCCGACCATCGGCGAGATCACCGAGCCGACGCGCACGGTGAGCATGGTGATCGCCCCCGCCTGCATCAGATTTTCCCGCCCGACCAGCGCAGGCGTTGCCGCCAGCAGCGCCGTTACGCCGAGCGCGCCGAAAAAGCCATCCCATACGCCAAGCAGATAGATCGCCGACAGCAACGGCGCGGGTAACAGAGCATTGAGAAAGAGGCCAATAAAGCCGATACCGCAGGTGGAACGCGCCAGCAGAATCAGCTTTTTACGTTCAAAGCGATCCGCCAGCACGCCGCCGAGCATCAGGCCGACAAACATTGCGCCGCCGGTCAGCGTTACGGCAAGCCCGACCTGCCAGCTGGAGTGGGTCATCGCCTGGATCTGCACCGGCACAGCCACGCCCAGCAAGCCCAGTGATAAGATGGAGATAAAACGCGCAAGGAAAACGGCGCGATAAGCCGGATGTGTCCGCAGCAGGCTGAGATTCAGCAGCCAGGAGTGTTGCTTCATTACAAGACCTTGTATTCCATACTTTCTGTGTCCAATCTCAGGCTGCGCATGGTAACATAACAAAACAGGATCGATAACGATAATTACTATCATTATCAAAATTGGGATTTTTATGTCGTTTTCCGCTTCTCCGGCGCGCGTATTGGTTCTCGTCGGGCTATTGATACTGCTTATATTTGCTGCGGCACTGAGCCTGTTTATTGGCGCAAAACCGATGCCTGCCGCGGTCATCACCGACGCCCTCTTTGGCGCTTGTCACAGCGCAGATTGCACCATTATTCGCGATGCGCGCCTGCCACGCACGCTGGCAGGCTTACTCGCCGGCGGCGCGCTCGGCCTTGCCGGTGCCCTGATGCAAACCCTGACGCGCAACCCGCTGGCCGACCCGGGTCTGTTAGGCGTTAACGCAGGTGCCAGTTTCGCCATTGTGCTCGGCGCCGCGCTGCTGGGTGCAACCACGCCCACGGAGCAGCTGCTGTTCGCCTTTTGCGGCGCTTTCGCCGCCTCGCTGCTGGTGGCGTTTACCGGCAGCCAGGGCGGCGGCCAGCTTAGCCCGGTGCGCTTAACGCTGGCGGGCGTGGCGCTCACCGCCGTGCTCGACGGTCTCTCCAGCGGCATTTCACTGCTCAATGCTGATGTTTACGACCAACTGCGTTTCTGGCAGGCCGGCTCCCTTGATATTCGCACGCTGGCAACCCTGCGCGTGGTGCTGATCCCGGTGCTGCTGGCGGCGGGCGTCGCCTTGATGTTGAGCCGCGCGCTTAACAGCTTGAGCCTCGGCAGCGATACGGCGACGGCGCTCGGCAGCAGAGTGGCGCGTACCCAGTTGCTGGGCCTGCTGGCGATAACCGTGCTCTGCGGCAGCGCCACGGCGGTCGTCGGGCCCATCGCCTTTATCGGTCTGATGATGCCCCACCTTGCGCGCGGGCTGGTTGGAGCCGATCACCGCTGGTCGCTCCCGGTGACGTTGGTTGCCACCCCTGCTCTGCTGCTGTTTGCCGATATCATCGGCCGTGTAATTGTGCCGGGTGAGCTGCGCGTTTCGGTAGTGAGCGCCTTTATCGGCGCGCCGATGCTGATCCTGCTGGTGCGCCGTGTGCGCGGAGGCGGCTTATGATCGCTCCCTCCCGCCGTTTAGTGGCCAGCTGCCTGCTGATGGTTATCACCGCCCTGCTGCTCGCAGCCTGGGGGTTGCGTAGCGGCACGGTGATGCTCACCTTCTCGCAGGTGTTGGACGCGCTAAGCGGTGCTGCGCCGCGCGCGATGCAGCTGGTGGTGATGGAGTGGCGCTTGCCGCGAGTGTTAATGGCGCTGGTGGTTGGCGCGGCACTCGGCGTCAGCGGCGCGATTTTCCAGTCCCTGATGCGTAACCCGCTCGGCAGCCCGGATGTGATGGGGTTTAACACCGGGGCGTGGAGCGGCGTGCTGGTGGCGATGGTGCTGTTTGGTCAGCATCTGACGGCGATCGCGCTGGCAGCGATGGCGGGCGGCATTCTTACATCGCTGGTGGTGTGGCTGCTCGCCTGGCGCAACGGGATTGAAACCTTTCGCCTGATTATTGTTGGGATTGGCGTACGCGCGATGCTGGTGGCCTTCAACACCTGGCTGCTGCTGAAAGCGTCGCTTGAAACGGCGCTCTCCGCCGGGCTGTGGAACGCCGGATCGCTCAATGGCCTGACGTGGGCAAAAACGCTGCCGTCGGTGCCAATTATGCTGGTGATGTTTTTTTTCGCCGCCCTGCTGGCACGGCGCATGCGACTGCTGGAGATGGGCGACGATAGCGCCTGCGCGCTGGGCGTCAACGTTGAGCGCTCGCGTCTGCTGCTGATGCTGGTGGCGGTGGCGCTTACCGCAGCCGCCACGGCGCTTGCCGGTCCCATCTCCTTTATCGCACTGGTGGCTCCGCATATTGCCCGCCGCCTGAGCGGTACAGCGCGCTGGGGGTTAACCCAGTCGGCGCTCTGCGGCGCGCTATTGCTGCTGCTGGCAGATATGATTGCCCAGCGCGGCTTTACGCCTTATCAGCTACCGGTTGGCGTGGTCACCGTCAGCCTCGGCGGTATCTACCTTATCGCCTTGTTAATTCAGGAGTCCCGCAAGAAATGAGCGCCTTATCTCCCCGTCTGCGCGGCGAAACGTTAACCCTGGGCTACGGCAAAAAAGTGGTTGCCGAGCAGCTGAGCGTCGCCATTCCGGATGGCCATTTCACTGCCATCATTGGCCCGAATGGCTGCGGCAAGTCGACCCTTTTACGCACCCTCAGCCGCCTGATGACGCCGAGCGAGGGGCATGTCTACCTGGATGGTGAGCAGATCCAGCGTTTTGCCAGCAAAGAGGTGGCACGACGCATTGGGCTGCTGGCACAAAACGCCACCACGCCGGGTGACATTACGGTGCAGGAGCTGGTGGCGCGCGGGCGTTACCCGCATCAGCCGCTCTTTACCCGCTGGCGTAAAGAGGATGACGAAGCGGTGAAGCGGGCGATGAAAGCCACGGGCGTGGAGAGCCTGGCGCAGCAGAGTGTTGATACGCTCTCCGGCGGGCAGCGCCAGCGAGCGTGGATCGCTATGGTGCTGGCGCAGGAGACGGCGATTATGCTGCTTGATGAGCCGACCACCTGGCTTGATATCAGCTATCAGATCGATCTGCTGGAGCTGCTCAGCGAGCTGAACCGCGAGCAGGGGTATACGCTGGCGGCGGTGCTGCATGATCTGAATCAGGCCTGCCGTTACGCCACCCATTTGATTGCGCTGCGCGACGGGAAGATTGTGGCGCAGGGCGCGCCGAAAGAGATTGTCACCGCCGGGTTGATCGAGGAGGTGTATGGGCTGCGCTGCATGATCATTGACGATCCGGTGGCGCATACCCCCCTGGTGGTGCCGCTGGGGCGCAGCGGGTTATAAACGCGTGTTTGGTCGCTGAAATATTGCCTGATGGCGGCTTCGCCTTATCAGGCCTACAAAAACAGAGCCCGCTGAAACGGCGTAGGCCGGATAAGCGGTACGCGCCATCCGGCAATGGGGTTTTCATGTGGTATTAGTGGAATGATTCCGTTCACCAGGCGCTGGGGAGTTTCATTAATCTTTCATGCGGTGAACGGGATAAGGGAAGCGGCCGCGCTCCCCTTATCAATCCCCGCGGCCCCGCGAGGAAATCGGTGCTGCGCACTGCACTCACCTCCCGCGTGCCTGACTGCGGCCGGCTCGACTCGACTTACTCGTTCCATACTGGAACGAGTCCCTGTCTCGGTTCGCCTCTGTCCGCCATCCATGGCGTCCAGACCTTGTCATTCACGCTTCGGTTCGCCGATTTCAGCGGGGACACAACCCCTCGCTGTGAAACCGCAGATAAAAGCTACACCGGTGTCGCTGTCGGCGCGTTTTGGTAGGCCGGATAAGGCGTAGCCGCCATCCGGCAATCGGTGCCGCAGAATATGCCGGATGGCGCGTAAACGCTTATCCGGCCTACAACGTTTTTACCTCTCTAACAGCGCACTCAACACTGGCCCTATCTGTTCGAACGCCTGCGGCGAGATGATATCGACATGGGCGCAATCCTGCCGATACACCGCCAGCTCGCGCACCCAGGGTGCCCAGGCGCGTTGCGGGTCGGTGCCCGGCGCCAGGGTGCGCTCGGCGACAAACAGCGTGGCTTTACCATCAAACGGCACGCTGCGCGCAGTAGTCAGCAAGCGCACCGCATCAGCGTAATTCCCCTCGATCTGCGAGAAGAGCTCGCTGGAGGCCTGCCCCTGCTGCGCAGCAAGAAAGGCCTGTCGCTCACGCTCAATCTCCGCCAGCACCGCAGGATCGAGACCATTCGCCTCTTTCTCTGCCCAGTTTTGCGTCTCCGGCGGCCAGGTATCGAGCAGCCCGAGGAAAGCCACCCCTTCGCCGCGCTGGCGCAGCCGCGCCGCAATGCCGTGCGCCAGCGTTCCGCCAAGGGAGTAACCGAACAGGTAATAAGGCCCATGCGGCTGCTGTGCCAGCAGCGTTGCTAACTGGTGTTCACAGGCCTCATCCAGCGTTGTCGCTTGTTGTAACGGTCCATCCGGGCGCGGAGACTGAATGCCGGTAATCGACCAGCGCGGCGCAAGATAGCGTGCCAGCACGCTGAACTGCCAGGCAAAACCGGAAGCTGGGTGGAAGCAGAAGAGCGTCGGCCCCGCGCTTTCGCGCAGCGGCAGCACCGCTTCCAGCCCGAGCCGCCCGGCCTGCTCATTTGAGAGCGGCTGATCCAGCAGCGCCGCCAGCTTCTCTACCGTCGGCGCGACCATAATCTGCCCCGGCGTCACCTGGCGGTCAAACTCGCGGCTCAACTGCGCGGCAAGCCGCATCGCTAACAGGGAGTGGCCGCCAAGGGCAAAGAAATCCGCCTGCGCATCATTCACTTCGCAGCCCAGCAGTGCGGCAAAAGCCTGCGCCACCTGCGCTTCCATCCCGGCATTGAGCGGGCGACCGCCCTGCTCTGCCTGCAACGCGGGGAGCGGCAGCGCTTTGCGGTCGAGTTTACCGTTCGCACTGAGCGGCAGCGTGCTCACCTGCATTAACAGCACCGGCACCATGTGCGCCGGTAGCTGCGCGCGCAGCTGCTCCAGCAGTGCAGCCGTATCCAGCGGCTGACCGGAGGCGGAGACGAGGTAGCCAACCAGCTGACGATCATCCCCCCCGCTCGCCGCCGCCTGATTAAAGACGCAGGCATGGGCCACCGCCTGAGCAATATCCGGCAACGCCAGCATTGCCCGGTCAATCTCGCCCAGCTCAATGCGCTGACCGCGAATTTTCAGCTGATCGTCGCTGCGCCCCAGGTACTCCACCGCGCCATTTTCCAGCCAGCGGGCGACATCGCCGGTGCGATACATGCGCTCGCCCGGCGCAAAGGGGTCAGCAATAAAGCGGCTGGCGGTCAGATCCGGGCGGCCGAGATAGCCCTGCGCCAGCTGAATGCCGGTGAGATAGAGATCGCCCGCCACGCCGAACGGCACCGGGCGCATCATCGCATCCAGAATGCGCAGCCCCGTGTTCCACACCGGGTAACCAATCGGCACACTGTTGCCATGCACCTGCGCCAGCGTCTCGCCATACGCCGGATAGAAGCTGACATCCACCGCCGCCTCCGTCGGGCCATAGAGGTTATGCAGCGCCACGCCGGTTAAGGCTTCCCACTCGCGGCAGAGGTCGGCGGGCAGCGCTTCGCCGCTACAGAAGACCTGCTTCAGCGTGCGGCAGCTCTGCTGCGCGCTCTCCGGCGTCAGCGAGGCAACAAAGGCCGCCAGCATCGACGGTACAAAGTGGGTCGTCGTTACTCCCGCTTCAGCAAAGAAAGCCTGGAGTGCCTGCGGATCGCGGTGCGCCTCTGGTTCAGCCATTACCAGGCTGGCCCCGGCGATAAAGGGCCACCAGAATTCCCAAACAGAGACGTCAAAACTGCACGGCGTTTTTTGCGCCACCACATCGTCAGCGCTAAGCGGATAGGCCGCCTGCATCCACAGCAGGCGGTTGACGATGGCGGTATGACCGACCATCACCCCTTTTGGCCGCCCGGTGGAGCCGGACGTAAAGATGATATAGGCCGTCTGCTCCGGGCGGGCCAGATTAAGCGGCTCAGCACCGTCGCACTCCAGCGGCGCGTCATAGCAGAAGTGCGCCAGCCCCGGAATATCGGCGAAGCGCGCATGCTGATCGTCTGTTGTGATCAACAGCCGTGGGCGGGCATCCTCCAGCATCATGCGCAGGCGATCGTCGGGGTAGCCGGTATCGAGCGGCAGCCAGGCGGCACCCGCTTCAACAATGCCATGCAGCGCGAGCGTGAGGAAAACCGAGCGCGGCAGCGCAACCGCCACACTGTCGCCAGGCTGCACGCCCAGCGCCCGTAGCCGGTTTGCCAGCGCGACGACCTGCTCGCGCATCTCCCGGTAGCTGAAGCGCCAGCAGGCATCGGATAACGCCTGGGCATCGGGCGTTTTCGCTGCCTGCTGTGCCACCAGCTCGCTCAGGGTTGTCATGGGTAGCGACACGGCGGTGGCATTGATCTGCGTGAGTTGTTGCCCCTCTTTTGTGGTTAACAGCTCCGCATCGCCACAGCGCAGCGCCGGGTTGTCGGCAAACTGCTGCAACAGCTGCGCAAGGCGCGCAATGTGAGTGTTGAGCGTCGCTTCGTCGTAGCGGCTGCGGTTCGCCAGCACCTCCAGCGACAGCCCGCCCGCCTCATCCGGAAAGAGTGCGATCTCCAGATCGTTCACCGGCCCGGTGGCCAAGGTGTGGGTAATGCCCTGAATGCCGTCGAGCCTGAGCTGGTAATCAAACAGTTTGACGTTCAGCACCGGGCCGAACAGCGGATCACTTCCCGCTGCACGCCCGGCGTCGCGCACGATCTGCTCTGCGTCATAACGCTGATGGCGGCGCATCGATTTCAGCGTCCGGGCGAGCGCACTTGCCAGCTCCGGCAGGGTTTGCGTGCCATCCAGATGCACGCCCAGCGGCAAAACATTGAGCACCGGGCCGGTTGCGGTGAGCGCTGCCGATCCCATGCGGCGCATAAAGATAAACCCGGCGGCGTAATCGGTGCGTCCACAGAGCCGACCCAGCCAGAGCGTCACTAACGCCAGCGCCAGATCGGCGGGGGGCGTGTTTGCCATCGCCTGGCTCAGGCAGCGAAAAGCGTCGCTCTCCATGGCGACATTGAGGCGCAGAATATCGGTGGTTGCCGCACGCCCTGACAGCGGCTCGCTGGAGAGGGACACCGGCGGCGGAAGCGCGCGCCGCTGCTCTGCCCAGAAAGCGGCGTCGCGCGTAAAGGCATCGCTGCCCTGATAGCGTTGATACTCTTCCACGACCTCAGCAAAAGGGGTAAAGGGTGAGGCGGGAGTGGGTTCGCCACGACGCCACGCCGTATAAATGGCGGCAATCTGGCGGGTAATGGCAGGGAAACTGAAGCCATCGACCAGCAAATGGTGATAACGCTGATACCAGTACCAGCGCCGCTCACCAACGCGCATCAGCTGGTGGTGCACCAGCGGTTCGCCACTCTCCACGCGCAGGTTTTGCGCCAGATCGGCCTGCATTAGCGCCAGCGCGGCGCTGTGTGCATCGTCCTGCTGGCGCAGATCGGTAATCGCGGGCGCGGCAAAGGTCAGCGTCTCATCGACCCACTGCCACACTTCGCCGTTATCTTCGGTGAAACGCATGCGTAGCGTGTCAGCCTGCATCAGGCCGGTGACAATCGCCTCGCTAAGCTGTGCGGCGTCAATATCTCCCTCCAGCTCAACATAGTGCGCCACGCTCCAGGCGTTGGGCAGCGAGGAGAGTTTTTCTGCCATCCAGATCCCCGGCTGGGCAGCGATCAGCGGTAAACGTTTGCTCATCTTCCGCTCCTTATTGCGCGTGGGGGTGCGCATAGTGCGCCGGGGTTAAGCTCTGCCAGTGTGCGGCAAGCCAGTCGGTACAGGCTGACTGCGATTGCGGCTCGCAGAGGATGTGCCAGCCTGCGGGCAGCGCGCACTGCGCGGGCCACAAACTGCACTGCTGCGCGCTGTTTTGCAGAATATAAAACCGCCCTTGCGGATGATCGAAGGGGTTGGTGAACTCCATAGCAAACTCCTGTCGTGGAAAAGCGCCCTGGCGTTACCGCGGCTGCCAGAGGGTGATTAACCCCGCCGTCAGCCCGCCGCGCCAGCAAAGCGCATCATGTCCGCCGTCAACCTGACGCCAGAAAACCGGCTGCTGTATGCCTTGTAAGAGGGAAAAAAGGGTCTGGTTGGTGCGAAAAATCAGCGGCTCGCGCACCCCGGCTTCCAGCACAATGCGCAGCCCCTGCGGGCCTATTTCACCCTGTTTGAGTTGTTGGATAAGCAGCCCCTCACCCTCGCCGCCGCGATGGGGCCACCAGTAAGAGCCGGACTGGCTCAGCACGCAGCCAAAGCGCGCCGGCCAGTGCAGCGCGGCATAGAGCGCCGAAAGCCCGCCGAAGCTCTGCCCCGCCACCACCGTGCGATCGGCGCGATCGCTGAAGGGCGCAATCTCCCGCACCAGCGGCAGTAGCTCCTCCTGCACCGCCAGCCAGAAGTCAGGATTACAGGGCAGCTCGCGGCTACGATGAGTGTTATCGATGGTGTCAATCAGCACATAGACCGCGGGCGGCAACTGGCGGGCGTGAGTCAGCGCGGCCAGCGCAGGCCACACTGGCATGCTCTCGGCCCAGAACTGGCCGTCGAGCAGGATCGCCAACGGGCGTTCAGCCCCCTGCGCCTCGCCGGTGGCATAGACCCAAACGCGGCGGCGGTTTTGCAGCCGCGGACTCTGCCAGTGCAGTAACTTAGGAGGGATAAAAGAGGTATCGGTTGCCTGCCAGCCGGGCTGGAGCGGGGCGTCGGGCATCTCCAGCGCCGAAACCGGATGGCCGCGCCCGCCGCGCCAGCTCTGCGCATTGAGCGGGTCGGCAATGGCGCGTGGCAGCAGTTTGCGCCACCCTTCACGCAGCGCCGCGCGATCCGGCGGCACGCTGGCAAATACGGTATCAGCGAAATCGTTATCCTGTTCAGACGGGATCAGGCAGTAGCTGCCGCGCCAGCCCGCTTCCAGAGTGGTTTTCCAGCACCAGACATCGCTTCCGGCGATGCGTGCCAGCGATTGCGGCTGCGCCTGTTGATGGTGATCGGTCACGCCAGTGATGTAGATCCAGACCCGGCGCAGGCGCGAAGCCTGCTCTGACCCCGCCGGATCGCGCCACCAGAAGGTCACTTCATAGCGCCCGTCGGCGGTTTTCACCCACTCCGGCCCCTGTTTTGACGCCCACCAGGCATCGCTTCCCGTCGTTGACGTCACGGTTTAACCCCAAATCGCTGCGGACTTATCTTTGTCGCTCAAAATTTATAGATAATATTATTGATAACTATTCTTATTTGCAATAGCGTATTGGCGCGCTGTGGGAAGCGCGTCTTTCACCTAACTCTGCCAGCCGCAGGCCTTTTTTCTCAGGATTGAGAGGATCGCCGCGCGCGGGCTTCATCACTGCCGTCTCCTCTCCCCTGGGAATGGAGAGTTACGGGGATACGGCAAAGGAACGCAGGTAACATAATGAATAAAAAGATGAAATCCCTGACCTTACTGGTCAACCTCGGGATCTACGGCGCGGCACTGCCCGTGATGGCGGCGGAGGAGAAAACTGGCGACGCCAGCGGCGCAGACACCATCGTCGTGACGGCGGCACAGCAGAATCTTCAGGCGCCCGGCGTGTCGACCATTACCGCAGATGAGATCCGTAAGAACCCGCCCGCCCGCGATGTGTCGGAAATTATCCGTAAGATGCCAGGCGTGAACTTAACCGGCAACGCCACCAGCGGCCAGCGCGGTAACAACCGTCAGATCGATATTCGCGGTATGGGCCCGGAAAACACCTTGATTCTGGTTGATGGCAAACCAGTCACCAGCCGTAACTCGGTGCGCTTAGGCTGGCGCGGCGAGCGCGACAGCCGCGGCGACACCAGTTGGGTGCCGGCAGAGATGATTGAGCGCATCGAAGTGATCCGCGGCCCGGCCGCCGTGCGCTACGGTAACGGTGCGGCGGGCGGCGTGGTGAATATCATCACCAAAAAAGATAGCGCCGACGAATGGCATGGTTCATGGAACGCCTATTTCAACGCGCCGGAGCATAAAGCGGAAGGCGCCACCAAACGCACCGACTTTAGCCTTAGCGGCCCGCTGGGCGATGATGTCAGTTTCCGTCTCTATGGTAACCTGGCAAAAACCCAGGCCGATGCCTGGGATATCAACCGTGATCACCAGTCTGAACGCACCGGGATTTACGCAGATACCCTCGCCGCCGGGCGTGAAGGCGCGATCAATAAAGATATTAACGGCGTGGTGCGCTGGGATTTCGCGCCAATGCAGTCGCTGGAGTTCCAGGCAGGCTACAGCCGCCAGGGCAACCTCTATGCGGGCGATACACAAAACACCAACAACGACAGCCGGAGCAATAACTACGTGCGCGAGAATTACGGCAAAGAGACCAACCGTCTCTATCGTCAGAATTACTCCGTCACCTGGAACGGCGGCTGGGATAACGGCATCACCACCAGCAACTGGATCCAGTATGAGCACACGCGCAACTCGCGCCTCGGCGAAGGGTTGGCCGGGGGAACGGAGGGGCTGTTCAATAGCAATAAATTCACCGATATCGATCTCTCCGATGTGATGCTGCACAACGAGGTTAACCTGCCGCTGGATCTGCTGGTTAACCAGACGCTGACGCTGGGCACCGAGTGGAACCAGCAGCGGATGAAAGATCTGGGATCCAACACTCAGGCTTTCCAGGGCGGGCCAATTAGCGGTCTGAACGGCACCAACCGTAGCCCCTACTCAAGCGCTGATATCTACTCCATTTTTGCCGAAGATAATATGGAGCTAACCGACAGCACCATGCTGACCCCGGCGCTGCGTTTCGATCACCACACCATTGTCGGCGATAACTGGAGCCCGTCGCTGAACCTTTCGCAGGGTTTAGGCGATGATTTCACGCTGAAGATGGGCATTGGTCGCGCCTATAAAGTGCCGAGCCTCTACCAGACCAACCCGAACTACATTCTCTACAGTAAAGGCCAGGGGTGTTACGCCAGCGGTAACGGCGTGGGTTGTTACATGATGGGTAACGACGACCTGAAAGCGGAGACCAGTATCAATAAAGAGATCGGTCTTGAGTTCAAACATGATGACTGGCTGGCCGGTGTGACCTGGTTCCGTAACGATTACCGCAATAAGATTGAGGCGGGTTACTCTCCGATGGCGCAAACGGCGGCGGGTGCGACCAAAACCGATATCTACCAGTGGGAAAATGTGCCGAAAGCGGTGGTTGAAGGGCTGGAGGGTACGCTGAACGTGCCGGTTTCTGAAACGGTGGCCTGGAGCAATAACTTCACCTATATGCTGCAAAGCAAGAACAAAACCACCGGCGAGCGGCTCTCCATCATTCCGGAATATACGCTCAACTCAACATTGAGCTGGCAGGTGACACAGGATGTCTCTCTGCAATCGACCTTTACCTGGTATGGCAAGCAGCAGCCTAAGAAGTATGACTACAAAGGCCAGCGCGTGACCGGATCCGCCACTAACGAAGTGAGCCCGTACAGCATTGTCGGCCTCAGCGGCACCTGGGACGTGAACAAAAACGTCAGCCTCACCGCGGGTGTTGATAACCTGTTTGATAAGCGCCACTGGCGCGCGGGCAATGCCCAAAGCACCGGCGGCAATACTGGCTATATGTATGGCGCGGGTGCAGAAACCTATAATGAATCGGGCCGTACCTGGTTTATGGGCATCAACACCCACTTCTGATGACAGCCTGAGCGGCTAAAAAGAAGAGGCCCCGCCATTACTGACGGGGCCTTTTATTACACTTTACCTGGATGTTGAATATCTGACACTGTTATACCCCGCCCGGCGCTTATCTCCGGCACTCACTCTGAGGTGGTGTTAGCTCTTTGCTGGGGTAAACCCACATTAAGCTATCGGAAAATTCCTAACAAGAGAAAAATAATACCTGTGCGTGAATATATGATTTCGATCATACTTTCTGGCTGCTGTTAACGAGAGGCGTGATAGTCATCACGTTTATTTTTCACCCAGTTGTCAACCGCTATATAAGGGTAGAAGTGAGAGCGCGGCTAACCATACACTTTGCCCATCTCTCAGCACGATCGCCGCAGGTCTGCTTATTTTTTGCTTGAGTTGCCTGGAAATAGAGCAGCAGATATTATTTCGCACTGCGGAATTTGACTTAAATTCTGCAGAAGTTTACAAAAGATATCGCCTTTCCCCTATCCGGCTTGCGTCTTTGCGGTTTTCGTCCAGGCTTCCCTTTCAGGCGCTGGAAAAATAGCACAGGTTCGCCCGGTTCAGGTTTGCGCGCCACCGACGTTTCTATAATTTGCAGGCATCTGTGAGTGGAGTATCGAATGTTCTCTTTTGTCGCCCGCCAGGCGATTTTTGATGCAAATATGAACACAGTCGGCTACGAGTTGTTGTTCAGGGACAGTATGACCAACCGGTTTCCTGACGTCACACCGGAGTATGCGACTGCGCAAATTATTGTTGAACAGTTTCTTGGCGCACCGCTGGGGCGGTTAAAAGAGTACAGTGCGATTTTCGTCAACTTCCCTTATGAACTGCTGGTGCAGGGAATGGCGGAAACGCTGCCAAAAGATCGGGTGATTGTTGAGATCCTCGAAACCGCCGAGCCGACGCCGCTGCTGCTGGAGAGCATCAAAAAACTCTCCGCGCAGGGTTTTCGCATTGCGCTGGATGATTTCGCGCTCGGTGATACGTGGAATGATTTCCTGCCCTTCATTCACATTATTAAATTCGACGTGCGCAACAATACGCCTGAGGAGATCGGCGGTTATATTCAGGGAAAAGCGCATTTACTCCGTAATACTCTTTTTCTCGCCGAAAAGGTGGAGACGCAGCAGGAGTATGAGCGCTACAAAAACCTCGGCTGCACTCTGTTTCAGGGCCACTTCTTCAGCCGCCCGGTGATCCATGCAGCGAACAAGCTGATCCAGAATCAGGCAATCACCCTGAGACTGATGAAAGAGGTGAATGCCGATAAGCCCGATTTCGCCCGTATCGAGGCGCTGCTAAAACAGGATCTCGCCCTCTCCTTTAAGCTGATGCGCTATGCGCAAAATATTGTTTTTAACGCACGCGGAATTAAAAACGTCCGCAGCCAGTCGTTAAAAGATATTATTTTTTATCTCGGTGCCAATGAGCTGCGCCGCTTCGTGCTGGTCTCCTGTCTGACCTCGGTGAATAAAGAGGAGATTGGCGAGATCTACCAGCAGAGCCTGATTCGCGCCAGATTCTGCGAGCTTGCGTCGTCACACTCGATTACGCGCCACTCGGCAGATGACGCCTTTATCGTCGGACTCTTTTCGCAACTCGACAGCATTTTTGAAATGCCGATGGCTGACCTGATAAGCCAGATCGATATTTCCGACAATGTGATGATGGCGCTGAAAGCGCAAAAAGGGCCGCTCTACCCCTATTTGCAGCTGATTGAGCTATATGAAAACCATCAGTGGGAAGAGGTCAGCGCGTTGGGCCATCGCCTCGGTTTTCACCGCGGAACGGTGGCAGAGCTGGTCAAAACCGCGACCGAATGGACGCAGGCAATCCCGTCAAACTACCGCTAATTTTAGTTTCTGCGTCAAAAGGCCGATGTAATTAGCAGAACGCATCCCTTTGGACGAACATGATGGAATCACTCTCGGTATATGGCTACCGTCTCGGCAACAATCATGAGGTGGAGTATCTGCCGTTTAAAAAACGCCTCATTAACTACGCGTTGCCGCGCAAGGCTGACTATTTACGCGCCACCATGGCGAACCTGCTTAGCTTTCTGCTGACGCACGCCGTGGGCCGCGTGGTGGCAGACAGAACGCTGCAAACGCAGGTGTGGGAAAATAATGGCCTGAGCTGCTCAAGCCAGCGGCTGTGGCAGGTGATGAATAACCTGAAGCGCAAACTGGCGGCGTTTGATCTGCCTGAGGATTTTATTCTGCGCGTGGAGGGCAAAGGCTACCTGATCCCCGAAGAGCGCGTGCTGCAACTCTACTGTCGCCGAACCTTTTTTACCGCCTGTGAAGACGCCTCGTGCGCGGGGGTTATGGATTAATTGCCATCAAAGCCCCCTATTTTTATCCGCCTTATCTGCCCATTTATGCTAACGTTGTGCCGCCGCAGGCAATGCGGCGCTCCCACACTCCCCTGCTGGCAAAATTGAATGAGGTTTTATGAGAATTGGTATCGCGTTTCCCGTGCTGGTATTTATTGTCGCCGTGGTATTTCTGACCTGGTTTATCGCGGGCGGCTACGCTACGCCGGGCGTTTAATATTCGGCTATTTCATTCAATACACCGCATCACTCACCGCTCAACCACTTTAATTTGTGATCCTGCTCGCCTTTTGACGGGTGTAGAATGCCCGGCACGCAAGTTCACCGGAGCGGTTAATGAATATCATCGAAATCATCATGTCGGCGGGTCGGGTATCCGTAGATGTCGCCCTCTATACCCTGCTGCCGATCATGGTGGTGATGCTCATCATTATGAAGTACCTCGAGGAGAAGGGTGTGCTGGACGCAATTGTCCGCATTACCTCCCCGGCTCTCAAACCTTTTGGCATTAGCGGGATGGGCATATTTGCCCTTATTCAGCTTAACTTTGTCAGCTTTGCTGCTCCGCTCGCCGCGCTGGCGATTATGGAGCGGCGCGGAACCTCGGATCGTCATCTCGCCGCGACGCTGGCCATGGTGTTTGCCATGGGACAGGCCAATGTCTTCTATCCTCTCACGCCCTTCGGCCTGCACTGGGGCGCTGCGATTGGCATTTCGCTGATTGGCGGGCTGGCGGCTTCATCATTTACCTATTATCTTGCCGGGCGCAAGCTCTCCGGCGCTACGCTGCGCGATGAAGAGGGTGAGCTGTCGCAGGAGAAGCCGCGCGCCGGGCTGATTGCGGTGATTAACGGCGCGGGCGCAGATGCGATTCGTTTATCGCTCGGCTCGTTGCCGATGCTGCTGCTGTCACTGACGGTGGTCGGGATCTTAAAAGCGGCGGGCGTGGTGGAGGCGTTAACCGCCCTGCTGACGCCGCTGATCTCCTTCTTTCACATCTCACCGGTCTATGTGTTGCTGACGCTGACCAAATGCCTGGCCGGCGGCACCGCTTACTTTGGCGTTGCGTCTGAAATGGCGCAGCACGGGCAGTTGACGGCGGCGCAGATTAACGCCTCGGCAGGCTTTCTGGTGCAAACCCTGGATCTCCCGGGGATCGGTATTTTCCTCGGAATCGCCAGCCGCTTTGTCCGCCTCTTCCGCTTCGCGCTTGCAGGCGCGATTGTCGGCATTCTGCTACGTACGCTGCTGCACGCGCTGCTCTTTTAGGAGGCCAGCGCCTCGCCGCTGCGCATTGCGCTGTAGAGCGAGCAGAGCGCCTGCAGACTTTTAGTACCCGTGCGTTTCATCAGGCTGTTACGCTGCACGCTGATGGTGGTGGGGCTGACGCCACGGATGCGGGCAATGTCGTCAAGGGAGTGGCCACCGAGGATCAGCCGCATAATTTGCTGCTCGGCGCGGGTAAATCTGAAGCTGTCGTGGCGATATCCCGGTGAATGATTCTGCCTGCAGAGCATGCTCATGACGTTCAGCGCCTGCCGCAGATCGTCAACACTCACGCTCTCTGCGAGGCAGAGTTTAACCAGCCCCGGAAAGAGTAACGTCAGAGAGTCAAAATGACGCTCGGCGGAGATAAAAATCGCGTAGTGCGTCGGCGGTCGGGAAAAAAAGAGCCCGTACATCTCGACAATATCCATCCCGGCGGTGACATAAATAGCCAGCTCGCGGCTCCGATATGGCTCGCCTCTCTCTTTATGCAATTGCCGGATGATTTGCTCAATGCCAAAGATGAAAAGGCGATCTTTGCCGTAGATTGTCATAGTGCAGCTCCAGAGGTAATTATTTTATTTCCCTGCGAAGCGCGCAGGGTATTTTTTCCTGAGTGTTAAGGATGTCCTGAATCAACGCAATATAGCTTTTTCACTTCGTTTAGGCTTTGTTTAAGTTTCCGGAGTGTGAATCCCGACGCTACTTTTTTTCCTGCAGCCTAGAACTTAAGCCAGGAATAAATTTACTTTTCCTGCGGTCATCCATAAAAAAACCTGAAATAAAAAAACGAGTTAAAATAGATAAACCATTGTTATTTATAAACTTAAAAAGACCAGGATTATCTTTAAAAAAACCAAAAAATAAAAACAACCATGCTTAACAAATGTTCGATCGCAGTCTCAAAACGCTATTTCAAAATGTGTAAAAGTGTGTTCCAAGAGATACTTATTAGAGAGCGCGTTTTACAGATTTTATCTCTGAAGAGCGCTTACACTTTTAACACCGTATTTTGTGTGGTGAATCCCCCTCAGCGGCGGGGTCATGCTGATATACGTCACGCTCAGTAACGTTTCATTTTTATGGACGGATTGGGGTTATTGGCCCCCAATTCACCGGGAGGCACCCGGCACCACACCACTTAATGGTGAACAGAATGACGCATTTTATGCGGCAATCATTAATTCATCATTATATTAAAGAGCATTATTAAGCTTGCTAATAATCCCGGCTCACACCCGGCTGTTTTACTCGAACCATGTTTATTAAAACCGTCTGCGTTACTGCAGAGAACATCTTGCACCTTTGAGAAAAATAATAGGGGATTGTATGTTGCGCACATTATTAATAGCCACATTGCCTTTTATCACTCTTGCTACCCACGCCGTCACCTTTGATTATCGCCACGAAATGAATGACAGTGGAGGAAATAATCACAAAGACCGCTTGTTAATGTCTCACCGCTTCGCTAACGGCTTTGGCCTGTCGCTGGAGGGGAAATGGAAAGGATCGCAGGATAAAGATAAGGCCTACCATGAGACCCTCAGTAACGGCACCGAAGTGGTGGCCAGCTATGTCTACAAGATCAACCCCACTTTTCAGCTTGAACCGGGGTTCTCGCTGGACAGCAGCTCATCGGCTAACAACTACCGCCCCTATCTGCGCGGCAAAGTAAACTTCGACAGCGATGTGAGCGCGACCCTGCGTTATCGTCCCTATTTCAAGCGTAACTCCAATAATATCGGCACTAATAAACAGACCAGCGAGAACGGCTACAACCTGACGGCGGCGATCTCCTGGAAGTTGTTTAAAGATTATCAACTCGATTATGAACTCGACTATAAACATGCCACCTCTGCGGGTGTGTTAATTGCGGATAACGAGAATTACGACTGGACGCATGATGTTAAACTCACCTATAAGCTGGATAAAAACTGGTCGCCTTATGTTGCGATTGGTAATGTCTCTGGCAGTAAATATACCGATGAGCGCCAGACACGTTATCGCGTCGGGGTGAAATATAATTTCTGATAGCCGCATCGCTAAATTAAGGGTTTCTTCTGAAACTCTTATTTTCATAAGGAATAGCCTAATGATGAAAAATAGCAGTGTAGCGCTTGCGGTTGGCATCGCGGCGTTATTCTCCTCGCAGGCGCAGGCACAAGAAAATGTGCGGCTGGAGAGTGTGAAAGCCTTCGCTGATGCGGTTATCGCTAAAGCCAGCGATAAACACCATCCGGATGTTCCCCTGTTGGCCGATGGCGTCGATCCACGCACCGGCAAGCAGCTGGAGTGGATCTTTCCGGATGGCAGAACGGCGGTATTGTCGAACTTCTCTGCGCAGCAAAATTTTATGCGCGTGCTGGTCGGGCTGAGTGAGTTAACTGGCGATCCGCAGTATAAGAAACGCGCGGAGGATAATGTCCGTTACTACTTCCAGCATTATCAGGATGAGAGCGGATTACTGCTGTGGGGCGGGCACCGTTTTATCGATCTCAACACGCTGCAACCTGAGGGGCCGAGCGAAAAAGAGCAGGTGCATGAGCTGAAAAATGCCTATCCCTGGTATGCCCTGATGTTCTCTGTCGACAAGGCGGCGACGGCGCGTTTTATACGCGCCTTCTGGAATGCGCATGTTTATGACTGGAAAATACTCGAGACCAGTCGCCACGGTGAATATGGCAAACCCATGGGCAAATTATGGGCCAGCGAGTTCGAACAGCAGCCCCCCTTTTTCGCCACCAAAGGGCTCAGTTTTCTCAATGCCGGTAATGACCTGATCTACTCCGCCTCTCTGCTCTATCAATATGAGGGCGATCAGGGCGCGCTGACCTGGGCAAAAAGGCTGGCAGAGCAGTATGTCCTGCCGCGCGATAAGAAGACCGGGCTTGGCGTTTATCAATTCACCCAGGCGCTTAAACGTGCGGAAACCACCGATGATAGCGACACCAACTCGAAGTATGGCGACCGCGCGCAGCGTCAATTTGGCCCGGAGTTTGGCGCGGCGGCGCTGGAGGGGAATATGATGCTGAAAGGCAGAACCAGCACCCTCTACTCGGAGAATGCGTTAATGCAGCTGGCGCTGGCAAAGTCGCTGGGCAATAAAGGGGATGATCTCAAAAAATGGACGCTGGATGGTCTGAAGGCTTTTGCTCATTACGCCTACGATGAGAAAACCAATACTTTTCGGCCAATGCTGGCAAACGGCACCGATCTCTCGGGCTATCACCTGAAACGTGACGGTTATTACGGTAAAAAGGGCAGTGAATTGAAGCCCTACCCGGCGGGCAACGAGTTTCTGCTCTCTTATGCCCGTGCCTGGACGCTGGCGCAGGATGATGAGATCTGGGGAGTGGCGCGCGGCATTGCGCGCGGTCAGGGGCTTGGCGATATTGGTGAACCGGGCGGTAAAAACAGCCGGCTCAATCTGCAGACGCAAAATAGCGAGCCGTACACTATTTTCGCGCTGATTGATTTGTCGCAGGCAACGGGTGATAAAGGCTATCTCACGCTGGCAGATAAGGTGGCAGACAATATTTTAGCCAGCAAAAGGCTGAACAACTTCTTCATCGACGATCGCCGCTATGTTTACGCCAATATCGACAACATTGCCCCTTATGCGCTGCTGGCGCTCGAAGCCACGCATCGCGGTAAGCCTGACGCCGTTGCCCCCTTTATTAATGGCGCAGGCTTCACCGAAGGCGCCTATCTGATGGCGGATGGCAGCGTGCGCTACTCCACCCGTGATGATGAGCTATTTAAGTTACAGGCAGGCGAGCAACTGAAGCCGAACGGCAAAAAATAGAGGACTCTGCTTCTTCTCCCCTGTGCGGGCCGATTGGCTACAAATGCAGCAGGTGTGCTATTTTTGGCAGGGGCAAGAAGGGAGGACAGGGTATGAAGTTCAATGATGAGCACACGGGACTCATTGGATTAGCCATTGGTGCAGCGGTGATTGGCCTGGTTGCAGCGCGTCAGCCTCTCAATCGGGACAATATTGTGCGTGAAATTGAGCGTCAGGGACGCGATCGGGGAGATGGCGTTGAAGAAGAGGTTTTCCTCAAAGCCGCGCAACTGGTCAGTAAAGGCGTGTAGCCACGCCCTCTAAGCACACCAGGCGAGTTTGTCACAGCGGCAAACTCGCCTGTTTATTGCTATTTCACCGTACCTTTCACACCGTGCGGCTCAGCGCGCTGATACTGCGGCGCAATATTGACGGCTCCACCCAGTTTTGCGGCAGCGTGCCACGGCCAGCGCGGGTCATAAAGCATGCCGCGCGCCAGCGCCACCAGATCCGCCTCGCCTTGTTGCAGAACCGCTTCCGCCTGCTCTGCTTCGGTGATCAACCCCACGGCGATAACCGGCATCTTTGTCCGTTCGCGCAGCGCTTTAGCAAACGGCACCTGGTAACCCGCTTTGACGCTGATCTGCTGTAGCGGCGAAAGCCCGCCGCTGGAGACGTGCACATAGTCTCCGCCGGCCGCTTCGATCTGCTCGGTGAGCGCTGCGGATTGCTCGATATCCCAGCCGCCCTCCACCCAGTCGGTGGCCGACAGACGGATCCCCACCACCACGGAAGCCGGTACCGCTTCGCGCACCGCGCGGAATACTTCTACGGTGTAACGCAGGCGATTTTCAAGGCTGCCGCCATACTCATCGTCGCGCTCATTTGAGAGCGGGGAGAGGAATTGATGCAGTAGATAACCGTGCGCCGCATGGATCTCAATCACTTCTACGCCAAGCTTCACCGCGCGCAAAGCGCTGTCGACGAAATGCTGCTTGACGCGCGCCATATCCGCTTGGCTCATCGCCTGCGGTGGACGTTCTGTTTTCTCATAGGCCTGAGCGGAAGCGGAGAGCGTCTCCCATCCCCCCTCTTGCAGCGAGAGCTGGTTACCGCCCTGCCACGGCGCACTTGTTGAGGCTTTACGCCCGGCGTGCGCAAGCTGAATACCAATTTTTATTGGCGAATAGCGGCGAATGTCCTCCAGCACTACGCGCAGCGCCTCTTCGGTAGCATCATCCCACAATCCAAGATCCTCAGGCGAAATGCGTCCTTCCGGCTCAACAGCGGTCGCTTCGATAATGAGCAGCCCGGCCCCGGAGAGCGCCAGGTTGCCGAGATGAATGCGATGCCAGGCGGTCGCTCTACCTTCATCAGCCGAATACTGACACATCGGTGCGATTACAATACGGTTATCCAGCGTCACACGCCCCAGGGTCACTTCTGAAAATAGTTTGCTCATATCTCATCCTTTTCCGGCTTTGATCACTGCGCAACAGAAGGCATGCGCGCGCAGTAAAGGGAAGAAACTGTCAGCCAATTACCTTAGCTTGTCTTTGGCGGGATGTGCCGTTAGCAGCATGCAGATCGCTATTCAACTAAACACTGTTTTGGTTAACGCCATGAAAGGTAAGTTGAAAATAATTTTCCGCTTGTGTGATAAAAACACGGCAACAGTACAACTTTTGCATGGGCGATAGCCTGTCGCGAAGAAGGTTATTATTGCAGTGCGCCGTTTTCGACCACTGGCATAACCTGAAGTTAACGTGAAATTTTCTCAGCCTTCGCGTAATGCATATAGAGATTTTTATCGCAATAGTGATGAAAGTGCGCCGGGCAAATATCTTTACCCCGACCGCCTGCAGAAATAACGCTGGCTACGGCACATTAACCTGAGGCGTTTCTCTGCGAAGAATGATCTGAAAGTGAGAATTTGCTTCTAACTGAGAATATTCTCAGTTATGACCGATATAAGTGAAACTTTCTGTCGCTTATTGCGACGTTGTTGAACAAAGTTCATGCTTAATGTTTAAGTGATGCTACAGCGTGACTGAAATCGCCGCACCTCTTACCTATAAGCTATTTTCTTAGTAGTGCTTAAGCTTCCACCAGGGCTTAAGTTAAAAATAACCCTTAAATGACCCGGCCTTTATCACAGCGCAATCTTACTAAATTTCTTAGTACAACAGAGCAACCCAACATCAAGGGTTGCAATTTCCTACGGCTATTTGATAAAACATATAATCCTAAGTTGATTTTTATCTCATTATCACTAAAAATTAATTCCGATCGATTTTCATTTACCCGCACACGGAGTGACATCATGTCAGAAGCACTTAAATCGTTAAATAACATTCGCACCCTGCGAGTTCAGGCACGTGAAGTTACACTCGAAACGCTGGAAGAAATGCTTGAAAAATTGTCCGTGGTTGTAGAAGAGCGCCGCGAAGAAGAATCTTCCTTACGTAAAGAGCAGGAAGAAAAAGAGGCTAAACTAGCGGCATTTCGTCAGAAATTGATGGATGAAGGTATCGACCCAACCGAACTTTTATCCTCATTGAAAGGTCAGACGACTAAAACCAAATCCGTTCGCGCACCGCGTCCTGCTAAATATAAGTATATTGACGAAGACGGTACTGAAAAAAGCTGGACTGGCCAGGGCCGTACGCCGAAGGTCATCGCTAAAGCACTGGAAGAAGGCAAAAAGCTGGAAGACTTCTCCATCTAAGATGGCAGGGCGATAATAATATCGCCCTCTTTTTTTGTCTGCTTTGCAACATCCTCATTTTCTTTGCAAATAGTGCATTAAGCCTGTTTTTACCAGGGCTATATTTAAATATAATGCCTGCAAGAATAGGCCTCCCTCCTTGCCGTATAAGCGTTATACCGATAATGCCGAACTGCGTTCACCGCTGCGCGAGCGCGGCTTTTCGCTGACATCTAAAGTGCGCCAGGCCTCGCTATTAGTGATGATGACGGGAGTCACCGTGTCATAACCTTCAGCAGCGATAGCCAGAAGATCGAAAGTCATTAACAGTTGTCCCTGTTTTACTGCCTCTCCCGCTTTTACCTGGACCCAAAAATAGTTTCCAGCCAATTGCACGGTATTAATGCCGACGTGAATCAGAATCTCAGCCCCGGCGTTAGAGCGGATCCCTATTGCATGCCTACTGGCGTATGTGTTGGAGATATAACCATCCACCGGTGAATAAACGTATCCCTCATCGGGAATAATCGCGAAACCGGGCCCGACGCTGCCAGTAGAAAAGACGCCATCATTGACGTCGGCAAGTGAGATAAGCTCTCCTGAAACCGGGGCTATAATTTGCTCCGTAATATCTGAAACCGGTTTCGGTGGAGGCGGAAGAGGCCTTACTGCTATATTTTCTCCCGCCGAAGATTCGCCCTGGCTTACCAGCAGCGCTCCCTCTTCAAACCCTGTTAGCAGGATTAATCCCAGACTGCCTAAAAATGCGAGGCTGCACGCAAGAATAAAGGTGATAACGCCTTCGCCATAAAAAACCGGGAATGTCAGCACGCCGGGCAAAGCCATTGCGATAGCGAAACTTTTGCCATAGCCAACCATGGCGCCGCCAAATGCCGAGACCATCAGAACGCAAAAAAACATTTTCTTACGTTTTAATGTTACGCCATAAATAGCCGGCTCGCTGAGACCAAAAAGCGAAGGGATAATTGCGGCCCCAGTCAATGCTTTCAATTTACTGTTACGGGTACGCAGATTGACCGCCAGCAACATAGCGGAGCAGGCAAATATTGCCGGGCCGCAGGCCGCCAGCAAAAAACTTTGCCCCATCACCGAAATATCATTAATAAAAAGCACAATAAATGCCTGGTGAAGGCCGAGCATCAGCAGCAGCGGCCATGCTGCGGCCATTAATGCACAGGTAAAAATGGGGCTGATGCTATAAAGCGCGCTAAATAGCGCGCTAATTCCCTGGCTTATGCTCACACCAACCGGAAACAGGATCAGCAAGATAAAGGGTACGACAATAAGAATTAGCAAGCAGGGCGTTGCTATCGCGCGTTTCGCCGCACCACAATAGCGGTCAATGGCCTGCTCAATACGCGACAGTAACCAGACGCCGGCGATAACCGGAATCATTGAGCCGCTATTGTTCATTATCCTGAGAGAAAGGCCAGGAAAAGCCTCCGTTTGCCCGGTTGTAGGTAGCCCCATGCCTAGCGGAGAGAGAGAGGCGCCTGCCATCGCGACGGCAATAAAAAGATTAGCCTTAAATTTGCGCGCGCAGAGGATAGCGAGAAAAATGGGCAGAAAGTTAAAAGGGCTTTCAGCAATGGCAAACAGAGTAGCAGCACTTTGCCTGTCACGGTTCAGCCATCCGGCATCCACACTCATGATAAGAATACCTTTCAGGATCCCTGCGGCCATCATCACCCCGAGAAGGGGCATCGTTAGATCGGTAAGATCATCGACCCACTTCATTAACCGCGCGCAGCCTGCCCTTTTATACTGCATGCTCTTTTGCTCATTGCTTAACGAACCGCAACGCACGCTCAGGGCGTGGAAGACTTTCTCTACGCGATTGCCAATGACGACCTGTAACCGATCCTCTTCACTGACTACAGTGAGCACGCCATCCAGCGCCCTGAGCTCCGCCAGTTTCGCCTTGCGGTTATCAATAATGGTGAACCGTAAACGTGTTGCGCAATGGATTACCGATATGACGTTACTTTCGCCCCCCACCAGCCGCAGAATATTGTCTGCCAGAACATTGCAATTCATTCTTCTTCTTCCGTGTTATCAGACAACCTAAATATGTCTTTTGTCGCCGCTGTCCATTGAGGAGAGAGCAAAAAGGCCATCGCAGTACGGCGATGACCATTTTTAGTGTTTGAGGGCTATCAACTTAAATCGGCTCGCTCAAACTGGCTCCATTGCTATGGATCACATCGCGGTACCAGTAAAAGCTTTTCTTACGCTGACGCACCAGGCTGCCGTTACCGCCATCGTCGCGATCAACATAGATAAAACCGTAGCGTTTTGACATCTGCCCAGCGCTGGCGCTGACCAGATCTATCGGCCCCCAGCTGGTGTAACCAAGCAGTTCAACACCATCTTCAATCGCCTTACGAACCTCTACCAGGTGCGAGTGGAGATAGTGAATGCGATAGTCGTCTTCGATCGAACCATCCAGCTCAGGTACATCTTTCGCCCCGAGGCCGTTTTCCACAATAAAGAGTGGCTTACGATAGCGATCGTAGAGTTCGTTGAGCAGAAATCGTAGCCCCTGAGGATCGATCTGCCATCCCCACTCCGAGGCGGATAGGAAAGGGTTGGGGATCATATTGAGAAGAGTGCCATGACCGCGCTGGTAGAGATCGGGACGTGCGGCGGAGCAACCGCTCATGTAATAGCTGAAGGAGACAAAATCGACTGTCTCTTTAAGATCTTGCCTGTCCTGTGGCGTTATGCAGAGCGTAATACCATTTTCACGGAAGTAGCGCGCAATCCATGCCGGGTATTCGCCTCGCGCCTGAACATCGCCGAAGAAAAGCCACTCGCGGTTCTCCTGCTGCGCTTGCAGGAGATCTTCAGGTTTACAACTAATGGGATAGCGTATCGCCCCTAGCAGCATGCAGCCGATTCTCGCGTCCTCAATAATTTCATGACACGCTTTGACAGCCCGCGCGCTGGCGACCAGTTGATGATGAAGCGCCTGATAAATCTCCTGCTTGCTGCGCTCCCCCATCAAACCTACGCCGGTAAAAGGGGCGTAAAGCGCCATATTGATCTCATTAAAGGTGAGCCAATATTTCACTTTATGACGATAGCGGGTAAATACCGTGCGAGCGTAACGTTCAAAAAGATCGATAACCTGCCGCCCGATCCAGCCGTCATACTTTTTCACCAGGCCAAAGGGCATTTCGTAATGTGAAAGCGTGATCAGTGGCTGAATCCCGTGCTGCGCCATCTCATCAAAAAGACGATCGTAGAACGCCAGCCCCGCTTCGTTGGGTTCTGTTTCATCGCCGTTAGGGTATATTCGCGCCCAGGCAATAGAGGTGCGCAGGATGGTAAATCCCATTTCAGCGAAGAGTTTTATATCTTGCGGATAGCGGTGGTAAAAATCGATGGCAATATCTTTGAGGTTGCCGTTTGTGCCAGGGCGCACTGCAATCTCACCATCGATTCCCCTGGGCTGCAGATCGGCGGTCGAGACGCCTTTTCCACCCTGATTCCATGCACCTTCGATCTGGTTTGCGGCGACCGCCCCGCCCCATAAAAACCCGTCGGGAAATACCATTTTCATCGCTTCTCTCTCCTTGTTGTCATAGCGCCTCGTCGTGGAACGCCGAACGACAGGCGAAAAAAAACCTGATTCCCTTAACGCCTGGCAGGCATTAAGGGGATCAGGTTTCGCTCGGTTTATTGATGACGACCCGGGTGGACTCTTATAACGAATCCCATTATCTGGCTCAAGCGCTCAAAACGTGAATTGTGATGATAATCAAGGATGAGGCGGAGATATAAATGAGGATAAATTGATGAAGTCGCCCATCCGGGCTGCTTCATCAATGCGGGATAAAACGTTAATCTGCTTCCAACGCGTCCTGAATAGCATCTGCAAGGGTAGCGACTTCTTGCGAGACATTACGTAAATCCATCTGGCTGCGAATGCCGGCATTTGCAGTAGTTGCGGAGACAGCCGCTTTCGAAATTTCCAGTGCTGCCTGCACGGCTAATAACCGTTTTCTGTTTTCCAGCGCATCATTGCCGGTTGCGCCATCAAGATCAAAATATCCTTCTAACACTGCTTCCTCCTCAGGTTTCGTGCCCAGTGGGGGGATATAACACCACCAGAGGCGGCAGGATGCAATCACATCCCATTTAAGATATGAATAAAATGCCGCTGAACGGGTTGAAAGGGAAAAAAAAGCCGCTCGGGCAGAGCGGCGCAGAAACATTATCAGGGTTAATAGGGGGTAATGATGATAGCTATTCAAATCATAGCGTTAGATTAAAAAGCCTGCTCAATATTGGGATTTATCCTGGGCTCATCTGCGTGTCTTCGCGATCGTAAAAAGTAATGATATCGAGCTATGCGCAGCAGAATCGTGTATGGTTGCCGGCCATTCATCAGGAAAAAATCTATGTCACAACGCAAAGATTCTAAAAACCGCCGTAACTACCTCGTAAAATGTTCCTGCCCTCACTGCTCACAACATTCCGAACACAGTTTTTCCCGCGTCCAGAAAGGGGCGATGTTAATGTGCCCGCACTGCAGCAAGATTTTCCATCAGGATAAAAACGCCCTCGCTCAGGCGACGAGCTGAGCGTGCCATCACCCCAGGTGATGGTAATAAGGCCCGCGCGGGCGGGCCTTAACAGTTGATTAAGAAAGAAACGTAACAATTATGCCTGGTGCTCAATCACCTTCTGACTATTCTCAATAGCGATTTTACGGGGTTTTTCACTCTCCGGGATCTCCTGATAAATGGAGACCTCTAAAATGCCGCTCTCTAATTTCGCATTGCTCACTTTGGCATGCTCAGGCAGCGAAAAGCTGAGGCGAAAATCCGCACGCCGTATGCCTTTATAGATCCAGCCCTGCTCCTCCTCAGAAGCCTCTTCACTGCGCTTACCGGAAATATGTAGGTTGCCACCCACCGTCTCGATCTCCAGCTCCTCCTCTTTCCAGCCAGGCACGCTGACATGCAACAGGTAGTTGTTGGCATCGACTTTTTTCAGATCATAGGCAGGTGTTGCCGCCACGGGCGTATTGCCGGTGAGCTGGCTAAACAGTGAATCAATACGATTAAAACGATCGGCAAAAAGTGAGTCTGAAAAGCCAGGGAGAGCTGACAAGGTTCTGAGTGCCATAAGTTAACCTCCTGAATAATCGATTCAAAAGTTCAAGTTACAGGCAAGCCTTGCTTGTCCGCTAATAAAAATAATGTCGCAGGCACGTTTTTCAAGAGTGAATAAAAAATTTTTTTGCGGCTACGCGGAGGATAGCTGGCGCTCTATATAGTTCATCGCCGGTGTAGGGAAGCCCATTAATCCCTCCTATGCGCAGGTTCCGATATCGGTTGTCTCCGCCGTCTGTCGCCTTGTCATCGAAGCCCGCCTGATTACGCTCAATCCAAGAATTGGCTTCTTCCCGACTTTCTTGTGATAAATGTTATGTTACCGCACCTTTATGTTTCAACAATACGATTTAATGTTATAATTCACGATTTGACGAATCCATAGCGCAATGAATAAATTATATTCAATACAAATACTTAGAGGTTTAGCTGCTGTAGCTGTAGTTATAGACCACGTTACTCACTACATGCATAAGTCATTCAGCGGAGAATCATGGCTGTTTTCTTCGAACATTTATAATGTTGGCGGTCTTGGTGTAGATCTGTTCTTCTGTATAAGTGGCTTCATTATGGTTATTACTACACATAATAAGCCGAGCGGGGTTTCTCAATCAATTTCATTTCTGAAAAAAAGATTTGTGAGAATATATCCTACTTATTGGTTTTACTGTATTCTTACTCTTGCACTTCCCTTCATTCTATATGGTAAAACCGATCTAATATCAAAGTACGATCCATTTTTTTTATTACAAAGCTTCTTGCTTCTTCCAGCAAAGATTTCTGAGAATTCCTTTAGCCCATTCATTGGACAGGGCTGGACATTGCAGTATGAATTATATTTTTATTTAGTTTTTGCACTCGCGCTTTTGGTATTTAGGGGATGGAAGGTTATAGTCTCGTGCTCTTCTATAATTATAGCCTTACTTATCATTTCAAAATACTTAATATTTAATGAATATATTAATTATCTTACTTCAAATGCAATTGTAATTGATTTTATAATGGGTATGATCGCAGCGAATTTGTACATTTCACTAAGTTACAAAGGAGTTTCCATACCTCCAATAATCGGTAGCATAGCATTATTTGTTACAATCATTCTGATATCTTTCAATGTTATTTATAAATCACCAATTGACAGGGTAATGCTTTTCGGCGTTCCTTCATTTTTTATTGTAACTCTATTCTCACTGGTAAGAGTAAACTCTGAAAAATTCATTAATAAAGTTCTCGTGCAAATTGGCGAAGCTTCATACACTATTTACCTTGCACATATGATATTTATCTGGACTGCAATAAAATATACAAAAAGCCTAAGATGGATCAATACTGACTTGGCTATTACACTTGTTGTCTTTATAATTTGTTTCATTTCCTACATAATGTACATGGTCGTGGAAAGAAAATTAACACTGGCTTTTAATAAGAAAAAAAACAACTAATCGCGCAGCATTTATTAAAGATAATTAATTGCCGAACTTAATCATTAGATTGAGTACAGACATAATTAATTATAGAGCAGATATAGATTTTTTAAGGGCTTTAGCTGTTCCACTGGAAGTTTTTTATCATGCAAAACTTTCAGTTTCCGGAGTTTATCAAATGACATAACATTTAGACAAAAGTTTTCACATTTGAACTATTGTTCTTCATTGAAGATTAGGTAGAGAGTACATTAAGCTCTTAAAAAAACCGCCACAGTAAATCTATGACCGCGATAGTGCGTCCCTAGATATACCTTTCATTGTGAACACTATCGACTCACACATTACATACAGAATGATGTTCACACAAAAGAATCAGTTTTTTATCTAGGGCTAAATGTTAAAATACCTGTTGAGCTAATAACAAATGTGAAATTTCCTCATGGCGTTTTACTACTAAAATTTTCTATTTAGGAAATGCCTGAATATTTCATATTAACAATACCTGGAATGTGAAGGCTGAGGTATCATAAGTAATAGTGTGATCCTCTAATTCGTCAATAAGTTTGATACAAGCAGAAATGGATGACCTTCTTTGATAGAGCATTTCATAGACAGAACACTTTGTTATAACGGAGTTGTAAACCTGGCACGTAATTTTTCCCGCGGCGGGATTATTAAGGTCTCCAGAACCATATGATCTAGGTCCGAATATAGATATTGCTGTTACTGCAGGTTTATTTAAGGCTAGTATTTTAGATGCAGTTGCTGGCAAATCATTCTGTCTAAAAATATTAGTTACATCGCCAGTTGTAGAATTGACATCAATGAGCCTAGAAGATAGCCCATTACTATCAATAAGCAGCCCCCTAGACTGTGATCTCTCATGCAAAGAGTACCTGCCCTGAATCAAAGCTCCTAAATGACTAACTGAAGATAATGGCGTGATACCAAAATACGTTCCCATATCCACTCCCAACCCTGACATCGACGTTCCCTGATAAATTCCAATATAAACAGATCCGTTAGCAATATTTATATCGACTAATACCTTTTAGGTTTCTCAATTTCCAAAGAACCATCAGTAACGTTTATATTTCTATAATTTGAGAATGTGTTATTTACTCTCAGGCCACTGGATGGGGTCAGCTATCCGCATAAAGCAATAAGGTTATTGCCACCTACGTCCGTATAGCTAACATTATTGAATAACATTGCTTTTTTACCCCTCTCAAAGAAGGTGTTAGTTCTTCTAATGCTTACTTAAACTCCATTGTTGACTTTCAAATGATTTTCGCGGGTTGGTATATTAGTTCCTGAATGCATTAGGTTTTCAGAATATACCAGACCTTCTAGCTGCTTAGCAATTAAACCGACCAACTTCAGGAGCCACCCCCTATTATTTGTAAGTTTTGAGCCATTATATGCGTACTTATTGGCATCGCTATGCTTTAACTCAACCATTTCACCAAAATCAATTACAGGCATATTGACAATTATTATAAGTCCAAATGTATGGAAGCCAGTTGTGTTATTCGCCACCCCCTTAATAACTGTGTCTACGTTTGTCGCCATGATGTAAAAAAAATCCATGAAGCGGCCTTTTTTATTTGAAAACCATAATCACCACCCGGCGTTATAGTTTTGAGTGAAACACCATCGTTTTCCTTAATGTATTGCCAGTTATATTTATGATTAGCTTTAAGTAATTAGTGCTCCAGACCCATATATCACATAACTTCCTGACTTTAATTGTCTCTCTACCAAAGTCTAGATCACAACTAATACCTAATGCGACACCAGTGTTAACACATGTATTTGTAGCCTCTAACAGAATAGCTGAGGCATTTATCTGATTATATTTCAAGCCGAAATCACGGGCGTCAACTATTGTCCTGTTATCGAGAATTTCTTTGACCGTCTTATCATCGTATCCAACCATTCCCGCACCTGAAGATGAGGAAAGTATTGAACTTAATGCTGAGCTCCCAACACTCCCTTATGCTCCAACGCCAGTGCCTCCGGTGGAGTTTGGCGTTGAGTTAGCAGGTACATTCTTGGATAGTGCGCCATCCCATCGATAAAATTCATTATCGGTTTCGTCTTTTGAAATCTGATTAGGAAGGGTGATTATGGCCCCCCTCTTGAAATGTACCCAGTGGTATCCAGCCACACTGAGCGATTGCCTGCTGCGCCAGCCAGCCAGGCAGCCAGCCAGGCCTTCTATGGTGTAATGCTCATTCCCGAACCGGTCAATATAAGTGTTTACCAGCGAGGTAACGAACTCATCAATTTTCCCGGCGTTGAATTTCAGATCACGCGAGGTCTCACTCGGAACTGGTAAGTTTGTCGGTGTAGTAGCCATATTTTTTCCATAAAAAACCCGGCTCATTGGCTGGGTTGGATGGTTGGAGGAAAGACTTATGGGTAAATCAGATCTTTATATTCAGTCAGCGTCAGGGAAGTAGTTCCGCCTAGATTTGTTTTTTTCTCGGCTATCGTCCATGAGTCAAGTCGAGTTCTGCTTGGGTGGCTATTACATACCGGGACGGAGACTGCACCGTATAACCGTCAAAGATATTGAGCTGAATGGCTGGTATGGATGCAGAAAAACCGAAGTCTGTATCTGAACGTGGATAAGCTGGATATCGCGCAGTGGTGTTCCCCAACGAGTCGGTGATAACAACCCACATCCCACTGTCAAAGGTGATCCGCTCACTTGTATCGAAGTTGTTACCGGAGCGGGCGATAATGTAGCCTTCCTGCTGGTTGATATCGTACGTGTCGGTGAAGATGATCATGTCGCCAGGATAAACATAGTCCCCGTCGGCAAGTACCTTTCCCGACATCCGCAGGCGGGAGAAAAGCAACTTCCTCACCTCCAGAAGAGCCCTGTCACGCGCCTGAGCCTCATTTCGACAACCGTTCAGCGTTATCTTTAGTGGCGTTTGCGCAGCGGCCTCAACAATTCCCGCTGCTGTAATGCGGTAACGAAGGTAGTTTTTTTATTGGTTAGCGGGCTGACATACTCCACTTCAACGCCGTCATACTGGCCCGGCATACGCATGTCATATGTGAGCCTGAACTCTTCTCCCTTCTTATTTGATCGGTTGAAGAGCGCTGCTGGCGTGGTGCGTTTCTCTTCACGACTGAACGTCAGAACACCGTTATCCCAGAAGGCAATGACGCGAGCTGCGTTGCAGATCATCTCCACGCGCGCGCCGAGAGAGACATCCTCATCGTCAAAGGTGTAATCGAAGTAACCGAGTTCAGCCGGCGTAATGCTCCCAGCGATTCGATAGAGTTCATACAGGTCGATCGTTTTCTCGGGTTGTTCCCCCATGACCAGCCATGTATGCGGGACAGCATCAGCGAAATTGCGCGAAGGGCGCAGTGTATAATCCACCATCCTTGTCGCCAGGTCGTAGCTGATGGTGTGGCGCTTCACCAGCGCATTGTATTTCCTGTCACGAACGCCAGTGGCCTGCTCCGTCGCCTGAACCGTAACCCGGACGAAAGTATCGTCAGCATGCACCTGATTCTGCAGAATCCGCACAGAGTGAATTTCGGCGATCTGCAGGCTATTGCTGTCGCTGGAGTTGTTGGCTTTGAGAATGGTTACAGAGTACCGACCAAACCCGCCGGATGGCGTCACCTTCACAGTCTTGTAAATGACGTCAGATCTGCCGCGGCTGTTAAAAAGATTCCTGTCAGGGTCTGCGTAGTGCCCGGAACCTGGCTGTTATCGTCATACACACTCCAGAGCGTTATTTTGTAATACGCTCCCTCTCCGTCCCCAAGTTGAGCCATGAAATGAATCCACAGCTCACTGCCCGCCAGCGGCGAGAAGAACGGCCCCGCCGCAAGCGCCTGGTTATCATTGAGAATAAACTTGGTGGTGTTAACAGTGGCGTTTGCCGGTGTGTTATTGACATCCGTACCGGTGAGGCTATTGAAATAAAATGTGTAATATTTAACCGGATTCGTCACTGAACCGTCATCTGCCTGAGTGACGTTGATAAGGTCTACCGAAACCTTAATATCCTTTGTTACGCTTCCACTTGCCGTGCCATAGGTAACGTTGACCAGCTCAGGCTGGCTACGTTTCATCTTTCCGGTGAAGGTTTCTTTTGATGTGGTGGTAATGGTGATTTGGTAGGTGTCGGACATGTTATTGCCCTTATGGTTATGCCATTACGATGGGGCTGCCCATTGTGATGGCAATAAAAAACCGCCCGGAGGCGGCTTTGAGGTACGCAGAGTTAGTCGATCATGATTCGGAGTTGGTATAAGTTTCTTATTGGCTGATCTCACTTTTATCTAAAACGAGCTGGTGAACCCTGCCGCTGGTAAGTTCAAAGCCCACGACAACATGTCTTGAAGCACCAGAATTACTTTTTGATAAGGAGGTAAGCAAATATTCGACGATGTAAGGCGTATCAGGTGTAAATGAGTAGAATGTCGGTGGGATGCACAGACTCCCATTTCTGACCTCAAGAGAGGGGTGTTCGCGATACCATCTTTCTTTATGAGGCGTTTTTCTTGGGGCAATAATTATAATAGAAGGTTGAAAATCTTCAGATTCTGGCACGTTAAAACACACGTCATTTGAAATCAGTTTTACTTTTGTTGTTTCACTCGGGGTTAATCTGTCACCTTGTCCAGGGCAGCCACTCAGAAGGAAAATAGAAAACAACCATGCTTTCGAGAATTTAAACATTCGGAAAACCCCTCAGCGTATGTTTGTACCGCCCACTAACAACGGCCTCGTCAAGCTCGCCATCATACGATACGACATCATAGTTTTTACCCCTTAACACCAGCCATTGAGCGTAGCCAAATGTCTCTAAGAAAAATGATCAGCAATTATTTGCGCTTGCTGCTCTAACGGGTACTGTCTGAGGGTTCGTTTATCCAGTCCATACCGATAGCTTACGGCCCAACGGAAAAGACCACGAAGCTTTACATACATTCCTTTCTCACGCTGCCAAACGTGGCTCATTTCATGGATGAAAAGGTATTGCATATCAGCAGCTGCTTTAGAAAAATCGTCCTGGTACCAGTAACGAAAATAAAGTTCCCCATTCGGGGCCAGCGCTGCGTATTGGTTTTGCATCCCTAAAGGCAAATAACTGTCATGATGAATCCAGACTTTATGATATTGGATAGAATCGCCAAACACAGACTTAGCCAGTTTTATCTCACCCAGCCTCAACAATCGTAAGCTACCCTCTTCTTGCGCTTGCTGCGCCATATAAAACTCCTGTTAATGGCCTTACAGAACCAGTAGATGACATTATCATAATGTCATTAAAATCAGACGCATTGTTGAGTTATCCGCAGAACATGCAGAAATGCTGTAGTTGGATATGTCATGGTCGATTCCTTTCAGGAAGATAAACCTGTCGCACAGAACAACCGTCACCCGAAAGGCCGCAATGATGCCATCGGTTGTTCTCAGGCTCAGCTTTCTGAAAGGCTCGGGTTAGTGTTTGCGCGTGCGAGGCGCATAAAAAAGCCCCGCAGAAATTGAACGTGAAAAATGGGTTGATGACCGGGCGAGAGAATTATCGCCCTCTTCCCGGAAACACCGGCACAACTCGTCACCTTCTCTATCCCACCAGCAAACACGCCTTACGCCGGTCTCAGCCACAATAACGCAACCGAAGCTTATAACGACTTCGTGACGGCTGTTGATTACGCCCAGGCGGATTACGAGTGGGAACACCGCACCGGCTACTGGTTAATGACCTCAATGGCGAAGGCTTGCTCATTGCCTGGCGCGCTGAATGGATGAGCCGTGGCGTTCCGACCGGCAAATGGGAATGGATATTCCAAATTGAGGGCATTCAACACGCCGACATTCATATCGTGGAATGGTGTGAATACCCAGAACCTACCCTGTGACGCAAATTAAAGGCGATTCACTGAGTCGCCTGTTGGGTGCTAAGCACCGATAAGAACTATCTATCATTCCTTGATGTTTGCCGCCTGCGGGCGGCTTCTTTTTGCCTGGAGTAAACCATGGTTTCTGAAAAGCAAATCACTGCGCAGCAGGCGGCGGAATTCCTGATCGTGTCTCCTCGCACTATTTACCGGCTGATTGATTCCGGTCAATTGGCCGGGCAGAAGATCGGGAACAAATACCGCACAACCGATGCGGCTTGTATTGCGTATTTACACGCCCGGCGCGATCCTGTTGCAGCGAGCGCGGGTGAACATAAAGGAGAAGTTTTATGTCAATCACCCTCAGGGGCGGCGTCTGGCACTGTCATTTCGTTACGCCGTCAGGGAAAAGAATTAGACGATCTCTTGGTACGGGGGACAAAAAGCAAGCGCAGGAGCTGCACGATAAGTTAAAGGCTGAAGCGTGGCGGGTAGATCAGATTGGTGATTTACCGGCGAGGACGTTTGAGGAGTGCTGCATCAGATGGCTGCGCGAGAAGGAAGATAAACGGTCACTTGACGATGATCGGACAAAGATAGAGTTTTTCCTGCAGCATTTCGCAGGGCGTGACATCTCCACCATTACTGCTGAACAGGTTAATGATGCGGTCTCGAAGATGATCAACCGCCGGCATCTTCGTACCTGGCAAACGCGCCGGGATTCTGCTTTGCGGAAAGGAAGGGAGCCGCCTCCATACGTAGCGAAGCCGGTGAGCCAGGCAACAAAGAGCCAGCACCTGTCATTCATGCGCGAATTACTGCGTGCTGTGGCGTATGTCTGGGGCTGGATTGAAATCAGTGTAACCTGCTGATTTTAAATGCCCTACAGGATTCAATATAGACATATAATTATTTGATTTTTAATATTAAATATAAAATTCACTTTATCAAATACCCCCAGATGTACCCCCATAATATTAAAGCTAACGTTGATCGCCAGTAACAGGGTACAGAGTTATGATGTAGAAATATGCGTATCCACACAAAACCGCTTGTTCCGGTTATTCCATTTGCATATTTGGAACTACTTCATCTCAAAACGCATAATGCCTATGTGGTCGCACGAAAATGAATAACGTGTGATCAACGGCTCACCCTCTCAACGTGTAGTACTCGATGGGTGAGCTACCTGTGCAAAATTACATCACAGGGCAGTAGTCAAACTCCCCAGTCCTGGCATCGTTGATGATGTAGGTGATCACCCCTTTGAATACCAGGCGGCCGTCGTAATCATCACTGGTCATCGGGTAAGTGATTTCTGGTCGATCCAGCTCCTCCAGCCTCGGTCGCGGGTGAAGCCGCAATCGCAGCATACGCATCTGCTCATCCAGATGGCACATCACTATCGACCCGTCTAACGGAGTGACCGACATGTCCAGAATCAGCAAAGCCCCCTTCTTTATTGATTCGCGCCGGGACTCGGCGCCGGCGCGCAGGAAGTATGTCGCGGAAGGTACACGAATCAGCTCATGGTCGAGAGATATCTTTTCATCCATGTAGTCAGTAGCTGGCGAAGGGAATCCCATCACAGACCTCCGTTCGGGTTGTACATCATGAACGTGCGGAGCTCTCCCTCTTGTTGAGAGATATCTTTGAAGGTGCTGACGTGTCCCTCAATCCACTGGTTAGCCTCGCGCGGCGTCCAGTCCCAGTTAAACGTGAGCAAAACCTTCAAAAAATCTGCCGTGGTTACCGTTCGCCGTCCGCTCGGCTCCATCACTATGGCCTGCCTGAATGCTGTCTCAATATCGTCTCTTCTTGGCATGATATGCACCTTCATTAATACTGTTTATATACACAGTATTTTGAATTTCAGAGCTTATCAAGACGAAGCGGCAAGAAGATTTGTCAACGGCTTGAACCGTCGGTAATTTTTCTTAAGTTAAATCGTCTTTCGACTAAAATTAAAACAGCCCCGTAGCCTGCACCAGACAGGCACGGAATGTAACTGCCCCGTCGCCGGGGCTTTTTTACGATCCCTGCGGGTTCAAAGTTTTAATTTCTGCTTCAAGCTCGCTGACGCGCCGCAGAAGTTGTTGCACGACAGGCACCAGGTAAGCCGCGCCGATTTCACCGGGATCTATCATCTTCCCGTCCTGAATTACAATGTCGCTGCCATCCAGCCCTGGAATCGTCAGAGACGTAATTTCAACCAGTTCCGGATCCAGCGCTTCAATGTTCTGGGCTCTGAAACCAACTTTTATCTGCTCCGGTCGCCACTTGAACGCATATCGTATCGGTCTCACTTCGCTGATAAATCTAATCGCCTCTTCTTCCGTAATTTCCCGGACGATATTTTTTACTCGCTCGTCGGACGCCCCCGGGGAAATAGTGCCGTAAGTGGTTTTGATTGCACCATCACTGTTACGGAATATCCATACCCGATCTGTGGAAGATCCATCGGTAGAAATCATTATCGGTCCTGAAGCGTTGAAAGATCCGTCATCACCTACCAGGTAGCCGTATGTGGACTGAATATTCCAGTTATTTGTGGCATTTCCGAGCCGGGTAAGGTTCAGGTTAAAAGGTTTCACTGCCGTGCCCAGAGCGCCACCCAAATCAAGTTTAACTGATGCCCCTCCAGACAAGCGTGAATTGATGGAGCCGCGGGGAGCGATTACTCCGGAAAAACTTGTAACATCATTATTATCACCGGCAGAGGCCGCACCTAAATTTACGCGCGCATCCGTACTGCTTTTTGCACCTGTACCACCAAGTGAAACGGGAACTGTCCCCGTACTGTCCACTATGCCCAGGTTTTTGCGCGCATCATCTGCCGATTTTGAACCGGTTCCGCCCTGCTGGATACTCAGTGCAGTGGTCAGCCCGCCCAGGCTGGTGATGTCAGTGTTAGCCCCCTTCTTCGCCAGCGTCTTCTGGCCGGGAACGGTGACAGGCTGACCGTTAATGGTGATGGTCACATCTCCACTGCCGTTCATCACGTCAGCAAAGCCGCCCATGTACCGCTGGTACATGCTGAACGTCTCGGCAATATCCTGTGCCAGGCCATCCACGCTCAGGCTGTCGCTCAGCAGAATGGCGAATTTAGTACCTGCGGGAATAGCCGGGCTGGCTGCCGGTGATACCGTGAGGGTGGTCGCGTTACCAATGGCTGTGATCTGGAATACCTGCACGGGGCTGGTCATGACCAGTACGGTGCAGCCATTACGGATGAGTGAGCCAGCCTGGGTGAAATTTGTGCCTGTGCCGGTCAGGGTGTTGCCGCTGACCGCGATGGAGCCAGTTGTGTAAATCATGTTTTCTCCGGGCATGGCGCCAGAATACGGCGCGCGTATAAACGATCGATAAAGTCGATCAATCAGGAAATATTGATCTGTTTAATCTATTTAGCGCCTGACCAGGCGGCCAATAGAATGGATTCACATCCATACTGTTCAGGGAATAAAGATGAAAATAATTAACGCTGCGGCGGTTGTGCTGGTTTCGTTAATGGCATCAGGCTGCGCCAGCAACACGCCGCCGCTGTGCTATAACGGGGCGGTGGTGATGAAAAGCCGGGTGGCGGTACCGGTATTCGGCATAAGAAAACCGGTCAGCACCACCGAATATCTCTCCGGCGGCAGCTTTGGTTATCAGTGGGTTGAACGGAGTGCTTTCACGGATACATCGTCCTGCGACAGGCTGCCGCTGACGGAGTGATAATATCAGGCCAGGCCAAGGGCATATCTGTAGTACTGGTCATAGAACTGCGTGTCGATATACCCCACCCCGCCACATGCCCACCCTTTCATTCGCCTGCCCTCGTCGGGACTGCTGATAAAGGTGCTCTGGAATACTTTTCCCACCTGCACCTTATACCGGGTCCCGTCATTTCCCGCTGATGCACACATAAAGTTGCTGTACCCCGTCGGATAAGCCGGGTCCTGCGGCACGAAGATATGCGCCGTGACGCTGGACGACACCGCCAGCGGCGTATCACTGGTGATATCCCCGTTTGTGAGCGGAATAACCTGAAGGGGAAGGCAGTTGCTGTGCCAGACCATCTGCCCGTCGCGGTAAAGATAGAACCCGTAATCCGGAATGTTCGCGAGAATATTTGAAAACACATACACCCGGCATCCGGTCTGGTTGCTGCCGTCCGTGGGAAACTGCAGTGCGTGATACCCGCTGACCGTGGCGGGCTTCCACCAGCAGATATCCATTGCCGCTCCGGTATGCCGGTGAAAGCACATGACCGGGTTACCCGCCGGAACCTGCGTCTGCACGGTCCGCGCGCCGGCCGGCACATCTATAATCTGGCGCAGGCACAGCGGCACATAATTCGGGGCCAGCTTGACCGTCCTCACCCCGTTCAGGTACTGGAAGAGCTGAAAGCCAAAATAGTCACTCTGCGTGCCCGCCACCGGGCTGCCGTACACAATCAGGGTGACGGCATTATTAACGTTCCACGACACGGTTAATCCACTGACACTGACGCTGTAGGTTGCCCCGGTTAACTGCCCTCCCATAAAGTCATTCACGATGGCATACGTCAGTTCCACCCCGGCCAGGGAGTAGGTTTTACTCCCGGTACCGGTGATGGTGATGACATCCAGAACATAACTGGCCGCCATGGCGTTGATGGCGTCAAAGCTGGTACCCGCAATAAACATCTGCATTATAAGCGTTGCCCCATAACGGCTGCCGGCCGGTTTTGTGCGTCAAAAGAAATGATGCGGTTGTTCGTTATCTGCATGCGTCCCTGGCCCGATACGGCGCCGTTGACCTCAAACGTTCCGTCCGCCTTCATGATGGTTCCGGTCTTCCCGGCCACATAGTTGGCGGAATACCACGATCCCACCCGGGCGAGGGTGATTGACGCGTAATTGATAAAGGCTTCGTTGATGAAGGTCTGCCCGTTCTGCACCACGAACGGGAGGCTTACCGTTCCGCCTGCCTGTGTCATGACAGCGAACCGATCTGCCAGAAAGAGCACCTGCGACTGCATGCCCGCCGGTGTGTTCTGCACGCCGATCCCAATCCCGGCGGCATACTGACGCCCGTTCGCATCCACCCCCACCTTGATGCTGTACATTGCATTCAGATTCCCGTTGATGTCAGCCACTGCCTGGGCATTCTGGACGATTGCCGCCTGCTGACCGTTTAACGTCACTGACAGCGAGTTGATTCTTGTCGCGGAGACCTGTGAAAAATCCGCCATGGTTCTGGCAAAATCAGTGGCATTTGCCGTGCCGCCGCCCGCGCTGGCATCCAGCATTCTGAGCGACTCGGCAACGGCCTGGCTGGCATCCGCCATCACGTTGTCGACACGCTCAATCCCGGCCTTGTTGTCGCCGTACTGCACACTGAGCAGATTCCGGGTGTTGACCTGCGCCAGCGTGTTGGTGATCAGCGCGATGGAGTTGCTCTGTATTCCCCCTCTGATGTCACTGCCGTCTATGCCCGCGATCTCTGCCGAAATCTCCTCAAAGCGCGAGGCGGTAGACGAGTCCAGATCCGTCACGGTCTGCGTCAGCGCTGTGACACTGGCCCTGTTCTCTTCCGTCTGCGCGGTAAGCTGATCGACAGCTGTCGCCCGTGCCTCGGTTTCGTTTGCCAGCGCCTGGCGCACCTCGGTGATGCCGGCGGCGTTCTGAGCTGTCTTTGCCTCCAGGCGGATCACATCCGTAACGCGCGCCTCGGTCTCGGTGGCAATCACCTCGCGCAGCTGTTCGAACCGCGCCGAGTTAGCACCCTGCTGGGCTGACTGACGTACCACCACATCAGCGATCGCCAGGGCATTACCGATAATGGCTTCTGCCGTCTGGCGGTTTGCGCCTGCCGCCGCAGCCAGGTCAGCGGCGTTCTGCTTCACTGCCTCTGCCAGGTCTGCGACCGCCTGGCTGCTCTCCACGGCGTTCTCGATGAGGTCTTTGAACAGGTCGGTGTCCTTGATTTGCGCGAGCACCGCCTCTGTAATGTCGGTCACATCGGTGCTGGACTGGCCGCGAACCCAGTCGGTATAACCGGACTCGTTGCCGGTCCTGTCCACCAGCTGGGCGCGGTACCAGAAAATCTGCCCGGCCTTAAGCCCCATCTGCTGATACCTGCGCAGCGGATAAGGCACGTCGGCCAGCAGCATGGCATCGTCTTCACTGCCGGTCAGGCTGTACTGAATTTCCGTCTTAAGCGTGTCGTCCGTGTTTGCCGGGAATCCCCAGGTAAGCTCAATGCCAAACACCACATTTTCGGAGGCGGTAAAACCCACTGGTTTCGGCGGATTGCCCACTTTCCCGGTGAGTATGACCTCGGCAGATGTCGCCCATATCGACGACACATCGCTGGCGTTCACCGCACGCACCCGCACCAGATAGCGCCCGGCGTAGATACCCGGCACTTCAAAACCGAGAGAGGAGGTGCGCGGTACGCTCACCCAGTTGCCGCTGTCACGGCGCCATTCTGCCTCATAGGCAATTGCCCCTTTTACAGAATCCCAGGCCACACGCATGGTGGTGATCGCGATGTTCTGGCTGACCGTCGAGTAACTGTCGACAACGATATTTTCCGGCGGCGCCTGCACGCCGGGCGGAATGACGCTGACCGGCCTTTCATCGAGCCGCGCGCCGTTATCGACCGCGGCGTAAATATCCGGGCTGTACGTCGCTCCAGTGACCTCGAAAGTGCCGTCATCGTTGTCACGGGTGCCGGTCACGCGAAAGAGCGCGATAAACAGATCGTCAGCATCCACTCCCCAGCAGCACTCCGCCTCAGGCGTTTCGCTGTAGGCCGTGGTGACGGTGACGATATTGCCGTTAACCGCCTGCACGGTCCGGGCCTGCGCCACCCCTGACGGCAGGTTGAGAAAGAGCCGGTTGCCGGCGCTGACATCCGCGGCACGGTCGAGCGTGATATTACGACCGCTTACCGCGCTGACCCTGCCGCCAATCACTCTGCCTGCCAGCTCGTTCGCGGCCACGCCAATCACCTCACCGACAGGGGGAACATCCATACCCGTGCTGAAGGTCACCACCTCACCGATGCCGTTGGTGAGCAGCGCCCAGCGCCCGCGCCGGTTTGCCTCTGACTGCCGGGTGCAGCCGATGGCCGTCATTTCGAGCTGGCTGTAATCAAAGCGCATCGCCAGATCTTTGTCATAAACGACTTCGGGCGTGTCTTTGTAGTGATTCGCCGGATCTGACCAGTTAACCAGCGCGGCGGTGTTGCGGGTGGTTTCGCTCGGATCGGCGAAGGTAAACTTTCCGTCGACCACACTGGCGTGGTTATAGATGTGCCAGATATCGCGGGGCATATCGGCCAGCACATACAGCTTGTTGTCGCCCCAGTAGGTCATGCCGCGGAAGATACCGGCAAGGTCGCGCAGCACCGTCCACGCGTCATTGCGCTCCTGAATGTAGACGTTGCAGCGAAAACGCGGTTCCGTGCCGCTGCCACCTTTGCCATCCGGTACCGGCTGATCGCAGTACTGCGCGATGCGGTACAGCTCCCATTTATCAATCTGGGTTGCATCAATCCTCTGACCAAGCCCGAAGCGCTCATTCAGCACGATGTCGTAATAAATCCACGCCGGGTTATCGGTCCATGCCCATTTAAACCCGCCTTCCCAGGTGCCGGAGTAGGTTCGCGTGTCAGGGTCGTAAGTATCAGGCACGCGAATAATGCGCCCCTTCGGATTGCACACGACCTGCGGGATGCCGTTCGGGAACTGCTTCGCATCAAATTCAATGTAGAGCAACGCCGTGTTAGGGTATCGCAGCTTCGCATCGATGATTTCGGTGACCGCCTCAACGCGCATACTGTCCACAACATTTATCGTCGTTGAGTCAGGCGTTATCCGGCGCACGCGCAGCTGCCAGCCGGTGGTGGCTTTTGGCAGGTCGATACGGTGACTGCGCTCATAGAGGGTGGTGGTCTTGTCATCGACAGCGCCGTTGACCACCGTCACATATGTGCCGCCGTCGGCAGACAGGTCGATCGCATACTCAACGCGGGTACCCACCTTATCGCCGTTGTCTTTCTGGTTCAGCAGCGAGGGCCAGCCCAGGCGGATGCGCAGGGCTGAAAGCTGGGTATTTGAGACAGAGCGGACATACGGCACGGCAGCTTTGAGTTCGTAGGCGACCTGCAGCTCATTCTCAACGCCGGGAAAGCCCTGAATATAGCTCTGGTCCTGAGTGCCGGAGCGGAACTCATATTTTACGTTGTTGAAGTTGTAACTGCCGTCGGCATTCTGCAGCGGGGTATACGATGACGCATCGCCAAGATAAATGCTGCGCCCGTCCAGGCCGCCGGCGAACTCCCCCTCGCCGAGCGCGACAAGGATTTTCGCTCTGGCTATCGACTGAATACTGTCCGGGGCTTCTACCGGCGTGCGTGTCTTGGTGCCACCGCCCTTGCGCCCTTTAATCACTGTGTTCGTCATATCGCGCCCATAAAAAACCGCCCGCAGGCGGCTTAAAGTAATCACGTACCGGCTTACTGCTGATCTTCTGCATAAATGCCGGCTGAAATGATGGCTCCCCCGATCTCACGCTGGCCATAGAGCAGAGGGACAGGGTTGCCGCTGGCGGTGGTGTTGACCGGGCCGCCGAACGCATAGGAAGGCTTGTTATCCGGATCCTGACGCATCCTCATCCCCGCCACCTGCGGCGACAGCAGCTGAACCACGCCGCCCAGCGCCATCGATGCGCCGACCAGCGCAACATTCAGCGCGACCCCTTTACCAATAAGCCCGGCCCCGGCAGGGCCAAGGGCGATACCTCCGGCAATCAGGGCAGCCCCGAGCACCGCCTGGAAGATGCCGGCACGCTTGCTGCCGCGGATCACCGGGATAATGCGCAGCTCATCGCCCGGACCGAGAAGCGAAAACTCTTCCTGACCGATGTTCCGGCGATCGCGAAAGATAACGAAGTCGAGTCCTCTGGCACGCGCCTCGCGGAGATAATCCTCAAAGCCGTCCACCGTGCTGGACAACGCCCTGAAAACCTCGCTGGCAGAGGACAGCGCCCGGCGGTGAGTGCGCCCGAAACGCTGCGCCATCGACCCGCTCAGCTTGATAACGGTTCGCTTTTCCATTACATCAGATCCCTGTACCGTAAAACTTTGATGGTGCGGTCACGGTAATAGCCGCCATACGGAATGCGCTGGCTGAGCTGCCCGTACAGGTGGTGCAGCAGCATGTTGCCTTCCAGCAGGACGCCGGCATGATTCGGCACGCTGGCCTGCACCTGCATGATGACCATATCGCCGGGCCGGGAGGGGCCGTCAAACTCCCTGAATCCGCAGTCGTGCCAGTTATCCATATAGAGGTTTTCGCCCTCCTCCCACCAGTGGCGATCGACGCTGTAGTCGGGCAGCGCGATACCGTGTTCAGTGCGGAAGTAATCCCGGATAAGGGACCAGCAGTCAGCATGCCCGAGAACAAACTGACGTCCGGTCAGCGGGCGATCGCCGCGCGGCATGATGGTGCGGATATCGCCTTCAGGCCATGAAGCAATCACCCACGGCACTTCGGTCGCGTCGCACATCAGCATGTCGAGTTCACTCGGCTGCGTCGTGGCACCGTCGCCGGGGTGGCTGTGCACCACAGCAACCACCGTGCCCTGCTCTTCGGCTGCCGCGTAATCCTCCGGTGACAGTTCAAACTGCTCCTCCGGGGAAGTAGCCAGATTGCGACAGGCGACATACTTCTCAACCCGTCCCTTCTGGATCACCACACCGCAGCATTCAGCCGGGAACGCCTGCGCCGCATGCGCCAGAATCGCGCTGATTGTCTTGTCCCGCATGTTACCCCCTCAGAAGTGATGCGCCTGGCATCCCGCCAAAATCGACTTCGTTTTCGGCCCCGAATCGCGGCTTGCACCCGGTGGACAGCAGACCTGAACACACGTCTTTCGAAGGATCGTCGACCGGGTTACCGTCCTTATCAAACCAGCCATTCTGCCCGGCATAGGTACAGCCGCTCCCGGTTTTGTACCAGCCGCGCATGCACCAGGTGCACATGGGCTGGATCTGGCGCGTGGGAATAAGCTGCCCCCGCAGATCTGCCGGGCTGGACAGCTCAAACTCCACAGTTTCATCGTCCGAACTGGATTTACGGTCGATGTAGTAGACCTGCCTGCGCTCCTCTGTCGGGTTAGCGGCAGGATTACCGCCGGCGAAATTACGGGCATCAAGGTAATGGGCAAATGTGTCGTGGATGATCACTTTTGCCTTCGCCATTCCCTGAAAGCGGCGACAGAGCGCACCTATCGTTCCGGAGATATTTGCCACGGTCAGTGTAGGGCGGGCGCTCTGCCCGTCGCTGCTGACGGACAGGCCGGTCAGTTCAAAGGGCCACGCACCGTACTCCAGCCCCTGCCACCAGACCGATTTCGGCTGGAGCTTCGACGCATCGCCGCCCGCAGCAATGATCTCGGCCTCTGTGTGAGGGAGGGTTTCGTTATGAAACCGCAGAATGCCGGCGCCGAAGGCCTCGCCGTCAACCTCGATAAGACGGACGCGGCTGCCCGGCTCCAGCTTCTGGACATCAGATGAAATGCTCATGGATGGTATGCCTGAATGAATGTGGTGCTGAGGGTGTAAAGATCTGCGCCGTGTGTGGCAATCTGAATAGATTCAGACCGCCATAACCCTGCGGGCTCCAGGGGCGGCTTCCAGATGAAGGACTTCCAGCCGGCATGCCGCTTCAGAAACGCCTTTATGGTCAGGATATAGGCTTCATCGCCGGTAAAACTCACGCTCCATTGCGGGGTAACCGGGTTGATGCCGTCCCCGGCCACCTGCGTATAGTTATCCCCGAACTGCGCCTTACGGGTGCGGAAACTGGTATCAGCCTGCGCGGCCACCTTCGGGCACCAGGAGAAGGTCTCAACTGCCATGGTTACGCTCCTTTCAAAAGCCGCCACAAAGGCGAGCCCGGCATGCTGGCCTGCTCATTAATCACCGTCACGATTGCATCCTTGAGTTGCCTGCCGGCAGTGGCGGCTGCTCCCTGCCCTGCCGTGGACTGCGCACCGCCATTGATGTTGATATCGCCAAACGACACGGACGGGCCACCGCCGGAAAACTGCGGCGCGCCGACTGCGCGAACGCCGAGCGAACCATCCGCCGCGCGCGTGAGCGGCATAATTGCCTCCGGACCTGCTTCGCCAAACACCCCGCCCCCTTTCGCAAAGGCAAAGAGCTGTGGGGTCTGGTAGACACCACCGCTGTAGGCACTGAGGGAGGGTGAGTCGTAGACGCCACCTTTGGCGTTGAAGGTGAAGTTTGACGCAGCGCTCTGTATGGCCGTCCCGCTGCTGGCCGTTGCGGCAGATGAAGCACCAAAGCTGAAGAGTGAGCCGAGAGAGCTCGCGGCATTCGCGACCATCATATTAACAAGGACGGTCTCGATAATTTTCAGCACGTTCATGCCCCAGTCTTTCCAGCTGTCGAGATTTCCGTTGAGCATGTCGGTAATGGTGGTCACTGCCCCGCCCATGGCCTGCTTCATCCCGTCCGCAGCCATCGCGGAATAGTCGGTCGCCTCATCCACCCAGTTCGCGTAGCCCTCAGACATGCCTGTCAACCAGTCACCGCGCTGCGCATCGGAAGCGGTGTAATACCCCTCCTGGTCGCGCAGCCGCTCTTCCAGATAGCGTTTGTTGAGTGCCAGCCCCTGCTGGTAGAAGGTTTCATCTATATCCCCGGCCTGCCGCTGCCGGAGCAGATCGGTATTCTTCTGCTCAAACTCCTTGCGGATATTAAACTGCTCCTGCATCCGCTCACGGAACCGGGTGCCCTGACCGTAACCGATGAGCTGTGCATCATTGGCCGCCCGGGCGCTGGCGTTGCTGTCGCCGAGATTCGCCTCGTAATTACGCAGCAGCTCGCGAAGTTTGACCTGATCGATTAACGCAGCGTTGCGCATCAGTTCAGCCTTCTGCGCCTTGTCCAGGGTGGACAGTTCACCTTCAACCACCTGGTATTTCACTCTGGCAAGTTCGGTGCTCTGGCCCTGCAGGGCGATCTGCTCCTTCTGCTGCTTAATCATCCTTTTATAAGCATCAGCGGCCTTTTCTTCATCCGTCTTTGGCCCTTTGGGCTGTTTTTTGTTGGCCTCGTTATTGCGCCATTCTTCAAGCCCGTTATTGATGTACTCAAGGCGGTTGGTCTGGAATTGCGGATCAGCCGTCAGGCCGAGTTCATCAGCAGCATAGCCAAGCCGTGCGCGCTCTTTTGCCTCGCCTTTCAGGCGGGACAGGGCCAGTTCGCGCCGGCTTTTTTCGAGCGCATCGGTCTGTTTCTGCGAGGCTTCAGCCTGAGGAACACGCAGGGGTGCCAGTGTCATTCCCTGACGGGCCATCAGTAACTGATTGCCGAGCCCGAGCAGCTGGTTAAATGTTTGATGCTGACCGTTCATCATCAGCAGAGACTGATAAGAAGCATTCTGACGCCAGGCCTGTTCACGTATCAAATCATTTCGGCGGCGGTCAATCTCTTCCAGCACCTGCTGAATACTGGTTGATTTCTCCCGCATCAAATTAAGCTTATTTTCTTCAACGGTTAATTGGTCGGTAAGAATGGCGAGCGCTCTAACTATATTCAGATCATTCTCTTTAGTAATCCCGGGTTGAGCGCGTGCCTTATTCAGATCATCGATTTGTCTTTTTACCGCTGAAATAGCTTTTTGCTGCTCTCCAATTAAGCGATTTTCCTCAACTAACGCATCAATAGTTTTACCGCGATTTTCATCTGCTTCAGGTAAACTCATTGCTCGCGTTTTTTGGCTCACCTGATCAATAGTTCTGGCATATTCCTGTGCCGACTGCCGGGCCTGCTCCTGAGACTGATACATTGCATACCAGGCTCCCGCACCGAGCATAACGAGCCCCGGAACACCACCTATCAGGCCAAGCGCGCGCCCCATCAGTCGGGTTCCTACAGAGGTGACACTATTCAAGTTATTTTGAGTACTTACGCGGTTAGCTATATTACGATCTCGCGCCGCCTCAGCGCTTGCGAGGCGTCTTTCCGCGGCTGTCTGCGCATCATTATTTCGGATTACAGCAAGTCCAGAACGAGCTCTTTCAAGCGCGGCTCTGGCCCTGACTCTCTCTGCAGCCGTTCCGCTAGCGATAGCAGTCGTTAAACGTGACTCAGCGGCAGTAACTCTGGCTTCAGCTGCAGCTATTTTTTCCTGCTGCGCTGCCTGAACATCAGCGCTCTTTGCTCTCTGTAATCCTTGCTGCGCCCGATAGACATCAGCCCTTGAGGCAGCCACAGCAGACTGGGCCGCTTTGTCCTGTGCTACAGCAAGGGCAACTTCTGATTTTGCGGCAGAGATCAGCGCTGAAGTTGCGCTTGTAGCACTTGTGACAATACCACCTAAATATTTCGCAAGTCCCACACCAATCAAACCACCAGCGACGGTGGTGATAGTGGACATATTATCAGCAACATCATTCAGCGCCCCGCTTACTGCTGACGACGTTAATGAATCCAGCGTACCTGCGACACCATTAAGGCCGCCCGATAAAGCCTGAGTTGCACCCGTTGCCTGATTGATACCGCCAACCCATGCCATAAAGGAGTTTGTCACTTTTTGCAGGGAGCCTGACACGGTTTCAGGCATGGAGCCAAATTCGCTCTGCAGGGTTCCAAGCTGGCTCACTAATGCGGGGACAACCTTGTCGATCGTTAATTTTCCCTGATCTGCCATCCCCTTGAGGTCTTTTCTGGCAACGCCCATTCCAGCAGCAAGAGCGCGAATGACTCGATCACCCGCCTCGTTTACAGCGTTAAACTCTTCCCCCCTCAGAACACCCTGGGCCAGTGCCTGACTAAACTGGGTGATTACTGAACCAGCCTCCGCAGTACTGGCGCCCGAGAGCTTGAGGCCCGTGCTTACTGCCTCAGTTACCTTCAAAACTTCATCTGAGCTGTAGCCGAATTCACGCATTGAAGCGGCGGCACGCGCAAAAAGAGCAGCATTATCAGAAAATGCGGTGCCCGTTCGCTGGCTGATCTCCATCAACTGCCGCTGCGATATCGCAAAATCGTCAGCTGATGAGGATGCCTGTTGAAGGCGAGCATTAACTGAGTTCCACTCATCTGCAATCTGGACGATTTTACCCGTTGCAAAAGCAGCTGCTGCTGCAGCGGCGGCTTTACCTGCAGAGGCAAATCCATCAGTGAGATCTGACAATGCCCTTTCACTTTCTTTAGCGGCAGCTGCGGCTTGCCGCCCTCCGTTTTGCATTGTTCGATAGTAATCTGCACCCATGCGCGAAGCTCGGGTGATCTCAGACTGGAATGAACTGGAATCAGCAGAAATTTTTATAATTAGCTCGCGCAGGGTTGCCACTATTAACTCTCCATAAATAAAAAAACCTGCCGCAGCAGGTTTTATAGTTGATAATAATTACTTTTAATTTGCGTTTTTATCAATAAAGTCTCTTAACTCTTCAGATTTTTTACATTGTTCATCATCAACTGTCATAAAGGTTTTTTTAGAATTCTCGCAAAAATAATGATAATCATCATTAGCCTTTACATACCCCATAACTTTATTAAAACCTTTTATGCATAAATCAGGTTCTGAATGCTCAGAGCAAATAGTTTTTGTAAGTTCATGCATCTCTTCACCAGATAATACAGTGCTAGCTTGTGCTGAAGATGCCATAAAAAGAACAGCCACTAATACTTTTTTCATTATATCAATCCATTAAATAAAAGATTTATAAATATTAGTGTCTTAAATATTAAATGTCACTTAGTTGCCTCTGTAAGCGCCTCCTCAAGCCCGGCAAACGGATCCTTGTCTGTTTGCTGCTCTTCTCCCCCCCACTGCAGAATGGCATCAGTTAACGGCACTTTTGCACCCTGCGAGCCATATACGGCCGAGACGATCTGCGCCGCCTGAATATCCCCGCGGATATCGCCGACCGGACTTATCCTGTCGTATTCAATCCACATCAGCATTTCACTGGCCGTCATGCTCTGCCTGAGTTCTGAAAGCGTGCGCCCCATACGGAGCGCAAGCGACATCAGGAATTTAACACCGGGGGTGGCGACTTTTCCCGGGCATCATCCCCGGATGCGATCAGATCGAGTGCCTGTTTAAGCAGACGGGAATGCACGGGGCCATAGATGGCACGCACTTCCTCTTCATCGTCCCGGGTAAAAACCTGCTGCTTGTCCTCGTCGCAGAGCACATCGAGAAAAAGCGCGACATCAGCGCGCAGGTTACGGTTCGCGCGCTCCGACACCGAAAGCTCTTCAGCCCTGATATCGGTTCCGGCGATCTCCTGCCAGCGCAGCCAGGCTTCACCGGATGGCTCGCGCAGAACAACATTCACACCGCCCCATTCGGGCACAGTGACGGTTTTATGACGAAACCCGGAGTGTTTCGCCAGGGCAAGCTCTTTAATGGACATGATTTTCCTTACGAACCGGGTTCGATGTTTTCAGGTTTGCCTTTCAGGCGCAGAGAGAAGGTGGCCGCGACCACGCCGTTGGTACCGGATGACCAGGTGTGCTGACGCACTTCAGCCAGGAAACGGAAGCCTTTACCGGACGGGAAGATCACCTGAAAGGCATACGTGGTGTCGTTGTCATATGCGTCACGCAGTGCATCCTGCGCCGCATTTTTGAAGAAGTTACCGGACAGCGAAATCTCCGACTGAGCGGGCAGGCCGTTGATGTTCTCCTGTTCGGTCGAGCACAGGGTGGTGACGTCGATGTCCTGTTTCTGGCCACCGGTGAACTGGACCTCTTTGAGCGTGCAGCTCAGATCAAGATAGTCGGCACTTGCTATCGTATCTTTCGTTGCCGGCAGCGAAGAGATCAGGATCTTCGTTAACTGCGATTTTTCATAAAGTGCGGACATAGATGTCTCCGGATATAAAAAAACCGCCTCGCGGCGGCCTGGGGTTGAGTGGGTAGGGATTACTGAAGTACGTGGACTTCTGCCGTTGCACGGCGCAGGCCTGTTTCGGGCTCGTAACCGCCGGTCTTGCTCATGCGGGTGAATCCCAGCGGCGTCAATGCGGCGATCGCCTGTTCACGCAACGCGCGGGCTTCATCCACTGAAGACGCGTAAACATCCACCTGCAGGGCTGTGTCTTCCTCCGCCGGACCGCAGAAGGTGTCGCCATAGGTCTGAACCACCAGCGTGAATGTGATCCACGGCGGCGCAACTGCCGGTTCACCCTGGGTGTTAAGCGGAACCACGCCGGGGTAAACCTGTCCGTCGGCCAGCGCGCCGATCAGCGAGTAAACGTCGGCCTCGGTCATTTTGAAAGCACCCTGTCGATCGCCGCATTGGCTTCGGCGAACGCGGCGTTTACCGCATCCTCTTCACGCGCCTCATAGGCAGGTCTGACGAACGGCACGGGCGGCATGGTCGAGGTACCCATTTCGATAAAGCGCCAGTAGTAGGCATTACGCGGATCGCTGGCTTTCATCGTCTTGTCGCTGGCGCCGGTGCGCGGGTTGGTACCGCGTATATGAACACCGGAAGAGATCGCCCCGTTGCGCTCACGCTGCGTCAGTACGACGATATTCTTTTTGAGTTTCCCCGTTTTCACCGGCGCGCGGCTTACAGCTTCATCTTTGAAAATGGTTGCCCCGGCACGCGTGGCATCGCGCATTACCTTGCGGTTTTCCGCTTTGCTGAGCGTGGCGAGATCTTCCGACAAATCGAGCAGGCCGGAGAAATCAAGGTTAGTGCCGATCATGGTTTTACCCCCTGCTTGCAGAGTATTTCCAGTCGTGTTCCGTTACTGTTGGGTACGGGTGTACCAGAAACATCAAGAATCACGCCTTTAAGCGGTCCACTGGTGCATAAAAGACGAGACGCTGCTGTAATGTCGGATCTAAAACGCATCCAGACACGAACAGTGGCCTCAGCCTTTTCGGCACCGGAAGCTATTAACTCCCTTCCGCTGATTGCCTTTATTTCAGCCGGGCAGCCCACAGCAATGTCGTGCCATTCTTCTACTGGCTGACCAGATGGCGTTCTCCCTTTAGTTGAGTTCTGTATCGTTACTCGGTGGCGAAATCTTCCGGGTTCCATCAGCTGCCGCCCTCCAGAGTTGCTTCAGCTTTTCCACGCCAGTTGCGGTGAATGAACATCATGCGTTCAGCGGCGGCGTTTGTATAAAGCTGGGTCTCGCTCTGCGCGGTGCGGTGTTCGAACATGTCTGCAAAGCTCAACAGGACGGCAGCTTTAACGGCCGCGGGAATATCAGAAGCAATCTTCCAGGCAGGCTCATCGCACCAGCGGTAACAGTAATCGAAAGCAGCCTGGGCATAGAGGGTAATCAGATCATCACGGTCATCCTCTTCAAACTCAATCTGCTGCTTAAACAATTTAAGGCTAATCACGTCCAGAACATCTATCGCCATAGGTTTAAAGGGCGGGTTGCCCCGCCCCCTCCATCATGAGCCTGAAGAGAAAGTGCCCTTGATGATTGCTGTCGGGCGATAGTGCGCCAGCGCCAGGCGCTCTTCACACAGGATGGTAAGCATGTTTTTCACGAAGTTATCACGGTCTTCGCGGCTGACCTCCACAGTGGCATCCATGCGATCCCACACCTGAGATGCCATATCGAAACCACCAACGGTGAAGGTACCGGCCGCCTGCGCCTTGGTCGGGACAACCGGAAGGCCCCACATGATGTTGCTGGTGAAGGCCTGAGGTCCACCGAACAGATAGCGACCTTCGCTGTCCTTCAGCAGCGCGATGTTGTGCCAGTCGCGCGGGTTCAGGACGATACCTGATGCGCTGAATTCGGACTCGGTCACCTGGTAAATAGCATGAGCGATAATGTCCGCGCGGGTGTCACCTGCAGCATTGAGCCCGGTGTCGTATGCGGTTGCTACTTTGTTCAGGCCTTCGAGGTTATCACCGCTGCCATCACCATTGAGCAACTGGCCCTCTTCCTTAAGTGCCAGTCCGTACATGAGACGGTTGTTGACGTATGACTGCAGCATAGGCGCATCGTCCATTACCTGACGCGATGCCTGTACCCAGTGAGCGATAGTTTTAACGTTCGCAGTCTGTTTGCTGAAGGTGATATCCGATTCAGGCTTGAGCGCCTTCTCGGCCACCACGTCGGCGTTATTTGTAAACACCTCTTCGCGAACGTATTCCAGGGAATTACTGGAAATGCGGCCCTGAGCTAACAGGTCACGGATGGTCAGGCGGCGCAGGCCCGGCATGATAATGCCCGGCACCTGCATCGGCTGGATCAGGCTACCTGCTGATGCCGCATCGCTGCCGAGGGATTTGTTAAAGGTTTTCGCTTCGAAGCTGCCTTTGCTGCCATTCCAGGACTTCTGCAGTTCTTCCGCCGCGCGCTCGGAGAAGGATTTCTTTTCCCCCGGATTTTCTGCGCCCGATGCCAGCTTCTGCTCCAGATCGAAAAGGCGGGTGCCGGATTTGGTCAGTTCTTCCTGTACTTTTACCAGGTCGGCCTGCAACTGTTTCGACACCACGCCGGTGCTTTGGATTTCAGCTTTCTGAGCTTCGAAAAGCTGTGACATTTCCTGCTGAGATTTTTCGATAGCTTGTTGAATTTGAGCGAGTTCAGACATGATTAATTACCTAAATTAGAAGGAAAAGATTTAATGCTCTGAAGAAGAGCGTTGATTTCTGCTTCGTTTTTGTCGCCCCCGGACTCGCTCCGAATCGCTGACTTAAACCGGGCTATCAGCCCAACTGCCTGTGATTTGGTGAGCCCAACTGAATCCCTCAGCCAGTTCTCCACATCACGAATCGTTTCAATGCCATCGAGGCTTTTCATAGCGGCGACACCAGCCAGTTCGTTGGCGGGGAACGTGCAGACGCTGATTTCTCGCAACGCCTGGATATTTTTGAAAATGCGACCGGTCGGCATAATGGTGTAATCATCTTTAGCAACGGAAAAACCGACAGACATACCTTCAACCGTGCCGTGCTGCATTGCTGCTTTCAGATCTGTGGCCCCGCTGTGTCCTGGAGTAAGTTGACCTCGCACATACAGGCCTTTCTCGTCCTCGGCGAGGCTGTCCCACTTCCCAACCGGTAATTCCCATGTTTTATGGTTGAAGAACATTGCCACTTTTCGTGTCTGGTTAGTCAGCGCGCTTTTAAAGGCACCGGGCAGGATGATATCGCCGTCAGAATCGGTGTTATTGAAAACCGAAGCGTACCCTTCGAAAATGCCCTGCTTCCCGTCACCAGTGAACTTGATTTCTGTCTCGTCGAAAGACAGCGTTTTTACGATCTCAGGCATCGCGGCCCCCATAAAAATTAAACCCCGTCATTGCGGGGCTCTTTGTTGGTTCCTAAATCGGTGATTGGCACATATTGCGATTGCCGCATTGCCACATCGCCGCCCGGCAATGGCGGAAGGTTGTCAGTTCGTCGCATCTCGTTGATGGTGCGAAGGCCGGCCTCTCCCATAGCCTTCATGAACGCGGCGCGGGAAGCAGAATCACCTCTCAACAGGCCGTCAAGGTTATGCTCAGCGTGAAAACGACCAACGTCTTTGGCCTGAATTAGCCATCGCTGTATGCTGTTTTCCCAGCGGGAGATATAGGGCTGTAGCGTATATTGCAGGAAACCAAGATTTTGTTGCTCTATGCCAGAGCCCCAGCTCGTTGACTTCTCAACGTCCCCGACAAGGTGGGGCGGTACACCAAAGAATCGTGCCAGTTCGCTGACCTGAAACTTCCTTGACGCCATCATTTCTGCATCCTGAGGCGTTACGCCAATTGCCGAGGTTGAAAACCCCGCTTCAAGAATCCAGAGGCGTTTTTTAACCGGGCCGCCGGCAATCTCTTTGAAATTATCTTCGACCTGAGATCGCTGCTGCTCAGTTAACACTTTTTCGCCGGTTGAGAGGATTTGCGGAGACTTAGCGCCATTAGCAAAGAAATCTCGCTGCTGGTCCTCCATCGCCACTGCCACACCTGCCGATTTACAGGCAAAAGCGATGGGTGACAGGCCGACCAGACCGGTAAAGCCGAAGCCTTTAAGGTGAAAAATCTCTCTCTGGGAAAAGTTGGCGTATTCGCTGTCGCGCTGATAGCGATAAACCACCTTTTTACCGTCAAGTTTTACATCCATATTGGCTGACTGGAGCGGGAGAAGGCTGATTACGTCCCCCGCGCTGTTCCGGTCCACCAGCGCATAAGCATTACCGTAAAAACAGAGCTGCATCGTCATAGCCTCCCTGAATTCCTGGGCGGTCATGTACTGATTCGGCGAGTAGCGCAGCAGTCGCGCCAGCGGATTGCTCAAATCAACTTTTTTACGGTTGTCGTTCTGGTCAGTTTCAAAAACGTCAAGCGGGAGGCATGAGGTGAGCGTTGAAATCAGGCTCACGCAGCGCCACACCGTCGAAATTTGTAGTATCCGTTCATCGTTAATGGATGAATCGCCCAGGTGCCCGTGTGCCGAAACGGGCCCCGTCTGGGAGCCCTGATTTGGGGTGACTAAACGCCCGCCGACAAACCAGGACTGCAGCCTTGCCCACCAGCCATTATTGGTTCGCAGGTCAATCGTGTATTTAGGTTCTTCCATCACATGCTCAGCGGTCGGAAAATGAAGTCATCGAAGTCACCACCCTGCTCGGTAACTTCCCCATTAGCAGCACCAACGGACATCGTCATTGCGACCATGCCATCAATACGGCCCGTTGCTTTGGATTTGTCGAGCTTACGGTTGCCAGCAGCATCTTTCACCACCACCGCATTCACGGCGCACATCGTTAATACAGGGTGCATGCCATGCCTGACGCGCCCGTTAAGCATCAGAGACTCCAGCGTGTCTACAGCTGGCCCCATATCCTTAAAGCCCTGGCCAAACTCGATCAGCGGGAGGTTCAGGCCAATGGCATCAGCATCTTTCCTGAACTGGTCAATTCGCCAGCGGTCAAAAGCCATCGAGGCAAGGTCGAAATCACCGATAATTTCAGCGATACCCGCAACGACGAATGAGTAATCCACCGAAGCGCCTGGTGTGGTGCGCAGCAACCCCTCTCTCACCCAGACGTCATAGGGTGCGCGGTCCGTTTTGGTTCGCTCTTCAAGCGTCTTTTGAGGTGTCCAGAAGAAGGGGAAAACATCCCAGACACCATCATCCGCTTCACCAGCGATAACCAGCGCCGTTAAGTCGTTCCTGGCTGACAGATCCAGCCCCGCGTACCACTTCCTCGGCGTATTAATTGGCATCTCCCCGCAAAGCTCCCACACGTTGCGGGAGATAAACGGCGATACGGTAGACACGCGCTGATTGAGGTTGAGGTTTCGGAAGGTGTTTTCGAAGCTTGGCATTCGGCCTGCTTTCTCGGCCTGGCGTGCCATGTCTTTTTCTGATCTGAAGGTTCCCAGCGCCGGGTTCGCAGCCAGCCAGGACTCGCGTTTACTGATATCGGCGTCTTTTGGCGCTTCGTAAACGTGGCAGACGATGTGCGGATCTTTCGATCTGATAGCATCATCAATCCAGATGCTCAGCAGGTCTGCATCGTTTGCCGCCTGCGTGCTGATAACGATCAGCAGCGGGTTTTCGTGCGCCCCCTGCGCGGTAGTTATTGCATCGATAAAATCATCTTGCGGCCCTTTCACCTGTCCTGTTTCATCAAGAATGGCCAGAATAGGCGACAGACCATGAGTGGTCTTACCCTCAGCTGATAAGGCCTTGTATTCGACGTTACAGGGCAAACCAATCAGCTTTTTGCCGCTTGGCGTAATATGCACAATCTCCTGCAGCTTGGGGTTCAGGTTAACCATCTTCACTGCGAGGTTAAAAACGATGGCCGCCTGTTCCCGGCTGAGTGCACCGCTGACAATCTGGGTGTTCTGCACCGCTTCAGGCCCCACCAGGTGAGCCAGCAAGATTCCGGCAATTAAACCTGTCTTACCGTTTTTTCTGGCGAGACTAAGGATCGCCATATCGGTTCCGGCAGGATTGTCGTAAAGATCCAGGATGAAATCTTTCTGGAAGGGATCCAGCCGCATTGGCTGGCCAATAAGCTTGCCTTCCGGCACGATGCAAAAGCGCTCGATGAACGCTATTACACGCTCACCTCGCGTCATAGTCTTTTATCCATGCTTGGGAAAGGCGATCAGGTTGTCGTCCTGGTTCTGATGCTCGTTTTTGGTATTTCGTGCATCACGATCGTTCTGATTGCGTTTCTTCTGGTCCCGGCTTTCACCATTGGTGGCGTGAGAGTGAATCTGGAGGTCACGGCGCTGGGCCAGAATAGTTCGCTGCAACTCCGGGATTTGCTTGCGGAGATCTTTAATGAGCGCCTCATTCCGTTCTTCGCCGCGTATGCGCTCTTCTTTACGCAAATCCTTACGCAAAACGGTGATATAGAGCTGATTATTTGCCAGTTCTACAGCGGCAAGCAGGTCTGCTGGCGTCCAGCTGTCCAGAGCTTTCGATCTGATATTGTCATGCCAGAATGGTTCGGCTTTTTTTTCCAAACCTGCATGGGACGGCGGATCAATGGTGTCCACTGCTGCATTTTTCATGGACTGAACCGCCGCCGTCGAACTGTCGGAACGCGTTCGTTTATCTGCCATATGTCAACACCTTAAAACTAAAAAAATCGGGTTAGCGTTAAAATCAAACTTTGGCGGCGGTCATTTGGGGGAAAGAATTTGAAGATTTACTCTCCCCCTCACAAAAATGAGAATCATTATCATTTATAATTAGTTCAAAATGAAATGATTTCACTTGGTAACATTTTCAGGCTCACCGCACTGAAGCTCTGCGCCAATCAAACCAAGCGCCACGGTTGCCTCACCATCCGGATAAGTTGCAATCATTTCACGAAAAGCCTGCTCAGCTTTCTTCACTTTGGCCTGGCTCTCTTCAGGCAATGAAGCAATGAGCCCCTTGAACATCAGGACTGTCTGTTGGTCTTGTGTCATCACTTGCTCCAGTGAGAGGCCGGGTCGAGAGGATAGCCGCTGGCATCACAGCCAATGACTGAACCGCTCTTCTCCATCCTCTGTTTAGTTGAATCATGATGCGCTTTGCAGAGTGGCTGCCAGTTCTCTTTACTCCAGAAGAGGAGCTGTGCTTTAGATATTTCCAGCGCGTTGCCGGACCTGAGCGCATCTTTGAGTTTGTGGGGTTCGATATGGTCAACAATCGTTGCTGGTGTTATGCGCCCCTGCTGCTCGCACATCACACAGAGCGGGTGCTGCTGTAGGAAACGAAGTCGGGCCTTATCCCATCGACTGCCATATACACGAGGTTCTTTCATATAGCATCCAGGAAAAAAATTGTAGTCTCCTCATCTAAGAATTATCTTAGCTATTCCCTATACAAAGGAGGTAGAAATGACAAGTTACACAGTTCGCGTCGAGCTGCATGATGCTGATGGTAGCGATTACGATGATCTACATGATGAAATGGCTAAGCAGGGTTTTTCAAAAACTATTTTTTTGAATGGTGTGGAGCACGATCTCCCAACTGCAGAATACTCATTGATCGAAAAAGGTACTACTTCGAAAGCTGTTTTAAATAGAGCTGTAGCAGCTGCCAAGGCAGTACAGCCAACCCCCAAGCCTTCAATCGTCGTTACGGAAACTGAAAAGCCACGAATGACTTCGGGATTGCCTAAGACTAAATAATTACAGCCCGAGTGAGGTCGGGCTTTTTTAAGCCAATCTCCAAGCCCGTCTTCGCTCTATTCTTGGCTCGTTGTCCGGGTGATGCTCAACCGTCGGCAGGTCAGCGTGATCCACCAACGAGTAACACGGGTAAATCACCCTTGCACCGAATGCCTCACCGACGGCGTAATCTGCTGCCAGGGTTTTATTCCATGCTCTGAGGATGCCAGGCAATCGGCTCGGTGGGGGGCTATAACATACGCCGTGAACCAACCTGTTTAGCACGATGTGATCTCCGCGCACACGATCGGCATCCACCAGCATTCCGGCTATCTCTTTTTGATATTGTGGCGGTCGGCCAGTACCGAGATAAAAACTCAGCAAGTCGTCGGGAAAGCGCGCTAGCCAGTCACTCACCTTTTCCGCAAACTCCAACACCGGCAGCGCATCATCTTCCAGCACTACCACCCGACATGATTGCCCTTCTGCCCACTCAAGTGCACGGCGGTGATTCCAGTTGGCACCCCTGTCGTGCTCGTCAACCAGCAGGTGAGCGCCAAGAGAGTCAGCAAGCCTTTCGGCCTGCTCTCGCCGGGCATGGTGCGCGACCACAACATACTTAATTTCCATCGGTTTTTACCTTTGGCTTTGGCCTGCACTCACTACAGAATTTCAAAGAAGGCTTAACGTTCTTTCCGCAGCGATGGCATTCAGGAGGGCTTCGGGGACTGCGAGGGGCGAATACAAAAATCAAGAGAGCTATCACTGCCAGGATAAAGCTGATTGCCGTTCCCATTACTGCCTCACTTGTGCTTCCAAAAGGCGCACTCCTTACCGATGCCATTAGATTTGAAAATGGTGTGCACCTGCGGCCCTGTCACGATGCGATCGCCAAAGCGTTTAGCCACAATGCCAAACGCCAGCATATCGCCGACCGCTGCCGTTGCTTTCTCCGTCTTCCAGAAGCGGTGACACTCCAGCAGGTAATACAGCCGCACTATGCCGTGCGCAAACTCCATCACGTCAGTGCGCAGGCCGCCAAGCAGGCCGGCATTCAGCATCACATCGTCGCGATGCTCGTCGAGGAAGTCCTGATAGATTCGCTCCGGGTGGTGCTGGCGTGCCCAGGCATCGGCGTAGGTCTTTGGTTCAGAGCCGACATACACCTTGCCCGGCACCATATCCGACCACGGCTCGCGGATCATTTCGACATCGGTACCGTCAGTACACCAGACGAAATGATACTCAGGGTGATCGCGAAGGTGCTGCCAGATATGAAGCCAGCGCCGGAAGTAAACGTTCATCTTTACGGCAGGAGCGCGACAAAGTTCGACATCTGCCGGTGCGTTAGCCAGCTCATCAGCCAGCACAACCCGTTTGCAACCGCGCAATGATGCAGCCCACTTCGCCAGCAGGTCAGGTGAGGCAGTCATTCTGGTACCGCGCTGCGGGTCAGGCTCACTGGTCAGCAGCGTGGTGATCACTACATTGCGTTGAGGGCGATACGGGGCGTAGCCGGTATATCCGGTGTCCCGCCGTTCATTGTGAATCCTGACGTTGCGCTTAACCTGCTCTTCCCGATCCGGGCGTGGCACCGAACGCTCCACCAGCTCATGCTCATCGAGGGAATGAATCAACTTTTCAGAACCGACCACATCAGCGAACGCCCACGACGTTAGTCCGGCATTGTGGATGCGCAGGGCGAGATCGCTGTGCTCATACATGCCGCGGCCGTAAATCGGGTCAAATCCGCCGACACGCTCGATGGCGCTGCGATGGTAATAAAGCATCACGCCGCGCTGGCCGGTGTAGGCAATATGCTGATCGTCGCGATACAGCACCGCGATATCGTTAAGCTTGCGGGCGCCAGCCAGATCGAGGAACTGATAACTTAAGTGCGGCTCGGGTGACTCGATGTAAGGCAGCCACCAGCCATCAGCAATCGGCCATGCGTCATCGTCCCACAGGAAGAGATGCTCACACCCGGCATCCATCAGCGCGGTAAGACTGGCGTTCTTCGAGGCCACAATACCCAGCGATTTATCGTGCCGGATCAGGTTAACGCCAGCTGGAACCACCGCTGGTGGCTGTGAACCGTCATCAACGGCAACCACCAGCGCGCCGGCAGGGAAATGTCGAAGATGATGCTCCAGCGCCTGGCTGAGTACGCCAGCGCGATTATGTGTTGAAATGGCTATGCCGATACGGCTGGTGGTTGGCGCGCTGGCAGGTGCATACGGGACACCATCAATGATTACATCCATGATGGCCTCCGTCAGCCTTTATTCATAGCCCGCCAGATTGATCCGCCAGGCTTCAACATTAAGTTGATTCGCTCGTCGACGGCTTTGCTAATGGAATCACTTGCCGCCCCACAGTCAGGAGCAACTGAGTGAATATTAATACTGATATTGTTTTTCGGCTCAGAACGCGTGGATTCCTGTTTGGCTTTATATTCAACAACCGGCTCAATTTTCGTCGCCTGGATTTCGCCCCCTTTGAAGAAAGCTTCCTGGATGAAAACTTGTCCATTACTGACCGTAAATGGGGAGAGCTCTTCGAGAGCATCACGCATACTTTTAGCCAGCCGCTGACGCTTGAGGTATTCCTCGATCTCCCGAACTTCTTCAGGCGTGCGAAGTTGAATTCCGAAGGTCACAGCGAAACGGTCGGCTAAAAACTTAACCTGCTGCTGATTACCCTCAATGCCAACTTTCATGCCAGCGGAATGATTTTTACCAGGTTCCTCAATTTCATAGTTCATATTGAGGAACGGTGACGACGCGGCCAGTGAGTCCTGAACATGCTGAACGATGTCTTGAGTGTCAGAAGATGAAGCCCCTTCTAACCAGTCGCTGGCATTCCACGCCGGGCCGTTGCCATCTTTGTCCAGAGGGCGCATGCGAACGTGGATTTTCTCACCCGCTCTGAGCCCGGAGATAACCTTGGCCATAACGGGCCACTCGATAATCTCCACGACCGGAATTCTGTTCTCTCGAACATATTGCAGCTCCACACGGCCAAACCAGAAATAGTTATCAGGCCAGCGCCATTCAACGCGAACAGCAAATACGTACGGATGCGTAGAGATATGCGGTAATTTTTGTTCCATGATTTCTACCTTTTAGATGTGAGCCTGTCGCATGGGACAGCCGCCCGAGAAAGCAGCTTTCCCCAGGCTCACGACTGAAAGACTCTCGATTGTTTAGCGCATGCGAGGCGCGATTAAAAACCATACAGACCGACCACCAATGCCCACAGTGTGATTGTGATAAAATTGAACCTCTAAAACAAAACACCACATACGGAGCATCTATGTCTGAGTTCGGAAATGGCAGCGATCAAGAAAAAATTGATCTATATGCTGAAATTGCAGCTTTAAAGCTGATCGTAAAAGAGCTTGTTCACTTGGCTGGTGAAGATCATCTTAAAGAACTAAAAATGCGAGTTGGCGGAGAATCAGTGCATGAATTACTTGCACCACATGGCTCAGAAGCGATCTCAATCAAAATGAAAGCGCAACGTATAGCAAAAAGCCTTATTGATAGAGTCAAATGGGAAAAGAATAATATCTAATCTTGAAGGGCTCAGTTATGAGCCCGTTTTAATTTAGACATTGTTCTTTGATGTATTCCTGTAGATAGCCAACCTGCTTCGTCACTGTGGCGATCCGCTCTCTGAGGGTGAATATCCTAAGATTTTTCCCAATACCAACCGCTTACGCTTGCTGTATCAGGATATTGTGCAAAATTTAAAGCACCCCAACGTGGCTCCTACCCACCACAGGGGATAGCTCAGGGATGAGCTCGTCGTAGTTTCAAAACGTGACCGTTCAAATCAAGCATGTATTTATTGCGGCCCTCACCTGGAGGGCTTTTTTTATACTCGCGCGACGCACAGCCAACCTGGCAACCACTTAACAACTCGTAACCCTCAACTTACCTCGGGCTTCGATGCCTTGAAATTCCCCCTAAATCGAATTGAAACGACGATTCAATATAAGTTTACATTTACTTAAATGGTGTTTAAGAAAATAAACTACTGCCTCTACCCAAAAAGGGTTAAAGGACTATTATCAACTCACTTGTAATGAAGGGCATTTGCCCTCCCTTCCGAAGTGCTGGATTTCATTTCGGAGGGGACATTTTTTCAAGCCCACCCGCAACATTCTGCCTGCTCTCTTCAATCTGCCGGATGGCAGCACGATCGATATTGCACTGCCCCACCAGCCCGTATAACTGCGCACTGAGTTGAACGCTCTCACCGAACGTCATTCCGTCCGGCGGCTCAGGTGCATCAATACGGGAGGTCAGCTCTGCCGGCAGGCTGATTTGCGGCTGGCTTATTGTCCGGTACTCCACCAGCGGCTTTGGCTGCGTCACGCAGCCGGTCAGCAGCATCAGGGGGGACAGGAGCAACAGCACACTTGTCCGAAGCAAGGTAACGCTTGATTTCATTCTGTAGTTTCCGGTTCTGCTGTGCTGTAACGGCGCGCTGCTCTGCGACCTGAGACATCACCAGGTTCTGCTGCCTGACGGCGGCAACCAGTTCGCCCACGCTAGCGGCGAGGCCATCATTTTTCGATCGCAGATCGTTAATCTGGTCGTCTTTGCTGTTAGCCAGCTTTTCCAGCCGTTCATTAGTGGCTGTTAGCTGGGCGTTACGGGCATTCAGTCCCCACAGCGCAACGCAAATCAGGCCGATAACGATGATGTGCGAATAGTTCTTTATGAAGTTGATCGGGTTCATGTCAGAAACACCTCTCTTTCACGCTGGCGGCGCGGCAGAAGAATATCCGGATCGTTACCGGAGCGTTTCCACATCAGGAAAGCATCGGCCGCGCCGTGATGTTCATGGACATTGAGCCTCTTAAGGACGGTGGAATCTTCAAAAGCCTTTTTGCCGATATTGAAGACCAGACTGCATAGCGCGTCATACTGATTCTGGGTAAGCGGCACCTTAACGCTGGCGTTAATAGCTTTCTCAACCCCGGCGATATCAGACAGTAGCAACGCCGTAGATTTATCTTTGCTGATGGTCAGTGCCGGAGTGATCGGGCGGCCATCCACCAGACCGGTATGACCGACGCCGATCGTCAGAACGCCTTTGGTGTCGCGATACGCTTTCAGGCGCTCGCCTTCTTCGCGCTTAATCAGGGCAATACCGTCAGGACTGATTTTCACTGTTATCTCCCGTTCTGCGGCTGATCCACCCGCGCAGCTTCTCGCTTATATAGTCATTGCCGACATACCCGATGTACACCGCGAAAACCTGAGCGGCTGTATCAGGCACGTTCCAGTTAAGAACTCCCCCGACCACCTGAAGCGTCGGCGCGGCGAAGAATGCCAGCGCGCTGCACGACACGGCGTCAAGAACACGCTTACTCCATGAGGACTGTGCATAGGCGCTGCGCAGCAAAGAAAACATGCCCGCCACGCCCGCATATCCCCATTCTGTTTTGTGGCTGTATAGCCAGGCGATAAGACCTGCCCAGAAACCAGCGTCTTTGTCCGGCATACGTTTCATCTCCACCTCCGCCTGTATAGGGTCGGTGCTGTGTGTGAGTAAAAGGGTCAGGCCATCGGGCTGCATTTAACAACTTGACGTAATAGGTTGATTCCTGCGATCCAAAATCCGGGAAAACCCACATTGGCAAGCCGAGAAAAAATCCATATCTATGGCATGGTTTTGATGAAATTTTGCGGTTTTGATGATTAAATATTGTTCGGAGAAAAGTATTTAATCCCAACTACAGGAAGGGCATATATGATATTTATAAAGAAAGATAAAAGCTTTGAAAGAGTCGATAATTGGGAGGATATAAAAGCTCGTCAAAATTTTCGCCCCAAGTTGGATCTAAAAAATCAGCAACTATCAGATGTGTTCGGTTATTACGACGATCTTCCAGATGAGATACCCTGCGGGAAAGCAAGTTGTCGTGCAGGACATAAAAAAGGGTTCCTAGTAATAACTGAAGATGGTTTTGAAACAAATATTGGTCACATATGTGGAACAAATGCATTTGGCGTAGAATTTGAAGAACTGGCGAGAGATCTCGAGCACAAAGCAGACTTTCACCGATACTTGACTGCGTTGAAAGAAGCAAAAACTAATATTTTTAGATTCTACCAAATGAAAGCCAAGCTAGAAGCCAGTTCGCCACCGTTGGTCTGGTTGGCACATAAAATTCTGGATATGAAAGATCCAAAAGTTATAGGGCGCGCCGCTCATCAATCTCTTAAGAGGATGGCGGGTTCTGGAGATGGGCGCGTCCACTTGGCAAAGATCAAAACCAAGGAAGAAACTGAACTTTTAGATGTTATGTCGCAAAAATCAGTCGATAATGAAAGCTCAACCAGTTCAAAACCATCATTCAAGGATGAAGTTATCGGTGTAGTGCGTTTTCCTGAAAGTTTGCTAAACGATTACGATATTGCTTTGATTTTCGAGCGTGACATTATTCTTGTTTTAGATGAACTAAATAAGTGCAATCCCGACAAAATCTCAGAAAAAAAAGTAATGCAACTCGGATTAAGAGTATTTCGCTTGGGTGAAAGATTCAAATTCATTGAGGATAGATTCGAAAAAGCTAAGATATTTGTTACTAAAGAGAATCTTAAACCTTTAAACATCCAAATTAATATGAAAAAAGCTGTCAGTAATAAAGATAAATCTCTTTTTAGTAGCTTTTACAAAACACTCCCATAAAGAAAAGCCCCGAAAGGGGCTGTCGTACTCTGAAAATGACTAGGCGCAATTTCGCATGATTAGAATCATACAGGGCAACTTTATGCAAAGTCAACACTAACGTGCAAAAAGGTGTCGACATTTGCTCCGATCACGTTAATAAGCTGTTGCCTTATCGAATTCTACAGCCGCATGTCGCTCACCTTCATTCAACGCATCAACTAATCGTTCATAGAATGGCTTCCAGTTGCGCGACCATGAGGATTGATGAAGATCAGGGAGGTTCTTAAGAATGGCGCGGTGTACCGTCGCAGAGGAGACCGCAGAGAAGCCATTGCCTGAGCATCGCTCGCAGGTTTTAAAGACCGGAGCGCCGCGCTCGCTTGTGGCCTTGCGGTCAAGTACCTCGCCTTTACCGCCGCAACGACAACGCGCACTTATTATTCCCTTACCTTCACAGGTTTCGCAAACCGCCGGGATATACTCTGTTATCTCTGTCCATTTCTCCCAGTCAGACGGGCGGGCCGCACGCGAACGACAAGCCCAGTAAGGTGCTTTTCCCCAGGGGTAAGACACCTTGCGGGTAATCTGCATGCGGGTTGTTCTTCCAGTACCGCTGCAGGTGGTGCAGGTGCTGCTGCTGGCTGCTGAACGGGCATACTCAGCAAAGGCAAACTGTGCCAGCACCTGCATGCACCAGCCAAACTCGCCACCAGCTGCTTTACGCACATTCTTCGGGGCAACTTCCATCGCGTGCCGCACCAGCGCCTGCACTGCGATTTGCTCATCCGTTTTGCTGATCCCCGCCTTTCCAAAGAACGCAGCAAGACCGAAGCGCGCGCGGCTGCTGGTGGTGCCAATCGCTGCCATTACATCTGTACCGGTCAGCCTGTCAGGAGAGGTGCCTTTAACGCTGTCGCTGATGTTCATGCCCTGAGGGCTGAAGTGTTTAAGTGATACTTCAAGTTTCATTCCATAGCCCTCTCGTTCTTTGAAATTACAATCTGCCCTTTCTCACCCCAGCGCTTTGTTACCCGCACATCCCAGATATGCGCATCATCGGTAAACAGCGCATCCATGAGCGCCTTAATCATGTTGTCGACATCCGGTTTTTGCTGGTGCGCCTGACCACTCATCGCAGCGCGTTTCTTCAGGCTCCAGCTGGCGGGCATGGGAATGACAAAAGTGATATGTCCTCCGGACTCCGGCATAACCAGTCCATGCAGGCGAACCTCATCGCAAAAGGCCCGGTAACGCAGAACCGCATCCCGCTTTTTCCATTTATCTGCGCGGGTCATGCGTGGCTTACCCATCGGAGTGATATTAAAAATCTTCATATGCCGGGTGGCTCCCTTTCGCATAGCGACGCGCCTGAGCCCTGACCGGCGGCGCAGACCGGGCTTTTGCCTCATCCTGATCGATCGGCAGGAAATGGCCGTTGAAGAACCGGCGGTATACAGTTCCCAGCTCACCGTTGCGCTGCTTGGTAATATTGATCTCGGCAATGTTTTTCGCCGGGGATTCGGGGTTATAAACCTCGTCACGGTAAAGCATCATGATCAGATCAGCGTCGGCCTCGATTTCGCCGGAGTTTTTAAGGTCAGAGTTCATCGGGCGTTTATTGGGGCGCGATTCAACGCCGCGCGAAAGCTGGCTCAGGGCGATAACCGGTGTTTTGTTTGCTTTTGCCAGACGCTTCAGGCCTTTCGACACATCACCGACTGCGAGATCGTACCGGGCGGCGCTCTGGATTTTGATAAGTGCCAGATAATCCACCACCACCAGCGCGATTTCAGGATGGGCAAGTTTCCAGCGGGTTGCCGTCTGGCAAATTTGCTCAACAGTCAGATCGTTAACGTCGACCATCCAGATGTTGCGGCCCGTAAGGTGGCCCACACCGTTCGTAAGCCGCGCCCAGTCTTCATCTTCAAAGCGATCGGCGGCCTTAAGGCGTGAAACAGGCATACCGCCCGCCGCTGAAACCATGCGTTCGCCGATCTGAATGTTTGCCATTTCCATGCTGAAGAACAGCACACCATGCCCCTGAGCAGAAACCTTATCAATGATGTCCAGCGCCAGCTCGGTTTTGCCCATTGACGGCCGCGCGGCGATAAACACCAAGTCGGTGATATCGATCCCGCCCGTTTTCGCGTCGAGGTCGTCAATACCGGTAAGCAGGCTGCGCCCCTCTTCCGTGCCCTCCATGCGCGCTTCAACACGCGCCAGAACCTCAGGAAGCAATTCATCAATGTGAACAGGGTTAACGGTGTCGGCGCTGACATCGATTAACGACATCACCTGCCTGGCAGATTCGAGGGCAGCGACCGCGGCATCACCGGTTTTCGCATCCCGGATGCCGGCAAGTGCTTCTGTCATGGCTTTTTCAGCGTCGCGAACAGCGGCATTGCGGGTCAGCATGGATACGTACGAGATAAGTGCTGATTTAGCCCAGGCAATACTCGACGATGCCATAATCGTGGCGCTCAGATCCGGGAGTACCTCGCAGAGCAACAACGGGTCAATTACCCCGCTGCGCGCCTGGCGACAGATTCCCGCATAGATTTCCCGATACTGATGAACAGAGAACACGCTCCCCGGTACGCGGGAGAGAATATCCAGCACTTCGGGATCTGCACCGCGCAGGAAGATAGCGCCGATAACAGCACCCTCCAGATCGTCATTTCGCCAGACCTGACTCATGCTGCGGCCCCGCGGTTACTGCGGAAACTTTCCCAGCTGAAAGCCAGCTTGTTAATGCCCCCGTCCGTGACCCGGTCAACGATGCGTTCGCCGATGGTTTCCTTCAGTTGCTCAAATGTGAGGTTGCTGATAAGAATCGTCGGGAGGATGCTTTCGTAGCGGGCGTTGATCACCTCCTGGAGGATGGTCATCTCTGTAGGGCTGCCGAACTGCACCCCTACCTCGTCGATGATGAGCAGGTCCAGGGTGGCAAAGTGCTCGATAACCTGTTCCTCACTGCTTTCGGCATTGTGGCGCCAGGTGCTTTTCACCGCACGGATAAGGCGCATGACATCGGTGATCTCCACCTTCGCCAGGTGATCGCGGATAATTTTCTTTGCCAGCGAAACGGCTAAATGGTTTTTGCCGGTACCGCATGTGCCCGTCATGACAAGCCCGGTGCCCGCCTGCAGACGCTCTGGCCATGTGGCGGCATACCGCTGGCAGGCAGCCAGATTTTTCGCCGCGCTGGGGTTAATAGCCTGGTAATTGCCAAACTCACAGGCTTCGAAGCGGCGCGCAATGCCGGCATTGTCCAGCAGGTCGCACACGCGCAGTTCCCGCAGCGCGGCTTCTGCCTGGACAATCTGATCCCTGATGCACGCCGGGCAGGGCGAGTGAACGACGTTTTCAGCGCCACGCAGGGATTTTCCGGACAGCGCCAGACTTTCGTAATCCCCGTGGATGGCGCATGACACCGTGGTAACCCCACCCGCTTCCCAGCTGCCCCACCGCCATGGTTTTTTATGCTCCACGGCAAATTCGAGTTCTTCGGTTAATGCGTCGCGCTTCGCCTGCAGGCTGTCTTTTTCTTCGCGTTGTTTGATAGTCAGCATGTTGTTTCCCCTGAAATTACCAGTTGCAGTCTGAGTCGCCGTAGTTCTGTTCACCGAACCCGGAGACCGGAAGTGCGTTGCGGCGACCACCTCCGTTTATGGATGGTGCCTGCCATGACTCTTCGAAATGACGATCGGGACCGAAAAATGTTGCTGCCTGTTTGACGAATTGCGACCCGGCATTGCCAGTGGCGCTGACGTATGCCGCATAGCGCGTTACGCCTGCCTGCATGTCTGCCGGGCTTACGCCCTCTTTCAGACGTGCTTTCCACGCCTTGAATGCTGCGGCTTTGGGATTGCCACCAGCGCGTTTTGGGTATGCCTGCCAGGCTTCTTCGAATGTAGGAGAATAATCAGTACAAGATTTCACCTTCGGCGTGTCGGCTTCAGCCGATGCACCGAGAGATTTATTCTCTGTATTAATCTTCTGTGTAGTCTCTTGGTAATCTACTGTATGAATGGATGCGGAATTTCCACGTAACTGTTCGTTGGTTTTCCCCACACCTGCATGCTGGTTTTCCACATCACTGTTTGCGGAATTTCCGCATCCTTGGTTGTTGGTTTTCCCCACACCTGCATGCTGGTTTTCACCGACAAGAAGCTCTTCCAAACGCTCCTGATTTACTCTGAAATATAATTTCGCAGGGATGCCGCGCTTCGCTTCTTCCAGAACGCCACAAGTAACCAGTTTTTTACGAGCGCCTTCCTGCTCGTAACGGGTCAGCCCTGTCTCTTCCTCGAGTTCAGCCTGGGTTTTATAAAACCATTGCCCTTCCATACGGTTTTGCCAATAAACAATCTGGGACAGGAGCAAAGCCCCGGTTATACCAACCCCCAAACGCACAAAGGACCGCTGAAAAGCAATCGGACGATCAACGAGCTGTAAGAATTGACTCACTGAATTATCCTCCCAAATTGCTGTTAACAGTTGCTGGTTCTCGATGCATCACTTGCTATCCTTGATGTGCGGAACGGGAAAAAGTCTTGGTTTATCTGGCCTCAGTTCATGTGCTGGAATCCCAGTCACGTCAGCTACGTCAAGAACATAATCGGTACCGACCCTACCAACCTTTTTCCAATAGGAAACGGATGGCTGTTTAACACCAACAGCTCTCGCTAACGCGTGAACACCGCCAGCTATATCGATAGCTTTCTCTACTGCCGTTTTAGTCATTTAGATGCCCCCTCCGAATTGCTATTAATCAATAATAGCAATAGCTATTAACGCGAGCAATAGACATACTTATCATTTGGACATAAAATGCAATAGAGGAGACTATGAGATGAACAAAAACGAATTACTTACGTTGGGCGAAAGACTCAATTACGCAATGTCTCAAGCAGGTATGAGCCAAGGTATGCTGGCTAAGCAAGCAGGAATGGCTCAGCCTACTATTTGGCGAATAGCCACAGGGAGGGCGAATGGTTCGTCCAAGATACTTGATATAGCGAAAGCCCTGAACGTTAGGCCAGAGTGGCTTGTAAGCGGTGAAGAGCCAATGACTGCTGATGATTATTCAAATAAACCTGAGAATAAAAAAAATGAAGACCATCCAGGGGAGAATGGAAGTGACAACACGCCAGTCAGTGAAGACGAAGTTGATGTGGTGCTTCTGAATGATATTGAGTTTGCAGGTTCAGATGATCACCTTGTCAAAGATGGCGATAGTGGCCATAAGGTTAGGTTCTCGAAATCTACCCTTCTCAGAGTAGGCGCTGATCCAAGTGGTAGCAGTATAGTGTGCTTTCCGATTAGAGGCGGCAGCATGGAACCAGCCATGCCTGATGGAACTACCGTTGCAGTCAACTTAGAAGATAAAAAAATCGTTGATGGAAAGATTTATGCCATAAATGAAGATGGGTGGAAAAGAATTAAACTTCTATACCGTACTGGTCCAGATACAGTCAGCATAAGAAGCTATAACAGCGCTGAGTTTCCTGCCGAGGAGAAATCATTGCAAAACCTTGAAATTATTGGACGAGTATTCTGGTACTCAGTACTATTGTGAGTCCAAATCCATAAAAAAACGCCGCGCAAGCGGCTTTTTTTTATTATTAAATTCATGTAATTACGTCAACATCTCATTTCAATAGCAAATTTAATAGATTAATCTATTGATTCAGCCAATAGCATTGTCTATTATCATTTCATCGGCAAAAAACGGAGCCTTGAAATGACAACCTCACCAAAAACCAAAAAGTTTTATCAGCTCGTAGATATTGATGATTTTCGTTATAGCAATAATTGCTCAGGTATCGATTATGGTGATTTAGCTTGTGACTGTGACACTAAAACAATTTCAATTCTCGAAGCCATAAATTATATTGGCCTGAGCATATTCGCGCTTGCAGAAGATGCTGGCGTAGATAAAGAAAAGATTGGAAAACTTTCCTGCATCATCGCAGACCTTGCAGAACTTGGGATTGCAACAAATAAGATATCACATTCAGCCTCATATCTTTCTGGTTTAAAGGATTGTGATCATGGCGCATGAAATGTCTTTAGAACAAGCTAAAGAGAAGGCCTATCAAGCAGAAATTATTTGCCACATGATGCAACTGTACCCAAACAAAATGGATGCACTGAGATTGAAGCTGTAGCCTCTCTGCTTAGCACGTTAACTGGCGACGTATGCGCCTGGCTCATAGAAGAGCAAGCTCTTAAAGATAAAAAATAAATAATATTAATTCAAAGGATTTATTTCAGCTTAATTGCTGTGGAATCTCACAATCTTTTTTATGTCGTTCATCATGAAAAAAAGATGCTTTTAAGACAGCAAAAATGATGTGCAGCGCCGGCTATTGGGTTATCGCAAATTTATATTTAAAGAAAGCATATGGGAGATAACAAATGATTCAGCAGCGTCAGAATATTATGAACGTTAAGATTCAGGCAGAGCAACTTAATTTCCTTATGCAGACAATCCATGCTCACCATGAGCAGTTTGACTGCTTTCAACTTAATGCGCTTTTAGGTCTGGCTTACGATATTGCTGGCTCAGTTTTCGACTGGACAGACAAAGAAGAGCAAATCGTTCTGGCGAACGATGAAGCAGAAAGGAAAGGTAAAACGCATGGATAATTTAATTTCGACTTACCACCGTCGGATATTAAAAGCCGCCCTGATTCGCCACCAGAGAAAAACTGGCAGCACCTGCATTGTTATCAGTCTTCCTAAAGGCGGTATAGCCACGCTGGAGATTACTGAAATTGTTCTGGATGGGCTTCTTGTTCGCTTCGAAAAGATAGCCCGGAAAGAGCATGGAAGCGTCGAGGGCTATAAAGCTATCCGCGATTTGTACCGGAATGCAGTTGATGTGAATGGTCATGGCGAATACCTGACAGAAAGCGGAAAGCTGCTGGTTGATGAGCTTGTGGCTGAGCTGGTCGAACACGCGAAGAAAACAGCGGCCATCACACAGGAGCATTCATGACACTTACTGCGATCCGAATCCCTGAATGGGTTCACGAAAGGGCTGTGAGTGTGCTGCGCCAGCACCGCGCAGGGCGGATCCGCCCCCGCCGCATGCACAAGACAGGCTATCTGAGCCTGAATGTGAATCTCCGCTGGCGCCTGCTTTCCCGCGACGGTGGCCAGAACTGGGAAGTGATGAGCCACGAACGCTATTCAAAACTGAAGGACAGAAAATGACTGACAAACGCATCGCCAGCGCAATCGACCTGGCATTACAGCAACACGACACCCCGGCTGGTCCGTTGTTCGTGGCACGCCGTCACGGCCGCATCAAAAAATGCTTCACCCGCAATACGGCGATCCGCTATCTGGCTTTCTTCATGACCACCTGGGCTTTTGAGCGCTCCGGTTTTCAGCAGCGTCACCCGCGGGTACGCATTGATCGTGACGATATGGAGGTCTGGCGTGACGGTGAGACAAAGCCAGAGTATATGGCAGCCCACAAGCGTTGTGTACGCCGTCTGCGCCGTATTCTGGCTCGAAAGCGTGACATGGAAAAGTGGTGCCAGCAGTGGGATGCCATGCATGATCGCTACGTGAAAGATGTTGAAGCCCTTCAGTCCAGCAAACCGTTTTGAGGATCACGCGATGTTTGACAAAAATTTAGTCCTGAAGCAACTCAGAGCGGTGTACGGGATGGAAACAGAGTAATTGGCTAGAGAAACGCGGATAGGAAGGTGAACGAATAAAAATATGGGGTGGCGCAAGCCACCCCATATTAACGAGACTATAAAACGCCTTCATGCTCGAGTGCCTTGCGGGCGATTTCCCCCACTAAATCTACAAGTTCATGCAACAGCGTCGCCTCTTTCCCAGTAGTGGATAAATATCCTGCAGCAACTGCAAACGCCCTGATTCTCTCAAGTTCATTAACAGGATTGAGTTTTTGCTTATCGCACATTAATGAATCTCCTTATCACGACCGCTACAGATTAAATCAAGCTTCAACTGACTGAGGCTCTCAACCAGCGATTCCGCTTTTTCAAGCAGTACCAAGTCGTCCTGACGTTTACGTAAACGACGGCCAGCGTCACTTGAGTCTTCATCTGAGACCTTACGAGCTCCAGCCACAATTGCTTGCAGTTCTTGCACTGAGTAATTGAGATAGCCATGAGCTTGGCGATCTAACTCTTCCATGTAATCGTAGACCTTAGCCTGCAGTTCGTAGCTATAACTCATTGCCATCAGGCAGGCCTCGCGTTTAGGGAAGTTGTAGCAAGATTGGCCTCGCCCTTTGCCATCAATGTAATCTCCAAAAAATTTTGGAGATTGAGCTTCACCCAAGACTTTTGGCACTTTCGCCATCAAACTGTCGTGGCGAAGCTTGCGATATTTCTTGCATGGGAATGACATTCCCTCCTCTTTAGCTTTCATCTGCCGCTCAGCATTGATGTAATCGACCATTTCCAGACTACTCATGGTTGGCGTAGAAATGCCGTGCTGTACAATTTTAGGTTGAGCGAGATCCTCCCCAGTAGGGGCATATAATTTAATCATGATAATTTACCTGTCTTTAATTCGCTGATAACTGCCGCGACAATCAGATCTTAACCAGATGCTAATTAAACGACACGCAACAAATGCACATAGAGTGTTCTTTATCAGGCAACCTCCTTGCGCGATTCTTCGATGCGCTGGTTAATCCAGTTATCAACTTCACTTTCGACAAAGGCAATTGCGCGAGAACCAATTTTCACGGAGGATGGAAATTTACCTTGTCCCATAAGACGATAAATCCAGGCTTTGCTGTAGCCAGTGCGCCTCTGCACTTCATGAAAACGGATTAGAGATGGTTGTGACATGTAACCCCCAGTATCACTAATGCGCCTTGGTTAGACGCTGGTAGACAACGGTTAAAGGTTACTTTTGTAGACATCACGACTTCGGAATATTCCAATACACACATGGAATATTCCATTTTTCATTTCTTATCGAGATCGACGCCCCGGAGCCATTTATCGATGGTTTTTCCTGATGGAAGTTTAAGCCCGAGCGTATCGAAATCCTTATTGATTTCACTTTGACTGTTATCAAAATGCTTTCGGGGGTTGTTTACAATATCCTCATCTTTATAGCAAAGATAAAGTAATGATTTAATTAGTTTAGCCATTGACGTTAGCGTTTTATTCCCAACATCTTTTGTCAAAACATTTTTAATACGGGCTGATTCATCAGTCAGGCTAAAGAGATCAATCTTCATTCCACCATTCATTAGAATATCCAACTCATCTGCCATTATTACAAAATCATCTGATGAAAAACTTTTCGCCTCATAAAAACAAGGCCCACTCACATCAAATCCTTTTGTTGATAAATCCCATCCTTCGGTGTTTGTATTCAAGTTATTTCGCGGATGTATAAGTTGAGAAACATCAGCTTTTTTAGATTTCTCAAATGCAGGTAATGTTAGCTCAGTATGTGCGATCGCAAACCATCCATTAACATACTCGGCCCAGCACGGATTACCATCCTCGGCAGTGAAGAAATAAGCATTAGAATCCATAGTTATAAGATTATATCTAGAGGAATAATGCATAGTAAAACTTTCTTGATTGTCGTTTAACTCATCTAATAAACTATCAGATAGTGAGGCGTAAAAATAACAATCGCTACCAGCTTTATTGCTGTCCTCATAATGTACGCAGAGTTGTAATACGCCTATTGCTGCATAGTGCAAAAGGTCTTCTATTTCACAACCCGATTTTTTAGCTGCCTGCTGAAGTGTATAATACTCCCTCTTTGGTAATGCCATATACAGCCACCTCGCGTCCTCTTTTTTTGGTGGCTATGCCAACCCGCAGAGGTGTACGGATATTAGAAGAACAGCCTATACATAGCCATTACCTTTGAATGAATTATCGTCTACTGGAGTATACATGTCCATAGTGAACTGTATACATAACCAGCCTTTGTCTAGCCTGACAAACAATCACGTTTATGCATTTGTTCCAACCCGAAAAATCCCCTCCAACTTAAATGTGTAAATATATCTAAAAAACAATGATTTACATTTTTAAATCTAAATATGGAACAAGTGTAATTATTGGAACAACTATTTTTCATCTCAAAGAGTAAAACTCTCAGCCGGTGATTTTATCAGCCAACTCATCCAGATAGTCTGCATACCACTGAAGCATTTCGCGTCGCCCGTCAATGTACTGAGCATGGTTATATGTTCCCCGAATAGTGTTCTTGTCGGCATGAGCGAGTTGAGATTCAATCCATGCGGTATTAAATCCTTGCTCATGAAGAATGGTACTCATGGTATGGCGGAAGCCATGGCCCGTTGCTCTCCCATCGTAACCTACCCTTTTTATGACTTGGTTGATACTAGCCTCACTCATCGGCTTTCCAGCGTCATTGCGCCCTGGGAAAACATATTTACCGCGCCCGGTGATACTTTTGACTTCTAATAGCATAGCTTTAACCTGGCTCGTGAGAGGTACTAGGTGAGGACGGCGCATCTTCATGCGTTCCTTGGGGATCTGCCAGAGATTATTTGAGAAGTCGAATTCCTTCCACTCCGCGGCACGTAGTTCAATGGTTCTGACGCCGGTATACATCAGCAGAAAAGTGGCAGTCCGGGTTATTTTACTTCCACTGTAGCCCATGAGGGCTTCGATAAACCCGCCGAGTTCATCCCATTGTAAATGGGGGTAGTGCTGTTGCTTCGGTGGTTTGAGAGCTCCTGCCAGGTCCGCAACTGGGTTGTTTTCTGCACGGCCGGTGATGATTGCATATGTGAAAATTTGCTTACAGGCTTGTCGTATTTTTTTGAGTTTATCGAGCACGCCCCTTTCTTCCAGCTTCTTCAGCACAGCCAACATATCAACAGGTTTGATATCAGTAATGGCTCGCTTGCCGATATAAGGAAAAATATCTTTCCTTAGGGACTCAAGGATGTCGTCGGCATAACCAGATGACCAGTTTGTTTTTTTATGTTTATGCCATTCAAGAGCGATCAGTTCAAAGCTGTTCTGCATTGCTACAGCTTTTGCGTTCTTGATGGCTTGTTTCACATCAGATGGATCGCTGCCGGCAGCAATGACACGCTTTGCCTCATTACGTTTATCGCGCGCATCAGCCAGGGTGACATCAGGGTACACACCAAGAGCCAGCAGTTTTTCTTTACCTGCATAGCGATATTTGAGTCTCCAGTATCGAGAACCATTTGGGTTTACCAGCAGATACATTCCTCCACCGTCAGAGAGTTTATAGGGCTTGTCCTGAGGTTTGGAAGTGCTTACTTGACGTGCTGTGAGCTTCACTCTGGGGGTATCTCATTTTATTGAACAAAATATACCCCCAAATGTACCCCCACATAACAGTAGATTTCAAGATATGTTAATAGACAATGGGAGATGATAAATAGTTGAGGAATAGCGTGGAGACTGGATTTACTGGACTTATGGAGACGTGAGTAGAAGAAAGGATGGTACGCCCTACAGGGTTCGAACCTGTGACCTACGGCTTAGAAGGCCGTTGCTCTATCCAGCTGAGCTAAGGGCGCATTACGCGATGCCACCACTTTACGGTGGAAACGCCTGGAATTATACGGTCCGCACCAGGTGAGTCAATGTATTTTAGGCTGGTTGCCTGCGAAGTGAACGCGCCTGCGCGTTTTCGCGGCAATCCGCAAGTTTATGCGCCATTACGCCTACGTCCCCGCCTTAATCCTGCCCCACTTCTTGGGAAATATCCCAGATGGCTTTAAGTATCTGTACCTGTTTCTGCATGAATCAGATTGTAAAAATGTTGCTCTTAACAGGGCATAAAGCAGGACATGCAGCATGCGTTTGCTGCTGGCAAAGCCTGAATGGACAGGGCGTTTAAGCCGAAAAATAAAATACGTTGGCGAGGGAAAAATGCGAAAACGTATCCGTAGAGAAAAACATCGCAGCGATAAACCGACGCATCGGGTTCTACCTTACCGGGGCGCAACGCCTCCCCTTTTTGATACGCTGGAACAACTTGTCCAGCAACTCAATTTTGCACTGCCGGAATATATGATTAGCCAGACGCTAATCTCTACCGATCACTACTTAAGTTATGCCTGGCGCTGTTGTCTCTTCTCCGGCAAACGAAACGCAGTCTTTCCATCACTGGAGATGGCCAATCATCAGCTTTGCGAACCCTATCTTTCCCACTTAATTGTTGATATGGAGACCCTGACAACCTCCCGGCTGGAGGCGCTGGAAACCCTGCGGCAGCCTAATTTATGTAATCGCGGTTTGCATATCTATCTCCTCGCCTCAAAAGACGATCCGGCGCAAATGAGTTTTCTGCGCGCAGCGGGCCCTTTTCATGTTATAGCCCGTGACCTCTCCGTTGTTCCGTTCCGCCAGGCACTGTTGGTGCCTCCTGAAAGGAGTATTCACGCTCCGCTCTTTCCAGCAACGGAGTGGAAAATTCTCTCTTCCCTGGCGCGAGGATTAACCATGAAACGCATCGCCCGACAGCTCAACCTCCCTTATCATCGCGTTGTTTACCGACTCAATACCCAGCTTAGGTTACTTGGCCTTCCCGACAGACAAAGTCTTATTCATCTACTTCATCGTCTGACCCTCAACAGGCATCACCAGACGCTATGAATGGAATCACTCTTCACCTTATCTCATGGGTAAAACGGGATAGGAAAGCGCATCTGTTCAGGCATTTGTTCACAAGGCAATAACAATTAAAACTAATCCTGGAGCCAGACAGAGCGGATACCTTTCTTTGGTATCCGCTCTGCACAATGCTTTGCTCATACTTGCTGCGGAAAATGCCACTCATCTTTTTAACAGGCAGAAAACAAATAGCCTGATATTTTGTTTTGCTCGCCGTAAAAATTATAATTCACTAAAACAAGAAAAGTTGATAACAGATAGATTCAAATATCTTTTACGCTCTTTTATCTCTTAGAATTTCCTGTCGGCGAATAACTCACGCTAACTCATAAGACCTCTCCATACATATTTACCAGGTATAATTGATCTAGCGCATTAACCCGCACGCCTTTTCTCTTGCGTTAACACGGAATAGATTATTTCCCCCCTTCGCAGTCTGCGAGGGAAAAAGTCTGGCAGACAAGGATGCTACCGGTTTTCCCATGAAAATTATCTTCGTCACAGAAAACGTCAACGGCAATTACTCTTCTTAACGTCTGTGGCACACCTGCGTAGACGAGGCATAAAAAACAATCAGAGGCTAAAATAGATGAAACCGGCTTCCGTCATTATTATGGATGAGCATCCTATCGTCAGGATGTCGATAGAAGTTCTGTTGCAGAAAAACCAAAATGTGAAAGTCGTTCTAAAAACAGATGACAGCCGCAGCGCGCTCGATTTTATTCGCGCTAATAAAGTGGATCTGGTTATTCTGGACATTGAATTACCGAAGACCGATGGATTCACTTTATTAAGAAAAATCAAAGCAGTACGTGATGATGTCAACGTGCTTTTTCTCTCTTCAAAATCAGAGTCGTTTTATGCCGCACGCGCGATCCGCGCAGGCGCGAATGGTTTTGTCAGCAAAAGAAAAGATCTCAATGATATTTATAATGCGGTAAAGATGATTCTTGCCGGATACTCTTTCTTTCCTTCCGAAACGCTCAATTACATTAATCACCCTGGAAAACGTAAAGGGGAAACTCGGGATATGCCGCTCTCGAATCGCGAAGTCACGGTATTACGTTACCTGGCGAACGGTTTTTCAAACAAAGAGATTGCGGAACAATTGATACTCAGCAACAAAACAATCAGCGCCCATAAATCAAACATCTTCTCCAAACTCGGCGTGCATACCATCGTTGAGTTGATTGATTATGCCAAAGCACATGAACTGTTATAAAAAAAGGCCGCAGTATGTGCGGCCTTTTTAATCAATCGCGTTAAGAGAAAGCTTAATAATAATTAATGGTAAACATAGCATCTGATTTAGCGATGCCAGGCATGGGGTTATTCACCAGCGCAACGTAATTGGCAAAAAAATGTAAAAGCGAATTGCCATTACGATCCACCATTACCGCCTGGCTGGGAGCCTCAAGATCTAAAGGCGATAAGTCGTGGTCACGCAGTTGGATGGCCACCTGCTGCGCCATTTTACTGTCGCCGATCGCCAACCATGCCGGATTGCTGGCGGCTTTTCCTGAAAAGGTGACTGAAACACTTCCTGGCGGGCACCCCTTCAAGGCTAATGAAAAAGCGACCGGCATGGAGATATTCCCCGCCATCTGCAGCTTTCTGACTGACCAGCGCCCTAACGAGACCGTTTTGTGGCTATCGCTGCTTTCTATAGCACACCCTCCATGAATGACCGTGGCCCGGAGTTCAATATTGCTTTGCGCATGTACCGCGCTCATCCCGCAACCGAGCAGGAAAATAAGGTGTAAAAGGCGAGTCATCGCGGCTCCTCAGTTATATTCAACACGCAAAAAACCACGGGCGCTAAATGGCCCTTCCGCCGGTTTCTGGCCTGTAACGCTGACGGGCCACGCGCGAATGGCGACGTGCGCCGCGGCATTTTTATCAAGTTCAAGGGGGACCAGGCTAAAAATATTATTAGGCTTAAACGGTTGTCCCCACTCATTGGCGACCACGAAGCCCAAATCTGGATTATCCGAGACGAGGATATGACCTTTCGCTCGCTCAGCTTCAAGTCGCAGCGAAATGTATGCCCGGGCATGAACATTCGTACAGTTAATAGAAACCGTTCGACTTTGCGGTGTCACGCCGCGCGGGCGATTCCCCGCTCCGGCCTCGCTAAATAACCCAGCGCGAATATCACCAAAATCAAACTCAACGACCTGGCCGGCATTCACTTCGCAGCGCTGCGGCACCTCTACCACGCCGCCAAGGCTAATGGTATAGACCGGTGAAGTCAGCGGATCGTTTATGTCGGTGGTAACGTAGACGGTAAAGAGTGTCTGCTGCGGTATCGTCACCCGGTTCATAAAGCGCTCGGTCACCCGCAGCTTGAGCAGCAGTTGTGAATCCATTACGCCGAATGGCAGCTGCTTCGCCACATTCTCCTCCTGCCCCATGCGGATATAGTTCTCCGGCGGATAAAATTCGCCGGCGTAGCTGTCGCGGATACGCATCGCCGCCTGCAAATGGGGGGAAATTTGTAGATAACGATAACCGTGCGCGGTGAACTCCATCGGGAAACGCGTCACGTAGCTGCGGTAGGTATGGGTTTGTCGGGTTCCCGCAGGACAGATCGCCCGGACGCCGATCCAGGCTGATTTCTCCGATCGCGTAACCACTTTATACAGATGGTTATTGCTGCCATCGAAGCTGTTCGACAAATCGTAATGAATATCGGTAGGTGTGCCTGCGGCGTTATGACAACTGGCGGCGAAGGCCTGCGTTGCCACAAGCCATAACACCCCGGCAAAAAGAGAGCGCATGACGTTTATCCTTTGGTGTCACAGTGTGCGTTGATGAGAGTAATGGGCTGTTTCAGGCTTGCTTCCGGTAATGTGTAAGGGGCGACGCAGCGTTCATGCTCCCCCTCCCCCCACTGCACCAGCAGCTCGCCACGCAGCGGTAACCCACTCAAGAAAATTTGCCCCTCCTCGCCCACCATACTGCTGACACCACTGTCGCGTTCGCGCACCAGCGATCCAAAGGGTACCGGCCGGCCGCCACGCATCACCGTAAGCAGTGCCCGTACACCAATGCGTGTTGTAAAGCTGGCGCGTACCAGCGCACCCTGGGTCGGGACAACGCTGCCGACGTTACTCTCAATATCGATGTGATCGTTCAACGAGCCAGTATCCAGCGCAACGCGATTATGGCGATAGACAGTGGCATAGGGTACGACGGCATAGCCGCGCCAGTCGGTGGTAATCGCGGTATGGTTTTCAATTCTTACCCCTTGTGCGCCCGGAGCGCTGACCAGCACGTTGGTATCGCCAAGCGGCTGGGCAAAGGTAAGCCCATCGGCATGAAGCACTGCGCCGCCGCCGAACTGTCCGTTGTACTCTTGCTGCGCTCTGTCGTAGTTGTAACCAAGATCGAGCCTGCCCCAGGGGGCCTGCCAGTGGAGGTTGGCGCTACCGCTATATCCGCTGCTACCGCTGCCCTGATTGAGGTTATAACTAAGATTGCCCTCTTCCAGTAGCGTGCCGCCAATGCCGGTCTGCCAGCTAGTCTGCCCGCTGCTGCTGTGGTTGAGGTTGGCGCTGGCGTAGGTATTTCCCACCAGCCCTTTAGCGCGCGGGCCTAAACCTAATGCACTAAAGGGGACAGAGAAATTGAGCGCTGCGACGCGTTCCGCCCGCCTGTCGCTGGAAGCGTAGCTCCACGACCACGACAGGGCGTAGCTGATCCCTCGCCAGCCATCCGCGTAGCCAAGCTGCAGCCAGCGTCGATCGGGTGCTTTATCCCAATATGTCTGTTGAATACCGGAGAAATAGAGCGACCCGTAATCGCTGAAATTATGGGTAATGTTGGCCTGTAAGCGCCGTTTTTTATTTGCGCTATCGTCTCCCGACACTCTCTTTTCACCGCCAGCGTTTTTACTGAACGTATAAGCCACCTCGTCAAGCGTGTGAAAACCACGCGTCGAGTAGCGCCACGCCAGAAGCTGAAAGTGCGTACCCAGTTGATTGAGGGATTTGGCATACATGAAGCGCAATGAGTCGCCCTGCCGTTTCCGATTGTTAGCCAGGCGGCTGCGCGCATGGGTAAAATCGAGAGAGAGTGCTCCCAGATCACCCAGATTAACGCCTGCCCCGCTGGCGAACGCAGTGTAATCATCGGCAAGCTGCGTACCACCATAGAGGGTATACCCATCTGCCAGGCCCGCAACGACTGTCCCCTGCGTAAAAAAGGGCGAGCTGTAACGCCTGTTCCCACTGCGGTAGCGTCCGGCCACCACGTCATATTTTATCCGGCCTTCGCGCTGCAAAAGCGGCAACGTTGAGTAGGGCACGCTATATCGCTGCTCGCTGCCATCTTTCTCCTCCAGCACGACCTCAAGATCGCCACTGGAAGAGGTGGGGTTCAGATCGGTAATCGTAAACGGCCCGGCAGCAACACTGCTTTGATAGATGACATAGCCATTCTGCCGAATGGTGACCCTCGCCGGCGTTCGCGCAATGCCACGCACGGTAGGCGCATAGCCTTGCTGGCTCTCGGGATACATGGCGTCCGCAGAAAAGAGACGCAGACCACGAAAGCCCACGCTATCAAACAGCATATTCTGCGTATTGCTGTCACCCAGCACCAGTTCGCTTTTTAGCGGCACAATCGCCCGTTGCAACCAACTGTCTATATTTTCCCAGCGCTGCCTGCCGCCCTGCACCCTGCGCCAGGCCCCGTTATTACGCAGCCGCCACGAACCATAATTCAGCCCGCTCTGTAGCGCGAAAAAGTAGCTGTCACTCCGCGTACTATGGCTGCCGCTGAAGCTGTAATTAAACAAGGCAGCGGGGATGCCTTCATCCCATGCCTCTGGCGGAATGTGGTCACGGGCGCGGATATGCATAGAGGCCTGCGGTAAACCGATATCAAGCCGCATCGTGGAAAAGGTAAAAGTGGTCTGTGCGCCGGGAATCGCTTCACTAACGTCGATACACTCTCTTCCACCCGGTGAGTCAGGAGCGGAAAGCGCGGTCATATTTACCCCAAGACGTTCTAACAACGCATTTGAGAAACAGGGTGTCAGCCCTCCGGAGGCCTTACCTGCTTCGCTCTCTGCTTCCCGCTCGAAGCGGATATCCTGTGTAGCGATAAACTCGTCGTTGCGCCAGATATCAACGCGATAGCTACCCGGGCGCTGGTAGCCGTTTTCCAGCAGAGTTAAATCGGCCACTGAGGCGGGATCGTCTGATAAAAAAGCCGGATTAAAATAGCGCTCAGCATAGAGATCTGCCGGGCACAGCGCGGCCAGCATCGAGAGCGCAAACCGACGCGGAGGAGATTTTATGGTCATAATGGTTTACCACCCGCCGCCCCTTTATTGCAGGCTAACGGTTCTGACTGCCGTAACGGCACCGTAATCATTGACTGTCTGAAAAGTAAGAACGCCCCGGCTTTCGGACGGCAGCGCCATCTGTGTGCTATTTTTTGGTGCCACCATGACGTTATTTAACTTCCGCTGGTTGAGATGCACATTCACTAGCGATAAATAAAAGGGCGACGCGTTGGTGATTTTTAGACTATTTCCCTCGCGGTTAAAGCTCAGCGCCGCCGGAGCCTCTCTCACCGAATCGGTGAGCGTTGAGGGGCGCACGAAGAGCTTGATACGCGACAAAATCGCCAGATGCAGCACGTTTTTGCCCTCGATGCTCTCTTTTTCCACCGCAGGGATCGCTTTTACGTTAAGCCAAAACAGCGATTCCCGATCAGTGGGCAGCGGTGGGCCGACATAAATAATACGCAAGGTATTTTCACTGTTCGGTTCACTCACAAATAAAGGGGGCGTGACAACAAATGTTTTCACCTTCTGCCCCTGGTCATCATCAATCCAGGAATTAATTAAGAACCGGGATTTTTTATCGCTATTATTCACCGCGAGAGAGGTTTGTTTCGCCCCGGCAGGATAAATAACCCGAGTAGCACCTAACGAAATCCCACCATCAGCATTTACGGCATACGGCGTAATAAAAAGAAAGATAGCCGCAACACCACTTTGCAATAATTTGTGCATGGTCAGTATTTATAAAAAAGTAGTCAAGACAAAATTAACAGATGTCCACAAGAACTCGTCCCTGAGAATGTAGCCTCCTGTCCCCCATTTCTTATTCGTACTTTATAATAAACATCGTATCAGCATTTGCCGAACCCGGTGTCACCTGCGCCGTAGTTGCTTTATAACGTGCGGCAAATTGCAACGTATTGCTTCCGGCAGCCAGGTTTCGCGCCACAGAATAAGTTGCCCCGTCAGGTTTCAGCGTATTGGAGCTGCTATCAAGGATCTCAATAGCAACTCCCTTCGCGCTGGTACTGCTGTCGCCGGCCGTAAGCGCTAACAGCGTTGGATCAGCCTCATCAGCCTTACCTGAAAACGCCACAGATGCCTGTGTGGCAACGTTGCGATCGCACTCATTTACGGAGAGGGTGAAAGGCACCAGCGGGGTGGTATCACCGACATTGCTAAACAAGGTCGTGTGGTATTGCCCCATGGCAACGGTCTGGCTGCTCGACTGCACGCTAATTGCGCAGGCAATCTGTACCAGTTCACCTTCAAAATGAATATTCCCTCCCGGAATAGACACTGGCCCGCGGGCCTGAGCTAAACCGGAAAACAACATCAGGCTCGCTGCAAGCGAAATAACTATGGGTTTGGTTTTCATATAATATCCTTATAATTCGCCTGGCGATGTTCATCATCCTGTTGAATTTCGCCAATGACTGAAGGCATTTAATGCCCGAAAGATATTCTCTTCCGTGAAAATATTTACGAAATATTCCTCATTTCGCGTGCCCCCCTGGTCAAGTAAAACGAATTAAAGTTATTTAATTATCATTATTACTTGCTGCCCTATTAAATTAGCCCGATGGCAAAATTTAAAATAGATACAAATGCTGCATTTCCCCTAAGTGGTTTCTTAAGAAGAACTAAGAAATAGCCTTGCCATATTTTATTAGCGGTCGCCGAAATAGTGACACATACCGCATACATGCAGGTCTGCCGGTAGGTTTCTTAAGGGTGATGAGTTGTTTCTATTTTGTTAATTGAAGCCCAGTACCCTTCACCGCTTGCTGCTTCGCAAGTGAAAACCGCAAACGGTAACTGACAGCGCGGCGTGCTTCTGACAGAATAGCGCGCATCCCCTTTAGTCAATTTAACAGATGGAACCCTCTCTCTGATGGCAGCAAAAATTATTGATGGTAAAACGATTGCGCAGCAGGTGCGCTCTGAGGTTGCTGAAAAAGTTCGTGCCCGTGTGGCGGCCGGTTTTCGCGCTCCGGGCCTGGCCGTCGTTCTGGTTGGTAGCAACCCGGCCTCGCAAATTTATGTCGGCAGTAAACGCAAAGCGTGTGAGGAGGTGGGTTTTATCTCCCGCTCTTACGATCTGCCGGAAACCACCAGCGAAGCCGAGCTGCTGGGACTGATTGACGAGCTCAACGCCGATAGCGCAATCGATGGCATTCTGGTGCAGCTGCCGCTGCCTGCGGGCATTGACAACGTAAAAGTGCTGGAGCGTATCGCGCCTGATAAAGACGTGGATGGTTTTCACCCTTACAATGTCGGGCGTCTGTGTCAGCGTGCGCCGCGTCTGCGCCCCTGCACGCCGCGCGGGATTGTCACCCTGCTTGAGCGTTACAACATCGACACCTTCGGCCTGAACGCCGTGGTGGTCGGCGCGTCAAACATTGTTGGCCGCCCGATGAGCATGGAGCTGCTGCTGGCCGGTTGTACCACTACCGTAACGCACCGCTTTACGAAAAATCTGCGCCACCATGTAGAAAACGCCGATCTGCTGATCGTCGCGGTGGGCAAACCGGGCTTTATCCCCGGCGAGTGGATTAAAGAGGGCGCAATTGTCATCGATGTTGGCATCAACCGGCTGGAAAACGGCAAAGTGGTTGGTGATGTGGTGTTTGAGGAGGCCGCCGCGCGCGCCGCTTACATTACGCCCGTTCCCGGCGGCGTCGGTCCAATGACCGTGGCAACCCTGATCCAGAACACGCTGCAGGCGTGTGAAGAATATCACGATGTAAAAGGCAATTAAGATGGCAACATTTTCCCTTGGTAAACACCCGCACGTTGAACTGTGCGATCTACTGAAACTGGAAGGCTGGAGCGAGAGCGGCGCGCAGGCGAAGATCGTTATCGCCGATGGTTATGTGAAAGTCGACGGCGTGGTTGAAACGCGTAAGCGTTGCAAAATTGTCGCCGGGCAAACCGTCAGCTTCGACGGCCAGAGCGTCACCGTTACCGCGTAATCCTCTCTGCCCGATGGCGCTTTGCTTATCGGGCCTACAACTCCTCTGCTTGCATCCTGCGGCGATTCTGCCCGCTGCCGCTTTGCTTATCGGACCGACAATCTCCGCATGGTGATTCGATGCGCGCAGGCCGGATAAGGCGCAGCCGCTATCCGGCAGTGCGCATCCAATGCCTATTTACTACCCCGCATCGATAACGGTTAATTGCCGATCGACCTCAAAGAATCACCAAATCCTCTGGCTGAACCACAAATTTCTATTGCGGCATTTTAAGAGTTATCTCACGATGAGTAGAACGTTCTACTAAAACGTTCTACTTACAAAAATATCGCGCAAAAGGCGCATCTTCGGGGGACATCAGCATGAGTCTGGTATCAGGGTTGGTTAAATCGCTCTCTAAATTGTCGATGATTGGTCGCGCCTTAATGCTGCCCATCTCGCTGCTACCCGCTGCGGGGCTGTTACTGGCCTTCGGCGATAAATTTCACCTGCCGTTAATGATGAATGCTGGTGGCGTCATCTTTGACAACCTGCCGATGCTCTTCGCTATCGGATCTGCGGTCGGGCTTGCCTCGGAATCGGGCATTGCCGCACTGTCTGCGGCTGTCTCGGTATTTATTACCAATATCACTATTGGCACCATGCTCGGCATAACGCCGGAGATGGCATCCCAGGGCGGCAAATATGCGATGGTGGTCGGCATCCCGACCTTACAGATGGGTGTCTTTGGCGGCCTCATCTGCGGTATCCTTGCGGCGTGGTGTTACAACCGCTTCCATACCCTGCAGCTTCCCGAGTTTCTCGGCTTCTTCTCCGGTAAGCGTTTTGTCGCTATCGCCACCGCGTTTCTCTCATTCTTGCTGGGCCTGCTGCTGCCGTATGTCTGGCAACATATTCAGGCCGGTATTGATGCGCTCTCGGTGGTAGTCAACGGCGATAACCAGGCGGCATCAACCTTTATCTTCGGTCTGGTCGAACGCGCGCTGATCCCGCTGGGCCTGCACCACATCTGGTACCCGTCGTTCTGGTATTCGTTTGGTGATTACACGACCCAGGCAGGCCAGCTGATCCACGGCGATCAAACTATCTGGTTCAAGATGCTGGAAGAGGGTGTGAAATCCTTCAGCAGCGACAGCTACCACGACGCCGGTAAGTTTATGCAGGGCGAGTTTCCGCTGATGCTGTTTGCGCTGCCGGCGGCCTGTCTGGCGATGTACCACGAAGCGCATACACGCAACAAAAAGATCGCCTTCGGTATTCTCTTCTCCGCCGCGCTGACCTGCTTCCTGACGGGCATCACCGAGCCGGTCGAGTTCACCTTTATCTTTGTGGCACCGATCCTCTACGTCTTTAACGCCATCATGGCGGGTCTGGCCTATATGTCGATGTACCTGCTGCATGCGCACATTGCCAAATCCTTCTCCGCCGGCTTTATCGACTACCTGTCGTTCGGCATCCTACCGTCGTTTAACGGCTATCAAACCAACTACCTGAATGCAGTGATTGTCGGTATCCCAATGGCGGTGATTTACTACTTCACCTTCCGCTTTGTGATCCGTCGTTTTGATGTCAAAACGCCGGGTCGCACGGACGTGACAGCAACGGCAGATGATAAAACCGACAGCGAACTGGCGGGTGAAATCATCGGCCTGCTGGGCGGCGAGCAGAATATCGCCTCCGTCGGATCCTGCATTACGCGCCTGCGTCTGGAGGTGGCGGATAGCCAGAAAGTGGATAAAGATGGGCTGAATAATCTTGGCGCGCGCGGCGTGGTGTTTGTCGGCGACAGCGGCATCCAGGTCATTTTTGGCGCAAGGGCACAATTTATCGCCCAGAGCATGTCCACACAGATCGGCAAAGCATAAGATAACGGCCTGGCACGCACCGGCGTGTCAGGCCCGGCTGAACAGTGTAAACGACAGGGAGCAGCGTTGAAGAAAGTCAGCATTATTGATGTGGCAAAGCACGCGGGTGTCTCCGTTTCCACGGTCTCGCTGGTGCTGCGCCAGAAAGGGAAAATCTCCGACGCGACCATCGAAAAAGTGCAGGTAGCGATTGCCGCACTCGGGTATGTGCATAACGTCGCGGCGGCGAATCTGCGCGCCAACACCTCCAATCTTATCGGCCTTATCCTGCGCGACTTCAGCGACAGCTTCTCAATCAAAGTGATGGCCAGCATCGTGCAGGAGCTGGAAAAGCACGGCTTTATGGTCTTTCTCGGCCAGCCGCTGAATGATGGCGATCACCTCGAGCGCAGCCTGCTCTCCTTTCAACAACAGGGTGTGGCTGGCGTGATTTACCTCTCGTGTGATACGCGGTCACTCACCCTGCCCGCACAACTGCAACAGTGCGCGCTGCCGCTGGTGGTGGTCTCGCAATCGCTACTGGAGGAGCCTTGTGATCTGGTGATGCGCGATAACCGCCAGGCCGCCGCGCTGGCGACCCGTTACCTGATTGAACGCGGTCATCGCAATATTGCCTATATTGGCGGTATTGAGGGAGATGTGATCCGCCAGCAGCGGCTGCTCGGTTTTCGCCACGCAATGAACCAGCACGGCCTGATGCTGCGCGATGGCGCGACGCCCGCCTGCCGCGGCGACACGGAAGCGGCCAGCCGCGCCACCCGCCAGCTGCTGGAACAGCACAACACCATCACCGCCCTGCTCTGCCACTCGCCCGATGCGATGATTGGCTCAATAAGCGGCATTCATCACACCGGGCGCACCGTCGGGAAAGATCTCTTTTTAACCCAGCAGGTGGCGCTGGTCGGCTTCGAAGATATGCTGCATATCAACCTCACCTCACCGGCGTTTACCTATGTCTCCTCCGCCAGTGAAGAGAGCGGTCGCCAGGCCGCCGGGCTGATGATGCGCAAGCTCAAGGAGCCGCAGTTACAAACGCAGCGCATTACCCTCTCCGGGCAGCTTGTCGTGCGCGAATCTGCCTGACACACAAATCAGGCGTGAAGCGTGCAAATTAGCCGCTATAATCCCTTTTTTCTCAGGGAGATGCTCTATGCCAACCATCATTACGCACGCTGCTGTTCCGCTCTGCCTCGGGCTTGGCCTCGGCAGTAAAGCCATTCCACGGGGTTTGCTGCTGGCGGGAATGGGGCTTGCCATGCTGCCGGACGCCGATGTGCTGGCGTTTAAATTCGGCGTCGCTTACGGTGATGTTCTGGGCCACCGCGGTTTTACCCACTCCCTGCTGTTCGCCTTCGTCGCCCCGCTGCTGGTTGCCTGGCTCGGGCATAAGCGCTTTAAGGCCAGCCTCATGCGCTGTTGGGCTTTCCTCACCGTCTCCCTGCTGTCGCACAGCCTGCTGGACTCCATCACTACCGGCGGGAAAGGGGTTGGCTGGCTCTGGCCGTGGTCGGATGAACGCTTTTTTGCGCCGTGGCAGGTGATCAAAGTCGCGCCGTTCGCCCTGTCGCGCTACACCACGCCCTACGGGCACCAGGTGATCCTCTCAGAGCTGATGTGGGTATGGCTGCCGGGCGTGGTGGTGATGGGATTATTGTGGTGGCGCAGACGGTAAGGTCGCTCAGTAAAAAGAAAAGCCGCCATCCGGCACAGCGCGGATGGCGGCTTCGATAAACGGACAGCGCGAGCGCCTGTCCGGTCAGAGATTACTTACGACGCCAGGTGGTGCCCTGCGGGCCATCTTCCAGCACGATGCCCATCTCGTTCAGGCGATCGCGCGCGGCATCAGCCGCCGCCCAGTCCTTCGCTTTACGCGCATCCAGACGCTGCTGAATAAGCTGCTCAATTTCCGCGACTTCGCTCTCATCCGCCTGCGCACCGCTCTGCAGGAAGAGATCCGGGTTCTGCTCCAGCAGCCCCAGCACGCCCGCGAGTTTACGCATATGCGAGGCCAGCGCGTTTGCCGCATGGGCATCTTCCGTTTTCAGGCGGTTCACCTCACGCGCCATATCAAACAGCACCGAGTAAGCTTCCGGCGTGTTGAAGTCATCATCCATCGCTTCAATAAAGCGCGCTTCAAAGGCTTCACCGCCCTCAGGTGCCACCGAGGCATCGGTTCCGCGCAGCGCGGTGTAGAGACGCTCCAGCGCCGAGCGGGCCTGCTTGAGGTTCTCTTCGCTGTAGTTGAGCTGGCTGCGGTAGTGACCCGACATCAGGAAGTAGCGAATGGTTTCCGCATCGTAATACTTCAGCACGTCGCGCACGGTAAAGAAGTTACCCAGCGATTTGGACATCTTCTCGCGGTCAACCATCACCATGCCGGAGTGCATCCAGTAGTTAACGTACTCGCCATCATGCGCGCAGGTCGACTGGGCGATTTCGTTTTCGTGGTGCGGGAACATCAGATCCGATCCGCCGCCGTGAATATCAAAATGCGACCCCAGCTGTTTGCAGTTCATCGCCGAACACTCAATATGCCAGCCCGGACGCCCTTCGCCCCACGGTGACGGCCAGCTCGGCTCGCCCGGCTTGGACATCTTCCACAGCACGAAATCCATCGGGTTGCGTTTGATATCTGCCACTTCGACGCGTGCGCCCGCCTGCAGCTGATCGAGATCCTGGCGTGAAAGCTGACCATAGTTCGGATCGCTTGGCACGGAGAACATTACATCGCCATTATCCGCGACATAGGCGTGACCGCGCGCCAGCAGGCTCTCGGTGATCTCAATAATTTCGTGAATATGGTGCGTCGCGCGCGGTTCGCTATCCGGGCGCAGAATATTGAGGGCGTCAAAATCGGTGTGCATCTCGGCGATCATGCGATCGACCAGCGCCACAAAATCCTCACCGTTCTCATTGGCACGTTTGATGATTTTGTCGTCGATATCGGTGATATTGCGCACATACTTCAGCTTATAGCCGATGAAACGCAGATAGCGCGCGACGACGTCAAAAGCGACGAAGGTACGGCCATGACCGATGTGACAGAGATCGTAAACAGTGATACCACACACGTACATGCCGACTTCCCCGGCATGGATAGGTTTGAATTCCTCTTTTTGGCGCGTCAGTGTATTAAAAATTTTTAACATCGAAGATTCCATGTAGACGTGTGTGGGCGTGAAAACCGTATATATTACCTGTAATTCAAACCCGAAGCAGCTCACTTTGCAAGGTGATCCCGCCTCGCGCTTATGCTATAACAAGCCACTATATCTGACCCACATCCGGGTCTACGCACCACACTATCAGAACAGGATGCAATAATGGTTACTTTCCACACTAATCACGGCGATATCGTAATCAAAACCTTTGATGACAAAGCGCCTGAAACAGTTAAAAACTTCCTGGACTACTGCCGTGAAGGTTTCTACAACAACACCATTTTCCACCGTGTGATCAACGGCTTTATGATTCAGGGCGGCGGTTTTGAACCGGGTATGAACCAGAAAGTGACGAAAGATCCGATCAAAAATGAAGCCAACAACGGCCTGAAAAACACCCGTGGCACGCTGGCAATGGCGCGTACCCAGGCTCCGCACTCCGCCACCGCACAGTTCTTCATCAACGTTGCGGACAACGACTTCCTGAACTTCAGCGGTGAAAACCTGCAGGGTTGGGGCTACTGCGTCTTCGCAGAAGTGGTTGAAGGGATGGACGTGGTCGACAAGATCAAAGCGGTCTCTACCGGTCGCAGCGGCATGCACCAGGACGTTCCGAAAGAAGATGTGATCATCGAAAGCGTGGACGTCAGCGAGTAATTCGTGGCAACACTCTTTATCGCAGATCTGCATCTGCACACTGAAGAACCGGCGATCACCGCCGGTTTTCTCCATTTTTTAGACGGCGTTGCCCGTCAGGCCGATGCGCTCTACATTCTGGGCGATCTCTTTGAAGCCTGGATTGGCGACGACGATCCCAACCCACTGCACCAGCGCGTCGCAAGCGCCATCCGCGCACTCGTGGACAGCGGCGTCCCCTGCTATTTCATTCACGGTAACCGTGATTTTCTGCTCGGCAAGCGCTTTGCCCGTGAAAGCGGCATGCAGCTTCTTCCGCAGGAAAAGGTGCTCAACCTCTATGGACGTAATGTGCTGATTATGCACGGCGATACGCTCTGCACCGACGATGCAGGCTACCAGGCTTTTCGCGCCAAAGTGCATCAGCCGTGGCTGCAAACTCTCTTTCTCGCCCTGCCGCTTTTTATACGCCATCGCGTGGCGGCAAAAATGCGCGCCGGCAGCCGTGCCGCCAACAGCAGCAAATCGCTGGCGATCATGGATGTCAACCAGCAGGCCGTTATCGAGGCGATGGAAAAGCATCGCGTTCAGTGGCTGATCCACGGTCACACGCACCGCCCTGCCGTTCATCAACTGACCGCGAATGATGCGCCCGCCTGGCGCGCTGTACTCGGTGCCTGGCATAGCGAAGGGTCAATGATACGCGTCAGCGAAAACGACGTAGAGTTAGTGCAATTTCCCTTCTGAAATGCCCTCTGCTCACCCCTCGAATCCGGCAAACTTCACTGCGCAACCGTTTTCCTTGCCTTTTTTCCATGCTATTCTCTCTGCCCTCTGAAGTAGTCTGAAGCACACCCACAGGAGTTTTGAGACGCATGTCTTTAAGCAACCAACCGGCGCGCATCGCCATTGTTATGGGTTCTAAAAGCGATTGGGCCACCATGCAATTCGCCGCAGAAATCCTCGATACCCTGAATGTCCCGCACCATGTTGAAATCGTCTCTGCCCACCGTACGCCCGACAAACTGTTCAGCTTTGCCGAACAGGCGGAGCAAAACGGCTTTCAGGTGATTATCGCAGGCGCCGGCGGCGCGGCGCATCTGCCGGGCATGATTGCCGCCAAAACCCTGGTGCCGGTGCTGGGTGTGCCGGTACAGACCGCGGCTTTAAGCGGTGTCGATAGCCTCTACTCCATCGTGCAGATGCCGCGCGGTATTCCCGTCGGGACGCTGGCGATTGGTAAAGCGGGCGCGTCAAACGCGGCGCTGCTGGCCGCGCAGATCCTTGCCCAGCATGATGCAGAACTGCATCAGCGCCTGGCCGACTGGCGCCAGGGGCAGACGGATGAAGTGCTGGATAACCCGGATCCACGGGGTGCGGCATGAAACAGGTCTGTATATTGGGCAACGGCCAGCTTGGGCGCATGCTGCGCCAGGCGGGCGAGCCGTTAAGCATTGCCGTCTGGCCGGTCGGGCTGGACGACGCACCGGAAGCGGTGCCGTTTCAGCAGAGCGTGATTACCGCCGAGATTGAGCGCTGGCCGGAAACCGCGTTAACCCGCGAGCTGGCGCGCCATCCGGCGTTTGTGAACCGCGACGTTTTCCCGGTGATTGCCGATCGCTTCACGCAAAAACAGCTGTTCGACAAACTCAACCTCGCTACCGCACCGTGGCAGTTGCTGGCGGACAAAAGCGAGTGGCCGGGCGTGTTCGGGCGTCTGGGCGAGCTGGCTATCGTGAAGCGCCGCGTTGGCGGTTATGACGGTCGCGGCCAGTGGCGTTTACGCGCAGCCGATATCGATCAGCTGCCGGATGAGTGCTACGGCGAGTGCATCGTTGAGCAGGGGATCAACTTCTCCGGCGAAGTGTCGCTGGTCGGTGCCCGCGCCCACGATGGCAGCACCGTCTTTTATCCGTTGACCCACAACCTGCATCAGGATGGGATCCTGCGCGCCAGCGTGGTCTTCCCGCAGCCGAATGCCAAACAGCAGCAGCAGGCGGAAGCGATGCTATCGGCGATTATGCATGAGCTGAACTATGTCGGCGTGATGGCGATGGAGTGTTTTGTAACCCCTGGCGGGCTGCTGATCAATGAGCTGGCACCGCGCGTGCACAACAGCGGCCACTGGACGCAAAACGGTGCCTCAATCAGCCAGTTTGAGCTGCATCTGCGCGCAATTGTCGATTTGCCCCTGCCGCCGCCGGTGGTTAACAGCCCGTCGGTGATGATCAACCTGATCGGCAGCGATCTCAATTACGACTGGCTGAAGCTGCCGCTGGTGCATCTGCACTGGTATGACAAAGAGGTGCGCGCCGGGCGTAAAGTAGGCCATCTCAACCTGAATGACAGCGATACCGGCCGCCTCAGCGCGACGCTGGAAGCGCTGGTGCCGTTACTGCCCCCCGAATACGCCAGCGGCATTGCCTGGGCGCAGTCGAAGCTGTAAGGGTAACAGCTGCCGGATGGCGGCTTGCGCCTTATCCGGCCTACATTCGTGATGCTGATGGTTCTGTAGGCCTGATAAGCGAAGCGCCATCAGGCAAAATCCCCCTGCCCCCACACCGTAGGCCGGATAAGCGCAGCGCCATCCGGCAAAAATCCCCACAATCGTCACATTCAGGCGTAAACTCGGCAGCAGTTTTTACAGAAGGACGCCCGATGAACGACGCCACCGATTATCTCGCCATCCTGCGGGATCACACCCCTCTTATTGATGTTCGCGCCCCGATTGAATTTGCCAAAGGCGCGATGCCCGCCGCCATCAACCTGCCGCTGATGAATGACAGCGAACGCGCTGCCGTTGGTACCTGCTATAAACGCGACGGCGCTGAAGCCGCGTTGCGGCTTGGTCATCAACTGGTTAACGGCGACACCCGCGAGCAGCGGATCGCGGCGTGGATCGCAGCCAGTAAACGCGCCCCAAACGCCCTACTCTGCTGCGCGCGCGGCGGTCAGCGTTCGCACATTGTGCAGCAGTGGCTGCATGAACGGCAGATTGACCTGCCGCTAGTCGCAGGCGGCTATAAAGCGCTGCGCCAGGCGGCAATTGAAGCGACTCAGGATCGCATTCAGCGCCCGCTACTGCTAGTCGGCGGCTGTACCGGCAGCGGCAAAACCCTGCTGGTACGCGAGCACCCTAACGGAATCGATCTCGAGGGGCTTGCCCACCACCGCGGTTCATCGTTTGGCCGTACGGCTAAGGCGCAGCACGCGCAGGCGACGTTTGAAAACCACCTGGCGGCCGCGCTGCTCAACGTGTCGCCGCCATTCTGGCTGCTGGAGGATGAAGGCCGGGCGATTGGCGCAAACCATCTGCCCGAAGCCCTGCGCGAACGCATGGCGCAATCGCCGGTGGTAATAGTCGACGATCCGTTTGAGCTGCGCCTTGAGCGGCTGCGCGAGGAGTATTTTGTGCAGACCCTGCAGGCTTTTATTGACCGTGACGGTGAAGAGGCAGGATGGGAGGCTTATGCGGAGTATCTGCGCCACGGGCTGTTTGCCATTCGCCGCCGGCTCGGTTTACAGCGCTATGAGCAATTGACCGTGCATCTGGAAGCGGCACTGGCTGAGCAGCATCATAGCGGCACCACAGAGGCGCATTTCGCCTGGCTCGCTCCGCTGCTGGAGGTCTATTACGATCCGATGTATCGCTACCAGCTGGAGAAACGCGCGCCGATCGTCCATTTTCGCGGCACATTCAAAGAGGTGTCTGCCTGGCTGGCGGCGCAGTGAAGCGTGCCGGATGGCGCTAACGTTTATCCGGCCTACATATCGTGATGTCTATGGGTTTGGTAGGCCTGATAAGCGAAGCGCCATCAGGCGTTTGCCGCACCGAACCCGATTGCCGGATGGCGGCGATGCCTTATCCGGCCTACATACCGTGATGCCGATGGGTTTTGTAGGCCTGATAAGCGAAGCGCCATCAGGCAGTTGTGGCAACCGTGCACAATGCCAGACCGATTGCCGGATGGCGGCGGTGCCTTATCCGGCCTACATTCCTTGCTGCCGATGGATTTGTAGGCCTGATAAGCGAAGCGCTATCAGGCACACTTCCTGAGGTCTTAATGCCGGTCGCGTTTATCGGCGCGTTTCGCCAGCCAGTCGCCAATAACCTGCACAATCTGCACCAGAATAATCAGCGCCACGACGGTGACGATCATCACCTGGGTTTCATACCGGTAATAGCCGAAACGGATCGCAAGATCGCCGACCCCGCCGCCGCCGACAATCCCCGCCATTGCCGAATAGCCAATCAGACTGACCAGCGTAATGGTTAAGCCGCGCAGCAGCCCGGCGCTCGCTTCCGGCAGCAGCACGGTGCAGATAATGCGCAGCGGGCTGGCACCAAAGGCTTCCGCCGCCTCAATAATCCCCTTATCCACTTCGCGCAGCGCACTGTCCACCAGCCGCGCATAAAAGGCGATGGCCGCCACCGATAATGGCACCGAGGCCGCAACAGGCCCAATGGTGTTACCGAGCAGCCACTGCGTCAGCGGCAGGAGCAGCACCAGCAGAATAACAAATGGCACCGAGCGGATAATGTTCACCAGAATGGAGCTCAACAGGTAAACCGCGCGGTTTTGCCAGAACAGATGCCGGTCGGTGACAAAAATCAGGAAACCGAGCGGCAGGCCGCCAATAATCGCCAGCACCGTTGAGATACTGAGCATCTGGAACGTCTCGCCAAACGCGAGGCTTAAATCAGCCAGTAAATCATCCACGGATCACCTCCACCTGCGCCGTCCGGCTGCGAATGTACGCCACGGCATCGCTGACTGCCTGCGGATTTTCCGCCGTCAGCTGTACCACTAAAATGCCCAACGCACGCTCGCCGATATACTCGATTTTGCCGTGCAGGATATTGACCGCCACGCCAAACTTTACCGCCGCATCCGAAAGCACCGGCTGCTCGGCAGAGTCGCCAATAAACAGCACCTTCAGCAGCTGGCCTGGCAAATGTTCATGCAGACGTGCGGGCAGCGTCAGGTTAAGGGTGTGCGACACCAGTTGCTGCGTAAACGGGTGCTGCGGATGGGCAAAGATATCAAACACGTCGCCCTCTTCCACCACTCTGCCCGCCGACATCACCGCCACGCGATCGCAGATAGTTTTGATGACATTCATCTCATGGGTGATCAGCACAATGGTGATCCCCATCCGCGCGTTAATCTCTTTAAGCAGCGCCAGAATGGTGGCAGAGGTTTCCAGATCCAGCGCGGAAGTTGGCTCATCGCAGAGCAGCACATCCGGGTGGTTGGCGATGGCACGCGCAATGCCGACGCGCTGCTTCTGCCCGCCGCTAAGCTGCACCGGATAGCGATTCGCTTTATCGCTTAAGCCTACCAGCGCGAGGATCTCCGCCACGCGTGGCGCAATTTTACTCCGCTCCCAGCCCGCAGCCTTCAGACTGAAGGCGACGTTTTGCGCCACCGTGCGGGTGTGCATCAGGTTGAAGTGCTGGAAAATCATGCCAATGCGCTGGCGCGCCTGGCGCAGCGTCACGCCCTCTAAATCAGAAATGGTGACGCCGTTAATATTGACCCGCCCTTCGCTTGGGCGTTGCAGAGCATTAAGCGTGCGCAGCAGGGTACTTTTCCCCGCGCCGCTGGTACCGACAATGCCGAAAATCTCTCCGGCAGCAATGCGCAGCGAGACCGCCTCCACGGCGCGCGTCGCGCCGCTGCCACCGCGCCCGGCCGGAAAATCGACGCAAACGTTATCTAGTTCAATCATGCCAACCTCAAACGGCAAAAAACAAAAGGCAGGCCGCAGCCTGCCTGGGCACATATCCGCTGTTATTGTTTATCCGCGCTCTGCATCCAGTCGGGTTTCTGGAAAGCGGCAAAGATATTTTTCGGATCGTCAATCACGGCGCGGTAAGCCGGGGATTTCACCGCCGTCACGATATCTTTCGCGAAGGGCTTGTCGGCATCGTCACTGCGCACGGCAATGATATTTTTCAGGTTCTCGTCGAGCTTCTCTTGCTTGATTGCCGAAGAGAGATCCATCCCGGCGGCGACCGCAAAGTTGCCATTTACCAGCGAGGCGGTAACGCCATCAAGCGTACGCGGCAATTGCGCGGCTTCCAGCGGTTTAAACACCAGCCCTTTCGGGTTGCTGGCGATATCGCGCTCCGAGGCTTTGGTCGGATCGATAGCCTCTTTGATGGTAATCAGCCCCAGCGATTGCAGGAAGCGCAGCCCGCGCGCCAGGTTAGTGGGATCGTTTGAGAGGGTAATGATGTCGCCCTTCTTCAGCTCATCGAGGCTTTTGATTTTGTGCGAGTAAAAACCCATCCCGGCGGTCGGCACGGCGATCAGCTTACTGAGCTTGAGGCCTTTATCGGCGGTGAATTTGTCAAAATAGAGGCTGTGCTGAAACAGGTTGGCGTCGATGCTACCGTTAGCCAGCGCCATGTTTGGCTGCACGTAATCGCTGAATTCGCGCACCACAACTTTGTAGCCCTTCTCTTTCAGCGAAGGGGCAATCGCCTGTTTAACCATATCGCCATACGGACCCGGCGCGACGCCGAAAACGATGGTGTGTGGATCGCTGTTGGCCTGCGCGAAAGGCAGACCGCAAACCAGAAGTAGTGCGCCAAAAAGCGCGCGTAAACCGAGACGAGGTCCCATATATTCTCCCTGATGGTAATGATGTGCTGTGTGACGCGGCGTGCAGTGCGTCGCGTTCGGTGTGCGCCTTATAGATAAGACCGGGGAATAAGATGGCACAAAGCCAGCGCAGCGGTAATTGAAAAAAATTCAACTTGTCAGGAAGAAGGAGGGGAAATGCCGGATGGCGGCGATGCCTTATCCGGCCTACGTGGGTGCATTTCCGTAGGCCTGATAAGCGAAGCGCCATCAGGCATTTATGGCAACCGTGCTCGGTGCCAGACCGATTGCCGGATGGCGGCGATGCCTTATCCGGCCTACGCGGGTGCATTTCCGTAGGTCTGATAAGCGAAGCGCCAACAGGCATTTATGGCAACCGTGCTCAGCGCCAGACCGATTGCCGGATGGCGGCAATGCCTTATCCGGCCTACGCGGGTGCATTTCCGTAGGCCTGATAAGCGAAGCGCCATCAGGCATTTATGGCAACCGTGCTCAGCGCCAGACCGATTGCCGGATGGCGGCGATGCCTTATCCGGCCTACGTGGGTGCATTTCCGTAGGCCTGATAAGCGAAGCGCCATCAGGCATTTATGGCAACCGTGCTCAGCGCCAGACCGATTGCCGGATGGCGGCGATGCCTTATCCGGCCTACGTGGGTGCATTTCCGTAGGCCTGATAAGCGAAGCGCCATCAGGCAGTTGCGGCCTGCGCATCAGAAGCAGGCCGACAGGTCGCGGTTAGAAATCGTAACGCAGACGAACCAGGTTCATATCACCCAGGTTGTCGGTGCTGGAGGTGAAGACGTGTTCGTAATCGACACGGAAGCCGTAATCCAACTGCACGGTCACACCCACACCATTATCGATACGCTGATAATTACGACCGCTGGTGAACTCCAGACGGTCACCCATCACGTACGGCTGAATGTATTTCACCGCGTACTGTGCGATCGGGAACTTATACCCGGCAAAATACTCAACGCCCCACGCATCGCCCGCGAAGTAGTTATGCACATCCTTCTTCTTGGTCAGCATGAAGTTTTGATACCAGCCGCCGCCGAGGGAGAAGGTCCAGTTATCCGGGGTCCAGCTCAGCGCGGTGCCAAGGATGTTCTGATCATAGGTTTTGCTGTCGCCGGTAGAAGGCTGACGCATATCCGCACGGGTGTAGTTCCACGCCGCGCCCCAGGTCAGATCGTCGGTCAGGTGATAATCGAGACCCAGGGAGCCGCCGCTCTTACGTTTGTAACGGTTGCCGTCGGTCGCCAGGTAATCATCGCTGAACAGGTAAGAAGCATAGATATCCGCGTCACCCTCGGTTTTCTTATATTTCAGCATCTTGCGTGAACGATAAGAGCCGTCGTAATCGCCTTTAATGCCGTTACCCGGTGCCTGCGCCAGCATGTCGTAGTCCCAGATATCGGTTTTCGCGCCGACAACATCATAGTAAACGCTGTTCTGCTGACCGAAGGTTAACGTGCCCCAGGTCTGGCTTTTCAGGCCGGTGTAGAGCATACGGCGCGTGGTGTTGTGCGCAGTTTCCGCGTAGTGATTATCCCAGTCGAACAGTTTCGGGATATCAACGCCCAGCTCGTAGTAGCTGACCCAGCTGATGTCATCGAACAGGTAGTAATCCGCCGCGAAACGGAAGCGGGAACCGCCGTCAAAACCGTTACGTTTAAAGGCATTTTTGCCATCGTTACCGGTCATATTCTGGAACTGCGGGCGAATCGAGCCGCCGACGGTGAAGTTCAGGCGGCTAAGGGGATCACCCGCCTGCGGGTTTTGTTTCAGAACAGTAATTTCTGCTTGTGCTGTGAAAGACGCCAACGCCACTGCTGCGCCAATGGCTGTCGCCAGGGCGCTTGTTTTTATTTTCATGGTTTTTCCTTGGGAATTGATACAACTAACTGTTAATTAGCGCGGGCATAATATCCCTTATAAGATTCTGGTGGGCGAGGTTTTTTTAATGTTTTGTGCTACTAAACAGCTGCCGGCTGATTGTTTACACGTTGAAACAGAGCGACACCGATTGAATTATCGGTGCCGCTTTTTCAGGCAGGATTAACCACTAAATTGACGGAACAGCGCTTTGCCCTTTAGTAAACGGCTGCCTAACCAACCGCCGCAGAGGGAGAGCAGCAGCGCACCGCAGAGCGGCAACGTGAGCCACAGCCGCCAGTCGGGCTGCCACGGAAAGTCAAACACGCGAGTTTGCAACAGCGCCAGCGCCGTTTCCGCCCCGATGGCGGCGACCAGCCCGGAGACCAGCCCGAGCAGCGCAAACTCACACCACAATGTGGTGCGCAGCAGCCTTTTGCCCGCGCCAAGCGTGCGGTAGACCACCAGCTCCTGGTGACGCTGACGCATGCCGACCTGCACCTGCGCCAGCAGCAGTAGCACGCCGCAGGCGGTCACCAGCACCACCATCACTTCCAGCGCGCGGCTCACCTGCTCCAGCACCTGGCCGACCTGTTTTAAGATCGCGCCAATATCGAGCAGGCTGACGGTCGGAAAGGCGCGGTTAAGCTGCGTTAACATGCCGTTGTTCCCCTCCAGCCGGAAGCTGGTGAGCCAGCTTTGCGGCTGCCCGTCGAGCGCACCCGGCGGGAAGATAAAGAAGAAGTTGGGCCGCAGGCTCTCCCAGTCCACCTTGCGCAGGCTGGAGATTTTGGCGCTGAACGCCTGCGTATCGCCAGTGAAGGTGACCGTATCGCCCAGCTTCAGACCAAGCCGCTCAGCCAGCCCCTCCTCCACCGACACTTCACCCGTTTTTGGCGGCCAGCTGCCCGCAGTAAGCGGGTTGTGGTCCGGCCGCTGCTGCTGCCAGGTGAGGTTAAGCTCGCGATTCAGCGCCTCGTCGGCGTTGCCCTCCGTCGACTGGCCATTAATCTGCGTCATCCTCGCCCGCACAATCGGGTAGAACGCGGCTGGGATCACCTGATGCTCAGCAAGGAAGGTTTTCAGCGGCGCGATCTGCTCCGGGGCGATATTAATCAGAAAGTAATTCGGGCTTTCGGCCGGTAACTGCTGCTGCCAGCGATCGAGCAGGTCGCCGCGCAGCACCAGCAGCATCGCCAGTAACATAAATGAGAGGGAGAAGGCCGACAGCTGGCTGAGCGTCGACCAGGGCTGGCGCAGCAGGCGATTCACCGCCAGGCGCAGCGGCAGCGCTTTCAGGGTCAGGCGCTTCAGCACATTAAGCAGCAGCCAGCCGACCACGCCGCAGAGCAGTGCCAGCACTACCGCCCCCGCCAGCACCGCCCACAGCAGCATGCTGCCGCCCATCAGCCAGGCGAGCAGCAACACGGTGATAATCGCTACCGCCGGAAGATAGAGTTTGAGCGGCCAGACATTCGCCACCGCGTCGCGGCGCAGCACTCGCAGCGGCTGCGTCGCCAGCAGCAAACGATAGGGACGCAGCCCCACCAGCAGCGAGATCACGACAATCGCGCCGATGGCCCACAGCCAGGGCCAGTAGCTTGCGGGCGGCAGCGCGGCGGGCAACACCGGCTTGAGAAGGAGCATCAGCACCTTTTCAAACAGTAACCCCAGCGCGCCGCCGGTGATCACCGCCAGCCCAAGCAGCAGCGCCCACTGGCCGACAATCAGCTTTTGCAGCTGCGTACGACCGGCGCCGAGGGTTTTCAGAATCGCTACCAGATCGTAGCGGCTGCGGCAGTAGTGGCTCATCGCCACCGCGACGGCGGCAACCGCCAGCAGCAGCGTCAGCAGCGCCGATAACAGTAAAAACTGCTGCGAGCGCTGTAGGGATTTACCCAGCGCGCCATCATCCTGCTCCAGCCCGTACCAGCGCTGATCCGCGCCAAGCTGCGGCAGCAGCCACGTCTCATACTTCTCTAACTGCGCCGGCGTGCCGGCAAACTTCACCCGCCAGCTGACGCGGCTGCCTGGCAGGACGGCGCCGGTTTCTGCGACATCCGCGCTATTCATCAGCAGGCGCGGCGCCATCTGAAAGGGGTTAAAGCCGGAATCGGGCTCCTGCGTCACTTCGCCAGCGATGCGCAGCGTGGCGTCGCCCACCTCAATCGTGTCGCCCGGTTTCACATTCAGCAGCGCCATCAGACGCGGGGCGAGCAGCGCCGTGCCCGGCTGCGGCTTCAGCCCGGCAGGCTGCGTTTCCAGCTCGCCATAGAGCGGGTAGCGGCTATCCACCGCTTTCACACTGGCCAGCTGCGGCGTGTCGCCGGCAAACGTCATGGTGCTGAAGCTCACCTGCTCACTCACTTGCAGGCCGCTTTTACGCGCCTCCTCCAGCCAGCCAGGCGGAATTTCATGGGAGCTGCGCAATGCGCGGTCGCCCGCCATAAAATCGCGGCTCTGTTGGCTTAAGCCCTTCTCCATGCGATCGCCGATAGTGCCGAGCGCCAGCACACAGGCTACAGCGAGGCTTAGCGCCATCCAGACAATCAGCAGCGACGGCGAGCGCCATTCGCGCCAGAACCAGCGGGCAATCATGCTTCCTCCTGCAGTTCGCCGTTGACCAGCCGCAGGCGTCTGTCGCAGCGTGCCGCCAGCTGCGCATCATGAGTCACCAGCAGCAGCGTGGTGCCGTAGTGTTGATTCATTGAGAAGAGCAGATCGGCGATTTTGTCGCCCGTTTGCCGATCGAGATTGCCGGTCGGCTCATCGGCGAAGAGTACCGCCGGGCGACCGTTGAAGGCGCGGGCCAGCGCCACGCGCTGCTGTTCGCCACCGGAGAGCTGTGCGGGAAGATGGTCGAGGCGTTTGCCCAGCCCCAACTCCTCGAGTAATGCTTTGGCGCTGCTGCGGCTTTCGCTGCTCTTCTCGCCGCGAAGCAGCGCGGGCAGCTCCACGTTTTCCAGCGCGTTAAGGGTCGGGATCAACATGAAAGATTGAAAAACGAAGCCGACATTTTGTGCGCGTAACTGCGCGCGCGCCTCTTCGTCCATCTTGTGTAACGGCTTGCCGAGCAGGTGCACTTCGCCGCTGCTGCCATCATCCAGCCCGGCGAGAATAGCGAGCAGCGTCGACTTCCCGGAACCGGACTCGCCAATCAGCGCGATGGTTTCAGCTGGTTTGACAACCAGCTCAACTCCGGTAAGGATTGAAAGCTCCTGCTCCCCCTGACCGACGGACTTCTTAAGATGATGAACTTCAACAATGTTTTCCGCTGGCATTTGCCCTTCCTGTTTTTGCTTTTGTTAACCTTTCGCGCCGCGGCGGCGGACACGCTACTGATTCTTGGCGACAGCCTGAGCGCCGGCTATCGGATGGCGGCTACGGCGGCCTGGCCTGCGCTGCTCAATAGCAAGTGGCAGCAGCAGCCTGTGGTGGTGAACGCCAGCATCAGCGGCGACACCTCGCAGCAGGGCCTGGCGCGCCTGCCTGCGCTGTTAAAAGAGCATAAACCACGCTGGGTGCTGGTCGAACTCGGCGGCAACGATGGCCTGCGCGGTTTTCCACCACAGCAAACGGAGCAGACGCTGCGCCAGATTATCGAAACGGTAAAAGCGGCTGATGCGAAGCCGCTGCTGATGCAAATACGGCTGCCCGCCAACTACGGTCGTCGTTATACTGAGGCCTTTGGTGCCATTTACCCGAAGCTTGCCAGCGAGCTGGATGTTCCTCTGCTGCCCTTTTTTATGGAGGAAGTCTATCTGAAACCGCAGTGGATGCAGGATGATGGTATTCACCCCAATCGCGATGCCCAGCCGTTTATTGCCGACTGGATGGCCACGCGACTGGCTCCTTTAGTTAATCACGCCTCCTGAATGTTCAGGCGCGTCCCCAGGTAAAGTTATGCAAAAAACGGTCTTAATAACAGGATGTTCCAGCGGTATTGGTCTGGAGAGCGCCCGCGAGCTAAAGCGTCAGGGGTTTGACGTGCTGGCCGCCTGCCGCAAAGCCGACGATGTTGCGCGGATGGATCAAGAGGGATTTACCGGCGTTTTGCTCGATCTTGATGACGCCGCAAGCGTGGATCGCGCGGCGGATGAGGTGATCGCCCTGACCGGTAATCGCCTCTATGGCCTCTTCAATAACGCCGGTTACGGCGTGTATGGGTCCCTTGACTCCATCAGCAGAGAACAGCTGGAGCAGCAGTTCTCCAGCAACTTTTTCGGTACGCACCAGCTCACGCTACGCCTGCTTCCGGCAATGTTGCCCCACGGCGAAGGGCGCATTGTGATGACCTCGTCGGTGATGGGGCTTATCTCCACGCCCGGTCGCGGTGCCTATGCCGCAAGTAAATATGCGCTGGAAGCCTGGTCAGACGCGCTGCGCATGGAGCTGCGCCACACCGGCATTAAAGTAAGCCTGATTGAGCCAGGCCCCATCCGCACGCGTTTTACCGACAACGTCAACCAGACGCAGCGCGATAAACCTGTCGAAAACCCCGGCATTGCCGCGCACTTTACCCTCGGCCCGGAGGCGGTGGTCGCCAAAGTGCGCCATGCTTTTGAGAGTAAACGGCCGAAATTGCGCTACCCCGTCACGCTGGTGACCTGGGCGGTCAGCCTGCTGAAAAGAGTGCTGCCCGCACGCATGATGGATAAAATTTTGCACGGATGAGTTGAAGGCGCGTGTCGCGTCCCCATCTCATTCTTACTTGTTTAAACAGAGAAATTGCCATGTCCGTACAGAATATCGTCAATATTACCGAAGCGAACCTGCAACAGGTGCTGGAACAGTCCGTTGCGACCCCGGTGCTGTTCTATTTCTGGTCCGAGCGCAGCCAACACTGTCTGCAATTGACGCCGGTCCTGGAAACGCTGGCCGCGCAGTACAACGGGCAGTTTATTCTGGCGAAAGTGGATTGCGATGCCGAGCAGATGGTCGCTTCGCAGTTTGGCCTGCGCGCCATTCCAACGGTCTATCTCTTCCAGAACGGTCAGCCGGTTGATGGTTTCCAGGGCCCGCAGCCGGAAGAGGCGATCCGCGCCCTGCTCGACAAAGTGCTGCCGCGTGAAGAGGAGCTGAAAGCGCAGCAGGCGATGGAGCTGATGCAGGAAGGCAAGCATGCTGAGGCGCTGCCGCTGCTGAAAGAGGCGTGGCAGCTCTCTAACCAGCAGAGCGAAATCGGCTTCCTGCTGGCGGAAACGCTGATTGTGTTAAACCGCGCTGACGAAGCGGAAGCGGTGCTGAAAGTGGTGCCATTGCAGGATCAGGACACACGCTATCAAGGGTTGATTGCGCAGATCGATCTGCTGCGTAAAGCGGCCGACACGCCGGAAATCCAGCAGTTACAACAGCAAGTGGCTGATAACCCGGCAGATGCGGCGCTGGCAACGCAACTGGCGCTGCAGCTGCATCAGGTCGGGCGTAACGAAGAGGCGCTGGAACTGCTGTTTAACCACCTGCGTAAAGATCTCGGCGCGGCCAACGGCGACGCGCGCAAAACGCTGCAAGAGATCCTGGCTGCGCTCGGCACCGGTGATGTGCTGGCCTCGAAATATCGTCGTCAGCTCTACTCACTGCTCTACTGATCACCCTGCTAAATTTGGCGATCGGGCTGCTTTCATCGCCAATTCGGGCTAAGATGGCATCAAATTAAACAGGAGGTTTTTTTGATGCCAATCGTCATTATCGTTCTTATCGTCGTCGCGCTGGTTGTTGTCTTTTCCGGTATAAAAATTGTCCCCCAGGGCTTCCAGTGGACCGTGGAACGCTTTGGTCGTTTTACCCGCACACTGCAACCGGGTCTTAGCCTTGTCGTGCCGTTTATGGATCGCATTGGTCGTAAGATCAATATGATGGAGCAGGTACTCGACATCCCTTCCCAGGAGATCATCTCCAAAGATAACGCCAACGTTACCATTGACGCCGTCTGCTTTATTCAGGTTATCGATGCGCCGCGCGCCGCCTATGAGGTGAGCAATCTGGAGCTGGCGATCGTCAACCTGACCATGACCAATATCCGTACCGTGCTCGGCTCAATGGAGCTGGACGAGATGCTCTCGCAGCGCGACAGCATCAACACCCGCCTGCTGCACATTGTCGATGAAGCCACCAACCCGTGGGGCATCAAGGTAACGCGTATTGAGATCCGCGATGTGCGCCCGCCAGCGGAGCTGGTCTCCTCAATGAACGCGCAGATGAAAGCGGAACGTACTAAACGTGCCTATATTCTGGAAGCTGAAGGAGTGCGTCAGGCTGAGATCCTGAAAGCCGAAGGCGAGAAGCAGTCGCAGATCCTGAAAGCTGAAGGGGAACGTCAATCTGCCTTCCTGCAGGCGGAAGCGCGCGAGCGTTCGGCGGAAGCGGAAGCCCGCGCCACGCAGATGGTCTCTGAAGCGATCGCCTCCGGCGATATCCAGGCGGTGAACTACTTCGTGGCGCAGAAATATACCGAAGCGCTGCAGCAGATTGGTTCCGCCAATAACAGCAAAGTGGTGATGATGCCGCTGGACGCCAGCAGCCTGTTGGGTGCCATCGGCGGTATTGCTGAGCTGGTGAAAGATAGCGCCAACGAGCGTAAAAAATGATCGCCGAACTGCTGATTGAACATACCTACCTCGCCTGGCTGACGCTGGGTGGGTTGCTGCTCGCCGCCGAAATGCTCGGCGGCAATGGGTATCTGTTGTGGAGCGGCATTGCCGCCGTCGCTACCGGTTTGCTGGCGTGGGTCATCCCGTTTAGCTGGGAGTGGCAGGGGGTGCTGTTTGCCCTGCTGACGCTGCTGGCCGCCTGGCTATGGTGGCTGTGGTTGTCAAAACGGGTGAAACAGCAAAACCCCGCCGACGCCTCGCTCAACCTGCGCGGGCAACAGCTGCTCGGCCGCCGTTTCACGCTGGAGAACGCGCTGGTCAACGGCCGCGGGCATATGCGCGTGGGCGACAGCTCATGGCCGGTCTGTGCCGATGGCGATCTCGCCGCCGGTACGCGCGTCGAGGTCATCGCCATTGAAGGTATTACGCTGCGTATCACCCCCGTAAGCGACTAACTTAACGCAAGGATCCCGGCTATGGGCCCGCAAAAACAGCTCGCGCTGGGCATCCTGCTCGCGCTTGGCGCCAGCGCATCCGCGCTGGCCTCTTCCGATATTGATGATTGCACGTGGGGCAGCCCCGGCTGCTACCTCGCCACGCCGCCTGTGATCGCTATCCACGCGGATACCCGCGACAACCTGCTGCGCCTGTTGGGCGATAGAAAAGGTCTCTATCCGCTGCGCCAGCCAATGCCAACGGATATTACCCGTAGCCGCGACGTTTTCTTCGGTGTGCATCATGATGACGTGCCGCCTACCGCCGCGACAGAAGCCTCAACGCTTGCCGCCACCCTGCGCCAGCAGATGAACGCGCTGGGCATCGCGAGCGACAACACACTGCCGCCCGCCCTGCTGCGCCTGATTGCCGAAGGCGGCGACGCGCAAACCGCTCCGGCGGTTGATGACGCGGGCAACGATGGTGAAACCCGCTTTGTTTCACAAAATAACGAGTCGCTCTCGGCCTTCTTCGCTGCCCTGCTTGAGGATAACTCCCTGACCGCGCCGCAGCGCCAGGCGCTGGCAACCGCACGCATCGCCGCCAGTGAATCTTCGCAAACCGAAGAGGCGATAAACGCCCTCGCTTTCCCGGAAAATTCAAGCGCAGCGGGTTTTCGCACCTATCTTCAGGCCACCAACAGCTTCTATGCCGGTGATTATGCCGCCGCCGAACCGCTTTTTACTTCGCTGACAAAGAGCACGCAGCCATGGCTTGCCGAAACGGCAAGTTACATGCTGATGCGTAATGCCCTTAACGCCAGCAGCGAAAACGCCAATGGCGAGTATGGCGACTTTGATGTCGCGAAAATTGATAAACCCCACGCTGAGCAGGCGCGAAGCGCAGCGGAGGGTTACCTCAAGCAGTGGCCGCAGGGGCGTTACGCCGCCTCGACGCAGGGGATGCTGCGCCGCATTGACTGGTATCTTCAGCAGTGGGACAGCCTCGCGGCGCGCTATGAAAAAGCGCTCTCTGCCGCCGCCAGCGGCGATGCGCTGGTGACGTTAATCAATGAGAGCGATAACAAGCTGCTGAGTAAGGATGTTAGCTGGGGAGGCGATGCGTTTGTCAGCGCGCCAAATGCCTCGCTGATGACCTTTATTGCCGCCCTGCGCTGGATGCGCGAATCGCCCTGCCGTGAAAACACGCCCTGTATCGATAAGGCCTGGCTTGAGAGCCATAAAGCGGAATTCGACAACAACCAGCGCGGCGCGCTCTGGAACTACCTTAATCTGCAACTGGCTTACAGTTCGCAGGACTACGCCACGGTGGTCAGCGGTATCACTCCGGCAAAAACGCTGGCGGAGCATGACATTCTCGCCTTTAGTGAACAGGTGTTGTATGGCGATGCGCTGATGGCGCAGAAAACCTGGCCCGAGGCGCAAAGCCACTGGCTGCGCCTGCTCGATTTAAGCCGTGACGCCGAACAGCAGCAGTTGCTACAGGCCAAACTGGCGGCCACGCTGGTGGCAAGTGATAAGGTTGATGAGATCTTCGCCGCCAAAAGCCGGGTGACGAACCTGCGTTTTCGCTCGCTGGTGCTGAAAACCAAAGCCTCGCGCCCGCTGCTATTGGCGCAGGCTGAAAACGGGCCGAATAGCGAAGAGCGCACCATCGCCCTGCACACCTTGCTGATGCGCGATTTGACCGCCGGAAACTACGCCGACTGGTTGCAGGATAAAAAGCTGATCGCCGCCGTTACGCCGCCGGTCACCGACGAGGCGTTTGCGGATGTCGATCTGAAAATCTTTAACTGGCAAGGCAGCGATGAGACAAGCCGCTATACCTGTGCGGCGCTGGAGAAGACCGTCACCGCCCTTAGCAAAACGCCAACGGATGGACATGCGCTGAACTGCCTCGGCGAATTCTTCCGCACTACCCAGGCGAGCGTTTCGCTGGGAGGCGAACGCGGCGGCAATGATGCCCTCGACAATGCGACGGCAATGAAAGCGCTGCCCGGCGTGCCGCAGCGGCTGGCCGCCTATCAACAGGTAATTAACAACCCGAAAGCGGAGCCGGAAGATAAGAGCTATGCCCTCTACCGCGCAGTGATGTGTTATGCCCCGTCGGGTTATAACGATTGCGGCGGCGATGACGTAGAGAAATCGGTGCGCAAAGCCTGGTTCCAGCAACTTAAGAGCCGTTACCCTGGAAGCGTATGGGCCAACGAACTCAAATACTACTGGTAATCGTCCTTGCAGCCCTGCTCTCTCCGTTAAGTCTTGCGAAGGCAGAGGATCGGGCGTTCTGGCTCTGGTCCGGCGTACGCCCCGGCGAGGCGCTGCGCCAGGCCGATGTGGTCTATCTCCATCAGGGCGAGGTGGTGATCCACAGTGGCAAAGCCGTATTTGAACGCAAAGGGCTGCCCGTTAACCGGCTCGCCTTTCCGCGCATCTGGTTAACGGTGCGCTTTGCCACCCTTGATGTACCGGATACGCTGTTGCTGCGCCTTAACCGCCTGTTAGCGCGCTGGCAGGCGGCGGGAAATGAGGTCATTGGCCTGCAGATCGATTTCGATGCCGCCACCTGGCGGCTCGATGAGTACGCCCGCTTTCTGCAACGGCTGCGGCACACGCTGCCCGCGCACTATGCGCTGGGGGTAACCGGGCTGCTGGACTGGGCGAAAACCGGTAGCGTTGCCACGCTGAATGCCTTGCCGGTGGATGAACTGGTCGTGCAGAGCTATCAGGGACGGCGCACGGTGGCAAACTTTAGCGATTACCTGCCAGCACTCGCTGGCCTGCGCGTTCCGTTTAAATTGGGCGTCGTGCCGGGCGGGATTTGCGATGAGCGCGCGATTGAGAAGCTTGCAGACTCGCGCTGGTATCGCGGCACGGTGACCTTTCTGCTTAACCCTTCACGCGGTGATGACAGCAGCCCGAAAGGTTGTCGATAATCGGGCAGTCAGCCCCTTCGTCACCTGGGCAGGCCTCCGCCAGTGTCAACAACTGAGTGCGCATCGCCTGGAGCTCGCTGATATGGCGTTCAATCTCGGCCACTTTCTGTAGCGTGCGGGCTTTCACATCGGCGCTGTGGCGAGCGGGATCGTTAAACAGATTCACCAGCTCACCGCACTCTTCGAGGTTAAACCCCACCTGGCGCGCCTGGCGCAGCAGCGTCAGCTCATTAAGATGTTGCTGGTTGTAGCTGCGATAGCCGTTTTCCCCGCGCAAAGGCGGCGTTACCAGCCCCTTTTGCTCATAAAAGCGGATCGCTTTACTGGTTAAACCGGTCTTTTTTGCCACATCGCTGATATTCATGATCTTCCCCATCATTTACGCAGTCTCAGAGGGCGGCAAATAGTGCGACGCCTGTTATGAGGCCGGAAAATAATATTAATCCCTGAAATCATGCAAAACAAATATATGTCTGTTGTAAATATTTTTATTTGTCGATCCGCCGCTTCGCTATACCATAGCGCGGGATTTTCAAATAATGATAAAAGTTCGACACACAGGAGTTGTTTATGAGTGATATGGCTTTTTGCCGCGGTTGCGGAAAGGAGATACATAAAGAAGCAGTTGCATGTCCGAGCTGCGGCGCGCCGCAGAGCACTGCTGGCAAGAAGAGCCGCATCTCCGCTGCGCTGTTCGCCTTCTTCCTTGGCGGCTTCGGGGCACACAAATTCTATTTAGGTAAACCGGGACAGGGCATTCTTTATCTGCTGTTCTTCTGGACCTGTATTCCGGCAATCATCTCCTTTATCGAATTTATTATTTACCTGTGCAATTCCGACCAGGAATTCGCCCGTAAATATGGCTGAGTCTTAACCGCCAAATGATGTCAGACCCCGCTCAATGCGGGGTTTGTTATTTCTGGCGGCCGGATTGCGCCTGCCCCGCTATTTTGTACCAACGTAGCCTTGACCTTCCCCTCGCGGGAAGGTTTAAGCTTGTTACGTGTTATCAAACGACTCATCCCTGAGGAGAATGCTTATGTCTCAAACCATAGAGCTAAACCTGGATGGCCTCTCCTGCGGCCATTGCGTTAAACGTGTAAAAGAGAGCCTGGAAAAACGCCCCGATGTTGAGGCGGCCGATGTCACCATCGAGCATGCCCAGGTGACGGGCAGCGCTAGCGCCGAATCGCTGATTGCGACAATTGAAGAGGCCGGGTACGGCGCGAGCGTCAGCCACCCAAAGGCTAAACCGCTGGCAGAGTCATCACTCCCGTCGGAAGCACTGACAGCGGCCACTCCAGAGCTTCCGGCAGCAGACGCGCTTGATGACAGCCAGCAGCTGTTGATCAACGGCATGAGCTGCGCCAGCTGTGTCTCCCGGGTACAGAAAGCCTTACAGGCGGTTCCGGGCGTCACGCAGGCACGGGTAAACCTGGCGGAGCGCACTGCGCTGGTGATGGGCAGCGCGCCCGCCGCACAATTAGTTAGCGCTGTCGAGCAGGCAGGCTACGGCGCGGAAGCGATTGAAGATGATATTAAACGGCGCGAACGCCAGCAGGAGACGGCGCTCGCCACCCTGAAGCGCTTTCGCTGGCAGGCGATTGTCGCCCTGCTGGTCGGCGTGCCGATCATGCTCTGGGGGATGATCGGCGACAATATGATGGTCACCGAGGCCAACCGCTCACTGTGGCTTGGCATCGGCGTGCTCACGCTGGCGGTGATGGTGTTTGCCGGGGGGCACTTCTACACTAGCGCGTGGAAAAGCCTGCGTAACGGCACCGCGACGATGGATACGCTGGTTGCCCTTGGTACCGGTGCGGCCTGGCTCTACTCGATGAGCGTCAATATCTGGCCGCAGTGGTTTCCGATGGAAGCCCGTCACCTCTATTACGAAGCCAGTGCGATGATTATCGGCCTGATTAACCTCGGCCATATGCTGGAAGCGCGCGCCCGCCAGCGCTCATCAAAAGCGCTGGAGCGGCTGCTCGATTTAACCCCGCCAACGGCGCGGGTCGTTACCCCTGAGGGCGAAAAAAGCGTTCCGCTGGCTGAGGTGCAGCCGGGCATGACGCTGCGCCTGACCACCGGCGATCGCGTACCGGTGGATGGTGAGATCCGCGAAGGCGAAGGGTGGTTTGATGAAGCGATGCTGACCGGCGAGCCGGTGCCACAGCAGAAAGGCGCGGGCGAGACGATTCACGCCGGCACAGTGGTGCAGGATGGCAGTGTCCTGTTTACCGCCAGCGCCGTTGGCAGCCACACTACGCTGTCGCGCATTATCCGCATGGTGCGCCAGGCGCAGAGCAGCAAACCGGAGATCGGCCAGCTCGCTGACCGTATTTCAGCGATATTTGTCCCGGTGGTCGTTGCTATCGCCCTGTTCAGCGGCGCCATCTGGTACCTCTTCGGCCCGGCACCGCAGATTGTCTATACGCTGGTGATTGCGACAACCGTGCTGATTATCGCCTGTCCCTGCGCCCTCGGGCTGGCGACACCAATGTCGATTATCTCTGGCGTCGGGCGTGCGGCGGAGTTTGGCGTGCTGGTGCGCGATGCCGATGCATTACAACGCGCCAGCACCCTCGATACGCTGGTGTTTGATAAAACCGGCACCCTGACGCGCGGCAAACCGGAAGTGGTGAGCATCACCGCGCTGGAGGGGGATAAAACGAGCGCCCTGCGTCTGGCGGCGGCGCTTGAGCAGGGCTCCAGCCACCCGCTGGCGCACGCGATTCTGGAAAAAGCCGCAACTGATGCGCTGCCGGAAGTGAAGCAGTTCCGCACCCTGCGCGGGCTGGGCGTCAGCGGCGAGATTGATGGGCAGCGCATGCTGCTCGGCAATCAGGCGCTGCTGGCGGAGCAGCAGATCGATACGCGCGCGCTGGATGAGGAGATTGCCGCCCAGGCCAGCCGTGGCGCGACGCCGGTGCTGCTGGCGGTTGAGGGCAAAGCGCGAGCGCTGTTCGCCATTCGCGATCCGCTACGTGACGACAGCGTGCAGGCGCTGCAACGCTTGCACCGCGCCGGTTACCGGTTGGTGATGCTGACGGGCGATAACCCGACCACGGCAAATGCCGTTGCCAAAGAGGCGGGCATTGATGAGGTGATTGCCGGTGTATTGCCGGATGGCAAAGCCGAAGCGATCAAACAACTTCAGCAGCAGGGCCGCCAGGTGGCGATGATTGGTGATGGCATCAACGATGCTCCGGCGCTGGCGCAGGCCGATGTCGGCATTGCGATGGGCGGTGGCAGCGACGTGGCGATTGAGACCGCGGCGATCACGCTGATGCGCCATAGCCTGCTCGGCGTGGCCGATGCGCTGGCGATTGCTAACGCCACGCTGCGTAATATGAAGCAGAACCTGCTCGGGGCGTTTATCTATAACTCCCTTGGCATCCCGATTGCCGCCGGTATTCTCTGGCCGCTGACCGGCACGCTGCTCAACCCGGTGGTCGCCGGCGCGGCGATGGCGCTCTCCTCGATTACCGTGGTGAGTAACGCCAACCGTCTGCTGCGCTTTACCCCGCGCGACTAAGCCCCGCCCCGCCGCTACCTGCGGCGGGGTTTACACCCTCCCGCTTCGCGCGTTAGCATGCCTTTTTACTCTCAGGAAGCGCGTATGAGCCTGTTTCAACGATTGAAAGCTTTTCTTCTCGCGCTTCGTCAGCGCCGCTACCCCTGGCCTGCATTAGACGTTGAGTTGCCCGGTGATCGGCATCTTCACCTGGTCGGCAGCATTCATATGGGCACCCACGGCATGGCACCTCTGCCCGCCGCGCTGCTGCAAAAAGTGCGCGAGGCCGATGCGCTGATTGTCGAAGCGGATATCGCCGGTTCCGATTCGCCGTTTGCTAACCTTCCTGACGCCGACCCGCTCGACACTCGCCTCAGCCCGGCGCTGATCGACGCGCTGGAGAGCACGCTGGAGAGCCTGTCATTAAGCCGTGCGCCGTTTGAGACGCGCCCGGCCTGGCACATTGCGCTGGTGCTACAAGCGACGCAGGCGCAGCGGCTCGGCCTACGATCCGACTACGGCATCGACTACCAGCTGCTTCAGGCCGCGCAGCGTTTTAACGTGGCGATCATGGAGCTGGAGGGCACCACCAGCCAGCTCGATATTTTGCGCCACCTGCCGGATGACGGCAGCGAACTGTTGCAGGACACCCTTACCCACTGGCATGAGAATGCGCGCCTGTTACAGGTGATGATGAGCTGGTGGCTGGAGAGCCCGCCGCGCGACGAAAACCTGAGCCTCCCCTCAACCTTTAGCCAGCCGCTGCACGATGTGCTGATGCATCAGCGTAACCGCGCATGGTGCGACTATCTGTTCCGCCTGCCGCCGGGGCGCTATGTGGTGGCCGCGGGCGCGCTGCATCTCTATGGCGACGGCAATCTTCCCGCGCTGTTAGCAGAAAAAATGGCCCATTAGCGCAAGATGCTACTATTTTCCCGGGCGGCTGCAGGCGTATGCTTACAGCGTGAAAACGCTTGATAAGAAGGATTATTATGACGCCCGCCGTAAAATTACTGGAAAAAAACCGCATCCCTTTTCACCTCCACAGCTATGAGCACGATCCTAATGAGACCAACTTCGGCGATGAAGTGGTGCGCAAGCTGGGGCTGGATGCCGACAGGGTGTATAAAACGTTGCTGGTGGCGGTCAATGGCGATATGAAGCAGCTGGCCGTGGCGGTAACGCCGGTGGCCGGGATGCTCGATTTGAAAAAGGTGGCTAAAGCGCTGGGCGCGAAAAAGGTCGATATGGCAGACCCGATGGTGGCGCAGCGCACCACGGGCTATCTGGTGGGCGGTATCAGCCCGCTCGGGCAGAAAAAACGCCTGCCGACGCTGATCGATGCGCCCGCGCAAACCTTCGACACCATCTATATCTCTGGCGGCAAGCGCGGGCTGGATATTGAACTGGCGGCGAGCGATCTGGCAAAACTGCTTAGTGCGCAATTTGCCGATATCGCCCGCCGCGAGTAAGGCGTTACTGCCAGCTCACTTCGCCTTTCGGTTCGTAAGCATTCACATCCAGCGGTGAGTTGTTCTGGATGAACTCTTTCAGCACTTCAGCGTCGATAAAGCCGGTATTCACATAGCCGGCTTTATCATCCAGACGCGGGTAGCCATCGCCGCCGGTGGCATTAAAGCTCAGGGTTGCCAGACGGTAGCTCTTCGCCTCATCCAGCGGTTCGCCTTTGATCTTCACGTCGCTCAACTGGCCGCCCTTCGCCACAAAACTGACATTGGCAAACTGCGGGTAGGCGCCGGAATCAGGCTTCATCTGCGCTACTGCCGTCAGGTAATCAAGCAGCTCTTTACCGCTAAGATTGACGTAGGCGACGGTATTGCCGAACGGCTGCACTTTCAGCACGTCTTTATAGGTGATATCGCCCGCTTCGATGCTGTCACGCACGCCGCCGCCGCTCATCACCGCCAGATCCGCGCCGGTGCGCGCCATCTGTGCGGCAAGAAGAACCCGCGCCAGGTTGGTCTGCACAAAGCGCACTTTGCTGCGATCCCCCTCAAGACGGCCCGTGGTGCTGCCAATTTTCACGCCCAGCTGCGCTTTACCTTTGTTCTGGAACGGCGTCAGCAGCGAGAGCATCTGCGCGTTTTCGGCAATTTCCGGCGTGTAGAGCACACGTTCGCTCTTGCCGTTGTCGTAGGTCACCTTCTTCTTCAGGTTGACGGGAATGAGCTGGTAGCGCACCAGTTTCATCTCGCCGTTACGGAACTGGAAATCCGCGCGACCGACATATTTGCCCCACTCATGGGCCTGCACAATCCAGGTGCCGTTTTGCTGATCCGGTGCGCACGGCGTGCCGGGCACATAATCGACCTGTTTTTTATTCTCGGAGGCCATGCAGACCGGATCCTGTGAGTGGCCACCCACAATCAGTGCCAGCGCCCCTTTCGGCAGGCTGCGCGCCATTTCGACATCGCCCGGCGCGTTGGAGCCATGCTCGCCGTTGTCGTAATGCCCCATATGGGTAGTGGCGATAATCACATCCGGTTTTTCATTCTGGTTCAGTTCATCGATCACCAGCTTCGCTTCTGTAGCCGGTTTGCGGAACTCGATATCGGTGAAGTACTCCGGGTTGCCGATTTTGGCAGTGTCGTCGGTGGTCAGGCCGATAACGGCAATTTTCAGCCCCTCGCGGTTGAAGATCATCCACGGCTTGAAGAGACGCTGATTGGTGCTCTTCTGGTAGATATTGGCGGAGAGGAAGGGGAATTTCGCCCACTTCTCCTGCTGGCGCAGGACGCTCATCGGATTGTCGAACTCGTGGTTACCGACCGCCATTACGTCATAACCAATAAGGTTCATGCCGCGAAAATCGGGCTCGGCGTCCTGTAAATCGGACTCCGGTACGCCGGTATTGATGTCGCCGCCTGACAGCAGCAGTACGCTGCCGCCCTGCGCCGCCACCTCTTTACGAATGCCGTCCACCAGCGTCTTCTGCGCCGAGAGGCCATATTCGCCATACTCGCTGCGCCAGAAGTGACCGTGGTGGTCGTTCGTGTGCAGGATGGTGATGTTATAGGTTTTATCCTGCTCGTAAGCCTGCGCCGGCAGGCTTAATGCGCCCAGCGCCGCCAGCAGGCTCACCGTAATGCTCTTCTTTAACACGCTCATGCTTCTCTCCCTGACCCCATTGGTGAAAGGAGAAAATACAGCGCTCGTCAATAATAGACAAATAAGTTCTGGTCACTCTGCCATGCAGGTTTTGTTACGCGTCTTTTTTATTTCCCACCTCGCCCCTTACTCTGCAATAAAGGAGTACAAACTCATTATTGTGGGTGCAAGATCGCAACAAGCGCAGCGATGCGCGGTTGTAGGAAATGAGTAGGCCAAAGGGAGACTTCCACCTGCTTGCGCAGGATGATGACCATATTCACTCACCATTATGCTCTCTTCCGCGCCTTTCTAGCCAATGAAAGCCCTGATTTTCAGTATCGCTTATCCTTTAAAACTGCGTCAGCGCCCTTAGTTATGTTATGGCAGAGCCGGTTGGCGATTTTTTTCATCCAAATTGCTGTTTTCTTCATAATTCAACAATTATTAACAAACGCGGCGGGCAAAATTGTCATAAACTGTAACTCAGCTATCGGTCGACGACCGTGGGATCCACGCATCAACGAAAGGAGACGGAATGCATCACGCCACACCGCTTATTACCACCATTGTCGGCGGGCTTGTGCTCGCTTTTATCCTCGGCATGATTGCCAACAAACTGCGCATTTCCCCTCTGGTGGGTTACTTATTAGCGGGCGTGTTATCAGGGCCATTTACGCCAGGTTTTGTGGCGGACACCAAACTGGCACCTGAACTGGCGGAGCTTGGCGTGATCCTGCTGATGTTCGGCGTCGGCCTGCACTTCTCCCTGAAGGATTTAATGGCGGTAAAGGCCATCGCCATTCCCGGCGCGATCGCACAGATAGCCGTGGCGACGCTGCTGGGTATGGCGCTCTCTGCCGGGCTTGGCTGGTCACTGATGACCGGCATCGTCTTTGGTCTTTGTCTTTCAACCGCCAGTACCGTGGTGCTGCTGCGCGCCCTTGAGGAGCGGCAGCTGGTGGATAGCCAGCGCGGGCAGATTGCCATCGGCTGGCTGATCGTTGAAGACCTGGTGATGGTCTTAACGCTGGTACTACTGCCCGCGGTGGCTGGCATGGTGGAAAAAGGTAACGTCGGCCTCGCCTCGCTGGCGGTGGATATGGGTATCACCATCGGTAAAGTGGTGGCCTTTATCGCCATTATGATGCTGGTTGGTCGCCGCCTGGTGCCATGGATCATGGCGCGCAGCGCCGCGACCGGCTCCCGCGAGCTGTTTACCCTTTCGGTGCTGGCGCTGGCGCTCGGTATCGCTTTCGGCGCGGTTGAGCTGTTTGATGTCTCCTTCGCTCTTGGTGCCTTCTTTGCTGGCATGGTGCTTAATGAGTCGGAGCTGAGCCACCGCGCGGCGCACGATACGCTGCCGCTGCGCGACGCCTTCGCGGTGCTCTTCTTCGTCTCCGTCGGCATGCTCTTCGATCCGATGATCCTGCTCGATCAGCCACTGGCGGTGCTGGCAACGCTGGCAATTATTGTCTTTGGTAAATCGGCGGCGGCTTTCCTGTTGGTGCGCATGTTCGGGCACTCGCCGCGCACCGCATTAACCATCGCCGCCAGCCTCGCGCAGATTGGAGAGTTCGCCTTTATTCTTGCCGGGCTGGGGATGGCGCTGGATCTGCTGCCGCAAGAGGGGCAAAACCTGGTGCTCGCCGGGGCGATCCTGTCGATTATGCTCAACCCGATCCTGTTTACGGTTCTGGAGAAGTATCTCGACAAGACCGAGACGCTGGAAGAGCAGACGCTGGAAGAGGCGACGGAAGATGAGAAGCAGATCCCGGTCGATATCTGCAACCATGCGCTGCTGGTCGGCTTTGGCCGCGTCGGCAGCCTGCTCGGCGAGAAACTGATTGCTCAGGGCATTCCATTGGTAGTGATTGAAACCTCACGCACGCGGGTGGATGAGCTGCGCGAGCGCGGTGTCCGCGCGGTGCTGGGCAACGCGGCGAATGAAGAGATTATGAATCTGGCGCATCTGGATTGCGCCCGCTGGCTGCTGTTAACTATCCCGAATGGCTACGAAGCGGGTGAGATTGTCGCCACCGCGCGCGAGAAGTGCCCGAATATTGAGATTATCGCCCGTGCCCATTATGACGATGAGGTGGAGTACATCAGCGAGCGCGGTGCAAACCAGGTGGTGATGGGCGAGCGCGAGATCGCCAATACGATGTTGAATATTTTGGCGAGTACGCCAGCGGGAAATGAAGCCGCTGAAACCGCGTAGGCCGGATGAGCGTGCAGCGCGCCATCCGGCATTATTACCGCGGCATCATTGCCGGATGGCGGCTTCGCCTTATCCGGCCTACAGAAACGCGCTTTCATCGACACCGGCTTTGTTTTTATCTGCGATATGACAGCGGGGGGTTGTGTCCCCGCTGAAATCGGCGAACCGAAGCGGGAATGACAAGGTCTGGACGCCATGGATGGCGGACAGAGGCGAACCGAGACAGGGACTCGTTCCAGAATGGAACGAGTAAGTCGAGTCGAGCCGGCCGCAGTCAGGCACGCGTGAGGTGAGCGCAGTGCGTAGCACCGATTTCCTCGCGGGGCCGCGGGGATTGACAAGGGGAGCGCGGCCGCTTCCCTTGTCCCGTTCACCGCATAAGAGGTCAATGAAACTCCACAGCGCATGGTGAACGGAACCCTTCCACCAATACAACATGCAACTTCTGTTGCCGGATGGCGCTGGCGCTTATCCGGCCTACGCCGTTTCAGCAACATGGGCACAATTACGCGGCTTCGTTACTGGCCTCTTCCTTAACGCTCCCAGTACGCCTCTTCGAGGCTATCTTCCCGCTCCGGCAGGCCGCGGGTTAAGCGCGGGGAGTGCTGGTTCAGCACCTGGTAACTCACGCGGTTGGCGTATTTACACACCTGCGCCAGCGACGAGTAGGTCAACCAACTGAAGTTATGCTTACTGGAGTTCGGCACATTGTTGCGGTGATAGTTATTGGCGGTAATGTCATGCAGCAGCGCTGCCAGCGCGCCATCGCCTGCGCCGTTGGTATTCATGATCTTCTCCGGCCCGCCCATATAAGGCGCGATATGGGAGTAGATGCGCAGCGGATGCTCGCAATCCTTATGGCGGATCGCACGGCTAAACTCATACTGGTTAAATTCGGCAATCGCCCCCGGCAGCAGCGGGTGCTGGGTTTTGCGCTTCGCCTCATCTTCGGTAAAGCCCGCCATATATAAGCCGACCGGCCCGGCGGTGCAGAGCACCAGATCGACCCAGTCCAGCGCTTTATCCGCCGCCATCAGCGGATCGCTCTCACCGGTCAGAGCGTGCCCCTCCTCTTCATTCATCGCCAGGATCGAGACGTTCTCTTTGAGGAAGTCGCGCCACCACGGCACATTGTCAGCGATAACGTATTTGGTCCCCAGCGTCAGCACCACCGGCACGTTGTGCTTTTTGGCATAGGCCACCGCCTGCATGGTCGCCTGCGGCATCGGTTCGCCGGGTTGACAGCGCACTAAATAGGAGGAGAGCACCAGCGCGGAGGCCCCGGCAATCACCTCTTCGGGAATACTTTCCGGGCGCAGCTGGTTCATATGACCGGGGCTGATGGCGAAAGTGCGCTCACCGCTGTCGCTGACCAGCGTAAAGCAGCGGCCAATTGCACCTTCAACGCCCTGCAGGTAGTTGAGATCGGTTCGGCTGGAGGTATTGCAGAGATAACGGTAGGCGTAACTGCCGATCTGCACGTTATCGCACATCACGCCCAGCAAAACCGAGCGGTCATCGGCCAGCACCGAGTAGTTATGCAGCGTGTTGCCAATGGTACCGCCGGCAAACTGGTGGGTAATCAGGTTATTGCTCACCAGCTCCTGATAGAGCGCTTCGGCGACATCATCGGCGATCACCAGCGAATGGCCCGCACTGAGGCCGAAACGTGCGATAAACGCATCATCCACTTTCGCTTCGATATCCACCAGCGTCTGGTCGATACCGACCACCCAGCTGGTGCCGGTTTCGCTCTCAGGCTGAATTTGCTGCAGTAAGGGGTCGCGGGCGTTGACGGGGAAATAGTGTTTGGACTTACGTTTACCGGGAAATTTCATCTTTGTGCTACGTGCAATACATTCGGGCCGTGCATGGTATCACACTCGGCCCGCGCAGCGATCAGCGATATTTGGCCGTTAAGTTGACCATCATCTCAATATGCTCCGGTAAATCATTCAGCGCAGGAATGTATTCATACTTTTCGCCCCCGGCTTCGAGGAAGAATTCGCGGTTCTGCACGGCGATCTCCTCCAGCGTCTCCAGGCAGTCGGCGGCAAAGCCCGGTGACATCACCTGAATGTGCTTCACGCCCTTCTCACCGAGCATTTTCAGCGTCTCATCGGTGTAGGGCGTCAGCCATGGTTCGCGGCCGAAGCGCGACTGGAAGGTCATCATCACCTTCTCCGGCGGTAGATCGAGAGCGGAAACCAGCTCACGCGTGGTGTCGCGGCAGCGCTGCGGGTAGTCATCTCCCTGCGAGGCGAAGCGCTGAGGTATGCCGTGATAGGAGAGCAGGAGCAGATCCGGCTCACCATGCTGCGCAAAGGAGGCACGCACGCGGTTAGCTAACGCCGCGATGTAGTCTGCGTTATCGGCGTAGTCGCGAATAAAGGAGATGCCCGGAATAAAGCGTTTTTTGCCGAGAATACGCGCCAGCTCATCCCAGACAGCAGCGACCGTCGAGCAGGAGTATTGTGGATAGAGCGTAAGCACAACGATATGTTCAACGCCCTGCGCCATCAGCGCTTCAACCGCGCTCTCCAGCGACGGCGAGCCGTAGCTCATGCCGAGCGCCACAGGCACATCCGGCAAGCGAGCGGCTAAGGCTTTTTCCTGCCTGCGACTGTAGACCATTAAGGGTGAACCCTCTTCCATCCAGACGGATTTATAGAGCTTCGCCACGCGGGGAGAACGAATAGGCAGGATCACGCCGCGTAATAGCGGCCACCACAGCAAGCGGGGCGCATCGACCACGCGTCTGTCGCTTAAGAACTGCCGCAGATACCGTTTGACGGCCTGGGGGGTGGGTGCATCGGGGGTGCCGAGATTGGCCAACAAAATGCCCGTTTTTGCCTGACTCATTCGCGCCTCTTAACCATTTAACTGGTTGATTATTGTAGCCGAAAAGCGGGTAAACGGAACCAATTGCTGTGATTGATAGTTTCCCCCGACACATAGCCGGGGGAAATGGAAATTACCCGAGGATCTTTTCCAGTTCAGCGCGTACGTCGCTAACCGCTTTGGTGCCGTCAACTTTAACGTACCGGGTGTTACCCGCTTCCGCTTCTTTCTGATAGTAACCGATCAGCGGAGCCGTCAGCTGATGGTATTCGACCAGGCGCTTACGCACGGTCTCTTCCTGATCGTCTTTACGGGTGGTCAGCTCTTCGCCGGTCACATCATCTTTCCCTTCCTCTTTCGGCGGGTTGTATTTGATGTGGTAAACGCGGCCAGAGGCAGCGTGAACGCGACGACCCACGATGCGATCGACAATCAGCTCGTCCGGTACGGCGAACTCCAGTACGAAATCGACATTGATGCCGGCTTCTTTCATCGCATCCGCCTGCGGAATGGTGCGCGGGAAACCGTCCAGCAGGAAGCCGTTGCGGCAATCTTCCTGGGCGATACGCTCTTTCACCAGCGCAATAACCAGCTCGTCGGTGACCAGCTTGCCGGCGTCCATGATATCTTTCGCCTGTTTACCCAGCTCGCTGCCAGATTTTACTGCAGCACGCAGCATGTCACCCGTAGAGATTTGCGGAATACCGTATTTCTCCATGATGAACTGCGCCTGAGTTCCTTTACCTGCGCCCGGAGCGCCCAGCAGAATAATACGCATTGCGAAAATCCCCTCAAATGTTGGTTCAATTTTTCAAAAGCGCTAAAAGATACCATCAAGAGGAGGCAGGCTCAAGAAAGGCGCGGACGCTGAAACGGTAATGCTACCTTTTTCTTAAGCAGGAAAAGCGGGAATAAAAAAGGGAGGCGCGGTGGCCTCCCTGATGCTGCTTACGAAACCAGCAGCTGGTTCATGCGGCGGATAAACTGGTTTGGATCTTCCAGCGTACCGCGTTCGGCGAACAGCGCCTGGTCCAGCAGCAGCTCAACCCACTGGTTAAACTGCCCTTCGTCCTGGGTATCTGCCGCACGTTTCACCAGCGCGTGATCCGGGTTCAGTTCGAAGATGTATTTCACTTCCGGCGCGCTCTGGCCAGCCGCAGCAAACAGCTTCGCCATCTGCGTGCTCATCTCATCAGCATCGGTGACCACAACTGCCGGCGTATCGGTCAGACGGTGAGTCAGACGCACCTCTTTCACGCGCTCGCCGAGCAGGGTTTTCACGCGCTCAACAAACGGCTCCAGCGCTTTTTCCGCTTCTTTGGTGGACTCATCCACTTCGTCAGCCAGCTTATCCAGCGAGGCATCGGCTTTCGCTACAGACTGGAACGGCTTACCGTCGAACTCGGTCAGGTAGCTCATCATCCACTCATCAATGCGGTCGGAAAGCAGCAGCACTTCGATGCCTTTCTTACGCAGCAGCTCGAGGTGAGGGCTGCTCTTCGCCGCGGCGTAGCTGTCGGCGGTGATGAAGTAGATCTTCTCCTGGCCCTCTTTCATGCGCGAGACGTACTCTTCCAGCGACACGGTCTGTGCAGAGGAGTCGTTATGCGTGGAGGCGAAACGCAGCAGTTTGGCGATGGTTTCCAGGTTGCCGCTGTCTTCGCCGGTCCCCTCTTTCAGCACCAGGCCGAACTGCTGCCAGAAGGTCTGGTATTTTTCCGCGTCATCCTTCGCCAGTTTTTCCAGCATCTGCAGCACGCGTTTGGTCAGCGCGGTACGCAGGCTGCGGGTGACGCTGCTGTCCTGCAGAATTTCACGGGAGACGTTGAGCGGCAGATCGTTGGAGTCGACCAGCCCGCGTACGAAACGCAGGTAGTTCGGCATAAACTGCTCGGCTTCGTCCATGATAAACACGCGCTGAACATAGAGTTTCAGGCCGTGCTTGTGATCGCGGTTCCACATATCCCACGGTGCCTGCGACGGGATATAGAGCAGGCTGGTGTACTCCTGCTTCCCTTCGACGCGGTTATGGCTCCAGATCAGCGGATCGCTGTAATCATGGGAGATATGTTTGTAGAACTCGTTGTATTCGTCATCTTTGATTTCAGACTTGTTACGCGTCCACAGCGCCTGGGCCTTGTTGATCTTCTCCCAGGTGACAACGGTTTCGCCGTCTTTCTCTTCCTGTTTTTCAATCTCAACCGGTAGCGCAATATGGTCGGAGTATTTGCTGATGATGGAGCGCACGCGCCAGTCGTTGAGGAAATCATCCTCCCCTTCGCGCAGATGCAGGGTGATCTCGGTCCCGCGATCGGCCTTGGTGATATCGGCTACGGTATATTCGCCCGCGCCTTCAGACTCCCAGAACACCCCGTTTTCGGCGCTTTCACCCGCCGCGCGGGTGCGCACGGTCACTTTGTCGGCGACGATAAACGCCGAGTAGAAACCAACGCCAAACTGGCCAATCAGCTGGCTATCTTTCGCCTGATCGGAGCCCATCGATTCGAGGAAGGCTTTGGTACCGGATTTGGCAATTGTCCCCAGATGGTCAATCACTTCATCACGGTTCATACCGATACCGTTATCGGCGATGGTCAGGGTACGCTTCTCTTTGTCGAAGGAGACGCGCACGCGCAGGTCGCCGTCGCCTTCATAGAGATCGGGTTTGGAGAGCGCGCGGAAACGCAGTTTATCCGCCGCATCCGAGGCGTTGGAGATAAGCTCACGCAGGAAGATTTCTTTGTTGGAATAAAGAGAGTGGATCATCAAATGCAGAAGCTGTTTTACTTCTGACTGGAAGCCACGTGTTTCTTGTCCTTTCATTGGGAAAACCTCAACAATGCCATTTACAAGGTGGAAAAAGCGTTGAGGGAGAAGTGGGGATAGCGGTGGGGAATTTCAAGCGGAGGCAAAAATTTCTGCCCCCGTCTGGTTAAAAACGAATCTTGTGACGCCCGGCCAGAGAGTGGGAAAGCGTAGTGCCATCCACCATCTCCAGCTCGCCGCCCACCGGCACGCCGTGGGCGATACGGCTGGCTTCCACGCCATATTGCCCGCACAGCTCGGCAATATAGTTAGCGGTCGCTTCCCCTTCCACCGTCGGGTTGGTGGCGAGGATCACCTCCTGAATCTTTTCAGATTCGAGGCGCTGCTCCAGTCGGTCAAGCCCGATATCATCCGGCCCGATACCGTCCAGCGGCGACAGATGCCCCATCAGCACAAAGTAGCGACCAGAAAACTGACCGGTCTGCTCAATGGCGTAGATGTCCGCCGGGCTTTCCACTACGCAGATTTGACCGTTCTCCTGACGTCGCGGGTTGGTGCAGATGTTGCACACCTCCTGCTCGGTAAAGGTGCGGCAATCCGCGCAGTGACCAATCTCCGACATCGCCCGGGTAAGCGCCTGCGCGAGGCGCATGCCGCCGCTGCGATCCCGCTGCAGCAGCATAAATGCCATGCGCTGCGCCGACTTCGGGCCGACGCCCGGCAGCGCGCGCAACGCTTCCATAAGCTGCGTTAACAGCGGACTGGTCTGCATCAGAACGGCATCTTAAAGCCTGGCGGCAGGGACATACCGGAAGAGACAGAGGCCATCTTCTCTTTCTGCGTCTCTTCAATCCGGCGTGCAGCATCGTTGAATGCAGCGGCGACCAGATCTTCCAGCATCTCTTTGTCGTCTTCGAGCAGGCTCGGATCGATCTCCACGCGACGGCAGTTATGCGCGCCGTTGATGGTCACTTTCACCAGACCCGCGCCTGATTCGCCGGTCACTTCCAGCTGCGCGATCTCTTCCTGCACTTTCTGCATCTTTTCTTGCATCTGCTGGGCCTGTTTCATCAGGTTACCCAGACCGCCTTTTCCAAACATAGGCTTCTCTCTTTAGCTGTGGTGACTGACCAGGGTGATAAGTCACATTCAGGGTTGAAAACGGGAAGTATCGCTCTTCCTGTCAAAGGGGGCGGATACTCTCTTCATCCAGATCCGCATCGAAAAAGCGCTGCAGGGTCTGGATATTACTATCCGCAATAATTGACTCGCGCGCCTGCGCGAGCTTCTCTTCATAGATGGCCTGACGCCACTCCAGCGGCGTACGCACCGCCGGATTATCATCTTCAATAATAGTCAGTTCAACCGTCGAACCGTGCAACTCACTGAGCGCCTCGCCGAGCGTCTTTACCGCGCCAGGTGAATGGAGATGGCGCTGGGCGCTGCGAAGGTGCAGAGTGATGCGTGCCCCCTCCTGCTCTTTCCAGGCATTCAGCGCCACCTGCTCGACCAGTTTAGGCAATTTCAGCAGACTCACCTCTTTTGCCCACGCATCGCGCTCGATCGCCTCTTCCGCGAGCTTCTTCGCCAATTCCGGCGTTTTCTCGTGCTCAAGCGCCTTTTTCAGCGCTTTTGGCGTGGCGATGACCTCTTTTACCGTCTCAACGACGGTGGTCGCTTTCCAGCGATAGGCCTCTTTTTTCACCGGCTTTTTGTCGGCCGTTGCCGCCGCCGGACGGGACTGTACGCGCTCGGTGACAGAGGCGAGCCTCTCCAGCGCAGCGTTACTCACCGGCCGCGCGCGGGTTGCGGCTGCCGGTTCACTCTTTTTTGCTTTGTCTGCTCCCTGCGCCTGCTGCAGCTGTCTGCGCGCCGCCAGCACCTGGCTGGTGGCGGGCGGCAGCGGAACATCTTGCTGGGGGGCGGGCTGCGCCTGCGGTGCAGGGGCGACCTGCTGCGGTGACATCACCGCCGTCGGCGCGACGGGCGTAAACGAGGCCTGCTGCGCTTCTGGCGCAGGCAGCGGCGCGCGCGGGTGGAACGCCAGCGCGCGCAGTAAGGTCATCTCCACGCCCATCCTTCTGTCGGGCGCGAAGGGTAACTCTTTGCGGCCAATCAGCAGCGTCTGGTAGTAGAGCTGAATATCGGCAGGCGGCACGGTGCGAGCGAGCTCGCGCAGACGGTGCTCCACCGATGCCATATCGCTGCCCAATGCCGCCGGAGTGAGCTGAACCATGGCAATGCGGTGCAGCAGGCTCTGCATCTCCAGCAGCAGCGCGTCCCACTCGCCGCCGCGCGAGGCGGCATCATGGACCAGCGCCATAGCCCGCTCGCCGTTAGCGGCGATTATCGCTTCCACCAGTGAGAGCGCCTGATCGTCATTCAGCGTGCCGAGCATTGCGCTGACTACCGCCGCGGAAAGCTGGCCGTTGCCGCTGGCAATCGCCTGATCGGTCAGGCTCAGGGCATCGCGCAGGCTGCCGTCGGCGGCGCGCGCCAGCAGTTGCAGTGCGCGCGGCTCGGAGTCGATCTTCTCGTCAGCAAGAATATGCTCAAGCTGGGTGCGGATCTGGTCGACATCCAGTGCTTTAAGATGGAACTGCAGGCAGCGGGAAAGGATCGTCACCGGCAGTTTCTGCGGGTCGGTGGTCGCCAGCAGGAATTTGACGTGGGCGGGCGGCTCTTCAAGGGTTTTCAACAACGCGTTGAAGCTGTGACGCGAGAGCATGTGCACTTCGTCAATCAGATAGACTTTGAAGCGGCCACGCGCCGGCGCGTACTGGACGTTGTCCAGCAGATCGCGGGTATCTTCCACTTTGGTGCGCGAAGCGGCGTCGATCTCAATCAGATCGACAAAGCGGCCCTGCTCGATTTCACGGCAGTTATCGCAGACACCGCACGGTGTCGCCGTAATACCGGTTTCGCAGTTAAGCCCCTTCGCCAGCAAACGGGCAATAGAGGTTTTTCCGACGCCGCGGGTGCCGGAGAACAGATACGCATGATGAATGCGTCCTGATGTTAAGCCGTTCGCCAGTGCGGTCAGCACATGCTCCTGGCCGACGACGTCAGCAAAAGTTTGCGGTCGCCATTTTCGGGCTAAGACCTGATAACTCATTGGCAGGCTCTGAAACGCTGGAAGGTGGATTCACGAGGGGTAATGCTAACACAGCATCGGCTGAGAATGCACTTCATCCCTCAGGCGTGAGGGATGAAGGTACGCGGGATCAATGCCCCGGGAACGAAACCAGGCTGTAGCTAGTAACACCCTGTTTTTTCAGGCGCTCTTCGCCGCCCAGGTCGAACAGATTGATAATGAACGCCGCGTCGGTGACTTCGCCACCCAGACGGCGGATCAGCTTCACTGTCGCTTCGATGGTGCCGCCAGTTGCCAGCAGATCGTCGACCACCAGCACGGTGTCGCCAGCCTGGATCGCATCGACATGGATCTCTAACTGATCGGTGCCGTACTCCAGCTCATAGCTTTCGGCAATGGTTTCACGCGGCAATTTACGCGGCTTACGCACCGGCACAAAGCCAACGCCCAAGCCTAACGCCACCGGCGCGCCGAACAGGAAGCCACGCGCTTCGGTACCAACAACTTTAGTGATCCCGGCATTTTTGTAACGCTCAACCAGCAGTTCAATGCTGAGGGCGTAGGCCTTCGGGTCTTCCAGCAAACTGGTGACATCACGGAACAGGATGCCCGGCTTCGGGTAATCCTGAATGCTTTTGATGCTGTTTTTAAGAAATTCAAGCTGCTGCGCAGTCGCTGTCATGGATATTTGCCTGATAGAAACGGTATTACTCACGGGACATGTGAGAAAGGCTCAATTGGCCTCTGATTAAACTTTAACCAGCCCACCCCGTGCTCGAAAACGCTCGAATTTACTGGCAGTGAGCGAGAATTGCAACTGCCATCGCAGCGCATTAGGTTTTTTGTTGCTTTGCATCAACCACCGGTATCCGCCACAGGAAAATCAGCAGACAGGCGAGGATGATCAGCAGCAAAACGCGCACCCACATCATCTTCACAAAATAGAGCGAGATGGCGAAGGTCAAAAGCGTAATGCCAATCGCCCGCGGCTTGGCGCCGGGCGGCATGGCGCAGTATTGCTGCCAGTGCCGCAGATAACCGCCAAACCAGGAGCGGTAGAGCAGCCAGTGATGAAAACGCGGCGACGAACGGGCAAAACACCAGGCGGCCAGCAGAATAAAAGGGGTGGTCGGTAAAACGGGCAGAACGACACCCAACGTGCCGAGCACTACCGCCAGCCAGCCAATGATGATTAAAATAGTGCGTTGCATAGTGCTAATCGTTGCCGGAATAAGCGGCTAATGTACCATAATCGCCGTGAAAAAGAGGGAATGAGAGATGAAAAGCGATGCGCTTTTAGAGAGGCTGGAGCAGCAACTCGCCCGGTTACGCCAGCAGGCCGCGCCGCTGGCGGATCACTTCACCGTCAGCGCCCGTTTTGATCGCCACCTTTTTCAGACAAAAGATACGCGCATGCGTGCTTATCTTAATGAGACCGATAAAAACCTGGCGGCGCTGCGCGAGACGGTGGCGCGCAACCATCTGCCGCAGGCGCTCTGGCTTGCGGAGCATTTAAGCGCGCAAATCGCCGCGCTGACGCGGGAGAGCGCCGTCTGGCCGCTGCGCCTGTGGGATAACGCCTCGCCCGGCATTACGCGCTGGCAGCGGCGGCGCTTGCAGCACCAGGAGTATGAGCGCCGCCTGCAGGCGATGAAAAATGAGCGTAACGCGCGTTTAGCGTCGGTCACTACCCTGGCCGAGCAGCAGAAGCTGCATAAAGAGGTGGAAGCGCTCGATGCCCGGCTCGGCCGCTGCCGTAAAGCGCTGGAGAATATTGAACGCGTGCTGGCGCGCTTAACCCGTTAACCAAGGAGAGAAGATGTCGCTGGAAAATGCCCCGGATGAGATCAAGCTGGCGGTCGATCTGATCATGCTGCTTGAACAGCATGAGATCGCCCCCGATCTGGTGTTAAAAGCGCTGGAGATCGTCAAACGGGATTTTGAACACAAGCAGTTACAGCAAGCAGCCCCCCTTCCCTGAGGAAGAGGGGCTAGCCATTACGGCGCTTCAGGGGTCGGATCGTCGCCCTTTATCTCGCGCTTCACTTCCGTTAACTCATCACCCTTCTCATTGTGCAGATGCACTTCGAGCTGGTTAAAGGCGATATTGATGTCGTTTTCCCGGCACATGCGATCGATAGTGCGGTTAAGCTCATCCACCGTATAGCTGCGGTCGCGCAGTTCACGCACATAGAGACGCAGCTCGTGATCCAGCGTGCTCGGGCCGAAGGTGGTAAAGAAGACCGCCGGTTCCGGGTCGTGCATCACTTTCGGGTGATCCATCGCCGCTTTCAGCAGCACCTTCTTCACTTTCTCAAGATCGGAGCCGTAGGCCACGCCGATACGGATCACCACGCGGGTGATGGTATCGGAGAGCGACCAGTTGATCAGCCGCTCGGTCACGAAGGCCTTGTTCGGGATAATCACCTCTTTGCGGTCGAAGTCGGTGATGGTTGTCGCACGGATGCGAATCTTGCTGACCGTGCCGGAGAAGGTACCGATGGTAACGGTATCGCCGATGCGCACCGGGCGCTCAAACAGAATAATCAGGCCGGAGACAAAGTTACCGAAGATCTCCTGTAACCCAAAGCCGAGACCGACCGACAATGCCGCTGCCAGCCACTGTAACTTATCCCATGAAACGCCGAGCGATCCGAAGACTGTGAGCGCCCCGACCGCGATAATGACATAGTTCAGAATAGTGGTGACGGCGTAGGAGGAGCCCTGGCGCATATTGAGCCGGGACAGGACTAACACCTCCAGCAAACCCGGTAAGTTGCGGATCAGCGCCCAGGCCACCACGAAGGCGATAATCGCAAACAGCAAGCTGCCGAGGGTGACGCTCCTGGTCACAGCCGCTCCCGCTTCGGTGCCGTTGTAGTGCCACAGTGTAATGCTGTCGAGGTAGGCGAAGACGGTGATCAAATCTGACCAAATTGCCCAGAAGACGACGCCAAACAGCGCCACCATCACCAGCATGGTGATACGCAGTGTCTGCTGGTTAACCTGCTCCAGCGCAATGGTCGGCTCTTCCGGCGGCTCGGCGCCTTCCGCGCCCTCTTTCACCATATTCTGCCGACGCGCCAGCGCGCGGCGATAGGCGATACGCCGCGCCGCCACGCTCAGCCCGCGCAGCACCGTCTGGTAGAGCAGATTCCAGATAATCACCAGATAGACGGTTTCAATCCAACGCCCGGCAAGGCGCAGCGTGGTGTAGAAATAGCCGGTGGCGGTGAGCACCATTAAGGCAATCGGCACAATCGCCAGCACCGTAACGGTGACCAGCCGCAGCGCGTGCGACTCTTTGTCATGCCAGCTTTCGCGGAACATCGGCCACACCAGCGCGGTGATCACCAGCAGGTTCAGCAGAATGACAAACTGCCCGAGCACGTCATCCATCAGATGCAGCGGCGACAGCTCAGAGACGACTGACCAGAAGTGGAGCGGCAGCAGCGCCAGACTGATGCGCACAATTTGCCGCCGCCAGTGGCTGGTCAGTTGAGCAGGCATGCCAAAGTGGCTGACGGCAACGCCCTCTTTCTCCAGCACTTTCCAGCACAGGCCAAAGACCAGCCAGAAGAGCGCCAGCTTCTTACTGAACGCCCACAGCAGCTCGCTGATATTGAGCTGCATGGTCAGCAGAATCAGCCCCGCCGCCAGAATCAGCAGGCAGACCGGCAAGGCGCGGATCAGATCGATAAGGATCGCTTTTGGCGTATGCAGCTGGCTGTCGCTGCGTAGCTGCCCAACCTGCTCCGCCAGCTTCGCCTGGTACTTTTTCAGCCAGCGCAAACGCCAGCGAATAAGCCCGGCAATCAATAGCAGCGGCAACCCGGCGAGGAACGCGATCGCCACCGCCGGCAACGCCTTTTCCCAGTTAACGGTAATGTGGGTGCCCTTGATCTCATCGCGCAGGGTCTGCGGGAAGGCTTTGATCCACTCCCAGTCCATCGGCTTGTTGCTGTTTACCCAGAAGATTTGCTGGGTCAGGATCTCCTGCAAGCTTTTCGACACGCTCATCAACTGCTGCTGATTGACCTGCAGGTTAATGGCCATCATCAGCTGGTTGCCGAGCTGCTTGTTCAGTTGATCGAGCAACTCACGGCGCATATCGACCACCTGCAGTAGCGCGTCGTGCACTTCATCGTTAACTTCGCTCTGGTGGCCCTCTTCCAGTTTGGCGACGAAGTTCTCGTTCTGGAACAGCGCGTCACGCTTCTGGTTGATGTCGAACTGCTCCAGACGCAGATCAGCAATGCGGTTGGTCATGTCCTCCAGCTCATCGGCTGAGGGCAGCGTCTGCTGTTGCTGATAGAGGATGCGCGACAACAGCAGGCTCCCCTTCAGCACCGAAATTTGTTCTTTAATATTGCGCTCGGATTGCAGGGCGCGATCGAGCCAGTTCTTCACTTTGATATTCTGCTGCACCAGCGCGTTGCCGCTTTCGGTGGCTTCAATAAGCTTCTGGCTCAGCTGGTGGTTAATCTCCAGCTCCTGGCTCACCAGCGGGTTCGCCTGAATACGCGCGGTATCGTCCGGCGTCACCGCCTCCTGCGCCGTTTTTTCTGTCAGCGTCAGACGCTTGCTGTTAACCGCTTCCTGCAATAGCTGGAGCTGGTGTTCGAGGCGATTACTGTTTGCGGTGACGTAATCCCGCTGCTTCTGCAGCGTATCCTGCAAGGTGGTATTACCTTCCAGGCTTTTGCGCAGCTGTTCAATCTGCGCATTAAGCAGGGTTTGCTGGGCCTGTAACAGCGTTTGCTGCGTCGGGCGCAATGCGCCTTCACCGGCGACCGTGCCGTTCAGGCGGTTGCGGATCTGCTGCAACTGCTGCGAGGCGCTGTACATCGCGTTCTGCACGCGCTCCGGCTGCGTCTGTAGCGACACCAGTTGGCTATTGTAGTTGGAGAGATCGTTCTGCGCGGTTTGCAGATCTTCAAGCAGTTGCGAAACGCGCGACTCCAGCTGACGTAATGAGAGCGTGGCAAGGGTTTTGCGCGTCTCCTCATCGCTGTCTTTATCATTCAGCGCGTTGAGGGCATCGGTCGCCTGGCGCAACTGTTCCGGTGCCTGCGCCACTTTTTGCTTCAGCAGCGCGGTCTCCTGCTTGACGCGGTCGATCTTATCCAGCGTATCCAGAGTCTCGTTGAGATCCTGAATAACCTGCTTCTCCTGCGCGGAGTGTTCTTTTTGTTTATTGAGTGCGTCGAGCTGATTTTGCACTTCATTGCGCGAAGGCAAATCACTTCCGCTCTGCGCGGACGCCGCCAGGCTTGAGAAGCTAATAAAAAGAAGAAACAGTGCGGCGGCAAATGCTGCGAACGGGTTGGGTGTGCGATTGATGTGCAACATAATTTGAGCGATCGTTGTCTGTTCGGGAAAGCGGCCGGGATAGCCACGCGCGAAGAATATCACGCACGCAGACAACTACCTAGAAGAGTGAGCGGCCTCCAGGAGAAATCCTGGCGGCCGGCTTATGCTTTGAGAGCAGGCGTTTCGTCGCGTAGCGTCGGGCAGAACTGGCACATCTCCAGCAGGATAGCGACGTAGGCGCGCGCCTCTTTTTTCAGATCGAAAGATTGCGGCGCAAAGAGCCAGTTTTCCATAATCCCGGAAACATAGGCGCGCATCAGCACCGCCACGCGGCGCGTTAAAAGATTAGCGGGCAGCAATTTTGCCTGAATACATTCGGTGAGCGTGGTTTCGATACGATCGTAGCTCTCCAGACATAAATCGCGCTGCGCCTCCTGCACCACCGCCATTTCGCCGACAAACTCGCATTTATGGAAGATGATCTCCATCATCAGGCGACGCCGCTCTTCGACAACCGTGGCTTCAAGGATATAAACCAATATTTCTCTTAATACTGAGAGTGGATCGCCAGGGAATTTTGCCCGATACTCAGTTTCAAGATCTCCAATACTGGACTCCGACAGTTCCCAAATTTCATTAAACAAATCTGACTTGTTTTTGAAATGCCAGTAAATCGCGCCGCGAGTTACTCCTGCCGCCTGCGCAATTTCAGCCAGCGAAGTTGATGAAACGCCCTGCCGGGAAAACAGCCGCATGGCGACATCAAGAATGTGTTGTCGCGTCTCAAGCGCCTGTTGTTTGGTTTTTCGTGCCATATGTCGGTGAATTTACAGGAGTCAGATTTACATACATTTGTGAATGTTTGTACCATAGCACGACCATAATATAAACGCAGCAATGGGTTTTTGGGCCTTTGATCCATTGATCAATTTGAAATCGGACACTCGAGGTTTACATATGAACATAAACAGAGGGCTAACGCCTCTGGCGGTCGTTCTGATGCTTTCGGGCAGCTTAGCGCTTACAGGATGTGACGATAAACCTGCGCAACAGCAGCAGGGAGCCGGCCAGGCGCCGGAAGTCGGCGTGGTAACGGTGAAAGCGGAACCTCTGCAAATCACCACAGAACTGCCGGGTCGCACAACTGCTTATCGCATTGCTGAAGTCCGTCCGCAGGTTAGCGGCATTATTTTGAAGCGCAACTTTACCGAAGGCAGTGACGTCGAAGCGGGTGTCTCGCTCTATCAAATTGATCCAGCGACCTATCAGGCCGCCTACGACAGCGCGAAAGGCGATTTAGCCAAAGCGCAGGCGGCGGCGAATATCGCCCAGATGACCCTGAACCGTTATAAGAAACTGTTGGGCACTAAGTACATCAGCCAACAAGATTACGACACGGCGCAGGCGGACGCGCAGCAGGCTAATGCTTCAGTTATCGCCGCGAAAGCTGCGGTCGAGAACGCGCGCATCAACCTGGCTTACACCAAAGTCACTTCTCCGATTAGCGGCCGCACCGGTACCTCTACCGTTACCGAAGGTGCGCTGGTGCAGAGCGGGCAAACTACTGCGCTGACTACCGTGCAGCAGCTTGACCCGATCTATGTCGATGTCACCCAGTCCAGCAACGATTTCCTGCGCCTCAAGCAGGAGATGGCGAACGGTTCACTGAAGCAGGATAACGGCAAAGCGAAAGTGGAACTGGTCACTAACGACGGCGTTAAGTATGACCAGTCCGGTACCCTTGAGTTCTCGGGCGTAACCGTCGATCAGACCACCGGTTCTATCACTCTGCGTGCCGTGTTCCCGAACCCGGACCACACGCTGCTGCCGGGTATGTTCGTGCGCGCCAAGCTGGAAGAAGGGGTTAACCCGAACGCCCTGCTGGTTCCGCAACAGGGTGTGACCCGTACGCCGCGCGGTGACGCAACGGCGATGGTAGTGGGCGAAGGCGACAAAGTTGAAATCCGCAATATCACCGCGACCCAGGCCATTGGCGACAAGTGGCTGGTTACCGATGGCCTGAAAAGTGGCGATCGCGTGATCATCGAAGGGTTACAAAAAGTCAAACCTGGCGTGCAGGTCAAGGCCCAGGAAGTGACATCTGACAAGAAAGAGCAAGCCCAGGCCAACGGCCAGTCAGAGCAACCGAAGTCTTAACTTAAACAGGAGCCGTTAAGACATGGCTAAGTTTTTTATCGATCGCCCCATATTTGCGTGGGTTATCGCGATTATCATCATGCTGGCGGGGGCGCTATCGATCCTCAAATTGCCGGTGGCGCAGTATCCAACGATTGCGCCACCTGCGGTTCAGATCACCGCGTCTTACCCAGGTGCTGATGCGAAAACGGTGCAGGACACCGTAACGCAGGTTATCGAACAGAACATGAACGGTATCGATAACCTGCTCTACATGTCCTCGACCAGTGACTCCTCTGGTACGGTCCAGATCACCATCACCTTTGATTCCGGTACCGATGCGGATATCGCGCAGGTTCAGGTGCAGAACAAGCTGCAGCTGGCGATGCCGCTTCTGCCGCAGGAAGTGCAGCAACAGGGCGTGAGCGTTGAGAAATCGTCCAGTAGCTTCCTGATGGTACTCGGGATGATCAGTACCGATGGCTCAATGACGCAGGAAGATATTGCCGATTACGTGGGCGCGACCATTAAAGATCCGGTCAGCCGTACCACCGGCGTGGGTGACGTTCAGCTGTTCGGCGCGCAGTATGCGATGCGTATCTGGATGGATCCGAACAAGCTTAATAATTTCCAGCTCACGCCAGTAGACGTGATTGCGGCTATTAAAGCGCAGAACGCCCAGGTCGCGGCCGGGCAGTTGGGCGGTACGCCGCCGGTGAAAGGGCAGCAGTTGAACGCCTCGATCATCGCGCAGACCCGTCTCACCTCGACCGACGAGTTCGGCAAAATTCTGCTGAAAGTTAACAGCGATGGTTCGCAGGTTCGCCTGCGCGACGTGGCGAAGATTGAGTTGGGCGGCGAAAGCTATGACGTTGTCGCGCGCTTTAATGGTCAACCCGCTGCCGGCTTAGGTATCAAACTGGCGACCGGTGCGAACGCGCTGGATACCGCAGAAGCGGTCCGCGCCACAATCGCCGGCCTTGAACCCTTCTTCCCGCACGGTCTGAAAGTGGTTTACCCGTACGACACCACGCCGTTTGTTAAGATCTCCATTAACGAAGTGGTTAAAACGCTGGTTGAAGCGATCGTACTGGTCTTCCTGGTAATGTATCTGTTCCTGCAGAATTTCCGCGCGACGCTGATCCCGACCATTGCGGTGCCGGTGGTGCTGCTGGGTACCTTTGCCATCCTTAACGCCTTCGGCTACTCGATAAACACCCTCACCATGTTTGGTATGGTGCTGGCGATAGGCCTGTTGGTGGATGATGCCATCGTGGTGGTGGAGAACGTCGAACGTGTGATGATGGAAGAGGGTCTGCCGCCCAAAGAGGCAACCCGGCGTTCGATGGATCAGATTCAGGGCGCGCTGGTGGGTATTGCGCTGGTGCTGTCGGCAGTATTTATTCCGATGGCCTTCTTCGGCGGCTCTACCGGCGCAATCTATCGTCAGTTCTCCATTACCATTGTTTCCGCGATGGTGCTGTCGGTGATTGTCGCGTTGATTCTGACGCCGGCGCTCTGCGCCACCATGCTGAAACCGGTCGCCAAAGGCGATCACGGCGAGCATAAAAAAGGCTTTTTCGGCTGGTTTAACCGCATGTTCGATAAGAGCACGCACCACTACACCGACAGCGTGGGCAATATCCTGCGCAGCACCGGTCGTTATCTGCTGCTCTATATCGTTATCGTTGCGGGCATGGCGGTGCTGTTTGTCCGTTTGCCGAGTTCGTTCCTGCCTGATGAAGACCAGGGCGTGTTTCTGACCATGGCCCAGCTGCCTGCCGGCGCGACGCAAGAGCGTACGCAGAAGGTGCTGGACGAAGTGACGAAATACTACCTGGAGAATGAGAAAGCCAACGTTAACTCGGTCTTTACCGTTAACGGCTTCGGCTTCTCCGGCCGCGGGCAGAACACCGGTCTGGCGTTCGTTTCGCTGAAAAACTGGGATGAGCGTGCGGGTGACGAGAACAAAGTCCCGGCAATTGCCGGTCGTGCCAGCGCGCACTTCTCGCAGATTAAAGATGCGATGGTCTTCGCCTTTAACCTGCCGGCGATTGTTGAGCTGGGTACCGCTACCGGCTTCGACTTCCAGCTGATTGACCAGGCCAACCTCGGTCACGATAAGTTAACGCAGGCGCGTAACCAGCTGTTCGGCGAAATTGCGCAGCATCCGGATCTGCTGGTGGGTGTCCGTCCGAACGGTCTGGAAGACACGCCGCAGTTCAAGATTGATATCGATCAGGAGAAGGCGCAGGCGCTGGGCGTGTCGATTAGCGACATCAACACCACGCTGGGCGCAGCCTGGGGTGGTAGCTACGTGAACGACTTTATCGACCGCGGTCGCGTGAAGAAAGTTTACGTTATGTCGCAGGCGAAATACCGCATGCTGCCAAATGATATCGGCAACTGGTATGTCCGCGCGACGGACGGTCAGATGGTGCCCTTCTCCGCCTTCTCAACCACGCACTGGGAGTATGGTTCACCGCGTCTGGAGCGTTACAACGGTCTGCCATCAATGGAGCTGTTGGGCCAGGCTGCACCGGGCCGCAGTACCGGTGAAGCTATGGATATGATGGAGCAGCTGGCAAGTAAATTGCCAACCGGCATCGGTTTCGACTGGACCGGCATGTCCTATCAGGAACGCCTCTCCGGCAACCAGGCACCGGCGCTCTACGCCATCTCACTGATCGTCGTCTTCCTCTGTCTGGCGGCGCTCTACGAGAGCTGGTCGATTCCGTTCTCGGTAATGCTGGTGGTTCCGCTTGGCGTTATCGGTGCTCTGCTCGCGGCGACCTTCCGCGGCCTTGGCAACGACGTTTACTTCCAGGTGGGCCTGCTGACAACCATTGGTTTGTCGGCGAAGAACGCGATACTTATCGTCGAATTCGCCAAAGATCTGATGGATAAAGAGGGCAAAGGGCTGATTGAAGCGACGCTCGAAGCGGTGCGTATGCGTCTGCGTCCTATTCTGATGACCTCACTGGCGTTTATCCTTGGCGTTCTGCCGCTGGTTATCAGCTCTGGCGCAGGTTCAGGCGCGCAGAACGCAGTAGGTACCGGCGTAATGGGTGGTATGATCACCGCGACCGTGCTGGCCATCTTCTTTGTTCCGGTATTCTTTGTGGTGGTTCGCCGCCGCTTCAGCCGCCGCAGCGAAGATGTTGAACATAGCCACAAGGTTGAACAGCACTGATCCTCTCTGCTGATATAAGAAAAGGCCGCGCACAGCGGCCTTTTCATTTTTTAACTGTTATGTTTATCAACTCATCGGATCATTAAACACGTTATTGTTTATCTGATTAATTTATGCATTAACCATAAGGCATATAATCACTGTGTATTTTCGAAGCCGCGATATTTTCCAGTATTAATCTTAATTTCTCTTAATGTTACTTTAAGTCAGAAAAATCCTGGCAGGAAAATATTCTTATAACAGGAATAATCCATACTATGCTAACTTAATGAAAGGTAAGGCACTACTATCACTTTCTCTACCTATTGAGCCGTTTCGCATCGTTACTTTTCTCTGTACACGGGCGCTTTTTCCGCAGGAAAAGATATTATTTGTAATTTTTCGTGATAGCTCAATGAAATCCTATTCATAGTGGCTTATAGTTATATCAACGAACATAAATCAGCATTTGTCTCTGGTCAGAGCAGAAGTTCCCATCCTGAAACAGCCTTTGGTTAGTAAAAAAATTACCACTCAGAAGGGGATGCGTTATGGACGAATACTCGCCGAAAAGGCATGATATTGCGCAGCTTAAATTTCTCTGCGAAACGTTGCATCATGACTGTCTCACCAACCTCAAAGAGAGCCATCATGGGTGGGTTAACGATCCAACATCAGCCATTAACCTGCAGTTAAATGAGCTGATTGAGCATATCGCAACGTTCGCGCTGAATTATAAAATTAAGCACGATGAAGATAATAAACTGATTGAATTGATCGACGAATACCTTGATGACACGTTTATGTTGTTCAGCAGTTACGGTATTAATACACACGACTTACAGAAATGGCGTAAAACAGGTAGCAAGCTGTTTCGCAGTTTCGTCAATGTAAGCAAGGCTAATCCAGTAAGTCACTCTTGTTAATTTTTCAACACTAAGGTGAAGACATGTCCGAAAAACCATTAACAAAAATTGATTATTTGATGCGTTTAAGGCGCTGCCAATCAATTGATACGCTTGAACGCGTTATTGAAAAAAATAAATACGAACTCACCGACGATGAGCTTACGGTGTTTTATTCAGCCGCCGATCATCGCCTGGCAGAACTGACCATGAATAAGCTTTATGACAAAATCCCCTCGTCGGTGTGGAAATTTGTTCGCTAATTCTTCTCAATGTTAAGAGATGTTATTTCTGCCACAGTCAATCGTTCAACCTCCGTACCAGGTACACTCTAAAAAATGAATGATGAAAAACAGAAAATGATCGCCGGTCTTCCCTACCGAGCGGGCGATGAGACTCTGCGTGCCGACCGGCTGCGCGCGCGACAGTTGCTGCACCGTTACAATCACTCCAGCCCGGATGAAAAAACAGAGCGTAAAGGGATTCTTGCCGATCTGCTCGGGCAGAGTGAAGGGGCTTATATCGAACCGACTTTTCGCTGCGATTACGGTTACAATATTTTTCTCGGCAAAAACTTTTACGCCAATTTTGACTGCGTAATGTTGGATGTCTGCCCAATTCATATCGGTGATAACTGCATGCTGGCGCCGGGCGTTCATATATATACGGCGACGCACCCGCTTGATCCTGTCGAGCGAAACAGCGGCGTGGAATATGGTAAGCCTGTTAACATTGGTCACAATGTATGGATTGGCGGACGCGCAGTGATTAATCCGGGCGTTACCATCGGCGATAATGCAGTGATTGCCTCCGGTGCGGTGGTGGTGAAAGATGTGCCTGCGAATGTGGTAGTAGGCGGCAACCCGGCACGCATCATTAAACATCTGGCTGAAGTAACCGTACAGTAACTGTTATCTTTTTTTGTGGCAAAACTGTTACTTTTTTCACACTGGACGGCAACTTAAAATAGCGTGTCCACCTGCAAATCAGTATCAATAAAGGCCCAAGATGACAGAAATACAGCGGCTGCTCACCGAAACGATTGAAGAGATCAACCAGCGCGAGAAACGGGACAACCGACCGCGCTTCAGCATCAGTTTTATTCGCAACCATCCGGGTCTGTTTATCGGCATGTATCTCGCCTTTTTTGCGACCCTGGCGGTGATGCTGCTATCTGAAACCCTTATCGGCTCCGTCTGGCTGCTGGTGGTGCTTTTTATCGTGCTAAACGGTTTCTTCTTCTTTGATGTTTACCCGCGCTATCGCTTCGAAGATATCGATGTGCTCGACTTCCGCGTCTGCTACAACGGCGAGTGGTACAACACGCGCTTTGTGCCGCAGAGCCTGATCGACGCCATCCAGAAGTCGCCGAAAGTGAGCGCTGAAGAGAAAGCCCAGCTGGAAAAGATGATTACGCGTAAAGGTAATCTGTCGTTTTATGACATTTATACCCTCACCCGCCCGGCGTCTGCGCAACCCACCGCGTCTGTAGCTCAGCACTCTGCCGGTTAAGCATGCAGCTGCCGCGCGTAAAAGCGCGGCACGCTTTTTCCTCCTCCCTCTTTTTCAGGAATATCTCTCCTTTGCGATTTGTGGTCTGATAAAAACCGACCGCCACCCGCCTTCTCAAGGAGAGCCGATGAACCAGCTCAATCAATATCAACAACCTATCGGCGAGGCCGTGCCCAACTGGCAACCCCGCCCTTTCCCGCAACGTCTCACTTTCGAAGGCCGCTTCTGTCGCCTCGAACCGCTCACCGTCGATCATGCCTCCGCGCTGTTTCAGGCGCACCAGCAGGCTGAAGATAACCGAAGCTGGACCTGGCTTACCCGCGAGCCGGAAAAAAACGAAGCAGAATATCGTCACTGGGTTGAGAGCAACTGCGCGCTGCGCGATCCCATCCAGTTTGCGGTGATTGATCTGCGCACGGGCAAACCAGTCGGCAGCCTGGCACTAATGCGTATTGATACCGAGAATGGAGTGATGGAGGTGGGACACGTGCATTTTTCGCCGCTGCTCAGCCGCACGCCAGCCTCAACGGAAGCGCACTGGCTGTTAATGCGTTACGCCTTTAGTACGCTCGGCTATCGCCGCTATGAGTGGAAGTGCCACAGCCTGAATGAACCGTCGCGGCAGGCGGCGCTGCGGCTCGGTTTTCAGTTTGAGGGACGCTTTCGCCAGGCGATGGTGCGTAAAGGGCATAACCGCGACACGGACTGGTTCTCTATTATTGATGGCGAGTGGCCTGCCGTCGACCTGGCGCTGCAACGCTGGCTTGCCGCCGATAACTTTACCGCCGACGGCAAGCAGCGCGCTTCGCTGGCATCGCTTCGCGCTTAGCGTCTCTTCTTCTTACCCTGCACCGCTTTAAAGCGCGGGTTCGATTTGCAAATCACATAGATGCGCCCCTTGCGCCGGACAATCTGGCAGTCAGGGTGGCGTTGCTTTGCGCTGCGTAATGAATTGAGTACCTGCATGGTTTACGCCTTCTTATCATTAAAGAACCGGCCATAGCGCTGTTGGAATCGCGCCGCGCTACCCTCGTTGGAGATCACTTTCTGCTTGCCGGTGTAATAAGGGTGCGATGCAGAGGAGACCTCAATCGTGACATAGGGGTAGGTCACCCCATCCAGTTCAATTTCACGATCTGTTCGGATCGTCGAGCCCACTTTGAAGTATTCGTTAGCACTGGTGTCGTGAAACACCACGGTGCGGTAATGGGGATGGATATCAGGTCGCATAATTCACTCATCCGTTTTGTTATAACATAACAAAAGTCTATCGAAGATGTGCCACCATTTCAAGCAGCGCGTGTGCCGTTTAGTTGCCCCGCGTAAGCAAAATGTCAGACAGTTTGGCAGAGCAAACGGTAGAGGGAGTCAATGGGTGGGGATGATGAGCGGAAGCGAGGGCGTGAAAATATCGGTGCGCCGCCTGGCGCACCGACGTTAAGCTATTTTTGCGCCTCTTTCGCCAGCAGCAGCGTGGTGAGCGCAAAGGAGAGCACCAGCGCAATTGCTACGCCGGAGAGCGCAAAGATAAAGTAGGGGCCAATGTAGGCCGGCAGGCTGAAGATGCTCGACAAAATATAGCCGTAGAGCCGCACGCCGAAGAAGGCGATAAACGCCGAGGCCAGCGAGCTGGCAACGGTGGCGGCAATAAAGGCTTTTTTGTAGCGCGTTAAGACACCAAACAGCGCCGGTTCGGTAATGCCGAGCAGCGCAGAGATGGCCGCCGACAAGCTGACGCTCTTCTGCTGGCGATCTTTACTCAAGCGCCAGATGGCGAAGGTTGAGCCAGCAATCGCCATATTGGCCATAAACATCATCGGCATCAGCATGTCATACCCGCGATCGCTGAAGTTTTGCAGCGCAATCGGCGTCATGGCGTGGTGCATGCCGGTGAGAATGGCCACCGGGCGAATCGCCCCCACCACCAGCCCGGCGAAACTGGCCGAGATACTGAACAGCCCTTCAATAAACAGCGCCAGCCCTTTGCCGAGCCAGATGCCGATGGGGCCAATCACCACCAGTGCTGCCAGCGCACCGAGAAACAGCGTCAATGTTGGCGTAAAGACGGTTTTCAGCACCTCCGGCATAATGCTGTCCACCCAGCGATGGATATAGCTGAGCGCCAGCACCGAGAAGATCACCGGGATCACGCTTGCCGAATAGTTAAATACCGAGACCGGGATAGCGTTAAGCAGCCAGAAGGCGCTGACCGCCCCCTCCTGATGCGCCGCCAGCGCTTTCGCTGCCTCGATAAGCGAAGGGTACATCAGGCAGGCCGCGACCGCTGCCGCCAGATATTCATTGGTCTTGAATATTTTTGCCGCCGAGACCGCGAGGAAAAAGGGCAGGAAGTAGAAGACGCCGCTGGCAATCAGATCGATAACGATCACCGTATCGCTTTTCGCCGAGATGACGTTGAGGGCAATCAGCCCGGCCAGCAGCCCTTTGATCATCCCCGCACCGGCAATGGCGGGCACAATCGGCCCGAAGACGCCGGAGACCGTATCCATAAACAGCGACACCAGGCTTTTGCGCCCCTTCTCTTTCGCAGCCGGCGCTGCGGGCGCGTCGCCCAGCGCGGCAAGAAGCTGTTCGTACCAGCTATTGACCTGCGGGCCAATCACAATCTGGAACTGGTCGCTTTGCAGCTGCGCGCCCAGCACGCCGGGCACTTTTTTGATCTCCGCCTGCTCCACTTTATTGTCATCCACCAGCGAGAAACGCAGGCGCGTCATACAGTGCCAGACGTTATGAATATTATCTCGCCCGCCCACCAGGCGAATAATATTGGTGATGGCTTCTTGCGTGCCCATAAAAACTCCTGCCGGATGTGGTGTTGTTTTAGTGATTGCTACCAAGGGTAGAGAAATGCCGGGAGCAAAACAAACCAATAAAATATGAAATCCGTCACACTTTGCCACCAGAGAGCACTCAATAACGCAACAAAGCGCAAATTGGTCAGGTTTTTAATTCTATTAAGAGGTCAAAGCTGACCAAAATATTTATTCGAAAAAAGCGTTTACCTCACGGCAAAATTAAGGTGAAGATAGTGACCATTCCCCGCTTATATTTCGCTGTAAAGGAGTTCCCGTGACGCCAACGCTTATCCAGAGTATCGACTGTTTTATTACCCGCCCCGACAGGCATAACCTGGTCGTGGTGCGGGTAACCACCGATAAAGGTGTTATCGGCCACGGCTGCGCGACCTTTCAGCAGCGCCCGCTGGCGGTTAAAACGGTGGTGGATGAGTACCTGAAACCGCTGCTGACTGGACGCGATGCCAATAACATTGAAGATCTGTGGCAGATGATGAACGTTAATGCCTACTGGCGTAACGGCCCGATCCTCAACAACGCCATCTCCGGCGTCGATATGGCGCTATGGGATATCAAAGGCCAGCTGGCCGGAATGCCGCTCTATCAGCTGTTGGGCGGAAAGTCGCGCGATGCCATCGCCGCCTACAGCCACGCCAGCGGCGAAACCCTCGACGAACTCTTCGCCTCGGTCGATAACCTTGTGGCGCAGGGGTATCGCCATGTGCGCTGCCAGCTCGGTTTTTATGGCGGCACGCCTTCGCAGCTGCAAACGCCGGACAACCCGACGCCGGGCGCCTATTTCGACCAGCAGGAGTATATGCGCAACACCGTTGCCATGTTTAAAGCACTGCGCGAGAAGTATGGCGATAGCCTGCATATCCTGCATGACGTGCATGAGCGCCTCTTCCCGCAGCAGGCGGTGCAGCTGGCGAAGCAGCTGGAACCCTGGCAGCCCTACTTTATTGAAGATATTCTGCCGCCCGCGCAGAGCGGCTGGCTCGATCAGGTGCGCCAGCACAGCAGCGCGCCGCTGGCGATGGGCGAGCTGTTTAACAACCCGGCGGAGTGGCACGATCTGATTGTGAACCGCCGCATCGACTTTATCCGCTGCCATATTTCACAGCTCGGCGGCATCACCCCGGCGCTGAAGCTGGCGGTGCTCTGTCAGGCCTTCGGCGTGCGCCTGGCCTGGCACGGCCCGGGGGATATGACGCCCATCGCCGTGGCGGTCAACACCCATCTCAATATCCATCTGCATAACGCCGCGATTCAGGAGTACATTCCGCGCTCCGCCACAACCGATGCGGTCTTCCCCGGCGCACCGCAAGTGAAAGCGGGTTTTGTCTATGCGCCGGAGAAACCGGGCATCGGCGTTGGGTTTGACGAAGAGGAGGCACGCGCCTGGCCCGTCACCTACCGCCCGCACGAGTGGACGCAGAGCCGTCTCACCGACGGCACTATGCACACGCCGTAACTCAGCCGCCGCCCTGGCGGAAGGTCAGGTTTTCGCGGTTATGCGGGATGACATAGGTACAGCTGTAGTTGATATCGATAATGTCGCTGATCTCGTAGACCTGGCCGCCTTCGAGAATGCCGCGGTTGCTGATATGCATCGCCGGGCTGCCCTTTTTGCAGCCCAGCAGCGCGGCCTGCTCGCGGCTGACGTTCACCGCCCGGTAGGTGGTGAGCAGGTGGGAAATTTGATACCCCTTGCTTAATACATACTGTTGCAATGAGCGCTCAATCACCTGCTGATTGAGATCGGCAAACCCCTCGACCGGCATACGTGAAATCTCAATCTGCACCGCCTGTTCATCAACAAAGCGCAGGCGACAAAACTGCCAGATAAAGCTCTCATCGTTCAGGCCAAAGATCTGCTGCTCATCGCGGTTCGGCCGCTTCTTATGCAGGCTTATCATGCGAAAGCGGATCTGATCGAAACGCTTCTCGGTGATGGAGTTGTAGACCAGTGGGTTGTTGCGCGCCTGCTCATTAATCCAGATGCCGGAGCCCTGCACGATGCGCACCACGCCGATGCTGGCAAGCTTCTCCAGCGCCTGGCGGATGGTGAAGCGCGATACGCCATACTCCTGCGCCAGCTGCCGCTCCGGGGGGAGTTTGCGCGGGCCTGGCGCGCTGTTCTGGTAAATTTTGCTGAGCAGATCCTGCGTGACGAACTCTTTTTTCTTCATCCACCCCTTCCCAACGTGAACCGCCACCGGCGCATGTTATAGCCTCAGACCGGTAAAGATACCCGATGTCGTGCGGGAACAACATGCCCGGCGCGGAACGGGCGTCTATGCCTGCTGCCAGCGCAGGCGATAACGCACCCGCTCCTGCTGCAAAATAAACTCCGGCGAGACGCTCGGGCTCCAGGAGTCATCCCCGCCGACGCCCATATGGAAGGCGTCGAGGTGCAGCCAGCACCCCGCCTCTTCGCGCAGCAGATGGTGGTGCGTCGTCTCCCGCAGTTGAGTGTCGCTGTAGCAGCCGAGGGAGAAATGGAACTGCCCCTCCAGCTGATGCGCGCCGCACTGCAACAGCCGGGTGTCGCAGCGCAGGCCATTTTCGCCGGGGAAGATATAGGGCGTATGTAGCGCCGCCAGCGGCTGCGTCCAGCGCCCCTGGCAGGCCGCGAATTTGCGGTCCGGGTAGTTTTCATGGGGGCCAAGACCGAGCCAGCTCACCTCTGCCGGACTCTCGGCAAGCTGGCACACCAGCCCGATGCGCGCCGGCGGCGGAATATCATTTGCCACCTGCACCGCAATATCCGCCTGCAGGCCGCCCGTGGCGTCGATACGCCAGTTCTTATCGCTGATAAAGGCGCTTTTCCCGGCACCGCTCCAGCGGTGAATCGTGCGCAGCGTCACCTCTTGTGCACTCTCCTGCACCTCAAAGCTCAGCAGCTCGGCGCGCAGATCGTACATCCCCGCCGCTTTCCAGCGCTCCACCCAGGCATTGGGATCGATGCGCGTCACTTCACTGACGCCGATATCGTTATCGAGCGGTGCGCGGGTAAAACAGTCAGTCACCGGTGTCAGCAGCGTCTTCTGCCCGTCGCGCCACCACTGCACCAGATTGCCGCTTTGGCGGCAGAAGGCCCAGCGCTGGTTGCCCTGCGTAACGGTGTAAGTTTCATCATTAACCTCGAGCATCGGGCGCTCGCCCTGTTCATCAGATATCGCAAAATAGAGTGGTGCAGGTAAGCGCCACTGATCCCAGGCGCAGCGATGCCAGGCCGCAGACCAGGCCGTCGCTTCGCGCTGGTAAACCTCGACGTTGAGCCACACTTCGCCCGGCGCAGCGGTCAGCTCCGGCAGGTCCAGCGTCATCTGCACTGTGCCCTGCGGCGCAATAACCAGCGCGGTTTCGCCCTGCGCCAGCACCTCGCCGTCCCGCTCAACGCGCCAGCGCAGCACTTCGTTATCGCTGGTGCGGAACAGGTATTCGCTGGTCACTTCCATGGTCAGCGGTGAAGCGCTGAGCAGAGAGAACTGGAAAAACTGCTGCGCGCGCTGCGCTTCGAACAGCACCGGGTGCGGGGTGCGATCCGGGAAAACCAGCCCGTTCATGCAGAACTGTCGGTCATTTGGCGTATCGCCAAAATCACCGCCGTAGGCCCAGAAAGGCTGCCCATCTTCGCCAATTTTTGTCAGCGCCTGGTCAACCCAGTCCCAGACAAAACCGCCCTGCAAACGCGGCGCGGCGCGAAACGCCTGCCAGTATTTGGCGAAACCGCCAAAGCTGTTGCCCATCGCATGGGCATATTCACAGAGGATCAGCGGCCGGGTCTCCTCCGGCAGGCCAATCCACTTTTTGATCGACCACTTCGGCACTTCAGGAAAAGGTTGATCCTGGTCGACGCGGGCATACATCGGGCAGATGATATCCGTCGCTGCGCTGTTCGCCCCGCCCCCCTCGTACTGTACCGGGCGCGTTGGATCGGTGCTCTTCAGCCAGCGGTAAAGCGCATCGTGATTCGCGCCATGTCCAGACTCATTGCCCAGCGACCAGAGAATGATCGACGGATGGTTGCGGTCGCGCTGCACCATGCGCGTCACGCGCTCGCTCATCGCCGGGAGCCAGCGCGGATCGTCCGCCAGGCGGCTCATCGGCACCATACCGTGCGTTTCAATATTGGCCTCATCCACCACATAGAGACCGTAGCGATCGCAGAGGCGGTACCAGAGCGGGTGATTAGGGTAATGGGAGCAGCGCACGGCGTTGAAGTTATGTTGCTTCATCAGCTCAATATCGCGCCGCATGGTCGCTTCATCGACCGCCTGGCCGTGCTCCGGGTGATGCTCGTGGCGGTTAACGCCGCGGATCAGCAGCGGCTGGCCGTTAAGCTTCAATAAACCCTGGTGGATCTCGACGTGGCGGAAACCGACGTCGCAGGCTTCAACTTCTACACAGTTACCCTGCGCATCGAAAAGCGTCAATGTCAGGCGATAGAGGCTCGGCGTCTCCGCGCTCCAGAGCAGCGGCGACTCAACCGGCAGCGTCAGGCTCAGTCGCTCCGCCCAGTTGCCGCGCTCATCGACCACCGCGCTGCCGGGCGTCTGTTCGCCAGAGGCGATCTTTTCGCCATTGCGCCACAGCACTGCCGTCACGCGCGATCCGGCAAACTCCCCGGCCAGTTCCACCGCCACCTGCAAGGTTGCGCGGGTAAACTCAGCGTTGAGCGCGGTGGTGTAGTGATAATCAGCAATATGCAGCGCCGGTTTATGTTGCAGCGAGACGTCGCGGAAGATGCCACTCATGCGCCACATATCCTGATCTTCGAGATAGCTGCCGTCGCACCAGCGCAGCACCATCACCGCCAGGCGGTTCTCGCCTGCGCGCAGTACGGCGCTAAGATCGAACTCCGCTGGCAGGCGGCTATCCTGCGAGTAACCGATCCACTGCCCGTTGCACCAGAGATGGAAAGCGGAGTTCACGCCGTCGAACACAATTCGCGTCTGCCCCTCGGCGATTGCCTCTGCGTCCACGTTAAATGTGAGCGAGTAACAACCGGTTGGGTTCTGCTGCGGAACAAACGGCGGGTTAACGGGGATCGGATAGGTCACGTTGGTATAAACGGGCGTATCGAAGCCCTGCATCTGCCAGTTGGAGGGAACCGGCATCGCCACGGCATCGGCGCAATCCTGCTCGACCCAGCTCTCCGGCACCGCTTCCGGCGAGGCGAAAAAACTAAACTGCCATAATCCGTTTAACGAGCGATGCGCTGTTGAGTCCCCTTCATCGCGCGCGACGGTTTCATCGCGCCAGCTGCGCATTGGGGCATGCGCCGCCAGGCGATGCCACTGGGTAACAACCGGGTTTTCCCAGTCGCGGCGGGAGAGTAATGAAGCAAGGGTAGATGGCATAACAACCTCTTTTGCGAAGCGCTCACAATTTTCAGCACAATGGCGCAAACCGGGCCACAGGTAAAGGCGCATATCGGCTGAAAGCGAAGAGGATCACAAAAGCTTAGCGGCGATCGAGTAAAGCCACCTGCTCCGCCAGCTGTTGCAGACGTCGGGCCAGCGCTTCACCGCTCTCTTTTTGTTGCGAAAGCGGCGCACTGGAGTGGCGCTCGACCAGATGGACCGGCAGGCGCATCTGGTAAAAATCGTCGCCCTGCGCCTGGCTATCCAGCAGCCACTCCACGCTACGCGCGCCCGCCTCTTTGAAGGCCTGGCGCACGGTGGTGAGCGGCGGCGAAAACCAGGCGCTGTCGTCGGTATCGTCATACCCGACCACCGAGATCTGCTCCGGGACGGCAATACCTTTCGCTGCGCAGGCGCGCAGTACGCCAAGCGCCATCTGATCGTTTGCCACCAGCACCGCCTGCGGCAGCTGCGGCCCGGCGAGTAAGCGCTGCGCCTTTTCAAATCCGGAGGCGGCGCTCCACTCTCCGTGCGCGCAGGCGAAGGGAGACAGCTTTACTTCCTCCAGCGCCGCCAGCCAGCCGCTAAACCGGGCGCGCGCCGAGACCGAGCTCTCTGGCCCGCCGAGCAGCGCAATGCGCTGGTGCCCCAATGCGCGCAGGTGCTCAACCCCAAGGCGCGCGCCCTGAAGGGCGTCAAATACCAGGCTGTTGACCAACGCCGTGTCGCTAACATCAAGGAACAGCACCGGCACCGGTGCAGCCTGCGCCGCCAGCTGCTGTGCCAGCGCATCGTCGAGCGGGACGTTAATCAGCACCCCTTCAACCCGTTGCGCCAGTAGCTCCTGCAATGCCGCCGCACAGCTTTGCCCATCGTGCTGTTCAACCATTGAGATCATCACGCTGGCCCCCGCCTGCCCGGCGCGGCTCTTGACCGCCGAAGCGATTTGCGACGGCGCATGCAGCGCCAGATCGGTAGTCATTAAGCCAAGAGTTTTGCTGCGTTTTCCCGCCAGTTGCTGCGCGCCGCGGTTGGGCACGTAGTGCAGCGCCGCCATCGCCGCCTGCACCTTTTCCCGGGTACGCGTGGAGACATGGGCCGCATCGTTGATCACGCGGGAGACGGTCTGGTAAGAGACGCCGGCATGGCGAGCGACGTCATAGAGAGTGATGGTTTTCATAAGCTTCCGGGCCACTGCGAATTGTATGCAGTATACCTACTTCATCGCGCGTTGCCTGCGCGCGGATGCAGGAAGCAAAAAGAAATAACGACGAGCCAGAAACGGCTCGCCGCAAACATCCTCCTTGATGCTTTATTGAGATGGTTGCTCTTATTATTTGAACCATCATCACACTTTTATTTGCAATTAAAGTGATGGTTTCATGACAAGTGCGTTACTGCTGACGGGGAATGGGAAATCCTTTTAGTGAAATAATAAAGCTGTTCCCTTCTTTTTTAATTTTAGCGCCAGCGTCACACCAGTCCGATGCAATACGAAAGAACTCATCTGTGCCAATATTCCAGTCCAGACGAACTTGTTTGACAAACCCCGAGCGCAGCAGCTCGCAAGCTTCACGGTAACTGTGGGCGATGGAAAGCAGTTGTTGGTTCATTTTCTTTTCTTCAGAAGTTTGCGTAGTGCTTTGATTTCTTTGGTTGTAAGTGGCGTTGCGCTCTCTTCTTCCGTGTGCTGGCTGTCGACTTCTTCCTCTGATACGCTCTCCTCTTCTACTGCCTCAAACGCCAGCAGGAGAAGCTTTTGCGCCGCCGAGCCTAAATTCTCATTATTGACTTCGGCATAATGGCGAAGTTTCTCTTTTAACGCTTCATCAATTCTTACGTTTAATACAGCGCTGGTCATGATTATCCCTTCTGGTGTGAATAAACACGCTAATTAATACACGAACTTAGGTAACCGATCCACAAATATATTTCAGGAATATAACAAGCCAAAATACCCCATAAATAATCTGCACGAGAAAGATGACATAAATATTAAATTAATATTTCATTATTATGACAATTTTAATATATGGATGAGAAATTACTTAGAGGAGATAAATAATTGACAGCCCGGGTGGGCTGTCAAAGCAGGTATCAGCCGTACAGGCGGTTCCAGTCGTCGCGGGTGATCTCCCACAACTCGGTCTCTAACTCGCCCGCCACATAGTGGCCCGGTTGACGGCGAACCAGCCGCATACCGCTGCTGTGCGAGATCTTTCTCGACCGATCGTTGGCCACCGCTTTCGGCGCGCGCAACACCTCACGGTTCAGGCCATTGAACCAGTAATCAGTCACCGCGTGGCACGCTTCGCGCATATAGCCCCTCCCTTGCCACTCCGGTGCCAGCCAGAAACCGCGGTTGTTATCCGGCGTGTCCATCAGGCAGATAACGCCCATTAACTCCCCCTCATCCTCTTTGCGCCGCAGCGTCCAGAACCAGCCCTCACCGGCGCGGCTCGCCGCCAGCGCGACGTTGTCGACATAGTGTTGCGCTGCCCCTTCCGGGTAGGGCCACGGTACGCTGGCAATCAGGTAACGGACGACCTCCCAGCGCGGAAAAATGCGCTGGATCTGTTCAGCATCGGCAGATACCAGCGGTAGCAGGCGTAATCTTTCGGTCTCCAGAATGGGTGTGGTCATAGGCTCCTCCCTTTAGGCCGAAAGGGTCGGCCTGTGATTGCCCAGCATCCCGTAACTTCACCTGCCTGTAAACCTGACAGAAATGGCTAGGCGGCCGGTTTTACTTCTGCGACGGGAACAGGGCGCGGTGCGAAGCGAAACCACGGCAGGCAGAGCTGGATCAGCGGCCCGATGGTAAGCGCATAGAGTACCGTGCCGACGCCGAGCGTGCCGCCCAGCAGCCAGCCAATCAGCAGCACCGAGAGTTCAATCACGGTACGGATGCTGCGCACCGACCAGCCGGTACGCGCATGCACGCCGGTCATCAGCCCGTCGCGTGGGCCGGAGCCAAACCCGGCCCCGATATACATCGCGGTGGCGATGGCATTGACCACAATGGCACTGGCCAACAGCGCGCTGCGCGGCAGCAGCTGATCCAGCGTCGGGATCATCGCCAGCGCGGCATCGGCTGCAAGGCCTATCACCACCACATTGCTGATCGTGCCGAGCCCCGGTCGCTGGCGCAGTGGGATCCACAACAGCAGCACCAGCGCGCCGGTGGCGATCATTACCGTGCCGATATCCAGCGACAGCAGTTTTGCCACGCCAAGGTGAAAGACATTCCACGGATCGGCACCGAGATCGGCGCGCACAAACATGGCGGTAGAGAGACCGTAAAGGGATAATCCGAAATAGAGTTGCAGTAATCGACGCAGCATAATTCTTCTCCGCTTGGACAGGCTTTCATCTTCCCCGGAAATGGACTTATGATTAATGTCCAGTTTTCAGATAGTGGACTGCTTATGTCATCCCGTCGCTTTGGTAGCCAGTCGTTGCTGCGCCTGTTAGGCCACTGGCAGCAAGCCTCATCCCGCACCCCGCTCTGGCGTCAACTTGCCGATGCACTGCGCCTGCTGATCCTCGACGGCAGGCTGGCACTGGAGAGCCGCCTGCCTGGTGAGCGGGAGCTGGCGAGCACCCTCGCGGTGAGTCGCACAACGATTGCCAGCGCGCTGGCGCACCTGCGCGAGGAGGGCTACCTGGAGAGCCGCCACGGCAGCGGCTCGCGGGTGATCCTGCCCGATAACCGCGCGATACCGACGCGCAGCACCGCTGGCGCGGCGCTCGATCTCTCCACCGCTGCGCTCAGCGCCGGGCCGGAGATCCACCAGGCTTATAGCCATGCCTTAACGGCGATAACCCCCTATCTTTCACGCACCGGGTATGGGCAACTGGGCGTGCTGGCGCTGCGCGAAGAGATTGCCGCACGCTATACCGCGCGCGGTTTACCGACCCATGTCGATGAAGTGATGGTGGTGAATGGCGCATTGAGCGGGCTGGCGCTGGTGTTGCGTATGCTCACCGGGCCTGGCGATCGCGTGGTGGTCGATCACCCCACCTACCCGCTGGCGATCGCCGCGATTCAGGGAGCGTCGTGCAGGCCGGTTGGCGTCTCGCTGCCGCAGCGCGGTTGGGATGCCGACGGTTTTGCCGCCACGCTGGCGCAAACCGCGCCGCGCCTTGCCTACCTGATGCCCGATTATCACAATCCGACCGGGCGCTGTATGGATAGCGCGACGCGGGAAGCGATCGCCACCATTGCCGCCCGCACGCGTACCACGCTGGTGGTGGATGAGACGATGGTCGATCTCTGGTATGAAAACGCCCCGCCGCCGCCGCTCGCCGCATTTGATAAACATGACTCGGTGATCACGCTCGGCTCGGCGGGGAAAACCTTCTGGGGCGGATTACGGCTGGGGTGGGTTCGCGCCTCAGCACGCACCATCGCCCACCTGGCGCAGACGCGCGACTCGCTGGAGCTGGGCTCGCCGCTGCTGGAACAGCTGGCGACGCAGTGGCTGATGGCGAACGAAAGCGATTTTTTGCCGGCGCGCAGGGCGATGCTGCAAGCACGCCGCGACCGCTGCGGCGAACTCATGGCGGATCTCTTCCCCACGTGGCATTTTCAGCCGCCGAAGGGGGGGCTCTCTTACTGGGTCGAGCTGCCTGACCGGCTGGCGACAGCCTTTGCCGCCCGCGCTGAAACCGAGGGTATCCATCTTGGTGCCGGGACGCGTTTCGGCCTCGATGGCGCGTTTGAGCGCAATTTGCGCATCCCCTTCGCACTGGAGTCTACGGTGCTTGAGGATGCGCTACTGCGTATAAAACCGCTTTGGCATGCGCTCAATCCAGCGATGCCGTCGTTTAAGCGCAACGTGGTGTAAGCATCAGGAGGCGGGCGGCATCAGCGGGGCGAGGGCCTCGCTTTTCACCCAGCCGGTGGTGCTTTTGCCTTCGTCATTGACATACTCAACCTGCGTCCACTCTCCCTGGGTTTGCTGCACGCCGACCACATCATCCTGCACAACAAAGGCCTTTCGCCGCGTCTTCTCATCAGGCTGGCGGTAGAAGTAGAGCCGTTCGGTGCGCACCTGCGCCAGCGACTGCCAGGCAGTGTCGCGGGTTTTACTCAGCGGCAGGCCATCATTAATCATCGGCAACATAGCATTGACGCAGCCGTCATGGGACTGCCCGCCGGGCACGGTGAGCGTCACGCCGTCGGCTGTCGCCGCCAGATGCCCCGGCATGACCTCAGATGACCAGGACGCGATTTTCGCATCGCCCTTTGCCGACACCTCTCCCGCCAGCGAAAAAGCGCAGGTGCGCGTCACGCCCACACCGAGCGTTTCGCTGTAGTAACCGGTTATTTTTCCCTGCGGCGAGACCGCAAGCTTCAACGATTCGTAAATGCCGGAGTGCAGCGAGGCGGCCATACCGGACGTCGAAACAAGGAGTGTTAATAAAATGAAGGGATTACGCATAGTGCTGAGTCTCAGGGCGGTAGGTGCAGGGATTCTACACGCTTGCGCGACGCTTCCGGTATCACCAAAAAAGGCTATGGTTGAGAGTACCGTTACCGGCTGGAGAGATGAGATGAGTGAGAAAAAACGGGGGCAGTGCCACTGCGGCGCGGTGGTGTTTAACGTGACGCTACTCGACGGCTTTAATAATGCGCGGCGCTGCAACTGCTCCTACTGCCGGATGCGCGGCGCGGTGGCAGTTACCGCGCCGCTGTCAGGCATTGATATTATTCAGGGCAGAGAGAAGCTTACCGAGTACCGCTTTAACACCGGCGTCGCGGTTCACTTCTTCTGCTCGGTGTGTGGCATCTACACCTTCCACCAGCGCCGCTCCAACCCCGATCAATATGGCGTTAACGCGGCCTGCATTGAAGGCGTATCTCCGTTCGACTTCGCCGAAATCCCGGTCTCCGAAGGGGTAAATCACCCCTCGGATGGCGGCGAGAACAGCGGCGTCGCCGGGTATCTGCGCTACACCCCCGCCGGGAAATAACGCGCTAACTTACTCCCGCAGCCACCAGCCGCACTCATAGGGTCTGAGCGTGCCGGTGGCGGGCAGCTGCGTGCCATCAGCGTAGTTGCTATAGAGCAGACGCCAGCCCGCCTCACGGGGTAAACATGCTTCATTCAGCGCCAGCGGATCGCCGCTGAGATTGGCAACCACCCGCAGGGTTTGCTCCTCATCCTGCCGCTGATAGCACCAGCTCGCGGGCGAATCGGGATCGAGATCCTGATAGTCGCCAAAGGTGAGCACCGGCAGGGTTTTGCGCAGGGAGATAAGTTCCCGATAGGTGTGCAGCACCGAATCGCTATCAGCCATCTCACTGACTACGTTGATCTGCCGGTAGTTATCCGCGACCTCAATCCAGCTTTCGCCATCGGTAAAGCCAGCGTTCGCGCTGTCATCCCACTGCACCGGCGTTCTGCCGTTATCGCGGGATTTATGCGCCAGCACCGCCAGCACATCCTTTTCATCCTGATGCAGGCGCAGGATTTTGAACATATTCAGGCTTTCGACATCGCGGTATTGATCGATGCGGCTGAAGTGCGGATTGGTCATGCCAATCTCTTCGCCCTGGAAAATATAGGGCGTGCCCTGCATGCCGTGGAGCACCATCGCCAGCATTTTCGCCGAAACGGTGCGCAACGCCCCATCATCACCCAGCCGGGAAACGATGCGCGGCTGATCGTGGTTACACCAGAAGAGCGCGTTCCACGCCAGTTTGTGCATCCCGCGCTGCCATTCGGCGAAGATGCGTTTCAGGGCCACCCGATCCGGTGGTGCAAGCCGCCACTTTTCACCCTGCGGATAGTCGATTTTCAGGTGATGAAAGTTAAAGGTCATCGACAGCTCTTTGCCATCCAGCCGCGCATAGCGCTGGCAGTGCTCAAGCCGGGTGGAGGACATTTCGCCCACCGTCATTAACCCGCGCGGCTGAAAGACGTCACGGCTCATCTCTTCAAGAAAGTCGTGAATCGCCGGGCCGTCGGTGTAGAAACGACGACCGTCCCCCTCATCATCATCCGGCAAATCGGGGTGCTTGGAGACCAGGTTGATGACATCAAGCCGCAGCCCGTCAACGCCCTTATCGGCCCAGAAGTGGCAGACCGCCTTCAGGGCGTTGCGCACTTCCGGGTTCTCCCAGTTGAGATCCGCCTGCTGGGCAGAGAAGGAGTGCAGATAATACTGCTGCGTCTCCTCATGCCAGCACCAGGCGCTGCCGCCAAACTTGGAGTGCCAGTTATTAGGCAGCCGACCCTCTTTGCCGTCGCGCCAGATATAGAAGTTGCGCCAAGGGCTGTTACGGTCGCTGGCAGCGGCTTTGAACCACGCATGCTCCGTGGAGGTATGGTTAAACACCATATCCATCACCATCTTAATGCCGCGCTGATGGGCGGCGTCAACCAGCGCCTCAAAATCAGCCATGGTGCCAAACAGCGGATCGATGGCGTAGTAATCCGCCACGTCATAGCCGTTATCCACCTGCGGCGAGAGGTAAACCGGCGTTAGCCAGATGGCGCTCACACCGAGCCACTGCAGGTAGTCAAGGCGACGCACAATGCCCTGAAGATCGCCGAGGCCATTACCGGTACTGTCCTGAAAACTGCGCGGGTAGATCTGGTAAATCACGCCGTTTTGCCACCACGGAACATTACGTTTGCTCATTGCATCGATCCCTTTTTCACACCACCAGCAGCTTGCCCGCTGCCTGCTTACGTTTATAGATAACCGTGGTCAGCACGAGCGGGATCACAATCGCTACCAGCATCGCCAAACCATAAATCGACCAGTATTGGGTTTTCACCGAGAGGATCGCCGGTAAGCCGCCGACGCCAATGCCATTCGCCATCACGCCGCTCAGCCCACAAATCAGCCCGGCGCAGGCACCGCCGACCATGCCGCAGAGCATCGGGAAGCGATACTTCATGTTGATGCCGTACATTGCCGGTTCCGTCACGCCTAGATAGGCCGAGATGGCGGCGGGCACTGAGATCTCCCGTTCGTTAACCTTCTTGCTCACGAGAATAATGCCGACGACTGCGGAACCCTGTGCAATGTTAGAGAGGGCGATAATTGGCCAGACCGGCGTGCCGCCGAGGTTCTGAATCAGTTGCAGGTCAACTGCCAGCGTGGTCTGATGCACCCCGGTGATCACCAGCGGCGCATAGAGGAAGCCAAACAGCGCCGAGCCAATTGGCGCGAACGGCCCGGTCATCAGATGGCTAACGCCCCAGGCGATGCCGTTACCCACCACACGGCCGAACGGCCCGATGATGGTGTGCGCAAGGAACACCGCAATCAGCAGCGAGAGCACCGGTACGACTACCAGCGTCAGGTAATCCGGCACGATGCGTTTAAGCTTCAGCTCAATCCACGCCAGCGTCAAACCGGCCAGAATCGACGGAATAACCTGCGACTGGTAGCCCACTTTATCGATGGAGAACCAGCCAAAGTTCCACACCTCCGGCGTCTGCTGCCCGAGCAGATAGGCGTTCATCAGCTGCGGAGAGACCAGCGTAATCCCCAGCACAATGCCGAGGATCGGCGTGCCGCCCATCTTCTTCACTACCGACCAGCAGATACCGACCGGAATGTAGAAGAAGATCGCTTCGCCAATCAGCCATAAGAAGTCGTAGATGCTTTTCCACACCGGCGACGCTTCGGTAAGCGGCGCGTCGTTAAACAGCGGCAGATCGCCAATCAGATTGCGGAAACCGAGGATCAGACCGCCGCTGATCAGCGCTGGCAGCAGCGGAAAGAAGATCTCCGCAAAGTGGGAGATGAGGCTCTCATGCCACTTCATATTCTGCCGCGCCACGCGCTTGGCACTCTCTTTGTCGGTGCCGCTCACCTGCGTATGCTGCAACAGCAGTTGATACCAGTCGCCGACATCGGTGCCAATCACCACCTGAAACTGCCCGGCGTTGGTAAAGCAGCCCTTCACCATCGGCAGTTTTTCAATCTCGGCGGGTTTGGCTTTTTTCGGATCGTTAAGCACAAAACGTAAACGGGTAATACAGTGACTGACGGTTGCAACGTTCTCTTTGCCGCCGACCAATTCAATAAGTTTATCAATATCCTGGGGGTTACTTTTTATCGCCATCTTTTCTCTTCCAGCAGGTTTGATGAGTGAGCTGTTGTTATTACAACTTTTCGTAAAAACTCTTACTCTGAACCGAGCGATAGAGACCATAGCGGCAACCTACCCATCCGCCTAGTTGGAACGTTCCAATTTTAGCAGACGATCACAAAATAAACGGTAAAACGCAGCGGCACAGAGAGGTGCCTTAGGGGATTCATTAATGCTAGTATCGCCGGGTCCGATCTTCAGGAGGCCCGTGCGGGTATGAGTGATAAAAAGCTAACGTTAAACGACATCGCCAAACTGTGCGGCGTCGGAAAGTCCACGGTCTCGCTGGTGATCAACAACAGCGATAAAGTGAAGAAAGCGACCCGTGAACGCGTTGAAGCGATTATCAAAGAGCAGGGTTACACGCCGTCGAAAGCCGCTCAGGCGCTGCGCTCGCAGCGGGAAAAGATCATCGGCGTGATTGTCACGCGTCTTGATTCCGCCTCAGAGAATCAGGCCATTCGCGCCATTCTTCCGCAGATCTATCAGCATGAATATGATGCGATTTTAATGGAGAGCCTGCTCGATCCCACCCTGCTTGCCGCGCACCTTAATGTCCTGGCGCAGCGCAATGTCGAAGGGGTGATCCTGTTCGGTTTTTCCGGCGTCGATAAGCACCTGGTAAAGGGCTGGAAAGATAAGCTGGTGCTCATCTCCAGCGCCCTGCCGGAGGTGGCGTCGGTGGTCTACGATAACGTCGGCGCGGTCAATGTGCTGATGGAGAAGATGCGCGACGAGGGCCATCGCAGCGTGGCCTATATCGGTGTCACCACTAACGATCCCACTACCGGGAATATCCGTTACCAAACCTACCTTGAGCGGTGTGAAGCGTTTGGCATGACGCCGCACGCGGCGCTCGGCGATTTGAGCTATCAGAGCGGTTACGACCTGGCGAAAGGGTTGCTTACTGCCGAGAGCGGCGCGCTGATTTGCGCCTCTGACACCATCGCCATGGGCGCGATTAAATATATTCAGCAGCAGGGGTGGAAGATTAAAGTCGGCAGTATTGGCAGCACGCCGCTGATGACCTTCCTGCAGCCCGATGTGTTGAGCGTTAAAATGGGCTACCAGCAGGCGGGGCTGAAAGCCTCGCAGCTGCTGCTGGAGATGCTGCACGGAACGCGTACGCAAGAGCATATTGTTATCCCCTGCACCTTCCAGTAGCGGGCAGTGAAAATGACGCCTTCGTCAGACGAAAGCGTCACTTGCCTGGCCTTAACGGTAGACCAGCCCGCCATCAATCAGGATCGCCTGTCCGGTTACATAGTCGGAATCCGGCCCGGCGAGGTAGGCCACCAGCCCGGCCACATCGTCCGGTGTCTCCGCGCGGCCCAGCGCAATGCCCTCAACATACTTCTTATAGGTCTCTCCCAGCGGCGCGCCGGTGATATCGGAGAAGCGGCGGTCAATCTCCTCCCACATGCCGGTGCCGACAATCCCCGGGCAGTAGGCGTTAACGGTAATACCGCGGCTGGCATACTCTTTTGCCGCCGTCTGGGTTAAGGCGCGAACGGCGAATTTGGTCGCCGAGTAGATGCCCAGCAGCGCGAAACCATCATGCCCGGCAATCGAGCAGGCGTTGATGATTTTTCCCTTCTGCTGACGATCGATAAACTTCTTCGCCGCCGCCTGAATGCCCCACAATGTCCCCTGCACGTTGATGCGCATAATGCGATCCACCTCTTCCGGGGTGACATCGGCAAGCGGCTGCACCTGCGCGATACCGGCGTTATTGACGATAATGTCAAAGCCGCCCAGCGCCTCTTCAGCGTGATCGACAGCCGCATAGACCTGATCGCGTTGTGAAATATCGGCGACAAAGGTCGCCACTTTACGCCCCAGCGCCTGCACCTCTTTCGCCACCGCCTCGAGGTTGGCGGCGTTCATATCCACCAGCATCAGCGACGCCCCCTCTTTCGCAAGGCGAAGCGCAATCCCACGTCCAATTCCCTGGCCTGCGCCGGTGACCAGCGCCACTTTATTATCAATCGTCATACTTTCTCTCTTATGGTTTGATTTACACCTGCGCCGCAACAGAGTGTCGCGGCAAACTTCACTACGTATTCATTGATGCAGCGCGCGCCCGTCGGCGGCAAGGATCGCTTCATGCATCGCTTCAGAAAGGGTCGGATGAGCAAAGATCGCCTGGTGCAGGCTCTCCTCCGTCGCCTCCAGCGTATGGGCAATGCCAAATCCCTGAATCTGCTCCGTAACGTCGCTGCCCACCATATGCGCGCCCAATAACTCGCCGCTCTGCGCATCGAACAGGGTTTTGACAAAGCCCTGTGGTTCGCCAAGGGCCAGCGCTTTGCCGTTGGCCTGGTAGGGGAAAACCCCGACGCGGATCTCGCGCCCGTCGGCACGCGCGCGCGCTTCGGTTAAACCGAGGCTGGCCACCTGCGGCCGGGTGTAGGTGCAGCGGGGAATAAAATCAGGGCTGACGGGTGCCGCGACGGACAGCCCGGCGAGCGCCTCAACGCAGCGCACGCCCTGATAGCTCGCTTTGTGTGCGAGACACGGTGCGCCCGCGACATCGCCGATGGCGTAGAGGCCAAAGACGTTGGTGCGACCACGGTCGTCGACCTGAATAAAGCCTCGCGCCATCTCAACGCCGAGCGCTTCAAGGCCAAGGTTTTCGATATTGGGCTGAATACCGGCGGCGCAGAGTACGCGATCGACCTCCAGCGTCTGCTCGCCGTCGGCGGTTTTCAGCAGGCAACTGACGCGCTCGCCGTTGACCGTCGCCGAGCGGATCTGCGCCCCGGTGAAGATCTGCATTCCGCGCTTCGCAAACTGCTGCTGCACCAGCGCCGAGACATCGCGATCCTCCAGCGGCAGGATCTGATCCGCCAGCTCTACCAGCGTCACTTCACAGCCGAGATCGTTATAGAGACTGGCAAACTCCGCGCCGATGGCACCGGAGCCGATCACCAGCAGCGAGCGCGGCAGCGCGGCGGGGTTGAGCGCTTCGAAGTAGGTCCAGATATGGCTTTTGTCCGCCTCGATGCCCGGCAATGGGCGCGGACGCGCACCGGTGGCGAGGATAATGTGATCGGCGCGATACTCCTGCTCGCCGCCGTCGATACCGCGCACCGCCACCCGCCCCTTCTCCAGCAGGCGGCCTTCGCCGTTGATCACCGTGACATTGTGCTTTTTCAGCAGGAAAGCGACGCCGTCGGTTAGCCGCTGCGACACCGAGCGGCTGTACTCCACCAGACGGCGGATCTCAAACGCGATCTCGCCGACGTTAAACCCCAGTTGATCGGCATGGCGCATGGCATGCCCGACCTCAGCGCCGTGCAGCATCGCTTTGGTCGGGATGCAGCCCCAGTTGAGGCAGATACCGCCAAGATGCGTCTTCTCCACCAGCGCAGTGCGCAAGCCTAACTGCCCGGCGCGGATGGCGGCGACGTAGCCGCCCGGCCCGCCGCCGATGATCAGCACATCAAAGCTGTTATTCACCGCACGCCTCCTCGACCAGCATCAGAGAGGGAGTTTCGATAGCGCGTTGCAGGTGCTGCATAAAGGTCGCGCCGACCGCGCCGTCAATCACGCGGTGATCGCACGACAATGACAGGGTGAGCCGCTCGCGTGGCACAATCTGCCCTTCATGCACCACCGCGCGGGACTCCGCAGCCCCCACCGCCAGAATCGCGCACTGCGGCGGGTTGATAATGGCGTCGAACTGGCGGATGCCAAACATGCCGAGATTTGAGATGCAGAAGGTGCCGCCCTGAAAATCCTCCGCTTTCAGCGTGCCCGCTTTGGTGCGTGTCACCAGCTCATGCAGTTGCCGGGAGATGGCACCTACCGTTTTACGGTTCGCTTCGCGCAGAATCGGCGTATAAAGCCCGCCGGGCAGCGCCACGGCGATGGCAATATCGGCGGTGTGAAAACGACGAATGGTCTGCGATGCCTCGTCATACTGCACGTTCATCTCCGGCACGCTCATCAACGCCTGGGCGCAGGCTTTCACCAGCAGATCGTTGAGCGTCACTTTTAGCGACGGCAGTGCGCTGTTCACTTCCCGGCGCAGCGCCTGAATGCGCGTCAGATCGACCTCGCTGACGAGGCGAAAATGGGGCGCGTTGCGCTTGGACTCCTGCAAACGGCTGGCGATAGTGCGGCGCATGGCGGAGAGCGGCTGGCTATCGTACGCCGCGCGCTCCTCAACCGGTTCCGCTGTTCGGGCAACACTCTTCTCACCGCTACCGCGCAGCGCGGCTAACGCTTCCACATCGGCCCGGCTGACGCGCCCGGCCGAACCTGAGCGGCGGCAATCGTGCAGGTTAATTCCTAGCTGGCTTGCCAGACGGCGCGCGATGGGCGTTGCCGGAATCTGGCTATCATCCTGGGTGGTGTGACGTGGTTTGGCCTTCACCGCTGCGCGCGGCTGTAACTCGGCGCTGCCACCGCCTGCGGTAATCGCCGCCTGGAGATCGGCGACGGAGATACGCCCTTCGCGCCCGCTACCACTCACCTTACTCAGGTCGATGCCCTGCTTTTTCGCCAGACGCAGGGCGTGTGGCGTAGCGTTAACCTGCGCCGCATCAGTCTCGCCGCGCAGTGCCGCCGGGATCGCATCCTGCGCGGCGTTTTTTTCTGGTGCAGGTGTTGAAGGTGCTGGAGCGGAGGCAGCTGGCGCGGGTGTCGATGGTGCGCGCTCTGGCGCGGGTTGGGATGCGCCGCTGTTAAGGGTGGCGGCAAAAGCGTCAAGTTCGCTTTCGCTCACCTGCTCGTCAGCCACAAGCGCCAGCACCGCGCCAACCGGCAGCGTGTCGCCTGGCTGAGCCAGCAACCGGCGCAGTACGCCCTCCCACGGCGCTTCCAGCACGTTGGTTATTTTGCTGGTTTCAATTTCACAAATATCCTGCCCCTGGCTGAAGGCGCTCCCCTCCTTAATCAGCCACTGAGCCAGCGTCCCCTCTTCCATCGAGAGCCCCCATTTGGGGATCTCCAGCGTGCGGATTGTGCTCATGGTTACGCCTCCATCAGTTGTCGAACGGCGGCCTCAATGCGATCCACATCAGGGATCCAGAGTTTTTCCAGCGCGGGCGAGAAGGGAACCGGGGTATGCGGCGGAGTAATTAACGCCACCGGCGCTTTCAGGAAGTGGAACGCCTGCGAAGCGATCAGCGCCGCCACATCATGGGCGAAGCCGAAGCGCGCGGCGGACTCATCGACAATCACCACCCGACCGGTGGAGGCAACGGATTCGAGAATGCCCTCCTCATCCAGCGGCGAGACGGTGCGCGGATCGACCACCTCCACGGAGATGCCCTCCTTCAGCAGTTTGTCCGCCACCTGGTTGGCTTTATGCACCATCGCCGAGAGGGCAATAATGGTGACATCCTCCCCTTCGCGGGTGTAGTTGGCCTGGCCCAGCGGCAGGGTATAGCTCTCGTCCGGCACCTCGCCTTTCATGTCGTAGAGCATCTTGTGTTCGCAGAAGACAACCGGATCGTCGTCGCGAATCGACTGGATCAGCAGACCTTTGGCGTCATAAGGCGATGAGGGCACCACCACTTTCAGCCCCGGCGTGGTGGCGAAAATGTTGTAAGGGGACTGGGAATGCTGCGCGGCGGCAGAGAAACCGGCCCCGATCATGCCGCGCACCACCAGCGGCGCTTTCGCCTTGCCGCCGAACATATAGCGGAATTTTGCCGCCTGGTTGTAGAGCGCATCGTGGCTGACGCCGAAGAAATCCATAAACATCAGCTCCGCCACCGGGCGTAAGCCGGTGACTGCCGCACCGGCAGCCATACCGATAATTGCCGACTCGGTGATCGGCGTATCGATCACCCGCGCCGAGCCAAACTGGGTCCACAGCCCTTTGGTGACGCCGAGCACGCCGCCGAAGGCCTCCACTTTCGCCTCTTCCGGCGCGTTGCCGCCGTGGCCACCGCGCAGATCTTCACCGATCAATACCACGCTTTCGTCGCGCGCCATCTCTTGCGCCAGCGCGTCGCGGATCGCTTCGCGGTAAGTTTTGATTGTCATGACGGGCTCCTCAGTAAGAGACGTAAACGTCGGTCAGCAGGCTTTCCGCCACCGGGTAGCCGGCGGCGCGGGCTTTGATCACCGCATCGTCGACCTGCGCTTTCACTTCAGCATCGATCGCCTCCAGCGCCTCACGCGTCAGCGTTCCAGCCGTTTTACTGGCGAAAATCTTCAGCGGATCGTGATCGGCGCGCAGGCGCTCGATCTCCCCCTCTCCGCGGTAAAGCCCTGGATCGCCCTCGAAGTGGCCGTGCCAACGGAACGCTTTCGCCTCAATCACGCTCGGCCCGCCGCCTTCGCGGGCGCGCTTCACGGCTTCAGCCGTCGCTTCGTAAACGGCAAAGAAATCCGTCCCGTCGACGGTGACCGCAGGCAGACCAAACCCGGCGGCGCGCCCGGCGATATCGCGGCCGCCGACAGCGTAGTTATGCCCGGTTGCTTCACCGTAACCGTTGTTTTCAAAGACGAAGATGGCGGGCAGTTGCAGTACCACCGCCATGTTGATGGCTTCAAACACCAGCCCCTGGTTGGAGCCACCGTCGCCGGTAAATGAGACGGCGACGCCGCCGTTATTACGTGTTTTCGCCGTCAGCGCCGCGCCAATCACCAGCGGCGGCGCGCCGCCGACAATGGCGTTCGCGCCGAGCATCCCTTTTGAGAGATCGGCAATGTGCATCGAGCCGCCCTTGCCGCGACAGAGACCGGCGTCTTTGCCGAAGATCTCCGCCATCATCGCGTGGATGTCGCACCCTTTGGCGATGCAGTGACCATGCCCGCGGTGGGTGGAACCGATATAGTCCGTCTGCTGTAAGTTCTCGCAGACGCCGACGGCGATAGCCTCCTCGCCGGTATACAGGTGGATGAATCCGGGAATGTCACCGCTGGTGTTTTCAGTGTGCAGGCGCTCCTCGAATTCACGTATTTCACGCATTTTGCGATAAGCCTTTAACAGCTGTTGTGTGTTCAGCTCCATAGCTCCGTCCTCAGGTTGTATACCCGCGAGCGCCAGCACGGCGACCGGCAGGGGTTGCGGAAGTGGGGTTACTCTATAAGCGGGTCTTAAGGGGGGATAACCCCCCAATTGGGGGGGAGAGCGGGACTAAAAGAGATAAATGCGATAAAGGTCAAGTTCTGGCAGGTTACAGGCTGATGTCAGTTACTTACACTTAGCATCGACTTTCGTGAACAGGGGCAGGCTCGTATGAAATCGTTGACCTCAACAGACTCTCTGCTTGCGGCCAGCTATCGCGAGGAACCTTTCCGCTTCACGCGTCGGCTGCCGCTGATCCTTACCAAATTAACCCCACCGCGCTCGCCGGGCGTGCTGCTTGAGCGTGACCGCCTGCTGGCATGGCTCGATGAGGCCGCCAACGGCGCGCTGACGCTTATCTGCGCCGCGGCCGGTTCCGGGAAAACAACGTTGCTGGCGCAGTGGTATCGCCGTCGCCGGGAGCAAGGCGACGCCATCGGCTGGCTGAGCCTGGAGGAGGAGGAGAACGACCCGGCGCAGTTTGCGCGCTACCTGGTCACCGCCCTGCAACCGCTCTACAGCGGCTGGAGCGAGGCGCTCGAACCCTTTTTGCAGGGCGATATGACCCCGGATCTCTCGGTACTGCTGGCTGAGCTGACCAACCAGCTGCACCGCAGCCCGCATCCGGTGTGGCTAATCCTTGATGATTACCACGCCCTCACCCACCCCACGCTGCACGAAGGCATAAGCTGGCTTATCAATCACACGCCCGATTCGCTGCACCTGATTATCGGCAGCCGCTTTCGCCCGCCGCTGGCCCTGAGCCGCCTGGCGTTGCAGGATGCGCTCAATGAACTGCATGACGAGGATCTGCGTTTCACCCTCGCAGAAGCGCAGCACTACCTCAGCGACGCCGCGCGCACGGCAATCCCTGGCGCGCAGGATATTCAGCGGCTAATGCTGGCTACAGAGGGCTGGGTGGCCGGGATCAAGATCGCCGCGCTGGCACCGGACTGGCACCACGATCCGCAGCGCTTTCTGGCGCGTATTCCCTCCGGCTCGCGCACGCTGGCACGCTACCTCGATGAGGTGATCTTTACCCCACTCCCGGAGACAGTGGTCGATTTTCTGCTGCAAACCGCCATTCTCAACCGCCTCACTCCGGCGCTGTGCGATGCGCTGACCGGGCGCGAGGACGGCGAAGCGATGCTCGGCTGGATCCAGCAGCATAATCTCTTTATCACCGCTCTGGATGAGCACGGCGGCTGGTTTCGCTACCACCACCTGATGCGCGACGCGCTGCTGGCCCGCTTGCAGCAGAGCGAACCGGCGCGCGTACGGCAGCTGCATGAGCGTGCCAGCAACTGGTTTGCCGGGCAGCAACTCTGGGCCGAGGCGGTGCGCCATGCGCTGGCGGCGGGGAAAAGCGGCGCGCGGCATGCCGAAGCCAGCGCGCAGTCCCTCGCCGAAGAGGGGGATATCGACACGCTGGTGCGCTGGATGCACTTTTTGCCGCTGACGCCCGATCCGTCGCGTATCGATCTGCAGCTCAATCTCGCCTGGGCGCTGGCGCACCATTTCCGCTTTCAGGCTTCGCGCGACCTTCTTGACGGCATTGAAGCGATGGCGCACGACGCCGCGCTGTCGCACAGTGTGCGGGTCAAGCTGCGGGTGGTGCGGGCAATTTGTGAAGCCTTTGCCGAGAACATCGAACTGAGCGTTGCGCTGGTGGAGCCGCTGCTGGCGGAGATCCCCTGCGGCGACCGCTGGGTGGATGGGCTGGTGTGCAACATTCTCAGCTACTGCCACCTCGTCAATGCCCGGCCGGGGCAGGCGCTGGCGGTGCAGAGCCGGTTACCGGAGCTGAAGGTGGCGAACCGTAATCTGTTTGTCGATGTCTGGCGCGCCTTTGTCATCGCCCAGGCCCATTTACGCCAGGGCAATCTGGCTGACGCAAAACGGGTGGCGGCGCAGACGCTGCAGGCCGCCGAGGCGCAAACCGGTAGCAACTCCAGCAGCGGCGCAACGCTGGCACCGATTCTGGCGGAGGTCGCCTGGGAGCGCGACGAGCGGCAGGAGATTGACGCCCTGCTGGCGCTGCGTCTCGAGATGATCGAGACCTTTTGCCCGCCAGAGGGGCTGAGCCGCTGCTTTATCGTGCTCTCACGCCTGGCGGCGCTTAACAGCCAGATTGCGGAGGCGAAACGACTTCTCACCTATGCCGGCGAGCTGACGCGCCAGCGCCACTGGCTGCGCGCGCAGGCGGCGCTGCTGGCGGAAACGGTTGAACTGCATCTGCGTGATGAGGCGCTCTCCCCTGCGCTGGAGACGCTGGACGTGCTCCGGCAGTTAGACAGTGAACATGCTGAAATCGAGGCGATCGGCTTCTATCGGCGGGTCAGCGAAGGCCGCATCGCCCTTGCCGAGGGTCATGCCCATCAAGCCGCCGCTGCCTTTGCGGCGCTGGCAGACGAGCAGCAGCAGCGCGGGGAAGCGCTCTCTGCCCTGCGCTTACGCCTGGCGCAGGCCGCCGCCCTCTGGCACGGCGGGGCGTATGAACAGGCGGGTATGGTCTTTACTACGCCACTGCAACAGGCGCTGGAGCAAGGTTTATTGCGCAGCCTGCTCGACCTCCGTTCGGTGCTGGTGGGGCTGCTTGACGAGCTACTCGCCCGCCAGGCAACGCCGGAGGCGCTCAGACGCCAGGCTGCAACCTTGCGACAGCAGGCAGTCGAACGGTTTGGTTTACCGCCGAAACGGCACGATGAGGCGGAAGAGACACGCTATCTCACCGAGCGCGAGCAGCAGACGCTTGAGCTTATCGCCAGCGGTCACTCGAACAAAGAGATTGCCCGCGTGCTGGGAATTTCGGCGGAGACGGTTAAATGGCACTTAAAACAGATGTATGAGAAGTTGCAGGTCAGCAGCCGGATGCAGGCGGTAAACCAGGCGCGGGAGTGGAAGTTGCTGAAAGTGGAGTAGTGCGGCGCGCTGCGTAACAGCGGCTGAAATGGGTGGGGGCCCTGCCAGCTACATCCCGGCACACACGTCCTTTGCCCTGGCTGCTTCCTTCCGGACCTGACCTGGTGAACAAAGTAGCATTGCGGGAGAACCAACAGGGCCCCCATTGAGAGCGAAGGTTGATAACCAACGCGCTGGCGCATTATCCCCATCCGGCAGGGCAATTGCAACCCATAGGCTGACGGATGCTGGTTTCTTGCGCAATCGCCCCTTCACAGGGGGTAAATCGCTGTTTATGCTGCCCCCTTCTCTGCTCAGGAGCGAGTGATGGATACGCAAGACTCTTTTCCCCGTCGGGTATGGCAGATTGTCGCCGCCATTCCGGAGGGTTATGTCACCACCTATGGCGAGGTAGCGAAGCTGGCCGGCTCGCCGCGCGCGGCACGCCAGGTTGGCGGCGTGTTAAAGCGCTTACCGGAGGGCAGCACGCTGCCGTGGCATCGGGTGGTCAATCGTTATGGCGCTATTTCACTGAGCGGGCCGGATCTGCAAAGGCAGCGTCAGGCACTGCTGGCAGAAGGCGTAGTGGTGTCGGGAAGTGGTGAGATTGATTTAAACCGCTATCGCTGGCGCTATGAGTAGCTCCTCCCCCGCAGGAGAGGAGCAACACGCATGCAGATCAGTACTGGGTCGGCGCCGGGGTGGCGTTAGACGGAGTAACCTGGGTTGGTGAGGTTGACGGTACGGTGTTCGGTGTACCACCGCTCTGCTGCAGCGGAACCGCGGTCTGCTGGACCGGAACCAGCGTCAGGTCGACTTTAGTGCCGCCCTGGTTGATAACTGGCTTAACGGAGTCGGTGATAAAGACCATCTTGTTGTCGACGGTGATCGCCGCACTCAGCAGGATACGCGCGTTAGGCTGGATGTCGGCCGGGTTAAAGGGCAGGACAAAGCTGTACGGCGGCTGTTTGCCATCGGTGCGCACAGCTTTCTGCGCCAGCACTTTCGACGGCGCGTCGGCCTGACTGGCATCAGAAACGGTCACGGTTAACACCGCATCCGGCGGCAACGCCACTTTCTGACGGATCCAGACCGTACCGGTCACGCTTGGCTGAGCAATCGCCGCTTTATGGGTGGCGGACGGCGCATTGGGATTAGGTGCCGGCGTTGGAATATCGCCGCCTTTTTGGGCGCACGCCGATAACGCGACTGCGACTGCTAAACCACTTAACATGGGCACGAGTTTCATTGATCTCTCCTTATCTTCAATGCACCTGCAGGCGCAGCGCCTGCCAGATGTGTGGCTAAACCTTCGTAACCTGAACAAGTGTGGCACATATACCCGATATATTCCTGTAAACACCTATTCATTCAGATTATTGCACCCATCGGACCACTGTCTTTTCCAGGTTATACTCAGGCAATATTCGCTACGTCAGCCGCTATTTATTTGGGGAATTGTATGAGTCAGGCGCTATCTAATCTGCTGGCATTATTGAATCTGGAAAAAATTGAAGAGGGGCTGTTCCGTGGACAGAGCGAAGATTTAGGTCTGCGCCAGGTCTTTGGCGGCCAGGTGGTCGGGCAGGCGCTCTATGCGGCGAAGGAGACCGTGCCGGCAGACCGTCTGGTACACTCTTTCCACAGCTACTTTTTGCGCCCCGGCGATAGCCAGAAACCGATTGTTTATGACGTGGAAGTGCTGCGCGACGGCAATAGCTTCAGCGCCCGCCGCGTGGCAGCGGTGCAGAACGGTAAACCGATTTTCTATATGACCGCCTCTTTCCAGGCACCGGAGCCGGGCTATGAGCATCAAAAAACCATGCCCGCCGCGCCCGCGCCGGATTCACTCAAATCGGAAACGGAGATTGCCCGCGATCTCTCACACCTGCTGCCGCCCGGCGTGAAAGAGAAGTTCCTTAGCGACAAGCCGCTGGAGATCCGCCCGGTCGAGTTCCATAACCCGCTGAAGGGCCATGTGGCCGATCCGGTGCGTCAGGTGTGGATCCGCGCTAACGGCGTGCTGGATGAAGATTTCCGCATCCATCAATATCTGCTTGGCTACGCCTCGGACTTTAACTTCCTGCCGGTGGCGCTGCAGCCGCACGGCGTCGGTTTCCTTGAGCGCGGCATGCAGGTGGCGACAATCGACCACTCGATGTGGTTCCACCGCCCGTTTAATATGAATGACTGGCTGCTCTACAGCGTGGAGAGCACCTCCGCCTCCAGCGCACGCGGCTTTGTGCGCGGCGAATTTTATACCCAGGATGGCGTGCTGGTGGCCTCCAGCGTGCAAGAAGGGGTGATGCGTAACCGCAACTAAACCGGTGACGTTATCGCCAAAAGAGAAGCCTCCGCATGCGGAGGCTTTTTTATGCTCAGGAGATACTCAAATTATCAGGCGTTGTAGGCGTTTTCGCCGTGGCTATTGACGTCCAGCCCTTCACGCTCTTGCTCTTCTGGTACGCGCAGACCAACCGTCATATCCGCCAGTTTGTAACCGATAAAAGCAACCACCGCAGACCAGACGATAGTGATGCCGACGCTCTCCAGCTGTACCAAAACCTGATGGCCCATGGTGACGCCGGAGGCGAAGCCTACGCCGCCAAGGGAGGTGGAGGCGAAGATACCCGTCAGGATACAGCCGATAATGCCGCACACGCCGTGAACGCCAAAGACATCACACGGATCATCGACGCGCAGCATACGTTTCAGCGCCGTCACGCCCCACAGACCGGCCAGACCGCACACCAGACCCACGATCAGCGCGCCGCCGACACCGACATAACCGCACGCCGGGGTGATACCAACCAGGCCAGCAATCGCACCGGAGCAGGCACCGAGCAGCGACGGCTTACCGCGCATTGCCCACTCGCCAAAGACCCAGGAGAGGATTGCGGCAGCAGTAGCAACCACAGTGTTCACAAAGGCCAGCGCGGCAATTTCGTTGGCGCTGCTCGCCGAACCGGCGTTGAAGCCGAACCAGCCAACATAGAGGATCGCGGTACCGATAAAGACCATCGGCAGGTTGTGCGGTTTAAACGCCTCTTTGCCGAAGCCGACGCGTTTGCCAATCAGGTACGCGCCTACGAGGCCTGCAATCGCGGCGTTAATGTGCACCACCGTACCGCCCGCAAAATCAAGCGCGCCGTGGGTTGCCAGCAGACCGCCGCCCCACACCATGTGCGCAATCGGCACATAGGAGAGCGTCATCCACACCACCACAAAGATCAGCACCGCAGAGAAGCGAATACGCTCGGCGAGCGCGCCGACGATAAGCCCCACGGTGATGCAGGCGAAGGAGCCCTGGAAGGCGACATGGATATATTGATAGATGCTGCCCATCACATCGGTGAGGGCGATATTTTTCAGCATCACCCAGTTGAAGCTGCCGAAGAAGCTGTTGCCTTCACTGAAGGCGAGCGAATAGCCGTAGACCACCCAGAGAATGCAGACCAGCGCGAAGGTGACCGCCACCTGGGTCAGCATTGAGAGCACGTTTTTGCCCCGGATCAGGCCACCGTAAAAGAGCGCGATGCCCGGAATGGACATAAACAGCACCAGCGCGGTGCAAATCATCATAAAACCGTTATCTGCTTTATCCGCAACGGCCGGCGCGGCAAGTGCCAGGCCCGGCAGCAAAGCCAGCGAGGCAAGGGTAGCTTTTACTGTTTTCATTCTCATTTTTCCGATCCCTATCACTGTGTGTCAGCTATTACAGCGCCGCTTCGTCGGCTTCGCCGGTACGAATACGGATCACGCGTTCGAGTTCGGCAACAAATATTTTGCCGTCGCCAATTTTTCCGGTGTAGGCCGCTTTGCTGATGATATCGATCACCTCATCAAGCTGATCGTCGGCGATCGCCACGTCGATTTTTACTTTTGGCAGGAAGTTGACGCTGTACTCCGCACCGCGGTAAAGCTCGGCATGCCCCTTCTGACGGCCAAACCCTTTTACTTCCGTCACGGTCAGCCCCTGAATACCAATCGAAGAGAGCGCTTCACGCACATCTTCAAGTTTGAATGGCTTAATCACCACGGTTACCAGCTTCATAGATTCCCCTCACTCGACATTCGCAAATGGACGCAGCCAACATGAGGAAGTTATTGCAAGGGGTGTGCCAGAAATGTGAAGGCGCGCGTTTTCGCGTAAGAAATAGACAAAGCCAGAGGCAGTGATGGGCAGCGCAAGCGCACAGGCAGGACAAGCGTGACGGGAAAAAGAAAAACGCACCATGAGAGTGCATGGTGCGTTACATTTTTGCACCACCAGGCGCAGGCGCGCCCCGGGTGCTTAATTTTGGTGCATCAGGCGCTGAGGGACTCTTCCCGCGCGCTCGCCGCCAGCTCTTCACCAGCTAACTGCAGCTGATACATCTGATAGTAGCGCCCTTTCGCTGCCAGCAACTGCTGATGCGTACCGCGCTCAACCGCCTGGCCGCGGTGCAGCACCAGAATGGTTTCCGCTTCGACAATGGTCGATAAGCGGTGGGCGATCACCACCAGCGTAGTCTTCTCGCGGATCGCCGCCAGTGCCTGCTGGATCGCCTGCTCGGTGCCGGAGTCGATATTTGCCGTCGCTTCATCCAGGATCAGGATCTGCGGAGCATCTACCAGCACGCGCGCCAGCGCCAGCAGCTGTTTCTGCCCGACGGAGAGATTATTCCCCTGCTCGCCGAGGCGGGTGTAGATCCCTTCGCTCATGGTGCGTGCCAGATCGGCAAGCTGGACGATCTCCAGCGCCTGCCAGACGCGCTCTTCGCTGATATCCCGTCCAAGGGTGACGTTGGCGAAGAAGCTGTCGGCCAGCACCACCGGGTCCTGCTGCACCATCGCGACGCCTTTTCGCAGCGCGCTGTGACCGAGGGTGGAGAGCGGGCGACCGTCGAGGCGGATCTCCCCTTGGGTTAACGGGTAGTAGCCCATCAGTAGACTGGCGAGGGTGCTTTTACCGCTGCCGGTATGACCGACCAGCGCGACAAAGCTGCGCGGCTCCACATGCAGGGAGATATCCTGCAATACCAACTGATCTTCGCGGTAGGCGAAGGAGAGGTTTTCAATGTCGATCGCTCCGCTGTGCAGCGGCGTCTCGTCGTCGCCGTAGTTCTGCCGTGGCCGGTCCATCAGTTCGAAGACGCGCTCACCGGCGACCACCGCCTGTTGCAGCATCGACTGCTGCGTCGTCAGCTCGATCAGCGGCTCGTTAAGTCGGCCAAGGTAGCTGATAAAGGCGTACAGCACCCCAACCTCCACCGTGCCGACGGTCGAGAAGCCAAACAGCATCAACAACCCACAGAGCACCAGCGCCGAAAAGAGGCTTAGCAGCGGGCGCAGCAGGAAGCCATCGAGACGCAGGGTTTGCATCCGCGCAAGGTAGTGCGAGCGGCTGGCGTCGCTCATGCGCTCACCGAAGCGCGCTTGCTGGCGAAACTGCTGGATCACGCTCATGCCGTTGATGATTTCGTTAAAGCCGTCATTAATATCGGCAAGGTAAGCGCGCATACGCCGCACAATTGGCGTGCTGAAACGCTGATAGATCAACATCACGATAATCACCGCCGGGAAAATGCCCATCGCCACCAGCGCCATGCGCCAGTCGAGGCTGAACATCGCCACCAGCATTGCGCCAATCAGCGCTGCGCTGCGCAGCACGGTGGCGACCACCGTGACGTAGAGATCGCGGATCACTTCGGTGTCGTTGGTCACGCGCGAAATAATCTGCCCTACCGGCTGCGTGTCGAAAGCGCTGAGCGGCTGGCGCAGCGCGGCATCCATCACATCGGTACGCAGCTGTTGCACCACGCCGACCGCCGCCTGGTTAAAGAGCAACGCCTGGGCGTAGTGCAGCCCCGCCGCCAGCAGTTGCAGACCAACATAGGCCGCTGCCAGCCCGGCGATAAGCCCGAGCGGCAGGTAGCTTTTCGCCACCATATTATCGATAAAGTAGCTGATCAGCGCCGGGCCGGAGACCTCGGCAATCGCCGCTACCCACAGCATCAGCACCGCTTTGCTGAGCGGTTTTCGCCACGGTTTGCCGTAGACCAGCAGGCGCTTCAGCGTCGGCCATTGGCGAGAGAAGTTACGCATCCTGGGCCTCCTGCGGATGGTCGTCCAGCGCCGCTTCCAGCTGCTGATACCGGTACATGTCGCGATACCAGCCCGGCTGGCGCGCGAGCTGCTCATGTTGGCCGCGCTGGGCGATATGGCCATGTTGCATAACGATAATCTCACTCGCTTCCGTCAGCGCCGACAGGCGATGCGCGCTGATAATCACCGTGCGCCCTTCGCCCCACTGGCGCAGATTGTGCAAAATCTGGTGTTCGGTGCGCCCATCCACCGCAGAGAGAGCGTCATCAAGAATAAGGATTTCGGCATTCAGCAACAGCGCGCGGGCAATGGAGATACGCTGTTTCTGCCCGCCGGAGAGCATCACGCCGCGCTCGCCCACTTCGGTCTCGTAGCCCTGCGGCAAGCGCAGAATGTCATCATGCACGCTGGCAAGCTTCGCCACATGCTCAATCTCCTCCTGCGTCGCGCCGGGTCTGCCAAGGGCGATGTTATTGCCGATGGTATCGGAGAAAAGAAATGGCGTCTGGTTGACGACAGCCAGACGGCAGCGCCAGCTATCCAGCTTGAGCTGCGTGAGCGGAATATCGTGGAAGCGAATATCGCCCGCGTCGACATCAAAGTGGCGCTGAATAAGCGCCAGCAGCGTACTTTTGCCCGCCCCGGTCGGGCCGCAGATGCCGAGCATCTGGCCTGGCTTAAGGGTTGCGCTCACATTGGTCAGCGCCGCGCTATCGGTTTGTGGATAGTGAAACTCACGGATAGAGAGCGTTAAGGTGCCGCGTTCGTCGGGCACGGTTTCGGTGCCGTCGTTCACCACCGGCGCTTCCGCCAGCATATCGCGGATGCGGCTATAGGCCGCGCTGCCGCGCTCGACGATGTTGAACATCCACGCCAATGCCAGCATCGGCCAGATCATCAGCCCCAGGTACATGGCAAAACTGGTCAGCTCGCCGAGGGTTAAGGAGCCATGGACCACCATCCAACTGCCGCCGCCAATCGCCAGCATATTTGCCATGCCGATGGCGATATAGATGGTCGGGTCAAAGCGCGCATCAACGCGCGCCACACGCATGTTTTTCGCGCCGGTATCCGCCGCTTCGCTGCCAAAAAGCGCCGACTGACGATCTTCCAGGCCAAAGGCTTTGATCATGCGGATGCTGGTCATGCTCTCCTGGGTACGATCGTTTAGGGCAGAGAAAGCCGCTTGTGCGGCTTTGAAGCGGCTATGCAGCTGATCGCCGTAGCGCTTGATCACCAGCGCCATAATCGGCATCGGCAACAGCGACAGCAGCGTCAGCTGCCAGCTGATCTGGGTTGCCATCACGATCAGCACCACGCAGCCCATCACCAGCGAATCGACCAGCGTTAACACCCCTTCCCCGGCGGCAAACACCACGCGATCCACGTCATTGGTGGCGCGCGCCATTAAATCGCCGGTGCGGTGGCGCAGGTAAAATTCCGGGTGCTGGCGGCTGAGCTGCCGATAAAAATCCTCGCGCAGTTCGACGGCGAGCTGATAGGAGGCCCCGAAGAGCCAGACACGCCAGACATAGCGCAGCAGATAGGTGACGACGGCAATCGCCACCAGCGCCGCTACCCACATCCACACCTGCTGATGGGTAAACTGCTTCTGGGTGACGCCATCCACCACGATCCCCACCACTTTTGGCGGGATCAGCTGCAAGATAGCAATAATGATAAGCAAGGCGACGGCACCGAGGTAGCGCTGCCACTCCCGACGAAAATACCAGCCTAACTGAGCAAATAATCGCACGCGGTTACATCCTGAACGTGAATTGCCGACGGTCGGTTAACCGCCGGAAGGGTTATTCAATGGGCAAAGCCGTGGTGTATTTTATCTGTTCCATGGCGAAGCTGGAGGTGACATCCGAGAGCCCCGGCACGCTGTTGACCAGCTTCTTATAGAAGTCATCATAGCGTTTCATATCTGCCACCTGGACGCGCAACAGGTAATCGTACTCGCCAGCCATACGCCAAAAGCCTAGCACTTCCGGGAGCTGTGTCACTTCGCTGACGAAGCGGTTATACCAGTCGCTGCTGTGATGCTGGGTTTTGATCAGCACAAAGGCCGTCAGCCCCAGCCCGAGTTTTTCCGCATCCAGCACCGCCACGCGGCGCAGTAAGATACCGTCATCTTCCAGCTTTTTCAGCCGTTTCCAGCACGGAGTGGTCGTCAGATTAACGGCATCAGCCAGCGCCTGCAAAGAGAGCGAACAATCCTGCTGCAGTAACGCCAGCAGTTTGCGGTCAATTTTATCTAACATCCCCTACTCCGTTAGAAAATTTTTCTCTAAACAGTCTATCGCAAAGGCGAAATGGCAACCTTTTTTTCTTCGCCTTTCGCTAGACTGGGCACAAAATGACAAACGGAACAGCATCATGAACAACAGCTGGGTCAAATACGCGATTAATGAAATCAATGCCGACGCGCAGCGCTCTGCGGATACCCACCTCATTCGCCTGACGCTGACGGGTTTTCCGGGTATCAACCTCTATTTAAAAGATGAAAGCACGCACCCCACAGGCAGCCTGAAGCACCGCCTTGCGCGCTCGCTGTTTCTCTACGGCTTGTGCAATGGCTGGATTAAGGAAGGCACCACGATTATCGAAGCCTCCTCCGGCTCGACCGCCATCTCTGAGGCCTGGTTTGCCCGGCTGCTCGGGCTGCCCTTTATCGCCGTGATGCCTTACTGCACGGCGAAACGCAAAGTGGAGCAGATTGAGTTTTACGGCGGCCGCTGCCATTTTGTCGACAGCGCCTGCGAGATCTACGCTGAATCAGAGCGGCTGGCGAAAGAGCTGAACGGTCACTATATGGATCAGTTCACCTTCGCCGAGCGCGCGACGGACTGGCGCGGCAATAACAACATTGCCGACAGTATTTTCCGCCAGATGAGGAACGAGCCGCATCCGGTGCCGGAAGCGATTGTGATGAGCGCCGGAACAGGCGGCACCTCGGCAACCATTGGCCGCTATATTCGCTGCCAGGGTTACGACACGCGGCTGGTGGTGGTTGACCCGGAGAACTCCGTCTTCTTTGACTACTGGCAACAGCGCGACAGCACGCTGCGCAGCCCGATCGGCAGCAAGATCGAAGGCATTGGCCGCCCGCGCGTCGAGCCGTCATTTATTGCCGATGTGGTCGACGAGATGCTGCGCGTGCCGGATGCCGCCAGCGTGGCGACCGCGCAGTGGCTGGAGACGCAGCTTGGCCGTAAAGTCGGCGCGTCTACCGGTACCAATATGTGGGGCGCGCTACAGCTTGCGGCGCAGATGCGCAACGAAGGGCGCCATGGCTCGATCGTTACCCTGCTGTGCGACAGCGGCGAGCGCTATCTTGAAACCTACTACAACCCGCAATGGGTGGCGGCGAACCTCGGCGATATCGAACCGTGGAGAGCGCAGCTCGCCCTGCTTACCTCAGCGCAATAGCGACAGGCAAAAAAAGCCGGGTTTTATTAATAAAACCCGGCTCGCTGGCAATATCTTTTCATTCGGGGGAATAAGGAAGATGTGGGGTGTCCAGCCAGTGTGTCAAAAAGTGCGACACCGCCTGATTACGGCAGTGCCCGATAACCGGTAAGTGCGGCAGTGCCGCGCGCAGTTGCGGCATCGCGTTGCCCATGATCATGCCGTAGCCGACGCGCTCTAACATCTCTCTGTCATTCATTGCATCGCCAAACGCCATACACTCTTGCATCGTCAGCCCTAACGACGCGCTGAGCACCGCCAGCGCTGCGCCTTTGTTGCAACCCACCGGCAGAACCTCCAGACAGTCCATCGCCGCGAAGCAGATATGCGCCTGAGTACCAATCTGCTCATCAAGCTGCTGTTGCAAACGGCAGAGATCGTCGTGATCGCCAACAAAACTGATCTTGGCAACGTCACCGGCAGGCAAGCGTTTTAGATCAACAATCTGGTAGCCAAAATCGCTGAAGAGATGCGCCTGCAGCGCTTCAGGCAGCGGCTTATTGGTGAGCCAGCCGGAATCATTAAACACATGCAGCGAAGCATGGGTCTCCCAACGGCTATGCAGTACGCATTCAACCACCTGCGGGTCGAGATCCTGACGATGGAGCAGATCGCCCTCTAAGGAGTGGATCCGCGTGCCGTTGCCGGTGATCAGGAATGCATCAAGGCCAATATGCTGCACAACGCGCTGCATCTCCAGCGCGTGCCGACCGGTGGCAAAGGCCAGGGTGATCTCCCGCTCATGTAAACGGCGCAGCGCCGTCAGCGTTTGATCGCCTAAACGATGGTCGGGCATAAGCAGGGTGCCATCCATATCAAAAGCGGCGAGACGCGCCATGATCTACTCTCCAGTTTTGCTGTCGTTAGGTTGTTTTCCAGTATTGCGTGAGATATACGGAAGTAATAGTGAATAGATAAAAATTATTGTTCCGGTTTATGAGATTACTTAATCGCCTTAACCAGTTTCAGCGTCTCTGGTTACCCTCTGCCGGTGGTGATCAAGCGGTAAGCATTAGCGAGCTGGCTCTACGCTGCTACTGTAGTGAACGCCATATGCGCACCTTGCTGCGCCAGATGCAGGCTGCCGGTTGGTTAACATGGCAGGCGCAATCCGGACGCGGCAAACGCGGTGCGCTACATTTTTGCGTGACGCCGCAGCGGCTACGCCGCGAGATGCTGGAGCAGGCGCTCACTGCAGGAGAGCAACACAACGCGCTGGCGCTCGCCGAGCTGGCTCCTGCGGATCTGCGCGCGCTGCTCAACCCCTATCTCGGCGGACAGTGGCAGAACGAGACGCCGACGCTGCGTATTCCTTACTACCGCCCGCTGGAGCCTTTATTACCGGGCTTTCTCGCAGGCCGCGCGGAGCAGCACCTTGTCGGGCAGATCTTTAGCGGACTGACGCGCTTTATCAGCCGCAGCGCGTTGCCGCAGGCCGATCTGGCGCATCATTGGGAGTACAGTGAGGATGGCCTGGGCTGGCGTTTTCATCTCCACACGACGCTACACTGGCACAATGGCGATGCGGTCACCGCCGCGCAGCTGCATGGGCAGCTTGTCGCTCTGCTCGGCTTGCCCGGTCTACGCATGCTTTTCGCCAGCGTCGAGCACATTACGCTCACTCACCCGTGGTGTATTACCTTTCAGCTCCATCGCCCCGATTACTGGCTGGCGCACCGGCTGGCGAGCTACGGCAGCCGCCTGGCGCACCCGGCGCATCCACAGGTTGGCACCGGGCCGTTTCGTCTTGCCGCCTTCAGCGACGAATTAGTACGCCTTGAGAGCCACGATCACTACCACTTAGGGCACCCACTGCTGAAAGCGGTGGAGTACTGGATTGCGCCGCAGCTGTTTGACGAGGATTTAGGCACCAGCTGCCGCCATCCGGTACAGATTGCCATCGGCGAACCGGAGGAGCTGCGCCACCTGCAACCGGTCAGTAACAGTATCAGCCTCGGTTTTTGCTACCTCGCCCTGCGCCCTGGCGCGCGGCTAAGCCCGGCGCAGGCGCGCCGTCTGGTGCAGATTATTCATCACACCTCGCTTTTACAGACGTTACCGCTGGATGAGGGGCTGATTACCCCCAGCCGGGAATTACTCCCCGGCTGGCATATACCCGGCTGGCCTGAAGAGAACGTCGGCCTGCCGGCGACATTGACGCTTATCTACCATCTGCCAGTGGAGTTGCACACCATGGCGCAGCAGCTTAAAGCCTCTCTTGCCGCGCTCGGCTGCGAGCTGACGGTGATTTTTCATGACGGTAAACAGTGGGAAGGATGCAGAGAGCTTGCGGCAGCGGATCTGGTGATGGGCGACAGGCTAATTGGCGAAGCGCCGGAGTACACCCTTGAGCAGTGGCTGCGCTGCGATCCACTGTGGCCGAATCTGCTTGGCAGCATACAGTATGCGCATCTTCAGGAGACGCTAGATGCGGTGCAGCGCGAGGCCGACGAGCGGGTGCGTATTGCGGCGTTAAAAGAGGTTTTTGATGGACTCATGGAGGGGGCACTGCTTACGCCGCTCTTTAATTACCACTACCGCATTAGCGCGCCGCCGGGCGTCGAGGGGATCGAGGTTAACCGCCGCGGCTGGTTTGAATTTACCGAGGCGTGGCTTCCGGCCCCGTGAAGAAGCTGGTCGCTGGATTGCTCACGCGCTACCATACCTTTTTTGTGTAAATGTCAGGAATAATTATGAAACGTGCCGTTGTCGTCTTCAGTGGCGGACAAGACTCCACGACCTGCCTGGTGCAGGCGTTACAGCAGTATGATGAAGTCCATTGCGTGACGTTTGATTATGGGCAGCGTCATCGCGCAGAGATCGACGTCGCACGCGAGCTGGCGCAAAAGCTGGGCGCGCGGGCGCATAAAGTGCTGGATGTGACGCTGCTTAACGAACTGGCCGTGAGCAGCCTGACGCGCGACAGCATTCCGGTGCCGGATTATGAAGAGAGCGCGGACGGCATCCCGAACACCTTTGTTCCCGGGCGTAATATTCTCTTTCTGACGCTGGCGGCGGTGTACGCTTACCAGGTGCAGGCAGAAGCGGTGATCACCGGTGTATGTGAGACTGATTTTTCCGGCTACCCCGACTGCCGCGACGAGTTTGTGAAGGCGCTTAACCACGCGGTCAGCCTGGGCCTGGCGAAAGATATCCGCTTTGAAACGCCGCTGATGTGGATCGATAAAGCGCAGACCTGGGCGCTGGCGGATTACTGGGGCGCGCTCGATATGGTGCGCAGCGAAACCCTGACCTGTTACAACGGCATTAAAGGTGATGGTTGCGGCCATTGCGCGGCGTGCCATTTACGCGCCAACGGGTTGCAGCAGTACCTTGCCGATAAAGCGGCAGTGATGAGCACAATGAAAGCAAAAATCGGATTGAAATAGGCCCGGCCAACAAACCCGCACCAATCCCGTAGGCCGTATAAGCGCCAGCGCCATCCGGCATGATCTTCGCAGCACATTTGCCGGATGGCGGCTTCGCCTTACCCGGCCTACGCGGTTTCAGCGCACCTAATCCCGCTCCCCGATCATTATCTCCAGCTTCTCCCGCAACTCCCCCTCCAGCGCCAGCGCTTTCTGGGTTTTCAGATCGATGCAGACAAAAGTAACCAGCGCATCGGCAACCACCTGCCCCTCCGGCTCTAATGTCACCACCTGGCTCAACACCCCGCTTTTGCCGTTGATTTGCTGGACATGGCTGGTGACTGTCAACAGATCGCCGAGCACCGCCGGACGGCGATAGTTGATATTGATGTTAACCACCACAAAAGCGATGTTGTGGGCGGTCATCCATTGAAAACTCTCATTATGCTCCAGCCCATCCCAGCGCGCCTCTTCAAGAAATTCGAGATAGCGGGCATTGTTTACGTGCTGATAGACATCAAGGTGGAATCCACGAACTTTTATTTGGGTCTGCATAGCGCGTTAACCTTTACTGTTTATAGTTATAGAGACAGAGGCCATACTGGTATGACCTCCTAATTCTGGCAAAAATTAGCGACTACGCAAGCGGCTTACAGTTTTAGGTTGACCAGATTACGCTCCACCAGCTTGCCACCCATCCCCGGCACCTGCTTTAAATCTTCTACGCTCTTAAACGGCCCATACTCTTCACGATAGCTGACGATCGCCTGAGCCTTTTTAAGGCCAACACCCTTCAGCGCCTTTGATAACTCTTCCGCCGTCGCGCTGTTAATGCTGACTTTAATACCACCCTCCTCTTCCTGAGTGGACTTTGCCGCCTCCTGCGCTTTTGTGTGAGAGGCCGGCGCAGCGGCGTTTGCCACCGGCGGTTTTGCACCGCCTGCGGGCGCGGCAAGCGTGGCGGAACTGAATGTCGCACATGCAAACGCCAGGGGCAGTAAAAGAGCTTTGACTCCATGTTTCATACTGTTATCTCCGTTGTGTTAACTCGCAGCGGAGCATAACCAGAGCAGAAAGGGTCGACAAAGGGCAAACAGCAGAAATGGAAAAGGCCGCGAAAGCGGCCTTTATGTGTTGCAGAGCGTTACCTTTTTTTGGGAGAAGCTTCCCGTTACTGCTGCTCTTCTGCGGTATCGCCCAGTTTGATTTTGGCTTCTTTACGCAGGTTGCTCATCAGCGCTTCAAAGGCAATCTGCGCGTTATTCTGCGTCACGCCCTGCATCATCGCTTTCTTCTGAGCGTCCGGCATCTCGCCCGCTTTCACTTCGTCCAGCGCTATGATCACAACATTACGCAGCTGATCGGTGGTGCTGCCGTAAGAGGGTTTATCCTTCGCCGGCAGTGGCAGGTTGAAGGCTGCGGTGGCAACCGGATCCTGTCCGAGGCGTGCCAGGGTTTTCGCTTCGCCGAAGCTCAGGCCTGCCGCTTTCATCGCTTCGTCGCCTTTGCCCGCTTTCAGGGCTTCGACCAGTTTGTCGGCATCCAGCTTCGCCTGCTGCTCAGCTTTATCATGCTTAACGATGTCCGTGACCTGCGCTTTCACTTCCGCCAGCGGCTTAATCGCTTCCGCTTTATGATCGGTAACACGCAGCACAAATGCGCGATCGCCATCAACGGTGATGATATCGGAGTTGTTGCCCGGCGAGCCGTTCTGCCCGACCAGACCACCATTGAAAATCGCATCGCTGACCGGTTTAAAGTTCAGCTCTTCCGGCAGGTTGTCGCGGGTAAACCACTCGGTCTGCACCGCTTTATTACCTGAAACCTGCTCGGCACCGGCCAGAGATTCGTTATCGTTGGTTGCCGCTTCACTCACTTTACGCTGCAGCGCGAACCAGGCATCCAGCGCATTTTCATGCTTCACCTTCGCCGCCAGTTCATCGCGCACTTCGTTCAACGGTTTGATGACGGCAGGCTGAATGTCATCCAGACGCGCTACCAGATAGCCGACGGAGGATTTGATCGGGCCTGAGAGCTGGCCTTTCTCTTTCAGACCGGCGTTTTTCAGCTCATCCGGCGTGGTGGACTCTTCCAGCCAGCCCATGTCGCCGCCGTTACGGGCAGAGATGATGTCGGCGGATTTCGCCTTCGCCAGGACAGCAAAGTCAGCCCCTTTTTTCAGCTCATCGATAACCGCTTTCGCTTCATCTTCCGTTTTGGTCTGGATGACGCTGTAGCGATTACGCTGCGGCTGAGTGAACTCATCCTGATGCTGGTCGTAGTAAGCCTGAATCTGTGCGTCGGTGGCACTCTCTTGCATCGATGCCGCATCAAGCTTGATATAGCTCACGCGGAACTGCTCCGGCGCGATAAAGCGGCTCTTGTTCTGGTCGTAATAGCTGGCGATCTCGTCATCGCTGACCGTCTGTTTTGCCGCCAGCGCATTGACGTCAATCACCGCCTGGCGCACTACGCGCTGCTGAGATACTAACGCCGCCAGTTCGTCGGTCTCGCCCTTGAGCATAAAATCGGTACCGGCAACGGCATTGATCAGCTGCTGGGAGATTAACTGGTTGCGCAGCGCCTGCGCATATTGATCGGCGCTCATGCCCATACGGTTAACGAGGGAGTTGAAGCGATTATTGTCGAACTTGCCGTTTGACTGGAAAGCATCGGTAGCGAAGATGGCCTTTTTTACCTGCTCATCGCTGATATCAAGACCCAGTTTCTTCGCGTATTGATCGAGCAGAGCTTCGTCAATCATGCGATTGAGCACCTGCTGACGTACGGATTTCATGTAGTTTTCATTTGCGGCCAGCTCCGAGAACTGATCGCCCAGCTTCTCGGCCATACGGTTGCGCTCGCTGGTTACCGCGTTTTCAAACTGCGCGCGGCCAATTTCCTGGCCATTAACTTTTGCGGCGTAATTATTGTTACCGCCAATCAGGTAGTTACCCACGCCAGTCAAAATGAATGACACGATAATCAAACCCAGAATGATCTTGAGCACGACGTGATTCGCCGCCGCGCGTAAATTGTCCATCATGGTGTAACAACACTCCGCTGTAGGTGACTGTAGATCTCAGGCAGCGCACGAGGCCCGCTGCATGTAAGCGCGTATTTTGACAAGAAAACGGCGCAATTGTTAGCCCGCATCGTGCATAAACTCGCAGAAATTGATTTTGCGAAAATAAAAAAGGCACATCTCTCGATGTGCCCTTGTATGTTGCCACCCTCCCCGCGTGGGGAAAATCATTAGTTCACGGCATCTTTCAGCGCTTTACCTGCGCGGAAGCCAGGGACTTTGGCAGCAGCAATAGTAATCTCTTTGCCGGTTTGCGGGTTGCGGCCAGTACGGGCAGCGCGCTCTTTAACCGCAAAAGTACCGAAACCAACCAGTGCTACGTCGTCCCCGGATTGCAAAGATTCAGTAACAGAAGCAATTAACGCATCTAACGCGCGTCCGGCGGCAGCTTTAGAAATGTCAGCGCCAGCGGCAATCTTGTCTATCAGTTGAGATTTATTCACTCTTCTCTTCCTCTCTTTATATTTTATATCGCACCACATCCTTCACAGTGCGACCGCGCAGCAGTTATAACAGGCCTCTCATGCCCTTACAACATCAGTTGATGATGACATAGCCAGCCAGCAATCTAAATTAGCTATACAAAAAAAGACTGGCAAGTGCGAAATCACTCACCAGCCTTATATTTCTCTACGCACTTTGCGCGAGGTCACTATTTTGCAGTGGCTACCTGCATGCCAAACGGCGCATTCTGCAAGGCAAGCGTCAGCACTTCTTCAATACGTTTCACCGGATGGATATCCAGATCGGCAATCACGTTTTCCGGAATTTCTTCCAAATCGCGTTTATTTTCGTAAGGAATCAGCACGGTTTTGATGCCGCCGCGATGCGCTGCCAGCAGTTTCTCTTTCAGACCGCCGATCGGCAGCACCTGGCCGCGCAGGGTGATCTCACCCGTCATCGCAACGTCGGCGCGAACCGGGTTACCGGTCAGGCAGGAGACCAACGCGGTGCACATGGCGATACCGGCACTCGGACCATCTTTCGGCGTCGCGCCTTCCGGCACGTGCACGTGGATGTCGCGTTTTTCGTAGAAGTCGCCGTTGATACCCAGCTTCTCTGCGCGCGCACGCACCACGGTTAATGCAGCCTGGATCGACTCCTGCATCACTTCACCGAGCGAACCGGTGTAAGTGAGCTTGCCTTTACCCGGTACGCAGGCGGTTTCAATGGTCAGCAGATCGCCTCCCACTTCAGTCCACGCCAGACCGGTCACCTGGCCCACACGGTTTTCATCATCCGCACGACCGTAGTCATAGCGCTGAACGCCGAGGTAGTCATTCAGGTTGTCGCCGTTGATCTCGATATGCTTCAGGGAGGGATCCAGCAGCAGCTGTTTCACCGCCTTACGGCACAGTTTCGAGATTTCACGCTCCAGGCCACGCACGCCCGCTTCGCGAGTGTAGTAGCGAATAATGCCGATAATCGCACTGTCATCAACCGTCAGTTCGTTCGGTTTCAGCGCGTTACGCTCAATCTGCTTGGTCAGCAGATGGCGTTTGGCGATGTTCAGCTTCTCATCTTCGGTGTAACCGGAGAGGCGGATCACTTCCATACGGTCCAGCAGCGGTGCCGGAATGTTCATGGAGTTGGAGGTGGCAACAAACATCACGTCGCTCAGATCGTAATCCACTTCCAGGTAGTGATCGCTGAACGCCACGTTCTGCTCAGGATCGAGCACTTCCAGCAGTGCGGAAGCCGGGTCGCCACGCATGTCGGAGGACATCTTGTCGATCTCATCCAGCAAGAAGAGCGGGTTTTTAACGCCCACTTTTGCCATTTTCTGGATCAGTTTACCCGGCATAGAACCGATGTAAGTGCGGCGGTGACCGCGGATTTCTGCTTCATCACGTACGCCGCCCAGCGCCATACGGATATATTTACGGCCTGTCGCTTTCGCGATGGATTGACCGAGCGAGGTTTTACCTACCCCCGGCGGCCCGACCAGGCAGAGAATCGGCCCTTTGAGCTTGTTCATACGGCTTTGAACCGCAAGATACTCAAGGATGCGATCTTTGACGCGCTCTAAGCCATAGTGGTCGGTATCCAGCACTTCCTGCGCCTGGCGAAGATCTTTTTTCACCTTGCTGCGCGCATTCCACGGCACCTGCACCATCCACTCGATATAGCCGCGCACCACGGTTGCTTCCGCAGACATCGGCGACATCATTTTCAGCTTCTGCAGCTCAGACTCGGCCTTCTCTTTGGCCTCCTTCGGCATTTTTGCCGCGTCGATTTTACGCTTCAGCGCTTCGTTTTCGTCCGGCGCGTCGTCCATCTCGCCGAGCTCTTTCTGGATGGCCTTCATCTGCTCATTCAGATAGTACTCGCGCTGGGATTTCTCCATCTGCTTCTTCACGCGGTTGCGAATGCGTTTCTCAACCTGCAGCAGATCGATCTCCGACTCCATCATCGCCATCAGATATTCGAGACGTTCGTTGATGTCGGACATCTCCAGCACCGACTGCTTATCAGCCAGCTTCAGCGGCATATGCGCAGCGATGGTATCAGCCAGACGCGCAGGATCGTCAATGCTGTTCAGCGACGTCAGCACTTCCGGCGGAATTTTTTTGTTGAGCTTGATATAGCCTTCGAACTGGCTGATCGCGGTACGTACCAGCACTTCCTGCTCGCGCTCATCAATGGCCGGCGAGTCCAGGTACTCCGCTTTCGCAGAGAAGTGCTCGCCGTTATCGGCAAGCGAAGTAATGCGCGCGCGCTGAAGCCCCTCGACAAGCACTTTTACAGTGCCATCAGGCAGTTTCAACATCTGCAGAATAGACGCCACGGTCCCGACGGTGAAAAGATCGTTTACACCCGGCTCATCCGTTGAGGCTTCTTTCTGCGCAACCAGCATGATTTTTTTATCATGATCCATGGCTGCTTCAAGACAACGGATTGATTTTTCCCGCCCCACAAATAACGGGATGACCATGTGCGGATAAACCACCACATCGCGCAACGGCAATACGGGGATTTCAATGCGTTCAGAACGCTCAGGATTCATAGAGCTCTCTCTTAGTTTAAAGTCCGCCAGGTAATCAAGGTGACGTGACTGTGCCACACGCACCATTAACATGTAATGGAGTATATGGGGATGTTTCCCACACATTCAACGCCGGGAAGTCGGAAAAATAAAAGGGGAGATAAAATCCCCCCTTTTTGATTAACTGACTGTATAAATTGATGAATTATTCGCCAGATGCCTGCTGCGCTTCCGGCTTGCCGTAAATCAGCAGTGGCTTGGTTTGCCCGTCGATAACCGACTCATCAATCACCACTTTCTCGACATCTTCCAGAGATGGCAGATCGTACATGGTGTCGAGCAGCGCGGCTTCCACGATAGAGCGCAGACCACGCGCGCCGGTTTTGCGGCTCATCGCTTTCTTGGCGATAGCGTTCAGCGCTTCGTCGCGGAACTCCAGATCGACGCCTTCCAGGTTAAACAGCGCCTGGTACTGCTTGGTCAGGGCGTTTTTCGGCTCTTTCAGGATCTGAATCAGCGCTTCTTCGCTCAGCTCGTTCAGCGTGGCGACAACCGGCAGACGACCGATGAACTCCGGGATCAGACCAAATTTGATCAAATCTTCCGGCTCAACCTGCGCCAGCAGCTCGCCCTCTTTCGCTTTTTCGGATTTTCCTTTCACCGTCGCGCCAAAACCGATGCCGGAGCCGGTTTCCACACGGTGAGAGATCACCTTATCAAGGCCTGCGAAAGCACCACCACAGATAAAGAGGATTTTGGAGGTATCAACCTGCAAAAACTCCTGCTGCGGATGCTTACGACCACCCTGCGGCGGAACGGCAGCAACGGTACCTTCGATCAGCTTCAGCAGCGCCTGCTGTACGCCTTCGCCCGATACGTCACGGGTGATGGAAGGGTTGTCTGACTTACGGGAGATCTTATCGATCTCATCAATGTAGACGATGCCGCGCTGCGCTTTCTGTACATCGTAGTCACACTTCTGCAGCAGCTTCTGAATGATGTTTTCCACATCTTCACCCACGTAGCCCGCTTCGGTAAGCGTGGTGGCGTCCGCCATGGTGAACGGAACATCAAGCAGACGCGCCAGCGTTTCGGCCAGCAGCGTTTTACCGGAACCGGTCGGCCCGATAAGCAGAATGTTACTTTTGCCTAATTCAACACCGTTGCTGGTGTCGCCATTACGCAGGCGTTTGTAGTGGTTGTAGACCGCTACCGCCAGCACCTTTTTCGCCTGCTCCTGACCAATAACGTAGTCATCGAGATGGTGGCGGATTTCATGCGGCGTCGGCAGCGCGCTGCGCTCGCGGTGCGGCGCAACTTCTTTAATCTCTTCGCGAATAATGTCGTTACACAGATCCACACATTCGTCGCAGATATACACGGACGGTCCGGCGATCAGTTTACGCACTTCATGCTGGCTTTTGCCGCAAAAAGAGCAGTACAACAGTTTGCCCGATCCATCTTTGCGTTTATCTGTCATGAGTAAAACCTCTTTTCTGTTCTTTGCGCCACACGACGACGCAAATGCCATTCCAGGCGCAAAACGTTACTCAGGCATTACGCCGCTTGCACTGGAAAGTATAGCGGCCAATGCGGACTGAGCATTAGTTACGGTGGGTCAAAATCGAGTCGACCAACCCGTAATCAACTGCTTCTTGCGCGGCAAGGAAGCGGTCACGTTCGGTATCGCGCTCAATTTGTTCTAAAGATTGACCCGTGTGATGTGCCATAAGTTCATTCATGCGCCCTTTCACTTTCAGGATCTCACGCGCGTGGATTTCGATATCCGTCGCCTGACCCTGATAGCCGCCCAGCGGCTGGTGGATCATCACGCGTGAATTCGGCAGGCAGAAGCGCTTGCCTTTTGCGCCAGCCGTCAGCAGAAATGCGCCCATTGACGCTGCCTGGCCCATACAGATGGTGCTGACGTCCGGTTTAATAAATTGCATGGTGTCATAGATAGACATGCCTGCCGTGATCACGCCACCCGGAGAGTTAATGTAGAGATAGATATCTTTTTCCGGGTTCTCTGCTTCGAGAAACAGCATTTGCGCCACGATCAGGTTGGCCATATGGTCTTCGACCTGACCGGTCAGGAAAATTACGCGTTCCTTGAGAAGACGGGAGTAGATATCGAAAGAGCGCTCACCGCGGGAGGTCTGTTCAATTACCATTGGCACCAGGGCCATATGGGGTGCAAAGTTGTCTCGTTCGCCGCTGTATGACATTTCCGTCTCCTGGATAAAAAATTAACAAACTTGCTGCACTGATTGTACTTGAGTCAAAGAGGTCTGACTACGACCCCTCACGGACGGATTATCAGCCAGAGTCTTTCCTGCCACCCTCTTTAGTGGGGATGACCACGCATGTTTTCAAGCATAACAATCTTTTGCTGTTACGCTAACCCTGAAACACGCTTTTAGCACAGTTCTGATAAAGCCAGTGCGATAAAAAAAGCCCGCCACCAGCAAGCAGGTGACGGGCTTATTACTTTTAGCTATCGCAGAAAACGATTAAGCCTGTTGGTTCATCAGCTCGCTGAAGGAGGTTGCTTTCTCCGTCACTTTCGCTTTTTCCAGAACCGCTTCAACCGCTTGTTCTTCCAGCGCGACGTTACGCATGTTGTCCATCAGCTCTTTGTTTTTGCTGTAGAACTCGATCACTTCTTTCGGATCTTCATACGCAGAAGCCATCTCTTCGATCAGGCCTTTTACGCGCTCTTCGTCAGCTTTCAGCTCGTGGGTACGAATCACTTCGCCCAGCAGCAGACCAACGACAACGCGGCGTTTAGCCTGCTCTTCGAACAGCTCGCGCGGCAGTTCCAGAGCCTGTTTTTCGTTGCCACCGAAACGCTGAGCAGCCTGGCGACGCAGAACGTCGATTTCGCTGTCGATCAGTGCAGCCGGTACGTCGATGTTGTTGGCGTTAACCAGACCGTCGATCGCCTGAGATTTAACACGGTTACGCACGGCGCCTTTCAGCTCGCGCTCCATGTTTTTACGCACTTCTGCGCGCAGACCGTCCATAGAACCATCTTCAACGCCGAAACGTTTGATGAACTCTTCGGTCAGTTCCGGCAGCTCACGCTCTTCAACTTTCTTCAGGTTAATGACGAATTTCGCCGCTTTACCTTTCAGATTTTCCGCGTGGTACTCTTCCGGGAAGGTCACGTCGATGGTGAACTCTTCGCCCGCTTTGTGGCCTTTGATGCCCTCTTCAAAGCCCGGGATCATACGACCCTGACCCATCGCCAGTACGAAATCGGTCGCTTTGCCGCCTTCGAACTCTTCACCGTCAACAGAACCGGTGAAATCGACAGTTACACGGTCTTCTGCGTCTGCAGCGCCATCTTTCTCTTTCCAGTCTGCCTGCTGCTTACGCAGGGTATCCAGCATGGTGTCAACGTCAGCGTCAGTCACTTCAACGATCGGTTTTTCAACTTCGATGGTGTCCAGCGCTTTCAGTTCAACTTCCGGATAGACTTCGAATTCAACAGAGTAGGTGAAGTCTTCGCCCAGTTTGTATTCGCCCGGAACATAGTTCGGTGCGCCAGCCGGGTTGATTTTTTCCTGGATGATCGCGTCGATGAAGTTGCGGCTCATCAGGTCGCCCAGCACATCCTGGCGAACAGAGGCGCCGTAACGCTGAGCAACAACGGTCATCGGGACTTTGCCCTTACGGAAACCGTCAATACGTACTTTCTTCGCTACGTTGACCAGCTCGCTCTTCACAGCGGTCTCGATGCTGTCAGCAGCGATTGTAATCGTTACACGGCGCCCAAGGCCCTGAGTGGTCTCAACTGAAACTTGCATCTTGTTACCTCAAAAAATCACAGTGCTCGGTCAACTCTACCCTGCGCAGCAAACCTTTCGCTTTGCAGAACCGGGATGCTCTCTCTAATCAGATATACATTCCCTGTCGTCAGAATCACCCCGAAGACATTCCGAAAAATAAGACGCCGCATTATAGCGGCATCGCAGATATGAGTCGAGAACGGTAATAGCGCAACGGTGCGTCATTTTTCACACTTCTGAAGCAATTTTGCTCACAAAGGGGCGCTTCTCGCTCAAATTTCAGACAAAACAAAACGGCCCGCAGGCCGTTTTCACATTAACTGCATGCAACATACTGGAAAAGTTCAGCCTGTTGCAACCCGGTTTTCTAGGCGAGAGTCCCTGCGCCGCGGCAGGCTGGCGAGGTCAGCAGGGTATCCTGGAGCCCTTCCCACTCTTTCAGAGTGTAGGTATGCAGCGCGAGCGCATGAATTTTCGTCGCCAGCTCATCTGCCAGGGTTCCGTAAATCATGCGGTGGCGATTGAGGAAACGTTCACCGGTGAAGCAGTCGCTCACCAGTACCACTTTGAAATGGCTTTCCGAACCCGCAGGAACGTTGTGACGGTAACTTTCGTCAACAACGTCGAGGAAAACAGGCTCAAATGCCGCCTTCAGTTTTGATTCTATTTGATCACGCATCATCATGGCACGCCTCCGACAACGCTGAGATACCAGCTATCCCTTTAAATGTTAGCCGCTTTTACCGTCTCCGTTACAATAAGACAACAAAAATTTAGCCTTCGTCGCGCTTTTTCGCTCAACGGCACAATCTCAAAGGAAAACTGAGCCATTTGGGGCGAGGATAGCGTTTGAAGATGTTCTGTGCGATGAAAAAAAGCACAACACGATGAATTTACATGCGTTGAGGACTTCCTCTTAACAACGGCAATGTTATGATGGCGACAATTTTTCCCAGAAGTTAGAGCCTTGAGAGCCTGAACATGATTAAGAAACTCCTCTTCCCGTTAGTTGCTTTATTTATGCTGGCTGGCTGCGCAACACCGCCGACCACCCTTGACGTCACACCGAAAATTACTCTTCCGCAACAAGACCCGAGCCTGATGGGCGTAACCGTCAGCATTAACGGTGCCGATCAGCGTCCGGATCAGGCGCTGGCGAAAGTCACGCGTGATAACCAGCTTGTCACCCTCACCGCATCGCGCGATCTGCGCTTCCTGCTGCAGGAAGTGCTTGAGAAGCAGATGACCGCCCGCGGTTACATGATTGGGCCGAACGGCGTGGTTAACCTGCAGATCATCGTTAACCAGCTCTATGCTGACGTCTCTCAGGGCAACGTGCGTTACAACATCGCCACCAAAGCGGATATCGCTATCATCGCCACCGCCGCCAATGGCAACAAGCTGACGAAAAACTACCGCGCCAGCTATAACGTGGAAGGCGCTTTCCAGGCGACCAACGAAAAGATCACCAATGCGGTTAACAGCGTGTTGACCGACACCATCGCGGATATGTCCCAGGACACCACCATCCACGATTTCATCAAGCAGAACGCCCGTTAATCTCTCTGCACTGGCCCGGTTCCGCCGGGCCAGCTGAGCCGCCATGTCCAGTCACTACTTACGCATTTTCACGCAGCCCAAATCAGCGATTTTGCTGATGCTCGGCTTTGCATCCGGTTTGCCTCTCGCCCTCACCAGTGGCACGTTACAAGCCTGGATAACCGTCGCAGACATTGATGTTAAAACCATCGGTTTCTTCTCATTGGTCGGCCAGGCCTACGTCTTTAAGTTTCTCTGGTCACCGGCGATGGATCGCTATACCCCCTCCTTTTTGGGACGCCGCCGCGGCTGGCTGCTGTTGACGCAGATTGCGCTCCTGATCGCCATTGCCGCGATGGGCTTTCTTGAGCCTGCCAGCGATTTACGCTGGATGGCAGCGCTGGCGGTGATTATCGCCTTTTGCTCCGCGTCGCAGGACATTGTTTTCGATGCATGGAAGACAGATGTGCTCTCCGCCGAAGAGCGCGGCGCGGGGGCGGCGATAAGTGTGCTCGGTTACCGCCTGGCGATGCTGATCTCCGGCGGCCTGGCTCTGTGGCTGGCCGATCGCTGGCTGGGCTGGCAAGGGATGTACTGGCTGATGGCGGCACTGATGATCCCCTGTATTATCGCCACGCTGCGCGCACCGGAGCCGGTGGGCACGCTGCCCGCACCGCGATCCCTTGAGGAAGCGGTAGTTGCGCCGCTGCGCGATTTCTTCGGGCGCAACAACGCCTGGCTGATCCTGCTGCTGATTGTCCTTTATAAGCTCGGCGACGCCTTTGCCATGAGCCTGACCACCCTCTTCCTGATTCGCGGCGTCGGTTTCGACCCGGGCGATGTCGGGATGGTGAATAAAAGCTTAGGGCTGGTGGCGACGATTATCGGTGCCCTGTGGGGCGGCGTGTTGATGCAGCGCTTAACGCTGTTCCGCGCCCTGCTGATCTTCGGAGTGTTACAAGCGATCTCCAATGCCGGTTACTGGCTACTCTCGATTACTGATAAAGACATTGTGACGATGGGCGCGGCGGTCTTCTTCGAAAACCTCTGCGGCGGCATGGGGACAGCGGCATTTGTCGCCCTGCTGATGACGCTCTGTAACAGCGCCTTTTCCGCCACGCAGTTCGCGTTGCTCTCGGCGCTATCTGCCGTTGGCCGCGTCTATGTCGGACCGCTGGCGGGCTGGTTTGTTGCCAGCTATGACTGGCCGACCTTCTATCTCTTTTCGATCTTTGCGGCGATCCCGGGGCTGGCGCTGCTGCTGCTGTGCAAACGCACGCTAGAGTATACGCAGCGCACGGAAGCCTTTATGCCACGCACCGAGTTCACGGCGCTTTACCGGCTGGCGCTGCGTACCCTCGGCGCAGGCGCGCTGCTGCTTGCTGCCGGCCTGCTGGTTCTGGCCAGCAATGCTCTCGGCCTTACACAGTGGTCTGTCGATAGCCTGCTGCTGGAGGGCGGTGCTCTACTGGCTTTAGCGGGCATCCTCTTTGGCGGGGCGCTGGATCTGCTGGCCCTGCGCAAAACCGACCTGCTTTAGTAGGGCGAAAGAGGCGCTAACGGGTGCCGATATATTTTACATAGCGTAAGTTAGGGTTATTTTTAAGAGAATAACCCTTTTAAAATCAGATAATAAAAATAAAAAAAGCAGAAAAATAAATTTAGCACCGTTATTATTTCGTTCATTAAACAGGCGTATTTTTGTTTTTTGTCCGTTCGCCCTGAATGGACAAAAAATAAAAAATCTTAATTAATTTGTGCCTTATAAAATAAGGTCTATCCTATAACGATTCAGCACTGTTATTAATTGTTGGGTTTCGTATTCGTTCCAATAATGTTTAATAGTTGCTGGGTAATTGTTAATTATTTGTTTATTTGAATGATTGGTTATACCAATTTACCCTCAACGCAGATTGTAATGTCAGGTTTTCGTTATAATCGCTCTCTCTGGCTGTGCGAACGCCGGTTTTACAGATTGTTGCATTCTGTGTGACATATGCGGCAGAACCCAGTAACACCTTACTGACACAAAGCCAATCATGTTTACAGTAACGTAACCTTTCCGTAAAATGCCCGCACACTTTAAGCGCCACCAGATCCCGTGGAATTGAGGTCGTTAAATGAGACTCAGGAAATACAATAAAAGTTTGGGATGGATGTCCTTAATCGCCGGCACTGTATTACTCAGTGGCTGCGATTCTGCGCTTCTTGACCCCAAAGGACAGATTGGTATGGAGCAACGCTCACTCATCCTGACGGCTTTTGGCCTGATGATGATTGTCGTGGTGCCTGCCATCTTAATGGCCGTAGGTTTTGCCTGGAAGTATCGTGCGAGCAATAAAGATGCGAAGTATAGCCCGAACTGGTCACACTCCAATAAAGTGGAAGCTGTGGTCTGGACGGTGCCGATTCTGATCATCCTGTTCCTTGCCGTGCTGACGTGGAAAACCACCCACTCGCTCGAGCCGAGCAGACCACTGGTACATGACGAGCGCCCGGTTACTATTGAAGTGGTCGCCATGGACTGGAAATGGTTCTTTATCTATCCGGAACAGGGCATCGCTACCGTGAATGAAATCGCCTTCCCGGCGAACACTCCGGTGGAATTCAAAGTGACTTCCAACTCCGTGATGAACTCGTTCTTTATTCCGCGTCTGGGCAGCCAGATCTACGCGATGGCCGGTATGCAGACCAAACTGCATCTGATTGCCAACGAAGCAGGTACGTATGATGGCATCTCTGCCAGCTACAGCGGCCCGGGCTTCTCAGGCATGAAGTTTAAAGCCATTGCAACGCCGGACCGCGCCGCATTTGACCAGTGGGTCGCTAAAGCGAAACAGTCTTCTACTACGGTGCCTGATATGGCGACGTACGAGAAAATTGCCGCACCAAGCGAATACAACAAGGTTGAATACTTCTCCAGCGTGAAACCCGATTTGTTTAAAGATGTCATTAACAAATTTATGGGCCACGGCAAGAGCATGGACATGACCCAACCGGAAGGTGAGCACAAGTCACACGAAGGTATGGAAGGCATGGACATGAGCCACGCGGAAACCTCTCACTAAGGGGCCGAGGAAAACGATGTTCGGAAAACTTACACTGGATGCAGTGCCGTACCATGAACCGATTATCATGGTTACGATCGCTGCGATTGCCGTCGGTGGTCTGGCGGTAGTCGGCCTGCTCTCTTACTTCGGTAAGTGGAAATGGCTATGGAATGAGTGGTTGACCTCGGTTGACCATAAACGTCTTGGCATCATGTATGTCCTCGTAGCGGTTGTTATGCTGCTGCGCGGCTTTGCTGACGCCGTGATGATGCGTAGTCAACAAGCGATTTCGTCAATGGGCGAAGCGGGCTTCCTGCCGCCTCACCACTACGATCAGATCTTCACCGCCCACGGCGTGATTATGATCTTCTTCGTGGCGATGCCGTTTGTTATCGGTCTGATGAACCTGGTGGTTCCGCTGCAGATCGGCGCGCGCGACGTTGCCTTCCCGTTCCTTAACAACCTGAGCTTCTGGTTCACGGTTGTGGGCGTGATTCTGGTTAACATCTCTCTGGGCGTCGGTGAGTTCGCACAGACAGGTTGGCTGGCTTATCCGCCGCTTTCGGGAATAGAGTACAGCCCTGGTGTCGGGGTCGATTACTGGATCTGGAGTCTCCAGCTCTCTGGTATCGGTACGACGCTGACCGGTATTAACTTCTTCGTGACCATCCTGCGCATGCGTGCGCCAGGCATGACCATGTTCAAAATGCCGGTCTTCACCTGGGCCTCTCTGTGCGCGAACGTGCTGATTATCGCTTCGTTCCCAATTCTGACGGTTACTATCGCGTTGCTTACCCTGGATCGCTATCTGGGCACCCATTTCTTTACCAACGATATGGGCGGCAACATGATGATGTACATCAACCTGATTTGGGCGTGGGGTCACCCGGAAGTGTACATTCTGGTGCTGCCGGTGTTCGGGGTCTTCTCCGAAATTACCGCCACCTTCTCGCGTAAACGCCTGTTTGGCTACACCTCGCTGGTGTGGGCAACCGTGTGTATTACCATCCTGTCGTTCATCGTTTGGCTGCACCACTTCTTCACCATGGGTGCCGGCGCGAACGTAAACGCCTTCTTCGGTATTACCACGATGATTATCGCCATCCCGACCGGGGTGAAGATCTTCAACTGGCTGTTCACCATGTACCAGGGCCGTATCGTATTCCACTCCTCTATGCTGTGGACTATCGGCTTTATCGTCACCTTCTCCGTAGGTGGGATGACCGGTGTGCTGCTGGCGGTTCCGGGCGCAGACTTCGTACTGCACAACAGCCTGTTCCTGATTGCGCACTTCCATAACGTCATCATCGGCGGCGTGGTATTTGGTTGCTTCGCAGGTATGACCTACTGGTGGCCGAAAGCGTTTGGTTACACCCTGAACGAAACCTGGGGTAAACGCGCCTTCTGGTTCTGGATTATCGGCTTCTTCGTTGCGTTTATGCCGCTGTACGTACTGGGCTTCATGGGTATGACCCGTCGTCTCAGCCAGCATATCGACCCGCAGTTCCATAGCATGCTGATTGTTGCAGCTTGTGGTGCCGCGCTGATCGCAATGGGTATCCTGTGTCTGCTGATTCAGATCTACGTCTCTATTCGTGACCGCGATCAGAACCGCGACCTGACCGGTGACCCGTGGGGTGGCCGTACGCTGGAGTGGGCAACCTCCTCTCCTCCGCCGTTCTATAACTTTGCCGTTGTTCCGGAAATTCACGAACGTGATGCTTTCTGGGAGATGAAAGAGAAAGGCGAAGCGTACAAGCAACCAGCCCACTATGAAGAGATTCATATGCCGAAAAACAGCGGCGCCGGGATTGTTATTGCCGCGTTCGCAACGGTATTCGGTTTTGCCATGATCTGGCACATCTGGTGGATGGCGATTGCCAGCTTCGCAGGCATCATCATTAGCTGGATTGTGAAAAGCTTCGACGAAGACGTGGACTACTACGTACCGGTTGCAGAAATCGAGAAACTGGAAAAACAGCATTTCGATGAGATCAACAAAGCAGGGCTGACAAATGGCAACTGATACTTTGACCAACGCGCACGCCCATGCGCACGAACACGGGCACCACGATGCAGGGCCGAATAAAGTATTCGGTTTCTGGATCTACCTGATGAGCGACTGCATTCTGTTCAGCTGTCTGTTCGCGACCTATGCCGTTCTGGTGAACGGCACAGCGGGCGGCCCGACCGGCAAGGACATTTTTGAACTGCCGTTCGTTCTGGTAGAGACATTCCTGCTGCTGTTCAGCTCCATCACCTACGGCATGGCGGCGATCGCCATGCACAAAGGCAACAAGAGCCAGGTTATCTCCTGGCTTGCGCTGACCTTCCTGTTTGGTGCGGGCTTTATCGGCATGGAGATTTATGAGTTCCATCATCTGATTGCGGAAGGTATGGGTCCGGATCGTAGCGGCTTCTTGTCAGCGTTCTTCGCGCTGGTTGGTACCCACGGTCTGCACGTCACTTCCGGCCTGATCTGGATGGCGGTTCTGATGTTCCAGATCTCCCGTCGCGGTCTGACCAGCACAAACCGTACCCGCATCATGTGCCTGAGCCTCTTCTGGCACTTCCTTGATGTGGTATGGATCTGTGTGTTCTCTGTTGTTTATCTGATGGGGGCGATGTAATGAGTCATTCAACCGATCACAGCGGCGCATCCCACGGTAGCGTAAAAACCTACATGACAGGTTTTATCCTGTCGATCATCCTGACGGTCATTCCGTTCTGGATGGTGATGAGCGGTACCGCGTCACACGCCGCAATTCTGGGGACCGTACTGGTCACCGCAGTGGTACAGATTTTGGTTCATCTGGTCTGCTTCCTGCACATGAACACCTCTTCTGAGGAGCGCTGGAACCTGACCGCCTTTGTCTTTACCGTGATTATCATCGCTATCCTGGTAGTGGGCTCCATCTGGATTATGTGGAACCTGAACTACAACATGATGGTTCACTAAGAGCGGCGAGTATGTTCAAGCAATACCTGCAAGTAACGAAACCGGGCATTATTTTTGGCAATTTGATCTCCGTGATTGGGGGGTTCCTGCTGGCCTCTAAAGGCCAGATTGATTACCCCCTGTTCCTCTACACGCTGGTTGGCGTGTCGTTGGTGGTCGCCTCTGGTTGTGTTTTTAACAACTACATCGACCGTGACATCGATAAAAAGATGGAGCGGACGAAAAACAGGGTGCTGGTCAGAGGGCTGATCTCGCCAAAAGTCTCGCTGGTGTACGCCGCCTTGTTGGGTATTGCTGGCTTTATGCTGCTGTGGTTCGGCGCAAATCCGCTGGCCTGCTGGCTCGGGGTGATGGGGTTTGTGGTTTATGTTGGGGTGTATAGCCTCTACATGAAACGCCACTCCGTCTACGGTACGCTGATTGGCTCTCTCTCCGGCGCAGCGCCGCCGGTGATTGGCTACTGTGCCGTGACCAACGAGTTTGATAGCGGCGCAGCGATCCTGCTGGCGATTTTCAGCCTGTGGCAGATGCCCCACTCGTATGCCATCGCGATTTTCCGCTTTAAGGATTATCAGGCAGCGAACATCCCGGTTCTGCCGGTGGTGAAAGGTATCTCCGTGGCGAAAAATCACATCACGCTCTATATCGTGGCATTTGCTGTCGCCACCCTGATGCTCTCGCTGGGCGGCTATGCAGGTTACAAATACCTGGTGGTTGCTGCCGCGGTGAGTCTGTGGTGGCTGGGCATGGCGCTGCGCGGATATAAAGTGGCGGATGATAAAGTGTGGGCGCGCAAACTGTTCGTCTTCTCGATTGTCGCCATCACTTCGCTCAGCGTGATGATGTCCGTGGACTTTATGGTGCCGGATTCACATAGCCTGCTGACTTACGTCTGGTGATCCAGACCGTCATCTAAAGGGTGCCCCGGCACCCTTTTTTTATGCCCGCAATCCCATTCACACAGGTAATATTTGTTAATTATCCTGGTGTTTACCCCGCCCAGCCCCCGCACTACACTATGTCCGGTTTTCAACATGAGGTGGTAATGAACGATTACAAGATGACGCCAGGCGAGTTGCGCGCCACCTGGGGTTTAGGGACTGTATTCTCCCTGCGCATGCTCGGCATGTTTATGGTCCTGCCCGTTCTGACCACGTACGGTATGGCGCTGCAGGGCGCCAGCGAAGCATTAATCGGTCTGGCAATTGGTATTTATGGCCTCGCTCAGGCCATCTTTCAAATTCCCTTCGGCCTGCTCTCTGATCGCATCGGCCGCAAGCCGCTGATCGTCGGCGGGCTGGTGATTTTTGTCGCCGGCAGCGTGATTGCCGCCCTCTCCCACTCTATCTGGGGTATTATTCTCGGCCGCGCACTGCAAGGCTCCGGCGCGATTGCCGCCGCAGTGATGGCGTTGCTCTCCGATCTGACCCGCGAGCAGAACCGCACCAAAGCGATGGCCTTTATCGGCGTCAGTTTTGGCGTCACCTTTGCTATCGCTATGGTACTCGGCCCGATCATCACCCATAAACTGGGTCTGCATGCGCTCTTCTGGATGATCGCCGGTCTTGCCACGCTCGGCATTGCGCTGACATTGTGGGTGGTGCCAAACAGCACCCAGCACGTGCGCAACCGTGAATCGGGGATGGTGAAAGGGTGCTTCAGCCTGGTAATGGCTAATCCGAAGCTACTTAAGCTCAACTTCGGCATTATGTGCCTGCATATGCTGCTGATGTCGACATTTGTTGCCCTGCCGGGACAGCTGGAAGCTGCCGGGTTTGCTGCAGCGCAGCACTGGAAAATCTATCTCGTCACCATGCTGGTGTCGTTTGTCTCCGTCGTGCCGTTCATTATCTATGCCGAAGTGAAGCGCAAAATGAAGCGGGTCTTCCTGCTATGCGTCGCCCTGCTGGTGATTGCAGAAATTGTGCTGTGGGGCGCTGGCCCGCACTTCTGGGAGATTGTCATCGGCGTGCAGATCTTCTTCCTTGCCTTTAACCTGATGGAAGCGCTGCTGCCCTCGCTTATCAGTAAAGAGGCACCCGCCGGTTATAAAGGCACGGCGATGGGCATCTACTCCACCAGCCAGTTTCTTGGCGTAGCAATTGGCGGCTCGCTCGGCGGTTGGGTCGATGGCTTTTTCGACTCCCAGACGGTCTTCCTCGCCGGTGCGCTGCTGGCGGTGGTCTGGCTGCTGGTCGCCAGCACCATGCAGGAGCCGCCTTACGTCAGCAGCTTGCGTATCGCCATTCCTGATGATGTTGCGGTAGATAGTGCGCTGCAACAGCGCCTACTGGCAATGGAGGGGGTGAGCGAAGCGATGGTGGTGCCGGAGGAGCGCAGCGTCTATGTGAAGATAGACAGCAAGGTGACCAATCGCTTTGAAGTAGAACAGGTGGTTGCGGGTTAAAAAACATGCGCCCTCCCCCGCACGGGAGAGGGCAAGCGATTAATCGCGGAAGTTCTTAAACTGGAACGGCTGGCCTAAATTACCGCCACGTACCAGTGCCATAGCGGCCTGCAGGTCGTCACGAGCTTTACCGGTCACGCGGATCTCTTCACCCTGAATCTGCGTCTGCACCTTCAGTTTGCTCTCTTTGATCAGCTTGACGATCTTCTTCGCCGTTGCGGCATCAATCCCCTGCTTGAGTTTGGCTTCAACAAACCAGGTTTTACCGCTATGCACAAACTCTTCCGGCACTTCCAGCGAGGTACCTTCGATGCCGCGCTTTAGCAGCTTGGCGCGCAGAATGTCGAGCAGTTGGTTGACCTGGAAGTCAGACTCGCTCAGCACCTTGATGGTTTTGTTGGTTTCGTTTAATTCAAATGTCGCTTCAATGTTGCGAAAGTCGAAACGCGTGGCCAGTTCACGGGTCGCATTTTCAACGCCGTTTTGCACTTCGCGCAGATCAATTTCGGAAACAATATCGAAAGATGGCATCTTTTCTCTCCCTCTGTAATTTCAGCGATGCATAATACCCGCACTGTGTATTAACACAATCTTGAATACTGGAAGCTTAGCTGACAGCGCTATACTTATCGCTGTAACACCTGGCGCAGTTGCAGGTGAGGAGGAATAATGAGAATTACCGTACTGGGATGCGGCGCTTTAGGGCAACTCTGGTTAACGGCACTGTGCAAGCAGGGACATGAGGTACAGGGGTGGCTACGTATCCCGCAACCTTATTGCAGTGTGAACCTGGTTGAAGAAGACGGCACGATTTTCAATGAGTCCTTGACGGCTAACGATCCCGACTTCCTGGCGCGCAGCGATCTGCTGCTGGTCACGCTCAAGGCATGGCAGGTATCCGATGCGGTAAAAGGGTTGGCTTCCTCGCTCTCGTCCACTACGCCAGTGCTTTTACTTCATAACGGTATGGGTACCGTTGAAGAGCTCAAATCCCTGCCTAATCCGCTGCTGATGGGTACCACCACCCATGCTGCGCGCCGCGACGGCAATGTGATTGTTCACGTCGCCAGCGGCATCACCCATATTGGCCCGGCCCGCGCGCAGGATGGCGAGTTCAGCTACCTCGCCGACACACTACAAATGGTGCTCCCGGATGTGGCCTGGCACAACACTATTCGCCCCGCGCTGTGGCGCAAGCTGGCGGTGAACTGCGTCATTAACCCGCTGACGGCGCTGCGCGATTGCAAGAATGGCGATCTGCGCGATGCACCGGATGAGATTGCGAAGATCGCCCGCGAAGTGGCGGCGGTGATCGAGCGCGAAGGCCACCACATTGCGGCCGACGATCTGATTGCCTATGTCCATCAGGTGATTGAGAGCACGGCGGAGAATATCTCATCGATGCTGCAGGATGTGCGCGCGATGCGCCATACCGAGTGCGATTACATTACCGGCTATCTGCTCAGACGCGCCCGCGCGCACGGTATCGCGGTGCCTGAGAATGCCCGGTTGTTCGACCTGATTAAACGTAAGGAGAGTGAATATGAGCGCATCAGCTCTGATATGTCTCGCCCCTGGTAGTGAAGAGATGGAGGCGGTCACCACTATCGATCTGCTGGTGCGCGGTGGCATCGCGGTGACCACCGCCAGTGTGGCCAGCGACGGTGATCGCGTCATCACCTGCTCGCGCGGCGTAAAACTGCTGGCGGACGCGCCGCTGGTCGAAGTGGCTGATGGGGATTACGACGTGATCGTGCTGCCCGGTGGCCTGAAAGGCGCAGAGTGCATGCGCGACAATCCATTGCTGGTAGAGACCGTGCGCCAGTTTCACCTCTCCGGTCGCATCGTTGCGGCGATCTGCGCCGCTGCCGGCACCGTGCTGGTGCCCCATGAGATCTTCCCGATCGGCAATATGACCGGTTTCCCGGGGCTGAAGGAGACGATCCCGGAAGCGCAGTGGCAGGATAAGCGTGTGGTATGGGATCCACGTGTCAATCTGCTAACCAGCCAGGGGCCGGGCACGGCAATTGATTTTGGTCTGAAGATTATCGATCTGCTGGTTGGGCGCGAAAAAGCTCACGATGTGGCCTCACAGCTGGTGATGGCGGCAGGGATTTATAACTACTACGAAGCGTAAGCTTTGGGCTTGATTGCCGGATGGCGGCTTCGCCTTATCCGGCCTACGGGTATGTGCGGTCCGTTTGCCGGATGGCGCTGATGCTTATCCGGCCTGCGGATACGTGCGGTCTGTTTGCCGGATGGCGCTGATGCTTATCCGGCCTACGGGTTCGTGCGATCTGTTTGCCGGATGGCGCTGACGCTTATCCGGCCTACGGCTCGTGCGATCTGTTTGCCGGATGGCGCTGATGCTTATCCGGCCTACGGGTATGTGCGGTCTGTTTGCCGGATGGCGCTGATGCTTATCCGGCCTACGGGTATGTGCGGTCTGTTTGCCGGATGGCGCTGATGCTTGCCCGGCCTACGGGTATGTGCGGTTTTTTTGCATGCTATGCGGCAATCGATTTATGGCATGCTGCACCGCGTAGGCCGGATAAGGCGAAGCCGCCATCCGGCACAAACCACGGTGCTATCCTTGGCACAACGCAAAACTACGGGCGATAAACCTTCACGTTGGTAAAGCCTTGCTCGCGCAGATAGAGCGCTTGCAGGCGGCTCATCACGCCGCGCTCACACCACAACAGCCAGGTTTTGCTCTGATCGAGATCGCCAAACCTGGTGCTCAGCTTGTAGAACGGCAGCGACACCACATCTACCCCTTCCAGCTGCAGCGGCTTCTCATCCTGCTCATCGATGGAACGAATATCGAGGATCGCGTCATTCTCGCCGAAGCCGGTTACCGTCTCGACTTCCACCACCTCTTCCGCGGTCTGCTGCGCGATTTCACGAATATCAATATTGCTCGCTTCCGCGACCACTTTCTCAAGGATCGTGAAATCGAAGTTCGCTTCTTCCGCTTCAATCTTCCCTTTAACCGCTTTTACCGTCGGTTTTTTGGAGATCACGCCGCAATACTCCGGCATGGTGCGGGCAAAATCTTCGGTGCCGATTTTACGCGCCAGATCGATGATGTGCTCTTTATCGTGAGAGATAAGCGGGCGCAGGATCAGCGTATCGGAGACGTTATCAATCAAACGCAAATTGGTCAGCGTCTGGCTGGAGACCTGCCCGAGCGCTTCGCCGGTCACCAGGGCCTGCACGCCGTAGCGCTCCGCGACCTGGGACGCTGCGCGAACCATCATGCGTTTCAGTACTACGCCCATCTGGCCGTCGTCGACTTTTTCGAGGATCTCGCCCACCACCGGCTCAAAGTTGATCGCCACAAAGCGCACGCGATGGGAACTGCCGAAGCGGTTCCACAAATAGTGCGCCACCTGACGTACGCCGATTTCATGCGCTGCACCGCCGAGGTTAAAAAAGCAGTAGTGTACGCGGCAGCCGCGACGCATCAGCATATAGCTGGAGACGCCGGAGTCGAATCCGCCGGAGATGAGCGACAGCACATCTTCCTGCGTGCCGATCGGGAAGCCACCAATACCTTCATAGCGGCCCTTCACTAACAGCAGACGGTCGTCTTCAATCTCCAGATGCACGGTCACATCCGGGTGAGTCAATTTGACCTTTGCCGAGGCAACGTGTTGATTAAGGCCGCCGCCGATGTAGCGTTCTGCTTCAATCGAGCTAAACTCATGTTGCCCGCGGCGTTTTACCCGCACGCAGAAGGTTTTACCTTCAATCGCATCGCGATACTGCGCCAGCGCTTTCTCGAATATGTCGTGCAGGGAGGTAAAGGGAACATCTTCCACCTCCAGCACATGGTGAATACCCGGCACGCGGGTCAGCGCATCGCGGATCGCCAGACGCTGATTTTCGTCTTTGGCGCGCACTTCAATATGGTCCCAGTGGCGCACCACGGCGAGCGCCTCATCGTAGTGCTTCAGAACGTTACGAATGTTCCCGGTCAGAATTTTAATAAAGCGCAAACGCACAGATTGGCTTTTGATGGTGATTTCCGGGAACAATTTAATGATAAACTTCATGGCGGCAATGGTTCGTTGGCAAGCCTGCAAAGGCCTGTAGAGGAAAATTTACAGCAGCCCCTACCCGCGGCTGCATCCAGGCGCGGAAGTATATCACCATCGCGAAGATCATGTGCAACGCATTACCATTGAGCGTTATTTGCTATGTGCCCCGACTTCGCTACCATAACGTAGTCGGAATAATAGAAGAGTCAGACATTCACTATGCCAAAGAAAAACGACGCACCCGCTAGTTTCGAAACCGCACTGAACGAACTGGAACAGATTGTCACTCGTCTTGAAAGCGGTGAACTTCCGCTTGAAGAGGCCCTGAATGAGTTCGAACGCGGCGTTCAGCTGGCCCGCCAGGGACAGGTTAAGCTCCAGCAGGCGGAACAGCGCGTACAGATCCTGCTCTCCGATACCGAAGAGGCGCCGCTAACCCCTTTCGCTCCGGATGCTGAATAGATGGATTTCAATCAACAACTGCAGGCCTGCGTTGAACAGGCCAACGACGCGCTGCGCCGTTTCATTGCTCCCCTGCCCTTTCAGAACACTCCGCTGGTTGAGGCGATGCAGTATGGCGCACTCTTAGGCGGTAAGCGCCTGCGTCCCTTTTTGGTGTACGCCACCGGTCGCATGTTCGGCGTCAGCCAACAGACGCTGGACGCGCCTGCAGCCGCGGTGGAGTGTATTCATGCTTACTCATTAATGCATGACGATCTGCCGGCGATGGACGACGACGATCTGCGTCGCGGTCTGCCCACCTGCCATATTAAATTTGGCGAAGCCAATGCCATTCTTGCAGGCGATGCCTTGCAGACGCTGGCCTTCTCGATCCTCACGGAAGCGCCGATGACAGACGTTGCCGCCGAAGATCGTCTGGCGATGGTCGCCACGCTGGCAAACGCCAGCGGCGTTGCCGGCATGTGCGGCGGGCAGGCGCTGGATCTGGCGGCGGAGAATGAGCAGGTCTCTCTGGAAGGGCTGGAGCAGATCCACCGTCATAAAACCGGGGCGCTTATCTGCGCGGCGGTAAAAATGGGCGCGCTGAGCGCCGGGCAACGCGGTCGCGACGCGCTGCCGCTGCTCGAACGCTACGCGCAGTGTGTCGGCCTGGCATTTCAGGTTCAGGATGATATTCTCGATGTGGTCGGCGATACTGCCACCCTTGGCAAACGCCAGGGTGCTGACCAGCAACTGGGTAAAAGCACCTACCCCGCACTACTGGGCCTTGAGCAAGCCCGCACGAAAGCCCGCGATCTGATTGACGACGCCCGCCAGGCGCTGAGCCTGCTGTCGGCGCAATCGCTGGATACGACGGCACTTGAAGCACTGGCGAATTACATAATCCAGCGTGATAAATAACGATATAACACGATGAGTCCGAGTCTCTGATGAGTTTTGATACTGCCAAATACCCGACGCTGGCGCTGGTTGATACCACGCAAGAGTTGCGCCTGCTGCCGAAAGAGAGTTTACCGAAACTGTGTGACGAACTGCGTCGCTACCTTCTCGACAGCGTAAGCCGCTCCAGTGGACACTTTGCCTCCGGGCTTGGCACGGTTGAACTGACCGTGGCGCTGCATTACGTCTATAACACGCCCTTCGATCAGTTAATCTGGGACGTCGGCCACCAGGCCTATCCGCATAAAATTTTGACCGGTCGCCGCGACAAAATTGGCACCATCCGGCAGAAAAATGGCCTGCACCCTTTTCCGTGGCGCGGCGAGAGTGAGTATGACGTGCTGAGCGTCGGCCACTCCTCCACCTCCATCAGCGCCGGGATCGGCGTGGCCGTTGCGGCAGCGAAAGAGAACAAGCAGCGTCGTACCGTCTGCGTGATTGGCGATGGCGCCATTACCGCAGGTATGGCGTTTGAAGCGATGAACCACGCCGGGGATATTCGCCCCGATATGCTGGTGGTGCTTAACGACAACGAGATGTCGATCTCCGAGAATGTTGGCGCGCTGAATAATCATCTGGCGAAGCTGCTCTCCGGCAAGCTCTACTCCACCCTGCGCGAAGGCGGGAAGAAAGTGCTCTCCGGCGTACCGCCAATCAAAGAGCTGCTGAAACGCACTGAAGAGCATATTAAAGGCATGGTTGTGCCGGGCACGCTGTTTGAAGAGCTGGGCTTTAACTATATCGGCCCGGTAGACGGCCACGATGTGCTGGGTCTGGTGCAGACGCTGCGCAATATGCGCGATCTGAAAGGCCCGCAGTTCCTGCATATTATGACCAAAAAAGGGCGCGGCTATGAGCCGGCCGAAAAAGACCCTATTACTTTCCATGCGGTGCCGAAGTTCGATCCGACCAGCGGTACCCTGCCGAAAAGCAGCGGCGGCATGCCGAGCTATTCGAAAATCTTCGGCGACTGGCTATGTGAAACCGCCGCAAAAGATAACAAGTTAATGGCCGTTACCCCGGCGATGCGCGAAGGCTCCGGCATGGTTGAGTTCTCGCGCAAATACCCCGGGCAATATTTTGATGTCGCCATTGCCGAGCAGCACGCGGTCACCTTTGCCGCCGGGCTGGCGATTGGCGGTTATAAACCCGTAGTTGCGATCTACTCCACCTTCCTGCAGCGCGCCTACGATCAGGTGATCCATGACGTGGCGATCCAGAAGCTACCGGTGCTGTTTGCTATCGATCGCGCCGGGATTGTTGGCGCAGATGGTCAGACCCACCAGGGGGCGTTTGATATCTCCTATCTGCGCTGCATCCCGGATATGGTGGTGATGACGCCGAGCGATGAGAACGAGTGCCGCCAGATGCTCTTTACCGGCTACCACTACATGGATGGCCCGAGCGCCGTGCGCTACCCGCGCGGTAACGCGGTCGGCGTGACGCTGGAGCCGCTGGCGAAGCTGCCCATCGGTAAAGGCGTGGTGAAGCGCAAAGGCGAGAAGGTAGCGATCCTCAACTTCGGGACGTTACTGCCGGAAGCGGCAAAAGCTGCCGAGGCGCTCAACGCGACGCTCATCGATATGCGCTTTGCCAAGCCGCTCGATGAAGCGCTGATTCTGCAGGCGGCTACGCAGCATGAGGTGCTGGTGACGCTTGAAGAGAACGCCATTGCGGGCGGTGCTGGCAGCGGTGTTAACGAAGTGCTGATGGCGAAGCGCAAACCGGTGCCGGTGCTTAACCTCGGCCTGCCGGACTTCTTTATCCCGCAGGGGACGCAGGATGAAGCGCGCGCCGAGATTGGTCTCGATGCTGCCGGTATCGAATCGCGCATCAAAAACTGGCTCGTCTGATTCCGCCCTTTTCCGCTCCTGCTATGCTTAAGCCTAATTCGTGACCAGCAGGAGTGGAACCATGCAATACAACACATTAGGGAAAACAGACCTCAAGGTCTCCCGCCTTTGCCTTGGCTGTATGACCTTTGGTGAGCCGGACCGGGGTAAACATGCCTGGACGCTGCCGGAAGAGAGCAGCCGCCCGATTATCCAACGCGCGCTGGAAGGCGGGATTAACTTCTTTGACACCGCCAACAGCTACTCCGACGGCAGCAGTGAAGAGATCGTGGGCCGTGCGCTGCGCGATTTCGCCCGCCGCGATGAAGTGGTTGTCGCCACCAAGGTTTACCATCAGGTCGGCGATCTGGCGGAAGGCCTCTCCCGCGCGCAGATCCTGCGCTCCATTGATGACAGCCTGCAGCGCCTCGGCATGGAGTATGTCGATCTGCTGCAAATCCACCGCTGGGACTACAACACACCGATTGAAGAGACGCTGGAAGCGCTGAACGATGTGGTGAAGGCGGGTAAAGCGCGCTATATCGGCGCCTCCTCGATGCACGCCAGTCAGTTTGCGCAGGCGCTGGAGTTACAGGAGCAGCACGGCTGGGCGCGCTTTGTCACCATGCAAAACCACTACAACCTGATCTACCGGGAAGAAGAGCGCGAAATGCTGCCGCTCTGCTACAAAGAGGGCGTGGCGATTATTCCGTGGAGCCCGCTGGCACGCGGACGTTTGACCCGTCCGTGGGGGGAAACCACCGCCCGTCTGGTCTCCGATGAGTTTGGCAAAACCCTGTATAGCGAAACGGACGCCAACGATGCACAGATCGCCGAGCGTCTGGCGAGCGTGGCGGAAGAGCTGGGCACTTCGCGTGCGCAGGTGGCGCTGGCGTGGCTGTTGAGTAAGCCAGGCGTTGCCGCACCGATTATTGGCGCGTCGCGTGAGGATCAGCTGGAAGAGTTGTTAGGCGCAGTAGAGGTTACGCTGAAGCCTGAGCAGATTGCCGAGCTGGAGATGCCTTACAAACCGCACCCGGTGGTGGGATTTAAGTAGTTCGCAGAGCGGATAGATTGCCGGATGGCGGCTCACGCCTTATCCGGCCTACGCCCAGATGCCAATGCGGCGTCGTAGGCCTGATAAGCGAAGCGCCGTCAGGCATTTCGCCGCAGCCGGGTAGATTGCCGGATGGCGGCTCACGCCTTATCCGGCCTACGCCCAGATGCCAATGCGGTATCGTAGGCCTGATAAGCGAAGCGCCATCAGGCATTTCGCCGCAGCCGGGTAGATTGCCGGATGGCGGCTCACGCCTTATCCGGCCTACGCCCAGATGCCAATGCGGTGTCGTAGGCCTGATAAGCGAAGCGCCATCAGGCATTTCGCTGCAGCCGGTTAGATTGCCGGATGGCGGCTCACGCCTTATCCGGCCTACGCCCAGATGCCAATGCGGTGTCGTAGGCCTGATAAGCGAAGCGCCATCAGGCATTTCGCCGCAGCCGGATGACGTTAAATCAGCCCAATCGGCCAGTGGTGACCAATCAAGTAGAGCAACCCGGCGGCGACAATCCCGGCGACGATATCGTCGACCATAATCCCCATGCCGCCATGCACATTGCGATCGAACCAGCGGATCGGCCACGGCTTCCAGATATCAAAAATGCGAAACAGCACAAACCCAACGGCAACCCACTGCCAGTCGGTGGTGGGCAGCGCCATCAGGGTGATCCACATCCCGATAAACTCATCCCAGACGATACTGCCGTGATCGTGCACGCCCATATCTTTTGCCGTCTGATGGCAGAGATAGACGCCAAGCGAGATCCCCAGCATCACCAGCAGTGAATAGAGCTGCCAGGGCAAAAAGGTCATTAGCCACCAGAAGGGGATCGCCGCAATTGAGCCCATGGTGCCAGGCATAAACGGAATCAAACCGCTACCAAACCCGGTCGCCAGCAGGTGCCAGGGGTTACGCATATTGAGACGGCTTTTGGCAATATCTTTATCTTTAGTGCGCTGCAAAATGGTCGTATCCTTTCCAGTCGAGGGTGACGGCTTTTCCCTCGCGAGTGAAGTAGAGTCCCTCTCCGTCTGCGCCCATCTGCCCAATGCAGGTAAACGGTGCGCCGAGCTGACCAATCGCTACATCCAGCGCGCCGCGGTTCAGCTCAGGTATGGTAAAGCAGAGTTCATAATCCTCTCCGCCGGACAACGCCCAGCGCAGTGCCTGATCCGGCTCGACATGGCGGCGCATGGCGTCCGATAACGGGATCGCATCAAGATCAATCCGTGCGCCAAAGCCGCTCGCTTTCAGGATATGACCGAGATCGGAGATCAAACCATCAGAGAGATCGATGGCCGAGCTCGCCAGGTTACGTAGCGCCTGGCCCTGCAGCACGCGCGGTGTCGGGCGCAGATGGCGCTTTTTCAGGTAAGCCGCATCTTCGCTGTCACTGACGGTTAAACGGTTTTGCAAAATCGCCAGCCCGGCTGCGCTATCGCCAGGCGTACCGGTTACATAGATCCAGTCGCCCGGTTTCGCACCCGAGCGCTTCATCGCGCGGCCTGCCGGCACGTAACCGTGAATGCCGATGGTCATCGACAGCGGTCCGCGGGTGGTGTCACCGCCGATAAGCTGCATATCGTAATAGCTGATTTGCTCAAACAGGCTATCGCTGAAGGCCTGCAGCCACGCTTCGTCCGCTTCCGGCAGAGTTAACGCCAGCGTCAGCCAGGCAGGATCGGCTCCCATCGCCGCTAAATCGCTAAGATTGGAGGCCATCGCTTTCCAGGCCAGATCGGCAGGATCGATATCGGGTAGAAAATGGTTACCCGCCACCAGCGTGTCGACGCTGATTGCCAGGGTCTGTTTTTCGGGGACATTGAGCAGCGCACAATCGTCACCGATACCGGTTTCGACGTCGCGACGTGAGGTTCGTACGCGGTCAAAATAACGGGCAATCAGGGAGAATTCACCGCATGCCATACGTTATTCCTCTGTAGAAAAAAGAAAAAGCCGGGACCGGCGCGCTGAAAGCATCGCCCGTCACCGGCTTGCGGATCACTTCTTGTGGGGACGGATCGCAGGTGCGGCTTTATCCAGCACGCCGTTCACAAACTTGTGGCTGTCTTCAGCGCCAAAGGTTTTAGCCAGCTCGATAGCTTCGTTGATCGCCACTTTATAGGGCACATCATCACGTTTTGAGAGTTCGAACAGCGCGATACGCAATACCGCTTTCTCAACCTGGCCCAGCTCTTCGAGCAGACGGGAGAGGTATGGCTTCATCAGGCCATCGAGATATGCGCTATTAGTCGCCACCCCGTTCAACAGTTCACGGAAGTACACGACGTCAACATCTTTTACGTCCTGTTCCGCCAGGAACTGGTATTCAACATCAGTGATGTCGTTCTGGGACAACTGCCAGGAGTAAAGCGCCTGAACGGCACACTCACGGGCGCGGCGACGAGCAGCAGGTTTCACGTAATTCCCCTTACAAAATTCAAGCCTTGATGGCTTTCAATACATTAATCATTTCAAGCGCGGTCAGTGCGGCTTCCGCACCTTTATTACCGGCTTTAGTGCCAGCGCGTTCGATGGCCTGTTCAATACTTTCTGTGGTGAGCACGCCGAAAGCGACCGGAATGGCGCTCTCCTGTGCGACATGCGCCAGGCCGTTGCTTGCGCCGCCGGCCACATACTCAAAGTGCGCAGTGCCGCCGCGGATCACGGTGCCGAGCGCAATCACAGCATCATATTTGCCGGTTTTCGCCAGCTCGCCTGCGGCCAGCGGCAGCTCGTAAGCGCCCGGAACCCACACGACGGTGATGTTATCGTCCTGCACCTGACCGATACGTTTCAGGGCATCGACCGCGCCTTCCAGCAGACTGTCATTGATAAAGTTGTTGAAACGCGCAATGGTGATGGCGACGCGAGCGTCCGGAGCAGCAACGTTGGCTTCAATAATGTTCATACACTTCCTTCACAGGTTCAGTTCGGCCCCCGCAGGGGGGCGGATTTTAGCATACTATTTAACGCGCTGCTTCCCTTTTACAGCAGGCTTCACGCGTTGGTAAGGTGCAGGCAAACATCAGGGCCAACCTGCCGTATCTCACTGAAATTAAAGCGCGGCGCATCGGCAAGTGCCGTCAATCCCGGCAGCTTGCACAGCCCGCGCGCATCGCTGCCTAACAGTTTAGGCGCAAGATAGACCACCAGCTCATCAACCAGGCCCGCATTCAGCAGCGCGCCTGCAAGCTCCGCGCCCGCCTCAACCCAGACGCTATTGATCTGCTGTTTACCGAGCATCATCATCAGCATCACCAGATCGCCATGCCCATTATGCTCCGGCACGATAATTTCACGCACGCTCTCAGGCCACGCGCGCGCATCGGCTTTGGTGCGCGCAAACCAGGTCTCTCCCGGCTGGCTGACAACTTTATGCTGCGGCGTCACGCGGTTCTGACTGTCGATAATAATGCGCAGCGGCTGGCGCAGCTCCGCTTCAGGATAGCTCGCCTGAGTATCGCTGTTTAATTCACGCCAGCGCACCGTCAGCGCCGGATCGTCCGCCAGCACCGTGGCGCTGCTGCTGAGAATGGCATGGCTCTGCGCGCGCAGCAGCTGAACGTCGCGGCGCGCCTGTGCGGAGGTGATCCACTGGCTTTCGCCGCTCGCCATCGCCGTGCGCCCGTCCAGCGATGCGCCGAGCTTAAGCTGCACATAGGGAAAACCGGTGCGCATTCGTTTGAGAAAGCCTTTATTCAGCGCTTCGGCCTCGCTCATCATCAGGCCGTGGCTCACCTCAATCCCGGCCTGCTGCAGACGATAGAGTCCACGCCCGGCGACCTGCGGATTGGGGTCCTGCATGGCGGCAACCACCCGCGTTACCCCGGCGGCAATAAGCGCATCGCAGCAGGGCGGCGTGCGCCCGTGATGGCTGCAGGGCTCCAGCGTCACATAGGCGGTGCCGCCGTGCGCGCGGTCGCCCGCCATACGCAGAGCATGCACTTCCGCATGCGGCTCGCCGGCGCGGTAGTGAAAACCTTCGCCGACGATTTCGCCATCGTTAACGATCACGCAGCCGACGCGCGGATTCGGATGGGTGGTAAAGCGGCCGCGCTGCGCCAGTTTCAGCGCGCGTGCCATATAGATTTCATCCTGCATGCTCAGTCCTGTAGACGGGCGATCTCTTCGCCAAATTCGCGGATATCCTCGAAGCTGCGGTAGACGGAGGCAAAGCGCACATAGGCCACTTTATCGAGCTTTTTCAACTGCTCCATCACCAGATTGCCGATCATCTTACTCGGCACTTCGCGTTCGCCGGTTGCGCGAAGTTGCGATTTAATATTGTTTAGCGCCATTTCTACGTCATCGGCGCTGACCGGGCGCTTCTCCAGCGCTTTCAACATGCCGCTGCGCAGCTTCTCTTCATTAAACGGTTCACGCACATCATTGCTTTTCACCACGCGCGGCATCACAAGCTCTGCCACTTCGAAGGTGGTGAAACGCTCATTGCAAACCAGACACTGCCGGCGGCGGCGAACAGATGAACCTTCTCCCACCAGACGGGAATCGATGACTTTGGTGTCCACGGCGAAACAGAATGGGCAATGCATACGGGGTCCTGACGTGAGAGTTGACTGAAATCTATTTTAACCTGAAGTGGCATGACAACAAAGGCAGACCCTTTTTTGAGACAATGGATCGATGGCAAGGCCGCGGTTGCGATCTACCATTACAGCGATCCTCCCCTTCAAGGAAACAGACGCAATGACAAGACGTTACCTAAGAACACTGTTGCTGGGAAGCCTTTTCACCCTCAGCGCCTGCGCGCCGCAAAGCGAAGTCCGCCAGCTCCACCAAAGCGTCAGCACGCTCAATAAAGAGATGAGCAAGCTGAATCAGGAGACGGTTAAAATTACACAGCAAAACAGCCTTAACGCCAAATCCGGCAGCGGCGCCTACCTGCTGCCCGGTGCCAATACGCCTGCGTTACTGAAAAGCCAGATTGGCACACTGCGTATGTCGCTGAAAGATATGGCACCAAACGCCGCCGGAACACGCGTTGTGCTGCACATTCAAGGCCAGTCCAACGATCCGCTGCCCGCTTTTAGCGGCACCATTGAGTATGGCCAACTCCAGGGTACTACCGAGAGCTATCAGGAAGTGAATGTGCAGAATCAGCTGATCAACGCTCCGGCCAGCACGCTGGCACCGAGCGATGTCGATATTCCTTTGCAGCTTGATGGCATTTCGCCTGAGCAACTCGGCTTTGTGCGTATTCACGATATCCAGCCAGCTAACGTTCAGTAACCCCCTTCTGCGGGCGGGCCACTCGCCCGCTCTTTCACGCCTGCGCTTTTCAGTCACTTTTTATTCCTGATACTCATAAATTGGCATTATCAATAAATGCCAGTACAATCGCCGCCGTTCAAACCACGCAAACGTGAACGCAATCGATTACGTATATGTCAATAATGTGAAACACCACATATTTTTGTGAGCGCGGATACTTATAATAGGCGCGCAGAAATATGAAACATTTAGCAATTTAATGCGTGCTTACTTTCACTCCCGTCTGGGATCTTAATCAGTGGCGTAATGATGAAAAAAACTCTCCTCGCAGCCGGTGCCGCACTGGCGCTTACCGCATCTTTCTCTGCCAGCGCAGAGGAAACCAGCAAATCTGAATTTGTCTCCGACTGGTGGCATCAGAGCGTGAACGTGGTAGGCAGCTACCACACCCGCTTCGGGGCTATTCCGCGTAACGATACCTATCTGGAATATGAAGCCTTCGCCAAGAAAGATTGGTTCGACTTCTACGGCTACCTGGATGCGCCGGTCTTCTTCGGCGGTAACTCCGGCGCGAAAGGGATCTGGAACCACGGCTCGCCGCTGTTTATGGAGATCGAACCGCGCTTCTCCATTGATAAGCTGACCAACACCGATCTGAGCTTCGGACCATTCAAAGAGTGGTACTTCGCCAACAACTACATTTACGATATGGGGCGCAACGCTGGCGGTCGTCAGAGCACCTGGTACATGGGTCTTGGCACCGATATCGACACCGGCCTGCCGATGAGCCTCTCGCTGAACGTCTACGCAAAATACCAGTGGCAGAACTATGGCGCAGAGAACGAAAACGAGTGGGACGGCTACCGTTTCAAAGTGAAATACTTTGTGCCGATCACCCCACTGTGGGGCGGCCAGCTGAGCTATATCGGCTTTACCAACTTTGACTGGGGCTCCGATCTCGGCAATCGCCGCTACTACAACAATGGCCAGCAGCAGCGTACCAGCAACTCGATCGCCTCAAGCCACATCCTCGCGCTGAGCTACGATCACTGGCACTACTCCGTAGTCGCCCGTTACTGGCACAACGGCGGCCAGACCAAAGATGATGCGATCCTGAACTACGGCGCGGGCGATTTCAGCGCCCGCACTACCGGCTGGGGTGGCTACCTGGTGGTCGGTTACAACTTCTGATTCTGCTCTCTGCAAAAGCCGACCACGGGTCGGCTTTTTTATCGCCTGAGCGGCGCTGAATAAAAATCCGAAAACAGACCTTTCCAGTACATTAGTACCAATCCTCCCCATCCAATGCTCTACGTCATGCTTTAGAATCCGCTCCTGAGAGGAATTTACTCTAAGGAAAAGAGAACCATGTGGGCCGTAGAAATGGAGGGCATCAGTAAGAAATATTTACTGGGCCAGGTGTGGGTTGATGCCCTTAAAGACGTCACGCTCAATATTGCAGCACATCGCTTTACCGTCCTGTCCGGGCAATCCGGCAGTGGCAAAACAACGCTACTCAATTTAATCGGTGGCATCGATCGGCCCGATAGCGGGTATCTGACGATTGCCGGCCAGCCGATGGCCGAGCTGGATGACGACCAGTGCAGCGACTTTCGCGCCCGCCACCTCGGCTTTATCTTCCAGAATTTCAACCTTATTCCTGTGCTGACCGTGCGCGAGAATGTCGAAGTTCCGCTGCTGATCCACCATAAAAATCCCGCCTGTCGCCAGCAGCTTATCGATGAGATGCTCGATCATGTTGGTCTGGCACATAAGGCCGACTCACTACCCAACCAGCTCTCCGGTGGTCAGCGCCAGCGCGTTGCTATTGCCCGGGCGCTGATCCACCGCCCTGCGCTGATTGTCGCCGACGAACCTACCGCCAACCTCGACAGCAAAACCGGCGCCACCATTTTGCAGCTGCTGCGCCATTTACAGCGTGAATACGCCGTCACGGTAGTTTTCTCCTCTCACGATCCGCAGGTGATTGCCGCCGCGGACGATCTCTATCTGGTGCATGACGGCAGCGTTACGCGCCCGACAACGGTGTAAGGGGGAATAATGCAAACCACAACGCTGATGAAACATGCGCTGCGTAACTTACTTCGCAGCCGCCGACGTACCCTCTCAACCCTCTGCGCCATCGTCGTCGGCGCAATAGGTATTCTGCTTTTCGCAGGCTATAACCAGTCAATTAAGTACAGCCTGCAAACCACCTTTGTACGCGATAAAGGCCATCTGCAGATCCAGCAGCGCGACTATCTTCTGCACGGCACCAGCAATCCTGCGCTTTATAGCATTCATAACTATCAACAAATCGTCGATATCCTCATCCGCGATCCGGTGCTGAAAAAGATGATCGCCGTTACCACGCCGGTTCTCTCCATGACCGGTCTTGCGGGCCACTACGCGGTCGGCACCTCGCGTCCGGTATTGATCTACGGCACAGAGGCCGTTGGGCAAGCACAACTGGATAAATGGGATGAATATCAGATAGGTGCAGACCTCATAGACCGCAAACCGTTGACGGGTACTCAGCCCGAAGCGGCACTGATTGGCCGCGGGCTGGCGCGTCTGCTGCTGCTGTGTGATTTTGTGAAAGATCAGCCCTGCGCACCACCACCGCCGAGAGAGAGTAGCGCCAACGCGCTGCCTGACGATCTGCTGGAGCTGTCACAAAGCGCCCGCGATATACGTCCGCCAGCCACGGGATCGAATATCGAACTGCTCGCCGCCTCCGCTGCCGGTGCGCCGAATATTGTCCGCGTCAACGTGCTGGGCACCCAGCCGCAGCAGGCACGGGAGCTGGATGACACCGTAGTGAGTCTGCATCTGCGCCAGGCGCAGCAGCTACTTTTTGGCCAGGAGATGCCAGGCGTGACGGCGATCCTGCTCCAGCTACACAGTACCAATGAGATGGAGGCCGCGCGTACGCGCCTGCAGAAGCTCTTCGCTAATAAGCTCTCCGGCGAACCGCTGGCGGTGTATGACTTCACTCAGCTACAGCCGCTCTACAACCAGGTGCTGGCGATGTTCGGCAAGATCTTCTCGTTTCTGCTGGCGCTGATCCTCTGCATCGCGCTGTTCACCGTCGGCAACACCATGAATATGGCGGTAATGGAGCGCACGGTGGAGATTGGTACCCTGCGCGCGGTGGGGTTAAAGCGTGGCGACATTCAGCGCCTTTTTCTGAGCGAGGGGGCACTGCTGGGCGCGATTGGCGCGGCCTCTGGCGTGCTTATCGCACTGGCGCTAGCCTGGCTTATCAACCGCTCCGGGATGACATGGCAGCCGCCGGGCGTGACCACGCCGCTGCCGATCCGCATCATTATCTGGGGTGAGTGGCGCATGCTGGCCAGCGTCACGGGCACTCTGTTACTGGTGACCGTGCTCTCTTCCTGGTGGCCCGCACGACGCGCCTCGCGTGTATCGATTGTTGAAGCGCTACGCCATATCTGATGCAACACACTGAATAAAAAGGAGGAATTATGTCATTACGGAAAAAGAGCCTGGCGTCAGCGTGGCTAACCATTCTGTTAATAAGTGCCGCACCAGCATTTGCGGCGCTTAACGCCCAGCAGATCCTGAAAAAAAGCGATGCGGTACGTAACCCGGATCGCTCCTTCAGCCTTGTGACCACGCTTATCAGTTACAAAAATGGCAAACAGCACGAAACCAGCGAACTGATGCTCTACTCCCGCGTCTCGCCGGACGGCGGTCAGTTTCGCAGTCTGCTGCGCTTTATCAGCCCGCAGCGTGATGCCGGTAAACTGACGCTAAAAAGCGGCCGTGATTTATGGCTTTATGATCCCACCAGCCAGGCGAGCGTACCAATCTCACCGCAGCAGCGGCTGATGGGACAAGCCTCCAACGGCGATGTCGTCACCGCAAACTGGGCGGCGGATTACCAGGCAAAGCTGGTGGGGGAAGAGCGGATCCAGGATGGCGAACGGCAGATGCGAGACTGCTACCACCTGCATCTGGAGGCACAAAACAGAGATGCGGCCTATCCGTCGATGGATTTGTGGGTCGATAAAACTGATTTTAAGAGCCGCAAAGCGGAGTTCTATGCCGTCAATGGTAACCTGCTAAAAACTACCTTCTATCGCCGCTTTGCGCCCGTGCTGGGCGGCATTCGCTCGACGGAAGCGGTGATTATAGATGGAGTTAATGCACACTGGGTGACCGTGCTGCGCCAGAAAGATTTTCAGTGGCGCGACGTGCCGGAGTCCTGGCTGCAGCGTGATTTCCTTGCCCATTTCCGGGATGCGAATTCATGACACGATCGACTCTCTCCCTTCTCTGCCTGATGCTGCTGGCCTTAACGCCTGCCGCACCCGTGCTGTCGCAGCAGGATGAGACCCTGGCGGCACTCGATCTGGCAGACAACGCTGAGTTCAACCCCAACACCTACCAGGCGCTGAATATGATGTTTGAAGCGGCCAGCAGCATCAATCACCAGCAGGAGAAAGAGCAGCGGCTGTCGCTTGATATGCGTCTGGATGCGCAGCTTGGTGAGAAGTGGCGGCTGGTGCTCTCTGACCGCCTTGATAACCGTTTCACTCACCGTCTCAGCGGAACGCGTTATACCAACACGCTGCGCGAAGCCTGGCTCAGCTATCACCTGACGCCGCAAGCCATGCTGGATATGGGCCGCATCAACACCCGCTACGGCGTCGCGCTGGGCTATAACCCCACGGACTTTCTCGGCCGGGGTACAGTGCGCTCGATGACCTCTGTCGATCCGGAAACGATGCGCAACAACCGCATGGGCAATGCGATGGTGCGCCTGCAGCACTTTTGGGACAATGCCGCCGTTAGCGCGCTATGGGCACCGGAAATTCGAAGTGGCAGCACCAATCGCAGCGCCAGCCTGGACTGGCAGGCCAGCAATCCGCGCGAACGCCTGCTGCTCAGCGCCAGCTACCGCTTTGCGGAGAATTTCAACCCGCAGTTGCTGCTGTTTAAAGAGCAGCAGCGTGAGCCACAGTTTGGCCTCAACCTCTCGCGCGTGCTCTCCCGCTCAACGCTGATTTACGGCGAATGGGCCGGCGGGCGACAGCCCTACAGCTGGCAGGAGACGCTGCTGCCGGAGAGCCAGTGGGATATCGCCTGGCGCAACCGCGTGGCAGCGGGCCTGACCTGGACCGGCGAGAGCGATCTGACGCTGCGGCTCGAAGGGCACTACAACGGCAGCGCGCAACCAACCGTTGCCGGGCAGGATCTCCGCCGCAGCGTGCTGATGCAGGCTTACTGGAAAGATTTTTTTGAACAGTACGATCTCAACCTGATTGCGCAGCGGGATCTGCAGCGGCATAAAAATATGGGCTTTGCTGAACTTCGCCGCCATCTTGGCTCGCTGGATGTGGCGTTGCAGTGGCAAAAGGTCTATCTGCTGAATCTGAGTGAGCGCCGCTGGCAGCTCTCATTTGATTACTGGCTGTGAACCATCGCCCAGCCGACGCTGGCAATAATAATGGCGGGACCAAATGGAAAGGGCTGCTGACGCGTGGCGCGAAAGAGCAGCAGCCCGCCCGCCAGCCCGATCAGCGCGGCAATCAGCATAATATCGAACAGTGCCGGTAGACCGTGCCATGCGCCGATACCGGCAAAGAGCTTCATATCCCCTCCCCCTATTCCATCGCACCCACGGCTGCGCACAAATACATAGTTAAGCAACCACAGAATCAAAAAACCAACCGCTGCGGCAAGTGCATGTTCCTGCAACGTCAGAAGAAGTGGCTGACGGCTCCAGGCGTAGATCAATGCCAATAGCATAAAGGGGTAAGTGAGCACGTCCGGTAGCAGCATATGGTCGATATCGATAAAGCACATCGCCACCAGCAAACTCAGCAGTGCCAGCATCAGCAACGCCGTCAGGTTGGCACCATCCTGGGCTATCACCACCGCGAACAGCAGCGCCATTAAGGCTTCAATAGCCGGGTAGCGAACGCTTATCCGCTTCTGACAGCAGCGGCTTCTCCCGCGAAGCCACAACCAGCCGACTAGCGGAATATTGTCCCGCGCCTTTATCCGCGCCCGGCAGTGGGGGCAAAACGAGGGCGGCCAGCTCAGGCTTATCGCCTCACCCTGCATTTTTCGCGGTAAACGGTAGATCACGACATTAATAAAACTACCGAAAATCGCCCCGATCAGCGCAAAAAAGAGACTTTCCACGCGATCATCGCTCCGGTTGATTAAGCAGCGATCGGCAGGCGGAAGGCAGCGGCGCGGAGAGCACTTCCGGGGTTTTAAACACCCATTGTTCATAACGCCCGGCCGGTTTGAAGCTCTTTATATCAGACGGGAAGAGCGTACGACGCAGCGGCCTGCCTCGGCCTTTGCTGAAAACACCCACCCAGCGCCCCTGCTTGTCATAACTCATTCCCCAGTCGCGCGAGCCGGTGAGCGGATCGGCAAACCACTGGCGCAGATGCGCGACGTTTTTTTTATCGCGGCTGTCATGCAGCAGATCCTCAAAGCCCAGCGGAAAGCAGCCGCTGCCATTTTTCTGATAACGGTGAATTGCATTGCGGATCTGTACGCCGCGAAAAAAAAGCTCCTCCTCCAGCTGCTGGCGAAAGCGCACCTCGCGCGAGCGGGTCTCTTTCAGCAGGGAGAGCGACAGCGCGGTGAGCATCAGCAGCACCCACAGGTAGGTAAAACCGCCCTGCGCAGAGGGCTTACTCCTCCTCATTGTCCTGCTCCGGCAGAGAGGGCGAAGAGACATCGACGATCTGATCGTTTTCGTCACGCTTTACCTGCCAGTTATCGCGCCGCTGAGTGACGGGATCGAGCGGGATATCAAACAGGTAGCCCTGCTCGACCAGCTCCTCCAGCCGCTCCGGCCCGCTGAGCCGATCGTGACGCCAGGCGGCGATAGCCGAGCGGAGGGCATTGCGGTTATGCTGCAACACCACGATCCTGGCGCGCTCGGTTTGACTGAAAAAACGCGGTGCCACTAGCGTCATCAGCGTGGCGATAATCGCCATCACTACCAGTAACTCAATCAGCGTAAAGCCTTTTTCACCACTGCGCATACGGTACTCCATTCAGCCCGGGCTGCATGCTGGTGGAGCTGACATCCCAGATATCCTTGCCGCCGGTGCTGTCGCCGGGTGCCTGCGTCGAGGCGCGCAGTCGCCAGGTTTCGCTGTTCGGCTTACCTTCACAGTCGCAAAAAGGATCGCGCGGGATGGCGCGTAACAGGTAGATCTTCTCCCGGTTGGCCGACTTTTTATTGATCACGCCCTCCACCAGTTGATTCAGCGACACCGGCCAGTTCGACATATCTGCCTCTTTTTCAATAATCCCCTCTTCGCTCAGTTGGGCATAGCGATCGAGGGCGGTGCGGATCTCGCGCAGCGCCACGCGCAGCGCTTCTTCGTTGCGCTGCTGTATCTGACGCTGATAAATCGGGATCGCGGCGCTGGCAAGCGTAGCCAGCAGCGCCAGCGATACCAGCATCTCAATCAACGTAAAGCCGTTGCGTTGTGCCATTACGGCTGGCCTTTCGCAAGCGTAGGCGCAGGCAGTTTTTTCCTCGCCGGGAAGGTGGCCGGCGGCGTCAGCGGCGGCGGGGCAAAGTGCGAGGCTTCTGGCGTATCCCCTGCGGCTGGCGGCAGATAGGCGCTCTCACCCGGCGCATCTTCGCTGCCCATCTCAATGGTGTTGATATGAGTGCCGGGCAAGTCAATGCTGCGCTCAATGGTAGGCGTAATCAGCAGTACTACCTCGGTCCGCTCGTGGTTGCTTTCATGACTGCCGAAGAGTTTGCCGAGTAGCGGCAGATCCGCCAGTCCTGGCAGGCCGTTCAGCCCCGTGCTGTCGCTCTCTTTGATCAGCCCCGCCAGCATCTGCGTTTCTCCATTCTGGCTGCTGAGCACGGTAGCCGCGTCACGGTTGTTGGTTCGATAATAAGCCACGCCATCTTTCGAGTGTTCAGCGCTGCCGATGGTGCTGAGGTTAAACTTCACATCCATCGATATGGTGTTATCAACGCTGATATCCGGTGTAACCTCCAGTTTCAACCCCACATCCTGATACTCAACCTGCTCTTGTGAAAAGCTCTCGGAGATACTGCTGGTCAGCACCGGGATGCGCTCGCCAATCTCCACCACCGCTTTTTTATTGTTTTTCACGCGGATGCGCGGGTTAGCCAGCACGCGACCATGGGAGCGGATCTTCTGCATATTGGCGTTCAACCCCTGACTGGAACCGAGATTGACAAACATATTATTTTTATTCAGCGCGTTAAGGGCAATATTGCTGCTGCCGGACTCAATGCTGTTAAAACCAATGCCAATCTGCCCAGGGAAGTTGATGCCGAGGGTTTCGACATCTTTGGCATCCACTTCCAGCACCTCTACCGCCAGCGTCACCTCCGCTTCCGGACGGTCAAGGGTTAACAACAGCTGCTCGGCTTTCTCAACGCTTTCACGCGGGCCGCGAAAAGTCACTGAGTTGGTACGCTCATCAACATGAACATCGCGCAGCTTAATCAAATTACGCAGCGCCACATTCAGCTCTTTCGCTTTGGCGTAACCGAGAAAGACCGTTTTCACCACCGTATCGCGGTAGAGCTTCTCTTTCTGCAAGGTGGCGGGATAGATCAGCAGCGTATTGCCATTGAGGATCTTTTTACGTAGCTGGTTAGAGAGTAGCAACAGATTAAGGGCGTTCTCCGCGCTGGTATCGTGGGCGATCAGGCTGGCGGTGGCTGCATCCGGGACATCTTTATCATAGATAATATTGATGCCGGTAATCTGGCTGATGGCGGCGAAGATCTCCTTCAGATTGTGTTTGCTGAAGCTAAAGCTGACGGGCTTGCGCAACTCGCGCTTGATCTTCTTCTCCGGCTGATTCTGCACGGCGATTTCACGCATCAGATGATCGCGCATCTCCGCCGCCTGCGGCCAGCCCGGCGACTCTTCAAGGATCTGCTGGATTTTGGCTAACGCCTGTTCCGGGTCGGTCTGGTATTGCGCCATCGCCTGCTGGTAGAGCTTATCCAGTACGCGTAGCCGGTCAATTTTTTGCAATCCCTGCTGCGCGATAAAATGGCCGGGCTGATAACGCAGCACCGCCCGCCATGCGCGACTCGCGGCGACGTAGTTATTTTTCGCCGTCGCCTGACGCGCGCTCGCGATATAGCCCTCCACCAGTTGCGCCACCAGCAGCTGCCGCTGCGTTCGCAGCTCAACATCCTGCGGATGGCTCTTAAGCTGGCTATCAACACGCTGCAACGCTGCAAGCAGTGACGCCGTATTGACGGGCCTGGCATCTTCCGGCGCAACCGGTTTGCTGCTTACGCAGCCTGCCAGCAGCGCAAGCGCGCATGCCATAGTGAGAATGGGTTTTTTCATTGTGTTGTTACGGCTTGTGTAGTCAAAGAGTTAAGGCTGATGCTGTAAGGCTCATGCCCCGGTAATGATTCAAAAAGCAGACTGCCCTGCGCCATCGCTTGCAGTCGCCAGTCGGGGGTGAGCAGGCCGCCTGGCCGGATATACCCCGCTTTACGACACGCGTCACACAGCAGCCAGTTACGTGCACCATCCGTCAGGATGACGATGCGCATGCCTTCACGGATCCAAAGCCCAACCGCGCGAAAAGGAAAGGTGATGCTCTGCACCTTTGCCACCGGCGCGGGCGCTTTTGTTACCGGCGCGTTATAGACGGGAAAGAGATCGGCAATTGCGCTGGCATCATCCGCGACGCGAAGCGGGCGTTTTTCCTGACGCGGCGGGCGCGTTTCGTCTGGTGCGGCCTGGCTTACCTCGGGTGTAGTTTCAGAACCGTCGTCGGAGATATGCACCCAGATAAGCAACCCGGCGGTCAACAGCAGCAAGATTTTCAGATATCGCGGCAGTTTCATTACGCCTCCAGACCCGATGCAAGGCTCAGCGTTAACTGCAGCGTGATCAGCAGATGCGCGCTCTCCGGGCTGGCACGGCTGATGGCAAGCCTGTCGACATGAAATATCAGGCTTTTACTCATGGTGATAAGCGATCGCGTCAAATTGTTCCACTCGCCCTGCAGCGGAATGGTCAGCGCCAGCGCGCGTTGATGCTCTTTGCCGTTTTTGCCGAATTGATAGCGACTGCCGTCAACCTGCAGGTGGTTCTGCTGAAAAATGTCGAACACCGCTTTCACCTGCTGATACTCGGTATCGTTCAGCGTTCTCTGCAGGGCCACCGCGCTATTTTTAAGCTGAGGAGAGATCGCCAGTGGTTTATCTAACTGCAGCTCCAGCTGCGCATTCTCACCGAGAAGCTGGCGGTTTTCCGGCGCAAGCGCGCACTGCCAGTAACCAACGATAAGAAGTGGAAACAGCGCCGCCAGCAGCGGCATCCTCCCCGTTTTTTCTATAAGAGAGGCCAGCGACCAGCGCAGATAAGGTAAAGAGAGGAAAAATCTCATAAGTTCACTCAAAGCCGGGGGTTATGGGTATAGATGACGATCAGCGTGGCGTTGACCGCCCATTTCTGGCTGAACTCCTTTGACGGCGTATGGTTTTGTAGCTCAACCCGCGCCGGGATCGCTTCCAGCCGGGTGCTGAAATCGAGTAGCGCTTCAAGCGACATCGCTTTCACCTGCAGCCGGACCGTCCTTTTCGCAGGCTCGACGCTGACGTTCATGATCGCCACATCGGGCAAGAGTAATTTCGCCAGCGGATTGAGCATCGCCACAACCTGCATGGCGGCTCGGGCATCCGGTTGATGTTTTTTCATGCGCGCCGACAGGCCGCGGACAATCTCATCCCGCTTCGCCACCCTCTCCAGCAGCTGTTGATGCTGGCGCTGCAGCGCGTCGCGCCGCTGATAATCTTTCATACTTGCCAGCAGCAGCCCGCCTGTCATCAGCAGCACGGCTCCCATGACGGGCCAGGCGGCACGTGGACGATGTTGAAAACAGGGAGCGGCCCAGCCTTTAAAAGCCGATATGGGAAACATGTTTACTCTCCGGGCGCATTGATATTGTTGAGAACGTAGTGCGGGACGGCGGCGTCCAGCCCCATTAATCGCGCCGTTTGTGCGGCCTGCCGCTGTGCGCTCACTCCAGCCTCATTGTGCAGGCACCACGCCTGCTGCCACTGCCCGCGCTGGCGCGAGACAAAAATTGTCGACGGCTCATCACACAGACTAAAGAGCGCATCGGCAGGCAGTGCGCCGCGCCATGCGTGAAGCTTTTGGTGCAGTGCGACATGAATACCGCCTACACGCAGTTTCCATTTACGGGCGGTGAGCAGTAAGGCCTGCCAGAGTGCTTCATCAATGGCTGCCACCAGCGCCGCTGCGCCGAATTGCGCCGAGATAAAAGCGGTTTTGCACGCCAGGACGTTGCGCCAGAAAGGTTGCCTGGCGGCCTCAGTAGCGGCGAAGCTGCGTAACTCCTCCGGCGTGTTCAGACCGGGCTGCCAGGGCACGGTAAAGTAGTAAATCCGGCTACTGCTCAGAGAGAAGCTAAGTTTCCCCCACCAGGGCATCCCTGGGGCGTGGGTGCTTAAAAGCCGGTCGAGCGCCTCATCCAGCGCGACTTGCGTACTTAATGCCTGTTCGCCGAGTACCCTGTTGCCCTGGCGCAGCACCAGCCGTTGCGGGTGAATGTCGCACTGCAACTCAGGCGGGAGGAGTGATAACACGGTTGATCTCCGAAAAAGTGGTTTTACCCTCCAGCACCGCGCGAATGGCAACGATATGCAGCGGAACAAACCCTTCTGCTAAAGCAATTTCACGCATCTGGCGTACCGAGGCCCGCACCTGCAGTGCCTCCTTCATTCTGTCGCTGAATGGCAAAACCTCTGCCAGTGCCAGCCGGCCGCGAAAACCGCTCTGTCGGCAGGCCGGGCAGCCGCGCCCTTTGCGCCACACCGGCGTCAGCGTATGTAACGCGCTCTGCCGCCACTGATGGAGATCCTGCTCGCTTGGCTGCGCCTCCTCCAGGCACTGCGGGCAGATGCCGCGCACCAGCCGCTGGGCCAGCACCCCGCGCAGCGCAGAGAGCAGGCTGTTGGCATCGACGTTCATATAGAGAAAGCGCTCCAGCACGCTGAAGACATCGTTGGCGTGTACCGAGGAGAGCACCAGGTGGCCGGTTAGCGCAGCCTGCACGGCGATGCCGGCGGTTTCGCTGTCGCGGATCTCGCCGACGAGGATGGTGTCCGGATCGTGGCGCAAAATGGCGCGCAGGCCGCGGGCAAAGGTGAGCCCTTTTTTGTCATTGACGGGAATTTGCAGCACATCGTTAAGCTGATACTCCACCGGATCTTCAATGGTGATGATTTTGCTGTCACCGGTGTTCAGCTCGCTCAGCGCGGCGTAAAGGGTGGTCGATTTGCCGCTGCCGGTCGGCCCGGTGACCAACACCATGCCGTGCGGCTGATGAGTCAACAGGCGGATTTCGCGCAGCGTATGGTCGTCAAAACCCAGCGTATCGAGGCTCAGAGTGCTGCTGTGGGACTTGTCGAGCACGCGTAATACGGCATCTTCGCCATGAATACCGGGTACGACTGAGACACGGAAATCGACCGGGCGCTGATGGATCATCGCCTTGAAACGGCCATCTTGTGGGATGCGCCGCTCCGAGATATCCATACTGCTCAATACTTTAATGCGCGAAATAATCTGGCCGGACGCCTGAGTGCCCGGGCAGTGGCGAATGGCGTGGATGACCCCATCGACGCGGTATTTCACCGCCAGGCCATCCGGCGCGGCGCTAAGGTGAATATCGCTGGCGCGGCTCTGGATCGCATCATAAAGCGTAGCGTTCACTAGCTTGATAATCGGGTTACTTTCACTGGCGATATTGCCGGGGGTGATCTCAAGAATCACCTCATCCTCGCCCTCTTCATTCGCCTGCTGTTCCAGTTGATCGAGCGTACGCTGCTGGCGGGCCAGCGCCTCAAGCTGCTCGCGTAACCAGCCGGGGGAAGCAATGGCAAGCGTAAGCGGTAGCTGCTGCGCCCACTGACGTAACGCCAGTGAGAAGGGGTCGCTGAGAAGCAACCACTGTCGGCCGCGCCAGCACACCGGCAGGACATGCATCGCCAGCGCGTCATTAAGGGCGACATGCTGAAAATCGACGGTGACCTCGTCTTCAGCGTCAGGCGTAAACAGCGCGATACCGAGCGCATCAGCCAACGCGGGCAACGCGGCGGGCGCGTCGTCAATCTGCTTCGCAAACGCCTCGCTGCGCTGGGCTTCATCAACTGCCAGTAAGCCATCAATCAGGGCGGAAACTTCCGGCTGTGACATCATCAGGACATACTCCCGGCCATCTCAAAAATGGGCATATAGAGGAGAAAAACCACCAGACCGACGATGCCGCCGACAACCATCATCAGTAATGGCTCAAACACGCGGGTGAAGGTATCGATGGCGCGCTCCAGCGCCTCGTCATAGAAGCCCGCAATGCGTTCGCACATACTGGCTAATTCACCGCTGCGCTCGCCCACCTGGAGTAAACGCATCGCCACCGGTGTGGTTAAGTGCTGACTCTCGAGCGACTCTGAGACGCTTTTGCCTGCCATCACATGCTCCACTACGGTGTTGAGCTGTGAGTGGTGACTGACCGGGATCACTGACTGAGCCAGGCGTAATGCATGGGTAACCGGTACGCCCCCCTCAAGCAGCAGCCCGAGGGTGCGGTAGAAACGGACCAGAATAGTGAGGAACTGCTGCTGGCGAAGCTGGGGGATCTTCATGACGGCTGTCATCATGAGCTGTTTGGTCCAGCTCTGTTTACACACCATAATCAGCGTAGCGATCGTGGTAAGGGTGCCTATCAGCAGCTCCGTTCCTGACTGCTTCACCAGTTGGCCCCACCATAAAATCAGCTCAGCACTGCGGCTAAGGGTATTAACACCCTCGAACACCTGTGAAAAGCTGGGCACGATAAAGCCCAACAGGAAGCAAACAATCAGCCCGCCGACCGTCAGCACAATCAATGGGTAGGTTAGGGTTCCGCGAATGCGTTTGCGCAACTGCTCAAGGCGTTGTTCATAGAAGTGATAACGTTTCAGGGCATTAGCCAGCTGGCCAGTTTGTTCAGAGGAGGCAACTGTGTTAACGAGTAGCGGCGGGAAAATGTCGGGTTGTGCAGCCATCGCCTGCGATAACTGGCTACCGGCGTAGAGCTTCTCCAGCAGTCCTTCCAGCATCTCCAGCGCCTGGTCATCGCTGGAGCAGGCGCAAAGGGTTTCGATCGCTTCCGTCACCACCAGCCCGGCATCCAGCAGCGCCATCAGCTCCTGCGTAAATAGCGTCAGCGAGACGCGCTTTGCCGGGTGCTGCGCCTGTTGCGCGACGCGCAGCACCACATAGCCTGCCTGTTGTAATTGGTGTCTGGCTAAAATGGGCGTATCAGCCTGGGTGCGGATTTTTTTGCGTTTGCCCTTTTCTAAATAGGTCACTTCCCAGGTGTTCATTTTTCCCATGCCGCCAACTCCTTATCGTTCCTTTTCAGCCGCTGATAAATACGCGCTACTTTTTGGCTGTAGCGCAGGCGTGCTAAATGCGTTTTCCTGTTACGGGCGTTCCCGGCGTTATACGCGCCAACCGCTTCCCAGCTATAACCAAACTGGCGTATTTGCCCGGCCAGCACCCAGGCACCCGCTATCACGTTTTGGCAGGGGTTATTTATCAACGAGCGCGCGGTGATGTGGTATCGCTTGAGCTGCGCGAAATGCTGGCTGTTAATCTGCATTAAGCCGACATCCGTCGAGCCATTTCGGTTTTTATGCACCACCGTTGGTGATAACCCCGACTCAACGACAGCAATCGCTTTTAATAATGCCGGCTCAATACCGTAACGCGCTCCGGCACGCTGCCAGCAATGGGCCTCGGCGCTATGCACGGCCAGTAAAGTGAGTACCAGCATTATCCGAATCATTATCAGAAGCCGTAGACAATGGCCTTGCCATTGTTATCAGTGGTAGAAATATCCACTTCGAATACGCTTTGCGATTGTCGGCTCGGGTTATGCCACTGATAGGCTTTCCCCCAGGGATCATGGGGAATTTTTTGTGCCAGATAGGGGCCGTTCCAGTTATTTACGTTGTCAGGCTTCTCAACCAGTACATTTAATCCCTCTGCCTCTGAAGGATAACTGCCGGTATCCAGCCGATATTGTGTTAATGCATCTGCAAAGGCGTGCATCTGGCGTAACGCAGTTTTTTCTTTTGCCTGATCGACATTGGAAAATAATTTCGGACCAACAAAGCCGGCCAGCAGCGCAATAATCATTAATACCACCAGCAGCTCAAGCAGTGTAAATCCTTGCTGCTGACTAATCTTAAGGCGTTGTTGGTTATTCATAATTCAGTTGCTCGCTCAAAGAATTGCCATTTACCGTGACTATTCTCCCCTGATACCACAGAGACGAAAGCTGATTGCTCCCGCTGCATTCAAGAATGCTCTACCCCTGCACGGAAAACTCTTTTCTGTAAAAGACCGCTGATTTTTCTTACTGGTCAGATAGAAATAAAATCAGGAACGCCGTATGGTGCTTTTGTACTCTTCATTCCTACAGGACGTTGGGAGGATAATTAATGCCAATTAATATATTGATTGCCGATGAGCATACGATAATACGCCGGGGGATGACCTCGATGATTAACTCTCTGAAAGCCAGTAATATCAACACAGAGAGATTAGATATAGAGGTTGTTGGCGACACACATGAACAAACAGAATTGTTGAACATTCTCGCAAATAAACAAGTTGATCTGCTTTTCCTTGGCTACGGACTGACGACAATAAAAACCGGCAGCCCCTTATCAGAATTAGATGGCATCGCACTGGTCAAATGGATTTCAGGCCGTTATCCCAAAACAAAAATCATCTTCTTATCCCCGTATAACAATACCAACCTTATTCGAATCGCCCTCGAAGCCGGTGCAAAAGGGTATATCAGCCGTAATACCAGTGAACGCACATTATGGCGCGCGATGGCCACCGTATTAATGGATGAAGTCTATATTGAGCGCGGCTTGATGGACTCTCTTTTCCGCCGCGATGCTATTACGCCGCAGGAGCTTTCGACCCGCGAAAGCGAAGTACTTCGCTTGCTCTGTCGTGGTCTTTCGCTGACCACCATCTCGAGGCGCATGAATATCAGTATCAAAACGGTGAGCGCGCATAAACTGCGGGCAATGGCGAAACTGAATGTGCGGACCGACTGCCAGCTCTACTGCCTGCTGTTTCAGACACGAATGTTTGATATCGCGATGTAATCGCCAAGCCAGCCATTTCACTCCACGCGCCCACTACGCAAGCGTAATAAAACAAGGCCATCCAGTTACTGCATGGCCTTGTTTCGTCTGCTGCGTATTACTTCATTTCGCTCCAGACTTCATGTTCCCCCGGTTGGTTGCCCCGCGTCCACCAGCGTGCCTGATACTCTTTCCCGTTCCACGACACTTTATCGCCGCTAAAATAGATAGCGTCATTGCGCCACTCTGTCGGGAGATCGCTCTGAGGGCCTTCATCCGGTGCAGGCGTGTTATGTCCGCCGAAGTCGACGTCAATCACGTTGTAAAATGTAGCGGCCGTATCGGCAACATCCCATGTTGCGAAGATCACATGATAGCCCTGCCGTTCGGGAACCATGCACTCATGCGCCAGATCCGGGCCGGTACTGGGCTGAATGTTTTTTCCATCGATATGACAAAAGGGTTCTGCCTCAAAGGAGGCGCGCGTTAGGGGCTGCGCGGGATTCCAGTCGCTTTTCGTCAGGTAGTAGTCCCAGGATTTGGTTTTGTGCGGCGCGGTATAGGTCCAGGTAAAGGCATGCTTGCCGACGCTGATAGGGTGCTTCGCCCAACGCGTTTCGCTCTGCTCATCCAGCCGCCCCATAGAGGCTAATCCCGCGCTGGCGAGATGACCATCCGCAGGCCCCTGGTCGACAGCGGGAAAACCATCGGGACCCTCAACGCTTTGCATCTCATACAGCGGACCGCTGCCGCACTCTTTATTTTGATAGCCCATATTGGCGTTACACATATATGCGCGTGACGCCGGGAGTGAGACATAGCCATGTGCCAGCGCACCACCTGCCATACATAATGTAAAGATCGCCAGGCCTATTTTTGAATAAGTCATACGTGCTCCGTTTATTAGTGAATATAAATCCACAGAGCTAAGTTAATTACTTATAGCCCCGGCAGTAATATCAACTTTCCTGTATCTCTACAGAGGCAGAGTAATAAGGCGAGGAAAATTCCCATTGAAAATAAATTAAAAAAAAGCCGCAATGCGAACATTGCGGCAAAACATCAAAAGATTAACTCAACTAGAACTTACTCAACTACCTGCCACACTTCATTCGTTCCTGGCTCATTACCACGGGTCCACCAACGTGCTTTATATTCCAGCCCTTTCCAGGAGACGCTATCACCTCCAACATAGATCTTATCGCTCTGCCACACTTCAGCAACACCCGGGTTATCCGGCTCATCGGGATCTGAGGCACTATCCTCCTCAGGGAGATGCTGAATGGTCAACGTCAATGGCAGCGAGTCATGCACGCCATCATTTACCGTCAGGTTGAAGACCAGTGTGCTCGCCTGCTCCGGCGCATTGAGCGTAAAGCTTGCCTTCTGCTGATTTGTACTGTCCAGCGTTACATGCGGACCTGAAACCTGCGTCCAGCTCCAGCTAAGCGCAGCGCCTTCCGGATCCGTTGATGCAGAGCCATCTAGCACCACGGTGGCAGCACCGGTCACCGTTTGCGGATAAGTGGCTTTCGCCACAGGAATATGGTTCTCCACCTGCGGCGCGTCGCCGTCCGCCGCCTGTTTCATCTCATTGATATAGCTCACCTGGTCGGGAAAACTCATCGACACATTATTGGAACCCAGTGCCCAGACAAAAACGCCGCCGTATCCCTGTTCAGCCTGCCAGGCCGCACGCGCCAGGTTATTCTCTTTAGATTCAACATAGCGGCCTTCCGGCCCCCACTGGGAGTTAATGGTATTACCGAGAATAACCTTCTTCTTATCGCCCACCGCACGCGCATAGTTGGCCATGGCAACGTCATAACGGAAACGCGGACCGGCGTCATAGGTCATGACGTTGAAGAAATCGAACACATCGCGCCCGGCGGTAAGCAGCCCCAGCACTTCCCCGTGGTGGGCCGAGCGAGCATCCTCAATAAACGAGCAGTTCTCCATAACCGATGGGCTGGCACAGGCTTCGGGATCTGCCCCGACGTGATAGGTGGTCAGGCTCAGCACCTTACCGCTCTCCTTTCCGAGCAGCGCTTTAACGCGTTTCGCCAGGATAAGCAGATTTTGGTTCTCCTGCGGCGTCAGGCGGGCCACTTTTTCATAGTCGAAATCGATGCCATCCAGTTGAACCGTACCGGCTTTCTGGTAGCTCGCCATATTGCAGGTTTTATCCCAGTTGGTGCTTAAGCAGTCGCCCACCATCTCTTCCGGCTTCATATCTTTTTTGTAAACGGGGAAGTCGGTTTTCAGCAGTTTAACCAGTCCCTGCGTGATCTTTTCCCGGCTTGCCGCATCGGCGATATAACCCCACATTCTTTCATAGGTCTCCCCCCCGAAAGCCACCAGTATGCGTTTAGATGGCGCTGCCAGCTTGGTCTGCGTCCAGGAAGTATAGGAAGGGGAAAGCCAATAAGGATCGTACTCGACAGGATTAATGATGTTGTCCGAAGAGGAGATTTCACCATTCTGATTCCATCCGCCAAAAGAGAGGAGGAAGGTATCCACATTGGACTTCTCTAACTGGGTTGCGGCATCCTGTGGAAGCCCCCAGGATGTCAGGTAACTCATGATACGGTTATTTTCAGCCGCTAACACAGATTGCGTCAGTAATACCGAGCCAATCAAGGCAGCTAAAGAGAGCTTTTTCAATGTAACCTCCTGTTACAGGGTAAGTAATTATTCTGTCCTCCATCTTAATCCCGGCCGTTAATAATCCTATTAGCGACCTCTTTTCTGGGTTGAGAAGCAAGAGGTATTAACAAGGAAAATTCCTGGCAACAATCGATGCTATTTTTCACTCGCCCATAAGCACCGCGTTTATATTATCCATTGTGCAATCTCCTGCTGGCTGCAAGGTTTAAATAAGCAGCCATCCATGCCCGCATTTTTGCACTCCTCAATAATGTCGCTCTCAGCAATTGCAGTACAACCTAGCAGCGTTGCCGGAAAAATAGCGCGCTGCTGCTCCTGAAAACGAATGGTTCTCGCAAGCTGAAAGCCATCGACCTGCGGCATATTGCAATCCATCAGAATGTAATCAAATCGCTGGGCATGCCATTTTGCCAGCGCCTCCTCTGCGCTTTCCGCTTGCGTCACCTGGTGGCCAAGGAGTTCAAGCTGGTGGCGCAGCAGCAGCAGACTTGGCCGGTAATCATCAACAATCAGCACCCGCTTGCCCCCCGCAGTCGAACCCGCGCCCACGGTCAGGCTTCTCTGCACAGGCTGGGGTTTGTTGGATGCCGGTAAAGTGAGGTGCAACGTAACGCAGGTCCCTTTGCCTGGCGTGCTGGCAAGTATGAGTTCCCCCGACATTAACTCGCACAGCGCCCGGCAGATGGCGAGGCCAAGGCCCGAGCCGTTTTGCGCACCATTCTCACGGGAGCAGAATTGAGTGAAAGGGGTAAAAAGCCGTGCCTGGTGCTCTGGTGCAATGCCTGGTCCGCTATCAATAACGGTCAGTGATACCGCAACCCGCTGCGTTTCTGCCGGGTGGTGAGCGAGCGTAATGCGGATCTCCCCTTCATGGGTGAACTTAATGGCGTTACTCACCAGGTTGGAGAGGATCTGTTTGTAGCGCCAGGGGTCAATCTGCACCGGGCAACGCTCGCCACCCACGACCGAAAAATGGATGGCAAGCTGCTTTTGCACGCTCGCCTCTTCAAAAAGCTGCACCACCGAGCGGGTGAGGCTAACCAACTCTTGCGCAGAGGATTCAAGAGTCATATGGCCCGACTCAATACGCGAAATATCCAGAACATCGCTCACCAATACCAGCAAATCTTTTGCCGCATCGTGGGCTACCTCCAGCATCGGCTGCGCATGCTGCGTCCGGGCATTCTGTTTAATCTGCAGCTCCAGAATGCCGAGGATCGCATTGAGCGGTGTGCGGATTTCATGGCTCATCATGGCGAGAAAGTGGCTTTTCGCAAGGCTTGAGGAGTCTGTCTCTTCGCGCGCGGGGTTGCGCCTACGGACGCACTGTGCGAGCCCGTAAATCAAGGTGAGGAGGAGTACGCCCATAAGAATTACGGCCAGCAAGAATGCGTCGTGCCCACGCGCAGGGGCAGCGGCATACACAGGCAATGAGCAGGAAAGTAGCCCCGGAATAAAAGTAAGCCATAAAAGGCGATAAGAAGAGAGGCTGTGCATGATCTGCTCCGCTTTAAATAGATTCACCATTAAGAGAAGGGAGAGCTATTTAACCGGAGCATCACGCTAATGGTAGCCGGATAAAAGCCTCTTACATTGACGAAGCGACGCAAACAGCACTGAAATAAAATTGATGCGCATCTTTTCGCTCTCCTGCGCGTCTATTACACCGCTCTCCAGAAGCGCGGGCAGGCGCTCCATAATAATGCAGCTTCGTCGGGCACGGCCCATGCCCAGCAAGTGCCAGGAGGATTTCATTCGATGGGCAATATCTGCGATTGCCGTGAACGACATCTGGGCAGGCAAGCTGGTCAGGTGGCAGATATCATCTCTGAGCGTCTGGATAAGCACCGGGATCATCGCATCCATAACCGCCTGCTGCTCGCCTGCCAGTGCATTTAGCTCGCTGAGGTTCATCGCTTGCGGCACGCCACAGGGTATAGCTACGGTTATCGGTAAGGCGATAAGCCAATCAAAGCCATTAAGACGTAACAGAGAAAGATTTAAGTTTTCCGGCGCCGCGCTGCAGGCTAATAGCAGCGCCGGTGGCGTAAAGGTGCCCAACAGTTCGGCCGCCAGCACCCGGCTAATAAACTTCAGGCCGGGGTTAAAATAATGGGTTAAATCAATTATCAAGGCGTTCCAGCGCTGATGGCGCAACGCGCCGATAGCAGATTCGCTATTAATAACGTCAATCTTATTAACAAGATCCTGGCGGCACTGCTGCGTTAAGAGCCGCTGCTGCGATGAGTCAAAGGTGACGAGGAGGTTAGCTGCTTTTTCCATCTTAACTATTGACGATCAGCTGAATAGCCCAAGCTGCTGTAGCTGTTGATAAAGCTCATATTCGGTGGTGACGCCGAGCTTTCGCATCGCGCTCTTCTTTTGTGCGCTAACGGTTTGTTTGGTGCGATTAAGACGGGCGCTGATATCGCTTACCGTTAAGCCACGCAGTAACAGCCGCAGTACTTCGCTCTCTTTGGGTGTCAGACTGATGCCTGTCGAGGCCAGTGCGTCGGCGGTTGGTTTGCTGAACGCAGAGGTGCCGCTAAGCCCTTTAATGAAATGCACTAACTCCGTTGCAAGACCCGCTTTACTGATCACGGCATGCACGCCGAGCTGCCGTAACGCGCGCTGAATACCAGGGTTATGGATCATTGTCACCACAATAATCACCAGAGCGGGCCAGCGCCGTTTAATTAACTGAATAAGCGCGAGGCCATCGTTATATTTATCCCCTGGCATACTGAAGTCTGTAACCAGAATGTCGATATCATGAAATTCGAGCTTGCTTATTACCTCATCGGTTGTGAGAGCCTCATCAACAATATGATATTGACCGGCAAGCGGTGAGAGTAATGCGCGCAGTCCCATTAAATAGATGGGGTGGTCGTCTGCTATCAGGATCCTTTTTTCCATTACCATGCTTATGGATTACTATTGGCATCATTGTCGCGAGAGTGGCGGCTACTCTAACAAAAAAGCTCCCGGCGCAGGATGAATATTTATTAGTAATCAAGGACGAGGCATAAATAAATGCGCATAACCAATATAAACAATAAATGAAAAATAATGGACCGATAAAGATTATATATATTTCAGGCAAAAAAAACCGCAACGTTACGCTGCGGTTTTTTTATTGCCAGTTTGTTACGGCAGAATGGAAGGCTGATCTGCCCCCTCTTTTTCCACTTTCTGCTGCAGGAGATGCTCACGCTTCATCCCAAGTTTCAGCGCCAGCGCCGAAGCAACATAGATGGAAGAGGCCGTACCGATTGCTACACCGATCAGCATCGTCAGCGAGAAGCCTTTCAGCATCGCGCCGCCGAAGAGATAGAGCATCAGGATCACCACAAGCGTTGTGCCAGAGGTGATCAAGGTACGATGCAGCGTCTGCGTCAGTGAGATGTTGAAGATCTCATACGACGTACCGCGACGGATCTTACGGAAGTTCTCACGGATACGGTCCGATACCACGATACTGTCGTTGAGCGAGTAACCGATCACCGACATCAGCGACGCCACGATGGTCAGATCAACCTCGATCTGGAACAGCGACAGCACGCCCATGGTAATAATGACGTCGTGCGCCAGCGCGATAACCACGCCCGCCGCCAGTCGCCATTCGAAGCGGAAACCGACATAGACAAGGATGCTGATCAGCGCCACCAGCAGCGCCATGCCGCCGGTTTGTGCCAGGTCCGCACCCACGCTCGGGCCGACGAACTCAATACGCTTCACGGCAGCATTCTGGCTGGTGGCTTCATTAATCACACTAACCACTTTGCTGCCCAGCATCTGCCCGCCATTATCGCTCTGCGCGGGCGGCATACGTACCATGATGTCGCGGCTGCTGCCGAAGTTCTGCAGCAGCGGATCCTGAAAGCCCGCTTTCTCCAGCGCTTCGCGCATGACGTCCATATCCGCCGGTTTCTCCAGCGAGATTTCGATGACCGTACCGCCGGTAAAATCCAGGCCCCAGTTAAAGCCGCGAACGCCCATCACGATGATGGAGAGGATCAGCAGCGCGCCGGAAATGATAAAAGCCCAGTTATCCCAGCGCATAAAGTCCCAGACTTTACGGCCATGGTTCAATTGTTCAACAGTATAATCCTGTGCCACAACGCACTCCTCAGATAGACAGCTTGTTAATGCGTTTGCCGCCGTACAACAGGTTGACGATGGCACGGGTACCGACAATTGCGGTGAACATGGACGTCGCCACACCGATACCGGTGGTGATTGCAAAGCCTTTGATTGAGCCAGTACCAACCGCGTAAAGGATAAGCACTTTGATCAACGTGGTGATGTTGGCATCGAAAATGGACGAGAACGCGCCCTGATAACCTTCGTGAATCGCCTGCTGTACGGATCGCCCGTTACTCAGCTCTTCTTTAATACGCTCGTTTATCAGTACGTTAGCATCCACCGCTACCGCAAGGGTTAGCACGATCCCCGCAATCCCCGGCATCGTCAGCGTTGCACCCGGCAACAGGGACATGATGCCGACAATCAGCACCAGGTTTGCCAGCAGCGCCGAGGTCGCGATCAGGCCAAACTTCTTATAGAAGAAGATCATAAAGATAATCGACACTGCAAGACCGGCCAGACACGCTTCCAGACCCTGAGTGATGTTCTGCGCGCCAAGGGTTGGACCGATGGTACGCTCTTCCACAATCTGAATCGGCGCAATCAACGCGCCCGCACGCAGCAGCAGGGAAAGCTGACGCGCTTCGGCCGCTTCTTTGATGTCTGTGATACGGAAGCTGTTGCCGAGGCGAGACCGGATGCTGGCGATGTTAATCACCTCTTCCTGCTTCACCAGAATCGCGCGACCGTTGGCATCTTTTTTACCGCTGTCTTTGTACTCCACAAACAGGGTCGCCATCGGTTTATTGATGTTGTCCTTGGTGAAGTTAGACATGATGTTACCGCCGGCGCTATCCAGTGAAATGTTCACCTGCGGCACGTTGTACTCATCCATACTGGAGGTTGAGTCGGTAATGTGGTCGCCGGTGAGGATCACACGTTTGTAGAGCACAACCGGCTGCCCTTCACGCGTCATTTTCACTTCGGAGTCACCCGGAATACGACCATTTGCCGCAGCGGAGGCATCAACATTAGTGTTGACCAGACGGAACTCAAGCGTTGCGGTCGCGCCCAGAATCTCTTTCGCGCGCGCCGTATCCTGAATACCCGGCAGTTCAACCACAATGCGATCAGCACCCTGGCGCTGAACCAGCGGCTCGGCTACGCCAAGCTGGTTAACACGGTTACGCAGGATATTGATGTTCTGCTGAACAGCATATTCACGGGCTTCGCTCAGGCGCGCATCGCTCATCACCACGCGCAGCACGTTGTCGCCCTGGTTAGAGAAGACGAGATCGCGATGACGGCCGGTCAGATAGGTATTCGCCCGATCGCGCGCTGCGCTGTCGCGGAACTGAATGCTAAGACCATAATTATCTTCCTTACGCACGGTGGAGTAAGGAATGCCTTTTTCCCGCAGATCGCTGCGCAGGCTGTCGATATTCTGTTCCTGCAGTTTGCCCAGCGCCGTTTGCATATCCACTTCCATCAGGAAGTGAACCCCGCCACGCAAGTCGAGGCCGAGTTTCATCGGTTCAGCTTTAATGAGGGAGAGCCAGCGAGGCGTAGCTGGTGCCAGGTTGAGTGCGACAACATACTTGTCGCCTAATGCGCTGAGCAGGACTTCACGCGCGCGCAGCTGGGTGTCCGTCGATTCAAAGCGAGCAAGTACCGTGCCCTCTTCCATCGCCACAGATTTCCAGCGAATTTTTTCTTTTGTTAGTTCGTTCCGGACCTGGATCAGAGTTTGTTCGCTGGCGGCGACACCGCGCGCGCCAGAGATCTGAACAGCCGGATCCTCACCATAGAGGTTGGGAAGTGCGTAAAGCAGGCCGACGATAAGAACGACGACCAGCATGATGTACTTCCACAAAGGATAACGGTTTAACACGGCAGTTCCCTTTGGGAAAAACGAAAATTACAGCGCCTTCATGGTGCCTTTCGGCAGAACGGCAGCTACGAAGTCACGTTTGATTACCACTTCAGTGGTGTCGTTCAGTGCGATAGCAATGTAGCCAGTTTCCGCTACTTTGGTTACGCGCCCAACCAGGCCACCATTGGTCAGCACTTCATCGCCTTTCGCGATGGAGTCCATCAGCTTTTTATGCTCTTTGGTACGTTTTTGCTGCGGGCGCAGGATCATGAAATAGAAGATCAGACCAAATACAACCAGCATCAGGATCAGAGACATCGGGCTGCCCTGTGCCGGTGCGCCTGCTGCCGCTACCGCGTCAGAAATAAAAAAGCTCATTCAAATTCCCTCATTATTAAATTAATCAACGTTCAAAGGTGGAACCGGTCGACCCTGACGCTGGTAAAAATCTGCTACGAAGCTCTCTAATTTACCCTCTTCAATAGCCTTGCGTAAACCAGCCATTAAGCGCTGATAGTAGCGCAGGTTATGAATGGTATTGAGACGCGCGCCCAGTATTTCGTTGCAACGATCGAGATGATGCAAGTAGGCGAGCGAATAATTGCGACAGGTGTAGCAATCACACTCAGCATCGAGCGGGCTGGTGTCGCTTTTATATTTTGCGTTACGGATTTTCACCACGCCGTTGGTCACGAACAGATGGCCGTTACGCGCGTTGCGCGTCGGCATCACGCAGTCAAACATGTCAATGCCGCGACGCACGCCTTCGACCAGATCTTCCGGCTTACCTACGCCCATCAGGTAACGCGGTTTGTCTGCGGGGATCTGCGGACAGACATGCTCCAGAATGCGGTGCATATCCTCTTTCGGTTCGCCCACAGCAAGACCGCCGACAGCGTAGCCATCAAAGCCTATCTCTACCAGACCTTTGACGGAGATATCGCGTAAATCTTCGTAAACACTGCCCTGAATAATACCGAACAGCGCATTTTTGTTACCCAACCCGTCAAAGCGGTCGCGGCTGCGTTTCGCCCAGCGCAGGGACATCTCCATTGAGCGTTTGGCGTAATCCCAGTCCGCCGGATATGGCGTACACTCGTCAAAGATCATCACGATATCGGAGCCGAGATCGTACTGAATCTCCATCGATTTTTCCGGATCGAGGAAGATCGGATCGCCGTTGATCGGGTTACGGAAGTGAACGCCCGCTTCGGTGATTTTGCGGATGTCGCCGAGGCTGAATACCTGGAAACCGCCGGAATCGGTGAGGATTGGCCCTTTCCACTGCATAAAGTCGTGCAGATCGCCATGCAGCTTCATGATCTCCTGCCCGGGGCGCAGCCACAGGTGGAAGGTATTACCCAGAATAATCTGCGCGCCGGTGGCTTCGACCTCTTCCGGGGTCATCCCTTTGACGGTGCCGTAGGTGCCAACAGGCATAAACGCCGGCGTTTCTACCACGCCGCGCTCAAACACCAGCCGGCCGCGGCGGGCGCGACCGTCGGTGGTATCCAGTTCGAATTTCATCTTTTCTCCAACACCAGATAGACAGTCTGATGATTACTCTTTGTTGCGGATTCACTCCACAACCTCGAATTGGCCAATCCGCACACGGGCGTTATTGGCGCAGCCACTCTGCACCGACAGCGCGCAGCACGTGGGGCGTGCGAGCACTGCAGGGATGCAGACTGGCAAGTAAAATTTCCCTGTTAAGGGCGCTCTAAAACAGCCTGCGGATTGTACGTGATAAACATCGCGTCCCCGTAACTAAAAAAGCGATATTTTTCAGCAACTGCGGCGCGGTACGCATTCATGGTGTGCTGATACCCCGCGAAAGCAGAGACCAGCATGATCAGCGTCGATTCCGGCAGGTGAAAGTTGGTGACCAGTGCATCAATCACTTTGTATTGATAGCCCGGATAGATAAAGATTTGCGTGTCGCCAAAGAAGGGTGCGATCAGATCTTCTTTTGCCGCCTGCGCCGCGCTCTCCAGCGAGCGCACGGAGGTCGTGCCGACTGCGATTACGCGGTTGCCGCGCGCTTTTGCCGCCAGCACCGCATCAACCACCTCTTGCGGCACTTCGGCATATTCGGAGTGCATAATGTGATCTTCGATGCTATCAACGCGCACCGGCTGGAAGGTACCGGCACCGACGTGCAGCGTGACAAAAGCCATCTCAATGCCTTTGTTGCGCAGGCGATCCAGCAGCGGCTCATCAAAGTGCAGACCCGCCGTCGGCGCGGCAACGGCACCCGGCTTCTGGCTGTAGACCGTTTGGTAGAGTTCACGGTCGGCTTCTTCATCCGGGCGATCGATATAGGGCGGCAGCGGCATATGGCCGATGGCGTTCAGGATATCGAGCACCGGGCGCTCATCATGGAATTCTACTTCAAACAGCGCATCGTGGCGGGCAACCATGGTGGCCTGAATATCTTCCGCATCGCCCAGCAGCAGCTCGGCACCCGGCTTCGGCGCTTTAGACGCGCGAATATGTGCCAGAATACGTTTGTCGTCGAGCATGCGCTCAACCAGCACTTCAATCTTGCCGCCGCTGGCTTTACGCCCGAAAAGACGCGCCGGAATTACGCGGGTGTTGTTGAACACCAGCAGGTCGCCCGGGTTGAGCTTATCGAGCAGATCGGTGAAAGTACCGTGCGTCAGCGCGCCTGTTGGGCCATCCAGCGACAGTAAGCGACAGCTGCTGCGCTCAGGCTGTGGATAGTGGGCAATCAGGGATTCGGGTAACTCAAAGGAGAAATCGGTAACGCGCATGACACTGACTCGAGACATAAAATAAGAGGCGGGTAGTCTAGTGCCCACGCCCCTTCGCTGCAACCGTTAGCCGCTTTTGGATAAATAATAGAGATGAATTTTTTAGCGCACCTGCACCTTGCCCACCTGGCGAACAGCTCTCTTGCCGGCAACCTGCTGGCGGATTTTGTCCGCGGCAACCCGGAAAACCTCTACACACCGGAGGTGGTGGCAGGGATCCATATGCATCGCCGTATTGATGTACTGACCGACAACCTGCCGGAGGTGAAAATCGCCCGCGAGTGGTTTCGCCCCGAAACGCGTCGCGTCGCGCCGATTACGCTGGATGTGATGTGGGATCACTTTCTTTCGCGCCACTGGGCGCAGGTCTCGCCCAACATCGAACTGGCGGATTTTATCCGCTATGCCCATGCGCAGGTGGCGACCATTCTGCCCGATTCGCCGCCGCGTTTTGTCAATCTGAACAATTACTTATGGTCGGAACGCTGGATGGAGCGCTACGGCGAGATGGCGTTTATCCAGAATGTGCTCAACGGCATGGCGAGCCGCCGCCCGCGGCTGGCGGCGCTGCGCGACTCGTGGCAGGATCTTGACGCCAATTATCAGGCGCTGGAGACGCAGTTCTGGACGTTTTACCCGCGCATGATGGCGCAGGCGCAGGCGGGGACGTTGTAAAGGCTGTCACGTTTGGCATTGCATTGCCGGATGGCGGCTAGCATCTTATCCGGCCTACAAGGTGGTGCAACGCAGCTTTTGTAGGCCGGATAAGCGCAGCGCCATCCGGCACTTTATCGGTGTCACACTTTAACGGCTCTGCGCTTCACGCCAGATGCGGATTGCCATCCACGCCAGAACCGCGACGCCCAGCACTAATACGCCCCATACCAGCAGTCTTTTCCACTTTCCTTCCTGTTCGGTAAGGGGGGTTGCCGTCATACGCGCCTCTCCGCCCAGCGTGACCTTATCTCCTGGCAGTGCATCGGGAATCGACGTAGGGTCAAGCTGCTTACGCAACTCCTGCGGGATCAGCGTGTCCGGCGTGACGGCGGCAGGCTGCGCCGCTTTATTTCCCCACGCCAATATAAACGGCTCTTTGCCCTGGGCGTTAAACACCAACGCCAGCCGATCGCGGCTACCGTAGACCTGCGGCAACAGATTGGGCAGACGCGCGTCCAGCGTGGTAATGCGTACAGCCTGCACCGTCTCGCCCGCCAGCTCCACTGCCACGGAGCGCTGCCCATTACGTTGCCAGAGCACAGTTTTAGTCAGCGGCTGCCACGCCGAAGTCGCCGTGCGGCGAATGGCAATCTCTACTGGCAGCACGACATCTTCATGAAACTCTACAGAGAGCGAGCGAAAAGGCTGTGGCTGTGGCCATTGATATTGCGCTTCGGTCGGCGAAACCTGCCGCCCGTTTCCCGCCATCTGTATTTTCTCAAGCGGTGCCGGCTCGCGGCCGGGCATGGCCATTGCCTCGGTGAGAGTTACCGGCAGGTCTGGCGTATCAAACACCAGCAGTAGATAACGCCCGCCGTCGGGCAACTGCCTTTCCGGAAGCTGTATACGATCGAGTTTGAGCTTATCGTTTCCGCTTGCCAGCGCCATCACCGGTGCATCATCCAGCAAAGTATCCCAGCTGCGCATATCGTGGCTTACCAGCACCGAGGCTCTGCTGCGCCAGTTCTGGCTGCTCTCCTGCCAGCCCAGCTTGATCTCGCCAAGCCGGAAGGTATCGGGCAGATCGGGGGGCAGCACCAGCAAATAGCTCTTTCCAACCGGTTTTGAGGCGTCGCCTTCAATACGGATCTCCACTCCGGACGGTGCCTGCAGGCGCACGATATTCTCCTGCTGTGCCGCGCCGCTCACGGGCGTAGCATCCAGCGGAAAGACACGCAGCGGCACTGCTTCAGGAGCCACGGTTTTGGTATTTTGCGTTTCAAGGGCGAACGGTACACGCTCACCGTCATGGTTAAACACCCGCACATCGCGCAGATCTGGCCATGCGCTGTGGGCATAGACCTCCTGCGGCAGATCGACGCGATACCAGGAGGCGGGCTGTGGCACATCCAGCATCACGCCGCGGGCATAATCCTGCGGTTTTTCAGGGAGCTCAGCTGCACTCGCCGTGGCGCAAAACAGCGTACTTAACAGTAATCCGTACAACTTTTTCATTGTCCTTCTCCCTCGCTCTCTTCCCGCACCGCTTTTGGCGGCAAGGGTGAAAAATAGCCCACAATCAGTACCAGTACCGCGACGCCAATAAAGGCGATGGCGCGTGCCAGCCCACCGCCGCCCGCGCTGTCGACCAGCATCAGTTTCACCAGCACAACGCCCAGCAGTCCACCGCCGACCAACCACTGCTGTCGCGCCTGCTGGCGCGTCGCGCGGATCATCACCACCAGCGCAATCAGCATCCAGAAGAGAGCAAATGTTGTCTGAATAAGGCGTGACGCCCACAGGCTTTCTGCACTCCACGTCACCTCGCCATACCAGGAGAGCGCGCGCAGCAGTATGCCATTCAGCCACCAGAATCCCAGCGCAGCGAGCGCCCACGGGCGGGCGCTCCGGAGATCGGGTGCGTAATGCGGATAGTGTTTCCAGGCGAACTGGGTATAGAGCCACACGCCAAGCAGCGCGAACGCCGCGCCCTCCTCCAGCGGATTGAGCAGGGGCAGATATGGCATGCCCATTACCACGCCGTCGTTCAGGTTGGCAAACAGCAAGGCGATAATGAGCAGCGGCACCAGCGGTGCCGGCCCCTGCGCGCCATAGAGCGCAGGCCAGACGCGGAACGGCCACAAATTGCGGCGCACCGCCGCCAGCGTCAGCATAATCACCGCGCCGCCAGCCGCCATCGGCAATCCCCATCGCCACGGCGCATTACCCCACGGCAGTGTGTTCACAAACCACCACAGCTCGCTGCCAGCCGCGATCAGCAGCAGCCAGAAAAGGGAGAGATGTAAACCTTTCGACAGACGCGGTAGCAGCGTGCCGCCCGCTTTACGTAACAGCAATAGCGCAGAAGGCAGCGCCACGCACCAGACCAGGTTTTGCCAGCCGGACGCCAGCAGGTGCCCCTGAGCAACCAGCCGCTCGCCGATTAACAACACCATCGCTGGCCACAGTAACCACTGGGCATACCCGAGCTCCGGCCAGGCAAAACGCATACTCCCAGCGCGCCACAGCCACACGGAGAGCGCCACCAGCAGCAACAGACCAAAGCCCATCTGCATCGCTTGCGGCATCACAAGCTCCACCGCGCCCGCCAGCGCGATAATCCAGTAGAGAATGCCACCCGCCAGCAGCAGCCAGCTTCCCTCGCGTCGAATCGTGCGCCACAGCCCTGCGCCGACCAGCCAGCTGGCGCTGAGGACAGCAAAAATCATCAGCGTGGAGAGCGCGTTGATACCATTGGCTACCGCCCACAGCGCACTGAAGAGCGCCAGCAGCAACAGCGCCGTGCCGCTGTAGCTCATGCGCCGCTGCTGTTGCTGCACGCCGAGCCACAGCACACCAAGCCCTTCCAGCGACCAGGCCATTGCCGTCCAGCGCGCGGACAAGGCCAGCGGAATGGCGAGCGTCGCGAACGCCCCGCCCAGCGCCAGCGCGGCGAGCACCAGCGGCTTACCAGCGGCCGGGAAGCGTTTAAGGGCAACCGCGGCGAGCGTCAGGTAGAAAAGGCCAAAACCGAGGGCACTGAAGGCCGGTCCGTAGGCCCAGTGCTGCGTCATGGCGTACTGCATACCAAAACCCGCCAGCGGAGGGGCAAACAGCAGCACACCGTCGATAATGCGCTCGCCCCGGCGCTGGGCACGTAGTGAAAGCCCCACGCTGAAGACACCGAAAATCAGCAAGTTGGCAACCAGGAAGAGCTGGCAGCTGAGGTAATCTTCCGGGCGATAGCTGGAAATGCCCCACAGGGCGGCCACGCCGAAGGTGAAGAACATGCCGAGGATATTCAGCTCGCGCCAGTGCTGCCAAACACTGATCGCGAGAATGCCAACGGAGAGCAGAAGGTAGAACGAGAAGAGCGCGATATGGCTCCCGCCGCCGGTAGAGAGCAGGATCGGCGCGAGGTAGCCGCCGAGGCTTGCCAGCAGCGCCAGGCTCAGCGCCCGTTGCAGCACCGCAAGGCCGACGCTGGCTGCGCAGATCACAATCAGCAGCGCAAAGGCGAGCGTCATCGGCAGCATTTGCCAGAGGCGAAACGCGCCAAATACCGTGAGATAGAGCGCGCCTACCGCCCCGCCCTGCAAAATAAGGGCAAATACCGTCTGTTTATGCCGCAATCGCCAGCCGAGAACCAGCAGCACCAGCGCGACAACCGCCACGGCGACAAGCCGCAGCTCCAGCGGGAAGAGCGCATATTCCACACTGTAACGCAGCAGGAAAGAGAGACCGATAAAGAGCAGCAGCACGCCGAGTTTCGCCAGCGGGTTGCCCTGCATAAACCAGCGCACCAGCGCGGTAACCACGCCCCAGGATTCGCCATCCGGCGCTTTCGTCTCTTTACGTTCACGCACCGCAGGCGTTGGCGTCGGCTCTGCCGTCGCGACTTTACGCCCCCAGACATTGGGTGCGGGTTGCGGCTGTGCAGGGATAATTTCGCTTGCCGCCATCGGCTGCGGCTCAGGTATTGGCGGCGGCACCTCAGGCGGTGCGCTTACCGGCTCGTTTACCGGCTCAACGGCAAGTTCCTCACTCACCGCAGGGGCAACTGCCCGTTGTTCAAGTATGCTGACGCGCTGGCGCAGCAGTTGCAGCTCGACCTGCGTGGCAAGGCTGCGCCGCCAGGCAACAATCGCCATTATCGGCACCACGACCAGCGCCAGGATAAGCACGATAACACCGAATATCAGAAGACCATCCATGTACTTTCGCCTTCGCTAAAGGGGAGACGTTACGCCCGCCTCCCCTCGCGCAGGCTCAGGAGGCAGACCAGACAGAAGCGCTGATGGCTGAAAGCGTCAGCACGCCATCCTGTAGGTTACCTGTACCTTCCAGAAGCCGCCACTGTTTCGCTTGCAGCAGCGGTGAATCTTCCAGCACTACTTCACACGCTTCGCCGCGGTTAATGGCAATCAGCACCCGCTGCTGGCGATAGACACGCAGAAAAACCAGCACATCCTGCCGGGCAAAGACCACCAGACAGCCACCGTGACGCAGCGCCTGGCTGCGGGCACGCAGCTTCGTCATCCGCTGGTAAAGCGCCAGCAGGTGGCCATCCTGCTGCGCTGTGTGCCACGGGAAGGGTTTGCGGCAGAAGGGATCGTTCGCGCCATCCAATCCTACTTCATCGCCGTAGTAGATGCAGGGCGTGCCGGGCCAGCAAAAGAGCCACACCACCGCCACCGGCAGGCGGGCAATATCCTTGCCGAGAATGGTTTTAAAGCGCGGCGTGTCGTGGCTGTCGAGCTGGTTAAACATCCGCAGTTGCTGCTGGTGCGACAGCGCGGCGCGATAGTTATCCATCCAGGCAGCGCAGGTCTGCGCATCGATACTTTGCGGATCAAGGGAGATATCGGTATTGGCGAGAAACGCCCATACCGGCAGGGTAAAGCCGCGGTAGTTCATCGCTGCATCTTCAGCATCGGCCTGCAGCCACTGGCGCGCATCGCCAAAGTGTTCGCCCACCACATAGGCCTGAGGCTGGGTCTCTTTTGCCGCCCGGGTAATGCCGCTGACGTGATGCAGGTTGTTTCGCGCCCCGCCGTTTTCTCCCAGCATATGCACCACGTCGAGCCGCCAGCCGTCCATATTCCACGGCGCTTTCAGCCAGTGACGCACAACGCTCTCCTCGCCCTGATAGATCTCCTCAATCAGCGACGAAGCGCGGTAGTCGAGTTTCGGCAGGCTGGCGTAGCCCAGCCAGTCATGGGCGTAGCCATTTTCATCAAAGTTGTACCAGCTGCGCCAGCGCGAATCGGGGTTATGACAGGCCCCGCCGGTGGCACGGTTATGACGGTCGAACCAGGCATGGGAGTCGCCGGTATGGTTAAAGACGCCGTCGAGGATCAGCCGCATGCCATTCTCCTGCGTGTTACGGCGCAGACGCAGCAGCGCCTCGTCGCCGCCAAACTGCGGGTCGACGTGGCGGTAATCTTCAGTGTCATACTTATGCACGCTGGGGGCGACAAATACCGGGTTGAGATAGAGCGCGGTGACGCCGAGCTTTTTCAGATAAGGCAGCTTTTCGCTGATGCCGTCCAGATCGCCGCCGTAAAAGGTCGACCCGCCCGCTTCGCCGGTAAGCGGCTCATCCCAGTCGCAAAAACGAATCTCGCGCCCTGCGGCGTGGTGCCAGTAACGCTGGTCCTGCTGCGCAGTGCGCGCCTCGCTGCGGGCAAAGCGATCCGGGAAGATTTGGTAGAAGACCTGATCGGCGACCCACGCCGGGCCTTCGTCGGGCGCATCGATGGCAAACTGCTCAAGCCTGGCGGGCGGGAAGCGGCTAAAGCCCTGCGGCGTAAACCAGAGCTGGCGATCGTCCCACAGCAGTTTAAAGCTGTAGCGGCGGCGCGGCTGGCCGTTGCTGATATCAATAGCGGCGCGCCAGAGGGTGACGCCATTATTAGCGGTGTTGCGCGCGCGGTGCATCGCAACCGGCGTCTCTTCGTTATCGATCTCAATTCGCAGCGTGACGCGCGACGGTAAATCCGTGCCGCGCAGCCAGAGGTTAATGATTAACTGCTGCTGGTGCGCTTTCACAAACGGCGCGACGGGCAGGTGCCATGCATTCAACATCAACGATCCCCTTTACATAATCAGGATCACTGTAGCTAACGTTCGGCCCGGCCCGCCTCATTCTTTCCCTCTTTTTAGGGGGGGGAGAGACGGGGCGCAGAGATAAGACAGAGAAAAGGGGGAATCGTAGGCCTGATAAGCGCAGCGCCATCAGGCATAACGCCGGGTGGCGGCTACGCCTTACCCGGCCTACAAGGGCGAAACAATAACGCCAGAGAATTTACGTCGGCGTTTAAATGCGCAGAGATCGTAGGCCTGATAAGCGTAGCGCCATCAGGCATAACGCCAGGTGCGGCTACGCCTTACCCGACCTACGAAGAGAGATGACGCTACTGGATCTTTATGCCCGGCGTTTAAACGCCCAGCCAATCAGCAGCAGCACAATCCATGCAAAGCCGACATAGAGCGAAATGCGGGTTTCCGGGTGCCAGCCAATCAGCGCAATGATAAATACCAGGAAGATCAGCCCGGCAACGGTGGTCGCCACGCCGCCCGGCACTTTAAACTTCAGCGCTTTCACTTCGTCCACCGAGAGGCGACGGCGGAAACCAATCTGCGACAGCAGGATCATGATCCACACCCACACCGTGGCGAAGGTCGCCAGTGAGGCAATCACCAGGAAGACATTCTCCGGCATGATGTAGTTGAGATAGACCGCCATCAGCAGCGCCAGCGTCATCACCAGCACCGTCACCCACGGAATGCCGCGGCGGGAGGTTTTGGCGAACATCTTCGGCGCACTGCCCTGCTCCGCCATGCCGTGCAGCATACGCCCGACGCCAAACACATCGCTGTTGATCGCCGACAGCGAAGCAGTCAGCACGACAAAGTTCAGGATGCTGGCGGCAAAGGTGATGCCCATATGCTGGAAGGTCAGCACAAACGGGCTACCGTTGGTGCCCACCTGGTTCCACGGATAGATCGACATAATGACGAACAGCGTGCCGACATAAAAGACCAGAATACGCATCGGCACAGAGTTGATGGCGCGCGGAATCGACTTCTCCGGCTCTTCCGCTTCCCCGGCGGTAATACCGATGATTTCGATACCGCCGTAGGCGAACATCACCATTTGCAGCGCCATCACCGTGCCCAACCAGCCGTTACTGAAGAAGCCGCCGTGGCTCCAGAGGTTGCTGATGCCGGTCGGTTGCCCGCCGTTGCCGATCCCCCAGATAATGATGCCAAAACCGGCGGCGATCATGATGATAATGGTGGCGACTTTAAAGAAGGAGAACCAGAACTCCAGCTCGCCGAAGACTTTTACGCTCATCAGGTTGATGGCGCAGATCAGCAGCACCACGCTCAGTACCCAGATCCAGTGCGGCACCGTCGGGAACCAGACGCCCATATAGATGCCGAAGGCGGTGACGTCGGCGATGGCGACAATCAGAATTTCAAAGCAGTAGGTCCAGCCAGTGATATAACCGGCCAGCGGGCCGAGGTTTTCCTGCGCATAGCGTGAGAAAGAGCTGGCGGCCGGATTATGCACGGACATCTCGCCCAGCGCACGCATAATGATATACGCCGCGACCCCGCCGATAATATAGGCCAGCAACACGCTGGGCCCGGCCATTTTGATGGCGTCCGCGGAGCCGTAAAACAGCCCGGTGCCGATCGCTGAACCCAGCGCCATAAAGCGAATGTGGCGGGTGCTTAGCCCACGCTTCAGCTTATTCGTACTTTCCATCGTTTCCACTGCCGTTATTCATCACAAAAAATAAAAAACCACGGAGTGCGCTACCCCGTGGTTCAACAAACCGTGCTTGCTGCTGTTAATGCGCGCTGGAGGTCACCTGACGTCCCGCCGCACGATCCCAGATAGCGGCCAGAACCACCATCACCAGGCTCGGCAACAGCCAGGCCAGGCCCTGCTCCGCCAGCGGTAAGCGCTGTGTCCAGAGAGGAAGGTGCTCAGCAAACGCGGAGGCTTTCACGCCGTCAAGGATACCAAAAAGCAGGCTGATAAACATGGTCGGCGCAATGACGCGGGTGGAACAATGCCAGAAAGGTCGGGTAAAGCTCAAGACCACCAGCACGATACAGGGCGGATAGATCATCGTCAGCACCGGAATCGAAATCTGGATCAGGTGGCTCAGACCAAGGTTTGAGACCGCCATCGAGAAGATACCGAGGATAAAGACCAGCGTGCGGTAAGAGAGCGGCAGGTACTGGGCGAAGAACTCTGCGCAGGCGCAGGTCAGGCCAACCGCCGTCACCAGACAGGCGATGAAAATCAGCGCTGCCAGCAGGAAGCTGCCCGCGCCACCAAAGGTGTGCTGAACGTAAGCATGGAGAATCGCCGCGCCGTTAACGGACTGATCGACCAGCGTCGCGCTGTCAGAACCAAGGCGGAAGAGCGCCAGATAGAGCAGCGTCAGGCCAACGCCGGCCATCAGACCCGCCCAGACGGTATAGCGAGTCAACAGACGCGCTTCAGTCACGCCGCGCGAGCGGGCGGCATTCACGATAACAATACCGAAGACCATCGCACCGAGGGTATCCATCGTCAGGTAGCCATTGACGAAACCGTTAGAAAACGGCGCAGTCTGGTAGGCTTCCAGCGCATGGCTGATAGGACCGGCAGGCCACACCAGCGCAGCGATTGCCAGAATCGTCAGAGCGATAATTTTCAACGGCGCAAGGAAATTGCCGACGGTATCAAGCAGTTTGCCCGGATAGAGAGAGACCAGGATCACCAATGCAAAGTAGACCAGGCTGTAGATCAGCAGCGCCGAAGAGCCGTCGCCGGTCAGCGGCGCAATACCCACTTCAAAAGAGACGGTTGCAGTACGCGGCGTGGCAAACAGCGGCCCAACGGCAAGATAGCAGACCGTTGCCAGCAGCACGCCCGCGACTTTGCCAATCGGTGTGCTGAGGCTATCAATGCCGCCGCCCACTTTTGCCAGCGCAACCACCGTTAGCACCGGCAGGCCCACCGCAGTAATCAGGAAGCCCAGCGCCGCCGTCCAGACGAATTCACCCGCCTGTAAGCCGACCATAGGAGGAAAAATGATGTTACCTGCGCCAACAAACAGCGCGAAGGTCATAAAGCCCAGCGCGATGATGTCACGCGGTTTTAAGTGATGGGTCATAATGTTTACTGCCTGTGGATGTGGTGTCGTAAATATGTTGAATAATTAGCCTCTCCGCACCGGACAATAACGCATCATTAACGCGTTAAATCAGCGGGAAATGCTTAATGCACTGCGTGGCGAAGAATAGTTTTTCGGTTTACCACGCAAACACAGTCGGTCTGACAATGCATGGGGCGCAATTTAAACGCTTATAACGTTTAAAGGCAAGTCGGGATCGCAAAACCAGATAGTTATACTAAACAGCAGAAACCAGCCAGTGAAAAACTCTATTTATCAGAAAAACACGTGGCTGATCGTGCGAACAAAAAAGCAACAACCGTACAAACTACGTTGCAGTCGCACGATGAGGCGAGGCAGAGCGGCTCGCCGCAGCAAGCCGCCGGAAAGATAAGCTGACAAGGTGATTAAGGGTGGGCGTTTTTGGCAATCAGGCGTTCCGGTAAGACAAAGCTAAATCGCGTCCCTTTGCCCGGCGTGCTGCTGATATCAAGCCGGCTGTCATGGTGATTTACCGCGTGTTTGACTATTGCCAGACCAAGCCCGCTGCCGCCGGTCTGCCGGGAGCGCGCTTTATCCACGCGGTAGAAACGCTCAGTCAGGCGCGGAATATGCTCGGCGGCGATCCCTGGCCCATTATCCTCAACGCTAAACTCCGCACCGTGCGCCACCGGCTGCCAGCGCACGATAATATGCGTCCCGGCGGGGGTGTGATTCACCGCGTTATAGACCAGGTTCGAGATGGCGCTACGCAGCTGCTCTTCGCTGCCCAGCACTTTCAACTGGCTGTCAATTTCAAAGCTGAAGCTCTGTTTCTGCTGACTGAGGGTTTGCGCTTCCCGCTCCACCACGCGCAGCATCATCGGCACATCAATCACTTCATTCGCACCGTGCGTCGGCGCGGCTTCGATTTTTGACAGGGTGAGAAGCTGGCGCACCAGCCCCTCCATCCGCGAGGTTTGCTCACGCATGGTGTGTAACGCTTTTTCGCGCGGTGCGCCCTCCAGCGTCTGCTCCTGCATCATCTCAAGGTAGCCCTGCAGCACCGTCAGCGGCGTGCGCAGCTCATGGCTGACGTTGGCAAAAAAGTTGCGCCGCGCCCCTTCCAGCTGGTGCATCTGCGTGACATCGCGCGCCACCATCAGCAGCTGCTGCTCGCTGTAGGGCATTACACGGATCTCTAAGTGGCGACCGTTGTTGAGCACCAGATTGAGGGGCTTACTGAAGGTCTGGCTCTTCAGGTATTGGGTAAATTCGGGGTAGCGCAGCAGGTTAAGGATGTTCTGCCCGTTATCATCGGGCCAGCGCAGCCCCAGCAGCTGTTGCGCAAGGCCGTTACACCAGAAGATCATCCCCTCTTCCGTGGTCAGCACCACCGCATCCGGCAGCGATTCGGCACCGCTGCGAAAGCGTTTGATCAGGTTGCCCAGCTCGCGGCGGCGCTTTTTATTGCGCATCTGCATCTGATGCAGGCCATAGAGCAGCGGCTCCCAGCTGCCGGTGCCGGGCGGCGGCGTCATGCTTTTATCGACCCATAACCACCAGGAGAGACGCAGCAGATTCCAGAAGTGCCAGACCAGAAGCCCGGTCACCGCCGCCAGTAAAAACCACGGCAGATAGCCGAACATCGCGCCCAGAATAAAGGCGGGGATACAACAAAGGAGGAGCTCCAGCACCAGCCTTTTCCATGACAGCCTTTCCAGCACGCGTCACACTCCTGTCAAATTTCAGAAACGGGTCGAAAAACGATATCCCGTGCCGCGTACCGTCTGCACCATCCGGTCGTGTCCACTCCCTTCCAGCGCTTTACGCAGACGACGAATATGCACGTCTACGGTTCTGTCTTCAACATAGACATTGGTGCCCCAGACGTGGTTCAGCAGCTGTTCACGGCTGTAAACGCGCTCCGGGTGGGTCATAAAGAAGTGTAAGAGTTTAAATTCGGTGGGGCCCATATCGAGGGGGTTTTCGCCGGTCATAACACGATGGGAGGAGGGATCGAGGCTTAAGCCCTGCATCTCAATCACCTCTTCCACCGCCATCGGCGAAATGCGGCGCATCACGGCTTTAATGCGCGCCACCAGCTCTTTCGGCGAGAAGGGCTTGGTGATGTAGTCATCTGCCCCCGTCTCAAGACCGCGAACGCGATCTTCCTCTTCACCGCGCGCGGTGAGCATCATCACCGGAATATCGCGGGTCATCGCTTCGCGCTTCAGGTGCTTGATAAATTGAATGCCGGACCCGCCGGGTAACATCCAGTCCAGCAGCACCAGATCCGGCCAGGGTTCATTAAGCTGGTTTACCGCGCTGTCGAAATCTTCAGCTTCAACAGGCTGAAAACCATTTTGTTCGAGCACAAAGCACACCATTTCACGGATCGGTGCTTCGTCTTCCACGACCAGAATTCGTCTCGCCATCATTCGCCCTGTATTAATTAGTCTGCAGTATAAATAGCGTCGCCATTATGCGTCAGTTTTATGACAGATTTATGAATAAGATGACCGCTATATGACCCAGCCCGCGCGAATGTGACAACGCAAATTTGCGCCAGGCGATGTCCCTGACCCGCTTAATGTTTATAATCGCCGTTATGCTTTTTTGCCACGGGATCACTATGCGCATTCTTCACACATCGGACTGGCATCTCGGCCAAAACTTCTACAGCAAAAGCCGCGCCGCCGAGCACAGCGCTTTTCTGGACTGGCTGTTAACCACGGCCGAGCAGCAGCAGGTCGACGCCATCGTGGTGGCGGGCGACATTTTCGATACCGGATCGCCACCGAGCTACGCCCGCGAGCTCTATAACCGCTTTGTGGTCAGTTTGCAGCGCACCGGCTGCCAGTTAATCGTGCTGGCGGGCAACCATGACTCCGTGGCGACCCTCAATGAATCAAAAGAGATCCTCGCGTATCTCAACACCACCGTAGTCGCCAGCGCAGGCGTTGCGCCGTTTCTGCTCTATCGCCGCGACGGCGAACCCGGCGCGGTCTTCTGCCCGGTGCCCTTTCTGCGCCCGCGCGACATTACCGTCAGCCAGGCGGGGATGTCCGGGCAGCAAAAACAGCAGCACCTGCTGGCCGCCATCACCGACTACTATCAGCAGCAGTATCAGGCCGCCTGCGACCTGCGCGGCGATAAGCCGTTACCGATTATCGCCAGCGGCCATTTGACCACCGTCGGCGCGAGTAAAAGTGACGCGGTGCGTGATATCTATATCGGCACGCTGGATGCTTTCCCTGCACAAAACTTTCCCCCGGCGGATTACATCGCGCTTGGCCATATCCATCGCGCGCAGAAAATCGGCGGCACGGAGCATATTCGCTACTGCGGCTCACCGATCCCACTGAGCTTTGATGAGACAGGAAAAAGCAAAGGGGTCAATCTGGTGACATTTGCCGATGGCAAGCTGGCAGAAGTCACCACTATTGACGTGCCCGCCACTCAGCCACTGGCGGTGATTAAGGGCGAGTTTGCCGATATCTGCCGTCAGCTTGAGCAGTGGCGCGATGCCCCCGCCACGCCGCCGGTGTGGCTCGATATTGAGATTGTCAGCAGCGACTATCTGGTCGATATGCAGCGCAAAATCCAGCAGGTAACCGAAGATCTGCCCGTCGAAGTGCTGCTGGTGCGCCGCAGCCGCGAGCTGCGCGACCGTCTGCTCGCCGGTGAGCTGCGTGAAACATTGAGCGAGTTAAAAGTGGAAGAGGTCTTTGACCGCAGGCTGGCACAGGAGGAGCTCGACGAGATGCAGAGTGCGCGCTTACATACGCTGTTCGGCGAGACCCGCCAGGCGCTGGATGAGGAGAACGACGCATGAAAATCCTCAGTTTACGGCTGAAAAATATCAACTCGCTGAAGGGCGAGTGGAAAATCGACTTTACCGAAGAGCCCTTCGCCAGCAACGGGCTGTTCGCCATTACCGGGGCAACGGGGGCCGGGAAAACCACCCTGCTGGACGCTATCTGCCTCGCCCTCTACCACGAGACGCCACGCCTCAGCACGTTGTCGCAGTCACAAAACGACCTGATGACCCGCGACACCGCCGAGTGTTTGGCAGAGGTGGAATTTGAAGTTAAGGGGGTGGCCTATCGCGCCTTCTGGAGCCAGACGCGCGCCCGCGGGCAGGCGGATGGCAACCTGCAGGCACCGCGCGTGGAGCTGGCGCTGTGCGAAACGGGGAAAATCCTCGCCGATAAGGTCAAAGATAAGCTCGATCTCACCGCCTCCCTCACCGGGCTGGATTATGGCCGTTTCACCCGCTCCATGTTGCTCTCGCAGGGGCAGTTCGCCGCATTCCTCAACGCCAAACCGCGCGAGCGCGCTGAACTACTGGAGGAGCTGACCGGCACCGAGATCTATGGGCAGATTTCGGCGATGGTGTTTGAGAAGCATAAAAGCGCCAAAGGCGAGCTGGAGCAGTTGCGCGCGCAGGCCGAGGGCGTCGTGCTGCTGGAAGCCGGGCAGCGGGAGCTGCTTGAGCAACGTTTGCAAGCACTAACTGACGAAGAGCAGACGCTGCTGAACACCCAGCGCAGCGCCCAGGCGCAGGCGCAGTGGCTCACCCGCGAAGCAGAACTACAAGCAGCGCGCGGGCGGGCAAAAGCGACGCTGGCGCAGGCGCTACAGGCGCGTAACGACGCCAGGCCGCAGCTTGCCGCGCTTGAGCTGGCGCAACCGGCGCAGCAGCTGCGCCCGCTGTGGCAGCGGCTTGAGGATCAGCGCAAAACGCTAACGCATACCCGAGCGCAGAGTGAGGAAGTGAATACTCGCTTACAGGCCAGCCTGTTACAGCGCGCGCAGATACGCGCCAGCGCCGCACAGCAGCAAGCCTCGCTGCTTGCCTCGCGGCAAAGCCTGGAGTCGTGGTTAAACGAGCACGCCCGCTTCCAGCGCTGGCAGAGTGAATTAACCGGCTGGCGGGCGCTCTTCAGCCAGCTGGCGGAGGAGAAAAAACAGTGGTTTTCGGCGCAGCAGCGTGTGCAGAGCCAGCAGGAGCGCCTGCGCACGCTACCACTCTCCACTCTTGAGATGAGCCTTGAAGAGACGGCAGCAGCAATGGCGCTCTGTGCGCAAAACCGCCCGCTGCGCCAGCAACTGACCGCTCTGCATGCCCGCTATGCGCCGCTGCGTAAGCAGTTGAACCAGCGCCAGCAGAGCCTGCTGGATCTGAAAGCGGAACAGGAGAAACTGACCGCTGAGCTGGCGCACAAACGTGAACTCTATAAAGAGAAAAATCAGTTACTGAACGAGGTGCGCACCATTTGCGAGCTGGAGAGCCGGATTAAGGATCTCGAAAGCGAGCGCGCGCGCCTCCAGCCCGGTCACCCCTGCCCGCTGTGCGGCGCAACGGAGCACCCGGCGGTCGCCCACTATCAGGCTATCGAACCGGGCGTCAATCAGACGCGCTTTAATGCACTCGATCTCGACGTACGCACGATGAAAGAGGCGGGCGTGGCGCTCGGCGAGCGTCTGAAAGGCCTCGCCGAGCGTTACGAGAAAGATGAGCGCGAAGCGAAACTGCTCCAGGAGGAGGAGCGCAGCTGGCTTGAGGCATGGGCAAAAGCCTGCGCCGCGCTGAACGTCACCCTTGAGCCGCAGCGCGATCTCAACAGCTGGCAAAGCGCGCAGGATGCCTACGAGCATCAGCTTTACCTGCTCAATCAGCGCCTGACTCTGCAGCAGCAGATCAATGAGTTGCGCCAGCAGAGCGAGCACTATCAACAGGCGGTTGAGCGCCGCCGCGAAAGCCTGGCCGCAACCCTTGCAGGACTCGACCTGGCGCTGCCCGCCGAAGATGATGAAACGTCGTGGCTGGCTGCCCGCGCCGATGAAGCGCAGCAGTGGCAGGCGCATCAGCAGCAGCTGACTGCGCTCCAGGAGCAGCTGGCGCAGCTTGCGCCAATCCTCGACACCCTGCCCGCAGAAGATATCGCCGTTGGCGAGGCTCGCGTGGCACTGGAGGGGTGGCGTAAAGTGCACGACGCCTGCCTGGCCCTGCAAAGCCAGTGGCAAACCCTGCATCAGCAGCTGGCGCAGGCGGCAGAGAGTGAGCATCAATCTGAACAGGCGTTTAACGAGGCGCTGGCGGCGAGTATTTTTGACGATCGCGACGCCTTCCTTCGCGCCCTGCTTGATGATGGCGAGCATCAGCGCCTTGCGCAGCTGCGCCAGACGCTGGAGGCCGAGTGCCAGCAGAAACAGGCATTGGCGGCAAATGCAGAGCAGACGCTTACTGACCATCAGCAGCAGCGCCCCGCCGGGCTTGGGGCGGATGCCAGCATAGAGAGTACCAAACCGGCTCTGGAGCAGCTTGCACGTCAGCTGCGCGAGAACGCCACCGGCCAGGGCGAAGTGCGCCAGCAACTGAAACAGGATACGGATAACCGCAAACGCCAGCAGACGGTGCTACAGCAGATTGAGCACGCCAGCGCCCGCTGCGATGACTGGGGACATCTGAATGCGCTGATTGGCTCCAGAGAGGGGGATAAGTTCCGTAAATTCGCCCAGGGGCTGACGCTGGATAACCTGGTCTGGCTGGCGAATAACCAGCTCACCCGCCTGCACGGGCGCTATTTGCTCAAGCGCAAAGAGAGCGACGCGCTGGAGCTGGAGGTGGTCGATACCTGGCAGGCAGATGCGGTGCGCGATACCCGCACCCTCTCAGGCGGCGAAAGTTTCCTGGTGAGCCTTGCGCTGGCGCTGGCGCTCTCCGATCTGGTGAGCCACAAAACGCGTATCGATTCGCTGTTCCTCGACGAGGGCTTTGGCACGCTGGATAGCGAAACGCTCGATACGGCGCTGGATGCGCTCGATGCGTTAAATGCCACCGGCAAAACCATCGGCGTGATAAGCCACGTTGAGGCGATGAAGGAGCGTATTCCGGTGCAGATTAAGGTGAAGAAGATAAATGGGCTTGGCTACAGCAAGCTCGATGGGAAGTATGCGGTGCAGTAGGCCGCAGCACAGTTGTGCTGAAACCGCCCAGGCCGGATAAGCGGTACGCGCCATCGGGCAATGGGTGAGGCATGTTGCCTCGGTGGAAAAGGTTTTGTAGGCCGGATAAGGCGGAGCCGCCATCCGGCAATGGGCCTGGTATGTAGCACGGGTGGAAGGGTTCCGGTCACCAGGCGTTGGGGAGTTTCATTAATCTCTTATGCGGTGAACGGGACAAGGGAAGCGGCCGCGCTCCCCTTGTCAATCCCCGCGGCCCCCTCGCTGCCATATCGCAGATAAAAGCAACGTTGGTGTCGCTGTAGGCTCGTTTTGGTAGGCCGGATAAGGCGAAGCCGCCATCCGGCAATCGGTGCTGCGGTGATAATGCCGGATGGCGCGTAAACGCTTATCCGGCCTACGCCGTTTCAGCGGCTCGATTGGCGCATTACTCCCCCTGCGGCCAGAGCCACGCGGCGCCGCGCACGCCGCTGGAATCCCCGTGCACCGCTTTACGGATCGGTGTTTCACACTCACCGCCGAACACCCACTTCTGCATCAAACCCGGCACCGTCTGGTAAAGGCGATCGACATTACTCATCCCGCCGCCCAGCACGATCACATCGGGATCGAGGATATTCACCACATGCGCCAGCGACTTCGCCAGCCGCATCTCATAGCGGCTCAGCGCCAGCTCGGCAACCGCATCCTGCTCATTCACTAGCCGAATAATTTCGTTGCCCTTCAGAGCCTGGCCGCTCAGACGCTGATAATCGGTGCCAAACCCGGTGCCGGAGATAAAGGTCTCAATGCACCCCTGCTTACCGCAATAGCAGGGCACTTCAGTGCGATAACGCAGCTCATCCTCATCCATCCACGGCAGCGGATTGTGCCCCCACTCGCCCGCCGTACCGTTAGCGCCGATATGGGAGTGGCCATTGAGCGCAATGCCGGAGCCGCAGCCTGTGCCGATAATCACCGCAAACACCGTCTGCGCGCCCGCTGCCGCGCCGTCGACCGCTTCCGACACCGCCAGGCAGTTGGCATCATTCGCGAGGCGCACCTCACGATTAAGCCGCTGGCTCAAATCTTTATCAAACGGTTTACCGTTGAGCCACGTGGAGTTGGCGTTCTTCACCACCCCGGTATAGGGCGAAATAGAGCCCGGAATGCCCATGCCGACTGTGCCGCGCTGGCCGGTCTCTTTTTCCGCTAAATCGACCAGCGAAGCGATAAGCTCAATGGTCTGCTGATAGTCGCGCGGCGTCGGCTGCCGATGGCGGAACAGCGTCTCGCCGCTCTCGTCCAGCGCAATAATCTCTGTCTTTGTACCACCCAAATCGATACCGATACGCACATCAAACTCCTCGTAGTGGACCACGCATTAGCAATGCAAGCGCGGCGACAATTCGCTATTATGCCCGCTGCATTTAACGACAAGGCCGTGGAAAAAATCATGCTGTGGTTCAAAAATTTAATGGTATACCGTCTCAGCCGCGATGTGGCGCTCCGTGCGGAAGAGATGGAAAAACAGCTCGCCCCGCTCTCGTTTACGCCATGCGGTAGTCAGGATATGGCGAAAACCGGTTGGGTTCCACCGATGGGCTCACACAGCGAAGCGCTGACCCATACCAACAACGGCCAGATTATTATCTGCGCGCGCAAAGAAGAGAAAATCCTGCCGACACCGGTGGTGAAACAGGCGCTGGAAGCGAAAATCGCCCGCCTCGAAGCCGAGCAGGCGCGCAAACTGAAAAAAACCGAAAAAGATGCGCTGAAAGATGAAGTACTGCACTCGCTGCTGCCGCGCGCCTTCAGCCGCTACAGCCAGACGATGATGTGGATAGATACCGTCAACGGCCTGATTATGGTCGACTGCGCCAGCGCAAAAAAAGCGGAAGATACGCTGGCGCTGCTGCGTAAAAGCCTCGGCTCTCTCCCGGTGGTACCGCTGACGATGGAAAACCCGATTGAGCTGACGCTGACAGAGTGGGTCCGCTCCGGCACCGTCGCGCAAGGGTTCCAGCTGCTGGACGAAGCCGAGCTGAAAGCGATGCTGGAAGATGGCGGCGTGATCCGCGCGAAAAAGCAGGATCTGGTGAGTGACGAAATCGCCGTACACATTGAAGCAGGCAAAGTGGTCACTAAGCTGGCCCTCGACTGGCAGCAGCGCATCCAGTTTATGATCTGTGATGATGGCTCGGTAAAACGCCTGAAGTTTAGCGATGAGCTGCGCGATCAGAATGAAGATATCGACCGGGAAGATTATGCCCAGCGTTTTGACGCCGACTTTATTCTGATGACCGGCGAGCTGGCGGCACTGATTCAAAATCTGGTGGAAGGCCTCGGCGGCGAAGCCCAGCGCTAACGATTTTAGCGACTCACTATTCCAGGCCCGGTAAGCGCAGCGCTACCGGGCTTTTTTGTCGCCGGACGGCGCAAGTGTTACAGATAACGGCAGAGATAGGCACTCGGCTCGGCGACCTGAAGATGGAATTCGCTATGGCCCGGGACATTGAATACTTCGCCGGCGGCGTGCGTTTTCCACTCGGTTTCACCTGGCAACAGCACATTGAGCGCGCCGCTGACCACCGTCATCTCTTCCGGCTGGGCGGTGGAGAAGGTGTACTCCCCTTCCATCATCACGCCGACGCTGGCGCGGCCGGTGCTGCTGCTGGTAAACCCAATGGACTTCACTTTACCGGAAAAGTATTCATTACTTTGAAGCATAAACAGGCCCTTATAGAGAAATGACTGGAAAACCACTATAGAGGCCGGGCTTAAGTGATGTCACGCGAAATTGCGCCGTTCTGCGGCTACACCAGCAGTTCCGAGGCCAGCCGCGCCACCAGCACATTGGAGAGTAAAACCGGGACATCCAGCGCTTTTTGCAGCAGATCGCGATGCTGCTGATGGAAGCCAAGACAGTCGAGCATCAACACATCAGCACCGCGCTCCAGCAGCGCTTTTCCGGCGTCAATCAGCTCCGTCTCGCTCGCCTGGTAGGGGTGGCAGAGTTCATACAGCGGCTCTTTTTCCAGCACCTGCCACTTCTTCTTCTGCGGCGCCATCAATTCAGGCACCGGCACAATCACGCCGACCTGGTGACCATCGACAATCGAGGCGACCAGCGGGGGAATAATGCGCTGCGGTTCAATCAGGATGGCGTTGCGCGCGTTTAAGCCACGGATATCTGCGGTACTCATCAACAGGATGACGTCATAGGTTCCCTGATTATCGAGCACCTCGATCACGCTTTGCAGATCGCGCTCCACCTTCTCGCGCGACACCAGGCCGAGGCTGTCATCACTGAGGCGCGTCGGGATAGCGGTCTCGCCAGGATCGACGCAATAATCAATCTGAACTTGTGCCGGGTCCATCTTCCCCAGCAGGCTAACATGGGTGATTTGATCTTCTGAAACATGCTCTGCCAGAAGCGGCAGGATCTCTTTTACCGGCACCACACCAATGGTGAGGATCGCCAACGTCGCACTCATCTTCGCTTTCCGCCTTTCAAAACTGCTTCTAGTTATGATTCTCTGTACAACAACCGACGGAGGATGGAGCACCGCCGCCGTGTAAAGAGAATGAGCCACTCCTGTGTTCTAATAAATTCCAGTAACAATGAATATAAACAGTGACTGGCATTAAGCCAGTCAAAAAATGTGATGCAAACGACTTTCTGAAAGGTTCAGGAAATCATGCTGGCGGGATCGCCGGATTAACTTTTATCGGGATCCTCATAACGCTTTTTCGCATCCAGCGCTTCCTGCTCCGTGGGGTGCTCGCTGATCAATGAGTCCGGCTTCGGATGATCCGCGCGCAGTTCATACCAGGTGACAGTCGCGTCGCTGGGTCCCTTCTCAACAGCTACAACACGGGCTTCACGCGGATAGGGCGGTTTAGTCGGCATAGCTTATTCTCCTTTTGCGGTTAGAGAGATAAGTATAGTCAAACGTTTCGCTAACTGGCGCGCGCCAGGCGTAAAGCCGCTTCAATTTCTGCCACTACCGCCTGCGGCGGCTGCGCGGCATCGACCACAAAATGCGCCGCATCGCGATAGAGCGCATCGCGGGTGGCGAGCACGTCGCTCACCTCTTCGCTGATCGGCTTGCCGGTTAACGTCGGACGCAGCCCCTCTTGCGGAGAAGCTTCCAGCCGCCCTGCCAGCACGTCGACCGGCGCACAGAGGTAAACCACGCGCCCGTGCTCACGCATGAAACGGCGGTTGTAGTCGCTGAGAATAATACCGCCGCCGGTGGCGACGACCAGAGCGGGTTCGGTCACGGCTTCCAGTGCCGCCGTTTCGCGGGCGCGAAAACCGGCCCACCCCTCCTGCTCTACGATTTGCGCAACGGTCTGCTGCGCCTCTTCCTGCAACCAGCTATCGGTATCGATAAACTGGAAGCCCTGTGACAGCGCCAGCGCCCGGCCAACAGTAGTTTTACCGCAGCCGCGTGCGCCGATGAGAAAGATGGGTAGCGTCATGAGCAGGTTATTCCTCCAGGCCCCCGGTTGGGGGACAACAATAAGATGGCGATGATAGCACTAAACCAACGGCGCGCGCTGCGTAAGAGTAACGTTACACATTCTCAATTTTGCGTATAAGAACGTTCTGGCGCAGCCATTGAGGCTGTAAAGTTTCTGTGGCATCGCCTGTAGCGGCAACCTTACTGGAGGTGATAAAAACTGACAAGCCCGGTTACGGCGTCTGGCGGCGCTGGCGATCGAGCAGCCACTTATCGAGCTGCGCGGCGAACTGCTGGCGATCGCGCTGCGAAAGGGAATCCGGTCCGCCGGTCTGGATGCCGCTGGCGCGCAATGTATCCATGAAATCGCGCATGGTCAGCCGCTCGCGAATCGTCGCTTCCGTATAGCGTTCGCCGCGCGGGTTGAGCGCTGCCGCCCCTTTTGCAATGACCTCCGCCGCCAGCGGAATATCGGCGGTGATCACCAAATCATCCGCCGCGCAGAGACGCACGATTTCGTTATCGGCGACGTCAAAGCCTGCCGGCACCCTGAGCGAACGGATCACCCTGGATGGAGGTACGCGCAAGTTCTGGTTAGCGACCAGCGTTAACGGCGTCTGTGTCCGCTCCGCGGCGCGAAATAAAATCTCTTTAATCACATTCGGACAGGCGTCCGCATCAACCCATATCGCCATGGTGACTCCTTTTCGTTTCGGCGCATTGTCCCTTTAATTGCCCGCCGGGGAAAGCAGAGATCCTTTCGCCCTCGCCGGAAAAGCGCGTTAAGCTATGAATCACATGCAATAACAAGCAGAGAGGGACGTGATGGAAAAGAAAATCGGTTTTATCGGCTGCGGTAACATGGGTAAAGCGATCGTCGGCGGGCTGATCGCCAGCGGCGAGGTGAAACCGGGGCAGATTTGGGTCTATACGCCAACGCCTGATAAGGTCGCCGCCCTGCAACAGGAGTATGGCGTCAACGCCGCGCAGAGCGCGCAGGAAGTGGCACAGATCGCCGATATTGTCTTTGGCGCCGTGAAGCCGAACATCATGGTGAAAGTCCTTAGCGATATCGCCTCCAGCCTCAACAAAGAGACGCTGGTGGTCTCCATTGCAGCCGGTGTCACGCTCGACCAGCTGGCGCGCGCGCTGGGTCACGATCGCAAAATTATCCGCGTGATGCCAAACACCCCCGCACTGGTTAACGCCGGGATGACCTCTATTACGCCGAATGCACTGGTGACCTCTGAAGATACCGCCGATGTGCTGACCATTTTCCGCTGCTTTGGCGAAGCGGAAGTGGTTTCCGAAGCGATGATCCACCCGGTAGTTGGCGTCAGCGGCTCGGCACCGGCGTATGTCTTCATGTTTATCGAAGCGATGGCCGATGCTGCCGTGCTGGGCGGCATGCCGCGCGCGCAGGCCTATAAATTTGCCGCACAGGCGGTCATGGGTTCGGCGAAGATGGTGCTGGAAACGGGCAAACACCCTGCCGAGCTGAAAGATATGGTCTGCTCGCCGGGCGGCACTACCATCGAAGCGGTGAAAGTACTGGAAGATAAGGGTTTTCGCGCCGCGGTGATGGACGCGATGGCCGCCTGTATGGCGAAGTCGGAAAAACTGAGCGCGTAAAAGGCAGCGCCACGGCGATTCAACCGTGGCGCGAAGCTTACGAGAGGAGTTCGCTGGCCGCACGCATGGTCAACGGCTCCTGCATTTTCAGCACCAACTCCGCCGTGGCGGTGTTCTCGCCGCAGCTCAGTACCGCCTTCAGCATTCCCTCCTGGCCGTAGAGCACGGCGAAGCGCTTATTCTCAAACGATCCCAACATCTTCATGCTGTCCCACTCGCGGGCATAGCCGAGGTACTCAAAGCGCGTGCCGAAGTGGGTAGTCCAGAAAAAGGGCACCCGATCGAAAGGCTGCGTTTCTCCGAGCATATTGAGTGCCGCAATGCGCCCCTGCTGCTGGGCAACGCGCCAGTGCTCAATGCGTCGACGCCCCTCCGGGGCCGGATAGGTAGCGATATCGCCGACCGCCCAGATATCGGGCGCGGCGCGCAGATACTCATCCACCGTCAGGCTGCCATCCTCTTCGCGTGGCAGATCGCCCACCAGATCGGTTGAAGGCTCCACGCCGGTAGCAAACACCACCACATGCGCTGGAAGCGTACGACCATCTTTCAGTGCCACGCGCTGCACGTGATCATCGCCCTGCAACTCCGCCGGCTCGCCGGTGACAAACTTGACGCCATTCTGCTTATGCAGCTCCATAAAGTGGCGGCCAATCTCTTCACCGAACTGCGGCACAAACGGCAGCGCATGGCGCGAAAGCACGGTGACATCGACATCCTGGTTACGCAGCGCGGCCGCCAGCTCCATGGCGATGAAGCTGTTACCGACAATCACCAGTTGCTGCTCATCCTCCACTTCACTTAACAGCGTCTGCGCCTGGTGGATATCACGCAGCACATGCACACCCTCGAGCTGGTTGCCGCGAATCTCCGGCCAGACGGGGCGTCCGCCGGTTGCCAGCAGCAGTTTGTCGAAGGTAATTTCGCGCCCGTCGGCGAGCGTTAACTGGCGTGCTTTGGCATCGAGCTTCGTTACCGCTTGATCAATGTTCTCCACCCCCGGCTGGGCATAAAACGCCTTATCCAGCAGTTGCGGCACTTCGCTGATCTTCATCTTGCCGGAAGGGACAAACTTACTCAGTGCCGTGCGGTCATAGGGTGCTTCGCTCTCTTTATCAATCAGCATCAGATGGCCGTTAAACCCGGCGTCGCGCAGCGTCACCGCCGCAGAACTGCCGGCTGCACCAGTGCCGAGGATCACTACCGTTTGCGGCCCGTCACCGCGAATGGTGTTGTGGGTAGTCGGCGAGAGCGGGCGCGGATTAACCAGCACGCGGTTCTGTTCAATATGCACCGGATACTGCTTCAGGTTTTGGAGTGCCAGCGGCTCGCACCACTCGCCGTTAGTGATATCGAAGTTGGCTTTGTGCCACGGGCAGACCAGCCGACCGTCGCATACCGCGCCCTGCTCAAGCGGTGCACCGGCATGAGGGCAGCGGCTCTGAAACGCACGCACCTGGGTTAAGGTGCGAATGAGAATAAGCGAAGTGCCATCGACATCGAACTTCACCGGCTGGTTTTCAGGTAGATCGTTTAGATCGGTAACATATTGATAGTTCATTACTCTTGCTCCCGTATTGGTGTGGCAAAACGGGCGTAACGTCTGGCGACGTACACTCGCAAAGGAAAAAAAGACAACACAGCTCACAAATTAAGCCTGGCAGAGATTAAGCGGGGAGCAACACAGCGGCAGAAACGCCTTAAGTATGCGGGCGCAAATTACGCCCGCGAAGGGAGGATCACGCCGCTTTTTTCAGACAGGCGCTCATAAATTTACCGCGGTCATCGCCTTTCAGGGATTGCTGCGTCGCCTGGGCGTTGCATTCGCGCATCCGCTGCTGCTGAGGCGTCAGGCTCTTTTGCCCAGGCTCGGTTTTGGTGCTCTTCAGGCAGTCGCTCATGTAACTCTTGCGCGCATCGCCACCAAGGTTCTGCGCCTTAGCCTGCTGGTTGCAGAGCGTCATACGCTGCTGTTGCGGGGTCACTGTTTTCTCGGCGGCGCTTAAGGCCGTCATAAACAGCACACCGAAGATGAGAGTAACGAGAAGTGTGATTTTCATAGCGCCATCCTTCTGTCAATGAACCCTTTAAGGATGGTCCTAATTGGCGAAAAAACCACCCGGCAGCAGAGATTTACCGCCGGGCAGCTGTTACTTGAGGTTCAGCGCCGCTTTCATGGTGTAGAAGAGATCGGTCTGATCCGTCAGCCCGACGACGTTCGCCGCATGCGGGCCGTACGCCGCAATGCGCACCTGCGTGCCGGTATGCTCCATCGACTCCTCTTCCGAGTTGCCGTAGGTCATCGCCATCACCGCGCCATCTTTGGTAGTCAGCGCCTGGCTCAGGCCTGGTGCTTTGGTATCTGCCGGGATGATCTGGCTGGCATGAGCGTGGTCTGCGGTCACGATCACCAGTGTATTGCCATCTTTACGCGCAAACTCCAGCGCTTTTTGTACCGCTTCGTCAAGATCGACTGTTTCACCAATCTGGCCGCACGGGTTCGCCGCGTGATCCTGCTTATCAATCGATGCCCCTTCCACTTGCAGGAAGAAGCCCTTCTCATTTTTGCTCAGTAACTCAATCGCTTTTTCCGTCATCGCCGCCAGCGTCGGCACGCTGTCGGTGCGTTTCGGGTTTGGCGTGCAGGTCACGGCAGGCTTATCCAGGTTACCATGCAGGGAGGCTTTCGGCCCTTCCCAGCGCACCGGCATGTTGCCGTCGGCGAAGAGACCGAGCAGAGGTCTATCCTGGTTCGCCATATTAATTGCCGCAAGCGACGCGGCATCGCTCACCAGCTGGTAACCGCGCGCCTGCGCCTGCTCGCGCAGGGTTTTGCCCTGCCACTCACCGGCGGTGGCGGTTTCACTGAAGGTTTTTGCCCCGCCGCCAAGCGTCACATCCGGGCGTGCATTCAGCAACTGTTCAGTAATCGATCCTCTACCGCCCTTCTCCAGCGCGTTAAGCGCGCATTTCTCGCTGGTGACGCTCGGACCGTAGCAGCGGCGGGAGGTAACATGGGAAACCAGCGCGGCAGGCGTCGCGTCCTGCAATTCGGCGGTGGAGACGTCGCCCGTCGCCAGACCGGCGGTTTTTGCCATCTCAAGGATGGTCATATGATCTTTGTCGTGGATATCGACGCCGAGCGCACCGTTATAGGTTTTTACACCGGTGCTCCATGCAGTTGCCGACGCGGCAGAGTCGGTAACGTAGTCGGGCTTCCCGCTTTTCTTATCCAGCGAGTAGTGGGTGTACTGACCGGTGAGCGGCAGCGCATCAATACCTTTAAAGAAACCACCCGCGCCTTCAGCATAATTTCGCGCAGCGGTAATTTCGGAATCGCCCATGCCATCGCCAATCAGCAAAATAATATTTTTGGCGGGTTTATCATTTAGAGATTCACGCAGCGCAGCGGTTTGATCGCCCGTTAGACGGCGCGCGCCGCCGGGTGCGGAAATATCCCCTTGAGCCGCCCGGCTTTCAAGAACGGGTGCTACAGATGATTCTGCATAAATAGCAGGCGAGGAAAGCAGGGATAATAGTGCAAGATATAACGCGCTCTGTTTCACTTAATATTCTCCATGTACAAATACTTAAAGAAAATAAAACAGAGCGACTATAGGCAGCCCAGATGACAGTGAGATGACAGGTATTACATGCTAACGCGGGGTCAACTGCGTGGGTGCCTTAAAAGCTTTTTTACGTATTGTTGCAGCAGCTCCGAGTCTCTTGACAGGGCCTCGTCGCCCGGAAGAGCCTCTGCCAGCGCACCTTCGACACTTAAAATGAGCGACTGCTGCTCGGATGCCGCCATCTGGCGCAACAGCGCGGTGACGACAATTTCCAGCGCTTCAACCTGGGCGACCAGCTCTTTGGACTCCTCTTCCTTCTCCGCAAGCTTAACCAATAACTCAGCAATGAGATTTTTCATGGCGCTATTTCCTTTTTAGACGTTGCATGAAGTTAGCACTCGATTTAGTAGTTGCAAAGGAGATGCAACTATTATTTTTGCGCATTAATACACACAGTGAGAAAGGTCATCCAGGAAATAACGTCATGGTGGTTGCGAAGTATATAAAGAAACTGGATGCGCAGGCCGGAGATCTATTTCCGGCCTGCGTTTAGCGTGGTTGCCGCACGCGGCGAAATGCCCGCGCCAGCTGGATCAGGTTAATTAGCACCACTACCGCCGTGGCGGCGAAGACCCAGCGAAAGCCGGCCATCGCCGAAACTGACGCGCCCATCAGCGGGCCAGCAACATTACCAAGGTACATAAAGGATTGGTTGTAACCAAAGATGCGCCCGGTAACCTGTTCGCTGGAGTACTTCAGCAGCAGCGTCTGCACGGCGGGCAGCATCGCACCATCGGCAAAGCCGAGCAGAAAGCGCAGAATGCCAAGCTGCAATGGCGAGGTGACAAACGACATGGCAAAGAAGAGCACAATCGCGCAGGCGAGCGTTGCTAACAGAATACGCGAGGTGCCGATGCGATCGCCCAGTTTCCCAAGCCTGGGTGCCGAAAGCAGTGCAGAAACACCCGGCACGGCGGCGATAAGGCCGCTAAGAAAGGCGATATTGGCGGTATCGGGCGACAGGGACTGGATAAAGAGCGCGAGGATCGGGCTAATCGAGCCATTGCAGAGCTGGATCACCAGGGTGGTGACAAAGAGGCTGATCACCAGCCCCGGATAGGGCAGCGTCGAGAAAACCGCTTTACCACTGAGCCGCTCGCCCCTCTTCACCTTCGGTCTGCCCCCCTCTTTAATCAGGAACAGCGTCACCAGGAAGCTCACCATCAGCAGCAGCGCGGTGATAATAAACACCGTGCGCAGGCCTAAGTGGTCAGCGAGAAAACCGCCCATCAGCGGGCCGCCGATCACGCCGCTGATCTGCGCCGTCGAAAGCGTGCTGAGCGCCCAGCCGCTGCGCTCGCGCGGCACCTGCGAAGCCACCAGCGCCATCGCGTTAGGAATATAACCGGAGGTCAGCCCCATCACGCCGCGCAGCAGCAGCAACTGCCAGACGTTGGTGGCGAAGGCTTGCAGCAGAATGGCGATCGCCATCCCCAGCGAAGCACGCAGCAGCATCAGCTTGCGCCCTTTGCGGTCCGCCAGGCTGCCCCACATCGGCGAGACAATCGCCGAGATGAGGAACGTGATACTGAAGGTTAGCCCTGACCACATCGACAGTGCCTCGTGCGAGGTCACCCCCAGTTGTGCCACATAGAGCGGCAGAAACGGCAAAATCTGGCTGATGGCTAGCCCGGTAAAAAAGCAGCCGAACCACACCGAGATAAGATTGACCTTCCAGGATTCCATAAATACGCGTAATCACTCAGGTTTTAAAAAACGGCGCATAGGGTAGCAAGAATGCGCCAGCGATAAGTTACCAGATATGCGCTTAGCCGCACTTTGGCGTTTTATCCCTTAACCACCGCCGAATAACAGCGGTGCAGGAAGGAAAACCGTAAATGCTAAGCGCGATATGCTTAGCGACAAAGGCCGTAACCGCGCATACCGAGATGGAAATGGTCTGCGTGGGCGGCGTTATACTCCGGCCCAAGGCCGTTACCGTAATAACCGCAACTGGCGCTGAGCATCGCGCGCAGCCAGGGTTGAGTGCGCGCCTGCCGCCAGCCGCGCAGGACGGAAACTTGCTCACCATTCGCCAGCCGGAATGCGCTGATATCAAGCGCTTCCGCACTGGCATGTTCGCTGCGCCGGGCATCGGCGCGGTTGTAGATATTGCGGCAGGCGTAGCTCCCCAGATGATCAATACGCGCCAAGGCGCTGCCCATCATCGTTTCGCTTAATGGCCGTGCCTGCTGCTCAACAAACAGCGCCGAGCTGAGCGCCAGCGGGCAGCTTGCCAGAAAGCTGCTGCTCAGCTTCACGGCGCCGAAATCTTTTACCCGCACCACGTTGGTTAGCGGGCAGTCGCCGGCGCTGTCCGCCACCGCAACGGAGGTGATAAGCCGCTGCTGATTCGCCTGCTTCAGCAGCGCTGCGCACTCTTCAGGCGCTAAACGCCGCAGCTTGAACTGGGTGATGCGCCCCGGGGGATCGCTCAGTTGAAGCGGGGCAAAAGGGTTGTACCACGCTGGCAGCGCGCGGTAACCCGCATAGACGCCGCCGATAAGAATAGCGATTACGATCAGGCTCTTCCCGCTCACCTCTCCTCCTCTTTTTTTCTCCAGACATTATGGCAGAAGGCCGCGAATCGTGCGTTTTGACGTGATATCGTATGGGTTTTCTCATCAGTGTGAGTGATTGTTGAAATGGCAAAACTGCGGGTAGGGGTCGTCTTCGGCGGCAAATCGGCGGAGCATGAAGTGTCGTTACAGTCGGCGAAGAACATTGTCGATGCGATGGATACATCGCGCTTTGAAGTGGTGCTGCTGGGTATTGATAAATCTGGGCAGTGGCATATTAGCGATGCGCAGAACTATCTGCAAAACGCCAGCGATCCGGCGCGTATTGCGCTCAATCCGTCGGACAATAGCGTGGCACTGGTGCCGGGCGTCGCCGGGCAGCAGCTGATTGCGGCGGATAACCGCTCGCCGCTGCCGAATGTTGATGTCATTTTCCCGATTGTTCACGGCACGCTCGGCGAAGATGGCTCCCTGCAAGGGATGCTGCGCCTCGCCAACCTGCCCTTTGTCGGCTCCGATGTGCTCGCTTCCGCAGCCTGTATGGATAAAGACGTCACCAAGCGCCTGCTGCGCGATGCCGGTCTGGCCATCGCACCGTTTATCACCCTGACGCGCGCTAACCGCGACAGCTTCAGCTTTAGCGACATCTCATCGCAGCTCGGCCTGCCGCTGTTTATTAAACCCGCCAACCAGGGCTCATCCGTCGGCGTCAGCAAAGTGACCAACGAAGCGCAGTATGCTGAAGCGTTGCGTCTGGCCTTTGCCTTCGATAAAAAAGTGGTGGTGGAAAAAGGGATTGTCGGGCGCGAGATCGAGTGCGCGGTGCTGGGCAATGATGAGCCACAAGCCAGCACCTGCGGTGAAATTGTGCTGAACAGCGAGTTCTACGCTTACGACACCAAGTATATCGACGATCAGGGCGCGCAGGTGGTGGTGCCGGCGGCCATCGATCCCGGGACTAACGACAAGATCCGCGCGATCGCCATTGAGGCGTATAAGACGCTGGGCTGCGAAGGGATGGCGCGGGTAGATGTGTTCCTGACGCCGGAGAACGAGGTGGTAATCAATGAGATCAACACCCTGCCCGGTTTTACCAATATCAGCATGTACCCGAAACTGTGGCAGGCGAGCGGCATGAGCTATAGTGCGCTAATCACTCGCCTGATTGAACTGGCGCTTGAGCGCCACCAGCAAAGCAGCGCGCTCAAGATCTCGATGAACGAGTAAGCGTTACTCGGTACTTTCCGTCGCCTCATCCTGCGTGGGGCGGCGGATAATCAGCCCAGACAGCCAGAACCCGATAAGCCAGGTCACCAGCCCGACGGCATAGGTTTGCCACCCTTTAGCGTCAAACCCCAGCAGCCCTACCACGCCATTGAGAATAAAGATCAGGCCGATCGCGAACGCGTAATAGTGCCAGTCACGGCGAATTTTCTCAGGCAGCTTCATGACAACTCCAGCAGGTAAAGAGCGCATCATCGCACAGCGCGCGGGTTGAGAGTGTGTGCTGTGCGGTAATTCCGAAATGTTACGCAAATAATTAATACGTTACAAAAATGTGATGATTCACAAAAAACGCTTCCCTGGGATCCTTCCCGCTCCGAAATTATCACCATTCTGATGTTGACAAAGCGGGACTGGTGCCAAACTAACCAGGAGTTACGGCTCTGAGCCTATCTTCCCTGAGCGTTTAAAAGTGACGAGTACCGGAGGTCTTATGGCTGACTTTACCCTATCCAAACCCTTTAATAAGGGCGCGAAAAAACGAGACACCTCCAGACCGGGTAATATTGCTTACGCCGTCTTCGTACTGCTCTGCTTCTGGGCAGGCGCGCAGTTGCTTAACCTGCTGGTGCACGCGCCTGGTGTATTTGAACACCTGATGCAGACGCAGGACGTCTCCCGTCCCCACGTTGAAATGGGTATGGGCGTAGGCACGATTTTCGGTCTTGTGCCGTTTATCGCCGGCAGCGCGTTTCTGGGCGTGATTTTTCTCGTCCTGCGCTGGCGTAGCCACAACCTGCGCTAATTGCGCGCCATGCAAGCGGCCCGACGATCGTCAACGCGTTTCGCAAACAATGCCGTGGTTAAGTTACGCGTGATTTTCGGGCTCTCTAACTGAATCCCCGGTAGCATCTCGCGCGGCAGCGCTTTTCCGCTGCGTTTGTCCGCCAGGCGATAAATCTCCCGATAGAGCTTCGTCTCTTCAAACTCCTGGCTGTCACCACGCTCAAGCTGGCGGCGAATATCGCGATCGCTCATCGCAAGCTGCGCGCCCAGCGTCTGCACCGCACGCTCGGTGGTGCCCGCTTCACGGCTGCCATAAAGGATCAGATCGCCATCCAGTGCCAGCTTAATGCCCGTCACTTTACTCACCGCGTTCTGGAACGCCGCGTTACGGCTGGCGTAAAACCCGGCGTTGTAGTCGGCGAAGCGGTAAATCGGCGCGCTGTAGCTGGCCGGGTAGTTAAGCAGATGATAGGTGCCAAACCACAACCCGCCGCGGCGGCTGAAGACCTCCTGGCGCACGGTGCCGGACATCTCCCACGGGTAGCCGTCGGTGTGCTGCTCGGCAAAGGAGACGCTCACCTGCATCGGCCCACCGGTGTGCACCGGGTTATAAGAGCCAAACAGCGTCTGCCCCATCGGCACCATATTGATCATGTCATCGAAGATCGCGCTCAACTCGCGCTCGGTGCGCACCTTATCGAGCCGCTCGCTGTAGCTTTTGCCGTTGGGCGACGGGATTTTCAGCGCCGTGTGCACCAGCAGCGCAGGGATGTGCAGCTGCCCGGCGCGCTTGTCGATCTCTTTCCAGGCAATCTTATTCAGACCCGGCACCACCGGATCGGACTGGTAGTTGGACTCCTGCTGCGCCACCGCTAATACGGAGCAGATGTTCTCCAGCGTCGGCGGCAGCTTCTGGCTCTTAAAGGTGGTCGCCAGATCTTCAGCCCAGCCGTCGCGATCTTTAACGCTTGCGGGAATGGTGTTACGCACCACGCTTGCGACATCCAGCGCCTTCGCCTTTTTAGGCCCTTTCGATGCCTCTTTATCAGAGAGCGAGCCCTGCGAACTACACCCGGCGACAATCAGCGCCGCCAGCAACCAGCTAAAACGGGGTACGTAAGACATAACCTTCCTTTGTTAATGGCCGTGAGAGGCGACAGGAACGAACTCCTGATTATCGACCTCACGCTCAAAACTGCGCAAACGTTTATAGATAGACATCAGCTCTACCAGCGTCGTCCATGAGGTGATCAAATACTGGAACGAGCTGCGCACCTGTTCAAAAACGTTAGTGATCTGCTGCATCAACCCGAAGGTAATCGCCCCAGCCGCCAGCGTCGGGAAGAGCATAACCAGGCCAAACACGGCGTCAACCTGCAGGTAGAGAATGCGCACGACGTTGAAATAGGTGTAGTGGAAATAGAGCCGAAAGTAGTTGCGGCGCACGGCGCTAAACAGCTCCGCCACCGTATGCGGGCGCGCGCGTTCGGCATCATCTTCACCATAGACCAGCTCTTTACGGTACGCCGCTTCGACGCGCTGATTTTTAAATTGCAAACCGGGCAGCTTGATACCCACTGCGCCCAGCACCAGCGTGCCAAACAGCGCCCAACCGATGGCGGCAAACACCAGGCCGTAGGGAACATGCCCAATAATCGGCAGCTCCGGCACATGGGGCGAGAGAATAATCAACACCGGCAGGAAAGCGAACAGCGTCATAATCGCATTGATAAAGCTGGTCCCCATATCCTCCAGCGTGCTGGCAAAACGCATGGTGTCCTCCTGCACACGCTGCGCTGCACCCTCAATATGGCGCAGCTGCTGCCAGTGCGCCATATAGTATTCGTTCATCGCCGTGCGCCACCGGAACACATAGTGGCTGACGAAGAAGTTATTCAGCACCGCCACGGTAACACCGATCAGCGCGATGCCCAGAAAGACCCCGCTGCCGCTGTAAAATTTCTCCAGCGGCACGGTATTCGGCGCGGTGAGCGCTTTTTGGATCAGATCATAAAAGGGTTGATACCAGGCGTTAATGGCGACGCTCACCTCCACCTGAAACCAGGTGACGAAGATAATCAGCGCGGTGCCGAGAATCGACCACCGCTGCCAGCGATGGGGCGAGTAGATAAACCAGAACGCGGCGAAGAGGCCGACGCAGAGCGCATAGTAAGCGTAAAAGAGCAGGAAATTGGGGCACCAGAAGCGCGCGGCGCTGATGGGCACCTCGCTTGATATGCCGGTCAGGTGTAATAACCAGCGCTCGCCGCCTGCCAGCCAGAAAACAATGGCGAGAAGCGTCCAGATAAACGCCGAGGCAAAAAAGGGCGTCGGCCGGGGGAAAAAGGATCGAAACATAGTGCTCTCCTGGGTCTTTCTTATTCTTTACAAAGTATGCTGTGTCACGCTCGCGGCCAGCGACAAAAAAGCGCCGCAAGTGCGGCGCTGGCTCGTTTAATCAGACCTCAGGTTAACCGTTTAGTGGCTTTGCCAGTCATAAACAATTGTATCGACACTTTTCACCTGCAGCGGGTTGTCTGGCACGATAAGCGTGCGCCAGACGTCGTTATAGTGGTCGATAAGCGTGGTCGCCTTTGCCGCCGGGCGGTCGGCGGTGGTGTGCGCATCCTCCGCGACGGTAATCGCGAAGCCTTTGCTGACACCATTTTTCAGCGTGGTATCGACACAGTAATCCGTTGCACAGCCGCAGATGACAAAGCTCTCGATCGCTCGCTCGCGCAGCATCGCCTCAAGATTGGTTTGATAGAAGGCGTCGCAGGCGGTTTTGGTCACGTAAAGCGCGCTCGCTGGCTGGGTTAACTCCGGCAGCAGCGCAAAGCCTGCACTCCCCTCCTCCAGCCCGCCCGCCTCAGCGTGCTGGATAAAGATCACGGTCTCTGCCGCCGCCGTCAGCTGATTGATCCGCGCGACGCACTGCGCGCGCTGATGACGCGGCGTGGCAAACACGCCGTTTTGCATATCGACCACCATCACTACCCGTTGAGCAACCATTACCTGCCTCCTGTTTGGCGAAAAACGGAGCTTATCACACCCCATGGCGGCGGCGGGGGGCAGAAAAAAAGCTCTTATTTACCTGGCGTTACGGATTAGGGCGAAACATTCCGCTTTTCGCCCCTTTGCAACGCCGCACAAGTAGTATAAATACGCTCTATCTTTCCCCGTGATTAATGGATCCTTTCGTTGAAACGTTGTCTGCTTTTCTCCGCGATGTGGTGTGCGCTGGGCCTGACCAGCGTCCGGGCGGCGCAACAATCCCCCGACCCGGTATTTGCTTCTGACATTGTCGATCGTTACGCCAACCATATCTTTTATGGCAGCGGCGCGACCGGCATGGCAATGGTGGTGATTGACGGCAACCAGCGCGTCTTTCGTAGTTTCGGCGAAACCCGTCCCGGCAACAATGTGCGCCCACAGCTCGACTCGGTGGTGCGCATCGCCTCGCTCTCTAAGCTGATGACCAGTGAGATGCTGGTGAAGCTGCTCGATCAGGGCCGCGTGCGCCTGGACGATCCGTTAAGTAAATACGCCCCGCCCGGCGCGCGCGTACCTACCTACCAGGGCGCGCCGATTACGCTCGTTAACCTGGCGACGCACACCAGTGCCCTGCCGCGTGAGCAGCCCGGTGGTGCAGCGGTGCGCCCGGTGTTTGTCTGGCCGACGCGCGAGCAGCGCTGGAACTGGCTTGCCACTGCCACGCTGAAAAGCGCGCCGGGTACTCAGGCGGCTTACTCCAACCTGGCCTTTGATCTGCTGGCGGATGCGCTGGCGCGCGCGGCGGGAAAACCCTATCCGCAGCTGTTTGAAGAGCAGATTACCCGCCCGCTGGGCATGAAAGACACCACCTTTACCCCGTCACCGGATCAGTGCAAGCGACTGATGGTGGCGGAAAAAGGGGCCAGCCCGTGCAACAACACGCTGGCGGCGATTGGCAGCGGCGGCGTCTACTCCACGCCCGGGGATATGATGCGCTGGATGCAGCAGTTCCTCTCATCCGATTTTTACCACCGTGATGCGCAGGCCGATCGGATGCAGACACTGATCTACCCGCGCGAGCGCCTGACGAAAGTGGTGGGCATGGATGTGCCGGGTAAAGCGGATGCCCTCGGCCTCGGCTGGGTCTATATGGCACCGAAAGAGGGCCACCCGGGGATTATTCAGAAGACCGGCGGCGGCGGCGGTTTCATCACCTATATGGCGATGGTGCCGCAGCAGAATGTCGGCGTGTTCGTGGTGATCACCCGTTCACCGCTGACTAAATTCACCAATATGAGCGACGGCGTGAACGATCTGGTGAGTGAACTGAGCAACAATAAACCGGTGGCGATCCCCGCCTCCTGACGGAGTAACAGGCAGGTGCATTGCCGCCTGCCTGTGGCTTAACGGCGATTTTGGTAAAACGGGGGGTTATATTTTCGGCTACAATGCCGCCATCTGTTCCATAAATCTTAGGCATATCATGACCGATTTAATCACCCGTCCCCGCCGCCTGCGTAAAACCCCTGCGCTGCGCGCCCTGTTTGAAGAGACAACCCTGAGCAAAAACGACCTGGTGCTGCCGATCTTCGTTGAAGAGGAGCTGAACGATTACCAGGCGATCTCCGCCATGCCAGGCGTGATGCGCATTCCGGAAAAATATCTTGCCCGTGAAATTGAGCGTATCGCCAAAGCGGGTATCCGCTCGGTGATGACCTTTGGTATTTCACACCATACCGACGACACCGGCAGCGATGCCTGGCAGGAGAATGGCCTGGTGGCGCGTATGTCGCGCATCTGTAAAGAGACGGTACCGGAGATGATCGTGATGTCCGATACCTGTTTTTGCGAATACACCTCGCACGGCCACTGCGGCGTGCTGTGTGAACATGGCGTCGATAACGATGCGACCCTGCTGAACCTCGGTAAGCAGGCAGTGGTTGCCGCAGCAGCCGGGGCGGATTTTATCGCGCCATCGGCGGCGATGGATGGCCAGGTGCAGGCGATCCGCCAGGCGCTGGACGCGGCGGGCTTTAAAGATACCGCCATCATGTCCTACTCCACCAAGTTCGCCTCCTCCTTCTACGGCCCGTTCCGTGAAGCGGCAGGCACCGCGCTGAAAGGCGATCGTAAAACCTACCAGATGAACCCGCTGAACCGCCGCGAAGCGATCCGCGAATCGCTGATTGATGAAGCGCAAGGCGCCGACTGCCTGATGGTGAAACCAGCGGGCGCGTATCTCGATATTCTGCGTGATATTCGTGAGCGTACCGAACTGCCGCTGGGCGCATACCAGGTGAGCGGTGAGTACGCGATGATCAAATTCGCCGCTCAGGCGGGTGCAATCGACGAAGATAAAGTGGTAATGGAGAGCCTTGGCGCCATCAAACGCGCAGGCGCGGATCTGATCTTCAGCTACTTCGCCCTCGATCTCGCTGAACGCGGCCTGATTTAATCCCCACTGACACTCCTTCCCGTAGGCCGGATAAGCGCAGCTCCATCCGGCATACATGGTTCGTGGCCCGCTTTACCGTATGTTCACCTGCCCTGCCTTTGTAGGCCGGATAAGCGCAGCGCCATCCGGCATTTCACTGCACGCACCCATGCCGGATGGCGGCTTGCAGCCTTATCCGGCCTACAGGATCCGTGGCCCGCTTTACCGCATGTTCACCTGCCCTGCTTTTGTAGGCCGGATAAGCGCAGCGCCATCCGGCATTTCACTGCACGCCCCTATGCCGGATGGCGGCTTGCAGCCTTATCCGGCCTACAGGATCCGTGGCCCGCTTTACCGTATGTTCACCTACCCTGCTTTTGCAGGCCGGATAAGCGCAGTGCCATCCGGCATTTCACTGCACGCCCCTATGCCGGATGGCGGCTTGCAGCCTTATCCGGCCTACAGGATCCGTGGCCCGCTTTACCGTATGTTCACCTGCCCTGCTTTTGCAGGCCGGATAAGCGCAGCGCCATCCGGCATTTCACTGCACGCACCCATGCCGGATAACGGCTTACGCCTTATCTGGCCTACAGGATCCGTGGCCCGCTTTACCGCATGTTCACCTGCCCTGCCTTTGTAGGCCGGATAAGCGCAGCGTCATCCGGCATTTCACTGCACGCACCCATGCCGGATGGCGGCTTGCAGCCTTATCCGGCCTACAGGATCCGTGGCCCGCTTTACCGCATGTTCACCTGCCCTGCCTTTGTAGGCCGGATAAGCGCAGCGCCATCCGGCATTTCACAGAAATGCTCATAACGTCATTGTAATGAAATGTAAGCGTCATCTTCCCCCGCTACTGTCAGCGGCAAGACGGGAGGAGAAATCGCCATGTTTAGTCTCGACAATGTACTTGAGGATCTCTGGCCCCAGGCCAGACCGGCCCGCTGGCAAAAGAACCTGCTCAGGCGCCTGCTTTACGAACAGGAGTTCCAGCAATTCGCCGCCCAGCACCGCCACCTGAAAGGGCTGGATATGGTGGAACATGTCCTCGACCATCTGCACATTCGCTGTACCATCCCCGCCCATTGCCTCGAACAGATCCCCGAACATGGCCCGCTGGTGATTATCGCCAACCACCCGACCGGTACGCTGGATGGGCTGGCACTGATGTATGCCGTCTCACGCGTGCGCCGCGATGTCAAAGTGGTCACTAACCGCATGCTGAGCCACCTTGAGCCGCTAAGCTCGCTCTTTATACCGGTGGACAATATCGGCGGTCGTACCACCAAATCGGCGCTACAGCAGATGGAAAATCATCTGCAATCGGGCGGTGTGCTGATCTTCTTCCCGGCGGGCGAAGTGTCACGCCTGACCCGCAAAGGGATTCGCGATAAACAGTGGCACGCCGGGTTTATCAAGCTGGCGAACAAGTTCCGCGCCCCGCTGCTGCCAGCGTGTATCGAAGCCCGCAACAGCGCACTGTTTTACGCCAGCGCGCTGGTCTCTGATAACCTGCCGCTGCTGCTGTTAATGCAGCAGATGTTCCGCCGCCGCAATAGCAGCCTGCCGATTATCCTCGGGCAGCGCATTCCCTGGGAGAACTGGCACACCACCGCCCTTGCGCCGCGCGAGCTGGCCGAGAAGTGTCGCCAGCATCTTCTGCGTCTTGGCAAGGGCGTGCCCGGCACCTTCAAAACCGAATGCGCCATCGCCCGCCCCGAAGACAGAGCCACGCTGCGCCGCGAACTGAGCCGCGCCGAGTGCCTCGGGCGCACGCCGGACGGCAAAACGATCTATCTCTGGCAGCGCAACGGCCAGGAGGATGCACCGCTGCTGCGTGAACTGGGGCGGCTGCGCGAGATCGCCTTTCGCGCGGTGGGTGAAGGGAGCGGCAAACGGCGCGATACGGATCGCTACGATGACCACTATCTGCACCTGATCCTCTGGGATGACGCGGATCTGGAGATTGTCGGCGCCTACCGCTTTATGCCCACCGCGGAGCTTATCGCCGAACAGGGGCCGGAGGGACTCTACAGTCATAGCCTGTTTCACTACGATGCGCGCATGGCAGAGGTGCTGCGCGAAGGTCTTGAGCTGGGGCGCAGCTTTATTCAGCCGCGCTACTGGGGGCGTCGCGGGCTCGATTACCTCTGGTCGGGGATTGGCGCTTATCTGGCGCGCTACCCGCAGTACCGCTATCTCTTTGGCCCGGTCTCCATCTCCGGTGGCCTGCCGCCTGCGGCGCGCGATCTGCTGATTGCCTTCTATCGCCTCTGGTTTCCCGCCGCCTGGCCGCTGGCGTCGTCGCGCCGTCCCTGCCCCGCTACGCTGCCCGAGGTACTGGCGCAGTTTACCGGTGAGGATTACACCGAAGATTTGACGCGGCTGAAATCGCTGCTGGGTAATCTCGGCTGCGGCATTCCCCCGCTCTATAAACAGTATTCCGAGCTGGGCGAGCCCGGCGGCGTGCAGTTTATCGATTTCGGCAGCGATCCCGATTTCAATAACTGCGTCGATGGCCTGGTGTTGGTGGATTTGACGCGCCTGAAGGCGAACCGCTACGAGCGCTATATTGGCGTGCATCAGGTGCAGCAGAAAGCGGGGTAAGTTACGCGCGCCCAGGCTGCGCGTATCCGTCCTCGATCCCGTAGGCCGGATAAGGCGTAGCCGCCATCCGGCAATCGGTGCCGCGGAGATAATGCCGGATGGCGCTCACGCTTATCCGGCCTACGCGGTTTCAGCGGCTTCGGCCTGTATCCCCCTTTCCCCCCGCCTCATCTACACTCTTTTTACGTGGTTTCCACCGACACCGTGGAGGAGAGATGGAGAAGAAGTCGCACCGCTATCCGGTAGCTGACAGTCCGTTCTGGCTGCATGTTGAAACAAAGGTGCAGCGCATTGGCTCTGTAATCCTGTTCGCCGTAGTGATTGCCGGGCTGCTCGGCCTCTTTTCCCAGGGGTGGCTCAGCGCACGAAGCGCCCACAGCATTGATGGCAAACTGACAGTGCAGTATGACCGCTATGCCCGTCTGCAAAGCGATATTGATATGCAACTCACCGCCCACGCCTCGAACGAACGCCGCACCGTTTTTATCCTCGGCGGCAACTTTATGCAGGATTTCGAGATCCGCACCCTGCAACCGCAGCCGGAAAAGATGACCAGCCAGAACGGCGAACTGGTGCTGGAGTATGCCCGCCCTGATCCCGACCAGACTTTTACCGTCTGGCTTGGGCTGACACCGCAAACCCCTGGCAGCAGTGAATTGCGTCTCTCATTAAATGGCACCACCCAACTGGCAGTGAAACAGTTTATCTGGCCCTGAGGAGACGGCGATGGATATGGTATTACGCGCGGTAGCAATCTACCTGGTGTTGATGGTGGTGTTTAAAATCGCCGGTCGGCGAGCCTTATTGCAGATGACCTCCTTCGATCTCATTTTGCTGCTGATCATCAGTGAGGCGACGCAGCAGGCGCTGCTCGGCAACGACTTCTCTGTCACCGGTGCGGCGCTGACCATCATCACGCTGGTGGCGGTGGATATTCTGTTTGGCAAGCTTAAAAAGTACGTGAAAGGAGCAGAAAACTTTATCGATGGCACGCCAGTGGTGCTGGTCGAGAACGGCGAAATGCTGCCGGAGAAGATGCGCGAAGCGGATATCTCCCGCGCCGATATTATGCTCTCGGCGCGCAATAACCAGGGCATTGTCGATCTCGCAGAGATTAAGTTCGCCATTCTGGAACGCAATGGTCATATCTCGATCATTGCGAAAAATTCGCCTTAAAAGTGCGCTGCTATACTTTTGCCAGGCAGAATTTTCTTTCGGATGGAAGGGAGTGAAATGAAGAGCGAAACCACTACCGCATTACAACGCGAGCGCGTCGCCCCGCTGTTAAAGCTTGAGATTAGCGATCTGGCCGACAGGCTGGGTACGCTTCTGTGCGATAAAAACCTGCGCGTCACTACCGCCGAGTCCTGCACCGGCGGGCAGATCGCCACCGCGCTCTGCGCCTGCGAAAGCACGCCGGAGTTTTACGGCAGCGGGTTTATCACCTTTACCGATGAAGCGAAACAGACGCTGTTGCAGGTGAAAAAAGAGACGCTGGCGCGCTGGACGGCGGTTAGCCAACAGACGGCTTTTGAAATGGCGCAAGGTGCCTGTGACGCCAGCCACGAGCCGGTCAGCATTGCCGTGACTGGCTACACCGGCCCCGACGGCGGCGAAGATGGCACGCCTGCCGGCACCGTGTGGTTTGGCTGGGGCCTGCCGGATAGCGAACCGGTCACCGTCAAATGCCTCTTCGAAGGCGACACCACAGAGGTGATTGAGCAGGCGGTGAAATATGGGCTGGCGGGAGTGATTACGCTATTAAGTGATTGATTGCAATTTGCTTCCTGGGTGCGAATGCCGGACGATAGGGTTCGGCATTTTTATTGCGACACTGTCATGACCGAATGGGGAAAAAATGAAAATAGTTGTGCTGGATGGCGGTCTGCTTAACCCCGGCGATCTTAGCTGGGATCCACTGCATGCGCTGGGCGAAGTAACGGTTTATGACACTACGCCAGCCGATAAAGCCGCGCAGCGTCTGCACGATGCGGATATCGCCATCACCAATAAAGTGGCGTTTAGCGAAGAGCTGCTCGCCCACTGCCCACGGCTTAAATGTATCGCCGTCACCGCCACCGGCTACAACATCATCGATCTTGAGGCCGCCCGCGCCCGGCAAATTGTCGTTGCCAATGTGCCTACCTACGGCACCGCTACCGTAGCGCAATTCACCACCGCCCTGTTGCTGGCCCTCTGCAACCGCGTCGGTGAACATGACGCCGATGTGCATGCCGGGGGCTGGAGTAAAGCAGCAAGCTGGTGTTACTGGCTGCAACCGATGGTCGAGCTGGCGGGCAAACGCGTCGGCATTATCGGCTATGGTCGCATCGGTCAGGCATTCGGCGCTATTGCCCAGGCGATGGGTATGACGGTGCTGGCCCACTCTACCCGTTCACGCCCGCAGCCGGAGAGCGCGCAGCTGCGCTATGTCGATCTCGACACCCTCTACGCTGAGGCGGATGTGATCAGCCTTCACTGCCCGCTGACGCCGCAAACCAAAGGGATGATCGGCCGTGAGGCGCTGGCGAAAATGAAGCGCAGCGCGCTGCTGCTCAATGCCTCGCGCGGGGATCTGATTAACGAGGCGGATCTTGCCGCCGCCCTTAACGAAGGGCGTATTGCCGGAGCGGCGGTGGATGTGTTAAGCAGCGAACCGCCCGGCGCAGACAACCCGCTGCTTAATGCGAAAAACTGCATTATCACGCCGCATATCGCCTGGGCATCCGTCGATGCCCGCGGGCGCATTCTCGCCACCACGGTGGAGAATGTGCGGGCGTTTATCAAGGGCGAACCACAAAATCGTGTCGATCAGTAGCTTCAGGATGAGCAGTTCGCACGAAAATAAGCGACTCACGTCACACTTTTACATGATGAGCTACGCTTGATAAATCATTACAAAAATATTGCGCAAGGAGATGCCAATGACAACGATACAGGCTCTTTTTCCACCTCGCCTGCCACAGCAAACCTCTGATGAGAACATAGTTGTAAACTGGGCAAAAAATGCCACGCTGGCACCCGCTCAGGCCGTTGCAACACCGGAAAACGAAGCGCAGTTGCAGCAGATGATTGCTGCCGCAACGGGGCGAATCCGCGTAATGGGCAGCCGCATGTCGCCTGGCAGAATGCTGAAGTTAAGCGAGCCAGGCGATACGCTGATTGACCTTTCACGCCTGCGCGGCGTGCTGGCGGTGACCGACGAGAGTGTCACTTTTGCCGCCGGAACCGTGCTGCATGAGGTGTTTGAAACCCTGACCAGTATGAATCGCATGCTGCACGCTTCTCCGGGCGTGATCGATTCACAAACCCTCGCGGGGGCAGTGTCGACTGGCACCCACGGTCAGGGCATGGGGCAGAGTTCGCTGGCGGATGAAGCGCTCGCTATTCGCCTGATTGATGCCCACGGTGAAGCGCACGACATTGAACGAGACGATCCGGCCTTTGATGCCGCGCAACAGGCGCTCGGCACCCTCGGTGTAATCACTGCCGTGACGCTGCGCACCCGTCCTTCCACGATCTACACCTGCTTTAAGAGCGCAGGCAGCGCCGATAACCTCGCCGAGGATCTCATCGACTGGAACGAGGAGTGGACCTTCAGCAAAGCGTGGTGGTTCCCGGATGAGAACAAGGTTCACACCTGGAACGCGCGCGAAGCGACCGCCGAGGAACAGGCGTTATGGCGTGATAACCACGGCGAGCTGGTGGAGATGGAGGAGACCGACGAGCAGATGAATGCCACGGTGGATAAAACCCTGGCGCAGATGCGCGATGACACCCGCATTGTCGATGAGAATGGCAAACCGTTTCGCACCGTTACGCGCTTTAAAGACTTTACCGATGTGATCGGCGATATCTACCAGGTCTTCTGTCGCGGCATCGCCACACCGCAGATCAATATTGAAATCGGTATTCCGATGTCGCGCGTCGCGGCGGTGATTGCACGCATGAAAGCGTGGCACAGCGAGTCACAGCCGCATATGCACTACCCGATTATCCTGCGCTGCACCGGGGCCTCCAGCGCCTGGCTTAGTCCGGCCGGCGGCGAGCCGACCTGCTTCTTCGGTTTTGTCGTCTATTACGCCGAGGATGGCTCTCTCTCCGAAGAGGGAACCGCCTTTTTACGCGCGGCGGAGCAACTGCTCGCCGAAGAGGGCGGCAGACCGCACTGGGGCAAATATTTTGACCCCTCTCTCTACAACTGGCCCGCGCTCTACCCGCAGTTTGAGGCGTTTAAAGCCGTGCGCCGCCGCTTCGATCCTGACGGGAAGTTTATGAACCGCTTTATGGCCGAGGTGCTGTCATGAGCGCCGCGTTCGCCTGGGTCACGCTATTAACGCAGCCGGGCTACCTTCCCGGCGTGGAAACGTTGCAGCAGTCGCTGCGCGACAGCGGCTCGCCATGGCCGCTGGTGGTAATGGTGACGGAGACTATCGATGCCGCCACGCGCCAGCAGCTGCAGGCGCAAGGGTGTGAAGTGCGTGAAGTGCCGATCGTCGGCCCGAACCCCGCCCTTGCCCATCGCTACGCCAATGCCCGTTTCGCCGAGGTGTGGAGCAAGCTGGCGGTCTGGACGCTGACGGAGTATCAGCGCGTCGCGTTTCTCGATGCCGATATGCTGGTGGTGCAGAACATAGATGAAGTGTTTGAGCTGCCGCTCGCCAAAGGGATGCTTGCCGCCTGCCACGCCTGCCGCTGCAATCCGAACCATATCGCTACCTACCCCGACAGCTGGCAGCCGGATAACTGCTACTACAGCTGGGTTAAAGATGCGCAGATGAACGCCGCACCGCCTGCTTCGGTCGATAACTACCTGAACGGCGGTTTTCTGGTGCTGACGCCGGACCGCGCCGTTTATGACGCGATGATGGCGAAGCTGGCGGCGAAAGAGGATATCGCCGAGTGGGTCTTCGCCGAGCAGGATTTCCTCAACGAGGTGTTCCGCGACCGCTGGCTGCCGCTGCATTATGGCTATAACGCCCTGAAAACGCTGCCGAAGCAGCATCCGCAGATGTGGGATCTCTCGCAGGTGAAGAATATCCATTACATCATCGATAAACCGTGGGACAAATACCCCGAACCGGGCGATAAGTATTACGACCTGCACAAAATGTGGTGGCAACATGCCCCCGCCGAGGCGTAATTGTTGAGAAACAAACCGTAGGCCGGATAAGCGGTACGCGCCATCCGGCATTACCTCCGCGGCACCGATTGCCGGATGGCGGCTCCGCCTTATCCAGCCTACAAAAACGGAGCCCGCTGAAACGGCGTAGGCCGGATAAGCGCCAGCGCCATCCGGCATTATCACCGCCGCACCATTGCCGGATGGCGGCTTCGCCTTATCCGGCCTACAAAACGGAGCCCGCTGAAACGGCGTAGGTCGGATAAGCGCCAGCGCCATCCGGCATTATCTCCGCGGCATCGATTGCCGGATGGCGGCTACGCCTTATCCGGCCTACAAAAACGCATCTACAGCAACACTGATATTGCTTTCACGCAAGATCTCACAGCGATGGGGTTGTGTCCCCGCTGAAATCGGCGAACCGAAGCGGGAATGACAAGGTCTGGACGCCATGGATGGCGGACAGAGGCGAACCGAGACAGGGACTCGTTCCAGAATGGAACGAGTAAGTCGAGTCGAGCCGGCCGCAGTCAGGCAGGCGGGAGGTGAGCGCAGTGCGCAGCACCGATTTCCTCGCGGGGCCGCGGGGATTGATAAGGGGAGCGCGGCCGCTTCCCTTATCCCGTTCACCGCATAAGAGGTAAATGAAACTCCCGAACGCATGGTGAACGGAACCCTTCCACCCATCAAGCATGAGTGCCAACCCCATCGCCGGATGGCGGCTGCGCCTTATCCGGCCTACGGGAACCATTCGACCGAGCCAACCCCATTGCCGGATGGCGCGTACCGCTTATCCAGCCTGAGCCATTTCAGCCGCCCCCTAAACACAGAGAAACACCTGCGGCGTCTGCCCATCCGGATGCGGCGCCACATGCACCTGAGCGCCATACCATTTGGTAATAACCTTTGGTTGCAGCACCTGCACCGGCGTTCCCTGCTCCACTATCTTCCCCTTATGCAACAGCACAATGCGATCGGCCCACAGCGCCGCGAGGTTCAGATCGTGCAGCACTACGCAGACATGCAGCCGGGCACGCTGCGTCAGGGATTTAAGCAGGCGCAGCAGCTGCTGCTGGTGGTAGAGATCGAGCGCCGAGGTTGGTTCATCCAGAAACAGCCACCCTTCCGGCGCGCCGTTGCGCCAGAGCTGCGCCAGGCTACGCGCCAGCTGCACCCGCTGCTGCTCGCCGCCCGATAGAGTGACAAAGCGGCGCCCAATCAGTGTTTCGCAGCCGGTTAAGCGCATCACTTTGCGCACGATATCGCACGCATGCCTCTCCCCCCACGGCGCGCGCCCCATCGCCACCACCGACTCCGCGGCCCACTCCACGCCCAGGGCGTGATGTTGCAGCATCACCGCCCGGTGGCGCGATAGCGCCTGCGAAGGCCAGGCTGCAAGCGATTTCCCTGCCAGAGAGCAGACGCCGTGCGAGGGGGTAAGAAAGCCGGTCAGCAGACGCAGAAGTGTCGATTTGCCCGCCCCATTCGGGCCAATCAGCGCCACCACCTCTCCCGGCGGCAGCGTGAGGGAGATATCATCCACCAGCTGCCGCTGCCCGACCCTGAATTGCACCTGGTGGGCAATAAAACCGTTATCCATAGCGCGCGCTCCGCTGACGAAAAATGAGCCATAAAAGCCACGGCGCGCCGAGCAGGCTGGTCAGTAAGCCGACCGGCATCTCGGCAGGCGCGACCAGCGTGCGGGCGGCGGTATCGGCCAGCAGCAGCAGGCTTGCCCCCGCCAGCAGCGAGCCGGGGATCTGGTGTTGATGATCGGGGCCTAATCCCATGCGTATCAGATGCGGTACGACCAGCCCGACAAAACCGATGATGCCGCTGATAGCGACAGAGGCCGCTACCAGCAGCGCGCTACAAAGCAGCAGCCGCCTCTGTAAACGCCGCACATCAACGCCCAGATAGTGCGCCTCCTCCTCGCCGAGTTGCAGGAAGTTGAGCTGTTTCGCCACCCGCCAGATCCCGAGCATGGCGGGCAGGATCAGGGTCGCCGTAACAATGAGCGTTGGCCACTGCGCCTGCCCGAGGCTGCCCATTCCCCACTGCGAAAGCTGGCGCAGCTGCGCATCGTTGCTGATCCACGCCAGCACGCCAACGCCCGCGCCGCACAGGGCGTTGATGGCGATCCCCACCAGCAGCAGCCGCGACAGCGCGCTTTCGCCCGCTTTGCTGAGTAAAAAGATCACCACCATCACGACCAGGCTACCGATAAAAGCGGCGACCAACGGCGCATAGAGGGCAATCAGTAGCGGTACCGACAGCGGCAGCACCAGCCAGCAGGCGACAACCAGCGCCGCGCCGCTGCTGATACCAAGTAATCCCGGATCGGCCAGCGGGTTACGAAACAGCCCCTGCATGACGCAGCCGGAGAGCGCCAGCGCCGCGCCGATAAGCAGCGCCAGCAGCACGCGCGGCAGGCGAATAGTGAACCAGATCTGGCGCAGCACGTGATCATCCCCCTGCCATAGGCTGGCAAGGGATATCTCCATCGACCCCTGCGTGGAGGCGAAGAGCAAGAGCGCCGCCGTCAGCAGCAAAAGTCCCCACAGGACTCGGGAAGCCGCTCGGGTTATCACGGTAGCTGCTCCGCTTTTTTACGCAGCTCCAGCAGCGCCTGTGGTGTGCGCAGACCAAAGCCCAGTAGCGCGGCTTCATCGACAATCAACAGCTGTTTGTTGCGCCCGGCAGGCGTTTGCGCGAGGCCCGGTAAGAGCCAGATGTTCTCCTCGCCGCCCAGGTGCTTCACGCCGTCGGCAGAGATCAGCACCAGATCCGGCTGGCTGGCGATCACGCCCTCCTGCGACATCGCGCGGTAGTGGGAAAAGCCCTGCATCGCATTATTAAGCCCGGCCGCCTGGATGGCACCATCTGCCGCCGTCTCTCTTCCCGCCACCAGTGTGCCCATGCCGCCGTGGCTGAGAATATAGAGCACTTTTTTATCCAGCGGTGAGGTGGGCAGTGCGGCAATCTCCGTCGCCAGCTTTTTGCGCACCGCCAGGCTCTCTTCGTTTTTGCCAAGCGCGCGGGCGATCACCACGACTTTCTTGTCGATCTCTGAGAGCGTATACCCGCCCGGCACCGGCACCATGTAGACATCGTTATCCTGCACGCTTTTCAATACCAGCGAGGGCTGCGCCTGGCTGCCCGCCAGCACAATGGTGGGCCGCAGCGACAAAATGCCCTCCGCATTCAGCTGGCGAACATAACCGACATTCGGCAGCTGCTTTACCTCAGCAGGCCAGGTGCTGGTGCTGTCGCGCCCGACCAGCTGGCTCTGGGCGCCAAGCCCATAGACGATCTCCGTGACATCGCCGCCAAGGGCAACAATTTTTGGCTCGGCCACCGCCAGCAGGGGCAGTACCAGTAAGAGCATTACGACGATTTTCATGCCTTTTCCCTCCACGGCGTCAGCGCGTTAATTTGTCCGCGCCAGCATGCCTGCTCGCGATCCCCTTCGCTGCGCTGACCATAAAGCTGCGCGATTTGCGTACCATCTTCAGCAAACAGCTCCAGGCTGGTGACATGCCCATCAGCGGTCGGCTTGCGCGTGACCCAGCTTTCGTGGATCCCTCCTTCGCGCAGATGCAGCGTGAAAATTTTATTCATCACCCTTAGCCAGTCGCCCACCGGCGCGCACTTCTCCAGCGCGCCGGTAAAGATCTGGATGCAGCCACGGTTGCCGACAAAGATCATGATTTCGTTGCCCTCTTGCTGCACCTGTTGTAATAGTGCGGGCAGTGCGTCGTTGCTGACCTGACAGGCGAGATCGTCGCCCACCAGTCGGAAAGCTTGCTGGCGCGAGATGTTGTGCTTGCGCAGCAGGTTGAAGAACTGGTGTACATCGGTCATCTCCCGCCAGTCGTGATCGACTGCCTCGGCATCGGGCGCATCGTCGTAAAATTTGCTCTCGGCCGCGAAAATGGAGAGTGGTACCTGACGGCGCACGCTAAAGCGCTCAACGATTTCATCCCACTGGCTGGCGTCGGTGTAGGGCGTAGCGTAGATTTTCAGCAGCGCATCGCCCTGATGATCAAAAAACTGAATACTACGCCGCTCGCCTCTTGGCCCCTGCTCCCGCAGGTAGTAGGCGCAGGCCCACTGGCTCATAAAGAGACGTAGATCGAGGCCGCGCGGGTTGAGCACTACCCCGGCGCGGTCGCTGATATGTTGATTGGTAAAACGCCCGGTCATCTCATGAACGGCGTATTCATTACGACAGATGCTTTTGGCTTCGCCGGCGCTCTCCAGCGCTTTGAAAATATGACGCACCGTGCCCTCGAGGCGTACCGCATCGTAACCAACGCGCGCCTCGGCCAGCTCCGCTTCGCTTATCGCCAGCTGGAAAGCGATATCTCTGGCGCTTTTTGCCGGTTCAAGCGCTCTGATTAACTGATACTCCTGCCAGATGGCGGCATAATCCTTTGAAGATACAGGCATATTTTTCACGTCCTTTATGTGGCTTAACGTCCCCGGCGCATGCCGGGGGTAACAGGCTGCCCGGTCAAAAATCAATATTGACGCCCAGCTGCCAGCTGCGCCCTGGCATTACGGCCAGCGCGTTGTCATAGCTATCCTGAAGGGTGCTCATTTCCTGCGTACGGCTGCTGAGGTAGTCCCAATATTTGCGGTTGGTGAGGTTGTAGACGCCGCCGTTAATCTTCACCTGCTTCGCCACCTGCCACCAGGCGCTCAGGTCGACAACACCATAACCGGGTACGCGCATATAACGGCTTTCGGCGGTAGCGATCGGCATGCCACTGTTCTGGTAAGTTTCGCGGCTGGTGGTGGTAGCGCGCTTGCCTTTGACAAAAGTAGCGGTCAGCGCGGTGCCATAGCGTTTTGCCGGATCGTCCCAGCCGAGGCCGATAATCGCTTTCATCGGCGCGACGCTGTCGAGATCGCGGTAAGCGTCGCCCAGATAGCGTGATTTAGCTTTCCCCTCGGCGTAGCCATAAGCGAGCGTCGCGCGCAGCCCGTCTACCTCTTCAAACCAAGTGCCAACATCAAGCGTGGCGCTGATTTCACCGCCGTAGATAAAGGCTTTGTCGCGGTTTTCCGCCTGATAGCTGGTGTAGATGTTCGACGGCACATTGGCAAAGTTGGCCGGGCTGTCGGCGCGGCGATAGCGGGTGTAAGCGATAAAGTTTTTGTAGCTGTTGTAGAAGAGCGCACTGCGCAGCGTGACGCCCTGCACCATCTCGCCTTTTAGCCCCCACTCGAGGTTATCGCTGGTTTCGGTTTTTAGCGCCGCATTGCCGATCAGCGCATACTGCGCACGCCCGGCATAGTTAGAGCCGAGATTCCAGGAGCCATAGCGCTGGCTGGCATTGGGGAACTGCGCCCCGCGCCGGTATTGCAGATAGCTCATTAAACGAGGGGTGATCTCATACTGGAAAGTCAGTGACGGTAACCACTCAGTGTCACTGTTTTTGTGGTACAGCCCGGCGACGTCTTGCGTGTTCAGCACCCGGCTGGTAGTGGTCAGGCTCGCGAGGTTCTCCGGCTTCATGGACTGATACATCACGCGTACGCCGGGAATGAGGGCAACATTGTGGCCTGCGGCGGCGAAATTGATCTGATCCTGCACAAATGCGCCGAGGATCTCGCTTTTACTGTCGGCTTCAGGCTGCATAATCGCATTGAAGGTATTTGCCGCGGGCTGCTGGCGGAATGGGCGCTGCGTTTTGCTGCTGCTGGCATTGAAGCCGGCGCGTAGCTCGTGGCGGCCGATGCTTTTCGCCAGCGCATGCTGAATGCCGACCGTATCGGTGTTGTAGTTGGAGTAGACGTTGCCCGGAATGCGGGTGGTGCTGTCCGGTATCCACGTCCGGTCATGCGCCTCGGTGTGCTGCAAATAGAGCTTTGTCGAGGCGCTATCGACCCACGCATCAAGGGGGGTCCAGTCATCTTTCAGGCTGATGCCCCAGCGCCGGGTACGGCTATCTTGTTGAGCATTGCCAATGATGGTATTGCCGTCACGGCTCCAGGCATCGAAATGGGTATGCGTCGTTTTGTGGTAATAGTCCGCCGTATAGGTCAGTTTGTGTGCCCCGGAGGCTTGCAGGATACCAGAGAGCAGCAGCGCATCGGAGTGCCAGTTAGCAGGATAAGCGCCAATCCTGTCGCTGTTGTTGCGCGTTTGCTGGCCGTCGCGGCGGCTGTAAATCACCATCCCGCGCGCACTCTCATCCCCTGCCGCTGCCGTTACGCCGTTGTGCCAGCTGCGATTTACAGAGTCATAATCACTCTGGTAGCCCGCGTAGTGCTGCTTCGCTTCATGCAGGTAGTCATCGGCAGATTTTGGCCGAAACGAGACATTGCCACCGATGGCGGTGTTGGCTTGTTCCGCAGAGGTCGCACCCGGTTGGATTGCCACGCTACCGTAAAGGTAGGGGTCAATATAGTCGCGGCCGATGCCAAAGGTGTTAAGCCCGGCGCGCCCGGCGTAGCTGCGTCCGGTCGCTTCCGGCTGGGGAATGCCGTCAACATCAATACCTACGCGGTTACTCTCAAGGCCACGAATGTTATAGCCGGTATAGCCGCCGCGGTCGAAACCGCTTTTACCATTGCCGGAACCACCTCCTGCGCCGGTGGCACCGATCAGCGTTTCATAACGCATAATCGATCCAAAATCATTCGCCCCCTGGTGTTGCAGTGCGTCAGCACCGATGGTGCGATCGCTGCCGGCCTTGAGGCGTGGTGCAGGTGCGGTGATGACCATCTCTTCGGCGCGATCGTGTTCGTCGCGTGGGAGAGTTTCTGCCGCAAAAGTCGCAGTGGGCGTAAGCGTTGTCAGGAATGAGGTAACCAGCACGCGGTTTCTGAAGCGTAGCTGGCAAAAGGGTGTAGTCGTCATAAGTGTGTGCCTTTGAATTATTATCATCGGGCTCACATCAACTCCCAGGAATCAGCGGAACCGTACACCAGCCGCACGGGCCAGGCATCGACTCTCTGTTATGGGCAGGATAATAATGATAACCATTATCACTTGCAACGATTTCATAATCTCATCATATTGCCTACACTTTGCTGACCTTTTTTCCTGCGGGGGATGAAATTATGTCCACTAAACCTGTCATCACGCTGCACTACTGTGCTCAGTGCAACTGGATGCTGCGAGCCAGCTGGATGGCGCAGGAGCTGCTCCATACTTTCAGTACTGATTTAGGCTCTGTCACGCTGACTCCCGGTACCGGCGGCATTTTTGTCATCGAAGCCGATGGCTTTATCATCTGGGATCGTAAGCTGGAGGGCGGTTTTCCCGATGCCGCAGAGCTCAAGCGCCGCGTGCGCGACTGCTGCTTTCCGGAAAAACCGCTCGGTCATGTTGAGAAGCGCAGCGAGTAGTTTACTGCGCCAGGGTCTGCCTTAACGCACGGAACGCCGCCAACTGCTGTGGAATAAGTTGGTGGCGATCGTCGCGGGCAACGAAAATTTTCAGCATCGCGCTGCCGGCAGCGTTGAAAAAGAGGATGGTAGCGGCATCCATTGCCATAAACTTGCGTTCTATAAACGCGATGTTGCAACAGTGCCCGGCCTTGATATGGCCCGATACCTGCTCTTTGCCCTGCAAATTGAAGTAACCGTGGCTGTAAAAACCCGGCGGCAGAGCGATACTGCACTCAAGGATCACATCTTCAGTATGGATCAGTAGCAATACCCTTCCCCAGGTGGTGACCTCTTGCCACACCTCATCAAAGTGGGTACCGGCAATCATCTTACTGCCCGGCAGCTGCCGTACCACTTCCAGCAGCGTGGTCTGGTAATGGCGGGCGACATGTTCAAGTATGCAATCCGGCTCGCTGTGCAGAAACTCCTGTAAGCTCTTCTCCATCATCTCTATCTCCTTTTTGAGTTTTCCTTCGCCACCTCTCCACCGCAGCGATTAATGAGAATAACTATCATTTGCTCTGAAACAAAACTGCGAGCTAGCCCGCATTAAAAAAGGCCGCCGAAGCGACCTTTTGACTATTTTTTAACCGGTTGCGGTTTTTTGTCGCCGGACTCCGGCGCTTCGCGTGGATCATCTTTTTCAATAGTGAACACAAAACCTCCTTTTGCGAATGTATGTTTAGTAAATATAGATAGGTAACGAGGGTTAAACCAGGCGGCAGAGGGTTAAAAATCACTCGTTTGTGGAGAAAAAGTAAGCTGAATCGGTTCAAAAAACCGGCCACATAGCTAAAAATTTCGTATTTTCAAATATTTATTCATGAAATAATTTATTCGTGAAGAGCGTAAAATTTCATTACAAATGCGGGTTTTAGCAGCCTATGCTGGTATTCAAATTGTGCATAGATCGCCAACTCATTGTTAGTAACGAAGATGCATTTGCATACCCTCAGGCGCAGATCGGATTTCCTATACCTGAGGGATTTTTTTGCCCGCAAATACCACTAAAAAAATATATAACAATGAATAACTCAGGAAGGGTTTTTATATATCCTGGCAGAGCCTACCATCAATACAAATAATTAAGCGAGCCGTTTCCGACTCGCTAGCGTTTAAAAATAAATTTTAAACTTTAGGCTAAAACAGCAACGGCACCACTATTTTTTATTGCTGCTGTTGCTATTCTGTCCGCCTTTTTTACCGGCTTCGGACGCGCGCTCTGGGTCGTTTTTGAAGTTCCCACCGCTCTGCTGCCCGCCTTTACGCCCTGCTTCTGAGGCTTTCTCACGATCTTCAGCGAAATTACCGGAACCGCCTCTATGCTCGGCCATGTTATTTCTCCATCTGTCGTTTCAAAAATAATCAATATGACATCAGCGTCATATTAATCGCCTTTCACGATTAAGTCTGGCTATAAACATAATTTATGTCAAAGCGCAGCCGTTAATTTAAACCGCGTTTAACAAACCCTGTTTTTTTAATTCCTCTATCTCTCTGGTTTATGAAGAAAAATAGCGTAGCGTAATGCTAAATTTATTTTACCGCTGCGTTTAGTGTACTAATCACACGGTTTGTCACCCGCCACCTGCTGCCACTCTCCAGTGGGGCTGGTGTTTGTTTTTGTTATAATATAACATTTCAATTTATGACAAACGTAACCAGGGAGTGACACCGATGATGAAGAGAACGGCTTTTGCTTTGGGAATGGGCGCGCTACTACTGAGCGCACAGAGCTTTGCTCATGGGCATCACCACGGCAAACCGCTGACGGAAGTGGAGCGTAAAGCGAGCGAAGGGGTTATTGATGATAAAGACGTGAAAGATCGCCCCCTTTCAGACTGGGATGGGGTGTGGCAATCCGTTAACCCTTACCTGCTGAGCGGCGATCTCGATCCCGTGCTGCAGAAAAAGGCGCAGCATGGCGATAAAACGGTAGAGGAGTACCGCGCCTATTACAAAAAAGGCTATGCCACGGATGTTGATACCATCGGCATTGAAAACAACGTGATGGAGTTTCACACCGGCAAAACCGTTAACAGCTGCCGCTATGATTACGCCGGTTACAAGATCCTGACCTACGCTTCGGGCAAAAAGGGTGTGCGTTATCTCTTCGAGTGTAAAGATGCCAGCTCAAAAGCGCCGAAGTATGTGCAGTTTAGCGATCACACCATCGCCCCGCGCCAGTCTCAGCATTTTCACATTTTCATGGGTAATCAATCCCAGGAAGCCTTGCTGAAAGAGATGGATAACTGGCCAACCTACTACCCTTACAATATGACTAAAGAGCAAATCGTCGACGAGATGCTGCATCACTGATTTCTCTGCGGGCGGCCACCGCTGCCGCCCGCTTCTCCCCCCTGCTCCCCCCGTTTTTCCCGCGCAGATGATTTAGGAGTAATCCTCTGCTGAGTGACGTCTATGCTTAAAGCTTAAAAAAACGATAACACCGTTATAAGCACACCCCTTTTATTCACCCGCATTGATGACTGGAGGCCTGGTATGAGCAACCAAGGCAACACCCCGGACGCGCACCGCGCCCCGGAAATGATCCCGCTGTCCTTAACTGTCAACGGCGAGCGCCGACAGCTTGAGGTTGATACCCGCACCACGCTTCTTGATGCACTGCGTGAAACGCTACACCTGACTGGCACCAAGAAAGGGTGCGATCACGGTCAGTGTGGCGCCTGCACGGTGATCGTTAATGGCCGTCGCATCAACTCCTGCCTCACCCTGGCGGTGATGCAGCAGGGTGCCGAGGTCACCACCATTGAGGGACTCGGCTCGCCGGACGAGCTCCATCCCATGCAGGCGGCCTTTGTTAAACATGACGGCTACCAGTGCGGGTACTGCACGCCTGGGCAGATCTGCTCCTCCGTCGCCATGTTGCAAGAGATTGAGCAGGGCATTCCCAGCCATGTGACCCTCGATCTTGTCTCTCCGCCAGAGATGACGGCAGATGAGATCCGTGAACGCATGAGCGGCAATATCTGCCGCTGCGGTGCCTACGCCAATATTCTGGCAGCGATTGAAGAGACCGCCGGGGAGAAACAATGAAGACTTTCAGCTATGAGCGGGTCACCACCCCTGCCGAAGCGGCTGCCAGCGCGCAGCGCACAGCGGGGGCGAAATTTATCGCGGGCGGCACTAACCTGCTCGACTTGATGAAGCTTGAGATTGAGACGCCGACCCATCTGATTGATGTCAATGGCCTGGCGCTCGATAGCATTGAAGAAACCGCTGAGGGCGGCCTGCGCATCGGCGCGCTAGTGCGCAACACCGATCTCGCCGCCGATGAGCGTGTGCGCCGCGATTATGCCGTGCTCTCCCGCGCCCTGCTTGCCGGTGCGTCTGGTCAATTGCGTAACCAGGCGACCACCGCAGGCAACCTGCTACAACGCACACGCTGCCCCTACTTCTATGATCCCGACCAGCCCTGCAACAAACGCCAACCGGGCAGCGGCTGCTCGGCGCTGGGCGGTTACAGCCGTCAGCTTGCGGTGGTCGGTGCCAGCGAATCCTGCATTGCCACCCATCCGAGCGATATGGCGGTTGCTATGCAACTGCTTGATGCGGTAGTTGAGACCGTCAACCCTGATGGTAGCGAGCGCCAAATCCCGCTGGCGGAGTTTTATCGCGCACCGGGCGATACGCCCCATCTCGAGACGGTGTTGCAGCCTGGCGAACTGATTGTTGCCGTCACCCTGCCGCCGCCCGCGGGTGGAACGCATATCTACCGTAAAGTGCGCGACCGCGCCTCCTATGCGTTTGCGCTGGTATCCGTGGCGGCGATTGTCCACCCGGACGGCAGCGGGTGCGTCGCCATCGGCGGCGTGGCCCACAAACCGTGGCGGCTTGCCGAAGCGGATGCGGCGCTGCCGCAGGGGGCGCAGGCGGTGTATGACAAGCTCTTCGCCACCGCGCAGCCCACGGCTGAGAATGCATTTAAATTGACGCTGGCGAAGCGCACGCTCGCCTCGGTGTTGTCGGAAGCGAGGGCGTAAACGATGAAATTTGAGAAACCGGCAGGTGAGAACCCGATTGATCAACTGAAAGTGGTCGGTCAGCCCCATGATCGCATCGACGGCCCGCTAAAAGTGAGCGGCCGCGCCCACTATGCCTACGAGTGGCATGATGTGCTGCCCAATGTTGCCTATGGCTATATCGTTAGCGCAGGCATTGCGAAAGGCAAGATCAGCGAGATTAACTGTGATGCTGCAGGCAACGCACCGGGCGTGCTGTCGATCATCACCGCCGATAACGCCGGCCCGCTGGGCAAAGGCGAACGCAATGCCGCCACGCTGCTTGGCGGCCCGCAGATTGAGCACTACCACCAGGCCGTGGCGCTGGTGGTGGCTGAAACCTTTGAGCAGGCGCGTGCCGCCGCCGGGCTGGTGGAGGTCACTTACCAGCGCGAAAACGGTGCTTACGATCTGGCAGCGGAAAAACCCAGCGTCAACAGCGCGCCGGAGAGCGCGCCGGATAAAAACAGCGGCGATTATGACGCTGCCTGGGCCTGCGCCGAGGTGAAACTCGACGCCATCTACACCACGCCGGATCAGAGCCATATGGCGATGGAGCCGCACGCCTCAATGGCCGTCTGGGAAGGGGATAAAGTAACGGTGTGGACTTCCAACCAGATGGTCGCCTGGTGCCGAACCGATCTGGCCGCTACCCTCAATCTGCCGGAAGAGAACGTGCGCATCATCTCGCCCTACATCGGCGGTGGCTTTGGCGGCAAACTCTTTCTGCGCAGCGATGCGCTGCTGGCTGCCCTCGCCGCTCGCGCCTTGCAGCGCCCGGTGAAAGTGATGCTGCCGCGCCCGATGATTCCGAACAACACTACCCATCGCCCGGCGACTATTCAGCACATTCGTATCGGTACCGATCGGCAGGGCAAAATCACTGCCATCGCCCACGACAGCTGGTCCGGCAACCTGCCGGGCGGGACGCCGGAGACGGCGGTGAACCAGACCGAGCTGCTCTACGCGGGGGCGAATCGCCATACCGGTTTACGGCTGGCGACCCTCGATTTACCCGAGGGCAACGCCATGCGCGCACCGGGTGAAGCGCCCGGCATGATGGCGCTCGAGATTGCCATTGATGAAATGGCAGAGCGAGCCGGGGTCGATCCGGTTGAGTTTCGCATTCTCAACGACACGCAGGTTGACCCAAAAGATCCACAGCGCCCCTTCTCACGCCGCCAACTGGTGGAGTGCCTGCGTACTGGCGCGGATCGCTTTGGCTGGTCGCAGCGTAATGCGACCCCCGGCCAGACGCGGGACGGAGGCTGGCTGGTCGGCTATGGCGTAGCCGCAGGTTTTCGTAACAACCTGCTCGCCCCGTCCGGCGCGCGCGTACACCTCGACGATGCAGGCCGGGTGACGGTAGAGACGGATATGACCGATATTGGCACTGGCAGCTACACCATCATTGCCCAGACCGCTGCCGAGATGCTCGGCGTGCCGCTCTCCCATGTTGAGGTGCGACTTGGCGACTCCGGCTTCCCGGTCTCTGCTGGTTCCGGTGGGCAGTGGGGTGCCAACACGTCCACTGCTGGCGTCTATGCCGCCTGCGTCAAGCTGCGTGAAGCTATCGCCAAAAAAGTTGGCTTTGACCCTACCTCAGCAGTGTTTGCCGAGCAGACGGTAAGCGTGGGCGATCACAGCGCACCGCTAAAAGCCGCGGGGGCGCTCAGCGCAGAAGACACTATCGAGTTTGGCGATCTGGATGAGCGGTATCAGCAATCCACCTTCGCCGGGCACTTTGTTGAGGTCGCCGTCAACGCGGCAACCGGCGAAGTGCGCGTGCGCCGCATGCTGGCGGTGTGTGCTGCCGGACGCATCCTCAACCCGAAGACCGCGCGCAGCCAGGTGATTGGCGCGATGACCATGGGTCTCGGCGGCGCATTGATGGAGGAGCTGGCGGTGGATACGCGCAAGGGCTATTTCGTCAATCACGATATGGCGACCTACGAGGTGCCGGTGCATGCCGACGTGCCTGAGCAGGAGGTGATATTCCTCGACGACACCGATACCATCTCCTCGCCGATGAAGGCCAAAGGCGTGGGCGAACTGGGGCTGTGCGGCGTCAGCGCGGCAATCGCCAATGCGATCTACAACGCGACCGGCGTGCGGGTGCGGGATTACCCGGTTACGCTCGATAAGCTGCTCGACGCCTTGCCGGATATGGCCTGAGGAGCCGCCATGGAGCAGACCACTCTGGCCCCCGCCACGGCGGATGAAGCGCTGCTGACGCCGCAGCAGGCGCTGCTAACCGATGATAGCGAAGAGATCCTGCGCTTTGCCGTTGACGCGCTCAGCGCGGGCATGGAGACGGCGCTGGTGACACTGACCGGCATTCGCGGCGGCGCAGCACGCGCGACGGGCGCGCAAATGGTGGTGCGGGAAGATGGCGGCTATTGCGGCTTCGTCTCTGGCGGCTGCGTGGAGTCTGCCGCCGCCTTTGAAGCAATGGCGGCCATCGCCTGCGTTGAAGATCGCGTGGTGCGCTACGGCGAGGGATCGCCGTGGTTCGACATTGTGCTCCCCTGCGGCGGTGGCATCACGCTGCACATTCATCGCCTGCGCAGCGCGCAACCGCTGCTGGCGGTGCTGAACCTGCTTGCGCAGCGCCAGCCCGCTGCGCTGCGCTACCATCCCGCCCGTGAGCAGCTCGAGTGCGTGACAGGCGTGACCGAAAGCGGCTGGGAGGAGGGGGTCTTTACCGTCGCCTACCGCCCGCGCGTGCGGGTAATGGTCTTTGGTCGCTCAATTGAGGCGCAGGCTACTGCCAGCCTCGCTCGCGCTTCTGGCTATGATGTGCAACCAGTGGAGACACTAACGGATGGCGCGCAGATCGATACGCAGACGGCAGTGATCCTGCTCTCACACGATCTGCATCGCGAACTGCCAGTGTTAGAGGTGGCGCTCCGCGCGCACCCTTTTTACATCGGCGCGCTCGGCAGCTATCGCACCCATCAAAAACGCACGCAAAAGCTGGGTGAACTCGGTTTTTCGCCCTCTGACATTGCGCGCATCAAAGCACCGATTGGCATTTTCCCGAAAGCGCGCGATGCGCATTCGCTGGCGCTCTCGGTGCTGGCGGATGTCGCCGCCGCGCAGCTTGCAGCGGACGAAAGCTGATGGCTGCACCGGTTGTCATTATTCTTGCCGCGGGTCGCGGCGCGCGCTTTCTCGCCTCCGGCGCGCAACGCCATAAGCTTGATACGCCCCTCGGTGAGCGCACGGTGCTGGAACATGTGATTCATGCAGTAGAGCGCGCCGGACTCAGCTGGCACCTTGTTCGCCCTGCGGGCGGCACGGGCGGGATGGGCGACTCTATCTCACTGGGTGTTAACGCCACATCGACTGCATCCGGCTGGCTGATTCTGCCCGCCGACCTGCCGCTGATCGCACCAGAATCGTTGCTGCGCGTCGCCGAAGGGTTAGGTGAAAAACCGCTGGTGGTGCCGTGGTATCAGCAATGCCAGGGCCATCCGGTCGCGTTTTCCCGCCGCTACTTCCCTGCTCTGCGGGGATTAACTGGCGATAGCGGCGCAAAAAGCATTGTGCAGCAGGCAAGAGCGCGCAGCGAGGTGCTGGATCTGCCGCTAGAGGATGTGGGGATTATTGAGGATATTGATACGCTGGTGGATTTGCGCAGAGTAGAGGTATTAAGTACGCAAGAAAACAATCGCGTTCCACATGTATCTGATAAAGAGGAATTGTGAGAAATAAATGTTCAAAAAAGCAAAATAAAGCGCTGTAAGTCAACCACCTCGCTCTATGCGTGTAAACAAAGTAATCACAATGGTTTTAACTTGTCTATCCAGCGTGCCCTATGAATGATTAGGTGCTTTGCACGTAATGATCTCACCGTGATCATTTTCGCAAATTAACCAGGAGAGATCTTTCGCGACGACGTAATACTCAAAATAGCGACACGCTTCGATAAGAGAGGTTAACACCTTAACAGGAATAGAATATAGGTGACTTATTTCATTATCCATATCGACCACTAAAAAAACATCTTCATCATAAGAACATTGAAAGCGGGTGTTAGCAATTTCTGGAATGCATTTATAGCCTGCGTTATCTTCAAAAAAACGAGCCTCTATTTTATTTTTCAAAGATAGCCACCACGCTCGCGGATCGCCTGCAACAAATTTATGCTTGATGGCATTCAACATAAACTCGGCATTATCAACACTACGCTCATCAATATTCAGCGCTGTGAGAGCACTTTCAATCTCCTTCTTTAATCCTGATATGTTGTCATCCAACATTAGCTCTCCTCTTAATTTCATTTAAATAAAACCTCCCTTTAATCAAAATCGCATTCAACTATTGTATCTTTATAATATATTTCAACTAAGATTTAGCTTATCCTCTCTTGCTTCGGTTGTACGATGAATAATCATAAAACATAACGCTAAAGCCGGGGAGAAGATGTTCGGAAAAAAAACGTTTACTGCCGTTTGTGTGAAACGCCTTAACGAAGATGAGGTGCTCACCCTTGGCGTAGGAGACGATGCACACGACCCGCAGCATTTTTTTATCATCGGGCGATTTGATGAAGATGATCTGGCTATTGATGAGTGCATCGGGTTTCAGAGCGACGACACCGCCTATGAACTGGCGGCGGCAATAGAAGCCGTTACGCTCAGCGTGGATACATTAACGATTAGGCTGAACGAGGCTGCGGCGCATCAGGCAGGTTACAGGGAGTATTGCGCGAAGATTTCTGCTGTTCAAAACAGCGGTGAGTTGAAAACAGCTTTGCTTGAGTTATTTGCGGGCAGCAAAGTGAGGTTGCAACTTTAATAACGCAATGTGTGGGTGTGCAAAGCAGCCTGGCTCAGCGTACGCGCTGGTATTGATTCACCCGGTGGCCCACCGCGATGCATTTCGCCTCGACCATGCTGATGTAGTAATAGCGGGGGTTTGGCAGATGGGTCATCAGCCACGGAAGTTCCGTGGAGTATTCGACATCAGTGGTGGCGATCATCCACACCGGCTCGCCGAATAAGGTGATGACCGTCGCGTGATGAGCGTGCTCATCCCACCCGCGCCCGCTCTGCGCGGCATAGGCTCTTGCGATCTCAATGGCTTGAGTTTCGGAGATCAATGCGGGATCCTTGATTACATAATTCACACGTTGATATAAAAAGAGATGTCGGAATATAGCAAGTCATAAAGCAGGCTTTGCTAAAATATTAAATTAGCTGGTCGCTTATTAAGCGCTGTCACCTGTCATCTCTCGGTTGCAAGTAGCATAATTTTTAACGAGCATTTCATTGTTCTGTTCTGATCTTTGGCTGAAGCTCGAATGTTCAAAAACGCGTTAAAGGCTATAATGAGAGACATGAACAGGCCGTACCATCTAGTGAATATCAGAGCTGCAACAGTACTACAGTTGCAAAAAAGTAGTATTTAGTTGTGACAGCAGCGTCCCTCGATTTAACCGAGCGTTAAGGTTGATGTTGGGATAATTTATCGTCCTTCTTTTTTGGCTGATTTATTTTTCTGCAACCGACTGGCTTTTATACCAAGAGAAACAGAGAACGTCGTCCATATAATAGCGAGCGCGATGACAACACCAACCCCACCAGAAATAATATGGGTGGAATTTCCGCATATCAGCACAACTGACATTACAAATATAAGGAGGATAGTAATCCATACTGAAACCCTGAAACGGCAGGAAAGAGCCGAGATGATCTCCGCAAGGGAGCCCCCTTCATGAGAGCGCCTTCGCTTCAGATTTTCAATATCCTGCTCGCTAAAACCTGCGTTTCTTAAATCTTTCTCATTGACTACCATAAAATTATCCTCTCAAAATAAAAGCGTGTATGCATTATTGTTGCGGCGCAAAAACTCACTATTATATGAATTATCAGACACTCACCTTTTTCAACAAAATACTATTCACGTTCTCTGGTTCATACAGGACGCCTTCACCTCGGTATACATAACACTTTTTCAATATTTCTTCATGCACTTTTTTTCGCTATCTTTAATGAGACGAAAATACTATTAAATCTCTGGTGATTCAGTTTTCAATTGATGATTAAAATCAGGTGACCTTTTAATGTTCAGGTCGCACGCTACCGCCCGGCCGTGTCGCCCTGCAGATGGTCGCCCCGTGCCAGCGCGCTGCATGCCTCATTCGGGTCGTGAATATACGAGCAGCACTGGCCTGCCTGGTGCTGCTTCTGCAGCAGGCGGTAATCCTGCCAGAGAAAACCGCTTACAGTCGATGTTGATAAAACAACGAAGCACAGAGAGATAAACAAACCTGTTGAGGTTAACAGGGATCGTTTACCCGCTGAGTTTAAGGCTGCGCTTTGAATATAAATTTGGCGCGTCCGCCGAGGCCTGTACTCAGGCCTCCGGGACAACACTACTGACAAAAAATTACGACTGGTCTGAAGGTATTAAATCTTTTTAATTAATTTATCGATAGTGCACAAAAATCATTGATATATAGTTTTGCAGGATGGCACGTATTTTCAATTATTTCGTAAACCCAGGATCTCAGCTTTCTATTATTCAAGCTGAAACCGTGGCCATCGCGACAACTCTTTCCTGGCCATATTCAGCGAAAAACTCGCCTGAATTATTCTTTCTCGTTTGATATTATCATTATCCACGCTGTAATAGATTACATACTCTTTGTCAGCTTCAAATCGGTAATCGAATGTGGGTAAGCATTTACCGCTCACAGGATAGAATGGACTTTCATCCAGGATTTTGCGGAAACTATCCTTTTCTCCAGCTGAACTTCCAATTTGAACAGATGAGACACGATCACCGGGCCTAACGGCATAGGTAATACATGGAGTATTTCCATTATTTTTAACCTGTGCATTTTGCCTGTCGGGTAAACGATCCCCTGGGCCGGGGCAACCTGCCAGAAGAAATAATGAGCATAACATCAGTAATTTTTTCATCAATCAGCCTCGCCCGATAAGAATATTTTAGTACAACTTTGGAATATCATTATATTTATCGTCACCTCTGTATTTTTAATGCTTACCTTCTGCCTGATATAACAATCATGTTTTCAATCCATAAACAAATAGGGACATTTTAGCAGGTAAAAAAATATTTAACATCAAGTGTATGTCTATTATTTGGTAGACGCAACACGCCTTACTCGACTCCCTGTCTATGCCGTCCCACAGAGGGTAAGCCCGGAACAGCAGGCTCTAAAGGTAAGTCAGGTCATGAATTATTTTACCCCCTAAATTTAAACAAATATCATGCCTAAATATACATAACATAAAATTTTACGAATCATAAGAATATGCCATACCATTGAGTAATGGTAGTTTTAACAATTCTTTCAAAAAGCTGAAATTTTGAAAAACTATATTCCCACCTACAGCCTCACCTTCTGCAAAATGACCGTTGGTGGCTCTCCTGTCGGGAAGGTAAATATTTCACTGCCAAATGAGCGTAACTGTCGGTTAGCCGTGTTGAGGGGATATAGCTCATAAACCTCCCAGGCGATAAACCACGCATCAGATTATTCACCATTTCTAAAGTCGGTTTCCAGTGGCACTTGCGGCCCGGGCGTGCCTTTGCACTTCTCCGGGTGCTTGACCCATCCATGATGCCCATGCTTTACCTGACCAGAGTGAGTTGTTTGGTTAGTAATTTAACACTTATTTAAATTTAAACTTAACCAAGCCGCTCACTTTTCCGCCAGCCCTTTATTAAAGATGCTACCGTCGTCGTTCAGCGGGTACGGTATGTTTCCGCAGTAGCAGTGATGCCTGTTGCCGTCTCTGGCGTAAAAATCCCTCACCTCTTGAGACGAGAATGTTTTTCCGTGCCGTGGCGTGCGATGCTCTCGTTGTAGGCTTGAGAGCGGATAACGTGGAATTCGGTACCGATCTCACGAACGAACTAGATCGCCGTCGAGTCGCCCACCCCAATATCCCTTAACGTATAAACCGGAAGGTATAAGTTGTCGGGGATTTACCCGATCCTCTTGTTGGTGTAAAGACAGCGGAACTGTTTGGCGTACGTGTTTTGACAGTTCTGAAGATGAATAGCCAAAGGCTCCGAATATCAAATGCCTGGTACCAAAAAACAAGCGCATCCGCGGGCTGACCAAAGAGGAAGCGGCAAGCCTCATTAGGGAGTTACCCGACCATATTAAACTGTCTGGATTTTTGCATTGGCCACTGCTTTACGCCGATCAAACATTGTCGAGCTTGAACGGTCGCAAATCGATGCGTTCCTGGTGGGGAATGGCACAAATATGGCACAAGGCGCTTTTGCTGAACTGGTAAATATCGCGTGAAGCCGCGTTTGAAGTGGTGCCGATAATAGGAGTCGAACCTACGACCTTCGCATTACGAATGCGCTGCTCTACCAACTGAGCTATATCGGCCCTGCGAGGTGTTCACGAGCGTGAATCACGGGTTAGAAGGTTAAAACTAAGCGGGTGATGCGTCAATGCCCCTGTGAATCAAACGGCTACTTTTGCATCACCCGACTTTATTTACGCACGAATGGTATCGTCACCAAAACCGATCCACTTATAGGTAGTCAGCGCTTCGAGGCCCATCGGGCCGCGCGCGTGCAGCTTCTGCGTGCTGACCGCCACTTCCGCGCCGAGGCCAAACTGGCCGCCGTCGGTAAAGCGCGTCGAGGCGTTCACATATACAGCTGAAGAATCGACCTCGTTGATAAAGCGGTTGGCGTTGCGCAGAGTGCGAGTGAGGATCGCATCGGAGTGCTGCGTGCCGTGCTGGCGAATATGATCGATCGCATCGTCAAGATCGGCGACGATCTTCACATTCAGATCCAGCGACAGAAACTCATCGTCATACTGCTCCGCCTTCACCGCTTCAACCTTCGCCGGGCCGCTTTGCAACAGGGCGAAAGACTGCTCGTCCGCGTGTAGCGTCACGCCGCTCTCTGCCATCTGCTGGCTGAGCGCTGGCAAAAAGGTCTTGGCAATGCCCTGATGCACCAGCAGCGTCTCGACGGTGTTACAGGTGCTTGGGCGCTGGGTTTTAGCATTAACGATAATCTTCAGCGCCGGGTCGATCTCTGCCGTCTCGTCGACCAGAATATGGCAAACGCCGATGCCGCCGGTGATAACCGGGATCGTCGACTGCTCGCGGCAGAGCTTATGCAGCCCTGCCCCGCCGCGCGGGATCAGCATGTCGATGTATTTATCCATACGCAGCATCTCGTTGACCAGCGCGCGATCCGGGCTCTCAATCGCTTGTACCGCGCCCGCCGGTAAACCGCACTCCTCCAGCGCTTGCTGAATCACTTTTACTGTCGCGGCGTTGGTGCGCCAGGTCTCTTTCCCGCCGCGCAGGATCGCGGCGTTGCCGGTTTTCAGGCACAGAGAGGCGACGTCGATGGTGACGTTCGGGCGCGCTTCGTAAATCACGCCGATCACGCCGAGCGGCACGCGGCGGCGCTCAATGCGCAGCCCGCTGTCCAGCATGCCGCCATCGATCACCTGGCCGACCGGATCGGCGAGCTTGCACACCTGGCGCACATCGTCGGCGATGCTTTTTAACCGCGCCGGGTTGAGCGCCAGGCGGTCGAGCAGCGCCTCGCTAAGACCATTACTGCGCGCTTCCTGCAGATCCTGTTCGTTGGCGCGCAAAATCGCCTCGGACTGCGCCTCTAAATAGTCGGCAATCTTCTCCAGCACGCGGTTTTTTTCCTGGCTTGTGAGCAACGCCAGCTTGTATGACGCAGCTTTCGCCGCGATGCCCATCTGTTCCAGCATACCTCTGCTCCTTAACGGGTGATCATATCGTCGCGGTGCACCGCGACAGGGCCATACTCATAGCCCAGAATCTCATCAATCTGCTGCGAATGGTGGCCGGCAATCCGGCGCAACGCATCGCTGTTGTAGCGGCTTACGCCGTGGGCGATATCGCGCCCCTGCAGATTACAAATGCGGATCACTTCCCCACGGGAGAAGTTGCCTGTCACGCTCTTGATCCCTTTCGGCAGCAGCGAACTGCCGCGCTCAAGAATGGCGGCGGTTGCCCCTTCATCAACGGAGATCTCACCGGCAGGCGGTGCGCCGAAAATCCAGCGTTTACGGTTCTCCAGCGGCGAAGTCTGGGCATGAAAACGTGTGCCGACCGGCGTGCCGCTCACCACATCGGCGATAACGCCGGGCTTGCCGCCTGCGGCGATAATCGTCTCGATTCCCGCGCGGCAGGCAACGTCGGCGGCCTGTAACTTGGTGCCCATGCCGCCGGTGCCGAGGCCGGAAACGCTGTCGCCCGCAATAGCGCGCAGCGCGTCATCAATGCCGTAGACATCTTTAATCAGCTCCGCCTGCGGGTTGTTGCGCGGATCGGCAGTAAACAGCCCCTGCTGATCGGTCAACAGCAGCAGCTTATCGGCTCCGGCCAGAATCGCAGCCAGCGCCGAGAGGTTATCGTTATCGCCGACTTTAATCTCCGTGGTCGCCACGGCGTCGTTCTCGTTAATCACCGGCACGATGTTGTTATCAAGCAGCGCGCGCAGCGTGTCGCGTGCGTTGAGGAAGCGCTCGCGGTCCTCCATATCGGCGCGGGTCAGCAACATCTGACCAATATGAATGCCGTAAATGGAGAAGAGCTGCTCCCAGAGCTGAATCAAGCGGCTCTGACCAACGGCCGCCAGCAGCTGTTTTGAGGCGATGGTGGCGGGCAGTTCCGGGTAGCCCAGATGCTCACGCCCGGCGGCGATGGCGCCGGAAGTCACGATTACAATGCGATGCCCGGCGGCGTGCTGCTGCGCGCACTGGCGCACCAGCTCCACAATATGGGCGCGGTTCAGGCGACGGGAACCGCCTGTTAAAACACTGGTGCCGAGTTTTACCACCAGCGTCTGGCTGTCACTCATGATTCTCTGCCGTTTTTAGAAAAAATAAGAAGTTTATTAGTAATCAGACGTTGTAACAGGAGTGAGCGCGCTTGCCAACCGCCAGCGTGAATCGACCACTTTTTTGTTGCGCGGGATCAGCAAGCGTAGCGGCAGAGTTTGACAATTTTATGGCAAACACAAAAAAACATAACTTTTTCAAATTACTCTTACTTTGTCATAAATCTTTCATTTCAGAGCGTTACAACCCTTCCTGTTTTTCACGGGGCGAGAGCCCAGCGAATAGTGGCGCGTTAGTTCAATCAGGAATTCAAAATGAAAAAGAGCACTCTGGCATTAATGGTACTGGGCGTTGTTGCATCGGCTTCTTCTGTTCACGCGGCGGAAGTCTATAACAAGAATGGCAACAAACTGGACGTGTACGGCAAAGTGAAAGCCATGCACTACTTCAGTGATGACACCAACAACGACGGTGACAAAACCTACGTGCGTTTCGGCTTCAAAGGTGAAACCCAGATTAACGACCAGCTGACCGGTTTTGGTCGTTGGGAATCTGAATTCGCCGGTAACAACGACGAAACCACTTCGGGCCAGAAGACCCGTCTGGCCTTTGCCGGTCTGAAAATCAAAGATTTTGGTTCTATCGATTACGGTCGTAACCTCGGCGTGCTCTACGACGTGGCCTCCGTGACCGATATGTTCCCGGAGTTCGGCGGCGACTCGCTGACCCGTACCGATAACTTTATGACCAAGCGCACCACTGGCGTGGCGACCTACCGCAACACCGATTTCTTCGGCATGGTGGATGGCCTGGACATGACCCTGCAGTATCAGGGTAAAAACGAAAACGGCCGTAGCAGCATCATCAAGCAGAACGGCGACGGCTGGGGCACCTCTCTGGCCTATGATTTCGGTGGTAGCCCGGTCACGATCATTGGTGCTTACGCCAATTCTGACCGTACCAACGCGCAGAACACCGACCTGGCACTGGGCCGTGGTCAGAATGCGGAAGCCTGGGCGACCGGCGTGAAATATGACGCCAACAACGTCTACCTGGCGACCTTCTACTCCGTCTCATACAACATGACGCCGGTCTCCTCTACCCTGGGCTTTGCCAACAAAGCGCAGAACTTTGAAGCCGTCGCACAGTACCAGTTCGATTTCGGCCTGCGTCCGTCCGTGGGCTACGTGCTGAGCAAAGGCAAAGATATGGAAAACGGTATCGGCGACGAAGATTTGGTGAACTACATCGACGTTGGTGCCACCTACTACTTCAACAAAAACTTCTCGGCGATGGTCGATTACAAAATCAACCAGATCAAAGATGACAACAAGCTGGGCATTGCTGACGACGACGTTGTTGCCGTTGGCGTAACCTACCAGTTCTAAACCCTGTCGTGACCCTCGTTATAGGAAATGCCCTCGGTTGAGGGCATTTTTTTCCCGTCTGATGGGAGAAAGCAGGCCAGTGCCTGTTCATGCCCGGCGTGCGAAGAGCAGCCGGGCATTTTTTATCAGGGGCGTTATGCGGGGAGTTTTAACTTCTCTTTGAAGTCATCGGCAGGTTCAAGCTTTAGCTCAAGGGAGGCTAACAGCGTACGCGCGCGCTCGTGGAAGTCGCGCAGCGTTTTTTCCAGACGGTCGACCACTTCCTGGTCTTTGATGGCGGTGGGTTTCCAGTGCCCCTCTTTGTCGAAGAGCCCAAAGTGGTAGCGATAGGTAAAGCGCTTCTCCTGCGCTTCCATTTCCATCCACCATCCCCAAAACTCGCGTTTTTCCGGCGCGGGTTTCACATTCACGCAAACTGCCAGGCAATCAAAGAAAAAACGGTTTTCTTCGCACTGCTCTTCGCGGATATAAGGTCCTAGCGCAGTAAACTTTTTAATCAACCTGCTTTTCGGATGTCCACTTGGTAACGTCATTGCGATCTCCTTTTGTGATGCAACTGTTTTACCAAATCAATGGAATTTCTCAAAGTATTAACCGAGCTGATGGTTGATCCAGTCAACAATCTTTCTCAGCGCAGCGTCAAAATTGCGATAAACCGGGTTAAACGGGATGTCGAGCAGCTTTCCATTGCTGGATGAAGAGGTGATTAAGCGCGACTCCGCCTCCGGGCTGAAGGGATCGTTTTGCCAGAAACCGGAGAGCATCGGCGTCGGGCAGCGGCGGCCGAGTAACCCCTGTGTTTTTAATGAATAGCGGTTAAGTTCGACGCGCAGCGCCTCATCGGAAGCATCATGCATGCCTAAGCGGCTGGCGAGCACATCGAGATACATCTCCGGCACCTCGCCCTGCCGCAGCGGCTCGCTGAGCAGGGAGTGCACCACCGGCCCGAGGCAGGCCACGGCTTTCAGGCGCGACGCTTCAAGATAGGCCAACCGTACCGCCACATTGGCACCAAAGCGGAAACCAAAGGCCGCCACGCGGGTGTGGTCGATCCACGGAATGTTCGGCAATGCCTGGAGCGCATGCTGATGCAGCAGGCTGGAGTCCTGGGTCAGCTTCCATTTAGTAGAGAAGCCCACCGAGGGCATATCGAGCGTCAGCATGGCAATGCCCCTCGGAGCCAGGTAGCGCTCATAGAGGGTGTAGTAATCGATCTGCAGGCCATCCAACCCGCCGCACATCAGCACCGTTGGAAAGGGGCCCTCGCCTTCCGGCATATGCAGAAAGCCGGTGGCCGGCGCGCCGCCGGGAATAGCGAACTCCAGCTCTTTAATGCTCCCCGGCAGACGCTGAGCAGCCTCTTCATAGGCGCGGTTAGCCAGCGCCTGAGCCTGCTCGGCCAGGCTATCGCCTTTAATATGGGGATAGGCCGCGATGCTATATAAGTTGGAGGCATGCAGCCAGTGGCGGCCGCTCAGCGCACTGTCCGTCTCCTGCATCGCTTTTTGCTGCCAGTTCATCGCCTGCGCGGACCATTCGTAGATCCAGTTGCCGTTGCGGTAGCCGACCACCGTATCGAGCAGTTCCGCATCGGTGCGCTCGGCCTGGCTCATCACGATGCGCGCCTGCACTTCGAGGATCTCGCGCGCGTCAATGCCGCGCCAGATCCACATCAGCCGGTTGATCATCCGGTACCACTGCGGCACGTTGTTGCCATCCAGCGCGGACTGCACGGGCGGCTGCACGCCAGGGTTAAAGCGGCGCACCAGCGTTGAGGTCTCAGGGTATTTAAAGCGGGGTTTGAACAGCGTTTCGCTAAGATTTGACTGGGGCATGGCGCGCAGCTCCTTAAAATTCACCGGAGGGCATTGTAACCCGTGACGCGCCAAAAAGAACAACGCCCGGCAGAACCGGGCGTGTGTACAGCAAGGGAGGATTAACGGCCGCTGATGGGCGGAACGAAGACCACGCCCATATCCCACGGCTGCTCAATCCAGGTATCCTGCGGGATATCAATCACATAATCATTCACCAGCGGGCGACCGGCCGGCTTGGCGAAGATAGTGACAAAATGTGCTTTCGGATACATTTCGCGGATCGCCACGGCGGTGCCGCCGGTATCCACCAGATCGTCAATCACGATAAAGCCTTCGCCGTCGCCTTCCGCGCGCTTCAGCACTTTCAGTTCGCGCTGGTTGTCGTGGTCATAGCTGGAGATACAAACGGTATCGACATGACGAATACCCAGTTCACGCGCCAGCAGCGCGCCTGGAACCAGACCGCCACGGCTTACGGCGATAATGCCTTTCCACTGTTCTGAAGGCATTAAACGGGCAGCAAGTTTGCGGGCGTGAATCTGCAACATGTCCCAGGTGACGACGTATTTTTCGCTCATGTGAAGTGTCCCAGCCTGTGTTTTACGGCTTAAAAAGTGTTCGAGGGGGAAATAGGTTGCGCGAGATTATAGAGATCTGAGGCGCTAAAAACCAGTCTTACCCGGCATCGCCGCCGCTTTTTCCCCAATCCCGTGCTCGCGCTGTCGCGATAAAGTGGTATTCTCAACCGCATCTCGCAAGAGGGTCTTGCGATTCGTTTATCTAACCCGCGACCTGCACGCAACCTGTCCGCAGGCGCTTTTAAGGAGACTCATCGTGTCTGAACTGTCTCAACTATCTCCGCAGCCGCTGTGGGATATTTTTGCCAAAATCTGCTCTATTCCGCACCCCTCTTACCATGAAGAACAGCTTGCCGAACACATTATGGGCTGGGCGAAAGAGCAAGGTCTGCACGCAGAGCGTGATCAAGTGGGCAATATCCTGATCCGCAAACCGGCCACCCCCGGGATGGAAAACCGCAAGCCGGTCGTGCTGCAGGCGCACCTCGATATGGTGCCGCAGAAGAACAACGACACAGAACACGACTTCACCAAAGACCCGATTCGCCCCTATGTTGACGGCGAGTGGGTAAAAGCGCGCGGCACCACGCTCGGCGCGGATAACGGCATCGGTATGGCCTCTGCGCTGGCAGTGCTGGCAGACTCCACCGTGCAACATGGCCCGCTGGAAGTGTTGCTGACCATGACGGAAGAAGCGGGCATGGATGGCGCATTCGGCTTACAGGCGAACTGGTTGCAGGCAGATATCCTGATCAACACCGACTCTGAAGAAGAGGGTGAGATCTATATGGGCTGCGCAGGCGGTATCGATTTTATCACCACCCTGCCCCTGACCCGCGAAGCGGTGCCTGCCGGTTTTGAGACCGTCAAACTGACGCTGAAAGGGCTGAAAGGCGGCCACTCCGGCGCGGATATCCATTTAGGTCTGGGCAACGCCAACAAACTGCTCGCGCGCTTCCTGGCGGCCCATGCTGCCGATCTGGATCTGCGTCTGCTCGACTTCACAGGCGGTACGCTGCGTAACGCCATTCCGCGCGAAGCATTTGCGGTGATCGCCCTGCCAGCGGATAAAGCCGAACAGCTGAAAACCCTGGCGACTGAATACCAGGCGATCCTGAAAAACGAGCTGGAAGCGAAAGAGAAGAATCTGGTGGTGCTGGTCGACAGCGTAAGCAGCGACAAATCGGCGCTGACCGCGCAGTCGCGCGATGCGTTTGTCCGCCTGCTGAACGCCACGCCGAACGGCGTGATCCGCAACTCTGACGTCGCCAAAGGCGTGGTGGAAACTTCGCTGAACGTCGGCGTGGTGACATTACAGGACGACAGCGCTGAGATCATTTGCCTGATCCGCTCGCTGATCGATAGCGGCAAAGATTACGTGGTAAGCATGCTGGAATCCCTTGGCGCGCTGGCCGGTGCGAAGACCGCACCGAAAGGCGGCTATCCGGGCTGGCAACCGGATGCCCAGTCGCCGGTGATGGCGCTGGTGCGTGAAACCTATCAGCGTCTGTTCAACAAGATGCCGAACATTCAGATCATCCACGCGGGTCTGGAGTGTGGTCTGTTCAAAAAACCCTATCCGGAGATGGATATGGTGTCGATTGGGCCGACCATTACCGGCCCGCACTCGCCGGATGAGCAAGTGCATATCGAAAGCGTCGGCCAATACTGGACCCTGCTGACCGAGCTGCTGAAATCTATCCCGGCTAAATAAGCCTGCTGTCCGCGCCGCCCGGCGCGGACATTTTCCTTCCTTTACTGTGCTTTAAACCCCGGCCCCTTAAAGGTGCGCACCGGGTTGCCGCGCGCTATCTGATGATGAAACAGCCTGCGTTCCGACTTAAGCGCCGCGCGCTGGTCATCCTGCGCCTGCTCCAGACGGTGTGAAATCAGTAGCATCGCCAGCCGCTTATTCGCATGCTGGCTGCGCTCCGACTGCACTTTTACGCTGATGCCGGTGGCAATGTGCGTAGCACGCACGGCGGAATCGGTTTTATTCACATGCTGGCCGGCCGGCCCGGATGAGCGCAGCGTCTCAAAGCGAATCGCACTATCCTGCAGCGCCGTCTGCGGAATAAACTCCGCCACGCCGATAAACCAGTTCTTCCGTGCATGATTGGCGCGATAGGGGCTTGAGCAGATCCACTGCACCGTGCCGCACCAGCGCGCACTCAGCGCCTGCGCGTTTTCGCCATCGAGTGAGACCAGCACCGAGCGGTAAGCGCCTGGCTGGCGCGCCGCTTCCGTTTCGATTACCGCCAGCGACACCTTTTGCGCCCCGGCCTCTTCCATCAGCCGCGCTAACGCTTTACCCACCGCCAGGCAGCACTCATCAGGCCCCTGCGCGGAGGAGAGTTGCAACAGTCTCATTCACCCGCCCCTCCGCTCACTTTCAGGGTTAACACCGGGCGCAGGCGTGCAACCGGCGTCACCAGATCGGCGTCGACCAGGCACTCGAGCACGCTCTCAACCGACTTATACGCCTGCGGCGCTTCTTCATAGATCAGTTGACGATCGCGGCAAATCACCCGACTACCGAGCGACGTACGCGCCAGCTGTGCCGGAGTGAATTTCCCGGACAGTCGACCTTTGCACTCGGTGCGCATCCATTTGCGTCCCGCGCCGTGCGCCAGCGAATAGAGGCTCACCTCGCGCACTTTCGGCATCACCAGCCAGCTGTGATCGCCACGTGAACCGGGGATCACCACCAGGCCCTGCCCGTCCGGCGTCGCCCCTTTGCGATGCAGCCAACCGGCTTCACCGCCCACGGTGCAGGCTTCAACAAAGTTATGCGCCACATCGAGCAGCGCTTCGCCATCGGCGTTGAGATGATCGAGGATACGCCGCGCAATCAGCGCCCGGTTGATGCGGGCAAAATTGAGCGCGTCATCGTGCTCGGTAAGATAGTGGCGAGCCGCGTCGCTCCCCTCCTCCAGCCCGGCGTGCGAGAAGGCGTCGACGTGGCGGCGCAAAATCTGCTGTCCCAGCCCGCGCGAACCGCTGTGGGCCAGTAACAGCAGGCGCTGCTCATCGAGGCCGCTTTGCGCAAACAGCGCCGCATCGGTCACGCTATCGACCTGTTGCAGCTCGGCAAAGTGGTTCCCGCCGCCGATCGATCCCAGCGCGGCGCGCCAGGGGTGGTTTTGCCACGCATCCGGCACGGCGTCATCCAGCCAGTCGGCAGATGCCGTATCGCCCAGCGCACTGAGCCGTTTTTCGACCTTATCGGCGTTATATTTGCGCCGTACCAGGTCGGTCTGCCACAGCGCCATGCCGCAGCCGATATCGTTCCCGACCAGCGCCGGGTAGAAACGGCCGATGGAGAAAAAGGCTGCGCCAATCGGGTAGCCGCGGCCGGGGTGAAGATCCGGCATGCCGACGACGCGCGTCATTCCTGGCAGTGCCGCAGTGGTGTGTAATTGCTGGATCGCTGAACCTTCGATCCACAGGTTTTCCGACGCAATATAAGAGATCGCGTCTGAGATATGACAAACAGAATTGCCCATATACCAATCCATATGTAGAGAAATAAAAGGAATTGGCAGACGAAACCAGGGGCAAGTTTTAAAGAATTAAGCCTGGAGAGGTCTGCAAAGAGAAATCAGGGCATGGTGTGTCATGGTGAACCTCCTTTGCAGTTAACAGGGAATGAATAAACGCCGGGGATGATAGAGAAGCGGGCGGGAAATTACCAGCGCAAATTCTGGTAGGGTTACAGCCCGAGTACCAGCTGGCGCTCAAGCTGCGGGTCGAGCAGTGTGACATGTAGACCAACAAGACGGACGCCGCGCCCGCCGCGTCGCTCATCCCAGGCCTGGCGCGCGGTGGCGAGCAGATCCTCTTTATTCAGGCAGGGCCAGACATGCTCCTGAGTGGTGAGCTGGAAGTCGTTGAACTTCAGTTTCACCCCCTGGCGGGCGATGCGCAGATCCGGTTTCACCACCGAAAGCCGCCGCTCGAGCTCCGGGTAGAGCCGCTCGATAATCGCCTCGCACTCCTCCCACTGATGAATATCCTCCACCAGCGTGCGCTCGACGCCGACCGATTTTCGCAGCCGCTCGCTGCTGATCTCCCGCTCATCAATCCCCTGGCTGCGCTCCCATAATACGCGGCCAAACTTGCCAAACCGCTTAAGCAGCATGGCGAGATCGCTCTTCTGCACATCTTCACAGGTGCGCAGCCCAAGGGTCTCCAGCTTGGCCGCCGAAACTTTGCCGACGCCGGGGATTTTGCTCAGTGGCAGCGTGCGCAGAAAAGCTGGCACCTCCGCCGGAGTAATCACATATTGCCCGTCGGGCTTGTTGAGATCGGAGGCGATTTTGGCGAGGAACTTCACCGGCGCGATGCCCGCCGAGGCGGTAAGCTGCGTCTCTTTAAAGATGGTCTGGCGGATCTCCTGCGCCATCAGCGTTGCAGAGCCGTGGCAGTGCGGGCTGTCGGTAACATCAAGATAGGCTTCATCCAGCGACAGGGGTTCAATCAGTGAGGTGTAGCGCGAGAAGATGTCGCGGATCTGGCGGGAGGCTTCTTTATAGGCGTCGAAACGGCCGGGTAACAGCGTGAGATGCGGGCAGAGTTTTAGCGCCATCCCGGTCGGCATCGCGCTGCGCACGCCATATTTGCGTGCCGGGTAGTTGGCGGTGCTGATGACGCCTCGCTGCACGCGGCTGCCGCCAATGGCAATCGGAATGTCGCGCAGGGCCGGGTTGTCGCGCATCTCTACCGCCGCGAAAAAGCAGTCCATATCGACATGTATGATTTTGCGCATGCGTACACCCTCACAGAACACTGGACAAGTATACAGCACGCTCCAGTGAAATGAGAAGCCAGCCGAGAAACCGCCGAAAAGAGGGCAATCGGCTGTTTAATTCTCGCCTTTTACTTTCATAATAGTCGTCGCCAAATCGCGCAGGTGGTTGAAAGGCAAAACAGAACACTTTTTGCTCGATGGCGAAAAGAGAATCAACAGGATCGACGGGCGCGGAATCACCGCTATTCGGGGCTTGCGAAAAAATGTCGGAGTGCTAAGGTGAGCGCTCAAAACAGAATTGTCCGAATTCTGGGCATCTTTTGCCGTTCTGGCAAAGTCGTATCCGTTTTATCAAGGAAACACGTTGTATGCGCAAAATCGCATTGTTCATTGCGATGCTTCTGATCCCGTGCGTCTCCTTTGCTGGCCTGGTTGGCAGCAACAGTGCCACTAAGCCGGTAAGCAAAGAGTTTAAACAGCAGTTGATGGGGTCGCCGGTCTATATCCAGATCTTCAAAGAAGAGCGCACCCTTGATCTCTACGTCAAGATGGGCGAACAGTATCAGCTGCTCGACAGCTACAGAATCTGCAACTACTCCGGCGGCCTTGGGCCGAAACGCCGTCAGGGCGATTTTAAAAGCCCGGAGGGGTTCTATTCGGTACAGCGCAGCCAGCTGAAGCCGGACAGCCGTTTCTACAAAGCGATCAATATCGGCTTTCCGAACACTTTCGACCGCGCCCACGGTTATGAAGGCAAATACCTGATGATTCACGGTGCCTGCGTCTCCATCGGCTGCTATGCCATGACGGATACCGGCATTGATGAGATCTTCCAGTTTGTCACCGCGGCGCTGATTTTCGGCCAGCCGAGCGTGCAGGTGAATATCTATCCGTTCCGCATGACCGATGCAAATATGCAGCGTCACAAATATTCGACTTATGCGGATTTCTGGAAGCAGTTGAAGCCGGGGTATGACTACTTCGCCGCCACCCACCAGCCGCCGATTGTCGCCGTGGTGGATGGACGCTACGTGGTCAGCAAGCCGCTGACCACCTCCGTGCAGCCGCAGCTGGCGTCAAACTATACGCTCACCGAGGCAAAATAAGGCCCACTCGCCTGGCATAATCTTGTGCCAGGTTTCGTTCGCCGTTAACGGCTGCGTTGCAATCACCGTGACCACATCATTGGGTGTGGTCTCGCGCTGAAAATCGATCTCCACATCCTGATCCAGCAGCTTCGCCACGCCAAACGGCGCGCGCCGGGTAATGGAGAAGAGGTTGGTGGAGCAGAACGCCATCACATAGCGCCCGTCCGACAGCAGCATATTGAACACGCCCTTCTCACGCAGCTCCAGCGCCAGCGTCGCAATATACTTAAACACCGCTTCCATGTTGCCCGGCGTGCGCGGGTAGCGCTGCGTCAGCTTGTGCAGCATCCAGCAAAAGGCTTTTTCACTGTCCGTTTCACCCACCGGGCGGAAGTTGCCGGTCTGCAACGATTTATAGCCTGTCAGTTGGCCGTTGTGGGCGTAGGTCCAGTTGCGGCCCCAGAGTTCACGGGTAAAGGGATGGGTATTTTCCAGTGCCACTTCGCCGCGGTTCGCCTGGCGAATATGGGCAATCACCGAGCAGGATTTGATCGGGTACTCCTGCACCAGTTTGGCGACGGGCGAGTTGTAGCTTGGTTGCGGATCTTTGAAGGTGCGACAGCCTTTGCCTTCATAGAAGGTGATACCCCAGCCATCTTTATGCGGCCCGGTTCCCCCGCCGCGCTGGACGAGACCGGTAAAACTAAAGCAGATATCGGTCGGCACGTTAGCGCTCATCCCGAGCAGTTCGCACATAGTCACCTCCACAACCGCCTCACTCTGAGAAGGCGTTATTGTTGCAGCCCGTCAAGCACGGGCAGCGCCGCGATTAACTGCGAAGTCACGCAGGAACGTTGAGCGCTGCCCAGGCTGAACAGGGCAAAGAAAAAGCCTGCTTTACGCCTTAACCATCTCTTTTTCGATCAGCTGAATCAGGATATGGATCACTTTGATATGGATCTCCTGAATGCGATCGGCGTAGCCAAAGTGCGGTACGCGAATTTCGATATCCGCAGTGCCGGCCATTTTGCCGCCATCTTTACCAGTCAGGGTGATCACTTTCATCCCCTTCTCACGCGCCGCAGCAATCGCTTTGATCACGTTGCCAGAATTACCGGAGGTTGAGATCCCCAGCAGCACGTCGCCTTCGCGGCCAACGGCTTCCACATAGCGGGAGAATACATAGTCGTAACCGAAGTCGTTGCTGACGCAGGAGATATGGCTGACATCAGAAATGGCGATCGCCGGGTAGCCAGGACGGTTCTCACGGTAGCGCCCGGTTAACTCCTCCGCAAAGTGCATCGCATCGCAGTGCGAGCCGCCGTTACCGCAGGACAGCACTTTGCCACCGGCTTTAAAGCTGTCGGCCAGCAGCACCGCCGCGCGCTGAATAGCGTGAATATTGGCTTCATCTTTCAAGAAGTTCGCCAGCGTTTCCGCCGCTTCGTTCAGTTCGTTACGAATAAGATCCTGGTACATGAGGATATCCTTCAGCATAAATGTAAATAACATTGCGCAGTGTACCGGATAGCCCTTCAGCCGAGAAGCTAAAGCCACCCCTCCCACCGCCGTTTTCATTTTCCGTGCGCTAAATGGCCTCAACAATGTGAACCAGGTTGTAATTATTTTGTAAACACATTGCTAAAAGAAATGACATCCACTACAAACAATACATCACAAGTGGTCAGACCTCCTACAAGAAGGGAGCTTTTCGTTATGATGATTTTGAGTATTGTCGCAACGCTCGTTCTGCTCGGTGTGCTCTTCTATCACCGCGTCAATCTGCTGCTCAGCAGCGTGATCCTGCTGGCATGGACCGCAGCCCTTGGGCTGGCGGGCATCTGGTCTCTCTGGATGCTGGTGCCGGTGGCGCTTATCCTCCTGCCGCTCAACTTCACGCCGATGCGTAAATCTTTTATCTCCGCGCCGGTGTTCCGCGGTTTCCGCAAAGTGATGCCGCCGATGTCGCGCACGGAGAAAGAGGCCATCGACGCAGGCACCACCTGGTGGGAAGGCGATCTGTTTCGCGGTAACCCGGACTGGAAAAAGCTGCACAACTACCCGCAGCCGCGCCTGACCGCTGAAGAGCAGGCCTTCCTCGACGGCCCGGTTGAAGAGGCGTGCCGCATGGCAAACGACTTCCAGATCACCCATGAGATGGCCGATCTGCCGCCGGAGCTGTGGGCCTATCTTAAAGAGCACCGCTTCTTCGCGATGATCATCAAAAAAGAGTACGGCGGACTGGAGTTCTCTGCTTATGCGCAATCCCGCGTGCTGCAAAAACTCTCCGGCGTCTCCGGCATCCTGTCGATCACCGTCGGCGTGCCTAACTCCTTAGGCCCGGGCGAGCTGCTGCAACACTACGGCACGCAGGCGCAGAAAGATCACTACCTGCCGCGCCTGGCGTGTGGGCAGGAGATCCCCTGCTTTGCGCTGACCAGCCCGGAAGCGGGTTCCGATGCGGGCGCTATTCCGGATACCGGCGTGGTCTGCATGGGCGAGTGGCAGGGCGAGCAGGTGCTCGGCATGCGTCTCACCTGGAACAAGCGTTACATTACGCTGGCCCCGATTGCTACCGTACTTGGCCTGGCGTTTAAACTCTCCGACCCGGACAAACTGCTGGGCGGCGCGGAAGAGCTGGGCATTACCTGTGCGCTGATCCCGACCTCGACGCCAGGCGTGGAGATTGGTCGTCGTCACTTCCCGCTGAACGTTCCGTTCCAGAACGGCCCGACGCGCGGGAAAGATATCTTCGTACCGATTGATTACATCATCGGCGGCCCGAAAATGGCCGGTCAGGGCTGGCGTATGCTGGTGGAGTGTCTCTCCGTCGGTCGCGGCATCACCCTGCCCTCCAACTCAACGGGCGGCGTGAAATCGGTCGCGCTGGGTATTGGTGCTTACGCCCACATTCGCCGTCAGTTCAAAGTGGCGATTGGCAAGATGGAAGGTATCGAAGAGCCGTTGGCGCGTATTGCCGGTAACGCCTATGTGATGGACGCTGCGGCGTCGCTGATCACCTACGGCATTATGCTCGGCGAAAAACCGGCGGTGCTGTCAGCGATTGTGAAATATCACTGTACGCACCGTGGTCAGCAGGCAATCATTGATGCGATGGATATTGCCGGCGGTAAAGGCATTATGCTCGGCGAAGGTAACTTCCTCGCCCGTGCTTACCAGGGCGCGCCGATCGCCATTACCGTTGAGGGCGCGAACATCCTCACCCGTACGATGATGATCTTCGGTCAGGGGGCGATTCGCTGCCATCCCTATGTGCTGGAAGAGATGGCCGCCGCGCAGAACAACGACGTTGATGCGTTCGATAAGCTGCTGTTTAAACATATCGGCCATGTCGGCAGTAATGAGATGCGCAGCCTGTGGCTCGGCCTGACGCGCGGTTTAACCAGCGCCTCGCCGACCGGAGATGCCACTAAGCGTTACTACCAGCACCTGAACCGCCTGAGTGCCAACCTGGCGCTGCTGTCGGATATCTCAATGGCGGTGCTCGGCGGTAGCCTGAAACGCCGCGAACGCATCTCCGCCCGTCTGGGTGATGTGTTAAGCCAGCTGTTCCTCGCCTCAGCGGTGCTGAAGCGCTACGACGACGAAGGTCGCCAGGAAGCGGATCTGCCGCTGGTGCACTGGGGCGTGCAGGATGCGCTCTACCAGGCTGAGCAAGCGATGGTCGACCTGCTGGAGAACTTCCCGAACCGTCTTGTGGCGGGCATGCTGAGCTTTATCATCTTCCCGACCGGTCGCCACTACCGTGCGCCGTCCGACAGGCTCGATCATAAAGTGGCGAAGATCCTGCAAACACCAAACGCTACCCGTTCGCGCATTGGTCGCGGTCAATACCTGACCCCGAGCGAGCACAACCCGGTTGGGCTGCTGGAAGAGGCGCTGGTTGATGTCATGGCCGCCGACCCGATCCATCAGCGCATCTGTAAATCGCTGGGTAAAAACCTGCCGTTTACCCGTCTGGACGATCTGGCTAACCAGGCGCTGGCGAGCGGGCTGATTAACCAGGATGAAGCGGCGCTGCTGATTAAAGCGGAAGCGAGCCGTCTGCGTACCATCAACGTTGACGACTTTGAACCGGATGCGCTGGCGACACAACCGGTGATCCACACGCCGGAAAAGCTGCGCAAGCCCGAAGCCGCCTAAGCGCCTGACGGCTCCCCTCCTCCTTCGACAAAACCCGCAACCCTGCGGGTTTTTTTCGTTTTTTGGCGTGCTACAGTGTGCCGATGCTGTCTGAAGGGGAGTCACGATTGTGCCTGGTTTAAAAATTACGCTGTTACAACAACCGCTGGCGTGGATGGATGGCCCGGCGAACCTGCGCCATTTTGATGTGCAACTGGAAGGGATTAGCGGGCGCGATGTGATTGTCCTGCCGGAGATGTTCACCACCGGCTTTGCGATGGAAGCCGCCACGCGGTCATTATCGCAGGAGGAGGTGGTGAGCTGGATGCGTGATAAAGCGCGGCAGACTAACGCGCTGATCGCAGGCAGCGCGGCGCTGCAAACGGATCGCGGCGCGGTTAACCGCTTCTTGCTGGTCGAGCCGCAGGGCGAGGTGCATTTTTACGATAAGCGCCATCTTTTCCGCATGGCGGATGAGCACCACCACTATCAGCCGGGCGAGACGCGCGTGATATTCGAGTGGCGCGGCTGGCGCATTATGCCGCTGGTCTGCTACGACCTGCGCTTTCCGGTCTGGTCGCGCAACCGCGATGAGTACGATCTGCTGCTCTATGTTGCCAACTGGCCTGCGCCGCGCTCCCTGCACTGGCAGTCGCTGCTGCTGGCCCGCGCGATTGAGAACCAGGCCTGGGTGGCAGGCTGTAACCGCGTCGGCAGCGACGGGAATGGTCACCACTACCGCGGCGACAGCCGGGTGATTAGCCCGCAAGGGGAGATCGTCGCCAGCGCCGACGCGCACCTGGCAACGCGCATCGACGCCGAGATGTCACTCACCGCGCTGAAAGAGTACCGCACCCAGTTCCCCGCCTGGCAGGACGCCGATCCCTTTACTCTGGAATAATTCGTAGGCCGGATAAGCGTTTACGCGCCATCCGGCAATGAGCCTGACATGTGGCATTGGTGGAAGGGTTCCGTTCACCATACGTGGTGGGGTTTCATTGACCTCTTATGCGGTGAACGGGACAAGGGGGGACCGCTCCCCCCTTGTCAATCCCCGCGGCCCCGCGAGGAAATCGGTGCTGCGCACTACGCTCACCTCACGCGTGCCTGACTGCGGCCGGCTCGACTCGACATCCTGTCTCGGTTCGCCTCTGTCCGCCATCCATGGCGTCCAGACCTTGTCATTCACGCTTCGGTTCGCCGATTTCAGCGGGGGTCAACACCACCGCTGTAAGATGGACGCCCAATGAAAAACAGTCGCTGCTGGAACCGCGTAGGCCGGATAAGGCGCAGCCGCCATCCGGCAATGTTACCGCTGATAAAATGCCGGATGGCGCGTACGCTTATCCGGCCTACGGGAACGAAGCGCCCTTAACTCACCAATGCCTGCCCATCCTTGCGGCTCTCGGTGGCGGCAACATACTGCCCCTCCGGCATGCGGTAAATCACCTGCGCGCCGCCAAAGTTGTACCCCGCCTGCGGGTCCTCAACGGTAATCTGATGCCCGCGATCGCGCAGGGCAGCGATCACATTGTGCGAGAGGGTCGACTCGACAATCACCTCCCGCCCGCGCACCACGCGCCAGCGCGGGGCGTCAATCGCCGCCTGCGGGTTCTGCCCGTGCTGCATAATGCGCAGCGCCATCTGCATATGCCCCTGCGCCTGCATCGGCCCGCCCATCACGCCAAAGGACATCAACGGCTTGCCGTCTGCCCCCATCGCAAAGCCGGGAATAATGGTGTGGAACGGACGCTTGCTGCCCGCCAGCGCATTCGGGTGTTTCGGATCGAGCACAAAGCCGCAGCCGCGGTTTTGCAGGCTGATTCCGGTCTCCGGCACCACCACGCCCGAGCCAAAGCCCATAAAGTTGGACTGAATAAACGACACCATCATGCCGTTTGCGTCCGCCGTTGAGAGATAGACCGTGCCGCTCTGCGTCGGCGAACCGTAGACAAAGTCGGAGGCTTTATCAGGATCGATCAGCGCCGCGCGGGTTTTCAGGTAGCTGTCGCTGAGCAGCAGGTCAGCGGCAAACTCGAGGTGATCTTCATCGGCGATATAGCGATCGAGATCCGCCAGCGCCAGCTTCATCGCCTCAATCGACAGATGCAGCGACTGCACCGAATCAGGGTCGTAGCGGCCAATATCGCACTGCTCGAGAATGCCGAGGGCAATCAGCGTCGCAATCCCCTGCCCGTTCGGCGGCAGCTCCTGCACCGAGCCACCGGCAAAGTCGCGCGACAGCAGCGAGACCCAGTTGGCTTCATGATTCGCCAGATCCGCTTTGCTCAGGTGCGCGCCGTGCTGCTGTGCAAAGGCGGCGATCTTCTGCGCCAGCTCGCCGCGATAGAAGGCTTCACCGTTGGTCTCGGCGATCAGCTCCAGCGTGCGGGCCTGCGCCGGGTTACGGAAAATCTCGCCGATTTTCGGCGCACGCCCTTCAGGCGCAAAACATTCGCTGAAGCCCGGCTGATCTTTCAGCTTGTCATAGCCGCGCTGCCAGAGATGGCCAATCAGCGGCGAGACGGGAAAACCGTTGCGGGCATACTCAATCGCCGGTTGCGCCAGCGTAGTGAGCGGCAGCGTGCCGAAGCGCTCTGCCAGCGCCACCCAGCCAGAGACCGCGCCCGGCACCGTCACTGCATCCCAGCCAATCTCTGGTACCGCATCGAGACCGGCAAAGAGATCCGCATGCCAGCTGGCGGGCGAGCGGCCAGAGGCGTTCAGCCCATGCAGCTCTTTGCCATCCCAGACAATGGCAAAGGCATCACTGCCGATGCCGCAACCGGTCGGCTCGACCACCGTTAGCGCCATTGCCGCGGCAATCGCTGCATCCACCGCGTTACCGCCCTGCTGCAACATACGCATTCCGGCCTGCGCCGCCAGCGGCTGCGAGGTTGCCACCGCGTTTTGGCCAATCATCGGCGCGCGGCGTGAGGCGTAACCGACGCTAAAATCAATCGCTTTAGTCATGCAAACTCCTTAGTCGTGGCGCGGATCGAGCGCATCGCGCAGCCCGTCACCGAGTAAATTGAATCCCTGCACGGTGAGGAAGATCGCCACACCAGGAAAAATCGACATCCACGGCGCCTGCTCAAGGAACCCTTTCGCCGTGTTAAGCATTGCCCCCCAGGAGGGGTAAGGTGGCTGCTGCCCGAGGCCGAGAAACGAGAGGCTCGCTTCGGTAATGATCGCCGAGGCGATAGCGAGCGTGGCCTGCACCAGAATCGGCGACATCACGTTGGGCAGCACATAGCGCACGATGATCCAGCGGTCCGGCAGGCCGATGGCCCGCGCGCCGTCGATATACTCTTCATTGCGAATGGCGATCACCTGGCCGCGCGTCAGGCGGGCAAAGATCGGCATCGCCGAAAGGCCGATGGCGATCATCGCGTTGGTCAGGCTTGGGCCGAGAAACGCGCCGAGAGCAATCGCCATAATCAGAAACGGGCAGGCGAGCAGCGCTTCAATAACGCGCGAAATCACCCCATCCCACATCCCCTGAAAATACCCGGCCAGCAGGCCGAGCGGCACGCCAATCACCACGGCGATCACCACCGAGATGCAGCCCGCCAGCAGCGAGGTGCGCGCCCCCCACACCATGCGCGAGAGAATGTCGCGCCCCAGCTCATCGGTGCCGAACCAGTAGAGCACCGAGGGGGCTTTACGCACCGCCATAAAGTCAGCTTTGACCGGATCAAACGGTGCGATCCACGGTGCCAGCAGCGCGATAAGCACAAAGATGCCAACAATCACCGCGCCAAGCACCGCGCTTTTATTGGCGAGAAATTTCTTCAGCACCCGGTTTTCATTGCGCGGCAGCGTAGCCGCCGCACCGACAGAGGTGAGTTCCGCCATTATTCGCTCCGCATTTTCGGGTTAATCAGCACATACAGCACGTCGGCCAGCAGGTTGAGGGCGAGAAAACCGATCGCCACCACCAGCACCACGCCCTGCACCACCGCGTAGTCGCGGTTGAAGACGGAATCGACAATCATTTTGCCGAAGCCGGGGATGGTAAACACCTGCTCGGTGAGCACCGCACCGCCAAGTAACTCGCCGAACAGCAGCGTTGTCAGGGTGATCACCGGCACCAGCGCGTTACGAAAGGCGTGCTTCATGATCACCGCTTTCGGCAGCAACCCTTTGGCGCGGGCGGTACGGATGTAATCGGCTTTCAGCACCGCAATCATCGACGCGCGGGTGTGGCGCATCAGCGTCGCCGCAAGGCCGGTGCCGAGCACCAGCGACGGCAGCAGCAGCGTGCGCAGGTTTTGCAGCGGATCTTCCGCAAAGGGTACAAAGCCGGAAGCGGGCAGCCACTGCAAATTGACCGAGAAGATGAGGATTAACAAAATCCCCAGCCAGAAGTGCGGCACCGAAATTCCCGAGATGGCGACAAAGTTGGTGCCGTGATCGATCCAGCTGTTCTTATTCACCGCCGCAAGGATGCCCATGCTGATGCCAACCAGCAGCGCGATGATCATCGCCAGTAGCGACATCTCCAACGTCACCGGCAGCTTGGCGGCAATCAGATGGGTCACCGGCTCCTGCGTCCGTAAGGAGACGCCCAGATCCCCCTGCAACGCGCGGGTCAACCAGTGGAAATACTGCACCGGAATCGGTGCATCCAGGTTCAGCTCCGCGCGCAGCTGAGCGATCACCGCCGGATCGCGCTCTTCGCCGAGCATGGCGGTGATCGGATCGCCGGGCAGCAGCTTCTGCAACCCGAACACCATCATGCTCACCAGCAGCAGGGTCGGCACCGCGAGCATCAGGCGTTTGCAAATCAGTTCCAGCATGGTCTCTCCTTACGGCTGACGGGTTATTTGGCGAAGCTCAGACCCGCCAGACGCACAATGCCGTCCGGGTAAGGAGTAAAGCCCTGCACTTTTTTGTTCAGCCCGAACAGGCGCGGCTCAAAGTAGAGGTAGGCAATCGGCATATCCGTTTGCAGCTGTTTCACCACTTTTTCGTACAGCGCCTGGCGGGTGGCGGGATCGTTCTGCGTTCGCGCCTCGGTCAGCCATGTATCGACCTGAGCGTTGCTGTAGCGGCCATCGTTGAGCGCGCCTTTGCTGTGGACAAAGCCAAAGATGCTGCCATCAGGATCCGGGCGGCCGGACCAACCGGAGAAGCTCAGCTGATAATCACCGCTCTGCTGTCTGTCGAGCAGGGTGGCAAATTCGGTCATCTGCAGGTTGATGTTGAAGCCCGCTTCGGCGGTCATCGCTTGCAGCACCTGGCCCACCTGCTGCGAGGTTGGGTTATTCGGCACCAGCAGCGAGACGGTCAGCGGCGTTTTCACCCCGGCGGCCTGCAACAGCGCTTTTGCTTTCTCCACATCGCGCGGCGCAACCGGCAGCTTGACGTGATAGGGGCTGACCGGCGAGAAGGCCTGGTTTGCCGGAGTATAAAGCCCCTCGAATACCACCTGGTTGAGCGCCTCGCGGTCGATAGCCAGCGAGAAGGCTTCGCGCACGCGTGCATCTTTAAACGGATCGTTGGCCGGTACTTTGCCGTTATTGATATTAAACGTGATGCCCTGGTAACCGAGGCCGGTCACCTTCGCCAGTTGCAGCTTGCTATCGCTCTGCACGGTTTTCACATCGCTGGCAGCAACGCCTTCCGTCAGATCGAGATCGCCCGCGCGCAGGTTTGCCAGCCGCACGGAGGCATCCGGGATCGGCAGATAGACCACTTTGTCGAAGTGGTATGCGCCTTTGTTCCAGTAGTTATCGAAGCGGGTCAACACAATGCGATCCTGCGCGACGCGGCTGTCGAATTTATAAGGGCCAGAGCAGACCGGGTGCGCGGCGAAATTGGCTTTCTTCGCCGCCTCCGGTGCCAGCATCGCGCCGGCACGGTCGGTGAGCTGCATCAGCAGCGCCGAGTCCGGCGTTTTCAGGTGCAGAGCGATCTGCATCGGCCCGGTCACTTCAACGGACTCCACCGACGAGAGTTCGCTTTTACGCAGCGAGCCTGGCAGCGTCAGGGCGCGATCGAGGCTATATTTTGCCGCCGTGGCGTCAAACTTCTCGCCGTCGTGGAAGGTGACGCCTTCGCGCAGGGTCATGGTCAGGGTTTTGCCATCCTCGCTCCATGTCCACGCCGTGGCGAGGCCGGGCACCACCTTCAGGTTGGCGTCGACATCCACCAGCCGATCGCAGAGCGAGGCAAAGACAAAACGCCCGTAGTAGGTGCGCGCCAGATGCGGATCGAGCATATCGGGATCGGCGCCGAGGCCCACTTTCAGCACACTTTCAGCGTGGGTCGGCAGCGCCGCGCCCAGCAACATAACGCTTCCCAGAACGGTCAACAGAGAATTTCGCACAATCATTATTGTTTCCTTTAACGTGACGAGTGAGAGGCTGCCTGTTCAAACAGCGCACGGCGGCGCAGGAAGGCGGCGGAAGGCGGAGCAATCTGGATAACGCTGCGATCGCGGTTAATCTCCTGCCAGCGATGGCAGGCCACCTGGCGACCGCCGTCGAGCAGCTGGTTAATGGGTTCAAGCTGGCGGCACTCATCGCTGACATAGGGGCAGCGGGTGTGAAAACGGCAGCCCTGCGGCGGGTTGGCCGGGTTGGGCAGATCGCCCTGCAACAGCGGCGTTTGCCGCTCAAGGCCCGGCTGTGTCTGCGGCGCGGAGGCGATCAGCGCCTGGGTGTAAGGATGTAACGGGGCGTCGAAGATCTCTTCAACCGTCGCCATCTCGACAATCTGCCCGAGATACATCACCGCCACCCGGTCGCTCATATGGCGGATCACCGCCAGACCGTGGGCGACGATAATCATCGTCAGGCCAAACTGCTGCTTTAGGTTCTCCAGCAGGTTGACCACCTGCGCCTGCACCGAAACATCGAGCGCTGATACCGGCTCATCGCCGAGCAGCAGTTTCGGCCCCGAGGCCAGCGCACGGGCGATGCCGATACGCTGGCGCTGGCCGCCGGAAAACTCATGGGGGTAGCGACGCGCCCAGGCGGCGGGCAGCCCGACGGTGGAGAGCAGTTCCGCCACGCGTAGCTGGCGATCGCTTTTGCCCATCTTCTGGTGCAGCCACAGCGGCTCGCCGACGATCTGCTCAACGGTCATGCGCGGGTTAAGGGAGGCAAAGGGGTCCTGAAAGATAATTTGCAGCTCGCGGCGCAGCTGGTTTACGCGCGCGCCGCTGGCATGGGTGATCGCCTCGCCCTGGTAATACACCTCGCCTTCGGAAGCGGCGAGCAGACGTAGCAACAGGCGGCCGAGGGTCGACTTACCGGAGCCGGACTCGCCAACAATCGCCAGCGTTTCGCCGGGGTAAACCGCCAGCGAGACGCGATCGACGGCGGTGACATACCGTTTTGGTGCAAAGAGGCGCGACGGCCCGGCAAAGCGTTTACTGAGATCGTGGGCTTCAAGGATCGGGGTGCTCATGCGGTTTCTCCCAGCGCGATATGCTGTTCAAGGGGCGCGCGGAAACAGGCCACCAGGTGACCTGGCCCCTGCGGCTGTAAGGTCGGTTTTTCCTGATGGCATCGCGTCTGCGCAAAGGGGCAACGGGTGGCGAAGCGGCACCCTTTCGGCATCGCTTCCGGTAGCGGCACCGCGCCGGGAATGGTGGAGAGCGGGCCTTTGCGTGCGCCGAGGGACGGAATCGAGCCCATCAGGCCGATGGTGTAGGGGTGCTGCGGATCGGCAAAAATTGCCTCGACGCTCCCCTGCTCCACCACCTGTCCGGCATACATCACCGCCACCTGCTGCGCCACTTCTGCTACCACGCCGAGGTCGTGGGTGATCATCAATACCGCCGTGCCGGTATCGGCCTTCAGGGTGTTGAGCAGGGCGAGGATCTGCGCCTGGATGGTGACATCGAGCGCGGTGGTCGGTTCGTCGGCAATCAGCAGCCGGGGATTATTAATCAGCGCCATGGCGATCATCACGCGCTGGCGCATACCGCCGGAGAGCTGGTGCGGATAGGCTTTAAGGCGCATCTCCGGGGCGGGGATCTGCACTTTTTCGAGAATTTGTAGCGCTGCGGCCATCGCCTCGCTGCGCGAGACGTTCTGGTGGCGCATCACCGCTTCACTGAGCTGATCGCCTAACGTGAACGCGGGGTTGAGGGAGGTCATCGGCTCCTGAAAAATCATCGCCAGCGCGTTGCCGCGCAGGTCGGCATAGTCACGCGGGGCGAGCTGGCGCAGATCCTGGTCGCGAAAGTGCATCTCGCCGCTGACAATCTGCGCGCTGGTGGGCAGCAGCCCCATTAACGCCAGCGAAGTAATGCTCTTCCCGCAGCCCGATTCGCCCACCAGCGCCAGCGTCTCACCGCGTTTTACGCTCAGAGAGATGCCATCTAATACGCTGACCGGCGATCCGGCAAACTGCACCTTCAGGTTGGTTATCCGCAGCACCGGCGCGGGATCGTGAAACGGGATCGTCGTCATGGCATATCGTCCTCAATGTGGATGGCCTGGATCAGGGCGTATTGCAGATCGAGCAGGTGTTCGCGCATTGCCATGGCGGCCGCGGCTGGCTTGCGATCGCGGATCGCCTGCATAATGCGGTGATGATGATCGTTGTAGCGGTCCACCTTCGCCGGAGTACGTGCCAGCTCGCGCAGATGGTGCCAGGCGGGTTCGCGGCGCACGGCGTCGAGGGTGTCGAACAGGCCAAGCAGCAGGCGGTTGCCCGCCGCTTCGGCAATCGCCCGGTGAAAGGCGCTATCCCACAACTCATTGAGATCCGGATCTTCGGCGCTGACGTTATCGATACGCTCAAGCATGCGCTGCATCAGCGCCAGCTGCTCCGGGCTTGCCCGCAGCGCCGCCAGCCGCGCCAGGCCGGGTTCAATCTGTAAGCGCGACTCCATCACTTCCAGCATGTTGGTTTGCTGAACCAGGCCCTGCAGCGCAACGGGCGAGGCAGGCGCAGTCGGGCCGGTAAAGGTCCCTTTGCCCTGCTTGCGCCAGATGCGCCCCTCCTCCTCCAGCACGTCGAGGGCGCGGCGGATCTCGCGCCGCCCGACGCCAAACATTTCAGCTAGCTCGCGCTCTGTCGGCAGAGGAGTCCCTGGTGTTGACTCATACTGGTGGATAAGGCCACGAAGCTGTTCGAGCGCTGTGCTGGAGTTCGCCAGATAGCGTGAGGGTTTTTCCATATTGGTTCATCCGCGTTTCGCGTTATCTTTTTATTTCATAACAGCAAGTTATGGTTTTTATGCCTGCTGCCGCTCACGGTTTATTAAGCAATTTGCGAACCAATAGATCATTGGTTCAGTTATATTTTTGAAATATTTGTTAATACATTGATTTAAAGATGTTTATTTTTTGCCGGGAGTGGCGGGAAAAGCAGCGCTTCCGAGAATGAAATACGGGTAATGCACAGTTTTTGTGCAACGTGCGCACCAAAAAAGAGCAAAACGTTCACAAATGCACCGCCCGATGGCGCGATGGCTGAAAGGGGATGAAGTCGTTTGTATTACCCGATGGCGCTGCGCTTATCGGGCCTACGGGTGCCGTGCCTGTGAGAGATGTGGGGTTTGTATTGCCCGATGGCGCTGCGCTTATCGGGCTTACGGGTGCCGTGCCTGAGAGGGAGGTGGGTTTTTATTGCCCGATGGCGCTGCGCTTATCGGGCCTACGGGTACCGTGCCTGAGAAGGAGGTGGGGTTTGTATTGCCCGATGGCGCTGCGCTTATCGGGCCTACGGGTACCGTGCCTGAGAGGGAGGTGGGGTTTGTATTGCCCGATGGCGCTGCGCTTATCGGGCTTACGGGTTCGATGTCTGAGTGAGCTGGGTGTGCCAGGCCTGATAAGGCGCAGCCGCCATCAGGCAACGGCTGACGGGCGCGCAATAAGCTGCCCGACCGCGAGGCTAAAGGCGCGCAGCGCCTGGGCGACATCCTCCTCCGCCACGCTCTCCGCCGGATGGTGGCTGATGCCACCTGCACAGCGCACAAAAAGCATCGCCGACGGCCAGCGCTCGGCAATGGCGATGGCGTCATGCCCGGCACCGCTCGGCAACAGTAGCGCGCGCCCCTGCACTTCCCGTACCGCGTCGGTTAACTGCGCGCGCAGATCACCATCGCAGGGCGTGGCGGCGATGGTATAAAAAATCTCATGGCTAAAACCTACGCCGCGCCGCGTCGTAATCACCTCCGCCTGCGCCAGCAGGCGCTGCAGCAGCGCGTCGCGCGCCGCATCCTGCGGGCTGCGAATATCGAGCGTCAGGCTTACCGCGCCAGGGATGACATTCACCGCACCGGGTTCACACTGCAAGGTGCCGACGGTAGCAACAATATCCGGCGCGAAGGCCTGGGTGGTCTGCTCAATAAACAGCAGCCATTCGGCGGCGGCGGCCAGCGCATCGCGGCGATGGCGCATCGGCACTGTCCCGGCATGACCGGCCTCACCGGTAAAGCGGGCATGCAGACGGTGCGCACCATTAATCGCGCTCACTACCCCGAGGGCGAGATCCTCCTGCTCCAGCACCGGCCCCTGCTCAATATGCAACTCCAGATAGGCCGAGAAAGCCGCCGCCGGGCGTTGGGCGGCAAAAATCTCATCGGCGCTCAGCCCGGCAAGAGCTAACGCCTGCGCCACGCTGACTCCCTGCGCATCCTCGCAGGCGAGCCATGAGGCGGGCCAACTACCGGTCAGGCCGCGGCTGCCGAGCAGAGCGATGTTAAAGCGCGTCCCCTCCTCATCGGCAAAGCCGATAATCTCAATCGCCTGCGCCCCGCGAAGCCCGGCACGGTTCAGCGCATCGACCACTTCAATCGCCGCCAGCACACCGAGCATCCCGTCGTAGCGCCCGGCGTTGCGTACCGTGTCGAGATGGGAGCCAAGCAGCAGCGCCTGCGCCCCCGGCTGCGCGGCCTCATAGCGCCCGCAGATATTGCCGACCGCATCCTGCCAGGTGTGCATGCCCGCCTGCTGCATCCACTGCGCGACCAGCGCATTGGCCTGCAAATGCTCTGACGAGAGATAAACGCGGGTCAGCCCCTCGCTGCTTTCGCTCAATTGCGCCAGCGCGTCGCAGCGCGCCATCACCCGACCGGCAGCGCGCGCCGCCTCCTCTTCACCCATCATGCGCGCGCTCCTTCATAAACATCCCACGCCGCCTGCATCGCTGCGCCCTGCACCGTGCGAAAACCGAGGCGGTTGAGCACCGCTTCCAGCGCGGTGAGGGTTTGCAGGACGCAATCTTTGCGCGCGTTATAGCCCATGGTGCCAATGCGCCAGATCTTGCCCTGTAGCGGGCCGAAGGAGGTGCCAATCTCAATATGGAAATCGTTCAGCAGGCGCTGGCGCACCTCTTCACCGTGCACCTCAGGCGGGATCATCACCCCGAGCACGTTATTCATCTTGTGGCGGATGTCGCCAAACACCCCAAGCCCCATTCCCTGGATACCGGCGAGCAGCGCACGACCGTGCAGTTCGTGGCGGGCAATCAGGTTATCGATCCCCTCCTCCAGCATAATGCGCGCGCATTCGCGGGCGGCGAAGAGCATGCTGGTGGCTTCGGTGTGATGGTTCAGGCGCTCCGGCCCCCAGTAATCCATCACCATGCCGAGATCGAAATAGTTGGAGTAGATCATCTCCTCGCTGCCGTCTTCGTGGGCCTCGGTGCGGATCCCCTGCTCAACGCAGCGGCGGGCGCGGATCGCCGCCTCCATGCGCGGGCTTAAGGTAACCGGCGCGCTGCCGGACGGCCCGCCAAGGCACTTCTGTAACCCGGCAGAGACCGCATCCAGCCCCCAGGCATCACACTCTAGTGGGTTGCCGCCAAGCGATGCGGTGGCATCGGTGTAGAAGAGTACATCGTGGCGGCGGCAGATCTCGCCCAGTTGATCGAGGGGTTGCAGCATCGTTGTCGAGGTGTCGCCCTGCACCGTCAGCAGCAGGCGCGGCTTAACGCGCTTGATCGCCTCTTCAATCTGATCCGGGGTGAAGACTTCGCCCCACGGCACCTCAATGGTATGCACCTCGGCGCGGCAGCGGCGGGCGATTTCACATAACAGGTGACCAAAGCGGCCAAACACCGGCACCAGTACGCGGTCGCCGGGGCGAATGGCAGAGACGAGGATCGCCTCAATACCGGCGCGCGAGGTGCCATCCACCAGCATCGTCCAGCGGTTTTCGGTGCGAAAGACGCCGCGATAGAGCGCCATCACCTCGTTCATGTAGCCAGTCATTACCGGATCGTACTGGCCGATAAGCTGGCTCGCCATCGCGCGCAGCACGCGCGGGTCGGCATTGATCGGCCCCGGCCCCATTAACAGGCGCTGCGGCGGGTTGATTTGTGAACTGCTGGAGAGATCAAACATTGGCACGTCCTTTATCCGGATCAATGAAACAAAAGGTTCTTATTTGCTATTTCTGCAACTAATGTGCCATAGATGAAAGGGGCAGGACTGGGGGGTAAACCACAAAATCGGGGGCACAGCGTGCCCCGCGTGGAGTCATCAGCGTGGTGCGAAAGCACCAAAAAAGTGCATCAGCGCGGTTCGAGTTCGTCGAGATCCTGATAGAGCGCGGCGATGGTATGGATGCGCTGGCGCCCTTCGCTGAGGGTAGTGTGTAGCAGCGCGTTGGCGAGCAGGTTCACCAGGCTCATGGCGCTGCTGTAGCTGTCGAACGCCGAGACGCTCTCCAGCGGCAGGCCGATATGCCAGCGGCTAACGGCTTTCAGCCCGCTGGCCTGCGCTTCGCTCAGCACCAGCACCGGCACCCCGCGGCTTTGCAGCGTCTCCAGCAGCGGACGCACGCCGCGCGGACGGCGGCGAAACGCCACCATCACCACCATATCCTCCCCGGTAAGATCGACAATTTCTTCTGCCAGCGTCTGCCCCGGCTGCGGCATCACCGCCACCTGCCCGCGGCTTTGCAATAACTGCTGGCGCAGATGCAGCGCCACCGGCGCGCTGTTGCGAAAGCCGATAATCACCACCCGCCGGGCAGCGCTCAGGGCAGTGATAATGGCGGCAAACTGCGCCGCATCGAGGCTATTGATCCACTGGGTCAGGTTCGCCATCTCCTGCTTATAGTGGCGCGCCAGCAGCGTATTGCCCTGCACCGCCTCGCGGCTTTCCGCCAGCGGCATTCCGCTCTGGCGCAGGGTGCGCAGCTCATCGCGCATCGCTTTAAAGTTGTCATAACCGAGCCGGCGAAACAGGCGGCTGACGGTCGCTTTCGACACGCCGCTTAAGCGCGCAAGCTCGGCGCTGTTGTAGCTCACCAGGTCGTCGAAGTGGTCGAGAATAAAGGCGGCCACCCGCTGCTCCTGCGGCGAGAGGTGGTCGTAACACGCGCGTAAGCGCATATCGAGCTGCTGCATAACGCCTCCTGCAACTTTTGTTTCAGCTAAAGCTGACACAGTGAAACGTATCGCGTCAATCTGGAACAGCTCTTGCTTAACACTCTGCTATACCCGCAAAAAAGGAAGCGTGACGATGCAGAGTAATATGGCCCCCTCCGGTATGGCGGTAACGCCGCACCACCTTGCCAGCGAGTCGGCGCTCTCGGTGCTGCGCCACGGCGGCGACGCGATTGAAGCGATGGTCGCGGCGGCGGCCACCATTGCGGTGGTCTACCCGCATATGAACGGTATTGGCGGTGATGGCTTCTGGCTGATCGTGCCGCCGAACGGTGAACCGCTGGCGATCGATGCCAGCGGTGCGGCGGGCCAGCATGCGACCACCGTCTTTTACGACGGGCATGCGCATATTCCCCATCGCGGCCCGCTGGCGGCGTTAACCGTGCCCGGCACACTGAGCGGCTGGGAGGAGGCGCTGGCGGTCTCCGCCTCCCTCGGCGGTGGGCAGCTTCCGCTGTCGCGCCTGCTGGCGGATGCTATTCGCTACGCCGCCGACGGCATTCCCGTCACCCAGTCGCAGGCCAGCGCCACCCAGGCGAAATACGCCGAACTGGTCGATGTGCCCGGTTTTGCCGACACCTTCTTACCAGAGGGCATTGCGCCCGCGGCGGGGAGCCGCTTTTGCCAGCCGAAACTGGCGCGCACCCTGACCCGGCTTGCCACTGAGGGGCTGGGCAGTTTTTATCGCGGCCCGCTGGCAACGATTATCGCCGCTGAAATGGCAGCTTTAGGTTTGCCGGTAACTGCACAGGATCTGGCTAACCATCGCGCCCAGCGCCGCGTGCCGCTGCGGCTGGCGCACAGCCAGGGTGAGGTGTTCAACATGACGCCGCCCACTCAGGGGCTGGTATCGCTGGCGATCCTCGGCATTACCGATCACCTGGCGATGGAACAGGCCAGCGAAGTGCAGACCATCCACCGAATTGTCGAAGCGACCAAAAAAGCCTTTGGCCTGCGCGACCGCTATATCACCGATCCGCGCCACGTCACGCTGCCGGTGCAGAGCCTGCTGGAGCAGGCACCGCTGGAACAGCTCGCCGCCAGCATCGATGAGCAGCGTGCTGCACCCTGGGGCCCAGGCAAAGGGCCGGGGGATACGGTGTGGATGGGCGTGGTGGATAAAAACGGGCTGGCAGTGTCGTTTATCCAGAGTATCTATCACGAGTTTGGCAGCGGCGTGGTGCTGCCGGAGAGCGGCGTGCTGCTGCAAAACCGCGGCGCGGCCTTCAGCCTCGACCCGCAACACCTGCTCGCGCTGATGCCGGGCAAACAGCCGTTCCACACCTTAAACCCTGCGGCGGCGCGGCTTAACGATGGTCGCACCATGGTCTACGGTACGATGGGCGGCGACGGGCAGCCGCAGACCCAGGCGGCGATCTTTACCCGCCACGTGTTGCAAGGGATGGGATTGCAGGAGGCGGTCTGCGCCCCGCGCTGGCTGCTCGGCCGTACCTGGGGGCAGACTTCCGACAGCCTGAAACTGGAGAGCCGCTTTAGCGAAGAGACAGCGCAGGCGCTGCGCGCCATGGGTCATGAGGTGGAGTGGCTGCCCGGTTTAAGCGAAGCGACCGGCCATGCCGGTGCGATTGTGCGCCATGCCAACGGCATGCTGGAGGGGGCGTTTGATCCGCGCAGCAATGGCAGCGCGGCGGGTTTCTAAGGAGCGATGATGAACAACGACGCAGTAGAGTGGAAAACGTGGGTTCGGCTGATGGAGCAGATACTTGATGTGCCGCTTGATGACGCGCGCCGCACGGAGCTTGAGGTGCAGCTGGCCCGCATCGCGGCGATGGCACAGCCGTTAATGCAGTTTCCCCTGCCCCCTCGTCAGGAAGGCGCGGGAGAGTATCGCTTATGAATCTGTCGATAGAGGATATTCAGCGCGGGCTGCGCGAGAAGTGGTTCAGCGCCCATGAACTGGCGCAGCAGACGTTATCGCGCATCGATCAGCTTAACCCAGGCATTAACGCCTTTACTGAAATCACCGCCCCGCGCCTGCTTGCAGAGGCGGCGCAGATTGACCGCCAGATCGCGCAGGGCGAGCCGCTGCCGCCGCTGGCGGGGGTGCCGTTTGCGGTGAAAAACCTGTTTGATATTGCGGGCGTGACGACGCTGGCTGGCGCGGAGCTGTTCAGCAACGACCCGCCCGCCGCGCAGGATGCCTTTGCCCTGCGCCAGCTCCATCGCGCCGGGGCGCTGCTGGCAGGCGCGCTTAATATGGACGCCTATGCCTATGGCTTCACCACCGAGAACAGCCACTACGGCGCGACGCGTAACCCGCGTGACCGCACACGTGTAGCGGGCGGCTCCTCCGGCGGCTCGGCGGCAGCGGTCGCGGCGGGGATGGTCAATTTCGCCCTTGGCACCGACACCAACGGCTCCATCCGCGTGCCCGCCTCGCTCTGCGGCGTGAATGGCCTGAAACCGACCTTCGGGCGTTTGTCGCGCAGCGGCAGCCACCCTTTTGTGCCGAGCCTCGATCATATCGGCCCACTGGCGCGCACCGTCGACGATCTGGCGCGGGTTTATGACGCCATGCAGGGCCACGATCCGGAGGATCGCGCGCAGGCGGATCGCCCTGCCGAGGCGGCGATGTCGCAGATTAGCCGCGACGATCCGCTGCGCTGCGCGGTACTGGAGGGGTTCTTCACCACCTGGTGCGATACCGATGCCCGTAGCGCCTTAAGCCAGGTGGCGCATGCGCTGGCCGCAGATCACGCGATAACGCTGCCGCAGGCGGAGCTGGCACGTTCGGCGGCCTTTGTGCTGACCGCTGCCGAAGGGGGAAATGCGTACCTGCCTGCCCTGCGCACGGCGGCGGATAAGTTTGAGCCGAACTCGCGCGAGCGCCTGCTGGCGGGGGCGATGACGCCGTCGGCGTGGTATACGCAGGCGCAGCGCTTCCGGGCCTGGTTTCGTGATGAGACGCTGGCGCTGTTTAAGGATGTCGATCTGCTGCTCGCTCCCGCCACGCCATGCAGTGCCACGCAGATCGGAGACGCGACAATGCGCATCAACGGCTGTGACCTGCCGGTCAAAGCGAGCATGGGGATGCTGACGCAGCCGATTTCGTTTCTCGGCCTGCCGGTGGTGACCGTGGCGTTGAAGAGTAAGCGCGGGCTGCCGATTGGCGTACAGATTATTGGCGCGCCGTGGCAGGAAGCGCGCTGTTTACAGGCGGCATGGCGGCTGGAGCAGGCCGGGCTTCTTTATCCGCAGGAGGGGGCATGAATCGGGACAATATTGACCGCCCGCTGATCCTCAATGAGGTGACGGCGGCGTTTTATCGCTATGAGCAAGCGTTGATCAGTAATGATGTGGCGGTGCTGGATGAACTGTTCTGGGATGACGGGCGCACGGTGCGCTACGGAGCGACGGAGAATCTTTACGGCATGGCGGCAATCCGCGATTTTCGCCAGGCGCGCCCGTCGGTCGGGTTAGAAAGAGTGTTACGTAATACCACCATTACCACCTTTGGGGATGAGATGGCGGTGGCGAGCACCGAGTTTACCCGCGAAAACAGCGAGCGCATCGGCCGCCAGATGCAGACGTGGGTGAAGTTCCCGTTCGGATGGCGGATTGTCGCCGCCCATGTCAGTGTGATGCAGTAAGTCGGTGCGGTTTGATTGCCGGATGGCGGCTGCGCCTTATCCGGCCTACAAAAACAGCGCCCGCAGTACGTAGGCCGGATAAGCGTTAGCGCCATCCGGCAGTGTGATGCCGTAAACCGGTGCGGCCTGTTTGCCGGATGGCGGCTGCGCCTTATCCGGCCTACAAAAACAGCGCCCGCAGTACCCAGGCCGGATAAGCGCTAGCGCCATCCGGCAGTGTGATGCCGTAACCGGTGCGGTCTGTTTGCCGGATGGCGGCTGCGCCTTATCCGGCCTACAAAAACAGCGCCCGCAGTACGCAGGCCGGATAAGCGCTAGCGCCATCCGGCAGTGTGATGTCGTGAGCCGGTGCGGTCTGTTTGCCGGATGGCGGCTGCGCCTTATCCGGCCTACAAAAACAGCGCCCGCAGTACGCAGGCCGGATAAGCGCTAGCGCCATCCGGCAGTGTGATGCCGTAACCGGTGCGGCCTGTTTGCCGGATGGCGGCTGCGCCTTATCCGGCCTACAAAAACAGCGCCCGCAGTACGCAGGCCGGATAAGCGCTAGCGCCATCCGGCAGTGTGATGCCGTAACCGGTGCGGTTTGATTGCCGGATAGCGGCTGCGCCTTATCCGGCCTACAAAAACAGCGCCCGCAGTACGTAAGCCGGATAAGCGTCAGCGCCATCCGGCAGTGTGATGCCGTAAGCCGGTGCGGCCTGTTTGCCGGATGGCGGCTACGCCTTATCCGGCCTACAAAAACAGCGCCCGCAGTACGCAGGCCGGATAAGCGTCAGCGCCATCCGGCAGTGTGATGCCGTAACCGGTGCGGCCTGTTTGCCGGATGGCGGCTACGCCTTATCCGGCCTACAACACCGGCAAAATCGCGGTGGACATCCGGTAATGGAGTTACCCTTCGTGCAGCCCGCATTCGCGCTTAAGGCCGAAGAAGCGCGTCTCCTCCTCTGCCATGCCCGGCTCCCATTTGCGGGTGGTGTGGGTGTCGCCCACCGACAGATAGCCCTCATCCCACAGCGGATGGTACTTCAGCCCCTGTTTTTGCAGATACTGGTAGACCGTGCGGTTATCCCAGTCGATGATCGGCAGCACTTTGAACACGCCGCGCTGAATGCCCAGCACCGGCAACGCCGCGCGGCTACCCGACTGCTCGCGGCGCAGGCCGGCAAACCAGGTTTGCGCATTCAGATCTGCCAGCGCCCGGTTCATCGGCTCGACTTTGTTAATCTGGTTGTACTTCTCAATCCCCTCCACGCCCTGCTCCCACAGCTTGCCGTAGCGCGCCTCCTGCCAGGCCGGGCTCTGCTCGGCGCGATAGACCTTAAGGTTTAAGTTGAGCTTCTCCGTCAGCTCATCAATAAACTGGTAGGTCTCCGGGAAGAGATAACCAGTATCGGTCAGGATCACCGGAATATTGGGGCAGACCTGGTTGACCAGGTGCAGGCTGACCGCCGCCTGAATGCCAAAGCTGGATGAGAGCACATACTCACCCGGCAGATTCTCCAGCGCCCACGCCACGCGCGCTTCGGCGGTGAAGGTTTCAAGCTGGGCGTTGGTGTCGGCCAGCTGCTGGTCACGTTCCTCTTTCGCCAGCGCGTTGAGCGCGTTCAGATCGAGTATGGACATAGATTCCTCACAGTGTTGTTGCCGGGTGGCGTGTTCAGTGCCGGATGGCGGCTTCGCCTTATCCGGCCTGCAACGCTTACTCCCAAAAATCGCGCGCTGGATCTAATACCGGGCGGATAATGCCGCTGCGCACGGTGAAATCGCCGAAGCCTTCACCCGCTTCGCGCTCCTGCGCCCAGCGACCGACGAGGGTGTCGATCTCGCCTAAGATCTCCGGCTCGGTGATGTTTTCACGGTACATACGCGGAATACGCGTGCCGCTGCGGTTGCCGCCGAGGTGCAGGTTGTAGCGACCCGGCGCTTTACCCACCAGGCCAATCTCCGCCAGCATGGCGCGACCGCAGCCGTTCGGGCAGCCAGTGACGCGCAGCACGATATGCTCGTCGCCAACGCCATGTTTCGCCATCAGCGCTTCCACTTTATCGACGAAGGAAGGCAGGAAACGCTCCGCTTCCGCCATCGCCAGCGGGCAGGTCGGGAAGGAGACGCAGGCCATTGAGTTTTCGCGCTGCGGCGTTACCGCATCCATCAGGCCGTGGCTGCGCGCCAACTGCTCGATCGCCGCTTTCTGGCTCTCCGGCACACTGGCGATGATCAGGTTCTGGTTGGCGGTGATGCGGAACTCGCCCGCGTGGATCTTCGCGATCTCCAGCAGGCCAGTTTTCAGCGGGCGTCCCGGATAATCGAGGATACGGCCGTTTTCAATAAACAGCGTCAGGTGCCAGTTGTTGTCGATCCCTTTAACCCAGCCGATGCGATCGCCGCGGCCGGTAAACTCATACGGGCGGATCGGCTCAAACTTGATCCCTGCGCGGCGTTCCACTTCCGCTTTGAAGGTCTCAACGCCGACGCGCTCAAGGGTGTATTTGGTTTTGGCGTTTTTACGATCGGTACGGTTACCCCAGTCGCGCTGGGTAGTGACCACCGCTTCCGCCACTGCCAGCGTATGCTCCAGCGGCAGGTAGCCAAACTCGCTCGCCGTGCGAGCGTAGGTTTTCTTGTTACCGTGCTCAATGGAGAGCCCACCGCCGACCAGCAGGTTAAAGCCGACCAGCTTGCCATTCTCGGCAATCGCCACAAAGTTCATGTCGTTAGCGTGCAGATCGATATCGTTCTGCGGCGGGATCACCACCGTGGTTTTGAACTTACGCGGCAGATAGGTCTGGCCGAGGATCGGCTCTTCATCGGTGGTGGCCACCTTCTCCTGATCGAGCCAGATCTCCGCATAGGCGCGGGTACGCGGTAGCAGATGCTCGGAGATCTTCTTCGCCCACTCATACGCTTCGGCATGCAACTGCGATTCGAACGGGTTCGAAGTGCAGAGCACGTTACGGTTCATGTCGTTGGCGGTCGCCAGCGCATCCAGACCGACGGAGTGCAGCATCTGGTGCACCGGCTTCACGTTCTTCTTCAGAATGCCGTGAAACTGGAAGGTCTGGCGGTTAGTCAGACGGATGCTGCCGTAAATAGTGTTGTCATGGGCGAACTTATCGATCGCCTGCCACTGTTTGGTGGTGATGACGCCGCCCGGCAGGCGGCAGCGCAGCAACATTGCGTGGCGCGGCTCAAGCTTCTGCTCGGCGCGCTCGGCGCGAATGTCGCGGTCATCCTGCTGGTACATGCCGTGAAAACGGATCAGCAGGAAGTTGTCGCCGGTGAAACCACCGGTCAGACCGTTATTTAAATCTTCGGCGATGGTGCCGCGCAGATAGTTACTCTCAAGCTTCATGCGCTCGGCATCGGCCAGTTTGCCTTCGACCACCAGAGGGCCAGGATGTTTTTCGCTCATTAGTAGACATCTCGCTGATAACGGCGCTCAACGCGCAGCTCACTTAAAAATTCATCCGCCGCTTCGGTATCCATGCCACCGAATTCGGCAATCACGTCCAGTAAAGCCTGCTCAACGTCTTTCGCCATACGATTGGCATCGCCGCAGACATAAATGTGGGCGCCATCATTGATCCAGCGCCACAGCTCTGCGCCCTGTTCGCGCAGTTTATCTTGTACGTATATTTTCTCTTTTTGATCCCGCGACCAGGCGAGATCGATACGGCTCAGCACACCCTCTTTCACATAGCGCTGCCACTCCACCTGGTAGAGGAAATCCTCGGTAAAGTGCGGGTTGCCAAAGAAGAGCCAGTTTTTGCCCGGTGCTTCATCGGCGGCGCGCTGCTGCATAAAGGCGCGGAACGGCGCGATACCGGTGCCAGGGCCAATCATAATCACCGGCGTTTCCGGGTTGGCCGGCAGGCGGAAGTGGTCGTTATGCTCGATAAAGACGCGCACTTCGCCTTCCTCTTCCACGCGATCGGCGAGGAAGCTCGAGGCACCGCCAGCACGCGGGCGGCCTTCAATCTCATACCGCACAACGCCAACGGTGACGTGCACTTCGCTCTCCACTTCCGCCTGCGCAGAGGCGATGGAGTAGAGGCGCGGGGTCAGCGGGCGCAGCAGGCCAACCAGCGCGTCGGCATCGAGTTGCGCCGGCGAGAAGCGCACCATATCGACAATCGGCGTGGTCGCGGCATAGTGCTGCAACTGCGCTTTATCACCCACCAGCGGCAGCAGGGATTCGCTGCGCGTCAGGGTGGCGTAGTTTTCAACGATATTGGCGGTGTTAACGGTCAGCTCGAAATGCCACTGTAAAGCTTCAGCCAGCGGCAGGGTTTTACCGTCAACGGTGACCGGCTCATCGCCCTTCAACCACAGCAGCTCCACCAGCTCTTGCACCAGCGCCGGATCGTTCTGGTACCAGACGCCGAGCGCATCACCAGGCTGGTAGCGCAGGCCGGAGTCGCCGAGATCGATTTCGATATGGCGGACATCTTTTTCCGAGTTACGGCCGGTGATTTTCTGATTAACGGAGAGCGTCGCGGCAAGCGGTGCTTCTTTGGTGTAGGGGCTGGAGGTGACTTCATTCACCGCGCCGCTGGTGCTGGCTGCGGTCTGCGCAGGCGTAGCGGCCGGGGCGCGGGCTTTCAGCACCTCGACCACGCGCGCGCGCCACTCGGCGGCGGCGGCCTGGTACTCGACGTCGGCATCAACGCGGTCGAGCAGACGCTCGGCGCCCAGCTCAGCCAGCTTGCTGTCGAAATCTTTCCCTGCCTGGCAGAAGAACTCATAGGAGCTGTCACCCAGACCAAAGACCGCAAAGGCGGTGTCGGTAAATTTCGGCGCTTTTTTCGAAAAGAGGAACTTATGCAGTGCTACCGCTTCTTCCGGCGCATCCCCCTCGCCCTGCGTCGAGGCGACAATTACCAGCAGCTTCTCGTTGGCAATCTGTTTGAATTTGTAGTCGCCCGCGTTGACCAGGTTGACGCTCAGTTTCGCCGCCAGCAGATCGTCGCGCAGCGCTTCAGCGACGCGGCGCGCATTGCCGGTCTGCGAGGCGGAGATCAGAGTAATCGACGGGGTTTCGGCAACGGGTGCGGTAGTGGCAACGGCCGCCGCGCCGGGCTGCTGATTGAGCACGCCCCAGAAGTAGCCGGAAACCCAGGCGAGCTGGGTGGGAGTCAAATCGGTGGTGGCCGCCTGGAGGCGCGCCAGTTGCTCCGGGTTTAACGGGAGCAACGCGGAAGATGGGGCCTGGGTTGTCATGCGTCGTTATGTTCCAGTAGCAAAGCTGTTTTTATGTTTGGAAAAACAGAAGAGAAAGTAAGGTTAACGGCGGGGATAATAACAATTAAAGAAAGGTTGGAAATAATAAATAACCAAAAGGACTAACCTGTTTTAGCTATCATCGTTAACAGTAAAACAGATTGAATAACCGTATGAATTTAATAGATAAATAGATGACACCGTTTAGCGCGTGAAGCGGTAATCGTTTTTAGCGGTTTTAGTTAATGCTAAAAAAGGTCATTTCCGCTACCATTCGGCGGTTTTTGTAGCCTGAGAGTGCATTATGTCGACCACCTTGTTTAAAGATTTCACCTTCGAAGCCGCGCACCACCTGCCCCATGTTCCTGAGGGACATAAGTGCGGTCGCCTGCATGGCCACTCCTTTATGGTGCGCCTGGAGATCACCGGCGAGGTGGACCCTTATACCGGCTGGATTATGGATTTCGCCGAGCTGAAAGCGGCGTTTAAACCCCTCTACGACAGACTGGATCACTACTATCTCAACGAGATCCCGGGGCTGGAAAACCCGACCAGCGAAGTGCTGGCGAAATGGATTTGGGATCAGATGAAGCCGGTTGTGCCGCTGCTGAGCGCGGTGATGGTGAAAGAGACCTGCACCGCCGGATGCGTCTACCGCGGCTGATCCTCTGCGTAAAACAATAAACCCGCCGCTGGCGGGTTTGTTTTATCAGGCGATGTTGAGATATTTGTGCGTCTGCATCGACAGCCGCCAGTTGCGCGCAATGCAGGTTTCAATGCACAGCCGCGTGGCGTCCTCTTTCTGGCTGATCGGTTGCAGGGCGATAACCCGCTGCTTCTGATCGTGCAGTTGCGCCAGCAGCTCATCCAGCGCTTCGATATCGCGCATGCGCCCGACAGGGTGCTTGATCTCATCGGCCCGCTCCAGCGCCTGCTGTAACACATCATACCCACCGCGCATATTCACCTTCGGCGAAACCGTTACCCAGGTGGAGTGGGAGGTGCGCACTTCGTGGGTGCCGCTGGTTTCAATCTGGCAGCTAAAGCCATGCTTCTCCAGCAGTGCGGTGAGCGGAATAAGATCGTGAATGCAGGGTTCGCCGCCGGTGATCACCACGTGGCGTGCCGTCCAGCCCTGGCGCTCAATAATGGCGAGCAGATCTTCGCTACTGGCCGCGCCCCACTTGTCGCTCTCTTTAGTCTTGGCAAGAATGCTGTAGAGCGACACCTCCCGATCCGCGAGCTTATCCCAGGTGTGTTTGGTGTCGCACCAGGCACAACCAACCGGGCATCCCTGTAGACGAATAAAAATGGCGGGAACGCCGGTGAAGTAACCCTCGCCTTGCAGGGTCTGGAACATCTCGTTAATCGGGTACTGCATGCTGGCTCTTTATCGAAGTGAAAAAAGGGATTATTGCAGATAACCCGCCGACGATCATGTGCCATTTGCGCCCTGACGGCAGCGATTTTAGGTGCTGGCCCAACCTTTGCCTCTGTAACTCTCATTTCCAGGCAATTGGCAACCTATCAGCAGGCGTTTACTATGGCGCGGGATTTTTTACTCACATATAAGGATAAATAGGTGATGAACTGGAGTGCGGTGCGCCGTCTGGTGCTGTTGTGTACGCTGCTCTTTGGCCTGACAGGCTGCGGCTACAATGATATGCAGTCTCAGGATGAGGCCGTCAATGCCGCCTGGTCGGAAGTGCTAAACCAGTATCAGCGCCGCGCCGATCTTATCCCTAACCTGCTGTCGGTGGTGAAGGGCTACGCCGAGCATGAGCAAACGGTGCTGGAAGCCGTGACGCTGGCGCGCAGCCAGGCGCAACAAGCAACTGCCGCGCTGCAAAATGCGCCGGAGAGTGACAACGCGCTGCAATCCTGGGGCACGGCGCAATCCAATTTGAGCCATGCTCTACGCCAGATGATGGTGGTCAATGAGCGCTACCCTGAGCTGAAAAGCCAGGCGCTGTTCCAGGCGCTCTCCGTGCAACTCGAAGGCACTGAAAACCGCATCGCCGTAGCGCGCGGGCGCTACATCAAAGCAGTGGAGCGCTACAACGTGACGGTGCGACAATTTCCGGCATCTCTGACGGCTAAAGTGATGGGCTATAGCAAAAAGCGCAACTATTTACCCGATGAAGCGACGGCCAGCCCCCAGGCTCCGCGCATCGATTTCAGTCCGGCTCGCGCGCACTAATCTCATGGCAATAATGAGAGCAATGAAAAGCATAGCCGTATTATGGCTGGTGCTAACCGGCTTTGCTGTCAAAGCAAATGCCCTCCCCGTCCCCGATATGCACGGATTCGTTAATGATCCGACCGGGCTTTTAAGCGATGCGGATCGCGCAGCGTTGAGCGAAAAAGTGACGGCACTCAACGCCCGCACTGGCACGCAGACCGGGGTGCTGCTGCTACCGACTACCGGGGAGGAAAGCATTGAGCAGTTCGCCTCCCGTATCTTTGAGCACTGGAAGCTCGGCGATCGTCAGCGCGATGATGGCGTGCTACTGCTGGTTGCCTGGCAAGACCGAAAAGTGCGCATTGAGGTGGGCTACGGGCTGGAAGGCACCTTGACTGATGTGTTGGCCAACCGCATTATCCGCCAGGCGATTATTCCTGCCTTTAAAACAGGCGATCTGGCGGGCGGTGTTATGCAAGGCGTCGAGGGGATTAGCCAGCTTCTCGACGGGCAAACGCAGCCGCAACCACACAATCCGGAAAGCGACGCGCAGCCGATCCCCTTTTCTGCCTGGTGGGCATTTATTGCCGTGGTTGTGCTTATTGCGGTGCTGGCACTGCGTGAAAAGCATAGCTGCCTGATGACCCTCTTTATTGGCGCCTTCCCACTCAGCTTTGCACTAATCTTTTTCAGCGCGCGGCACATGTGGTTGCTGCCCTTTTGCCTGGTCAGTTTTTCAACGCCCTTTATAGTGATGATTGTGCTGTTAACACCGCTCGGGCGAAAACTACGCGTCCGCTATGCGCAGGAAAATCGGCGCAGCGGGCGAAGCGGTTCGGGCTGGGCATCGCGCAGCAGCTCAGGCAGCAGCAGCTCTGCGGCGACCCGCTCGCGTGGAAGCAGTTCCGGCGGCGGTGGCTCGAGCGGCGGCGGCGGATCTTCAGGAAGCTGGTGAGAAAATGAGACAGATAATCCTTCTACTACTGGCATTGTCGGCCCTTGCTTTTCAGGCCCACGCACTGCCGGTTCCGTCGATGTTCGGCTTCGTCAACGATCCGCAGCATCTGTTTTCATCCCATGAGAAATTGTCGCTTATCGACGAGGTCTCAGATATTAACAAGCGAACCGGCGCGCAGGTCGCTGTGCTGGTGTTGCCTTCCCTGGAGGGTGAGAACCTCGAAACGTTTGCCACGCAAACCTTTAATACGTGGCGGCTGGGCAATGCGCAGCGCAATGATGGCGTGCTGATCCTTGTGGCCTGGCAAGATCGCCGGGTGCGCGTGGAGGTCGGGCGTGGTCCTGAAAGCGTGATCACTGATGCGCTGGCAAGCCAGGTGATCAAAGAGCAGATGCTGCCCTACTTCAGAGAGGGCGATCTGCTCTCCGGCCTGAACCACGGACTTGCGGGGGTTGATGCGCTGCTGAGCGGGCAACCGCTGCCGTCGCCCGCCTCCGCTTCGTGGGCATGGGTGCGCGGAAAGCTGGTTAACTTCTCTTACTGGCAAGGGTTGCCCTTTCTCGCCGTCGGCCTCTTTTTACTGGTTCTCAAACGCAAAAAGAGAACGGTGCGGGTGCTCTTTTTTGGCTCTCTGCTGCTAACCCCGGCACTCGCCATCACCTCTGAGTTTGTCTCCTGGGTGATGCCTTTTGTCTGGCTCAGCTTGTCTGTTCCTTTTATCAGCATCTTTTCGGGATTGTTCTTTCTGTGGCTCTACCCGCAGCGCTTGCTGGCTGTAGGCGGCAGCACGTTGCGTGATGACAGCGCCACCTGGAACTCGACCTCCACCAGCCATCTTCACCACCATTCGGGCGGTGATAGCGGTAGCCACAGCAGCGACAGCTCAAGCTCCGGCGATGGCGGCTCCAGCGACGGCGGCGGCTCGTCAGATAGCTGGTGATCTTATTGCGTCGGTAAAACGGCGCGTGATCTGTTGCGGGCGGGTGATGGCACCGCCCACCACCACTGCATGGGCACCGAGGGCGAGGCAGCGCGCCGCGCGCTCGGGCGTATCGACATTTCCTTCCGCAATGACTGGAATATCAACCGCTGCCAGCACCCCTTTAAGCAGGGCAAAGTCACTCTCCGGCAGCGTATGGCCCTCCGTCTGCGCCGTATAACCGTAGAGCGTGGTGCCGACGCAATTGAAACCAAGCTCCTCTGCTATCACCGCTTCTTCAATGCTTGCGACATCCGCCATCAGTCGCAGCGCAGGCCAGCGGGCGCGGATCCCGGCGACCAGTTGCGCGAGCGTTTCGCCGCCGGGGCGCGGACGGTCGGTGGCATCAAGCGCAATCATCTCTGGCGCGGCGGCCACTAACTCCTCCACTTCGCGCAGCGTGGGCGTAATAAACACTTCGCTGTCGGGGTAGTCACGCTTTAACAGGCCAATCACCGGTAGCGCGACCTGCTCTTTGATGGCTTCAATATCGACCACGCTGTTAGCCCGAATTCCCGCCGCGCCACCCTCTGCGGCTGCCAGCGCCATCCTCGCCATAATAAACGGACTGTGTAGCGGCTCATTTTCCAGCGCCTGGCATGAGACCACCAGCTTGCCTTTGATTTGCTCTAACATTGTCGGCCCCCTCTGACTGTTTAGAGTTACGTTTATTATTATCGTTAAAAGCGAAAGTGCCTGTCCGCGATTAGCACATGCGAATCATCTAATATGATTTTTAAAGGGGAAAAAGGATGTAAGCAGAGATTATTTATTTTACACATGGAAATGATTTACGCTTTTATTTCATGTTGTCGCAAGACAATTAAAAATAAATAAAATCATGCACATATATAATTTATTTATCTTGTCCGGATTTTTTTCCCGGCTTCGCTGTCTTATAAAAATCCCCCACAAGACTTTCCTTAAATTAAGCTTAATTTTCGCTTTTTTACCCCGCGCGTTTATTTATCTGGCGTTTACTTTTCTACTCCTACAATCCGCCCATTCAAACAGAATGGGATAGCACACATGACCACACTATTAATAACGGGCGCAACGGGTTTTCTGGGCGGAGCAGTATTAGAAAAAATCCTGCAGCGTAATGAAAAGGTCAATCTGTTACTGCTGGTGCGCGCCGCCGATCGCGAAACCGGGCTGGCACGCATTGTCACCAATATGCGCAAATTTAATCTCAGCGAGGCGCAGCTTGCCGCGCTTAACACCGGGCAGATCCTCTGCGGTGATTTGGGCGAGCCGGAGAGCTTTCTCAACGATCTGCGCCTTGAGCAGGTGACCCATGTGGTCAACTGCGCGGCGGTAGCCTCCTTTGGCAGCAATCCGCTGATCTGGAAAGTGAATGTGGAAGGTACGCTCGCCTTCGCGCGCCGGATGGCGCAGGTAACGGGCTTGCAGCGTTTCCTGCATGTCGGCACGGCGATGTCGTGCACCCCGGAGCCGGATTCGCTGGTGGCCGAGAGCGCAGAGTTCCGTGAAAATGCGGAGCACCTTGTGGCGTATACCCACTCCAAATCGACCATTGAACAGCTGATGCGCCAGCACTGCCCGCAGCTACCGCTGGTTATTGCCCGTCCCTCTATCGTAGTTGGGCATACGTGCCACGGCTGCCAGCCGTCGACCAGTATTTTCTGGGTCTTCAGTATGGGGCTGATGCTGCAAAAATTTATGTGCTCGCTGGAGGATCGCGTGGATGTGATCCCGGTTGATTACTGTGCTGATGCGCTGCTGATGCTGTTGGAGAACGAGATGGCGCACGGAGAGGTCGTGCATATCTCTGCCGGCGAGGAGAACAGTGTGCGCTTTGTGGATATCGACAGCGCAATGGCGCAGGCGCTGGAGAAAGCCCCGATTGCCGATAACTACGCGCAGGTAAGCTATGAGACGCTGGTAAAGATGCGCCGCGAGCTGAAGGGTATCTTCGGGCCATGCAATGAGCGGCTGATGCTGAAAGCGATGCGCTTATATGGCGCCTTCGCTACGCTCAACGTGCGTTTCAGTAATGATAAGCTGCTGAGCATGGGCATGCCGAAGCCGCCGCGCTTCACCGACTATATCGCCCGCTGTGTGCAGACGACGCGCGGTTTATCTATTCCGCAGCAGATGGAAGTCGATTTTAAGTAAAAAAAATGCCAGTCATTCGACTGGCATTTCTCTAAGACAAACGCGCAGGGATTATGCCTGGCCTTTGATCTCTTTACGACCGTTGTACGGTGCTTTTTCACCCAGCGCTTCTTCGATACGAATCAGCTGGTTGTATTTAGCAACGCGGTCAGAACGGCTCATGGAACCGGTTTTGATCTGGCCAGCCGCAGTACCTACCGCCAGGTCAGCGATGGTTGCGTCTTCAGTTTCGCCAGAGCGGTGAGAGATAACGGCAGTGTAGCCCGCATCTTTCGCCATCTTGATTGCAGCCAGGGTTTCGGTCAGGGAACCGATCTGGTTGAATTTGATCAGGATGGAGTTAGCGATACCTTTTTCGATACCCTCTTTCAGGATCTTAGTGTTGGTTACGAACAGGTCGTCGCCCACCAGCTGGATTTTGTCGCCCAGCACTTTGGTCTGGTATGCAAAGCCGTCCCAGTCGGATTCGTCCAGGCCATCTTCGATGGAGACGATCGGGTACTGTTTGGTCAGCTCTTCCAGGAAGTGAGTGAACTCTTCAGAAGAGAAGGCTTTGTTGCCTTCGCCAGCCAGCACATATTTGCCGTCTTTGTAGAATTCAGACGCTGCGCAGTCCATCGCCAGGGTGATGTCTTTGCCCAGTTCGTATCCTGCTGCTTTTACCGCTTCAGCGATAACAGCCAGTGCTTCGGCGTTGGAACCCAGGTTCGGCGCGTAGCCACCTTCGTCACCCACAGCGGTGTTCATGCCTTTAGACTTCAGCACTTTCGCCAGGTGATGGAACACTTCAGAACCCATGCGGATTGCTTCTTTAACGCTGGAAGCGCCAACCGGCTGGATCATGAACTCCTGGATGTCGACGTTGTTGTCAGCGTGCTCGCCGCCGTTGATGATGTTCATCATCGGAACCGGCATGGAGTATTTGCCCGGGGTGCCGTTCAGTTCAGCGATGTGCTCGTACAGCGGCTGGCCTTTAGAGGCAGCAGCAGCTTTCGCAGCAGCCAGGGAGACGGCGAGGATTGCGTTGGCGCCGAAGTTAGATTTGTTCTCAGTACCGTCCAGATCGATCATGATCTTATCGATGCCAGCCTGGTCTTTGGCATCTTTGCCAAGCAGCGCCTGAGCAATCGGGCCGTTAACTGCGCCAACTGCTTTGGTTACGCCTTTACCCAGGAAACGGGATTTGTCGCCATCGCGCAGTTCCAGCGCTTCGCGGGAACCAGTGGAAGCACCTGACGGAGCGGCAGCCAGACCAACGAAACCACCTTCCAGGTGAACTTCTGCTTCAACAGTCGGGTTACCACGGGAGTCGATGATTTCACGACCGATGACTTTAACGATTTTGGACATTAGGTTTTCCTCAGTACAAGTTAAACTAAAACTCCAGACAACAATGCACCCATCGGGGTGCACTGTCTTTGTATATTTTACTTCGCCTGGCGCTTTTGATACTCGCTGGCGGCTTTCACAAAGCCGGCAAACAGCGGATGTCCGTCACGCGGCGTAGAAGTAAACTCCGGGTGGAACTGGCAAGCAACAAACCACGGATGGTTCGGCACTTCGATGATCTCGACCAACTGATCATCCCCGGAACGGCCCGCAACGCGCAGGCCCGCAGCTTCAATCTGTTTCAGCAGCATGTTGTTGACTTCGTAGCGATGGCGATGGCGCTCAACAATCGTTTCTGCGCCATACAGCTGGCGAACCAGGCTCTCATCCGTAAGCTGGCACTGCTGCGCGCCGAGGCGCATGGTGCCGCCGAGATCGCTCTTCTCAGAACGCTGCTCAACGTTGCCCTCTTCGTCACGCCACTCGGTGATCAGCGCCACAACCGGGTACTTACAGTCTGGCACAAATTCCGTGGAGTTGGCGTTCTCCATCCCGACAACGTGGCGCGCATACTCAATCAACGCAACCTGCATACCCAGGCAGATGCCGAGGTAAGGAATATTGTTTTCACGCGCAAAACGCGCGGTGGCGATCTTGCCTTCTACACCGCGGTAGCCGAAGCCGCCCGGGATCAGAATGGCATCGAGGCCTTTGAGGATCTCAACGCCGCGCGTCTCAACATCCTGCGAATCAATCAGCTTGATGTTGACGGTTACGCGGTTTTTCAGACCACCATGTTTCAGCGCTTCAATCACCGATTTATAGGCATCCGGCAGCTCAATGTACTTGCCGACCATACCAATCGTGACTTCGCCCGACGGATTCGCTTCCTGATAAATCACCTGCTCCCATTCGGCGAGATTCGCTTCCGGGCAGTTCAAGCTGAATCGTTTACAAATATAATCGTCCAGCCCCTGAGATTTCAACAGGCCCGGGATTTTATAAATGGAATCGACGTCTTTCAGAGAAATCACTGCTTTTTCTGGAACGTTACAGAACAAAGCAATTTTCGCTCTTTCGTTGGCCGGAACGGCGCGATCGGAGCGGCAAATCAGGATATCTGGCTGAATACCGATGGAGAGCAGCTCTTTCACAGAGTGCTGAGTCGGCTTGGTTTTCACTTCACCGGAAGCGGCCATATAGGGCACCAGCGTCAGATGCATGTAGAGGGTGCGCTCGCGGCCCACTTCTACCGCCATCTGGCGGATCGCTTCGAGGAATGGCAGGGATTCGATATCACCCACGGTACCGCCGATCTCAACCAGCGCAACGTCGTGGCCTTCGCCGCCGGCAATAATGCGCTCTTTGATGGCGTTGGTGATATGGGGGATAACCTGCACGGTCGCACCGAGATAGTCGCCGCGGCGCTCTTTACGCAGCACCTCGGAGTAGATACGACCGGTGGTGAAGTTGTTGCGACGGGTCATCTTAGTGCGGATAAAACGCTCGTAGTGACCCAAATCAAGATCGGTTTCTGCGCCATCTTCGGTAACGAACACTTCACCATGCTGGATAGGGCTCATTGTGCCCGGATCGACGTTAATGTACGGATCCAGTTTCATCATGGTGACCTTGAGGCCACGGGCTTCAAGAATAGCTGCCAGGGAGGCTGCGGCAATGCCTTTACCCAGAGAGGATACGACCCCGCCGGTCACAAAAATATAGTTCGTTGTCATGCTGAACCTGAGAAGTTAGGTTTAAAAGACGGTGGAATAACCAGGACGGGAAAGCAGTATACCGGATGATGAGTTGCGCCACAAACTTTCATTCCCCCTCCCCTTCTCTCTTCAGGCCGCATTAGCGTTAGCTCTCTTGGCTGACGCCGCTTGTACAACAATTCTGAACGTTTGCGGATTCGTGCTGTTGCCGCCCGGAAGCCCTCTGGATGAGCCGAAGCGGCGATAGCGGAAACGTTTCAACAATCGTAATGAGTGTGAAAATAGCCCCTTTCCAGCAAATGTTTTTGACGTAAATCAAGCGCTTGCTATTTAAAAAATCACACAAATTACGCTTATTACCACAAATGCCTTAAAGATCATGTTCCTGGCGCTTTACCTGCTGCCAGATAGTTTCCATTGTTTCCAGATCTACGCCAGTCATTTCCAGACCGCGCTCCTGAACCATGCGTTCGACTTCGCGAAAGCGGCGCTCAAATTTGAGGTTCGCTTTTTGCAGCGCCACTTCCGCTTTAACGCCCAGGTGGCGAGAGAGATTCACGGTGGCAAAGAGCAGATCGCCCATCTCCTCTTCCACGCGCGCCTGGTCGACGACCGCCTGTTTGGCTTCGTCCATCACTTCGTCGATCTCTTCATACACTTTGTCGAGCACCGGGCCGATGGTGGTCCAGTCAAAGCCCACGGTTGAACAGCGCTTCTGGATTTTGTGGGCGCGCATCAGCGCTGGCAGGCTGTGGGGGATATCATCCAGCGCCGAGTGCTGCGCTTTCTCCGCCCGCTCGGCGGTTTTGATCTGCTCCCAGCGCTCAAGCACTTCGGCGCTGTTGCCCGCCTGCGCGTCGCCAAAGATATGCGGATGGCGGCGCTCCAGCTTGTCGCTGATGGCGGCACAAATATCGTTGAAATCAAAACGCCCCTCTTCCTGCGCCATCTGCGCGTAGAAGACCACCTGGAAGAGCAGATCGCCCAGCTCGCCGCGCAGATCGTCGAAGTCTTCGCGCGAAATGGCGTCGAGCACTTCGTAAGTCTCTTCCAGCGTGTAGGGCGCGATGGTGGCGTAAGTCTGCTCTTTGTCCCACGGGCAGCCGGTTTGCGGGTCGCGCAGGCGCTGCATGATCCCGAGCAGACGATCGATTTGTGTCATGAAAAGTCCTTGCTAAAAAGCGATCCTCCCAGGAGATGGGAGGATCGGGTGAAGAGACGATCAGCCGCCGTGCAGGCGACGGGCGTCGATAACATCAGGCACCTGATTCAGTTTGCTCAGCACGCGGCCCAACACCTGCAGGTTGTAGATTTCGATATTCATATCGATGGTCGCCAACTGCTCGCGGGTGTCGCTGCGGCTGGCAACGCCCAGCACGTTGACCTTTTCGTTGGCGAGAATGGTCGTGATATCACGCAGCAGCCCGCTGCGATCGTTCGCCGTGACGCGCACCACCAGCGAGTAGCCCGCCGAGTAGCTTTCGCCCCAGACGGCATCGACGATGCGCTCCGGCGCAACGTTGCGCAGCTCTTCCAGCTGATCGCAATCGGCGCGGTGAATCGAGATGCCGCGCCCCTGGGTGATAAAGCCGACGATTTCGTCACCCGGGATCGGCTGGCAGCAGCGCGCAATGTGGTGCATCAGGTTGCCTACCCCTTCCACTACCACGCGCCCGTTATCTTTGCTGCGGTTCTGCGGTGCGTAGGTCTTCTGCTGCAGCTGCTTGAGCGCAGCAGCATCCTGCTCCTCGGCGCTCGGCTTGTTGAACTGTGCCTGCAGGAAGTTAACCATCTGGTTGAGGCGAATATCGCCGCCGCCAATCGCCGCCAGCAGCTCATCCAGCTCGTTGAAGTTGTAGCGCGGCAGCAGGTGCTTCTCTGCCTCTTTCAGGCTGATGCCGAGGTGCGCCAGCTCGTCGTCGAGGATCTGACGACCGGCAAGAATGTTCTTGTCGCGATCCTGCTTGCGGAACCAGGCGTGAATTTTCGAGCGCCCGCGGCTGGTGGTGACATAGCCGAGGTTCGGGTTGAGCCAGTCGCGGCTCGGGTTCGGCTGTTTCTGGGTGATGATCTCAATCTGATCGCCCATCTGCAGCTGATAGGTAAAGGGCACGATGCGGCCACTGATTTTCGCGCCGATGCAGCGGTGGCCGACATCGCTGTGAATATGGTAGGCAAAGTCCAGCGGCGTGGAGCCGGCAGGCAGATCCACCACATCCCCTTTTGGCGTAAAGACATAGACCCGGTCGTCGAAGACCTGGCTGCGCACTTCGTCGAGCATCTCGCCAGAGTCCGCCATCTCTTCCTGCCAGGCGATCAGCTTACGCAGCCAGGCGATGCGATCTTCATGGGCGGAACGCGCGCCGGTCGCCGTCGCGGTGCCCTCTTTGTACTTCCAGTGCGCGGCAACGCCCAGCTCGGCATCTTCGTGCATCTGGCGGGTGCGGATCTGGATCTCAACGGTTTTACCGCCCGGCCCCAGCACAACGGTATGGATGGACTGGTAGCCGTTCGGTTTCGGGTTGGCGACATAGTCGTCGAACTCATCCGGCAGGTGGCGATAGTGGGTGTGCACAATCCCCAGCGCGGCATAGCAGTCCTGCAACCGCTCGGCGACGATGCGCACGGCGCGGACATCAAACAGTTCGTCGAACGCGAGGTGCTTTTTCTGCATCTTGCGCCAGATGCTGTAGATATGTTTCGGGCGGCCATACACTTCGGCTTTCACGCCTTCGGTCTTCATCTCGGCGCGCAGGTGACCGACAAACTCATCGATGTAGTGCTCACGATCGATACGGCGCTCATGCAGCAGTTTGGCGATGCGTTTGTACTCTTCCGGGTGCAGGTAGCGGAAGCAGTAATCCTCCAGCTCCCACTTCAGCTGGCCAATGCCTAAGCGGTTCGCCAGCGGTGCGTAGATGTTGGTACACTCTTTCGCCGCCAGCACGCGCTCATCTTCCGGCGCATCTTTCACTTCGCGCAGATGAGCGATACGTTCAGCAAGCTTGATGACCACACAGCGGAAATCATCCACCATTGCCAGCAGCATGCGGCGGACGTTATCCACCTGTTCAGAGGAGACGGAATCGGTATGGGTCGCTTTTAACTGGCGGATGGCGGCCATATCGCGCACGCCGTGGATCAGCTCGACCACCGCTTTACCGACGTTTTCACGCAGCACCTCTTCGCTGACCACTTCCGCGTCGGCGAGCGGGAAGAGCAGCGCGGCGCGCAGCGTGTCGGTGTCCATACTCAGCATCGAGAGGATCTCCACCATCTCGATACCGCGTGAAAGCAGGATCTCCGCCTGCGGATGCCCTTGAGTTTGACGCAGACAATAAGCCCAGGTTTCGGTTAAGCGTTCACACGACGGCTGACTGGTAATGCCCAGACTGGCGATCCATTTGGCCGGATCGAATTCACCCGCTTTGTTCAAATGCGCACTGCGTACCGCAACCATTGTCCTCTCCTTTCAGGGACCGGGCCTGCCGAATTCGGCAAGCCGAAATTAATCATTTGTGTTTCACAAACAACACCATCGATTCCAGATGACCAGTGTGCGGGAACATGTCCAGCATCGCTAGCCGCTCAATCTGGTATCCCGCACTCAGCAGCGCTTCACTATCGCGCGCGAGCGTGGCGGGATTACAGGAGACGTAGACCACCCGCCCCGGCGATAATTTTATAATGTGCTGCATGACACCCGCTGCGCCCGCGCGCGCAGGGTCGAGTAAAACTTTGTCAAACCCACGGCTCGCCCACGGCTGTTTTGTAACATCTTCCTCCAGATTTTCATGAAAGAATGTCACATTGTGCAAACCATTCTGTTGTGCGTTCTCCTGCCCTTTTGCCACCAGCTCGGCAACGCCCTCCACGCCAACTACTTCTGCCGCGCGTTTCGCCAGCGGCAGCGTGAAATTTCCCATCCCACAGAAGAGATCAAGAATGCGGTCCTGCGGCTGCACATCGAGCCACGCCAGCGCACGGGCGACCATCTGCTGATTTACGCCATCATTGACCTGGATAAAATCTCGCGGGCTGAAGTGTAAGGGTAGCCCGTCAGAAGCGTAGCAGGGAGTCTGACCAGTGACCTGCTCAACAATATCGCTTTGCGGCGCGAGATAAAGCGCAAGATGATGGGAATGCGAAAAGCGTTCCAGTTTTGCTCTATCGGCGGCGTTTAGCGGCGCGGTGTGACGCAGCACCATCAGCGGTCCATTATCTGCGTCAACCAGTTCGACATGCCCCAGTTGGCGAACGCCGCTTAATTCTGCCAGGCAATCGCGCAGGGGTGTGAGCAGTGCTTCAAGACGGGGCACCAGCACCGGGCATTGTGTGACATTGACAATATCGCTCTCGCCCGCTTTGCGAAAACCCATCTCCAGACGCTGCGTTTTCGGCTGCCAGCTCAGGCTTAAGCGCGCCCGACGGCGATATCCCCATGGCTCGCCGGCGATAACATCATCCACTTCTTGTTTCATCAGGCGTGCCAGCGCGGCGCGTTTGCTGCGCTGTTGCAGCTCAACGCTGGCATGCTGCTGCTGGCAGCCACCGCAGACGCCAAAGTGCGGGCAGCGCGGCGCTACGCGCTCCGGGCTGTCGTTCAGGCGACGGCTCACTTCACCGCGGGCAAACTGGCGCTTCTCCTCTTTAAGGATAATTTCCGCCGTCTCTGCGGGTAACAAACCAGGAATAAACAGCGCTTTACCATTGTGACGCGCCACCCCCTGCCCAAAGGGGTCAAGGTCGTTTACTGTTACGGTTATTTTTTGACGAGTCGTCACACGTCGTTTTGCAGAGTAGAATTGCGCCATTGCGGTGAAAAATCTCAATTACTGATCAATGGCCCCATTCTCCCATAACGGAATTCCATGACCAACTACAGCTTGCGCGCACGCATGATGATTCTGATTCTGGCACCCACCGTGCTTATCGGTGTGCTGCTCAGCATCTTTTTTGTCGTCCATCGCTATAACGATTTGCAGCGTCAACTGGAAGACGCCGGTGCCAGCATTATCGAGCCGCTGGCGGTCTCCAGTGAATACAGTATGACGCTGCAGGATAAAGACGCCATCGGCCAGCTGATTAGCGTCCTGCATCGCCGCCACTCCGATATCGTGCGGGCCATTTCGATTTACGACAATAATAATGCGCTCTTCGTCTCGTCAAACCTGCAGCTGGAGGGCGATTCCCTCAAACTGCCCGCCAATCAGCCTTTCCCGCGCAAGCTGAGTGTCACCCGGCGTGGCGATGTGATGATCCTACGCACGCCAATCCTCACCGAAGGGTTTGCGCCCGCCAGCTCCTCGCTGCCGGCGGATAAGATCACCGGCAATCTGCTCGGCTATGTGGCGCTGGAGCTCGATCTCAAATCGGTGCGTTTGCAGCAGTACAAAGAGATCTTTATCTCCAGCCTGATGATCCTATTTTGTATCGGCATCGCGCTGATTTTCGGGTGGCGGCTGATGCGCGATGTCACAAGCCCGATTCGCAATATGGTTAATACCGTCGACCGCATTCGACGCGGCCAGCTCGATAGCCGCGTCGAAGGGTTTATGCTCGGCGAGCTGGATATGCTGAAAAACGGCATTAACTCAATGGCGATGTCGCTGGCGGCCTATCACGAAGAGATGCAGCACAATATTGACCAGTCCACCTCCGATCTGCGCGAAACCCTGGAGCAGATGGAGATCCAGAACGTCGAGCTGGATCTGGCGAAAAAGCGCGCCCAGGAAGCGGCGCGCATCAAATCTGAGTTCCTCGCCAATATGTCCCACGAGCTGCGTACGCCGCTTAATGGCGTGATTGGCTTTACCCGCCTGACGCTGAAATCGGAGCTGAACCCCACCCAGCGCGACCACCTGCTAACCATTGAGCGTTCGGCCAACAACCTGCTGGCGATCATCAATGACGTGCTCGACTTCTCCAAGCTGGAAGCGGGCAAACTGATTCTGGAGAGTATCCCCTTCCCGCTACGCAGCACGCTGGATGAGGTGGTGACGCTGCTGGCGCACTCGGCCCACGATAAGGGGCTGGAGCTGACGCTGAGTATCAAAAACGATGTGCCGGATAATGTGATCGGCGATCCACTGCGCCTGCAGCAGGTGATCACCAATCTGGTCGGCAATGCGATCAAGTTTACGGAAAATGGCAATATCGATGTGGTGGTGGAGAAGCGCGCCATCAGCAATAACAAAGTGCAGGTGGAGATGCAGATCCGCGATACCGGTATCGGCATTCCCGAGCGCGATCAGTCCCGGCTCTTCCAGGCATTTCGTCAGGCGGACGCCAGCATTTCGCGTCGCCACGGCGGCACCGGGCTGGGGCTGGTGATCACCCAGCGGCTGGTCAATGAGATGGGCGGCGATATCTCTTTCCACAGCCAGCCCAATCGCGGTTCAACCTTCTGGTTCCATATCAATCTCGATCTTAACCCGAACGCTATCAGCGAGATGCAGCCGACCCGCTGTCTGGTCGGCAAACGCCTGGCCTACGTGGAGCCAAATGCGACGGCGGCGCAGTGCACGCTCGATGTGCTGAGCGAAACGCCGCTGGAGGTGATCTACAGCCCGTCGTTTTCCGCCCTGCCGCAAGCGCATTACGACATGCTGTTGATGGCGATCCCGGTGACCGTGCGCGAGCCGCTGAGTATGCAGCATGACCGCCTGGCACGCGCCGCAGAAATGACCGACTACCTGCTGCTGGCGCTGCCGTGCCACGCCCAGGTTGATGCCGAATCGCTCAAACAGGATGGCGCAGCAGCCTGTCTGCTTAAACCGCTTACTTCAACGCGCCTGCTACCTGCGTTAACCGAATATTGCCGCATCACACGGCTGGCAGAGCTGCCCGCGCCGGATGAGAGCAAATTGCCGATGTCGGTGATGGCGGTGGATGATAACCCCGCCAATCTGAAGCTGATTGGCGCCCTGCTTGAGGATCAGGTTCAGCATGTGGAGCTGTGTGAAAGCGGCCTGCAGGCGCTTGAGCGGGCGAAACAGATGCAGTTCGATCTGGTGCTGATGGATATTCAAATGCCGGAGATGGACGGGATTCGCGCCTGCGAATTGATTCGCCAGTTGCCGCACCAGCAGCAGACGCCGGTGGTCGCCGTCACCGCCCATGCGATGGCCGGGCAGAAAGAGAAGCTGCTTAGCGCCGGAATGAATGACTACCTGGCGAAGCCGATTGAGGAGGAGAAGCTGCGTAACCTGCTGCTGCGCTACAAGCCCGGCCACAGTGTCGGCGCGTGGTTGACGCCGCTGGAGACGGAAACAGAGCAGGCACCGCCGGTTATTACCGTGGATGATGACACGACGCTCGACTGGCAGTTAGCCCTGCGTCAGGCGGCGGGAAAATCGGATTTGGCGCGCGATATGCTGCATATGCTGGTCGAGTTCCTGCCGGAGATCCGCAATATGGTCGAAGAGCAGTTGGTCGGAGAGGCGCCCAGCGGGCTGGCAGAGGGGATCCATAAATTGCACGGCAGCTGCGGCTATAGCGGCGTACCGCGCCTGAAAAAGCTCTGTCATTTGCTTGAGCACCAGTTGCGCAGCGGCGTGCCGGCCGAGGATCTGGAGCCGGAGCTTCTCGAATTGCTCGACGAGATGGATAACGTAGCGCGCGAAGCGCACCGGTTGATTGGTTAAGCGCCGGTTCAGTGCCGGATGGCGCGTAAACGCTTATCCGGCCTACGCGGTTTCAGCAGCACTGTACCCGTAGGCCGGATAAGGCGTAGCCGCCATCCGGCAAAACAACCACCCCGGCATATCGCACCTGTAGGCCGGATAAGGCGTAGCCGCCATCCGGCAAAACAACCACCCCGGCATATCGCACCTGTAGGCCGGATAAGGCGTAGCCGTCATCCGGCAAAACAACCACCCCGGCATATCGCACCCGTAGGCCGGATAAGGCGTAGCCGCCATCCGGCAAAACAACCACCCCGGCATACGGCACCCGTAGGCCGGATAAGCGCAAGCGCCATCCGGCACGAACCTTCCAGGCATCCGGCAATGCTTACCGCAATGTCTGCCCTGCTTTTAATACCGCCGCCACATTGCGGGCGGTGAGGCGCACATTCTCCCCGGCGTTGGCTAAGGCATCATCAAGGGAACAGATGCTGTAAATCACGCTGAACACCGCGTCGATGCCATGATCGTGCACCACGCCGACATCGGCGGTCAGGCTGCCAGCAATGCCGATCACTGGAATATCATGCCGTTTGGCGACCTTTGCCACGCCGACCGGCACTTTGCCGTGCACGGTCTGGCTGTCGATTCGCCCTTCGCCGGTGATCACCAGATCCGCATCGGACACGTGCTTATCCAGCGCCAGCGCATCGGTCACAATCTCAATCCCCTGGCGCAGCTCGGCGCCGCAAAACGCATATAACGCCGCTCCCATGCCACCGGCTGCGCCACCGCCGGAGAGCGTTAACACATCGCAATCGAGATCGCGGGCGATGACCTGCGCGTAGTGCGCCAGCGCCCTATCCAGCCGCGCTATCATCTCCGGCGTCGCCCCTTTTTGCGGTCCAAACACCGCCGAAGCCCCCTCTTTACCGGTAAGCGGATTGGTAACATCGCAGGCGACATCGATCCGGCACTGCGCCAGGCGGCGATCCAGCTCGCTAATATCAATGCGCGCCAGGCGCTCCAGCGCTGCGCCGCCTGCGGCGATCTGCTCCCCCTGCTCGTCGAGCAGCTTTGCGCCCAGCGCCTGCACCATGCCTGCGCCGCCATCGTTGGTCGCGCTGCCGCCAATGCCGATAATGATCTGTTTCACACCCGCATCCAGCGCATGGCGGATCAGCTCCCCGGTCCCCCATGAGGTGGTGATTAAGGGATCGCGCTTCGCCGTGGGCACGCGCTCCAGCCCGCTTGCCGCCGCCATTTCAATAAACGCCGATTGCTCATCGCCGGAGAGGCCATAAAAGGCGTCGACCTGCTCGCCGAGCGGCCCTTTAACCGCCACCTTTACCACCCGCCCCTGGGTGGCAGCGACCATCGCTTCTACCGTGCCCTCCCCGCCATCCGCTACCGGAATTTTCACGTACTCAGCGTCGGGATATACCTCGCTAAACCCTGCTTCAATGGCTGTCGCCACCTCCAGGGCCGTTAAACTCTCTTTGTAAGAGTCGGGTGCGATGACAATTTTCATAAGCCGTCCTTACGCATATTCACCACGGTAAGCATACACCTTGCCAGCAGCGGGAAATGCCAGCCCCGGCAAGGAGTGGCAATTTCATTAACGCACCATGCAGGGACGCTTGTTATCAAACTTCCAGTCGGGGATCAGGTACTGCATGCCCATCGCATCGTCACGTGCGCCGAGCCCATGCTTTTGGTACAACTCGTTGGCTTTCATCACCCGATCCATATCCAGCTCAACGCCGAGACCCGGTGTGGTTGGCACCTGCACCATTCCGCCTTTGATCTCAAACGGCGCTTTGGTCAAGCGCTGGTTGCCCTCCTGCCAGATCCAGTGGGTGTCGATGGCGGTAATGTTGCCTGGCGCAGCGGCGGCGACATGGGTGAACATCGCCAGTGAAATATCGAAATGGTTATTAGAGTGCGAACCCCAGGTGAGGCCAAACTCGTGGCACATCTGCGCCACGCGCACCGAGCCCTGCATGGTCCAGAAGTGCGGATCGGCCAGCGGAATATCGACCGATTGCAGCGACAGGGTGTGGCCCATCTGCCGCCAGTCGGTGGCGATCATATTGGTAGCGGTCGGCAGACCGGTGGCGCGACGGAACTCTGCCATCACTTCACGACCGGAGAAGCCCTGCTCAGCCCCGCACGGATCTTCGGCGTAGGCGAGCACGCCCTTCAGCTGCTTGCCGATGGCGATCGCCTCATCGAGTGACCACGCGCCGTTGGGATCGAGGGTCACACGCGCCTGCGGGAAGCGTTTTGCCAGTGCGGAAATCGCTTCCGCCTCTTCCATGCCAGCCAGCACGCCGCCCTTCAGTTTGAAGTCGTTAAAGCCATATTTCTCATAAGCCGCTTCGGCCAGGCGCACTACGCGATCCGGCGTCATCGCCTCTTCATGGCGGATGCGATACCAGTCGCACGCCTCATCCGGCTGGCTCTGGTAAGGCAGCGGCGTCTTTTTGGCATCGCCGACAAAGAAGAGGTAACCGAGCATCTCCACTTCGCTGCGCTGCTGCCCTTCGCCGAGCAGGGAGGCGACGTTAACGCCAAGGTGCTGACCGAGCAGATCGAGCATCGCTGCTTCGATACCGGTAACCACGTGAATAGTGGTGCGCAGATCGAAGGTCTGTAGCCCGCGCCCGCTGGCATCGCGGTCGGCAAAGGTGTTACGCACGCTGTTGAGCACATTTTTGTATTCGCCAAGCGTCCTACCAACCACCAGCGCGGCGGCCTCCTCCAGCGTCTGGCGGATCTTCTCCCCGCCGGGGATTTCGCCAACCCCCGTGTGACCGGCATTATCTTTAATGATGACAATATTGCGGGTGAAAAAAGGCGCGTGCGCCCCGCTCAGGTTCATTAACATGCTGTCGTGACCGGCAACGGGAATAACCTGCATCGATGCCACAACGGGCGTGGAACTGTACGTACTCATATTTATATCCTTTTGCTCTTTTAGTGCCGTCCAAAAACCGGGCGTTTTTTATCAAACGTCCAGCCAGGGATGAGGTACTGCATCGGGCCGGCGTCATTGCGCGCGCCGCCCGGCAAGGTTTTATAGATCGCGTGCGCTTTCTCAATTTGCGCCCAGTCCAGCTCAACGCCAAGACCCGGCGCCTCCGGTACGGCGATTTTGCCCTCGCGGATCTGCAAAGGTTCTTTCGTCAGGCGCGCGTCGCCCTCCTGCCAGATCCAGTGGGTATCAATCGCCGTTGGCGTGCCCGGTGCTGCGGCAGCAACGTGGGTAAACATCGCCAGCGAAATATCGAAATGGTTGTTGGAGTGGCAGCCCCAGGTTAAGCCCCAGTCGTCGCACAACTGCGCGACGCGCACCGCGCCGGAGAGGGTCCAGAAGTGCGGATCGGCAAGCGGAATATCGACCGCGTTGAGCATCACCGCATGGCCCATCTCTCGCCAGTTGGTGGCGATCATATTGGTGGCGACCGGCAGACCGGTAGCGCGGCGAAACTCCGCCATTACTTCACGTCCGGAGAAGCCCTGCTCCGCGCCACAGGGATCTTCCGCGTAGGTCAGCACATCGTTCAGCCCTTTACAGAGGTGGATGGCTTCGTCGAGCAGCCAGGCGCCGTTGGGATCGACGGTAATGCGGGCATCGGGGAAGCGCTTTTTCAGCGCGCGCACGGTGTCAATCTCCTGCTCGCCCGGCAGCACGCCACCCTTCAGTTTGAAATCTTTAAAGCCGTAACGATCCTGCGAGGCTTCGGCGAGGCGCACCACTGCCTCACTGCCCATCGCCTCCTGATGGCGCAGCCGGTACCACTCGTGGCTGCCCGGCGTGGCTTCCAGATAGGGCAAATCGGTTTTGGTGCGATCGCCAACATAGAAGAGGTAGCCGAGCACGGTCACGGCATCGCGCTGTTTGCCCGGCCCCAGCAGTTCGCACACCGGGACATTGAGGGTTTTGCCGAGCAGGTCGAGCAGCGCTGCTTCCAGCGCCGCCACGGCGTTGACGCGCAGTTCAAAGGTCCACGCCCCGTTACCGAAGGTGTCGAAATCCGCCGCCTGGTTGCCTTTGTGCACCCGCTGCACCGCTTTGTTGAGTCGGGCGATCTCTTGCCCTACCACCATTGGCGTGGCATCGACCAGTGTTTGATAGATCACCTCTCCACCCGGCGCTTCACCCACGCCGGTATGCCCGGCGCTGTCCGTCAGCACCACGATATTGCGGGTGAAGTAAGCGTTATGCGCGCCGCCGATATTCATCAGCATGCTGTCGTGCCCGGCAACCGGGATCACCTTCATATCGGTGATAACTGGTGTGGCTTGTGTATTCATCATTCGCGTCCTGTTACGGGTTTAAGTTCGATGCGTTTGATATTGCCCACCAGCACCAGGTAACTGAGCACCGCCACCAGCGCATGAACGCCAACGTAGATCAGCGCGCCGTTAAACGAGCCGGTGGTGCCAACGATGTAGCCAATCGCAATCGGCGTCACGATGCCGGAGATGTTGCCGAACATATTGAATAGGCCGCCGCTCAGGCCGCTGATCTCTTTCGGTGCGGTATCCGCCATCACCGCCCAGCCGAGCGCACCGATGCCTTTGCCGAAGAAGGCCAGCGCCATAAAGGCGATAATCAGGGTTTCTGAATCGGTGTAGTTACAGAACACCATACTCATCGAGAGCAGCATCCCCAGCACGATGGGCGTTTTACGCGCCACGTTCAGCGATCCGTAGCGGCGCATTAACCAGTCGGAGATCACCCCGCCAAGCACGCCACCGACAAAGCCGCAGATCGCCGGGATCGAGGCGACAAAGCCCGCTTTCAGGATCGACATGCCGCGCGCCTGCACCAGATAGACCGGGAACCAGGTGATAAAGAAGTAGGTTAAGGCGTTAATGCAGTACTGCCCAAGATAAACGCCGATCATCATGCGCGAGGCGAGCAGTTGTTTAACCTGGCCCCACTTCTGGGCAAAGGGCACCTTCTGCTGGTTGCTCTTCTGATCCATGTTGATCAGCGCTCCGCCCTCGGCGATATACTCCAGCTCCTTTTTGTTGACGCCCGGATGCTGGTTCGGCTCGTGGATCATTTTCAGCCACAGGAAACTGATGAAGATCCCAAGCCCGCCCATAAAGAAGAAGACGTGCGACCAGCCCACTTCATGGGTCAGCCAGCCCATGATCGGCGCAAAGATCACTGTGGCAAAGTACTGCGCGGAGTTGAAGATGGCGACCGCCGTCCCGCGCTCCTGCGCCGGGAACCAGGCGGCAACTATGCGGCTGTTGCCCGGAAATGAGGGGGCTTCTGCCAGGCCGACCATAAAGCGCAGGGTAAAGAGCGCGATGATAATGCCAAAGCCGCTGAAGAGATCGACGAACCCTTGCAGCAGGGTAAAAAGCGACCAGGTAAAGATGGACCAGAAGTAGACGCGTTTCGAACCGAAGCGGTCCAGCAGCCAGCCGCCCGGGATCTGGCCAATGACATAGGCCCAGGAGAAGGCGGAGAAGACATACCCCATCCCGACAGGATCAAGGCCGATAGCCTTAGACATTTCCGAGCCAGCAATCGATAGCGTAGCGCGATCGCCGTAGTTGAAGGATGTGACGATAAATAGCATCACCACGATCCAGTAGCGGGCATTTGTGCGCTTTTCAGCGCCGCTCGCCGCCTGGCTTAATGCACTCATGGTTGTACTCCCGAAGCATAGATGTTCTTTTCAACATGCATCCTGTACGGCGCAACCTGTAGGGGTAGACAGAACGCTGTCGCTCTTTTTATGCCGCGGCCCGACGCGTTTATACTCCACGGCAGGCGACTTTATTAACTGGCTCAAGGAGTATAAAAAGCGGTCTGCTAACTCTCACCGTGCATCAACACAACATTCGGCGGCAGGTCAGCGCGGATTTGGGGCATTAGCCCAGGACGATGGGGGGTATTTCACGAAAATTGAAACAGACGATAAACGGCGGAGTAAAAGCGCGGGTCAGGTGCGAAGAGTGTGAATGGCGTCGCTTGACGGGGGGTGAAAAGAGGCTAACCCTCCCGGCACGCGGGAGGGAGACGGGCCTATTTCAGCAGGCTTGCCCACTGCTCAACCCACGGGTTGGAGACGCTTTCCGGCTCCGGATCTTCACTGGCGTCAATCAGCAGCACCTCGCCGATGCGCTGCGCGCCCTGCTCTTGCAACAGCGCATCAAACTTTTTCCCGCCGCCGCAGAAGTGGCTGTAGGTGCTGTCGCCCAGCGCAATCACGCCATAGCGCAGCTCGGGCTGGTAGCCGACGGTGTCGCGCAGGTAGTGAAACAGCGGCGCGATGCTGTCCGGTAGATCGCCCTGGCCAGTAGTGGAGGTGACCACCAGCGCGTAGTTGCCTTTGTTGCTCTCCCACTGCGCCGCCTCGGGATCTTCATACACCTTTGCCGTGTGGCCCTGGGCTTCTAAAATCGCCTGCGCTTCTTCCGCTACCAGCAGCGAATTGCCGTACATCGTGCCGACAAAAATGCCTATATTCGCCATGCTTATTACTCCTTGCGTGATTCCAGATTGCCCTCATCCTGACCGCTGAGCCCGCTAAACTCAACCCTTTCATTCTCAGGGAGAAGCCCTCGCCAGCCGAACTGATCCAGCGCCTGCATCCACACCGCATCGAAGCCGGCGCGCAGGGTTAGCGCCTCGCCGGTAAAGGGGTGCGTAAGGCTTAACTGGCTGGCGTGCAGCATCAGGCGGTTGAGGCCAAAATGCGCCGCCGCGCTGCGGTTCTGCCGCAGATCGCCATGCTTGCTGTCGCCAATAATCGGGTGGCGCAGATGGGAGAGATGGCGGCGAAGCTGATGTTTACGTCCGGTTTTCGGCTCCAGCTCGACCAGCCCATAGCGCGTGGAGGGAAACTTACCGATCGCGACCGGCAGCTCGGTGGTGGCAAGGCCGCGATAGTGGGTCACGGCAGGCTGCGGATCTTTGTCGCTGCGGGCAAATTTATCCGCCACTTTATCCAGCTCTTCGACCAACGGATAGTCGAGCAGCGCCTCCTCCATCAGCCAGCCGCGCACGACGGCGTGGTAGCGCTTCTGCATCTGGTGCTGCTCAAACTGCTGGGATAAACGCCGCCCCGCTTCGCTGGAAAGGCCCATCAGCAGAACGCCGGAAGTCGGTCTGTCGAGGCGATGGGCGGTAAAGACATGCTGTCCAATCTGATCGCGCACGGTCTGCATCACCACCACTTTTTCGTCGCGATCGAGCCAGCTGCGGTGCACCAGCCAGCCGGAGGGTTTGTTGACGGCAACCAGCCACTCATCCTGGTAGATTATCTCCAGCATCAGTGCGTTTCGTCGGCAAACAGGGCGTCAAGCTGCTGGAGATGAGCCAGCATCACATCGCGGGAGGGGTGTGTCGCCTCAAGGGCCATTTCGTAATAGGGCGCGATAGCAAACGCCTGCGGCAGCGCCTGCTTACTGTCGAGCAGCGCGTGCATACGTGGGATCAGCACCCATTGCAGCCACTCAAAGGGCGCGAGGGTATCCATGCAGAAGGGTTGCGTGCTCTCGAAGGCGCTCAGCGCCGGGGCAGTAGTTTGCCAGAGATCGTGCTCGCGCAGCTGCGCTTCAATCAGTTGAAGCTGCTGGCGCACGCGTTGATGTTGAGTCATAAAAGCCCCCGTTTAATCAGACTGGCGCGCAGCATAGCAAAGAGCGGGAGAAATAAAAAAAGGGAGCACTGTAAAAACAGTGCTCCCGGTTCGTTTCGCAGCTATCCGGCTACCCGTGTGCTCCCTGCTCATCCATGAAAACTTTTCCTGCGGTCTCCTGACCCGTTCATCCTTAAACAGCGCATCATGCTCACACCACCCCGATGTGACCTGGCCTTATCCTTAAAGCGTGTCCTGGATCCTCCTGATCTACCGTGCATCCTGACCGGCTCTCATTCTCCGTCCTGGAGGTGTCCTTTAACGCACTCCGGCGATTTCCTTTCACTTCGTCCTGAAGTCTGTCCGTGAAGCACCTTCCCGGTGTGTCCAGAAACAACATCATCCTGATGTACGTCTCTTAGTCAGACTCCGTGTCGACAAGAGATAGAATTACGTATTCCGGCCTGTCTTACAAGGAGACTTAACGACAAAGCTATGCCGAAACAGGCCAGCAATGCCATGAGTTATCGCATTAACATTATGATTTCTAATTATTTAAATAACGATAACTCACGTGAGTTATAGAATACGAACAGCCGATCTCCTACAGCCTGTGTAAGAGATCTCTCACACGGGATATAGGCTTAGGGCTTACACGATGGGTTCGAGCTGGGTAAGAAAGTCAGGCAGGGCGTTGGCCAAACGTGTGCGTTTACGCGTACCGAGCGTCTCCTGCACCACTTCACCTGTCAGGTTACAAACCGAAATGACATCCAGCTCGCTATCGAGCGTGGCAACAAAAAGTGTAGGTGATAATTTGAGCCTTTTCTGCGTCACCAGGTGCCCAATCAGATTTTCCTGTACCCGGACAAAATCCGCCTCGCTCCAGGTTTGCAGCAGCGTCAGGCTGATATTCCCCAGCCGCGCGCCCATATCACCGGCAAACTGCGTGGTATAGAACGCATGGATCGGCGGTTGTATCACGATCTCCATCGCCTGTTCAACGGGGTGGACATTCTGCTGCGCCGTAAAGGGCTGCGGCTGCCAGAAAACAGCCTCCTCAGTGGAAGAGATGATGCAGGGCGAAGGGACGCCATACAGCTCCTCACTCTGCGGCCAACTGCCGTGCGCCGCATGCCACGCATCGCAATAACGTTCCGTAAAGGCTTTCAGCGCCTGAGCCGTCTCTTTTTCCACCGATTTCTCTCTTTACTTAAGCCAGGATAAACTTGCGCCATAGTTTACCTGCAAAATGGCGATGAAACATGTCTTCTTATGATAACCACCAGGCGCTCTCAGGCCTGACGCTGGGCAAAACCACAGACTACCGCGACACCTATGACGCCAGCCTGCTGCAAGGCGTGCCGCGCTCCCTCAACCGCGATCCCCTTGGGCTGAAGGCTGATAACCTCCCTTTTCACGGCGCGGATATCTGGACGCTGTACGAGCTCTCCTGGCTCAATGCCAACGGGCTGCCGCAGGTCGCGGTCGGCCAGGTGGAGCTGGATTACGCCAGCCTCAATCTGGTGGAGTCTAAAAGCTTTAAGCTCTATCTCAACAGCTTTAACCAGACCCGTTTCACCAGTTGGGATGAAGTACGCAGCACTTTGCAACGCGATCTCAGCGCCTGCGCGCAGGGTGCGGTAAGCGTCACGCTCTACCGCGTTGATGAACTGGAAGGCGAGCCGGTTGCCCGCTTCGCTGGCCTCTGCATCGACGATCAGGATATCGCTATCGATAACTATGAGTTTGATGCCGCGCTGTTAACCGACGCCGCGCGTGGCGAGGTGGTGGAAGAGACGCTGGTTAGCCATCTGCTGAAATCGAACTGCCTGATAACCCACCAGCCGGACTGGGGCTCAGTACAGATCCACTATCGCGGGAGCCAAATCGACCGGGAAAAACTGCTGCGCTATCTGGTCTCGTTCCGCCATCACAATGAGTTTCACGAGCAGTGCGTTGAGCGCATCTTTATGGATATTCAGCGCTTCTGCCAGCCGGAATCCCTCAGCGTATACGCGCGCTACACCCGACGCGGCGGCCTCGATATCAACCCGTGGCGCAGCAACACCAGCTTCGTTCCGGCAACCGGGCGGCTGGCGCGCCAGTAAAACATGCGTTGGCAGGTTGTTAAACGTCATAAGCCAGGGCTATTGTAATCAGCAGGGAAGATAAAATTTTCGTCCCGTAAGGAGTTCACTTGATTACACATATTAGCCCGCTTGGCTCGATGGATATGTTGTCGCAGCTGGAAGTCGATATGCTTAAACGCACGGCCAGCAGCGACCTGTATCAACTGTTTCGCAACTGTTCGCTCGCTGTACTGAACTCAGGGAGCCAGACCGACAGCAGCAAAGAGCTGCTCTCCCGTAACGAAAGTTTTGATATCAACGTCTTGCGCCGTGAACGCGGCGTCAAGCTGGAGTTGATTAACCCCCCGGAAGAGGCGTTTGTTGACGGGCGTCTGATCCGCGCGCTGCAGGCCAACCTGTTTGCCGTGCTGCGCGATATCCTGTTTGTGAACGGCCAGATCCATAACGCCGGGCGCTTTCAGCATCTCGATATGGAGAGCTCAACCCATATCACCAACCTGGTCTTCTCGATTCTGCGTAACGCCCGTGCTCTGCACGTCGGCGAAGCGCCGAGCATGGTGGTCTGCTGGGGCGGCCACTCGATTAACGAAACCGAGTACCTCTACGCGCGCCGCGTCGGCACCCAGCTTGGCCTGCGCGAGCTGAATATCTGCACCGGCTGCGGGCCGGGGGCGATGGAAGCGCCGATGAAGGGCGCGGCGGTCGGCCACGCGCAGCAGCGTTATAAAGAGGGGTGTTTTATCGGCATGACCGAGCCATCGATCATCGCCGCAGAGCCGCCAAATCCGCTGGTTAACGAGCTGATCATCATGCCGGACATTGAAAAACGTCTGGAAGCGTTTGTGCGTATCGCCCACGGCATTATTATCTTCCCAGGCGGCGTCGGCACGGCGGAGGAGCTGCTCTACCTGTTGGGGATTCTGATGAACCCGGCGAACAAAAACCAGGTGCTGCCGCTAATCCTCACTGGGCCAAAAGAGAGCGCTGACTACTTCCGTGTGCTGGATGAATTTATCGTCAACACGCTGGGCGAAGCCGCGCGCCGCCACTACACCATTATCATTAACGATGCGGCCGAAGTGGCGCGGCAGATGAAAAAGGCGATGCCGCAGGTGAAAGAGAATCGTCGTGAAACCGGCGATGCCTACAGCTTCAACTGGTCGATTCGCATTGCGCCGGATCTGCAGGTGCCGTTCGAGCCGACCCATGAAAATATGGCCAACCTGAAGCTCTACCCGGATCAACCCGTCGAAGTGCTGGCGGCGGATCTGCGTCGCGCCTTCTCCGGCATTGTGGCGGGCAACGTCAAAGAGCACGGCATTCGTGCCATTGAAGCGTTCGGCCCTTACAAAATTCATGGCGACAGTGACATGATGCGTCGGATGGACGATCTGCTGCAGGGCTTTGTCGCCCAGCACCGCATGAAACTCCCCGGCTCGGCCTATATCCCCTGCTACGAAATCTGCGCCTGATCCTCGCTTTTCACCGGGCGGCCATAAGCCGCCCTTATACCTTCACGCGTTTCGCGTCGCAATGCCCCTACCCTGCACAAGGTAATAATCCACTTCAGTTGGCTTAAAAGTCGATAAATCACTGCTAATGGGATGATCTACAGCGCTTTTATCGTCTTTCGCCGCTGTGAGTTTGATCGCATATCTGGCGGGTGATAGCCTTCGCGCCCATAAATCTCAGATGATTTTGGATAAGCAGACAGATGGTCTAAATATGCCCACTTAAGAAGTGGATTATTGCAATTGCGATCCTGATCACTGATAGAGTCATAACATACATGTATCTTTCCGCCGCAAATAATTGCGGTAAGAAATTATAAAAATAGCCGCGATCAACCGGATAAAATATTACCGCTGGCGTCTATGGCAATCGATTTGTCTAAATGGCAGCTTTTTGATTTTCCCAGGAGATTTACCAATGGAAACGACTCAAACCAGTAATCTGGCTTCAACCGGAACGCGGAGCGCATGGCGTAAGACCGACACCATGTGGATGCTAGGCCTCTACGGTACCGCGATTGGCGCTGGCGTACTGTTCCTGCCCATCAACGCTGGCGTAGGCGGACTGATTCCGCTGATCATCATGGCAATCCTTGCCTTCCCAATGACCTACTTCGCACACCGTGGCCTGACCCGCTTTGTGCTCTCTGGTAAAAATCCCGGGGAAGATATCACCGAAGTGGTGGAAGAACATTTTGGTATCGGCGCGGGTAAACTGATTACCCTGCTCTACTTCTTCGCCATCTACCCGATTCTGCTGGTCTATAGCGTGGCGATCACCAATACCGTCGACAGCTTTATGACCCACCAGCTGGGCATGACGCCGCCGCCACGCGCCATTCTCTCCCTGATTCTGATCGTTGGTATGATGACCATCGTGCGCTTCGGCGAGCAGATGATTGTTAAAGCGATGAGCATTCTGGTCTTCCCGTTTGTTATCGCCCTGATGCTGCTGGCGGTCTACCTGATCCCGCAGTGGAACGGCGCAGTGCTGGAAACGCTCTCCTTCAACAGCGCGTCTGCTACCGGCAATGGCCTGTGGATGACCCTGTGGCTGGCAATTCCGGTCATGGTCTTCTCCTTTAACCACTCACCGATCATCTCTTCGTTCGCCGTGGCGAAACGTGAAGAGTACGGCGCAGAAGCAGAACGTAAATGCTCCCGCATTCTGGCCTTCGCTCACATCATGATGGTGCTGACGGTGATGTTCTTTGTCTTCAGCTGCGTGTTGAGCCTGGCACCGGCCGATCTGGCTTCGGCAAAAGAGCAGAACATCTCGATTCTCTCCTACCTGGCTAACCACTTTAATGCGCCGATCATCGCCTGGATGGCACCGATCATCGCAATGATTGCTATCACCAAATCCTTCCTCGGCCACTATCTCGGCGCGCGTGAAGGTTTCAACGGTATGGTGATTAAATCCCTGCGTAGCAAAGGTAAAACCATTGAAATCAACAAGCTGAACCGCATTACCGCGCTTTTCATGCTGCTGACCACCTGGGCGGTTGCCACCTGGAACCCGAGCATCCTCGGCATGATCGAAACGCTGGGCGGCCCGATTATCGCCATGATCCTGTTCCTGATGCCGATGTACGCCATTGCCCGCGTTCCGGCGATGCGTAAATACAGCGGCCACATCAGCAACGTCTTCATTGTGATTATGGGTCTTATCGCTATCTCCGCGATTTTCTACTCCCTGTTCAGCTAATCTCTGCGCGCCGTCCAGCCGGGCGGCGCGATCCCTCTTTGTCATGGATAACGCGTTATGATCAGCGTATTCGATATTTTTAAGATCGGTATCGGCCCCTCCAGCTCGCACACCGTCGGCCCCATGAAAGCCGGCAAACAGTTCACCGACGATTTGATTGCCCGCGGCCTGCTGCGCGATGTCACCTGCGTGGTGGTCGATGTTTACGGCTCGCTCTCCCTGACTGGCAAAGGTCACCATACGGATATCGCCATTATTATGGGCCTGGCCGGCAACCTGCCGGATAGCGTCGATATTGATGCGATCCCGGCCTTTATTCAGGATGTGAATACGCATGGCCGCCTGCTGCTGGCGAACGGCGAGCATGAAGTGGAGTTCCCGGTCGATCGCTGCATGAACTTCCATGCTGATAACCTCTCGCTGCATGAGAACGGCATGCGCATTACCGCGCTGGCGGGCGAAACGGTGCTCTACAGCCAGACTTATTACTCGATTGGCGGCGGCTTTATTGTCGACGAAGCGCACTTCGGCCAGACCACCAGCGCGCCGGTTGAGGTGCCTTACCCCTATAAAAACGCAGCCGATTTACAGCGTCACTGCCAGGAGAGCGGGCTTTCCCTCTCCGGCCTGATGATGAAAAACGAGCTGGCGCTGCACAGTAAAGAGGAGCTGGAGCAGCACCTGGCGCGTGTCTGGGAGGTGATGCACGGCGGCATTGAGCGCGGCATCAACACCGAAGGCGTGCTGCCAGGCCGACTGCGCGTACCGCGTCGTGCCGCTGCACTGCGCCGCATGCTGGTCAGCAGTGATAAAACCACCACCGATCCGATGGCAGTTGTCGACTGGATCAATATGTTCGCGCTGGCGGTCAATGAAGAGAACGCCGCCGGTGGCCGCGTAGTGACCGCACCGACCAACGGTGCCTGCGGCATTGTCCCGGCGGTGCTGGCCTATTACGACAAGTTTATCCGCGAAGTGAACGCTAACTCGCTGGCGCGCTATCTGCTGGTCGCCAGCGCCATCGGCTCGCTCTATAAGATGAACGCCTCTATCTCCGGCGCGGAAGTGGGCTGCCAGGGCGAAGTGGGCGTCGCCTGCTCAATGGCGGCGGCTGGCCTGGCTGAGCTGCTTGGTGCCAGCCCGGCGCAGGTGTGCATTGCGGCGGAAATCGGTATGGAGCACAACCTCGGTCTGACCTGCGATCCCGTCGCCGGCCAGGTGCAGGTGCCCTGCATTGAGCGTAACGCGATTGCCTCGGTTAAAGCGGTGAACGCTGCGCGTATGGCGCTGCGCCGCACCAGCGAGCCGCGCGTCTGCCTAGATAAAGTAATCGAGACGATGTACGAAACCGGGAAAGATATGAACGCCAAGTACCGCGAAACCTCCCGCGGTGGGCTGGCGATGAAGGTCGTTACCTGCGATTAACCTGCCTGACAGATGCCTCGTTTTGCGAGGCATCTTCCTGAATAGTCACCGTTTCATAGCCTCAAAAAGCGGGCAATGTTACCCTTAGCGCTCGCTTACAAGGAGGGTATCCGTGGCTCATCTGCTTATTGTCGACGCACTCAATCTGATTCGCCGTATTCACGCAGTGCAGGGGTCTCCCTGCGCGGAGACCTGCCTGCACGCGCTCGAGCAGCTGATTGTGCATAGCCAGCCGACACACGCGGTGGCGGTATTCGATGATGAAGCGCGCAATCAGGGCTGGCGACACCAGCTGCTGCCGGACTATAAAGCAGGCCGACCACCGATGCCGGAGCCGCTGCATCAGGAGATGCCCGCCCTGCGCGCGGCGTTTGAGCAGCGCGGCATTCGCTGCTGGGCAACGCCGGGCAATGAAGCCGACGATCTCGCCGCCACACTGGCGGTGAAAATGGCGCAGGCGGGGCAAGAGGCAACGATTGTCTCGACGGACAAAGGCTACTGCCAGCTGCTCTCACCCACCATCCGCATCCGCGACTACTTCCAGAAACGCTGGCTCGATGCGCCGTTTATTGACCAGGAGTATGGCGTCACCCCGCAGCAACTGCCGGACTACTGGGGGCTGGCGGGCATCAGCAGTTCAAAAGTGCCGGGCGTCGCCGGGATTGGGCCGAAAAGCGCCACCCAGCTGCTCAGCACCTTTCCGACGCTGGAAGCGCTATATGACAACCTTGCCGAGGTGCCTGAGAAGTGGCGGCAGAAGCTGGAGGCGCACCGCGAGATGGCCTTTATCTGCCGGGATGTCGCGCGTCTGCAAACGGATTTACAGCTTGATGGCAACCTGCAGCAGCTGCGCCTGACGCGCTAACCTTCGCCCGCGCACTGGCGGGCAGCAGGCCGGTTACGCTTTATAGGGGTGATGTTTCAGCCAGTGCTCGGCGATCTCCTGGCGGCGGCAGATCCACACCTTGTCGTGGCTCTGCACGTAATCAAGAAAACGCTGCAGGGCACGAAACCGTCCCGGCCGCCCCAGCAGGCGGCAGTGCATGCCGATCGACATCATCTTCGGCGCCGTTTCGCCCTCGGCATAGAGCACATCGAAGCTATCTTTCAGATAGGTATAAAACTGCTCGGCGGTGTTGAACCCCTGCGCGGTGGCAAAGCGCATGTCGTTGGCATCCAGCGTGTAGGGCACAATCAGATGCGGTTTCTCGCCGACGGTAGTCCAGAAGGGGAGATCGTCGCCGTAGTAGTCGCTGTCATAGAGAAAATCCCCCTGCTCCACCACCAGCGCGCGGGTATTGGGGCTGTCGCGCCCGGTATACCAGCCGAGCGGGCGTTTGCCGAACAGCGTTTGCAGGATCTCAATCGCCTGCTGCATATGCTGGCGCTCGGTCTGGATATCGAGATCCTGATAGTGGATCCAGCGCCAGCCGTGGCTCACCACGTCATAATCCGCCGCCTTGATCGCCTCGACGATTGCCGGGTTGCGCGCCAGCGCCATCGCCACACCAAACACCGTTAACGGCAGGCCGCGCAGCTGAAACTCCTGATGGATGCGCCAGAAACCGGCGCGCGAACCGTACTCATAGAGGGAGTCCATCGACATATGACGCGCCGGGTAGCTGGCCGCGCCGATGATGTCGGAGAGAAACTGCTCCGAGCCGCTGTCGCCGTGCAGAACATGGTTCTCGCCGCCCTCTTCAAAATTAAGCACAAACTGCACGGCGATGCGCGCGCCGCCCGGCCACTGTGCGTGCGGCGGTTTGCCAGCGTAGCCCGTCATATCGCGCGGGTAGTCGGCAGTAAAGTGCCAGAAGGGAGTCTCGGTTGCTGCTTGCATGCTGATTCGACCTCTTAACCGGGGCCGCCTTCAACTGAGCATATCGAAGCATCCTGAAAGCGGCTTTTTATTGGGATACGCGAGATCGCCATATTTACTGGTGCCAAAACCGAGGGTGAGCAGGGATTCAACCATTTTGACCGCCGCCGTTACGCCGTCGATCACCGGGATGCCCAACTCCTGCGTCAGCTCACTGGCAAGGTTCGCCATACCGCCGCACCCCAGCACAATCGCCCCGCTTCCATCCTCACGTTTGGCTTGTATACAACGCTCGCGTACCTTTTGCTGAGCAAGACCCGTGCCATCTTCCAGAGCCAGCACTGGTAAATCGATGGCGTGCAGCGCAGCGCAGTGATGTTCAAAGCCATACTGGCGCAGTAAATGGCGAGCGATGATCACCGTGCGCGGCAGCGTGGTGACAATCGAGAAGCGCGTCGCCACCAGCGTCGCCATATGCATCGCCGCTTCGGCAATGCCAATAACCGGGCCGCTCGCCAGCTCGCGCGCCGCCAGCAATCCCGGATCGCCAAAGCAGGCGATCACATGCCCCTGCGCACCCTGCGCTTTGCCCTGCTTGACCTGCTCCAGCACGCCAATGGCGGCAATCGCTTCGTCGAAATGCCCCTCAATTGACTCCACGCCCTGTGTCGGGCAGCTGGCGAGAATGGTTGTGCCCGGCGAGGCGATGCGGCGCGCGGCGCTGGCAATGGTTTCGGTCATCTCCGGGCTGGTGTTGGGGTTGATTACCTGTATACAAAATGCGCTCATTGCGGCTCTCCTCGGGTGCCAAACAGGCGGGTAAAATCGGGCAGCGTTTCGCCGCTGCGCTCAAAGCGCAGGCTGGAAACAATGTGGTCGAAGTGGTGCGCCATGGCGTGCTCAAGGCCCGCCAGGTCTTTGTTACGTAACAGTTCGATTAACGCATCGTGATCGTGACAGCGGCAGCCCTGCTGCCACGGCGCGCCCCAGGCGGCAATCACCAGCGAGGAGCGCTGCGTCAGGGTGGTGATAATGTCGGTCACTACCGCATTGCCCGATATCGCCTGCAGTTGAATATGAAAAGCCGCCGAGTGGCGAATGGCCGCTGCGCCATCATGCTGCTTGTGTGCCGCTTCCTCCTCGCCAATGGTCGCCTCCAGCGCTGCCAGATGCGGCGGTTGCAGATGCGCAAGCACCTGAGGCAGGTTGGCACACTCGATCATTTTGCGTGTGGCGAAGATCTCTTTTGACTCCTCGATGCCAGGATTCGCGACAAATGCACCGCGTCTGGGCGCGATGGTGATCATTTGCACCGTTGCAAGGCGCGTGAGCACTTTACGAATGCCGGTGCGGCTGACACCAAATACTTCCGCCAGCGCCTCTTCCGGCAGCTTACTGCCCGGCGGCAACTGGTGCTCAACAATGGCCGTTAACAGCGATTGCCAGATGAAATGCTCTCTCTCTTCCCGATCCGCAGGTGCCTGTAGCCCCGTGTAGTGGTTCATAACCTGATTCCTGTGTGTCGCAGCATTGCCTTTTTTGTATACGTTTTTTATGCATCTTGTATACAAAAAATCCAAACCTGGCCTGGTTAATGCAATAGCCGATAGCAGACCTATGAACGCTATCGCTATTTAAAGGAGCAGATTCCATGCCAAACCCTGAACCGCAGTACGATGCTCGTTATAGCCCAAGGTTGACCAACGAGGACCTTGCCCCGACTCGCCAGCAGAACTGGACCTGGTACAACATCTTTTCGTTCTGGATGTCCGATGTGCACAGCATGGGCGGCTATGTGGTTGCCGCCAGCTTCTTTGCCTTAGGGCTTGCCAGCTGGCAGGTGCTGCTCTGCCTGTTGGTGGGGATCTGTATTGTGCAGCTCTGTGCAAACCTGGTGGCGAAGCCGAGCCAGATGACCGGCGTACCCTATGCGGTAATTTGCCGTCAGGCATTTGGCGTCTTCGGTGCCAATATTCCGGCGGTGATCCGCGGGCTTATCGCCTTCGCCTGGTACGGTATTCAAACCTATCTCGCCGCCAATGCCCTGATGCTGGTGGCGCTCAAATTCTGGCCTTCGCTGGGCGCACTGACAAGCAGCCACTTTCTGGGGCTGTCGGCGCTGGGCTGGATCTGCTTCGGCATTATGTGGGCGCTACAGGCGCTGGTCTTCTGGCATGGTATGAACGCGATCAAACGTTTTATTGATGTTGCCGGACCGGCGGTCTATGTGGTGATGATGGCGCTGGCGGGCTGGATCCTCTACCAGACCGGATTTGATGGCATCTCCTTTACCCTTGCCAGCAAAACGCTGACTCCCGGCGAGCAGGCGTGGCAGATGATCACCGCCACGGCGCTGGTGGTCTCCTACTTCTCCGGCCCGCTGCTTAACTTTGGTGACTTCTCCCGCTACGGCAAAAGCATGCAGGATATTCGTCGCGGCAACCGCTGGGGACTGCCCTTTAACTTCCTGCTCTTCTCGATTGTGACGGTGGTTATTGTTTCGGGAACGCAATCCCTGTTTGGCAAAATGATCACCGATCCGATTGAAACCGTCAGCCACGTCGGCAGCGACTTGGCGATGGCGATTGGCCTGCTGACCATGATCACCGCGACCATCGGCATTAATATTGTCGCGAACTTCGTCTCGCCGGCGTTTGATTTTTCCAACTGCGCACCGCAGAAGATCAGCTTCCGTACCGGAGGGATGATTGCGGCAGTCGGCTCCGTGCTACTGACGCCGTGGAATCTGTTCCAGTCGCCGGAGCTGATCCACTACACGCTGGATGTGCTCGGTGCTTGCATCGGCCCGCTGTTCGGCATTCTGCTGGCGGACTTCTACCTGATTAAGCGCGGCAAAGTGTTTGTCGACGATCTCTTTACCGTCTCCCCAAGCGGGCGTTACTGGTACAAAAACGGTTTTAACCCGAAAGCGATTGCTGCGCTGCTGCCGTCGGTGATGGTAGGCCTGGTGATTAGCTTTATTCCGGCGCTTCACGAAGTGGCAAACTTCAGCTGGTTTATCGGCGTCTTTCTCGGCTCGGGCTGTTACTGCTGGCTGGCGCGCCATGAGCGTGCGGGCGTGGAGAGCGGGTTTATCGCCCAGCGCGCGGTAGTGAAGGAGTAGAAACGACGAAGGCCTGAATCATTGCTGATTCAGGCCTTCTGAATAGTGGCGGAACGGACGGGACTCGAACCCGCGACCCCCTGCGTGACAGGCAGGTATTCTAACCGACTGAACTACCGCTCCGCGTTGTGTTCCTGTTAGGGAACGAGGCGCATATTACGTATTGCGCCTGATGCCGTCAACGCTTTTTCTCTTGTTTTGAATCGTTTGCTGCAAAAATCGCCCACCGACTGATTTTTCACGGTTAATAAATGAATTTAGCCGCGCCAGAGGCAACTTCCACCCTTTTTCTGTACTAAATCGAGGCGCGATTCATGGGCCATCAGCTCTTCATCACTGGCTAAAACAACGCGCAGTTTGTTTGCCTGGCGCACAACGCGCTGGATCCCCGCTTCGCCTGACTGATTCTGGTTCTCGCCCTCCATCGAAAACTTTATCGATGTCTGGCCGCCGGTCATCATCAGATAGACGTCGGCAAGAATTTGGGAGTCGAGAAGCGCGCCGTGCAGCGTTCGCTTGCTGTTGTCTATTTCGTAACGCGAGCAGAGCGCATCGAGGCTGTTACGCTTGCCCGGGAACATCCTGCGCGCCAGCGCCAGGCTGTCGGTGATTTTGCAGAAGGTTTCGGTTTTCGGAATGCCACGGTTCAGCTTACTGAACTCATAATCCATAAAGCCGATATCAAACGAGGCGTTATGGATCACCAGCTCCGCGCCGCGGATATAGTCGATAAACTCATCGGCAATATCGCCGAAGGTCGGTTTATCGAGCAGGAACTCGTCGGCGATACCGTGAACGCCAAACGCTTCCGGGTCCACCAGCCGATCGGGCTTCAGGTAGACGTGATAGTTATTACCAGTCAGGCGGCGGTTTATCACCTCGACCGCACCGATCTCAATGATCTTATGCCCTTCGTAGTGCGCACCGATTTGGTTCATACCGGTGGTTTCGGTATCGAGGACGATCTGTCGTGTAATTGCAGTGCTCATAGCGGCCATTTATGTCAGACTTGTCGTTTTCAACTCAGGAAGTCTACCAGAGATGCTCAAACAGGTAGAAATTTTCACCGACGGATCGTGCCTCGGCAATCCGGGACCGGGTGGATATGGCGCCATTTTACGTTATCGCGGACATGAGCGGACCTTCAGCGAAGGCTACCGTTTAACCACCAACAACCGCATGGAGCTGATGGCGGCAATTGTCTCCCTCGAAGCACTAAAAGAGCACTGCGAAGTGGTGCTCAGCACCGACAGCCAGTATGTGCGCCAGGGCATTACCCAGTGGATCCACAACTGGAAAAAGCGCGGCTGGAAAACGGCGGATAAGAAGCCGGTTAAAAACGTCGATTTGTGGAAGCGGCTGGATGCAGCGCTTAGCCAGCATCAAATTCGCTGGGAGTGGGTAAAAGGCCACGCCGGGCATCCGGAAAACGAACGCTGCGATGAACTGGCGCGCGCGGCGGCGATGAATCCCACTCAGGAAGATGTCGGTTACCAGCCGGAAACCCTGGCTTAAGACTGCCGTGTCGCGCCAACGGCCTGCGGCACGCGCGCCCGTGAGCGGCTCTGCTTTAACGGGTTGATTGTCAGCGGAATGGTGCGTTTACGGGCCACGATCAGCTGCATACAGCCCAACGCCGGCAGATGCGTGCTCAGCAGCTTTCCGCCCTGCTTTGTCCAGGGCAACACGCGAAAGCGGCTATAATGAAGCACTTCAAAATTGAGCAGCGCGAGCCAGTCGAACTGGCGCGTGAGGGTGAACATTCGGCTTTTGACGGCCGGCGAGCGGCGCGCAAACGGCACTGCTTTGCAGACGCCCAACAAGCTGATGGGATTAAACCCGCTCATCACCAGCCAGCCGTCGTCAATCAGCACGCGATCGACCTCCTGTAGCAGCCGGTGAGGATCGGGGCACCAGGGCAGCGTATGGGCCAGCAGGCAGGCATCGACGGACTTTTCGGCGAATGGCAAAGAGAGCGGGTCCGCACGCACCTGCGCCGGTTCGCCTGCCAGCGAGACATTGACCTGATGGGAGATCGCGCAGCTTTCGAGGTTGATTTCCGCGCTGAGGTTGCCAATCTTAAGCAGGTGAAAACCATACATTTTCGCCAGCCATGGCTTGAGCTCCTCCTCCAGCGCCTGGCGGTAATAAACACCTTTTGGGAGCGCGCCCCAGCTAACGGGCGCGACGAATTTTCGGGGAGTCCTTGCCGGCTTCATTACAACCTTCCGCTACGCTTTGAGAGGTAATTTATGAATCTTAACAGTATTCCCGCGTTTCAGGACAACTACATCTGGGTGTTGAGCGAAGATGACGGGCGTTGCCTGATTGTCGATCCGGGCGAGGCCGCCCCGGTGCTGCGCGCCATTAAAGAGCACCAGTGGCAGCCCGAAGCTATTTTGCTGACGCATCACCATAACGATCATGTTGGCGGCGTGCAGGCACTGCGGGAGACTTTCCCCGATGTGGTGGTGTATGGGCCAACAGAGACACAACATAAGGGCGCAACCCGGGTTGTGGCCGAAGGCGATACGGTCACCGTTTTGGGCCAGGATTTCTCGGTCTTCGCCACTCCAGGCCACACTTTAGGACATATCTGTTTCTTCAGTTTCCCTTACCTTTTTTGCGGCGATACGCTTTTCTCTGGCGGCTGTGGAAGATTATTCGAAGGGACGGCAATGCAGATGTATCAATCCTTCTGTAAAATTAATGCCCTTCCCGATGACACGGTGATTTGTTGCGCACATGAATACACTTTAGGGAATATGAAGTTTGCCGTTAGCATACTGCCTCAAGATGCAGAGGTTCAGGAATACTATAAGAAAGTGAGTGAGTTACGTGCTAAAAACGAAAAGACACTCCCCGTAATTCTGAAAAATGAGCGGAAAATAAATTTATTTTTACGTACGGAAGATACTGATTTAATTGAAGTAATAAATCAAGAGAGGGTATTGCAACATCCAGAGGAGCGTTTCGCCTGGTTACGGGCAAAGAAAGATGCTTTCTGACATTGCGGGTTGCCTTTTCAAAACATCGCCGTTATCATCGCTCGTCTTTTAAGCAACTACTATTGACACACACATGAAGGCAAAAGCGATATTACTCGCCTCTGTCCTGCTCGTGGGGTGCCAGGCGTCGCAGCGCGACGGTTCGGTACAACAGCACGCACAGAGCCTTTCTGCAGCTGGTCAAGGGGAAGCTGGGAAGTTCACAAGTCAGGCACACTGGATGGACGACGGAACACTCGCCGACCAAACGGATAGCAACTTGTGGGCCTCCATAAGCGACGAGCTAAAGATGGGAATTCCGGAAAACAGCCGGATTCGCGAACAGAAACTGAAGTATTTAAACAATAAGAGCTATCTCCACGATGTAACTTTACGGGCAGAGCCGTATATGTACTGGATAGCTGGGCAAGTTAAAAAACGTAACATGCCCATGGAACTGGTACTACTACCCATAGTGGAGAGCGCTTTTAACCCGCACGCAACGTCTGGTGCCAATGCCGCAGGCATTTGGCAAATCATTCCGAGCACAGGGCGAAATTATGGTTTAAAACAGACACGCAGCTACGATGCGCGTCGTGATATTGTGGCCTCTACTACGGCCGCACTCGACATGATGCAGCGTCTTAACCGTATGTTTGACGGCGACTGGTTATTGACCGTTGCCGCCTATAACAGCGGTGAAGGCCGCGTGTTGAAGGCAATTAAAGCGAACAAAGCGCAGGGGAAACCCACCGATTTTTGGTCGCTGTCACTGCCTTATGAAACAAAGATTTATGTGCCGAAGATGCTGGCGTTGAGCGATCTCCTCAAAAACAGCAAACGCTATGGCATTAATCTGCCAACGCCGGACGAAAGCCGTGCGCTGGCGCGCGTCAGGCTGAGTAGCCCGGTAGAAGTGGGTCAGCTGGCTGAAATGGCGGGAATCTCCGTCAACAAACTGAAGGCATTTAACGCAGGCGTTAAAGGTTCGACGTTGGGTTCAGCCGGTCCACAGTACGTGATGGTGCCGAAGAAACATGCAGATCAGCTGCGTGAGTCGCTGGCATCTGGCGAAATTGCTGCCGTACAGCCGACGCTGGTTGCAGATAACACCCCGCTCTCCAGCAAGAGCTACAAGGTTCGCTCAGGCGATACGCTTTCAGGCATCGCGTCACGCCTCGGCGTAAGCGCGAAGGATCTGAAGCAGTGGAATAATCTGCGCGGCGCGAACCTGAAAGTGGGCCAAAACCTGACGGTTGGTGCAGGCAGCAGCGCACAACGTCTTGCCAGCAACAGCGATAGCATTACCTATCGCGTGCGCAAAGGTGATTCGTTGTCGAGTATCGCGAAACGTCACGGCGTGAACATCAAAGATGTGATGCGCTGGAACACCGATACCTCCAATTTGCGACCGGGCGATCAAATCACGCTCTTCGTGAAGAACAGCGCAACGCCTGACTCTTGACCTGAAGCAATGATAAAAGCACCGTCTCCCCGCGGTGCTTTTTTTTGTCTTTTTTTCGCCCTATTTGCCGGCAGGGAGCGGGCTGAACTCCACCAGCAGGGGGTTGTGATCCGATGCGCGGGTCACCAGCACCGACGCCTCATCAACGTTTAACCCACGATAGAAGACAAAATCGAGCGGTCGGCCAAAGGCACGCCTGCGGTTATCGTCGGTGAATCGAACTTGCCGCAGCGCCATTTCGCGCGCAAAACGGTAGAGCGCGTTCATGCGCGGACGGCTCCAGGCGTTAAAATCCCCGGCCATAATTACCGGACCATCGTGACGACCAATCTGATCGCCAATCGGCAACAGCTGTTTGCTATAAACATCGACACCGAGACTGAAATTGACCGCATGAACATTCACCACCATCAGATTACGGCTGTCCGGCAGCGGATAGACCGTCACCAGAGCTGACTTGGCCAGCCGCAGAATCGGCTCACGCTCGCGCAGAGGACAGCAGTAGACCGGATGGGCAGAAGAGAGCGTCATCACGCCTGAGGGGTGCTGAGGCAGCACAAAGGCGGGAACCTGATCGGCAGCAAGGTAGTTGCTGGTTGCGAAACTCACCAGCTCAGGCGTCGTCTGCGCTTCCTGCAACAGCACCAGGTGCGCATCTTTGCCGAAACTTTGCAGCACCGAGAGCCACTCCGCTCGCTGCTGCTTAAAGATGTTCCATACCAGCACGCGGATCTTTTCATCCTGGCTTAAAGGAACGCCGGCAGGTAAAGCCTGACCAATACTGGCGAACGACCCCGGCGGTAAAATGCGCTCCGCTGGTTGTCCGGCAACATATCGCATAGCGTAAGTATTTTTCGCCACTTCGGCTTTAAACCTCTTTGATTTCCGCGCCCGAAAAAGGGGCATCACTCAGTTATAGGGATTGTAGACCATAGTTTCAACGAATAATCACCAGAAAAGAGCCTGCTTGTATAGGCGCCATTGACCTTAACGCCGCGCGATGGCGTTGCGACACGCGGCGTGGTTAAATACGGCCGCATGAATAATCTCGTTGTAATGTTGCTACAGAGGCAATAATGAAAACCACCTCGGAAGAGCTCGCCATTTTTGTCGCGGTTGTGGAGAGCGGCAGTTTTAGCCGCGCGGCTGAACGTCTCGGTCAGGCAAACTCGGCTATCAGCCGGGCGGTGAAGAAGCTGGAGAATAAGCTCGGCGTTAACCTGCTCAACCGCACGACTCGCCAGCTTAGCCTCACCGAAGAGGGCGAGCGCTATTTTCGTCGCGTGCAAACAGTGCTGCAGGAGATGGCGGCGGCGGAAAACGAGGTGATGGAGAATAAATCGGTGCCGCGCGGCACGCTACGTATTGATGCCGCCACACCGGTGGTGCTGCACTTTTTAATGCCGCTGATTAAGCCATTTCGTGAACGTTATCCGGAGATCAGTCTGTCGCTGGTCTCGAGCGAAACCTTTATCAACCTGATTGAACGTAAAGTGGATGTCGCTATTCGCGTCGGCAAACTGACCGATTCCAGCCTGCGCGCGCGTCCGCTCTTTAAGAGCTACCGCAAAATTATCGCTTCACCTGAATACCTTGCCCGTTACGGAACACCCGAAACGGTGGAGGATTTGCAAAAACACGTCTGCCTCGGCTTTACGGAGCCGGTATCGCTGAATACATGGCCGGTGGCGGCAGCGGATGGGCAACTACTGGAGGTGACGCCGACGCTCGCCTCTAACAGCGGTGAAACCCTTAAACACCTCTGCCTGAGCGGCAACGGTATTGCCAGCCTGTCGGATTATATGATTGATAAAGAGCTGGCGAGCGGCGAGCTGGTTGCGCTGATGTCAGATAAACTGCTGCCGGTAGAGATGCCCTTCAGCGCCGTCTACTACAGCGATCGGGCTGTGAGCACGCGTATCCGCGCGTTTATCGACTTCGTCAGCGCGCATGTACCGCAGACCGGCAGATAAGAGAAACGGGAGCCAGGCTCCCGTCACGTTGCTGATTAATCCCACTCAGGCGCAAGCCCTTCCGGGCTGACCAGCCGGTCGTTGCACTCCAGTGCGGCGATGGCGGCTCTGTCATCCGCATCCAGTTTCAGACTCTGCGCTTGCAGGTTACTCGCCAGATTTTCGCGTTTGGTTGAGGAGGGGATCACTGCGTACCCCTCCCCCATTGCCCATGCCAGAATCACCTGCGCTGGCGTTGCGCGATGTTTCCCGGCGATGCGGGCAATCGTGGCATCTTTCAGCGCCTTACCATACGCCAGCGTCATATAGGAGGTGATATGGATCCCGTGCTCTTTTGCCCACTGCGTCACTTTGCGGTTTTGCAGATAGGGAGAGAGTTCAATCTGATTAGTGGCAATATTTTCCACGCCGACTGCCGCAATCGCCTGCTCCATCAACCCAATCGTGAAGTTGGAGACGCCAATCTGACGCGTTAGCCCCTGCGCTTTAGCGTTCATCAACTGCTGCATCGACTCGGCAACCGGCACCGCTGCGCCGGGCGACGGCCAGTGAATCAGGGTTAAATCCACGTAGTCAGTGCCTAACTTTTTCAGGCTCTCTTGCAGGCTCGGGATCAACTTCTCTTCACCCAAGTTTTCAGTCCAGATTTTGGTAGTGATAAACAACGATTCCCGCGTAACACCGCTCTGCGCCAGCGCTTCGCCAATGGCGGCTTCATTGCCATAAATCTGTGCGGTATCAATCACGCGATAACCCAACTCAAGGGCCGTTTTCACCGAGGCAATAACCGCGTCATCGGTTAAACGGAAGGTTCCCAGGCCAAATGCAGGGATAGACATATCAGTTCCTCTCTCACTATTTCTTAACAGATGGCGTGATTATGGTGAGTTGGGCACTGAGGAAAAAGAGGCGGGAAAGCAGAGGATATTTGCCACAAGGGCAATAGTGCTAAAAGTAGTGACTTGCATATTGAAAGTTACTATGACACTTTGGTGCGGCATATTTACTAGAGCAGATACCAACATGAAAAATGAAGCGCTTTACCAGGCTCCCTGCCCTGTCGCCCGAAGTCTGGGGCGCATTGGTGACAGCTGGAGCATGATTATCCTGCGCGATGCTTTCGCAGGGTTCACCCGCTTCGATGAGTTCCAGAAAAGCGCCAATATTGCGCCGAACATCCTCTCCCGACGCCTTAGAGAGCTGGTTGCCGAGGGGCTGCTTGAAAAGGTGTGCTACAGCACGACCCCGCCGCGCTATGAATATCACCTCACGCCATTAGGTAATGATTTTCGTCCCGTCATCATCGCGCTGGCGCAGTGGGGAAATCGGCATTTCTCCCCTGAGGGCCCGCAAATGGCGCTGGTTGAGCGCGAAACCGCGCGCCCCATCGAGGCGATCCTCGTTGATAAGGTCACCGGCGAAGTCATAACCCCTGAAAAATACGCCATGGTGCCGGGCCCGGCAGCGTCGCCGGTTCTCCACTATCGCCATAACTATTTGCAACGTAAGCACGCCGGAGAGACGTCGCTGAAATATGCGCCACAATTAGAGATGAATAAGGAGGAGTGAATATGAGCAGTTCGCAAAAGCGCGTCGTGATAACCGGTATGGGCATCGTCAGCCCACTTGGCTGTGGCCTTTCCCACGTCTGGTCATCATTAGTTGCAGGCAAATCGGGTATTTCCCGCCTTGATGATGAAATGGTAGACGATATCGCCTGCAAAGTGGCAGGCCAGGTCCCTTCGATTGAAAAGGATCCGCACCACGGTTTCGATCCGTTAAGCACGATCCCGGCGAAAGAACGCAAAAAAATGGATCGTTTTATTGAGTTTGCGCTGGTGGCAGCAAAAGAGGCGCTGACGCAGGCGAACTGGTTTCCACAGGAGGAGGCGCAGCGCGATCGAACCGCAACGGTTATCGCGACCGGGATTGGCGGCTTCAGCGAGATCACCAACGCAGTACGCACCACGGATTCTCGCGGGCCACGTAAGCTCTCCCCGTTTACCGTTCCCTCTTTCCTCGCCAACCTTGCAGCCGGTCATGTGTCGATTAACTATGGTTTTCGCGGCCCGATCGGCGCGCCCGTCTCGGCATGTGCGGCCGGAGCGCAGGCAATTGGTGATGCCGCGCGGTTGATACGCAGCGGCGAGGCCGATATCGCCTTATGCGGCGGCAGTGAAGCAGCGATCCATCGGGTCAGCCTTGCCGGATTTGCTGCGGCACGCGCGCTGTCGAGCGGTTTTAACGATCAACCGACAACGGCTTCACGCCCCTTTGATCGCGATCGTGATGGTTTTGTGATGGGCGAAGGTGCCGGGCTGTTGGTGATTGAATCTCTCGACCATGCGCTGGCGCGTGGCGCTACGCCGCTGGCGGAACTGGTGGGGTATGGCACCAGCGCGGATGCGCATCACCTTACTGCTGGCCCGGAAGATGGAAACGGTGCCGCACGAGCGATGGAAGCCGCGATCCGTCAGGCGGGCATTGCAACCTCCGATATTCAGCACATCAACGCTCATGCGACCTCAACCCCGGTCGGCGATAAGGGCGAACTGGCAGCGATAAAGCGTGTGTTTGGTGCGAACAGTGGCGTAGCAATCACCTCCACTAAATCAGCGACGGGGCATCTTTTGGGTGCGGCGGGGGGTATTGAAGCGATTTTCACGGTTCAGGCGTTGCGTGAACAGATTGCTCCACCGACGCTCAATTTACATCATCCTGATGAGAAGGCCGATGGGTTAAATCTGGTGGCGCTTGTCGCACAGCCGCTTGAGATGCGCTACGCGATGTCGAATGGGTTTGGCTTCGGCGGAGTGAACGCAAGTTTGCTCTTAAAGCGCTGGGAAGAGTAAAGATCAGGGCCGTTCGGCCCTTTTGTATCAAAGTACAGACGAAAAAAAACCGTATCTCGTGAGAGATACGGTTCTTAAAATAAGTGGCGGAACGGACGGGACTCGAACCCGCGACCCCCTGCGTGACAGGCAGGTATTCTAACCGACTGAACTACCGCTCCACCGAATTTTTTCTACAACCACCGGTTTGTTGCCCCGGTTTACTGCTTAATTTGATGCCTGGCAGTTCCCTACTCTCGCATGGGGAGACCCCACACTACCATCGGCGCTACGGCGTTTCACTTCTGAGTTCGGCATGGGGTCAGGTGGGACCACCGCGCTAGTGCCGCCAGGCAAATTCTTTGTGCTCCGTCCTGTGTCTTTTACGCCGCTTCTGCGTTGGCTGCCTTCGCTCGCAACAGTCACATACTTCAGTATGCTCCTGTCGTCTCGTCTCAGTTGCCGCCTTGCTGCTGCGTAAAATCCTTCGGACTTAACATCTAATCTGGTATCAGCTGAAAATCTTCTCTCACGCCAAAACATCTTCGGCGTTGTAAGGTTAAGCCTCACGGTTCATTAGTACCGGTTAGCTCAACGCATCGCTGCGCTTACACACCCGGCCTATCAACGTCGTCGTCTTCAACGTTCCTTCAGGAGACTTAAAGTCTCAGGGAGAACTCATCTCGGGGCAAGTTTCGTGCTTAGATGCTTTCAGCACTTATCTCTTCCGCATTTAGCTACCGGGCAGTGCCATTGGCATGACAACCCGAACACCAGTGATGCGTCCACTCCGGTCCTCTCGTACTAGGAGCAGCCCCCCTCAATTCTCCAGCGCCCACGGCAGATAGGGACCGAACTGTCTCACGACGTTCTAAACCCAGCTCGCGTACCACTTTAAATGGCGAACAGCCATACCCTTGGGACCTACTTCAGCCCCAGGATGTGATGAGCCGACATCGAGGTGCCAAACACCGCCGTCGATATGAACTCTTGGGCGGTATCAGCCTGTTATCCCCGGAGTACCTTTTATCCGTTGAGCGATGGCCCTTCCATTCAGAACCACCGGATCACTATGACCTGCTTTCGCACCTGCTCGCGCCGTCACGCTCGCAGTCAAGCCAGCTTATGCCATTGCACTAACCTCCTGATGTCCGACCAGGATTAGCTGACCTTCGTGCTCCTCCGTTACGCTTTAGGAGGAGACCGCCCCAGTCAAACTACCCACCAGACACTGTCCGCAACCCGGATCACGGGTCCACGTTAGAACATCAAACATTAAAGGGTGGTATTTCAAGGTTGGCTCCACGCAGACTGGCGTCCACGCTTCAAAGCCTCCCACCTATCCTACACATCAAGGCTCAATGTTCAGTGTCAAGCTATAGTAAAGGTTCACGGGGTCTTTCCGTCTTGCCGCGGGTACACTGCATCTTCACAGCGAGTTCAATTTCACTGAGTCTCGGGTGGAGACAGCCTGGCCATCATTACGCCATTCGTGCAGGTCGGAACTTACCCGACAAGGAATTTCGCTACCTTAGGACCGTTATAGTTACGGCCGCCGTTTACCGGGGCTTCGATCAAGAGCTTCACCTTGCGGTTGACCCCATCAATTAACCTTCCGGCACCGGGCAGGCGTCACACCGTATACGTCCACTTTCGTGTTTGCACAGTGCTGTGTTTTTAATAAACAGTTGCAGCCAGCTGGTATCTTCGACTGGTTTCAGCTCCGTGAGCAAGTCACTTCACCTACGCACCAGCGTGCCTTCTCCCGAAGTTACGGCACCATTTTGCCTAGTTCCTTCACCCGAGTTCTCTCAAGCGCCTTGGTATTCTCTACCTGACCACCTGTGTCGGTTTGGGGTACGATTTCGTGTTACCTGATGCTTAGAGGCTTTTCCTGGAAGCAGGGCATTTGTCACTTCAGCACCGTAGTGCCTCGTCATCACGCCTCAGTGTTAGAGTGAACCGGATTTACCTGGAACACACACCTACACGCTTAAACCGGGACAACCGTCGCCCGGCCGACATAGCCTTCTCCGTCCCCCCTTCGCAGTAACACCAAGTACAGGAATATTAACCTGTTTCCCATCGACTACGCCTTTCGGCCTCGCCTTAGGGGTCGACTCACCCTGCCCCGATTAACGTTGGACAGGAACCCTTGGTCTTCCGGCGAGCGGGCTTTTCACCCGCTTTATCGTTACTTATGTCAGCATTCGCACTTCTGATACCTCCAGCATGCCTCACAGCACACCTTCGCAGGCTTACAGAACGCTCCCCTACCCAACAACACATAGTGTCGCTGCCGCAGCTTCGGTGCATGGTTTAGCCCCGTTACATCTTCCGCGCAGGCCGACTCGACCAGTGAGCTATTACGCTTTCTTTAAATGATGGCTGCTTCTAAGCCAACATCCTGGCTGTCTGGGCCTTCCCACATCGTTTCCCACTTAACCATGACTTTGGGACCTTAGCTGGCGGTCTGGGTTGTTTCCCTCTTCACGACGGACGTTAGCACCCGCCGTGTGTCTCCCGTGATAACATTCTCCGGTATTCGTAGTTTGCATCGGGTTGGTAAGCCGGGATGGCCCCCTAGCCGAAACAGTGCTCTACCCCCGGAGATGAATTCACGAGGCGCTACCTAAATAGCTTTCGGGGAGAACCAGCTATCTCCCGGTTTGATTGGCCTTTCACCCCCAGCCACAGGTCATCCGCTAATTTTTCAACATTAGTCGGTTCGGTCCTCCAGTTAGTGTTACCCAACCTTCAACCTGCCCATGGCTAGATCACCGGGTTTCGGGTCTATACCCTGCAACTTAACGCCCAGTTAAGACTCGGTTTCCCTTCGGCTCCCCTATACGGTTAACCTTGCTACAGAATATAAGTCGCTGACCCATTATACAAAAGGTACGCAGTCACCCCATAAAGAGGCTCCCACTGCTTGTACGTACACGGTTTCAGGTTCTTTTTCACTCCCCTCGCCGGGGTTCTTTTCGCCTTTCCCTCACGGTACTGGTTCACTATCGGTCAGTCAGGAGTATTTAGCCTTGGAGGATGGTCCCCCCATATTCAGACAGGATACCACGTGTCCCGCCCTACTCATCGAGCTCACAGCCAGAGTGCTTTTGTGTACGGGGCTGTCACCCTGTATCGCGCGACTTTCCAGACGCTTCCACTAACACTCAGGCTGATTCAGGCTCTGGGCTGTTCCCCGTTCGCTCGCCGCTACTGGGGGAATCTCGGTTGATTTCTTTTCCTCGGGGTACTTAGATGTTTCAGTTCCCCCGGTTCGCCTCGTTAACCTATGTATTCAGTTAACGATAGTGCAACGGATTGCACTGGGTTTCCCCATTCGGACATCGCCGGCTGTAACGGTTCATATCACCTTACCGGCGCTTTTCGCAGATTAGCACGTCCTTCATCGCCTCTGACTGCCAGGGCATCCACCGTGTACGCTTAGTCGCTTAACCTCACAACCCGAAGATGTTTCGTAAAACACCTTAAGTTGCGAAAATTTGAGAGACTCACGAACAATTCGCATTGTTCAGTGTTTCAATTTTCAGCTTGATCCAGATTTTTAAAGAGCAAAACTTCGCAGCACACACAGAATGTGTACTCTGAAGTTTTCTTGTACCGAACAGTGAGGATGGTGGAGCTATGCGGGATCGAACCGCAGACCTCCTGCGTGCAAAGCAGGCGCTCTCCCAGCTGAGCTATAGCCCCATCGTAGTTAAACTCTGTTACCCGTAATTTTTCCTGAGACAAGGCGTGAAAGGTCGAAGCATACTGAAGTATGCGAGTCGTTTCACAACGCTGTATTCAGGGAAAATTTGGTAGGCCTGAGTGGACTTGAACCACCGACCTCACCCTTATCAGGGGTGCGCTCTAACCACCTGAGCTACAAGCCTGCAGAGATTTTCACTGCTCGTTATTTTTCATCAGACAATCTGTGTGGACACTACAGGGAAAGGTTCTTTAAGGTAAGGAGGTGATCCAACCGCAGGTTCCCCTACGGTTACCTTGTTACGACTTCACCCCAGTCATGAATCACAAAGTGGTAAGCGCCCTCCCGAAGGTTAAGCTACCTACTTCTTTTGCAACCCACTCCCATGGTGTGACGGGCGGTGTGTACAAGGCCCGGGAACGTATTCACCGTGACATTCTGATTCACGATTACTAGCGATTCCGACTTCATGGAGTCGAGTTGCAGACTCCAATCCGGACTACGACGCACTTTATGAGGTCCGCTTGCTCTCGCGAGGTCGCTTCTCTTTGTATGCGCCATTGTAGCACGTGTGTAGCCCTGGTCGTAAGGGCCATGATGACTTGACGTCATCCCCACCTTCCTCCAGTTTATCACTGGCAGTCTCCTTTGAGTTCCCGGCCTAACCGCTGGCAACAAAGGATAAGGGTTGCGCTCGTTGCGGGACTTAACCCAACATTTCACAACACGAGCTGACGACAGCCATGCAGCACCTGTCTCACAGTTCCCGAAGGCACCAATCCATCTCTGGAAAGTTCTGTGGATGTCAAGACCAGGTAAGGTTCTTCGCGTTGCATCGAATTAAACCACATGCTCCACCGCTTGTGCGGGCCCCCGTCAATTCATTTGAGTTTTAACCTTGCGGCCGTACTCCCCAGGCGGTCGACTTAACGCGTTAGCTCCGGAAGCCACGCCTCAAGGGCACAACCTCCAAGTCGACATCGTTTACGGCGTGGACTACCAGGGTATCTAATCCTGTTTGCTCCCCACGCTTTCGCACCTGAGCGTCAGTCTTCGTCCAGGGGGCCGCCTTCGCCACCGGTATTCCTCCAGATCTCTACGCATTTCACCGCTACACCTGGAATTCTACCCCCCTCTACGAGACTCAAGCCTGCCAGTTTCGGATGCAGTTCCCAGGTTGAGCCCGGGGATTTCACATCCGACTTGACAGACCGCCTGCGTGCGCTTTACGCCCAGTAATTCCGATTAACGCTTGCACCCTCCGTATTACCGCGGCTGCTGGCACGGAGTTAGCCGGTGCTTCTTCTGCGGGTAACGTCAATCGACGCGGTTATTAACCGCATCGCCTTCCTCCCCGCTGAAAGTACTTTACAACCCGAAGGCCTTCTTCATACACGCGGCATGGCTGCATCAGGCTTGCGCCCATTGTGCAATATTCCCCACTGCTGCCTCCCGTAGGAGTCTGGACCGTGTCTCAGTTCCAGTGTGGCTGGTCATCCTCTCAGACCAGCTAGGGATCGTCGCCTAGGTGAGCCGTTACCCCACCTACTAGCTAATCCCATCTGGGCACATCTGATGGCAAGAGGCCCGAAGGTCCCCCTCTTTGGTCTTGCGACGTTATGCGGTATTAGCTACCGTTTCCAGTAGTTATCCCCCTCCATCAGGCAGTTTCCCAGACATTACTCACCCGTCCGCCACTCGTCAGCGAAGCAGCAAGCTGCTTCCTGTTACCGTTCGACTTGCATGTGTTAGGCCTGCCGCCAGCGTTCAATCTGAGCCATGATCAAACTCTTCAATTTAAAGTTTGATGCTCATCGAATTAAACCGTAATGAATTACGTGTTCACCCGTGAGACTTGGTATTCATTTAGTGTCCGAAGACATTAAGAATCCATGTCACCTGAGTGCCCACACAGATTGTCTGATAAATTGTTAAAGAGCAGTTGCGACGCGCTTCAGCGCTCTGTCGCGAGGTGGCGTATATTACGCCTTCCTCTTTCAGAGTCAACCCTCAATTTCAGGATTTTTTTCTCTTCCGACTTAACGTCGCTGCAAGCTGTTGTTTGCTTAGCGCCGTGTCGATGGAGGCGCATTATAGGGAGCCCACGAGGAATGACAAGCGGAAAAATGCATTTTTATTTCAACCGCTCATCTTTTCGACATAACGGCTAATTTTGGTGCTTTTTAATCGCTGCAGGCAGCTCCGCAAGGCTATTTAACACCCAATCTGCACTTTTTTCCGCCTCTGGCGTCACCGGCTTACCGCTACGCACCAGCACTTTCGTACCGACGTCCGCTGCCGCACCCGCCTGCATATCTTCCATCTTGTCACCCACTATATAAGAAGCGGCCATATCAATGTGCAGGAAGTCACGTGCAGAGATCAGCATCCCCGGCTGTGGCTTACGGCAATCGCATGTCTGGCGATACTCCTCTACGCTCGCCTCAGGATGATGCGGGCAATAGTAGATACCATCCAAATCGACATCGCGATCGGCAAGCGACCAGTCCATCCATTCGGTCAGCGTCTCGAATTGCGCTTCAGTAAATAAACCGCGCGCAATACCGGACTGGTTGGTGACAAGCACCAGTGCATAACCCATCGCTTTTAATTCACGCATGGCATCAATGACGCCATCGATAAACTCGAAGTTATCAATCTCATGCACATAACCGTGATCGATGTTAATCGTGCCGTCACGATCGAGAAAAATAGCGGGTACTAAAGTTGCCAAAGGTTTACTCCTGATAAAGGCGTTGTTGCTGCGTAGTATCTCATGTTTCGCTACGCAGGAAAGTGCTCATCATAACAGCGCGACATTGATTCAGACGTCTGGATGCCTTACCATCCGCTTTGTTTACGGCTCTTTCCCGTAACCGGCAGAACAAAATGCCACGGCTCACTCTTATACGATAAAAATAATCTAATGATTAAACTTTCGAATATCACCAAGGTGTTCCAGCAGGGAAACCGAAAAATTCAGGCGTTAAACAACGTCAGTCTGCATGTACCTGCTGGCCAAATTTATGGCGTGATTGGCGCGTCCGGCGCAGGAAAAAGTACGCTGATTCGCTGCGTAAACCTGCTTGAGCGCCCATCTCAAGGCAGCGTGCTGGTCGATGGGCAGGATCTGACCCAGCTCTCCGAAGCGGAATTAACCAAAGCGCGCCGCCAAATCGGCATGATCTTCCAGCACTTCAATTTGCTCGCTTCCCGCACTGTGTTTGGCAACGTGGCGCTGCCGCTCGAGCTGGATAACACGCCCCGCGAAGAGATTAACCGCCGCGTTAAAGAGCTGCTCGAGCTGGTCGGCCTCGGTGATAAGCACGACAGCTACCCGGCTAACCTCTCCGGCGGGCAGAAACAGCGTGTCGCCATCGCACGTGCGTTAGCCAGCAACCCAAAAGTGCTGCTGTGCGATGAAGCCACTAGCGCCCTCGATCCGGCAACTACCCGCTCCATTCTGGAGTTATTGAAAGACATTAATCGCCGCCTGGGCCTGACCATTCTGTTGATCACTCATGAGATGGACGTGGTTAAGCGCATCTGCGACTGCGTGGCGGTGATCAGCAACGGTGAGTTAATTGAGCAGGATACTGTCAGCGAAGTCTTCTCCCATCCGAAAACGCCGCTGGCGCAGCAGTTTATTCAGTCGACGCTGCATCTGGACATCCCGGAAGACTATTTACAGCGTCTTCAGTCTGAGCCGCAGGCAGATAGCGTACCGATGCTGCGTATGGAGTTTACCGGCCAGTCGGTAGACGCGCCGCTGCTGTCGGAAACCGCCCGTCGTTTCAATGTGAATAACAATATTATCAGCGCGCAGATGGATTACGCCGGCGGCGTGAAGTTCGGCATTATGCTGACCGAAATGCACGGCACCACGCAGGAGACACGGGCGGCCATCGCCTGGCTGCAAGAACATCATGTAAAAGTAGAGGTACTCGGTTATGTCTGAGGCAATGATTTGGCTCTTCGCCCGCAGCATCTGGGAAACGTTGTTTATGACCTTTGCCTCCGGCCTGCTCGGTTTTATCGTCGGTCTGCCGTTCGGCGTATTACTTTATGTGACCCGTCCCGGCCAGATTATGCAGAACCTCACGCTCTATAGCGCGATTTCAGCAACGGTCAACATCTTCCGCTCCATCCCCTTCATTATTCTGCTGGTGTGGATGATCCCGTTTACTCGCGTCATTGTTGGCACCTCTATTGGTCTTTACGCGGTGATCGTGCCGCTGACCGTTGGCGCAGCGCCGTTTATCGCCCGTATGGTAGAGAACGCCCTACTTGAACTGCCGGCAGGTCTGATTGAAGCCTCCCGCGCAATGGGCGCCACGCCGATGCAGATCATCCGCAAGGTATTGCTACCGGAAGCGCTGCCTGGATTAATCAATGCCGCGACCATTACGCTGATTACGCTGGTCGGATACTCAGCGATGGGCGGTGCCGTGGGCGCGGGCGGTCTTGGCCAGTTAGGTATTCAGTACGGCTATGTCACCTATAACCCATTAGTGATGAACACAGTTTTAGTACTGCTTGTGGTTTTGGTTTACTTAATTCAATTCGCGGGCGATCGTATCGTCCAGGCTGTGACGCACAAATAACGTTACACAACATAACGACTCTGACAGTAAGGAATAACTGATGGCTTTTAACCTCAAGACCTTTGCCGCCATTGGCGCGCTAATCGGCTCTCTGGCGCTGGTCGGCTGCGGCCCGGATGAAAAAGATCCGAATCACATTAAAGTCGGTGTGATTGTTGGCGCTGAACAGCAAGTTGCGGAAGTGGCGCAAAAAGTAGCAAAAGAGAAGTATGGCCTCGATGTTGAGCTGGTGACCTTTAACGATTACGTGCTGCCGAACGAAGCGCTGAGTAAAGGCGATATCGACGTTAACGCTTTCCAGCATAAGCCATACCTCGATCAGCAGATCAAAGACCGCGGCTTCAAACTGGTGCCGGTCGGCAACAGCTTTGTCTACCCGATCGCTGGCTATTCAAAAAAAATCAAAGCGATCTCCGAACTGCAGGATGGTTCTCAGGTTGCGGTGCCTAACGATCCGACCAACCTTGGTCGTGCCCTGCTGCTGCTGCAGAAAGAGGGTCTGATCAAACTGAAAGATGGCGTTGGCCTGATGCCGACGGTGCTGGATGTCACTGAAAACCCGAAAAAACTGAAGATCGTTGAGCTGGAAGCTCCGCAGCTGCCGCGCTCACTGGACGATGCGCAGATTGCGCTGGCGGTGATTAATACCACCTATGCCAGCCAGATTGGCCTGACCCCGGAAAAAGACGGCATCTTTGTTGAAGATAAAAACTCCCCGTACGTGAACCTGATCGTCGCACGCGAAGATAATAAAGACGCGGAAAACGTGAAGAAATTTGTGCAGGCGTTCCACTCTGACGAAGTCAGCGAGGCTGCCAACAAAGTCTTTAACGGCGGCGCGGTGAAAGGCTGGTAATCTCATCAGTCTGTAATATCATTCAGGGCGGGCGAAAGCCCGCCTTGTCATTTGGGCACGCCCTTGATTCAATACGGCGTTAAGAAAATTTTTGTGAGGATACTTTTATGCGTGCTTTCCCGATCTGTCTATTAGCACTCACGCTGAGCGGCTGTTCGTTGCTAAGCAGATCACCTGTCGAACCCGTGCAGAACACCGCAGCGGAACCCAAAGCAGAGCCGCAAAAAGCGAAAGTCGCGCGCGCCGCTCCCGTTCGCATCATTACTAACGCAGAAGAGCTGGTCGGTAAGCCGTTCCGCGATCTCGGTGAAGTGACCGGCGAATCATGCCAGGCCAGCAATCAGGATTCTCCGCCGAACATCCCTACCGCTCGCAAACGCCTGCAGATCAACGCTTCGAAAAAAGCTAAAGCGAACGCCGTCCTGCTGCATAACTGCGAAGTCACCAGCGGCACGCCAGGCTGCTACCGCCAGGCACTCTGTGTCGGCTCTGCGCTGAATATCTCGGCCAAATGAGTCAGTTTGCTTTCGAGCAAATCGGCGTTATTCGCTCACCCTATAAAGAGAAGTTCGCTGTCCCGCGCCAGCCAGGCCTGGTAAAACACGGCGGTGGCGAACTTCACTTGCTGACGCCTTACAACCAGCCCGATGCGGTTCGCGGCCTGGAGGCGTTCAGCCACCTTTGGGTGCTGTTTGTTTTTCATCAGACGATGGAAGGCGGCTGGCGTCCGACGGTGCGCCCCCCACGCCTCGGCGGCAATACCCGCATGGGGGTGTTTGCCACCCGCTCGACCTTTCGCCCCAACCCGATCGGTATGTCACTGGTCGAACTGAAGGGCATTCGCTGCCATAAAGATCAGGTGATCCTGCAGCTCGGCAGTCTCGACCTGGTCGATGGCACGCCGGTGGTCGATATCAAACCCTATCTCCCCTTTGCAGAAGCGCTGCCCGCTGCGCAGGCAAGCTATGCGCAGCACGCTCCCGCCGCGACTGTCGCCGTGACCTTTGCCGCTGAACTTGCACCGGCCCTCGCCCTGCTGGAGAAACGCTTCCCGCACTTTGCTACGTTTGTGCAGGAGGTGCTGTCGCAGGATCCGCGCCCAGCCTATCGCAAAGAGGAGGAGCCGGGGAAAACCTACGCCGTCTGGCTGCATGATGTGAATGTCCGCTGGCGCGTTGTCGATAGCGGTTTTGAAGTGTTTGCCCTTGAACCACGCTAATTTTAAGCCCCTCTCTTTTGGCATCTCTGCCGGGCTGATAAACTAAACCACTTTTTTGTGTCAGGCCGCCTCCGGCCTGCTCCAATTGTCCAAATGGAACCGTAACAACATGCGTACTAGCCAATACTTGCTCTCTACTCTGAAAGAGACGCCTGCCGACGCCGAAGTGATCAGCCACCAGCTGATGCTGCGCGCCGGGATGATCCGCAAACTGGCCTCCGGGTTGTACACCTGGTTACCCACTGGTCTGCGCGTCCTGAAAAAAGTCGAAAACATCGTGCGTGAAGAGATGAACAACGCCGGTGCGATTGAGGTGTCCATGCCGGTCGTGCAGCCAGCCGACCTGTGGCAAGAGAGCGGTCGCTGGGAGCAGTACGGTCCGGAACTGCTGCGTTTTGTCGATCGCGGCGAGCGCCCGTTCGTGCTCGGCCCGACCCACGAAGAGGTGATCACCGATCTGATCCGCAACGAGCTGAACTCCTACAAACAGCTGCCGCTGAACTTCTTCCAGATCCAGACTAAGTTCCGCGATGAAGTGCGCCCGCGCTTCGGCGTGATGCGCTCGCGCGAGTTCCTGATGAAAGATGCTTACTCGTTCCATACCTCTCAGGCGTCGCTGCAAGAGACCTATGACGCGATGTACGCCGCGTACAGCAAAATCTTCAGCCGTATGGATCTCGATTTCCGCGCGGTGCAGGCAGACACCGGCTCCATCGGCGGTAGCGCATCCCATGAGTTCCAGGTGCTGGCGCAGAGCGGCGAAGATGATGTGATCTTCTCTGACTCCTCCGATTTCGCCGCCAACATTGAGTTTGCCGAAGCGCTGGCACCGAAAGCGCCGCGCGCGGCTGCCACGCAGGAGATGACGCTGGTCGATACGCCAAATGCGAAGACCATCGCCGAGCTGGTTGAGCAGTTCAATCTGCCGATTGAGAAGACCGTTAAAACTCTGCTGGTGAAAGCCGAAGAGGGTGCCAGCGCGCCGCTGATTGCGCTGCTGGTGCGTGGCGATCACGAACTGAACGAAGTGAAAGCGGAAAAACTGCCGCAGGTTGCCAGCCCGCTGACCTTCGCCACCGAAGAAGAGATCCGCGCACTGGTCAACGCAGGCCCGGGTTCACTTGGCCCGGTTAACCTGCCGATCCCGGTCGTAATTGACCGCACCGTTGCCGCGATGAGCGACTTCTCTGCGGGCGCGAACATTGATGGCAAACACTACTTTGGCATCAACTGGGATCGCGACGTGGCGACCCCGGAAGTAGCCGATATCCGCAACGTGGTAGCAGGCGATCCAAGCCCGGACGGCAAAGGCACCCTGCTGATTAAACGCGGTATCGAAGTGGGCCATATCTTCCAGCTCGGCACCAAATACTCTCAGGCGCTGAATGCCGCCGTGCAGGGTGAAGATGGCCGCAACCAGATCCTGACCATGGGCTGCTACGGTATCGGCGTGACGCGCGTTGTCGCGGCGGCGATTGAGCAGAACCACGACGATCGCGGCATTATCTGGCCGGACGCTATCGCCCCGTTCCAGGTTGCCATCCTGCCGATGAACATGCACAAGTCATACCGTGTGCAGGAGCTGGCGGAAAAACTCTATGCCGATCTGCGCGCGCAGGGTATTGAAGTGCTGATGGACGATCGTAAAGAGCGTCCGGGCGTGATGTTTGCCGATATGGAACTGATCGGCATTCCGCATACCGTGGTGATTGGTGACCGCAACCTCGACAACGACGATATCGAATACAAATATCGTCGCAGCGGCGAGAAGCAGATGATCAAAACCGGCGATGTGCTGGATTACCTGGTCAAAGCCATCAAAGGCTAAGCCAATAAAAAAGCCCCGTAACGGGGCTTTTTTTATGCTGTCAGACACTACTCATCACAGTCTTTATCCGCGCTGAATTTGCCTTTGTTGTTCGTCACCAGCACTCTCTGCGCCGCACCGTTGTCCGGGTTCGGCTCCAGCGCAAAATGCCCCTCCACCACCAGCAGAATCGGCTTCAGCTCCGTGCCGCGCGCCGCCGCATAATCGCGCTCAAGCTGCGCATTGCTGGCGACCGCCACCTCTTTTCCGGTCGCGCAATCGGTAAAGACTGCCGCATCCGCCATATATTTATACATGCCGCGCATCGCCATCGGCGTGGTTGGCAGCGGTGCTTTCACCGGTTGCAGGGTGTAGTTGAGCGACGACTTAATCGGGTTGCCCTCCTGATCCAGCATCTCCAGCGCGTCACCCTTCGCACGGAAGTAGGTTTTGTTGCCATGGCTATCGGTAAGCACTAATTTGTCCGCCGTGCGCGCCCAGTTGCCATAGGTGCCGAATACCGATGGCGCTTTCCCGCCCTGGTACCGCTGGTTCATTACCCAACTGCCCTCTTTTTGCAGAAACAGCGAGGTTTCAATACCTTCACAATCCGCGCAGGGCAAGACACCGCGCCAGCTCTGCTGCATCGGTTTCAGCTCTTCGACCTGGGTAGGCTGTACCATCTCCGTCTCGTTACGGTTATTACAGCCAAAAAGGGCAAAGAGGGTACACCCTGCCGCGACGGCTAAAATCGCTCTATTCACACTCGTTTCCTTATGCTTGTTTCCGTTGTCTTTATCCGCCGTCATGACGACGGACTTTGCCGCGTAGCGCTTTGACCGTCGACTTTTGTGACTTCGTCGATAACCGCCGCTCTTTCGAGGCGCGGGTTGGGCGCGTGGCCCGACGGCTTTTCTGCACTACGGTTAACTCTTTAATTAGCGCAACCAGGCGGGCTATCGCCGCTTCGCGGTTCATCTCCTGGCTGCGGTACTCCTGCGCTTTGATAACAATCCAGCCATCCTGGCTTATCAAATGGTGCGACACGTCGAGCAAGCGCGCCTTGTAATACTCTGGCAGGCTGGAGGCGCGAATGTCAAAACGCAGATGAATAGCGGTTGAGCTTTTGTTGACGTGCTGCCCGCCCGCACCCTGTGAGCGCACGGCGGTGATCTCCAGCTCATCCTCAGGCAGGGAGACGGAGCGGGAGATCTCAATCATGGTTGCTGCCAGGTTTCAAAATGGAACTCCACATTTTGCGTGGCATCAGAGAGCCAGATTGCGCCATCCTGCAGCGTCGCCTGCAGATTCATAGTGCGATCGTCAGCGAATGCGCTAAGTGCTGCCAGCTGTGCGTCATCCAGATACCAGATACGTAAATTGCTGAAAGTTGCGCAGCGCGCCTGGTTTTGCTGCCACCAGATGTTTGCCGCGCGCGAGTTATAGGTAAAGAGCGCCACCTCTTTTGCCTGGTTACACGCCTTCTTCAGTCGCTTCTCATCTGGCAGGCCAAGCTCGATCCAGAGATCGATCCCGAGGTAGTCGTTGCGCAGCCACGCTTCAGGCTCCTCATCAGCGCTCAGCCCGCGCGTAAACTGCAACCGCTCGTCGGCATACTTTATCCAGGCCAGCAGGCGCAGCATCATGCGCTCCTGCGTTTCGGAAGGATGACGGGCCAGCGTTAGGGCGGCGTCTAAAAACTGGTTCCGATCCATGTCGGCCACATTCACCGTCGCCTTATAAATTGTCGCTTTTAACGCCATTACACCCTCCTTCATAAAATGGCCGCCATTGTAGCGAAAATAAGCATAAAGCGCTGTTATCTCTTGCCGCTAGCGTTATTCATCGCTCTGATAATGGTAAACAAGCTATGGTATAGTCACCTTGCTAAACAGAAGTTAACTTCGTAGGCTTAGTGTTATCTCACAGTAAAGCCGGGAGACTGGCAGGAGGTGATGTGGATAATTATTGTGAGCTAGTGCGCAAACGTTATGCGGAAATCGCCAGCGGAGATGTGGGGTATATCCCGGACGCGCTGGGGTGCGTATTGAAGGTCTTGAATGAAATGGCGTCGGATGACACCCTTTCAGAGTCGGTCAGGGATAAGGCAGCTTATGCTGCCGCGAACTTACTGGTGAGCGATTATGTCAATAAATGATGCCTATCAACCCATCAATTGTGATGATTATGACAATCTTGAACTCGCCTGCCAGCATCATCTTTTATTGAAGCTGGAAATGAAAGATGGCGAGGTCCTCAGCGCCAAAGCGAACGATCTGCTGTTACGTAAAAACGTTGAGTATCTGGTGATTGACGCCGCCGGGGAGACCCGTGAACTGCGTCTGGACAGAATCGCCAGCTTCAGCCATCCCGAAATCGGCACCGTAGTGGTGAGCGAGTCCTGAACCGTGCGGGCAGCGTCGCTGCCCGCTATCTTTGCCACACCAGACGCACACCCATTTGCCCCGCCTCTTTTACCCCTTCCTGCGTTACAAACCGATCGGCCGCCGCAATCAGCGTATCGCCATAAAAGAGCAGCGGCGTGGCATCGCGCTGCCACGGGGGAACGCCCAGCTCCTGCCACAGTTTTTTCAGCTTCCGCCCGCCGTGACGGCCGACGATATGGATCAGGCCGGGTGCCTGAAAGCGCACGGAGACCGCTTCACCGATAGCGGGCGCACGTAACTCCCCGCCGGACATCAACGACAGAGAGCCTAATCCCTGCGGCAGAGTGAGCGTGGCGTAAGGCGCAGGCCAGCTAAGCTCGACATCACGCGGATGCGCGGTGCGCTTCACCCACCACAGCTCCCCCTGATAACGCCGCACCTCATCATCGCCAATGCGCAAGCACGGCACCGCATCTTCCCGGGCGAGCGCCACCTCCTGCCACATGCGATCGAGCATCGCCCGCGAAGGCATTGCCGCCCCGCGCTGCGCCAGCCAGCGGCGCAAAAGCGCCCGCCGTCGGGCCTCGCTGTACGCGGTGAGAGGCGCAATCGTCAACGCCCCCTCTGCGCTGGTCATGGTTGATAATGACTCTGCCAGCAGCTCATCCAACAACTGCTCCTGGTCACCGCACAGCGCGGCACTGCGCGCCGCCGCATCGGCAAAATGCGGCCAGCGGGCGTTTAACAGGGGAAGGATATCCTGACGCAGGAAATTGCGGTCGAAGCGCGTGTCGGTGTTGCTCTCATCCTCGATCCAGCCGAGGTGATGATCGCGCGCCCACTGCTCCAGTGCCGCCCGGCTCTGGTTGAGCAACGGGCGGATCAGCTGCGTATCGGCAAACGGCAAACTCTGCGGCATCGCAGCCAGCCCGGCCGGCCCGCTGCCGCGTTTAAGCGCCAGCAGCACTGTCTCGCACTGATCGTCGAGATGCTGAGCGGTGACCAGCACTTCACCCGCTAACAGCGCATCACGAAAAGCCTGGTAGCGCGCGGTACGCGCCTGCGCCTCTATTCCCTTCCCGTCGTCCACCAGCGTGACGCGAGCAGTTAATAGCGGGATCTGCCAGCTTTCACATAGTGATTCGCAGTGTGCAACCCAGCGATCGGCATGCGGGCTTAAGCCGTGATGCACATGAATGGCGCGCAGCTGCACGTCGGGGTGATCTTCACGCCAGAGCCGCAGCTGATGCAGCAAAACAGTGGAGTCGAGCCCACCGCTGAACGCCACCAGAAACTGGCGTGATTCGGTCGGCAACGAGAGAAGCAGTGGCGTGGTCATAGTGAGTGTTGATACGGGAACAATGCCCGGCACGTTACCGGGCATTCGCAGAAGTGGCAAGCCTTACTGCTGGTAAAGCTCCAGCGGCAGGCCATCGGGATCGTTAAAAAAGGTGAAGCGTTTATCGGTGCAGGGGTCGATGCGGATCTCTTCACACGCCACGCCCTGCGCGGTGAGGTGCGCTACCGCCTGGTCAATATCTTCCACGCTGAACGCCAGGTGGCGCAGCCCACAGGCTTCCGGCCGGCTGGGGCGTGCGGGCGGGAACGGAAACGAGAACAGTTCGATAACGTACTGCCCGTTAAGCGCCAGATCGCCTTTCCATGAGTCGCGCGCTTCGCGATAGACCTCACTGAGCAGCGTAAAACCGAGAATGTCGCAGTAGAAGGCTTTGCTCTTCGCATAATCCGTCGCGATGATGGCGATATGGTGAACCTGTTTTAAACCCAGCATAATCTCTCCTTTTTTTGATGCCAGAACGTTACGCCCGCCGGGAAACGCCCGCAACCATTCAGCTCGTTTTTAGGACTCTGACGTAATAACACCCCTCTTCGTCTCGTTTTGCGCCGTGAATATCCGTTTCGAAACCGGGATAGTGGCGGCCAATGGCGCAGAGCATCAGCAGGAAGTCGAGCACCGCCCGGCTCTGCTCGGTGATCATCTCACCCGGCATCACCAGCGGCACGCCCGGCGGATAGGGCAGGATCATATTGGCGGAGACGCGCCCGATAAGCGCCTCCAGCGCTACCGTTTCGACATCGCCGCGCACCTGTCGCTGCCATGCCTGATGCGGCGTCAGCTTCATCTCCGGCAACACGTCGAAGGCCTGCAACATCAGGCGCGGCAGATCGTGCTGGCGGATCAGCTTGTGGATCCCCTGCGCCAGATCCTGAATACGCATATTGCGGTAGAAATCGGGATCTTCCGCGTAGAGATCCGGCAGCATATTGCGCACCCGCAGGTTGAGATCGTAGGCACGCTTAAACTCCATCAAGCCGCGCAGCAGACCCATTGCCCGCGTTTTATCAATGCCGATACTGAAGAGAAACAGCAGATTATAAGGCCCGGTTTTCTCTACCACGACGCCGCGCTCATCAAGGAACTTCGCCACCAGCGCCGCCGGGATCCCCTCTTCGCCCATATTGCCGACCTCATCCATGCCCGGCGTCAGGATCGTCACCTTCACCGGATCGAGGAACATATGATCCTCATCGGCCTCGCGAAAACCGTGCCACTCTGCACCTGGAGCTACCGGCCAGCACTCCGCTTCATCAATCTCTTCCGGCTGCCAGATATCAAAGAACCAGCCATCGGCCTCCTCTTTCAGCCGCTGAACCTCTTTACGGAAGTGGAGCGCGCGCTCTACCGAGCGGTTAATGAGCCGCTTGCCAGGATTGCCGCGCAGCATCGCCGCCGCCGTTTCGATGGAGGCGACCAGCGGATAACTCGGTGACGTCGTGGTATGCATCATAAAGGCTTCGTTAAAAGCATCTTCGTCATATTCACCTTTGATATGAATCAGCGACGCCTGCGAGAAGGCAGCCAACATTTTGTGCGTCGACTGCGTTTCATAGAAGACTTTCCCCGGCACGCGATCGCCGCTCATGCCGCTCTTGCCAGCGTAAATCGGGTGGAAATTGGTGTAGGGAACCCAGGCGGAGTCGAAGTGAATCGACGGTACATCCAGCGTCTTCTTGATCCAGTCGGTGTTGTAGAGCAGGCCGTCATAGGTCGAGTTGGTGATCACCGCGTGCACCGGCCAGCTTGCGCCTGGCGTAGCAACGATCTTCTGCTCAATGCTGACTGAGCTAAACTCGCGGCGCGGAATGCCGCCAAGAATGCCCAGCGCGTTACGCCCCGGTTTCAGCCACAGCGGCGTAACATCACTCATCATCAGCAGGTGAGCCAGTGATTTATGGCAGTTACGGTCAATAAGCAGCGTGCTGCCGGTTGGTGCGGCGTACATACCGACGATCTTATTCGACGTGGAGGTGCCATTCGTCACCATATAGCTCTGCTCTGCGCCGAAGGTGCGGGCAATATACTCCTCCGCCTCGAGGTGCGGGCCGGTGTGATCGAGCAGCGATCCGAGCTCCGTCACCGAGATCGAGACATCTGCTTTCAGCGTGTTGCCGCCAAAGAAGTCATAGAAGAGGCAGCCGACCGGGCTTTTTTGGTAGGCGGTGCCCGCCATATGCCCTGGCGTACAGAAGGTGTACTTCCCCTCTTTGACGTAGGTAAACAGCGCCCGGGTAAAGGGCGGCGTAATGTTCTCCAGGTACTCTTTGGTGTATTGCGCGATACGCGTCGCAATATCATCCGCTACGCTCAGTGCATATTCGAAGAACCATAGCGCCATGCGCATATCCTGGGCGCTGACATCCATCGTCGAGTGGGTGTTAATAAAACCGTAGAGCGGGAGGTATTCGTTAAGCTGGTTGATCTCGCAGCACAGGTCGAGGTTGTACTCGTCCCAGTCAAAGATCACGCCACAGATGCGGGGATTATGTTCGATAAATTTCAGTAAGTCGGTGCTGTTTCTTGGCCAGATGATCTGAAAACCCTGCGCCTGTAAGGCCTGTTCCAGCTCCTTAATCGGCTCATCTTTGTAGAAAACGCCATGGGGTCCCATGATGGCAATAATATTCACAACTACCTCCGTTAAAAACCTTAGCTAAGCATAGTTGAGGTAAACAGCAGGTATAAAAAAAGCCGCACCCGGGGTGCGGCTCATTATCGCGTTTTACACAGCGTTTCGCTATCAGGCGTAGCCGTAGCTCATCAGACGCTGGTAGCGGCGGTTGCGCAGATCTTCTTTGCTCAGCCCTTCCAGATCGGCGAGATCGGCCAGCAGCTGCGCTTTCAGTGAAGCGGCAATCGCTTCTGGGTTGCGGTGCGCGCCGCCCAGCGGTTCCGGAATGATAGAGTCAATTAGTTTCAGCTCTTTCAGACGCGGTGCAATGATGCCCATCGCATCGGCCGCCAGCGGTGCTTTGTCAGCGCTTTTCCACAGAATCGAGGCGCAGCCTTCCGGAGAGATCACGGAGTAGGTGCTGTACTGCAGCATATTGACCTTGTCGCCAACGCCAATCGCCAGCGCGCCGCCGGAGCCGCCTTCGCCAATCACGGTGCAGATAACCGGCACATTCAGGCGAGACATTTCACGCAGGTTGCGGGCAATCGCTTCAGACTGACCGCGCTCTTCCGCGCCGACGCCCGGATAAGCACCCGGCGTGTCGATGAAGGTGATGATCGGCATGTTAAAGCGTTCCGCCATCTCCATCAGACGCAGCGCTTTACGATACCCTTCCGGCGCTGGCATACCGAAGTTGCGGCGAATCTTCTCTTTCGTTTCACGGCCTTTCTGATGACCAATGATCATCACCGGGCGACCATCCAGACGCGCGATGCCGCCAACGATAGCTTTATCGTCAGCATAGGCGCGGTCGCCGGCCAGCTCGTCAAATTCGTCGAACGCCAGGCGGACATAATCCAGGGTGTATGGACGCAGCGGATGGCGGGCTAACTGCGCAACCTGCCAGGCACCGAGATCGGCAAAGATTTTACGTGTCAGCTCTACGCTCTTTTCACGTAGACGATGCACCTCTTCGTCGATGTTAATATCCAGTTTTTCATCCTGACGGCCAACGGCGGTCAGAGAATCGATTTTCGCTTCCAGCTCAGCAATCGGCTGTTCGAAATCAAGGAAATTCAGACTCATAGTATTCCTGTATTAGTCAAACTCCAGTTCCACCTGCTCCGAACCAATGAGTCCACGCAGATCGTTAAGTAAACGATCGCTCGGAGAGACACGCCAGGTTGCGCCGAAGCGTAACCGCGCGCGCGCATCCGTCCTCTGGTAATAGAGATGTACTGGAATGGTTCCCGAACGGTGGGGTTCCAGAGACTGACGGAGTCGGTTTAAAAGCTGGTCATCAATTTGCCTGTCCGTCAGCGATATAGCAAGCCCGCGGGCATATTTTTCACGGGCCTCGTCAATGTCCATGACTTCACGGGCGGTCATTTTAAGCCCACCGCTGAAGTCATCAAAGCTGACCTGTCCGCTGACGATAAGTATGCGGTCTTTTTCCAGCAGCTGCTGGTATTTATCCAGCGCGTCAGTGAACAACATCACTTCCAGACGCCCGGAACGGTCATCCAACGTACAGATGCCGATACGATTGCCGCGCTTGGTGACCATAACCCGCGCAGCAATGACGAGCCCGGCCGCCGTGGTGACCTTCCCACGTTCGGTCGGATGCATGTCTTTCAGCCTGTAGCCTCCGACATAGCGCTCTATCTCTTTTAAATACTGGTTAATCGGGTGACCCGTCAGGTAGAGCCCCAACGTCTCCCGCTCGCCCTCAAGCTGGACCTGCTCCGGCCACGGCTGGCAGCTGGCGTAGGATTGCTCAATCTGCTCCGGCTCTTCCGCCAGCACGCCGAACATATCCGCCTGGCCGATCGCTTCCGCTTTCGCGTGCTGATCGGCCGCTTTCAGCGCATCGCCCAGCGAGTTCATCAGCGCGGCGCGGTGCGGGCCAAGGCGGTCGAACGCCCCGGACATAATCAGCTTTTCCAGCACCCGGCGATTGAGCTTTTTGATATCGGTACGCGCACAGAGATCGAACAGCTCGCGGAAATAGCCGCCGTTATTACGCGCTTCGATGATCGCCTCGATCGGCCCTTCGCCCACGCCTTTGATCGCGCCAATGCCGTAGACGATCTCGCCATCATCATTGACGTGGAAGTGGTAGAGCCCGGAGTTAATGTCCGGCGGCAGGATCTTCAGCCCCATGCGCCAGCACTCATCCACCAGCCCGACCACTTTCTCGGTGTTGTCCATATCAGCGGTCATTACCGCCGCCATAAACTCGGCCGGATAGTGCGCTTTCAGCCATAGGGTCTGGTAGGAAACCAAAGCATAGGCGGCGGAGTGCGATTTGTTAAATCCATACCCGGCGAATTTCTCCACCAGGTCGAAGATTTTCATCGCCAGCTCGCCGTCGATACCATTTTTCTTCGCGCCATCTTCAAAGATAGAGCGCTGCTTGGCCATCTCTTCCGGCTTCTTCTTACCCATCGCACGACGCAGCATATCCGCGCCGCCAAGGGTATAACCGGAGAGCACCTGGGCAATCTGCATGACCTGTTCCTGATACAGGATAATGCCGTAGGTCGGCTCCAGCACTGGCTTCAGGCTCTCGTGCTGCCACTGCACGTCCGGGTAGGAGATCTCTTCGCGCCCGTGCTTACGGTCGATAAAGTTATCTACCATGCCCGACTGCAGCGGCCCCGGGCGGAACAGCGCCACCAGAGCGATCATATCTTCGAAGCAGTCCGGCTGCAGACGCTTAATCAGATCCTTCATGCCGCGGGATTCAAGCTGGAAGACCGCCGTGGTCTCCGAGCGTTGCAGCATGTCGAAGCTCTTCTTGTCTTCCAGGGGAATGGCGGCGATATCCAGCGGCGGCTCGCCCTGCTTCTCGCGCCGGGCGTTGATCATCTCCAGCGCCCAGTTGATGATGGTCAGCGTACGCAGCCCAAGGAAGTCAAACTTCACCAGGCCTGCGTACTCCACATCGTTCTTATCAAACTGAGTAACCGGATGCTGCCCGGCTTCATCGCAGTAAAGCGGGGCAAAATCAGTAATTTTGGTGGGTGCAATCACCACGCCACCGGCATGTTTACCGGCGTTACGCGTTACCCCTTCCAGCTTGCGCGCCATATCAATCAGCGCCCGCACCTCTTCGTCGGCTTCGTAGATCTCCGGCAGCTGCGGCTCCGCTTCAAACGCTTTTGCCAGCGTCATGCCCGGATCGGGCGGCACCAGCTTGGAGATACGGTCAACAAAGCCGTAGGGGTGGCCCAGCACGCGGCCAACGTCGCGGATAACCGCTTTCGCCGCCATAGTACCGAAGGTGATGATCTGCGATACCGCGTCGCGGCCATACATATCCGCCACGTGTTCGATCACCTGATCGCGTTTCTCCATGCAGAAGTCGACGTCGAAGTCGGGCATCGAGACACGTTCCGGGTTGAGGAAACGTTCGAACAGCAGGTCAAACTCCAGCGGATCGAGATCGGTGATCTTCAGGGCATAGGCCACCAGCGATCCGGCACCGGAACCACGTCCTGGCCCCACCGGTACGCCGTTATCTTTCGACCACTGGATAAACTCCATAACGATCAGGAAGTAGCCCGGAAAGCCCATCTGGTTGATAACCTGAAGCTCAACATCGAGGCGCTCGTCGTAAGGCGGGCGTTTCTCGGCGCGCACTGCCGGATCGGGGAAGAGAAATTCGAGTCGCTCTTCCAGCCCCTCTTTCGATTTCACAACCAGGAAATCTTCAGTGGTCATATCCCCGGTCGGGAACTGTGGCAGAAAGTACTCGCCGAGGCGCACGGTGACGTTACAGCGTTTAGCAATTTCGACGCTGTTTTCCAGCGCTTCCGGAATATCGGAGAAGAGTTCGCACATCTCCTCTTCGTTGCGCATGTATTGCTGCGCCGAGTAGTGACGCGGGCGCTTGGGATCGTCGAGGGTAAAGCCATCGTGGATCGCAACGCGAATCTCATGGGCGTCAAAGTCGCCCTCTTCGAGGAAGCGGACATCGTTGGTGGCGACAACCGGCAAACCCTGCGCTTCCGCCAGCGCGACCGCCGCGTGCAGGTAGTTCTCTTCGTCCTGGCGACCGGTGCGGATCAGCTCCAGATAGTAGCGATCCGGAAAATGGGTTTTATAAAAATCGAGGCACTGCTCCACCAGCGCGCTATTACCGCGCAGCAGGCTTTTCCCGACGTCGCCCATACGCGCGCCGGAGAGCAGGATCAGCCCTTCGTTAAGCTCGATTAGCCAGTCGCGATCAATATAGGGACCCGCCGCGCCATAGCCGCGCTGATAGGCGCGCGAAATCAGCAGCGTCAGGTTCTGATAGCCGGTATTGTTGGCGGCAAGGACGGTAAGCTGCGTCAGCTCGTCACCAATCAGATCGCACTGCACGTGGAAGTCAGCGCCGACGATGGGCTTGATCCCGGCGCCGTGCGCCGTTCCGTAGAACTTCACCAGACCGCAGAGGTTGGTAAAATCGGTGATCGCCAGCGCGGGCGAGCCGAGAGCGGCCGCCTTTTTCACCAGCGGCCCGGTTTTCGCCAGCCCGTCAATCATGGAGTAGTCGCTATGCACCCGCAGGTGTACGAAACGTGGTTCAGCCATTATTCAATTCCAGCCTGTAGTTTCACGTTCTTAAGAGTCAGGAGACGAGGCCCAACGCGCGCCTGACCGACGCGAAGCTGCGTCGGTGATGCTCGGTTGCGCCATGCTCCGTCAGCTTTTCCAGATGAAAAGCCGTGGGATAGCCTTTGTGTTGTGCAAAGCCATACTGCGGGAAAATCGCATCCAGCGCCGCCATTTCGGCATCGCGCGTGACTTTGGCGATAATTGACGCCGCGCTGATTTCAGCCACACGGCTGTCGCCTTTCACCACCGCCATGGAGGGCATGGCAAGCGCTGGGCAACGGTTGCCGTCAATCAGCACATACTCTGGCGTGATGGCAAGCCCGGCGACCGCGCGCTGCATCGCCAGCATCGTGGCGTGCAGAATATTAAGCTCATCGATCTCGTGCGGCTCTGCGCGCCCCAAGCTCCAGGCCAGCGCCTTCTCTTTAATCTCATCAAAGAGCGATAAACGACGTTTTTCGGAGAGCTTTTTTGAGTCGTTAAGACCGATAATCGGCCGTGCGGGATCGAGGATCACCGCCGCCGTGACGACCGCGCCCACCAGCGGACCGCGCCCTACTTCATCCACACCCGCAACAAGATGCGTGTGCGGATAAACAAACTCAATCATTTTGCTAACTCCAGTACCGCGTTCGCCGCCTGTTCATCGGCATTGCAGCGGATGCGCTGATGCAGCTCGCGAAAGAGGTCATGCATTTCATGGCGGGTTTCACTATTTGCCAGCAGCGGTTCCAGTGCGGCGGCCAACGCCTGCGGCTGGCACTCCTCCTGCAACAGCTCTTTAACCACTTCGCGCCCGGCAAGCAGATTCGGCAGGGAAACATAGGGGGTTTTTACTAGCCGTTTCGCAAGCCAAAAGGTGAAGGGCTTCATACGGTAGCCTACCACCATCGGGCACTTTGCCAGCATGCACTCCAGCGCCGCGGTACCGGATGCCAGCAGCGCGGCATCGGATGCGATCATCGCTTCCCGCGCCTGGCCATCGAGCAGATGCACCGTCAAATCCGGCGCGGCTTCCGCTTTAATCTGCTCAAACTGCTCGCGACGTTTCGCATTGACCAGCGGAACCACCACTTCCAGTTCCGGGTAGCGCTCACGCAGCAGCTGCGCGGTACGCAAGAAGTCGGCGCTGAGCATCTCGACTTCTGCACCGCGGCTGCCGGGCAGCAGCGCCAGGCAGCGCGCCTGCGGGCTAATCCCCAAGTGCACGCGCGCCGCATTTTTATCGGGATCGAGCGGCATGGCATCGGCCATGGTGTGCCCGATAAAGCGGCAGGGAACATTAAACCTGTCGTAAAACGCTTTTTCGAAAGGGAGAAACGCCAGTACCAGATTGGTCGCTTTACCAATTTTGAAAACGCGCTTTTGACGCCACGCCCAGACTGACGGGCTGACGTAGTGAATCGTTTTGATGCCGCGTTTTTTTAAATTTCCCTCAAGGGTAATGTTAAAGTCCGGCGCATCAATCCCGACAAAAACATCGGGTTGCAGCTCGCTGAATCGACGGGTCAAATCAGCGCGGATATACAGCAGGCGACGCAGACGGCCAAGCACTTCGACGATGCCCATCACCGCCAGCTCCTCCATCTCATACCAGGCTTCACACCCTTCAGCCTGCATACGCGGGCCGGCAACGCCGACAAAACGGGCGTTGGGCACGCGTGCTCTCAGTGCGCGGATAAGACCGGCACCAAGAATATCGCCGGAGGTTTCTCCGGCGACGAGGGCTATCGTAAGCGGACGCTTGTCGACCATTAACGGATCAGGCCACGCGTCGAGCGCTCAAAGAACTGCATAAACGCATCAACTTCCGGGTGCTTCGCGGCAAGCTCAGCGATCTCCGGTTTTGCTTCATCGAGCGTTTTACCACTGCGATAGAGCAATTTGTACGCGTTACGGATAGCCACAAGCGCTTCGCGGCTAAAGCCACGGCGTTTCAGGCCTTCGATATTCACGCCATACGGCGTTGCATGGTTGCCCTGAGCAATAACATAAGGCGGTACATCCTGCGCCACGCCGGAGCAGCCGCCAACCATCACGTGCTCGCCAATAATGCAGAACTGGTGAACCGCCGTCATACCACCGATGATCGCATAATCACCAATTGTGACGTGGCCGCCCAGCGTTGCATTATTCGCGAGGATGCAGCGGTTACCGATAATGCAGTCATGCGCAACGTGCGAGTTGATCATCAGTAAGTTATCGCTGCCCACCTTCGTCAGTCCAGCGTCCTGTACTGTGCCACGATGGATGGTGACGCTTTCGCGAATGCGGTTGCGATCGCCAATTTCCACACGGGTCGGCTCACCAGCATATTTCAGATCCTGGTTCACTTCACCGATGGAGGCGAACTGATAAATCTCGTTATCACGACCAATTTTGGTGTGGCCGTTAACAACAACGTGAGATTTCAGTACGGTCCCTTCGCCGATTTCGACGTGAGGTCCCACAATACAAAACGGGCCAATATGAACGTTGGCGCCAATGACGGCACCCTCTTCAACAATGGCAGTAGGATGAATAAAGGCGGTTTTATCAATCACGTATCAGGCCTCCCGGCTACGTGCACACATCATAGTAGCTTCACAAACAACTTTACCGTCAACCATAGCAACCCCTTTAAAGCGGGTCACGCCACGGCGCGTTTTCTCGAAAGTGACTTCCATGATCATTTGATCGCCAGGCACAACCGGGCGCTTAAAGCGCGCTTCGTCGATGCCGGCGAAGTAGTACAACTCACCCGGTTCCAGTTTACCAACGCTTTTAAACGCCAGAATACCGGTTGCCTGCGCCATTGCTTCGAGGATCAGCACGCCCGGGAAAATCGGTTTGCCAGGGAAGTGGCCCTGGAAAAACGGTTCGTTTACCGTAACATTTTTGACTGCGCGCAGAAAACGACCCTCTTCAAAATCCAGCACACGATCTACCAGTAAAAATGGGTAGCGGTGCGGCAGAAGCTCCAGGATCTCTTCAATGTGCAGAGTATGAGTGTCAGTAGTCAAAATACTCTTCCTGTCTAAATATACAAAAAAGCAATAATAACACGGCCCGCGGCATTCATGAGAATGCCAACAGGCCGGGGAGTATATACACTTTATGCGTCGAGTTGCAGAGGCGTTTTGTCGCTTTTTCTGTTAACCCAACCGCTTTCGTGTACAAGCGTCAGGTAAATGAATCACTCGTCTTGTTGAGTCAACTTGCGCTCGACGGCTTTCAAACGCTTACTCATCTCGTCGATATTCATTACCAGGGCTGCGGTTTTTCGCCACGTTTTATTGGGTTGTAACGGAATGCCGGAAGAGTAAATGCCTGGCTCAGTGATAGGACGCATCACCATACCCATCCCCGTTACCGTAACCTTGTCGCAAATTTCCATATGCCCGTTGATTACGCTGGCTCCGCCAATCATGCAGTAGCGGCCAATTTTCAGGCTGCCTGCCATGATGACGCCACCGGCAACGGCGGTATTGTCGCCAATCACAACGTTATGTGCAATCTGACACTGGTTATCGATAATCACGCCATTTCCGATACGGGTGTCATCAAGCGCGCCGCGGTCGATGGTGGTACATGCGCCAATCTCGACGTTATTGCCGATAATTACGCGACCAAGTTGTGGGATTTTCACCCAGTTTCCGCGATCGTTAGCATAACCAAAGCCGTCAGAACCTATTACCGTCCCCGATTGAACCAGGCAGTTTTCACCGATCTCAATCTCATGGTAAATAGATACGTTGGCCCAGAGACGCGATCCTGCGCCAATTTTCGTATTTTTCCCCACGAAGCAGCCGGGGCCGATCACCACGTTGTCGCCGAGGGTCACGCCAGATTCAATCACCGCGTTTGCGCCGATGGAGACATTGCTGCCCAGCGTCGCGGTCGGATCGATAACGGCTCCCGGCGCGATGTTCTGTGCAGGCTGCGGCGTGGTATCAAGAATTTGTGCCATACGCGCGTAGGTCAGATAGGGATTCTTCACGACCAGTGCGGCGCTGTGGGCAAAAGGAAGATCGTCCTGCGTCATTACAACGGCAGAGGCCTGGCATGCGGCCAGGTGTTCACGGTATTTAGGATTTACCATGAAAGTGATGTGACCTGCTTCGGCAGATTGCATGGACGCAACGCCGGTGATGACGATATCGCCATCACCGTGTAACTCTGCATCCAACTGCTGAGCTAAATCAGCCAGTCGAATTGAAGGCATTACTTATTTAACCTGTTTCAGTACATCAGCGGTGATGTCTTTCACATCGTTGCTGTTGTAAATAACGGCATTGGCAGGGATAACCAGATCCACACCCTGATCGGCAGCAACTTTCTTCACTGCGGACTGAATGCGGGTGACCAGCTTGCCGCGCTCTTCGTTAGAACGGCGAGCCTGATCCTGCTCAAAAGCCTGCGCTTTCTGAGCGAATGCCTGGCGACCGGAAGCGATATCTTTTTCCAGCTTGTTGCGCTCGCTCGCTTTCATGGTAGAACCGTCACGCTGCAAACGCTGTGCTTTTGCTTGCAGGTCGGATTCCATGCTCTGCAGTTCGTTGGCACGGCCGCCGAATTCGTTTTTCATGGTCTGAGAAACGCCGGAAGTCTGTGCGACCTGCTGTAACAGGTTACCCATATCAACAATCGCAATTTTGTCAGCGGCCTGAGCTGACGCAGCCATTGCCAGACTTAAACCTGCAGCTAATAACAACTTTTTCACAATTAACTCCTTACCATCCCGTTTGTACCCGGAGGTACAGCTCTTTGCGAGGCTGGGCTTCTTACCGAAGCCGCAGCCATCACTACACTGCTTGCGCATTCCGTTGCAGTGCGGCGTTACCAGGTTTTACCGATGTTAAACTGGAACTGCTCCGCTTTGTCTCCATCGTACTTTTTAAACGGCTGGGCGTAGGAGAAGACCAACGGCCCCAATGGGGACATCCATTGTAGTGCGATACCGGCAGACATGCGGATATTGCTCGGATCGCTATAATCCGGAATACCCAGCGCTTTCATCTCCGCGGTATTTTGCCAGTTCGTATCCCATACGCTGCCCGCATCCCAGAAGAAGGAGGTACGTACAGAGTTTGCGTACTTCTCGCTGATAAACGGCGTCGGGGTGATCAGCTCGGCGCTGACAACGCCCATTGCGTTACCGCCCACCGCATCATCAGACTTACAGAATTTCGACGTGGTAGTGTTACAGTTTTCCAGGCCGCTGCCGCCATAGTAGACCGCTTTCGGACCAATGTTATTGGACTGGAAGCCACGAACGGTGCTGGAACCACCTGCATAGAAGTTCTCATAGAACGGCATTTCTTTGCTACCGATACCGTCGCCATAGCCCCAACGTGTACGACCCAGCATCACCCATTTGTGATCTTCGTCAATCGGGAAGTAGGACGCGGTGTCGACAGTGACTTTATAGAACTCGTTATCCGAGCCCGGAATCGTCACTTTACCATTCAGGTTGACGCGAGAACCTTTCGTCGGGAAGTAACCGCGGTCAAGGTTGTTATACGTCCAGCCATAGTTGAAGGTGAAATCATCCGCCGAGTAACCGTTGCTGTCATCCCGGGTGCTGGCATTCTGCCCCACGGAGTCGAGATAACGCCACATGGCGATCTGCGGCTGCATCTTCGACAGGCTGTTGTGCACATAGCCTAAGCCGGTGCGCAGCGTGTTGTATTCGTTAATCGGGAACCCGAGCGTGCCATCCAGACCATAACTTTTGTTGGTATAAGATGAGAGATCCGCGTCGTCCGCTTTAAAGTCGTTGTAGAACAGACGACCGCCGAGGCTCACGCCATCAACCGTGAAGTACGGGTTGGTGACCGAGAGTTCCGAGTAGGTCTGGTAGTCGTTTTTGGTGCCGCTGATGCCGACAGAGTAACCGGTACCTAACCAGTTATCCTGCTGCACGCCGACCTGGAAGCTGACACCGCTCTCAGTGCCGTAACCGACACCAAAGTTGAAGCTACCGGTGTTACGCTCTTTGACTTTGTAGACCACATCAACCTGATCCGGGCTGCCCGGAACACGCTGCGTTTCGCTATCAACGGTTTCAAAGTAGCCGAGACGGTTCAGACGCTCTTTACCCTGATCGACCAGATCGCTGCCCAGCCATGCCCCTTCCATCTGGCGCATTTCGCGACGCAGAACGGTATCTTTCGAGGTGTCATTGCCTTCAAAGCGGATCTTACGCACGTAAAAACGGTTACCCGCATCGACGTTGATATGCAGTTTAACGGTCTTATCGGCGTCGTTAATCTCAGGCTGAGACTGTACGCGCGGATAGGCATAACCATAGCGACCCAGAAGCTTTTTAATATCGTCTTCCATTTTGGTCACTTTGGTGCCGTTGTAGAGCTCGCCTGGCTGAATTTTGGTCAGGCCTTCAATTTCCGCTGAGTGGCCCGCCAGATTGCCGGCGACCTGCACGCCAGAAAGCTTGTACTGATCGCCTTCGGTGACGTTAACGGTAATGTAGATGCCCTTTTTGTCCGGCGTCAGGCTAACCTGCGTCGAATCAATGTTGAAACGGGCATAACCGCGATCCAGATAGTAGCTGCGCAGGGTTTCGAGATCGCCCGCCAGCTTCTGCTTCTGATATTTACGATCGCCGACCACGTTCCACCATGGCACTTCGTCGCGCAGCTGGAAGTTAGAGATCAGCTGTTCGGTCGAGAACGCGTGGTTACCGACGATGTTGATCTGCTGGATCTGCGCGGAGACGCCCTCCTGGAAGACCAGCTTCAGATCGACGCGGTTACGCGGCAGCGGCGTGACGACAGCTTTTACGCTGGCGCTGTATTTACCGACGCTGTAGTAGAAATCTTCCAGCCCTTTTTCAATATCGGAGAGGGTGGTGCGATCCAGTGATTCGCCAACACGCACGCCAGAAGCCTCAAGGTTCTGTTTCAGCATGTCATCTTTAACCGACTTGTTGCCGGAGAAGGTGATGCTGGCGATTGTGGGGCGTTCTTTCACCTGAACGAGAAGGGTATCGCCATCACGCAGGACACGAACATCCTCAAAGTTGCCAGTGGCAAACAGTGCGCGAATGGTGTTACTGATGTCTTCATCATTCACCGTATCGCCTGGACGTACTGGCATACTGAGGAGGGCCGCACCAACGGCGACACGCTGTAGGCCTTCGAAATGAATATCCTTCACTACGAACCCCTCAGCACCGTATACGGTGGCGCTGCTAAACAGCAGCGACGCTATGAGCAACTTTTTCATCGCCATCGTTATTATGCGTTCTTCCTAACAAACTCTCTTACAAGCGAGAGAAATCATTGAAAAGTGCAAGCCCCATTAACAACACCAGCAAAATAGAGCCAATGCGATAACTAAAGTCTTGAACTCGCTCGGATACCGGTCCGCCTTTCAGCTTCTCAATCGCCAAAAACAGCAGATGTCCGCCGTCTAAAACGGGGAGCGGGAACAGGTTGATAATGCCTAAGTTCACACTTATCAAAGCGAGGAACATCAGGTAGTAAATCAACCCGAACTCTGCTGACATCCCAGCCCCCTGGGCGATAGAGATCGGCCCACTGAGGTTGTTCAGTTTTACATCACCGGTGATCAATTTCCCCAACATACTGACCGTCAGCTTCATCAACTGCCAGGTTTTACCCGTGGCTTCGGCGATGGCGCTGAAAGGCCCGTACTGGCGTACTGTCTCATATTCATCCGGCAGCGGGATAATCTTGGGCACGACGCCCGCAAAACCTTCTGCCTTGTTACCGGGTTTCGTATCCGGTGTCAGTGTTAAAGACAAGGAAGCCCCTTGCCTTTCCACCTCTAATGCTAACGCCTTACCGGGGTTGTCCCGCACCAGCGTGACAAAGGTCGACCACTGCGTTAACTGCTGACCCTCGACTTTAACGATCCTGTCGCCTGCTTGCAAACCCGCTTTGCTGGCGGCGGAACCGCTTTGCACTTCAGCGAGCACCGGTTCCAGCTGCGCAGTACGCGGTCGCATTCCCAGCGACATCATCGGGTCGTCCTTGTCAGGTGCAAACGCCCAGTGGCGCAAATCCAGCACTTTATCCTGTCGATTGTTACTGCCGAAAGGTGCCACGCTGACGGTCGTCTGACTGTCACCGATTTTAGACACCAGCTGTAAGCGCACTGCATCCCAATCAGGCGTTTCGATACCGTCGATGGCTTTAAGTTCCGTGCCGGGTGCAATTTGCGCGCTTGCAGCGATAGAGTTGGGCGTTATTTCACCAATTACCGGGCGAACGCCGGGGACGCCGATGATAAACACCAGCCAGTAGGCGAAGATGGCGAAGATAAAGTTGGCGATGGGACCCGCCGCGATCACCGCGGCGCGCTGGCCGACAGTTTTATTGTTAAACGCAAAGTGGCGCATCTCCGGAGCGACCGGTTCGACGCGCTCATCGAGCATTTTGACGTAGCCGCCCAGAGGGATAAGGGCGATAACAAATTCGGTGCCCTGCTTATCGAAGCGGCGCCAGAGCGCTTTACCAAAACCAATGGAGAAGCGCTCGACGCGGACGCCACAGCGGCGAGCAACCCAGAAATGGCCAAATTCATGCACCGTGATTAAAACACCAAGCGCAATAATGAACGCCGCCAGATTCCAGAGAATGCTCAGCATAAAACCTTCCGTCAAATCGTCCTGAAAACCAGCAGTAACAGACAGGCAAATACGGGAACCGCTGCCGTCAGGCTGTCAATGCGATCCAGTATACCGCCGTGGCCTGGAATAAGATGACCACTATCTTTAATGCCGGCTTCGCGCTTAAACATGCTCTCGGTTAAATCGCCCAGCACCGAGGCCAGCGCGGCCACCACAGAGCAGATCAGCAGCGTCGAGTGTGCCACTTCAAGATTCGCCCATGCGCCGTAGCCCCAGGAGATGATGCCTGCGGTCAGCAATCCGCCGAGGAAACCTTGCCAGGTTTTACCCGGCGACACCTTTGGCGCCAGCTTATGTTTGCCAAATAGTTTGCCAAACATATATGCGCCAGAGTCTGCTCCCCAGACAAGGATCATGACGTAGAGCAACCAGATTGCCCCGCTATAGGGGTTGGCCTCGTAGTGCCAAACCCGCAGCGCCAACATTCCCCAGAAGAAAGGAATGATGGTGAGAACGCCAAACAGCAGGCGCAGCGCTTTAGAGTTGCGCCACAGCGCCGCAGAGGCAGGGTAACCCAGCACCAGCCCCAATGCCGCCAGCCACCACACCAGAGAGGCCCAGAGCGAGCCCTCAATAAGCGGTTGATGGACGTTGTGATGATACTCCGGCAGCGTAAACAGCATCAGCGCTAGTAGCAGCCCACAGAGCACCGCCAGCCAGACGCGCTGCGTGCGCGAGGTTAAACCACTCAGTTGACCCCATTCCCATGCGGCAAGCATGCAAACGGCGAGAGTGATAATCGCAAAGCCCACCGGTGGCAGCAAAAAAAGTGCTGCAATAACAATGGGTATCAATACTAACGCAGAAATCAGGCGATACTTCAGCAAAAGCAACCCCCATCAGGCTTTGTCGCCACCAGGCTCGGTACCACCGAAACGACGCTCTCGATTAGCAAAGGCATTCAGCGCACCTTCAAAGTCTTGTTCATCAAAATCAGGCCAAAGAACATCAGTAAAGTAAAGTTCGGCATAGGCAATTTGCCAAAGTAAAAAATTACTTATGCGATGTTCGCCGCCCGTCCTAATCACTAAATCAACGGGAGCCAGCTCATGCATGCAGACTTGCTTGTTCAGCGTCTCTTCATCTATTTCGTCCGGGCGCAACAGCCCTTCCTGCACTTGCTCAGCTAAATGCCGAACTCCCTGAACGATATCCCAACGCCCACCATAGTTGGCGGCAATATTTAACGTTAGCCCGCTGTTCTGGGCGGTTAACGCTTCCGCTTTGCGGATTCGCTCCTGCAAACGCGCATTAAACCGGCTGGTATCGCCAATAATGCGTAAACGAACATTATGGCGGTGCAGGCTTTTCACTTCGCTATCCAGCGCCCACACAAACAGTTCCATCAGCGCACTCACTTCCTGCGCCGGACGGTTCCAGTTTTCGCTACTAAAAGCATACAGCGTCAGCGCGTCGATACCATTATTGGCGGCAAAAGAGACTGCGCGGCGAACGGATTTCGCTCCCGCTCGGTGTCCAAAGGCACGGAGTTTCCCCTGCCTTTTTGCCCAGCGACCATTGCCATCCATAATTATCGCTACATGGCGGCAGCCATGCGTTGGCAAATTTTCGCTTATCGGTTGGTTAGCAGACAACATAACGCGTTTTAGTCCCTGAAAAGGATTTAGCGGTACTCAGGAATACAAAAGCCTTCACACAAAAAAGCCGCGCAAACCACGGCTTACACAATTCGCCATAATAAAAAGCGGCAATTTTGTGGCGCAGACTATATCACTGAAGCCCTACGCTAACAAATAGCACCGTCACTCCGGACAGCATTATCACTAGCTTGCGAAGCGCATCACTTGTTTTTGCGCAATCTCTCGTGCCAGTACATCGACGGCCAGAACGTCATCAATACTCTGCGGTTCGCGTAAATCCATCTGTTCAAGCACAGAGAGATTGAGAGCGGCGATATCAGTGAAACGGATAGCTGATGCCAGGAAAGCCGAAACGGCCACCTCATTAGCTGCGTTTAGCGCGGTTGTCGCCGCCTGGCCTTCGCTGGAGGCATCAATTGCCAGCTTCAGACAGGGATAACGATCGTAATCGGGGGCGGCAAAACTTAATGCGCTCAGCTTGCAGAAATCAAGGGCGTTGACACCTGACGACACACGCTCAGGCCAGGCCATTGTGTGTGCGATGGGTGTTCGCATATCCGGCTCACCCAACTGCGCCAACACACTGCCATCCTGATAACGCACCATGGAGTGGATCACCGATTGCGGATGTATCAACACTTCCATCTGCTGGGCAGCGGCATTAAACAACCAGCGTGCTTCAATGTATTCCAGACCTTTATTCATCATGGTGGCGGAATCAACGGAGATTTTACGCCCCATCGACCAATTCGGATGGCGACAAGCCTGATCCGGCGTCATCAGCGCCAGATCCGCCACCGGCGTCTCCCGGAATGGGCCACCAGACCCGGTAAGCAGAATCGACGATACGCCATTCTGTTCGAGATCAGCGTACCCGAGGTTATGCTGGATTGGTTCCGGCAAACTCTGAAAAATCGCATTATGTTCGCTATCGACCGGCAGCAGCTGTGCCCTACTCTCTTTCACCGCCTCCATAAACAGGCGGCCGCAGGTGACAAGCGACTCTTTATTAGCAAGCAGTACACTTTTACCGGCACGAATAGCGGCAAGCGTAGGCAATAATCCCGCCGCGCCGACGATAGCAGCCATGACTTGATCGACCTCATCAAGCGCAGCCATCTCACAGGCGGCCTGCTGGCCACTCAGCACTTCCGTGCGGCTGCCATGCTCGCTTAGGGTGCGCTGTAACTGCTGCGCGCTGGCAGCGTCATCCATCACCGCATAGCGTGGAGAGAACTCGAGGCACTGCTCAACCATGCGCGCGACATTTTTTCCCGCGACTAGCGCGGTGACGGTAAAACGATCGGGATTATGACGAACCACAGCAAGCGTGCTGCAACCTATGGAACCCGTTGAGCCCAGAAGAGTTAAATGCTTCATGAAACGCTCGCAACGTTGCAAGGAGGGAAAGCAAAAACGCCGTCAGCAAGCCGCTTGCACGGCTCTCTGGACGGCGTTTTAGTCGTTTAGTATCGAATCAGAACTGCATCAGTTCCGCTTCTTTATCCGCCAGCGCCGCGTCAACTTTCTTGATCGCAGCGTCGGTCAGCTTCTGCACGTCATCCTGAGAACGGCGATCGTCATCTTCGCTGATCTCTTTGTCTTTCAGCAGCGCTTTCACTTTGTCGTTAGCGTCACGGCGCACGTTACGCACGGCAACACGGGCCTGCTCAGCTTCGCCACGCACCACCTTGATCAGGTCTTTACGACGCTCTTCGGTCAGGGCCGGCAGCGGAACGCGAATATCGCTGCCCGCAGAGCTTGGGTTCAGACCCAGATCGGAGGTGAGGATCGCTTTTTCAACGGCCGGGCTCATCGAGCGATCGAAGACGTTGATTTTCAGTGTGCGAGAGTCTTCTACCGTTACGCTGGCCAACTGACGCAGCGGCGTCGGCGTACCGTAATATTCCACAACGATGCCGTCCAGCAGGCTCGGAGAAGCACGGCCAGTACGCACTTTGCTGATTTGGGTTTTGAACGCTTCAACGCATTTGTCCATGCGCACTTCAGCATCTTTTCTGATATCGCTAATCACGTTACGGATCCTTGAAATCTTGTCGCAGACAGGCCATACGGCGGTTGTGCTAAGTATAGCCTTGTTCCCATGATGGCATCGTAAAGATACCGGAACGCTCTGCTGGATAAATTAAAGCGGAATCTTACCTTTATTTATTGCTTACGGGAATTATTCCGTAATCAATGTGCCCTCTTTTTCGCCCATTACCACGCGGCGCAGCGCGCCTGGTTTGTTCATATTGAACACACGAATCGGTAATTTATGGTCGCGGGCCAGGGTAAAGGCGGCCAGATCCATCACTTTCAGCTCTTTCTCAAGTACTTCAGTATAGGAGAGGCGCTCGCAGAGGGTGGCGGTCGGATCCAGCACCGGATCGGCGGTGAATACGCCGTCAACTTTGGTCGCTTTCAGCACCACATCGGCTTCGATCTCGATACCGCGCAGGCAGGCTGCGGAGTCGGTGGTAAAGAACGGGTTACCGGTACCGGCGCTGAAAATCACTACGCGGTTATTACGCAGCAGGCTAATTGCTTCAGCCCAGCTGTAGTTGTCACACACGCCGTTTAACGGGAATGCGGACATCAGGCGCGCGTTCACATAGGCACGATGCAGAGCATCACGCATTGCCAGGCCGTTCATTACTGTTGCCAGCATACCCATGTGATCGCCCACAACACGGTTCATGCCCGCTTTCGCCAGGCCCGCACCACGGAACAGGTTACCCCCGCCAATGACCACGCCAACCTGAATACCCAGTTCAACCAGCTCTTTAATTTCCTGCGCCATACGGTCAAGAATGCTTGCGTCGATACCGAAACCTTCAGAGCCCTGAAGCGCTTCGCCACTCAGCTTAAGCAGAATGCGTTTGTAGATGGGTTTTGCATTGGTAGCCATGTTTCTTTCCTGAGACTGTGAACAATTAGACGGGTTTAATCTGGCGCTATGATACGTCGCCTGTCAGCGCTAGCACTAGAGTGCCGGCTGTTTTTCAGATGAAGGACATAAAAAGAAGCCGCCCTCAGGCGGCTCCTTTTATTGATTAAGACTGCTTGGACATGGCAGCAACTTCTGCTGCGAAGTCAGTCTCAACTTTCTCAATGCCTTCGCCCACTTCGAAGCGGATGAAGCCAGTCACGTCAGCGTTGTGCTCTTTCAGCAGCTGACCAACGGTTTTGCTCGGGTCCATAACAAAAGGCTGGCCGGTCAGAGAAACTTCGCCGGTGAATTTCTTCATGCGGCCTTCAACCATTTTCTCTGCGATCTCTTTCGGCTTGCCAGACTGCATGGCGATATCCAGCTGAACCTGGTACTCTTTCTCAACCACTTCAGCAGACACGTCTTCCGGCTTAACGAATTCCGGCTTGCTTGCAGCAACGTGCATAGCCAGCTGCTTAACCAGCTCCTGATCTGCGCCTTTCGCCGCAACCAGAACACCGATACGCGCGCCGTGCTGGTAAGAGCCCAGTACTTCGCCTTCCAGGGAGGAGACGCGACGGATGTTGATGTTCTCACCGATTTTAGCAACCAGTGCAACGCGCTCTTCTTCGAACTGCGTTTTCAGAACTTCAACGTCGGTGATTTTGCCAGCAACAGCAGCGTCCAGAACTTTGTTAGCAAATGCCTGGAAACCAGCATCTTTAGCAACGAAGTCAGTCTGGCAGTTAACTTCCAGAATGATGCCGTAGGTGCCGTCGATTTTGGTGATGATCACGCCGTCAGCAGCAACGTTGCCCGCTTTTTTCGCCGCTTTGATTGCACCGGACTTACGCATGTTCTCGATTGCCAGCTCGATGTCGCCGCTTGCTTCGGTCAGCGCTTTTTTACAGTCCATCATGCCTGCGCCAGTACGTTCACGCAGCTCTTTTACCAGGGATGCGGTAATTTCAGCCATTCTTTAATCCTCGGGAGAGATATGACCTGCCCGGTTCCAGGAACCAAACAGGCTTGAAAGTGAAAAAGGGGGCCATAAACAGGCCCCCTAACCAAACTCGGTACTACCTGCTCAATAAGGGGCTCAGCGAGCGTGCCTTATTACTCAGCTTCTACGAAGCTTTCTTCCGCCTGAGTAGCCAGATCAGAAGAACGGCCTTCACGAACGGTAGCAGCAACGGCATTCAGGTACAGGCTAACAGCACGGATTGCATCGTCGTTACCCGGGATAACGAAGTCAACGCCGTCCGGATCGGAGTTGGTATCAACGATAGCAAATACCGGGATACCCAGGTTGTTTGCTTCTTTGATTGCGATGTGCTCGTGGTCAGCGTCGATAACAAACAGTGCGTCCGGCAGGCCGCCCATGTCTTTGATACCGCCCAGGCTGTTTTCCAGCTTGTCCAGCTCACGAGTGCGCATCAGCGCTTCTTTCTTGGTCAGCTTGTCGAAGGTGCCGTCCTGAGACTGAGTTTCCAGGTCTTTCAGACGTTTGATGGACTGACGAACGGTTTTCCAGTTAGTCAGCATGCCGCCCAGCCAGCGATGGTTCACGAAGAACTGATCGCAATTCTGAGCTGCTTCTTTCACCGCTTCGCTTGCAGCGCGTTTAGTACCAACGATCAGGATCTTGCCTTTACGAGCAGAGATCTTGTTCAGCTCAGCCAGGGCTTCGTTGAACATCGGTACAGTTTTCTCAAGGTTGATGATGTGAACTTTGTTACGCGCGCCGAAGATGAAAGGCTTCATTTTCGGGTTCCAGTAACGGGTCTGGTGACCAAAGTGAACACCAGCCTTGAGCATGTCGCGCATGGAAACAGTTGCCATGATTAAAACCTCTATATAAAAGTTGGGGTTATGCCTCCACGTATCCCATATTACCGACCCCGAAGGGCACCCCGGAATATGTGCCGATACGTGTGTGTTATTACACAAAGTGAGATTTGTGGCTCCCATCCCGAAACAGGAACGGAAGTCCGGCGCGCTTTATATCACAAAAGCGAACAGGACACCAATAGTTGTTGCCGCAGCGTGCTGTTAACGATTCTCAATTTGGCACAACGCTTGCCCGACTGTTACCATTGACAGCACTACTCCTGGTATAGTCGAAAAAATCGACACTGATGGACACTTCTCATGGCTATCTCTATTAAAACACCCGAAGAAATTGAAAAAATGCGCGTTGCCGGCCGCCTCGCTGCCGAAGTGCTCGAAATGATCGAAGCGCACATTAAACCGGGCGTCAGCACCGGTGAACTGGACCGCATCTGTAACGATTACATCGTTAATGAGCAACACGCTGTGTCAGCTTGCCTGGGCTACCACGGCTTCCCGAAATCGGTCTGTATCTCGATTAATGAAGTGGTTTGCCACGGTATTCCGGATGACGAAAAACTGCTGAAAGATGGCGATGTGGTTAACATCGACGTCACCGTCATCAAAGATGAGTATCACGGCGACACCTCGAAGATGTTTATCGTCGGTAAACCGACCATTCTGGGCGAGCGCCTCTGCCGCGTTACCCAGGATAGCCTCTATCTGGCGCTGCGCATGGTAAAACCGGGTATTCGTCTGCGTACCCTCGGAGCGGCTATTCAGAAATATGTTGAAGGCGAAGGCTTCTCCGTGGTGCGCGAATATTGCGGTCACGGCATTGGTCGCGGCTTCCACGAAGAGCCGCAAGTCCTGCATTACGACGCCGATGACGGCGGCGTGGTGCTGAAAGCGGGTATGACTTTCACCATCGAGCCGATGGTCAATGCCGGTGATTACCGCATTCGCACCATGAAAGATGGCTGGACGGTGAAAACCAAAGATCGCAGCCTCTCCGCGCAGTATGAGCATACGATTGTCGTTACCGAAACCGGGTGTGAGATCCTTACGCTGCGTAAAGATGACACCATCGAGGCTGTACTGACCGCTGCCTGATAGTGCCAGATTGCCTGACATAACGGTCCGCTTCGCGGGCCGTTTTTTTTGCCCCCTTCCCGGCCGGGTCATACATATAAACGACTTTTCATTTCCATCCATCTCTTTTACTTTGTTTTGCAGTGGATCCGCACGCCAACTGGGTGGCTAATCATGAGCAATATCTCTTCCGAACAATTTGTCAGCAACGTTCAGCCCACCCTTCCCGGCCAGCCTGAACACCCCGGCGTGTGGCCCGCAGAGGAGCTGCACTGCGCCACCATCAAGGCGCGTATCGATACTTTTCAACAGTGGCTGGGGCAGGTGTTTGACGCCGGGATCTCGGCCGAGCAGTTAATTGAGGCGCGCACCGAATTTATCGATCAGCTTTTGCAGCGCTTGTGGCTGCAATATGGCTTTGGCGATGCGGGCGATACCGCGCTGGTGGCCGTTGGCGGCTATGGTCGCGGTGAGCTGCATCCGTTGTCCGATATCGATCTGCTGATCCTCAGCCGCAATAAGCTGCCGGACGAGCAGGCGCAAAAAATTGGCGAGCTGCTGACGCTGCTATGGGATGTAAAGCTGGAAGTGGGTCACAGCGTGCGCACGCTGGATGAGTGTCTGCATGAGGGGTTATCGGATCTTACTGTCGCCACCAACCTTATCGAATCACGCCTGCTGGTCGGCGATGTCGCGCTGTTCCTGGAACTGCAAAAACATATCTTCAGCGATAACTTCTGGCCATCAGAGACCTTCTTCCCGGCGAAAGTGGTGGAGCAGAACGAACGCCATCAGCGCTATCACGGCACCAGTTATAACCTTGAGCCCGATATTAAAAGCAGCCCCGGCGGTCTGCGCGATATTCATACCCTGCAGTGGGTCGCGCGCCGCCATTTTGGTGCTACCTCGCTTAATGAGATGGTTGGCTTCGGCTTTCTGACCGAAGCGGAACGCAATGAACTGAATGAGTGCCTGCATCTGCTGTGGCGCATTCGCTTCGCCCTGCATCTGGAAGTGACGCGCTACGATAACCGCCTGCTGTTTGATCGCCAGCTCAGCGTCGCGCAGCGCCTTAACTATGTTGGCGATGGCAATCAGCCTGTTGAGCATATGATGAAGGACTTCTTCCGCGTTACGCGCCGCGTGTCGGAGCTCAACCATATGCTGCTGCAACTCTTCGACGAGGCGATTCTGGCCCTGACGCCCGACGAAAAGCCGCGCGCGATCGATGATGAGTTCCAGCTGCGCGGCACGCTTATCGATCTGCGGGATGAGACGCTGTTTATCCGCGAGCCGCAGGCGATTTTACGCATGTTCTCAATTATGGTGCGTAACAGCGCTATTACCGGCATCTACTCCACTACCCTGCGCCACTTGCGCCATGCGCGCCGCCATTTAACCCAGCCCCTCTGCTACATTCCGGAAGCGCGCACCATCTTCCTCAGTATGCTGCGCCATCCGGGCGCGGTGAGCCGTGGATTGTTGCCGATGCATCGCCACAGCGTGCTGTGGGCCTATATGCCGCAGTGGTCGCACATTGTCGGCCAGATGCAGTTCGACCTCTTTCATGCTTATACCGTCGATGAGCACACCATTCGCGTGTTGCTGAAGCTGGAGAGTTTTGCCAAAGAGGAGACGCGCAGCAAGCACCCGCTCTGCGTGGAGCTCTGGCCGCGCCTCACGCACCCGGAGCTGATTCTGATTGCGGCGCTGTTTCACGATATCGCCAAAGGGCGCGGCGGCGACCACTCGGTGCTGGGGGCGCAGGATGTGCTGAAGTTTGCTGAACTTCACGGCCTGAACTCGCGGGAAACGCAACTGGTCGCCTGGTTGGTGCGCCACCATCTGCTGATGTCGGTCACCGCGCAGCGCCGTGATATTCAGGACCCGGAGGTGATCAAGCAGTTTGCCGAAGAGGTGCAGACGGAGAACCGCCTGCGCTTTTTGGTCTGCCTGACAGTTGCGGATATCTGCGCCACCAACGAAACGTTATGGAATAGCTGGAAGCAGAGCCTGTTGCGCGAACTCTACTTCGCCACTGAAAAACAGCTGCGCCGCGGAATGCAAAACACACCGGATATGCGCGAGCGCGTGCGTCACCACCAGCTGCAAGCGCTGGCGCTGCTGCGCATGGACAATATTAATGAGGAGCGGCTGCACCAGATTTGGGCGCGCTGTCGTGCTAACTACTTTGTCCGCCACAGCCCAAATCAGCTCGCCTGGCACGCGCGCCATCTGCTGCAACACGATCTGACCAAGCCGCTGATCCTGTTAAGCCCGCAGGCGACGCGCGGCGGAACCGAGATCTTTATCTGGAGCCCGGATCGACCCTATCTCTTTGCCGCCGTCTGCGCCGAGCTGGATCGCCGCAATCTCAGTGTCCATGACGCGCAGGTCTTTACCACCCGCGATGGCATGGCGATGGATACCTTTATTGTGCTGGAGCCGGACGGCAGCCCGCTCTCTGCCGATCGCCACGAGGCGATCTGCTTCGGGCTGAAGCAGGCGATTACCCAGCACACCTGGCAGCCGCCGCAGCCGCGTCGTCAACCGGCCAAACTGCGCCACTTTACCGTCGATACCGAAGTGAATTTCCTGCCGACCCATACGGACAGAAAATCGTTCCTCGAGTTGATTGCGCTTGACCAGCCTGGGCTGCTGGCGCGGGTCGGGCAGATTTTTGCCGACCTTGGAATTTCGCTGCACGGGGCAAGAATTACAACCATTGGCGAGCGAGTAGAAGATTTATTCATAATTGCTACCGCCGACCGGCGTGGCCTTAATAATGCGCTGCAAAAGGAGGTGCAACAACGGTTGACAGAGGCCCTCAATCCAAACGATAAAGGGTGATTATTTTTTTACACAAGATGGAAAGAGTTTAACAATGCAGCAGTTACAGAACGTTATTGAAGCCGCTTTCGAGCGCCGCGCAGAAATCACCCCGGCCAATGTCGATACCGTGACCCGTGAAGCGGTCAACCAGGTTATCGCCCTGCTTGACTCCGGCGCGCTGCGTGTCGCAGAAAAAATCGACGGTCAGTGGGTCACCCGCCAGTGGCTGAAAAAAGCGGTTCTGCTCTCTTTCCGCACCGTCGATAACCAGGTTATCGACGGTGCGGAGAGCCGCTACTTCGATAAAGTCCCGATGAAGTTCGCTGATTACGACGAAGCGCGTTTCCAGAAAGAGGGTTTCCGCGTAGTGCCGCCAGCGGCAGTGCGTCAGGGCGCGTATATCGCCCGTAACACGGTGTTGATGCCTTCCTATGTCAACATCGGCGCTTATGTCGATGAAGGCTCAATGGTCGACACGTGGGCAACCGTCGGCTCCTGCGCGCAGATCGGTAAAAACGTTCACCTCTCCGGCGGCGTGGGTATCGGCGGCGTACTGGAACCACTGCAGGCAAATCCGACTATTATTGAAGATAACTGTTTCATCGGCGCGCGCTCCGAAGTGGTTGAAGGCGTGATCGTTGAAGAGGGTTCGGTGATCTCGATGGGTGTCTATATTGGTCAAAGCACCCGTATTTACGACCGCGAAACGGGCGAAGTGCATTATGGCCGCGTACCGGCAGGCTCAGTGGTGGTGTCGGGCAACCTGCCGTCGAAAGATGGTAAATACAGCCTCTACTGTGCGGTTATCGTGAAAAAAGTGGATGCGAAAACCCGCGGCAAAGTTGGCATTAACGAACTGCTGCGCACCATCGACTAAGCCTTTTCCCTCTCCCCGTGCGGGAGAGGGTGATATAGCCCGCCTTTTTTGCATACGTCAGTGGCGAAAATAGATTTTTTCGTTAATTATTCATAGGTTATGTTGAGCTTAAGGGTCCGCTATGTACGACAATCTTAAAAGTTTAGGCATTACCAATCCCGATGAAATCGATCGTTATAGTCTCCGCCAGGAAGCGAATAACGACATCCTGAAAATCTATTTTCATAAAGATCGCGGCGAGTTCTTCGCCAAGAGCGTCAAGTTCAAATATCCGCGTCAGCGCAAAACCGTGGTCGCCGATGGCGTCGGCCAGGGTTACAAAGAGGTGCAGGAGATCAGCCCTAACCTGCGTTACGTGATTGATGAGCTGGATCAGATCTGCCAGCGCGATCGCACTGAAGTGGATTTGAAGCGTAAGATCCTTGACGATCTGCGCCATCTTGAAAGCGTTGTTACCAATAAGATCAGTGAAATCGAATCGGATCTTGAGAAACTGACGCGCGGGAAATAAGTTTTATCACCGCCATCTGGCCTGTTAAGCCTGATGGCGGCTTTGCCCCGTTACTGAGCCATCCCAAACCGGCACGATCATGTAGGCCGGATAAGCGCAGCGCCATCCGGCAAAAAGCAGCGCGTAGGCCAGATAAGCACCTCATCCCTATCAAACCGGCACGATCGCGTAGGCCAGATAAGCACCTCACCCCTATCAAACCGACACGATCGCGTAGGCCGGATAAGCGCAGCGCCATCCGGCAAAAAGCAGCGCATAGGCCAGATAAGCACCTCACCCCTATCAAACCGGCACGATCGCGTAGGCCGGATAAGCGCAGCGCCATCCGGCAAAAAAACAAACCTCAATGTTGCTCATCCAGCTGTAACGCCACATAGAGCAGCAGCCTGTCGTCAAAATTCCCCAGATCCAGCCCGGTCAGCTCCGAGATACGGTTCAGGCGATACTCCAGCGTATTACGGTGGATAAACAGCGCCTTCGAGGTCGCCAGCGGCTGCACATTGTGGCGGAACCACGCCGTCAGCGTGCGCCGCAGCAAGCCATTATTATCCATCGCTTTCAGACGCGTTAACGGGCGCGCCAGCTCGTTGGCCTGCCAGCCGCCGCGCAGGCTGTCGAGCAGCACCGGCAGCATCAAATCCTGATAGAAGTAGCTGCGGTTCTCCGGCATCCGCTGTTTACCGACCATCATGGTAGTACGCGCCGTGCGGTAGGAGCGCGCAATACTGCCGGGGCCGGTAAAATAGTTGCCCAGCGCGACGCGAAATCGCAGCTGACCATTCTCTTTCATCCGCGTAATCAGCTGTTCGACACGCTTGCGGTGATCTTCTGCATCCCAGCGGCCAAACGGATTTAGCGCCGGTTTCAGCACCACCATTTCCGTCAGGGAGACGATGGCGATAAGGTTATTGCGCTCCGGCGTCGTCAGAGCGTTTTGTAGCTGCTGAAGTTCCGCCATTGCGCTATCGACGCCCAACTGGCCGCTATCAACCTCCACCACCGCCACCACGCGCGGCTGGTTAAGATCGATACCTAACCGCTGCGCCCACTCGGTCAGCGCTGGCGTGTGCTCCTCCGCCTGAATCAGGTTCATTACCAGCTCTTCGCGCAGGCGGCTATCCTGCGCCAGCAGATGCATCAGCCGGGACTGCTCCAGCATCATCTCCGCCGTCATACAGACCAGCTCGCCATATTTACGCAACGTTTCCGGTTCGCCGGTCAGGCCGATGACGCCAACAATCTCCCCTTCGAGGCGCAGTGGCAGGTTGATCCCTTGGCGCACGCCGTGCAGATGGCGCGCCACCGCATCATCGATATCGACCACCCGCCCCTGGGATAGCACCAGTAGCGCGCCTTCGTGCAATTCACCAATGCGCTCGCGATCGCCGCTGCCAATAATCCGCCCGCGCGCATCCATCACGTTGATGTTTGTATCGATGATACGCATGGTACGCGCCACGATATCCTGTGCCATTTTGGTATCAAGATGCCAGCCAGCCATGTAACCCTCCCCGGTGCAGAGGCCAAGCATATGGCAGAAAATTGACCCGCGCATTGTGCGGATGCACAAAGCGGCAGTGAGAAGTGTGGAGTTGTGGAAGGGTTCACAAAAAGGGCGAGAAGCCCCTCCTCCCCGCAACGGGGAAGAGGGTTGTACAGAGGATTACTGCATCAGCAGGTAGATTGAGGTGTCGCCACGCTGGATGTTCAGCGCCAGCACCGACGGTTTGCTGTCGAGAATTTTGCGCAGTTCAGCGATGTTTTTCACCGGCTGCTGGTTCGCGCCGAGGATCACATCACCTTTTTTCAGGCCGATTTGCGCCGCCGGGCTATTCGGTTTCACCGCATTCACCACTACGCCGCCATCTTTGCCCTTGTTGCTCATCTCAGCCCCTTCGATACCGCTGAAGATGGTGCTGGACTCAACCTGGTTCTGGCTGCTCTGTTGTAGCTCAAGGGTTACGTTGACCGGTTTGCCGTCGCGCAGCATACCCAGCGTAACTTTGCTGCCAATCGGCATTGAACCGACTTCCGCGCGAAGCGCCGCAAAGCTGCTGATCGGTTTGCCGTTGAGCGTGGTAATCACGTCACCCGCCTTGACGCCCGCTTTTGCGGCGGCAGAGTTTGGCATCACCTGGCTGACAAACGCCCCGCGCTGGGCATCGACCTTCATCGCTTTCGCCAGCTCAGAGTTCAGCTCGGTGCCCATAATCCCCAGCTCACCTCGGCGCACCTGACCATACTGCACCATCTGGCTGGTGAGGTTTTTCACCATATTGCTCGGGATAGCAAAGCCGATCCCGATGTTGCCACCGTCCGGCGCGAGGATAGCGGTGTTAATCCCAATCAGCTCGCCGTTGAGGTTAACCAGCGCGCCACCGGAGTTACCGCGGTTAATGGCGGCATCGGTCTGAATAAAGTTTTCATAGTTTTCCGCATTCAGGCCGCTACGACCGAGCGCCGAGACAATCCCGGAGGTGACGGTTTCGCCAAGGCCAAACGGGTTACCAATCGCCACCGTGTAATCGCCGACGCGCAGCGCATCGGAGTCGGCAAGCTTAATGGCAGTGAGGTTTTTTGGATCCTGAATCTGGATCAGCGCGATATCGGAGCGCGGATCTTTGCCCACGACTTTAGCGTCAAATTTACGCCCGTCGCTGAGCTGTACTTTGATGGTGCTGGCGTTATCGACCACGTGGTTGTTGGTAACAACGTAGCCTTTCGCCGCGTCAATGATGACGCCGGAACCCAGCGCCATAAATTTCTGCTGCTGGCCGCCGCCCTGCCCATCCGGGCCGGCGCCACCCTGGCAGAAGGGGGAGCTCTGGAACGGTGAACCATCCTGGCAGAAGGGTGAGTTATCACCGAAGAATTGCTGGAAGTTACGCGGCATGCGCGGCGTGTTCACCGTGGTGCTGCCTTCAACGTTAATACTCACGACTGACGGCATCACCTTTTCCAGCATCGGTGCGAGGCTTGGCATCTGCTGCGATGTTGCGGTGGTTGACGAGGCTGTTTCTGCTGCCGTCGCAGACAGAGGAGACAGCGCAAAACTTAAACTTAAAGCCAGTGCACTCATTGCTAACGTTGTTTTTTTCATCTCTCTCAATCTCTTTTCTGATTAACGCGAACTGCTGTGTATGTGTCACTCAGAGTCGATTTATAGCGTGAAGTTCAGGCCTTAAGCTTCTGGAAAAAGTAAAAAAATATTGTCGCTCTTTACAATTCAGCGGGATTATTCAACCGCCATTAAACGACGATATTCATCCCATGAATATAGATCCGTCATTCCGCTAATATAGTCCTGAATTAATCGACAACGGTGATAATACTCCAGCACCGAATAGGCTTCGTCGTCGGGCGATAATTTGCTGACCGCTTCGACGTAGGCTAACCGGTGGCGCGTCGACAGTTTCTGATAGAGGCGCGATTCAATCGGGAAACGGCGCAGACGCTCTTTTTCCACCAGCTCGGTAAAGTCCGCCAGCGATAATTGCAATAGGGGTCGATAAATTTCCAGCAGCCCACTGATAACGCGGTAGCCCTGTAATTCCAGCTGCTCCACGTCGGGGTGGCTGAATACCTGTTTAATGGCGACGTTTTTATATAATTCAAGCAGCTGGCTGAAACTACTGTCATCTTCCAGCAGCGCGTGGTTGAATTCGCCGCTGAAGATTTGCGGCAGGTTGTCAATAAAGCGCTGGGCGGCATAGGGCACCAGCTTATTAAGCGTGTTGACGCGTAAATACATAAAGAATTGATCTTCAGCGCTGCGGCTCATGGAATTCGCGCGCGATTTATCCCACGCATTTTCGACAACCTGAGCAAACAGCGATCCCTTTTCATGCTCGCCCCACGCCTCGTAAAGATGCTGATAGAGCTGCTCGGCGGAAAATATGCGCTTCTCAACTGCATCTTCGAGGTCAGCCACGCAATAGGAGATGTCATCCGCGGCTTCCATTATCCAGGTCAATGGAAAACGGCTAAAAGTGTCGAGGTTTAACTCTTTACGCAGCCGCTCAACGTAGGCCTCTTCTGAGAAATAGTAGCCTGGCTTTTTCATTAAATAGCTGTGGGAGGCGGGCGGATCACCAACCCACCACGCCGGACGGGTATATTTTAAAATACAGCCGACCTGCGCCCAGGTGAGATTCATGCGCATCAGGGTATGCACCATGCGAATACCCTGCGCGTTGCCTTCGAAGTGGCTTAAGTCATGACGCACTTTACTGCGCAGCGCGTTAAGCTCTCCCTCCCCTTCACGCAGGCGCAGAGCCACCACTTCGCAGCGATCTTCAGCCAAAGGCTCGCCGAGGGCATCATCGGGTGCCAGCCGCTGGCGGAACCAATCATTAATCGCCGCTTCACCAAAGTGCCCGAACGGCGGATTGCCGATATCGTGCATCAGGCAGGCCATCTCGACGATACTCTCAAACGGCCCGGTTAACTCATCCAGCCCATACTTCTCCAGCAGGCGCTGCTCTTTCAGCCGGCTTAAAATCTCTTTGGCGATATAGCGCCCGACCTGCTGAACTTCCATAGAGTGCGTTAAACGGGTGCGAACCGCCGCGTTACGCTCAAGAGGAAAGACCTGGGTTTTCTGCTGTAAACGCCGGATGGCGGCGGAGTTGATGATACGCCCGCGATCGCTTTCAAAGATGCGCAGGATCTCATGTTCGGTTTTCACGCCCTGCGGCGAGCGATACCGGCGATGCCAGTTGATCTTGTTGCGAAAATCGATGTCGTCCATTTCCTCTCCTCTACGCAGGCGCACGGGGTGTCATGCAATTGTGTATGCCATGATAGACTATGCCCTGTAAACCTATTCCTGCCTTATCACATTAGCGAGTATCTCCATGAAAATTGGCATCATTGGTGCAATGGAAGAAGAAGTTACGCTGTTGCGTGACAAAATCGAAAACCGTCAGACGCTGAATATTGGCGGAAGCGAAATTTACACCGGTACGCTGAATGGCACTGACGTGGCCCTGCTCAAGTCCGGTATTGGTAAAGTTGCCGCCGCGATGGGCGCAACTCTGCTGCTGGAGCACTGCAAGCCGGATGTGATTATCAATACCGGCTCCGCAGGCGGCCTGGCCCCGACGCTGAAAGTGGGCGATATCGTGGTCTCTGATGAAGCGCGTTATCACGATGCGGACGTTACCGCCTTTGGCTATGAGTATGGTCAACTGCCGGGCTGCCCGGCGGGCTTTAAAGCCGATGAGAAGCTGGTGCTGGCGGCAGAAGCCTGCATCGGCGAGCTGAACCTGAACGCGGTGCGCGGGCTGATTGTCAGCGGCGATGCGTTCATCAACGGTTCTGTTGGCCTGGCGAAAATCCGCCACAACTTCCCGCAGGCGGTTGCCGTAGAGATGGAAGCGACCGCTATCGCTCACGTTTGCCACAACTTTGCCGTGCCGTTTGTGGTGGTTCGCGCCATCTCCGACGTGGCGGACCAGCAGTCTCACCTGAGCTTTGATGAGTTCCTGGTAGTGGCGGCAAAACAGTCCAGCCTGATGGTTGAAACCCTGGTGCAGAAACTGGCACGTGGGTGATCCTCTTTTCAGGGCGCTCGCCGCCCTGCTTCTGTTTCTGCCGGCGTGGCTCTTCGCTGCGCCGCGCGTTATTTCGCTCTCTCCGGCCAATACCGAACTGGCTTTTGCTGCCGGTATCACGCCCATTGCCGTCAGCAGTTACTCCGACTATCCCCCCGCCGCCGCGCAGATTGAGCAGGTAGCCAGCTGGCAAGGGGTTAATCTCGAACGCATTATCGCCCTGAAGCCCGACTTGGTTTTGGCCTGGCGCGGAGGCAACGCGGAGCGTCAGGTCGATCAGCTGAAAAAGTTTGGCATCCACGTGATGTGGATTGATGCCACCTCCATTGAAGAGGTCGCCCAGACGCTACGCCAGCTCGCTCCGTACAGCCCGCAGCCCGCGCAGGCGGAACAGGCCGCGCAGCAGCTGACGAGCGCCTATGAAACCTTAAAGTCTCGCTACGCGACGCAGCCGAAAAAACGTGTCTTTATGCAGTTCGGCATTCAGCCGCTCTTCACCAGCGGGAAAGGATCGATTCAACATCAGGTGGTGGCGCTGTGCGGCGGGGAGAATATCTTTACCGAAAGCCGTGTACCGTGGCCGCAGGTGAGCCGTGAACAGGTGCTGGCGCGCCATCCGCAGGCAATTATCATCGCGGGTGAAGAGAAGGCGCAAACGCGCGTAAAAGCGTTCTGGGGCGACCAGCTGAATGTGCCAATTATTTCTCTGCACGATGACTGGTTTGAACGGGCGAGCCCGCGTATTATCCTCGCCGCTCAACAACTCTGTTCTGCCCTTGCGCAGGTGAAATAATCGGGGAATGAACCATGCTGGTCTACTGGCTGGATATTATCGGCACCGCCGTTTTCGCCATCTCAGGCGTTCTGCTAGCCGGAAAGTTGCGGATGGATCCCTTCGGTGTGCTGGTGCTGGGCGTGGTCACCGCGGTCGGCGGCGGCACCATACGCGATATGGCGCTGGCGCATGGGCCGGTCTTCTGGGTGAAAGATCCCACCGACCTGGTGGTGGCGATGGTCACCTGCATGCTAACCATTATTTTAGTGCGCCAGCCGCGCCGCTTGCCAAAGTGGGTATTGCCTGTGCTGGATGCGGTTGGTCTGGCGGTGTTTGTCGGTATTGGCGTCAATAAAGCATTTCTCGCTGGTACCGGCCCGCTGGTGGCGATCTGTATGGGCGTGTTGACCGGCGTTGGCGGCGGCATTATCCGTGATGTTCTGGCACGCGAAATACCGATGATCCTGCGCACCGAAATTTACGCCACGGCCTGTATTGCAGGGGGGATCGTCCACGCTACAGCGTTCTACGCTTTTGCCGTGCCGCTGGAGTCAGCGAGTATGGTAGGAATGGGGGTCACGCTGGTAATTCGCCTGGCGGCGATCCGCTGGCACCTGAAGCTGCCAACCTTTGCGCTGGATGAAGCGGGCCGTTAAAAGCGGAGTAAATGCCGGTATTACCCGGCATTTTACGTAATCAGATGCTGAACGACGAACCGCAGCCGCAGGTGCTGGTCGCGTTCGGGTTAGTCACCACGAAGCGGGACCCCTCCAGACCTTCGGTGTAATCCACCGAACCGCCCACCAGATATTGCAGGCTCATTGGGTCAACCACCAGGCCAACGCCCTGCTTCTCAATGGTCATATCGCCGTCGTTAACCTGATCGTCAAAGGTAAAACCGTACTGGAAGCCGCTGCAACCACCACCGGTGATGTAGACACGCAGTTTCAGATTAGGGTTCTCTTCGTCCGCGATCAGGCTTTTTACTTTATTGGCTGCTGCGTCGGTAAACTGCAGCGGCAGCGCTACGTCATCACTCATGTCTTGCTCCCGTTAATACGTCGACCTGGGCAAATATTGACCCGATCATGGCGGCTATTATCCATTAGGGTAGTAAATCCTTCAAGTACTCTCCCGCGGCAGCGCACGCTCAGCGGCGGCCTCCTGCCTGGCAAGCGTACGTGCCAGGATGGCGGAATAGAGCGGTTTACCGCCCAAAAACTGGGCTAACAGTGTCGCACCAAGGCAGGTAATGATCATTGGCAAAATAAGCTGATAATTGTCAGTCATTTCCAAAACTAGCACGATCCCGGTCAACGGCGCGCGCAGCGAAGCGGCGAGTAACGCCCCCATTCCGGCGACGGCAAAGGTCGCTGCATCGAGCTGGTAATGGGGAAAAATCGCCATGCTCGCCGCGCCGAAGGCCATGCCGAGCACGGTGCCTAACGACAGCATCGGCGCAAAAATACCGCCCGGCGCGCCGGAGCTAAAGCAGAGCAGCGTCATCGCCACGCGGATAAGAAAGATAAACAGCAGCGCGCTGAGGCCATAATTCCCGGCAGACGCGATAGGGATCAGCGCAAAACCGCCGCCGGAGAGCGCGGGAGCCATCAGGCCGAGCACGCCGCAGGTTCCGCCAATCAGACCGCCTATCAGCACCCACTTTCCAGTCTTACCGCCGTGCAGGCGCTGAAACAGATCCTGGGTACGCAGCACCAGCGTGTTAAACAGCGGGCCGACACAGCCAAACACCATTCCCAGCAGCAGATAGAGCCACAGGGTATTTACCGGCGCATTACTCAATTTACCGACATCAATGACCGCCGCTTCACCGTTAAACAGGCGAAAGACGATGCTCGACATAATGACGCCGGTAAAGACAGCCTTGATGGAGATAAGGTTGTAGTGAAACTGCGAGCGCATCTCCTCAATGATAAAGAGAATGCCCGCCAGCGGCGCGTTAAAAGCCGCAGAGAGCCCCGCCGCCGCGCCGGTTGCCAGCAGAGTGTGGCGCGCTTCACCGCTGCGCAGACGAAAGAGATCGCACACCATTCGCCCGACGTTGCCGCCAATCTGCACCGTTGGCCCTTCGCGCCCCAGCACCATGCCCGCGCCCAGCGTGCCCATGCCGCCGAAAAACTTCACCGGCAACACGCGCCACCAGCGCACCGGGCGCAGATCCTCCAGCGCGCCTTCGATCTCCGGAATACCGGAGCCGCCCGCTTCCGGCGCGAAGCGGCGTACCAGAAAGTAGCCAATCATCGCCAGCAGCGCCGAGGCGATAAAGGCCAGCGGCCAGACAACCGCGCTGTTGGCCACCTGCGCCAGCGCGCCAATGCGCAGGTTGATCACCGCGTTAACCGCCTTTTCGAAGGCGACGCCCACCAGCCCGGTAAGCGTTCCCGCTACGGCTGCCACCACGAGGATCGCCAGCGGCGTTTTATCACGTTGCAGCATTCGGCGCAGAATATCTCTGCGTCGGCGTCGTTCAACCTGCTGCTGTTCAAATGAGGGAGTGTTTTCTGACATCGGCTCTGATACGTCATACAAAAGGAGTATTGTAGCCACCCGTTGCCGCCGCGTCGCGGGCAAAATCCCTGCAAAATATGTCCTTCTTCCCGGCAAAACTTTCATCCGCTTCCGGTAATCACATAGAATGAGCGGCAACGATTTTTTCCAGCAACCAGGAATGAAAGCATGAGTAAGTCTGAAAACCTCTTTAATACAGCGCGACAGCTTATCCCTGGCGGGGTCAATTCACCGGTACGCGCCTTCACCGGCGTTGGCGGTACGCCGCTGTTTATCGAGCGCGCTGACGGGGCTTATCTGTACGATGCCGACGGCAAAGCCTATATCGACTACGTTGGCTCCTGGGGACCGATGGTGCTGGGCCACAACCACCCGGCGATCCGCAATGCGGTGATTGAAGCGGCCAGCCGCGGGCTGAGCTTCGGCGCGCCGACCGAGATGGAAGTGAAAATGGCGGAGCTGGTGACCGAACTGGTGCCAACGATGGATATGGTGCGTATGGTCAACTCCGGCACCGAAGCGACGATGAGCGCTATCCGTCTCGCGCGCGGTTTTACCCATCGCGACAAAATCATCAAATTCGAGGGCTGCTACCACGGCCACGCTGACTGCCTGCTGGTGAAAGCGGGTTCCGGCGCGTTAACCCTCGGTCAGCCGAACTCACCCGGCGTACCGGCGGATTTCGCCAAACACACTCTCACCTGCACCTATAACGATCTCGACTCGGTACGCGCAGCGTTCGAGCAGTATCCGCAGGAGATCGCCTGTATCATCGTTGAGCCGGTCGCAGGCAACATGAACTGCGTCCCGCCGCTGCCGGAGTTCCTGCCGGGCCTGCGTGCGCTGTGCGACGAGTTTGGCGCGCTGCTGATTATCGATGAGGTGATGACCGGTTTCCGCGTCGCGCTGGCAGGTGCCCAGGCTTACTACGATGTGGTGCCGGATCTGACCTGCCTTGGCAAAATCATCGGCGGCGGCATGCCGGTAGGTGCCTTCGGCGGTCGCCGCGACGTGATGGAAGCACTGGCACCGACCGGGCCGGTCTACCAGGCGGGCACGCTTTCCGGTAACCCGATTGCGATGGCAGCGGGCTTCGCCTGTCTGAACGAAGTGGCGCAGCCGGGCATTCACTCTACCCTGACCGATCTGACAACTCGCCTGGCGGAAGGTTTGCTGAACGCCGCGCAGGAAGCAGGCATCGGGCTGGTGGTGAACCATGTCGGCGGGATGTTTGGTCTCTTCTTTACCGACGCGCAGAGCGTGACGAGCTATCAGGATGTGGTGAAGTGTGATGTTGAGCGTTTTAAACGCTTCTTCCATCTGATGCTGGAGGAAGGGGTTTACCTGGCACCGTCCGCGTTTGAAGCGGGCTTTATGTCCGTAGCCCACAGCGTTGAAGATATCGATAACACCATCGACGCCGCGAAGCGCGCATTCGCGAAGCTGTAATGCCCTGCTGATATCGGGGAATTGCCGGATGGCGCTGCGCTTATCCGGCCTACAAAATCATCGTGCTGATATCGGGGAATTGCCGGATGGCGCTAACGCTTATCCGGCCTACAAAATCGTGTTCTCTGCCTTCGTAGGCCCGGTAAGCGCTAGCGCCACCGGGCACTTTTTTAGCGGCTCTGCTTTCTCAGCAGATAGATAAAGTATGGCGCGCCGATAAAGGTCGAGAGCAGCCCCGCCGGGATCTGGAACGGAAACAGCACCATCCGCCCACACCAGTCGGCAAATACCAGCAACACGCCCCCCACCAGCGCGGAGATGACCATATGCGGCATCGTACGCCGAAAGCCCATCATGCGCGCGATGTGCGGTGCCATTAGCCCAACAAAACTGAGCGGCCCAATAGTCATCGTCGCTACTGCCGTCAGCGCGGCTGCCAGCAGCAGCAGCACAATACGCGACGAAGTCAGCGCCATCCCTACCGAGCGCGCACTCTCCCCGCCGAGCGGCAGAATCATCAGCCAGCGGCGGCAGAGCGGGGTTAACGCCAGCAGCACCACCATCACCACCGCGCTGCGCACCACCAGCTCACCGGAAGCGTTATAGGTGCTACCGGAGATCCAGGTCAGGATCGTCGCCATACGCGGATCGCCGCTCGCCTGCAACATCATCAACAGCATGGTAAAGGCGGTACTGAGTGCCATCCCGGCCAGCAGCATGCGGTGCGGTGAAAAGCCGCCGCGTCCGGCGGCGAGCATAATGATCAATAGCGTTGCCGCCGCGCCCAAACTCCCGGCAGGCAGCAGCCAGCCAAAAGCGTTGCCCGGCACAAAGAAGAGCATTAACACCACGCCAAACGCCGCGCCGGAGCTGATGCCCAGCACTTCCGGGCTGGCCATCGGGTTACCGGTCAGACGCTGGATAATGCACCCCGCCACCGCCAGCATCATCCCAGCCGTCAGCGCGGCGATAATGCGCGGCCAGCGCCAGGGCAGCAGTTCATCCAGCAGCGCGCCGCTGGCCCACTGCCAGCCATGCGCGTCGCGGCCAAAACTGAGCGCCGCCCACATCGCCAGCAGCAGTAACAGCAGGCCACCCAGCGCAAACCACAATACATGCCCGCGCTCGGGGCGGATCTTATCCCCGCCATCCATCGCCGGGGCGCTCATACTGCGCAGACGCGGCAGCAGCCAGAGCAGCAACGGTGCGCCAATCAACGCCGTCATCGACCCGGTGGAGACCTCCATCCAGACGCGCGTCAGCCAGAGGATCACCTGATCGGAGAGCCAGAGGATCAGCGCGCCAATCAGCGGGGCCAGCATCAGGCGCGTCAGCAGACGCCGTGCGCCAAGCATCTTTGCCAGCAGCGGCGCGAAGAGGCCGATAAACCCGATAATGCCGACCGCGTTAACCAGCAGCGCACTCAGGGCAATGGCCAGCGTTAACGCCGCCAGCCGCGCCAGCGACAGCGCCAGCCCAAGGTTGCGCGCTACGCCATCATCCAGCCCCATTAAGGTGAGCGGACGCAGCAGCAGCAGCGTTAATACCGTGCCGCCCAGCAGCTGCGGCCAGAGACGCTGCACCACGCTCCAGTCAGTCTGCGTCAGCGTACCGGTGCTCCACAAAAACATGCTTTGCAGCTGGTCGTGGTGAAACAGCGCCAGCAGCTGGTTGATCGCCCCGCAATAGAGGCTGACGACCAGGCCCGCAAGAATTAAGGTCACCGGGGAGAGCCGTTTTCCCCACGCCACGCCAAACACCAGCGCGCCGACGCCGCAGGCACCGACCAGCGCCGCAAACTGCGCGGCCATTACGCCCGGGATCGCCCACAGCGTAGTGATGGTGATGCCGAGCTGGGCACCGGTCGCCACGCCAAGCGTGGTCGGCTCCGCCAGCGGGTTACGCAATACTTGCTGGAACAGCACGCCCACCAGCCCAAGCCCGGCGCCGACCAGCAGTGAGATCGCCAGGCGCGGCAGCAGGCTGTAGTGAAACAGCATCTGATCGATACGATCGATATTGGGCGTAAAGAGCGCTTGAGACCACTGAGCGCGCGGCAGCGCAAGGGTCAGGTTGTACCAGGTTAGCCCGGCTGCCAGGGTAAACAGTACCGCCAGCAGCAGCGCCGATGAGAGGGAGAAGCGACGGATCATGCCCGGCCTCCCAGCGCGTTATCCAGCACGCGGGTAAAATGCATGGCGGAGAGCGTCGCGCCGTAGAACCAGACCGCCGGCACGCGCTGAAAACGCCCCTGGCGCACAAACGGCATCGCCTGCCAGAGCGGTGTCGCCATCACTTTTTGCATATCCTGTTCATTGTTGTGATCAAAGCAGATCACATCCGCGTCTTTATAGGCGGCAAGCCGATCGATGCCGACTGCCACGCTACCCCAGAAGGTCTGCTCGCCCAGCCAGGCATTACGAATGCCGAAGTCATCGAGTACTTCCTGAAACAGGCAGTTGGCACCGAATACCAGCACATGGCGCGGATCGAGCAGGGTAATCATCAACAGCGGGCGGTCGCCGCGCCGGGCAAAGCGCGGCTTGGTGGCGCTCATCAGCGCATCGAACTGCGCGAGATGCTGTTTCGCCTGCGTCTCTTTGTTGAGCAACTGCGCCATCTCGTTCAGCGAGCGTCGGGCCATCGCCAGCGGCTTTTTGCCGTCGCTAAAGGTAAACCCGCGCCCCGGGGCAATGGTCGCCAGCTTCGCTTCGGAGGGGCCATAGCCCGCCGACCAGACCAGCAGCGATGGCTTCATCTGCGTCAGCAGTTCGAGGTTCGGTTCGGTACGCAGGCCAACATCTATCACCGACGCCGGCAGGGACGGTTCGTTGACCCAGGTATTGTAATTTTGCACATCGGCGACGCCGTAGGGCATCACGCCCAGCGCCAGCAGCAGCTCAACCGGCAGCCACTCAAGAGCGACTACGCGCTGCGGATCGACGCTCGCGGCCTTCGCACCGCGCATCTGCCAGAGCAGCGGCGACAGCGCCATGGCCGTCAGTAAACGTCGACGGCTGATTTCAGGAGTAGCGGCCATCAGTAGACAAAGCTCACGGGCGCGGCACCGGCCGGATGTGGCAGGATCCCCATCGGGATACCATAAATTTGCTCCAGCGTCTCGGCGCGCATTAAGGCCTCCGGCGCGCCTTCAGCGATCATCTCGCCGCCGCGCAGGGCCACCAGGTAGTCACAGTAGCGCGCCGCCATATTGATATCGTGCAGCACGGCAATCACCGTCAGCCCGCGCTGCTGGCTTAAGCGGTGCACCAGCGCCAGCACATCGACCTGATGGGCGATATCAAGCGCGGAGGTCGGCTCATCAAGCAGCAGGCAGCGGCTGTCCTGCGCCACCAGCATGGCAATCCACGCACGCTGGCGTTCGCCACCGGAGAGGCTATCCACCAGCCGGTGCGCCAGCGGTTTTAAACCGACCAGCGCAATCGCCTCCTCCACTTTCTCCCGATCAGCCACGCCAAAACGCCCCAGCGCTCCGTGCCACGGATACCGCCCAATCGCCACCAGTTCGCGCACGGTCATCCCTTCCGCCTGCGGCAGCTGCTGCGGCAGATAGGCGACTTTGCGGGCGAAAGCTTTACTGCTCCAGCTCTCCAGCGGCTGCCCGTCGAGCAGAATCTCGCCCTCAGAGGGTGCCTGATGGCGGCCAAGCATCTTCAGCAGCGTCGATTTACCCGAGCCGTTATGACCAATCAGGCCGGTCACTTTCCCGCTCGGGAAGGTCAACGACAGCGGATGCAGCAGCGTGCGTCCCGGCACGCGAAAGGTGACATCGTTCAGTTGAAAGGTGGTATCGGGAAGCGTTTTGTTTTCCTGCATGGTTGCCAACTTGTCAGAGGGCACGGCGAACCGTGCCCGAAGAGAAAGATTAGAAGCGGAAGGTTGCGGTTGCCGTCACCTGACGTTCAGCGCCCCAGAAGCAGCCGTAGCTGTTAAAGCAGCTGGCGACATATTCGCGATCGAACAGGTTATTAACGTGTAAGGCGACATTGGAGCCCGCCATACCGAAGCGCGCCAGATCGTAACGCACCAGCGCATCCACGACGGTGGCGCTACCGACTTTAAAGGAGTTCGCCGGATCGCCGAAGCTTGAACCGGTGAAGCGTGCGCCGGTGCCAAGCGTCAGGCCGGAGAGCGCGCCATCATAGAAGGTGTAATCTCCCCATAGCGAAGCCATATGTTTTGGCACCTGCGGCGGAGTGTTACCTTTCAACGTGGTGTCGGTGGTGTATTCCGCTTGCGTATAGGTATAAGAGCCGACCACGTTCAGGTTGGCGGAGAGCGCCGCTTTGGCCTCAAGCTCCACGCCGCGTGAACGCACTTTGCCCCCTTCGACTGACCAGACCGATCCCGCAGGGTCGGCCATCAGATTGTTGCTCTTGGTCAGCTGATAGAGCGCGCCGGTCAGCACAATCGGCCGATCGCTCGGGCTATATTTCACCCCGGCTTCGTACTGCTTCCCTTTGGATGGCGCGAAGAGCGCACCGCTCTCGCCAGCGGTAGATGATGGTTCGAACGATTCGCTGTAGCTGAAGTATGGCGTCACGCCATTATCAAACAGGTAGTTAACGCCGCCACGCCAGCTGAACTGGTTGTCGTCACGCGTTTTTGTGATGCCACTATCGCGGTCGAATGCGCTCTGCTTCGCCCAGTCGTAACGACCGCCGAGCGTAACCAGCACCTTCTCCCACTGCGCCTGATCCTGCGCATAGAGGCCGGTCTGTTTCTGGCGGTTAAGAATGCGGTAAGCGCCAGACGGACCAGAGTGAGCAGCGAAATCGAAATCGCCGCGATCGAGGTTATAGATATCCGATGGCGCGACCGATCCCGCATAGCCAAACCACGAGTCGATGTCGTTACGCATCCGCATAAAGTCGACGCCGGTCAGCAGCGTATGGTCGACAGCGCCAGTGGCGAAGGTGCTCTGCAACTGCGTATCGACCGAGAAGTTCTGCAACTTCTCGTTATCAACCACATACTGGCGCGTCAGGTAGTGGTTCCACTGCGACGGCGCGATGCTGGCACAAGGGCTGTTTGCAGGTTTGGCGGTGTAGAGCGGATCAGAACACATGCCGTAGCCGTAGACGCTGTTTTGCGAGGTTTTGTTCTCGGCATAACGCAGGTTCTGGCGCACGGTAAAGGTGTCGTCGAAGGCGTGCTCGAAGCTGTAACCGACCATCTTCTGGTTACGGGAGTAAGTGTTGTTCTTTGCGCCTTCGTTGAAACTGGTCGGCAGCCGTTTGCCGTTCGGCAGCGGCTCAACGGTTCCCTCTTTCGGCAACCAGCCGTAATAGCCGGTGTCAGGCTCATTCTGGAAATAGGAGAGGAAGGTGAAGTTGGTTTTATCATCCGGCCGCCAGCTAAAAGAGGGGGCGATGGTATAACGCTGCTCTTTTTTCCCGTCCTGCTGCGCATTGGCAGAGCGCGCCAGGCCGGTCAGGCGATAAGAGTAAACACCGTCATCATCCAGCGCGTCGCTGAAATCAAACCCGGTCTGAAACAGGCTGTTGCTGCCCGCTTTAAACTGAATTTCATGCAGCGGCGTGGTGGTCGGACGCTTGCTGACCATATTCATCAGGCCGCCCGGGCTGCTTTTTCCGTAGAGCACGGAGGTTGGCCCACGCAGTAACTCAACGCGTTCCAGCATATAGGGATCGATCACCGCGTCGTTATAGAAGTTACCCTGCAACTTCAGGCCGTCGAGGTAGTTATTCTGGCTTTGGTTATCAGCGGCAAAACCGCGGATGATCAGCTGATCGTAAGTATTTGAAGCACCGCGCGTGCCCACGCTAACGCCCGGCGTATAGCTCAGGGCCTCTTTCGCCGATTTCGGCTGATGCAGCGCGATCTCTTCGGCGGTGACGACAGAAATGGACTGCGGCGTTTTTTCCAGCGGCATATCCGTTTTTGTCGCGGTCGCGGTATGTTTCGCCGCGATGGTCGCCGCCGGCCCCCACGCATTCTCTTGCGGCGCGGCGGTGGTGACGGTGATGGTTTCTTCTTTGGGGGTGGTAGCAGCCTGTGCATAAACAGACATGCCGCTAACCGCTGTGGCTACTACGACTGCGACGGTACGCAGCGTAAAAGTGACTGGCTGAGCAGTTGTTGGACGCGCCATGAGTGGATCTCTGATTCAATAAGTGAACGTTAACGTAAACGAGAATTATTATTATGACCGCAGAATAACATGCGAAGCGCTCCGTGCATAGCAAGCGCAAAGCCGCCCGGCGGGGCTTAAGAGGCAAGAATTAAGGGATGAGAAAGCAGGATGTTAATTGCATGAAGAAATGAATTTAACGCGGCGTTATTTGAATGTATCAGAAAGGACAAAATAAAAACCCCGGTCTGCTGAACCGGGGTTTTTTATCACTAGTTACTGCCGAACATATCTTTAATCCAGCCCGCTACGCCATCGCTCTTCTGCTCCTGCTGCGGCTGTTGTTGCTGCGGCTGTTGCTGCTGTTGCGGCTGCGTCGACTGATCGAACGGATTGCCCGTTTGCGGCTGCATCATCTGGCTCTGCTGGCAAAGCGCATCTGGATTGGTGGTCCAGACCGGCAGCTGGCGAACGCCGCCGCCGCCGCAGATAAAGTTACCCATATCATCCACGCCGAGGTTAGTGATGTCCTCCGGCGGCGTCAGATCCAGCGGGATCGGCGACTGGTTTTGCAGATAACGCTGATAAATCGCCATTGCGCCGCTGGCACCATACAGCTTGGTCGGCTGGTTATTATCGCGGCCAACCCAGGTGATAGTCACTTCACGCCCGTCAATGCCAGCAAACCAGGTATCAACATTGTTGTTGGTGGTACCGGTTTTCCCCGCCAGGTGCAGACCCGGATACTTCGCGCCAAGCTGGCGACCCGTTCCGCGCTGAACCACCTGCTGCATGGTCCACAGCGTCATGTACGCCGCCTGAGCAGGCACCACGCGTTCCGCCTGCGGATAGCTCTGGTAGAGCACCGTGCCATCTTCAGCAATCACCGAACGCAGCGCGGAGAGTTGCGCGCGGTTACCGCCGCTGGCGATGGTCTGGAAGGCCTGCGCCACTTCAATCGGCGTCAGGTTGAGCGCCCCCAGCAGCATTGACGGCATACCGTTCAGCTGATTTTTCGGCGCACCGAGTTTCTCCCAGGTGTCCGTCACCGCCGGTAAGCCTACCGCCATACCGAGGTTAACGGTCGGGACGTTCATCGAGCGCGTCAGCGCATCCACCAGCATCACCTGACCGCTGAAGCGGCGATCATCGTTCTGCGGCGACCACACCTGGCCGTTGGAGAGGCGCAGGGAAATCGGCGCATCCGCAATCCAGGTGTTCAGGCGATAGGTGTTCGGCTGGCTCAGCGCCGTCAGGTAGGTCGCCGGTTTTGCCAGCGAGCCGATAGAGCGGCGCGCCTGCATGGCACGGTTGTAACCGGCAAACTGCGGTGTCGCACCGCCCACCATCGCGCGCACTTCGCCGGTGTAGCGATCGACCACCACCATCGCGGTTTCCAGATCCGACAGCTTGCGCTGTTTGATCAGCAGCGGAATACCCTCTACCGCCGCTTTTTCGGCAGCATCCTGCGCTACCGAGTCAAAGGTGGTGAAGATCTTCACGCCGGAGAGATCTTTGACTTTATCGCCGAGTTTGCTCTGCAACTCCTGGCGCACCATCTGCATAAATGCTGGCTGAGGCGAGATCACCCCGCCGCGCGGCTGCACGCCGAGCGGACGGGCACTGAGCATGTCATACAGCTCCTGGTCAATCACGCTCTGCTGTTGCAGCAGGCGCAGCACCAGATTACGGCGCTCAAGGGCCAGTTTCGGGTTACGCCACGGGTTGTAAATCGAGGCCCCTTTTACCATGCCCACCAGCAGCGCTTGCTGATCGAGGCTCAGCTCTTCAACCGGACGACCAAAGTAGTAGAGGCTCGCCAGCGGGAAGCCGCGGATTTCGTTATCACCGCTCTGGCCGAGGTAGACCTCGTTCATATAGAGCTCAAGGATGCGATCCTTGCTGTAGCGGGCATCCATGATCAGCGCCATATAGGCTTCATTGGCTTTACGCCAGTAGGAGCGCTCGCTGCTCAGGAAGAGGTTTTTCACCAGCTGCTGGGTCAGCGTACTCGCCCCCTGCACTGTGCGGCCAGCAGTGAGGTTCGCCAGCACCGCACGGCCAATGGAGTAGAAGCTGATACCGTCATGCTCGTAGAAGTGGCGGTCTTCCGTTGCCAGCAGCGTGTCGACCAGCAGATCCGGGAAGCCGTTCCGCGCAACGAACAGGCGCTGCTCGCCGTTCGGCGAAGAGAGCATGGTGATAAGGCGCGGATCGAGACGGAAGAAACCGAACTGGCGGTTGCTGTCCATATTCTCAATCGTTTCCAGGCGATCGCCGTCAAAGGTCAGACGCGCGCGCACCTGGCCCTCTTTGCTGTCCGGGAAATCAAACGGACGGCGGATCATCTCGATGCTTTTCGCCTGCACGGTGAACTCACCGGGACGCGTCATCTTCGTCACTTCGCGATACTGCGTCGCCTCCAGCAGCTTGACCATCTCATTTTTGCTGATGGCCATATCCGGCTCGAGGTTGACCATACGGCCATAGACGGCGGCGGGCAGCTGCCACACTTTACCGTCGATACGCGCGCGGATCTTCTGATCCAGATAGACGCCATAAATGGCAAACAGCACTGCGCAAACAATGAAAATTTTCAGCAGCAGCCAGAACCAGCCGCGTTTACCGCGGGGCTTTTTGCCTCTGCCTCTTCCCTTTTTCGGCACTGCGTTTTCCTCTTCATCATCGTATTCGTCATACTCTTCATCACGAACGCGACGACGACTGATTTTCTCTTTTGCCGGACGCGCAGGTTTCCCCTTGCGTCCAATTGGCTCGCGGTCATTCCCCGCCATGCTTTACTCTCCGCAACGTTCAGGCGCAAGGGCCCGATTCTCAGCTCTTCGGCCTACTGGCAGAAGAAGAACTCTCTCAATTTATACCACTGCTGAATGACGCTCTACGTATCAGCACTATGAATACTTTTTCGTTCGCCGCGTCGGCGCGGTGTTTGCCGGATCGTCCGGCCAGACATGTTTGGGGTAGCGCCCCTTCATCTCTTTTTGCACCTCGCGGTAGGTTCCGGCCCAGAACGCGCCTAAATCACGCGTAATTTGCAGCGGCCGCTGGGCAGGCGAAAGCAGCTCCAGCACCAGCGCCACGCGCCCCTGCGCAATCGTCGGGGTGGTGGCTTCACCGAACATCTCCTGCATCCGCACCGCCAGTGCAGGCGGATTATCTTCATGATATCGGATGGCTATCCGGCTTCCGGTCGGCACAGTGTAATGCCCAGGCAGCTCACTATCCAGCCGTTGACGCAACGACCACGGCAGCGCCTGCTGCAACGCCTGCCCCACGTCGAGAGACTGCAAATCGCGCAGGGAACGAATGCCGCCCATTTGCGGCAGCAGCCACGCCTCAAGCGTATCAAGGAGCGAGGCGTCATCAACGGCGGGCCAGTCGAACTCCGGCAGCCACTTCGCGGCGCAGAGTAAGCGTAAACGATACTGCGCCGCTTCGCTTGTCCAGTTCAGCACCCGCAATCCTTTTTCACGAATGCCATTTAACATCGCCCCGTGCAGCTCCTCCTCGGAGGGCTTCGCCAGCGGCTGGGCGCTCAGCGTCAGTTGACCAATCTGCCTGCGGCGAAATGCTTTCAGCGTACCGAGCGTTTCATCCCACTCGACGCTGTCGGACTGGGTAATCAGTTGTGGACACTGGGCAACAAGCGCATCAATATCCAGCGGCAGCGCCAGCAATATACGCGCATCCGGCGACTGGCTCCCCTGCAACAGCAGCGGTGCGAGCAGCCATTCGTGACGGTTTAGCGCGTCATCAGCATCCAGCGTTGCACCTAAGCCGTTCGCCAGCTGATAGCGCCCCTGCTGCCCGCGTCGGCGCGCGATACGATCGGTAAACGCACAGGCGAGAAGCGGGGCCAGCGCGCTGATATCCGGCTCGCCGCCGCTGCTCTTCAGCCTGCGTGCCAGTTGGCGCGCGCGCTGCTGCCAGTTCCCCTGCTGACGCGAAAAGGCGGCGCTCAAATCGCTATTACCGCCGCGCGGCGGCTCTTCGAGGATCGCCGCAAGCTTCGCCGCGGTAGCAATCTCATCCTCGCCCTGCGCGCTCGAAAGCATCGCCGCCAGGCGCGGATCGTTGCCAAGCGCCGCCATTTTCATGCCAAAGGGGGTTAAACGCCCCTCTTCCAGCGCGCGCAGTTGCGTCAGCAGCCTGCGCGCCGCCGCCAGGTTAGCCTCAGGCGGCAGATCCAGCCAATGAAGCTGCGCGGCATCCTGGCAGCCCCACTGCAGTAACTCCATTAACAGGCCGGAGAGATCGCTACTGACGATCTCCGGGTTGCTCTGCGCCGCCGCGCGCTCCGCCTGCTCTTTGGCAATCAGATGCAGGCAGATGCCCGGCTCCAGACGCCCGGCGCGTCCGGCGCGCTGGGTCATCGACGCCACGCTGATGCGCTGGGTAATCAGGCGCGTTAAGCCGCTGCGGGCATCAAAACGGGCGACGCGCTCCTGGGCGCTGTCTACCACTAGCCGAATCCCTTCAATGGTCAGGCTGGTTTCAGCAATATTGGTCGCCAACACCACTTTTCGCTTACCGGCCGGGGCAGGCAGAATCGCTTTACGCTGTTCACTTAACGGCAGCGCGCCGTACAGAGGGCAGAGCAGCACGTCGCTGCCGACGCGCGAGGCGAGCTGCTCTTGCACGCGCTGGATCTCGCCGACGCCCGGCAAAAAGAGCAGCAGCGAACCGGGTTCATGGCGCAGCAGTTCAACTGTCGCCTGCGCCACTCCCTCATCAAAGCGTTGATGAGCGGGCAGCGACTGGTAGCGCTGTTCAACCGGGAATGCGCGCCCTGCAGAGACAATGACCGGCGCATCGGGCAACAACGCGTGTAGACGCTCATTATCCAGCGTCGCGGACATAATCAGGAGTTTCAGATCGTCACGCAGACCCTGTTGCACATCGAGCAGCAGCGCCAGCGCAAGATCGGCTTGTAAACTACGCTCATGAAACTCATCGAGGATCACAAGCCCAACGCCGTTTAGCTCCGGGTCATTTTGCACCAGCCGAGTAAGGATCCCTTCGGTAACCACTTCAAGACGGGTATTCGGGCCGACGCAGGTGTCGGCGCGCATGCGGTAACCCACGGTGTCGCCGGGTTGCTCATTAAGCAGTTCCGCCAGCCGTTGGGCTACGTTGCGCGCCGCCAGTCGTCGTGGCTCGAGCAGCAAAATTTTCCCTTCGACGGCGCCCTGTTGCAGCAGTTGCAGCGGCAGCCAGGTCGACTTCCCGGCACCGGTCGGGGCGCTTAGCAGCACCTGTGGCGCATTTTTCAGCGCAGAGAGAAGATCGGGCAGAACGGCGGCAACGGGCAGTGAGGACACAAACGCTCCAGGGGTTAACAGAAGAGGAGCAGCAGTATACCATCCCCACATATTCTTGACCTCGAGCACACTATGCCCGCATCAAAAAGGCTCTTTTTTGCCATTGAACTGCCCGCCGATATCCAGCAGCAACTGGTGCAGTGGCGCGCGCAACACTTCGCGCCGGAAGCGGGAAGGCCAATCGCCGCCGCCAATTTGCATCTGACGCTGGCCTTTCTGGGCGATATCAGCGCTGAGAAGCAAAAGGCGCTGGAGACGCTGGCCGGGCGCATTCGCCAGCCGGGCTTTACGCTGACGCTGGATGATGCCGGCCAGTGGCTGCGCTCGCGCGTGGTGTGGCTCGGTTCGCGCCAGCCGCCGCGCGGTTTATTACAACTTGCGGATATGCTGCGCGCGCAGGCAGCACGTAGCGGCTGCTATCAAAGCCCGCAGCCTTTTCATCCGCACATTACGCTGCTGCGCGACGCCAGCCACGCGGTTTCGCTCCCGCCGCCGGGTTTTCGCTGGTCCTTTCCGGTCACGGAGTTTGCGCTCTATGAGTCGCAGTTTATTAATGGACGTACCCGTTACACCGCCCTGACGCGCTGGTCCCTTAGCGGTGAGTAAACATTTCGGCGCGTATTGAGCCACGAACATATTAAGGAAGAGTTATGGAGTTCACCCCGCCGTTACAATCCGCCACGCTGGTGATGCGCTATAAGCGCTTTCTGGCGGACGTGGTGACGCCTGAAGGCGAAACCCTGACGCTGCACTGCCCCAATACCGGCGCGATGACTGGCTGCGCCACGCCGGGCGATCGGGTCTGGTATTCCACTTCAACCAATCTGAAGCGCAAATATGCCCACACCTGGGAATTAACTGAAACGCAGCAGGGCGCGTTTATTTGCGTCAATACCCAGCGGGCAAATATGTTGACGAAAGAGGCGATTATCGCTGACCGCCTGCCGGAGTTAACGGGATATAGCGCGCTGAAAAGCGAAGTGAAATATGGTGCGGAGCGCAGCAGAATTGATTTTCTGTTGCAGGCGGAGGATCGCCGCAACTGCTATATTGAAGTGAAATCGGTTACGCTCGCCGAGCAGCAGTCAGGCTATTTCCCGGATGCGGTCACACTGCGCGGGCAGAAGCATTTACGGGAACTTATGAGCGTTGCGGCCAACGGTGACCGTGCGGTGATCTTGTTTGCCATTCTGCACTCCGCCGTTGAACATTTCGCACCCGCGCGCCATATTGATGGGGAATACGCACGATTATTGAGTGAAGCGCAACAAAATGGGGTGGAAGTTATTGCTTATAAAGCGGAACTTTCTGCCGATAATATGAGTCTTAGCTTGCCGCTACCGTTCTCGCTTTAAGGCAAGCACCTGACGAATAAGTGATTTGGTCGCGTGCGCAAATACGCTTTTCTTCACAGGGTTGTCAAGTGTTACGTATGGATATTTGCCATCCGTAAAAGCATCTGCTATTTATAGCGGCCTGATTTTTCCCCCGAACGGGGATCGATAGTGCGTGTTAAGGAGAAGCAACATGCAAGAAGGGCAAAACCGTAAAACATCGTCCCTGAGTATTCTCGCCATCGCTGGGGTGGAGCCGTATCAAGAGAAGCCGGGCGAAGAGTATATGAACGAAGCCCAGCTGGCGCACTTCAAGCGGATTCTTGAAGCATGGCGCAATCAACTTAGGGATGAAGTCGATCGCACCGTTACGCACATGCAGGACGAAGCGGCTAACTTCCCGGACCCGGTTGACCGTGCTGCTCAGGAAGAGGAGTTCAGCCTCGAACTGCGTAACCGCGATCGCGAGCGCAAGCTGATTAAGAAGATCGAAAAAACGCTGAAAAAAGTAGAAGACGAAGATTTCGGTTTCTGCGAATCCTGCGGCGTTGAAATTGGTATCCGTCGTCTGGAAGCGCGTCCGACTGCCGATCTGTGCATCGACTGCAAAACCCTGGCGGAAATCCGCGAAAAACAGATGGCGGGCTAACCCCCGGCATTCCCCAAGACGCCCCGCTACTGCGGGGCGTCTCTTATGCGGCGGCTCTCACGCCCGCCCTATATTTTTTGCCTGTCGATATGCCTGAATCACACTATATCGGGCGCTTTGCGCCATCCCCATCCGGTGAACTGCATTTTGGTTCGTTAATTGCCGCCCTCGGTAGCTATCTGCAAGCCCGTGCGCAGCAGGGTATCTGGCGGGTGCGGATTGAAGATATCGATCCTCCCCGCGAAGTGCCCGGTGCGGCAGAGACTATTTTGCGCCAGCTGGAACACTACGGCCTGTACTGGGGCGGTGAGGTGCTGTGGCAATCCCGGCGGCATGACGCCTACCGTGACGTGCTGGAACGACTACACCGCGAAGGGCTGAGCTACTTCTGCACCTGCACGCGCGCGCGCATTCAAAGCGTTGGCGGTTTCTATGATGGCCACTGCCGCACCCTGAAGCATGGCCCCGAAAATGCCGCGGTCCGTCTGCTGCAACGCCAGCCGGTGCTGGAGTTTACCGACCGCCTGCGCGGACGCATCGTTGCTGAAGAGAAACTGGCGCGCGAGGATTTTATTATTCACCGCCGCGATGGATTATTTGCTTATAACCTGGCGGTGGTGGTCGATGACCATTTTCAGGGTGTGACGGAGATCGTACGCGGCGCGGATCTCATTGCGCCGACGGTGCGCCATATCTCCCTTTATCAGCAATTAGGCTGGCCGGCACCTGAGTATGTCCATCTACCATTAGCCCTTAATGAACAAGGGGATAAGCTCTCCAAGCAGAACCATGCGCCCGCGCTGCCGGAGGGCGATCCGCGTCCCGTGTTGATCCGTGCTTTACAATTTCTGAACCAGGATGTAACAAAAGAGTGGCAGGATCTCTCCCTTGAAGATCTGCTGGAAAAGGCGGTGGCGAACTGGTCGCTTTCACGCGTACCTGTAACAGGCGATGCGAATACAGCATTCTCAAATGCTTCGCGCTGAGCTATGATTAGCCGCTATTTTTTTGTCCCAATGACGTCTGACACTACCGAGGTGTACTATTTTTACCCGAGTCGCTAATTTTTGCCGCAAGGTGCTAAGCCGCGAAGAGAGCATGGCCGTTGAGGCAATGGCCAAACCGCAAATGACGGTTATTCCGCGTGAGCAGCACGCTATTTCCCGCAAAGATATCAGCGAAAATGCGCTCAAAGTGCTCTATCGTCTGAATAAAGCGGGCTATGAAGCATACCTGGTAGGCGGCGGGGTGCGCGACTTGTTGCTGGGCAAAAAACCAAAAGATTTTGATGTCACTACCAACGCCACGCCGGATCAGGTGCGCAAGCTGTTCCGCAACTGCCGCCTGGTGGGTCGCCGTTTCCGCCTCGCGCACGTAATGTTCGGGCCGGAGATTATCGAAGTGGCGACCTTCCGTGGTCATCATGACGATCAGCAAACCGATCGCACCATCTCCCAGCGCGGCCAGAACGGCATGCTGCTGCGCGACAACATCTTTGGCTCGATTGAAGAAGATGCCCAGCGTCGTGACTTTACCATCAACAGCCTCTACTACAGCGTTGCCGACTTTACCGTGCGTGACTACGTCGGCGGCATGCGCGATCTGCAAGAGGGCACCATCCGCCTGATCGGCAACCCGGAAACCCGCTACCGCGAAGATCCGGTGCGCATGCTGCGCGCGGTGCGATTCGCCGCAAAACTGGGCATGCAGATTAGCGAAGAGACCGCCGAGCCGATCCCACGTCTGGCAACCTTAATTAACGACGTGCCGCCGGCGCGTCTGTTTGAAGAGTCCCTCAAGCTGTTGCAGGCCGGTTACGGTTACGAAACCTACCAGCTGCTGCGCGAATATGGCCTCTTCCAGCCGCTCTTCCCGATCATCACCCGCTGCTTTACCGAGCGCGGCGACAGCCCGATGGAGCGCATTATTGCCCAGGTGCTGAAGAACACCGATAACCGCATTCACAACGATATGCGCGTTAACCCGGCGTTCCTCTTTGCCGCCATGTTCTGGTATCCGTTGCTGGAGAACGCGCAGCGTATCACCCAGGAGGGCGGGCTGGCCTATTACGACGCCTTCGCGCTGGCAATGAACGACGTGCTCGACGAAGCGTGCCGCTCGCTGGCGATCCCGAAACGCATCACCACGCTGGTGCGCGATATCTGGCAGCTGCAGCTGCGCATGTCCCGTCGCCAGGGCAAACGTGCCTGGAAACTGATGGAGCATCCGAAATTCCGCGCCTCTTACGATCTGCTGGCACTGCGCGCCGAGGCGGAGAACAACGCGGAACTGCAGCGCCTGACAAAATGGTGGGGCGAGTTCCAGGTCTCTGCACCGCCAGCGCAAAAACATATGCTTGATGATTTAGGTGACGAGCCCGCCGAGCGCCGTCGTCATCGCCGTCCGCGCAAGCGCGCGCCGCGCCGTGAGGGCGGTGCATGACGCTTGCTTTTATCGCGCTGGGCAGCAACCTCGCCTCGCCGCTCGAGCAAGTTAACGCCGCGATAGCCGCGCTGGGAGAGATACCCGGCAGCCGCATCGTGGCGTGCTCCTCGCTTTATCGCACTCCCCCGCTCGGCCCGCCGGATCAGCCAGACTATCTCAACGCCGCCGTGGCGCTGGAAACAACGCTCGCGCCGGAAGCCCTTCTCGACCATACGCAGCGCATTGAGCTGCAGCAGGGGCGCGTGCGTAAAGCTGAACGCTGGGGGCCGCGCACCCTCGACCTCGACATTATGCTGTTTGGTGAGCTAACGCTGCAGACCGCGCGCTTGACCATTCCTCACTACGACATGAAAAACCGCGGCTTTATGCTGTGGCCACTGTTTGAGATCGCCCCTGACCTGCGCTTCCCCGATGGCGAAGCGTTGCAGGCGGTGCTGACGCGGCTGAACGCGCCAAAACCGGAAGCCTGGTAACCCCGCCTGAAAAGGTGACCTCCCTCAATGGGTTGCCTAAAACCGTTGCCCCCCTGAATGTTGCTGCTTAGAATGCGCCAGATTCGCCTTCGACTATCAGGAAATGCTATGAAACCGACTACCCTCTCGTGGCTGCTGAAATGTAAGCAGGAGAAGCGCCGCTTCGCCACCATCACCGCCTATGACTACAGCTTCGCCAAACTCTTTGCCGAAGAGGGGATCAACGTGATGCTAGTCGGCGATTCGTTAGGTATGACGGTACAAGGGCACGACTCCACGCTGCCGGTAACGGTGGCCGATATCGCTTATCACACCCAGGCCGTGCGCCGCGGCGCCCCCGCCTGCCTGCTGCTCGCCGATCTGCCCTTTATGGCCTACGCCACGCCCGAACAGGCCTTTGAGAATGCGGCAGCGGTGATGCGCGCGGGTGCCAATATGGTGAAAATCGAAGGCGGCCGCTGGCTGGCACCGACGGTGAAAATGCTCACCGAACGCGCGGTGCCAGTGTGCGGTCACCTCGGGTTAACCCCACAATCGGTCAACATTTTCGGTGGCTATAAAGTGCAGGGGCGTGGCGATGCGGCGCAGGGTCTGTATGAGGATGCGCTGGCGCTGGAAGTGGCAGGCGCGCAGCTGCTGGTGCTGGAGTGCGTGCCGGTCGAGCTGGCACAACGTATTACCGAAGCGTTAACCATTCCGGTGATTGGTATCGGTGCAGGCAATGTGACCGACGGACAGATTCTGGTGATGCATGACGCCTTCGGCATTACCGGTGGACATATTCCAAAATTTGCTAAAAATTTCCTCAATGAAGCAGGCGACATGCGTGCCGCGGTCAGGCAGTATGTGGCTGAAGTCGAGTCCGGAGCCTATCCGGGCGAAGAACACAGTTTCCATTAAGGAGCCTTGTTGTGTTGATTATTGAAACCCTGCCGCTGCTGCGCCAGCATATTCGCCGCCTGCGTCAGGAAGGAAAACGCATTGCGCTGGTGCCGACCATGGGCAACCTACACGATGGTCATATGAAGCTGGTCGATGAAGCGAAACTGCGCGCCGATGTAGTGGTGGTAAGCATCTTTGTTAATCCGATGCAGTTTGACCGCCAGGATGACCTGGTGCGCTACCCGCGCACCTTGCAGGAAGATTGTGAAAAGCTGAACAAACGCAAAGTCGATTTCGTCTTTGCCCCTGCGCCTGCCGATATCTACCCGCAGGGTACGGAAGGCCAGACCTATGTTGACGTTCCAGGCATCTCAACGATGCTGGAAGGTGCCAGCCGTCCTGGTCATTTCCGCGGCGTCTCCACCATCGTCAGCAAACTGTTTAACCTGGTCCAGCCCGATATCGCCTGCTTCGGCGAGAAGGATTATCAGCAGTTGCAGCTAATCCGCAAAATGGTGGCGGATATGGGTTACGACATTGAGATCGTCGGCGTGCCGACCGTGCGGGCGAAAGATGGCCTGGCGCTCAGTTCGCGTAACGGCTATCTCACCGCTGACCAGCGTAAAATTGCGCCGGGAATGAGCAAAGTGATGAACGCCATCGCCGATAAACTACAGGCGGGCGAGCGCGATGTCGAAGAGCTGGTGGCGCTGGCGGAGCAGCAGGTTAACGAAGCCGGTTTCCGCGCCGATGATATTCAGATCCGCGATGCGGACACGCTGCTTGAACTCACTGAAAGCAGCCAGCGCGCGGTGATTCTGATGGCGGCATGGCTCGGCCAGGCGCGGCTTATCGACAATAGAGTGGTTGAATTGACCCAGAAATAATCTGGCAGACGCCGCGCCGGTTAAGGCGCGGCAACAACAGACGGGGTTAAGCAGGGAGCCGTCTCCCCCCGTTTCGGCTTTACTCTCAGTAACGAAGGTTCAACTTATGATTCGCACTATGCTGCAAGGCAAGCTCCACCGCGTGAAAGTGACGCAGGCCGACCTGCATTACGAAGGCTCCTGCGCCATCGACCAGGATTTTCTGGAAGCGGCCGGTATCCTTGAATATGAAGCCATTGATATCTACAACGTCACCAACGGTAAGCGCTTCTCTACCTATGCGATTGCCGGTGAGCGCGGCTCGCGCATTATCTCCGTTAACGGCGCGGCGGCGCACTGTGCGGATGTCGGCGATATCCTGATTATCGCCAGCTACGTCACCATGCCCGATGAATCGGCGCGCAGCTGGCAGCCGAAAGTGGCCTACTTTGACGGCGACAACGAGATGAAACGCACCGCGAAAGCCGTGCCGGTTCAGGTTGCCTGATGCCCTACCCCTGCGGCTGATTGCTGATCAGCCGCGACATCGTTTCCAGCGAATCCGTTCGTAAGACATAGAGCCGTTTTAACAGGAACGGATTATCCCCCGGCTTCACCTTCCCGCGCACCGTGGTTACCGCCATATGGAAACCGGCATCATTAGCCGCTTTCACCGCTTTATCGTCATAACCGCCAAAGGGATAGGAGAGATAGAGCACATGGGGGTTGAACTGCGCCAGCGCGCGGCGCGAGCGTTTAAAATCAAACAGAATGTTGTGATAGCTGCGGCTAAAGAGGATCGGATGGCGCGCGTCGTCGACCCGGTGCAGGAAGTGGGTGTGCGACTGCACATCAAACACGTCACGGATGCCGTTAAGCTCCGACACGCTCATAAACTGCAGCGATTTTGGGTCCCACTTCTGCGGCTTCAGCTTGATGCGCGACGAGATAATAAACGCTGTCGCTTTAAACCCATACTGGCGCAGGATCGGGTAGGCGTAGCGGCTGACGGATTTCAGCCCGTCATCAAAGGTGATGACCACCGCGCGCGCGGGCAGATTCATGCGGTTACGCACATACCCTTCTAACTGATACATCGACAGCGTGGCGTAACCCTGGTCGCGCAGCCAGGTCATCTGATTGGTAAAGGCGCGTACCGAGGTGGTGGTGGAAGTATGACGAAAGCGGGTGTTCTCTTCATCATGCAAAATGTGATGGTAGGTCAGCACCGGCAGGCCGTTATCCTCCTGCGCATCAAGGCTGCTGACCCACGCCAGCCGGTTGCCGATGCGGATCTGAAACCAGGTCTGATTCAGGCGGTCTTTGAGCTTATCAATAATCGGGTAGCGCAGGTTTTGCGCCAGTGTGCCGAACTGCGGGCTGGTTTTATCCGGCGCGTTGTAGAGCGGCGTATCCTGCCAGGTGATGAGATTCTGGTTGCTGAGCGGCTTATTAAGATCGCCGAGGCTATCCTGCACACGCTTGTTGCCCGTTACCGGGCCGAGATGGCCTTTATCAATAAATCCCGAGCCAAAGCCGAAGCGGAAGCCGTAGTAATCCTCCTCGCCCGGCACCACGCCGATGATCTGCCCGGCGCGAATATTGCCGACGGTAATGACGTTATCGCCTACCTGCGCCCAGATGTCGGCATCTTCATTAGTTTGCAGATAGCGTGCAGGTACAGCTTGTTCGCTGATGATCGCGGCAGAGGCGCTGCCGGCCACCAACAGAAAGAGAAAGGCAATCAAACGAGACATGAGACGAACCGCGTTAGGAAAGTGGCGTGATTGTAACAAAACCTGAGGATTTTAATGGCTTTGTTTAGGTTAAAAAGTGGGCTAACTCGGCGGATTGCTTCCCTGAACAGGTGACGTCTGGCGTGGAATGCTCATCATCTGTTCAAATTTTTCTTTTCATTTCCCGGGTGTATTTTAATTGTGCAATTGCACCTTAATAATGGACTAAGGAAACATCATGAACATGGATAAAGCAACTATTCTCGCTCTGCTTTTAGGTTTCTCTTCCGTTTCAGGCGCGGCTTTTGCGGCTCAATGCCCGGCAAAAGGGAGCATAACGTCAACGGGCGTGGAAACGGACAGCGATGGGATTTCAAGCATGGTGTATTGCTCGCCATCCGCCACTAACTGTAAATGGAAAGGATTCGACCCGATGGCCATCATAGGCAGCAAAGTGAAAGAGCTCTTAAATGCGATGAATCAGCCCACACGAAACAATGGACTCACTTATTGCGATTACCGATTAGAAACGGGCGATCAAATAAGAATGTCTTTAAAACACGATTAATTGCTGGTCATGCATAACAATAAGATCGCCAGAGCGATCTTATTGTTTTTTAAGGCAATGCTAAAAATTGCCGGATACCGTTAGCGCCGTTAGCTACGCAGCCCGCGCCCACGCTGAATCAAATACCAGCAGGTCAGATAGAAGCCGAGGATAAAGACCACCAGCACACCGACCGTGGTGACCAGCGGGACATCGCTAATCCCGAGGAAGCCGAAGCGGAAGCCGCTGATCATATAGACGATCGGGTTCAGGTGCGACAGCGCCTGCCAGAACGGCGGCAGCAGCGTCAGGGAGTAGAAGACGCCGCCCAGATAGGTCAGCGGGGTCAACACAAAGGTCGGGATCAGGCTGATATCGTCAAAGGTTTTGGCAAACACCGCATTCAGCAGGCCGGCCAGCGAGAAGAGCACCGCGGTGAGCAGCAGCGTCAGCCCGACAAACAGCCATGAGTGGACCTGGAAAGGCACGAAGAAGAGCGATACCGCCGTGACCAGCACGCCAACGCAGAGCCCACGCGCCACGCCGCCGCCGACATAGCCGACAATGATCACATGCGTCGGTACCGGTGCCACCAGCAGCTCCTCAATGTTGCGCTGGAACTTGGCGCTAAAAAAGGAGGAGGCGACGTTGGCATAGCCGTTGGTGATCACCGCCATCATGATCAGCCCCGGGACGATAAACTGCATATAGGTGAAGCCGTGCATTTCACCGATACGCGAGCCGATCAGGTTGCCGAAAATAATAAAGTAGAGGGTCATGGTGATCACCGGCGGCACCAGTGTCTGCACCCAGATACGCATAAAACGCTGGATCTCTTTGTACCAGATACTCTTCAGCGCCACCCAATAAAGCTGCATCATGCGCCCTCTCCTTTCCTGTCATGCACCAACGTAACGAACAGCTCTTCGAGGCGGTTGGCTTTGTTACGCATACTTAATACCTGGATCCCCTGCGCGCTTAGCTGGCTAAAGACGCTGTTGATCCCCTGCTCGCGCAACACTTCGACTTCAAGCGTTGATGTATCCACCAGGCGATATTGATACCCTTCCAGCTTCGGCAGCGCGCTTTTCGCCGCCAAATCGAGGATAAAGGTCTCCGATTTGAGCTTGGAGAGCAGCGACTTCATCGAGGTGTTCTCCACCAGTTCGCCATGTTGGATGATGCCGATATTGCGGCACAGCATCTCAGCCTCTTCCAGATAGTGAGTGGTGAGAATAATGGTGGTGCCTTTGTCGTTGAGATCCTTCAAAAAGCCCCACATTGAGCGGCGCAGTTCAATGTCGACGCCCGCCGTTGGCTCATCGAGGATCAGCAGTTTTGGCTCATGCATTAGCGCGCGGGCGATCATCAGACGGCGCTTCATCCCACCGGATAACATGCGCGCACGCTCATTGCGTTTTCCCCACAAATCGAGTTGATTAAGGTACTTTTCGCTGCGCACTAAAGCATCTTTGCGATCAACACCGTAGTAGCCCGCCTGGTTAACGACAATCTGCTGTACGGTCTCAAATGGGTTGAAGTTGAACTCCTGTGGCACCAGCCCTAGCTGGCGTTTGGCGTTCACCACATCTTTTTCCAGGTCATAGCCAAAGACGCTGACCCGGCCAGAGGTTTTATTCACCAGCGAGCTGATAATGCCGATGGTGGTCGATTTGCCTGCGCCGTTCGGCCCAAGCAGGGCGTAGAAGTCTCCCGCCTCGACTTGCAGATCGATTCCGCGCAGCGCCTGGACGCCGCCGGGATAGGTTTTTTTAAGCTGCTCAAGCTCCAGTGCAATGGTCATGAATTATCACTTACCTATTTTCTTACACTCGATGTGTGGTTTTAAAAGAGAAAGAGTTGACCTATATTAGGCCTCGCACTCATTTTGCTTACAGGTCGCAAAGCGCTATGAAAGACATAGATACACTCATCAGCAACAACGCACTATGGTCAAAAATGCTGGTCGAGGAAGATCCAGGATTTTTTGAAACGCTGGCGCAGGCACAAAAGCCGCGCTTTCTGTGGATTGGCTGTTCAGACTCACGCGTTCCGGCTGAGCGCCTGACCGGCCTTGAACCCGGCGAGCTGTTTGTTCACCGTAACGTGGCCAACCTGGTCATCCATACCGACTTAAACTGCCTCTCCGTTGTGCAATACGCCGTTGATGTGCTGGAAGTTGAACACATCATCATCTGCGGCCACTACGGCTGCGGCGGCGTTCAGGCAGCGGTTGAAAACCCGGAACTGGGTCTTATCAACAACTGGCTGCTGCACATTCGCGACATCTGGTTTAAACATAGCTCGCTGCTCGGCGAAATGCCGCCAGAACGTCGTCTCGATACGCTGTGTGAACTGAACGTGATGGAGCAGGTTTATAACCTTGGCCACTCAACGATTATGCAATCCGCCTGGAAACGCGGCCAGAACGTGACAATTCACGGCTGGGCTTACGGCATCCATGACGGCCTGCTGCGCGATCTGGAGGTGACTGCCACCAACCGCGAAACGCTGGAACAGCGTTACCGCACAGGTGTGCAGAACATCAGCCAGAAGCACATTAATCACAAATAACAATCGGGGCCGTCGGCCCCGATTTTTTTATTCGTCCAGCATTACCACTTTGCCGACATAGGGCAGATGGCGATAGCGCTGAGCGTAGTCAATTCCGTAGCCCACCACAAACTCATCCGGAATCGAGAACCCCACATACTCGACGGTCACGTCCACTTCGCGTCGGGAGGGTTTATCCAGCAAGGTGCAGATCGCCAGCGACTTCGGTTCGCGCAGGCGCAGGATCTCGCGCACTTTCGACAGCGTGTTGCCAGAATCGATAATGTCTTCAACAATCAGTACATCTTTGCCGCGAATATCTTCATCCAGATCTTTGAGGATTTTTACATCGCGGGTCGATGACATGCCGCTGCCGTAGCTTGAGGCGGTCATAAAATCGACTTCATGGGAAACCTGCACTTCACGGCAGAGATCGGCCATAAACATAAATGAGCCGCGCAGCAGCCCCACCAGCACCATCTCGCTGCCGCTATCTTTGTAACGTTCAGTGATTTGACGACCCAGTTCGGCGACGCGTGCTTTGATCTCCGCTTCCGGGATCATCACTTCAACTTTATGTTTCATATTAACTAACCATATGATTTAGAAGCAAATAATTCAACACCAATCGCTAAAACCGGTGATTGAAACGCAAGCCGTGAAGTATACCAGCAAAACCAATTGAGGTGGTCATGCATCGAGAAAGCTCGATTTGTGATGACGATCACACTTGTTAACACCTATAATTAGTTGCTATCAAAAATTTAACAAACTGATGAGTATTCCTTTTATGGCAGAAACAAAATCGCAACGGTCGCGGCTATTGATTATGCTGACGACGATCTTTGCAGCCTTCTGCGGGCTGTATCTTTTAATCGGTGGTGTCTGGCTGGTCTCCATCGGCGGCTCCTGGTACTACCCCATCGCTGGTTTGGTGATGCTTGGCGTAACCTGGCTGCTATGGAAAGAGAAGCGTTCCGCGCTCTGGCTTTACGCGGCCCTGCTGCTGGCCACCATGCTGTGGGGCGTTTGGGAAGTCGGCTTCGACTTCTGGGCGCTGACACCGCGTAGCGATATCCTCGTCTTCTTCGGTATCTGGCTGATTCTGCCTTTCGTCTGGCGTCGCCTGATCGTTCCTGCCCGCGGCGCGGTTGCTGCACTGTTAGCGGTACTGCTGATCAGCGGCGGCATCCTGACCTGGGCCGGCTTTAATGACCCGCAGGAGATCAACGGCACCCTGAGCGCCGATGCTACGCCTGCTGCTCCGATCTCCAACGTTGCCGATAGCGACTGGCCGGCTTATGGCCGTAACCAGGAAGGCCAGCGTTACTCCCCGCTGAAGCAGATTAACGCGGATAACGTGAAAAACCTGAAGGAAGCCTGGGTATTCCGCACCGGTGACCTGAAGCTGCCGAACGATCCGGGTGAAATCACCAACGAAGTGACGCCGATTAAAGTGGGCGACACGCTGTTCCTCTGCACCGCGCACCAGCGTCTGTTCGCACTTGATGCGGCAAGCGGTAAAGAGAAGTGGCACTTCGATCCGCAGCTAAATGCGGACCCGTCCTTCCAGCACGTAACGTGCCGCGGTGTCTCTTACCACGAAGCGACGGCGGAAAATGCCAGCCCGGACGTGGTGGCTAACTGCCCGCGCCGCATTATTCTGCCGGTCAACGACGGTCGCCTGTTCGCGGTAAATGCTGACAACGGCAAGCTGTGTGACTCCTTTGCGAACAAAGGTATCCTCAACCTGCAGACCAACATGCCGGTCACCACGCCGGGGATGTATGAGCCGACTTCACCGCCGATTGTCACCGATAAAGTGATTATCATTGCCGGTGCGGTAACGGATAACTTCTCCACCCGTGAGCCGTCTGGTGTGATTCGTGGTTTCGATATCAATACCGGTAAGCTGCTGTGGGCCTTTGATCCGGGCGCGAAAGATCCGAATGCGATCCCGGCGGATGAACACCACTTCACCCTTAACTCGCCGAACTCCTGGGCACCTGCGGCCTATGACGCCAAGCTGGATATGGTCTACCTGCCGATGGGCGTGACCACGCCAGATATCTGGGGCGGTAACCGTACGCCGGAGCAGGAGCGTTACGCCAGTTCCATTGTTGCGCTGAACGCCACCACCGGTAAGCTGGTGTGGAGCTATCAGACCGTACACCACGATCTGTGGGATATGGATATGCCTTCCCAGCCAACGCTGGCGGATATCGATGTAAAAGGTAAGAAAGTGCCGGTGATTTATGCGCCGGCGAAAACCGGTAACATTTTCGTACTGGATCGTCGTAATGGCGAGCTGGTTGTGCCGGCACCGGAAAAACCGGTTCCGCAGGGCGCAGCGAAAGGCGATTACGTCACCAAAACCCAACCCTTCTCCGATCTGAGCTTCCGTCCGAAGAGAGATCTGAGCGGCGCGGATATGTGGGGCGCCACCATGTTCGACCAACTGGTGTGCCGCGTGATGTTCCACCAGATGCGTTATGAAGGCATTTTCACCCCGCCTTCTGAGCAGGGTACGCTGGTCTTCCCGGGTAACCTCGGCATGTTTGAGTGGGGCGGTATCTCCGTCGATCCAAACCGCCAGGTGGCGATTGCCAACCCGATGGCGCTGCCGTTTGTCTCGAAGCTGATCCCGCGTGGTCCAAACAACCCAATGGAGCCGCCGAAAGATGCGAAAGGTACCGGTTCAGAATCCGGTATTCAGCCGCAGTATGGCGTGCCGTTTGGCGTGACGCTGAACCCGTTCCTCTCGCCGTTTGGCCTGCCGTGCAAACAGCCAGCATGGGGTTATATCTCTGCGCTGGATCTGAAAACCAACCAGGTAGCATGGAAAAAACGTATCGGTACGCCGCAGGATAGCCTGCCGTTCCCGATGCCGATTAAAGTGCCGTTTACCCTTGGTATGCCGATGCTTGGCGGCCCGATCTCTACTGCCGGTAATGTGCTGTTTATCGCCGGTACAGCGGATAACTACCTGCGCGCGTACAACATGACCAACGGTGACAAACTGTGGGAAGGTCGTCTGCCAGCAGGTGGTCAGGCAACGCCGATGACCTATGAAGTGAATGGCAAGCAGTACGTTGTCATCTCCGCAGGCGGTCACGGTTCGTTCGGTACTAAGATGGGCGATTACATCGTGGCGTTTGCTCTGCCGGATGACGCGAAGTAATTAAGCACTCTGCTCTATTGCCGGATGGCGGCTAACGCCTTATCCGGCCTACAAAACAAAGCCCGGTATGCATAACGCAGCCGGGCTTTTTATTGTCAAATCGGAACGTATCGCCGGATGGCGGCTGACGCCTTATCCGGCCTACAAAACCCGGAAAACGACCACTGAACCGTAGGCCTGATAAGCGCAGCGCCATCAGGCATTTTTGCCACGCGCAGTTTACGCAACGGTAAAGCCGAGCATCATGCCGGTATCTTCATGCTCCAGAAGATGGCAGTGCGCCATATAGGCAGACTCTTTCGCTGCCGCATGATCAAAGCGCACCAGCACCTCACTGCGCGCGCCATACACATTGACCGTATCTTTCCAGCCTGCGCGATGCGCCGCGGGCGGCTTGCCGTTTTCGGAGAGGATGCGGAACTGCGTACCGTGAATATGGAACGGATGCAGCATCATGTCCCCCTCCCCGGAGATGACCCAGCGCTCAAACTGCCCTTTTTGCACCGCAAATTGCGGCGTCACCATATCAAACGCTTTACCGTTAATCCGGTTGGCATTGTGGAAATCAAAGCCCTGGCCACCGTGATCCCTATGGCCATGATCCATCTGCATGCTGTGCATATCGCCGTGATGCATTCCCATGCCTGCCATCGCGCCATCGCCATACTTCTGCTGCAGCGCCTGCATACCCATCATATCGAGCATCGGATCCATCGACAGTTGCAAGGTGCGCTGAGTTAAGCCCTCAAGCGCAGGTAGTGCGGGCAGCGTGGCGAGCGAATCTGGCAGATCGCCCGAGGCGGTCACCTGCAGCGGCTGAATACGCAGCACTGGCACCGGCTGGTCGAACGGCGCGACGGTCATCCCCATCTGCTTAACCGGCAGCGTCACCAGATCAAAAGCCTTACCATCGCTGATATCCACCAGCACCTCGAATCGCTCGCCCATCAACATCGGCAGCTCCGTCACCTTAACCGGCTCACTCAGCAGCCCGCCGTCGCTGGCGATGACATAGAGTGGGCGCTGGTCGCTGGTAGCGAAATTGAGCGAGCGCGCGTTGCAGCCATTGAGCAAGCGCAGACGCAGCCAGCCGCGCGGGGCCGCATGCTGCGGGTAGACGGCGCCGTTGGCGAGCAGCGTATCACCAAACCAGCCCACCGCCGCGCTCATCACATCGAGCTGGTAATCAATCTGCCCCTGCGCGTTAAATTTTTTGTCCTGCACAATCACCGGCACATCATCAATGCCCCACTGCTGGGGCAGGCGCAGTTTGCGGCTGTTCTCATCCTCTATCAGCACCAGCCCGGCGAGCCCCATCGCCACTTGACGCCCGGTTTTGCCATGCTGATGCGGGTGGAACCAGCAGGTGGCGGCCTGCTGCGTCGGCGTGAAGGTGACCGACCGGTTGTCGCCCGCCTTAATCACGCCCTGTGGCCCGCCGTCGACCTCGCCCGGCACTTCGAGACCGTGCCAGTGCACGGTGGTCTCCTCTGCAAGCTGATTGCGGATATCCACCGTCACCGCTTTTCCCTGGCGCAGCTGAATGGCTGGCCCCAGCAACGCACCGTTATAACCCCAGGTTGTCGCGCTTTTCTGCGCAAACTGGCTCTCCCCCGCCTGCACCGTTAAGACAATACGGCTCTCAGCATCCGGGGCAAGCAGCGGCGGAATGGGTAACGTGGGGCGGGTGGCGGCGAAGAGGGATCGGCTCCAGAGCGGTAGCGCGCTGGCAGCCCCGAGGAGCGCGGAATATTTAAGGAAATCTCGACGTTGCATGGGTATATCCTTATCAAGAATCGGCGATGCTTTAAGCGTAAACCTTTCCCCTGCCGGAAGGTCAAGAAAGCAGACGATAATAAATATCGTCGCGTTAACTGGACTGTGCTAACGTTTAATTTCCGTTACGCCGTGGTAGAGAGAATGAAAACGTTTTTCAGAAGTATCATCCTTGGCAGCCTGCTCGCTGTCTCCGCCAATAGTTATGCCCTGAGTGAATCTGAAGCTGAAGACATGGCCGATCTGACGGCGGTGTTCGTTTTTCTGAAAAATGACTGCGGTTATAACAACTTACCTAACGGGCAGATCCGCCATGCGCTGGTCTTTTTTGCCCAGCAAAATCAGTGGGATCTCAGCAACTACGATAGCTGGAACATGAAAGCGCTGGGCGAAGAGAGCTACCGCGATCTGAGCGGCATCGGCATTCCAACCGCTAAAAAGTGTAAGGCTCTTGCCCGTGACTCGTTGAGTCTGCTTGCCTACGTGAAGTAGCGCTTATCTTTTGACCGTGCATCGTTCGCCAGAGTTGGCTATCATGTTGCGCCCGTTTTTCACGGATGTTAACAAAGGAGCGACGAATGGCCGACAACACCATTTGGCAAGAAACGCTGCACGACAACTTTGGTCAGTACTTTGCCGTTGATAAGGTGCTGTACCACGAGAAGACCGATCATCAGGATCTGATTATCTTCGAAAACGCCGCCTTTGGCCGCGTAATGGCGCTGGATGGCGTGGTACAAACCACCGAACGCGATGAGTTTATCTATCACGAGATGATGACTCACGTTCCTCTGCTGGCGCACGGTCACGCAAAGCATGTGCTGATCATCGGCGGCGGCGACGGCGCGATGCTGCGCGAAGTCTCCCGCCACAAAAATATTGAAACCATCACCATGGTAGAGATCGACGCAGGCGTCGTCTCCTTCTGCCGCCAGTACCTGCCGAAACACAACGCCGGTGCTTACGACGACCCGCGTTTTGAGCTGGTGATTGATGATGGCGTCAACTTCGTCAACAACACGCAAAGAACCTTCGATGTGATCATCTCTGACTGTACCGATCCTGTCGGTCCGGGCGAGAGCCTCTTCACCTCGGCGTTTTATGAAGGGTGCAAGCGCTGCCTCAATCCCGGCGGGATTTTTGTCGCGCAGAACGGCGTCTGCTTCTTACAGCAGGAGGAGGCCGTCGGCAGCCATCGCAAACTGGGCCACTATTTTGCCGATGTCAGCTTCTACCAGGCGGCAATCCCGACCTATTACGGCGGCATTATGACCTTTGCCTGGGCGACGGATAACGAAGCGTTGCGCTCGCTCTCCACGGAGATTATCGCCGCGCGTTTCCACACCGCCGGGCTGTTCTGCCGTTACTACAATCCGGCAATCCATACGGCAGCATTCGCTCTGCCACAATATCTACACGATGCACTGTCTGCACAGTGACGCTAAGGGGGTGAGATAAATTGAAAAAGCTTAAACTACATGGCTTTAACAACCTGACCAAAAGCCTGAGTTTTTGTATCTACGATATCTGCTACGCCAAAACCGCCGAAGAGCGCGACGGCTATATTGCCTATATTGATGAACTCTATAACGCCAACCGCCTGACGGAGATCCTGACGGAGACCTGTAACATCATTGGCGCCAACATTTTGAATATCGCCCGCCAGGACTACGAGCCGCAGGGTGCGAGCGTGACGATTCTGGTAAGCGAAGAGCCAGTCGACCCGCACCTGATCGATAAAACCGAGCATCCGGGGCCGCTGCCGGAAGCGGTTGTCGCGCATCTGGATAAGAGCCATATTTGTGTGCACACCTACCCGGAAAGCCATCCTGAAGGCGGGTTGTGCACCTTCCGCGCCGACATCGAAGTTTCGACCTGCGGGGTGATTTCGCCGCTGAAAGCGCTGAACTACCTGATCCATCAGCTTGAATCGGATATCGTGACCGTCGACTACCGTGTGCGCGGCTTTACGCGCGACGTGAATGGCATGAAGCACTTCATCGACCACGAGATTAATTCGATCCAGAACTTTATGTCTGACGATATGAAATCGCTGTATGACATGATGGATGTGAATGTTTACCAGGAAAACATCTTCCATACCAAAATGCTGCTTAAGGAGTTCGACCTTAAGCACTACATGTTCCATACCAAACCGGAAGATTTGACGCCGCAGGAGCGGAAAGAGATCACGGAAGCGCTGTGGAAAGAGATGCGCGAGATCTACTACGGCCGCAATATCCCGGCCGTGTAAATGCGCTGCGGGAGCAGGGACGCTCCCCGATTAGCGCTGCTTGAGAAATTGCCGATAGGCGGCCACCACCTGAAGAAAATCCTCCACGCCGCAGAGGGATAAACTCTCCTCGTCGTAGTAGTTCATCCCCTCTTCCATCTCATCGCCGGTAAACTCCAGCAGATTGGCGCGGATCATCACCTCTTCGCCATCCAGCCACAGCGTATATTCATGGCCGACGCGCTGCCACGACCGCTCGCTGCCCTTCACTGTTTGCGCCGCCTGCTCCACTTCATCGAGCAGGGCGAGGTTCTCTTTCACCTCTTCGTTAAACCAGTGGCCGATCACTTCGTGCCCCATCGACATGCGCACTTTGACGCCGCCGGTGACATCGCGCAGAAATTCGTAATCCATCATTGCTCCTCATGGGGGCCAGAGAGCCGCCAGTGCTTTAATTATCGCAGCACAATACAGGAAAAAAAGCGCGGGAACGGGAAGTCGTGAAAAATTCTTACAGATAAACCTGAACGTGCTGGCTGGAACCATAAATCCGAAACCGTTTTCTGGCGATGCTCATCTTATTGAATATCTACCCTGCTCAGATCTTACTCATCACTTAACCGCACGACCTCTCCGTTTTCATTCATTCGATATCGTCCATCATTGATGGTAAATAACGTATCTCCGTTACGATCGCGCTCAACGCTAAAAATCTTATTCTTGTCGACACACCGTTTTTCCGTCTTCATATCATCGAAGCACAACCGATCATATTTATCCTGTTTCTTATAACCATCGCCAAAATCCCAGAACATAACATTGAAATACCCCCAGCTTGACGGGTTTGGAATACCGTATATTTTTTGCAGAATATTTTTATTTTGTAACCACCAATTTATTTTACCTTTATCAGTGATGGGAAATTGCTCCACCAACACAGAACTATAATGGCCATCTTCATGAACAGCGATGATTTTTACCGGACGCTGTGTAAGCCAGATGAATAAACCGGACAAAATTAAAATTGACAGAATCACGCTATAAGCGAGCCTGTTATTAAATTTCATTTCGCCCTCCGGTAATTTCAATAGTGGCTTCCATATTAGTCATAAATGGTTTATATCCAAACTTTTCATAACGCTCAGATAAGTCACCATAGCGCATATCAGGTGCACCATAATCATCCATCGTTTTTTGAGTTTTAAAGATCAGAGCGGGAAAACTTGCGCGACCATCGAACACCTCCATTTATTATCATCCTTTGGCGAAACTTGCCCAGGAAGAATAAAACGATAAAAATTGGAGGTTAAGTTGATGCAGGGTTACATATATATATTTCGGAATTTAACTTCTTTTAAAGACACAACGGGAAAAAAAGCCACTCCGGAGAGTGGCTTTCTGATTTAGACGGCGGTCTGGAATATCACGCCTTCAGCTTTGTCGGTGTATTGATCAAGCTGGTCAAAGTTGAGGTAGCGGTAGGTATCCACGGCGGTTTTATCCACCTGATCCATAAAGGTCAGATACTCTTGCGGCGTCGGCAGCTTGCCGATCAGCGCCGAGACGGCCGCCAGCTCCGCAGAGGCCAGGAAGACGTTCGCGCCGGTACCTAAACGGTTCGGGAAGTTACGGGTCGAGGTTGAAACGACTGTCGCACCGTCTGCCACGCGCGCCTGGTTACCCATGCACAGGGAGCAGCCCGGGATTTCGATACGCGCACCGCTCTTACCAAAGACGCTGTAGTAGCCCTCTTCGGTCAGTTGTGCGGCATCCATACGCGTCGGCGGCGCAACCCACAGGCGGGTCGGCAGCTGGCCTTTGTGGCTGTCCAGCAGCTTACCAGCGGCGCGGAAGTGGCCGATGTTGGTCATGCAGGAACCGATGAACACCTCATCGATGCTCTCGCCCTGCACATCAGAGAGCAGACGCGCATCGTCCGGATCGTTCGGCGCGCAGAGGATCGGCTCTTTGATTTCAGCCAGATCGATATCGATCACCGCCGCGTACTCAGCATCCGCATCCGCTTCAAGCAGCTGCGGGTCTGCCAGCCATTTCTCCATGCCCTGAATACGGCGCTCCAGCGTACGGCGGTCGCCGTAGCCTTCGGCAATCATCCACTTCAGCAGCACGATGTTGGAGGTCAGGTACTCGATAATCGGCTCTTTGTTCAGCTTGATGGTGCAACCCGCGGCAGAACGCTCAGCGGAGGCATCGGTCAGCTCGAACGCCTGCTCGACTTTCAGATCAGGCAAGCCTTCAATTTCGAGGATGCGGCCGGAGAAGATGTTTTTCTTACCCTTCTTCTCAACGGTCAGCAGGCCCTGTTTGATGGCGTAGAGCGGAATAGCGTGAACCAGATCGCGCAGGGTGATGCCCGGCTGCATTTTGCCTTTAAAGCGCACCAGCACCGATTCCGGCATATCCAGCGGCATCACGCCGGTCGCGGCAGCAAACGCCACCAGACCGGAGCCCGCCGGGAAGGAGATACCAATCGGGAAGCGGGTGTGGGAATCACCGCCGGTGCCAACGGTATCCGGCAGCAGCATGCGGTTCAGCCAGGAGTGGATAACGCCATCGCCCGGACGCAGCGACACGCCGCCACGGTTCATAATGAAGTCCGGCAGGGTATGGTGCGTGGTGACGTCAACCGGCTTCGGATAGGCCGCAGTGTGGCAGAAGGACTGCATCACCAGATCGGCAGAGAAGCCGAGGCACGCCAGATCTTTCAGCTCATCACGGGTCATCGGCCCGGTGGTATCCTGCGAGCCGACGGAGGTCATCTTCGGTTCGCAGTATGCGCCCGGACGAACACCGTCGACGCCGCAAGCACGGCCAACCATTTTCTGCGCCAGCGAGTAGCCGCGGCTGCTTTCCGCCACGTCTTTCGCCTGACGGAAGATCTCGCTCTGCGGCAGACCCAGCGCTTCACGCGCTTTGGTGGTCAGGCCACGACCGATAATCAGCGGAATACGACCACCGGCGCGCACTTCATCGATCAGCACGTCGGTTTTCAGTTCGAAGGTCGCCAGCAGTTCGCCGGTTTCGTGGTTACGCACTTCGCCTTTGAACGGGTAAACGTCAATTACGTCGCCCATATTCAGGTTAGAGACGTCAACTTCAATCGGCAGCGCACCGGCATCTTCCATGGTGTTGAAGAAGATAGGCGCAATTTTGCCGCCGAGCACCAGACCACCGCCGCGCTTGTTCGGCACGTTCGGAATGTCATCGCCCATAAACCACAGCACCGAGTTGGTGGCGGATTTACGTGAAGAGCCGGTACCAACGACGTCGCCGACGTAGGCCAGCGGGAAGCCTTTCTGCGCCAGCGCCTCGATCTGTTTGATCGGACCAACGCTGCCCGGCTGATCCGGTTCGATCCCTTCACGGGCGTTTTTCAGCATCGCCAGCGCGTGCAGCGGAATATCCGGGCGCGACCAGGCATCCGGTGCCGGTGAGAGGTCATCGGTGTTGGTTTCGCCGGTCACTTTAAAGACGGTAACGGTGATCTTTTCAGCCAGCGGCGGACGGCTCTGGAACCATTCAGCATCAGCCCAGGATTGCATCACCTGTTTGGCGTAGGCATTGCCCGCTTTCGCTTTCTCTTCCACATCATAGAAGTTATCGAACATCAGCAGGGTATGAGAGAGGGCTTTGGCCGCAATCGGTGCCAGCGCGTCGTTATCCAGGGCTTCAATCAGCGGATGGATGTTGTAGCCGCCCTGCATAGTACCCAGCAATTCGACGGCTTTTTCAGGGCTAACCAGTGGGGAGGTTGCTTCGCCTTTGGCGACAGCTGCAAGGAAACCCGCTTTCACATAGGCGGCTTCATCAACACCGGGCGGGACACGGTTAGCCAGAAGGTCTAACAGGAATTCTTCTTCGCCAGCAGGCGGACTCTTTAGCAGCTCGACAAGCGCGGCCATTTGGGTTGCATCTAATGGTTTTGGCGCAATCCCCTCAGCGGCACGTTCAGCTACGTGCTTACGGTATTCTTCTAGCACGACGGTTCTCCTCGCTCTCATTGTCATAATGCGGCAGGCGTTTCTCTTCACGCTCCTGTGAGACAGCAGTTTGTAGGGTAAATCCGCGAACCGCGCCGGGCAGCATAGCAGGAATTTTAGAGGGTGTTAATCTGTTTACAAAAAAGCAACATTAAATCCCGGCTGAATCGTTACAGATGGCATAAAGCAGTCGGCAGAGGGGTTTAGCGAAAAATAATCCTCGAACCGCCGATAAAACAAACGGCTCCGCAGAGCCGTTACGTTAAGACAATGTTAAAGCTTACCGAGAATATCCAGCCCCCAGCTACGGCTATATTTCTCCGGGTTCAGGCTCTCATCAACCAGTTTGCCCAGCAGATACTTCTTCACCGTTTCGCGGTTATCTACCTGCTGATGGTGCGCAACGTTCGCCAACTGACCACGTCCGTTGTAGTTGAGCGTGGTGCTGTTCTCCTCACTGTTTTCAACCATGTGGTAGTAGTAGCTTTGTGAGGATTTCTGCGTGCTCAACGCCAGCGGAATCGATGGATCGATCGCCTGGTGCCATGCAGCGCTCAGTTGGCTTCGCGTCGTCTGCTTCACGCTCCTGGAGCTGTCACTGTGGGAATTGGCTTCCGTTGTCTGCGAGGCGGTGTAGGCAAAGCGCTCTTTCTCCTGCAACTTCGCCGGGTTGACCGACTTCTCCGTCTGCGTCAGCGAGAGTGAGAAATCATGCAAACCGCTAAGCTGTGACGCGCCGTTATCACCGATACGGATCGCATTCGTCGCCACGACAGGCATTTTTTCAGCGCTGGTATTGCTGTTGAGCGCCCGGAAAACCGCTTTCAGGGCTGCCATCTGCTCATAATTGCCCTGCCCGGCAGTGCGCGCTTTATCAAATTTGCTATCCCACGCGCTCAGAGCGGATTGCTGCTGCACGGCGTTACCCGCAAAGGCGGAGTGCGCCATGTCGCTGCTCATCTTCAACGAGAAGTCGCCATCTTCATAAGCCGTGGTGCGCGTTTTGTTGTCCGCGTGGAAATTAAGAGACTGCAAGGACTTATCGTCGTTACGTAGATCGGTTTTCAGATCTACCGATTTCAGCAGGCGAGTATCAAACTGGGTTAAGCCGCTAATATCCAGCTGAGGCTGCTGTTTGCCCAGCCCGCTCAGGGCGTCGCCCAGCGCTTTACCGAGGCCCGCGATAGCGGTTGCTTCGTCGTCATTAAGCGCCTCGCCGTCGGTTTTCAGCTGGACGGTCATGCCGTCATCCTGCTGGCTCATCACCAGCTGCACTTTAGTGCCGGACTGGGTAACGATATCCATGGTGATGGCGGAATCGTAAGGCGCGCGGGCAATGCCCATATCCGCACCGCGTAGCGTCTGCACAACATCGCCACGATTATCATTGAGATTACTCAGCAGCGTGCTGCCGAGTGTGGCGAAGGCTGAAACAGATTTGCCGCCGGAAGCCAGCCCCATCAGCCCCTGAATCTGGCTATGCTGCTGCTCGGCAATCGCCGGATTCACTTTCTTAGGGATCAGTGAATAGACGGCGGCGATCTCCGGCGTCTGGCTGCCAAACATCACTTTTGTCGAGGCATCATCCGCAGGGGTAGCTTTATTTGCGACTGCGGGTGCGGCAATGCCGACCCGCACAGAGGTATTAACCCGCGCGGTTGATGGTAATAGCGCAGTTAGGTTAAGGCCGTTAATCATGGCGATGAAACTCCCTCTCACCGAAATAGTAAATAAGTTACATCGGCAGCCTGCGCGGAAGGTTTATCGCTTTTGCCTGAAAAGCAGGCCCCCGTCACTTTTGCGCATAAAAAAAGCGGGCCAGTTGCCTGCGCCCGCTTTTTTAGCTGCTAACAACCAACTTACATGATGTTAGCGACAGATTTTGCCAGCTGAGCTTCGAGGACAGGTTTCGCCTCTTCGAATTTCAGGTTTACTTTGTTAGCGTTAGAGACCACACGGGTCTGATATTTTGCGCGGTTACCCTCTTCAGTGCTGGTTTGCAGCTTGATCCCGGAGGTGCCCTGACGCAGTGCGGCGATATTATCGGTTGTCACTTTCGCTTTGCTGCGCTCGGAGATTTGCAGATCGGTGATCATAGTGAAGTTCACATCTTCCACCATCGCATCTGCCGCCAGACCAATCAGGCCAGCCGCCAGACCCACGCCCAGCGCGGCTCCGGAGGAGTTGCTGTTGTAGGCGGTGATACCAGCACCCAGACCAGCACCAATCGCCGCACCTTCGTAACCGCTTTTCAGGTAGCCCTGGGTTTCACGCAGATCCATCTTATCCGCTTTCAGCACGTTCGCCTGGATCCAGTAATAGGCCGAATCCGGCGAGGAGGTCACTTTGTAGCCTTTGTCGCTCAGCTCTTTTGCCAGCAAGCTCTGCAAGTTACTCATGTCTTTATCAGAGGTGTTTTTCACCTGAATAAACACAGTTTTCTCAGAGGCTGGCTCCAGCCAGATGGTCTGGCTCATCTGGGTTTTCACATCCAGATTGCGTTTTTTGATAGCCGTTGTCATCGCACCACAGCCAGAAAGGGTAAACGCTGCCAGAACCATACCGACGACAGCGAGTTTTTTAATAGACATAACGATTCCTTTATATTTCGTACACCAGAAGAACAACAAATGCGGCAAAGGCAGGACGGGAGCGATGAAACGAGGGTAAGTGACAAAGTCCATGTCGTGACGACGCCAGGCCGCTTGCCTGGAGCAAGCGTGCCAACACTATTCTTAAGTGAGTTATCGGCTTCTTTATCAATTAGTTGAGCAGCAATTACCTACTAAATGTGGTGGTTATGCGGCAGGCATAAAAAAAGCAGCCGTAAAGGCTGCTTTATTTTGAACACAGAAGCGAGGTGAAGAGGCTTATTTCTTCTTCGCTTTCGGGTTCGGCAGGTCGGTGATGCTGCCTTCGAACACTTCTGCGGCCAGGCCAACAGATTCGTGCAGCGTCGGGTGCGCGTGAATGGTCAGCGCGATATCTTCTGCATCACAGCCCATTTCGATCGCCAGACCGATTTCACCCAGCAGCTCGCCGCCGTTGGTGCCGACAACCGCGCCACCGATAACACGGTGCGTCTCTTTGTCGAAAATCAGTTTGGTCATACCGTCTGCGCAATCGGAAGCGATAGCACGGCCAGAAGCTGCCCACGGGAAGGTGGCGGTTTCGTAGCTGATGCCTTTCTCTTTCGCTTCTTTCTCGGTCAGACCTACCCATGCCACTTCTGGCTCGGTATAGGCGATAGACGGGATCACTTTCGGATCGAAGTAGTGTTTCTTACCGGCGATAACTTCTGCGGCAACGTGGCCTTCATGCACGCCTTTGTGCGCCAGCATCGGCTGACCGACGATATCGCCGATAGCGAAGATGTGCGGCACGTTGGTGCGCAGCTGTTTGTCGACACGGATAAAGCCACGGTCGTCCACTTCCACGCCCGCTTTACCGGCGTCGAGGTTTTTACCGTTCGGCACACGGCCGATAGCGACCAGCACGGCGTCGTAACGCTGCGGTTCAGCCGGAGCTTTTTTGCCTTCCATCGTAACGTAGATACCGTCTTCTTTTGCTTCAACGGCGGTCACTTTGGTTTCCAGCATCAGGTTGAACTTCTTGCTGATGCGTTTGGTGAAGACTTTCACCACATCTTTGTCAGCAGCCGGGATCACCTGGTCGAACATCTCAACCACGTCGATCTCTGAACCCAGCGCATGGTATACGGTGCCCATTTCCAGACCGATGATGCCGCCACCCATAACCAGCATACGCTTCGGTACGGATTTCAGCTCCAGCGCGCCGGTGGAGTCCCACACGCGCGGATCTTCATGGGGAATGAACGGCAGTTCAATCGGACGGGAACCCGCCGCGATGATGGCGTTGTCGAAGTTGATCACGGTTTTGCCGTTTTCGCCTTCCACTTCCAGGGTGTTCGCCCCGGTAAATTTACCCAGACCGTTAACCACTTTGACCTTACGGCCTTTTGCCATACCTGCGAGGCCGCCGGTCAGCTGGTTAATCACTTTGTCTTTCCAGGTACGGATTTTGTCGATGTCGGTCTGCGGTTCGCCGAAGACGATGCCGTGCTCGGCCAGCGCTTTAGCTTCTTCGATCACTTTCGCGACGTGCAGCAGCGCTTTAGAAGGGATACAACCTACATTCAGACAAACACCGCCGAGGGTGTTGTAGCGTTCAACGATGACGGTTTCCAGACCTAAATCAGCGCAACGGAAGGCAGCAGAGTAACCTGCCGGGCCTGCCCCAAGTACGACGACCTGAGTTTTGATTTCAGTACTCATCATGACCTCTTATTGATTTCCGGCGGTCAGGGGTACTTCATGTCGCCCTTCATCCACCGGGACGTTCTATCCGCCCGCAGTTTACAAAATTGTTAACATTTTTGAAACAACAAACGGCTAACGAATTATCCTTTGCCCCTGATAACCCCAAAAGCGCTATGAGATTAGCAGAAAAAAGCCGGCCGTCAGGCCGGCTTTTCGATTACATCACCAGACGGCGAATGTCGGACAGCATGTTATTGATGATGGTGATAAAGCGCGCCCCATCAGCACCGTCAATCACACGGTGGTCGAAGGAGAGCGAAATCGGCATCATCAGACGCGGAACGAACTCTTTACCGTTCCACACCGGTTCCATCGCGGACTTGGAGACGCCCAGGATAGCCACTTCCGGCGCGTTCACAATCGGCGCGAAGTGGGTCGTACCCAGGCCGCCGATGCTGGAGATGGTGAAGCAGCCGCCCTGCATTTCGCCGGCAGTCAGCTTACCATCACGCGCTTTTTTGGAGATGGTGGTCAGTTCGCGGGACAGTTCGGTCACGCTCTTCTTGTTCACGTCTTTAAAGACCGGAACCACCAGGCCATTCGGGGTATCAACCGCCACGCCGATGTTGATGTATTTTTTCAGCGTCAGACGCTGACCATCTTCGGACAGGGAGCTGTTGAAACGTGGCATCTGCTCAAGGGCCGCAGCAACGGCTTTCATGATGAAGACCACTGGGGTGAATTTCACGTCCAGTTTACGTTTCTCGGCTTCGGCGTTCTGCTGTTTGCGGAACGCTTCCAGATCGGTGATATCGGTTTTGTCGAAGTGGGTAACGTGCGGGATCATCACCCAGTTACGGCTCAGGTTAGCACCAGAGATTTTCTGGATACGGCCCAGTTCCACTTCTTCGATTTCGCCGAACTTGCTGAAGTCCACTTTCGGCCACGGCAGCATGCCTGGCAGACCACCGCCGGTAGCGGCAGCAGGTGCGGATTCCGCGCGTTTTACCGCGTCTTTCACGTAAGCCTGCACGTCTTCACGCAGGATACGGCCTTTACGACCGGAGCCCTTCACTTTCGCCAGGTTCACGCCAAATTCGCGCGCCAGGCGGCGGATCAGCGGAGTCGCGTGGACATAAGCGTCATTCTCTGTGAAGTCAGATTTGCCTTCTGCTTTAGCCGGAGCCGGTGCAGCAGCTGGTTTCTCAGCTTTTGCAGCCGGAGCCGGAGCCGCTTCCTGTTTCGCTGCCGGAGCAGCCGCAGGCGCAGCGCCTTCCACTTCGAAGACCATGATCAGCGAGCCGGTGGAGACTTTGTCGCCCACGTTCACTTTCAGCTCTTTAACCACGCCCGCGAACGGTGCCGGGACTTCCATCGAGGCTTTGTCGCCTTCAACGGTGATCAGCGACTGTTCGGCTTCTACTTTATCGCCGACTTTGACCATCACTTCAGTCACTTCAACTTCATCGCCGCCGATATCCGGTACGTTAACCTCTTTCGCACCTGCAGCCGCTGCCGGAGCAGAAGCCGCTTCTTCTTTGACCTGCGGTTTCGCGTCAGCAGCCGGTGCAGCACCCGCCACTTCGAAGACCATGATCAGAGAACCGGTGGAGACTTTGTCGCCGGTGTTAACTTTGATCTCTTTCACGGTGCCAGCGAACGGCGCCGGAACTTCCATGGAGGCTTTGTCGCCTTCCACGGTGATCAGGGACTGCTCAGCGGTCACGCTGTCGCCCACTTTCACCAGAATTTCGGTCACTTCGACTTCATCACCACCGATATCCGGCACGTGAACGTCTTTTGCGCTTGCAGCGGCCGGAGCAGCAGCTGCCGGCGCTGCTTCTTTCTTCTCTTCTGCCTGAGCAGGTGCAGCGTCAGCTGCACCGTCGGCGGAATCGAAAATCATGATCAGTTTACCGGTCTCGGTTTTGTCGCCGACAGAGACTTTGATCTCTTTCACGACGCCAGCCTGCGGAGACGGAACTTCCATAGAGGCTTTGTCGCCCTCTACGGTGATCAGCGACTGTTCAGCTTCAACTTTGTCGCCCACTTTGACCAGAATCTCGGTGATTTCTACTTCATCAGACCCGATGTCCGGTACGTTGATTTCGATAGCCATTGTCTCTTTACCTCTTACGCCAGACGCGGGTTAACTTTATCTGCATCGATGTTGAATTTGGTGATCGCTTCCGCCACCACTTTCTTGTCGATTTCGCCACGTTTAGCCAGTTCGCCCAGGGCTGCTACCACCACGTAAGAAGCATCAACTTCGAAGTGGTGACGCAGGTTTTCACGGCTGTCGGAACGACCGAAGCCATCGGTACCCAGTACGCGGTAATCATCAGCCGGTACATAAGTACGAACCTGTTCGGCGAACAGTTTCATATAGTCAGTAGATGCTACAGCCGGAGCGTCGTTCATCACCTGAGCGATGTACGGAACGCGCGGAGTTTCCAGCGGGTGCAGCATGTTCCAGCGTTCACAATCCTGGCCATCACGCGCCAGTTCGGTGAAGGAGGTGACGCTATAAACGTCAGAACCTACGCCGTAGTCGTTAGCCAGGATCTGCGCTGCTTCACGAACGTGACGCAGGATAGAACCGGAGCCCAGCAGCTGAACTTTACCTTTGTTACCCGCAACGGTTTCGAGTTTGTAGATACCTTTACGGATACCTTCCTCGGCACCTTCCGGCATTGCCGGCATGTGGTAGTTTTCGTTCAGCGTGGTGATGTAGTAGTAAACGTTCTCTTGTTTCTCGCCGTACATGCGCTGCAGACCGTCATGCATGATGACCGCAACTTCGTAAGCGTAAGACGGATCGTAAGAGATACAGTTCGGGATAGTCAGCGACTGGATGTGGCTGTGGCCATCTTCGTGCTGCAGACCTTCACCGTTCAGAGTCGTACGACCAGAAGTACCGCCTACCAGGAAGCCGCGCGCCTGCTGGTCGCCTGCCTGCCAGCACAGGTCACCGATACGCTGGAAACCGAACATCGAGTAGTAGATGTAGAACGGAATCATCGGCAGGTTGTTGGTGCTGTAAGAGGTCGCAGCCGCCAGCCAGGATGCGCCAGCACCCAGTTCGTTGATACCTTCCTGCAGGATCTGACCTTTCTCGTCTTCTTTGTAGTAAGCAACCTGCTCACGGTCCTGCGGGGTGTACTGCTGGCCGTTCGGGCTGTAGATACCGATCTGACGGAACAGACCTTCCATACCGAAGGTACGCGCTTCGTCGGCAATGATCGGAACCAGGCGATCTTTGATCGACTTGTTCTTCAGCATCACGTTGAGGGCACGAACGAAGGCGATGGTGGTGGAGATCTCTTTGTTCTGCTCTTCCAGCAGTTGAGAGAAATCTTCCAGCGCCGGCAGATCCAGTTTTTCGGTGAATTTCGGCTGACGTGACGGCAGATAGCCTTTCAGCGCCTGGCGACGTTCGTGCAGGTATTTGTGCTCTTCAGAGCCTTCATCGAAGGTGACGTAAGCGAGTTTTTCAACTTGCTCATCGGTCACCGGAACATTGAAGCGGTCGCGGATATAACGCACGCCGTCCATGTTCATTTTCTTCACCTGGTGGGCGATGTTTTTACCTTCGGCGGTGTCGCCCATGCCATAACCTTTAACGGTATGGGCCAGGATGACAGTTGCTTTGCCTTTGGTTTCCTGCGCTTTTTTCAGTGCAGCGTAGATTTTCTTCGGATCGTGACCACCGCGGTTCAGGGCCCAGATCTGCTCGTCGCTCCAGTCTGCAACCAGTGCGGCAGTTTCCGGGTATTTACCGAAGAAGTGTTCGCGAACGTACGCACCATCTTTCGATTTGAAGGTCTGGTAGTCGCCATCAACGGTTTCGTTCATCAGCTGGATCAGTTTACCGCTGGTGTCTTTACGCAGCAGCTCGTCCCAACGAGAACCCCACATCACCTTGATTACGTTCCAGCCAGCACCTGCGAAGATGCCTTCCAGTTCGTTGACGATTTTGCCGTTACCGGTGACTGGGCCATCAAGACGCTGCAGGTTACAGTTGATGATGAAGCAGAGGTTGTCCAGTTTCTCACGGGTAGCGATGGTGATCGCACCTTTGGATTCCGGCTCATCCATCTCACCGTCACCGAGGAAGGCGTAAACGGTCTGTTCAGAGGTATCTTTAAGACCACGGTGTTCCAGATATTTCAGGAACTTCGCCTGATAGATGGCACCAATCGGACCCAGACCCATGGAAACGGTCGGGAACTGCCAGAATTCCGGCATCAGTTTCGGGTGCGGGTAAGAGGAGAGGCCTTTACCGTGAACTTCCTGACGGAAGTTGTTCATCTGCTCTTCAGTCAGACGACCTTCAACAAATGCACGTGCGTACACGCCCGGAGAGATGTGGCCCTGGAAGTAAACCAGATCGCCGCCATCTTTCTCGTTACGAGCGCGGAAGAAGTGGTTAAAGCAGACTTCGTAAATGGTTGCGGAAGACTGGAAGGAGGCCATATGACCGCCCAGCTCGAGGTCTTTTTTAGACGCACGCAGAACTGTCATGATTGCGTTCCAGCGGATAGCTGAACGAATACGGCGTTCCAGTTCCAGATTGCCCGGGTATTCCGGTTCATCTTCAACGGCAATAGTGTTTACGTAGTTGCTCGCCCCTGTGCCAGCTGCCACTTTCACACCGCCTTTGCGGGCTTCAGAAAGGAGCTGGTCAATCAGATACTGAGCACGCTCAACACCTTCTTCACGGATGACCGATTCGATCGCCTGTAGCCAGTCGCGAGTTTCGATCGGATCCACGTCATTTTGTAAACGTTCTGACATGGGGGGTATTCCTTATCTATCTAATCGTTGATTGTCTGGAACCTGTCCCATTGCACTCTGACGGCCTGTAAAGGTTCGTAAAAGTGCAATAAGACAGGTTCTGCGTTTAGTTGCCGCGCTCTAAAAGTTGGCGCTGTTGTTACAACTCTTCCGGCACAAATAGCGCCAGAAAATTCTAATTCTTGCGCTGCTCCAGCCGACGCAGAGAGCGTTCACGACGACTCTGTTCACGGCTGCGATCCAGCAAAATCTCTTCGATAAACGCCAGATGGCGGTGCGACGCTTCACGCGCCTCTTCCGGTTCGCCAGCCATGATCGCGGCAAAAATACTCGCACGATGATTGCTGACAAGCGGAAGCATCTCGCGGCGGGCGTAGAGCAGTTCGAAGTTTTGACGAACGTTCTGCGCCAGCATCGGCTCCATGCAGCGTAGCAGATGAAGCAGGACTACATTATGTGCCGCTTCCGTTACGGCGATTTGATACTGCACGACCGCGCTGGACTCGGCGTCCAGATCGCCAGACTGTTGCGCCAGCTCAATGGCGCGGTGCAGCTCACCAATCCGCACTTTATCTTCGTCAGTACTGCGCAGCGCCGCGTAATAAGCTGCAATGCCTTCCAGTGCATGGCGCGTTTCGAGAAGATCAAATTGGGATTCGGGATGATCGGTCAGAAGCTCTACCAGCGGATCGCTGAAGCTCTGCCACAGACTGCTTTGGACAAAGGTCCCGCCACCCTGGCGACGGAGAAGCAGGCCTTTCGCTTCGAGACGCTGGATGGCCTCGCGCAGTGAAGGACGAGAAACGTCGAACTGTTTGGCCAGTTCGCGCTCTGGAGGAAGCTTTTCGCCGGGACGGAGTGTGCCCTCGAGAATCAAAAACTCCAGCTGCTGCTCAATCACATCGGAAAGTTTAGGTTGGCGGATTTTGCTGTAGGCCATTGTTCCCTGTCTCTGCCACTCGCCCGGAGTAAATTGGTCTTACCAATTTCATATTGTTGACGCTAAAGTAACAAAGTATTCACCTTCTGTCCATACAGGTTTTGATTGAAATCAGGAAACCACGCACATTTTAACAACCAAACAGAAATGGCGTTTCAAAGATGTAACCTTACGCAAATGACTCGTTTACCCCTTAAGAGTGAGTTTTAACTTTTCCAAAACGCAAATTAATGAATGTGAAGCGATTCAGTTCATTATCTAATGATTTTTTATTCATTTTTAATGAATAAAAAGAGAGGTATTTTTCAATGAGGGGGTAAGAGGGTTAACTGCGGGCGCTCTTTTTTTCATCAGCTCGTCATGGATGCATCATAAAGCAGATGCATTCCCGTTCGCTTACCACTATTGTGGAGCGTGCGAAAGGCCTTTAGTCAAAATCACCTTTCTACACTGTAAAGCAAAAAATACATATAAATGGAACTTATTCCTTACGCGCGTAATATCGCGTAACCATAATAACCACACACGAGGTTTCATAATGGAAGGTCAACAGCACGGCGATCAGCTAAAGCGCGGCCTTAAGAACCGCCATATACAGCTTATCGCGCTGGGCGGTGCTATTGGGACTGGGCTGTTTCTGGGCAGCGCGTCAGTCATCCAGTCGGCCGGCCCCGGCATTATTCTCGGCTACGCCATTGCCGGTTTTATCGCGTTTCTGATTATGCGCCAGCTCGGTGAGATGGTGGTAGAAGAGCCGGTTGCCGGCTCCTTCAGCCATTTCGCCTATAAATACTGGGGCAGTTTTGCCGGCTTCGCCTCCGGCTGGAACTACTGGGTGCTTTATGTGCTGGTCGCCATGGCTGAACTGACGGCGGTCGGTAAATATGTTCAGTTCTGGTGGCCGGAGATCCCAACATGGGTTTCCGCTGCCCTCTTCTTTGTTGTTATCAACGCCATTAACCTGACCAACGTAAAAGTGTTCGGCGAGATGGAGTTCTGGTTTGCCATTATCAAAGTGGTGGCCGTGGTGGCGATGATCCTCTTCGGCGGCTGGCTGCTGTTTAGCGACAGCGCAGGCCCGCAGGCGACGGTTCGCAACTTATGGCAACAGGGCGGCTTCCTGCCGCACGGCATCGGCGGTCTGGTGATGATGATGGCGATCATCATGTTCTCCTTCGGCGGACTGGAACTGGTCGGTATCACCGCTGCGGAAGCGGATAACCCGGAGCAGAGTATTCCCAAAGCAACCAACCAGGTTATCTACCGCATTCTGATCTTCTATATCGGCTCGCTGGCGGTGCTGCTCTCCCTGCTGCCGTGGACCCGCGTAACGGCTGACACCAGCCCGTTTGTACTGATCTTCCACGAACTGGGCGACTCCTTTGTCGCTAACGCGCTGAATATCGTGGTGCTGACGGCGGCGCTGTCGGTCTACAACAGCTGCGTTTACTGCAACAGCCGCATGCTGTTTGGCCTGGCCAAACAGGGTAACGCGCCGAAGATGCTGCAAAAAACCGACAAGCGCGGCGTGCCGGTCAATACCATCCTCGTCTCTGCACTCTTCACCGCGCTCTGCGTGCTGATTAACTACCTCGCACCGGAATCCGCCTTTGGGCTGCTGATGGCGCTGGTGGTCTCCGCGCTGGTGATTAACTGGGCGATGATCAGCCTCGCGCATATGCGTTTTCGTCGTGCGAAGCAGCAACAGGGCGTGAAACCGCGCTTCCCGGCGCTCTTCTACCCGCTGGGGAACTGGATCTGCCTGATCTTTATGGCGGCAGTGCTGGTTATCATGGTGATGACGCCGGGCATGGCGATCTCCGTGTGGCTCATCCCGGTATGGATTGCCATCCTTGGCGTCGGCTACCTGGTGCGGCAGAAAAATGCAAAAGCGGTAAAAGCGCACTAATACCTTCTCCCCTCCCCTCTCCCGTCCGGGAGAGGGTTGTTAAATCAATGTTACCTTCCTCACACTTTCCTTTACGTAGCCATTTTGTCCATCTCTGCGGCGTGATCCTGCTACGCAAATAGAAATTTGCGGGCGAATAATCGAACTCATACCTCAGAGGGAGACCCGTCGATGGACACCAATAAACTGTCTGTAAAAGAGAAGATTGGTTATGGCATGGGCGATGCCGGATGCAATATCATCTTTGGCGCCATCATGCTGTTTGTTAACTATTTTTATACCGACATCTTCGGTCTGGCTCCCGCGCTGGTCGGCGTGCTGCTGCTGTCGATTCGCGTTATTGATGCTATTACCGACCCGTTAATGGGCGCGCTAGCCGACCGTACGCAGAGCAAATATGGTCGGTTTCGCCCATGGCTGCTGTGGATTGCCGTGCCTTACGCGGTCTTCAGCGTGCTGATGTTTACCACGCCGGAGTGGAGCTACAGCAGCAAAGTTATCTATGCCTTTGTCACCTACTTCCTGCTCTCGCTCACCTATACCGCCATTAACATTCCCTACTGTTCACTGGGCGGCGTCATCACCAACGATCCGAAAGAGCGCGTGGCCTGCCAGTCTTACCGTTTTGTGATGGTCGGCATCGCGACGCTGCTGCTGTCGCTGACGCTGCTGCCAATGGCAGAGTGGTTTGGCGGCGCGGATAAAGCCAAAGGTTATCAAATGGCGATGACGGTGCTGGCCTTTATCGGCATGTGTATGTTCCTGTTCTGCTTTGCCACAGTGCGCGAGCGCGTGCGCCCGGCGGTGCCAACGCACGATGACATGAAGAAAGATCTGAAAGACGTGTGGAAGAACGATCAGTGGGTACGCATTCTGCTGCTGACGCTGTGCAACGTCTGCCCCGGCTTTATCCGTATGGCCGCTACCATGTACTACGTCACCTGGGTGATGCAGGAGAGCACCCACTTCGCCACGCTGTTTATCAGCCTTGGCGTGGTCGGCATGATGTTCGGCAGCATGCTGGCAAAAGTGCTGACCGACCGCTGGTGCAAACTGAAAGTCTTCTTCTGGACCAATATCGCGCTGGCGATTTTCTCCTGCGGCTTCTACTTCCTCGACCCGCGCGCAACGGTGATGATTGCCGTGCTCTACTTCCTGCTCAACATCCTGCACCAGATCCCCTCCCCGCTGCACTGGTCGCTGATGGCCGATGTTGATGACTATGGCGAGTGGAAGACCGGCAAACGTATTACCGGCATCAGTTTTTCCGGCAACCTCTTCTTCCTGAAAGTGGGGCTGGCGGTCGCAGGCGCAATGGTTGGCTTCCTGCTCTCATGGTATGGCTACGACGCCGGTGCTAAACAGCAGAGTGCCAGTGCCATCAACGGTATTATGTTGCTGTTTACAGTGATCCCGGGCGTCGGTTATCTCATCACCGCAGGCGTGGTGCGTCTGTTAAAAGTTGACCGTGAACTGATGAAACAGATCCAGGCGGATCTGGAAAAACGCCGCATTAACTACCACGAACTGAGCGAGAGCCAGAGCGCACCGGTGGCGAAAAACGTAAGGAATGCATAATGAAAACCTGGCCGAATCCCTTTATTGAGCAGCGCGCAGACCCGTTTATTCTACGCCACGAGGAACACTACTACTTTGTCGCTTCAGTGCCAGAGTACGATCGCCTGGAGATCCGCCGCGCCGCAACGATCGACGGGCTGCGCAGTGCAGAAGGCGTGGTGGTGTGGCGCAAGCCGCAAAGCGGGCCGATGAGCGAACTCATCTGGGCACCGGAGCTGCACCATATTGAGGGCAAATGGTATTTATACTTTGCCGCCGCTGGCACAAAAGCGCTCGATAAGCTGAATATGTTCCAGCACCGTATGTTTGTGCTGGAGTGCGCAGATGCCGACCCGCTCAGCGGAGAGTGGGTTGAGAAAGGCCAGGTTAAGACCCCGTTCGATACCTTCGCGCTCGATGCCACCACTTTTGTCCATCAGGGTAAGCGCTGGTATTTGTGGGCGCAAAAAGCGCCGGATATAGCAGGCAACTCCAACCTCTATCTGGCTGAGATGGAGAATCCGTGGACGCTGAAAGGCGAGCCGGTGATGTTAAGCAAACCGGAGTATGAGTGGGAGTGCCGCGGCTTTCTGGTTAACGAAGGCCCGGCGGTGCTGTTTCACGAAGATAAGCTCTTTATCAGCTACTCCGCCAGCGCGACGGACGAGAACTACTGCATGGGGCTGCTGTGGATCGATCTCGACGCCAATCCGCTTGCGCCGCAAAACTGGCATAAATCGCCGGAGCCGGTGTTTAAAACCAGTTATGAAAACCGCCAGTATGGACCGGGACACAATAGCTTTACGCAGACACCGGAGGGGGAAGATGTGTTGGTGTATCACGCGCGTAACTACACCGAAATTGAGGGCGACCCGCTCTACGATCCCAACCGTCATACGCGCCTGAAAACGATTCGCTGGCAGGAAAACGGGATGCCTGACTTCGGCATCCCGGCGGCGGATAATCAGTAAACCGACGGCACGCGGTTACATCAGCGTGCCGTAAATCGTCAGCAGCGCTACCACCACGACCACGGCAAACGAGGTCTTCTTCGCCATCGACACCGCCGCTTTCGGCGTGGCGACCTTATCGTGATGCGGCTCGCGTGCCAGCGAGAACTGCGCCAACCGCGTTAACACATGGTATTGGGAAGTATGGGTATCGCCGAGCGAGGCAAACCAGGCGGGCAGCGCTTTCTCACCATGACCGATCAGCGCATAGACTACGCCCGCAAGGCGCACCGGCACCCAATCGAGCAGATGTAAAATGGCGTCGATACCCGATTGCTGGCGCTCTGTCGGCGTCTGGAAGCGCGCCAGCCAGTACTGCCAGGCGCGTAAAAAGGCGTAACCAACCAACAATACCGGCCCCCAGGGGCCGCCAACCACAAACCAGAAGAGCGGCGCGAGGTAGAAGCGGAAGTTGATCCACAGCAGCGCATTTTGCAGTTCGCGCAGGAACTCGCGCTCGTCGCAACCGGGCGGCACACCGTGAATCAGCGTCAGCTCGCTGGCCATTGCCGTATGGGCGTGGCTGTCGTTTCGTGCCGCCGCTTTCAGATAGGCATGGTAGTGCAACCGCACCTTCCCCGCACCGATGCACAGCAGGCCAATGAGGATCCACACCACCAGTAACGGGACGTTAAAAAACAATCCCCACAGCGCGCGCAGAATCAGGAAGGTCACCAGCATGGCTGCCGCCGTCATTAACAGCGTTGCTGGCATCGAATAGCGCTTTATGCGCCGGAACAGCACCTCCAGCCGGTGGTCCAGTTGCCAGTGCTCTCCCAGTTTAAACAGCCGCTCCGCTGCCAGCACCAGCAGCATGGTGAATAACGTCATGGCTTCTCCTTTTCTGACAACGCGGCGACCAGGGCGCGAAATTTGCCCCAGTCAAACGCAGGGCCGGGGTCGGTCTTACGTTCAGGCGCGATATCGCTGTGTCCGGTCATATTGTCGGCAATCGCCGGGTAGAGCTCAATTACCGTTCCTGTTACCGCCGCCAGTTGGCGGTACTGCGCGTCGGTATACGCCAGATCGTCCGTTCCCTCAAGCTCAATACCGATTGAGAAATCGTTGCAGCGCTCGCGCCCCTGATAAGAGGAGACGCCCGCATGCCAGGCGCGCTTATCGAAAGGCACATATTGCACTATTTCTCCGTCGCGGCGAATCAGACAGTGCGCAGAAACGCGAAGATGAGCAATGCCGGCAAAGTAGGGATCGGCGCTGGGATCCAGCGTGCCGGTAAAGAGCGCGTCAATCCACGGACCGCCAAATTTGCCGGGAGGTAGGCTGATATTATGTACCACTAACAGTGATGGCGACTCATCGTCCGGGCGGCAATCATAATGCGGAGAGGGCACATGGCGCGCCTCTACCAGCCAACCCTTGCGTAACTGCATAAGGAACTCCTTATAGAGGATGGTGCTGAAACACGCTTCAGAGTAGCATGCTTAGGCCGCCTCCCGTAATGCCGGAGCTGCACAACCAAACGCTAACTTTGTGATTCGTTACACTTTTTGGAGCCTATCATGCCGCCTCGCCGCTATAACCCCGATCTTCGCCGTGACGTGTTGCTCAAACGCATCGAACTGGATATTCCTGCTGCCGTCGCACTGGCATTGCGTGAAGATCTGGGTGGAGAAGTCGATGCGAACAACGACATTACCGCGCAATTATTACCGCCAGAGAATCGCTCCCATGCGGTAGTGATCACCCGTGAAGAGGGGGTGTTCTGCGGTAAACGCTGGGTTGAAGAGGTGTTTATACAGCTGGCGGGCGACGACGTAACGCTCACCTGGCACGTGGCGGATGGCGACACGGTGCACGCCGATCAGCCGCTGTTTGAGCTGGATGGCCCTTCACGCGTGCTGCTCACCGGTGAACGTACGGCACTCAATTTTGTCCAGACCCTCTCCGGCGTCGCCAGCGCGGTGCGCAGCTATGTCGCTCTGCTTGAGGGCACCAAAACACAACTGCTTGATACGCGCAAAACTCTGCCCGGCCTGCGCACGGCGCTGAAATATGCGGTGCTCTGCGGCGGCGGCGCGAACCACCGTCTCGGGCTTTCCGATGCATTTCTGATCAAAGAGAACCACATTATCGCCGCAGGTTCGGTGCGTCAGGCGGTGGAGAAGGCTTTCTGGCTGCATCCCGATGTGCCGGTCGAGGTTGAAGTCGAAACGCTGGAAGAGTTCGACGATGCGCTGAAGGCAGGGGCGGATATCATCATGCTGGATAACTTTGTACCCGAACAGATGCGCGAAGCGGTAAAACGGGCCAATGGCCAGGCAAAACTGGAAGTCTCCGGCAATGTTACCGAGCAAACGCTGCGCGAATTTGCGCAAACCGGCGTCGATTACATCTCTGTTGGCGCGCTGACAAAGCACGTTCACGCCCTCGATCTCTCGATGCGCTTTAGCTAATTTTCTGCCAATCTTGCGGGCCGATGGCCCGTTTTTTGCGGCTTATCTCGCAGCAAAACTGTTCCGTTGTGCAAATGAAATAAAAAAGCCGGAATCCGCTTTCCGGGCTGCTCTTTTGCCGCTCGCCCCGCGTATATCTGCCTGGCACAGTAACGGCTCTGCATAAGGAGCCATCTATGAACAGACAACAAGGATTTACCCTCATTGAGCTAATGGTGGTGATTGGCATCGTTGCCATTCTGAGCGCCATTGGCATTCCCGCCTACCAGAACTACCTGCGCAAAGCCGCGCTCACCGACATGCTGCAAACGTTTATCCCCTATCGTACCGCCGTTGAGCTCTGCGCACTGGAGCGCGGTGGCATCGATAACTGCGATGCCAGCAGCAATGGCATTCCTGCGCCGACGACGACGCGTTATGTCGCCGCGCTCAGCGTTGCCAAAGGCGTGGTTTCGCTCTCCGGGCAGGAGAGTCTTAACGGTTTAAGCGTAGTGATGACGCCACAGTGGAGCAGTGCCAATGGCATTCAGGGCTGGATGCGCAGCTGTAATACCGAGGCAGATAGCTCGCTGCAGCAGGCGTGCGAAGACGTTTTCCGTACCGGTCGATAAGGAGATCTGATGAAAGAGAACAAACTGGAGGCGCTGTGCCGACGCCACAACGCAGCATTGTTGAGCAAAGATAATGAAGCGCTGGTCATTGCTGTGGTCGGCAGCCCAAGCATGGAACTAATGGAATCACTCAGCTTCGTTGCCCAACAGCGCGTTGATATTCGCTGCTGGACGCAGGATGAAATGGAAAAGCATCAACAACTCACCGCGCAGGCGCTACCCGCCACGCATGGCTCTCTCAGCGAAGAGAGCGTTTCGGCGGTAGAGATTATCAACCATACGCTGCAGCAAGCGCTGATGCTCCGCGCATCGGATATCCATTTCGAGCCGGGCGAGATGCACTACGTGATTCGCCTGCGGGTGGATGGCGTACTGCATCCTCTGTCGCCCCTGCCCTGTACACTCTCCGATACCCTGACCGCGCGGTTAAAAGTGATGGGCAATCTGGATATCGCCGAGCGGCGGTTGCCGCAGGATGGGCAGTTTACCGTTACCCTTACCGATCAGCCGGTGTCATTTCGTATTGCCACACTGCCCTGCCGCCACGGCGAAAAAGTGGTACTACGGCTGCTGCACCAGGTAAACCAGGCGCTGGCGCTGCCCGCGCTCGGCATGACCGAGGCGCAGCTTGTGCAGTTCAACGCCGCACTGGCGCAGCCGCAGGGTTTACTGCTGGTGACCGGTCCTACGGGCAGCGGAAAAACCGTCACGCTCTATAGCGCGTTGCAGGCGCGCAATAAACCAGAGGTTAATATCTGCAGCGTGGAGGATCCGGTAGAGATCCCGCTTGCCGGTCTGAATCAAACGCAGATTGCCCCGCGCGCCGGGCTTACCTTTCAGAGCGTGCTGCGCGCCCTGCTGCGCCAGGATCCCGACGTCATTATGGTGGGTGAGATCCGCGATGGCGAAACTGCCGAGATTGCCATTAAGGCCGCGCAGACGGGCCATTTAGTGCTGTCGACGCTGCATACCAACTCCACCAGCGAAACGCTGGTGCGGATTGAGCAGATGGGCGTGGCGCGCTGGATGATCTCTTCAGCACTCTCATTGGTGGTTGCCCAAAGGCTGGTGCGTAAACTCTGTCCCCACTGCCGAAAACTGGCGACGGAGAGTATTCCTCTGCCGAATAACGTCTGGCCACGCCCGCTGCCACGCTGGCGCGCGCAGGGGTGCGAAGCCTGTTATCACGGTTTTTATGGTCGGGTAGCGTTGTTTGAGATCCTCAACATCACGCCGCCAATACGCCAGGCGATTGCCAGCGGCATGAGCGTGAACGAGATTGAGCAGTGCGCGCGTGAAGAGGGTATGACAACGCTGTTTCACCATGGCTGCCAGGCGGTTGAAGAGGGGCTGACCACCTTCGAGGAGCTGGTACGGATATTGGGTTACCCGCATGGCGAGTAAGCAACTCTGGCAATGGTCGGGGCTGAATGATAACGGTGAACTGCAAGCGGGGCTGCTCTGGAGTGAAAGCCGCGCAGCGGCGGTATTGTGCCTGCTACAGCAACAATGCCATCCGCTGTCGCTGAAACGTCGGCCGGTGCGCGCTCGCCTCTGGAGCCCTGAGCAGAGTACGCCGCTGCTAAACCAGCTTGCCACCTTGCTTCAGGCCGGGCTGACGCTGCCGGAAGGGTTGCAGCTGATGGCGGAGCAGCATCCAGCCAGGCAGTGGCAGGCACTGCTGCACAGCCTGTCAGCGGCACTCGAAGAAGGAGAAACCTTCTCTGCGGCGCTGCGTCAGTGGCCGGAGGTCTTTCCGCCGCTCTGGCAGGCGATGATCCGCACCGGTGAACTCACCGGCAAGCTGGACGAGTGCTGCTTCAGGCTGGCTGCACAACAAAAAGCGCAGCATGAACTGAAGCTAAAGGTGAAAAAAGCGCTGCGCTACCCACTGATTATTCTGTCCCTGACTGCGGCGGTGGTGCTGGCGATGATCTACCTGGTGCTGCCGGAGTTCGCCGCCATCTACCAGACTTTCAATACGCCGCTGCCAGCATTAACGCGCGGGGTAATTGCGGGGGCCGGGATAATCAAACAGTGCGCGCTGCCTTTAATGCTGGTTAGCGTGCTGGCAGGCGCAGCGCTGTTACGGCTACGTAATAACGACAACTGGCTCCATGCGTGTCAGCGGTTGCTCCTTGCCAGCCCGGTTATCGGGCCGCTGGTGCGCGGGCAGCGCCTGAGCCAGATCTTTACCGTCCTGTCGCTGACCCAGCGTGCCGGTATCGCTTTTTTACAGGGGCTGGAGAGCGTGACCGAGACGGTGGTCTGCCCCTACTGGCGAGATCTGTTAGTGCGGGCGCAGCGGGAGATTACTGAGGGTGCGCCAATATTTGCCGCGTTAAAAGCGAGCGGCGAGTTTCCGCCGCTCTGCATACAGCTGGTGCGAACCGGGGAACTCTCCGGCGCGCTCGACAGCATGCTGGATAATCTGGCGCAGTACTACAGTGAACAGACGCAGCGCCAGGCCGACGGGCTGGCGGCAGTGCTGGAACCGCTGATGCTGATAGCAACAGGGGTTATTATTGGTGTGCTGGTGGTGGCGATGTACCTACCCATCTTTCATCTTGGTGATGCGATGGGCGGCACAGGCTGATGGCGGTACAACACGTCAAGCCGCATTTACCGCCAGCGGATCAGAGGCTATTGAAAACGCGGTTTTCCTGTTCCTGAACGCGAATAAAGGTGGTGCGTTTGGTCAGCTCTTTCAGACGAGAGGCACCCACATAAGTGCAGGCGGAGCGTAAACCCCCGAGGATATCGCGCGCGGTGTTCTCAACTGGGCCACGCAGCGGAAGCTTGACGGTTTTGCCTTCAGCGGCACGGTAGCCTGCCACGCCACCAACGTGACGATTCATTGCGGACTCAGAACTCATGCCGTAGAAAAGCATGAACTTCTCGCCGTTCTCTTCCATCAGCGTGCCGCCGCTCTCTTCATGACCTGCCAGCATACCGCCAAGCATCACGAAGTCTGCGCCGCCGCCAAACGCTTTAGCAACGTCGCCCGGCACGGTGCAACCGCCGTCGCTAACGATCTGGCCGCCGAGGCCGTGCGCCGCATCGGCACACTCAATAACCGCAGAGAGCTGCGGATAACCGACGCCGGTTTTTACGCGCGTCGTGCAGACAGAGCCAGGGCCAATGCCCACTTTGACGATATCTGCGCCGGAGAGGATCAGCTCTTCGCACATTTCGCCAGTCACTACGTTGCCCGCACAGATGGTTTTGTCCGGCCAGGCTTCACGCGCCTTCGCCAAAAACTGCACGAAGTGTTCGGAGTAGCCATTAGCAACGTCGATGCAGACAAAATTAAGGGACGGGTGCAGTGCGAGGATCTGTTTGGTTTTTTCGAAATCAGCATCGGATGTGCCGGTTGATACCATTACATGGCGCAGCACGGAGTCGGCCTGCGCCTGCACAAAACCTCGCCACTCTTCAACCGAGTAGTGCTTGTGTACGGCAGTCAGGATATCGAACGAGGCCAGCGCTTTCGCCATAGAGAAAGTCCCTACGGTATCCATATTGGCAGCGATAACCGGTACGCCAGACCAGCGCATTCCTGAGTGCTTGAAAGTGAATTCGCGCTCCAGTTCAACGTCGGAACGGCTTTTGAGAGTGGAACGTTTAGGGCGGATAAGAACGTCTTTGAAACCTAACTTCAAATCTTCTTCGATACGCATGTAGGGATTCCTGGGGTTAATGGCGCTAAGACAAACTCACAACTCCAGTGACGCTATCATACGCACTAATAAGGGCCGCGCAAGACTGCGAAAATCTCTTTTTTTACGCTACAATCCAATAAATTTACCTGGTGAGTATGCCAGTTTCAGTTAATTGATTTCTTTATTGTCTCATTGATTTTCAACTTACTGATTCCTATAAATAAAAAAAGAGTGGCTTTGCTTTTTTTCACGCTATGTCTGCTGCGGTTTCGTTATGATGAATGGCGAAAATAACAGCAGATAATGAGTCTGGCAGCCCCTTACAGGATTGAGCATTATGAAGTATAAGGTCGCGTTAACGGGCGGTATCGGCAGCGGTAAAAGTACCGTCGCGGATGCGTTCGCCAAACAGGGCGTTAACGTTATCGATGCAGACGTGATTGCCCGCCAGGTCGTCGAACCGGGCACGCCTGCGCTACGCGCTATCGCTGCGCAGTTTGGCGATGAAATGATCCTCGCAGACGGTTCACTCAACCGTCGCTTACTCCGCGAATATATTTTTGCGTCTGAAAATGATAAACGCTGGCTTAACAGTTTGCTGCATCCGCTGATACAGCAAGAGACCGAGCGCCAGATGACGAGGGCAACATCACCTTATGTGCTATGGGTGGTTCCGCTGCTGGTGGAGAACCAGCTTTACCACAAAGCCGATCGGGTATTAGTCATTGACGTTCCGGTTGAGACGCAAATTTTACGCACCATGCGCCGTGACGGCGTGACCCGCGAACATGCCGAACAGATCCTCGCCGCGCAAGCTACGCGCGATGCGCGGCTTGCCGTCGCGGATGATGTCATTGACAATAATGGCGCACCAGATGCAATCGCATCGGATGTTGCCCGCCTGCACGCGCGCTATCTCGCTCTCGCCGCGCAGGCCGTATCACAGGAAAAACCGTAATGCATACCCACATCCTTTTTGAGCATCCACTTAATGAAAAGATGCGCACCTGGCTGCGTGTCGAGTTCTTACTGCAACAACTCACGGTCCACTTGCCCGTCAGCGACCATGCCGGCGCGCTGCACTTCTTCCGTAATGTGGGCGATCTGTTGGATGTATTCGAGCGCGGTGATACCCGAACTGAATTGTTGAAAGAGCTGGAGCGTCAGCAGCGTAAACTGCAAGCCTGGAGCGAAGTACCAGGCGTGGATCCCAATCGTATTGAAGAGATTCGCCAGCAGCTGAAATCCAGTGGCGCTGTATTGATGAATGCGCCGCGAATTGGTCAGCAGTTACGTGAAGATCGGCTGGTTGCGCTGGTACGCCAGCGTTTAAGCATTCCCGGCGGCTGCTGCAGCTTCGATCTGCCGACGCTGCATATGTGGTTACACTTACCGCAGGAGCAGCGTGATACACAGGTACATTACTGGCTGGAGAGCCTTGAGCCGCTGCGCGCCACACTGACATTAATCCTCGACCTGATCCGCAATGCCGCCCCCTATCGCCGCCAGACCAGCCTGAACGGTTTCTACCAGGATAACGGTGATGATGCCGATCTGCTGCGTCTGCAACTGCCGCTTGATGCGCGGCTTTACCCGCAAATCTCCGGCCATAAAAGCCGCTTTGCCATTCGTTTTATGCCCCTCGACAGCGAACACGGCACGGTGCCGGAGCGGCTCGATTTTGAATTAGCCTGCTGTTAAGGAACCCTGATGACTGATAAGACAATTGTGAATTGCCCGACCTGCGGCAAACCAGTGGTATGGGGCGAAGAGAGCCCATTCCGCCCTTTTTGCTGCAAACGCTGCCAGCTGATTGACCTCGGCGAATGGGCTGCGGAAGAGAAACGTATTCCCAGCTCAGGTGATCTCTCCGACAGTGATGAGTGGAGCGAAGAGCAACAGTGATGCTTGCTGCCCGCTGGCGTAACGTCAGTGGGCCTGGCTTTCCTGAATCAATTTTGTAATGACAGGTTCGTTAGCCGGCGGAAAATCTTCTGGTTTCAGCGCGCTCTGCGCAATCCACTCGCCCGGCTGCCCCTCTTTACCCCACGGTTCGCCCAGCCATTTGTCCACCAGCCAGAACCAGAGCGTGATATGGCGATCGGGAAACTGATACTCCAGCTTATCGAACAGCGTGGCGCTCTGCGTGGTGATGCCCACCTCTTCCTGTAATTCACGGATCATCGCCTGCTCCGGCGTCTCGCCCGCTTCGATTTTGCCGCCGGGGAATTCGCGCATGTTTGCCATGTGCGCATCGGCCGCACGCCGGGTAATAAAAATTTCGCCCTGCGGGTTACGAATAATTCCGACGGCGATATTGAGTATTTTCATCCTGCTGACTCCATAAAAAAGGCGCAGATCTCTGCGCCTTTTCATTTATTGATTAGCCGTTATGCGAGACGACCGTGGCACTGCTTATATTTCTTACCGGAACCGCACGGGCATGGATCGTTCCGGCCGACTTTACGCTCACCTGTTTGATCGGCAAGTGCAGCCGCAGCGGCGGCTTCATCGTCCTGATGGCTCAGCTGCTGCATCTGTGCCAGACGCTCGGCCTCTTCGCGGCGCTGCTGCTCCATCGCTTCCACCTCTTCCGGCATCCGCACCTGAACCTTGCTCAGGGTGCTGATCACTTCATACTTCAGCGACTCCAGCATCGCGGCGAACATAGCGAAGGATTCACGCTTGTACTCCTGCTTCGGATCTTTTTGCGCGTAGCCGCGCAGATGGATCCCCTGACGCAGATAATCCATCGCTGCCAGGTGCTCTTTCCACAGGGAGTCAAGAGTTTGCAGCATGACGCCCTTCTCGAAGTGACGCATCATCTCCGCGCCAACCACTTCCTCTTTACGCTGGTAGGTCTCTACCGCGCTCTGCAGAATACGCTCACGCAGCGTCTCTTCATGCAGGTTCGGCTCTTTATCCAGCCACTCCGCAATCGGCAGATCGAGATCGAAATCGTTTTTCAGACGCTCTTGCAGGCCAGGGACATCCCACATCTCTTCCAGAGACTGCGGCGGGATGTGCCCGTCGATGGTCGCTTTGAAGACATCTTCACGAATGCTGTTGATGGTTTCGCTTACGTCTGTCACGTCCAGCAGTTCGTTACGCTGAGTGTAGATTGCGCGACGCTGATCGTTCGCTACATCATCATATTCCAGCAGCTGCTTACGGATATCGAAGTTGCGGCTTTCAACTTTACGCTGCGCGTTGGCAATCGCTTTTGTCACCCACGGGTGCTCAATCGCTTCACCCGGTTTCATACCAAGCTTACGCATCATGCCGGAGACGCGATCGGAGGCGAAAATACGCATCAGCGCATCTTCCATCGAGAGGTAGAAACGGGAAGAACCCGCATCACCCTGACGACCGGAACGACCGCGCAGCTGGTTATCGATACGGCGCGATTCATGGCGCTCGGTACCAATAATGTGCAGACCGCCCGATGCCAGCACCGCGTCATGACGTTTCTGCCACTCGGCTTTCAGCTCTGCAACCTGTTCAGGGGTCGGATCTTCAAGCTCGGCAAGCTCAGACTGCCAGCTGCCGCCAAGCACGATATCGGTACCACGGCCCGCCATGTTGGTGGCGATAGTGACCGCGCCTGGATAACCGGCCTGCGCTACAATATCCGCCTCTTTGGCGTGGAACTTGGCGTTCAGAACGTTATGCTTGATGCCCGCTTTGGTTAACTCATTCGACACCACTTCTGATTTTTCAATCGAGATGGTACCAACCAGCACTGGCTGACCGTTGGCAGTACGCTCTTTGATATCTTCGATAATCGCCTGAATTTTTTCCGCTTCGGTCATATAGACCAGATCCGCCATATCTTTACGGATCATCGGGCGGTTAGTCGGCACAACTACGGTATCGAGCTTGTAGATGGAGCTAAATTCGAACGCTTCGGTATCTGCAGTACCGGTCATACCGGCCAGCTTTTCATACAGACGGAAGTAGTTCTGGAAGGTAATGGACGCCAGGGTCTGGTTTTCGTTCTGGATCTCAACGCCTTCTTTAGCTTCAACGGCCTGGTGCAGGCCATCGGACCAGCGGCGGCCCTGCATGGTACGGCCGGTGTGCTCATCGACGATGATCACTTCGCCCTCTTTGACGATGTAATCAACATCACGGGTGAAGAGCACATGAGCGCGCAGCGCGGCGGTAACGTGGTGCATCAGCATGATGTTGGTTGGGGAGTAAAGCGACTCGCCCTCCTCCATGATGCCCTCTTTCACCAGCAGCTCTTCAATCAGCACCAGACCGCGCTCGGTCAGGGTAACCTGACGCGCTTTCTCGTCGACGGAGAAGTGGCCTTCGCCCTGGAAGGTGTCAGAGTCTTCCTTCTCCTGACGCACCAGGTGAGGAATGATTTTGTTCACTTTTTTGTAGAGGTCGGAGCTATCTTCCGCCGGACCGGAGATGATAAGCGGCGTACGCGCTTCATCGATCAAGATGGAGTCCACTTCATCCACCAGCGCGTAGTGCAACTTACGCTGGACGCGCTCTTCCGGGCTAAATGCCATGTTGTCGCGCAGGTAGTCGAAACCATATTCGTTGTTAGTACCGTAGGTAATATCCGCGGCGTAAGCTTCGCGTTTGGCAACAGACGGCATGCCTGGCAGGTTGATGCCGACGGTCAGACCGAGGAATTCGAACAGCGGACGGTTGTTTTCGGCGTCACGCTGGGCCAGATAGTCGTTGACGGTAACCACATGCACGCCTTTGCCGCTCAGCGCGTTCAGATAAGCAGGCAGGGTTGCAGTCAGGGTTTTACCTTCACCGGTGCGCATCTCGGCGATGCAGCGATCGTTCAGCACCATGCCGCCGAGCAGCTGCACATCAAAGTGGCGCATACCAAAGACGCGTTTACTTGCTTCACGTACCACCGCGAAGGCTTCCGGCAGCAGGGAATCGACGCTTTCGCCCTTCTCAAGACGCGCGCGGAACTCTACCGTTTTGCCTTTCAGCTCATCATCGCTGAGCTTCTCAAGAGCCGGTTCCATGGCGTTGATCTGGTTGACGGTTTTACGCATGCGACGCAGCGTACGATCGTTGCGGCTACCGAATACTTTTGTTAACAAATTTAGCATGATAAAAATCTCTGATACTCCGCTCAGCGAAGCGAAAAAAATGGATGAATAGTTTTTTAGCTGAGGGAGTATGGCCCGGCGCGAATACCCTGTGCCTGGCTAATCCAGTTCGGGACACTGAAGGTTGTGTAAGGTGTAAAAGAGAGGCGAGCCGCAAGGCGTACAATTGCCGGCGGCTTGCTTTCGACGTTAAGCAGGGCGCTTAACGTATCGAGCAGAGCAAGATGGTGTGCCTGAATTGGCAAAGGCTCTTCCGTTGCGGCGGCCAGCGTCTGCGGTGCCATGGCGAACGAAAGATGACGAATAACGGTGCGGATGGCGTGCTGATGCCAATAATCGACAGTGAAGTTCGGGCGGCGTTTCGCTTCGAGCAGCGCGAGGCTGGTGAAATTCGCCGTGGTCGCCGAAGCGTGATTGCGCGTCGTTTCGCGCGTGGCGTGGGTTTCGGTATTACTCGCAAGCGCGGGCAAGCCAAAACTTGCCGCGACCATCCCTAATAAGAGATGCGGCCAGAAATAGCGTCTGCCAAATTGTCGCCAACGCGTCAGTATTCCGCTCACTTGCTCCACCAAAAAAGACGCGTCCATGATATTGCGTCTATGAAAGTCGATTGCGCCCAAATCTTATCACTAATGCCGCCGCCACACAGCAGGAAACAGGCCTGACGCGTGCGAAAACTGGCGAGGAAAGCAGCAATCAAACGCAGGATCGCAGCGTTGAAAAGATTTCCGGAAAGATTAGTCGTAAAGAGAGGGTTTTGCGGCGCGCAAAAAGAAAAACGACTGGTTCCCCTGACCGGAGAGAGTGCCAGGTTAACCAGTCGATTTTTAGGTTATGGCGTTACGCCAGAACCATTGAAGGTGCTTTGAATGCCAGCGGCAGTTCAGCTTCGTCTTCGAAGGTCACGTATTCCCAGGCTTCCTGTTTTGCCAGAACAGCCTGCAGAAGTTTGTTGTTCAGCGCATGACCGGACTTATAAGCGGTAAACGCACCGATAATGTTGTGACCACACATAAAGAGGTCGCCGATTGCATCGAGCATTTTGTGGCGCACGAATTCATCTTCAAAACGCAGGCCGTCTTCGTTCAGTACGCGATAATCGTCAACTACGATGGCACAATCGAAGCTTCCGCCCAGGCACAGGCCGCGGGACTGAAGGTATTCGATATCACGCATGAAACCGAAAGTACGCGCGCGGCTAATCTGGCGCATAAATGCGTCCGCAGAGAAGTTCATCGCGTAGCGTTGCGTGCTGGCATCAATCGCCGGGTGGTTGAAGTCGATGGTGAAATCGAGCGTAAAACCGTTATGCGGTTTGAACTCGGCCCACTTATCGCCATCTTCAACGCGCACCGTCTCTTTGATGCGAACGAATTTCTTGGCGCTGTTCAGCTCCTCTACCCCTGCGTCAAGCAACAGGTAGACGAAAGGTGCTGCACTGCCATCCATAATTGGAATTTCCGGTGCATCGACTTCGACAATAATGTTGTCGATACCCAGCCCCGCCAGAGCCGCATTTAAGTGCTCAACGGTGGAAATCCGCACGTCATGCTCGTTAACCAGACAAGTACAGAGCATAGTATCACGCACAGATTTAGCATCAGCCGGAAAGTCTACCGGTGGATTTAAGTCGGTGCGACGATAGATGACCCCGGTATTTGCCGGCGCAGGGCGCAACGTCAGTGTGACTTTCTTGCCGGTATGTAAACCGACACCAGTCGCCTGAACGATACGTTTAAGAGTCCTTTGTTTGATCATCGTATAATCTCGCCTTATTACCAATCCAACCAAATTGTATAACACAATGGGTGGGCCAGTTTAGCACAAAGAGCGAACATGCCCAACTTCCAGTAAATTCTTAGTCGGCTTGCTTACGCAGAAACGCCGGAATATCCAGATAATCGGGCTCTTTAGTGGTCTGCGGCGTATTGTCGTTAACCACTTTCGCCGGCTTCTGCTCCTGCTGCATAGGCTGCATGCCGTGCTGCTGGTAGCGATCCATCACCGGCTGCTGTGCCTGCTTGTTAGTGACCAGAGTAATCTCAGGACGTTTGTCCATACCGATACCGGTAGCAACAACGGTTACACGCAGTTCGTCGTTCATATCCGGGTCAAGAGAAGTACCGATAACCACCGTCGCGTTATCAGAAGCGAACGCACGAATGGTGTTACCGACGGTCTCGAACTCATCCAGACGCAGGTCGAAGCCCGCGGTGATGTTAACCAGCACACCGCGCGCGCCAGAGAGGTCGATATCTTCCAGCAGCGGGCTGGAGATCGCCATTTCTGCCGCTTCTTCCGCACGATCTTCACCGCTTGCCACACCGGAGCCCATCATCGCGTAGCCCATTTCGGACATCACGGTGCGCACGTCGGCGAAGTCAACGTTCATCAGACCCGGACGGGTAATCAGCTCGGCGATACCCTGTACCGCGCCTTTCAGCACGTCATTTGCCGCGCCGAATGCGTCAAGCAGAGAGATGCCGCGACCCAGCACTTTCAACAGCTTGTCGTTCGGGATAGTGATCAGGGAATCGACATGTTTTGAGAGCTCGGTTATACCCTGCTCTGCAAAGGCCATGCGCTTCTTGCCTTCAAAGTTGAACGGCTTAGTCACCACCGCAACGGTCAGAATGCCTAAGTCTTTCGCGACTTCAGCTACCACAGGCGCCGCACCGGTACCGGTACCGCCACCCATGCCCGCTGCGATAAAGACCATGTCAGCGCCTTCCAGCGCAGCGCGCAGCGCTTCACGATCCTCTTCAGCCGCATTGCGACCCACTTCAGGGTTAGCCCCTGCGCCCAGACCTTTAGTGATACCGCCACCAATCTGGATGGTCTGCCCTACCGCCGTCTTACGCAACGCTTGAGCGTCGGTATTCACCGCGAAGAACTCAACCCCTTCGATGCGCTCACGCACCATATGCTCTACGGCATTACCGCCGCCGCCACCGACGCCGATGACTTTAATCACCGCGTCGTTGGTTAATTCCATTGGTTCAAACATAATCTCTCTCCGTCTTTACGCCTCATCCACCGGACAGCCCGTGGGCCGCTTATCAGGATTGGCGTATGTGCCTGTCGCCTGAAACCGCTAATTTTCTACGGTCTCTGAAAAAAATTAAAACTCTTTTCGCAGCCAGCTGTTGATTCGTTTGAACCACGAACCGACTGACGTCCGCTTTTCCACTTCCGCTTCACCACTTAAATGGGTCTCTTTCCCGTAGTGCAGCAGCCCAACCGCCGTAGAGTAATACGGCTCCTGGGCGTAATCAGTTAAGCCAGTAATATTGAGCGGTGCACCGATACGCACCTGCGTATGGAACACACGTTGCGCGCAGGCCGCCAGACCTTCAATCTGCGCCGCGCCGCCGGTTAATACAATCCCCGCAGCAAGATGATGTTTCACGCCCTGCTGGCGAAGCTGCTCCTGCAACTGCAATATCTCGTCGTTGACCAGGTTGAGCAGCTCGGTATAGCGCGGCTCAATCACATCTGCCAGCGTCTGGCGCTGCAGGCTGCGCGGCGGTCGACCGCCCACGCTTGGCACTTCCACGCTCTCATCTTTACCGACCAGCGATCCCAGCGCACAGCCGTGGCGAACTTTAATCGCTTCTGCGTCGCTCGGCGGTGTGCCGAAGGCGTAAGCGATATCGCTGGTCACTACGTTCCCCGCGTAAGGGATCACTTTGGTGTGGCGCAGCGCGCCGCCGGTATAAACGGCCATGTCCATTGTACCACCGCCGATGTCAACGACGCAGACGCCCAGTTCGCGTTCATCTTCCGTCAACACCGAATAGCTGGAGGCCAGCCCGGCAAAGATAAGTTGGTCAACTTTCAAACCACATCGTTCAACGGCTTTAACGATGTTTTTCGCCATATCGTTATGGCAAGTAATCAGGTGTACTTTCGCCTGCATGCGCACGCCAGAAAGGCCTACCGGGTTTTTAATCCCCTCCTGGTAGTCAATGGCGTACTCCTGCGGAATCACGTGCAGCACGCGGTGTTCATCGCGTACGCGGACTGATTTCGCGGTATGCACCACGTTTTCCACATCTTCCAGCGTCACTTCTTCTTCTGAAATCGGCACCATACCAATTTCGTTCTGGCAACTAATGTGTTTCCCCGAGAGCGCAAGGTAGACCGAGGAGATCTGGCAATCCGCCATCAGTTCGGCCTGATCGATGGCGCGCTGTACGCACTTCACCACCGACTCCAGATCGTTCACTCCGCCTTTGTCCATCCCACGGGATGGGCAACTGCCTACGCCAATGATATTCACAATACCGTCGGGCAGAACTTCCCCTACTAAAGCGGCGACCTTCGCGGTGCCAATCTCCAGTCCAACTACCAGTTTTCTGTCCGTCGCCTTGATCATTGTTGCTCTGCCTGTGCCTGATTCTGTTGTGCCTGATTTTGCTGCTGATCCGGTTGTTCCTGTACCGGGGCAGGCTTCCAACCCACCGCCGCGCCTGAGTCATAGCGCAAATCCACGTAGCTTATCTCTTTGCCATCCGTCTGAGCCTGCTGCTGCAGCACCGGGTAGAGTTCGACAAAGCGCGCCAGGCGCTTCATCGTATCGCCTCGGCCCAGGTTGAGCTTAATATCATTGCTCAGCGTGACCTGCCAGGAGCGCCGCGCGGTCATCGCTGCTTCTTTCAGCGTGAACTTATCCTTTGCCAGCACCTGTCCCATATCGCGATAACCCTGCAGCACTTCACTTTCGCTGCCCTCCGGGCCATACAGCATCGGCAATATCTGCTTGCTGGTGCGTTCCGCCGGTACGCTAAAGGCGTTGCCGTCCGCATCAACCATATGCTGGTCATTCCACCGCGCAATGGGCACATATTCAACCAGATGAATCTTCAATTCGTCCGGCCACTGCTTTCTTACGCTTGCCTGTTTGATCCACGACAGGCGCTCAATCTGGCTCTGAATGATATTGACGTCCTGCGACATAAAGGTCCCGGGTGCGCCAAGCGCCAGAATCGACTGGCGAATATCATCATTGCGCGTGTAGTGGCGATCGCCGGTAAGCACCAGCTTCGACAGCGGTAACCGCTGCGCGTCATCCATCCAGCCGAGCACGATCCAGCCACTCACCAACACGGTGCACAGTACCGTCAACAGAAACACTATCCCGGCGAGGCGCGTTCCATTGTTGCGGCGGGAGGTCGTTACCGCCTCCGCTTCGCGATTTCGCGTGTTCAGCGCAGCCTGAGACATATCACTCCGCCAGTTCCAGAATACGAACAACAAGCTGGGTAAAGCTCAGCCCCGCCTGACGTGCCGCCATCGGCACCAGGCTGTGGCTAGTCATACCCGGCGAGGTATTCGCTTCCAGCAGATAAAATTGACCATCACTGTCGAGCATCGCATCGATTCGCCCCCAGCCGCGGCAGCCTAAAACCTGCCACGCTTTGGCGATCAGCGCCTGTAAAGCCGCTTCCCGCTCTGCTTCCAGACCTGATGGACAGAAATACTGCGTCTCATCAGAGAGATACTTCGCCTCATAATCATAGAAGATTCCCGCCGGTTGAATGCGAATCGACGGTAAAATTTCATTTCCAAGCAACGCGACGGTAAATTCCGGGCCACTGAGCCATTTTTCGATCAGAACTTCATCATCGTGTTGAAAAGCAAGTGCTAAAGCCGCCTGCAGATCGCTACTTTCATTGACCTTTGACATCCCAACGCTGGAGCCTTCCCGGCTTGGCTTAACAATCAGAGGTAAGCCCAGCGCCTCAATGCGTTCAATATCAGTGGTTTGCAGGCCAGATTCAAACTCGCTACGCGTTAAAGCAACCCACGGTGCCACCGGTAAACCCGCACCCTGCCACAGCAATTTGCTGCGCAGTTTATCCATTGAGATCGCAGAGGCCATCACGCTGCTGCCGGTATACGGAACGCCGGTGAGCTCCAGCAGCCCTTGCAGCGTGCCATCTTCGCCACCACGGCCATGCAGCGCGATAAACGCTTTACTAAAGCCCATCTCTTTCAGGCGAGTCACATCGACCTCACGCGGATCGACTGCATGGGCGTCAACGCCACCTTCACGCAACCCGGCAAGCACCGCCGCGCCTGAGTTAAGCGACACATCGCGCTCAGCGGAGGTTCCCCCCAGCAGAACGGCAACTTTCTCAGCCATGCTGGACCTCCTCGCTCTGCGGCACCAGTTTGCACTGCGCCAGGCTACGGGCAATCTTGCCGATATTGCCTGCGCCCTGAATCAGGATCAGATCGTTGCCCGTCAGCACCGGTGCCAGCATTGTCGCCACCTGATCCGGTTCGGAAACCAGGATCGGATCGATCTTGCCGCGACCACGGATAGTGCGGCACAGCGAGCGGCTGTCTGCTCCTGGAATCGCCGTTTCGCCCGCCGAGTAAACTTCCAGCATCAGCAGCTTATCCACCTGCGTCAGCACGTTGGCGAAGTCGTCATAGAGATCGCGCGTACGTGTATAACGATGCGGCTGGAATATCATCACCAGGTTTTTATCCGGCCAGCCAGCGCGCGCAGCTTTGATCGTTGCGTCCACTTCCGTTGGATGATGGCCGTAATCATCAACCAGCATCGCGCTGCCACTATTGCCATTCACCGCCTCCAGCGGGAACTCGCCGAGGAAATCAAAGCGGCGACCGGTGCCCTGGAAGCTCTCCAGCGCGCGCAAAATCGCTTCGTCGTCAATCCCCTCTTCCGTCGCCACGGCCACCGCCGCTGCGGCATTGAGCGCGTTGTGGCGACCCGGCGCGTTAAGCGTTACGCGCAGCGCCGGTTTATCCTGGCGCACCAGCGTAAAGTGACCTTGCGGCCCCTGCTGGCGGTACTCTTCCACGCGCACGTCCGCGTCGTCGCTGAATCCATAGGTGGTAATTTGACGCCCGACGCGCGGCAGCAGCTCGCGGATCACCGGGTCGTCTACGCACATCACCGCACGGCCATAAAACGGCAGGTTGTGCAGGAAGTTGATAAAGGTTGCTTTCAAATTCTCGAAGTCGCCCTGGTACGTATCCATATGGTCAGCTTCGATATTGGTCACAATGGCCACCATCGGTTGCAGGTGCAGGAAGGAGGCGTCGCTCTCATCCGCTTCCGCAATCAGGTAACGGCTATGGCCCAGGCGCGCATGCACCCCGGCCGCTTTTACCAGCCCGCCATTGACAAAAGTCGGGTCCAGACCCGCTTCCGCGTAGATACTGGAGACCATGGCGGTGGTAGTGGTCTTTCCGTGCGTCCCGGCAATAGCGATACCGTGACGAAAACGCATTAATTCAGCCAGCATTTCCGCGCGGCGGATCACCGGGATACGCGCTTCCTGGGCGGCCACGATCTCTGGGTTATCGGCAGAGATCGCGCTGGAGACCACTACAACACTCGCATCCAGCACATTTTCCGGGCGATGATTGAAGTAGATGGTGGCACCAAGGGACGTCAGCTGCTGCGTCACCGGGTTTGGCGCTAAATCAGAACCGCTAATCTGGTAGCCTTCGTTGGCCAGCACTTCGGCAATACCGCCCATGCCAGCACCGCCGATGCCAACGAAGTGAATGTGCCGGACGCGACGCATCTCGGGCACGATTAAACGCAGTTTCGCAAGTTCTTGTGTATTCATTTTCTAAACGCCATCAACTTCTAAAAAATTGGCGCGACGCAAACAGGCGTCGCCACGATTTAACCCTGAGCCGCAAGGCTCACTTCATGCGCCACCCGCTCGGTGGCGTCGGGGATGGCTGCCGCGCGCGCGCGTTCCGCCATCTCTCTTAATGCTTCACGATCCCAGCCCGCAAGCGTTGCTGCCACGGCATCAACGGTAAACTGCGGCTGCTCGAGGATCTTCGCCGCGCCCACCTTCTCCAGCGGCAGGGCATTCCAGTACTGCTGTCTGTCTTTGTGCTGAAACGGCACAAACAGCGCCGGCAGACCGGCAGCGGCGATCTCGCTTACCGTCAGCGCGCCGGAGCGGCAAACAACCACATCCGCCCACGCATAGGCTTTAGCCATATCGTCAATAAATTCAGTTACTTTATGCTGCGCCTGACCCGCAGTGGCATAGGCCTGCTCCACATCCTGCTGCGCGCCCTTCCCGCTCTGATGCCAGATGGTGACCGCCGCGCCCAGTTTAGCCGCCACCTGCGGCATAGTCTGGTTCAGCACGCGCGCGCCCTGCGAGCCGCCAACCACCAGCACGCGAATTGGCCCTTCGCGGCCCGGCAGACGCATCTGCGGCAGTGGCAGCGCCAGCACATCGACGCGCACCGGGTTCCCCACTACTTCTGCTTTCGGAAATGCGCCGGGAAACGCCTGCATCACTTTGGTAGCGATCTTTGCCAGCCACTTATTGGTCAATCCGGCAATACCGTTCTGCTCATGCAGGACAACCGGAATCCCGAGCGACCAGGCGGCAAGACCACCGGGGCCGGAGACATACCCGCCCATGCCCAGCACCACGTCCGGCTTGAAGCGCTTCATAATGTCGCGCGCCTGACGCCAGGCATTAAAGATACGCACCGGCGCGAGCAGCAGTGCTTTCAACCCTTTGCCACGCAGGCCGGAGATGCGGATGAAGTCGATATCGATGCCATGTTTTGGCACCAGGTCAGCCTCCATACGATCGGCGGTTCCGAGCCAGCGTACTTGCCAGCCCTGATCCATCAAATGGTGCGCCACGGCGAGACCGGGGAAAACATGCCCGCCGGTTCCGCCTGCCATCACCATTAACCGCTTAGGTTGACCACTCATCACACACCTCGTGTAAACGCCTGAGCTTTCTTCAGGCGCGTTTCATAATCTATCCGTAGCAACAGCGTAATCGCCGTCGACATAATCAATAAACTCGAGCCGCCGTAACTGATCAGCGGCAGGGTTAAGCCTTTGGTCGGCAGCATACCGGCTGCCGCACCGACGTTAACCAGCGCCTGGAAGCTGAACCAGATACCTATAGAGCAGGCAAGGAAACCGGAGAAACGGTGGTCAATCTCCAGCGCTTTTCTGCCAATGGACATGGCGCGGAAAGCGACGAAGAATACCATTAAAAGTGCGGCTACCACACCGATATAACCGAGTTCTTCGCCGATGATGGAGAAGATAAAGTCGGTATGTGCTTCCGGTAGATACTCAAGTTTCTGTACCGAGTTGCCGAGTCCCTGCCCCCACAGCTCGCCGCGGCCAAACGCCATCAGCGACTGGGTTAACTGATACCCGCTGCCAAACGGATCTTCCCACGGGTTCCAGAAGGAAGTTACGCGGCGAATACGATAGGGTTCAGCGAGGATCAGCAGTATCACCGCCGAGATCCCCATGCCGATAATGGCGATGAATTGCCACAACTTCGCACCCGCGAGGAACAGCATCGCCAGCGTGGTGATAAACAGCACCACCACTGTACCGAGGTCAGGCTGCGCCAGCAGCAGGATCGCCAGCACGAGGATCACGCCCATCGGTTTTAAGAAGCCGCGCAGGTTGTTACGCACCTCGTCCACTTTGCGCACCAGGTAGTTCGCCAGGTAGCAGAAGAGCGACAGCTTGGTGAACTCCGCCGGCTGGAAGCGCATGATGCCAAGGTCAATCCAGCGCGATGCACCGTTGATCGAGCTGCCCACCACCAGCACCACTAACAGCATAATGATCGCGGCGATCAGCATCACCGAGCTGTACTTCTGCCAGAACTCCATCGGCAGGCGCAGCGTGATCATTGCCATACAGAAGGACAGGAATAGATAGAGCCCGTGGCGTTTGGCGAAGAAGAAGGGATCGTCCGTCAAACGCTGACCGACCGGCATTGATGCCGAGGTCACCATAATGAAGCCGATCGCCGCCAGGCCCAGCGTCAACCACAGCAGCGTGCGGTCATACATCACCAGGCTGTCAGTATCTTTCTGTCGCGAGCCCATGACCCAGCCTTTCAATGCCGCAAACAGCCATGCCAGGATCCCATAACCTGGCAGACGCGGCATTCTCGGGCGGGGAAGCGTTAAACGCATTAGCCTAACTCCTGCGCCAGACGGGTGAACTGGTCGCCCCGTTGTTCGAAATTCTTAAACTGATCGAGGCTGGCACAGGCGGGTGACAACAGCACCATGTCGCCCGGCTGCACGCGCGCGGCAATTACGCGCATCGCCTGATCCATTGTCTCTGTCTGCTCAGCCACATCCGGGCGCAGCGCAGCCAGTTCAGCGCCATCGCGCCCAAAACAGTAAAGGCGAATACGTTCGCCGCCGAGGTAACGCTTGAGCGGCGAGAAGTCTGCCGATTTGCCATCGCCGCCCAGCAGCAGATGCAGCATACCTTCGACTTGCAAGCCATTAAGCGCCGCTTCGGTGCTGCCGACGTTGGTCGCTTTCGAGTCGTTGATCCAGCGCACGCCGTTATGCTCGTAAGCCAGCTGGAAGCGGTGCGCCAGCCCGCCAAAGGTGGTCAGCGCCTTCAGGCTGCTGGCGCGCGGTAAACCGGCCGCGTCCGCCAGAGCCAGCGCCGCCAGCGCGTTAGTGTAGTTGTGCTGGCCGCTCAGTTTCATCTCTTTGACGTTCAGCACCTTCTCACCTTTTACCCGCAGCCAGATTTCGCCCTGCTGGCGGTTGAGGTGATAGTCACCGACGTCGACGCCAAAGCTGACGCAGCGCTCATCGGCACCGCGAACCGGCATGGTCAGAGCGTCATCGGCATTGACCACGCACACTTTAGCGTTTTCATAGATACGCAGTTTGGCGGCGCGGTACTGCTGCAGGCCAAACGGATAGCGATCCATATGATCTTCCGTGACGTTAAGAATGGTTGCCGCCACGGCACGCAGGCTGGAGGTGGTTTCCAGCTGGAAGCTGGAGAGCTCAAGCACATAGAGCTCACGCGCCTCATCCAGCAGCATCAGCGCTGGCAGGCCGATATTGCCGCCGACGCCCACATTCTTACCGGCCGCTTCCGCCATCTCACCGACCAGTTTGGTGACGGTGCTCTTGCCGTTCGAACCGGTAATAGCGATGATCGGTGTCTGCGCTTCCCGGCAGAAGAGTTCGATATCGCCGACAATCTCGACGCCCGCGTCCGCTGCCGCACTAAGCGATGGGTGCGCCAGCGCCATACCGGGGCTGGCGACAATCAGATCGGCACTCTGCAACCAATCATCGTTAAGACTACCAAGATGGCGCTCGACCGTTTCCGGCAGCTTATCCAGCCCCGGCGGCGACGTGCGGGTATCCATCACCCTCGGCGTGACGCCGCGCGCGAGGAAAAAGTCCACGCAGGAGAGGCCCGTCAGGCCTAAACCGATAATGACGACTTTTTTACCCTGGTAATCTGCCATGATTAACGTACCTTCAGCGTTGCCAGGCCAATCAGCACCAGCATCAGCGAAATAATCCAGAAGCGCACAATCACGCGCGGCTCCGGCCAGCCCTTCAATTCATAGTGGTGGTGAATCGGTGCCATACGGAAAATGCGCTGGCCGCGCAGTTTGAACGAACCAACCTGCAAAATCACCGACAGGGTTTCCACCACAAAGACGCCGCCCATGATCACCAGCAGGAACTCCTGGCGCAGCAGCACAGCGATAATGCCGAGCGCGCCGCCGAGCGCCAGCGAGCCGACATCGCCCATAAAGACCTGAGCCGGATAGGTGTTAAACCACAGGAAACCGAGCCCCGCACCGACAATCGCTGTACAGACGATCACCAGCTCACCCGCGTGGCGCAGATAAGGGATATGCAGGTAGTTGGCGAAGTTCATGTTACCGGTGGCCCAGGCCACCAGCGCAAAGCCGCCAGCAACAAAGACGGTCGGCATAATCGCCAGGCCGTCGAGACCATCCGTCAGATTGACGGCGTTACCGGTACCGACAATCACAAAGTAAGCGAGCAGCACATAGAAGAGGCCGAGCTGCGGCATCACATCTTTAAAGAACGGCACCACCAGTTCGGTGGCGGGAGTATCTTTACCGGCAAGATAGAGGGCAAACGCCACGCCCAGCGCAATCACCGACATCCAGAAGTACTTCCAGCGAGCGATTAGCCCCTTCGTATCTTTGCGCACCACTTTTCGGTAATCATCAACAAAGCCGATGATGCCGTAGCCCACCAGTACCACCAGTACGCACCAGACGTAGGGGTTGGAGGGGTAAGCCCACAGCAGCACAGAAACGACGATCGCGGTGAGGATCATAATTCCGCCCATCGTCGGCGTACCGCGTTTACTGAAATGCGATTCCGGGCCGTCGTTACGCACAACCTGGCCAAAAGAGAGTTTCTGCAAGCGGGCAATCATGCGCGGCCCCATCCACAACGAGATGAAGAGCGCGGTCAGCAGGCTGACAATGGCGCGAAACGTCAGATAGGAAAAGACGTTAAAGCCGGAATAATATTTGACCAAATGCTCGGCCAGCCAAACTAACATGTCCCGTTCTCCTGTAATTCGCGTACCACCTCTTCCATGGCGGAGCTACGTGAACCTTTCACTAAAATGGTAATGATTGGGTGCTCGGCAATCAGCGCTTTTAAACGCGCCGTAGCCGCAGCTTTATCGTTGAAATGCTCGCCGACGCCGCTGGCGTCGCTGAGCGCTTGACTTAATGTGCCGACGCTCAGCACCTTGTCGATACCGACGGATTTTGCCGCTTCGCCGACCTGAACATGGCAGGCTTCGCTTTCGTCGCCCAACTCCGCCATATCGCCCACCACCATTACGCGGTAGCCGGGCATCTCTGCCAGCACGTGCGCAGCGGCGGTCATCGACCCGACGTTGGCGTTATAGGTATCATCCAGCAGCAGCTGGTTTTCGCCGAGGCGCACCGGGAAGAGACGGCCCGGCACCGCTTTCAGCTTCGCCAGACCCTTTTTCACCGCATCGAGGGATGCGCCTACCGCCATCGCCAGCGCGGTCGCCGCCAGCGCGTTAGCAATGTTGTGACGTCCCGGCAGGGGTAAAATCACGTCGGCATTGCCGGTCGGCGTTTGCAGCGTGAACTCGGTACCGTGCGAGGTGATATGCACATTGGTGGCGGTAAAATCGCTGTTCGCCGCGTTGGGCGAGAAGCGCCACACTTTGCGATCGCCAATAATGCTCTGCCAGTTCAGCCAGTCATTGTTATCGGCATTGAGGATGGCGATGCCGTTGGCCGGCAGGCCGGTGTAAATTTCACCTTTCGCCTTCGCCACGCCAGCCAGCGATCCGAACCCTTCCAGATGCGCAGCGGCCAGGTTGTTAACCAGCGCCGCTTCCGGGCGGGTTAAGCTAACGGTCCAGGCGATCTCACCCTGGTGATTAGCGCCCAGCTCAATCACCGCGTACTGATGTTCTCTGGTCAGACGCAGCAGGGTCATCGGCACGCCGATGTCATTGTTGAGGTTGCCCGCAGTGTAGAGGGTGTTGCCGCACTCGCTAAGAATGGCAGCGGTCATCTCTTTCACCGAGGTTTTGCCGGAGGAGCCGGTCAGCGCGACGACGCGCGTCGGCACCTGCTGACGCACCCACGCCGCCAGTTCGCCGAAGGCCTGGCGGGTATCACTCACCACCAGCTGCGGCAGATCGGTATTCAGTTTGCGGCTCACCAGCAGCGCGCCCGCACCGCCCGCTTTAGCCTGGTCGGCAAAATCGTGGGCGTCGAAACGTTCGCCTTTCAGCGCCACAAACAAGCAGCCCGGCGTCAATTTGCGGGTATCGCTGGTCACGGCGTCAATTGTGACGTCCTGACCCAAAAGTTCACCGTGCAGCGTGCCGGCAAGCTGGTTGAGCGTTACGCTAATCATGCTACTCCCCCCAGCAGACGCGCGGCGGTGACCCGGTCGGAATAATCCAGACGGTGCGTGCCGACAATCTGATAATCTTCATGGCCTTTACCTGCCAGCAGCACCACATCGTTCTCTTTAGCCTGCATAATGGCGTTGGTCACCGCTTCGGCACGACCCTCTACGACATGCGCGCGCCCTGCGTCGAGCATGCCGGCGAGAATGTCATTAATAATGGCGCGCGGCTCTTCGGTGCGCGGGTTGTCATCAGTGACGACCGGCACATCGGCAAACTCTTCGGCAATCGCGCCCATCAGCGGACGTTTGCCCTTGTCGCGATCGCCACCGCAGCCAAAGACACACCACAGTTTCCCGGTGCAGTGCAGGCGCGCGGCCTGCAGCGCTTTTTCCAGCGCATCCGGCGTGTGGGCATAATCCACCACCACCGTCGGTTTGCCCGGCGCGCTGAATACTTCCATCCGGCCGCAAACGGGTTGCAGACGGGAGGCGGTTTTCAGCAGATCGCTGAGCGGATAGCCGAGCGCCAGCAGGGTTGCCATTGCCAGCAGCAGATTACTGACGTTAAACGCGCCCATCAGGCGGCTTTCGATTTCGCCTTTGCCCCAACTGGAGTCGAAGCGAATTGTCGCCCCGCTGTCGTGGTAATCGACGCTCAGGGTTTTGAGCCAACGCCCGTGGCAGTCCGGGTTGATATGGCCTTCCATCGACACCGCAACCGCATCAGGCAGGTTTGCCAGCCAGCGGCGGCCCACTTCGTCATCAGCGTTGATGATCGCCTGACCATAGTTGTGCGAGGAGAAGAGCAGCCATTTGGCCGCTTCGTAATGGGTCATATCGCCGTGATAATCGAGATGATCGCGACTTAAATTGGTGAACACCGAGGCGGCGAATTTGAGAGCCGCAACGCGATGCTGAACTAAACCGTGAGAGGAGACCTCCATCGCAGCAAGGGTAGCGCCCTGCTCCGCGAGACCGGCAATCACATGCTGGACGTCGACCGCAGAACCGGTGGTGTTTTCCGTCGGCACCACTTTGCCGAGCAGGCCGTTGCCGACCGTGCCCATTACCGCGCTGGTTTCACCCAGCAGTTGGCTCCACTGCGCTAACAGCTGCGTAGTGGTGGTTTTACCGTTGGTACCGGTGACGCCGATCAGGCGCAGCTGGTCTGACGGCTCGCCGTAGAAGCGGCCCGCCAGCGCAGAGAGGCGCTCGTTCAGCTGGCTTAAGTAAACCACCGGCACACCGTGCATTTCACGAACTTCACCGTCATTTGCCTCGTCTTTCGCTTCAGCAATAATGGCAGCAACACCTTGCGCAATCGCCTGCGGGATATAACGACGCCCGTCCGCCTGATGACCGACCACCGCCACGAAGAGATCGCCCGACGCAGCCACACGGCTGTCGAGTGTCATCTCTCGTAGTGCTCGCGCAGGTAGCATAGGTACCCACGGAGCGAGAAGGTCGCGCAAATTACGATCTGCCACCTGATCCCTCGCCTTGATTAATTACAAACTCACTTTTTTCGCCCGTGGTCAGCGCATCCGGCTCGATGTTCATGGTGCGCAGTACGCCGCCCATGATGGCACCGAAGACCGGCGCAGAGACCGCGCCACCGTAGTATTTGCCCGCTTGCGGATCGTTAATGACCACCACCAGCGCAAAACGCGGCCGGCTGGCAGGCGCGACGCCCGCAGTGTATGCAATGTATTTGTTGATATAGCGCCCATCCGGCCCGACTTTTTTCGCCGTACCGGTTTTGATGGCGATACGATAGCCCTTGATGGCCGCTTTTACCCCGCCGCCGCCCGGCAACGCCACGCTCTCCATCATGTGCACCACGGTGCGGACGATGGATTCGTTGAAGACGCGCTCACCCGGTACGGGCGGGTCGACTTTGGTAATCGACAGCGGGCGATAGATGCCGTAGCTGCCAATGGTTGCGTAGACTCGCGCTAACTGTAACGGCGTTACCATTAGCCCGTAGCCGAAAGAGAAGGTGGCCCTCTCTATGTCAGACCACCGTTGTTTTTGAGGAAATAAGCCACTGCGTTCTCCGACCATCCCCAAATTGGTCGTTTTTCCCAGTCCAAAACGTGAGTAAGTATCTACTAACGCTGAGGAGGGCATCGCTAACGCCAGCCTGGATACGCCAACGTTACTCGACTTCTGCAGCACCCCGGTGAGGGTCAATTCGCTATAGCGCGCCACGTCTTTGATTTCGTGACCGTTGATTCGGTAAGGCACGGTGTTGAGCACCGTATTGGGGTTGACCACGCCGCGCTGCAGGGCGGTCATCACCACCATCGGCTTCACCGTTGAACCGGGTTCGAAGACGTCGGTGATGGCGCGGTTACGCATCGAATCTTTGGAGGTGCCGGAGAAGTTGTTCGGGTTATAGGAGGGGCTATTCGCCATCGCCAGCACTTCGCCGGTATTGACATCTACCAGCACGGCGCTGCCGGATTCGGCTTTGTTAAACGCCACGGCGTTATTCAGCTCACGATAAACCAGCGCCTGCAGGCGCTCATCAATGCTCAGCGCAAGATTATGCGCCGCCTGGCTGTCGGTCGAGGAGATATCCTCAATCACCCGGCCATAGCGGTCTTTACGCACGATACGCTCGCCCGGCTGGCCGGTAAGCCACTTATCAAAGCTCTTCTCAACCCCTTCGATCCCCTGGCTGTCGACGTTGGTAAAGCCGATCAGGTGAGCGGTCACTTCCCCGGACGGGTAGTAGCGGCGCGACTCTTCGCGCAGATGAATGCCGGGAAGCTTGAGTTTTTTGATGTAGTCCCCCAGATCCGGATTGACCTGACGGGCAAGATAGATGAAGCGCATCTTCGGGTTGGCGTTGATACGCGAGGCGAGCTGATCGAGCGGCATGTTGAGCGCATCGGAGAGCGCTTTCCAGCGGTTATCCAGCGTCACGCCGCCTGCGTCATGCAGCTCTTTCGGGTCCGCCCAGATCGCTTTTACCGGCACGCTGACCGCCAGCGGGCGGCCAGAGCGGTCGGTGATCATGCCGCGCGAGGTCGCCACTTCCTGCACGCGCAGCGAGCGCATATCGCCCTGACGCACCAGCATATCGGGGTTGATGATTTGCAGATAAGCGACGCGGCCAATAAGGAAGCCGAGCGCCAGTAAAATACAGCCGCAAAGCAACGCAAAACGCCAACTTATAAAGTTGGCCTGCTCTTCCTGGCGTTTCGCTTTAACCATCTTCGCCGCGGCTTTCATGCGCTGGGTTGTTCCTTTTTCATCGCTATTTCTGCACCACAATATTTTCCTGTGAAGGATCGACGTGCTGCATCTGCAGCTTCTCGGTGGCAATCCGTTCGACCCGGCTATGATCGCCGAGAGCGTTCTCTTCAAGAATCAGGTTGCGCCATTCGATATCCAGCGCGTCGCGCTCAATCACCAGTTGTTCACGCTGTGCGGTCAACAAACGGGTGTGGTGCGCGGTGGTGACGACCGTAATGGCCGTCATGATGATGCAAATGAACAGGCAGAGTGGCAGTTTCCCGAACCGCAAAAGATCGTCGCCGATCACACCAGGCAAGGCATGGCGCTCGCTGCTTCCTAACGATCCCTTAACTTTGCTGAGGGTCTCTGTCACTCTGCCGATCATGCGTTCGTCCTCTCTGCGATACGCAGAACTGAACTACGGGCGCGTGGGTTTTCCGCCACTTCTTCTTCGCCCGGCATCATTTTTCCTAAGGCTCGCAGTTGACGGCCACCCAGCTTGCTGAGTTGCGCTTCGGTCATCGGCAGCCCGGCAGGAACCTGCGGCCCACGGCTTTGCTCGCGCATAAAGCGCTTCACAATACGGTCTTCCAGCGAGTGGAAGCTGATGACAGAAAGCCGGCCTCCCGGGGCCAGCACATCGAGCGAGTTTTTTAGCGCCTGCTCTATCTCCTCCAGTTCACTGTTCACCCAGATGCGCACCGCCTGGAAGGTACGGGTCGCGGGATGTTTAAACTTATCTTTTATCGGCGTCGCTGCTGCCACCACTTCCGCCAGCGCTTTGGTGCGGGTCATCGGATCGAGGCGGTTACGCTCGACGATGGCGCGGGCGATGCGTTTGGCAAAGCGCTCTTCGCCAAAGGTTTTTAGCACCCAGGCGATATCCGCCTCGTCTGCGGTTTGCAGCCACTGGGCGGCAGACTGGCCGCGCGTCGGATCCATACGCATATCCAACGGGCCGTCACGCATAAAGGAGAAGCCGCGTTCCGGATCGTCAAGCTGCGGTGAAGAGACGCCAAGATCGAGAAGAATGCCGTCGATCTTGCCAATAAGATCGCGCTCGCCGACATACTCAGCGAGCGCAGAAAAGGGTCCATGAATGATGGAGAAGCGCGGATCATTAATGGTCTTCGCAACTTCAATTGCCTGCGGATCGCGATCGATTGCCAGCAAGCGGCCTTCCGCGCCCAGTTGGGAGAGGATCAGGCGCGAGTGACCACCGCGACCAAAAGTGCCATCAATGTAAATGCCATCCGGACGGATATTCAGGCCGTTAACGGCCTCATCCAGCAGCACCGTTGTGTGTTTAAAATTTTCCATCATCATTAAAGAGACAAATCCTGCAACCGCTCCGAAAGCCCTTCGGAACCAGATTGCTCAGCGTCAATATCTTCCCTGACCTGTTGATACCACGTCGTTTCATCCCACAGCTCAAATTTATTGAACTGTCCGACCAGCATCACTTCTTTGGTTAGCCCGGCATGCTGCCGTAAGACAGGCGCAATTAAGATACGACCGGCGCTATCCATCTGGCACTCGCTGGCATGCCCCAGCAATAAACGTTGTACGCGCCGCTCAAGCGGGTTCATGCTCGATAGCCGCGACAGTTTTTGCTCGATAATTTCCCATTCGGGCAGAGGGTAAAGCAGCAGGCATGTATGGCGAATATCAATGGTACAGACCATCTGACCGGAGGCACTCTCCTGCAGCGAATCCCGATAACGGGTCGGAACGGATAACCGCCCTTTGCTGTCGAGATTGACTAACGTCGCGCCACGGAACATGTCCGGTTTACCCCCGCATGATCATTACCACCACTTTATCCCACAAATCCCCACCGAGGGAGTTTACGGAGCGGAGGAAAAGCTTGTCAAGCCAGCGCAAAGGCCAACAAGAACAAAAGATCCCTTATTCGTAATGAATATCAGCGTCGGTGAAATAGTGCTCAGCTTACGAGGCAAATTAACGTCATGAATATTTGCAAGAAAAAAGAGGAGAATATAGGGTCCGGGGTTTCAGACCATTCCGTTTTTGTACGCAAAATATAAAGTGTCAGTTTGCGACGCGGGCGGCATTTTAAGGCATAACGACGCCACTTAACAGCGCCAGATGCATGACCAGGCGCTAACTTAGCCCCTGTTTCACTGAGGCGATCATCGCCTCAGCGAAAGTGGTTGTTAATTAATCGAATGTGTTCAGGAGATGTAACAATTCAATACAGAAAACATCATCAGTAACTTCTTAATGGGCGCTGAGAATTTGGAAGTAAAGAAACTTAAAGAAATAATAAATCAGAGCATCTGCGTAAATTAAGGATTTATCCGAGGAGTAAAAAAGCACTATTTTGATTAAGGCCAAATGTTGAAAAGAAAAAAGGCAGCTTGTGCTGCCTTAATTTCATTTATTTATACCCGGCTTAATATGCCGCGGCGGTAGAGATTACGTCGAATTCGGCTCAACCCCGGTTTCGGCTTACGCGGTTCGTCAAGACTTGCCAGCACGATCTCCAGCACCCGCTCGGCGACGTCACGGTGACGCTGCGCGACGGCCAGCACCGGACACTGCAGGAAATCGAGCAGTTCATGATCGCCAAAGGTGGCTATCGCCAGATTGGATGGCAGTTTGCCGTCGCGGCGTAGCGTCACATCCAGCACACCCTGTAGCAGCGCAAACGAGGTGATAAACATCGCTTCCGGCATCTCATTTGTTTCCAGCCACTTTTCGAATAATTGGGCGGCGGCTTCACGCTCATAGCCATTGGCATAGAGATATTTCACTTCGCGCGGGTCGTCTTTCCAGGCGGTGCGGAAACCCTGCTCGCGCAGGAAGCTCACCGAAAGCTCCGGCAACGCGCCTAAATAGAGCACGCGCTCCGCCGGCATTTTACGCAGCTCCGCCGCCAGCATCTCTGAATCCTCCTGATCGGCACCCACAACGCTGGTGAAATGTTCACGATCCAGCGCACGATCGAGCGCGACAATCGGGAAGGCGTCATTAGCCCAGCGCTGATAGAAGGGGTGCTCCGGCGGAAGCGAAGTCGAAACGATGATCGCATCAACCTGCCGTTGCAGAAGATGCTCGATGCAACGCATCTCGTTATCGGGCTGATCTTCAGAACAGGCGATCAGCAGCTGGTAGCCGCGCTGGCGCGCCTGGCGCTCCAGATAGTTGGCGATACGGGTATAGCTTGTGTTTTCCAGATCGGGAATGACCAGTCCAATCGATCGAGTGCGTCCTGCTCGTAACCCAGCCGCCACCGCGTTCGGGTGGTAGTTATGCTCACGAACGACCGCCATAACTTTCTCAACGGTTTTATCGCTGACACGATACTGCTTCGCCTTTCCGTTGATGACGTAGCTTGCCGTGGTTCGTGAGACGCCGGCGAGCCGGGCGATTTCATCCAGTTTCACAATTGCCCCTTAAAATGATGCGCACCATAACCTTTTTAGGGATATAGGTTAATTTCCATAACATCTAAGCGCAGAAAGGTAACTGCGGCAACCGCTTTTCTCTCTGCTTCCGGCTGATTTCGCAAAAAAAAGCCCGGCACAATCAGCCGGGCTTTAAAATGTGGAACCTTACGCACATCAGCGCATGATTTTATCGCCGCGTGATAAACCGACGACGCCGGAGCGCGCCACTTCAACAATCTTCGCTACATCACGAATGGTGGCGAGGAACGCATCCAGCTTGTCGCTGGTGCCGGCAAGCTGAACCGTGTAAATCGAGGGCGTAACGTCAATGATCTGCCCGCGGAAGATCTCCGCGTTGCGTTTAACCTCCTCCCTGCCATAGCCGCTGGCCTGGATCTTCACCAGCATGATCTCCCGCTCAACATAGGCCCCCTGCCCCAGCTCGTGAACGCGCAAGACATCCACCAGCTTGTGCAGCTGTTTCTCAATCTGTTCAAGAACTTTTTGATCGCCCACGGTCTGGATGGTCATCCGCGACAGAGTGGGATCGTCCGTTGGCGCGACCGTCAGGCTCTCAATGTTGTAGCCGCGCTGTGAGAAGAGGCCGATGACGCGCGACAACGCGCCCGATTCGTTTTCCAGTAAGACAGACAATATCCGGCGCATAATCAGGTTCTCTCCGTTTTGCTTAACCACATCTCATCCATACCGCCGCCGCGGATCTGCATCGGATAAACGTGTTCACTTCCGTCAACGGTCACATCAACAAAGACCAGACGATTGTTTTTCACCTGCTCCAGCGCCTCAGCGAGCTTCGCCTCCAGCTCATCCGGGCGGGTAATGCGGATACCGACATGACCGTACGCTTCGGCTAAACGGGCAAAATCTGGTAAAGACTCCATGTAGGATTGCGAGTGGCGTCCGGAGTAGATCATATCCTGCCACTGCTTCACCATGCCGAGGTAGCGGTTGTTCAGATTGAGAACTAGCACCGGCAACTCATATTGCAGCGCCGTTGAAAGCTCCTGAATATTCATCTGGATACTGCCATCGCCGGTAACGCAAATTACCATCTCGTCCGGCAGCGCCATTTTGACGCCCAGCGCGGCAGGCAAGCCGAAGCCCATGGTGCCGAGCCCACCGGAGTTGATCCAGCGCCGCGGTTTATCGAAGCGGTAATAGAGGGCGGCAAACATCTGGTGCTGACCAACATCCGAGGTGACATAAGCGTCACCGTTGGTCAAACGCCAGACAGTTTCAATCACCGCCTGCGGTTTAATGCTTTCGCTTTGGGTGTCATATTTCAGGCACTGGCGCGCACGCCACTGCTCAATACGTAACCACCAGTCACGGATCTCATCGTGCGGCTGTGACGCACGCTCATGCTCAAGTATCTCCAGCATCTGATCCAATACCTGACGCGCATCGCCAACAATTGGCACATCAGCCTGCACAGTTTTAGAAATTGAGGTGGGATCGATATCGATATGCAGTACGGTCGCGTCGGGGCAGTACTTAAGAAGATTATTGGTGGTGCGATCGTCAAAACGTACGCCGACTGCAAAGATCACGTCGGCGTGATGCATGGTCATATTCGCTTCATAGGTACCGTGCATACCAAGCATGCCGAGCGACTGGCGATGGGAAGCAGGAAAGACGCCGAGTCCCATTAATGAGGAGACTACTGGCGCATTCAGCGTTTCAGCAAGCTGGCGCAGCGGCGTATCGCAGGCAGAGGTAATCGCTCCGCCCCCCACATAGAAGACCGGCTTTTTGGCGGCTACCAGCGTTTGCAGCGCACGTTTGATCTGCCCTTTATGGCCCTGCGTTGTTGGATTATAGGAGCGCATGCTGACCGACTCCGGCCAAAGATAGGGCAACTTGTTCGCGGGGTTCATAATATCTTTCGGCAGATCCACCACCACCGGACCAGGGCGTCCGCTGGCGGCGAGCCAGAATGCCTTTTTTAATACGCCGGGAATATCTTCCGTCTGTTTCACCAGGAAGCTGTGTTTCACTACCGGACGAGAGATGCCTACCATGTCGCACTCCTGGAAGGCGTCGTATCCAATCAGCGAAGTCGCGACCTGGCCTGAGAGTACTACCAACGGGATGGAATCCATATAGGCTGTCGCAATACCGGTGATAGCATTCGTTGCGCCGGGACCGGAGGTGACCAGCACTACACCCACTTCACCTGTCGCGCGCGCCAGCCCGTCTGCCATGTGAACGGCCGCCTGCTCGTGGCGCACCAGTACATGCTCGATGCCGCCGACGGTATGCAGGGCGTCGTAGATATCGAGTACCGCGCCTCCGGGATAGCCGAACACCTTCTTTACGCCTTGATCGATGAGCGATCGGACGACCATCTCGGCTCCAGACAACATCTCCATGCTTTGCCTCCAGGCTTACGTTTGTCGACTGACGGCAGAACTTATTCCCGCACTGTCGATCTGTTCAGAACAGGACATCCTGCTTTCTGATTATGAATGGCAGTTACCATAACCGCTCAAAATCTGGCAGGCAATCCGACCTCCAGCGCGGTAAAGTGACAGGAAAAGCAGAAATACGAGGTCTTATATAAAGAGCTGGTGAAAACGTCTGTAATAAGCCGCGACGATGACCATTGATCCCTGTGATAAGGGAATGTTCAGTAATTCATGCATTTTTAACGTCGAGCAGCGATCTGCACCGGGGATAAATCAGAATAAAATAGTGGTTATAACGCCAAATAAAGAATAAACCGGAAGTTTATCATCCGGTTTATTCCGCACCTCGCTTAATGGCTACAGACCGATACCAGCAGCTCCTCCATCCACTGATGGCCCTTATCACGACCAGCAGATTCATGCCACGAAAGAGAGCAGGTTCGGCTGTTTAGCGTAAGCGGCAACGGTAGCGTATGCAGCGCCAGCCCTCCGGCAAAGCGATCTACCAGCCAGCGCGGTGCAATAGCGACCAGGTGGGTTTGAGAGACAACGTTTAATACGCTTGGCAGCGCCATTCCCTGATAGGCAATGCGGTTGCGCTTTTCGACCGTATCATACCAGGGCTGGCTGAAAGAGGCGTAGCGCTCCAGCGAAACAACGGCGTGCTGCTCGTTAAATATGCTGCTTTCCGTAGTCAGTTCAGCGATGCGCGGATGGTGCAGGCTTACTGCCAGTACCATTTCATCTTTAAACAGCGGTACGCAGGAAAACTCCGGACGGCGAAACTCCTCATAGCCGATCACAAATTCTATTTCCTGATAGCGCAACTGATGCTCGGTACTGTGATTTAGATCAGATCTAAATATCAGTTTTATATTTGGCGCGACAGTTTTCACATTATTGTAAATAACCGAAGTCAAGAAATTATCGAGCGGAATGCATACGCAAAGATTAAAAATACGCTCGCTGCTTTGCGGATCGAAACCGGAACCAGGCAGTTCATTTTGCACCAACTGTAGCGCCTGCCTAATCGCGCCAAAAAGCTGGTACGAACGCGCAGTAGGTTGAATACCCCGCCCATAGCGAACAAACAATTCGTCGTTAAACATCACTTTAAGACGCGCAACTGCATTACTAACAGCAGGTTGAGACATACCCAATGCATGGGCTGCACGCGTAATGTTTTGTTCCTGCATAACGGCATCAAAAACAGTCAGTAAATTGAGATCTACCGAACGTAACTGCGGTTTCTCTCCATCACTAAGCTTTTGATTATAAATATTTTCCCCGGGAAAATTGCAATCCGTCGTCATGATAAACTCCCTTGACTTGTGTAATAATAATATTCAGGAAGATGATTTATCACGCATATAGCATTATTAGAAGCGCAGTGTGAAAATTTAGGAATATATAAAGCTTACATTTAATTTCCTGGATGAAATTAAAAAAAGCATTACTCACCGCTGTAATATAAATTAATTTTTAATATTTTCACTTCCATAGCTGTTTTGTAACGATAATCATAAGTTGAACGCCCTACCCACCATTTTCATTAACATCTTTCCGAAAAGGATTATTAATTTTCTACGCCTTCCATTCGCTTTTTCTTACGAAAAGTCTTATGAGCACAACAAGCAAGAATGTCGTCATCCCGCTAATTAGACAGCAGATTAAACTAAAAGGCTGCACGGTGATTTGTGCCTTAACGTAGCCAGTTTTCACCCAGGGGTTGACATCAAAGTGCGTATACAGTACCACTAAAAGCATATCGGTTTTCACGGGAGCAAGATTCATGATTCGTTACGTTCGTTTCGCTGGTCTACTACTACTAAACGCATCAACTGTGCGCGGTAGACCGGTGGACGACACTCAGAACTGAATCGTCTTCCTGTTAAGACTAAGAACCCGCGCCTTGGCGCGGGTTTTTTTATGCTCGTAGCGAGGCGGCCAAAGCGAACAAGGATCTAAACCATGAGCCAGCAGCAAGTCGTAATTTTCGATACCACATTACGTGATGGTGAACAGGCATTACAGGCAAGCCTGAGTGTGAAAGAGAAGCTGCAGATCGCCCTGGCGCTGGAGCGCATGGGTGTTGATGTAATGGAAGTCGGTTTTCCGGTCTCGTCGCCGGGTGATTTTGAGTCAGTTCAGACCATCGCCCGCCAGGTAAAAAACAGCCGTGTTTGCGCTCTGGCACGCTGCGTTGAGAAAGATATTGATGTCGCCGCAGAGTCGCTGAAAGTGGCTGAAGCATTCCGTATCCACACCTTTATCGCCACCTCGCCGATGCATATCGCTACCAAGCTGCGCAGCACGCTGGATGAAGTGATTGAGCGCGCAATCTATATGGTAAAACGTGCGCGTAACTATACAGATGATGTTGAATTTTCCTGTGAAGATGCCGGGCGTACGCCGATTGAAGACCTGGCGCGCGTTGTCGAAGCGGCGATCAATGCCGGGGCGAAAACCATCAATATCCCGGACACCGTTGGCTACACCATGCCCTTTGAGTTCGCCAATATCATCACCGGTCTTTATGACCGTGTGCCTAACATTGATAAAGCCATTATTTCTGTCCATACCCATGATGACTTAGGCCTGGCCGTCGGGAACTCGATTGCCGCCGTGCATGCCGGTGCCCGCCAGGTAGAAGGCGCTATGAACGGCATCGGCGAACGTGCCGGTAACTGTTCGCTGGAAGAGGTGATCATGGCGATAAAAGTGCGCAAAGATATTATGAATGTGCACACCCGCATCAATCATCAGGAGATCTGGCGCACCAGCCAGACCGTGGCCCAGATCTGTAATATGCCGATCCCGGCTAACAAAGCGATCGTTGGCACCGGCGCCTTCGCCCACTCCTCCGGCATCCATCAGGATGGCGTACTGAAAAACCGCGAAAACTACGAAATCATGACCCCGGAGTCGATCGGCCTGAACCAGGTGCAGCTGAATCTGACTTCACGCTCCGGTCGTGCGGCGGTCAAACACCGTATGGAAGAGATGGGCTACCAGGAGAGCGATTACAACCTGGATAATCTGTATGACGCCTTCCTGAAGCTGGCGGATAAAAAAGGTCAGGTCTTTGATTACGATCTGGAAGCGTTGGCCTTTATCAACAAGCAACAGGAGGATCCGGAGCACTTCCGCCTGGAGTACTTCAATGTGCAGTCCGGCTCCAATGATATCGCCACTGCCTCAGTGAAACTGGCCTGCGGCGAGGAGATCAAAGCCGAAGCCGCCAACGGCAACGGGCCGGTCGATGCTGTTTATCAGGCGATTAACCGCGTCACCGAATATGACATAGAGCTGGTGAAATATAGCCTGACCGCGAAAGGCCACGGTAAAGATGCGCTGGGCCAGGTTGATATCGTCGTCAATTACAACAACCGCCGCTTCCACGGCATCGGCCTGGCAACAGATATCGTTGAGTCCTCTGTCAAAGCGATGGTCAACGTGCTGAACACCATCTGGCGCGCCGCGGAAGTGGAAAAAGAGTTGCAGCGTAAAGCGCAGAACAAAGAAAACAACAAGGAAACCGTGTGATGTCGAAAAGTTACCATATTGCCGTGCTGCCGGGAGACGGCATTGGCCCGGAAGTGATGGCGCAAGCCCTGAAAGTACTGGAAGCCGTGCGCAGTCGTTTCGCAATGCGTATTACCACCAGCCAGTACGATGTTGGCGGTATCGCCATTGACCGCCACGGCAATCCCCTGCCGCAGGCGACGGTCGAAGGCTGCGAGCAGGCCGATGCGATCCTGTTTGGCTCCGTCGGCGGGCCGAAATGGGAAAATCTGCCGCCGGCGCAACAGCCGGAACGCGGTGCGCTGCTGCCGCTGCGTAAACACTTCAAGCTGTTCAGCAACCTGCGTCCAGCCAAACTCTATGCCGGCCTGGAAGCCTTCTGCCCGCTGCGCGAAGATATCGCCGCCAACGGTTTCGATATCCTGTGCGTGCGCGAACTGACCGGCGGCATCTACTTCGGCCAACCGAAGGGGCGCGAAGGCAGCGGCCAGCATGAGAAAGCCTACGACACCGAAATTTATCACCGCTTTGAAATCGAGCGCATTGCGCGTATCGCTTTTGAGTCGGCCCGTAAACGCGGTAAAAAAGTCCACTCCATTGATAAAGCCAACGTGCTGCAAACCTCGCTGCTGTGGCGTGAAATTGTTAATGAGATCGCGGGCGAGTACCCGGACGTTGAGCTGGTGCATATGTATATCGACAACGCCACCATGCAGTTGATTAAAGATCCCTCTCAGTTCGACGTGCTGCTCTGCTCCAACCTGTTCGGCGATATCCTCTCCGACGAGTGCGCGATGATCACCGGCTCGATGGGCATGCTGCCCTCGGCCAGCCTGAATGAGCAGGGCTTTGGCCTGTACGAACCCGCTGGCGGCTCCGCGCCGGATATCGCCGGCAAAAATATTGCCAATCCGATTGCGCAGATCCTGTCGCTGGCACTGCTGCTGCGCTACAGCCTGAATGCAGAAGAGGCGGCAACGTCGATTGAACAGGCCATTAACCGGGCATTAGAAGAGGGCGTGCGCACCGGCGATTTAGCGCGTGGCGCGTCTGCAGTCAGCACCGATGAGATGGGCGATATCATCGCTCGTTATGTCGCAGAAGGGGTTTAACCATGGCTAAGAGTTTGTACGAAAAGTTATTTGACGCCCATGTGGTTTATGAAGCGCCGAACGAAACCCCGCTGCTCTATATCGACCGCCATCTGGTGCATGAAGTGACCTCTCCGCAGGCATTTGATGGCCTGCGCGCGCACAACCGCCCGGTGCGTCAGCCGGGCAAAACCTTCGCGACGATGGATCACAACGTCTCAACGCAGACCAAAGATATCAACGCCTCCGGCGAGATGGCGCGCATTCAGATGCAGGAGCTGATTAAGAACTGCAACGAATTTGGCGTCGAGCTGTATGATCTGAACCACCCTTATCAGGGCATTGTGCACGTGATGGGGCCTGAACAGGGCATTACCCTGCCGGGCATGACCATCGTCTGTGGCGACTCCCACACCGCCACCCACGGCGCGTTTGGCGCGCTGGCGTTCGGCATCGGCACCTCTGAGGTGGAACATGTGCTGGCGACGCAGACCCTGAAGCAGGGCCGCGCCAAAACCATGAAGATTGAAGTTAAGGGCACCGCTGCACCGGGCATCACCGCCAAAGATATCGTGCTGGCGATTATTGGCAAAACCGGCAGCGCTGGCGGTACCGGTCACGTGGTGGAGTTCTGCGGCGACGCCATCCGCGCGCTCAGCATGGAAGGCCGCATGACACTGTGCAATATGGCGATTGAGATGGGGGCGAAAGCCGGTCTGGTCGCGCCGGATGAGACTACCTTTAACTACGTGCAGGGCCGTCTGCATGCGCCGAAGGGCAAAGATTTCGACGAAGCGGTCGCTTACTGGAAGACGCTGCACACCGATGAAGGCGCTCACTTTGACCGCGTTGTCACCCTGCAGGCGGAAGATATCGCCCCGCAGGTGACCTGGGGCACCAACCCAGGTCAGGTGATCTCAGTCACCGAAATTATTCCCGATCCGTCCTCCTTCGCCGATCCGGTCGAGCGTGCCTCGGCGGAAAAAGCGCTGGCCTACATGGGGCTGAAAGCGGGCGTGCCGCTGACAGACGTGGCGATCGACAAGGTCTTTATCGGCTCCTGCACCAACTCGCGCATTGAAGATTTGCGCGCGGCAGCGGCAATTGCCAAAGGGCGTAAAGTAGCGCCGGGCGTGCAGGCGCTGGTGGTTCCTGGCTCAGGCCCGGTGAAAGCCCAGGCGGAAGCGGAGGGGCTGGATAAGATCTTTATCGAAGCCGGTTTTGAGTGGCGTCTGCCGGGCTGCTCGATGTGTCTGGCGATGAACAATGACCGCCTCAATCCGGGCGAGCGCTGCGCCTCTACCAGCAACCGTAACTTTGAGGGCCGTCAGGGCCGCGGCGGGCGTACCCATCTGGTCAGTCCGGCGATGGCTGCTGCGGCGGCGGTAACTGGTCGTTTCGCTGATATTCGTCACTTGCAGGCTTAAGGAGATCACCATGGCTGAGAAATTTACCCAACATACCGGGCTGGTGGTTCCGCTGGATGCCGCTAACGTCGACACCGACGCCATTATCCCGAAGCAGTTTTTGCAGAAGGTGACGCGCACCGGTTTTGGCGCGCATCTGTTTAACGACTGGCGCTTCCTTGACGATAAGGGCGAGCAGCCGAACCCGGAGTTCGTGCTCAACTTTCCTGAGTACAAAGGCGCGTCGATTTTGCTGGCGCGGGAGAACTTTGGCTGCGGCTCCTCGCGTGAACACGCGCCGTGGGCGCTCACCGATTACGGCTTCAAAGTGGTGATTGCGCCAAGCTTTGCCGACATCTTCTATGGCAACAGCTTTAACAACCAGCTGCTGCCAGTAACGCTGAGCGACGAAGAGGTTGATGAGCTGTTTACGCTGGTGCAGAGCAACCCGGGCATCACCTTTGAGGTGGATCTGCAGGCGCAGGTAGTGAATGCGGGCGGGAAGTCCTACAGCTTTACGCTCGACGCCTTCCGCCGTCACTGCATGCTGAACGGTCTGGACAGCATTGGCCTGACGCTGCAACACGAAGAGGCGATTGCCGCCTACGAAGCAAAACAACCCGCATTTATGGGGTGATAGCCTGAAGCTGATTGCCGGATGGTTATCCGGTAATCAGCATCGTGCGGGTTTGTTTGCCGGATGGCGGCGTTGCCTTATCCGGCCTACGGGTAACAATGCAAATGTAACGAGTAGGCCGGATAAGCGTTAGCGCCATCCGGCAATCCAGCCGCACCGCGCCTTACACATCCTTCACCCGGCTGGTGAGGAGCAGCGTCACCACCGACAGCCCGGCAATACCCCAATAGACCGAGCCGTGACCAAAACTTTGCGCCAACGCCCCCTGGATAACGCCTGCCAGAATCACGCCGGTGGAGATACTGTTGGTAAAGAGCGTGGTCGCTGAACCGGCCCTGCCCGGCATTAAATCCTGGAACCACAGCATGCCGATCCCGGCGACAATACCGATAAACACCGCGTTGAAAAACTGCAACAGCAGCAGCGCTGTCTGGCTATGGAATAAGAGCAGGCCGATATAGAACAGCACACCTGCTGCAACGGCGATCAGCATCATCCGCCGCTTACCGAATCGCTTCACAAAGTAGCCCGCAAGGATCATCGCCGGGATCTCAAGGCCGGCGGCTGTGCCCATCAAAATACCCGCCAGCTTATCCGGCAGCCCCAGTTCAAGGCTTATCCACAGCGGCATATCGATAATGTACATGGTGTTGCAGGTCCACATCAGCGTCGAGGCGATAAACAGCATACGCACATTGCTGTCACGCCAGCCGCTTACCTGCGTGACGGCGACGTCGGCAGGCTGCTCAACCCGCGGCACCGACGGTAGCCAGAAGGCAATCAGCACCAGGCTGACAATAAACAGCCCGGCGGCGATAGAGAACATGGCGACAAAGCCATAATTGAGCGCCAGCATAAACGCCAGCGGCGGCCCGATAACCCACGCCAGCGAGAGCTGCGCGCGCATAATCGAACTGAACATCACCACTTCCCGCGCCGAGCTGTCGGCGTACTCACGCGCCAGCGCGAAAAGCTGCGGCATCGCGGTGCTGGCAAGCGCAGCCAGCAGCACGCCGCAGGTGATTAAAGTCAGATAGTGGCGGTTAAACGCGAACAGCAGCGCGTTGCCCACCGCCATCAGGCAGCAAAAGAGGATCAGCTTGCGCCGGTCGCCCTGACTGTCAGATCGTTTTGCCAGCGCAAGGCTGACGAGGATCCCGGCAATGGCGTTGACGGTATAAAACAGCCCGATCCAGAAGGGCTCAGCCCCCACTTCGCGGCTGAGAAACAGGCTCAGCGTCGGAGCCTGTACCGCACCGGCGACGCCCATCATAAAGGCGACGATCATAAAGGCAACGTAGACACCATTCATGCGGCGTCCCATCGTCATCAACCAGAGCATGGCATTTCCTTGTTAAAAGCGGAAAAAAGCGACGCAAGCTTAAACGAAAAAAGCCAGCAAAAACATTTTGCTGGCGGGTGCATTCGCACTTAATACTCAGTCACACATGATTCGGGCGAGTCAGTTTTTCCACACGCGTCGTCATTCCCCACTTCGCTATGCGCCTCCTCGCTTTCATCGCAGAGAAGTATCGGCTTAATATAGGGATAAATAAATTGCTGAATTTTTGCCGGGAGTTCCTCTTTTATGTCCTCTGGTCGCCTGCAACAACAGTTCATCCGTCTGTGGCAATGCTGCGATGGAAAATCTCAGGAAACCACGCTCAACGAGCTGGCGGAGCTGCTTAGCTGCTCCCGCCGCCATATGCGCACTCTGCTCAACACCATGCAGATGCGCGGCTGGCTCACCTGGGAAGCAGAAGCCGGGCGCGGTAAACGCTCGCGCCTCACCTTCCTCTACACCGGCCTGGCGTTGCAGCAGCAGCGGGCGGAAGATCTGCTCGAGCAGGATCGCATCGATCAACTGGTGCAGCTGGTGGGCGATAAAGCCGCGGTGCGCCAGATGCTGGTGTCGCATCTTGGCCGCAGTTTTCGCCAGGGGCGGCACATCCTGCGCGTGCTCTACTACCGCCCGCTGCGCAACCTGCTGCCCGGCTCGCCGCTGCGCCGCTCCGAAACCCATATGGCGCGGCAGATATTCAGCACCCTGACGCGCATAAATGAGGAAAACGGGGAACTGGAAGCCGATATTGCTCACCACTGGAAAGCGATCTCTCCCCTGCACTGGCGCTTCTACTTACGCCCCGGCATCCACTTTCACCACGGCCGCGAGCTGGAGATGGCGGATGTTATCGCCTCCCTGCGGCGTGCCAGCGCCCTGCCGCTCTACTCCCATATCCGCGATATCGTTTCGCCGACGCCGTGGACCCTTGACATTCACCTCTTGCAGCCCGACAGCTGGCTGCCGTGGCTAATGGGTCACGTGCCAGCAATGATCCTGCCGCAGGAGTGGGAGACGCTGGCGAACTTTGCCAGCCAGCCGATTGGCACTGGCCCTTACGCGGTAATGCGCAACACCCGCAACCAGCTAAAAATCCACGCCTTTGAGGATTACTTTGGGTTTCGCGCCCTGATTGATGAAGTAAATGTCTGGGTGTTACCAGATGTTGGAGATGAGACCACTTGCGGCCTGACGCTTGAAGGGCCAACCGAGGGCGAAAAAGCGGTGGAGAGCCGTCTCGAAGAGGGCTGCTACTATTTGCTGTTTGACGCGCGATCCAGCCGTGGTGCAAACCCGGCAGTGCGCGAGTGGGTAAGCCGGATCCTCTCGCCAACAAATCTGCTGTGGCACGCCAGCGAACAGAACCAGCGCTACTGGTTTCCCGCCTACGGCTTACTGCCGCGCTGGCACCACGCGCGCCCCGGCAGCGGTGAGAAACCCGCCGGGCTGGAGACGCTGACCCTCACCTTCTACCGCGAGCATAACGAGCACCAGGCCATCGCCCACACCATGAGCACGCTGCTGGCAGAACATGGCGTTAAGTTACTGATTGAGGAGGTGGATTACGATGCCTGGCACCGCGGCGAAACAGAGAGCGATATCTGGCTTAACAGCGCCAACTTCACGCTACCGCTCGATTTCTCGGTTTTCGCTAACCTCTATGAAGTGCCGTTGCTGCAACACTGCATCCCGCGCGACTGGCAGGCGGACGCCGCGCGCTGGCGCGCCGGGGAGATGAACCTGGCGATGTGGTCGCAACAGCTGCTGGCGAGTAAAGCGATTGTACCGCTGATCCATCACTGGCTTCGCATCCAGGGGCAGCGCACCATGCGCGGGCTGCGCATGAATACCCTCGGCTGGTTTGACTTTAAATCGGCCTGGTTTGCGCCGCCGGATCCGTAATGCTTTCAGATTGTTTACCAAATCATTACAATAGCGCCGTTCTCAACGGGGTGCTGCGCTTCACGCGCGTGCTGAGAAAATACCCGTCGAACCTGATCCGGATAACGCCGGCGAAGGGATTTGAGGCTCTCTCAAAATCCTTTGCCACCCATTTATGAGGTGCAAAGTGTTAAAAAAATCGTTGTCACTGCTGCTGTTAGTTGCCGCGCCCGTTTTCGCTAAACCTATCCTGACCGTCTACACCTATGACTCCTTCGCCGCCGAATGGGGTCCTGGCCCTGCGGTAAAAAAAGCCTTTGAAGCCGACTGTAACTGCGAGCTGAAGTTCGTGGCGCTGGAAGATGGCGTCTCACTGCTCAATCGTCTGCGTATGGAGGGCAAAAAGAGCAAGGCAGATGTCGTGCTCGGTCTCGATAACAACCTGCTGGAAGCCGCGACCCAGACCAAACTCTTCGCCAAAAGCGGCGTGCCGGATGACGCGGTTAAGGTGCCAGGCGGATGGAACAATGAGACCTTTGTGCCGTTCGATTACGGCTGGTTCGCCTTCGTCTATGACAAAACCAAACTGAAAAATCCGCCGAAGAGCCTGAAAGAGCTGGTCGAAAGCGACCAGAAGTGGCGGGTGATTTATGAAGATCCGCGCACCAGCACGCCTGGGCTCGGCCTGCTGCTGTGGATGCAGAAAGTCTATGGCGATAAAGCCCCTGAAGCCTGGCAAAAGCTGGCGGGCAAAACCGTTACCGTCACCAAAGGGTGGAGCGAAGCCTACGGCCTCTTTTTGAAAGGCGAGAGCGATCTGGTGCTGAGCTACACCACCTCGCCTGCCTACCACATCATCGAAGAGAAGGAAGAGAACTACGCGGCGGCGAACTTCAGCGAAGGCCACTACCTGCAGGTTGAAGTTGCGGCACGCACCGCCGCCAGCAAACAGCCGGAGCTGGCGGAGAAATTCCTTAAATTTATGGTTTCACCCGCCTTCCAGAGCGCTATCCCTGCTGGCAACTGGATGTATCCGGTGAGCAACGTCACGCTGCCCGCCGGTTTTGACCAACTTGAGAAACCGCAAACCTCGCTGCAATTCTCGCCGCAAGAGGTGGCCGCCCAGCGCGCAGCATGGATAGCCTCGTGGCAACGCGCCGTCAGCCGCTAATCCCCGGCTGGCTGCTTCCTGGCCTCACCGCCGCCACGCTGATGGTGGCGGTGGCGCTGGCAGCCTTTTTCGCGCTGTGGCAAAACGCACCTGTCGGAGGAATATCTGACTTTTTGTCGGACAGCTACCTGTGGCACGTGGTGCGTTTCTCCTTCTGGCAGGCGTTTCTCTCCGCCCTGCTCTCCGTGGTGCCCGCCATTTTCCTTGCCCGTGCGCTCTATCGGCGTCGTTTTCCCGGCCGCCAGTTGCTGCTGCGCCTGTGCGCGATGACGCTGATCCTGCCGGTGCTGGTGGCGGTGTTTGGCATTCTCAGCGTCTATGGTCGCCAGGGGTGGCTCGCCGCGCTCTGCCAGATGCTCGGCATTGAGTGGACTTTTTCGCCCTACGGCTTACAGGGCATCCTGCTGGCGCACCTCTTCTTTAACCTGCCGATGGCCTCGCGCCTGCTGCTGCAAGCGCTGGAGCAGATCCCCGGTGAGCAGCGCCAGCTGGCAGCCCAGCTCGGGATGCGCGGCTGGGCCTTCTTTCGCTTTGTCGAGTGGCCCTGGCTGCGCCGCCAGATCCCGCCGGTGGCAGCGCTGATCTTTATGCTCTGCTTCGCCAGTTTCGCCACTGTACTGTCGCTCGGCGGCGGCCCGCAGGCAACCACCATTGAGCTTGCCATCTACCAGGCGCTCAGCTTTGATTTCGATCCCGCCCGCGCGGCGATGCTGGCGATAATCCAGATGATCTGCTGCCTCGGGCTGGTGCTGTTAAGCCAGCGGATGAGTAAAGCTTTCGCCGTCGGCAGCCATCATATTCAGGGCTGGCGTGACCCACAGAGCAGCGGGTTTAGCCGTATCGCCGATACGCTATTAATTGTGCTGGCACTGCTGCTGATGCTGCCGCCGTTACTGGCGGTTATTGTCGACGGGCTTAATGTCAGTTTGCTTAAGGTGCTGGCCGAGCCGGTGCTGTGGCAGGCGGTGTGGACGTCGCTGCGCATCGCAGTGGTCGCCGGGCTGCTCTGCGTAATTCTGACGATGATGCTGCTGTGGAGCAGCCGCGAACTGCGCGCGCGCTACCGCACAACCGCCGGGCAGGCGCTCGAACTGAGCGGTATGCTGATTCTGGCGATGCCGGGGATTGTGCTGGCGACCGGCTTTTTCCTGCTGCTCAATAACACCATTGGCTTGCCCGACTCCGCCGATGGCATCGTGATATTCACCAACGCGCTGATGGCGATCCCCTATGCGTTGAAGGTGCTGGAAAACCCGATGCGCGATCTTACCGCGCGGTATGCGCTGCTCTGCCAGTCGCTCGATATTGCCGGTTTTCGCCGCCTGTGGGTGGTGGAGCTGCGCGCGCTGAAACGCCCGCTGGCGCAGGCGCTGGCCTTTGCCTGCGTGCTGTCGATTGGTGATTTCGGCGTAGTGGCGCTGTTCGGCAATGAGGATTTCCGCACGCTGCCCTTCTATCTCTATCAGCAAATCGGTTCTTACCGCAGCCAGGATGGTGCCGTCACCGCGCTGATCCTGCTGCTGCTCTGCTTTTTACTCTTCACTGTGATTGAAAAACTACCGGGCCGCCATGCTAAGACTGATTGATGTCACCTGGCTTTACGAACACCTGCCGATGCGCTTTACGCTTGCAGCCGAACGGGGTGAGCAGATTGCTATTCTCGGCCCCAGCGGTGCGGGCAAGAGTACGCTGCTGAACCTGATTGCCGGGTTTATCACCCCTGCCAGCGGCACGATTTTACTCGGCGATGAAGATCACACCCGCACACCGCCCGCGCGCCGTCCGGTGTCGATGCTTTTTCAGGAAAATAACCTCTTCACCCACCTGACTGTGCGGCAGAATATTGGCCTTGGTTTACATCCGGGGTTGAAGCTGAATGCCGCGCAGCGGGAGAAGCTCAATGAGATTGCTGCCACCATGGGGCTGGAGGCGCTGCTCGAGCGGCAGCCGGATCAGCTCTCCGGCGGCCAGCGCCAGCGCGTGGCCTTAGCGCGCTGTCTGGTGCGTGAACAGCCGCTGCTGCTGCTGGATGAGCCTTTCTCCGCGCTCGATCCCGCTCTGCGCCAGGAGATGCTGGCGCTGGTGCAGAACGTCTGCCGCCGCCAGCAGTTAACGCTGCTGATGGTGTCGCACAGCGTGGAGGATGCCGCGCGCATTGCTGAACGTGCGCTGGTGGTTGCAGAGGGGCGTATCGCCTGGGATGGCGCAACCGACACGCTGCTTCGCGGCAACGCGCCGGTCTCCGCCCTGCTCGGCATTCAGGCTCAGTGACCGCGGATCACCTTGCCGAGAATATTGAGATAGATCGGCATCAGCGGGTGTTTCGCCAGCATAACTACCGCGGCGATAGCAATCACCATCGTGCCCGGAGCCAACCAGAGCAGGCGCTGCCGCGGCAGGTACGCCGTTAAGCGATCGCTGCCCGATTTCCCCGCGCGCCACAGCCGCCAGCAGAGCCAACAGGCCAGCCAGAGCACAATCGCCGTCAGCAGCAGCAGCCATTTAAAGCTGCTGCTCTGCATATCGGCAGGAATATCGATCGCCGCACCGGCAAGGATACCCGGCAGGAAGTAGAAGGGCGGCCACAGCAGGCAGCCAATAATATTCGGCGGTAAAAATTTGCGGATCGGCAGATCGAGCATCCCGGCGACCATCGGCACCAGCGGGCGCGTCGGGCCGACAAAGCGCCCGACCAGGATGGTAAACAGGCTGTGCTCATGCAGCGCGTGTTCGGTCTTATCGAGCAGCGCTTTGTGCTTTTTCAGGAAAGACCAGCGGTGCAGCGGCTTTTTAAAGCGCCAGCCGAGCCAGAAGGAGAGCCAGTCGCCGAGCAGGCAGCCGACAATGCCCGCCAGCCACGCATGCCAGAAATTAACTTCCCCGCTGCCAATCAGTGCGCCCAGCGCCGCCATCATCACCGTGCCGGGAAGGATCAGCCCTACCAGCGCCAGCGACTCAAAAAAAGCGACCAGCGCAATCGCCACCAGCGAGTACATAGCTGACTGGGTAATAAAGTGTTCCAGCAATGCTTCCATAAAGGATCCTGTTCAGATTGAACGCCGGATTCTGCGGAGCGCCTCCGCCACCGTCAAGCTTTCAATTATCTGAATCTTTACCACTTATGTCAGATTGAAGAACAGATTATTTCCATTCTTTACGCTTCATTCACATCCAGCACGAAACTCGCTCGGGCTGGCACCGGTGCACTTTTTAAACACCCGGGAAAAGTAGAGCTGGTCGTCGAAGCCGACGTTACGCCCAACGCTGGCAATCGGCATCCGCGTGGTGCTGAGCAGCAGTTTCGCCTGGCTGATGCGCTGATCTTCGCGCCAACTCAGCACGCTCACGCCCAGTTGCTGGCGAAAGAGATGCGACAGCCGCGACGGCGAGAGGCAGACATGCTGCGCGACGCTGGCGATATCAAAATGGTTATCAGAAAGGTGGTCGCTGATGTACTGGCAGGCGTCACGCACGCGGTTATCAAGCGGCGGATTGAGGGATTCGTTAATCGCCTCCATGCGCCGCAGCAGCAACTGTTCGAGCAGGTTGATCGCCAGATGTTCAGCGTAGCGACCAGCGCTCTGCCCGGCATCGATAATTTGCGCGAAAAGGTCGCGAAAGCGATCCATATGCGCATCATCCGGGCGGTAAAAACCGGTTTGCGCGAAGAGCGTCGGCCAGTTTAGCCACTCCTGCCAGTAGGCGCGCGGACGGAAGTAGACCCACTGGTGATACCACGCCTCGGCGTCAGGGTGGCGGCCATAGTGGTGAATCTCGCCGGGGGGAAAGAGCAGAATATCGCCGGGGCGGCAGATAAACTGTTTGCCCTGGTTCATCACCACGCCTTCGCCGCGCACCGTCAGGTTGAGGATATAACCCTTCATCCCCAGCGGTCGGTCAACAAAAAAGTCGAGATAGCTTTCCGATTCAATCGGCGTCAGACCCGCCACCAGGTGCGCGTTAAACGAGTACCCGGGCAGCAGTGGATCATTTTGAGATTCGGCCATAAAACGCATTACTCCCCTACCCGACAAGGAAACCAATTGTCCATATTGTCATTCCCGTTATTTCCCGGCTAATGGCGGGCAGAGCGCGTCAATACTGCTATCACGCGATGCCGCAAGACAAAAGCGATAAGCCCTTTTTAACGCCTAAAAGCAGGGTCAAAACGGATAACGAAAGTGTCTATAAAGGCGACAGAAATGTCCACATCGAATTTTTGCACGGCGTCACACTTTGCGATGCCATAGCAATTTCGTCCATAAGATTAGCGAATCCTGCCTGACGGTTTTCGCCGCCGATCTCTATCGTTTTTCTAACGGTTATTCTTATGGAGCACTAAGCATGGCAATCACGATTGGCCTTGATTTCGGCAGCGATTCAGTACGTGCGCTGGCGGTAGACTGCACATCCGGGGCGGAGATCGCCACCAGCGTCGAGTGGTATCCGCGCTGGCAGGAGGGCCGGTATTGCGACGCGCCGCATAACCAGTTTCGCCATCATCCGCGTGACTACATCGAATCGATGGAAGCAGCGCTCAAAAGCGTGCTGACAGAGTTAAGCGACGCCCAGCGCGCCGAGATCAAAGGCATTGGCGTGGACAGCACCGGCTCTACACCTGCGCCAATTGATGCCGAAGGCCGCGTGCTGGCGCTGCGCCCGGAGTTTGCCGACAACCCGAACGCCATGTTCGTGTTGTGGAAAGATCACACCGCCGTGGAAGAGGCGGAAGCCATCACCCGCCTGTGCCACACCTCCGGTAAAACCGACTATTCCCGCTACATTGGCGGCATCTACTCCAGCGAATGGTTCTGGGCGAAGATCCTGCACGTTACCCGCGCCGACAGCGCCGTGGCGCAGGCCGCCGCCTCGTGGATCGAGCTGTGCGACTGGGTGCCAGCCCTCCTCTCCGGTACCACACGCCCGGAAGCGATCCGCCGCGGGCGTTGCAGCGCCGGGCATAAATCCCTGTGGCATGAAAGCTGGGGTGGTCTGCCGCCAGCCGCCTTCTTTGATGAACTCGATCCGATCATCAATAAACACCTGCGCTGGCCGCTCTTTACCGAAACGTATACCGCAGACCGCCCGGTGGGCACGCTGACCGCCGAGTGGGCGCAGCGCCTGGGGCTGCCTGAATCGGTGGTGATCTCCGGCGGCGCGTTTGACTGCCATATGGGTGCCGTCGGCGCGGGCGCACAGCCCAATACGCTGGTGAAAGTGATTGGCACCTCCACCTGCGACATTCTTATCGCCGATAAACAGAGCGTCGGCGACCGCGCGGTGAAAGGCATCTGCGGCCAGGTGGACGGCAGCGTGGTACCGGACTTTATCGGCCTTGAAGCGGGCCAATCCGCCTTTGGCGATATCTACGCCTGGTTTGGTCGCATCCTCGGCTGGCCGCTGGAACAGCTGGCGCAGCAGCACCCGGAGCTGAAAGAGCAGATCAAAGCCAGCCAGAAACAGCTCCTGCCGGCGCTTACTGATGCGTGGGTGAAAAATCCTTCTCTCGATCACCTGCCGGTGGTGCTGGACTGGTTCAACGGTCGCCGCACGCCAAACGCGAACCAGCGCCTGAAAGGGGTGATCACCGATCTGAACCTCGCCACCGACGCGCCGGCGCTGTTCGGCGGGTTGATTGCCGCCACCGCCTTCGGTGCCCGCGCGATTATGGAGTGCTTTACCGAACAGGGTATTGCCGTTGACAACGTGATGGCGCTCGGCGGCATCGCACGTAAAAACCTCGGCGTGATGCAGGCCTGCTGCGATGTGCTCAACCGCCCGCTGCAGGTTGTCGCCTCTGAACAGTGCTGTGCGCTGGGCGCAGCCATCTTCGCCGCCGTCGCCGCAGAGGTGCACGCCGATATCCCGGCTGCGCAGCAGAAAATGGCGAGTGCCATCGAGAAAACGCTCCAGCCTTCGGCGCAGGCGCAGCAGTTTGAACGGCTCTATCGTCGCTACCAGCAGTGGGCCGTCAGCGCCGAGCAGCACTATCTCCCTTCAGCCGCGACAGTTTCGCCGGCCGCGTTAACCCATTAAGGACACGATCATGACTATTTTCGACAAGTATGAAATTTGGTTCGTTATTGGCAGCCAGCACCTCTACGGGCCGGAAGCCCTGAAGCAGGTTACGCATCATGCCGAGCAGGTGGTTAACGCCCTCAACGCCGAAGCGAAACTGCCCTGCAAACTGACGCTGAAGCCGCTGGGAACTACGCCGGATGAGATCACCGCCATCTGCCGCGATGCCAACTATGACGATAAATGCGCCGGGCTGGTGGTGTGGCTGCACACCTTCTCGCCAGCGAAAATGTGGATCAACGGCCTGTCGATCCTCAACAAACCGCTGCTGCAGTTCCACACCCAGTTCAATGCTTCCCTGCCGTGGGACAGCATCGACATGGACTTTATGAACCTCAACCAGACCGCGCACGGCGGCCGCGAATTTGGCTTTATCGGCGCGCGTATGCGTCAGCAGCACAGCGTGGTAACCGGTCACTGGCAGGATAAACAGGCGCATTCCCGCATCGGTGCGTGGATGCGCCAGGCGGTTTCCAAACAGGATACCCGCCATCTAAAAGTGGTGCGCTTTGGCGACAACATGCGTGAAGTGGCGGTAACCGACGGCGATAAAGTGGCCGCGCAGATCAAGTTCGGCTTCTCGGTAAATACCTGGGGCGTCGGCGATCTGGTGCAGGTGGTGAATGCGGTAAGCGACGGCGATATCAATGCGCTGGTCGATGAGTATGAGAGCAGCTACCGCCTGACTGCGGCAGCACAGGTGAACGGCGATAAGCGCCAGAACGTGATTGATGCCGCGCGTATCGAGCTTGGCCTGAAACGCTTTTTAGAGGAGGGCGGCTTCCACGCCTTTACTACTACTTTTGAAGATCTGCACGGCCTGAAACAGTTGCCGGGTCTGGCGGTGCAGCGCCTGATGCAGCAGGGCTACGGCTTTGCTGGGGAAGGCGACTGGAAGACCGCTGCACTGCTGCGCATTATGAAGGTGATGTCCGGCGGCCTGAACGGCGGCACCTCCTTTATGGAGGATTACACCTACCACTTCGAGAATGGCAACGACCTGGTACTCGGCTCGCATATGCTGGAAGTGTGCCCCTCTATCGCGCTCGATGAGAAACCAACGCTCGATGTGCAGTATCTCGGCATCGGCGGCAAGGCCGATCCGGCACGTTTGATCTTCTCCACCAAAACGGGTCCGGCGATCAACGCCAGCCTGATCGATCTCGGCGATCGCTTCCGCCTGCTGGTGAACTGCGTTGAAGCGGTGAAAACGCCGCACGATCTGCCGAACCTGCCGGTGGCGAATGCTTTGTGGAAAGCGCTGCCGGATCTCAACACCGCCTCCGAAGCGTGGATCCTGGCTGGTGGCGCGCACCATACCGTCTTTAGCCAGGCGCTGACGCTTGACGATATGCGCCAGTTCAGCGAGCTGCACGGCATTGAGCTGACGGTGATCGATGAAGATACCCGCCTGCCAGCCTTTAAAGATGCGCTGCGCTGGAACGAGCTCTACTACGGCGCTAAACGCTAAGCCCATGCCCGGTGGCACTGCGTTTACCGGGCCGACAAAACCCCCATGCCGATTAAGTGCAACGCTATCCGGCAATACAGACGAAACAAATCCGTAGGCCGGATAGGCAACGCGCCATCCGGCAATACAGGAGAAACCGATGCTCGACGATCTCAAACGGCAGGTGCTGGAAGCCAACCTGGCACTGCCAAAACATAATCTGGTCACCCTGACCTGGGGCAACGTCAGCGCCGTTGACCGCAGCCGCGGCGTACTAGTGATTAAACCCTCCGGCGTCGACTACACCGTGATGACCGCCGAGGATATGGTGGTGGTCGATATCGCCACCGGCGAGGTAGTCGAAGGGACGAAAAAGCCCTCTTCCGATACCCCGACCCACCGCCTGCTCTACCAGGCGTTTCCGACTATTGGCGGCATTGTCCACACCCATTCGCGCCACGCCACCATCTGGGCGCAGGCCGGGCAACCCATTCCGGCGACTGGCACCACCCACGCCGACTACTTCTATGGCGAGATCCCCTGTACGCGCAAAATGCGCGATGAGGAGATCAATGGTGAATATGAGTGGGAGACCGGCAATGTGATTGTCGAAACCTTCGAGAAAAACGGTATCGACGCGGCGCAAATGCCCGGCGTGCTGGTGCACTCTCACGGGCCGTTTGCCTGGGGTAAAAATGCCGATGACGCGGTGCATAACGCCATTGTGCTGGAAGAGGTGGCCTATATGGGCATTTTCAGCCGCCAGCTCAATCCGCAGCTGCCCGCCATGCAGCAAACACTGCTGGATAAGCACTATTTACGTAAACATGGTGCGAAAGCCTATTACGGTCAATAGCTGTATAAAACCACAGCATCACCTACCGAACCAGGCTATAATCTCGCCTGGTTTTGGTTGAGTGAGAGCACACTGTGGCGCAGGCGCAAGAAGGCTTTATTTTAACCCGTCACTGGCGAGATACGCCCAACGGGACGGAGATCGAGCTCTGGCTCGCCACTGATAACGGCCCGCTGCGCGTGGTACTCCCGCCGCAGGAGTCGGTTGCCTTTATTCCCGCCGAACAGGCCGATAAAGCCCGCGCGCTGCTGCGCGATGAGCACAACTGGCGCTTAACGCCCCTCTCCCTCAATGATTTTCACCGCCGTCCCGTAATGGGTCTCTACTGCCGCGCCCACCGTCAATTAATGCGTTTTGAGAAGCTGCTGCGCGAAGGCGGCGTTACCGTCTATGAGGGCGATGTCCGCCCGCCGGAGCGCTATCTGATGGAGCGCTTTATCACCGCCCCGGTGTGGGTCGATGGCGAATCGCGCGGCAACGCGCTGGTTAATGCCCGCCTGAAGCCGAGCCCGCACTACCGCCCGCCGCTGAAGTGGGTGTCGCTGGATATTGAAACCACCCGCCATGGCGAGCTTTACTGCATCGGCCTTGAGGGCTGCGGCCAGCGCACGGTTTATATGCTCGGTCCGGAGAATGGCGATGCGCAGGGGCTCGATTTCGATCTTATTTATGTCGCCAGCCGCCCGCAGCTGCTGGAGAAGCTTAACGCCTGGTTTGCGGAACACGATCCCGATGTACTGATTGGCTGGAACGTGGTGCAGTTTGATTTGAAGGTGCTGCAAAAGAGCGCCGAGCGCTACCGCGTGCCGCTGACCCTCGGGCGCAACGGCAGCGAGCTGGAGTGGCGCGAGCATGGCTTTAAAAACGGCGTCTTCTTTGCCCAGGCACCAGGCCGCTTGATTATCGACGGCATTGATGCGCTGAAGTCCGCCTTCTGGAGCTTCTCCTCCTTCTCGCTGGAATCGGTATCACGTGAGCTGCTCGGCGAGGGGAAAGCGATCGACAACCCGTGGGATCGCATGGATGAGATCAACCGCCGCTTTGCCGAAGATAAGCCCGCGCTCGCCACCTATAACCTGAAGGATTGCGAGCTGGTGACGCGCATCTTCCACAAGACGGAGATCATGCCCTTCTTGCTGGAGCGCGCGACGGTCAACGGCCTGCCCGCCGACCGCCACGGCGGCTCGGTTGCCGCCTTTAGCCACCTCTATTTTCCGCGCATGCACCGCGCCGGTTACGTGGCGCCCAACCTTGGTGATGTGGCCCCGCAGGCCAGCCCCGGCGGCTACGTAATGGATTCACGTCCCGGCCTCTATGATTCGGTGCTGGTGCTCGATTATAAAAGCCTCTACCCGTCAATTATCCGCACCTATCTTATCGATCCGGTCGGCCTGATTGAGGGGCTGGCGCAGCCGGATGCGGCGCACAGCACCGAGGGGTTTCTAGGCGCGTGGTTTTCACGTGAGAAGCACTGCCTGCCGGAGATCGTCGGGCAGATCTGGCACGGGCGCGATGAGGCAAAACGGCAGGGCAATAAGCCGCTGTCGCAGGCGCTGAAAATCATCATGAACGCCTTCTACGGCGTGCTCGGCACCACCGCCTGCCGCTTCTTCGACCCCAGGCTCGCTTCGTCGATCACTATGCGCGGGCACCAGATCATGCTGCAAACCAAAGCGCTGATCGAAGCCGAAGGGTATGACGTGATCTATGGCGATACGGACTCCACCTTCGTCTGGCTTAAACATCAGCACAGCGAAGAGGCGGCGGCGAAGATTGGCCAGCATCTGGTCGAGACCGTTAACCGCTGGTGGAGATCGCATCTGCAACAGCAGGGGCTGGAGAGCGCGCTGGAGCTGGAGTTCGAAACCCATTTTTGCCGCTTTCTGATGCCGACCATTCGCGGTACAGATCAGGGGAGTAAAAAGCGCTACGCCGGGATGATTCAGGAGGGCGATACGCAGCGCATGGTGTTTAAAGGCCTTGAGACGGTGCGTACCGACTGGACGCCGCTGGCGCAGCAGTTTCAGCAGTCGCTCTATCTGCGTATTTTTCGCAACGAGCCGTATCAGGATTATGTCCGCGAGACCATCGCCAGCCTGATGGCGGGCGAACTGGATGCGCAGCTGGTCTACCGCAAGCGCCTGCGCCGCCCGCTTGCGGAGTATGAGCGTAATGTGCCGCCGCACGTGCGCGCCGCCCGTCTTGCCGATGAGGAGAACCAGAAGCGCGGACGCGCGCCGCAGTATCAGAATCGCGGCACCATTAAGTATCTCTGGACCACCAGTGGCCCGGAACCGGTCGATTATCAGCGCTCGCCGCTCGATTACGATCACTATTTAACGAAGCAGCTGCAGCCGGTCGCCGATGGGATCCTCCCTTTCCTTGACGATGACTTTGCTACACTGATGACAGGGCAGCTGGGGCTATTCTGACCGTGATGCTGCACGAATCGGTCTATACGAACGAAGTTGGTTCCAGTACCATAGCGCCCTTCCTTTTTCTGGCCCCAAATTTATCCGCCCGCCTGTCGCCAGGCGGTGACGAACTATTGCCTGCAATTAGAGATTAGAGTTCATTTATGCCCTTTACACTTGGTCAACGCTGGATCAGCGATACGGAAAGCGAGCTTGGACTTGGTACTGTCGTTGCGATGGACGCGCGCACGGTCACCCTGCTTTTCCCCGCCACCGGTGAAAATCGCTTGTATGCCCGCAGCGACTCTCCCGTCACGCGCGTCATGTTCAATCCCGGTGACACCATTACCAGTCACGACGGCTGGCAGCTCACCATCGATGAAGTCAACGAAGAGAACGGTCTGCTCGCCTATACCGGTACACGTCTTGATACCGGGGAGAGCAACGTGGTGCTGCGTGAAGTGCTGCTCGACAGCAAGCTGGTGTTCAGCAAGCCGCAGGATCGCCTTTTCGCTGGTCAGATTGATCGCATGGACCGTTTCGCGCTGCGCTACCGCGCGCGGAAATACCAGAGTGAGCAGTACCGCATGCCGTGGAGCGGCCTGCGTGGGCAGCGTACGAACCTGATTCCGCACCAGTTGCACATTGCCCATGACGTGGGCCGCCGCCATGCGCCGCGCGTGCTGCTGGCCGATGAAGTGGGGCTGGGCAAAACCATTGAAGCCGGGATGATCCTGCATCAGCAGCTGCTGGCGGGTGCCGCCGAGCGCGTGCTGATCGTGGTGCCGGAAACCCTGCAACACCAGTGGCTGGTTGAGATGCTGCGCCGCTTCAACCTGCGCTTTGCGCTGTTTGATGACGATCGTTATGCCGAAGCGCAGCACGATAGCGATAACCCGTTCGAGACCGAACAGCTGGTGATCTGCTCCCTTGATTTTGTACGCCGCAGCAAGCAGCGTCTCGAACACCTCTGTGATGCCGAGTGGGATCTGCTGGTGGTCGATGAAGCGCACCACCTGGTATGGAGCGAAAAAGAGGCGAGCCGCGAATATCTCGCCATTGAGCAACTGGCCGAGCGCGTGCCGGGCATTCTGCTGCTGACCGCGACGCCGGAACAGCTCGGTATGGAGAGCCACTTTGCGCGTCTGCGCCTGCTCGACCCGAACCGTTTTCATGATTTCGCCCAGTTTGTCGAAGAGCAGCAGAACTACCGCCCGGTGGCCGATGCCGTCGCGCTGCTGCTGGCGGGCGAGCGCCTGAGCGATGACGATCTCAATATGCTCAGCGAGCTGGTGGGCGAGCAGGATATCGAACCGCTGCTGCAAACCGCGAACAGCGATCGCGACGGTGCTGCCGATGCGCGCCAGGAGCTGATCGCCATGCTGATGGATCGCCACGGCACCAGCCGCGTGCTGTTCCGCAACACCCGTAACGGAGTCAAAGGCTTCCCTAAACGCGAACTGCACACGGTGAAACTGCCGCTGCCGACCCAGTACCAGACGGCGATTAAAGTCTCCGGCATTATGGGTGCGCGTAAAAGCCAGGAAGAGCGCGCCCGCGACATGCTCTACCCGGAGCAGATCTATCAGGAGTTTGAAGGCGACAGCGGCACCTGGTGGAACTTCGATCCGCGCGTCGAGTGGCTGATGGGCTACCTTACCAGCCACCGCTCGCAGAAGGTGCTGGTGATCTGCGCCAAGGCAGCGACCGCGCTGCAACTGGAGCAGGTACTGCGCGAGCGCGAAGGCATCCGCGCAGCGGTGTTCCATGAAGGGATGTCGATTATTGAACGCGACCGTGCGGCGGCGTGGTTCTCGGAAGAGGATAGCGGCGCGCAGGTGCTGCTCTGCTCCGAAATCGGCTCGGAAGGGCGTAACTTCCAGTTCGCCAGCCATCTGGTGATGTTCGACCTCCCCTTCAACCCGGATCTGCTTGAGCAGCGTATTGGCCGTCTGGATCGTATTGGCCAGGCGCACGATATTCAGATCCACGTGCCCTACCTTGAGAAAACCGCGCAGTCGGTGCTGGTGCGCTGGTATCACGAAGGGCTGGACGCGTTTGAGCACACCTGCCCGACTGGCCGCGCAATCTATGACAGCGTGCATGGTGAGCTGATTAACTACCTGGCCGCGCCGGAAAACACCGACGGTTTTGACGATCTGATTAAAACCTGCCGCGCGCAGCATGATGAGCTGAAAGCGCAACTGGAGCAGGGCCGCGACCGCCTGCTGGAGATCCACTCCAACGGCGGCGAAAAAGCGCAGGCGCTGGCTGACAGCATCGCCGAGCAGGATGATGACACCGCCCTTATCGCCTTCGCCATGAACCTGTTCGATATCGTCGGCATTAACCAGGACGATCGCGGCGAGAACATGATCGTGCTGACGCCGTCGGATCATATGCTGGTGCCGGACTTCCCGGGGCTGCCGGAAGATGGCTGCACCATTACTTTTGAGCGTGATGTGGCGCTATCGCGCGAAGATGCGCAGTTTGTCACCTGGGAGCACCCGATCATCCGTAACGGCCTTGATCTGATCCTCTCCGGGGATACCGGTAGCAGCACCATTTCGCTGTTGAAGAACAAAGCGTTACCGGTCGGCACGCTGCTGGTGGAGCTGATCTACGTGGTCGAAGCGCAGGCACCGAAGCAGCTGCAGCTTAACCGCTTCCTGCCGTCGACGCCGATCCGTCTGCTGGTGGATAAAAACGGTAACAACCTCGCCGCGCAGGTGGAGTTTGAGACCTTTAACCGCCAATTGAGCGCGGTAAACCGCCACACCGGCAGCAAGCTGGTCAACGCCGTACAGCAGGAGGTGCATACCATTCTGCAAAAAGGGGAAGCGCAGGTGGCTGACGCTGCGAAGGCGCTGATTGAAGCCGCACGCCGCGAAGCCGATGAGAAGCTCTCTGCCGAGCTGGCGCGTCTGGAAGCGTTGAAAGCCGTCAACCCGAACATTCGTGATGACGAACTGGAAGCGATCGAGAGCAACCGGCTGCAGGTGATGGAGAGCCTGGCGCAGGCCAGCTGGCGTCTGGACGCGCTGCGTCTGATTGTCGTCACGCATCAATAACGGAGCCCGCAATGGTGATGGAGCCCTACAACCCGCCGCAGGATCCCTGGCTGGTCATTCTCTATCAGGATGAGCACATTATGGTCGTCAACAAGCCCAGCGGCTTGTTGTCGGTGCCGGGCCGTCTTGATGAGCACAAAGACAGCGTGATGACGCGCATCCAGCGCGACCATCCGCTGGCGGAATCGGTGCACCGGTTGGATATGGCCACCAGCGGCGTGATTGTGGTGGCGCTCACCAAAGCGGCCGAGCGCGAATTAAAGCGGCAGTTCCGCGAACGCGAGCCGAAAAAGCAGTATCTGGCGCGCGTCTGGGGCCACCCGGAAAAAGCAGAAGGGTTGGTGGATCTGCCGCTGATTTGCGACTGGCCGAACCGACCGAAGCAAAAGGTCTGTTTTGAAACCGGCAAAGCGGCGCAAACGGAGTATGAGGTGCTGTCCTATGACGAGGATGGCAGCGCGCGGGTGCGCCTGAAGCCGATTACCGGCCGCTCGCACCAGCTGCGGGTGCATATGCTGGCGCTGGGTCATCCGATCCTTGGCGACCGCTTTTATGCGACGCCAGACGCGCTGGCGATGGCGCCCCGTTTACAGCTCCACGCCGAAATATTGACGATTACCCATCCGGCGTTTGGCAACAGCATGACGTTTAAGGCACCGGTGGATTTTTAAGAACGCGCCCCGATCTTGCGGTCGGGGACGTTTTTTATTAGCGAAACCCTTTCTGTTCCCGAATCAGTTCGTAGGCTTTTTGAATATCCTGCGCTTTCTGCTTCGCCATCTCCATCATCTCCGGCGGTAATCCTTTCGCCACCAGCTTATCCGGATGATGCTCACCCATTAAACGACGATAGGCGCGTTTGATGGTTGTCGCATCGTCGGTGGCTTTCACCCCCAGCACGTTACAGGCATCTTCCAGCGTCGGGCCGCGTTGCGCCTGCTGCCATCCGCCACCACCCGCCTGCTGCTGTGAGTTGTTAAAGCCGCCGCCAAATTGCGCCCCGCCCTGCATCATCAACAGGAACTGATCGAACTGCTGGCGAGAGATGCCCAGCTCTTCGGCGATAACGTAGAGAACCTGGCGTTCACTCGGATGAAGCGTGCCATCAGCAAACGCCGCCTGGATTTGAATTTCCAGAAACATCCTAATCAAATCAAAGCGGCCGAAACAGACGCTGCGAAACTGCCGCATCTTGTCGCGTAACGGGTAGTTATCTGTTTTACCGACGCGAAAAGCCTGCTGCGCCGCGGTGCGCGACTCGCCGTGCAGGTTGAGACGATCCATAAACAGGCTGGCGACCTGGATATCGGCTTCCGTTACGCGTCCCTTCGATTTAGTTAAATGCCCCATCACCTCAAAGGTGGTGGCAAAAAAGAGCGTCTGGCGCTCGCGCTGGTTGGCAAACCACGCCATTTTACGGCTGCGTGATTTGTCAAAAAGATGCCCAATAATCAGCCCCAGCACGGCGCCCCAAAAGCCGCCGCCTACGAAAAGGGCAACGACCACTCCAACCACTTTCCCCCAATACTGCATATACTCCCCAAATCGTCATGCCGTCGGCTAAAATTTGCTTTATCATACCCGTCATTCTATGCCGTGCACAGGCGCAGGCTCTCCTTCTGGCTCGAACGCGGGGCAGGATTAAAACTAGCGTTGCAAAGGCGAGTAAGTTAGTCTCAGACCGTTTGCCAGCGTAAAGCCACAGATGACGGAACAACACATAAAACGTATGAAAAAACGTATCCCCACCCTCCTGGCCACCATGATTGGCTACGCCCTTTACAGCCAGCAGGGGATGGCAGCCGATCTTGCCTCGCAGTGTATGCTTGGCGTTCCCAGCTATAACCGCCCCCTGATTAAAGGCGATACCAATAACTTACCGGTAACGATCAACGCCGACCATGCGAAAGGCGATTACCCTGACGACGCGGTTTTTACCGGTAATGTCGATATTAATCAGGGTAATAGCCGTATGCAGGCCGATGAGGTTCAGGTTCATCAACAGCAACCGGAAGGTCAGACGGAACCTGTACGAACGGTGGATGCGCTCGGTAATGTGCACTATGACGACAATCAGGTCATCCTGAAAGGTCCGAAAGGTTGGGCGAACCTCAATACCAAAGACACCAATATTTGGAACGGTGACTATCAGATGGTGGACCGCCAGGGTCGCGGTACTGCCGATGTGATGAAACAGCGTGGCCAGAACCGTTACACCATTCTGGATAACGGTACTTTTACCTCCTGTCTGCCCGGCTCCAATACCTGGAGCGTGGTGGGAAGCGAGGTGATTCAGGATCGTGAAGAGCAGGTCGCTGAGATCTGGAACGCCCGCTTTAAGCTGGGCCCGGTTCCGATCTTCTATAGCCCCTATTTACAGCTGCCGATCGGTGATAAGCGCCGTTCAGGTTTCCTGATCCCGAACGCTAAGTACACCACCAGCAACTATTTCGAATTCTATCTGCCCTACTACTGGAACATCGCGCCCAATATGGATGCGACGATCACGCCGCACTATATCCACAAGCGCGGCAACATCCAGTGGCAGAATGAGTTCCGCTATCTGTCGCAAGCTGGTAAGGGTCTGATCGAGTTTGACTACCTGCCGTCAGATAAAGTCTACGAAGACGAATACCCAACAGAGGGCGATCGCCATCGCTGGCTCTTCTTCTGGCAGCACAGCGGTGTAATGGATAAAGTGTGGCGTTTTAGCGCGAACTACACCAAAGTGAGCGACCCGCGCTATTTTAACGACTTCTCGTCAAAATATGGTTCAAGTACCGATGGTTACGCCACGCAGATCCTCAGCGTTGGTTATGCGGTCCAAAACTTTAACGCCACGGTCTCCACCAAGCAGTTCCAGGTATTTGACCGTACCAGAAGTAACTCCTACTCTGCGCAGCCGCAGGTGGATGTCAACTGGTACCATAACGACCTCGGTCCGTTCGATTTCCGTATGTATGGCCAGGCGGTTAACTTTGTTAACACCAATAAAAACAACCCAGAGTCGACGCGTCTGCATCTGGAGCCGACCTTAAGCCTGCCAGTCTCTAATGGCTGGAGCAGCCTCAACACCGAAGTCAAACTGTTGGCGACCCACTACCAGCAGACCAATGTCGACACCTATAACGCCCGTAACGGTACCGATTATCGCGACTCCGTTAACCGCGTTATGCCGCAGTTTAAAGCCGACGGCAAACTGGTCTTCGAGCGTGATATGGACTGGGCGGCGGGCTACACCCAGACGCTGGAGCCGCGCGCGCAGTACCTCTACGTGCCGTACCGCGATCAGAGCCGTATCAACAACTACGACTCCTCCCTGCTGCAGTCAGACTACAGCGGCCTGTTCCGCGACCGTACCTATGGCGGTCTCGACCGCATCGCATCGGCGAACCAGGTTACTACCGGTCTTACCACGCGTATTTATGATGATGCGGCGGTTGAACGTTTTAACGTTTCTGTTGGTCAAATCTACTATTTCACCGAGTCCCGTACCGGTGATGACAATATCAACTGGGAGAAAGACAACAAAACCGGGTCACTGGTGTGGGCGGGCGATACCTACTGGCGTATCTCTGACCGTTGGGGTCTGCGCGGCGGGGTTCAGTACGATACGCGTCTGAACAACATCGCCAACAGCAGCTCCGCGCTGGAGTATCGTCGTGATGAAAACCGCCTGCTGCAGCTAAGCTATCGTTATGCGAGCCCTGAGTATATCCAGGCAACGTTGCCAAACTATGCCAGAGCCGAGCAGTTTAAAAACGGGATTTCGCAGGTGGGCACCACTGCAAGCTGGCCGATTGCCGATCGTTGGTCTGTTGTTGGCGCGTACTATCTTGATACCAATACCAGCAAGCCTGCGGACCAGATGGTGGGCGTGCAGTACAACTCCTGCTGTTATGCGATTCGCCTCGGTTGGGAACGCAAGCTTAACGGCTGGGAGAACGATCAGAGCAAGTATGAAAAAGTTATCGGTTTCAACATTGAGCTTCGCGGCCTGAGTTCCAACTATGGCCTGGGTACGCAAGAGATGCTGCGCTCGAACATCCTGCCGTACCGTAGCTCACTGTGATCTGTTTGATTTGCAACGTAATCCGCACTGCGGTTAATTGAAATGGAAAAGGTATGAAGAACTGGAAAACGCTGCTTCTCGGTATCGCTATGGTTGCGAATACCAGTTTTGCCGCGCCTCAGGTTGTCGATAAAGTCGCCGCCGTGGTGAATAACGGTGTCGTGCTCGAAAGTGACGTTGATGGTTTGATGCAGTCCGTCAAAGCCAATGCTGGCCAGGCGGGTCAGCAGTTGCCGGATGACAAGACTCTGCGCCATCAAATCCTGGAGCGTCTGATCATGGATCAGATCATTTTGCAGATGGGCACGAAAATGGGCGTCAAAGTCACTGACGAACAGCTCGATGCCGCTATCGCGGACATTGCAAAGCAGAACAACATGACGATGGATCAGATGCGCAGCCGTCTGGCCTACGACGGGATGAATTTCAGCACCTATCGTAGCCAGATCCGCAAAGAGATGATCATCTCCGAAGTGCGTAACAGCGAAGTGCGCCGCCGCGTAACCGTGCTGCCGCAGGAAGTGGAGTCGCTGGCGCAGCAGGTTGGCAATCAGAACGACGCCAGCACCGAGCTGAACCTGAGCCACATCCTGATCCCGCTGTCAGAAAACCCGACCTCCGCGCAGGTTAACGAAGCAGAAGCCCAGGCGCGCTCGATCATCGAGCAGGCGCGTAACGGCGCTGACTTTGGCAAACTGGCGATCACCTACTCTGCCGACCAGCAGGCGCTGAAAGGCGGCCAGATGGGCTGGGGCCGAATTCAGGAGCTGCCGAGCGTCTTCGCTCAGGCGCTGAGCACGGCGAAAAAAGGCGATGTGCTTGGCCCGATCCGCTCCGGTGTTGGTTTCCACATCCTTAAAGTGAACGATCTGCGCGGTCAGTCGAAGAGCATCTCTGTGACTGAAGTGCATGCCCGTCACATCCTGCTGAAGCCGTCGCCGATCATGACCGATGACCAGGCGCGCACCAAGCTGGAAGAGATTGCTGCCGACATTAAGAGCGGTCGCACCACCTTCGCCAACGCGGCGAAAGAGTTCTCTCAGGATCCGGGTTCAGCCAACCAGGGCGGCGACCTCGGCTGGGCGGCTGCGGATATCTACGATCCCGCTTTCCGCGATGCGCTGATGAAGCTGAAACGCGGCCAGATGAGCGGCCCGGTGCACTCCTCCTTCGGCTGGCACCTGATCGAAATGCTCGATACCCGTAACGTCGACAAAACCGATGCCGCGCAGAAAGATCGCGCCTACCGGATGTTGATGAACCGCAAGTTCTCTGAAGAGGCGGCAACCTGGATGCAGGAACAACGCGCCAGCGCTTACGTCAAAATTCTGAGCAACTGATGAGCACGCAGCGCATCGTTATCACTCCCGGCGAGCCCGCCGGGATTGGCCCGGATCTGGTGGTGCAGCTCGCCCAGCGCGACTGGCCTGTGGAACTGGTGATCTGCGGCGATGCAACGCTGTTAACTGACCGGGCAGCCCTGCTCGGTCTGCCGCTTACGCTTCGGGAGTACGCTCCCGGGCAGGCAGCGGTGCCGCAACAAGCCGGAACCCTTACCCTGCTGCCCGTTGCGCTGAATGCGCCGGTTATACCGGGCCGTCTTAATCCGCAAAATGGTGCTTATGTTGTCTCCACCCTTGCCCGCGCCTGCGACGGTTGCCTGAATGGCGAATTTGCCGCGCTGGTCACCGGCCCGGTGCATAAAGGGGTGATCAACGATTCTGGAACGCCCTTTACCGGGCACACGGAATTTTTCGAGCAGCGTGCCCACGCCGACAAAGTGGTGATGATGCTGGCAACGGAGACGCTGCGCGTGGCGCTGGCGACAACGCATCTGCCGCTCAGAGAAGTTGCGGATGCCATCACCCCTGAGTCACTGCGTGAGGTGATCACCATTCTGCACGGCGATCTTCAGCAGAAATTTGGCATTTCCGCTCCGCATATTCTCGTCTGTGGCCTCAACCCCCACGCGGGCGAAGGCGGCCATATGGGCACGGAAGAGATCGACACCATCATTCCGGTGCTGGAGATGATGCGCCATGAAGGCATGAACTTGAGCGGTCCGCTCCCGGCAGACACGCTGTTTCAGCCGAAATACCTCGATAACGCCGATGCGGTGCTGGCGATGTACCACGATCAGGGCCTGCCCGTGCTAAAATACCAGGGCTTTGGCCGCGGGGTGAATATTACCCTCGGTTTACCTTTTATTCGCACCTCCGTCGACCACGGTACCGCCCTTGAACTGGCGGGACAGGGAACCGCGGAGGTCGGCAGTTTTATTACGGCGCTTAATCTCGCCATCAAGATGATTGTTAATACTCAATGAATACTCGCGTCCATCAGGGCCACTTAGCCCGCAAGCGCTTCGGGCAAAACTTCCTCCACGATCAGTTCGTGATCGACAGCATCGTTTCCGCCATCAACCCGCAGAAGGGTCAGGCCATGGTCGAAATCGGCCCCGGTCTTGGCGCGCTGACCGAACCGGTCGGCGATCGTCTGGATAAAATGACGGTGATCGAGCTTGACCGCGATCTGGCGGCTCGTCTGCAAACGCACCCGTTCCTCGCACCGAAACTGACGATTTATCAGCAGGATGCGATGACCATGAACTTCGGCGAGCTGTCGCAATCCCTCGGCCAGCCGCTGCGCGTTTTCGGTAACCTGCCCTATAACATCTCGACGCCGTTGATGTTTCATCTGTTTAGCTATACTGATGCCATTGCCGACATGCATTTTATGTTGCAAAAAGAGGTGGTAAACCGCCTGGTTGCAGGGCCAAACAGTAAGGCATATGGTCGACTGAGCGTGATGGCGCAGTACTACTGCCAGGTGATCCCGGTGTTTGAAGTGCCGCCGACCGCCTTCGCGCCGCCGCCAAAAGTCGATTCTGCCGTGGTGCGTCTGGTGCCGCATACCACTATGCCGCACCCGGTAAAAGAGGTTCGTACCCTGAGCCGCATTACCACTGAAGCCTTTAACCAGCGCCGTAAGACCATCCGCAATAGTCTTGGCAATGTGTTTACCGTCGACGTGCTTTCATCGTTGGGCATCGATCCGACGATGCGTGCAGAAAATATTTCTGTTGCGCAATATTGTCAGTTAGCCAACTACCTGACGGATAATGCGCCGCCGAAGGAGAGTTAACCCATGATCAATTCGCCCCGCGTCTCTGTGCAGGTACAAAGCCTCTATATCGAGTCACAGTCGCAACCCGACCATGAGCGCTATGTCTTTGCTTACACCGTCACCATCCGGAACCTGGGGCGAACCTCCATCCAGTTGCTCAGCCGCTACTGGATGATCACCAATGGAAATGGCCGCGAAACGGAAGTGCAGGGCGAAGGTGTGGTCGGCGAGCAGCCCCATATCGAGCCAGGCGGTGAATTTCAGTACACCAGCGGCGCGGTGATTGAAACGCCGCTGGGCACCATGCAGGGCCATTACGACATGGTCGATGCGCAGGGCACCCCCTTCCGCGTCGCTATTCCGGTCTTCCGACTCGCCGTTCCAATAGTGATCCATTAATCAATGTCTACATACTTTATTGGCGACGTTCACGGTTGCTTTGATGAACTGATCGCGCTGTTAAACCAGGTGGAGTTTTCACCGGAAAAAGATACCGTATGGCTGACCGGCGACCTTGTGGCGCGCGGCCCTGGCTCGCTTGATGTACTGCGCTACGTTAAATCCCTTGGCGACAGTGCGCGCATTGTGCTCGGCAACCACGATCTGCATCTGCTGGCGGTCTTTGCCGGTATCAGCCGCAATAAGCCAAAAGATCGGCTTAACCTGCTGCTGGAAGCGCCCGACGCCGATGAGCTGATCAACTGGCTGCGTCGCCAGCCGCTGCTGCAAATCGACGAAGAGAAAAAGGTGGTGATGGCTCACGCCGGCATCACGCCGCAGTGGGATATCGATACGGCAAAAAGCTGCGCCCGCGATGTTGAAGCGGTGCTGGCGAGTGACTCCTATCCGCTGTTCCTTGATGCGATGTATGGCGATCTGCCGAACCACTGGTCGCCAGAGCTGAGCGGTCTCGCTCGTCTGCGCTTTATCACCAACGCGTTTACGCGGATGCGTTACTGCTTCCCGAATGGACAGTTGGATATGTACTGCAAAGATACGCCGCAGAATGCCCCGGCACCGCTGAAACCCTGGTTCTCGATTCCGGGTCCGGTCGCGCAAGAGTACAGCATCATCTTCGGCCACTGGGCATCGCTGGAAGGGGAAGGTACGCCGGAGGGGATTTACGGTCTGGATACCGGCTGCTGCTGGGGCGGGGATCTCACCTGCCTGCGCTGGGAAGATAAACAGATCTTCACCCAGCCATCGAATCGCCAGATGGATCTGGGAGATGGTGAAGCCATCGCTTCCTGAAATGAAAATCCCCGGCATGCCGGGGATTTTGCTATTAGCGACGCTCGAGAATTTCGAAGCAGTAGCTGTGTGAATTCTGCGCGTCCGCGTCGTGGAATTCACTGAAGACCGAATCCCACTCGTCCGGATCGTAGTCCGGGAAATGGGTATCGCCCTCCACTTCCGCATCAATGTGCGTCAGATAGAGGCGCTGCGCTTTCGGCAGGAACTGCTCATACACGCGGCCGCCACCGATCACCATGATCTCCTGCGCATCACCGCACGCCGCCAGCGCATCCTCAACGGATTTCACCCACTCAACGCGATCGTCGGTGCCCGGCTGGCTGCTGATGACAATATTTTTACGCCCCGGCAGCGGGCGACCGATGGATTCCCATGTCAGGCGGCCCATCACAACAGGTTTGTTTAAGGTGTTGCGCTTAAACCAGGCGAGATCGGCAGGGAGATCCCACGGCATGGCATTCTCCATACCGATGACGCGATCCACTGCTAACGCCGCAATCAGACTGATCATTCATTCATTTCCTGGATGCAAAAAATTGTCGCCACTATACGGAAAGCACAATCTTTCGTCGACGGTGTGCAAGGTAAAGAAGAAGAAAAATTTCTCTTCTGCTGGCGGTGCCCGTGCGCATATCCGCACCGCCAGCTTTCCATGCCTAATCTATCAAGCCATTAGCCGTCAAGCAGCCTTAACAGGCGGCGCGATCAGGGCTGCGGTTTCGCCGCGGGTTCATCTGCCGGATCGTCCGTATGCCGTCCCTCTTCTGTACCCTGCCAGCCATGGCGCTGCGTGACGGAGAGATGCGCGCGATCTTCGGCGATAATCTCCGTCAGCATGGCGCTGGTGCGTTTAAACACCGCGACGCGCCCCTGGCCGCCATCTTCTGCATTTGCCATCTCTTCAATCATGTCGTGATTAAAACGGCGGAAGCGGTCGGCACGCTCACGCGCCTCATAAGCGCCCAGCCCCAGACCTTCAAGCGCCTGACGCCCGGTTTTCAGCGCAGCTTCGAAGGTCTCACGTTCAGGATCATCGACGCCCATCTGACGCAGGCGAATGTAGTGATCGACATCGCGGGCGCGGGCAATAATGCGCAGGTGCGGGAAGTGCTCCTTCGCCAGCGCCGTTAAGTGCAGGCTGGCTTCGGGATCATCAATTGCGTTGATCAATACTTCCGCCCGCGCCGCACCCGCAGACTCCAGCAGATCAACGCGGGTCGCGTCGCCGTAGAAGACCTTCATGCCAAACTTGCGCAGCGTCTCGATATGGTCAGGATCGTGATCGAGGATGACCATCTTCACGCCGCTGGAGAGCAGCAGACGCCCTGAGATCTGCCCGAAGCGGCCGAAGCCGGCGACAATGACCCGCGCCTGCTCTTCGTCGATGGCATCAGCTTCCCGCTCCCGATCGCCACCGCCCGCTTCCAGACGCGCAAGCAGCACCAGCAGCAGCGGCGTTGCCGCCATCGACAGCGCCACGGTGAGGGTTAAGGCTTTCGCCCATTCGCTGTCCAGCACCTGCGCCGTTTGCGCGGCACCAAACACCACAAAGGCAAATTCACTCCCCTGCCCCAGCAACGCTGCGAACCACCAGCGTTGCTTACGCGGCACGGTTAAAGGACGTGCGATCAGCCACAGCACGCCAGTTTTAATCACCAGGAAACCGCCCAGCAGCAGCAGGATACGCAGCGGATGGCTCACCAGCGTGCCGAAATCGATCGACATGCCGACGCCGATAAAGAAGAGCCCGAGCAGCAGCCCTTTAAACGGCTCGATATCGCTCTCCAGCGCGTGGCGATACTCGGAGCTGGCAAGCAGCACACCGGCGAGGAACGCGCCCATCGCCATCGACAGCCCCGCCTCTTCCAGCAGCAAACCGAAGCCGAAGACCAGTAGCAGCGCCACGGCGCAGAAGACTTCGCGCAGGCCGGAGCGGGCGACAAAGCGCAGCGCAGGGCGCGCGACATAGCGCCCAATCAGCACCACCAGCGTCAGCGCCGCGACGACTTTTAGCGCAGATAATAGAAAGGCGCTGAGGGTCATCGCCCCGCCGCTGGCGGCCAGCAGCGGGATCATCGCCACCAGCGGAATCGCGGCGATATCCTGGAACAGCAGCACTGAAAAGGCGCTGCGCCCCATCTGCGAAGCGGTAAGGTTCCGCTCATTCATCGCCTGCATGGCGATAGCGGTCGATGAGAGCCCAAGCGTCAGGCCAATCAGCAGCGCCACCGGCCACGGCAGCCCAAGCAGCAGGCAGAAGCCGCCGAGCAGCAGGCCACAGCTGCCCATCTGCAACGCGCCGCCACCAAATACCGAGGCGCGCAATTTCCACAACCGTTGCGGATCGAGCTCGAGGCCGATGATAAACAGCATCAATACCACGCCGATTTCGGCGAAGTGCAGAATCGACTCCGCATCGGTGACCAGCCGTAATCCCCACGGGCCGATAATGCCACCGGCAATCAGGTAACCAAGCACCGAACCGAGGCCGAGGCGCATGGCGATGGGCACCACCAGCGCCGCCGCGCCCAGGTAGATCAACGCCTGAATCATTGAGTGACTATCCACGCTGCACCTCCAGCCATGCCTGCAAACGCTGTTTATATTGTCGGGCCTGCGCTTGCAGGGTTTCGTCATCGCAGATAAAGGTGCGGTGAATGGCAAAAGGCGGCAGCCACGTCAGCCCACAGTAGAGCGCCGTGGCCTGCAAAGGCTGGGCGAGCACCTCAAAGCCGGGGTGTGCGCCCAAATCAAAGTGGTGGTCGCCGCCGCCGGTGGTGACCGCCCACATCACGCTTTTACCGCGCAGCGCAGTGCCGCCCTGGCCATATGCCCAGCCGTGAGCCAGCACTTTATCGATCCAGAGTTTGAGTAGGGGCGTGACGCTATACCACTGCATCGGGTGCTGCCAGATGATGAGATCGGCACGCGCCAGCGCCTGCTGCTCGGCGGCAATATCGATATTGAAATCGGGATAGAGATCGTAAAGAGAGCGGATTTCTACCTCATCCAGCGTCGCAACCTGCTCAAGCATGCGCTTATTGGCATGGGAGTGCTGCGGATAGGGGTGGGCGTAAATAATGAGGATCATCGATTACCTGTTTCACTGATATTTTCAGAGAGTGTAGACAGTTAATCGATTAGCTAACAGTAGCAATCTGTAGGGGAATTGAGCGTGGTCGTGCGGCGGCGAGCGCCACCGCACCCTGAACGTGGTGGATTAGTTATCCAGCTCGCTCATACCTTTAACCTGGTCGCGGTTGATCTGCTGCGTTTTACCGGTTTCTGCATTTTTAATGGAGACCATACCGGTGTCGTTATCTACCTGCGGCTTGCCGTCAGTGACGATGGTTTTGCCATCGGTGGTTTCTACAGCCTGGTTGGAGGAGCAACCGGCAACGGTGAACAGCGCAGCGGCAGTCATGACGGATGTGAGCAGAAGTTTAGTTTTCATGGTTCTCTCCCTGTTTTGCAGTGAATTTTAGGCTTCTTGCGAGTAAGTGTAGGGTAACTTGCTGAGGTATGAGGAAAATACAGAGGACTCTGAAGGTGGGTTAATGCGGCCAGGATCGCGTAGGCCTGATAAGCGAAGCGCCATCAGGCATTATTGCCGGATGGCGGCTACGCCTTATCCGGCCTACAAAATAGTACAAATACAAAAAACTCGGGCCGGTAAACCGGCCCGCTCTGTTACTTGCTGATCTGCGCGTGCATCTCCTGCACGGATGTCACCTTCTCGGTGGCGTCGGCATTCAGCGCCATCGCGGTGGCGAAGCCGCCGTTCAGGGTGGTGTCGTAATGCACCTTGTACTGCAGCGCGCTGCGGCGAATCAGTTTTGAATCCTCAATCGCCTGGCGGCCTGCGGTGGTGTTGATGATGTAGGTATATTCGCCATTCTTGATACGATCCTGAATGTGCGGACGCCCTTCATGCACCTTATTCACCAGACGCGGGTTAATGCCTGCTTCACCGAGCACAATCGCCGTGCCGTGGGTAGCATCCAGCTCAAAGCCCTGTTTCAGCAGCTTGGCGGCGAGATCAACCACGCGCTCTTTATCCCCTTCACGCACCGACAGCAGCGCGCGGCCACGCTTCTGCATGGTGGAGTTGCTGCCGAGCTGCGCTTTAGCAAACGCTTCAGCAAAGGTGCGACCAACGCCCATCACTTCCCCGGTCGAGCGCATTTCCGGCCCTAACAGCGGGTCAACGCCCGGGAATTTGTTAAACGGCAGCACCACCTCTTTCACCGAGTAGTAGGGCGGGATGATTTCGCTGGTGTGGCCCTGCGCAGCCAGAGTCTGGCCGGTCATCACGCGCGCCGCCACTTTCGCCAGCGGAACGCCCGTCGCTTTCGAGACAAACGGCACGGTACGCGCCGCGCGCGGGTTCACCTCAATCAGGTAGACGTCGTTATCTTTCACTGCGAATTGCACGTTCATCAGACCGCGCACCTGCAGCTCGAAGGCCAGTTTCTGTACCTGCTGGCGCATCACATCCTGAATCTCCTGGCTGAGCGTATAGGCTGGCAGTGAACAGGCGGAGTCACCGGAGTGAACACCTGCCTGCTCAATATGCTCCATAATGCCGCCAATCAGCACGCTTTCGCCGTCGCAAATCGCGTCCACGTCCACTTCTACCGCGTCATCGAGGAACTTATCCAGCAGAACCGGCGCATCGTTCGAGACGCTGACTGCGGTCATAAAGTAGCGACGCAGGTCGGCTTCGTCGTAGACAATCTCCATCGCGCGGCCGCCCAGTACATAGGAGGGACGCACCACCAGCGGGTAGGTGATCTCTTTCGCTTTCTCAACCGCCTGCTCCAGCGCCGTGACCGTGGCGTTAGCCGGTTGCAGCAGCTTCAGGCGCTCTACTGCCTGCTGGAAACGCTCGCGGTCTTCCGCGCGGTCAATCGCGTCCGGGCTAGTGCCGATAACCGGTACGCCCGCCGCTTCCAGCTCGCGCGCCAGTTTCAGCGGTGTCTGGCCGCCGTACTGCACGATCACGCCCTTCGGCTTCTCGATACGCACGATTTCCAGCACATCTTCCAGCGTGACCGGCTCGAAGTAGAGGCGGTCGGAGGTGTCGTAATCGGTGGAGACGGTCTCCGGGTTACAGTTGACCATAATGGTCTCGTAACCATCTTCGCGCAGCGCCAGCGAGGCGTGGACGCAGCAGTAGTCGAACTCGATACCCTGGCCGATACGGTTTGGACCACCGCCGAGCACCATGATTTTTTCGCGATCCTGATTGGGGTTCGCTTCGCACTCCTCTTCATAAGTGGAGTACATATAGGCGGTGTCGGTAGCGAACTCCGCGGCGCAGGTATCAACGCGTTTGTAAACCGGGTGCAGGTTGTACTGGTCGCGCAGCTTGCGGATCTCCGCTTCGCGCACGCCAACCAGCGTCGCCAGGCGCGCATCGGCGAAGCCTTTGCGTTTCAGCTGGCGCAGGAAGTCAGCGTTCAGGCCGTTAATGCCCTGCGCGGCGACCTGCTCTTCCAGACGCACCAGCTCCTCAATCTGCACCAGGAACCAGCGGTCGATATTGGTCAGGTTGAAGACGCCATCGACGGAAAGGCCGGCGCGAAAAGCGTCAGCGATATACCAGATACGATCCGCACCCGCATCTTTCAGCTCGCGGCGAATTTTGGTCAGCGCTTCCGGGTCATCAAGACTCACTTTCGGGTCGAAGCCAGTGGCACCGACTTCGAGGCCGCGCAGCGCTTTTTGCAGCGACTCCTGCTGGGTGCGGCCAATCGCCATCACTTCACCAACAGATTTCATCTGCGTGGTCAGGCGGTCATTAGCGCCGACAAATTTCTCGAAGTTGAAGCGCGGAATTTTGGTCACGACATAGTCGATAGAGGGCTCGAACGACGCCGGGGTACGCCCGCCGGTGATATCGTTCATCAGCTCATCCAGCGTGTAGCCTACCGCCAGCTTTGCCGCCACTTTCGCAATCGGGAAGCCGGTCGCTTTCGAGGCCAGCGCCGAGGAGCGGGAAACGCGCGGGTTCATTTCGATAACAATCAGACGACCGTTTTTCGGGTTCACCGCGAACTGCACGTTGGAGCCGCCGGTCTCCACACCGATTTCACGCAGTACCGCCATCGAGGCGTTACGCATGATTTGGTACTCTTTGTCGGTCAGGGTCTGCGCCGGGGCCACGGTGATGGAGTCACCGGTATGGATACCCATCGCGTCGAAGTTTTCAATTGAGCAGACGATGATGCAGTTATCGTTCTTATCGCGCACCACCTCCATCTCATACTCTTTCCAGCCAATCAGCGACTCATCAATCAGCAGCTCTTTGGTCGGAGAGAGATCGAGGCCGCGGGCGCAAATCTCTTCAAACTCTTCGCGGTTATAGGCGATGCCGCCGCCGGTGCCGCCCATGGTAAAGGAGGGACGGATAATGCACGGGTAGCCGACATCGGCCGCTACGGCCAGCGCTTCATCCATGGTGTGCGCAATGCCGGAACGTGCGGTATCAAGACCGATTTTCTTCATCGCGATATCGAAACGGCGGCGATCTTCCGCTTTATCAATCGCATCTGCGGTAGCACCAATCATCGTCACGCCGAACTCTTCCAGCACGCCCTGGCGCTCAAGCTCCAGCGCGCAGTTGAGCGCGGTCTGGCCGCCCATCGTCGGCAGCACCGCATCCGGGCGCTCTTTTTCGATGATTTTGCGCACCACTTCCCAGTGGATCGGCTCGATATAGGTGGCGTCCGCCATTTCCGGGTCGGTCATGATGGTTGCCGGGTTGGAGTTCACCAGGATAACGCGGTAACCCTCTTCGCGCAGTGCTTTACACGCCTGCGCGCCGGAGTAGTCGAATTCACACGCCTGGCCGATAACAATCGGGCCAGCGCCAAGGATCAGGATGCTTTTTAGGTCTGTACGTTTTGGCATGGCTCTTTTTCTCCTGATTATTTGGCGGTATGACGATACTGCTCAATCAATTCAATAAAGTGGTCAAACAGCGGCGCGGCGTCGTGCGAGCCAGGACTGGCTTCCGGGTGGCCCTGGAAGCTGAAGGCCGGCTTATCAGTGCGGTGAATGCCCTGCAGCGTACCGTCGAACAGCGATTTGTGCGTCACGCGCAGGGTGGCAGGCATCGACGCCTCATCAACAGCAAAACCGTGGTTTTGCGCGGTGATCATCACCGTATTGTTGTCGATATCTTTTACCGGGTGGTTGCCGCCGTGGTGACCAAACTTCATCTTCACGGTTTTCGCCCCGCTTGCCAGCGCCAGCAACTGATGGCCGAGGCAGATGCCGAACACCGGAATGTCGGTCTCGAGGAAGGCTTTAATTGCGTCGATGGCGTAGTCGCACGGTGCCGGGTCGCCGGGGCCGTTAGAGAGGAAGATGCCGTCCGGATTCATTTTCAGCACCTCTGCGGCCGGGGTTTGTGCCGGAACTACCGTCAGGCGGCAGCCGCGATCCACCAGCATACGCAGGATGTTGCGTTTCGCGCCGTAATCATAGGCCACTACGTGGTAAGGCAGTTCGCTCTCTTGTTTCGCCTCCGGCAGCTCGCCCGCTAGCGTCCAGCTGCCTTGCGTCCAGCTGTAGCTCTCCTGAGTCGTCACCTCTTTCGCCAGATCCATTCCGTTCAGCCCCGGGAAGGCTTTCGCTTTCTCCAGTGCCACGGTCTCGTCGAGATTTTCGCCCGTGATGATGCAGCCGTTCTGCGCACCTTTTTCGCGCAGCAGGCGGGTCAGCTTGCGGGTATCGATATCGGCAATCGCCACGATGTTATGGCGTTTCAGGTAGGAGGAGAGATCTTCAGTGCTGCGGTAGTTGCTGGCAATCAGCGGCAGGTCGCGAATGACCAGACCCTGCGCATGCACCTGAGAGGACTCTTCGTCAGCGGCGTTAGTGCCGACATTGCCGATATGAGGATAAGTAAGAGTGACGATTTGGCGAGAATAGGAAGGATCAGTGAGGATTTCTTGATAACCGGTCATTGAAGTATTGAAAACGACTTCCCCAACCGCCGTGCCCGTTGCCCCTATGGCCCGACCGTAAAACTGGGTTCCGTCTTCCAGAACCAATAGCGCTGACTTAATCAAAACACCCTCCAGAGAATATTCACTCACTTTATTTGCATATTAATTCATATCAGGATGATGAATCAATGCAAATTTGCTGGCCGTGGATTTTTGGCAAACGGCGGCATTCTGGAGAGATGTCGGGTAAAAGTCAACTTATGACGCCTATTTTTCTTTCTCTTTTACGCCACTGCCCGGCTTTACAGGGTTTAAGAGATAAAAAAAGAAGATAAGCAGAGCGGGGAAAACGCTTGCGCGGTAAGAAAATTGTATCCGAAGAGTGACGAAGGCATAAAACCAGACCAGATGGTCAAAATTTACATTTTATAAACAAAAAACAGTAATAAAACACCTAAATTCTTAGCATTGAGGCAAGAAGTAGCTCATAAATGGCAAAATAAAAGGGCAATAAATTATTGCCCTTTGCAATCAAGCAATTATGACTGCAACAACCACATCACGAAGGGTAAAAATGCTTACAAAGTGTTGAGATCGAGGACATCACGCATATCAAAAAGACCCTTTTCTTTGCTTTTAAGCCATGAAGCGGAGCGTACCGCGCCATTAGCGAAGGTCATGCGGCTTGACGCTTTATGCGTAATCTCAACACGTTCGCCCATATCGGCGAATATCGCCGTATGTTCGCCGACGATATCCCCGGCGCGTACGGTAGCAAAGCCAATGGTCCCAGGGACACGCTCGCCGGTATGGCCTTCACGCGAATAAACTGCACACTCTTTTAACTCTTTATTCAGTGAGCCGGCGATTGCTTCACCCATTGCCAGCGCCGTACCTGACGGGGCATCCACTTTATAACGGTGGTGCGCTTCGATAATTTCAATGTCGGTGTAGTCGCCCATCACCTTTGCTGCTTTCTCCAGCAGCTTAAGCATAACGTTCACGCCGACGCTAAAGTTGGCGGCAAAGACGACGGCAATATCCTGCGCCGCATCGCTGATGGCCTGCTTGCCCGCGTCGTCAAAGCCGGTAGTCCCGATGACCATGGCTTTATGGTGCTGACGGCAAAAGGCGAGATGGTGAAGCGTCCCTTCCGGGCGGGTGAAATCGATAAAGACATCGAAATCCTCTTTTACCGCCTCAAGGCTACTCTGCACCGTGACACCGCTTTTACCCCCGCCAGCCAGTTCGCCCGCATCGCTTCCCAGCAGAGATGAACCTTCCCGCTCCAGCGCCGCGCCGAGGGCGACGCCCTTCGTGGCCAGTGCCGCCTGAATCAACTGTCGGCCCATTCGACCGCCAGCGCCCGCGATGGCTACGCGGATTGCTGCATCTTGCATAGTTGTACTCTTTTGTTAATTAAATGCGTAAAAATCGTTTCCAGATTAACCAGCCCATCTCCAGGCCACCAGCCGAAAACGCCGATAATTAGAAATTAATGATATACACCTGCAAATATCAGTAAAAGGCATGACGTGAGGCGCTACGCCACCGTGTAGTTAACGATCAGCTGCCCCTTTTTCACTTTGATGTTGCTAATCACCACCTCTCCAAGTTCTCCCAGAGCGCGCACGTGAGTTCCCCCACAGCCATAGGCCGAAAGCTCGCCAAAACGCACCATTCTGCGCCCGGCTTCAAATGTAATGACCCGCGCCAGCGAAGCGGATTGCCACCGACTAATGGCATCGGTGAAGATGGCAATTTCAGGCTCTGCGGCCTCCTCTCCCGGTGCAAATGTGATACGCCCCTCTCCCGGCCAGTGATGCGCCTTGACCGGTTGCCAGCCCGCGGCTTCACCCGCATAACCAATCAGATGCCCGGCGGAGTGCAGCTGGCTATGCAATTCGCGAGTGTCAGCATCAATTTTCAGTTCTACCTCGCCCAGAGGCAGCGGCTGTGCCAGCAGATGGATCACCTCTTCATCTTGCTGCTTCACGCCTTCGACCGCGACGCCGTTGATCCAGCCTTTATCGGCTGGCTGACCTCCACCCTGCGGGTGAAACAGGGTGCGATCGAGCAAGATGCCATAGCGCCCATCGGCCTGCTCTGTGCAGCGCAGCACGCGGGCGGTACCTTCCAGCGCATCGCTGGTGTAGTAGAGTCGTTCAGTCATCACGTCTTCTCTTTTATCATCGCGTTAATGAATTTTAAGGCGCCAGCGTCAGCACATCGGCGAACCATGCGCGAAAGCCTTCGATATCAATATCCAGCGCCACGTGTGCATTGGCGGGCAGCCCAAGCTTGCCGTCAATATCAACTACCGTCGCACCGGTGGTAAACTGCCCCTGCGTCTCAACCGCCACAAAGCAGGGTTTGAGGGTAAAGAGTTTCGGGCGGGCCAGGTAAGCGATAGCGCAAAGGTCATGCATGCGCTGCCCCGTCGCCATGCTGCCACTACGGTAGTGGCTGAACAGCGCATGCAACATTTTGCCGGTGCGGTTAAGCGTGGGAAGCGTTGCCAGAAAATCAGGTGCAAGCGTCGCGCGGTTGGTGACATCAAGACCACACATGACGATCTCAAGCCCGCTTGCAAAAACACGCGCTGCGGCATCGGGATCGACGGCGATATTAAATTCGGCGCTTGGCGTAAAGTTTCCACGCCCGGCGGATCCGCCCATCATCACCAGCCGGCGGATGTTGAACTGGCATTCTGGATAGTGGGTAAGCAGCAGAGCGATGTTGGTCAGCGGGCCGATGGTGACCAGCGTGATGGGCTCAGGCGAGGCCAACAGCGTGTCGCGGATCGCCTGGAAGGCCGGGATCGCCAGCGGCTGGCGCGCATGTTCAATAAAATCATAGCCACCCAGTCCCGATTCACCATGCACATCGGCGGCGTTATAGAGCGTGCGCAACAGAGGCGTGGCGGCTCCCTGCGCCAGCGGAATATCCGCATTCCAGAAATGAAGCAGTTGCAGTGCATTGCGGGTGGTTTTCTCCAGCGAAACATTGCCCGCGACGGTAGTGATCAGTTTCAGATCGCACTCAGGCGCGAACAGCGCGGCGGCAATCGCCACGGCATCGTCAATGCCGGGATCGGTGTCGAGAATGATTGGTAAACCCATAGCCCCTCCACGAAAAATGGCCAAAAAAATGCCAGACTCAGTCTGGCATCTTCGCATAAGCATCGGGAAAAGGTTACTCGACTTCGCGAACCTCGACGCGCAGCTCTTTTGGTACCTCAAAGACAATATTTTCTTCGCGCCCAGCAAGCGGGATGGCTTCGCCACCGCCCAACTCCTGCAGACGGGCAATCACGTTCTGCACCAGAATATCCGGTGCGGACGCGCCTGCCGTGACGCCAACGCAGGCAATACCCTGCACCCAGCTCTGCTGGATATCAGAAGCATCATCAATCAGGTAGGCCGCTTTGCCCATCCGCTGCGCCAGCTCGGCGAGCCGGTTGGAGTTCGAAGAGTTTTTGGAGCCCACCACCAGCACAACTTCCGCCTGTTCAGCCAGCGCACGCACCGCTTCCTGACGGTTGGTGGTCGCATAGCAGATATCATCTTTACGCGGCCCGACAATCTGCGGGAAACGCACGCGCAGGGCGTCAATGACGTCAGAGGTATCATCGACGGAGAGCGTGGTCTGGGTCATGAATGAGAGTTTACCCGGGTCTTTGATCGCAAGCGTCGCCACATCGTCCGGCGACTCGACCAGGTACATCCCCCCTTTCGGGTTGCTGTATTGGCCCATGGTGCCTTCCACTTCCGGGTGACCGGCGTGACCAATCAGGATCGCCTCTTCGCCACGACGGCTGGCGCGCGCCACTTCCATATGCACTTTCGTGACCAGCGGGCAGGTGGCGTCGAAAACCGTTAAATCACGGCTTTTTGCTTCGTTGCGCACCGCTTGCGAAACGCCGTGCGCTGAGAAGATCAGGATCGCGCCGTCCGGCACTTCGCTTATCTGCTCAATAAAGATGGCGCCGCGCTCGCGCAGGCTGTCAACCACGTAGCGGTTATGCACCACTTCGTGACGCACGTAAATCGGCGCGCCGTAGATGGCCAGCGCGTTTTCAACAATGCTGATAGCGCGGTCAACGCCAGCGCAAAAACCGCGCGGGTTAGCCAACAGGATCTGCATTTGTCTCCTCCAGTGCCGGATCGACTTCCAGCACATCGATATCAAAGTGGACGGTTCTGCCGGCCAGGGGATGGTTGAAATCGACGGTGATCGAATCACCGTTGATTTCACGGATCACGCCCGGCATTTCGCTGCCATCCATTGCGGTAAAGAGCATAATTGCGCCGATTTCCGGTTCGCCGGCGTCCATAAATTCACGGCGCGAGAAGTACTGGATCAGATCCGGGCTCGGCGTGCCGAAAGCGGCATCCGGCTCAAGGGAAAAGACCTTTTTCTCCCCGGCTTTCAGGCCAAGCAGATGCTGCTCCAGCCCTTCGGAAAGGGAACCGTCGCCAAGGCGAAACAGCGCCGGCTTACCGTTATTACGTGTAGATTCGGCAAGTGAACCATCTTCGAGCTTGAGCGTGAAGTGCACCAGCACTGCGCTGTCGCTCTGTACGGATTTAGACATGCAGGTTGCTCTTATGTGATAGCGAATGTAGAACCCGGGCGTATATTGCATGCCGGATGGCGCTACGCTTATCCGGCCTACAGACCGGGCCTACAACGCTTGATGGCTTACGCCTGTTTTCTCACTGCGGCGGAGGGTAAAAACCCTTCCAGCACGATCAGCGCCGCGCCGATACAGATTGCGGTATCAGCAAGGTTAAAGGTAGCAAAATGCCAGTCGCCCACATAAAAATCGATCATATCGACGACAAAGCCATGCCACAGACGGTCGAACAAGTTACCCAGCGCGCCGCCAATAATCAGCGCATAGGCGATGTTATTCAGCTTTTGCGACGCTTTGGCGCGGTACATCAGCACGGTCAGCACCACGCAGATACCGATAGCGATACCTGCGAAGAACCAGCGTTGCCAGCCGCCGCTGTCGGCGAGGAAGCTAAATGCCGCCCCATAATTACGCGCATAGTGCAGGTTTAGCGACGGGAACAGCGAGACCGTCTCCCCCAGAGCAAAGTTCTGGAGGATCAGGTATTTACTGCCCAGATCGATAATCAGCACCGCCACGACCAGCCATAGCCAGCGCAGCCCTGTTGAAAAGATCGGTTTACTCATCAGGCAAACTTACGTTTTTCGCCGTCACCGGCGACGTTGCTAACACAGCGTCCGCAAATTTCTGCGTGTTCCGCCACCTGACCGACATCATGGGTGTAATGCCAGCAACGCGGGCACTTCTCACCGTCGGCTTTACTCAGCGCTACTTTCAGCCCTTTGAGCAGTTCGCTCTGCTGCGCATCCGCAGAAGCGCTGGCATAATCCGCAACCTGCGCGCCTGAGGTCAACAGGACAAATCGCAATTCATCGCCCAGCGCCGTCAGTTTCGCCGCCAGCTCCGGCTCTGCGAACAGCGTCACCGTCGCTTCAAGTGAGCCGCCCACTTTCTTATCGGCACGCGCCTGTTCGATCACCTTGTTGACTTCGCCACGCACTTTCAGCAGCTCGGCCCAGTAGGCGTCATTCATCGCTTCGCTGTCCGCCAGGCCAAACAGGCCTTCGTACCACTCGCCGGTGAAGACATACTTCTCGCGATCGCCTGGCAGGTAGCCCCAGATCTCATCCGCGGTGAAGGACATGATCGGTGCCATCCAGCGCACCAGCGCTTCACAGATGTAATAGAGCGCAGTCTGGCAGCTGCGGCGCGCACGGCTCTCCGCTTTCGCGGTGTACTGGCGGTCTTTGATGATGTCGAGGTAGAAGGAGCCCATCTCCACGGAGCAGAAACGCATCAGGCGCTGTACAACTTCATGGAAGTCATAGGATTCGTAGGCTTTGAGGATATCTTCCTGCGCCGCTTTCGCACAGCCAACGGCCCAGCGATCCAGCACCACCATCTCTTCCGGTTTCACCATATCTTTCGCCGGATCGAAACCGTTGAGGTTCGCCAGCAGGAAGCGCGCGGTGTTACGGATACGGCGATAGCTGTCGGCGGCACGTTTCAGGATCTCGTCGGAAACGGCCATTTCACCGGTGTAGTCGGTTGATGCCACCCACAGACGCAGAATATCCGCGCCGAGTTTGTTCATCACATCCTGCGGCGAAACGGTGTTGCCGATCGATTTCGACATCTTGCGGCCCTGGCCATCGACGGTAAAGCCGTGGGTCAGCACCTGACGATAAGGCGCTTTGCCCTTCATCGCCGTGGAGATCATCAGGGAGGACATAAACCAGCCGCGATGCTGATCCGAGCCTTCCAGATACATATCTGCCGCGTGGCCTGCGAACTCCGGGCGAACATCGACCACGGAAGCATGGGTTGATCCGGAGTCAAACCAGACATCCAGCGTATCCGGCACTTTGACATAGCTGTCGGCATCATCGCCGAGGATGTCGCGTGGGTCGAGATCCCACCACGCCTGAATACCGTCAACTTCGACGCGTTTGGCCACCTCTTCCATCAGCTCCAGCGTACGCGGGTGCAGCTCTTCGCTATCTTTATGGACAAACAGCGACATCGGCACGCCCCAGGTGCGCTGACGGGAGATACACCAGTCAGGACGGTTAGCGACCATTGATTCGATACGCGCCTGGCCCCAGTCCGGGATCCACTGCACGCCTTTGATCTCCTGCAGCGACTGCGTGCGCAGCCCTTTTTGATCCATGCTGACGAACCACTGCGGCGTGGCGCGGAAGATGATCGGCGACTTGTGACGCCAGCAGCACGGATAGCTGTGCTGCATCTTCTCGACGTGCAGCAGCGCGCCTTTTTCGGTCAGCAGCGCCACGATGATGTCGTTCGCTTTGAAGACGTTAATGCCGTCAAGCGTCGGGTAGGTGCCCGGCAGATAGCGACCGTCCGGGCCAACCGGGTTGGCAATTTCCAGGCCGTACTTCTGGCTGATGGTGTAGTCGTCCGGGCCGTGACCGCCGGCGGTATGCACCGCGCCGGTACCCGCTTCCAGCGTAACGTGATCGCCAAGGATCGCCGGCACGTCGAAATCGAGGAACGGGTGTTTGAAGCGCATCAGCTCAAGCTCAGCGCCGTTGACCGTAGCCAGCACGCGATAATCGCTGATGCCGGTGCGTTTCATCACGCTCTCAACCAGATCTTTTGCCAGGATCACCGCCTGACCGTCAACCTGCACCAGCGCGTACTCAAACTCCGAAGAGAGGGAGATGGCGCGGTTAGCAGGGAGGGTCCACGGCGTGGTGGTCCAGATAACCAGCGAAACCGGGCCGTTAACAGAATCAACGCCGAATTTCGCTTTCACCGCCTGCTGATCGGCGGCCTGGAAAGCGACGTCGATAGAAGGTGACGTTTTGTCGTAATACTCAACTTCCGCTTCCGCCAGCGCGGAGCGACAGTCGACGCACCAGTGCACCGGTTTTGCCCCTTTCAGCAGGTGGCCGTTACCGATGATTTTGCCCAGTGCGCGGATGATATTGGCTTCGGTTTTGAAGTCCATGGTCAGGTAAGGATGCGACCAGTCGCCGAGCACGCCCAGACGGATAAAGTCTTTGCGCTGACCATCCACCTGCGTGGCGGCATATTCACGGCACTTGGCGCGGAACTCGGCGGCGGTGAACTTCTCGCCCGGCTTGCCGTACTCCTGCTCGACTTTCAGCTCGATCGGCAGACCGTGGCAATCCCAACCCGGAACGTAAGGCGAGTCATAACCTGCGAGTCCTTTGGACTTCACAATAATGTCTTTCAGAATCTTGTTAACCGAGTGACCAATATGAATGCTGCCATTCGCATATGGAGGGCCATCATGCAGAATGAAGGTTTTTTTGCCTTTTTTCGCCGCACGGATGATGCCGTAGAGGTCATCATCTGTCCAACGCGCCAGCATTCCCGGTTCGCGTTTGGCCAGATCGCCACGCATTGGGAACCCTGTTTCCGGCAAATTCAGGGTAGATTTATAGTCACTCATTAGATTCTCGGTTCCGTATTTCGGTTTGATTAATACCACCAGGCCTTAAGAAGCCGGTTTAGATAGCCCAAAAAACTCACGGGCCGCTACCTCATCTCGGGCGATTTGCGCCTTCAGTTCATCGAGGGAAGCAAAGCGCTGTTCATTACGTATTTTCTTACGCAGTACTACGTCTATATGGCGACCATAGAGGTCCATTGCAACATCCAGCAGGTGTACTTCCAGCTGCTGGCGAATACCTGCCACCGTCGGACGTGTGCCAATGTTGGCAACGCCTGGCAGCAGCGTGTCGCCGAGCCCCGCCACTTCAACCGCGTAGACCCCATTTACCGGGGAGACCTGGCGGCGCAGCGGCACGTTGGCCGTCGGAAAACCGATGGTGCGCCCCAGCGCATCACCGTGGACAACGCGCCCGGAGATGCTGAACGGGCGACCAAGCAGATTTTCGGCCAGCGCCAGGTCGTCGTTGGCCAGCGCCTGGCGAATCGCGGTGCTGCTCACCCGCACGCCGCCTTCACAGAAGGTTTGCGTACTGGTGACGTCAAAGCCATATTTCTCGCCAGCCTTCTGTAATAACAAGAAATCCCCCTGGCGACCAGCGCCAAAACGGAAATCGTCACCGACTGCGAGAAATTTCACGCCGAGGCGGTCGACCAGCAGGTCGCTGACAAAGGTTTGTGCGGTCAGCGCCGCAAAACGCCTGTCGAAGCGCAGGCAGAGGACATAGTCCACGCCGCACCCGGCCAGCCAGCGAAGCTTCTCGCGCAAGCGCGTCAGCCGCGCGGGAGATTTCTCCCCGGCGAACAGCTCCAGCGGCTGCGGTTCAAAAATCATCACCACAACAGGCAGGCCGCGCGCGCGCCCTTCTGCGCCCAGCCCCTGCAGCAGCGCCTGATGACCGCGATGTACGCCGTCGAAATTACCAATCGTCAGCACACACCCGTGCGGTGCATGACTGAGGTTATGTATGCCGCGTATCAGCTTCATGTCTGGCTCAAAACAGTGAAAATCGTCGGATTATACCTTGTACAGCGGGTAACGTTAACCGGCGATTGCCTTATCGCGCCAGAAAGGAGAGGCTTTTCATCGGGCTGCCGCTGGCTCTGGTGAGAATCTACCGTTATGCACGATTTTTCTGGTGGAAAAGCTGTATTCGCGACACGCAAGCTGTTAGAATCCTGCGCCATCACTACGTAACGAGCGTCGTTGCTTAACGGCGCTTATTTGCACAAATCCATTGACAAAAGAAGGCTAAAAGGGCATATTCCCCGGCCTTTGAATTGTCCATAAAGATCATATTTGGGAGTTGGACCTTGGCTAATATCAAATCAGCTAAGAAGCGCGCCGTTCAGTCTGAAAAGGCTCGCAAGCACAACGCTAGCCGTCGCTCAATGATGCGTACTTTCATCAAGAAAGTATACGCAGCAATTGAAGCTGGCGACAAAGCCGCTGCGCAGAATGCATTTAACGAAATGCAACCGATCGTGGATCGTCAGGCCGCTAAAGGTCTGATCCACAAAAACAAAGCAGCGCGTCATAAGGCTAACCTGACCGAGCGTATCAACAGCCTGGCTTAATCGCTTCGCTGTTCGCTTTGTAAAAAAACCCGCTTCGGCGGGTTTTTTCATTTCTGGTGGAGCGCGAAGAGCGCCGAGTAGTCGCGGTTGCAAATGCGCTGCACCGCCGGATGCTGGATCATACGCTCAGCAAAAATCGCGTGGTACTCCTCCTGCACATTGTCGAGCCTGCCGATCTCCACCATCCGCGCATCGGCATAGAAGTCGTCGCCATACGAGGTCGGCGCCACAAAGATGGCATTGTGCTTCGCGCCAAAGGCCTTCATCAGCGCGGCATCATCAAACTCGCCGAGGATCTCCACCTGCAGGTTCTGCACATGAAACCAGTTCATCAGCTTACGACCGAGCATTGAGCGGCGGCCGGGAATTAATAACCGACGCGTTTCAAGGCAGGCGGGAAACGGCAGCTCGGGCACCGGGCCGCTGCTCCAGAAGCTGACGCTGCACTCGCCAATCTTTATCGAAAAGAGCCCCTCCTGCTGCGCAGAGTCGATGGGGCAATCCGAGATAATCATATCGAGCTTATGCTGGCTTAGCTGCTCCAGCAGCAGCTCGTGCGTCGATTCGAAGCAGCGCAGGTGGATCGGCTCGCCCTCCTCTACGGCGGCATCAAGAATGCCGCTCACCAGCCGCTTTGAGAGCGCATCTGCCACACCGACATCAAACAGCAGGTTCGCCTCTTTGCGGTAGTTGATGATATCGAGCATCTCCTGGCTTAACGCGAACATCTTATCGGCATAGCGAAACACCAGTTGCCCCAGTTCGGTGGCCTCCAGCCCTCGCCCTTTGCGTTTAAAGAGCTTGCCCTGTAGCCGCTCCTCCAGCGATTTAATCTGCCCGGTAATCGTCTGTGGCGTTAAGTAAAGCGCCTCCGCCGCGCCAACGACGGAGCCCTCCCGGTAGACATGCCAGAAGTAGTACAGATGGTTGTAATTGATATATGACATGGCGCTCTACCTTCGCATTACTGCGCCGGGCGGATAATGCGTGTGCGCAGCAGGCAATAACCCGCCACGGCCGAGATAACCGAGCCGGTGAGAATACCCAGCTTGCTCCAGGCGATCATATCGGCATGGGCATCACCAAAGGCGAGCGACGAGATAAATATCGACATGGTAAAGCCGATGCCACACAGCACGCCGACCGCCATAATCTGTTTGAACACCGCGCCGTGCGGCAGCTTCGCCAGTTTCAAACGCAGCGCCAGCCAGCAGAAGAGCGAAATACCGAGCGGCTTACCAATCACCAGACCAGCAATAATTCCCAGCGGCAGCACATCCGCGAGGCCGGAGAGGGACATCCCGGTCATGGAAACCCCGGCGTTGGCAAAGGCAAACAGCGGCAGAATAAGCCATGCGACCCACGGGCTAATCGCATCGCTTAGCTGATGTAACGGCGAGACGCCATTCTCTTTCTTCAGCGGTATAAAGAAACCGACGATCACGCCTGCAAGGGTGGCATGCACCCCGGATTTCAGCACTGCGGTCCACAACACGACGCCCACTAACATATAGAGACCGATGCGGCGCACATTGAGCGCGTTCATGATGGCCAGCACGGCGATAGCGGTCGCAGCAACGCCCAGCGCCAGGGTCGAGAGATCGCTGGTGTAGAAGAGCGCGATGATCACAATCGCGCCGAGATCGTCAATGATCGCCAGCGCCATCAGAAACACTTTCAGTACCGGCGGGACGCGATTACCTAACAGCGCCAGCACGCCAAGGGCAAAAGCAATATCGGTCGCGGTAGGAATGGCCCAACCGTGGCTTGCCAACGGGTTATGACCATTAAATAGCAGGAAGATCAGCGCGGGAGCGACCATCCCACCCAGCGCGGCAATTACCGGGAATACCGCCTGCTGACGGCTGGCGAGCGTTCCCTCAACCAGCTCATACTTCACTTCCAGACCCACCATCAGGAAAAAGATCGCCATCAGCGCATCGTTAATCCACAACAGCATGTCTTTATTAATCTCAAGCGATCCTACTTTTAGCTGGACCGGAGTCTGTAAAAAGGAGCTGTAAAGCTCCTGGGTCGCGCCGAGGTTGGCGCAGAGCATGGCCAGCGCGGCGGCCATAATCAACACAATGCCACCAGAGGCATCGCTATTTAAAAAACGGTGCAAAAACTTCATCGGATTCTCCTACTCCCTGTAACGTCGTGGCGGCTATCTTACTCCTCGCTACTCTTCGTTAAAAACAGATTATTATTGCTCATCAACTCTCTTTTTCCGAGGTGTCGGGTCGGATAAAAAAAACCCGGCAGCGCCGGGTTGATGAAGAGAGAAGATGCGGGACGCTTAGCGCGTCAGATCGTCGAAGAATTTTTTCACGCCGTCGAAGAAGCTTTTGGAGCGCGGGCTGTTGTTTTCCCCCGTCGGGCCACCAAAGCTCTCCTGCAGATCTTGCAGCAGCTGTTTCTGCTTCTCGTTCAGGCCGACCGGCGTTTCAACAACCACGCGGCACAGCAGATCGCCCTGCGCGCCGCCGCGCACGGATTTCACGCCCTTCCCGCGCATGCGGAACAGCTTGCCGGTCTGGGTTTCGCTCGGCACTTTCAGCTTGACGCGACCATCCAGCGTCGGCACTTCGATTTCGCCACCCAGCGCCGCCATGGCAAAGTTGATCGGCACTTCGCAGTAGAGGTTGTTGCCTTCGCGTTCGAAGATCGGGTGCTGTTTCACCTGCACCTGAACGTAGAGATCGCCTGCTGGTGCGCCGTGCTCGCCCGCTTCGCCTTCACCGCTCAGACGAATACGATCGCCGGTATCCACCCCTGCCGGGATTTTCACAGAGAGGGTTTTGGATTTCTCAACGCGACCATGACCGTGACATTTGTTGCACGGATCTTTAATCAGCGTACCGCGGCCCTGACAGTGTGGACAGGTCTGCTGTACGGCAAAGAAGCCCTGGCGCATCTGTACCTGGCCGGAGCCGTGACAGGTCGGACAGGTTTGTGGCTGCGTACCCGCTTTTGCACCGCTGCCGTGGCAGATATCACACTCTTCCAGCGTCGGGATACGGATCTCTTTCGTTACGCCGCGTACCGCTTCTTCCAGCGTCAGTTCCATGGTGTAACGCAAATCTGAACCACGCGCCGCGCGTTGACGACCACGACCGCCGCCGAAGATGTCGCCAAAGACATCGCCAAAGATGTCGCTAAAGTCGGCACCGCCGCCAAAGCCGCCGCCGTATCCACCGCCGCCGCCGCCCTGCTCAAAGGCCGCATGACCGTACTGATCGTACGCCGCACGTTTCTGGGGATCGGTCAGGACCTTATAGGCTTCATTGATCTCTTTAAATTTGCTTTCGGCCTCTTTATCACCCTGGTTACGATCCGGGTGAAATTTCATGGCCAGGCGTCGGTACGCCTTTTTGATTTCAGACTCGTCGGCGGTTTTCGACACGCCGAGAATCTCGTAATAATCTTGCTTCGCCATCGGTTTATCTGCCCCTTAACATACGAGCACGGGCGTGGAGAAAACTCCGACGCCCGTGCTGGTTATCTACCCTGCATAAGGGCGATTACTTTTTGTCTTTAACTTCTTCGAACTCGGCGTCAACCACGTCGTCATCTTTCGCCGCGTTAGCGTTGTTCGCAGAAGCGTCGGCGCCGCCCGCCTGCTGCTGTGCATGCTGCTGCTGGGCAATTTCCATCAGCTTCTGGGAAACCTGTGCCAGCGCCTGCATTTTGGCATCGATGGCCGCTTTATCTTCGCCTTTCAGCGCAGTTTCCAGCTCGCTCAGTGCGGACTCGATTGCAGTTTTGTCTTCAGCCGGCAGTTGGTCGCCTGCTTCTTCAACCTGCTTACGGGTGCTATGCAGCAGATGATCGCCCTGGTTACGGGTCTGTACCAGCTCTTCGAACTTACGGTCAGACTCGGCGTTCGCTTCCGCGTCGCGCACCATTTTCTGGATTTCATCCTCGTTCAGACCAGAAGAAGCCTTGATGGTGATCTTCTGCTCACGGTTGGTATTCTTGTCTTTCGCAGAGACGTGCAGAATACCATCGGCGTCGATATCGAAGGTGACTTCGATCTGCGGCATGCCGCGCGGTGCCGGGTTGATACCGTCGAGGTTGAACTGGCCCAGCGACTTGTTATCAGAGGCACGTTTACGCTCACCCTGCAGCACGTGGATGGTTACCGCAGACTGGTTGTCTTCCGCAGTAGAGAACACCTGGCTGTGCTTGGTCGGGATGGTGGTGTTTTTGTTGATCAGCGCAGTCATCACGCCGCCCATGGTTTCGATACCCAGCGACAGCGGGGTAACGTCCAGCAGCAGAACGTCTTTAACTTCACCGGTCAGAACACCGCCCTGAACGGCAGCACCGATAGCCACTGCTTCATCCGGGTTTACGTCTTTACGCGGATCTTTGCCGAAGAACTCAGCTACTTTTTTCTGCACCATCGGCATACGGGTCTGGCCACCGACCAGGATCACGTCGTTGATGTCAGAAACGGACAGGCCCGCATCCTGCAGCGCAACTTTCAGCGGCTCGATAGAACGGCTTACCAGGTCTTCGACCAGGCTTTCCAGTTTCGCGCGAGTCACTTTGATGTTCATGTGTTTCGGACCGGTCGCGTCTGCAGTGATGTACGGCAGGTTCACGTCGGTCTGCTGTGCAGAAGAGAGCTCGATTTTCGCTTTCTCTGCCGCTTCTTTCAGGCGCTGCATTGCCAGCGGATCGTTGCGCAGATCGATACCCTGATCTTTCTTGAACTCTTCCACCAGGTAGTTGATCAGACGGCTGTCGAAGTCTTCACCACCGAGGTGGGTATCACCGTTGGTCGCCAGTACTTCAAAGGTTTTTTCGCCGTCAACATCGTCGATTTCGATGATGGAGATATCGAAGGTACCGCCGCCCAGGTCGTATACCGCGATAGTGCGGTTGCCGGTCTCTTTATCCAGACCGTAAGCCAGCGCAGCTGCTGTCGGTTCGTTGATAATACGTTTTACTTCCAGGCCCGCGATACGGCCGGCGTCTTTGGTCGCCTGACGCTGCGCATCGTTAAAGTAAGCCGGAACGGTGATAACTGCTTCAGTTACCGGTTCACCCAGGTAATCTTCCGCCGTTTTCTTCATTTTCTTCAGCACTTCTGCAGAGATCTGCGGCGGTGCCATTTTGTTGCCTTTCACATCAATCCAGGCGTCGCCGTTATCGGCAGCCATGATTTTGTAAGGCATGATAGATACGTCACGCTGGACTTCTTCATCCTGGAAGCGACGGCCAATCAGGCGCTTGATCGCAAACAGCGTGTTTTGCGGGTTCGTCACTGCCTGACGTTTAGCCGGCTGACCTACCAGAGTCTCGCCATCCTGTGTGTACGCAATAACGGAAGGCGTGGTGCGATCGCCTTCAGCGTTCTCAAGCACGCGTGCCGAAGCACCATCCATGATGGCTACACAAGAGTTGGTTGTCCCAAGGTCGATACCAATAATTTTACCCATCTAAACGTCTCCACTAAAAATTCGTCATCAGCTGGTTGTGAACCTGTAATAAGGGCAAACCTCACGGTTTCAACTGCCCTGTATTGATTTTTTTGCAAGCCCACAAAATGCGGTTGACTACAAGATGGGGTCGCCGCGCCGCGCATCAAGGGGGAGACAATAAAAAATTTTTTAATTTCCACCTGTTCAGATCATAGACAGGCCCGATAGCGCTATTTATGATGCCGCGCCCCGCTTGCAGAAAACGCCCGCGGGGTAATTATTTCCCCCCTTTATCAATTGATTCTTTTGAGGAATTATGGGCAACACTAAGTTGGCTAATCCGGCTCCGCTGGGCTTAATGGGCTTCGGCATGACCACTATTCTGCTTAACCTGCACAATATCGGTCTATTCCCGATGGATGTCATTATCCTGGCGATGGGCATTTTCTATGGTGGTATCGCACAAATTTTTGCCGGCCTGCTTGAGTATAAAAAAGGCAACACCTTCGGCTTAACGGCCTTTACCTCTTACGGTTCTTTCTGGTTGACGCTGGTGGCGATTCTGCTGTTCCCGAAAATGGGGCTGACAGAGGCGACCAACGGCCACTTCCTCGGCGTCTATTTAGCCATCTGGGGCATCTTCACCCTGTTTATGTTCTTCGGCACGCTGAAGAGCGCGCGCATGCTGCAGTTTGTCTTCCTGAGCCTGACGGTGCTGTTTGCGCTGCTGGCGGTGGGGCATCTGGCGGATAACGAAAACATCGTCCATATCGCAGGCTGGATTGGCCTCGTCTGCGGTGCCAGCGCCATCTACCTGGCGATGGGCGAAGTGCTGAACGAACAGTTTGGCCGCACCGTGCTGCCGATTGGTGAAAAACACTGATTCTTTCACGTGCCAGCAATAAAAAACGGAGCCAGAAGGCTCCGTTTTTTATAAGGATTCGAGCGGGGTATCGGCCACGCTATCGGCATGATGCAGATCCTGGCGCAGCCAGATGCCTAAACCTAACCCCATCAGGGAGAGCGCCAGCACATACCAGGCCGGCGCCATCGGCGAGACGCTCATCAGCATCGTCACCGCAATCGGCGTCAGCCCGCCAAAGATGGCATAGGAGACGTTGTAAGAGAAAGAGATGCCGGTAAAACGCACTTCCGCTGGAAAGGCGCGCACCATCACATAGGGCACAGCGCCCACTACACCGACGCATAACCCAACCAGGCCATAGAGCATAAAGAGTTGCTCCGGGTGGCTGCCAACGCGGTGATAGAAGAGCCAGCTGGAAGCAGCGAGCAGCAGGCTGCCGACAATAAAGGTGCGGCTGGCACCGAAGCGATCAACTAACAGGCCCGCCGCCAGGCAACCGAAACAGAGCATTACCGTAGCAATACTGTTGGCCTGTAAGGTTAGGGCGGGCGCAAAGCCATACTGCTTTTGCAGCCAGACCGGCGACATCAGAATCACCACCACAATACCGGCTGAGAGCAGCCAGGTCAGCAGCATCGAGACCACCACCGCTTTCTTATGCTTCAGCACCACCGCTTTTACCGGCAACTCCTGCGCCAGCGCTTTTCGCTGCTGCATCTCAAGGAAAATAGGGGTTTCACGCAGCCAGCGGCGTAAATACATTGCCACCAGCCCGAATGCGCCGCCCAGCAGGAAGGGCACACGCCAGCCGCCGTCGTGGATCGCCTGCTGCGTCATGCTGGTGTTGACCAGCGTGGCAACCACCGATCCCAGCAAAATGCCAACTGTTAACCCCGCCGTTAGCGTGCCACAGGCGATACCGATGCGGCGCGCCGGAACATGTTCAGCAACAAATACCCATGCACCCGGTACCTCGCCACCAATCGCGGCGCCCTGCAGCACGCGCATCAACAGCAGCAGCAGCGGCGCAACAATACCCATCGAGGCATAGGTCGGCAGCAGGCCAATCGCCAGCGTTGGCAGCGCCATCAGCAGGATGCTGAGGGTGAACATCTTCTTGCGCCCGACCAGATCGCCGAAGTGCGCCATCACAATACCGCCCAGCGGGCGCGCCAGATAACCGGCGGCGAAAATACCAAAGGTCTGCACCTGGCGCAGCCACTCGGGAATATCGGCCGGGAAGAAGAGCTCCCCGACCACGGCGGCGAAGAAGACGAAAATGATGAAGTCATAAAACTCCAGCGCCCCGCCGAGGGCGGCGAGGGTGAGGGTTTTATAATCCTGTTTATTCAGAGGGCGTGTGTAATGTGACATAGCGAACCGTTAATAGAGAGTGAACGATTATATTTTTACGAATTATGTAAACTAAAAATGACTATACCGTAAAAATATCAATACGCCACCGCCGGGATCGCATATGTCAGAAAAGCGCTGCTTTCAGGATAAAGTTTCGCGCCTTGCACTTTTAGGACGAAAAGCTGCTACGACCTGCGGATCCGTTTCCACATAGGGGCCATCAAGAAGCTGTACACAATAAGGTACACTGGCAAAAATCCCCGCTACTTTTACTTCACCGCTCTCGCTTTTCAGCCCTTCCAGGGTCTCTTTAATCGACTTCGGCTGGCCCGGCAGGTTGAGGATCAGCGCCTGTTTACGGATCACGCCCACCTGGCGGGAAAGAATGGCCGTCGGCACAAAATTGAGGCTAATCTGGCGCATCTGTTCGCCAAAGCCTGGCATCTCGCGATCGGCAACGGCCAATGTGGCATCGGGCGTGACATCACGTCGTGCCGGGCCGGTGCCGCCGGTGGTCAGCACCAGATGGCAGCTCATCTCATCCACCAGCTCACACAGGGTCTGCTCAATGATGGTCTGCTCGTCGGGGATCAGGCGCGTTTCGATATGAAATGGGGTGGTTAAGGCCGATGCCAGCCACGCTTCGAGCGCGGGTAAGCCTTTGTCCTCATAAACGCCGCTGGAGGCGCGATCGGAAATCGAAACTAAACCAATGCGTAGTGTGTCCATAATTATTCCGTTGCAAAAAAACGTTTACGGAATGATACACGCTGAGGAGAGAGGCAAACAGAGTAGAGAAAAGAAGCGTGACCGGGAGCCCGGCCACGCCTGATGATTACAGCAGATCGCCGATCATTTTTTCCAGTTTTTCCTGGTCAACGGCAAACTTGCGGATGCCGTCCGCCAGTTTATCAACCGCCATCGGATCCTGGTTGTGCTGCCACAGGAATTCCGCTTCGGTGATGCGCTCCGGACGCGCTTTCACTTCGCCGGTGTAAACCAGTTTGCGCTCCAGCGCGCCTTCGCTCTCTGAAAGCTCTTTCAGCAGCGTCGGGGCGATGGTCAGACGGTCGCAGCCAGCCAGCTCAATGATTTCGCCGGTGTTACGGAAGCTTGCGCCCATTACCACGGTTTCATAGCCGTGCTCTTTGTAGTACTGGTAGATTTCGCTCACCGAAACCACACCCGGATCTTCTGCCGGTGCGTACTCTTTCTTATCGGTGTTGGCTTTGTACCAGTCGAGAATACGGCCCACAAACGGGGAGATCAGGTAGACACCTGCTTCGGCACAGGCACGCGCCTGGGCGAAGGAGAAGAGCAGCGTCAGGTTACAGTTGATGCCCTCTTTTTCCAGCTGTTCTGCTGCGCGAATGCCCTGCCAAGTGGAGGCCAGCTTGATCAGGATACGATCGTTGCTGATGCCCGCATCGTTATACATTTTGATCAGGCGTTTAGCTTTGGCGATGGAGCCTTCGGTGTCGTAAGAAAGGCGCGCGTCAACTTCAGTAGAGATACGGCCTGGGATCAGTTTGAGGATTTCGAGACCGATGTTAACGGCCAGGCGGTCGGTCGCATCAACCACTTGCTGCGCACGATCGCTGCTCTGGCTGCGCGCCCAGGTTACAGCTTCGTCAATCAGTTTACGGTATTCCGGGATTTGGGCTGCCCCAAGGATCAGAGAAGGGTTGGTTGTTGCATCCTGCGGCTGGTAGAGCTTCATTGCCGCGATATCTCCGGTATCAGCCACGACTGTTGTGTACTGACGCAGGGAGGTCAATTTATCCGTCATGATAATATTTCTCTTTAAACGATACCCTGAATAAATCACGTCGAGACCGATGACGCCTTTATGGCTTGTCGGGCGCAAAGGCTGCCAGCGCACCTGAACGAGAAGTATGACGAGTATACTTGTTAGGGGGATGTAACCGGTCTGGCAAGATGATAACACGACGCCCTGTCAGCGCAACCGCAGACAATGCAGGTGGCATTGTATGATAAACTCCCTGATTAATTGCCTGCGAAGGGATAAGTCCGTTGTAAACGCGCCGTCGTAGGTTACCTCCCCCGGCATCGACAAGAGGGTCGTTAATGCCAGAATTCTTCTCTTTTATCAGTGAGATCCTGTGGGGATCGCTGATGGTATACCTGCTGGCAGCGGCGGGTATCTGGTTTGCATTTCGCAGCCTGTTTGTTCCCTTTCGTTTTTTCCGCGACTTTGGCAAAAGTCTGAAAAGCGGGCGCAGCGTACCGCCCGGTGCCCTCACCTCGTGGCAGGCGCTCTGCCTGAGCCTGGCGACGCGTTTAGGCAGCGGCAACCTGGCGGGTGTGGCGTTTGCCCTTACCGCCGGTGGGCCGGGCGCGATCTTCTGGATGTGGATCGCAGCACTTATCAGCATGGCGACCAGCTTCGCCGAGTGTGCATTGGCCCAGCTCTATAAAGAGCGCGACGCTAATAACCAACTGCGCGGCGGCCCGGCCTGGTATATGGCGCGCGGCCTCGGCATGCGCTGGATGGGCGTGCTCTTCTCCATTTTCCTGCTCCTCGCCTATGGGCTGGTGTTTAACACCATCCAATCCAGCGTGGTGACGCGCGCCGTTCACTTCGCCTGGCAGGTGCCGGGCACGCTGACCGGCCTGGTGCTGGCGGTGGGCTGCCTGCTGTTTATGCCCCGCGGCCTGATAGTGCTCTCCCGTCTGATGCAGTGGATGGTGCCGCTGATTGCGCTGGCCTGGATTGGGGTGAGTTTGAGCATCAGCCTTTGGCATGCCAGCCTGTTACCAGAGGTCTTCGAGACTATATTTAAAAGCGCCTTCGGCTGGCAAGAGGCGGCGACCGGCACCATGGCCTGGACGCTGAGCCAGGCGATGACCAGCGGGTTTCAGCGCAGCATGTCGACTAACGAAGCCGGAATGGGCTCCTCGCCGAACGCCGCCGCGATGGCAGCCTCCTCCCCGCCCCACCCCGTTGCGCAGGGCATTGTGCAGATGATTGGTGTGCTGACAGATACCTTTCTGGTCTGTACCGCCAGCGCGATGATGCTGCTGCTGGCAGGTAACGGGTCGGCAGAGAGCAGCCTTATCGGCATTCAGTTGATGCAGCAGGCGATGGTCTCTCTTGCAGGTGGCTGGAGCGCCGGGTTTATTGCGCTGGTTGTGCTGCTGTTCGCTTTTACCTCAATCCTTGCAAACTACCTCTATGCCGAGAACAACCTGATCTTTTTAGGCCGTAATAGCCGTGGCAACCTGCTGATATTGCGGGGCGTGGTGGTGTTGATGGTACTGTGCGGGTCGTTGATCAGCGTACCGCTGATTTGGCATATCGCCGATGTGGTAATAGCGCTGATGGCGATGATTAACCTGACGGCGATCCTGCTGCTGTCTCCGGTGGTTAAGGTGCTGGCGGGTGACTATCTGCGCCAGCGCAAACTCGGCGTCGAGCCGGTGTTTAACCCGCAGCGTTATCCGGAGATTCAGCGTCAGCTTGCGCCAGGCAGTTGGGATTCGCTTCCCCCTTCGTCTCGCTAATCGCAACTATCGATCAAGCCAGGCGATTTTTTTGTTAAAGTCAGCGGAAATTTCTCACACAGCAAGGAGTGAGCATGCTGATTTTGATTTCACCTGCCAAGACGCTCGATTACCAGAGCCCGCTGGCAACCGAGCGTTTCACCCAGCCAGCGCTGCTGGAGCACTCTCAACAGCTGATTAAGACCGCCCGCACGCTTTCCGCGCCGCAGATCAAAAAGCTAATGGGGATCAGCGACAAGCTCGCCGACCTCAACGCCACCCGTTTTCACGACTGGCAGCCCGACTTCACGCCGGAAAACGCACGTCAGGCACTGCTCGCCTTTAAAGGCGATGTTTATACCGGCCTGCAGGCTGAAACCTTTAGCGATGCGGATTTTGACTTCGCCCAGCAGCATCTGCGCATGTTATCTGGTCTCTATGGCGTGCTGCGTCCGCTCGATTTGATGCAGCCCTATCGTCTTGAGATGGGTATTCGTTTTGAGAATGAGAGAGGTAAAGATCTCTACCAGTTCTGGGGCGATATCATCACCGATACGTTGAATGAAGCGCTGACCGAACAGGGCGATGAGATTGTGGTTAACCTGGCATCCGATGAGTATTTCCGCACGGTGAAGCCGAAAAAGCTCAATGCGCGCATCATCAAACCAGTGTTCCTCGATGAGAAAAACGGCACGTTTAAGGTCATCAGCTTCTACGCCAAAAAAGCGCGCGGCCTGATGAGCCGCTACATCATTGAGCAGCGTCTGACGAAGCCGGAGCAGCTTACGGGCTTTGACCGCGAAGGGTACTTCTTTGATGAGACGGCCTCGACGCCAGACGAGCTGGTGTTTAAGCGCCACGAACAGTAAGCGGGAAAGCGTCCCCCACCGGTCAGTGGAGGACGCTTGAGATTACGCTTTTTGCATCATCAGCTGGCGTAACGCCGCAAAATCCGCAGGCAGGGAGTGAGAGCGCAGCGGCAGATCCGCTCGGTCAGCCAGCTCTTTCGGCAGCGGCAGCGTTTCGCCAAGGATCGCTTCCACGCTCTCTTTGAACTTCGCCGGATGCGCAGTGCCGAGGAACAGGCCATACTCACCCGGATGGAGCTGATCGCGCAGAGCGCGATAAGCAATCGCCGCGTGAGGTTCTGAGACGTAGCCCTTCTCCTTCAGCTCAACGATTGTCGCTTTGGTGGTTTCATCATCCACCGCCGCGTAACCCAGCTCATTCAGACGCCAGATTTTACGTCGGAACAGCTCCTCCACGCGCGGCCAGTTGTTCGGCTGGCTGACATCCATCGCATTGGACAGCGTCGCCTGCGTCGCTTTTGGCTGCCACTCGCCCTCTTTCAGAAAACGCGGCACGGTGTCGTTGGCGTTGGTGGCGGCGATAAAGCGCTTCACCGGCAGGCCGAGCGACTTCGCCAGCAGCCCGGCGGTCAAATCGCCGAAGTTGCCGCTTGGCACCGACACCACCAACTGATTGCGCGCCTCTTGCGGCAGCTGCGCCACCGCTTCGAAGTAGTAGCACACCTGCGCCAGCAGGCGGCTGATGTTGATCGAGTTGGCCGAGTTAAGACCCAGCGCGCTCTTCAGCTCTTCATCGTCAAAAGCCTGTTTGACCAGCGCCTGGCAGGCGTCGAAATCGGCATCAATCGCCACCGTTTCGATATTCCCGCCCAGGGTGCAGAAGAGCTTCTCCTGCAGCGGGCTGATTTTGCCCTGCGGGTAGAGGATCACGACGCGAACGTTCTTCATGCCGTAGAAGGCATGGGCCACGGCCGCGCCGGTGTCGCCGGAGGTCGCCGTCAGAATGGTGACCGGTTTATCGCCGCTGATGGCGCTCAGCATCTGCGCCATAAAGCGCCCGCCAAAATCTTTAAATGCCAGCGTTGGCCCGTGGAACAGCTCCAGGCAGCCGATATCGCTCTCGACCGGCTTAACCGGTGCCGGGAAGGCGAAGGCGGCGCGCACGCGGGATTCCAACGCTTCCTGCGGGATCTCATCCCCGATAAAGGCGGAGAGGATCTTCGCGCTGCGGCTGACGAAGTCCTGCTCCAGCATCTCGTCGATTTCCGTCAGGTTAAATTCCGGCAGATCGTGCGGGAAGAAGAGCCCCTGATTTTTGCCAAGCCCTTGTGTAACGGCCTGCGCGAAGCTGACCTGCTCATTGTGATCTTTTAAGTTGTAGAGTTTCATTGGTTATCCCACTACCCTTGCGCCCGCCGTGTCCAGCCGGCAAATATGAACGAAGCCTTCCTGATTTTGCAGATAGTGTTTGCCGAGCCAGTCGGCCACGCGCTGCGCAGTATCCGGTTTGTCGCACAACGCAAACAGCGTTGGACCTGAACCGGAGATGCCGCAAGCCAGCGCGCCGATATCCGCTACCGCCTGACGCGCCTGCTCAAAGCCTGGCAGCAGCTTCATGCGGTAAGGTTCGGCAATCACATCTTTCATCAATTTCGCCGCCAGCGCAGGCTGGCGCGAGTAACAGGCATGAATAAACCCAGCCAGGTGACGCCCGTGAGCAATACACTCCTGACGACGATACTGCGCCGGTAAAATGGCGCGCGCTTCTGCCGTCGAGACTTTAATGCCCGGGTAGGCAAGCACCCATAACCACTCATCAAAGCATGGCACCTGCTGGCTGATAATGCCGCCTTCCTCGATCATCAACTGCATGCCGCCGAGGTAGCAAGGCGCGACGTTGTCGTAATGCACGCTGCCGGAGATGCGCCCTTCCAGCTCGCCCATCAGCGCCAGCATGCGTGTCTCATCAAGCGGTTTACCGCAGAACTCGTTCATCGCTACCAGCGCCGCCACGACCGAACAGGCGCTGGAGCCGAGACCGGAGCCGATCGGCATATTTTTTTCCAGCGTCATCGCCACTGGCACCTGCTTGCCAATCTGCTGGCAAAAGAGCTCCCAGCATTGATAGACGATATTCTCCCGCGCTTCGCCTGGTAATTTACTGGCGAAACGCCCGCTGTTTTGCAGACTAAAGTGGTCGGCAGCTTCCACCGACACCGTGTCGCCTAACAGCGTGCCATCGACCGGCGTTACCGCCGCGCCGAGGACATCAAACCCTACGCTCATATTGGCGCTAGACGCCGGCGCATACACCTTCACCATCTCAGACCCCTAACTTCCACGAAAGCGTACGCAGCAGGTCGGCAAACACGCCCGCCGCCGTAACATCATTACCCGCGCCGTAACCGCGCAGCACCAGCGGCAACGGCTGGTAATAGTGGCTGTAAAACGCCAGCGCGTTCTCGCCGTTTTTCACCTTATACAACGGATCGTTGCCGTCGACTTCGGCGATCTTCACCCGGCAGGTGCCATCCTCTTCAATGTTGCCAACATAACGCAGCACATTGCCGGCGTCACGGGCCTTCGCCACGCGGCTGGCAAACTCATCATCCAGCGACGGCAGACGCGCCATAAAGCTGTCGACCTCGCCGGAATCATCGAAGCTTGCTGGCAGTACCGGCTCGATCACGATATCCGTCAGTTCCAGCTCGCGCCCGGTTTCACGGGCCAGAATCAATAATTTGCGTGCGACGTCCATACCGGAGAGATCGTCACGCGGGTCCGGCTCGGTGTAGCCCATCTCGCGCGCGACTTTTGTCGCTTCCGACAGACTCATCCCTTCGTCGAGCTTACCGAAAATAAAGGAGAGAGAACCGGAGAGAATGCCCGAGAAGCGTTGCAGCTCATCGCCGGCATTAAGCAGGTTTTGCAGGTTTTCAATTACCGGCAGGCCTGCGCCAACGTTGGTGTCATAGAGGAATTTGCGGCGCGATTTCTCTGCGGCGCGGCGCAGCTGATGGTAGTAATCCATCGACGAGGTGTTCGCTTTTTTGTTCGGCGTAACGACGTGGAAACCTTCGCGCAGGAAGTCGGCATACTGATCGGCGACTGCCTGGTTGGAGGTGCAATCGACGATCACCGGGTTCAGCAGATGGTACTCCTTCACCAGGCGAATCAGTCGGCCGAGGTTGAACGGCTCCTTCGCTTCCGCGAGCTCTGCCTGCCAGTTATCCAGGTTCAGGCCATGCACATTGGTCAGCAGCGCTCTCGAGTTAGCAACGCCGCAGACGCGCAGATCGATATGCTTACTCTTCAGCCACGTTTGCTGGCGCTTCAGCTGTTCCAGTAGTGCGCCGCCGACGCCGCCAACACCGATAACAAAGACTTCAATCACCTGATCGGTGTTGAACAACATCTGATGAGTGACGCGCACGCCGGTCGTTGCATCGTCATTGCTGACCACAACGGAGATCGAGCGCTCAGAAGAGCCCTGGGCAATCGCCACGATATTGATATTGGCGCGCGCCAGAGCGGCAAAGAATTTCGCCGAGATGCCGCGTAAGGTGCGCATGCCGTCGCCAACAACGGAGATGATCGCCAGACGCTCCATCACGGCGAGCGGCTCCAGCAGACCCTCTTTCAGTTCAAGATAGAACTCTTCATTCATCGCACGCTGCGCACGGGCGCAGTCGGACTGCGGCACACAGAAGCTGATGCTGTACTCGGATGAGGATTGGGTGATCAGCACGACGGAAATGCCGTTGCGCGACATGGTGGCGAAGACGCGGGCGGCCATGCCGACCATCCCTTTCATCCCCGGGCCGGAAACGCTGAACATCGCCATATTGTTGAGATTGGAGATCCCCTTAACCGGCAATGCGTCATCATCCGAAGTAGCGCCAATCAGCGTACCCGGTGCTTGCGGGTTGCCGGTATTTTTAATCAGGCAGGGGATCTGAAATTGGGCGATGGGGGTAATGGTGCGGGGGTGAAGAACTTTAGCGCCGAAGTAGGAGAGCTCCATGGCTTCCTGATAGGACATTGACTTCAGCAGCCTGGCGTCCGGCACCTGGCGCGGGTCACAGGTATATACGCCGTCGACATCAGTCCAGATTTCACAACAGTCAGCGCGTAAACATGCAGCCAGCACGGCGGCAGAGTAATCGGAGCCGTTACGCCCGAGCACTACCAGTTCGCCCTTCTCATTGCCCGCGGTGAAACCGGCCATCAGCACCATATGATCCTGCGGAATGCGGCTGGCTTCGATACGACGTGTGGATTCAGCGATATCGACCGTTGATTCGAGATAGTGCCCGACAGCGAGTAATTTTTCGACCGGATCGATAACCGTCACTTTGTGACCACGTGCTTCCAGCAGCCCGGCCATAATCGCGATAGAGAGTTTTTCACCCCGGCAGATGAGCGCAGCATTGATGCTGTCCGGACACTGACCCAGCAGACTGATGCCGTGCAGGACATGTTTGATCTGCGCAAATTCAGCATCAACCACGGTTTTAAGTTGTGCGAGCAGAAAACCAGGCTGCGCATCTGAAAGCCCCTGCAGCAGCTCGGAGAAAATACGCTCTGCATCGCTAATGTTGGGAATCGCATCCTGTCCGGAGATGGTCTTTTCAATCATCGCGACAAGATGGTTAGTAATTTTGGCGGGTGCAGAGAGTACGGTTGCGACTTGTCCCTGCCTGGCATTACTTTCCAGAATATCGGCAACACGCAGAAAACGCTCCGCATTTGCCACTGATGTACCGCCGAACTTCAACACTCTCATGCTTTACCCCTTGATTTTTGCTCGAAAAAAAAGCCCGCACTGTTCAGGTGCGGGCTTTTTTCAGTATTTCCTGTACGCGTCAGCCCGCACCGTTACCTGTGGTAATGGTGATGGTTGTAATAGTGGTAATCGTGCAGATGCGTGCCATGGATGTTGTGCTCTGTATTATTATCTGTCTGTGCTGTATGCCTATATTGGTTAAAGTATCTGCCTGCTTAAGTCAATTTATTTTTTATTTATGCAGAATTTATTCAATTCCCGTCTGCGCTAAAAGCGAAGCCGTTTACAGCCCGATCAGGGCGATGAGCAATCGATATCGCAGCATCTTCAGCTATAAAATAATCTTATTACAGCGCGTTACTCGATAAGCTTTTTTTCGATGTCGTGCAGCAAACGGTGCAACATCGCAGTGTCGCGCTGTTCGAGCAAGCCAAGCCGCTGATCCAGCCAGTCGACCATTTTCATATCGTCAACCACGCCTAATTTTTTGAGTAAATTATGTGCCCGCAAACGTAATGCACTTAGCTGATTATTATCAACCTGAGAAATGGTTTGCGGTGCATTTTGCACTAAGGCAGATAATTGATAGCAAAACACCATCACAGCCTGGCCGAGATTAAGCGAAGGGTAATCTGCCGCCATCGGTACGCCCGTTAAAATATCCGCCAGCGCCAGCTCTTCATTTGTCAGCCCGGAATCTTCACGCCCAAATACCAGCGCCGCACCGCTAAGCCAGGCGCTTTTTTCCTCTAATAACGGCACAAGTTGCTCTGGCGTGGCGTAATAGTGAAATTTCGCCCGACTACGCGCAGTGGTGGCAATGGTGAATGGAATATCGGCCAGCGCATCGGCGAGGGTCGCATAATGTTTCGCATTATCCAGAATGTCGACCGAGCCGTGCGCGACGCGCCGTGCAGCTTCTTGCAAATGAGCTTCGCTGTCGACAATACGTAGGTCAGTAAAGCCCATTGTTTTCATGGCGCGCGCTGCGGCGCCGACGTTTTCCGCTCGTGCGGGTGAGACAAGAACAATTGCCAGTTGCATCGAAACCTTCTTTTTTCATGTCCGCTGAAGAAATGTGACACCAATCAACATATTACGCGGAGCGAATTTACAATTACATAACACTAATAGCCGATCAGCCCCGTCTCTACGCTTAAAAAAAGCTAAACTGTTTATCGGCAATATTACCTGTTAAGATGTTAACAGAACGGGCATATCCCTCTGTTTATCCTTGGCATTTTAATACAGAAATGTCTGCCTGTGTTGGATTCAGGCTATTTATCAATTAGCGCTCGCAACTACTTGGTTTATTGAAAAATTGTGATAGAAGCTAGCAGCTGGCTATCAGAATTTCGCTAAAGTGTTAACGTGCTACAATTGAACTTGATATATGTCAACGAAGCGTAGTTTTATTGGGTGTCATTTGCGTCTTAGCCTGTTATGTTGCTGTTAAAATGGTTAGGATGACAGCCGTTTTTGACACTGTCGGGTTCAGAGGGAAAGTGCCCACGACCAAGCTAATGATGTTGTTGACGTTGATGGAAAGTGCATCAAGAACGCAATTACGTACTTTAGTCATGTTATGCCGTCATGTTAATTTTCGACATGCACCAGGCTGGTCAGGGACTTTTGTACTTCCTGTTTCGATTTAGTTGGCAATTTAGGTAGCAAACATGCAGATCCCGCACATTCTTATTGTTGAAGACGAGTTGGTAACACGCAACACGTTGAAAAGCATTTTCGAAGCAGAAGGCTACGATGTCTTTGAAGCGACTGATGGCGCTGAAATGCATCAGATCCTTTCTGAACACGATGTAAACCTGGTGATTATGGATATCAACCTGCCGGGTAAAAACGGTCTTTTATTGGCGCGTGAGCTGCGTGAGCAGGCGAACGTCGCGCTGATGTTTTTGACCGGTCGCGACAACGAGGTCGATAAGATCCTCGGTCTTGAAATTGGCGCTGACGATTACATCACCAAACCCTTTAACCCGCGTGAATTGACTATCCGCGCGCGCAACCTGCTGTCCCGTACCATGAATCTCGGTACCATCAGCGAAGAGCGCCGCAGCGTTGATAGCTACAAATTCAATGGCTGGGAGCTGGATATCAACAGTCGTTCGCTGATTAGCCCGAACGGCGAGCAGTACAAGCTGCCGCGCAGTGAGTTCCGCGCGATGCTGCACTTCTGCGAAAACCCGGGTAAGATTCAGTCGCGTGCTGAGCTGCTGAAAAAAATGACCGGGCGTGAGTTGAAACCGCACGATCGTACCGTGGATGTCACCATCCGCCGTATCCGTAAGCACTTTGAATCAACGCCGGATACGCCAGAAATTATCGCCACCATTCATGGCGAAGGTTACCGCTTCTGCGGCGATCTGCAGGAATAAACGAACGCAAACGAAAAAGCGGCGCAGTGCGCCGCTTTTTTTATTTCCAGATCCTTAACTCATCTTCCGTCGCAGGCTCTGCTGCGATCCGTTTTATCCCTGCCGCCGAGAGCGCATACCAGTCAAATTTACGCGTCAGGAACATCACCGCCGTCAGCGCCACAAACAGCACGCCGGTTCCCAGCAAGAGCGCATTGTCCTCAGAGTTGAGAAGCCCCCACATCACCGCATCAAGCAGCAGTAGCGCAGCGGTAAAGCCGAGACTGGCACGCCAGCTTTTCATCACCCCCTGCAGATAGAAGCCATTCAACAGCGCACCGAGCAGGCTGGCGATAATCCACGCGACGGTAAATCCAGTATGTTCAGAGAGCGCCAGTAATACCAGGTAAAACATCACCAGCGACAAACCAACCAGCAGATATTGCATCGGGTGCATCTGCCGCGCGGTGAGGCTTTCAAAAACAAAGAAGGCGAGGAACGTGAGCACGATCAACAAGATGGCGTACTTTATTGCTCTGTCGGTCAGCTGATACTGATCGGCCTGGGTAACGATGTTGACGCTAAACGCGGGCAGTTCCCAGTTGTTCTTACTGGAGAGCACCGCCGTATCGCGCACTTTGCTGTCCAGATTGTTGGCAAACCAGCTGCTCTGCCAGTGTGCCTGAAATCCACTCTCGCTCACTTCACGCTTCTCCGGCAGGAAGTCGCCCATAAACCCCGGGTGTGGCCAGTCGCCCTTCAGCGCCATCTCGCTATTGCGGCCAAGCGGCACCACGGAAAACTCACCGGTTCCACTCAGGTTAAACGACATCGCCAATTTCAGCGGTTTTTGTAGCTTCTCCATCGCCAACGGCATATGCACGCCCTGCAGATCGCTCATCAATCCTGTCCCCGGCTCGACACGCATCGCTTCGCCGTTCACGCTTGTGCTACGCACCAGGCCAATGCCGCGTGAATCACTCACCGCCAGCACGATAAACGGCTCGCCAAGCGTCACATTTTCACTCGGTTTAATATCCAGCCGCTTTGGGTCGAACTCGGCGTTAATGTCGATATTGTTGTGCCAGAGCTGCCCGTCATAGATACCGATTTTGCGCGTTTCAACCTGCTGATTGCCGTTAACCATCAGCGATTCCGGCAACCATAAGCGGATGAAACTCTGCTTACGGCGTATCTCTTTTGGCGGTTCGTTTTCGCCGCTGCTCTCCAGCGACACGGTGGTTTCCGTCACCGGAATGGCGATCAGCGGGCCAATCAATTTTTGCTGGCCGGCGCTGCTCTGGCGCAGCGTATCGGTCACTTCATGTCGATAATCAGCGCGCTCGTCTATCAGGCTGCTAAGCATTGTCAGCGGGATAAGTAATACACACAGGCAACTTGCCAGCGTAACCATTTTCCAGAACAGGGGGGATTTCAACATAGCCTTCTCCTTAGTGATGCGCGCAGCATAACGAGGCTATGTGAGAAGCATTTGAAGTTATGTGAAGTGAGGGTGAAGTGTCAGACGGGCTTCGCAGCCCCCTTCCGTACGGTTGGAAACGGCGATAGCGCCGTGATGCAAGCGCGCGACTTCCTGGACAAATGCCAGCCCTAATCCGCTACTCTTCTGCCCGTTTCCACGCGGCAAGGAGTAGAAGCGCTCAAAGATGCGCGGCAGCGCGTAATCAGGAATACCGGTACCGCTGTCGCTCACCGTAATCACCACCTTGTCGGCTTCCTCTGCAGCGCGCAACACAATATTGCCCCCGGCGGGCGTAAAGTCGATGGCATTATCCAGCAGGTTACCTACAGCCTGTGCCAGCAGATCGTTATCACCGGCGACCACCGCGTCGCTGGCTTCACAGACAATGTTCAACGCCTTTGCCGTTGCCACCGCACTTCGCTCTTCCTGCAATTGCTGAAACAGCGCAGCCATCGCTACAGGCGCAAAGGCGATCTCCAGACGGTTCTCCAGCTTCGCCTGGTGCAGCAGCTTCTCAACCAGCCGCTGCATACGGCTGTTTTGCGTAAGAATGTTTTCTGTGAAGCGAGTCGCGACGGGCTGAGGAGGATGTTCACGCAGGATCTCCGCCGCGCCGCGGATCGCCGCCAGCGGGCTTTTCAGTTCATGAGTCAGGGCATAGACATAGTGTTCAATGTAGTTTTTCCCCTCCAGCTTGACGCGCATGCTCTCCAGCGCCTGCGCCAGTTTGCGCAGCTCGCTGCTGCCCAGCTCAGGCAGTGGCACCGGGCGATCTTCAGTTACCGAATCGGCATAGCGGGCGAGCTTGCCGATCGAGCGGTTAATCCACCAGACCATCGCGCCGCCAATCAGCAGCGCAATCCCGAGCAGCGCACCGCCGGCCCACAATATGCGTCGCTCGCTGCGTTTTATCACTGGCTCCATTGCGCTATTGGGTTTACCGACGCTGACCACGCCGATGATTCGCCCCGCATCTGTCACCGGCGCGGCAACATACATCACCGTACTTTGCGGATCGCCCGCCACCAAGGGTGAACTACGCGCGCCATACTTCCCGCGCAGCGTCAACCAGACATCGTTCCAGCGCGAGTAGTCCTCGCCCAGCGCCTTGCCCGTTGAATCAAATATCACGCGCCCGCTCGCGTCCGTCATATAGACATGGTACTCGTTGCGGACTTTATGAATGCCGTTGATATGGGCGTTGATCGGGTGCTGGTGGAGAGTGGAAAAGGCCTGCGCCAGCCGCCCATCCTGCGCATGCCCGTTGCGCAGATCTTCGCGGGCAAACTCAGCCAGCAATGTTGCGGTATCAATCAGTGTGCCTTCGGTCGCACGCCGCACGCCGGGTTTGATCTCCTGCACAAAGATAAACAACACAAACCAGGCGGCCACCGCCACGATCAGAAAGTAGCCCAGCAGCAGGCGCATGCCGATACGCATCAGCGCAGCCCCAGGCTATAACCCATGCCGCGATGGGTATTAATCGGCGTCAAGTCAGGATTGATTGCGCGCAGCTTGGCGCGCAGCGTTTTGATATGGGTGTCAACGGTACGATCGAAGCTCTCTTGCCCATCGCACCAAATCTGGTCCATCAACTGTTGGCGCGAGAAGATCCTGCCCGGCGCCTGCAATAGAGTTTTCATTAACAGAAATTCATACCGCGTCAGATTCAGCATTTCGCCGCACCAGAGGATCACTGCCGCCGTTTCATCCAGCTCAAACTCGCCGACACGCATCCGATCGCTGTGCAACGACGCTTTCTGCATCCTGCGCAGCACCGTGCGTACGCGGGCGCACACTTCGCGCGGCGAGAAGGGTTTGGCGATATAGTCATCCGCGCCCATCTCCAGCCCCAGCAACTTGTCCACCTCCTCGCTGCGCGCGGTCAGAAACAGCACCGGCAGCGCGGGTGCGCGCGCCAGCAGACGTCGACACAGCTCAAAGCCGCTGATATCCGGCAAGCCGACATCAAGGATGACCAATTCGGGCAACCGCTGCGCCGCCGCATCCAGTACCGGTAAACCCCGCTCAAAGGCGGTGACGGCAAACCCATCCTGTTGCAGCATATAGATTAAGGTTTCAGCGATACTGGCTTCATCTTCCACCAGCCAAATCAGCGGTTGCGGCATAGACACGTCTCTTATTTACCCCACGGCATGATCGGCACCGCGCTGATGGCGTTCTTCGGCGATCCTTCGACCACTTTATCGGAATAGGCTAAATAGGCCAGCGCGTTACGTTTGGCATCGTAGAAACGAACAACCTGTAACTTTTTGAAAACTAATGAAGTGCGCTTCTGGAAAACGACGTCTCCCTGCGCTTTGCCATTCTTGATCTTATCGCTCAACTCAACCGGCCCTACCTGCTGGCAGGAGATCGCCGCATCGGAGGTATCCTCCGCTAACCCTAACCCGCCTTTGATGCCGCCCGTTTTTGCCCGGCTGATATAACAGGTGACATTCTTCACATCGGGATCGTCGAACGCTTCAACGACGATTTTGTGATCCGGCCCGAAAATCTTGAACACCGTATCCACCGATCCAATCTGCTCCGCCTGTGCACAAGAGAGTGAGGTCAACAGGAGAGCAGGTATAACAAACTTTGTATATTTCATATTGTTACCATTTTTGAATATTACGTTACGCAACTATTCAGTTTTCATATGAGAAACTGTTTGCAGATCACCTATTTACAAAATTTATGATTAAAATCAGTCACAATGCGTGGGCAAGCACAAAAAAAACACTGCATGCTAAACCCCTTAAAACCCGCTATTATCCCTCCCCTGATATCAAGCGTTCACCGCTGCTGTGCTATGGAAGAGGATATTGTATGGATCAGGCTGGCATCATCCGCGACTTACTTGCCTGGCTGGAAGGCCATCTCGATCAGCCGCTGTCGTTAGATAATGTGGCGGCAAAAGCGGGCTATTCCAAGTGGCATTTGCAAAGGATGTTCAAGGATGTCACAGGCCACGCTATCGGTGCCTACATCCGCGCACGCCGTTTGTCGAAATCCGCCGTTGCGCTGCGCCTTACCGCCCGCCCCATTCTCGATATCGCGCTACAGTATCGCTTCGATTCCCAACAAACCTTCACACGCGCATTTAAAAAACAGTTTGCCGTCACGCCGGCGCTCTATCGCCGTTCACCAGACTGGAACTCATTTGGCATCAGGCCGCCGCTGCGTCTGGGCGAGTTCGCCTTACCAACGCACAGCTTTGTCACGCTGCCGCCAATGAAGCTCATCGGCACTACGCAAAGCTACACCTGCGCGCTGGAAGAGATCTCCGATTTTCGTAACCAGATGCGTATCCAGTTCTGGCGCGACTTTTTAAGCAATGCGCCAACCATTCCGGATGAGCTGTACGGCCTGCACGAGCCGCGACCAAGCCAGGAAAAAGATGACGAGCAGGAAGTCTTCTACACCACCGCGCTGACGCCTGAGCAGGCGAACGGTTATCTGAATAACGCTCAGCCGGTCATGCTGGAAGGAGGAGAGTATGTTGCCTTCTCTTATGATGGCGCGCCGGAAGGGTTACAGGAGTTTATCCTGACCGTCTACGGTACCTGCATGCCGATGCTGCAGCTGACGCGCCGTAAAGGTCAGGATATCGAACACTTCTACCCGCAGCGCAACGCGACTAACGATCGTGAACCGCCGACGCATATCCGCTGCGAGTATCTGATCCCTATCCGTCGTTAACGCTGCATCTCATCCAGCGCAGGGGCGTCCAGATGCGAGACGTCGCCTGCCGTTTCCACCACCCAACCTGATGCCAGCCATGGGCTCTGCTGGTAGTCGATGCGGGAGATAGAGCAGTTGCGCAGGCGCAAACGGCGCTCGGCGTAGGCCGGCAGACCAAGAATTGTGCTCACCAGACACCCCAGCGCCATACCGTGGCTCACCAGTAGCGGGCGGCTGCCCTGTGGCAGCTCCAGACAGGTCGCCAGCGCGGCGTGCATACGCTCGCTCAGCTCCTGCATCGACTCGCCTTCAGGAATGCGGCCATCTGCGGTGCCGTTAACTAACTGACGACGCCAGCCCTCTTCCTCTTCGGTTAACGAGTCAAGGGGGCGCCGCTCCAGCACGCCCATATTGAGCTCGCGCAGGCGCGGTTCCAGCGTCACGTCGCAGCCGCAAATGTCAGCAATAATCTCCGCCGTGCGGCGCGTGCGCCCCAGGTCGCTGGTGATAATGTGGGTGATGCCCAGTGCTTTCGCGCGTTCCGCCACCTGTCGGGCTTGTGTTTCGCCTTTGTCGGTTAACGGACTGTCGGACTGGCCTTGAATACGACGCTCGGCGTTCCAATGGGTTTCACCGTGGCGAACAAGGTATACCTGTAACATGTATTGTTATCCATTATACTGCGATGAATTTATTTCTCTGAGGAAGGCTCAAGTCCGCACGGGAAAAGCAGTTTCCTCTCGGACATGCCTTAGATGATTATGCACCAAGTTGTCTGCGCTACCACCAATCCCGCCAAAATTCGGGCGATTCTGCACGCTTTTAACCAGATTTTCGGCGAAGGATGCTGTCATATTGCCGCTATTTCCGTCGAGAGCGGCGTGCCGGAACAACCCTTCGGCAGTGAAGAAACGCGAGCTGGCGCACGAAACCGCGTACGAAATGCGCGTGCCGCGCAGCCAAACGCCGATTTTTGGGTCGCCATTGAAGCGGGTATTGATGAAGGGAGCACCTTCAGCTGGGTGGTGATTGAAAGTGACGAGTTAACCGGCGAATCCCGATCGGCAACGCTGCCGCTGCCGGACGTAATTCTGCGCGATGTGAACGCTGACGAGGCACTGGGGCCGGTAATGTCACGCTACACCGGCATTGATGAGATAGGCCGCAAAGAGGGAGCCATCGGCGTCTTTACCGCCGGGGCGCTGACCCGCGAAAGCGTCTATCACCAGGCGGTTATCTTAGCGCTCAGCCCGTTCCATAACGCCGTTTATCGCTGAGCGTTAAGTAACGTTTTTTCCAGCCACAGACGTAAATCCGTCGGCGCGGCTTTCAAACTGTTTGAGCCGCGCGTGATGGTCGCAATGCCCGCGCCAAGCTCGTTTTTCAGCTCGCGCTGGCTCATCTCGCCGCGCAGCAGCTCTTCGATAATACGCACGCGCGTGCCCAGCGCTTCACGCTCATCCGGCGTAAGCATCAGGTTAAACAATGGGATATGCAGTTCGTTGTCGTACGCCTGCCTGAGCAGATCAACAAAGCGTTGCCACTCCTGCTCGCGCTGTTCGGCCATCGCCGCTGAATAGGGGGATTGCTGAGTCATAGTCTTTCGCCGTGTAAGGGATGTTTATGCTGCGTACTCATATACGAGTACGCAGCATAGCATAAACCACACTAATCAGTAACGGCGCTGCCATTCAGCGTCACTAAGGATGGTCGCTTTCTCCTCCTGTAAGAAGTAGCGGTAGTAGGCATCATAGGCCAGCACGTTTTTCACATAGCCGCGCGTTTCCGAGAAGGGAATGCTCTCAATAAACGCCACCGCATCGAGCTTCCCGCCGCTGTTATTCAGCCAGCTACGCACTCTGCCCGGCCCGGCGTTATAGGCCGCCGAGGCAAAAATACGGTTATTGCCAAACTGCTGATAGACATACTGCAGATAGCTGGTGCCAATCTTGATGTTGGTTTCCGGATCGAAGAGCTGGCTGGAATTACTGTAGCCCGGGATCGAGAACATCTTCACCGTATGCGTGGCGGTGGCGGGCATGATCTGCATGAGCCCGCTGGCACCGACTGGCGAGCGCGCCGTCGGGTTCCAGGCACTCTCCTGGCGGGAGATCGCCATGGCATAGCTCGGCGAGATCGCCTTATCGCCGGTATAGCGCGCGTAGAGATCGCGATACGCCAGCGGGAAGCGCTCCTCTAATTGATCCCACAGCTTGCCGCTGATCGTCGCCTGCACGCTCAGATCCCACCACTGCTGCTCAAAAGCGTAGCGCGCCAGCTGCGCCTGCTGTTGCTGGCTGCGGCTGGAGACCAGATTCGCCCACTCGCCACGCGCGGTATTATCCATTTTCCAGTACATTAGCTCGCGCACACGCGCCATCTCTGTGCTCTGTAACAGGGTCGGATCGACGTTGCCATCAGCCTTATCTATCTTCAACTGATACGCTTCGCCGAGACGCTGTGCGGCGGCCATCGGGTAGAAGCCGCGCTGCTGCATTAGCGCATGCAGGATCTCTTTAGCGTCGTTTTCACGCCCGCGCTCCAGCAGCAGATCTGCCTGCCAGTAGCGCCACTCATCTTTCTCTTTCGCCTCCATTGGCAGGCGCGAAAGCCAGGTATTGAGCCCGCGGCGGTCGCCATTACTGAGCGCCATACGAACACGCCGCTCCAGCAGTGAAACGGATTGCGAACGCATAATCGTATCGTCGCGCCAGCGCGCCTGCTCGCTGGTGACATCATTGCCCATCAGCCGCCACGCCACCGTCTCGCGCAGCTGCTGCGTCTGCTCTTCGTTGAGTTTTTGCGCCTGCGCCAGCGATGGGATCATCAGCCGGGCATTTTCCACATCCTGCCGCGCCACGCTCTCAAACGCTTCTGCCGCCATCTGGCGTGTAAAGTCCGTCGCCCCGGTAGTGGTCGCGAAGCTCATCACCGTCATTGGATCGTTAGCGAGCGTCACAATCGCCGACGAGATGGTCTGGTAATCGGGCGGCATCTGGCTGGCCAGCAACGTGACCAGCCGCGTATTACCCGCTTTCATCGCCAGGCGGATACGTTCCAGATAAGCGAGCGGATCCTGTTTACCCGACGCGCGCCACGCACCAAACAGCTGGTCGCAGGCGTTCGGCTGGCTTTTACCGCTGAGCCAGAGATCTTTCGCGCCTGCCCAGGCTTCATCTGCCTGGCCGCTATTCCATTTGGCGAAGTAGTAGTTGCACTGCGCCTCGGTGGTCGCCGGTTTATCCGGGCTAAACGACAGCAAACCCTGCCAGTCCTGACGCCGGGCCAGCTCGTTCACAAAGCGGTTTTTCAGCGTACGGGCGGCGGGCAGCGTCGGATACTGCTGCACAAACTGGGTGACAGTGGGCGCCGGTTCGCTCGCCAAATTGTCGGTGATCTGCCGATATTGCAGGTAGGGGTAAAGGGGATAGGTTTGCAGCGTCGGCATTAGCTGCTGCACAACGTCCATCTGGTTATTGTCCCAGGCGCTTTTGATTTGCGCGTACCGCTCGCGTTGTTCATCCAGTGAGTCCGCCCGCGCCGCATTGCTGAAGGACAGCAAACACACGCAGGCCGCCGCTAACCGCCAGGCGGCATGTTTAGCTCTCTGCACAGCTCTTTCCTCTTTATCTGTCACATTTTTACAGCATCATGCCGCATACAGGGGTTAATGCTAACCGGGCATCCCTTAACGCGCCACGTTACGCACACTTTTTTACCTTTCTGGCGTGATTTAACAGTGTGAACGCAGCTGGCTGGGATTAGCGCGCGAAAACGGCTACACTCCGCTGTTAAATGCACTACTCATAACAAAGAGGCGAAGTCCACCGTGGCTCAATTCGTATATACCATGCACCGTGTCGGCAAAGTTGTTCCGCCGAAACGTCATATTCTGAAAAATATCTCCCTCAGTTTCTTCCCTGGCGCAAAGATCGGCGTACTCGGCCTTAACGGTGCCGGTAAATCGACGCTGCTGCGCATCATGGCCGGTATTGATACCGACATCGAAGGGGAAGCGCGCGCGCAACCGGGCATTAAAATCGGTTACCTGCCGCAGGAGCCGCAGCTCAATCCTGAGCAGACGGTTCGTGAATCGGTTGAAGAAGCCCTTTCTGAAGTGGTTAACGCGCTGAAACGTCTGGATGAAGTTTACGCACTCTACGCTGAGCCAGAGGCAGATTTCGATAAGCTCGCCGCTGAGCAGGGCAAGCTGGAAGAGATTATTCAGGCGCACGACGGTCACAACCTGAACGTGCAGCTTGAGCGCGCCGCCGATGCGCTGCGTCTGCCGGACTGGGATGCGAAAATCGCCAATCTCTCCGGGGGTGAACGCCGCCGCGTCGCGCTGTGCCGTCTGCTGCTGGAAAAGCCGGACATGCTGCTGCTCGACGAACCAACCAACCACCTGGACGCCGAATCCGTTGCCTGGCTGGAACGCTTCCTGCACGACTTCGAAGGCACCGTGGTGGCGATTACCCACGACCGTTACTTCCTCGATAACGTTGCGGGCTGGATCCTCGAGCTTGACCGCGGTGAAGGGATTCCGTGGGAAGGCAACTACTCCTCCTGGCTGGAGCAGAAAGATCAACGCCTGGCGCAGGAAGCTTCTCAGGAAGCGGCTCGCCGTAAATCCATTGAGAAAGAGCTGGAGTGGGTTCGCCAGGGCGCGAAAGGCCGTCAGTCGAAGGGCAAAGCCCGTCTGGCTCGCTTTGAAGAACTTAACAGCACCGAGTACCAGAAACGTAACGAAACCAACGAACTCTTTATTCCACCAGGCGCGCGTCTGGGCGATAAAGTGGTCGAGGTCAGCAACCTGTGCAAAGCCTATGGCGACCGCCAGCTGATCGATAACCTCTCCTTCTCCGTACCGAAAGGCGCCATCGTTGGCATTATCGGCCCGAACGGTGCTGGTAAATCGACGCTGTTCCGCATGATGTCCGGTCAGGAGCAGCCTGATGCCGGTACCATCACCCTCGGTGAAACGGTGAAACTGGCCTCTGTTGACCAGTTCCGTGACGCGATGGATAACAACAAAACCGTCTGGGAAGAAGTCTCCGGCGGGCTGGATATCATGCGTATCGGCAACACCGAGATGCCAAGCCGTGCCTATGTTGGCCGCTTTAACTTTAAAGGCACCGACCAGGGCAAACGCGTTGGCGAACTCTCCGGCGGTGAGCGCGGTCGTCTGCACCTGGCGAAGCTGCTGCAGGTTGGCGGCAACATGCTGCTGCTCGATGAACCGACCAACGACCTGGATATCGAAACCCTGCGCGCGCTGGAAAACGCCCTGCTGGAGTTCCCGGGCTGCGCGATGGTTATCTCGCACGACCGTTGGTTCCTTGACCGTATCGCCACCCACATTCTGGATTACCAGGATGAGGGCAAAGTCGAGTTCTTCGAAGGAAACTTCACCGAATACGAAGAGTACAAGAAACGCACGCTGGGCGCCGAAGCGCTGGAGCCGAAGCGTATCAAGTACAAACGTATTACCAAGTAATAAACAGAGCGAATGGGGAAACCCATTCGCTCCCTTTTTCCACAAACCCTCAGCAAATTCCTCTTCTTTCCCGCGCTAAAAAAGTATTTTTGTTTTTCTGTTATTCACACCGAATAAGTTAACTCGTTATATTCGCCATAAAAATAAAATAAAAACAAAGCACATCAGGCAGCGCTAACCCACAGCAGAAATAACTGCACAATTAATATCGACAGACTATCTGTTTTAGCTTTCGCTAAAAAAGCCGCATCTTGAATAACGCTACAGCCAGTCGCTACCATTTTGCTTCCTCGCAACAGGCAGTAAAGGAAGCCCTCTCATGCACATCATTACAGACGATAGCTTCCTGGCGTGCGGGCTACGGGCGCTGTTAGATCAGGGGCTACTTAATCTTGCCGAAGAGGATGCGATCGTCGATTTTGATAATCACTTTCTGATTATGACCACACTGCCAACGTTAAAAACGATTATGTCTGGCGACCACTCTTTCGAGCAATTTTTATTACAGCCCTTTTTTAAAATCGAAAAGCGCATCGCTATAAAAGCGCTACCGATTCAGTTGAAATATCGCCCCTGGCGTCAGCGTAAATATACGCCGCCGTCACTGCTCCTCACGCGCAAAGAGCGGGCCATACTGACGTATGTGATGAATAGCGAGTATCAAAACGGGATTTTTGATTATGGCGAGCTGGACAGCAAAACCCTGAGCACCCACAAATATAATCTGCTGCGCAAAGTGAACCTGCGCTCGATTGCCGCGCTGGCGCAGGTGCATATGCGCTGGAAAACGCTCTCTCATTTACGCGGTTTCTGGCCGGAGAGCGCATGCAGCAAGCCGGCCAGAGCGCGCGCCCTACGCGCCCATCAGCCGTTTTACCAGGCCAACGCACTGCAGGAAACGTGAGTCGTAATCAGCCTCTTCCACGCGAACGTAGTCGATATTATTCGCTTCCAGCATCGAGACCAGCAGGTTCTGAAACTCACGGCGATCGACAGAGCTGCCAAGGCTGCGCAGGCCATCGTTGATCCACGGCGTGTTGTTTTCAAGCAGGATCACCAGATCAAAGCGATACTCATCGATCAACGCCTGCACAAAGGGGTGCTCGCGCCCCTCATACTTTTTACAGAAGGCCTGGGTGGTGACAAAGTCGGTATCAATAAAGGCGACTTTATTAGCGTACTTCACCGCGAAATCGATGTATTGCGCATGGCCGAGAGCAATTTTGTCGTAGTCGGAATATTGCAGCGCAATCTCATCCCCGCCGAGATGGGAGAAGACGTAATCGCGGCCAAACTCCCAGGCGCTGGTGGTGTTGAAGATATTGGCAAGCTTGTTCACCAGCGTCGATTTGCCGCTCGACTCGCCGCCAAGAATCGCCACCGTGCGCACAAAGAAGGGTTTTACTTCCGTCGGAATGTACTCCCAGTAGCGGAACGGGTTTTCACGAATTTGTGAGCCGCTGATGTTCATAAAGGTGCGCTCGGGATCGACCAGCACCGCTTCCGTGCCGAGATGCTGCAAATATTGCGGCGCATCGGCGGCTTCAGAGGTGTAGATCCAGTTCGGCGTAATGCCCTTTTCCGCCATAAAGGCTTTGATGCCGTTGCTCCAGACGTCCCAACCGTGAGGATAGGGCTCCATCCCCTCTTCATTAAACGCATGGATGCGGATATTTTTCTGGTACTTAAAGGTTTGCAGCAGCCAGCGCAGGCGGTCGCTCACCGTCGGCTGCTGCGACATTGCGCTCTCTTCAAACAGCGCGCGATCGCGGGTTTCATCATACCCGAGGATGATATGCAGCTCGTCAACCTGGCTGCAGGCGCGCTGGATCAGGTAGATATGGCCGGTGTGCAGCGGGTAAAACTTACCGAACACCACGCCAATATTCTTCTCACGGCGTGGAAAATCCAGGCCGAGGAAACGGTGCAGCGCCTCCAGCTTTTGCGCGCTGGGGCTTTTGATTTTGGCATTCAGCAGCTGGCTTAAGTAGCCTTTGGTCATGCCGCTGGCATCCGCGACCTGCTGCAGCGTGCAGCCCTTCTGGCGAATGGCGGTTTTTAAGTAGTCGAATGACGACATCGTTGCCTCCTGCAAAAGTGATAAGCCAATTATAAGTCGTCAAAGACGCTTAGCGCATCGGCGAGCTTCTTCACGCCAAAGATCTGCATACCTTCCGGCACCTTTTTCGGCACGTTTGCCGCCGGAACAATCGCCCGGCGAAAACCGTGTTTCGCCGCTTCTGAGATACGCTCCTGGCCGCTCGGTACCGGGCGGATCTCACCGGCCAGACCGACCTCACCGAAAACTACCAAATCCTGCGGCAGCGGGCGATCGCGCAGGCTGGAGACCATCGCCAGCAGCAGCGCTAAGTCGGCGCTGGTTTCCGTCACTTTCACCCCGCCGACCACATTGACAAACACATCCTGGTCCGCCATCTGCAAACCGCCGTGGCGGTGCAGCACCGCCAGTAAAATGGCCAGACGGTTCTGCTCAAGCCCTACCGCCACGCGGCGCGGGTTCGACATCATCGAGTGATCGACCAGCGCCTGGATCTCCACCAGCAGCGGGCGCGTCCCTTCCCAGACCACCATCACCGAACTGCCAGAGGTCACTTCATCCCCACGGCTAAGGAAGATGGCAGACGGGTTGCTCACTTCGCGCAGCCCCTGCTCGGTCATGGCGAAAACGCCAAGCTCATTCACCGCGCCGAAGCGGTTTTTATGGCTGCGCAGCGTGCGGAAGCGGGAGTCGGCATCGCCATCGAGCAGCACCGAACAGTCGATACAGTGTTCAAGTACTTTCGGCCCCGCCAGCGAGCCATCTTTCGTCACGTGGCCAACCATCACAATCGCCACGTCACGGGTTTTGGCAAAACGGGTGAGATACGCCGCGGTTTCGCGCACCTGCGCGACACTGCCGGGCGAGGACTGGATATCCGCCATGTGCATCACCTGAATGGAGTCGATCACCATCAGGCGCGGCTTCTCCTCTTCGGCGATCATACAGATCTGCTCGATGCTGGTCTCCGAGAGCATATTGAGGTTAGCGGTCGGCAGCCCTAAACGGTGGGCGCGCATTGCGACCTGCTGTAATGACTCTTCACCGGTGACATAGAGCGTTTTCATCTGCTCGGAAAGCTTGCAGAGCGTCTGTAACAGCAGCGTCGATTTCCCGGCACCTGGATTACCACCAATCAGAATGGCGCTGCCGGGCACCACGCCGCCGCCGAGGACGCGGTCAAACTCTTTAAAACCGGTGGAGAAGCGCGGCAACGCTTCGAGGCTAATGTCGGAGAGCTTTTGCACCTTCGACACGCCCGCGCTGCCCGCATAGCCGGAGAGGCGCTCGTTGCGCGCAACGGTTGGCGAAGCGGCCACGCGCACTTCGGTAATGGTGTTCCAGGCGTGGCAGGCGCTACATTGCCCCTGCCAGCGCGGATAATCAGCGCCGCACTCATTACAGACAAACGCACGTTTTGGAGCTTTCGCCACATTCACCTCTACTTCTTATTAATACTGCCGGAAAGGATACAAAAGACGCCCATCAGGTCGGCGTGGCGAATAGTCACTTCCGCCTTCTCATTCACAGTCGGTTTGGCGTGAAACGCGATGCCAAGCCCGGCGGATTTGATCATCGGAAGATCGTTCGCGCCATCGCCAATCGCCACGGTCTGATCCGCAGCGATCTCATACTCTTCAGCCAGCAGCTTCAGCGTTTTCGCTTTGTACTGCGCGTCGACGATATCGCCCAGCACCTGGCCGGTAAATTTCCCGTCAACAATCTCCAGCTGATTTGAGACCGCCGCGGTCAAATGTAGCTTGTCGCGCAGGTAGTCAGCAAAAAAGGTAAACCCGCCCGAGGCAATCGCCACTTTCCAGCCGAGGGTTTCCAGTTTTAACACCAGCTGCACCAGACCCGGCATCAGCGGCAGATTGTCGCGCACCTGATGCAGGATAGCAGCATCCGCCCCTTTTAAGGTCGCCACACGGCTGCGCAGGCTGGCGGTGAAATCGAGCTCACCGCGCATTGCGCGCTCGGTCACTTCAGCAACAAGTTCACCGGTACCGGCCAGTTTGGCGATCTCATCGATGCACTCAATCTGGATGGCGGTGGAGTCCATATCCATCACCAGCAGCCCTGGCGAGCGCAGGTGCGGGATTTTACCGAGCGGCGCGACATCCATGCCCTCATCGTGCGCCAGGCGCGTTGCGCGCGGCGTTAGCGAGCCTGCCAGGCGAATCACCTGATACTCATCCACGCTCCAGGCGGCAACAATCACCATTGCGGCACCCAGCTTGCGCTGATAGGTGGTCAGACGCTGCTTATCAAGGCTCCGGCTATAGAGCAACCAGCCGCTGCGACCAGCGTGATAATCGAGAGGCATCACCTCATCACCACTAAGAGAGAGCGGCAATCCCGGCCACTGAGAAACATCATCGGGCAGGTCGCACCAGGTCAGACTGTTAGGCATTAAAGCTCCTGTAAAAACGTTCGCGCCAGAAAGCACCGGAGGGGAAAATAACGCAAGAGGCTACCTTGTATTCAACGCTTCTGGCAACATTAAGCATCAAATTTACAACAGGTGACACATGAGTCGCGCAAAACTTAAATTTCGGCTGCATCGCGCCGTGATTGTCCTTATCTGTCTGGCGCTGTTGGTGGCACTGATGCAGGGTGCCTCCTGGTTCAGCCAGAAGCATCAGCGCCAGCGAAATCCGCAGTTTGAAGAGCTGGCGAGAACCCTGGCCCGCCAGGTGACGCTCAATCTCACTCCACTGATGCGCACCGAAAACCCCGATGAAAAACGCATCGCCGCCATCTTAAGCCCGCTGACGGAAGAGAGCCGCATTCTGGATGCCAGCGTCTACGATGCCCAGGGTGATCTGGTGGCGCGCGCCGGTGAGAGTATTGAGGTGCGTGATCGGTTAGCGCTGGATGGCAAAAAAGCGGGGGCCTACTTCAATCAGCAGATCGTCGAGCCTATTCAGGGCAAAAGCGGCCCGCTGGGTTATTTGCGCCTGACGCTCGATACTCACACGCTGGCGACAGAGGCCAAACAGGTGGATAACACCACCAATATTCTGCGTCTGATGCTGCTGCTCTCCCTGGCGATTGGCGTGGTGCTGACGCGCACCCTGTTGCAGGGTAAACGCACCCGCTGGCAGCAATCCCCCTTCTTGCTGACGGCGAACAAAGCAGTGCCGGAAGAGGATGAGCAGGAAATGAGAGAGTAGCCGTAGCGGCTTCCCGTACGCCCCCTGATTTTTTAGCAAGGATATCGCCTATGTCGACGCTTCGTCTTCTTATCTCCGACTCTTACGATCCGTGGTTTAACCTGGCGGTTGAAGAGTCGATTTTTCGCCAGATGCCCGCCACGCAGCGGGTACTGTTTCTCTGGCGCAACGCCGATACGGTGGTGATTGGCCGGGCGCAGAATCCGTGGAAAGAGTGCAACACCCGCCGCATGGAAGAGGATAACGTGCGGCTGGCAAGGCGCAGCAGCGGCGGCGGCGCGGTGTTCCACGATCTCGGTAATACCTGTTTTACCTTCATGGCCGGCAAGCCGGAGTATGACAAAACCGTCTCCACGAGCATTGTGCTTCATGCGCTACAGGCGCTGGGCATTAACGCGGACGCCTCCGGGCGCAACGACCTGGTGGTCAAAACCAGCGAGGGGGATCGTAAAATCTCCGGCTCGGCCTATCGCGAAACGCCGGATCGCGGCTTTCATCACGGCACGCTGCTGCTTAACGCCGATCTCAGCCGTCTGGCCAACTATCTCAATCCGGATAAGAAGAAGTTGCAGGCCAAAGGCATCACCTCCGTGCGCGGTCGGGTGGCGAATCTGGTCGATCTGCTGCCGGGCATCACTCATCAGCAGATTTGCGCCGCCGTTACCGAAGCCTTCTTTGAGCACTATGGCGAACGTGTCGAGGCCGAAATTATCTCGCCGGACAAAACGCCGGATCTGCCGAACTTTGCCGAGACCTTTGCCCGCCAGAGCAGTTGGGAGTGGAACTTCGGCCAGGCCCCGGCCTTCAGTCATTTGCTGGATGAGCGTTTTACCTGGGGCGGCGTGGAGCTGCATTTTGATGTCGAAAAAGGGCACATCACCCGCACGCAGATCTTTACCGACAGCCTGAACCCGGCACCGCTGGAAGCGCTGGCGGCACGTTTGCAGGGCTGCCTCTATCGCGCCGATACGCTGGCGCAGGTGTGCGACGCGCTACTGGTAGATTTCCCGCAGCAGCAGCAGGAACTGCGCGAGCTGTCGGCGTGGATCGTGCAAGCCATTCGATAAAGCAGTACGCCTGGCGCTGCGCGTATCGAGTCTGAATAGATACTTGAATAGATTCTCAATCACTATTCTTTTGATTTAAAAAGAAAAGAGTGCAGATATGCAGCAAAAGATGAATAGATAGTCAGGGGAAAAATGCCGGGCAGGCATACCCCCGCCCGGCAGGCAAAATTACGCGTTGTCGCCCAGCAGGACAGATTCCAGCGCGATTTTGATCATGTCGTTGAACGTGGTTTGGCGCTCATCGGAGGTGGTCTGCTCGTGAGTACGGATATGGTCGGACACGGTACAGATGGTCAGTGCTTTCGCACCGAACTCTGCCGCAACGCCGTAGATACCCGCCGCTTCCATCTCTACGCCGAGGATGCCGTACTTCTCCATCACGTCGAACATCTCGCCATCCGGTGAGTAGAAGAGATCGGCGGAAAAGAGGTTACCCACGCGCGCATCGACGCCAAGGTTTTTCGCTGCGTCAACCGCGTTACGCACCATGTCGAAATCCGCGATCGCTGCGAAGTCGTGATCCTTGAAACGCATACGGTTAACTTTGGAGTCGGTGCAGGCACCCATACCGATAACGATGTCACGCAGTTTCACATCCATACGCACGGCACCGCAGGAGCCGACGCGGATGATCTTTTTGACGCCAAAATCGGTGATCAGCTCTTTTGTGTAGATGGAGCAGGAGGGAATACCCATACCGTGACCCATTACAGAGATTTTGCGGCCTTTGTAGGTGCCGGTGTAACCCAGCATGCCGCGCACGTTATTCACTTCACGATAATCTTCGAGAAACGTTTCGGCGATGTGCTTTGCACGCAGCGGATCGCCCGGCATCAGTACGACGTCTGCGAAATCGCCCATTTCTGCATTGATATGTGGGGTTGCCATCGTTACTTCCTTTGACTTGTTAGAAAATGGAGGGCGGGAAAGACCCCGCCCAAAAAGATCAGAACATGGCTTTGCCATACTCCATATCAGAGACGCCGAAGTAGCGGGCGATCGTCTGACCAATATCAGCGAAGGTCTCGCGGTGGCCCAGCGAGCCTGCTTTTACTTTCGGGCCGTAGATCAGTACCGGAATGTGTTCGCGGGTATGATCGGTGCCTTTCCAGGTCGGATCGCAGCCGTGATCGGCGGTGAGGATCAGGATATCATCTTCGCCCACCAGCTCCATCAACTCCGGCAGACGGCGATCGAACAGCTCCAGCCCGCCCGCATAACCGGCGACATCGCGGCGATGGCCCCAGGAGGAGTCAAAATCGACGAAGTTGGTAAAGACAATCGTCTTATCACCCGCCTCTTTCATCTCGGCGATAGTGGCATCAAACAGCGCGTCGAGGCCGGTAGCCTTCACTTTTTTGGTGATACCGCAGTTGGCATAGATATCGGCGATTTTACCGACGGAGACCACCTGCCCATCCTTCTCCTCAACCAGTTTTTGCAGCACCGTCGCGGACGGCGGCTCCACGGCCAAATCGTGACGGTTGCCGGTGCGCTGGAAGTTACCCGCTTTGTCGCCGACAAACGGACGCGCAATCACGCGACCGATGTTGTAACCGCCTTCAGTCAGCTCTTCGCGGGCAATTTCACACAGCTCATAGAGATTATCGAGACCAAAGGTCTCTTCGTGGCAGGCAATCTGGAACACCGAGTCGGCAGAGGTATAGAAAATCGGCTTGCCGGTTTTCATATGCTCTTCGCCGAGCTGGTCAAGAATGACCGTCCCGGAGGAGTGGCAGTTGCCGAGATAACCCGGCAGGTTAGCGCGCTCGACCAGCTTATCCAGCAGCGCCTGCGGGAAGCTGTTTTCGGTATCGCTGAAGTAGCCCCAGTCGAAGAGCACCGGTACACCGGCGATTTCCCAGTGTCCTGACGGCGTATCTTTACCGGAGGAGAGTTCATGCGCCCAGGCATACGCGCCAATAATTTCGGCGTTGCCGTCCATACCGGCAGGAATTTCACCGGTTGCGCCTTCGTGGGCTTTCGCAAGCCCGAGGCGAGTGAGATTCGGTAGATTAAGCGGACCTTTGCGCCCGGTATCTGCTTCACCTTTCGCACAGGCTTCAGCGATGTGGCCGAGAGTGTCGGAACCCGCGTCGCCGAAGCGATCCGCGTCTTCTGTCGCGCCGATGCCGAAAGAGTCCAGCACCATGATAAATGCACGTTTCATATGTTCTCCGTACCTTGTGCTTTGAAAAAAAGCGATCAGATCAGTATACCGCTATTCAGTAATGCGGCGATAGACCGTCGGGGTCTCTTTTGGTGCGCGGTCGCTCACACTTATCGCCGCTTTCACCACCTGCGCGGCGCTCTGCCAGCTGGCTTCATCTTTAGCGTGAATAATGGCGAGCGGACGTTGGCCATCAACCTGTTCACCGAGGCGCACCATATCGGTTAAGCCAACGCTGTAATCAATGGTATCGGACGCCTGGCGGCGACCACCGCCCAAGGAGACCACCGCCATACCCAGCTCGCGGGTATCCATCGCGCTGACAAACCCTTCATCATCGGCGTACACCGCTTTGCTCAGGGTTGCCGTCGGTAGATAGCGATCGTAGTGCTCAACAAAATCATGCGGGCCTTTCTGCGCCGCCACCATGCGCCCGAAGATCTCGGCCGCTTTACCGTTATCCAGCACCGCTTGCAGCTTCGCGCGCGCGTCAGCCTCATCTTTCGCCAGTTTGCCAGAGATGAGCATTTCAGCGCTGAGCGCCATCGTCACCTCAAACAGGCGCGGGTTGCGGTACTCTCCCGTCAGGAACTGCACCGCTTCGCGCACTTCCACCGCGTTACCGCCGCTGGAGGCCAGCACCTGATTCATATCGGTCAGCAGCGCAGTCGTGCGCACGCCGGCACCGTTGGCAACGCCCACTATCGCTTCTGCCAGCTGTTCTGAACGCTCATAGGTCGGCATAAACGCTCCGCTGCCCACCTTCACATCCATTACCAGCGCATCGAGACCTTCCGCCAGTTTTTTGGCGAGGATCGAGGCGGTAATCAGCGGGATAGAGTCAACGGTGGCGGTAATATCGCGGGTGGCGTAGAAGCGCTTATCTGCCGGAGCCAGCGAGTTGGTCTGGCCGATAATCGCCACGCCAACCTCTTTGATGATGTCGCGAAAACGCTGGTCAGAGGGGAAAATATCAAAGCCCGGAATCGCTTCCAGCTTATCGAGCGTGCCGCCCGTATGGCCGAGGCCGCGCCCGGAGATCATCGGGATATAGCCGCCGCAGGCCGCCACCATCGGGCCAAGCATCAGTGATGTCACATCGCCCACGCCGCCGGTGGAGTGCTTATCCACTACCGGGCCATTAAGATCGAGGCTTTTCCAGTCAAGCACGGTACCGGAGTCGCGCATCGCCATGGTCAGCGAGACGCGCTCCGGCATGCTCATATCGTGGAAGAAAATGGTCATCGCCAGCGCGGCGATCTGCCCTTCAGAAACGGTGTTATCGCGAATTCCGTTGATAAAGAAACGGATTTCTTCATCACTCAGCGCGATGCCATCGCGTTTTTTACGAATAATTTCTTGAGCGAGAAACAAGGTAACCCCCTGAGGATAGAGAGGGCCGGGCAACGGTTGAGCCCGGCAATGCGGCAAATGATGGCGCAGCGCCATCAGGCAAACATCAGTAAGCGCTGGCGCTTTTACCGTCGCCATGACCGAGCGCTTTCAGCAGGCTCGCCAGCAGGCTGGACGCGCCAAAGCGGTAGTGACGCGCATCGGCCCAGTCGGCACCAAACAGTTCATCAGCAATCGCCAGGTACTGCTGCGCATCTTCCGCGGTGCGCACACCGCCCGCCGGTTTAAAACCAACGCTTTTTTCCACGCCCATATCGCGGATCACTTCCAGCATGATGCGCGCACTTTCAGGGGTGGCGTTGACCGGCACTTTACCGGTGGACGTTTTAATAAAATCAGCCCCGGCTTTGATGGCGATTTCAGAAGCTTTGCGGATCAATGCTTCCTCTTTCAATTCACCGGTTTCGATAATCACTTTTAGCAGCACATTCGCTGCCGCACAGGCCTCTTTACACGCTTTCACCAGATCGAAACCGACCTGCTCGTTACCGGCGATCAGCGCGCGGTAAGGGAAAACAACGTCAACTTCGTCCGCGCCGTAGGCGATGGCCGCACGGGTTTCTGCCAGCGCGATATCGATATCGTCATTACCGTGCGGGAAGTTGGTGACGGTGGCGATGCGGATCTCCGGCGTGCCCTGCTCGTTCAGGGTCTTACGCGCAATCGGGATAAAACGCGGGTAGATGCAGATCGCGGCGGTATTGCCGACCGGGGTTTTCGCCTGATGACACAGCGCAATGACTTTCTCATTGGTGTCGTCATCATTCAGGGTGGTCAGGTCCATCAGTTTCAGCGCGCGCAGGCTGCTGGCAGTTAAATCAGTCATATTCTCTCCGACGGCATCAGCCGTTTTAGTTCGGTTTGTGAGTATTCTAACATTCACTCACAATTACACTTCGACATGCATCACAGTTAGCAAAAAGTTTGCTCATGCTTGCATAACCGCAACGCGACATTGATCAACTTATTTCGCCATAGAAAGGCAAGAAGACGTAAGAGCGGCCGTAGTAAGCCCACGCCATTTGAGTGTGAGAATTTTAACACAGGCGAACCAGCCTGCCGACGAAAAAGCGTTATAGCCGCGAATCAGGCAGAGCGAAGAGGCGTTGCGTATTGTGAAACAGAGCGTTTGCAATCACATCCGGCGCTTCTGATCGTAGCTCGCACAGAGTTTCGAAAACCTTTGCCGCCCGCTCGGGGCGATTGGGCTGCCCCTGAAAACCGTTGAGCGGCATATCGGGCGCGTCGGTTTCAAGCAGCAGCGAGTCGAGTGGCAGTTGCGCCATCACATCGCGGGTTTTGCTGGCGCGTGGATAGGTAATGGTGCCGCCAACGCCGATAGCGTAGCCCAGATCGATAAAGCGCTGCGCTTGTTGCAGGCTACCGGCGAAGCCGTGCACCACGCCAGTTCGCGGCAGGTTATGCTTTTTCAGGTGCATTGCCAGCTTGTCATGGGTGCGGCGGGAGTGAAGAAGAACCGGCAAATCATAGCGCTTCGCCATTTTTAGCTGCGCATCAAGCAGTTCCTGCTGGCGCTCAAACTGCGGATTATCGCGATAAAGATCGAGGCCGATTTCGCCGATGGCGATCACCTTATCAGGCCGGGTGGCGAGCAGCGCATCCAGCTCTTCCAGGCTCTGCTGCGTATGCTCCTCGACCACAATCGGGTGGAGGCCCAGTGCGGCATAGAGGGCGTGATGCTGCCGCGCAAGGTTGCAGACGCGGTCAAAATAGCGGGCAGCGATGGCGGGCACAATAATGCGCTCGACGCCCGCCTCTGCCGCGCGGGCGATACTGGCCGCTTCATCGCCTTTAAAGGGTTCGAAATCGAAATGGCAGTGGGTATCGATAAAACGGAAACTCACGCGCTGTCCTCATTATTGAGCGAAATATCGTTGGCCTCCGGCGCGCTCACCAGCGGCAGATCAAGGGCGTCGTTCGCCACCTCAGCGGGCGGCACCACGCGTGTTGTCGGCGCGACGACCGGCGTATAGCGCAGCAGCGGCGGCGTTTCGGCCAGCAGCTTGCCCACCGTCGCCAGAAAGTAGCGCCCGCATAAGCGGCCAATTTTATAATCTTCCCGCAGCGCCGGTAAACGGCTGCCGAGCGCCATGCTTTTTAACAACTTCGGCGGGTAGATTTCGATGATGCGCAGCTTGCCCGGCGGGGATTCAATAAACTGCTGCGTGGCGAGATAGCTCTTTTCATGATGCTGCACCAGGTTGACCAGCGACTGCAGGCTGCTCTCGCCGAGCCAGCGCTCCATACGCTTAAACCACTGTGGCGTGTAGTACATCTGCGACGGTACGGTGCGGATCACCACGATGGTATCGGCCCCGCGCCGCGTGGCTTCCTGTACGGGTATGGCGTCGCTGACGCCGCCATCAAGGTAGTTTACGCCGCTCAGCGCCACACCGGTGCGATAGAAGCCAGGAATGGCGCTTGAGGCGCGGATCAGATCAAGCCATGTCTGGTGATTAGGTACAAAATACTCGGCCGAATAATCATCCTGGCGGCAGGCGCACATGTAAAAGGCCTTCCCGGCATCAAAGGCGCGCACGGCATAATCCATCGCCAGCGGCATCTCTGTCGCAGTGGCGTTAACCAGCCAGTCAAGATCGATAAGATTGCCGCCGCGCACAAAGCGCAGCGGGTCGAAAAATTCCCGTCGCGTGGTGTAGCGCATAATCACTTTGCGCGCATACCCCGGTTGGTTACAGACATAGGCCGACAGGTTCTGTGCCCCGGCAGAAGTGCCGAAGAAGAGATCGAAAGGGTTGAAGTCGGCGCGCATAAACTCATCCAGCACGCCCGCAGTAAAAATACCGCGCTGGCCGCCGCCTTCGCACACCAGTGCCAGACGTCCCGGTCGAAAGGGTTTCAGCGCCAGCGGCGCAATATTGCCGAGCGTGATGGGAATATGTTGCCCCACTTCGTTTTCCTTTTAAGCAATTGTCACAACAAAGTAGCGCAATATTTAAGACCCTGAAACAGCAAAGCCAGTCACGAGGACTGGCTTTAATGTAACCGAAGTTTAAGCGTGTTTAACGCTACGGGCGCCGACGACCCATGAACAGGCTGACCAGGAACAGAACGATACCAACGATGAAGACGATTTTCGCCGCACCGGCTGCTGTACCTGCCAAACCACCAAAGCCCAGAGCGGCGGCAATTAACGCGATAACCAGAAAAATAATGCCCCAACGAAACATAAAACTCTCCTTAACCATAGTTAATGTCGACCGCATGTGATGGGCCCTCAGGATGCCCATCCGCGATGTTTCCTGCTAAGTATCTATCGCGCCCGGACACCGCCAGGCGCGGATTTTTCACGTACTCTTATTTAACTTTCAGGTCGTTCTTCACGCTTTTCACGCCGTCGACTGCTTTGGCGATGCTTTCAGCGCGCTCACTTTGAGCCTTGGACTCTACCGTGCCGGATAACTGAACGACGCCGTCAGTGGTTTCCACTTTCACCATACGGGACGGGACGTTTTCATCGGCCAGCAGCTTCGCTTTAATTTCGCTGGTGGTGGCGGTATCACCCGCGTAACCTTTCGCGGTGCTCTCTTTCGCATCACGAACGTGCAGTTTGTCGCTTACCGAAGCCACACCTTCTACACCTTTCGCCACGGAAACCGCCTCTTCAGCCTGTTTCTGGCTTTCGACGAAACCGCTCAGGGTTACCACTTTTTTATCCGTCTTCACGGAGATATCGGTGCTCTTAATGCTTTCATGATCGACCAGCGCTGCTTTAACTTTTGCAGTAATGGTACTGTCGTCCATGAATCCACCGACTTTATTCATAGAGCTATCAATTTTGTCCCCTGCACTGGACGCGGTGCTTTGCGCTTTATCAGTGGTGGTTTCCGCCGCCAGGGCAGAACCCGTGGTCAGAACAGAGCCCAGCGTGATAGCCAGCAGGGTTTTAGAAAGAGTCAGCTTTGTCATAGTCATCGATGTTATTCCTGTATGTTTGCCCACCATTTGGGCTGAAGCAGCAAGAAGCTGCCAACTGCTGCGGTGAAATTCACCCTATCAACGTCAATGGTTGCGATCACATTCCGGCAAATCGCTGCGTTGATGCAGTTGTTAATGTTATCCTGTGATGGATTGAGTGGATAAAAGACCATTAAAAACGTATTAAGCAGTACTTTCGGCCACACACCTTGTCATCACTTTGTTAAATATAGATCACTCTCGACAAAGATCCTGTTGGAGTGGATAAAAAGCGAGCAACAGACAGAAAAAGCGAGGGTTTTAAGAACTTTCCGCAAGAAACGGCAGCGTGGAAAAGAGGCCGGAGCGCAGCATCTGCCGCGCTCCGTAGAGGGATTAGTGTTCGCGGGTTTTATGGAAGGTGACTTCCGGGTAACGCTCTTGTGTCAGGTTAAGGTTAACCATGGTTGGCGCGATATAGGTGAGGTTATCGCCGCCATCAAGCGCCAGCTGGATCTCATTCTTACGCTTAAACTCTTCAAACTTCTTCACGTCGCCGCTCTCGACCCAACGCGCGGTTGCCACGTTGACGGACTCATAGACCGCTTCGACGTTGTATTCGCTCTTCAGACGCGCGACCACCACATCAAACTGCAGCACACCGACCGCGCCGACAATCAAATCGTTGTTGGCAATCGGGCGGAAGACCTGTACCGCGCCCTCTTCTGAAAGCTGAACCAGGCCTTTAAGCAGCTGTTTCTGCTTCAGCGGATCGCGCAGGCGAATACGGCGGAAGAGTTCAGGGGCAAAGTTCGGGATGCCGGTGAACTTCATCATTTCACCCTGTGTGAAGGTGTCGCCAATCTGAATGGTGCCATGGTTGTGCAGACCGATGATGTCGCCGGGATAGGCTTCTTCAACGTGCGAGCGGTCACCCGCCATAAAGGTCAGCGCATCGGAGATCACCACATCTTTACCGGTACGCACCTGGCGCAGCTTCATCCCTTTTTCGTAGCGCCCGGATACCACGCGCATAAAGGCAACGCGGTCGCGGTGCTTCGGATCCATGTTGGCCTGGATCTTAAAGACAAAGCCGGTGAACTTCTCATCGTCCGCTTTCACTTCGCGTACATCGGTTTTACGCGGCATCGGTGCCGGTGCCCACTCAACTAAGCCATCCAGCATATGATCGACGCCAAAGTTACCCAGCGCGGTGCCGAAGAAGACCGGCGTCAGCGCGCCGCTCAGGAAGCGATCCTGGTCGAATTCGTTGGAGGCACCCTGCACCAGCTCCAGCTCATCACGCAGCTGTTGGGCCAGATCCTCGCCAACGGCGGCATCCAGCTCCGGGTTATTCAGCCCTTTAACGATGCGCACTTCCTGAATGGTGTGGCCTTTACCGGTCTGATAAAGGTAGGTTTCATCTTTATAGAGGTGGTAAACCCCTTTAAACAGCTTGCCGCAGCCGATTGGCCAGGTGATCGGCGCACAGGCGATCTTCAGCTCGCTCTCCACCTCATCCAGCAGCTCCATCGGATCGCGGATGTCACGGTCGAGTTTGTTCATAAAGGTGAGGATCGGCGTATCGCGCAGACGGGTCACTTCCATCAGCTTACGGGTACGATCTTCGACGCCCTTCGCCGCATCGATCACCATCAGACAGCAGTCAACGGCGGTTAAGGTGCGGTAGGTATCTTCGGAGAAGTCTTCGTGCCCCGGGGTGTCGAGCAGGTTGATCAGGTTCTCGCGGTACGGGAACTGCATCACGGACGTGGTGATGGAGATACCACGCTGCTTCTCCATCTCCATCCAGTCAGATTTTGCATGCTGGTTGGAGCCACGGCCTTTTACCGTACCGGCGGTCTGGATCGCCTGTCCGAACAGCAACACCTTTTCGGTGATGGTGGTTTTACCGGCATCGGGGTGCGAGATGATAGCGAACGTGCGGCGCTTCGCCACCTCTTGGTAATAAGGAGACAACGTCATAATTAAGTTCTTCTGTGTAATTGCGCGGCACTGAGCCCCGCGTTAAAGACGAAAAATGCGGCTATTGTACTCAACGGTTGAGTGCAGACAATCAATGTTTACACAGGAGTTGCTCCAGTTCGTTCAGGGACGTCACCGTCCAGGTCGGGTGGATACCCTCAGGCAGCGCGCGGTGATGGGCATTGAGCCAGCAGGTCGATAGCCCCGCGTTGATGCCGCCCAGAATATCCGACTCCGCCGTGTCGCCAACCATTAAGACGCGATCGCGGGATGGGTTACCAGCCTGCTTCAGCGCATACTCAAAGATCCGTGGATCCGGTTTGGCCACACCCACCTGTTCAGAGATCACTAACAGATCAAAATAGTCGCGCATTCCGGTGCGTTCCAGGCGAATTTGCTGCAAGGCGGTAAAACCGTTGGTGATGATGCCGATTTTCACTTTGCCCTTCAGGCTGTCGAGCAGCGACACCGCGCCCGGCAGCGGCGCGCAGATTTCCGCCATCGCGTTGAGAAACGCTTCATTCAGCATGCCCGGCGGCACATCCAGCCGCTCGGACCAGCTCTGAAAACGCTTATGCTGCAACTGCAACGCGGTGATCGCGCCGTTCTGGTAATCGACCCATAAAGGCTTATTAACAGACTGATATTCTGCGAAATCCTGGTCGGTGAATGTCACGCTATAGTCAAGAAACATCCGTTGTAAGCCGCCAAACGCGTCGAAGGTGAAGAGCGTTTCATCAGCGTCAAAGAGTATCCAGTCCCATTTCATTACATCACCTTTATTCAATTACAGAGGAAGCGCCATGATGATGGCATCCTCACGCCCGTGGGCCGTGGGATAGTAGTTGCGCCGGATGGTCGCTTCGTTAAAGCCTAAACTCTCGTACAGCGCGATGGCGGGCCGGTTAGAGGCACGAACCTCCAGCCACAGCGTCAACACATCGCGCTTTTCCAGCTCGCTAATTAAGTGCTCAAGCAGCTGGCGCCCCAGCCCCTGGCGCTGCCAGGCGGGATCGACGGCGATATTGAACAGCGTGGCTTCATCAAGCACCACCTGCGTAATGGCGAAAGCCGCCATCTCGTCACCTACCATCAGCCGATAGTTGAGGTAGCGCTCCCCCTGATTGCTGGCAAGCGTTTTTTCGCTCCAGGGAAAGGCGTGCGCCCGGGTCTCTATTTCATAAGCGCGGGGCAGATCAGTCGTGCTGAGGGAAGAAATCGTGTTCATGTTCGCAGATTTGTTGCCATAACGCGGCGCGTGCCGCAGGGTTTGCGCGTAGCTCATCAACAGCGGGCGTCGAGACTTGCGCGCCCGACAGCGGCAGCGGCGCATCAATGCCCAGCAGCCAGCTGTTGCAATGGCTCTCGGGCGGCAGCATCGCGACGCGATCCGGGGTGAGTTGCAGCACCTGATCTGCCGTTACGGTCAGGGCACGCAGCACGTCGGTGACAAGCGGATCGTTTAATGCAGGCAGCGCCGCCGAGACCATTACCAAACGAACATGCGCGGGCAGCGAAATGGCGATCTCGCCCTGTAACGCCGTCGGGCGGCGCAGGGTCCACTGGGTAATGCCCAGCTGCTGTAATTGCCAGTCGCGTCGGGAAGTCATCGTGAAACACTCCTGTATCAGGCGCGCAAATATAACAAACTCGTCGAAAATGCGCCATCAACACGCGGTTATCGTGGAAGAGGTACTAAGTGAAAGAGAATAAAACGGTTTCACTTAGACATAATGAAGACGCAGCCAACAAAGAGGCTGCGCGGAGGATAACGTGTTACACAAAATCATTCGTGTTGCGTCGAGGCGGCAAGGATGAATATCCCCAGGAGCTTACAAGAGTAAGTGACTGAGGTATAAAGACGCAGCCAACAAAGAGGCAGTGCGAAGGATAACGTGTTACACAAAATCATTCGTGTTGCGTCGAGGCGGCAAGGATGAATATCCCCAGGAGCTTACAAGAGTAAGTGACTGGGGTATGAAGACGCTGCCAACAAAGAGGCAGCGCGAAGGATAACGTGTATAATCCCTGGCTCAGTTTAAAGAGGAACACGTAATGTCTGCTTTTACCCCGGCAAGTGAAGTCTTGCTGCGCCACAGTGATGATTTCGAATCTAACCATATTCTTTTTGCCGGTGATCTGCAGGACGACCTGCCTGCGCGTCTGGAGAGTGCCGGGAGCCGTGCCTGGACCCAGCAGTTCCATCAGTGGCAAACCCTGAGCCAGCAGATGGGCGAGCGCGCCAGTTTTAGCCTGGTGGCGGATAGCGCGATGATTGGCGAGAGCGATACGCTTATTTACTACTGGCCGAAAAATAAGCCGGAAGCGCTGTTCCAGCTGATCAATCTGCTCTCTCTGCTGCCGGTGGGCACGGATATTTTTGTCGTTGGCGAAAACCGCAGCGGCGTGCGCAGCGCCGAGCAAATGCTGGCGGAGTATTGCACACTGAATAAAGTCGACAGCGCACGTCGCTGCGGGCTTTATCATGGCCGCCTCGATAAGAATCCGGCCTTTGATCCTGACGGCTTCTGGGGTGAGTATGCGCTGGACTCCCTGACGATTAAAACCATGCCGGGCGTCTTCAGCCGCGACGGGCTGGATGTGGGTAGCCAGTTGCTGCTCTCCACCCTGACGCCGCATACTAAAGGCAAGGTGCTGGATGTCGGTTGTGGCACAGGCGTGCTGGCAGCGGCGCTGGCGAGCCATTCGCCGAAAGTGCGTTTAACCCTGTGTGACGTTTCGGCCCCGGCTATCGAAGCCAGCCGCGCGACGCTTGCGGCAAACGGGTTCGAGGGCGAGGTTTTTGCCAGTAATGTCTTCTCTGAAGTGACCGGTCGCTTCGATATGATCATCTCCAATCCACCGTTCCATGACGGGTTGCAGACCAGCCTGGAAGCGGCGCAAACGCTGATCCGTGGCGCGGTGCGTCACCTTAACAGCGGCGGTGAGTTGCGCATTGTGGCGAACGCCTTCCTGCCCTATCCGGACGTGCTGGATCAGACCTTCGGTTTCCATGAAGTGATCGCGCAGACCGGACGCTTTAAGGTTTACCGCACCGTGATGACGCGCCAGGCGCTGAAGAAATAAGCCCTCCCCCGGCGGGCCTGCTCGCCGGGTGAATTCCCTCACCTGTTAGCCGACGCCCATTTTTGCAGCAATCGACGACTCCGCGCGCAATTAACTGTTGACGAAAAGTTGAAAACATCTAGAATGCGCCTCCGTGGTAACGATACTTCTGGTATCGATGGTATGCGAAGGTGGCGGAATTGGTAGACGCGCTAGCTTCAGGTGTTAGTGTCCTTACGGACGTGGGGGTTCAAGTCCCCCCCCTCGCACCATAAACCACGCAGATATCGCTCGCACTGTGCGAAGGTGGCGGAATTGGTAGACGCGCTAGCTTCAGGTGTTAGTGTTCTTACGGACGTGGGGGTTCAAGTCCCCCCCCTCGCACCAACGAGGCGATATCTACAAGTAAGATGACTGTGCGAAGGTGGCGGAATTGGTAGACGCGCTAGCTTCAGGTGTTAGTGTCCTTACGGACGTGGGGGTTCAAGTCCCCCCCCTCGCACCAGATATCTTGCTCACCTCTCTTCTCCTCCCTCAGTTACATCATCATTTTCAAATTCAGTAGCATCAAAATGACTCCGCCGCTCAGAGCAATGCCTGATGGCAACAGAACGTAATGACGCAAGCGTTTATGGTAAAGCATTACTGGCGTCAATAATAAACCCAGTAATATCACCGCGCGCCAGCTATTAACCGACAGGTCTGCCATCGCTAATGCGGTCACAATGAGGCCCGGAAAAACGATCCCCCAACGACTTCCCAACGCACGCTGCAACATGGCTTCATCTCTTCAATTACGAATGATAACCAATAACATATGATAAATTTTCTCATTTGTCAGTAGAGGCATACCGCTGGAAGATTCTGCATCTTCTAATGACAGCCATTGAGGAAGGTGATAAATTAAGCACCGCTTAAATAAAAATTCTTATCACTAATTTTTCGCGATGACGATTTCATTGCGCCACTTTATTCTATGACTCATAACGCACTGAAAAACTGCGGATAAATACGACCTATAGGTATGACATCACAAACATGGCAATCTCTTTGTAATAAGAGATATCGATTGTCCCTACGTCTCTTTTTACTGCTCAACGCCATTTCAGCACTCTTCTCTATGGTGGTGCCGCTCTATAATCTGCACGCCGTAACGCTGCCGGTTGGCGCGATCTTCACGCTCAGCGCGGTGCTACCCGCGTGGCACAAATTTTACCCCAGAAGCAAAATCAACATCACACTGATCTCACTGCTGTTTGGCTGCCTGTGGGCGTGGCATGTTGTTCTTAAAGCGAAACTGATAGGCGATGATGCTTCAGCATATCTGCTGGTGGCGCTGCTTAGCGTTCTCTTTATCGGCACTATCGCCTTCTCCAATAATGTCATCGCCTTCCTGCTCCACTCGCTACCGCTTTTTGTGACCAGCTTATGGCTGAATGAGTCGGAGAGCTGCATGCGTCTCATTTATAGCTTCTCTCTCCCCGTCATCGGGATTGCTATTCAGCATGCGATTCAGAAGCGCAACGATAATTTTGCCCGCGCCTTGATGCAGCGGTTAATGCAGGAGCGGAAAACGTTGAACGACCTGAGCATGCTGGACCCGCTCACCGGTCTCTATAACCGCCGTGGATTACAGCATAAGCTCGATAACCTGCTTGCCGTTGATGACAGCAGCCGTTTTGTTCTGCTGTTGGATATCGATCACTTCAAAGCCTATAACGACCATTACGGGCACATGATGGGCGACCAGGCGCTTATCCGCGTCTCTGCCGCCCTGCGCGATGCCGTGCGCTCACGGGATATTGTGGCTCGCTTTGGCGGGGAAGAATTCATGATTTTATTAAACAATATCGATCAGGAGCAGGCGCGTCTGGCCGCAGAGCATATCCGCCAGCGGGTCTACGATCTAAAGATCCCGCATATGTTTAACGAGAGTGTCGCCACCAATGTCACCGTCAGTATCGGCATTGCGCCGTTGCAGAATAACGATATTGATGCCGCGCTGACGCAGGCGGATAAAGCACTGTATGAGGCCAAGCATTTAGGTCGTAACAGTATTCTGGTCAGCGGAGACTTACAGCTGGCCTGACGTGCGCTGGCGCTAACTTTACGATAAACATCTTGCTATCGGTTTCACCTCTGGATAGGATTGGCAATCATTATCATTTAGATTCCTTCTCCAGCTGGGGCTATGGCATACCGTACCGCATCGATTACGCAACATGTTATCTGGCAAAGCCCGCTCTATGATGAGCGTGATTCGCTGGCCATTGCCATGCGTGATGCCATTGCCAGCACGCGGGCCCACCTGCTCGATTACCTGCGCCTTAACGAAGCCGCCCCTCACCATACGATGACGCTGGCGGAGTGGTCGCGCCCGACGGCATTAAGCTCGCTTATCGCTACCTACGCCGATCATATTTACCGAAACAATCCCACCCAGCCGCGTGAAAGCAAACCGCTGCTCTCGCTGTGGGCGCAATGGTATCTCGGGCTGATGGTACCGCCGCTTTTGCTGACGCTGTTAACGCAAAAGAGCGCGCTGGATTTAGACCCTGATAACTTCCATGTTGAATTTCATGAAAGCGGGCGCGCCGCCTGCTTCTGGATCGATGTCCAGCAGGATCACAGCCTGACGCTGAAAAGTGATGCCGAGCGTATTGCCGCTCTGGTTACACACACAATTCAGCCCGTTATCAAGGCGCTGGAAGCGACGGGCGACATCAATGGCAAACTAATCTGGAGCAACACCGGCTATTTGATTAACTGGTATCTGGGCGAGATGATGCCGCTTATTGGCGAAACCCGGCTGGCGGCCCTGCGCCAGACCTGCTTTTTTGAAAAAGCGCTTGCCGACGGCAGCGATAACCCGCTGTGGCGCACGGTAGTGCTGCGCGACGGCGCGTTGGTGCGCCGGACATGCTGCCAGCGCTACCGCCTGCCGGATGTTCAGCAGTGCGGCGACTGCACGCTGAAATAGCGTTGTACGCTGGAATAAAAACGGGGCGATGATTCGCCCCTTTTTTGTATCAGGCAACCTGCTGATTTTCCTCTTCTGCGCGACGCGCCTCTTCCGCTTCCTGCTCCAGTAGCTGCTTCTCATACACTTTGAAGAAGGGGTAGTAGATGACCGCAGAAATCGCGGCGAGGAGCAGAACCAGCACGGCAGCGCGGAAATCCCAGCCTAATGCCCACGCGGCGCCAATCGGCGCGGGCGCGGTCCACGGCACAACGGAAATCACGCGACCAATCAAATCCATCTTCATCACCGCCCAGGCAACGATCGCATTGAGCGTCGGCGCCAGCAGGAACGGAATGAAAAATACCGGATTCATCACTATGGGCGTGCCGAAAATCACCGGTTCATTGATGTTAAACAGGCTCGGCACAACGCTGAGACGGCCAATCGATCGTAGATGCACCGAGCGGCTGCGCAGATAGCAGAACACCAGCCCCATGGTTGCCCCCGAGCCACCGATCACAATAAAGAAGGTCCAGAACGCCTCCATAAAGATATGTGGCAGTGGCGCGCTTTGTGCCAGCGCGCTCTGGTTGATGCCAAGATTGGTCAGCCAGAACATCTGCAGCATGCCGGAGACAATCGCTGCGCCGTGGATACCAGCAAACCAGAGCAGATGCCCGATGATCACCGCCAGCAGGATTGCAGGCAGGGAGTCTGCTGCTGATACCAGCGGCTTAAACAGCGCCATGATCGCCTGCGGGATCAACATATTGAACTGCGACTGGATCAGCAGGCTGAGCGGATAGAGCGTCAGCACCACGACCAGTACCGGGATCAGTAGATCGAAGGAGTTTTTGATCATCGGCGGTACCTGGTCCGGCAAGCGGATGCCGATATTGTGCGCCTTCAGAAAACGCATCATTTCAACGCAGTAGATTGCCACGAGGATAGCGGTGAAGATCCCGGTGCCGCCCAGGCTGTCCACCGGCAGCGTGCCGCTGGTTTTCGGCGCGGCGACGAGTAAAAACGCCATCAGCGATAGCATCGCGCACATAAAGGGATCAAGCTGATATGTCTTCGCGTAGTGCTTGCCAAGGTTATAGGCGATAGCGGCGCAAATATAGATCGACATGATCCCCATGGTCATATCAAACGGAGTGAGGATCCGCCCTTCATACTGCTTCGCCAGATCCAGCCAGCCGCGGGCAAAGCCCCATGTGGTATCCGGCGAAAAAGGCGGGTAAGCAAACACCAGTAAAAACGAACCGACGATCATGAAGGGCATCGCGGAAATAAAGCCGTCGCGAATGGCCATAACATGGCGCTGAGAAGAGATACGCCCGGCTATCGGGCTGACGTAGTTTTCAATAAACCGAAAGATAAGGTTAAACGCAGCATGGTTAGCAGACATCGTCGATCTCCTGTCAGAGTTGCAAGGTAATGGCAACAGCAGCAGTGCAGCCGTGCCGCGATCGGTTTCGGATGGTTAAAACCATGGCGCCAGGCAAACTAGCATTACAACTGAGTAGGATAGTTTTCATAGGAGGCTCTTTTTATTTTTGGGTCAGGGGGAGTGACAAAATGAGTATTAACCTGCCCCGAGAACACTGCAACTGGTTCATGTAACCGGTTTCCGCGATTGTGAAGGGGATCGAGAAACGTAATGTAAGAGGATTGTTATGGCGGATTATTTACAGAGATAACTCGCTTGTGACAGATTAGCTGCGGTCTTTTGCAGGAGAACATCATGAGTTTGCAGTCCGTGCGGCAATTCTTTGCCGATAACGCCCCCGATATCGATATTATTGAACTCAGTCAAAGTACGGCGACCGTTGCGCTGGCTGCGGCGGCCCATCGCGTCGAGCCGGGACAGATCGCCAAAACGCTGTCGCTGAAGGTGAAAAACGAGGTCATTCTGGTTGTCGCCAAAGGCGACGCGAGGCTTGATAATAAAAAACTGAAGAATACCTTTGGTGCCAAAGCGCGGATGCTTAGCAGTGATGAAGTGGTCACCATTACCGGCCATCCAGTCGGTGGCGTCTGCCCTTTTGGACTGGAAACCCCGCTGGCTGTCTATTGCGATATCTCGCTAAAGCAATATCCGGAAGTGTTACCGGCGGCGGGCGCTATACATAGCGCGGTTCGTATCTCGCCGGAACGCATGGCGGAGCTGACTTCCGCAAAGTGGATTGATGTTTGCCTGTAAAGTTGCTGCGCCAGGCCCGGTCCTGGCGCTTACGCGCAATGTTACAAGCGCTACATCAGCTCTGATGCCGCCCGGGCAGTGGGCGGAATCCAGGTCAGAATATCCGCGGCATCAAGTAAACCAACATCGGATGTCACGCCCAATTTTGTCATGGCATTAAATTTGTGCGCGCGGATGGTTTTCACATTGCGGTCCAGCTGCGAGGCGATCTCTGCAACAGAAAAGCCGCGCGTCATATAGTGCAAAATCTCCCTTTCGGTTGGGCTTAGCATACGAAACTGGTTGACGTAGCCATGGTTAATCATGTTTTCGTTAACCCGCCGGGTTTCGCCAAGCAGCGTGATGAGTTGCTCAAGCAGCATTGGCAGCTCTGATGATTTACTTAAAATGCCGTGCAGGCGCGACGGCGAAAGATGCCCCACCAGCCGCGCTTCTCTGTCATCTCCCGCAAGCACAATGCGTTGCACGCCCGGCCAGGAGAGAGAGAGCAGATGCAGACACATCAGGCATTCGCGGCGCTCCTTCCGCTGACCAAAAAGCGAATAGATGACCGAGAAATAGGCGGACTTTTTTAATGCCTGCCGAAAGGCAATATGATCCTTAAAAAAATGAAAAGAGTAGTTTGCAAAAATGGGCTCGCTGAATAAACTCTGCAACCCTTCCCGACTCATCATGCATTTCTCAATGACGGCTACATGTCCCGCTTGGCTAATGTTTTCCATTCATTATGGTCTCCATATGCTGATCCCAAATTCAGCTCTTTCATACCCTGATGGCTATTAATCCATGTGTATAAGTCTGCATTACTGCGCAGCGATAAACGTCGCATTGCGCTATTTTTCTGGGCGCTGACGGTTTTGTTACTTTTTTTGAGCAACATGGCGATTTGGTTTATCCCCCACCCTTTTCCCAGAAGGCGTAACACTTTACGTTCCGAAAAGGTGAGTAATCTTCGCGGCGCCGGCGTCTCTGCGCAGTGCTGCCTTACCGCAGAAAGTAGCGTCGGGCTCACTTTAAAAGCGTTTTCTTCTCCACCACGGACTGCACTAATCACGCTGTCTATTGGCTCAATATCGGCGAGAAGCATGCTTTGCGGTTGGATTAAAAAGTCCACCGCATCAGGATAAAATTCCGGAGAAATAAAGAAGAGCCAGCGCGTTTTATCGCATTGCGAGATTAATGTGTAATAGTGTTCACAGCGTTGCTGCACAGCCCGCCCGCCACCAGAGAAATCAACGATAACCAAACTGCTATCCGCCAACTGCGGTAGCGTGACCTCCTCTATACTCGCGTAATGCGTTACCGGATAATCAGGAAAATGATGCTCTAATATGCTGCCAATACCGACCCTTAGTACGGGAGCCTGGCTAATAATAATCCCGTGGTTGCCGCCTGGTGATAGCATAAAAACCTCCGCTTCCATTTGCGCTTTCTATCAATCCTCGTTATGAGTATTTACTCAATCGGTACCAATAATGCGTAAATTAGCAATAATGTTCCGAACCAGCCGTTATAAGAATTGTTGGAATTTATGATTAGCAATTTAATATAAATATTAAAAATCATAATATTGCCAACGTGCGTGACAACATAGCACAATGACTCTTCAAATACTTAGTGCCTTATTAAAAATAAAATAATTAAAAGGAAACAATCAGATTATATATAACTAATAAAAGATCGATAATTTTAACGAATATTTAAGCCAGCGTTCAGAGTAGGAACATTAACTCTTACCAGGTTTATCCGTAATATATCGTCGCCGTTTATATGTCCTTTTGATAAAACTCCTAGAAATATTGACTCGGTAAATACAAAGAGAAAAATTATTATCAAAATTTATCGCACACTTCTTGATCTGCATTAGCGCCAGCCTGTCCTGCTCCTGTGCTAAAAAGAGGTGTTCCGTTCCCCCTTTGCGAGCAGCATGACGAGATAATCAGGGTAAGCATGCAAACAGATCACTCAACGCAGCGAACCATTACGCGCTTGTGTATTCAGTGCGGCCTTTTTTTATTACAGCACGGCGCAGAGAGTGCGCTGGTGGAGGAGCTTTCGACCCGTTTGGGGAGAGCGCTCGGCATGGATAGCGTAGAGAGCTTGATCTCCTCAAATGCCATTGTGTTAACCACCATTAAAGATGGCCACTGTCTGACCTCGACGCGCAAAAGTAGCGATCGCGGCATCAATATGCATGTGGTGACGGAGGTGCAGCATATTGTGATCCTCGCCGAGCATAAGCTGCTGGATCTCCATGATGTTGAGAAGCGCTTCGCCCAGGTTAAACCTCTGCGCTATCCGCGCTGGCTGGTAACGCTGATGGTCGGGCTCTCCTGCGCCTGTTTCTGCAAGCTCAATCGCGGCGGCTGGGATGGTGCGTTTATCACCTTTTGCGCCAGCAGCGTTGCGATGTATGTCCGCCTGCTGTTAGCAGGCAGGCATATGCACCCGCAAATCAACTTCTGTATTACCGCTTTTGTCGCCACCACAATTTCCGGGGTGATGCTAACCCTGCCCGCATTTTTGCACGCGTCAACAGTGGCGATGGCCGCAAGTGTGCTGCTGCTGGTGCCGGGTTTTCCGCTTATCAACTCTGTCGCGGATATGTTTAAAGGGCATATTAATACCGGGCTGGCGCGCTGGGCGATTGCCAGCCTGTTAACGCTCGCGACCTGTATCGGTGTGGTGATGGCGATGACACTCTGGGGGCTGCGCGGATGGATATAATTTCGTTCTTCTACGCACTGGCACAAGATATGCTCCTGGCCGCTATTCCGGCGGTCGGTTTTGCAATGGTGTTTAACGTCCCTCACCGCGCGCTGTGCTGGTGCGCGCTACTTGGCGCAATTGGCCACGGCTCGCGCTTTGCCATGATGCAGTGGGGATTTAATATCGAGTGGTCAACGTTTGTCGCCTCAATGCTGGTCGGCTGTATTGGGATCCGTTGGTCGCGCTGGTATCTGGCGCACCCCAAGGTTTTTACGGTGGCAGCGGTCATTCCCATGTTTCCAGGTATCTCAGCCTACACAGCGATGATCTCGGCGGTGAAAATCAGCCACGTTGGCTACAGTGAAGCATTAATGATCCTGCTGTTGACCAACTTTCTGAAGGCCTGCTCAATCGTTGGTGCGTTGTCGATAGGTTTATCGCTGCCGGGATTGTGGATCTACCGCAGACGCCCGCGTGTTTAAGTCGCCTAAAAATATCTTGCAATTAAATCGCACACTACCTATATTTAAAAACATGAAGAAAAACTCAACATCCACCGCGACCGGGCAGCTCGCGTTAGATAACCAGTTTTGTTTTGCACTCTACTCAACAAACCTGGCGCTGCATAAGCTTTATCGGCAATTGTTAACGCCGATGAACCTGACCTATCCGCAGTATCTGGTCATGCTGGTGCTTTGGGAGAAAGATGATATTACCGTGTCGGAGATTGGCGAGCGTCTGTTCCTCGACTCCGCCACGCTGACGCCGCTGTTAAAGCGCCTGCAGAGCGCCGGGCTGATCGATCGACAGCGCTCGCGCCATGATGAACGCCAGGTGGTCATCACCCTGAGCGAAAGTGGCCGCGAACTGCAGCAGCAGGCAAAAACCATCCCGGAAGCGATACGCTGCGCGGTGGCCTGCGATGATGCGACGCTGAATGACGTCAAAAAGCAGCTGGAGCAGTTCCGCCAACAGTTTCACCAGGCATAAATTCCCTTACAGGGATTTATGTCAACAAATAAATCGCACGCTATTTTATAGCAAACACTCAAGATAATAAGGAACCTGTCATGTCTTTAGAAAAAGTGGTTTACACTGCCAAAGCCAAAGCAACCGGAGGCCGTGACGGCCGCGCAACCTCTTCTGACGGCGTTCTCGACGTCAAACTGGGTGTGCCGAAAGAGATGGGCGGCGCAGGCGGTGAAGTGACCAACCCGGAGCAGCTGTTTGCCGCTGGCTACTCTGCCTGCTTCCTTGGCGCGATGAAGTTCGTGGCTGGCCGCGACAAGATCAGCATGCCGAAAGAGGCCTTTATCGAAGGTGAAGTGGGTATCGGCCCGTTGCCGACCGGTTTTGGTATTGAAGCCAAACTGAACATTCACCTGCCGGGGATGGACGCTGACGAAGCGAAAAAACTGGTCGACGCCGCGCACATCGTCTGCCCTTACTCCAATGCTACCCGTGGCAATATCGACGTTACGCTGAACATCATCGCGTAATGCATTTATTAGCCAGCATTTTTAGGAAATAACAAAGCCGGGGTAACCCGGCTTTTTTCATGCTGTGCTCCCCTTTCCACGCGCTGTGGTACTATGTGCCTTTCTGTCGGCGGCCTCTACTGCGCTCGCCACTCTTTCTGTCGTTACCCTGTTTGAGAACGTGTTATGTCTTCCAGAATCCTGACGTCGAATGTTATCGGCATTGATGAATTTATGCGCGATAACGCCGCGATACTGGCGCGCGCGGAAGGCGGTACCGTCGCCGTATTTGCAAATAACAGCCCCGCATTTTACGCACTCACCGCCGAGCGCCTTGAACAGCTGCTGGCGCTGGAAGCGCAGCTGTCGCGCCCGGCAAGCGACGTGTCGCTTGATGCGCAATTCTATGATGAGCCCACCACCGCACCGGTGAGCGTCCCAATGGGCAAATTCGCTATGTATCCAGGCTGGCAGCCGGATACCGATTTCCAGCGCCTTGCCGCGCTCTGGGGCATCGCGCTCACGCAACCGCCCACGCCGGAAGAGCTGGCCTCTTTTGTCGCCTACTGGCAGGCGGAGGGCAAAGTCTTCCATCACGTGCAGTGGCAGCAGAAGCTGGCGCGCAGCCTGCAAATCGGGCGCAGTAGCCAGAGCGGCGCGGCGAAGCGCGATATCAACACGCTCTCTGAACCGGATAACCACATTCCACCTGGCTTTCGAGGTTAGCGATGAAAAACGTTGGCGAATTGATGAAGCGGCTGCAAAAGATGATCCCGGCTCACGTCGAACCGGCGTTCAAAAACAGCGAAGAGTTGATGGCCTGGCAAAAGCAGCAGGGCGAACTGCGTTCAGCGGCGCTGGAGCGTGAAAACCGCGCCATGAAGATGCAGCGCACCTTTAACCGGTCCGGCATCCGTCCTCTGCATCAAAACTGCTCCTTTGATAATTATCGCGTCGAGACGGAAGGCCAGATGCGCGCCCTCAGCCAGGCGCGGCAATATGTCGAAGAGTTTGACGGCAACATCGCCAGCTTTATCTTCTCCGGCAAACCGGGTACCGGTAAAAATCATCTTGCCGCAGCCATCTGCAACGAACTGCTGCTGCGCGGTAAGTCAGTGCTGATTATCACCGTGGCGGACATCATGTCGGCGATGAAAGAGACCTTCGGCAACCGTGAAAGCAGCGAAGAGCAGTTGCTGAATGATTTAAGCAGCGTTGACCTGCTGGTGATTGACGAGATTGGTATGCAGACCGAGTCACGTTACGAAAAAGTGATCATCAATCAGATTGTTGACCGCCGCTCTTCATCGAAACGCCCGACCGGCATGCTAACCAACAGCAATATGGACGAAATGAATAAGCTACTCGGCGAGCGCGTAATGGATCGCATGCGGCTCGGCAACAGTTTGTGGGTCATCTTTAACTGGGACAGCTACCGCAGCCGCGTCACCGGTAAAGAGTACTAAAACCATCCCCTTCAACGCCGCGTTCTCCCCAACGCGGCGTTTTTACCCCTTTCTTGCTGTGCGATAGCGATCACCTTTCCCGCTTTCTAAACCAATTCTGAATCAACCGCCGATAAGATGACACTACAATTGCAGGTGCGTGACATCGTCATTAAATTATGCTTCCTGTTACAAATATTCATGGCCAGTAATATCTGGCACTTTTGAGGAATAACGGTTGTCCGGATTGCTCTCTCTTCTCCTGTTTATCGCCTCGGTGGCGATTTATGCTCTGAAAGCAGGCCGCAATACGTGGTGGTTTAGCGCCACATTGCTGGTATTAGGCCTATTTGTTCTATTAAACATCACCCTTTATGCCAGCAACTACTTTACCGGCGACGGCATTAACGATGCGGTGATCTACACCCTGACTAACAGCCTGACCGGTGCGGGTATCGGCAAATATCTCCTGCCCGGCGCAGGCTTAGTGCTGGCGCTGGTCGCGGTGTTTTGCGCCCTCGGCTGGGTGCTGCGCCGTCGCCGCCATATGCCCCACCATTTCGGTTACAGCCTGCTAGCGCTGGCGCTGGCCTTAGGCTCGGTAGATGCCAGCCCGGCGTTTCGCCAGATAACGGAGTTAGTGAAGTCGCAAACCCGCGAAAGCGATCCCGATTTTGCTGCCTGGTACAAAGTGCCCGCAAAGCAGATCCCTAACCCACAGCTGAACCTGGTCTATATCTACGGCGAAAGCCTGGAGCGCACCTACTTTAATGAGGATACTTTTCCCGGACTGACGCCGGAGCTTGGCGCGCTGAAAGCGAAAAGCCTCGACTTTAGCCATACCGAACAGCTGCCCGGCACCGATTACACCATCGCTGGCATGGTCTCCTCGCAGTGCGGTATTCCGCTCTTCGCGCCGTTCGAAGGCAATGCCTCCGCCTCGGTCTCCAGCTTTTTTCCGCAAAACCTCTGCCTCGGCGATATCCTGAAAAACTCCGGCTATGAGAACCACTTTATCCAGGGGGCGAATCTGCGTTTTGCCGGTAAAGATGTGTTCCTGAAATCCCACGGTTTTGACCATCTGATTGGCGCCGAGGAGCTGAAAAACCAGGTTGCCGATCCCCGTTATCGCAACGACTGGGGTTTCTACGACGATACGGTGCTGGATACCGTCTGGCAGCAGTATGAATCCCTCTCACGCGCCGGGAAGCGCTTCTCCCTGTTTGCGCTGACGGTGGACACCCACCACCCGGACGGCTTTATCTCCCGCGGCTGCGACCGTAAAAGCTACCGTTATGATGACAAAGTGAACCAATCTTTCAGCGCAGTGACCTGCAGCCAGCAAAATATCGCCAGATTGATTAACCGGATCAAAGCGTCGCCGTGGTTTAAAAATACGGTCATTGTGGTCTCTTCCGATCATCTGGCGATGAACAACAGCGCCTGGAAGTACCTGAACAAGCAGGATCGCAGCAATCTTTTCTTCATACTGCGCGGTGACCAGCCGCAGCAAGATCTCTCCGGCGTCAAACGCAGCACGCTGGATAATGGCGCAACCGTGCTTGATATTCTCGGCGGCGACAACTTCCTCGGCCTCGGTCGTAGTAGCCTCTCTGGCCAGTCCCTCTCCGCCGTCTTTCTGAACATGAAGCAGAAAGTGCTGGCATGGAAGCCGGACATTATTCGCCTGTGGAACTTCCCCAAAGAGATGAAGGATTTCACCATCAACGGGGAAAAACAGACGATTACCTTTTCCGGCAGCCAGTTCCGTCTGCCGCTGCTGGTGCGCGTCTCGGAGAAAATCGAGCCGTTGCCGGAGAGCGAATACTCCGCGCCGCTGCGTTTCCAGCTGGCGGATTTCGCCCCGCGTGACAACTTTGTCTGGGTCGATCGCTGCTACAAAATGGCGCGTCTCTGGGCACCTGAGCTGGCGCTCTCAACCGACTGGTGCGTCTCGCAGGGTCAGTTGGGCGGCGAACAGCAGGTGCAGCGCGTAGATAAATCGCAGTGGCAGGGCAAAACGGCGTTTAAGCAGACGGTTATCGATACCGCCCGCTACCAGAAGAGCGTCGATACGCTGAAGATCCTGGATGATGACATTCGCTATAAAGCCGACAGCTTTATCTTTAATGTCGCGGGCGCGCCGGAAGAGGTGAATAAGTTTAACGGCATCTCACGCCCGGAGACCTGGGGGCGCTGGTCAAATGCGCAGCTTGGCAAAGAGGTGACCATTGAGTATCAGCAGCCGTTGCCGCCACAGTTCGATCTGGTGATTACCGCGAAAGCATTTGGTGATAACGCCAATCGCCCAATTCCGGTACGTGTCGGCAGTGAAGAACAGATGCTGACGCTCGGCCATGAGGTGAGCACCACCACGCTGCATTTCACCAATAGCGCGGGCAGTAACAAGCTGGTAATTGTGCCGCCGGATCCGCAGTCGACCAACGAAGGGAATATCCTCGGTCATGCGCCGCGTCAGCTGGGGATTGGTCTGGTAGAGATAAAAGTGGTGAAACGCGAAGGGTAAAAGCGCGCCCTGCAGAGCAGGGCGCTGCGGGAACTTAGAAGGTTTCCCAGTTTTCGCCAGAGGTGGTCGCGACCGCTTTACGCGGCACTACTGCTGGCGAGGCCTTGATACCACCAGCTGTTTTCGCAGCAGCGCGCTGCTCGTTCATCAGGCGGAAGACGGCAACCGCTTCCGTCAGACGGCTGGCCTGCTCTTCCAGCGCAGCCGCCGCCGCAGCTGACTCTTCCACCAGCGAGGCGTTCTGCTGTGTGACGCGATCCATCTCGGCAACGGCAAGGCCAACCTGGTCGATACCACGGCTCTGCTCATCAGAAGCAGAGGCGATTTCGCCCATGATATCGGTCACGCGGGTAACGGCGTTAACGATCTCATCCATCGTTTCACCGGCGCTCTCAACCAGCGTGGAACCCACTTCAACGCGTCCAACAGAGTCTTCAATCAGGCTCTTAATTTCACGCGCCGCCTGGGCACTGCGCTGGGCAAGGTTACGTACTTCCCCGGCAACCACGGCAAAACCACGGCCCTGTTCACCAGCACGCGCTGCTTCCACCGCGGCGTTGAGCGCCAGAATATTGGTCTGGAAGGCAATACCGTCAATCACGCTAATAATGTCAGCGATTTTCTGCGAACTGGAGGTAATATCGCGCATAGTCTGCACCACATTATCCACCACTTTGCCGCCTTTCTGCGCCGTTTCCGACGCGCTCAGCGCGAGGTTACTCGCCTGACGGGCATTTTCGGCGTTCTGTTTCACCGTCGCGGTCAGCTCTTCCATGCTGGCAGCGGTCTCTTCCAGAGAAGCAGCCTGCTGTTCAGTACGTGAAGAGAGATCGTTATTACCGACGGAGATTTCGCTGGCACCGCTGTAGATCGCGTTGGCGCCATTACGCACGTCGCTAACGGTGCGCACCAGTTCACCCTGCATATGGCGCAGGCTGTCAGCCAGCACGCCCATTTCGTTAGAGCCCTGCACTTCAATGCGCTGGCCCAGATCGCCACCGGCGATATGACGAATATTATCGATCAGATGGTTCAGCGGTGCGATCAGCGCACGTTTGATACCGATCCACACGGCGATAATCACCAGCAGCACGACCAGCAGCACGCTGATAATGATCCAGATGGCAGACCCGTAGGAGCTCTCACTGTCAGCCACGGCGGCGTCGTACAGACGATCGTTCTGCTGTAAGTAGGAGACATACTGCTTCTCGAAGCCATCCTGGTAGCTCTGCGTCGGCTGATCGAAGAACTCATTGATCTTGCCCGCGCCCAGCAACTGGATCAGTTCTGACAACGCATTGTGGTAGATATCGTAATTACGCTTAATCTCCGCCGCCGCCTCTTCGCTCTGACGTGGATCGCGCGGCAATGCCTGGTAGGCATTCCAGTTCACTTCCGCCTGCTTTAACGAAGTGCTGGCAATCTGCATCAGTTCCGGAACGGTCGCGCCGCTGCCGATATTGTTCTGATCCATCATGTAGCGGATACCCGCGCGGTTCAGGGTATTACGGGTCTGCAGCAGCGCAACCCAGCTGCCGTTAAGCGTGGATTGTTGCTGTCGAATGGTTTGAAGGACGGTGAAGTTTTCTTTGTCTTGCTTTAGCGAGTTGAAGAACAATCCGCCGGAGGTGAGTTGTAAAAGGCCAAATAATCCCAGTACCAGTAACAAGCTGGTAACGATTTTGATGCGCGTTAACATATCATTCTCTTTCCTTATAGATAGTAAGTAGATTTTCGGCCTGGCAGGGAAAAACTTTATGGGGAAATGCACTATTTTGTAGGGATATTAATAGCGGCATAAGCTTGTTACGGTGCCTATCCAGCGACTTTCTGCAGCTATCTTTCGTGATCTCGCTTACATAATCTCTCGGAATAGTTAGAGTGTAAAACCTCTTACTCCCGCTTCACTACCGCTTGGCGCGCTTATATAACCGCTCGGCAAAATAGCCCCCTTTCGCGCGCGTGATTTGCCATCATGGCTGCAGCATTTGTCCTGTTTAACACCACACGCTCCTCTTCCCTATTTCTGATAAAAACCAGGTCTGCTATGGATACAAAAAAACGCTTTAAGCACATTCCGTGGGTCATCCTTGGAATAATCGGTGCTTTTTGTCTGTCGGTCGTCGCGTTACGCCGGGGTGAGCATGTCAGCGCCCTGTGGATCGTGGTCGCCTCCGTCTCTGTTTATCTTGTTGCTTATCGCTACTACAGCCTCTACATCGCCCAGAAGGTGATGAAACTCGATCCGACCCGCGCTACGCCGGCGGTGATCAATAACGACGGTCTTAACTACGTGCCGACCAACCGCTATGTGCTGTTTGGTCACCACTTTGCCGCTATCGCCGGTGCCGGTCCGCTGGTTGGCCCGGTGCTCGCCGCGCAGATGGGTTACCTGCCCGGCACGCTCTGGCTACTGGCCGGTGTGGTGCTGGCGGGTGCCGTGCAGGACTTTATGGTGCTGTTTATCTCCTCACGCCGTAACGGTGCATCGCTGGGCGAGATGGTGAAAGAGGAGATGGGCCGCGTGCCGGGCACCATCGCCCTCTTCGGCTGCTTCCTAATCATGATTATCATTCTGGCGGTGCTGGCGCTGATCGTGGTGAAAGCGCTGGCAGAGAGCCCGTGGGGCGTCTTTACCGTCTGCTCAACGGTGCCAATCGCACTGTTTATGGGCATCTATATGCGCTTCCTGCGCCCGGGCCGCGTCGGCGAAGTGTCGGTGATCGGCATTGTGCTGCTGGTGGCGTCAATCTGGATGGGCGGCGTTATCGCGCAAGATCCTTACTGGGGCCCGGCGCTGACCTTTAAAGATACCACCATCACCTTTGCGCTGATTGGCTATGCCTTTATCTCAGCTCTGCTGCCGGTGTGGCTGATCCTCGCCCCGCGCGACTACCTGGCAACGTTCCTGAAAATCGGCGTGATTGTCGGCCTGGCGCTGGGAATTGTGATCCTCAACCCGGAACTGAAGATGCCTGCGGTAACGCAGTATATCGACGGCACCGGCCCGCTGTGGAAAGGCGCGCTCTTCCCCTTCCTGTTTATTACCATCGCCTGCGGCGCGGTCTCCGGCTTCCATGCGCTGATCGCCTCCGGTACCACGCCGAAACTGCTGGCCAATGAGACCGACGCGCGCTTTATCGGGTATGGCGCGATGCTGATGGAGTCCTTTGTGGCGGTGATGGCGCTGGTGGCAGCCTCCATTATCGAACCGGGCCTCTATTTCGCCATGAACACACCGCCTGCGGGTCTCGGCATCACCATGCCAAACCTGCATGAACTGGGCACCGAGCATGCGCCGATGATTATGGCGCAGCTGCAGGATGTCACCGCGCACGCCGCGGCAACGGTCAGCTCCTGGGGCTTTGTGATTTCGCCGGAGCAGATCCTGCAAACCGCGAAAGATATCGGTGAACCCTCCGTGCTGAACCGCGCGGGCGGCGCGCCGACGCTGGCTGTCGGTATTGCCCACGTGTTCCACAAAATCATTCCGATGGCGGATATGGGTTTCTGGTATCACTTCGGCATTCTGTTTGAAGCGCTCTTTATTTTGACCGCGCTGGATGCGGGCACCCGCGCAGGCCGCTTTATGCTGCAGGACCTGCTGGGTAACTTCGTGCCGTTCCTGAAGAAAACCGACTCGCTGGTCGCCGGTGTGGTGGGGACTGCCGGTTGCGTTGGCCTGTGGGGTTATCTGCTCTATCAGGGCGTGGTCGATCCATTAGGCGGTGTGAAGAGCCTGTGGCCGCTGTTCGGTATCTCTAACCAGATGCTGGCCGCCGTTGCCCTGCTGCTCGGCACGGTGATCCTGGTGAAGATGCAGCGCACCAAATATATCTGGGTAACGGTCATTCCGGCCACCTGGCTGCTGATCTGCACCACCTGGGCGCTCGGCCTGAAGCTCTTTAGCAGCAACCCGCAACTGGAAGGCTTCCTCTATATGGCGAACCAGTACAAGGCGAAGATTGCCGCGGGCGACAGCGAACTGAGCGCAGAGCAGATTGCCAACATGAACCATATCGTGGTGAACAACTACACCAACGCCGGGTTAAGCATTCTGTTCCTCGTGGTGGTTTACAGCATCATCTTCTACGGCATCAAAACGTGGCTCCAGGTACGCAATAACACCACGCGTACCGATAAAGAGACGCCGTATGTGCCGGTGCCGGAAGGCGGCGTTAAAACCTCTTCGTACCATTAATCTCAACCCTGTGCCGGAGCGGGCGTGCCCCGCTCCGGCTTTATCAATATCTGGATGCGCGAATGTTTGGTAACTTAGGCCAGGCTAAAAAGTACCTCGGGCAGGCGGCAAAAATGCTGATTGGTATTCCAGACTATGACAACTATGTTGATCATATGAAAACCAACCATCCCGATACGCCCTATATGACCTACGAAGCGTTTTTCCGCGAGCGTCAACAGGCGCGTTACGGCGGCGATGGCAAAGGCGGCGTCCGCTGTTGTTAAAGGAGAGTCCATGACACCTGTTGCAGTTACCCTGCTGACCGGCTTTCTCGGTGCCGGCAAAACCACCCTCTTGCGCCACATCCTCAATGCACAACACGGCTATCAGATTGCGGTTATCGAAAATGAGTTCGGCGAGGTCTCCGTTGACGATCAGCTGATTGGCGATCGCGCCACGCAGATCAAAACCCTGACCAATGGCTGCATCTGCTGTAGCCGCTCGAATGAGCTGGAAGATGCGCTGTTGGATCTGCTCGACGGGCTTGATCGCGGCGAACTCCACTTTGATCGGTTGGTGATCGAGTGTACCGGCATGGCCGATCCCGGCCCGATCATTCAGACCTTCTTCTCCCATGAGATCCTCTGCCAACGCTACCTGCTCGACGGCGTGATCGCGCTGGTCGATGCAGTGCATGCCGATGAACAGATGAACCAGTTTACGCTGGCGCAATCGCAGGTCGGTTACGCGGATCGTATTCTGCTAACTAAGACCGATGTCGCGCCGGATAACGCGCCGCTGCGCGAACGGCTGGCCCGCATCAATGCCCGCGCGCCAATCTACACCGTGACCCACGGCGATATCGACCTCGCGCTGCTGTTTAATACCAGCGGTTTTATGCTCGAAGAGAACGTGGTCGCCGCCAAACCGCGCTTCCACTTTATGGCTGATAAGCAGAACGATATCAGCTCCATTGTGGTGGAGCTCGACTACCCGGTAGATATCAGCGAGGTATCGCGGGTGATGGAAAACTTGCTGCTGAGCTTTGCGGAGAAGCTGCTGCGCTACAAAGGGATGCTGTGGATCGATGGCGAGCCGAACCGCCTGCTCTTTCAGGGTGTGCAGCGCCTCTACAGCGCCGACTGGGATCGCCCGTGGGGCGCCGAAACGCCGCACAGTACGCTGGTGTTTATCGGCGTGCAGTTGCCGGAAGAGGAGATCAGAGCGGCGTTTGCCGGGCTGAAAAAGTAACTGCCTGATGGCGCTGCGCTTATCAGGCCTACAAAAACACACCGGCACATACGTAGGCCAGATAGGGCAACGCCGCCATCCGGCAAAAACCGAATGGCGGCTCACCCGTAGGCCGGATAAGCGCAAGCGCCATCCGGCAAGCGATGCCAACTCAGGCTACTGACGCACCACCACCAGCTTCTGGTTCACAAACTCTTTGATCCCCAGATCCGACAACTCACGACCAAAGCCCGAGCGTTTCACCCCGCCAAACGGCAGTTCCGCTGCGGTATCGGTCAGCCAGTTGATGTAAACCATCCCGGTTTCAATCCGCGAGGCCAGCGCTTTCGCCCGCTCAATATCGCGGCTGAAGATCGCTCCGCCGAGGCCATAATGGGAGTCGTTTGCCAGGCGTACCGCCTCTTCATCGTCCTGCACCACATAAATCTGCGCCACCGGGCCGAAGAACTCTTCGAAGTACGCCGGGTTATCGCGGGTAATATGGGTCAGAATGGTCGGCTCAAAGAAGTTACCGTCACTCTTCGCCGGCTTACCGCCGAAGTGAAGTTTCGCCCCTTTTTGCACCGCTTCACTCACCTGTTTGCTAAGGGTTTCCAGCGCATCTTTTGACGACAGCGGCCCAAGCGTAGTGCTCTCATCAAGCGGGTCGCCCATCTTCACCTGCTGGAAAGCGTCGGTGAACTGGCGCAGGAACTGATCGGCTACCTTCTGGTGCACGATAAAGCGTTTCGCCGCGGTACAAACCTGCCCGGCGTTAGCCAGACGCGCCTGTACGCCAGTTTTCACCGCCTTCTCGAGATCGGCGTCGTCGAGCACGATAAAGACATCGTTACCACCCAGTTCGAGGGTCGATTTTTTAATGTGCTTCGCCGCCTGCGAGGCGACCGCGCTACCCGCTTTTTCCGAACCGGTCAGGGCTGCGCCCTGCACGCGCGGGTCAGCGATAATCGCTGAGACTTGATCGGAAGAGATAAACAGGTTGGTCCATGCCCCTTCCGGTGCGCCCGCTTCACGCACCAGATGGGCGAAGGCTTCGGCGCAGTGCGGCACGATGCTGGCGTGCTTACAGATGACCGGGTTACCGGCAGCCAGGTTCGGGGCCAGCACGCGAATGAGCTGATAATACGGGAAGTTCCACGGCTCGACTGCCATGATGATGCCGATCGGATGGTGCTCAACCCAGGCATCGCCCAGCTCGGTGTCATATTTCACCGGGGCGAGGAACTTTTTCGCGTTGTCCGCATAGTAACGGGCGATCTGCGCACAGATCTGCACCTCGCTGCGGCTCTGGGCAATCAGTTTCCCCATCTCCTGGGTGGCGATTTTTGCCAGCTCCTCCTGATGGCTCTCCAGCAGGTCAGCCAGTTTATGCAGTACCGGCAGCCGCTGGTCGATGCTCCCTTTTGCCCACTCGGAGTGGTAAAGGGCGTCAGCCTGGCGCAACGTCGCCTCTATATCGGCATCGCTGTGGTTCGGATACGCTTTGATCAGCTGATTATTGAAAGGATTCACTGTCTGGTAAGCCATATGGGTCTCCTTAATTTACCGCTTAGGGTAATAAGGGTAGTAAAACGTCGGGAGACCTGAAGTAAAGTTGAGTATATCCGGAGTGTTCTTATGTTTCATTTAACGTGATATTTTTGCCAACCTGAAGATAAAACACAAAAAAAACATTTAAAATTAACATGTTAAATAATTAATCAGATAACAAAACCTTATTTAACCATGAACTACATCTGGATAAGTAAATAAACGATCCCACCTGTTACTTTTTGCTCAATTAAAACTTGATTAACGACGCTTTATTTCCATCGCGCCTGCATCCGCTATGCTTAATACCACACAAATAACAGGAGGAAATATGCAGCAGAGCGTTCGCGGGATCGATCATATTGGTATTACCGTACCGGATATAAAAGCCGCCACCCGTTTTCTTACCGCGGCATTAGGCGCGGAGCTGATTTACCAGTCCGTGGCACCAGACGATGAGGATATTGATAGCGAGGCGCAGCAAAAGACGCTGCGGCTGGTGCCGGGTACGGTGATCAAAGCGGTGAGCATGCTCAAGCTGCAACACGGGCCGGGTATTGAGCTGTTTGAAATGCAGGGGCCTTCCCAGCGCGAACCGCTGCGGGCGAACGACTTTGGCCTGCAACACTTTGCGGTCTATGTCGACAATATCGATGCCGCGCTGAAACAGTTTGCCGATGCGGGCGGCGAGATCTTTACCGCACCGCAGCCGCTGGGCTTCCCAACCGAGAAGGGCGACGGCAACTGCTTTTGCTATGGCCGCACGCCGTGGGGCAGCATCGTCGAATTTATCACTTACCCGACACCAATGCCCTACGAGCACGACACGCCGCTGCGCCGCTGGAAGCCGTGACAATTTGCCGGCGCAGGCTTTTAATACGCCTACCCAAAGTGGCGGCTTCTGCACAATGCGTTTCACGATCCCTGACGCGCTGTGTTATACCGGAAAACCGCCCCGGACCGAGGTGATGAATGGCAGTGACTCGCGATATCACACAAAGTTTTTTCCGCTCCCCGGCGCTGCCCGGCATGGAGCTACGCAGCACCCACACCAGCACGCAGGCCTATAAGCGCCACCGCCACGCGGAGCTCTCCATCGGCGCGATTATTGAGGGCCAGACCCGCTGCGTCTGCCACCAGCAGGAATACCTGCTGCGGCCAGGCGATCTGATTATTATCCCGGCCCTGACGCCGCACAGCTGCAACCCGCTCGCCGGGCAACCGCGCAGTTATCATATGCTCTATCTGGCTGATGAAAACCGCGCCCAGCAGGTGATTCGTGACCCGCAATTGTTCGAACACTTTCTGCATATCGTCGCGCTGATCGAGAGCAATCAGACGCAGCCATTACCAGGTGCTATCCAGACTCTGCTCGCCGCACTGCCAAATGTGTCTGGCGATGAACCACTCCGCGCGGTCAGCGAGCAGGTGCAGATGGCGTTGCAAGAGAATTTGCAGCAGCCGCCGACGCTGGATGCGCTGGCCCACGCCTTTTCGCTGCGCAAAGAGACGCTGATCCGCACCTTCAAGCGCGACACCGGCTTAACCCCCGGCAGCTTTCTTAACCTCGTCCGCGTCGAGTTTGCCAAAAGCCGTCTGCGCGCCGGGGATAAACTGGCGGATGTCGGCTACCAGAGCGGTTTTGCCGATCAGAGCCACTTTCATAAAACCTTTGTCAGCTACACCGCCGCCACACCGCGCCAGTACGCGCTCGGATCAATATCAGACAATAAATAGCGCCGCGCAGCGGCTATGGTGACCGCACTCTTTTATGCGAGGTCACTATGGATATCTTTCCCGCCGCGTTTCCCGCCCTGGCGCTGGCACACTTTGTCGCGCTGCTCAGCCCCGGCCCGGACTTTTTCCTGCTGATAGGTTACGCCATCCGTTACCGCCTGCGCGGTAGCGCCGGATTGTGCATCGGCGTCGCTTTCGGCAACGCGCTCTATATTCTGCTGGTGATTATCGGGGCCAGCGCACTGCGCCACTTCAGCGGGCTGTTTACCGCCATCGAACTGCTCGGCGCGCTATATCTGCTGTGGATTGGCTCACACCTGGTGCGCAGCCGCCCGCAAACACTGGCGCTGGATGAGACGCAGCAGCGCTGCCCCGGCATCGGTAAACAGTTTTTACTTGGCCTCGGCTCGGCGCTGCTCAACCCGAAAAACGCCCTCTTCTACCTTGCGCTGATGACCGCCCTGCTCGGCCCGGATGTGACGCTGCTGCAACAATCGGTCAGCGGTGTGTGGATGGTGATGGTAGTGCTGCTGTGGGATTTAGCGCTGGTCAGCCTGATTGGCCTGCCTGCGCTGCAACGGCGTCTGAGCCGCAGCATCTGCTGGATAGAGCGCATCGCCGGCGTAGTGCTGATGGTGTTTGGCGGGTGGATTGTGTGGACACTGCTGTGCAATCTACTTATCTATTAACCCTTTGCATGAACTCACCGTTGAGTTCTATGCTTATCAGATGGAAAAATTAGCTGAACTGAAGCGAGCCAAACGACTGGCGCTGTCGCTGCTGCTGGTCGCTGCCGCGGTATTTGTTACCACTCTCTTTCTGCCGCCGAACTTCTGGGTGAGCGGGGTCAAGGCCATTGCCGAAGCGGCGATGGTCGGCGCGCTGGCCGACTGGTTTGCGGTGGTGGCGCTGTTTCGCCGCGTACCACTGCCGTTTATCTCCCGCCATACGGCGATCATTCCGCGCAATAAAGACCGGATTGGCGACAATCTTGGGCAGTTCGTGCAGGAGAAGTTTCTTGATACCCAATCACTGGTAGCGCTAATCCAGCGGCATCAGCCCGCGCAGATGATCGGCGTCTGGTTCAGCCAGCCGGAGAACGCGCAGCGCGTCGGCACGCATCTGTTGCAAGTGATGAGCGGCTTTCTCGAGATGACCGATGACAGCCGTATTCAGCGGCTGATCCGCCGGGCAGTGCATAAAGCGATCGATAAAGTCGATTTAACGCAAACCAGCGCCCTGATGCTGGAGAGCCTGACGCGTAACAACCGCCACCAGAAGTTGCTGGACACGTTAATTACTCAACTGATTGCGCTGTTGCAGCGGGAAAGTACGCGCACCTTTATCGCCCGCCAGGTGGTGCACTGGCTGGAGACCGACCATCCGTTGAAGGCGAAAGTGCTGCCGAAAGAGTGGCTGGGGGAGCAGAGCGCGGCGCTGGTCTCCGATGCCGTCAACTCACTGCTGGATGATATCAATGCCGATCGCACACACCAGATCCGCCAGGCGTTCGATCGCGCGACGATGAAACTGATCGCCAACCTGAAAAGCGATCCGGAGATGGCGGAGCGGGCGGAAAACATCAAAGAGTATCTGAAGAATGATGAGGCGTTTAACCGCTACGTCGGCGAGATGTGGGGCGATCTGCGCAACTGGATGAAAGCTGATATGCAGTCCGAGGATTCAAAAATGCAAAAGCGCATCAGTGAAGCCGGGCTGTGGTTTGGCGAAACGCTGCTGGCAGACGGCGCGCTACGCACCTCGCTTAACGAGCACCTCGAACAGGCGGCCCATCGCGTGGCACCAGAGTTTTCAGCTTTCCTGACGCGCCATATTAGCGACACGGTGAAGAGCTGGGATGCGCGGGATATGTCTTACCAGGTGGAGCTGAATATCGGCAAGGATCTGCAATTTATCCGTATTAACGGCACGCTGGTCGGCGGCTGTATCGGCCTGATTTTGTACCTCTTGTCGCAGATTCCGGCGCTCTTAAACCTCTCTGCCCTCTGAGTTGCCGGATGGCGGCTCACCCCTTATCCGGCCTACAAAAGCGAACCGTAGGCCGGATAAGCGCAGCGCCATTCGGCAATTGGCTATCAGCGTGCGATCTCATTAGTGGCGAGAGGAAAGTTTACAACGCTCCCTTGTCTAAACTCGATGCCAACCACAACGCTTCTGGGCGAATCATCCTGAGTGCGCGATTTGAGAATGTAGTTAACAACAAATTGTCCATTCATTGAAAATGAATAAAACGAGGGGGGAATACACAGCTTTTCATCGCGCACTTTCAGTTGCGGTAAAAAGGTATATTTTCTCTCTTGCACGGGTGTCTCACGGGGATTTATCGCGATAAAGCTCGGCTGAAAATCCCTTGCATTTGGAACCACGAAGCAGACGTTATCACCCTCTTTCAGTACGGTTGTAGTTTCATCCGCCTTCAGGCGATCGCCCTGTCCAGGACAGCCTGTCAACGCGATGGAGCCTGCGACAATAAGCAGCAAGCATGGGCTTTTATTGGTAATCAGTTCCATGAGGATCCCCGCACCCGTAAAACAACGCTTTATAACTGACTTCTGCTCACTCCTCAATCACAAACCGTGTCGCTTCAAAGCGGTTCAAAATCAGGTGCACCAGATAGACCATCGTCAGCGTCGCCACCAGCGAGACGGTAACGGAGACAATGCGGTACAGGTCGCTGAACACCAGGTCGGTGTCCGGGTGCAGATTCTGGCCAAACATAATGCCGATGGTGGTGACGCTGGCGAAACCGACGCCTGCGCCCACCTTCTCCATCACATGCAGCCGCGCGCTAAAGGCCAGCCCCAGGCCGATCAGTGGCATCATCAACAGCATATGGCTGCTGTGGTTATAGAGGATCAGCTGTACCAGCAGGATATAGAGACACGCCAGCACCACGCCGACTACGCGCCATAAGGAGCTCAGCACCGACCCGCGATAGTGCATCGGAAAGAGGATCAAAATTCCCGCCATCAATGCTGAGAGCGAATCGCTCAAATCGCTCATCTGGAAGACAACAAAAATCATCGTCGCCACAGTGCCGGAGAGCAGTGATTCGTGGCGCACCCGGGCGGCGTTTTTCTCAATCAGCGGTGGGCGGGTGCGCGGCTCAACGTCCGGCAGCAGAAAGTGCATCAGCGCACTGAGGGCGACGGCCATAATACTGGCCTCAATATTGGAAAAGAGCAGCGTATGCCAGTCGCTCGACGGGTAGCTCATAAAATTGAGCATCGTGCTCTGGCACACCACGCCGGTAGAGCCAAAGAGAAACAGCGGGCCTTTGCTCATAAAGCGAAAACGCATCACATAGAGCCCAAACACTACCAGCGTCATGATCACCGGCCACTGCATCAGATAGCCGATGATAAACACCATTTCGATGCAGTTAATCACCGCGCTGAACACAAACTGTTTGGCGACGTGGCGGTTAAAGACCGGCACCAGCGACAGCAGCATCACCGGGTAGATCACATAGAAAACGCCATACTGGGTGTTGTAAAAGCTCGACACGCTCAAGGCGATCATCCCGGCAAAAACAATGCGCAGCGTCTGGCGAAAATCATTCGCCGTGTAGACGATGTTGCCGTGCGGCGTAAAGACGCGGGCCAGCGTGTTAATAGACATAGTGCAGCAGGCTTACCAGGCGGATTTGCAGCCCGGAGAAGAAGCGGGCGAAGATCCCTTCGCTGTTATAGAGCTGCACCGTGGCACGCGCGCCGGTCGGCAACTCTTTTGGCAGCGGCTCATCCAGCGCTACATGGATACGCATACGCTGCGCATCGCGCACCCAGCGGTTTGAAGTTTCCGGCTCCGACAGTTGACCGTTTACCGCCTCCTGCCCGGCGAGGGTGCCCGCATCGCTGCTGGTGACATGGGCGTGAAATACCTGGCCTGGCAACGCATCAAACACCACCGCCGCATCGGTGCCAACATGCGTATGGCGCAGGCTCTTTTCACGAAAATCGGCGACGATATCGCTCTTCTCATGCACCAGCGCCAGCGACGCGCCGCCCGCCTGGGCATAAAAACCGGGGCTAAGTTGCAGGTTGCTGACCGTGCCGTCCGCTTCGGCGCGCACCTGCGTCCAGCCGAGGTTCAGCTGCGCCTGTTGCAGCGCATTGCGGTATTTTTGCAGCGTGACGTTATGCGCCTCATCTCGTTCACCGCGCTGAATACGCAGCGCTTCGATGCTGGCGTTAAGATTCGTCACCGTCTGCTCGCTCCCCTGCCAGGTGGTGCGCACGTTATCGAGATCGGACTGCGAGACACTCTGCATTTTGCCGAGGCGCTGATAGCGCTCAAAGCTGACGCGATTATTCTGCGCCGTTAGCTGCGCCGTTTTCAGGCTCGCCTGCGCGGCAGCGATCTGCGCATCGAGCTGTTGATTGGTCAGACGCGCCTGCGCCAGCGCAATCTCCGCGGCTTCGACCTGGTTTTCAAAGGGAGTGGCGTCGAGTCGGTAGAGCAGATCGCCGCGCTTTACCCGGCTGTTGTTCTGCACGTAAACCTCAGAAACATAGCCAGAGACGCGGGCGGAAACCGGGGTTACCACGCGCATCACGGTGGAGTCCGGCGTCAGCGGGATCCAGATATCGGCGACAATAAAATAGACAAACATCAGCAGGAAAGAGGCAATACTGACCCTTACCCAGCGGGCAAATTTTTGTTCAGGCGTCATCATTTTCTTATTCGGTTTTATTATCTTCTTCGCGCATCACGCGCAGATTACAGGCGAGTTGGCTCAGCGTGGCGCTGAACTGTTGCAGATCTTCCGCCGGGATACTCTTCGTTGCCCGCAGCTGGCAGGCTTCAATCACTTGCGTGATCTTCTCCAGCAGAGCACACCCTTTGGCGGTCAATTTCAGCAGGCGAATACGCTTGTCGTACGGCGATGTCGTACGCGCAATCAGCCCCTGCGTCTCCAGCTGGGCGAGCGTGCGCATCAGCGGCGGCAGTTCAATGCCCTGCACTTCCGCCAGCTCGCTGACCGAAACATTGTCTCCCAGTTGCTGCAACTGCATCAGCACCGTCCAGCTCGACTGGGTAATTCCGGTGTCGCGCAGGGCATGATCAATGGTCGCTCGCCACTGGCGCACTACCATTGCCATGCGCATTCCCAGCGGTCGGCGGGCAAACAGTTCATCTTCGGTCATTACGTCCCCTCACATTAGCGGAGGGGCACGATAAAGGTTATCAGGGTAACTATCAAGAAACGGCGGGACAAAGAGCATGGATTGTGAAAGGCGAGGTGGTCAATCAAAAAACACCATTCCCTGATAGGGCTTCGCGCGACAAGCCGCCAGACGCTGCGCCAGATCGCCAACATGCGCTTCCAGCTTGTGGCCGTCCGGGTCAAGGAAGTAGTACGACGCCCCTTCGCTTTTGTTCACCTTCCAGCTCACCACACCCGCCTGTTCCAGCCGCATGGTAAACGCTGCCAGTGCGCCCTCGTCAACGCTGAAGGCGTAGTGGGTGTAATCGCTTTGATCGGCAGGTATAACCCGGCGCGCCTCATCGACGGAGAGGCAGATCCAGAGATCGCCACAGGTGAGATAGGCGCCGTTATCCCAGCGCGCATGCAGCCTCATGCCGAGCAAGTGATGGTAGAAATCAACGCTGCGCGCCAGCTCGCTGACCGCCAGCGTAAGGTGGTTAAGGGTAGTGAGCACGGTCTCGCTCTCCATTAAAAGTTAAACGCCGGAGCCACTCTTTCCTGCTCGTTGCGGGTGATGCCCAGCGCTTGCGCATGGCTGCGCCACTGGCTTACGCTGCTTAATACTTCTTGTTTAATCGCGTGCGCTCGTGAACGGCTCAGCTGGAAAAAATCGATGACTGACATCGCCAGTTCGAAATCGAGGCTGTTATCACTATCGCTGATATTGAGATGTAGCCCCTGCGCATCCGGCACCGGATTAATGTCATAAGCGGGCGACAATCTCCAGCCGCCCTGCTGATAGATAAATCCGTGGTTACGCAGGTGATCGTCATTGTTAGAAACGGCAATATTGAAAACGATGCGTCGCCAAAGCTGGGCTAAATCGTCGCGGCTGCGGGCGCCTTTTTCCGTCAGGAACTGCGCCAGCTCGAGGTAGGACGCCTCGTAATCACCATCGTAATAACCAAGCTGTGTCATCGCAGAGGTAAAGTGCAGGCGGGAATCGGGCTTTCTGTCAAAACGCTTAGTCAGGAAGGTGTGGTATTCACTCCCAAAACGCTCGATACGGCACTCTGCCATGTCGATACCTGCATTACGCGCCAGTTGCCAGGTGATAAATTCCCACGCGGCGATATCGTAATCGTCGTAGCGGCTGGGAAATTTGGCGATCCATAGATGGTTTTCTTCATCACGCACACTGGCTTTAGGGCGCGCACCGCCCAGCGAGGAGCCTGGCGACATCAGCATTTCCAGCCATTTGAGATACTCAGCGTCGTCACGCTCGTCATGACGTTCAACCTGCGCTGCCGCATACGCCAGCTCTCTTAACGAGGTCAATGGCGGTGCCGCTAATCGGTGGTTATCGTCAAGAAAGGCACCGTCAGGAGCGCGCTTGAAGCGCAACGCCCCCTGACGGTGAAAATCATGCACCCCCAACAGAAAATCGATTTCACCCAGTTGCCGTGGTCGACGCGCTTCATGCCGGGCAAGGATGGCCTCCCGCCGTTTCATCAGTAGCCGTCCCCAGCGATCCGGACAGGAGTCGAGAAAAACGCGAAAATTCCGTGACGCCTGGCTGTGCTGCTCGCCGGAGTAGAGTTCCAGCTCGGGATCGACTTTCTGCGCGAAGGGCGATATCAGCCACGCATCGTCATAGCGAAAACTAAAATGCTCGCCATTGCGTATCCTGTCTGCACACAGCAGGCCAACCCGCGCAGGCTCGACAAAATCTTGCCAGTCGGCATACACCCAAACATCCGTTGTCATTAACGAGGCTCTCCTCTCTTCCTTAAAAGCTCAATATCCTGCAACTTGCGCCCCAGTTCATCATCCCTGGCAAGCAGAAGAAAATCATCGACCAGCCCCAGGACGCCAAGCACAGCCACATAGTGCCCAAGCGAAACCCCTGGGTCGCCCTGCTCGATTTTTCGCAAGGTAAGACGGCTCAACCCCGTTCGTTCTGAGAGCATAGTCTGAGTAAGTTTTCGGCGTTTGCGGGCAAGCTTGATGTTCTCACCAAACTGCGTGAGGACTTGCTGATGGCGGGGAAAGATAACCGCGCTGCGTTTATCTCTTGCTGTCATGGTCACTATCATTACCATTAATTTTGAATTTGGTAAGTATAGTGACCATTAAACCGAAGGTAAAGTGCGCAAAATGAACAGCACCGCTTTCCATCATCAGATCGCGGCGGTGCGCAGAGGATTATTTCGCGGCTTTCACCTCGGCGACAAACTCGGGCAGCGCCCAGGCACCGCCCGCGCGGATACCGCGGCACAGGCCGGTGGTCCCTTCGCTGCTCCGACGAAACGCTTCGCCATCCCACACCCACTCGGCAGATGCCCAGCAGTCGCCAATTCCGCGCCCGCGCTGCGCAAGCGTAATGGCGCCATCACTGTAGTCGGTACCTGAACTGGTGACGAACTGCGGCTTCCCTTTCAGGGCGGTGTCGACCACCCAGTAGCCGTACCCTTCGTTATAGGCGGCGCGCCAGCAGAGTGCGGAAACCAGGCCATGCTTTGCGTCCAGCGGCGTCAGGGTTAAGTCATTATCGCCCTCAACCCTCTCCTCTTGCGGATTGGCGAGGCGGTCACAGTCATCATCTTTACCGAGAGTCGCGAGCAGCTGCGGCGTCACTTTTTTTGCTTCCGCTGCGCTCAGTGTACGCGCCTTGCCTTTGCTTACGGTTGCGGCCTGGATCACCGGAGCGGGGATCGCCGCCGTAACCGAGGATTCGGGTTTATTGCCTTTTTTACTCAGTGCGCCCGGCGTGCCGACGCGCCCCTGTACATCATCAACCTTCAGCAGCGCGGCAGACGCGCCGTCGCCAGAGAGCACAAAGGGTCTCGCGCCGCCTCTGAACTCAACGTTGTCGCTGCCCTTCACCGCAGCAATCATCTGCGCTGCCTGAGCGTCCGTCAGACGCCAGGTGTCGTTATCGCCAGGGGTTAACGCGCCGAGGGATTTACCGTTAATCCACAGCGCCAGCTTCGCCGGTGATGGCGGTTCACTGCCGTCCATATCTGCCAGCACCACCTGCACGGTGACCGCCGTCTGCGGCCCCGCTTTACGGGTGATCAACACCGAGCCGGTGGCATCCTCTTCCGTGCTGTAGCCCGCAGCGCGGCAGGTCAGGGTGTTATCGCACACCACTTGCCAATCTTTATGTTCGAACGAGACGCTGGCAGGTGCCGCCAGCACGGGAAGGCTCAGGGTCGCTGCAGTTATCAGCGCCGCGGTGATACTCTTTTTCATGCCATCACTCCATTGAGAAAGGCGTCAGGGTGCGGAAGAAATCAGGAAAAAAGATGAGGCGAGAGAGTTCCCGCCTCAGAAAAGCACAACAGATTAGTCGAGGTTGAGATCGGCGTAGGAGTTGACCACGCGGGAGACAATGCCGTAATCCATCGCCTCTTTGGTGTTCATCCAGAAGTTGCGATCGGTATCCTGCTTCACTTTCTCCACCGGCTGGCCGGTCGCGTCGGCGATCATGCGATTCACACGCTCAAGGGTACGGATGATCTCTTTCGCTTCAATTTCGATATCGCTCGCCTGACCACGCACGCCGCCCAGCGGCTGGTGAATCATAAAGCGGGTGTTCGGCAGCGAGTAACGGTGCTCTTTCTTCGCCGCGAGGAAGATGGTGATCCCGGCGCTGGCGACCCAGCCGGTGCCGATGATATGTACTTCCGGGGTAATAAATTTGATCATGTCGTGAATGGTATCCGCTGCTTCGACATGGCCGCCCTGGCTGTTGAGATAGATTTTGATCGGCGCATCGCTGATCCCCTGCAGCAGCAGAAGCTGGGTCACCACTTTCTCAGTCAGCGCCTGGTTGATCTCACCAGAGATGATGATCGAACGCGCATCCAGCAGTTTCTGCTGCATCAGCTGGCTGGCATTGCCCGCTTCTTTCTCTTTTTTGTCGTCATCATCGTGGTTAGTAATAAAATGCATGTGCTCTCTCCCTTCAGGTTATGCAGCTAAGCATAGCCCAACGCAGGGTGGGCGGGAACCACCAGATATTTCCTGCGCCCTTTTCGCCCTCAACTGATATCACTGCGTCGTAGCCCCATATCCTTTAACTGCTCGTCACTCAGCCTGCGCAGGTCGCGTCGGGTTTTCGCCAACAGGTGCCAGCGCCGCACGCTGCGCCAGAGTAAAACAAACCCGGAAAACGGGCGCCGTGGTCGATTTTCGAAAAATTCCATCTTGCTCTCCTCGCCTGAAAAGAGCTCTATCTTCGCTGCGATCGCCCTGTACAATACAGATTCAGAAAATAGTTTTCTTTAACATACAGATGCCGTAAAAGAGGATCTGAACGCCACTATCACTGCCGATCTGTACTGTTTTTCGCAACTGTATGGTGATTTTTTAGGATACAGCATGACCCGCTACCAACATCTTGCCACCTTGCTGGCAGAGCGCATTGAACATGGCTTATATCGTCACGGTGAGAAATTACCCTCAGTGCGCAGCCTGAGCCAGGAGCATGGCGTCAGTATCAGTACCGTACAGCAGGCCTATCAGGTTCTGGAAACATTGCAGTTAATCACCCCGCAGCCGCGCTCCGGCTACTTTGTCGCACCGCGCAAAGCCAAACCGCCGGTGCCGGCGATGTCGCGCCCGGTGCAGCGCCCGGTTGACGTTACGCAGTGGGATGAAGTGTTAACCCTGCTCGATGCGCGCACGGATAAAGAGATTGTCGCCTTCGGTGGCGGCGCACCGGATCTCACCCAGGCAACCCTCAAACCGCTATGGAAGGAGATGAGCCGCATCGCGCAGCACCAGGTAATGGATGCCATCAGCTATGATCCCCTCCCCGGCCAGCACGAACTGCGCGAGCAGATCGCCCGCCTGATGCTTGATGGTGGCACTTCGTTAAATGCGGAAGAGATTGTCATTACCGCAGGCTGCCACCCGGCGCTGTCGCTGGCGCTGATGGCGGTCTGTAATCCGGGGGATATTGTCGCCGTCGAATCGCCCTGCTTCTACGGCACCATGCAGCTGCTGCGCGGGCTGGATATTAAAGCGATTGAAATTCCGACCGATCCCGAAACAGGGATCAGTATTGAAGCGCTGGAGCTGGCGCTGGAGCAGTGGCCAATTAAAGGGGTGATCCTGGTGCCTAACTGCCAGAATCCGCTCGGATTTGTGATGCCGGAGGCGCGCAAAAAAGCGGCGCTGTCGCTGGCGCAGCGTCACGATATTGTCATTTTCGAAGATGATATTTATGGCGAGCTGGCCACCGATTACCCGCGCCCGAGTACCATCAAATCCTACGATATTGATGGCCGCGTGCTGCTGTGCAGCTCATTGACCAAAACCGTGGCACCGGGTCTGCGCATTGGCTGGATCGCGCCGGGGCGCTATCTGGATCGGGTGCTGCATAAAAAATATGCCGCCATCGGCACCAATGTTCCCGCCACTCAGCTGGCGGTAGCGGCATTTATCCGCGACGGGCACTACCACCGCCACGTACGCCGGATGCGCCAGATGTATCAGCAGCGGCTGGCGATCTACACCTGCTGGGTGCGGCAATATTTTCCGTGCGGTATCTGCGTTACGCGCCCGCAGGGAGGCTTTATGCTGTGGGTTGAGCTGCCGGAGAGCGTCGATATGGTCTGCGTTTCGCGCCAGCTCTGCCGGTTAAAAATCCAGATAGCACCCGGCTCGCTCTTTTCTGCTTCCGGCAAATATCGCAACTGCCTGCGCCTTAACTGCGCGCTGCCGCCGGATGAAATCAAACGGGAAGCGATCAAACGGCTGGGCACGGCGATCCATCATGCGCTGGAGGCGTAGCTTCAGAGAATCGCCTCGTTGGTCAGAATTCGCCGCGCGCCGAGGTAGTGATCCTGCCAGTAATCATTTGTCAGGTTACTGATGCGGATCTTCAGCCCGCTGCGCGGTGCTTCAATAAAGGTATCGTTACCTAGATAGACACCAACGTGATCCGCCGGGCCGCGCGCTTTACTGCGAAAGAAGACCAGATCACCGCGGCGCAGCTTATGGCGAGCCACTTTTTTCAGTCCTCTATCTCTGAACATGGCACGGGTTGTGCGCGGGAGTTTGCGCTCCAGCACCGTGTTATAGGCGTAGACCACCAGCCCACTACAGTCGAACCCCCGCCGCGGTGAGATGCCACCACGCACGTAAGGTTTACCGAGCTGTTTCTCCAGGCGTTTCATCACCGTAAGCAACGATTCGCGCACACGTGCTTTTCGCTGCGCCTGATGATGCGCGGTAGCGGCCTGCGCACGCGTCTCAGATGGCGTTAATAGTGGCGTCGCCGTGCGCGAGGAAGTTTGCACACACCCGGTCACAAGCGACAGCACAAGAAGCGTAAAAAAAAGCCCCAAAAACCCTCGGAGCAGGCTCCGACTGGGGGCAACGATGGATGACAAAATCACAGCTTTCACGAGAACAACACACTAATACAATGAGTTAAAAGCAAGCGCCGGCGATAGCCAGCACCATGGATAGCGCGTTTATTGACGAGTAAACGCCTGTACCTTCTGGGCGATCACTTGATTGAGCTGGCACACACGCGCTTCTGACACGCCAATCACCTGCGCAATCTCTTTCAGGCTCAGTTCATGCTGATAGTAGAGCGCGAGGATCAGCTGCTCACGCTTGTCGAGGCTGGCTACCGCGCTGCGTAATGTGTAAGCGGGAAGCAGTTCATCCTCGAGCTGACGGCTGGAGAGCGTGCTGGCGTGCTGCTCACTCTCCAGCAAGTTATCCAGACTCTCCAGCGCACTGGCCGAGTGCAGCAGCAGATATTGCTGCCAGGCTTCCGGCGTCACCGACAGCCGTTCACTCACCTCTTCAAAGCGCGGCTCATACCCCAGCTCGCGGGTTATTTCGCGTATTGCATCCGTGAGTTTATGCGTCTGTTGACGCAGCCTGCGCGGACGCCAGTCCTGCTGGCGTAACTCATCGAGCACCGCGCCGCGAATACGCTGAATGGCGTAACCGGCAAACTGTACATCCGGCGGGCCATAGCGCCGCAGCGAGGCCAGCAGACCCATCAGGGCAATTTGCCGCATATCCTCTTTGCTCATCACGCTATTGGTCTGCCAGCTGAACTGTTTGACGACTTTATGTACCAGCGGCAAATACTCACTGATATAACGCGCTTCATCAGCGGGAGTTAGGGTTTTTGCGGCAGTTAAATTCATCATTTACATTACGTATGAGGAACAGCGGATAAAACAATTAATAAAAAATTCCGGCAACACCTAATTAACAAAAGTGAGAAGAGAAGTAGCTAATAAGATGTAAGAGCACTTCTCAATGGCGTCAAACAATACACCACAAACTCATTTTTTAATCCCTTGAAAAGCGGCAATTAATGAAATCACATGTAAATTACACTGCGCGTTTCGTATTATTAACGCCACGAACCGTTGAACTGCGAATATTTATTTTGTCATTTATCTGATTTGGTCAAAGGCATTATTTTTTGTGATAAGAGCCCGCTGGATTAGCCGCAATCGTTAACCTTTTATGAATAAATCCAATTGCACAGTGAATAACTGGCTCATCGTTCCCGCGTCAGGCGCGATCCGCCACGTCGTAACCGGCGAGGAGAGACGGCTGGGAGCGCACCCGCTCAGGCTGCTGGAAGTTTTACAGCAACACCCCGGCGAAATCCTCACTCATGAGGATCTGACCTCACAGGTCTGGGAAGAGCGCGCGGTCAGTAGCAATAGCCTGCCCCACGCCATTCACACGCTGCGTACCGCCCTGGCGGATAATGGTAAGCAACAGCGAATCATTCGCACCCTCCCGAAACAGGGTTATGTACTGGAAGCCAAATATTGTCGCCCACTGGTTAGCTGGCCGCCTACCGCCCCGAGCTCTGCACCGCCTGAGTTCGATATCCCCCCGCAGGAGAGCCGACCTGCCGCGCCTGAGTTATCCACGACGCCCCGACAAGAGACGCCGGATATTGTGCAACCTCTTTCTTACCTTAATGGCCTTCTTATAACGTTACTCTTTATATTATCTATCCTCTGTAGCGGCTATTTAGCTCTCACCTACCACAACAAGGTAGGGGTGAAAGAGTTGGCGAAAAACATTTACAGCCATCTGCGTATTTTTGCCCTTTTAGCGCCGGACGAGAGAGTGAAAGAGCCGATGGCTATTTATGATCGTTTGAAAGAGAGCTATACCCGGCTTAATCAACAGGCGAAACAGAAGTCACTGCGGATGGCTATTTACTACCGCAGTGAACACCACACCCTGAATTATACTTTCCGCATATACAATGCCTGCGAGCAACGGGTTCTGGTGATGCAAATTGATCACTGGCGCTCCGACACGGCGTTATTAAATAAGCTGATTGTGAGCGAGACACGGAGAAAAATGGATGAGATGGCACCTTGTAACAGCAAATAAACAGCCGCTATTTCTACTTGCCATCACTCTCGCGGCGCTATCCTGCGGCACCTTTTTCCAGCGCGGGCAGCACGCCCTTAATCAGACGGAGGAGATCGCTCAGCAGGTGGGGTTTTATGATTTGATGCTGCAACAACAGGAGATCTACGATTCACGCATGAGTACGGTGGGCAATATTATTGTCAGCACGCTTAGCAGCCCGCAAGATGTGGCTTTCATGCTCAAAAGCAACTTTGTCCATACGCGCCAGCGCTACGGTAAACACTATTTTGCCTACGCGCCGGTGCTGTTTAATCCGGCGAAACATAACCGCATGGTGACAAATAATGTTGATCTGTTGACCAACTCGGAGAACGCAATGCAGCAAATCGCGCCGGATGGCGTGCCGCTGGTCTTTCTGCAAAATGGCATGATATTTCGCTACCAACTGGAGCCGGATTAGGCAAAACCAGAGGATTAAGTTTGCCGTGTCGATGGTCGTTTTAGGTAGCCAGATAGCCACCAAACGGTAACCGCCCACAGTGAGACGCATATCATGACAGCGCCCCCATTTTCTGACGCGATCCTCTTTTTACTTAAACAGGCGCAGCCCGACCTTGATCAATTGCCGGAAGTTGACCAGCCTAAAATCGAACGCCTTCGCGCAGCGCTTGACGCAGGCGAAATTGACCTTGACCCCGACAGGCTGGTGCAGGCGATCCTCACCTTTCACCAGCGCTAACGCGCCGCTTGACGATGAGTTATGGACATCATGAGCAGCGTCACACTCTCGTCTCGCGCCGCGTGCAAGAATAAATTATTCTTAAACCGATTGGTTTGAATAATATATTATTCCTTTTTCGGCTGTCGTTGCCGTAAGGCAGCAGGCAGAAAGTCATCATGCAGAGTGAAGTGAGACGTAATGAACATTGATCTATCCAGATTGACGACCGAAGGCCGTAACAGCGCCAGCGCCAATATCGACATGCTTGATACCGAGGCGATGTTACGGGTAATTAACCGTGAAGATCAGAAGGTCGCGCTGGCGGTTGAGCAGGTGATCCCGGCGATTACGCAGGCGGTCGATGCGATTGTTAACGCCTTTAAACAGGGCGGGCGCCTGATTTACTGCGGTGCGGGCACCTCCGGGCGCTTAGGCATTCTGGATGCAAGCGAATGCCCGCCCACTTACGGTACGCCGCGTGAGCAGGTCATCGGCCTTATTGCTGGCGGTCATCGCGCCATTCTGCAAGCGGTGGAAAACGCTGAAGATAGCCTGACGCTCGGCATTGACGATCTTAAATCCCTCAATTTCAACGCCAATGACGTGCTGGTCGGCATCGCCGCCAGCGGGCGCACGCCCTATGTGATTGCCGCCATGGAGTACGCCAAAAGCCTGCACGCCACCACCGTATCGCTGACCTGCAACGCCGGCAGCCCGATGACGCAGATTGCCGATATCGCCATTACGCCGGTGGTCGGCGCGGAAGTGGTTACCGGCTCTTCACGCATGAAAGCGGGCACGGCGCAAAAACTGGTGCTCAATATGCTCACCACCGGGGCGATGATCCGCAGCGGTAAAGTCTACGGCAACTTGATGGTGGACGTGGAAGCGACGAACCAGAAGCTGGTGCAGCGCCAGGTCAATATTGTGATGGAAGCCACCGGCTGCGACAGCGACGAGGCGAAGCAGGCGCTGCAGGCCAGCCACGGCCACTGTAAAACCGCCATCCTGATGGTGCTGGCGCAGATCGACGCCGAAGAGGCCGCGAGCCTGCTCGCCGATAACGGCGGGTTTATTCGCCAGGCGCTGCTCCACGCAGGAGTGAAGTGATGGCCAAAATCACGCCGGACCTGATCGCCACCATTCTGCAAAATGTCGGTGGTGAAGCGAATATTAAAAGCTGCGGCAACTGCATGACGCGCCTGCGCCTGACGCTGCATAACAATGCGTTGGTCAACAAGGCCGCGCTGCAGGCGCTGCCTGGGGTGCTCGGCGTGGTGAACAGCGAGGATCAGCTCCAGATCATCGTTGGCCCCGGTAAAGCGCAAACTGCGGCAGAGATGATGAGTCTCTTAATCAGCCGTGACAATGCGCCCGCGGAATCGGCCTCGCTTAAAGAGGTCGCCCGCGACACTAAACAGCAGATGAAAGCCAGGCAGACCAGCGGCCTGCATCAGTTTCTGGCGAAATTTGCCACCATCTTCACGCCGCTTATCCCAGGCTTTATCGCCGCCGGGATGCTGCTCGGCTTCGCCACACTGATTGAGCAAAGCCTGCTGGTCGGCGCGCAGGATAAGAGCAGCGCGCTCGCGCACGTCGTCGGTTATATGAAAGTGTTCGGCAAAGGGTTGTTCACCTTCCTGCCAATCCTGATCGGTTACAATGCGCAAAAAGCCTTTGGCGGCAACGGCGTCAACGGCGCAATCATCGCCGCGCTGTTTGTGCTCGGTTACGACGCGAAAGCGACGGTTGGCTACTTCTCTGGGATCGACAATTTCTTCGGCATGAGCATCGATCCGCGCGGCAACATTATCGGCGTACTGATCGCCACGATCCTCGGCGCGTGGATCGAGCGGCAGATCCGCCGCTTTGTGCCCGACAATCTCGATATGATCCTCACCTCGCTGCTCACCTTGCTGATTACCGGCGCGCTCACTTTTACGCTGATCATGCCCATCGGCGGCGAGCTGTTTAAAGGGATGTCGTGGCTGTTTCTGCACCTCAACGGTAACCCGTTTGGCTGCGCGGTGCTGGCGGGGCTGTTCCTGATTGCCGTGGTGTTTGGCGTGCATCAGGGTTTTATTCCGGTCTACTTTGCTCTGATGGATGCGCAGGGTTTCAACTCGCTCTTTCCGATTCTGGCGATGGCGGGCGGCGGTCAGGTGGGCGCGGCGCTGGCGCTCTACTTCCGCGCGGCGCGGGAATCGACGATCCGCAACCAGATCCGCGGGGCGATCATTCCCGGCCTGCTCGGTGTTGGCGAACCGCTGATCTACGCCGTGACCCTGCCGCGCGTCAAACCCTTTGTCACCGCCTGTATTGGCGGCGCCTGCGGCGGATTTTTTATGGGTGCCGTGGCATGGCTTGGCTTACCGGTCGGGTTGAATACGGTGTTTGGCCCTTCCGGGCTGGTAGCGCTGCCGCTGATGACCTCCGATCATGGTATCTATGCCGGGATGGCGGTCTATGCGGCGGGCGTGGTGGTGGCCTATCTCGGCGGGTTTATCGTCACCTGGCTCTTCGGCCATAAAGGTGTCGATCTCAGCTAATAAAAAACCCGGCGCAGCGGCCGGGTTTATCCCATCAGAATGCGTAAGAGAGGCTGCCGACGATGCTGCGCTCGGCACCAAAGTAGCAGTAATTGGCGGAGTTACACGAGGCGACATAGCGCTTATCGGTGAGGTTATTCACGTTCACCTGGGCGCTCAGTCCTTTCAGCCCGACATTCGACAGATCGTACCCGACGGCCAGATCCACCAGCGTGTAGGAGGGCAGCGTGTGGGTATTCTCACGATCGGAGGTGATGCCGTTAACATACCGCACGCCGGAACCGAGGGTCAGGCCATTCAGCGCACCCGCTTTCACGTCATAGCTCAGCCAGGCACTCGCCTGGTTGCGCGGGGCGTAAACCGCGCGTTTCCCCTGCTCCTCGGGGCTGCTTTTCTTATAACGAATGTCGTTATAGGTGTAAGCCGCCTGTAAGCGCAGGTTATCCGTCAACTGACCCACCGCTTCCAGCTCAACCCCTTCTGATTCAATCTCGCCGATAGCGCGGTAGGGATCGGTCGGCTCCACTTTGGTGGCGATATTGTTCTGGTTGATGCGGTAGACCGAGGCGCTGTACATGGTCTGCGACCCTTCCGGCTGGAACTTCAGCCCCGCTTCCCACTGCTTGCCCTTCATCGGTTGCAGGATCTTGCCGTTCTCATCGGTAAAGCTGGTCGGCGTAAAGGCCGTCGAGTAGCTTACGTAGGGGGCAAATCCGCTGTCGAAGAGGTACATCAGCGCCGCACGGCTGCTGATATGGTCTTTCTCCAGCGTATCGTGAGTGTCGCCGATCTTATTGCTGTTGGTGATCTTCACCTGATCGTGACGGCCGCCAAGGGTCAGACGCCAGCGATCGAGCGACATCTGATCCTGCACATAGATCCCGGTCTGCTCCAGTTTGTGCTTTTCGCGGCCATACACGGAAATTGAGAGCGGATCGGCACCATAAACCGGGTTAAAGGCATCAATCGCCGGGAAGCTGCCATAGGACGAGGTGACGTTGTTATTGCGGTGTTGGTAATCGACGCCCACCAGCAGACGGTGGTTAATGGCACCAGTATCAACACTGCCGTCAAGCTGGTTATCCAGCGTCACCGCCGAGAGGGACTCATCTGAGCCGGAGTAACCGCGGTTCAGCTCGGTCTCATTCAGCCAGCCCGAAGCATAGACCTGATTGAGATCGACTTTGGTACGCAGGTAGCGCAGCTTCTGGCGCACCGACCAGCCGCTGTCAAACAGGTGCTCAAAGTTATAGCCGACCATGTTTTCACGGCGTTTGTACTTGTCGTACTTATCTTCACCTTCAAAGAAGGTGTTGGAGATTTTGCCCCCGGCGTGCGGCACCACAGTACCTTCATACGGCAGGCCGGAGTGGCTGCCGCCTTCCGGATCGCGATGCAGATAGGCCATCACATCGAGGCGCGTGCGGTCGGTAATACGCCAGGTGACGCTCGGCGCGATGGCGTAACGCTGCTCTTTCAGGTGATCGAATTGGGAGTCGGCATAGCGGGTCATACCGGTTAAACGCACCGCCACGCGATCGTTATCATCCACCGGCCCGGTCACATCAAACGCCGCGCCGCGCTGGTTGTTATTCCCCGCGAAGAGTTTCACTTCACCCCCCGGATCGAACGACGGTTTGCGCGAGTTCAACGCCACGATGCCGCCTGGCGACGAGCGGCCATAGAGCACGGATGCCGGGCCGCGCACCACTTCAACGCTGTCTAAAAACCACGGGTCGATCACCAGCGAGCTGTGGGAGTTGGTGTCGCCCATCATCTTCAGGCCGTCGAGATAGACGTTATCAAGGCTGCCATCGGAAAAGCCGCGCAGCACGATGTAATCAAAGCGGTTGGAGGCACCAATTTGGTTGCTGTAGACGCCCGGTGTGTAGCTGACAGCCTGGCGCACGCTGGTTGCGCCCTGCTCTTCATACTGCTGGCGCGTGACGATCGAGACCGCCTGCGGCGTTTCGATATCCGGCGTCTCCAGCTTGGTCGCGCCGCTCTGTACCTGCGACGTTACTACCACCGTATCTTTGGCGTTCTCCTGCGCCAGCGCCGAAACGCTCATCCCACCGGTTATGCAGCCAATCATTAATGCCAGTCGCGTTTTTGCGAACATGAAACTCTCCAGAAGCGGTTATTATTGTAAATAAGAATTATTACCCTTTTGGATTCACCAATAGCTATGCGCAATGACAATTCACATATGCGCGGTGACAAAATGGCACCCAGGGCGAGAGAAAAGGTCTACGGGAAGGCGATCGGCTGTCGCGCTTCACTCGGCGCGATGCCATATCGGCGGCGAAAGGCGGTGGAGAAGTTGGTGGCGTGTTGATAGCCCGACATCCAGGCCGCTTGCTGCACGCTGTAGCCCTGGACGAGGTAGCGCCGCGCCAGCGCGAGGCGGCAGTCGCGCAGATAATCAAACACCGAGTGGCCATACGCCTGGCGGAACTTCACCCGCAGGCTGCTGGTGCTCATTGCTGCCAGCTGCGCCAGCGCGGTCAGGGTGTACTCTTTCTCCGGCTGCTGCTCCAGCAAGCGGCGCACCGACTCAAGCCGTTGCCCTTCACCGCCGCAGACGCGCGCGCCCTGCTCCACGCCCGCCATCCGCTGTGAGAGCGCGTGGCCGACCAGTTGCAGCATTACACCTTCAAGGATCAATTCGCGCGAGAGCGCGGGCAGCGTTGAAAGCTGGCTCTGTTGTAAACCCGAGAGCAGAAACTCGGGCACCTGCCATAAAAAGGTGGGCGCGCCGTGGGATTCCCACTGCTCCAGCAGCGCGGTAAGCAGCGGCGAGCGCTGGCAGCTGGCCGGATCGATGCCGAGCGACAGCGTGCGCAGGGCGTTATCCGCCAGATGACGGGCATTCATCACCTGCTGCTCGCTCAGGCGCGAAGTAAAAGCCATGCCGGAGCGGACAATAAACTCCTCGCCGTTGAGGCGCAGCATTACGCTGCCTTCAAGCACTACCAGCATATAGAGCGGGCAGCTGTGCAGGGAGGTGGTTTCATAGGGTTGCAGAACGCGAATGTCGGAGCGGGTCAGGTTCAGGCCGCTGGAGAAGCGCATCTCCTGCACATCGCCCTGAATGACGATGCGTCGCTCCGCGCCCAGCGAGCGGCAGGAGGCCAGCGCCGGAAAACGATAATCGATGCCGTAGCGCTCGCCAAAGCCGATAAAATCTTCAACGGAAAAGTCTCTTTTTTGCATAACCGGCAGCCGTTCGTTCTCGGTCAAACCCAGGCCCCACGCCGGGCGAAACGGCCTACACCTTACCATCCGCACCCGGCTGCTTCAATGCTATTGAGAACGATTCTCATAAAAGAAGCGCAGCGAGAAGTGTAAACCTGCGCTCACCCCTTTTTCCCGCCCGGCTTTAGGCCCCGGTGAAACTCATTAATCCGTTTCACCGTTTTAATCGCCCGCTGCGAATTGGCTGACGCCACCGACAGGACAATCATCTCCAGGCAGAGCAACACCGTGCCGTGCAGCGGGATTTTGCCCTTCTCACCGCCGCGCGGGACATGGATCACCACATCCGCTTGCTGGCTGAAGCGTGAGTCGACGGCGTTGGTCAGCAGAATCACCGGAATGCCGAGCCGCCGCGCCTCTTTCAGGGTGGTCAGCCCTTCGCGGTGCGCCGATTTCTGCGCCATCATTATCAGCACATCGCCGCGCTGTAGCTCAATCAGCTGCTCAGAAAGGGCGATACCGGTACGATTAAGCTCGGTAGCGGGCAGGCCGATGCGCTTGAAAAGCCGCGCGCTGTACTCCGCCAGGATCCCCGATGCGCCAATGCCGAAAATTGCCACCTGGCGGGCGTCAACCAGCAGCGCCACCGCCTGTGCGATGGCGTAGCGGTTGGCGGGCGCGGCGAGCACGTCGCAGGTGTGCTGATGCCCTTCGAGGACAAAATCGATACCGGAATTGACGTCGCAGGCAAGCGCATTCACTGTGGTGCTCATCTTCTCGGCTGACGACGCCGCCGGGCCAAACCACTGCTCCAGTGTCTGCTTCAAATCGCGCAGCCCGGCAAAGCCCAGCGCCTGAATTGCCCGCACCACGGTGGCATCCGAGGTTTGCGTAGCAGCGGCAATCTCCATCGCCGTCTGCTCCAGCACCGCTTCGCGATGATCGTGGATATAACGCGCCACCGCCTGCAAACGCGGCGAGAGCGTCTGCGCCCGCGCGCGAAAACGCTCACCATAGACATCGACGCGGCTTTTGGCCCGCTTTGTGTTCAGCATATTCACTTTCCTTGCTGCGGTAGCGGCCGTCCGGCAATCTGCGACTGCACCTGCGCCACCATCAGGCTTAAAGAAGCAAAGGAGTTAGAGATCGCCTCTTCCCGTGAAATCAGCACATAGCGCCCGTCGTGACAGGCGGTGAGGAAATCGCACCAGCCGGGCATCACCGCGTCCATGGCAGCCAGCTCATCCTGCGGCGTGCCGCCGGTATCACCGCGCCAGGTCGCAAAAACAAAGTCGGCATCCAGCTCCGGTAGCCGCTCGGCGCTGACATCCATGCGACCGCCTTCGGGGATGCTGTCGATAAGCGGCGGGAAGCGAAAACCGGCATCCCGCAGCACGCGGCCCAGCGAGTGGTAGCTGTGCAGAACGTTGATTTTGCCGTTGTTCGCCTGGATAACCGACACGGTTATCTTGGGGGTATCAATGCTCTTTTTCAGTACTGCAATCTGCTCCTGATAGCGCCGCATCAGGATCGCCAGCCGCGCCTGCGTACCGGTCAGCTGCGCCAGCTTGCGGTAGATCTCCGGCGCGCCACCCTGCAAGTGATCGATGCTCACCGTCGGTGCGATCTTCGCTAACTGCTCCACCGGCGTGTTGCGGCTCGGCTCGGTGATGATCAAATCGGGTTTTGCCGCTGCAACGGCTTCCATATCGATATCGGCGGAGCCAATAAAGCGGATGTCAGAGTTATCAAAGTCGACGCCGGTTAACAGCGCGCCGGAGCGTAACACGTGGCGACCATCCGCCTGCGTGCGCCCGTGGCTGGCGACCGGCGGCACGCCAAGCTCAATCAGCGGAATGGTGATATCAAGATCGTGCAGCGAGACAATGCGCTTCGGGTGCTGCGGCACCTTGACCACGCGGCCTAAATCGTCGGTGAAACTCTGCACAGGCTCTGCGGCAACGGTGGCAAAACCGACCAGTAGCAGCAGGGAGAAGAGGATGCGCATAGAACTCCTTAAGGTTACAAGCGATCGCGCCGCTGCCAGAGCAGCAGCAGGAAAAAGGGGCCGCCCACCAGCGCAATCACAATCCCGGCGGGAAGTTGCAGCGGCGCAAACGCCAGCCGCCCAATCGTATCGGCAGCCAGCACCAGTAAGCCACCGAGCACCGCGCTGCCCCAGAGCAGCGCGCGCTCACCGCCGCGCAGCAGAAAGCGCGCCATATGCGGGGCAATCAATCCAACAAACCCGAGGCTGCCGACGCAGGAGACGCTGGCCGCGGTCAGCAACACCGGCGCGAACACCCGCAGGCCGTTAAGCAGCACCAGCCGCACGCCGAGGCCCGTTGCCGCCGGGTTGCCGAGCTGCGCGACATCCGCCGCGCGGGCGGTGAACAGCAAAATAAGCGCCGCAGGCAGCGCCCAGCAGAGCGCCACGCCGAGCAGCGGCCAGCTGGCGGCCTGTAAACTGCCCGCCAGCCACAGCATCGCGGTTTGTACGTCGCGCACATCGGCGGTGGTCATAAAGAGGCCGATACCGGCGGCGAAGGTCCAGGAGAGGCCAATACCGAGCAGCACAAAGCGCGGGCGGGAAACATCCCGCGCCAGCGCGATTACCAGGCCTGCGGCAAGCAGTCCGCCCGCCATTCCCGCCAGTGGGCGCCAGACAACGCTCACCGCCGGAAAGCTGAACACCAGCGTTAACACCGCAACGCTGGCCCCCTCTTTCACGCCAATTAAGCCTGGGTCCGCCAGCCCGTTACGCGTCATGGATTGCATCGCCGCGCCCGCCATGCCGAGCATCGCTCCGCAGAGCAGCGCCATGCAGAGCCGCGGCAGGCGCAGATCCCACACCACATAGTGCTGCTCACCGTTGAGCATCTGCGGCATAAACAGCGCCCGGGCAAGGTTTGATGTCGGCACAGGCAGCGATCCGTGCGAAACACCGAACAGCAGCAGCGCAAGCGCCAGCAGGAGCAGGCCGCTCAGCCACAGCAGCGCACGCGGGCGCAGCAGGCGGGAGAAGCCGCCGATCCGCAGCGCACGCAGCCCGGCGCGATGCAGTTGGTGGCTCATTTAAAGAACCTCGCCGCCAGCAGCATAAACAGCGGCGCGCCGACCAGCGCAGTCATCACCCCGGTCGCCAGCTCCTGTGGCGACAGTAGCGTTCGCGCCGCGATATCCGCCAGTAGCAACAGCGCTGCGCCGCCAAGGGCTGAAAGAGGAATCACCACGCGCAGATCGTCCCCCGCCAGACGGCGCACCATATGCGGCACCACCAGCCCGACAAACCCGACCGGCCCAGCGATGGCGACCGCCGCGCCGCACAGCAGCGCAATGGCAAGTAAAGAGAGCAGGCGGATTCGCGTCAGGGAGACGCCAAGACCGCGCGCCAGCGTATCGCCCAGCGCCAGCATATTGAGCGCCGGAGCCAGCCCAATCGCCAGCGCGAAGCCAGCGGTAGCCGCCATCGCCGCAGGGGTGATCTGCCCCCAACTCAGCCCGGCAAGATCGCCCGCCAGCCAGGTGCGCATGCTCAACAGGGTCTGCTCATCCAGGATCAGGATCGCGGCGGTGATTGACGAGGCAAAGGCCGACAGCGCCACGCCGCAGAGCGTCACCTTCATCGGCGTGAAGCCAGCGCGCCCGGCCGAACAGAGCAGCATCACCAGGGAAAACAGTAGGGCTGCGCCGGTGGCGGCAACCAGCGGTCGGCTGACGGCGACATCGCCTATGGTGATGCCAAGTGCAGTCGTCGCCACCACCGCCAGCGCAGCTCCGGCATTCAAACCGAGAATGTGCGGCTCGCCCAAAGGGTTGCGAATAACCGACTGCAGGAGCGCGCCGGCCACGCCCAGCGCGCCGCCGGTAAAGAGCGCGGCGACGAGGCGCAGTAAGCGCAGGCTGACGATCACCCGGTGATCGAAATTGTGCGCATCAAAGGCGATCAGCGCCTGTACCACCGTCGGCGGTGCGATGTAGCGCGCGCCGAGGCCAAGATGGGCAATAGCCGCCATTATCACTAATGCCAGCAGGCCAAACGCGGCGATGCTCACGCGGGCAGATTGACGAACGCTCATGCGCTGCTCCCGCCCGGTTTGCGAAAGGGTATAAAGAAGGGCTTGCCGGTCAACGGGTTAACCGACATCTGCACATCGACATCAAACACATTTTTAATGAGTTCCGGCGTGCAGGTCTCGCCTTCGTTGATCACCCCTTGCAAACGCCCCTGCTTGAGGAAGATCAGCGTGTCGGCGTAGTTCACCGCAAAGTTAAGATCGTGCAGCACCACAATCACCGTGCGGCCATGATCGCGGGTTAAGGTGTGCAGCAGTTCGAGGATCTCCACCTGGTAGCGAAGATCGAGGAAGGTGGTTGGCTCATCAAGCAGGATCACCGGCGTTTGCTGCGCCAGCGCCATCGCGATCCAGCAGCGCTGCCGCTGACCGCCGGAGAGGCTGTCCACGGGTTGATGGGCAAACCCGGCGGTGCCGGTCATCTCCAGCGCCTGCTGCACCGCGTTTTCATCCTCTTGCGACCACTGGCGCATAAAGCTCTGCCAGGGGAAGCGCCCGCGCGCGACCAGTTCAAACACCGTCAGACCTTCCGGCACAACCGGCGACTGCGGCAGGATGCCCAACTGGCGGGAGACCGCTTTTGTCGGCTGCTGATGAATCGCTTTGCCATCCAGCAGCACGCTGCCGCCCAGCGGTTTCAGCATGCGGGCGATGGTGCTAAGCAGGGTGGATTTTCCGGAGCCGTTTGCCCCCACCAGCACACTCATTTTGCCGAGGGGAATGGTCAGGCTGATCTCATCGACAATGATCTGCTTGTGATAACCCGCCGAGAGACGGTCGAGCACGATACCTTGCCCGCTTTCAGGTTGTTCCACGTGTTGTGGCATGTTGACTCCTGCGCCGCAACAGCGTGGCTACCCGCGCGTGCGTTAGCATCAAATAAAAATAAATCTCATTCTCTTTTGAGATTTTGCAATTTGCCGCTGTAGTAGTCAAGTATCGTAATACGTTATGAAACCAACCCGCTCTGGCGCATAAAAGCCGCTGACCTATAAAACAGAATTAACGTATAAATTATTTATTTTTAATAAGTTAATTAAGTTAACCCACGACTTAATTTGCCCGCTTACCGCCGTGCTTTTGCTGTAGTGAATTTCCCACATTTATCGTTTACTACTACACACGCCCATGGTTGAATGATTCTCAATTACATATCCGACGCCGCATAGCCGGGCTAACGGATAGCTTTTATAAACGAGCAATAACCATAAAAAACGTTCACGCCTGCCCATAACGCAGGCACGCTTCGGGAAATCAGAAGACATGGCAAATTTAACGCGTTGTTATTGCGGGCAAAAAGGGCGCACGCGCCTCTCTGCGCTCATTTTAGGCGCGCTCGTTTCACCGCTCACACACGCAGCAGATAACAAAGAGGGCGATACCTTAACGGTGGTGGCAGATCCCGCCGCCAATAAACAGGCGACCTCCGGGTACCAGCCGCTCAACTCCTCCACCGCTACGCTGACCTCAATGCCGCTGCTGGATATCCCGCAAGTGGTGAACACCGTCAGCGACCAGGTGCTTGAAGATCAACACGCCACCACGCTGGATGAAGCGCTCTACAACGTCAGCAACGTTGTGCAGACCAATACGCTTGGCGGCACGCAGGATGCGTTTGTGCGCCGCGGTTTTGGTGCTAACCGCGACGGCTCGGTGATGACCAACGGCCTGCGCACCGTGGTACCGCGCAGTTTTAACGCTGATGTCTCGCGGGTGGAAGTGCTGAAAGGCCCGGCCTCGACGCTGTATGGCATTCTCGATCCCGGCGGGCTTATCAATGTCGTGACTAAACGCCCGGAAACCACCTTTGGTGGCTCTGTTTCCGCTACCTCCAACAGCTTTGGCGGCGGTACCGGCGAGTTTGACGTTACCGGCCCGATCGAGGGCACACGGCTGGCCTGGCGCCTGATTGGCGAATACCAGAATGAAGATTACTGGCGTAATTTCGGCAAGCAGAAAAGCACCTTTATCGCCCCCTCGCTAAGCTGGTTTGGCGATAACGCGACGATCAACGTGCTCTACTCCCATCGTGATTATCAGATGCCGTTCGATCGTGGCACGATCTTCGATCTTGCGACCAAACAGCCGGTCAATGTCGACCGTAAAACCCGTTTTGATGAGCCGTTTAATATTACTGACGGTGAATCTGACATTGCGCAGCTCAATGCCGAATATCGCTTTAACAGCCAGTGGACCGCAAAGCTGGAGTATGGTTTCAGTCAGGATAAATACAGCGATAACCAGTCGCGCGTGATGGCCTATAACGCCGCCACTGGCGGGCTGACGCGCCGGGTGGATGCCACGCAGGGATCGACCCAGCGCATGCACACCACGCGCGCCGATCTGCAGGGCAATGTGACGCTCGGCGGCTTTTATAATGAGATCCTCACCGGCGTCGCGTATGAAAATTACGATCTGCTGCGCACCGATATGATCCGCTGCAAAAACGTGAAAGATTTCAACATCCATAACCCGAGCTACGGCGGCGCGAGCAAGTGTACAACCGTCTCTGCCTCCGACAGCGATCAGACGATCAAGCAGGAGAGCTACTCGGCATACGCCCAGGATGCGCTCTATCTGACTGATAAATGGATCGCCGTCGCCGGGATGCGCTACCAGTATTACACCCAGTATGCGGGCAAAGGGCGCCCGTTTAGGATCAACACCGACAGCAGCGACGAGCAGTGGACGCCGAAGTTTGGCCTCGTTTATAAACTCACGCCATCGATCTCGCTGTTCGGTAATGTGGCGAAGGCCTTTATGCCGCAGTCGTCGATTGCCAGCTATATCGGCGATCTGCCGCCAGAAACGTCGACATCTTATGAAGTGGGTGCCAAATTCGATCTGTTCGACGGCGTTACCGCCAATATCACGGCGTTTGATATCCACAAGCGTAACGTGCTGTATAACGAAATCGTCGGCGATGAGACGGTGGCGAAAACCGCCGGACGCGTGCGCTCCCAGGGTGTTGAGATGGATCTGGCAGGTGCGCTGACGCCGAATATGAATGTGATCGCCAGCTACAGCTATACCGCAGCGAAAGTACTGGAAGACCCGGACTACGCGGGGAAACCGCTGCCGAATGTACCGCGCCACACCGGTTCGCTGTTCCTGACCTATGACATTCACAATGTTTACGCCGGTAATACGCTGACCCTCGGCGGCGGTGGGCACGGTGTCAGCCGTCGCTCGGCCACCAACGGCGCGGATTACTACCTGCCGGGCTATGTCGTCGCGGATGCCTTTGCCGCTTACAAAATGCAGCTGCGTTACCCGGTGACGCTGCAACTGAACCTGAAAAACCTGTTCGATAATACCTATTACACCTCATCGATGGGCACCAATAATCTGGGTAACCAGATTGGCGATCCGCGCGAAGTGCAGTTCACGGTGAAGATGGATTTTTAAGGTTTAACCGGTAGCGCTTCACCATTGCCCGATGGCGCTGCGCTTATCGGGCCTACGCGTTGATCCTTGCTTTTCGTAGGCCGGGTAAGGCGTAGCCGCCACTCGGTATCTCCTCTGCACTGCCCGATGGCGCTTACGCTTATCGGGCCTACGCGTTGAAGCCTCGCTTTTCGTAGGCCGGGTAAGGCGTAGCCGCCACCCGGCATCTCCTCTGCATTGCCCGATGGCGCTTACGCTTATCAGGCCTACGCGTTGAAGCCTTGCTTTTCGTAGGCCGGGTAAGGCGTAGCCGCCACCCGGCATCTCCCCTGCATTGCCCGATGGCGCTTACGCTTATCGGGCCTACGTGTTGATCCTTGCTTTTCGTAGGCCGGGTAAGGCGTAGCCGCCACCCGGCACCTCCCCTGCATTGCCCGATGGCGCTTACGCTTATCAGGCCTACGCGTTGAAGCCTCGCTTTTCGTAGGCCGGGTAAGGCGTAGCCGCCACCCGGCACCTCCCCTGCATTGCCCGATGGCGCTGCGCTTATCGGGCCTACGCGTTGAAGCCTCGCTTTTCGTAGGCCGGGTAAGGCGTAGCCGCCACCCGGCATGCTCCCCGTACTTCCGCTTCATTAAACAGTCACCTGCACGCCATGCTTTTGCAGCATTGGTTTCACACAATGCCCGCTTTCGAAACCCGTGACGTTTTTTTCAGGCAACTATGAAAAAGTACTGGCTTCCCTGGCTTATCCTCTCGCCGTCGCTGCTGTTCCTGGCGCTGTTCACCTACTTCCCCCTGCTGCGCTCGGTCTACGACAGCCTGTTTGATACGCGCATGGCGAGCGACAACCCGCCCTTTGTCGGCGCGGCTAACTTTACGCGCCTGCTGGCGGACAGCGCATTCTGGCAATCGCTGCTCAATAACCTGCTCTACATCCTGCTGACGGTGATCCCGGGCGTCACGTTGGCGCTGCTGCTGGCCGTCGCACTGTGGGAAAACCACCGCGTCAACCGCTGGCTGCGTACCGCCTTTTTCTTCCCGATGATTATCCCGATGGTCAGCGCCGCAGCACTCTGGCTGTTTATCTTTATGCCCGGCCTCGGCATGCTCGATCACTACCTGGCCGCCCTCTTTGGCCCGATGAATAACAACTGGCTCGGCCGCAGCAACAGCGCCCTGTTTGCGCTGGCGCTGATTGGCGTATGGAAATTCGCCGGCTACTACATGCTCTTCTTTCTCGCCGGCTTGCAGGGTATTCCCGCTTCCACGCGTGAAGCGGCGGTGATGGAGGGCGCAACGCCAACGCAGGTCTTTTTCAAAGTGACACTGCCGCTGCTGCGCCCGACCCTGAGCTTTGTGCTCACCACGGCGCTGATCTACTCCGTAACGCAGATCGATCATGTTGCGGTGATGACTCACGGCGGGCCGGATAACGCCACCACCGTGCTGCTCTACTACATCCAGAATCTCGCCTGGGAGACGCACGATCTCGGTAAAGCCTCGGCGGCCACCTTTTTAACGCTGGTCGGCCTGTTCATCTTTTCGCTGGTTAACCTGAAATTACTGGAAAGAGGAGCGCACTATGAGCGTTGAGATCTCGCCTGCCCTCAATTCGACGGCTGCGGTTGCCCGCCCGCGCTGGCTGCGTCTGCGCCACTCCCGCTCGTTTACCCTTGCGCTGCTGATGAGCTGCCTGGCGCTGCTGTGGATCAGCCCGTTTATCTGGATGCTGTCGTCCGCTTTCAGCACTACCACCTTCGGCGAAGAGATGGCCTCGATCCTGCCGCGCTTCCCGCTGACGCTGGATAACTTCCGTGAGGCGTGGAACAGCGCCGACTGGCTGAGCCTCTATGGCAATACGCTGATTTTCGCCTTCGGCACCTTCTTCGTACAGCTGTTTACCATCACGACCGCCGGGTATGTCTTCGCCTGCCATGAGTTTCGCGGCAAGCAGACGCTGTTCGTACTCTTTCTGGTGCAGTTGATGATCATGCCGGTGGTGATGATGATCCCCAACATGCTGACGCTGAAAACCTTCGGCCTGCTCAACACCTTAACCGGCGTGATGATGCCCTACTTTACCTCGGCGTTTGGCGTGTTCCTGATGCGCCAGGCCTTTCTCGCCATCCCGAAAGAGATTGAAGAGGCGGCGCTGATGGAGGGCTGCCGCTGGTGGCAGGTGCTGTTCCGCGTGATGCTGCCGATGTCCTGGCCGTCGCTGCTCGCCTTCGCCACCGTCAGCATTACCTATCACTGGAACGAGTATTTATGGCCGCTAATGATGCTCAACGATCCCGATAAGCAGGTGCTGACGGTCGGGCTGGTCTCCTTCGCCATGGGCGCGGAGTCCGGCGGGCAGTGGGGGGTAATCAGCGCCGGAACGCTGATGGTCTGCCTGCCGCTAATGATCGCCTTCATCGCGTTCCAGAAACAATTTCTTCGAAGCTTTGGCTTCTCCGGCATTAAATAAGGAGTGCAGTGATGTTTTTAGCGCAAATTTCCGACACCCACTTTCGCAGCCAGCATCAGAAGCTGTATGGGTTTATTGACGTCAATGCCGGTAACGCCGATGTGGTGTGCCAGCTCAACGCCCTGCGCGAGCGCCCGGACGCGGTGGTGATCAGCGGCGATATCGTCAACTGCGGCCAGCCTGCGGAGTACCGCGTGGCGCGCCAGGTGCTCGGCAGCCTCGACTATCCGCTGTTTGTCATTCCCGGCAATCACGACGACAAAGCGCACTTTCTTGAGTATATGCACCCGCTCTGCCCGCAGCTGGGCAGCGATGCGCACAATATGCGTTACGCGATTGATGAGTTCGCCACTCGCCTGCTGTTTATTGATACAAGCCTCGCCGGCGAGTCAAAAGGCTGGCTGACACCGGAGACGCTGAACTGGCTGGAGGCGCAGCTTACACAGAGTAGAGATCGGCCTACCGCGCTCTTTATGCATCACCCGCCGCTGCCGCTCGGCAATGCGCAGATGGATCGTATCGCCTGCGAAAATGGCCATCTGCTGTTAAATCTGATTGAGCGTTTCCCGGCGCTGACGCGCATCTTCTGTGGCCATAACCACAGCCTGACCATGACCCAGTATCGCCAGACGACGATTGCCACCATACCCGCCACCGTGCACCAGGTGCCGTACTGCCACGAAGATACCCGCCCCTATTACGATATGTCGCCGCCCGCCTGTCTGATGCACCGCCAGGTTGGCGAGCAGTGGGTTAGCTACCTGCATTCACTTTCTCACTACCCCGGCCCGTGGCTCTACAACCCGCAGATCAGCTGCCCGGTGGATGAGCGCTAAAACCATGTTAAGACTCAATCAGGTAAGTAAACGTTTTGAGGGCAATGCGGCGCTGCGCGCGGTGTCGCTGGAGATTGCCGACGGTGAATTTGTCGTGCTGGTCGGGCCGTCCGGCTGCGGCAAGAGCACGCTGCTGCGGCTGATCGCCGGATTGGAGAGCGTCAGCAGCGGGGAGATCTGGCTCGATAATCAGCAGATCACTTCTCTTTCGCCGCGCGATCGCAACTTTGCGATGATTTTCCAGAACTACGCCCTCTTCCCGCATCTTTCTGTGCGCGACAACATCACCTTCGGCATGAAGGTGCGCAACGAAGAGCGATCAAGCTGGCAGCCGCGGCTGGAGCGGGTGGCGCAAATGCTGGAACTCGATACGCTGCTGGAGAGAAAACCGGCGAAGCTCTCCGGCGGCCAGCGCCAGCGCGTGGCGATGGCGCGCGCCATCGTGCGCAACCCGAAGCTCTTTTTGATGGATGAACCGCTCTCCAACCTCGATGCCCGCCTGCGCAGCGACGTGCGCGACAGCATCATGGCGATGCACCAGCAGTTACAGATAAGCACCATCTACGTCACCCACGATCAGACCGAAGCAATGTCGATGGCCGACCGCATCGTGGTGATGAATGGCGGGCATGTGCAACAGGTGGGCCGCCCGGAAGATCTCTATGCCCACCCGGCAAACCTCTTTGTCGCTGGCTTTATCGGCTCACCGGCGATGAACCTGCTACGGCTGCCCTGTGCCGGGGGTGACGTGCTGCTGGGCGAGCAGCGCCTGCCGCTGCCGGCTCACGCCCAACATCATGCAGAGGTGTGGCTCGGCATTCGCCCGGAACACATCATCGATACGCCAGAAGCAGGCCAACTAACACTGCCTGCCACCGTTACCCAGCGCGAACTGATGGGCGCAGATTACCAGCTGCATGTCACCACGCCGATTGGCAACCTGCGCTATATCCGCCGCCACCGGGGCGATGTTCCTAACAAAGGGGAGACGCTCAGCGTCGGTTTTGCACCGTTTGATTGCCACCTTTTTGCTGCCGATACGCAGCGTAATTTACACCAGGAGAGAGACCATGCATAAGCTAATGCGAGCGCTTACTTACGGCATAACCCTTGCGATAAGCGCCAATGCGGCGGCGCAGGAGAAGATCGACTTTATGTTTCCGGCACCGGTCGACGGCAAGCTGACGATGGAGATGACGCGCATCATTAAAGCCTTTAACGACTCGCAAAAAGAGGTCGAGGTGCGCGGCATTTTTACCGGCAACTACGACACCACCAAAATGAAAGCCGAGTCCGCGCAAAAGGCAGGCCAACCGCCTGCGCTGGTGATTATGTCTGCCAACTTCACCACCGATCTGGCGCTGAAAGATGAGATCCTGCCGATGGATGAGCTGTTCAAATATGGCGATAAAAAGGCGGGCGATTTCCTGCAAAGCGCCTTCTGGCCTGCGATGCATAAGAATGCGCAGGTGATGGGCGTGACCTATACCATTCCATTCCATAACTCGACGCCGATCCTCTACTACAACAAAACGCTGTTTGCGCAGGCGGGCATCACTCAGCCGCCGCAAGACTGGAAAACGCTGCTGGAGGATGCGAAAAAGCTGACAGATCAGAGCAAAGGCCAGTGGGGCATTATGCTCCCCTCCACCAATGATGATTACGGCGGCTGGATCTTCTCCTCGCTGGTACGCGCCAATGGCGGCAACTACTTCAACGAGAACTTCCCCGGCGAAGTCTATTACAACGCGCCGACCACCATTGGCGCGCTGCGCTTCTGGCAGGATCTGATCTACAAAGAGAAAGTGATGCCCTCCGGCGTGCTGAACTCAAAGCAGATCAGCGCCGCCTTCTTCTCCGGCAAGGTCGGGATGACGATGTTGAGCACCGGCGCACTCGGTTTTATGCGCGAGAACAGCAAAGGGTTTGAGCTGGGCGTAGCGATGATGCCTGCCCAGCTGCAGCGCGCGGTGCCGATTGGCGGTGCCAGCCTGGTGAGCTTTAAAGGCATTTCAGACGCGCAGAAAAAAGCGGCTTATCAATTTATGACCTACCTTATCAGCCCGGAGGTCAACGGCGCATGGAGCCGCTTTACCGGCTACTTCTCGCCGCTGAAAGCGACCTACGATACGCCGGAGATGAAGGCCTATCTCAAGCAGGACCCGCGCGCGGCGATTGCGCTGGAGCAGCTACAGTATGCGCACCCGTGGTACTCCACTTATGAAACCGTCGCCGTACGCAAGGCAATGGAGAACCAACTCGCCGCGGTGGTAAACGATGAGAAAGTGACGCCGGAAGCCGCGGCCGCCGCCGCACAAAAAGAGGCGGATACGCTGATGAAGCCCTACGTCGATAAAACGGCGCTGCAGGCGGTGAAATAGGGGATTTGCAGGCCCGCAGGGAAGCGGGATGGGTTTGCTTACTGGCTGAAAAAGTTCATGATTAGCCCATTCTGGCTTAAGGAGAAGGCGCATGATTGACGAAAAAACCGCACTCGCCTCGGCGAAAGCCTGGGCGAATGAAAATTTCGAAAACGGCTGGGATGAGGCCTACCACGTGGCTTCGCTCGTTGAAAGTGACAACAAGCGGTACTGGGAAATCAATACCAATATCGCGCCACCGCTGGACGCACCCTTCAATGAGCAATTTTTACCCTCGCCGTTTAAATATTACGTCGATCCTGAAACAGGGGAGTGCATCGGCTATAGAGGCCATCGGGATAAACATATTTGTAAGCGCAGACGATAGCGCCTCCAGTAAGCACTCACTAACGCAGCAGTGTCATACTTAGCGTCGCCTGGCGGGTTTGCGCATCGTAATAGAGTGAAAAGGTCTCTGCTGCCGGGTCGCCGTGTTTTCGCCACTCTTCTGTACTGGTTATCGGATGCGGATCGCGCTCATAGCCGAGGCTTTGAATGTACTGCCGCAGCGCCTCGATACTCTCTTTGCTGGCATTCTCAAAGATGATGCTGTTGATGGAGGGATAACCGTCACCATTATGAAATTCAAAATGATACCTCGTGGTGATACGCGGAGCCTGCGCAATTGCCTTTTCGGTCAACGTGTTGTAATCCCATAGGTTACGCTCGGTATAGACCGTGGTCTCCCCCAGCCTTGATAGCATCAGCCAGAGTAAAAAAAAGAGAACCAGAGCAAGGGAAACCGCAAACAGGCTGACCCACTTCACTACGCTTAAGATTAAAGATACAGATTTAGACGTTTTGCGCATCACCCTCTCCTTTTTATGCTGCGCCTCGTTGCACCATTTTTGACGGTGCGCTTTGCTTCTCACCTACTCTTCACGCGCCATAATCTTCTCGATAAACGCATCAAGCTGATGGCGCTGCAGATAGGTTTTCACCTGACGCTCCCAGCCGGAGCCATCGCCGAGCACCGCACGGCTATGCGTCGGAGCGTAGAGATAACGCGTATCGTAGAGGTTTATCAGCGTCTGGTTCATCGCATCGATATTGGCCGGGGTTTTCTTGCTTCTCTCTTGCTGGATAGCCAGCGAACGCAGGACTTTTTCGCGCGACGCTTCATCGGGCGTCCACGACTGCTCACTCAGTTCGCTCAGCACCAGAAACTGCGGCTGATACTCTTCTGCCAGCGCGGCCTGTAACCGGTCGTGGCCATCAAGAATGACGAACGACGCCAGCCCGGCGATATACCACACCAGAATCGGCGGCAGCGCGTTTTCGCGGCACTTCTTGCGCCACCACTTCACGCGGCCGGACTCGGCATCCACCGGATAGCGGCTGAGCAGCAGATGACCGCCCCACCACCAGTCAACCCACTTCACCTTCTCCGGGTTTTGCAGATCGGGAAAATCTTCGCTGTAGAGCGACCAGTTCACGCCGATATAGGTGCTGTGGTCGGGCGTCACAAAACGCCACTCCTCGCGCGGCACTTTGCGGTCACAAACATAGGGTGCCTGCGGCTTTGCCGCCAGCATCGGGCGCAGCAGCCAGCGGCGCGGCGGCAACAGCGGAACGGGCGCTTCCATCAATTCACGGGCAAAGTAGCGGCACCAGTGGCTGATCCAGTTCTCTTCGCCTGCCCGTTTGGCGCTTTCTACGTCCGCCGAGTTGATGGCAGGCAGCAGCAGATCCTGGCCGGGGTGCTCGGCGTTAAACACCAGCCAGACGCCGGAGTGATCGTTTAGCATCGTCGCCCAGAAGAGAGGTTCACCATTGACCTGCAGCGCCATGCGCCCATTGTTGCCGCTCTGCATCTCCATCGCCTGGCCGTTGCCTTCGCGCACCACCAACTCCAGCCCCTGCCAGCGATCCTGACGGTCATGCAGATCTTGCCACCAGTACTCACTCATCCTCTTCTCCTCACGACGTAACCCGCCGAGTGTAAGACAAACTTGTCGTCTCGATAACTACCAGAATGTCTTAAACCATGGCTGAGATTAAAGGAAAGGCTCTCCGTTATTGATTTCCGCCTGGTAACGGACAGCGAGCTTGCCTGGGAGCAGCGCCACGAACAGTATGGCGAAAATGAAAAACCCCTCGCCAGCGCGTTGAAAACAGCCCCAGAAAATGCAACAAGCTTTATTGAAATTTATCTCTTCGCCGCCTGTGAAAACGGAACCTACCACTCCCCTTACACGCTGTGGGACAGCTATCGCGGCTATCCAAAAACTAACGGTACGATCACGCTCGCTGAAGATGAAGCCATTAAAGCGATCGGTTTCAGAGTTCAGCTCCACGAGCTGGCGCATGACGGCAGCGTTGACACGCTTGTTGAGCGCATCGAGACCCATCTGGCGATACTGCGGGCGGATATAACAGCATAATGCCTGCCAGCAGCGGGATCGCCAGCCGAAATCGCTGCTGACGCGCCTGGATTGTGGCTTCGATATTTATCGCGTGAAACATCCGAAAAAAAACTCTTTACCTTGAAGCACCTCCCCCCTTTGCTAATTCTTAAAAATCACCTTCGCAGTCCGTTCGTTTCACCACCATTTTAAGCGTTCACCTCTTTCATCTTTCAGGCGTAAGATGATGATTATCAGGGGCCTACCATGTCTGACCACGATATTCTTTCCAAAAGTTTGCCCGACACGACACGCGACATGGCCGATCTTTTTGATACTGAGCTGCCGGAGGCGTATCCGGATTCATGGTTAAAAAATAATTATTCACAGCTTGCTGCTGATATTTATGAATTTTTCCTCGACGACTCAGAGGATATTACCCATCAGCCATCAGGTAGCCCGACAAACATCAGCAACCCGCCTGACGAAAATAAAAAACAACATCTGAGCGATTTTATTGAAGAGGCTTTAAATAAAAAGCTGCCTCAGCTGATTGAATTTCATAGGCAGGGTTATAACTCCATAAATCTGGAAACAAACGCGCTGCATAAAATCGAGGAGACTCTGCAAAAAGAGTCACAAAATATTCCCGAAGCGCTGCTAAAACCCGCCCGGCGTTTTATCGATACCCTTGATTCCACCATCCGATCTGAAGCGGCGCTTCCCCCGGATCTGCTCCAGACACTGCCCGTGGTCAATGCCGTTATTCACCACCTGAGCGCCGCGCTGGACGATATCAGCGCCATCCGCAAAGTGAGCACGCTGAACTGGGAAGAGGAGATTGAGCAGACGGCGCGCGAACAGCGTGAGCAGCTGGTTAACCGGGCGGCTGAGCGGCTTTTCCCGCAGGAGAAACCGGGCGCAGGGCGCAACCGGCAGAAACTCGACAGTTTACTCTTCGCGCAGAGCAACGCGCTTAACGCGGAGTTTAAAAAATTCAGCCTGTTAAAAGCCTCGCTGGCCGCCGAAAGCCGTATTACCCGCCAGCGGTTAGCAGGTCATCTGCTGACCCGGGCGCAGACGCTGCTTGAAGGCGCCCGGGAAGCACGAACCGCCGCACTGGATATGCTGCTTGCTGAGTCCGGCACCGGGCAGATACATCCGGAGCAGCTTATGCACTGGAGCCAGGGCTATCAGCGCTATGTCCGCTATCTGAAGGCTGTTGATGATGCTCCCACCGGGAGCGCCATTGCCGGGAATCCGCTGATTGCCGCCGTGCATGCAACTGCCCGCCGGGGCAGTTCGGCACGCGCCAGGCTCGCCGGCAGCATGGTGCCGCTGGCTGATGCACTGGGTGCGGTTGCCGCGCGCCTTTTACAGGAGAAACAGCGGACGGAACCCGCGCCTGCTGCCCCCCAGCCTGAGCAGAAAGATGACTCCGGCTTAACGGGCAGGATAAAAAACGTTGTCTGGGACAAGGGGCGTAAAAAGGGGCGGGCTGTCGGGGCAGCCTCCGCCTGGCTGGCGAAATCCTCCGCCGGCCAGGTCAGCCGCGCAGCCTCCAGGGCAAAGCACAGCCTGCAGCGGACGCCGTCCGTCAGCGAGGGAACCCGCCAGGCCATTCACAACACCGTCCTGCTGCTGCTTGACGAGATTCAGCAGGCAGAGCGGCGGCTCAAACTCCTGCCCGGGTATGCCTGGGTGCGCCAGGAAGCGGTACAGCAGCAGCAACATCTCGGTCGGGAAATCACCGATCCTCATGAATCACCGTTGATGGATGAACTGATCTCGCAGCGGCTTGCCGGAGAGAAAGCGCACTGGCAGCAGATCGCCGACAATGCGGCCGGACAGATAGAGTCCCTGCTCTCTCCCCTTACCCGGCTCGCGGAGCCGGCCTGGTTTAACGAATTCTATTTTGTTCTGAGTGATGAATTGCGTGCAAACCCAACGCCGGGAAACGCGCAAGCGATTGTGCGGATGGATGAAACGGTGATACAGGCCGTCGAAGCGCTGAACGTTATCGGGCGTCAGCTTAACGCTTCCGCCGTACGCCTGAGCGGCCACGGGCATGAAGGCGGGGAAGCGCTACAGGAGAAGATCGGCGCATGGCTGAAGACGCTGAAAACACTCAAGACGCAGGTCAAAACCCGGGCCATTCACCTTACCGGCCAGGCGCCGGATAACTTCTCCCGCAGCGGCATGCTGGCCCGCGGTATTGCAGAGTGGGCACAAAAGCTTAGGGAAGATTATCTTGCGGGCCTGTCGGGCGATGAACGCACCCGCACAAATGTCCTCTTCGATAAATTACTCATGGAGCTGATCAGCGGGCACCGCCACCACTTTGCAGACCGCAGCGATCCGCAGGCAGAAAGCCTGCTCAAACAAATTTTGATGGCGTTAAAACATGCCGCTGAAGGAACGACAGTCTACCCGCCGACGGCAGAGGAAATCCTGGCGGGAACACGCACTATTTCCGCAGATGTACAGCACTGGGCGGAGAAAAAAATCCTCACCGGTGCGCTGTCAGCGGCAATGTCAGGCGGCTTTAAACTGCTGACCGGGCCGGTTTCCCTTCCCGTGCGCATCGCCCTGCGCGGCGCGAAAACCGGCTGGACGCTGAACAGAAATTTCCGGGCGATGAACCGGGTGCGGCTCGGTGAAGGGCCGCCGAATGAGCGGGCCAGAAACCGGCTGTTTCATCAGGAGATGTCGAAGCTGGCCTTCCGGCTGACGCTCTCATTATCCCCGGCCGGGGGCTATGGCGTGGCCGCCACCCTTGTCGGTAGCCAGATGATTAAGGGCCAAAAAACCTACGCCAAAGCGCTGGCTAAAAAAGTGGTTGTCGACCTGCCGCAGGAGGCGCTCTGGTACGGACTCGCGTATGGCGGTTACGCCGGGGTTAACGCCGTGGTGCGTGCCAGCGCGGAACGCGCGATGCAGAAAGCCTGGGAGCAGGCGGCAAATGCGCGCCATGAAAGAATAAATCGCATGATTCAACAGTTCAGCATGATGAACATTGATGAAGAAGAATCAGAAGAAGCGACCTTAGAATTACCAGAAGAGATCGTAGACGACTTAACCGACGAAATAACCAGTGAAACAATAAATGAATCCCCCGCTGAAACTATAAACGTCGGTGATACAGAAACGAATGTTGTGGCGATAGAAACAACAGCGTCAGAAAACGAAAAAACAGCTTTAGAGACAACAGAACAGGTCGGCCCAGACAGAAGGAGGGTACCATTATTACTCCACAACCGTGTAAGAAGGTTCGTGCCGGATAGTGAAGCCGCTGAAGGTTTAACATCGACAACAAGTGACAACAGAATTATCACCTCTCAGATTTCAGACAACTTAAAAGAGATGGTGAAAAAAATAGCGACTGGCCAGGCATTCTGGCACGAAGATCTAAAAAGCGGAGAGGAAGGGTCAATATATACATATGGCGGTAAAAACTTCATTTATATAAATGATAAATTCTGGCCAATTCATCTTAAAGATAATCAACGTGGCATCATCACATTAAACCCCTATGCAAAAAGCAGCAAAATAAATATCGAGGTCCATTGCGACCAAAATACCTGGCGCCCAACGGCAGCAGAGAGTGTGAAAGATAAATACCCCACGCTTCCCATCGAGCCAGAAAGTAGCGCAACGGAAGCAGCTAAAGCTGTTAATAAGCCAGATAACAAAGCCAGCAGCGACACAGCATCACTAGTAGGGCTATCCAACAATACAGCTTCCGCCGATCTTTATAAATTAGCAAAAAACTGGCCTATATATGGTGCCTTTTACTATGACCAGATGGTTAAAGGAAAAGAGGCACAGATTTATGTCGATAGTAAAACTAATAAAACCTATTTCTATCTCTATGGCTTCTACTGGCCAATTATTATCACAGGAAATTCAACAGCGGTTATCGAATTAAATAATTTCGAGCTTGGAGAAAAGGAATTTATAAACATAAGAAAAACCAATCAAGAATGGGGGCTCACCCCCTTATTTAAAACTAACACATTACGCGAGAAAACTGCAGGCAACTTTAGTATCAAAGACTATATTAAGACCTTTTTCAATACTAAGAAAGCGGCCAAAGTTACAGCGGAAAAATTAGAAAAAACAAAAACTGGATTATTTACCGATAACACTTCAGGCCAAAGCTACCTACAAGCTAACGGATATTTTTGGCACGTCACCTCTCCTCTAATGACAGGGCCTGAAGATACAGAAACCAGAGAAGTCTATGAAGCAGGAGGACGCGAGAATCTTACCATAACTTATAATTACGCCCTCAGTTCATGGATACCTATCCAAACATCAGACGAGGCCGATGACACAGACTATAACGCAGTAAGAAACACCCTATCTGACGATTTAATCGAGGAGGTGAAGAGATGGGATCTTCGTTCATCTGTACGTCCAGCTAATGCTGGGCCTGGTTTAGAAGGCGAAGTTTATCAGGATAAAAAGGGCCGGCACTATATTTTCCTCGATAATCATTACTGGAACTTCAGTTGGATAAAGCTGAACGTTGGGGGCATTGAAATAAAAAGCAATGGCTTACGCAAGTTGATTATCATTCGTAAATATGGCAATGAATGGCAATATTATGACGACGAAAATATATCCGATGATTTCAACTTAGGTCGGCTGTTAAACGATGTCAGTGATGCTCGACTTGATAATGAGACACAAGCTGCACTGGAGTCATTGTTGTGGAGCGCTAATTTTACCTCTTTAGATAACTTCCTGCGAGATTTACAGGTAATACTCGAAGATGGATTCTATCGGCTTTATGAGAAACCGATTAGCGATGAGCTTAGTAATATCATCTTATTAAGTAATAATGTATCAGCACTGCAAAAATCTCTTGCTTACTACGATCCTGAGCGGGATAAGGAACAAAAACAATATAACTGGAAAGAGGAGTTACTTGCGCTATACCAAGAAGAATTTTCAAGCGGGGAGGAACAAAACAGCTATATTTATGCTGCACGACAAGCCCTTACTGCCGCTGAAGAGGCTAAAAAAAGGGTTGTTCAGTTCAGCACGGCCAGCATTGATAAGCAACTTAAAGAACAACATGATGCTCTTGCTGACCGAAAAGCGGATCGGCTTTATTGGCTAACAATGCCAGTTACACGACCGCTAGATAAACACATTATGCTCACTCAACCTCACATTGATTCGCTGGCAATCGAAATTAAAGCGCATGAGACAAAAATTGCTCAACTTAACACATTAAGAAAGCAGATTCTCGATCAAAAGGCGAAATATCAGGAAATAATAGAAAATTATGAAAGTAATTATCGTCTGGTAAATGAAGCGATAGACTTCGCAAAAAAATCCCTCGACAGCAAGAGGAAGATATCGGGTATCAACAATACCTTGAAAATAGCTGAATCAGTGTTGATTGACCTTACCCTACAAAAAATCGCTATCAGGGATTCAGCCACTGGCGTTTACACTCAAGCTGAACTTGATAACTTAAAAGCGTTGAGTATAGCGAAAACAATGGTAATGCAGCTCATTAAACGACAGACATTAAGCCAGGAGCTGATCCAAAAAATTTCGAAATCATCAATTAGGTTTCCACAACTGAAGAATAGTTATCAGGATATAGAATGGAGCAATATTCAGGCAGAAAATTTTTATAATACTACCTTTCCTGACGATGATAACACCGAAACCAATCAGTTATTAGCACCGCTGTTCTACTGGCTGCTAAAAAACAAAGGTAATTATAGGCTACTAAAAACCATTGATATTGATGAAGTTATTAGTGGTTATTATGCTGATGCCTATGTTTTAAACCCACTACAGAAAATTAAGAAAATGCCTGAAGGTTATACTCCGTTGGCGCATTTATTAGGTAGCGAATATTTCAACTCTGATAGTGAGTATTACCAGCAGTTTGCTACCTATAAGGAGAAATACAGTGATTACGAAGCAAGTGAAAGCACTAAAAACTTACTGTTATCCTCAAGCCTTTCTTTAAATGAGATTACATCTAAAATTAGAAAACGTTTCTACTTCAATGTCCTTCAGTCATCGGACGTTAATAACAAACATGACGGTGCGATGTTGTTTATCGAACTAAGTGATGGCAGATGGGTGTTTTTTTCTCTTTTTTCGGAATCATTATTTATTAGAACATTCTCTCCTTATGAAATGATTTCCAATATCTGGTTGAATAAAATCGCCAATCTCAAACCAGAACAGGTACATTATCATGGTATTGAGTCCGTATTTCTTGAGTCTTTCTTCATCGATAATTTTGATCCTAAAAGTAAAAACAAAAAAACCGGAATATATCGCAACCTTGAAACAAGGAAAAAGAAAGAATTCAATGACCTCATTGAAAACACTTTATACAAAAGTAACGATAACGCTTCTTATACCAACCCCTTCAAGGATAAGACTTACTACGGGTTAACTTATGATTTTTCACTCAACGCTGTTCAACCACAAGAAACATTATTAGAAACATTAAATAAAGCTTTTCATGATGTGCTGAAACGCTCTGCCACTAACCGGAAAAAGGCGTTATACCAGGCAACCGTTTTTCAGAAAATCGCTGATATATTAGTCCCTTTCTATGCTGAAATACGGGGAGCGATAAATGATCCTGGACACAAGATTGATGCTTCATCAATTATGTTAGACGTTGTAGGTGTCTGCTTTGTTGCAGCTCAGGCAGGAACCAAAGCTGCGGCACTGCTTAAAAACGCAAAAGGGATCGGACAAATTATTGGTGAAGGAACCAAAAAAGGGCTAACCGGAAGAGGACTACAAAAATTTGTCATCAAGGAGATGGGTAAACAGGGTATTATCAACGCAGCGCAACTATCAAAAATAAGCGTTAACGCCCTTCTGGACCTTGCTCTACCGATTAATATCGGAAGCTTGTTAAAAAAATCGACACCCAAAAAGGATCTGCTATCTGGTTTTGAAAAAATCCTCAACACTGGCATGCCCACAGCAATAAACAGAAGAGGAATTAATAAAAAGTATATTAATACAGAGATCTCCATTGATGATTTAACACCAAGTACTGAGCGCGGTGTAACCGTTTATATAACAAAAGCGGACGGGCCAGGCAAAGGGAATTATTATATTAAATCAGATGACAATATTTACCAGATACGCTGGGATGATTATGCGCATACCTGGCGAACCGTCGACCCTAAGAACCCGGGGCGCTTCAGTTATGGCGAACCCATTGTGTTTGAGGATGGGAAATGGGTGATCAATAAAAATTACGGCGGCTTACGCGGAGGAGCTATAAAAGACCCGGATATCGTTATGGGCGAAATGCCGCAAAGAGAAGGCTTCCCTTTAGAAAAAGTAACCGAGAACCTTATCAGCACCGATAAAGTGGACGCCCAGGCGCATCTTAACGAGATAAAGAAAAACAGGGAGCTCAATAGCGCTATATTATCACCCAATGAGAAATGTGAATCTGTTATTATCCCGGTCGGAAAATATATGGAGGAAAAAGGTTTTACCGATATTCGCTGTCGCGCCATGGGTTTTTACGTAAACGGCATGGATGACAAACCCGGCAACCACTTTCTTCTTATTGGCACTAAAGATGGTCGAGATTATGCTTTTGATATTACTGCCGGACAATTTCATGGGCAATTTGAAGAGTTAAGCGGACCTATTATCATGCCTGAAGAGTTGTGGGCACAAAAATATGGCAATGTTACCGCCGAAAGGAAACTTATTATTTATGCTGACTACCCTTTCAAAAAAACATCGGATGCAAGAACTGATTTTGGTGCTTATAGCAAATATTTTGCCGAAGGGCCAAATTGTCGATTACCGAATGCAAAAGTGATCAAGCGCCCCGTCTGGTATTTCTCTAAAAAAACTGCCGACGACCTTCCCGCGGCTGCGGCAAATCAAAAAAAGGCGGGTGGGATATCACTGCACAATCCAGTACGTGAGGCTGCAAGACGCAGTAACCTTACGACGCAGACTTCAAATGTTAGCTGGGATTATGCGGTGGATCTCCTGGAAAACGCTCACTTATTGGCTAAAGGCCCGGCGACAACTTTACGCACCGGCATTCGCCAGGCGACCAGATACCAACGAGAGATGGCCTCTTCCCCCGGAGCCGTAGATGGTCTCTTTTCCAGTAGCCAGGTGATTACCAGTCAGGAGAATCTGCTGCATGTCAAACAGGGTGAAATCCTTGTCTTTATGGAGGTAGCGCCCAATTTACCAAGCAAAGGGCCACGTCCGATACATGTCATGGTGAGCCTGGGTAATGGACGCTTCGCCGGGGTCAAAAATAGCGTCATTAACAGCAGTCTCGGCGATGGCAAAAAAATCATTACCGCAGAGCAGTTAGGAGAGTTCCAGAACGGGACATTTAAACGCAGCGGAAATGCGCAATTACCAGACCTGCAGATTATCGCTGGTAGACCAAAGGGGCTGCAGCTTGAGCACCCTTCGCTAAAATCGCTGGCGGAAAATACCTCGCTATCGACCACCGATAGCAGTGATATCGCGGCCACTACCGCTGAATTGCTCAGCAAATCCGGAGAACTGGCCCCGGAGCAGGCCCGGGCTTTAAGAGATGCATTAAAACCCATGTTATCAACGACCATTACCGGTACTGCTCACCAGCCTATAACGCATTTACTCACTAATGCCGCCTCGGTGAATAAGCAGCAGTTGGCAAGCATGCCCAGAGGGCAATTGATAATTTTCGATAAAACATCTGATGCCTCGTCAACAAGACATATCATGTACAGCCTGGGAAATGGTGAGTTTCTTATGGTTAACCCCGGACACCTGGATGCGGGTCTGAAAACGGATCGGGCGCTCATCAAAGCGGAGCAGTTATCTGAGGAGGTATTTAAAAACCGTAAAGTCTATGTCGGCAAAATTTCACTTACTAACCTACGTGTGAAATCTCTGCTAGGGCAGGACGCCAGTTTTACCGTCAGTAGTAATAAATTAGTGATTACTGCGCATGGCGCTGCATCAAATGTAAATGGAATGGATGCCTCTGAACTTGCAGAGGTTATTCGTGGTCTGGGGCTACGTGAAGCTACTAAAGTGGATTGGTCAAAAATTAAAGATATCGAGCTCAAATCCTGCTTCGGCGCATTTGGCACATTACCTACCGGAAAAGTGCTGGCGAATATTCTGAACAAAAAAGTAACGGCTTACCCCTTTTACTTCAGCGAGAGGATGCGTAATACCAGGAGCATTTTTACCCGAGCCAGGACCTGGCTGCCCAGTGACTTATCAACCGTTGAAGTGGAGAAGCTAATAAAACAGCAAAGCCGCAATCACAACTTGTGGGTAAAGCTGCTGCGACTCCCGCGGAAAGAGGTCGAGAAACGGGTGCGTCGTAGCGCCGATCTTTTTGACAATACGCTTGAGGATATTGCAAAACTGGCGAACGGTGACACAACGGTTGGGCAGTTCCTCAAAGATTACCCTGAGTATAAAACCGGGCTAAGCGTGACAGAGAATGAACTCAATGACCTTATCAGCGAAACTATTTCTGATGATGAAACCTTTGCCATGCGCTGCTGGGACATTCTGATGCTTAGTACCTATACCGCGGCCCAGGTCGATAAATATCTTGAAGGCTGACTCGTTACCAATTTACCCCCTGCTCAAGTCATCAGCACTTATGGCGCCTCTTATTACGTGCGGGGACGCAGTTATATTTCCAGCGACTCTGGCGTAATCAACCCGGTATGACCGGGGCGGTATTAGTAGCATGAAACATCTGAAAAGCGGCTATTTACCTTGTTGGCCCCCTTCCCTTTGCTACTTATTAAAAACTGCCCCCGCAGTTAATCCCTGTTACAGCATGGTCTCATTGTCGTCATTACTTTCGGCCTTCCGCTTAGATAGTTGATTATCAAGGGTATATTATGTCCGACTACGATATTCTTCCTAAAAGCCTGCCCGACACAACAAGTGAACTGGCTGACGAGCTCAGTATGGAACTGCCGGAGGGCTATGCTGCTGCATCACCAGATAATAGTTATGTTGAAACGGCTAATGATATTTATGAAATATTTATTGATGCCCTGCCTGAAAATAGTAAGCCTCAGATAGCTCGCTTAAATAAAGATGGCAAGCAGCCGCATAAAAATAAAGAAGACCTGCGGGGTTTTATTCAGGCCGCACTGGATAAAAGAATGGCCGAACTCATCGAATATCATAAGAAGGGGTATAACGCTGTCACGCCGGATAAAAACGCGCTGCATAAAATCGAGGAGACTCTGCAAAAAGAGTCACAAAATATTCCCGAAGCGCTGCTAAAACCCGCGCGGCGTTTTATCGATACCCTTGATTCCACCATCCGATCTGAGGCCGCGCTCCCCCCGGATCTGCTTCAGACACTGCCCGTGGTCAATGCCGTTATTCGCCACCTGAGCGCCGCGCTGGACGATATCAGCGCCATCCGCAAAGTGAGCACGCTGAACTGGGAAGAGGAGATTGAGCAGACGGCGCGCGAACAGCGTGAGCAGCTGGTTAACCGGGCGGCTGAGCGGCTTTTCCCGCAGGAGAAACCGGGCGCAGGGCGCAACCGGCAGAAACTCGACAGTTTACTCTTCGCGCAGAGCAACGCGCTTAACGCGGAGTTTAAAAAATTCAGCCTGTTAAAAGCCTCGCTGGCCGCCGAAAGCCGTATTACCCGCCAGCGGTTAGCAGGTCATCTGCTGGCCCGGGCGCAGACGCTGCTTGAAGGCGCCCGGGAAGCACGAACCGCCGCACTGGATATGCTGCTTGCTGAGTCCGGCACCGGGCAGATACATCCGGAGCAGCTTATGCACTGGAGCCAGGGCTATCAGCGCTATGCCCGCTATCTGAAGGCTGTTGATGATGCTCCCACCGGGAGCGCCATTGCCGGGAATCCGCTGATTGCCGCCGTGCATGCAACTGCCCGCCGGGGCAGTTCGGCGCGCGCCAGGCTCGCCGGCAGCATGGTGCCGCTGGCTGATGCACTGGGTGCGGTTGCCGGGCGCCTTTTACAGGAGAAACAGCGGACGGAACCGGCGCCTGCTGACCCCCAGCCTGAGCAGAAAGATGACTCCGGCTTAACGGGCAGGATAAAAAAGGTTGTCTGGGACAAGGGGCGTAAAAAGGGGCGGGCTGTCGGGGCAGCCTCCGCCTGGCTGGCGAAATCCTCCGCCGGCCAGGTCAGCCGCGCAGCCTCCAGGGCAAAGCACAGCCTGCAGCGGACGCCGTCCGTCAGCGAGGGAACCCGCCAGGCCATCCACAACACCGCCCTGCTGCTGCTTGACGAGATTCAGCAGGCAGAGCGGCGGCTCAAACTCCTGCCCGGGTATGCCTGGGTGCGTCAGGAAGCGGTACAGCAGCAGCAACATCTCAGTCGGGAAATCCCCGATCCCCATGAATCACCTTTACTGGATGAACTGGTCTCGCAGCGGCTGGATGAGGAAAACGCGCGCTGGAAACAGGCTGCGAACCACACCGCCGGTCAGATAGAGGCCCTGCTCTCCCCCCTTACCCGGCTCGCGGAGCCGGCCCGGTTTAACGAATTCTATTTTTTGCTGAGTGACACGCTGCGGGCTCATCCGCAGCCGGGCAGCGCAGAGGCGATTGCCGGCATGGATGAAACGGTAATAACAGTCACAGAACAGCTGGCTGATATCGCTCGTCAGCTTAACGCTTCCGCCGTGCGGCTGAGCGGTCACGGGCATGCAGGCGGGGAAGCGCTACAGGAGAAGATCGGCGCATGGCTGATGACGCTGAAAACACTCAAGACGCAGGTCAAAACCCGGGCCATGCACCTCACCGGCCAGGCGCCGGATAACTTCTCCCGCAGCGGCATGCTGGCCCGCGGTATTGCGGAGTGGGCACAAAAGCTGAAAGAGGAGTACGTGACCGATCTACCCGCTCCTGAGCGCGCCGGGGCGGAGGCGCGCTTTGATGAACTGCTCATTGAGCTGCTCAGCAGGCACCGCCACCACTTTGCAGACCGCAGCGATCCGCAGGCAGAAAGCCTGCTCAAACAAATTTTGATGGCGTTAAAACATGCCGCTGAAGGAACGACAGTCTACCCGCCGACGGCAGAGGAAATCCTGGCGGGAACACGCACTGTTTCCGCAGATGTACAGCACTGGGCGGAGAAAAAAATCCTCACCGGTGCGCTGTCAGCGGCAATGTCAGGCGGCTTTAAACTGCTGACCGGGCCGGTTTCCCTTCCCGTGCGCATCGCCCTGCGCGGCGCGAAAACCGGCTGGACGCTGAACAGAAATTTCCGGGCGATGAACCGGGTGCGGCTCGGTGAAGGGCCGCCGAATGAGCGGGCCAGAAACCGGCTGTTTCATCAGGAGATGTCGAAGCTGGCCTTCCGGCTGACGCTCTCATTATCCCCGGCCGGGGGCTATGGCGTGGCTGCCACCCTTGTCGGTAGCCAGATGATTAAAGGCCAAAAAACCTACGCCAAAGCGCTGGCTAAAAAAGTGGTTGTCGACCTGCCGCAGGAAGCACTGTGGTACGGGCTCGCGTATGGCGGTTACGCCGGGGTTAACGCCGTGGTGCGTGCCAGCGCGGAACGCGCGATGCAAAAAGCCCTGGAGCAGGCAGCTCATGCGCGACGCGAGACAATTCACCGCCTGATGCAGCAGCTCAGCCTGATGGATCTACAGGAAGAAGGGGATGTTTCAGAGTCTGATGAATTAGCAGATGACACTGAAACTGAATTAGGTGCCGAAACAGTTGACGAGGCCGTCACCGAAGATACAGATGCCAGTGATGAGAAGGCGATAGAAACAACCGCCGCAGAAGGAGAAACGACTGCGACTGCCACCGCCAATCAGATCACAAAAAATAGGAAAAAAGTGCCGCTATTATCCCACAGCAACCGGGTAAAAAGATTTTCACCGCTCAGCGACGCCTCCCGAACAGGCATAGCGCTGAATTCCATACCTGATGAGGCTGATAATAAAATCCTCTCTTCTCAGATCTCCGGCAATTTAAAAGATCTTGTTAAGAAACTCGCAAGCGGAGGAGGATTCTTAACTTCCACTTTCAAAAATGGGCAAGAAGGGGAAGTTTATAGTTCGGGCGGTAACTTTTATATTTATATAAATAAGAAATACTGGCCAATTCATTTTAAGAAAAACCAAAAAGCTGTCATTACTATAAATCCTTACGCCAAAGATAGTGAAATAAAAATCGAAGTTAATCTTAACAACAATATTTGGGCAGCAACGGAAAGCGAAAATGAAAAAGTTTACCCCGCTCTTCCCATTAAGCCAGAAAAATTGGTAACTGAAGGAGGCGAAGCCACTATAGATTCAAACAAAGATGCCGGTCAAAGGGGCGTCTCATCAGTAGAATCATCTGGCAGCACAGCCTCACCTGAACTTTATGATCAAGTAAAAAGCTGGTCAGCCGACGGTGCCTTTTATTATGATAATATGGCCGCTGGTAAAGAGGCGCAAATTTATACGCATAGCGAAAGTCATGAAACCTATATTTATCTTAATGGGTTTTACTGGCCAATAGTTATAACTGGAAATTCAACAGCAGCTATCGTGATAAATAATAATGACCCGCAGCAGCAAAAAATAATCAACATTAAAAAAACCAACCAACAATGGCGGCCAGTTCCGACATTCAACACAAGCCCAATGCCGCTAAAAAATGTAGGTAATTTTAGCATTGAAGAGTATATCAGCGCTTTTTTTAGTACTAAAAACGCAGCAACAATCACATCTGAGCAATTACAAAAATTAGACAATGGGTTATTTTTTGATAACTTCACCGGACAACATTATATACAAATAAACGGTTATTATTGGCATATCACACCTATTCTTCTTCGTGGAGCTGAAAATCTGGAAACGTGGAAAATACACGAAGGGGGAACGCGTGAATACCTAAACATAAATTATAGTGCCGCTCTTGGCACATGGGTTCCCTTGCAAACAAAGGATGATGAGTATGATAAAGAAAACAATATAACGTCTAATACCTTATCGGCAGATTTAATTGGCGAAATGAAAAAATGGGATCTTGATTCATCTGTGCGCCCTTTTGGTTCAGGACCAGGCTTAGAGGGGGTAGTCTATCAAGATAGAACAGGCCAACATTATATCTATCTGCAAAATCGTTACTGGCACTTCAGCTGGATAAAACCAAATGTAGGTGGGGTAACGATCACCGTCAATGGCGTTCGTAAATTTTTTATTCTGCTTAGGGAGAACAATCAATGGCAGTATTTTGATGAAGAATTAATATCAGATTCATTCGATATTGATGGTCTTCTAAAAAACATTCAGGATGCTACGCTTGATAATGAAACGCAAGCGGAAGTAGAGTCAATATTGTGGAGGGGTCACTTCACTTCGCTGGATAATTTACTAAAAGACTTACAGAAAATATTTGAGCAGGGGTTTTATAGACTGTATGAAACACCAACCAGCGAGGCTCTCATTAATATAATTTCATTAAGTAATAAAGTATCAGAACTGCAAAAATCTATTGCTTATTATAATCCAGATAAGGATATTGAAAAAGAAGATCGAAATTGGAATCAAAGCCTTCTCGATTTATATCGTGAAGAGTTTTCCAACGAGTCCGAAGAGAGTTCTTATTTATATACCGCGCGACAAGCTAAAATTGCGGCAGATGAAGCCAGTAAAAAGATTGCTCAACTCAGCACCGCGGCCATTGATCGGCAGATCGATGAACAATACAACGCTATCTCTGCCCGCATGAAGGATATATCTTACTGGCTTGATTTCCTTTTAGAGAGGCCGCTGTCAATTGATAAACCAATAGCCCAGGAAAATATCGACTCCCTTAAGTTAACAATAAATACGCATCAAACCAAAATCAAACAACTCAATGTGTTAAGGAAACAAATCCTCGACCGTAAAGCCGAATACCAGAAAGTCATAGACGAATATAATAAAAATTATCGTCTGATAAACTTCAGTATCGACTACGTGAAAAAAAACCTGGCCACTAAGAAAAAAACCGCGGGAGTTGATGATAATGCAAGCATAGCCGAAGAGTTATTGATTGATTTAACTTTACAGAAAATTGCCATACGAAATTCCGCCACAGAAGCCTATACGCAACTTGAGCTCGATAAATTAAAAACATTGAGTATTTCTCAAACCATGATAGCGCAACTTATTGAACGCCATACTTTGAGCCAGGAATTAATAGACCAAATAGAGCAGTCATCAATTCGCTTTCCGTCATTGAAAAATAATTATCAGGATATTGAATGGAGCAATAAAGAGGCAGAGAGAATTTATCAAGAAAGCTCTCCAGACGATGAGAACTCGGAATCGAATCAGCTACTGCCCCCATTACTCTACTGGCTATTAAAAAACAATGGTAACTATCAAGCGCTAAAGTCAACGGATATAGATGAAGTCATTAACATCTATTATTCCGACGCCTATTCATTGAATCCTCTTAAGAAAAACAAGAATATGCCAGAAGGGTATACACCATTGGCACACATGTTAGGTAGCGAATACTTTAATTCTGACAGCGAGTATTATCAGCAATTCGTTACCTACAAAGAAAAATACAGTGATTATGAGGCTAGTGAAAATACCAAAAACCTCCTCCTGTCATCCGATCTCTCTCTGGATGAAATCACCTCTAACGTCAAAAGACGTTTCTACTTTAACGTACTTCAATCAACTGATGTTTATGATAAACACGACGGAGGAATGTTATTCATTGAACTGGAAGATGGTCGCTGGGTTTTCTTCTCTCTTTTCCCTGGCTCTCTTTTTAGCCGGATATTTTCGCATGAAGAAATGATGGCAAATATCTGGTTAAAAGCAATCGCCACCCTTAATCCGGAAAAAATGCACTATCATGGCATTGAGTCAGTCTTCCTCGAATCTTTTTTTCTTGAAAACCTTGACCCTAACAATAAAAACAAAAAAACTAGCAGATATAGCAATATTGAAGCCAGAAAGAAAAAAGAGTTTGAAGATTTAATTAAAAACACCTTATACAAAGGTAGCGATGACATTACTTATGACCTTCCTTTTGAAAGTAGTGCATATTATGGGTTAACCTATGATTTTTCAGTTAACAATGCGCAACCGCAAGAAACGCTATTAGAAACCCTACATAAAGCTTTCCATGATATTTTGAAACGCTCCGCGACCAATCGCAAGACAGCGTTGTACAAATCTACATTATTCCAGAAAATAGCTGATATAGTTATTCCCTTTTATGCAGAAATACGTGGCGTAATAAACGACCCCGAGCACAAAGTCGATGCCACATCAATTATGCTCGATGTTGTGGGCGTATGCTTTGTTGCATCTCAGGCTGGCACTAAAACTGCGGCACTACTTAAAAATGCAAAAGGGATTGGTAAGATCATTGGTGAAGGAAGGAAAATTGGTTTAGTCGGAAAAGGGCTACAAAAGTATATAATTAGACAAATGGGCAAACAAGGGCTCATCAATGCATCGGGACTCGCAAAAATAAGCGCCAACGCTCTGATAGATCTTGTTTCCCCTGTTAATTTACAGGACTTAGCGAAAATCTCTTTTCCAGGGAGTAAATTCACCGCAGCCTTTAGCAGTATAATTAACAATGATTTACCAGTAGCATTGAAGAGCAGGAGCATTCCAGATAAATATATCACCACCAATGTTTCACTTGATGATTTATCAAAGACGAATGTACGTGGTGTTGATGTTTATACATCAACCGCTGATAGTAATATGGACAAGAAGTATTTTATAAAATCTCAAGACAACCTCTATCAAATACGCTGGGATGATTATGCGCATACATGGCGTACTGTTGACCCCAAAAACCCAGGGCGTTTTAGCTATGGTGAACCGGTTATCTTTGAAGATGGCAATTGGGTAATAAATAGAAACTATGGCGGGTTACATGGCGGAGCAATAAAATATCCCGAAGTTACCATGGGTGAGCAACCGATGAGGGAAGGATTAAAAGAGGGAAAGGTAACTGAAAATCTTATCAGCACTCCAGATGTTGATGCAGTGGCCTACCTTGAGGAAATAAAGAAAACCGGCGGATTAAGTGGCGCAATATTATCCCCATCTGAAAAATGTGAACTTGTCCTTCCGGCCATGGCTAATTTCCTGAAAAGAAAGGGCTTTGAGAACATTCGATTTCGGGGTATGGCCTTTTTTGTTAACGGCATGGATACGGGAGCTATGAACCATTATCTTGTTATCGGCACCAAGAATGGTACAGATTACGCTTTTGACATTACTGCCGGGCAGTTTCATGGACAATATGAAGAGTTAAGTGGTCCGATTATCATGCCTGAGGAGAAATGGGCGCAAAAATATGCCAACATTACTTCCGAAAGAAAGCTAATAAAATACGCTGACTATCCACTGACGCAATTGCGCAAGGTAAAAATAGATTACGGATCGTTTAGTCCCTATCTCGTGCGGGGACCCAATAGCCAGTTGCCCAATGCATTCGTCCTCAAGCGCCCCAACTGGTATTTTCCTAAAAAAATAGTCGAGGATCTTCCCGCCGCTGCCAACAAAAAAATGGCTTTCGACACCATTGAGCAGGCCAACCCAGTACGCGAGGCGGCAAGACGTAGCAGGTTAACAGGGCAAACGTCCGACGTCAGTTGGGAGTATGCGGTCAACCTCCTCGAGAATGCCGAGCTAATAAGTAAAGGCCCGGCCATAACGCTACGTACAGGCATACGTCAGGCAACAAAATACCAGCGAGCCAGCGCCTCCACCCCAGGCAACGTTAATGATCTCTTTGCAAGTAGTACCATAATCAACAGCCATGAGAATCTGCTTAGTGTAAAGCAGGGGGAAATATTGATGTTTATGGAAGTTGATCCTAATTTACCGGCCAAAGGACCGCGCCCGATCCATGTCATGGTAAGCCTGGGTAATGGCCGCTTCGCCGGCGTGAAAAATAGCGTGCTTAACAGCAGCCTCGGTGATGGCAAACAAATATTAACCGCTGAGCAACTGGGCGAGTTTCAGAACGGTACATTCAAACGCAGGGGGAGTGAGCAGCTGCCGGAATTGCAGGTTATCGCGGGCAGGCCGAAAGGCCTGCAGCTTGAGCACCCTTCGCTCAAATCGTTAGCTGAAAGTGCCTCTTTTTCGGCCTCAGATAAAACGGATATCTCAGCCACAACCACACGATTACTCAGTATGTCGGGGGAATTAGCAAATGAGCAGGCTAACGCATTAAATCTCGCGTTAGCTCCGTTATTGTCAACTACGGGTACTGGCGTTGCGCACCAACCCATTACCAGTTTGTTAACGAGCGCTACCGCCATTAATAAACAAAAACTGATGACATTACCGAAGGGAGAGTTAGTCATTTTTGATAAATCATCCGATGCCTCTTCGACGAGACACATAATGTACAGCCTGGGGGATGGTGAATATTTTATGGTCAATCCAAAGCATTTAGATGCCAGCCTACCAGCAGATAAGGCTATCGTTAAAGCAGAGCAGTTCTCCGATGAGATATTTAAAAATCGCAAAGTCTATGCCGGTAAGATTTCACTCACAAATATTCGTGTAAAATCACTCCTTGGACAGGATGCTAGTTTCAGCGTTAGCGGCAATAAATTAATTATTAATGCCCATGGTATTCCATCCAATGTTAATTACATGGATGCCTATGAACTCGCTGAGGTTATTCGTGGGCTGGGACTACGTAAAATATCGAATGTGGACTGGTCAAAAATAAAGCACATCGAACTCAAGTCTTGTTTTAGCGCTTTTGGAAGATTACCGACAGGAAAAGTCCTTGCACATATCTTAAATAAAAAAGTAACGGCTTACCCGTCCTATTTCAGTGAGAGGATGCGCGACACAAGAAATAGACTCAATCGAGCCAGAACGTATGTTCCGGCTGATTTACCGACATTCGAAGTCGAGAAATTAATCAAACAACAGAGCCGTAATCATAATTTTTGGACAAAACTCCTGCGGCTACGACAACAAATAAAAGCCCAAAGAGTGCGTCGTAGCGCCGATCTTTTTGACAATACGCTTGAGGATGTTGCAAAACTGGCGAACGGCGACACAACGGTTGGGCAGTTCCTCAAAGATTACCCTGAGTACAAAACCGGGCTAAGCGTGACAGAGAATGAACTCAATGACCTTGTCAGCGAAACTATTTCTGATGATGAAACCTTTGCCATGCGGTGCTGGGATATTCTCATGCTCAGCACCTATACCGCGAATCTGGTGGATAAATATCTTGAAGGCTAGTCAGCGGATTGAGGTATCGCTCACTGAAAGATGCTCTGCGCTATCGGTGGAGAGGGTAAATTGAGCGGTGATGAGGTAGGCATCACCTTTGACAGGTACAACGTTCCAGTAGTAGGCATATTTTTCCCCTGCCCTGAATGCAGTGCTAAACATGGGCAGGCAATCACCCGCAGCAATATAACGCGGCGTATCCGGGAAGAGTTCAAAACGCTTTCCTTCATCAGTACTGAAAATCTCAGCCGAAACCATCTTTTCGCCGGGTTTCATGATCGAGACTGCGCAAACCTCATGATTCATCAAAAATAGATTTGTCGGCACTTCTCGTGTCATTTTGTCAAGAAAACCGATGCAGCCAGATAGGGTACATACTGCTACTATTAGCAAACTTTTCCTCATACTCCTACTCTCTAATAAAAAATGCGATATTAGTTTCAGCCGTTCGAAAGCATGAATTCTGCAATGATCATATACATCCCATCTGCGGTATGAATATCCCAGGCCACACTATATTCGTTGCCATATTCAAAGGTGGCACCAAATAGCGGTAAACAGTGACCGTGCGGAACAGAGAGGGGGTTATCGTAGGATCGTATTAAAAGAGGTTTATCTTTACTGCTGTAGATCTCTACTGTCGTCAATTTTTCATCCGGTTTCATTATGGATAATGCGCAAACGCTATTATCTTTTAAAACGACCGTCGTGGCGGTGCGTGGTGTAAATCTGTCGCCAGCCGCAGGACAACCGGTAAGCAAAAAAAGCGTCAAGATAATTATTTTTTTCATTAATTTACTTCGCAGCAGGAAAAAACTTCCATCACATGAAGAAATTTAACTCGTGAATCATCTTCCGTAACTTTCGTTACAGCCAGAAATATCACTGGCTCTGATCAGGCGTGGCGCTGTTGAGCGATAAAAGCCGCCCATCAGGATCAATTGTCAGTGTAAATTTAGCGGAGATGAGTTGAAGATCGCCTTTAACGGGAAGGATATGCCAATAAAAATAATAGGCATCCCCCGTTTTAAAGGCTGTGCCGAATAACGGTAAACACTCCCCGAGAGGGACATACAGCGGTTTTGCCGGAAACGTCTCAATTTTCTTTTCGCCGTCACGGCTATAGATTTCCACCGCGATCATTTTCTCACCGGGTTTCATAAGAGATACGGCACAAACTCTGTTATTCTGGATGTTAACTGCAGTTTCGGTGCTTCCTACTGCCTTATCGTAGAAACCAATACAACCAGTTAATAAAAAAAGCATTACCACACATGAAAGCTTTGACATAGGGATTATCTTCTTCCTGTCACAATTCGACGATAAAGGGATGGTATGTCGCATAATGCATCTTTACCTCGATATTTTCCGGGTTTATTTTCGCCCTGTAATGTAAGCCACGTATTTATACCATAAATAAGTAACACCCAGTAGTCGGCCAGGATAGAGGCTTGCTGCTCAAGGGAGTAATCCATAATTTTCTTATTATCAAGCTGATAAAAGTAATCTGCAGCCCAGCTGAATAGTCCTCGCGTTCGAACCCATTGACCATGCTGATGCTGCCAGACATGACCCATTTCATGCATAAAGGTGTGTTTGCTCGTCATATTCACAGTTGAATGAGAAAAGTCATCATGATACAGCTCTTTTCTGTACCAAATCTCCCCATTCGGCGCCATCACATAGTCCGGATGCTGCAGCCCGAACGGAAAGTAGCTGTCGCAGTGGATCCAGACGCGGCTATACACAATCGCATCACCGTAAAATTGACGTGCCATGGCAATTTCACCGAGCGTCATCAGACGCAATGTTCCCTCTCTACGTCCTGTAGTCATCATTTATTCCCTTTCACAAATAACAGCGCAGGATTATCAATAAATCTCGTCACCGCTGCGCAGAGGGAATAAGCAGAAAACTAAAATTCAGATTATTTTTTATAAGGACGCGTTAGAGGGGTAATTAAATTACCCCTCGTTAATTGCCGGAATCTTATTTCCCGCGCTTTGCTGAAGCATGATCCTGCGCCCAACTGCGCTCGGGATGCGGCACAAAATCTTTGACCTGTTTTGCAAGCTCTGCGCTGTGATACATGTCGATGCATTTCATCAGATTGAGTTTTATATCGCTGCCCTGATGGGAGTGATACTCTCCTGCAAGATATCGGTCGGCCAGTTCGCCCATCTTTCCGGCGCCCTTTTCGGCATCATACTCGCTCCAGTTATCAAAACCGCCAGCGCTGGCTGATGCGTCTTTACCGGCAGCGGGTTCACTGGCGTACGCTTTCGCTACACAGAGCGCCAGTGCGGCATCTTTGTAATTCTGTGCATAGGTGCGGCTTGCGGCGTCAGGTTGCTGGGCTGCTGTCACAGCAGCGCTAAAGAATAAAATGGCAAATAAAACAGTAGATGATCCTTTCATGATAAGGCCCAAAAGTTAGCATGTTCTGTCTTGTAGTTGACGCCCGGTTCATTGAAATAACAATGATCATAGCATTGAAGACCATTCCACAATGTTGCATGCCCAGTTGCATCACCCCAACCTGATATTTCAAATAAAATTAATCCTTTCTTGCCGGCCAGATCCCCCCCTCCAGCAGGAGGATAACGAGTGATGATATCGGGTTTTCCCCAATTCTGACGCAAAAAATGGATAACATCGGCCACATAATGAAAATACCAGCGGCCATCTGCGCCCGAGACTGTTTTGTTGGCAATAAACGGTATCGTAGTTCCCGTTTGATTGAGGATGTAGCTTATACGCACAGCACATGTGTTTACCCAGGCTCCACGCGGCGCAATATTCATTGCAACTTTGCCACCAATAACCTGAGCAACTTTAGAGCCTGAGTCTGCGGGATCGTAAATCCGCATTGCTGCGGCCCATGCTGCTGAAAAAGTAGGTTTTGCCATTTCATCCTTTCCCTATATATGACTAAAAAAAAGACATTAGCAAAATGTGACTGCGCGTACATGAACAATGCGCCCCGTCTACCAAAATTGAGGATTACGTCAATAAAAATGAGAAATAGAAAGCATGCCGACAATGGGTTAAGTTGCGCTACCAAAAAAACGAGGCATTTAGTATGCCCCGTTTAATGTCAGCAATATAAAACGATTAACTGAGCTTAAACACCGCTACCGCCTCTTCCAGCAGCTGAGACTGCTCTTTTAACGAGTAGGCTGCCGCAGAGGCTTCTTCAACCAGCGCGGCGTTCTGCTGGGTAACAGTGTCCATCTGCGCGACCGCGAGGTTGATCTGATCGATCCCGCGGCTCTGCTCACCGGTGGAGAGTGCGATTTCCGACATCAGTTCGGAAACCTGCTTCACCGAGTTGATGATGCGCTGCATGCTCTCGCCCGCGCTGGTGACGCGATCGCTGCCCACCAGCACCTGACGACCAGAGAGTTCAATAAGCTCTTTGATCTCTTTCGCCGCCACGGAGGAGCGCTGCGCGAGGTTACGCACTTCGGTTGCCACCACCGCAAAACCACGCCCCTGCTCGCCTGCGCGCGCTGCTTCGACGGCGGCGTTAAGCGCCAGGATATTGGTCTGGAAAGCAATATCTTCAATGATGCCGATAATGGTGCCAATCTTGCCGGAGCTGGTTTCGATCTCCTTCATCGACACCACGGCTTCTTCAACAATCGCATTCCCCTCTTGCGCCGCGCTGCGCATATTCCCCGCCAGGCTGTTGGCCTGCTGAGTGTTTTCAGAGGTGTGTTTCACGGTTGAGGTCAGCTCTTCCATGCTGGCAGCGGTCTGCCCCAGCGAGGCGGCCTGCTCTTCGGTACGCGCCGACAGATCGGTGTTACCCGCAGCGATCTCTTCTGCGGCGTAAGCCACGCTCTGGCTGGAGTTACGCACCTGCGAGATGATCTGCACTAACGAGAGACGCATCTGCTCCAGCGCGCTCATCATGCCACCGATCTCATCTTTGGAGTTGGAAACCACCGGCAAATTCAGCTCACCCGCCGCCATTTTCTGGCAGTGCAGACGCGCGGCATCCAGCGGGGACAGCACACGACGACGCAGCAGGATAAAGATCCCCACAATAATCAACGTAAACAGCAGCGCAAAGACGCCGAGGGTCACTATGCCGTTAACGAAGCGGCTCTGCGCCTCATTGTTCAGCTGCTGGGCATACTTTTCACGGAACGCCAGCAGGTTATCAAGGGTGATCTCGAACTGACGATCCAGCTGAGGAATGGTAGTGCTGACCAGCTGGTTAAAGCGCGCGGTGTCGTTGTTTTTCGCGGCATCCATCAGCGGACGTAAGCCGTTATCAACATAGTTCTGCCAGGCACGGCGATACGGCGTAGCAAGCGCATCTTCACCGGCAACGCGCGGCGCGGCGAGATAGTTATTGAACGCCGACGAGGCTTTTTGCATCACCTCATTGGCGCTCTCAAGGGAGGCCTGGGCTTTCTGGCTATCGCCCAGCGAGGCGTTAATCATCGCCTCCATCAGGCGTACGCGCAGGGTACGGCTATGGTTAATCGGATCGATGACCGACAGCACCACGCGGATCTCTTTGTTTACGTTATCCAGCGAGTCGTTACTGCGGGTAAGCGACCAGAGGTTAGACGCGGAGCTGATAAGGAAGATAGAGAGTAACAGACCAAAAACGAGCAATGAAAAACGCCTGACTGACATAGTGATCCCTTGGGTGAAAGAGCGACAAAACGATGTGGCACCGCATAAAATGCGAATTGCCTTAAAAGAGTTATCGACCAAAAGGGAGCGAAATTTAAATTAAATAATCATATTTACACTAAATATGAATCCTCAAAAATCTATTCATAAAACAAATTTGAGCCCCTCGCGCAAAGAAGATCTCGCATTCGTAATAGGATTCATTATCATTGCGAAACTATTTCGATGATCCCATAAATCACCATAATGTTAATGAAGGATAGTGTTGAATGAAGAAGGTTCTCTGTGCGCTGGGGCTGGCGCTTGCCTCATTAAGTTCGGCTTATGCCACCACATATCCCCTCACCCTTGAAAACTGCGGCTACAAAGAGACCTTCACCAAAGCCCCTGAGCACGTGGTCGCGTTAGGGCAAAATACCGCCGAGATCCTGCTGCTGCTTGGCTTAGAGGATAAAATCGCCGCCACCGCCTTCTGGCCGACCAAAGTCCTGCCGCAGCTGGCGGACAAAAATGCGAAGATCAAAACCCTGACGGTAGAGATCCCAACGCTGGAGTCGGTGCTGGCGCAAACCCCGGATTTCGTTGCCGCGCAATCACCGCTGCTGCTGGGGCCAGAGAGCAAAGTGGCGAAGCGCGAAGATCTCGCCACCGTCGGCGTTAACAGCTATATATCACCCGGCATGTGCGCCACCAAAAAGGGCACCGGCGATATGTACGGCAGCCGCCAGAAGCTGTGGGACATGACCTATCTCTACCAGGAGATCGAGGATTTGGCGAAGATCTTTAATGTTGAAGATCGCGGCCAGGCGCTGGTTGCTGACTTTAAAAAGCGCGAAGCCGATCTGCGTAAAGAGTTTGGTAAAAACAAAAAAGATCTCTCGTTTGTCTTCTGGTTCTCCAGTTCATCCCCTTCTGCTGACGCCTACGTCGGCGGCAAAAATAGCGCCTCCGGCTTTATCGCCAATGTGCTGGGCGGCCATAACGCGATTACCACCGAAACCGAGTGGCCGACCGTTGGCTGGGAGAGCATCATTGCCGCCAACCCGGATGTGATCGTCGTCTCCAGCCTCGACCGCAACCGCTGGGCGCTCGATAACGCGCAGGAAAAAATCAAGTTCCTGAAGAGCGATCCTGCCGTCAGCCAGCTTGAGGCGGTGAAAAAAGGCCATATCGTGGTGATGGATGGCCAGGCGATGAACCCCACCATTCGCACCATCTACGGCGCAGAGCAGGTTGCCGAACAGCTGAGAAAGATGGAGCTTAATTGATGGCAGCGTTGCACCCGACGCGGCAGAGGTGGTTGTTAAGTAGTGCCGCGCTGTTGGCGATTGTGCTGCTGGTGGTGGTGATTGCGGTCGGAGCCAGCGTCGGCGAGCTGGCGATCCCGTTACCCAGCGTTTTTTATGCGATTGGCAATAAACTTGGGCTCACCGCCGAGCCGCTAAATCGCATCTATGAGAGCGTGATCTGGGATTTCCGCCTTAGCCGCTCGCTGGTCGCCGCCTGTTGTGGCGCAGGGCTGGCGATTTGCGGCGCGGTGCTGCAAAGCCTGCTAAAAAACGCCCTGGCCGAGCCGTATGTGCTCGGCGTCTCGGCGGGCGCATCGACCGGTGCGGTCTCCGTGGTGGTGCTGGGGCTCGGCGCAGGTGCCGTGTCGCTCTCGGCGGGTGCCTTTGCCGGTGCCTTCGCCGCCTTTGCCTTCGTGGCATTTCTGACCAACGGCGCGCGCGGCGGCAACGAGCGCACCATCTTAGCCGGGGTCGCCGCTTCGCAGCTCTTCAACGCCGTTACGGCCTATACCATCAGCACCTCCGCCAGCGCCCAGCAGGCGCGTGACGTGATGTTCTGGCTACTGGGCAGCTTTAGCGGCGTGCGCTGGCCGGAGTTCCAGTTGGTACTGATTGTGGTGCTGATTGGTCTGGCGATCTGCCTCTACTACTCGCGGGCGCTGGATGCCTTCACCTTCGGCGATGATGCGGCGGCCTCGTTAGGCATCGCCGTGCCGTGGGTGCGTCTCGCGCTGTTTACCACCACGGCGCTCATCACCGCCACGATTGTTAGTATGGCTGGCTCCATCGGTTTTGTCGGGCTGGTGGTGCCGCATATGATGCGCTTCTTCTTTGGGCCGCTGCACCGCACGCTGCTGGTGGCTTGTGCGCTGGCGGGCGCGATTTTAATGGTGCTGGCGGATATCGCCTCACGCATGCTGATCGCCCCGCAGAGCCTGCCGGTAGGCGTTGTCACCGCGCTGGTCGGCGTGCCGTTCTTCGCCTTTATTATTTACCGTTCAAGGAATCGCTAATGAGCATCGCCGCTGAAAACATCACCTGGAAGGTGGGTAAAAAAGTGATCGTCAACGATGTCTCACTGACGGTTGCGCGTGGCGAAACGGTGGGCCTGCTGGGGCCGAATGGCTCGGGAAAATCCTCCCTGCTGCGCGTGCTGGCGGGCCTGCGCCGCCCGCATAAAGGACGCGTATTGCTCGACGGGCAGAACCTTCACCGGCTGCCTAAAAAGCAGCTTGCCCGCCGGGTAGCGTTCGTTGAACAGCACGGCATGACCGATGCCAATATGCGCGTGCGCGACGTGGTGAAACTGGGGCGTATTCCGCACCACTCCCCCTTCTCCAGCTGGAGCACGGAGGATGATGAGACCATCTCCGCGGCGCTGGCACGCGTCGACATGCTGGAGAAGAGCCAGCAGGGCTGGCTGACGCTGTCGGGCGGCGAGCGGCAGCGCGTCCATATTGCCCGCGCGCTGGCGCAGATGCCGTCAGAGATCCTGCTCGACGAGCCGACCAACCACCTCGACATTCACCACCAGCTCCAGCTGATGAAGCTTATCAGTGAGTTACCAGTGACCAGCATCGTCGCCATTCACGATCTCAACCATGCGCTGATGTTTTGCGACAGCCTGATCGTGATGCAACACGGCGCCGTGGTAGCGAGCGGTACGCCGCAGGCGATCCTTACCGAAGATCTGCTGTGGGAGGTGTTTCGCGTGAAGGCGAAAATCACGCCATCCCCCTGTCATGGTAAAAACCACATTCACTTTATCGCCTGACGTCAGGATTCCCGCATGTCTTTTCCCCACCTGCGGCCAGCGAAACAGCTCTGGCCGCCTGTTTTACTCGGTAGCCAGTTTGTTTTTAATATCGGCTTCTACGCCGTGGTGCCCTTCCTGGCGATCTTCCTGCGCGATGATTTACTGCTCTCCGGCGGGCTGATCGGCCTGGTGCTCGGGCTGCGCACCTTCTCGCAGCAGGGGATGTTCTTTATCGGCGGTGCGTTATCAGACCGCTTCGGCGCGCGCGTGATTATCCTCTGCGGGTGCATTATCCGCGTCGCGGGCTATCTGATGCTGGCCTTTGGTCACTCACTGGGGCCGATTATTGTCGGAGCCTGCCTGACCGGGATCGGCGGCGCGCTCTTCTCTCCTTCAATTGAAGCGCTACTGGCGCGTGCCGGTGCCCAGAGCGAGAGCCGGGGCAAGCGCAGCCGCGCCGAGTGGTTTGCGCTTTTTGCCGTCTGCGGCGAGCTTGGCGCGGTGCTCGGCCCGGTAGCGGGCGCGCTGATGACCGGCCTCGGCTTTCGCCAGGTGGCACTCGCCGGCGCGGGCGTGTTTGTCGTGGCGCTGATTGTGCTCTTCTTCTGCCTGCCGCCCGCACCGCCAAAACGCCAGACGCTGGCAGTCACGCCGTGGTGGACCACCTTTCGCCAGCCGCGCTTTGTCGCCTTTATCATCGCCTACAGCTCCTGGTTACTGAGCTACAACCAGCTCTACCTGGCGCTGCCGGTTGAGATCCAGCGCGCGGGCGGCAGCGAGAAAGATCTCGGGCCGCTCTTTATGCTGGCCTCGGTGCTGATTATCACCCTGCAACTGCCCCTCGCCCGCTTAACGCGCCGCATCGGTGCCGCGCGCATGCTGCCGGTCGGCTTTTTGCTCATCTCCGCAAGTTTTGCCAGCGTCGCGCTGTTTGCCGCCAGCACGCCGCCTGCGGGCTGGATGCGGCTGCTGCCCGCCATCAGCTTCGTCTCGTTATTAACCCTCGGGCAGATGCTGCTGGTGCCTGCGGCGAAAGATATGGTGCCGTGGTTCGCCGACGACGCCACGCTCGGCGCGCACTATGGCGCGCTGGCGACGGCGGGCGGTTTTGCCGTGCTGGCGGGCAACCTGCTGTTTGGCAGCCAGCTCGACCGGGCGTTAACCCCCTCGGTAGAAGCGATCTACCCCTGGTTGCAGCTGGCGATTTTCCCGCTCTGTAGCGCGGTGGCCTTAATCTTTATCTGCCGCCCGATGCGCAGGGGCTAAGCGGGCGCTCAGTTGCAGCACCAGGCTGAAGGCGGCGGGTAACACCGTCAGCGTCACCAGCGTTGCCACCAGCAGCCCGCCGATAATGGCGTAAGCCATCGGCCCCCAGAACACCTGATGGGAGATGGGGATCATGCCGAGGATCGCCGCGCAGGCGGTGAGCATAATTGGCCGCGCGCGGTGCTCCGACGCGGCGATAATCGCCTCATCAGGTTGCATCCCAAGTTGCAGATTGCTGTCCACTTCGCTAATCAGGATCACCGCGTTACGGATGATCATCCCCGCCAGCGCAATCACCCCCAGCAGCGCGACAAACCCCATTGGCGTGCCGGTCGGCAGCATCGCCAGCACAATCCCCGGCAGGCCAAACGGCGCCATGGTGACGGCCAGCAGCATGCGCGAGAAGCGCTGAAGCTGAACCATCAACAGCAGCAGCATAATAATCAGCGTCACCGGCAGCACGGCATAGACCGAGCCGTTGCCCTTATCCGACTCGGCAACGGTGCCGCCCTCCTCAATGCGATACCCGGCAGGCAGCTGGGCGCGCAGTTTATCCACCGTCGGGCGCAGACCGGACGATACCGCTTCCGCGCGCAGGCCCGGCGCGAGATCTGTCTGCACGGTGATAAAGGGCAGCCGCTGATGACGCCAGATCACCGGATCGTCCAGCCCCCACTCCGGCGTCGCCACTTCGCTGAGCGGAATTTTTGTGCCGTTAGAAGTCGGTAGCATCAACGTGGCGAGCGTACCAATATCGAGCCGCTCGCGATCGTTGCCGCGCAGCACCACATCCACCAGCCGGTCGTTATCCCGCACCGTGGTCAGCGTCGCGCCGGACCAGACGGTATTAAGCATCTGGGCAATGCTTTCCGAGGAGACGCCCGCCGCGCGCGCGGCGGTCTGATTAACCTGTAAGCGGATCATCCGCTCCGGCTCCCCGGCGGTCAGGTTCACTTCCCGCGTCAGCGGCGAGCCGCCAATCTGCGCCGCCAGCTGATGCGCCAGCGTCTGCACTTTTGCGTAATCCGGCCCGCTCACGCGGTAGCGCACCGGCCAGCCCACCGGCGGCCCCAGCTCCAGCGGCGACACGCGTGAGGTAATGGCACTGAAGTGGTTTGCCAGCAGGGTCTCCAGCTGTTGACGCAGCCGGTCGCGGGCGGCGAGATCTTTTGCCACCACCACCAGTTGCGCGGTGTTTTCGTTGTCCTGCAAAACATCCATCGGCAGATAAAAACGCACCGCGCCGGAGCCGACGTAGCTGCTGTAGCGATCGAGATCCTCATTACCGGTCAGCGCCCGCTCCAGGCGCTCCACCTGTTTCTGCGTCTCGGTCTGCGAGGCGTTAGCGGGCAGCGAAAGAGTGACCAGCAGCTCCGGGCGATCGGAGGCAGGGAAAAACTCCCCCTGCAAATAGGTGGTGCCGACCAGCGACAAACCCAGCGCCAGCAGCGCGAGTGCCAGCGTGGTCAGCCGCCAGCGCAGCGCGAGGCGTAGCAGTGCCTGATAACCGCGCTTCAGCCTGCCCACGCGATCGCCGTGCTTATCGATGCGCGCGGGCAGCAGCCAGGTGCCGGTGAGCGGGGAGAAGAGGATCGCCACTACCCACGAGCAGAGCAGCGCGATGAGCACCACGGCAAATAGCGAGTAGCAGTACTCCCCGGCGCTGGAGGCGGCGAAGCCGACGGGAATAAACCCGGCGATCATCACCAGCGTACCGGTAAGCATCGGAAAGGCGGTGGTTTTGAAGGCATAAGTGGCGGCCTGCCTGCGCGACTCCCCCGCTTCGAGGCGCGCGACCATGGTTTCAACGGTGATCATGGCGTCATCCACCAGCAGACCGAGCGCGATAATCAGCGCACCGAGGGAGATGCGTTGCAGGCCGATCCCGGCGAGCATCATCCCGGCAAAGGTCATCGCCAGCACCAGCGGAATGGCGGCAGCCACCACCAGGCCCGCGCGCAGGCCCAGCGAGACAAAGGAGACAGCGAGTACAATCACCACCGCTTCTACCAGCACGCGGACAAAACCGCTCACCGCCCCGCTTACCACCTGCGACTGATCGGCCACTTTCACCATCTCAATGCCGTGCGGCAGCTGGGCCTGGATCTGCGCCATGCGCGCATCCAGCGCCTTGCCAAAGTGCAGCATATTCCCGGTCGAAGCCATCGAGATCGCCAGCCCCAGCGCCGGTTGTCCGTTGACGCGAAACTGCGGCGCGGGCGGCTCTGCGGCCTGGCGGGTGACGGTGGCAATATCGGTGAGCGGAATATAGCGATCGTTGATATGTAGCGTCACCGCCCGCAGGCTCGCTTCGCTGCTTAACGCGCCGCTGACGCGCAGCGCCACGTTATCTTCGCCGGTGCGGATGGTACCGGCAGGCGCGATGGCGTTTTGCGCCTTCAGCGCTGCGCTGATCTGCTCAACATCCAGCCCCATTCCCGCCAGCTGACGCGGGGAGAAGGCGATAACTATCTGCTCCTGCTGATCGCCTATCAGGCTTATCTTGCCGATGTCGTTCAGCGACATCAGGCTGCGGCGGATGGTCTCCAGCCGATCGCGCAGCTCACGCGGCGAGTAGCCGTCGGCGGTAAAGCCATAGATGGTGCCGAAGGTGTCATCAAACTCATCATTGACCTGCGGCCCCTGCGCGCCCTGCGGCAGATCGGCGGCGCTATCCTGCATCTTTTTCCGCACCTGGTACCAGATGCCGGGCACTGCTTTCGGCGGCGTGTCATCGCGCAGGTTGACGTTGATAATCGTGCTGCCAGCGCGGGTTTCACTCTCAATAAAATCAAGGTGCGGAACCTCCTGTAACTTCTTCTCCAGCACATCGGTGACCAGTTGTGTTGTCTCTTCAACGCTGGCACCCGGCCACTGAGCGGTGACGACCGCCGTTTTGATGGTGAACGCCGGATCTTCATTACGCGGCAGCTGCTGATAGCAGAGCACGCCCATCACTATCACCAGCAGCATAAAAAAGGTGACCAGCTGCTGATGTTCCAGCGCCCAGGCCGAGAGGTTAAAGCGCGAGGGTTTCATGGCTGCAACTCCCCGGCGATCACCTGCTCACCGGCGCGCAATTTGCTGACGCCCGCAGTAATGACTCTGTCACCGGGACGCAGGCCGGAACGGATAAACACCGATGAGGCGCTGTAGCCGCCCAGCGTCACCGCGCGCGGCTGCGCCCGGTTTTTCTCATCAATCACAAACAGCGCCGGGTGTTGACCAAGGCGGCTTAATGCCGATGCAGGTACCGCGAAGCCTGCGGATGCTGATTCCGGCAGCGCAATGGTGGCGCTGGCACCGAGCGCCATCGCCGCGGGCGAGTTTGCCAGCGCCAGCCGCACCTGCCAGGTGCGCGTCTGCGGATCGGCCTGCGGGCTAATATCGCGCAGGCTGCCGCTCGCCTTCACCGACGGATCCGCCAGCAGCGCAACGGTGAACGTTGCGTTTGATGCCAGCTGGCGCGGGTCGGCAACCGCAAACACCACGTCGCGCGCCTCGCTGGTGGCGAGGGTAAATACCGCCTGCCCGGCGCTGACCACCTGCCCGGCAGAGGCATTCACGCGCGTGATGATGCCGTCTGCCGGGGCGACCAGCTGCGTCCAGCTCAGATTCTGCTCGGCGTTGCGTAGTGCCGCAGTGCTGCTTTTCAGTTTTGCTACCGCTGATTGCCAGTCGGCGCGGGCGCTGTCGAGCTGCGTGCGGGCAATCGCCCCGGAGGGCATTAACGCCTGCATCCGTTTCAGATTCAGCGCCGCCACCTGCTCAGCCGCGCGGGCGCTCTCCACATCGGCGCGGGCGCTGGCGAGCTGGTTTTTACCGGTTTCGCTCTCAAGGGAGGCCAGCACCTGCCCGGCATGCACCCGCGCGCCAATATCCACCTCACGGGAAATCATGCGGCCATCCAGGCGAAAGGCCAGCGTGGTCTCATCATGGGCGCGGATCTCGCCGGTACGCACCGTTTGCGGGTTTGCCGCACTGTTAGCGACGACCAGGTAACGCACCGGACGCGGCGGTGCCGGTTTGTCGGTTTTTTTCTCGCCACAGCCGGTCGCTGCCAGCGCCAGCAATAGCAGCAGAGGAAGCCCGCGGACAGCGTGCAAAAGCCTGTGCGCGAGCGGGCGTGCGTAAGGGATAAACTGTTCTGACATAGCGCCACTCCGGATCGGTAATGGCGCTATTACAGGCGTGACGCGTCGAGATTCAGCCCACGTTTCGTCAAGGTTTTATCAAGGCTGCAACTTTTCTTGTGCCTCAACCGCGTGGGGAAGGTAAAGGGTGATCGTCAGCCCGCCCGCTTCCGGCAGCGCGGCGCTGATGTTGCCGCCATGGGCATCGACAATCGCTTGAGCGATGGATAACCCAAGGCCGCTGCCGCCCGAATGGCGCGCGCGCGAGGTCTCGGCCCGCGTGAAGCGATCAAACATTAGCGGCAGAAAATCCGCCTCCACGCCGGGGCCGTCATCGGTGAAATCAATCAGGTAGCCGCTCGCCTGCGATGTGAGCGTGATAAACAGATGACCGCCCTGCCGCCCGTAACGCACCGCATTCTCCATCAGCACGGTAAAGACCTGCCCTAAGCGGAAAGCGTCGCCCTCCAGCGGCGCGGGCGTTGGCGCGGTAAGTGTAAAGGTGAACCCGGCGGCGTCGGCCTGTGGTTTCATCCACGCCGCGCGTTCGCGTAGAAGATCGTCCACGAGCAGCGGCTGGCAGTTGAGCATCAGCTGCCCGGCGTCGGCCAGCGAGAGCAGGTGCAGCTCATCCGTTAAGCGGCGCAGCAGTTGTAATTGCTTCATCACCATCGACATCTGCGCTGGGCTTGGCTCAAACACGCCATCCAGCATCCCCTGCAGGCGACCAATTGCGGCAGTAAGCGGTGAGCGCAGTTCATGAGCCATCGCCACGTGGGAGGCGCGCAGTTCACGCTCATAGCGCGCCAGCTGGCGGGTCATACCGTTAAAGTCGCTGGCAAAGCGCACCATTTCGGCGGGCGCCTCTTTTACCAGCTCCGCCTGTGCGCCAAATGTTCCCTGCGTCACCTCTTCGGCGGCATCGCGCAGGCGGCTAAATTGCAGGGTCAGCGGGCGGGCATAGCGCAGCCCCATAAAGACGATAAAGGGGATCATTACCAGCACCAGCACGCTGACCATGATCCAGTCCGTCGAGGCGATAGAGGGGGTGGAGTAGCTTAGCCCCCACCAGGCGTCGACGATTTCATGAAAGCGCGTCGGGTTGATCTCCGGGTTCTCTTTCAGCAGCAGAAACTCGGCGCGCACCGGTGCAGGCATGGCGTGCAGGATCCAGACGTTCTGCACGGCGTAGCGCAGCCACATACAGAGCGCGATGATGATCACTGTGCCAATCGCCAGCGCGAGGATGCGCACGCAGATCCAGCGCCAGAGTGACTGATGAACGGCGCTTTTCATGGTTGAGCGAACCTGTAACCGACGCCGCGCACATTGCTTAACACGCCACTGACGCCGGCGTTTTCCAGCTTTTTACGCAGGTTGTAGACGTGCGTATCGACTACGCGCTCCAGCGCTTCGCTTTCGGGCAGGCAGTGCTCCAGCAGATGCTGGCGGGAGAAGGCGCGGGTGGGATGGCGCATCAGTGTCGTAAGCAGGGAGAATTCCGTCGGCGTCAGCTCCAGCGCGCGCGTCTGGTTATCGTCTTGCGTGACGGTCACGCTAATGGCGACGGTGTCGACCGCGAGGTTGTGCCAACGCAGCACCTCCTGCTGAGTTTCCGCGCGCTGCGTGCGCCGCAGTACCGCCTGTACGCGCGCCACCACTTCGCCGGGGTGATAGGGCTTCACCACATAATCATCCGCGCCGTAACGCAGCGCGCCAATGCGATCCGGCGCATCGCCGAGCGCAGTGACCATGATCACCGGCACATCGCTTTTGCGCCGCAGCGCCGCCAGCACTTCGCTGCCGTTCATACCGGGCAGCATCACATCAAGCAGGATCAGATCAGGCTTGCAGCGCTGCGCCAGCTCTAGCCCGGCCAGGCCGTCGCTCGCCAGCATCACCTCATAATTTTCACGGCGCAGATAGGCCTCCAGCACCCCCGCCGCATCCGCGTCATCCTCAATCACCAGCACTCTTTTCGCCACCATTTCCCCACCTTGACCGTTTCTTAACACTTTGCTGACGGTTTATTGATACGACCTGACTATCTTCCCTTTCAGCGCTTGCGCACACCCTTTCCCACCGACGAGATGTGACGATGATAACGATAAAACGTACGTTGTATAGCCTCTGCGCCCTGCTGGCAGCCACCGCCTCTGCGGCGCACGCCGATGATGATCCATCGGCACAAAATGGCGTTACTGTAGGCATCGGCGCACAGTCTGCGCCGCGTTACAGCGGTTCAGACAAGCAGCGCCTGCAATTCGTTCCGCTGATTCAGGCGCGCGATAACGCCCTCTTCATTGATTCGCAAAAGGGCATCGGCTACGACCTGCAAAGCGATAACGGTCTCTATCTCGAACATACGCTCGGTTACGGCCTCGGCCGCGACGAGCGCAACTCCTCCTGGCGCGACGGTGCGGATAACCTGAAAGGGATGGGGAAAATCGATGCCACGATGAATACGGCGTTTGCCGTCGGCTGGTCGATCACGCCGTGGCTCTCCGTTGAAGGCAAAACGACGCTGCCGCTGACCGACAGCCAGGGCGTGCAGTATCAAACCTCGGTGACGCTGCTGCCGGTGCAGAGCGCCAGCGATACCGTTGCACTCCAGTCCGCTGCCCTGTTTGGCGACAGCCGCTACATCAACACCTTTTATGGCGTCAGCGCGCGGCAGAGCCAGCGCAGCGGTTTTCGCCCCTATGATCGGGCGGGCGGTTTTTACGGCGTCAACAGCTCGCTCACCTGGAGCCATCAGTTCGACGAACACTGGGGAACGCTGCTGAGCGCGGGCTACACCTGGCTTGGCGATCGCGCGGGCGACAGCCCGATTGTCGCGCAACGCAATGAGGGAACCGGCACTCTTGCCGTGACCTGGACCTTCTGAACAGGGGGAAGATCGTGAACAAAGAGGATTATCAGCTGGTGGGGAAGATCTGGTTTGGCTGCTTACTGGTTTACCTCGGCGCCTATCTGACATATATCTCTTTGTAATGATTGCCACCAAAACAGCGATGAGATGAATAAAGACGCCCACACTAACGCCCTTTGCCTCGACACGCCCCGACTGGTCTGCACGCAAATCCAGGCGCAGGATCGCGATTTTTTTAGCTGCCTGATGGCCAGCAATGAGGTGCAGCATTACATCTCGGACGCGCGCGCGCCAGAGGAGATCGAGGAGGCTTTCACCGCCCGCTTGCCGCCCTGGCAGCCGGGGAGCGCGCACTGGCTCTGCCTGGTGGTGCGCGACAGAGCGAGCGGTGAAAGACTCGGCGTCACCGGCTATATCCACCGCGAAGCGGACTGCGCCGAAGTGGGGTTTCTCTTTGCCCCCGAGGCGCAGGGAAAAGGCTATGCGCGTGAGTCATTACAGGCGGTGTGCGATTTCGCCTTCCATCAGGGCGGCATCCGGCGGCTGACGGCGATGGTCACCGCCGGCAATCACCCCTCTCGCCGCCTGCTGGAGAAGGTGGGGTTTGTGCTGGAGGGCGAACTGCGCGAGAGCTACTGGCTGCATAACCGCTGGCACAATGACTGGCTGTTTGGCCTGCTGCGCCAGGATTATCTCCATCAATAAGGAGGGTGTTATGACGCTAAACATCACCACCCTTACCCCGGCAGTCGACGGTTTTCAGGCGCTAAAACAGGCGAGCGTAGCAGAAGGGTTTAATATGCTGCGCAGGCTTGAGGAAAACTGGATCAATCAGCACAACCGCTTTGATAAGCCGGGCGAAAAGCTGCTGGGCGCGTGGATTGACGGCCAACTGGTCGGCGTTTGCGGGTTGAATATTGACCCATTTGTGCAGGAAGATCGCGCAGGCCGGGTGCGCCACCTCTATGTTGCCGCAGCCTATCGCAGCCAGGCGGTGGGCAGCCTGCTTTTGAGGGAGATTGTCGCCCACGCCGCGCAGAGCTTTGACAATCTCTACACCCATGCACCGCAGGCGGCGTTCCGCTTTTACCAACGCGCAGGCTTTGTGCCAACGGAAGGGATTGAGCGGGTGACGCACTGCCTGCGGCTGGGGCAAAACTAGCCGGTAAGCGTGTCCTACCGGCTGCTGGCGTTACGCGCGCATCGGCTCGCCGCGCACCGGGCGGTCGCCCGCCACGAAGTAGTCGGCATTGCTGCGCGGCAGCGGCGTGCGGCCACGGATATTATCGGCAATCTTCTCGCCAATCATAATGGTGGTGGCGTTGAGGTTACCGGTGATGATCAGCGGCATAATCGAGGCATCGACCACGCGCAGCCCTTGCAGACCGTGCACGCGCCCTTCCCCGTCCACGACCGCCATCTCGTCGCTGCCCATTTTGCAGGTGCCGCACGGATGGTAGGCAGTTTCGCCATGGTTACGCACAAACTCATCCAGCTGTTCGTCGGTCTGGCACTCGATACCGGGGCTGATCTCACGTCCGCGATACTTATCCAGCGCCGGCTGGTTGATGATCTGGCGCGTAATGCGGATCGCATCGCGGAACTCGTGCCAGTCCTGCTCGTGGGCCATGTAGTTAAACTGAATGGCCGGGTGCATACGCGGATCGCGCGATTTGAGGCGCACAAAACCACGGCTCGGCGAGCGCATGGAGCCAACGTGGCACTGGAAGCCGTGGGCTTCAACCGCGTTGCTGCCGTTGTAGTTAATCGCCACCGGCAGGAAGTGGTACTGAATGTTCGGCCAGGCGAACTCTTCCCGGCTGCGGATAAAGCCGCCGCCTTCAAACTGGTTGCTGGCCCCGATGCCGGTGCCGTTAAACAACCACTCCGCGCCGATTTTCGGCTGGTTCCACCACTTCAGCGCCGGGTAGAGCGACACCGGCTCTTTGCACTCGTACTGCAAATACATTTCGAGGTGATCCTGCAGGTTTTCCCCGACGCCCGGCAGATTGTGTACTACGGGAATATCGAACTTCTTCAGCAAATCCGCCGCGCCGACGCCGGATCGTTGCAGTATCTGCGGCGAAGCAATGGCCCCCGCGCAGAGCAGCACTTCGCGGCGCGCATGCACCTGCTGCGGCGTGTTGCTGGCACCGTGCAGATACTCCACGCCCACCGCCCGCTTGCCGTCGAACAGAATGCGATCGGTGGTGGCATGGGTGATGATGGTCAGGTTGGAGCGCTTCTTCGCGGTATCGAGATAGCCACGCGCGGTGCTTGAGCGACGCCCGTTTGGCGTCACAAAGCGATCCATTGGGCCAAAGCCCTCTTGCTGATAGCCGTTGAGATCCTCGGTGCGCGGATAGCCCGCCTGCACGCCTGCTTCAATCATCGCGGCAAACAGCGGGTTGTTGCCCGGTTTGCAGGTGGTGATGCTGACCGGGCCTTCGCCGCCGTGGTAGTCGTTCGCGCCGATATCACGCGTTTCCGACTTGCGGTAGTAAGGCAAGCAGTCGAGATAGGTCCAGCGCTCCAGCCCCGGCTGTTGCGCCCAGTTATCAAGATCCATCGCGTTGCCGCGCACATAGCACATGCCGTTGATCAAGGACGACCCGCCCAGCCCCTTGCCGCGCCCGCACTCCATGCGGCGGTTGTTCATGTGCGGCTCGGGTTCGGTTTCATACGCCCAGTTGTAGCGTTTGCCCTGCAACGGGTACGCCAGCGCCGCAGGCATCTGCGTGCGAAAATCAAAACGGTAATCGGGACCGCCCGCCTCAAGCAGCAGCACGTTGACGTCGCTATCTTCGGTCAGTCTTGTTGCCAATACGTTCCCTGCGGATCCGGCTCCGATGATGATGTAATCAAATTCCATTAGTCGCTCCTCAGGTTAAAATTCACTCAAAATACAGACTGGAAACGGGTCATTTCGAGCTGCACAGACTTCACCTGGGTGTAGTTTTGCAGCGTCATCAGGCCGTTTTCACGCCCGACGCCGGAGTGCTTGTAGCCACCCACCGGCATTTCGGCGGCGGATTCGCCCCAGGTGTTGATCCAGCAGATCCCCGCTTCAATCTGATGAATAACGCGGTGCGCGCGGTTGAGATCCTGCGTCACTACACCAGCAGCCAGACCGAAATCAGTGGCATTGGCGCGGCGCACCACTTCCTCTTCGCTTTCATAGGTGAGGATCGCCATCACCGGCCCGAAGATCTCTTCGCGCACGATGGTCATCTCGTCGCGGCAGTCGGTAAAGACCGTTGGCGCAACCCAGGCACCGTTATCGAACTCGCCGCCAGTTAGACGCTTGCCGCCGCAGAGCAGGCGCGCGCCTTCACTGATGCCGGATTCGATATAGCGCATCACATTGTCGCGATGCGGGAAGCTGACCAGCGGCCCGAAATTGATGGCCGGATCGTTCGGATCGCCCGCTTTAATACGCGCCACGCGCTCGGCGATCTTCGCTTCAAAGTCGGCCTGCCATTTCGCCGGAATAAAGACGCGCGTGCCGTTGGTGCAGACCTGGCCGGAGCTGTAGAAGTTGGCCATCATCGCGATATCGGCAGCGAGATCGAGATCCGCATCGTCAAAGATGATCAGCGGCGATTTACCGCCCAGCTCCATGGTGACCTCTTTCAGGGTCGAACCGGCGGCGTTCGCCATCACTTTTTTACCGCTGGTCACGCCACCGGTGAAGGAGACTTTGTCGATGCCCGGATGCTCGGTCAGCAGCTGGCCGGTGACCGCGCCGCTGCCCGGCAGGACGTTAAAGACGCCGTCCGGCAGGCCCGCTTCGGTGTAGATTTCCGCCAGTTTCAGTGCGGTGAGCGGCGTCACTTCGCTCGGTTTGAAGATCATTGCGTTGCCCGCAGCCAGAGCCGGTGCGGATTTCCACAACGCGATCTGGATCGGGTAGTTCCATGCGCCGATACCGGCGACCACGCCAAGCGGCTCGCGGCGGGTGTAGACAAAGGAGGTGTCGCGCAGCGGGATCTGCTGCCCTTCCAGCGACGGGATCAGCCCGGCGTAGTACTCCAGCACATCGGCACCGGTGACGATATCAACCGCCTGGGTTTCGCTCAGCGGTTTCCCGGTGTCGAGGGTTTCCAGCGCGGCCAGCTCGTCATTGCGCTCGCGCAGGATATCCACCGCGCGACGCAGGATGCGTGAACGCTCCATCGCCGTCATCGCGGCCCAGATTTTCTGGCCTTTACGCGCGCTTTCTACCGCGCGATCGACATCGGCCTGCGCCGCTTCATGCACCTCGGCTAACACTTCGCCGTTGGCCGGGTTGATGGTCTGGAATGTTTTTCCAGCTGCGGCCGGAACGTATTGACCATCAATATAGAGCTGCTGTTCTGCGAATCGGGACATGATTCCTCCTTCCTCAGGGATTCTCTGCGCCAGCCAACTGCTGGCGGATGAATTGGGTGGTGAGCGTGCGGGCAACGTCCGGGTTGAACGGTTTGCCGCTCAGGGCTGCGCGCAGCCACAGGCCATCAATTAATGACGCCAGGCCGTGCGCCGCCAGCCGGGCCTGCTCGCGCGGCAATTCGCGGCGAAACTCCGCCGTCAGGCTGGAGAAGAGGCGTCGGCTGCTGACCCGCTCAAGGCGGCCGAGCTGCGGTTGATGCATGCTGCTAGCCCAGAAGTCGAGCCACGCTTTCATCGCCGCGCTATGCACCTGGGTTTCGTCGAAGTTACCGTCGACAATCGCCAGTAAACGCGCTTCGGTCCTGGCCTGGGCTAACGGTCTCAAGCGTACCGCCACCGCGTCGCGCAGCTGGCGCGTGATGTCGCGCATGGTGGCTTCCAGCAGGCCGTTTTTGTCCTTGAAGTAGTGGCTGATGATGCCGGTCGATACCCCGGCCCGGCGCGCAATCTGCGCGATGGTGGCGTCGTTGATCCCGACGTCGTTGATCGTATCCAGGGTCGCATCAATCAGTTGCCGACGGCGTATCGGCTGCATTCCCACCTTTGGCATGACTCCCTCTTCCACCGCAAAGTAAGGGCTCTATTTAATCTTTTTTTGATTGCACGTTCAATATAAAAAAAGAATTTGTTAAGGTAATGTACTTGCGCTGTTACAAAAACGAAGCGGCTGTGTGTAAGCTGTAGCAGGCTCAATCCGTAACAAAAATGAGGGAAAAACAACAAGAAAAGAGGCAGCACGTTGCAAGTAATCTTTTGATTTATTTACAGGAAATTAACCAGAGGTAACCGATGATTAATCCACCTGCCAGTGAAAAAGACAGAATCAATCCTGTGGTGTTCTACACCTCCGCCGGACTGATTCTGACATTTTCACTTGTCACCATTCTCTATAGCGATCTCGCCGCGGCGTGGATCCAGACCACCGTGAACTGGGTGTCGTCCACCTTTGGCTGGTACTACATGCTGGCCGCCACGCTCTATATCGTCTTTGTCATCTATATGGCCTGCTCCCGCTACGGGGCGATCAAGCTCGGGCCAGAGCAGTCCAAACCGGAGTTCAGCCTGTTAAGCTGGTCGGCAATGCTGTTTGCCGCCGGGATCGGCATCGATCTGATGTTCTTCTCCGTCGCTGAACCGGTGACGCAGTATATGCAGCCGCCGGAAGGCGCCGGGCAGACGATGGAGGCTGCGCGCCAGGCGATGGTCTGGACGCTGTTCCACTACGGCTTAACCGGCTGGTCGATGTACGCCCTGATGGGGATTGCCCTCGGCTACTTCAGCTACCGCTACAACCTGCCGCTGACCATCCGTTCGGCGCTCTACCCGATTTTTGGTAAACGCATTAATGGCCCGATTGGCCACACGGTGGATATTGCGGCGGTGATCGGCACCATTTTCGGTATCGCCACCACCCTCGGCATTGGCGTCGTGCAGCTCAACTACGGCCTGAAAGTGCTGTTTGATGTGCCGGAAGGGTTAACTGCACAGATGGCACTGATTGTGCTGTCGGTGATTATTGCCACCATTTCGGTCACCTCCGGCGTGGATAAAGGGATCCGTATTCTTTCAGAACTGAATGTCGCGCTGGCGCTCGGGCTGATCCTGTTTGTGCTGTTTATGGGCAAAACGGATTTCCTGCTCAACGCGCTGGTGCTGAATGTGGGCGATTACATCAACCGCTTTATGGGCATGACGCTGAATACCTTTGCCTTTGACCGCCCGACGCAGTGGATGAACAGCTGGACGCTCTTCTTCTGGGCCTGGTGGGTAGCGTGGTCGCCGTTTGTCGGCCTGTTCCTTGCACGTATCTCCCGCGGTCGTACCATCCGCGAGTTCGTGCTCGGTACGCTGATCATTCCGTTTACCTTTACCCTACTTTGGCTGTCGGTGTTTGGTAACGCCGCGCTGTATGAGATCATTCACGGCGATGCCGGTTTTGCCCAGGAAGTGATGGCGCATGCCGAACGTGGCTTCTACAGCCTGCTGGCGCAGTACCCGGCGTTTAAACTGAGCGCCTCGGTCGCCACCATTACCGGCCTGCTCTTTTATGTCACCTCGGCGGACTCCGGCTCGCTGGTGCTGGGTAACTTCACCTCGAAGCTGAAAGATATCAACAGCGATGCGCCGAACTGGCTGCGTATCTTCTGGTCGGTGGCGATTGGCGTGCTGACGATGGGGATGCTGATGACCAACGGCATCTCCGCCCTGCAAAACACCACGGTGATCATGGGTCTGCCGTTCAGCTTTGTGATCTTCTTTGTGATGGCGGGGCTTTATAAGTCGCTGAAGGTGGAAGATCACCGCCGCGCCAGCGCCAGCCGTGAAACCGCGCCCTATATTCCGGCGAGCAACGATCGCCTGAGCTGGAAAAAGCGTCTCTCGCGCCTGATGAACTACCCGGGTACGCGCTACACCCAGCAGATGATGGAGACGGTGATCTACCCGGCGATGCAGGATGTGGCGAAGGAGCTGGAGCTACGCGGCGGTCGCGTTACGCTGGAGAGTGTGCCTGCCGAGGATGATAAACCGCTCGGTCACCTCGATTTGCGCGTGCTTCTCGGCGATGAGCAGGACTTTGTTTACCAGGTCTGGCCGCAGCAGTACTCCGTTCCCGGCTTTACCTATCGCGCCCGCAGCGGTAAGTCGCACTACTTCCGCCTGGAGACCTTCCTGTTGGAGGGCAGCCAGGGGAATGACCTGATGGATTACAACAAAGAGCAGGTGATTATCGATATTCTCGATCAATATGAACGTCACCTTAACTTTATCCATCTGCACCGCGAAGCGCCCGGCGCAAATATTGTTTACCCACAGATGTAACGTCATAAGGCCACGCAAGTGGCCTTATTTTTTCAGGCTGATGAATTTGCGCTAAATGACGCGTTTTTTAGGAAAAGTCTGCAAATACGACTCAGCTTTTCAATTTCATGCGTTGCGCTTTGTTTCTCAAGATGTCGCTCTGTAAAATGCCCTCTTTCATGGAGTGGTGGCGGATTGACCTTACCAGGTTGAGGCAGGATATGGATATTTTTTTAAAAGCCTTTTATTACCTCTTTGTTGGCGTTGCGGCGGCAGCCATCTGTATTACCACTGTCAAAAATTTCATTGATAAAAAAACAGCTAAAAAGATTATGACAGATCCCTGCTACGTTGATGCAACGATAACTGAGATTATGCCGGGGACTCCAACCAGTTATGGGCTAGTCAATATCACGCTCGATTACTCATTTACAGCCATAAACGGCGAAACTTACACGAAAAAAAACGTCCTGACCGGCATTAAAACGATGGATCTGCCGAAATTTAACGTCGGTTTCACTATCCCTGTCGTATATCTTAAAAACGATCCGTCAAAAAACATGCTCAATATGAGGAATGCGATAGATGATTACACGCGTTCTGGATGGAAAAATAAATTCTGATGTTACTGAATAACGAGTTCCCAATAAAAAATAAGGAGTGAAATAGATAACTATGGAATTTCTCTCATACATAATGCCTAAACTTGCATGGATCATTCCTTTATGTATTTTGTTCTTCGTCGCATATGTTTTTATTAAAAACAGAGAATCAGATAAGCTCGACGATTATATAAAAGAGAATGGCGTTGACGTTGAGGCGGTCATGACAGTGATCAAGCCAGATGCGGCTCAAAACATAAACAATAAAATAGTTGCTGTCATTACAGTGCAGTATGAGTTTGAAGGGAAAAGCATAACCTCTAAGCGTGGTCTTAGTTTTTATATAACAGATAAAGATAAGTTTGAAGTTGGAAATAAAATCAGGATAAGAATAAACCCTGGCAAACCAGAGCAGTTCTATTATCCTGATTACAGGACGTACTAAATACGTTGCATCAAAAAACACGGTAACAACTGCTTTTTTACCGCAAGCAGTCTGTGATTTTGATGTCATGCCTTCTAACTCATCCCATTTTAAGAGTGGATATGATTGACATATTACTGAAAGCGTTAGTTTACATATCCGTTGGCGTTTTGGTGTTAGCCATCTGCATTACAACTGTGCAAAATTTTATTGATAAAAAAACAGCTAAAAAGATTATGACAGATCCCTGCTACGTTGATGCAACGATTACCGAGATAATGCCGGGCACACCAACCAGTTATGGGATCGTCAATATTACGGTCGATTATTCATTTACTGCCATAAACGGCGAAACTTACACGAAAAAAAATGTCCTGACCGGCATTAAAACGATGGATCTGCCAAAGTTCAACGTTGGTTTCACCATCCCTGTCGTTTACCTTAAAAACGATCCGTCAAAAAACATGCTTAATATGAGAAATGCGATAGAGGATTACCTGCGGTTTAGATGGAAAAAGAAATCCTGATGTTACTGGATAACTGGCTTTCAATCATAATAAAGACAGGAATATATAATTATGGAATTTCTCTCTTATATAATGCCTAAACTTGCCTGGGCCATCCCTGCTGGTTTGCTGTTTTTTGCTGGTTACATCGCTTATAAGATAACCGAATCCAACAAAACGGATGCGTATATTAAAGCTCATGGAATTAATATTGACGCCATTATTACTGAGATAAAGCCAGATGAGGTGCAGCACGTTAATAACGTTAAGATTTTTCTGAAAAAATTCTTTCTCAGCGAGTAATATAAAAGGCAAAACATTATGGAAGCGATATCTTATGTCATGCTGAAGTTAGCCTGGATGATACCTTTGATTGCTATGATTTTTGTTGTTTACGTAATCTTCAAAAATAAGCAGTCTGATAAAACCGATGCACTCATTAAAAAAAACGGCATTGATCTGGATGCCACAATGGTGGAAATCATTCCAGATAAATACCAAAGAATTAATAACAAGATAGTTGCGGTAATAAAAGTACGTTATAGGTTCGAGGGAAATGATATTATCTCTAAGCGCGGTCTTAATTACTATATAACGGATAAGGATAAGTTCGACGTTGGTAATAAAATCAGAATAAGAGTTAATCCTGGCAATCCGACGCAATTTTATTATTCTGATTACAGGACCTATTAAATAACCATACGGAACTGTATCATGACTGCCTGGCTAGCGCCAAATGCCATAAATCTGGTAGTGGTATCTTTATTCTGGCTAATGATATTAGGTTTCATATGCTTAATATAACAGAAAAAGCAATCATTCCTCTTACCACTGGCAATTTTTAGCAGCACAATACACTGCCTTATGATAAATTTTTTGCTAAAAAAACAGCCATATTTTGTCGAAATTAATATCAATATGAACGATTCGTGTTAGAATATTTTTTATTATCTTTTATGGGTTCAGTATGGATAGCTTTCTTAAAACGATACATATCACTCTTATTACCATAGTGGCATTTGCCATCGCTCACTCATTAATAAGAGGTGTATTCGAGCGTTTTACCAAAAAGAAAATCCTTAGCAACCCTTGCTATATTGACGCAACCATACTGCAGGTAAAATCGAAATTGTCACCGAACAGCGAGTATGCCTATATTCATGTTGACTATTCATTCATTGCAGAAAACGGCAAGGAATATAAAAAAAAGAGTGCGCAAATAAATATCAAAGCTAGCGAACTTCAAAACTACCTTCAGGGGGCGCCCATTCCTGTAGTTTATTTAAAAAGCAACCCCGATAAAAATATGCTTGATATCCGTGACGCAGCACCCGGTTATAAAAAACAATAGTCACTCTATTTCTGGAGTATTTATGGCCCTTATTTCCTGGATTATGCTAAAGTTGTCATGGCTTATCCCGCTGGCAGGCCTGAGCTTTGCAGGCTACGTCGCCTTCCTTACCCATAAAAGTAATAAAAGAGATGCTAACATTAAAGAGAATGGTGTAGATGTTGAGGCCACTATCATGGAGGTTGTTCCTGATAAATATCAAAGGGTCAATAATAAAATTGTTAGTGTCGTTACGGTGAAATATATCTGTTCAGGGCAAACCATTACCTCGAAAAGAGGCATCAGAGTTTATGTCACTGATAAAGATAAAATCCAAATGGGGGAACTATTGAGAATAAGAGTAAACCCTGACAGGCCTGCTGATTTTTACTACCTCGATCATGAAAACTGTTAAAGACATAACGCGCAGCGCATAACGGGCTACATTTTTCTAAAATGTATAAGTGAACAAACATTTACTTATTATTGGCGTTCAGTTTTGTATGCCAGGCGCTGTTGAAAACGAATCGGCTAAAAAGCGTAGAGTGCCGAATTAGAAAAGTCTATAATATTCAGGCTAATACAGCCATACACAGTAACATCTTAATCACGGAGAAACAGCACTATCATGATGGAATTTTTATCGACCGTCGGACCAAAGTTTGGCTGGGTTATTACCGGTGGTGTGGTACTTCTTTTCATTTATGTCGGCATAACTAACTGGCGGAGCCAGACTAAAGATGCACAAACGAAAGAAAACGGCACAGACCTTAAGGCAAATATTGTTGATTTAAAGTTTGATGAGCATCAAGGCCTTAATAATCATCTTACGGCAGCCGTGACGGTGAAATATATTTTCAGAGGAGAGGAAGTTCTCGCCAAACGTGGTATTGCTTTCCCGTTTATTGAAAAGGAGCAGTTTTTTCCCGGTGCTGTAGTCAATATCCGTGTCGACAATAAGACGGGGAAGCACTTCTATTTCAGCGATTACAAAACCTATTGACTCTGTGGTGTTGCGGGGCAACTGCCCTCCTGTTTGCTACGCAATTTCACCAGCACCTGATGCAGCTGCCCAACAGAGAGATCGCGCACTACAGGCTCTGGCTCGCCGCGCAGCCAGCGAAAAAAGTAGCTGATGCCGAGAAGTTCAAACCCTTCACCTGTGAAGAGATACTCGTTCTCCTTTAACGAGAAAAGCGAGCGGAAATCCTCCTCATCCGTTTCAAAACTGACAGCAAAAAAGGTTTCTGCATCGTTCAACAGATCCACGCCGTCCATCCCTGCAAGATGCAGATCCCTCTCCAGCAGCGTGTTTTCATCGATCGCTTTGCGTTTACATCCCGAACATTCGCGGACAAAAGCGATGACCTCTTCTAAGCTCGGGCTCACTGTCACTCTCCTCTCGTTAATGTTTATCAGCCCGGCCTGGCGGAGCCGGGCGTAAAGATTATTAACCTTCGAAGCCGTAATACTGCACCGGATAGCGCTGGCCGTTGATCTCCAGATCGCGCCAGGGTTTGCTGACGGTTTTAGGCATACTTTCGCGCAACGCTTTTTCGGCGTTTTGCGACAGCGTGACGCTGCCCGCCTGACGCCACTCATTGCCCTGGCGGGTATAGACCGAAATCCCAATGTCGTTGCGGTTATAAAGCAGCACTTCCGGCGTACCGTCGTTATTGAGATCCTGCATCCAGATCAGGCAGGCGCTGCTATCGACCATACAGGTACTCAGCGTGTGATCAACATACTGCGTTTGCGCCTGCCACCAGCTCTCCGGCGGCGCTTCGCTGCCTTCGCGCAGCGGTATGCTTTGCTGTAACTCTTTGATGCCTTTCTTCGCGCCTTCGTTATAGCCGCCGAGGATTTGCATCAGCATCGCTTGCTGCTGCACCGGATCTTTGAGCCACTGCGGATGCGCCTTCAGCATCTGTAACGCTTCTTTGCCGCGGCGCCCGGCGTTGCTGAACATGTAAAGATCCTCTCCGTCGGCTTTTGCTTTGCCCTCGGCGTAACGCGCCAGCTGAGTGTTAACAGCGATACGCAGCGGATCAACAACCGCCGTATGCAGCAAAAACCAGCCGCAGGCGGTAAGTGCCAGCATCAGGACGATAAAGCTGTTCATGTTAGCCGCGCCCTGCGACCAGGCCCGGCGCTGATAGCGGACCAGCAGCAACGACCCGATCAAAGCCAGAAGCGTAAGAGCCACACCGTAAACGCGATCCATCGTCCAGCCATATTCGGCAATGCGCAACCACAGCGCCCAGCCCGCCAGCGCGGCGAGCAGCGGCGTGATCCACTGCGCCACCAGCACCAGACGCGCAATCACCCGCGACCAGCGTGACGCAGCTGGCGCTTTTTCGCCAACCATCGCACTGAATGCCAGCACTAGCAGCGTCATGGTCAGCAGCAGTGTTGCGGCGGAGACAGAGGCCGGGATAATCGCCAGCCCGGTAAAGGGCAGGCAGGCCAGAAACAGCAGAGAGATAACCGCGTGCAGCGGCAGCAGCACGCTGACCGCGAGCGTCAGCAGGTTACGGAACAGCCCGGCGGCACCCGGCAGGCGTCGGCAAAAGACAATCGCGGCAGTGATGGCAGCTCCCGTCGCCATCGCCGGGAAAAAAGGGTTATCAAAAAAGAGGTGCTCAAACAGCGTGATGCCAATCATGCTGAAGAGTTTGCTCCACAGCAGCAGCACCAGCCAGAACAGCCCGGTCATCACTGCGGTCACGCCCAGAGTGAAGGCGTTGTTCCATAGCGCGCCGGTGATAAAGGCATGTTTATCCGCTTTCTGCGCGGATGGAGCGCAGAAAGCCGCCAGGAACGGCATCACCAGAGTAAGCAGAAATGTCGATGCCCCGAAGTTTGTGCCGTGAAAATCATCGTTCGGCAGTCCGGGAAAGTTCCAGCGCAGCCAGCCGGTCATCAGCGCGATAAACGGCAGCGTCAGCAGCGCGCAGATCCACGGCTTAGCATCGTTTACCCTGTACAGGGTGAAGGCGAGCACGCTGGCAAAGGCAATGGCAAGCGGCGACAGATAAAACGCGAAGTCGTGATCCTTGATGAGCCCGCCGGACAACGCACATAGTAAGCCGGCGAGCATGCCAATGGCGATAATCACCCACCTGGTTTTTGCCGGAAAATCCTCTCTTTGTAACATCGCTACTCCTTTGCTGTTTGGCTGTGTGAAACGTAGTTATACGCTTCTTTTTTCGTCAAAAACCACTACAGGTTTTTGCTGACTCTTTTCTTGCTCTGCTTTGTACGGCGCACGATCAGGCATTCTCCATGCCCGGCAAAGGAGCGCAATCACTTGTTTAGGTGGGGATTAAAACCTGGGTCAACTCTTCGTCTTTTTCAGACTTATTGCATGCGTTTCGTTTGATACAGAGACAGGTATAACGTTTTTCTTAACCACATTGACCTTTTTCTGTTAATACAACCGGGGGAGCTGGCACTTTAAGCCCCACTGCAAACGGAGTGCGAAGGAGGAGATATGAATAAACTAAAAAGAGCGTCACTGTTTATTCTGCTGGTCATCATTGGCTTTGTGCTGATTGATTGCAGCACGCAGAAAGTGGCTGAGCGCCACGAAGGCTATACCGAAGCAAACTTGTGGGCCTATTATCTTTACACCGATAGCGACATTCGCCATGCGCCGAGAGCCTCTGAGAAATATCACTTCACCTTCACCGCCGAGGATGGCACTCAGCCAAGGGACAGCAGCATTGTTTACAGCCCGGATGCTGACATAACCGTTATCAGAAACTATTTAACCTCGCTGGGATATGCCAGCGTAGAGCGCGAAGGCTTACTGGAAAGATGGCAGCGCGAGGGAAAAACCATGCCCTACTTTGTTATCACCCGGGATCCGCAAACACGGACGCTAACGCTGACTCGCTCTGGCTTTTAAATATTTTTTTACTTACCGCGCCATTTACTCCGGGCACCTACCGTTGAGGCAGAGCATAGCCAGCACAACATGCAGTTGCCTCTTCATCTTCTTCTCTCCGTAGACACCGTCATTGTTATGCGGAGATACATCGTTAATGTGTATCTCCGCGTCGGTCGGGCGTTAGCGGTAATTAAGGATGAATTGCGAGGTAGCGTTAGCCGCACCGGTGGTGACCGTCGTGCCGGTCGAGACATAGCGGGCGGTGAAATTGAGCGTGTTGCTGCCTTCACCGAGGGGGTATTCTCCCGAGGCCGAGTAGAGCGGAATGGCAGAACCATTTTTATCGGCGATTTCGATACCGACGCCACTCGCAACGTGACTTCCGCTGTCCAGCGACAGCAGGCGCTGATTAACCGCATGCGCAGTGCCGTCGAATTTCACTTTCAGCGCGGTGACGGTGTCGGGGCAATCATTGAGCGTAATGCTGAAGTGTGTCGGGGCCGATTTCAAGCCGGCAGCGCCGTTGAGCGTCGTCACGGAGACTTTGCCTAAATCAACATTCATGCTTTGCGAACTGCTGTCTACCACGCAGGTCTGGTTGGTAATGCTGCCGGTAAAGTAGATGGTGCCGTCTGCGGCCTGCGCTGTGCCGACAAGCCCTATCCAGACGATAAAAGCCGTGTTTGCTAACCGCATGTTCATTTTCTTCTCCTTGATAAAAATGACGCAGAGCCATGCCCTGCTCTACAACGGCGGCGAAATAATCTGCGTCAAACTTTCCCGTTAGTGCCAGAGTGGTGAGTTCAGCGGAAGATTTTTAAAAAAAGAGGAAGGCAGCATAAAACGTCAGGGAACGCGCTTTTTGGCAAGATAAGAGAGATAAAATAACGGGACGTTGAGAAGATAACACTGGCAACGTGAACAACTGGATCACGTTGCCAGTAAAAGTTAATGCGTTATTACGACGTGCTTGCAAAAAATAACGATTTAAAAACAGCAAGATAACGTCTTGCCTGAAGAGGCATCAGAAAAATTTTGACTCTACCCTAAATTTTTCTGATACTACTTTGCGTTTTGGCACTAAATGGTTGATTTTGCGAAACATCTCCCCAGACATTGAGAAACCGCTGCGTGTTGGTGGCCGTATAGATCACCGTATGCCGGATGTTACGGTGCCCGAGATAATCCTGTATCAGACGCGTATCACGCCCCAAATCCGCCAGTGCGTAACCGCACCCGTGCCGCAACATGTGCGGATGAGCGGAGATGCTGATTCCCCCCAGTTCGCCATAACGTTTAAGCAGCAACCGCACCTGATGGCGCGAGAGCGGCCCGCCTTTTTGCGAGAGGAAGAGCCAGTCGCTGTCCGCATCCCGCCAGCGGCGACGCTCGTTCAGCCAGCGCGTCAGCGCAGGCAGTTCGGTATCAAACAGCGGATGCTGCGTGGAGAGGCTGTTTTTAAGCCGCCGGACATAAACCGACCGCCCGACCAGATCGATATCGGACAAGCGCATATCGCACAGTTCGCTGACGCGCAGCCCGTGTAAAAAACACATCTGGATGAGGCAGTAATCCCGCGCAAAGTGCAGCCCGCGGTCTGTTGCCAGCAATATTTGCCTCACCTCGTGGCGAGTCAGGTGTTTTCTCTTAACTGACATTGTCTTACTCCTTACTTAAAAAAGGGGAATAAAATCAGGCCAGTACCGTGAATGTAGCCCGGCCTGAATCCAGCGACAGGATAGCATTTTGGAAAGGGGGAGTTGGGGAGGAATTTTTTAAGGGGGATTATTTGGCTGGGGGATAAATTCTTCACAATGGGAGGGCATCAGAAACGCCCCCCGCATTATTTATACTTTTTAGTAGAAGAAGTATTTAAATTAGGGCTTCTCTACCACCGATACAATGACGGTTTCTGGCTTCGATACGACACCAACCGAGACAGAGGTTTTGGGGTCAGCGCCTTGCCAGCACTCCCCTTCAATATTGCAGACACCAAGACGCTTATATCCGTTTTCTTCAAGATAGGTTTTTATTCTGCTCGCATCTGTTGTGCCCGAAAACGTCACATCGTAAATAAGCAGATCCGGGCCAGTAACATTGGAATACCCGAACCGATAATTTTCAGACACGCGCGGTATTTTCTTTAACAGTTCTGGGGTGAAAAATTCGTACTCCCGTTTATCCTGCTCCGTATAGTTAGCGCTTTCAGCAAAATCCATTTTGACGTAGGGCCATGCGTAAACCAGGCCTGCGGCGATGACGGCAATCGTTGTGAGTAAAATTTTTGTAGAGGTTTTCATACTATCGGTGCGCCCTTTCCTGATTGCATAAAGCTTCCATTAATGGTTGATATAGCTACATTGCCCGAGTTCCAGTCAGTATAAGGCCGAATGGTTTGCATGAAAGCAGGTAAATGGCCGTGACGCGGGCTGGCATTCGGGAATGCGTTCAGGGTTCCGGTAACAGACCTTCTGGTTGGAATGACCGCCTCCTGACAATGAACCGCTCCCGGTTTTTTTGCCGGGAGCGGGTTTCCATTCAGGCGACTTTCTGTTTACCGGAAATCACGCCTATAAACTCCTGCACCTGCTTCTGTTTACGCGCTGAAAGCTTGCACGCCCGGCGCAGCGACCGCATCAGTTCGCTCTCTTGAGGAGCGGGTTGCCGGGCGGTGAGCACAATACAGCCATCCATTACTTTCACATCGACTCCCGTGCCGCTGGTAAAACCGGCGGCCTCCAGCCACTGCCCTTTCATAATGATGGCGGGAATACGGCTGTAATCCGGATAGCGGCTCGCATAAGTTACGGTCAGTTGACGGTTATTTGCCGGGAAGACTTCTGGTTCAAACGGTTGTGCAATAGAATGCGTGTCAGTCATGATTACTATTCCTGTTTAATAGTGATTGTGATGAGCGGTGCGGGTGTGTTGCAGCACATCCGCATCGCGCTAAAAACCTGTACATATCACCAACAAACAGAAATAAAGTCCAGATAAAAACAGGATAAAATAAGAAGCTTCTGAAGCTATTTAGATATTAAGAAGTGAGATTTATCTTTGAGAAATAATAAAAAGCGCATCTGAAAGACGCGCTGAAAATAATTTTTTAATTAAGGTTTTTATTCCTACTGAATAGAGCGTCCAGGATGAGTTTATTCCGCCAGGCCTGATTTTACGCCCACAAAGAAATCATCTCAAAATACTAATATTCACTACGACTGTATTGTTTCAGCTGAAGGTGTCCATTCTCACTCTTCTCCAGCGAGAACCGCGCGGCAAACAACTTACCCGGCCCGGTGTGCGGGTTTGTTAACTTATAATAAGCCGCATATCTTTCCCCCGGCTTGAACTGAAAATCAAACGTGGGCAGGCATTGACCCTGAACAACCGGGAGCTGCTGATCAGGCTGACCAAAGGTTTTGTATATCTCACGGCCTGATTCAGTACCAAACTGCACAGAGAATATTTTATCGCCCGCCCTGGCCGGAACGGTGATGCACACCTTATTGTCGACCAATCGGGCTTGTGCGGGGTACTCTTGAGGAACAGGATCCATAGGCCCAGGGCAGCCCGTGAGCAGAAATACAGCCGCGATTAAAATGAATTTATTCATCGTCTACCCTCGCCCATAAATGATTTTTTCATAGAGTGCGGGAACCTCTTGTAAATGGTCTATGCCCCGGTACTTTACGGAAGCCATATGTGAAGTTAAAAAGAGAGCGTCTTCCCACCCAAGCATTGTTATGTTGTTCATGGCACGTAAAATCCCCCACCACGGCATATGGGGTCTGATTATTACAATTCAACAGGCTGGAAAGTGCTGTTGCTGATTACAACCCGGTAGAAGTAGCCATACCATTTTTTACTGTAAGAGTGAGGATTTTCTCAAAAAAAACGCTGAAATTTTCGGAGCACTGATAAAGGTGAAGATAGTCATCGTCACCAGAAATCGTATAATCCTGCTTACTATCATCTGCATGTAAACAGGTTCGATCCCAGTAATAAACGCCGGCTTGCTCTCCTTCTGTAACCAGAACAAAAAAGTTATCACCAGGGTCACATCCAATTATCACTGCATGTTCAATAAATGAAAGTTCATCAAGAAATTCATCATTGGTAAGCGCCAAATCAAACTTCTCGTTATTCACTTGATAACCAAAAAAAGCATCAAATGAAATATAACCATTATCTACCTTGTCAAACGGTAATTCACAGCCATCAGACGAGTCCACCCAGAATCCGTTATATTTCTTCAGGAATTGTATGTAGTCATCTGGTAAAGAAATGGCCAGTTGCTTGCAAAGAAGCTCAATATCTGTTTGGACAATACCTGTACCTGTTAAAATAGCCAATCTTTACCTCCTCAATCTTTTGAACAGCTTCGTTTTATAAATGACACACCACCCCGGTGCGTGAATTTTCTATGTATCCGTGAAGGCACCTCCTGCATTGTGGTGCCGTTTTGATGATGATGCCAAGTATTCTTGGTGGACTGACCCCGCCCCGGTAGACGATCCTGCCCTATAGTTTGAGCACAGGAGGAGCGTATGGACACACCACGATTTACACCTGAATTTAAGGAAGAAGCCGTCCGTCAGATAACGGAACGCGGTTATTCCGTCGCCGAAGTTTCTGACCGGCTGGGCGTTTCAGCACACAGTCTCTCGCGAACTCGCGCTGGACGCTCTGATGATGGTCGTGTGGCGTCGAAAACAGGACGGCGGGGTTATCGTACATAGCAATCAGGGCAGCCAGTACGGCAGTGACGACTGGCAGCGCTTCTGCCAGGATAATGCGGTGGCCGAATCGTTCTTCAGTTCGCTGAAAAAAGAACGGATCAGAAAGCGCATATATAAAACCCGGGATCTGGCCCGGGCGGATATCTTCGATTACATTGAAGTGTTCTACAACCGGGCCCAGCGCCACAGCCATCTCGGCGGCGTCAGTCCGGAGGCCTTCGAACAGGCCTCGTCGTGAGGACAGAATTTGTCTACGGGCATGGGGGCAGTCCAACTATAGGGCAGGATCGTCTACCGGGGCGGGGTCAGTCCAATCTACCGCGCCGTGAAGGCTTCCATGTTAATCACAAGCGCGAGTATGGATTGGCGCTGCGCGGCATCAACTTTGTTCCATGCAGCGATCAGTGCTGCAAGATCGTCATCTTCGGCATAGAAATAAGCGAGCGGAACCTCGAGTACGCGCGCCAACTGCTGGACTATTTCGATATTCGCCTGATGGATACCCTTCTCATAGCGATTGATTCGCGGGCTGGCAACAAACTCATCAATGCCTGCCAGAATGCCGAGCTGCTTTTGCGACAAGCCTTTAGCGAGGCGCGCTGCCTTGAGCCGCCTGCTAAATACTTCATTGTGCGAGGGAGAATTTTTCATGGCTACGATAATCGTAGTAATGCTTACCGCCTGATACTACGAAATACGTAGCTATGTTAACTGTTTTGGTCTTTGCACTGACGTTACAGCAAATCTGGATCCTCCCTACAAAACTACGAAATACGTAATTTACCCTCTGTTCGCAGAACTACGAATAACGTAGTATTTTTGTCGTTAGCTCACCAAAACGGAGGATCAAAGGAATGAAAGCAAACTGGCATAAAGCTGACGTGATAGCTGCGGTGCATAAGAAAGGAACCTCACTGGCTGCACTTTCCAGGGCGGCTGGCTTGAGCTCTTCGACCTTAGCGAATGCACTGGAAAGACCATGGCCAAAAGGCGAAGCCATTATCGCAAATGCGATTGGTGTTCTGCCGCAGGAGATTTGGCCGGAAAGGTATTACAGAGAGGGGGAATTGGTGGAAAGGAGGCTTCTCATTCGCAATCCTTTATCAATAAAGGATTTACGTTAAAAAAGACGTAAAGTTGCGATTGATCATGTATTCATTGTTTCAAAAATGCTTTTTTGACTGGCTCATATGTTAATCTAGAAGGTTTTTACGTAAAATATGACGTAAAAACCTCCTCGAACACACGGAACTGCCATGGCAAACTTCGATGCTGATTACTGCTACTCTTTCCCCGCTGTGCGAGGTATGCAAGCTGGAAGGCCATTCTACATTGCGACTTGCCCGATGCGCATCATACCTAAAATTTTCAGCTTTGACGAAACGGATGTCCCGCCAGAGCTGCGAGCGCAGCGCATTTTGAATAAATCTCGCATACCTGAAATGGTGCGTTATCTGCTTGAGAATCCGAAGGATTATGTCTTTTCGGCTCTCACTGCATCGATTGCTGTGGATGTGCAGTTCGATGAGTTTTCCGGTTCAAATAACCTTGGAACATTGCGTGTGCCAATGGATGCGCAAATTCTTATCAATGACGGTCAGCACCGTCGTAAAGCGATCGAGGATGCATTGTCGGAACGACCTGAACTGGGGCAAGACAACATTCCGGTCCTGTTTTTTGTTGATGAAGGGTTGAAGCGCAGCCAGCAAATGTTTGCTGACTTAAACAAATATGCCATTCGCCCAAGTCCTTCTCTATCGGCTCTGTACGATCATCGCGATGTAAGCTCAAACCTTGCGCGTTACCTGGCGATGTCTATTGAACCTTTTGTCGGTCTTACGGAGCTCGAAAAATCCAGTATTAGTACACTTTCAAATAAGCTCTTCACGCTTAGCAGTATCAAGCAAGCGACCCGTGCGCTTTTGGGTAAAGACCCAAAAGTTGGCAGCATCGAAGACAATACCAATATAGCCGCGATTTACTGGCAGGCAGTTTTCCAGGTCATGCCTGACTGGCAGCTTGCCGCAAGAAAAGAAGTCTCTCCGGCGCAGTTACGTCAGGACTATGTGCATGCCCACGGTATAGGACTGCAAGCTTTAGGTCTACTTGGTCGTGCATTACTGACTGAAGAACCTGAGCAATGGCAGGAAAAAATTAAAGAATTGAAAAATTTCGACTGGCGCAAAAGCAACCCTGAAATGGTTAAGCGAGCAATGCAGCATGGCAAGTTGAGCAAGACTGGCACTTCAATTCAGCTAACCTGTAATGCGTTAAAGCAAGCGCTCTCTCTCCCACTTACCCCCGAAGAACAAGAGCTTGAAGCTCAAATGGTTGCCTTATGAGTAAATTAGTTCAGGCCTTTGATCTGGCCGAATATGAAGACTTTATCAATCAGGAGCAGTTCTCAGGACGCCCCCTGGCTGAATATGTTGCTGAAGTGCAACGAATTTATTGTGCGGATAAACGCCCTTGGGTAATTGGCTACAGCGGTGGGAAAGATTCTTCCGCCGTGATCACCTTGGTATATCTGGCGTTGCTCGGACTCCCTCCGGAAATGCGCAGTAAAGATGTGTTTTTGGTCTCATCCGATACGCTGGTAGAAACGCCAGTTGTTGTTGATCTGATTAAAAAAACCATGTTGCAGATAGAGGCTGGCGCTAAACGCAATGGCCTCCCGATCACTCAACATGCAGTAATGCCAAAAACCAATGAAACCTTCTGGGTTAATTTGCTGGGTAAAGGGTACCCAGCGCCAACCCGGAGTTTTCGCTGGTGTACAGAGCGCATGAAAATCAATCCGGTTAGTGACTTTATAAAAGATAAAGTCAGCCAGTTTGATGAGGTTATTGTTGTTCTGGGTTCGCGTAGCAGCGAGAGTTCATCGCGTGCGCAGGTCATCGCAAAACATAAAATCGATGGCACACGCCTTGCACGCCACACCACGTTACCCAATGCATTCATCTATACACCGATTGATACATGGGATGTGGAAGATGTCTGGAAATTATTGAGAGGAGCATTTCGCTACTCTCCTGATGATATTGAAGAGTGGGAAAGCCCGTGGGGTGGTAATAACCGTCCGCTATGGACGTTATATATGGATTCTTCGGCACAAGGTGAGTGCCCGCTGGTCATTGATGACAGCACCCCCTCTTGTGGCAACTCCCGATTTGGTTGCTGGACATGTACTGTCGTCACGAAAGATAAAGCGATGGAAAGCCTGATACAAAACGGTGAGGAGTGGATGTCTCCTCTGCTCAAGTATCGTGATCTCCTTGCGTTCACAACCGATCCTGTTAACAAGGATACTTTCCGTAACTACAAACGTCGTACCGGGAAAGTGAGCTATCAATACGCTAAAGATGGCGAAGATATCACTGCAGAACGCAAACACGTGCCGGGCCCGTACTGGCTCAAGTATCGCCAGCAGTGGCTAAAAGACTTGTTAGAAATCGAACGCGATTTGAATGCGCAAGGTCATACCATCACGCTGATCACACAGCCGGAGCTACATGCTATTCGGCAAGAGTGGCTGAAGGATCCCAACGAACCAGATTGGTACGATACCCTGCCCGGCATTTATCGGGAGGTTTACCAACGCGATCTGGACTGGGTTGTTGACGATCACTCCAGGTTTGATGCCAGCGATGCCGATTTGCTGATGCAAATTGCACAAGGTTTTGACGTTGAACCTGAAATGGTAATGAAGCTGATCGAGCTTGAAACCTCAATGGAAGGTTTGAGCCGTCGCCAGGGAATCTTCGACAAACTGGGTACCATCTTGAAACAAGATTGGGGCACGCTGGAAGAGATTCAGCAACAGCATGCAAAATTACAAACGCGCAATGACCGTGATATTCATCAGGAAGAAGTAGCAAAACTGGAAGCTGAACTTCAGGTATTACAACGCAGAATCGTTGATGCCAGTGAATCATCTCTCTTTGCCGGCGAGGAAAACGAACGTGTTAATTAAGCAACTGGTTTTGCGCAACTTCCGGGTATTTAACGGTACGCATGCCATTGATCTGGCTCCCAGAAAGCGACCAAATGATACAAACCAGCGTCCTATCGTCCTTTTTGGTGGGTTAAATGGCGCAGGCAAAACCTCAATTTTATCTGCCATAAGATTGGCGTTGTATGGACGTCTGGCATTCGGTCAGGCCACTCAACAGCAAGATTATGTTGAACAGCTCAGCTCCCTGGTTCATAAGGGCGCTTATGTCACAGACAATCCTGATGAAGCTGCCGTAGAGCTGAGCTTCACTTACAACAAAGATGGGCGTGAAGCCGAATTCACTGTCACGAGAAGCTGGAAAAAAGGCAGGAAAGATAATTTATCGCTGCAGCAAGATGGGATCCCTCTTAAAGAGATGAATTACGATCAATGCCAGGGATTCCTTAATGAATTGATCCCACACGGTATTGCTGACCTGTTCTTTTTTGATGGTGAAAAAATTGCTGAACTCGCAGAAGACGAGTCCGGTAAGATCCTGCGCACTGCGGTACGCCGCCTTTTGGGGCTGGACCTCATCGCAAAATTGCATAACGATCTGACGATTTTTATCAAACGTCAGCAGACCAATCAGCTTGAAGGTTCGCAGCAGCAAAAGCTGGCAGAACTCGAGGCGGAAGGCCAAAAGTTAGCGTTTCAGGCAGAAGAACTACTCGAAAAAGCTGACTTTGCAAAAATACGTATTGATCTTTTATCCAAAGAAATCATTCGCTACGAAGGGCAATTGAACGCTCAGGGCGGCGCATTTGCACAAACCAAGACCCAGGAAAAGATTAAAGTTGAGACGCTCCTGAAAGAAAAAGAGCGGCTCGAAAGAGCATTGCGTCAGGAGTGCGATGGATCATTACCCTATGCTTTGGCTCCCAATATTTTAGGGCAACTACTTAAAAGAATTGCTGAAGAAGCAGAGATCAAACAAGCTAAAAGTTTTGAGAAGGAGCTGGAGAAGTTCCTGGCACAACTCAAAAATGATATTGCGTTCCGCACTAGTAGCGGGAGTAGTACACAAATTATCGCGACCGAAGCGATCGCTGATAATTTGAAAGATTACATGGCGGCAAAGCCGAAGGGTGATTTGCTCTTTGATGTTTCTGAAAGAGAAGCAGGCATGCTGCAGCAATCAATTGAGCAAGATAGCCAAAAAGCGTGGCAGCGTTTCGACTCGTATCGTCTTCAGTTAACTGACATTGAGCAACAACTAGAGCAAGCAGCCGCCAATATTGCGCGCGCACCGGAAGACGACCAGTTAATGGATATCTTTGACAAGCTGCGCGAGCTTGATAAAGAGCGTGAGAAAAAACGCCAGGAATATATATCTCTGCTTGATGAAGCCAGAAAAATAAAGCAACAACAGCTAGATTGCGTACGTAAAATCCAGAAAAACCATGATCTTGCGCGTAATCAGCATGGTTCTAACAGCGCATTGAGAAACGCACAAGAAGCTATTAACTTGCTTAGCCGATACAGTGATGTCTTAACACAAGCACGAGTAAAAACGCTGGCAACAAACTTTGAAAATGCCTACAGAAAATTAGCGCGGAAGGAAGATCTGCAATTAAATGCCCATATCAACCCAGATACATTTGATGTTGAATTGGTTGATGAAAATGGCTCAGTCATTAATCGCAAATTACTTTCTGCTGGCGAAAAGCAAATTTATGCCATTGCCATTCTTGAGGCGTTAGCAAAAACATCTGGGCGTGACTTGCCTGTGATTATTGATACGCCATTAGGCCGTCTTGACTCACAGCATAGGGATAAGTTGATCAATCATTATTTCCCTGAAGCCAGCCATCAGGTCGTATTGTTATCTACAGATACCGAAGTGGATGAGCGCTATTTCGTTGACAGACTACGGGATGACATTTCGCATGCTTATGAAATTGTATTTAACGCGCGAACCAAGTCCTCTTCGCTTAAACCGGGTTATTTCTGGGAATTAACTAAGGAGGCAATCTGATGCTCCCTAATCGCATGCAACTGAGCCGCCAGACCGAAGAGCAGCTCAAAAGATTGAAAGGATACACTGGCGTCACCCCAAATGTGGCCGCACGTTTAGCTTTTTTTCGCTCAGTTGAGAGTGAATTTCGTTATTCACCTGAAAGAGATACTAAGAAATTAGATGGTTCTTTAGTGCTGGATAAAATAACGTGGTTAGGTGAAACCCTTCAGGCTACGGAGTTAGTACTCAAGATGTTATATCCGCATATTGAACAGAGAGAAGCTATTAAAGCATGGGCTGCACATGTGGAGGACGGTATATCTGCACTGAGGAATTATAAAAACTTAAACGAATTAAGCTTAGCAATATAAGCACTCCTCCCTTTAATATTTATTAAAGGGAGGTTTAAGTTTTAATCAAACAAGATTACATTGTTTCTTTAAAATATCTCTAATTTGTGATCGGCCGATCCCGGAATAATTAACATTCACCCCCTTAAGATTGACCACATCGATTTTATCTAGATATTTTTTAATGACTTCGAATGAAACATTTTCTTTTTTGTTTATTACATCAATTAGAATATACTTTAATAAATCAAAGAGCGCCTGAATACCGATGGTTTTCCTCATAAAATTTAGTTCTGTATCATCCCAAAATTTTTCCTTACAATAAGTGAAGTAGTCATTTAGTAGATCATATAGCTGACCATCTCTATTATTAATATAATCATCTCTTAATGGAGCTCTAGATGATATTTCTTTCAAAATACTACGATCTTTTTTGAACATTCTACGTTTATGAAGATGATATCTGTCTTTTGCAACATTTGTAGATATTAAAGACGTAATACCTTGCACTATCGTTGACGTCGAAATATACCATGTATCGGCATCGGCATCGGCATCGGTAGAATCATTTTCTTTTTGATTACTCAGATCTAATTTTTTCATTCCAAAATCTATACGCCCTTTTAAAGGAGAACCATCTTCCTTATCAAGTAGCCTTGTCAAATAAATTGCTAATGTATCCGGTGACCAAAATTGACTCTCAATAGAATCAAGATCATAGCCAAAAAGTTGATAGGCGAGACTTTTATCAACTTTTTGCTGATTAAAGTTTATTGTTGCAAATACTTCTGCCTGCTTTGGTGCAGGTAGTTCAAAGTATATAGCGCATACAAGATCAAACTCAGTATTTAACTCGCCACTTTCTATAGCTTTTTTGAGCCCCTCGATTCTGTGTTGTCCATCTACGATCGATGCATTTTTTTTCGCTGATGGGATAACCAAGTTCGAAGCTTTATCGATATACCATGGATCGTCGGAATTTTCCCCATTAATATCTAAGTTAGCAGATAATATGATAGAAGTTGGGAACATTGCATCATTAGTTGAGCAAAAATGAGATATTGCCTTTACTCTATTATCATTAATTCCTCTTTGTACTCCAGATAGCACCTCATTCCCATATTGAGCAGAAAAAGAGTAACAAACCTTAATTAAGGTAGTGGCCGGAATTGATGCGATATAAAAATCCCCAAATGGTTGTCGCACTTTAATTGTTTTGCCTGTATAAAAGCTCATTGTTAACCTCTTCTTAAATTATTAGCAGAACCAACCTTAGTGCCACCAGAGGATGATTTCGGATCAACACTCAATGAGTAATTAGGGTTTTCAATATTAGCCAAAGCCCAATAAAGAACAGAAAGAAACCAAGCAAAAAATGACCAAAATGAAAAATTACTTTTACTTACTGCTCCGAGCCCATAAAAAACAGCTATGATGATAAAAATTAAAATTGATCCTAACTTTAGCCATCGTTGTACAGGAACATTATCTATTTCTCTCTGCTCACCCGCCTTCTCAGCCATAAGTTTATCAAAGACAGTCGTAGCCAACAAAGGGACTGAAAAAGAAACAAGATTGATAGTGTTCATGCCATTCAGTAACCTTTCGCCAAGCGGCTCTCCTGAAGTAAAAATCACACACCAAATCCCAAAAGTTCCGGCAAAAACAATTATAAGAAGAGAATAAATATAAAAAAAATGATTAGAGCCGATAAGCTTGATGCGTCGGTCTATCTCTGCAATTAAAACATTAATACTTTCTGGTCTAGTATCATTCATTTGACTAGAGCTCCCAAAATGCTTTATCACGCATTTTCACAAGTTTTTTTTCACCATTGATATACAAGCTGAAATGTTTATCAAGCTGTCTAATTTTGCCCATTAGCGATTCCTGTTCTCCTTTATCATCAATATTAAACACGGCTTTAATATCTGCGTTCTTGATTTCAGAAACACGATGAATCACCCACGTTAATATATAAGAGGAATAATTGTTTTCATTGGTTTTAAAGTGAGTGATCTCTTGCGTTGACAAAATCGCGCCTACTCCGTATTCACGACCTTCTTTAAGTATTTTTCGCAGACTAGCAAAATCCTGGCGCATAAAGTTATCAGCCTCATCAACAAGAATCATTTTTGTAAGCTGTCGGTAATCGCCACAAACAGCAGGCTTGCCACGCTTCTGCATTTGTGCATAAAAAAGATCCAAAGTTAAGGCGACTACTAGATTTTGTATCTCCGAAGGATAGCCTGCCAGCTCGATAACAGTTACGCCATCAATTAGCTCATAAAGGCTGGTCATTTTTTGTGGGTTACTTTCAAAAATTTTAAAACCAGCTAAGTTATAGAGTGCTGCGTATAAGGAATCCTCTTCAACTTTTTCTTGAGCACAGTATTGCTGCCAAACATCTTCAATAGTCGGTGCGGTATTGGACCATGTGCTGCTGTCGTGAGAAATTATTCCTGCCTGGTCATAACATTCCATAACCAGAGAAACAAGTTTCATCCGTTGTTTAACACCTAAATTGTATGCTTTAGCCATTGTTTCAGCGAATGCTGATGCTGTATGCATTGGCAACATAGGCATATCACCAAACAATGAGAGCGGATTATAAGGCAAAAGTGATAATTGATATTTTTTAGCCCCTGTAGCATTCAGAAAATCATCATCTACATAGTCAGACTTATAATCAAAGATGAGCAGGCCAATAGGTTTGCCATCAACATTGCGCGATTGTTTGCGGATTAACTGCGTAACAAGAGCTTTTGTAAATTGAGTTTTACCTGTCCCCATAGTGCCGATGATACCAGTGTTGGTGTTCATAAATTTTGCTGTATTGGTCGGCTCCCAATACAGAGCATCATTTTTTACAGCATCATGCCCAAAGAGCACTGTTAATGAAGTATCAGAAGTTGCACCGCTCTTTTCTGCTATTGATAACTCAAGGGGCTGGATGTCAGGGTCAGGAACAGACGCCTGCAGCTCGATTGCTATTGGAGTGTCGGTGACTTCCGCGTTCTGAGGTTTGAGTAGATATTTTTCTGGCACTTTATAACGATCGGCGAGGGGCTCGCCTTCTTTGTCAGAAGCAATAAGCGAAGACAACAAGGAGTACGGGATCTCAATTTGTAAAATATTATCCACTGTCATTTTATAAGTAAGATCGAAGCATGTTGCGCTATCAACATGAGCCACGACAATACCGTCAGGATAATCGTTGAGTTCAGCTATCTCATAATCCCCCGATAGCCACCATTCACGGCGCTTTAATAAAGGAGAGAGTGAAGTACTATCGAGCACGCCATAGAGCCGCAGTTTTTCGACTTGCATTAAAACCTGGCGGATGAAAAGTGCACGGTAAAATTGAGATGCCAGCGTTTTTGGCTCAAGAATGTCTTGCTGTAAATAACGTTTTAGCTCGCGGGCTTGCTTACCTGCATAGCTGTAATCAGGTCTTGCACCCGTTTTAACTTCTAATGGTAATAAATAGAGGGACTCACCTTTGAACCCGACGAAAAGTACATCATCAGAGATGGCCCCTTGACGATATCCCTGAAGGTTCCTGGATAAATCACTCTCTTTCATTTTTAATCCAACGTTGCCGGAAACACGGATCATTTCAGCGACAGAAAGAGGGATCCAGCAGATGTCAGATTGACGCAACATGGATTGCACGAACTTATAGGCACCGATAATGCCATGCTTCTCTTTGCGCTCCTTCTCATTGGAACGCAACATTTTCAACAGCCACTCACCATTAAAGGCATTAAATTCCGACAGAAGATGCTGACTATCTACAGCTGTTTGCCCTGTCTGTTTTTCTGTTTGGAGTAAACGCAGAAACAAATCAACTTGTTTCGTGACCGTGACAGCATCGTAGCCTGCACAGCTGGTGTACTGATCGGAGTAATGAATAAGAACGACGTCTTTTTGATTGGTAAAGAAATCGAGTGTCACTTTCGGATCGATGATCGTAGTCCAAAGTGCACTGTTATATGAACGTGTAAGCAATTCTTTGAAATTACCGCTCACCGCGAGGCCAATTCCCTGACCGTGATACTGGCTGTTACTCTGTCTTGCCGGTTGCCATAAACTACCTACTAATTTTGCAATACGCAGAGCAACGTAGGGTTCAGTATCAACACCACGCAAACCAAAAGCAGTAAAGAAAGCATCTTCTTGTGTTTCAGTACCTTCTCCAGCAATCAAGCCATGGCACAGCACACCACTTGAGGCATCCTCGATACGGATTTGGCGGCAATCGACAGGAGCGGTGTTAGTAAAGAACGCCAGGTGCGAGTAAGCAAGCTCTTTACTCCCAGCTGGTAAGTTAAACTTACTAAAGGTTAAACGGCTGCGCAGTAAGTCAATCAGCATGTCTGCTTCTGCACGCCATGCCCCGCTATTCAGATCAAGATCAATTTTGAGCTGTTCATAGCTTCCACTTTCAGCAAAACGATCGAACATATTTGGTAACAGTCGTTCGTCATAGCAGTTGACGTGAATGTAAACAGCCCGCTCTTTTTCCTGCTTGAAGTATTCAACCAGTCCCAGAAAAAGCTCTTTTGCATGACCTTGATTAATAGCGTTGATGATCAGTGAATTACTTTCTGCACTTTGGAACAAACGAGCATAAGCATCTGTAAACTCGTAAAGCTTATCTTTCACAAGCCGCTTAACGTATTCATGGCTGACATTTTTCTGCGGAACAACATCGATCCAGAACCGGTTTTCATCAACCGGTTGTAACTGGGCATATTCATGCTCATTGTGGTAAACAAAGGGCATCAATCCGGACACAACTAAGCGATCGCGTGTAATTGGAGGTAATGCGGCAAATGAAGAAGATTCATATATTTCTGACTCAGAAATAATGGACTCCACTAATTGCAAATGATAGGCAAGTACTAATGGATGCATTGAGGACAGCCGTTCAATACTATCGCTACGACAAACTCCTACTTGTAAAAGTCGCTTTTCATCTGAAGTTAAAGTTTTACTCAATCCAATCCGCTGAAGCGCTTCTTCAAATGTAATAAGCAAATGCTCAATTAAAACACGATACTCTTTTGACCACGCGACCAGGCTCGGCAATGTATTACGCTGAAGATAATATTCGAACAGTTGGTTATAAGCGTTATGAAGCTCTGGATAGCATACAAGCAGTTCATCTAAAGCTAATTCAGAATCATCTCCTCTTGTACCGAGTAAACGCTTATCAACCAGCGATGCCTCCAACATAAGCAATTGTTGTCGGACTCCGACAACCTTGTGCTCAATATTATCCAGAATGACACGACCTTTAAGGCGGTTCCAGGTAGCGTTACCTTCTTCTTTGAAGAGCTTAATGAAACGATTTTGGTCAAAAAGAAGTGGCAGGGTTAACCCTTCCTCAGCTCCAGGCCCTTCGATATTAAATGATAAACGAGACTCACCAGAAACAAGGGCGAATTGAATTAAATCACTGCGATTGGCCAGCGTTTCAAAATTAACGCAAGAAAACTCTTTACAGTCTATATCTTCACTGCTTTCATCAAGCATCTTTGTCTGGCCGGCAGACTCCGCAATACGTAAATTATTATCTTCTAATTGCAGCGTGAGTTGCCCTTTACTAGGTTCAATTCGGTAGCAATTTTTAATATCCTCTAACCAGAATTGACCTTTCTCAATAAGCAACACACGGAACTTATATTCCTCAGCCGAATTATTACGATTTGTGATCTCAAGGCTAAAATAGCAAGGCTGACCGTAGAAAGGTATCAACATACTAATACGGGAGTTTTTCCCACCCGCTCTACTTATCTTCCAGGACAGCTCTTTCTTTAACTTAGTATTATGAGCGATTTTAATGTTACTATCCTGAAGATCGTTGCCCTGGAAGACAAAATTCAGTTCGATCTGCTTATCACCGGGATTGGATTGCACCATGACACTGATATCACGTATTCCCGCTTTACTGGTGCTCTTTACACGCTGCCAAACTTCGCCATTAACGACGCTAACGGTATCCAGTAATAATTTCTGTTCGCTGTTTTTCTCTTTTTCCTTTTGATATTCAGAAAAATCAAGAGAACGCCAATCATCTTTATCGGTGAAATGGTCCTGAATAAACTTCGCACTAAACTCAGGAAGAGCATTTTCTAACTGCCCGCTGTAGCGTTCAACGCTATCCTCGATCTGACGGTATAATTTCCGGTTCTCGTTTAGCCGTGTTTGCAGCTGCTTATCACTAAAATTAAGTAGCTCCTCATCTTTAAAGAGATTTAATTCTGAAAAATCGAGATTACCATCTTCGAGTAAGCGGTACAGAGAAGAAAAACCAAATACTGTTGCACCTTCATCCAGAACCGTTGCCAACTGATCCTTGAGTAGACAACGGGATAATTCCGAGCTATTACTACCCGGAGTGATAAGTGTTTCTAATTTCTGGCTAAATGTTTTTGGATACCAAATAGCGCCCGGTGCGGATACATCTTTAGTACTATTAATTAAAGTATCAAGCATGCTGTTATGAATTATCAACAGTGCTGTATCTGCAAAATTACCACTACGGCCTGCGACCTCATCACGCAAAAGAGAGATGTAATTCTCTGTGAACGCGGGTTCGCTTGCACCATGTAGTACAGGTATCAGCTTAACACCGTTACAGTCGATGAAAGGCAAGTTTTGCCCTGGCGCAATGTCGAACTTATTAGCTCCGGCAATAGAGTCAAAGGCCGTCCATAATTTCAAAGCATTAACAGGATCGGGAGATTTAAACTGGTAACGCTCACCGGGCTGGATAATTCCGCATACCCATTCAATGAAAGTCTCAGCTAAATAAACTTCATATAGTTTTACGGACATATACAGCATCTCCACTATCACTCATTCTTTCAACATTGCCCATGCGCTCATAAAATGCTACCAGCGTCTGCGTAGATTGGTTATCCAGGTAAAACCCGCGCTGCTCAAAACCTTCAATCAACTCATGTAGCCGAAGTTTGACATTTTTGCCTATAGTCAGGTTGGTCAATAATAATAACCGATCCTGATTTAGCACTAGCACTTTACCGGCGCGTCCTCGCACCTGTATAAAATCATTACAGATATGATTTTCAAGTTCATTTATGTAGTTTCGGTTGACCGAAGCACGGTGCGCCTTTTTATCCTTAAACTGCTCAATAGCGACCGTTATTAACAGCTCAAAAGCACTCTTTAAATTTTCTGCAGACTCTCTTTTTGGTAATTCTCTGGCTTCAATAAAATCTTGCAAATAAATATTAAACTTATTTAACAACTCAGATGAGTCTGGGTAACTCAAACAATCCAGATAAACCTGCCATAAAGGGCGTTTGTATGTACCTTTTTCATCAGACTGCAGTACTTCAAGGGCTGAAAGCACAGGGAAAAGCTTTTCTCTCTGCTTTGAAAACCACTTATAGCCAAAACGTTGTATTTGATCTCTTTCTGAACTTGCTTTCTCTGTATCAAGAATAAAAAAAAGCGACTGGCTTTTCGGCTCACCTTTGTCCCAATTATCAAGATTTAGGGCTAACTGCGCGCACCAGCTAAAGGTGTATAAGCGTAACGTGTTGGTCAACTCTTGGAGAAGGTACTGAGGATGGTCGGCAAGGAATGCCAGATCAGTCTGGAAGCATTTTGACATATAAGGAAGATAAGGTTGTTCCTTAGCAAACGGGCTTTTTTCAAGCGGAGCGACTTTATCCTTTAATTTATCCAAGATAATTTCTTCGATAAAATTTAATTTATCCTGCAAAGGATATTTTAAATTAAAATCGCCCATCAAATTAGCAAAGAATGTTCCTAATCTTTTATCTACAGCGGATCCAGAAATAAATTTCTCACCCTGGAATTGCGCATGAAATAGTAAAAAAAGTGGTGAGACTTGGTAAAAGCCTTGACTGTTAAAATACATTCTTTCGATCACGGACCAGAATGTTGGATTATCGAGGAGTTCTTGTAATTCTTTCTTACAGTCCTCGCGGTACTGTTCCTCACTATAAGTATCAATTTTACGCTTCATGGCATAGCTAAGAACTAATCCTGTAACTAGTTGCCAATTAATACTATCATTTTTATTTCTTATTGGCAGATAGCTATCCAGTAAGTTATTACCTACTGTCAAATCTTTTTGGATTAGGTACATAGGTTATCCCTCGATTCCACTGACCGTGATCATATCGCCGTAGCCTTTAGCACGGTAGGTCTTATGTCTACCGTCATAAAATTTTATTTCGCGGCTTGACTTAGCATGTTCAGCGATTAACTCAATCATTTCTTCTAATAAAACGATTGCATTTTTGTCATATTTATTTGGACGATACCCATTATTTAATTTATATATTAGCTCAAAAAGATTAAGACCTATGCGTACTGGCTTAATTTTATGCTCACCAACTTTTATATAAACGTCAAAACCTGTTGAATAAACCGTATTTTTATTCAGAATAGCATCCCAATCAGGCATTAATTCAACGGGGACAGTAACTTTTATCCCGCCGTATTCGCCTAAGAAAAACTCTTCCTTTTGCATACTTAACTCAGGGGCTTTGCGATTAGCATAGCGTTGTATTCCAGCTATAAGTTCGAAGGAATAAAAACGATTGAGCTTTTTCTTTTGCTCTGAGTCGCCAGTGTAATTTTTGTGCAGATGCCAGATTTCGGAATAATGCTCTAATAATGGCTCTCCGAAAAATACAGCAAATTTTTTATGATAATTATTCCCTATATCCTCATCTTTTAACAACCAAAACAACCGAATCAACGAGGCTGCATCACCCCGTTTAATATCATCACGGCTAAATCTAATATGTAAAGGAATAAGTGAAATCAAAAATTCATCTAGCTCAGAATCGATTAACCCAAGCTCATAACGCAGCACAAATTGATCTAGTTCATAATTATGTATCTTAACAGGATCAAACTCAGACAGTTTATTTATGAGTTCGTTTTCAACACCCTTAAATAGGTTGTCAAATAAATACGCGGGCCCTGTCAATAAGTGATGAACAAAGTCTAATAAAGTTCTGGTATTAACGAATTGATCTTTGATTAGTCTGGCTTTAAATAATTGTGTTATTAACACATCCTGAACACCAGGCATGCATAACAATTTATAATTCGCTACTTCTTTAAGGTCAGGATTCCTTGCTTCATCGCTGCGAAAAATAAACTGGAATAAATTTTTATCATCATCGCGCGTTAGATTTTCTAATAATGCTTTAATGAACGCCGAGTAGTTTTTCTCTTCTGAAAAATGAAACTTTGGATAACGTTCAAAATCGAAAAATGTGCAGTTTTCATTCCGGTAAGGTCGTGTTACGCCCTGAGGAGAAGATAAAAAAGCATCTATGGCAGACTTGACTTTATTATGGGCGTCATCACCCTCTCTTGAAAAATTAGCCAGCATGCCGGTATTAATACCGATCAAGAGAGGAGGCGCATCATGAGCATGGCCGCTAAACAGATTATTTAGAGCCTCAATGGCCGACTGGCGAGGGGAGAAGCTGTGAGTAGCATCCAGATGAAAATGAAAGCGTTCTCGATAACGAGGAATTGCCTTGAGGCGCGTCAATATCTCTGACTTTCCATCACCACTACTACCACATAAAAAAATGATTTCTCCATCATGTGCTCGATCAAGATATCGTTGCAAATCGGATTCAATTTCCTGTTGAACAAAGAGTTGTTCCTTCAGTTTATCGAACTCATCTTTCTTACGCTCGGTGACAGTGGTAACGGAAAAGGAAGATGATTTTGCGAGTACATTCAAGGCGTTACGTAAAGTTATTGCGCCCATAACAACATTGTCCCTGGCAAAAAATGATAACCATTTTATATAAATATGAGCTTTAACTCCACCCAACATTGTATATTTGAAGTGACATATCACGCATATTTATACCTTACTGTTAGCTTTGGCTTATCAGCGCCTACTATTTTAAGGGGGGAGCGCATCCCTCTTGGATATATACTATTTCGCCAGATGACTATCACACGTTAGATATGTCTTAGAACCCAATATCGGTTAGATTTTTATTTACGTTGCAGCACCGTACCTGAACTAAAGCGAAATCCAGCTTACGAGTAATAAAATCGACGGTATGAAGAGCAAGAAGTTTGAAGAAGCAGTAAGAAAATGCATATTTCAGAAACAAAAAAACCGCTTCAAAGCGGCTTTTTTGCATCTTTTGGTGCCGAAGGCCGGACTCGAACCGGCACGTATTTCTACGGTTGATTTTGAATCAACTGCGTCTACCGATTTCGCCACTCCGGCACGGAAGGGGATGCGGAAACGTGTTGGATTATACCTGCCATCGAGGGCTATGCAAGTCACTATCCTGCAGCCCTCTGCTAAGTGATGAAAAAAACAGCGCAATGGTAAACTGCTGCGCCAGCCTCGTTAACCCGGCGGCATATCTTTTATATGCGACTATCACGACTAATCGGCCTCTTCAGGCTAACCCGCCTGCAAAAACAGCGCCCGCTCCGCTTCGCGCCGCCGTGTCAGGCCGGGCAGCACTCTGCCGCCCGCTTTGTTCCAGCGCAGAAACTGGTCGGCGGCCTGCGTATATTCGCCCTGATTTAACAGCTTGAGCAGCGTCGAGCTCTGCAAGTTCCCGGCACCGAGGTTAAAGGTAAACGACACCAGCGCGTCGAACTGATCCTGGTCGAGATCGACCGTCACCAGCCGGTGCACGCCGCGCTCGCTCGTCTGCAAATCCTTGCGCAGCAGCGCGTCAGCCTCCGCTTCGGTAATCGGTCGGGGAAAGTTCTCGTTCGGCAGGATCAGGTGCCCATAGCCAATGGTCCACTTGCCGACGGCATCGCGATACTTCTCCAGCCGTAGCCCTTCAAAGGATTTTATTAATGCGACGCCAGCATCGCCGGTGTGTTGCGGTTGATTCGCCATCATCGTTGCTCCTGTAGAGAGAGAATGGCGCTGAGCGTTGACTGCGCGTTGCGCCCTTATTTGAGGATGGTTCGGACACATCGTGTTGCAAAGTCGCCACGGCTTAATATGCGGATGGAAAATCCTAAAAAACGCGGCTTTCAGAGCAATCGCTTAACGAAACGGGCGGTATGCACAGCCGCAGGCTGCCAGAGCGGCGGCAGATGCCCTACACTTCAAGCGTCTCCCTCAACATAAAGGAATCCGTGATGAGCATCATCAAAAACTACGCCGCGCCACAGGCTGGCGCCGAGCTTGAGCTTCAGGAATACGATGCAGGCCCGCTGGCGGCTGAAGATGTTGAAGTCGCCGTGGATTATTGCGGGATCTGCCACTCTGACCTGTCGATGATCGACAACGAATGGGGCTTCTCCCAGTATCCGCTGGTTGCCGGGCATGAAGTGATTGGCCACGTGGTGGCACTGGGTGACGCCGCGCAGAACAAAGGCCTGAAAGTGGGCCAGCGCGTCGGTATCGGCTGGACAGCGCACAGCTGCGGCCACTGCGACGCCTGTATCGACGGCAACCAGATCAACTGCCTGGAAGGCGCGGTGCCGACCATCCTGAACCGCGGCGGCTTCGCCGATAAAATCCGCGCCGGCTGGCAGTGGGTGATTCCCCTGCCGGACAGCATTGATATTGAAACCGCCGGTCCGCTGCTGTGTGGCGGCATTACCGTCTTTAAACCGCTGCTGATGCACAACATCACCGCCACCAGCCGCGTTGGTGTGATCGGTATTGGTGGTCTGGGCCATATCGCCATCAAACTGCTGCGCGCGATGGGCTGCGAAGTGACGGCGTTCAGCTCAAACCCGGCAAAAGAGGCGGAAGTACGTCTGATGGGCGCGGATTATGTGGTCAACAGCCGCGATCCGGAAGCGCTGAAAGCGCGCGCCGGTCAGTACGATCTCATCATCAACACCGTTAACGTCGATCTTGACTGGCTGCCCTTCTTCGAAGCGCTGGCGCACGGCGGCCATTTCCACACCGTTGGTGCCGTGATGAAGCCGCTGGAAGTACCTGCCTTTACGCTGATTGGCGGCGATCGCAGCGTCTCCGGTTCCGCAACCGGTACGCCGTATGAGCTGCGTAAGCTGATGAAGTTTGCCGGTCGTGCGAAGGTTGCGCCGACCATCGAGATGTTCCCGATGTCGCAGATCAACGAAGCGTTGCAGCATGTGCGCGACGGTAAAGCGCGTTATCGCGTGGTGTTGAAAGCGGATTTTTAAGCCGCTCAGCCCGGTGAGCGTCAATACCGCCGGGCAGGTTTAACGCCGGACGGCGCGTTGTTGAGCGTGCGAGTTAAATGCCGGATGGCGCGTAAACGCTTATCCGGCCTACGCCGTTTCAGCCAGCCGCATAATCACATGCCGTTTGAGCAGAGCGCACAATCACATGCCGGATGGCGCGTAAACGCTTATCCGGCCTACGCCGTTTCAGGCAGCCGCATAATCAGATGCCGTTTGAGCAGGGCGTACCATCACGTAGGCCGGATAAGGCGAAGCCGCCATCCGGCAACTGTGCCCGGTGAACCACCGGGCACCTCTTCCTATTTCCCTATCGCGGCAAACACTTCGGCAATCGCTACTGCGCCGGGATCGGTCACGCCTTCAAGGTTCTCACTGTTGACGTAAGATGAACGCCCCGCGCCCGCCTTCTGCATGGTGGCGGTGCTCTCTGCCCCTTTCTGTGCGGCATCGATGGCAGCGGCTAATCCGCGATCGCGCAGCGCTTCCAGCGCCGGTTGTAGCGCATCGATCAGCGTGCGGTCGCCAAGATCCGCCCCGCCATAGTGTTTCATCTGCTTTAACCCCAGCAGCAGCGCGTCGGGCAACGGCGTGGCGTTATGCACCGCCTGGCCTGCGGCGGTAAAGAAGATCGACATCAGCACGCCGCTGGAGCCGCCCATCACCGTCGCCAGCCGCTCGCCAATCAGTTGTAGCAGCTGCGCGGTGTTGTTCAGCGGCAGCGCGTTCTGCTCCAGCAGGCGCTTGATCTCGCGCGCCCCTTCGGCAAAGGTCGAGCCGGTATCGCCATCACCCACTTTCGCATCCAGCGCGTTGAGGCGGTTTTCCAGGTCAATCAGCGTCTGCGCAGCAGTGCCGACCAGCGCTTTTACCTGCGGGTTATCGGAAGGCTCAATCTCCAGCCCGGTGTAGACCGCTTTGTGCGGCTGGGTTTTCATCGGCGCGAAGGCGACCGGTTTCTGCCAGCCGACGGTCTGCACTTCGGCGCAGAGCGCCTGCTCAAACTCATCCGTTAAGCGCAGCAGCGAAAGGGAGAAGCCTTTCATATCGAGCGAACTGACCAGCGGCGCGGGGCCAATCAGATACGCCAGTTGATCTTTTAGCGCCGAATGGGCCAGCTCTTTGGTCAGCAGTGCCATCTCCAGCGCCGAGACGCCGCCGAGGTTATTGATCAGCACTGCCACGCGATCGTTACCCACCGCCGCGCGCAGCGGTTCAACCAGCGTATCGATCAGCGATTTGCTGTTATGGGTCTCAAGGGTACTCGCACCCGGCTCGCCGTGAATGCCGAGGCCAAGCTCAACGTGCCCCTGCTGAATGCGCCCCTCTTCGCTGTCGCTGCCTGGCAGGTTGCAGCTCTCCATCGCCAGCCCGAGGCTGTAGACGTTGTCGCAGGCCTGCTGGGCGAGGTCGCGCACTTCGCTCAGGGATTTGCCCTGCTCTGCGGCGTAACCGGCAATTTTATGCACTAGCGCTGTGCCGGCGATGCCGCGCGGCTGTTTGTTATCAGGCAGCGCGATGTCGTCGGCGACAATCACCATCTCCACTTTCAGGCCGTAGCGTTTGGCCTTTTCGGCGGCGAGGCCGAAGTTGAGCCGGTCGCCGGTGTAGTTTTTCACAATCAGCAGGCAGCCGCGATCGCCGGTCACTGCCACAATGGCGTTCAGCACCGCGTCTACGCTCGGTGAAGCAAAGAGATCGCCGCAGACGGCGGCGGTGAGCATGCCTTTGCCGACAAACCCGGCGTGGGCCGGTTCATGGCCGGAGCCGCCGCCGGAGATAACCGCCACGCGGCTTTTATCCCAGTCGGCGCGGGCGACGATACGGATCGCCGGATCGCTCTCAAGGCGTACAAGGTTGCCATGCGGGGCGGAGATCACCAGCCCTTCGATGGCGTCGTTGACCAGCTGTTTGCGGTCGTTGAAAAAGAATCTGGACATAATCTTCCGGGAGTGTAGTGAAACATCCCTCAAGCATAGCCCGCGCCGGGCGCAGCGGGGCAAAGACCAGATTTTACTGAAAGGTATCAGGGCGTGGTGCGGCCAAAATCGGTGGTGTAACCGTGAGTATTACGCAGCTTGTCGAGGCGGTTGCCCTGCCAGAAGGTAATGGCGATAGTCAGCACCAGCAGGCCGCCATGCAGGTACATCGCAAGGTGCGTATCGAGGAGGAAAAACCCGGCAATCACCGGCAGCAGCGCGCTCATCCAGAGCTGCTCGAGCAGGGTCTCCGCCGCGTTAAAACGTGCCAGCACGCGATCCGCCTGCGCCTCTTCGGGCGAACCGCGGCGCACCGTGCCGACAGCTTGCGCCAGCGCAGCGGCGCGGCGGATAAGCCACTGCACCAGCAGCAGCGCCAGCACCGTAACAATGGCTTCAAAAGCCAGCAGCGCGCTGTCGCCCATAGCCGAGGTCAGCCACTGGCCGCTCAATACTGCCATGGTGAAAAGGGCGTTGAGGATGCCGAACAGCAGTTCGGTAGAGAAGCGCCTGGCGAGGGAAAACATCGTGTGCTCCTTGCAAAAAAGAAGAGAGGCCGCAGCCTCTCTTGATGTTTTACTGGCTCTTGCGTGACATCAGCCACAGGCTCAGCAGGAAGAAGGTAGCACTTGGCAACAGCGCCCCGACAACCGGCGGAATGCCATAAACCAGCGTCAGCGGCCCAAAAATTTTATCCATCAAGTAGAAGATAAAACCGAAGCTGATACCTGTCACCACGCGCACGCCCATCGCCACGCTACGCAGCGGACCGAAGATAAACGACAGCGCCATCAGCATCATTACTGCCACCGAGAGCGGCTGGAAGATCTTGCTCCACATATTGAGCTGGTAATGCCCGGAATCCTGGCCGCTCGATTTCAGGTACTTCACGTAGTTGTGCAGGCCGCTGATGGAGAGCGCATCGGGATCGAGTGCCACTACGCCGAGTTTGTCCGGCGTCAGGTTGGTTTTCCACGTCCCGGTCACGGTCTGCGAGCCGGTAACCTGTTTCGGATTGGTCAGGTTAGACTCGTCGACCTGCGACAGATTCCAGATTTTCTTGTCGGTATCGAACTTTGCCGAGGCGGCATAGCGCACCGACTGCAAGCGACGCTCTTTATTGAACGTATAGATACTGACGCCGCCCAGTTCGATTTCGCTCTTCACGCGTTCGATATAGATGAAGTTACTGCCATCTTTCGCCCACAGGCCAGACTGGGTGGAAAGCAGTGAGCTGCCGTACATCGACTGCGCACGCTGGTTACGCGCCATCTGCTCGCCCTGCGGCGCAACCCACTCGCCGATCGCCATGGTCAGCAGCACCAGCGGGATTGCGGTTTTCATCACCGCCAGCGCAACCTGCATACGGGTGAAACCAGAGGCCTGCATTACCACCAGCTCGCTGCGCTGCGCCAGCATCCCCAGCCCCAGCAGTGCGCCAAGCAGCGCCGCCATCGGGAAGAAGATCTGGATATCTTTCGGCATGCTGAGCAGGGTATAGAGCCCTGCGCCGAGAGCATCGTAGCTCCCCTGCCCGGCCTTTTTCAGCTGGTCGACAAACTTGATGATGCCCGAGAGCGACACCAGCATGAACAGGGTCATCATGATGGTGGTAAAAATGGTTTTACCGATATAGCGGTCGAGAACGCCAAAAGCCTGCATTATACCGCTCCTCTACGGGTAAAACGGGCACGAACCCGGCGCATCGGCACCGTATCCCACAGGTTCAGCACCACGGCCAGCGCCAGATAGGCCAGGTTAACTGCCCACATCCAGATCATCGGGTCGAGCTTCCCTTTCGCGCCATTGGAGCGCAGGGTGGTCTGCAACAGGAAGAAGATGAGATAGAGCAGCATTGCCGGCAGCATCGAGAGCACGCGGCCCTGACGCGGGTTAACCACGCTCAGCGGAACCACCATCAGCGCCATCATCACCACGGCGAAAATCAGCGTTAAACGCCAGTGCAGCTCGGCGCTTGCCCGTTCGTTATGGGTATGGAACAGCGTGCGCATTCCCATCTGCTCCGTATCCGTCGGGTCGAGGGCCACCGCCTGGTGGCCGACAACGGCCTGGTAGTTCTGGAAGTCGGTAATGCGGAAATCGCGCAGCATGGCGGTGCCTTCAAAGCGTGTGCCGCTGTTGAGGGTCACCACCTGAGAGCCATCTTTATGCTGGGTGATCTGCCCGGAGTCCGCCAGCACCACAGAAGGACGCGCGTTGCCTTTTGGACGCAGCTGGGCAAGAAAGACGTTGGTGAACTTTTTGCCTTCGACCCCTTCGATAAAGAGCACCGAGTTGCCGTCCGTCGCCTGCTGGAACTGGCCCTGCGCCAGCGCCGCCATGCCGGGGTTGGCTTTGGCATCGGCCAGCACCTGATCCTGATGGCGCGAAGACCACGGCCCGGCCCACATCACGTTGACCGCCGCCACGATACCGGTAAAGAGCGCCAGCACCAGCGCCGCTTTCACCAGCACCGCCCGGCTCAGGCCGCAGGCGTGCATCACCGTAATTTCACTTTCTGTATAAAGTTTACCCAGCGTCATCAACAGACCCAGGAAGAGGCTCAGCGGCAGGATAAGCTGCGCCATCTCTGGCACGCCAAGCCCGAGGAGAGAGAGAACGAGGTTTGTGGGGATTTCGCCGTCAGCGGCTGCGCCTAAAATCCTGACCAATTTCTGACAAAAGAAAATCAGAAGCAGGATGAATAGGATTGCAAGCTGGCTTTTCAGCGTCTCCCGCACCAGATATCTTGTGATTATCACTTTAATTACGCCCGTAAAAACCAGTCTTTTTGCTGGAAAATCGCTTGTTTCATGGCTTAAACGTCATTTATTCTCTTGAGTCGTCGAAATGATCGCTAAGATTAATATACTCAGCGGATACGTGCGTGAGACCCGATTCTGACGTGCCGAAACCGCAGTAACGTTAAGATTAACACGAAGTCACCGCAACAGCGGACCTGAGTTACGAAAGCTTGCAATTCTATCCGTAGCCGCCGCCGTTGTCTTTAAGATTCAGGAGCGTAGTGCATGGAGTTCAGTGTAAAAAGCGGTAGCCCGGAGAAACAGCGGAGTGCCTGCATCGTTGTTGGCGTCTTTGAACCGCGCCGGCTCTCTCCGATTGCCGAGCAGCTGGATAAAATCAGCGACGGTTATATCAGTGCGCTGCTGCGTCGCGGCGAACTGGAAGGCAAGCCGGGTCAAACCCTGCTGCTGCACCATGTGCCAAATGTGCTTTCCGAACGTATTTTGCTGATTGGTTGCGGAAAAGAGCGTGAATTGGATGAGCGTCAGTACAAGCAGGTCATTCAGAAAACGATAAATACGCTGAATGATACCGGCTCGATGGAAGCGGTCTGCTTCCTGACCGAACTGCACGTTAAAGGGCGCAACACCTACTGGAAAGTGCGCCAGGCCGTCGAGACGGCGAAAGAGACGCTCTACAGCTTCGATCAGCTGAAGACCACCAAAAGCGAGCCGCGTCGCCCGCTGCGTAAAATGGTCTTCAACGTGCCGACCCGTCGCGAGCTGACCTGCGGTGAGCGCGCGATCCAGCATGGTCTGGCGATCTCTGCCGGTATCAAAGCGGCGAAAGATCTTGGCAATATGCCGCCAAATATCTGTAACCCGGCCTATCTCGCCTCCCACGCGCGCCAGCTGGCGGACTCCTACAGTAAAAACGTCACTACCCGCGTGATTGGCGAGCAGCAGATGCGCGAACTGGGCATGTGCTCCTACCTCGCCGTCGGCCAGGGCTCGCAGAACGAATCACTGATGTCGGTGATTGAGTACAAAGGCAACCCGTCTGAAGACGCGCGCCCAATTGTGCTGGTCGGTAAAGGGCTGACCTTTGATTCCGGCGGTATCTCGCTCAAGCCTGGCGAAGGCATGGATGAGATGAAGTACGACATGTGCGGCGCGGCGGCGGTGTATGGCGTGATGCGCATGGTGGCTGAATTGCAACTGCCGATCAACGTTACCGGCGTGCTGGCGGGCTGTGAAAACATGCCTGGCGGTCGCGCGTACCGCCCGGGCGACGTGCTCACCACTATGTCTGGTCAGACGGTAGAAGTGCTGAACACCGATGCCGAAGGCCGCTTAGTGCTGTGCGATGTGCTGACCTACGTTGAGCGTTTCGAGCCGGAAGCGGTGATCGACGTGGCGACGTTAACCGGTGCCTGCGTGATTGCGCTGGGCCACCACATTACCGGTCTGCTGTCGAACCACAACCCGCTGGCCCACGAGCTGATTGGTGCCTCCGAGCAGGCGGGCGATCGCGCCTGGCGTCTGCCGATGAGCGATGAGTATCAGGAGCAGTTAGAGTCCAATTTTGCGGATATGGCGAATATCGGCGGCCGTCCTGGTGGTGCAATCACCGCGGGCTGCTTCCTCGCGCGCTTTACCCGCAAGTACAATTGGGCGCACCTGGATATCGCCGGTACCGCGTGGCGTTCCGGTAAAGCGAAAGGCGCCACCGGGCGTCCGGTCGCCATGCTGTCGCAGTTCCTGCTCAATCGCGCCGGGTTTAACGGCGAAGAGTAACATGTGACTTTGTTCGCCGGATGGCGGCTGCGCCTTATCCGGCCTACAAAACAGCGTAGGCCCGGTAAGCGTAGCGCCACCGGGCTTTGCATTTAAAATCTCAACCAAAAGCCCCATATATGAAAAATGCGACGTTCTATCTTCTCGACAATGACAACACTGAGGATGGCTTAAGCGCCGTCGAACAGCTGGTGTGTGAGATTGCCGCAGAACGTTGGCGTCATGGCAAGCGCGTGCTGATCGCCTGCGTCGATGAGCAGCAGGCCATTCGTCTTGATGAAGCGCTGTGGGCGCGACCGGCGGAGAGTTTTGTGCCGCACAACCTGGCCGGTGAAGGCCCGCGCGGCGGTGCGCCGGTCGAGATTGCCTGGCCGGCGAAACGTAACAGCAGCCCGCGCGACATCTTAATCAGCCTGCGCGCGGAATTTGCAGATTTTGCCACTGCTTTCACAGAAGTGATAGACTTCGTCCCTCACGAAGACTCTCTGAAACAACTGGCTCGCGAACGCTATAAAGCCTACCGCGTGGCCGGTTTTAACCTGAACACGGCAACCTGGAAATAATGGAAAAGACATACAACCCCAAAGATATCGAACAGCCGCTGTACGAGCAGTGGGAAAAGCAGGGCTATTTCAAACCGAACGGTGATGAAAGCCAGGAAAGCTTCTGCATCATGATCCCGCCGCCGAACGTCACCGGCAGTTTGCATATGGGCCACGCCTTCCAGCAGACCATCATGGACACCATGATCCGCTACCAGCGCATGCAGGGGAAAAACACCCTCTGGCAGGCCGGTACTGACCACGCGGGTATCGCCACCCAGATGGTGGTGGAGCGTAAGATTGCCGCTGAAGAGGGTAAAACTCGCCACGATTACGGCCGCGACGCCTTTATCGACAAAATCTGGCAGTGGAAAGCGGAATCCGGCGGCACCATCACTCGCCAGATGCGCCGTCTCGGCAACTCCGTGGACTGGGAGCGCGAGCGCTTCACCATGGATGAAGGCCTCTCCAATGCCGTGAAAGAGGTGTTCGTCCGTCTCTATAAAGAGGATCTGATTTACCGCGGCAAACGCCTGGTAAACTGGGACCCGAAACTGCGCACTGCGATCTCCGATCTGGAAGTGGAAAACCGCGAGTCCAAAGGCTCGATGTGGCATATCCGCTACCCGCTGGCTGACGGCGCAAAAACCGCCGACGGTAAAGAGTACCTGGTAGTTGCCACGACTCGCCCGGAAACCCTGCTCGGCGATACCGGCGTCGCGGTAAACCCGGAAGATCCGCGCTACAAAGATCTGATTGGCAAATTTGTGCTGCTGCCGCTGGTTAACCGCCGCATTCCGATCGTTGGCGACGAACACGCCGATATGGAAAAAGGCACCGGCTGCGTGAAGATCACCCCGGCGCACGACTTTAACGACTATGAAGTGGGCCGTCGTCACGCCCTGCCAATGATCAACATTCTGACCTTTGACGGTGATATCCGTGAAAGCGCAGAAGTGTATGACACCAAAGGCAATGAATCCGACGTTTACGCCAGCGATATCCCGGCGGAGTTCCAGAAGCTGGAGCGCTTTGCCGCGCGTAAAGCGATCGTCGCTGCCGTTGACGCCCTTGGCCTGCTGGAAGAGATCAAACCGCACGACCTGACCGTCCCGTATGGCGATCGCGGCGGCGTGGTGATCGAACCGATGCTCACCGATCAGTGGTACGTGCGCGCCGATGTGCTGGCAAAACCGGCTGTTGAAGCGGTTGAGAATGGCGATATCCAGTTCGTGCCGAAGCAGTATGAAAACATGTACTTCTCCTGGATGCGTGACATTCAGGACTGGTGTATCTCCCGCCAGCTGTGGTGGGGCCACCGCATTCCGGCGTGGTACGACAACGACGGCAACGTCTACGTTGGCCGCAGCGAAGAGGAAGTGCGTCAGGAGAACAATCTCTCTGCGGATGTCGCGCTGCGCCAGGACGACGACGTGCTCGACACCTGGTTCTCTTCTGCGCTCTGGACCTTCTCTACCCTCGGCTGGCCGGAAAACACCGACGCGCTGCGTCAGTTCCACCCGACCAGCGTGATGGTGAGCGGCTTCGACATCATCTTCTTCTGGATCGCGCGCATGATCATGATGACCATGCACTTCATCAAAGATGAGAACGGCAAACCGCAGGTGCCGTTCAAGACCGTCTATATGACCGGTCTGATCCGCGATGACGAAGGGCAGAAGATGTCGAAATCGAAAGGCAACGTTATCGATCCACTGGATATGGTTGACGGTATTTCGCTGCCGGATCTGCTGGAAAAACGCACCGGTAACATGATGCAGCCGCAGCTGGCGGAAAAAATCCGCAAGCGCACCGAGAAGCAGTTCCCGGACGGCATTGAGCCGCACGGCACCGACGCCCTGCGTTTCACCCTCGCAGCGCTGGCTTCAACCGGTCGTGATATCAACTGGGATATGAAGCGCCTGGAAGGTTACCGTAACTTCTGTAACAAGCTGTGGAACGCCAGCCGCTTTGTGCTGATGAACACCGAAGAGCAGGATTGCGGCTTCAACGGCGGCGAGATGGTGCTGTCGCTGGCGGATCGCTGGATCCTCGCCGAGTTCAACCAGACCATTAAAGCGTACCGCGATGCGCTGGATAGCTACCGCTTCGACATTGCAGCCGGCATTCTCTATGAGTTCACCTGGAACCAGTTCTGTGACTGGTACCTGGAGCTGACCAAGCCGGTGATGAACGGCGGTTCCGAAGCCGAGCTGCGCGGCACGCGCAATACGCTGGTAACGGTGCTGGAAGGTCTGCTGCGCCTGGCGCACCCGATCATTCCGTTTATCACTGAAACCATCTGGCAGCGCGTGAAAGTGCTGAAAGGTATTGATGCCGATACCATCATGCTGCAGCCGTTCCCGAGCTTTGACGCCGCCCAGGTGGATGAGCAGGCCGTTGCCGATACCGAGTGGCTGAAGCAGGCGATCGTTGCGGTGCGTAATATCCGCGCCGAAATGAACATTGCCCCGGGTAAACCGCTTGAGCTGCTGCTGCGTAGCGCCAGCCCTGAAGCGCAGCGTCGTGTAAACGACAATCTGAGCTTCCTGAAGACGCTGGCGCGTCTGGAGAGCATCACGCTGCTCTCTGCCGACGATAAAGGACCGGTTTCGGTCACCAAGATCGTTGATGGCGCTGAGCTGCTGATCCCGATGGCCGGTCTTATCGACAAAGAGGCCGAGCTGGCACGTCTGGCGAAAGAAGTGGCGAAAGTTGAGCAGGAGATTGGCCGCATCGAAAGCAAGCTGGGTAACGAAGGCTTTGTTGCCCGCGCGCCGGAAGCGGTGATCGCCAAAGAGCGTGAGAAGCTCGACGGCTACGCGCAGACCAAAGCGAAGCTGATTGAGCAGCAGGCAGTTATCGCCGCGCTGTAATTCTCAGGCAAAGAAAAGCCGGGCATCGCGCCCGGCTTTTTTATTGGCTGCGGGATAACTCCCGCTGCTTTTGTAGGCCGGATAAGGCGTAGCCGCCATCCGCCACGTTCAACCGAACTTAAATCGCCGCCGGATAGAACGACAAACCACGCGCCAGCAGGTTGGCCGGATCTTTCGCCGGCTGCACGCCGTGATCTTCCAGCGTCAGCGCTTCCAGGTTGCCGTGCACATGGGTATTTTCCAGCAGGTAGCGGGTCATACGCACCTTCGCCCATGGCCACGCCAGGAACAGCGTCACCAGGCACACCGCCGTATTACTGATGGAGATCCACAGCATACGCCCCACGGTCACCGTGGAGGAGAAGCGAATATCCCCTTCCAGCACCAGCTGGCTGTAGAGGTAAGCGCGCAGCTTCACGAAAGCAAAGGTAAAGCAGACAATCGCGCCAAAAATATAGACCAGGTAGCTCAGCATGATTTTGCCGTACATCGACCCCATCACCATCGCCATCTGCTCAGGATCGCCCTGCATCATATAGGCAGCCTGCATCATGGTGATCATCGACGGCACAATCATCACCATTACCAGCGCAATGAAGGGGATAAACAGCAGCATCGACAGCAATACGATAGTGATGCATTTTTTCATAGAGATGTTGCCGGAGAATTTTAATTTGCCGTACTGCAAATTATTCATCAGCATGCCAAACCACTGCGCGGCAAATACGCCCTGCATCACGGCAATCCCCAGCAGTAATACCAGAGAGCCAATCGCGATCATGGTGAATGTCGCGGCATAAGATCCCGCACTTATCGCCCCGGTGGTAAAGAGCGAGAAAATCACCACGGTGGCAATAATAATCAGCAGTGGGCAGCCCATCATCACCCACCACGCGCGCAGCGGGCTGGCGTAAAAGTTAAAACGCACGCCATTAATCTCGGTCATCAGCATCTGATAACGCAGACCCTGGGTAATTAACCATGGGAAGAAGAGAATAAATAAAGCCATCATGCAGAGTTGCAGAATAACGTTGTTATTCACCACGTTAACAATAAAAATCACATACAGCGCCAGCAGGCAGAGCCAGCCAACAAAAATGGAGCGCCCGGTCGCGTGGTAAGAGAAACGCGCCCCCTCCAGATCGGTGTTTTCATAGAAATAACGACGCGCGCGAATTAACGCCCACGGTAAATAAATCCCCAGCGTTATTATGGTCAGCAGAATATTAACCAGCCAAACAACGAAATAGCCTTTCCCGCTACCCTGAAAGCGGAAATGGCGCGCGGGAGCCGCCACAGAAGCATGAATTTCGGAAGTCATAACAATCCTTATTGTAAAAAAGAGGTGCTAACGGAGTTAACCACAGCAATATTGCTTAAGAGTTATCTCCACTGTGCAGTGTAAATACCTTACGGTCAAAAAAATAGCGCCCAATATTCCTGGTCTTGCCAGATGCGCCCTGTAGTGGTATTAACCAGGATCCCCGAAAAAGCAACAGACAGAGTGCGAAAATGAATGTAACCGCGCCGGTAGAGGTGAAAATGCGCCGCATTGCCGCCACAGATAATGCGGCTATCGCCTCGGTGATCCGTCAGGTGTCAGCCGAATATGGCCTGACGGCTGATAAAGGCTACACCGTGGCCGATCCTGAACTGGACGAGCTTTATCAGTTATATAGCCGTGAAGGCTGCGCTTACTGGGTCGTGGAATTGAACGGCGATGTGGTGGGCGGCGGCGGCGTAGCACCGCTGAAGTGCAGCGAGCCGGATATCTGCGAACTGCAAAAGATGTATTTTCTGCCCTGCGCACGCGGCCAGGGGCTGGCGAAAAAGCTGGCGCTGATGGCGCTCGACCACGCGAAAAAAAGCGGCTTCACGCGCTGCTATTTAGAGACTACTGCCTTTTTAACCGACGCTATTGGTCTGTATGAGCACCTGGGGTTTGCGCATATCGACGGCCCGCTGGGCTGCACTGGTCACGTCGATTGCGAAGTGCGGATGTTAAAAACGCTCTAATCAAGTGCGGGCGCATCGACCCGCGCCATCACTGCTCTTCCGTCGCCAGCACAAACCGCACAATAGCGGCGGCTTTCTGCGGCGGTAGCGCCAGTACATCACCCCACAGCTGTTGCAGCATATCGCAAACCAGCTTCTCTTTGCCGATGGCATTTTGCGGCGCATCCAGCAGTTGCAGATCCTGACCATACTTCTGCGCCATCGGCTGCACCACCGTGGCGATATCCCGCTGCGCATTGGCACGCTCTTCGGCGGTCACCGTGTGTTTATTGGGCCCGTAAGAGGCGCTAAGCATGGCGGCTTCAGTATCCAGGCGGCGCTTTAACATCTCCGGGGAGATAAAGCGTACCGGGTTGATGCCCCCTTTAACCGCCGGGTATTGAAAGCGGAAGCAGGCATCATCGCTTTTCGCCTGGATCTCGGCGGCCTGCGCCATCATTACGCGCATTTCGGCGACCACCAGGTCGTCCGGCGCAAACTGCAAACGCTGCATCTGCACCGCGAGGATCTGCGGCTGAATAGCGTCGATTACCTTCTGCTCATTCGCCCCCTCTTTCATCATCACCATCACCTGGGCGCGCAGTTTCGCCATCAGGGCGGGATCGTGCTCAGCGATAAACTTCCACGCCGGGATCTGCTGCACCGTTGCGTCAAACTTCTCATCCGCGGTCTGGGCTAACTTCTGCCCCTGCAAATATTTAATGTCGATAACGTTCCACAGGGCGATAAACACCACCACCAGCACGATCGCGCTCCCTTTGCTCAGCCACCCTTTTTTACGCAGCAGGCTGGCGACCACCGCGATCGCCATCCCGGCGTAGCCCGCCATCAGGATATGTGTCCAGTTCATTATTTTCCTTTGATCTCAAATCAGGCCGGTACGCCGCTGTGAAAACGGAACTCTGTATCCGGTGAGCTAATCAGCGCCGCTTCCACTTCGCCGAAATGGCGCACGCGCGGCGCAATATCGGTGGCCGAAATCTGCTGCGCCAGCGCGAGGTAATCCTGGTAGTGGCGCGCTTCGGATCGCAGGAGCGACAGGTAGAATTTTTGCAAATCCGCGTCAAGACAGGGCGCAAGCGCGGCGAAGCGTTCGCAGGAGCGCGCTTCGATATAGGCACCGCAAATTAATTTATCGACCAATGTCAGCGGTTCATGAGTGCGAACCTCTTTCAGCATCCCTTTGGCATAGCGGCTGGCGGTGATTTTGACATAGGGAATGTTGCGGGCGAGCATCGCTTCGCGCACCTGCCAGAAGTGGTGCAGCTCCTCTTTGATCAGCAGCACCATGCTGTCGATCAGCGCCTGGCCCCAGGCATCATCGGTCTGCGGCATCACGCTTTTGCCGATCTGCTTATGCAGGGCGACAAAATCCGGCTCGGGGCCTTCGCGGAAGGCAAACTCTTCATAGGGTTTCAGCCAGGCCAGCAGCGCTTCTGAACCGGTTTTATCGGCAACGTAACGGCGCACCAGCAGCATGGCGGTTTGGGCGGCCTTCAGTTCGCAGACCAGATGATCGGTGAGCAGCAGCGGCAGCATCTCGGGCTGACGGGCTTTCTCTATCCAGGCGGTGGGTGTTGGGCAGTGCAGAAAAGCGCGAACCGGGGCGAGTAGTTGCGGGTAATCCATGGCATTTCCTTGCTTTGCGGCAGCATGGCGCTGCCGCAACGTTCACTTAGTGACGGACACCGTCATCTTCTTCGTCAACGTAATCTTCGTCGTCTTCGTCGTCGCCCTCTTCGCCGTTCGGGTCTTCGTAGTAGGTGCCCCAACCGTCGTACTCAACTTCGAATTTCTCTGCCAGGTTGATCAGCTGCTCAACCTGCGCGTCAATCAGATCGGCATTCAGCGCGCTTTCGCTCAGCACGTCACAGCAGATCACCACTTCACCCTCTTCCAGCTCCAGCTCTTCCGGCTCGGTCACTTCGTAGCCGAGTTTGAAGGCTTCAACGGCCGCTTTTTCCAGCGTTTCGAAATCATCTGCCGACAGGTGATGCTCAATGGTGTAGAGCGCATCAGGATCGCTGCCATCTTCCAGCAGCTCTTCAATAATCAGGCGCGTCTCTTCGCGCTGCTCTTCCAGGTGTTCCGGGTTTGCCATGGGTCGTTCCTCATCAAAGTGGCAGATACTCTTATTGTCACACACCGCCGCCGTTGCCTCCACTCTTCGCCGAAAAGATTTATCTATCAGGGTTGCAAATGAATATTCATACATATAGATTGAATTTTAATTCAATAAGTGGCGTTCGCCATGTGAGGAAAAAATGTCACCTTTTTACCAGAAACATTTTCTGAAACTGCTCGATTTTACCCCTGCTGAAATCCACGCTCTGCTGCAACTTGCCGCGCAACTCAAATCAGATAATAAAAAAGGCCAGGAAGTCCAGAAACTTACCGGCAAAAACATCGCGCTCATCTTCGAAAAAGACTCTACCCGCACACGATGCTCTTTCGAAGTTGCCGCTTACGATCAGGGCGCTCGCGTCACCTACCTCGGCCCAAGCGGTAGTCAAATCGGGCATAAAGAGTCAATTAAAGATACCGCGCGCGTACTGGGCCGGATGTATGACGGCATTCAGTATCGCGGCTACGGCCAGGAGATTGTTGAAACCCTGGCGCGCTTCGCGGGCGTGCCGGTGTGGAACGGCTTAACCGATGAGTTTCACCCCACGCAGCTGCTGGCGGATCTGCTCACCATGCGCGAGCACCTGCCGGGCAAAGCCTTTAACCAGATGACGCTGGTCTATGCAGGCGATGCGCGCAACAACATGGGCAACTCGATGCTGGAAGCCGCCGCGCTGGTCGGTCTCGATCTACGCCTTGTGGCGCCGAAAGCCTGCTGGCCGGAGGCGAGCCTGGTGGCAGAGTGCCAGGCGCAGGCGGTGAAGAACGGCGGCAATATCCTGCTCACCGAAGATGTCGCCGTCGGCGTGAAAGATGCGGACTTTATCTACACCGATGTCTGGGTGTCGATGGGCGAAGCGAAAGAGAAGTGGGCAGAGCGCATCGCCCTGCTGCGTCCTTACCAGGTCAACAGCAAAATGTTGTCGCTGACCGGTAACCCGCAGGTGAAGTTTCTCCACTGTCTGCCAGCATTTCACGACGATCAAACCGCGCTTGGCAAGCAGATGGCGCAGGAGTTCGGCCTGCACGGCGGCATGGAAGTGACAGATGAAGTGTTTGAATCGTCAGCAAGCGTGGTGTTTGATCAGGCGGAAAACCGCATGCATACCATCAAGGCGGTAATGGTCGCCACGCTCAGCGAGTAAGGCGTTTCCCCTCTCCTCGCAGAGAGGGGGAGCAATCAGGCCACCAGCAGTTTAACCACCACTTTGCGCACCTGCGCGGGCGCGTTGACCGCGCAGAGTGGTTTATGCGCTTCGCCCGGATAAAAGACGACAAAATCCCCGGCGCTCAGCACCACGGTTTTCTCCTGCTCGCCCTGCGGCAAAAAGGCGATATCTTTATCCGCCAGCCAGTCGGTATCCGGCGCGCCCGCAGGCTGTGTGCTGAAGGTCATCCCCTCTTCGCCTTTTAAAACAATCTGGATATCCAGATATCGCGCATGGTACTCGGCGCGGCGCTCGGCAAAGGGCTGCGTCATATCTTCCGATACGAGATAAAAGAGGCGGTTACCATCGATATCATGTTTGCCAACCGGCGTCGCGGCGGTGACATGCTGTTTGATATGCTCAATCGCCTGGCGCAGCTCTTCCGGCAGCCAGGGTTGTAGGTTGTGAATATTGCCAACGATCATTGCTAAACCCTCAATTAAAACGGCGTTTCATTTCCACCATTTATACGAGCATTCCCCCGCGCCCGCTACCCCTATCTGCCTGACTTTTGCGTTAACGCATGTTTCAACGCTGGCGCGTAAAACGCATTACTATTCATAGAGAACCGTTTGCGCTGCGTAAAGTGTGCATCAAACGCTTGATCCGCGAAAACAGCTGCGTATAATCCGGGACAATTTGCCGGGAGGAAGCATGGTCCAGTGTGTTCGAGAGTCTCTCTTACCGCGTCTGAATACAGGCGCCGGCCTGCCGTTTTTCGCTCCTGTGGCTTACCCCATATCCAGCCCCTCTTTTGAGGGGCTTTTTTTTGCGCCGTCGTCAGGAGATAACCATGGCTAATCCGCTATATCAGAAACATATCATTTCCATAAACGATCTCAGCCGCGAAGAACTTGAACGGGTACTCCATACGGCGGCGAGCCTGAAAGCTAATCCGCAGCCGGAGCTGCTGAAGCATAAAGTGATCGCCAGCTGTTTCTTTGAAGCCTCCACCCGCACGCGTCTCTCTTTTGAAACCGCGATGCACCGCTTAGGCGCAAGCGTGGTCGGCTTCTCCGACAGCAGCAACACCTCGCTCGGCAAGAAGGGCGAAACGCTGGCGGACACCATTTCGGTGATTGGCACCTATGTGGACGCGATTGTGATGCGCCACCCGCAGGAGGGCGCGGCGCGCCTGGCGACGGAGTTCTCCGGTGGGATTCCGATCCTCAACGCTGGCGACGGTGCGAATCAGCATCCGACGCAGACGCTGCTGGATCTCTTCACCATTCAGGAGACTCAGGGTCGGCTGGAGAATCTCAATATCGCGATGGTAGGGGATCTGAAATATGGCCGTACCGTGCACTCACTGGCGCAGGCGCTGGCGAAATTCAACGGCAACCGCTTCTACTTTATCGCCCCGGACGCGCTGGCAATGCCGCAGTACATCCTCGATATGCTGGATGAAAAAGGGATCGCCTGGAGCCTGCACGCCAGCATCGATGAGGTGATGGCCGAGGTCGATATTCTCTATATGACGCGCGTACAGAAAGAGCGCCTCGACCCGTCGGAGTATGCCAACGTCAAAGCGCAGTTTGTGCTGCGCGCCGCCGACCTTGAGGGCGCACGCAGCAATATGAAAGTGCTGCACCCGCTGCCGCGCGTCGATGAGATCACCACCGATGTCAATAAGACCCCGCACGCCTGGTACTTCCAGCAGGCCGGAAACGGTATTTACGCCCGCCAGGCGCTGCTGGCGCTGGTTCTGAATCGCGATTTGGCTCTGTAAGAGGGAAACGACAATGACACATGACAACAAACTTCAGGTCGAAGCCATCAAACGTGGCACCGTGATTGACCATATTCCGGCGCGTATCGGCTTTAAGCTGCTGACGCTGTTCAAGCTGACAGAAACGGATCAGCGCATCACCATCGGCCTGAACCTGCCTTCCGGTGAAATGGGGCGTAAAGATTTGATTAAAATCGAAAATACGTTCCTGACCGACGAACAGGTGAACCAGCTGGCGCTCTATGCGCCGCAGGCGACGGTGAACCGCATTGATGAGTATGAAGTAGTGGGCAAATCGCGCCCAAGCCTGCCGGAGCGCATCAGCGGCGTGCTGACCTGCCCGAACAGCAACTGCATCAGCCACGCCGAGCCGGTGTCATCGAGTTTTGCGGTGAAAAAGCGCGAAAACGACATCGCGCTGAAGTGCAAATATTGTGAAAAAGAGTTCTCGCACCACGTGGTGCTGGCTAACTAATTGCGGCTGGTAAAGCCGGGTGCCCTCCCTATAATGGATCGGCATCCCTTTTACCGCAGATTACAGGAGTGATTTATGACTAAAGTTATCGCCACGGAAAACGCGCCAGCCGCGATTGGTCCTTATGTGCAGGCCGTCGATCTCGGCAATATGATCCTGACCTCCGGTCAGATCCCGGTCGATCCGAAAACCGGCAGCGTGCCGGATGCGATCGATGCCCAGGCGCGTCAGTCGCTGGAGAACGTGAAAGCGATCGTTGAAGCGGCAGGTTTGACCGTGGGCGACATCGTGAAAACCACCGTTTTCGTCAAAGATCTCAACGATTTCGCCACCGTTAACGCCACCTACGAAGCCTTTTTCAACGAGCATAACGCCTCCTTCCCGGCGCGCTCCTGTGTCGAAGTGGCGCGTCTGCCGAAAGATGTGAAAATCGAAATCGAAGCCATCGCCGTTCGTCGTTAATCCCCTTCGCCGCCCTCAGCGCCCTTGCCTGATGGCGGCTGCGCCTTATCAGGCCTACAAAACCCAGACCACAAACCGCATTCCCGTAGGCCGGATAAGCGCAGCGCCATCCGGCAATCAGCCCGCACTTCACCCTCAGGCGAAATGCCTGATGGCGGCTGCGCCTTATCAGGCCTACAAAACTACGCCTTATCAGGCCGACAAAAACTCATGTTGCTGAAACGGCGTAGGCCGGATAAGCGCAGCGCCATCCGGCACTTATCCGCGCTACTGCCAGCCGTAGCGGCGGTAAAAGATCCCCTTCACGCACTGGGTCAAAATCATATACCCGGCCAGGATCGCCACCAGCCACGGGAAATACCCGAGCGGCAGCGCCTGCAATTGCAGGTAACCCGCCAGCGGCGAGAAGGGCAGCGCAATGCCAACGCAGATGCCCATAAGCGTCATCGCCACCAGCGGCCAGGCGGGGCGGCTCTGAATAAACGGCACGCGGCGAGTGCGGATCATATGCACAATCAGCGTTTGCGACAGCACGCCTACCACAAACCAGCCGGACTGGAACAGGGTTTGCGCCTCCAGCGTATTGGCCTTAAACACCCACCACATCACAGCAAAAGTAATGATGTCGAAAATGGAGCTGATCGGCCCGAAAAAGACCATAAAACGCCCGAGATCGGCCGGGTTCCAGCGCTGCGGCTTGGCGATCTGCTCCTCGTCGACGTTATCAAACGGGATCGCCACCTGCGACACATCGTAAATCAGGTTCTGAATCAGCAAGTGCAGCGGCAGCATCGGCAAGAAGGGCAGAAACGCACTGGCCACCAGCACGCTAAAGACGTTCCCGAAGTTCGAGCTGGCGGTAATTTTGATGTACTTAAGCATATTGGCAAAGGTGCGACGCCCCTCGATTACTCCCTGCTCCAGTACCATCAGGCTCTTCTCCAGCAGGATAATATCCGCCGCTTCACGGGCGATATCGACCGCGCCATCCACCGAGATACCAATATCCGCCGCCCGCAGGGCAGGCGCATCGTTAATGCCGTCGCCCATAAAGCCCACCACGTGCCCTTCGCGCTTCAGCAGGCGCACAATGCGCTCTTTGTGCATCGGCGTCAGGCGGGCAAACAGCGTCACATGCTGCGCCACGTGCGCCAGCTCGTTGTCGCTCATGCGTTCGATTTCACTGCCAATCAGCACATCACCCACCGCTAAGCCCACTTCGTGACACACTTTGCCAGCAACCAGTTCGCTGTCGCCGGTAAGGATTTTGACGGTGATGCCGCTGGCTTTCAGCGCCTTTAACGCCGGGGCGGTGCTCTCTTTCGGCGGATCGAGAAACGCGATATAGCCTTCGAGGATCAGATCCGACTCATCAATCCGCTGATAGTCACCGCTGCGCGCGGGCAGATATTTGGTCGCCACCGCCACCACCCGCAATCCCTGGCGGTTAAGGGTGCTGGTGACGCGCTCAATGCGCCGCAGCATGCTGTTATCCAGCGGCACAATCTCACCGTTGTAGCGCACATGGCCGCAGACGCTGAGCATCTCGCTAAGCGCGCCTTTGCAAATCAGCTGATGGGCGTCCGCCTCCTGCGCCACCACCACCGACATACGGCGGCGCTCGAAATCGAAGGGAATTTCATCCACTTTGCGCCACTGTGCGGCGAGCGTTTGCGCCATCTCCGCCTCGACGCTCTCCAGCACTGCGGTATCAAGCAGGTTTTTCAGCCCGGTCTGGTAGTGGCTGTTGAGCCACGCGCAGTGCAGCACCCGCTCGCTCACTCTGCCGCTGATATCGGTATGGTTCTCCAGCACGATTTTGTCCTGCGTCAGCGTGCCGGTTTTATCGGTGCAGAGAATATCCATCGCGCCAAAGTTCTGAATGGCGTCGAGGTGTTTCACAATCACTTTCTGTTTTGAGAGCTTCACCGCGCCGCGCGCCAGCGTCGAGGTGACAATCATCGGCAGCATCTCCGGCGTCAGCCCAACGGCGACAGAGAGGGCAAACAGCGCCGCTTCCCACCAGTCGCCTTTGGTAAAACCGTTAATCAGCAAGACGATGGGCGTCATCACCAGCATAAAGCGGATCAGCAGCAGGCTGACGCGGCCGATCCCCTTCTGGAAAGCGTTGGGTTCGCTCTCCTGCTCGCCGACGCGGCTGGCGAGTTGCCCAAACCAGGTCTGCCCACCGGTGGCGATCACCAGCGCCTGCGCGGTGCCGCTCACCACGTTGGTGCCCATAAAGCAGAGGGTGTCGCACTCCAGCGGGTTGCTCTGCGCCACCTGGCGGCTAATGGCACTCTTCTCAACCGGCAGTGATTCTCCGGTCAGCGACGCCTGGGCGACAAAGAGATCCCGCGCCTGCACGATGCGTAGATCCGCCGGAATCATATCCCCGGCGGAGAGTTTGACAATATCGCCCGGCACCAGCTGATCGATCGGCAGCTCGCACCAGTCGCTCTCGCCGGTATCACTCACCACGCGCCGCACCGTCGCAGTATTGGTGACCATCGCTTTTAGCGCATCCGCCGCTTTGGTGGATCGCGCCTCCTGCAACCAGTTCAGCAATGTGGAGATCGCCACCATCAGCGCGATCACCCCTGCGCCAAAGAGATCTTCCGAGGCATAGGAGATGATGCCGAGCACGGTGAGCAGTAGGTTGAACGGGTTGCGGTAGCAGAGCCAGAGATGCACCCACCACGGCGACGGTTTCTGCGCCGGAATCAGGTTCTCGCCGTGGTTCTCCCGCGCCAGCCGCACCTCCTGCGCGTTTAACCCTTCCGGGTGGCTGTTAAAGGTTTCCCACAGCTGCGGCTGCTCCATTAGCGCCGTTTGCAGGCAGCGTTCACTCATTGAGGGCGGGATCTCGCCCTGGGTGGCGCTGCGCACGCCGGGAAGCGGATCGCGCGCGACCAGGCGGCGCGGTAAGTGGCGATTCAGGCGAGCGAAAAGCTGCCGGGTAAATGTTTTCAGCATAGTGGTGTCCTTGCCCCCGCCTCACGCGGGTGCGTTAACTGCGGGCGCGGCAATGCCGCACCCACAGGTGTGAATAACTTGGGCAGGGACGAGATGACGTCGCTGCCTTACGCATCCGGTAAGGCAGCAAATGCGGCTTACCGGAAGAGTCTTCTCCATCGGGGATGAGGGGTGGGATCGGGATCCATAGCGCCTCCGGTAAGGGTTAAAAGGGAATGATTACGCAGCGGTATCATATACCTCGAAATGTAAACCGAACGTATACGACCGCCACTCGCGCCATGCAGGGATAAACCAGACTTTACTCATTGTTGTTATTTGCTCTGAAGTGCAACACTTTCTGACTCTGCCAACCCCCATCGCCAGTATCAGGAGTGCTGCATGCCAAACCGGCTGACCATTAATGACATCGCGCGTTTAAGCGGCGTGGGAAAATCGACCGTCTCGCGCGTGCTGAACAATGAAAATGGCGTCAGCCAGCAGACGCGCGAACGGGTGGCGGCGGTGGTCAATCAGCATGGCTTCTCCCCTTCCCGCTCCGCACGCGCCATGCGTGGGCAGAGTGACAAAGTGGTGGCGATTATCGTGACGCGGCTCGACTCCCGCGCCGAAAACCTGGCGGTGCAGACCATGCTGCCGGCCTTTTATGAGCAGGGCTACGACCCGATCATGATGGAGAGCCGCTTCAAACCGGAGCTGGTGGCGGAACATTTGCAGATGTTGAGCCAGCGTAATATCGACGGCGTGGTGCTGTTTGGCTTTACCGGCATAACCCCCTGCCTGCTGGCCGCCTGGCGCGACTCGCTGGTGGTGATGGCGCGCGACGTCAGCGGCTTTTCCTCCGTCAGCTATGACGATGAGGGGGCCATTGCACTGCTGATGGCGAAGCTCTATGCCGAAGGCCACCGGCAGATCGCTTTTATGGGTGTCCCGCACAGCGATGTCACCACCGGCAAGCGTCGCCACCAGGCGTATGAGGCGTTTTGCCGCCAGCACAATCTGACGCCGCGCGCGGTGCTGCCCGGCCTCGGTATGCAGCCGGGTTACGATCATGTGGCGCAAGCGCTGACATCTGATACCACGGCGCTGCTCTGCGCCAGCGACAGCCTGGCTCTCGGTGCCAGCAAATATCTGCAGGAGCGGCGCATCACGCTTCAGCTCGCCAGCGTCGGCAACACGCCCCTTATCAATTTTCTCCACCCGGAGATCCTGACCGTCGATCCGGGTTACGCCGAAGCCGGTCGTCAGGCGGCGGCGCAGCTGATCGCTCAGGTGACCGACGTTGATGCCCCACGCCAGCATGTGATCCCTGCCCGTCTGGTTTAACTTTTACGCGCTTTTTTGATGCATTTTTAATCATCATAAAAGCGTGAAATTTTATATTTCCCCTGAATGCCCCGCCCGCTGTAGCGTCAGATTTTTACTTTGTCCTGAGTCAAAAAAGAGGCAAACATCTTTGATGCAAATCACTATATATAGAAATTAGAATGCTCGCCGGCCCTACATGTTGTAGTTCTTGACTATTATACGAACAAACCTACCGCCCGGAATGCACGTCATTCTGTGGATAATCGGGGCCAGAACGGGACGAACTTATTGGTTTTAATAATGAATAACCAACCGATGGGGCGTCTTTATCGTGTGGATAACCTGTTTTGCAGAAGGGAGTGATCATGACACCGCATGTGATGAAACGAGATGGCTGTAAAGTGCCTTTCAGCTCGGCGCGGATCCAGGAGGCAATCTGGCGCGCCGCAACCGCAGCGGGAGTCGATGACGCAGACTATTGCGCCACCGTCGCAGCAGTTATCAGTAGCCAGATGCAGGATCGCGCGCAGGTCGATATCAGCGAAATTCAGACCGCCGTTGAGAATCAGCTGATGTCCGGCCCCTACAAGCAGCTGGCGCGCGCCTATATTGAGTACCGTCACGACCGCGATATCGCCCGCGAAAAGCGTGGCCGCCTGAACCAGGAGATCCGTGGCCTGGTGGAGCAGACCAACTCGGCGCTGCTTAACGAGAACGCCAACAAAGACAGTAAAGTGATCCCGACCCAGCGCGATCTGCTGGCGGGAATTGTCGCTAAACACTATGCCCGCCAGCACCTGCTGCCGCGCGATGTGGTGCAGGCTCATGAGCGCGGCGAGATTCACTACCACGATCTCGACTACTCACCCTTCTTCCCGATGTTCAACTGCATGTTGATCGACCTGAAGGGGATGCTGACCCACGGCTTTAAGATGGGCAATGCGGAGATTGAGCCGCCGAAATCGATCTCCACCGCCACGGCGGTGACCGCGCAGATTATCGCCCAGGTCGCCAGCCATATTTATGGCGGTACCACCATCAACCGCATTGATGAAGTGCTGGCACCGTTTGTTACTGAAAGCTATGAAAAACATCGCAAAGTGGCCAACGAGTGGCAGATCGCGGACGCCGACGCCTACGCCCGCTCGCGCACTGAGAAGGAGTGCTACGACGCGTTTCAGTCGCTGGAGTATGAAGTCAACACGCTACATACCGCCAACGGCCAGACGCCGTTTGTCACCTTCGGCTTTGGCCTCGGCACCAGCTGGGAATCACGCCTGATCCAGCAGTCGATTCTGCGTAACCGTATCGCAGGCTTAGGTAAAAACCGCAAAACCGCGGTGTTCCCGAAACTGGTGTTCGCCATTCGCGACGGGCTGAACCACAAGTTCAGCGATCCGAATTACGACATCAAACAGCTGGCGCTGGAGTGCGCGAGCAAGCGCATGTACCCGGACATTCTCAACTATGACCAGGTCGTGAAAGTGACCGGCTCGTTTAAAACCCCGATGGGCTGCCGCAGCTTCCTCGGCGTGTATGAAGAGAACGGTGAGCAGATCCACGATGGGCGCAACAACCTTGGCGTTATCAGCCTTAACCTGCCGCGCATCGCGCTGGAAGCGAAAGGGGATGAAGCGGCGTTCTGGAAGCTGCTGGATAGCCGCTTAGCGCTGGCGCGCAAAGCGCTGATGACCCGTATCGCCCGCCTCGAAGGGGTGAAAGCGCGTGTAGCACCGATCCTCTATATGGAGGGGGCGTGCGGCGTGCGTCTGCAAGCTGACGACGATATTGCGCCGATTTTCAAAAATGGCCGCGCGTCGATCTCGCTGGGCTATATCGGCATTCATGAGACCATCAATGCCCTTTCCGGCAATAAACATATTTACGACAGCGAAACCCTGCGCGCGAAAGGGGTGGCGATTGTTGAGCGCCTGCGCCAGGCGGTGGATCAGTGGAAAGAGGAGACCGGCTACGGTTTCAGCCTCTACAGCACGCCGAGCGAAAACCTCTGCGACCGCTTCTGCCGCATCGATACCGCCGATTTTGGCGTGGTCGATGGCGTGACCGATAAGGGGTATTACACCAACAGCTTCCACCTCGACGTGGAGAAGAAGGTGAACCCGTACGACAAAATCGATTTTGAAGCGCCCTATCCGCCGTTAGCCAGCGGCGGGTTTATCTGTTACGGCGAGTACCCGAACATTCAGCACAACCTGCGCGCGCTGGAGGATGTGTGGGATTACAGCTATCAGCATGTGCCCTATTACGGCACCAATACGCCGATTGATGAGTGTTATGAGTGCGGTTTTACCGGCGAGTTTGCCTGCACCAGTAAAGGCTTTACCTGCCCGAAATGCGGCAACCATGATGCTTCCCGCGTGTCGGTCACCCGCCGCGTGTGCGGTTATCTCGGCAGCCCGGACGCGCGCCCGTTCAACGCCGGCAAGCAGGAAGAGGTAAAACGCCGCGTGAAACACCTCGGCAATGGGCAGATAGGTTAAGCCCGGCGATGTGCCCGATGGCGCGACGCTTATCGGGCCTACGGTTGTTTTGCAAAGCGACTCTGAAGCGATTTCGCTAAACAGTTATGGCGTCAAGCAGGAAGCGATTTCGCAAAGCAATTGGCATCATAACAAGGCGGCAAACGAAGGAATCCCGGGGAGCTTACATAAGTAAGTGACCCGGGTGAGTGAGAGCAGCCAACACAGTTATGGCGTCAAGTGGGAAGCGATTTCGCAAAGCAGTTGGCGTCATAACAAGGCGGCAAACGAAGGAATCCCGGGAGCTTACATAAGTAAGTGACCCGGGTGAGTGAGAGCAGCCAACACAATTATGGCGTCAAGCAGGAAGCGATTTCGCAAAGCAGTTGGCGTCATAACAAGGCGGCAAACGAAGGAATCCCGGGGAGCTTACATAAGTAAGTGACCCGGGTGAGTGAGAGCAGCCAACACAGTTATGGCGTCAAGTGGGAAGCGAAAATGAATTACCATCAGTATTACCCTGTCGATATCGTGAATGGTACTGGCACCCGCTGCACCCTGTTCGTCTCCGGCTGCGTGCATGAGTGCCCAGGCTGCTACAACAAAAGCACCTGGCGGCTGAACTCCGGCCTGCCGTTTACGCGGGAGATGGAGGATCGGATCATCGCCGATCTCAACGACACGCGCATTAAGCGCCAGGGGATCTCCCTCTCCGGCGGCGATCCGCTGCATCCGCAAAACGTGCCCGATATTTTAAAGCTGGTGAAGCGCATCCGCGCCGAGTGCCCCGGCAAAGATATCTGGGTATGGACCGGGTATAAAATCGATGAGCTAAATAACGCGCAGCAGGAGGTTGTGGATCTGATCAATGTGCTGATCGATGGGAAATTTATGCAGGATCTGAAAGACCCAATGCTGATCTGGCGCGGTAGCAGTAATCAGGTAGTGCACCATTTGCGGTGACGGGGATTATTTCCTGAGTCATGCTGCATTAAACGTTACGCAGTCATTAGATAAATTAACCCGCACATAATGAGTGCGGGCTTATTTTATTTATGGCGAGTCTGAATAATGCTCAATCTATCGCCCTTCTCTACCACGCGGAAAGTTGAGACATAGGCTTTCCTGGTCGCTTTTTTATTCTCACTATCTGCACTTTTGTTTACTTCAATCTGGGTAAGGTATTCCTGACCTGATTTGAATTTAAATTCATCAGGCTGGATACAAAAAAGCCCAGATTTTGCTTGTTTGGAAGAGGGAAAGATGAACTGTTCCGATGGCTTTTCGAGGTTATAAGTTATTGCCGATACCACCGCCTCATCACTCTGTAGAGGTAAAGACAAGCATACATCGCTATTGTTTACGTGAGCAGAGACGGGAGTCTCTTGCGTATACCGACGATCAAGGTTATCCCCCAATGTACAACCACTCACAACAACGATTAAAGCGATGACGAGTTTATTTAAACTGTTCATTAGAATGGGAATCCTTCAAGAACTTTTTGAAAATTTGCATTAAGCTGGTCATCTACAGGCCCAACATAAGAAACTTCATAATCCTTGCCTCTTCTTGTCAGCCAAAGCTTAAGTCCAAACTTACGTAGTAAAAAGTAGTCAGCAATTATCTGCGCTTGTTGCTCTAATCTGTAATCAAGTAATTTCTTATTATCTTCAAAGGTATACTCGTAGCTAATAAACCCGCTGGCGAGGCCCCTCATTCTGACCCATATACCTCGTTGATACTGCCAGACATGAGCCATTTCATGGATGAAAATGTGTTGATACTGGAATGAATTTTTAGAAAAGTCATTACAATACCAGTCCCGGAAATAGAGCTCACCATTAGGACTCATCGCGGTAGTTTTTCTCTGAAGCTTGAATGGGAAGTAGCTGTCATGATGGATCCATACACGTGGATACGTTATAGAGCTTCCGTAAACGGTTCTGGCTAACGCTATTTCTCCAAGGGTAAGTAGCCTTAAACTACCTTCTTCATCACTCATAGAATCCTCCATTATTCTTTAATTACAGTGCCTTATAGTAAGTTATTAGACAAATTACTCATGATAGATATTTGCCACAACTTCTCAGCGCCGTAAATTCTAACAAAAAGGAAAGAGTCATATGTCTGTGTTTCCGCTATTAATGCGGCTTAATGCGTAGAGTATCCCCCGGTATAACCGCTCTCAAAATCGGCTCACACAGGCCATCGCCACGCGTTGAAAGGTGTCGAAATCGGCGCAGGCGCAGAGCCTGGCGGTGGCGCGTTCGCGCAGGAAGGTGACGAAAATATCGTAGATTGCCATCGCCTCTTCATACTCGCTTTTGCTGATCGCCAGTAAGAAGATGACGTGCGCCGTCTCATCGCCCCAGGCGATGCCCTGCGGGGCCAGCACGGTGTAAACCACGGTTTTCTTTGCCAGCAGGCCAAGGGCGTGCGGCAGCGCGATGCCTTCACCGAGCAGGGTGCTGACAATCGCTTCGCGCTCCACCACCGAATCGAGGAACTCGCCATCGACAAAGCCCTCCTGCTGCAGCTCGGCGCAGAGGGTGCGGAACAGGGTTTGTTGATCCATCGCCTCATCGATAATGCGAAAGTGGGCGGCATCGAAATACTTCTTCAGCATCCACGGGCGGGTGCGATCCACCAGCACCAGTTTGCCAATCTGCTCCAACTGGTAGTCGCTGGGGAACGGCGCGATGGTCACCACCGGTTTATCTTTTTCGCTGATGCGCGCGGTAGAGATAACAAAATCTTCCGCCAGCGTGTCGCACTGCTCGTAGTCGCGCAGCGTCACGGTGCGGGTAATGACGATTTGCGGATATTTGCGCGCCAATACCGCTTCAATCATCCGCACCATCGCATTCCCGGCATCGCACACCAGCAGCACGCGCGGCTGGCGCTGATAGCCAACGTTGTAGTGCCGCTCCAGCCCGACGCCAATATGCAGCACCAGAAAACCGATCTCATTTTCGCTGATGGTATAGGGCGTGTATTTTCCCCAACTCGACACCGCTGCCAGCGTCATATCCCACGCCATCGGGTAGTGCTGTTTTATGTTATCCAGCAAGGGGTTAGGGATCATGATCTGGTAGCGCACGCGGGTGATCATGGTTTTGATATGGGTCAGCAGGTCGGCGTGCAGCTGCGCGTCGCCCTGCAGGTTGTAGTTATAGTGCGTATTGATATAGCCAAGGATGTAGTTCACCAGCGTTTCGTCATCATCAGCGCTGATGGCGCTGGGTGCCGGATCCTGCACTCTCCGGGCGGCGATATGCACCCGCAGCCAGTGCTCCTCCGCCTCTGCCAGCGGTTTGCCCGCCAGCTGCTGCAACGCACTGGCGATATCCCGCGCGGCGTGATGCACCTGTTCATCACCATCGTCGGCGGTAAACTCCGAGAGCGGAAACCCTTCGCTGATGCGCCGCACGGCAACGGCGCAGTAGAGCTGGATAAAGCGATCGCCCTCATCGGTAAGGCGAATATGGTAGCGGCTAAAGCAGTCGTGCAGAAAGGGTGCCAGCGCCTCCGGCACGCCCGCGTTGAGCGCATCTTCGGTAATTAGCGGGTTGTGGGCATTGTGCTGCGCCAGCTCCCACAGCAGATCGGTCAGGCAGGCGCGCAGGGCCATCTCGCTGCCGAAGAGCTTCATGCCGTGGCGCGGGCGGGTCTCCAGCGTCAGGCGGTAGCGGGAGAACCACTCGCGCACCTCGGTCATATCGTTTTGCAGCGTGGCGCGGCTAACAAACCACTCGTCTGCCAAATCCTCCAGCTTGAGGGAGAAGGCCGAGGTGAGAAAGCGCACCACCAGATAGTGGACCCGCTCCGGCCCGGTGCGCGGAATGCGCAGCGCACGCGGGCGCGTCGCCTGAAGCGTATGGTAAAGCGCGGCATCCAGCACCTTCAGCTGGTAACCGCTGCCGCGGCTCAAAATAAACTGCGCGCCGTGGTTCTCCAGCAACGCATTGAGCGCAGTGATATCAGCGCGGACGGTACGCGTGGAGACCGACAGCCGCTGCGCCAGCTCATCCTGCGGCAGCGTCTCGTTTTGCAGCAGGCTGAAGAGTTGCGCTAAACGTTGGTTCGGAAATCGCACGTCATTACCTCATGGTTAAAAGTGCCGCAGAGTGCTGATACATATGCAGTTAATCAGGCCAGACAACTGCGGCGACAGGCCTTACACCAGCGCTTTAGTCATCATTAATAGCTGGCGGACATCCGCCGGACGGGTCTCGCCACTCACCTTATCAATAATTGAACTATAAATGTGCGGAATGATTTTACTAACCCCCGCCGCCAGCGCGATTTCGACGATCTCGCTGAAATTCTCCAGATCGATGCCGCCGGTCGGCTCCAGCCAGAAGTCGTGCCGCGCACAGGCTTCGGCTACGGCTTTGTACTCCTCGCGGCATTGCAGCCCGCCCATCGGGAAATATTTGATTGAGCTACCGCCCATATCTTTCAGCAGAGCAATCGCCGTTTCCACCGGCACAATCGCATCGGCGGCCTGGCTGCTGAGCGGCCCGGTGGAGATTTTCACCTGCCCCGGCGTGCCGGTAGGTGACACCAGACCGTTAACCACCGTCTCGTTCTGCCCGAGCAGCGCGCGGCTGGTGCCCACGCCGGTAAAGACCTGGTTGACATGCTGCGGCTGCACTTCGCGGGAGATAGCACTGACCATCGCCGACTGGTTCGGATCGCCCGCGCCAAGGCCGACGGAGAGCGCGTTATCAATCCTCTGCGCATACTGGCGCATATCGGCTACCGCCGAGTCGATATCGGGGTAGTTTTTTGACAGCACGCCGACCAGAACATGCCCTTCCGCCGCTTCATAGATGGCGCTGGCGTTATCAATGCTGCCTGCCAGCACGTTCAGGCAGACGCGGTCGTGGTAAAAGTTGGGTGTCAGTTTCATGGGCGTGGCTCCTTATTCAGTTCCTCGGCGATGCGTTGCGCGATGATGGTCAACTGCTCAGGGCTGACGCTGCGCACATCGGCTTCGATAATCCCTTCATTGGCTTTGTAGCCGCGAAAATAGATGGCGTACTCCCCCTGTTTGAGGGCCTCGACCAGCTCACCGGTGGCAATGCCGGTGACGGCTTCATCAAATTTGATTTCGCTGCGGGCGATGTCGCGCCCGGCGCTGTCCCACACCACACGGGCGCTGACACCATTAAGGCTATTGAGCTGCTCAATAAAGGGCGTCATTTTGGCGACCATCTCCGCCCCACTCTCCTTTTTCGCGCTGAGATAGTGCTCAATGGCGCAGGTGAGGCCAAGAATGCCCTCTTTGCCCACCTTCATCGCGCGGCCAATCCCCGCCGTCTGGCGTTTCACCCACTCGACATACTGCGTTTTGCCAATCACCAGCCCGCTGGTTGGCCCTTCAATCGCTTTCGCACCGCTGTAGATCACCAGATCGGCCCCGGCGCGGTAGTAGCACTGCAAATCCTCTTCGGCGGCGGCATCGACTATCAGCGGCAGATGGTGTTTACGCGCCACCACGGCGGCCTGCTCGACGCTGAGCATGCTCTTCTGCACGCAGTGGTGGGATTTGATAAAGAGGATCGCCGCAGTGCGCGGGGAGATCGCCGCTGCCAATTGATCGGCGGAGCATTCGTTGGCGTAACCGGCTTCAACCACTTTGCCGCCGCCAAGCGCCACCATTGTGCCGACCGGCGCGCCGTAGTTGACGTTGTGCCCGCGCGGCAACACGATCTCACTGTTTTCGATCTTTGTGCTGTGCAGGTTCTCCAGCAGCCAGTCGCTCTCTTTTACCAGCACGGCGGCAACGGCTTGTGCCAGCCCGGCCGAGGCGCAGGAGACCACGGTCGCGCCTTCCACATCCAGCAGCTTCGCGATGTAATCGCCGGTTTTATTCACCAGGTCTTTCATTTCAAAGTAGTGGTTCATGCCCTGCAACGCCGCGTCAACCACTTCCGGGCGCGGGGTCGAGACGCCGAGCGCCGTCATGCGCCCGGAGGCGTTAATCACCTGTTTTAACTGGTACTTCTCATAAATCGAAGACATGCTCTGCCCTCCCTTGTTCGGTCAGATAGCCCCGGCCTGCGCGAATGGCGGCCAGCGGCGTAAGTAACTGGTCAGCCTGCAAGGCGCTATTCTCTGCATCGGTGAACAGCACCGGCTGGCGGCGAAGATCGAAAATCGTCAGATCGGCATCAAAGCCAACCGCCAGCCGCCCTTTTTTCGCCAGGCGCAGCCCATCGGCGGCATGGTCGGTCACGCAGGCGATCACCTGCGGCAGCGAGAGGCCGATGGCGAGAAATTTGGACATCACGTTCGCCAGCGATCGCACCGGGCCATCGATGCGGTTGCGGCAGTAGATATCGGAACTGATGGTATGCGGCAAAATGCCGAGGCCGATGGCCTGCTTCGCCACCGCAAAGCTAAAGCTGGCACTGCCGTGGCCGACATCAAGGCGCACGCCGCGCGTAATGGCGCGGGTCACCGCAGCGCGCAGTTCGCCGCCCGGCGTCAGAATGCGGTTCGGTTTGCCGTTATAGCAGTGGGTGATGATGTCTCCGGCGCTCAGCAGGTCGGCAATCTCATCGAGGTTCGGCGGGTTGTTGCCGATATGTACCATCAGCGGCAGATCGCCATTCTCCTGCTGCATCGCTTTCGCACGCTCAAGCGGTGTGATGCCGTTGTCACCGACCACGCTGCTGCTCATGCGCGCTTTCAGGCCGACAATAAAATCGGGGTGGCGCTGCACGGCGTCGCGCACGGCGCGGGCATCGATCTTGTCGAGGTTCGCCAGTTCGTTCTGCGCAATCAGCCCGACACGGGAGATATTGAGCAGGGCGTAAACCTCGGTCGTTGCCTGGCGGGTGATAGCGTAGAAATCATCAATATCATCCGCGCCAGTGCTGCCGGCATCGACAACTGTGGTGACGCCGGTTTCAATCCCGACGCTGTCCGGCTGATCATGGTAAATCGGCGAGTTGGGGTAGCAGTGGACGTGGGAGTCGATCCATCCGGCGCTGACATAGTGCTTGCCCGCCAGATCGACGGTTTTCACCGCCGGGCCACTCATCTCGCCAAGTGCGGCGATTTTCCCGTCGCTGAGGGCAATATCCGTTACCGTATCGTCCACCAGCCGCGCCCGGCGCAGGAGTAAATCAAACATATCTCTCTCCAGAAGTGACAGGTGCCGCAGCACCCGTGTGCATCAGAGTGCGACCGGGAAGATCGCGCCCAGCAACATGGCACCGAGGATAGCGCCGCCGGTAATCGGCTTTTGCCAGAGGTAAAAGAGCAGCGCGCCCACCAGCGAGCCAATGCCAATCGGAATCGAGGCGGTCATGGCGCTTAAGATAATCAGCGGGCCGAGAAAACGGCCGGAGGCGTTGCCCGCGCCCATCATCACGTCTGCGCCGTAGGTGGAGTCGCTCTGATTGATGGTGAACTTACGCGCCAGAATGATCAGGTAACCAATCGCCAGGCCAATTACCAGCCCGGTTGCCAGCGAGGCAACAAAGTTAGCCACCGGGAAGACAAAGCCCGCGCCGAGCAGCAAGGCGGGCACACCAAGGCCAACGCCGGTCTGGATCGCACCGCCGATATCGAGAATGCCGACCAGCGACCCTTCGATAATGCGCGCAAACAGGAAGCTGGCACCGAAAGCCGCGACCGCGCCATAAACGCCGGTATCCATCCCCGCGCGCAGCATCGAGACAAACGCCACTTCGTTAAACGCGCCGATGCCGTAGAGGTAGTACATGTGCGTTCCGGCAAAGACGCCGGAGGAGAGCAGGCCAACGAAGATCGGGAATGACCAGTCGGCGTACCAGAAGCCTTTATTCTCTTCCATTGCAGATCCTTATTTGCCGCTCAGCGAGTTGTGGATGAGCTCCAGCCAGTTCGGCGCGCTCAGATGGAATGACTCAATCATTTTCAGATCAAAGCCGCGGAAGAAGGCGCTCAGCACAAACAGGGCGACAATGGCGCTCATCATCACTTTGGTGACGCGGTTCCAGCCGCTCTCTTCCACCCCTTTACCAATCAGGATGCCGAGCACCAGGCCCGGTACGGCGTTGCCCATAATCAGTTGCGCCGCGCCGCCGAACACCGTTGCCCAGAAGCCTGATTTTTTGCCCGCGTCGATCGCCGCCAGCCAGAAGATCACCGGCATGATGGTGTTAACCAGCAAGTTAGCGGCGGGGACCAGCACTTTCACGGCGGTGACTTGCAGCGCTGCCGGCACGGAGGAAGCCGTCAGGTTAAGGAAGGTAACGACCACCATGCCGATCACGCCACAGGCAATCGCCATCTTTTTTGGATCGTGCAGGGTTTCGCCGACGTTGCGGTTTTTGACCATCAGCGCCGCTGCGCCCCAGTTGGGGATGATGCGGTGGTCAACGTCCTGGGTAAACGAACCCGCCGCTACCGACGAAGCCCAGGCGTTAAAGAAGAAGCCTAAACCAAAGGAGAAGTGCGACGCCGGGTCCCCTTCGCAGGAGTTCAGCTCGCCCAGTGTACGAAATGCGCCCATTCCCTGAGTGGTTGGCGCGTGAAACATGCGTGCAGCCCCGGCGCCCACACCGACGCCGACCAGGCCGCCGATAATGAGCGATTTTATTAGTATGAGTAAGAACATCAGTCTGCCCTCTTCTACCCTGCCAGCAACGCCTGCGGGGTATGCGGTAAGTTAGTGCGTGACGAACTCCACCTTGTCGAGATTGATGGCGGTCACGTTGACGGTCACGTCCAGCTCCACGCTGTACGAGCGTCTTTCGCGACGCAAAAAGAGGAACAGAAAGGCCTCTTTGCGCGTCGTTTCCTGCGCCTGAACGACCTGCACATCCTGTGGCTCAATACGCAGTAAAATGTGCGGCGACGCCTTCATCACCGCGGCCTGAACATGGTTCAGCGCGTCAGCAAAGGCGCGCGTTTTGACGTCGCCCTTGCCCTTCACCCTGACCGTGGTGGTGAACTGTTCTTTCATAGTTATGCGCCGTGTTTTTTCTGCCACGCCTGCACCAGGCGCTCGCCTAACTCTTCTTTATCCATAAAGCCAAAACCGAGCACCTTGCACCCTTCGTTGATGGCGGTAACGCCCTCGTCGATGGAGCGCATGCCGTGTTTCGCTTTATAGCCATATTTGTTCTGCGCGGTGATGGCACCTGCGCCGCCGCTGCCGCAAAAGGAGATGCCGAAGGTGGCGTTTTCCGCGTTCATCACATCGCCGAGTTTCATATCTGCCGCCACGCCCGGTACCACTACCGCGCGGCCGCCCGCTTTCTCTACGCCTGCCGCCACTTTCTGCCCTTTGCCCAGGCGGTCGCCAATCACTACGGTAATCTGTTCCATGGTTTGCTCCTTAAAGGTTCTCTTTTGCCACTTCGAAGTGCACTGACAGCAGCCAGGCCTCTTCTTGCGGGAGATTGCCAAACGCCGCCACCACGTCATGGGCGAGGCGCATCGATTCAGGCGAGATCTCATCAAACAGGCTGGCATCCACTTCCGGCAGCGGCTCGCCGGTCACCGACCGGTGAGCCATCGCGCGAAGATGGGAGGTCAGCATCTGCTGCTGCACCGCATTCGGCGTGATGTTCTGCGCATGAAGCAGGGTGTAGACCTGCGACAGCATGCGCTCCGCCAGGGTTGCCGTTTGCGCCGCCTGCATGGTCGCATCGTTCATTACCGCTCCGTTATTCACTCGTCGTACCCCGTTGATGGCTCAGGGATAAAGCTAACGGCGCGAAGGGGGAGTTTGTAGCGAGGAGTTTTCCACTTCGAAGTGGAAACCAGGGGGGCGTTAGTGATCTGCGCCACAAAAAAAGTCCCCAGAGGGATTTTTCACTGAACGGCGGTCACAGAGTTGGGCAATAAGGGCGGGATTGGGCACGTAATGGCGCAGAAAAAAAGGGGCAAGCAGGAGGAGAAAGTGTGAGGGGGATAAGGTTTGCTTATTGGGAGAGCCGCTGGGGTTACGAAACTGCTGAAACCGCGTAGGCCGGATAAGGCGGAGCCGCCATCCGGCAATGTTTGGCGGCATGTTGGATTGGTGGAATGGTTCCGTTCACCACGCGTTCGGGAGTTTCATCCATCTCTTATGCGGTGAACGGGATAAGGGGAGCGCGGCCGCTTCCCTTATCAATCCCCGCGGCCCCGCGAGGAAATCGGTGCTGCGCACTGCGCTCACCTCCCGCGTGCCTGACTGCGGCCGGCTCGACTCGACTTACTCGTTCCATACTGGAACGAGTCCCTGTCTCGGTTCGCCTCTGTCCGCCATCCATGGCGTCCAGACCTTGTCATTCACGCTTCGGTTCGCCGATTTCAGCGGGGACACAACCCCTCGCTGTCATATTGCAGATAAAAGCCGCACCAGTATCGCTGAAAGCGCGTTTTGGTAGGCCGGATAAGCGTGTAACGCGCCATCCGGCAACGGTGCCGCGGAGATAATGCCGGATGGCGGCTGCGCCTTATCCGGCCTACCACGGCGCATCACGCATGCCGGAAAAGGGCATAAAAAAAGGGCCGCCACGGTGAGGTGGCGGCCCTTTTCTGATGGAATTTGGTTAACGGAATTTCTGATGATAGGTATTGCGGGTCCCGGCAATATCTTTTGCTGCGGCCTTCGCCTCTTTCACTTTGCCTTCGTTCGCCAGCTTCAGCGCGCCGTCAATCTGGGTAATCAAAATATCGAAACCGTGGCGGAAATCCTTCATCTCCGGGCTATCCGGCGCTTTACCTTCCAGCTTCGGCGGGGTCTCTTTCTGGGCGTCCTGCGCGGCGGTACGCATTTTCCCTAACGCCTCTTTCAACTCAGAGGCATCGTCGGTTTTCTGCACCACTTTGTAGTTGTCATTCAGCGTTTCCATATCATCTTCAAGGTCAGCGGCAAAGACCGCTGAACCGACAAACAACGACGACACCGCGAGGATCGCTAACAGGTTTTTACGCATTGCTCATTTCCTTTTTATTATCACGCTTAAAGGCGCAGAACGCCGCGCCACGAATTATTGTCCGGCGATCTTCATCTCCGGCAGCAACACTGAACCACACTGGATGTTACTACGCTGTTCAATATCGTCACCGATGGTAACAATATTGCGCCACATATCCTTCAGGTTGCCGGCAATGGTAATTTCGCTCACTGGATACTGAATTTCACCGTTTTCTACCCAGAAACCAGACGCGCCTCGCGAATAATCCCCGGTAATACCGCTCACGCCCTGGCCCATCAGTTCAGTAACCACAAGGCCGGTGCCCATCTCTTTCAGCATCTGCTCAAAACTCAGGCCGCGCCCGGCAATGCGCCAGTTGTGGATACCGCCCGCGTGACCGGTGCTCTTCAGCCCCAGTTTGCGCGCCGCGTAGCTGGTCAGCAGCCACTGCATCAGCACGCCCTCTTTGACGATATCGCGGCGCTCGGTGCGCACCCCTTCGCTGTCGAACGGCGTGGAGGCCAGCCCTTTACGCAGATGCGGATGCTCTTCAATGGTTAACCACTCCGGCAGGATCTGCTTGCCGAGGTAATCGAGTAAAAAGGTGGATTTGCGGTAGACTGCGCCGCCAGCAATTGCGCCAACCAGGTGTCCAAACAGCCCGGTTGCCACTTCATTAGCGAAAATGACCGGCGCTTTCATGGTTGAGAGTTTACGCGGCGAGAGGCGTGAAAGCGTGCGGCGGGCGCACTCTTCACCCACCCACTCTGGCGTTTTTAACTCGTTGATATCACGGCTAATGGTGTAGGCGTAATCGCGTTCCATATCGCCGTTTGCTTCAGCAATGACGCTGCTCGACAGCGAGTGGCGGCTGGAGCAGTAGCTCTGCAACATACCGTAGCTATTGCCGAAAACTTTAATGCCGTAGTGGCTGTTGAAGCTGCCGCCTTCGGTATTGCTGATGCGTTTATCCGCTTTCAGCGCCGCCTGCTCGGCGCGCGCCGCCCACTCAATTGCTTCATCAGGGGTCACTTCCGCCGGGTGGAAAAGGTCGAGATCCGGCGCGTCAAAGGCCAGCAGCTCTTTTTCGGCTACGCCAGCAAACGGGTCTGGCGAGGTGTAGCGGGCAATATCAAGCGCCGCCTGCACCGTGCGGGCAATCGCCTCCGGGCTCAGATCCGTTGACGAGGCGCTGCCTTTGCGGTTCTGGTGATAAACGGTGATGCCCAGGGCACCATCGCTGTTAAATTCGACATTCTCCACTTCACCATAGCGGGTGCTGACGCCGATACCGGTGGTTTTGCTGACCGCCACTTCCGCGCCATCCGAACGGCCTGAAGCCAGATCAAGCGCGGTTGCGACCGCGTCTTCCAGAACTTTGCGCTGTTGTGCCACTTGTGTGATTACTTTCATCGCCAATGCCATAATTAAGGGAGAGAATCTTTGAAGTCTAACAGAGAACCGTTTTTCAGTGCGCGCCTTAACTGGTAACATTAGCCTCTTTTTTAAGGAGCCTGAGATGACAAAGCAGCCCGACGACTGGCTCGACGACGTGCCCGGTAACGAGAGCGAAGACGAAGATGATGAGATCATCTGGGTCAGTAAGAGTGAAATTAAGCGCGATGCTGAAGAGTTAAAGCAGCTTGGCGCTGAAATGGTAGAGCTGGGAAAAAACGCGCTGGATAAGATCCCGCTCGACCAGGATCTGCGCGATGCCATTGAGCTGGCGCAGCGCATCAAGAAAGAGGGTCGCCGCCGTCAGTTGCAATTGATCGGTAAAATGCTGCGTCAACGCGATGTCGAGCCGATTCGCCAGGCGCTGGATAAGCTGAAAAACCGCCATAACCAGCAGGTCGCCTTCTTCCATAAGCTTGAGCACCTGCGCGATCGCCTGATTGAAGAGGGTGATGACGCGGTGCCGGACGTGCTGAATCTGTGGCCGAATGCTGATCGTCAGCAACTTCGCTCGCTGATCCGCAACGCCCGGAAAGAGAAAGAGAGCAACAAGCCGCCAAAAACCGCGCGTTTAATCTTCCAGTATCTGCGTGAGCTCGCAGAGAGCAGCGAAGAGAGCTAAACCGCACAGAACCCTCTTTCACCAAAGAGGGTTTTTTTATTCCCTCTTAGCTGAAACGTTAAAGCTAAAAGCACGCCACTTCACATATTCACCCCACCTATTAGTTTCATTTCATTAATAAATGCGATTAATATCGCTCTTTCCACCTCTGCCCGACGCTCATTTTCAGCAGATGAAACGGATCACATTTTCCTGGCGGCGCAAAACGTAGATTCCTGCTGTAACGCAGGTAATCGATTCAGCTAAAAAGGAAGAAAAGATGAAAAAGACCGTAATGCTCTCTGCTATTGCGCTACTGGTGTCCGCGCCGGTGATGGCAAAAACCTGGGTGCTGACCAGTGCTGAAGGCAATATCGAGCAGGGAAACTGGCGTATCACCAGCGATCAGCTGAACATTAAAGATCAGCAGTTCAGCATTGAGCAGGTGGTGCTGCACGGCGGCAAGCAGGAAGGGAGCAAAGTTATCAAGCTGACCAGCAAAAACGGCCTGACCATTGCCCTTAGCCCGACGCGCGGCATGAATTTACTCTATGCCGATGGTTTTGGCGTGCATATGGGCTGGAGTTCACCGGTCAAAGAGGTAGTGAACCCGGCGTTTATCAACCTTGAGAGCCGCAACGGGCTCGGCTGGCTGGAAGGGTTCAACGAAATGGTGGTGCGCTGCGGCTATGAGTGGACCGGTCACCCTGTTACCGCTGACGGGCAGCTTTACACCCTGCATGGCAAAGCGGGCAACACGCCTGCCTCGCAGGTCTCCGTCGATGTCAGTGAAAAAGCGCCGTATGAGATCCGCATTCGCGGGCTGGTGAAAGAGAGCACCTTTAAGAAAGCCGATCTGCAAACCGAGATGGAGCTGCGCTACATTCCGGGCAGCAACAGCTTCAGCCTGCATGACGTGCTGACCAACCACGCCGACTACCCGCATGATTACCAGATCATCTATCACAGCAACTTCAGCAAACCGATCCTCGAAGAGGGCGCGCGCTTTATCACGCCGCTGGAGAGCGTCAGCCCGTTCAATGACTACGCCCAAGGCGGCATGAAAACGTGGCAAACCTATGCCGGCCCGACCAAAGGCTTCGACGAAATGGTCTTTAATATCAAACCGCTGGCCGATGCGAACAAGCAGACCGTCGCCGCGCTGCTGAATAAAGCGGGCGATAAAGGCGTGGCGATTGACTACAACACCGATCAGCTGCCGGTGCTGACACTGTGGAAAAACACCGATACCGAAAAACAGGGTTACGTCACCGGCATCGAGCCGGGCACCAGCTACGCCTACCCGGTCACCATCGAGCGCGAGCAGAAACGCGTTAAGCAACTTCAGGCAGGCCAGAGCACCCGCTTCGATCTCACCTATACCCTGCTGCACAACCGCGATCAGGTGGCGAAAGTTGAAGAGCGCGTGAAAACCATTCAGGGCGACAAAGCCCCACAATCTAGCGATACACCGATGGCGAAAGAGTAACGCCAGGCATAAAAAAACCGCGCCGGTCGCCCGTGCGCGGTTTTTTTTTACGCCTCAGCTATCAGGCTTTTTCAGCCGCGAGCTGCGCTTTCTTCTCCAGCTTATCGAGTAGCTTCTGGTGAATGCCGCCAAAGCCGCCGTTGCTCATCACCAGAATGTGATCGCCCGGCTGGGCGCTTTTCACAATCTGATCCGCCAGCGTATCGACATCCGCGCTCCAGTGCGCAGGCTGGATACAGGCCTCCGCCACTTCCGCGACCTGCCACGGAATATGCTGCGGTTGCAGCAGGAAGACTTCATCGGCACGGCCCAGCGACGGTGCGAGATCGTCTTTGCACAGCCCCATCTTCATGGTGTTGGAGCGCGGCTCCAGCACGGCGATGATCTTCGCGGTGCCGCCCACTTTTCCGCGCAGCGCGGCGAGCGTAGCGAGGATTGCCGTCGGGTGGTGCGCGAAATCGTCATATACGCAGACGCCGTGCGCTTCACCGCGCAGCTCAAGGCGGCGGCGGGCGTTGATAAACGAACCGAGCGCGTTGGCAGCATCCGCAGGCGTAACGCCAACATGGCGCGCAGCGGCAATCGCCATCAGGCCGTTATGCATATTGTGTTCGCCCACCAGGCCCCAGTTGACCTGGCCGACACACTCGCCATCCAGCCACACTTCCCAGCTTGAAGCATCGGTGGTCAGCTTCTTCGCCTGCCAGTGTCCCTGATCGCCCACCCGCTCCTGCTCGCTCCAGCAGCCCATCGCCATCGTCTGTTTCAGGTTGATGTCATTTTCCGGCCAGATGATTTTCCCCTGCCCCGGTACGATGCGCACCAGGTGGTGGAACTGTTTCTGGATCGCTTTCAGATCGTCAAAAATGTCCGCGTGGTCGAACTCAAGGTTGTTGAGGATCAGCGTGCGCGGGCAGTAATGGACAAATTTGGAGCGCTTATCAAAGAAGGCACAATCGTATTCGTCAGCTTCGATAACGAAAAAATCGCTCTCGCCGAGGCGCGCGGAAACATCGAAATTGCCTGGCACGCCGCCGATGACAAAACCGGGTTTATAGCCGCAGGCTTCGAGGATCCAGGTCGCCATCCCGGCGGTGGTGGTCTTGCCGTGCGTACCGGCAACCGCCACAACCCAGCGGTCGCGCAGCACAAAATCATGCAGCCACTGCGGGCCGGACATAAACGGAATGTTTTTCTCCAGCACCGCTTCGACACACGGGTTTCCGCGGGTCATCGCATTGCCGATGATGACCAAATCCGGTGCGGGATCGAGCTGGCTTGCATCATATCCCTGAATTAAATCAATGCCTTGCTTCTCAAGCAGGGTGCTCATCGGCGGATAGACATTGGCATCCGAACCCGTTACCTGGTGGCCCAGCGAGCGCGCCAGCATTGCCAGCCCGCCCATGAAAGTGCCACAAATCCCCAAAATATGAATGCGCATACGTCATTATCCTTGCTTAACCTGGCGCACATTTTACGCATATGTTTAACGTCTGAGAAATGCATTTCAGGATAATCCGTACCCCGCTGGCGCGATTCACCTCTGCGCGAAGTTTTGAATGTTTGTTAGTATTGTTGCATGTCCGCTGCGTTTTCGTTTACGAAAGTTTCAGCTGTTACCGTTTCGGCGGTTGACGCTGCTGAACGTGCCCGACCCGTAAGCTGAAAACCGCAGGCTACAATCGCTTTACTCCATATTCAAAAATGCAGGGAAAGTGTTATGAAAACGTTAGGTGAATTTATTGTCGAAAAGCAGCATGAGTTCTCGCATGCAACGGGTGAACTGACTGCTTTACTGTCGGCGATAAAACTGGGCGCCAAGATCATTCATCGCGATATCAATAAGGCCGGTCTGGTCGATATCCTGGGTGCCAGCGGTGCTGAAAACGTACAGGGCGAAGTGCAGCAAAAACTCGACCTGTTTGCGAACGAGAAACTGAAATCCGCGCTGCGCGCCCGCGATATCGTCGCCGGTATCGCCTCTGAAGAAGAGGATGAGATCGTCGTTTTCGAAGGGTGCGAACACGCTAAATACGTGGTGCTGATGGATCCGCTGGATGGCTCCTCCAACATCGATGTTAACGTCTCTGTCGGCACCATCTTCTCTATCTACCGCCGCGTCACACCTGTTGGCACGCCGGTCACCGAAGAGGACTTCCTGCAGCCGGGTAACAAACAGGTTGCTGCCGGTTATGTGGTGTATGGCTCGTCGACAATGCTGGTCTACACCACCGGCTGCGGCGTTCACGCCTTCACCTACGATCCGTCCCTCGGCGTCTTCTGCCTCTCCCAGGAGCGCATGCGCTTCCCGGAACGCGGCAACACCTACTCGATTAACGAAGGGAACTACATCAAATTCCCGCAGGGCGTGAAGAAGTACCTCAAGTTCTGCCAGGAAGAGGATAAAGCGACCCACCGCCCTTACACCTCCCGCTACATCGGTTCACTGGTGGCGGATTTCCACCGTAACCTACTGAAAGGCGGCATCTACCTCTACCCGAGCACCGCCAGCCACCCGCAAGGGAAACTGCGCCTGCTGTATGAGTGCAACCCGATGGCCTTCCTCGCGGAACAGGCTGGCGGCAAAGCGAGCGACGGTAAAGAGCGTATTCTCGATATCCAGCCAGAAAGCCTGCATCAGCGCCGTCCGTTCTTCGTCGGCAATGAGCATATGGTTGATGATGTTGAGCGTTATATGCGTGAGTATCCGGACGCGTAATAGCGTGTGATTGCCGGATGTTGGTCATGTTTATCCGGCCTGCCGTTTGTACTGAGAGTACGAATATGCAGGCCGGATATGCCGAACAAAGGCGTTTGGCAGCGCCTTCAGCAGGCGGCTAAAAGAGTGCCTTTGATTATGCTTGCGTCTGCAAACGGAACGACGCCATCGCCTCAAGCAGCTCGCGGGATTGCTGCTCCAGCGAGCGCGTCGCCGCAGACGATTGTTGTACCAGCGCCGCATTCTGCTGCGCCGTTTCATCCATCTGGCTGACCGCAATATTGACCTGCTCAATACCGCGACTCTGCTCCTGAGACGCATTGGCTATCTCGCGCATTAATTTGGTCATGCGCAACACCTCTTCGGCGATCTCATCCATCGTTTCACCGGCCTGCATCGCCAGATCGCTGCCTTCGGAGACCTGCGCCTGCGAGCTGCTGATAAGCTGGCGGATCTCTTTCGCGGAGTCGGCGCTGCGGCTGGCGAGGCTGCGTACTTCGCCCGCCACTACCGCAAAGCCTCTGCCCTGCTCACCCGCGCGCGCCGCTTCGACGGCGGCGTTGAGCGCCAGAATATTGGTCTGGAAAGCAATGGCATCGATCACGCTAAGAATATCGGCGATGCAATCGGAACTGCCGGCGATATCGCGCATTTTCTCAATCACATAACAGACCATTTCGCTGCCGCGATCGGCGGTCTCGGAGACGGTTTTCGCCAGCGCGTGCGCCTGCTCGGCATTGTCGGCGTTGAGTTTCACCGTGGCGGTGATCTGCTCCATGCTGGCGGCGGTTTGCTCCAGCGAAGTGGCGGTTGATTCGGTGCGCTGCGAGAGGTCGAGGTTGCCCGCCGCCAGCTCCCGGCTGCCGGTATCGATCTGCGAACTGGCATCGCGCACGCGCATCACGGAGCCAATCAGCGCATGGCGCATCTCCTCAATCGCCGCGTTCAGACGGTTAAACTCTTTTCCCGTCACGTCGGTTTTCGCGGCAACCAGGTTACCCGCCGCCACCTGTTCCAGCTGTTGAATCGAGGTGTCGAGGGGTTTTAGCAGCATATGGCGCAGCGCCAGCCAGGCGAGCACGATTATTCCGGCCACCAGCAGGGCGACGACAAAGATCAGCGACATAACGAAGCGCTTGCTGCTCTGCACCGCCACCACTTCAGTTTTACCGCGCGCTTCGCCCCACGTCTGGAAGGCCTGCATATCGTTATCGAACTGGCGAGAGACGGGGATGAGTTTGCTTTCGAGGAGTTCATAATAGGCATCGGCGCTCTGTTGGTTGAGCGCGTCCTGCATCGGCTTAATGCCCTGGCTGACGTACTCGCCATAGCTTTTCGCCACTTTTGCCAGCAGCGCCGCGCCCTGCTCGTCATCAACACCCGCGCTGATAACGCCCGTTAGAGAGCGCTCACCGAGCGCAATTTCATTGTTAATCTGTTTTACGGAGTTGGCGGCATCATCCAGCAGGCCCACCTCCATCATGCGCACCGCCTGGCCCGCTTCGTTACGCGCGCGCAGAATCATGGTGTAGCCGCTGTTCAGGCGCGCCATCTTTTCGCCCTGTAGCTGGTTGATTCGCGCCAGCGAAGCGGAGCTCTTATTGAGCGCATAAATACCAATACCGCTGACCAGCAGCAGCAGAAGAGTCATAACAGCCAGCAGAGAAAGTAAGCCCGTACGGATCGAAAGCGTTTTAAGCATGATGTGGATTCCGGTAGCGAAGAACTTTTTGGCGTAAATTAAGCCCATTCGACAGTTATCGACCGCTACCGGAATTCCTTTAGAAGAAAAACAGCAATTTCAATATCTTGTTACTTAGTTGCCGTTGGGCTTACCCGCGTCACCGGCGAGTTCTGCCGGCTCTCCCACAGCACAGTCAGGCCGCGTTGCAGGGCGATAAAGATAAACAGCAGAATGCCGATGGCGATCTTCGTCCACCAGGAGCTGAGCGTGCCGTCGAAGTTGATATAGGTCTGAATCAGCCCCTGAATCCCCACGCCGAACAGCGTACCAAGCACCGTGCCAACGCCGCCGCTCAGCAGCGTACCGCCGATGACGACAGAGGCAATCGCGTCCAGCTCGACGCCAACGCCCGCCAGTGCATAGCCCGCCTGGGTGTAGATGGAGAAGACAATCCCGGCAAGCGTCGCCAGCCCCGTTGAGAGCATATAGATACGAATCGTGGTGCTGCGCGTCGAGATGCCCATCAGGTTCGCCGAGGTGGCGTTACCGCCAATGGCGTACACTTCGTTGCCAAAACGGGTGCGGTGAGCAAGGAAAATCCCGACCACCACTACCATCAGCATCAGCAGCCCCATCGCGCTCAGCCGCCCGCCGCCGGGGATGGTCCAGGCGAGGCTGGAGAGAGTGTCATACATCGGGTGGTTAATGGGAATCGACTCTTCGGAGAGCAGATAGCTGACGCCGCGCAGAAAGAACATCCCGGCGAGGGTGATGATAAAGGCCGGGATTTTCAGCGCGTCTATCAGAAGCCCCATAAAGGCACCAAAGGCGCAGCCCATCAGCAAAATCAGCGGGAAGGCGAGCAGCGGCGAGATACCCCAGGCGCCAATCGCTTTTGCCAGGAAGACGCCGGTGAAGGCGATCACCGAGCCGACGGAGAGATCGATACCGCCGGAGAGGATCACAAAAGTCATACCGACGGCGATAATGCCGAGAAAGGCGTTATCCGTCAGAATATTACAGATGACGCGCGTCGAGGCGAAGCCGGGAAACTGCGTCAGGCAGTAAAGATAGCCGAGCACGAAAACGCCCAGCGTGATCATCAACGGCAGGTTACGTTTTATCATGACCGCGCACTCCTTTAAGCAACGCAATAAAGCGCGGCGACTGGACAATCAGCACACACATCACCACCACCGCTTTCACTACCTGGTTAAGCTCCGGCTGAAAACCGGAGAGCAGAATACCAGTGTTCATGCCCTGAATAATCAGCGCCCCCACCACCGACAGCACAATGTTGAAACGCCCGCCCATCAGCGAGCCGCCGCCAATCACCACCGCCAGAATGGCGTCCAGCTCCAGCCACAGCCCGGCGTTGTTGGCATCCGCGCCGCGAATATCCGCTGTGACAATCACCCCGGCGATGGCCGCGCAGACGCCGCTCAGCACGTAGGTCAGCATCACCACCAGCCGCGTATTCACCCCGGCGTTTTTTGCCGCGCGGATATTAATCCCCACCGCTTCGATAAACATGCCCAGCGCCGTTTTGCGGGTAAAGAGCCAGAAGATAACTAATGTCACCAGCGCGATGATCACCGGCGTCGGGAAGAGCAGCAGCGAGCCGCTGCCGAGCCACGCCAGCGACGGCGCGTTAAAAGTGACAATCTGCCCGGAAGTGATCAATTGCGCGACCCCGCGCCCGGCGACCATCAGGATCAGCGTGGCGACAAAGGGCTGGATCTTGAGGATCGCCACCAGAATGCCGTTCCACAGCCCGGCCAGCACGCCGGTGGCCAGCGCCGCCAGCAGCACCACCGTCAGGCTATGGCCGGAGACGGTTAATGACGCCGCCGTTGCGCCGGCAATCGCCATCACCGCGCCGACGGAGAGATCGATGCCGCCGGTGGCGATCACCAGCGTCATGCCGATGGCCAGCAGCGCGACCGGCGCTGCGCGGTTAAGAATATCGATTGGGCTGCCGAACAGGCGGCCATCCTGCAGCACCACCTGGTAAAAATGGGGCGCGACCAGGCTGTCCACCAGCAAAACCAGCAGCAGGGCTAAGATCTGCGGCGTGCCGGTCGGCCAGCTAAAACGGCGCTTCGGCTGCGCCTGTTGGCCCAGTGATTGAGGCATCACACTCTACTCCTTACGCCGCAATGGCATTCATGATCGCCGGAACGGAAAGCTCGGCGAGCGGGATCTCGGCGACTTGCTTGCGATCGCGCATAATGATCACCCGATCCGCGTAGCCCACCAGCTCCTCCAGCTCGGAGGAGATCACCAGCAGCGCCAGCCCGTCGGCGCAGAGGGTCTCGATCAGGCGGATGATTTCAGCATGCGCGCCAACATCAATCCCGCGCGTGGGTTCATCGAGGATCAGGAACTGCGGGCGCGTCAGCAGCCAGCGCGAGAGCAGCACTTTTTGCTGATTGCCGCCGGAAAGAAACTCAATGGGCTGTTCGGCGCTTGGCGTGCGAATACCCAGTTGGCGGATAAAGCGCTCGGCAATCGCGTTCTGCTCTTTACGCGGGATGGGACGCAGCCAGCCGCGCTGGGCCTGGAGTGCCAGCACGATATTCTCGCGCACCGAAGCGGCGGCGATAATGCCGTCGGTTTTGCGATCCTCCGGGCAGAAACCGATCCCAAGACAGGAGGCGCGATGGGGCGAGCGCAGGGTTTGCGGCTGACCTTTGATCACCGCACTGCCGCTGTCGGCGGGCTTAATGCCGAAGATCACCTCTGCCGTTTCGGTGCGCCCGGAGCCGAGCAGCCCTGCGAGGCCGACGATCTCACCGGGGCGAACCTCAAGATCGAATGGGGCGATGACCCCTTTTTTGCCGTAGTTGTTAAAGGCGGCCACCGGCTTGTTACTGAGCAGCGTGCGCCCGGCGCGTTGCAGAGCGTTACTCTCCAGCTCGCGGCCCAGCATCATCTTCACCAGCTCAATTTGCGGCAGCTCGCGCGTTTCGCGGCAGCCGACAAAGCTGCCGTTGCGCAGTACGGTGATACGGTCGCAGACGGTGTAAACCTGGTCGAGAAAGTGGGTAACAAAGATCAGGCTGACGCCCTGATCGCGCAGCTGGCGCATCAGGGTGAAGAGCATCTCCACTTCCTGGGTATCAAGACTGGCGGTTGGCTCATCGAGGATCAGCACTTTTGCCGAGAGATCGATAGCGCGGCAGATGGCAACAATCTGCTGCATCGCCACCGAGAAGCGGTTGAGCGGCTCGCGCACATCCAGCGAGAAGCCGTAAGATTGCATCAGCTCGCTGGCGCGCTGCTCCATCTCTTTGCGGCGCAGCAGGCCGAAGCGGCGCGGCTCGCGGCCAATAAAGAGGTTATCCGCCACCGACATATTCGGCAGCAGGTTCACTTCCTGGTAAACGGTGCCGATTCCCAGCTGTTGGGCATGGGCGGTATTTTTGGGATTAATAGCCTGGCCTTCGAGCCAGATGGTGCCCTTATCGGCGTGGTAAACCCCGGTCAGCGCTTTGATAAGCGTCGATTTTCCCGCGCCGTTCTCACCGAGCAGGGCCATGATTTCACCGCGTCGCAGCGAGAAATCCACGTTATCGAGCGCTTTTACGCCGGGAAAGAATTTACTTAAGCCTTCGGTACGCAGGATTTCCTGGTGTGCTTCCGCGTTCATTGTTGACCCCTTACACAGATGCCCTCTCCCCGGCGGGACGACAGGACTCAGTAACCCATGTTTTTCTTCTTCTCCAGCTCCTCTTTTGCCGTATCCGGCAGATAGAGGGTGGATTTGGTAATGGTCAACTTCGGCGGCTCGGTGCCATCCTTTTTGAATTTCTCCAGCGCGTCGAAGGCCGGGCCTGCCATATTTGGCGTCAGCTCAACGCTGGCATTGGCTTCGCCATCGATCATCGCTTTATAGATATCCGGTACCCCGTCGATAGAGCCGGTGAGGATATCTTTGCCCGGTTTCAGGCCCGCTTCTTTGATAGCCTGAATGGCGCCAATCGCCATGTCGTCGTTGTGGGCGTAAACCATGCAGATGTTTTTGCCGTTGTTCTCGGCTTTGATAAAGCTCTCCATCACCTCTTTGCCTTTACTGCGGGTAAAGTCGCCGGACTGAGAGCGGATAATTTTGATGTTAGAAGCTTTCGAGATCGCTTCTGCGAACCCTTTCTTACGGTCAATGGCGACGCTTGCGCCCACGGTGCCCTGCAGTTCCACCACGTTACACGGTTTGCCGGCGACGGTTTTCACCAGCCATTCACCAATCAGCTTCCCTTCGAGGACGTTGTCAGCGGTGACAGTGGTCATATAGAGCGATTTGTCTTTCACATCGATGGAGCGATCCAGCAGGAAGACCGGGATCTTCGCCTCTTTCGCCTCTTTCAGCACCGGCTCCCAGCCGGTCGCAACCACCGGGGCGATAAAGATGGCGTCAACGCCCTGTGCGATAAAGGAGCGCACCGCTTTTAGCTGGTTTTCCTGCTTTTGCTGACCGTCAGCAATCTTCAGGGTAATGCCGCGTTTGCTGGCTTCGCTTTTCGCGACGTTGGTTTCAGCGGCACGCCAGCCGGACTCCGATCCGACCTGCGAAAATCCCACGGTTAACGACGCAGCCATCGCCATAGACGACATAGCTGCCGAAACTGCTGTGACAAGAAGTAAACGCTTCCACATAAGAGCATCCTCGTAGGGTTATTGTTGGCTACTACTTCGCCTGCGGGGAAACTATAGACAATCGGAGATGTAACAAAATGAGTTACATCACAAATCGGAAAAGTGAATGAATTGTTAGTTATCAGTTGCGATCTGGCGCGCGAAAAGGGGAGGCGAAACACAGCAGGAATCTCCCTTGAAATTGCAGAAATTTACTGGCGCAGCAAAAACGCATTTTTACGCTGTAACCGCTTACACAAAATTATTCAGTATGCTGCTATGGATATGGACAAAGTTGTCATAAAAGGGCGTCGGTAAAGGGTCTGAAAAGTCGCTGGCGAGTAAAAGAGCCCAAGACATTCACCGCCAGTTGGCTATAATACCCGGCACTTGTTTGCCACACATTTTAAAGGAAACAAACATGAGCTTACTCAACGTCCCGGCGGGTAAAGATCTGCCAGAAGATATCTATGTTGTTATCGAAATTCCGGCTAACGCTGACCCGATCAAATACGAAGTCGACAAAGAGAGCGGCGCGCTGTTCGTTGACCGCTTCATGTCCACCGCGATGTTCTATCCGTGCAACTACGGTTACATCAACCACACCCTCTCTCTGGATGGTGACCCGGTAGACGTGCTGGTACCGACTCCGTACCCGCTGGAGCCAGGCTCTGTGATCCGCTGCCGTCCGGTTGGCGTGCTGAAAATGACCGACGAATCCGGTGAAGATGCCAAGCTGGTTGCGGTTCCGCACACCAAGCTGAGCAAAGAGTACGATCACATTAAAGATGTGAACGACCTGCCGGAACTGCTGAAAGCGCAGATCACTCACTTCTTCGAGCACTACAAAGATCTTGAAAAAGGCAAATGGGTGAAAGTGGACGGTTGGGACAACGCTGAAGCAGCAAAAGCTGAAATCGTTGCCTCCTTCGAGCGCGCTGCCAAGAAGTAAGCCGTTTTCGTAAGAGAAGCCCTGTCGCGCATAACGCGCACAGGGCTTTTTTTATGGTTGCGGGTTGGGATGGCGGGGTGTCCCTCAGGCTTTCGGCGCTGGCCTGCATTGCCGGATGGCGGCGATGCCTTATCCGGCCTACAAATTCTGCCGGATGACGGCGGGGCCTTATCCGGCCTACGAACTGCGCCTGCGGCTTACGGCGCTGGCCTGCCTTGCCGGATGGCGGCGATGCCTTATCCGGCCTACAAATTCTGCCGGATGGCGCGGAGCCTTATCCGGCCTACGACGTGCGTCGTCGGCATGCGAGATCACAGCGGTTGCGTTTAAACGTAGGCCGGATAAGCGCAGCGCCATCCGGCAAAAATGCGCGGCGCAAAAAAAACCGCGCCATTGGCGCGGTTCTCTGTGACTGATTACTACTTTTGATAATGGTCGCGGTCAAGCCAGTCGCCGCTTTCAATCAAGGTTTTCCCCTCAACCGAACGCTGGTAGACGTACATCCATGCACCACCGTACGGCGTCTGGATCAACTGCCGTTTATACTCGCCGCCTGCGGTACGCAGGGCGTCCAGCTCACCGAGCGTTGAGGCGTCGATGCGATAGACTTCACCCAGCACGCTGCCGTTTCCCGGCACCGCGCCTGGGTAGTGGCCCAGGCTGTACAGCTGATGATTTTCAACGCTGAAGTCGCCCAGCCACTGAGCGTTGGTCATCCAGTGGCTGTTGCCCTGCTTGCGTCGTAAACTGCCGTAGACAAATATTCGCATTGCTAAAACTCAAACTGATAGAGCAAATCAAGTGCCTGATCTACGCCAGACACCGCTTCAAGATACAGCTTAGGCATCAGGCGATAACGTAACGTGAGAGTCGCCAGTGAGTCAAAAATTCCTACACCATATTTTACTTGTAGACCCGGTAGCACATAGCCGCTGACCACCACTTGTGAGGAGTCGCCGACGCCCTGGGTGTCCAGCGCCAGGTTGCTGACGCCAAAGGTCTCGCCGATTTTACCCACAACCTGCCCACTTTGCGCAACCCCCAGACCAATTAGCATCGACGTCATTGCCGCACTATCGCTCTGTTCGCTCTCCAGCCCCTGCCCACGAAGCAGGTAGGACAACGCTTCCTGCTGCGACATCGCCGGGTCGGAGAAGATCTCCGCTTTCGGTTCATCCGCAGAGCCAGTCACGCGCACCCCGGCAATCACATCATTCTCCGTGGCTTCCGGGTTACGGATCGCTTCGAGGTTAAGCAGCGGCTGATCCGGCGGGCCGGAGAAGAGCAGCTCACCTTTACGCACAATCAGATCCTGCCCGTATGCGCGGAAGCGCCCTTCCGGGATATTGATCTGCCCGTTCAGCCCAAGGCCCTGCTTATCCTGCGCCACTTTCAGATCGCCCGTCAGCCGTGCTTTCAGGCCAAAGGCCGAGAGCCGCACGTTGTTGCCGACATGCACCGTCACATTGCTGTTGATCGGGATCGACGCCCGCTGCTCCTCTTCCGGCTGCAGCTGGTCGTTGAGCATCACCTCATCGCTGGAGACGCCGACCGCGCTCTCCGGCACATCATGTACCACAATGCGCGCCCACGGCACATCCACATCGCCATCGAGGGTAAAGAGGCTCGGCGTCGCTTCAAACACCACATCCGGCGAGACATCGAGGCGTACCATCGGCGGCACGGTAATGCGTACTTTGCTGCCTTTTGCCGCAATGCGCGCGCGCCAGTTGTCGATCTGGCTCCAGTCCGCATCGCCGCTGAGGTTAATCTGCCCCTGGCTGGTGCGCACCACGCCTTGTAGCGTTGACGTTGTTCCGTTGAAGTTCATCGCCAGCTGGCTCGGCTGCATGTCGAACGGCATAAAGTTGCCCTCAACATCCAGCGCATTGAGCCCAAGCTGACCAAACAGCTGCGGGCTTTGAGCGTTGCCGCCAAGGCGCAGGTTGGCATTGAGTGTCCCCGCCGCTTTCTCGCCGCGGCTGAAGATGGCATTCGCCATCGCCAGCGAGAAGTTGCGAATGTTCACCGTTCCGCCGAGATTGCGTCGCCCTTGCGGATCGGTCACTTGGATCTGGCCGTCGAACTGGCCATTATTGGTCAGCCGCATCAGCCAGCCGAGATCGGCGCGATCGTTTTGTAGCTTCGCATTCAGGTTCAGCGTGTCGAAGGCGACCGGCAGCGGCGCGCCGTTGACCTCCTGCGTCACTTTCACCCCGCGCCCGGCAAGCATCACCTGCCCCTGCGGCAGGCCCGGTTTGGTGCTGTCCCAGCTGACATCCGCTTTGCCGCTAAAGACGCCGCTCGCCTGTGTTGCTTCCGGCATAAAGGGTTTCAGCATTGCGAGATCGAAACGATTGAGATTGACCACCGCGCGCCCTGCCGCACCGGCATCGATGGTTTGCGGTACGCACAGCTCGGCATTCGGGTTGAGCCAGCAGTGCGGGCCAATGGCGATCTTCTGCTCCTGGTTGCGGTAATCGAGCGCAATCGGGCGCGTCAGCGACCATGGCCCCACCGGCGTGGCAAAACGGGTATCGCTGAGCGTCCCTTTCCAGCGCTGCTGCTGGCGGTCAAAGCTGCCTGCCAGCGCCAGCTGGCCGGAGACCGGCTCGCCCTGCACGCGCAGCTGCAACTTATGCTGCTTCTCATTGCCGTCGGCGGCCAGCGTCACCAGGCTAATGTTGACGCCAGGCTGGGCGATACGCTCGACGCGCACGTTCAGCTTGCCGCCAATCTGATCGCTTGATTTCACATCCCCGTTCACGCGCACGCGGGCGATGGAGAGCTCCTGCCAGCGCAGATTGTTGGCGGTAATATCCGCCAGCGCCTGCGGCGCATCGACAGTGCCACGCACTTTCACTACCCCTTTCGCCGTGCCGCCGAGACCCGGCAGCGCGTTATCGAGGCCTGGCGCATCGATATTGGCATCAAGGTTGAGATCTTTTACCCCCAGCTCGCCTTTGATATCCGCACTGTTTTTGCCAAGCTCGAGGTGCAGTCCGGGGATCACCCATTGCAAATAGCTGTTGCCTTTCAACTGCCCGTCGACCTTGACCCGGTTCTGCTTCACGTTGCCGTTAAGCTTCAGCTCCGGTACATCCATCTGCCAGCTGCCGCCGTAGAGGCTACCGCGGGTTTTCACCAGACCATTGAGCTTCGCGGGCCACTCGGGGAAGGCTTTTGCCGTATCAATGCCCTTCAGCGTCAGCTCGCCACGCCAGCTGATCGCCTGCTGCCAGTCGAGCAGCGCTTTCAGTTCGGTGGTGCCCTCCAGCGCAGCGATAGAGAGCTTATCGATGTTAATCTGCTGCGCGTTGCCTTTACCGTCCAGTGTGATGGTGGCCGGCGGAACCTGCTGCCCTTTTACCGCAGTGCGGAACGAGAGCGCGTAGTCGGTCATTTTGCCGCTGAGCTTCAGCTTCAGGTCATCGGCCTGGTACTGCTTCTCACCGGTAAAGGGCCAGTAGAGCTGCTGGCTGGTGATATCAAGATTGAGCGGTAAGCCCGCTTCTGCCAGCCGCGTCTGCGCCCGCAGCACCATATCCACCGGGCCGGAGAGGTTAACGCCAAGCTCCAGCTGCTTGCGCATTTCACCGCCCACTTTCAGCTTCACCTTCTCGCCTTTCAGCGGATCGACATTCAGCGTCGAGTTGAGCGTGATATCGACCGGCCAGCTGTCGCGCAGCTGCGCGGTGCCGGTGGCGTTGACCTGGCCCTGATTGGAGTCGATATCAAAGGCGTCGAGCTTCATCTGCCCGTCAATACTGCTCACTTTCAGCAGCAGGCTACGCACCACAATATCGGTGTCGCCGGTCAGGCGCAGCTGCTCGCCGCGAAACTCCTCGATATTGAGATTCAGCGGCAGATGCACATCCTGCATCTCCGGCAGCAACGGCTTCTCAAACAGCGCTTTCAGCGTCTCGCCCAGCGGTTTCTCCTCCGGCCTGGGGTTATGCACCTTCGGATCGAGAACCTCTTCCTGCGCCACATCGGCCGCTTTTGGCAGGGCAATCAGCAAGCCCTGCAGCGAGGTCGGTTTCAGGGTCAGGTTTTTCTCCTGCCAGTTGAGGCCGGAGCTAAAATCCATCAGCGAGACGGTGGTGTCATCGATTTTGATGTTGATGTTTTCCAGCGCCACCCGGCTCAGCGTGATGGGGTACGGCGTGGAGAGGTTCAGCGGCCCGCTATCTTCCTCTTCCACCTTCTGCGCAGGCGGCATCTTTTTGGTGTCGATCGCCACGTTGATATCTTTCAGCGACAGATCGTTGACGCAGACGCTGCTGTTGCGCAGGCAGCCGAGGTTGAGCGCAAAGTGGATCTGCCCCGCGTCAACCGCCACGCCCGGCTGGGTATAGCGAATGTTTTTCAGCGACAGATCGCGCCAGCCGCCGGTGACCTGGCCAATCTCCAGCCCCGGTACCCAGCGGTTCGCTGCTTTAAACAGCAGATGCAGGCCGCTGGTGGTGCCGACCAGAAAGATCGCCGTGCCCAGCAGTAATACAAGAAACGCCACCACGCCGAGGCTGATCTTCTTCCATAAACTCATAATTCTGGCCCCAACCCGATGTAAAACTGCAACCCGTGCTCCTCTTTATCGCCGACCGGTACCGCGAAATCGAGCTTGATTGGCCCGACCGGCGACTGCCAGCGCACGCCGACGCCGGTGCCGGTTTTAAAGTTGCTGCGGCGGATATCGCTCACCGCTTCGCCGCTGTCGACAAACACCGCGCCCCACCATTTGCCGGTGACGTTGTACTGGTACTCCAGCGAGCCGGTCGCCAGTTTTGAGGCGCCGATCAGCTTGCCGCGTTCGTTCTCCGGCGAGATCGATTTGTATTTATAACCACGAATACTGCGATCGCCCCCGGCGAAGAAGCGCAGATCCGGCGGCACGCGCTGGAAATCCCCGGTTTCGATCCAGCCGAGGTTGCCGCGTGCGATAAAGCGGTGGCGATCGTAGAGCGTACGGATCCAGACGTTTTGCGCCTGCAAAACGAGGAAGTCGACATCCGATCCCCAGGCGGTGTTGGAGTAATCGACCGAGTAGCGCTGGGAGTCGCCCCAGGTCGGCATCAGCCCACCGCGCGAGCGGGTACGGCTGATCATCACGCCCGGATAGAGCAGCATGGTGGTGTTGGTGACGTTGGCCTGCGTGAAGTGATCGAGGCTCCAGCGCAGGTTGATCGCCCGCTGCCAGCCGCTGGAGAGATCCCAGTAGCGCGACAGCGCCAGCGTGGTTGAGTCCGCTTCTGTATCGTTAAGATCGGTACGCTTGAACCCGCCCTGCACCAGGTAGTACTGCTCCAGAGGATTTTTCAGCAACGGTATCTTATAGCTGAAATCGAGCTGCTGCTCGGGCGCGGAGACGCTCATGCTGGTGGTAAAACTGTGCCCGTAGGAGTTAACCCACGGTTTTTTCCACGTCGCTTTAACGCGCGGCCCGACATCGGTGGAGTAACCGACGCCGGTTTCAATGGTGTTTTCCGTACGCGGTGAGACCACGCCTCTCAGCGGCAGCACTTTGGTCTTACGCGCTTTGTCGAACTCCGGCGCGACAATCACCGAGTTAAACCAGCCGGTGGCGGAGAGGCGGCGGTTTAGCTCCGCCAGATCCTGGGTCTGGTAATACTCGCCCTCGTGGAAAGGGACGAGGTTTTGCAGATACTCGTCGCGAATTTGCGAACCCTGGAAGGTGACATCGCCGAAGCGGTAACGCTGACCACTGTCATAATCGATATCCCAGAACGCCTGGCGGCGATCCAGCGCTATGCCAAGCTGGCTTTTGTTGAACTGACTGTCGAAGTAGCCTTTGCGCAGCGCGACGCTGGTCAGGGATTTTTTAAAGCTGTCGTAGTCGTGGTGGTTTAACACCGTGCCGATAGCCGGGCGCTTTTTCAGCAGCGAAAGGTAGTCGCTGTCGGTGCGCGCGCCGCCGCGCAGGATCACGCTATTGCCGCCAATGCGCACAGGCTCGCCCGCCGTAACACGGGCGATTAGCACCTGACGCCCCTTCTCCGGCGGTGGACGCAGTTCAAAAACGATGGTTGGCTCGTAGTAGCCTAACGCTTTTAACCCTTCGCGGATGGCGTCATCAACGCGTGCCTGGAAACGGCGGTCGGGCGTCACTTCATCACTCTGGATAGTCGACAGTTGGGCGCGGACATTTTTCTGCAGTTGCCCGGTTAACCCCTCAAGTTGCAATCGCACATTGGCGGCGAATGCCGTTTCGCTCACCAGCAACAAACCGGCAAAACATAAAAGACGGATCTTTGGCACGTTCTCTCCTGAATATCCTCGCTCCCACTCCTGGAAGGAAACGTAAGCGCAGCTCCGCGCTGGGCCTGATTGTGCCACGATAGCATCAGCCAGGCCGATAAAAACCCGTTTTATCGGGTTGAAAAACGGACGACTAGCCCAAAATTTCTTATGTTTAAATCTAGTCTGATTTAGGCCGTACATTGTGTTAAAACACCATCCTTAACACAACCCTAACCGCAATGACACTCGCCGGGAGGTATTACCGTGAGCCTGTTCGATAAAAATAACCTTGTTTCTCCGTCTGATGCTCTGCCCGGACGCCCGACGCCGATGCCTGTCGCCAGTTTACATGCTGTTAACGAGCACTCGATGACACATGTTCCGGAAGGGATGGAAGTCGCGATTTTCGCCATGGGATGCTTCTGGGGCGTTGAACGCCTCTTCTGGCAGCGTGAAGGGGTCTACAGCACCGCCGCAGGCTACACCGGCGGCTACACGCCGAACCCGACCTACCGCGAAGTGTGCAGCGGCCAGACCGGTCATGCCGAAGCGGTACGCGTGGTTTACGATCCGAAAGTGGTGAGCTACGAGCAGCTGTTACAAATTTTCTGGGAGAACCACGACCCAGCCCAGGGGATGCGTCAGGGCAATGACCGGGGTACGCAATACCGCTCCGCCATCTATCCGCTTACCCCGGAGCAGGACGCTGCCGCACGCGAAAGCCTGGCACGCTTCCAGGACGCGATGCGTGAAGCGGGCGATGCACGCACCGTCACCACCGAGATCGCTAGCGCCAAACCCTTCTATTACGCGGAAGATGAGCACCAGCAATATCTCTATAAAAATCCGCAGGGCTATTGCGGGATCGGCGGCATCGGCGTGTGCTTGCCGCCGCAGCTTAATCAGTAACGGGATAGTCGGCCTGAAAAGGTCGGCTTTTTTTGTGTTGATGGAAGCCAGATAAATGGCGCTATTTCAGCCTCTGCAGATATGGCCGATTATTCTCTATTACACCCTTTCAGTAGCGATATTCGCGCTGCTTATTGCGATCAAAACTACGATTAACAACAGAAATCATTACTGGATCTCGGTGTTTTATACTTTTTTTGTCGTTGCAGTGGCCGCCATTCAGTTTTGTATTTTGATGCATGGCACCTCTTTTATGAAAGGCTTCTTGCATATCAACCTTGATGTCGATCGATACGACTCAATACGCTGGGGTGCCGGCTTTTTTGCCTTGATAAGCTATTTCGCTATGCCGCAGAACAAATACGTTAAAGTTGCAAAATAACCTTAACTATTGTGTGCAATTTTAATTACCAGGCGGTAAGTAATCCGGAAAAGACCCGATGTTTTTCCGCGCAATAACAAAGCGACTACGCCTCTGGCAGCGTCACCGGAGCTTACGCTATACTAACGGCGCAATTGCCGGTTCACCGCTTCGGACCGGCATTCATTGTGTTTACCACATGGATATTCCAAAAAACCCTTCCGAGGATCCAGTTAATAGCTGGATAAATTATGTTAAACAGTATTTTAGTCATACTCTGTCTGATCGCGGTGAGTGCGTTTTTCTCGTTATCTGAGATCTCGCTTGCCGCATCGCGAAAAATCAAACTTAAACTGCTTGCCGATGATGGCAACATCAACGCCCAACGCATCCTGAAGATGCAGGAAAATCCCGGCACCTTCTTCACCGTGGTGCAGATCGGCCTTAACGCCGTCGCCATTTTGGGTGGTATCGTCGGTGACGCCGCCTTCTCTCCTGCGTTTTACAATCTGCTGCTCAATGTCGTTTCCCCGGAGCTTGCCGATCAGTTGAGTTTTATCATCTCCTTCTCGCTGGTAACGGGTCTCTTCATTTTGTTTGCTGATTTGACGCCGAAACGCATCGGTATGATTGCGCCCGAAGTTGTGGCTTTGCGCATCATCAACCCGATGCGCTTCTGTCTCTTCGTTTTCCGCCCGCTGGTCTGGTTCTTTAACGGCATGGCGAACGTCATTTTCCGCATCTTCAAACTGCCGATGGTGCGCAAAGATGACATCACCTCTGACGATATTTACGCGGTGGTAGAAGCCGGTGCGTTAGCCGGGGTGCTGCGTAAGCAGGAGCATGAACTGATTGAGAACGTGTTTGAACTCGAGTCGCGCACCGTTCCCTCGTCGATGACTTCGCGTGAAAACGTGATTTGGTTCGACCTGCATGAAGATGAGCAGAGCCTGAAAAACAAAGTGTCGGAGCATCCGCACTCGAAGTTTCTGGTCTGTAACGGCGATATCGACCATATCGTCGGCTATGTTGATTCGAAAGATCTGCTTAACCGCGTGCTGGCTAACCAGAGCATGGCGCTGAACAGCGGCGTGCAGATCCGCAATACGCTGATTGTGCCGGACACCCTGACGCTCTCAGAAGCGCTGGAAAGTTTCAAAACCGCGGGCGAAGACTTCGCGGTGATCATGAACGAATATGCGCTGGTGGTCGGCGTGATTACCCTGAACGATGTGATGACCACCCTGATGGGCGATCTGGTCGGCCAGGTGGAAGAGATGATCGTCGCCCGCGATGAAAACTCATGGCTGATTGACGGCGGTACGCCGATTGACGACGTAATGCGCGTGCTGGATATCGATGAGTTTCCGCAGTCCGGCAACTATGAAACCATCGGCGGTTTTATGATGTTTATGCTGCGTAAGATCCCGAAACGTACCGATGCGGTGAAGTTCTCCGGTTACAAATTCGAAGTGGTGGATATTGATAACTACCGTATCGATCAGCTGCTGGTGACGCGCATTGATGCCCGCACCGCGGTGCTGACGCCGAAGTTACCGGATATGGAAGATAAAGGCGCGGCGTAAAGCCAGAAGCGGAAACATCAACGGCCCCTGCGGGGCCGTTTTTTTATAGGACTTTATTACTGCATAGCACAAAAGATTAAGCCATTTCGGTCTGCAGGCGCAGCACCTGGCGGTTAACTTCAGACATCACAGAGAAGTGCTGTTTGTCTTTCACTTTCGGCAGAAGGATTTTGCCCTTATCAAACTCGAAAGCGCCAACGTCCTTGATATACAACCGTCCACGGAACAGGATCTTGACGTACTTAGCCACCTGAAGTGGGTTGTAACGCTGGAAAATTTTCATTCTTCTATCTCTCCTGTAAAACAGATTACGCCCTTGCGGTACCACATTTGGTCCAACGTTGATGAGCGCAAATTTTGTTGCCCAGTGACTATAGTCCACAACATGACCGATACATAGTCTGAATGGGTTTATTTACCTTTTCATGACAATTAATCAGAATTTTCTTTTCAAACCCTGAAAGTTCGCAGTATAAGCCTACGTTTTTTAACCGATATGTGCGTTAACCCGCAAACTGGCATCCCAATTGCGGGAAAAGCGTATTGATCGCACATATGATTAAACTGCCGTACCGAGTGGTCGGATCACCTGCATATAAACATGAGAGACGGAGACACCATGACCCTACGTAACATTCTGGCAGCGACATGCTTGTTACTGCCGCTGGTCGCTTCAGCACATAACTTTGAAACCAACCAGCGCGTGCCGCCTGTGGGCGTTGCCGACCGCGGGGAGCTGCTGCTGAATAATGACAAGTTTAGCTACAAAAACTGGAATAGCTCGCAGCTTGCAGGAAAAGTGCGCGTGGTGATGCATATTGCCGGTCGCACCTCGGCGAAAGAGAAGAATGCCGCGCTGATTGAGGCAATCAAGAGCGCCAACCTGCCGCACGACAGATACCAGACCACCACCATTGTGAACACTGATGACGCCATTCCGGGCAGCGCGATGTTTGTGCGCAGCAGCCTCGAGAGCAATAAGAAGCTCTATCCATGGTCACAATTTATTGTCGACAGCGAAGGCTCCGTGCGTAAAGCCTGGCAGCTGGAAGAGAAAGGCTCTGCGATTGTGGTGCTTGATAAAGAGGGGCGCGTAGAGTTTGCCAAAGATGGCAGCCTGAGCCAGCAAGAGGTGCAGCAGGTGGTTGACCTGCTGCATAAACTGCTCAGTAAATAGAGACGCGAAAGCCGGGGTTGAGGAAGGATTCACGCGGGGTGTAATCAAGCGTGCGCCCTTTCCAGTCGTGAACGTGTGCCCCGGCCGCTACCGCCACCGCGTGGCCGGCAGCGGTGTCCCAGACGCTGGTCGGCCCAAAGCGCGGATAGAGCTGCGCTTTCCCCTCGGCCACCAGGCAGAATTTCAGTGATGAACCAATCGCCGTGGTTTGATGCTCGCCGAGCTGGTGCAGATACTCCTCCAGCTCCGGATCGTTCGAATGTGAACGGCTAATCACCACCAGCGGCGGTCGTGCATCACGCACCTGAATCGGCTGACGATGACCGCCCTCCTCTTTCCATACACTGCCCTCTGCGGCGGCATACATCACATCAAGCACCGGGGCATAGACCACGCCCAGCACCGGTTTGCCCTGCTTAATCAGTGCGATGTTGACGGTAAACTCACCGTTACGCTTGATAAACTCTTTGGTGCCATCGAGCGGGTCTACCAGCCAGAAACGCTGCCAATTCTGGCGCGTCTCCCACGCGGGAGGATCTTCTTCAGACAGGATTGGAATATCCGGCGCTAACGCCTGTAACCCGCGCGCAATCACATGGTGCGCGGCGATATCCGCTGCCGTTACCGGCGAGTCATCCACTTTACTGGTCACATCCATCGGCTGATGGCCGTCGTACACCTGCATAATGGCATCGCCCGCGTCGCGCGCGAGCTGACAAATTGCTTCTAACATATCCACCTCTCTCTGTGCAGTGGTGTGTAACTCATTGTTTTACTTATATCGCATTGCGCCGCGATCTGCCAACTGTGAGAGGGATTGCAGTTTCACTGCTCACTTTTATGGCACTATTCACAATTCTGTAAGCAACACACTGTACATAACAATTTCTTTTGTGGCTTAGATCGAAAAGGACGCCTCTGATGATTAAGTTTAGTGCAACGCTTTTGGCCACGCTGATTGCGGCCAGCGCGCAAGCGGCAACGGTGGATTTACGCATTATGGAAACCACTGATTTGCATAGCAATATGATGGATTTTGATTACTACAAAGAGTCGGCAACGGAAAAGTTTGGCCTGGTGCGCACCGCCAGCCTGATTAATGCCGCGCGCGGCGAAACGAAAAACAGTGTGCTGGTCGATAACGGTGACTTAATCCAGGGCAGCCCGCTCGGCGACTATATGGCGGCAAAGGGGCTGAAAAAGGGCGATATTCACCCGGTCTACAAAGCGCTGAACACCCTCGATTACGCGGTCGGCAACCTCGGCAACCACGAATTTAACTATGGGCTGGATTACCTGCATATGGCGCTGGCCGGGGCGAAATTCCCCTATGTGAACGCCAATATCATCGACGCGAAAACCAATAAACCGCTCTTCACCCCGTATCTCATTAAAGAGACGCCGGTGGTGGATAAAGAAGGTAAAACCCACACCCTGCGAATTGGTTATATCGGCTTCGTGCCGCCGCAAATTATGGTGTGGGACAAAGCCAACCTGAGCGGCAAAGTGACGGTGAACGACATCACGGAAACCGCGCGCCACTATGTGCCGGAGATGCGCGCGAAAGGTGCCGATCTGGTGGTAGTCGTTGCCCATTCCGGCCTCTCGGCGGAGCCTTACCAGGCGATGGCGGAGAACTCCGTTTACTACCTCAGCCAGGTGCCGGGCGTGGATGCGATCCTGTTTGGTCACGCGCACGCCGTCTTCCCGAGCAAGGAGTTTGCCGCCATCAAAGGCGCGGATATTAACAAAGGGACGCTGAACGGTATTCCGGCGGTGATGCCGGGCATGTGGGGCGATCACCTCGGCGTGGTCGACCTGGTGCTGAATAACGATGCCGGTAAGTGGCAAGTGAGCGACGCGAAAGCGGAAGCGCGCCCGATTTATGATGCTGCGGCCAAAAAAGCGCTGGTTGGCGAAGATGCGAAGCTGGTGCAGATCCTCAAACACGATCACGATGCCACCCGCGAGTTCGTCGGTAAACCGATTGGCAAATCGGCGGACAACATGTACAGCTACCTGTCGCTGGTGCAGGACGACCCGACCGTGCAGGTGGTGAATAACGCGCAGAAAGCCTATGTGGAGCACTTTATTCAGGGCGATCCCGATCTGGCGAAGCTGCCGGTGCTCTCTGCCGCCGCGCCGTTTAAAGCGGGCGGGCGTAAAAACGATCCGGCCAGTTTTGTTGAAGTGGAAAAGGGGCAGCTCACTTTCCGTAACGCTGCCGATCTCTACCTCTACCCCAATACGCTGGTGGTGGTGAAAGCGACCGGCAAAGAGGTGAAGGAGTGGCTGGAGTGCTCTGCCGGGCAGTTCAACCAGATCGATCCCAACAGCGACAAGCCGCAGAACTTAATCAACTGGGACGGTTTCCGCACCTATAACTTCGACGTTATCGACGGCGTGAAGTACCAGATTGATGTCACCCAGCCAGCGCGCTATGACGGCGAGTGCCAGAGCATCAATCCCAAGGCGGAGCGTATTAAGAACCTGACCTTTGACGGCAAGCCTATCGATCCGAATGCGGTCTTCCTCGTTGCCACCAATAACTACCGCGCTTACGGCGGCAAGTTTGCCGGTACTGGCGACAGCCATATCGCTTTTGCCTCGCCGGATGAGAACCGCGCGGTGCTGGCGAAGTGGATCAGCGATGAGACGCAGCGCGCAGGGGAGATCCACCCGGCGGCGGATAACAACTGGCGACTGGCACCGATCAGCAGTAGCCACAAGCTGGATCTTCGCTTTGAAACTGCGCCAACGGAAAAAGCGGCGGCATTTATCAAAGAGAAAGCGCAGTATCCAATGCAGAAAGTCGGTAACGACGAGATTGGCTTCGCGCTTTACAGCATCGATTTACGCAAATAAGCCAACTAACCCGCAGCCGCGTGGCTGCGGGTTGATTACGCCACATCGCGCTCGCGATGATGGGCCATCACCTCGGGCAAGTTCAGCTCAATCCAGTCTGCCAGCGCGGCAACCTTTTCACTCACCTGCTCGCCGAGCGGCGTCAGGCTATATTCAACATGGGGCGGCACCACCGGAAAGGCGACGCGGTTCACAAAACCATCCTGCTCCAGCCACTGCAGGCTCTGCGCCAGCATCTTCTCACTGACACCGCCCATCTTGCGGCGCAGATCGCTAAAGCGGTGCGTTCCTTCGCGCAGGGCAACCAGAATTAAGACACCCCAGCGGCTGGTGACGTGTTTCAGCACATCCCGGGAGGGACACTGTTCGGCGAAGAGATTGCCGTCGCGCATCTGTTCGCTCAGGGATTGCGGGCGAGTTTGCTGTTTCATACTTACCTTTTTGTACGTACTTACTAAAAGTTAGCTAGGGTGCTAGCCTACCACAACACTTACCCCCACGCAGGAGAAACATCATGATTGCACTCACCGGCGCCACCGGCCAACTCGGCCAGTTTGTTGTAGACGCCCTGTTAAAAACCGTCCCCGCAAAAGAGATTGTCGCCATCGTGCGTAACCCGGCGAAAGCTGAAGCGCTGAGAAAACAAGGCCTTATTGTTCGCCAGGGCGATTACAACGATCAGGCCGCCCTCACGCACGCACTGGCGGGCGTTGAAAAATTGCTGCTCATCTCCAGCAGCGAAGTGGGTCAGCGCGCCGCGCAGCACCGCAATGTGATCAATGCTGCGAAAGCCGCAGGGGTGAAATTTATCGCCTACACCAGCCTGCTGCATGCGGATACCTCGCCGCTAGGCCTGCACGTGGAACACGTGGAGACCGAAAAGCTGCTCGCCGAATCCGGCATCCCGTTTGCCCTGCTACGTAACGGCTGGTACAGCGAAAACTACCTCGCGAGCGCACCGGCGGCGCTGGCGCACGGCGTCTTCCTCGGGGCTGCTGGCGAAGGCAAAATCGCCTCAGCAACGCGTGCCGATTACGCCGCGGCGGCTGCGCGTGTCATTAGCGAAGAGGGTCACGCTGGCAAGGTTTACGAACTGGCGGGCGACAGCGGCTGGACGCTGAACGAACTGGCTGCACTGCTGAGCGAGGCCAGCGGTAAGAAGGTGGTTTACCAGAACCTGAGCGAAGCGGATTTTGCCGCCGCGCTGAAAGGCGCAGGTTTGCCGGACGGGCTGGCAGAGATGCTGGCGGACTCCGATATCGGAGCCTCGAAAGGCGGATTGTTTGACGACAGCCAGACCCTGAGCAAACTGATTGGTCGCCCGACAACCTCGATCGCCGACAGCGTTAATGATCTGATGTAACGTTAATAATTGGTTAAATTTTATAGCCTCCCACCGGGTCATCCCTAATAATAGAGAGCATGTTCCGGGGGAGGTGAAGTGTGGAAGGCGTACCTGAGCAGTTTATAGATGAGCGCGACCGCGCGCGGTTTCGCCACCTGGCGCAGTTGCCGGGGGTGGAGCTGTACCATGCGCACATCTCCCGCTACGCCTTTGAGCCACATACCCATGAAGCGTTTGGCATTGGCGCGATTGAATCCGGTGCCGAGCGCTTTCGCTATCGCGGTACGCAGCATGTCGCCCCGACCAACGCGGTCGTCACCATGAACCCCGATGAGATCCACACCGGCGAAGCGGCAGGTGAAGAGGGGTGGCGCTATCGTATGGTCTATCTTGAGCCCGATCTGCTGGAGCAGGTAACCGGTGTGCGCCACTGGTGGTTTCGCGATGTCACGCGGCTCGATCCGCTGCGCGCCCGCCAGCTCTGCAACCACATTTATGCCCTCTGGCACACCGACGATCCGCTGGCGCAACAGGGCGTACTGCTCGACCTGATTGATACCTTTCGCCCGCTGGCGCAGCACGCGCCGCAGCGTCGGGAGGGAGCACACCGTTTTGAGCGGGTACGCGATTACCTACATGACAACTATATGCGCAGCCTGACACTCGACGATCTGGCAAGCGTCGCGTCGCTCAGCCCCTATCACTTCCAGCGCCAGTTCAAAGCCCATTTTCACGTCACGCCGCACCAGATGCTGATGGCGATCCGCCTGTGGCGCGCCAAGCATTTTCTCACCCAGGGGATGCCTGCGGCCGATGTCGCCGCTTTAACGGGCCTGACTGATCAATCCCATCTCACCCGCGCTTTTACCCTGCGCTACGGCATTACCCCGGTACGCTATCAAAAGCAGGTTGCGCGCCGATAATGCGCAATCTCCTACAATACGCCCCCGCCCTGCTCCCCTACACTGGCGTGAACCAGATAAAAGAGGTGAAGAGATGGTAAGTGGTGTGTTGTATGCCTTACTCGCCGGGCTGTTTTGGGGACTGATTTTTGTCGGGCCGCTGATCGTGCCGGACTACCCGGCCGCCCTGCAATCGACGGGGCGCTACCTGGCGCTGGGGCTGATTGCGCTGCCGTTAGCATGGCTCGGGCGCGCGCGTCTGCGCCAGTTAACGCGAAGCGATTGGTGGACGGCGCTGTGGCTCACCTTGATGGGTAATCTGATCTACTACGTCTGCCTTGCCAGCGCCATTCAGCGCACCGGCGGCCCGGTGTCGACAATGATCATCGCCACGCTGCCGGTGGTGATCCCGGTATGCGCCAACCTGCTCTACAGCCAGCGTGACGGCAAGCTGGCGTGGGGACGGCTGTTGCCAGCGCTGATCGCTATCGCCGTTGGGCTGGGGTGTGTGAATATTGCCGAATTGCGCCAGGGCATTCCGGATTTCAGCTGGAGCCGGTATGGTTCAGGCATTGCGCTGGCCTTTATTGCGGTGGCATGCTGGGCGTGGTATGCGCTACGAAACGCGCGCTGGCTGCGGGAAAACCCGGATAAGAACCCGATGATGTGGGCAACGGCGCAGGCGCTGGTGACGCTGCCGTTGTCCCTGGTAGGCTATGTTGCGGCGTGTCTGTGGCTTGACGTTCAGCAGCCCGACTTCGCGCTCCCCTTCGGCCCGCGCCCGCTGCTGTTTATCGGCCTGATGTTCATCATTGCGGTGCTCTGCTCGTGGGTGGGCGCGCTGTGCTGGAACATTGCCTGCCAGCGCCTGCCGACGGTGATTGTCGGCCCGCTGATCGTCTTTGAAACCCTTGCCGGGCTGCTCTACACCTTTCTGCTGCGCCAGAGCCTGCCGCCGTTCTTAACCCTGCTCGGCATTACCCTGCTGATTGGCGGCGTGGTGATGGCCGTCGCGTCGAAACCGCAAAAAGCCCACATCACTCAGCTTGAGCAGCCATAAAAAAACCCGGCTTACGCCGGGTTTTCATCAGAAGGTTTCCCAGTTGGCTTCGTTCACGCTGGCCGCAGCCGGCGTCTTCGCCATCGCAACCGGCGAGCGCAACGCAGGGCGCTGAACGTCACGGCCGCGGTTCACTTTGAACACCGCAACGGTTTCGGTCAGGCGAGCGGCCTGCTCTTCCAGCGCAGCGGCCGCAGCGGCGGACTCCTGCACCAGCGAGGCGTTCTGCTGGGTCACGCGATCCATCTCGGCAACAGCCTGGCCAACCTGGTCGATACCACGGCTCTGCTCATCAGACGCAGAGGAGATTTCGCCCATGATATCCGTCACACGCGTTACCGCGCTGACGATCTCAGCCATGGTTTCACCCGCTTCGTGAACCAGCGCTGAACCGGCGCTTACGCGGTTACCGGAGTCATCAATCAGCCCTTTGATCTCTTTCGCGGCCTGCGCGCTGCGCTGTGCCAGCGTACGCACCTCACCTGCTACTACGGCAAAACCACGGCCCTGTTCACCGGCGCGGGCAGCTTCTACCGCGGCGTTCAGCGCGAGGATATTGGTCTGGAAGGCAATACCGTCGATCACGTTGGTAATCTGGGCGATTTTGCTGGAGCTGGCGGCGATCTCGTCCATTGTACGCACCACACCATCTACCACTTCACCGCCTTTCTTCGCAGTACCGGAAGCGTTAAGCGCCAGCTGCGTTGCCTGACGGGCGTTGTCGGCGTTCTGTTTCACCGTCGCGGTCAGCTGCTCCATGCTGGCTGCGGTCTCTTCCAGCGAGGCCGCTTGCTGCTCGGTACGCGAGGAGAGATCGTTGTTACCGATAGAGATTTCACCGGCACCGGTATAGATCGTATCTGCGCCATCGCGCACCACGCTGACGGTTTTTACCAGAGCCTGCTGCATCTCCTGCACGTTCTGCGCCAGGCGCGCCATCTCGTTGGAACCTTCGGCATGGATCGCATGGGTCAAATCACCGGTAGCGATTTGGCGAATGTGGCCCATCACTTCATGCAGCGGCTTCAGCAGCACACGCTGCATGGCAACCCAGCTCATGGCGATAACACCCAGTACAACAACCATCACTGCCGCCAGGATCCAGAGAATGCGGATGTAGTCATGTTCGTTCTGTTTCACGCCTTCGCTGGCAAGTTTTGCCTGCTCTGCGCGCCAGGCGCGATAGCTCTTCTCCATCGCTTCCTGTTTTTTCTGCGCATTCTGACGGAACATATCTTCCAGCTTACCAGCGAGCAGTAGGCGGTTCATCTCAGTCAGCGTCGCATGATAGGTGGTGTACTGCTTCTCCAGCTCGTCAGAGAGCGCTTCATCCATACCCGGTGTTTGCGGCAGTTTGTAGTAAACATCGTAATGCTGCTGCGCCTGGTTGAGCAGGTTGGTGGCGTTTTGCACCAGCTCACTCAGCTGCCCGCCATTAATCTGGCTAGCGGTGCTGCTCTGTAAACGCAACATGCCGCGGTTCAGAGTGACACGTGCCTGGTTGAGGCTGATCCACGCATCGGTAAATTCGGATACGTTCTGGCTCGAGACCTGGGAAACATTGAAGTTGTGCTTGTCATTGTTTAGCGCACTAATGAAAACGCCAGCTGAGATCAGCTGAAGTGCGCCAAGCACAACTAAAACCATGATTAATAAAGTTATAACTTTGATACGTTTGAACATCGTCGGCCTTTATCGCGTACAGAGTATTGTCAGAAGAGAGACTATCGGCAGCGATGAAAAGTTGTTTAATGTCAATAAATTGCCCTATCCAAAACTTTCCAGAAAAAGTAATTGTATTCAATGTGTTAATTTCGAAATATTTTTTGTGATGCGCATCACTGTTTTTCGCGTAATAAAGGAATAAGGGAACCGCGTTCCCCGTAAGAGGTATATCATCGCCGTAAAGATGCATTTAAAATACATCTTAAAGACTCAACATTGAGGTAACTGCTATGGCTTTCCGCGATCAACCCCTGGGCGAGCTGGCGCTTTCCATCCCGCGCGCCTCTGCTCTGTTTCGTAAATATGATATGGATTACTGCTGCGGCGGTAAGCAGACGCTGGGCCGCTCGGCGGCGCGTAAAGCACTCGATATCGATGCCATTGAGGCCGAACTGGCGAAGCTGGCTGAACAACCTCTCGATAAAGAGTGGCGCACGGCACCGCTGGCAGAGATCATCGACCACATCATTGTGCGCTACCACGATCGCCACCGCGAGCAGCTGCCGGAGCTGATTCTGCAAGCCAGCAAAGTGGAGCGCGTCCACGCCGATAAACCGAATGTGCCGCGCGGGTTAACCAAATACCTCACCATGCTGCATGAGGAGCTCTCCAGCCACATGATGAAGGAGGAGCAGATCCTCTTCCCGATGATTAAACAGGGGATGGGCGCGCAGGCGATGGGGCCGATCAGCGTGATGGAGAGCGAGCATGATGAGGCGGGCGAGCTGCTGGAGGTGATTAAGCACACCACGCAGAATGTGACGCTGCCGCCGGAAGCCTGCACCACCTGGAAGGCGATGTATAACGGTATCAACACGCTGATTGATGATTTGATGGAACACATCAGCCTGGAAAATAACAATCTTTTCCCGCGTGCCCTCGCAGGTGAAAAATAAAAAGACGCCCGAGAGCGTCCTTGATATGGAAGTTTAGAGCCGCCTCGCGGCTCTTTTTTTATGGCTTGCGGTTGGCAATGCGCTTTTTACCGGCAAAGAGCCAGCCGGCACCCAGCACCACGAACCACAGCGGCGTGACGATCAGCGCCTGGCGGGTGTCTGCTTCAAGCGTCAGCAGCACCAGCACAAACAGGAAGAAGGCCATGCAGACCCAGCACATCACTTTGCCAAGTGGCATTTTGTAGATCGATTTTTCGTGCAGCTGCGGACGCTGTTTACGGTAGACCAGATAGGAGCAGAGAATGATGGTCCAGACGAACATAAACAGGATCGCTGATACGGTGGTGATCATGGTGAACGCGGCAATCGCACTCGGGTTGACATAGAGCATTACCACACCGCCCAGCAGGCAGATGCAGGAGAAAGTCAGCCCTTTCGCCGGTACCGCACGTTTAGAGAGCTTGGCGAACGCTTTCGGGGCCACGCCATCCTGCGCGAGGCCAAACAGCATGCGGCTGGTGGAGAAGACGCCGCTGTTGGCGGAAGAGGCTGCTGAGGTCAGCACCACAAAGTTGATGATGCTCGCCGCCGCCGGAATGCCGACCAGTACGAACAGCTCAACAAACGGGCTCTTATCGGCAACCACGGAGCTCCACGGCGTGACCGACATAATCACAATCAGCGCGAAGACGTAGAACATGATGATACGAATCGGAATCGAGTTGATGGCGCGCGGCAAGGATTTCTCCGGATCTTTTGTCTCTGCCGCGGTTGTACCGACCAGTTCGATACCAACAAAGGCAAAGACCGCAATCTGGAAGCCCGCAAAGAAGCCGCTGATACCTTTCGGGAACCAGCCGCCTTCATTCCACAGATGGCTGAACGACGCCTCGACGCCGGTCGGCGATTTAAAATGCATCAGTACCATGCCGACGCCCACGACAATCAATGCCACAATGGCGACGATTTTGATCATCGCGAACCAGAACTCCATCTCGCCGAACATCTTAACCGTGGCGAGGTTGAGGCTCAGTAGCACAACGACCACCGCCAGCGCGGCGATCCAGTCGGCAAGGCCGGGGTACCAGAATTGTGCATAAGCAGTAATGGCGACCACATCCGCCATGCCGGTGACGACCCAACAAAACCAGTAAGTCCAGCCGGTAAAGTACCCCGCCCACGGCCCGAGCAGGTCGGCGGCGAAGTCGCTAAATGATTTATATTCGAGGTTGGAAAGCAGTAATTCGCCCATCGCACGCATAACGAAAAACAGCATAAAGCCGATGATCATATAAACGAAGATGATTGACGGACCGGCGAGGCTAATTGTTTTGCCGGAACCCATAAATAAACCGGTACCAATGGCACCGCCAATAGCAATTAGCTGAATATGCCGGTTCGTAAGATTACGCCGTAGCGACTGTTCAGCCGGAGCCGGATTATCGGCATCGGCTTTAACTTGATCTACCATGTTAGTTTCCTGTCTGTGTTGTGGGGCTCTGCTGGCCTTTACGTGTCTGCTTCGTCCTTAATGGACGCATCGATATTAGGTAAGAATCGGCGGGATGAATACTCTGAATTAAATTGAATGTTAAATATTTGTTTAAAGTGAGTGTTATATCACCTGGCAAATGCGAAACAGCTCACAAAAATACACCTGATTGTGCGCTTTGCAAGATAATATATTGCTAATAGTTCTGTTTACCAACGATCTGCGAAGTTAAAAACCCTCCCTTCTATTAAAAGTGAGGGCTTCTCGCCGAAACTTACAGAATTTCCAGCAGTTCCACTTCAAACACCAGCGTGCTGAATGGCGGGATGGATGCGCCAGCGCCGCGCTCGCCGTAAGCGAGGTTGTGCGGAATGGTCAGTTCCCATTTGGAGCCAACCGGCATCAGCGTCAGGGCTTCGATCCAGCCAGCGATCACGCCGTTAACCGGGAATTCAGCCGGTTCGCCGCGCGCAACGGAGCTGTCGAACACGGTACCGTCGATCAGCTTACCGGTGTAGTGGACGCGTACGCGATCGGTGCGCGCCGGGATAGCGCCTTCACCCTGGGTGATCACGCGAAATTGCAGGCCGGATTCGGTGCTGTTAACGCCTTCGCGCTCGCGGTTTTCATCAAGGTATTTCACGCCTTCTGCCGCCATCTCTTCAAAACGGGAGCGACGAACCGCGTCAGCACGTTCGTGGATTTCACGCAGCGCACGATGAACAACGTCTACCGGTACTGCAGGCTGTTTGCCCGCCAGCGCATCGGCGATACCCGCGACCAGCGCTTCCGGTAGCAGCCCCTCTAACCCGGATTCGCTCAGCTGCTGTCCTACCTGCAAACCAATGCCGTAGCTGGCTTGCGCTTCGATCGTGTCAAAAGTTGGGGTGGTCATGGGTTTTCCTTCCATCGCTTTTTAAAGTAGCGCGCAGCATAACAGCCGCCCTGGGCCGGGCACAACTTTGTCACGGGAAAGATGACAAAAGGGCGCGAAAGGGAAAGAATGGTTCACGTTAGCAAAACCCTGCATTTTGGTGTCAAAATAGCACTTTACACGGGCTTTCATGCGGTTAAACGCCGCGAACGCCAATGCAGGGAGATAAAGTGTATATACTCAACGAGACAGGATATTAAATGACGCGGAGCAGGAGGAGAGCCATGCCCGGGCGATTTGAACTGAAACCTACCCTTGCGAAGATCTGGCATGCCCCGGACAATTTTCGCCTGATGGATCCGCTCCCGCCCCTTCACCGCCGCGGCCTGATTCTGGCGGCGCTGCTGGTCATTATCGGCTTTCTGCTGCCGACAACGGATGAGAGCGTGCCACAGCGCAGCGGTGAGGCGCGCGATGCGCAGCTCGATCTCCCCGCTTCGCCTGATGTTACGCCGCCACAGGTGGTCAACGATCCGCAGCTCAATGCGCCCAGCGCGGAAGCATCGATGCAGCAGCAGGAGACCATTGAGCAGCAGCCCTCGAGTGAACAGCCGCCAGCCACTGAGCAAAACAGCCAACCGCTGGCGACCAACAGCGGGATCGATCAGCAGTGGCGCACCTATCGGGTGGGCGAAGGGAAAACCCTCGCGCAGCTCTTCCGCGACCACAATCTGCCGCCAACGGATGTCTACGCGATGGCGAAGGTTGAGGGCGACGGCAAACCGCTCAGCAACTTGCAAAGCGGCCAGATGGTGAAGATCCGCCAGAATGCCAATGGCGTGGTCACCGGCCTGACGATTGAGACCAGCGGCCAGCAGGTGCTCTTTACCCGCCAGCCGGACGGCAGCTTTATCCGCGCCCGCTAAATCTCATGCGCCGGGCGGTCATTACCCGGCGCGCTTATTGACCCACGCGATCCCCGTACAGACCAGCACCAGCGCGACAGCGTATTTCCACTCCAGAATATTCTCGCCGAGGAAAATGGCCGACAGCACCGAGCCTGCCACCGGAATGACAAAGTTGAAGGGTGCGATCATACTGACACGGTTCACTTTCAGTAGCGCGCTCCACAGGGCAAAGGCAACCGAGGAGAGCAGCGTCAGGTAGGCGAGCACCGCCACCGCCGCTGCGCTATCTACCGCCAGCGTGCCGCCCGTCAGATAGCCGCCCGCCAGCAGCGCCAGACCGCCTATCGCCAGCTGCCAGCCGGTCATCACCGTCGGATCAACCGTTTGTGAAATACGCTTACCATACAGCGTAGCGGCAGAGAGGATAAACGCCGCCAGAATGACAAAGCCGTCGCCCTGCCAGACAAAGCGGAAATCCGCCAGCCCGCGGTGGAAGTTCACCAGCATCACGCCAGCGAAGCCCAGCACGCAGCCGAGCGTTTTGTTGTAGCTCAGCTTGTCATTGTGATAGATGAAGTGCGCCAGCAGCACGCTGAAGAAGGTGCCTGTGGCGTTCATGATCGACCCGTTCACCCCCGTCGTATAGGCAAGGCCAATATAAAAGAAGGTGTATTGCAGCGAGGTCTGGGTCAGCCCGAGCAAAGTTAGCTGCCCAAACTGCGCAGCGCTCAGCCTGGCGATAGGTTTACGCTGTGCCAGCGCGAACAGCAGCAGTAGCGCCCCGGCAAAGAGAAAGCGGTAACCGGCAAACACCACTTTGGAGGGGATGTCGTCGGTGGCGATATGGAACAGTTCATAGCCGCTTTTGATCGCCGGGTAGGAGCTACCCCATAACAAACAGCAGAGCGTGGCACAGGCGTAAGCGACGTGACGACGGGCAAAAACGGGGGTGGGTAGAGGGGAATGCATGGCTAATCTCAAAAATAAAATTGCGTTTCAATTTAGTATCTGAGAATGCGGCGGAAATAGCTACCGGGAAAGGCAAGAATTGTGGACGGAGCAGAAAAGCAAAACGCCGGCACAAGGCCGGCGCTTCGTCTCTCGTCGTTGTTCATGTTGCAGAGGCGTTAGCGCCTGCAGACCTGAACAACTCAGAGCGCAGTGATGAGTAAAAAATTACTCAGCAACTACGTTTACAGTCAGCTTAGCGAATACTTCGCTGTGAACCTGGAAGTCCACTTCGTGCTCACCGGTGGTACGCAGAACGCCGTTCGGCATACGAACTTCGCTCTTCGCCACTTTAACGCCAGCTGCAGTTACAGCGTCAGCGATGTCGCGGGTACCGATGGAACCGAACAGTTTACCTTCGTCGCCTGCTTTAGACGCGATGGTAACGGTGCCCAGTGCATTGATTTGCTCAGCACGAGCGTTAGCAGCCGCCAGAACGTCAGCCAGTTTGGCTTCCAGCTCAGCGCGACGTGCTTCGAAATACTCAACGTTTTTCTTGGTAGCCGGAACAGCTTTACCCTGCGGTACCAGGAAGTTACGAGCGTAGCCCGCTTTAACGTTAACCTGATCACCCAGGCTACCCAGGTTTGCTACTTTATCAAGCAGAATAACTTGCATTACCTTATCCTCTCAAAGTCGTATTAATGGACCGTGACCGATTACTGATGACGATCAGTGTACGGCAGCAGGGACAGGTAGCGAGCGCGTTTGATAGCGCGTGCCAGCTGACGCTGATATTTTGCACGGGTACCGGTGATACGGCTCGGGACAATCTTACCGCTTTCGGTGATGTAGTTTTTCAGCGTAGCGATATCTTTATAGTCGATCTCTTGAACGCCTTCCGCGGTGAAACGGCAGAACTTGCGACGACGGAAATAACGTGCCATTTGGCTAGTCTCCAGAATCTATCAATTCAATCTGCTCGGCATGCAGAACCATTTTGCTCAGGCCGTTCTTTGCCTTGTGGCAACTGATGAACCCCTGAACGGTTACTGCGCTACCGACCGTTATACTGTGAGTAATGGCCTGGTTCTCCTGCCCGCTGATTATTACAGGCATTTGGCACCACGCCTGCCGGTGAAAACCGGCTTCCTCCTGCACAGAGCGATGCTCAAGCACGAACTGGCAGTGTGGAATTCCTGACGGGCTGACCTTTCGCAGCGGCGTCCTGCACACGGTGCCGGACAACACCAGACGGTTGGTCATCAGGAATTACTCTTCAGAATCCCCAGCATCTGCATCATCTGTGGTTTCGTTTGCGAAATCATCGCGACGCTCACGGCGCTCGTCTTTCGCTTTAACCATCGGAGATGCTTCGGTTACCGCGTTCTTAGTACGCATAACCATGCTACGGATAACGGCGTCGTTGAAGCGGAAGTTTGTTTCCAGCTCATCGATCGCTTCCTGCGGCGCTTCAACGTTCATCAGAACGTAGTGTGCTTTGTGCAGTTTGTTGATCGGGTAAGCCAGCTGACGGCGGCCCCAGTCTTCCAGACGGTGGATCGTACCTTCTGCTGCAGTGATTGCACCAGTGTAACGTTCGATCATGCCCGGAACCTGTTCGCTCTGGTCAGGATGGACCATAAAAACGATTTCGTAATGACGCATCGAATTGCTCCTTACGGATTATTCAGCCTCCTGTCTGGGTCAGCCGAGGCCCGGGGAGGCAAGGAACGTGTTAAAGGTCGGCTGAAAAATTGACGCGTCATAATACTGGCGTCCCCCCAGGAACTCAAGGTGAATTGCATAATTAATTCGCACTAAGCGCCAAGAGAAGCCGCCACGGCGAATTACACTTAACCAGCGCACCTCACAACCTAAGGAGAAGAGATGTACAGGCGATAGTTCCCGAAGACGTACTGGAGCGTAACATCATGAAATACATCGCACTTTTACTAGCAACCCTGCTGCTTAACGCCCAGGCTAGCGCAGCAATCAACCTTCCCCCACCACAAGCCCGCAATATGGACGACGTGCAGAGCTTAGGTGTTATCTATATTAATCATAACCATACCGACGCAAGCGACACCGAACCGCTGCTGCCCCCACGCCCGGATGCCGTCCCGCCGCTTAAAGATGGCGGTTAAAAAAGCTGACCGTCGCCTCCAGCGCCTGTGGCGTAATGCGATGGGCAACGCCCGCTTCCCATAGAGAGGTAAGGTTAGCGTCACGCTGCGCGTCCGCCAGCGCCTGCTGTAACCGGAAGGATTCAGCGGCGGGTACAACATCATCCGCTTCGCCATGCCACAGCAAGAGCGGGCGATCGGCAATACTCTCTAACTGGTCCGTCACTTCCCACTTCGCCAGCGGCGCGAGAATGGCGTTGAAAGCCTCCTGCTGCGCAGCGTTAGTGACCTCAAGCGGCGGAAACAGCGTGCGGGCAAGGGAGGTAAAGTAGCCCGATCCCATCAGGCTGGCGACACAGCGCACCTCCGGGTGACGAGTCATAATACCCAACGCCGTCATGCCCCCCATTGAGGCGCCGCCCACCGCCAGCCGATTGCCGTCAATAAGGTTGTGCTGATGCAGCGCATCACGCAACGCGGCGAACTCGGTAAGATTGCCCTGCAGGATTTGCCAGAATTGACGCAAGCGGCGCTCAGCGTTGCCGCTAAAACGCGCGCCATGATCGGGCGCATCGGGCATGATCACGCGAAAACCCGCCTGCGCCAGCGCGACGGCGAAATAGCTGTAAACCAGCTTTGATGAGGTAAAGCCGTGATAAAAGACGACACAGGGGAGCGGTTGTTGCCCTTTTCCGGTCGGGAAGGCGTGTAGCACCTCATTACCTGCGAAGTGGTCTGTCTGAATTTCAATCATTTTTCCCTCCGTAATCTATAGTGCAGATATGCCACCCGCAGCGCGCTGGCGCAAGCCAGATTCCGCATAAGCATTGCGCATGATGAGAGCCAGATTACGCTTTCCAGATACTTTCATTCGAAATCAGTGCTCAAGCTAACACTTCGGGAACAATCCTCCAAAGTGAAACCCATCAGGAACTACACTATGGCTATCAGTAGAGAGAAGAAACCCACGCGCGCCTTGCTGCCGCTGCTGTTTGCCCTGCTTATCAGCGGCTGTGCTGCGCTGGAAGGTAAGCCTCAACCCGCGCCACCGGCCAAAGAGACACCGCAAGAGATTGGTCGAAATCAGACGCAGGGGTTGCAGGAGATTGGGTCAGTTAACGTCACGGTGATGGGCTCGCCCATGGATGTCGAAACAGCGATCAAAGCAAAAGCCTCCGCAGCGAAAGCGGACTATTACGTGATCATAATGATGGATGACACTGTATTCCCCGGCCGTTGGTATGGTCGCGCCCTGCTTTATCGTTCGTAGTGAGATGTTGATTTTAAGGACTTTTACACTGCTTTGCGTCCATTGATGTTCTTCTGTGCACTATTGGGTTCTGATTTCTCTTGTGCGTAAGGAAGCCCCGATCCGAGTCGGGGTAGCGAAAAATGGAGCTGACGACAATGAAACAATCTCTCGCCTTAAACTCGCTGTTACTCTCGGCCGGTATGCTGAACACGACCGCGCAGTCCGCCGAGTTCGCTTGCGCCGACCGTGTAACGGGGCTTAACGAAATTGGCCTTATCTCGGTCGATAATGTCGCAGGCAGCCAGCAAGATGTTGAGCGTGTCATTGCCCTGAAAGCGGATGAACAGGGCGCTTCCTGGTATCGCATTATTCGCATGCAGGAGGCGAAGCAAGTTGATTCGTGGCAGGTGCAGGCGATTCTCTACGCCTGAGAGTGGTAAGTAAAAAGCCACTAATTCAGGGCGTTTCTTTATGACCCTACTTTCTTTAAGATTATGTTATTCGGGTGATACACCCATGTAACATAATGTTACAAATCTACGCTAAATATTGTCCGCGTCCTGCCGTTAAGGAGGCTCACACAGACAAAAACGGACACATTATGAGCGCCCTCTTTCGTCGTGCCAGCCTCGGTGCAAAGCTCTCTTTGCTGACTGGCGCAAGCGTTGCGACACTATTTCTCCTCTTTACTTTTTTGATGAGCAACAACGCCAGCCGACAGCTGGAAACGCTGGCTATGGAAGATCTGCACAGCCAGTCCACCGGCGTGGTCGACATGGTGGAGATGTTCAACAGCAGCCTCAGCGAAGAAGTTGAAAGCTATACACGTTTGTTTGGCAGCTTCCTGCCGCAGCCGCTTGCCATTGACCCACAGCAGCGCCGCGAGATTAACGGCATCGACGTTCCGCTACTGAAAGCCGGGGACGTTGAGCTGCATAACAACAACGCCATTCCTGATGATTTCCTTAACCGCACCGGCGCGATTGCCACCCTTTTCGTGCGCAGCGGCAACGAATTTGTGCGTGTCGCCACGTCCCTGCGTAAAGAGAATGGCGATCGTGCGATCGGCACCAAGCTTGATCCCGCCAGCCCGGCGTTTGCACCGGTGATGAAAGGTGAGGTCTATCGCGGCCTCGCGCTGCTGTTCGGCAAACGCTATATCACCCAGTACCAGCCAGTAAAAGATGCCAGCGGCAACACCATCGCTATTCTGTTTGTCGGCGTCGATATCACCCGCTCCTGGCAGGTGATGCGCGGCAAGATCCTCGGGCGCAAACTGGGCGAGAGCGGGCATTTCTTCGTGATTGACCGCAACCCAGGGAAAAACCTCGGTAACTATCTGTTCCACGGCGACCAGGAAGGCAAACGCCCGCAGTGGAGCGAAAGCGATCTGCAGGCAGTGCTGAACAACGAGAGCGGCACGCTGACACAGCAGAGCGCCGATGGCCGCACGCTGCTGCTCTCCTACACCGCGCTGCCCGGCTGGAACTGGACGGTGGTGGGTGAAGTTGATAAAGCCACGCTGCTGCACGATGTTAACGCCATGCGTAACCAGTTCCTGCTGGCAGGCGTTATCGTCTCCCTGCTCTTCGCGACGCTGTTTGTGGTGATCATTCGCCGCTGGCTGTCGCGCCCGCTGCGTAGCGTGATCGATCTGGCACAGCAGTATGCCGCAGGCGATCTGCGCGCCACGCTGGCAGTGGATCGTCACGATGAGGTAGGTCAGTTGATCGCCGCGATCAATGGCATTGGCGATGGGCTGCATAAAATTGTGCTGCAGGTGCGCGAATCCGCCGCCGAGATTAACCTCGGCACCAATGCGCTGGCCGCCGACAGCAGCGAGATCAGCGATCAGATCAATAAGCAGGCCAGCAGCGTGGAAGAGACCTCTGCCAGCATGGAGCAGATTGCGGCCACCGTGCAGCAAAACGCCGCCAATATGGAGCAGACGCAGCACCTGGTGAATGAAACCACCGACGCGGTGAAAAAAGGTGGCCAGACCGTCGAGCACTCCGTAGAGACAATGGAAGATATTCGCGCCGCTTCACAGCGTATCGCCGATATTACCCATGTGATCGAGTCAATTGCCTTCCAGACTAACATCCTCGCGCTTAACGCAGCGGTGGAAGCGGCGCGCGCAGGCGAACATGGCAAAGGCTTTGCCGTTGTCGCCCAGGAAGTACGCGCTCTGGCGGCACGCAGCGCTAACGCGGTGAAAGAGATCGACGCACTGATTGGCGATACGCTGAAAAAAGTGGGCGAAGGTCACTCTCAGTCGGAGGCGACCCGCATCGCAATGCAGGCGATCATCAATCATATGAACAATATCAACCAGTTGGTGCATGAGATAAACCATGCTTCCCATGAACAGTCCGCCGGGATTAATCAGGTGAACTTGGCGATGACGCACATTGGCGATGCTACGCACATCAACGCCGGACGCGTAACACAGAGTGAAGAGACCGCGCGCATTCTGCGTGAAAAAGGGGCACATCTGAGCGAGCTGGTGAGCCTGTTCCGCTTAAAAATGGATTAATGGGCTCCGCCCGTGGCGCGCAGCAGCAGGTCACTTTTCACCTGTTCATCAATCCGCGACGCGCCGCGAGTATCAAGCATCATCTGGCACCACGTCTGCGCTATCGGCGGCGATGCGTGCCGCAGCATTTGCGCACCGACGCCCAGTCGCCAAAGCTGCTGGGTAATCTCCCGCCCTTGCGCTTCGTCCGGCTTACGCAGCCGCGGCTGGAGCTGCCGCCAGGCGCGTTCGAAATGGCGATCCCGCCCTTTGACCGCTGCAAACTCCTCGCTTAATAACGCCAGCACGCCCGGTTGTTTCGCCAGCACGCGCAGCACATCCAGGCACATCACGTTTCCCGAACCTTCCCAGATACTGTTAACCGGTACTTCGCGGTAGAGCCGCGGCAATTCGCTCTCTTCGCAGTAGCCGATCCCGCCCAGCACCTCCATCGCTTCGGCGACGAACGGTATGCCGCTTTTGCACACCGCAAACTTCGCCACTGGCGTAAAGAGGCGCGCCCACAATGCTTCCTGCGCATCCGACCGGTTATCCCACGCGCGGGCGAGGCGAAAGATCATTGCCGTTTGCCCCTCAAGCTGGAGCGCCATGCGGCTAAGCACGTCGCGCATTAAGGGCTGATCGACAAGGTTTTTGCCAAATGCCTGCCGATGGTGGGCATGATAGAGCGCCACAGAGAGGGCACGGCGCATCAGGCCATGGCTGCCGAGCGCGCAGTCAAAGCGCGTCAGCCCGCCCATTTTGAGGATCTGGCGTACGCCATCGCCCTCTTCGCCGAGCAGCCAGCCGCAGGCGTCAACAAACTCCGCTTCGCTGCTGGCGTTCGAACGGTTGCCAAGCTTCTCTTTGAGCCGCTCCAGCCGCACGCCGTTACGCTCACCGTCTGGCAGAAAGCGCGGCACAAAGAAGCAGGAGAGGCCGCCCGCCGTCTGCGCCAGCACTAAGTGCGCATCGCTTTGCGGCACCGAAAAGAACCACTTATGCCCCACCAGCCGGTAGTGATCGCCGCTCTTTTCCGCGCGCGTGGTGTTACTCAACACATCGGAGCCGCCCTGTTTCTCCGTCATCCCCATGCCGATAAGCAGCCCGCGTTTCTCGCCGCCCGGCAAGAGATGGGGATCGTAGCGATCGCTGAGCAGCGGTTGCTGCCAGCCAGCAAAAGCTGCGGGAAGCGCCTGCTGCAATAGTGGTGTGGCGGCAAAGGTCATGGTGATGGGGCAAAGGGTGCCGGACTCCACCTGCGCATGGAGCACGAAACGGGCGCTGCGCGCGACAAACGATCCGGCTCGCGCCTGCTCCTCCCACGCCAAGTTATGCACACGGTTGCTGCACAACCCCTGCATCAAAAGGTGCCAGGCCGGATGGAAGCGCACATCATCGAGCCGCTCGCCGGTGCTGCTGTAGCGCAGCAGTTCCGGTGGATTGGCGTTCGCCAGCCGACCGAGTTCAAGGGATTCTGCCGTGCCGAGTTGCTGGCCGATGCTGGCGAGCAGTTCAGCGTCCCACGCCGCGCCTTCGCGCATTACCGCGTCGTAGAGCGGACGGTCAGAGAGAAACAGGTTGCTATTGTGCAGGGGAATAGGTTGGTTAAAAACGGTGTGCGTTTGCCAGCGCATGCTCACTCCCTCCTTAAAATGCTACGCCGCTAAGTATGGACAGCACACGCTGGCGCTGCATGGGAGGGGAGTCACACAGCGGTAATATCATTGCGATCAATCGTGAAACGGCTCACATTATTCAGGAATAATATATTTCTCTACGAACATTCTAATGAATAATTTATTCTCACCTTCCTGACGAGAATCATTATGCATTCACCTCACCCTGCGCCAGATGCGCACAAGCGTGCGCTTATCGCCGGCTCGATTGGTAACTTTATCGAGTGGTACGAATTTGCGGTGTACGGCTTCCTCGCCACCGTGATTGCGAAAAACTTTTTCCAGCTGGCGGGCGACTCGGGGTTGACCAGCCTGATCCTCACTTACGCGTCGTTTGCCATCGCCTTTTTCTTTCGCCCGCTGGGCGCGGTGCTGTTCGGGCGCATTGGCGATCGGCTCGGGCGCAAACCGACGCTGATTATCGTGCTGGTACTGATGACGCTGGCGACCGCCGCGATTGGCATGGTGCCGGTCTATGCCTCGATTGGCGTTGCCGCGCCGCTGATCATTACCGGGCTGCGTATTTTGCAGGGGCTGTTTGCCGGCGGTGAGTATGGCGGCGCGGTGTCGCTGATGACCGAGTTCGCCCCGCGCGGCAAGCGCGGGCTGTATGGCGCCTGGCAATCCTTTACCGTTGCGCTGGGGCTGCTTTGCGGCGCAGGCGTGGTGGCGCTGCTCTCGGCGATCCTCACACCGGAAGCGCTGCATGAGTGGGGCTGGCGCATCCCCTTCTTCCTCGCCCTGCCGATGGGCGTGGTCGCGCTGTGGCTGCGGGTGAGCATGGAGGAGACGCCGAGCTTTGTGCAGCAGCAGGAGAAACCGCCCATTCAACAAGCCAACCGCACCGCGACGCTGAAAGCGATTTTTATGGGCATTGGCCGGGTGATGGTGTGGTCCGCCGCCGGGTACACCTATCTGGTGATTATGCCGACCTACCTGCAATCAGCGCTGCATACCGGCTTTAACCAGGCGCTGCTGATTGCGGTCATCTCCAATGTCGGCTTTGCGCTGACCATTATTCCTGCCGGAATAGCGAGCGATCGCTATGGCCGCCGCACGGTGATGGTGACAGCGACGATTTTGCTGCTGATCCTCGCGCTGCCGCTGCTCAAAATCCTGCAGGCAGAGTCGGGCACGCTGGCGATAAAAGCGGGGGTGGTGCTGATTGCGGGCGGTCTGGTAGGCGTGCTGGCAGGCCCCGGTCCGGCGATGCTGTCGGAGATGTTCCCGACGCGTGTGCGTTACACAGGCCTGGGCGTGGCCTACTCGCTCTCAAACGCCCTCTTTTCGGGCTGCGCGGGGTTGATTATTACGGGGCTGATTAAAGAGACCGGCAATCTGGATATTCCGGCCTATTACGTGATGGCGACGGCGGTGGTAAGCATTGCAGCGTTGATGACGCTTAATAAAGATGACCACTTGCGATCGCTTGAGGAGTAACGATGGCTGTTGCGTAGGCCAGATACGCAAAGCGCCATCCGGCATTGTTCTGTAGGCCGGATAAGCGAAGCGCCATCCGGCATTGCGTGCACTTAACTTCTCTGGCGTACCGCTTCAAACAGGCAGATACCGGTTGCGACCGAAACGTTCAGCGAGGAGACGCTGCCCGCCATCGGAATGCTGATCAGCTCATCGCAGTGCTCGCGGGTCAGACGGCGCATACCTTCGCCTTCCGCGCCCATCACCAGCGCCATCGGGCCGGTCATTTTGCTCTGGAACAGGGTGTGATCCGCTTCGCCCGCAGTGCCGACGATCCAGATATTCTCTTCCTGCAGCAGACGCATGGTGCGCGCCAGGTTGGTAACGCGGATCAGCGGAACACTCTCTGCCGCGCCGCAGGCCACTTTTTTCGCCGTCGCGTTCAGCTGCGCCGATTTGTCCTTCGGCACGATCACCGCATGGACGCCCGCCGCATCGGCGCTACGTAAACAGGCGCCGAGGTTATGGGGATCCGTGACGCCATCGAGGATCAAAAAGAAGGGTTGATCGAGGCTGGCGATCAGATCCGGCAGATCGTTCTCCTGATACTGACGGCCAGGCTTAACGCGTGCAATGATCCCCTGGTGCACCGCGCCTTCGCTCTTCTCATCCAGATACTGGCGGTTCGCTACCTGGATCACCACGCCCTGCGCTTCCAGCGCGTGGATCAGCGGCAGAAGACGTTTATCTTCGCGGCCTTTCAGAATAAAAACTTCCTGAAAACGCTCCGGGGCGCGCTCCAGCAGGGCCTGCACCGCATGGATGCCGTAAATCATTTCACTCATTGAGGGTACTCATTTGGGGCGGTTTGCGCCGGGTTGTTAGGGCCGTGATAGTGATCACCGGCGCCCATTATAACCAACCCACGCCTCAGGTCGAACTTAACCCGCCGTGCGAGGCGGCAGGTTTATCTAAGCGCCGGGAATTGCGCGTTAAAAACTCTCCCAGCTTGTCTCTGCCAGCGCCGGTTTAAGCGCGGCGGTCTTGCTTGCCGCTGGCTTTTTCGCGGCCTGCGCTTTATGGCCGGAAAGGGTGAAGATAGAGATAGTCTGCTCCAGCTCTCGCGCCTGCTCTTCGAGCGAGCTTGCCGCCGCAGAGGACTCCTCCACCAGCGCGGCGTTCTGCTGGGTGGTGGTATCCATCTCAGCCATCGCCTGACCAATCTGGGTGATGCCGCGGCTCTGCTCTTCTGACGCGCCGGCAATCTCATTCATGATATTGCGTACCTGGGCCACAGAGGTGACGATCCCCTCCATCGCCTCACCGGCACCGGCGACCAGCTTAGAGCCATTCTCTACCTGGGTACCCGCTTCATGGATCAGGGCTTCAATCTCTTTTGCCGCCGTGGCACTGCGCTGCGCCAGCGTTCTTACCTCACCTGCAACCACGGCAAACCCGCGCCCCTGTTCACCCGCACGCGCCGCTTCTACTGCGGCGTTGAGCGCCAGGATATTGGTCTGGAAAGCGATGCTGTTAATGACGTTGATGATGTCGCCAATTTTGTGCGAGCTGGCGCGGATGCCCTCCATCGTGGTGACCACTTCACCGACAATCTTGCCGCCGCGATCGGCATTTGAAGAGGCTTCTGCCGCCAGTTTGCTGGCATGGCTGGCGTTGTCAGCGTTCTGTTTCACCGTTGAGGTCAGCTCTTCCATACTGGCGGCGGTTTCTACTACCGCAGCGGACTGCTGCTCCGTACGCGAGGAGAGATCGATGTTGCCAGCGGCGATTTCTGCCGAGGCGCGCGACACGCTCTCCACGCCGCTACGCACGCGGGATATCACCTCTTTCAGGTTCTCATTCATCACGGAAACCGCTTGCAGTAGCAACCCCGGCTCATCGCGACGTTCGGTTGAGATAGACATGGTGAGATCGCCCTGCGAAATGCGCTCGGCAATATGCAGCGTTTCACGCAGCGGACGGGTAATGTTGCGGGTGATGCGCCAGGCAATCAGCAGCGCAATCGCAATGCCTACCGCCGCAGCAATCAGCATGATGGTCATCGCATGAGACATGGTTTGCTTCACCTGCGCCTGCTGCCAGACGAAGAAATTCTCAACGGACTCGTTTAAATGGGTGGCGGTGCCGGTCAGGGTTTTAGATTGCGTTGCCTGATTGGCAAAGGCGGTGACGAACTGGTCAATATTCTCCCGCAGGCTGGTAAGCTCGGTGGTCAGCGCAGCGTTTAAGGAGTCAAGCTCTCCGCCCTGCCCGGCCAGCGCTTTACCATATTCCGCGCTTTGCTGAAGCGCCGTGCTGAGACGGGCGGCGATATCGGCGCTGCCGGAATCGATCAGCTCTTCAATTAACAGCGCCGACTGTTGCAGCCTGCCTTCAAGTCGCGCGGCCACTACCGTGCTGTCAGGGCTGAGGCTACCGCTGGCGCTCAGTGACGCGGTCTGCTGGGCGATATCTTCAATCTTCGCGGCGCGCAACGCGGCGGCCAGCTCGTTACGGCGCTGTATTGACGAGACAAAGGTGCTTCTTTGCGCCATGTACGTTTCGGTTTGCTGCTGTAGGCTATCAATTTTCGCCCGCCCTTCCTCGCTCCAGGAGAAAGTATCCAGCGAGTTCGCCAGCTCGATAATTTGTTGTAACGCCTTGAGGTTTTTATCAGCGTTTTCCGCCGAGCCGGTATATTGATAAAGGGTGCGGTTAAGGCGTGCGGTGCTGAGTGTATTTACCATCTGGACGGTAACCGCTTCTTTATCGGCATTCTCTTCAACTTTTTTAAAGCCAATAAGACCCGTAGCAACGGTAATCAACATAATAATAAGCACGATAATAAAACTGGAGGTCAGTTTTTTGCCGACGCTCAAATTATTCGTGATGTTTCCTATAAAAGCGGTAACGGACATACGGTTCACCATAAAGTTAGTTTGGGGGCGCTATTTCCAGTTATCGTCAGCCTTAAAATTTAACTTTATGATTTATTCTTCAGCTTATGCGTAAAATAGAGTATTCATGATCTAAATCACGTATTACTGCAACGCACGTTGAATCCATTTCGGCATAACATATTACCGCCCCGATCGGGATATATCATATTTATCTATCTTTTTAGAGGTGCATTTTATTAGGGTGCTATTAATGTCGTTAAAAATAATTTTGCACCCGGTGATTGCGCGCTGGAGCAAGAGTCCTTTAGCGAAGTGGATCAGCCCGCCAGCAATGACGACAGATAATGCGAACCTGTAAGCAAGCCGGGCTAAAAAGTTGGTGATACATATAGTTATTTCAAAGAATGTAACAGCATATTAAGGTCAAAGAGAAATGATTATTATCAATTGCGATGGTAATATTTTTCATATTTAAAGCAATGATGAAAAAAAGAACAACCAAGGCAAATATTCAATATTAATTGAGGCAGGGAATTAAACCAACGCTAAACCAGACGAGCATCCAATATTGACATCGCCAAATAATAGCCATAACGAGCGTTAAATATCATGCGTTACGTAATTTACATTTTGAGACCAGCGCAATTTTTCAGACAGAGGCGTACTTGATAAGTTCAATGTGAAATTATTGAGGAGTCGCAAACGTGAAAAAATTATCTGTTCTTTTATCTTTATCTCTGGTTATGGCATCGGGTTCAGCCCTGGCGATGGGTTTTACCGCCGAACAAAGTAAGAACTACACCAATCTCAATGCGGAATTAGGCAAAAGCTCAGATGGCTTATATGCAGAGAGCAACTGGGTAAAAAACACGAAGGATGGTGCGCAACTGGGCAGCCTGGGCGTGGGCTATAACTTTGGCCTCGGTCCGGTGACCCTCTCTGCGGGCACAAAAGCCGTCTACCTCGGGCCGAAAAAAGGCGATAACGGCGTGGCCTTCCCGATTGGCGGCGGCATCGACTGGGCGCTGACGGACAGTATTCATCTCTATGGCGAAGGCTACTCCGCACCGAACGGCCTGACCAACAGCGTGAAAAATTACGTCGAAGCGAATGGCGGCATTAAGTGGACACCTATCACCCCGCTTACGCTTAAAGCCGGTTACCGTCACGCAAGCGTCGATGGCAAAGATGGTCGTCCGGGCCATACCATTATCGACGGAGCCTATTTAGGCGCTGGCGTCACCTTCTGATATTTGTGCATACCGGGGGGAATGCTTCTCCCCGTTTCCCCTGCCTTAACATTGGCGTGCAGGCAGGATCGATTCTCTACTGCGCCTCTCCTTCCAGTAACAAAGGCAAAACCCTGCGAGCCTGGGATTACCGCATAAATCTTATATTTTATGGGGTTATATTCATTCGAATAATAACTTCTCCTGACCATCATATTTGTTACTATTTCGCTGTTCTTTATATCCGTTCAGGGCAACTAACCTATGGAATGAATAGATTATGAGTGAACAAGATCTTTCGACAATTAAGGCCGGGAACACGATCAATAAGCCTGTGTTTGCTACATCGGCGTTATTAATCGTGCTCCTTGCGGCTTTCGCCTCGCTTTTCCCCGAACTCGCCGACACGAAATTCAAGCTGTTACAGCAGGAGCTTTTCACCAATGCCAGCTGGTTTTATATCCTTGCCGTCGCGCTGATCCTGCTGAGTGTCACCTTCCTTGGGCTTTCGCGTTATGGCGATATTAAACTTGGGCCCGACCACGCACAGCCTGACTTTAGCTACCACTCCTGGTTCGCGATGCTCTTCTCGGCAGGCATGGGGATCGGCCTGATGTTCTTTGGCGTGGCCGAGCCGGTGATGCACTACTTATCGCCACCGGTGGGCACACCTGAAACCATTGAAGCGGCGAAGCAGGCGATGCGCCTCACCTTTTTCCACTGGGGGCTGCATGCTTGGGCCATCTACGCCATTGTCGCGTTGATCCTCGCCTTCTTCAGCTACCGCCACGGTTTACCGCTCACGCTGCGCTCCGCGCTCTTCCCGATTATTGGCGATCGCATTTACGGGCCTTTAGGCCACGCTGTCGATATTTTCGCGGTGATCGGTACGGTCTTTGGCGTAGCCACCTCGCTGGGCTACGGCGTATTGCAGGTCAATGCGGGCCTGAATCATCTGTTCGGCGTGCCGATCAATGAGACCGTACAGGTTATTTTGATCGTCGTGATCACCGGCCTTGCCACGATTTCCGTAGTATCAGGCCTCGATAAAGGGATCCGCATCCTCTCTGAACTGAACCTTAGCCTGGCGCTGCTGCTGCTGGTGTTAGTAATGCTGCTTGGCCCGATGGTGCTGCTACTTAAATCCTTTGTTGAGAACACCGGCGGCTATCTCTCCGAGCTGGTGAGCAAGACATTTAACCTCTACGCCTATGAGCCGAAGTCGAGCAACTGGCTGGGCGGCTGGACGCTGCTCTACTGGGGCTGGTGGCTCTCCTGGTCGCCGTTTGTCGGTATGTTTATCGCCCGCGTCTCCCGTGGCAGAACGATCCGTGAGTTTGTCACTGGCGTGCTGTTTGTCCCGGCAGGTTTCACGCTGCTGTGGATGACGGTGTTTGGTAACAGCGCGATCCATCTCATCATGACCGAAGGCGCACGCGACCTGGCTGACACCGTGCAGCAGGATGTCGCGCTGGCGCTGTTTAACTTCCTTGAGCACTTCCCTTTCGCAAGCGTTCTGTCGTTTATCGCCATGGCGATGGTGATTGTCTTCTTTGTCACCTCCGCTGACTCTGGTGCCATGGTGGTGGATACCCTCGCCTCCGGCGGCTCAAGTCATACGCCGGTCTGGCAGCGCATCTTCTGGGCTGCGCTGATGGGTGTGGTGGCGATTGCGCTGCTGCTGGCTGGCGGGTTAAGCGCCCTGCAAACGGTGACCATTGCCAGTGCGCTGCCCTTCTCAGTGATCCTGCTGATCTCAATTTATGGGCTGTTAAAAGCGTTGCGTCGGGATCTCACCAAGCGTGAAAGCCAAAGCATGGCGACCATCGCGCCGACTGCGGCGCGCAACCCGATCCCGTGGCAGCGTCGGTTACGTAATATCGCCTATCTGCCGAAACGATCGCTGGTGAAACGCTTTATGGATGATGTCATCCAGCCAGCGATGACACTGGTGCAGGAGGAGCTTAATAAACAGGGAACGCGCAGTACCATCAGTGATGCCGCAGACGATCGTATTCGCTTCGAAGTCGACCTGGGCGATGAGCTTAACTTTATTTATGAAGTGAGGCTGCGAGGGTATAACGCCCCGACCTTTGCGATTTCGGGCCTGGAGAGTGATGAACAGCAGGCGGAGCAGCATAAGTATTACCGCGCTGAAATCTATCTCAAAGAGGGCGGGCAAAACTATGATGTTATGGGCTGGAATCAGGAGCAGTTGATCAACGATATTCTTGATCAATATGAAAAACATCTACACTTCCTGCATCTGGTTCGTTAACCACCCCAACACCGCCTGCGGGCGGTGTTTTTTCAATCAGGATTCAAGCCCTGACGCGCTAAACTTTACCGAAACGACAACGAGTTACTGGAGACTCCGGATGGCCAATTTTTTTAAGAAGTTTTTTGGCGGTGGTAACGATAAAGCGAAGGACGAAGCGCTTCGCGAACCCGACCTGACCATTGTCCGCGCCAATAATGAGATGCAGCTGCGTACACAGGCGGCAACCGAGATGTGGGGCCTGGACAGCGCCGAGTGGGGTGTTGATCTCGATGTCGGTACCATTACCTTTACCAATCATGAAAAAGGGTGGGTCATTACCGCGCCGGTGCAGGTGGTTGGCACCTATGACACCGAAGAGGGAACCTGGCTATGGGGATGGGATCACCCTTCCGTGCGCGAAGCGCTCGGCGAATATGCCGCCCGTGTGCGCGCCTTTGGCGAGCAGCATGGTCTTGAAACCTTAACCACACGTCAGATTAGCGCCTCTGCAGAAGATGCCTGGACCTTTACCGCGCTCGCCTGTCACCTTGGCGGCGGTGCGGGCGGATATAGCGGCCTCGCTGGTACGACCCGGGTATTTATGGTCTTTGACAATGTGACTATTAATAAGCAAGCGTAAGCGCATGTTGCAGGTCTGGAAAATAATCATCAAAACCGATTTTTTTCCAGATCGTTGGATTAGGCTAAATCTCAATTCACGGACAACTGTTATTAAAAACATAACGCACACTGTTATAGTTTTTTATATTATTGCGCGTCACCATTGAGACCGCTTCTTTCGTAAAACGCCACCTATCCAACTGAAAAAATTGACTTTCAATCTAACACACCTCTCTTTTCTGTTACTAAAAACAGAATAAAAACCAGATAGTTCTCAAAAAATGGAGAGGCCGCCAATATCTTTTATAATTAAATAAACAGTGATTAATTCAACATAGCGACATAATATTTATTATGTAAAGTGTCTCATCGCGTATAAAAAACGTTTTTTTAGTGAGTATTATTATAAGACGATTTAAATATGCATCTTTATTCGCTTAAGGCGACTTTTTATTAATTAGGAGACACCAGGCTGGAGAACTGTTCCAGGCAACGCTCACCAACGCAGAGTCAGGTAAAACAGAGCGCACTGAAAAGTAAGAGCTTATTTTGCTGGCCCTAACAGGAGGAGACCATGAGCACCATTGATACAGAAAAAGTGGCAGGTGTGCTTATCGGAAAGGCTGTCAAACAGCTGCTGAACACGGATGAGGCAGTCTCTTTTCGCGCCGTGCTGGCAATACTCAATGACAAACGCAAACAGGCGGTAAGCCGCGAAGGCATTGCGGCCTGCGACAGCGCTATTGATGAAATTCAGGCGATGATTGCTAAAACGACGAACGAACGTTCGCGTGCGCCGGTGAACCGTAAGAACTTTCTAGCGCAGTGGAAACCAGGCACGGACGATAAGATCCATTAATAAAAAACGGCAGCCTCCGCTTGTGCAAAGGCTGCCGTGCTAAATCCATCTACTTAGATATCATCCTGAGTGCGATGAACAATCATCTCCAGCGCGTTGCGCAGGATGTCATTCTGGACAACGTCAGATTCCGTCTCAAGCCGGCTGATAAGAGCAAGAATCAGATCCTTATTGGTCACCACGGTTTTCACTGATTTCAGTGCAAAGGTCAGCTCGTCAATAATCTGTTTTTCGGCCTCAAAGGCATGAAGCTTGCTGTCTGTAGTCTCAAATGTCTTAAAAGTCGCGTTATTCATCATAAACTCGCTAGAAAAAGTGACGTGGCTATCCTTTGCAGTCAGCCCAGTAAGTTGTACAGATTTCCCCACGAAACTTGTACAACACCGACAAGTTAGACGTGAAAACGTTAGCGCGCAATCATTTTAAGGATATATCCTCTGATTCTGATACCACGAACCGCCCTCAGCCCTTGTAACATGGGGTCTGACAGGTTTTTAGAGGGTAAGGCCGAACTGCTCAGGGGAGATGAGATGAGTGTCCAGAAGCTCGATTTTTACGCAGATGATGAAGGTATAACGACAGATCTAACCCTGCCCGCTTTTGGCGCGCAGGCGGTGCAATGCACTGCCCTTGAGTGCGATGTGGCAGATGGAAATATAAGAGAGACGCTCGCATTTCTTATTCATCAGCAATACGCCATTTTCGAAAAAGCCGTTATCGCAGCGCAGAACTACACGCTAAGCATCTATTCCGCAGCGCTCAGCGAGCTGACGCTAATAAGAATCTACCTGTTGCCGCCGGAGAAGAGATGTTTCGGTTTACTCTTTTCAAACGAAATCGATCCAGAACACGGCATCGGTATGAAATTCACAGGGTGTGACTTAACGAAAATTGGCAGCGCCGAAACGGCTTTTCTCTGACGCTTTATTTAGCCACCTCTTATCATTGGACAGGATATAAAGAAAAACCCCCTCTTTGCAGAAGGGGTTTTTGATTATCAATCGGCTTTTTTCTTGCGCGCCGCGCGCTTGGCTTTGGTGGCGGCGGCTATTTTTTGCGTTTTCTCAGAGGGCTTTTTCGCTTTTTTCGCTTTTCCTCTGGCTTTATCGCTGCGGAATTCGCTATCCGGCTCGAAATTCACCTTTTTATTAGCCTGCCGACGCGGCGGCTTTTTGCTGGTGTTGCTGCGCCCTGCCGCGCCTTTTTTATTGCGCTCTCGCTCGGTTTTACCCGGATTGCGCGGGGCGCGCTCGCTGGAGATAAGCGAGAAGTCAATCTTGCGCTCGTCCATATTGACCGCTTCAACCTTCACTTCAACCCGATCGCCGAGGCGATAGGTCTGACCGCCGGATTCGCCAATCAGGCGCTGGCCAATCTGGTCAAAACGGTAGTAGTCGTTATCCAGCGATGATACATGCACGAGACCATCGATAAACAGATCAGCGAGACGCACAAAGAAGCCGAAGCCAGTAACGCTGGCGATCACACCGGAGAAGGTGTTACCCACCTGATCCTGCATAAAGTCGCACTTCAGCCAGTCAGCAACATCACGGGTCGCTTCATCGGCACGGCGCTCGGCCATTGAGCAGTGCTGACCCAGTTGGAGGATCTCTTCCATGCTGTAATGCCAGCCGCCCGTTGCGGTACTGTTGCCCTTCTCGCCGTTCTCTTTCGCCAGCAGATACTTGATCGCGCGGTGCAACGAAAGATCCGGGTAGCGGCGAATCGGCGAGGTAAAGTGCGCATAGGATTGCAGCGCGAGGCCAAAGTGACCACGGTTTTCCGGATCATAGATCGCCTGTTTCATTGAGCGCAGCAGCATGGTTTGCAGCATTTCGTGATCGGGACGATCGGCGATCGATTCCAGCAGCGCGGCATAATCGCGCGGCTCCGGCTTGTTGCCGCCCGGCAGCTCCAGACCCAGCTCGGCGAGCACGGTACGAAACGCGGTAATGGCGTCATTAGTCGGTTTATCGTGAATACGGAACAGCGCAGGCTCTTCTGCCTTCTCAACGAAGCGGGCCGCAGAGATGTTGGCGAGGATCATGCACTCTTCAATCAGCTTGTGTGCATCGTTACGCTGCGTCTGTTCAATGCGCTCAATGCGACGTTCAGCGTTGAAAATAAACTTCGCCTCTTCGCTCTCAAAGGAGATGCCGCCGCGCTCGGCGCGCGCCTGCTCGAGCGTTTTATAGAGGGTGTGCAGCTCTTCAATATGTTTTACCAGCGGTGCGTACTGCTCGCGCAGCTCGCCATCGCCCTGCAGCATATGCCACACCTTGGTGTAGGTCAGACGCGCGTGGGAACTCATCACCGCTTCGTAGAACTTGTAGCCGGTCAGACGCCCTTTAGCGGAGATGGTCATCTCACATACCATGCAGAGGCGATCGACCTGCGGATTCAGAGAGCAGAGGCCGTTGGAGAGCACTTCCGGCAGCATTGGCACAACCTGGGACGGGAAGTAGACGGAGGTGCCGCGATTACGCGCTTCGTTGTCCAGCGGCGTTCCGTGGCGCACGTAGTAGCTGACATCGGCGATGGCAACCCATAAGCGCCAGCCGCCGCCGCGTTTCTTCTCGCAGTAAACGGCGTCATCAAAGTCGCGGGCATCTTCGCCATCAATGGTGACCAGCGGCAGATTACGCAGATCGACGCGGCCCACTTTTGCCTCTTCCGGTACCTGCTCTTTCAGGTCAGCAATCTGCTTTTCAACTTCCGGCGGCCACTGATATGGAATTTCATGGGTGCGCAGCGCCATATCGACGGCCATGCCGGTGCCCATGTTGTCGCCCAGCACTTCAACAATTTTACCCACCGCTTTGGTGCGGCGAGTCGGTCGCTGGGTCAGCTCGACCACCACCACAAAGCCCATACGCGCGCCCATGATCTCTTCAGGCGGGATAAGGATATCGAAGCTCAGGCGGCTGTCGTCCGGCACCACAAAGCCGACGCCAGCGTCGGTAAAGTAGCGGCCAACAATCTGCCCGGTTTTTGGCACCAGTACGCGGACGATACGCGCTTCGCGGCGCCCTTTGCGATCGGCGCCCAGCGGCTGTGCCAGCACCTGATCGCCGTGGATGCAGGTTTTCATCTGCTCGCTGGAGAGATAGAGATCGTCTTTGCGGCCTTCAACGCGCAGAAAACCATAGCCATCGCGGTGGCCAATAACAATGCCTTTCAGCAGGTCGAGACGTTCCGGTAAGGCGTAGCACTGGCGGCGGGTGAAGACCAGCTGCCCGTCGCGCTCCATGGCGCGCAGACGGCGGCGCAGGGCTTCGTGTTGTTCTTCGCCTTCGATATTGAGCTCAACAGCCAGTTCATCCCGGCTGGCAGGCTTTTCGCGTTTGGAGAGATGGTCGAGGATAAATTCGCGGCTGGGAATAGGATTAGAGTATTTTTCAGTTTCGCGTTCGAGGAAAGGATCTTGTGACATAGCGGTTCCTCCGTTGTCAGCTCTGGCGGAGCGTTTTGTCATTCCACCAGCAATAATTTGTAGAGCGGTTGATTCTCTTCAACCAAATCGGCAAGCGTGTAGTTATCAAGTTCCTTCAGGAAACTCTGCACGGCTTTTGAGAGGGCGACTTTCAGTCGGCAAGCGTTGGTGATGTGGCAGAAATCGCTGTGGCAGTTCACCAGCGTCAGCGGTTCAAGGGAGCGCACAACATCACTGATACGAATATCTCGCGCAGGCTTGCCCAGGCGGATACCGCCGTTTTTTCCACGCACCGCCGCGACATAGCCTTCACGACTTAGCTGATTGATTATCTTAACCATATGATTACGGGAGACACCATACGTTTCTGTCACTTCAGAAATATTGGTCATCTGCCCTTCCGGCAAGGCCGCCATGTAAATCAAAGCGCGTAAACCGTAATCGGTAAAGCTTGTTAACTGCACACCAACCTCAATAACAGGGAAAAAAGCGAGATACCCGCAGGTATTGACTTTATTGATGATAAACCAGCCACCAGTCAGGTCGCTAATTTATTTGAACAGAAAGGTAAAAAAAGCGAGGAGATAGGGCGCGAGATTCGCGCCCTTAAGCAGGATTATGCGTCGAACGGGTCGCGCAGAATCATGGTCTCAGTGCGATCAGGACCGGTAGAAATGATATCGATCGGTACACCAGTAAGTTCTTCAATACGTTTGATGTAGTTGAGCGCTGCCTGCGGCAGGCCGCTGCGCTCTTTCACGCCAAAGGTGGTTTCAGACCAGCCCGGCATGGTTTCGTAGATCGGCTCGATACCTTCCCAGTTGTCGGCAGCCAGCGGCGTGGTGTCCACTTCGCGGCCATCCGGCATGCGGTAAGCGACGCAGATCTTCACCTCTTTCAGGCCATCCAGCACGTCCAGCTTGGTCAGGCAGAAACCAGAGAGGGAGTTGATCTGTACGGCACGGCGCACAGCAACGGCATCCAGCCAGCCGGTACGACGACGACGTCCGGTAGTCGCGCCAAATTCGTTACCCTGCTTGCAGAGGAACTCGCCGGTTTCATCAAACAGTTCGGTCGGGAACGGACCTGCACCCACACGGGTGGAGTAGGCTTTGATGATGCCCAGCACGTAATCAACATAGCGCGGGCCAAGGCCGGAACCGGTGGCAACACCGCCTGCGGTGGTGTTGGAGGAGGTGACGTACGGATAGGTACCGTGGTCGATATCCAGCAGCGTACCCTGCGCGCCTTCGAACATCACGAAGTCGCCGCGCTTACGCGCCTGATCCAGTAAGTCGGAAACGTCAACAACCATGGCGGTGAGGATGTCGGCGATTGCCATCACATCATCCAGCACTTTCTGGTAGTCAACCGCTTCAACTTTGTAGTAGTTCACCAGCTGGAAGTTGTGATATTCCATCACTTCTTTCAGTTTATCGGCGAAGGTCGCTTTATCGAACAGATCGCCAACGCGCAGACCGCGACGGGCAACTTTATCTTCATATGCCGGGCCGATACCGCGACCGGTGGTGCCGATCGCTTTCGCGCCGCGCGCTTTCTCGCGAGCGACGTCCAGCGCAACGTGATAATCAAGAATTAACGGGCAGGCTTCAGAGAGCAGCAGACGTTCGCGAACCGGGATACCACGGTCTTCCAGTTCTTTCATCTCTTTCATCAGCGCAGCAGGCGACAGCACAACGCCGTTACCGATGATGCTGGTGACGTTTTCGCGAAGAATGCCTGATGGAATAAGATGGAGGACGGTTTTTTCACCGTTGATTACGAGAGTATGGCCTGCGTTGTGACCGCCCTGGTAGCGCACAACATATTTAGCCCGTTCAGTCAGAAGATCGACAATCTTCCCTTTACCTTCGTCACCCCATTGGGTGCCCAGTACGACGACGTTGTTACCCATTTTTTCAAAATCACCGTTTGCTTAAAAATGGATTCTACCACCGCTTTTTTAGAGAATCAGCACTTTTTCCGTGCAAAATTCCCGCGAGTTAGCCGATTATTGCCTCAGCCAATCGTTTTCCTCAACATGTAGTAGACAACGATGCCTGCGACCACAAGTCCGCCGCCAAAACGGCGCAAAATATTATCCGGGAGCTGGCTCAATGAAGCGATCATTCGCCGCCAGGCACGTGGATAGAGCATCGGGCCAAGCCCTTCCAGCACCAAAACTAACGCCAGAGCGAGCCAGATTGTTGCGTTCATGGGTATCCTCACAAAAGAAAAACCACCGCCCGAATTGAGCAGTGGTTTTCATTATTAAAACCGTTGACGCGATATTAGCGTGCGGTAGAGGTCGGCGTCTTCATATAACGGAAGAAATCGCTGTCCGGGCTTAACACCATCACATCCTGATTGCTGTCGAAGCTGTTTTCGTACGCACGCAGGCTACGGATAAAGGCGTAGAAGTCGGGATCCTGGCTGAAGGCATCAGCAAACAGTTTCGCCGCTTCGGCATCGCCCTCACCACGCATGATGCGCCCCTGACGCTCGGCTTCCGCCAGCGTTTTGGTCACTTCATAGTCTGCGGTAGCGCGCAGTTTTTCCGCCTCTTCCTGGCCCTGTGAACGGTGGCGACGCGCAACCGCTTCACGCTCGGCGCGCATACGGTTGTAAATCGCGTCTGACACTTCCGTCGGCAGGTTGATCTGCTTAATACGCACATCGACCACTTCAATGCCCAGCGCCGCCATACTGTTCGGATTAATGACCGGCACTTTACCGTTCGTTTCAGCCTGAACGCGTTCAGCGGCTTTAGCGATCGCATTATCCGCCGCTGGCGTAACCACCTCATCTTCAGTACCGGCAGAGCCGGAATTCAGCGCGTCACGCACTTCCGAAGTTAAGCGACCGCGAGAGTCGGTCACGATATCTTTAACATCCAGACGACCAATCTCAGAGCGCAGACGGTCTGAGAATTTACGTTTAAGCAGCAGCTCCGCCTGGGAGACGTCACCGCCGCCGGTAGCCAGGTAATAACGGCTGAAATCGCTGATACGCCACTTGATATAGGAGTCAACGATCAGGTCTTTCTTCTCTTTGGTCACAAAGCGATCCGCCTGGTTATCCATAGTCTGGATACGCGCATCAAGCAGTTTGACCGACTCAATAAATGGCAGTTTGAAGTGCAGGCCCGGCTCGAAGACTAATGGCTTGTTGTCGCCGTCACGCAGCACTTTACCGAAGCGCATTGAAATGCCTCGCTCGCCCTCTCGCACCACGAAAATCGAGGTGAAAAGCACTACCAGCACGATGATGGTGATGATCGCAATAACTGACTTACGCATCGTTATTCCCCCTGACGCTGGTAGTCGTTACGCTGCGCGTTGACGCGGCGTTGATCCATGATATCTCCCGCTGAGGAAGTCGAATTGCTGTTGGCGTTGTTGCCAGAATTGGAGGCGGGCGGCAGGCGCAACAGATTATTTGCCCCCTCGCTGTCGCTCTTCGCCGCTGGCGCGCCAGCGCCTTTCAGCATCTGATCCAGCGGAAGCACCATCAGGTTGCCGCCTTTATCATTCACCAGCACTTTACGGGTGTGGCTCAGCACTTTCTCCATCGCTTCGATATAGAGACGCTCGCGGGTAATTTCCGGGGCGGCTTTATATTCAGGCAGGATCTTGGCAAAACGCGCCACTTCACCCTGCGCTTCCAGCACGGTCTGCGTTTTATATGCGCGCGCCTCTTCGAGGATACGCTGCGCCTGACCGTTCGCACGCGGCTGCACTTCGTTGGTGTAGGCTTCCGCTTCACGAATGAACTGCTGCTCGTTTTCACGGGCGGCTATCGCATCATCAAACGCGGCTTTCACCTCTTCCGGCGGACGAGCGGCCTGGAAGTTAACGTCCAGCAGGGTAATACCCATGTTGTAAGGACGAATGGTCTCTTCCAGCTCGCGCTGGGTATCGCTACGAATAACGGTACGCCCTTCAGTCAGAATACGATCCATGGTGTATTTACCGATTACGCCGCGCAGGGCGCTGTCGGTCGCCTGACGCAGACTGTCGTCGGCGCTGGTGACGCTAAAGAGATAGCGCTCAGGATCGGTTACGCGGTACTGCACGTTCATCTCAACGCGCACCACGTTTTCATCAGAGGTCAGCATCACGCCAGAGGCAGCCAGTTCACGAACGGATTCGACGTTTACCGCCGTCACGTTATCGATAAAGGTTGGCTTCCAGTTCAGACCAGGCTCCACCAGGTGGCTGAATTTACCAAAGCGTGTCACCACGCCGCGCTCCGCTTCTTTAATGGTGTAGAAGCCGGTCGCAGCCCAGATCACCACGGCAGCAACGGCAGCAATACCGAACACGCGTCCGCCCATTGGACTACGAGGACCAGAAGAGCCTGGATTACTCCCGCCGGTGCCTTTGCCACCGCCCAGACCGCCGAGCTTTTTACTCAGCTTGCGGAAGATATCATCCAGATCAGGTGGCCCCTGATCGCGACCGCCTTTGTTTCCATTTCCCTCAGAGTTGCCGCCTGGTTTGCTGCTTCCCCACGGGTCGCGGTCTTGTCCGTTGTTACCGGGCTGATTCCACGCCATGTATGTGCTCCATATTTATTTTGCGGTGTATGCCCGCGCAGGCGGGCACCCCCAAAGGGGAAAAATCTTCAGGCTTTGCCGATCAAACGATGTACTCTTCGAGCGCCGGTTCTTGTTTACAGAGTCGACGCCAGTCAACGATGGGCATCCGTATCTGCATACCTACGCTGCCATCCTCTTCCGTCCACTCTTTTTCTATTGCCTGAAGCTGATAAAACCGGCTTCTTAAACGCCCCTCTTCCGCTGGCAACCGCAGCGTGTGCTGCGCAACTTCGCCGGCAAGACGTTCTGTCAAAGCCTGGAATAACAGTGGTACGCCAGCCCCCGTCTGGGCGGAGAGCCAGACGCGAGTCGGTTTGTTCTCTTCATCTCTGTCGATACGCGGCTCGAAATCCTCCAGCATATCGATCTTATTCATCACCAGCAGCGTCGGGATCTCATGTGCATCGATCTCTTCGAGCACCGTGTTCACCGCGTCGATATTTTCCTGTACGCGCACATCCGCGCCGTCAATCACATGCAGCAGCAGCGTCGCCTGGCGCGTCTCCTGCAGCGTCGCTTTAAACGCGGCAACCAGATCGTGCGGCAGATGGCGAATAAAGCCGACGGTATCGGCCAGTACGGTTTCACCTACATCTGCAACGTCAATGCGGCGCAGCGTCGGATCCAGCGTGGCGAACAGCTGATCGGCTGCATAGACCTGCGCTTCGGTTATCTGGTTAAACAGCGTCGATTTACCGGCGTTGGTATAACCCACCAGTGAAACCGTGGGAATATCCGCCTTGGTACGGGAACGACGCCCCTGTTCACGCTGTTTCTCAACCTTTTCCAGGCGCGAGAGGATTTGAGTAATGCGATTACGCAACAAACGACGGTCGGTTTCGAGCTGGGTTTCACCCGGTCCACGCAAACCAATCCCGCCTTTCTGTCTTTCAAGGTGGGTCCAGCCACGCACAAGGCGCGTCGCCAGATGGCGCAATTGCGCCAGTTCTACCTGCAATTTCCCCTCGTGCGTTCGCGCACGCTGGGCAAAAATGTCCAAAATAAGGCCGGTGCGATCGATAACACGACATTCGCACAGTCGCTCCAGGTTACGTTCCTGGGCAGGGGTTAGCGCATGATCAAAGAGTACGACGGACGCACCCGTTGCTTTTACGGCTTCTGCAATCTCGACTGCTTTACCTTCACCAACGAAATATTTGGGGTGCGGTGCTTTACGGCTACCGGTAATCACCTGCATTGCTTCGACACCGGCGGAAGAGACCAGAGCTTCAAACTCCTGGAGATCTTCCATATCTTTGTCTTGCGAAAAATAGATGTGTACCAGCACCGCCTGCTCACCGGCATCATAACGGTCAAACAAGCGTAAACCCTCATTAAATACCAGCGGGGAACACAGCGAAACTGGCTCCCCGATCTGGAAATCAGCCTTCAACCTTACTCGGTTTCTTCGCTGTCCTGCTGTGCAGAGCCTTGCGCGTTGCTACCGTGGTGGTAGTTGTTGTTGTTGGAGCCGCCACCCGCATTGTTGCTGTGATGTGAAACCGGGCGGGACGGAACAACAGTCGAAATCGCGTGCTTATAAACCATCTGGCTGACTGTGTTTTTCAGCAAAATTACGAACTGATCGAAAGACTCAATCTGTCCTTGCAGTTTGATACCATTCACCAAATAAATTGAAACTGGAACACGTTCCCGACGCAGTGCGTTCAGGAACGGATCTTGTAAAGATTGCCCCTTAGCCATTCTATCTTTTCCTTATATGCTTGTTTTGTACTTAGAACCCGGAAGCTCTGAAAACTGCGTAAAAATTTGCGCACGATACGCGGTAATTGTACACATTCACCCTGCGATAGCACTAACTACCTGTAACACGTCATGGTAAGACTTTTCTGGCTTTTCACTCTCTAACCAGTGAACCTCATTCCATCCGCGTAGCCAGGTCATCTGTCGCTTGGCTAACTGCCTCGTCGCGCAAATACCTCGATAAACCATTTCATCGTATGAAATCTCGCCTTCAAGATAGGACCACATCTGGCGATATCCCACACAACGAACGGAAGGCATATCCGTATGCAAATCTCCGCGGGCAAATAGCGCCCGCACTTCTGCTTCAAAACCTGAAGCTAACATCTGGTGAAAACGCTGCTCGATTCGTTGATGGAGCAGTTCACGGCTCGCCGGGGCGATGGCGAACTGATGCACCTGGTAAGGCAGAGCGTCTCCTGACGTTTGCGTCAGATCTGTTAAAGTTTTACCCGAAATGAAAAAAACTTCCAGTGCCCGGGAAAGCCTTTGCGGATCATTCGGATGGATTCGTGCTGCAGCGACAGGATCGATGATCTGTAACTGTGCATGCAATGCATCCCATCCACGCTCTGCTGCCTGCTGTTCAATCTCGGCTCGCACCTTCGGATCGGCTGACGGCAAGGGGGATAACCCCTCCAGCAACGCCTTAAAGTAGAGCATCGTGCCGCCCACCAGCAGAGGAATACGTCCTGCGTCGGTGATCGCTTTCATTTCAGCCAGCGCATCGCGGCGAAAATCAGCTGCGGAGTAGGCTTGTGCCGGATCCCGGATATCAAGCAACCGGTGCGGCGCAGCGCGAAGCTCTTCCGCGTTCGGTTTAGCTGTACCGATATCCATGCCCTGATAGATAAGGGCTGAATCAACGCTTATCAACTCAACTGGCAAAACTTTACGTAACGCGATTGCGAGCGCTGTCTTACCAGAGGCCGTCGGGCCCATCAAAAAAATTGCCTTCGGCAGGCTTGCCTTACTTACTTCACTCATCGTTCAGGGCGTTCATCGCCTTTTGTAAATCAACAGGTTGTAATAAACCATCCGGCGGGGTCTTCACCAGATGCGGACAAAGCCGTTCAACGTCGGCCAATAAAGTGATCGCCTGAGCGACGCTCCACTGTGCATGTTCAGTCGCCAGACGGCGTGCCAGCCAGTGAGCAATATTCACCGCGTCAATACTTGTCTGCTGCGCCAGGTAGCCTAACAGTTCAGGAATCAAGTTTTGTAAATTTTGTTGGCGCAAGGGTAAAGGCACCGCGCGAATGGTCACGTGATGGCCATCCGGCACAAATTCAATGCCCATTCGCGTCAGCACGGGCTGCGCGCGCTTAAGCGTAGCGCTCTCATCGGCAGAAATTTTCAGCCGTACCGGAATCAACAACGGCTGTCCGCAGCCCGGTGCATTATCGGGCGAGAGCTGCGCATGGCGCAGCCAGCGCTCGGCCACCGGCAGTGCCAGCAGCGCCAGCTTGCCATCGCGCTCAAGCAGCGCGTAGTGCGGCGCAATCAGCGTCAGTACGCGGCCAAAACTCTGGCTGTGCCCATCGAGTGCCGGGGCTGAAGAGGGGGCGCGTTTCTCCGCTTTCGGCTCAACCACCGGCGTTTCCAGCAGTTTCTGGTAGAGCGCGCCCTGCTGTTTCTGATAACCCGGCTGCGCGTTCGGCCAGCCGCGATCGCTGCTCGCAGGCGTACGGGAAGAGGCACCCGAGGACGATCCGCTGCCGGAAGAGGACGAATAGGATCCTGTCTCGGGTTCGCGTGCGGCGCGCGGTTCGGCAAACTGATTACGCCCGGCAGCCACGCGGTTTTCCGGAATTACGCGCGGCGCAGGTTCGTCCGGGAGCGGCAGCGTCGCGTCAAGCTGCTGCTGCAACACACTCAGCACGCCCTGATAGATAAAGTCATGCACCAGCCGCGACTGGTGAAAGCGCACTTCATGCTTAGCCGGGTGAACGTTAACATCCACCTGGTGCGGGTCGATCTCCAGATAGAGCACAAAAGCGGGTTGCTGATCGGCCCCGAGCTTATCTTCGCAGGCCTGGCGAATGGCATGGTTTATCAACCGGTCGCGCATCATGCGGCCATTCACATAGCAATATTGAATATCGGTAAACGCAGCGGTGTTGCTCTTGGGATCGGCGACCCAACCGCGCAGAGCTAAATCGCCGTGCTGCCACTCAATCGCTAGCGCCTGTTCCAGGAAAGAGGTCCCGCAAATGGCGCCGAGACGACGCTCTTTCTGCCCGCCTTGCGCCACCGCGCGGTACTGGCGCACCATCTTGCCGTTATGGTTGAGGTTGATAGTAACGTCGAAGCGCGCCAGCGCGATGCGGCGGATCACCTCATCGATATGGTTAAACTCGGTCTTTTCCGTGCGCATAAACTTGCGCCGCGCCGGGGTGTTGTAGAAGAGATCCAGCACTTCAAGGGTGGTGCCAACCGGGTGGGCGGCCGGTTTTACCGTGACCGCCATCTCGCGCCCTTCGGCATAGGCCTGCCATGCTTCCTGCTGCTCAGCGGTGCGCGAGGTGAGCGTTAAACGCGAAACCGAACTGATACTCGCCAGCGCTTCGCCGCGAAAGCCAAGGCTGATGATCGCTTCTAAGTCATCAAGAGAGGCGATCTTGCTGGTGGCATGACGCGCTAACGCCAGCGCCAGCTCCTCTTTTTTGATGCCGCAGCCGTTATCACGGATGCGGATAAGCTTAGCGCCGCCGCGCTCGATATCGATATCGATGCGCGTCGCACCGGCATCCAGGCTGTTTTCCACCAGCTCTTTCACTACCGACGCAGGGCGCTCAACCACTTCGCCTGCGGCGATCTGGTTCGCAAGCTGTGGCGGTAGAACCTGTATCGGCATGAAAAGAATCCTTAGTTAAGCAGACCATCTGCGGGCGCGCCCGCATTCGCCATTTGCGCACCGCCCTGCGGGGCTGATTGCAGAGGATGCGCAAGGAAGTAGTTACGCAGACCGCCATAAATGGCCGCTGCGATTTGCTGTTGGTAGTCGTCGCTGGCAAGCAGCCGCTCTTCGCTGCGATTGCTGATAAACCCGGTTTCCACCAGCACCGAGGGAATATCCGGCGAGCGCAGCACGCCAAGGCTTGCATGCTCCGGGCGGCGTTTATGCAGCGCGCCTACGCGCTGAAGCTGGCTTAGCATATTGGTGGCGACATCATAGCCAACACGCTGGGAGTGACCGAATTGCAGATCAAGCACCGCCTGGCTGAGGTAAGGGTCGGACTGGCTGTTAGCCAGCACATCACCCGCGCCGCCCAGCAGTTCGGACTGCTTCTCGTGCTGCTCAAGCCAGCTTGCCATTTCGCTGTTCGCGCGGCGGTTTGAGAGCACCCACACCGAGGCGCCCGTCGCGTCGCGGTTCGGCGCGGCATCCGCATGAATTGAGACCAGGAAGTTGGCGTTCTGTTTTCGCGCCACGTCGGAACGGCCCATTACCGAAATAAAGTAGTCGCCATCGCGGGTCATCACCGGCTTAAACATCGGGTCGGCATTCAGCAACGCGCGAAGCTTACGCGCGATAGCAATTGTTACGCTCTTCTCCTGCGTGCCGCCTGCGCCAATCGCGCCAGGGTCCTGACCGCCGTGACCGGCATCAATGGCAATAATCACTTTATCGCCCGAAGCCACGCGCGTCCGGGAGGCCGGGCGGGTGGTAGTGTTACTGCTTACCACGCTGGTAATGCGATCGTTGTCCGGTTTAAACGGATTGCGCGCGGGTGTACCTGGCTGCGAGTTCATAACCGGCGTCTCGGTGCGCTTCACCACTACGGGCGGCGGCGGAGGTGGCGCATCGGCATCAATGGTAAAGACCACCCTATACCCTGCCCCACTCTGCTGTTTTACCGCGCGGGTTTTGCCATTTTGCGTCAGGTCGACCACCAGGCGGATCGACTGGTTATCTTTCGCCGTCCCGGCGCGGATGCTCTTAACCAGGTTGTTACCACTAAATTGCAGCGGCAGCCCCTGAATAATCCCGGTCTGCTTGATATCAAGCGCTACGCTGCGCTTGCCCTGCTGACTAAAGGCATAGTCAGGATCACCCATAAAACTGAAGGTGATGCGCGCCTGGTTTTCGCCATTCGATACCTGAATATCCGCCAAACTCGCGGCATTAACCTGGAAACAGAGCATCAACAGCGTAAGCGCCAACCAACTTGTTATGCGAGAGATCATCCCGTCACCTTTCCTGTTAACCAGCCATACGCGCCAGTAACGATTCGCCCGATGAGGATACCGCGCCAATGCGCGCCTCACGCCCCTGCGCCTGATAATCTAAATGGATTTCAATATCCGGCTCTGGCAATACGCCTGTCCCCTGCTGCGGCCACTCGACGAGGCAGATCGCGTCGTTAGCAAAATAGTCGCGGATGCCCATAAACTCCAGCTCTTCCGGATCGGCGAGCCGATAAAGGTCAAAGTGATAGACCATCAGCTTATTGAGATCATACGGCTCCACCAGCGTATAGGTCGGGCTTTTCACATTGCCGTTGTGACCCAGCGCCTGCAGAAAGCCACGGCTGAAAGTAGTTTTGCCGGCACCAAGATCGCCATACAGATAGATCACCGTTGCGCCCGCGCACGCTTGCGCCACGCGCTGGCCGAGATCGAGGGTGGCTTGTTCATCAGGTAAAGGGATCACGCGATTAATCATTTTCTGTATCAATTACATCCGGGTTAACAACACGCAGCAGCGTGCTAAAAAGATCGGTAGCCAGCATGCCGCGCTGGCCATACTGCGCCGCCCGCAGATCCGCCGCCGCGCCGTGCGCGACGCAGCCCGCAGAGGCGGCATCATATAAACTGAATTTCTGTCCAAGCAGCGCGCCGATAATACCAGAGAGCACATCGCCCATGCCGCCGCTGCCCATTCCGGCATTGCCGGCATCAATAATACCGCATTCGCCGTCTGCGCTAGCCACTACCGTGCCCGCGCCTTTCAGCACCACCACGCCTGCAAAGCGTTTTACCAGACGCTGCGCCGAAAGTAAGCGATCACTTTCAATTTCCGCCACGCAGCAGTTAAGCAGACGCGCCGCTTCACCGGGGTGCGGCGTTAATACGCGATTGTGACGTTTATCGGGGTTGATTGCCAGAAGGTTCAGCGCATCCGCATCCCACAGCATCGGTTTACGGAAGTTCTCCACTTTTTGCAGGGCTTTTTTGCCCCACTCCTGCTGCCCGAGGCCCGGGCCAATCACCACCACATCGGCCCATTCGAGGCTCTCAACCAGGGACTCTGGCGTAAGTTCATCAACCATCAGCTCCGGCCGCTGGGTGATGATGGGGGCAATGTTTTCGCGGCGCGTCAAAATGCGCACCAACCCGGCACCGGTGCGCAGAGCCGCTTCACCGGTCATGCGGATCGCGCCCGCCGTACCGTGGTCGCCACCAATAATCACTAACCGCCCATTATCCCCTTTATGAGATGTTGGCGGGCGCGGCGTAAACCATTCTGAAAGTTGGCTGGCGTCAAAACGAGAAAAGGGTGGCTGCTGCCCGGCAAGCCAGGCTTCAAGACCCAGCGCATGATGGTGCAACTGCCCTACTACATTGCGCGCTTTGCCGGTGAGTAGCCCCGGTTTCAAGGCAATAAAGGTGATGGTGTGGCGCGCCTGAATAACCGCGCCAGGTGTTGTGCCGGTCTGCGCATTAAGGCCCGAGGGGATATCGAGGGCAATACGCGGCGCAGCGTGCTGGTTGGCACGCGTAATCAGCGCCGCGACGTTGTCGCGCGGTGCGCTGCTCAATCCGGTGCCGAGCAGGCCGTCGATAATCAGATCAATCCCTTCAGGCCAGAGCGCCTCTTCGGCGTGGATCGTGCCACCGGCATTGAGCCACGCCTCACGCGCCTGTTCCGCCTCTTCGGGCTGCGGTTTATCGCTCTCGATCGCAACCAGCGTGACGTCGATACCCGCGGCGGCGGCCAGGCGTGCGACAACATAGCCATCGCCGCCGTTATTGCCATGCCCGCACAGCACCAGCCAGTGCGCTGTAGTGGGAAAATGATCCTGCGCCAGCTGAAAGGCAGCCTGGCCCGCACGCAGCATCAGTTCGTATAACGTAATGCCGAGGCTGTCGGCTGCCTCTTGTTCGAGACGTTTCAGGTCGCCAGCAGGCCAGATGGAGTGTGGTATACTTGCCGCGTTTTTTTTCATCTCTATGGTCCGTCATGTCACAGCCCCTCGATCTCAATCAGTTAGCGCAACAAATCAAGCAGTGGGGCACTGAATTAGGTTTTCAGCAGGTCGGTATTACCGATACCGATCTCAGCGCCAGCGAGCCAAAGCTGCAGGCGTGGCTGGATAAGCAGTATCACGGCGAGATGGAGTGGATGGCGCGTCACGGTATGATGCGCGCCCGCCCCCATGAGCTTCTCCCCGGCACGCTTCGCGTTATCAGCGTACGTATGAACTACCTGCCGCCAAACGCGGCCTTCGCCAGCACGCTGAAAAACCCGGCGCTCGGCTATGTCAGCCGCTACGCGCTGGGTCGCGATTATCATAAGCTGCTGCGCAGCCGCCTTAAAAAGCTCGGCAAACTGATCCAGCAGCAGTGTGCTTCGCTGAATTTTAGACCGTTTGTCGACTCTGCGCCCATTCTTGAGCGGCCGCTGGCGGAAAAAGCCGGGCTTGGCTGGACAGGTAAGCACTCACTTATTCTCAGCCGCGATGCCGGGTCGTTTTTCTTTCTTGGCGAACTGCTGATTGACCTGCCTTTGCCTATCGATCAACCGGTCGAGGAAGCGTGCGGACGCTGCGTCGCCTGCATGACCATCTGCCCAACCGGGGCGATTGTCGAGCCCTATACCGTCGATGCGCGCCGCTGTATCTCCTATCTCACCATTGAGTTAGAAGGGGCGATCCCCGAGGAATTTCGCCCGCTTATCGGTAACCGGATTTACGGCTGCGATGACTGCCAGCTTATCTGCCCGTGGAACCGCTTCTCGCAGCTTACGGATGAGGCGGATTTCAGCCCGCGCAAAGCCCTGCACGCGCCAGCGCTGGTTGAACTGTTTGCCTGGAGTGAGGCGCACTTTTTAAAAATCACGGAGGGGTCGGCGATTCGCCGTATCGGTCATCTACGCTGGCTGCGCAATATTGCGGTCGCGCTGGGCAATGCGCCGTGGGATGAGGCCAATATTGTGGCGCTGAAACAGCGGCTGGGTGAGCATCCACTTCTTGATGAGCACATAGAGTGGGCGATTGCGCAGCAAATTGAGAAGCGTAATGCCTGCGTCGTTGAGGTGCAACTGCCGCAAAAACAGCGCCTGGTGCGGGTGGTAGAAAAAGGGCTGCCGCGCGATGCCTGAGCCATCCACAGCTTGTGAATAAAATAAAAAACACATTACGTTTCAACGTTAACAAATTCGTCAAGCGATCGCGTTAACATTTTGAAATATTGTTTTTATTTTATAATTCATGGACTTACAAATAAATAATTTCATAAGCGAAGCAATAGAAATCCCGCTAAGCAAAGCTCAGCCTGTGGATAACTCTGTTCACAATACTTTTTAGCATGAAAGAAAATCGCCCGCAGCGCGCTTCTTCGCTGTGGATAATTTTTTGGAGATGAAAGATTGGAGCGGGAAACGAGACTCGAACTCGCGACCCCGACCTTGGCAAGGTCGTGCTCTACCAACTGAGCTATTCCCGCATACTTATCTGGCCTGGCTGATTGCCGTGAACCAGTAAATCTGGATGGTGCGTGCCTTACGGCATTTCAAATTTGGAGCGGGAAACGAGACTCGAACTCGCGACCCCGACCTTGGCAAGGTCGTGCTCTACCAACTGAGCTATTCCCGCATATTTATCAGAGTTCAGCGTCAAAAAACCGAAGCCTGTAAATTGGATGGTGCATTTCAAATTTGGAGCGGGAAACGAGACTCGAACTCGCGACCCCGACCTTGGCAAGGTCGTGCTCTACCAACTGAGCTATTCCCGCTTATCAGCGCTATTTCAACACGTTAAAGCATTTAACCGCTGAAATTTCGTGATGCCGTGTTTCACATTTCTGTGTCTTCACGGGAGGCGCATTATACGAGAAATCATTCCTGCTGCAAGCCCCTGAAAGCAAATTTTCGTTTTTTTTGTTTAACTGCTGATTTAATCGACAAAACGCGCATTTTTGCAGCAAAACCGCGCCAGCACTGGCTTACAGAGCCGAAAACAGCGTATCGGCTCTGTATACCTTCCGCGCTTACAGTTTAATAAAGTGTTCGCGGTAGTAAGCCAGCTCCGCCACCGATTCGCGGATATCATCCAGCGCCTGATGGGTATTCTGCTTTTTCAGACCGGTAAGCACTTCTGGCTTCCAGCGGCGCGCCAGCTCTTTCAGCGTGCTGACATCCAGGTAGCGATAGTGGAAGTAGGCTTCCAGCTCCGGCATGTACTTAAACAGAAAACGGCGATCCTGACCGATGCTATTGCCGCAAATGGGCGATTTACCGGCCGGTACCCACTCTTTCAGAAACTCAATCGTCGCCAGTTCCGCCGCGCGATCGTCAAAGGTGCTCGCTTTAACGCGTTCAACCAGGCCGCTGCCGGTGTGGGTTCGCACGTTCCACTCATCCATCAACGCCAGCTGCGCGTCGGATTGATGCACGGCCATCACCGGCCCTTCCGCCAGGATATTGAGGTTGGCATCGGTCACCAGTGTCGCGATCTCAATAATGCGATCGCGCTCGGGATCCAGGCCCGTCATTTCGAGATCAATCCAAATGAGGTTGTTTTCATTTGCGCTCATGCTATTTTCCACCCTTATCGCGTCACTATATTCATCTAGAATTGCGTGTATCATAGAGGTTTTGCCCATCCGGGGCGACCAGGAGCCAGCACGATTGAGTAAAAATAAACTCTCAAAGGGGCAGCAGCGCCGCGTTAAAGCGAACCACGAGCGCCGCCTGAAAACCTCTGCGGAGAAACCCGACTACGATGACAACCTGTTTGGCGAAAAGGCCGAAGGGGTGGTTATTAGCCGCTTTGGTATGCATGCCGATGTCGAATCCGCCGATGGCGACGTGCATCGCTGCAACATTCGCCGCACTATCCGCTCGCTGGTCACCGGCGATCGCGTGGTCTGGCGGCCAGGCAAAGCGGCCGCAGAAGGCGTCAACGTGAAGGGGATTGTCGAAGCGGTGCACGAGCGCACCTCGGTGCTGACGCGCCCGGATTTCTACGATGGCGTTAAACCCATCGCCGCCAATATCGATCAAATCGTTATCGTCTCGGCGATCCTGCCAGAGCTCTCACTTAATATTATTGACCGCTATCTGGTGGCCTGCGAAGCGCTGGACGTTGAACCACTGCTGGTGCTGAATAAAACCGATCTGCTCGATGAAGAGGGCCTGGCGTTCGTCAACGAGCAGATGGATATCTATCGCCACATTGGCTACCGCGTCCTGATGGTATCAAGCCATGCGAAAGATGGCCTTGATCCGCTTATCGCGGCGCTGACCGATCGCATCAGCATCTTTGCTGGCCAGTCCGGCGTCGGCAAATCGAGCCTGCTTAATGCGCTGCTCGGCCTCAACGAGGAGCAGATCCTCACCAATGACGTCTCTGACGTCTCAGGGTTAGGCCAGCACACCACCACCGCCGCGCGTCTCTACCACTTCCCGCAGGGCGGCGATGTGATTGATTCTCCGGGCGTACGCGAGTTCGGCCTCTGGCATCTCGAACCGGAACAAATCACCCACGGCTTTGTCGAATTCCATGATTATCTCGGTCACTGCAAATACCGCGACTGTAAGCACGATACCGATCCCGGGTGTGCGATCCGTGAAGCGGTAGAGAACGGTAAAATTGCGGAGAGCCGCTTCGAAAATTATCACCGTATTCTCGAAAGCATGTCGCAGGTAAAGACGCGTAAAAGCTTTTCTGAATCAGATGACTGACAACTAAGCTAAGCGTCGCTAGAATCGTCCCCCATTTTAAGACTCCGACGCCGGGCGTCGGGTCAGGAACGACAGTAAACAATGGCCTGGAGGCTACCTTGTTAAACTCATTCAAACTTTCGCTTCAATACATTCTGCCGAAACTGTGGCTCACTCGCCTGGCGGGCTGGGGCGCGAGCAAACGTGCAGGCTGGCTGACCAAACTGGTTATCGATCTGTTCGTGAAATACTACAAGGTCGATATGAAAGAGGCGCAGAAGCCGGATACCGCCAGCTATCGCTCTTTTAACGAATTCTTCGTGCGCCCGCTGCGTGACGATGTGCGCCCGCTCAATACCGATCCGAACGTGCTGGTAATGCCGGCAGACGGCGTAGTGAGCCAGCTTGGCGCAATCGATAATGACAAAATCCTGCAGGCTAAAGGCCATAACTACAGCCTCGAGGCGCTGCTGGCGGGCAACTACCTGATGGCGGATCTGTTCCGTAACGGTAGCTTTGTCACCACCTATCTCTCGCCGCGCGACTACCACCGCGTACATATGCCGTGTAACGGCATCCTGCGTGAAATGATCTATGTTCCAGGCGATCTCTTCTCCGTTAACCACTTAACGGCGCAGAACGTACCCAACCTCTTCGCCCGTAACGAGCGCGTCATCTGCCTGTTCGACACTGAGTTTGGCCCGATGGCGCAAATTCTTGTCGGCGCGACCATTGTTGGCAGCATCGAAACCGTCTGGGCGGGCACCGTTACGCCGCCGCGTGAAGGGATTATCAAACGCTGGACCTTCCCGGAAGGCGAAAGCGAAGGCGCTGTGGCGCTGTTGAAGGGCCAGGAGATGGGCCGCTTTAAGCTCGGTTCTACCGTTATCAACCTGTTTGCACCGGGTAAAGTGCAGCTGGTTGACGCCTTACGCAGCCTCTCCGTGACCAAAATCGGCCAGCCGCTGGCGCTCTCCACCGAGCCGTTTGTACCAGTTGATGCGCAGGAGCCCGCGCCGCTGCCGGAAGAAGAAGTTAAAGCGGAACATGATGCCAACCCGCTGGTTGACGACAGTAAAGAAGACGTTTAAGCCTCACCCCAGGGAGACTGCAGTGCGCCTGATTATCGCTTTTCTGATGGCCTGGTGCCTCAGCCAGGGAGCCGTTGCCGCAACGGCTCCCGATGCCCGCCAAATTGCCCAGGAGCTGGAGCAAGCCAAAGCGGCGAAAAATACGCCGGAACAGGCAGAGATTGTTGAGACGCTGCAAGGCGCGCTGAACGCCCTTGATGAGCGTAAAGGCTCCCTTGAACGTGCCCAGCAGTACCAGGAAGTGATCGACAACTTCCCTAAACTTTCCCGTACCCTTCGCGCCCAGCTCGATAATCTGCGCGACGATCCCCCCTCTGTTTCACCCGGCATGAGCAGCGATGCACTCAACCAGGAGATCCTGCAAGTCAGTAGCCAACTGCTGGAGAAGACGCGCCAGGCGCAGCAGGAGCAGGAGCGCGCGCGGGAGATCAGCGACTCCTTAAGCCAGCTTCCTCAGCAGCAGACCGATGCCCGCCGCCAGGTGACAGAAGTGGAGCGTCGCCTCGGCGCGCAAACCAGCAACTCGGCGCTTGCCCAGGCACAAAATTTTGCCGCTCAGGCAGAGTCAGCAAAGTTGAAAGCACTGGTTGATGAGTTAGAGCTGGCGCAGCTTTCCGCCAACAACCGCCAGGAGCTGGCGCGTATGCGCTCAGAGCTGGCGCAAAAGCAGAGCGAACGACTGGACGCCTATCTGCAAGCACTGCGTAACCAACTCAACAGCCAGCGTCAGCGCGAAGCCGAGCAGGCGCTGGAGAGCACCGAAATGCTGGCGGAAAACAGTGCGAACTTGCCCGCCAATATTGTTGAGCAGTTCCGTATTAACCGCGAACTTTCACAGGCGCTGAATCAGCAGGCACAGCGCATGGATCTGGTTGCCTCACAGCAGCGCCAGGCAACCGGGCAAACGCTACAGGTGCGCCAGGCGCTTACAACTCTGCGCGAGCAGTCCCAGTGGCTCGGCGCATCGAATATGCTCGGCGAAGCGCTGCGCGCCCAGGTGGCTCGTCTGCCGGAGATGCCGAAACCGCAGCAGCTGGATACCGAAATGGCGCAGCTGCGCGTGCACCGCATGCGTTATGAAGATCTCCTCAACAAACAGCCGCAGCTGCGGCAGATTCGCCAGGCGGACGGGAAAGCCCTGACGCCAGAACAAAATCGTATTCTTGAAGCGCAGCTGCGCACCCAGCGTGAACTGCTTAATTCGCTGTTGCAGGGCGGCGACACGCTGATCCTCGAGCTGACCAAACTTAAAGTTTCCAATAGCCAGCTTGAAGATGCGTTAAAAGAGGTGAATGAGGCGACTCACCGCTACCTCTTCTGGACGGCGGATGTCAGCCCGATGGGCTTCTCCTGGCCGCTTGAGATTGTGCAGGATCTGCGCCGCCTGCTGTCACTGAACACCATCAGCCAGTTAGGCAAAGCCAGCGCAATGGTGCTGACCAGCAAAGAGACGCTCTTCCCGCTGTTTGGCGCGCTGATTCTGGTGGGGGTGAGTATTTACTCACGTCGCCACTTCACCCGCTTCCTGGAGCGCTCCAGCGCCCGCGTGGGCAAAGTGACCCAGGATCACTTCTGGCTCACCATGCGTACTGTCTTCTGGTCCATTCTGGTAGCGTCACCGCTGCCGGTGCTGTGGGCAACGCTCGGCTACTGTTTGCAGGAGGCGTGGCCCTATCCGCTGGCGGTAGCGATTGGCGATGGCGTCACCGCCACCGTGCCGCTGCTGTGGGCAGTGATGATCTGTGCAACATTCGCGCGACCAACCGGGCTGTTTGTCGTCCACTTCGGCTGGCCGCGAAACCGCGTGGCGCGCGGGTTACGTTACTACCTGATGAGCATTGGCTTTATCGTGCCGCTGATTATGGCGCTGATCATGTTCGATAACCTGAACGACCGGGAATTCTCCGGCTCGCTCGGGCGACTCTGCTTTATCCTGATTTGCGGTGCGCTGGCGATTGTTACCCTCAGCCTGAAACGCGCTGGTATTCCTCTCTATGTTGATAAGAGCGGAAATGGCGACAATATGGCCAACCACCTGCTGTGGAACCTGCTGCTCTGTGCTCCGCTGTCGGCCATTCTTGCCGCCGCGGTCGGGTATCTGGCAACCGCGCAGGCGTTGCTGGCAAGGCTGGAAACCTCCGTCGCTATCTGGTTCCTGCTGCTGGTGGTCTATCACATTATTCGCCGTTGGATGTTTATCCAGCGTCGCCGTCTGGCCTTTGAGCGCGCACGCCACCGTCGTGCGGAGATTCTCGCCCAGCGCGCACGCGGTGAAGAGGATGCCGCACATCAGCTCAGCACCGAAGGCACCACGGAAATTGACGAGCCGGAGGTCGATCTCGACGCCATCAGCGTACAGTCTCTGCGCCTGGTGCGCTCGATCCTGATGCTGATCGCCCTGCTGTCGGTAATCTTCCTCTGGTCTGAGATCCACTCTGCCTTCGGCTTCCTTGAGAACATTCCGCTTTGGGATGTCACCTCAACGGTACAGGGTGTCGAGAGCCTGGAGCCGATTACCCTCGGCGCGGTGCTGATTGCCATCCTGGTGTTTATCATCACTACCCAGCTGGTGCGCAACCTCCCTGCTTTGCTGGAGCTGGCGCTGTTGCAGCATCTGGATTTGGCGCCAGGAACAGGTTACGCCATCACCACTATCACCAAATATCTGCTGATGCTGTTTGGCGGGCTGGTGGGCTTCTCGATGATTGGTATTGAGTGGTCGAAGTTACAGTGGCTGGTGGCCGCGCTCGGTGTTGGTCTCGGGTTCGGTCTACAGGAGATCTTCGCTAACTTTATCTCCGGCCTGATCATTCTGTTTGAAAAACCGATCCGCATCGGCGATACGGTGACGATCCGCGATTTGACCGGGAGTGTTATGAAGATCAATACCCGAGCGACCACCATCAGCGACTGGGATCGCAAAGAGATTATCGTACCGAACAGAGCTTTTATCACCGAGCAGTTTATCAACTGGTCGCTCTCAGACTCCGTTACGCGCGTAGTATTAACGGTGCCCGCGCCGGTCGATGCCAACAGCGAAGAGGTGACACAGATCCTCTATACCGCAGCCGAGCGCTGTTCGCTGGTGATTGATAATCCGCCGCCGGAAGTGTTCCTGGTCGATTTGCAGCACGGGCTGCAACTGTTTGAGCTGCGCATCTATGCGGCTGAAATGGGCCATCGTATGCCGCTGCGCCACGAAATCCACCAGCTTATTCTGGCAGGCTTCCGTGAACACGGCATCGACCTGCCCTTCCCGCCTTTCCAGATGCGCCTTGAGAGCCTCGACGGTAAACGCGCGGCCAAAACGTTATCTTCATCAGGGAGAAGCAGCCGCCCGGCGGGCAGCCTGTAAGGCTCAAGTGCCGGCTTACCCGGCCTGCGGAGGTGTTACTCTTCAGGCCGGGTAAAGCGTAACCGCCACCCGGCACAAACGTTATTCGCACACTGTGTAGCGCAAGAAAAAACGCCACAGCCAAAAAGCGAAAATGGCAATGAAAAGCAGATACTGAAACCAGTGATGCTGCCTTTTCCATGCCATGAGATAAAAAAAGGGAAAGAAGAGTGGCACGGTAACAGCTAACCCTATATCGCGGATATCATCACTCGCAATGGAAATCATTAGATCACAGATGTTTGTTATATCAACACCATTAATGAGCCACTCTTTATCCTGCGTCGAAACGAGCAGAATGAGAAAAATAGAGAGCCAGAACCAAATAAAACCTAGCGTAAATCCCTTCCAGCGCATCTACTCTCCTCGCATAATTTTCATCAAACTCTCTCTTTTCTCAATAATACGACGACCGTATTCAGTATAGGTTCTTGCAGGTGTGCCAACCTGCGCGTGGAGTGAGTTGATAAAATCCGCATTATCTCTTTCAATACCGCGGTTATATCTTGAGGCCGCTAATATTATCTGCTCATCTGTCAGATGAGAAGTATCACCCTCCGGGTTATCGTGAAGAATAAGATCGCGCAGATGAAAAGCGACAACCCGTATGTTGAAAGGGTTGTCGAGTAAGCATTGTGAAAGCGGGTATTGTTCAAGAAGAGTAAGAGTATCGGGCCTGACACCTATAGTTTGTGCTGCCACCCGCAATTGAATAACCACCGAGCCTACTGACGTCGCGTTGGAATATTTTTTATCAGCCCTGCGCGTAATATTTTCAAATAGCTGCCTGAACTGTAAAACCCCGTTGCTCTTAAACCGCTCTGACGTCCCGCCGACCTCAGCGACCGCAACCCCTGCAAGTAATAGCTCAGGAATTTCAGCCTCTCTGGCAAATTGTACGATCAAGCTTCTGTGGTGAATTAACCATGCTGTTTTATACAGCCAAAGATATGCAGTGCCAGTACCATAATTCCAGTTGTCAGGAAGCACATACCATCTAAGAAAATCAAAACCATTCCAGTGTGGAAAGCCCTCTTTATCGACACGGCAAAACAATAGAGAATCATCCATAATTACCTCGCGTTTACATTAGGCTCTTTTTTTGGAAAAAAATAATATTTTCAAAAAAAGAGAGTTAACGTGATTAACCGCGAGAAAAGAGTCACCACATATACTTATGGATAAGATATTAATAAATGGGATTTATATTTATGAAAATTTAATAAAGGGAAGTGATGCACAGAGGCGAATAATTATCGCCCCTGTTAATTGCACTGATTACGCCCGGTCGACGCTAAACGCCATCACCTCTGCCAGCGTTTCCGCCTGCAGCGCCAGCATCACCAGGCGGTCAACGCCCAGCGCAACGCCGGAGCAGTCCGGCAGACCCGCTTTTAACGCTTCCAGCAAATTATGATCCACCGGCTGCTGCGGCAACCCGCGCGCGGCGCGCTTGCGGTTATCCTGCTCGAAGCGCTGCTGCTGCTCGCGGGCGTCGGTAAGCTCATGGAAGCCGTTCGCCAGCTCAATGCCTTTAAAGTAGACCTCAAACCGCTCTGCGACGCGGTGATCTTCGGTGCTGATCTGCGCCAGTGCCGCCTGGCTTGCCGGGAAGTGGTAAACAAAAGTAGGACGATCTTTGCCGATCTGCGGCTCCACACCCATGGCGAACAGCAGTTGCAGCAGGGTGTCGCGATCCTCTTCCGTATCGGCGATATTGCTTAGATCCAGCTTCGCCGCCACTTCACGCAGCTGCGCTTTATCCGCCGAAAGCGGATCGACCTCCAGATAGCGCTGGAACGCCTGCTGATAGGAGAGGGATTCTGCTGCCGGACACTCGAGCACCTGTTGCAGCAAATCATCTACCTCATTCATCAAACGATACATGTCATAGTGCGGACGATACCATTCGAGCATGGTGAATTCAGGGTTGTGATGACGTCCCATCTCTTCATTACGGAAGCTGCGGCAGAGCTGGAAAACCGGGCCACAGCCCGCGGCCAGCAGGCGCTTCATATGGTATTCGGGGCTGGTCATCAGGTAGAGATTGATGCCCTGAGAGTGGCCAGGGCCAACAAAACGGGTTTCAAACGGGACCAGATGCACATCGGTCACCGTTGCCTGACTCATACAGGGCGTCTCCACCTCCAGTACGCCGCGATCGGCAAAGAAACGGCGAATTTCCGCCATAATTGCCGCGCGTTTCAATAAGTTGGGGATGGATGCGCTCGGCTGCCAGGTTGCCGTCTCGCTCATGGTTCTTTCTCCGATTTCTAACAAGGGCACGAAGTCTACCCGCATCGATCTGCTTAGACAAATTTTGCACAGATAATTTTCATAGCCTGCATCAATAATTAGATAAGTGCTATTTAAGGATGATATCGATCAAGCTGGAAGCGGCATCACACGGAAGAACAGCAAAACACTCGAACACGTCAAATTTCCCCTCAGTCAATATGGATATACTGCCCGCTACCCCAAAAGGAGCAGTGGATCTCTTCCGTAATGAAGGCAAGCGCACCTGGCTTATCGTTGCGGAACAACAATAATCTGGAGGAATGTCGTGCACACCTTTCAAGCCGATATCGCTGTGATTGGCGCAGGCGGAGCAGGATTACGCACCGCGATTGCCGCGGCGCAGGCCCATCCCAACGCTAAAATCGCACTGATTTCAAAAGTCTATCCCATGCGCAGCCACACCGTTGCCGCTGAGGGCGGTTCCGCCGCCGTCGCCCAGGATCATGACAGCTTTGAGTACCATTTCCACGATACCGTTGCAGGTGGTGACTGGCTTTGCGAACAGGATGTTGTCGACTATTTTGTCCATCACTGCCCCACGGAGATGACCCAGCTTGAACAGTGGGGCTGTCCGTGGAGCCGCCGCGAAGACGGCTCGGTCAACGTGCGCCGCTTTGGCGGCATGAAGATTGAGCGCACGTGGTTCGCCGCTGATAAAACCGGCTTCCACATGCTGCACACGCTGTTTCAGACCTCTTTGCAATTCCCACAAATTCAGCGCTTCGACGAACACTTTGTCCTCGATATCCTGGTCGATGACAATCACGTTCGCGGCCTCGTCGCGATGAACATGATGGAAGGTACGCTGATGCAGATCCGCGCCAATGCGGTGGTGATGGCAACCGGCGGCGCAGGCCGCGTTTATCGCTATAACACCAACGGCGGCATCGTTACCGGCGACGGCATGGGGATGGCGCTGTCGCACGGTGTGCCGCTGCGCGATATGGAGTTCGTGCAGTATCACCCGACCGGCCTGCCCGGCTCCGGCATTCTGATGACGGAGGGCTGCCGCGGCGAAGGCGGTATCCTGGTGAATAAAAACGGCTATCGCTACCTGCAGGATTACGGCATGGGGCCGGAAACACCGCTCGGCGAGCCGAAAAACAAATATATGGAGCTTGGCCCACGCGACAAAGTGTCACAGGCCTTCTGGCATGAGTGGCGCAAAGGCAACACCATCTCCACGCCGCGCGGCGATGTGGTGCATCTCGATCTGCGCCATCTTGGCGAGAAGAAGATCAAAGAGCGCCTGCCCTTTATCTGCGAGCTGGCAAAAGCCTATGTCGGCGTCGATCCAATCAAAGAGCCGATTCCGGTGCGCCCGACAGCGCACTACACTATGGGCGGCATTGAGACGGATCAGAATTGCGAATCGCGCATCGCCGGGCTGTTTGCCGTCGGTGAGTGCTCCTCGGTCGGCCTGCACGGCGCTAACCGTCTTGGCTCTAACTCGTTGGCGGAGCTGGTGGTCTTTGGCCGCCTGGCGGGCGAACAGGCAGTTGAACGCGCCTCCACTGCAGGACCGGCAAATGAGGATGCGCTCAATGCGCAGGCCGCTGATGTCGAACAGCGTCTGAAGACGCTGGTGAACCAGAACGGCACCGAGAGCTGGGCGAAGATCCGCGATGAGATGGGCGAATCGATGGAAGAGGGCTGCGGCATTTACCGCACGCCGGAGCTGATGCAGAAAACCGTCGATAAGCTCGCCGAGCTGCAGGAGCGATTTAAACGGGTGCGCATCACCGACACCTCCAGCGTCTTCAACACCGATATTCTCTACACTCTTGAGCTGGGCCACGGCCTGAATGTGGCTGAATGTATGGCCCACTCGGCGCTGGCGCGTAAAGAGTCGCGCGGCGCCCACCAGCGCCTCGATGAAGGCTGCACCGAGCGCGATGACGTTAACTTCCTCAAACATACGCTCGCGTTCCACGAGGCGGACGGCACAACCCGCCTGGAATATAGCGACGTGAAAATCACCACGCTGCCACCGGCGAAACGCGTCTACGGGGCAGAAGCGGAGTCGGGTGAGAAGAAGGAGACGAACAATGTCTGAGATGAAGAACCTGAAGATTGAAGTGGTGCGCTATAACCCGGAGGTCGACAACGCGCCGCACAGCGCCTTCTACGACGTACCTTACGATGAAGCCACCTCGCTGCTCGATGCGCTGGGCTATATCAAAGATAACCTCGCGCCCGATCTCAGCTACCGCTGGTCGTGCCGAATGGCAATTTGCGGCTCCTGCGGCATGATGGTCAACAACGTGCCGAAGCTGGCCTGCAAAACCTTCCTGCGCGACTACACCAAAGGGTTGAAAGTCGAGGCGCTGGCCAACTTCCCCATCGAGCGCGATCTGGTGGTCGATATGACCCACTTTATTGAGAGCCTCGAGGGGATTAAGCCCTATATCATCGGCAATACGCGCACACCGGATCAGGGGCCGGGCAAACAGACCCCGGCGCAGATGGCGAAGTACCACCAGTTCTCTGGCTGCATTAACTGCGGTCTCTGCTATGCCGCCTGCCCGCAGTTTGGCCTCAATCCGGAGTTTATCGGCCCGGCGGCGATTACGCTGGCGCACCGCTATAACCTCGACAGCCGCGACCACGGCAAACAAGAGCGCATGGCGCAACTCAACGGCCAGAATGGCGTGTGGAGTTGTACCTTTGTCGGTTACTGCTCGGAAGTGTGTCCAAAGCACGTCGACCCGGCCGCTGCCATTCAGCAGGGCAAGATTGAGAGTTCGAAAGACTTTCTTATCGCCACCCTGAAACCTCGCTAAGGAGTGCATGATGACGACTAAACGTAAGGCCTGGGTTCGCCCCATGCCATCAAGCTGGTGGAAAACGCTGCCGTTTTATCGCTTCTATATGCTGCGCGAAGGGACGGCGATCCCGGCGGTCTGGTTCAGCCTGGAACTGCTGTATGGTCTTTTCGCGCTGAAAAACGGGCCGGAGAGCTGGATGGGCTTTGTCGCTTTCCTGCAAAACCCGGTGGTGCTGCTGCTTAACCTGATCGCGCTGGCGGCGGCGCTGTTGCATACCAAAACCTGGTTCGATCTGGCACCAAAAGCGTCGCTGATTATTGTGAAAGGCGAAAAAATGGGGCCAGAGCCGGTGGTAAAAGGGCTGTGGGTGGTGGCTGCTGTGGTAACAGTGGTTGTGCTGTTTATCGCCCTCTTCTGGTGAGGAATTAATGATGATTAACCCAAATCCAAAACGTTCTGACGAACCGATGTTCTGGGGGCTGTTTGGCGCAGGCGGTATGTGGAGCGCCATCTTCGCGCCGGTGATGATCCTGCTGGTCGGCCTGCTGCTGCCGCTCGGTCTCTTCCCCGGCGAGGCGCTGAACTACGAGCGCGTTATCGCATTTGCTCAGAGCTTCATTGGCCGCGCCTTTCTCTTCCTGATGATTGTGCTGCCGGTCTGGTGTGGGCTGCACCGCATCCACCACATGATGCATGATTTGAAAGTGCATCTGCCCCAGGGCAAATGGATTTTCTACGGCCTCGCAGCGATTATTAGTGTCGTTGCGTTAGTCGGTGTGATTTTCCTGTAAAAGCTGTCGCTCTCCTGCACGCGCAGGAGAGCAAATTTCCCGCCATCTTCTACACTTACGTAAAAGCCAGGAGGGAGAATACCATGCGTTTACTGCCTATCTTCGCAGCGGTCACCGCTGCTTTTTTAGTCACGGCCTGCAGCACACCCACGCCGCCAAAAGGCGTTACCGTGGTGCAGAATTTCGATACGCAACGCTACTTAGGGAAATGGTACGAGATTGCCCGCTTCGATCACCGCTTTGAGCGTGGTCTGGAGCGCGTTACCGCCACCTACAGCCTGCGCGACGATGGCGGCTTAACCGTTGTCAATCGGGGTTATAACCCGGATCGCGGCAAATGGCAGGAGTCGGTCGGGAAAGCCTACTTCACTGGCGACCCGCGCACCGCGTCGCTGAAAGTCTCCTTCTTCGGCCCGTTCTATGGCGGCTATAACATCATCTCGCTGGATAAAGAGTATCGCCATGCGCTGATCTGCGGCCCGGATCGCGACTACCTGTGGATCCTCTCCCGCACGCCAACCATTTCGGCCGAGGTGAAAGAGAAGATGCTGGCAGACGCGACCCGTCAGGGCTTCGAAGTGAACAAGCTGATCTGGGTCGATCAGCCCCATTAATGGGCGCTGAGTTTTAACCCAATAATGCCGGCCACAATCAGACAGAGGCTAACGATACGCGCCAGGCTTGCGGACTCGCCGAGTAATACAATGCCGGCGATGGCCGCACCAACGGCGCCAATGCCGGTCCAGACCGCATAGGCGGTGCCGACCGGCAGCGTTTTCATTGCCCATGAGAGCAGCACGACGCTGACGAGCATTGCCACGACGGTAATAATGCTGGGGGTGATGCGGGTAAAACCGTGGGTATATTTCAGGCCGATGGCCCACACCACTTCAAGCAGACCGGCGATGACAAGAATAAACCAGGACATTTTTGGCTCCAGTGCGGGGCCGTCCCCGAATTAACGTGACGCTGTCGGGTCGTCCCGCCAGCCAGGTGAAGAGAGAGAGATTTTCCCCTCTTTGACGGCGGATTTCAACCCCGCAATCCCTCATTCAGATTCAGGAAGTTAAGGCAAGAAATAGCCCCTCTTCGCAGCGGAATTCAGGCATTTATTCCTCATATGCACCGAATATGATGAATCGCTTTCCTGGGTTCAGGAAGCCGTGCGCCCCTCTCTGACTGCGAAGAAAAATATGTTCAAAATGCTTGTGATTGACCGCTGTTACTTCACCCGCTCAGGGATGGAATCCTGGCTCAATCAAACCGATCTCTTTCCCGCCTCTTTCCTTGTCACCGCTCTGCATAATTTGATGCTGGCGAAAGAGCATATTGTGCAGTGGCAGCCGGATTTGGTGATTATTGATTTACACAGCTTTAAAGATGAAATTCATCATATTCAACAGCTTGCTTCCCTCTTCTCGGTGTGCGGCGCCTCCTGCCAGGTAATGCTGCTGGAGTCCGGCTACGACACGCAGCTATCGGCGTTTTGCGCGCAGTTTCCCATCGCGGCGATTTTGCAAAAAACGGATCCGCTGGAAAAGGTGGCGCAGGCTATTGACACCATGATGCAGGCGCGCCCATTCAGGCCGGCACGGCGAGTCGTGGCGCCATTATTAACGCGTCAGGAAGAGAAAGTATTAACCCTATGGATGGAAGGCAGGAATAACGCGGCAATTGCAGCCAAGATGAGGATCAACGGAAAGACCGTTTACACCTACAAAAGAAACATTCGCATGAAGTTAGGGATGGGAAACCGCTTTACGCCGTTTTTGTCGCTACCCGAGGCAAACTAACGGTACGGCGCGGGCCGTACCGGCAGTCATCACTGTTGTGCTTTGGTCGCAGCGCCAGAGATTGCGCTACCGCCATCGGAGATATCTTCGCCGACGCCACGGGTGGTGTTACACGCCGTCAGCACGGATGAAAGAACCAGTACAGAAAAGATCGCAACAAATGTCTTCTTAACCATAATATCTTCCTTTTATTGTCAATATCGTTTGTGTATAGCAACTTAAGCATAGACAAATTCCCGCAAAGCGTCGGGAAAAATACGATTTTTAAGACGAGAGGAAGTTATTAACTGGCGGCGTGCGAAATGATATGGCCGAGGGTCTGCACATCTTCGCCGATACCGCGCGCGGTATTACAGCCTGCAAGTAGTGCGCAGCTCATAAGCAGCAGTGAGAGGAGTTTAGCGAGACGTTTCATTATCCGGGCCTCAACGAACCCGCGGCGCAGCAGAGCGCTACGCCGCGGTTGCGCGCATTACTTCACGCGAGATACATATTCGCCGGAGCGGGTATCAACTTTGATCACTTCACCAACCTGTACGAACAGCGGCACTTTCACCACAGCGCCGGTGCTCAGGGTAGCCGGTTTACCACCGGTGCCTGCGGTGTCACCTTTCAGGCCTGGATCGGTATCAACGATTTCCAGTTCAACGAAGTTCGGCGGCGTAACGCTGATCGGCTGGCCGTTCCACAGGGTAACGATGCACTCTGCCTGATCCAGCAGCCATTTTTCGTTGTCGCCAATCGCTTTTTTGTCAGCAGAAAGCTGCTCAAAGGTTTCGTTGTTCATGAAGTGCCAGAACTCACCGTCGTTATAGAGGTAAGTCAGGTTCATATCCACAACGTCCGCGCCTTCAGCCGAGTCGGTAGACTTGAAGGTTTTCTCAACGCGGGTACCGGTCAGCAGACGACGCAGTTTAACGCGTGCGAACGCCTGGCCTTTGCCCGGTTTCACAAATTCGCTGGCCTCAACCGCGTACGGTTCGCCGTCCATCATGATTTTAAGACCGGCACGAAAATCGTTGCTATAGTAAGTCGCCATAAGGCCCTCTGAAATTGTTAACTGGTAGCTTAGCCAAAAAAATGGCACACATTGTAACCCTAAAAACCCCCTCCAGAGAAGATTGGTTATTGCAACTTGCCGATGTAATCACCGATCCCGATGAACTACTACATATTTTAAATATAGAACCTGATGAAGCCCTGCTGCGCGGACGTGAAGCAAAGCGGCTTTTCCCGCTGCGGGTGCCGCGCGCGTTTGTCGCGCGCATGCGCAAAGGCGATGTTAACGATCCGCTGCTGCGTCAGGTACTTACCACCAGCGAAGAGTTTATTTCCGCACCGGGTTACAGCACCGATCCGCTGGATGAACAGAGCAGCGTGGTGCCTGGGCTGCTGCACAAATACCGCAACCGCGCGCTGCTGCTGGTCAAGGGCGGCTGTGCGGTAAATTGCCGCTACTGTTTCCGTCGCCACTTCCCATATGCTGATAACCAGGGCAACAAGCGGAACTGGCAGGGCGCGCTGGATTATATCGCCGCCCACCCGGAGCTGGATGAGATCATCTTCTCCGGCGGCGATCCGCTGATGGCCAAAGATCACGAGCTTGAGTGGCTGATCGCGCAGCTGGAAGCCATTCCACACCTTAAGCGGCTACGGATTCACAGCCGCCTGCCGATTGTGATCCCGGCGCGCATCACCGATACGCTGGTCGCCCGTTTCGCCCGCTCCTCGCTGCAAATTTTGCTGGTGAACCATATCAACCATGCGCAGGAGATTGGCGATGATTTTCGCGCGGCGATGGCGCAGTTACGCCAGGCTGGCGTTACGCTGCTCAACCAGAGCGTGCTACTGCGCGGCGTGAATGACAATGCGCAGACGCTGGCAGATCTCAGCAACGCCTTATTTGACGCGGGCGTACTACCTTACTATCTGCATGTGCTGGATCGGGTTGAGGGCGCGGCGCACTTTATGGTGAGCGACGAAACGGCGCGGGAGATTATGCGTGAGCTGCTGACGCTGGTGTCGGGGTATATGGTGCCGAAGCTGGCGCGAGAGATTGGCGGTGAACCGAGTAAGACGCCGCTGGATCTGCAACTGCGGCAACAGTAAAAAAAGCACGGTCGCGAAATACGCAACGCGACCGTGAAAAAAGCGCTTGCACGGGAAACAAGCGCGTGTCGGAACTTAAAATGTCTCCCAGCCCTCATCAGCGCCGCCGGCAGGCGCCAGGCGCACACGCTGTACGGGTGCTTTCACTGTGCTGGCACTGGCGCGAGCCGGCTGCTGGCCCGGTAAACGGAACACATCCACCAGCTGCTGCAGTTTTGTTGCCTGCTCTTCAAGGCTACCCGCAGCCGCCGAGGACTCCTGGACCAGCGAGGCGTTCTGCTGGGTAGTGGTGTCCATCTCAGACATCGCCTGCGCAATCTGCCCGATGCCACGGTTCTGCTCATCAGAAGCAGCGGCAATCTCCTGCATCAAATCCTTCACCTGCATAACGGAGTTGACGATACCGCTCATGGTTTCGCCAGCCAGGTCAACCTGACGGGAACCCTCTTCGACATAGTTCACCGATTCGCTGATTAAGGTTTCAATCTCTTTGGCCGCCTGCGCACTGCGCTGGGCCAGCGAGCGAACTTCGCCTGCTACCACCGCAAAGCCGCGCCCCTGATCCCCTGCCCTTGCCGCTTCTACCGCAGCGTTCAGCGCGAGGATGTTGGTCTGGAAGGCGATGCCGTTAATCACCGAGGTAATTTCAGAGATGCGTTTTGAGCTCTCCATAATATCTTTCATGCGATTTACCGCCACGCTGACTACGGTGCCGCCCTGAGCAGCGGTATCCGACGCGGTAATGGCCAGTTGGCTCGCCTGATGGGCGTTCTCGGCGTTCTGTTTCACCGTCGAGCTGAGCTCCTCCATGCTGGCAGCCGTTTCAACAACTGCTGCCGACTGCTGTTCAGTACGTGCCGAGAGTTCGTTATTGCCTAACGCAATCTCATTCGCTGCCGTGTTCACCGAGCTTGAGGCGGCACGCACCATCTTCAGTGACTCAGCAACACGCTCGACCAGCAGGTTAAACGCGGCAACCGCACGGCCAATCTCATCCATCCGCCCGGTTGTCAGCGCCTGGCTCAGATCCAGCTTCTCGCTGATATTTTCCATGCCATCGCGCATATCGTTAAGACGACGCTTGATGTTAAGCACGGTAAAAAGACCAAACAGACCGAGAGCCAGGGTCGTGACCAGCGTGGCGGTAATGGATAACACTATTGAGCGATTAATTAAGCTGGAGTTAGCAGAGACGGCGTCATTTACCAGCTTGCCGTTATAAGCAACCTGATCGGTAAAGTCGTTAATTAATATGGCAATACTATCGGCAACTGGCCCACCTTTACGCATAGCCTGAATAATGGCAGCCCGGTCATTACCTTCTGAGACTTTAAAAAATTGATCCATCACTGCGCGAAACTTTTCTAAATCGCCCAGCGTTTTATTTGACAGTTCTTGATCGTGTTGATCAGAAACCAGATCTTTAAGGTAACCCTGGTGCATGGCGTAAACGTCGTCATACAATTTTAATGCGTTCTGTTTGATTTCCGCCATCGTGGCGGGTTCTTCCGTCAGACCGTGAACGAAGAGCTGGCCGCGGATCGTCAGCACTTTCAGCATCTCTCTGTTCATCATGTCGAGGCTGGGTAAGGTATTTTCTTTAAAGTTCGTTTGCGACTCACCCAGTTTCGATAAAGAAAATATCGCAATCAGGTTTGTGCCGATGAGGCTTATAATCAGTAACGAGAAAGCAAGTAACAATCTCTTTGTAATATTCATTGGTAACTCCCGACACTTCATGCAATTAATAGTATTGTTTTTTTTCACACTCCTTCGCGCTTTGTCCTGATGTGAGTATCGGCAGCGAAAAATATTACTTTACCTCGATATATCCTCTTTTTTAGAAAAAATAAAATTCGCAGAATTATAATTAAAAAAAGCACCATCCTTAAGAAAACTTAATATTCAGCAAGGAGAAATGTAATTAGCAGCAAAATTATTATCGTCTTATTTACAAGCAGCGAATAAATAGCAGAGTGCGAAAAATAGCGGCTGTTTCAGTGCGCCCGCCATTGCTAACGGGCGCAAGGGAAGGGATCAGTTAGGGCACTTGTAAACCTGCGCATTCATTTCGCTGGCGGTCGGGACAAAGCTCGACAGCAGGCCCTGCGTCGGGCTGCTCACATTGTAAAGGACGTTACCGCCCATTGCGGCGGCCTGGTTACGCAGGGCGTTTGCTGCGCCGCGCATTGAGCCGCCCTCTTCGCCATGCTGGCCAGAGAGCCAGTTGCTCTGCTTGCCGCTGGCGGTGCCGAGATAGTGACACTGCGCGGCCGGTTTATCTTCCACAAAGCGCACGTTCTGGCCGCCTGGGGTCAGATCATTACTGCTGCTGCAGCCTGCCAACAGAAACGCTGCGCCAACCATCCCCGCCAAATATTTTACCGACATGTCATTCCCCGTAATCAATGAGCTGGACGCGGTTCGTCCGTGTTTAAACCTTATACTAAAAAGATGACTAAAAGAAAAATGCCGCCATCGCAGGTCACAGAAATCAGCGAAAATTGCAAAAAAGCCCCGCCAGTTACGGCAGGGCTTGCAGAGATTAACAGCCATCAAACTTGTACGGTGGGCCGGACGAGGTTGTTCCGACGGTTTCCACATTCACGCTGCCCTGCTGGTCAACGTTAAGTTTAAAGACGTGCCACAACGTATTGCGCTGCGATCCGCTGGCGTTTTCCACCGCCCAGTTCCAGCTGCGGCCATCTGACAAGGAGAGCGTAACCTTCGCTCCCGTCATCAGTGGGCCGGTTGCCGGCTGGCTGTTATGTACCGAGTAACAGTATGAGCCCGGATGGAAGTTGCCAATCGAGACGGTTTCCGGACCATAACCATTGCGCACATCATTCTCCAGCCCTGCTTCTGCACCCACCGGGTGCGTCGTCATGTAGTAGACATGCTGCCTGGCGCCGCCGGGATTGCTCGCTTTTGGCGGTACAATCAGGTGCGCGTCGAGATTCGCCGGCGTGGCGTTCCAGCTCACGACAATTTTCGCCACAGCCCCCTTCAGGCGGTGCGTCAGGGTAAAGTCCTGGGCAAAGAGTGTTCCTCTGACCACCGTCATCGTGGTCTGCAACGGGAAGTAGCCTGGTGCGGTAACCTCAACATAGTAGCTTCCTGACAATACATTAATGCTGTAACTGCCGTTACTGTTAGCCTGAGTAGAATAGGCAGGCTGCGCATCGCCTTTGCTATGAAAAAGGTTAATCTCAGCGCCGGGTACGACAACCGGTGCAGGGTTGCTGTAGCCCCATACCGCCTGTGCTCCCCAGACTCCGCCACGCAGGTTGACCTGCTGCGGATGGAAACTCACCGTTTTATCCGCATCAATGCTGACGCCGTTATTGAGCGACGCGGAAACCTGCACGTTCATCACATCGGTGGTAGTGCTCTCAAGCAGGGCAGCGGCAATACCATCATCGTTGGTCACGCTCAGGCTGTTGATGGTGGCAGCAACACCTTTGTCCTGGAGCCACTGCACCGTCGCACCGCTGACAGGGTTGTTGTTGATATCTTTCACCAGCGCGTTGAAGGTAAAGCTGTCTGTTCCGTTGGCGGTTTTATCGGTTGTAGACCCTTGTAGCGTGACGCTCGCCAGCGCAGCGGTCGAGATATCGCCGACAAAGTCGACCGCTTTACTGGCCGAGGTTCCCGCCACGCGGGCCGTCACGGTAAATCGTCCGGCGCGCAGGCTATTAACGCTGGTGGTCACCTCACCATCCAGATTGCTTACGCCCTGCGTGCGAGTCAGCACCGCGCCCGCACTGACGGTGAAATCAACCGTGATGCCGCTAAGCCGGTTCCCCTTCACATCGGTCACCGTTGCCGAGAGGCTATTGACTGCTTTTCCGTTTGCCACTGCGCCGTTGCTCTCAATCAGCAGGTTGGCATCAGAGATTTGCGCCGTAACCACATCGGCGATAAATAGCGTGGATTTGCTCAGAGTGTTGCCATTTACCGTTGCTGTCACCGTATAGAGACCGGCAATGTCACTGACCACCGTGGTTTGCGCCTGCCCATCCGGCCCGGTGATGGCGCTCGTTGCAGCAAGGGTTGCGCCTGGCGAAACGCTAAAGTTGACTGTTACGCCGGGGATTGGGTTGTCATTAGCATCGACAACGGTAGCCGTGACGCCATTCGGCGCGATACCGTTAGCGATAGCGCCATCGGGTGAGATTTGCAGATTTTCATTCGGCAGCTGTGCGGTTGTGCTGTCAGCAATAAAGCGGGTGCTCACCTGCACGGCTTGTGGCGTGCCGACAAGTTTCGCCGTGGCGTTAAAGGTTCCTGCCCGGCGGCTGGTTAAGGTGGTTTCCGCCACGCCCTGTGCATCGGTCAGTGCCTGCGCGGGTAAAACACTGACCGGACTGTCGGGAATGAACTGTATCGCCATGCCCGGGACCGGGTTGCCAAGTGCATCGGCTACCCTGACTCTCATAACGCTGCCCGCCTGGCCATTGGCCAGCGCATCTTGCGCCACGCGGCTCTCGATAAAGCGAGCAGTCTGGCGATCGACGCTGAAATTAACAGTTTGCGTCAGCGCCTGACCATTAACCGTTGCGGTAACCTGCGTTGCCACCGCACGCGTATGGGTCAGTAACAACGTGGCCTGACCACGTGCATCGGTTACTACCGCGCTGCCGCCAATCAGCGTCGCGCCGTTATCTACCGAGAACCCTACCGCATAGTTTACAAGTGGATTGCCATAGCGATCGGCAACCGTCGCACGTACTTGATTGGTCTGCTTTCCATTTGCCAGTGCGTTATCGGTAATAGTGTCAAACGCATAGAGCGTAGCGGTGGAGGTATCGGCAATAAATTTCACCTGCGCGCTACTGCCATTCCCGTTGCGTAAAGTGGCGGAAACCACGCCTTCACCCGCAACGCGGCTCTTCAGCTTCACCGTCGCCAAACCCTGTTTGTCGCTCACTACGCTGAGCGCCGTATCATCCTGGCTTTGGTTGTTAAACAGCGTTGCCGCCGCTTTACCTTTACTGTCGGCAAGCTGAGCAACATGAAACGTTACCTGCTGCCCGGCGACCGGTTGCCCCTCCTTCACTACCCTGGCCGTCAGAGTAAAAGCCTGCTGGTTATCAGCCAGTTGGGGTATCCCGGGTGTAATTGCGATTGGCGTGACCGTTTCACTGGCTCGCAGCACACGGATGGTGGTGGTCACTGGCGTGGCGCGGTTGCCATTTTTATCGACGCCAACGGCGGTCAACACATACTCCTGTGCGGCATCGAGCTGGCTGCGCGTGTTGCGATAGGCCGGAACCTGCACCAGCAGGGCAGTCAGCGCTGGCTGCTTCCAGCTGCCGCCGTTGGCGGTAAAATTCGCCGAGGCACTCCACTCAATGCGATCAAGGCCATACTTCGCTTTGCTAATCGTCACCGGTATAGTCAGCGTCGTTCCCGCTTCCGCGGTCATCTGTGAGGGGAGTGAGAGCGCCACCAGCGGTTGCTTGCGGTACTGCATCACGATGTTGTAATTGCGATCGACGAGAGCATATTTGCTGCCAACCAGACTGCGGTGCAGGTCGACATTGTCACCTGAGAGCTGCCGCCAAAGCGGCACGCCGAAGCGGTAGTTAAGCGCCATATCGAGGCGTGTATCCTGGCTGTCGCCAAAGGTGCGCTCGCCGGAGAGCGTCAGTAATGGAAACGGTGTGTAGTTAAGGCCGAGCGTGACCGCATAGGGGTTACGTTGCAGATCGTCCGGCCCGCTGGCGGGCGTTAAGGCGATGCCTTTGCCAAAGTAGTGCTCATATTTCAGCTTCGCGCCCCACTGCGGGTGTGTCGGTAACCAGCCGTCGAGGCGTAGGTCAAACCCATTCGCTGGCCGCTCGTCATACTCTTTCATGCCGTTAAGCGTCGAGGCGTGCCAGCCGGTCAGGCCGTAATAGGCGTTGGCTGAGAGCTTGAGGAAATCGGCCCAGGCCTCGCCACCGATACCAAGGCGCGCATTCTTGCCGCTGTAGTCATAATCATAAAACGCATTGATGCCCAGCATGCCGCCCGCAACCTGGTGACGGTAGCCCAGCCCAACATTGCCAATATGGCGCGCATCGCTTTTGCGCAGCCCCCACTGGCTGAACACCAACTGCCGCTCACTCTCCAGCAGCGGCAACAGCAGATCGCCGCTAATCGCCCCTTTGCTGTCCAGCGAGGCACTCACGCTGCCCTTTTGATCCAGCCAGTCGCTAAGTTGTTGGTTGATAACCCCTTCGCCCAGGCTGCGGGCGAAGGCAAAGGAGGAGCGGCTGACATCTTCCGACATCAGCAACTGCGCGGCCTGCGCCGCTTTTGGTGCCAGCCACGCATCTGCATTAGCCGGTTCTGCCTCCTGCTGCACCTGCACATTCAGTGACGGCAGGGGCGGATTATTTTGCGGCTTAGGCGAAACCGCGTGAGATAGCATTCTGGGTTCACTGATAAGCGCCTGCAGCCCGGCCATGGTTTCATCCATGCTGTGATAATCGGCATATTCTGTTGCCTGCGCCGCAGACGTAAAGGGAAAAAAGAGTGGATTACATAACTGGAGCGCGATTATTCCCCACACGGTTCCACGCTTCCAGCCAGGAAGTTGTTTCGTTTTCATTATTAGATCATCAAGGAAAAACACGAAAAAGCCGTTTTTAAAAACGGCATGCAAATTAGAAAGCGGTGATAGATTTGTTAGATATTGGCCAGGTTTCGCATCTTTTCTTTAACTATTTGGTAACTCGTGTAGTGCGCTTTCGCACACAGGGTATCCAGCTTGAGATCGAGCTGCATGGTGTAGATCTCTTTCGCCTCTTTACCCATAATGTTTTTATTAATGTTCAGAAATTTGTAGCCTTCGCCTATTTTTGAGTAGTCACTGGAGTAGTTTTTATAGGTCGCCGTATCCGTGCCGCGGATGAAGTTAAATTTGTCGATACACGCATTATTAGTTGATGCAATAACGATTCCATCGAAAAAAGGCGATTTACGTTCGGTCGCCACGCCTTGCACCGCGTTTACGCTACTGACGTTGGCTGCCGAATCGCCTTTTCTTTGCTGGCTCGCGTTGCCTGCACAGGCTGAGAGAAGACATACGCACGCGCTGCTTAATATAATGGCATTTAATTTATTCATTTTATTTTTCCCCTTAAAATTAAACCGTTACTAAAATAGCCAGGTTTTAAACGTGCGAATGCCGTGAGGATATACCTATCCACACTGCTCGCGCCTTATAGGGTTAAATGATAAAATTGCGCGCGTGTTTTTAGCTATTTATATCGGAACATTAAACACAAACAACATAAATTATCGCTATATAAGTCACTTTCAGCGCAACGCACAATTAATATAAAAAAAATAATAACAAAATCCCGGTCTTTTCGGGAAAATTATCTGGTAAATTGTCGGGATGCGTCTCTTAAATCTGAAAAAAATCGGCTTTATTTATTGACAAAATAGGTAGCATCGACAATATGGTTACATTTTCCAGACAGCCTCACAATTCTGACTGTAGGTGTTCAATTAACAGGATATAAAAAGAGTTAATTAATTTCATTATTACAGAAGTATCTAACGTCTTCTTTTTAATTTATTCCATGATGAAAGGCATCATGAAAGGTATAAACATGCTCTTTATTATAGATAAGGAAATCTATTTCAGACCCGCCGATGGTGCAATATGGAGCGCGGGTGCTGAAAATGAAAAACGGTATTTAACGCTCGCCAGCAGTCGTTTACTCGTCTTTTTTATTGAGCATCGCGGCGAAATCGTTACCCGCGATGCAATTTTTCAGGCCGTCTGGGAACGGTATGGCCTGCACTCCACCAACAACACCCTCAATCAGTACATCTCGCTGTTGCGTAGAACGATGACAGACTTTGGCTTAGGCTCATACGTGATTAAAACCATCCCCAAAACCGGCTTTGTATTCAGCCGCGATTTTTCCGTTATCGCCGTCACGGACAAGTGTGATGCGCCAGTGCCACCCGCCCATGAGTCTCTGACAACACGCAGACAGTATGGCGCGCTGGCGCTGCTGGTCCTGTTTATGCTGTGCGCATTTATGCTCTTTGGCCTGTGGCAGAGCCGTACCCTTAGCGCGCCGCTTCCTGAATTTGGCAAAAGTGTCGTGACGTTCACCCAGTGCGATTTTTTCCCGACGGAGAGTGAAGAAGAATCACGTTTGCTGGCGTCGAGTGACAAACTCAAATTTATGACACTGGTGGACGACCTGGCCGTTGAGCAGGAGCAAAGCGGCGAGAAAACGCCGCTGGTCTGTCCGGTCAACCCACCTGCGGGCTAAAACGCAGGCAAAAAAAAGAGCGGGCCGAAAGCCCGCTCCTCTTCGTCAAACGCGCGCCTGGTTTCCCGGGCACGTTTCCGGCAGCAATTACATCATGCCGCCCATACCGCCCATGCCACCCATACCACCGGCAGCACCTAAATCAGGCGCGTCGCTTTTCGGCAGATCGGTCACCATGCACTCGGTAGTGATCATCAGACCGGCTACGGAAGCCGCGTACTGCAGTGCAGAACGGGTCACTTTAGTCGGGTCCAGGATACCCATGTCGATCATGTTGCCGTACTCTTCGGTCGCAGCGTTGTAACCGTAGTTACCGTCGCCCGCTTTAACCATGTTCGCAACAACAGACGGCTCTTCGCCGCAGTTCAGCACGATCTGACGCAGCGGAGCTTCCATTGCGCGCAGCGCAACTTTGATACCCACGTTCTGGTCTTCGTTCTGGCCTTTCAGCTCAGCCAGTTTGCTGGCTACGCGAATCAGCGCCACGCCACCACCGGCAACCACGCCCTCTTCAACGGCAGCACGGGTTGCGTGCAGCGCATCTTCAACGCGGGCTTTCTTCTCTTTCATCTCAACTTCGGTCGCAGCGCCAACTTTGATTACCGCAACGCCGCCTGCCAGTTTCGCTACGCGCTCCTGCAGTTTTTCACGGTCGTAATCGGAAGTAGCTTCTTCGATCTGCTGACGAATCTGCGTTACGCGACCCTGAATAGCGGTCTCTTCACCCACGCCATCGATGATGGTGGTGGTGTCTTTGTTGATAACAACGCGTTTCGCCTGACCCAGATCTTCCAGGGTCGCTTTTTCCAGCTCCATACCGATCTCTTCAGAGATAACGGTACCGGCAGTCAGGGTGGCGATATCCTGCAGCATCGCTTTACGACGGTCGCCAAAGCCCGGTGCTTTCACCGCAGCGACTTTCACGATGCCGCGCATGGTGTTAACTACCAGGGTCGCCAGCGCTTCGCCTTCCACATCTTCAGCGATGATCAGCAGCGGTTTGCCTGCTTTAGCAACGGCTTCGAGAACCGGCAGCATTTCGCGGATGTTGGAGATTTTTTTATCAGCCAGCAGGATGAACGGGCTTTCCAGTTCTACTGCGCCAGTTTCCGGCTTGTTGATGAAGTAAGGGGAGAGGTAGCCACGGTCGAACTGCATACCTTCAACCACGTCCAGCTCGTCCTGCAGACCGGTACCGTCTTCAACGGTGATCACGCCTTCTTTACCGACTTTATCCATCGCTTCAGCGATCAGTTTACCTACGGTTTCGTCGGAGTTAGCGGAGATGGTACCCACCTGAGCGATAGCTTTAGAGTCAGAGCACGGTACGGAGAGCGCTTTCAGCTCTTCAACGGCAGAGGCGACAGCTTTGTCGATACCGCGTTTCAGATCCATCGGGTTCATGCCCGCAGCAACGGCTTTCAGACCTTCAGTGATGATGGACTGTGCCAGAACGGTCGCGGTGGTGGTGCCGTCGCCCGCAGCGTCATTCGCTTTGGAGGCCACTTCTTTCACCATCTGCGCGCCCATGTTTTCGAACTTGTCTTCCAGCTCGATTTCACGTGCTACGGAAACACCATCTTTGGTGATGGTCGGTGCACCGAAAGATTTATCCAGAACCACATTACGGCCTTTCGGACCGAGGGTAACTTTCACTGCATCTGCCAGAACATTTACGCCGCGCAGCATTTTTACACGAGCGTCGTTACCGAATTTTACGTCTTTAGCTGCCATTTTCTGTATTCCTTAAATTCGTTCAGGTTCGTTCGCGCGCGTTGTTACGCTTCAACAATTGCCAGAATGTCGCTTTCGGACATAATCAGCACTTCTTCGTTGTCGATCTTCTCAGCCTTCACACCGTAACCATCGTTGAAAATCACGATATCGCCCACTTTCACGTCCAGCGGTTGAACAGTACCGTTTTCCAGGATGCGGCCCTTACCGACAGCGATGATTTCGCCACGAGTTGATTTGCCTGCCGCAGAACCGGTCAGAACGATACCGCCAGCAGATTTAGACTCAACTTCCTTACGTTTGACGATCACACGATCATGTAACGGACGAATACTCATTTGATAGCTCTCCTTTGAGAAAGTCTTTATCAGTTATGGTGAGGCCGGGTCCATGGGGTTATCCGGCTGGTGACCTGAGAGATGGGGTTAGGCTTTCCCCCCTTCAAGGGGCAAAACAAAAAAAATTTTCGAAAATGCAATCGGCTGTACCCTCCCTTTACTGGCGGGGAATGGCGAGCCCTAAGTAAAACGGCTTGTGCTACCATCGAGGCTCCCGATAAGAGACAAACAGAAAAAATGAGCGGATTAAAACAAGAGCTAGGGCTGGCCCAGGGTGTTGGATTACTTTCGACCTCTTTACTCGGCACAGGAGTCTTCGCCGTTCCGGCGCTGGCCGCACTGGCCGCAGGTAACAGCAGCCTCTGGGCGTGGCCGTTACTCATCGTGCTGGTCTTCCCGGTGGCGATTGTCTTTGCGGTGCTTGGGCGTCACTTCCCCAGCGCGGGCGGCGTCGCCCATTTTGTCGGCATGGCGTTTGGCCCGCGCTTGCAGCGGGTAACCGGCTGGCTGTTTCTCTCGGTGATCCCGGTTGGGCTGCCTGCGGCGCTGCATATCGCCGCCGGTTTCTGGCAGGGGCTTTTCGGCTGGCAGGGGCCGATGCTGCTGATGGCGGAGTTGATGACGCTGGCGCTGATTTGGCTTATTGGTACGCGCGGAGCGGGCTCCAGCGCCAACCTGCAATCGATTATCGCCGCCCTGATCGTTGCTCTGCTTGTCGCCATCTGGTGGCGCGGCGGCATTACGCTGCGCGACATCCCCTTTCCGCCTCTCGGCGAGGTAACTCTCTCTGAGATGTCCGCGTCATTAGCAGTGATGTTCTGGTGCTTTGTCGGGCTGGAGGCCTTCGCCCATCTCGCCTCGGAGTTTAAAAACCCTGAGCGCGATTTCCCCCGTGCGCTGATGATTGGTCTGCTGCTGGCGGGCACCGTCTACTGGGCCTGTACCGTCGCGGTGCTGAAGTTCGATCTCTGGCACCATCTGGGCGCAGCGGCTTCGCTGCCGGTGATTGTCGTCGATCTCTTTGGCAAGCAGGCGCTGTGGGTGGCCTGCATTATTGGCTATCTCGCCTGTTTCGCCAGCCTCAATATCTATATTCAGAGCTTCGCCCGGCTGGTGTGGTCGCAGGCAGCGTATAAACCCGACAGCGCGTTGGCAAAACTCTCAGCGCGCCAGCTGCCGCTTAACGCCCTTAACGCGGTGATCCTCTGCTGCGTGGCCTGTACGCTGGTCATTTACGCTTTCAACATCAATCTCGACACGCTGATCATCTATGCCAACGGCATCTTTATCATGATCTACCTGCTCTGCATGCTGGCGGGGTGTCGGTTGCTGAAAGGGCGTTATAAGGCGCTGGCGCTGCTCGGCAGCGTGCTCTGCCTGCTGTTGCTGGTGATTCCTGGCTGGAAGAGTTTATATGCGGTGGTGATGCTGGCGGCGCTGTGGCTCTTTTTACCGAAGCGGCGCACGACAACCGTTCGTTCTGTGTCGGAATAAAAACTGTGTCGGAATAAAAAAATGCCCGGCGGGGCCGGGCAGCGGAGCTTAACGATCGTCTTTATGATCCAGGCGATTGTTGGGGTCATCTTTACGCTGATATTCGCCTTCAAAGGTGTCGCCGCCGCCAAACCCGGCGCCTGCGCCAGGCCCGCGCGAAAAGCGCAGATGCGGCATCAACTTGAGGGTGATCAGTTTCTGCACCGGCGGCACCAGCAGCAGCAGGCCGAGGAAGTCGGTAAAGAAACCAGGCAGCAGCAACAACAGGCCAGCGATTACCAGCGACACGCTCTTAATCATCTCGGCCGCCGGGCTTTCACCCGCTGCCATCTTCTCCTGCATCGCCATCAGGTTTTTAAATCCCTGGTTACGCACCAGCGACATGCCGATAACCGAGGTGAAGAGCACCAGGATAAGGGTCATCAGCACGCCAAAGACGTGAGCCACCTGGATGAAGATCGAAATTTCGATGTAAACGTATAAGAAAAAAGCAATAAACGGTATCCAGCGCACTGGCTTCTCCTGTGAACGAGCAACGGTCATCTCACCGTTGCTAAAATGAGTCTGCGAATTCGCATAGGGATGAGATGGTGGCGAAGTTGAAAAATTCAATTTCCCCGGCGGTGTAAAGTTTTGTTTGTTACGCAGCGGTGACTTATTTCACATATTGGTAATTATGATGGGTCCAGTAAGATAATAAGTGATCCCGATTACGGCAATTCGCCCGCGCCAGCATATAATTTCACTCTTCTGGCCGATTGAGGGAATAATCGTCGGTCGAAAAAGACACATAACCACATAAATATTGTGTGATTGGTGTATTCATTCGTAGCTTGCAAAAGAAGGTTCACATGTTAAACAACATTCGTATCGAAGAAGACTTGTTAGGTACCAGGGAAGTGCCAGCGGATGCCTACTACGGCGTGCATACTCTGAGAGCGATTGAAAACTTTTATATCAGCAACAACAAGATCAGCGACATCCCTGAATTTGTTCGTGGCATGGTGATGGTGAAGAAAGCCGCAGCGCTGGCGAACAAAGAGCTGCAAACCATTCCTAAAAGTATTGCTAACGCTATTGTTGCCGCATGTGATGAGGTGCTGAACAACGGCAAATGCATGGATCAGTTCCCGGTTGACGTCTATCAGGGCGGCGCGGGCACTTCTGTGAACATGAACACCAACGAGGTGCTGGCAAACATCGGCCTTGAGCTGATGGGCCACCAGAAAGGGGAGTATCAGTTCCTCAACCCGAACGATCATGTCAACAAATGCCAGTCCACTAACGATGCCTACCCGACCGGGTTCCGCATCGCGGTCTACACCTCGGTGGTGAAACTGATCGACGCCATCAAACAGCTTGGCGAAGGCTTTGAAAACAAAGCGGTGGAGTTCAAAGATATCCTGAAAATGGGCCGTACCCAGCTGCAGGATGCAGTGCCGATGACCCTCGGCCAGGAGTTCCATGCCTTTAACGTGCTGCTGAATGAAGAGACCAAAAACCTGCTGCGTACCGCGGAACTGCTGCTCGAAGTGAACCTCGGCGCAACGGCTATCGGTACCCGCCTCAACACGCCGGATGGCTACCAGCAACTCGCCGTGCAGAAGCTGGCAGAAGTGAGCAACCTGCCGGTAGTTGCCGCAGAAGATCTGATCGAAGCGACCTCCGACTGTGGCGCCTATGTAATGGTGCACAGCTCGCTGAAACGCCTGGCGGTAAAACTGTCGAAAATCTGTAATGACCTGCGCCTGCTCTCCTCCGGGCCGCGCGCCGGACTGAATGAGATTAACCTGCCGGAACTGCAGGCAGGCTCCTCCATCATGCCGGCCAAAGTGAACCCGGTTGTGCCGGAAGTGGTAAACCAGGTCTGCTTTAAAGTGATCGGTAACGACACTACCGTCACCATGGCTTCCGAAGCGGGTCAGCTGCAGCTGAACGTGATGGAGCCAGTGATTGGCCAGGCGATGTTTGAGTCGATCCACATCCTGACCAACGCCTGCTACAACCTGCTGGAAAAATGCATTAACGGCATCACCGCCAACAAAGAGGTGTGTGAAGGCTACGTCTATAACTCCATCGGTATCGTCACCTACCTCAACCCATTTATCGGCCACCACAATGGCGATATCGTCGGCAAGATCTGCGCCGAAACCGGGAAGAGCGTGCGTGAAGTGGTACTTGAGCGCGGATTGCTGACGGAAACGGAGCTGGATGATATCTTCTCTGCCCAGAACCTGATGCATCCGGCCTATAAAGCGAAACGCTATACCGATGAAAGCGAACAGTAACCTTCCCCCAGGTTAAAAAATATGAAAGGCACGTCCTCCGCGACGTGCCTTTTTCTTTTGGGTGGTTACTTACCAATAACAATTTCATATCACTTGGAAAACAAGGAAGCCCACTATGTTTGCTGCAGAGCTTGTCCTCGTCTTACTTGCCATCTACCTTGGCGCCAGGCTCGGGGGGATCGGCATTGGCTTTGCCGGTGGCCTCGGGGTGCTGGTGCTGACGCTCTTCTTTCAAATTAAACCCGGCGCCATCCCGTTTGACGTCATTGAGATCATCATGGCGGTGATCGCTGCGATTGCCGCCATGCAGGTAGCGGGCGGCATGGATTACCTGGTCAGCCTCGCCGAGCGCATGCTGCGCCGCCATCCGAAGTACATCACCTTTCTCGCCCCGCTGGTCACCTGGTTTATGACCATTCTGGCGGGCACTGGCCACACGGCCTTTTCCACGCTGCCGGTGATCACCGAAGTGGCAAAAGAGCAGGGTATCCGCCCGTCGCGCCCGCTCTCTATCGCCGTGGTAGCGTCACAAATCGCTATTACCGCCTCGCCCATCTCTGCGGCAGTGGTCTTCTTTGCCGGTATTCTTGAACCGCTGGGCGTCAGCTACCTGACGCTGCTGGCGATCTGTATTCCCGTCACGCTGATTGCCGTGATGCTGACCGCCATTGTCTGTAACTTCCTTGGCTGCGAGCTGAAGGACGACCCGGTTTACCAGGAGCGGCTGGCGAAAGGGGAAGTGAAGCTGCGCGGCGAGCAGGTGTTCGCCCTGAAGCCCCACGCTAAACGCTCGGTGATGCTCTTTCTGGTCGGTATTATCGCCGTCATGCTCTACGCCACCGCCATCAGCCCGACTGTGGGTCTGATCAATAACCCGGTACTGCCGCGTAACGAAGCGATTGTGGTGTTTATGCTCACCATCGCGACGCTTATCTGCCTGAGCTGCAAAGTCGATACCGGCGAGATCCTCAACGCCGGCACCTTTAAATCCGGCATGAGCGCCTGTATCTGCGTGCTCGGCGTGGCGTGGCTTGGCGATACCTTCGTCAAACATCATATTGAAGATATCCAGATGGTGGCGGGCGATCTGCTGCACAGCTACCCATGGCTGCTGGCGGTGGTGCTCTTCTTCGCTGCCACCCTGCTCTACTCACAGGCGGCGACCACCAAAGCGCTGATGCCTGCCGCACTGCTGCTTGGCGTCTCACCGCTGACGGCCGTGGCCTCCTTTGCCGCCGTGTCGGCGCTGTTTGTGCTGCCAACCTACCCGACGCTGCTGGCAGCGGTCGAGATGGATGACACCGGTTCGACGCGTATCGGCAAATTTGTCTTTAACCACCCCTTCCTGATCCCCGGCGTCATCGCCATCGCGCTCTGCGTGGTGCTCGGCTTTATCTTCGGCGGTATCTTGTTGTAAAAGTCTATAAATCGGGCTGCCTGGCGGCCCGATCTTCCCGCGTCGCATGCTATAGTCCCTGCTTTCGCTTTCAGGAGGTTGAGAATGAACACGCCCGACGCCGTTGTTGTACTCTGCACCACCCCGGATGAAGCCACCGCCCAGGATCTGGCGGCCAAAGCGCTGGCGGAAAAACTCGCCGCCTGCGTGACGATCCTCCCCGGAGCGACCTCGCTCTACTACTGGGAAGGGAAGCTGGAGCAGGAGTATGAAGTGCAGTTGCTGCTGAAAACCGACGTCGCGCACCTGGACGACCTCTTCGCCTGCCTGAAATCGCATCACCCTTATCAAACCCCTGAACTGCTGGCGCTGCCGGTTTCTCACGGAGAGCACGACTACCTCACATGGCTCAACGCATCCTTACGCTGATCCTGCTGTTATGCAGCACATCCGCTTTCGCCGGGCTGTTCGACGCGCCCGGCCGCTCTGACTTTGTGCCTGCCGACCAGGCGTTCACCTTTGATTTTCAACAGCATCAACATGATCTGACGCTCAACTGGCAGGTGAAAGAGGGTTACTACCTCTACCGCCAGCAGATCCGCGTCACGCCTGCGCAGGCGCAGATCGGCGCGCTCGAACTGCCCAAGGGCGAGTTGCATGAAGATGAGTTCTACGGCAAAACTGAGATCTACCGCCAGAAGCTGAACCTGCCGCTAAGCATCGCGCAGGCCGGAAAAGGCGCGACGCTTACCGTCACTTATCAGGGGTGTGCCGATGCCGGTTTCTGCTACCCGCCGGAGACCAAAGTGGTGCCGCTGATGGAGGTCGCCGCCGCGCCGGTGGTTGAAACGAAAGCCGCACCAACGGAGACCGCGCCCGACCGCCCGCTGCCCTTCTCCGCCCTCTGGGCGCTGCTGATTGGCATCGGCATCGCTTTCACCCCCTGCGTATTGCCGATGTACCCGCTGATCTCCGGCATTGTGCTCGGCGGCAAACAGCGCCTTGCCACGCCGCGCGCGCTGCTGCTGGCCTTTATCTACGTGCAGGGGATGGCGCTGACCTATACCGCGCTGGGGCTGGTGGTTGCCGCCGCCGGGCTGTCGTTCCAGGCCGCGCTGCAACACCCTTACGTGCTTATCGGCTTGTCGCTGCTCTTTAGCCTGCTGGCGCTGTCGATGTTCGGCCTCTTTAACCTGCAACTCCCCTCCGCGCTGCAAACCCGCTTAACGCTGTGGAGCAATCGCCAGCAGGGCGGCTCCGTCGGCGGCGTGTTCGCGATGGGGGCAATCGCCGGGCTTATCTGCTCGCCCTGCACCACCGCGCCGCTCAGCGCCATCCTGCTCTATATTGCCCAGAGCGGGAACCTGTGGCTCGGCGGCGGCACGCTCTATCTTTACGCCCTCGGCATGGGCCTGCCGCTGATTCTGGTTACGGTGTTCGGCAACCGCCTGCTGCCGAAAAGCGGGCCGTGGATGGAGCAGGTCAAAACCGCCTTTGGCTTTGTGATCCTCGCCCTGCCGGTCTTTTTACTGGAGCGCGTGCTGGGCGAAGCCTGGGGGCTGCGGCTCTGGTCATTGCTCGGCGTCGCCTTCTTCGGCTGGGCCTTTATCACCAGCCTCAACGCCACGCGCCCCATTATGCGGGTGCTGCAAATCGCCCTGCTCGGCGCAGCGCTGGTTTGCGCCCGTCCGTTGCAGAACTGGGCCTTCGGCGCGCCCACGGCACAGGCGCATGCGCCTTTGGCCTTTACGTCAGTGAAAACTGTCGACGATCTGAATCAGGCGCTGGCGCAGGCCAACGGTCGGCCTGTCATGTTAGATCTCTATGCTGACTGGTGCGTGGCCTGTAAAGAGTTTGAGAAGTACACCTTCAGCGACCCAGACGTGCAGGCGGCGCTGAAAAACACGCTGTTATTACAGGCCAACGTGACGGCCAATGACGCACAGGATGCCGCGCTGCTGCGCCATCTGAATGTGCTGGGGTTGCCGACCCTGCTCTTTTTTGACGCGCAAGGGCGAGAGCAGCCAGCTTCCCGGATAACCGGGTTTATGCCTGCCGAAGCCTTTGCCGACCATTTGCGCAAACGCGCCCCGTAAACAACACTTGGTGGGGTAGTTTGACGCAGTAACGGAGGAGACCACTGTGCAACGCGAAGACGTTTTAAGCCAGACATTGCAACTGCTTGAATTACGAGGCATTGCGGACACCACTCTTGAAATGGTTGCCGAGCGCGTCGACTATCCGCTGGAGGAGTTCCGCCGTTTCTGGCCCGATAAAGAGGCGCTGCTCTATGATGCGCTGCGCTATTTAAGCCAGCAGATCGATATCTGGCGCCGCCAGCTGCTGCTGGATGAGAGCCTCAACCATGAACAAAAACTGCTGGCGCGTTACGCCGCGCTGACCGAATGCGTGAGCAACAACCGCTATCCGGGCTGCCTGTTTATCGCCGCCTGCACCTTCTTCCCCGCGCCGGATCACCCGATTCACCAGTTGGCGGATCAGCAGAAGCTGGAGGCGTACAACTTCTCCCATAAGCTGCTGAGCGAGCTGGAGGTGGACGACCCGGCAATGGTGGCGAAGCAGATGGAGCTGATCCTGGAAGGGTGTCTCAGCCGTATGCTGGTCAACCGCAGCCAGGCGGATGTCGACACTGCCCAGCGGCTGGCGGAAGATATTCTGCGCTTTGCCCGCTGCCGCAAGGGTGGCGCGCTGACCTAAGCGCTCAGTAGCCCCGCCCACGCCGAGATAAACAGCCCCAGCGCCATCACGCGCTGGAAAGCAACGAGCGAGGCCGGGGTGCGAAAGAGCCGGTTAACGGCTTTGCCCAGCAGCGCCCAGCCAAACAGGCTCATCACCGAGATGATGAAAAAGAGCAGCGCCATCACCGAGACCTCACGCAGAGGATGACCGCTGTGTGGGGCAAACAGGCTCACCACCGCTAACGCCATCATCCAGGTTTTCGGGTTAATAAGTTGCAGTATCGCCGCCGCGCGCGCAGTGAACGGCTGCTGCGCCTCGCCGTGCAGATCGGTGGCTGGTGCCCGGAACAGCTGCCAGCTCATCCAGCTCAACCACACCACGCCCGCCCAGCTCATCACCCTTCTCACCATTACGTGATCCTGCAATACCTCCCCTGCACCTGCGCCAGAGAAAAAGACAATCGCACTGGCGGCGGCACAGCCGCTTATCACCGCGGGCAGCGTGGCTTTGACGCCGAAGCGCTGGCTGCTGGTGAGGATCAGGATATTGGTCGGGCCGGGAGTGATCGACGCGACAAAGGCAAAAAGTAAGTACGGCAAGAAGGTATACAGCAGGGACATTGTCAGGCTCCTTTGGATATGAGCCTGTCAATGTCGCGTTATTTGAGGTTATCGTCTGGAAGGTTTGTGCACAGCCTGCGGTAGTGCGCCGGAGAGATACGATAAGCGCGCTGGAACCAGCGCCCGAGATGGCTCTGATCGGCAAATCCCACGGCGGCAGCGACATCGGCGGGTTGATCGCCTCGCGCCAGCTGCGCCCGCGCAGTAGTGAGACGCAGCTGAACAAGCCATGCATGTGGGCTTAACCCAAACTCGCGCTTAAAGCAGCGCGTCAACGTAAAGCGATCGGTTCCCGTTTCGCGCGCCAGGTCTGTTAAGCCAATATTGTCGCCGATATGCGCGTGAAGGTAATCCCGCGCGCGATGGGCAATCGCCACGCTCTGGATCTGCGTCGGGATGCGTTTGCGCCACTGGCAGTGGTGCGTCAGCTCACCGAGCAGCGCATCCATCGTCCCCTGCTGGACAATGCGCATCTCATCGCTGTGCAGCGCAGAGAAGGTTTGCGCAATGGTGCGAATCAGCTGCGGTTCGCGCGCGATGGTGTGGGAAAAGTGCAGCGCGTAGCTCGAAGGCACCGCGTCATACAATCCGCGCAGCGTAGTGTTGAGCCAGCGATCGTCGAGGTAAAAGGTGAGATAGGTAAAGCCGCCCTCTACCGGCGCGTCGCCATCGTGGATCTCGCCTGGCTCGAGTAAAAAGGCGTCGCCCGGTCGGCTATGGTGGCGCTCGCGGCGGCAGTGAAACTGTTGGGTGCCGGACAGAGTGATACCCACCAGATAGCTGTCATGCCAGTGCGGGTCGAACGCATGCCCTTCAAAATGGGCGCGGATGGTTTCAATCCCCGTATCCGCATGCTGTCGCAGCTCAAGCCAGTCTTTAGACATTTCGCCTCCGTATACTATCGAAAAATAGCATTCATCAACGCTATGTAAAAGTCTGGAAGATTTGTGCAGCCGCCGTTTTTCGGCGCGGTTTTGCGCGTTTTGCCGCAAAGTTGAGCAACCGAAAGGGTTTTCGGGAAATTTGGTTGACGCCCACGGGCGATTACGGTTTAATGCGGCCCGTTGCCCGGATAGCTCAGTCGGTAGAGCAGGGGATTGAAAATCCCCGTGTCCTTGGTTCGATTCCGAGTCCGGGCACCACTAATTTTGCATCAAAGCACGCTGGTTAAGAGATGAGATCCTTAACGGGCGGTTAATACAGGGGCCGGTCATTACGGAATGTCCTCCGGTGTAGGCGTATCTGCACTGGTTAACGTTTCTGAATCAGTCCCTCAAGTGAGGGAGCCTGCTGACACAGGCTCCCTTCTCTCGATCACTGGCAATAATCCCAGTCAATCAGTTTTGTGTCAATAGTTGTAATTCCCTTTCTACACAGAGATCTGTGTGCAGGGACAATTCTTCTTCCAGTGTTTTTCCCACAATGTCCATCTTGAGTTCCACATATTCCATTGTTGTACTGACACTACGATGACCCAGTAAATCTTTGACCAGCTGAAGATTCCTTTCAGGTGCTTTCATCAGTTCCGTAGCAAGAGTGTGTCTGAAACGATGCGGCGAAACGGCAAACCCGCACTCCTTTGACAGACGGCGAAAGAATGAGCGGATCTTTTGATGCATCACACTCACATCATTTCTTTCGAACTTTGCCTTTCTCCCGGCAATATAAAAACTGACATTGAAAAGATTATCTTTTGGCCCGGCTCCGGCTTCTGTTGCCCGTGTGAGGAGAAGCTGCAATCGCAAACGCAGTTGTCTGACAACAGGAACACGCCATTCCCTGTGCGTTTTACTTCCTTCAAGGCGCAGGTCTATATAGCCCTCTGTCAGATTGACGTCCCTGAGCTGAATATGCAGAAGTTGATTTTGCCTCATTCCTGTATATCTGAGCGTATCCAGGACGGTTATCCAGAACCAGACCGGGTAAAGCGCACTACGCCCGCCACGTGCAAAAATTTTCCTGTTGGACTCAATTTCAGCCTGCTGCATTATCAGATAAAGTCGGGTTAGCTGAGAGCGGTTTAACGTGCGCTTTTTCTTTCTGTCGCGCTGTACGGTACAATTGTTGAAAGGATTTCTGCCCTCAGGCAATAGACCGCTTTCCATCGCATAGTTATAGAGGGCCCTGAGATGTGCAATTTTGTTGTTCCAGGTCTGCGCAGATTGTTGCTTTTCTCTGAGTACATATCGCCGCCATCTTAGTACTTCATGATGAGTAACCATTAATGGGGTTTTGTCAGTACCCGTGAATTTCCGGAACCCCTTCACAACCTTCGCATAGCTCCATTCTGTTGCAGCGCGCAGGTTTCGGGCGAAGAAGTACTCCTCAAGCAATTCTTCCCATGTCGTATGATGGTTTTTGTCAGACATACAGCATTTCCTTTTTCTATATCAAGCTGCCCGTAAGGGCCCTCATGGACTGCCCCTCCTTTAAAGGAAAGACAGAAGCCCGCTGTCTTCAGGGGAAGATGCCCCTCTGAAAAGGTGTGTAGTCTTGACGAGATACCCACTTACAGGTTTAAACGTGCCTGCTTTATCAGGCGAGTGGTACAATTTTGCCTTGTTAAAACGCTCGCCCCTCCGCACCCTGTGAATATGCAGCTTCTCAAATTCCAGCTGTATGGCATCCCTGCTCAGCTCTGTCCCGCTTTCTCTGATGTAAAGATAAAATATGTCCGGCACCCTGAGAAAAATGAATCCTGCGACGGCATGCGCTCTGGAATCAGGTTGATTAATATCAATTTGCTTGCTCTTAAGCCCTTCAGAAAGCCACCTGAAGAATTCAGTGCCAGCCTCATCTTTTTTCACTGTTTTTTTTAAGTCAATGTTAATACTGTGTGACGGGATGTTATCCTCAACACCTTGTTCAGGGAAAGAGTCTTCCGCTACTGTCTGATTTATCTGATGCTTATCAGTTTCGGGAGGCTGTTCATCAAGAGATAAAAACTCTGTCCCGTCATCTGCTTTACTGCTGGCTAATGACTCTTCTTCACCCGCACTGGCCCCGGTCACTTCAGTCATTTCGGTTGCACTGAAAAGACTCAGCAACATCTCTGTATCAGCTTCCTCTATATCGACAGAATCACATTCGGTAATCCCGTCTGCCTTCTCATTGCTGACGGGATTGCAGCCATCAACCATTGAGACAGGTGTTAAAGAAGATGCAAGCTGAGTAACCTGCGTATCTGAGATTTCGGGCGATGCAGTTTTGGGCGTTACTTCTGATGAAGGTTGTAATTCAGTCTCTTGATCAGGCGGCGTTTGTAGAACGGAAAGGGCCGGCCCTGCGAGGTTACTGACTGTCGCATGTGCCCCAGATATCTCCTGCGAAGGCGATCCCACCTTTTCAGCGGCCAGCTTCATCAGGCTTCGTATCAATGGCATGCCCGGATGCTGATTCCAGAGCGCGCCGGCCAGGTTGCCCAGTGCCGAGGGATTCTCTGCCAGCCAGCCCGTCGCCTCTGCCGGCATAAGTTGCCCGGCGGCAAGCGCCGCAAATGCTGATGCGTTCTCTGCCTCCCGGAACCGGAAACGATAAGGCGAGTCCGGAACAGTCATTCCCGGAAGCCAGCTTTTACCGTCAAGCAACTCCCCCTCCAGAGTCGCAAGAAGAGGCAGGTGCCAGAACAGCGCCGACCAGTAAATCACCGCATTCCACATCACATTCTGCGCTGCCTGCTCTTCCGGTGCCGCGCCGGGGGGGAACATGTATCCTTTTGCCAGCCTGACCGCACAGGCCGTGAACTGCAGCGTAAGGTCGCCGAAGCCGTCTGACTGCGACCACCTTCCCTGTTGTGCGGCCGGCACGTTCTGTACTCTGGCTAACAAACCATTAAGAGGCGCTAAATAGAGTCGCTGATAGATGTCTGCGGGCAGAGAACAGTTCTCCCACAATTGCTGCAGGCAGGTTTCTCGTAGCGGGCTGGCGCACAGCCTGTCGGCCTCACGCGGGGCGTGGTAGCTGACAGGCGTGACTGTGGATATATGATGTACTGCTTCTGGATCGCCTTTTGAAAACAGAGACCTCAGGGTCCGGATTCTGCTGAGCATAGTGTTCTCCTGGTACAGGGCTGCTCAGTGTTATGACACTCCCTGCGCCACACCATAAAAAACCAGTTATTCAGTCCCGGAAGTTTCTCCCGTGTCGCCGGGCATATCGGCATCGTTCTCATCATCCTCACCGGCTTCGCTGACGTTTTCATCATCGGCCTCGCTGAGCCAGCGCACCAGCTCGTTCAGCACGAGCGTCTCTCTTGCCCGTGTGACAGCCACATACAGCAGGTTAGTCTCATCCTGTCGCTCTTCCTGCGAGAGGAGCGGATCGGTAATGTCTGTAAAATCCTCACTGAGCATTACCACCGGCCATTCCAGACCTTTGCTGCGGTGTGCGGTTGAAACCGTGACCTGAGCGTCTTTTTCATGAGTGACGACCTGACGGCGCATAATGGCCAGTTTTTGCGGAAGCGGGAAAAAGTCATCGAGCAGGCGAATAGCCTGGTTCATCTCCACGTCCTGGGTGGCTTTGGCTATCGAACAGTACTCGTCAAAATCCCGGTAGTCCCGGCTGAGGCGCGGGGACTGCATCTTTTCAGGCATATCAGCGGAGAACCAGTACAGGTCTTCCAGCTCCTCTGTTTTGTAGCCTTCAATCCCCCCGACCCAGAAGACCTTTTTCTCCATAAGGCTCGCCGTCAGGGCGCTGCCGATCACGCCTGACACCGTCCGGCTCAGTACAGCAATGTGCTCAGCCCCTGCCGGAAGGCTGCTGACGACAGCATCCTGGCCCCCGTTACCAGTCACGCGCTTTTCCTCTCCGGCACGTTCAAGCAGGATGTTGGCCACACGCGCCACCTCAGGACCAAACCGGAAACTCGCTGTCAGCCACAACCGGTCTGCCTGTGCCAGCTGTGGGGCACTGAGTGCATTATCTGCCCCGCGAAACCGGTAAATCTGCTGGTAACGGTCGCCGACCAGGATGACACGGCAGGGCTGATTCAGTACAAACGCACTGGTCACCGGATTGGCGTCCTGGGCCTCATCGAAGAGTATGGTGTCCCAGCGTTTTGACAGGTCAGGATGAGAAAGCTGGAACAGTTTAAGGTAGGTGTCGTGCGTGACGGGAAAGACTGAGTCAGTACGGCTCATTTCATACCAGAGAAACTGGATTGCCCCCAGAATTTTACCTGCGTCGAGACCGTGGCGATCATCCTCAGCAGGCAGATGTATCAGCCCTGGCTCGGGGTCTGCGCTACAGAGGAACATATTCAGCCCGCTGAGCGCCAGTCTGGCCAGCGGCCAGTGGCGGGTGTTGAGCTTTCTGGCCACATCCGTAATGCGCAGACTGGCTGTCAGCCGGTCACGGAAATGTTTCCCAAAACGGGCCCATGCCAGCTGATGCGACGTTTTACACTCTACGTTATAGGGGAATTTGCGTTCAGCTTCATCCCGCACAGCGCGATTATAGGCGAGGTAAAGCATCTTACTTTCCGGGTTGGCTTCAGCGTAGTTCACTAACGTGGAGGTTTTGCCTGTGCCTGCAAACGCATTTACCACAAGATGATTACCCTTCCATCCGATGATGGCGTTTTGTTCGGCTGTTGTTTTCCAGGTCACTGTGTTCTCCCGCAGCAACAGATGTGAAAAAAAACAGCCTGACAGCGGGAAGCGTTCACTACGATAAAAAACCAGATACCCTGCTTCAGAAATAAAAAACGCTCCCGGGCGGGAGCGTGTGGATGTCATTATGCCGCCTGAAAGTGCCGTGGATCCAGACGAACAGGCCAGCCGCCGAGATAGTGCCCGGGGGTATAGAGTATCCGGCGGCGTTCATTCGCCAGGGTATTACCTACCACCACTTCGCCGGCAATCCCGCACAGGGACAGCTGTATGTAAGCCATTCCGGCCGCAAGCGGATCGATATCTGTCGCGGATACCCACAGATACCGGTGCGGTGGCCACCCTGCCTTTTGCAGAACATCAGCAAATGCCAGCACCATGCAGCCGGCCCCGCACGCAGGTTCACTCAGGGTGATGAAGGGTTTATCACGGAACAACGCTTCAGTGTCGCCCAGCTGCATGGCCGCCATCATCCTGGCCACGTCCCAGGGCGTGAAAAACTGCCCCCGGTATTTATCACCCAGCTCCAGCTGCATGAAGACACGCCCCAGGAAGTCCCCGGGCGCGTCACCCAGCCCGTTAACAACGTGGGCCAGCAGCTGTGCCATGCGCGTGACGTCCTCCTTTTCGTATCCACCGACGATACGCAGATACTTTTGCTCCCGCACCTCACTGAAGTGAAGCCGGTTTTCCAGCGCGATGACACTGCAACTGATGAAGTCTTCAAATACTTTGAACCGGTGATGATACCGGGCCGTCTGACTGAACAATTTAACAAAGGCTTTTTCGTGGTTAATCATGCCAGGCATGCGCTTCTCCATAAAAAAGGGGACACGCACCCTGACCAGGGGACGTGTCCCCTGAGGGTAAAAAAAGCCACGGCAGTGCCGTGGCGGGGTTAACGGAGGAGCAGGCTTTTACCCCCGGACCTCACGATATGATGCAGACTCCTGGGCCGGTGACGCTGGCTCATCGCTGACGAGATAAAGCACCTGACCGGGCTGAGACGCGTCGGACGCACCTTTGTGTCCGTCGACATGTTCGCCGCCGTCATAGCAGTCGTAACCGCTGAGCCCGCTTACGGGCTCGCTGTAGCTGTGACGCACCTCGCAGTCAAACACCGCTGAGATTTCCCCGACAACCTCACCTGACGGCGGGAGCCAGGGCGTATCCATCTGCAGCGTAAGACTGTTTGGCGTATGGCGCTCCCAGTTGACATTGTGCCCCGCCGGCCACTCCATGCCGTACTGCCGGCAGTAGAGGCTGGTTGTGGTCGACACACCGGACATGAGCCCCCCGGAGCCGTTCAGCTCTGCTGCCAGCCGTGTAGGTATGACGGCCAGCATGTCGCAGGGCTGGGAGCGTTCAGGATACTGGCGGAGCCGTTCCCAGGCAGCCGAAGCGTCAGACTCATCGCCGGCGCTGACCAGACCAAACCAGTCGGTATACTGCCTGGCAATCAGCTCCACCATAACCTCACGTGCCGGGCCGGGAATATTCTCCCATTTCAGCGCGCCCAGACCTGACTGGTGATACAGCCGGTCAATAGTCCTGATAGTTTCCGTATCGAGGACGGCATCCTTAAGCAGGAGCGCCAGCCAGCTTTCAAACGCCTGATTGGCCGCAGTGGAAAGCCCTGTGCCTGCACGGACCAGCCCCTGACAGGGCGGATACGACGTGGTGCGCACCGGCTTGAGTATCCCCGCCGCGCCGGCCAGAAAAAGCTGTATGCTCTGCTGCACGGCGTGGCGGTGACGCGGTACGTCAGTGCCGTTTATCCACTGCAGCATGACATCGATGCAGACGGATTTACCGGTGATTTCCAGGCGGTTATGACACCATTCGGACATAATGAATACTCCTCTTTCATAAAAAAAGAGGACACAGCCCCGTGAGGAGCGGTGTCCTCACGGGACGGTGACAGTTACGGAATAACCGCCACCGGATAAGTTAATTACGCCGCCACAGCCTGACGTCCAGGCTGTGCCAGCAGGTATTCCGACGCTTCCCGAGCATGCCGGCAGGCGCGGAAAAGGGCCTTTTTGTCAGATTTCAGCACCCTGAGCCAGTGGTCCACATAGCTGTCGTGCTGAACCTCACCGGACACACCGAGCTGCGCACACAAAAACGCACTGCCCATTTCGGCAATGAGCTCTTCAAAGGCATATACCGGGTCCCCGAACTGGCGGGATGAGGAGGTTATCCCCTCCCGGTTAAGTCGCTTCGCATGACCGGTACTGTGTACCAGCTCATGCAGCAGCGTGGCCCACCAGTCCGCTTCCGTAAAAAACTGCCCTGCCATTGGCATCACAATTTCATCCGTCAGCGGGCGGTAATAAGCCCGGTTCTGAGGCAGCATCCGGTGTTTAACTCCTGAGGCGTTAAACATCCGGAGCACCCTGTCCATCACGTCCGGACTGAGTATGCCGTCCTCATCCACCGCCGGCGTTTGCTCAGGTGAAGCCGCAACCTCTGCCGGCAACCCCTCACACTGCTCAGCGTTGAACAGCTGCAGGGGTTTAAGCATCGGCACGGTTTCTGTCAGCGGTTTGCCGTCACTGTCATAAAGGCGGTTGCCTTCGCGGTCCTCCGCCTGTTTCGTCCAGTCCCTGTAAACCACCGCCAGAGTGGCTTTCTCACCTTTACGCACCTGGCCGCCGGCCTGCTGCGCCTGGCGGTAAGTCAGCCAGCGGGTATTGTGAAAACCCTGCTCTTCCGCTGACATCCAGAGAAGCAGGACATTCACACCGCTGTAGTGACGTCCGGTGGTGGCATTCAGGGGCAGACCGGCCAGACCGCTGTCGGCAGCTGCACGCCACGGCTTATGCCAGGGCGCGACGCCGTTTTCCAGCGCAACAACGATACGGTCGGTTATCTGGCGATAGAGATCAGTCTGTTTTACCGGGCGGCGGGCCGCCTTACGTGAAGTCGCTTTTTTCATGAGATATACCTTTAATCAGAGGCATACCCGTGCGCCGGCGGGCGCAGTGATACGCCCGTCGACGGGAACACTCACCCGGGGGTGAGCGAAAGAGAAGAGATTACAGCGGGTCAGTTTTCAGTGACGCGCTTCAGTTCGTACAGATGGAATTCCGCCAGCACGAAGGCATTCCAGTCCTCACTGCTCAGCACCCGCTCACCACCGGAGAGCATCTGCAGCAGCAGGGAATCAAATGCGCCTTCGCTCACCGGTGTTGTCAGTACCGGCTGAGGCATGGTCAGCGTCGGGTGCTCAGGCAGGCCAATATGGCGCTCAATCCAGCGCAACGGTATTGCCCAGCTGCGGCCTTCGTCAGAAGAATGTATACGGAAGCTGCCCGGACACAGGTTGTGCAGCAGGACCATCACAACACGCGCAAAGAAATCGCAGGGCTGATGCTGAAAATCCAGCTCCTGGATACTCAGCGTATTGTTGTTGCGCTCCCGCTCAATGGTCATGTTGACCGGCCAGAAACTGCCGCCTGAATCACCACAGAACGCCATGACATTAGCAACCGGAAACAGATCGGCGGCGCGGTTAAGCGACGGCAGATACATATTTCCCGGACGCAGGCGCACCGGCAGTTGCCAGAACGTTTCTGTTACGGCCAGAACGAAAGCATGCCAGTGATGTAACGGAACCGTGCTGACGTGCTCGATGGTATAAACAACCGACATGGAAGACGGGGAAGAAGACAGGTCTTTCATTGATAAATCCTCCGCAAAGAAAAAAAAGGGGGATTTATCCCCCGGACGGGAGTCAATCCCCGTCAGGGTGTGTTCTGTCTGATTACATCATTTCGAGGGCGGCGATAGCTTTGTCACCACAGGCCTCATCCTGCCCGCGGGCCACAGCCTGCTCCCAGAAAGGCCGGTTAATTTCTTTACCGAGACCGTCAAGGGTGCAGAGAAGTTCTCTGGCAGAGGCAGGCAGCGGTGGAATATCACCGTCCCTGAGAAAACAGACAAACCAGCCATAGGCTGTGCCGGCGCTAATGATGGCTTCTTCCGGATACGTCAGTTCATTCGGTTCATCCCGGTCCGTATGAAGGCCGAGACGCTGAAATGCCCTGATGCTCAGAAGTTCGCTCTCAAGCAGGCAAAGCCAGCTGAGCGTGTCCAGAGGTGTTTTGAGTGTGTAAAAGTCTGCGTACATGGGTATATCCTCAGTTAAGTAACGGGATATCCCCTCCGACGGAGAGATATCCCCGTCAGGGTTCACAACATTTGCCGTCTGAAATTTTCAGCCTTTCAGTTCAGTGCATATCACAAAACGATAGCGCAGGTGTGCCAGATGCTGTGCCTGACGGCAGGCATAACGGTATGCGTTCCGGCGACCTGTCATTCCCTCAGGAAAGGAAACTGGCAGACGGTGAAACACATACTCAGCGCGGTGGCACCCGGTACGGACGGTAAGAAAGACCTTAACGCCCTGGTCTTTGACGGAGGTGATATGCGCACGAACGGCATAATTGCCCGAGCCGTTGACATACCAGCCGCTGTTGCGGCGCAGATAAAAGAGAGATTTTAATCTCCGCACAGCTGCGTCAGCAGACTGCTGAAGTTGCGTAAGAAGGTGTTCAGGGAAAACCGCAGAAGAGATGACAGACATGATGTTTCTCCATAAAAAAAGGAAACACCTGCCCGAACGGGAAGTGTTTCCCGTCGGGGAGTCAGAAAAAACGACATTCTGACTGTCTGGTTAGTACAGAAGGAACCTTTATCGTCGCGTCATAGTGCGCTTAAATTGACGATATCTGCTTTCAAAGGTGTGCAGAGTTACCAATGTTTTGCCCCTTTTCAGGTTACAGGAGCTTTTGTTGTAGCCACCCGAAGGCGATTCTCACAGGCTACTGAATCATTGGTGGTTGCAAAAGCAACGTATAAGCCTGTTCATTTTCAAAACAAAACGCAGATCTGTCAAGCTGCAGATAATCTTGTGTACTGAATCATACATCAAGTATTGGATGAGATTTATACTTTACTATCCCTCAACCATCTCAGGAAGATGATCATGGAACTCATTACCCGCCTTGTTTATATCGATACATCTGCCTATGAACGAAAGCATTTTCAGTTTGGCTTATACATTCTTGAAAAACTGGAGAATTTTGCATCAGATGATAAAGTGCGCATACTTGTTACTGATATCACACGCAGAGAAATTGAATTACATATTCGTAAAAACACTGAGGAAGCCTTAAAAGAACTTATTAAATTTCAGAAAACTTATGCCCCAATACTGAGAACTACTCCGGCGCATGTACCAACAGAGATATTCGTAAAACCAGATGCAGAAGCTGTAATCAGCGATGCACTTGCCAGTTTCAAACAGTTTCTTGAATGCGGGGGAGTTGAAGAAATAAGCGTAAAAAATATCAATCCTCTTTTGGTATTCGAGAAGTATTTCACTAATGCACCTCCGTTCGATCAGCCCGGAAAGAAAAAAGAGTTTCCGGATGCTTTTACGCTTGAGGCCGTAAATGAGATAGCTGAAAAACGTACGCATAAAGTTTACATTGTTAGTGAAGATAAAGACCTTATATCGGCTTCAGAAAAAAATGAAAGTTTTATCCATTTAAACAGCATCCAGACATTAGTCGACCTCCTGATTCGTAATGATAAAGACTTAGAGGACATGGCTTCTTTTGCAGATGGTGTTTTTGATAAACTACGTGACAGCATCACTGAACGTATAAAAGAATACCTTAGTGAAATGGAGTGCATTCCCGAAGGGGCCGACTATCATGATATTGAGATAGGAGAGTTAGAGATTACAGACGTTGCTTTATCCTCCCCAAAACTCACTGATGTTAACAGGGATTCAGCAAGCTATGAACTTTCTGTTAAAGTGTCTATTAATGCTGACCTTCACTATCCAGATTATGAGCGCTCCCCCTGGGATCCAGAAGATAAAGCATATGCTTTTGTATTTGAATCAATATCAAATTTTATTTTCCATCAGACACTCGGATTAAATATCGATATCGGCTTTCACGATGGCATAAAAGAAAATGCTGAAATAACAGATTTTCAGTTTGATGACAGTCACATTATTCTGGATGCAGATAAAGGAACTTTGGTAAGTCAAACTGATAATTTTTTTGATGATGATAATGACATGGGATTTGAATAACGCTACAAATGATTTTTTCTACAATTATAATTTTAGCAACAACACTGTAGCACTCAGTATGCTACAGTGTTTATCACGTCTTGATTTAACTAAATCGCTTAATCAATCGGACACATCTCCCCTGAAATAAACTTGTTTTATATAGCGTCCTCTTCCATCTCCATGCCCCAGATCCATTGAAACAAGTGCCTCGGCTTCCTCACGGCTCATTCCATTTTTAATATGGTGATTTACAGCATCGCCGGAGTAAGCGTAACGTAAACTGTGCGGCGCATTTTTACCATTCATTCCTGCCTCTCTTACAATATTACGGTAGCGATCAATAGCGGTATGCAGAGAGGGTTTATCAATCAGTTTTCCGTTATGTTCACTGACATAACTAATTGCCTTGTCAAGAATTGATAAAACTTTTTCGCGATTAAAAACTGTCGTTTCCCTTGGACGTCCGCCTTTAGTCCCGAAAACAACACGGACACGCTCATGATTATTAATCAGTGCCTGCCTCCATGTTTTTAGAGACTTTGCAGACTGAACGGTTTCTTCTGTTCTCAATCCGAGATATCGGGAAAGTTGCACGGCAAGAGCAACGCCTTCATCTTTTCTTTGGGCAAAACTGACCACCGCATTAAGTTTTTCATGTGTAATAGGAAGTTTAGTTCCATCCCGGTTAGCACCAGAAATCCCGAGCGCCTGATTACTCAGGTTAAGGTGACCGGGATCGGCCAGTTTATTTCTTCCAGCCGATAATAAAACTGAACGGATAGCCGACATCTCATTCTGTAACGTCCTTAGAGATAAATTGTCTGCCTTTCTGCTCTCTATATACTTTTCAATATGGGAAGCTTTAATATGTTTTACGTCCCTGATCTGAATATTCAGTTCAGACAGTCGTTCAGAAAAACGTTCTGCAATTCTTGAACGGTCAGCTACCGTTTTATAACTTCCCCGCCCCTGGCGAGCCAGCGTGACGAGTTGCTTGCACAGCTGTTTACTGAATCTGGACATTTCACTCTCTCCAAAGGCATACACGTTCCTCTGCTTGTAAAGAAGCAGACGGATCTGTAGACCAGCAATTCATTCCCCGACGACACGGTTGCTTTTGCGCTTCCTGCGTCTCGACTGGTATCTGTGCATCGGGGCGGCGAATTGTTGAGTTCTTGCGAGGCACCCCAGATCTCTGATCTGTTTGCTGCTTATGCAGAGCTGACTTACGTCAAGCTGCCTCCAACACTACTGCTCGTAGTGTCGCCATCGATACCGAGTCGATTTCCTCCTTACTGATAATTGAACGTTCAGACGGCCTCCCGTCGTGCTTACGTTGATGTGAAAGTGATTTTAAAACCGTACTGACACGGGCTACATGTTGGTCAGATGGTAGTAAAACGTTGAAAACCACGTCGTACGTGGGTTGAGACGTTATGCGCTGCGCGCGTCACTTGGTAGTGTCTCCGCCACTTCACAAGTGACGCCGCGCAGTTTCGTGCTCCTAATGCAACACCGTAAGCGGCCAAATGTACCAAATGGCCTTATACGTCGGTGCAAAAGTCGTACGAAACTCAGGGCGTATCACCGCAAAAGAGAAGACGTTGAACTGATACCGTTCACAGAACGGAAGTGAATTGAAACTGGCAGATTTGCTACGCAGTAAACCTTCATCGCCGCGTCATAGTGCGCTTGCATAGACGATATCTGCTTTCAAAGGTGAGCAGATTTGCCACATTTTTCATGTACTCTCTTTCAGGCCAGGAGAGTTTTATTTTGCAGTCACCCGAAGGCGTTCCTCACAGACTGCCGGAACATTGGTGGTCGCAGCTTAGGTGCGACTGTAGCCACCCGAAGGCGCTCATCACAGGCTACAAGAGCATTGGTGGTCGCCAGTGCGACAGTACAACAATTTGATAGTACCAACAGGAAAAAACGACGTCAAATGGATGTAGACACCGTTTTTTTTGGTGATTACCATGTAGTTTTCTCCGTTAAAAGTGGTTGATATGGATATTTCAAAGCAGCGACTTCTGATCCTGATTTTCGGATTATCTAACTTTCTCTTTTTTTATTTACTCTTAACCTCTATTGATTTAAATATATTTTTAATGAGCAGACTTAACTTCTCAATACTACATTTGCAGATAGTTAAACCTCTAATCATGATTTTAATATTTTTATCCATAGCTCATTTATTGAATAGCACCTCGAATTATCAAGGATTAAGCTGGGGAAAACTCAGTAAGCAGTCATTTGTTTTTCTTGCCCTCATAATTATTTCTTACGCTGCTTCATACTACCTTACGCCGAAAGAACCCTTCGTTACAGATTTTACTAAAGGTCTGTCACACGAAATGGCAGCTGTAAAAATCGCAGCCACTATTTTTATTTTCCCACTCCTGGAGGAACTGGTTTTCAGAGGAATTATTCTGAGTTCTTTTTTAAACGCTTTTGGTGAAAAGGCGGGCTATATTATCGGCGGATTGACTGTTTCTGTTTTGTTTGCAGTTATACACACACAGTACTCATTCCCTACCAAAATCCAAATGTTTGCACTTTCATTAATTTTCTGTGGAGCAAGATATCAAAGCAGAGGGCTTCTTTTACCAATTTTATTGCATGCTTTTTGTATCGCGCTTGGCCTCTACATTGAATTAAAATAAAAAAATGGTAGTTATCATTAACACATAATGATAACTACCATTTCCCGATAAAATATCACTCACCAATAGCCACGGAATGAATTTCCTTCATTAATTTCTGTACGCCAGATCCCGATAGCCTTTCTGAAGATGCCGATGAATATGTTATAAGAAGTTTACTCCCACTCCCGTTTTTTTCAATTTCCACATCTAAATGATCGTTATCATTCCAGTCAGAGCCCATTTTATAATAGCTACCAGGCATTGCCTCCCAAACTGGATGTGCATCATCTTCAGCGGCCGCTTTCCATGCCCCGTCATTAGAGCTATTCCTCAAACTATCCAGCTCCTGGCTTGATATGAACTTGTAATGTCTTTTGATTCTGGCAGCAGCAGTATCTACATCGACAGCTACAGTATAACTCTTAGACTTGGATTCTTTTTTTAATGACTGAGGTAAATGCATAGGTGTCGTGACATCAGCTGATGGGTTAGGGTTTCCCCTCAAAGAGCTCATTATACCTGAAGCACTATCACTTATTTTCTTATTTGTATCTGCTATTTCCTACATGCTACAGGCTGTAACAAGAGCAGGAATTATTAAAATGGCGGTAAAACTCCTCACGTTCCAAATCCTCCAAACACATTTACTAAAAAAGCGGACAAAGAAAAAGTACGCTTGCCTTATTCTACATGTAACAAACGGTAAACCCTGCCGTATAGAGTTTATAATGTCAATGGTTCGGTTTCGAGAAAATTTCAAAAAGGAGATTACCTTACTCTGACAATATCATCCAATCTGGTTGTAAAAGCTGGCGAAAGTCTTTCTCTTCGCATCTTCCAGCCTATGGAATCACTTTTAACCCCCTGCCCTGCAAACCAGACTGAACCCTTACCAGAGTTGTTAATGCTGTCTATGAGTGTCATTAATTCATCGCTATTACGATGAGGCTGAAGGTCATCGAACAGGGTAAGTTGTGATACTGCCGCGCTGCGAAAATCGGTGAGAATTACACCTGCGCGTTGATAACGATGCCCCGGGATGAATATTGTATCAAGAGCTCTTACAGCCGCCTTGATGATATCCCGGGAATCCCGGGCCGGAACAGCAAGCTCCGTTACAGCCTGATTTTTATAGAACGACTCATTCTCTGCAAAGGGACTGGTACTGATGAAAACCGCTACCCGTTTGCAGAACTGGTGCTCAGCACGTAGCTTTTCAGCTGCACGTTCGGCATGAGCGCAGACGGCCTGATGAATGCTGACTTTATCTGTAGGTTTTTCTCCAAAAGAGCGGGAGCATATGATTTGCTCCTTGGGTGCTGTGAACTCTTCAAGGGCCAAGCAGGGCGTGCCGTTGAGCTCTCTTACTGTTCGTTCAACAACCACAGAAAATTGCTTACGTATAAATGAAGGAGAAAGCTCAGACAGCTGGAGTGCATTGTTAATCCCCATCAACTGCAATTTTTTACCGAGCCTTCGCCCAATTCCCCATACCTCTTCTACTGGCACCAAAGCCATCAACTTTCGCTGTCGCCCTATATTGCTGAGGTCCACTACTCCTCGCGTAGCTGGCCAGCGTTTACTTGCATATTGCGCCAGTTTCGCCAGCGTTTTAGTCGGACCTATCCCTACCCCAACAGTCAGGTGAGTCCTGAGCCTGATCTGATCACGTATCTGATGACCAAAGGCATCAAGTGATACAAGATTGCTTACTCCCCTAAGATCGCAAAAAGCTTCATCAATACTGTATATCTCTACGAGGGGGGTTAACATCTGCAAAATAGTCATCACTCTGTCAGACATGTCCGCATACAGGCTATAATTACTGGAGAAGGCAACAACTCCTCTTCTTTCCGCCTCGCGGCCAACCTTGAACCAGCGGTCACCCATTTTTAATCCAAGTGACTTCGCAGCTGCTGAACGGGCTATTATGCAGCCATCATTGTATCTGAATGCCACTAACAGTTAGTAGCGCTTAAGTGCATGATTTAGATATTAATTCAATTGCTAACTTTTTTGTGTTAGTTCTCGGAGGGATGCTCTAGTTAGCAAGTTATAAATAGGTGAATACTCAGTCACCGTCCGCTGTGTGCCAGAAGCGGACGTTGTTCCTCGCAACATTATGTTTTAATCACAAAGGAGCAGGTCACAATTGATAGTGGAATGCATATTTTATATATGCCGTTACAATAAACTCTTAACTTAACTAAAGTGAGCAATAAAAATGGGCATGAAATTTACTGTGGGTGATTTGCGAAATGAGCTGTCAGGGCTCTCAGATGAAACCGAGCTTAGCTTTGACGGAGGGCTTACTTTTGGCCGGCTTAAGCGATGGGGTGATGATCACTTTGTACTTCTGTTTGCTGAGTCACAAGCTGCCGTAAGCGAAGATTTCAAGAGAAAAAATGATAATATCTTGGTGAGCTTCTGCAAGCTTGATACTTTCGACGAGGTTTGATGAGGACGAGCTTGCTGGCCTGTATAAGGTCAGAAAGCTATCTCGCGGCCCCTAACAATCTAATTCATTAGTTTTAATCTATTTGATTGAACTTGTAAATATGTGACACTATTAAATAACAGCTCCGAAATACATCTCATTACTGCGGGGGGGGGTATGAAATTTAGAAAAGTAAAAAACACACCAGATAAGTCAGAAAAAAACATGGTTTACCTAGTTAAAGATAACTGGAATGACTGGTTTTACTGGGAAACTCTTTTTACTATGTTTTATAGTGATGATACGGGTGAATTATACAAAATTGGTTACACAAAAATAGCTAGCAAAGGTATGAAGGAGTCATCTGCACTTTCAGCGGATGAAAAGGGACAGCCTTTTAACACACCTAATTTACCTGAGGAATTCACTTCATTAGATGAGAGCTTTTTCTCTCTAGGGCAGAGCGAGAACTTTTATGAAACTCTCAATCAGATCTCAAGAAATATAAGAATTGAAATATTAAGGGGCATTAGGGATTGTGCTTATGATTTGGAAATTTATGAAAATTACAAATCGCATCCTGCCATGAACCAGTCTCTTTTAAGGGATGTCAGTGAAAGGAATATTAAAGAATCCTTGCACGCAATAGCTTATGAAGAAGATCACAATAAGCCTTTTAACTTCTCATATCTTTTCCCAAACAGAGATGCCAATGAGAAGGAAATAAGATTGGAGTTTAGCGTCAATAATAAGGACATTCCACCGAGCAATATCCAGGCTGTAATTGGCAGAAACGGAGTAGGGAAAACCACCTTATTTTCAGGATTTATTAAAGGTGTGATAAAACTTAACACAGACAATGAAAACTCTGTTGGCTCACTTCAAGTAAAGGAAGGTATCGAGTGGGGAGATAACAGTACCTATTTTAACTCTCTCAACTTATGTTCATATAGTCCGTTTGATAGATTTGGTCCTGTAGGGCAGAATATACTACCCTCTGGCGTTAAATATCAGTATATAGGCTTGATGGTACTAGACCTGAGAGGGAATGATAAAGAACAAAAACTAAGACCGAAAAGTTCAGATGAACTGTATGTAGAATTTTGCAGTAGTATGCAGGAATGTTTAGTAGGAGTACGAAGGAAAAGATGGGAGGAATGTCTAAATATTTTAGAGAATGACCCTCTTTTTTCTGAAGCAGGTGTATCGAAACTCGCGCAATTCGAGGATAAAGACTATCCCAAGGACTGGAGAGAGATTGTAAAAACGTTTTTAAACAAGTTGAGCTCAGGTCATCTGGTTACTCTACTTAGTATCACTAAATTAGTTGAGGTAACAGAAGACAGATCCTTAACTCTCATTGACGAACCAGAGGCTCACCTGCACCCTCCATTGATTTCTGCTTATATCCGAGCTGTATCACATCTTATGAGTGAAAGAAACGGCGTAGCGATTGTCGCTACGCACTCTCCGGTAGTTCTTCAGGAGGTTCGCTCTGACTGTGTATGGATATTAAACAGGACAGGTAAGTACGTCAGTGCTGACCGGCCGCAAATTGAGACGTTTGGGGAAAATGTCGGGACTTTGACACGTGAAGTATTCAGCCATGAAGTTGTGAATACTGGTTTTTATAAAATGATAGCGGATGCCAGTAAAACCTTCTCTACATTTGATGAAGTAAACAATTACTTTAGTAATAGGTTAGGTGCAGAAGCACGAGCCTTAGCCCGGTCCCTGATAAATAAGAAAAAAAGGGATAGCTATGATTAATATAAGCAAACCAACAATTAATGATATAAACATAATTAGAAACTGTGCTTTAGCTTACACTGATGTTTTATTAGCACAGGAATTGATGGACGCAATTCCATATTTCACACAGATTTATCATGACTATGATCGTTTGATGACTGCCAGTACGGGCTATACGATCCCACGCTCACAGGCAAATGGAAATCTAGATGCTGATTACATGAAAGCACTCTATACCAAACAACTTGTTGGAAAAACAGGCAGCTGCCGAGATGACTATGATAGAATTCTGGCTTCGGCACCAAGAAAAAAGTGTCCTATGTGTTCGGAAAGCATAGTAACAGCCCTGGACCATCATATGCCTAAATCAACTTATTTTCTTTATTCTGTTTTCCCAAAAAACCTTGTGCCTATCTGCTCCAGATGTAACGAAGCAAAAAAACATACAATGCCAAACCAACTAAATAAACAATTCATTCATCCTTATTATGATGACTTTTCACAAGAACAATGGTTTGAAGTTAGATTCACAAACTTGAACCCTATTGAGTTGACTTACGTATGTAAAGATAATCGTCACTTAGGAAACGGTGCAAACGAAAAACTTAAAAGCCATTTCAGTCGCTTAAAATTAGATGAGCTTTATTCTTCAAATGCCATAGTCAGATTAGAGGACTTGAAAAATAACTTCCAGCCGCTTCTGGAAATAAATGATTGGGATTCGGTTTATGAGGAGCTTATTGATCAACAAAGTATGGTTAGTCGTCGCCCTGACTCTTGGGAGTATGCGTTATTTAGCAAGTTAATTAACGAGAGATGGTATATAGAAGGTGGGTTTTCACATATTTAATATAATTGTCTATTTATAACAATTTGATGTGCGATAAGAGTGAATAAAAATAATCATTTTAAGTAATTAGATTATTAAAGTAACGCAATACTTCTAGCTAGCGTCATCTGACACCCGGTCAGGTGACCAGCTCCCCGTTGATTAACACGCAGCAGTGTTAGTAATGCGACTTTTAGACTGCGAGATCAACTGCGAACTTCCGCTTTTCGCTCACAACGGACCTTCGACCGTTAGCTGTCCTCTCTGTGCCAAGAGAGGACATCAATCATCCCCAACTGCCCCAATAAAAGTTATTTTTTACCATTGTGGATAGGAAAGCACTCCAAAAGCCGTCATTTAGGGCATGGTTGCTGTGCGTTACGCCCGTCCAGCATTATTTACACGCTGCCAAATATGCTACAAAAACAAAAAAACCGCCCCAATGGGGCGGCCAGAACCGCAAAGCTTTGACTTTATTTTGTCAGGTCATTGCTGATTGTTTTCTGAGAGACACCTAGTCTGTCAGCTATCGCCGTTTGCGAGAGACCCGTATCTCTAAGTCGTCGGGCTTCATCCCGGCGTTCTTCTATACTCCCAGGCACAAATACTGACATTGAGCCTTCGGAGAACCCATTATTGCCATTATATTTTTCAACACGAACGTGCTGTCCGTCTGTCGTTGTAGCAGTAATAGTGGTATGACCTGGTTTTTGAGTAATAGTGTAATCTCTCAGTTCGCCGGTCCCGAGATTGAGATTCGCCATCAAATTTTCAACCTTGATCACTGGTGGTGCTGGCAGCGGTTTGGCTGGGAGAGTGCTGCGTGGTTTAGTACCTTTTGCCATAATCATCTACTCCAAAGCGAGAAATTACTGAGTAATTCTAGTATTTACTAGTAATTTTATTATTGCAAGAACATATTGGTTTATTGGAAAAACCAGAAACTTCCCTAGTTAACAGCGCCCTTTGTGTCTGTTCGGTAACCGAAATGTCATTTCTGTTCTAAGCATCACGTCCGCATCTCGCTCATAAGGTACAACCATACTCAAATCTCCCACATTGCAGGAGATTTGAGTATGAACACGTCACCGTGGAATAAAGACCGTATCATAGGCCAAAAAAGACCACTTCAGATATCTCATATCTGGGGGATTCGAATCCGGCTTGAACTGGAAGGTAAAACGCGTGATTTAGCTCTGTTCAATATGGCCTTAGACAGTAAGCTACGAGGCTGCGATCTGGTGAGCCTCAAAGTATCTGATGTTGCATATGGTAGCTCGGTTTCAAGCAGAGCTACGGTGCTGCAACAGAAAACCGGTAGCCCTGTGCAATTTGAGATAACCAAAGGGACAAGAGAAGCTGTTGCTGCATTGATAAAGCTTGGCAATTTGCACAGCAAAGACTTCTTGTTTCGGTCTCGGATCGGAACTAACCGGCACATATCAACCCGACAATACAGCCGAATTTTTCATGGGTGGGTAGAAAAGCTTGGTCTCGAAGCTTCGCTTTACAGCACACATTCCATGAGAAGAACAAAACCTTACTTGATATACAAGAAAACCAAGAATCTCCGGGTGATCCAACTTCTGTTGGGCCATAAGAAACTGGAAAGCACAGTCCGTTATCTGGGCATCGAAGTCGATGATGCGTTAGAGATATCTGAATCGATTGAAGTCTAAGGTTGTCAGGGCTGCAACAGCAGCCCTGTGCCAGAAGCAGACATTGTTGAATTAGTTACAATTAATCACAGTGAAACAGAGATTGTGGATACGGAGAAGGGCCGTATCGTGCAAAACAATCGAACCAAGCTTTAGCTTTTGTCAGTAGGAAAATTAGCATCAAGCCAACTAGTAACTTCACAATCGAGCAATGCCCTTGCCTCCTATCAAATAAAGGCTTATCTAGTTTAATTAATCTACAAATGGTAAAACGTAACGTATTGCAAAAAGCTAAGGGTTGGTTAAAGTATGTACATACAGCGCGTGCAGATTGAAGAGGGTTTTCTGGATGGTCTTGATGTCCAATTCACATCAGGTCTTAATGCCATAATTGGAGCAAGGGGAACTGGAAAAACTTCACTAATTGAGATTATAAGATTCTGTTTAGATGCAACCAGCACAACAATCGAGACTACAAGACGTAGTAGAGATCACGCACTTTCAGTATTGGGTTCAGGGCAAGTCACAGTTACTCTTGTAGATGGTGACGATACTATTCTAGTGAGTCGGACCGCTAGCGATCCCATCCCTAGGGCTACAACTCTTTTTACAAAACCAGTTATTTTTTCTCAAACAGAAATTGAAACTGTTGGACTTGAAGCGTCGGGACGATTGAAATTAATTGACGGCTTCGTTAAATTTAATTCCGATACAGAGTTGCAAGAGCGAGAGTTAATTGCTGAATGTAGAAACCTAACACTACAGATCGAAGCAAGCAGGCGAGAAATTGATGAACTCGAACAAACTCAAAATTCCCTCCCTGCATTGAAAGATGAGTTGAGATCTGTAATTCAAGCCGAAGAGAATGTTTCTAAAACCTCAGATTTACTAAAACAAAAAACAGATTCACTTTCAAAGCAAACTATAAGTATATCTAGCACAAGTGGAATTCTTGAGCAGGTTTCTAGAATTAAGAATAGCGTGGCTGCCTGGAGTCATGAAGTTAAAAAAGGAATTGATAGTGCACCTTTAGACTCATCCAACTTTGACGGAAGTACAAAACTATTATTAAGTCCAGTGATAGGCAAGATTGAAAATATCAAAACCAATTTAACAAATGAACTTAATGAAGTTTTAAAAGTATACTCGGAGTTGGAGTCAGCATTCAATAGCTTCAGTTCAAGCAAAATAACAATGGAGGATCAGGCTCGTCAATTAAGGCAGGAAATAGAAAGTATTCAGTCAGGTTCAGGAAGCATCCTCAGAAGAGGGCAAGAACTAAGAGAGAATATTGCTAAACTGGAGTCTGTTAGCTCATTCCTAACCACCATGAAAAACTCTCTTAACCAGTTAATAGATATGAGAGCTGAATCACTTGATAAAATTGATAAAATTCGTGCCGAAAGATTCTCCGCTCGCCTAGCAGCTGCAGAACAGTTAAATAAGATAGTATATCCTAACATAAAAGTTTCGGTATACCGAAACGGACAATATAAGACTTTTTCATCTGCTATTTCCGAAATTTTGAGAGGAAGCGGAATACGTTATGCTGATGTAGCAGAATCGATAGCCAAGAACATCAGTCCTCGTGCATTGCTAGAAGCTGTCGATAAATTTGATGTCGAACTTATCAAATATGCTGCAAATATCAATACTGATAGAGCATCCCGTATTCTTTCTCACTTAAAAAACTGTGAGCTTGGTGATATCTGTACTATTAACATAGATGATGATATTTCTTTACAGTTGCTAGATGGGACTGACTACAAAGATATTGCTGAACTTTCTACTGGTCAACGATGTACAGTTGTGTTACCGCTCATACTTTCTCACATGAATCGAATGTTGATAGTAGATCAGCCTGAAGATCATATTGACAATGCATTTATAGCAGAAACTCTAATTAAAGTAATTCTTTCAAGGGGCGACCAAGGACAAATTATATTCTCAACCCACAATCCAAATATTCCAGTGCTTGGGGATGCAGATCTGGTCCTTCACTTAGGTTCCGATGGGCGAAGGGGATTCCGCTTATGCTCTGGTCCATTGGATGAGATTAATGTAGTAAACGCAATAAGCACTGTAATGGAAGGGGGGGCTAAAGCCTTTAGCCAGCGAGCTAAATTTTATGGGGAGCGGATTAAATAATGACTCGCGAGGAAGCCTTGATTGCCCTAACAAGTGAAAATTCCCATGAAAAATTTAAGGCAATTCGAGAGCTTGAGCGTTTAGCACTTGAAACAGACATTCAAGATTTATTAAGGATCAAAGCATCAGAATCTGATACTTACCTAATCAGAGGAATAGAGCGCTTGATTCGAAACCTACACTCCAATAATTCTATTGAGGACACTGAACCCGATATTATACCACATGAAGTGAGAAAAAAATTGCGAGCAGAAGCGATTGAATGGGTTGCCGGGCTGTTATTACATGAGATAGGCTCTAAACTAGGGCTTTTGGCTAGCGCAATTTCTAATGAATTACCCAACTATGCTGTATCACGCACAAGAACACGTATTGAACATCTTCAGGATACTTTTGATGGAATTGAAGAACTGAAGAAGGCAACATCTGTTCCCCAACCTATTGATATGGATCTACCTACGTTAATAAAAGATATTGTTGAATTGGAGAGGACTGATAAGGACATTGATGTGTCATTTGTTGGCCGAACTCCATTAGTTATATTCTGCGATAGAGGGTTGTTAAGACTAGCCCTTTGTAATGGCATAAAAAATGCCATTGAGGCTGCAATATCTCTTTCAAATGAAGATAGAAGAGCTTCAGTTATAATTAGTTGGGGGCAAACAGACCGAGATACGTGGATTAGTGTGATTGACAATGGACCTGGGCTACCTATTAATTCAGCGCATTCATTCACTCTAGGTGAAACAAGTAAGTCTGGACACTTAGGCTTTGGTTTGGGAATAGTAAGTCAGGCAATTGAAACCTTGCATGGCAAAGTCGAGCTCCGAAATTCTGAGTCAGAAGGAGCTGTTTTTGAATTAAGATGGAGCTTTAAATCATGAATATACTTATTGTTGAAGATGATGCTAGTTTTGCAGAAGAAATAAAATTCCGAGTTGACTCATTATGTCGTGAACCATTATATACTGTTGCAGAGAGCTATGAAGATGCTTCATTGTTAATTGAGTCTGAATTTTTTGATATGATATTTTTGGATTTAAGAATTCCAACTGTTAAAGGAAAAATGGATAGCGACCCTCAACATGGTCGAAATTTATTGGATGTAGCTATCTCTCATGCTCCTGGGACGCCAGTTTTCATGCTTACAGGTTCATCCGCCGAATCGTTTCTTCCAGAAATGATGGAACTTAGCCATCAAGTCGATGTGTGGGGACACGGGAAAGCGCTTCCTTTAATAGGATTTCATCCAAAACATAGACTAAACTCTCTTGATGAAAAAATAAGGCATTATTTCGAAGCTTTCGACTCGGTAAGCGAAGTTGAGCTCAATCCATCGTGTGAGTTAAAGATTTCCACCACAAGACTAATTAAAATATTTACAGCATTAGTTGGTGGTGTATATTGCAATGTGGAAAGAATTGGTGGAGGTCTATCAGACGCGTCAGTTTATAAAATTGGAGTAGATGATGGTTCTGGGAAGAGAATTCATAATTCAATCGCTAAAATAGGCCTCCCATCTAATATAAACGATGAAGTCGAAAGACACGATAGATTTATATCAAGGCTAGAATCCTTTGCAACACCAAGAAAGGTTGCTGTTTTAGCCCATGGGGCTAAAAAAACATCAGGGGTTTTCTATAGCTTAGCGACAGCTTCTGAACTAAACGGCTTTTCATTCATAAATCGGAGTTCCACCGTTATCATTGAAAGGTTGAAAAGCATACTGGAGCGCTGGACTAACTCTGCACCACAACGCCGAACAACTGTAAAAGAAATCAGAGAAACATTCATTAAAGATAATGACTTCCAGGCGATATCAGGTTTAATTGAACATGATTGGATAGAGAGGTTTGAAACTAACTTTATTCAAGTAAAGTGGGGGTGTGTTCATGGGGATTTACATGGTCTCAATGTACTGGTTTCACCGGACGAAAAACCAGTTTTAATTGACTATGGAGACGTGGGAGAGCGAGCATTAAGTACAGATCCAATAACATTCGAGCTTAGTACTTTTTTCCACCCCGAAGGTCCTTTAAAAGATAATGACTGGCCTAATTCTAATACAGCCCTCAATTGGGGCCAGCCTGATTTCGTTGATGAACAATGCCCTTCACCTGATTTCTTCAATAATTGCAGAGTATGGGCGGAAACTGTATCTGTCGGAAAACGTGAGCGCGCGGCTGTAGCTTACGGTTACTTGGTTCGACAACTAAAATACCCGGGCTGTAATGTTGAAAGAGTAAACACTCTCCTTGCTGGGGTAAAAAGACTTTTTGATACCGTTTGATATTATGAATATTAGCTTATAACTATGGCTGAATTACCAAGCCATAGTTAGCTAAAAAATAGGAGGTTGTGAAGATTTTAGATGGCATTAATTACTACTGAGCAATAAAAGCATCATAAAAATTATAAATATGCTTCTAGTAGAGCTGGCATAAAGTATAAATTTCCATGCGTCAATAATGAAAGATTGGACCAGAAATGGTCAGCTAGTGTGCTATTAATAAATTTCGACCTACTCCCATCTATTTATAATACCATAATCCCATTCTAAAACAATTACGAATGTCCGCTTCTCGCTCGTAGCGGTCCTTGCCACGACTGTATGTCCGCTTAGTGCCAGAAGCAGACGTTAATAACATTGTGATATGTTACTTGATGGGGAGCAGGTCAGTTGCTGATGCCTGAATCAGAGTAGCCGGTTGACGCTGAGAAAATTGACCGCATCAGCCGTCTTCCCCTTACAGAGGCAGAGCAGCTGATTAAACCAATAAAGGCTAAAGGGGCAAAGCTGACCATCTCCGGCATCGTGGATCTGTCTGAGCTGGTCGTCAGCTAGGGCGGCATGCCCAGAATCTTGTTTGAGTCCGTTCAGGAGATGCTGCTTTAAGTAGCCCTGCAGGCAGCGTGGGACGGCTAAGAAACCCTTCGTGAAAGGCAACGGCAAGGCATGGAGCTGACAAAGGCCTCAGGTAAGTACAAAGGGCGCAGGCCGGAAGCCAAAACGTACGAACGCATCATTGCGTTTGGCGAGGCCGGTATGTAAATTGCGCGCGCAGCGACTCTTGCGGGATGCTGTGTGAACCAGGTAAAGCGCATATGGGGCACCTACAGGGCTCAGAAATCCGGTCAGTAGCGGTATAAGTTAATGCAGGAAGTCATATTAACATTGTCCAGGGCGCCATAAATTCACGACGTTATTAGGTCATACCCTACATAACACTGAACTAAACCAACAGGGAACAGATATCCGCGTACCCTGTAATGAAACTGTCGCCCGCCACAACTGTACTAGCGGGCGGGTATTTTCAGCTAAATAATTCTTCAATAAATTCGTCGAATGAATCAGCAACAGTGACAAGCTCCTTTTCATCCATAAGAAAAACGAAAACCTCACCGAAAGAATCCCCCTCTTTCAGTGACAACAGGAAACAGTTCCCCCCCTCATCATGAGCAAAGGGCACCATTTTTCTTAATTCACCAAAACATTTCGTTAGATCGTTATAAAGCTGCTCTATAGGTAGTTCGCCGTACTTAATGGGGTTGAATCCTCCAAGCATAAAAAAATTACCGTCTTCATTATTGAGAGGGTACCCACCATTGTTTTCCAGATAAAAATCCTGAAATGATGGGGGAAGTAGATTGTCAAAAAGCGCATTGAAGGACGCCATTTCCTCTCTTGTAAGCTTCTGTTCTGAATCTGAAAGATACATCAGCAATTTTCTCCTGCAGTTTTATGTACCCTTTTCCGGGCCGGGAAAGTATAAGCCCTGCCTGTAGCGGCCTTGTACTGGCTAGCTCCGCCAACGTGACTGATACCTTGATGTGCGTTTCTTTTAACAAGCTGCATAGTGCCGGTGTTAGTCTCAGGATTATAATCGTCAAGATGATGCCAAGTGTAGCCACTGGGTGTTGTTTTCTGGTTAAGGCCTGCTTTGTAGTTAGCCACCTCAAAGTCTTTCAGATAATCACCAGTATATTCAATAGGCACAATGGGATTAACACCTTCCCTGAGGTTATACAGAGCGTTACTGCCTGAATAATCAAGCCCGCCTGCCGGTGTCTTAACCACTCCCGTGTAGCCGCGACCTTCCAGTTCTGCTATGGGATCATAAGCGAGCCCCAGAGGATCGATACAGGTGAGGGGATTGGGGGCATACTGATACAGGTTCCAGCCGCCAGCTAGCCCTATCGGGTCCTGCACAATGAATCGGCCTGTATGCGGGTCATAATACCGGAACAGGTTGTAATGCAGTCCTGTTTCCGCGTCCGCATACTGCCCTGCATAGCGAAGCGGCTGATGTGAAAGAGACGGCTGTGACGACATGCGGTAAAAGCCTTCTGTCTGACGTCTTACCACACCGAAGCTACCGTACTGCCCGCTCCAGCTTAGCTTCCCTGCCGCATCCGTCAGTTCAAGCGGCGCACCGTTCAGGTCGGTGCTGAACCACAGTACAGCGCCCCGTGTTTCTTCCTGCTGATGGTCAATGCGCGCCAGTGGGCTCCAGGTTTCCGCAGGATCATAGACGTAAGAGCAGCACGTTCCGTTCGGGGTTTGCTCCTGCAACAGGTGCCATCCCTGCCAGAGGAAGCGGGTATCACTGGTGCCGTGGCTGGTGGTGACCGTCTTGCGGATGCGCCTGCCGAGCGCGTCATAATGGTAGTGCGCTTCAAAGCGTCCCTGCGGCCCCGTTCCGCGGGCAGAAAGAAGACGGTTTTCGGCATCATAGGTATAGTGCTGCTCATACAGCCCGCTGCGCCTGCGGGTCAGGTTGCCCCACGCATCGTACTGCATAAACAGGCTCTGCCAGTGCTGCAGGCGGTTGTCTGTGACCGGCTCATCGTTCGCAGCCAGGTTATCGGCGGCATCATACGTAAAGAGCGCACTGCTGTTGCCCTGGCGGGACTCATAATGCTTCAGCAGGCGGCCTTCAGCATCGTAACCGTAATTCACTTCGCCGCGCAGGGTGTCGCTGACGCCTGCCAGCTCGCCACGACCGGTGTAACGGTACAGGCGTTCCTGTATCGCCTGCTCCGGCAGGGCCACCTCCGTGATAAGTGCGCTGCGTTGCGCGGTACGTCTGCCGAGGCTGTCATAGCTTCGGGACTGTTCGCGTGCGCCCTGGGTGCGGGTCACTTCCCGGTGCAGACGGTCGCGGGTGAATTCAGTGATCAGCTGCGACCCGAAGCGGATGGCGCTGACGTGACCGGAGCCGTAGTGCAGCCAGGAGAGCTGCTGCCCGCCGGGGAGGGTCAGATTCGTCAGATTGTTCAGCGCATCCCATGCATAGCTGAGTTCGCCGTTAACACCCGACTCGCTTACCAGGCGACCTGCCGCATCGCGGGTGAAGGCGATGTCATCGGATTCAATGCCCAGGGCAATACCTTCGGCAGTCGGGGTGCGCCGGATACGGGTGACCTGACCGTTCGGGTCGTGGTCATAGCGGTACTCCGCATGGCGGGTAGCGCGTCCGGTCAGCAGACCACTTTCATCATAACTGAAGGTTCGTATACGCCGGGCGATGCCGCCATCGACGGCAGGCCTGCCGTTTTCATGCAGTTCGCTGAGGAATCCACGGCTGTCCCACATCATCTGGCGCGACGTGTCGTCCGGGCGGGTTTCGCTGAGCGGACGGCCTGCGGCGTCGTATGTAAAGCGGTATTCTCCGCCGTTGCCGTTTTCGAGTCTGAGCAGGTTGCCGCGCGGGTCGTAATGCCAGCGTCGGGTGCGCCCGATGCGGTCGGTGACGCTCACCGGCAGGCCGAGCGGGCTATAGTCCCAGCGCACCTCGCTCTCCAGCGGGTCGCGCCAGGCGGCAAGCTGACCGCGTGCGTTCCAGTGTAAGGTTTCGCGGCTGCCGTCCGGGCGGATAACAGCAGAAAGTTGGCCCGCGCTGTTCCATTCGCGGCGGGTGATATTCCTTTCGGCGTCCTCGCTGCTGATGAGCTGCCCGAATCTGTCATAGCTGAAACGCGTGACGCTACCGGAGCAGTCGGTGCGGCCTGTCAGCAGTCCCTGACGGCTCCATGCCAGCCGCACCACTCCGCCTGTCGCATCGGTGATGCTGTCCGGTAAAGGTTCTTCATCATCCGGGTAGTGGTAAGTGGTCCGGTTGCCTGCGGCGTCGGTTTCCGAAATCAGTCGTCCCTGCAGGTCATACAGGCTCTGCTCTGTCGTGCCGTCCGGGTAGACTGTGCGCGTGATACGGTTTGTTAGCCGGTACCAGTAATATTCCGTCCGCCGCCCGGCCGGGTCCGTCTCCCGGACCATGCGCCCGTACCTGTCCCACCGGCTCTGGCGCAGGGCACCGCCCGGCAGGATGACATCACACAGTTCGCCGTCGCGGTAAATAAAGGCTGTCTTGCGGCCATCGAAGTCGGTGAAGGCGGCGACGTTGTCATCGTCATCAGTCAGCCAGTGCGCCTGTGCCCCGTCGTCACGGATGGCCCGGCGGGTGCCGTTGTCAAAATCATACTCAAAAGTTAACTGCTCACCGCCGCTGTGGCGGAAAGCCGTCACGCGCGGCAGACCGGCAATCTCCTGCCAGCGGTATTCGCTTATCAGGCCCTTTGCATCCTCGTGGGCGCACATCAGGCCATCCTGCCAGCGAAAACGCCTGCGCGCGTTACCGCCCCGGCCGGTCACTGAGACCAGCTGGCCCTGTTCGTCATAAGCGTAACTGACCAGGCAAATCTCATCCTCCAGCCAGGCGCCGGCAAGGCGGTTGCCCTCATAGCGGCAGACCACGCGCTGCCCGGCGCTGTCCGTCAGGGCATGCAGGGTGAGGTTATCGTTCCACTCCAGGAGGATATCGGTGCCGCAGGGTTCAGAGATGCGCTGCAGCAGGGAGGGTTTATCGCTATCAAGCGGGGCGTAGTGCCAGCGCTCGCCGCTGATGTCATACACCGACCAGGTGTCGTCCTGATGGTGCTCAAGCCAGCGCTTTTCGGCTTCGCAGTAGGTCCGGTAACCCTTTGGCACCTGCGGAAAGGAGACGTAATCCCCGGTCGGAGCCCGCCATACCAGCCCCTCCTGGTAACGCTCCAGACGGCTCTCCCAGAAGAGGCTCCAGCCGCGACCGAGCACGCTGTCGCCGGGGTTACCGCTGCGCCAGTAACGCTGCCAGCGCACCGGCAGACGCGACGGCAGGACGAAATCCAGCTCGTCGTCGCCGCTGAGAAACTTCTGCCCGCTGACGATATCCACCGGGCGGGCGATAATTCCTCCCGCCGCGATGGCGGTCAGCATCGCGCCGAAGCGGCAGGCGATGCGACCGATTTTGCTGATACCCGGCAGTTTCGACAACAGTTTACCCACCGCGCCGACCTTGCTGGCCGCGCCACCCCAGCCGCCAGCCAGCCCGGCAAACAGCAGGGTCAGGTCTGAAATCTTGTACAGCACTTCGGGGACTTCCGGGGTAATTGACAGGGTCTGCTCCGGGTCGCCACCAATACGAACGTTGCCGGAGCCGGTCATCACCTTAGCATCACAGGTGGTGCGGTCCCCGGTACGGGCGGCAGGCAGGCCATTAATGTAAACACGCGAGGAGCCGTCCGCCATCTGCTGCGAGCCGTCGTCGTCGCACTCCACCGTGCTGTCTGTGGCGATGGCGGCAGGCTTACCGTTGATAAAGACGTCAGGAGAGCCGGTGGTGATGACGCCTTTCTTCGTCATGTTCGCCGCCATACCTTCGGCAATGCCGTCGCGCACGCCGGTCGCCACCTCCCCGGCGAGAAAGCCGACTGCGAGGCTGGCACCGATAAGCAGTACACCGATGCCAAAACAGGAGGCGCCGATACCTGCGACCATCAGCGCACCGGCCGCGATGCCGCCCAGTGCCGCAATCGCGCCGCCGACAAGGGTGCCAAGGATCATCCCGGCCAGCGCGCCGGAATGGCCTGTATCATCACCGGCACGCGCGGCTTCAAACATAACAAAATTCCTTATCGTTAAGCGCGGGGACGAAAACTTCTGAGCAGGTCATCAAACATACTGCTGTCCCTTTCGGTAAGCTTTTCTGCTGACGACATGGTGAAAACAAGAATATGCGCACCCTGCGTATTGAAAACGGCCTGCTGTTGCCAGACGCGCTTACCGTCGCGCAGAAAAGAGGCGTGCACACTTTCACCCTGTAAAAGATTATCGCCCAGCATCACGGCGCTGCGTTCGCCCTGCTTCCACCCTTTCAGGTACTTTTGCATCAGAGCCAGCTGGCGATCTGTGTAAGCCGTCAGGTTTTCGCCCTGGTCGAGCGTGTCGCGGGCGATATTGAAGGAGGGCACCTGAGTGTCCCGGAAGGTAAAGACATTGACCGTACGGTCCAGATAGCCTTCAGGAAGCCTGACCTGCCCCTCACTGAAGTGTGCAATTTCATGTTGATCTGACATTAAGCGGATCCCACCACATGTTTCAGAAGTCTGACTGTTGTATCCCCTGGATCCCGAACTTTCTCCTCAAAAGAAAGTGCCCATGAGAATGAGCCAGAATGTTCGACAGAGCGTTTACTGTCCTTCGATATAATGAATTCATTCTATCTTTTCTGCACTGGCTGGCAATCTCTGCATCTGAGGAGCGCGAGCAGTGCGCAGCGTGACTCTGAATGTGCCGCAGGCACATTGACTTGCTCCCGGTTGAGTATTACATGCCAGTGTTAGTCCTACATCCCTGCGGTTATGGCAAATGCGAACTTCCGCTCCTCGCTCGTAGCAGACATGATGGTCACGCATCTTGTCCTCTGCGTGCCAGAAGCGGATGTTTCTAACATTTACATTCACTAATCCATCTAGAACTACATTCACAGCATAGTTTGCAAACAAGCCGGGATAATCAGGCGCGTTTCGATATACAGACAGGAAAAGATACTGTAAACAGGCTTGAGGCCGCGAAACGAGATGAGGTCCTATCAAGTGGTGCAGGAAAGGATTGTTATGTTAAAAATGGGATGCGTGGTAGCCGCAGGATATTTCGTCATCACTCACCCCCCCCCGGGAGGAGCCTTTTCACCGGAGATAATGTCATTGCAGAAACTTAATATCGTGCCTCGCCTGCTGCCGGACGTCCGCGCAGGCAGGAAGCTTCATACCATCCGCTGGCGGGAACAGGAAATTGTGCCGGGCCCTATGCTTTACGAAAATGCTCAGGATGCCTCTGACACGGTCATGGTATGTGTCACGCACGTTGAAAAAATGCCACTTTCTGTCGTTGCGGCCAGGCTTAATAAAAGTGCGGAATGGCCGGATGCCGAAATGCTGGAAGGGATGCGTGAGCACTATCCGTCCATAAAGATGGATTCCGAGGTTGTAGTCATCCACCATTTACCGCCTGATGCGTGAGTTCGTGGCCGGGTTGTTATGTCTAATGTAGAATAACATCACTATCGCCATGATTTGACATCCGCTTTTCGCTCACAACGGACCATTCAATTCTTCAAAGCTGAAGAATTGAAAAGCACGAAACTAACTAACACTTATCACCACTCAGATCGTTATTAGATAGCACCACCACAGGTTTGCCACGGAGATCGGGTCTGAAAACGGTCTCGCATGAAGCATAAAATGAGTTAACGTCGACAAGGGCGAACACTGTCAAGCATCTCTAAACTTGAATGAATGGACAAGATGGCGTACCACACCGAAGACTACTGTTTCAATATCGTCATTCAGCGGTATAGCTGAATACGCGGGATTAGCAGGCACCAGGGCCGGCGCTGGCAGTAGTTGTAGCCTCTTACAGGTAAATTCTCCATCTACAGCTGCGATGACAATGTCACCGTGCCTTGCCTCACGAATACACTCCACAATTAGTAAATCACCGTCTTTAATCCCGGCATTAAGCATCGAATCCCCCTCTGCTCGCACCAGATAGGTACTTTCCGGATAGCGGATGCAAAGGTCATCAAGGGAAAGTCGTTTTCGACATAATCCTGTGCGGGAGAAGGGAAACCACAGGAAACTCCATCGCCAAACAGTGGAACGCATGCCAATGAACGGTCACCACCAGTAAGTTTGGCGAAAGCCAACATCATCAAAACCGGTGCGCTAGCATCATTTTTAATGGGAGGGATATCTCTCTCAGCAAGTTGCTCTATAGAGTCTGCCATTTTAGTTCCAACAAAAAATACTGTTCATGCATACAGTATGGTGGTGGTAATTCAGGGATTACAAGCCCTGGCTGGATAGGATGAAGCAACCTGATGAGTTTTAATGAATTAAACAGTTCTCTCATGCTATGTGCGGGGATGTTCGTAATTGTGCAAAAATTCCGCTATAGTCCTTCTAAAACTCACCTTTTTTTGGAGGGAGCGATGTATCATTCACAAGATAAACGTGCCTGGAATCGTGGCGTCCGTCTTGCGGGTATATGGAAACGAGTGACAGCTAATTTATTGAAATGGGATAAAAAGTGCGTTGTATGGGCTAAGGCTCATAGGCTTAAGAGCTGGATGGGTCACATCCCACTGCTTCTCACTATTATTTGCTCGTTAGCTGCACTTATAGCGGGTGGACTCATAGTAAGTGGCAGTGCGGTTTTGTTATGGTCTTTAATTGCTCTCGTAAAGCATAGTGGATCTAGCTCCGAAAATTCATCAAAAAATATTTTCAATGAAAACAATAACAAAAATAACTTTCATGACGAATTTGTAATGAATAGCGCCATCAATAATGAATATGATGGCGCCCCTTACAAATCTCCAAGTGAAGATTAGGGATAAATGTACTGGTAAAACTACAATTTGGTTGCTTTACTGGCGACTGCATTGCCAGCGGCTTCTCCGAGTTTACCTCCTGTATTTTGAGCAGTTTCAGTACCTTTTTGAAAGGCAGCACTTACAGCAACACCCACGTTAACCCCTGCCCACGAAAGCGCCCCCAGCCATACAGCAGGCAGTACCAGAAACATAGTGCCCATCACCAGATTCATAATCAGGTCATCGGTACTGTTCTGCAGTCCCGCCATATTAAAGCGGCTGTGAGTATCTGAACTGTACAATGCGGTCAGTAACCAGCTGTCGAGCCAGCGCGCCAGTTCCCACCAGAACGTCAGGAAGTTCAGGGCGAATATCACAAAGGTCAGCGTAATAACGGTTTTGAACTCATAGGCCGCAAACGCCAGGATAAGCGGTAACATGACGTAGACTGCCATCAGCAGGATGGCCTGCACCATCGGCAGCGCCTGCCGCATCGCATCGAACGCCGGGAATGCGGCCAGACTGCCCAGAGAGGCCCCGGCAACAGACGCCACACGCGCCGCAGCATTATCAAGGGTAAAATCGGCGTTGCCGCCATAGCCGGCATACACGCGCCCGGTCTGTGAGACTGTCAGGCTTTCCGGGCTGACCAACCGACGAATGACGGCCTCCCGATAGTCACTGTCATTAAAGCCTGACATTTTCATGGCGGCCGAGATACGAAGCCACATATCGGGGTCGGCCTGGTCCTTCACGCGGGCTTTCAGACCGGTATCCGCACTGCTCCACCACTCGCTGCAGGTGGGATAGCCTCCTCTCCCGGTATTGGGCCGGCCGCTGTCCCGGCTGTCGGCCCATGGGAACGCAGCCCGGGGTAGTTTCGACTGCAGCGACGGATAGTAACGGCTCAGGAAGGTACTGCTGCCGATCCATTCGATATCACGCAGCGTGGTTTTGTCCTTTGTCTGCCCCTGGTCCTGCTGCTTCCACAGATAGAGCGCGACGGAGTAACAGTCGTTGGTGAAGTCCTGCAGCTCCTGCGCCAGCGCTTTGTTATCGATACGCGTGTGCTGCACCTCAAAGCGGATTTGCCGCATGTCCGGCCGGCAGGGAATGGTCGCCACGGCCGCCTGGGTAACCCCTTTGGAGAGTTTATGAATCAGCACCCACCACACCGGGGCCGCAGCCGTCTGGTCGTTGAGACTGGAGACCACGCCGGCATAACCGCTTTCATCCGGCGCTTTTGGCGTCCAGACGCCACAGGTTTTGGCCCGGGTCGTGTCGTACTGCATTGTGCTGAGGCTGACGTTAATCAGCGGCACACAGCAGGCGAGCATCACCAGGAACCCGGCATACAGCGCGTTTTCAATACGGGGCAGCGACAGCATCCCCTTGTTGCCTTCATCCTCTCCTTCTTCGCGGACCTTCAGCCAGATACCCACCACCTTAAATGCCAGCGGCAGAACAAAAAGGCCGGTGCCCAGCAGAACGTTCCACAGACCGTTATTGATCACCCAGCCGAGCAGCGTGAGAAAATACTCAAGATAGCTGTTTGTTGTCATCGTCAGGCTCCCGGAGCGGTAAACATCGCGTACTCACACACCGCGATAAAAAGCACACTGGCCACGCTGATGCGCAGCAGCGGCCGCCGGTATTCTTCCCGGAAACCCGGCGCATATCGGATTTTCCAGAGGCCCCACGCAACCAGCGCATACAGCGCCAGCCGCCATATCAGCCAGCCGTAACGCGTCGACTGCATCCAGTGCCGGAATGCAGCAGCCTCCCCCGGGTGTTTCATGGCGGTGTCGGCCACCATCAGCGAAACCACCATGAACAGCGCCATGCAGGCCAGAAAGATGCCGGCACGGGTCAGGACTTTCCTGACAGTCATTTTATTGTGCATACCTGTTCCCTCATTCGGCCTGTTTCGGCGTGGCCATCTGATTGAAGCGGCTGTCGGTATTGTCATCTGCCTGGGTCTGCGGGTTGGTTTCAACACGCTGGTTTTCGCGCTCGATAATGGTCAGCACCGAGTTGCGGGACAGCTCGCGTTTCATTTCCATCTCGGTTTTGAGCGCCGCGATTTCACGGTCTAGTGCCTCAATGCGCTCACCGGCAGCTCCGATTGCCTTTGGCTGAGCGGCGGCATTGGGCTCTGACATACCGGTGACCATCATGCGGCGCATCAGCAGGGCCGTTTCCACCGTGTCGGACATCGCCAGCTCGCCGGCAAGGCGGGCGGTCAGGGCCGCATTATCCGGATCACGCTGCAGGGCTTTAATCACGCCGGCCGTCACCGGCAGCCCGCCGGTCTTCAGCTTCGCCAGATTCTCCGCCGTGGGCTTCTCCGTACCGTTGACCAGTTTCACCAGCTGCTCCGCGTTGGCTTTGGTTGCGTCTTCCAGCAGGGGCGCAAAGCCGGTGCCGGCAACGGTCGTCCCGGGCTGGTTCCCGGCATCACCACTGGTGCATTCGCTGGCGTTGGCGCAGGTGCGCATGGATTTGTCGCCCAGCACCTTCACCGTCATGGCTGCCGCCTCTTCCGCGCTGCCGAATTTAGAGCACGCGCCGCCGTTACAACTGCTGCTGCCCACCGTTGAGTTAGCCGTGACCGGCAGACCGTTCATCATGTTGTAGCCGGCAGCGATCAGGTCATGGGTGACACGGATGGCAGGCTGGCCCGCGCCGCCGCGTTTCTCTCCCCCGATCCAGTTGCTGCCCGACGCGCCGGTGGCATTCCTGCCTGCATCATCGGCCCGGACCGCATCAGCGTCACCGCTGTTCACGATGGACTTGTACTCATCCATCATGGCCTGCTGCGTCCAGTTACTGCTGTCGCTGAAATCCATCATCTTTTTCGCCATGTTCTGGCAGTTGAGCTGCGCCTTGTCGAATGACACATTGGCCTGAAGAACCCCGTTGGTGAGCATGTCATACAGACCGGGGTTGGCCCGCTGAATGACCATCGCCGGCAGACTGGCCACGGCACCGGTGGCCCCCTGAATCACGTCGCCCATCAGGTTTTTAAAGCCGGATGTGACGCCGTTGAGCTGGTTGCCGACGGTGGTTTTCAGGTCAAAATTGCCGCACATCATGTCACTGCTCCAGCCGGTGTTCAGCCCCAGCTTCTGCATATTGCCCCGCGTGGCCGGCTGGGAAATGACCGACCCACCGCCGAGGGTGTAGAACAGCTTGTCCGACACCGCCCCATCCACGGACTTGCCGTAACCGATGGCGCTGTTGTTCACCTGCGGCAGGGACATGCCGAGGATGGTATTGTCATCGTCGGCCGCATGAGCCGCCGGAAGGACCGTCAGCAGGGAGCCGGTCAGCAGCAGGCTTACGCGAACGGCTGAAAATGAAGGTGATTTTTTCACGGTTTTCCTCATCAGATATCAGTGCTGCCCAGAAATTTCTGCCCGCGCTTTTTGCAGCAGCTGTAGGGCTGCCAGAGCGCAAAGGCTTCGTTGTTATCGCTCGCGGCGGTGTGGCTCCCGTCCGGGAAAACGGCACAGGACTGTGTCATGTGGGGGGCCAGCCGCTGCCATTTGTGATTGCGTGTGCCGGTATTTTCCGTGGCCTCGCCCGGTGGCCAGTACCCGTCATGGCGGTCGCCTTTAAGCACCTGATACACGTGCGGCTGCCCGGCGCGGGTGATAATGTCTGCCACGCGCTGCGCCACCACGGCAGAGGCTTTGTCATCATCGGTCTGGCTGACAAACCCCGAACGGGGATAGACGTTGCCCCACATATTCGCTGCGGCCTGACTGCCAATTTCCCGCTGACCGGGCACAAGCGCTTCCGGATAGAGCGACTCCGGCACGCCCGTGCGCCAGGCCGCCGAATCCAGCGTACTCAGGAAGTAAGGCATTAACGGCGTGGCGGCGGTATCACAGGAATAGCCCGGAATACTGCCGCCAATGAGGGAGGTGGCCGGGTGGCCAATCGCATCGGCATACTTGAAACGAACAGCGGACTTGCGCTGACCGGGATTTTTCATGTCGGCCGGATTAGCTCCTCCGGCAGAAACACCGGAAAGCCCGCGGGTCACCGCATTCTCCAGCCCACCGGCACTCTGGCTGACAAACGCCATTTCCTGCCACGGGTTGCCACCCGGCGCGACATAGGTCGAAACGACTGTCTGGGGGATGAAGTGGGTGACCTTGACCGACGTGCGCACTTTGCAGCCAAAGGGGGTGCAGAACAGCCAGTAACAGATGCCGCTCACACGCCAGCTGATACAGTTTTGCGACACGGCACTGGCAATAATCTGCGCAGTATTGAGCGCCGCTACAGCGGCCGGCGCGGTTGCCGTACCCAGCACAGTCGCAACACCCAGCGAGCACAGCGTGGTTCTGAGGCGGGAAGGTTTTGTCATCACTGACCACCTCCCCGGTTACGCAGGGACGTGGCCACGGCCACATCCGTAGTGCCGTACACCACATCGCGGTCATCAAACACCACCGCCGGCACTTTTTTAATGCCCAGTTCCCAGGCCCGGACCACCTGCCGATAGGAATCATTCAGCAGCTGCTGTTTTTGTTGCCAGGCAGGAGACGCCATAACCTGCCTGACCTGTGCCTCAGCCTGCTGCGGGTCTGCAGGCAGTTCCCCGAACATGTCGGCCTGCAGCTGGTCAGGACCATCGAGAAGCACCACCGGCACACCCGGTGGCAGATTTGTCGGCAAATGATGGCTGTCAGTGAAGACAACCGTGCCGGCCAGTACGGATGCCGGCAGCAGAGCCGGCAGGAAAACAAGAGGGGTCAGTTTCATGAATCGGGACTCCGTCAGACTGAATCGTCTGTCAGCGTGCCCGCGGCCGTTCATAAAAGCCGCAATAAACTCATTTTCAGAACTAAAAAATTAATCTGCAAGTTTAGAATTTTCCTTTCCCACTGCTTTAACTGTTCTGACTGACCGCTGCGTGCGCAAGCCGTGTGAAAACTGTTTTGGTGGCTTAATCTGAGAAAAACGGGGCTGAAAACTACGCTCATACGTAAAATTTGGCTCAGCTAAACAGTCGAGTAATTACAGATTTTGCGTAGGTGCGCGAACTTCAGTTTTGGGTCAGGGCCCATAGCGCAGTCGGACTGACGGCTCGGTCTGAGGAGGATCCGGGGGCGGACTAAACCGGGCAGTGGCTGAAGTTTTGATGATCAGCAGCAGGCACTTTGGAATGCCCCCGCTTCCGCAGACAGTATCTGTCCTCACGGTGAGGCCTTTTCGAAGGCCTCCGGACTGACGCCTTCCAGGTGACTGTTAAACCCATGGCGATTCATCCTTTTTGACTTACGCAGCATACACCAGATGGCTGATGCAGAGTTCATGGCAGGGATAACATGTTTAACCTGATAGAGGATCGTAATCCCGGTGAAGTAATAACCATCAAATCATTTATGAAATGTCCACGCCTCGTGCGGGATGAAAATAAAGTTTAATACTAACTAACGGCAAAAGCCGCCTGGAACGGTGTTTTTTTGTTCGAAAAAAGGGAATTATCATCCTAGACCAGAGGCCGGGCGCACCTGCCGGTCGGATCCGTAGAAATAAAGTTTTATACTTAGCGATTAGAAAGCCTTAAAGGCATATTGGTGCGCCAACACTTGGAACTACTTAACCTGCTGTTATGGCGCAGTCAAGCTCCTGGCTACCGACAATGTTAAACGTTTTCATACCGCCCCTAAATGTAAAATCAACCATCGCTAAATCTGTTAGGAAGAAGCCCTTGAATCAATCACACAAAGGCTGCTGTAACCCCAGCAGCCATGTTTGTGGCAAATAATCTGAGAGCTCCCGCCCTAGAAATCAGGCGGCTCTCAATCTGAATGCCCACGATTTGCACGGCATCCACTACAGCCTTTTCAAAGACAGTGCACGTCCCTACGGGCTGCGGGGCATCGCTTGGTTGTGCAGGATAGGCTAGTGCCACTAGGTTGCATCCAGTAGCCTTGGAGAAGGCCAGGGCTTCGTAGATGTCAGCTTCACTGATGCGAAGCTGTCCCTTCTCCACGTGGCCCTTGTACTTGGCATCCAGCAGCATCCTGGGCCTTGTTCCATCGAGCTCAATTACACAGTCTGGGTACACTGAAAGCTTGCTCACAGCGCCGGTAATCATCCTGATCTTAGTGCCTAAGGGATAGCCCTGTTGGGGCACTACAGCACTGCGACCAAAGCCCAATCGTGCGGCCACCGTTAACAGATCTTCCCACACGCGCCAGGTATTCACTAAGTAACCAGGTGCATGGGCCTGTCCCTGCTTGTAGTTAAGCCCCAGGCCTCCGAGCACATCGATAGACAGCTCATGCAGTGGCTTCCACGCTCGGTGCCGTGCAGGAATGGGGTTTCGACGGTTAGCAGCAACGTTCTGAGGCGAAAGGTCTTCAATCAAACGCACCAGCGAACTTGCAGCTGAAGGGTCACTTACTTCAGGGAGTAACTCCCTGGCCGCTGCCACGATATCCCCGTTCCAACCGTTCTTGCGATCAAAGCGAATGAGCTCTTGCTCAAAGCCATCAGGTGAAGGAAAGATGAGATCCACCGGATCAGGATCCCCATCGATGAAGAAGTCTGCTTCACGCACACTACGATAGCTGCGCAGTGGCCGACGTTTACGGGCCTCGTACATGCTCGTGATGGAACGAGCTACCAGCGTAGACAAATCCCTTGGGGTACCACCTGATGCCGATAAGCGTTCGGAAGCCAAGAGGCGCCCATGACGTGAAAGCGTGGAGAGGAAAAAGAAATCTTCGCGCCACGCTGCATCTGTGTCGTCAAGTCCCAAAAACTTGGGAGCAACTTCCAGTTCCAGTGAAGGTGCCAGGCGAATGAGGCCCGCAAAATCGATGGCACGTGTGCCCTTGGCATCCACACTGATAGGGTTGTAGCTAAGCCTCAAGCTCGACGCAGCCCGGTTCCCAGCCTCCAATAAAAGGCTGTTGGCCTTCGTGCGATCCACCCCAATCGCTTCAGCAATCGCACGGCTCAGGTCAACGGGTGTACCGTACTCAACTAGGGACAGCCGTGTTCGGGGGTTCACCACGTGCTACCCCCTCGGATTGGCAAATGCCCTGAGAGCCGCGTAGATATTGTTCTCAGCAAAATTCGTGGGCCCTTCAAAACGAAAGCGTAAATCATCCGCAAAAGTTGTCTCGGTGAGCTTGAACGGATTAAAGGCTGGCCCATCGAGCGCATTAAGAGCCGCTGCAATTCCTCGTGTGTCCCCGAAGAATACCTCTTCTACGTGTGCCCGCACCTTCGCCCACCCTACACAGAGCGTGCCCAAAGCTTCATTAAGGCCCAATGTTTGCGGCTTCACATCCGACATCAGTACACCATGCCCGATCTGAAACTCGGGACCACGGCCCAGAGCAATTTGCGCGTTTACAGCAATCCAGGCACTCACCGAAGCCTCCAAGGCATCGTTCACGCTGGCAGGTACATCAGGTAATGCATTGACACCCTTGGCACTCAAACCGTAAAACGTCCGCAAAGCCGCTTCATCGGGCTCTAGGCGCATAGGTTCCCAACGACGCAAGAACGCGACATCCAAGGGCTCTACAGACGCATCGGCCTGATTCATCGCAGCCAAGATATAGAGGTCATGGGGCAGTGCGTATTCGATCACATCACCAGAGAAGGGATCGAGCATTTCAAAGAACTGCGTTTCAGCAAGTTTGGCCCCATCAGAGGCCAAGCGTTTATCGGACTCAATGGCCACAATGGCACCACCGAACACCTGCACCGCAGGACCTCGGTTGATCTCATCAATGATCAACAGTGCAGCCCCATTGGCACCCTTCGCATGCTCACTGGCACGGTACAGAGTCCCCTTCACGATGGTGAAGTCTGGGTCTCCTGCTGTCTTGTTGACCGCAGGCGTGATGCCCGATAAGAAATCGCGGTACTTGGAGTTTTGGTGGAAGACCGTCCGAAAGACTTTTCGGTCCATCCTGGTGGGTGCAGGAATGTCTTTAACAGCCCCAGCAGCAGGGGGAATAGGAATGCCGCCCATGGGATTGAGCTGCGGCGGGCCACCTGCAGGAGCAAGACCAAAGGCTGTTTCAAAGGCCAAAGCAACTTCGGCCAAGAGCTTGGACTTGCCCGTGCCAGGTGCACCAGACACCAGCACGTTGCGCGAACGTGCGAGTAGCTTTAACACCTGTTTGCAGTTTTCACTTACCATTACAGAACCTACGCATGTTCGTGAAGTCGATATAGCCAATTACGGCTCGATTAGCAGCCCGCTGTGCATCCAAACAACTCAATAGCTCTTGAGCAACTGAAGGATCCCAAACGCCTTTAACACGAAGAGTTGCTTCTTCCGCGAAGTGCGGCCAAACCGACTGGTCATGAAGCTGAATCAGAAGCAACAAAACGCGATTCCCAATTCCCCCTGATGGCATTCGGTCCGAATCAAAACATGAAAATTTCGGCACCTGAGAAATCCATCCCTCTCTCGGCCGAGACTTTGTGGGTGACATAAACTCAGCTGCTCTTGATACAACCTGTGTTGAGTCCGGCTCGTTCCAAAAGAAGGTGCCTTGATGTACTGCCTTTCCACCCCGGAGAATTTTATTGGGAAATATCAACTCAACAGCTGGCAACACCGCCTCGTAGGGAAATCGAAAGTCTCTTGCCCCCCCTCCAGAATCAGAGTCATTAGACTCCGCATCAGCTTTCCGTCGATCTCCCTCAACAATCTCCTTGTACAGAATTCGAGCAACCTGTCCCGCTCCATTAGCCATGAATTTTGGATCCTTCTTCTATTTCTTCGCCCCCTAGGGAGAGCTCAGAGGGCACATAAGCAATCGCCCCCAGCGCGTGTGCCTGCATCGCACGGTGCGACCAAACTGTAGGCAGACTTCCTGTGCGTTTTGCCATTACAGCCAAAACATTATCTCGGGTAATTGTGGACTTGGCCTCACCTGGCAAGCCCACTTGGCCCCGATCCAAAAGCGGGAAGTCTTGGAGCACTAACTCCATGTCCTTTAAATCGAGCCCATAGGCCACGGCCACTTCCGCATCAATCTCCCCACGAAGCTGCGCCATGCGCTCGTAGGTTTCACGAGTAGCCCCCGCACTGTCAAGTGTGCGCAATTCGCGTGCAGCACTCACCAGCCTCTTCCATGGCAAACCATCTTTGGCGAGTTTTGGCATGGGCACGCTTTGCAGCAGGAAGTAATTCACCGTCGTAGTGAGCACACGCCGAAGCATCCAGTCAAAGGCAAAACTATTAGCGATGGACACCCACACCAGCAGCCGTTCTTCCGATGGGTCCTCAGGAAAAAGGATCGTGGGCACCTTATTGCCACAGACCACCCCAGCAGGAATTAACGAGGCCATGAGCGAACGCTCATTGGTCTGACCCGCAATGTCGCAAAAGCCCACACGCAGCACGTCCGCACGGTGCTGGTTAGCACTGGGCATGTCGGAGGGGCGAATCCAAAACTGGGGGGCAAGGCGTGAGTTTCCGATGGCATAAGCCTCCCACAACGCACGGCGACCAGTGCCTGACACGTGCCCTTTTACACCAAAGCGATGCGCCTGCACCATTCGACCTTCCACCAGTGGCAAAGCGCCAGGCGTGGCACGCCCCAGGAACTTAGGACGCTCCTTGGTCATATCAACTTCACGGCAAAACTTCGGGGTCCAGCCATAACCAGGCTCTTCCCACGAAACACCTGCTTCTCCGATCTTTGAGAAGAGCTTCCACTCAGACACGTTACGAACCTCGGGCAGGCTCAAATCTCCCCGAACACCCGCAAGTGCTGCACGCCCAATAGTGGCAGTTCCCGTAATCTCCAATCCCGTAGGGGTGCCCCGCTCATGCATGAGAGTGATGGGCTCACGCTTGCTCTTTTCAGAGCCAGCCTTTGTGAGAGCCACGGCCAGGAACTTAAAGCGTGTGTCGATCGTAAAGAACCGTGCACGGTTATCGATGATAGACATGGACACGCTTTGGCTCGCATCAAAGATTTTCTGCCGCATGGCGCGGGTACCTTGCGAGCGAATGAGCCCACCCGGAATTAGTGCAACCACCACACCCTGCTTTTTGCAAAGTTCAAAAAAGAGGTCCGTGAAAGCAATGTATAGGTCTGGCTCTCCATTACCCAAATCGGGATAGCGAGCCAACAGGCGACGAGAGTAGTTCGCTACCTCATCGCGCTGCTGGGCAAACAGATCCTCATCAAGCCCATGAATTTGGGCCCCGTAGTGGCGCTTGGTGCCTGAGGACTTCAAGAATTCGTGCCGAGAGAGCTTGACCTTTTCCCATGGTGGGTTGCCGATCACCGCATCAAACCCCTCAGGGACCATGGCAGTCCAAACCTTGCGATCTGCCATCAAGCTATCGCCACAGTACCAACGGGCACGCATAGCCTTAAGAGCCGATACATCATCAGTGAACGAAGCAAGCGCAAGCAGTGCCGCACGCAAAGAGTTGCCAGAAAGATCCGCTGCACACACACCGTGAGCCAACCAATGCGCCGTCTTGGCTCTATCCATACCACACACTGCGTGAGTCAGCGCTGCTAGCAAAATTCCTGCGCCGCAGGCAGGATCAATCACCTTGCTCTTGTGTGAGAGCTTGGGGGCTGCGAGCTTCGCCAGTCGTGTAGCCAGGCGAAAATCCGTATGGTAGGCTCCCGTGCTTTTTCGATCCTGCTCATGCAAGACCTCACGCGCCAAGACACTCAGTGCCAAAGCAGGGTGAATAGGTGAACGCTCGATGGCACTTGCTACAGGTACCGCAAGCTCCAAAAGCTCTGATGCTGCGCGCTTGCTCTTGACTCCAAAAGCCTCATGAAACGCCTTTAGGTCAAACCCGCCAAAACGCGCTGACGCTGCCTCCAAAACTTGAAGCCGAAGCTCAAAGCTGGTTAGGCTATAGTCCCATCCCACAGCCTGAGTGAGTGCCGCTTCTGCTGGGGCTAGGTACTCTGATTCAACAGGCCGAGGAGCACTCATGCATAGCTCCTCACGAGAACGGGTTTGATGACTTTAACTGTTTTTGACTGGGCTTGGGGAAGCTGTGCCATAGACCGTTTCACGACCACCAAAAACTCATTCACATCGGACGCCGAGCTACTGGCTGCCTTGTTTGGCCGGTATCGACCAATGGCGCCCAAAGGGTACATTGTGGACGAGCCGATCTTAGAAAGCTCAGCCTTCATGTCCTGCATGCAGATGTGCCCTTCACTACTGTACGAGAGCAGTACCCTTTGAGCCTTCAAGCCATGCACCAGACGCGAGAGTGTTTTAAGAGCACGACTCTTGTAGCAAAAGTCAGAAGCCAAGGCCTTCCATGGACGAAGTCCCGCGACCCCCTCCACCACAGGCTCATCGCCAAGAGCCACCGTTTCAAGGATGTGGTAATAGCTCGCGTATTGACGCTTGGTGTATGGGGGGTCCAGATACACAAGGTCGTGTGCAACATTCGGAACGTCGAACACATCACCCACGGTAGCCTCAACGCATACGCCAGTTTCTTTGAGATCACGGCAGCGCATGGCAATCTTGTTTTGAGATTGGCTTGTCCATTTGGAGAGGAAGCAGCCAAAAGTGCCCGCAATGTTGGCAACGCGGTTCAGTGCACTAAAGAGATCGGCAATCAATAGCCTCTCCTCAATTTCGTCAATATATCCGGCACCTTTCCACTCAGCAATCAAGCAGCGCATAGCGTCTATCTGAGCTGCATTTTCTTCGGTGAAGTACCTACGCTCAATTCCACACGTATCGATCGAAGCGGGGCTATAAGTGCGCCACATAAAATCATGCAATGGCTTAACTGCGTTTAGCTTGCTAACAGCACCAGAGTACCCACCAAGTTTTTTGAAGGTCACCTGATCATGGCTGATAAGACGTGCTCCAGCAGAGATAACAGCTGAGTGCAAGCTATCATTAATCCGCACATTCCAACCATGCTCCGCAGCAGCCTCAGCTACAGCTCCAGTTCCACAAAAAGCATCAACAAAAAACGCGCCCTCTCTAGGCGGCCCAATGTGGGATGCTATCTTGTCGATGAGTCTAGATTTGGAGCCAATATAGCGAAAAGTCATATAGAAACCCCTACGTTTTTTTTACGGCCAGTTATTGCTCGACCCTGACCAAGTTCTTGGCTGGCTTCTGGGCTTTGCAACACAATGCCTTTGCGGTCGCAATAGTCACAAAGGAGTACCTCAAGCATATTCACCATGCTCCGTTGCTCATGCTCCGCTGCCTCCTTTAAGGCCTGTTTGAACTTTCTGGAAACTCTTAGATTTAAGGTCTCACTTTTGAGGTCAGTGAATCGCATGAAAACGCCCCGCATATGTCTGTGCAATTGCGTTATTGTATATATACACATACTGAATAGATACACTATGACAGCGATTCTTAACCTTACGTACAATGCAGCACTTTTTACTCGCGGACCAGACGGCATCATTCATGGTTTCTCCTACTCCGAAGGCGAGCTATAGGGAAACCTGACTGCTTAGCAATACATTTATCCAATTTTCGACATATATCGAGTCTTAATGTGCCAGCCATAACACAGCCAACGTCCTAGTTGATATCATCAACATAGCGCACGTTGGCTTAGGGTGAAACTCTATTTTCAGGGATGAAACTTTATTTTCATTCCACACCTCGCGCGTTACCGTTTTACTAAAACTCGCCAGACATAAAAAAAACCGGCCCTGGCGGCCGGTATGCAATTTTGTTATTTTTTTTTTGTAATCATGCCCCTGGTGAAGGCAAGTTTTTGTTTTAAACGTCCAGCCCGTTAATCCACAGCATAAGATATACCAGGTCAGCCGAATCTGGCACCGTGATATACCAGCGCGGGTGTGCGTACTCGTCTTCCTGTGGCCAGCTCGTCTGTCCCGTCACGGTGATAAGGATGTTCACCGCCTGCTTCAGCTTTCCCTCAAGATAGATGGCCACGCTGCTGCTGAGCCCCACCCGGTGGGGGTGACAGGTCATTCTGACCGGCCCGGTCAGTCGCTGTCTGAGCATTGCCCGCAGCCTCATAAGGTGCTGATGGGTCGCCGGGAGCACGCCGGGCTCTCCCTGAGGCGACAGGGTGAACAGGGCTGAGCCACTGTGCTCATGAATAGTGGGTTCAGGGTACTTCAGTGTCATCATACCGTGGCAGGCTCCTGTTGTTTCTCCGTCAGACCGCGCAGACGATCCAGATTCAGTGCGACGCGTTTTGCCGCCTCCAGTTCGCTGCAGTTAAACTGATTCATCAGCGCCCGGCGTTCGGCTTTCTCTTCTTTTTCCGTCATGCCCAGTGCCAGGAAGAGACTGGGCGGTACGGCACGAAACAGCGCCTCGATCCGTTTCGCCAGTACCACGCCCTCGGTGTAACACCCCGACAGTTTACTGGCGGACAGCAGCACCGACTCCTGCTCCGGCGTGAGCGCGCGAAACCGGCTGATATCTTTCACCTCTTCCGGGGGCATGGTCAGACAAATCCACCATTCCGCCATGTTCAGCATTTTCTCGGCAATGTCCGGATAATCCTTGAGATTCTGGGTGGCCAGCCACAGCCAGGCCCCGAGCTTACGCCACATCTTGACCACCTTGGTCATGTAGGGCGACAGCAGCGGGTTGACCGTGACGATATGCGCCTCGTCCACCGTGAAGACAATATCCCGGCCCAGAAACTGGTCACGCTCTGCGATGTTGTTAATCATGTTGGTCATCGAGACCATGGTCAGCGCCATCTGCGCCTCATAGCCCTCACGCGCCAGATGCCCCAGGTCAACCAGCGTCACGTCCGCTTCCGGCCACAGCGCCCCTTCGCGGTTGAACAGCTCCGCTTCAAAGCTGCCGGCCTGGGTAAACATGCCCAGCGATTCCGCCATCTCCGCTGCTTTCGCCTTGCGCTGGGCATTACGGACATTGATGACGCCCTCATCATTATCAGAGGCGATGTCATACAGCGCCTGCTGCAGGTCAGACGGCAGCATCTGCCGCCCTTCTTTATACGTGGCATGCGCCGCCATCAGCAGCGCCTCGCGTATCATCGCCCTGTCGGCACGCTTCAGGTCGGCCTCTTCTTTCGGGTCACCGCCGGTGATCATCATGCGCGCGGAGATTTCCATTTCACCGAGAATGTCACGTTTGTCATCCTCGCCCTCGTCGTCCGTGTCGATATCCGGCAGATCGCTCTCATCCACGGCCTGGGTGGCGAGGCCCTCTTCCACCAGTTTATGGGCGTCTGCAAACGGCGGCAGGCTGACGCCGCTCCCGGGTTTGACGCTGATTTTATTCACCGTCAGCCCGAGGCTGTCGAAGAAGTCGGCCAGCAGGCCGAACGAGTTCCCGGCCTCCGCAATAAACAGCCGCGGACGGTGGACGGCCATCAGCTGGGAGAGGGCGGCACACAGCGTGGCCGACTTGCCCGCCCCGGTCGGGCCGAACAGCAGCAGATGCGCATTCTGGGTACGGTCATGCTTGTTGAGCGGATCGAAGGTCAGGATATCCCCGCCGCGGTTGAAAAAGCTGAAGCCGGGATGCCCTGTACCCGTTTCCCGCCCGGTCACCGGCAGGAGACCGGCCAGGTGCTGAACCCAGGTAAGACGGGTGTACCAGTGTTTTTTGTCACTGTCCGGGTTAAAGCACATCGGCAGTGCCCGCAGCCAGCTGTTCAGCGGCCCCTCTTCGAACTCGGGGCGGACCGGCTGCAGGCCCGCCCCGAGCAATACGGTCGACAGCGCCAGCCGCTTGCGCTTCAGGCTGGTCATGTCATCCCCGCGCAGCAGGAAGGTGATCCCCGCCCGGTACAGCTTGTGCCGGTTGCCCAGGTACTCTTTGACGGTCTTCACATCCTGGCGGACGCGGCCCGACTCGGTATTCTCCCCGACCGCGTTTTTCGACAGCCGGTTAAACTGCTCTTCGAGCCGGTCCTGAGGCTGTACCACCACCGTCATGCACACCATGGTCCCTTCCGGAAACATATCCATCAGGGCATTGATTTTCTTTTCACCCCGGCTTTTCTCCCCGGTCAGCGTGCCAGGCTCCGGCGGTGTACGCAGTTTTTCCACCGACACCGCGCAGTGCGGCTTGTTGTCAATCCACCACACGCCGTTTTCCGGGTCTGACACCGGCGGCGTGAACCACAGGGTTTCGGCAAAATCATTGCTGACCGGCACGGTGCCTTCAGGCGTCTCGCGCGGGTCTGCGTAAGCAGCCTGGCGATAAAGCGTGGTTTTATCCACCCAGTCCGGTGACGGATTGAACAGCCGCAGCAGCCAGCCATGCACCTGCAGGCCGTTCTGCCGGCTGCAGCGGATCCCCGCCCCACCCAGGGCATTCACAACCCGGTCGCACACCTGGTTGAGCATCGCCACCGGCGGCATCGGATCCCGGTTTTTTCCCAGCCAGCGATAAATCACCATCCGGGTGCGGCGCTGCTGCCCGCGCCACGGCTGGCCGGTGATCAGTGAGTCGGTGAACAGGCCTTCAGGCCGGGAGATACTGCGGATATGACGCTCCATTTCACCCAGCCAGGCGTCGGTAAACGCCGTGCGCTGCGCATGCGGTCTGACATACCCCCGCAGCCTGTCGAGGTACGCGTCAGTGTCGTCCTCGTCCTGGCAGAAGAACTGCACGACCCAGGGATTCACGTCATGTTCATCAAAGCTGTCCTGAAGCGCATCCTCCACCGAGTCACGGATCTGCTCCAGACGGTCTTCTGTCCGCCCTTCAGTGGCCACCGGCGTCACATCATAAACCGCCCCCACCGACACACCGTCATCGAGCAGGAGACACTGCTCTTCATCGAGAAACTCCGCCCAGGGCAGAAAGTCAATGATGGAGGGACTGACATGATAAATTTTTGCCTCATCCTGGCGGGACATTTTCCCGGGACGCGTCAGGGGCTGACGGCCCTTCACGCCCGTGCTCAGGGTCTCATCGGCCTGAACAGACTGACCGCCATCAGCCAGCGTCTGCCGGTCAGGGGAGGTGGTGCGGGTAAACAGTGAAAACATTACAGGGCCTCCGTGCGCTCGCCAGGCATGGCATACTGCGTCTGGCTGTAGAACGGAAACACGGTGCTGTAACCCGGCACCGGCGTGTTACCGTCGGCCAGATGTGGATACAGATACATCACCATGTCAGGGTTAGGCAGCCGGGGAAACTGTTGCGAAATTTCACTCTCCTGGGTCCGGCTGTAGCTGCGGTCGGCCTGCGCGTCCGCCTGCGTTTCACTGCCCGTCAGCGGACGGCGCAGCGTGTCCCGTGCCGCTGCAGACCGGCGGGCGGTACTGCCGCCCCCGTCCGCGCCGTTCCACAGTTCAAGCATGGTGTTATTGCCCGCCGGCAGCATTTCCTCCTTGGAGGTTGAGCAGCCGCTGAGCACTGAACAGGCCAGAGCCAGAATGAAAACCGTTCTGTACATTACCGGTATCTCCTTTGTGAGGCGGCCGGATCGTAGCCGCTACAGATAAAAACAAATGCACTGACATTCAGCAGGTGCGCCAGCTCCTGCAGGGACATATAAGGGCAGTGAAGCCGGCGCGAAAGTTTCGGGCTGTACCACGACACCGCACAGTCGCAGGCACTGAGCGGCAGGGAAAACCGGCCGGTATCCAGTAAAAGCCGGCCCCGCTGCCAGCGCAGTAAAGGCAGACGGGCAGGCAGCAGCGCCACCGGACGCAGCTGCAGGACGGCCGTCGGTGAGGGCCGCACGTCAATGTGCCAGCCCGCGCCATCGCTGAACGTCCGGCACACGGATGACAAAGGCAGCAGAGTCATGTGTCCCGTCATGACCGTCACTCAGTCCAGTCCGCCGCTGTCGCTGACGCCACCGGGCAGGGTGAAGTCGTAACGCACCTTACGGCCCTTGTCTTCATAATCAATGGTCAGCTGACGGGTGATGTGCACCGCGAGACGGGCCCCCGGCGGCACGTAAATGGCATCAAACGTCATCCCGTACCGCTGCTTGATCCAGTCCGTGGTCTCCGACATGCCGCCGGAGAGGGCTTTGCCCAGCGCCGCCTGTCCGGCGTCACCAGTCATGGTGGAGGAAATCCCGTTGACGTTGTTCTGCGTGGTGTACTGGCCCTGACTCAGGGCATCCCCTGCCGCACCGGCCGCTGACAGGCCAAAGATGGTCGGCAGGTAGGTGGAGGCGTTGGACTTACGTTCGCCCCCGATGCACGGGATGCCGTTTTCATCCGAAATCCAGCCGATACCCCCACCGGTGCCGGTATCCTGTTTAGCCTGACTGTTGTTATTCTGCCCGCCGCTGTTAACGGCCTCGGGTTTCGGGAGGGTGCGCACCGTACCGTCGGAAAAGACAAACGTGACGCTGGTCACCTGGCCGCGCACGCAGGACAGCGTCCAGTCACCGCTGGCCGTCCCGGAAACGATGGCCCCTTCAACATCCGGTAGCTCAATGCCGTTTGCCGTCAGGTTGTCCTTACCGATAAGCACCTTGAACGGGTAGGGGTCTGTCACGGTGCCGTTGATCGGTACCCGTCCCAGCAGTGCCGTCATGGCGCGACTGCCGACCAGCGTGGAGTTTTCCGGCAGCGTGTACACCGGCTCGGCGCTCTCTTCCGCCCCTTTCTCATTCGTGTGCCCCTTCACTTTCTGCTCGTAGGCTGCTTTCTGGCGGGTCAGCTCATTGTCCCCCAGGAACGAGGTCGGGAACTGAGATGACGCCTTGCCGCTGGCCGCATCCCGCGGATCCGTCTCTTTCTGGTCCGTCGGCGCGACCCACATCATGCCGTCACTGCCCTGAGATGCCGCCCCGCCGGTGCTGCTGCCCATGCCGTCCAGGCCCAGCCCCAGCGGGATATCGCTGTCTGCCGCCTTTTTATCAGCGTCGGGCTGCTTCAGCTTATCGGTCAGATTCTGGATCTTCGCCGTCAGGCTGAGCTGCTCATCCTGCAGCTGCCGCTGGCGCTTGTCGTACTGCTCGCGCAGACCGTTGACGGCCTCATTCACCTGACCTGACACGTCCTGGTTGCGCTTACGCAGGCGCTCGTTCTCCTTCACTAAATCAGCGTTCTGTTTATCAAGTGTTTTCTGACGATCCCGCACATCGTTCAGCCGGCCAATGAGCGTGCGCAGCGTGTCCTCCGGCGTGTCGCCTTCCACGCCCAGCGCCTTCAGCTCATCCGGTGAAAGATTTTGCAGGGCACCGCTTTGCTTTGCCTGCGGTTGCTCTGCCGGTTCGCTTTTGCAGCTTTTGAGCCCCACGGCCAGCCCGGCAATCACCACGGCCGGCACAATAATTTTCACCAGGGCATTGGATTTAATCTGCATGGCGGGCCTCCTGTTTTACGGCACGGGCCGCTTTACGCAGCGCAGATGGTTCGGCGATGAAGGCGCTCTCCGGACGACCGGCGGTCACCACATACACCGTGGTGGTGTCTTCCGGCGTGCCGGCAGGACCGACCCAGCGGTGCTGGAAGGTGGCGGACACAAACTGCCCCTGCAGCGCACGCGGATCCAGAACGACCTTACGGCCGCCGGTGTTCGTGAGCCTGAGGGCCACCACGCTGCGGTTTGCCACCCCCCAGGCCGCCAGCGGCGTGACCGTCACCGGCTCTGAAGGGTACAGCGTGCTGACGCGCCGTGGCAGATGCGGGTTGACCGGATGAATACCTGGCACCGCCTCGACCGTACGGGCCGGCGCATACAGGCTCTGGGCGGCATAGCGGGTCAGCAGCACCGGAATGGGGGCGCTGTAGCGGATTTTTTTCCGCCTGGCCTGGGTGCCATCATCGCTGCCGGCAGGAGCAGATGAGCCTGTTCCGGAAGCCCCCCGGTCTGCACCACCTGACTGACCGGCCGCATCAGACGCCTGGCTCAGCGTGCTGACATCACCGCTGTAGACCAGCCGGACCGGTTCGGTCGGCCCTTTTTCACCGGCGGCGATATCAAACAGCAGAACCTCGCCACTTTCCACATCCTGCAGCTGCACCCGCGTCTGCGGGAAGGCGCTGTCGGCTTTCAGGTAGACGGCTCCCCCGGTGCTCTGCACCCGGAGTTTGCCGTTGAGCGCCGGCGGAAAACCCACGCGGACGTTTTTGTCCACAAAGACCACCCGCTCCTGCCCCACCTTCAGGGGGATCTGCAGCGGAATACGCTCCCATTTCATCAGCTCATCTGCGCCGGCAGGATGTGATACCAGTATCGCCAGAGGCAGCAGGGCGAGGGACAGCGCCATCAGCCCGGCGCGGGCGTGGGGATTTTTACTCATCACTGAAACACTCCTGACTTCTCCGGTTTGGGTGCAGGCGGTGCCGCTTCCAGACGCTGGGGCACACCGGCATAACAGTCCAGCGCCAGGCCGAACGGGTTGCGCTCCGCATCCCCTTCCCAGCGCACCACTTTCAGGGGATAACGCACCAGGGCGCGTTTGACCGGCTCGGCATGGAAATATTCGTCTGCCACCACGTCCAGGCGGGCAATCCAGTGATCGCGATCCTGTACGGTCACGCTCTGTGACTGGTAACCGCGGCCGGGCAGTTCATACACCACGCGCACGCGGTCGGTAAGCTCCCCGGCGTCACCGCGTTTCTTCGCGTCCGCTTTCAGGAAATCCTGACAGGACGGCGTCAGATACGGCGACAGCGCGTTGATTTTGGCGGAATAATCCACCTCGCCATTTTTCGGCCAGGCATTCAGTTGCTGGAAGATATAGAAGGCGAAAGAGTAAACGGTCGGGGGTGGCACCTCCCACCAGGGGCGCGTGCTGCCGCTGCGTAAATCCGGCGGGTTATGCACGGTCAGCTTGCTGGGTGCCAGCATCCAGCCGGCACAGGCAAACATAAGAAAAAAGGCGAGCACGGCGCAGGCGATGCGCAGCGTCAGAATATGCTGGTCGCGGTCTTTTACCGCATGGCGAAAACGGCTCATGAGGCTCTCCTGTTACGTTTCACTGACCAGCCCCGGGCATCCACTATCAGTTTCGGATTGCCCATTCCCAGCCGGCGTTTCCTGGTCTCCAGTCGCTGCCAGAGCCAGTTCTCGGGCTTACCGCGCTTGAGCCTGGCCATCCAGCGGCCGCCGAACCAGACCAGCAGCAGCGGCATGACCAGCAGGCCGGTGGGCACAACAACCCAGCCGGCCAGCGGGATAAACGGCAGTGACAGGAGCAGACCCACCCCCGCGCCGGCAAGGGCTGCCAGCCCCATCTCATGGGTGGTAAACCCGCGAAACACCACGGGCTCACTGTTGAGACGGTCAGGGAGAAAACGGATGGTCTGCATCGTGGTGGACTCCTACAGCAGAATGTCGGCAGACTTGCCGATCAGCCAGATAACGGTAACCAGCAGCACCACACCCACCACGATAATGGAACCAAATTTGGTCCAGGTCGCACGCTCGTTACGGACTTCGGTAAACGTGTGCAGGGCGGCAATGGCGACGTTAATAAAGGCAACGGCCGCCACAACCAGCCCGCCGATAACCAGACCATCCTGTATGTACCCCTTGATTTGTCCGGACAGGCCGCTTCCGCCGCCCGATGTGGGGGGTTCAACCTGGGGTAAATCAGCAAAGGCCGGTTTGCAGGTGAGCCAGCCCAGAATAGCCAGCGTACCGGCACGGGTCAGCGCACGGCTGCCAAGGCGGCGCAGGCGGGCAACAACAGACTCAGATTGGTGCATGAAATGGTTCTCCTGAAATAATTTGAATGCGTTAACTGGCGAACATCCAGATACACGCGAGCAACAGCAGCACGACGCGGATAACAAACCGGCCCAGCGCCGCATCCCGTACTCTGGCGTTACTCCAGCCGTTCCAGACATCCGACAGCCCCCATGCGGCCCACAGAAAAAGAAACGCTATCAGTGCCCCGATGCTGAGCAGATTAAGAATGCTCAGGTCAAGGCTGCCGGAGCCGGCCTTAAACGCGTTGGTTTGTTCGGGTGTCATGGGCATCAGGGCCGCTCCCGCCGGTAATTACCGGCCACAAAAGACGGGTCACGCGGTTGCGCGCGGGAGGGCTCCAGATAGCGGTCAATGCCGCTGCGGATGGTGTTGAGATCGGATGTGGCCTGATGGTAATCAAAGAAAAAGCGGCCACGGTCAGCCGGGTCAGCCTGCGCTGCCGCCACGCGGGCCCGTTCAAGCGACGCCTGAACCTGGTCCAGCTGACGCTGAACAGACGCAAGCTCGTCTTTCTCGGATGCCTGTGCAGCAGCTGATGCCAGACAGGTCAGCAGCAGCAGGCCGGTGATGCCCGGGACACGACGGTTGTGCCGCATAGCCGGACGAAGTGAGTTCATACGCACCTCCAGAAGGATTAAGGGGTGCGGACAGAATGCGGAAGGAGAAAGGACGGGTCAGCGATAAACCCTAAACAGGATTTTGAAAATTAATCGATAAGGCGGCCCGGGTCGGATTTACTCATCATATTCGGCGGCGACCCAGGTACTTCCCCCTTTTGATGTCGTCACGGTTGTGACCAGAAAGATATGCCCTTCCAGACCTTTTTCTGAAAAATCGATCCCGCCGTCTTTGGGGGTATATCGTGTCGTTCCGTCCCCCTGACGGAACGCTGACAGCCTGTAACGCTGCGAATTATCAAGGGACGTCATATAACAGACAAGATGGCCGGCCGTGGATTTACTGGACCATATTTTGAAATCCAGCCGTGCCTGCCATGTTCCCTCAGGTATATTTTTCCAGTCATATTCTCCAGGTTCGAAGCCTTCCCGCAATGCCATGTCCCAGGTCAGGGCTCTCTTTGCCTCTTCAGCCATATTCTGGTTCCTCTTTTATTCATTCAGTTCTGAACGTAATAAAAACAGACCCGATGTGACACAGCAAGTTATCCGGGGATAAGCTGTATTATGCTGTTTATAATTCAGACATCTGATAAGGGAGTACAGGAGCATGAGTGAAACAAATGGCCTCAGAATTGCCCTGTCGCCGGTGCAGCTGGCAGCCACACTTTCAGAAAAAAGTATCAGCGAAGGCGAAACGCTCAGCAACCGTTTATGGGGCGGACTGGGTCTCGCAGGCGGCGTGGTCGAAATGTTCGGTGCCGGTGTGATGTGCGTGGTTCCGGAGCCCACAATGCTAACCAAAGCAGGGTGCGTTGTCGTCGGCACGCACAGCCTTGATACCGTCCAGGCTTCATTTCGCCAGATATGGAGCGGCAGACAGATAAATACAGATACCTACAATTCAGCAGTTCTGCTTGCAGAATCGCTGGGTGCTGATCGCGATACGGCTTTAAAAGTCGGCATGACAGTGGATCTTGCCATTCCGGTTGGGTTCTCCGTGGCAGTGGGAGCTGTACGTGTTGTCGCCGTCAGATCAGGGAGAATAAAACTGGCAGAACATGAATCAGTTACCGGTCAGCACCCGGGCGGCCATACTATCGAAAGGCATATAGGTAAAACCCCTGAAGAGCTTGCTGCCAGACTTCAGCGAAGGCCGATGCTGCCTGCAACCAGCTCATTCAGAAACCTTGACGAGGCTGAAATTCTCACGACAAAAGTGCTGAGAGCCCATAAAAATGAGATAGAAATGTTCGTCAAATTTCAGCCCAAAGGCACCCCATGGCGGAAAAAAATATCCATGCAATTCACACAGCCTACAGGGATTGTGATGAAAAGAGGAAGCTCAGAAGTCAGAAACTGTTACCGTGTTGAAGTGTGGCTGGAGCTCACTGAGTACAATGGTAAGCCTTATTTTATACTGACGTCGATGCCCCTGGAGTGAATGATGAAACAGCGTGATACCCCCCTGGAACTGGATAATCTAGTCTGTAATTATTTCGGGCATGATTACGACCTCATTGATGACAGTGAGGCACTCCAGCCTAAAATTGACGCCTATAACCGGCAGTCGGGAAAGGCGATGCAGATGGCGCTTCTTGAAGACATTGACGATTTTCTGGCTCTGGGGGATACGATGAATATGGCCTTCAGTAAAAGATATGGCGTGTATTTCGATCCGTTGCTGTGGGGCATCACCCCCCATGATTTCCTGGTTCTGGTCAGGGAGCAGGTTAACATCGCCTTAGCACACCCTCAAAAAAACTGACGCGCCAGTAACTGTCGTTTCGTGGCTTGTCTGCTGACGGCAGGCGCGCAAAACACGTTTTGCACGCCTCCGTCCAGCTCCGGTTAAAGATAATGAAATGAGCGCCTCCCTTCTCTTCAGGTGAGGCGGTAGCGTGACGCAGGCAAACCATGGACTGTTAACCTTTCAGATTGGGTCAGCTTTCCAGCTCCCCGGATTGTGCCGTACAAACGGGCTGTACTCCGGTGAATGGGGTTTTAATGTTTTGTCCTCATTGAAATCCTCTTCTTTATTGAAAGGAATAATGGGCCAGTCATTTATATTGATAAGCCGGCTTTCAAAATCTTTCACTTTTTGATCGAGAAATTGCTGCTGTTTTTCTTTGGCTAATCCATCAAGGCCGCCGCGTACGCCATGGATGAGGTAAGGTTCCAGCATGCTGTAACCTATATAATGTAGTGCATGTATGGACGGCCATAGCAGAAACCGCATGTCTCCATGGCGCCCGTTGTGGCCACAGGCATTAGCAGGTGCACCGGCCGTTACTGTAAGCAAAGCCCGTTTACCTTTCATGATGCCATTTTCGTGTCGGTGTTTACTGTCGTATATTCCGCCATACACAAATACCCGGTCCATCCAGCCTTTCAGGATCGCCGGCATACCAAACCACCAGAAGGGAAAATGCAGCAGCAGTAGATCAGCACTTTTTAATAACTCAATGTGCCTGACAACATCATCAGGCAGATTATGCATTTCCCAGTGATGCCGCTGCTCCAGCAGGGCATCAAACCTCAGAGGGTCCTGCCTGTCAGGGTAAAAATTCTGTCTTTCACAGGGGTCGAAATTGTCACTGTATAAATTGACTGTCTGAACCAGGGAGCCCTGTTTTTCAAATACACGGGCGGCGCTGGATGCCAGGAATGAGTTAAATGAATCCGCCTCAGGATGCGCAGAGATAATCAGTACCTTCATGAAAATTCTCCCTAATGACTTTTCACAGTCATAATGTTTTCTTTTGGTTTTGCATTCAATTACGCACTTTGAGGTAACCACCCATGGCATACCCGGGAAACGTTTACTCAGTAAAATGTTCAGCGCGCGATGCGCTTACACTTATTTCGGGGAAATGGGTAATGCTTATCCTTCCTGCACTTGCAGAGGGGGCTATGCGTAACGGCGAGCTGATGAGAAAAATTGAAGGCATCTCCCAAAAGGTTCTGACCCAGACTCTACGGCAGCTCGAAAGACATGGGCTGGTATCCAGAGTTGATTACGGAGAGAAACCCGCCTGCGTGCAATACAGTCTGACCAGAGTGGCAGAATCACTCGTCAGTACACTCGCAGCTCTCGATCGATGGGCCGAAATTAATTTCCCTGAACTTGACGCCGCAAGGGTCAAGTACGATCAGGAAAATGGCAGTTCTTAATCACGAATGAGAAGTCTCACATGATTGATGTGCTCTGATTTCGTAACGGGTGCTTTTAATATGTGTATCGACTATAAAATTGGCTACTTACAGTTTAAATCAACAAAGCTTGAGTAAGGATTACAAATGTCAAGAACTGACCTGAATGTTCCATTTGATGAAAAAGAAGATGTTAAACGGCTGGGTGGCCGCTGGGATCCCGAAAAGAAAACATGGTTTATTCCCGAAGGAATAGCACCGACGCCTTTTAAAAAGTGGATACCATTCAGAAATGTTCGCGCTCCGTATTGGTATATTGCACAAACAATCGGTACGTGCTGGAAATGTCATGAGAATACGTTGTTAACGGCAATACTACTGCCTGATGGGCATGAAACTCTTGAAGCGGAAGAAAATGAAGTTGACGACAATACAACGAATTTAGACACCATGCCAACATACTGGCTAGCACAGGAGAAACCTGCATTCATATTTTATATAGATGATATGCCCCGGGAAGTGTTATCGCAGTTTGGTCGGGTCAGGCATTACCTGTCCAGGGATTACAGTAAAACCACAGACAGCCGTTACTGGATGAATCACTGCCAGCACTGCCATGCAAAACAAGGTGATTTTCCTCTGCATTGCGAACCAAATGGCTTTTTTGTGCCGTTGGAAGTTCGCCATGGTCAGGATATTGAGCTACATACGATAAAAACCGCCTTTACTGCTGCATGTGGCGGCATCTCACATGACCATATTCATATTCATTTTGGCGACTCAAGAGTGTCAACCGCTGGTGAAATGTTGCCTTGGATGAAAATAGTAAGCTGACGCTCCGGTGAGAGCTATGACACAGCTTGCCTGCTGACGGCAGGCGCGCAAAACACGTTTTGCACGCCTCCGTCCAGCGCTGATTAAAGATAATGAAATGAGCGCCTCCTTGCTCAGCCCAGTGGGGTAATATCGTCCCGCTCTTTGCTCAAACCCTTTGAACCTAGCCACTTCTGTAAGAGACATACTGATGACCAATTACATTACTTTGTCTTCAATTATCAAAGCTGCTGAAAGGATTGAAAATGCAGTTATCAGGACCCCCACAGTTGGTTCTCCTGGATTGTCGGATCTGCTGGGAAGAAAGGTATTTCTCAAACTTGAGAATTTGCAGGCTGGAGGCTCTTTTAAAGCCAGGGGAGTGCTGAATCTGCTTTCCGCTTTTTCCGGTAATCTGAAAGATTACCGTTTCGCTGCCGTCAGTGGCGGTAACTTTGGTATCGCAGTGGCAGAAGCAGCCAAAGCGCTAGACCTAAACGTGACCGTGATTATGCCAAAAAATGCCCCGGCCTCATCCATTGAGAAAATACGCCATGCCGGTAGCACGGTTATTCTTGAAGAAGATGTCAGTTCCGCGTTTGAACGGGCAAACACGCTTGCTGAGCAGGGATACCACATCATTGATGACTGTAGCGATACACTTGTCGCCGAAGGATATGGAACCCTGGCACTGGAACTTATTGAAGATTGCCCTTCATTGACTGATGTATTTGTTGCAGTGGGTGGCGGTGCAATGCTGGCAGGCATCGCGACAGTACTAAAATCCCGTAACCCACATATTCGTATATGGGGAGTGGAAACCGAGGGGGCCAGTTCTATGTACCAGGCATTGAAGGCAGGAAAACCCGTGCATGTGGACATAACCTCTGCCATTTCAACCCTTGGCGTCCCTGTGATTGACCGCCTTATGCTGGAACACGCGCAGCACTACATTGAAAAGGTCATCATAGTCTCGGATAGCGACGCCATACAAGGCATGCTTTCATTTGGCGAGAAAGCATGCCTGTGGGTCGAACCGGCCGCCGGGACACTTATTCCTGCAGTGATCTCAGTTATACCTGGCATGCCTGATAATGCAGTCATTGGACTCATCGTTTGTGGTGGTAACATTACGCAACGAGAGATGAATGAGTGGGCGAAAAATACAGATGTTATTTAGGTAATGCGCTAGCGTATTGCCGGCAGGGAAAAATTTATCTGCTCCCTGTTATGATGCTGTTTATAAGACATTTTCCAACTTGCTGAATCATATGGAGTAATCCAAAATGAAACTTATGCCAGTCGGTGTCGACATAGCCAAAAACGTGATGCAGGTTCACTTTATAAACACAGATACAGGAGAAATTTTCAACAAGGCCCTGAAGCGTGACAAATTTCTTGAATTTTTCACTAACCGCTCTCCCTGCATTATTGGTATGGAAGCCTGTGGCGGCGCACATCACTGGGCCCGGCAGCTGAGCAGGCTCGGCCATCAGGTGAAACTGATGCCAGGCGAATTCGTTAAAGCCTTCAATATCCGTAACAAGAATGACATCGCTGACGCGCAGGCTATCTGGCGGGCGGTCCAACAACCGGGCAAAGCGGTGGCGATAAAAACCGAGCAGCAGCAGGCCATGCTGGCTCTGCACCGGATACGCTCACAGCTGATAAAGTTTCGGTTGATGCAAACCAACGCTTTACACGGTTTACTTGCTGAATATGGCGAGGTGATGCGTACAGGGCATGCCAGCCTCATCAAAAATGTCCCTGATATTCTTGCTCGCCTGTACGGACGGTTACCGGCTGTGCTCATAGACAGTCTGCGCGAACAGCTGGGCGAAGTGGAACGAACTGACTCTCGTATTACGGACATCGAAAGACGAATACGCGAACTGAGCAAAAATGATCCCGGCGTAAAAGCCATAAGCGAAATCCCCGGCGTAGGGCTATTGACCGCCACCGCTGCGGTTGCATCAATGGGTAATGCGGACGTCTTCCGTTCAGGCCGTGAGTTTGCTGGCTGGGTGGGGCTAGTCCCAAGGCAGACCGGAACAGGCGGAAAGATCCAACTGCTGGGAATTAGTAAGCGAGGCGATAAGTATCTGCGAAAACTGCTGGTCAACGGAGCTCACAGCGTCATACAGAATGCCCGTGAGCCGGGGGACTGGGTCACCAACCTGCTGAAGCGGCGTCCGATAAACGTCGCCTCCGTAGCGCTGGCCAACAAAATGGCACGAATCATATGGGCTGTGCTGGCGCACGGCAGGCCCTATCGAAAGGAAGTTGCTCCTGACTGAGCACTTACATTACGAAACCACAGTGTATAAGCAGAACGTCAACAGGTTGCACAGGCAGTGTATGTAATGACAGAACAGGTCAGACCGGGACTCACCAAACCTGAAAGAAGTACCGAACTCCGGGTTCGCAGAGATAATTGAGGTGTGGGTCAGCGGATTTCATTAGGGTCAGCAGCCGCTTTCGCAGCTGCATAAAGACCGGATATATAGCCGCAATCGTCCTGTCCGTCATGAAGTACAAAACCTGGCAAACGGGAGGCGCTCATATATATTTCTTGAACGAAGCCGTGGTCACGGTCACGGCGATCCCCAGCAGGACAGCCGCCGGCAACAACAGCAGATTGGGGTAGACTGCCGTGGGCCAGGAAAGGTACAGCATGGCAGGCACCACAGCGGCCTGTCTGACCATCTTTTTGGCATGGTGATAGACAAACGAACTTTCATACCCCGCCCCGTAACGCCGTAGATCACGCCGCCCCAGCCCCTCAACCAGCGCTACCACCACGACCAGCACAAACAGCGGCACGGACAGCACCAGGATGGTGACGCGTACCAGGGTGATAATGCTTATCCATACCGTAGCCAGCAGATATTCACGCAGGTAGCCGGCAAGCCAGCCGCTCCAGCTGTTGATTTCCCGGGTGACGGCATTGTCACTGTGCATCTGGTGTGCATACTGCTGCCGGACCCAGTCCAGGAAGCCACTGTCCACAAAGGCCCACTGATAGGCGGTACTCACCCAGCGCACAACCGTCACCGATGGATCAGACAGCAGCAGGCTGCGGGTGAACTCTGTGGACAGCCACCCCAGCTCGGTGTTCATGACCGCTTCACTGTGCGCCGCCCCGGCTTCCGGCCAGAAGAAGGCGATGCCGATATATTCAATCAGCAGGCTCAGCAGCAGCGAGGACAGCACCACGCCCACCAGGGCCCATGGCCAGCCCCAGAGCAGGTTATACAGCATGCCGTGTTTGCGCTCCGGCAGCGTCTGCTGCTGTGGGGGACGTTTTACCTCAGCCATTCTCCCCTCCTGTGACCGGCACGTTCAGGGCCGGACCGTCCCGCCACCAGGATTCGCCGCTGTGATAGCTGCGCCGCATCTCCTCCGCTATTTTCTCAATACTTTCCGGCATCAGCACATCATCAGCATCCCCGGCAGGCAGCGGCATGCGGATTTTCCACAGCTGCCCGCCTTCCAGCAGGGCAAACGCCTGCCCTTTCGGCAGCGTCACGATATCAGCCGGCTCCAGCAGCGGGACTTTTACCGTCCCGACGCGGTCCTGGGTGCTGGAGGTGAAGTCCTGGTCTGCGTTGACATCGGCCGTGTCCTGGTGCCCGGAGACCAGCGTTTTGGTGTAAATCTCCACCTGCGGCAGCTGCGTGGTCAGCAGTTCGGCGGTGCGGTTCTCCCTGACGCGCAGCATAATCAGGTTGTTAAAGTTACCCTGTACCTGAGCCGTCTTGGCCGCATTCCCGATGCGGGCCTCAATATCAGAAGACGTCTGGGTATAGGCCGTCACCTGCATGCCGGCACCGCCACCTTTGTTGATGAGCGGGATAAACTCATCGCCCATCAGCTCGTTAAACTCATCGCAGTGAAGGTTAATCAGGGACTTCCCTTCTTTCCCGCCAGGCAGGCCAGCATTGATACCGTGCTTATAAATGTGCCCGGCCACACTCACCAGATCGGCGAACATGGAGTTACCGACCGCGCTCGCCACTTCACTGTCACTGAGCGCATCAAGCCCCACATACACCACGGCTTTTTTACGGATGATCTGTTCCCAGTCAAAAATCGGCCGCGTGTCGTCAATGTCCTGATAATCCGGCGACAGCAGCTCGGCGGTCTTGCCGGTGGTCAGTTTTTCCAGCAACGGCAGCAGCGACGCCACGATTTTGTCAAAGTAAGTGCGGTCATAACGCACTGCTGAGCGCAGCCCGTCGAGAATCGGATCATAGAGCTTCTTGCCTTCTTCTGAACTCAGGGCAACCTCGATGGCCCAGATGCGTAAGGCGTCCGGCTGCCCCTGCATGTTGCGGGGCACGTCATCCTCGCCCAACACCTGCTGATTATTCTCAATCTGCGTCTGCAGAGAGGGCAGCTGCGCCTGGATGATTTTTTCCGCATAGCGGATATAGAGATCGGCGATATTGTTCACGTAACGCATAATCAGCGTGTAGTCAGGGCGCTCACCCAGGGCGACCAGCGCACGGGCGATGATGTTGACGAACCGCCACGCAAATTCACGGAATGCCGCGCTGTTCCCCTCACCCGACAACTGACCGGCCACGCGGGACGCCACCTCTGACACGCGACCAAAACGCCCGACGGCATTATAACGGGCCGAAATTTCAGGCCAGCCGAGATGAAAGATATACAGCTCATCCCCGCGCCCGGCCCGGTGGGCCTCTGCCCAGACGCGTTTCATCAGGTCTGCGTCGCCTTTCGGATCAAACACGATGGTGACCTCACCCCGCCGGATATCCTGGGTGACCAGCAGCTCGGCCAGCCGGGTCTTCCCGACGCGCGTGGTGCCGTACACCACCGTATGACCAACGCGCTCCCCCAGAGCCAGGGTGACGTCTTTTTCGTCGGGCTCGATGCCGTGCAGCGCCGGGTTTCCGCCCACCGCCGGTAACGGCCGCACCGGGTTCAGCGGCGTATCGGCGCTCAGCAGCTTGCCCAGCCAGGGCAGACGATGCTCTGTCATCATTTCGAGCTGACGCGCCCCCAGATAAAAGCGGTTTGGCTGCAGGTAACGGGCCACTTCCGGGCGCAGCGTATCCTGCAGGCGCTGGGTGTGTTTCTGGGTCCAGCGGAAACCCCGCCCGAGAAACAGACGACGATGGCTGACGGGGATCTGTTTAGTGCTCATGACATAGCGCGGCAGGCGACGGAGATTCCGTCGGTAACGAATAATCTTCATTCCCTGATGGGTGCGGGTGACGGCCAGCGCTGCAAACCCGGCGGCAGTGACATAGCTGACAGACGGAGCCAGGGCGACAGCCCACGGGGCCTGGACACACACATACGCCGCCATGCCCGACACCACGGCGGTATTCAGCTCAACGGCCGGACGCAGCAGGGCTTCAATAACGTATCGGTTACTCATCGTCTGTCTCCTTTATGATTTTACCGTCGGCCCTGCGGGTATACGTCCCCTTTGCGGAGCCGGCTTCCCTGCGGGGCAGACAGTGGTAATGCAGGGCATTCGCCAGTAAGCGCCAGAGCACATACAGAACATTCGACAGAAAGAGAAAAACAATCCATACGGCCCGCAATGACCGCAGGTAATTGTTCGCCGCGGTTTCTGTGGTGACAGCAGTGGCGGTGCAGGCCGCCGGCTTTGCTTCAGGCGGAGCCGCATTATCAGGTGCCGGGCATTCCTCCCACATGTAGTGTCCGGGCGGCGCGGTGCGCCATGCCGTTGCCTCCTTCTGCAGCTGGTCGTTAAGGTCACTGACCGGATGACCGAAGACGAGCCAGGCGAGCAGAATTACACCGCCGAAAGCGGCAGGCAGGAACACGGCATGACGGAATAAACAGAACAGAAGCCACAACGCGTAACGCAGGCTGTTCAGGATGATGTGCATAAATGATTCCTCAGAGGTACTGCCGGACGTCCTGCCCGGCGATAATGGCCAGCAGGCGTTGCCCGCTGATGATGCGCAGGCGCGGTGACGCCGTGTGAATGGTGCGGCTCATTTTTCCGGTGCGCCCCGTGTGGATAAACAGCCCCCGGCGGCCGGTCTGCAGAAGAAGCCGGTCGAAGTCCTCAACATGTGCAGGGGAAACAGCACGGCTGTACCGTTTGGCCTGGATAAGCCAGTGCTCACCGTCGATGATGACCTGGCCATCAAGGCCGCCGTCACCGCTGTATGAGGCATTGCGCACCACGATCAGCCCCTGGCGTTCAAAGGCAGAGAGCAACAGCTCTTCAAAGACATACGGGCTGATTTTGCGCAGATAGGTCAGGCGCTGTGCATCTCCCGGCAGGCGGGTCAGTGTATCCAGTACCCGACCGGCCGTTGCCCGGTATCGCCGGTGACGGCGGGCGCTGGCGTTCTGCCGCCGGCGCAGGTTGAGAAAGGCCATCACCACCAGGAAGAGGATGGCCAGCATGGCAATCCCTGCGGGGTGTCCTGTCAGCAGACCGTTGAGCGGTGTCGCCACCATTACGGCCTCACCTGCTGCGTCAGGCCGGTATCGGTGATAAGTACCGGATAATGCGCAATCTGCAGTCGACGGGCCAGCTCGCTGCCGGAAGCCGGGGCCAGGCTGACACCGGGTGCCAGCTCGCGCAGCTCGCGCACGGCAGCCATGTCTGTGACGTTGACTATCATCCCGGCCGCATGCTGTTCAGCCAGTGCGCCGGCATTCGCCTTCAGCCAGTCACGGGACAGGGCATCATTCCCGATCAGAAACAACGCCCCGATGCCGGGCAACTGCAGTGGCCGGTCGGGAATGCTGCCCGGGCGCAACTCCGGCGTGAACACCGGCAGCATGGCGGCCTCGCCCTGAAGAACAGGTGACGGGGGTGAAGGTGCGGTGTCGTTTTCCGTGCTCATGCCGGGCTGTTTATTGACGGCCTCAAAATACGGCGCAGCATCTTCACCGCCCAGATCAGCAATGACTTTCAGTTCAGCATGGCCGGTCAGGGGAAGGAGGGTAAACAGCAGTAAGGACAGCGTTTTCATCAGGGTTATCTCCCGGGTTCAGTCCAGACGAAGCCTGGGTCAGGGGTGAGCGCAGCAACCGAACGGGGCGCTGCCGCTGCCGGCGCAGAAATACGGGGTGCAGGGCTGATTTTTGCCAGATGCCCGCTCACAATGGCGCGGTAACGTGCAGCAGGCTGACCACCTGCAGGATGGTGGTAGCAGCCGGCCGCATCCAGCCAGCTGCCGGGCTTACGCGCCCAGCACTCACGCAGAATGGTGGCGGCGGCGTTCAGGTTGGTGTAAGGGTCAAACGCCTCCCACGTCGAGGCAAAATGATGACCGTTCCAGCCCAGATTGACCTGGGCAATACCCACATCGATGCGCTTAAGCGGGTGACGCGTCATAAAGACCTGCAGCGCCTGCCAGGCCTGCAGGCGCGTCTCATAGCGATACCCTTTGCCTGCCACATTAATGGTCCAGGGCCATGGCCGCACGCCGCGGGGAAGTTTGCGCGAAGACTCGCTCAGTGATACCGAGTAAAGCGCTTCCGGGGGCACGCCGTGCGCCATGGCCACGCGGACGTAACCCTCCGGCACCGTCTGGTCAGCATGGCCGTCAGAGACGGCCGCCATCAGTACACCCAGCGCCAGTGCGCTGGTCAGAACGCTGCGATTACCCATTTACCGTCTCCTGCCTGCTGCAGTAAAACCGGCATCAGGCCGTTGCCAAAGCGCAGCCACCGGCCGCCGTCGTGGTTCAGCGTGACCTGACGCTTGCGGACCTTTTCCACGGGAATGTGATGGTCCCGCGCCCAGCTGCGCAGCACATCATCACTGCCCTGGCTGTCGACCAGATAGATGTCCACCGGCCGGTTGTCAGCCAGCACGGCAGACAGTTTTGCGTCGCAGGTGGCGCAGTCCTCTGACCTGACGAACAGTGCCAGCCGGCCGCCGCTGTCGTGCGCCACGCCGGAGGCGTTCCCCATATTGACCGGCAGTGCGCCCGGATACAGACGCTGCCAGGCTGCATTCACCTCACGCTGGAAATCAAGCTCCTTTTGCGTGCGGGCAAATTCTTCCTTCACCCACTTTTCCGCAAACTTACGGCGCTCTGCCGGCGTCTGCGCCTCGATACCGAGGGTGGAAAGCGGATCGAGACCTGGCGACTGGATACCGCGGGGTCCCTTCATCAGCTGCTGATACCGCTGATAATCGTCGGCACTGAGTCCCCACTGACCGGCCTGCTGCTGCAGGCTTTGTTGTGCGGAGTCCGCCCGTTGTGTTGATGTCTGCTGACTGACATCGGTCTGTCCTGATGTGGTCGCAGCCTGGGTCAGGGAACTCAGCAGCATGGCGGCTAAAAAGGTATGTTTCAGTTTCATCATTTGCTCCGTTATTCTGCCCTGAGTACGGTCAGGCGGCCGTTAACCCTGAACGTCGCCTCACCATAACCGGCACTGACCAGCGTCCAGCCGGCCACGGTTTCGCCCGTACCGACCAGAGCCACCTGCGACAGACTGCTGTACCCCCGGGGCGCGATGGCCGCCCAGGAATCATTCCCCCGCGTCTCCACGCCCGTCAGCACAAAAGGCGCAGTGCGGGCCACGCGAAGGGACGGAGCAGCACGACGTGTGTCAGCGGGACGGGGCTTTTTTGCCGCAGGTTCAGTTTTTTTAACCGGTGCGGCGACAGGCGCGGCGGGTGCGGGGTGTGTTTTCAGCGCTGTCAGCTGCTCAGTGAGCGCACTCAGGCGGGTTTCCAGCCCCTGTTGGGCGTCCTGAAAGGTTCGCAATGACTGACGCACGGCGTCATCGCTGCCGGTCTGTTTCGCAACAGCGCTGAGCCGCTGTTGCACTTCGCCGAGATTTTTACGCGTGTCCTGCAGACCGGCGCTGAGCATGGTCACGTCAGACTGCAGGGCCGCGACCGTCTCAGCAGAGGCTACGGTACTGCCCTGCGATTCAAGACGCGTCAGGCGCTCGTCGAGATTCGAGATGCCCAGCGTGAAGGCGGTGTAGCCCAGCGCCAGAATGCCGGCCAGCGCCACACCGCCGGCCGTTCCCAGGATGAAACGGCGGCCGGGACGCCAGCTGAATTTTTTTCGGGCCGGCGCGGGGTCCGTATTGAAGGGTTGCTGTTCGCTCATTTTCTCAGAAACCCTCCGCTGACAGGTTTAACGGGGACGGACTGCGGGGCGCTGATGGCCGGTTGTGACACCGCTGACGGCGCAGGCGTGGACCAGGTGCTGACCGGCGGCGGAAGCTGGGAGACCGGTAACTGGTAGCCGTCGCGCAGGCTGTGGCAGACCACACGCTGTACATCATCCACCTCAAGCTGCCAGGCCGGACCGGCCAGGACCTGCAGGGCAGTACGCAGGCGCATCGGGCCCAGCTGGTACTGGACCGCCGGCAATGCCTGGCGGTAAAGCACACCGTTGGCAGAGCCCGTCGCACACAGGGAATAACCGGACTGGCGCAGGGCGTAACGCAGCGCATCCGCCACAGTAGGATGCAGGGATGACGGAATGCGGATATCAATGATCTGGGAAAGAGGGTCGCGCTGGGTCGCCTGCGGATCGGTGCTGACCAGCAGATAACGACCATAGCGCACCACTTCCGGCGTCCGCGCGTACTCGTCCGGCGAGACCGGCTGAACGTTGCGGGTGACGGTGGTGCCGGGTGTCGGGTCGGCAGGCGCACGCTGTTGCAGCTTTTGCGGCTGGGAAACACAGCCCGCAAGAAACAGCAGGGGAAGAGCCGCAACAAGCCTGCCTGGTGAAAATATGTTGTGAGAGGTATTACGTTTCATCCGGAATTTTCCTGTACAGTGATAAAACAGCCCTCACTGTGCGGAATCGGTCCGGTTTCACTCAATTAACAACTGATTTTCCGTGGATGAAAAAAAACGCCACCCAAAAGGATGGCGTTGCGGTGAACCAGACAGTAATCAGTCCGGGTAGAATTCGCTGCTGAGAATTGTATCTGTTGTCCAGATGCTGTCCTCAGGGAAGATATCGAGACCAATACCGGTTTCTTTAGAAGCATCGGCGCGGGCGTCAAACCAGACATCCGCAAGCCATTCAGGATCAGAAAGCGCATTTTTGAGGCTCGGCGTCTTGTTAAGACGACGCACAATCAAATCACGCTGTCCTTTAATGGTTAACTCCCAGCTTTTACCACGATGGGTTGGCTGAAACTTCCATTTAAGTAGGTGGGCCAGTAAGACAGCCATACGGCTGGCCAGCTCACGCTTTTCACTTTTGCCCACGTCTTCAATCTCCTCGGCGATGTTCTCAATATCAATCTGACTGAGCTTTCCGGCACGCAGTAAAGCTGCCTGTTCACTGGCCCAGGCAACTACGTCTGAATCGTAACGTGCGCCCATACAAGCCTCCGTTAGTCAAAAAGTGAAGAAACCGCCGGAACAGATATGCTCCGGAGATAGCATAAGATGCAACAAAAAAAGTTGCTTCCTGAAGTTTGTCAGAGACAGTCATTACAGTCAAAGCTCCGTTAATTCAGAGTGCATGGATTGCCGATTTTGGTACACCATACCCGAAGCCAATGAACGGTATATCGTCATCGAAGTCCATCGGTGGCGCACCGGCACTGCTGCCTGAAGCCTGCCCGCTGTGAGTCGGTACTGAAGGTTGCTGTGGCTGCCCCCAGTCATGCCGGGAAGACGTATTCTGTCCGCTGCCGGACTGCCGGCCGCCAAGCATCTGCATGGTGCCACCAATGTTAACCACCACCTCTGTGGTGTATTTCTCCTGGCCGGACTGATCGGTCCATTTGCGTGTGCGCAGCTGGCCCTCGATGTAAACCTGGGAGCCTTTGCGCAGATATTCACCCGCAATTTCTGCCAGCTTGCCGAAAATAACCACCCGGTGCCATTCGGTCATTTCTTTCTGTTCACCGGACTGCTTGTCGCGCCAGCTCTCAGACGTGGCCAGAGAAAGGGTGGCAACTGCACTGCCATTGGGAATATAACGCACTTCAGGATCCTGGCCGAGATTACCGACAAGAATCACCTTGTTAACGCCGCGTGAGGACATAATCATTTCTCCTGTTAAGAATAAAGAAACACCCCGCGAACGGGGTGTGTCAGGTGCGCATCAGAATGAGTTTTCTGCGTAGTTTTGTTGTGCGGCAGAGCCATTCTGCGGCGGCACGGAGTCAGATTTTTCAGTCTTGTAGACCATGTCCTGGCCTATTTTGATCCAGTCCACCTTTATCAGGCGGGCTTTCAGACTGACACGCTGTTCGCCGGCATGCTCGCCCTTGTTCAGCGTAAATATGTCCGTGGACGGATTACTCAGGTTAAAGCCCAGCAGGACTTTTTTGTCTTCATCGACGGCTTTCTGGCAGCGGGCGATAAGGCTGGTAGCCTCTTTACCTGCGACAGAAATGTCAAAACGGACGTAGGCCGGATTATCAGTCGGACCACTCAGTGCATTGATTACGCAGCTGAGGAACGAGCCATTCTGATGGTTAACCTGGCGGATGTTGCTGAGATACCCGATGCCTTTGATAGTCAGGTTGAAGTACTCAGATTTTGCAGATGCAGAAGTATTGTTTGCAGACATGATGTTTTCTCCATGGAGGTAAAAAAAGGTACGACGGAGAAACCATCTGCCCTGACGGGAGTGGTTTCCCGTCGGGGGTCAGGATCAGCTGAATCCTGAGAGTCTGATATGTTGAAAGGACCTCAGTCACTGTGCAGTGACATTCGTTTCCAGAGGTTAAACGAATTTACCACCCGCAGGTATCCTCTCTCAGGCTGCGAGGATTTTCCGGTCACCCGAAGGTGTTTCTCTCAGACCGGTGAAACGTCAGATGGCAGTCACCCGAAGGCGTTTCTCTCAGACTGCTGAAACTTTGGCTGGCTGTAAAAAAACAGCGGTAAGCACTGTTGATTTTTAAACCAAACAAGCCGTGTGTCAACCGGTATATAAGACAACCAAATGAAAACGGCGTTGCATAAGCAACGCCGTGAGGGCTGTACCAGACCTTTAGTATCTCACTACTCCGGGGATCCGTTCCCGACGCGATTTTCACGGAGCGCATGCGTCTTACAGTTCCTGCCAGATGTGCGATGGCAAACTGTCGTGCCGGTTGCCAGATCAATCCCGTTAAAGTTAATCTGGCTGCCTCCGGCAAGGGAGTACATATCGAAGCGTAGTCACATTAGCAGAACCCGGCCCGGTGTTGTACAGTGAAATAACTCTTCACGGAGTTGATGATTCGGTTTTTGTCCCTGTTGCTGCTTTTTTACGCTTTGTGGTCTTTTTCCCGTTGGTGTTAATAATACCCTTGCAGTCCGGGTAACGCGCACAACTCCAGAAATCCCCTTTTTTACCCTTACGTTTACGCGTGGGCCCCTTGCACAGCGGGCAGGGAGGTGTGACGGGAGCAGTGATTTTCACACTGTCCTGGTGGCCTTTTTCGACAAGATGACGTGTCCACTGCAGTTGCTTTTGCATGAAGACTGCAAGCGACATTTTCCCCTGAGAAATATCATCCAGTGCCTGCTCCCACAGGGCTGTCATACCCGGACTCGTCAGCGTATCCGGCAGCGCCGCAATCAGTTCACGGGCCATCTGCGTTGAGTGGATGTGCTTCCCTTTTTTCTCCAGATAGTGGCGTTTGAAGAGCGTTTCCAGCACGCCCGCACGCGTCGCCTCAGTGCCCAGACCGGCGTTATCACGCAGCACTTTCTTCAGCTTCGGGTCACTGACGAAAATGGCCGCGTTCTTCATGGCCGCAATCAGCGTCCCCTCCGTGAACGGTTTGGGCGGACTGGTTTTCATATCCTTAACCTCAGCACCGGTGACCGCGCAGATATCCCCTTTTGCCAGCGCCGGCAGCGCCATACTGTCCCCGTCGGCTTCCTCTTCATCGTCATCTTTTTCAGCCTGGAACAATGACTTCCAGCCTGTCACCACACCGACTTTCCCGCGTGTACGGAACAGCTGGCCACCGATATTGAAAGACGCCTCCGTTACGTCAGATTCCTGCAGCGGAAGGAACTGGGCGAAATAATGCTGGCGAATCAGCTGGTAGACCTTCAGCTCATCGGCGCTGAGGCGCGACAAATCAAATGCCTGCCGGGTGGGAATGATGGCATGGTGCGCGGTGATTTTCTTGTCATTCCAGACACGCGAGACAAACTGCCTGTCCAGCTGATTCAGTACCGGGGCCACAGCCGGATCGGATTTCGCCACTGCTGCCAGCACGTCGGGTATTTCCTGCTGCATGGAGGTTGGCAGAAAACCGCAGTCTGTCCGGGGGTAGGTGGTCGCTTTGTGGGTTTCATAAAGGGACTGGGCAATGGCGAGCACATCATTTGCGCCCATGCCGAATTTTCGGGAACAGACCTGCTGAAGGGTGCCGAGGTCAAAACAGAGGGGGGCCGCCGTTTTCTCCCGCTTCTGTGTCACTTCCAGTACCGCAGCCCTGCCCTGCTGATGACACAGCTGCCCCACCGCCCGGGCAGCCTGGGGATTGATGCAACGCTTTTCCTCATCACAGTACTGCTCAACGGGCACCCAGCCTGCCCGGAACCGGACGCCCTCTTTTTCAATAAGCGCATGTACCTGCCACCAGGGCTTTGGCACGAAGGACGTGATTTCATTATCCCGGTTAACCACCATGGCAAGCGTCGGCGTCTGTACCCGCCCGACGGACAGCACTTCTGACACCCCTGAGTCACGGGCCTTGAGGGTATAGAGGCGGGTCAGGTTCATGCCGATGAGCCAGTCAGCCTGGCTCCGGCCCTTGCCGGCATCATACAGCAGGGCTGTTTTTTCTCCCGGAAGAATACTGCTCAGTGCTTCCTTCACACTGGCCTCATCCAGAGCTGATAACCAGAGCCGTCGCACCGCGCCACTGTAGCGGCAGTATTCCAGCAGCTCACGCGCGATAACTTCTCCCTCACGGTCGGCATCGGTGGCGATGACCACCTCAGATGCCTTTTTAAGGAGCTTACTGATAACGGTGAACTGCGATTTTGTCTGCTCCTTGACGACCATTTTCCAGGCTTCAGGCAGTACAGGCAGAACATCGGCACGCCACGGCCTGCCATACTGCTCACCATAAGCTTCAGGGCTGGCCGTTTCGAGCAGGTGGCCAATAGCCCAGGTCACCACGGTATCACCGCCGCTGATAAAGCCCTGCTCCCGCTTGCTGATGCCCAGCACGCGTGCAATATCTTTTGCCTGGGAGGGTTTTTCACACAGAAAGAGTTGCATATAGTGCCTCCCGCATCAGCGTTTTTCACCTGCCGCAACCGCGCGGACATCATTCATCAGCTTCGTGACGCCGGAACCGGCCAGACGCTGTGATGACGATGAGCGATAGACGACATACAGCCTGCTGCCGGACCCGTTTTTCTCGATTTCGATATCCAGGTGATCACGTCCGTTCCAGTCTGAACCCATTTTGTAGTAGCTGCCCGGCATGGCATCCCAGACCGGATGTGCATCATCTTCAGCCGCCGCTTTCCAGTCACCGTCATTTGAAGCCTGCCGCAGTGCCTCAAGCTCCTGCGTGGAGATAAATTTGTAATGCCGCTTCAGGCGGGCCGCTGCGGTATCCACATCGACCGGCACAGAGAACGTTTTATCGACGGACTGCATGGCCTGTTGCCCCGCCGGGCTCATCAGCGGCATGCTGCCACTCTCACCACTGCTGCTGCCACCCAGAGTCCTGGTCAGGTTTGCAGCTGTGTCACTGACCTGTTTATTAATCGCAGCCCAGTCCGTTGTTGCGCACCCGCTTAATAAAAAGAAGGCGGCAGGAAGAAACAATAAGCGGATCATATTATTTTTCCTCTGGCAGGGGTTTCCGTAAAGGAGGAGAAAAAGAAGAACGCTTCTTGCCGGAGAAGATTTCAGGATCGGGTGATCCCAGCTTTTCTTTGGCCTGAAGTGAGGCAGGCGTTTGGGCTACAATGTCAGAACGATTTACTTTGACGGTCCGGTACAGTCGCAAAACGCCATATACTTTACGAATGAGGTGAGCACCATGACTCAGTAGTTCATCACGCTGGGTGCGGGAAATAAGACCATAATGGGCAGCCTGAAATGCTTTGAGCGCCATCTGATCATAGCCGACGAGTACCCAGACACATCTGTAACCCAGCGGGGAGCGGCTGAACACGCCTATATTAAGAGGTGATGTGGAAACAATATCGGAAAATGATACCGCGGGGGGAACAGACTTCAATATGACTTCAAGCTCTTCAACCCGTTGCTGGATATGCTCGCCAGCTGCATTCAAAAGCATCTCAACTTTATACATCGCCTCATCTGCCCACGGATTATCTTCAATAGAGTCCTGATAGATGACGCCTGAGCGCTTGATCGCCTGTGGCATGCTCATAATGGCATGCCGTCCTTTCTTTTCCCCCGCCTTTGACTGGGATTGCTGGCGACCTTCCCAGAGACGGATAGCATAATTTGAGTGGATCTCGATTTTCAGGGAGGAGGTGAGTCCTCCCGCTTTATCGCTTCGCGTTTCATTTTCTGTAGTCATACAGCCATCTCCTGTTAGATCCCGGTCAGGTTCGACCCGAGGCACTGATACTCTTCAGGTAAGATGTTCCGGACAACAAGAAACCAGATCCGTAAAGAAGTGAATTCTTGATTGAGAGAGGTGAAAACATTGGTCAAAAGTAACCAAAACATGACTTTGGTGACCAGTTAGATACAGCCAACGGTAGCGATGTATATTTTTTACACAGTGCGGCTACTGGCGGTACTGTACAGTTTTTAGTCACTGCTGCCACTGGCAGCACTGTACGGTTTTTAGCCACTGCTGCCACTGGCAGCACTGTGCGTTTTTTAGTCACTGCTGCCACTGGCAGCACTGTGCGTTTTTTTGCCGCTTCTGCAACAGGTAGTTTTTTGTTACCGCTCAGCTTTTTAGCTTACTGCGAATATCCCTGACCAGATTACGGATATTTTCCTCTGATACCGGGCGGGCAGAGGTGCGTTGTTCTGGCTTCCACAGCTGCTGTTCAGGACGCCGGGCAGGTTTATGTCCTGCATGCTCAGGCAGATCATCAGCCTGACGGGGCGCATACAACCTGCCCTCACGGGCCTTTTTCATCACGGCCAGCAACCAGCCCACCGGATTACTGAGCCGCTGGCGTGCCATCACTTTATGCAGGCTGAGCAGCACCAGTTCCGCCTGCTCCTCGGGCAGTGCGTGCAACTGGGCGGTCAGCATGGCAAGATCTTCTGCCGGAATAAGTTCCTTCAGGCTGTCAGGCAGCACAGATTGGCCCGGTACGTACGTATTTTTATTCACACTGTGTGTGATACTACGTACGTAAGGGTTCGGTTTCCGAACCCGGTCATAACTACCTGATTTTACTGGCAGTACGGATTCCGAACTCAGTGGATTTCCATACGATTCAGTACTGAGTTCAGTTTCCGAACCCGGTTTTCCGGCGGCATTTTCTTGCCGGCTCTGACTGAGTCCGGATTCCGAACCCGGTGCAGGATGGGGTATCCGGCTGTGACGTTTAGCCATCTGGCTGGCTGTCTGTGGATGGCCAAGGCGCGATTCGATCAGCGCAAGATGGCTGCGGTAATGACGCATGGTGGGGTCATTTTTGATATCGTCAAGAACGTCACGGGCGGTCTGGCTGACGGTGCGGTTTTTACTCAGGCAGGCGTCTGCCACTGTGTCCAGAAAACGGGGATCGAGCGCTTCCGCATCGCTGAAGGACAGCGGCTCATCATGCTGGGCGTAAATATTCCCCCGCACCCGCCCTTTATCATCCCGCACGCGTTTGCAGAGACTGAGCCAGCCGGTTATTCGCAGCATCAGCAGGACGCGGCTGACCGTCTCCCTTGAAGCCTTTCCTTTTCCGGGCGAGGCAAGCTGAAGCTGGAGTTCGTCATAGCTCGGGAAAACCGCCCCTTCATTATTCTGTGCATACAGGCGGATCATCATCCAGCCCATCTTGTCCAGCGGGGACAGGCGCGTATCGAGCAACAGCCGGCGGGGAATGGCATCATGCACATTGCCGGTAAACAGCAGGCCATTACGTATCCGTCCCTCGTCCCGCCGGGGATTGGCCGCAAGACGGGCATTCATCTTGTCCAGCGTGTAAGCTATCAGGCTTTCTGCAGGCAGAGTCATTATTCTTCCTTTTCTGGCCACCCTCGCAGCCGTTCTGTTCTGTCAGTATGCTTAGTACTGCACCCGCGTACGGGTGCAGGGTAAACAGACTGGCATGCCGCTATTTCCGTATGGCGCTGTTATAGCGTTCGTGGCTGAGAAGAAGCCACGTCCGGCCTTCGTTGCGGCTCAGCAGCCGCCAGAACGGACCCAGATCGATTTTGTAGTAACCACACCCCTTTTCATCAAGCCGGGTGTAATTACGCGCCCCCTGACGGAAGCGGCGAACCTGGCGTAACGCCTTCTGACAGCACTGTGGCGGCGTACCGTGTGGGGCACGCAGACCCGGTGCAACCACCCTGTATTTCATGCCGTTTTCCTTACCGCCGCCCGGGCAGGAGGCGTCTGCATCTCCCGGGTACGGTGCCAGCCGCGAACGGCGTGCCAGACCGACGTCAGCGAGACGTTCATCTGTTCTGCAGCCAGCATCATCACGTCCAGCCCGTCAGCACTTTCCGCATCGTCAACACCTGACTTCTGCCACTGTCGCCAGAGCGCAGCATTATCATCATCACCGAGTGCATTACCGCGCCCCGGCCGGACATCGATACCGGCAATACGCCGGCGGGCCGCCACGTCCGTGCTCGACAGTCCGAAATAATGCGCCATCAGCTCAATGGAGCCGCCCAGCGCCAGCGCCCGGTCGATGCGCTGAAGGCGTTTCTGTTCCGTCCGGGCCTGCTGCAGCATGCGCACCAGATTGCCGTGATTGATGCCCACACTGATGATCGACACCTCACTGCCGGAAAGGTAGTGCAGTTCTTCAAGCGAGAGCCCCTGCAGCATCTGCATTTCTTCCCGGTTGAGCCCCAGTGATTCGCAGCGGCGCAGGTAGCCACTTCTGAGATCCATTACCAGCTGCATCAGAAGTCCGTTCGCAGCCTGAGATAAACTGTTCATCATTCCCCCTTAATCCTCACGGTAACCGATGGCTGCCGGACTCCGGCCGCTGACACCCTGATGAAGACGGGCATTCTGCCCGGCCTCGTACCCCTGATAACGTGCTGTATCTGCCCCGCGACACGCTTTCAGTTCACGGGTTATGACTGTTTTCATACTGCGGCTTTCCAGCCAGTGGCTCATCACCTGCTGCTCTTCGCGGCTGAGGTCAGTCGCCGATATCACCTCACGCACCCCGCATACCCAGCCGTCGCGAAACTGTTCCGCTCTCGCCCGGCGCGTGGCCAGCTTAAGACGCCTGTTCTGGGTTCGGAGATAAGACGTTGTGGCATCCTTGAGCTGGCGCGTCAGCACATCAAAGGCATACGCCGCTATCTCCGGTTTTTCACTGAACCCGTAAAAGGTCACGGCGCGGCGAGACCCGGCAGATGTCTGACGCCATGAGTAATACGCGCGGCAGCCAAAGGCATGACAGACACCCCACACCATGCTCACCATCCATTCCGGGATTTTTTCAGCCTCTGACGGGGCCGTGCAGGAAGAGACTTCCCGGACGGATGACAGGCCGGCATCAAGTTCGGTGATGCCATACCGTGACATCAGCTTTTGTGCCCGCTGTAGTGCCAGCCCGGCCTCATGGGGATTGCTGTTGCTGCGGCCCAGCTCCAGCAGCTTTCTGACCAGGTTCAGCAGCCGCAGCTGTCGCTGTGGGTTATTCATCAGTCTTCTCCTCTTCAGGCGTCACGCCGCGCTGCAGCTCCCGCAGACGGCGCATCACACGCATCAGGCGCAGCAACTTCATGGCATCATCATCGCTGAGCGCGGGGGTTTCACGCTCCCCCGGCCCGCCGGTGAAAAGCACCGCCAGGTCACAGACACCGGCTGCCGGATGCACTGCAGGCGCATCGCCGGTCAGGCCCAGCAGGAATGCGGCCGCCTCAGAACACACCTCACCTGCCGCGCCGTAACCGGCGGATATATCGCTGTCGCGTTGCGGCAAAATTTCATCTTCACAACCCAGGACTTCCCCCAGCTCCCATGCCAGACGAAAAGCGGTATTCTGCAGGTGTTCGATATCGTCCTGATGGGCCGGCACATGCCAGAGGCTGTCATTAATGAGCGGCGCATCATCCCGGGTGACCACTTCAGGCTCAGGTGTCAGCAGGGAAAGCAGGCCGTCTTCACTGTTGTCCTCTTCTCCATGTCCTTCAGAGAAAGTAACCAGCCCGCTGACCTCCCCGCCCTCACCTGAAATGACCGGCGCGGCACCGTACATATCCGGCTGAACCTCATGCCGGGGGGTGTCATTAACTGGTGTTTCAGAAGGCGATGACGCATTGCCCGGAACGGGCGTTGCAGCCGGGACCTCAGGACGTGAAGCGGTAACAGGCAGCGGTACGCCGTCATCCTCATCTGACACGGTGGCAGGCAGGGCGGGTTCAGGCTTGTCTGCGGCGGGCAGGGCAACCGGCTCCGGGTCACCAAAGTGATGCCGGCGGTTGCGTTCTTTGGGGTCAAGCTCCATCATCCAGCGGTCATAGTCCAGTTCCGGATGGGGTAACGCCTGCAGTAAATCACCAATAAATTCATCGCGAAACATCTCCTGAGACCACAGTTCCGGCGAGTTGAAGCGGGCACAACACTGACCAAAAACGTCGCTGAAGGATTTTTCGCCTGTGTCTGAAAGCAGGCAAAACGCATCCCACACGCGTTCCGCATCATGCCGTAGCGCCAGCAGGGCCGCCACCTGCGGCCTGCCGAGCCCGGACTCCAGCAGGTCAGGGATCCACGGATAAAGGTATTTCAGCGCGTCTTCCATGCGGCTGATGGTTGAATTATGAACCGGCAGGCCTTCCCGGGTCAGCAGCTCGGACAACTGGCGCAATGAAACCGTTTTTCCCAGCTGCTCTTCATAGATAGCGCGGGCGCTGTGGATACCCTTCGCCTTTTCAATAAAGCTCAGGTCCCCGCGCACCTCATTCTCTGCCAGATGGCCGATAACGCACTGCAGCCGTCCCGGCCACGGTTTGAACAGCACGTGGACGCGGAAAAACCGGTCTTCGCCGGTCTCCTGCCACAGCTCGGACAGGATCTGATAGCGGGTATTCCCGCCGTCGCTGAAAATGTAGATATCGGGTTCACCATCCGGATCCCGGGTCACCTTGGGCACGGTGTCCAGCCCGCGCGAGCGGATGGACGCCTTGATATCGTCATAGCGCGGGTTGCGTGACGTCCGCGGATTATCAGGGTTGGGGCTTAACTGGTCGAGCGTCAGCACCATGGGCATTTCAGCTGCCGGCATGACGCTGATATTGCCGGCTGCCTGCGACTGGCGTCCGGGCTGCAGCATGGCCGCCCCCACATCAGAACGTTTACGGCTCATGCCTCTTTCCTCCCGCTGTGATAACCGAAGTCATAGCTGCCTTCCTGAAAGGCCGAAAACAGCGTATAACGCCCGTCAAACTTAATTTTCACCGTGCCGGTTGGCCCCTGGCGCTGTTTACCGACAATGATTTCAGCCACCCCGGTATCAGGGGTCGTGGGGTTGTAAACCTCATCCCGGTAAATAAACATGATGAGGTCCGCATCCTGCTCCAGCGCCCCGGAGTCACGCAGGTCACCATTGTTGGGGCGTTTATCGGGCCGCTGCTCCACCTGGCGGTTAAGCTGGGAAAGCGCCAGTACCGGGCAGCCCAGCTCCTTGCCAAGCGCCTTGAGCGAGCGGGAAATTTCTGAGATTTCCTGGGTCCGGTTCTCCTGCTCAGGTGAACGGACAAGCTGCAGATAATCCAGCATGATGAGAGAGGGACGGCCGTATTTGCGGACATAACGCCGGGCGCGGGCGCGCAGTGTGGCCGGGGTCTGGTAACTGGTGTCATCGATAATGAGGCGGTTTTGCCATTCAATAATGCGACCGGTGGCCTCAGACACACGGGCCCAGTCTTCATCATCCATATTGCCGCTGCGAAGCCGGCTCAGCTCCACCCGGCCTTCCATCGCCAGCAGGCGCATCATCAGCTGCTCTGCGGGCATTTCAAGGCTGAACACAAAGACGAAATCGTCAGGTTTTCCTCTTACGGCCGCGGTGCAGGACGCCATCGCCAGGGAGGTTTTACCCATTGACGGGCGTGCAGCCAGAAGCGCCAGGTCACCGGGCTGCAGACCACAGGTCATCGCATCCAGCTCACTGAATCCGGTCGGTGTCCCGGTGAGGCCGTCGCTGGCGGTCATGCTTTCCAGCTGCGTCAGCAGCTTACCCAGCGCCTCGTTAACACCGGTCTCACTGTTGAGCTGCATGGCGCCCTGTTCAGCAATGTTGAACAGCTTACCTTCGGCCGACTCCAGGATACCCGCCGAGTTGGCTTTCGGGGCCTGCACATCGGAAAGAAGGCTGTTACCTACTGTCATGAGCTGCCGCAAGCGGCTTTTCTCCGCCACCACCCCGGCGTAAGCCAGGATATTGGCGGCAGACGGCGTGTTTTTACTCATTTCAGCCAGATAGGCGAAACCACCGCAATGAACCAGGTCACCCCGGGTTTCCAGGCGCTCAGTGATGGTAATGAGATCGAGCGGCAGCCCCTCGCCGGCGAGTTCAGCCATTACCCGGAAGACCATGCGGTGCGGCCGGGAAAACAAATCTTCCGGGGAGATTTGCAGTATCACCTCATCCCACCGGTCGTTATCAAGCATCAGTCCGCCGAGCACGGCCTGCTCTGCCTCATAAGAGCAGGGCATCATCATCTCAGACATGGCGCACCTCCCGGGTCAGAACGTCACTGAAATGGCTCTGCCACTCCGGGAAAAGTTCACAGGCGAGGTCATGCATGGTGACGGCTGCGGCCGTGCCTTTGCGCCGCGTTTTGTATTCCAGACGATGCACGGGCTGCTGCTTGACGTGCCCGAGCTTGAAAATATCCAGCGCCTCGATACGGGTGTCGAGCAGGCGATAAACGTCCCGGTTGCCCAGCGCAGTGGCATCGTAATGTTTTCCATTGATGATGGCGGCAAGGCCGTCCATCGCTTCACGGTCCAGCAGGGTGTTTTCGATGCAGTTGACGAGAATGGAAATATCCGGGAGGCGGATACCGTAATTTTCATACGTTTTCAGGCGGGTAAGCATATGGAGGGAACCGCGGATAAATTCGCGGACGTCCGGCAGAATGGGTTTTACCACCCCCATCACGTTCCCGGACGATGACAGGAGAGACAGTTCGGTCATGACGCCTGTTGCGCCTTTTGAATCCACAATAATGGCGTCGTAACGGCTAAAGAAAGGATGCTGAAGTATATTACGCAGTCTCAGACGACCATCAGCAGCATGGAGCATCGCCGTCGGCAACAGCTCGTCCGGGTCATTGGAGTAGATGACATCAAGATTTTTTATGGCGGTCTGTGAAATGCACTGTGTGTGGTCACTGACCATCTGCATCAGCAGCTCATACAGGCCGAAAGGCGCTTCATGCTCCAGCGCAAAGATACTGCTGGCTGTGGGCTGGGAGTAGTCCGCATCGACAAGTAAGGTGTTCAGGCCGGCATCAGCAATAAAGCCAGCAAGGTAAGCAGCAAACGTGGATTTGCCTTCTCCACCTTTGGGAGAGATAACGGGAAGTATTTTCATTTTGCACATCCAAATCAAGGTGTTGGATGTATGCCCAAATGAATAACCACATCTTTATAACAAAGAGGCTAAATCTTTAACATTTCGGCAATGGGATTGAAAATCCCCGTGTCCTTGGTTCGATTCCGAGTCCGGGCACCACTTTTCTTTTTTTATGCTTCCTTATGAATCTCTATATTGTTGTGATTCAGTAAGTTAGGGTAAAAACTCTTTCGGATACGTTTTGATTTATCCCCCGGTATCCGGAAAAAATGGGGTCAGATTGCGGGTCATTCAGTTCGACGAACGGAGTGGCCCTTATGTTAACTGATTCCCGCATCCGCTCAGCGAAACCTCGCGAAAAATCCTATAAAATTTCTGATGCACTTGGCCTGTACCTGCTGGTTTCATCCAGCGGCGCTAAGTTATGGTATTTACGCTATCGCTTAAAGGGCAAAGAAAACCGTCTGGCCTTTGGCCCCTGGCCTCAGACCTCACTGGCAGAAGCCCGTGAAAAACGCGATGCTGCACGCAAGCTGCTCTCTTCAGGCGCATCCCTTTCCCTCCCGCGAAAATGAGAAAAACGCACTGCGCACCTTTAAGCATATCGCTACTGCATGGCACACCAGCAGCCTGAAACTCTGGTCGGAGAGTCATGCAGATAAAATTCTCTCCTGCCTGAATCGCTATATCTTTTCTGATGATATCGCCCCAATGGATGTTGCGAAGATAGAAACCCGGCATCTGGCGCAGCTTGTGCAGTCTATTGATAGCAAGGGTGTTCATGATGGTGCCGGGCGCGTGCGTCAGTATCTGACGAAAATCATGCGCTACGCGGTGCAGCAAGGCTTTATCAAATATAATCCCGGCCACGCCCAGGTTTGATTTGATATTTATCTTCGACTTCAATTTGACTTAAAGGTTTTTTGTTAGCACGCTCTAAATACACGCGGCCATTATCATGAGCCTTAATTACGCCACTTTCAGAAATCGCATTTGAACCTTTACGATTAGTATAATGCCGCACACGAGTTGTTCCGCTACAAGTATTTTTATTTAATCCAAGTGGATCAATATAATTTAGCGGATTAGGAGCATATTGATATAAATTTATCCCGCCCCTTAACCCTATCGGATCCTGGACGGTGAAGCGCCCGGTCTGCGGGCCGTAGCAGCGGAACAGATTGTAATGCAGCAAGATTTCAAAAGGAGTTCTCTTTTGCCCTTTTATATTGACCGTACAACAACGCTGCGCCTATCACTTCTTTACTTAATGAGTAATTTTAATGAGGACCCCTTTAGCTACCTTGATATAGAACCCATCATTGAAATTCTTTTTTACTTATTTTTTCATAAAGATGACAAGCTATTTTTTGTCAATTTAACAATTAAGAGTTTCCAATCGTTGCGCCATTTTTCTTCCATGCCAACGTTATAGTTCTTTATAGTATACAAATCGTCATCATCACTATTTGATAAAAAGCATTGATCCACTCCCCTCACAACCCATGTCAATAGATCCTTAACTTCATTATCCCTACTATTTTCCTTGAGAAAATCACCAGCGCCATTTATTAATGCCACCATTAGATTTTCATTAAACATTCTATCTTCAAATAATTGATAGCAGAAAGTACCCTCAATTAAGTCATCTTTATTTTTAAGAAGCTCAATCTTTAATTTTTCATTCATATTAACACCCAGGCCCTTTTCGTTTTGCCGCTTTGAGGGATTTCCTTTCATTATATGACCCATCAATATTGAAAACACCTTTAGATTTATCTAAAGATGAAAACGTTTCGTAATGATCTTTGTGTAAATTATCCAGATAAAAATAGTCGCCTTTCTTAAAGGTTACATCTCCAATTTTAACTTTGCTGGTTATTTTATAAATTTCAGCTCCTTGAAATAGCCAGGAGAGTTTTTGTTCACCGGACAGGGTGAGGTTCGTCAGGTTGCCGAGAACATCCCATTCGTAGCTAAGTTCACCATTAACACCTGCCTCACTGACCTGGCGGCCCGCCGCATCACGCGCGAAAGCAATTTCATCAGACTCAATGCCCAGCGCAACACCTTCGGCGGTCGGGGTGCGGCGGATGCGGGTGACCTGGCCGTTCAGGTCATGTGTGAAGCGGTACTCCGCATGCCGGGTGGTGCGCCCGGTCAGCAGGCCGCTGTCGTCATGGCTGAACTGTTGCCACCGGCGGGCGATACCGCCATCGGCGGCAGGTCTGCCGTTCTCTTCAAGCGTGGTGAGGAATCCCCGCGCATCCCACGCCATCCGGCGCGACGTGTCGTCCGGGCGGGTTTCGCTCGTCGGGTGTCCGGTCTCGTCATACGTGAAGCGGTACTCCCCGCCGTTACCGTTCTCCAGTTTCAGCAGGTTACCGCGCGGGTCATAATGCCAGCGGCGGGTGCGCCCGATGCGGTCGGTGAGGCTCACCGGCAGGCCGAGCAGGTTGTAGTGCCAGCGCACCTCACTTTCCAGCGGGTCGCGCCAGGCGGCAAGCTGGCCGCGCGCGTTCCACTGCAATGTTTCCCGGCTGCCGTCCGGGTGAATAACCGCCGTCAGTTGCCCGGCAGCATTCTACTCACGGCGCGTGATATGGCCTTCCGCATCCTCGCTGCTGGTTAGCTGACCGAAGCGGTCATAGGTGAAGCGGGTGATACTGCCGGAGCAGTCGGTACGCTGCGTCAGTAATCCCTGGCGGTTCCACACCAGGCGCACCACTCCGCCGGTTGCATCGGTAATCGTTGCCGCACGGCCCGGAGAGACGCTGCAACAGGGAAGGCTTGTCTTCCTGTAAGGGTGCGTAATGCCAGCGCTCGCCGCTGATGTCGTACACCGACCAGGAACCGTCCTGATGATGCTCCAGCCAGCGCTTTTCCGTTTCGCAATAAGTACGCATGCCCTTTGGTACAAGAGGAAAGGAGACGTAATCCCCGGAGGGCGCGCGCCAGACCAGACCGTCCTGGTAGCGCTCAAGGCGTGTCTCCCAGAACAGATTCCAGCCGCGGCCCAGCACGCTCTCTGTGGGCCTGCCGCTGCGCCAGTAGCGCTGCCAGCGCACCGGCAGGCGTGACGCCAGCACAAAGTCCAGCTCGTCGCCACCGCTGAGGAACTTCTGCCCGCTGATGATATCCACCGGGCGGGCGATAATTCCCCCCGCCGCGATGGCGGTCAGCATCGCGCCGAAGCGGCAGGCGATGCGGCCGATTTTGCTGATACCCGGCAGTTTCGACAACAGCTTACCCACCGCGCCGACCTTACCGACCGCGCCACCCCAGCCGCACGCCAGCCCGGCAAACAGCAGGGTCAGGTCTGAAATCTTGTACAGCGCTTCGGGGACTTTCGGGGTAATTGACAGGGTCTGCTCCGGGTCGCCACCAATACGGACGTTGCCGGAGCCAGTCATCACCTTCGCATCGCAGGTGGTACGGTCCTCAAGGCGGGCTGCCGGGCGCCCGTTGATGTACACGCGCGACGAACCTTCCGCCATCTGCTGGGAGCCGTCGTCATCGCAGTCCACCATGCTGTCGGTAGCAATGGCGCGCTACACCTCCACCCCATTCACGCCACGAGGTTCCCTGCGCCAGATGCATAAAGTAGCATCCGGGCTAGCATGCTTGCGGAACTTCAACCCCGGCTTCATGCTCGTGAAGAATGCTGACAGTCTGTTCTTCATAAAGCGCCTTTTCGTAGGAATGCTTTCCCGGCGCTGATAATCCCTGACGGGTGCAGGAGTGTACTAATCACCATCGAGGAATTTATTCAAACTACACAGTTAATATTAATTTTTTACTGATCTCGTTTGGCTCAATTTTTATCTAATGATACGAATGAGAAGTATCAGCAGGCCGTTTGAAAATAAACCCCTCCACTCTTGAAGCGGTACTCTAACCAATTACCTGACTCCCTGCTAAAGCCTTGCAGTAATAAATCATCTTCATTGATTTCAATATTCTGGATCAAACTAAAAAACTCCAGCTTATCGGTGGTTAGATTTATTCCTACAAATGACTCCCCGGGTGCATTGGTAATATAAAGTTTTGCTTCAAAACTGCACCAATCATAAATCACAAGATCAACGTCCTTTATGAACTGCTTTATTGAAATATCATAAATTGATTCGAATTTTATTCTAATCTCATTAGTGCTTATAGATGTACTGAGCACACGACAATCAGCGGTTTCAATATTTTTGATTTCCATAAAATGCAACAACCTGCTTCTGTATCAGCTGTAGGAAATTCCGAATCAACAATATTACTACTAAGAGCCAATATTTTCCATATTTATCATGTAGTTGTGTATAAGTACGTAATAGTGATTTATCTGGCAGTTCAAGTCATACAGCCGTTGTGCCCCGGTAGGTTAAAAGGTAAGTATAAATTTTTAGCTCATTCCGCTCCACCAATAGGATCCTGAACGATACACTGCACGCCCGGTCTGCGGGTCAATGTCGCGGGAAAGGTTGTAGTAAAAGCTGGTTTCAGACTTTATATATCTAAATTTATAAAAAAATGAGCACCTGTAAACACCAGCTTTTTATACTCCTCATTTTTTTGCAAATGGATAAAGGCATTCACTAAATACCTGCTCCATATTGGCGTCATCAAGTGGTCTGCCACTCTCCTTTTCCATCATCGTTAATTTGCGTAAGATAAACTCCTCATTTATTTCATGGGGTTTACTATAAAATTCTTTTGCCGCCCATCCCAAATCATCGACCTCAATAATTTTAGAAAAAGCAGAGTTGATTAGGGGACTTCCTGCATACATCAACGACTCTGTTTCTTCACATGAAAACTTCAAGTACATAATTGCTTTTTTTAAAGCCACTATTTCTCCCTGACTTAGATGTAATACTTTCTCTTTTTCTTCTACCATACTTTTCTCCCCAGGACTTGATTTACTCAACGTTAAGTTTATGCCTCCGATCTTACGATAGATGAGAGACGATGTCAGAAGAATATCTTACCGTGTGAAGCATGCCAGTTTTAATCGATCAACATGAATTTTTTAAAGGGTGGTACAGTTCCCGACTTTATGCTTGCGTGAAATTGAGGTTGGCAAAAATTGCGTGTTCAACTTACGCATTATGCAGAAACTTTGATACGTAACTATTAGACAAATGCTTTTTTAAATGCTGCTGGCCGAAGCTTACCCCAACAGCAGTGCACCAAACCAGAATAGAATGGAAAAAAGCGTATCTGATTAAAATTCGGTAGACGTATTTGTGACTTTTATACTTTAGGGTTGCGAATTTACTTAGAAAGCATGCTCTAATTAACGTAGCATCGGTATGGAAAAACGGAAGCATGCTGTCAGCAAAGATACGTTGCGTTTGATCGTTTCGGTGGCGCGATACCTATGATGCACTGGCTCAGATATGCATGGATTTTCAGGCTGTTTCCTTCGAGGTAAGATAAAACATATTAATGTCTTGGCAGCAGGAGCGCTCATGATTGAGTTTGAAAAAGAGCTTATTGAATCAGGTTTCACTACAAGGGAATTAAGCTATCTCAAAAAGAACATTGATCGATACGGATCATCACTGCAGCGCGTTGTGATGGAGCTTAGCAACCGTTTCAGGGTTGTTATGGGCATCACACTTGTGGCAACGGTGGTCTTTATCGCTTTAATCGCCTTTGCTGCAAGGCACAACATCATTTCCGGAGGCGTTTCGCTGGTTATAGTATCGCTAATCGCCTGGTTCTTTCAGCCTCCGGTTATCACGTACAAAGCGTGGCGTTTTCAAACGCAGCGCATCAGTTCTTAGCCAGAGCGCCCGGCATTAGATCACAAACGATTTTATCCAAATGCTCCAGCGCGAAACGACCTTGTCAGTCTCGCACGGCTCTTACAATACAAATCCATCAGCGCCACAGGAAGGACATTCATGCTCTACGTTTGGGGTGAATGATAAGGTAGATGAGATGTCATAATCACCCTTCCTTTTAGTTGTGAAGTATTTTTTGATATGAAAACCCTGTAAAACCTCAGACGTGGAGAACTTGACTATGATATCCATACTCTATTTCCCTTTATCTCCGAGCTCAAGCAAACAACTCCTCCAAAAATTCAGAAAATGAATCAGATATAAATACAATTTCCTTTTCATCCATCAAAAAAACAAAAACCTCTCCGAAAGAATCATCTTCTTTCAAAGAGAGCAGAAAAGAATTCCCTCCATAGTCATAAGCAAAAGGCAACATATCTTTTATTTCTACAAATGACTCGAAAAGGTCATAATACAGCCTTTCAATAGGAAGTTTTCCATAGGTAATTGGTACAAACCCACCCAACATAAAAATGTTTCCATCTTCGTAATTCAGAGGATAGCCACCGTTATTTTTGAGATAAAAGTTTTTAAAAGATTCCGGAAGTTTATTGTTAAAGAGCTCATTAAATTTCCTTATGTCATCTGAAGTCAGTGGTTTCTCAGAATCTGAAAGGTACATTAGAAGTTCTCCGGTGGGTTTGTAGGCACCTTTTAAAGGTGTGTACATATTCTTTACCTGTTGCAACCACCATTTTCACGCCACAAAGTTCACTTGCAGGAAAAGTAGATCCCAATGGCGCTATACACAGTTTAAGCATACCTGTACTCAAGATGGATGATGAGGACATTGAAGGCCTTCAAAATTGTATAAAAGCATCATTATCGAAATAGAATTTGAATGCCTGAAAAAGTCTATCTTCGCCTGGAGTACCGAGTTGTTCCTGAGCGTTACAGACTATATCTTCGATAGTGGAATTATCCAGAGATTCAATCCACCTCTCTTGCTTAACCTGAGCCGGAAGATGGTTGTCCGCCCCCGGTTCGTCATCGCTGCTATCAGAAGAGAAAACGCCTTGCGTCTCTAACGACCACTTTTCGCTATCTGGCGGCAGGAAAAGCCAGCCTTCCGGATTTTTTTGCGGATTTAAGAGTAATTCTCTAATCGAGATCAATGGCATGCTTTCTCCTGGGTTTAGTTAAGTTGTGCATCTGAATATAGATGAAGAGCTACCTAAAAAAGCAACATGGTAGTCGCTCCAGGAGTTTACTTAATAACATCCATTACTATTTTGCAAATGCATAAGTTGAGAGTAAGACGTTGATCTCCGGGCTCACCGTCTGTTACAGATGCAGTCATTAAAGCTACTTAATTGGCGAACGCTCAAAATACTTACAGTGTCGGCTGGTTTCGCCGCCTGCATACTGCGATTTCAATGTCCCGAACCCACTAGAAATGGCTATTCTTATTAGATTAAGCGAATGGAATTAATCCTTAAAAATTGATAAACTCCGTTATCAACGGTTCATAAATATACTTAACTTAGAAAATTATTATCCGTGTGATCATTAATCGTGACCAGTTAATTTTTTAATAATTAAATTAGCAAATAAGCCCATAAGATTACTTAAATAAATTAACTAATTGAAACTTCGAGAGTCATGGGCATATTTTTTAGAAAACCTGACACAATATCACCGTTTTTACCTGAAAAACGCTACTACGATACCATCACAAGTCCCGTTAGTTACTGTTTCCCCATCAATTCCCACTGAAATGTCAGCTCAGACTCTGTAGCTATATCACTCACTTTATGCATGATTTTATCACCAGGACATCCGATAGGAAATTTGCTCTTACCCGGATGTCCCATACCGGGGCGATGCCAATCGCCTGTTGCATCTTCATCCAGAGATAACTACGTCGTGCTGCCTGGCGAGATCAACGTAATTAAGAAGCCAGCAATCGGGCCTCACAAGCGTTAATAATCACCAATAAAAACGTAGGTACGGATAGCTATTTTGAGAAGCGTTAAAAATCCAGATCAACTTTAACCACACCTGCGGTATCTACTTCTTCAGAACGTAATTCAAGCAATCCAATAAATTCCTCAAAAGTATTTGCTACCCTGGTCATGCCAGAAACAACTTCCATATCATTGAAGATAGGATCGGCCTCGTGATCCCAGTACCAGACCTGCCCAAACAGGGCTCCTTTAAGGCAAACACAAATCTGGTTATCCCCCGCCGAAGCGCCTATAGGAAGCCATTGGCCATGCAAATCTTCCCGGTAGGTCTCTAAGGCTTCAAAAACCGTACATTGATTACGACCTTTACAAAGCCCATATAAGGACTCAAGTGAATCAAAGCCTTTGCTATCTGCCCAGGGCGATGCTTGTCGTGCCCTGAAAACAACCGTCATATTGAACAGAACAGATGCACCAAAATGCAGCAAAAACTTTCTATAGTTGGCAGGGAGTTTAGTCGTGGCTCCCTCAAGCATATGGACGTTTTGCCTCAAGACATTACTGGATAAGGATGCTGGTACGGCTCCGAAGCTTTCTAATTTTCTTAGCATCTTCCGCTTCTCCTCATATCTGATAGTGAGCCTATATGTGGCACATTGCCATAAAGGTCTCTCGGGACGAGAATTATTTTCTTTGTGCTCAATGATACGGTGTAAGTCCTTTTTCCTGCTTTGAGTACCATCTACCCCATTTGCACTGAAAAATAAAAACCACAACGCGGCCATATGAGCGAAACATCCGCCAGAAATAAGATAAAGTGATGCCATATATAATTAAACTTTATCATATTACTATTTATAGACGCCCATCTCTTCTGCTTTTGATATTAATTCATCCTGTAATGAGCCTTGTATCTCATCACCTTCATATTCAAGAGTAAAATCCCCCTGTATATTTGAGGGGAAATATGTACCATCGAGTGTTCCAAGGACAGATGAGGCGGTGTCTACAATTACTACTTTAAGGAAATTAAAAATTTTTTCTTGATCTGCTGTTGATAGTTTTCTGAGTGCACATCTTGCTCTGGAGTAAGGATCATCATCTCCAGCTAATTTAGCAGAATCAGTTAAGTTACTAATATAATATGGCAGCGTATGGCCTAACAGTTCAGACAGCAACGCGGTAACTATTAACTCATCTTTTTTCATTTCAATACCTGACATTTAAGCCTACAGATATATTTTCACTTTATTTTTAAGGATACAATATATTTTTATTTAAGATCAAGCCTAATTATTATATCTGAATACATTGCCTCCAGTTAAAACGTATCTCTGGCAAGTAACTCTATACTTACTTTAGTCTTTACAGTGAGTTCAATTACTAATCTATTTAACTTGTCTCACATATAGTTCTGTTGCCATACGTCTGATCAAGCGCGCGGTAGAATTTGATACCCTTCAAGCCAGCGTTCAATATAGCCGATTTTACTTTATCACTGATTACAATTAAATTTGGCTGTTCATTGCACCTAACAATATTAGCTCCATCGGGCATATCATCTAACACCACTGTATATAAAAACATATAAGTTGGATAATTTGGATCGAAGTTAGTCAATTCATATTCGCTTTTATTCATGTCGCAGCAATCTATCTTTACTATTGGATTTATCACACTAAAGCCATCTAACATCTCGTTTCCATACGTTATTTCAGCGTCAAAAAATTCAACTTCCGTTGGTATTTCACTTTCGAGAACATTTCTGAGTTGCCGGCTAACCAAGTCTGGCCCAGTTGTAGATAGCATGTGACAATTTTTTATTTTATTAAAGCTGGTTTTATTCTTGGCTTTATATTTCAAAGTGCAGTCAAGACCATCAAGACTAATACCTTCATTGAATAACGAGAAATCTGTCGATATATCATGAAGATAATCAACTATGTTATATGTATTCTCTTCAGTTGAAATTATATAACTCATTTTTTTCACCCCTTTTCAACAGGCGTTGATTAACTTGATTTTTTTGTTTCTTAACTTATTACCTACATCATCTGACAATAACTCGCTTTTCAACCTGTTAATTTCAGGACTCGCAATGTTTGCATATATTGCATCTTACAGCCCCCGGACAAGATCATCGTAAGCTTTATTATGCTTTCCTCGGTAAACTTTCGTCCTGGTTCAGCTTTAACAGTGTTTTATAAGACGGAAGGTGGGTGGTATTCCGGCTAGTATTAATAACATAAATGGAATTTACTATAGCAGGGTGATGTGCCATAGGCTGAGGAATATTGTGATACTTCTGATAACCCGCCACAACTGGCATTTTCCCATACTCATCGGTTGCCGTCAGACCAAGAGGATCAACCCATAAGAGAGTATCAGGCGCATATTGATATAAGTTAATGCTCCCTGCCAGCCCGATCAGGTCCTGGACAGTGAAATGCGCGATACGAGAGGCATAGTAGCGGAACATATTGTAATGCGGCCCGGTTTCGCTATGGAATACTGTCCGGCATAGCGCAAGGCTGATGCGCCAGCGCGGTGTCCTTAGCCAGCCGCGTGAGGCCGTCGATCTGGTGGCGCAACTCGCCGAAGCTGCCGCACTGCCCGCTCCAGCCGAGGTTGCCTTCAGTATCTGTCACTTCCAGCGGCGCGCCGTTCAGATCGATACTGAACCAGAATATCTCCCCAGCCCTCTCCTCACGCAGATCGTCAACCCGTGCCAGCTGGCCCCAGGCTTCGTTCGGATCATAAATAAACTGCTGCACTGCCCGTCCTGGTGCTGCTCATGCAGCAGGTGGTAGCTCTGCCAGAAAACATGCGTTTCACTGGTGTCTTGGCCGGTGGTGACCGACTTGCGGATGCGCCTGCCAAGCGCGTTATAACCGAGGTTTTAGAAGAGAAGCATTTCTTTTCTCTTACTCAATTAAGTAGACGTTAAACCCACAAGTTTATGGTTTTGACGTTCACTTAGACTTTCACTATATTTATATGGACACGAAATCCACATAAATATGGCTCTTACGTCCACTTATGAATCGCACAACCGCTCTGCAAAAGATGATGAAATGGGATAAACAGGGGCGTTACGTCTTTACCCTGGCCGATCTCACCAAAATTTTTGCCGAAGATAGTCCTAAAGCGCTTCAGGCAGGATTAAATCGCCTTGTAAAAGAAGAGATTTTGCTTCGCCCGGCACGGGGTATCTACCTCTTTAATCTTGCCTATAGTCGCGACAGCCGGGCCATTGAGCATATCGCCAGAGCTTTACGTCGCGGTGAGTACAACTACGTCAGCCTTGAGTCAGCCCTGAGCGAATACGGCATCATTTCGCAGATCCCCATCGACAGACTGACCGTCATGACAACAGGCAGGAAAGGCACCTACCCTACCCCCTTCGGCACCATTGAATTCACGCATACCAAGCGCCGCCAAGAGGATATTCTTGCCGATGTGGTTCAGACCAACCGTCCATTGAAAATTGCTAAACCCGAGCGTGCTTTGCGGGACTTAAAGCGCGTGGGCCGAAATGTCCATTTGGTAGATGAGGGAGCGCTATCGTATGCCGAATAAAGCTAATTTTAACCAGCTCACTGAGCTTGCCATGCAGATCCCAGGACGCGCGCATATGCGTCCGGTCATTGAGAAAGAACTGCTGCATTACGATATTCTTTTTTGCCTTGATGATAACGGGCTGCTGGATCAACTTACGTTTCAGGGCGGAACTTCGCTGCGCCTGTGCTATGGCGCGCCACGTTTTAGCGAGGATTTAGACTTTTCGGGAGGCGTCGGCTTCAACAGTAAACGCCTGCAGGATATGAAAAGTTGCCTGGAACACTATATTGGTGGCCGCTATGGCTTTGAGGTCTCGGTTAAAGAACCGGCGGAGCTAAAAGATGAGCCCGCCTACGCAGGTCTGAATGTTGATAAGTGGCAGGTTTCCATTACCACTGCGCCGGAACGCAGAGATCTCCCCAGGCAGCGCATCAAAATCGAAGTAGCGAATATTCCTTCCTATTCACGGGAGCCCAAAGCATTAGTGGCAAACTACGATTTTCTGCCTGACGGCTATTCCGACACGCTGGTTCTGACCGAAACGCTGGATGAAATTATGGCCGATAAGTTAGTTTCACTAGTGAATACTCAGCGCTATGTTCGCCACCGCGATATCTGGGATCTACGCTGGCTGAAACAGCAGGGTGCGAAGGTACGTATTGAATGGATACGTAATAAAGTGGCCGACTATTCCGTGGAGAACTATCCGGAAAAGCTGACTGCTATGCTGGAACGTTTACCTGAGATCATCAAAGGCGATGCTTTCCGTAACGAAATGGCGCGTTTTATTCCATATGACGTGCAGGAGCGCACGCTGCATAAAGAGAAGTTTTCCCTCTTTTTAACGACGGAGATCGCTGGATTATTGCAACAGGTTGAGCGTGAATTCCACGGCAGATCCACGCCAGAGTATTGAAAGCCATGTCAGGCAAACACGGACTATATTTGCCAACCCGCCTGAAAACGGGTTGGCATTTTAAGCCAGCTAATCCAGTTCAAAGCGCGCTCAACACCCCTTCTTTCACCGCTTTTACCGCCTGCCTCATCTGCTTTAACTCCTGCCGCAGGGCATGCTCATTGTCGTTATCAGGGATCAGCACAATGCACTCTCCGGCGATTTTCACGGTGACGCCTTTGCCGGTGGTAAATCCGGCCTCTTTCAGCCATTTGCCGCTCAGGTTGAGGCAAGGCGTGCTGGTATCGCCCTGATTGGGGGCATAGCCGACGGTGTAGCGGCGTTCGGTTTTGGGGGATGGATGAGTCTGGGTAGGGGTTGTAGCCATAAGGGCAGCCTCCAGTAAGTGAAATTTGCGCCACCACCTAAGAGACCAATCTTATGGCGGCGGACCGGACGGAGTTGGTCTTACCGGCCTTACTGGACACCGGCGCGTCTTGCGACGCCCCCGTCCGGCCCGCCATTGAGGCGTAACCGTACGCGCGACATAAAGAAGACGCAATACGCGTCATATGTCGACAGTAAGGGTTTCAGGAGACCAATCCCGGCACCTGATTTTGCAGGTGCCGGTGAAAAATAGCGCTGAAGCCCTAAACCGACAAGCGGTTTTACTTCTTCCTGCAAAACAAAGCGTTATTCCGGAATTTGCCTCGCAAAAAGCATGTTGACCCATTGAGCATTTACACTGGCAGACGGCGACTCATCGCATCACTGGCGGCTCTCCCAGCCATACTCCGAGTAAGGTTGACCAGTTCTGATAGCCTCCAGCGCCTGGCGCACATAAGGAATGGTCTGCTCCGGCAAGGCCGCAAGGTTTTGCCAGCCCATCTCACTGTGTTTTTCCGGCTCGGCGAGGAAAGGCGTACCGCACCACTGGCGGCAGATAAAATAGTGCCCCAGCCAGGAGCGATCTTCTGTCCACACATGCATGGTATGCGCCAGCTGCATATCGTCAGCAGCCGCTTCAACGCCGGTTTCCTCCCGTAGCTCTCTGGCGGCAGCAGCTGCAAGGGTTTCACCCAACTCAAGGCCACCTGCGGGCAAACTATAATTCCCATCCATCCAGCCGGTCTGCGATCGCCTAAGCATCAGGAGGTCATCTCCGCGCAATAGCAGCACAAACAGGGCAATCGAAAGGTGGTAGCGCTCTCTGCTCATCGTGTCGTGATCTCATAATAGAAGTACTGATTTTTTATACAGCCATTCACCGCAGAAATGGAACTACCATTTTTCGTCTCGAAACGGCTGGCGCGGTTGCGTAAGGTAGACATCCATTTCAGGAACCAACAGGGGCTATTTATGAGCAGATTTGAAGGCAAACGCGTGCTGATCACCGGCGGCACCAGCGGGATGGGGCTGGCGGGTGCACAACGCATCGTCAGCGAGGGTGGCGAGGTCGCGATCACCGGGCTGAACGAAACGCGCCTGGCTGAGGCCCGCAAGCTACTGCCCGCCTCATCGCTGATCCTGAAAAGCGATGCTGCCAGCGAAGCGGATATTGAGACGCTGGCCGCAACAATTGCCCAATGGGGCGCACTCGACGGCCTGTGGCTAAACGCCGGTTATGCCGAAGTCGGCGCACCGGAATCGGTCACCGCCGAGAGCTTTAACCGCATGATGAATGCCAATGTGCGCGGCCCGATGCTCCAGCTGGCGGCGCTTTCTGGAACATTAAATTCCGGCGCGTCAGTGCTGGTCACCGCCTCCTCTTCTGTCTACGAAGGCGCGGCGATGACCAGCCTTTATGCCGCCACCAAAGGCGCAGTGGTCGCGATGGTCAAGAGCTGGGCCAGCGCGCTGGCACCGCGAGTTATCCGCGCCAACACGCTGGTGCCGGGGCCGATTGAGACTAACTTCAGGCACTTTATGCCCGAAGAGTCGCGCCAGCAGTTCGAGGATTTTGTCGTAAGCCAGGTACCGCTCAGACGCGCAGGCACTGCACAGGAAGCCGCCGCCGTCGCGCTCTTTTTGCTCTCGGATGATGCGTCATACGTCACTGGCAGCCAGTACGCGGTGGATGGTGGGCTGGTGCATTACTGATTCGATAAGTGCCTTAACGTGCTGAAAACCTGAATCCGCTGCTAAGGCGGATTTTTTCATCATCGTCACCCCTTCTCGACCATTTGTCTTTTCCCCCTTTTCAGCCGATAGTCTCTTTTCCCTGTTACCGAAACGGACATTCGTATGCTCACGAGCGTTAACCGCCCTGCGCTGTACGGCGCAGCGCTAATCCTGTTAATGATCCTTATTTATACCGGTCTCTTTACCCATGATCGCGCCACCTGGCTGATGGAAGTGATTCCGGTGATGATCGTGGTGCCGCTGTTGCTCGCAACCTGGCGGCGTTACCCGCTGACTGCCCTGCTTTACACGCTGATTTTCTTCCACGCTATTATTCTGATGGTCGGCGGGATGTACACCTATGCCAAAGTGCCTGTTGGCTTTGATGTACAGCACCTGTTCAACCTTAGCCGCAACCCATACGACAAACTTGGCCACTTCTTTCAGGGGCTGGTTCCGGCGCTGGCGGCGCGGGAGATTTTACTGCGCGGGCAGTACGTGCGCGGTGGCAAGATGCTCGACTTTATCGTCTGCTGTATTGCGCTAGCCATCAGCGCCACCTATGAGTTGATTGAGTGGTGGGCAGCACTGGCAATGGGCCAGGGGGCGGATGACTTCCTCGGTACACAGGGCGATCCGTGGGATACGCAGTCGGATATGCTCTGCGCCCTGCTCGGCGCGCTGACCACCGTGCTGCTGCTCGGGCGCTGGCACAAACGGCAGCTCAATCTCTAACCCAAACTGGAGCCCGCACCTAACGACACCTATACTGCGGGCTATCTCTTCTTAAATCGCTGAACGCCTATGACGACGCAACTTCTCACCCGTGACTGGCGCCTGCCGGCGGCGCTTACGCTGCTGGCGGCAGGGCTGACCGCCGCTTTTGCGCTGCACACGCACTGGGGCGCCTTTTTGCAGTGGTGCCTTGCCGCGCAAATTACTCTTCATCGCTACCTGGTGATGTATCTGCTGCAACTCAATAATCATCAGTACAGCGGCGGGCTATGGCTGCTGACCGGGGCGTTCTTCTACGGCGTGCTGCACGCCATCGGGCCGGGGCACGGCAAATTTATTGTTGCCACCTATCTCAGCACCAATAAAGAGAGTGAGACCGCCGCACGCATGGTTCCGCTGCTCGGCAGCCTGATGCAGGGCGTCAGCGCGATCCTGTTTGTCTTTATCCTGGCGGTGGGGTTTAACCTCGCCTCGGGCGATCTCAGTGAAAGCCGCTGGTATGTCGAGAAAGTCAGTGCGGTGCTGATTGGTGGCTTCGGGGCCTATATCATCTGGCGCGCGGTGAAGAGCTTGCGACCACGCGCGCTGCGCATCCGCTCCCTGACGCCTGTTCACGACGCGCAGTGCGGCTGCGGCCATCACGGCGTGGGTGTGTCGACGCAGGGCGACTGGAAAACCCGGCTGGGAGTGATTCTGGCTATTGGCGCGCGGCCCTGCAGCGGAGCCATTATGATTTTGCTCTTCTCGAATGCGCTCGGCATTGTCACGTGGGGCATGGCGGCGGTGATGACCATGGCTTTCGGCACAGCGCTCTCGATCATGGGGTTATCGCTGGCGGTGCGTTATGCGCGTAACCGCACGGCAGCTTTTTTTGGCGGCGAGTCAGGTCGCTTACGCTGGCTGGTTCCGGGGCTTAAAATCGCGGGCGGCGCGGCGCTGATGCTCTTTGCGCTGGTGCTGTTTTTAACGGTGATCCCGGTGAGTGCCAACGGGGATTATATTGCGGCAGGGTGTTAAAAAAACCCGGAGGGCAGCGCCGTCCGGGTTTGAGTTAGTTACTCGTCAATCTTCGGATGCTGCTGCACCAGGCGGGAGCGTTTCTCCTGCAGCTGGGCAATCTCTTCATCCAGATCTTCGATTTTCTGTTCGATATTGTCGTGATGCTCCTTCAGGATCTCACGCGCTTCCTGCATATCCGACGCTGCCGGGGTTGCCCCTTTCAGCGGCAGGTTCGCCGTCTCTTTCATCGTCAGGCCGGTAATCAGGCCAACCACCGCAATCACCATCAGGTAGTACGCTGGCATCATCAGATTATTCGAGGACTCCACCAGCCAGGCGGTCAGCGTTGGCGTCAGGCCCGCAATCAGAATGGAGATGTTAAAGGCGCTGGCGAGCGCGCTATAACGGATATGCGTCGGGAACATCGCCGGCAGCGTGGAAGCCATCACGCCGGTGAAGCAGTTAAGGATCACCGCCAGCAGCAGCAGGCCAGCGAAAATCATGCCGGTTACATCGCTGTTGATCATGCTAAACGCCGGAATCGCCAGCGCCAGCAGCGCGATACTGCCGATCAGCACAAACGGACGGCGACCGAAGCGGTCACTCAGCAGGCCCATCACCGGCTGCACAAACAGCATACCGATCATAATGGCGATGATAATCAGCACCCCATGATCTTCCGAGTAGTGCAGGTTATGCGACAGGTAGCTCGGCATATAGGTCAGCAGCATGTAGTAGGTGACGTTGGTGGAGATCACCAGACCAATACAGGTCAGCAGGCTGCGCCAGTGTTTGCTGGCAATCTCTTTAAAGGAGACGCGCGGCCCTTCCTGCAACCCTTCGCGGTCGCCCTGCTCGAGCTTATCGACATGCTGCTGGAACGCCGGAGTCTCTTCCAGCGCATGACGCAGGTAGAGGCCAATCAGGCCCAGCGGCAGTGCCAGGAAGAACGGAATACGCCAGCCCCAGTCGAGGAAGTTCTGCTCGCCGACAATCGTCGACAGCAACACCACCACGCCCGCGCCGAGGACAAACCCGGCGATGGAGCCGAAGTCCAGCCAGCTGCCCATAAAGCCGCGTTTACGGTCCGGGGAGTACTCGGCAACGAAGATCGACGCACCGGTGTACTCACCGCCGACCGAGAAGCCCTGCGCCATCTTACATAACAGCAGCAGAATCGGCGCCCAGATACCGATCGACTCATACGAGGGTATAAGCCCGATAGCAAAGGTACTGACGGACATGATCACTATCGTGATCGCGAGGATTTTTTGGCGTCCATATTTATCCCCCAGCATGCCGAAGAAGAGGCCGCCGAGTGGACGAATCAGGAACGGAACGGAGAAGGTCCCGAGCGCGGCTATCATCTGCACGCTGGGGTCTGCATCGGGGAAGAACACTTTGCCAAGTGCGTAGGCCACAAAGCCATAAACACCGAAATCGAACCACTCCATCGCGTTACCTAACGACGCGGCGGTGATGGCTTTACGCAGTTTCGCGTCGTCAATAATCGTGACGTCGCGAAGCGTTATCGGTTTGATTTTTTTCCTTTTTAACATCTCTGTTTTCCTCTTAAGACTCTCGCCCTGTATCGCCCGTTTACCCATCCATGGCAGGCGTTTTTTATTGGCCTTACGGCCATTCTTTCAAGCGTAGCAGGTTTACTTACACTAACTGTTCAAAGCCTGTACAACCGAACCTGTTGACGCCTGTTGGGCAGTGAATGAGCGAATTACACTATCAGGGTTTATAAATGTGATCAAATTCACATAGTTGTAACCGGTAATCATCAACCACCGTTTTTACCTCACTTTTTGCCTCCCTTCAAAAAAGAACGATCTGCTATTGCTCCACCCTTTTACAATTCGTTTACATCGAAAATAAATAAAGAAACATCGATAAATGTTTACGTGAATTATGTGATCGATGTAACTAAAACACCGTTTCATTCTTATTGAATAGATATTCCAATCGCCTCATGATAGCCCCACTAATAGCAGCGTTAAGGGCTAACTCATCGGTGTCGATGAGACCACTCAGGCCGCTCCGCCGCCGCCCATCGTCAATACGCTGGCTTCTGAATGCTTTAAATCTTTGAAACATCGAATGATTCATTTTTTAGCTTCCTCGTTCATCTGAATGACGAGTCGTGAGGATTGTGTATGAAAATTAAGGCCACGATTGAACGTATTCCTGGCGGGATGATGCTAGTCCCGCTCCTGCTGGGCGCCATTCTTAATACCCTGGCGCCCGATACCGGTGCCTATTTTGGCTCCTTTACTAAAGGCATGATTAGCGGAACGGTGCCGATTCTGGCGGTGTGGTTTTTCTGTATTGGCGCCTCGATTGACCTGCGCGCGACCGGAACGGTGCTGCGCAAATCGGGCACGCTGGTGCTGACAAAAATTGCCGTCGCCTGGTTGGTGGCGATGATTGCCGCTTCATTTATTCCCGATACCGGCATTCAGACCGGCTTTTTCGCCGGGCTGTCGGTGCTGGCGATTGTCTCGGCAATGGATATGACCAACGGCGGTCTGTACGCCAGCCTGATGAACCAATACGGCAGTAAAGAGGAGTCCGGGGCATTTGTCTTGATGTCGCTGGAGTCCGGCCCGCTGATGACCATGGTGATCCTCGGCTCCGCTGGCCTCGCCTCGTTTGAACCGCACCACTTTGTTGGCGCGGTGCTGCCATTTTTGATCGGCTTTGCCCTCGGCAACCTCGACCACGATCTGCGCGCCTTCTTCAGTAAAGCGACGCCGGTACTGATCCCCTTCTTCGGTTTCGCGCTGGGTAATACCATCAACCTGAAAGTGATTATGGAGACCGGTCTGCTGGGGATTTTCCTTGGCGTAGCGGTAATTATCATCACCGGTATTCCGCTGATTATGGCGGACCGTCTAATTGGCGGCGGGAATGGTACCGCGGGCGTGGCGGCCTCTTCCGCAGCGGGTGCGGCGGTGGCCAACCCGGTGATCATCGCCCAGATTAACCCGGCCTTTGAACCGGTTGCCGCATCAGCGACCGCGCTGGTCGCCGCGAGCGTAATTGTCACCGCGATTTTGGTGCCGATTATCACCGCGCTCTATGCACGACGCTTTGGCAATGTGCCGACGCCGGAAGAGATGGCGTCGCGCACTGAGCCGGCGAGCCACTAGACGTCGTCGAAGATCTCATCAACCATCGCCGTCGCCAGACGGGCTGCCGAGCAGAGTCTCGGCATCCCCAGCGCGACGGGCTGCCAGCTCTGCGTCACCGACCAGCAAATTGGGTGACGCTCTGCATCACACCAGTCTCCCAGCCAGCCCAGCAGATCTTTATACTCCATTACGCCAGGCGTCGACGGCGCGGCCAGCCATTGATGGTAGAAGTGGCGCGTCCCCTGCGACGCATTGATACCCTGCGCCAGAAACTCTGCCGCCATCACCCGCAGGTTATCTTTCAGCATTGTCGCCACATCCTCATTCGCCAGCCGGCAGGCATCGCCAAACGCACCCCAGCGCAGCTCCTCCAGTGCGACATAGCAGCGTCCGGCCATCGACCAGCTGTTGTAGCTTCCCGCCCGCCAGTGGGTAAAAACTTGTTCACTATGATGCCCCGCCTGCACCGCCAGCCCGCGCTGCGTCAGCGCCTTCTGTTTAAACGCCGCGCGCTGGCTAAAGTGCTCCAGCAACACGTTGTACTGCTGCTGCGCGCCGGGCGTGACGCTGCCGGGACGCCGCTCGGCGTGCTGCATCGCCTTCAGCCGCTGCGTAATACGCGTCAGTGCCAGATAACCGGGATCGAGCATGCTCGCCAGTTTTTCTGCCAGCCCGAGCCGCAGAGCGTCGTTCTCTTCAAGCTTGCCGGAGATCGCCCACGGGCGCAGCTGCGTCTGGGCCATAATCTCCTGCGCCAGCCGCTCACGGAAAATCTGCTGCTGTGGCGCAATCGTCGTCTGACGCGACGCGTCGATGCCCTGCACCAGATCGACAATAAATTTTGGATGAATAGACTCCAGCACCCGGCCAGGGCCGTCGAGCAATCGATTTTTCATGGTTGCTCCGCCGCGAAGAGCGTCTGGATATCGTCACGCAACAGCCGCGCGTCCTCACCGATCCAGTGCGCCGTCCTGATACAGTGCAGCAAATGGCGACGCAGCGCGCTGACCGAGGATTCATTCTGCTGGCGGATTGCCATGCTCTCGCGCAGGCTCTCCTGCAAACCGGAAAGGCTTTGGGAGAACTCAGCAAAAAAGGTTGCCATCCCGGCGGTAACGGAGACATCCACCTGCGCGCTTAACGCTTTGCGGATCTGCTCGCAGAAGTGCGCCACATGGGCAGTCAGTTTCTTATGCAGTGTGCCGAGATCGATCACATACCGGGTGCGTGTCGCCACATAGTCGTCCCAGCCCCAGTTGGGGTTATTGAGCCAGCGCGAGACTGTTTCGCGTACGCCGCCAATGCGGCTGGCCTGCGCGGCGCTGGTCTCTTCCGGCGCGATAACATTGTTAAACAGCGCGCGGGCATTGAAGTTGAGTGTACTCGGCTGAAAGGCGGGAAAAGAGATGCGGGCGCGAAAACCAGCATGGCTCAGCTCCGCTTTAATACGCGTTTCGATCGGGCGCATGGCGTCGTTCAATGAGCGCGTCAGCGTGTTTTCCAGCTCATCAAAGCGCTGTGCCAGTTCACGGCTGATGCGCTCTTGCGCCGCCAGCAGAATCGTCTCGCAGGCGGAGCGCATTTTGCTCAGAGCAATCTGCGCCTGGCCTTCATCCTCCAGCACCAGCTGGCCGGGGCTTAAGCGCTCATCAAGGCGTAAATCGGCCTGGCTCTCGCTGGCCATCGCCATCAGCTGGCCATCATGGAACCAGGCATCGATCGCTTCGACAATTTCAAACTGCTGGCCGTTGATAAAAATCTCTGCCGCCGCCAGCGCCTCTTCCACTTCATGATCGACTTCATCACGCACCCGCGCCTGGCTGCTGCGCAGCAGCGTCATATCCTCCTCCAGCCGGGCGATGTTGTGCTCAAGCTGCTCATAGGCGACGGTCAAACCCTGATAGCGGAAATCGAGATACTCACGCGCGCTCTGGGTGTAGTTGAGGAGCTTATGGGAGGCGGATCGCAACGCATAGAGAGAAGCGTTGGCGTGAGCCGCGTGCAACAAGTTGCGGATCGGCAATTCAAACAGCGAATCCTGCCATAGCAGATCGGCGGCGTGACGAATGTGTTCAGTATCATCCAGATCTGCCATGCGCCAGCGGCGGCCAAGTGCCGCTTCGGCAAAGTCCTGCACCCACGGCTGCTCATTCGGATCGGGCAGACGCCCCTTTTTCTGCAACTCGTGGCGGGCGCGGTTCGCCAGGTAGCCCCACATCGATGAGACCGGGAAGATCTGCGTCGGCGTGATATTGCCCTTCATTAACGTGCCGGAGATAAGTGCGCGAACCTGGTGCTCATCGTCGCTGTTGCGATCTTTTTGATCGAACTTATTCACCAGCGCGTAGAGCGGAACCGAGCGGCCAACGGCCGAAATTGCCTGGCGCACCTCCTCATCAGAGATCGATTTCAGCTGGGTATAATCCATTACCGCCAGCACCGCCGAGGCGCGCGCCAGCTGCTCGCTGAGCATCTTCTGTAAATGGGGCTGCCCGGCTTCGTTCGGCCCAGGCGTGTCGAGCAGGGTGAGTTGACCAAGGTTGCTCTCAAGTCCCGCCAGGTGAACAAACTCCACTTCGATGACCGGAATATGCTCAATTGCCGCGTAGGCCGCAAAGGGAAAATCGACGCCCAGCGCTTTCGACAGACGAACAAGATCATTGAGGCTTTTCAGGCAGTGGAAGATCGGCTGTGCGCCGAGATAGTGCTTATCGAACGCATCGCCCTGCGCAATGCGCGCCAGCAGCGAATCCATATCGCGATCGATCTCAATCTTCTGCGCCAGCTTGCCGCGATCGTAATTGAACAGCCGCGTCTGTAACTGCTGCGCAAGAGCATCGATCGGGCCGACATGGGAGAAATGAAGCACGGGCTCTTTCTGGCCGGGCGTATGGCGGATCAGCGTCGGTAGCGCCGTCATCGGGCGATTGCGGTTCGGCAACACTTCCGTGCCGACAATCGCGTTAATGGTGGTCGACTTACCCGCTTTCATGGTTCCGACAATCGCCAGCACCATCTCCAGCCGGGTAATTTTACGCAGTTCGTTCTGTAAGGTCGCTTCTTGCGCCTCAACGCCGCGGGCGCTGAAGTGGAGGGGCAACACATTATTATTTTGCATCTCGTTGCTGATATTTATCTCATCAAGCGCGGCAGATGGCATTTTTTTCAGGGCCAGCAGATTATGCAAAGAGAGTTGTAACAGTCGTTCTGCTTCCTGACTTAATTCAAAAATTGTTTGTGTGTGCATGTCAAAAGTCTTTCCTTAACGCAAATTTTCTTTGTTTTATTTAGCCGTGAAGTTTTATTAGTGAAGTTTCGGCTTTTATAATTACGTGTAGAAAATATCTTCGAAAAGATAAGCACCTGATGGCAATCGGGAAAATAAAAACTTTCCCGTAAAAAAGAACAACAATAGTACTCTGGTCTTTAAAAACCAAAGCGTTAGAGCTTAGCGCATTTTTATGAATAGCCAGGATATATCATCATAGATTTACCCACCCGTTGTGAGAGGTAATTATTGGCCGGGAATGGCGCATTTAACAGGTATGACAGCCTGGTTACAAATAACACCGGATGCTAACTGCCACCATATCTGAATTAGTAAATGCTGGCAATTTCATCCGGCAAATAATCTAATTATTACACCTAAGTAGATTCTCAATGATGTGGTGGGATAAGCATCGCTTAAGGGAATGCCAGAGGCTGCCATGAGCGTTGTCTTTTTATAACTGGGATAAAAAAATAATAACAACGGCAATTGTACGGTTTTGCTGTATAATCGCGCCCTTTCAGGCACTGCGCCTTTTGTGCCGGTTACATCCGGCTCTCTCTGCTCTTGTTTGAGGTAACCCTATGCAACTTCCCCACTGCCCTAAATGTAATTCCGAATACACCTATGAAGATAATGGCATGTTCGTTTGCCCGGAATGCGCCCACGAGTGGAACGATGCCGAACCCGCGTCGGCGAGCGATGAATTAATCGTCAAAGACGCAAATGGTAATCTGTTAGCCGACGGCGACAGCGTTACCGTAATTAAGGACTTGAAAGTAAAAGGCAGCTCTTCAATGTTGAAGATCGGCACCAAAGTGAAGAATATTCGCCTGGTGGAGGGCGACCATAATATCGATTGCAAAATCGATGGCTTCGGGCCAATGAAACTGAAATCGGAATTCGTTAAAAAGAATTGATGATTCGCTGGCGGAGTTTACCGCCGGGTCACCGCCGAAGCAGGGAGCCGATTGCGGCTCCTTTTTCTTTTTCATCCCAGCGCAATCAATACATAACCCAACTGCAACATTCCCCCGGCACCATAGAGCCACATTAACTGAGTCTGCGGGGGAATGATGACTAGCCACTTATCCAGACATCCGACCAGCTTCCCAACACGTTACCAGGAGATTGCCGCCAAACTGGAGCAGGAGCTGCGCACCCACTATCACTGCGGCGACTGGCTGCCCGCTGAACAGCAGCTGGCCGCGCGCTTCCAGGTGAACCGCCACACTCTGCGTCGCGCCATCGATCAACTGGTCGAAAAGGGCTGGGTGCAGCGCCGACAGGGCGTTGGCGTGTTGGTATTAATGCGTCCATTCGACTACCCGCTTAATGCACAGGCGCGTTTTAGCCAGAACCTGCTCGATCAGGGGAGCCACCCGACCAGCGAACGCCTGCTGGCGGTGTTGCGTCCGGCCTCTGGTCATGTTGCCGATGCGCTCGGCATTACCGAGGGCGATAACGTCATACATCTGCGCACCCGTCGCCGGGTGAACGGCGTCGCACTGTGTCTTATCGATCACTACTTTGCCGACCGCCAGCTCTGGCCGCTGCTGCAACAGTTTGACAGCGGGTCGCTGCATGACTTTCTGCGCGATCGCGCCGGCCTTGAGCTGAAGCGCACGCAAACGCGCATCAGCGCCCGCCGCGCGCAGGTGAAAGAGAGCCGCTGGCTGGAGATCCCCAACATGGCGCCGCTACTCTGCTTGCGCACCCTTAACCACCGTGACGGTGAGATCAACGCAACGGAGTACTCCGTCAGCCTGAATCGCGCCGACATGATCGAATTTACTATGGAGCACTGAATGCAGGTTGATACCCCTACGCGCCACACCGGCCGGGTCGAGGCCTCTGTTGTGGTGCGCGGAGAGAATGCATGACACTACAACCCGCCTTCGCGTCGGCGGTTCACGACGCACAGCACGCCTTTCGTCGCCTGTTAAAAGCGATGAGCGAGCCGGGGGTGATTGTCGCCCTTCCGCAGCTGAAACAGAGCTGGCCGCCCCTTAATCTGGCGACCACCAACGTCCTGCTAACGCTGGCGAACAGCGACACGCCGCTGTGGATCGCAAACGCGCTGGATAACGATCTGCTGCGCCAGAACCTGCGCTTGCATACCCAGGCACCGCTGCTGGATAGCCCGCAACAGGCGCTCTTCGCCATCGCCGACAGCACCCTCAATCATCAGCAGCTCAGCGCCTTGCCGGTGGATCAGCCACTAAACGCCGAGAGCAGCGCGACGCTGATTTTACAGCTACCCGCGCTCAGCGGCGGGCGGATGTTACGCCTTACCGGCCCCGGCATTCAGGAGGAGCGGATGATCGCCCCGCTGCTGCCGGAGTGCATCACCGATGAGTTAACCGACCGTCCGCACTCCTTCCCGAGCGGAATCGATGTGATCCTCACCTGCGGCGAACGCATGTTGGCGATCCCGCGCACCATCCTGGTGGAAGTGTGTTGATGGGGTGAGAATGTGCTTAGATCGGGCGTGAGAGGCGGCACAACTTATCCTAACGCATATCAGATATGCCCTTGATCAAGAGATGAAGAAAAACCCGCTGCCGACGGTGCCTGAAGCGGGTTATGATGGCCTGCGGATTGTGCTGGATTAGAGCGACCATTGTGGCTATATTGCGTCCCGCAACGCCCGGTAATGCCGGGGTGGAAAGCAGCCAGTATGTGGTCGTTTGTAGGATGAAGCGGACAGACTCGCACCAGAGGGTTGCCAGAAAATAACGCAACCGGGTCTTAATACCCGCGTATGACACGACGTAGTGCGCTCAGCGCGGCTTGATGAGTATCGACTTGCATGAATGTGCTTTTTATTTGTAGCCGGAACCAATGGCGCAGCCCCACCGCTGAACAGCTGTTTCGTCGCTACCCTGGGCTCAATGCCCGCTCCGCCGGTACGCAACGCCAGGCAAAAAAGAGCGTTTCGCCCGCTATTCTCTCCTGGGCTGATGTCATCTGCGTGATGGAGGAGGCGCATAAAGAGCAGCTACTGGGCGACTTTACCCGTCTGGTGCAGCATAAACCGGTACATGTCCTCAATATCCCCAACCACTACACCTTTATGGACCCGCAGCTGGTCGCCATGCTGGAAGATATTGTTCCCGAACGGCTAGGGCTGCGCGTCCCTGCATAACGCTAAAAATTACCCCGCCGGGTGGAGAAACTGCACACGCGGCGCGGGTGAGATCAGCGGCGCGTGCTTATTCACATACTCCGTCAGTAACTCCGCCATCGGCACATCGTAACGATCGCGGATGGCGATATCGCGAATGCCAAAATCACTCACCTGCTCATTACACGCCACGCGATAGATTTTATCCCGCGCCAGCGGCTGACCGTTGACCTCAATGGAGGTCATGCGATCACCCGCAGGTCGGGTGAAATCGACGCTGAAACGCAGACCGCTGACATGAGCATAAGCGCCGGAAATAATGTTCTGCTGCGCATAGTTGTGCTCAATGAACGCTTTGATCTGCTCACCGCTCATCTCCCGCGTCACCAATGGCAGGCGAAACGGCAGCGCATTCAGCACCTCGCCATAGGTTACCGGGCCGGCCGGAATGCTGTCGCGCAGGAATGCGCCGACGGTAAAGGCGATATCAGCTTTGGCATATTCCCTTTCCGCATCCGCCAGCAGGCTGCCGAGGTTGGTCTGCCCGGAGCGCACCCGCTCACGCTGGCCGTTAAGGGTAAAGGGGAGCGCCATCACCACTTTATTAAGCACCTCTGCGCTCGCCGCCCGGGCCTGCTCAATACAGGATTCGGTTTCGCTATCCGCTTTCAGCGCCGTTAAGCTCGCAACATCCAGCAGCTTTTCACTCCACGCGACGATCTTTTTATCTTTAACGCTAAGAGTCAGATGGCCGAGATAGTCTCCATACTGTCCGGCGTTCACCATTACCGTGTTGCCCATCTGCTTACCGGCCTGCACGGCAATATGGTCGTGACCATCCACCAGCACATCGATCTCCGGCACCGCTTCCACCAGCTTCGTGATATTCACCTCCGGGTCGGTTTTTCCGAGATGCGCCAACACAATGATCAGATCGCTCTTTCCCTTCACCTGCGCTACAGTGTTGCGCACCGCCTGAATCGGATCGCTGACGGAAAAACCGGCCAGTTTGTTGTCGGTGGTCGCCACCATCGCATTGAGCGGCGACACGCCAATGATGGCGATTTTCAGCCCTGCTACCTTTTTCATCACATAGGGACGAAAGGCGAGCTTGTCGTGATGGTAAATATTGGCCGAAACAAACGGAAAGCGGGCTTTGTCCCGCAGCGAGAGCAGCTCCGGCCCGCCGAAAATAAAATCCGCATTGCCGGGCGTAAAGGCGTCATAACCCATGGTGTTCATGGTACGGACGTTACTCTCGCCCTGCGTCAGATCGGTCACCGGCATGCCGCTTACCGCATCGCCAACGTCCACAAACAGCACATTGTCGTCCTGTTCGCGCAGATTTTTTACATAAGCGCTCATTTTGCCGTAGCCGATACCCGAATCGCTCATCCCGCGCCCGTGCGTATCCCCGGTGTGGATCAGCGTCACTTTTGCCTCCTGCGCCTGCGGTGAGCTGATACTCATCAGCAGTAGAAACGCGATAACCCCTTTTTTCATTGTTACGTCCTTTTCCATTTTTATGACCGACAAAAACAAAAAAACCTGAAACTCAGCGCAGAGGTTAATCACCAGTGCGTGGGTTTCAGGTTTAGCCGTGAGGGAGTCACTATCCTTACGGCGATAATCTATCGGTCAGCAGGCGTCCCGGCAAGCCAGCTTTTTATCACCCTGTGAGCGCCGTCACCTCATACCGCAATGCGTTGCAGCGCCTGCGCCAGCTGCGCACGCGTAAAGGGCTTACGTAACAGTTCGACCTCCGGCAGCGCCGGGTTGTGGGCAGGGCGCAGATCCTGGCCGCTGATCAGCAGCATCGGCAAGTTTGGCGCGTGCTGGCGAGCGGCGGCAATCACCTCCGCACCGCTTAAGCGCCCAGGCAGCATTAAGTCGCTGATCAGCGCGCCAATCTCCGTGGAAGCGGCGAGCATCTGCAACGCCGCGTCACCGTTTTCCGCCTCCAGCGTCAGGTAGCCCAGCTCGTGAAGCTGCTCACACAGGGTCTGGCGCACGTCGGCTTCATCCTCCAGCACCAGGATCAGCGTATCGCTGCGCGCATGGCGCGCATCGCTGGCCGGTTCAGCACTGCTCACCGCCGGAAGAGTGGCGCGCGGCAGCTGTAAACGCACCGTGGTGCCCTGCCCCGGGTTGCTTTCAATCTCTACCCGCCCACCGGACTGGCGCACAAAGCCGTAAACCATCGACAAGCCCAGCCCGCTGCCGCTGCCGGTCTGTTTGGTGGTGAAGAAGGGTTCAAACACCCGCGCTTTCACCTCCTGCGACATGCCGCAGCCGCTGTCGATCACCTCCAGCGCCACCATATCCTGCCTGCGCCCGTCGGTGCGGGTGACGCGCTGGTTCCAGGTGCGCACTTTAATCACGCCCGTTTGCCCCTCCATCGCATCGCGGGCGTTCATCACCAGGTTGATGATGGCGTTCTCCAGTTGCCCGACGTCAATCCATGCCGGCCAGGCGGCATGTTGCGCTTCAATTTCAAGGGTCAGCGTTGAGGGGAGCGAGTGGCGCAGCAGCTCATCAAGATTCTCCAGCAGCGCCTGCATCTCTACCGCGTGCGGATGGAGCGACTGCTTACGAGAGAAGGCCAGCAGCCGCTGGGTGAGCAGCGCCCCGCGCTCGGCGGCTTTCAGCGCGCGCGAGATGCGCGCTGCGTCCGGCGAGTCAGTGGAGGCCAACTCCAGGCTGCCGATAATCACCGCCAGCAGGTTATTAAAATCGTGCGCCAGCCCGCCGGTAAGCTGGCCGACCGCTTTCATCTTCTGGCTGTGCAGCAGCGCTTCCTCCAGCCCTTTACGCTCGGTACGATCCAGCACCACGTTAACCATCCCGCGCCCCGGCACCGGGCTGAAGCGCAGCTCAAGGGTGCGGTTATCCGCCAGCCGCAGCTCCTGGGTTAACGGCAGCGGGCGCGCCAGGTTCTCCTGCACATGACCCGGAAGATCGCTCACCTGGCGCAGCAGGCTGTGGTAGTGCTGCCCGCGCCGCAGTGGCTCCTCGCCCAGGCCCAAAAGCAGCGGGTATTGCGGGTTCCACACCACCAGGCAGCCCTGGTTATCAAACAACGCAAAGCCGTCGCGCATGGCATGGAAGGTGGTCTCCAGCTGCGTGCTCTTCTCTTTTAAAAGCGTAGAGGTGTGCTCCAGCGAAGCGGTGTTGCGGGCAAAGACGTTAAAGGCGCGCGCCAGCTCGCCCAGCTCATCGCGCCGTTGCAGCGCAGGCACTGAAACATTGGACTCCCCGCGCGCCAGCCGCGTCATAGCACGCGAAATGGCGGTCAGGTTGGAGCCCAGATTGCGGTAAATATACCAGCCGGCACAGGCGGTGATTGCCAGCGCCAGCAGCGCAAACAGGCTGATAAAGATGCTGATGGAGCGCATCTCCTGGTGGCTCTGTGCGGTACGCCGTTCGGAGGCCTGCGCCACGTGTGCCACATACTGATTGATATCGTTATTGAGCAGCGCGCCCAGCGCTTTGATATGAAACATCGACCAGGTGATCGCCAGATCGCTCTCCTCCAGCTGGCCCGCGAGCGGCATCAGTTTGTTCAGCTCGGCCTGAAAATCGGGCAGGATAAAATCGAGCAGCGGATCGCCCGCCCGCGCCGGAAGCTGGCCGACAATCTCTGCCAGCTGCGCCAGCGTGGCGCGCGGCGACGGCGTCTGGATGGCGGCGATAAGCAGCCTGTCCATTTCAGTGAGCAGGCGCGGATCGGGAGTGTTCAACCCGTCACGCGCAGCGATGGTCTGTAAATGGCGTAAATAGCTCTGATTCTGGTAGAGGGAGCTGAGCAGCGCGTTGCGCTCAAGGTGGCGGCGCTGCCCTCGTTCGAGCATCTCTGTGACGCTCTGCTGCAATGCCTGGCTGCGGCGAGTGATCTGCGCCACCAGCTGCGGTTCGAGCCGCGCCAGCGGCGCGTTTGCCAGCTGTGTGAGCGAGCGTTGCAGCGCGCTTTGTGTCGCTTTCAGGCGCTCCGCCTCCCCTTTATACTCCTGCGCGCCAACCACCTGCGAAAGCCGCACCGCAGCGGTGGCGACGCTTGCGGTATCGCGCGCGAGGTTCATGCTGGCGGTCATATCATCCAGCGTCTGCTGCTGCACCTGCTCCTGTAACTGGCTGGCATGGCGAAAGCCGAGCACCGCCACGGCGCAGACCATTAACGTCACCGCCACCACCAGCACATTAAAAAAGAGCAGTCGCCCGCGGGCGCTGGTGAAAAAGGGGTTGGCGCGATACGGCATAGCGGCTCCGGGAGAGGTCAGAACAGTGGCGTGTCGCCACTATGACAAATATGAACAGCTTCTGACATTCTCCATTTACCAACGTGTGATGAAGTGCGTAAATCGTCACTCGCAGGAGCTTCGTCATGCCTAATGTGCCCGTGCTGGAGATGCGTAATATTGCCAAAGTGTTCGGCAAGTTTTACGCCCTCAAAGGGGTGGACCTGACGGTCTGGCCCGGCGAGATCCATGCCTTAATGGGAGAGAACGGTGCCGGCAAAAGCACGCTAATGAAGATCCTCGCCGGGGCCTACACCGCCACCAGCGGCGAGATCCTGATCGACGGCAAACCTCACGCCATTCGCGGGCCGAAAGACGCCCTTGCCGCCGGGATCACCCTCATCTATCAAGAGATGCAGCTTGCGCCCAACTTAACGGTGGCGGAGAACATCTTTCTCGGCAGCGAAATCGCACGCGGCGGGCTGGTGCAGCGCAAAACCATGGCGGCGCAGGCACAGGCGGTGATTGACCGTCTGGGCGCCAATTTCAGCGCCACCGACCGGGTGATGAAGCTGACCATCGCCGAGCAGCAGCAGGTGGAGATCGCCCGCGCGCTGCACCGCAACAGCCGTATTCTGGTGATGGATGAACCCACCGCCGCCCTCTCCTCCCGTGAAACTCACCGCCTGTTTGAACTCATCATGCGCCTGCGCGATGAGGGGATGGCGATTATCTATATCAGCCACCGTATGGCGGAAGTGTATGAACTTTCCGATCGCGTCAGCGTGCTGCGCGACGGCCAGTATGTTGGCAGCCTGACGCGCGACAGCCTCAACGCTGCCGAACTGGTGCGCATGATGGTCGGACGACCACTCAGCGATCTGTTTAATAAAGCGCGCGATATCACCCCCGGCAAACCGCGCCTTACCGTTCACCATCTCACCGATGGCGGCAAGATCCAGCCGGTCAGCCTGCAGGTGCGCGCCGGTGAAATTGTCGGCCTTGCCGGGCTGGTTGGTGCCGGGCGATCCGAACTGGCGCAGCTGATTTTCGGCGTGCGCAAAGCGACCGGCGGCATGATTGAGATCGATGGCGAACCGGTGGTGATCCACTCCCCGCGCGCGGCGATCGATCTCGGCATCGGCTTTTTAACCGAGAACCGTAAAGAGCAGGGGCTGTTTCTTGAGCTGGCGGCGCAGGAGAACATCACCATGGCGACGCTGGAGCGCGATGCGTCGTGGGGCATGCTGAACCGCAAAAAGGCGCAGACCCTCTCCGATGACGCGATCAAATTACTCAATATCCGCGTGCCACATGCGCAGGTGCGGGCGGGCGGCTTATCCGGCGGCAACCAGCAAAAGCTGCTTATCTCGCGCTGGGTAGCGATTGGCCCGCGCATCCTGATCCTTGATGAGCCAACGCGCGGCGTTGATGTCGGCGCGAAGAGCGAGATCTACCGGATCATGAACCAGATGGCGCGCGAAGGGGTGGCGATCCTGATGATCTCCAGCGAACTGCCGGAAGTGGTCGGCATGAGCGACCGCGTCTATGTGATGCGCGAAGGCACTATCGCCGGCGAGTTGCAGGGCGAGGCTATCACCCAGGAAGAGATTATGACGCTGGCGACCGGCGTTAACGACACCCATCACCAGGCGGTACACCATGACTGAAATAAAACCATCCCCGGCCACCACGCCGCAGCAGGAGGCCAAATCCGCCTCCGCCAAAAAAATGCTGATGGGCGATCTGATGCAAACCGTCGGCATTCTGCCGATTCTTATCCTGATCGTCGCGGTATTTGGCTTTATCGCGCCGAACTTCTTTACCGAGAGCAACCTGCTCAATATTACCCGCCAGGCGTCAATCAACATCGTGCTGGCGGCAGGCATGACCTTCATCATTCTCACCGGCGGGATCGACCTTTCGGTTGGCTCTATTCTCGGCACCACGGCGGTGGCGGCGATGGTGGTTTCGCTGATGCCGGAGCTGTCGATGCTCTCCGTGCCCGCTGCGCTGATGCTCGGTCTGCTGCTCGGCCTGTTTAACGGCGCGCTAGTCGCCTTTGCCGGGCTACCGCCCTTTATCGTCACGCTTGGCACCTATACGGCGCTGCGCGGCGCGGCCTATCTGCTGGCGGACGGCACCACGGTGATCAACTCGGACATCAGCTTTGAGTGGATCGGCAATAACTACCTCGGCCCGGTGCCGTGGCTGGTGGTTATCGCGCTGGCGGTGATTGCGGTGTGCTGGTTTATTCTGCGCCGCACCACGCTTGGCGTTCATATCTACGCGGTCGGCGGCAATATGCAGGCGGCACGCCTTACCGGCATCAAAGTGTGGCTGGTTTTACTCTTCGTCTACGGCATCAGCGGGCTGCTCTCCGGCCTTGGCGGGGTGATGAGTGCCTCGCGCCTTTACAGCGCTAACGGCAACCTCGGCATGGGCTACGAGCTGGATGCGATTGCGGCGGTCATTCTCGGCGGCACCAGTTTTGTCGGCGGTATCGGCACCATCACCGGCACGCTGGTCGGCGCGTTAATCATTGCCACCCTTAATAACGGCATGACGCTGATGGGCGTCTCCTACTTCTGGCAACTGGTGATCAAAGGGGCGGTGATCATCATAGCGGTGCTGATTGACAAATACCGTACCCGACACCATCAGGCAGCATAATAAAACCCTACAAAACAGTAATATAAGTGAGGATTACAGCATGCGTCTTAAACCTCTTGTCACCGCGCTCTGCGCCACGGCCCTGCTCGCCGCGACGCCGTTCGTACAGGCGAAAGAACTGAAATCTATCGGCGTTACGGTGGGCGATCTCGCCAACCCCTTCTTTGTGCAGATCACCAAAGGCGCGGAGCTGGAAGCGCGCAAGCTGGCGGGGGATAAGGTCAAAGTGACGCTGGTCTCCAGCGGCTACGACCTTGGTCAGCAGGTCGGCCAGATTGATAACTTTATCGCGGCGAAGGTCGACATGATCATCCTCAACGCCGCGGATTCAAAAGGCATCGGCCCGGCGGTTAAACGGGCGAAAGAGGCCGGGATTGTGGTAGTGGCGGTGGACGTGGCGGCAGAAGGTGCCGATGCCACGATCACCTCCGATAACACCCAGGCGGGCGAAATGGCCTGTAAATACATCACCGACCGCCTGAAAGGCAAAGGCAATGTGGTGATCATCAACGGGCCGCCGGTTTCCGCGGTACAGAACCGTGTCGAAGGGTGCCAGAAAGAGTTTAAACGTCACCCGGATATCAAGGTGCTCTCGGATAACCAGAACGCCAAAGGCAGCCGCGAAGGCGGGCTGGAAGTGATGACCTCCCTGCTGGCAGCGAACCCGAAAATCGACGGCGTATTCGCAATTAACGATCCGACAGCGATCGGTGCCGATCTGGCAGCCAAACAGGCACAACGTAATGAGTTCTTTATCGTTGGCGTCGACGGCAGCCCGGATGGTGAAGAGGCGCTGAAGCGTAAGAATTCGCTGTTTGTTGCCACCCCGGCGCAAGATCCGCAGGTGATGGCGGCGCGCGCGGTGGAGATTGGTTACGACATTCTGCAAGGCAAGCCCGCGCCGAAAGAGCCGGTGCTGATCCCGGTGACGATGATCGATAAGCAGAGCGTCGCCAACTACAAAGGCTGGACGGTGAAATAAGCCCTCTCCCTCCCCGCGCGGGAGGGGAAGCGCCATACGGAGAGACGATGAAACGCTCTGCCATTAATGACATTCTCGGCCACACGCGGCAGTTCTTCTCGAAGCACGATGTGCATCTGCCGCCTTTTGCCAGCTTTGCGCCGACCCAGTGGCGCGAGCTGGATCATGAGGCGTGGCGCGAAGTGTTCGACCTGAAGCTGGGGTGGGATGTCACCGCCTTTGGCGGCGACAACTTTTACGCCGAGGGGCTGACGCTCTTTACCCTGCGCAACGGCTCGCCGGACGGCGCGCCCTATGCCAAGTGCTATGCAGAGAAGATCATGCATGTGCGCGACGGGCAACTGACGCCGATGCATCTGCACTGGCGTAAGCGCGAGGACATCATTAATCGCGGCGGCGGAAACTTAATTATTGAACTGTGGAACGCGGATGCGCAGCACCAGACTGACAGCAGCGACGTTACCGTGGTCATTGATGGCTGCCGACACACGCACGCGGCGGGCAGCCAGCTGCGCCTCTCACCAGGGGAAAGCATTTGTGTCACACCGGGGCTTTATCATAGCTTCTGGGGCGAGCCGGGGTTTGGCGATGTGCTGGTCGGCGAGGTCTCATCGGTTAACGATGACCAGCACGACAACCACTTCCTCAACCCGGCGAACCGCTTTAGCGACGTGCTGGAGGATGAACCGGCACATCTGGTGCTCTGTAATGAGTACTCACTCTTTTTAGGGTAAAGGAGGCGGTTATGCCGATGATCTCTCTCGCCGCAGGGCTGGCGCATGCGCGCGAGCACCACTACGCCTTAGGCGCATTTAACGTGCTCGACTCCCACTTTCTGCGTGCGCTGTTCGCCGCCGCCAAGCGGGAGCGCTCGCCATTTATTATCAATATTGCCGAAGTGCACTTTAAGTATGTTTCGCTGGAGTCGCTGGTGGAGGCGGTGAAGTTTGAAGCCGCGCGCAGCGATATTCCGGTGGTGCTTAACCTCGATCACGGGCTGCATTTTGAGTCGGTGGTGCGCGCCCTGCGCCTCGGTTTCAGTTCGGTGATGTTCGATGGCTCCGCGCTGGAGTATGAAGAGAATATTCGCCAGACGCGGGAAGTGGTGAAGATGTGCCACGCCGTAGGCGTCTCGGTAGAGGCGGAACTGGGCGCGGTCGGCGGTGATGAGGGCGGCGCGCTGTATGGTCACGCCGATGAAGCCTGCTTTACCGATCCGGCGCTGGCGCGGGAGTTTGTCGATCGCACCGGCATCGACACGCTGGCGGTCGCCATTGGCAACGCGCATGGCAAATATAAGGGCGAACCGAAGCTCGATTTCGCCCGCCTCGACGCCATTCGCCAGCAGACCGGCCTGCCGCTGGTGCTGCACGGCGGTTCGGGCATCAGCGATGAGGATTTCCGGCGCGCCATTTCGCTTGGTATTCATAAAATTAACTTTTACACCGGCATGTCGCAGGCGGCGCTCGGCGCTATTGAGCAGCGCATGGCGGATCGCCAGCCATTGTATGATGAGTTCGCCCAGTTGCTGCTCAGTGTTGAAGAGGCGATTGCCGATACGGTGGCCGGGCAGATGCGCATCTTCGGCAGCGCGGGGCAGTGCTGATGGCCCGCCACGGGGTTATCGCTGCCGGCAATATGCTGGTGGATCACGTCCACCATATTGCCCAGTGGCCGGAGCGCGGCTGGCTGGCGGAGATTATGCAGAGCGAGCGCTCGACGGGCGGCGCGCCGCTTAATGTGCTGCTGACGCTGGCGAAAATGCACGTTGGCCTGCCGCTGCAGGCGGTCGGGCTGGTGGGCGAAGATGGCGACGGCGACTACATTATGGCGATGCTCGATCAGTACCATGTCAATCGCCAGCATGTGCAGCGCACTCCTTCCGCCCCAACCTCAATGTCGCAGGTGATGACCGATCCCTCCGGTCAGCGCACCTTTTTCCACTCGCCCGGTGCCAACCGGCTGCTGGATATCGACGCCTTTGAGATGCTTAACGGTGAGATGAAGATTTTCCACCTCGGCTATCTGCTGCTGCTCGACAGCCTCGATAAGGACGATGAGGAGTACGGCACGCGCAGCGCGCGGCTGCTGGCGCAGATGCGTGAGCAGGGGTTTGAGACCTCGCTCGATCTGGTGTCGCGCAAAGGCGACCCGCGTTATAAACCGCTGGTGCTGCCCTGCCTGCCGCACCTCGATTATCTGGTGATCAACGAGTTGGAAGCGGGCGAGTTCAGCGGCCTGGCGATGCGCACGGCGCAGGATAAGCCGCACGTGGAGAATATTGGTCATGCAGCGGCACAGCTTTTGGCCGCCGGGGTAAAACAGCGGGTGGTGATCCATTGCCCGGAAGGGGCGTGGGGGGAAGCCGCAGACGAAGCCGGAGCGTGGATCCCAACGCGGATGTTAAGCCAGGCGGAGATTGTCGGCAGCGTGGGAGCAGGAGATGCCTTTTGCGCCGGATTTTTGTACGGATGCCACGAAGCGTGGCCGTTAGCGCACAGCATTCAGTTAGCCCATGCCTGCGCCCGCGCCAGCTTGTTGTGTGCCAATGCGATTGACGGCGCGAAAACCCTCGAAGAGTTACAGCTCGATATGGCGCTTTAAGCACCGAACCAAAAACGTAGGCCGGATAAGCGTTTAGCGCCATCCGGCATGCGGTGCCACATGCAGCATACCGCCGGATGGCGGCTGCGCCTTATCCGGCCTACGCCGTTTCAGCCACACCGTTCCACATATTCACAGACCGGGGACGTTCGTAGGCCGGATAAGCGTCAGCGCCATCCGGCATGCGGTGCCACATGCAGCACACCGCCGGATGGCGGCTGCGCCTTATCCGGCCTACGCGGTTTCAGCTACACCGTTCCACATATTCACAGACCGGAGACATTCGTAGGCCGGATAAGCGTCAGCGCCATCCGGCATGCGGTGCCACATGCAGCATACCGCCGGATGGCGGCTGCGCCTTATCCGGCCTACGCCGTTTCAGCCACACCGTTCCACATATTCACAGACCGGGGGCATTCGTAGGCCGGATAAGCGTCAGCGCCATCCGGCAGGCGGTGCCACATTCAGCACACCGCCGGATGGCGGCTGCGCCTTATCCGGCCTACGCCGTTTCAGCTACACCGTTCCACATATTCACAGGCCGGGGACATTCGTAGGCCGGATAAGCGTCAGCGCCATCCGGCATGCGGTGCCACATGCAGCATACCGCCGGATGACGGCTACGCCTTATCCGGCCTACGCCGTTTCAGCTACACCGTTCCACATATTCACAGACCGGGGGCATTCGTAGGCCGGATAAGCGTTTAGCGCCATCCGGCATGCGGTGCCACATGCAGCATACCGCCGGATGGCGGCTGCGCCTTATCCGGCCTACGCCGTTTCAGCTACACCGTTCCACATATTCACAGACCGGGGACATTCGTAGGCCGGATAAGCGTCAGCGCCATCCGGCATGCGGTGCCACATGCAGCACACCGCCGGATCGCGGCTGCGCCTTATCCGGCCTACGCGGTTTCAGCTACACCGTTCCACATATTCACAGACCGGGGGCATTCGTAGGCCGGATAAGCGTCAGCGCCATCCGGCGGTGCCACATGCAGCACACCGCCGGATGGCGGCTACGCCTTATCCGGCCTACGCGGTTTCAGTCACACCGTTCCACATCTTCACAGGCCGGGGACGTTCGTAGGCCGGATAAGCGTCAGCGCCATCCGGCACGCGGTGCCACATGCAGCATACCGCCGGATGACGGCTACGCCTTATCCGGCCTACGCCGTTTCAGCTACACCGCTCCACATATTCACAGACCGGAGACATTCGTAGGCCGGATAAGCGTTTAGCGCCATCCGGCAGGCGGTGCCACATGCAGCACACCGCCGGATGGCGGCTGCGCCTTATCCGGCCTACGCCGTTTCAGCCACACCGCTCCACATATTCACAGGCCGGGGACGTTCGTAGGCCGGATAAGCGTCAGCGCCATCCGGCAGGCGGTGCCACATGCAGCACACCGCCGGATGGCGGCTACGCCTTATCCGGCCTATGCCGTTTCAGAAGCACCGCTCCACACATTCGCAGGCCGGATAAGCTAAAGGCGCACCGGCTTGATGTTCCAGATATGCTCCGCATACTCCTGGATCGTACGGTCAGAGGAGAAGTAGCCCATGTTGGCGATATTGCGCATCGCTTTGGTGGTCCACTCTTCCGGATGCTGATAGAGCGCATCCACTTTATCCTGACAGTCGACATAGCTGCGGTAATCCGCCAGCACCTGATAATGGTCACCAAAGTTAATCAGCGAATCAACCAGATCGCGGTAGCGCCCCGGATCCTGCGGGTTAAACAGACCGGTGGCGATCTGCGTTAACACCTGGTGCAGCTCCTCATCTTTTTCGTAATACTCGCGCGGTTTATAGCCCTGACGACGCAGCTCCTCCACCTCATCTGCGGTGTTACCAAAGATAAAGATATTCTCCTCGCCGACGTGCTCCAGCATCTCCACATTCGCGCCATCCAGCGTACCGATGGTCAACGCGCCATTCAGGGCGAACTTCATATTACTGGTGCCCGATGCTTCAGTGCCCGCCAGCGAGATCTGCTCGGAAAGATCCGCCGCCGGAATGATCACCTGCGCAAGGCTGACGCTGTAGTTGGGGATAAAGACCACTTTCAGCTTATCGCCGATATCGGGATCGTTGTTGATCACCTGCGCGACATCGTTGATGAGGTGAATAATGTGCTTCGCCATGTAGTAGGCCGAAGCGGCTTTACCGGCAAAGATATTGACGCGCGGTACCCACTGCGCCGTCGGATCGGCCTTGATGCGGTTATAGCGGGTGATGACGTGCAGCACATTCATCAGCTGACGTTTGTACTCATGAATACGTTTGATCTGCACATCGAACAGCGCTTTCGGGTTGACCACCACATTGAGCTGCTGGGCGATCACCGTCGCCAGCCGCTTTTTGTTCTCCAGCTTGGCATGGCGCACCGCCTGGTTCACCGCCGGGAAGTCGATATGCTGCTCCAGCTCGCTCAGCTGGCTGAGATCGGTACGCCAGGTGCGGCCGATATGCTCATCCAGCACCTCAGAGAGCGACGGGTTTGCCAGCGCCAGCCAGCGGCGCGGCGTCACGCCGTTGGTGACGTTAAGGAAACGCATCGGGAAGATGGCGGCGAAATCGGCGAACAGCGACTGCACCATCAGGTTGGAGTGCAGCTCCGACACGCCATTCACTTTATGGCTCACCACCACCGCCAGCCACGCCATCCGCACGCGGCGACCGCTCGACTCGTCAATGATCGACGTGCGGCTCAGCAGTTCGATATCATTCGGGTGCTGCTCCTGCAACGTCTTCAGGAAGTAGTCGTTAATTTCGAAAATAATCTGCAGATGGCGCGGCAGGATCTTGCCGAGCATCTCGACCGGCCAGGTCTCCAGCGCTTCGCTCATCAACGTGTGGTTGGTGTAGGAGAAGACCTGGCAGGTCACTTCAAACGCCTCGTCCCAGTCAAACTTATGCTCGTCAATCAGCAGACGCATCAGTTCCGGGATCGACAACACCGGGTGGGTGTCATTGAGGTGAATGGCGATTTTGTCCGCCAGGTTGCTGTAAGTCTGATGCAGCTGGAAGTGGCGATGCAGAATATCCTGCACCGTCGCCGAGACCAGGAAGTACTCCTGGCGCAGACGCAGCTCGCGCCCGGAGTAAGTCGAGTCATCCGGGTAGAGCACGCGGGAGACGTTCTCAGAGTGGTTCTTATCCTCCACCGCCGCGAAGTAGTCGCCCTGGTTGAATTTACCGAGGTTAATCGCGCTACTGGCCTGCGCATTCCACAACCGCAGCGTATTGGTCGCGTCTGTGTCATAGCCGGGGATAATCTGGTCATAGGCCACCGCGAGGATCTCTTCGGTTTCGACCCAGCGGCTCTTTCTCCCCTCCTGCTGAATGCGCCCGCCAAAGCGCACTTTGTAGCGCGTGTTGTGGCGTTTGAACTCCCACGGGTTGCCGTACTCCAGCCAGTAATCGGGGGACTCTTTCTGACGCCCCTCGACGATGTTCTGTTTGAACATGCCGTAGTCGTAGCGAATGCCGTAGCCGCGCCCCGGCAGGCCGAGGGTCGCCAGCGAATCGAGGAAGCAGGCTGCCAGACGCCCGAGGCCGCCGTTACCTAAGCCCGGATCGTTCTCTTCGTCGATCAGCTCTTCAAGGTCGAGACCCATCTCATCCAGCGCGTTTTTCACATCCTCATAAATCCCGAGCGAGAGCAGCGCGTTGGAGAGCGTACGGCCAATCAGGAACTCCATGGAGAGGTAGTAGACCTGGCGCACCTCCTGCGAGAGCTGCGCGCGGGTGGAACGCAGCCAGCGCTCCACCAGCCGATCGCGAACCGCAAACAGCGTGGCGTTCAGCCACTCATGTTTGTTAGCGATAACCGGATCTTTACCGATCGTGAACATCAGTTTATAGGCAATCGAGTGTTTCAATGCCTCGACACTCAGTGTCGGTGAAGCATAGGTAAACGGAGCATTCATATGCGTGATTCCTGGAAAACTATTTCAACCGAGTGTAAAGATCGCGGTATGACTGCGCTGCGACCTGCCAGCTAAAATCCATTGCCATTGCCTGGCGCTGAACAAAACGCCACAGCGAAGGACGGGACCACAATACGAAAGCACGACGAATCGCGCGAAGCAACGCTAATGCGTTGCTGTCCTCAAAAACAAACCCGCTGGCCACGCCGTCGGCGAGGTTCTCCAGTGAGCTGTCAGAGACAGTATCGGCTAACCCGCCGGTGCGTCGTACCAGCGGCAGGGTGCCATATTTCAGACCATAGAGCTGCGTTAACCCGCACGGCTCAAAGCGGCTCGGCACCAGAATCACATCCGCGCCGCCCATAATGCGGTGGGAGAAGGCTTCGTGGTAACCAATCTGCACGCCCACCTGGCCGGGGTGCTCTGCCGCTGCCGCAAGGAAACCCTCCTGCAACACCGGATCGCCCGCCCCGAGCAGCGCTAACTGACCGCCCTGCTCCAGCAGACCGGGCAGCGCTTCCAGCACCAGATCGAGCCCTTTCTGGCTGGTCAAACGGCTCACCACCGCAAACAGCGGCACTTTGTCGTTCACTTTCAGCCCCATGGCGATCTGCAACTGGCGTTTGTTCTCTGCCTTCTCCTCCAGCGTATCGCGCGTGTAGCGCGCGCCGAGCAGCAGGTCGGTCGCCGGGTCCCAAATCTTCTCGTCAACGCCGTTGAGAATACCGCTCAGGCGGCCCTCTTTCTGGCGCTGGCGCAGTAACCCTTCCATACCATACGCATATTGCGGTTCAGTGATCTCGCGCGCGTAGGTTGGGCTAACGGCGGTGATGTGATCCGCGTAGTAGAGCCCCGCTTTCAGGAAGGAGATCTGGCCGTTGAACTCCAGCCCGTGCATGTTAAAGAAGGACCATGGCAGCTCAATGTCATCCATATGCTGCGCATAAAACATGCCCTGATAGGCCAGGTTATGCACGGTGAACACCGATTTTGCCGAATGGTCTTTCAGCGTCATATACGCTGGCGTCAGCCCGGCGTGCCAGTCGTGCGCATGCACAATGTCCGGCCGCCAGAAGGGATCGAGGCCACAGGCCATTTCACTGCCAACCCAGCCGAGCAGCGCAAAACGCAGCACGTTATCGGTATAGGCGAACAGGTTAGTGTCATGGTAGGGGCTACCGGGGCGCTCATAGAGGTGCGGCGCATCGATCATGTAGATCCCCACCCCGTTGAAGTGGCCGAACAGCAGAGAGATCTTGCCGGCGAAGGTATCGCGGCGGGAGATCACTTTTGCATCGGTTACACCACGGCGAATATCCGGGAACGCAGGCAGCAGAACGCGCGTATCTACCCCATCGGCAATTTGTGCCGCGGGCAGTGCGCCAATCACGTCCGCCAGACCACCGGTCTTCAGCAACGGAAACATCTCAGAACATACATGTAAAACCTGCATTATCGCTCCTGTCAAAACCGTTCGGCTCGCGTTGCCGTTCACGGAAAAACAGCACGCGGACCCCTTCCGCGCAAGGATGTCAGTGGTGCTTTCAACCTTGTAATTTGCGCAGCATTTCGCGCGTAACCAGCACAATGCCCTCTTCCGATCGGTAGAAGCGTCGTGCGTCTTCTTCTGCGTTTTCGCCAATCACCGTGCCTTCCGGTATCTCGCAGGCTCTGTCGATAATGCAGCGGCGCAGGCGGCATGAGCGCCCGACCCAGACATCCGGCAGCAGCACCGCCGAGTCGATATTGCAAAATGAGTTGATGCGCACGCGGGAGAAGAGCACCGACTGCACAACAACCGATCCTGAAATAACGCAGCCGCCGGAAACCAGCGAGTTCAACGTCATGCCATGGCTGCCGGATCTGTCCTGCACAAATTTCGCCGGCGGCAATGATTGATTATAGGTACGGATGGGCCAGTTTTGATCGTACATGTCCAGTTCGGGCATGACCGAGGCCAGATCCAGGTTGGTTTTCCAGTAAGCTTCCAGCGTGCCGACGTCGCGCCAGTAAGGCTCGGAATTCGGGTCGGATTGCACGCAGGACAAGGGGAAAGGGTGGGCGAACGCCATACCAGATTTAACGATTTGCGGAATAATATCTTTACCGAAATCGTGGCTGGAATTTTCGTTTTTATCGTCCTCTTCCAGCAGATCGTAGAGGTATTCAGCGTCAAAAATATAGATACCCATACTGGCGAGCGCGCGGGTTTCATCCCCCGGCATACTCGGCGGGTTGGCTGGCTTCTCAACAAAATCGATCACTTTATCGTTTTCATCAACCGCCATCACGCCGAAGGCAGTGGCTTCATGCACCGGCACCGGTAAACAGGCCACCGTACACTGCGCCCCCTTCTCAACGTGGTCGAGCAGCATGCGCGAGTAGTCCTGTTTATAGATATGATCCCCGGCGAGGATGACGATGTACTCCGCGCCGTAGCGACGAATAATATCCAGGTTCTGCGTGACCGCATCGGCGGTGCCGCGATACCAGTTTTCGCCGTGAACGCGCTGCTGGGCAGGCAGTAGATCGACGAACTCGTTCATCTCGTTGTTGAAGAAAGACCAGCCGCGCTGGATGTGCTGGATCAGCGTGTGGGATTGATACTGGGTGATAACGCCGATGCGGCGGATGCCTGAGTTGATGCAGTTGGAGAGCGCAAAGTCGATGATGCGGAATTTGCCGCCGAAGTGGACGGCAGGCTTGGCGCGTTTTTTGGTTAAGTCTTTCAGGCGTGTGCCGCGTCCACCCGCCAGAATCAGGGCGACGGATTTTAACGGCAGCTGGCGCGCCAACATTGTAGGGTCGTTCTTATCTAATCTCACCATGACTGACTCCGTTTATCTGACCGCTGAAAGAGACACACGCCATGTGCTGGTGCCTGCCAGACAGTTATCACCACCGGATTCTCTTCTCCGGCAAAGGGCGACAGGGCATGCCAGTCGCCGGTCGGTAACGCTATTTCCGCCAATTCAGAGGTGGCGTTCATCACAAGTAAGTAGTTGCCTGATAGCAGGATTTGCAGGCGAGGCGCCCCCTCCTGCCACTCCTGCGGCGTTAATGGCCGCCCATGCTGATTAAGCCAGGCGACGTTGCCGTCGCCCTCTTCCCACCACGCATCGTCCGTCAGCGCGGCGATGTGTGACCGCGCTTTGATAAGCGCAGCAGTAAAGTCGATTAACCCGTGATCCGCCTGGCGCCAGTCGAGCCAGGTCAGGGCGTTATCCTGGCAGTAGGCGTTGTTGTTCCCGTGCTGGCTGTGGCCCATCTCATCGCCCGCCAGCAGCATCGGCGTCCCCTGCGACAGCAGCAGCGTCGCCAGCAGCGCATGCTGGCTTGCGCGCCGACGCGCCATCACATCGGCGCTGGCATCCAGCCCTTCAATGCCGTGGTTGAAGCTATGGTTATCGTTCGTGCCGTCGCGGTTATCTTCCCCGTTCGCCTGGTTGTGCTTATGGTTGAAGCTGACGCAGTCACGCAGCGTAAAACCGTCATGAGCCGTCACCAGGTTGACCGTCGCCGACGGTAAACGCCCATTGCGTTTAAAGAGATCGCTGGAGGCGGCAAAGCGCCCGGCAAACGCGCCCATCGGCAGTGACTCCGTCAGCCAGAAGCGGCGCGCGGCGTCGCGGAAATGGTCATTCCACTCGGCAAAAGGCGCGGGGAAATTGCCCACCTGATAGCCGCCTTCACCGATGTCCCACGGCTCGGCAATCAGCTTCAGATCCCGCAACAGCGGATCGTTTTGGATCGCCGCAAAGAGCGGTGCCTGTGGGTTAAATTCCGGTGTGCGCCCCATGACCGGGGCAAGATCAAAGCGGAAGCCGTCAATATGAAACGTCTCCACCCAGTAGCGCAGGCAGGCGTGGGCATACTCCACCACACCAGGCTGGCTCAAATTGAGCGTGTTACCGCAGCCCGTCCAGTTGTGGTAATCGCCATCCTCTCTGATCCAATAGTAGCTACGGTTGTCGATCCCCCGCTGGCAGAAGGTCGGGCCTGCAAGGTCCGTTTCAGCGCTGTGGTTAAGCACAATATCGAGGATCACTTCGATGCCCGCCGCGTGCAGCGCTTTCACCGCCGTGCGGAACTCGTTAATCGCCTGCTCAGGATCGTGGGCATAAGCCGGATGCAGCGCAAAGAGCGCCAGCGGGTTGTAGCCCCAGTAGTTGCTCAGCCCGAGGCGTTGCAGGCGCTGCTCGTGCGCAAAATGGGCAATGGGCAGCAGTTCGAGGGCGGTGATACCCAGCTGTTTAAACCAGGCGATCATCACCGGATGCGCCAGCGCTTTATAGGTGCCGCGAATTTCATGCGGAATGTCCGGGTGCAGCCAGGTCAGCCCTTTGACATGGGCTTCATAAATCACGCTGTTGCCCCACGGCGTGCGCGGCGCGTTATCCCCTTCCCAGTCAAACGCATCGTTGACCACCACGCTGCGTAAGCCGAGCGGCGCGCTGTCATGGGGATCGGGTTGGTCGAAACCGGCGTGGAACAACGGGCTATCTACCGCCACACCCTCCACGCGCCGCGCGCAGGGATCGAGCAGCAGTTTCGCCGGGTTAAAGCGGTGCCCCTGCGCCGGTTGCCACGGGCCATGCACGCGATAACCGTAGCGCTGACCCGCTTTCGCCCCCGAAAGAAAACCGTGCCAGATATCGCCCGTGCGCACCGGCAGATCGGCACGTTGCTCATTGCCTTCTGCGTCAAACAGGCACAGCTCCACGCGCTCAGCATGGGCCGAGAAGAGGCTAAAGTTGACGCCCCCGCTCTGCACTTCTGCGCCGAGCGGGCTCGCGGAGCCGGCCGTCAGGGAGATCATTCCCCCTCCCGCACCAGCCAGATAGTGCCGAGCGGCGGCAGGTTGAGCAGCAGCGAGTTGTCACGCCCGCGGTTGGCAATCTCGTCGCTCTGCACCAGGCCACCATTGCCGGTGTTGCTGCCGTGGTAGTGCATCGAATCGCTGTTCAACACTTCGCGCCAGCGTCCCGGCTGGTTGATACCGATGCGGTAACCCGGACGCGAGACCGGCGTAAAGTTGCTGACGACGATAATTTCGTTGCCCGCTTTATCGCGGCGGACAAAGGCAAACACCGACGCCTCTTCATCATCGACCACCAGCCACTCGAAGCCGTAGGAGTCGAAATCCAGCTCATGCAGCGGCTTATGGTGACGGTAGAGGGCGTTCATATCACGCACCAGGCGCTGTACGCCGTGGTGCCAGTTGTCGTCGCCTTCCAGCAGATGCCAGTCGAGGCTGCTGTCGTGGTTCCACTCGCGGCCCTGGGCAAATTCGCAGCCCATAAAGATCAGTTTCTTGCCGGGGAAGGCCCACATCCAGGCGTAGTAGGCGCGCAGGTTGGCAAACTTCTGCCACGCGTCGCCCGGCATACGGTCAAGAATCGACTTCTTACCGTGTACCACTTCGTCATGGGAGAGCGGCAGAATAAAGTTTTCGGTGTGGTTATAGACCATGCCGAAGGTGAGTTTGTGGTGGTGATACTTGCGGTAGATCGGGTCGAGCTTCATGTAGTCGAGCGTGTCGTGCATCCAGCCAAGGTTCCACTTGTACCAGAAGCCAAGACCGCCACCTGATGGCGGGCGCGAGACGCCGGGGAAATCCGTCGACTCTTCCGCCATCGTCACTGCGCCCGGTGCCAGTTCGCCGATAATGCGGTTGGTATCGCGCAGGAACTTAATCGCTTCGAGGTTTTCGCGGCCGCCATATTCGTTAGGCACCCACTCGCCCTCTTTGCGGCTGTAGTCGCGGTAGATCATTGACGCCACCGCATCGACGCGCAGCGCATCGATGCCGAAGCGTTCAATCCAGTAGAGGGCGTTACCGACCAGGTAGTTGCTCACTTCCCGGCGGCCATAGTTGTAAATCAGCGTGTTCCAGTCCTGGTGATACCCTTCGCGCGGATCGCTGTGCTCGTAGAGGTGCGTGCCGTCAAACTCCGCCAGACCAAAATCATCGGACGGGAAGTGGCCCGGCACCCAGTCGAGGATCACGCCAAGACCGGCAGCGTGCGCGGTATGGATAAAGTGCAGGAAGTCGTCGCGGGTGCCGAAACGGCGCGTCGGCGCATACATCCCGGTGGGCTGGTAACCCCAGCTACCATCAAACGGATGTTCGTTGATTGGCAGCAGTTCAAGGTGGGTAAAGCCCATCCACTTGGCGTAAGGCACCAGTTGGTCGGCTAATTCACGGTAGCTAAGCCAGAAGTTGTTATCCGTATGGCGTCGCCAGGAGCCGAGATGCACTTCATAAATACTGATAGGCGCATCGAAATTGTTCGCCTGCTTGCGCTCTTCGCTCTGCGTTTTTTTACCCGGCAGGCCGCAAATCAGCGAGGCGCTGTCGGGGCGCATCTGCGCTTCGAAGGCGTAAGGGTCAGATTTGATACGCAAATGGCCGTTCGCATCGAGTAACTCAAATTTATAGAGCTGGCCATTGAGCGCGCCGGGAATAAATAACTCCCAGATCCCGCTTTCGCGGCGCAGGCGCATCGGGTGACGGCGGCCGTCCCAGAAGTTGAACTGACCAACCACTGACACGCGCCGCGCGTTCGGGGCCCAGACAGAGAAGCGCGTGCCGACGACGCCATCCATCGTATCGGCGTGGGCACCCAGGGTTTCATAGGGACGCAGATGGGTGCCTTCACTCAGTAGCCAGGCATCCAGCTCCTGAATTAATGGGCCGAAACGGTAAGGGTCATCAATCAGATTCTGTTGGCCGTGCCAGAAGACGGCAAACTGATAATTAAAGGGATTTTTGCGGCGCGGCACAACGCCACTGAAAAAGCCGCGGGAGTCGAGACACTCCAGCTTTGCCACTTTACGCCCGGTTTTGGTTTCAATCACCCACACTTCCGTGGCGTCGGGTAAAAGCGCGCGAACTTCCAGACCCGCATCGGTACGGTGCATTCCGAGAACAGAAAATGGATCGGCAAAATGGCCGACAATAAGCGCATTAATCACGTCTTTATCAACATGAACAGACATGGTTCTCATCCTGTTGTTGTGTTATCGCCTCTTCCACCGCCGTTGCGTGCGGTTGCGATACTTTTTTGAACCTGAACGGTGCCGCACCTCATGTGCAATCTGAATGCTCCGTTCCACTTTCAGGCAAAATGTAAGACACCCAGCCTAAAGCATAGCCAACGCTTTCAGACTTCTGGGAAAATAAACGCCCATCTTTTAATTTCATTTAAAAAGATCAAAAAAAAGGGTGCCGAAGCACCCTTATAAGGAGGATTGTTCTACGCCAGCTGGCGCAGCATGCGCCGCAACGGCTCTGCGGCACCCCAGAGCAACTGGTCGCCGACGGTAAAGGCGGAGAGGTACTCCGGCCCCATGTTCAGCTTGCGCAGACGGCCAACCGGGGTGGTCAGCGTGCCGGTGACGGCGGCAGGGGTCAGCTCGCGCATTGAGATCTCACGATCGTTCGGCACCACTTTCGCCCACGGGTTGTGTGCCGCCAGCAGCTCTTCAATGGTCGGGATAGAGACATCTTTTTTCAGTTTGAGGGTGAAGGCCTGGCTGTGGCAGCGCAGCGCGCCGATACGTACGCAGAGGCCATCAACCGGAATGGCTGACGCGGTATTGAGAATTTTGTTGGTTTCCGCCTGCCCTTTCCACTCTTCACGGCTCTGGCCGTTATCAAGCTGTTTGTCGATCCACGGGATGAGGCTACCGGCCAGCGGCACGCCGAAGTTCTCGGTGTTGAGATCGCCGCTGCGGGTCAGCGCCGTCACTTTGCGTTCGATATCGAGAATGGCAGAGGCCGGGTTTTCCAGCTCGGCAGCCACGTGGTGATGCAGCTGGCCCATCTGCGTCAGCAGTTCACGCATATGGCGCGCACCGCCGCCGGAGGCGGCCTGGTAAGTGGCGACCGATACCCACTCAACCAGATCGTTAGCAAACAGTCCGCCGAGAGACATCAGCATCAGGCTGACGGTGCAGTTACCGCCAACAAAGGTTTTGATGCCTTTATTCAGCCCGTCAGTGATGACGTCCTGGTTTACCGGGTCGAGAATAATGATCGCGTCATCTTTCATGCGCAGCGACGAGGCGGCATCAATCCAGTAACCCTGCCAACCGCTTTCACGAAGCTTTGGATAGATTTCGTTGGTATAATCGCCGCCCTGGCAGGTGACAATGATGTCGAGCGCCTTCAGCGCCTCCAGATCGAACGCATCCTGAAGGGTGCCGGTCGCCTGGCCTGCAAAGGCGGGCGCGGGCTGGCCGAGCTGGGAAGTAGAGAAGAAAACAGGGCGAATGGCGTCAAAATCATGCTCTTCAACCATGCGTTGCATGAGGACGGAGCCGACCATACCGCGCCAGCCGATAAAACCAACATTTTTCATAACGAGTTCCTGCGAAGATGTGTGCTGTGTATGCGAGCCAGCGATAACTGGACATCGCTCCACATTACAAAATGCAGCCAAAGTCGCAAGTGAAATTAATAAATGATCGCCACTGCGTTAGAAATGTCGCTAATTACGCCATTTTCGCCGCAAATGTCCGGAATAATAATCAATGAATGAAATCATCTCTGCCGCCGTATTGTTGATATTAATAATGGATCCGCTGGGCAACCTGCCGATATTTATGTCGGTGTTAAAACACACCGAGCCAAAACGCCGCCGCGCGATCATGATCCGCGAGCTGCTTATTGCGCTGCTGGTGATGTTTATTTTCCTCTTCGCTGGCGAGAAAATTCTTTCCGTCCTCAGCCTGCGCGCCGAAACGGTGTCGATCTCCGGCGGCATCATTCTCATTTTGATTGCTATCAAGATGATTTTCCCGAGCCCCACCGGCAGTAGCTCTGGCCTGCCCGCCGGGGAGGAGCCGTTTATTGTGCCGCTGGCGATCCCGCTGGTTGCCGGCCCAACGCTGCTGGCGACGCTGATGCTGCTGTCGCATCAATATCCGAATCAGATGGGGCATTTAGTGATTGCGCTGCTGATCGCCTGGGGCGGCACGGTGGCGATTCTGTTGCAGTCATCGCTCTTTTTGCGCCTGCTGGGTGAGAAAGGGGTGAACGCGCTGGAGCGCTTGATGGGGCTGATTCTGGTGATGCTCGCCACGCAGATGTTCCTCGACGGCATACGCATGTGGATGAAGGGATAACAGGTTGTTAAGTGCCGGATGGCGTTCGCTGTTGCTGAAACGGCGTAGGCCGGATAAGGCGTAGCCGCCATCCGGCGGTGTGCTCAATGCGGCACCGCATGCCCGATGGCGCTGCGCTTATCGGGCCTACGAATGAGATTCGGAGTTACTGGAACGGCGTAGGTCGGATAAGGCGTAGCCGCCATCCGGCGATGTGCTCAATGCGGCACCGCATGCCCGATGGCGCTGCGCTTATCGGGCCTACGAATGAGATTCGGAGTTACTGGAACGGCGTAGGTCGGATAAGGCGTAGCCGCCATCCGGCGGTGTGCTCAATGCGGCACCGCATGCCCGATGGCGCTGCGCTTATCGGGCCTACGAATGAGATTCGGAGTTACTGGAACGGCGTAGGCCGGATAAGGCGTAGCCGCCATCCGGCGGTGTGCTCAATGCGGCACCCATGCCCGATGGCGCTGCGCTTATCGGGCCTACGAATGAGATTCGGAGTTACTGGAACGGCGTAGGTCGGATAAGGCGTAGCCGCCATCCGGCGGTGTGCTCAATGCGGCACCGCATGCCCGATGGCGCTGCGCTTATCGGGCCTACGAATGAGATTCGGAGTTACTGAAACGGCGTAGGCCGGATAAGGCGTAGCCGCCATCCGGCGGTGTGCTCAATGCGGCACCGCATGCCCGATGGCGCTGCGCTTATCGGGCCTACGAATGAGATTCGGAGTTACTGGAACGGCGTAGGCCGGATAAGGCGTAGCCGCCATCCGGCGATGTGCTCAATGCGGCACCGCATGCCCGATGGCGCTGCGCTTATCGGGCCTACAGATATAATGAGCCGCAGCGCCATCCGGCAAAAGCTACACCCTACGCTGCCTGCTCGCCCTGTGTGACATCGGCGGCAAACACATATCCCAGGCCGCGCAGCGTTTTGATAAGCGTAGGCTGATGCGGATTGACCTCAATCTTGCGCCGCAGGCGCATGATCAACACATCTATGGTGCGGTCAAACACCTCCACACTTTCACTGTGCGTCAGGGTTAAAAGCTGTTCGCGGTTCAGCACCCGCCGCGCGTTTTGTACCAGCGCCAGCAGCAGGCTGTACTCCCCCTGCGTTAAATCGACCACCTGCTGCTGCGGGTTGCTCAATTCGCAACGTGTCGGGTCAAGATGCCAGCCGTTAAACGAAAAACCGCCGCTTTTCGCTACAGCCGTTTCGGCCGCCAGCACACCGGTACGGCGCAGAACGGCGTTGACACGTGCCACCAGCACACGGGCGTTAAACGGTTTGCCGATATAGTCATCCGCCCCCATCTCCAGGCCAACCACCACATCCGCTTCGCTGCCCATCCCCGTAAGCATCACTACCGGCAACGCAGGGCGGATCTTCTGCAACTGCTGCAATACGCGCAGGCCGTTAATATCGGGCAGCACCATATCGAGCAGCACCAGCGCGATCTCCGGGTGCTGCGCGCAGAGCGTGATCGCATCCAGCCCGTTATGGCAAAGATGAACCGTAAAGACGTGCTCACTCAGCACATCCTCCAGCAGCGCGCATACCGCCGTATCGTCATCGACCACCAGAATCGCAGGTTTCATTATTCGCTTCCGCCAGCTTGCTTTGCTCAGTCTGGCTATTCTGTTGGCTGCCTTTAATAAATGCAGCGAATTAATGCCGATTTTTTAAGCGCGGTCACATCCCCCTCGCCTTTCGACACGTCACATTTGACGATGGACTGCGCTTCGTCACTATTTTGCCCGCTTTTGCGCCGTAATATCCCCTTACGCCCCCTGCGTTGCGGTGGCATAAAAGATGCATAACCGGGAGCGACAGCGGAAACGCAATTTTTTAACTGGAGCGAAAGTGATGGAAAAAGTCGTCACGGTTTGCCCGTATTGCGCCTCGGGATGCAAGATTCACCTCGTGGTCGATAACGGTAAAATCGTTCGGGCGGAAGCAGCGCAGGGGAAGACCAACCAGGGAACCCTCTGCCTGAAGGGCTATTACGGCTGGGATTTCATTAACGATACCCAGATCCTGACGCCTCGCCTGAAAACCCCGATGATTCGCCGCCAGCGCGGCGGCAAACTGGAGTCGGTCTCCTGGGACGAGGCGCTCGATTATGTCGCCAGCCGCCTTAGCGAGATCAAAGCCAAATATGGCCCCGATGCGATCCAGACCACCGGCTCATCGCGCGGCACCGGCAACGAAACTAACTACATCATGCAAAAATTCGCGCGCGCGGTTATTGGTACCAATAACGTTGACTGCTGCGCGCGTGTCTGACACGGCCCCTCGGTTGCAGGTCTGCACCAGTCGGTCGGTAATGGCGCGATGAGTAATGCCATCAATGAAATCGATAACACCGATTTAGTCTTTATCTTTGGGTATAACCCGGCGGATTCGCACCCTATCGTCGCCAATCATGTGATTCGCGCGAAGCAAAACGGGGCGAAAATCATCGTCTGTGATCCACGTAAAATTGAAACCGCGCGCATTGCCGATCTGCATGTCGCGTTAAAAAACGGTTCTAACATTGCCCTGCTGAATGCGATGGGCCATGTGATTATTGAGGAAAAACTCTACGACGAGGCGTTTGTCGCCAGCCGCACGGAAGGGTTCGAGGAGTACCGCAAGATAGTCGAAGGGTATACGCCGGAGTCGGTCGAAGAGGTGACCGGCGTCAGCGCCCAGCAGATTCGCCAGGCCGCGCGCCTGTACGCCGGGGCGAAAACCGCCGCTATCCTCTGGGGCATGGGCGTCACCCAGTTCTACCAGGGCGTGGAGACCGTGCGCTCGCTGACCAGCCTGGCGATGCTCACCGGCAACCTCGGCAAAGCGCATGTTGGCGTTAACCCGGTGCGCGGGCAGAACAACGTGCAGGGTGCCTGCGATATGGGCGCGCTACCGGACACTTTCCCTGGCTACCAGTACGTGAAAGAGGAGGCTCACCGCGAGAAGTTCGCCAAAGCCTGGGGCGTGCCGAGCTTACCGGCGCATACCGGTTATCGCATCAGCGAGCTGCCGCACCGCGTGGAGCATGGCGAAGTGCGCGCGGCCTATATCATGGGCGAAGATCCGCTGCAAACGGACGCCGAGCTGTCGGCGGTGCGTAAAGCGTTTGAGGGTCTTGAGCTGGTGATTGTGCAGGATATCTTTATGACCAAAACCGCCTCGGCGGCGGATGTCATCCTGCCTTCGACTTCATGGGGCGAACATGAAGGGGTCTACACCGCAGCGGATCGCGGCTTCCAGCGCTTCTTCAAAGCCGTTGAGCCGAAGTGGGATCTGAAAACGGACTGGCAAATTATCAGCGAGATCGCCACCCGCATGGGCTACCCGATGCACTACCGCAACACGCAGGAGATCTGGGACGAGCTGCGTCATCTCTGCCCGGACTTCTATGGCGCCACCTATGAAAAAATGGGCGAGCTGGGCTACATCCAGTGGCCGTGTCGCGATGAGTCAGAGGCCGATCAGGGCACGTCATACCTGTTTAAAGAGCAGTTCGATACGCCGAACGGCAAGGCGCAGTTCTTTACCTGCGACTGGGTCGCGCCGATGGATAAACTCACCGAGGAGTATCCGATGGTGCTCTCGACCGTGCGCGAAGTGGGTCACTACTCCTGCCGCTCGATGACCGGCAACTGCGCCGCGCTCGCCGCGCTGGCGGATGAACCGGGCTACGCGCAGATCAATACGGCTGACGCCGCAAGGCTGGGCATTGAAGATGAAGCGCTGGTGTGGGTTAACTCGCGCAAAGGCAAAATCATCACCCGCGCGCAGGTGAGCGATCGCCCGAACAAAGGGGCGGTCTATATGACCTACCAGTGGTGGATCGGTGCCTGTAACGAGCTGGTGACGGAGAACTTAAGCCCGATAACCAAAACGCCGGAGTATAAATATTGCGCCGTGCGCGTCGAGCCGATCGCCGATCAGCGCGCCGCCGAGCAGTATGTCATTGATGAGTACAGCAAGCTGAAGACCCGGCTGCGCGAAAGCGCGATGGGTTGATAAAAACGGGGGCGAAAGCCCCCACTTTCTGCGCTTTTCACCCCTGCACGCAAAATTTTTGCGCCCTGCACGAAAACTTAAAACATTATTTCAATAACCTGTTTTTTTATCTTCTATTCCTGCAAAGCCCTCCTTTTAAGAATTACCGCATGGCTCACAGTTCAAAAACGCAAAATTTTTTCGTATTGCGCATTAAAAAATCAAAGTGATTTAATCAACGCATAAAATAATTTTCAGCGTGAGGTTAAATATGCAAATGCGCACATTAAGTGATCAATTAAATTTATTATTACTGGGCTTCACCTCATTAAAAGACGAAGGGAAATTTAATGAACCAAATCTTGACGGCACGCCGGGGGATTATATTTCCTTTACCAGCTGGGAGTGGCCGCAGGGCGTCGGTTTATTTGGCATGGTCAGACTGTGGGAATTTACGCGGCGGGATGACATTTATAACCAAATCGACCGCTGGTTTGAGGAGAATATCGCCAAAGGGCTGCCACCGCTGAATATCAACACCACCGCGCCAATGCTGCCGCTGTCGCTCTTCTGGTCCCATCACCGTAACCCGCGCTATCAGCAGGTGCTGGATGCCTGGGCCGATCGCGTGATGACAGAATTGCCGCGTACGCCGGAGCGTGGCTTCCAGCATGTGGTCTCCGACGGTATCAACGAGCAGGAGATCTGGGACGATACGCTGTTTATGGTGGTGCTGTTCCTCGGCCATTACGGCACTGTTTCCGGTCGCCAGGAGTTGGTGGATGAAGCTGTGCGCCAGTTCCTGCTTCACGCCCGCTACCTCAACGATCCGCACACCGGGTTATGGTTTCACGGCTGGAGCTTCGCCGAAAAGAGCAACTTCGCCAATGCGCGCTGGGCGCGCGGCAATGCCTGGATCACCGTCGGCATTCTTGAGTTTATTGAACTGACCGATCTCGGTGGCGGCGTGCGCGACTACCTGCTTGAGTGCCTGAAAGCGCAGGTTAACACTCTGTTGGATCTGCAGGCGGAGAGCGGCGCATGGCACACCCTGCTCGACCACCCCGACTCTTATGAAGAGATCTCCGCCACCGCCGGGTTTGGTTATGGTCTGTTAAAAGGCGCGCGGCTCGGCATTGGCGATGCGCGCTGGAAAGCGGCGGGATTAAAAGCGCTGGCCGCCGTGCAGAATAATATTGATAACCGCGGCACCGTACACAATGTCTCCTACGGCACGCGCATGGGCCGAACCCTGCAATTTTATAAGGATATTCCCCTCCAACCGACGGGCTATGGTCAGGCGCTGGCAATTTTATGCCTCAGCGAAGGTCTGCGTCTGACAGAAAATAAATAAAAGATACCTCTGTACCTGGAGAAAATAATGACCACGCCGCAAAAGAATTATTGTTATTTTCCGCTCACGATAAATAACGCCGTGCGCTACTGGCAATTATCGCCCATCTCTTCTCTGCCCTATGATGTGGCAGACCAGCCGATGCAGGGCGAGATGGATCCCTTTTTCTTTTTAAGTAAACATAAAAACTTTATTCCCCACACCTACCCGTGCCGCACGGAATTTCAGCGCGATTTCGCCGGGAAAAAACCAACGCCATTTGGCGAAACCGCAATGACGACGTGGTGGTTTCCGTTTGGCTCGGATCGCGTCGATCTCTCCGGCTTCTGGTTTCGCCCGACGCGCGTCGGCGCGCTGGCAAAAAGTTACCTTGTGGCGGAAGAGCCACGCGAGCACACCTTTCGCCTGACCACCTGCGGGGCAGCGGTCGTCTCGGTGAACGGTAAAGAGGTGGCGTGGAAGGCGGATTATCAGCGTAACCTCGAGAGCGTGTTTGAGTTTACGGTCACGCTAAATGCCGGGTTAAACGAGATTGCTGTCTGGTTTGACGATCTGGCCGAGCGCGATATTCGCTTCTTCTTCCAGCTCGACTATTTGCAGGGCGCGCCGCTGCACATTGCGCTGCCGACGCCGATCGGTGGCGAGATGACCCGCCATATGGAGCAACTGCTTGATGGTATCTCCTTTGATCAGGTGACCTACACCTCCGGCCCGGTGCGTCTGCGCTTTCCGCAACCGGCTGCGGAGACTCTGCATCTCGCCATTCGCGTGTTGGGGGATTTTATCTCCTTAGACAGGCCCGTTGAGCTGTCGGCCACGCTGGAAAAAGGCGAAACGGAGGTGGAGATTGCGCAGAGCGAAGCGCTGCCCGCCGATTTCCGCAATTTTGTTATCAGCCTGGAGAAAGCAGGCTTTCGCATCACCCGCACACTGGGGGTGGAGATCTGCCATGCCGAAGAGCAGGCGCAGGTGCCCGCGACCCAGCAGGCGCGCATCGACGAAGCGCTGCACTATGTGGCGACCCGCGGCGAGTACAGCAGCGTCAAAGCGCTGGCGCGGCTGGCTTGCAATATGAATGACGCGCAGACTCACGCCATGCTTGAAGGGGTGCTGCCCTCGGTCGAAGCATGTCATGACTGCGCGGATTTCACCCTCGTGCCGCTGCTGTGGTGCCGCATTGCCTGGGGTGAGCAGATCGCCGCCGACACGCGGGCGAAGATCGATCAGGCGATCCTCAACTTCCGCTACTGGATGGATGAGCCGGGCAATGATGTGCAGTGGTACTTCTCGGAAAACCACGCCCTGCTGTTTCACACCGCCGCCTATCTGGCGGGCAGCTTCTTTGCTGACAGCACCTTTACGCGCAGCGGTCGAAGCGGGCGAGATCAGGCCGATATCGGACGCACCCGCGTGCTGGCGTGGCTCGATCATTTCGAGCAGTGCGAAATGGCGGAGTGGAACTCGGCCCCCTATTTCCCAATTGATTTAAAAGGGTTAACCGCCCTCGCCGCGCTGGCGGACGATGCTGAAATCGTTGCCCGCAGCCAGCGCGCGATTACCCGTTTATTAGAACAGATTGCGCGTTCCGCCCACCAGGGAACGCTTACCGCCTCGCAGGGGCGCTCTTACGAATACACCTTACGCGCCGGGCAATCGCTGGAGCTATCCGCCCTCTCCCGCCTGCTGTGGGGAAAAGGCAACTTCGGCTGTCGTTTTCACGCCCTGCCGCAAATCGCGCTGCTGCTGCGCCAGCAAAAACTCTCGCTGGCACCGGAACTGGCCGACGTTGCCGTCTGGCAGGGTGATAGTGCGCTGGAGTGGTGCTTCGCCCAGGGCGCGAACCGCATCGCTCGCCTCTATCACTACAAAACGCGCCAGGCGGCGATGGGCTCGATTGCCGGCTATCGCTGGGGCGAATGGGGGTATCAGGAGACGCCGATCCACCTGCGCGTCGGCGACCGGCCAGAAGCACAGATGTGGATCAATCACCCCGGCGAAACCCTGCACGGCGGCTTTGGTCGTCCCTCTTACTGGGGCGGGTGCGGCACGCTGCCGCGCGTGCAGCAGTATCGCGGCCTGGCGGTGCTCCTCTTTCACACCCATGACGGACAACCGGACTTTACCCACGCCTGGCTGCCACAGAGCGCCTTTGATGAACGGCAGATCGATGCAGCGCGCATTCTGCTGCGCGGGGGTGAAGGCATGGTGCAACTGACCGGCAACCAGCCTTTTGAAGTGGTCGATGGCGGCCCGACCCGAGAGTGCGAAGTGCGCCTCTCCGGGCGTGAAACCTGCTGGCTGATCCGCCTTAATGACGATCCCGCGCTCACTACGCTGGCGCAATTTGCTAGCCACTTTGCCGCTTTGCACGTTGAAACGCTGGGCGACGGCACGCTGCAGGTGTGCGATGCGAATTACGGTGAAGTGCTGTTTTATGCCGACGGACGGGTGCAGGCGCAGGGGCGCACACTCGACCCGGCGACGTGGACCGTTGATGGCGAAAGCCGCGAACTCACTCTCTAATCCCTCTGGCGCGTAACGACCCGGCGGGGGACCGTGCGGGTCGGGAGACAGTTTATGGAAACGCAAATTGATAAGGCACGCAGCCCACAGGCGGCGGCACAAAACGACGTTAACCCGAATGCGATCCACAACCCCGCCCGGGCGGTGGCGAAGCCGAAAAGCAACTACCGGTGGGTGATCTGCTCCATGCTGGTGTTCGCCACCACGGTCAACTATATGGACCGGCAGATCCTCGGCCTGCTGGCACCGATGCTGCAAAAGGATATCGGCTAGACGCAGATCGAATATAGCTGGCTGGTGAATGCCTTCACCATTGCTTACGGCATCGGCACACTGGTGTGCGGGCGTATTATCGACAAGCTCAGCACCCGCATCAGCTACGCCATCGCCATGGTGGTGTGGAGCGCCGCCGCCATGCTGCACGCGGTGGTGGGCACCGTGGTCGGCTTTATGATTGTGCGCGTGATTTTGGGGCTGGGCGAAGCGGCTAACTTCCCGGCGGCGATGAAAGTGATCTCCGACTGGTTCCCGAAAAAAGAGCGCACGCTGGCGACCGGTATTCTTGGCGTGGCGGTCAACATTGGCGTGGTGATCTCACCGGCATTGATCCCCTTTATCGCCATTCATTACGGCTGGCACGGCGCATTTCTGATCCTCGGCGGCGTCGGCTTTGTCTGGCTCATCCCGTGGTTTTTAGCCTTTGGCAAAGCGAGCGATAAAGCCAACCAGGAAGAGCTGACGTGGATCCGTCAGGATAAAGAGGAGGCGGTGAACGTCTCCGCCATCAAATGGACGCAGTTGCTGAAGTATCGCCAGCTGTGGGCGTTTGCCCTCGGCAAGATGCTGACCGACCCAATCTGGTGGTTCTTCCTCTTCTGGCTGCCGAAGTGGCTTAACGAGTCGCGCGGGCTGAATATGGAGGGCTTAGGTTTACCGCTGATCGTGATCTACCTGTTTGCGATTGTCGGCAGTCTCGGTGCGGGCTGGCTGCCGGGTAAACTGATGAATATGGGCTTTAGCGCGGCGAAAGCGCGTAAAACCACGATGCTGATTTGCGCCTGCCTGGTGACGCCGATTTTTGCCGCCACCCAGGTCGATAATCTGTGGGCAGCGGTGGCGCTGGTCGGCCTGGCGGCGGCTGCCCACCAGGGCTGGTCAGCCAATATTTTGACCTCCGTTTCCGACCTCTTCCCCAATGCGGCGGTCGGCTCCGTGGTTGGGATTGGCAGTACCTTCGGCATGATTGGCAGCGTGATTTTCTCAACGGTGATTGGTGCCGTGCTGGAGTCATCTGGCAATTACTGGGCGCTGTTTGCTATCAGTTCTGTCGCCTATCTGGTTGCCTAGGGCGTGATGTACCTGCTATTGGTGCCCAAAATGGAGCGGGCTAAATTCGATTAACCCGCTCGTGCTTAAAACGGGGCCGCTTCGGCGCCCCGTTTTGCGACCGACTGACGCTCAACCATCGTGCAGGCCAGCTCAATCCGCCGCGGGGTTTCAACGCTGCCGGCAATCATATCCTGCAACAGCTCCAGCGCGAGGGTGCCCATCTCCTGCACCGGTAAATGCACCGTGGTCAGCGCCGGGGAAGCAAACTCCGCCTGCGGCAGATCGTTCATGCCGACTACCGATACCGCCTCCGGCACGCTGATGCCCAGTTTTGTCAGCCCCTGCATCGCCCCCAGCGCCAGCGAATCATTGGCGCACAGGATCGCGGTGTGCGGGTGTTTCCCCTTCGCAAACCACGCCATCACCGCCTGCTCGGCCAGCTCCGGCAACCAGTCAGTCACGGTGAGAATATCGCCCTCGTCGCAGGAGAGGTGCGCATCGCGCATCGCTTCCCGCCACCCCTCTTCCCGCTGCGCAATGGTGCGCCGACCGGGATGGGTGAGAAACAGAATATGCTGGTGCCCGTGGGCAATCAGGTAGTCGCAGGCCATGCGGGTGGCGGAGCGGTTGCAGGGCAGCACACTGGAGAGGCGCATCAGCGGATCTTCGCTGTTAACCAGCACCGCCGGTTTGCGCAGCCCGGCCACGGCGGTGAGAAAACCGGGGTCATCCACCGTTAACGCCAGCACGCCGCCGATATCGGGTTCGCTCAACAGCGCCTGCAACGCGGGGTCATCCTGGCCGCTCAGGGCATGGGTCGTCAGTTCGACACCGAGCACTTTTGCCCGCTCTTTTAACCCCTGCAACACATACCAGCTGAACTGATAGCGGTTGTAATCGAGCATCGCCGCCTGCGACACCGCCAGCACAATACGCGTGCCGCCAATCTCCTGGGCCGGTGTGTAACGCATGGCGCGAGCGACCTCCTGAATGCGGGCGCGCAGCGTCTCGCTTACTCCCTTCTCGCCCGAGAGCGCACGGGAAACGGTACTGAGCGAGGTGCCGCAACGGGTGGCAATATCATCCAGCCGCACGCGGCGATAAGCAGCGTCGCTCTGATCATCATCCGGTTTACGCGAAACCATAATTGCGTCCATCCTTCTGCCGGTTCGAAGGCCTCAGCATGGCATTTACATAAAGGGTGTCAATAAGTTACAGCGAGGGAGGTGGAGAAATGAGAGGCGCGTCGTTTTCGCGATCGCGAAAAGGAGAAATCCCCCCCGGCACGCTTGCGCCGGGGGGGATACGCCGATTACTGCCCGGCGGTTTTATCAAATTTGCCCAGCATTTCGCGCTCGTAGGCCTGCGCTTTTTTGCGGTCAAACTGGTGTTCCCACTTGGCGATCACCAGCACCGCCAGCGCGTTGCCGACCACGTTCAGCGCGGTACGGGCCATATCGAGGATACGGTCAACACCGGCGATAAACGCCAGCCCTTCCAGTGGAATACCGACGCTACCGAGGGTTGCCAGCAGCACCACAAACGACACGCCCGGCACGCCGGCGATGCCTTTCGAGGTCACCATCAGCGTCAGCACGAGGACGATCTCCTGCCACAGCGACAGGTCGATGCCGTAAAGCTGGGCGATAAAGATGGCCGCGATGCTCTGGTAAAGGGTCGAGCCGTCGAGGTTGAAGGAGTAACCGGTCGGCACCACGAAACTGGTGATCGACGGCGGCGCGCCGTAGGCTTCCATCTTTTCGATAATGCGCGGCAGCACGCTTTCCGAGCTGGCGGTGGAGTAAGCCAGAATCAGCTCATCCTTCAGGATGCGGATTAAGGTCCAGACGCTCAGCCCGCAGACGCGCGCCACCAGACCTAACACCACCAGCGCAAAGAAGATAATCGCGACATAAACGAGGATCACCAGCTTCGCCAGCGGCCAGAGCGAGGCGAAACCAAAATTGGCGACCGTCACCGAAATCAGGGCGAAGACGCCGACCGGCGCGTAACGCATCACCATATGGGTGACTTTAAACATGGTTTCGGAAATGGAGCGGAAGACGGTCACCAGCGGTTCGCGGTGCGTTGCCGGCAGCGAAGAGAGACCCAGACCAAACAGCACCGAGAAGAAGATGATCGGCAGCATGTCGCCTTTCGCCATCGACGCGATAATGTTTGTCGGCACCAGCGACAGGATAGTTCCCATCACGCCGTGGGCGTGGCTCTGCACATCCGCGGTAGTGCTTTGGTATTTCGAAATATCCACCGTTGCCAGCTGCGACATATCAATGCCCGCACCCGGCTGGAAGACGTTGGCCAGCGTAATGCCGAGCACAATCGCAACCGTAGTGATCACTTCGAAATAGATAATGGTTTTCGCGCCAATTCGACCAAGCTGCTTCGCATCGCCAACGCCTGCAATACCCACCACCAGCGTGGAGATGACAATTGGCACCACGATCATTTTGATCAGGTGAATAAAGATATCGCCCGCCGGAGACAGGAAATTCGCAATCAGCCATTCCCGGCTGTCGCTCTGATAATGCAAGTAACTACCCAGAAGAATACCCAGCACCAGGGCCAGCAATATCTGCCAGGCCAGGCTGATTTTCATATTTTTCATCACTACAGACATCCTCAATGAAGCGCCATTCCATGCACAGGAACGACACATACTGAAAGGGTATGATTTGCGTTGCACGGTATTGCGGGGGTTTTTAACGCGCATTATCAGTACCATTTGCAAGGTGTAACGCGCAACCCTATAGCGGGAGGGGGTTTGACTGATTTTTTAAGGAAAAACCGTCTTTTATTCCAGTTATGAAAAATAACTACTTGTTATAGAAAACTTTTCACTCTGCGTAATTCCAATATTTAACTTTGGAAATTAATACACTGAAATTGTTCGGTTGCGCACTTTTTAATCATCAGAAATGTCGTACAACCGATCCCACACCGAAATTTCCACTGCGATTTTCTATTTAAAGAGTGAATAATCCATGACAAAAATTATTAAGAGCCTATTGGTTCAGTGGTTTATTTTCAGGTGCTTACGCTTGTTCACCTTTTATCCAGCAAATAGCACGGTAATCAAATTGCCTTATTCCATAACGTACTGTTATGAAGGAAATTTCTCTCTCCGCGTGCTTTTTAGCGCCTTTCAGGTTCGGCACAAACGGTTTTGCCAATTTGCAGTTGCGTTGCCTAATGCGTGATCTATCGCGCAAATAATAAACAAAGCAGGCAAAGGCCCTACAATTAACGTTCTTGTGACATATTATTAACATCTTACAAGGAGAGCAACCGCCATGAGCCAAATACATAAACACGATATTCCCGCGAACATTGCGGAGCGTTGCCTGATCGATCCACAGCAGTATGAAGCCAAATATCAGCAGTCCGTTAGCGACCCGGAGACCTTCTGGGGCGAAGAGGGCAAAATCCTCGACTGGATTAAACCCTATACCACCGTGAAGAACACCTCTTTCGCGCCCGGCAATATCTCTATCAACTGGTATCAGGATGGCACCCTGAACCTGGCCGCGAACTGCCTCGATCGCCATCTCGCCGAGCGCGGCGACCAGCCGGCGATTATCTGGGAAGGCGATGACGCCAGCCAGAGCAAAACCATTACTTACCGCGAACTGCACCGCGATGTCTGCCGCTTTGCCAATGTGCTGGTGGATCTGGGCATTAAAAAAGGCGATGTGGTGGCGATCTATATGCCGATGGTACCGGAAGCGGCGGTGGCGATGCTCGCTTGCGCGCGCATTGGCGCGGTTCACTCGGTGATTTTCGGCGGCTTCTCGCCGGAAGCGGTTGCCGGGCGGATTATCGACTCCAGCTCGCGCTTAGTGATCACCGCCGATGAGGGCGTACGCGCCGGGCGCGCGATCCCGCTGAAGAAGAACGTCGATGACGCGCTGAAAAACCCCAACGTAAAAAGCGTTGAGCATGTGGTGGTATTCAAGCGCACCGGCGGCAATATCGAGTGGCACGAGGGGCGCGATCTCTGGTGGAGCGACTTAACGGCAAATGCCCGCGATGAGCATCAGGCTGTGGAAGTGGGCGCGGAAGATCCGCTTTTTATCCTCTACACCTCCGGCTCGACCGGTAAACCGAAAGGGGTGCTGCACACCACCGGCGGCTATCTGGTCTATGCGGCAACCACCTTTAAATATGTGTTTGATTACCACCCTGGCGACGTCTACTGGTGTACGGCGGATGTCGGCTGGGTCACCGGCCACAGCTATCTGCTCTACGGCCCGCTGGCCTGTGGTGCCATCACGCTGATGTTTGAAGGGGTGCCGAACTGGCCGACCCCGGCGCGCATGAGCCAGGTGGTGGATAAGCATAAGGTCAATATTCTCTACACCGCGCCGACGGCGATCCGCGCCCTGATGGCGGAAGGGGATAAAGCCATTACCGGCACTGACCGTTCGTCGCTGCGCATTTTGGGTTCCGTCGGCGAGCCGATCAACCCGGAAGCCTGGGAGTGGTACTGGTCAAAAATCGGTAACGGCAAATGCCCGGTGATGGACACCTGGTGGCAGACGGAAACCGGCGGTTTTATGATCACTCCGCTGCCCGGCGCGACCCAGTTGAAAGCCGGTTCCGCCACCCGCCCCTTCTTTGGCGTACAGCCTGCGCTGGTTGATAACGAAGGCAATCCGCTTGAGGGCGCGACCGAGGGTAACCTGGTGATCACCGATTCGTGGCCTGGCCAGGCGCGGACGCTGTTTGGCGATCACGACCGCTTTGAGCAGACCTACTTCTCCACCTTCAAAAATATGTACTTCAGCGGCGACGGCGCGCGCCGGGATGAGGATGGCTACTACTGGATCACCGGGCGCGTGGACGATGTGCTCAACGTCTCCGGCCACCGTCTCGGCACGGCGGAGATTGAGTCGGCGCTGGTGTCGCACCCGAAAATCGCCGAAGCGGCGGTGGTCGGTATTCCGCACAACATCAAAGGCCAGGCGATCTACGCTTACGTGACGCTCAATCACGGCGAAGAGCCGTCGCCGGAGCTCTATACCGATGTGCGTAACTGGGTGCGTAAAGAGATTGGCCCGCTGGCGACGCCGGATGTGCTGCACTGGACCGACTCACTGCCAAAAACCCGCTCCGGCAAGATCATGCGCCGCATTTTGCGCAAGATTGCCGCTGGCGATACCAGCAACCTTGGCGATACCTCAACCCTCGCCGATCCGGGCGTAGTGGAGAAACTGCTCGAAGAGAAGCAGTCCATTACCATGCCGTCGTAACCCTGGGCCGGATGCGATGGACCTCGTTATCCGGCTGGCTTTGAAGGTAATCATTACGCCGGATGGCGGCTGACGCCTTATCCGGCCTACATAAGCCCCCTGCGGGTTGTAGGCCGGTTAAGAGGCGTTGCGTCGCCATCCGGCAAAGAAATGTCACTCTACCAACCCTACATTTGCTGGCATTACTTACCTCTGGAGATTTCTGTAATGAATGAAAATCCCGTTTATCAGCGGATAGAAAACAGTGTTCATTTCAGGGAGTTAGTTGAAAAACGGCAACGGTTTGCCTTTCTCTTATCCATCCTTATGCTGATTATCTACGTCGGCTTTATCCTGCTTATCGCTTTTGCCCCGCACTGGCTCGGTACGCCGCTGCATGCGGGCACCACCGTCACGCGCGGCATTCCGATTGGTATCGGCGTGATTTTGATTTCGTTCGTGCTGACGGCGGTCTATGTCTGGCGCGCCAACAGTGAGTTTGAACGGTTGACCCGGGCGGTACTGAGCGAGGTAAAAGCGCCATGAAGAGAGTCCTGACGGCGCTTGCCGCCACACTTCCGCTGGCGGCAAGCGCCGCTGATGCCCTTACCGGCGCGGTACAGCGCCAGCCGACCAACTGGCAGGCGATTATCATGTTCCTGATTTTCGTCGTGCTGACCCTCTATATCACCTACTGGGCGTCCAAACGCGTCCGCTCGCGCAACGATTACTATACGGCGGGCGGCAATATCACCGGTTTCCAGAATGGGCTGGCGATTGCAGGCGACTTTATGTCTGCCGCCTCGTTCCTCGGCATCTCCGCGCTTGTCTACACCTCCGGCTACGATGGGCTGATCTACTCCCTCGGCTTTCTGGTCGGCTGGCCGATTATCCTCTTCCTGATTGCCGAACGGCTGCGTAACCTCGGGCGCTACACCTTTGCCGATGTCGCCTCCTATCGCCTGAAGCAGGGGCCGATTCGAATCCTCTCTGCCTGCGGTTCGCTGGTGGTGGTGGCGCTCTATCTGATTGCGCAGATGGTCGGCGCGGGCAAACTTATCCAGCTGCTGTTCGGCCTGAACTACCACATCGCGGTGGTGCTGGTTGGCGTGCTGATGGTGATGTATGTGCTGTTCGGCGGCATGCTCGCCACCACCTGGGTGCAGATCATCAAAGCCGTACTGCTGCTGTTCGGTGCCAGTTTTATGGCCTTTATGGTGATGAAACATGTCGGCTTCAGCTTCAATAATCTGTTTAGCGAAGCGATGGCGGTGCACCCGAAAGGCGAGGCGATCATGAGCCCAGGCGGGCTGGTGAAAGACCCAATCTCGGCGCTGTCGTTAGGCCTCGGGCTGATGTTCGGTACTGCCGGTTTACCGCATATTTTGATGCGTTTCTTTACGGTCAGCGATGCGCGGGAAGCGCGTAAAAGCGTGCTCTACGCCACCGGCTTTATGGGCTACTTCTACATCCTGACCTTTATCATTGGGTTTGGTGCCATCATGCTGGTCGGCGCGAACCCGGCGTTCAAAGATGCGGCGGGCGCGCTGATTGGCGGCAACAATATGGCGGCGGTGCACCTTGCCGATGCCGTGGGCGGCAACCTGTTCCTCGGCTTTATCTCTGCCGTCGCCTTCGCCACCATTCTGGCGGTGGTCGCAGGCCTGACGCTGGCGGGCGCTTCGGCGGTGTCGCACGATCTCTACGCCAACGTCTTCCGTAAAGGCGCGACGGAGCGCCAGGAGCTGCGGGTGTCGAAAATCACCGTGCTGATCCTCGGCGTGGTGGCGATCCTGCTGGGCATTCTGTTCGAGAATCAGAACATTGCCTTTATGGTGGGGCTGGCCTTCTCTATCGCCGCAAGTTGTAACTTCCCGATTATCCTGCTGTCGATGTACTGGTCGAAACTGACCACGCGCGGGGCGATGATCGGCGGCTGGCTCGGCCTGCTGACGGCGGTGATTTTGATGGTGCTTGGCCCGACGATTTGGGTGCAGATCCTCGGCCATGCCGCTCCGGTCTTCCCGTATGAATACCCGGCGCTCTTCTCGATTGCCGTGGCCTTTATCGGCATTTGGGTCTTCTCGGCGACCGACAACACCGAAGCGGGCAAACGCGAGCGTGAACTGTTCCGCGCCCAGTTTATCCGCTCACAAACCGGCGTCGGTATCGAGCAGGGCCGCGCGCACTAACCTCCCCTCTTCCCGGCCACTTTTGGCCGGGGATCACACTTTCCCCTCTCCGCCGTAGGCATATTTCGTCATCGCGCTACAGTAACCTTATCGAATTGAAACAACGTTCCATTAATTCAGCAAATCAATTCATAAGAGAGAATGCGATGAAAAAATATGCCTTAGTCGGTACGGGCGGGCGTGCCGGTTTATATATCTCCGCCATTGGCGGTCAGTGGAGAGAGAATGCCCGCATGGTGGCGTTCTGCGATACCAACCAGACGCGGATGGATTACGCCAACCAGCTGTTAATGCAGGAGGGCGCGGCTTCTGTTCCCACATGGCTTGCTGGGCAGTTTGAGACGATGATCCGCGAAACGCGCCCCGATACGATTATCGTCACCACCATGGACAGAACCCACGATGACTATATCGTTCGCGCCCTGCGCGTGGGCTGCGATGTAATCACCGAAAAACCGATGACCATCGACGAGACGCGCGCGCTGCGTATTCTGGATGCCATTGAAGAGACCGGCAAAACCGTGCGCGTCGCGTTCAACTATCGCTATGCACCGCACCACAGCAAAGTGCGTGAACTGCTGATGAACAAAACCATCGGCGAAGTCTACTCGGTGCATTTTGAGTGGCTGCTCAATACCGAACATGGCGCGGACTACTTCCGTCGCTGGCACCGGGAGAAGCGCAACAGCGGCGGCCTGCTGGTGCATAAATCGACTCACCATTTCGATCTGATGAACTTCTGGCTCGACAGCTTCCCGCTGCGGGTGTATGCCGAGGGCGGCCTGCGCTTCTACGGGAAAGAGAATGCCGAGAAGCGCGGCGTGACGCACTTCTACCCGCGCGCGCACGGCTATGCCGCTGCCCAGGACGACCCGTTTGCGCTGCATATGGCGGATAACCCGCAGTTAAAAGCGCTCTATCTTGATGCGGAACATGAGGATAACTACTGGCGCGATCAGAGCGTCTTTAGCGACGGCATCACTATTGAGGATACGATGTCGGTGCTGGTGAAGTACCAGAATCAGTGCCAGCTGACCTATTCACTCAACACCTATCTGCCGTGGGAAGGTCTGAACGTGGTGTTTAACGGTAGCCTCGGGCGGCTGGAGATGAAAATCGTCGAGAAATCCTATGTGAATGCAGGCGGCGAGCGCGCCAATGAGGGGAGCCTGACCTCGTGTGATATCACCGTTTTCCCGATGTTTGCCGCGCCGTGGAAAGCGGAGTTTACCCTCGGCGAAGGCGGGCACGGTGGCGGGGATAACGCGATGTTGGCGGATCTGTTTGGCACTCCGGATAACGACCCGCTGCAACGCGCAGCCGATCACCGCGCGGGGGCGATGTCGATATTGACCGGCATTGCGGGCAATATCTCCCTCCAGCAGCAGCGGCCGGTCAATTTTAACGAGTTTGAGTTGGTCGCGCGGTTGAAGCAGGCGGCGCAACGCGCATAAAGAGAGGTATTGAAGCCGTTTAATGCCTGATGGCGCTGCGCTTATCAGGCCTACGTTTGGCATCCGGCCTATGGTTTTGTAGGCCGGATAAGGCGCAGCCGCCATCCGGCATTGCGGGCAATATCTCCCTCCAGCAGCAGCGGCCGGTCAATTTCAACGAGTTTGAGTTGGTCGCGCGGTTGAAGCAGGCGGCGCACCGCACATAAAGAGAGGTATTGAAGCCGTTTAATGCCTGATGGCGCTGCGCTTATCAGGCCTACGTTTGGCATCCGGCCTAAGGTTTTGTAGGCCGGATAAGGCGCAGCCGCCATCCGGCATTGCGGGCAATATCTCCCTCCAGCAGCAGCGGCCGGTCAATTTCAACGAGTTTGAGTTGGTCGCGCGGTTGAAGCAGGCGGCGCAACGCGCATAAAGAGAGGTATTGAAGCCGTTTAATGCCTGATGGCGCTGCGCTTATCAGGCCTACGTTTGGCATCCGGCCTACGGTTTTGTAGGCCGGATAAGGCGCAGCCGCCATCCGGCATTGCAGCCAAGCTTACTTGTTCTCGATGAGCAGCGCTTCGAGCAGATCGAGGTCGTGCAGCATCTTTTGCAGCGTCTCGTTACTGATCTGGCGGGTGGCGCGCAGATGGTAGAGCTCGGCGCGCTCCGAGCGCAGCGCCGCCAGGCGGAAGCGGCGTTCGAGGTTCTCTTCCTGCAGGGTGTTTTCCGCATCATTACGACCATCGGCGCGGCGGCGCAGGTTACCAATCACCCGCGAACTCACCTCCGTCAGCAGCTGGGTATCGATATTCTCTTCGGTATCCGCTGCCAGGCGCTCCTCCATCTTCTGGATCGCCACAATCGCCACATCGGCGGTCGCCGCGCGCGCCATGCGCTCCTCTTTCTGCTGCTGGGCGTGGTCACGCACTTCGATACGCTGCAACAGCATCGGCAGGGCAATCACGCCGACAAAGAGTGAAAAGAGGATCACCCCGGCGGCAAGGAACACCAGCTCATAACGCGCCGGGAAGACATCGCCGGTCGGCAGCAGGAGCGGAATTGAGAGCACACCGGCAAGGGTAATCGCCCCGCGCACACCGGCAAAAGTGGCAATCAACAGTTCGCGGGTGCTCCATGCGCCGAACTCCATCGGCTTGTTGGTCAGGAAGCGACGGCTGAAGTTCTTCATCACCCACAGCCAGCCAAAACGCACCAGCATCAGCGCAGCATAAATCAGCACGATATCGGTAAACAGCATCCAGGTTTCGACGTTGGGATCGGCTTCTGCCGCCACCAGCGAGGACTCCAGAATCCCCGGCAGTTGCAGGCCCAACAGCAGGAACACCATGCCGTTAAAGACAAACTCCAGCATCGACCAGGTGCTGTTTGCGCGCAGGCGCATCGCCAGCGGTGCGGTGCGCATCACGCCAGAGCGGGTAATAGTCATCCCGGCGGCGACGGCGGCGAGAATGCCGGAGAAGCCGATATGCTCGGCAATCAGGTAAGAGGCGAACGGCAGCAGGAACAGCAGCACGATTTGCGTGGCCGGTTCGTCGCCACCCCAGCGGCTGAGGAAACGCAGCGAGCGACCATAGAGCCAGCTGACGGCGAAACCGGCCAGCAGGCCGCCAATCGCCACTTTGAAGAACTCGACCGTGGCGCCGCCGACGGTAAAGACCATCGTGCCCATTGCCACGGCGACCGCGAACTTCAGCGACACCAGGCCGGAGGCGTCATTCATCAGCGCCTCACCCTGCAGGATGCCCATGATCTTTTTCGGGATGCGCCCTTCACCAACGATGCCGGAGAGCGCCACCGCATCGGTTGGCGACAGCACCGCCGCCAGCGCAAAGGCCGGTACCAGCGGGATGCCCGGCACCATCCAGTAAATTAAGAAGCCGATACCCACCACGGTGACCAGCACCAGTGCCAGCGCAAGACCAAATATCTCGCGCCCGTGCTCAAGGAATTCGCGCGTCGGCGTTTTCCAACCGTCGGCAAAGAGCAGCGGCGGAATAAACAGCACAAGGAAGAGTTCCGGGTCGAACTCAACGTGCAAACCGAAGGTTGGTAAGGCGAGTAACGCACCGATGGCAATCTGCATCAGCGGTAAGGGGATTTGAAACGGCAGAACTCGAGTGATAACACCGGAGAGCGATACCACAAGGGTCATGATGAGAATGGTAAAGAAAATTTCCATGCGTTCCCTGTTTGCAGTGTGTTGTTATACCCGCATCAGACCTGAGACGGGGTCTTTCAGCTTAACGCAAAGCAACCGGGCTGTGGGCAAAAAAATGGGCAACCGAAGTTGCCCATTGTCCGAATGTTTAATGATTAGATCGCCCAGCCGCCAGCATAGAACGCCACCAGCGCGATGGCGATCACCACGGTGCCGATGTTCAGCTTGCGCCACTCACCCGAGACCACACGGCCAATCACCAGCGAAGCGAAGCCGATCATAATGCCGGTAACGATGTTGCAAGTGAGCACGATAAACACAGCGGTGATAAGGCCCGACATGGCGTCAACGAAGTCGGCGAAGTCAATTTTCGCCACGTTGCTCAGCATCAGCAGGCCAACATACATCAGCGCAGGTGCGGTGGCGTAAGCTGGCACCAGGTAGGAGAGCGGAGAGAGGAACAGGATCAGCATAAACAGCACGCCGACGGTGATCGCCGTCAGGCCGGTTTTGCCACCCGCCGCAGTGCCTGCCGCCGATTCGATATAGACCGCAGCCGGTGCTGCGCCAACCAGGCCAGAGAAGACGCTGCTCAGGGAGTCGGTGGTCAGCGCTTTGCCGCCATCGATAATCTGCCCCTCTTTATCCAGCAGGTTTGCCTGCCCTGCGACCGCGCGGATGGTACCGGTGGCGTCAAACACCGCCGTCATCACCAGCGCCAGCACGCTTGGCAGCACCACCGGGTTGAGCGCGCCCATAATATCGAGGCTGCCGATCAGCGAGTTGCCTTTGTCATCGCTCAGGGATGGCATGGCGAAAATACCGGAGAAGTGCACGGTCGGGTCGAAAATCAGGCCAACGATGGAGATACCGATGATGGTGAGCAGAATGCCGCCGGGCACTTTCAGCTTCTCCAGACCGATAATCACCGCAAGGCCGATCAGTGACATGATCACCGGGAAGCTGGCGAAGTGGCCAAGGGCAACCGGCAGACCGTCAATCGGGTTTTTAACCACAAGGCCAACGCCATTGGCGGCAATCAGCAGCAGAAACAGGCCGATACCAATACCGGTGCCGTGCGCAACGCCCTGCGGCAGGTTACGCAAAATCCAGCTGCGAATGCCGGTGGCGGAGATCACCGTAAACAGCACGCCCATCAGGAACACCGCGCCGAGTGCGACCGGGACGCTGATCTGCTGCCCCAGCACCAGGCTGAAGGCGGTAAAGGCGGTGAGTGAAATCGCACAGCCGATGGCCAGCGGCAGATTGGCCCACAGCCCCATCACGATGGAGCCGACACCGGCAACCAGGCAGGTGGCGACGAAGACGGCGGCCGGCGGGAAACCGGCTTTACCCAGCATGCCGGGCACTACGATGACGGAGTAGACCATCGCCAGGAAGGTGGTTAAACCGGCTACGATCTCCTGACGAACAGTGCTGCCACGGGCAGAAATTTTAAATAGTGCGTCAAGCGAACCGCCGGTACGCGCAGATGGCGTAGACATAGATACATCCCCTGAGAATTTTATTGTGCGTTGGCATGCATGGTGGACAGTCCACTGCCGGTCAAACGTCTTCTCCCTGTGCTGCGTTGTGACAAAGGGTCACAAAAAAGCAAACGTTTAACTCCACGCATACAACGGGTGGTCAAAAAAAGGCAAACGATTATCCAGCCTTTAGACGCCGCTTTTCAACCAAACTTTGCCGCTTTCTGCCAAATATCGCCGAAAGCGGCGAAGAAGTACCCGCCAAATGCGCAAACGTTATCGTCGATGCGCAACTTTGCAACACTCTACAAACATTCTCACTCGCCCGGCAGCGAGAAGGGGCCGCCCTGCTCAATGGCGCGTTTCCAGGTGGGGCGCATTTCTACGCGTTTTTTCCACGCTTGCAGATTGGGCAGATTCTTAATACCGCCGCGTGACAGCAGCGCGAACACCGGGAAACTCATCTGCACATCCGCCATGCTCAGTTCATCACCGGCAAACCACGGGCGATGCGCCAGCTCGCCTTCCATAAAGCGCGCGTGGGTCTCCAGCTGCTTATTCAAAAAAGCATTCTCGATCCCTTTCCCGATAAGCTTGCCGACGCTGCGCACACCGAACGGCACCGGCGGTTTGCCGAGTTGCCCTACCACCAGCTTCATCAATAGCAGCGGCATCAGCGAGCCTTCCGCGTAGTGCAGCCAGAAGCGGTAATCGATCTTCTGCTGTGCATCGTGCGGCTTGAAGCGCTGCTCGGTGTCGTAGGTCTCTTGCAGATATTCGAGGATCGCCCCCGATTCGGCGAGGATAAAGCCGTTATCCTCCACTACCGGCGATTTTCCCAACGGATGGATCTTTTTCAGCTCGTCCGGGGCCAGCATGTTTTTCTGCCGCTGATAACGCACGATATTGTAGGGAACGCCCAACTCTTCCAGCGCCCAGAGGATGCGCTGCGAGCGCGATTGATTCAGATGGTGCACTGTAAGCATGACTCTCTCCCGCATGTATATTCGTTTTAACTATAGAGAAGCGCGGGCAAAGCGCCGGAAAAATCATAATGAATACGCTTAAAAAATGAGCAGACCAGCGAGGGGCATCTATACTTACTGTGTCATCACAAGCCGGAACCTTAGTGGCTACATAAGGGGTGTTGATGTCGGGGGAAACCCTCCCGTTTTGATGCGGGATAGAGCGAAAGACAATGACCGGAAAATGACTAAAGCGCCCCAGCGGGCGCTTTAGTTTTTTTAGCTTCACTCATCTTCCAGCAACCGTGCGCCCGGCCCCTGTTTGCCCAGCGTGTCGCCAGGGTTGCGTAGCGGGCAGTCGCTGCGCGACAGGCAGCCGCAGCCGATGCAGCCATCCAGCTCGTCGCGCAGTGCCACCAGCGTATGGATACGTCTGTCTAGCTCTTCTCGCCACTGGGAAGAGAGCGCTTTCCACTCCTTTTTGCTCAGCGCATGCCCTTCGGGCAGCACGCCGAAAGCCTCGCCGATGGTCGCCAGCGGGATGCCGATACGCTGCGCGATTTTGATAATCGCCACATGGCGCAGCACATCGCGCTGATAACGCCGCTGATTGCCGGCATTGCGTGAACTTTTTATCAGCCCTTTGCTTTCATAAAAGTGCAGCGTCGAGACGGCGACCCCGCTGCGCTTCGCCACTTCACCGGGGCTGAGAAGGGCTTTGATTCGCGGCGTTTTCTTTTCCATAAAACCTCTTTACCTCAAGTTAACTTGAGGAATTATACTCGCCCGCAGACAAAACGACGAATCGGGAAAGAGGAAGCTTTATGTCCCATCAGCAGATTATTCAGACCTTGATTGAATGGATTGATGAACATATCGACCAACCAATGAACATTGATGTTGTCGCCAAAAAGTCAGGCTACTCAAAGTGGTACTTACAGAGGATGTTCCGCACCGTGATGCATCAAACGCTTGGGGAGTATATTCGTCAGCGCCGCCTGCTGCTGGCTGCCGAAGCGCTGCGCACCACCAAACGGCCGATTTTTGATATTGCGATGGATTTGGGTTACGTCTCGCAACAGACGTTTTCGCGTGTTTTCCGCCGCGAGTTCGATCGTACGCCGAGCGACTATCGCCACCAGGCGTAACTCACTTTAGCGAAGGCGGCTGCTGCACCCAGCGTTTAAACTCCTGCGGCGGCAGCGCCTTCGCAAAGTGCCACCCCTGGCAAAACTGCACGCCGCGCTTAAGCAGCCAGGCGACCTGCTCTGCCGTCTCCACCCCTTCCGCAATGATCTTCAGCCGCAGGCTCTGTGCCATATCAATAATATGTTCCGCAATTAAGTGGCTGGTGCTGTTAGTGGAGAGCGTGTCGATAAAGGATTTGTCGATTTTCAGGATGTCGACGTTGAGCGAGTAGAGATTATGCAGGTTGGAATATCCGGTGCCGAAGTCATCAATCGCCACTTCATACCCCGCCTGGCGAAACGCCTGGATCACCGGCGTGGTTTTTGGCACATCAATAAAGCCACGCTCGGTCACCTCGATTTTGATCTGCTCGGCGCGAACCGCATAGTCGCGCGCTTTGTTGGCAATCAGCGAAATTAAGCGCGACGAGTGGAAGTCAGACGCCGAGAGGTTGATGGAAATATAGAGATTCGGCACTACCGCCAGAAAATCCCCTAAATCATTGAACACCTCATCAACGACATAATCCGTTACGCGCTCAATCATCCCCTCCTTTTCTGCCAGCGGAATAAACTCCGTTGGGGTCATTACCTGGCCGTTAAAACCAGGCCAGCGCAATAGCGCCTCGGCGCCGACGCAGGTACCGTTTTTAATATCAATGATAGGTTGGTAATGAAGGCGAAGCTGACGACGGGTCAAAGCGCGGTGGAGCCTACGGCGTGGGGAAGTAATTTCCCGCCGTGTTCGCGTCCAGAGGAAAAAGATCAGCGCGCTGCAAATCATCCCCAACGGCAGCGTAAAAACCGCCTGCCGGTAGAGGGAGTGAAAATAGTTTTCGCGCGACGTCGAAACAATAATGGCGATTGGCCGTGAGGAGGCATACGCGATGGTATAAAAGCGATCGCCCAGTAAGAAAGAGCTTCCCTTGCGGTGGATTAAGGAGGCAAAGGTTTTTAAACGGGCGTTCTTGCTGAGTGAGAAAAAGCCGCCAGAGCGCGTATCGTAGACGCCATACGCTAAACGCGGATCGTCGGATGTCACATCGCTATAGGTGAGCGGATTAATCACCGCGACATAGTTTCCCCGCTGCACATAGACCATTTTATAACCGGCATAAAAGGGGGTATCGCGATAGTAATAGAGCGCTGTGCCATGCTGCCCTTCATAATCCGCTGATGAAATAGCATACGATTGCGCAGGCGTAACGGCGCTGGAACATAAAAAGTGGTTGCCCTCGGCATAAATAAGGTCGGCGACATACTGGCTGCCGTGAACAATATTAAGCATCATGGCGCGATGTTGCGGCGTACACGGCGTGCCGCGATAGCTCTCCGCCGCGCGGCGCACGCTATCCGCCTGCTGAATAACGAGATCGGTTTTATTCAGCGCCTGACGAGCGAATGCGCGCAGATGTGTGCGGGTCTCTTTTACGGCGTGGATATGAGCAAACCATAGCGAGATCATTACCGGGATAAGAACTACCAGTATCATTCCGCTAATTCTGAGCATTTTACGAGGCACACTGAGCTTCATGTCCGCCTAAATCCATGCATTTTATGTGCCTTTTATATTGTTGGGCAGGAGGCTTTTAGAAACAGGTGATTACGTTGCATCAAACCCTGACCATTAGCAACAGACTTTTCTCTTTCGAATCATGATAATTAAGGATGCTGAGAATATTCCACCGTAAGGCAAACTAAAAGCGTGTACCTGGATTTATATTTAAGAAAATATTTCGCCATACTGCTCCCAAAAACGAAACGCTCGCCAATAAAACAACCTGCCCAGACAGGTAAAACAGTGCCCGCACTGCCTGTTTTTTACGCAACCAACCAATTTAAAGTGGCCAAAAGCTAAACTGGTGCTTAATAGTTAAGTGACGATTTACTCACACTTAATAATATAAGCATGCTTAATTTTCTGGCGAAAAGTAACACATTTACACGGCGTACTTTCCCAGAATCAGAACATCCTCACGGCAGCTGTTATCGCAATGTTGTCGTTTTATTGCTGCGCTTATGTAAAATTTATTTTTTATTTCCCGGCGGGGGTAAGTTAAATAAAAATATTCAATGCCCGCGATCTCACCCGGCGACGATAATGTGACAATCCACTTTTTGCAGACTTAAAAAACTAAAAAAGCTCTCTTTTTGTACTGGTGAATAAAACAGCAAATGTGATAGAGTTCACACTTTCCGTGTATGCGGAACCCTACTTTTACATTTTTGTGTTAACCCGACGGACAACTGCTTCGCGTGCTGCGCAGGCCTTTGCTCGCCAGGTGTTTGATTCTCCTGAGGATAGTAAGATGGCAACCCTTACCACCAGCGTGGTGTTATTCCGCTGGCAGTTATTAAGCGCACTTTTAATGTTTATGGCAAGTACGCTGAACATCCGTTTTCGTCGTTCAGATTACTTTGGGCTTGCGGTGATCAGCAGCGGCATGGGCCTGGCGGCTGCCTGCTGGTTTGCCACCGGTCTGCTTGGCCTGACGGTGATGGATTTCGCCAAAATCTGGCAACACTTTGCCTCGGTCTGGGAAGAGATGACCCGCAACGCACCGCCGGAATGGCCAATGGTGATGACCTGATCTCCCCGCCCGGACGCGATTCCCCCTTAACGCCCCTCTCTTTGCGTTACTAACCGCGCCGGGCAGATAACCGCCTCTCACGCCCCATCTGCCCTCTTCACCCTGCACGAGCAAAAATCCGCCCCCTTTCCGCATCGAGTAAGTTAAGGTAAACCTTACTTATCAACAGACATCGCCACGCATTGGCTAAGAGCTATCTATGACAGAAGAGTTTACCCGCGCGCTCTGTGCGCTGATTCGCCGCCTCGGTCTGGAAGCCAGACAGCTTCGCGACACAGGTCTTACCGTTGAGCAGAAAGGTCGCCAGGATTTTGTCTCGCAGGCGGATGTTTATGTCGAAACGCAGTTGCGCGAATGGCTGAAGGCGCAGCGCCCGCAGGATGGGCTGCTTGGCGAAGAGCGCGGCCTCGAGCCGGGCAGCGAAGGGACCTGGGTTATCGACCCGATTGATGGCACTACTAACTTTATTCTTGGTATGGATTACTGGTGCATCTCCGTCGCCTGGGTACGCGATAACCGCATCGAGCTTGGCGTTATCTATGCGCCGGATCGCGATGAGTTTTTCTTTGCCCGTGCGGGCCACGGCGCATTCCTTAACGATCGCCGCTTAACCCTGACGGAACCCTCGCCGGATGCCGTGGTGCTCGGCGTCGGGCGCTCAAGCCGCCGCGAGCCGCGTGAATATACCGATGCGCTGGAAAAACTGCTCAATCAGGGCGTGGAACACCGCCGGTTTGGCGCAGGGGCACTGATGCTGGCGCACGTTGCCGCGGGGCTGGTGCACGGTTATTACGAAGCGCACCTGCACAGCTGGGATGCGCTGGCCGGGCTGGTGCTGATCAGCGAAGCGGGCGGTCGGCATAACGACTTCCTGGCTGATGACGGTTTAACCAATGGCAATACGGCCTGGGCGGCCACGCCAGCGGTGTGGCAGCAGCTACAACCACTACTGCTGCCTGCAGGAAAGTAACCCGCTTAACGCGCGGGCCAGTGGTTGAGATCGATTCCGCGCTGCGGCGCGGTTTTGGCAAACTCCCGCAGCACCGCTTTCACATCCGGATCGAAATAGTCGACGTTCTCATGCTCAACCACCACCACGCTGCGCTCCGGGATCTTCGCCAGTAACGCCTGTAGTCGGGGGTTGTGCAGAAAGGTCAGGTTCTGCTGAATACGCAGCACATAGTGATCGTCCTTGCGCGCAAGCTGCAGCGCATTGCGGTGGCAGTGATAAAGGCTTAACGCCATCTGCACTGCCAGCCCCAGCGCAATCCCCACCAGCATGCCGAAGGCGATAATTCCCGCGATAGTGAGCAGAAAAGGCACATACTGCTGATACCCTGCACGAAATTGCTCGATAAAGAGCCGCGGCGTCGCCAGCTTATAGCCGGTGTAGAGCAGCACCGCCGCGAGGCTCGCCAGCGGGATCACCGATAACAACTCCCCGAACCAAAGACCACACACCAGCAGCAGTGCGCCATGCAGCAGCACCGAAAACTTACTCTGCGCGCCGTTGCTGACGTTGACCGAGCTGCGCACAATCACCGCGGTAATTGGCATCGCCCCCACCAGACCTGAGAGCAGGTTGCCTGCACCCTGCGCCACCAGCTCTTTATCCGGCGACGGCGGCGGGTTCTGCGGACGCAGCTTCTTCAGCGCCTCCTGGCTAAGCAGGGTTTCGAGGCTGGCCACCAGCGCCAGCGTAATCGCCACGGTGTAAACCGCCGGGTTTTGCCAGGCACTCCAGTCCGGCCCTTCGAGTTCGGCCATCAGATCGCTCAGTGAGCCAAACTCCGGCAGAGTGATGCGCGGTAACGATGGAAGCAGATGTGGCGCCACGTAGCTCAATGCAATCACTATTATGCTGCCGAGCAGCACTGCCACCAGCGGGCCTGGGATCCAGCTCAGGCTTTTTATTCGTTTCATTGCAGCGCTGTCCCATCCCCATGGCAGGAGCAAACCACCTGCCGCAACAAGAAAAGAGGTTAACGAAAAGGTAAAATCGCCGCTGAAGATCTGCCCCAAACCGCTCTCTTCCACCTCACCAAGCGCGACCGGGATCTGCTGCATAATCAGCAACAAACCGATGGCTGCCAGCATCCCTTTAATCACGCTAGCGGGCACCAGCCCGATAAAACGACCGGCGCGCAGCAGGCCCATCGCCAGTTGCAGCACGCCTGCCAGCACCAGCGCGAAGAGAAAAGCGGAGAAGGAGCCGAGCGACTCTACCGAGGCGACGACAATTGTCACCAGCCCGGCAGCCGGGCCGCTAACGGCAAAACGGGATGGACTGAGTGCGGTGACCAGTAGACCACCGATGATCCCCGTCAGCAGGCCAACAAAGGGCGGTAGCCCGCTGGCGTGGGCGATGCCCAGACAGAGTGGCAGGGCCACTAAGAATACGACTACGCCTGCCAGGGTATCCTGGCGCAATGTAGCAACGGGCAGAGTACGGGCCAGCAACGGTTTTAACCTTTTCACAGTGCGACTCCCTTATGGACGGTGAACAAAATCTGGCTGGTTTGATGCGGGAACTTTTACTAGTAGCACTGTCGGGAGAAATATAATCCTAAGGAAAATCTTATTATGGTTTTAAATTACTAAAAAAAGTCTTAATGTAAAATTATGAAAATGAAATTCACGAAAAATATACAGTAATAAAGACAATATTGAGCTTATTGATAACGTGATAAACAGTAAGGTTTAATTCCCGTATTAAATCTAAATATAGTAAAGTTATATCATTGCGCTATTTGAATATAAGTGATAGTTACTTTATTAGAAACACTCTCGATTAGCAGGGAGTCTCATCAACTCACGCTTCGCATGGCGGCTAAAATCATTATCCTCCAGCAGATTTTTTAGTGCTTCACGAGCCGCAGGCTGCTGTATATTCTGGCAAATAAGAGAGAACGCGGCATGTTTAAACAGACTATAAGCGCCCCGTTAATAAGGCTTAGGGCAAAGGCAATCTCGTTCTCTCTCACACTTAATAACGCCAGCGAATTAATGCAGTTCACAATCAGGCTGTCATCTTCAACGGCATCATTACGAATGATCTGAACTAACGCCTCTTTAATAAACGCATCGTTATACTCGCCATGATATAAGCCGAGGATCTTTACCGCTTCGATTCTTATCTCATCCTCACTGTCGATATCTGTGGCGATATCAAGCAGCATTATTGCTGAACTCAAATCTAATGCCTGATTAAAACTGCGCAGGAAACCGAGTTTTTCGCTGGCATCCAGCTCAATAAATGTCGACAGATTGCGCAGCGCGTTATCCATGACTTCTCCCGGCTTACCTGTGAAGCATAAAGCTTATCAATATTCGACGATAATACTCTATGTTGTGCCAAGTTGTGCCTCCATCCATGGAAGCACCATCCCAGGTGAACTTATTTTACGACCTTATCCCAGGCCATTTGCCAGGCGCTGCCGGTGCCCGGCGCATAGGCGCTCGCCAGCCCTGCGCACCAGCTGGTATAGGGGTAGGGTTTACATTGGTACAAATGATTGTCGCTGGCGACCACGATATCTCCGGCTTTATAAGCATGGCCAGCGACATATTTTGGGTAGCTCTGGTTATCCGGGTTATCGTCGCTGTGATCGGTTGTCATGACGTTTAATATCGCCGATAGCGCCGATTTATTTCCCGCCGCATCAACAGCGTTAACGCTGTAGGCGTAGTTACTGTTTGCCGTCAGATCTTCATCGATGTAGGTATTCCCACTGGCATCGGCAACTTTCTGCTGGTTGCGGAATACTTCATAGTGGTGCACGCCCGAGGCGCTATCAGTGGAGGCTTTCCAGGTCAGGTGAACGCTGGTAGCGGTCGCCTGCGCGCTCAGGCCTGCCGGTACGCTCGGCGCAGTGGTGTCTTTTTCAGGGGTTTCAATCAGGCTGCCATCATGAATCAATTGTGTGTAGGCTTTGCGGAACTGCCCGGCAAAGGACACATGATTGACGTTTTCACCCTCGTCCCAGTTAATGGACCAGGTCATTAACCCTCTGAGCGGTAGCCCCTCTTTTTCCATATCGGCAAAGACGCGGTAGACATCTTCAGGCGTTTTTACAAACCCGGTGGCTGCCGCTGAGCCATTGCTCGGCAGGCCGATCACCAGCTTGCTGGAGGGAATTTTCACCGCAGAGAGGCCATGTTTATCGGTAATGATCTCTTTGCTGAAGTGGTAGAGAAACTCATATTTTTTGCTGTCGTCATTCTGCGCGTAATTGACCCACCAGCCATCTTTCGAGGTGTCGTCCGGCTGGAAGCCAATACCAAACGCACCCTGGTTATAGAACTGCGGCGCAATAAAATCGTAATAGCCTTCGAGATTATTAATATAGTTCTGGTACTGCGGGTTGGCTTTGGTCAGATAGGGAATTTCTGGTGCCATACTGATAATAAAGTGTTTACCCTGCTGCTGATAATGGTCACGCACTTTTTTCAGTGCCGCAGGAATAACGGTTTCGTTATCCGCTTTTTTAATCGCACTCTGTTCGAGATCGATATCCAGACCGTCAAAACCATATAGATCAACCAGTCGGATAATTTCGTCGGCAAAATGCTGCGTATCACCGTTGGCTTCATGCAGCTCAATATGCGCATCCGCCCCGCCGAGGGATAGTAACACCGCCTGGCCGCGCTCGTTCAACGCCGCCACTTCTGCGCGAAAGCTCTGATCAGTGCCGTAGTAGGGCACAAAGGTCGGCATGCTTTTGCCATCTGCCGACTTCATAAATGAAGCCATCACCACGTTAAACGCTTTTGGCGTATCTTTTAATGCCAGTTTCAGCGGGTAGCCCTGCTCATAATCGCCGGAGAAACCCTGATCCCAGTTATGCCAGTAGCCAACTAATAGTTTTTTGCCTTCGATGGAGGGCATAGTATCAGCGTAATCGGTATTAGCGAAGACGTGGCCACTAAAACTCACCAGACCTGCCAGCGCCAGCGAGGCGAAAACATTATTCATCTTAAATATACTTTTCATGACAATCCCTTAAATAAGATCTATGCAGATAGAATGATAAATATCGTGTGCAAGGGGTAGACAATGAAAATCATATTAAAGGCTAGCGGATTAATTTCATTATTTAAGTGACACGAAGATTCTGCTCTTTATCAAGCTAATTTTATTACGATAAAGAATCTTCTAAATAAGGGGGTAGCATATGGCAAATAGATTTTTAGTCTGTTAGATATCGCATTTTATTTATCAAAACATTGCCCGCAGCAGAGCGCGCAGAAAATTGCGGGCTTCCATTGCCAGATCGCTGTCTGAAAGGCTGAGAAACAGGATCAGCAACAGGGTGATGACAACGATAAGCGTGATCCGGGATTTCATCGCGCTTTGCCTCCTGACTTGGGGAGAGTGTGGCAGCTTAAATGCGTTACAGCATGCGTTATTTCAGTCGCCTGCACCAGCCGGACATTGTTAACGTTGTAATAAAACGAAACGGTAATTTCATTTAGTTATTACATGTTTTTAATATAATCACACCGCTACATGATGCGAAACCCTTCGCGTGACATGATGAATCAACATGAAAGCACGTCACGGGAATAGGCGATATACGCCCATCTATCGACTTCGGAGAGTGATTATGGACTACAAGATTTACTCCGCTGTGGTGATGCTCGCCACGCTCAGCTTTTCGGCCACCGCGGCTGTCACAGCCGATGCCTCACTCGGCAAACTGATTAACGAGCGGTTATCATGGATGAAAGATGTCGCAGGCGCTAAAGCACAGCACCACCAGGCAATAGAAGATTTGGCCCAGGAGCAGAAAGTGTTAGAGCGTGCCGTCATTGACGCCGAGTCGCTGGGGCTGAACGGTGAGAGCGTGAAGCCCTTTATCCAGGCGCAAATGGATGCCGCGAAGGCTATTCAATATCGTTATCGCGCCGACTGGCTGGCAGCCCCCGAGGCAAACTGGCAGCCACGACCGCTGGATGAAGTGAGAAAACAGATAAGCGAATTGAGCGACCGTATTTTGCGCAAAGTGGCTGAGCGCCTGAAAGCCAGCGGCAAGTTGAGTGATGCCGACAAAGAGGAGTTTATGCGCACGGTGCAGCAGCACAACTTAACCGGGCGGGATAAAGCGCGGATGTGGCAGGCAATGGAATCAATTACGTTAAAGGCGTAAAACAGAAGCCCCCGCAGAAGCGGGGTCTTATCGTTAAAATTTCGCCATCAGTGAAAAACGCTAAATCAGAATGGGTGGCAGTTATATTTTCAGCTAAAATTATATTGTTACGGCAACAGCGGTGCGAAAAACACTAATTTATGCAAGCCAATGCTTTACCAAACTTCAAACCGTTTCTCTCAACATATCTCTCACCTCCATAAGAATCTTCCCTAGCATATTTTTACCCGAGCCATCACCGCCATCAGCCCAGTAGTTATCGTTTTTTGTGTGTTCAACTAACGTAAGATCATTGGTGGCTAACAAAATATCTCTTGCTTCATCATTTTGCTTAAATTTTTCCATGACAGCAAGGCGCATTATATTATCCCTGACACAATCCCAGTCATCTCTTAGCGGATTATCCCGATCTCTTCCTGATATAGCAGCATCCATTGGTGACGCGAGCTTTCTGATTTTTTCTCTAAGCGCTTCGTCATCAAATTTTTGAGCCTGAAAGAAGTGCTCTACCGTAGGCCAATATTTATCATCAATAAAGAAACCGCATTTATAGAAGTTTGAAAATACTCCATAGGGTTCATTTACTTTATAAAATAATATATTATTACTCATTTATATAATCCTTGGCTCGTGGGGGTTTTTATTTTCAATCGACTCTCCATCCAGAATCATATTGAAACACTCCATTAACCCAGCAGAAATAGATGCAAGAAAATCATTTTTGTAATAGAGATTTTCACAATCGACTCCGACGGCAACGAGATGAATCTCTGATAAAAGCTTTTTAGGCACTAAGTCGTCTTCTTTCAATAATATTGTAGCTTGCTCTGCGATTGACACAAGTTCATCAAAAGCCTGTTTATTTATCACCCCTCCCATTTTCAATGGATAAACGGAGTCAGTGATTTTTTCTTTAAACAGCTCCAGAAGATTGTCTTTTTCAATATTCATTTTATAAAACCTTTCATATTTGCCCTGACTTTAAATCTAACACTTCTTAGATTGATAACTCATTGACTCAGATTAGTTTTCATCTGCTTATAAAATTCAGTTATAGATTGCGAATCTGAATATAATTCATAACTCAAAGCAGATGAGTCCATCATGCTTTCAATTAAAACACCTGCAATTCTTGCTTTACCTAAATGGTCTATATAAAAATCAATTTCAAAGCTCCCATCTTCATTAATAAAGATGGCTTCGCTAATACTCCCATTAGAAATTTTTTCTAAATTTAAAAGCAATTCTTCCAGTCTCTCTTTAGAGACGTAGAATGAAGCTCTGGCTTCATACCAATCTGACCTGACTACTACATTGGATTTAAAAAAACCATCTTCCAGGATAAATGGACCCAGGAGTAAACACCCATTACCTTCACAATTGATAATCGCATATGACATTTTCAGCCAACCCTTAGCTCACAAATTTCGTTACATGGTTTATATCAATAGACCAATCAAAGCTTTTACTTCGTTGTTTTCACTTGATAATGTCAATTATATCTCTATGGTTAATAACATGCTCTTTCACAAGCATATTATATAACCGCTTTACAATCTTAATAGTCACGAACCAGACGGTCACGCAGCTTGTTGGTGCATCGCCGGCGCGTGGTACGCCCAGCAAGATAGTGATATTCCCTGTTCTGTCAATGCGATTATCCACAATGAGTAATGAGAACTAAGTACTAATCGTCTAATAAAACGATCAAAACCTATGAGTAAAAATCACTTCCTTTGTTTTTATCTCAATATAAAAGCTTACGCCTTTTACATCAATGCCATCAGAACCTATATCCATCCAGTTATCCTGGGTAATCAGATCTGAGGAAAAGCTAATCAAAACACATTGATTGCCTTCAATGACATAAATATGGCTATCTATAGAAACATAATATTCATTTATATTTTTTAATTTTTCACCCCAACCTTCGTCTCTGATCCTTTGTATTGCAGAGAATAAAAAAGGCATATACTCTTTATCAATATTTAATTTTTCACTAATCATTTGAGATACCTTATAACAGCGTGACGTCACCATGCCCAACAACATTTCCGACGATTATCAAAAAATCACCTCCTGGTGTACCCAACGTTTTAACAATCTCGAATAAGCTTTACTTTCTTAATTATGTAGAGCAATATGGTTTTAAGGAGATAATATTACTACCATCTTTCGATGATATATTCTCTTTTAATACGTCCGGCTTTTTTTTCGTCAAATCTACTTTTATTATTATTTGCGCCTTATTATATTTTTGATGGATGCTAATTGTAGATATAACATTTGAAAAATAATCCTCCCAAACCACATAGGGTGCAGGTAAATTTTGATCAAAAATGTAGTTGTAACGCTTGATGATGGTTTTTTACTATCTCATAGTTAGCTAAATTTTCCTGTACCCCTGTAAGAAAGTGAGGATCATGTGAAAAGAAAACAGGTTCCAAATATAATGATTTATCATCTTGCAGAGCTTACCTCAGGGTAGTTGCTCTTATATTATAAACAGACGCTCCGCCAACCAAAGATGGTGGTAAATTTAACGCCATATCTATTTACATTATTTTTTGTATAACTCATTAAAGCAAATCTCTACGTATTCTTCTGGATTATTTATTAAATAACTTTCTCCCGGAAAAAGAGATCCCCAAACGATTACATAAAACTGTTTCATAGTAAGATTATTAGGAGGGTAAAAAAGTGGAATGGCAGCCTCATAAAGACGCAAGAGTAATTCTTCATCATAAAAGTTAATTGCATATGCAAGACTATTTCTGCATCTCTCCTTTATAAACAAAGGGAAGCTATCATAACAAGGCTTTATTAACTCCCGCAGGACTAATGATAAGCTGTTCTCATTGGACAAATTTAATCCAACAAGGGAGGAATCCATATTTGGATTTTCAGAAAGAGATTGCCAAATCATTGATACATAGCTATTGTTTATTTTTTTCACTTTTACACCTCAAATTCAAAACCCTGTACATTTTTTGTTTTCGCATTACCGCCTGCACGAATTTTATTGCTGCTAAAGTACTCCTATCCATCCTTCATATCACGTTCAGCTACAGCATGAGGCATATCAAAGCCTGCGTTCTCATCCGCATCCTCAATGGATCACTTAGCGGCTTAAATGAGTGATCTTTAAGGCGGAGGTAGATCGTTAAGGTTTATTATTGATAATCAAGGGAGAGTCAAGCTAGTACAATTTCATTGCCTTCAACATAAAAATTTTTGATTCAAACGTGTTTCATTTAAATGGCAACTGCGTAGCATGATTTGCATTACTCTTGCCAACGGAGAGAATAAAATCTTACATTCCATCAATATCACCTTAGTCACGACTGTCCCCGTCCTTCGAGATCTCCCATAAATATTTTTCGCATTTTTTTTAATTTTTATCAGAGTTATCACTAAGTTTGAAGCAGTCTCGTCCCAACGGATCCACTCATACCAATCATGCAACCACATACGTATTCAATCCGTCGGCCAGACTAATCGGATCCATCTGTGTTTCCCCCACTGCGGGTCGTAGTAGCGGAAGGTTTTGTAGTGCAGGCCCGTTTCGCAGTCCAGGTACTGGTTCCGGAAGCGCAGGTTCTGCAGGAGGCGCGCTCTAGCCGCCAATTCTTCGCGCAGGCTACCGCCCCTGGCAATGGAGGTTCCTCGCCAGACGGTGTCGCCGTTATTGTCGGTCACGCCCTCCGCCACGTCGTTCAGTTCCGTATGATACCAGAAGATGTCCATATGCTGACCGTGGCTGTCGACACGTGCCAGCGGCTCATCGCTGTTTTCGGTGTAGATATAATGTACCGCTGCGTTTGTGTGACTGTCGCAGGTTTACCCACTATCTTTAGGCCGGGCCAGGCTGTGTACGCTCAGATTTGATATAGGTATCATGAAGAGCTGAAATTTTAATTGCAGAAAGGCTTATTCTTTAAAGCCGTCATTGCAATTAATAATGCCTGTAGGCTCGGCCCTAATAAAAAAAGCATGGTAATTATCATTAGCTTTGCTTTGCTATTTACAAGAATAAATATTTACTTCCTCCAGTTCATCAGTGCCCAACTTTATGAATAAAATCTCTAAAGCTCCTGATGGAAAAGGGTGTTCATGTACTAATATACTAATTTTTAAGTGGGTCTCGTCTATCACATTGGCGCTCCATAAAAACCAGAATCTGTTTTCAGGCTCAAACCAGTAAAGCCAATTCTCAAATGTCCAATCGTCACCATCATTTGAAAAAGAATCAATAAAGTGCTTTGGTAAAATTGGCAGCCAAAAATCCAGATTAGGCCATTTAGGGAAAGTATTCCGGTTGATTGTTAGTAATATATTTTCCGCCTCTTGCAATATGAAATCGCCGCAACCAGAGCGACAAGTTGTCATATACTCGACAATAAAACCATTCTTACTTTTAGCATATAAAGATGAGGAAATTCTTTTTTCCTCATCTTCTAAGCTCACTTTCAAAACGTCTAAGTAATTCATTATACCCTTCCAGAACCTTGTAGGTTGTTTTCCAATGATTTATAAATCCATTATGACTTTAATCCATATGGCTCAGGCATTTCATCAACTCGTCAGGAATGTTTATTTAACCTCGAAAGCTTTAGCTTTTTTATTACCCATACCATGAAACTCCGAGGCTCATCCTTTACTACCAATGTTTAAAAATATTTTTTCTCTGTCGGGAATGATTATATTTCCTAACTCACTGATAAAAAATACTCTGACTTGCTACAACATCAGTTTCGACACGATAAACAGGTGCTGTTTTATCACACATTAACCCCAGCGGCTCCCCCGTATCAGCGGACCACCTACTAGGTATCGGTGTTCAGCCCACTTGCCAGCCCTGACGGGTCCATCTGCGTAACGCCCGACCGCCGGGTCACAGTGACGAAAGTATTGTAGTGCAGATCCGTTTTGCGGTCAGGTACTCGCCCCGCAGGCGCAGGTTCTGCGGGTTGTTCCAGGTAACCGGCGTGCTTTCCCGCAGGCTGCGGCCCCAGCCGCTTGATGCGCCGCGCCAGACGGTCTCGCCGTTGCTGTCAGTGACGCTCTCCGACAGGTCGTTGATTTCGGTATGGTACCAGTAAATCTCTGCGGGTTGCCCGTGAAAGTCGACGCGATCCAGCGGTTCGTAACTGTTCTCCGTGTAGACATACTGCACCGCCGTGTCCGGGCTGCTGTCGCTGGTCTCGCCGACCATCTGCAGGCCGGGCCAGGCGTTGCGGGAACAGCTTTATCAGGCTAACCAGGAGATTAAAGACCGAACGTTAGTGTGCTAAACGAAGGTTAGATAATAAAAAAAGCCTGCAAGATTTAATTTCTTACCCGGCTTTTATTTAAAGTGCTAATTCTAAATCCACTGGATTGTTTATATTTATTCTTAGTCTAATGTTAGAGCTTGATTCCACTATTATAATGTCAGCCATATATTCAGATACATTAATAAATGGGTTAGATTCTTCGGAATAAAGAACCCAAACTAACTTTTTATTTCCATCGAGATATGCGATAAATCCTTCAGAACCATAGCTACCTTCTCCAATGCAACAATAGCAATTGTTCGCTAACTTAACCTCTCTAAACTTATCAATATCAGTAACTTCATCTTTATTTTCTTCATAAAAGGCAGAGAAATCAAAATCACCATTTTTCTCAATACAAGGAGTAGGGTAAGGTACTATTTTACAAAGGAAAGATTTGCCGTTAGAAAAGTAAATAGCATCTTTTATCGGTAATAAACCATCTTCCCATAACTGAATAATATTTTTCATTTGCCACCTCTTGTTGTTCTTTCCGATCGAGAGTTTAATCCTCTATCTGGCACTGTTCCATCGGCTTTTATATTTTTTCGCTCTCTAAATCTCTCACGCAATTTTTGTGACCATGTTTTTCCAGTAGATGAGTCAGGATGAGGAGAATTAGGGTCAATCCTAATGACTTTACCTTATCTAATCCGGCCTCCAGAGCTGCGTCTAATAGACTATTATCATAGGAGACTAGTTGCCCATCAATATCAATTACTCTTAATGGCGACATGTCCCAATCGCAGCCACCATTACGCATAACGTCGGCATAATCATGAGGTGATATTGTTCTTTGAGAAAAATTAATATTGTTGGGATTAACCCATTCCCCTGCTAATCCCAGCGGGTCGATCCAACTTATTGGATTGGGCACATATTAATATAGGTTTAATCCACCAAGCAGCCCTGCGGGTCCATCTGGGTGTAACACCCGCCTGCCGGGTGATAGTAGCGGAAGTATTGTAGTGCAGGCTCGTTTCGCGGTCCAGGTACTGGCCCTGAAAGCGCAGGTTCTGCGGGACATCCCGGCTGACCGGCGCGCTTTCCCGCAAACTGCGGCCCCAGGCGCTTGATACGCCGCGCCATACGGTGTCGCCGTTGCTGTCAGTGACGCTCTCCGGCAGGTCGTTGATTTCGGTATGGTACCAGTAAATCTCTGCGGGTTGCCCGTGAAAGTCGACGCGATCCAGCGGTTCGTAACTGTTCTCCGTGTAGATTTACTGCACCGCCGCATCCGGGTGACTGTCGCTGGTTTCTTCGACTATCTGCAGACCCGGCAGGCGTACTACGTGCGCTCTGTTCTACAAGTATGACATCGCTATAACTGTAAAAGATTCTCCTTTCCCCTAATTACTCGTTATTAAATCCCTCTAATAGAAACCATCCCTAAAGACCAATCCTGAGATAAAGTAATAATGATATTGTTATCGCTGATATTAATTACGGCATCCTGTTTATTAATATTTAACTGCCTTTTCTGAGTCCAACCCAACCAATGTTGACTTTTCCAGTTCGCTATTTCACCAAGCTTTACTACTTTCTTTCTATTGCTGTGAAAGTCAACATCAATGGCTATAAGGCTGTCATCTTCAGAAAGAAAGCTAACATTGCCATAAAGCCAGTAAAGTATCTTTGATTTCTTACTAAGTTTGGCTGCGGGTAACTCCGGCTCTCCCATAATCTCAAGAAGCTGGCTAATAGACGACCCAATGCGTAAACCGTTAATGGATAGCTGTTCGATGATACTTATAACATCTAATTGCAATGGTGAACCCCACTTACTATTTATCATATACACCCCCTGCATATTTTGCCGGTCCACATTTCGGGCAATATCTCGAAGTTCTCTGGAGCGACCATTAGCTAACTCACGTAGAGTACCAGATTCTTTTTTGGCGTGTTCAAGAACAAATTGCACACCTTCATTGGCTTTGTTCAATATATCGTTTCTGAATCTGACATCTTTTTCAAAATGCTCTTTTGCTAAAGCAATAGCTTTCGCTAATTTTGGGCTCCCCGCTTCATTTGGAAGCGCATTAGTAAAGGTTATACCACCTTTATAATCAGGCCTTGCAGATAATTCAAAACCTCCTGGAGCGTAGAAATGAAGCCCTTTTTGAACACTATCGCCATATCCCGGAGAATGTATTTGCCAGGTAGTATAATCCAAGCCTAAAGGATCGATGTAAATCAAAGCATTAGGTACATACATGTATGTGTTTAACCCGCCCGCCAGCCCAATCGGGTCCATCTGGGTGTAACACCCGTCCGCCGGGTCGTAGTAGCGGAAGGTTTTGCAGTGCAGCTCCGTTTCACGGTCCAGGTGCAGGCCCTGGAAGCGCAGGTTCTGCGGGGTGCCCCAGGTTACCGGTGTGCTCTCGCGCAGGCTGCGGCCCCAAGCGCTTGATGCGCCGCGCCAGACGGTGTCGCCGTTGCTGTTAGTCACGCTGTCCGGCAGGCCCTTCAGTTCCGTGTGGTACCAGACGATGTCCGCATGCTCACCGTGGCTGTCGACAATAGCTGTTTTCGGTACACTGCCGCGTCCGGGTGACTGTCGCTGGTTTCGCCCACCATCTGCAGTCCGGACAAGGCGTACTGCGTGCGTTACGGTTTACGGGCATGGCGTCGCCACACCTGTTTCTCCGTGCGGCGGCCCGGCCGCGTCGTAGCCCCACAGGGACTGACGGTACGTCTCAGTCGGGGTGAAAGGGGCACCGTCGGTATACATGCGGCGGATTTCGGTGTCAGTGCGCTATAAAGGTATTTCATAAGAGAAAGGGAGAGTTGCCGCCGCTAAAAGCTAAAAGCAGCGGCGGATGCTGCTTACCATGTTTATTACACTCTGCGGCCTGGTTCTATATTTATACAAAAATCATAAAAAGTCGGTGCTACCTCTATCACCTGATCTTCAAGATCCCTTCGGATATATTTAATTTCGCCAGTATTTGTATTAATCCAGTAGTCGTTATCACCTGCATCAACTGCAAAAGGGATATGCTCCTTAGCAAAATCCTTTATAAATTGTGAATAACGCACACGTCTTGACAAAACCTCATTAATTGAAAGTAAATACTCCGATTCAAAACATGACTCTCCCTCAATAAAATAGAACCCTTCTATTTCCAATAGACTATAATCATCAGGAGTTCTACTCAGTATTTTATCCCTATAAAAGAAAGCTCCGTTACTAAAATAGCCTCCATTATTAGAAAGATAAAAATCAACAAAAAAAATCCTTCCCATTAAACTCAGAAGGAATTAGGTGAATTACATCTGCTTTTGTAAGGCCTTGTAGTGAATCATCAAAAACAATACCTTTGCTGCAAAAAAAATTATCGTTTGACATATCATCTCCAATTTTAATACCACGGAAGTTTTAGGCTTCTACTGGCTGTCTCTTCGATTGCTTGAAGTGTAACATATTTAAATCCAGTGACTTTTTCAAACTTAAGCGCTCCCCCTACGTGAGGGTAATCATGACATTGAACATTTACAAGCTGCATTAACATCTTATTTTTTGAGGTTCATAACTGGCATGATGAGATATCCACTTTATCCATTTATTAGACTTCCTTTCATTTAAGCCTGCTGCTTTATACAGTTCGTTTTTATCAACAAAACGACTGCCTGTAGCTTTTATTTTGAAAGGCCCTTCTGGGTTATTCACAGATTCTACTGTCCCGGGATGAAAAAAGCCCCTACCTTTCGGTAAAAATATTATAGGTTCTCTTACTAATCCAGGCGGATTCCCCCACCCTGGCGGGTCAACCACATAGGTATAGATGTTCAGCTCGCCGGGCCGTAGTAGCGGAAGGTGTTGCAGTGCAGGCCCGTTTCGCGGTCCAGGTACTGACCCTGTAATCGCAGGTTCTGCGGGATGTCCCATGAGACTGGTGTACTCTCACGCAGGCTGCGGCCTCAGGCAGTGGAAGCCCCGCGCCAGACGGTGTCGCCGTGGCTGTCGACGCGCACCGGCGGCCCAGCGCGTCGTGGCGATATTCTGCTTTTGTGAACTTCACTGCATCCTTACATAATTTTTTGTTGTTAACCGGCTATATTAAAAAGTGAATAAAGCTGCTTATATTAAAAATTCTTTTAATTATAATTTTCAATATTCACCAACCAGCCCAAGCATCATATTTAAAACTTTCATCTATGGCTTTGAATTCAATACCTTTCAAATTATAAATTTCAAACCTTTCTTTAAAAAATTTAGAGCACACTGGCTTGGATAACTCTTGACAAAAGAAAAGGTTACTTTTTATTTCTTTTTTTACAATGAAACGCTCGATCTCGTCGTAGTAAGTTTTATCAAGGCCTCGCTCTTCCTTGGTATTTAAAAGACCCGAATCGACATCTCGAGAGACAGAATATCGAGAGTTGCTTTGATCAAGTGCTTCAATATAGTCCAGCAGAAAAAATAAGTAATATTCTCTCTCAGGCTTTTTGTTCTTAAGAAGAGATATATCAACTGGAATATGGATATTGTTAGCAAAACATTCTTCACAAACTTTAATGAAATCAGATGACACCAAATTATCGTTGATTAAATAATCACCATCGAGTTGGATCGTGCTTGCTCTCAAACGATATAAAGAAGAGAAGTCACAGGCATTTGGGGGGGACATAAAGATATCATAATCTGGCAATTCCGGATCCCATGTTTTATCCATAAAAAAAGGATTCCCGGCATTATCAGGCAAATACTCCATAACATAAAATTGTTCAGTTGTTTTATTCATAACAATCTCCCCGTATTTGGATCAATTTTTAATACGCTGGACTTAAGGCCTTTGCTTAGCCAATCCTGAATATTTATTATACCTAAAGCCAGTTGAGTATCACTCATTCTATTTGCCTGACTTGCTAATTGCGTTAACCTGCTCCTGACGGCAGCCGTATATTGATTATGATTAGGCCAGTGCCCCGGAAGGCCTATATTATCTGCCAGTTCTCTTGAGCCTGGTAAGAAAATCCCATTTGAAGCACCATCACCATTCCAACCAATTTTTCGAAGCTTTTCAAAAATGGGTTTAAAGCTTTTATCCTTTATCAACTCTTCCGGGATAAGATGATGGTTAGCCATACCATCACCGCTACGTACCCCCATGTTACGACCCAACATGCAGCTACTAAGGCCCAGCAGATCAACCACATCGGTATAGGTATTCAGCCCGCCCGCCAGACCAATCGGATCTATCTGCGTGTAACACCGCCCGGCGGATCGTAGTAACGGAAGGTGTTGTAGTGCAGGCCCGTTTCACGGTCCAGGTACTGGCCCTGGAAGCGCAGGTTCTGCGGGGCGTCCCAGGTTACCGGCGTGCTTTCACGCAGGCTGCGGCCCAGGCGCTTGATGCGCCGCGCCAGACGATGTCGCCGTTGCTGTCGGTCACGCTGTGCGGCAGGCCGTTCTGTTCCGTGTGGTACCAGAAAATGTCCGCATACTCGCCGTGGCTGTCGACGCGCGCCAGCGGCTCATCGCTGTTTTCGATGTAGATATACTGCACCGCCCCGTCCGGGTGAGTGTCGCTGGTTTCGCCCAGCATCTGCAGGCCAGACCAGGCGTACTGCGTCCGTTCCGGTTTGCGGGCATGACGGTGCCACACCTGTTTCCCTGTACGGCGTCCTGGCGCGTCGTAGCGGTATTCGGCTTTTGTGAACTCCGCATCACCGTCAATTTCCACCCGGCTGACGCGGTGCGCGTCGCCATAGCTGAAACGCTGCGTCACTCTGCGGTGCGTGTCGTGGCGCACGGCCACGCCCGAAATATTTATACTCCCGGCTCATCCCGTCGAGACGTTGCAGCAAATGGAGCGGTTGTTCGGCGGAGAGTGGAAGTGGTTCAGGAGGTCTCAGATGCCTTTTTCACCAGAAAGTCATTACAGGCACTGGCATAGTGGCATCCTTAATACGAAATGGATACTCCTGCAGCACACGTCAACCCGCTTATCACAATCCACTATCGCAGGGAGTTAATCATGGCTGAACACGCTTCTAACACACTGCCGGATCTGCTCACTGTGAGTTCTATTCTTACGTTGACTGTCATTCGCTCCGTTTACACGACGCATGGATGGCACGGGCCGGATTTATTGACGGGATGTCCGTCAAGAGCCGGGTTATGCGGGATTGTATTACCATCACGCCACAGCACATCCGCGAACCCTTTGGCTGTATTAAAAGGAGGAGCATTACGCGCACTAATAAGCAGAAGGTGAAAGCGTGGCTGAAAAAATCTCCAGGCGCGCTGAATGATACCAAGGGTATTCCAGTTATTAAGCGCGACAGGATCGAAGGCGGGATTTAACGGGGATTAAATAATAAAAAGCCGGGAAGAGTTAATTTATTTCCCGGATTTTTATTTATCTTTTCTTCAATGCACTTAAGCCATCACTCAATATTTTTGTGTTATTGACATCTCCTCCACGGTCTATATATCCAGACCATTTTGGATAGCACTCTTTAAATAAAAGATTTCCGATATCAGTTAGATCCGAGCTATACAAAACAAGATCTTCTTTCAAACTACCATCCTCTTTAAATGGTTCTAATGTAACCAATTCATTTTCCTTGAGAAAGGTCATTAATACTGTTGTTATATTAGTTATCTGCTCACGATAAGATAAATTTTTACTTCTTTTCAACAGGGTTGAGTAATTAAACCTCAATAAATTCATGGTATTGCCCCCCCTACTAATTAAGGCGAATTATTCTAGATATATCATCAGAAAGTTCTATCAAATCTTTTGTCACTGGGTGGCGAACAAAGCCACCGCCAGCAGCCCGAATAATCTCCTCTTTTGCAGACTGAGCAACTTTAAAGGCTGTTTTACTCGTTACTTCTATACCTTTCCAGCCATCCTTCGTCTTAACGACAAGATCAAGAATTCGCGGACCTTTTATTTTACCTAACTTGATAGCATCATCAACAAGACCAACAATTTTTCCCTGAGCATTACGTAAATGCCGCTGGCTGATAACATTTTCTGCGCCAAACATATTTTGCAATCATTTTAAGAGTTTTGCTTCACGGGCATCACCATCAACTTTGTTTGGTATACATGTAAGCCCTAACGGATCTATCCAACCCAGCGCATTAGGCACAGAGGTGTAGAGATTTATTCCACCTAATAGCCCTATCGGGTCTATCTGGGCGTAACACCCGCCCGGCGGGTCGTAGTAACGGAAGGTGTTGTAGTGCAGGCCCGTTTCGCGGTCCAGGTACTGGCCCCGGAAGCGCAGGTTCTGCGGGGCGTCCCAGGTTACCGGCGTGCTTTCACGCAGGCTGCGGCCCAGGCGCTTGATGCGCCGCGCCAGACTGTGTCGCCGTTGCTGTCGGTCACGCTCTCCGGCAGGCCGTTCAGTTCCGTGTGGTACCAGAAGATGTCCGCGTGCTCACCGTGGCTGTCGACGCGCGCCAGCGGCTCATAACTGTTTTCGGTGCGGATATACTGCACCGCCGCGTCCGGGTGACTGTCGCTGGTTTCACCCACCATCTGCAGGCCGGACCGGGCGTACTGCGTGCGTTCCGGTTTACGGGCATGACGGCGCCACACCTGTTTCTCGGTACGGCGGCCTGGCGCGTCGTAGCGGTATTCTGCTTTTGTGAACTCCACGTCGCCGTCGATTTCCACCCGGCTGATGCGGTGCTCGTCGTCATAGCTGAAACGCTGCGTCACTCTCCGGTGCGTGTCGTGTCGCGACCACGCCCAGTATATTTATACTCCCGGCTCATCCCGTCTAAACCCTGCAGCAAGTGGCGCGGTTACTCGGTGGGAAGAGGAAGTGATTCAGGCGTGCCAGATACCTTTTCCCCGGGAAGCAGTTACAGACGCTGGCTAAGTGCCATCCTTAATATGAAATGGATATACCTGCAACACGTCACCCCACTTATCACATCCCACTATCAGAGGGAGTTAATCATGGCTGAACACGATATTGGCAGAAGTCACCCTTTCCAAAGCACTGCGTCACTATAAAGTCGGCTACGTCAGCGCCCGCCACATAAACAGCAAAACCTACATGACCACGTACTACTCACGACACCCCAGCCTGAACCTCAAGGGCGACTGGCTGAAAGAGGCCGGATTTGATGCCGGGGTAAGTGTTACGGTGAAAATATCAGAAGGATGCCTGATCATTATTGCCGACAGCAACGAAGTGCAGGAACTGAGGAAGGAACTTTATCAGGTCAAACAGTCAGTTAAGGGGATGCGTGACGGGATATTTAGTGTGCTGAACAAAAGTTAAATAATAAAAAAGCCGGGAAGAGTTCATTTCTTACCCGGCTTTTTATCATTCAAGAACAATACAGATGAATTTGTTCCTCATCTATATAAATAACATATTCTGATTCATCAGGAGAAACAGGTGATATCAAAAAACATCTTACATCATTTATAGTGAAAGATTCATTTAAAAAAGAAATTAAATCGTTCTTTTTTGAAATAAACACGCGACCTTTAAATATCTTACGTTCCCCTTTACTGGCGATGAGGTTATGTGCAACATAATAATCATCAAAAGAAAGTTCACTATATAATTCATTCAGACTGCCAAATGAATGTTTAATTGTTCCTTTCTCAAGGATATTTAACATTTTCCAAAAAATAAACTCCTCTTCCTCATTTGAAGGAAGCTTTTGTTTTGTAAGCAAATCGAACGAATATTTATTTTTCATGATTAATTAGGGATGTCATAGAATATATGGCCATCCGTCCCATTATTGTACCATTTTATATGAGGTGAATCGCCAAAACCACCTTCCGGCCCCATATGTTGCTCGTATCCTTTAGGATCTTTTGGAACGCCATCAGGACGAGCACTTTGCGTATGTGCTTTATAACGATTCATATTACCCTGCGCTTCTTGTAAGAAAGCTTTTGCATCAGTGCTAGATTGGAGTTTTACCTGGAATTTCTCGCCCCTAGATAAAGCAGCTTGCATATCCTTAATAGCTTGATTCCACGCTTTAGAACCACGGACTAGTGGAGTCATTTCCGACGCTTTACCGGAAAGTTTGCCACTATAAGATGATTTACAGGACAGACCTAACGGGTCGATCCATGACAGCGGATTCGGACTGTAGGCATAGAGATTCAGTCCCCCCGCCAGCCCTATCGGATCCATCTGCGTGTAACACCCGCCCGCCGGGTCGTAGTAGCGGAAAGTAATGTAGTGCAGGCCCGTTTCACGGTCCGGGTACTGGCCCTGGAAGCGCTGGTTCTGCGGGGTGTCCCATAAGACCGGCGTGCTTTCACGCAGGCCGCGGCCCCAGGCGCCTGATGCGCCGCGCCAGACGGTGTCTCCGTTGCTGTCGGTCACGCTGTCCGGCAGGCCGTTCCGTTCCGTGTGGTACCAGAAGATCTTCGCATGCTGCCCGTGGCTGTCAACGCGCGCCAGCGGCTCATAACTGTTTTCGGTGCGGATATACTGCACCGCCGCGTCCGGGTGGCTGTCGCTGGTTTCGCCCACCATCTGCAGGCCGGGCCAGGCATACTGCGTGCGTTCCGGTTTACGGGCATGGCGTCGCCACACCTGTTTCTCCGTACGGCGGCCCAGGGCGTCGTAGCGGTACTCGGCCCGGGTGTATTTCGCGTCGCCGTCGATTTCCACCCGGCTGATGCGGTGCTCGTCGTCATAGCTGAAACGCTGCGTCACGCCTCGCTGCGATTCAAAAATAAAATATTATCGCTGTTAGGTTGATGCCACACTCCAGCTGAAGCACTAGCAAATGATGCATTTGCATAATGCTTTACTATTACAGAATATTTACCCTTCAATCCCAACGAGATTAAATAACTCTTTTTGTAACTGCAAGATAGTGATTGTAAGTATCTTTACTAAAATATTTCCGCGCTAGATTATAACTATAATCATTTCCCATTAGCGCCTCAAAAAGGCAAGTATTCAGTATGTCTTGAAGATCGCTATTTTTTTTCAAAAAAAGCTCATCTATATAATTAAATATTTTCACTGCCTCTGTACGAATGGTGTCTTTATTTAAGCCCCCCTCTCTTAAATTCGAATAAAAATAATTTTGCGGAGCGACTTCATCCAACATAAAAATATTTATTATGTCAAGAGCGTAAGAGCCAAAAGCTCCATATATTAAGTAAGGTTCATCTTCACCGTCATACGTTTCCTCGAAAGTAGGGAAGCGTTCTTTTAGTTCATCAATTGAATAATCTATTGTCATGGGATTAATCCTAAAGCATGTTTGAGATCGTGAATCATATAACTAGCCAGGCTTCTATCCGAATCACTCAGGATTTCAACTCTATATTTCCCGCTACCTGATGTAAGTTTCCTTAACGCCTTCAGATAACTTGACCCTTTAGCAATATGATCTGAGCCGCCAACTAATTGCCCTGTATTTTTTGGATGTAATATAGATGCAGCAGTTCCTCCATCGGGAATATTCGCTCCTGGACGATATAATTCTGAGAAGATACCTTTTAACTTATCATCATCAATAGAATCAATGATTTGCTGCCTTTGAGCAGGGGAAATAGCATAATTATTTTTCCTTGCGCTTTTAAGTATATTAACAGAGCAGGGAGCGAGCCCTAAGAGGTCTATGCTAGAAAGCGGGTTACTAACGTAAGTATACACATTAAGCCCGCCCAGCAGCCCTATCGGATCCATCTGGGTGTAACACCCGCCAGCCGGGTCGTAGTAGCGGAAGGTGTTGTAGTGCAGGCCCGTTTCACGCTCCAGGTACTGGCCCTGGAAGCGCAGGCTCTGCGGGGTGTCCCAGTTTACCAGTGTGCTTTCGCGCAGGCTGCGGCCCAGGCCGTAGAGGCGCCGCGCCAGACGGTGTCGCCGTTGCTGTCGGTCACGCTGCCCGGCAGGCCGTTCAGTTCCGTGTGGTACCAGAAGATGTCCGCATACTCGCCGTGGCTGTCGACGCGCGCCAGCGGCTCATCGCTGTTTTCAGTGTGGATATACTGCACCGCCGCGTCCGGGTGACTGTCGCTGGTTTCACCCACCATCTGCAGGCCGGACAAGGCGTACTGTGTGCGCTCAGGTTTGCAGGGATGACGTCGTCACACCTGTTTTTCCGTGCAGTGGCGCAGCACGTCGTTGCTGTTCTCGGCTTTTATACGCTATTAATCAACAAGGTTAATATGTGACCGAATTATTTTATTATTTATAAAGATAATTAACAAAATCATTCCAAAAATTAGGATTAAAAACAGTATTTTTATCCAAACCTAAAACTTGACCTAAAGACAAGTAGTAATCGATATTAATTTTCTGTTTCTCAAATTTAGCGTTTATTAAATCGATAAGTAGCCCCTCAAAAGCCATTTCATACTCTCCATGCTGTAAATAGTGCATAACTGCACTATAGGTATCAGCCTCGATTATCTCAGAATAAACACTTAATAGAGATAAAATAGCCTCACGTATCTCACTATAGTCAATTTCGCTTCTCATTTTCTCTCACTCACATTAAGGTTTAGGTGGATTGGGTGGCGTATTTGTTGGATAGCTCGTTGATATTTTACCTGCATATTCAGGATGGTTTGGCGGATAAAAATCAATCCTGATATCAATTCCTTCTCTCGTACCTGTAACATCAGGTGAATTCCATTTCCCGACCCCGGAAACTGAGTTTGGATCTGTTGCCACATCAGAAACATGATGGAGGATATCATCATCACTCCAACCTGCCGGAAACTGAGTCTTATCGGGCTTGTTTGCACCATGCCGATGCCTATTCAATATATGGTCTTTTCTATGTTCAGTGAGATCGACTTTACACAACCCCAACGGATCTACCCACCCCAGCGGATCAATCACATAGGTATAGGTATTCAGCCCGCCCAGCAGCCCTATCGGGTCCATCTGGGTGTAACACCCGCTAGCCGGGTCGTAGTAGCGGAAGGTGTTGTAATGCAGGCCCGTTTCACGATCCAGGTACTGGCCCTGGAAGCGCAGGCTCTGCGGAGTGTCCCATAAGACCGGCGTGCTTTCACGCAGGCTGCGGCCCCAGGCACTTGATGCGCCGCGCCAGGCGGTGTCGCCGTTGCTGTCGGTCACGCTGTCCAGCAGGCCGTTCAGTTCCGTGTGGTAGCAGAAGATGTCCGCATGCTGCCCGTGGCTGTCAACGCGCGCCAGCGTCTCATAACTGTTTTCGGTGTGGATATACTGCACCGCCGCGTCCGGATGACTGTCGCTGGTTTCACCCAGCATCTACAGACCCGTCCAGGCTTACTGCATGGCATAACCCCCCGTCAGGGATGGTTAATGGCTGAAAAAGTATTACGCCACAAGTCACCATTTCCAAAACATAGCGCCGCTACAAAGTCAGCTATGTCAGAGTCCGCCACGAAAACCGCCGGAATATTACTAACACCTACTATTCATCCCACCCCAGCCTGCCCCTCAAAGGCGACTGGTTAAAAGAGGCGGGATTTGACACCGGGCGCGGCGTCACCGTGAAGATTTCGCAGGGGTGCCTGACTATCATCGCTGACAGTGACGAGGTACAGGAGCTGCGGGAAGAACTTTATCAGGTTAAACAGGTAGTTAAGGGGAAGCTGAACGGGATGTTTAGTGTGCTGAATGAGAGTTAAATAATAAAAAGCCGGGAAGATGTTATTTCCCCCCCGGTTTTAATAAAAAGATAAATAAATTTACTCCATTTTTTTCTTGAAATTTTAATATCTTTAGCAATCACCTCTATATAGAATGAATCACTCTGAATTATATAGTGTGTATATTTAATTACATTATATTTCTCCCAATCAGGGAAAAAAGAGCACCTTTCTTTTTTCAATTGTTCCAGCCATGATGACTCTGAAACAACCCAATAGCATGAAACAAAATCATCCTCCTCTCGGTTTTTATAATATCTTAGGTCCTTATTTCTTTCATATCGAACCGCCCATACAGAAGAAAAATCGAATATACCAGTAAATTTAGAATACTTAGATGCAGAACTCCAGATTTTGAAAAATGCAGTTAAAGAGTCACCCTTTGACATTAGTAAAAGGTCGTCATTTGGAGCCTGCCAATAGGGCAATTCTACAGCATAAGCATGATCTTTTTTCATGAAATAATTACTCACTTACATTTTGGAGTTTCAGATGTACCTGTATTTGGCAGACCATTTTTCCTTGACCTACTAGTGAAATCCCTCAACTGGTCGACATTGTTTTCTATAATTACTTTGATTTGTTTAGCCTTGGCCTTTATGGCAATCGCTAAGCGACTATTACCATCCCTAGCTACTAATTGACCTTTTACATTTACGACTTTTATAGCAGGGAAGTCTGTTACTTTTACATCACCTCTACGGACATCATTTATTACTGATTGTACGCTTCGTTTACCTTCAGGTGTGTCAAAAGCTCCATTAATAGTGGTTTGCGAAAAATTAATGTCTTTAGGATTAACAAGTATTTCACCCGGATTAAGTTTTATGTCTTCAGTAATTAACCCGAGGGGGTCAATATAACTTAAAGGATTTGGCCCATACTGATATAAGTTTAACCCGCCCCTTAGCCCTATCGGATCCATCTGGGTGTAACACCCGCCCGCCGGGTCGTAGTAACGGAAAGTATTGTAGTGCAGGCCCGTGTCGCGGTCCAGGTACTGACCCTGGAAGCGCAGGTTCTGCGGGGTGTCCCATAAGACCGGCGTGCTTTCACGCAGGCTGTGGCCCCAGGCAGTGGAAGCTCCGCGCCAGACGGTCTCGCCGTTGCTGTCGGTCACGCTGTCCGGCAGGCCGTTCCGTGTGGTAGCAGAAGATCTCCGCATGCTGCCCGTGGCTGTCAACGCGCGCCAGCGGCTCATAACTGTTTTCGGTGTGGATATACTGCACCGCCGCGTCCGGGTGACTGTCGCTGGTTTCACCCACCATCTGCAGACCACTCCAGGCTTACTGCATGGCATAACCCACTGTCAGGGATGGTTAATGGCTGAAAAAGTATTACGCCACAAGCCACCATTTCCAAAACACAGCGCCGCTACAAAGTCAGCTATGTCAGAGTGCGCCACGAAAACCGCCGGAATATCGCTAAAACCTACTATTCATCCCACCCCAGCCTGACCCTCAAAGGCGACTGGTTAAAAGAGGCAGGATTTGACACCGGGCGCGGCGTGACCGTGAAGGTTTCGGAAGGATGCCTGACCATCATCGCTGACAATAACGAAGTGCAGGAACTGCGCGAGCAGCTTTATCAGGCTAAACAGGTGGTTAAGGGAATTAAGAGCGTGCTTGTTTAGCATACTGAACAACGGTAGCTAAATAAAAATAAGCCGGGAAGATTTAATTTTTTTCCCGTCTTCCGTTTTATTCTTCATTCAATTTTAGAGGTGCTAATTTCTTTATATACTTTCTGGCATATGTTCTTTTTGATGTAAGTTTTTTCTCCTCTGATATTTTTTTTTATTTTTTCATAGTGAGATAAATCCTTCATTTGAGTTAAAGCACCAATTACATGAATAGAAACCTCAGGATCATCAATTAAACGTGCCAGCGATGATGCGTAATCAATCGCACCATATTTTCCAATTAACATAACTAAAGATTGGCGTCCTTTACCATATTCTTTTTTCAAGCATAAAGATAACATCCCATCTAGCAATTCATTTTTACCTCTAAATTTCTTTATTTTTAATATAGGCTCAAGATATTTAAAAACAGATTCCCATATTATCCTTTCATATCCATACCAATCAGGTGCACCATCAACACCTTTCATCGACAACCCTGTTCTTGTTGATATTAAATCGGCGCAATACTCTTCAAATGCTTTGAAAACAAAAGATAAGTCATCTTTGCTTTTCAGGTTAGATATGGAATTATTAATATTTTCTATAAAAGTATTCGTCATTTGTTTAAATCCATAACGATAATGTGTAATGGGCTTCCGGGATCAAGATGCTCTCTTAATAGCGGTGCACTAATCTTCGTTCTCTGATCAATAATAAGATCTACTCTGCCAGGTCCACCGCCACGACTTACATAAGCGATATCATCTTTCAACTGACTGGATAAATACATAGAATTTTGATTCTTAGTTTCAGCAATATAACGTCCATCAGCAGACATATGATCGGGAAGTCGATAGTCTTTTTTACCGCTAGCACTTGGAATCTGTGTTGTATTTTTAGGTAACCCTGTCAACTCAGAAGAATTTCTTTCACCTGCTTTACCTAAATCAGTACAAGCTTTTCCACCTTTTAACCCGAGAGGATCGATCCAGCTTAACGGATTTGGCGCATATTGGTAGAGGTTGGAACCGCCCAATAGCCCTATCGAGTCCATCTGGGTGTAACACCCGCCCGCCGGGTCGTAGTAACGGAAAGTATTGTAGTGCAGGCCGGTTTCGCGGTCCAGGTACTGGCCCTGGAAGCGCAGGTTCTGCGGGGTGTCCCAGTTTACCGGTGTGCTCTCGCGCAGGCTGCGGCCCCAGGCGGTGGAAGCTCCGCGCCAGACGGTGTCGCCGTTGCTGTCGGTCACGCTCTCCGGCAGGCCGTTCAGTTCCATGTGATACCAGAAGATCACCGCGTGCTCACCGTGGCTGTCGACACGCGCCAGTGGTTCATAGCTGTTTTCGGTGTCGATATACTGCACTGCCGCGTCCGGGTGACTGTCGCTGGTTTCTCCGACCATCTGCAGGCCGGACCAGGCTTACTGCATGGCATAACCCCCTGTCAGGGATGGTTAATGGCTGAAAAAGTATTACGCCACAAGTCACCATTTCCAAAACACAGCGCCGCTGTACCGTGGGTTATCTGCCCAACCGCAGCGACACGCAGGTGATCAAAATCAGCGCCAATTGGCTGAGAGAAGCGGGATTTGAGATCGGTACGGGCGTTACCGTGAAGATCTCGGAAGGCTGCCTGATCCTGCTCGCGGATAACAACGAAGTACAGGAACTGCGCAGGGAGCTTTATCAGGTTAAACAGGCAGTTAAGGGGGTGCGGGACGGGGTGTTTAGTGTGCTGAACGAAAGTTAAATAATAAAAAAGCCGGGAGATCATATTCCCGGCTTTATATTTAATCTATGACATCATTTTTTTCACATCTTCAACAGTCAAACTAAAACTATCTATAGTGTTAGCATTTATTCCCAAGTTGAATTTATTATTTGTTTTATTGAGCCATTTGTAGAAGTTTATAAATGAACACTCATTTCCTTCTGTTAACTCCATAAACCCAGAATCAATATGTGATAATTCTAATGCATCTATAATAGATTTAAAGATATCTTGATCTTCAATCAAATCATTAACATCAATAGTCATCAACTCGTCAATTATTAATAGCTCATCCGCTAAATTCATTATTGTAGGAAGAGATAAGACTTTATTTTTTATTTCTTGCAAATTCATATTAATAATCTCAATAAGGTGAGCCATCAAGGAGGATATGAGCACCATTGGCATCTGATTTGAATGGCCCCCAAGTTCCATCGGTTCTAAACACTTCACGTGTTGAAGTATTTTTCATGCTCGCTGTCGACCCATTTGCCGCATTAGAATTAGGAAATTTAGCTGCCGCAGATGGATTAGCACCATGACCATGAACAGTATAATTACCAGCATCATATTTAAAACCACCACTGGGGAATTTTAACGGATCATGCCCCATGTATTTGGAATCCCTCCTTGACTAGCCCAAGCATCTATATCAGCCTTGTCAATTCGGCCATTATGAACTAATTCAGAAGGATCTGTTGGTCGTTTTGTAAAACGGCCTGTTTGCCTGTCATGCCAGCGATTAGACTTAGAATTAAAGTAACAACTTAAACCAAGAGGATCTATCCAGGATATTGGATTGGGCGCATACCGATAAAGGTTTAACCCGCCCCTTAATCCTATCGGATCCATCTGCGTATAATACCCGCCCGCCGGGTCGTAGTAACGGAAAGTATTGTAGTGCAGGCCCGTTTCGCGGTCCAGGTACTGGCCCTGGAAGCGCAGGTTCTGCGGGGTGTCCCAGGTTACCGGTGTGCTCTCGCGCAGGCTGCGGCCCCAGGCGCCTGATGCGCTGCGCCAGACGGTGTCGCCGTTGCTGTCGGTCACGCTGTCCGGCAGGCCGTTCAGTTCCGTGTGGTACCAAAAGATATCCGCGTGCTCACCGTGCCTGTCGACACGCGCCAGCGGCTCATCGCTGTTTTCGGTGTGGATATACTGCACCGCTGCGTCCGGGTGACTGTCGCTGGTTTCACCCACCATCTGCAGGCCGGACCAGGCGTACTGCGTGCGTTCCGGTTTACGGGCATGGCGTCGCCACACCTGTTTCTCCGTACGGCGGCCTGGCGCGTCGTAGCGGTATTCTGCTTTTGTGAACTCCGCGTCACCGTCGATTTCCACCCGGCTGATGCGGTGTTCGTCATCGTAGCTGAAGCGCTGCGTCACTCTCCGGTGCGTGTCGTGGCGCACGGTCAGGCGCCCGAAACCGTCGTACTCACGGCTCACTCCGTCCAGACGTTTCAGCAGGTTGTTCCATACCGGCTGTAAATCCGGGGCGGTGCGGTTGTCCGCCGCGTCATACCAGAAACGCTATTGTTCATCCGATTGCAAAATTTATTAAAACGCCTAATTAGAGATGTAACGATTCCCGTTTAGGTATAAATAATCATGACTAATCTAACAGCACAAAAAACTAAAGCTTTTCCATATATTCATTTGCTAACTCAAGGATATCTTCATCATTATTTGCCAAGCCCATTTGCACATGTTTAATGAACATGTTTTTATCTTTTAAAATAAACAAAAAATTAGCGACGGATTCAAACAAGTAATAATCCATAGGTTCATTATATAACTCACTCACAACTTCTTGAATGTTTTCCACATAATCCTCCAGCCAGTTTCGTAATGAAATCAAACTGAAAGCTAAGAGTTTCTCTTCATCATTCCCTGTTATAGAAATCATGAACAACTCCTTCATTACAGAAGATGAGACATCTAACAAACCATCTTTGATCAATTTAAGAGCTACCATCCTAACTTCAGCATCCTTTGATCTCAACAATGTGTAGAAATCAAAATCATGGCTAGAAATTATCTTTTTTACTTTGTAGAAATACTTATTTAAAGCTTTTTCATGTTTTTCATACATTGGCCAGGTGAGGCCATTTTGATGTGATTTATCGATAAGAAACCTAGTATTTTCATTTAATTCATCCTCAGCCTCGAAGAAGTCATCAATAAAATTACTCATATTTTACCTCCATATTCCCATGGCAATGAGTTAAACAAATCGTTAAATTCGTCTACAGTCATATCTTTAGTAGGATATATCGTGCTATGTCCCGGTGACATATAGCCTCCCGGCATGTCCCCTCCATCATGTTTAATACCCAATCCATCAGGCATTTTTACTTCCTCGGGTAAAATATGGTAATGGCCTTGTAACCCCGACCCGGCAAACCGCAAATTCTTCTTCGTCGCATATGGCGACTCTCCTTATCAGATTAAGGCCAATCCTCCTGCCATTTAACCTGTACAAATCATATTATCCGTTTTAAAATTCTGTCACGTTATTTCTATATAGGGTACGCATCAATTTCTATAGGTTTTTTAAAATTTACGATCAATTTTATATATTCGCTAAAAAAAACAGCGTGACTTTCATCCAGTATCTCTCCACGTTGAATTGGATTATACATTGTTAGAAATATGCTCCAGTTCAAAATTCCTGAGTTAGTACATGCAATGAAACCTTCATTTCCCATGGCTCCTTCACCAAAAAATAACTCATGTCCATTTTGCGGAATAGTTATAGAGCCATATGATTGAATAAAAGACCATGGTTCTGATTCATATTCCACTATTTGCTCCACACTGCTTCCAGCATAAGGATTAATTATAATTCTATCGCCCAGTTCTAAACAATTTATAAGTACAACCCTTCCGTCCGAAAATGTTACACAATCGTAGCCAAGAATTTCATCTTGTTGCCACCGTTCCTGAATAGCGTCAACAGCCTCCAATTTTTCCTCCTGATTTTTTAGGGTTTGGTACAATCTGCGGTTTTACCTTTGTTCCTGTTTCTGGCAACTGAACTTTGGGTAAACCAGAGCTTTTAAGAGCCGGATTAAGTTTTTAGAAAGATTCTTTCCATAATTTCCACCACCTGGCATAACTTGATCAGTTGTTACCTTCACTATGGGAACCTCCTTTAATCCAGCAGTCTGAGACGCATGAAAACGTCAATTATCTAACGATACAAGTTGTCCATTAACCTCCATGACATTTAGTGGTTTATCCCAAATCCATTTCTCCGAATCCATCAACTCTGCATAATTATTTTCAAGAATATAAGCTTGAGAACAATTCAAATCATTCGGATTAACACAAATCCAACTGTTTTCCCAGCCCAATGGATCAATCCACGTTAGTGAATTCGGAGCATACTGATATAAGTCTATGCCCCCCGCTAGCCCTATCGGGTCCATCTGGGTGTAACACCCGCCCGCGGGTCGTAGTAGCGGAAGGTGTTGTAGTGCAGGCCCGTTTCACGGTCCAGGTACTGGCCCGGGAAGCGCAGGCTCTGCGGGGTGTGCCAGGTTACCGGTGTGCTCTTTTCACTAGGAAGTCGTTACAGGCACTGGCATAGTGGCATCCTTAATACGAAATGGATACGCCTGCAACATACCAGCCGATTATCACAATCCACTATTGCACGGAGTTTATCTTGACTGAACACGATTCTGACAGCGTCGGATCTGGCCTACCGGGAGCTTTATTCCTACGTTGACTTCAATTCACTCCGTTTACACGGCGCATGGATGGCGCGTGCCGGGTTTATTGACGGGATGCCCGTCAAGATCCGGGTTATGCGGGATTGTATTATCATCACGCCACAGCACACCCGCGAACTCTTTGGCTGTATTGAAGGGATGAGCGTTACCCGCATTAATAAGCAGAAGGTGGCGCAGTGGTTAAAGACATTTCCGGGGGCTCTGAATGATACCGGGGATATTCCGGTGATCAAACGCGACAGGATCGAAGGCGAAATTTAACGGGGATTAAATAATAAAAAAGCCGGGAAGATCCGATAATTCCCGGCCTTTTATTTCACGACTTGTTAAAACGAAACTCGTATTCTTTAATATACTCCAATTCACCTATAATCTTGCAACACCATTTATAAGGCTTAAATTCATAAGGATTCTTTATAACAAAACCTTCGGCGATAATATATTCCGGCAAGACTTCATCAATTGGCATAAACATATATATATAATCCCCTTCATTTATATGAATCGATTCTCCCGAAAAAGCCTTAACATAATCAGTCTGGGTAAGCCCAACAATATCAATATCCTGTATTCTTTCATTATCAAAATCTGCAAAAACCCGCCCTTCTAATCCCTTGAATTTTAAAGAATGATTTACTATATCATTAACATCCACGCTTAGGACCTCGTTGTTCAACCGGTACTGGATTTGGTTGTGTAGGACGAAATAATTTTTAAGCCTGCTCTGCGGTTAAGCCATCAACAGTTGCATGATTCATCATCATGCTTCCATTAGACGAATTTAATTTTCCATCTAAAGTTATTGTGCCACCCGCTTTTTCTATATCAGCTACTGTAGCAACACCAATTTGATTATGTTTAAAAGGCTGAGATAATGTTTCTAATCCCGCATTAGGTTTTGCCTGAATAGATATACCACTCAACTTACCATTAGTATCAGCAGCAACACCACTTCCGTTTTTAAAGCTGTCTGCCGAACACGCTCCACCTCGACAAACAATATCCGTATCAGCCAAAATATCATGCAATCCTAGTGGATCGATCCATTTAATAGGATTCGGAGCGTAGCTATAGAGGTTTAATCCCCCCGCCAGCCCTATCGGGTCCATCTGGGTGTAACACCCGCCCGCCGGGTCGTAGTAACGGAAAGTATTGTAATGCAGGCCCGTTTCGCGGTCCAGGTACTGGCCCTGGAAGCGCAGGTTCTGCGGGGTGTCCCAGTTTACCGGTGTGCTCTCGCGCAGGCTGCGGCCCCAGGCGGAGGAAGTCCCGCGCCAGACGGTCTCGCCGTTGCTGTCGGTCACGCTGTCCGGCAGGCCGTTCCGTTCCGTGTAGTACCAGAAGATGTCCGCGTGCTCACCGTGGCTGTCGACGCGCGCCAGCGGCTCGTAGCTGTTTTCGGTGTGGATATACTGCACCGCCGCGTCCGGGTGACTGTCGCTGGTTTCACCCAGCATCTACAGACCCGTTCAGGCTTACTGCATGGCATAACCCCCTGTCAGGGATGGTTAATGGCTGAAAAAGTATTACGCCAGAAGTCACCATTTCCAAAACACAGCGCCGCTGTACCGTGGGTTATCTGCCCAACCGCAGCGACACGCCGGTGATCAAAATCAGCGCCAATTGGCTGAGAGAAGCGGGATTTGAGATCGGTACGGGCGTTACCGTGAAGATCTCGGAAGGCTGCCAGATCCTGCTTGCGGATAGTAACGAAGTACAGGAACTGCGCAGGGAGCTTTATCAGGTTAAACAGGCAGTTAAGGGGATGCGAGAAGGAATGTTTAGTGTGCTGAACAAAAATTAAATAATAAAAAGCCGGGAAGACTTAATACCTTCCCAGCCTTACCTTAGTCAATATAAGAAGTGCCAATAGCATTTTTATCCTGCTTAATCATTTTTATTATTAACTCCCAACCATCATCAATATAATTTCTCCCAGAAAAAATATATAACACATCGCCAGATGATAAGTTTTTATCCATTATTTCATTGCTTTCAAACTCTATTTGAGAAATAAATATCATGGGTACATCATCAATAAATCTCCAACTAGCGCCTCCAACCCATTTTGGCTTTTTATTCATAAATAAGAAATTTTCTTGAATAACATTAACCATCCATGATTTCACATCTAATGGAATGGATTTAATCCAGTTTACATTTGGTTCAGGGTAGGATGTTAGTAAATATTCATCATACACACGTTTCATGAACAATTCAGACTCGCTGTGACCAAGTCCTACGCTACAGGTCTGTGCTGCTAGCTCTGACAAAGCTGAAGAAAATAAAATATAATTACGATCAATCACCATGAACTAACCCCCGTAATAAGTTCTATAAATTCCATTCCTGAATGACGATATTTATCTACTTCTTGATGTTGCCATGGATCTACTTCGTCTAAATTATTTTTAGCGTGAACATTAGGTCCGCCTTGTCGCTGCGGTATATTTTTATGGTGTAACTCATATGGTATATCTCTTATCTCTATTTTACCCGTTTTAATTACTTTAACTCTAGCTGTAAATTTAGGTGCACGTCCACCAACCATTTCTAAAATATTTCTTGGCGAATATAATCCTGAAGGATTGGCTAACTCTTTTGCACCAACATCTTTCCAATAATTTTTTTGTTCTGTAGACCAACACTTAAGACCAAGTGGATCGATCCATGATAGCGGATTGGGCGCATACTGGTATAAGTTTAACCCGCCCCTTAGCCCTATCGGATCCATCTGCGTATAACACCCGCCCGCCGGGTCGTAGTAGCGGAAGGTGTTGTAGTGCAGGCCGGTTTCGCGGTCCAGGTACTGGCCCTGGAAGCGCAGGCTCTGCGGGGTGTCCCGGGTTACCGGTGTGCTCTCGCGCAGGCTGCGGCCCCAGGCGGAGGAAGCACCGCGCCAGACGGTCTCGCCGTTGCTGTCGGTCACACTGTCCGGCAGGCCGTTCAGTTGCTGTGGTACCAGAAGATGTCCGCATGTTCACCATGGCAGTCGACGCGCCAACGGCTCATCGCTGTTTTCGGTGTGGATATACTGCACCGCCGCGTCCGGGTGACTGTCGCTGGTTTCATCCACCATCTGCAGGCCGGACCAGGCATACTGCGTGCGTTCCGGTTTGCGGGCAGGGTGTGTAACTGAAGCGCTGCATCACACTCCGAAGCGAGTCGTGGCGAGACCACGCCCGGGATCTTTATACTCCCGGCTCATCCCGTCTAAACCCTGCAGCAAGTGGCACGGTTATTCGGTGGGAAGAGAAAGTGATTCAGGCGTGCCAGATACCTTTTCCCCGGGAAGCAGTTACAGACGCTGGCTAAGTGACATCCTTAATACGAAATGGATACACCTGCAACACGTCACCCCACTTATCACACCCCACTTATCACATCCCACTATCAGAGGGCGTTAATCATGACTGAACACGATATTGGCAGAAGTCACCCTTTCCAAAGCACTGCGTCGCTATAAAGTCGGCTACGTCAGCGCCCGCCACTTCAACAGCAAAACCTACATGACCACATAATACTACTCACGACACCCCGGCTTAAGGGCGACTGGCTGGCTCAGGCGGGATTTGTCACCGGGCGCGGCGTCACCGTGAAGATTTCACAGGGGTGCCTGACCATCATCGCTGACAACAACGAGATGCAGGAGCTGCGTGAGCAGCTTTATCAGGCTGAACAGGTGGTTAAAGGAATAAAAGACGGGATGTTTAGTGTGCTGAACGAGGGTTAAATAGTAAAAAGCCGGGAAAAGTTGATTTCTTTCCCGGCTTATTTTTATTTTAACAATTTTTGAAAGACATGAGTAAATTGACTCTCTGCTTTTTCCAGAAAAGAGGAAATATCTTTTTTATCAGTGATATTTTCATTATCTATATATACATAACCAGATGAATCAGAAAGATCAGCATGAAAGTGAATGCCATCGTTAGAACTTATTTCAATAACGACCTCATCATTTTCAATTTCATCTCCAGACCTATCATCAAGTAATATACTGAAATAAAATCTTGAAACCATTCCAGTATACTTCACTTCTATCGATATAGATTTAATGGCGTATTTATCACAATTTCTTTTTAATTCACATAACTCATTAAAAATAAACGCATTCATACAGACACCTACCCACCGCAAGATTTTTTTACAGCTTTCGTATATGGTGATACTTTTTCTGTTCCTCGAGTATCAGCCCATTCTCTTAGTTTAGACATATCAGGATCATCCGCAGGCCTAACAGAAGCATGATTCTTTCCATCTTGAATTACAATCAATCCATTGTCATTAAGCACTTTTACGTCGAGAGTTTGGAATTTACCAGTTGGCTTTTCTATGGTTGTAGATAATCCAGTAGTTGTATCTTTCCCGGGGCGTGGGGTTAAATTTGAATCTGTACCACTTCCCATTCGATAAACAGAACCACTATTTAATTCCTTATTTAAACCCAGCGGATCGATCCAGCTTAACGGATTCGGTGCATAAGCATACAGGTTTAACCCGCCTTTCAGCCTATAGGATCCATCTGCGTGTAACACCCGCCCGCCGGGTCGTAGTACCGGAAAGTATTGTAGTGCAGGCCCGTTTCGCGGTCCAGGTACTGACCCTGGAAGCGCAGGTTCTGCGGGGTGTCCCGGTTTACCGGTGTGCTCTCGCGCAGGCTGCGGCCCCAGGCGGAGGAAGTCCCGCGCCAGACGGTCCCGCCGTTGCTGTCGGTCACGCTCTCCGGCAGGCCGTTCAGTTCCGTGTGGTACCAGAAGATCTCCGCATGTCCACCGTGGCTGTCAACACGCGCCAGCGGCTCATAACTGTTTTCGATGTGGATATACTGCACCGCCGCCTCCGGGTGACTGTTACTGGTTTCACCCACCATCTGCAGGCCGGACCAGGCGTACTGCATGGCATAACCCCCTGTCAGGGATGGTTAATGGCTGAAAAAGTATTACGCCATAAGTCACCATTTCCAAAACACAGCGCCGCTACAAAGTCAGCTATGTCAGAGTCCGCCACGAAAACCGCCGGAATATTACTAAAACCTACTATTCATCCCACCCCAGCCTGACCCTCAAAGGCGACTGGTTAAAAGAGGCGGGATTTGACACCGGGCGCGGCGTGTCCGTAAAAATATCGGACGGGTGCCTGACTATCATCGCTGACAGTGACGAGGTACAGGAGCTGCGGGAAGAACTTTATCAGGTTAAACAGGTGGTTAAGGGGAAGCGGAACGGGATGTTTAGTGTGCTGAATGAGAGTTAAATAATAAAAAAGCCGGGAAGCTTTAATTTTTCTCCCGGCTTTACGTTACTATTTCCATCTTGATAACGGAGAGTTACCAAAATATTTTCCCAGTGATTTATTATCGAGAATATTTTTTTCAAATAATGGTGTTATTATTTCATTAAATATTTCAAAATCTTCCCGGCAACCTGTATTGCCAAAAAGAAGAAGTAATGCATCCTGCACAAAAGAAAACTCACTTAACTCATTTGATTTTACAATAAAATCAATGATATCGGACTTTATTTTTTTATTTTGAAAATATTCATCCTCTTCGGATGAATATTCTTGATCATAAAAATCATTCATTTTTTTTGATAGCAATTTGAAGCGAGAATATAATTCAGTGTTCATTTAATAATCTCATATGATCCAGATGGAATACCGTTAGTTAATATAACTTCTTTATCTTTCCTAGCGTATCGAGACGCCTTACCAGACAACCCCTGTCCATTACTAACGTCAATAATTTCATTATCTTGTATTTTTGATAAATCTACTTTTACTTTACTATTGTTTTTATTATAAAAATCTGCGGTACTTTCTTTTTTTGTAGTGGATATCAATTGAGTTGAAAGTTTTCCATTTTCAATATGCTCTTGCACAGAATAGCTAGCATGAGAATCTTTGGGCGGGATTTTTTCCCCTGCCAGCGCACATTTTTTCTGTCCTTTAGACAATGCACGGTAAACATACCCAGTATGGGTTTTAGTAAGACCTAATGGATCAATCCACCCCAGCGGATTAGGCGCATATTGATAGAGGTTGATACCTCCATTTAGCCCTATCGGGTCCATCTGCGTATAACACCCGCCCGCCGGGTCGTAGTAACGGAAAGTATTGTAGTGCAGGCCCGTTTCGCGGTCCAGGTACTGGCCCTGGAAGCGCAGGTTCTGCGGGGTGTCCCAGGTTACCGGTGTGCTTTCACGCAGGCTGCGGCCCCAGGCCGTGGAAGCACCGCGCCAGACGGTCTCGCCGTTGCTGTCGGTCACGCTGTCCGGCAGGCCGTTCAGTTCCGTGTGGTACCAGAAGATGTCCGCGTGCTCACCGTGGCTGTCGACGCGCGCCAGCGGTTCAAAGCTGTTTTCGGTGTAGATATACTGCACCACCGCGTCCGGGTGACTGTCGCTGGTTTCACCCACCATCTGCAGGCCGGACCAGGCGTACTGCGTGCGTTCCGGTTTACGGGCATGGCGTCGCCACACCTGTTTCTCCGTACGGCGGCCTGGCGCGTCGTAGCGGTATTCTGCTTTTGTGAACTCCGCGTCACCGTCGATTTCCACCCGGCTGATACGGTGCTCGTCGTCGTAGCTGAAGTGCTGCGTCACTCTCCGGTGCGTGTCGTGGCGCGACCACGCCCGGGATCTTTATACTCCCGGCTCATCCCGTCTAAACCCTGCAGCAAGTGGCACGGTTATTCGGTGGGAAGAGAAAGTAATTCAGGCGTGCCAGATACCTTTTCCCCGGGAAGCAGTTACAGACGCTGGCTAAGTGACATCCTTAATACGAAATGGATACACCTGCAACACGTCACCCCACTTATCACATCCCACTATCAGAGGGCGTTAATCATGGCTGAACACGATATTGGCAGAAGTCGCCCTTTCCAAAGCACTGCGTCGCTATAAAGTCCGCTACGTCAGCGCCCGCCACTTCAACAGCAAAACCTACATGACCACATAATACTACTCACGACACCCCGGCTGCACCTTAAGGGCGACTGGCTGGCTGAGGCGGGATTTGTCACCGGGCGCGGCGTCACCGTGAAGATTTCGCAGGGGTGCCTGACCATCATCGCTGACAACAACAAGATGCAGGAGCTGCGCGAGCAGCTTTATCAGGCTAAACAGGTGGTTAAGGGGATTAAAGACGTGCTGGTTTAGTGGATTAAACGAGAGATACATAAAAAATGGGAGGATTAATCCTCCCATTTTTAGCTATTTGCTATCATTTTACACCATTAATAAATTACATAATTTTAATTCTGGTTAACCACAAATTAATTTCACATGTCGTTGTAATAACTTGAAATTATTTATTAAAACCAACACATCGGCCAATTTTTTTGCTTCATCAGGAATATTTCTAATCAATGAGTTAGCACTCTTTAATAATAGCTTTAAAAATAATTTTCCATTTATTTTTTCAGAGTAAAGGACTTTTTTTCACATTATATTTATCGCTTATGAAAAGGATCGTGTAATTCTCATCTAATTCAGATATTTCAAGATAGTAAGGACCATCCATAAAATTTAAAATAGTCTTACTTCCTTCCCTTATTGCCAGACTCCTTTCCAACCACCACCCCATTATGACCACAGAGAAATCATCCCACCCTTTTTCAGGAAAAAATGTATCATCATGAATGTTAAAATAAATCTCAGAAAATACTTGTTCTGAAATTTTAGTCTTTGACAATCGAACGGAGTTAGGATTGATAATTAGATTAATCATCATCGAGTCCCCTTAGGATATGCGGTTTCTATGGTTTTGGTTGATTTATTTATCCATATCTCTATCGTCATCCCTCCAGATGTCCCTTGTCCCATGACTCGGTCCCCCTGAGTTTTTATGACTTTGATATTAGAATATGCATCTTTGACAGCATTTTCTATTTGCTTTGGAGACATATTTTCTGGAAATAAATTGTTTATACCACTTTGCTTGGCGACTTTCCCTGTAACTGTATGTCATTCAAGAATGTGTTCCATATCAATGGAAACTTTCTTCATTCCAGGCAGATTAACAGGCTTACGTCTTGATGCATTTATACAACTTTTTGTTAATCCGAAGGGATCGATCCAGCTTAACGGATTAGGTGCATACGCATATAAGTTTAATCCACCTAATAGCCCTATCGGGTCAGAACAGCGAATCTACCCTATCGTCGGATCATACTGCCGGTTTCGTTCATACACTAACAAAACGCTTAAGTTATAACTACTCGAGTTAAAGCTTATGCGGAGAATTTAACTAGTTTTATAGTTATCATATTCCCAGTCGAAATATCGTTTAAGATGTTCGATGCTTTGAAGCCACGTATCTCCTTCACAAGAAGAAACTACATCTTCAAGCCATTTCCATAGTTCCTGAAAATTATACTCACTCATGATAATCAAAGGGCGTTCTGCAATAATTTTATTTATAGGTGAAAGGTTTTTAAGCCCCTCGGGTGTTGCAACCCTTATAGTAAATCCATCTGAATTTTTTTTCCCTTTCTCACCAATTTCGAGATAAATGAACTCAGATATTGTTTTGTTATCCGTTGGCTCCCATGCGCGTAAGTTTACACCATCAGAAACACATGCAAATTTAATAATCAATTTCATATTTTATTCCACATGTACGTGTACATTCGATACTCGTTGAGAATCCCACCAGTTATCATTTACATTTTTTCGTTCATGGAAATTCGCCTGTTTACCCGTTTTTGCATAATCAGAACTTTTCGGTGTAGGGCTTCTGTACATCCGTTTTCCATCAGCAGAAATGTACCATAGTTCTCCTTTTTTACCTCGTACGACTGAGTACCCCTCACCAACAAACTCTTTACCTAAACGATTTGCCTCTCTTCGGCTAAGGGTCATTTTAAGGCCGGAATTCCCTGGTGTTCTTACTGCATCGTCTATCTTCCGAAGTTTCTTTTTCCAGCACCCAGCCAATAGCCCAAGCGGATCGATCCAACTCAGCGGATTAGGCGCATATTGATATAAGTTTAACCCACCTTTTAGCCCTATCGGGTCCATCTGGGTATAACACCCGCCCGCCGGGTCGTAGTAACGGAAAGTATTGTAGTGCAGGCCCGTTTCGCGGTCCAGGTACTGGCCCTGGAAGCGCAGGTTCTGCGGGGTGTCCCAGTTTACCGGTGTGCTCTCGCGCAGGCTGCGGCCCCAGGCGGAGGAAGTCCCGCGCCAGACGGTCCCGCCGTTGCTGTCGGTCACGCTCTCCGGCAGGCCGTTCAGTTCCGTGTGGTACCAGAAGATCTCCGCATGCTGCCCATGGCTGTCAACACGCGCCAGCGGTTCATAGCTGTTTTCGGTGTAGATATACTGCACCGCTGCGTCCGGGTGACTGTCGCTGGTTTCACCCACCATCTGCAGGCCGGACCAGGCGTACTGCGTGCGTTCCGGTTTACGGGCATGGCGTCGCCACACCTGTTTCTCCGTACGGCGGCCTGGCGCGTCGTAGCGGTATTCTGCTTTTGTGAACTCCGCGTCACCGTCGATTTCCACCCGGCTGATGCGGTGCTCGTCGTCATAGCTGAAGCGCTGCGTCACTCTCCGGTGCGTGTCGTGGCGCGACCACGCCCGGGATCTTTATACTCCCGGCTCATCCCGTCTAAACCCTGCAGCAAGTGGCGCGGTTATTCGGTGGGAAGAGAAAGTGATTCAGGCGTGCCAGATACCTTTTCCCCGGGAAGCAGTTACAGACGCTGGCTAAGTGACATCCTTAATACGAAATGGATACACCTGCAACACGTCACCCCACTTATCACATCCCACTATCAGAGGGCGTTAATCATGGCTGAACACGATATTGGCAGAAGTCACCCTTTCCAAAGCACTGCGTCGCTATAAAGTCGGCTACGTCAGCGCCCGCCACTTCAACAGCAAAACCTACATGACCACATAATACTACTCACGACACCCCGGCTTAAGGGCGACTGGCTGGTTCAGGCGGGATTTGTCACCGGGCGCGGCGTCACCGTGAAGATTTCGCAGGGGTGCCTGACCATCATCGCTGACAACAACGAGATGCAGGAGCTGCGCGAGCAGCTTTATCAGGCTAAACAGGTGGTTAAAGGGATTAAGGATGTGTTGGTTTAGTGGACTGAACGGGGATTAAATAATAAAAGGCCGGGAAACATCTATTTCCCGGCAAGATTTTTACCTTAAGGAATTTTCGAGATAAATATAAATATCTCTAGAGAAATCACCTTCAGTAATCTCGGATGGTAAAACTAATGTATATTCCCATATATCACGCAACATAATAGTTGAACTATATGGTTCTGTATTACGCCTGCTTTCTGGATAAGTAATATCTAAGATTTTTATCTTACTTTCAAGTTGCTTAAGCATACTTGAAACAAGCATAAAACAACCCTCACTATGCTTGTTCAGACAATATCCATTTTCATCGAAAAGAGAGTACATTTCTTTATCTTTTGCAAAAAACAAATCCAGTCTATAATCAGTCCTCTCAAACTCATCAATAACAGGTGTTTCCCATTTCATCTTCAAAGATGAGATAAAATGACTTTCAATATCAAACGGTTTCCTGCTTGAATAAAAAACATAATCAACACCAGTTATCATCTTATTTCCCCCCACACTTTGGCGTTTTCCCATGCCTGGAAACGCTATCTCTATCAAGGTCTAAATCTCCCTCAATATATCGGATAAACTCGCCTCGATCTCCTCTAATAGGTTTCAGTTTAGAATCATCTATCTGAAATTCAAAGAAGTGTGTGGATTTAGTTGATGTCAATCCCAATTTTTTAAATCCATTTGGTGTTTTACCTAAATCCTCCGGTGATTTGGTCGTCACATATATACCTCTTGGATGACCTTTAATTGGACTGGGTGCTTTAAATTTATAGGGTTTCTGAGAAGAAATTCCATTATATCCACTCTGATCAGTATAATGGTATACAGTAACAATTTTTAATCCGAGAGGATCGATCCATGACAGCGGATTAGGCGCATACTGATAGAGGTTTATCCCTCCCGCCAGCCCTATCGGGTCCATCTGCGTATAACACCCGCCCGCCGGGTCGTAGTAACGGAAAGTATTGTAGTGCAGGCCCGTTTCGCGGTCCAGGTACTGGCCCTGGAAGCGCAGGTTCTGCGGGGTGTCCCAGTTTACCGGTGTGCTCTCGCGCAGGCTGCGGCCCCAGGCGGAGGAAGTCCCGCGCCAGACGGTCTCGCCGTTGCTGTCGGTCACGCTCTCCGGCAGGCCGTTCAGTTCCGTGTGGTACCAGAAGATCTCCGCATGCTGCCCATGGCTGTCAACACGCGCCAGCGGTTCATAGCTGTTTTCGGTGTAGATATACTGCACCGCCGCGTCCGGGTGACTGTCGCTGGTCTCACCCACCATCTGCAGGCCGGACCAGGCGTACTGCGTGCGCTCCGGTTTGCGGGCAGGGTGTGTAACTGAAGCGCTGCGTCACACTCCGCAGCGAGTCGTGGCGAAACCACGCCCGGAATCTATATACTCCCGGCTCATCCCGTCTAAACCCTGCAGCAAGTGGCGCGGTTATTCGGTGAGAAGAGGAAGTGATTCAGGCGTGTCAGATGCCTTTTTCACCAGGAAGTCGTTACTGGCACCACCTAAGTGCCATCCTTAATATGAAATGGATACACCTGCAACATGCCAGCCGATTATCACAATCCACTATCGCAGGGAGTTGATCATGGCTGAACACGCTTCTAACACACTGCCGGATCTGCTCACTGTGAGTTCTATTCTTAAGTAGACTGTCATTCGCTCCGTTTACACGGCGCATGGATGTCACGGGCCGGGTTTATTGACGGGATGCCCGTCAAGATCCGGGTTATGCGGGACTGTATTATTATCACACCGCAACACACCCGCGAACTCTTTGGCTGTATTGAAGGGATGAGCGTCACCCGTATTAATAAGCAGAAGGTGGCGCAGTGGTTAAAGACATTTCCGGGGGCGCTGAACGATACCGGGGATATTCCGGTGATTAAGCGCGACAGGATCGAAGGCGGGATTTAACTGGTTAAAATAATAAAAGCCGGGAAGATTTGATAACCTTCCCGGCTTTTTATTTATTTAATTATATCAAGAGCAATTACTGCTGCCTCATAAATATCACCATCATCTGATGATAATGATATATTTAAGCCATTAATTAGTTTTTTATCAGGGAATGAAGCTGCAAGTTGAGTTACCCAATATCTGACACCTTTAGTTATAAGAGGATTTTCAAGTATATTTGAAATAGATATTATAACATCATCACTATCACACTTATAAAAATGAAGCTGCAAGTTGAGTTACCCAATATCTGACACCTTTAGTTATAAGAGGATTTTCAAGTATATTTGAAATAGATATTATAACATCATCACTATCACACTTATAAAAACATCCTCAACTAATTGATATACCCCCCAACCATCCCCGTCCCCATAAGATTTCATAAATAGGGATATAGCTTCTTTAGCCGGATGTTCAATAAAAAATCGTCTAACTTCATCATATTTATTAATAAGATCCTGTGTCAGAAGCTGATCAGGCGGCATCGGTTGGTGCTCTGATAAAAACTGCAACGCTTCATCTTTATCCATATTCAAATCTCCAGCGTTTTCCATAGCTCTTTATTCTGCCGAATCAACTCATTTAGTTGTCGATTAATTACCGTTTGTTCATAACCTGCATCCTTAAGAATTTTACGCAGATCCACAATATCCCTTGCCAGATATTCACGATTAGTTAATCCGGGAACCATCGGTTTTTTAAAAGTCCATGTTAATTCATGAAGATCTTTCCGTAAATTAATAGTGATATCTTTACTATGCGTTGTCGGGCTAGCAGCATTTTGAATTGCATGATGAGGAGTATGAGTTGAATTAAGGCCGGATTTAAGATTGCCTCCTCTTACCTGACCATATGTACCCACATATAAATCTTCGCCTTGTTTGGCTAAACCACATTTAAGCCCTAGCGGATCTATCCACCCCAGCGGATTAGGCGCATATTGATAGAGGTTGATACCTCCATTCAGCCCTATCGGGTCCATCTGCGTATAACACCCGCCCGCCGGGTCGTAGTAACGGAAAGTATTGTAGTGCAGGCCCGTTTCGCGGTCCAGGTACTGGCCCTGGAAGCGCAGGTTCTGCGGGGTGTCCCACTCGACCGGCGCGCTCTCGCGCAGGCTGCGGCCCCAGGCGCTAGATGCGCCGCGCCAGACGGTGTCGCCGTTGCTGTCGGTCACGCTGTCCGGCAGGCCGTTCAGTTCGGTGTGGTACCAGAAGATATCCGCGTGCTCACCGTGGCTGTCGACGCGCGCCAGCGGTTCATAGCTGTTTTCGGTGTAGATATACTGCACCGCCGCGTCCGGGTGGTTGTCGCTGGTTTCTCCGACCATCTGCAGGCCGGACCAGGCATACTGCGTGCGTTCCGGTTTCCGGACATGGCGTCGCCACACCTGTTTATCGCTGTGGCGCTCAAACCTATTTATCTTATATGCTCTAAATTCTTTTAAATTACAGGCCAGTAAAATATACTAAAGCAATGCTTAATTATTTAATTAAATCGTGGATTGAATATTTTTTGACCTTTACATGGTGCTAGTTTTTTGAGATCTGCATGAGTGCTGTTTTGTATGAATTCAAAAGCAGCCTCAATAGATTCGAAAGAAATTATCTCTTCTCGTTCATAGTCTTCCGCATCCATATTTTCATCTAGGATCTCATCTACAAAAACCTTATATTCCCCTTTCACTTTTGAATTCCAACTGAAGACCAGAATACCTTTCCATTGTGTGAAAATGAAAAGCGCTGTCCTACTTGCTGCCCTTTCTCGATTTTTTCCATTAAATTTTTATCATTAATCATAAACCACCTGTAATATTAATTACGACTTTAACACCGTCTGTACGTTTAATGTTTATGTGTGGATATGTGCCATGATCATCACTAGGTGCATGGCCTCTTACTCTTCCCGTATTAGGATCAATTGCATAATCTTTATGATAAGCACCGCCCTCTTTAAAACGGTCCATTTTTCTTTTCTTTCGCACACCAATGGCATCTTGCGGCCCAACTCCTTTAACCTTCTGATAACCGGGAAATGCAGCGTGTAACAACTCATCCGCTTCCGCTTTTGTCCTAACTCGACAATAGTATTTTTCCCACCAGTTCTCAGTGCATGGATTTTTTTCGCGCAAGGCAAGAGTCCCAACGGATCCACCCACACCAGCGGATCAACCACATAGGTATACGTATTCAGCCCGCCCAGGAGCCGTATCGGGTCCATCTGGGTGTAACACCCGCCCGCCGGGTCGTAGTTTCCAGGAGCGCTGAATTATGTCGGGATATTACTGTGATTAAGCGCGAAAGGATCGAAGGCGGAATTTAACGGGGATCAAATAATAAAAAGACGGAAAGATTAAATCAATCTCCCGACTTTTTATTCAGTCAACTTTGGCAGTTATTTTACTGATATTACAGCAACATATAAAATTTAAACCTTCAAAGAATTAGCCATCTACTTTTCATAGTTATAATCTTCATATTCCCATGAAAAATAGCGTTGTAATACAAGACAAGATTCGTCCCAGTTTTCTCTTGAACATTTCTTTAGAATATCTTCGATTACTTTCCTAATTAAATAATAATCAAAATAATCAATTACAATAACTCTATTGTCAGATATGAGGAAATCCTTTGATCGCTTCCTCAAGGCTTCTGGGGTGGCAATTTTTACATAAAAATAATTGCTCCCTTTTTCACCATCATTCATACCAATGCATAAATCAATGGCTACATATGTATCTTCAAGAGAAGAAGGTTCCCACTCACTAAGCGGATCGAACATTGTTGAAGACATATCGTATAAAATAAGTTGTGGTTTATTTTTTTTCATATCCGAAAATTCTCTACATCTAAATGAACATTGGCAATAACATCACCATCCCCATTTTTGGTTTCAAAATTCACTTGTTTTCCTGTCTTCGACCATGGGCGGCCGTTAACACGATCAAATCCCCTCTTATCAGCAGGGAATCTGAAAGTTCTCAAACCATCTTCTGACACAAACCCTTTACCGTTGGACATAACTCTATAATTAGGACCTACAAATACTTCACCTAATCTAAACGCATCATTTTGTGATACAACGCCGGTTATTCCCCGATTACCACCTGCGGCAGTCTGATTTTTAATTCTTTTAAGCTTATTCTTAAACTGTTGATTTGTTAACTTACAGGTTAAACCCAGCGGATCGATCCAGTTTAACGGATTCGGCGCATAAGCATACAGGTTTAACCCACCTCTTAGACCAATCGGGTCCATCTGCGTGTAACACCCGGCCGCCGGGTCGTAGTAGCGGAAGGTGTTGTAATGCAGGCCCGTTTCACGGTCCAGGTACTGGCCCTGGAAGCGCAGGTTTTGCGGGGTGTCCCAGGTTACCGGTGTGCTCTCGTGCAGACTGCGGCCCGGATGGTGTCGCCGTTGCTGCCGGTCACGCTGTTCGACTTAAACCCCATTTTTATAGTGCTAAAAAGTCTCTACATTATTTCTCTAGATCGATACGTTTACAAAGAATGATTTATACATCAATTTATTGAATTCAAGCTTTATAAAAAGAAAAAAATTTATATTTTCTGTTTTTATAAAGTAGTAAGCTTCTCTATATAATGGCCGCCTTTTATTGATACGAAAAGATCGTGGCCTATAAATACATAACCTACCCCTCTCTTTTTTCTCATCTATTTCCTCATAAAAACCGGGAATAAGATCGGAACTTTTCTCATACAAAGATAAACCTGATGAGTTATCAGAGAAATAAAATTCACTAAAAGAACGAAAAATAATGTGCGCCACCCTGTATCCAGAATTATTATAGTTTTCATCAGGGATATCATCCTGAGAAATTAAACTGTTTTGTGACATATATGCATTTAAGTCTTGATTTCTAACATCTTCCCCCATAAAAACCATAAAGTAAACCTCTAATCCTTTATCGTCATAATTAAAAAATGGCTCAGTAACACTTTCCATTTTCCAAGAGGACTCCACCATCTTAAGAGTGTTTTTCATTTTACTAACCTTATAATATCTAAAATCGTATTGTTTTTTGGGCCCGGCGTAATGGGAATAGAAGACCCCGGCATGGAAAATACTTCGCCTCGAGATCTTAGTGGGGCTTCCTCTAAGCGAGCTAATAAAATATTAGTAACGGGTACTTCATGTAAAATTGTTGGCCTCATATCCGCAGCAGAAAGTGCCGCCAGTGTTCTATTACTTTCAGCTATTTTCTGGCCTGTTTCTGGATGCACAAAATAGCTAACCGGTAGTTGGTCAGGATGAAGTTTTCCGGTTCTCAAATCGTTAGCCACATCATAAATGCTCCTTCCACGAATATAGTCAGGAGCATCAGAGCCTACATCTCTGAAATTCGCACTAATCCTTTTTTGTCCAAAGGAAATATCACATCCGTTTAAGCCTAACGGATCTAAATGAATTAAAGGGTTTAATACACAAGTATATAAGTTTATACCGCCTGCCAGACCAATCGGGTCCATCTGGGTGTAACATCCGCCCGCCGGGTCGTAGTAGCGGAAGGTGTTGTAGTGCAGGCCCGTTTCGCGGTCCAGGTCCAGGTACTGGCCCTGGAAGCGCAGGTTCTGCGGGGTGTCCCAGGTTACCGGTGTACTCTCCCGCAGGCTGCGGCCCCAGGCGGTGGAAGCCCCACGCCAGACGGTGTCGCCGTTGCTGTCGGTCACGCTGTCCGGCAGGCCGTTCAGTTCCGTGTGGTACCAGAAGATGTCCGCGTGCTCACCGTGGCTGTCGACGCGCGCCAGCGGCTCATAACTGTTTTCGGTGCGGATATACTGCACCGCCGCGTCCGGGTGGCTGTCGCTGGTTTCGCACACCATCTGAAGGCCGGACCGGGCGTACTGCGTGCGCTCCGGTTTGCGGGCAGGGTGTGTAACTGAAGCGCTGCGTCACACTCCGCAGCGAGTCGTGGCGAAACCACGCCCGGAATCTATATACTCCCGGCTCATCCCGTCTAAACCCTGCAGCAAGTGGCGCGGTTATTCGGTGAGAAGAGGAAGTGATTCAGGCGTGTCAGATGCCTTTTTCACCAGGAAGTCGTTACTGGCACCACCTAAGTGCCATCCTTAATATGAAATGGATACACCTGCAACATGCCAGCCGATTATCACAATCCACTATCGCAGGGAGTTAATCATGGCTGAACACGCTTCCAACACACTGCCGGATCTGCTCATTGTGAGTTCTATTCTTACGCTGACTGTAGTTCGCTCCGTTTACACGACGCATGGATGGCACGGGCCAGATTTATTGACGGGATGTCAGTCAAGATCCGGGTTATGCGGGACCTTATTATTATCACACCGCAGCTCACCCGTGAACTCTTTGGCTGTATTAAAGGGATGAGCGTTACGCGCATTAATAAGCAGAAGGTGAACGCGTGGCTGAAAAAAATTCCAGGCGCGCTGGATCATACTAGGGATATCCCGGTTATTAAGCGAGGCAGAACCCAAGGCGGGACCTGAATGGTTAAATAATAAAAAAGCCGGGAATATTTTCCGGCGTTTAATCTTAATCGACTGACAAACCAAATGAGAACAATAGTCCAAGAATCGATGCCTTTTTATCTTCGGCATCAAAGTGGGTTACATCCATATCAAATTCGCACAAAAGATTTTCTTTATCCATCAGAACAAAACCATGAGAATTCAATATATTTGCCAGACCAGGAAGTGCCTGATAAACATCATCATTACAATCAATAACTTTTCCTTCGTAGAATACGAAAGCATATGTTGACACTAAAGACAAATATAAATAAATTGGTTTTTTTAAATACTCAAGCTCTAATGAAACACACACATCATAATTTAAATCAGTATGATCTTTAACTTTGAATAAAGAATAAATATCACTCAATATTTCTTTATACTTCAGAGAGTTATATGATTCCATCACAAAATTGAAATTCGGGCTACTTAAGTCACCATATGCTTTATAAATATCAGATAAAATCTTTTCTCTTTGTATAGTCATGAAAATCAAAGCTCCCTTCCGGCAGGATGCCCATGAGCTTCGCCTTTGGAATCAACATGAACCCTGACTTTAGTTTGTGAACCTCCATTAGGACCAGTTCCAATAGGGCTACCTGTTTCCAAATCAAACTTACCCGGTTGATTGGGGACTGGATTCCCGCGTTCTAATGTGTCACGAACTAATTTATCAACATCGGCTTGACTGTCAAATGCTGACGTTGGTTTCCCCTGCTTTAATCTATTTTTATATTGAGGAGTACCCTGAATATGACCCGCTTGTTTTTGCGGGTTAATTCTTATCGTCTTAGCCGCTTCAGCCCTAGAAATAAATCGACCATTTGCCCCCTGGAACCGTTGAGCTTTATCATTCCATTTTATACAACTTAAACCCAGCGGATCCACCCACCCCAGCGGATCAACCACATAGGTATAAGTGTTCAGCCCGCCCAGCAAACCAATCGGGTCCATCTGGGTGTAACACCCGCCCGCCGGGTCGTAGTAACGGAAAGTATTGTAGTGCAGGCCCGTTTCGCGGTCCAGGTACTGGCCCTGGAAGCGCAGGTTCTGCGGGGTATCCCAGTTTACCGGTGTGCTCTCGCGCAGGCTGCGGCCCCAGGCGGAGGAAGTCCCGCGCCAGACGGTGTCGCCGTTGCTGTCGGTCACGCTCTCCGGCAGGCCGTTCAGTTCCGTGTGGTACCAGAAGATCTCCGCATGCTGCCCATGGCTGTCAACACGCGCCAGCGGTTCATAGCTGTTTTCGGTGTAGATATACTGCACCGCTGCGTCCGGGTGACTGTCGCTGGTTTCACCCACCATCTGCAGGCCGGACCAGGCGTACTGCGTGCGTTCCGGTTTACGGGCATGGCGTCGCCACACCTGTTTCTCCGTACGGCGGCCTGGCGCGTCGTAGCGGTATTCTGCTTTTGTGAACTCCGCGTCACCGTCGATTTCCACCCGGCTGATGCGGTGTTCGTCATCGTAGCTGAAGCGCTGCGTCACTCTCCGGTGCGTGTCGTGGCGCACGGTCATACGCCCGAAACCGTCGTACTCACGGCTGACGCCGTCCAGACGTTTCAGCAGGTTGTTCCATACCGGTTGTAAATCCGGGGTGGTACGGTTGTCCGCCGCGTCATACCAGAAACGCTCCTCCACTTCCGGCTGCAGGCTCTGCGTCATGCGCCCTGCCGCGTCGTAGCCCCACAGGGACTGACGGTACTTCTCTGCCGGGGTGGACGGCGCGCCGTCGGTGTACATGCGGCGGATTATCTGGTCCGCGCGGTCCCACTGGTAGCGGCGCTCGGAGACCAGGCGGTCGCGCAGGTTGTCGGTGCAGCGCCGGTGCGTGATGCGCCCGGCCATGTCGTAGTGCGTCTCCAGCTCCAGCGCGCCCATCGTGCGGTGCGTCTCCCGGTGCAGGCGGTCACGCTGGTAGCCGGTGATCTGCAGCGTTTTGCCGCTCAGGGAGAGCTGCATCTCCAGCAGGTGCCCGGTGCCGTAGCGCAAGAATTTCAGCACCCTCCCGTCCGGGAAGGTGGTGGCACTGAGGTTGCTTAAGGCAACGACTATCGCAATTTTTGATACTTAATAGATAAAGTCATCTAACTAGAAATGATATTTGTAAAATTCGATAACTCAAACTTCGCTGTCCAAATCAAATATTGAATATACTCAATTTAATATGATTTGTGGTAAGATAGTACACATTAGCTTATATAGTAAAAGTTGGAGCAAGAATATCATGAAAAAAACCCAATAAATACCCCTCTACCAGAAAAAGAGATTAGAGCTTTTTATACAGAAGACTTTATTCGCGTTTACCAAGCATATTCTGACAATATTGCTGACAGCGCTCTTGATAATAAAACTTTTGTTTCTCCTCCTTTTAGCACGTCGAGAATGACATGGATTAAACCTTCTTTCTTATGGATGATGTATCGTTCGGGATGGGGCACGAAAGATTATAATCAAAGCCGTATTTTGGCAATTGACCTCAGCCACGAAGGCTTTAAAGACATTCTTTCTAAAGGCATACTAAGTAACCATAAAAGCCATGAGACAGAACAGCACACCGAATGGAAGAAAAAAATAAAAGAATCAGACGTTGTTATACAATGGGATCCAGAGCGAGACATATTCCTAAATAAACTTAATCATCGTACGATTCAGATCGGATTGCGTAATCAAGCCGTAATCGATTACTGCCAAAAATGGATAATTAACATATCAGATTTAACTAAAGATGTAAGGCATATATACAAGTTAATTAAATCAGATAATGTAAGTGAAGCAATAGGACTTCTACCGAAGGAAAGGGTTTATGATGTCACCTTATAACTAATAATTACAGGTATAAATCAGCATTGAAGAAATTAAAAAACAAAAATATATAATAAACATCTAAATTATATATTTAAAGATTTAAAATCTATAATGCTTGTTTTAAAGAATAGTGATGCAGAATTTATATTTTCACCATTTCATTCTTGATTTTACTTAATCTCTCTAAAAAAGTGAGTTATCAATTCATATTAAAAATTGGTTTAGTAAGCATCTGGTATAATAGTATCGGGCACTTAACTTTAATAAATAAGCATTAATCAACCCAATATAACTCTTGACCCTTTAATTTGTTAGTTCTAATAAGGAGTCTCAAAAACCGATACAGTTATAAACAATCTATACCCCCTAGTGTCTACCACAAGCTTACTCTAAAATTATTAATATTATTTCATTTAAAAGTCTACTAATTTTTAAAATCAACCTTTCAATAAGTTTTTCCTATAATCCATACCATTTCTTATCCAAAAGCGTTCACAATCATCCAACAAACCATCATCACAAAAATCAACTACTTCACCCACCCAATTTTGTGGTACATATTTCTCATAGTGCATATTTTCTACATATTGTGAGTAGAGTTTTTTCTCGTCGAAGTCAATAAACAAATCAGGCATAAGATCGTACACACTCCACCATGAATCTTCTATTGATAATCGCTTGTAAAATTCATCAGCGATCTCGTTCTTGTTATAAAGATATCCATCTTTAATCAGACGGCGTATGAATTCATCTGCATTTTGTTCATTAAAAACAGGGATATCATATCTTTCTTGATGAATATAAAAATTCAAATCATCAATACCATTTCTAACAAAATCCGCTACCCATTTAATTCTGTCCATTACCCACATTTCTTTAAAAGCGGCAAACCAATAATAATGGTGATTATTTTTTAATATAACTAAAACATTTTCATCTTTGTTAATATTCATAAAAACCTTCTATTATTTAGCTGTTCCAGATCCCGGGATAGCAACTGCTTCCAACCACTCAGCCCATATTGGGGGCAATTCATAAGACCTACCGGGAGTAGTAGGATCAACACGTTTTGGAGCTAACCCCCTTGATTTAATGGGTTAGTACGGTACCCCGCCTGAGGTATAGCAGTTTCTTCGATAAAGTCAGTCATCCATTTAGGCACTTTAAAGCTTACAACTTGTGCATTATTTCCCCTTATATCAAGGAAATGTTGAGCATGTGCACTATCTCCAATACTAATATTTAATGTCCCACGCTGAATCTTAGGACTTTGAGAGTCATCTAAAGTGATTCTAATACGGCTGGCATTAGGCGGAGTGCCTCCCTGAACCCTAAAAATAGATTCGGTCGTATTGCTGTTCACTGTTTTACACATCAACCCCAACGGGTCCACCCACCCCAGTGGATCAATCATATAGGTATAGGTGTTCAGCCCGCCCAGTAAACCAATCGGATCCATCTGGGTGTAACACCCGCCCGCCGGGTCGTAGTAGCGGAAGGTGTTGTAGTGCAGGCCCGTTTCACGGTCCAGGTACTGGCCCTGGAAGCGCAGGTTTTGCGGGGTGTCCCAGGTTACCGGTGTGCTCTCGTGCAGACTGCGGCCCGGATGGTGTCGCCGTTGCTGCCGGTCACGCTGTTCGACTTAAACCCCATTTTTATAGTGCTAAAAAGTCTCTACATTATTTCTCTAGATCGATACGTTTACAAAGAATGATTTATACATCAATTTATTGAATTCAAGCTTTATAAAAAGAAAAAATTTATATTTTCTGTTTTTATAAAGTAGTAAGCTTCTCTATATAATGGCCGCCTTTTATTGATACGAAAAGATCGTGGCCTATAAATACATAACCTACCCTCTCTTTTTTCTCATCTATTTCCTCATAAAACCCGGGAATAAGATCGGAACTTTTCTCATACAAAGATAAACCTGATGAGTTATCAGAGAAATAAAATTCACTAAAAGAACGAAAAATAATGTGCGCCACCCTGTATCCAGAATTATTATAGTTTTCATCAGGGATATCATCCTGAGAAATTAAACTGTTTTGTGACATATATGCATTTAAGTCTTGATTTCTAACATCTTCCCCCATAAAAACCATAAAGTAAACCTCTAATCCTTTATCGTCATAATTAAAAAATGGCTCAGTAACACTTTCCATTTTCCAAGAGGACTCCACCATCTTAAGAGTGTTTTTCATTTTACTAACCTTATAATATCTAAAATCGTATTGTTTTTTGGGCCCGGCGTAATGGGAATAGAAGACCCCGGCATGGAAAATACTTCGCCTCGAGATCTTAGTGGGGCTTCCTCTAAGCGAGCTAATAAAATATTAGTAACGGGTACTTCATGTAAAATTGTTGGCCTCATATCCGCAGCAGAAAGTGCCGCCAGTGTTCTATTACTTTCAGCTATTTTCTGGCCTGTTTCTGGATGCACAAAATAGCTAACCGGTAGTTGGTCAGGATGAAGTTTTCCGGTTCTCAAATCGTTAGCCACATCATAAATGCTCCTTCCACGAATATAGTCAGGAGCATCAGAGCCTACATCTCTGAAATTCGCACTAATCCTTTTTTGTCCAAAGGAAATATCACATCCGTTTAAGCCTAACGGATCTAAATGAATTAAAGGGTTTAATACATAAGTATATAAGTTTATACCGCCTGCCAGACCAATCGGGTCCATCTGGGTGTAACATCCGCCCGCCGGGTCGTAGTAGCGGAAGGTGTTGTAGTGCAGGCCCGTTTCGCGGTCCAGGTACTGGCCCTGGAAGCGCAGGTTCTGCGGGGTGTCCCAGGTTACCGGTGTACTCTCCCGCAGGCTGCGGCCCCAGGCGGTGGAAGCCCCACGCCAGACGGTGTCGCCGTTGCTGTCGGTCACGCTGTCCGGCAGGCCGTTCAGTTCCGTGTGGTACCAGAAGATGTCCGCATGCTCACCGTGGCTGTCGACGCGTGCCAGCGGTTCATAGCTGTTTTCGGTGTAGATATACTGCACCGCCGTGTCCGGGTGACTGTCGCTGGTTTCACCCACCATCTGCAGGCCGGACCAGGCGTACTGCGTGCGTTCCGGTTTACGGGCATGGCGTCGCCACACCTGTTTCTCGGTGCGGCGGCCTGGCGCGTCGTAGCGATATTCTGCTTTTGTGAACTCCGCGTCACCGTCGATTTCCACCCGGCTGATACGGTGCTCGTCGTCGTAGCTGAAGCGCTGCGTCACTCTCCGGTGCGTGTCGTGGCGCACGGTCATGCGCCCGAAACCGTCGTATTCCCGGCTGACGCCGTCCAGGCGTTTCAGCAGGTTGTTCCACACCGGCTGCAGCGCCGGCGTGGTGCGGTTGTCCGCGGCGTCATACCAGAAACGCTCTTCCCCTTCCGGCTGCAGGCTCTGCGTCATGCGCCCGGCCGCGTCGTAGCCCCACAGGGACTGGCGGTACTTCTCCGCCGGGGTGGACGGTGCACCGTCGGTATACATGCGGCGGATTATCTGGTCCGCGCGGTCCCACTGGTAGCGGCGCTCCGAGACCAGACGGTCGCGCAGGTTGTCCGTGCAGCGCCGGTGCGTGATGCGCCCCGCCATGTCGTAGTGCGTCTCCAGCTCCAGCGGACCCATCGTGCGGTGCGTCTCCCGGTGCAGGCGGTCACGCTGGTAGCCGGTAACCGGCAGCGTTTTGCCGCTCAGGGAGAGCTGCATCTCCAGCAGGTGCCCGGTGCCGTAGCGCAGGAACTTCAGCTCCCGCCCGTCCGGGAAGGTGGTGGCACTGAGGTTGCTTAAGGCATCGTATTCATGCTGATAGATGCCGGAGTGGTTCTCTTCGCGGACCAGGTCGCCAAGCTTGTTGCGCGCAAGGATAATGACGTCGGTGTGCGCCGGCTCGCGCATCTCCACCGTAGCATGGCGCCACTCGGTGTAGGCAAACCGTGTTTCGCCCCCGTCGGTACGAATGCAAAATAGCGGGGGCCGACGGGGCTGTTAGAACACTTATTTCTTTAAAGCACTGGGATCAAATACGATCAGATCATGGCCTTTGAGACCACAAGGCCAGCCGCCTTTTTTATAGCAATCAAATATTTCCTCAAGAAGGCTATTGAGTAGAGGATTATCTAAGAATCTATTTATTGCCACTGCAGAGAGAACAAAAAAAGCATCTTCGCGAGCATCAGAAAATAAAAAATCATCATAATCAGTGTTGAGTTTTTTTACTTTCCTCTTCCTGTATTCCAATAAAATACCAGCATGTTTGATTTGTAAGTTTGCTAAATATTCATTAACAACCTCTTCAGCATCATCAAACTTATCATGAACCCTTAAATCTTTTCTATTATTTTCAATAGCATCCTTCCAGACTTTATATGGTGAGGATAGATTTTGCTCAAAAGCAAATTCATACGCGTCACTCAAAGAATCTGTAATTACATAACTTTTAACATCTTTTGCAGATAAACCTTTAAAAAAAGAATTTGTAAAAATAAAACCTAGCGATTCAAACACATAGCTTGTATTCACCCCCCTCCTCCTTTACTGAAAATTTTGGCCCATACGTCGTTAACTTTAGAATTACCTATTGCCCCACCAGCTGTATCCATATCTAACGGCCTAAGCAGGTAACCATTTTTCAAACCGGTACGTGCAATATCCTGTATTTCAGCACTCTATGTTGAAATTGCTTTTAGACTGACTTAAGTCAATCCTATCTAATGCAGACTTAATTGCTTTAGTATAGCCATCATGGTTTACTTGATGCCGGGCCATAGCACTTATCTGTGAATCTTTTTTCCTTAAAAAGATTCCGTTTACGTTGTCATCAATATAATAATTGATTCTCTTAAGCGCAGGGTGATTAGCCAATTCTTTAGGAATGATATGGTGAGCCTGGTATCCTTTCCACGAGGTTGAACGTGGCAACCCCATCCCCTCCATCATATTTTTACCAAGAGTAGTAGAACAACCAACTAACCCCAGCGGATTAACCACATAGGTATAGGTGTTCAGCCCGCCCAGTAAACCAATCGGGTCCATCTGCGTGTAACACCCGCCCGCCGGGTCGTAGTAGCGGAAGGAGTGAAGTACAGAGTCATTTCCTTGTTCAGATAATGACTCTGGAAGCGCGACTTCAACGAGATCGCCATTTCAGTGCATTGTTTCACGCCTCGTCCATAATAATGGAACTACACGCACCGCAAGAAAAAAACTTCTACATATAATTATTGTTATATTCTATTTTTAAGATAGTAGTCTAAATATTTCTGAGGTCGATCCTGGAACGCTCTTTTTTTCCCATAGCTATATGCTTCATCAAAATACTTTATAGCTTCATCGTATTGACCAAGTTCATAACAAACCATCCCAAGATCGATCAATGGAGATGTGTCAATTTCTGAACTACGCGTTTTTAGAGAGACTTCCCCCCATTCTTTCGATGTTGTGAAATTTTCCAAATCAAAATATATACTATACAAGCAGGATGCTACCCAATTTGAAATTTCCCATTCTATCTTTGGTTCTGGAATCAAGGACCAAGCTTTGAGATATAATAGCAGCGCCTCATCTAATTTATTAACATCATGTTTTGCGTTGCCATTCTCAATGACAAAAACAATTTCACCTTCCAGCTTTTCATTAACTTTAGATAATTCTTTCATTAGCTTTCATCCTAGTCAGTTAAAATATCTCGATTTCTCAGCTGGCCCAATAAATTCCTCAATGTCTTTATATCTATCGGTCAAAAGGGCTCCTTGAGAACGGTTATGTCCGTAATACTCTAATTCATAATTATCAGGATCCAGCATCCATTTTCTGACATCTTTGGATTTAGCCCCATAGTATCCTCCCTTCTGATTCCAATGTTTGACTGCATCTGTTAAATGCGCCATATCAGCATCACGGACACTATACCATTTACCATCTGTCGAACTCTTAAACTGCATGCGAGGCCCTGTACCACGAATGCGACCCTCGCTGCGCATTCGCTCAATTACGAGTTTCCCTGTACGACTATTTTTTCCAGGTGTTCGACCCATATATTTCAGACGACAACTCGTTAACCCCAACGGATCCACCCAACCCAGCGGATCAACCACATAGGTATAGGTGTTCAGCCCGCCCAGTAAACCAATTGGGTCCATCTGGGTGTAACACCCGCCCGCCGGGTCGTAGTAGCGGAAGGTGTTGTAATGCAGGCCCGTTTCGCGGTCCAGGTACTGGCCCTGGAAGCGCAGGTTCTGCGGAGTGTCCCAGGTTACCGGTGTGCTTTCCCGCAGGCTGCGGCCCCAGGCGGTGGAAGCGCCGCGCCAGACGGTGTCGCCGTTGCTGTCGGTCACGCTGTCCGGCAGGCCGTTGAGTTCAGTGTGATACCAGAAGATGTCCGCGTGCTCACCATGGCTGTCGACGCGCGCCAGCGGTTCATAGCTGTTTTCGGTGTAGATATACTGCACCGCCGCGTCCGGATGGCTGTCGCGGGTTTCGCCCACCATCTGCAGGCCGGACCAGGCGTACTGCATACGTTCCGGTTTCCGGGCATGGCGTCGCCACACCTGTTTCTCCGTGCGTCGGCCCAGCGCGTCATAGCGGTATTCGGCTTTTGTGAACTCCGCGTCGCCGTCGATAGTGACCTGGCTGATGCGGTGCTCATCGTCGTAGCTGAAACGCTGCGTCACTCTCCGGTGCGTGTCGTGGCGCACGGTCATGCGCCCGAAACCGTCGTATTCCCGGCTGACGCCGTCCAGGCGTTTCAGCAGGTTGTTCCACACCGGCTGCAGCGCCGGCGTGGTGCGGTTGTCCGCGGCGTCATACCAGAAACGCTCTTCCCCTTCCGGCTGCAGGCTCTGCGTCATGCGCCCGGCCGCGTCGTAGCCCCACAGGGACTGGCGGTACTTCTCAGCAGGGGTGGAGGGGGCGCCGTCGGTGTACATGCGGCGGATTATCTGGTCCGCACGGTCCCACTGGTAGCGGCGCTCGGAGACCAGACGGTCGCGCAGGTTGTCCGTGCAGCGCCGGTGCGTGATGCGCCCGGCCATGTCGTAGTGCGTCTCCAGCTCCAGCGCGCCCATCGTGCGGTGCGTCTCCCGGTGCAGGCGGTCACGCTGGTAGCCGGTGACCGGCAGCGTTTTTCCGCTCAGGGAGAGCTGCATCTCCAGCAGGTGCCCGGTGCCGTAGCGCAGGAACTTCAGTTCCCGCCCGTCCGGGAAGGTGGTGGCGCTGAGGTTGCTTAAGGCATCATATTCATGCTGATAAACGCCGGAATGGTTCTCCTCGCGGACCAGGTCGCCAAGCTTGTTACGTGCCAAAATGATGGCTTCGCTGTGCGCCGGCTCGCGCATCTCCACCGCGGCCTGACGCCACTCAGTGTAGGCAAACCGTGTTTCGCGCCCGTCGGTACGAATGCAGAATGGCAGGGTCCGACGGGGCTGTTAGAATACTTATTTCTTTAAAGCACTGGGATCAAATACGATTAGGTCATGGCCTTTGAGACCACAAGGCCAGCCGCCTTTTTTATAGCAATCAAATATTTCCTCAAGAAGACTATTGCGTAGAGGATTATCTAAGAATCTATTTATTGCCACTGTGGAGAGAACAAAAAAAGCATCTTCGCGAGCATCAGAAAATAAAAAATCATCATAATCGGTGTTGATTTTTTTTACTTTTTTCTTCCTGTATTCCAATAAAATACCAGCATGTTGGGTTTGTAGGTTTGCTAAATATTCATTAACAACCTCTTCCGCATCATCAAAATTATCATGAACCCTTAAATCTTTTCTATAATTTTCAATAACATCCTTCCAGACTTTATATGGTGAGGATAGATTCTGCTCAAAAGCAAATTCATAGGCGTCACTCAAAGAATCTGTAATTACATAACTTTTAACATCTTCTGCAGATAAACCTTTAAAAAAAGAATTTGTAAAAATAAAATCTATCGGTTCAAATACATAACTTGTATTCACTCCCAACCTCATTTACTAAAATTTTTGGTCCAAACGTTTTTTACAGATTACTTCACCATGTGTATCCACATATTCAAACCCGAGCTTAAGAAAAAAGTATTTTTACTTAACGAGATTTTGTTTACACTAACATTAATATAGCAGATAAAGTTTTACTCGTAATGTGATTTAAATAATTACTCGCACTGGTTGATTTATTTTACTCAAGCAACCAAACAACTTCACTTATATTAACCAAGGGTCTTAAGGGTGTTTGTCATTCTTTATAAAACCGCCTTTTGAAGCGACTTACCATCATTTACAAAAATGAAGATACGTTATTACTTTAAGATAAAATTGCAAAAACAAAAAAAATAAAAATTTCTAATGCGATGCAATGTCGAAATAAAAATTCGACATAGACTTTGTTGCAGTGGAATTTAAAATAACATTACTAATAACACATTAAATTAGTTAGAAATGGTTGCATAAACCACTTCTAACTAAGAAGGACGTCAGTTTTATTATATGTTGTTCCAAAAATCTTGATTGGTTGCACCTGTGAACTTAATCGCATCCTGCGCGGAAATTTCCTTTAAAAATAAAGAACCCACCACTCTAATAAATAATTCAAAATCGTCTGCGACTGGTCGATCATCATTTACACTAGGTTCACTGGTGATTGCATATATCATTCCTGTAACTGTATTCAAGAGAATAGTATATGGGTCTGACAAAGCAATAACAATGATTGATTTTGGCCGTAAACTCCCTTCCCACCAATTATTAAAACCATCTCCTTCATTTAAATAAATTAATTTCTCAAGATAATCACCCCCTGTTCCAAATGATATATTCCCAAGAGAGAAATTATCTAAATTGTATTCCATGATAAAAGATAAAAAACTACCTTTTAATTTCACATGAAGGTGACTTTCAAGTTTTTCCAAGTTGTTTACGGGAGTGTCTCTTTTCCTCAAAATTAAATCATCCATTTCACCTTGAAAAGGAGAGAATTTATTATATAACTCAACCTCAATTTCTTTAATAGTTAATAACATTACACCTCCTATCATTTTGTATGCCAAATGCCGCCACTACCTACATGTGTTTGGCCCGGCACAGGTATAGCATATGGGCCAAAATCAACATGGTGATGAATAATTGTATCACCTTTATAATTTATATGCTCTGGAAAAGCGTTAATCCACGTGTCATCTATTTTTGGTGATAACCCTAGCTCTTGTATTCTATAAAGATTGTTTTTACTTAATGAGTCTGGTTGTAAATCAATCCATTGCTGCCAAAACTCTTGATTATTTCGGATGCCACCTTTTGAAGTTGGAATACCGCTATTAAATGTACGAGTATCTATCGAGAACGCTGGATCGGGTCTTCCTGTAAAATGGGGATCGATCCTACTTTGATAGGGATTATTACCTCTGGATATATTACAGAAGCTTAACCCCAACGGATCCACCCACCCCAGTGGATCATCCACATAGGTATAGGTATTCAGCCCGCCCAGCAGACCAATCGGGTCCATCTGCGTGTAACACCCGCCCGCCGGGTCGTAGTAGCGGAAGGTGTTGTAGTGCAGGCCGGTTTCGCGGTCCAGGTACTGGCCCTGGAAGCGCAGGTTCTGCGGGGTGTCCCACTCGACCGGTGTGCTTTCTCGCAGGCTGCGGCCCCAGGCGCTTGATGCGCCGCGCCAGACGGTGTCGCCGTTGCTGTCGGTCACGCTGTCCGGCAGGCCGTTCAGTTCCGTGTGATACCAGAAGATATCAGCGTGCTCACCGTGGCTGTCGACGCGCGCCAGCGGCTCATAGCTGTTTTCGGTGTAGATATACTGCACCGCCGCGTCCGGGTGGCTGTCGCTGGTTTCGCCCACCATCTGCAGGCCGGACCAGGCGTACTGCATACGTTCCGGTTTCCGGGCATGGCGTCGCCACACCTGTTTCTCCGTGCGTCGGCCCAGCGCGTCATAGCGGTATTCGGCTTTTGTGAACTCCGCGTCGCCGTCGATAGTGACCTGGCTGATGCGGTGCTCATCGTCGTAGCTGAAACGCTGCGTCACTCTCCGGTGCGTGTCGTGGCGCACGGTCATGCGCCCGAAACCGTCGTATTCCCGGCTGACGCCGTCCAGGCGTTTCAGCAGGTTGTTCCACACCGGCTGCAGCGCCGGCGTGGTGCGGTTGTCCGCGGCGTCATACCAGAAACGCTCTTCCCCTTCCGGCTGCAGGCTCTGCGTCATGCGCCCGGCCGCGTCGTAGCCCCACAGGGACTGGCGGTACTTCTCAGCAGGGGTGGAGGGGGCGCCGTCGGTGTACATGCGGCGGATTATCTGGTCCGCACGGTCCCACTGGTAGCGGCGCTCGGAGACCAGACGGTCGCGCAGGTTGTCCGTGCAGCGCCGGTGCGTGATGCGCCCGGCCATGTCGTAGTGCGTCTCCAGCTCCAGCGCGCCCATCGTGCGGTGCGTCTCCCGGTGCAGGCGGTCACGCTGGTAGCCGGTGACCGGCAGCGTTTTTCCGCTCAGGGAGAGCTGCATCTCCAGCAGGTGCCCGGTGCCGTAACGCAAGAATTTCAGCACCCTCCCGTCCGGGAAGGTGGTGGCGCTGAGGTTGCTCAGGGCATCGTATTCATGCTGATAAACGCCGGAATGGTTCTCTTCGCGTATCAGGTCGCCAAGCTTATTACGCGCGAGGCTGATGACGTCGGTGTGCACCGGCTCGCGCATCTCCACCGCGGCCTGACGCCACTCGGTGTAGGCATAACGGCGGATTTCGATGGTCAGCGCGCTGTAACGATACTCGGTGCGGTGCTCCGGGGTTTCCCGCGCCGTCATGCGCCCGAGGGCGTCATATTCATAATTCAGCACCTGCGCCGGCAGGTCGCTGCCGCGCTCCGGGTGGCGAACAAGCGAAGCCACCTGTTGCGCGGCGTTGTAGTGATACTCCGTCTGACGCCCGGCATAATCCTGCTGACAGGTCAGCAGCCCGGTCGGGGTGTAGCCGAAACGCCACTCCTGGTTGTTGGCGTTGGTCAACGTCACCAGACGGCCCGCCCGGTTGAAGCGAAAACGGGTCACATGCCCTGCCGGGTCGGTGGCTTCCGTTACCTGGCCGCGCGCATTGAGTTTCACCCTGCGCGTACTGACGCCATCGACGCTCTGTCCGCAGAGCAGGCCGGATTTTGTGTAGCTGAACTGCGTCTCGCGCCCGTCGGCACGAATATAGGTCTGCAGGCGACCGGCGGGGCTCCAGACGTAGCGGTCCGTATTGCCGAGCGGGTCTGTGCTGCGGATAAGACGCCCGGCACCATCATACTGATTCTGGCTCTGGTTACCGGAGCAGTCCTCCTCGCGGATCAGCTGGCCCAGCGCATCCCACCAGAAGCGGTGGCTATTCTCCAGCGCATCAATGCGGCGGATTAAGTCGCCCTGATCGTTCCACTCAAAGCGCGTCACGCCCCCTTCCGGATCGGCCAGCGCCACCACATCGCCGGCCAGGCTGTATTCGTACTGCCAGACGCCGCCGTCCGGCAGCACCTCTTTTAACGGGAAGTCATACAGCGGATGCCAGGTTTTCAGCGTTGCGCGTTCGAGCGGATCGCGCTCCAGCGTCATATTGCCGCGATCGTCCCAGGCATACTCCCAGCGCCCGCCGTCGGGCTGAACGGCTGACAGCAGCTGTTCGGACTGTCCTGCCCAGTTGAACTGCCACTTACCGCCGTGCACATCGGTGTACGCGGTGATGCGGTAGATCTCATCCCAGTAGTGTTCGCTGACAACGCCTTCATCGTTGCTGACGCGGGCGTAGCGTTTGCTCTCATCGGCGTCGATACGCCAGTTTTCCAGCACCGTGCCCTGCTCGTCGTGAACCTGGTACGCCTTCACGCGCCAGTGTTCTGCATCTGCGGTCGGCTGCCACTGATAATGCACTTTCAGGCCGGTAGAGAAGCCGTGCCAGGCCAGCATATCGCTGGCGCGATCCCAGCCAAACTGGCGGCTTACCACATCATCGGCATCAATGACCGCTATCAGCTGCGCCTGGTCGTTGTAGCGATAGCTCACCAGCAGCTGACGTCCGCCATCAACAATCTGGTAAACCGCGCGTAAGCGCCCGCTATGGGCGTCGTACTCAAGCTCGACATCCAGGGCTTCGTTGTCACTGGAGATACGCGCCAGCTGGCCTTGTTCGTTCCAGCTGAAGTAGTGGGCATTTTCATGGCGGTCATACATGCGGTGCATGCGCCACTCGCCCGGGCGGGTGGGATCCGGTTCATAGACCTGATGACCGTCTTCGCCGGTCTGGATCGCAATCGCACCGTTCGGGCTGGAGAAGAGCCTCAGCCCCTCGTCCGGATAGGAGATCATATCGCCGCTGAGCACTTCGCCGAGCCCCAGCTCGCGCCCGCTCATATCTTTGAAAACCAGCTGATTGTCCGCCAGACGGTAAAGACGCGTCTCAAACGGCATCATCCAGCCAGGACCGAACATGCCGGAGGCGCGGTTGCGGCTGTTGTAGATACGCTGCCAGTAGAGCGGCATACGATCCGGCAGGACAAAGTCGAGATCTTCCTCTTTGGCGAGGATCTTGGCGCCGCTGGCGATATTGACCGGAAACGCGGTGCTCGCCGCGGAGATAAGAACGGAAGAAACCACATCTGAAACTACCGCGCTGCCAAAAGCACAGACGATATTTTTCAGCACGCTGCGGGTTAGCATGCGTCGGCAGAGCATTCTTGCCAGATTGGGCAGTTCAGCGACCCCCAGCGAGCCGACAATGGCACCCAGCAAGTAGGCCAGCTGGTTTTTGCCACTGCGGATATCGCGAACGGTGATGGTGTCACCACCGATGCGAACCCGCGGATCTTCGTTGACTTTGATCTCCGCTTCGCAGGTGCTTTTCTCACCATTGCGCGCTGCAGGCTGATTATTGATTAGGACGCTTTTGGAGCCCTGGGCGATAAAGTTACTGCTGGTGACCGCATGGCCTTTTTTGCAGTCAACGGTATCGAGTGGCATCGGGGTCGCATGGGGATCGGCGCTTTCAACCAGCGGTTGCGAAAGCGATTCCCACAGGTTCGAGCCCCACTTTTTCATGTCATCAAGGGTGAGATTTTTGGCGCGTTCGGCAAGCGCTATTGTCATGCCGCCGGGCGTCACGATGAGTTTTGCCGCTTCAGCCGCAGTGGCCAGCGCCAGCACGCCAACAGCCGCCCAGTCGATGCTCTCTTCAGGAGCAGGAGGCGCGAGAAGATAATCACGGTCCACGGTTCCGGCGGCACGTGCGGCTTTTTTGCCCTTGATGTGTACGTTCTCAGAGCCGGTAACGATATGCGCGTCGGGGGGCCCGGGGTCTATCAGGCTGTCGACCAGTTTCCCGGCAGCGTCGCCAATTTTTTCCAGCTCGCCACTGAAAACCAATGCAGCAATCACCACACCGCCCACTATTGCACCGACACCTGAAAAGAGGATCCCGGCAATAATCGCCCCTTCCACAACAGCGCCGACAAAATCCGCCAGCGCTGAACTGTGAATCAGTGGGTCATCAATACGGGCCGCGATGTAATCCGTCATCGTTACGCCCCTAACTGTAAGCCCGATTTGATCGATGCCCAGAAAGCATCAGCAGGCGCGTCAAACGGCGCAGTGCGGCTGAACGTCAGCACCAGAAGATGATCCTCCACGCGGGTGATAGCCAGCTTCTCATGCACCAGCACGCCCTGATTTTCAAAGCGTAGTGAAACTTCACGGGCAGGCTGGTTCGCCACCTGGCTATCTCCCACTTCGCCCATTACGACTTTCTTCATGCTGCGCTTCACTTTCGCCAGCTGTTGGCTGATAAACGCCTCTTCCTCGCCTGGCTTGATGTCCCACGCACGGGTGATCACCAGCGTCGCGTTGCTCTCATTAAAGCGCAGCACGTTAATGCTGCGATCCTGGCATGCTTCCGGCAGGTTGAGGATGCCTTCCGAAATAAGAAACTGTGCGGTCGCCATTATTTATCTTTCCCTTGATTAAATGCTTGTTTTACCGCGTCCTGGATCTGCGAAATGGTAGGGGCAACTTCACCCTGCGGTTGTGGCTTCGATAAGTTCAAATCCAGCAGCCCGCCGGTATTAATCTGACCGTTCCCCTGCGCATCGATTTTGAAATTCTCACACTGCAGCGTAACCGTACCGTTAGCACCTAAAGTCAGCACCGATTTACCAGAAACAAGCTGAATGGCGGTGTCAGAGGCCTGCACCAGAGGGCCCTGCACTTTCTGTGTAAACCCACCGCCGATCACCTCGTCGTGGGAAAGCTGTGTCGCCTGGAAGTGGGTTCCCGCCACTTTACCGGTGTGATCGCGCGTGATGTTGACGGTCTGTGAGCCGCCAACGCTGCGCGTCTCATCGTTTTTCACATGGGTATCAAGGTTACGCTCGGCCTGGATCCACACCTGCTCTTCGCCCGCTTTATCTTCAAAGCGCAGGGCGTTGGCGTTATCCACCGAGCCATCTTTCGAGCGGCTGAGGAAGCCCATCTGCGTTGCGGCGGCAGGCAGCGCCCAGGGCGGCATGCTCGCTTCGTTGTAAACGCGGCCGGTAACAATCGGACGATCCGGATCGCCGTTGATAAAATCGATGACCACTTCGTCACCGACGCGCGGGATCTGCACACCACCATAGCCCTGACCGGCCCAGGCGCTGGAGACGCGCACCCAGCAGGAGCTGGTGTCATCGCCCTTCGCCAGCCGATCCCAGTGGAACTTCACTTTTATGCGGCCATATTTATCCGTCCAGATGCTCTCACCCTGCGGACCCACGACGCGCGCGGTCTGCGGGCCGTAAGTGCGCGGCCAGGGGGTGTGCTGCGGCGGGCGAAACACCACCGAGGAGGGAATAACGCTGAAGTCGATGCGGTGCACCGTCTGGCTGTCGGCACCGCTGGCATAGCGGTTCTCTTCAAAGTTGTAGTGCGCGGCGGTGACAAGATATTCGCCATTGTCATTAAAGAATGCGGCGTTGGTGAGCTGGAACGTGCAGCCCGGCACAATACCGATTGCCGTGGCGGTGCCTTCGATTTGTTGATGCTCAACCTGCCAGCGCTCCTGGCGAATGCGGGCGTAGAATTCGCCATGCCCATGCTCGACAAAGCGACCCGGCCAGTCATAAACATCAATCGCGCCAGGGGAAGGAGAGTTCGGGTTTTGCCGCGCCTGGAAAAGCCACGCGTTCGGTTTGCGGAAATCGTAATCATCCAGACTGTAAATCCCTGGCGTCACGCTATCTTCCAGCGCCCACTGGCTGATCCCCTCTTCATCGGTACTGCCGCCCGATGGCGTCTGGTGATAGGGAATAAACTCATAGCCGCTAAAGGGCTGATGTTGGGTGGCCGCGTCGGTCAGCACCAGCGTGTGTTTGTCCGCTTCATGCTTGAAATGGTAGGCGATGCCTTCCAGCTCCATCAGACGGCTGATGAAATCGAAGCTGCTCTCCTGGTACTGCACGCAGTACTCCCACGTGCGGTAGCTGCCGGTCAGCTTATCTTCAATATTGACCTGGTATTCGCCCAGCAGAGTTTTCACGATTTGCGGCACCGTCTGCCCCTGGAAAATACGCAGGTTGCGGTCGCGCTTCATCGGCCAGAGATCCGGCTCTACGGTAAGTTGGTAAACGGCATAACGCGTACCGCTCAGCTCGACGGCGCTTACGGCGACGCGGGTGATTTTACCGTTAAGGTAGCGGCTGCCGGACAAGCCCTGGGTTGGCAGGGTGACGGTGACCGGTTTACCGAGCAGCTGGCTGCGATCCATGCGCGCGTCAGTACCGAGCAATTGCAGGGTAAAGGAGAATGCTTCGGACAGGGCTTCACGACCAGAAATTTTCCAGAAGAGCAGCCCCTCGGCAGGTAACTGAACAGTGATGCGATTGCTCATAAAGCGGATCCTGACATAAAACGCGCCACTCCAGGCGCGTTCATCGGTTTAACGTGGCGGGCTTGATAGATAGCTACCGCACCCTTTCTGCAAGTGAAAAGGCCTCTATTGTCTGATTTTTCGGCGAAACAAGTGCCAGGAATTATCCTAATCCATAGCAAACCTACCAAAAAAAGCGTCTGTTTTTAGCGAGTTAATAACACTCTCGCAAAAATAAAGACGCTTAAATCAATGGCCTTCAGCGTAATTTGCTTTAAGTGAAAAGGATTGTGTGAGTGTGAAGCCGCAGAGTCAAATACTCACGTCGCGGTTTCGCGAGGACTCTCGCAATTTATGGCCTGAAGAATGAACATCGCTTGCGATAAAGCGGGCGCGTTCGAAGACGCTTATACCTCTTACTCCGCCAGTGCCTGTGCGCAGGCCCAGGCGCTGGACCATGCCCACTGGAAGTTGTACCCCCCCAGCCAGCCGGTCACATCCATCACTTCGCCAATAAAGTAGAGCCCCGGAACATTTCGCGCCTCCATCGTGCGCGACGAGAGCTCATGGGTATCCACGCCGCCGAGCGTCACCTCTGCAGTGCGGTAACCTTCGGTGCCGTTAGGCTGGACGCGCCATGCGGTTAATGTCTCGACCAGCTTCTCCTGGTGACGGCTATTGAGCTGCTTCAGCGTCACATCGGGGATCTGCCCGAGCTGCTGTAAACACTCCACCAGCCGTTTTGGCAACTGCATGCCGAGGGTGTTTTTCAGGCTCTGATTGGGGTGCGCATCGCGCTGCTGATTGAGAAACTCCGCCAGGTCGCACTTCGGCACTAAGTTAATGGTGACAAACTCCCCCGGTAGCCAGTAGCTGGAGATTTGCAGCACCGCAGGCCCCGACAGGCCGCGATGGGTAAAGAGCAGGTTTTCGCGAAATACCGTCCCGTTTTCAGCGGTGATAACAGAGGGTACAGAGACGCCGGAGAGGGTTTGCACCTGCTCGAGTAAAGGTTTGTGCAGGGTAAAGGGCACCAGACCGGCGCGAGTCGGCAGCACCTTCAGGCCAAACTGCTCGGCGATTTTGTAGCCGAAAGGCGAAGCGCCCAGCCCCGGCATCGACAGCCCGCCGGAGGCGATAACCAGTTTCGCCGCCTGCACCGTGCCGCCGTTCAGTTGTAAGGTGTAGCCGTTGTCATCACGCTCGACAGAGAGGATCTCCGTGCGCAGGCGCTGGGTGACACTGCCCTTCTCGCACTCCGCCACCAGCAGATCGACAATCTGCTGCGCCGAGTCGTCGCAAAAGAGCTGGCCGAGCGTCTTTTCATGCCAGGCGATGCCGTGTTTACCCACCAGATCGATAAAATCCCACTGGGTGTAGCGCGCGAGGGCAGATTTACAAAAATGGGGGTTCTGGCTTAAGTAAGCCGCCGGTTCGACATAAAGATTAGTGAAGTTGCAGCGCCCGCCGCCGGACATCAGGATCTTACGACCCGGCTTTTTGCCGTTATCCAGCAGCAGCACGCGCCGGCCCGCTTGCCCCGCCAGCGCCGCACAAAACATTCCCGCCGCGCCAGCACCGACTATAATGGCATCAAAGCTTTCCACATTTTCACCCTCTCTCTTACCTGGTCGCGAATTGTAAAGAGTTCAGGCTGGTCACACCAGCGCAGTGTGGTGAGAAAAGAAACATGCCATTGAAATTTATAAGATAATTTTAAAAATTCAGCGGAATGTAAGCGATGATGTCAAAAAAAGTCGATATTTCACTTTGCCCATACCGCCAATGTCCCTGATAATGCGCGGCGTTCGTGTCCCCAAAATGGCTTAACGACCTATGGTACATTTGTTTGCCGGCCTGGATCTCCACACCGGGCTACTCCTCGTGCTTGCACTGGTTTTTGTTCTGTTTTACGAGGCCATTAACGGCTTCCATGACACAGCGAATGCCGTTGCAACCGTGATTTATACACGCGCTATGCGTTCTCAGCTGGCGGTTGTGATGGCGGCAGTGTTTAACTTCTTCGGCGTTTTGCTGGGCGGGTTAAGCGTTGCGTATGCCATTGTGCATATGTTGCCAACCGACCTGTTGCTGAATGTTAGCTCCGCACACGGCCTGGCGATGGTCTTTTCCATGCTGCTGGCTGCCATTATCTGGAACCTCGGCACCTGGTATCTGGGCCTGCCTGCTTCCAGCTCTCACACCCTGATTGGCGCAATTATCGGTATTGGTTTAACCAATGCTCTAATGACCGGCACCTCGGTGGTCGACGCGCTGAACATCCCGAAGGTGCTGAATATCTTTGGTTCGCTGATCGTTTCACCGATCGTCGGCCTGGTATTTGCCGGCGGGCTGGTGTTCCTGCTGCGCCGCTACTGGAGCAGCACCAAGAAACGTGCGCGCATCCATATGACGCCTGCGGAACGTGAGAAGATCGATGGCAAGAAAAAGCCGCCGTTCTGGACGCGTATCGCACTGATTCTCTCTGCTATCGGCGTTAGCTTCTCTCACGGCGCAAATGACGGTCAGAAAGGTATCGGTCTGATTATGCTGGTGCTGATTGGCGTCGCGCCGGCGGGCTTCGTGGTCAATATGAACGCCTCCGGTTACGACATCACCCGTACGCGGGATGCTGTTAATAACGTGGAAACCTACTTCCAGCAACATCCGGCGCTGCTGCAAAAAGCGACGGGTGTGGATCCGCTGATCCCGACGCCGGAAGAAGTGGCCACTAAACCTGGTGAGTTCCACTGCCATCCAGGGCGCGCTATCGGTGCGCTGGACCGGGCGAAAGCGATGCTTACCGGGATTGAGAACTACGACCAGATCCCGCTGGAACAGCGCGGGCAGCTGCGCCGGATTATGCTCTGCCTCTCCGATATCACGGATAAAGTGGCGAAGCAGCCGGAAATCAGCGCCGACGATCAGCGCCTGCTGAAGAAACTGAAAGGCGATATGCTTAGCACCATTGAGTACGCGCCAATCTGGATCATCATGGCAGTCGCGCTGGCGCTGGGTCTGGGGACGATGATTGGCTGGCGTCGTGTTGCCACCACCATCGGCGAGAAGATCGGTAAGAAAGGCATGACCTACGCTCAGGGGATGTCCGCGCAGATGACCGCAGCGGTGTCGATTGGTCTGGCAAGCTATACCGGTATGCCGGTCTCAACCACCCACGTGCTCTCTTCGTCCGTAGCCGGTACGATGATTGTTGACGGCGGCGGTTTGCAGCGTAAAACCGTGACCAACATTCTGATGGCCTGGATCTTCACGCTGCCGGCGTCGATTATTCTCTCCGGCGGTCTGTACTGGATTGCGCTGAAGCTGATTTAATGTAAGCCTCAGAGACGAAAAAAACGGGTCAGGAAACTGACCCGTTTTTTTATTGCCGGAACCGTGCGCATTGCCGGATGGCGGCTGACGCCTTATCCGGCCTACGCCAAAAGCCCAGCCCGCTCATCCGTAGGCCTGATAAGCGCAGCGCCATCAGGCAGTTGTTGAAACCATGCGCATTGCCGAATAGCGGCTCGTGCCTTATCCGGCCTACGCCAAAAGCCCAGCCCGATCACCCGTAGGCCTGATAAGCGCAGCGCCATCAGGCAGTTGTTGAAACCATGCGCATTGCCGAATAGCGGCTCGTGCCTTATCCGGCCTACGCCAAAAGCACAGCCCGCTCATCCGTAGGCCTGATAAGCGCAGCGCCATCAGGCAGTTGTTGAAACCATGCGCATTGCCGGATGGCGGCTCGTGCCTTATCCGGCCTACGCCAAAAGCCCAGCCCGGTCACCCGTAGGCCTGATAAGCGCAGCGCCATCAGGCAGTTGTTGAAACCGTGCACATTGCCGGATGGCGGCTCGTGCCTTATCCGGCCTACGCCGAAAGCACAGCCCGCTCATCCGTAGGCCTGATAAGCGTAGCGCCATCAGGCAGAAACAGCGCTCAGTGCCAAATCATCAGTCCAATCAGGCTCAGCACCACCAGCCCGCACAGCGAACTGGTTAAAATAAACAGGTGACGCACCCGCTCGCAGCGGCGGATAAACTCATCGTCATGGTGATCGCGGTAGCGTTGAGCGTAGATGTACCACACCAGCCGCATCTGCTTGCCCGGCTGACCGTGGGCGGTAAAGAAACCGCCGCCATCGACATATTGATACAGCAAGGGATCGCATCCGCGAAGGACCACCAACAGGGCGCGCAGCGATGAGTAATAACGCGCCATGTTCACCACACACACCACACACAAAGCCCAAAACAGCGCAACAGTGCTGATCACCATATCCCCTCCCCGGCGAGAGCCCCTGAGTTTCACTCCAGCGCTCGCGCTCCTGAAAACCCCACTAAGGTAGACAACAAAGAGTGTAACCAAGGCTCCGGACGGACCACAACGAAGGCGATGTTCCGTAGTTGACCTCGCGCAAAGAATCAGGCCAACTTCGGGACACCGTCTCTCTCTTCCGTACGGTTTCTTAATAGTGTAGGAGATAGCGCTCTTTTTTTGCCACAAGCGCACGCAGATCCCTGCATCTCGCTGTAAATATTACGTAAGTGAATCGTGATCCAGGTTGATTGACGGTGCTGTTAGAGCGTTATAAGGTAGGAATCATTTTGAATGCGACCTGAAAAGTCGGGCGCAACGCTCACGTACAACGCAGGATGCGAGCGCAGCGCAACCCCATCAGGGTTTCACCCGGATGGCCATCGACAACTTATGGAAGGAGTAACATTATGGCTTACAAACACATCCTTATCGCCGTCGATCTCTCCCCTGAAAGCAAGCTGCTGGTTGATAAAGCCGTCTCTATGGCGCGCCCATACAACGCAAAGATCTCTCTGATTCATGTCGATGTGAACTACTCCGATCTCTACACCGGCCTTATCGACGTTAACCTCGGCGATATGCAAAAGCGCATCTCCGACGAAACGCACCAGGCGCTGACGGAGCTCTCCACCAACGCAGGCTATCCGATTACCGAAACCCTGAGCGGGAGCGGCGATCTGGGCCAGGTGCTAGTCGACGCGATCAAAAAATATGATATGGATTTGGTGGTGTGCGGCCATCATCAGGACTTCTGGAGCAAACTGATGTCCTCTGCGCGCCAGCTGATTAACACCGTTCATGTGGATATGCTGATTGTCCCGCTGCGCGATGAAGAGGACGAATAATCGTTCGTTGACCTTTCGTCAATAGCCTGAATACCGCCCGGTGCGCGCAACGCCACCGGGCTTTTTCATTCCCCGGCGCCGGGATAGATATCGAACCGGTGGCTTTTAGTCACCACCGCAGATTGCGTGGCAACACCGGCCAGCGGCGGCGCGTAGTCGGGCCGTTTTACCACCACGCGTTTAATCGCTAACTGACGCGCAGGCTCCAGTAAGCCATCGGCATCGAGATCCGGGCCAACCAGCGACTGAAAGACCCGCATCTCTTTTTTCACCAGCGCGCTTTTCTGCTTATGCGGAAACATCGGATCGAGATAGACCACCTGCGGGCGCGGCGTAATATCCGCCAGCCCCGAAAGGCTTGAAGCGTGAATCAGCGTTAAACGGTCGCGCAGCCACGGGCCGACTTCCGCATCCGCGTAACCGCGCTGCAAACCATCCTCCAGCAGAGCGGCAACCACCGGGTTGCGCTCCAGCATGCGGACCCGGCAACCGACGGAGGCCAGTACAAAGGCGTCGCGCCCAAGCCCGGCCGTGGCATCCACCACCTCCGGCAGATAGCTGCCTTTAATACCGACCGCTTTTGCTACCGCTTCGCCTCGCCCGCCACCGAACTTACGCCGGTGCGCCATCGCACCTGCGACAAAATCGACAAAGATACCGCCGAGTTTGGGCTCATCGCGTTTGCGCAGTTCAAGGTGGTTCGGGGTGCGAACCAGCGCCATCAGGTTGTCGTCATCCGGCTCCAGCCCAAAGCGGGCGATAAGATCGGATAAGGCACCGTCTCCGGTGCCTGTTTCATCCAGTAAGCAGATCTTCAAGTGTTAGCCTTCGATACCATAATGCTCAAGCATCGCGTCAATCTGCGGCTCGCGACCACGGAAACGTTTGAACAGCTCCATTGGCTCTTCTGAACCGCCGCGCGTCAGGATGTTATCGAGGAACGACTGCCCGGTTTCGCGGTTGAAAATCCCCTCTTCCTCGAAGCGGGAGTAAGCATCGGCAGCCAGCACATCGGCCCACAGATAGCTGTAGTAACCCGCGGCGTAACCGCCAGCGAAGATGTGGCTGAAGGCGTGCGGGAAACGGCCCCACGACGGCCCAGGCATCACCGCCACCTGGCGTTTGATCTCGGCCAGCGTGTCGAGGATTTTCGCCCCCTCTTGCGGGTTAAATTCCGCATGCAGACGGAAGTCGAACAAGCCGAACTCCAACTGGCGCAGGATAAACATCGCCGCCTGGTAGTTTTTCGCCGCCAGCATTTTATCCAGCAGCTCCTGCGGCAGCGGCTCGCCGGTCTCAAAGTGACCGGAGATAAACGCCAGTGCCTCTGGCTCCCAGCACCAGTTCTCCATAAACTGGCTCGGCAGCTCAACCGCGTCCCACGGCACACCGCTGATGCCCGCCACGCCTGCGGTTTCAACCCGCGTCAGCATATGGTGCAGGCCGTGACCAAACTCATGGAACAGGGTGATCACTTCATCATGGGTAAAGAGTGCCGGTTTGCCGCTCACCGGGCGGTTAAAGTTACAGGTGAGATAGGCGACCGGTTTTTGCAGCGTGCCATCGGCGCGGCGCATCTGGCCGACGCAATCATCCATCCATGCCCCGCCGCGTTTGTGCTCGCGGGCATAGAGATCGAGGTAGAAGCTGCCGCGCAGCGCGTTGTTTTCGTCATACAGCTCGAAGAAGCGCACTTCCGGGTGCCAGACATCAACATCGGTACGCTCTTTAGCGGTGATGCCGTAAATGCGTTTTACCACTTCGAACAGGCCATTAACGGCGCGGTTTTCCGGGAAGTACGGGCGCAGTTGCTCATCGCTGATGCTGTAGAGGTGCTGCTTCTGTTTTTCGCTGTAGTAGGCGATATCCCACGGTTGCAGATCGTCAACGCCAAACTCCGCTTTCGCAAAAGCGCGCAGCTGTGCCAGCTCTTTTTCACCCTGCGGACGGGCGCGTTTCGCCAGATCGGTTAAGAACTCCAGCACCTGCGCCGGGTTTTCTGCCATTTTGGTCGCCAGCGATTTATCCGCATAGCTCTCAAAGCCAAGCAGCTGCGCCAGTTCGTGACGCAGGGCGAGGATCTCCGCCATCACCGGGCTGTTATCCCATTTACCCGCGTTCGGCCCCTGATCGGAGGCGCGGGTGCTGTACGCGCGATACATCTCTTCGCGCAGCGCCTGGTTGTCGCAGTAGGTCATCACCGGCAGGTAGCTCGGAATATCGAGCGTTAACAGATAGCCCTCTTGCTCTTTGGCTTCTGCCTGCGCTTTCGCCGCGGCTAAGGCGCTCTCCGGCATGCCGGAGAGTTCAGATTCGTCGGTAACCAGCTTGCTCCAGCCCATGGTGGCGTCGAGCACATTGTTGCTATAGAGGTTGCCCAGCTCGGAGAGGCGCGCGGCGATTTCGCCATAGCGTTTCTGCGTCTCTTTCGGCAGGCCGATACCGGACAGTTTGAAGTCGCGCAGAGCGTTATCGACCGATTTTTTCTCGGCAACGCTCAGTTCAGCGTAGTGGTCGCCGTCGCGCAGATCGCGATAGGCGTTATAAAGCCCTTCATGCTGGCCGACCCAGGTGCTGTACTCGGAGAGCAGCGGCAGGGTCTGTTCGTAAGCTTCACGCAGTTCCGGGCTGTTTTTCACGGAATTCAGGTGGCTGACGGGAGAGAAGAGACGACCCAGACGGTCATCCACTTCCGCCAGCGGCTGGCAAAGATTGGCCCATGTATAGGGGCCGCCCTGCGCGACAACGCTCTCAACCGCGTTTCGGCAGTCGTCCAGCGCTTTCGTTACCGCAGGGACAACGTGTTCAGGACGAATTTGAGAAAACGGCGGTAATTCGAAAGGCGTCAAAAGGGGGTTGGTCATATGCGCAGTCCTGTTGAAAAGGGTGTTTGATTAGCATGGGGCTAACTTATGGAGATTTCAATGCCGGAGGGTGCGCTTAAGCCGGGTATCGCTGCAATAAGCGGAGGGTTGAGCGGTAATCCGCCGCGATCTGCGATAGACTGTGCGAAATCTCGTTTAATTTCTGGAATCTCCAACGCTATGCTCAGTTATCGCCACAGCTTCCACGCGGGCAACCACGCCGACGTCCTCAAACACACCGTTCAGAGCCTGATCATCGAAGCGCTGAAAGAGAAAGAGAAGCCGTTTCTCTATCTCGACACCCACGCAGGCGCGGGGCGTTATCAGCTCTCCGGCGAGCATGCGGAGCGCACCGGTGAATATATGGAAGGGATTGCGCGCATCTGGCAGCAGGACGACCTGCCTGCCGAGCTGGAACCTTACATGAATGTGGTGCGTCACTTTAACCGTGGCGAGCAGCTGCGTTACTACCCGGGTTCACCGCTGATCGCCCGCCAGCTGCTGCGCGAGCAGGATAGCCTGATGCTGACCGAGCTCCATCCGAGCGACTTCCCGCTGCTGCGCCAGGAGTTCCAGAAAGATGAACGCACTCGCGTGGCGCGTGCCGATGGCTATCAGCAATTAAAAGCCAAACTGCCGCCGGTCTCGCGCCGTGGTCTGATCCTGATCGACCCGCCGTATGAGATCAAAACCGACTACCAGGCAGTGGTGAGCGGTATCAGCGAAGGCCATAAACGTTTCGCCACCGGCGTGTACGCCCTCTGGTATCCGGTTGTAATGCGCCAGCAGATCAAACGCATGCTGCGCGATCTGGAAGCGACCGGCATTCGCAATATCCTGCAAATCGAGCTGGGCGTGCGCCCGGACAGCGACCAGCGCGGCATGACCGCCTCCGGCATGATTGTTATCAACCCACCGTGGAAACTCGAATCGCAGATGAACACCGTGCTGCCGTGGCTGCACAAAAAACTGGTGCCAACCGGTACAGGCCATACGCTGGTAAACCAGGTAGTACCCGAGTAATCGCAGCCATCGGTGGCGCATTGCGCCCGGCGCGCTACAATCGCGCCACGACTGTCGACTTCGTTCAGGATTAAGGAAACGACCATGAGCAAACATTATGACTACCTCGCCATCGGTGGCGGCAGCGGCGGTATCGCCTCAATCAACCGTGCCGCCATGTATGGTCAAAAATGCGCACTGATCGAAGCCAAAGAGCTGGGCGGCACCTGCGTTAACGTCGGCTGCGTGCCAAAAAAAATGATGTGGCATGCGGCACAGATTGCCGAAGCAATTCATCTTTACGGCCCGGATTACGGTTTCGACACCACGGTGAACCACTTCGACTGGGGCAAACTGGTCGCCAGCCGCAGTGCCTACATTGACCGTATTCACACCTCTTATGACAACGTGCTGGGCAAAAACAACGTGGATGTGATCCGCGGCTTTGCGCGCTTTGTCGATGCTAAAACCGTGGAAGTGAACGGCGAAACGATTACCGCCGACCACATCCTCATCGCCACCGGCGGTCGCCCGAGCCACCCGTCGATTCCCGGCGCGGAGTATGGCATTGATTCCGATGGCTTCTTCGCTTTGCCCGCGCTGCCGAAACGCGTTGCAGTGGTAGGCGCAGGCTATATCGCCGTCGAGCTGGCGGGCGTGATCAACGGTCTTGGCGCTGAAACGCACCTCTTTGTGCGTAAACACGCACCGCTGCGCAGCTTCGACCCGATGATCTCCGAGACGCTGGTGGAAGTGATGGCGGCAGAAGGCCCGAATCTGCACACCCACGCGGTGCCGACAGCGGTTGTGAAAAACGATGACGGTAGCCTGACAATTACGCTGGAAGATGGCCGTTCGCAAACCGTCGACTGCCTGATCTGGGCAATTGGCCGCGAACCGGAAACCGATAACTTCAACCTTGCCGCCACCGGAGTGAAAACCAACGACAAGGGCTATATCGAAGTGGATAAGTTCCAGAACACCAGCGTTCCCGGTATCTACGCGGTGGGCGATAACACCGGCGCGGTTGAGCTGACGCCGGTTGCTGTCGCCGCTGGCCGCCGCCTCTCCGAGCGCCTGTTTAACAACAAGCCGGACGAGCATCTGGACTACAGCAATATTCCGACCGTGGTCTTTAGTCACCCGCCAATCGGCACCGTTGGCTTAACCGAACCGCAGGCGCGCGAGCAGTATGGCGACGACCAGGTGAAGATCTATAAATCTTCTTTCACCGCGATGTATACCGCCGTCACCTCTCACCGCCAGCCGTGCCGCATGAAGCTGGTCTGCGTTGGGCCGGATGAGAAGATTGTCGGTATTCACGGCATCGGCTCGGGGATGGATGAGATGCTGCAGGGCTTCGCCGTGGCGCTGAAGATGGGCGCGACCAAGAAGGACTTCGACAACACTGTCGCCATCCACCCGACGGCGGCGGAAGAGTTCGTCACCATGCGTTAATGCTCCACGCAAACTGGCCCCCGCGGCCAGTTTTGCTTTTACACAAGGTTTGAAAGATGGCGGTGCAACTCCCCGTGTTTGATGGTCATAACGATCTGCTGCTGCGCCTGTGGATGGAGCAGCCAAACACGCCTGTGGAACAGGTTTTCAGCGGCCTTAACGGTGGCCATCTCGATTTTCCCCGTATGCAGCGCGCCGGTTTTGCCGGCGGGCTGTTCGCCGTCTTTGTTCCTCCCGCCCGCTATATTGCAGAGATGCGCGGCATCACGCCCGCTGAAGCGCAGGCGCTGCACGATCCGCTCCGGATCACCTACCAGCAGATCGATCTCTTCTACCGCATGGTCGACGCATCCGAGGGCAGAATGCGCGTCTGCCACAGCGCGCAGGAGATTGCGCAGTGCCTGCAAGATGGCACGATTGCGCTGGTGCTGCATATTGAAGGTGCCGATGCCATAAACGCAGAGTTAGAGCCGCTGGATGCGCTGGTCGCACGCGGCGTGCGCAGTATTGGGCCGTTCTGGAACCTGCCAAATGTGTTTGGCGAAGGGGTAAACGGCCGCTTTCCCGGTTCGCCGGATACCGGGCCGGGCCTGAGCGAGGCGGGCAAACGCCTTATTCGCGCCTGCAACCAACGGCGAATCTTGATCGACCTCTCGCATATGAATGAGCGGGCATTCTGGGACACCGCCGCCCTCAGCACTGCGCCGCTGGTCGCCAGCCACTCCAATGCTCACGCTCTCTGCCCACAGCCGCGCAACCTCACCGATGCTCAGCTGGAGGCGATTGCCGCCAGCGACGGCCTGGTGGGCGTAAACTTCGGCACCGCCTTCCTGCGTGAAGATGGCAAGCGCGACGCCCACACCCCTTTACACAAAATTTTCCAACACATCGACTATCTGCTTACTAAACTTGGTGAGGATCGTGTAGCATTCGGCTCCGACTTTGACGGCATCGACCTGCCGGACGAGTTGGGCGATGTCACGGGGCTACCGCGACTCATGGCCCTGCTGACGTCGTCTGGCATCAGCCAGTCGTTGGCAGAAAAGCTTGCCTGGCGCAACTGGCTGCGAGTTCTGAATATGACCTGGGGTAACTGAATCACACCGGTTACCTCCTCTCATCCCAAGGAGTTACGCTATGTGGACTAAACCAACGTTTGTGGATCTGCGCTTAGGTCTGGAAGTCACTCTCTATATTTCCAACCGCTAAACGCGCCCGCCCGCCTCGCTGCGGGCTTTCTTTTTTTGCTTACCGGTTTACACAGATGCTGATTACTGTTTTAGGTTCCGCAGCGGGCGGCGGCTTTCCCCAATGGAACTGCAACTGCCCGAACTGCGCGGGAGTGCGTAACGGCACAATGCAAACCTCGGCGCGTACGCAATCGTCAATTGCGATAAGCGATGATGGCAAAAACTGGGTGTTGTGCAACGCCTCGCCCGATATCAGCCAGCAATTACGCGCCACGCCTGCGCTGAACAGACCCGAACAGCTGCGCGGTACCGCCATTGGCGCGATTATCCTCACCGACAGCCAGATTGATCACAGCGCGGGGCTGCTCAGCCTGCGCGAAGGGTGCCCGCACCAGGTGTGGTGTACGCCGGAAGTGCATGATGACCTCAGCACCGGCTTTCCCGTCTTCCCGATGCTCAGCCACTGGAACGGCGGGCTGCAACACCACCCTGTCGAGCCGCTGGTGCGCTTCCAGGTGGCGGTTTGCCCGCAGCTGCACTTTACCGCTATTCCGCTTTTGAGCAATGCACCGCCCTACTCGCCCTACCGCGATCGCCCGCTGCCCGGGCACAACGTGGCGCTGTTTATTGAGGACAGCAATAGCGGGCAGAGCCTGCTTTATGCGCCGGGTCTCGGCGAGCCAGATGAGACGATTATGCCGTGGTTGCAGCGCGCCGACTGCCTGCTGATCGACGGCACGCTGTGGCGTGATAATGAGCTGAGCGCCACCGGCGTGGGCGGCCACAGCGGCAAAGCGATGGGTCACCTGGCGTTAGCCGAAGAGCAGGGCCTCGCATCCCTGCTCGCGACGCTACCCGCCCGTCGCAAGATTTTAATTCATATTAATAATACCAACCCGATCCTGAATGAAGCCTCCCCGGAACGACAGAGCCTTGAGCAACAGGGGATTGAAGTGAGCTGGGACGGGATGGTTATCGCGCTATAAGAGGTTTCATGAGCGAAGCAATATGCCTGACACCCGCGGAGTTTGAAGCCGCATTACGGGCGAAGGGTCAGTACTATCATATTCATCACCCTTATCACATCGCGATGCATAACGGTGAAGCGACACGGGAGCAGATCCAGGGCTGGGTCGCCAACCGCTTCTACTACCAGACCAGCATTCCGCTGAAAGATGCGGCGATCATGGCCAACTGCCCGCATCCGGAAGTGCGCCGCCAGTGGGTGCAACGCATTCTCGATCACGATGGCGAAGGGGAAAACGAGGGCGGCATCGAAGCGTGGCTGCGCCTTGGCGAAGCGGTGGGGTTAACCCGCGAAAGCCTGCTCTCGGAAGAGCGGGTGCTGCCGGGTGTGCGTTTCGCGGTCGATGCTTACGTCAACTTTGCCCGCCGCGCCTGCTGGCAGGAGGCGGCATGCAGCTCGCTGACCGAGCTCTTCGCGCCGCAGATCCACCAGTCGCGCCTCGACAGCTGGCCGCAGCACTACACGTGGATTGAGCCGCAGGGGTATGACTACTTCCGCAGCCGTCTCGGCCAGGCGCGACGCGATGTCGAGCACGGTTTGTCGCTGGCGCTGGAGTGGTGCGACACCGCCGAGAAGCAGCAGCGGATGCTCGATATCCTGCAGTTTAAACTCGACATCCTCTGGAGCATGCTCGATGCGATGACGATGGCCTACAGCCTCGATCGCGCCCCCTATCACACCGTCACCGCAGACGCGGTGTGGCACACAAGGAGACTGGTGTAATGCATATTCAGGCACACTACATTCCCGCCTTCCGCCGGGGTTACCGCCTGCAGTGGGAAGCCGCGCAGGATTGCCATGTGATCCTCTACCCGGAAGGGATGGCGAAGCTGAACGACAGCGCCACGGCGATCCTTTCAGAAGTGGATGGTATTAAAAACGCGGGCGAAATTATCGCCACGCTGGAGGCGCGTTTTCCCGACGCCGAAGAGCTTGCCGCCGACGTGCTCGATTTCCTGGCGCAGGCCTATGCACAAAAGTGGGTGATTTTCCGTGAGTGAGGCCGCTAAAAGCGTCAATCCGCCGCTCTGGTTGCTGGCGGAGCTGACCTATCGCTGCCCGTTGCAGTGCCCCTACTGCTCCAACCCGCTCGACTTCTCAACCCAGGAGCAGGAGCTGACCACGGCGCAGTGGATTGAGGTATTTCGCCAGGCGCGGGCAATGGGCAGCGTGCAGCTGGGTTTTTCCGGCGGTGAACCGCTGTTGCGCAAAGATTTGCCGGAGCTGATTGCTGCCGCGCGCGGGATGGGGTTCTACACCAACCTCATCACCTCCGGCATTGGCCTGAGCGAGAAGAAGCTGCACACCTTTGCCGATGCCGGGCTGGATCATATCCAGATCAGCTTCCAGGCCAGCGATCCTGAACTGAATGCCGCGCTGGCGGGCAACGAAAAGGCCTTCCACCAGAAGCTAGCGATGGCGAAGGCGGTCAAAGCGCTCGGCTACCCGATGGTGCTGAACTTCGTTCTGCACCGGCACAATATCGACCAGATCGACCGGATTATCGCGCTGGCATTACAGCTGGAGGCCGATGACGTTGAGCTGGCAACCTGCCAGTTTTACGGCTGGGCGCAGCTTAACCGCGAAGGGCTGCTGCCGAGCCGCGAGCAGATTGCCCGCGCCGAAGCGGTGGTCAGCGACTACCGGGTTAAGATGGCGGAAAACGGCAATCTGACCAACTTACTGTTTGTTACCCCGGACTACTACGAAGAGCGCCCGAAGGGGTGCATGGGCGGCTGGGGAGCGATCTTCTTAAGCGTGACGCCGGAAGGCACTGCGCTGCCGTGCCACAGCGCGCGCCAGCTGCCGGTGAAATTCCCCTCGGTGCTGGAGCACTCGCTGGAGCACATCTGGTATGACTCCTTCGGCTTTAACCGCTATCGCGGCAACGACTGGATGCCGGAGCCGTGCCGCTCCTGCCCGGAGAAGGAGCAGGACTTCGGCGGCTGCCGCTGCCAGGCTTACATGCTGACCGGCGACGCGGCAAATGCCGACCCGGTGTGCAGCAAATCGCCGCATCACGGCACTATTCTCGCAGCGCGCGAAGAGGCCAACCATAGCCGCATCGGCGTACATGAACTGCGTTTTCGCAACCGTGTTAACTCGCAACTGATTGTTAAAGGCTAACCATGCAGACCCGACAGCTCCACCTCGACAATGGGTTGCACGTCACCCTGGTGCATCAACCCGACGCGCGCCTGGCGGCGGCGCTTTGGTGCGTCAACGCTGGCAGCCTGCAGGAGCCGCAGGCCTGGCCGGGGCTGGCGCATCTGCTGGAGCATATGCTGTTTCGCGGCAGCCTCGGTTTTCCGCAGGCGCAGCGCTTAATCAGCTGGGTACCGTCGCAGGGTGGGCGGCTTAACGCCTCAACCCGCCTGGCGCAAACGGCCTACTTTTTTGAGGTGCCTGCGGATCTGCTGGAGCCGGGGCTGTTGCGGCTTACTGACATGCTGGTGACGCCACAGCTTAACGAGAGCGAGATCCTCGCAGAAGCCTCGGTGATCGACGCAGAGTATCGTCTGTTACAGCACGATGCCGAAAAACGCCGCGAAGCCGCTCTGCTCAAAATGCTGGATGGCGATGGTCAACTGGCGCGTTTTCGCATCGGTAACCACGCAAGCTTTGGCAACGAAGCCGCCCCGCTGCAGCAGGCGCTACAGGCTTTCCACCAGCAGCACTACCACGCCGGGAATCTGCGCCTCTTTTTACAGGGGCCGCAGACACTGGAGAATCTCGAAGCGCTGGCGCGCTGTAGCGCCGCGCCGCCCCCCTCTGCCAGAGAAGCCGATGCGCTGATGCCGCTCACCCTCAAACGTGGCGATTGCGCGCTGCATCAGCCGCGCGAAACCATGTTGGTGTTGAGCTTTACCCTCCCTGCCGCCGCCAGCGGTGCGCTACGTCTGCTGGAAACCCTGCTGCTGGACGAAACCGCAGGCGGGCTGATGGAGATTTGGCGCCAGCGCAACCTGGTAACCGCTATCAACCTGCAGGCCGATTGCCTGAATTGCGAAACGCTCTGGCTGCGGCTCACCTTTACGCTACGCGATGAGAGCGTCAGCGCCGCACAGGTTGAATCCCTCTTCTTCCGCTGGCTTGATGCCGTCAGCGCCCTGAGCGAGGCGCAGTGTCAGGCGCTCTGCCGCTTTACGCAGCACGCCTTTAAACAGCTCGCACCGCTTGAAGCGCTGCGCGCCCGTGCCATTGGCCTGCTGCCGCCCGATCCAGACGGCTGGCCTGCCTTGCTGGCAGCCCTCACCCCGGCAAACGCCAGCCGGTTATGGGCTTCGCCTGAAGTAAGCGGAGAAAGTGTTGAGAGCCAGGGCTTTACCCTGACGCTGGCCCCTTTTGCTGCGCAAACAGCATCTGATGAGCCGGTCACTTTTACCCCTTTTCCGACGCCTGCGCCGCTGCATGCACCTGCGCTCCCTTCAGCCGCTGCGCCGCTGGCCTGGCAAGCGGCAGAGGGCGATGCCTCGCTGCGCCTGCGTCCACAACCTGCCACGGCATTCAGCGATGAAACCGGCTGGTGGCTGGCATCGCGCCTGCGACCGCTCAGTGCGTGGGCAGCTCGCCAGGGTGGCGTGTTGACGGTGCAGCGTGAGCAGGGGATCTGGCAGTTGCACCTCTGCGGAGAGGCGCTATTAATGCAGTCCCTGCTGGCGGAAATTAATCAGATTTTGCAGCGCGAGGATGCTAACGCCGGGGTGCAGGCACACCTTGCGCTGGCACAAGAGACCGCGCGCGAAATGCAGGGCAGCGCCGTGCGCCGCCTGCTGGCGCAGCTGCCGCGTGAACTGACAGCCTCTGTCGCCCAGCCCACGCAACAGGTGTGGCAAGCGCATCTGACAGGCGGCGACGCGGCGCTGCACCAGGCGCTCTCTCGCCTGTTAAGCGACTTTATCTTTCCTATTGAGACCGAAACCGACGCGCCGCCGCTTAACGCGGTCGGCAGGCACTTCACGCTGGAGACGCAGGAGGAGGACAACGCGCTGCTGCTGTTTTTGCCAGTTGAAGAGGATATTGAGGAGATGCAGGCGCTTATCCAGCGCTACCAGCCGCTCTTCTTCCACCAGATGCGGGTAGAGCGCAGCCTTGGCTACGTCGCCCAGTGCCAGTGGTACTACTGCGCGGATCGCCAGGGCGTGCTGGTGGTGATGCAGTCGCCGACTCACTCCTCCGACGCACTGCGCGACGAGGCGCAAGGGTTCTTTGTGCAGCAGGCCAGCGCAACGCCCGGCCCGCAGACCGCGTGGCTGGCGCAGCAGTTGCCGAATGCCTGGCGCGGCACGAGCGGGAAAGAACCGTTTAGTGAAGCGCGTTAAAACTCACTGTCGTTAACAACGACAGGCTTCGCATGACCTGCGTCAATCGCGAAGGCAACATTAAAGCGGCGCGTATTGAACGCCGTGGTCTGCGCTTTGGCTTTCGAGGAGAGCACAAATGTCGCAATAAATTGCCCGCTATCAGGGAATTTATAGAGGCTGGGTGGAATGCACATTTCCCCCTCTTTTATCGTCAACCCCGGCGATTGTTGATACCAGCGCTCTTTGTACGGGGTGGTGCGCGGCGCGATTGAAATAAAGGCAGGCTGATAATCTTCAGCCTCTTTGATGGTAAAGCAGACCTGAGCGTTTTTTACCACCACCGGGGCGGTTTCTGCGGGCTTATAGCGCTGATCAACGCGGTCGCCCATCGGGCAGCCGCTAAGTAGAGGCATAAGAGCAAACAGGCTGCATTTGAGATAATTTTTCATTTTGTTATCCAGAAGCGAAGAACTTACCGCAATTAGGGGCGATGAATAGCGGTATTTGGATGCAACGTTTCCAGCGCCGAGAGCACCTGCGGGTGTGCCTGAAATACAGTAAACCACACTGACCAGTGTCCCTGCGCAGCTCCCGTCAGCACATCATTAATGACCATCGTTCCATTTTCGTAATGGGCAAGAAATAGCTCTGCAACATTGAAGGCCGCCCGTCGGGCAAGGTTTAAATGGTTTTGTGGTTGCAGGGAGTCATCAAGAGAAACGAGGTTAATGGTATTCACTACCTCCTGGTGCGTTGCCTGAGCAAGACCTGGTGCGGGCTGTACGCGACCATCAGGCCAATACTTCAGTAATTTGTAGGTGTTATGTGTGTCAGGCCAGACATAACTCAACCGGCTGTTGTTATTGCTTCTTTTGAAATCACGGTTACAGCGCGGGCAACCCAGCAGCATATTACTCCACGTGGTTGCCAGCGCAGGGTTAAGTGATTTTGGCGCCACATGCTCCACATCGAATTTATCCAGCCGTTCACAATATGAGCAGTAAGTGCCGAAAGCCTCGATCAGTGGCTGCAAATAAGCTTGATAATGTCTCACCGCCGGGCCGGTATATGCAGGACGTTCAACAGGCCTCATTATTTCGCCTCCTGCGTTTTTTTTCTGCGTTCAGCCCGTAATAAAGCCACATAGACGGGGTTATCGCCAAAATAGGTTTCCAGCCGGTCTAATTCCTCTGACAACGCTGCTACTTGAGGATCGTCCTCAGACTTACCGCTATTTAACAGGGCGTAATAACGTCTCGCTGCCTCAACTTGTCTGTTAAACAGTGCGCTACGTTGCACATTGTCCATGCCCATCCACTCCTGCGCGATATCTTCAACGCTCATCTCTTTCCCGAGGTCGGGAGTGTGGTTCACGTTGAGCTGGTCGAGGTCGATCAACTCGCCCTCTTTGACGGATTGCAGAATAAACGGCGAGTGCGTGGAGACAATGAACTGAAGGTTGGGGAAAACATCCACCAGCCGCGGCATAAACTCACGCTGCCATTCAGGATGAAGGTGCAGATCAACTTCATCAATAAGGATGATCCCTTCACAGGCCAGCGGGTCTGATGAAAATGGATTCGCCTCTGCCAGCCTGGCGGCAATATCCATCACCATCGCAAGGGTGGTGCGATATCCATCGCTAAGCTGTTCAATCTTTAATTGATGTATTTCCGATTTTTTTATGTTGCTGCTTTCGGGTAATGGCGTGAGTTTAATTTGGCTATCGGCATCAGAATCATGCGCAACATACTGCTTTTCCCAGTCAACCATGATCCCCGCAGGTTCAACAGAGCGGATATTACTGAACTGCGGCATCAGACGTTTGATCGCAAGCCTTATTGCTGAGAGTTCTGGCAGCTCAATATCAAAGGAGCGCTGCTCTTTCTGCAGGCGATTTTCTCTCTCTTCAAGGCCGTAAAAATATTGCACAAAACGGCGGAAATTGGTTCGGCTTTCAAGTGCGCCATCAAGCGCCTCAAAACGGGTAAATGTGCTTTTAAAGTCACGCTTGCGCATAGGAACATCAAAAACACCGCGCCCGGTGCCGTAATAGATGAAAACCGGCAACGTATAGTGTTCGCCATCATTGTGCGCATTAATAAACGTATCGACATGTTTGTTGAGCGCTTTTAATCCCACTGCGGGTGGAATGGCATTGAGCGTTTTTTTGGATTTGTCGCGCTTTTCTGTTCTGTCCCACACCACGCCAGAGAAACTTTCGCATTTAATACGCATGTAAGCAGGCTGCTTACCATCAGGTTTGATGCGAAAATCTGTTTTCTTGAAACTGAGGCCACTCACCCCAGGCAACCGCGTCAGAAAAGGACCTAATCCTAGTGCAATTGCGTCTAATAACGTTGATTTCCCTGCCCCATTACGCGCGATAAGAATCGTCAAACGAGGATGAAATTTAACTTCCATATTTTCAAAACAGCGGAAGTTGTTAAGGGTAATTTTAGCTATCTTCACAATCGTGAACTCCGGCTCTCAGGGCGATGCGGTATAGTTGGGGAAAATTCACACGAAAGCAATGATAACGCTTTCTATGAATTTAGATCTCCCCGTTATCTCTCTTTTGCTTATAGATCAGCGCGTTTCTGATTGCACACACCGCAATACTCCCTCCTATATCCGCACCGTTTTTAACTCATTGATCAGCCACTGCACGGCGGGCTGGTAGTCATAGAGACGGTGCGACAGCAGCAGTAAATCGTATGAGGGCGCGCCTTCTGGCAGGGTCATGATGCGCAGCGGCAACATCTTTGCCAGCTCCTGGGCGATACGAAACGGGACGCACATTACATACCCCGATGCCACCGCCACACGGCCACCGACGGCATAGCTTTGCACTACCGTCGCCAGCGGGCGGTAGAGGTGCTGGGATAAGAGCCAGTTGTCGATATGGTCCGCGCCGGAGCTGACGGCGGGCAAGTGGATTTGCGCCTCGCTGACCAGATGGCGCATCGTCAGCTGTTCCGGCAGATCGCTACGCTCCAGCGAAGCGATAGCGACAAAGTGATCGGAGATAAGCCGGTGCTTATTAAAATAGTGTGGAATGTGCTGCACATTTTCGACGCCGATAAACGCATCCAGCTGCCCATTCTCCACCCGTTCGACCTTAATCGTTTCCGAAAGGATATCTACTGAGAGCCGCACATTTGGCGCGATGGTTTTAAAACGCGCGGTGAGCACCGGCATAAACATAAATTCGAAGTAGTCGACCGCGCCGATATAGAAGGTGTGCGCATCGCGCGCCGGGTCGAAGTGGCTTGGCCCGCGCGTGGCGGTATCGAGCTTGCTCAGCGCGCTCTCAATTACCGGAATCATCCGCGCCGCGTAGGGGGTTGGCTCCATACCGCTGTGGGTGCGAATAAACATCTCATCTTTAAGTTGTTCACGCAGACGGTTCAGTGCGTGGCTAAAGGCCGACTGGGATAAATTCGCCTTCTGCGCCGCGCGGGTGACGTTTTTCTCTTTCGCCAGAATCGGGATAAGGCGCAGCAAATTGAGATCGACCACTATTATGCATCCTGTTCATGTTTTCATGATAACAATACATTTTATTCATAACGCAGATCGTTGCTATAGTTTGCGCCACAATAAGTGCTGAAATTTTGCGCTAACCGAACCGAGACCTACGGGAGATGTTTATGAGAAATGTAACTGTCGCCGCTACCCAAATGGCATGCACCTGGGATCTGGAGAAAAACGTACAGAACGCTGAGCGTCTGGTCCGTGAAGCTCACCGCCAGGGCGCGCAGGTTATCCTGATTCAGGAGCTGTTCGCTGCGCCTTACTTCTGCATCGATCAGAGCCCGGAGCACTATGCGCTGGCGCAGGAAGTGGACAACAGCCCGCTTATCAAACATTTCTCTGCCCTGGCAAAAGAGCTGGAAGTGGTGCTGCCGCTGAGCCTGTTCGAAAAGAGCAATAATGCCTACTACAACTCGCTGGTGATGATTGATGCCGACGGCAGCGTGCTCGACACCTACCGTAAAACGCACATTCCGAACGGCCCGGCGTACCAGGAAAAACAGTTCTTCATCCCCGGCGATACCGGCTTCAAAGTGTGGAACACCCGCTATGCGAAAATCGGTGTCGGCATCTGCTGGGATCAGTGGTTCCCGGAAACGGCTCGCTGCCTGGCACTGCAGGGCGCGGAACTGATTTTCTACCCGACCGCTATCGGTTCAGAACCGGCATACCCGGATATCGACAGCCAGCCGCACTGGACCCGCGTCCAGCAGGGCCACGCTGCCGCGAACGTTGTGCCGGTTATCGCCTCTAACCGTATCGGTACCGAAGCCAGCAAATATATTGAAGGCCTGGAAATGACCTTCTACGGCTCCTCTTTTATTGCCGATCAGACCGGTGCGCTGGTTGAGCAGGCAAACAAAACCAGCGAAGCTGTGCTGGTTCACACGTTCGATCTCGATGCGATTGCCGCACAGCGCGCCTCCTGGGGCCTGTTCCGCGACCGTCGTCCGAACATGTACACCGCGCTGGCAACCTCCGATGGCAGCGTAAGGAGCAAGTAATGTCACAGCTGACCATGCCGGTAAAAGACGGATTCAGCATGCCCGCCGAGTGGGCGCCACATCAGGCCGTGTGGATGATCTGGCCCTACCGTACAGATAACTGGCGTGCTGACGCCGCACCCGCGCAGCAGGCTTTCTCTGCGGTGGCAAAAGCGATCTCCCGTACCACGCCGGTCATTATGGGCGTGCCGGCAGCGGAAATGGCGAAAGCGCGGGCAGCAATGCCCGCCGACGTCACGCTGGTGGAGATGGAGAGCGACGATGCCTGGATGCGTGATACCGGCCCAACGGTCGTGACCAATGCCGCGGGCGAAAAGCGCGGCATTAGCTGGACGTTCAACGCCTGGGGCGGCCTTAACGGCGGGCTCTACGCCAGCTGGGATCGCGATCAGTTAGTGGCAGAACAGGTGGCAAACTACCACCAGATGCCGTGCTACCATACGGACCTGGTGCTGGAAGGCGGCTCAATTCACGTGGATGGCGAAGGTACACTGCTGACCACCGCAGAGTGTCTGCTTAACGCCAACCGCAACCCGAACCTGAGCAAAGCGCAGATCGAACAGCAGTTGCGCGACTACCTTGGCGTATCGCAGATTATCTGGCTGCCGGACGGCGTGTTTAACGATGAGACCGATGGTCATATTGATAACATGTGCTGCTTTGTGCGCCCGGGCGAAGTGGCCCTGCACTGGACCGATGATGAAAACGATCCGCAGTACGCCCGCTCAATGGCAGCGCTTGAAGTGCTGCAAAGCGTGGAAGATGCGCAGGGCCGCCGCCTGAAAGTGTGGAAAGTGCCCTCTCCGCAGCCGCTTTATGCCAGCGCGGAAGAGACGTGCGATGTCGAGAAAGGCACGGCGATTGAGCGTCACGAAGGCAACCGCCTGGCGGGCTCCTACGTTAACTATCTGGTCAGCAACCAGCAGATCATTTTCCCGCTGCTGGACCCGGCGACCGATGGCACAGCGCAGGCGCTGTTTAGTGAGATGTTCCCGGATTTCATCATCACCGGCGTGCCGGCTCGCGAGATCCTGCTCGGCGGCGGTAATATCCACTGCATTACGCAGCAAATTCCCCGCTAATTCCCTTCCCGGCGGCCCTGGTCGCCGGGACTCTTCACTCTTTCTTTCGCGCCGTATGGCGGGTATGACGACATTGCTCTAACGTATTAAGAGCGTATTCTGATTTCTTTCCCCAGCGATAAAATGAACGACCCTGTTCAGCCGTGGTCAACTGCGTAATACCGGGTTTATTCATAAATCGTTGCAAAACGAATGCTCCGAAATTTACCGCTACTTAAAGCATAGGAATAAGTCATTTATTCGTGCTTTATCAGACAGTTGTGGATTTTTAGCTGCTGTAAGGCCGATTTTAAAATGTGATCATCCGCACACTTTGATCACCAGAGATCGAAGCGAATGACTAAGCTTTATAGATAGCCGGGCAACACCCGTAGTTTTTTACGACGACATCCGGAGGCCAACGTCACTATGTTCAACCAGAAACTACAAAGCGCAGAATTAATGGAATGGGTATTCGAAGATGAAACCTACGACACCGATCCGTGCGAGTTAAAACTGGATGAAATGATCGAGGCGGAACCGGAACCGGAGATGATTGAGGGGATGCCCGCATCTGATGCGCTCACGCCTGCCGATCGTTATCTGGAACTGTTTGAGCATGTGCAATCATCGCGCATCTTCGCCGACAGCAAAACCTTCCCTGACTGTGCGCCGAAGATGGATCCGCTCGATATCCTGATTCGCTATCGCAAAATTAAACGTAAACCGGAATTCAACTTACGCCAGTTCGTGAAGGCGCACTTCTGGATGCCGGAAAACTACGCCAAAGAGTATGTCTCCAACCCGGAAAACTCGCTGAAAGAGCATATCGACCAGCTGTGGCCGATCCTCACCCGTGAGCCGCGAGACCATATTCCGTGGTCCTCCCTGCTGGCGCTGCCGCAATCCTATATCGTGCCCGGCGGGCGTTTCCGTGAGACCTACTACTGGGACTCCTACTTCACCATGCTGGGGCTGGCAGAGAGCGGGCGCGACGACCTGTTGCGCTGCATGGCGGATAACTTCGCATGGATGATTGAACGTTACGGGCATATCCCTAACGGTAACCGCACCTACTACCTCAGCCGTTCCCAGCCGCCGGTCTTTGCGCTGATGGTCGAACTCTTTGAGGAGGATGGTGTGCGTGGCGCGCGGCGCTACCTCGACCATCTGCTGATGGAGTATGACTTCTGGATGGATGGCGCGGAGTCGCTGGTGCTGAACCAGGCGTACCGCCATGTGGTGCGTATGCCGGACGGCTCGCTGCTTAACCGCTACTGGGATGATCGCGATACGCCGCGCGATGAGTCGTGGATTGAAGACGTGGAGACTGCACGTCACTCCGGTCGCCCGCCAAATGAGGTCTATCGTGACCTGCGCGCTGGCGCGGCTTCCGGCTGGGACTACTCCTCCCGCTGGCTACGTGATGCGCACCGTCTGGCGAGCATCCGCACCACGCAGTTCATCCCGATCGATCTGAATGCGTTTATGTTTAAGCTTGAGAGCGCGATTGCCAACATCTCCGGGCTGAAAGGTGACCGGGAGCGTGAAGCGCTGTTCCGCCAGAAGGCGAGTGACCGCCGTGCGGCCATCAACCGCTATCTGTGGGATGACGAAAGCGGCTGCTTCCGCGACTACGACTGGCGTCGCGAGGAGATGGCGCTCTTCTCTGCTGCGAGCATTGTGCCGCTCTATGTCGGCATGGCAACGCATGAGCAGGCTGAACGGCTGGCGGAAGCAGTTACCAACCGTCTGTTGACGCCGGGCGGCATTCTGACAACGGAGTATGAAACCGCCGAGCAGTGGGATAAACCTAACGGCTGGGCACCGTTGCAGTGGATGGCGATCCAGGGCTTTAAGCTCTACGGCAACGATGAGCTGGGCGACCAGATTGCCCGCAGCTGGCTGAAGACGGTGAATGTTTTCTATCAGCAGCACCACAAGCTGATTGAGAAGTACCATATCGCCAGCAGTACGCCGCGCGAAGGTGGCGGCGGTGAGTATCCGTTGCAGGATGGTTTCGGCTGGACCAACGGCGTGGTACGCCGGTTAATTGGCCTTTACGGCGAGCCAAAAATGGACGAGCCGGAAGAAAAACCGCAAGAGTGATAACGCTGCACACTCCGTAGGCCGCCATCCGGCATTCAACGCCTGAAGCGGCTTACGCCTTATCAGGCCTACAAAACCTCACCTTGCCAATCTGTAGGCCGGATAAGCGCCTGCGCCATACGGCAAATCCTGCCTGATGGCGGCTTACGCCTTATCAGGCCTACCAAACCTCACCTTGCCAACCTGTAGGCCGGATAAGCGCCAGCGCCATACGGCAAATCCTGCCTGATGGCGGCTTACGCCTTATCAGGCCTACAAAACCTCACCCTGCTAACCTGTAGACCGGACAAGCGCCAGCGCCATGCGGCAAACCCTGCCTGATGACGGCTTATGCCTTATCAGGCCTACAAAACTTCTCCCTGCGAACCCGTAGGCCGGATAAGCGCCAGCGCCATCCGGCAAACCCTGCCTGATGGCGGCTACGCCTTATCAGGCCTACGGGATTACGGACCCTTCGAGCCTTTACTCAATCGATGGCGTTATAAATGGCGGTGTGGGTCTCTGACCATTTACGGTTCTCATCGCTAGGATTCGCCTCAAAACGTAGCTGCGCCTGCTCCATCTCATAACGCTGACGATCAACTACCGGTTTGGTGGTGCAAAACGCCTGCAGGTAATTTTTGGTAATGGAGGTGAGCGGTTTATTATTCGCCACCATCTCATGGGTCAGGGTGGTAATAAAACGTCGGCACGGGCGCTTCTCATCCATCTGCAAGCGGTAGCGCAGCAACAGATCGAGCACGTCGTTGTAGTCCGAAATCACCGCATGCTCGGTCCAGGAGAGTTTCCAGTTCATCCCGGTGCGCAGGAAGAGCGACACCACTCGGGTATCGTTGCGGTCGATAGCCGAGCGGAAGTTGTTCTCATCCCGTGGTAGCCCCATTGAGCTGAGCTCCTCTTTCGCCGACGGTTTCTGACGCTCTTCGGCAATGGGCACCGTAATATTGGTCTGACGCGCCACCGGCGCTGAGACACCGCCCATAAAGAGCCAGAACGCGCCAATCACGATCGCTAAAGCGAAGACGCCAACCGCCCCCCAGAGTACGCCAGAGACCATCTGTTCGCGCTCTTCGCGGCTGCGCACCTGCCGGGTCGCCGGTTTATCGATACTGTCGCGAATCGGTTGCGTATCGCCGCCTGCGGCGCGATCTTTTTTGCGCGCCTGCTCCCAGTAGGTGTCCAGCTCGCCTGCGGCCTCTTTCAGTAACGCGGCGGGGTTAACCTTGCCACGCCCCTCATCGTAGGCGCGCTGTACTGGCCCGGCGATCTGCGGATAGTAGCCCTCAAGCATCGCTAACTGGTTAGAACTCAGCGCATTGCCGGCGATGACGCTGGCGCGGATTTCACGCACATCATCTAACAGGGTTTGCAGGGTTTTGCGCGGCTCAACAAACAGGCTCAGACCGGGCGCATCATTGAACAGGTTGGCGTAGCGCTGGCCATACTCTTTTTTATCCACCAGCAGCAGCGCCAGCTCGCTAAAGCGCATGCCGCTCAACACATCATTACGATCGCCAAGGCGCAGCCAGCGGCGAACGCGATCGGCGCCAAACTGCGTTTTCAGGTGATTGCGCAGGCGCTCCGCATCGGGCCACGCCTGCATCACCAGCCCTTTCATCATCATTTCCATCGCGCGCAGGTGTTGCAGCCCGCTCTGCTGCGAAAGCGGATCGTTAGGGCCAAGCGCGGTACTGTAGGTCAGCAATTTCTGCTTCTTACGCAGGTTCTCCAGCGCGGCGATAAAGCGCAGCGCGGCAATAAGCTGGTTTTCAGTGACGCTCTGTCCATTCTCATAGCGCGGCACCAGCTGTTGCAGGTGGCGAAGCTGCAACGTGAACTGCGTTAATTCTGCATCGTTAAGCTTCAGTCTTTTCGCCACCGCCCCCCAGCCACCCAAACTGAGACGTGCAACATCGAGCTGTTCCAGAAACCAGCGCGGATCTTTGCCTTCATCAAAATGCACATTCAGCAGCAGCAAAATTTCGACAGAGGCCTGCCGAATAATAGCGATGCATTTTTCAAACTGTTCACCTGAAGTAACAGGGGCAGGAGTTGTCATTATTTTCCCTTAAGTACAACTTAAAACATATTGGACTGGCCCGATCAGCGGGTAATTTTTTCTTTAGTTATTAGTCGCTAAAAGATAGCTCAGCGGCGAATGATTATCAGTGATACCTGTTTCAGAATAATAAAAACAGCCCCAAATATTCACGATATTTATTTTTCATCCGCAGCCGCTTTTTTTATAAGAGGAGGAAAACAGACAAATCGCCTGTACAGTTGCCCGCTCTCTGCCAGGCTTAAAGGCGTATACGGGTAACAATCAGGAGAAGTTATGAAAAAAATCGTGCTTTCCGCCTGCTTAGCAGCTCTTTTTTCGATGTCAGCATTTGCAGAAGAGGCACCCGGCCTGAAAGCGGATAAAGCTCCGCCGCCGCCGCATAAAATGGATGACGGTTACCGGGGGATTGAAGATGCGCGCAGCATGAACGTCAAACAGGCGAAGAGCCTGCATGACGGCGCTTCCGTTTCGCTGCGCGGCAACCTGCTAAAGAAAGAGGGGAACGATCTCTATCAGTTCCGCGATAAAACGGGCCATATTCAGGTGCAAATTCCGATGGCGGTGTTTGAAGGTAAATCCTTCTCACCGGACGATCTGGTGGGGATTAGCGGCTCGCTGGATAAGAAACAGAAGCCCGAGCGCGTAAAAGTCACTCATTTCCAGGTTGAGTAACCTGACGCCCGGTAGCCGCTACGCTGCCGGGCATTATGCGCATTACAGGAACATCCCGCCAGAGACCTCCACCCGTTGCGCCGTCATCCATGCCAGCTTATCGCTAAGCAGGGCAGCAATCGCGTCGCCAATATCATCCGGTTGTCCAACCCGTCCGAGTGCCGTCTGCGAGGCGATATAGTGGTGAACCTGTTCATTGTCCCGCACCACGCCGCCGCTAAAATCGGTAGCAATCGCCCCCGGCGCGATGATATTCACCGCGATACCACGCTCGCCCAGCTCTTTCGCCTGGTAGCGGGTCAGCACTTCCATTGCCCCTTTCACCGCCGCATAGCTGGCGCGCCCCGGCTGGCAGAAGCGCGTTAACCCGGTAGAGACATTCAGAATGCGCCCACCGTTTCTGATCAGCGGCAGCAGTTTCTGCGTCAGGAAAAAGGGGCCTTTAAAGTGGATGTTGACCATCTCGTCAAACTGCTCTTCGCGCGTCTGGGCAAATGCAGCTTGAACACCGGTTCCGGCATTGTTCACTAAATAGTCAAAATTATCACGCTGCCAGAGAGTCTGTAGCTTTTCTTGCACCTGATAGATAAACCTATCAAATTGGCTGATATCGCCGACATTCAACGCTAATGCTGCCGCCTTACCCCCTTTTTCTTCAATCTCTTCCACCACTTTTTGCGCTTCAGCCTGGTTGGTATTGTAGGTCAGGATGATGCCAATTCCGTTTGCCGCCAGCTTCAATACCGTGTTTTTACCCAGCCCACGGCTGCCACCCGTTACAATTGCGATTGGTTGTGTCATATAAACCTCGTCTCTGTTGATAACCTGCACAACAAATAGGTTATTGACTGCATGCAAAACAATAAAGGTGCTAAATTACGCTTTACTGTTTCATTAAAAACAACAATAGTAGCCAGTAATGGATAAAATTTACGCAATGCAGCTTTTTGTCCGCGTCGCGGAGCTTTCGAGCTTCTCTCACGCCGCGGAGTCAATGGGGTTACCGAAAGGGAGTGTCTCGCGCCAGATTCAGGCGCTGGAAACCGCGCTGGGTACGCAGCTGTTGCACCGCACCACGCGCCGCGTACAGCTGACGCAGGATGGCATGGTCTATTACGAGCGGGCGAAAGATCTGTTGGCGAATATGGAGGAGCTGGACGGCATGTTCCTGCACGATCCCTCAACCATCAGCGGGCGCTTGCGGGTCGATATGCCGGTCGCGGTAGCGAAAAATTTAGTGATTCCGCGGCTGCCCGATTTTTTGCAGCACTACCCCGGCATTGAGCTGGAACTGAGCAGCAGCGATCGGCTGGTGGATGTGATCCGCGAAGGTTTTGACTGCGTGGTGCGCGTCGGCACGCTGAAGGATTCCGGCCTGATTGCCCGCCAGCTTGGCAGGCTGTCGATGATCAACTGCGCCAGCCCCGATTATCTGGCGCGTTTTGGTTACCCGGAGTCGCTGGAGGATCTCGCCTCCCACGCGCTGGTGCACTACACCGTTAACCTCGGCGCCCGCCCGCAAGGCTTTGAAGTGTGGCTGGATAAGCAGACGCGCTGGGTGAAAACCGGCGGTATTCTCACCGTCAATAGCACAGAAACGTACCACGCGGCCTGCGTGGCCGGGCTGGGCATTATTCAGGTGCCGCGCGTCGGCGTGCGCGAGGCGTTACGCAGCGGAAAGTTGGTGGAGATCTTGCCGCAATATCGCGCCGAGCCGATGCCGGTTTCGCTGATCTACCCGCACCGGCGCAACCTTTCGCGGCGCGTACATCTGTTTATGGAGTGGCTCTCCACTGTGCTGAAGGATTATGTCGACCAGTAGCGACTATAATTCTGCATACCACACATTCAGGAGAAGGAAATAAAACCTGATGAAAACGGAAGATGTCGAAAAACGTCCCACGCAAGACCTTGAGTATGAGCCTGTCAGGAAGATGGCAGAGACCCCGGAAAAGCCGGAAAAAGAGAGCTCTGAGAAAGATAGCGGGGCGATTGCCGCTGTCACCGATACGGCGAAAAAGATCCAGCGTAAACCGCTGGTGGCGCATCTTATTCGCGCCGCAGAACGTTTTAACGATCGCATGGGCAACCAGTTTGGCGCAGCGATCACCTACTTCTCCTTTCTCTCGATGATCCCCATCATGATGGTCTCGTTTGCCACCGCCGGGTTTATCCTCGCGTCGCATCCGACCCTGTTGCAGGACATCTTCAATAAGATCCTGCAAAGCGTCAGCGACCCGACTATGGCCTCGACGCTGAAAAACACGCTGCATATCGCCGTGGAGCAGCGCACCACCGTCGGGATTGTCGGCTTTGCTATCGCGCTCTACTCCGGCGTGAACTGGATGGGCAACCTGCGGGAAGCGATTCGTGCCCAGTCGCGCGATGTCTGGGAGCGTAACGCGCAGGATGAAGAGAAGATTTGGGTAAAGTACTTCCGCGACTTTATCTCGCTGATTGGCCTGCTGGTGGCGCTGGTGATCACCCTCTCCATCACCTCGGTGGCTGGTTCGGCGCAGGAGCTGATCATCTCCACGCTGCACCTTGATTATATCGACTGGCTGAAACCGGCCTGGGGGCTGATTGGCCTGATGATTTCAGTGCTCGCCAACTATCTGCTCTTCTTCTGGATCTTCTGGCGGCTGCCGCGTCACCGCCCACGTAAGCGCGCGCTGATCCGCGGCACGTTTATCGCCGCCATTGGCTTTGAAGTGATCAAAATCATCATGACATGGACATTGCCATCGCTGGTGAAATCCCCTTCCGGTGCGGCATTTGGCTCCGTGCTGGGTCTGATGGCGTTCTTCTACTTCTTCGCCCGCCTGACGCTTTTCTGTGCTGCGTGGATCGCCACCGCGCAGTATAAAGATGACCCGCTGATGCCGGACAGACGCCGTCGCCGCGCCGCTAAATAAGCTATCGGGCTGATAGATAGCAGGAAAATATCAGCTCGATCCATAATTCCAGCATGAAAATCCAGTCCGTAACTTTTATTTAACCTAAAACCAGTTTTATCCGCTAACTTCTAAAATATGTGAAGCATTTCATAGATGCGAATTCGTAAGTCTGAAAATTATTCGCTTTTTGCCGCTTTTTTGCCCGCCCGCCGGCTTTGTTACAGATTGAAATAACGCTTTTGCTGTGACTAATATGCTCGTTCGTTCGCCTAAAAATAAGAAAACATTATGCAAGCTACAGCCACAACCTTTGACAACGAGCAGGAAAATCCCCCGGTAAACTCGCGCAAAAAAGTCGTCGTCGCCTCGCTGATTGGCACCGCCATTGAGTTCTTCGATTTCTACATTTACGCCACCGCCGCGGTTATCGTTTTCCCGCATATCTTCTTTCCCCAGGGCGATACCACCGCAGCTACGCTGCAATCACTGGCCACTTTCGCCATCGCCTTTATCGCCCGTCCTATCGGCTCTGCCGTGTTTGGCCACTTCGGCGATCGCGTCGGGCGCAAAGTGACACTTGTCGCTTCGCTGCTGACCATGGGTATCTCAACCGTCGCGATTGGCTTGCTGCCGGGTTATGAGACCATTGGCGTGCTGGCTCCGCTGCTGCTGGCGCTGGCCCGCTTTGGTCAGGGCTTAGGTCTTGGCGGTGAATGGGGCGGCGCAGCGCTGCTGGCCACCGAGAACGCGCCGCCGCGTAAACGCGCGCTGTATGGCTCCTTCCCGCAGTTGGGCGCGCCTATCGGCTTCTTCTTTGCCAACGGCACCTTCCTGCTGCTCTCCTGGCTGCTGACCGATGAGCAGTTTATGCAGTGGGGCTGGCGCGTGCCGTTTATCTTCTCCGCCGTGCTGGTGCTGATTGGTCTCTATGTTCGCGTCTCGCTGCATGAAACACCGGTCTTCGCCAAAGTGGCTGCGGCGAAGAAGCAGGTGAAGATCCCGCTCGGCACGCTGCTGACAAAACATGTGCGCGTGACGGTGCTTGGCACCTTTATCATGCTGGCGACCTATACGCTGTTCTATATCATGACCGTATATTCGATGACCTTCAGCACCTCGCCGCAGGGCTTAGGCATGCCGCGCAATGAAGTGTTGTGGATGCTGATGATGGCGGTGATTGGCTTTGGCGTGATGGTACCAGTTGCCGGCCTGCTGGCGGATGCCTATGGCCGTCGCAAGAGCATGATTGTTATCACCACGCTTATCATTCTCTTCGCACTGTTCGTCTTCCCGCCGCTGCTGGGTTCCGGTAACCCGGCGCTGGTGATGACCTATCTGCTGATTGGTCTGAGCCTGATGGGGCTGACTTTTGGTCCGATGGGCGCGCTGCTGCCGGAGCTGTTCCCGACGGAAGTGCGCTATACCGGCGCTTCGTTCTCCTATAACGTCTCGTCGATCCTCGGTGCCTCGGTAGCGCCTTATATCGCCACATGGTTACAGGCTAACTATGGCCTGATGTACGTTGGCTTCTACCTGGCGGCAATGGCGGGCTTAACCCTTATCGCCCTGCTGCTGACCCACGAAACAAAGCATCAATCCCTCTGATGATTCCCCCTCTCTGTCGCCAGAGAGGGGTTTTCCTTTTAGCGTTTCATCTGTGACAGAATCGCCTGGCACTGGTTCTCTTCGCCTTCTGATGGAGAGATCAGCGCCAGTAGCGCGGCGGCTGGCGTCACCAGCGTTGCCAGCGCGGCCGCTACTGCGCCACGAGCAATTAGCGGGCCTGCTTTTACACCCGCCTGCGGATTTTTAAAACTGCCGCGCACATAGAGCGGTGAACGCAGCGTAACGATGCGCACCCCTTTGCTCTCCGGATTGATAGTCAGATCGAGCTGTTCAGAAGCCATGCTGGCGGTGCCGGTAATGTTGATCAGCGCGTTTTCCGTATCGAAGGCGAAGATCTGCGGGCGGGCAACGCCGTTAACCAGATCGAGGTTAGCTGCCGCACAGTTGACGCGCACCTCATCATCGCCAAACAGCTGACCAACCACATAGTTACCGACGTTGAGGCCGACAATCTCCATCAGGTTGCGGCTTATCAAGCCGTCATTCATCAGCAGCTTCAGGTTGCCGTTGCTGGTGCCGAGCAGAGCGGCAACCGAGTTGCCGACGCCGCGGAACTCAGCGTCGCCATTCATCTCACCAAGCGTTTTCTGCATCAATTCAACATCAGGCATCAGCTGTTTCAGCTTCAGCTTACGCGCCTGTATGCTGGCGCGGCCCTGCATCGGTTTCTTATCCCCTTCGAGGTGAATATTCGATGAGATAATGCCGCCCGCGAGGCCAAACTTCAGCGGTTGCAGGCGCAGGTCAGCATTTTTCAGCAGGATATGGGTCGTGAGATCGCTAATCGGCAGCGAAGAGCCGTGCTCAATGCGGCGGCCTTTAAAGCGCACATCCGCATCCATCACATTCCACTTATCGGTTTCAAAGCGGTCATAAGGCAGCACTTTGTCGGCAGGCTGCACCGATTTTTCACCCTTCTTCTGCTCCGATTTTTTCGACTGCTCGGCTCCTTTGCCGGAATCGACACCAATCAGCGGCCCGAGATCGGCCAGACGCAACTGGCGCGACTCGACATCGCCCTCCAGTTTCGGGCGCGGTTTGCCGTTGGTGTAGGTCAGCGTGCCGTGAATATCACTCTCGCCGATATGGCCGTTGAAGTTGCGATAGTCATAGACTGCGCCCTTGTCACCGTTGAGTTTCGCCACCAGCCGACCATCCGTTTCAAACGGTGGCGTATCGGGCAGCAGCACGCCGGTCAGCTCATAGAGATCGCCCAGCGAATCGCCGCCAAACTTCAGCTTCAGATCGACGCCGCCCATATTCATCGGATCCTTCACCGTGCCGACAAACGCCACACGCGTGTTTCCGGAGCGGAAATCCGCCTGCACCGGGAACGGCGTCGTTTCGCTGCGCAGCGACAGCATGCCACCGATTTTCCCTTCGCCGCTCAGCGGCTGGTTGTTGTAGCGCCCTTTCGCCTTCAGGCCAAAGACATAATCGCCCGCTTTGTTGCTGTCATCCTTTTTGCCAGTCACTTCGCTAAACGGCAGCGGTTTACCGAGCGGATCGACCTGAATGGTGATATCGGCGCGGCTCACCGCGTCATCAATGGCGATTCGCCCTTTATCAAACAGGATGTTATCGAGACGGAATGACCATGAAGAGGGTTGAGCGTTGGCATCGTTTTTCTCATCCGCTGCGAGAGTAAAGGTCCAGTTGTTGAGCTTTTCCGAGCGGCGAATCAGCCGCGCATCGGGCTGTTGCAGCTTGATCCAGGGCAGGTATACGGTTTTGGTAAACAGCGCTAACGGCGAAATTGTCGCGTCTACGCGCGGCAGATGCACCATGGTGATCTCATCGATCCCCGGCGGGTTGCCGAGAATAATATCTTCGGCGTGAATATGCGGCCACGGGATCCAGCTACGCCAGCCGGTCTCCTCTTTTTGCCGCGCCCAGTTGACGCCAAGATCGCCGCGGATCGCGAAGGGGCGATTCAGCTCAGTCGAGACTTTTTCATTAATGGTGGGTTTAAGCCGGTTCCAGTCAAATGTCGCAATGATGACGATGGCCACCACAATCACTAATAGCAGCGTCGACGCAACCGCCGTCACTATTTTGCCCGTTCTTGTCATTGTTATGCCTTTTCCTTTAAAGCCTTACCTCTCATAAAGATAGTAGACCTGACGGAAAGGGCAGCGGTTAAAGATCGAGTATCACATTCTCAAGGTTGGCTAAAGGAACCGGACGCGAGAGGAAATAGCCCTGTGCGGCGAAGGCGGGCGAGTTTTGCACATCGCGCCACTCCTCCAGCGTTTCGACGCCTTCGACGATCACGCCCTGGCAATAGTGGTTCATCAGTTGCAGCAGCAGGGTGAAGAGATTCTGCCCTTCCGGCGTTTTACGCAGCATCATAAAGAGCTCCCGCGCGACTTTAATGTAGTCGTAACGCACTTCGCTCAGGGCGGAGAAGTTAGCCATGCCGGTGCCGAAATCATCCAGCCACAGCGGGCCAATCTCACAGATGGAAGCAAACGACGAGTCCTGCGGTAAGCGGATATGCTCCACCAGTTCGAAGCGGATCCACGGCAGCGAATCGACCAGCGCCATGATGTCGCCATACTGCCGCATCGCCAGCAGCGTTGGGCCATCGACATTCACCGACGCCAGCACGCCATGCTGCGCAAAGAAATCTTTCTGCTTCGCCAGCAGCGCAAGCTGCTCATGCACCACATCAATGCGCTGGCGCACCGGCACTTCGGAGAAGTAACGATCGGGGGCGATTCGTTTTTCCGGCTGCGAGGGGTGGGTTACAACGGTCAGCACTTCAATCGCCATCAGACGACCATCAGTTTTATAGATGGGCTGGTAAGTGTACGCACGCTCACACTGCAGCCAGTAGCGGTGCTCATGCAAGCTTTCGACATTCATATGAGGAATGTCTGGCGGCTGATTGACCTGCTGTAACGTCATTTCTGCTGTCCTGTCGATGGGGATGACCTGGAGGAACTCGTCAAAAGGTTATCGGCGCTTGTTCAGATAACTTTACGTCAGCTTGCCCGGCAAAAAGGAAAAAGCATAGCGTGCTAATTGCAAGGAATAGGCGTTAGCTCAAAAAAATAGTGGAACGTTGTTTTAATATAGTTGACCACAAAACAGCCCCATCGCACACTAGCGATAATTTATCTGATTCAGGTTACGACTATGTCCAGGAAAATTGCCGTCATCGGCGAATGCATGATTGAGCTGTCACAAAAAGGCGCAGAAGTTAACCGTGGCTTTGGTGGCGACACGCTAAACACCTCTGTTTATATCGCCCGTCAGGTCAATCCGGCGGCGCTGGCGGTGCATTACGTGACCGCGCTCGGTACCGATAACTTCAGCCAGCAGATGCTCGATGCCTGGCAGCAAGAAGCGGTTGATACAAGCCTGACGCAGCGTATGGAGAACCGCCTGCCGGGTCTCTACTACATTGAAACCGACAGCAGTGGCGAGCGCACCTTCTACTACTGGCGTAACGAAGCGGCGGCGAAATTCTGGCTGGAGAGCGAGCAATCGGCGGCGATTTGCGAACAGCTGGCGACCTTCGACTATCTCTACCTGAGCGGCATTAGCCTGGCGATTTTAAGCCCCGGCAGCCGGGCAAAACTGCTTTCGCTGCTGAAAGAGTGCCGCGCCAACGGCGGCAAAGTGATTTTTGATAACAACTATCGCCCGCGCCTGTGGGCGAGCAAGGAGGAGACCCGCGAGGTCTATCAGCAGATGCTCGCCTGTACCGATATCGCCTTCCTGACGCTGGATGATGAAGATCTGCTCTGGGGCGAGCAGCCGGTAGAGACGGTGATTGAGCGCACCCAGCGCGCGGGCGTCAACGAAGTGGTGATCAAGCGCGGCGCGGATTCCTGCCTGGTGGCGATTGCCGACGAAGCGGTAATTGAGGTTCCGGCGGTGAAGCTGCCGAAAGAGAAGGTGATCGATACAACCGCAGCGGGCGACTCCTTTAGCGCCGGCTACCTTGCCGTGCGCCTGACCGGCGGTGACGCTTCCGAAGCCGCAAAACGCGGACATCTTACCGCCAGCACCGTTATCCAGTATCGCGGTGCGATTATTCCGCGCGACGCGATGCCGGAGTAATAGCGTTAAGTCGCCCCGTCGTTATGTGGGGCGACCTGTTTTAGTTCTTTAACGCACTCACCACCAGCCTGTTACCCTGCTTCGATACTGCGAACCGAGCCTCATATGAACGTAACCCTGTCCTCACAGAGACGTTATATTTATTGCCCTCTTTGAAGGCAAAGGCTTCCAGGCCAGAAATGCATTTGCCAGGCTCAAGCAACTGTGGCGCTGTAGCGTATGATTTTTCATAGACATAGTGTGTCGTGCTGTAATCCCACACCGATACCGCCAGAATCTTTTCCCTGGCATCCGGTTTGTCGACTGACACGCAGAGCTGGTTGTTCACTACAGTGGATTGCGCGATGCGCATATTAATGCGATCGCCCATCGGGCAGCCCGCCAGCAAGAGAGGAAGCAGAAGCGCGAAAGCGTTTTTCATCACAATAACCCTGTTTTCGATGAACAAGCAAAAGTTAAAACGGAGCCGCGTCCCCGGCTCCGTTTTATGCTGAGTTATTGCTGCGGCGGGATATCCGACACGTCTGGGTGCACATCGTCGCTGGCGGCGGCGGGTGCGGCGGTCTGCGGTTTCATCACCTCCTCCCACGTTGCCTGTAGCTCCTGCATGTTATGCTCCGGCTCGCCTTTTGGCTGCGTCAGCACCAGTGTCATATCTTGCGACAGCTGCTGATGCAGATCCTGATTTAGCATCTGCGGGGTCAGGTTGTCGAGAAAACGCTGGCGCAATTTCTGATACTGCTCCGGCGCGATATCCACCACCTGATTTTGCAGAGAGCGCATCCGCTGGCTGATGAGAATATCGGTATCGGCGCGCGCATAAGTCGCGAACAGCTTTTGCAGTTCAAGGGATTTCTGCGCAATCAGCGCTTTAAGCTCCTCTTCCGGCAGCCCTTTTTCCCGCACTTTCGCCAGCTCGCGCGCAATCACGCCGGTGTTGGCATTCAGCTTATCATTTGGCGAATCGACGTTAATGGCGCACTGCGCACGCTGGAACAGCACGCGGCAGTCGAAGCCGAGGCTCAAATCTTTGGCGTTGTTCTTGTTGAGGCTCTGCTGAACGTGCCAGAAGAGCGCTTCACGGGCTAAATCCGCCCGCCAGTAGCGCTCCAGCTCCGCCGATTCACGGATCGGTTGCCATGCCGACTCCCACATGATCGACAGACGATCCTGGTTGACCGCCTCACTCATCAGGCTTACCGGCTGATGCGGCAGCGGCGAAAGCGTCGCCACCGGCGTTGGCGTCTGGCGTTTGCCTTTCAGCTCGCCAAAGGTTTTGGTGATCTGCTCGGCGACCGCGCGGCTATCGACGTTGCCAACCACAATCAGCGTCATCGCATCTGGCGTGTACCATTTGTCATAAAAATCTTTTAGCTGCGCGGCATCGACCGGCGCTTTCACCTCGGCCGCCGGATCGTGGCTCAGCAGCGTCGACCCTTTCAGGCGGTAGCGCCACCAGCTCTCTTTGGTGTCGGCAGGCCAGGTCGCGACCATATCATTGCTGCTCAGCGCGTAATTGACTGTTTCAGGGGTAATAGTGAGCTTCCCGGCGGCATCGGCCAGGTAGACCATTGCCTCTTTCAGCAGATCGCTGCGGTTATTCGGCAGACTGAGGTTATAGAGCGTGTATTCGTAGGAGACCAGCGCCGGCGGCAGCGGGCGTTTTGGGTCAATGCCCTGTTGCCAGAGAGATCGCACCTGCGCCGGTTCGAGGCGGCCGCTATGGGTTAAGGCAACGCGGGGAATAACGTGGCTGAAACCGCTCTGCTGCGCATTTTCGGTGAGCGAGCCGGTATCAATTGAGAGACGGATTTCAATACGATCGCTGGGGCGCTGCGGTGTGGAGAGAACCTGCCACTGGAAACCATTCGCCAGCTTGCCTTGTTGCCATGCCGGATCGGGCTGGAGCGCCTCTGCCTGCACATAACCGGCCGCTGCCAACATCAGCAACCCGCCTGTTAACAATCGAATTTTTGTGCCCTGCATGAGAACCCCTAATCAACATTCCTGGTTAAAAAGTATGCCGCCCATAGGTCAATGGACAGACATAAAACACTCCGCTTTTAGACCGCAGGAAACGCAAAACGTCACAGCGCGAAGTGAAGAATCCCGAAAATTCAGCGTGAATTGTGACGGAAGCAAGGGGGTAATTATGCTTAGCTGCCCGTAGTCAGACAAGGACTACGGGCGTAAGTCTTGAAATTATGAAGAAATTTCTGACGTTTTTGCGGCGCTGGTTCGATTATTAAGCGTATCGTTGAGCTGTTTTTCATCCAGCTCTTTAACCCATTTCGCCACCACAATCGTCGCCACGCCGTTACCAACCAGGTTAGTCAGCGCACGCGCTTCGGACATAAAACGGTCGATACCGAGGATCAGCGCCAGGCCCGCAACCGGCAGGTGGCCGACCGCAGAGAGCGTCGCCGCCAGCACGATAAAACCGCTACCCGTCACCCCGGCCGCCCCTTTGGAGGAGAGCAGCAGCACCACCAGCAGGGTGATCTGATGGAAAATATCCATATGGCTGTTAGTCGCCTGGGCGATAAACACCGCCGCCATCGTCAGGTAGATGGAGGTGCCGTCCAGGTTAAAGGAGTAGCCCGTCGGGATGACCAGACCCACCACCGATTTGCGGCAGCCCAGGCGCTCCATCTTCTCCAGCATGCGCGGCAGCGCCGATTCCGAGGAGGAGGTCCCCAGTACAATCAGCAGCTCTTCGCGGATATAGCGGATGAATTTGAAGATGTTGAACCCGGTCACGCGGGCGATAGAGCCCAGCACAATTACCACAAACAGGATACAAGTGGCGTAGAAGCAGATGATCAGCTGACCCAACTGCACCAGCGAGCCGACGCCATATTTACCGATGGTAAAGGCCATCGCACCAAACGCACCGATGGGTGCCAGGCGCATAATCATATTGATGATGCCGAAAATCACCTGCGAGAAGCTTTCGATGACATTAAAAATCAGCTGGCCTTTGTGGCCCAGGCGATGCAGGGCAAAACCAAACAGCACAGCGAAGAGCAGCACTTGCAGGATGTTGCCGCTGGCAAACGCGCCAATTACGCTCGCCGGGATGACATCCATAATAAACGCCACAATCCCCTGCGATTGCGCCTGTTCGGCGTAAACCGCCACCGCCTTGGCATCAAGCGTGGAGGGATCGACGTTCATCCCTGCGCCGGGTTGCACGACGTTGACGATAATCAGGCCGATGATCAGCGCCAGCGTACTGACAATTTCAAAGTAGAGCAGTGCCACCGCGCCGGTACGCCCGACCGCTTTCATACTCTCCATCCCGGCAATACCGGTAACAACGGTACAGAAGATAACCGGCGCGATGATCATCTTGATGAGCTTCACGAAGCCATCACCAAGGGGTTTCATCTGTGCGCCGAGTTCAGGGTAGTAATGGCCAAGCAAAATACCGATAGCGATCGCTGTCAGGACCTGAAAGTAGAGACTTTTAAACAGGGAGGTTTTCATAAGGTGTCCTTGAGATTAACCTCAGGCTTTATAGGGTTTTCGGTTAGCCTGCGGATTAAAAATAACACCCGTCTAACATGACAGAAATGTGCTTACGGCGTTTCTGAAACAAGAATGTTAAAAACTTTGAGCTGACTCGCACAATCTCGTAACAAAGTAACTATTTTAATCAGCGCCCAAATAGCGCTTCTCAAAAGCATCCGGCGACACCACTTCATCCGCGCCAGAAAAGGGCTGAGGTTCGCAGAGATCGAGCCGCAACCTCTGGGGCGGAAGATCGTAGTGCCGCAACCGCTCAGCCACGCTGGCAACCTTCGCCTGCTGCAACAGCGCTTCGGCAGGCAGGGCCACCGCCAGCGGCAGGGTAATGCCCCGCGCCTGCCAGTCGGCCAGCAGGTGGCACGCCTCTTCCAGCAACCAGTCGCACACCTTGCCGGTCAGCCCGCAGGCTTCGATTTGCGCGAACAGCGCCGCGTCTGCGACCTCATTATCATCAGGTTTGCGTAAACGTAGCAGCGCGCGGGCGCTGACCACTTCGCCAGCTGGCTGCGCGCGCAGCGGCTGCAGCCAGAGCGCAAAACGCTGCTGCTCAAAGGCTGAGAGAATTTCAGCCTCCTGCGACAGCCAGCGTAGGGCTGCGTCACGCTGCTCTGCATCAAAGAAGTGGATCTGGTTTTTGCCCGTGCGCTGGGCGGCGGCAAGCGCGGATGTGGCCTGCTGCAAAAGTGCCTGGGCAGAGTGTGTGCTGCCCGTCATCGCCACACCAAGATTGGCGTGCGGGCGCAGCTGAATACCTTTCAGCGGCACACGCTCGTTGATAACCGTGAGCACTTGCTTACTTAATTTCATCGCCTGCCAGGGTGCTTCGATAGCGGGCGCGAAGAGGGCGAAATCGCTGATATTAAGCTGCGCCAGCATCATGCCCGGCGACAGCACCGATTTAAGTTTCTCTACCAGCGTCAGGAGCAGCACTTCTCGCTGATCTTCATGCAGGACGCCGGCGGTATCGCGCAGAGTGTCGCTGGAGATAATTAACAGCGCCGCGCGCGTATCGGCGGCCACGGCCTGCTCAAGCAGGGCCAGCAGAACGGCTTTATTCGGCAGTTCAGAGACCGGGAAGCGAACCGATTGCGCATGGCTCTCCTCCTGCTGATGCTGCAGCTGCTGCTGGTTGCGGTTATAGCTGCGCACGATGCGGCCAATTTCATCATCTTTATGGTGACGCGGTAGCGGCAGCTGGTGGCCGGGCAGCGCCTGGGGCGGGATCTCATCCAGCTCGCGGGCGATTTTACGCAGCGGGTGCATCACCAGCCGGTTGATACACCAGGTGAGCGCCACGGTGAGCATTAACGTCAGCAGTAAGTAAGCCGTCACTAACGTCGACAACGTACTGATCACAAACTTATAGACGCGGTAGGAGTCTGCCTGCAGCACCAGGTAGGCCAGCGGCTGCGGGTTGACCGGGCGCTCCAGCGAGTAGATGGGCAGTGAAATCTGGATCGGCAGCTCAAACATGCGGGTGATAGTCACCGGCACCGGGCGCTCGGGAATAAAGCGCATGCGCAGCGCCTGGAACTGGTTGGGCAGCATCACGTCGGCGCGGCTTACCACCCCGGCGGGTTTAATCTGTTTGATGATCGCTTCAGCTTCAGGAATATCCGCCTTTAAAATTGCTGCCGAGAGGGGTTCGCGCACAGAGCGGGCGATACTTTCCAGTTGTGTAGCCGTGTTATAGCGATTCTGCTGCAGGAAATGGAACAGCAAAATGACGCAAAAAATAAGCACAAAGAACATGGAGACAACAGCAACCATGGCCATTTGTTTGATGGTTAAAGAACGGCTAACACGCAAAATCACTCTCCAGAGAAACAATCGGCGCAGAGGATGGGTCAGGATGACTCTGCCGCCAGAGTATACTCTATCGCGATGCGATTAAGATAAGGGACTACGCAGATTCTCATTGGCCCGCGAGTGGCGCAAAAAGTAGTAATAACGCTTTGAATCTTATGCGTTTAATCGCCGCGCAACGCAGCCAATGCGCGGCGATCTTCCGCCAGGAATAGTCTATTTTTACCAGTCAGCCTGTGGCACCAGCGGTTGCAGCGGCATATCCATGTCGCCCTGCCAGCCCGCGCCGGAGTAGCGCACATAAATCATCCCGTGGCTTGGGGTGTAATCTTTCGCCTGCTGAATATCAATGCCCGCACCGACAAACCAGTTATTGGTCACCCGCCGCTCAACCAGCGCACGTGCGGTATAACCAAAGCCGTTACTGTGGCTTCCCGTCTCCGGCACGCCGCGCAGCTGGTCGCGGAAATCCGCCGGAAGCAGGCCAGCACGCGGATAGCGCGGCATGGTTTTGTTACGCGAGTGCGACCATGAAGCGGAACCGCCCAGCTCCCACGACCAGTTCTCCGTGCGTTCTCGCCACAGCACCGGCACCGCAAAGGAGAGGTACTCCTGCGGGCTGTAGTAACCGCCCTGGCCCAGCGTGTAGTTGCTCAGATCTTTGTCGTAGTGCCAGATCATGTTGTTCAGGCCAACCGTGACGCGCCGATTGTTCTCATTAATCAGCTTGTAGTAGTAGCCAGTCATCCAGCGCACGCGCCAGTTGTCGTCGACGTTTTTCCCCTGCAGCGTATCCGCGCCGAGACTTGCCCAGACGCCATTGGCTTCACCCTTATCGTAACTAAGGCTCAGTGTCCCGCCGTTGGCGCGCACCCCGCCCCAGGTCTTCCCGGTGTTGGGATCTTTCTGCCCGCCAAAGGCCAGCAGCGAGCTGGAGATGGCGCGGCGGTGCAGATCAACGGTGTAACCGAGCGGCCCGACATCCCCGCTGTAGCTCACGCCGCCAACCACATCGACAACGTTAAAACCCATCGGCGTGGTGCCGATATCCATTTCCCAGCGCTCATTACGCCAGCCTGCGCCAATGCTGACGCCGCGATCGGACTGATGGCGGTTACCACCCACACAAGCAATGTCTCCGCAGGTACCGAAGTTCGGGCTGTAGGAGCCATCGGCGTTCTGGCTGAAGGTACCAACATCCATATTCACCATGTCAGCACGCAGCAACAGCCGCCCGTCCGCCAGCGGCGTATCCGCCTGCAACATGGTGGTGTGGCCTTTCAGATCGGAATAACCGCCGGTGCCGCTGGAGCCGGAGTACTCATGCTGCAACGTGACGTTAAGATCCTGCTGGCGATAGAGATCCGCCGCATCGCTGCGCACGCCGCGCTTCAGCCAGTCATCGCGCTCATCGTTACGCGTCAGGCGCGTAAAGGTGTCGTTATCGGCAGGGCGCTGCGGCGTAATGCCTGCGGCAACCATCGCCTCTTTATAGCGCTCCAGCGCCTGCTGCGGCGCGCCGTTCTGCGCCTCAAACCGTGCGGCATCGCGCAGCACCAGCGCGCTCTCCATCGACGGCGGCTGCGCTTTGGCCTGCGGCACAATAACGCTGAAGATGCGTTGTGCGCTGGCACTGTCGCCAAGCTGATTCTCTACCAGCGCCAACCGCCGCTGAGTGTTGATTGAGGGCGGCTCGCCGGTCGCTGAGGCCGCAGGCAGTTTTGCCAGCTGCGCCCGCGCCGCCAGCGGATTGCCGCTGTAGGCGTAGAGTTCAGCCAGCCCAAGCAGGGCCTCTTCGTTAGCCGGTTCGCGCTTGAGCGCACGCTGATAGTAATCTTGCGCCTCGCTGGCATCGCCGCGCTGCTGCGCCCAGTCGGCGAGGGTTAAATCGAGCCGCGTGCTGGCTGGCTGCTGGTTTAACAGCGCGATAGCTTCATCTTCATGGCCGCTGTCACGCAGACGGTTGGCCCGCTCCAGCAGCTGATTGCTTTGCAGCCGGTCAGCCAGCTCCTGAATATTGCTGTTCCACTGCGATTTCGGCAGCGTATTGAGGTGGTTTAGCGCTGCCTGCGCCCGTTCGGTGCCGGAAAGGTAGAGCCCGTAGGCGTAAACCTGCTCCGCATCGCCCGCTTTCTGCGTCGCCAGCTGGCGCATCAGGCTGTCCGCTTCGCTCGCCTGCCCGGCCTGGCGCAGATCGCTTGCCAGCCGGTAGGTGATCCAGACGCTGCCCGGATCGAGCGCGAGCCGCTGGCGTTGCAGAGCGGCGGCCTGCGCCCACGCCCCTTTGCTCTCCAGCGCTTCAGCCTGCTGCGATAGATGGTCATTGGTCAGGCCGCGCTCAATATCGTCAATGCTGCGTCGCTGGCTGGCGTTAAGCGACTGAATAAAGCTTTCCGCTTTTTCCGGCGACTCGGCGCGGTAAATATTGGCCAGCCCGCGCACGGCATTGGTGTTCTCGCGGTCCATGCGCAGCGCCTGGCGGTAGAAGGTCTCGGCCGCCGCGTTATTTTTACGCGCCGCCGCCGCGTCGCCGAGGCCAAGTACCGCGTAGCTGTCGCTGTTATCCGTTGCTCTCGCCTGCTGGTAGTAACGCTCGGCCTGCGCCGGGTTATTGGCTTTTAACGCCGCATCGCCCTGCTGGATCAGCAGCCAGTAGCGGTTGGTTTGCAGCAGGCTATCCCACTTGCTGCGATTGCCGCTGTTCGGGTCCATAGCGATCGCTTTTTCAAACTGCGCCACTGCGCGGGCGCGATCGCCGCGTTGGGAATAGGCCTGGCCTAGTGCGCCGACGGCTTCGCTGTCGGCACTGTTAGCATTAACCGCCTGCTGTAGCTCACTAATCGCTTTTCCGCCCTGCCCGGCATCCACCGCCGCAAGGCCGGTGGCACGGGCGCGAAACGCCGGGTCAGCCAGCTGTTTTTGCTGCGCCGCCAGCAGGGAACGGGCGTTATCGACCGTGTCGCCAGCGGAGAAGAGGGTCAGAAAATGTTGTAATGCTTTCACGCTGGCATCGCTAACCGGCATGCGCTGGATCTGCTGATACCAGAGCCCGGCTGCGGTGTCGCGCCCGGCGTTCGATTTCGCCATCTCCTCCAGCAGCGCGTAGCCCTCGGCGTCGCGCCCGTCGGCAAACAGCATCTGCGCCAGACCGCCCTGCAGCTGCGCATTGCCGGGGTTACGGCTGTTCAGTGTCTGAAGTCGGCTGACCGCCTCGTTGTGGCGCGCCGGGACTTTTGCCACCAGCAGCCAGTACTCTACGGCAATATCACCCTCCGGCGGGTTGCCTTTAAACAGCGCGTCATAGGCGGCAATCGCCTCCTGGGTGTGGCCGGTGGTGGCCTGTAAACGCGCCTGTTGCAGCGCCTGGCGGCCTTCAGCCGAGGAGAGCGCCATTGTCGTTACCGACGCTTTGTAAGCGCTGGAGTCCGGTGCCAGCTGCTTTAAGCGGTCGAGCTGCTTCTGCGCACCGGCACTGTCGCCCTGGCGCAGCAGATAGCGCAAACGCGCTGCCACCACGTCAGGGTTATCGGGGTCGATCAGTTCAAGGCGGTAGAGTGACTGGCGCACCAGATCCTCGCGGCGGGCGCTTTCACCCAGCCGCACCTGCGACAGCAACTGCTGCTGCGCGCTGGTCGGCTCGGCCGCCCCGGCGGCAGGTGCCAGCGAGAGGCCGATGGCAACACAAAGAAACCTTACGACGAACTTGTGCATTCCGCGCCCCAGTCAGGTTGTAACTCACCGCGAGGGGTGAAACGAAAACGGTGTTGATCCCAGCCCTGTCCGAACAGCGTCAGCACCGCGCTAAAGTAGGCATCATCGCCGGGATAGTGGTCAGCAACGCGCTGGCGCTGCACGGCCTGTGCGTCGCGATCCTGCAGGAAGGGGAGCATTGAGGCGGAAAAACCGACCGGGCCATCGCCGCGGATCTGCCCGCTGGCAACATCCACCTTCTCCGGCACCACGCCATTTTTAATCGTCGCGGTCGCCATCGGCTTCAGTTTGTTGAGCAGGCGCGCTTTCTGTGTATCGGCATCATTCATCATCCCGACCCAGAGGTAAACGCGGATGGCATCGTAGCTGCTGATCAGTGTTTTACCAGGCTGCAACTGCCACCCTTTCCCCTTCTCATAGCGCACCCAGTCCGGCGAGAAGCCTTTCGGCGCGGTCTCCAGCAGCAGGCGCAGGTTGGTTTCACGCAGCGTCGACCACGGCGCGCCGAAGCGGGTGAAGTAGCTCGCCAACTGCGGCGGGAGGTAGCTCGGGTTAAAGCGCCACGTCGTCGGTTCAGCGAAACTGACCTTACCCGGCAGCAGCATGGAGCCCAGCCCCGGCACCGTGACCACTTCCTCTTTCGCAATCCGCGCCAGCAGGGCTTTACCCAGCTGAGTATAGCGATCCTCTTTCCACAGCCTGCCCGCCTCCAGCAGCGACCAGGCGATCCAGATATCGGCATCAGAGGCAGAGTTGGTGTCGAGCACCTCCCAGCTGTTATCGGCCTTCTTGCCCCACAGCCAGGCGGGAAGCTGCTTATTCAGCGAGCCTGCGGCGAGGTTATCTTCGGTCCAGCGCAATACTTTATCGAACATGGCGCGATCGTTAGCCGCCAGCGCGAAGAAGAGCGCATAACTCTGCCCTTCCGAGGTGGTGATTTTGCGCGAATCGCTCGGGTCAATAACGCGCCCGCCGTCGCTGATATAGGCCTGTTTAAAGTGGTCCCAGGCCGGCCAGTTACAGGCGGCGCGAACGTTCATCGCCGCCATCACCAGCATCGCCATCACCACCCAGCGTACGCTTTTCATTACCGTTTACTCATGATCCGAAGGGTCAAGACGGCGGCGGCTGATGATACGCAGCAGACGCCACAGCACCCACGCCATCAACACCACGCAGACCGCGGCCAGCACCGCCAGCAGCACCGGATGGTTCGCCAGCGCATACCAGATGCGCTCAAACCACGGCAGGTGGCCAACATAGTAAATATCGCCCACGCGCAGGCCGTTGACGCCTGATTCACGGATCACCGTTACCGAGCCGTAGATTGCCGCGCGCTTGCCGCTGTCGTTAATCGCGCCGTTCAGCAACTCATAACCGCGCGGGCTGTCGGCCAGCAGGGCCACTACGCTGCGCTGGTCGTTGTACGGCGACTGGAAGCCGATAATCGCCGCCATCGGGCCATTGGAGGTAATGCCGGTTTGCGCATCGGCCTGACGGTCGGCGGCATCCGGTACAATCGACGCGAACGGTGTCTGGCGCAGCGGGGTTTTTACCCAGCTCTGCGCGGCATTCACTAATAGGTCGATATGCTTATCATCTTTCAGCTCAGGCGGAATGGCACCGATAATCATAATATCGGCGTCTTTATCCTTGATCTGGTTGCCATCGTTGGTTAACTGCACGTTAATGGCCGGGAAACCGGTCTGCGCGCCCACCGTGCCCAACGAGTCAAGCAGCGTGGTGACCTGCGCCGGATTCGGCTGCGGCGGCGTCACGACGATGGTTTGCGATAGATCCGCCATACGGCTAAACGGGAAACCGGCGTTGGCAAAGGCGCGTAGATCCGGCATCGCGAGGAAGTGGTAATACTTCGAGAAGTCGATGGTGGAGTCATCGCCAATCACTACGCGGTTCGGCACCTGCTGGAAGGTGACGCAGTTTTCAATCGTGCCGCCCGGCATCGGGTTCATATACTGGAAATCGAAGCGCAGCTGGTTGACCGCGCCCAGCTTCAGCGCCGGGATTGAGACATCGGTTTTGCTGTCGAGCAGCCCTTGCAGTACCGGCAGGCGCAGCAGCAGGTTGTTGCTCTCCTGGTTGCCGGTCAGGTTGAAGTATTGCAGGTACTGATTATTGAGGCTGATATCCATGCGCGAGCCATCTTTGGTCGGCGGCGCGGTGTAGCGATAATTGAGGTTCATGTCGATGCCGTTACTGCGCAGCAGATAGAGATCCGGCGGCAGGTTCAGCGACAGGTTGATGGAGGACGGCTGGAGGCCGGTCGCCTGTAGCTGCTCTTCGTAGCCTTTTAGCTCGCCAAAGGTGACCGCACGGTCGGTGCGTACCCAGTTTGGCGCATCGTAAGGCTGGCGCGCCAGCAGCGGTTTCACCTCATCCACTGTCACGCTCTCACCGCGGAACAGCACATTGCCCTGGGCAATGCCTTTCGCCGCCTGCAGCAGATCCTTATCGTCACGTCCGCTGATCACCAGCAGCTTCAGGTAAGGGTTGTTTGGGTGGTTGACCATTGAGATGGTCGGCCCCTTCGCCGGCGGCAGATCTTTAAGGAAATCAGGGCGCTTGTCGTTGGTGGCGAAGATAATGGCATTGCTCTCCGGCAGCGCGTTATAGGAGACCGGGAAGGTCTGCCCGCGCCAGCCGGTGCGTGAACCGAACCACGAAGCAACAATCGCTGCCGCCTGCTGCTGGGTAATATCCGGAGCACTGGCGAAAACCACCGGCAGCGTCAGCGGGCGGTTATCACGCGGGTCATAGAACGGGATCGGGAAGTGGGAGAGATCGTTTTTCACCGACAGCTTCTGGTAGGTGAGATCGAGCGAACTGCTGCGCCCGATATCGAGCCACAGCGTTGAGCTGGCCGGGTTCTCACACACATCGCGGTAGTGGCCGACAAACTCCAGCCGCACGCGGTTAAAGTCGGTGATAAACAGCGGATTGATCGGCATCTGCGCCTGGGTTTTCTTACCCAGCTGCTCTTTCGTCACCGGCAGCACGCCCATCAGCTCATCGTTCAGGTAGACCTTCAGCTGCGACTGCACCGGTAACAGTGACGGCGATGGCGTGTACTCAAGATTGAGCACCGCATTGGAGACCACCTCATCGCTGCGCGTGCCGAACTCAATCCCGCCATTCGGGTTGATACCGCGCAGCACCATGCTGCCCGGCGGCGGCGCGATCTCGGCGAAGGTGAGTTTCACATCGCGCGACGGCGCATTGGCTGCCACCACGGGCGCATTCGCTCCCTGCACACCCGGCATCACCTGGCCGATAACGGTCTGGCCCTCTGTCGGCATGGTTGGCGTAACGCTCTCGGTCTCTCCCGGCGCAGGCGTGACCACCGGTTGAGTCGCTGGCGCGACGGCGGGCACGCTCGGCGCGGGTTGCGCCGGCGCTGCGTGGGTCATCATCGGGGCCAGCGTGCTCATCCCCACTGCCACTGCACACATCCAGGATAATTTTCTTTTCATCGCGTATTCATCATTGTTAAGCCAATCACGTCATCGGTTGCTGCACGGCCACATTCCGTTCCGGGCGGCGCGGAATAAATGACACCACCCAGGACACCAGCGCGGTGAGCGAGCGGAAAATCACTTTGACGGACGATGGAGCAAATTCCGCGAGATGGCGGTAGCCGCGGAAACCCAGTTTTAAAATATCCAGCAGGCTCTCCAGAGGTTTATCCTCCGGGAAGCTGTCCTGCCACAGCGCCCAGGTATCGGCGCGGGCGAAGGTACACTGCACAAAATCGATATGCTGTTTGGTGGTCAGCGGCAGCAGTTGCAGACCCACTTCGTTGCCGTTGACGCGCGCCACGGTTGCCGGGAAGGCATACTCTTGCTGGCCGCGTTTGAGCAGCAGGCTCACTTTCTGCCCCTCCAGCACCTGCGCCTGGCCATTGATCTTGATGCCCAGCCCACCGTCAGAGAAGTCCTGCACGGTACAGGAGAAGAGATGTCCATCTTCACGGGCAATGGCAGCAGGCATGGTCATTTCAACGCGGTGCGCCCGGCGCACCTGCTTGCTCTCTACCGACACCGCCACCGCGCCGCCGAGGATCACCATGTTGTAGAAGACCCACGCGATACTGACGAAGACGGTGAGAATTTCATTTTCCGGGCCGTAGAAGTAGCGCCAGATACCGACCGCCACGCCGAGCAGGTTGAGCAGCACCAGGAAGATATAGGGGCGCGAGATCACCCAGTCGACATACTCCTCTTCGACCAGCCCGCCTTTAGCGGTAACGTTGAACTTCCCTTTGTGCGGGTTAATCAGCGCCACCAAGGTTGGCGGTGCGATATACCACGCCAGCACCGTTTCGTAGATCTCACTCCAGAAGGAGTGACGGAATTTGCCCTGGATTTTCGAGTTGGTCAGGCTGGCGTGCACCATATGCGGCAGTACGAAGAGCGCGATCATGATCGCCGGGGCATAGATGATGTAGGCGTGCAGCAGCAGAAACGCCAGCGGCGCGGTCAGGAAGATAAGCCGCGGAATGCCCGACAAGAAGTGAAACATGGCGTTGACGTAGCAGAGCCGCTGGGCAAACTTCAGCCCTTTACCCATTAGCGGGTTATCGAGGCGGAAAATCTGCACCATGCCGCGTGCCCAGCGGATACGCTGGCCGATATGCGCCGAGAGGCTTTCGGTCGCCAGCCCCGCCGCCTGCGGAATGCGCATATAAGCAGAGGTGTTGCCGAGTCGGTGCAGACGCAGTGAGGTGTGCGCATCTTCCGTCACCGTCTCAACCGCAATGCCGCCAATCTGGTCCAGCGGCCCGCGGCGGATCACCGCACAGGAGCCGCAGAAGAAGGTGGCATCCCACATGTCGTTGCCATCCTGCACCAGGCCATAAAAGAGGGTGCCTTCGTTCGGCGTTTTACGAAAACGCCCGAGGTTGCGTTCAAACGGGTCCGGCGAGAAGAAGTGATGCGGCGTCTGCATCATCGCCAGCTTCTTCTCTTTCAGGAACCAGCCCATCGTCATCTGCAGGAAGGAGCGCGTCGGCACGTGGTCGCAGTCGAAAATCGACACGAACTCCCCTTTCGCATACTTGAGGGCATTATTGATGTTGCCCGCTTTCGCATGCTCATGGGTAGTGCGAGCAATGTACTCAACGCCGACCTGTTTGGCGAACTGGCGAAACTCTTCCCGGCCGCCATCATCAAGGATCCAGACCTTTAATTTCTCTTTCGGCCAGTCGATACCCAGCGAGGCGTAAATGGTGTTTTTCACCACGTTGAGATCTTCGTTATAGGTCGGCACGAAAATATCGACCGACGGCCAGAGCGACATATCTTTCGGCAGCGGCACCGGCTGGCGGTTAAGGGGCCAGATCACCTGGAAGTAGCCGAGCACCAGCACAATCCACGCGTAGGTTTCAGCAAACAGCAGCACCAGGCCGCACACCAGGCTGACGGGATCATCCCAGTTTAGCGTTGAGGTGTAGCGCCACCAGATATAGCGGCAAGAGACCGTCAGGGAGAGCACCACCAGCATCAGCACCGAGAAGCGCCCCGGAATGCGCCGCACCAGCAGCGCTACGCCCCACAGCAGAATCAAAAAGACGAATTGTGACAGCGGGTTAAAGGGCTGGGTAATACATAAGATGGCGAGCAGAAAAGAGAAGACCACCACGGTGCCGAGAATAATACGCCGCACTTTCGGGTTGATGTGCCCCAGCTCTTTTTTATGGTCCAGATGTCCGGTGCGCTGCGTCATGCGCTCCGGCAGCGTTTCAAGGAAGTGGTGCCAGCGCCCGCGCAGCACGCGCATACGGGCAAAGTGCTGGCGACGCGGCGATCGCGGCGCACCCAGCGGGAGCGTCACCATCAACCACAGGGTCTGAATCAGGTAGCGCGCCGGGTCGAGCGGGCGCGGGCGGTCGGGATCGATATGCGGAAACCAGTGGTTCTGCTGCGCGCGCAGCTGCTGCCAACGCGGGTGCTCCAGCGGGATAAACACCCAGGCGAGGATCGCCCAGAAACAGCCCAACGCGGCGCTAAAGCGCGGTGCGCCATGATCGCGGTAGTGCTGAAAGCGCGCATTCAGCCGCGCGCTCACCGGCGGAATAAGCAGCCAGGTGGCAAGGCGACTCATGCCTCACTCCCCTGAGCGGCAGGTGCGAAATGGAGCAGGCACCAGTTGGCAAGTGTCAGGATCTCCTCTGCCGCCAACGCATCGCTGCGGTATTCACCGAGCGGTTGCTTGGCGGCCAGGCACTCTGCCATCGCCTCATCACGGTGAATCACCATCGGCATCATGCGCGGCTGGCTTTGCAGCCACACCTGCCAGAGATCATCCTGTAACTGGCTGCCAATGCGCAGATCGTTAATTAACAGATGCGCGCCGGTGGGCAGCGGCTGCTGGTGCAGGCGCACATGGCAGTTGGTATCGGGTTTGATAACGGTAAAGAGGTTGTCGCAGAGATCGATAAAGTGCCGCGCCAGCGGTGATACGCCGTGCGGCAGGTCAATCAGCACCCATTGATAGTGCTGCTGCGTCTTTAAGCTTTTCAGCGCAGAGGTCAACTGTGCGGCCACGGCGTCAAGCTGCGCGGCATTCTCCCACTCGTTTGCCGCCAGGCGGCCAAACGGCAGCAGGTCGAGCTGCGTGGTATAGCGCATACCGGCATCGCGCCACTCGTTGCCATCAAGCAGCGACCGCGCCCAGCCGGTTGGGTTCTCATACTCGACATTAAATGAGAGGCGCAGAAGGTTATCCGGGCAGGCATCAATTACCAGCACCGACTCACCTAAGAGTTGCAGTGACCAGGCCAGAGCCGCAGTGATCGAGGTCGTCCCCACGCCACCACGGATCCCCTGTAGTCCCAAGATGGTCATCCACGGATCCTTTATTGTTGACGGGCTAATTCAGCCAGCAGCGGCCAGCGCTTAATCGCGGCAGCCAGTTGTTCGCGCTGGGAAATATCGGCATAGTCGATTTCAGGCAGGGAAAATACCCGGCTAAGCACCAAAAAATCGTTCTGGAATGTGTAACCCAGAGTCGGGTCAGATTGCGTAACGGGTTCATTTTTTTTCATGTTGGCCCGATCCCAGTTGCATATAAAATGATGTAAGAAGTCACAAGGCATCGTGCCCAAGAAAATGCGTTTACATGCTAAATCTGATGTTCTTTAATTTCAATGTTAGGTTTATTTCTCGGCTTTCGCTAGTAAACTGAGTTACAGATAAATTCGCTGCAAGAGGGACACCGTGAACCCCATATTTTCTATCGGCATCCAATCATTATGGGACGAATTGCGTCACATGCCTGTGGGCGGGGTCTGGTGGCTGAACACCGACCGTGAGCAGGACGCCCTGAGCCTGCTCAACCAAACCCTTGCCGCGCAGGATAAGGCGGCGAAAGTTGCGGTAGCGGGCATGGGTCACGACCTGCGAAACCTCATTAAATTAGATAAAAATCACGGCCCGGAAAAAATCGAGCTCTTCTCCATGCCAAACCAGGAGAATAGTCTATACTTTTTCACCCGCGACCTGCTCAGCTCTATTGACCCGGACAAATATTTAGTGTTCCTGTTCTGTGCTAATAATGCCTGGCAGAATATTCCCGCCCCTAAATTACGTAAATGGTTAGAAAAAACTCACGCCTGGGCGAAATATAATAATTGCACTCTGGTGGTAATTAACCCCGGTAGCAACAATGACAAGCAAGCCTCAATTCTGATGAGTGAATATCGCTCGCTTTTTGGTCTTGCGAGCCTCCGATATCAAAATGGCATTCCGCTATATGATGTAGCGTGGTGGTGTAATGAAAAAGGGATCAGCGCCCGTCAGCAATTACTGCTCACAGAAGTTGAAGGCCAGTGGCAATTAGCCAAACAGGAAGAGGCCTCCGTTCAGCCACGCAGCGATGAAAAACGTATTTTAAGTAATGTCGCCGTGCTGGAGGGCGCGCCGCCGCTCTCGGAACACTGGAACCTGTTCGCCACCAACGAGGCGCTGTTTGAAGAGGCGCGCGCCAGCCAGGCGGCAACGCTGATTTTCGTTCTCGCGCAGAATAGCCAAATCGACGGTCTGGCGCGCCAGATCCACACCTTGCGCCGCCAGCGCGGCAACAATCTCAAAATTATCGTGCGTGAAACTATCGCCAGCCTGCGCGCCACCGATGAGCGCCTGCTGCTCGGCTGCGGCGCGAATATGGTGATCCCGTGGAACGCCCCGCTTTCGCGTTGCCTAACGCTGATTGAGAGCGTGCAAGGGCAGCAGTTTACGCGGCTGGTGCCAGAAGATATCTCTACACTGCTCTCTATGACACAGCCACTGAAGCTGCGCGGCTTCCAGCCGTGGGCAGTGTTTTGCGATGCGGTAAGCAATATGGTCAACAACACGCTGCTGCCGCCGGATGGCAAAGGGGTGCTGGTGGCGCTGCGCCCGGTGCCGGGCATTCGCGTTGAGCAGGCGCTCACACTCTGTCGACCCAACCGCGTCGGCGATATTGTCAGCATGAGCGATAACCGGCTGGTGCTCTTCTTATCCTTCTGCCGGGTTAACGATCTTGATACCGCGCTGAACCACATCTTCCCGCTGCCGACGGGCGATATCTTCTCTAACCGCATGGTGTGGTTCGAAGATAACCAGATTGCCGCCGAAGTGGTGCAGATGCGCGCCCTGCCGCCTGAGCGCGCCTCGAAGCCGCTGCCTGCCACTCGCCAGGAGAAGAAGTTGATTAACGCCGAACACGATGGCACCAGCTGGCGTCGTATTCCCCAACCGCACCGGTTATTAAGCGATGTGACGGAGTCCTCCTCATGATGTCAGTCAGCGATATTATTCAGCTTATTGTGCTCTGCGCGCTGATCTTCTTTCCGCTGGGCTACCTTGCGCGCCACTGGCAGCGCCCGTTGCGTACCGCGCTCCGTTTAACTTTTACTAAACCCCGCTATGTAAAACCGATTGGCGTTTTACGCAGGGATTCGCTCGCCAAGGCAGACCGTAAACATGACAAATAATACGATCCTCCCCTCTGCGCCGTCGCCGCTGTGGCAATACTGGCGTGGCCTTTCCGGCTGGAACTTCTACTTCCTGGTGAAGTTTGGCCTGCTGTGGGCAGGCTACCTCAACTTTCATCCGATGCTAAACCTGGTATTTATGGCGTTTCTGCTGGTGCCGCTGCCGCGCCTGAGCCTGCATCGCCTGCGCCACTGGGTGGCTCTCCCGCTTGGTTTTGCGCTCTTCTGGCACGACACCTGGCTGCCCGGTCTTGAAAGTATGATGAGTCAGGGCTCACAGGTGGCGGGCTTTAGCGCCGATTACCTGCTCGATCTGGTGACGCGCTTTATCAACTGGCAGATGATTGGCGCGGTGTTTGTGCTGCTGGTGGCGTGGCTCTTTTTGTCACAGTGGCTACGCGTCACGGTGTTCGTGGTGGCGATCATGATCTGGCTGAACGTGCTGACCTTAACCGGCCCGGCCTTTAATCTCTGGCCCGGCGGCCAGCCGACGACCACGGTCACCACCACCGGTGGTTCGCAGGCGGCAACGGTCGCGGCCGTTGGTAACACCCCGGTTGTCGGCGATATTCCGGCGCAAACGGCTCCGCCAACGTCGGAGAACCTCAACGCATGGCTCGCCAGCTTCTATGCGGCGGAGGAGAAGCGCCAGAGCACCTTCCCGACGCAGCTGCCTGCCGATGCGCAGCCGTTCGATCTGCTGTTTATTAATATCTGCTCCCTTTCCTGGGCCGATATTGAAGCCGCCGGTCTGGCGTCGCACCCGCTCTGGTCGCATTTCGATATTGAGTTCAAAAACTTTAACTCGGCGACCGCCTACAGCGGCCCGGCGGCGATCCGCCTGCTGCGCGCCAGCTGCGGCCAGCCGTCGCACAAGAATCTCTATCAGCAGGCGAATAATCAGTGCTACCTGTTTGATAACCTGTCGAAACTCGGCTTTACCCAACAGCTGATGATGGATCATAACGGCGAGTTTGGCGGCTTCCTGAAAGAGGTGCGCGACAATGGCGGCATGCAGGCGCCGCTGATGAACCAGGCGGGGCTGCCGCCGACGCTGCTCTCCTTTGACGGCTCGCCTATTTTTGACGATACCGCGGTGCTGAACCGCTGGATGGAGTCAGAGAGCTTTAAACAGGGCAAACCGACCGCCACCTTCTATAACCTGCTGCCACTGCACGATGGCAACCACTATCCGGGCGATCGCAAAACGGCGGATTACAAACTGCGCGCGCAGAAGCTGTTTGATGAGCTGGATGCCTTCTTCACGCAGCTCGATAAGTCCGGGCGCAAAGTGATGGTGGTGCTGGTGCCGGAGCATGGCGCGGCGTTGCAGGGGGATAAGATGCAGGTCTCTGGCCTGCGCGATATTCCAAGCCCGTCGATTACCAACGTGCCGACGGCGATTAAGTTCTTCGGTATGAAAGCGCCGCATCAGGGCGCGCCGCTGGTGATTAACCAGCCGAGCAGCTTCCTCGCGGTCTCGGAGATTGTCACCCGCGTGCTGGATGGCAAAATCTTCACCCAGGATAGCGTCGACTGGGAGAAGTTGATCGGCAACCTGCCGCAAACCGCGCCGGTATCAGAGAACGCCAACGCGGTGGTGATCCAGTACCAGAACAAGCCGTATGTGCGGCTTAACGGCGGCGACTGGGTGCCCTATCCGCAGTAACACCTTTGCCTGATGGCGCTGCGCTTATCAGGCCTACGAAAACCGCTCCGGTGGTATTCGCAGGCCCGGTAAGGCGCAGCCGCCCCGCCCATTGATACCGCACACGTAGGCCGGGTAAGGCAAAGCCGCCACCCGGCATCAGGCACCACCCATCCAGACCGCACATTACGTAGGCCGGGTAAGGCGTAGCCGCCACCCGGCATCAGACGGCATTTGTTAACGCTGCTGCGCCAGCCAGACCAGTATCTTCAGGCTGGCGGAGTAGTAATCATCCTCGGCGGTGATCTGCGGCTCGCCCGTCGCCTCGCCAACGGTTAAGTCCCGCACCGCCAGCAACCCCTCATTCATGTTGTAAGGTGCATTTTCGTTGTTGGTCACATTGACCCACGCCGGTGTTTTGCTGCGCTCAAACCCCTGCCACCAGCTGCGCCATGGCGTTAATAACACGCTCTGCGGATTGTGCCAGGCAAGATAGAGCGGCACGCGAATGGCGTCGTAGCTCATACGCGGCGGCCACTCCGTTGCCGGACTAAAGGTACCGTCCGCCGAGAGAGATACCCAATCAGTCGGCAGGTGCGGTTTGCCGAAGGCCATCTTGCCGACCATTTTTTGTCCGTCATCAATCAACTGCTGCCAGATTGTCCGGTGGCTGCGGTTGGCGAAATCCTGCCACGCCGGAAAGATAAAGTAGGAGGGGTTTAGCGTCACCCGGCTATGGAGGTTAAAGCCTTTCGCCCCCGGCAGCATCACGTGATAGCCAGCAAAGGTGGTCACAGTATGTTTCAGCACTGCCTGGGTAATGGCGTCCGACGCGACGGTATAGGCAGGCAGATTCCAGCGCTCGCCCGCCTTCAGCAGCGCCCAGGCGATAAGGATATCGCCATCGGTGGCATCGTTTTTATCGGCGATCGGATCGGCCTCCACCGGGTTATAGCGCCAGTAAAAAAGACCGTTTTCCTTGTCTTGCAGCGTGGTGTGCGTCCAGTGCCACATGCTGTCGAACGCCGCTTTATCGTTATTGCCGACCGCCATCAGCATGGCAAAACCCTGCCCTTCGGTGTGGGAGACGTTGTTATTGCCGGTATCGACAATCCGACCGTCGGGCATTAAAAAGCGCGCTTTGTAGCTCTCCCAGGCGGTCGCGGCCTGCGACACGGTGGAAAAGAGCAGGCTGGTTAACATCACCATCGCGGCAAAAAGGGGTTTAAACATCGTGAGTCTCACTCTGGGTTAGCGTAGCGAAAGAGAACATCCGAGACAGAATAGAGCGCTTCCCGGCTAAAAAAGAGGCGCGCATCGCCGCCCTGATCCTGCATCCAGCGGCCATAAAGCCCCTCCAGTACGGCGCAGAAAGCGTGGCACCAGCGCGTCTGCTGCGCCTCATCGCGGGCGACGGGCAGCGCGCGGTGGCGAAAGGTCATGCCGCTGTCGCTGGCCTCAATATCAATCACCCCCCAGTTGAAGGCGGCGAGTCTGGCGTTGATCGCCGCTTCCAGCTCGCCGACGGTGGTCGATGCCATAAGCGGCATCTGCACGGCCAGCGTCTCGCCCATCTGGCGCAAAAACGGCAGGCTCTGCGCTTCGCCGACGTTTCTCACCATGCCATCGACCATCACGCTAAGTAGATCAAACCAGCCCGGCGGTGTCTGCTGTTGCTGATGCCAGGCCAGTTCAGGGGACAGGTTGGTGGTCATTATTTCTCTCCCAACATATACCGCAGCCAGATGCCTGCGGTGCTTTCGTTATAACTGCCGAAGGTGTCATACCCGACGTTGCCGCCCACCGACATATTTTTGTTCACGTTGTAATCGAGCCCGGCGCGGAAGTTGTAGCCGATGCCGTTTTGCGACGAGCCACGGTACTGCGCCTCTTTGATAAAGCCGAGCGCCGCCAGCTGCTCCAGCATCCCCTGCGCCTGTGGGGAGGTCGGGAAGTAGTCGCTCTTATCCTGGGTGTAGGATTGATACCCCACCGCGCCGCCAAGACGCACTCTCCAGTTATCGATCTTCTGCGTGAAGTCCACCGGCAGCGAGACGCTGACGTAGTTCTGCGGGCTGAAGTAACCGCCCTGGCCGAAGGTGAAGTAACTGAGGTTTTTCGCGTAATCCATCCAGCTAATGCTCAGCCCGGTCTGCAACTGGCGGAAGTCATCGTGCCACGGGCGTAAATAGACCCCGGCGTTAGCGTTGAGGCTGCTGTTGCTGGCCACGTTTTCGCCGAGGTAGCTATAGCCACCGCCGCCGACATAGAACCCGGCATCGCCATCATCGTAACTCAGCTGCGCGCTGCCGCCGTTTTTGGTCACCCGCCCCCAGCGCTCGCCGGAGAACTTATCCTGCAAGCCGACGTAGGAGAGCAGGCTGTCGGTCACCGCGCGCCGCTCGCCGGTAAGGATCAGCGTCAGGTAGTTGGTCAGCTTCGGCGACCACTTCACGCCACCCACTAGCGTGCTGAGATCCTCCCCCAGCGGCGTAGTGCCGATATCGAGCTTATAGCCCTCGCCGCTCAGTGCCATATTCAGCTCAACGCCGCTGCCGTTCTGCGCATCGGTCGAGGCGCGAATCGGATCGTTATAATTTTTCTTGTAGGTCGACTCGCTCAGACTCTGTAAACGGCGCGAGCCGAGCAGCGTACTGAGGTTGTCGAAGCCCTCTTCGGTAAAGGGCGATAACTTCCCGGCGTCGGCGTAGCGGGCAAGGTCGCTGAACTTATCGCTGCCGTCGGTGGCGGTTGAACTGTTCGCCGTTTTAATGGAGGCCGCCAGATTGGTTGCGGCATCCGCCAGCGGGTTGCTGCCGTAGCGCCGCCAGGCATCGCCCGACGCGCTGCCGGAACTGAGGGAGACCGGCGTGGCGGTCAATTCAAAGCGCGACTCGCCAAACGGCGAGCTGGACCAGGTAAGCGGCGCTTTCGCCTCCGTCAGCTTGCTGGTGCCCGTCTCGCCATCGCGCCCGCGGATCGCCACCCCGCCCTGTAACCACATGCCGGTCTTCTCGTTCATCTGCTGCATCATCTCGTCCACCTGCCGCAGGGTGCGGCTTTGCGTGGTCTCGATCGGCAGATCGGTTCGCGCTGTGCCCGGCAACTGGCTGCCCGGCTCGCGCGCCGTCTGCGCCACCTGCCACGGCATAGCTTGCCCATAAGGCGACGGCGTTTTACTGGTGGTGGTGAAGGGGTTATCCGCCAGCAGCACGCCGCCGAGGGTTGGCGTGCCTGTGCCGTTGCTGGCTTCCAGCCCGACCAGCTTGCCGCGCGCGCTGCGCAAATAGGTCATCGCCTGCTGGTGGTTGCCTTTCGCCTCCTCCAGCCGCGCCAGTAATAGCAGCCGGTCCGGCGAGGTGTCGCTGCGCAGGCCGCTGGCGAGGGTTTGTGCTTTATCGACGTTATTCTCTGCCAGTGCGACATCAATCGCGCCGACGCGTGCCGCCTGATCGTCGCTATCGCGGGTCATCAGGTAGTCATAGAGCACACCCGCCTCTTTATTCATCTTGCCGGACTGGTACAGGCGCCCCATGGCGAACATCAAATCGGTGTTTTGCGGGTCGTTTTGCAAGGCGCGGATCAGCGTGTCGTACGCGGCAGCGTAATTCCCCTGCTCGCGCAGCCTGTCGGCCTCGTTGATGACATAACCGTTGCGTACCCCGGCAAGCTGCGCTGGCGTGCTACGCGCCTGCATCTCGGGGCTGTCGACAAATGCCTGCGCTTCGGTGTTCAATCCCGCCTGGTTGAGCACGGCAATCTGATCGGCGTAATCCCCGGCGTTGCCCTGCACGCCCTGGCGCATATTGCCGCGCACCAGCGCCACCGCCGAGGTGAGATCGCCGCTGCGCGCCAGCATACGCGCCAGTTTCCCGGCATCGACGGGGCTTACGGGCGAAGTTTGCGCCAGCGCCTTCAGGGTGTTGGCGGCAGCGGTCATATTGCCCTGCGCCAGATAGCGCTCGGCGGTGACCATCTGTAAGTTGTAGTTGGCCCGCTGCGCCAGCTCGCGCATCTGCGCCGTCTGGCTGGCAGGTGAAATACGCCCCAGCAAGGCGTTGGCCTGCTGCCAGCCCCCCTGCTCACTGGCAAACAGCGCGGCGGCATAGAGCGCGCTGGCCCCTGCCCCCTGACGCTGCGCGGGCAACATCACATTCGCCGCCTCGTTCTCCTGCCCGGCTTGCACCAGCAGACGCGCCAGATCGAGACGCAGCCAGGCATCATCCGGTAAGCGCGCCACGCCCTGGCGCAGCAGGGCAATCGCCTGCTCACGCTTGCCGCTGGCCGCCAGCTGTTGTGCTTCGCGGCGTAGCGGATCGCCAGGCGTGCCGCTTACCGTGCGCGGTTGCAGCTTCGCCTGTAGCGCGGTGGGCAAGGTGCGCAGAATAGTTTGCGCTTCAGCGGTTTTGTTCTGCTCACGCAACACGTAGTAGAGGTTTTCCCGCGCCGGAGCGTTTTGCGGCTCGCTATTGAGCACGGCGCGCAGCGCCTGCTCCGCCTGCGGGTAATCTTTGTTCTGGCGCAGGACATCGGCGCGAAACAGCTTCGCCGCGGTGCCGCGATCGCCGTTTTGCTCTGCCAGCGGCGCGGAGATCGCCAGCGCCTGGCTGAGGTTCCCCCCTTTTAGCGCCTGCTGCGCCTGCGCCAGTTGCCCATAAAAGGCGGCATCTTCCGCCTGCGCCCGACGCTCGTCGGAGGCCTCGCCGCCCTGGCTTGCCGCCCGGCTAAGATATTGTGCCGCCGCCTGGTAATCGCCGTTGCGCTGGGCGATATAGCCCATCCCTGCCAGCGCGTCGGCATCCTGCGGGTTGGTTTGCAGCACCTGGGCAAACTGGCGTTTCGCCGCGCTGCTGTCTCCGCTGTTAAGCGCTTCAAAACCTGCGCCTTTCGCCCGCCCGCCGATGCTTTTGCGATACCAGGCCTGCATTTCGCTATCGTCCGGATGGCGCTGCAACCAGGTGTCGTAGAAACGCTCATCGCCCGCCTGCGGCGCGAGCCATAACAGCGCCTGGCGCAGCCCTTCGTCGGCCTCTTTGCTACCGCCCGCCATTGGCTCCAGCGCCAGCATCCCTTCGCGGCGCGTCGCCTCTTGCCAGGTGAGCAGTTTGCCGAGCGCAATGCGCGCGGCGTTATCCTGCGGATGTTGCTCAACCAGCGCACGCAGCTGCGCCAGCGCCTGCGGGTAGAGGCTTTTATCGCTCGCCATGGTGAGGTAATACTCTGGCGCCAGGCTCTGCGGCGGCGTATCGCCGTTGAACAGGCCGTGCCAGGTTTCCAGCGCCGCCGGAATATTGCCGCTGCGCGCCTGCTGTCGCGCGAGGGTTAGCTGCCCCTGCGGCACCTGCGCAAGGGCATTGGCGTTATCAAGTGCTTGCAGGCTGCCATCGGCCGGCGCGGTTTGCGCCAGCCGCGCGCGCCACTGCGCAGCACGTTGCAGATCGCCATTTTGCTGCGCCCATAGCGCCAGCAAATAGAGCGCCTGCGTATTGTTGGCATCGACCATCAACACCTTTTGCAGCGACGCCGTCGCCAGATCGTCATGGGATTTCTCATGCCAGTAGTTAGCCTGATCAAACAGCGCTTTTAACGCCGCCTGGTTGGGCGCAGCCTGCGCCTGACCGAGCGCTGCGAAGCTGAGCGCGCCGGAGAGGCAAAATAACGCGGTGACCTTTCTCATTTCTGCTTCTCCGGGTTGAGTCGTTTACGCTCGCGCTGTTTCAGGGTGCGGTAGAGCAGCCCGCCGCTCACCGCGCCCAGTAGCAGACCGAGCAGCGCCAGCAGCGCCGAGTGTTGGTTGGCGTACCAGATAATCATCATTTGCGGCGGCATCTCGCCGCTCGGGAACTGCTCGCCGACGCGAAAGCTGCGCACGCCGTTCTCATCGGTGATGATTGCCGCATCACCGCGAATCCCGGCGTTAATGGTTGCCGAGGAGAGATCGTTATGCAGTTGTGCCAGTTGGCCGTCGCTGCTGCCGAGCGCCAGCACCACCAGCCGTTTGCTGTTCCACGGCGAACGGAAGCTGACAAACCCGCGCCACGCTTCGTTGGAGGAAAAATAGCGATCCGCCTCCAGCCCGTCGGCGGCCCAGTCGCCGGTCATCCAGCGCTGCACCTTCTGCCACGCGCCCGGTTTACGCACGCCGAGCGTGCTGTCATGGGCGGTGAAGGGCGAGTCGGCGAGCAGCGCACGGTTAAACGCATGCTGATCCATGCCGCTTATTGCCAGTACATCGCGGTTCTCCAGTAGCTCACGCCCCTTGTCGCCGGAGGGCATGCCGAGCAGCACGCGGTTGTGGGTTAATGGCGTGCCGGTGGCGTTACCGGCGCGCGCGGCCATATCCAGCAGCGTGGCGAGTTGCGTTTCGCTTGGCGCGGGCGGCAGCATCAGCACCGTTTCGGCGTAGTCCGCCAGCCGGGTGAAGGGGAATGACGCGCCGACAAAGTAGGAGAGATTGGGCAGCAGCGCGAAGTGGCGCGTGTGGCTGAGATCGATCCATGAATGCTCATCAATGCGGCTTTTGATGTTGTTGTTCAGCAGAGTGCTGCACGGCGCTTCCGCCTTCGGCACGATGTTGAAGTAGAGGGAGAGCTGGTTGTCGCCATAGATCATGTAAGGCTCAAGCGGCATATCAAACTGCTCCTGGCGGGCATCACCGCCGAGCTTGTGCCACAGATTTTCCAGCGCGCCCTGCTTGTTCACCGGCAGATTGTGCAGGAAGGTGTTGTTAAGCGTCATGCTCAGCCATGAGCGCTCCTCATCGATCCAGTTTTCGGTCGGGAAGCGATAACCGATATGCAGCGGGATGGTCTCGCCGTCCCACAAAAAGAGATCCGGCGCGGCGCGAAACGCGACCTGCAGAGACGGGTGCCAGATGCCGGTAGCGGTCAGGCTTTGATCCTTGCGGATCAGCTCTGAGAGCATCACCGGACGATCGGTGGCGATCCAGCGCGGGGCATCATAAGGCTGGCTCAATGGCAGCGTCTGCGCGGCAACTTCTGTGGCAGCCGTTTGCGCATTGAACTCGCCGCGCGTCAGCCGAAAGGCCGCCGCTCGCAGCGCGTCATCATCTTTGCCCACCACCAGCAGCAGCTTATAGACCGGGTTAGCCGGGTTATCGATGATCTTCAGTAACGGCTGTTGGCTCTGCGGTAGCATCAGGCCGCCGATCTGCTCGCCTGGGTGACCAATCAGAATGCCGTTCTTTTCCGGCAGGCGGTCGTGGTATGCGGCAAAGGCGACGCCGCGATAATCGGCCTCAATGCCCAGCCATGAGGCGATCAGCGCCCCGGCACTGAGGGCATCGGGGCTAAGTTTCGCCGAAAAAGCGATGGCAATGGCAGCGGGCGTCATCTGCATGCTGTCGAAAAAGGGGCGCGGGAAGTGGCTGAGATCGGCGCCCATATCGAGTTGCTGTCCCTCCAGCTCAAAACGCGACTCCGGCAGGATAGTCACGTACCTTTTGGTGTCGGCATCACGCTGGCACTGCGCGGCGTCGCCGCCGTTAATTTTGAAGCTGAGGTTATTGCTGGAGACCATCAGCGCCGCCGGGACATCAAGCTGGTAGCGGGCGGTCTCGCCCTCGATGGCGCTCAACGGCACGGTGCCGAGCGGTTGCCCGTTCAGCATCAGTTGCAGCGTGGCGTTAGCCGCCGCCAGCGCCGGGGAGATTTTCAGGCTCAGCGCCAGCCGCGCGTTAGTCACCACTTGATCGACCGGCAGCGTGAAATCAACGCCACCCTGAAACTGCCCGCCGCTGAGCGTCAGGCCCTGCGGCTGGCCCATCTGCGCCAGCGACACGCTCTCGACGCGCGAGGGGGCAAAAGCGGAGACTGCGGGCAGCAGCGCGTTAACGGAGGTCGGCTCGCTATGCAGCGGCGCGGTAACCAGCGCGCTCGCCAGCAGGGTTAATAAGGTGAGACGTTTCATACCCGGCCCTCCTCCTGCGCCATGTTGGCCGCTTTTTCATGGCGCAGGCGGCGGTTTTCGCGGCGTGAACGCCAGGTAAGCCAGAAGAGGTCAAAGACGCAGCGCACAATGGTCAACATCGAGCGGAACGGGTTGTCCTGCGGCTTTGGCGGGTGGATCCACGCATCGGCGCGCGCCAGCACCACGCGCACCAACTCACGGCGGCGCGCCAGTGGGATGTCATTGAACATCAAGCGGATAGCGTTCTCATCGCTGGCAATGGTCTGCACCGGCAGGGCAATCGCCCCGGAGTGCAGCAGCAGCTCGATCTCCTCGATCTCATCGTTCAGGTGACGATCGTCCGGGGCGACAATGCGGCAGCCGCCCATCGAGAGATCCGCCGTCTGGCTGCGGGAGACAATGCCGCTGGCGTAGTGGATCAGCACCGGGATTTCAACCTCAATGCGGATGGTTTTACGGGTTTGCCGCGTTTCGCGCGCTACCGCAATCGCCGCCAGCAGGAAGATGAGGCTGTATAACCCCCAGCCGACGTTGAGGGCAATCACGCGCGGATCGACGCCGAAGTAGTCGTGAGCACAGGCGCGGACAATCCCGGCGATCACCCCTGCGCCAAGCAGCAGGGCGATAATCAGGTGCGGGCGCACCACGCTGAAGTCGAAATAGCCGACATTAAGCAGCCCGCCTTTGTCGGTAACGTTGAATTTGCCGCGTTTCGGAAACAGCATCGTCACCGCCGTCGGCAGCACAATGTGGAAGGCGAGCACCAGGTCGTAAATCTCGCCCCAGAAGCTGTAGCGAAAGCGCCCATTCAGCCGCGAGTTTACATACACCGCGAGAAAGAGGTGCGGTAGCGCGTAGGCGAAGATCAGGCTCGCCGAGGAGTGAATAATGTTGAGGTTAAAGAGCAAGTAGGCCAGCGGCGCGGTTAAGAAGGCAATGCGCGGCAGGGCAAACTGGTAATAGAGCATCGCGCTCAGGTAGCAGAGCCGCTGTTGCAGCGTCAGCCCACGTCCAAGCAGCGGGTTATCGAGACGGAAGATCTGCGTCATGCCGCGCGCCCAGCGGGTGCGCTGAATCACATGCAGCACCAGCCGCTCCGTCGCCAGCCCCGCAGCCAGCGGGATATCAATAAACGCCGAGCCCCAGCCGAGACGCTGCAACTTTAGCGCGGTGTGGGCATCTTCGGTTACGGTTTCGACCGCAAAGCCACCAATCTGATCGAGTGCGCTGCGGCGGATCACGGCGCAGGAGCCGCAGAAGAAGGTAGCGTTCCAGTTATCATTTCCCTGCTGGATTGGGCCATAGAAGAGCGCGCCTTCGTTGGGAATATTGCGCCCGACCGAGAGGTTGCGCTCAAAGGGATCCGGCGAGTAGAAGTAGTGCGGCGTCTGCACCAGCGCCAGTTTCGGGTCTTGCAGAAAACCGCCGACGGTGGCCTGTAAAAAGATGCGCGTCGCCACGTGATCGCAGTCAAACACACAGATTAACTCGCCGTGGGTCAGCTTCATCGCATGGTTGAGGTTGCCCGCTTTCGCATGCGCGTTGTCATTGCGCGTGATGTAGCCGACGCCGACGTCGGCGGCAAACACCGCGAACTCGCTGCGTTTACCATCGTCGAGCAGGTAGATCTTCAGTTTGTCGCGCGGGTAGTCGAGGCACTGCGCCGCCAGCACCGTGTCGCGCACCACCTCCAGCGGCTCGTTGTAGGAGGGGATATAGACATCGACCGTCGGCCACAGGCTGGTGTCATCCGGCAGCGGCACAATGTCGCGCTTTAGCGGCCAGGCGGTTTGCAGGTAGCTAAGCAGCAGCATCACCCAGACATAAACCTCGGCCAGAAACAGCCCCATGCCGAGCAGCGTTTCAATTTCTGAATTGAAATGCAGCGTCTGCGTCAGGCGAAAGTACATGTAGCGGGTGGAGAGCAGCACTGACATCGCCACCATTACCAGCGAGACGCTGCGCTTTTTACTGATAGTCCCGGCGATAAACAGCGCGCCGATGCTGATGAGGCCGAAAATGTACTGCTTCTGGCTGTCCATCGGCGTGATGATCACCAGCAGGGCGAGCGGCAGCATAACCAGCGCCAGCAGGAGAGAGAGGATCTTTTTCATAGTTGTCCTGACGCTTAGAGCCCCGACATGCGCGGCGAGGTATGCAGCGTGCCGTCGCCAATGGTGACGCCCAGCATGCCAGCGGCGCGTTTGGCGATAAGCTCAATATCAAATGCCGCAGCCGAAGCCGGGCTGAAGTCGAACACCGACTGCTGTGAGGCATTGGCTTCCACCACGCTCTCATCGCGGTGCAGCACGCCGAGTAACTGGTTGCCGAGGCGCTGCTCCATAAACGCGGTGACATCGCGGCTGATCTGGCGGCGGTTATCGCTCTGGTTGAGCACCACAAAGTGGCCCGCTTTCTGGTTCAGCACATCACCGGTGAGGTGCTGGTTCTCAATCTGCGGCAGCAGCGAGAGTGAGGCGCTATCTGCCAGCAATGGAATCAGGTGCAGATCGGCCTGCCGCGACAGGGCAGTTAACGCCGCCGAGGGGCCTGTCGGGAAGTCGGCGACAATAATCAGCCCCGGGTAGTTAAGCAGCGTATTCAGCCCACGGGTGAGGAAGTGCTCATCATGAGTGAGGCGCTCCTCAAAGTCGCGCCGCTGCGCCACGGTGGCCTCGCCATAGGGCAGAACAAAAATATTACCGCCTGCGGTGAGGACAAACTGGCTCCAGTCGGCGGCATCCGCGGCGCGGGCAACGTAGCCGCGCGTATCGGAGAGCGGTACGCCAAAGTGCAGGCGCAGGCTGTTTTGCACGTCGAAATCGAGCGCCAGCACTTTGCTGCCGTTGCGGGCCAGCGCATAGGCGAGGTTCGCCGCGAGGGTCGTTTTCCCTGTCCCACCCTTCGGCGAGCAGACACAGATCAGCGGCATGCGGCAATCCTTTCTAGCAACGGTTGTAGAGGCTGGTTCTTCTGGCTGCGCGGTTTGTTCTGTGCGGGCCTGGCGGCAAATAGCTGATCGTAATGAATGCTGACGTCACGCTGCGAAGGCGGGGCTGCACGCTGTGCAGGGATGTTTTCGGATTGGCTGGCGCTCGGGGTCGGCGGAGTACTTATTCGCGCCTCATAGGCGAAGCACTCGCTATCAATGGGGTGTGGAACCGGAGAGGCAACATGCCCGCCCAGCGCCAGCCCGGCATTTTCATCAGCGGGTGCGAGCTGATTGAGGATCGCCCAGTTGCCCTGGCCGGCGGTAGGAGATTGGGTAGAGAGGTCTTTAAAGGCGTGATGCTGTTTGCCGCTCTTCTCCCTGAATCTCTGCAAATCATCATAATACTTCATTGTTAAATCCGTGATTTACGCAATAAACGAGAACTCCCCACCGGCAGGAGAGGCTCTTCTGCCACGCGTAGGGTGATGAATGTGTTTTATTGTTGGTGCTTTTTATGAAGGTACAGGTGAATGAAACGGCGATGACCTGCGGCCTGCGGTTGCGCTAGTAATTTTAGTGATGCTAATTCGCGCTTTAACTGGCACTAAATATATAAACAATACTGCTGTTTGCATCTTTTTTTTTAGGCACTAAGAGGGGCGACAGCGTTAATCGCTGACAATAAATAGACGGGCGATATTTATACCAACACCAAAGGTAAATTAGTTTATTTAAACAGCGCTTATTGGCGAGAAAAGAGCATAAACAGAATAATGCAGCACGAAGAGCCTCTGAAACCGCGTAGGCCTGATAAGCGAAGCGCCATCAGGCATTTTCTCCGCCGCACCATTGCCGGATGGCGGCTGCGCCTTATCCGGCCTACAAAACCGCAACAACCCGGATCAAATCCCCCGGCATTGATTGCCGGATGGCGGCTGCGCCTTATCCGGCCTACAAAACCGCGCTTTCAGCGACACTGGTGCGGCTTTATATCTGCAATATGACAGCGAGGGGATTGTGTCCCCGCTGAAATCGGCGAACCGAAGCGGGAATGACAAGGTCTGGACGCCATGGATGGCGGACAGAGGCGAACCGAGACAGGACAAAATTGCCGGGAGCAATTTTGAACAGCGCTTGCGCTGGCCCCGAAGGGGCGAGTCCCATGGATGGGACGAGTAAACCGAGTTCCAGAATGGAACGAGTAAGTCGAGTCGAGCCGGCCGCGGTCAGGCACGCGGGAGGTGAGCGCAGTGCGCAGCACCGATTTCCTTGCGGGGCCGCGGGGATTGACAAGGGGAGCGCGGCCGCTCCCTTTGTCCCGTTCACCGCATAAGTGGTTAATGAAACTCCCCAGCGCCTGGTGAACGGAACCATTCCTCTGAGGTAATCTCATTGCCGGATGGCGCTACGCTTATCCGGCCTACAAATCAGCTTACACCTGCGGGATCTCGCGGTTCTCATCCTTATCCACCGCGAAACAGGCCACCAGTTGACCGTTGTACTCCTTCAACTGCGGCTGCAACTGCGTGCAGGGGCCGAAGCGACGGCTACAACGGGCATTAAAGGCACAGCCCGGCGGCGGGTTAAGCGGGCTCGGCAGCTCGCCGGTGAGCTTAATGCGCTCGCGGCGATCGTCCGGGTTAAGGCGTGGTGTCGCGGAGAGCAGCGCCTGGGTATAAGGATGCCGCGGGTTGGCAAAGATCTGCTCTTTGCTGCCCTTCTCCACGCAGCGGCCGAGATACATCACCATCACCTCATCGGCAATGTGCTCGACTACCGACAGGTCGTGCGAGATAAAGACGTAGGAGAGCCCCAAATCCTGCTGCAGATCCATCATCAGGTTCAGCACCTGCGCACGCACGGAGACGTCGAGCGCTGAAACCGGTTCGTCGGCAATCACCACATCCGGGTCGAGCATCAGACCACGGGCGATGGCAATACGCTGACGCTGACCGCCGGAGAACATATGCGGATAGCGGTCGTAGTGCTCGGTTTTCAGCCCCACTTTCGCCATCATCGCCAGCGCTTTCTCGCGGCGCGCCTCTTTGCTGAGCGAGCTGTTAATCAACAGCGGCTCTTCGAGGATCTGCCCCACTTTTTTACGCGGGTTGAGCGAACCATAGGGGTTCTGGAAGACGATTTGGATTTTCTGCCGACGCAGCTTCTGCGCCTGCGGATCGTGCTTGAGCAGATCCTGGCCCTGGTAGTAGAGTTCGCCGCCGGTCGGCGTTTCAATCATCGTCAGCAGGCGGCCAAGCGTTGATTTGCCGCAGCCGGACTCGCCGACCACCGCCAGGGTTTTGCCGCGCTCCAGCGAAAACGAGACACCGTCCAGCGCTTTAACCAGGCGCTCCGGGGCGAAAAAGCCCTTCTTCACCGGGTAGTGTTTTTTCAGGTCGATCGCCTGCAACAGCGGCTGCTGCGAAGTGGCCTCATGCGTACTCATAATTCGGCCTCCCGGCATCATCGAGTGGGTAGTGACATTTGGACTGGCGGCCGCCGTCGACGGTGTTCAGATCCGGCTCATCGACGCGGCATTTGTCCGTCGCATAGGGGCAGCGCGGGTTGAGCAGACAGCCGCTCGGACGGTCATATTTCCCCGGCACCACACCCGGCAGCGATGCCAGACGCGCTTTGTCCTGGGCAAACTCCGGCAGCGCGCGCAGCAGCGCTTGGGTGTATGGGTGACGCGGCGCGCGGAAGATATCCCGCGCTTCGCCCGCTTCCACCACCTGGCCTGCATACATGACGATGATTTTGTGCGCCGCTTCCGCCACCAGCGCCAGATCGTGCGTGATCAGGATCAGCGCCATGTTCTTCTGCTGCTGCAGCTCCAGCAGCAGCTCGATAATCTGCGCCTGAATAGTCACGTCGAGCGCAGTGGTCGGTTCATCGGCAATCAGCAGCTTCGGCTGGCAGGCAATCGCCATCGCGATCATGACGCGCTGGCTCATACCACCCGAAAGCTGGTGCGGGTAAACGTCCAGCCGCGAAGCCGGGTCGGGAATGCCAACCTGGTTGAGCAGGTCGATCGCCCGCTGGCGGCGGGTTTTCTTATTACCGCCCTGATGCACTTTGATCGCCTCCATAATCTGGAAACCGACCGTGTAGCAGGGGTTAAGGCTGGTCATCGGATCCTGGAAAATCATCGCCACTTCCGAGCCGACCAGGCTGCGGCGCTCTTTTTCGGAAATCCGCGTTAAATCCTGACCGTTAAACTCCAGCTTCTCTGCCATCACGCGGCCGGGGAAATCAATCAGTCCCATGATTGCCAGCGAGCTGACCGATTTACCGGAGCCGGATTCGCCAACGATGCCGATCACTTCGCCCTGGTTTACGCTGTAGCTTACGCGGTCTACGGCGCGGAACTCGGCACCAACATCGCCGAAGTGCACCGATAATTTATCTACATTTAATAACGCCATCTCGAACCTCTTACTGCTTCAGTTTGGGGTCGAGCGCATCACGCAGTCCGTCACCCATCAGGTTAAATGCCAGCACCGTCAGCAGGATCGCCAGACCCGGGAAGGTCACGACCCACCAGGCACTCTGTGCGAACTGCAACACGTCGGAGAGCATGGTGCCCCACTCCGGTGTTGGCGGCTGTGCACCCATGCCGAGGAAGCCAAGGGCAGCCATATCGAGAATGGCGTTAGAGAAGCCGAGCGACGCCTGTACGATCAGCGGCGCAAGGCAGTTCGGGAAAATATTGACGAACATTTGACGCATCGCACCTGCCCCCGCCACGCGGGAGGCGGTCACATAGTCGCGGTTCACCTCCACCAGTACGGCGGCGCGCGTCAGACGCACATAGTGCGGCAGGGCGACAAAGGTTAGCGCCAGCGAGGCGTTAACAATCGACGGGCCGAAGATCGCCACCAGCACCAGCGCCAGCAGCAGGCTCGGCAGTGCCAGCATGATATCGACGACGCGCATAATGATGTTGTCGATAAGGCCGCCGAAGTAGCCCGCCACCAGGCCGAGGATAATCCCGGCGACCAGCGACAGCGCCACCACCAGGCAGCCAACCAGCAGCGAGAGGCGCGCGCCGAACATCAGGCGCGACAGCGTGTCGCGGCCCACATCGTCGGTGCCGAGGATGTGCGTCCAGGTGCCGCCATCCTGCCACACCGGCGGCGCCAGCAGCGCATCGCGGAACTGCTCTGCCGGGTTATGCGGCGCGATGAAGTTGGCGAAGATGGCGATAATCAACATCACCACGACATAGGCCAGGCCGACAACTGCGCCTTTGTTGCGTTTGAAGTAGTGCCAGAACTCCTGCATCGGCGTCATTGGCACCGGCGCAGTGATAACTTTATTTTCAGTAACTTGTGACATGATGGCCCCTTACTTCTTATGCCGAATACGCGGGTTCACCACGCCGTACAGCAGGTCGACCAGCAGGTTGACGAGGATAATCATCGTCGCGACCAGCAGCACCCCGCCCTGCACCACCGGATAGTCGCGGCGTTGCAGTGCATCAATCAGCCAGCGGCCAAGGCCCGGCCAGGAGAAGATGGTTTCCGTCAGAATCGCCCCTGCCAGCATGGTGCCGACTTGCAGACCGATAACCGTCACCACCGGCAGCATCGCGTTGCGCAGGGCGTGGACGATAATCACCCGCATACGGGTCAGCCCTTTGGCGCGCGCGGTGCGGATGTAATCTTCGCCCAGCACTTCCAGCATCGAGGAGCGCGTCATACGCACAATCACCGCCAGCGGAATAGTGCCGAGCACGACTGCCGGCAGGATCATGTGCGCGACGGCATCAATAAAGTTGCCCTCTTCGCCCCAGATGGCGGTGTCGATGAGCATAAAGCCGGTGAGCGGGTTGGTGTCATCGAGGAACACCATATCGCTGACGCGCCCGGAGACCGGCGTCAGGTTTAGCTGCACCGAGACCAGCATAATCAGCATCATGCCCCACCAGAAGATCGGCATGGAGTAGCCGGTTAGCGCCAGGCTCACGGCGGTGTGATCGAAGATGGAGCCGCGTTTGACCGCAGCGAGTACGCCCACCGGAATGCCGACGGCAACGGCGAAGATCATCGCGCAGACGCCCAGTTCTAGCGTGGCTTTAAAGCGCGGCACGAATTCGTCCCACACCGGAAGACGGCTCTTCAATGAGAGACCTAAATCGCCGTGCAATACGCCCCACACATAGTGGACATACTGTTCCCACAGCGGCTTGTCGAGACCGAGCTCGGCCAGCAACTGAGCGTGACGCTCAGGGGAGATACCACGCTCACCCGCCATGATCATCACCGGATCGCCGGGGATCATATGGACAAAGGCAAAGGTGAGAAGGGTGATACCGATAAACGTCGGGATAACTAACCCCAGACGTCGGAGGATGAACTGCAACATAACCCGGATTCTCAGTAGTGACGCGACGCCTGGCGACGGCACGTCTGTATTGCTCACAAATGTATTTCCACTCTCATTAAAAGAGGGAACAGACCTTTCCCCCTCTCCCAGCGAAGAGGGGGAAGTCAGGCATTTTACTTATTATTCGACAGAGACGTTTTCGAAGTGGTGTTTGCCTAATGGATCAACCACATAGCCTTTCACCTCTTTACGCACTGGCTCATAGACGGTGGAGTGCGCGACGATCAGCGCCGGAGCCTGGTCATGCATCACTACCTGCGCTTGTTTGTAGAGCTCAATACGCTTGTTGTGATCGTCAGTGGCGCGCGCCGGCTGAATCAGATCTTCAAACGGCTTGTAGCACCAGCGTGAGTAGTTGGAACCATCTTTCGCCGCTGCGCAGCTGAACAGGGTGGCGAAGAAGTTATCCGGATCCCCGTTGTCACCGGTCCAGCCCATCATGACAGCCTGGTGCTCGCCCGCTTTCGCGCGCTTGAGGTATTCGCCCCACTCGTAGGTAACGATTTTGGCCTGTACGCCCACTTTCGCCCAGTCAGACTGAATCATCTCAGCCATACGGCGCGCGTTCGGGTTGTAGGGACGCTGTACCGGCATCGCCCACAGCTCAACGGTGAAGCCCTTCTCATGACCGGACTCTTTCAGCAGCTGCTTCGCCTTCTCCGGATCGTAGGTGTAGTCTTTAACGTCGTCGTTATAGCCCCACATGGTCGGCGGGATCAGGTTCTTCGCCGCCACGCCCGCGCCCTGATAGACCGCTTTGATGATCGCTTCTTTGTTTACCGCGTAGGTCAGCGCCTGGCGCACTTTCACGTCATCAAACGGTTTTTTCTCGGTGTTGAAGGACATGTAACCGACGTTCAGGCCAGCCTGCTCCATCAGGTTAATGTTTTTGTCCTGCTTCATGCGCGCGATGTCAGCCGGGTTCGGGTATGGCATCACCTGACATTCGTTTTTCTGCAGCTTGGCGTAACGCACGGAAGCATCCGGCGTAATGGAGAAGACCAGGCGATCGATCTTCGGCTTGGTGCCCCAGAAGCCTTCAAACGCTTTGTAGAGAATGCGCGAGTCTTTCTGGTATTGCAGCAGCTGGAACGGACCGGTACCGATTGGGTTGAGGTCAACTTTGTCCGGCGTGCCCGCTTTCAGCATGTTGTCCGCGTACTCTTTGGAGAGGATGGAGGCGAAGTCCATCGCCAGATCCGCGAGGAACGGCGATTCCGGGCGCGTCAACACGAACTGCACGGTGTGATCGTCGACTTTTTTCACTTCGCTAATCAGATCTGGCAGGCCCATGCCTTCGAAGTATTCGTAGCTGCCGCCAGAAACTTTATGGTACGGGTTCTGGGCGTTTTTCTGGCGATCGAAAGAGAACACTACGTCATCGGCGTTGAATTCACGCGTCGGTTTGAACTCTTTGTTGTCCTGCCACTTCACGCCTTTACGCAGGTGGAAAGTGTAGGTTTTGCCGTCTTCGCTGATGTCCCACTTCTCGGCCAGACCCGGAATCACTTCCGTGGTGCCGGTTTTGAACTCAACCAGACGGTTATAAATTGGCACAGAGCTGGCATCGTAAGTGGTACCAGAGGTGAAAAGCTGTGGGTTAAAGCCTTCGGGCGAACCTTCAGAACAATAAACCAGGGTTTTAGCCTGCACGCTTGCCGCGACGGTCATGGCCACCAGGCTAAGACCGAGCTTCAGCATCCCTGACTTCTTCAAGGAAATACTCATTGATTCTGCTCCAATGTGATATGTGTTGTTACCCATGCAGTGGGTATGTCCGACAGGCCTTTTTTTGTTTTTTACCCGGTCTGGTCGGTTGTGCCCGCAGGCGTTATGAGAGATGGGGATTCCTTTCACAAGGTTGACTGAGTTGCAGTACAGATTCTCCATGAAATGCCCCTCATGCCCTACAATCTGTCAACAGAATGTCAAAACGTCAATACAGGTAACCGGGATTTACAACGACGGTGAGAATCGGCAAACAAAGTTAAAAAAAAGTTCAAGCCGCCATATTCAGCAGGGAAATTTATGCTAAGGGCGAGAAAGCAGGATATTCCCCTTATAAAGCGCCCTTACCCAGTGATTAACATTCATGCAGATTATGAAAAATTTCTACCAGGATGATGATTATCTGAGCGGTATATCCCGCGAACGCTAAAACGCACAGCGCAAAATGCTGAGTTTATCCATAAGCAACGCGAAAAAAGATCGTTAGATATATAAATAAATACAATGGAATATCGCAAAAAATAACCGTCAGGCAGCGGGAAGCAGGGATAAGGGGAGTTTCGGTGAGTTTTGATTTTTGCCGGATGGATTGACTGCGGAATTGGCGGTTTGCCGGATGACGCGTGAACGCTTATCCGGCCTACGGATGCATGAATCGATGGTTTTGCCGGATGGCGCGTAAACGCTTATCCGGCCTACGGGGCACTGTCTGCGGAATCGCTGGTTTTGCCGGATGGCGCGTGAACGCTTATCCGGCCTACGGGGCACTGCCTGCGGAATCGCTGGTTTTGCCGGATGGCGCGTGAACGCTTATCCGGCCTACGGGGCACTGCCTGCGGAATCGCTGGTTTTGCCGGATGGCGCGTAAACGCTTATCCGGCCTACGGGGCACTGCCTACGAAATCGCTGGTTTTGCCGGATGGCGCGTGAACGCTTATCCGGCCTACGGAATTGATGGTTTTGCTGGATCGCGTAGGCCTGATAAGGCGAAGCCGCCATCAGGCAATGGTGCGGACGCAGAAAGCAAAAAACCCAACCTTGCGGTTGGGTTTTTCTGAATTTGGTCGGTGCCAGAGGATGACTCGCCACTGCGTGGCTCGCCCTGCGGGCCGTTGCTGCGCAACGTTCTCTCGCTGCGCTCGAGTCGAACCTCCACCCCCGGAGGTTCTCATCCTCTTTACTTCAGATGCAAAAAACCCCGCCGAGGCGGGGTTTTCAAATTTGGTCGGTGATAGAGGATTCGAACCTCCGACCCCTTCGTCCCGAACGAAGTGCGCTACCAGGCTGCGCCAATCACCGAATGCGGGGCGCATCTTACTGCCGCCGGCATGCTCCGTCAATCCTTTAATCGAAAAAAGCTAACTGACTGGCGAGAAAGCCAGCAGCGCGTTACTTCGCGCCCTGCGCCGGCAAACGGCACCAGTTGTTGTTCTCGTTAATCCCACCGTCCGGCGAGGTATAACCGAGGCAACCCATAATGGTGTCGTACAGCTCAACGTGGCGGCGCGGCGCTTTGTAGGCCGCCTGCTGCTTAAGCTGCGCCAGCATTTGTGCCTTCTGCGGGTCTTCAAGGTACTTATCAGACATCCACACCATCATCGGCACGCGGAACTGCTCCGGCGGTGCCATATGGCGCGGCGTGCCGTGCAGGTGCTCCTGCTCATTGATCGACTCACCGTGATCCGCTGCGTAAAACACAATCGCTTTACGGTCGCGCATCTTATCGATCACGCTATCAATAAAGTGATCGACATAGGTCACCGAGTTATCGAAGGAGTTAATCATCTCCTCTTTACTGCACTTGCGATCCACGCCCATACACTCCGGTTTCCACTGCGCGAAGCTGCGCGGGTAACGCTGGGTGTAGTTAAAGTGCGAGCCTTTGGTGTGGAGAATAATCATATGCTTACCGTTGGCGTTATCCGCCAGCGAGCGATCCATCTCGTCGACCAGCAGCATGTCATCAACATGCTTGCCGCGGTTGCGCGGCTCAGCGCCAATCTGCTCTCGGTAGGCGATATTGTCCGCCATGGTGTTGCTGTAGAACCACATTTCGCTCTGCATGGCGTAGAGATCGCTGGAGAAGCCAAGCTGCTTGAGCACCGCGAAAATATTCTGCTCTTTCAGCGTACGCTGCGGGTTGGGCTCCGCGCCGCCTTCGCGCACAAACATACAGCGCAACGAGAGTTTGGTTGCGGTATCGCACGAGTATCCGCGGAAGGCGACGAGGTTCTTCTCCTGCGCCAGCTTCGGCGTGGTATTACGCTCATAGCCGAGCATGCCCATATGGTCCCAGCGCGTGGTCTCGCCGATGATAAACACCACCCAGGTGTCATCAAGATCCTTCGGCGCAACGTAAGTGAACTTCGTCGCCGGGTTCATCAATGAGCTGTTGTCTGAAGACTCATCGACCCGCGCCCAGGCATAAAGCCCCAGCGCCGAAAGCCAGTTGGAGGGCAGATAGGAGTTTGCGACTACGCCGCCGTAGCTTGGCAGATCCACGCCCGAGGCGCGTTCGGTCTGCTTCTGCTGCACATCCATCAGGCGAATCGGCCCCCACACCAGCAGCCCGGCTAACACCACCAGCCCTGCGCTGCGCATGCGCGCGCCAGGCTGACGCAGCTGGCGCAACAGGGTGTCGCGGCAGCGGTTATGCCAGATAAAGAGCAGCGGCAGCGCGCTCACTGCCACGATCCAGGCGAACAGCTGCCAACCCACCACCTCTTTGGAGAGATCAATATCCGTGGTCATCACCGAGGCGATGATGCCGTAGCCAATCACCACGTTAAGGAAAGTCATGTAGTAGCTGGCGGCGGCGGAGAAGACCACAATCAGCGAGGTAAGGATACGCCAGACGCGTCGGCCGAACAGCGACAGGACACGGAGCAAGAAGAAGGTAACCAGTACGGTCGCGACCAGCTCAACGGCAGCGGAGAGCCCTTTCAGCGGGGTGAATGCGTGCGCGTAACCATCGAACCGACGGTAAAACACAGCGCTATTCATAAACAGGCCGATATACAACGCAAGCAGGAAGCTCAACTTCTGCTGGGTTATCGCTTTGATATAGTTCATGCAAGCAACTCAAAAAAGAGGAAAAAGCTCCTGAAAGCGAGAGTCATTCACGCGTCAGGCTAAAAATTGCGAAGGAAGTTAATACGTGAAACTTCTGAAGCGCGCTAAGTAGACCATAGCGGCAGGGAAAAGTGTCAATGGGAAGTGAGATTCGGCCATATATTTACAAAAAATAGATGGCCGATGACAAAAATGTTAACCGCAATCGGTTATCAGGAGGTGATTACATTGAGTTTTACATCAATGTTGCCGCGGGTGGCATTAGAGTAAGGGCAGACAATATGCGCCTTTTGCACCAGCTCTTCCGCCTCTTTGTGATCCATGCCCGGCAGGTGGATATCCAGCTGCGCTTCGATACCAAAACCGGTCGGCAACGGCCCAATACCTACCTGACCTTCAATGTACGCATCCTGCGGCACGTGCTTCTTCTCGCTCGCCGCAACGTGTTTTAGCGCGCCAAGGAAACAGGCCGAGTAGCCCGCTGCGAAAAGCTGTTCCGGGTTGGTTACTTCGCCGCCTGGGCCGCCCATCTCTTTCGGTACGCCCAGTTTTACATCCAGCACCCCATCAGAGGAGGTTGCACGGCCATCGCGTCCCCCGGTTGCTTTCGCTTTAGCACGGTAAACCACTTTCTCTAAAGACATTTGTGACTCCTTCTGTTGGATGAACCTGATTAATAAGGATAGTCGCTTTGCGGAAAGTGTGCGGCGCAGAGAGAGAAAAGCCTCGCGAAAGCGAGGCCAGGCATTAAAGATTTACGTAGTGGTAGCGGCAAGAAACGATGATCAGCGAGTCATCTTTTATGTAGTAAACGAGTCGATGCTCTTTGGTGATGCGGCGCGACCAGAGCGGTTTATGGTGCTTAAGCGCTTCCGGCTTTCCGAGCCCCTGAAAAGGGTGCTCAAGCGCATCCCTGACGAGGGTATCAATCTTCTGCTTTACCTTAGGGTCGTTCTGCTTCCAGAAATCTATATCAGCTTGCGCTTCCGGCGTTATCCTGGGCGTCATTCAAATGTATATTCCTGTAGGTCGCCGCTTTCCGCCTGTTGGATGCTGCGCTCAATATGCGCGGCGTTGACCGGATTACTGAACAGATGAAGCGTCTCTTGCATAGAGGCAAACTCCTCGGCATCGATAACCACCACGCTTTTAGCCCCTTTGCGGGTGACAAGGATCGGTGCCAGCTCGTCATTTGCCTGCTGCATCAGCGAGGCCAGGTTCTGGCGGGCGTCGGTGTAGTTAACATGTTGCATATTCATCTCCCAGGTTCTGTTACGCGAGACACTATAGCTCACGTACAAGTACCTGTACATATAGAACCCCACCCTTTACGCAACGGATGGCAGGGCGAAATCATAGCGGGCCGTGAAAGTTAGCATTGCGATCGCCCGCAACAATCGTTGATGGCGTGAGAAATTCAGAAAATAACAAGGCCGCGACGATTGTCGCGGCCTGCAAAGGTGTAGCCAGTTCGTTATTACGCGTGCGCTTGCTGGTAGACCTCGCGCTGCGGCTGGCGAATGGTGGTGGAGAGCGCCAGCGAGAGGATCAGCAGGGCGAAGATGACACAGAAGGTGACATAAAAGCCGCCGAACAATGAGGCGATAATCGAGCCACAGATGCTACCGATACCGAAACCGAGGTAAATCACGCCGTAGTTTTTCGCCAGGTTGTTGAGGCCGAAGAACTCACTCACCAGCGATGGGAAGACGGTGATGGTGCCGCCGAAGTTGAAAGCAACGCAGGCGATGGCAGCAAAGAAGCTCACGGCGTTCAGCGGTGCGAAGAGCAGTGCGGCCATGCCGACTAATGAAATCACCTGGCCGATAGTAATGACGCGGATGCGGGCAATCTTGTCAGAGAGGATACCCAGTACCAGGCGGCCGCTAAGGTTGGCAATCGCAATCACCGTTACCGCATTGGCAGCCGTCGCCATATCAAGATGTACCATCCCCTGCGCGATATCTTTCGCCACACCAATTACATACAGGCCGCTCATGCAGGCGGTCAGGAACATTACCGCCAGCATCCAGTACTGCGGTTTACGCATTGACTGCGCCAGCGTGAAGTCGTTTTCCACCACACCGTTAATGGTGGAGGCTTTCTGCAACGGTGCATCGGTCATCAGCATCGCGCCGAAGACAATCATCACCAGCGTGATGGCGCCCCAAATCATGAAGGTCTTTTCCAGGCCGACGGTTGCCAGCAGGTGGCTGTCGATAAATTTAAAACCGAGGCTACCAAGGCCGTAAGAGCCAATGGAGAAGGCAGAGATCAACCCTTTGCGCTCCGGGAACCACTTCACGCAGTTAGAGAGGGTTAACAGGTAGCCCGCGCCATCTGCCAGGCCAACCAGCACGCCTGCACTGAGCCACAGCATCATCAAATTGGTCGCATGCGCGGTAAGGAAGAAGCCAAGCCCGAGCAGCAGGCCGGAGGCGATGGTGACGCGTTTCACGCCAAAACGCTCCTGCAGTTTACCGGCTACCGAGGAGGAGAGCGCGAGGCCAAGGCTCAACAAGCCAAAGGAGAAGGCGACCTGGCTTACCGGCTCCCCCAGTTTTTCAGCCAGCGAACTGTTGAACAAACTCCAGGTATAAACCGACCCTAACGCAAACTGCGTGATGATGGTGCCGACCAGCGTCAGCCAGCGAGTGTGTTGAGCAAAGGAACTATTCATGGCAGTTGTCCCGCAGAAGAATAAAAAGGAATTCACTGCCGACAACCATAACGAAGCGCATTTCATGCCTGGGTAAAAAAGGCATGAAATGCAGCGAGAGAGGAATGAAATGCCGCGGAACGGGAATGAATGACCGCTCGAAATATCACTGTAGCGAATAGTAAGTGTGAGTTAGTACATACTATCAATATAAAACGCGCCGCTATTGTTTCCAGAGTGTAAAAAGATTGTTTTAATCGGGCTAAAAACGGGCGCTGACCCCCACGCTGTAAAGGTAGTTCTGCCCCCAGGTCTCGTTTTCCGACTGCGACAGCGAGGCATAGGCGGCGAGGTGCGGGTTGAGCAGCATATCGGCACCCAGCGTCACATCCATCCAGTTACCGTACTGGTTGGCGGCGGTAAGGCGATAGAGGCCCGACTGGCTCTTCCAGACATTTTCGCCAAACTGCTGATTAACGCTGACCTGCGCCCACGGGCGAAGATCGCCAAAGCGGCTATCGACGCGCCAGCCCAGCGAACTGACGCTGGCGTGCCACAGCGGATCGCTGTACTGCACGTTGGTCGCGCTGTCGCCAAATTCGTTATACATTGAGGTCGTTGAGCCATCGTAGTGCCACACCGCCACCGGGCCGGTAGTAACGTGACTTGAGAGTGGAATATTCCAGCCCAGACTCATGGTGCTAATCGTATCGAGCGGCGACGTATCGGATAGATTAATCGCCAGCCCCGGCGAGTTTTGCGTCGAACGAATGCGCTCTTCAAGAATATCGTTATAACGGGGTTGCCGCTCGCTATCCCAGCGATAGCGTCCATCGGTATCATCAGCACCGACATACTCTTGCTGCCACGCCGCCGCCGTCTGAGAAAAAAGCAGACAGGCAGGCAGCAGCGACATCATCAGGCCACTGCGGGTTATTTTCATTGTTTTACGACTCCAGAGAAGAGCCGAAATCGGCGTAATAGTTATCGTTGTTAGAACGGGAAAAATCCCTGTAATAAATATTGTCTTTCTGGAGTTTACGTCAAGGCAGGCCGACGTTTATTTTTCCTGCACAAACGGAGTATGGATATGCAGCGTTGTGGTTGGGTGACGCAGGACCCGCTCTATCTCGATTATCACGATAACGAGTGGGGCGTCCCGCAAAGAGAGGGTAAAAAGCTGTTCGAGATGCTCTGTCTCGAAGGGCAGCAGGCGGGGTTGTCATGGATTACGGTGTTGAAAAAGCGTGAGAATTATCGTCACGCTTTCCACAACTTTGACCCACAGCGCGTGGCCGCCATGACGGCGCAGGATGTGGATAATTTGTTGCAAAATGCCGGGATTATTCGCCATCGCGGCAAGATTGAAGCGATTATTGGCAATGCGCGCGCCTACCTGGCAATGGAAGCCAACGGCGAGTCATTTTCAGATTTTATCTGGGGATTCGTCGATAACCAGCCGCAGATCGCGCACGCCGCCCTGCTCGCAGAAATCCCCGCCTCAACGCCCGTTTCCGATGCCTTATCAAAAGCGCTAAAAAAACGTGGCTTTAAATTTGTCGGTTCAACTATCTGTTATGCCTTTATGCAGGCCTGCGGCCTGGTTAATGACCACGTCGTCGGCTGCATCTGTTACCCAGGAGGAACACATGATTCGCGCATGGAATAGTGAAGACTTAACCCCGCTGCTGGCGCTATGGCTGGAGAGCACCACCCTCGCGCACCCCTTTATTAAAGCCAGCTACTGGCAGGAGAGCGAAGCGCTGGTGCGTGACGCCTACCTTCCCTCGGCGAAAACCTGGGTTGTTGAGCAAGAGGGCCAGTTGCAGGGGTTTATCAGCGTGATGGATGAGCAGTTTATCGGCGCACTGTTTGTGCGCCCGCAGGCGTTTGGCCAGGGATTCGGGAAAGCGCTGATTAATCATGTTAAACAGCACTTTTCCCGCTTAAGCCTTGAGGTTTACCAGCAGAATGAGCGGGCGGTGAACTTCTACCATGCGCAGGGCTTTACCATTACCGAACGCGCATGGCAGGAGGAGACCGCTCATCCGACGTGGATCATGAGCTGGCAGGCGGATCAAACGCCGTCAGCGTAAGCGCCGGGCCGCGGTATTTCTCGACCCACGCCAGCGCCGTGTTGCCAGCGCAGCCATTGCCCAGCCGCGAGCTGGGCAGATCTTTGGTCAGCACGTTCACCGCGCCGTTTTTACACAGCCCGTCTGCCGCTGGCTCAAGATCAGGCCAGGCCCCTTCATGAATGCAGATCACACCAGGCTTAATGCCGCTGCTCACCACCGCCCCCGCCAGCACCTGCCCGCGCTGGTTCCACACCCGCACCACATCGCCCGGCGCAATGCCGCGCGCCTGCGCATCGAGCGGATGGAGCGTAATTGGCTCGCGCCCGGCAACCGCATACTCCTCGCGCAGACGGGTAAAGTTGAGCTGGCTGTGCAGGCGGTGCGCCGGATGCGCAGAGAGCACCTGCAGCTGCTCCGGCTCGGCGTTGCCGTGCCACTCATCCGGCTCCAGCCATGTCGGATGCGGCGGGCAGTCGGCATAGCCAAAGCTTGCAATGCGCTCAGAGAAGATTTCGATTTTACCGCTCGGCGTTTTCAGCGGGTGCGCCTGCGGATCGCGACGGAAATCGGCGTAACGCACAAAGCGCGCGTTCTGCTCACTCTGCGGCATCTCAATCAACTGGTTAGCCTGCCAGAACTCCGCGAACGGCGGCAGCGTCACCTGCTGGCTCGCCCCGCGCTCGCCAGCGATGATGTAGAAGGTCTCCAGCCACTGTAGATCGCTCTTCCCTTCGGTAAAGCGCTCGCGCCCGCCCGCTTCCCAGCGCTCGCTTAAGTCCGCAAACACCTCGAAGTCATCGCGCGCCTCAAACTGCGGCGGCACCACGCGCTGCATCGGCACCAGGTGCTGGTTGCTGTAATCGCCGGTCATCGTCAGATCGTTACGCTCAAACGAGGTAGTCGCAGGCAGCACGATATCGGCGTGTTTCGCCGCAGCCGTCCAGAAACACTCGGAGATCACCACCAGTTCCGGCTTCTGCCAGGCGCGGATCAGGCGGTTAGTATCCTGATGATGGGTAAAGTTGGCGCCGCCTGCCCACCAGACAAAGCGGATATCCGGGAAGTGCCCGTTGATGCCGTTGTGCTGGTAAGGTGCGCCTGGGTTCTCCAGCGCTTCAACGATGCGCGCGACGGGGAATTTATGTACTGCGTCGGTACCGCCTTTGACCAGCCCCTGCATTGAAGCGAGCACCGCCGCGCGGCGTGTCGGGTTGCCGCCGTTGGCAAAGTGATAAGAGAGGCCAAACCCGCCGCCCGGTGTGCCGATCTGCCCCAGCATCGCCGCCAGCGTCACCAGCATCCAGTGTTTTTGCTCGCCAAACTGCTGGCGCTGCATCCCCCAGCCCGCCATCAACATGGTGGTGTTTTTATGGAAAACATCTGCCAGTTCGCGGATTTTAACCGCTTCAATGCCGCAAATGCCTGCTGCCCACTCCGCCGTTTTCGCCACGCCATCGCTTTCGCCGGTGAGGTAGGCGGCAAAAATCTCGTAACCCACGGTGCAACGAGCAAGAAAGTCATTATCCTGCCAGCCGTTCTCCACCAGCGTATGGGCGATGCCGAGCATCAGCGCCACGTCGGTGCCCATATGTGGCGCGATCCACTCGGCGCGATCGCCGAGGAAATCGACGGTCTCCGATCGCATCGGATCGATACAGATCACCCGCTTGCCGCTGTTGCGCAGCGCGTCAAAGTAGGGAATACCCTGCTCATCCGAGGCGTTCCAGGCGATCTTAAGGGTATTCAGCGGGTTGGCGCTCCACAGCACCACCACATCGCTGTGTTCGAGGATCAGCGGCCAACTGGTCTGCTGCTGGTAAACTTCGTTGCCGCCAACCACATGCGGCATGATCGCCTGCGCAGCGCCGGTAGAGTAATCCCCCAGATGGCCGGTATAGCCCCCCGCGAGACTCATATAGCGCTGTAACAGCGTGGCGGCTTTATGCAGCACGCCGTTGGAGCGCCAGCCATAGGAGCCGGCAAAGATTGACGACGGACCATAGCTTTCACGAATACGTTTGTGCTGCTGATGGATCAGATCCAGCGCCTGATCCCAGCTGACGCGCACATACTCATCCTGCCCGCGCACGCCCTGCGGGCTGTCGGGCGAGGCGAGAAAGCCTTTGCGCACCATCGGATAGCGCACGCGCGTCGGGCTGTGAACCTGCTCCTGCACCACGCTTTGCAGCGAGTTGGGGAAAGGGGTCGGCAGCGCGCCGCGTGAGGCGAGCACCTTTTCACCGTCGGTGTCGACCAGCATCGGGCCCCAGTGGGCCGCCGTTAGAACTGTTTTGATAGCAGAGTTTGCCAAAGCGCGCTCCTGAATAGCTTGCAGGTGGTGTCGGATGTGTTGTTTGCGCTCTATCATCCACGGCGAAGCGCGTTTGGCAAAGAATTAAACGTCATTACCGCCGCGCGGCGGGTGATAAGCGCAGGTTAGTGCTTGATTGCCCGCGATTTCGCGCTAAGGTGTGGGCAACCAGTTACGGCGAGGGAAGCAACAATGGCGAAAATGACGCGCCCAACCATCAGCGATGTGGCGAAAGCGGCCAACACCGGAAAAACCAGTATTTCACGCTATCTCAACGGTGAAAAACATCTTCTTTCCGATGCCCTGCTGGCGCGCATTGAGCAGGCCATCGCCGCACTTGATTACCGCCCCAGCCTGATGGCGCGCGGCCTTAAGCGCGGGCGCACCCGGCTGATTGGGCTGATTATCGCCGACATCACCAACCCCTACTCCGTGCACGTGCTGAGCGGTATCGAAGCCGCCTGCCGCGAAAAGGGGTTTACGCCACTGGTCTGTAACACCAATAACGAAGTCGATCAGGAGCTGCACTACCTTGACCTGCTGCGCAGCTACCAGGTGGAGGGGATTGTGGTGAATGCCGTGGGCATGCGCGAAGAGGGACTAAACCGCCTGCAACAATCCTCCCTGCCGATGGTGCTGATTGACCGCAAAATCCCCGATTTCGCCTGCGATGTCGTCGGGCTGGATAACACCCAGGCCGCAACTACCGCCACTGAACATCTGATTGAACAGGGTTTTGAAGCCCTGCTCTTTCTCAGCGAGCCGCTCGGCACCGTCAACACTCGCCGCGAAAGGCTAAACGCTTTTCACACTACCCTTGCCCGCTACCCCGGCGTAGTGGCGGAAGATGCGGAAGTGGTGCTGCACGAAGCAGCGCAGCTGGATAACAATCTGCGCCAGTTCCACGCCCGCCATCGCGGCATGCGCAAAGCGGTGATCTCCGCCAACGGCGCGTTGACCCTACAGGTGGCGCGATCCCTAAAGCGTATTGGCCTGAACTGGGGCAGCGATATTGGCCTGCTCGGCTTTGATGAGCTGGAGTGGGCAGAGCTGGCGGGCGTCGGCATTACCACCCTCAAACAACCGACCTGGCAGATCGGTTTTGCCGCCGTCGAGCAGGTGGTGCGCCGCATTGAGGGCCACAGCGACACGGTTCACGAGCGGGTTTTCTCCGGCGAACTGATCGTGCGCGGCTCGACATCGCGTTAATTCTCCCCTTCGTGATGTCGATCATAAATTCGACATAGTGAACTTTTCTTTGGAACCGGTTCCATCTAGCGTTAATGGAAGCTAATCACCCTGCCGTTATCGGGGAACCGGAAGATGGAAAGAAAAATTATTGTTGTTACCGCCGCCTATGGTCATGACCAGGTGGCGGCGCTGGGCGGCCAGGTCGGTACGCTGCCGATCATTGCCGATGCCGGTGCCGACGGCGTGGAGATTCGCCGCGAACAGCTGAACGACGAAGAGTTGTCGCACCTGCCGTCGCTGGCCTTCGCGATTGATATGCACAACCTGCTGGTCTGCTACTCCGCGCCGGAACCGCTCTGCCTGCAAGATGGCACCCTGAACCCGCGCCTGCCTGCCCTGCTGGAAGAGGCCCGCACGCTGAAAGCGCTGTGGCTGAAGGTCTCACTGGGTCATTTCAAAGATAACGCCGTGCTGGAGACGCTGCGCGGCTGGCTGGCGGCAAGCGATGTGCCGCTGGTAGTGGAAAACGATCAAACCGAGTGCGGCAAGCTCGCGCCGATGCTGCGCTTTAAAGCCGCCTGCCACACCGCGCACCTCCCCGTCACGCTCACCTTTGATACCGGCAACTGGCTGTGGGTTGGCGATGAGCCGGAAGAGGCCGCACGCCAGCTCGCGCCCGCCGTGAGCTATGTGCACGTTAAAGCCGTTGAGCACGTAGGCAATAAACACCGCGCAACACCACCGAATGGCGAAAACCCGCGCTGGCTGGCGCTGCTCGACGCACTGCCTGCCGATGTACCGCGCGGTATCGAGTTTCCGCTTGAGGGCGATGATTTGACCGCCGTCACCCGCCACTATGTCTCTCTGCTGCGTAAGGAGTTCAGCCATGCATAACGCGCTGGATGTCATCACCCTTGGCGAAGCGATGGCGATGTTTGTCGCCACCGAAACCGGCGATCTCGCCGAGGCCGGGCACTTTATTAAACGCGCGGCCGGTGCCGAATTAAACGTTGCCACCGGTCTTGCGCGTCTGGGGCTGAAAGTGAGCTGGGTGAGCCGCGTCGGCGATGACAGCTTTGGCCGCTTTATCCTTAATACGCTGCGCAAAGAGGGGATTGATACCTCCGGCGTGACGCTGGATACCCGCTACCCGACCGGCTTTCAGCTGAAATCGAAGTGTGATGATGGAACCGATCCCACCGTGGAGTATTTCCGCAAGGGCTCCGCTGCCAGCCACCTTTCGCCGGAGGATTTTAACGCCGCGCTGTTCAGCGACGCGCGCCATCTGCATATGAGCGGCGTGGCGGCGGCGATCTCCACCACCTCTTACGCCCTGCTTGAGCATGCGGCGAAGGCGATGAAATCCCAGGGCAAAACCCTGTCGTTTGATCCCAACCTGCGCCCGGTGCTGTGGAAGAGCGAAGCGGAGATGGTCGAGAAGCTTAACGCGCTCGCCTTCCAGGCTGACTGGGTGCTGCCGGGGCTGAAAGAGGGCGTCATCCTTACCGGGCAGCAGACGCCGGAAGGAATTGCCGACTTCTATCTGCAACGCGGCGTGAAGGCGGTGATTATCAAAACCGGCCCTGACGGCGCGTGGTTTAAAACCGCCGATGGCGAACAGGGTGCAGTTGCGCCGGTTATCGTCGAGAACGTCGTCGATACCGTCGGCGCGGGCGATGGTTTTGCCGTCGGGGTGATCAGCGCCCTGCTGGAAGGAAAAACGCTGCACGATGCGGTGCGCCGGGGCAATGCCATCGGCGCGCGGGCGATCCAGGTGCCCGGCGACAGCGAAGGATTGCCCACCCGCGCGGAGCTAGGCGCGCTGTAAGCGCCCGTTTCGCCGATACTCAAACCGCCTGTACCCTACATGACAGGTGGAAAATAACCTCAACCATAGAGGCAACCTTATGAGCAACGCCACCAACTCAGCCAAACGCTGGCTCTATATCATGCCGATTGTGTTTATCACCTACAGTCTGGCTTACCTCGATCGCGCGAACTTCAGTTTCGCCTCCGCGGCCGGGATTAACGAAGATCTCGGCATCACCAAAGGCGTCTCTTCGCTGCTGGGCGCGCTCTTCTTCCTCGGCTACTTCTTCTTCCAGATCCCCGGCGCGGTCTACGCCGAACGGCGCAGCGTGCGCAAACTGATCTTTATCTGCCTGATTTTGTGGGGTGCCTGCGCGTCATTAACCGGCGTGGTGAGTAATATCCCGATGCTGGCCGCCATCCGCTTTATCCTCGGCGTGGTGGAAGCGGCGGTGATGCCGGCGATGCTGATTTACATCAGTAACTGGTTTACCAAATCAGAGCGCTCGCGGGCGAATACCTTTTTAATCCTCGGTAACCCGGTCACGGTGCTGTGGATGTCGGTGGTCTCCGGCTACCTGATCCAGTCCTTCGGCTGGCGCGAGATGTTTATCATCGAAGGCGTGCCGGCGGTAATCTGGGCCTTCTGCTGGTGGGTACTGGTAAAAGATAAACCGAGCCAGGCGAAGTGGTTGAGCGAAGATGAGAAACGCGCGCTGCAAACGCAGCTTGATAAAGAGCAGCAGGGCATTAAAGCCGTTCGCAACTACAGCGAAGCCTTCCGCTCGCGCAATGTGGTGCTGCTCTGCCTGCAATATTTTGCCTGGAGCATTGGCGTGTACGGTTTTGTGCTGTGGCTGCCGTCGATTATCCGCAGCGGCGGCGACAACCTCGGCATGGTGGAAGTGGGCTGGCTCTCTTCCGTACCCTACCTGGCAGCGACCATTGCGATGATCCTCGCTTCCTGGGCCTCCGATAAGCTGCAAAACCGTAAACTCTTTGTCTGGCCGCTGCTGCTGATTGGTGCATTCGCCTTTATCGGCTCGTGGGCGGTGGGCGCGAACCACTTCTGGATCTCCTACACTCTGCTGGTGATTGCCGGGGCGGCAATGTACGCACCGTATGGCCCCTTCTTCGCGATTATTCCGGAGATGCTACCGCGCAACGTTGCGGGCGGCGCAATGGCGTTAATCAACAGTATGGGCGCGCTCGGCTCCTTCTGCGGCTCGTGGTTTGTCGGCTACCTCAACGGCGCGACCGGCAGTCCGTCCGCATCTTACATCTTTATGGGGGTGTCGCTTTTCGCCTCTGTATGGCTTACTTTAATTGTTAAGCCTGCTAACAATAAGCAGATTCCGGCAGGCGCACCGTCACAAGGGAGAACCGCATGAAGCCATCTATCATCCTGTACAAAGCCTTACCCGATGATCTGCTCGCACGACTGGAGACGCACTTTACCGTGACCCGGGTTGCCGACCTGAAAGCGGAGACGGTGCAGCAACACGCCGAAGCGTTTGCCAACGCGCAGGGGCTGTTAGGCTCCAGCCAGACGGTGGACAGCGCGCTGCTGGAGAAGATGCCGCAGCTGCGCGCCACCTCCACCATCTCGGTAGGCTATGACAATTTTGATGTGGATGCGCTGAACGCACGCAAGATTGCCCTGATGCACACACCAACCGTGCTGACCGAAACTGTCGCCGACACTATTATGGCGCTGGTACTGAGCAGCGCCCGCCGGGTAGTGGATGTGGCTGAGCGGGTCAAAGCGGGCGAGTGGACAAAAAGCATCGGACCGGACTGGTTCGGCATTGATGTACACCATAAAACGATGGGCATTGTCGGTATGGGCCGCATTGGCCTGGCGCTGGCGCAGCGCGCGCACTGTGGCTTCGGCATGCCGATCCTTTACCACGCCCGCCGCGAGCACGCCGAAGCGGAAGAGCGCTTTCAGGCGCGACACTGCGATCTTGAAACGGTGCTGCAGGAGTCCGATTTTGTCTGTGTCGTGCTGCCGCTCACTGAGGAGACGCAGCATTTGATTGGTAAAACTCAGTTCGCGATGATGAAGAAATCCGCCATCTTTATTAATGCCGGGCGCGGGCCGGTAGTGGATGAAGCGGCGCTGATTGAGGCGCTGCAAAACGGCGAAATCCACGCCGCCGGGCTGGATGTCTTTGAGCAAGAGCCACTGCCAGCGGACTCACCGCTGCTGTCGCTGCCAAACGTTGTGGCGCTGCCGCATATTGGCTCTGCAACCCACGAGACGCGCTACAACATGGCGGCCTGCGCGGTCGATAACCTGATTGATGCGCTGAATGGCAAAGTGGAGCAGAACTGCGTTAACCCGCAGGCCGTTCGCTAAGGTCAATCGGGCAATAAAAAATGAGGCGTTCCTGTCGCCTCTTTTTTATGTCTGTATTCGACGGCTACCGTGTTGCGGGCAACCGATATCAGGGTAACTCGACGTGATGCTGTCCCTCAGGATCGACGATGTATTCAACGGCAGTTTTTGGAGGGTTAAGACTGTATTTGAGCACCACAGACGCGCCATTCTTAATGAGCCTGGCTTGCGATACAGGTATAACGCCCGCGGCTTTCAGTACCGTTTTTTTTCCGCCGATAGTGCTCTCCAGCGTAAACTCGTAGAAGTAGTCAAAGTTACGCATGACATTTAACTGTTTCCAGTCAATGATGGTTGCAGCAGTCACGTCACCTTGCCATTTGTCTTTGGTATTCCACTGCATAATTAACGTGGTCTCTTCTTTATTGACTTTTATTCCTTTAAATGAATAAAAAATCATTATTCCAACAAGTATCCATGGAATAAAATGTAAATACTTAGTCATTTCCATCGAAAAACCACCTCTAAATAAACATATGAATGGCGCTTATAGCGAGATTTTGAATTGAATCTTCAACCCTTGTTAAAGATCTCGTAAAGTTCATTGGCGCATTAACGATGCTGGTCAAGGAAGTTGAAATAGACATCGGAGTCCAGGAATAATTTATCCCATTAATAGAAGCGTTTGCACCGTATGCGGAGAATGAAACAATTTTGTAGGTTGCATGATCTTTGACGAAATCAGAAACTTTGTCTGACCATTTTGTTTTGTTGGAGTCAATCTGCTCTATATGAGGTGCGTCGAGAGTTATTTTAGTCGTACTTTTAATTTTTATATCAGCGCCTGAGCTTACATCAACTTTCCCACTGACGTTTTGCTCGAAAAAACCACCGGTTATAGTGTAAACGACATCGCCCTCAACGGTATCCGTCCTTCCGCCAGCTATTATTGTTGTATCCTGCCCGCTGTCGTAGTTTTCAGTGAGCCTTTGGGTAACGTGATGAACCTCTGTTCCCTCAACAGTAGTATGCCTTTCTCCCTTGACGGTAACCGTGTCGCCACCGCTGGTTATATCCAGTGTACGCCCATTTGTGATGGTTTCCGTCTGCCCGTTATTGAAAATGGTACTTTCTGCTTTTTCGACAGTGGTGGTGCGGACATCCTTATAGTGAAACGTGGCTGCACCAGTAATAGCGTCTTTCTGTTCGCCTTTTATCGTAGTCGTTCGGGAACCATCAATCCCCACCGTTTTATTGTTCTCCACGGTGATATTCATATCTTTTTCAGCATGAAGATCGACTTTTTCCGCACCCGCTTTATCTTCAAACAAAAGATGGTTAGCGTTGTCACGACTCCCGTCTTTTGAGCGGCTCATAAAGCCCATTACCGTGGCAGCAGCAGGAAGCTCCCAGGGGGGCATGCTGGATTCGTTGTAGACGCGTCCGGTGATAATCGGTCTGTCGGGATCACCGTTAATAAAATCTACTACGACTTCATCGCCAACTCTGGGGATCTGTACGCCCCCAAATCCCTGCCCGGCCCAGGCGCTGGAAACTCGTATCCAGCATGAGCTGGCGTCATCCCCTTTTGACTCTCTGTCCCAGTGAAATTTCACTTTCACCCGACCATAACGGTCTGTCCATATACTCTCGCCGTCTGGCCCCACGACCCTGGCCGTCTGAGGCCCGTAGGTTCTTGGCCACGGCGTTTTCTGCTCCGGCCTGAAAGGTGTAGAGGCCGGGATAACGATAAAATCGGTCCGATGCTCGCTTTTGCTGCTATCGGAGGTCGAGTAGGGGTTTTCCTCAAACTGATAGGCAGTCCGGATGATGGTGTAGCTTCTGTTACCATCAGGGAATGGGGCGTTTTCAAGCTGGAATATATGCCCCGGTGCGATAGCGCTGGCGGTAGAGGTACCGGATGTCTGCTGATGCTCAACCTGCCATCGCTCCTGGTGGATTTTGGCGTATTTGTCACCATGATTGTGGTCCACAAAACGGCCGGGCCAGTCATAGACGCTTACGGTTCCCGGCTGGGGAGCAACATTGTTTTGACGGGCCTGAAACAGCCAGGCATTCGGTTTGCGGAAGTCATAGTCATCCAGGCTGTATAATCCTGGGGTAATGCTCTCCTGCACGGACCACTGGCTAATACCTTCCTCGCCCGTGACTCCCCCTGATGTCGTGTGGTGATAGGGAATAACCTCGTAGCCAGGGAAGGGCTGTAATTCAGAACCTGCATCAGTCAGCACCAGCGTGTGGCTGTCGGTATCATGGCGGAAATGGAAAGCTATCCCTTCTTGTTCCATCAGACGCCTGATGAAATCGAGAGAGCTTTCCTGATACTGAACGCAATACTCCCAGGTGCGGTACTCTTCTGTCAGTTTGTCGTCGGTCTTGACGTTGTGCTCACTGAGGATCTTTTTGACAATTTCAGGCACTGTTTGCCCCTGAAAAATCCGCATGTCCCGATTACGCTTTAAAGGCCAGAGATCGGATTCGACAGTCAGTGTATACGCCGTATAGCGAGTACCGTCATGTTCAACTGGAGTGGCGGCGGCAGAGGTTACTTTGCCGTTAAGATAACGAGGAACCATCACGTTCTGCGTTGGAATGGTAATAGTGACGGGCTGACTTAGCAGTTTACTGCGATCTATTTGCGCATTTTCACTAAGTAGGGTAAGTGTCCAGGCAAAAGGCTCTGATATGGCTTCTTCTCCTTCCATTCGCCAGAAGTGAAGCGTCTCACCTTCTTTAACATTAACGGATATCCTGTTAGTCATATGTCATTGCCTCAGGTTGATCGTCTTGTTTTTGCAAGAGTAGCCTGGTGTGTTCCCCGTTGCGGGTACATCTGAAAAAACGAGGAACGGAACGACCACGTCAAGTCGTTCCTTTACAGGCCCTGATTTTGTAACCGTTGCGCCAGCCGTTGACCAGCGCGCTACATCACAACGTCTACCCTGGTATCTATTTCATCCCGGAGACGGTTGCCGTCCAGGCCTGGGTAAACGCCTGGTGTTGCGCCGCCAGCGGCCCAATCAGTGCGTTATACTGGCTGGCCTGTTCGGAGGTCGGGAACTGGATACCGTTTGCCGTAAAGCTCACCTGCGTGCCCTGCTGCGCGATGAAGTCGCCAACCTGCACTAACTGCTGGGTGAAGACCTGCGCCGCCGGGATCAGTGGTTGCAGCGCGTTAGCCGGATTGGTCACCACTTTGGTATAGACCTGGTCATAAACCGGTTTCAGATCGTCTGCCTGCTTGAGTGCGGCATGGGAGGCATCGGCCTGCATTTTCGCATTTTGCAGCTGCTGGCTCAGCACACCGAGAGAGCCGTTGGCCTGGCGGAGCGGCTCGCGCTGCGTCATATAATCCTGCGGCACGCGAATGGCGTTAACGCTATCAACCACCGGGCGTAGACCGGAATCCATCGCCTGATTTACCTGCTGGGAATAGCCATAGATAACCGCATAATCAGAGACGAACGGGCCGAACTGTTTTTTCTGATCCGCCGTCAGCGCTGGCAGGCGTTCGCTGCTGCGCATTGCCGTATTCTGCAGGAAATCAATAAACGCTTTACGTTGATCGCCTTCTTTATCAAAGCACCCACTCAGGCTTACCACCATTAATAGCGCCGCAATAGACGCAAACCAGCGAGAGCAGGACTGTCCTGTCGCCATTTTATTACTCCTTTCACCCATAAAACCGCTTCTCGGCACACGCGTGCCCAACGGCCTACAAGGATAGTCCAGGTCAGCCTCGCAAGATACCCCTTCATTACACACAAAAGCGCGCGGATCCGTATTGGCACGATATTTTCCGTGATCGCGGTCAGATTATTCTTAATCCAAATTTTTGCTAACGATTTACAAATTTATACCGAGCAAAATTGCTCTCTTATTAATCAATCGATTAAGCAAAATTTAAGCGGCAGAAGGTGTATTTTGAGCACATCTACCCCGCTTACATCGCAAATAATCACTGGCGAAATCATACGCCAGGTTTTTTCCCGACTATTCTTATCAGGCTGTATCACGATATCCGCTGTGTGATTTTATGAGGAGTGCTCAATGGAGTACAAAGACCCGATGTTTGAACTGATGAGCAGTCTCGAACAGATCGTATTTAAGAAAGATGTTGCGCAGACGGGAACCCTGAGCAAGAAGCCGAATTCCTTTAGTGACTTTGAACAATTGCGACGTGGAACCGGTCTGAAGATTGATGACTTCGCTCGTGCGATGGGAGTCTCGGTCTCAATGGTGCATGAGTGGGAATCACAACGTATAACACCCACCGCCACCGAGATGAAACTGATGCGCCTGATTCATTCGAATCCGATGCTCAGCAAGCAGCTTATTGACTAAGCTGCAACGGTCAGAGCCCCCGCCACGCCGGGGGTTTATGCTCTCCCCGCCTTAACGCGATTTCAACCTTAACGTCCTCGCCACCCTTGTCAGACGCTGTGTTCGACAATAAAGCGCAAACAGTACAAACCCTTCGCCATTCAGTAGCCGCCGACACCCCGCTAATGCCGCCAGCGCAATCAACAGCGGTATCGCCGCGCCGCCGCCCGTAAGCAGATTCATCACCAATTGCGCCACGGTTACCAGCAGTAAGCCGCTAAAGAGATACGCAAAACCGGCAAGCCCGGCGCTAAATCCGCGTGCCAGCATAAACATGCTGCTGATAGTGGTCGCGAGCACCACCAGCGCCGGCACAAAAAAGGCGAGCGCGTGCAGCGGCGGCGTCAGCCCCGGTAAGAGGCGCAGCAGGGTCAGCAGATTGAGCGCAAACGCCAGCAGCAGCAGCAGCATCACAAACGCCACCGGGAAACCGTTCTGCCGCGGCTGCTCAGCGCCTGTTTTGTCAAAGTGGCGCTCCAGCTCGGGCGTGGAGCGCGACAGGACACGTTGATCTTTGTTGGCAATCAGCGGTTCGATTTCACGTCCGTGCTGCCATAAATCGTAGAAGACCGATCCCGTCAGCCAGCTCAACAACGACATCAGATCACCGCCAGCGACTGAATTGTTCCGACAATATAGCGCCCGGTGCGCGGCACGTTGCCCGGTGTGCCAATTACGCCACTCACCCCGCTGCCGATCATTGCCGCCGCGCTGGTCACCACCTGTCCCAACTGGCGGGTCAGCTCAACCTGTACCGGCTCGACGGGGAAGCGTTTGGGATAGAGACCGGCGCGGATGGCGGCCTTGATGCCTTTGTTGCTGATACCGGGATTCTGCGCGCGGATAATCAGTTCCGTCAGGCGGGCACGATCCTGGCGCGGATACTCTTTCAGCCACTGCGTCGCTTTCAGCGAGGAGACCGACTTCATCGCCTTCCAGGTCGCCAGCGCCTCTTTCAGCGCGCCACCGGCGCTCGCCAGCGAGATCAGATCCAGCGAAGTCGAGGTGGCGACATACCACTCCTGCGAATCAAGCCAGGCGACGTTTTCACCGCCATTCTCCACCAGATCGTACACGCGATAGATACCGTTAAGGCACTGCAAACCGGTCGCCACGGTACCTGCATAACCAATCGCCACCAGCGCGGTGCTGCCGCCAGCGGTAAGCGGTGTTGCGGCGGTACCAGCGGCCATCACGCCCGCGGTGATAATCATCGCGCCGCAGGAGAGCACCGTTGAGGCTATCTCGGTGCCCATTGAGGTTGCAGAGACCGCTTCCGTCAGCGCTTTACCGTTGCTGGAGTTGGTCGGCTGTGCGGCGGCTTTGGTGACGATAACATGGGTGACGATGCCGCTCTGCCCGTTGGGGTGGCGTTTACTCGGACGCACCAGATAACGCTCGGGGCCATCCGCATAGATGATGCCGGCCTCGGCAAATTCACGGGTACAATCCATTGCGGCGCCAAGGGCTTTAAAATCAAAGTCGTTGGCTCCTGAGCCGGTCATACGGGCAAATTCGTACCCCGGCAGATTTCTTTCGGGGTTCATTCCTGGCAGGTTCATCATCGTTTCCTTGTGGCGGTGGAATTAGCAGAGCCGGTTCAGCCGGAGCTGAACCATGAGCATATCTAGCGCTTTCACTTATGTTACTTCTTATTAACAGCAGGCAACCGTATCGCGTTTATTTTCATCACTCAAGTGTAGAGCAGAATTGGCTGCGAGAATTGGTTGCCCGCTCATGCTTGCTGCCAGCGCCATCCGCTAGTGCGCCATGTCAGGCTGTGCGTCAGCCGAAGCCCGGCAAGAAACGCTTCATCATGAGAGACTACCAGCACTGCGCCGGGAAAATCCGCCAGCGCAGCTTCAATCGCGCGCGTGGAGGCGAGATCGAGATGGTTGGTCGGCTCGTCGAGCAGTAACAGCTGCGTGGCCTCGCGCTGCCAGAGCACACAGGCGAGCGCCGCTTTCAACCGTTCGCCGCCGCTCAGGGCGGCCAGCGGCAGCATCACCTTCTCCGCGCCCAGCTGTAACTGTGCCAGACGGCTGCGCAGCACCCCCTCCTCCAGCAATGCGTCGGCTCGCTGAAGGTGCTCAAGTACCGATAACGAGAGATCGAACCGGGAGAGATGCTGATCCAGCCAGGCGCAGCTGACCGAGCGGCGACATTCGCCTGCCAGCGGCAATAGCTCACCGAGGATCACCTTTAACAGTGTCGATTTGCCGCAGCCATTTGGCCCACGAATGGCAACGCGCAGCGGGCCGTCAATGCGCAGGCTTAAGGGAGGAATCGCGACGTGCGGCAGCACCACTTCGTTTAGCACCAGCACCTGTTTGCCCGGCGGCACCTGGCTACCGGGCAGCGTAAACAGCACCGGCATCTCCTCCTCGACCCGCTCACGCGCCTCGGTGACCGCAGCGTTAAGCGCTTCGTTTTGCTGCTGGTGCTGCTTGCGCCAGCTCGCCGGGCGCTCTTTGGCGAGGTTTTTATATTTCACCCGCTCAAAGGAGGCAATGTTGCGCGTATCGACGGTACGCAGCGTTTTCGCCGAACGCCGCAGGCTGGCGTCATGCTCCTTCTGCATCCGGCTGCGTGTGCGCCGACGCTCAACGGCGGCATGATCCAGCATTGCGCGGGCGGCCTGCTGCTGCGCCTCGCGCTGCTGCTCGTAGTCGGCGTAATTGCCGCCGTAGCTGCGAAGCCCGGCGGGCGTCAGCTCAACAATGCGCGATATCTCACCGAGCAACTGCCGGTCGTGAGTGGCGATCAAAGCTCCGCCTTTATGCTGCCGGAGCAGATCGCGAAACCATGCCCGCCCTGCACCATCAAGGTGATTCGTTGGTTCGTCGAGTAGCAGATAATCCGCGCCACTCATAAACGCGCCGCAGAGCAGCGCCCGTACACGCTCGCCGCCGCTTAATGCGGCAGCCGGTTTATCCGCCGCAAATGGCGGCAGGTTAGCTTGCGAAAAGGCGGCCTCAAGTCGCTCAGGCAGATCCCACTGACCGTCGAGTAACTCCAGATCGGCGGGCTGATAGCGCCCCTGCAACACGCGCTCCAGCGCGGCGAAGATCTCGCCATAGCCAAGCAGCTGCGCCAGGGTGGTCTGCGCAGAGAGGGTGTGTTGCTGCGCGACATACACCCAACGCACCGCAGATTCGATATGCCCGAACGCGGGCTGAGACTGCCCGGCAAGCAGGCGTAGAAGTTGGGTTTTGCCGACGCCGTTACGCCCGACCAGCCCGCACAGCGAGGCGTCGAAAGTTAAATTGAGCGGGCCGAAAAGGGTCTCGCCTGTCGCAAACTGGCAGGTGACCTGATGCAAAATAAAGGCGGGTGACTGCGCACAATGAGCCATAAGCACTCCTGAATGAGATCGTTAACGGCCTTGCCAACGCGAGAGCGTTTAACAAGGTGGCGGATTCATCAGTCGTGTTTGTTCATTTTCCGGGTGCGCTCCAGTGAGACGAGGAGTTCGTCGTCGCACAGGATAGCCAGGGATCCAGGCCGGGTTCAAGGTTAAATTTTCATCTTTACGTCGCGGTACGCAACATTGAGGGCTAATTGTTTGCGCAATATTGCCGATGAATAAGGTGACTTAACTGAAAGTAGCAGGCCATGCGTGCAATCCAGGATCGCCATTTCAGAAAGGAGACGATAAAACCGCGCGTTACCCCAAACGCATAACGGTGGCATATCGTTCAGCACTGCTCAGGGAGGAGGTCCGGAAGTAAAGCATTGTTCTGGTTCAGGCCCTGAATCCTAAAATGAGAATGAATGATGTCCAGATATATTCTGATTGTCGATGACAGCCGCCTGTCACGCATGATTTCCCGCCAGTATGTTCTTAACTTGCACAGCGACTGGAGCATTGATGAGGCCGGTACGGGCGAAGAGGCGATTGCCCACGCTGCGGCGAACACCCCCTATCTGATTCTGCTCGATGTGAATATGCCCGGCATTGGCGGCATTGAAGCGGCGTCACGCCTGCGTCAGACGCACCCGCAGACCCACATCGTGCTGCTCACCGCTAACGTGCAGAACTCCGTGCAGGCTGCCGCCGAAGAGATGGGCCTCGGCTTTCTGCCTAAACCGCTGAAAGAGACGCAACTGCACGCCATGTTGAAGAGCCTGGAGAGCCAGCCATGACCGAGTTGCCCGATATCAGCGAGATTGAAGCAGACAGCCTGATGGAGATCTTCAACATCGGCGTCGGTCACGCAGCGGCGGCGATGAGCAACATCGTCAACGAAGAGGTGCGCATGTCGGTACCGACCATCCGCTTTACGCCGCGCTCAAAAGCGGCCGACGAGATGGGCGCGGGCGTGTCGCTATTCGGCATCAGCCAACACTATGAAGGGGCCTATGCCACCGAAGCGATTCTGATGTTCCCGGAAGCCGCCAGTTTCGAAATCGTCCGCATGATGGTTGGCGATCTGATCCCGGCACATGAGCTGGGGGAGATGGAGCGCGAAGCGATGAGCGAGATTGGCAATATCGTGCTCAATGCCTGCGTCGGCACGCTGGCAAATATGTTCCAGAAAGAGCTTCAGGGATCGCTGCCGGTGGTGCGGGTTGGCAGCAGCGAAGAGATCCTCAACCCGGAAAAGGATGAGAACGATCCGCTGGTGATGATGCTGCGCATTGATTTTGCGCTTGAGCGCCAGCAGATCCAGGGCTATCTCGCGTTTATCCTCGATATGTCCGCGCTGTGCGACTTACGCGAGCAGGTTCGGCTTTATATCAGCCGTTTAGAATTCGGTAGTGTTCCCAGCGGAATGCATTAATCATGAAAGATAAGTTGTTATTGGATGCGTTTTCAGCCCTCAGCCTCGGTGTCATCCTTGTGGATGCGCAGTACCGTATCGCGCTGTGGAATGCGTGGTTAGAGACGCATACCGGGCGGGCGGCCAGCGACACCGTCGGCGAAGACTTTTTTCCGTCTTTCCGGACCTGACCTATCACCGCGTCGGCGATGCGATCCGTCAGGCCATTGGTCACAATTTATCTTCCCTGCTTTCGCAATCGCTTCACCGCTCGCCTTTTCCGCTCTATGCAGAACCGGCGCGGCCAACCGCCCGTCTCAGCCAGGCGGTGACCATTGTTCCACTCGGCGATGCCGAGCGTTACTGCCTGATTCAGATCGTCGACGTCACCGCAGCAGTGCGCCGTGAGTCGCTGCTGCGCGATCAGGCCCATGAGCTGCTGTCGCAATCCCTGTCGGATGGCCTGACGGGCGTCGGCAACCGCCGCTATTTTGATCTCTGCATTGAGCGCGAGTGGCGCGCCAGCAAGCGTAATAACAAACCGCTGTCGCTGCTGCTGATCGATGTGGACTACTTCAAGTCCTACAACGATAGCTATGGCCACCAGCACGGCGATGAGTGCCTGCAGCAGATCGCGGCGGCGATGCGCGGCACGCTCTGCAACCCGAATGAGATCCTGTTCCGCTACGGCGGCGAGGAGTTTTGCGCTCTTCTGCCGGAAACGCGCTCGGCAGATGCGGTGGAGCTGGCAGAAAAGCTGCGCACCAGCGTGCAGCGCCTTGAGCTTCCCCACGCCAGTTCACCGGATGGCTGCGTCAGCGTCAGTATCGGCGTCGCCAGCCTGTGCCAGCAGAACCATACCGAATATGGACAGTTGATCCAGAGCGCGGACAACGCGCTGTACGAGGCGAAACGCGCCGGGCGCAACACCGTTCGCGTCAGCACCGCCTTTCGTCGATTCACCCACGCGCCACGCCGCTGAGTTGAGTGTCGCTGCCGGATGGCGCTTCGCTTATCCGGCCTACAAAGGCCGAACGACGGCACCGAGCCGGATGTGTTACCGGATGGCGCTTTGCTTATCCGGCCTACAAAGGCCGAACGGCGGCACCGAACCGCCTGCTTTGCCGGATGGCGCTTCGCTTATCCGGCCTACAAAGGCCGAATGACGGCACCGAACCGCCTGCTTTGCCGGATGGCGCTTTGCTTATCCGGCCTACAAAGGCCGAATGACGGCACCGAACCGGATTTTTTGCCGGATGGCGCTTCGCTTATCCGGCCTACAAAGGCTGAACGACGGCACCGAGCCGGATGTGTTACCGGATGGCGCTTTGCTTATCCGGCCTACAAAGGCCGAACGGCGGCACCGAACCGCCTGCTTTGCCGGATGGCGCTTCGCTTATCCGGCCTACAAAGGCCGAACGACGGCACCGAGCCGGATGTGTTACCGGATGGCGCTTTGCTTATCCGGCTTACATGGCCGGAGCGATGGCACGGAACCGTAGGCCGGATAAGGCGTAGCCGCCATCCGGCAACACGCTTCCCGGCAAAATCGGAGCATAAAAAAACCCGCCGTAGCGGGTTTTTCATCGTCTGAACGATTACTGCAGCAGCGAAATATCCGCCACTTGCAGGAAGAGTTCACGCAGTTTCGCCAGCAGCGTCAGGCGGTTGATGCGCACCTCTTTATCGTCGGCGTTCACCATCACGTTCTCAAAGAACTCATCCACCGGCTCGCGCAGCTGCGCCAGCTCAATCAACGCTTCCTGATAGCGCCCTTCAGCAAAGAACGGCTGCAGGGTATCGCGCAGCACCACCACATTGCCCGCCAGCTTGATCTCTGCCGCCTCTTTCAGCACCGCCGCCTGCACGTTCTCATTCAGCGTTTCATCAGATTTCGCCAGGATGTTGGAGACGCGCTTGTTGGCTGCCGCCAGCGCCGCCGCCTCTTCCAGCGTACGGAAGTGAGACACCGCCTTCATACGCGCGTCGAAATCGGCCGGTTTGGTCGGACGGCGCGCCAGCACTGCCTGAATGGTATCAACGCTGTAGCCTTCGTCCTGATACCAGGCGCGGAAGCGGCCCAGCATAAAGTCGATCACATCGTCGACCACTTTAGCGTTCGTCAGCTTATCGCCGTAGAGACGCACTGCCTCTTCGGTCAGCGTTTGCAGATCCAGCGCCAGGTTCTTCTCAACGATAATACGCAGCACGCCGAGCGCGGCACGACGCAGCGCGAACGGGTCTTTATCGCCTTTCGGGTGCTGGCCGATACCAAAGATCCCCGCGAGAGTATCCATCTTATCGGCAATCGCTACAGCGCAGGCTACCGGGTTAGAGGGCAGATCGTCACCGGCAAAGCGCGGCTGATACTGCTCGTTCAGCGCAACGGCAACGTCTTCCGCTTCGCCGTCGTGACGCGCATAGTGCATGCCCATCACGCCCTGGGTGTCGGTAAACTCAAACACCATGTTGGTCATCAGATCGCATTTGGAGAGCAAGCCCGCGCGCGTGGCGTGGTTCACATCTGCGCCAATCTGACCGGCAATCCAGCCCGCCAGCGCCTGAATACGATCGGTCTTGTCGCGCAGCGTGCCGAGCTGCTGCTGGAACAGCACGGTTTGCAGACGCGGCAGGTGATCTTCCAGGCGTTTTTTACGGTCGGTATTGAAGAAGAACTCGGCATCCGCCAGACGCGGGCGCACCACTTTTTCATTACCGGAGATAATCTGTTGCGGATCTTTCGACTCGATATTGGCGACGAAGATGAAATTTGGCAGCAGTTTGCCGTCGTTGCCATACACCGGGAAGTATTTCTGGTCACCCTTCATGGTGTAGACCAGCGCTTCTGCCGGAACGGCGAGGAATTTCTCTTCGAACTTCGCCGTCAGCACCACCGGCCACTCAACCAGAGAGGTAACCTCTTCCAGCAGGCTGTCGCTCAGATCGGCTTTACCGCCAATCTTGCGCGCCGCTTCTTCGGCGTCCGCTTTGATTTTGGCTTTACGCTCGGCGTAATCGGCCATCACTTTGCCGCGCTCCAGCAGGATCTGCGGGTACTGATCGGCGTTGTCGATGGTGAACTCCGGCTCGCCCATAAAGCGGTGGCCGCGGATCACGCGATCGGAGTGAATGCCAAGGATCGTTGCCGGCACCAGCTGGTCGCCCAGCAGCAGGGTAACGGTGTGAACCGGACGCACAAAGTGCACGTCCGACGCGCCCCAGCGCATCAGTTTCGGGATCGGCAGTTTGCTAAGCGAGGTGGCGATCATGTTCGGCAGCAGCGCTTCGATGCTTTCGCCTTTGACATGGGCGCGATAGAGCAGCCATTCGCCTTTATCGGTGGTCAGACGCTCGGCCTGATCGACGGTGATACCGCAGCCGCGCGCCCAGCCTTCAGCCGCTTTGCTCGGTTTGCCTTCCGCGTCAAACGCCTGGGCGATGGCCGGGCCGCGTTTTTCAACTTCGCGATCCGGCTGCGCGGCGGCAAGGTTAGCCACTTTCAGCGCCAGACGGCGCGGCGCGGCGAACCATTTAACGTCGCCGTGGGCAACGCCTGCCGCATCCAGCTCAGCGGTAAAGTTGGCAGCGAAGGACTCCGCCAGGCTGCGCAGCGCTTTTGGTGGCAGCTCTTCGGTGCCGATCTCCACCAGGAATGTTTTCTCTGACATGGCCGCCTCTTATTTATTTCTGTTGCACATCGGGAAGCCAAGGGCTTCACGGGAAGCGTAATAGGCTTCAGCGACTGCTTTGGTCAGCGTACGAATGCGCAGAATGTAGCGCTGGCGTTCGGTGACGGAGATGGCTTTACGCGCATCAAGCAGGTTGAAGCTGTGGGCGGCTTTCAGAATGCGTTCGTAAGCCGGCAGCGGCAGCGGGTTTTCCAGCGCCAGCAGCTGCTGAGCCTCTTTCTCATACTGCTCAAAGCAGGTGAAGAGGAAGTCGACATCGGCGTATTCGAAGTTGTAAGTGGACTGCTCCACTTCATTTTGATGGAACACGTCGCCGTAGGTGGTTTTACCCAGCGGGCCGTCGCTCCAGACCAGATCGTAGACGCTGTCTACGCCCTGAATGTACATCGCCAGACGTTCCAGACCGTAGGTGATCTCGCCGGTGATCGGCTTGCACTCAAGGCCGCCAACCTGCTGGAAGTAGGTAAACTGCGTCACTTCCATGCCGTTAAGCCACACTTCCCAGCCAAGACCCCAGGCGCCCAGCGTCGGGTTCTCCCAGTTATCTTCCACGAAACGAATATCGTGAATGGTCGGGTCCATACCCAGCTCTTTCAGTGACCCGAGGTACAGTTCCTGAATGTTGTCCGGAGAGGGTTTAATCACCACCTGGAACTGATAGTAGTGCTGTAAGCGGTTCGGGTTTTCGCCGTAGCGACCATCGGTCGGGCGGCGGGAAGGCTGAACGTAGGCAGTTGCCATCGGCTCCGGGCCCAGCGCGCGCAGGCTGGTCATCGGGTGCGAAGTACCGGCACCCACTTCCATGTCCAGAGGTTGAACGATGGTGCAGCCCTGACGAGCCCAATAATCCTGTAAGGTCAGGATCAGACCCTGAAAGGTCCTGGTATCAAACTTTTGCATATTATTTCGTGCTGGATACGTGTGGATTTAAAGGAAGCGACCAGTATACCCGCTGACTGCAAGATATACAGTACGAAACGGGGTTGTTTACGGAAAATTGGGAAATAGCGGCGGCATTGGCGCGTATTGTGGGGCTTAACGCATCGAAAGGTGCAAAAACTGCCCTTCAGCGTCAAAAGTGCAGACAAACGCTTCATGACGCGGCGTCACGCCACGCATTTCGTAACTTCCCTGGTACTGTTCGAAGCCGGTAACGTTTACTTTCTCCGCCCCGGTGTTGTAGCGGTGCGCGGCATTTTCCCGGCAGAGCTGCTCCATATCGAGGGAGCGCGTCGGGCCAGGCCGCGCCGTTTGCGCCTTCTGCTCCGGCATTTTCTCGGGCGCGCTGCAACCCGCCAGCAGCAGCATCAGCATGGGTAGAGTAAACTTCATCATTTTCTTACGCATTTCCTTGCGGGCTGATAGGGTAAACGGCCAAAAACGCCATTGTGCAGCACTGCGCTTAGTGCACAACCACGCGGGGGAAAACTCAGAATTATCCAAAGAGATACGCAGGTAAATTACCACTCTTAGGATAGTTGTCGACAATAAGAAATTGAGGAAGTGATGCCATCAAAAATTCACTGGATAGATAATTTACGCGGGATAGCCTGTTTAATGGTGGTCATGATCCACACCACCACCTGGTACATTACTAATCCGGCCACGGTGACCAGCTTCGACTGGAACGTTGCCAATCTGCTCAACTCCGCCTCGCGGGTCAGCGTTCCCCTCTTTTTTATGATTTCAGGCTACCTCTTCTATGGCGAACGCAGCGCCCAGCCGCGCCACTTTTTGCGCATCGCCCTCTGTCTACTGTTTTATAGCGCGATCGCCCTGCTCTATATCGTGCTGTTTACCTCAATTAACAGCGACCTGTCGCTGAAGAACATCCTGCAAAAGCCGATTTTTTACCACCTGTGGTTCTTCTTCGCCGTCATCGTTATCTACCTGGTCTCGCCGTTAATTCAGGTCAAAGCCCTGAGCGGCAAGATGCTGCTGGCGTTAATTGCAGTAATTGGCATTGTCGCCAACCCCAATCTGGTGACGCTGAAAAGCGGCGGTGTGGAGTGGCTACCGATCAATCTTTACATCAATGGCGACACCTTTTACTACGTGCTCTACGCCATCCTCGGGCGCGCCATCGGCATGATGGAGACGCAAAAACGCGCGCTGAGCTGGCTCAGCGCCGCGGTGGTGGTGCTGGCGGTGGTGGCGATTTCACGCGGTACGCTGCATGAGCTGAGATGGCGCGGCAACTTCGCTGATACCTGGTATCTTTACTGCGGCCCGATGGTTTTCCTCTGCGCCATCGCGCTCTTTACGCTGGTCAAAAACACCCTCAATAGTCGTACCCTGCCGGGGCTGGCGCTGATTTCGCGCCACTCGCTGGGCATTTACGGTTTCCACGCGCTGATTATTCATGCGCTGCGCACGCGCGGTGTGGAGGTGCAAAACTGGCCGCTGCTCGACATTCTGTGGGTCTTCTGCGCGGCGCTGTCAGCAAGCCTGGCGCTCTCCATGCTGGTGCAGCGCATCGACCGGCGGCGGTTTGTCAGCTAGTGATGCGCGCCCGCGCCCGGTGCAGCTGGCGCGGGGAGGAGAAACCGGCGGCCAACGCCGCCTGCTCCGCACCCTGGCCCTGCAATAGCGCCTGCTCGGCAATCACCAGCCGTAGCTGCTCAAGATAGTCGCGCACGCTGATCCCCAGATGCTGCTGAAAAAGACGGGTCAGATGCCGGGCGCTGACGTGTGCCTGCGCGGCGATCTCCGCCAGTTGCCAGGCCTTTTGCGGTTCCGCAGTCAGCGCATCCTGCGCACGGTGCACCGCCGGATGGAGATGGTTGCGATAGCGCAGCCACGGTGAAAGCTGCGGGTCGTCGCCGGAGCGGCGAAACCAGACCACCATTTCGCGCGCCACTGCCAGCGCACGCGCCGGCCCGCATAAACGGTTAATAATGTGCAGGGCGAGATCGATGCCTGAGGTGATGCCCGCGCTGGTCCAGATACCGCGATCCTCAATAAAAATCCGGTTCTCTTTCACCAGCGCCGCCGGTTCGAGTGCCTGCAAACGGGCAATCACATTGTGATGGGTCGTACACTGAACCCCGTTCAACAGCCCGGCTTTTGCCGCCAGCATCGCGCCGGAACAGACGCACATCAGCGTAATCGCCCGGCGGTGGAGCAGAGGTTGCAGGCGCATCAACCAGTTGCGCACCTGCGTTGCCTGCGGCGTGTCGAATAAACGCGACGAGTCGCTGACGCCGGGCAGCACCAGCAGGCTCCCCTCCGGCAATCTCTCCGGCAACGGCGCGATGTTGCCCATCGTTAAGCCAAGGGAGGTTGCCACCTCCGCTTGCGGGCCGATGTAGTGCAGGCGAAAGGTCTCCTGCGCCTGCGCGAAGGTCTCTGCCGGACCAGCCATATCGAGCGCCAGCACGCCGGGCAGCATCACAAACCAGACATCACACATTTATTGTTCCAGCGTCTCCTGGACGGTTTTAATGGCGGCAAAGCGCCCAACGAGCACGGTTTCCGTGCGGTGGCGCAGCGTGTGGCTATCAAGCGTCACACCATTGTGTGTCATCGGGAAAGTGAGCGTCGCTTCGCTGACGAAGGTGACGCGATAGCCCAGATCCGATGCCACCCTGGCGGTCGTTTCACAGCACTGCTCCGTACGAATACCACAAATGATCAGATGATTGATATCGCGCTGACGCAGCCAGCGATCGAGGCCGGTATCGGTAAAGGCGTTGTGGACATGCTTATGGAAAGTGACATCTGCCTGGTGCTGCAAAAAGGGCATCGGTTTCACGAAGCCGCTCTCCAGTGAGAAGGGGCCGCTGTCGGCGACGTGAAAGATATCCACCAGCGGAATACCGCGCGCCTGACAGCCTGCAATCAGCGTCAGCAGCGCCTGCTGGAAGGCAGGAAAGTCGTTATCCTGCCAGAAGTCACGGTGGAAAAAGGATTGCTGGGTATCGATGTTAATCAGGGCGGTACGGGTCATTTCAGGACTCCTTGCTCAGTGGGGTTAACGCTATTCTGGCAAGGCTTTACGCTGCTGCTAAGACCAAAAAAGGACAACATCAGGGTGATTACGGCCCACCGTTACCAGCGGGCCGAAAAGGTTATGACATCAGCGGCAACAGCTGCTGATAGATGCGGCGGAAGGTATCGCGCTTCGCGGCATAGTGTGCGTGGCGCTGCGCGTCCGGCTGATGCTGCTGCTCCACCGGGAGCTGCGGCAGCAGCATTGCCAGCGGTACGTTGGGATTAACGGCGATCTGTGCCAGCCGCGCCGCGCCGAGCGCCGGGCCAACATCCCCGCCGGTGCGGTAATCGAGCTGCAAGCCGCTGATATCCGCCAGCATCTGCCGCCACCAGGCGCTGCGCGCGCCGCCGCCGATAAGGGTAATGCTTTGCGGCGTCACGCCGCAGGCGTGGACGACATCCATCCCGTCTGCCAGCGCATATCCCACCCCCTCCAGCACCGCACGCGCCAGCTCCGCCGGGCCGTGTTGATGGGTCAGACCAAAGAAGACGCCCTTTGCCTGCGGGTTGTTATGCGGCGTGCGCTCGCCGGAGAGATAGGGCAGAAACCAGATATCGCCCGCTTTCTCATCCGCCTGCTGCGCGGCGTTAATCAATGCCTGCACCGACGCCATGCCGGTCAGTTTTGCCGCCCAATCCAGGCAGGAGGCGGCGCTCAGCATCACCGACATCAGGTGCCAGCGCCCCGGCAGTGCGTGACAGAAGCTGTGCACCGCGCTTTCCGGTTTGCTGAGGAAACCTTCGCTGACGGCAAAGTAGACACCGGATGTGCCGAGCGAGAGCATCGCCTGGCCCGCATCCGCCATGCCGACGCCGACCGCGCCAGCGGCATTGTCGCCGCCGCCTGCAACAATCGGCACCACCGGCATCGACCAGCGCCGGGCAACCTCCGGCAGCAGTTCGCCGGTGATCTCGCTGCCTTCAAACAGCGTTGGCATATGGCTGCGCGACAGCGAGCAGGCGGCGAGCATCTCATCGCTCCAGTCGCGCTTCGCCACATCGAGCCACATGGTGCCCGCGGCATCGGACATATCGCTGGCATAAACGCCGGACATCTTCAGCCGCAGGTAATCTTTCGGCAGCAGCACCTTCGCCACCTTTGCGAAGATCTCCGGCTCGTGCCGTTGTACCCACAGCAGCTTCGGCGCGGTAAACCCCGGCATCATCAGGTTGCCGGTGATCGCACGGGCATTAGCGACCCGCGCCTCCAGCAGCCCGCACTCCTCACCACAGCGACCATCGTTCCAGAGGATCGCCGGGCGCAGAACGCGGTTTTCACTATCCAGCAGCGTCGCGCCGTGCATCTGCCCGGCAAGGCCGATGGCCTTCACCTGTTGTAATGAGTGCGCCGCGCCGAGCGCCCGGATGGCGCGATTCGTCGCCTGCCACCAGCTTTCGGGATCCTGCTCCGACCATAGCGGGTGTGGGCGAGAGACGCTGAGTTTCTCCGTATGGGAGGCCAGCACCTCGCCCTGCTCACCGAGCAGAATCGCCTTCACGCCCGAGGTACCGAGATCGATCCCGATATACATAGTGACTACTCCTTGTTGAGTGTGCCGCGCAGAAGCCGGTTACTTATCGAAGAGATAGGCGTTGACCAGGTTCTCCAGTTGCTCCTGATGACCGCTCTGATGACGCGGTGCCAGGTTCTGCTCTTCAGCGTACTTCGCCAGCTCGGCAAGGCTAAGCTGCCCCTGCAAAATTTGCTGGCCCAGCTCACCATTCCAGCCCGCGTAGCGTTTGGCGACGCGTTTATCCAGCTCGCCCTCTTCCACCATGCGGGCGGCGATTTTCAGCGCCAGCGCCATGGTGTCCATCGCGCCGATATGGCCGTAAAAGAGATCGTACTTATCGGTGCTCTGGCGACGCACCTTGGCGTCAAAGTTGAGGCCGCCGGTGGTGAAGCCGCCCGCTTTGATGATTTCATACATCACCAGAGCGTTCTCTTCGACGCTGTTCGGGAACTGGTCGGTATCCCAGCCGAGCTGCGGATCGCCGCGGTTGGCGTCGACGGAGCCAAACAGCCCCAGCGCAATGGCGGTGGCGATTTCATGGTGGAAGGAGTGGCCCGCGAGGGTGGCGTGGTTGGCTTCGATATTGAGCTTGATCTCCTTCTCCAGCCCAAACTGCTTGAGGAAGCCATAGACGGTCGCGGCGTCGTAGTCATACTGATGCTTGGTCGGCTCCTGCGGTTTTGGCTCAATCAGCAGCGTGCCGCGGAAACCGATTTTGTGCTTATGCTCGACCACCATGTTCATAAAGCGGCCAATCTGCTCGCGCTCCTGACGGAGGTCAGTATTGAGCAGAGTTTCATACCCTTCACGCCCCCCCCACAGCACGTAGTTTTCGCCGCCGAGTTTATGGGTGGCGTTCATCGCGCTCACCACCTGGGTTGCCGCCCAGCTGAAGACTTCCGGGTCCGGGTTGGTGGCCGCGCCCGCACCGTAACGGGGGTTAGTGAAGCAGTTTGCCGTGCCCCACAGCAGCTTGACGCCGCTCTGCTGCTGTTTTTCCCCCAGCACATCAACCATTTCGGCAAAGTTGCTCAGGTACTCTCTCAACGAGGCGCCTTCCGGGGAGACATCGACATCATGGAAGCAGTAGTAGGGCACATTGAGCTTATGGAAAAATTCGAAGGCGACATCGGCTTTGCGTTTTGCCAGCGCCATCGCCTCGCCAGGCTGTTGCCAGGGACGATCGAAGGAGCCGACGCCAAACATATCCGCGCCGTTCCAGCAGAAAGTGTGCCAGTAGCAGGCGGCGAAACGCAGGTGATCTTCCATGCGTTTCCCGAGCACCAGCTCATCCGGGTTGTAGTGACGAAACGCGAGCGGATTCGTACTCTTTGAACCTTCAAAACGAACCCGATCCAGCTGGTCAAAATAAGCGTGCATAATGAGCTCCATTGGCGAGTGAACATATCTGAGTTAATACTGGATTCTCTCTGCGCCTTGCTCAATTACGTTATTTCACACTGCCATTGAGAGAATACGCAAACGTGCGCTGGCTCGCAAAATAGCCGCAAAAATTGCTGCGAGATACTTTCCGGCTTTTTATGCAACACCAGTTTTATTTTTTTTAAAATAAGATCGGGGTCATAAATCAGCAAATAAACGAAAAAACGTAACCCGCCTATTAAAATCTGTAATTGCCACTATTCCATTCTGCGTTAAGAATTTGCTCGTTCTAAGCAGTGCATGTTTCTTTTATCTCGCACACCACCCTACGAAAGGTATTCCTATTATGAAGATAAAGAATCTTTGCCTTACACTCTGCGCTACCCTGCTACTTGCCAGCACGTTCGCTCACGCCAAAACGATAAAGATCGGCATGGCGATTGACGATCTCCGTCTGGAGCGCTGGCAAAAAGATCGCGACATTTTTGTTAAGAAAGCCGAATCCCTTGGCGCCGATGTTTTTGTCCAGTCGGCGAACGGTAATGAAGAGACCCAGATGTCGCAAATCGAAAATATGATCAACCGCGGCGTCGACGTGCTGGTTATTATTCCCTACAACGGTCAGGTATTAAGTAACGTGGTGAAAGAAGCCAAACAGGAAGGAATTAAAGTTCTCGCCTATGACCGCATGATTAATAATGCGGATATCGATTTTTATATCTCCTTCGATAATGAAAAAGTCGGGGAATTACAGGCGCAAAGCCTGGTCAATAAGGTGCCGCAGGGTAATTACTTCTTGATGGGCGGCTCGCCGGTGGATAATAACGCCAAGCTGTTCCGCGCCGGGCAGATGAAGGTGTTAAAGCCCTATATCGACAGCGGCAAAATTAAAATTGTCGGCGACCAGTGGGTCGACGGCTGGCTGCCGGAAAATGCGCTGAAAATAATGGAGAACGCGCTGACCGCTAACAACAATAAAATCGATGCCGTGGTTGCCTCGAATGACGCAACCGCCGGTGGCGCTATCCAGGCATTAAGCGCACAGGGGCTGGCGGGCAAAGTCGCCATCTCCGGCCAGGATGCGGATCTCGCCGGGGTTAAGCGCCTGATTAACGGCAGCCAGACGATGACCGTCTATAAACCTATCACCCAGCTTGCCAACACCGCGGCAGAGATCGCCGTCGAGCTTGGCAACGGCAAGCAGCCGAAGGCCGATGCCTCACTCAACAACGGTCTGAAAGATGTGCCTGCCCGCCTGCTGACGCCGATCGAAGTCACCAAAGAGAATATCGACGCCACGGTGATCAAAGACGGCTTCCACCAGAAGAATCAGCTCTGAAAACGACGGCGCGCCTGAACCCAGAACCAGGCGTGCCGCCGCCCTCACTTCAGGCGCTGTCTGATAAGCGATCGACGTGGAGCAGCCATGCCTTACTTACTCGAAATGAAGAACATCACCAAAACCTTCGGCATCGTGAAGGCGATTGATAACGTCAGCCTGCAGCTCAACGCGGGTGAAGTGCTCTCCCTGTGCGGCGAAAACGGTTCGGGTAAATCGACCCTGATGAAAGTGCTGTGCGGCATCTACCCGGCCGGCAGCTATGAAGGCGAAATCTACTTTGCCGGGGAGATTCTGCAAGCGAGCCATATCCGCGATACCGAACGCAAAGGGATCGCCATCATTCACCAGGAGCTGGCACTGGTGAAACACCTCACGGTGCTGGAGAACATCTTTCTTGGCGCGGAGATCACCCGCCACGGCGTGATGGACTACGACCAGATGACGCTGCGCTGCGAGAAGCTGCTCAAACAGGTGAGCCTTGCTATCTCGCCCGATACCCGCGTCGGTGACTTAGGCCTGGGCCAGCAGCAACTGGTGGAGATCGCCAAAGCGCTGAACAAGCAGGTGCGGTTGCTGATTTTAGATGAGCCGACCGCCTCACTGACCGAGCAGGAGACGGCGGTGCTGCTCAATATCATCCGCGACCTGCGCAACCACGATATCGCCTGCGTTTACATCTCCCATAAGCTCAATGAAGTGAAAGCCATCTCCGACATCATCTGCGTTATCCGCGACGGGAAGCACATCGGCACCCGCGATGCGGCGGGGCTGAGTGAAGATGACATTATCACCATGATGGTGGGCCGCGAGCTGACGGCGCTCTACCCCAATGAACCGCATACCCACGGCGAGGAGATCCTGCGCGTCGAGCACCTCACCGCCTGGCATCCGGTTAACCGCCATATCAAACGCGTCAACGACGTCTCCTTTAGCCTCAAGCGCGGCGAGATCCTCGGCATTGCCGGGCTGGTCGGGGCCGGGCGCACCGAAGCCGTGCAGTGCCTGTTTGGCGTCTGGCCGGGGCGCTGGGAGGGGAAAATTTTTCTGGATGGCGAACCGGTTGCGATCCGCAACTGTCAGCAGGCGATTGGCCACGGCATCGCTATGGTGCCGGAGGATCGCAAGCGCGACGGCATTGTGCCGGTGATGGCGGTGGGCAAAAACATCACGCTGGCGGCGCTTAACCAGTTTACCGGCAGCCTGAGCAGCCTTGATGACGCCGCCGAGCAGGCGTGCATTTTGCAGTCCATTCAGCGGCTGAAGGTGAAAACTTCGTCGCCGGAGCTGGCGATTGGCCGGCTGAGCGGTGGCAACCAGCAGAAAGCGATTCTCGCCCGCTGCCTGCTGCTCAACCCGCGCATTTTGATCCTCGATGAGCCGACGCGCGGCATCGATATCGGCGCGAAGTATGAAATCTACAAACTGATTAACCAACTGGTGCAGCAGGGAATCGCAGTGATTGTCATCTCCTCCGAGCTGCCCGAAGTGCTGGGGCTGAGCGACCGCGTGCTGGTGATGCACGAAGGGAAGCTGAAAGCCGATCTTATCAACCGTCATTTGACCCAGGAGCAGGTTATGGAAGCGGCGCTGAGGAGCGAACATCATGTCGAAAAGCAACCCGTCTGAAAGTCAGTTAACCACCGCGTCGCCGGGCCCCTTCTCCGGGCTAAAATCACTCAACCTGCAGGTGTTTGTGATGCTTGCGGCCATCGTAGTGATCATGCTCTTTTTCACCGGCATGACCGACGGTGCCTACCTGAGCGCGCGCAATATCTCTAACCTGCTGCGCCAGACCGCCATCACCGGCATCCTCGCGGTGGGGATGGTGTTTGTCATTATCTCGGCAGAGATTGACCTCTCGGTAGGCTCGATGATGGGCCTGCTGGGCGGTGCGGCGGCTATTTTTGACGTCTGGCTCGGCTGGCCCTTGCCGCTCACCGTGGTGGTGACGCTGCTGCTCGGCCTGTTGCTCGGTGCGTGGAACGGCTGGTGGGTGGCTTATCGTAAAGTGCCGTCGTTTATCGTTACTCTCGCCGGGATGCTGGCGTTTCGCGGCGTGTTAATCGGCATTACCAACGGCACCACCGTTTCACCCACCAGCGCGGCGATGTCGCAAATCGGCCAGAGCTATCTGCCGGACGGCGTTGGCTTCGGCGTTGGCGCGCTGGGGCTGGTGGCATTTGTGCTCTGGCAGTGGCGCGGTCGCATGCGCCGCCAGTCGCTGGGCTTAGCCACCTCCTCCTCCGGTCATTCGATAGGGAGACAGGCGCTGATCGCGGTGATTGTGCTCGGTGCCATCTGGCTGCTGAATGATTACCGCGGCGTGCCGACGCCGGTGCTGCTGCTGGTCTTTCTGCTGCTGGCAGGTCTGTTTATGGCGACGCGCACCGCTTTTGGCCGCCGCATTTATGCCATCGGCGGCAACCTTGAAGCGGCGCGGCTCTCCGGTATTAACGTTGAGCGCACCAAGCTGGCGGTCTTCGCCATCAATGGCCTGATGGTGGCGATTGCCGGGCTTATCCTCAGCTCGCGTCTCGGTGCCGGTTCGCCGTCGGCGGGCAACATTGCTGAACTGGATGCGATTGCCGCCTGCGTGATTGGCGGCACCAGCCTCGCGGGCGGCATCGGCAGCGTGGCGGGCGCGGTAATGGGCGCTTTCATTATGGCCTCGCTGGATAACGGCATGAGCATGATGGATGTCCCCACCTTCTGGCAGTACATCGTCAAAGGAGCCATTTTACTGCTGGCGGTGTGGATGGACTCCGCCACCAAACGTCGTGCCTGAGTCGGGCGAACAGAGGCGCGATCACACTGCCGGATTATTTTTGTCCGGCAGTGTGTTGAATATGGTAATCAGAACTGATGAATAGTCAGGAAGCGAACCACTATGTTTGAAAAGCGCCATCGCATCACGCTGTTATTTAACGCGAATAAAGCCTACGACCGCCAGGTGGTCGAAGGCGTTGGGGAGTATCTTCAGGCGTCGCAATCGGAGTGGGATATCTTTATCGAGGAGGATTTCCGCGCCCGCATTGAAAACATTAAGGAGTGGCTCGGCGACGGCGTGATCGCCGACTACGATGACCGGGAGATTGAGCGGCTGCTGGCAGATGTCGATGTACCCATTGTCGGCGTCGGCGGCTCTTATCACACGCCGGAGCACTACCCGCCGGTGCACTATATCGCCACCGACAACCACGCGCTGGTTGAGAGCGCATTTCTGCATCTCAAAGAGAAAGGGGTACACCGCTTCGCCTTTTACGGCCTGCCCGCCTCGAGCGGCAAGCGCTGGGCCGCCGAGCGGGAATATGCCTTTTGCCAGCTGGTAGCACAGGAGAAGTATCGCGGCGTGGTCTACCAGGGGCTGACCACCGCGCCGGAAAACTGGCAGCATGCGCAAAATCGCCTTGCCGACTGGCTGCAAACGCTGCCGCCGCAAACGGGGATTATCGCCGTTACCGACGCGCGGGCGCGCCACGTTTTGCAGGTCTGCGACCATCTGCATATTCCGGTACCAGAGAAGCTATGCGTGATCGGCATTGATAACGAAGAGCTGACCCGCTACCTCTCCCGCGTCGCGCTCTCTTCGGTAGCGCAGGGCACGCGGCAGATGGGCTACCAGGCCGCAAAGCTGCTGCACCGGCTGCTGGATAACGAAGCGATGCCGTTGCAGCGCCTGCTGGTGCCACCAATGCGGGTAGTCGCCCGCCGTTCAACGGATTACCGTTCGCTGAACGATCCGGCGGTGATTCAGGCGATGCACTACATCCGCAACCATGCCTGCAAAGGCATCAAGGTCGATCAGGTGCTGGACGCGGTCGGCATTTCGCGCTCCAATCTGGAGAAGCGCTTCAAGGAGGAGGTGGGCGAAACCATTCACGCGGTGATCCACGCCGAGAAGCTGGAGAAAGCGCGCAGCCTGCTGATCTCCACCTCGCTCTCCATCAATGAGATTTCGCAGATGTGCGGCTACCCGTCATTGCAGTACTTCTACTCGGTGTTCCGCAAGGCCTACGACAGCACGCCGAAGGATTATCGCGATCGCTACAGTGAAATCCTGATTTAGACGCAAAGAAAAACGCCTTCCAGGTGGAAGGCGTTTCAGCAAGCGGGGTTACATGTGGGCGGCAATTAACTGCTGATTGTCCTGATACATGGCAAACAGATAGTTGTTATAGCTCGCGCCGCGGGTGGAGTAGCCCTTCAGCTTGTGGATCATCGCCGTCGCCGTCACTTCCTGGTCCGCTTTACGCAGCTGCGCACGGGATTTACGGAAGGAGGCATAGGCCGCGTGGGTATTCAGGTTGGTGACGTAAGCGTCTACCGACTCCTGCACCGAGCCAAACTGCGAATAACCTTTCACTCTGCCTGAGCCACTTTTACAGGCGCCCTTCGCGCACTTCATGCCGAACAGGTTGTTGTTACTGCGCGCCAACTTAGAGGTGCCCCAGCCGCTCTCTGCTGCGGCCATGGTGGCGACCATGCTGTCCGGAATAATGTCTACGCGCTCCAGCAGCGTGTTCCACGGAATACGACGCGTATTCCCGGACCAGCTCACTTTGTAGCGTTTGGCAATATCCTTCATACGCGTGCGCTCAGAGGGCGACCACTGGCTGTCGTACTGTTTTCTGAGCAGCCAGTTACGCTCTGCGGTGATCGCAGCGTTTTTGCTGGTGATGTAAGGCATTACGGTCCGGAGAAACGCTCTTTTTCGTGGTGTCCCGGAAGGGTATTTTCGCAAATCAGGAAGTGAACGGCTTTTTACACTATTGCGAGAATACTCTTTCTTACTGCTTGCCTGTTTTTTTACGCTTGCCTTAGTGACGTGGGCTTTGTGACTCGCTGTTTCTGTGTGCGTTTTTGCCAGCACTCCACCTGAAAACATCAAGGTGAAAAACATGAGTATCGTCGCCCCACTTCGTCGCATGGGTATCGATATCATTAGGTCTCCTGGTCGGATATAAGCATTCCAACGCCTTCTTTTATGCACGATTTTGCGGGCTGAATCGCAAATCATACCAAAATTAACCTTATCGGGCACGTACAGAAATAATCCAATTCTGAAACTATGTCACCGGTAAACTGCATATAAAGCACACAACTTCTTAAAATTGCGGCGATTATCGCAATATTGAAAACCGCACGTTTTACGCATTTTCTCAACCCTCGCCCTCCTCCCAGGCGAACCGTTGATGGGGAGGAGTTACCCGTGCCAGCAGACGGGCACACTAAAGAAAATCACTATCACGGGGCTTACTGATGAAACTCGCTGCCTTACTTCTGCTGTTACTGCCCGGCGTCGCCTGCGCCGACTGGACAGCCGCCGGTTTTCCCGCCTTAACCGACGACGGCACCGGCGTCTGGCGCAGCCAGGCAATGCTGAAAAAGGGTGCGATGCCCGTTACCGTGCAGCAAGGCGACGCATGCTGGCAGCCTGCGGGTGCCATCAAGCTCAATCAGATGCTGTCGCTTGTGCCGTGCAGCGCCAGCGCGCCGCAGTGGCGCATCTTCCGCGATGGCGACTATCAGCTGCAGCTTGATACCCGCTCCGGCACGCCGACGCTGTTAATCAGTGTGAAAGCGCCCGCAGAGAAACAAACGGTGGTGGCGCGCCAGTGTCCGGTGCGCAGCGATAAACCGCTGACCATTCCGGTTGGCGACACTTTCCCGGAAGGCAGCGAAGTGCGGGATTTCTGCAGCCAGCAAACCGCGACGGTGCGCGAGGGCAAAATCACGCTGCTGCCAGCGAAAGAGAGCAACGGCCTGCTGTTGCTTGAGCCAGCGCAGACGCGCGGCGCGGCACCGTTTCAGTGGCATAACGCCACGGTCTACTTCGTGCTGACCGACCGCTATGTCAACGGCGATCCCGCTAATGACAACAGCTACGGGCGGCACAAAGATGGCATGCAGGAGATTGGCACCTTTCACGGCGGTGACCTGAAGGGGCTGACCAGCAAGCTCGACTATTTGCAGCAGCTCGGCGTAAACGCTCTGTGGATCAGCTCGCCGCTGGAGCAGATCCACGGCTGGGTTGGCGGCGGCACCAAAGGGGATTTCCCCCACTACGCCTATCACGGTTACTACACGCTCGACTGGACGCGCCTCGACGCCAATATGGGCGATGAAAACGATCTGCGCACGCTGGTGGATGAAGCGCACCGGCGCGGCATCCGCGTGCTGTTTGATGTCGTGATGAACCACGCAGGCTACGCAACGCTTGCGGATATGCAGACCTACCAGTTCGGCGCGCTCTACCTGAAAGAGGAGGAGCGCAAAAAAATCCTCGGCGAGCACTGGACCGACTGGAAGCCCGCCGCCGGGCAGACCTGGCACAGCTTTAATGATTACATCAACTTTAGCGATAAAACCGCCTGGCAAAACTGGTGGGGCAAAAAGTGGATCCGCACCGATATTGGTGACTACGACAACCCCGGTTTCGACGACCTGACGATGTCGCTGGCCTTCCTGCCGGATCTGAAAACCGAATCGAAAGAGGCTTCCGGGCTGCCGCTCTTTTATCGCCATAAACCGGATACCGCCGCGCGCGAGATTGCCGGTTACACACCGCGCGATTACCTGACCCACTGGCTCAGCCAGTGGGTGCGCGACTACGGCATTGATGGTTTTCGCGTGGATACCGCTAAACACGTTGAGCTGGAGGCCTGGCAGCAGTTAAAAACCCAGGCAACGGCGGCGCTGGCGGAGTGGAAACAGGCCAACCCGCAGAAGAAAATCGACGATGCGCCCTTCTGGATGACCGGCGAGTCCTGGGGGCACGGCGTGATGCAGAGCGCTTACTACCAGCATGGTTTCGATGCGATGATCAACTTTGATTACCAGCAGCAGGCCGCCGATGCCGCAAGCTGCCTGGCGAATATGGAGAGCGTCTGGCAAGAGATGGCGGAGAAGCTACAAAGCTTTAATGTGCTGAGCTACCTCTCTTCACACGATACCCGTCTGTTCCGCGAGGGCGGGACGCAGTCGGCAGAGCTGTTATTGCTCGCCCCTGGTGCGGTGCAGATCTTCTACGGCGACGAATCCGATCGCCCCTTTGGCCCGACAGGCTCGGATCCGCTACAGGGGACGCGATCGCAGATGAACTGGCAGGATCTTGATGGTAAAGCCGCCGCCAGCCTGCGCCACTGGCAGACGCTCGGGCAGTTCCGCGCGCGCCATCCGGCGCTCGGCAGCGGTAAGCAGACCCCGCTCACGCTGCCGCAGGGTTACGGCTTTGTGCGCACCCAGGGCGAGGATAAAGTAATGGTCGTCTGGGCGGGACGTGCGCAACAGCAGTAATACGGAATATTGTGCTGATAAAGTACCACTGGCAAGAACAAACGTCGACAAACTGCGGCGAAGGGAGATTTGCACCGCGCGGGTGAGAGCGTTATGGTTAGCCACTTTCACCCGCAGCCCGACAGAGCAGTAGCGATGACATTTTCACTTTTCGGCGACAAATTTACCCGACATTCAGGCATTACGCGTCTGATGGAGGATCTTAACGACGGTTTACGTACCCCAGGCGCAATCATGCTCGGCGGTGGCAACCCGGCAAAAATCCCGGCGATGACCGACTACTTCCAGCAGCTGCTTTCCGAGATGCTGGAGAGCGGCAGCGCCACGGATGCCCTGTGTAATTATGATGGTCCGCAGGGTAAAACCGAGCTACTGACGGCGCTGGCGGCGATGCTGCGTGAAGAGTTAGGTTGGGATATTGAACCGCAGAACATTGCACTGACAAACGGCAGCCAGAGCGCGTTTTTCTACTTGTTTAACCTCTTTGCTGGCCGCCGCGCTGACGGTAGCACGCGCAAAGTGCTCTTCCCGCTGGCGCCCGAGTATATCGGCTACGCCGACGCCGGCCTGGAAGAGGATCTCTTCGTCTCTACGCGACCCAATATTGAGCTGCTGCCGGAAGGGCAGTTTAAGTACCACGTCGATTTCGAACACCTGCATATCGGTGAAGAGACGGGGATGATCTGTGTTTCGCGCCCGACCAACCCGACCGGCAACGTCATCACCGATGAGGAGTTGATGAAGTTGGACGTGCTGGCCAATCAGCACAATATCCCGCTGGTGATTGATAACGCGTATGGCGTCCCCTTCCCCGGCATTATCTTCAGCGAAGCGCGCCCGCTGTGGAACCCGAATATCATTCTCTGCATGAGCCTGTCGAAGCTGGGCCTGCCGGGCAGCCGCTGCGGCATCATTATCGCTAATGACAAAGTGATCTCTGCCATTCGCAATATGAACGGCATTATCAGCCTCTCACCGGGCGGCATTGGCCCGGCAATGATGTGCGAGATGATTAAGCGCAAAGACCTGCTGCGCCTCTCCAACGAGGTAATTAAGCCGTTTTACTACCAGCGCGTGCAGGAGACCATTGCCACGCTGCGCCGTTATCTGCCGCCGGAGCGCTGCCTGATCCACAAACCGGAAGGGGCGATTTTCCTCTGGCTGTGGTTTAAAGATCTGCCGATCAGCACTGAGCTTTTATACCAGCGCCTGAAAAAACGCGGCGTGTTGATGGTGCCGGGAGACTACTTCTTCCCCGGTCTCGATAAGCCGTGGCCGCACACTCATCAATGCATGCGCATGAACTATGTGCCGGAGCCAGAGCTTATTGAAGCGGGCGTTAAAATTCTTGCCGAAGAGGTGGAGCGCGCCTGGCAGGAGCACAGCGCCTGACAGAGGGTTATGCAGGCAGGCTTTTTAGCCGCGCTTCGCGTAACCGCGCAGGATCGACACAACTCAGCGCGCTCGTCGGGCAGGCCTCAACGCAGGCAGGCCCCTCGTCGCGGTGCTGACAGAGATCGCACTTCAGCGCCTGCAGCGGCGCTGAAGTCACCTCCATCGCGCCGAAGGGGCAGGCAACCATGCAGCTTTTGCAGCCAATACAGCGCGCCTGCTCCACCAGCACTGCGCCCTGCGCACGGTAAATGGCACCAACCGGGCAGGCTCTGGCGCAGGGCGCCTCTTCACAGTGATGGCAGGTGACCGCCGTGGAAAAGTCGCCGGTTTTGACCACGCGAATGCGTGAAGAGAAACGGGCAGGGTTAAGGCTCGAGCACTCCTGATCCTGCTGGTGCGACACTGCACAGGTCACTTCGCAGGTGCGGCAGCCGATGCACTTTGCCGCATCGGCGATGATAAATCGATTCACACATCCTCCCGCCTGAGGCTGAAAAGAGCGAGAGTGCCAGAAGAGGCCGCCTGCGCGCTTTGATCGCACCCGGCAGATCGGTGGATTTCCCCCCAGCGAAGCGGCTTACCCCTTCTCGTTAATAAAGAGCGCCTTGTCGCGCAGAATATGGTCGTTGCCCCGGCGGCGGGTAAAACCAATGCGATCGAAGTACTCGAGAATTTGAATCGCCAGCTTGCGCCCGACATTGAGCTGGTCGCGGAAATCCGCCGCGCTGGTAGAGCCGCGCCCCTGATCGAGATCGCGGATCATGCTGGCGAAGGTGACAATGCGATCGTTGCGGTAGTAGCGGTCTTTCACGATGGCGGTGATCAGCCCCTGCTGCGCCGCCTGGCGCAGTACGCCGCGCATCACCTGCTCATCAACCCCCGTTTCACGCGCCACATCACGCACCCACCAGGGCTCATCCCCAAAAAGCGGTGCGGCTTTCTGCCACAACTGTGCCTGCTCATCGTTAAAACCGGCTTTATGCTCCGGCAGATGCAGCCAGCCGTGATGGCTCTGGATATCGCCGCTCTCACGCATACGCTCAATCAGCGTTAAGACCAGCGCTTCATCCTCCATCGGCAGCGCCATGCGGCGTAAACGCTCGCGGCCAGGGCCAGGTTCGTCATGGTGCTGCTGATGATAGGTCGCCAGCGTCTCCAGCAGCTTGCGCTGCCAGCGGGCGGCAATCGGCGCATCGAGCAGGTTATTACCGGCACGAATAAAACAGGGGTTCTCCAGCAACAGATTCAGGCCGCTTGTGCTGAGCTGGCGCGCCCAGCCGAAGGCGGTGAGATCCACCGCGCCGCGCGACAGATGCGCGTTTAATGCCTGGGTATCGTCTTCTGCACGGGCAAGGTCGGCGATCCACGCCAGATAATCCGCTTTGCGCTTGCCGCGCCGCGGCGAGTTCAGCGTCACCACGCGAGCGCCAGCCAGCGTAGTGCGCGCGGAGATATCGCGCAGCACCAGCCGGTCGTTATCTGCCAGCCACAGCGGCGTATCCAGCACCAGCTCGGCTAAGTCATCCTCCAGCAGCGACACGCGCCCGGTAACATGGCTGGCAGCGTGATGAATATGCAGCGGCTGCCACTGGGTGAGCGGCGTATGGCTATGAAGGGCAACGATCACCCGCTCCGTTGGCTCAGGCGGCTGTTGCGACAGCAGCCAGTCACCGCGATTGAGCGCCTCTTTTTCTGCATCACCAGCAATGTTTAGCGCAATGCGCTGCCCGGCGTGGGCACGCTCAACGGCCTGGTTCTGCGCATGCAGACCACGCACGCGCATCGGCTTATTAACACCAGTGAGCCACAGCGTATCGCCAATGCGGACATCGCCGGAGAGCGCCGTGCCGGTAACAACCAGCCCTGCCCCTTTCACCGTAAAGGCGCGATCCAGCGCCAGCCGGAAGCGCTGATGCTCCGGGTGCGCCCGCTCCTGCAGCTGCAACAGGTGCGCGCGCAGTTCATCAATGCCGCGCATCTCGGCGGCGGCAGTGACAAACAGTGTCGCCTGCGGGTAGCCAAACGCTCGTAAGGTCTTCTCCACCTCTTCGCACACCTCGGCGATGCGCGCTTCGTCAACGCGATCGGCTTTGGTAAGCGCGACGGTCAACGCCGGGTTGCCGGTCAGCTGCAAAATCGCCAGGTGTTCACGGGTCTGCGCCATCACGCCATCGTCGCAGGCCACCACCAGCAGCGCATGATCGATACCGCCGACGCCCGCCAGCATATTACTGAGGAATTTTTCATGCCCCGGCACATCAATAAAGCCCGGCACGCGGCCATCCGGCTGTGGCCAGTAGGCGTAGCCCAGATCGATGGTCATGCCGCGACGCTTCTCTTCCGGCAGGCGGTCGGCGTTAACGCCGGTAATGGCTTCGATCAGGGTGGTTTTGCCGTGGTCAACGTGCCCGGCAGTGGCAATAATCATTTCAGCAACATCTCCAGCAAGCGGGATTCATCATCAAGACAGCGGCAATCGAGCCACAGACGGCCCTCATAGATACGACCAATCACCGGCTGCGGCAGCGCGCGCCAATGGGTTGCAAGCGCCTCCAGCTGACGACCACTGCCGTCATGCGGCGTAAAGGTCAGCGCCGCACCGGGCAGCCGCTCGACGGGCAGCGACCCGCTACCGATTTGCGACAGGCACGGCTCGACGCGCAGCGCAAACTCGCTGTAGCGGGCGGCAAGCGCGTCGCACAGGCGCTGGGCCTGGTCGCGGATCTCCGCCTCTGGGCGGGTGAGATAGCGCAGCGTCGGCAGGTTTTGCGTTAATTTTTCCGGGTGCAGATAGAGGCGCAGCGTGGCTTCCAGCGCCGCGAGGGTCATTTTATCCGCCCGCAGCGCGCGTTTCAGCGGGTGGTGTTGCAGCTGCTCAATCAGCGCCTTTTTACCGACGATAATTCCCGCCTGAGGCCCGCCGAGCAGCTTATCGCCGGAGAAGCTCACCAGGCTGGCGCCCGCGGCGATCAGCGCCTGCGGCATCGGCTCTTTCGGTAAACCGTAGAGACTTAAATCGACCAGCGAGCCGCTGCCGAGATCGACCATCACCGGCAGGTCGGCTTCCTGCGCCAGTTCAACCAGCTCGGCCTCCTCCACCGCTTTGGTAAAGCCTGCAATGTGGTAGTTACTGGTGTGAACTTTCATCAGCGACGCGGTGTTGGCGTTGATCGCCTGGCGGTAATCTTTGGCGTGGGTGCGGTTAGTGGTGCCCACTTCATGCAGAATGCAGCCCGCCTGGCGCATCACATCGGGAATACGAAACGCGCCGCCAATCTCCACCAGTTCGCCGCGCGATACCACCACTTCACCACCGGCCGATGTTGCCGCCAGCATCAGCAGCACCGCCGCGGCATTGTTGTTGACGATGCAGGCATCTTCCGCGCCGGTTAACTGGCAAAGCAGCGCCGCGATGGCGCGATCGCGATGGCCGCGCCCGGCGCCGTCGAGATCGTACTCCAGCGTTACCGCCGAGCTCATCGCCGTCGTCACCGCCTCTATCGCCGCCTGCGACTGCACCGCGCGCCCGAGGTTAGTGTGCAGCACCGTGCCGCTGAGGTTAAACACCGGGCGCAGCGCGCGGCTGTTCTCCTGCGCCAGGCGCTGTAACGCAGCCTGCGCCCAGTTTTCACACCACGCTGGCAAGCGCTGGGCGTCGCGGATCTCCGCGCGCGCGTCGTCCTGCAACTGACGCAGGGTTTGCGTGACGCGGCTGTGGCCATAGGTGGTTAACAGCGGTGCGAACGCCTCGTCACGTAACAGGCGATCGGTCGAAGGAATCTGGCTGTAAAGAGTTGTCATGAAAAGGCCCGGCTGTGGAGTTACCCCTCCCGTCAGGGGTGTTGACGTGAGGGGATTGTACAGCGATTTTCTCAGGCGGGCATAACCCCGATCATGCCTTGGGCGGTTCCGTGCGGGCAAAGCTTTCACGCTGAAAGAGATTTTCCACCAGCTTCACCAGCAGCGGGCGATTGACGTTCCAGCCTGGCGAGACGCGGCGGAAGTTGAGGTAGCTGATGGCGCAGGCAATGGCGATAGTTGCCAGGTTGAGCGTGCCGACGTCGAGCTCGCTCTCTTGCAGGCACTTCTCCAGCGCATCCAGCCCGCGAGAGACTTTCTCCCGCTGGCGCAGCAGCTCCGCCTGCGATTGCTGCTCTACCGGGCGGGCTAATTCCCGCACCGAGACCAGCGCAGCATCCATAATGCCGTCGGCCAGCGCTTCCAGCTGGCGGATTTTCAGCGCCGCCTTAGCATCGTCCGGCAGCATCGGCGGCTCTGCGCCGAGCAGGTCAATGTATTGCGCAATGATCGGTGAGTCGTACCACACCTCCCCCTCATCGGTGACCAGCGCCGGCACTTTGCCGAGCGGATTGTAGTGACCGACGCCGCTCTCTGCGCTGTAGGGCTGCTCATTGATAAATTCGAAGGTAATACCTTTTTCCAGCAGTATGACGGAGATTTTGCGTACAAAGGGGCTGGTGTAGCTGCCGATCAGTTTCATTGCCGTGTCCTTTTTAAATTTGCCGCAGGGATAAAAAAGAGTGTACGTCACATGCGGGTGTTGTACAGCGAGGCACTCAATCCCCTTGACGTCGCTTGTAGAGATAAAATAGTCCTTTTCACCTGCGGGAAACTAAAACCAGGCGCGCCCCTTAATAACAGCGTCTCTCTTAAAGCGTAAAAGCGGACGCAAATACGCTTTGCCTTACGCTGCCAATTTCTTGCCACAGGATTGTTACTGGTTGAAGGGTGAAAGGGAGTTACAACCAGGGCTTTTTGAAAAGATGCCCTTTGCGGTCGATCACGTTCAGAATTTTCCGGGAAAAATATCTTGTGATGTTCGTCACAAATAAATAACAAACAGCCGAAAGCAATATGTGACACAAATCACAATTATCACCCAATTCCGTGCAAAACCTGCGCATTGTTCTTTTTTTACACTCATTTTTTGTGACGCAAATCACTATGAATGGTGGATAACCCCCGGCGTTAGCGTGATCAAGATCACATAAAAGTGTGTCATCTGGACAGGTTAATGATTCGGTGCCAGATTCCGCATCACAGACAATTCAGGTCCGGCTACCTCTGCCGCCACATTAACAATAAACCTCGGGCTTCCGGCCTGTGCGCTAGCAAACATAAGAAGGGGTGTTCTATGTCATCCGATATCAAGATCAAGGTGCAAAGCTTTGGTCGTTTCCTGAGCAATATGGTGATGCCGAATATCGGCGCCTTTATCGCGTGGGGGATTATCACCGCCCTGTTTATACCAACGGGATGGTTACCTAACGAGACGCTGGCGAAACTCGTTGGCCCAATGATCACCTACCTGCTGCCGCTGCTGATCGGTTTTACCGGCGGTCGTCTGGTGGGCGGCGATCGCGGCGGCGTGGTCGGTGCGATCACCACCATGGGCGTGATCGTAGGCGCGGATATGCCGATGTTCCTCGGCGCGATGATCGCCGGCCCACTGGGCGGCTACTGCATCAAGAAATTTGACGCAGCCGTCGACGGTAAGATCAAGTCCGGTTTTGAAATGCTGGTGAACAACTTCTCCGCTGGCATTATCGGCATGATCCTCGCCATTCTGGCGTTCCTGGCGATTGGCCCGGCGGTGGAAGTGCTCTCGAAAGCGCTCGCTGCGGGCGTGAACTTTATGGTGGTTCACGACATGCTGCCGCTGGCCTCCATCTTCGTTGAGCCGGCGAAAATCCTCTTCCTGAACAACGCCATCAACCACGGTATCTTCTCACCGCTGGGTATTCAGCAGTCCCATGAGATCGGCAAGTCCATCTTCTTCCTGATTGAAGCAAACCCGGGTCCGGGTATGGGCATTCTGCTGGCCTATATGTTCTTCGGTCGCGGTAGCGCGAAGCAGTCTGCGGGCGGCGCGGCAATTATTCACTTCCTCGGCGGGATCCATGAAATTTACTTCCCGTACGTGCTGATGAACCCGCGTCTGCTGATTGCGGTGATCCTCGGCGGTATGACCGGCGTCTTTACCCTGAGCGTGCTGAACGGCGGCCTGGTCTCCCCGGCTTCTCCTGGATCTATCCTCGCGGTACTGGCGATGACGCCAAAAGGTGCTTACTTCGCTAACCTCGCGGCGATTTTCGCAGCCATGATTGTCTCCTTCGTTATCGCGGCAATCCTGCTGAAAACCAGCAAAGTGAAAGAGGATGAGGACGATATCGAAGCGGCAACCCGCCGTATGCAGGATATGAAAGCCGAATCCAAAGGTGCTGCGACTGCGCAGGGAACGAAAGATGTGACTAACGATCTGAGCCACGTGCGCAAAATCATCGTTGCATGTGACGCAGGGATGGGTTCCAGCGCCATGGGCGCAGGCGTGCTGCGTAAGAAAGTGCAGGATGCCGGTCTGAGCAACATCTCTGTCACCAACAGCGCGATTAACAGCCTGCCGTCCGATGTCGATCTGGTGATTACGCACCGCGACCTGACCGAGCGCGCCATGCGCCAGGCACCGCAAGCGCAGCATATTTCGCTGACCAACTTCCTCGACAGCGGCCTTTACACCGGCCTGACCGAACGCCTGGTTGCGGCCCAACGCCACACCACTAACGAAGCGAAGGTCAACAGCAGCCTGCAGGACAGCTTTGATACCTCCAACAGCCATCTGTTTAAGCTGGGCGCGGAGAATATCTTCCTCGGCTGTAGCGCAACGCACAAAGAAGATGCGATCCGCTTTGCCGGTGAGCAGCTGGTCAAAGGCGGCTATGTGCAGCCAGAATATGTTGACGCGATGCTGGAGCGTGAAAAACTGACCCCGACCTATCTTGGTCAGTCTATTGCGGTTCCGCACGGTACGGTGGAAGCGAAAGATCGCGTCCTGAAAACCGGCGTGGTCTTCTGCCAGTATCCGCAGGGCGTGCGCTTCGGCGAAGAAGAGGATGAGATTGCGCATCTGGTGATCGGCATTGCCGCACGCAATAACGAGCACATTCAGGTCATTACCAGCCTGACTAACGCGCTGGATGATGAGACGATTGTCGAACGTCTCTCGCACACCACAAGCGTTGAGGAAGTGCTGGCATTACTGAACCAGTAATCCGCTCCACGTTCTCTCCTCTTCGGAGGAGAGGGCTTGGGTGAGGAGAAGCGGTGATGTTCCTCACCCCAGCCCTCTCGGGTAAAAACATTGATAAAGGGTCATTCTATGAAAGCATTACATTTTGGCGCAGGTAATATCGGACGTGGCTTTATCGGCAAACTATTGGCCGACGCGGGGATTGAACTGACGTTCGCCGATGTTAATCAGGTGGTTCTGGACGCCCTCAACGCCCGTCACAGCTATCAGGTTCACGTAGTGGGTGAACAGGAGCAGGTGGATACCGTCTCTGGCGTCAATGCGGTGAGCAGCATCGGCGAAGAGGTTGTCGATCTGATTGCGCAGGTCGATTTAGTCACCACTGCCGTTGGCCCGGTAGTGCTGGAACGCATCGCTCCGGCGGTTGCCAAAGGGCTGGTAAAACGCAAGGCGCAGGGCGTCGATACGCCGCTGAACATTATCGCCTGTGAAAATATGGTGCGCGGCACCAGCCAGCTGAAAGGGCACGTTTTCGCCCAGCTGGCCGAAGAGGATAAAGCCTGGGTTGAGGCACATGTCGGCTTCGTCGACTCTGCCGTCGACCGCATTGTGCCCCCTTCGGCATCTGCCAACAACGATCCGCTGGAAGTAACCGTTGAGACCTTCAGCGAGTGGATCGTCGACAAAACTCAGTTCAAAGGTGCGCTGCCGACGATTGCGGGGATGGAGCTGACCGACAATTTGATGGCGTTTGTTGAGCGCAAGCTCTTCACGCTGAATACCGGGCATGCTATAACCGCCTACCTTGGAAAACAGACCGGCCATCAAACCATTCGCGACGCGATCCTTGATGAGAAAATTCGTGCCGTGGTGAAAGGCGCGATGGAAGAGAGCGGCGCGGTGTTAATCAAGCGTTATGGCTTCGATGCTGACAAGCACGCGGCCTATATTCAGAAAATCCTGGGTCGTTTTGAGAACCCCTATCTGAAAGACGATGTGGAGCGCGTAGGGCGTCAACCGCTGCGTAAACTGAGCGCGGGCGACCGTCTGATTAAACCGCTGCTCGGCACGCTGGAGTACAACCTGCCGCACGCCAACCTGGTGAAAGGGATCGCCGCCGCGATGCACTATCGCAGCGAAGAGGATCCGCAGGCGCAGGAGCTGGCTCAGCTTATTGCTGAGAAAGGCCCGCAGGCGGCACTGGCACAGGTTTCCGGTCTCGACGCCGACAGCCCGGTGGTACAGGAAGCCGTCAACGCTTATCAATCCCAGGCATGATGCCGATATTGGCGCGGGAGATCCCGCGCCAGCTAACGAAGTTGTCAGATATGCAGGCAATAATGGAACACACCCAGGCTTTCGAAAACCGTGTACTCGAGCGTCTGAATGCGGGAAAAACCGTGCGCAGTTTTTTGATTGCCGCCGTTGAGTTGCTAAACGAAGCGATCAATATCCTCGTGCTGCAGGTGTTTCGCAAAGATGACTACGCGGTGAAATATGCCGTCGAGCCGCTGCTGGACGGCGACGGTCCGCTGGGCAATTTGTCTGTGCGTTTGAAGCTGATTTACGGCCTCGGGGTTATCTCGCGGGCCGAGTATGAAGATGCCGAGCTGCTGATGGCACTGCGCGAAGAGCTGAACCACGATGGCACAGAGTACGCCTTCACTGATGATGAGATCCTCGGGCCGTTTGGCGAGCTGCACTGCGTCGCCGCCCTGCCGCCGCAGCCCGTGTTCGATACCAGCGATGCAGATTTTTTCGCCATGCAAAAACAGCGTTATCAGCAGGTGGTGCGCTCCACCATGGTGCTTTCGCTGACCGAGCTGATCTCACGGATCAGCTTAAAAAAAGCATTCCAGAAGTAATCCCCTCCTGAAGTGTTGTATCCTTGCAGTTTGTTCCTGAAGAAAATGCCTATCATGAAAGAAGTCGAAAAAAACGAAATTAAGCGTCTGAGCGACCGTCTCGACGCCATCCGCCACCAGCAGGCGGAGCTCTCTCTGGTTGACGCGGCTGAGAAGTACGCCGAACTGGAAAAAGAGAAGACCACGCTGGAGACCGAAATCGCCCGCCTGCGCGACCAGTATAGCCAGAAACTGAGTAAGGAGGCGCAGAAGCTGACCAAAATGCGCTTCAGCCGTCCGATTACCAAGAAAGAGCAGGCCGATCTCGGCAAGCTGAAAAAGAGCGTGCGCGGGATTATCGTGGTTCATCCAATGACGGCGCTGGGCCGTGAAATGGGGCTCGACGCGATGACCGGCTTCGCCAACACCGAATTCTGATAGCTTCTCGCCGCCCCGCCTCCATTGAGCGCGCGGGCGGCCTTAATTGGCCCTACCAATTCTCCCTGCTTTTTCTCCGCGCTTCACAGTTCCACTAAATCCCTTCACAGCCAGATTGCCACGCCGCAACATTTGGATAACCATTCGTTATCACAAACCCTACACAACCGCATTGGCAGGACCACTTTTACAAAACCTGTGAGACAGAGCTAAGCAGAGACTTATCGCTCGCGGTTTTGCCGTGGTTCTCAGGAGACCTGCATGACGCTCTGGCAACAGAACTATGACCCGGCTGGTAATCTCTGGCTTTCCAGCCTCATCGCATCGCTTCCGATCCTGTTCTTCTTTTTCGCGCTGATAAAGCTAAAGCTTAAAGGCTACGTTGCGGCAAGCTGGACCGTCGCCATCGCCCTTGCCGTTGCGCTGCTGTTCTACAAAATGCCACTGGATCGCGCGCTGGCGTCGGTGGTGTACGGCTTTTTCTATGGCCTGTGGCCCATCGCGTGGATCATTATCGCCGCTGTCTTTGTCTATAAGATCTCCGTCAAAACCGGCCAGTTCGACATTATTCGCTCGTCGATTCTCTCCATTACGCCAGACCAACGTTTGCAGATGCTGATTGTCGGCTTCTCGTTTGGCGCGTTTCTCGAAGGGGCTGCCGGGTTTGGCGCGCCGGTGGCGATCACCGCCGCCCTGCTGGTGGGGCTGGGCTTTAACCCGCTCTATGCCGCCGGGCTGTGCCTGATTGTAAATACCGCGCCGGTGGCATTCGGTGCGATGGGGATTCCGATTCTGGTTGCCGGCCAGGTGACCGGGTTAGACAGCTTCGAAATCGGCCAGATGGTGGGCCGTCAGCTCCCCTTCCTGACCATTATTGTGCTCTTCTGGATCATGGCGATTATGGATGGCTGGCGCGGGGTGAAAGAGACCTGGCCTGCGGTGATGGTGGCCGGTGGATCGTTCGCCATTGCGCAATATCTCAGCTCGAACTTTATCGGCCCGGAGCTGCCAGACATCATCTCCTCGCTGGTGTCGCTGGTCTGCCTGACGCTGTTCCTCAAACGCTGGAAGCCGGTGCGCATTTTCCGCTTTGGTGATATGGGGGCGTCGCAGGTCGATCTCGATCTATCCCGCACCCGATACAGCGCCGGGCAGATCCTGCGCGCCTGGTCGCCCTTCCTGTTCCTGACCGCGACTGTGACGCTGTGGAGTGTTCCGCCCTTTAAAGCGCTCTTTGCGCCGGGCGGTGCGCTCTACGACTGGGTGTTTAATATCTCTGTGCCGCACCTCGATAAGCTGGTGGCGCGCATGCCGCCGGTGGTGAACACCGCCACGCCGTATGCGGCGGTCTATAAGTTCGACTGGTTCTCTGCCACCGGCACCGCCATTCTCTTTGCGGCAATCCTCTCGATTGTGTGGCTGAAGATGAAACCAAAGGATGCCATCACTACCTTTGCCGGTACGCTGAAAGAGCTGGCGCTGCCCATCTACTCCATCGGCATGGTGCTGGCTTTCGCCTTTATCTCCAACTACTCGGGCCTGTCGTCGACGCTGGCGTTAGCGCTGGCGCATACCGGCAGCGCGTTTACCTTTTTCTCGCCGTTCCTTGGCTGGCTGGGGGTCTTTTTAACCGGCTCCGATACCTCATCAAACGCGCTGTTTGCCGCGCTACAAGCCACGGCTGCGCAGCAGATTGGCGTTTCAGATGTGCTGATGGTGGCGGCTAACACCACCGGCGGCGTCACCGGTAAGATGATCTCGCCGCAATCCATCGCTATCGCCTGTGCGGCGGTGGGGCTGGTGGGCAAAGAGTCCGATCTCTTCCGCTTTACAGTGAAACACAGCCTGATATTCACCTGCATGGTCGGGGTGATCACTACCCTGCAGGCCTATGTGCTGACCTGGATGATCCCATGAATACCTTTCCCAAACGCCTGGCTGACGAGGTCGCCGACCGCGTGCGGGCGTTAATTGCCGAACAACAGCTGGAAGCGGGCATGAAGTTGCCCGCCGAGCGCCAGCTTGCCGTGCAGCTTGGCGTATCGCGCAACTCCTTACGTGAAGCGCTGGCCAAGCTGGTGAGTGAAGGCGTGCTGTTAAGCCGCCGCGGCGGTGGAACCTTTGTGCGCTGGCAGCATGAGGCCTGGTCGGAGCAGAACATCGTCCAGCCGCTGAAAACGCTGCTCAATGATGACCCCGATTACAGCTTCGATATTCTCGAAGCCCGCCACGCGATTGAAGCCAGCACCGCCTGGCATGCGGCGATGCGCGCCACCGACGCCGATAAAGAGAAAATCGTGCTCTGCTTTGAGGCCTCGCAATCCGATGACCCGGATCTCGCCTCGCAGGCGGATGTGCGTTTCCATCTGGCGATTGCCGAAGCCTCACACAATGTGGTGCTGCTACAAACGATGCGCGGCTTCTTCGACCTGCTGCAATCCTCGGTAAAGCAGAGCCGCCAGCGCATGTACCTTGTTCCGCCAGTTTTCGCCCGGCTTACGGAGCAACACCGCACGGTGATGAACGCCATTCTTGCCGGCGATGCCGAGGGGGCGCGCCAGGCGATGATGGCGCACCTCGCATTCGTCCACACCACGATTCGCCAGTTTGACGAAGACCGGGCCCGCCAGGCGCGCATTACCCGCCTGCCCGACGAGCAACTGATTCATTTAAGGGAGAAAAAAGCATGATTATTTCCGCAGCCAGCGACTATCGCGCCGCGGCAAAACGCATTCTGCCACCGTTCCTGTTTCACTATATCGACGGTGGCGCTTACGCCGAATATACCCTGCGCCGCAACGTCGAGGATTTATCGCAGGTCGCGCTCCGCCAGCGGGTACTGAAGAATATGTCCGACCTGAGCCTTGAGACCACGCTGTTCAAGGAGCAGCTCTCGATGCCGGTGGCGCTGGCACCGGTCGGGCTGTGCGGGATGTATGCCCGTCGCGGCGAAGTGCAGGCCGCAGGCGCAGCAGATGCCAAAGGCATCCCCTTTACCCTGTCGACCGTCTCCGTCTGCCCGATTGAGGAGGTGGCGCCAACCATTAAGCGCCCGATGTGGTTCCAGCTCTACGTGCTGCGCGATCGCGGCTTTATGCGCAACGCGCTGGAGCGGGCAAAGGCAGCGGGCTGTTCCACGCTGGTCTTTACCGTCGATATGCCAACGCCGGGCGCGCGTTACCGTGATGCGCACTCCGGGATGAGCGGGCCAAACGCCGCCCTGCGCCGCTACTGGCAGTCGGTGATGCATCCGCAGTGGGCGTGGGATGTGGGCGTCAATGGCCGTCCTCATGACCTGGGCAATATCTCTGCTTACCTCGGGAAGCCAACCGGGCTGGAGGATTATATTGGCTGGCTGGCAAACAACTTCGATCCCTCTATCTCATGGAAAGACCTGGAGTGGATCCGCGAATTCTGGGATGGCCCGATGGTGATCAAAGGGATCCTCGATCCGGAGGATGCCCGCGACGCAGTGCGCTTTGGCGCGGATGGGATCGTCGTCTCTAACCACGGCGGTCGCCAGCTTGATGGCGTGCTCTCCTCAGCGCGTGCGCTGCCAGCGATTGCCGATGCGGTGAAGGGTGATATTGCCATTCTTGCAGATAGTGGGATTCGTAACGGCCTTGATGTGGTGCGAATGATTGCGCTCGGTGCAGATACCGTGCTGCTGGGCCGCGCCTATCTCTATGCGCTGGCGACACATGGCCGACAGGGAGTGGCTAACTTGTTGGATCTGATTGAGAAAGAGATGCGCGTAGCGATGACGCTGACCGGCGCGAAATCGATTCGTGAAATCAGCAAGGACTCGCTGGTACAGGCGCAGAGTGACATCCCGGCGGCGCTGGCACCGCTGTCGCACGGCGATGCGGCGTAGTAAAAAATGCTCTCCCCGCCCTGGGGAGAGTGCTATCCTGCCCCCGCTATTAAGGGGGCTGCATGCTGAACATTGTCTTATTTGAACCTGAGATCCCGCCCAATACCGGGAATATTATCCGCCTGTGCGCTAACACCGGCTTTCGTCTGCATATCATTGAGCCGATGGGCTTTACCTGGGACGATAAGCGCCTGCGCCGAGCAGGGCTGGATTATCACGAATTCACCGCCGTGCAGCGCCACGCCGATTACGACGCCTTTCTGGCCGCCGCTAAGCCTCAGCGCCTGTTTGCGCTAACCACCAAAGGTACGCCCGCGCACAGCGCCGTGTCGTTTGCCGATGGGGATTATTTAATGTTCGGCCCGGAAACCCGCGGCCTGCCCGCCACCATTCTTGATGCGCTGCCGCCGGAGCAGAAGATCCGTATTCCGATGATGCCGGACAGCCGCAGCATGAACCTTTCCAATGCGGTGTCGGTGGTGGTGTATGAAGCCTGGCGCCAGCTCGGTTACCCCGGCGCGGTGTTGCGCAGCTGATGTGAGGTTTGGGATTGGATTGCCGGATGGCGGCTACGCCTTATCCGGCCTACGGGTAGCGCGCATCAACCTGGCGCACTTCTGGCGTTATTGGCAAAAATAGTTGTAGGCCGGATAAGCGCAGCGCCATCCGGCATATTTCAAATACCGTCGCCGTACTCAAACCCGTGATTGGCTCCATTAAAATGCTGATCCATATCCATCGCGGGCTTATCGCTCTCTGGCTTACCAACGATGCGCGCCGGAACGCCTGCGGCGGTGGTGTGCGGCGGTACGGGCTGCAACACCACGGAACCGGCACCGATTTTTGCCCCGCGTCCTACTTCGATATTGCCGAGGATCTTTGCCCCCGCGCCAATCATCACCCCTTCGCGGATCTTCGGATGGCGATCGCCGCTGGTTTTGCCGGTGCCGCCGAGGGTAACCGACTGCAGAATCGACACATCATCTTCGACAACTGCCGTTTCACCCACCACAATACCGGTGGCGTGGTCGAGCATGATCCCGCGCCCGATGGTGGCTGCCGGGTGAATATCGACCTGAAAGCTTACCGAGACCTGGTTTTGCAGGAAAATTGCCAGCGCCTGGCGGCCCTGCGTCCATAGCCAGTGACCAATACGGTGCGCCTGCAGGGCGTGGAACCCTTTCAGGTAGAGCAGCGGCGTTGAGTATTTATCCACCGCCGGGTCGCGGGTACGCACAGCCTGAATATCGCAAGCGGCGGAAGCGATCATCTCCGGGTCTGCGGCGTAGGCCTCCTCCACCACTTCGCGAATGGCGATGGCGGGCATAATTGGCGACGCCAGCTTGTTCGCCAGCATATAGCTCAGGGCACTGCCGAGATTTTCATGCTTGAGTAAGGTTGCGTGATAAAAACTGGCCAGCATCGGTTCACAGTCCGCCAGCGCGCGGGCTTCGGCTTTGATATTTTTCCAGACCAGATCCAGTTCTTCACACGGCATTGCTTACTCCAGACGAAATAAAAGCAAGGCCGGACTCAGCCAGCCTTGACGTGATAGTGATGAGAATCCCTGCGATTAGCCGCTTATTGCTCATCCTTGCGGGCGCGGCCCAACAGCGTTAATGCTGCCTCGCGCGCATTTTTTCCGCAATACAATACCTGATAAATTTCCTCGGTTATTGGCATTTCAACGCCGAACCGGTGCGCCAGCGCGCGCACTTCTTTGGTATTGCGATAGCCCTCAACCACCTGGCCTATCTTCTCCTGCGCGCCTTCAACATCCATGCCCTGACCGAGCATCATGCCAAAACGGCGGTTACGCGACTGATTGTCGGTACAGGTCAGCACCAGATCGCCCAGCCCCGCCATGCCCATAAAGGTGGCAGGATCGGCACCCAGTGCCGCGCCAAGCCGCGACATCTCCGTCAGACCGCGAGTGATAAGCGCCGTGCGCGCATTCGCGCCAAAGCCGATGCCATCGGACATACCCGCGCCAATCGCAATCACGTTCTTCACCGCGCCGCCAAGCTGCACGCCAATGAAATCCGGGTTGCTGTAGACGCGCAGGCTCTTGCCGCAGTGCAGCAGCTTCTGCAGATCGTCGGCAAACTGTGGGTCGGTGGAGGCTAAAGAGATCGCCGTCGGCATTCCCGCCGCCAGCTCTTTGGCAAACGTCGGACCGGAGATCACCGCCAGCGGTATAGAGGAGCCTAAGGCTTCACGCGCCACGTCCTGTAACAGACGCCCGGTTTCCGCCTCCAGCCCTTTTGTCGCCCAGACAATGCGCGCATCGCTGCGCATCAGCGGTTTGATCTTCGCCAGCACCTCGCCAAAGACGTGGCTCGGCACAACGACCAGAATGTCGCGGCTGGCGGCCAGCGCGCGGGACAGGTCGCTCTCAAGCTCAAGCGTGTCGGGGAAAGGCACATCGGGAAGGAACGCCACGTTGCAACGGTCGTGTTGCAGCGTGGCGATATGTTTCGGGTCATGGCCCCACAGCACAACCTGGTGGCCATTTCTTGCCAGCGTGATGGCAAGAGCGGTGCCGTAAGAGCCGGCACCGATCACAGTCATTGCAGCATTAAGTGCGTTCATCAGGCATCCTGATGTTGTTCGGCACCTTCGCCAGTCTGCTGTTGCAGGTAGTTCATGAACAGCGCATCAAAGTTTACCGGAGCAAGGTTCAGTTGCGGGAATGTACCACGGGAAACCAGGCTGGTGATGCATTCACGGGCATACGGGAACAGGATGTTCGGGCAGTATGCGCCCAGGCAGTGCGCCATCTGGGTGCCTTCGATACCGTCGATAGAGAAGATGCCGCCCTGTTGTACTTCGCACAGGAAGCCGGTCTCTTCGCCCAGAGAGGCGGTTACGGTTACGCGCAGAACCACTTCATACACGCCGTCCGCCAGTTGCGTTGACGCGGTGTCGAGGTCCAGCTTGACTTCCGGCTGCCACTCTTTCTGGAAGATGTGCGGTGCGTTCGGCGCTTCGAAAGAGATATCTTTCGTGTAGATACGCTGAATCTGGAAAGTCATTTCGGTGTTGTTTAGCTCAGACATGAATAAGTAACCCTTAAGTGTTGTAGTGCTTAGAAAGCATTAACCTAACAGCGGATCCAATCCGCCACGCGCATCCAGCGCAAATAAATCGTCGCAGCCGCCGATATGCTGTGCATCAATAAAGATCTGCGGAACCGTGGTACGGCCACTACGTTGAATCATCTCTTCACGTTTTACCATGTCGCCGTCGATCGGCAGCTCGGCAAAATCAACGCCTTTGCTGCTCAGCAGCGCTTTTGCGCGGTGGCAAAACGGGCAGGTTGCTTTGGTGTAGATCTCAATATTGGCCATATCTCTTCTCCTGGTTTTACCCTGTGAGCCAAAGCCCACCGGGTAAATTATTTACCGCGTACTAACGGCAGATTTTCGCCGACCCAGCCGGAGACACCGTCTTTGAGCACAAAGACTTTCTCGAAACCGGCTTTTACCAGCTCGTTTGCCGGGGTCTGCGCCTGCAGGCCGGTACCGTCTACAACAATAATCGGCGTGCTTTTACGTTTTTCAAGCTCACCTACATTATTGGCTTTGATCTCGCCTGGCAGCAAATTCACCGCGCCGGCGATATGACCTTTACGGAAATCATCGCGCTGACGTAAGTCCACAACCACCGCATCTTCTTTATTGATGAGGCGCGTGGCTTCCCCACGGGAAATCACTTTCACTTTCGACGCGACGCCTTTGAAGGTCGTGTATAACACCGCGGCGAACAACGCAAGCCAGCCGATACAGAGTATCGGGTTGCGTCCAATAAATTGCATAATTTCTTGCATCTGGGGTAACAGCTCCCGACTAAGTGATTAAAAACCAGCAAGGAGTATACCTGCGCAGTTGGGCAAATACAGCCAGCGAGCGCGATGGATTGCATTTTCTGCGGCGTGTTACGAAAAAAATAAACAACGCGGTGCAAAACATCCCCCCACGTGACCCCTTTCTTTGATCTTCTGCGGCTATTTGATCGATTCAGCTGTAGTAAAATTACGCAAATTTTTCTCTTCAGAGCATGAGGTTGTCGCAATGTCGGTTTCAAAAAAACCTATGGTACTGGTGATTCTCGATGGCTACGGCTATCGAGAAGATCAGCAAGATAACGCCATTTTCAACGCTAAGACCCCGGTGATGGATAGCCTGTGGGCCAGTCGTCCGCATACCCTGATTGATGCTTCCGGCCTGGAAGTGGGTCTGCCGGATCGCCAGATGGGCAACTCCGAGGTCGGGCACGTCAACCTCGGTGCCGGGCGTATTGTTTACCAGGATTTAACCCGCCTGGACGTTGAGATTAAAGAGCGCACCTTCTTCACTAACCCGGTACTGCGCGGGGCGGTGGATAACGCCGTCAGCGCCGGCAAAGCGGTGCATATTATGGGCCTGCTCTCCGCAGGCGGCGTACACAGCCATGAAGATCACATTATGGCGATGGTCGAACTGGCCGCCGAACGTGGCGCAGAAAAAATCTACCTGCACGCCTTCCTCGATGGCCGCGATACGCCGCCGCGCAGCGCTGAATCCTCACTGAAAAAATTTGAAGAGAAATTCGCCGCCCTCGGTAAAGGCCGCGTGGCTTCGATTATTGGTCGCTACTTCGCCATGGATCGCGATAACCGCTGGGATCGCGTTGAACAGGCGTATGACCTGATGACGCAGGCCAAAGGGGAGTTCACCTTCGATAGCGCCGTTGCCGGGCTGCAGGCCGCTTACGCCCGCGACGAAAACGACGAGTTTGTGAAAGCGACGGTCATTCGCGCTGCCGGTCAGGCCGATGCGGCAATGGAAGATGGCGACGCGCTGATTTTCATGAACTTCCGCGCCGACCGCGCCCGCGAAATCACTCGTGCCTTTGTTAACGCCGATTTTGACGGCTTCGCGCGCAAAAAAGTGGTCAAGCTCGATTTCGTCATGCTGACTGAGTACGCCGCCGACATCAAAACCGCCGTGGCCTACCCGCCGACCTCTCTTGCCAACACCCTTGGCGAGTGGATGGCGAAGAAAAACCGCACCCAGCTGCGCATCTCCGAAACGGAGAAGTATGCCCATGTCACCTTCTTCTTTAACGGCGGCGTTGAAGAGCCGTTCCCTGGCGAAGACCGCATCCTGATCAACTCGCCAAAAGTTGCCACTTACGATCTGCAACCAGAGATGAGCTCCGCCGAACTGACGGAAAAACTGGTCGCCGCCATTACTGGCGGCAAATATGACACCATCATCTGTAACTACCCGAATGGTGATATGGTTGGCCATACCGGCGTGTTTGATGCAGCGGTCGCTGCAGTGGAAGCGCTGGATAACTGCATTGCGCAGGTCACCCGCGCCGTTGAATCCGTTGGCGGGCAGCTGCTGATTACTGCCGACCACGGTAACGCTGAACAGATGCGCGATCCATCAACCGGTCAGGCGCATACGGCGCACACCAATCTTCCGGTTCCGCTGATTTATGTCGGTGACAAAACGGTGAAAGCGCGCTCTGGCGGCAAACTTTCCGACATCGCGCCGACCATGCTGTCGCTGATGGGCGAGGAAATCCCGCAAGAGATGACTGGTAAGCCGCTGTTCATCGTGGAATAATCGCTCCCCATGAGGGGAAAGGCGATTTTTTCAATTACATGGGTCGGGCTCCGACCTCTGCTCTGCGCCAGCGCACTCAGCGCTGGCGCATTGCTGTGCGCCGCTCCCGCCCACGCGGATGACCGCGATCAGCTCAAATCCATCCAGGCCGATATCGCCGCCAAAGAGCGCGCAGTTCGCCAACAGCAGCAGCAGCGCGCAGGCCTGCTCGCGCAGCTGAAAGCGCAGGAGGAGGCCATCTCCGCTGCCGCCCGCCAGCTGCATGAAACCGAAAACACGCTGGCTGTGCTCAATAAACAGATTGATGAGATGAACGCCTCCATCGCCAGGCTGGAGCGCCAGCGCGCGTCGCAGGAGCGCAATCTTGCCGCGCAGCTCGATGCTGCGTTTCGTCAGGGTGAGCACAGCGGTATCCAGTTCCTGTTGAGTGGTGAAGAGAGCCAGCGCGGTCAGCGTTTGCAGGCTTACTTCGGCTATCTCAACCAGGCCCGTCAGGAGACCATCGCGCAGCTTAAGCAGACGCGTGAAGAGGTCGCTTCGCAAAAAGCCGAGCTTGAAGAGAAGCAGAGCCAGCAACAGACCCTGCTCTATGAGCAGCAGGCGCAGCAGGCGAAGCTGGAGCAGGCGCGAAACGAGCGTAAAAAGACACTTGCCGGGCTTGAATCCTCAATTCAGGAAGGGCAGCAGCAGCTTAGCGAGATGCGTGCCAATGAATCGCGCCTGCGCGATCGCCTTGCCCGGGCAGAAGCGGCGGCTAAAGCCCGCGCCGAACGCGAAGCGCGTGAAGCGCAGGCGGTGCGTGAGCGGCAGAGCGAGGCCAGCCGCAAAGGCACTACCTATAAGCCGACCGAGAGTGAACGCTCGCTAATGTCCCGCACCGGCGGTCTGGGCTCACCAGCGGGCCGGGCAATATGGCCGGTTCGCGGCCCGTTGCTCCATCGTTATGGCGAACAGTTGCAGGGTGAGCTACGGTGGAAAGGCATTGTTATCGGCGCGTCTGAAGGCAGCGAAGTCAAAGCCATCGCCGACGGGCGCGTGATCCTCGCCGACTGGCTGCAGGGCTATGGCCTTGTGGTTGTTGTTGAGCACGGCAAAGGCGATATGAGCCTTTATGGTTATAACCAAAGCGCCCTTGTTAGCGTTGGCGCGCAGGTGCGCGCAGGCCAGCCGATAGCTCTCGTCGGGAGCAGTGGCGGTCAGGGCCGGCCTTCACTCTATTTTGAAATTCGCCGTCAGGGCCAGGCGGTCAATCCACAGCCGTGGTTGGGAAGATAGGTTTGCTTCAACTTCGCCGCATTGTGATCACTCTCGCCAGCGTGCTGGCGCTCTCCTCGCCGGTGTTTGCCGGCAAACTGGCCATCGTTATCGACGATTTTGGCTACCGACCCCAGACAGAAAACCAGGTGCTGGCCATGCCGCAGGCGGTCTCCGTTGCGGTGCTGCCAAATGCCACCCACGCCCGCGACATGGCGACCAAAGCGCACAATAGCGGCCACGAAGTGCTGATTCATCTGCCGATGGCCCCGCTCAGCAAACAGCCGCTGGAAAAAGATACCCTGCGCCCGGAGATGGGCAGCGCAGAGATTGAACGCATCATCAGTGAGGCCGTCAATAAGGTGCCCTATGCCGTTGGGTTGAATAACCATATGGGCAGCGCCATGACCTCCAGCCTGTTTGGCATGCAAAAGGTGATGCAGGCGCTGGAGCGCTATAACCTCTACTTTCTCGACAGCATGACCATCGGCAATAGCCAGTCGATGCGCGCCGCCTCCGGCACTGGGGTGAAGGTGATTAAGCGCAAAGTGTTCCTCGACGATACGCAGAATGAGGGTGATATTCGCCGTCAGTTCGACCGTGCCGTCGCGCTGGCACGCCGTAACGGCTCGGCTATCGCCATCGGACACCCGCATCCTTCGACCGTGCGTGTATTGCAGCAGGCGCTGGCAAACTTACCCTCTGACATTACACTCGTGCGGCCAAGCGACCTGCTTCATGAACCGCAGGTGGATAACCCGACGCCAGCCAAACCTGACGCGCCGCAGCCGCCACCACGCAATCCGTTCCGGGGTGTGAAGGTGTGTAAAGCGAAGCAGAAGCCAGAGCCGGTAAATGCCAGCCGCTTCTTTAGCGTGGTGGGAGAGAGCATCAGCGAAAGTACGTTGGTGCAGTACTTCCAGCACCAGTGGCAGGGCTGGGGCCGGAAGTAAGCAGCTTCAGTAAATTTTCACCGCTTTGCGGGCAAGACGATGGTGGGACATTTTCTTGTCCCGCCATTTATACAGGCGCAGTGACCACAGCAGCACCTGATAAGCGAGTTTAGGGCTGCGGACATTACTCACCATACGTTTAAACATTCCCGATGCATATATTTCGGCAATCATACGCCTGCGTATTATTTCATCCGGCTCTTTTCGCACCGCGTGGCATACGCGGAGTGCTTCATAAGTAATTTGTTGATGGAATTCGGGATATATTGCAATGCGGTCAGCGTAATCGCGATTTAGTTTCTCCAGCAGGCGGGTAATTTTCATGTAATGACGCTGATAGGCAAGGTTTTTTAATCCCTGTCGCTTCAAACGGCTGACCGAGTAGCCATGAAGAAAATATTTATATAACGATTGTTCGGTATAACGCACGCGTTTGGCGTTATACATAAATTCGGTGCTCCAGATAATATCCTGGTGATGCAGCCCGGGAATAAATTCAATACGATTTTGCTTAATCACATCGTGGCGATAAACGCCCATCCACACCACGTGCGTCCAGCGGCGGCTTGCCAGCGCCACTCTTAACCACTCAGGCCCGCTGAGCACCCCAGTGGAGCGAATGCGATCCAGCGGGATGGATTGCCAGGTAGTGCCATTCTGCCGATCGCACCAGTCTGAGTTGCACTGCGCGAGGTCAAGATCGTCTTCCAGCGCCATTTTCATCAGCGTTTCATACATTTGCGGATAAACAATATCATCGGCATCGACAAACGCGATGTATTCACCTGTGGCATAGGTTAAACCGCGGTTACGCGCCACGGAGGCACCGGCATTACACTGGTGAATAAGCTGGATATGAGGATACTTCTTTGCGTAACGCTCTGCTATTTCAGCAGAATGATCGGTTGAACCATCATTGACGATGATGATTTCAAGGGCACTCCACGTTTGCGACAATAGAGATTCCATGCAAGGTACAAAATCATCGCCCGCATTGTAGAGGGGGATAATAACGCTAAGTTTACCAGGGCTATTCATCATTAATTACCTGATTCATTGTCATTACAGTGACTATTTTTAAATTGTTTTAATTAAGAAAAAATTAAGATTGAGTAGAGTGAGTAGGTAAATTTTCAGACACAGCGGTTGCGATTAAGTTTCATCGTCGCTGCGATCTAAGATTATTCAGATTAGCCAGAGGGTTTAGAGGACGTAATAAAAGTATTGCGTAATTGCGAAGAATTTATGACACTGACAAAAATTTACATTTAATAATGAGCTTTGAGATTTTTCGTAAAAATAAGGGCCATTATCTGGCCCTTACTCTTTTAATCCCAGCTCAGTATGACTTTACCGGATTGACCCGAACGCATTGCATCAAAGCCCTGCTGAAATTCATCAATCCCGAAGCGGTGAGTGATGATGGGTGAGAGGTCGAGACCGGACTGGATCAGCGCCGCCATTTTATACCAGGTTTCAAACATCTCACGGCCGTAAATCCCTTTGATAAGCAGCCCCTTGAAGATGACTTTGTTCCAGTCAATCGACATCTCCGAAGGGGGAATACCGAGCATGGCGATGCGCCCGCCGTGGTTCATGGTGTCGAGCATGGTGCGGAAAGCCGCAGGCGCGCCGGACATCTCCAGCCCGACGTCGAACCCTTCAGTCATCCCCAGCTCCGCCATCACTTCGGTGAGGTTCTCTTTGGCAACGTTTACCGCGCGCGTGACGCCCATTTTGCGTGCCAGCTCAAGTCGATACTCATTCACATCGGTAATTACCACATGGCGCGCACCAACGTGTTTAGCAACGGCAGCGGCCATGATGCCGATAGGGCCTGCACCGGAGACCAGCACATCTTCGCCCACCAGATCGAAGGAGAGCGCCGTATGCACGGCATTACCGAACGGGTCGAAAATTGACGCCAGTTCGTCAGGGATATTGTCCGGGATTTTGAAGGCGTTGAAGGCCGGAATCACCAGATACTCCGCAAAACAGCCGGGACGATTGACGCCTACGCCGACGGTATTACGGCATAAATGGGTGCGGCCCGCGCGGCAGTTACGGCAATGCCCACAAGTGATATGCCCTTCGCCGGAGACACGATCGCCGATCTTAAAGCCTTTCACTTCCTGACCGATCCCAACCACTTCACCCACGTATTCATGACCAACCACCATCGGTACCGGGATGGTTTTTTGCGACCACTCGTCCCAGTTGTAGATATGGACATCGGTACCGCAAATTGCGGTTTTGCGGATCTTAATCAGCAGATCGTTGTGCCCAACTTCCGGTTCCGGCACATCGGTCATCCAGATGCCCTCTTCCGCTTTCAGTTTGGATAACGCTTTCATTTCACGTCCTCAGATCACACCCAGTTGTTTACCAATGCGGGTAAAGGCTGCTACCGCGCGTTCAATTTGTTCAGGCGTATGGGCCGCCGACATCTGTGTACGAATGCGCGCCTGGCCTTTCGGCACCACCGGGAAGAAGAATCCCGTGACGTAAATACCCTCTTTTTGCAGCTCGCGGGCAAAGTTTTGCGCCACTACGGCATCGCCAAGCATCACCGGAATAATGGCGTGATCGGCACCCGCCAGCGTAAAGCCCGCGGCGCTCATCTGTTCGCGGAACAGACGGGCGTTGGCCCACAGGCGATCGCGTAGCTCACCGCCCGATTCCAGCATCTCCAGCACTTTGATAGATGCGCTGACAATCGCTGGTGCCAGCGAGTTGGAGAAGAGATAAGGGCGCGAGCGCTGGCGCAGCCACTCCACCACCTCTTTACGCGCGGCGGTATAACCACCCGACGCGCCGCCAAGTGCTTTGCCAAGCGTGCCGGTAATGATGTCAACCCGGCCCATCACGTCACAGTATTCGTGGGTTCCGCGCCCGTTGGCACCGACAAAACCGACGGCGTGGGAATCATCAACCATTACCAGCGCATCATATTTATCCGCCAGGTCGCAGACACCCTGCAGGTTGGCGATCACGCCATCCATTGAGAAGACGCCATCGGTAGCGATCAGCACGTGGCGGGCACCCGCTTCGCGCGCCTCTTGCAGGCGGGCTTCCAGCTCCTGCATATCATTGTTCGCGTAGCGATAGCGCTTCGCTTTACACAGACGCACGCCGTCAATGATGGAGGCGTGGTTGAGTGCATCGGAAATAATGGCATCTTCCGCGCCGAGCAGCGTCTCAAACAGCCCGCCGTTAGCATCGAAGCAGGAGGAGTAAAGAATCGAGTCTTCCATGCCGAGGAAGTCGGCCAGCTTCTTCTCCAGCGCTTTGTGGCTATCCTGCGTGCCGCAGATAAAGCGCACCGAGGCCATACCAAAACCATGGCTATCCATACCGGCTTTCGCGGCGGCAATAAGCTCCGGATGGTTAGCAAGGCCAAGATAGTTATTGGAGCAGAAGTTGATGACGTGGCTACCATTCGCCACGGTGATATCAGCCTGCTGTGCTGACGTGATAATGCGTTCCTCTTTGAACAACCCTTCCGCACGTGCGGTTTGCAGATCGTCCGTTAACTGTTGATAAAAATCCCCACGCATCGCAATTCTCCAGACTGGGCAAATTTCGGCACATATTACCCAAAGCTATACGTTGATACGAGATGACGCTTCATTGCTTATCCGTTTTGCAGCATAAATCACGCATAGCCCTCCCCTATCCTGGGGAATGGCTGAAGGGGCAGCAATGTGGTGGTATGATAAAGTTATTCGTGTCTGAGATTGTCTCAACGCTTCATTTTGCAAAGGTACAGTTATGATCATCGTCACTGGCGGCGCGGGTTTTATCGGCAGTAATATCGTTAAAGCCCTGAATGACAAAGGCATCACCGATATCCTGGTGGTGGACAACCTGAAAGACGGCACTAAGTTTGTCAATCTGGTCGACTTGCATATCGCCGACTATATGGATAAAGAGGATTTTCTGATCCAGATTATGTCTGGCGAAGAGTTCGGCGAGATCGAAGCGGTATTCCACGAAGGCGCGTGCTCCTCTACCACCGAGTGGGATGGCAAGTACATGATGGAGAACAACTATCAGTACTCCAAAGAGCTGCTGCACTACTGCCTGGAGCGTGAAATTCCGTTCCTGTATGCTTCATCCGCAGCCACCTACGGCGGCCGCACCTCGGACTTTATTGAATCGCGCGAATATGAAAAACCGCTCAATGTCTACGGCTACTCAAAAATGCTGTTCGATGAGTATGTGCGCGGCATTCTGCCGGAAGCGAACTCGCCGATTGTCGGCTTCCGCTATTTCAACGTCTATGGCCCGCGTGAAGGGCACAAAGGCAGCATGGCGAGCGTCGCTTTCCATCTCAACACGCAGTTGAACAATGGCGAGAGCCCGAAACTGTTCGAAGGCAGCGACAACTTTAAACGCGATTTCGTCTACGTCGGCGATGTGGCTGCGGTCAATCTCTGGTTCTGGGAAAACGGCGTTTCCGGTATTTATAACCTCGGTACCGGCCGCGCGGAGTCCTTCCAGGCCGTGGCGGATGCTACGCTCGCCTTCCACAAAAAAGGCAGCATTGAGTACATCCCGTTCCCCGATAAGCTGAAAGGCCGCTATCAGGCATTTACGCAGGCCGATCTTACTAACCTGCGCGCGGCGGGCTACGACAAGCCGTTTAAAACCGTGGCCGAAGGTGTAAGCGAATATATGGCCTGGCTAAACCGCGACGCGTAAGTATGAAAATTCTGGTCATTGGACCCTCCTGGGTAGGCGACATGATGATGTCGCAAAGTCTTTACCGCACGCTGAAGGCGCGCTTTCCCCAGGCGATAATTGATGTGATGGCACCCGCGTGGTGCCGTCCGCTTTTATCGCGCATGCCGGAAGTTAACGAGGCGATCCCGATGCCGCTCGGTCACGGCGCGCTGGAGATTGGTGCCCGCCGTAAGCTGGGGCACAGCTTGCGCGAACGCCGTTACGATCGCGCCTACGTGCTACCTAACTCCTTTAAATCCGCCCTTGTTCCCTTCTTTGCCGGCATTCCACACCGTACCGGCTGGCGCGGTGAAATGCGCTATGGCGTACTTAACGATGCGCGAGTATTGGATAAGCAAGCCTGGCCGCTGATGGTGGAGCGCTATGTTGCGCTGGCGTATGACAAAGGCGTGATGCGCTCGGCGAAAGATCTGCCGCAGCCGCTACTCTGGCCACAGTTGCAGGTTAATGAGAGTGAAAAACTGCAGATGTGCGCCACTTTTGATCTTGCAGCTGAACGTCCGATGATCGGTTTTTGTCCCGGCGCGGAGTTTGGCCCGGCGAAACGCTGGCCACACTACCACTACGCCGAACTGGCGAAGCAGCTTATTGATGAAGGCTATCAGGTGCTGCTGTTCGGCTCGGCAAAAGATCACGAAGCGGGTAACCAAATTCTGACCGCGCTGAGTGTTGAGCAACAGGCGTGGTGTCGCAATCTGGCGGGAGAAACGCAGCTGGAGCAGGCCGTGGTGCTGATTGCCGCCTGTAAAGCGGTGGTGAGCAATGATTCAGGCTTGATGCACGTTGCCGCCGCGCTCGATCGCCCGCTGGTGGCGCTCTATGGCCCCAGCAGTCCCGATTTCACGCCGCCGCTCTCCCACAAAGCGCGCGTCATCCGCTTAATTTCTGGCTACCACAAGGTGCGCAAAGGCGATGCCGAGGAAGGGTATCATCAGAGCCTTATCGACATTACGCCGCAGCGCGTGCTGGATGAGTTGAATGGTTTGTTGCTGGCAGCAGAAGGATAAGCGATGCGGGTCTTGATTGTGAAAACCTCGTCAATGGGCGATGTGCTGCACACACTGCCCGCACTGACTGATGCCACTCAGGCCATTCCGGGCATCCGTTTTGACTGGGTCGTGGAAGAGGGTTTTGCCCAAATTCCTTCATGGCACGCCGCAGTCGATCGCGTTATCCCGGTGGCTATCCGCCGCTGGCGCAAAGCCTGGTTTTCCGCGCCCGTTACGGCAGAGCGCCAGGCTTTCCGCAATGCGGTGAAGGAGAGGCAGTACGATGCCATTATTGACGCCCAGGGGCTGGTGAAGAGCGCCGCGCTGGTCACCCGGCTGGCGCATGGCGTGAAGCATGGTATGGACTGGCACTCCGCACGCGAACCGCTGGCGAGCCTGTTCTATAACCGCCGTCATTCTATTGCGAAACAGCAACACGCGGTTGAGCGTACGCGCGAGCTCTTTGCGAAGAGTCTGGGCTATGCCAAACCACAGACGCAGGGCGACTACGGGATAGCGCAGCATTTTATCTCCGGCGCTGCGCCAGCCTCCTCCTATGCCGTCTTTTTGCATGCTACCACGCGCGATGATAAACACTGGCCAGAGAGCCATTGGCGCGCATTGATTGGCCTGCTTAACGGAAGCGGTTTGCAGATAAAGCTCCCCTGGGGAGCCCATCATGAAGAGGCACGTGCGAAGCGGTTAGCGGAAGGATTTGATTACGTTGAAGTGTTGCCGAAGATGAGTCTTGAGAAGGTGGCGCAGACACTTGCTGGCGCAAAGTTTGTGGTATCGGTCGATACGGGCCTCAGCCATCTGACGGCGGCGCTGGATCGCCCAAATATCACGTTATATGGCCCAACGGACCCAGGGCTGATTGGCGGGTATGGAAAAAACCAATATATATGCCGCGCAAGTGATGGCGATTTAGCCCATCTCAGCGCAGAAAACGTTTTTAATGAGATTGCCTGTTTAGGCTAAAGGAAAAGTGAATGCCAGCCTCTATGAGTGCGCAAACCTGGAAGGGGCGCAGTGAAAAAGCCGCGTCCATTATGGAATATGGTACGTTTATCTTGACCGCCGCTACGCTGGTCGTAGCGATGATTAATAACAATTTGAGCATGAAGTTTTTTAATATCTGCGGAATTCTCGCAATAATAACGCTCATTCTCAAAGGACGTTCAACAAGTATAAACTGGAAAAGCTTCGCGCTACCCGCTTCTATTCTTTTTATTGGCATTCTGGATCTTATTTGGTACAAAACTTTCAAAGTCGATAACTCTCCTTTTAAAGCGACGTACCATAATTATATTAATACCGTGCGGGTCTTTATTTTTGGTTTTTTCATGGTGCTGCTAGCCGCCTCGACAAAATTCAAATATAAAAGTAGTGCACTGCTTTATCTTCTCTATTCCGTTTCATTTATTATTTTAGGCTACGCTCTGTTTCAGAAATTTTCTGTCGGCATGAACAGGATTGATTTTGGCATTGGCTCATCAACGGGGGCCGCTTACTCCATCATGCTGGTTGGCTTGATTAGCGCGGTCTCTATTCTCTATACCCCAAAAAGTCACCCACTTTTGTTTGTGCTGAACGCAGTAGTGATCTTTGCTGCTTTGGTGATGACGCAGACCCGCTCATCCATTTTAATTTTCCCGATTATCTGCTGCCTGACCATCATCACTTATTACCTTAAGGATCCTAAAAAGCTATTCCTGGGAATTGGTGGTTTCTTAGCATTAATGATGGTGCTTGGCCTCGTTTTCAGCCAGTCGATTGCCAGTCGGTACGATGCGGCCGTTAAAGATATAAACTTATATCAGCAAGGTAACGGTGGCACCTCTCTCGGTGCGCGGTTTGCGATGTACGAATCAGGGATGACGCTCTTTAAGGAAGCCCCCCTAAAATGGCGTTCAGCTGATGAACGCGCGCAAGAAATTGCAAAAATGGTGGTAAAAAACAAGACGTTAAGCTCTGCGATGGTATATATCAATGTTCATCTGCACAACGAGATCATCGAAAACGCCTCGCTGAAAGGTATCATTGGCGTAATATCCGTTATTTGTTTTTATGCTGCCTTAATATTTTCCGCCTACTATTATCGCTCGATGGGTTTGTTTGCTTTTTCTCTGGCAATAATCGGGACTGGGTTAAGCGATGTGCTTCTTTGGGCGAGAAGCGTGCCGATTATCATTATTTGCGGCCTGACTCTTCTTTTACTCTTCAATAAGATCCGCAGCTCACAATAGTATGATGAATCAATGGCCACCATGCGTGGCCATTTTATTGCGTAGCATTCATCTTGCAGGCCATCAGCCTTTCCAGGCCGTTAATTAGCGTGCGCTCATCGATATCAGAGACAAAGTGCGTAGGGGAGATAATTTGCTCCGCGCACTCGCTATTCGGTGCCCATATCAGGGGCGAGGGATATTCAGCGGTACGTGCCTGAGGATAGAGCGCCAACATCGGCCGGTTAAAGGCTGAGGCAATATGCACCAGAGCGGTATCGACAGAGACAACATATTTGCTGAGCTTCGTTAAGGCTACGGTATAGATAAAATCAGGATAAGGTAGCGTTTCAATGTTGCTTACAGGGATGGAGGATAAGTCATCCGGATGACCAGTATAGATAATTCTCAGGCCAGGATGGTGCTGTGCGAACCAACTGTGGATAAGCAGCATCTGCTCAGATGAAAGACGGCAAATCTTCTTGGCGCCCAGGGGATTAATAGCAACCACGTCAGACGAGCCTACCAACGCCCTTACCGCATCTTCGACATCCGCCGGAATAGCGATATCGTAACGATAATCATCGTCTGCATCGCGTTCGAAAAGCTGCCGCACAATGACGTTTGTGCGCGAGGACATATGCTCGTTCAACTGCTCATCATGAGGGTTGTAGCGCGAATAGTAGCGCTTGTACCATTTATCAAATCCCAGCACGTACGAATCCCGCAGCCCCGAGAGCAGTAACGCGTGGCCAAAGCAAGGAAACGTTTCAAAGGGATCCAATACAACATCGAAATGGCGTTTTCTTAACTGGTGCCGAAGTTTAAGCAGTTCACTCATGTTGTTTGATTTTTTTATGAGCAGCTGGTCAATATGCGGATGTGCGTTGAGAAAAGCATGCCCCGAGCCACATGAGAGTATCGTTAACGCGATGCCTTTCCTCGACAATATTCGGTAAAGCGCGCTAAGGACAATCAGATCACCAATCTTACTGTTGTCATGAATTAATAAGCAGCTTTTTATGTTTTTGCTATCAATATTCGGTCCACGTCGGTTTTTTAAGAATAAAGAGAGAAAATTGATCTTTATTTTATTGATTAAATGCTTTTTCTTCTTGTGAAAGGTTCCAAGGCGCATTTTTCTTACCAAAAAAGTGGTTACCACTAGTTAGCAAAGGTGTTTGCTTTGCGTTCGAAATCAATTTTTTCATGCAGCTCGTGGCTGTTTTTATAATTATTTTTTTCGAGCTCATCGGGTTGCATGAAAGGAATGATGTCGTAACTAATTGCAGTATCATCCGAAAGATTAAAGATATTAATGTCTGGTATATTAGCCCGCATAAAAATAAAGAAGGGTAAAATCTTGGGCAGATCTTTACTTAACTCAGAAGGCATCGGATTGTTACTTTCGTCATAAAATCGGCGGCAGGTATTGGTCAAATCCAGACCGGAACAGATAATGGCACTATATTTCAGCGAATAGGCAATTTGAATCGCGGTATAAGCAACTGTGTGGCATGAACAGTAGCCCAGCGCGATATCCTTACTAAAACCGACCAGACGCCCCTTCTTAGACCAGGGGATATTGATAAGTAAACTTTTATGCAGGCGACTCTTCATCAGGAACTTAAGCTTTTTTATCGCTCCGCCTTTTTCGCGCTTATAGAAGGCGCGCAGTATCAGGCAGTTCTCACGCAGATAACACTTATCTTCCTCCGCTGCCGCCTCGTAAACATCAGCATTAACGATGGTAAAACGACTATTGCGGCTAAACTGATAAAAGTCATCACGGCGCTGTAACAAAAAACGGGCGTCCGTTAGAACATAAATTAACGGATTGATATCATTCTCGATTAAATAAGCGGCAGATCCGTTGACCGCGATTATATCCCGGCTGCGAAGAACCGACAAAGGCGTCTTCTTTGATGTAGGCCCAGACAGAAAGATAACAACGTCATCTGAAGACTTGTGTCTTTTCAATCGCTCAACACATGCATGTGTAATATATTTAATATTTTTCATAATAAACCTGTTGGGATTAATACATATTACTGTTTCAGACTAACAATATGCTTATCTTTAATAATCTGGGCCAAACTTAAAAACTGAAGATGGTGTTGCACTTTCCGTTACCTTTCTGCTGTGCTTATTACTATTCATCTTCGGCAAGCGATACAAGAGTAACTAGCAAAGAACGCGGAAAATTTTCATCAGCGAACCGGCTTACCTTTTATCCTACGAATAAAATTGCGTATTTTTTTCTTATAAATAAACTGGTAGTAGCCAAGGTCTTTTATACCATTAACAATACCGTAATGTCGCTCCAGGTCGATGCGATCTTTCGCTTTTCTTATCCGGGAAGGAGACTTGCCTGACAAATCTATTATCCGCACTTCGCCGTTTTGGATGATAAAATTACCTTTATGCGGATCGCCTGAGACCATACCATTTTGATGCAGCTCATCTATTGATAGTTTTATTTTTTGTTTGAGGTTGTCATCAATGGATGCAAAGTCAGCTAACTCAATACCATCAATATATTCAATTAACATTATATAAGAATGGGCGAAGCGGAATGTCTTTTTAGCAGCCAATAGATAAAAGTCATTTATGGCTTCAGCACCATTTTCTCTAATTCGCTCAGTCTGATGAAATAACGCTTCATAATAATCGCCCTTGAAAATAGACTTCAGAAAACGTTCTGTCTTTTTCTGTTTGGGGACAAAGATTTTTAGAATATACTTCCCATATTGGGTATTGATTAGCACAACTTTTGTGTCATCAATACTACGAAAAACTTTAATCACATCTATATTATAAGCAAGAAAATCTTTGAATATTTCTAGATACTTTTCACCACCTGTTTTGGTGAAAACAACATAATCCCCAACTTGATGTTTGTTACTCATAAATTTGACCAGCTATTGTTTTATTTTGAATGTAAAGAGTACTTTCTCAGAAGATATAAAAAACCTGCTTTAATACCTGCCATATATTTATGTTGCACCAGAAGATGTTTATATCTTTTCTTGAACTCGATAAATGTTCTTGCGTCACGTGGTGGTTGATCTTTCCAGGGTGATGCGGCTAACGCAGTTTGGTAGTACACGGTGGACGGGTAAGTCGCCCATTTATGCCAAGGTTTTGTCGCCCCTGTATAGTGTATTAAGACTGTTTCGTCCGAAATAATATTCTTGTAGTTTTGATGAGAGCGATCTTTCAGCTCGCTTTTAATAGTGTAGATTGTATTAAATTTCCCCGGTAAGAAATGCACTCTATCTTTTAGTAAGACATTGAGAACATCCTGGTCCGGGTACTTAAATTCTATGCCGCGATTATTTTTATTGAGAAGTATAGAGAAAGCCTGATTAGTGAGACCATTTTTCACCCACTCTTTGAGATTGGCAAACACTACGCCGGAATTAAAATAATTGTTGCGTATATCGGGGTCTTTTAATCTTTCGACGGCTTTACTCTGCATCGAATCAACATCACGTACGACTGCCGCAGCGACGTTTTCAAGGTTACATGCAGCCAGCTCATCAAGCCGACCTTTACAAAAGACGTCAGCGTCAAGATAGAGCAGCTCATCGAAACTATTGCTGAAGTATTCAAAGGCGAATAGCCGGAAATACATGGCACGTGACCAAATTTTGGTACTGGGAAGATCGCTTAGGCATTCAGAATTAATTAAATATAAATTTATTTTGATTGCATACTTCTCAGCCAGTACGCCTATTCGCTTCAGGAAGCAATCATCATACTCATCGGAGATGATGTGATAATTTATGTCGATGCTGTTATTGATTACAATCGACGTTATTGATACGCCTACCCAATCAAGATAGTTGCGATCGATTCCATAGGCGATGTTTAGAGCATGGGTTGTTTTCTCTTTGCTATAATCAAAAACTTCGAATTCAGAAATTTTAATACCTGGAAATGAGTCCACTGCATCACCTATGTGTTTTTTTAGTTTGCGATTTTCTTTTGAAAATAAAACAAATAACTCACTAACCCTTTAAGGAACTTCTTCTGATGCAGCATATGTTTGGCACAATATCGATATTGATTTGCATTTGTAGGCTTCAATAAGCGATCGTTTTTCCACGGCGACTCTCTTTTAGCACGAAGAAAACCTTGTGACACCGGATAATCAGACCAATCGTGCCACGGTTTCGTTGGCCCAATATAGTGAATGAACACCGTGCTTTCATTTACTGGGTTTGGTACACCCGTTTTTAATTCATAATTAATGCTGTACTGAGTATTAAATTTCTTATCAATAAACTTTGCTTTATCCACCAGCAGCATATTCAATACATCTTGATCGAGATGCGTAATTCTACTGGCCACAACCGGATCGCGTAGCATTTCAATCGCATTACGCGAGATATCATTCGCAGCCCAGCACGGAATATTAATCAGGAGAAAACCAGCGTTAAAATACCCATTAACTAAACCGGGTGAGTCCAGACTTACCGCTCGCTTTTGCCACCAGTTAATATCGCCTTCTGCGACAACTGCGGCGATCTCATGCTCGCTGAATTCAAGATCAATCAACTCCTGTACACTGCCCTGACAAGCGATGTCCGCATCGAGATAGAGCACGCGATCCGCTTTCTCCGTAAAATAATCGGCAATAATAAAGCGGAAATAGGTCGCATAGGTCCAGTTTTTGGTGCTGGGTAGTGATTTCAATTTATCGCAATTCACCAGATAAACCGTAATCCGTGCCTGGTATTGCTCTGCGAGCGAGGAGAACTTTTTGTTATCCTCTTCTGTTATATAGTCTGTAAAGACATGGAAGGATAATCGCTTATCTTTATTATTTAAAAGAATTGACGCTATCGAAATCCCACATCCATAAAGGAAGTTCTTATCGATGCCGTAAGCGATATTAAACGCACTGATGCCAGCATCAGATAAATAGTTATAATCCTTTATCGAAAGAATCACTTCTTTCTCATCAAAATAAGTTTGGCTCATTCAATGCTCGTATTCAGTGCCGTGAGGACCGAGAGGATCGCCTCTCGCATACGTCGATTATAGGTTTCGGTATAGAACGCGCTGATTGACTGCTTAACCGTATCTGGCTGGAATGACGTGCGATGATCAACAACCTGCTGCAGCAAGGCCACAAACTCAGCCATCTCGCCTGGCGGATAGAGATAGCCATTGACGCCCTGGCGAATAATATCTTCCGGACCGGCAACACAATTTGCGCTGATGCAGGGAATGCCCCACGCCATCGCTTCCAGCAGCACCATCCCGAAGCCTTCAAAGGATGAGGTCAGTAGCAATGCGGAGACTTTTTTGATTTTGTCCCTGACCACGTCCCAGGGCTGAGCCTGCCAGCCATGCCAGGTGATGTTGCGGTCGATATTGAGTTTGCGCGCGTAAGCCTTGCACTTTTCAAAATCCGAACCATCGCCAATCGCATGCAGATGCCACTGTCCTTTAACCTGCGCGAGACCATCGAGCAGATCTTTAACTTTTTTCTGCCCTTCAAACTTCATTCTGCCGACGTATAAGAAGGTCGCAGTCTCGTCCGCATTCGGGGTGGGGATCGTGCCGCTCTGCGGTTCAACGGGGTTATAGACGAGGTGGATTGTCTCCTCCGCAATATCCCGCGCCTCCATCTGCGTTTTGATACCGCTGCTTATCGCGAGGTGATAATCAGCCCAGACTACACAGTCACCGTGCTTTTTATGATCCAGCGAGAAATGCGGCCACGACAAAACAGTAAAACGATGTTTGCATTTCCGCCGCGCTCTGTTTACCAGAAAGCAGGTGGGCGTATCAATGCAGATTACAAAGTCGGGTTTATGCTCATTCATCCAGCGCTTGAAATTATGGATATGGATCGCGCGCCTGATAAAACTGAGTTTAATGTTCGAGAAGGAGTAAGCCGCGTTAATCCCTGCCAGCCACCCTTTATCCATTTTGTCGTTACGGCAAAAAAAGAACATCTCGCACTGCGCAAAGGCAGCTTGCTGAAACGAATGAATGACGGCTTTGATGACCGTTTCCATGCCACCAAAACCCGATACGGCTTCACCAACAAATGCAATTTTCATTGAGTGACCACTTCTCATTTTAGAGAGATTTACGTTCCGTTCTTTCGCGGATTTTTTCAGCCCGAGCCTGCGCTTGCGCTAATAAACCAGCCTCTTGCTGGACAATCTTTCGCGGCGAGGCGGCAAAGTAGACGGTAAGAAAACGCCAGATATCCCGCTGGGTAAGACCAATATTGAGTGAAGAGAAGTAGAGCCCAACCAGATCTTTATCACGCCAGCGCGTCGGCACATGGGCACGCATTTGCGCACGATGCAGATCGATCACCGAGATTTTCAGGCTCTTTTCGTCGCCTTCAAAAGGCAGATGGAGCAGGAAATGGCAGATATAGCAGTCCCGATGGTTTACCCCGGCCTGATGCATCTTGCGCACCATGGTGGCAACACGCCGAATAATCATCCGTTTGACACGCGGCTCCGGCGGCGTCGTCAGCCAGTCAGCGCAATAGTCTTCAAGGCTAATGGTTGGCGTCAGATCTTCAGTGATAATGAAAGACGTTTTATTGATAGGGTTGGCACCCTTTTCGCCAAACCCAACGCCGTGCATGGTATCAACACCTGCATCATGCAGACGATGAATGGCTTTCCACTCGCGATCGGCGCCCAGTACCGGCAGACGCAGCGAAAGCAGATTTTTCACCACCTCTTTAAACGCGGTGCCCTGATGCCACTTCAGGAAATAGCTTTTACCGGCGAGTTCAAAACGCAGGGTGCGGCGCGTTTCGAGCTGGCGAAATACCTCGCCCTGTAACTTTTCCACTTCGGCAAACGCATCTTTACCCCGCCAGAGTGTCGCCAGCGGCTCTTTCAATTCAACCATTCACTTCACCCGTAATGATGTCCGCCGCTCTCTCCGGCAGGCTATAAAGATCTTCTGTATCCGCGAAATACCGCGCCCGCTCCGCCCATGCTTCGCGCAGGGCAGGCTCTTGCAATGCACGCTGTAGCGCCTCGTTTAACGCGGCCTGAGACCATGGATCCTCGATTACCACACCGCACTGCGCACGGGCAATGTAGGGCGCATATCCGCAAACGCTGCTGACGATCACCGGCAGACCCGCGGTTATCGCTTCAAGCAGCACAATGCCCGCCGCTTCCTGGTAGGCCGGATGCATCAGCAGATCGGCACCCGCCATCAGCTCAGCCACATCGCTACGCCCTGAAAAGAAGTGCACGTTATCTTTGATACCTGCCTTCGCTGCCTGTGCGGCAAAGCGCCCCGGCTTGTCCTGGCCGACGATAAACAGCTGAGTCTTTTTTCTTAATGCTTCTGGCAGCGCGGCAACAGCGGCAAGCGTACGATCAACGCCTTTCCTGCTGAAATCGGATCCGATCTGTAACAACCAGAATTGATCGTCCGCGATGCCGTTTTTTTCACGGTAGATCTGGCGGGCATTGGCGATCTGCTGGCTGTATTTACGATCGGGATAGATCCCCGGCGGCAGAATGTGAAATCTTTCGCTTTCAGTATGGTAATGCCGCTGAAAATCGCCGATCTGCTTGTCGGTCAGCATCAGCAGCTGCGTCGCTTTCCCTTGTTCAAAGGTCGCTTTCTCAAAGGCGGCATAATGGCGATAACGGGCGGTCAGGCGGTAAAAGAAGCCCTTCTCCTGCGCCACTTTTTCGGCATAGCAAACGTCGGCCGCATAGTAGACATCCAGTCCCGGCATTTTATTAAAGCCGACCACGCGATCGGCGGGATGTTTCGCCAGATGCGCCACTACCCAGGCGTGATACTCAGCGTTGCGCCCGTGGTTGGTGCGCGACGTGACCGGGACGCGGATCAGCTCAAACTCTGTGGGCTGCTCGCCTTCCCATGACTGCACATAGACCCTGACATGATGCCCGCGCCCGGCGACGGTCTGCGCAATACGCATAAAGTCGCGCTGCAGGCCGCCAAAGGGAAAATATTTGTATAAACAGAAAGCGACAATCATCAGCAGACGCCTTCTAAAGAGGGCAACATCTTCTCTGTCGCCGCGATGACGTCTTCTGCCGGAATAACAGAGAGATACTTCTTGTTTCTGTCCAACTGGCTGCGCGGCGGCATCGGCTGATAATTACCGGCCCAGAACTGGATGATGTTGTCGCTCCATGGTCGCCAGAAAACGTGGTCGGTGGCACCAAAGAGGCAGATAATCGGCGTCTTTACCGCAGCGGCGATATGGCCTGGCGCAGAATCCACGCCAATAAACAGCGCGGCGTGGGCGATTAAGGCACCGAGTTCAGGAAAACGCGTTTTACCCGCCAGAGAAGTGACGGGCCTGCGCGCACATCCGCGGGCAATCTCCTCAACGCAGGCGAGATCGTCAGCGCCCGGGCCGGAAGTCAGTACGACGTCATATCCCCGGGCTTGCAGGGCATCGATCACCTGCGAGAATTTTTCATTATCCCAGCATTTAAACAGCTGGCGGGCTGTTGGCTGCACAACGACATAGTGCTCACCAACGCCAGCCTCATCCAACACGCTGCGCATGCGCTCCCAGTGTTCGGGCGCATAGCTCATGGTGGTATCACGGCAGAAGTCAGTAATTCCCAGTGGAGCCAGAGTCGATAAATTACGTTCCACCGCGTGTTCACCGGCAAACGGCGCAAGATGAGTAAAGCTTTTTTTCCAGAAAGCAGACTGCCGATGGGCGTAATCCTGCGAAATTTTCACTTTTGCTGGCAGAAAGCGTACCAGCGGCGCCACAATGTGTTGATCCGTCAGATTGACGATGAGATCGTAGTTATTCTTGCGTAATTGGCTCACCAGACTGAAGAAATTCCCTATCTTTTCCTTCAATGACGTCCCCTTATTGCTCATGCCATAAAGAGCATGGATTTCAGGGTTTTCGGATAAGATTGGCATTGTGTCTTTGTAGAGCAGCATATCAATGCGCGCATCAGGATAGTTGCGTTTTAACGTGCTGACGACCGGCGTGGTCAGCAGCATGTCTCCATGAAAACGCATTTTAATAACCAGAATTCGGTGAAATGGCTTTTCCACAATCGGCTCTTCTTGATGTATATCCGTGAAAAATTACAGGCACGCTACCGCCCCAGGCTCGACAGCTACCTGAACACTGATATTGCGTACTTATAGATCCTTTATTGTACCACTTCTTTATCACCAATCCGACTCGAAGCACTTTTCAACAAAGACCTGAAAATTAAAATAAAAATCAACAATATAAATAATCAGCATTACTACATGGTCATAATCAGTTCGTTCTGAAACATTCAATAATTAGATAAAAATGAAAAAAAATTGATAAGAGTGATACTCATGACGTGATAAGAGGCGAATTTGGTCGATTTCAGCAAAAGTAATAGCAATGACGGTACTAAATACATAAAATCCCCAGCACATTCCTAAGCCTGCAACGTACTATGCTCCAATTGCTCTACACCACACTGCTGTACATTATTCAGCCGCTGATTTGGGTGCGGTTGTGGGTGCGTGGTGCAAAAGCTCCGGCTTACCGTAAACGCTGGGGCGAGCGCTATGGCTTCTACAATAAGCCGTTGAAAGCAGGCGGCATCATGCTGCACTCCGTTTCCGTGGGCGAAACGCTGGCCGCCATTCCGCTGGTGCGCGCCTTACGTCACCGCTATCCCGATCTGCCCATTACCGTTACCACCATGACACCAACCGGCTCCGAGCGGGTAATGTCAGCATTCGGTGGCGACGTTCAGCATGTTTATCTGCCTTACGATCTGCCAGACGCGCTAAACCGTTTCCTCGATAAGGTCGACCCTAAGCTGGTGTTGATAATGGAAACCGAGCTGTGGCCTAACCTGATTAGCGCTCTGCATAAACGAAGCATTCCGCTGGTGATTGCTAACGCCCGTCTCTCGGCGCGCTCCGCCGCTGGCTATGCGAAGTTGGGTAAATTTATTCAGAAATTGCTGCGCAAAATTACGCTAATTGCCGCGCAAAACAGCGAAGATGGCGACCGTTTTATTGCACTTGGCGCTAAACGCAACCAGCTTACAGTAACCGGTAGCCTGAAGTTCGATATCTCTGTCACACCGCAACTTGCCTCCCGCGCTGTCGCCCTGCGTCGTCAGTGGGCGCCGCATCGTCCGGTCTGGATTGCTACCAGCACCCACGAAGGCGAAGAGAGCATTATGCTGCTCGCGCATCAGGCCTTGCTAAAACAGTTTCCTGATTTACTCTTGATTCTGGTTCCACGTCATCCTGAACGCTTCCCTGACGCCGTAAATATGGTGCGGGAGGCAGGTTTGAGTTTCATCACACGCTCTTCCGGCGAAATCCCCTCTGCCAGCACCCAGGTGGTGGTTGGCGATACGATGGGCGAGCTGATGCTGCTTTACGGCATTGCCGATTTGGCGTTTGTCGGCGGGTCGCTGGTCGAGAGAGGCGGTCATAACCCACTTGAAGCCGCCGCGCATGCAATACCTGTGCTGATGGGGCCGCATACGTTCAACTTCAAAGATATCTGCGCGCGGTTGACGCAGGCCGATGGGTTGATCACCGTAAACGATGTGGACGCGCTCATCAAAGAGGTCACCTCTTTGTTGACCGATGAAGATTACCGGAGTTTTTACGGTCGCCACGCAGTGGAAGTGCTCTATCAGAATCAGGGCGCTCTGCAGCTTTTGTTGCAACTGCTGGAACCCTACCTGCCACCTAAAGCGCAATAAGGTCGATTATGCAAAAGCGGGCGATCTACCCTGGTACGTTTGATCCCATCACCAACGGGCATATCGATATTGTGACCCGTGCCGCCGCGATGTTTGATGAGCTGATACTGGCGATTGCCGCCAGCCCGAGCAAAAAACCGATGTTCAGCCTCGATGAGCGCGTTGCGCTGGCGCAGCAGGCGACGGCACATTTGCGAAATGTCACGGTAGTCGGCTTTAGCGATCTGATGGCTAACTTCGCACGTGACCAGCAGGCCACGATTTTGATCCGTGGTCTGCGCGCGGTAGCGGATTTTGAGTATGAGATGCAGTTGGCGCATATGAACCGGCATCTGATGCCGGATCTGGAAAGCGTCTATTTAATGCCGTCGAAAGAGTGGTCATTTATCTCCTCTTCGCTGGTCAAAGAGGTGGCGCGCCACCAGGGTGATGTCGCACATTTCCTGCCGCAGCCGGTTCACCAAGCGCTGCTTGATAAGCTGAAGTAAGCTTCGAAGCCGGATAGCTAATCCGGCTTTATTCCCCACCTATTTCTGACACTGCCGGCAGTAAAACGTTGAACGCTGCGCATGTTTTGCCGCCAAGATTGGCGTGCCGCAGATGCGACAAGGCTGTCCTTCCCGCCCGTAAACCTGCAGCTCCTGTGCGAAATAACCAGGTTTGCCGTCGCTTTGCAGGAAGTCTTTCAGCGTCGTTCCGCCCTGCTCAATAGAGCGCAACAACACCGCTTTGATCACGCGTACCAGCAGTTCATACTCCTGCTGCGAGAGGGATGAGGCCAGCCGATCGGGATGGATCCCGGCGGCAAACAGCGATTCGCTGGCGTAGATATTGCCGACGCCCACCACCAGCTTGTTATCCATCAGCCAGGGTTTTATCGCCGTTTTCTTCTTCGCGCACTTCTCACGCAGATAGTCGACGTTAAAGGCGTTGCTCAACGGCTCCGGGCCGAGATGCGCCAGCACGTTGTGCCCTTCCAGCTCTTTGGTCCATAGCCATGCACCGAAACGACGCGGATCGGTGTAACGCAGCACTTTGCCGTTGCTCATGACCAGATCAACATGGTCATGTTTTTGCGCGGGAAGCTCGTGGGGTAGAACGCGCAGACTGCCGGACATACCGAGATGAATGATGATCCAGCCATCCGGCAGCTCCAGCAACAAGTATTTAGCGCGTCGCTGCACGCTGAGCACCGGTTTGTCGCTCAGGCTATGGATCTCTTCGGAAACAGGCCAGCGTAGCCGACTGTTACGCACCACGGCATGCAGGATGGTTTCACCGACCAGGTGCGGCTCAATGCCTCTGCGGCTGGTTTCAACTTCAGGTAATTCAGGCATCTCATCTCCGGCTTTTGGCGGGCTATCAGAAATGCAAAAACCCCGACAGAGCGGGGTTTTTGTTCAAGAAAACTAAAATTATTTAATTTTAGCTTCTTTGTACATCACGTGCTGACGGACAACTGGATCGAACTTTTTCAGTTCCAGTTTTTCCGGCTTAGTACGTTTGTTCTTCGTGGTGGTGTAGAAGTGACCAGTACCAGCGGAAGAAACCAGCTTGATTTTCTCACGAATACCTTTAGCCATGATTTTTATCCTTTAAGTACTTAGTACTTTTCGCCACGGGCACGCAGTTCAGACAGAACTGTATCGATGCCTTTCTTATCAATTACACGCATACCTTTAGCAGATACACGCAGGGTGACAAAACGCTTTTCGCTCTCAACCCAAAAACGGTGAGAGTGCAGGTTCGGCAGGAAACGGCGTTTAGTCGCGTTCAGTGCGTGGGAACGGTTATTACCGGTCACCGGACGCTTGCCAGTAACTTGGCAGACTCGGGACATGTCTATTCTCCAAAAATCAAATTAGCTCGAGCTTCGTATGGGGTATTGGCGCCTCGTCAGGCTTTACAGCCCGGTCATCGCAGTTCTATGTGAACTCTCGATTGCCAGGCCCAAATGCCAAACCCGAGATTCTCAAAGGTGGCGTAGTATACGCTGACTCGGCGGTGTGCTCAAGTCCCGAACAGACAAAGATCCCGATGGATCGCGCAAAGTGGTCTAAATCCAACCGCGTTCCGCAAAAGAAACGCACTCACCGCGACCAATGACCAGATGATCAAGAACGCGAATGTCCATGAGTTGGCAGCATTTTATCACTCGTTCGGTGATGGCCTTATCTGCTCTGCTGGGCTCAGCATTACCCGAGGGGTGATTATGCGCGAGGATCACGCCGACCGCATTGAATTTTATTGCTTCGCGTAAAATTTCTCGCGGATGCACCTCAACATGGTTAATCGTGCCGGAAAATAGCCGGGCGTGTTTGATGATGCGGTTGCGGTTATCAAGCAGGATAACCATAAAGACCTCACGCTCTTCGTTTGCCAGCTGGCTTTGCAAAAATTCCCGCACCATATCCGGGCTGAGCAGAGAACTCTCCTCGGCAATACGCGCGTTGTAGGAGCGCCTTGCCAGTTCACCGATGCCCCTGAGCTGCGTATATTTGGCAATGCCAATGCCCGAGATAAAACGAAACTCATCGTAGTCAGCACAGAGCAGAGAGTGGAGCGAGCTGAAGTGGTTTAACATCTCGCGCGCGACGGTAAGTACGCTTTTCCCGCATGCGCCAGTGCGTAAAAACAGTGCCAGTAACTCAACATCCGTAAGAGACTCAACGCCCAACTGCATCATCTTTTCACGCGGCTTTTGAGGAATTAACACAATCGCCATATCTACACCTCCCTGTCTGGCTCTCATGCTGCCACATCCAGAGATGCTCATCGAATGGCACTTTTCAATGCTGCGTAACGCCTCGCAAAGTGGTTCACGGGCACAGGCACGACGACATCAGGATTGTGATAAAATCCCCAGCCTCTGGCGAATCCAACGGGAAAGAATCATGACAACTCTGGCGGGTAAAAAAATTGTCCTCGGCGTAAGCGGGGGTATCGCGGCCTATAAAGCGCCTGAGCTGGTGCGCCGCTTGCGCGATCGCGGTGCGGAAGTCCGCGTGGCGCTGACCGAGGCCGCCAAAGCCTTTATCACACCGCTAAGTCTGCAGGCCGTTTCCGGTTATCCTGTCTCCGACAGCCTGCTCGACCCCGCCGCGGAAGCGGCAATGGGGCATATTGAGTTGGGTAAATGGGCCGATCTGGTGATTCTGGCTCCCGCCACCGCCGATTTAATCGCTCGCGTCGCGGCGGGCATGGCGAATGACCTGGTCACAACTATCTGCCTGGCCACGCCGTCACCGGTTGCGGTTGTCCCGGCGATGAATCAGCAGATGTACCGCAACGCCACTACCCAGCACAATTTACAGGTGCTGGCGTCGCGCGGCCTGCTGTTGTGGGGGCCAGACAGCGGTAGCCAGGCGTGCGGCGACGTTGGCCCGGGCCGCATGCTCGATCCGCTCACCATCGTCGATATGGCCGCGGCTCACTTTTCGCCGGTCAAGGATCTGCAACATCTGAACATTATGATTACCGCCGGTCCGACCCGTGAACCGCTGGATCCGGTGCGCTACATCACTAATCTCAGCTCTGGCAAAATGGGCTTCGCGATCGCCGAAGCAGCTGCGAAGCGCGGCGCGAATGTGACGCTGGTTTCAGGCCCGGTGTCGCTACCTACGCCCGCCTTAGTTCAGCGCGTGGATGTCACTACCGCCCTTGAGATGGAAGCGGCAGTACAGCAGCGCGCCCAGCAGCAGCATATTTTTATCGGCTGCGCGGCGGTCGCTGACTATCGGGCCAGCGAGATCGCGCCGGAGAAAATTAAAAAGCAAGGCGATGAAATCACACTAAAAATGGTGAAGAACCCCGATATCGTCGCCGGCGTTGCGGCGCTCACCAATCATCGACCTTATGTTGTTGGGTTTGCCGCGGAAACGAATAATGTGGAAGAATACGCCCGGCAGAAACGCGCCCGCAAAAACCTCGACCTGATTTGCGCCAACGATGTTTCGCAATCTAATCAAGGCTTTAATAGCGACAACAACGCATTACATCTGTTCTGGCAAGATGGCGATAAGCGCTTGCCGCTGGAGCGCAAAGCGCTGCTGGGACACCTATTACTGGACGAGATTGTTACCCGTTATGATGAAAAAAATCGACGTTAAGATTCTGGACCCGCGTGTGGGTGAGCAGTTCCCGCTGCCGACCTATGCCACTTCCGGCTCCGCCGGTCTTGACCTGCGCGCCTGTCTGGATGACGCCGTAGAGCTGGCGCCAGGCGCCACCACACTGCTGCCTACAGGTCTGGCGATTCACATTGCCGACCCAACCCTTGCAGCCGTCATTTTGCCGCGCTCGGGCCTGGGTCATAAACATGGCGTGGTACTGGGCAACCTGGTTGGGCTGATTGATTCCGATTACCAGGGGCAACTGATGGTCTCCGTCTGGAACCGCGGGAAAGAGAGCTTCACCATCGTGCCTGGCGAGCGTATCGCGCAGATGGTCTTTGTACCGGTGGTGCAGGCTGAATTTAACCTGGTGGAAGAGTTCGATGCCACCGTGCGTGGCGAAGGCGGCTTTGGCCACTCCGGGCGTCAATAATCCGCGCTATTTAACGCATTACACAACACTATAACGCGATAAGATCACCGCAAATGCCAGGCATTTGCGGCCGTTGTGTGGTTGCTCGCCTGACAAGTGATTATTTTCTGGGGTTTTTTAGAACATGGCAGAAAAACAGACTGCGAAAAAGAATCGCCGTGAGGAAATACTTCAATCTCTGGCGTTAATGCTGGAATCCAGCGATGGAAGCCAACGTATTACCACGGCGAAACTGGCGGCATCGGTCGGCGTCTCTGAAGCCGCGCTGTATCGTCACTTTCCCAGCAAAACACGCATGTTCGATAGCCTGATCGAGTTTATCGAAGATAGCCTGATTACCCGCATCAACCTGATTTTAAAAGATGAAAAAGACACGACTGCGCGTTTGCGTCTGATTGTCTTACTGATTCTGGGCTTCGGCGAACGTAATCCCGGCCTGACCCGCATCATGACCGGTCATGCGCTGATGTTTGAGCAGGATCGCCTGCAGGGGCGCATCAACCAGCTTTTTGAGCGTATTGAAGCGCAGCTGCGCCAGGTCCTGCGCGAGCGCAAAATGCGTGAAGGCGAAGGGTATGCGACCGACGAGACACTGCTGGCAAGCCAGCTGCTGGCCTTCTGTGAAGGGATGCTGTCGCGCTATGTGCGCAGCGAGTTCAAATATAGCCCGACCGAAGATTTTGACGCGCGCTGGCCGCTGTTACTTCTGCAATTACAGTAATCACCCTATGCAGCCTCTGTGGCTGCATTCGCATTTCCCGCCATTCTGTGTAAAAGCCCAACGTAATTCGTAACAATGCCAGATGTGGCACCCTTGCCGATTCTCTACGCTCCTTCAGGCACCTGGTTATTCCTAAAACAAATTACCGCTTCGATACCCTATAAAAGCAAGAAGGAGAGACCGGATGGCAACATCTCGTCGGGAACTGTTAAAGCTGAGCGGTATCGCTACCGCTTCCCTGTTACTCAGTCAAAAAAGTTTTGCTGCATGGGCGCCTGCACAGCGCTACCCCGATCCGCGCGTGGTCGCGCTCGATGACGCCTTTCGTGGTTATATGGTCTCCAGCGCCAAAGTAGAACAAATCGCTACTGGCTGTCGCTGGGCGGAAGGGCCGTTATGGTTTGGGGATATGCGCATGCTGCTCTGGAGCGACATCCCCAACAATGCAGTGATGCGCTGGGATGAACAGACTGGCGAGACCGCTGTTTTTCGCAAACCGGCAAATAACGCCAACGGTCATGCCCGCGATCGCCAGGGGCGATTGATCAGCTGTGAGCACGATACGCGGCGTATTACGCGCACAGAGTACGACGGCACCATTACAGTACTGGCGGATAGCTTCGACGGTAAGCCGCTCAACTCGCCGAACGACATCGCCGTTAAATCTGACGGCTCAGTCTGGTTTACCGACCCACCATTTGGCATTACCGGTTTTTATGAAGGACATAAAGCCGAGCCGCAGCTGCCGCAGAATGTTTATCGTCTCGATCCGCAAACCCGCAAGCTGGAAGTGGTGCTGGGGGATGTGCGCGGGCCGAATGGCATCTGCTTCTCGCCGGACGAAAAAATCCTCTATGTTGTGGAGAGCCGCGCTACGCCTAATCGTTTAATACTGGCGTGGGATATTGTCGACGGGCAGTTACAAAATAGGCGGGTGCATATTGATTGTGACAACGGCACCGCGGACGGTATCGCCTGCGATGTAGATGGCAATTTATGGTGCGGCTGGGGCATGGGCAGCGACGAGCTGGATGGTGTTCGGGTGTTTAACCCGCAGGGCAAAGCGATTGGCATGATTCACCTGCCCGAGCGCTGCGCTAATCTCTGCTTCGGCGGCGAGCAGCGAAACCGGCTCTTTATGGCCGCCAGCACCTCGATTTACGCCCTGTATGTCAACACGCAGGGCGCACAGCTTCTGTAAGACGAAACCCGGCAGGCCTGCTGCCGGGTAGCTCCTCAGACACCGTACTCTTCGCGATAGGCACGCACAGAGGCGACCAGATCGGCCAGCTCCGGCTTCTCTTCCAGATAGTCTACCAGGTCATTCAGCGTAATGATGGAAATCACCTTGCAGCCGTAATCACGCTCAACTTCCTGAATCGCAGAGATCTCTGCGCGGCCGCGCTCCTGACGGTCGAGCGAGATCAGCACGCCAGCAAGGGTCGCGCCGTTAGCCTGAATAATCTCCATCGACTCGCGGATCGCCGTCCCGGCGGTGATCACATCATCCACCAGCATCACACGGCCCTGCAGCGCACTGCCAACCAGGTTACCGCCTTCACCATGATCTTTGGCTTCCTTACGGTTAAAGCAGTAGGGCACATCGCGCTCGTGATGCTCTGCCAGCGCCACTGCGGTGGTGGTCGCAATCGGGATGCCTTTATAAGCCGGGCCGAACAGCAGATCGAAATCAATCCCGGAATCCATTAACGCTTCAGCGTAAAAACGGCCTAACAGCGCCAGATCGCGCCCGGTATTAAACAGCCCGGCATTAAAGAAATAGGGGCTTTTGCGCCCGGATTTCAGCGTGAACTCGCCGAACTTCAGTACCTGTTTGTTAAGCGCAAATTCAATAAACTGACGCTGGTACGCTTTCATGGATCCGCTCCTCTTCCTGTTTTGATGATTTAAAAATTTAGCAAAGTGCGTTGCGCAGACAGCGGGCCTGACGCCCGGATGTTGCGCAAAAAAAAGGGCGACTCATCGTCGCCCTCAAAATCAATTTTCTAACGCCGCTTTTTGCGCCGCGACAATGGACTCAATGCCCCCTCGGGCTAGCGCCAGCATCGCGAGCAGCTCTTCATGAGTGAAGGGCTCGCCCTCTGCGGTGCCCTGCACTTCGATCATGCGGCCATCTTCGGTCATCACGACGTTCATGTCGGTCTCAGCCGCTGAGTCTTCAACATACTCCAGATCGCACACCGCTTCGCCATTAACGATGCCAACGGAGACAGCCGCCACCATACCTTTCATTGGGTTGGTCTTCAGCTTGCCTGCGGCAACAAGTTTGTTCAGCGCATCGGCCAGCGCCACGCACGCACCGGTGATCGACGCGGTACGGGTGCCACCATCAGCCTGCAGAACATCGCAATCGAGGGTGATAGTAAATTCGCCAAGCGCTTTCAGATCGACCGCCGCGCGCAGTGCACGCGCAATCAGGCGCTGGATCTCCATGGTACGTCCGCCCTGCTTGCCCTTCGCCGCTTCACGGGCGTTACGGGTGTGGGTCGAACGCGGCAACATGCCATATTCGGCAGTGATCCAGCCCTGGCCCTGGCCTTTAAGAAAACGTGGAACACCTTCGTCGATGGAGGCGGTGCAGAGCACTTTGGTGTCGCCAAATTCCACCAGCACGGAACCTTCTGCGTGTTTTGTGTAGTTACGGGTCAGGGTGACGGGGCGCACCTGAGTGGCGCTTCGGCCTGCTGGACGCATGATGATTTCTCCGGCTGTTACGAATGTGGCTGCGCATTATACTGGCTAACCCTGGTTATTCCTATCCTGATAAGGCCACCAAAGCTATAATCCCCCGCATCTCTCCTTCAAAACGGGAACGACTATGATCCGCAGTATGACCGCCTACGCCCGGCGTGAAATCAAGGGCACATGGGGCTCAGCCTCCTGGGAACTGCGCTCGGTTAACCAGCGTTATCTGGAAACTTACTTCCGCCTGCCGGAACAATTCCGCAGCCTTGAACCGGTTGTCCGTGAGCGTCTGCGTACCCGTCTGACCCGCGGTAAAGTGGAATGCACCTTACGCTTTGAGCCGGACGCCAGCGCGCAGGGCGAACTGATTCTGAATGAAAAACTGGCTAAGCAGCTGGTCACCGCCGCGAACTGGGTAAAAATGCAGAGCGACGAGGGTGAAATTAATCCGGTCGATATTCTGCGCTGGCCTGGCGTGATGGCGGCTCAGGAGCAGGATCTCGATGCGATTACCGCTGAAATCCTCGCCGCGCTGGATGGCGCGCTGGACGACTTTATCGTCGCCCGCGAAACCGAAGGCCAGGCGCTGAAAGCGCTGATCGAGCAGCGTCTGCAAGGCGTCAGCACCGAAGTCAACAATGTGCGCGCTCATATGCCGGAAATCCTGCAATGGCAGCGTGAACGCCTGGTCAGCAAGCTGGAAGAGGCGCAGGTGCAGCTGGAAAACAACCGCCTCGAGCAAGAGCTGGTGATGATGGCGCAGCGTATCGACGTTGCCGAAGAGTTGGACAGGCTCGAAGCGCATGTAAAAGAGACCTACAACATCCTGAAGAAGAAGGAAGCTGTGGGTCGCCGCCTCGACTTTATGATGCAGGAGTTCAACCGCGAGTCGAACACGCTGGCCTCTAAATCGATCAATGCGGAAGTGACCAACTCGGCTATTGAACTGAAAGTGCTTATTGAGCAGATGCGCGAGCAGATCCAGAACATCGAGTAACGTTTCACGCGATCTCCCTAAGTCGCCGCAGGACAAAAAGGCCATGTTAAATCAAGGCCTTTTTTGTTTTATAGCGTCTTTTTATATATCACTACAGCACGTATCCAGCATGGATTTAAAATCACCGACGCTGGCGCAGCACGCTAAAGTGCATGGCTTAATACTGGAATTTATCAAACCGGGAAGGCCGACGCAGAATGCCTTTATCCAACGGTAACAGGACGTACCTGACAGAAATGATGGGTTTTTATCTGTTTAGAACCCTGATAAAGCGTGAGAAATCACAGAGCAATGGCAGAGACAACAGCGATTGGCTTCATAAGCCTCTGAATAAAATGACATAGAGAGAGTACCGGCTGATGGCAGAAAAACATGCAACCTAAAAAGTGCGAGGAACGACATCGAGTGTGCTTACACTACCATTGGCCTCTTGCCATCACGCCAAACCAATCCTGCTTCCGACTGCGTCAGCCGAAAGCGTCGTAACCATACGTGATGCGCTGCGCCGTTACAAACTGCGACGGATTGCGCAAGCTGTTGCGCCATATTCCAGAAGCATTGCTGCTTAATAATAATTCCAGCGTTTACTCTTTAAGCGGTAAATATGCATTATATGAGAATGAAATTATATCAAGTAATTGAAAAAACCACTAAAGGCCTTTTTAAAGATCATAACAATTCTTTGTAAGTTTCTAAAAACCAGTTTAAATTATCAGAAGGCTCATTAATTTCTATAGCCGAATCGCGATCAATTTCAGGCTCACCGGGAATAGTAACGTAACAAACCATACTGTTTACATCGTTTCCAACAGAATTACATAACTGTTGCTTTGCCTTTTTCATAGCACTTATATAGAGATTAAGATTTCTTTTTCTTTCCTCATCAAAATCATAACCTTTTGATAATAAAGGCTGAATCTCTTCATAGTAATGATCCATCATTACAGGAGTAAATGAACGAACGCCCACATCATCATTATCATCAAAAAATCCCTGCACCCAAGAATAACCTTCCCACTCTATTCCCTTGTGCATCTTTTCAATGCTCTTCTTAGTAGATACAGCCATATAGCTTGTCAACCCATCATCGTCTAGTACCAGAACGACTCCGTAAATAATATCGCCCTGGTTGTATTTTTTATATAATTCTAAAAACTCCTCTTGGATTAATTTATTTAAATTGTCCAATTGCGTGCTATGCCAACTTTTCATTACCTATGCCCTCCGAATACTTCGTGTCCGATTTCTTGTAACTTCTGTTTAAGAAGATCAGTTCCATCACTGCGTGATAAATTTTTATATTTACTTATTTCCTTAATTTTTTTATCAGCTTTGGCTAACGCATCGGCAACTTTTTTTGCATTTTCTTTTGTGTGGACGCCTTCTACATTATTAGCAATCATAAGATTTGCAGGATCATTTACAGGATCAATGCCGTATTTTTTAAGGATAGCTTTCGATCTTGCCAAATGCGGATCCAGAGATGCATTTGAGTATTTTCCTTTAAAAACAATATGATGACCATGTGGTCTTGTCACACCTTCGGGTATAACGTGGCCATTTGCTAAAGCCTTCGCTAACCAGCGATATTAAAGCCACCCAGCGATCCCCCCTACCAGCGGGTTCGGCGCATACTATTAAAGATTAACCCTGCTTAAGGATTCTCAGAAAGAATATATTCTACTTCAGAAAATTTTTCTGGATTTGCGTCCAAAAAATCCTTCAGATACTTAACCAAATATTCAGGATAGTTAAGTAGTCTTAATTTTTCTTTGTAAGCTTCTGTATGTGGTTTTGAGTTTGTAATTCTATAATGTATAACTTCAAGCCAATCAGGCGCTTTTTCTTTAAGGTCATCGATAACATGAACGACAGCATTTATATACGAACAAACCTCAAATGTCTCGGCCGTGCCAATGATATTTTTCATTACATCACCGTACTCGCAGTCATCATCAAGATAAGATAGCATTATTTCGATATAATTAGCATCTTTAGACAAAGCCATTTTTTTCAGCGTTTCATTAAAAGCAGCCACTTCAGATTCATTGCTGAATTTAGCATTTTTTTTCAAATCAGGTTCTAAGGTCAAAATTACATTCCTCACCTTTCTTATTTAAAATCTTAGGGAGATTTTATTTACCCCCTTGAAAAAAAACCATTAAACATCTAACTAAGAAGATTTTATATATTGAGATCAAGATTATATTTTTCTCCAAATAATAATAGAGGCCTCATTTACACCCTCCTATATGTTCAATGATTGACATACTTTATATTTGTAAGCGCCTTACACTCTTTCAGCCTTTTTTCATCTATGCCTGTATGCTGAAGGCAAGCATCTTCATAGTCAAGGATGCCTTCATCCAACTTATCTTTTAAAAAAAGATCAATATCCGGAATAGACACCGAAGGAGGGATATCAAGACCAAATAATGGCGAAGCGTTAGCTGAGTTAGTAACCCCACCTAATAATTGCAAGGCAGATATAACATTAATTTTCTGCTCTTCCACATTCATATAAACACGCATAGTGGAGTGGCCATTATTTCTCAAAACGCCACTCACAACAAACTCACCTTTATTTTCCTGAAATGCTAATACATCACACTTACTTACGCCATATATATAAAACGGTATATTATCCAATTCATACTCTCCTTGCTCATTCTTTTTTAACCATACAGACTCATAGTTAACCGGCGGATAACCATCCTCATCCTGGTTTAAATAGAATGTAACTTTTACATATTTTTCATCAATCATTAAAGTAACCCACTTTATTTCGTGCCGTTATCGCTTGGGTGATTATAGTCTGGATTAAAGGCAGAGAATCCTTCACAGACGTAGGTCGAGCGGCCCAGTGCATCGTTGTCGTCAAGATGATGCTGGCCGTTTTAGTATTTACTATCAAAAAAATAGAAGAAGATCCTCACGCAGGCTGATCAGAGTATCTTTCTTTAAATTTCATGAAAACATCTTTGGAATTTAATAACTGGGCAGCATAATTTTCTACTGCTTCAGATCTATCATCATCAGTTATTGAGATGAATAAGGTAAAATCGTTTTCGGGGAAAAGACCTGATTTTTTTAACGTATTTAACACACCAGTAAGCGATTCATAAAATTCCGCCTGAAACTCATCTGAACTATCGTCTATCTGAGCAAGCTTGTGACTTATATTTTTGATTTCAGAATCAGTTAAGTCATCATTCCCATAAGCCCATTCGGAGGGAGTCCATTTTAAAACATTTTTAAAGTAATCCTCTTTTGGTTTTATCTCTCTAATATATTTCTCTTTAGCTTTAGCTAACGATTCATGTGTGTTTAACGCCAAAAACAATGACTTTGCAAAACTATCTGTGACGAGGGCAACAGAATAAATATTCTCATTCAAGTTTTTGACTATCTTCAAATAATCGTTACGCACGGCGCGCTCTAGATCTTCTTCAAAAACTTCCCATAATTTGCTCATAATAGTTCACCTATACTCTCCGAAAACATCTTTACCAGCTTATTGAAGTTTGCATTTCATTTTTCCAGTCGCTTCAGAATGGCTGATAACTTTATCTTTGACTTGATCTGATATAGCTAAATGTTCTTTTTCTAATATGTCTGCAACTTTTTCCGCATTTGGAACAGTATGCACACCTTTACCATTATTAGCTACCATTAGGTTAGCCGGATCATTTATATCTATATTATAGATCTTAAGAATCTTCCTACTGCGATTTAGCTGCATACGCATATCCGGATTTGTTTGTAAGCACCCTTAAAAAAATATGATGTCCATGAGGGTTAACTATATCCGATGGAACAATATGTCCATTACTTTTTACAATATCTAACCGACTAAGACCGAAAGGATCCATAAAAACCAACGGGTTCGGCGCATACTGATACAGGTTTATCCCACCCGCGAGCCCTATTGGGTCCTGGCTGATAAAGCGCCCCACGTTTCACTCAGCAGCCGGTTGCCGTCCCACACGAAGATCGTCACGCCGAATGCATCCTGCTTCCAGCTGCGTCGGCCGAAGGCGTCATAACCATACGTGGTGCGCTGCGCTGCGCCGTTACGTAAGGTGACGGACTCTGCCAACTGATGCTCTGCGTTCCATCTGAACTGCTGTGTGGTGTGTCGGGCGATATGTTTGGTGATAACGTTGCCGAAGTTGTCGTACTCCCAGCGTTTATCTTCATACACGCGCAGGCGGTTATCCTGTAACGGGCCCGCGGTGGTGTCGCTAAGAAGGTTATGGGCCGGGACGAAGGCGAAGTGTTCGTCACTAGCGCGGGTTAAGCGGCCCAGTGCATCGTAGTCATAGCGATGCTCACCGGTGTATTTATCCACCATCTGCAGCAGCTGCCCGTCACGCCGCCAGGCGTAATCACGCGCCACTGCGATTTTCCCGTTCCGTCCGGCAAGGCGGTGACGGTGCGGTTGCCGAGCTCACCATACTGATGATGAAGCTCATAGCTGCTGCCGCGAATGAGGTTGCGCTCAAGCGTAAGCTGCCCGGCGGGGGCCCACTCCAGCTCCACGCGCCCGCCGTGGTTAATGCCCGCAGTCAGGCGTCCAAGCGAGTCAAACTGATAACGGGCGCGCTGCCACTGCGCCTCGCCGCGGCGCGCCAGATCATATTCATATTTCACCTGATGGCCCAGCGCAACGGTACGCGCCAGTGGCAGGCCATCCGGCGCCAGACTCCATTGCGTAATCTGCCCCGCGGCGTCGTAGCCCCACAGGTACTGGCTATATTTTTCACCCGGCGTTGTCGGCGTCGCGTCGGTGTGTATCTGCCGGACTCTCTGGTCGGTGCTGTTCCAGCGATAGCGGCGCTCGAAAACCAGTTCGCGGCGCATTCCGCCAGGAGGGTTAGTAAATTATTAGCTCGCCCTGGGGCCACGGACCGGCCCAGCCACAGGGCATATGACCTTGCTCATAAATAGAAATAAGATTCATAAAAAAAAGGGACTTATTTAAAAAGGGACTATAAGCATCCTCTAATAAATAATTTAATAAATCCCACTTTATATTATTAAGCAAAGCCTTTTGATTCCCTCCTATCAGAGGAATTTGTGGAACAATTTTACTTTCAACGATAACAGCAGCAGCATCTGCGAGCTTGTTCCATTCAAGAAAAGCATTCACATGTTTTTTTGACAACAAACCTGTAATATTATTCCGGGCTTCTAAAGTAACACTTTCCCACTCTTCACTTTCTAGATTAAGTTGAAAAGCATTTATATTTTTAACGCGTATTGTGTTAGGAATAGAGCTATCTTTTCCTGCGTTTGAAAGCCAATTGATTCTTAATAACTTTTCGATCGATGCCTGGTTTATATTCATAAGTTCATCTTATTTATTCTACCTGGGATTCTTGGGACACACATGCCACCGAGAGCATCATACTGAATCCTGTTCTGGATACTATACCTTACAGCCTGGTTAACGTGGTGCGCATGTAATCTTTTCAAAGATATTATAAATATAACAAAGGCTTTTTAATTTCACAAATCAAAAACCTGCAAAAGTCTTAGCCACGATTTTTTACTGCCATCTATTTTTGAGTGATAAATCTGGTTACACCACTCCTGCCTCGCCATCATTTTGGACAGACATGTCAATGGATAATAGCGGGCCATAACCAGATGATTTTATCAAAATAATATTTTTATCAACATCGCCAGATTTTCTGGCCTTAAAGGTTGTAAACCTGATATCAGGTGCAGATTGTGCGGCCAGGCCTAGCTTTGAAATGCCACAAAATGACTCCCCATTTAACGACAGAGTGCCATATTTCCCTTTACCCTTACTTGCTCTATTTTCAAGAAAGAAGGATACTTATAATAAATTTCTGCTTCACCTTCATGTAATGGGCTAATCTTTCGTTAATACCCTCATCAGATTGCCTCTGATTCTTGGTGACGTAATTAACAATAATTTCAATTTCTTTTTTTACTTTCTCATTTTAGTTAGTGGGTGAAACAGGATTACCATCTTAAGAACCTCTACCAGTTAAGAGGAATCTAAACTCAGGGTTCCATAATAACGACCAGGAAACCAAGCTTATTTCCCGGCTGTTATTAAAAGAGTGATTGATAATTTAGCTATATTAATGATTTAATTTTTCATATTCCACGCCCGATATGGACGCTTGAATCATTTTATCAACGAGTTTATCTTGATAAACAGTAACATCCTCGAAACAATTTTTTAGAATGGCGGCTGGCGCACCACCCATTTTTTGTTCATCAATTACTACTTTTTCTATTCTTTCGATAAATGCATCGTTAGATTCATAAGGGGTATACACAGACTCTTCTTTATTAAGAAAATATATACCGCATAGTAAGTGAGCAAAAAAGAAGTCGCCTTTCGGATATGTTGCTGTGTCGGACGTAATAATTACATCAAAATATTCGTAATCAGCGCGTACGCTTTCGAGTATTTTCTTCATTTTCGCGGAAACTATTATAAAAGGGCCGCTTCTAAAAAAATCGTTTGGCCTTAAATCAGAATCAAGCTCCAGTTGTAATACAGGAAAGTTACTCCCCAGTTTTTCTGCGAGTGTTACATTAAAAAGCATAACATCGTTCATGTTTGTAACTGTTGCATCAGTATACAAGTTATCATCATATGTTTCTTTTATACGGTAATACATATTCTATCCTTCTTAAAAATGTGGATCGGCATTTTGCAACTTAAACTGCTGGCCAAGTAAGGCTTCACGAATCTTATCTTCAACCTTACCAATTTTATCGGGCAGCTCGCTATCTTTAATAGCTTTCATTTCATATTTACTCTGCAGAATTCTCATTTCTTTATTCGTAAACATGGTTACTTCTTTGAGATGTCTGCCAGAATATAAAGGTAAACCCGATGCCAGAGATTCTTCAACGATTGTAGGTAGAGAAATACCATTTATTCCTCTATTAATATTGTATCCTAAAGAAACTGCCTGGTTCCCACGCATGAATTAGTTGATAACCCCAACGGATCCACCCACACCAGCGTATCACCCACATAGCTTTAGGTATTCATCCCGCCCGCTAGCCCAATCGGGTCAATCTGCGATAACGCCCGGCGACCGGGTCCTGGTAGCGGAACAGGTTGTAGTGCAGGCCGCACTACTCGCCGCATCCCTGTGGCTCGCGCTCTGTTCGCCCGCCAGCTGTGCCCCCTGCCAGTCGAAGCGGATGGTTGCCGGGTCTTTCTCACCGTAGCGCCAGAGAATCTTATGAGTACGTCTGCACAGCGGGGCGTAGTAGTATTCCCAGCGGCTGCCTAAGAAATTAAATTATTTAATATAAACTTTTTTATCAAGAAATAACAAACCCAGGCAATTGGCGCATAGATTACAAATAAATTACAGGAAGAACTCATCAACTCTAAAAATAAAAAATTTAATAGCAAATAATTACGAGCGAATGTGATAATACACTGCACCTCCTTGAATGCGATATCTCATAATATCTTGCCTTTATACAAACCTCATTTAATCATACGCATCTCCATAAACTTTCTTTTTCCAGTAAATATCTTTACCACCTGTATTATACAACTCCGACAATAACTCAGAGAAACTAAGTGCTATAACTGGACAGCTTCCGGCTACCCCATGAACCTCGTAATTACTATCATAACAACGGCCACTTCTCTCAAGAGATAAATCTAAAGATAAATAATCATGGTTATCCGTTTTTGCTATCAGATACCATGCGGAAGAGATATCATATTCACATAATTCACCTAGAATCTTCATGTTTGAATTTAAAATTTCAACATTAGAAAGAATGGTAAATGTGATCAGAGAGCTATCGTTGCAAAAAAGTTTAACTCCATTACATTTTTGATAAAAGTAAATGACATCTTCAGGATATTTTAATTTATTATTAGGGAGTGATGGCAGATCCCCTTTGGGTGGAATCACCTCACATCTTTTATCGTTCTTAATCAAATCAAGTACTTTATCTATTTTATCCATACTCTGCACCTTGAAATATCACAGACTCAAAAGACCCATCATATAAATATTGGTTTACTGCTCGATAATATGCATCTCTACTTGCCGTAAGAACATGTGCGGCATCAAACTCGCCCCTCCGGGTACCCTACGCGTATTCAAATCTGTTCCCAACAAATTTGTCGCGGACGAGATATTGTCCCTGGAAACGCAGGTTCTGCGGCACCTGCCATTGCGAGCAGGTTATGCCACACCGGGTTACGTTGCTCTTCCGTGCGGGTGCCCGCTGGGTCCCAGAAGAAGCGCTCTTCTTTCTGCGGCTCGACGGCCTTTGTCACCTGCCCCGCGGCGTCTTAGCCCACAGGTACTGGCTGTATTTTTCACCCGGCGTTGTCGGCGTGGTATCGGTGTGTATCTGCTGAACTCTCTGGTCGGTACGGTCCCGCCTGAAGCGGCGTTCGAACACCAGTTCGCGTCGCGCGGCCAGCAAAATATTTAAGGGTCTGGTTTACTCGTAATTTTTACCAGAATACAGCCCGAAGTATCATTGTGGGACATGGTATTATCCCTGGATATTGCTTATCATAAATAATGATATCTACAATCTATAATTGAAAAATCATGAATAAAAAAACCATCTCTTTAACTCCAACAAATGAAATTAGAGCATATTATACGGATGATTTCATTCGAGTTTATCAGGCGTTTTCCGATGAAATAGCAGAAAGCGCTCTTGAGAACAAAACCTTCGTATCTCCACCATTCAGTATGAGCAGAATGACATGGATTAAGCCTTCTTTTTTATGGATGATGTACCGTTCAGGATGGGCAAAAAAAGACTCAAGACAAAAAAGAATTCTGGCAATAGATATAAGCCACACAGGATTCCGTGAAATACTCAAAACTGGAGTACTTAGCAGTCATGGCGAGTCTCTTCATAATAGCTTAGACAGCTGGCGCACCGATATAAAAGAATCAGATGTAATAATACAATGGGACCCAGAAAGGGACTTATATCTAAATAAACTAAACTATCGCACCATACAAATAGGATTACGTAATCAAGCTGTTGAAGATTATTGTAAAAAATGGATTTTTAACATTTCAGATGTAACCAGCCTTGCCGAAAAGATAAAAGGGTGTATAGATTCTGGGAGCATACATTTAGCAATTTCACTTCTCCCTCAAGAACGGTCTTATAAAATTTAAGCCGAAAACCGGCTTAAATAGAAATTTATTTTTTTAAACTAAAACACCGTAAGATTTTCCAACCTGTACTGCTTTGCTCTTTATTTCAGGGATGGAGTTTCTTGATAATGCCTTTAATTTCTCAACAGCGTATTTTGAACCTATTCTCGCTAAAGCGTATATACAGTTCCATGCCAACATGTAATTATCATCCTCTCTGTCATCAGCCAAATAATCATATTCAGACAAAGCACAGTTATATAGGGCATTTACTGCATCATCGCTTTTAGCATTTATTTTAACTAAAGCCCGCACAACATCATCATGTTTATAATGAAAATCATCCCCCAAAAGATGTATCAAAATATCTTCATGCTTGCTTGTAAATCCAAAATGAAAGCCAATATATAAAGCGTATTCAACTTCTTTCAGGTCTTTAGAAGAATGCGCATTTTTTAAAATGTCATCTATAAAATCATCAACATTTTCCTGAGTACATGGAAAAAGTTTTAGAAACTCTTCATCTGTTATTTTTCCAGCTCGAAGCGGCTTATTATTAACCACGGAAAGCACTAAGTTCGTTTGCTCTGAATTCATTATTTCCTCAACACATTAAAAGAATCGATACCATCGTTAAAGATTTTGAAAGCAGCGTCCCCTTCCCTACCAAGACCAATTTTTATCTGGTCATCTTCGCCTTTAAATCGAGCATTTTTCAATCTCCAAGCTTCTGATTTTACTTGAGTTGGCATATCAGGATGGGTTACAGCAGCCAGATCAGACTTATCTCTAATGCCAATACCTTCTAACTGTGCTCGCGTACCGGGTTTTAGATTGAATGGTACCAATATCCCGTCGTAGTCTTCTGAAAACTCACGGGTAGGAGATATTATTGTTTCGGTTGTACCCGGCATCCGTCCCGTTTTTTGTAAAACAGCAAATCATCTTTTGACATGGTCCTGTAAAAAACATTCTCATACGGTGGCTTATAACATGCAACCAACCCCAACGGATCCACCTACACCAGCGGATCACCCGCATAGCTGTAGGTATTCATACTGCCTGCTAAACCAATCGGGTCCATCTGCGTGTAACGCCCGGCCACCGGGTCGGCGGCGCTCACCACCTGCCCGCATATCTTCAGGCAGATGCTCAAATATACAACAGAGATGGAGGTCCTGATTGCTGGCCCGGAAAAGCACTTTAAAGTAGTTTCGGTATTAACAATAAATTCATGCAAATCAAAACTGGAATACTCTTTATTAATTCTTTTAAGCTAGTTATTTTGACCAAGTGCACCTTTTCATCCTGCATTTTTAACAAAATTAAAGTGCATACTAAAAAATTTTGAGGTTAATGAGAGGTACTGCCAGTCTAATAAAATGCGACATATACCTCTTCAAAGGAATTATAAACCTTCCAAAGACTCTTTAATTTCAAGCATCAAAAAATCCGCAAAAGTCTTAGCCACGATTTTTTTACTGCCATCTCTCTTGAATGATAAGTTTGTTTCCACTACTGCTGCCTCGCCATCACTTTGAACAGATACGTCAATAGAAAATAGCGGGCCATAACCAGAGGATTTTATCAAAATCATATTGTTATCAATATCGCCAAGTTCCCTGGCCTTAAGGGTTGCATACCTGACATCAGGTGCAGATTGTGCGGCCAGGCCTAACTTTGAGATGCCATAAAATGACTCTCCATTAAATGAAAGCGTCCCATATTTCTCTAAAAAGAACTTATATGTGGAAGGGAATTTAACCTTAAGCTCTTTCTCATAAAGCTCAATGACATCCTCAGAGGCGGGACCACTTCCTCGAGCTTCCTCACCACTTGCACTAATTAATTCATCGAGCAAATTAAAAATATCTTCCATTATAGCTTCCTGATATTAAACCGTTGATTATTTCCCATCGACCGAATCTATAATGCTCGACGGTTTCAATAAAATACACCTTTACAATGACAAATACATATAAAAATCACCATCTGATAATAAATATTAGAATCAAGAGTTTAGGCGTCATGTAAAAACAAGGGCGACATTAAGTCGCCAGCCAAGGGATTAATATAAATTTAAACTTTGATTTTGCAAAATCCGCATTAAACCCTAGCCTTAATTATTTTTCATTAAGAAATCCCAATAACTTATCAATAAGGGGATAATTCCAGCCCACTCCGTCTAAATTTTTTCTGTATCGCTAAACATGCTAACAAAAAGTGATACAAATATACGTGCGGATTTTTTGAACTTCTAACAATAAACTATCACTTAATTCAATAAGGTTTTTAGACATTATCAAAAACTCATCCTTTATAATAGAAAAGATGGTTTCACATGCTCTCTTAATACCATCATTTGTAGTAGGGAGAATGGGGCGTTTGTCATTTACCCCTAACGCGCTGACAAATAACGTGTAATCTTTATTTGGAAGATTTGATTTATAAGGTGGGTTATTTGTAAAATCACATCATTAATACCCATCGCCAGAACCAGGCATACCATTGCAGATGTCCTCGACTTAGCTAAGAAAGTAATGTCAATAGTTGTAATAGCGTGTAGTGTCTTTAATGTCATTTTGTTTTTTGTGACTTTAACACCCGACACTTCTTTGGATTTATCTTTTAAATATACAAGAAGTTCTTTTTCGAAATTTTTTTCAGATCTTTTACATTAAAAGACATATTCGGACCTTGTCAATATTTCAATAATCAGAAATGTGCATCCAGAATGATCCCGTTACCTTCGAGCGGTAAGTCATTAGCACCTTTAGTTGCCACCTCCAGTTTTCCGGCTTTACTTGCGGAAGGTCTAATAATCCCTTCCGCCAAATCGCATTGATAGTTTTAACATGGCATTCTCATCAATGCTGTTTTCAGTCTTCTCATAAGGCTAACGCTTTTTATACATTCAAGCGGAGTTAGTCCATCCAGAATAGGGATTTTTTTGTGAATCCACTCAAAGCATTCTTCTGCGCCCAGTAAACCATATATAACTGTAGCAATATCTTTATGCCCTCCAATCTCTACGGCAAGTTCCATTATTTCACTACTTTGATACATAGATTCATAAACTCTATAGAAAATTTCCCATTTAGCATCACCAGGATATTCCGCTTCAAGATTTTCCATTATTAAAACCCCATGAAAGATATTAAATTTGAACCTGACGGATTTCGTGACGAAGGCGCTAGAATCCCGTCATAACCTTGCTCTTTTGCCCAGCTTCCAATTTGATGAGTTACATCATAATTTTTTCCAGTTATATCTTTTAAAGACACCCCCAACTGATCTCTGACATCAGCCCTCGTCAAATCGAGCACATTATTCAATTGGACCTTTTTAGAAACAAGCACCCTTTTGGATAAATCTACATTCCACGCGTTAACCTCAGTAAGAGCAGTTTTGCGTGAGTTAGCCCCATAAACTCCGCCCAGCCCCGTATCTGTATAACGGTGAGAAGCTGCAATATTTCCAGGGTGTGTTGTCCATGTAGTTTCTATGCGATGTGGCTCTTCAAAGCGATAAATTGTTCTATTGACCTTTCTTCCCTTCGGCGCAACAGAACATTCAAACAATCCCAACGGCTCCACCCACACCAGCGGATCACCCGCATAGCTCTAGGTATTCATACCGCCTGCTAAACCAATCGAGTCCATTTGCGTGTAACGCCCGGCCACCGGGTCGTAATAGCGGAACAGGTTGTAGTGCAGGCCCTACTATTCGCCACATCCCTGTGGCTCGCCCCTTCGGGGTACGCTACGCGTATTCAAATGTGTTCCCGACAAATTTGTCGCGGTCAAGGTACTGGCCCTGAAAGCGCAGGTTCGGCGGTACCTGCCACTGCGGTTCGCTGAGTTCGAGCTCCGTTTTGCTCCAGGTGCTGAACTGCCCGCGCCATACGGCCTGGTCGTCGGCGTCCGTTACGGCCTTCGTCACCTGACCTGCCGCGTCGTAGCCCCACAGGTACTGGCTGTATTTTTCTCAGTGAGTTGTCGGCGTCGCGTCGGTGTGTACCTGCTGGACTATCTGGTCGGTGCGGTCCCAGCGATAGCGGCGTTCGAACATCAGTTCGCGGCGGGCGTCCAGCACCGTGCGCTGCGGCTTCAGCCCGCCGAGGCGCAGCAGCAGGTTGTGCCTGCCAAGGTTCTTGCACTGCATATGCTCATTATCATTTAATTAGAAAAAAAGTTATTGATTCATTAATTAAAAATTTGCAGCAGTATTTATTATGGTTATTTATTAATGAAAATGGCGGGCTCTCCCGCCTTAAAGATAAGAATAACTCATGTATTTCAATATATATTATGAATCTTACGGCAACCTGTTGCTACCTCTTCTGGGACTACATTTTTTCCAAGAAATTAAGACTCCATGCATCCCGAGTTCATTATTTATACTTTCCAATTGATTGTCCTGAACAATCCAAAACCATCTCTCATTTACACTGTTAATTTTTTTTAGCATACCCCATTCATTTTTTTGTATGGCTTCGCACAATGTTGATTCGCCAATCACAATATCTAAATGAGAGGAATTAATGACATTGACGGGGTATACTAACCGTAATTTTGTTGAATTAAACCTTGCCTGCCCCTGAAATCGACCATCAACTTCTTTATTAAAGGCCATCGCATTTTCCCATGGGAAAAGCTTGACCATATTCTCTCCAATTGCATAATGATAGGCATCATATACATCGGCACATTTATAGCCTATTGCATAAGACGCAGCATTATTTTCAAAAAACCCATCTAAAAATAAAAACAAATCTTCAAGACCATCACCATTGTATTGAAGATTTATATGGAAAAAGCCTCCAAATGTTTTTGTTGAATATCCGAAAGCCGCTTCCCAGGGGGTACCCTTAAGACCTTCATGATAAATCCGGAAATCTTTAGCTTCACCTTTATCTAGCGCATATTTGAGCTCATCCAGACTTTTCTCTACAAAATCAATATCCTCTTGGCTTCGATATCTTCGAACCGCATAGTAACCTTGTGCATTTACATCAGATTTTATAGTTTCAAAAAAACGAAAACCTTCATTAAGCGCACTGGAAGGTGTAATCTCTTGTGTACCATAAATAGCGAAACCGAAAGCCATGCTAACTCCTATATACTTTCAATCAAATCATCTAATACAGACTTAATATGGTAAGCATCATAATGGTGTTTAAACAAAATTATTTCGCCCTGTTGTGAAGGCGGGAGGTTACTCATTGCCGTCTGGTTCCGAGTAGTTAATGTCGGCAACTTTTTGCCCATATCTGTTTTTGATGCAAGTTCTATCGAGTGTGTTTTTCCGTTTATATCAACGGCCATAATGTCAGGTCTTCTTCCGGAAATACCATGTCCATGCGCAAAGCTATAAGACCTGTTCAAATAAATCTCTTTAAACTTACCACTCATAGCAAGTTTATTTGCAATAACTTCTGAGAATTGATCATGGCCAGGCGTTTTATCGACTTGCCCTTTGCCATATATTTTAGCTCCATTGACTTCTCTAACTGGACATGGCGCAAGTCCAAAAGGGTCTATCCCCGTAAGCGGATCACCCACATAGCTGTAGGTATTCAGCCCGCCCGCTAACCCTATCGGGTCCATCTGCGTGTAACGCCCGGCCACCGGGTCGTAGTAGCGGAACAGGTTGTAGTGCAGCCCGCAATACTCGCCACATCCCTGTGGCTCGCCCCTCCGGGGTACGCTACGCGTATTCAAATGTGTTCCCGACAAATTTGTCGCGGTCGAGGTACTGGCCCTGAAAGCGCAGGTTCTGCGGCACCTGCCACTGCGGCACGCTGAGTTCGCGCTCCGTTTTTCCCCAGGTGCTGAACTGCCCGCGCCAGACGGTCTGGCCATCAGCGTCCGTTACCCGCTCCGGCAGGCCGTTCAGTTCGGTGTGGTACCAGTAAACCTCGCAGTCGTCGAAGACGCTGTCGATGCGGGCCAGCGGCTCGTAGCTGCCTTCGGTGTAGACGTACTGGACGTGGTGGTCCGGCTCACGGTCGCTCTGTTCACCTGCCAGCTGTAACCCCTGCCAGTCGAAGCGGATGGTTTCCGGGTCTTTCTCACCGTAGCGCCACAGAATCTTGTGAGTTCTGCGCCCCAACGGGTCGTACCGGTATTCCACTCTGCGGAACTCGCTGTTCCCCTCAAAGCGAATCTCTTTTACCCGCTGTTCATCGTCATACGTGAAATGCTGCACCACGCCGCTTTTATCCTGACGGCGCACAAGCCGCCCGAACCCGTCGTAATCGAGCTTCAGCCCGTCGAGGCGCAGCAGCAGGTTGTGCCACACCGGGTTGCGGTGCTCTTCGGTGCGGTTGCCCGCCGCATCCCATAAGAAGCGTTCTTCCTTCTGCGGTTCGACGACCTTTGTGACCTGGCCCGCGGCGTCGTAGCCCCACAGGTACTGGCTGTATTTTCCACCCGGCGTTGCCGGCGTGGTATCGGTGTGTATCTGCTGAACTCTCTGGTCGGTGCGGTCCCGGCGGTAGCGGCGTTCAAACACCTGCTCCCGGCGCGCGTCCAGCACCGTACGCTGGGTGATGCGCCCCGCGGTGTCGTAACGGGTCTCCTGCGAGAGCACGCCCTGGCTGCGGGAGATTTCCCGGTGCAGGCGGTCTCGGCCATAGGCCGCCAGCGTGTGCGTCGCCCCGCCGTGGCGCAGCTGCATCTCCAGCAGGTGCCCGGTGCCGTAGCGCAGCGCCGCCAGCTCGCGCCCGCCCGGGTACCGCGTGCTGCTGAGGTTGCCGAGCGCGTCGTACTCGTACTCAAACGTCCCGCTGTGGTTCTCCTTGCTCACCAGCTCGCCCGCCGCATTGCGGGTGAAGATGAGCACGGCGTCCCACTCGGGTTCGCGCTCTTCCAGCAGCGCGGTGCGCCATTCGGCGCGGGTGGCGCGGCGAATTTCCAGCGACAGCGTGTCGTGACGGTACTCGGTGCGGTGGTCGGCGGTTTCTCGCGCGGTGAGATGATTTTTTTACAAATGTGGATTTAATATTTCCAATTAAAGAACTCCTCTTGAAAACATAAACCTACAGAGTTAACAGCATAAAAATGCATTGCCTTAGGTAAGGCCATGCATTTAATAAATCAAAATTAGCATTACTTCAAAACAGCGGGATTAAATACTACAATATCCTTGTTTTTTTTCACACCACACGGTATACATCCAGTTTTAAATATCTCATAAAGTTTTTCAAGAGGCGATCCTAATATAACTCCATTAATATATCGTTGAGTGGCAATCATACTCAACATATATATAGCCTCGTCACTAACCTCACTAATAAAATCCTCATACCTTTTATTTTCCGCAAGACCCATTTTTTTCTTTAAAAGATATGCTTTCCGTTTTCTGATGTTTTCTTTCAAAGCATCTCCTTTTGAAATCATCATTTGATATTTAATAGCGTCCTGTGATTCTTTATAAAGCGCATTTAAGAGTAATTCAGAAGTGATTTCGGCAAAGAAGTCACTCCATACTATATATTCTTTAGGTAGATCTTGATCAAAAAGAAGATGCAAAGCCAACTTCTCATCATTAATATATTCTGAGTTTAATACATCTCCACCGCTTCCAGCAAGAAATTCAGGATTGCGGGAAAACAACATAGGTTCCATGTAAATGGCAACATCAACTTGCATATTCACCTCAATATATTAGTCCACAAATTATAGACGCGCTCCCTACCGAGCTTCTCTGTATCTGGTCCAAAAATGTCTCTGTTATACATGTCTTTAGAGCGTATAGGTGTCCCGCTTTCCATCGCTTTTCTAGCTGTACTTTGGATATCATTTACTTGCTGCGCGATTGCTTTTTTCGACTGATTTAAGTCAATTCTATTGAGAGCATCGCTAATGGCATCGGTATAACCATGATGGTTGCCTTGATGTCTAGACATAGCACTTGAAGCATCGTCTGCTTTACGCAAGAAAATCCCATTGCCAGCGTCATCTATATAATAATTTATCTTTTTTAATGCTGGATGATTAGCCAGCTCTTTTGGAATTATATGATGCGCCTGATAGCCCTTCCATGAAGTAGAACGAGACAGACCCATTTTTTGCATCATATTTTTACCAAGGGTTGTAGAGCATCCTGCCAATCCCAACGGATCCACCCACACCAGCGGATCACCTACGTAAGAATACGTGTTAATACCGCCCGCTAACCCAATCGGGTCCATCTGCGTGTAACGCCCGGCGACCGGGTCGTAATAGCGGAACAGGTTGTAGTACAGCCCGCAATACTCGCCACATCCCTGTGGCTCGCCCTTCCGGGGTACGCTACGCGTATTCAAATGTGTTCCCGACAAATTTGTCGCGGTCGAGATATTGCCCCTGGAAGCGTAAGTTCTGCGGCACCTGCCACTGCGGCACGCTGAGTTCGCGCTCCGTTTTTCCCCAGGTGCTGAACTGTCCGCGCCAGACGGTCTGGCCGTCAGCGTCCGTCACCCGTTCCGGCAGGCCGTTCAGTTCGGTGTGGTACCAGTAAATCTCGCAGTCGTCGAAGACGCTGTCGATGCAGGCCAGCGGCTCGTAGCTGCCTTCGGTGTAGACGTACTGAACGTAGTGGTCCGGCTCGCGGTCGCTCTGTTCACCCGCCAGTTGCAGTCCCTGCCAGTCAAAGCGGATGGTTTCCGGCTGCGGGTCGTTATAGCGCCACAGAATCTTGTGAGTTCTGCGCCCCAGCGGGTCGTACCGGTATTCCACTCTGCGGAACTCGCTGTTCCCCTCAAAGCGAATCTCTTTTAACCGCTGTTCATCTTCATACGTGAAATGCTGCACCATGCCGCTTTTATCCTGACGGCGCACAAGCCCCCCGAACCCGTCGTAATCGAGCTTCAGCCCGCCGGGCGCAGCAGCAGGTTGTGCCACACCGGGTTGCGGTGCTCTTCGGTGCGGTTGCCTGCCGGGTCCCAGAAGAAGCGTTCTTCTTTCTGCGGTTCGACGGCTTTGGTAACCTGCCCCGCAGCGTCGTAGCCCCACAGGTACTGGCTGTATTTTCCACCCGGCGTTGCCGGCGTGGTATCGGTTTGTATCTGCTGGACTATCTGGTCAGTGCGATCCCGGCGATAGCGGCGTTCAAACACCAGCTCCCGGCGCGCGTCCAGCACCGTACGCTGGGTGATGCGCCCCGCGGTGTCGTAACGGGTCTCCTGCGAGAGCACGCCCTGGCTGCGGGAGATTTCCCGGTGCAGGCGGTCTCGGCCATAGGCCGCCAGCGTGTGCGTCGCCCCGCCGTGGCGCAGCTGCATCTCCAGCAGGTGCCCGGTGCCGTAGCGCAGCGCCGCCAGCTCGCGCCCGCCCGGGTACCGCGTGCTGCTGAGGTTGCCGAGCGCGTCGTACTCGTACTCAAACGTCCCGCCGTGGTTCTCCTCGCTCACCAGCTCGCCCGCCGCATTGCGGGTGAAGATGAGCACGGCATCCCATTCAGGCTCCCCCTCTTCCAGCAGCGCATTGCGCCACCCGGCGCGGGTGGCCCGGCGGATTTCCAGCGACAGCGTGTCGTGACGATACTCGGTGCGGTGGTCAGCGGTTTCCCGGGCGGTCAGCCCTCACGAAATAGCAGCTATAATTCGAATATTTGCTATTTCCATAAATAGCTTAGCTCAAGCTATTTTTTAATAATATTAATTGTCCCATTCATCATATTTATAATTATTATCAATCGCCATAAAATCTATACCAACAAGTCCCTGCTTTGTGAATCGCTCTTTAAAATCTGAGGAACATACGGGCTTACCAATGTCAGTACAGAAGAATAAATGATCACACAAATTCTCCTTAATAATAAATCTATTTATTTTGCTACAATAAACCGTTTCATCATCAGTAATGAAATCATCTATTTCGTACTCAGATTTATCTTTATCAATTATAGATAAGTATTTCTTCAAATAAAATAAATTATAATGCTTAGATACCTCCCTCCCGTCGCTAAGCTCAATACTTAAAGGCACATTAAAATAATCAACACTCAACGCTGAGCATAAAGATAACATTTCATCTGAAGCTAGATCATCTAACGGGTAATAGTCTCCCGCCAAATTATCCACGGTCGTTCTTAATGTATAATGATCACAAAAAACCGTTAGTTCAGGCAACGCAGTATGAATATTAAACGTTGGCAACTCTGGTGTATATTCTTTGTCAATGTAGTGAGGAAATCCTTCCCCACCTGGCTTAAAATTGATTACAAAAAACTTGCAACTGTCTAATGTCATAGTAATCGCCCATTATTGAAACCTATATTAAATATGCCCTTTTTTAAACCTTCACGGGCCCAATCCTGTATATCTTTGACATGCAAAGCAAGCTGCGTATCACTAAGTTTGCTTTCCTTACGCAGCACATTCTCAAGTTTCTTACGAACCTCACCAGTGTATTCCCGATGATTAGACCAATGACCCGGCATATCTATCGTTTTGGCAAGATCTTCACTACCCGGAAGGAAGATACCATTCGAAGCGCCATCTCCATCCCAACCTATTTTCTTCAACCTATCAAATATAACCTTATACCTAGGATCCTTAATTAATTCTTCAGGAATTAAGTGATGGTTCGCCATTCCATCCCTTGGCCGTGCTCCCATATTTTTTCCAAGTTTAGTGGAACACCAGCCTAAAGGATCAATATAGACTAGAGGATTGGATGTATAAGCATACGTATTCATACCGCCCGCTAACCCTATCGGGTCCATCTTCGTGTAACGTCCGGCGACCGGGTCGTAGTAGCGGAACAGGTTGTAGTGCAGCCCGCAATACTCGCCACATCCCTGTGGCTCGCCCCTTCGGGGTACGCTACGCGTATTCAAATGTGTTCCCGACAAATTTGTCGCGGTCGAGATATTGCCCCTGGAAGCGCAGGTTCTGCGGCACCTGCCACTGCGGTACGCTGAGTTCGCGCTCCGTTTTGCCCCAGGTGCTGAACTGTCCGCGCCAGACGGTCTGGCCGTCAGTGTCGGTCACCCGCTCCGGCAGGCCGTAAAGTTCGGTGTGGTACCAGTAAATTTCGCAGTCGTCGAAGACGCTGTCGACGCGCGCCAGCGGCTCGTAGCTTCCTTCGGTGTAGATGTACTGAACGTAGTGGTCCGGCTCGCGGTCGCTCTGTTCACCCGCCAGTTGCAGTCCCTGCCAGTCGAAGCGGATGGTTTCCGGGTCTTTATCACCGTAGCGCCACAGAATCTTGTGAGTTCTGCGCCCCAGCGGGTCGTACCGGTATTCCACTCTGCGGAACTCGCTGTTCCCCTCAAAGCGAATCTCTTTTAACCGCTGTTCATCTTCATACGTGAAATGCTGCACCACGCCGCTTTTATCCTGACGGCGCACAAGCCCCCCGAACCCGTCGTAATCGAGCTTCAGCCCGTCGGGGCGCAGCAGCAGGTTGTGCCACACCGGGTTACGGTGCTCTTCGGTGCGGTTGCCCGCCGCATCCCAGAAGAAGCGTTCTTCCTTCTGCGGTTCGACGACCTTTGTGACCTGGCCCGCCGCGTCGTAGCCCCACAGGTACTGGCTGTATTTTTCACCCGGCGTTGTCGGCGTGGTATCGGTGTGTATCTGCTGAACTCTCTGGTCGGTGCGGTCCCGGCGGTAGCGGCGCTCGAAAACCAGCTCCCGGCGGGCGTCCAGCACCGTACGCTGGGTGATGCGCCCCGCGGTGTCGTAACGGGTCTCCTGCGAGAGCACGCCCTGGCTGCGGGAGGTTTCTCGGTGCAGGTGGTCGCGCCCGTAGGCCGCCAGCGTGTGGGATGTATCACTGATTCACAGGCGGCAAGATTTAGAGATGTTAGTGAACATATGCCAGTTACAGTTAAAGCGGTACTAAATTTAACTGTAAATAACATCAGTCTTAATTGGAAAGATTATTATAGATTGACTCCCTAAATTTCATATTTTCGCTACTCAATTCAATATCATTACTTTTGATAAACGGCTTAAACATATCAATAACAGGATGAGAGATAAAGCTAATATCTTTCCCAGCATTCACTCTTATTTTTAATAAACATAAAATCTCACTCGGTAAAAACTGCCACTCAGTAGCATCAAAAATATAGAACTTTTTAGAATCTTTACGGCAGTTATTAATATGGAAATCCCCCATGGCTAAAAAAACTTCCTTTACAGTTTGAGTGTCGTCGCTCAAGAAATTATTGTAAGCGAAACTGTAAACCTCATTGAGGTTTTTTTTGGGGTCTATATTAAGTGGTACGCTGCTACCATCCACTAGCCCCTCAAAAGAAGTAACATGCTCTTCCACCCCAAAAAAATCATTACCAATTATAACAAATAACGGGAGAATGCTATGTCCTGCTTCACAGCGAGCCAGATTCGGATTGCCTTTGCTTTTAGCCTCACTTGCTTTATTTTCAAGGAAAAAGTCAAGGTATTCCATAACATTAAGCTGATCTTCTTTTGTGAAAAAAGTAAAAGATAGTAAGCCTAAAGAACTAATGTTGGAATCCAGATACGCGGGCAATCTCTTTTTCATAAACAGAGCTGATGTTACTGCGAGTAGCTGAACATAATAAATATTAATTAACTTGTTGAAGCTATCTTCGTCTTTATTGGCGTAGAAATCCCTCGCATATATAGCGAACTCATCAAACTTCCTTGAAAGCGCAGAAGCTATGTCCTCTTGAACAACACGATAGCCTACTTTTTCATTTACAAAATACTTATAAGAAAGATCTGTTTCTCCCTCCAAATAAAGAGCCAGTCTCTCGTTAAGCTCTTCATAATACTGCCTCTCCTCCTTAGTGACGTAATTAACAATACCGTCAATTTCTTTAATTAATTTCTTCATTTATCGACTCCGTTACTCCCAAATGCTCATCAAATATTTTGAAACAAACCAGCGCCCATTAGCGGCCCTTCCAACGAAGACGTCAGCAACGTAAGTGTCGCCTATATTATCCAACATATCATTTACCCTGTACCCGTTAAGGTCATAGCCTCCCTTCCGGACATCTGTTCCAAGAACAGTTTTAATGAAATCTTTTGAACTTAGCTGCCGATCGCTTAATTTTCCGACCGACCCAGTTGTATTTGTTTTTACTTCAAAGAAATCATATTTCCCGTCATGCCTCAAACCGACTAAATCAATGCCATTATTAGATTTATTTTGCACCGAAAAAACATCTGCATAATTGCCTGAGGCTTCGAGCTGAGATTTCGCATGGGATTCGCCAAAATCCCCCAAGCGCTTACTAAAACACAGGCCAAGCGGATCGATCCTTGCTAATGGGTCCGGCACATAACCATAAGTATTAATCCCACCAAGCAACCCAATCGGGTCCATCGGCGTGTAACGCCCGGCGACCAGGTCGTAGTAGCGGAACAGGTTGTAGTGCAGCCCGCAATACTCGCCACATCCCTGTGGCTCGCCCTTCCGGGGTACGCTACGCGTATTCAAATGTGTTCCCGACAAATTTGTCGCGGTCGAGATATTGCCCCTGGAAGCGCAGGTTCTGCGGCACCTGCCACTGCGGTACGCTGAGTTCGCGCTCCGTTTTGCCCCAGGTGCTGAACTGCCCGCGCCAGACGGTCTGGCCATCAGCGTCCGTCACCCGCTCCGGCAGGCCGTTCAGTTCGGGGTGGTACCAGTAGATTTCGCAGTCGTCGAAGGCGCTGTCGACCCGCGCCATGGTAAAAAATATAGCTGTTAAACTAAAACTTCAGCTCCAACACCATCAATTAAGAGACTACGCAAAGAAGGAGATATAAACTCTGCATCGTTTATATCCAAATTTCCAAAACCAACTTTGTAGAGACCATATCCATTACTTCCTTTAGCATAAAATATAATCTGGCCTCCTTCATCATCACCTATTGCCAAGGATTCAGGAATATACTTTTGAACGTGATGCTCTTTGTTAATTTCTAGGCAACCCTTAGCCCCCCAAATACGCAGATAAACCTCATCCAACACTAAAATTTCGGCTTAAGATATTTGATTAATGAAATGCAAGTATTCATCCGGAATATTTAAATTTTTAAAATGATCTTTTAAAGCATCAATCTCATTTTGTTTAGACGCTTCCGCATATGTATCTAATCTGAAAATCTTATTAAGCTTAAAAAAATCGTTATTCATAATAACTCCACCTTAGCATACGGAACATTAAGTTTATCAAGCATTCTATATTGCTGATCTAGAACACTTTGAATGACTTCATCTTTAAAACCTGCATCCCGAAAATCGGTGACTATATTATTTAACTCATCTTGTAACGATAATGACCATTTCCCTTTACCTTGCGCAACTCGTAGATTGCGTCTGGCATTTTGTGCGTTGGATATTATTATATGAGGCAATCCCTTACCTGTTTCGATCGTTACAGTAGGTGCAAGCTTAGGATTATAACCATACTGAGATAGGTTATTAATCGCCCATTCTTGCTGAAGCCCGAGATGCGACTGTAGTCGGCCGCCGTTAGGTCCCATTACTTTTGGTTTCGGTAATGAGTCTTTATGTGTTTTGTTAAAATAGATGCACGGCGCCAACCCTCACGGATCCGCCCACACCAGCGGGTTCGGCGCATACTGATACAGGTTTATCTCGCCCGCGAGGGGCTCCGGCCACAGGTATTCGATTTCGCGCCCCTGCTCGTCGATAAACAATAGCACGTCATCCTGCGCGCGAACCTCCAGCGAGAGCGGTAACCCCCCTCTGACCGAGCCAGCCGTTGCCGATTTCGTCAGAAAAGTAATAGCGCTGCCAGTTCAGCGGTACGGAGGCCGGGAAGAAAAAGTCGTTATCTTTCTCCCCGAAAAGAATTTTAATGCCGAGAGTAGCATTAACCGGGCTCCCGACGAGCGGCGTTACATCTGCGGTATTGGGGATCTTGCACGACTCGGTCTCTTTTTTGGCTTTGCCTTTATCGCTGCCGCCCTTTTCACTGCCCGCTTTTTTCGCTTTTACGGCATCTTCCGCACCTTCTTTGGCGGCTTTCAGGGCAGCTTTTTCAACTTGCACGGCCGATTTCTCAGCGAGCTTTGCGGTCTCTTTTACCAGCCCTTTTGTCGCGCTCGCCGCCTCTAACACTTTGCCCACTTTGACCGCCATCTTACCGGCTTTGAAGGCCGCGTCCCCCCTGGTACAAAGTTCGCCGCAGCGTTGCCGTAGTCCCCTTCGGCGGCATAAATAGCAGCGTTCGCACCATCGGCCACGACGCCCAACACCGGTACCGCCCCTATCATATCCAGCCCGGTATGAACAATATCGCCCCACTCGCATCACCAGCTTTTCTTTTTAAGGGGTTGGCGCTTTCCGCTTTTACGTTGCCTTTCGATGCCGGCGCATATTGCAATTTGCCGATAGCATTTACTGTCGCCATATAAATTTCCTGCTATGGATTGCGTGTTCTTAACAGAATATTTAAGTTTTTATCCCGAAGAAAAATAAAGGCGATACTTTATTTCAGATGCACCCCGTAACAACTTCTTTTTATAACAGAATAAAAAAACGCCTGCACTAGTAAAGGTAATAAAGTACAGATGGAATTATCGCCTCGGAGAGGAGCGATAAGTATTGTGAAGCACCATTCACTCTTTAGCGGGCGGCCAGTGCAAGCCTTTGCGGATGGCAAGCTTACGAATCTCTTCTAATTTATCGACGGTTCTTTTATCGCTCTCTTTTTCGCGATCGATAACATCTGAGAGCATCTTCCCAAAATTTAAGCCATTCTGGTTTTCAATATTGGGGTTAGCACCATGGTTCAGCAAATACTCAACCTGGTCCAGTTCCATGCCAGCCAGGGCGGACATCAATACCGTTTTACCGGCGCTGTCTGTTTTATTGACATCGGCACCCGCTAACAATAAATACTTCAGAACGGCAAACGAATTGTCAGAGGCGGAGTTAAAAATCAACGGCTGGTAATTGGTCATGGCGTTGGGGCTGAGGCCACCGTCAATCAACGCTTTGAGATAAGCAGGGTTGTTTGAGCTCGCCATCACGGCTGCCGGGCTGCCAAAATCAGGAATATCCTGTAGCGGATCCGCGCCCGCTTTGACCAGCTCCGTCACGATAGACAGAGAGCGGCCATCGCCGTTTGTCGCCTCCAATAGCGCGTACATCAGCATAGTCATGCTCTGACGGCCGGGTTTATTTAAATCAGTGCTTTTTAACAAGACTTTTACTTCAGACAAATTATGCTCAGCAATTGCCTGAGCGAGCTGTAATTGCGTGCCGCTAAAATAAACTTCCGGCGCTGCTTGTTTCATATTCATGCTTCCGTGACCGGGTATTACAACAGAAAAGAGTGCCAGCCCTGCGAGGAGACTGCAAATTAGCCTTCGCAAAGTTTTCATTTTTATCTCCTTATAAAACCATCAGTATAGCCTGATCCTTTGCTTTCTCTTTTTCGATACAAGAGAGTCACATCACTCATAACGCGGCGAAGCGTGGGGTTAGCTTTCCCACTTGATATACCATTCTCATTATCCGCCGCCGGAAGTACGGCAATAACCATTCTAGTATAGTCCCCAATCGGGCCGCCGATTTTTGCGCCCAACACGACAAGTCAGCCGATCATCCAGGAGTTCAACGTCGACACAGGAGAGGGTATTTTAGAGTTGTGCCATCACTAGCAAAATGAATGTACCCATCGAAGAGAATAAAAATTCTAATAAGACAAGACTAAAGAAACGTCACTTTGTGTGGATAAAGGATCCTTTATCCCTCTAAATAACATTAAGCATGCGTTATGAAAGATAATATTCAGGGAAGTATGTTTTTATTATTATGTATTATTTTTACGCCTGTGTATTTCAAAAAGATGCTTATTCAATAAATCAGGTGTGATTACACCTTTTAATAGATATGATTTTCCTGATTTTATTGCCATTTATAGCCAAGCAATTAATTTATTCTAATAATGTTGATATGTTTTTCTGTGTAACTTGATCGTGGCCTCACTGAGGTCATCTTATTGTGACTTTTTCAAAATTAACACTTTTTCCTGTTCCGTCCAATTAGGAAACCTACTCTGCTTTCTGAAAAAAATGTCGCTAATGCCAAAGGGGAACGGATGCTGAACTTCTGGCCCCCTTCTGGGAAACCAGATAAGTATGCAGTTTATAATGTATTAATTTTTTTTTGAATTTACCTTTACGGAGCGGCCCACCCAGTGCGCATTAGTGGAGATCGAATCGCAAATCAGAACCACAGATCCAATCAGCGATGCTCTATAAATCACAACACATCAGCAAATAACCCACTATTTTCAGGGTACTGAAAACGCCGCAGGCATCTGCCAGAACACTTTGCAGTTTCAGTTAAGACACGTCGCAAGTTTTATGAAATTTTATAACAAGGCTATGGCTACCGCAGACGCAGGTACGCTCGTGTCGCACACGCCATTCGCAGCCAGTTCAAACAGGTAATGTCAGATAACGAAGCGGCTATTATGATTGTACATAATTGATGCGCGCTCGCTGCTGAATATACCAATAATTGATATAGAAACATACTGTCATTATCTTTTATATACAGATGATTCCTATTTCAAGAAAATTCGGCATTGAAGGTAGGAATGAAATGAGAGTAAGTACAGCATATTTCATGAAAGACACAAATAATAACGTGCTGGTACGTTAGTAAAGAAAGAGTTTCGCCTTTGCAATACCGCCTGATTTAAAGGATTTGGTAAGAAAGAATAATATTTTAATTAAAGAGGCAACTAATTATAGGGGTGGGAATATTGGTTATTTTGCGCCGAATGGACGCCGATGCACGTAGCGTGGCGGTAAGGCTAGTGTACCTCCGACATGGCTGGCAAGCTTGCACGCCGTCAACCCTCCCGGCTGATAATCACATCACTCAGGCAATCTGGCATTTTAGCGGTAAAGCTGAACGTCACGCTCTCGCCAGACGCACCGGCAGGCGTCGTGTAACTGGTCACTTCATCTAATGAATGGCCTCGTGGAGTGTCAGTAATCGTGAGCATCGGATAATGCTTTTTGATTTCACTCCGGGTCAGGCACTCACCCCGCCAGTGAAACATAAACATCACCGTTTTTTCATGCGGATCTCTGCTCAGCCTTAATTCAATACCGGTTGCCCTTCCCGCCGCAGAAAATGCGACATTCTCAGCACCGTAAAAATTGATGTACTCGTTCTGATCCTTGAGCCAAAACGTCACGGGTAAGCGGTTAAGCGTAGCAACATTGGTATCCGCTAAGGATTTACGCATGGTACTAATAAAATCCCACAGTGAATGCGGGCGCATATCAGCCACAGCATTAGCCGAGCTCAATATCATCATGAAAGCGATGGCAGAGGTCGTTTTCTTTATTCTCATTACAATCCTCTATTTCTCCGGCTGCTGAGTTTTAATCATCCCACAGATCTAATGCTTCCAACGGTGCAATACACTCCGAGCAAACGGTCGATAAAAGCCGCCGCATTTTCAGAATGACAAAGCGGTCGTTTAGCGATTTTTTTTCTATGTCTCTGTCGTTCAGATGGATAACCGTAGTGAACGGAAGTTCTAACGCCTGCACATCTTCTTTTTCAAGAAAGTAATGAGGAGAACCGGTTTCAACTCCATTATTCCATTTATGCACAGTCAGTCGGCAAAACGCATAATCTGATAACGGCTTGTTTTGATGCAGTATCTCTTTGATCTTTTTAGATAAACAATAGTTCGCAGCTTTATTGTGTATGGGGCATAACAAGAGCATTGCACACCTTTTGATGTTGGTGATTGTGTGAGCCTGTACTGCCGTTGAACGACTTAAGTTTTCTGTGCCAGCCAGTGTAGATTGAGAATATCAAAAAACCATCCCATCTCATTAATAAACCCGCCCGGGCTGCTTTGGCATTGCATTCTTCCACCTACATATTATTTATAGGTAGCCACTTTAAAATCCCGGTAACCATCCCACTAAGTTTAGCGCTAATCCAATCAAAATCAGATGGATAACAGAAAATATCCGCCGCTACCGCCATTATTTCAGCTAATCCGAAATGCCTCTCCTTAGAATATTTCAATCGCCCCATTCGTGCTTAGTCATTACCCTGCCCACACTGAATTTTAAGGGGGCGGCATGCTGTTACACATTCTCTATCTGATCGGCATCACTGCCGAAGCCATGACCGGCGCGCTGGCCGCCGGGCGGCGTCGAATGGACACCTTTGGCGTCATTATTATTGCCACTGCGACCGCGCTCGGCGGCGGCTCGGTGCGCGATATCCTGCTTGGCCACTATCCGCTTGGCTGGGTGAAGCACCCGGAGTATGTGCTCATCGTTGCTGTTGCCGCGGTGCTGACGACAATCGTTGCCCCGGTGATGCCACACCTGCGCCGCCTGTTTCTGGTGCTGGACGCACTCGGCCTGGTGGTATTTTCCATTATCGGGGCGCAAATTGCCCTCGATATGGGCGAAGGCCCCATCATTGCCGTGATTGCGGCTGTCATCACCGGCGTTTTTGGCGGCGTGCTGCGCGATATGTTCTGTAAGCGCATCCCTCTTGTGTTTCAGAAAGAACTCTATGCCGGGATCGCGTTTGCTGCCGCCGTGTTCTATATCGCGCTAAGCCATGTCGTCACCAATCATGACATCGTGGTGATTACCACCCTGCTGTTTGGCTTTACCAGCCGCCTGCTGGCGATACGCTGGAAGCTGGGCCTGCCGGTGTTTCATTACAGGCATAATGTTCACTGAAAAGCCTTTACGCCCTGCTTCGCAAGCCAGGACGTCAACTGCTCAATTACCGGCGCACGGATAAAAGCAACAACCTGCCGTGCTTTTTGTGTACCGATGGCGGGCAGCTGTTGCCAGGCCAGTTCATCCCGGCTGCGCATCTGCCGCCATGAGATATCGCCCGCCGCATTGATCGCCGATTGCGGCAGCGGCGCACCGAGCGCATGAAGCCAGCGGCTTAATGGCCTCTCACGCGTTAAGGAAAAACGATGCCAGAGTTGCAGGCCGCGCGTGGGCGACATTCCGGGTGTGGTCTGCAACTGCTCTTTTGTTAGCGTAAGCCAGGAGAATAGATGCTCAAAATGGTGCGCCTGATGCAGAGTCCGCCAGCCGCTTTCACTCAATCCGGTGATGTCGAGCGCCTTGTCCGAACTGAGCCAGGAGAGGCGGGCAATAAACTGTTGCTGACAATCCGGCGTGGTATAAAAGCAGCTCAGCGGTGTAAAACGAGCTTCCGGCGGTGTGGGCGGCTTTCGAACAAGGTTACGCCAGACCACGCGCTCCACGCGAGGGATCCCCTGCCCGGCAAGGGTGACGGCAATATGATCGCCCGGTGCGATATCTAACGCCTGCCAGCGCTGAACCGACCCAATATTCACGCGCTGCACGCGCTTATCATCAAGTTTTACTGGCTCCAGCAGCGCGACAACGGAGATTTTCCCGGTCCGCCCGATTGCAAATTGAATATCCTGTACCGCTGCCACCTCTTCTACCGGTTCATACTTCCAGGCTACTACCCAGTCACTTTGACCGGGTAACCACGCTTTGCCCGCAGGCTCCGCACTTGTGCGTACCACCACGCCATCCGTGACGAAGGGCAGCGGCGAAGTGAACCAGTGCTGACGAAGACGCTCAACGTCCTGCACGCTGTTGACCGGTGCGCTGTAGTAGTGCGCCTCTTCAAAGCCCGCCTTTTTCAGTACCACCAACCGCTGCGCCAAGGTGGCAGGGCCATCGGGCCAGGCCCAGACAAAAAAAGCAAGCTCATTAAGCAGCTCCGGGTTGTCGTGCCGCATCATCGCGCCGGCGACTTTTGCCCTGGCATTAAGCCCACCGGCCTGTTTTTGGATATGTCCCTTGCGGCGTAAATAGAGCTCACCCTGCAGGACGCTATCCGCCAATGCACCGGTAACGGTTTTTGGGATCGCGGGAATGGCCTGCGCCTTTGCTGTCCACTCCTCGCCCGCAAGGCCATTACCCCGGCTGATCGCCTGTGCCAGCCTGCCGTTGCGATAGACCAGCGTGACGGCAACGCCATCCACTTTTGGCTGCACCCAAAGATCCTGCTTTCCGCGCATCCACTGCTGCAGGGCCCATTTATCGGCCAGCTTACGCACCCCGGTATGGGCAACCGGATGAGCATGATTGCCGCCCGACAAAGCTGGCGCAAGGTCTGCGGATGTCATGTTGAAACAGTGCTGCCAGTTCGCCAGGCGCGCGCTCATCCGATCGTAAACATCATCGCTCACCTCGCTTGCGCCTCTTGACCAGTAATCTTCGTTCCATCTGCTGAGCTGCTGTTTCAGGCGCTGTACCTCATCCTGCGCCCGTGATGGTGACCAGACCGGACAAGCCGCCAGGCTAAACGCACTCCATAGCAGTAGAAAAATGGTAACCCCAACACATCTCCACATCATGCCTTCTCCCTTGTGATTGCGGAGTGGTTATAACGCTGCGTTTGAGCGCTTTCGAGTGGGAAAAAGGCAGGATGCGAGCGGGCTTCCGGGAAACGTACATAGCAATGAAAACGTGCATAAAAATCAGGAAAGCAGTACGCAAAATCGAATCATTGATGGGAAAACGGGTGACAAAAGCTACGTCACGTAGCGGCGATGTGTATAATAGGCACGTATGTAAGTTCCTATCGCATTCACATACAAAAGACTCTCATGGCTCAAGGCACGCTCTATATTGTTTCCGCCCCCAGCGGCGCGGGTAAATCAAGCCTCATCCAGGCTTTGCTGAAAACCCAACCGTTATACGACACGCAAGTTTCTGTTTCGCACACCACGCGCGCGCCGCGCCCGGGTGAAGTACACGGCGAACACTACTTCTTCGTTAATCACGATGAGTTTAAAGCGATGATTAGCAAGGATGCGTTTCTTGAGCATGCCGAAGTGTTCGGCAACTATTACGGCACTTCGCGCGCGACGATTGAGCAAGTGCTCTCAACGGGCGTCGATGTGTTTCTTGATATCGACTGGCAGGGCGCGCAGCAAATTCGTACCCGCATGCCGCAGGCGCGCAGCATCTTTATTCTGCCGCCGTCGAAGCTGGAGCTGGATCGCCGCCTGCGTGGCCGCGGCCAGGATAGCGAAGAGGTGATCGCAAAACGTATGGCCCAGGCGGTTGCCGAAATGAGCCATTACGCCGAGTATGATTACCTGATTGTGAATGATGATTTCGATACCGCCCTGGGCGATCTGAAAACCATTATTCGCGCTGAACGTCTGCGCATGAGCCGCCAAAAACAGCGACATGACGCTTTAATCAGCAAACTATTGGCAGACTGAGCCTGGTTTCAGTATCATGCCCAGTCATTTCTTCACCTGTGGAGCATTTTAATTATGGCACGCGTAACTGTTCAGGACGCTGTAGAGAAAGTTGGTAACCGTTTTGACCTGGTGCTGGTCGCCGCGCGTCGCGCTCGTCAGATGCAGGTTGGCGGTAAAGATCCGTTAGTACCGGAAGAAAACGATAAAACCACCGTTATCGCGCTGCGCGAAATCGAAGAAGGTCTGATTAACAACCAGATCCTTGATGTACGTGAGCGCCAGGAGCAGCAAGAGCAGGAAGCCGCAGAACTGCAGGCTGTTACCGCCATTGCTGAAGGTCGTCGTTAATTAACCTGCAGGTCACCCTTGTATCTGTTTGAAAGCCTGAATCAGCTGATTCAAAACTATCTGCCTGAAGACCAGATCAAACGTCTCAGGCAGGCGTATCTCGTTGCACGTGACGCTCACGAGGGTCAGACACGTTCAAGCGGTGAACCTTATATCACGCACCCGGTAGCGGTGGCCTGTATTCTGGCCGAGATGAAACTCGACTACGAAACACTGATGGCCGCGCTGCTGCATGACGTGATTGAAGATACCCCCGCCACCTACCAGGATATGGAGCAGCTCTTTGGCAAAAGCGTTGCCGAGCTGGTGGAGGGTGTCTCCAAGCTGGATAAGCTCAAATTCCAGGATAAAAAAGAGGCGCAGGCGGAAAACTTTCGCAAGATGATTATGGCGATGGTGCAGGATATCCGCGTCATCCTTATCAAGCTTGCCGACCGCACCCACAACATGCGCACGCTGGGCTCTCTTCGCCCGGACAAGCGTCGCCGCATCGCCCGTGAAACCCTTGAAATCTACAGTCCGCTGGCGCACCGTTTAGGTATCCATCACATCAAAACCGAGCTGGAAGAGCTGGGCTTTGAGGCGCTCTACCCGAACCGCTATCGCGTGATCAAAGAAGTGGTAAAAGCCGCGCGCGGCAACCGCAAAGAGATGATCCAAAAAATCCTCTCGGAAATCGAAGGGCGTTTACAGGAAGCGGGTATTCCCTGCCGCGTTAGCGGGCGGGAAAAGCATCTTTACTCCATCTACTGCAAAATGGTGCTGAAAGAGCAGCGTTTTCACTCGATCATGGATATTTACGCCTTCCGCGTTATTGTTCACGATCTCGATACCTGCTATCGCGTACTCGGTCAGATGCACAGCCTCTACAAACCGCGTCCCGGTCGCGTAAAAGACTACATCGCCATCCCTAAGGCGAACGGCTATCAATCCCTCCATACCTCAATGATTGGCCCGCACGGCGTACCGGTCGAGGTGCAGATCCGTACTGAAGATATGGATCAAATGGCGGAGATGGGGGTTGCCGCGCACTGGGCTTATAAAGAGCACGGCGAAAGCAGTACCACCGCACAAATCCGCGCCCAGCGCTGGATGCAGAGCCTGCTGGAGCTGCAACAGAGCGCCGGTAGCTCGTTTGAATTTATCGAAAGCGTTAAATCTGATCTCTTCCCCGATGAGATTTATGTTTTCACCCCCGAAGGCCGCATTGTTGAACTGCCAGCTGGCGCGACGCCGGTGGATTTCGCCTATGCGGTACATACGGATATCGGCCACGCCTGCGTTGGCGCGCGCGTCGATCGCCAGCCTTACCCACTGTCGCAGTCGCTCTCCAGCGGCCAGACGGTGGAGATCATCACTGCGCCTGGTGCCCGTCCGAACGCCGCCTGGCTGAACTTCGTGGTCAGCTCGAAAGCGCGCGCGAAGATCCGCCAGATGCTGAAGAACCTCAAGCGCGACGACTCCGTAAGCCTGGGCCGCCGTCTGCTGAATCATGCCCTTGGCGGAAGCCGCAAGCTGGCGGAAATTCCGCAGGAGCATATTCAGCGCGAGCTGGAGCGTATGCGGCTGGCGTCGCTTGACGATCTGCTGGCGGAAATCGGCCTCGGCAACGCGATGAGCGTTGTGGTGGCGAAAAATCTGCAGCAAGGGGAAGCCACGCCGGGCACCGCCGCACCGACTGGCGCAAACACCGCGCACCTGCCGATTAAAGGCGCTGACGGCGTGCTGATCACCTTTGCCAAATGCTGCCGTCCGATCCCCGGCGACCCGATCGTTGCCCACGTCAGCCCCGGTAAAGGGCTGGTTATCCACCATGAATCCTGCCGTAATATTCGTGGCTACCAGAAAGAGCCAGAGAAGTTCATGGCCGTGGAGTGGGATAAAGAGACGGCGCAGGAGTTTATCACCGAGATCAAGGTGGATATGTTTAACCACCAGGGCGCGCTGGCGAACCTGACGGCGGCCATTAACACCGCCACTTCCAATATTCAGAGCCTGAATACGGAAGAGAAAGATGGCCGCGTTTATAGCGCGTTCATCCGCCTGACGGCGCGCGATCGCGTTCATCTGGCAAATATCATGCGTAAAATCCGCGTGATGCCGGATGTGATTAAAGTCACCCGTAACCGAAACTGATTGTATGAATGCTCAGCGTTATGCGCGAATCCGCGAGATGCTCGCCAGGCGTCAGCCGGATCTGACGGTCTGCATGGAGCAGGTCCACAAACCTCATAACGTCTCTGCCATTATCCGTACTGCGGATGCCGTCGGTGTGCATGAAGTGCATGCCGTCTGGCCGGGGAACCGCATGCGCACCATGGCCTCTTCTGCCGCGGGCAGCAACAGCTGGGTGGATGTTAAAACTCACCGCACCATTGAAGACGCCGTCGGCGTGCTCAAGCAGCGCGGCATGCAGATCCTTGCCACCCATCTGTCGGATAAAGCCGTCGACTTCCGTGAAATCGACTATACCCGTCCGACCTGTATTTTGATGGGGCAGGAGAAAACCGGGATCACCCAGCAAGCGCTGGATCTCGCGGATCGGGATATCATCATTCCGATGATCGGCATGGTGCAGTCGCTCAATGTCTCCGTTGCCTCGGCGCTCATACTCTACGAAGCGCAGCGCCAGCGGCAAAATGCCGGTATGTATAAGCGTGAAAACAGCATGTTGCCGGACACCGAGCAGCAGCGCCTGCTGTTCGAAGGCGGCTACCCTGTGCTGGCCCGTGTCGCGAAACAAAAAGGCTTGCCTTACCCTCATGTAAATAATGAGGGGCAGATTGAAGCCGACCCGACATGGTGGGCTACCATGCAGGCTTCGAGGTAACTGATGAAAGGGAAGCTGCTCGATGCGGTGCCACTGAGTTCATTGACCGGCGTTGGCGCGGCGCAGAGCAGCAAGCTGGCGAAAATTGGTTTGCATACCGTTCAGGATCTGCTGTTACACCTTCCCCTGCGCTACGAAGATCGTACCCAACTCTACCCCATTGCCGACCTGCTGCCGGGCATTTACGCCACGGTAGAAGGCGAAGTGCTGAACTGTAACGTCACGTTCGGCGGTCGCCGGATGATGACCTGCCAGATAAGCGATGGCTCCGGCATGCTGACCATGCGCTTTTTCAACTTCAACGCGGCGATGAAAAACAGCCTTGCGGTTGGCCGCCGTGTGCTGGCTTATGGCGAAGCGAAACGCGGAAAGTATGGCGCGGAGATGATCCACCCGGAGTACAAGGTGCAGGGCGATCTCAGCACCCCGGAGCTTCAGGAGACGCTGACGCCGGTCTACCCAACGACCGAAGGCGTTAAGCAAGCCACGCTGCGCAAATTAACCGATCAGGCGCTGGAGCTGCTGGCCACCTGTGCCATCAGCGAACTATTGCCCCCGGAGCTGGCGCAGGGTTTGATGAGCCTGCCGGAGGCGCTACATACGCTGCATCGCCCGCCGCCGTCGCTGCAATTAAGCGAACTGGAGAGCGGGCAGCATCCCGCTCAGCGCCGACTGATTCTCGAAGAGCTACTGGCTCATAACCTGAGCATGCTGGCGCTACGCGCCGGTGCGCAGCGTTACCATGCGCAGTCGCTCACTGCTAACGATAGGTTGAAAGAGCAGCTGCTCGCCTCCCTGCCCTTTAAACCAACCGGCGCACAGGCGCGGGTGGTGGCTGAAATTGAACGCGACATGGCGCTGGATATGCCGATGATGCGCCTGGTCCAGGGCGACGTCGGCTCCGGTAAAACGCTGGTGGCCGCGCTCGCGGCGCTACGCGCGATCGCCAATGGCAAGCAGGTGGCGATGATGGCGCCGACCGAACTGCTGGCGGAGCAGCACGCGAATAATTTCCGTGCCTGGTTTGCACCGCTCGGGATCGAAGTTGGCTGGTTGGCGGGCAAGCAGAAAGGCAAAGCCCGCCAGGCGCAGCAGGAGGCGATTGCCAGCGGTCAGGTGCAGATGGTGGTTGGTACGCATGCCATTTTCCAGGAGCAGGTGCAGTTTAACGGCCTGGCGCTGGTGATCATTGATGAGCAGCACCGCTTTGGCGTCCACCAGCGGCTGGCACTGTGGGAGAAGGGGCAGCAACAGGGCTTCCATCCCCATCAGCTAATTATGACCGCCACGCCGATCCCGCGAACGCTGGCGATGACGGCGTATGCCGATCTCGATACCTCGGTGATTGATGAACTGCCGCCGGGTCGTACGCCGGTGACCACGGTCGCCATTCCCGATACGCGGCGCAGCGAGATTATCGATCGCGTCCGCAGCGCCTGCACCGGCGAAGGCCGTCAGGCTTACTGGGTCTGTACGTTGATTGAAGAGTCGGATCTGCTGGAAGCTCAGGCAGCAGAAGCGACCTGGGAAGAGTTAAAGCTGGCCCTGCCGGAGCTGAACGTTGGGCTGGTGCATGGCCGCATGAAGCCGACCGAGAAACAGGCGGTGATGCAGGCCTTTAAACAGGGCGAGCTGCATCTGCTGGTCGCCACCACAGTGATTGAGGTTGGCGTGGATGTACCGAACTCTAGCCTGATGATCATTGAAAACCCCGAACGCCTTGGTCTTGCGCAACTCCACCAGCTGCGCGGGCGTGTTGGACGTGGCGCGGTGGCCTCACACTGTGTGCTGCTCTACAAATCCCCGCTGTCGAAAACCGCACAAAAGCGCCTGCAGGTGCTGCGCGACAGCAATGACGGCTTTGTGATTGCGCAAAAAGATCTTGAGATCCGCGGCCCGGGCGAACTGCTGGGCACCCGCCAGACAGGTAATACCGAATTCAAAGTCGCCGATCTGCTGCGCGACCAGGCAATGATCCCCGAAGTTCAGCGCGTTGCGCGCCACATTCACGAACGTTACCCACAGCTGGCTGAAGCGCTGATTGACCGCTGGATGCCAGAAACGGAACGCTACTCCAACGCCTGATTTTTAGAACCTGATGGTGTGAGATCAACCTCTCTTAGAAAAGTATGCCTCCACCTTAAGCAACCGTTTGCTTTTACCATTCAGTCCGATAAAATCAGCGCTTTTCCATCAGGGGATAGCTTGAGATGTCCGTAAACACCATCGAGTCGGAAAATGCGCAACCGGTTGCGCAGACTCAACCCAGCGAATTGATCTACCGCCTTGAAGATCGTCCCCCGCTGCCGCAAACGCTGTTTGCTGCGCTGCAACACCTGCTGGCAATGTTCGTTGGCGTCATCACGCCCGCGCTGCTGATCTGCCAGGCGCTGGGTTTACCGGCTCAGGACACTCAACATATTCTCAGCATGTCGCTCTTCGCTTCCGGCGTCGCGTCGCTGATTCAAATTAAAGCCTGGGGTCCGGTCGGCTCCGGGCTGCTCTCTATCCAGGGCACCAGTTTTAACTTCGTGGCGCCGCTGATTATGGGCGGTACGGCGCTGAAAACCGGCGGAGCCGATGTGCCGACGATGATGGCGGCGCTGTTTGGCACCTTGATGCTGGCAAGCTGCACCGAGATGGTTATCTCGCGCATCCTGCCGCTGGCGCGCCGTATTATCACCCCGCTGGTTTCCGGTGTGGTGGTGATGATTATCGGCCTGTCACTGATTCAGGTTGGGTTGACCTCCGTCGGTGGCGGCTTCGCAGCCATGGGCAACCATACCTTTGGCGCGCCGAAAAACCTGCTGCTGGCAGGCGTGGTGCTCGGGCTGATTATCCTGCTTAATCGCCAGCGCAACCCCTATCTGCGCATTGCCTCACTGGTAATCGCGATGGCGGTGGGCTATGTGCTGGCGATGTTTATGGGCATGTTGCCGGAGTACAACGCGCCGGAGAGTACCTTTATGGTGCCGACGCCGCTCTATTACGGGCTGAGCATTGACTGGAGCCTGCTGCTGCCGCTGATGTTGGTCTTTATGATCACCTCCCTGGAGACCATCGGCGATATCACCGCCACTTCTGACGTCTCTGAACAGCCTGTTACCGGCCCGCTCTATATGAAGCGGCTGAAGGGCGGCGTACTGGCGAATGGTCTTAACTCCTTTGTCTCTGCGGTTTTCAATACTTTTCCTAACTCCTGCTTTGGCCAGAATAACGGTGTGATCCAGCTGACCGGCGTCGCCAGCCGCTATATCGGTTTCTTTATCGCGGTGATGCTGATGGTGCTCGGCCTCTTCCCGGCGGTGAGCGCTTTTGTGCAACAGTTACCGGAGCCTGTACTCGGCGGCGCCACGCTGGTGATGTTCGGTACCATCGCCGCCTCGGGCGTGCGCATTGTCTCCCGCGAACCGCTCAACCGCCGCGCGATCCTGATTATCGCGCTGTCGCTGGCGGTGGGGTTAGGCGTGTCTCAGCAGCCGCAGATCCTGCAATTTGCGCCGGACTGGCTGAAAAACCTGCTCTCCTCAGGTATCGCGGCGGGCGGGATCACCGCTATCGTTCTGAACCTGATCTTCCCACCGGAAAAAGAGTAAGCCTCTTCGCGCGGCAACGGAGAAATATCTGTTGCCGCCGCAATTTCCTTTCATCATTCCTCCCTTGAGCATCGCGCACAATTCGTGCATAACTCCCTTACGGTCACGCGAGGGAGGAAGATGATGAAATTTCTTGGGAAGCTGCTGTTAGCGGTCGTTATTATCCTGTTGGTGCTGCTGCTGGCGGCCTACTTCCTGCTGCAAACCCGCTGGGGGGCGACGCAAGCGAGCCAGTGGATCAGTGATAACAGCGATTACCACCTCACTTTTGATGCCGTTGACCACCGCTTCTCTTCCCCCTCTCATCTGGTACTGAAAGGTGTGAACTTTGGCCGCAAAGGCCAGCCAGCCACGCTGGTGGCGAAAATGGTCGATATCGGCCTCAGCAGCCGACAACTCACCGACCCGCTGCATGCCGACACCATTCTTTTACAGGATGGCACACTCAATCTTTCGCCCACTTCCGCGCCGCTGCCTTTCCAGGCCGATCGCCTGCAATTGCGCAACATGGCCTTTAACAGCCCGGCAACCGGCTGGGAGTTAAGCGCCCAGCGCGTTACCGGAGGTATCTCACCCTGGCAGCCTGTGGCGGGTAATGTAATCGGCAGTAAAGCGCAGTTGCAGATGAGCGCCGGTTCGCTGATGCTCAATGGTGTTCCCGCCAGTAACGTGCTGATTCAGGGCAGTATCGATAAAGACGTGGTGACGTTAACCACTATCGGTGCCGATATGGCTCGTGGCTCGCTCACGGGTGATGCAAAGCGCAGCGCCGATGGCAGCTGGGTGGTGAATAACTTGCGCCTCAACGATATTCGTCTGCAAAGCGATAAATCGCTACAGGATTTCTTTGCCCCGCTCACCACCCTGCCTTCGCTGAAAATCGGCCGTGTAGACGTAACAGACGCAACATTGCAGGGGCCTGAGTGGGCGGTGACTGACCTCGACCTCAGCCTGCGCAACCTGACCTTCGAAAAGGGCGACTGGGAGAGCGAAGAGGGCAAACTGTCGATGAATGCCAGCGAGTTTATCTACGGTTCGCTGCACTTCTTCGACCCGATCCTTAATGCCAGCTTCTCCCCGCAAGGCATTGCGCTGCAGCAGTTCACCTCTCGCTGGGAAAACGGCATGGTGCGCACCTCCGGCAACTGGTACCGCACAGGCAAAGCGCTAGTGCTGGATGATGCAGCGTTTGCCGGGCTGGAGTACACCCTGCCGGCGAACTGGAAACAGCTATGGGTGGACGACCTGCCCCCCTGGCTGAACAGCCTGGTGCTGAAAAAATTCAGCGCCAGCCGCAACCTGGTGATTGATATCGATCCGACGTTCCCGTGGCAGCTCACCGCGCTGGACGGATATGGCAACAACTTACAGCTGGTGCGCGAACGGAAATGGGGTGTCTGGAGTGGAAATGCGAAGCTGAACGCTGCCGCAGGCACCTTTAACCGCGTTGATGTCCGCCGCCCGTCGCTGGCGCTCAATGCCAACAGCAACACGGTCAATATCACCGAGCTTAGCGCTTTTACCGGCCAGGGGCTGCTGGAAGCAAGAGCGGTGGTTGCGCAAACGCCGGACCGCAGCGTCAATGTCAGCCTGAATGGGCGCGGCGTACCGGTCAATGTGTTGCAGGCGTGGGGCTGGCCCGCATTGCCGATTGACGGCGAAGGCAATGTGCAACTAACCGCCAGCGGTCAGGTGCGCGCCGACGCGCCGTTAAAACCCTCCGTCAACGGCGAGTTACAGGCGGTCAATGCGCAAAAACAGCAAATTAAGCAGAGCATGCACAGCGGCACGGTGAGCAGCATTGCGCCTGCCGCCGCGCAGCCACAGGCGACACCATAAACCCGTGCCGGATGGCGCTGCGCTTATCCGGCCTACGTTTTGTCCCCGCTTTATTCCAGGCCCGGTACCGGGCAATGCCCTTACTCCATCGTTTTACGGATAAAAACGACGATTTTTTAAATTCGAAAAAAAGATAACCGATGGAAAAGATAGGGTTTTATCTTAAACGGTGTGAGAAAGCGAAAGCATAATGCGAAAATTTAGGGCGGGGGGATGTGGTAAATGACTGAAAGTAGCTATAATGCGCCCGCCTCCATGTAGCAATGCAGGCGCGGAAGATCGTCATCTCCGGTGAGGTGGCTGGACTTCAAATCCAGTTGGGGCCGCCAGCGGTCCCGGGCAGGTTCGACTCCTGTGATCTTCCGCCAAAGTTGAGCTTCTTTTTGGCACATCTCTAAACATCACTTCTTATTTCCACCACGCTATTTGCAGCCTGCACGCACATTAAATTAATTAAGCGTTACGCTTGTTTTATTTTTCTTCGGCGTCGTTCGCTAATCTTTCAAGTTCTTTTCTTCCTAAAGATTTAAGCCAATTACCTAAACTCATCCCCGCATTTTGATTGATTGGTATCGCATTTGGCTGTTGTCATGTACGTACATTCAAGGAAAGACGTCCTGTTTTTTTAAACGCTCCCATCAGGTAATGCCATACCTGACAAGAGCTAACCCTCACAACTATCAAGGCGTTGATAGTAGCTGATTCGCATTCAGCCCCAGCGATCCCGACTACCGGAACCGAACGCAGCGTAATTGTGCGTTACCGCCCAAATGGTGGTGATAAAAGCATCCCCAGCATTACTCTTTCAGGCGCGTGGTTTCGCGATACTGGGTTTGATACAGGTCAGCATTTAACTGTTAAAGCAATGAATGGTTACTGATAAACACCTGCACACATCCCCCGCAGGCGAGTTCATTATGTTCGCCAGCGTAGACGTGAAAGCGTGTATTGATGCCGCTTTGAAAGCGATACGCTGTGGCTTCAGCAGGCTGCAATTGCCAAGCTATTACTCAACATATTAAAGCTATTTATGAAGAGACGGAGGGCGAAAAAGAGATTGTCGATCTGATCCGCTGGGGAAAGCGTAATGGTACTCGATCATGAAAGCGTTTTTTAAAAGAGACAGAGGTAAATCCGCTCATCAAGCTTAATGCTTCCATCTTTAAAATTTAGAGAAACAAATCAAAAAATTAAATAAAAGATAAACCCTCAACTGCTTTTAGTTAATTGAATTATCTTAAATACAAAAACACTTCGTTTTCATACGAATAAAAACAACTTCAGAATAGCCACCTCTCCCATTTGAAACATGCAGGCTTTAATTTTATTTTCGGATGTTTCGTCGCCCTCGCATTTATTAATCATGATATTGTTTTGCGCCATACCCCCACGAAATTAATAACAGCGTGTTAATAAAATATATATATCAATCCAGCCAATGGAGGCAAAAATAATGAATGTAAGGGATGCTACCTTTTCTGATATCGATCTGATATGCGATCTGCTTGCCGACGCATTTTATGACGATGTTCTTATTGAATCAGCCTTTCCGGCACCTGACAGGCGCAGGGAGGCACTGCGCAGCTTCTTCAGGATCTATGCCGAAGTCGCGCTACGAAAGGGTGGCGTTATTATTGATGAAAATAATATCGGCGCGCTAATGTATTTTCATTATGACTCAGAAAATATTACTGATGAGATATTGTTTAAACAATTACGCGATGAATATAGCGCCGATTACGCCACCATGGCGTATTTAATTCACAAACTGAGCGCTTATCATCCAACCACCCCGCACTTCTATATTTTCGTACTTGCCATTCCTGGTAAGGATCGCGGCATGGACGTTATCAACGCGTTGATGTACCGGTTAATCCATTTACAGGATCAAGCAGGCGTGCCTTGCTATGCCGAATGTACGGCTGCGCGTGTGCAACGTCTTGCCGGGCGGCTTGGCTTTAAACCCGCAGAATTCAAACTCTGCATCGACGGTTTCCCTGAGCTTTATCCTATTTTAAGAGAACCGCAAAAACCGCTCATTTAATACCACTCCACGCGCACAGGATTGTGATGAATAATATTACTAATAATCAACACAGAAGAGCAAAAAAATATCAGGAAGTCGCAAATTCATTATTCCCTTCAGCATTTTCTGATAATCATGACGCCCTTACTGAAAACATTACACGTATTTCAGATCATATAAATAAGTTGCGTCCGGAAAATAATGGTCCGGCGTGGTTAGGTAATAGCGGTGAGCTGGACGTTGACTATAAGGGCGTCCGGGCGGCTGAAATGGCCAATAATCTACGTCAGTGCGAGGAGGTTATTAGCGAGACGGCATCGCTTTTTCAGGGTATGCCGAACTGGGGCCATCCATTAGCGATGTGCAATACCATCCCGCAGGGCAATACTGCATCGGTTATTGCAGGCATGATTGCGCAGGTGTTCTCCCCAAATATTGTGTCGGGGGAGTACTCCTGGAACGTTCAGCGCGCGGAGCTTGAAAGCGCCGGGATGCTAGCAAACCTGATTGGCTGGGATGCGCCACGCGCTGGCGGGCTCTATACCTACGGGGGCTCTGGCTGCTGGACCTATCATGTTAAATACGCCCTGACACGCGTCCTGCCTGACTCCAGACGCGAAGGAATACGCATTAATGCAAAAGTTCTCTGCTCTCAGCAGGCGCACTACACCATGCTGAACAGCACAGACTGGACCGGTCTTGGGACGGATAACATTATCTGTATCAAAACCGATCCAAAGACCAACGCCATGGATCTAAAAGATCTGGAAGCGGTGTTGATTGCGCTGCGGATGCAAAACATCCCGGTTGCGTCCGTCGTCTGCACGATGGGGACAACCGACGCCAACGCCTTCGATCCGGTGGCGGACGTGCGCCGCTTACTGGATCGCTATCGTAACCCCGCGCCATACGGTAAAGCGCTGCTCTACTGTGATGCGGTGACCAGTTGGTCATGGCTGGCTTTCCAGAAATATGACTTTGCGACTAACCCACTGCAGTTCACCGAAGCGCTACTGCCGATGATGAAGAGCAACGCCCGGCAGTTGGAGAAGATGAAATACGCGGACGCTATTGGCATCGATTTCCATAAAGCAGGCTTTGCACCCTACACCAGCAGCTTCTTTGCGTATCGCGATGCCAGCGAATTTGAAGCGCTGTTCCAGCGCCCTAGATCGGCCTATTTGCAGTCCCGTACGGATTACAACCCTTACCACTACACGCTTGAAGTCTCGCGTGCGGCAACCGGCGCGGTAGCGGGCTGGGCAACGATGAAATACTTTGGTTATGAGGGCTTTCAAGCATGCCTGGGCTCGATTCTGGAAAATCATCTTGTGATGCGGAATCTGCTGCAAGCGGAGCACTCAACAGTGTGCGTCAACCCGCAAGACAATGGCATGGTCACCCTGCTGCGTATCTATCCGCAGGGAATAAATGCGCAGGAGCAGTATCAACGTGAACTGACCGATCCCGCCTACAAACCGCAGCTGTCGGCGCATAACCAGTTAACGCTGGCGATTGGCAATAAACTCTATGAATGGTTCCGCACGGGTAAGCAAATTAACGGTATGTATACGCCCTATATGAGCTTTACCACCGGCTTCTGCGTCACCGAGTACAACCGCGATGCGGCCGATGCGGATGCCAAAGTCTTTGCGCTGAAAATCTACATTATGAATATGCACCTGACGCCGGAGCTGATGAAGCACGTGCTGGATTGCATTATGGCAGCGCGGGACGAGGTAATGGGGCAGAAATTACAGCAATAAATAGATGACATTATTTTTTGCTAGCAGAAGCAACACAGGGTGTAAATAATTTTTGATTTACACCCTTTTTATTTAAAAAGGTCTCATATTTGCAGTCCACATGTAGAGCGCTTACAGTCCAATAACCGGATTTACTTTTCAGTTTCTTGATTGCGGGAAGCGTATGTCATCCAGCCTATTTATTCATATTGCTGCGACACAAAAGGATTGCCGTTAATGACCGCGTTAATGCCCATATGGCGTAACTGGTTGCAGCTTATTACGCTCTCATTGCTGCTGGTAGTGTTGATGGAGTACCTTCATCTTCCCGCCGCCCTGCTCCTTGGCCCGATGTTTGCGGGCATTTTTCTCGCCATCAACGGCCGTCCGGTCACCATTAATAAACAGGGGTTTAGCGCCGCGCAGGCGGTGGTCGGCGCGATGATTGCCCACGCCATTCCGCCGTCGGTGTTTGGTCGCATTGCCGCTGACTGGCCGCTGTTTGTGATCTGTATTTTCTCCGTGATTTTTGCCAGCGCCATTCTCGGCTGGATAATGGCGAAATTGCAGGTTTTTCCCGGCTCGACCGCCATCTGGGGTTCTTCGCCCGGCGCGGCGGCGGCGATGACAATAATGGCAGAGAGTTTTGGCGCCGATGTGCGGCTGGTGGCGTTTATGCAGTATCTGCGGGTGATGGTGGTGGCGCTGGTTGCAGTGCTGGTTACCCGCCTTGGCATGGGGGCGGAGAGCGCCGAGCATGCGGTGGCAGCCTTCACGCTGTTTGGCCCGCTGCGGGCGTGGCCGTTTATCGCCACATTAATACTGATTGCGGTCGGCTTTGTTATTGCCCGACGCGTAAAAATGCCCTCCGGGCCGCTACTGATTACGCTCGCGCTGGGGATTATTGTCGAAGATAGCGGCTTACTGACGCTGGAGTTGCCGCCGTGGCTGCTGGCGCTCTCTTACGCGCTTATCGGCTGGAGTATTGGCCTGCGCTTTACGCGCGAGATTGTCTTCTACGCCGCCCGCGCTCTGCCCCGCGTGCTGCTGTCGGTATTGACGCTGGTGACGATCTGCTGCGGTTTCGCCTTTCTGCTGGTGAAATTCGCCGGCATTGATCCGCTCACCGCCTATCTTGCCACCAGCCCCGGCGGTGCCGATACGGTAGCGATTATCGCCTCATCAAGCCATGTTGATATCGCCTTTGTAATGGCGATGCAGACCGGACGCTTTATTGTGGTGCTGATTACCGGCCCGGCGATCTCACGGTTTGTGGCGAAGCGGCTAAAGCGTTAACGCAGGCGCCTGGCAGCTTTTGTAGGCCGGATAAGGCGCAGCCGCCATCCGGCAATCCTCTCACGCTGTTAATCGCAGTTGCTCAATAACCTGAGCAATCTCGCGCCGCGCGTCGCCTTGCAGCGTCTGCAAAGGCGCGGGTAAACACGGCGCTTTCACCACGCCGAGCAGCTCTGCCGCGGTGGCGATAACGCGCAGGCTGCCGCCATAGCGTTTAAACAGATCCCATAGCGGCTGGAGCGCGGCGGTATGCTGGCGCGCCTGTGCGACATCGCCCGCCATCGCCGCGCGGGAAATAGCCAGTGCCGCCTGCGGGAAAAGCCCGCCGAACACCGAATACCAGACGCTGCATCCGGCATTCAGCGCTTCAACCGCTGTGGCGTCGCCGCTGATGCCGAGGCGGATCTCTGCCGGGATGTGCGCACGCAGCGCGTTTATCCGCTCTGGGGCAAGCTCGGCGGCAAGGGGCGGGATTTTGATCGAGCCAATATTCGGCAACTGAGCGATACGGGCAAGCAGCTCGTCGCTGAAGGTAAAGTGTGTGGCACTGGGGTTGTTATAGATACAGAGCGGCACCGACAGTTCGCGGGTGACAGTGGCAAACAGATCAAAGACCTCATCTTCCGTGAGCGGATGATAGGAGACCGGCGCCAGCAGCACGGCGCTGACGCCCGCTTTCTGCGCATCCTCCGCCAGCCAGAGCACATCGCGCTGGCGCAGTGCGCCAATCCCGGCGATCACCGGCACCGCACCGGAATACTCCGTTGCCAGACGCAGGACGCTGGCGCGTTCGCTGCGGCTAAAGTAGGGATAACATCCCGTAGAGCCGAGCGCGCCGATGGAGTCGACGCCAGCAGCGCGCAGTTTTTCAATGATGGTGATATAGGTCGCCTCATCCAGGCGGTCATCGAGAAGCGGCGTCAGCGCAAAAGCGCTTAATCCTGTGAAGTCCATTCTTGTTCCCTCATTAGGCATTTTTAGTGTGGCAACCCGGCATCATACGGCCTGATCCGCCGACGGGTTCGTTGTGTGCCTCACAAAAAGCGTCAGCAGACTCTCAAGAATAAACCACATTTCGCGCCCTGCGGGACGGAAAAACACGCTGCGTTGAGGCGGGATTTAATGGCGTTACGCTTTGTGTCGCCCTGCTTAAATTAACGCGCCGCGCTGTCGGCACCCTCTTTGTGACTTAATCAGGATTTTATGCAAACCAAGCTACACGGGCCGCTGTTTCTCGCGATCCTCAGCGCGCTGATGGCCTTCACCTCTCTGTCTACGGATATCTACCTGCCCGCAATGCCGCTGATGGCGCGCGAGCTGCAAGGCGATGTCGAACTGACCATCACCGGCTTTTTGATGGGCTTCGCGCTGGCGCAGCTGGTGTGGGGGCCGGTGAGCGATGCGATTGGCCGCCGCAGGCCGCTGTTTATCGGCATGGTGCTGTTTATCATCGGCTCGGCGGGGTGTGCGTTATCGACGGAGATCCACCAGATGGTCTTCTGGCGTGTGTTTCAGGCATTTGGTGCCTGTACCGGGCCGATGCTGGCGCGGGCGATGATCCGCGATCTCTTTGTGCGCACCCGCGCGGCGCAGATGCTCTCGACACTGACCATTATTATGGCGATCGCCCCGATTATCGGGCCGCTGGCGGGCGGGCAGATTATCAAGTTCACCACCTGGCATGCGGCTTTCTGGATCCTGGTGGTGATTGGCGGGCTGATGTTTATCTCCCTCTTTGCGCTGCCGGAGACCCTCCCCGCAGAGAAACGCATTCATGCTTCACTGGCGGGCGTATTTCGCAACTACATCACGCTGCTGCGTAATCGCACGTTTATGCGTTACACGCTGTGCGTCACCTTTTTCTATGTCTCCGCCTACGCTTTCGTTACCGGCTCGCCGTTTGTTTATATCGGCTATTACGGCGTCGCGCCGCAGTATTTTGGCTGGCTGTTTGCGCTCAATATTGTTGGCCTGATGGGGATGAGCGCCGTTAACCGGCGGCTGGTGCAGCGCCATCCGCTCGATAAGCTGCTGAAGATTGCCGTCACGCTGGCCGCGGTCGCGGGCGTGGTGCTGGCGCTGCTGGTGAAACTGCAATTCGGCGGCCTGGTTGCCGTGCTGGTTACGGTGTTTATCTTCTTTTCGATGAACGGCATTATCGCTGCCGCTTCAACCGCTGCCGCGCTGGATACCGTCCCGGCCTTTGCCGGCTCAGCCTCGGCGCTGATTGGCTCCCTGCAATATGGCAGCGGCATTATCTCATCCCTGCTGCTGGCCGCGTTTCGCGATGGCACGCCCTGGACGATGGCGTGGATCATGGCGCTATTCGCCATCGCCAGCGCCGCGATGGCCTGGCGGGTCGGCTCAGCGCAATAAGGGCGATGCCGGATGGTGGCTCACGCCTTATCCGGCCTACAGGGTTTGTAGGCCGGATAAGCATCGAGGTATGGCGGGTTTAAAGCCGGATTTTATTAATCTGATCAATACGCAACGTATTCATATTGAGAACGCAACCTAACATAGCTTCACCAAATGCATGGGTGCCCATCGCTTGTGTGCTCACCAGTTCGCAGTAATTGTTTCTGTACTGAAGCCACTCTTTCTGATTCTGCTTATAGGTTGCCAGCATGCGATCTTTCTGCTCCTGAGAGCCTCGCCACCAGCGCGTGTAGTCAAAAGAGGAGATCTCTTTCAGCTTCGCTTCATAAGCCTTATTCAGCGCAGCCTCAGAGGTATCGTTTACATCCTCTAAACACTCATCATCGTTTTCGCCATATTTTTCGATGCAGTGGGAAAGGCTTTTTTGCGCGGAATAAGCGTGATGACTAAACAGCAGGAGCAGGGAAATTAGGGCGTAAGCTTTCATAATCTTTATTTCAGCCGACAGTGAAGATGGCGCGATTATAAAGCCTTATTTTATGAAGTGGAGAAGTTCGTAGGCCCGGTAAGCAGCGCGCCACCGGGCATTTAGCAGTTTACGCGCCAGCTTTATTCAGCGCGGCGATCTCGTCGGTGGAGAGGTTCAGCGCCACCGCGGTCGCGAAGCTCTCGACGTGCGCGGTTTTGGTCGCGCTGGCAATCGGCGCAGTCACGCCCGGTTGGTTAATAAGCCAGGCGAGCGCCACTTCGGCGGGTTTCACATTATGATGCGCCGCCACCTTGTCGAGGGCGTCGAGAATGGCAAACCCGCGCGGATTCAGGTATTTGGCAATGCCCTGCCCGCGCTGGCTCTGGCTAAGATCGCTTTCGCTGCGATATTTTCCGGAGAGGAAGCCGGAAGCGAGGCTGTAATAGGTCACGACACCAATATTTTCCCGCACCGTTAAATCCTGCAACGCGCCTTCGAAACTCTCGCGATCGTAGAGGTTATATTCCGGTTGCAGCACCTGGTAGCGCGGCAAACCTTTCTCATCTGCCACTTTCAGCGATTCGGCCAGCTGTTGCGCATCAAGATTGGACGCGCCAATCGCGCGGATTTTCCCCGCTTTCAGCAGTTTTTCATAAGCGCTGAGGGTTTCGTCATAAGGCGTTTCGCTATCAGGCCAGTGGGAGAAGTAGAGGTCGATATAGTCCGTTTGCAGACGGCGCAGCGAGTCCTCAACCGCCTGCTCAATCCAGCGTGCCGACAGCCCCTTTTTGCCGGGTTCGCCCATGTCGGCGCCCACTTTAGTAAACAGGGTGATCTTGTCGCGATGACCCGGGTGCGCCGCCAGCCATTTACCAATAATGGTTTCCGATTCACCACCCTTATTGCCCGGTGCCCATGCGGAGTAAACGTCGGCGGTATCGATCGCCGTAAAGCCCTTTTCCAGTAACGCATCCAGCAAACTGAAGCTCTGCTGCTCATCGACGGTCCAGCCGAACACGTTGCCGCCAAAAACCAATGCCGGGATCTGTAACCCCGTGGTGCCTAATGAACGTAATGCCATCGCCACTTCCTCCTGTGAAGGTCAAACTTTAAGCCTGGCGCGTAATGGCGATCGCTTTTGGTTATCCGTGCGGTTTTTCCGTCGCCAGGCTGCGCAGCTGTGCGGTAATGGGTTTTAACGCTTCCCGCAAAACCGCGTGCAGGTGACGAATCGCCGGAGAGAACTGTTTGCGGTGCGGGCAGATCAGGTTAAGCGGCGCAGCCTCGCCGGGATGCTGCGGCAGCAATATCTCCAGCCGCCCGGCCAGTACATCGTCGCTGACGTCGATCCACGATTTATAGACAATACCCATCCCTTCTACCGCCCAGCGGCGGGCGACATCCGCGTCGTCGCACAACATGCGGCTTTTGACAATCAGCTGCCGACGCAGGCCATTTTCCGGAAAGCTCCATTTGTCATACACCTGGTTGTTCATGGTGAAGAGCAGACAGTGGTGATTCACCACCTCATCGAGGGTTTGCGGCCTACCGTGCTGCGCCAGATACGCGGGCGAGGCGGCAAGCACCCGGCGGTTATCTTCAGCAATCGGCAGCGCCACATAGCTACTGTTATCCAGCACGCCGTAGCGGATAGCGACATCCACCGGATCGCGAAACACATCGCTCAACTGATCGGAAAGGGAGAGGCGTAAAGAGACCTTCGGGTACTGGGCGCAAAAACGGGTGATGATCGGCAACAGCACATTGCGTCCCAGATCGGATGGCACCGCCATGCGCAGCTCGCCCTGCGGTTCGTTATCGCCGCTGTGCAGGCTCTCTGCGCCGGCGCGCACCACCTCCAGCATCTCCTGGGCGAAGGGGAGATATTTTTCGCCTTCGGCGGTTAAACGCAGGCTGCGGGTTGAGCGCACAAAGAGGCGCTTATCGAGATCGCGCTCCAGGCGGTGTACCGCTGCGCTGACCTGGCCGGGCAGCAGCCCGGCTTCGCGCGCGGCGTTAGAAAAACTGCCCAGCAGCGCCGAGCGAACAAACAGCGTGACATCTTCCAGCCGAATCATCATCTCTCCGAACGGCAAATAACAAGCGCTTCTGTTGTGCCAGAAAAACGGGCGCAGGCAAACCGCATTTTCACTTAGCGAGTGAAAGTGTTGCCGTTTTTCAGCGATTTATCTTCGAAAGCGTTGCGTTTATCCTCGGCGACTCTACGGGACGGTGCGCCCCGCGTTATTTGAATGTTCGCCAGGAGAGAGAGAATGACCCTTGATGAAGCCGTAATTTCCCGCCATACCGTCAAAGCCTTCGACCCCACTCAGCGCGTGCCGCAGGAGAAGATCGACACCCTGCTCAATGTGCTGCACAACAGCCCCTCTTCCGTTAACTCGCAGCCGTGGCACTTTGTTGTCGCCTCAAGCGAGGAGGGGCGCGCGGCGATGGCGAAATCCGCCACCAGCAACTTCATCTATAACAAACCGAAAATTGCCGATGCCTCGCACGTGATTGCGCTCTGCATGCGCAGCGATCTGGATGAAGCCCACCTGCAAAAGGTGCTGGCGCAGGAGGAGAAAGATGGCCGTTTTGCCTCCGAAACCGCGAAAGCGGGTCAGGATAAGGGCCGCCGCTCTTATGTCGACCTCCACCGCTATGAGCAGCGCGATCTGCCGCAGTGGATGGAGAAACAGGTCTACCTGGCGCTCGGCGGCCTGCTGCTGAGCGCGGCGATGCTCGGCATTGATGCCACACCGATGGAGGGGTTTGACGCGCGTGAACTCGACCTGGCGCTGGGCCTGCGTGAAAAAGGGTTGACCAGCGTCGTGCTGGTATCGCTCGGCGTGCGCAGCGAGCAGGATTTTAATGCCGCACTGCCTAAATCCCGCCTGCCGCGCGACGAGATCTTCACCTTTATCTAAAAATGGAAGCCCGGTTCACCGGGCTTCTTATTTGTTGCATTCTCTTGCAGGCCAACCAGTTCATCACCCGCATTTCCCTACTTTCCCGCTTTGACCAGGACATTGCATGCGGTAGCTTTTTACCCTATTTGCATAATTTAGCTTTTAGGTTAAAACTATGGAGAAAGGAACTCCCCATGTCCGCTTACATATCGTCAAGCGGATGGTGCTTGAGGGAAAGGTCAGAACCACGGCCAGCGCTGTCGCGGGAGCGATTGAATTAGGCTTTAATCCACCACCATTTGACGAGATGTGCGCAGTAATTCAGGCGCTCACTTCAGAAGATTTTTTTAAAAGCATGACGGCATATGTCGATCATACGGTGTGGCACGATGTTTACCGGCCAGTCTGGAAGAGGCAAAAACTTTATCTAAAGTTAATCGTCTCTGACGATGTACTGATCGTGTCATTTAAGGAGAGATAAATGAAATGCCCTGTTTGCGGCGCTGCGGGACTTAAATATGACACCCGCAACATTGAATACCGTTACAAAGGGAAAGTGACTACGCTCACTGCGATCACAGGCGATTACTGCGACGCATGTGGAGAGATCATTTTTGACCGTCTGAACGGTGAACTTTACTCAAAACAGGTTGCGGCTTTTGTCCGCAAAGTTAACGCAGAAGAGGTTGATCCTCAGTTTATTGCCACTATCCGAAAGCGGTTTAATCTCGATCAGCGCCAGGCAGCAGAGATGTTTGGCGGTGGCGCAAACGCCTTTAGCCGGTACGAAACCGGACGTGTTGCACCGCCAAGACCTTTAGTTTTGCTCTTTAAGGCGCTGGACAAACATCCAGAGCTTTTCGAGGAGCTAAAACATGCCTGAAAGCCCGGTTCCCCGGGCTTTTTGCTTGTCTGCCCGGCGAGCCGGGCATCGGCGGCGTTAGATCGTCGCTTTCGCAGCGTTAAGCCCAGGAACGAGGATCACTTTGCGGCAATCTTCCGCATGCTTATCGAAGATCTCATAGCCGCGGGCGGCCTCTTCGAGCGACATATGGTGCGTGACAATCTCTTCCGGTTTGAGATGGCCGGACTCAATCAGCGGCAGCAGATCCGGCAGGAACGCGTGCACATGGGTCTGTCCCATCTTGAAGGTGATCCCTTTATCGAAGGCGTCACCAAACATAAAGGCGTGAATAAACCCGGCGTAGACGCCCGGCACGCTGACAATCCCACCGCGCCGCACGGCGGCAATCGCCTGCCGCAGCACCTTGCCGCTGCTGCCCTCAATTTTCAGGGTGCTGAGCACCGTTTCGGTGGTGCTGCCTTTGGCTTCAAAGCCCACGGCATCAATCACCGCATCGACGCCGCGATGACCGGGCGTGTTTTCGATAATCCACTCAGCCGGATCGTCATTTTTATCAAAGTTGATAGGAATAACGCCGTAGCGGTCGCGGGCAAAGGCGAGCCGGTAGTCGCTGTCATCAATCATGAAAATCTGTTCGGCCCCTTCCAGACGGGCGCACGCCGCCGACAGCAGCCCGACCGGACCCGCGCCGTAAATCGCCACGCTTGAGCCCTGCTTAATTTCAGCGTTTTTCACCGCCTGCCAGGCCGTAGGCAGAATATCGGAGAGGAACAGCACCTTCTCGTCAGTGAGGGTATCCGGCACTTTAAACGGCCCGGTGTTGGCCTTTGGTACACGGACATACTCCGCCTGGCCGCCGGGGATCCCGCCATAGAGATCGCTGTAGCCAAACAGCGCCGCCGGCGGCGTAATGCCTTTTCGGTTTAGCGCCGCACCCTTGCCTTCGTTTGTCTCCGAACAGGCGGAGTATTGATGGAGCTTACAGAAAAAACATTCGCCGCAGGCGATAACAAACGGGATCACTACCCGGTCGCCTTTGCTGACTGCATGCACGCCTGCTCCGGTCTCGACCACTTCGCCCATAAACTCGTGGCCGAAGATATCACCGTGATGCGTGCCGGGAATTTTGCCGTGATAAAGGTGCAGATCTGAGCCGCAAATCGCCGTGGCGGTCACGCGCAGGATAATGTCATCCGCCGCCTGGATAACCGGATCGGGGTGGTTATCAACGCTGACTTTATGTGAACCGTGATAAGTAAGTGCTCTCATGTACCGTGCTCCCAACAGTTTCAGACAGGAGTGATAAGCATAGAACAGCCTGCGGGAGCACGGCGAAGCGGCACTACATCTTACCCACCCAGTGGCAGGCAACGTGATGCCCGGAAGCCACTTCACGTAGCGCAGGTGCCTGCTCACGGCAGATCTCCGTGGCATGCGGGCAGCGCGACGAAAAGCGGCAGCCCGGCGGCGGGCGCGAAGGGTCGGGGATCTCGCCCTGCACCGCCGCTACCGGTTCGCGCAGCGGATCGAGAGTTGGTACGGCGGCCAGCAGCGCGCGGGTATAGGGGTGCAGCGGCTGGTTAAAGAGCGTGTCGCGGCTGGCGGTCTCCACCAGTTGCCCGAGATACATCACCGCCACGTCATCACACAGATGTTCGACAACGCCGAGATCGTGGGAGATAAAGAGAAAGGTAACGCCCAAGTCGTCGCGAAGATCGGCGAACAGGTTAATAATCTGCGCCTGAATGGAGATATCCAGCGCCGAAATCGGTTCATCGGCAATAATAAAATCGGGGTTAAGGATCAGCGCACGGGCAATGCCAATCCGCTGGCGCTGGCCGCCGGAAAACTCATGGGGAAAGCGGTTGTAGTGCTGCGGTGCCAGCCCGCAAATCTTCATCACCGCAATCACTTTGTCATACAGCTCCGCGCGGGTGCAGAGCTTATGCTCCAGCATCGCTTCACCAATCGCATCGCCGATGCGAATGCGCGGGTTGAGTGAGCTGTAGGGATCCTGAAACACCAGCTGGATTTTCGGTCGCAGGGCGCGCAGCGCCTTCGCCGGGAGATCGCCCAGCTCCTGGCCGCGATATTTCACGCTGCCAGCGGTTTTGTCGTACAGCCCCAATAGCGTACGTCCGACGGTAGTTTTGCCGCTGCCGGATTCGCCGACCAGGCCAAAAATAGTGCCAGGGCGAATGTTAAAACTGACGCCATCAACCGCGCGCACCTCTCCGGTCTGCTGACCAAACAGCCCGTCGCGCAGCGGGAAGTACTTCTTCAGGTCGTTAACTTCAATCACATACTCTGCGCTCATGCCTGCGGCTCCGTTAACGCACTGTGAATACAGGCCGCCTGCCGGGTCTCGTCGCCCACCAGCGGCGGAATGCCGCGCCGACAGGCGTCGGTCGCGCGCTCGCAGCGATCGTAAAATGCGCACCACGGCGGCAGTTCAGCCAGATCGGGCACCTGGCCGGGAATCGAGTAGAGCCGACGCCGCCGCTCGCCCGGCACCGGACGCGAAGCGATCAGCCCTTTGGTGTAGGGGTGCAACGGATGACGTAACACGTCGGCGGTTGGCCCCTGTTCAACAATCCGCCCGGCGTACATCACCACCACATGCTCCGCCATCTGCGCGATCACGCCCAGATCGTGAGTGATCAACATCAGCGCCATATGGTGCGCCTGCGCCTGGTCGCGCAACAGCCGCAGGATCTGCGCCTGCACGGTGACATCCAGCGCGGTAGTTGGCTCATCGGCGATCAGCAGCTTCGGCTGGCAGCTCAGGGCCATGGCGATCATGATACGTTGCAGCATGCCGCCAGAGAGTTGATGCGGATAGCTGCTCATCAGGCTCTCTGCCCGCGCCAGACCCACTTCAGTAATTAACTGCGTTGCGCGCTGCCAGGCCGCTTTCGGCGACAGACCACGATGGCGGATCAGCGGCTCGCACAGCTGCTCACCGATGGTCAGCACCGGGTTGAGGGCGGTCATCGGCTCCTGGAAAATCATCGCCAGCTGGTTGCCGCGCAGATCGGCCATTTTCGACGGCTTCAGGCGCAGCAGATCCTCGCCCTGAAAGCGGATTTCCCCTCCATCGATGCGCGCCGCCTGCGGTGGCAGCAAACCCATCAGCGACATCGCCGTGACGCTTTTTCCGCAGCCGGATTCACCGACCACGCCGATAGTCTGCCCGGCCTGAATGGCAAAGGAGACCTCCTGCACGGCGCGCACACGCCCCTGCTCTGCGGCGAAAGAGACGGAAAGTTGGTTAAACGTGACCAGCGGTTCGCTCATTTCAGGCTCCGTTTCATCTTCGGATCGAGCGCATCGCGCAGGCCATCGCCCAGCACGTTAATGGCAATCACGGTAATAAAAATGGCGATCCCTGGCGGCATCCACAGCCACGGACGGCGTTGAAAATCGATCAGGCTGTTGGCGGCATCCATCATATTGCCCCACGACGGTGTTGGCGGCACCACACCCATGCCAAGGTAGCTGAGCGCCGACTCCATCAGAATAGCGTTCGCCACCGCCATCGTCGCCATCACCACCAGAATCGGCACCGTGTTGGGCAACAGGTGACCAAACAGGCGGCGACGCGAGGATAAACCCAATACTTGAGTGGCCAGCATAAAATCGCGCTCGCGCAGGGAGAGGATCTGCCCGCGCACCAGCCGCGCCAGCTTTGGCCACTCCAGCAGGCTGAGCATCACCACCACCATGTAGATGCGCGATTCGGCAGGGAAATCGAGTTCCGACAGCATCGCCCCGGCGACAATCAGTAGCGGCAGGCTCGGAATGGTCATCACCAGATCCGCCAGCCGCATAATCACTTTATCGGCCCAGCCACCCGCATAACCCGAGAGCGCGCCAAGCAGATAGCCAAGCGCCACCGAAAGCAGCATGGTCAGCAGGCCAATAATCAAAGAGATACGCCCGGCCAGCAGCAGGCGGGTGTAGACATCGCGCCCGAGGAAATCGGTGCCCAGCCAGTGCTCCGCACCAGGCGGTTTATTGATCATCAGCGCGTCGGTAGCGTCGTTTTTCCACGGCGACCAGATGGGCCCAACGATGCACCAGATAGCCATCACAATCAGCGCCAGCAGGCAGAGCATCGCCAGCCGGTTATGACGCAGTGCCCGCCACGCCTGGCGCCACGGCGAAGGGGTCGCCTGCGCCAGCGCCGGGATCTCCGCTTTGCGCAAGCGGCGGTTGGTTGAGAAGAGTGAACCCAGCATTATCACCTCACCCGGATACGCGGGTCAGCCCACGCGTAGAGCACATCGGCAATCAGATTGCCGACAATGGTTAATACCGCCAGGAAGAGGGTGAAACCCATCAGCACGGGGTAATCCCGCGCGGCCAGCGAATCGATATGAATATGGCCAGCACCCGGCCAGTTAAACACTTTTTCGGTGATAATCGCCCCGGAAAAAAGCCCCGGCAGCTCAAAACCGAGCAGGGTAATAATCGGCAGCAGCGCATTGCGCAGCGCGTGTTTGAAGATCACCGTGCGCTCGCGCAGCCCTTTAGCGCGGGCGGTGCGGATAAAGTCCATCTTCACCACATCCAGCATGCTGGCGCGGAAGTAGCGCGTCAGGCTGCCCGCCTGCAACATCACCAGCGCCAGCACCGGCAGCGCCAGATGCGCGGCAACCTGCATCACCCACGCCCAGCCGCTTTCATCGCTGCCGGTATTGGTCATGCCGCCCACCGGCAGCCAGTGCAGATCGACGGCGAACCACTTAATCAGCAGCAGGCAGAGGAAGAAGGTGGGAAAGGACATAGCGGCAAAAACCACCACGCTCACCACGTGGTCAAAGAGTGAATTGGGTTTCAGCGCTGAAGCAATGCCGACTGCGAGGCCAATCCCCCAGTAGAAGACCAGCGCCACGCTTGCCAGCAGGAAGGAGTTCCAGATGTACTGGTTCAACAGCTGGCTGACCGGGATCTGGTATTGCAGCGAGAAGCCGAGATCGCCGCGCAGCAGCTGGCCGAGCCAGTGCAGATAGCGGGTAAAAAGGGGCTGATCGAGGCCGTAAATCGCTTTCAGCTCCGCGGCGCGCGCGGCAGTCAGGGTGATATTGCCATCGATAAAGTCGCCGGGTGTTTTGGCAAATAGCATAAAGATAATCAGTGAAGCCAGCAGCAGCATCGGCACGGTCTGCAGCCGCCGCCTGAGGATAAAGTTTCCCATAGTGCTCTCATGCCCGCCGCCGGGCATTTCCGGCGGCGGTGAAGGACTTACTTAACGATTTTGACATCCGGCAGGCTGCCGGTCAGGCCGTTATAGATATCCGGTTTAAAGCCGGTCACGCGGGCACTGCTGGCTGACAAGATCTCACGATAACCGAGGAGGATCACCGGCGGATCGTCGGCCAGCACTTTATAGAGCTGGTGATAGATCGGTTTGCGTTTCTCGGTATCCAGTTCGGCGTTGCCTTCGTTAATCAGCTTATCGACCTGCGGATTGTTATAGCCCGACTCTTTCGCTTCCGTGCTGTAGTAATCCCAGACGCCATCATGGGGATCGTTCAGCGTGCTGGTGCTAAAGGAAGCAAGATCATAATTACCCGCTTTGCGCTGGGACATCAGGGCGTTGAAATCCACCACCTGCGGCTTCAGCAACACGCCAATCTGCTGCCAGTTCTCTTTAGCGATGGGGATCAGCGCATCATTCAGCACTTTCTTGCTCACCAGCAGTGTCAGCTCAAGACGTTTGCCATCTTTTACGCGGATGCCGTCAGGCCCCGGTTTCCAGCCAGCTTCATCCAGCAGCTTTTTCGCCTGGGCCGGATCGTATTTATAGGGGTTCACGCCATCGGCGTTATAGGCCCAGGAGATGGGCGCGATCGGCTCAATCGCGACTTTGCCGTAACCCTGATAGACCACATCGATCAGCTTCTGGCGATCGAGGCCGTAGATCAACGCCTGGCGCACTTTCGCATCCTGCAACGCCGGGCGATGCACGTTGAACTCCACTTTGCTGTAGTCGCTTGAACCGTAGAGGTTGATATTGGCGAAGCCCAACATTTTGAGCTGCTCAATATCATCCGGCCGCGAGGTAAAGGCGTCGTAATCGGTCTCGCCGGTCTGGAAAAGCTGGAAGTTGGTCGACGGATTGGTTACACGATAGATAAAGCGCGGCGTCGGCGGTGTACCACGGTAGAAATGGGTGTTGGCGTGGAAACGGATCTCCTGACCAGGGATGTACTTGTCGTAGATATAAGGCCCGTTGCCAAGCGGTTTGCCATGCAGCGTGCGTAAATAATCGAGATTGCCGCGCTGATACCCTTTGCCGTAATAGGCTTTCGACAGTACCGGCCCGCCAATTTTCGCCAGCGTCGTTGCGCCCGGCTGGCTGGTGGTCACTTGCAGCGTCTGGGCATCGATCACTTTCAGGCCGCTGACGCTCTCCGCTTTGCCCGCTTTGTACTCCGCGCCGCCCGCAATATTCGCCAGCGTGATATCGGTATCGCCATCATATTTCGGGTCATAGAGTACGGTTAAGGTGAACGCCACATCTTCCGCAGTGAGCGGTGAACCGTCGCTAAAGGTCAAATTGGGGCGCAGCTTGATGGTGTAGACCTTATTGTCCGGGCTGATGGTCCAGCTCTCTGCCAGACCCGGTACCAGCTTGCCGTGGCTATCCCAGTCAATCAGGCGCGAGAAGATGACGTTAGTGACGTTCTCATCCCACCCGTTCACGAAGAAGTAGGGGTTAAAGATGCCCTGCGGCTCGGAGATACCGGCCACCACGGTCTCTTTACGTAATTTCGCTGCCGTCGGGATCTGGCTGGCATCCGTGGCGGGTGTGATGCCCTCTTTTAAGGGTTCATCGGCGAAAGAGGCGGTCGAGAACGCCACCATGCCGCTGAGCAACGCAATTTTCAGCGCAAGGGTGAAGTGCGTGGGCTGTGTTGTTAAGCGATTCAGTAACCTGGCCAAAATTGCTCCCTCATCAAGTCATTGCAGTAAATTTACAAATCATGACGAAAGATAAGAGTCGCACATCAGCCTGTCTAACAACGAAAAAATATGGCTTATAGCAAACTGACCTTAGCAATCTTATGGCTAACCAGGTGATTTTTTTAGCTAAGGATTAACCTGGTGCTTCTTTAATAAAGAAAAAATGCATTAAACCGCGCGTATGAGTGCCCGGCCGACCGGTGGGAGAGTGTGACAATGGCTTAGCAAGCTGGTTAGTCAGCCAGGCAAAATAAAAATAACCGTTTGAGATTATTTATTGAACAGGCCATTATTATTTGCAGACAAAAAGAAAAAACAGAAGAATATTCTTAACGCTAGCGTAATTCCTGCTAATTATCCACACAGAGATTATTATCACTAAAAGCATTTTTAACTGAGATAATAAATTCCTGGTTTTACTTATCGCTTTATTACTGCCTGAATCACGCTATTCTGAGATCGAATACACATTTTTATGTGACGCAGATCACATAAAATTCTCTTTTTGCTGCTAACCCTTTTTTTGCCGATTTGAAAAAAGCAGCAACAAAAAATATCTTACTTAACAGACCAGGAGGTTGCTTTAACCATTTAACAACGAGGGTTAAATAAATGGCATCACAACAGTGCCGCATGGAGAATAGTAATAAAAGCAATCACACTTCAGGATTATTAATTACTCTTTATCACGCCCGCCGCGACATCATTTGCTCTGGTATAGTGGGTTTTATGTTAGCGATACTGAGTACATTTTATTACCCTCAACAATGGCTAACATCACTCACCATCAGTTCTGCAGAAAAATTTTCTCTTTACCCGCTGATGGCCTGCATACAAAACTTTTATGGAGCTGAAGTAGTGATTGAGGCTGACGATTTTTTTAATGATTATCTTATTTACTTAAAAAAAGTTATTGCTCGCGGCGAGTGGCAAGATATCAATCTTGATGACTCTAATCCTCATCAGATTAGAATATCCCTTCTTTCTTGGTTCGCCGGCGCGCAAAATACGTCAATTCAGCTTGTGCTGCAGCAAGCTAATAATGAGCAGCAGAGCATGATCAACGAAATCAGCAAATGTTATTTAGAAGATATTAACCACACGTTTTACCGTATTGATAGGGAGTCTTATCAACTCTACCCCGTGCGTATGCGCTACAGCTTACGGATGTTCGTTGCTACTGCTATGGGGGTGATTAGCGTCAGCTTATTTGTTCTTCTCAGGGAAAAATGGCGGCAGCTTGCGAGATCCTTTTACTATCAAAGAGACGAGGACGTTATGGAACAGAATAACCATGAGCTGGATAGGTTCAAAGAAAATTGTTCAGAAGAAAAATACTGGCAAGATCAGGAGAATAATAAGAATAAAAAGTTCGCCGATGGAACGGTTGCGGCAATAACCATCTATTTGATTATGCTGGTTGTCAGCTTGATTTGGCTCGGTCTGGAGATTTATACCGGGCTTTAAAAGGAAGTACCCCTCGTACTTGCAGGTGTAAATAAAGGGAGTTTTGTATGTCTGCTGAGATCATCGTCTTTAGCTATTCGTGGCCTGCGCTCCTGGCCATCACTGCTTTTTTTGAAAAAAACAGTTATATCGTTATAAAAATATATCAGGATGAGCAGAAGCTTTTAGAGGTTCTGCATAAAAACACCTCCCTCCCTTTAATTATTGATGCTTCACCACACCGCAAAGTATTACTTATTGCGGCGATTGCCTCGACTTCACGCCTGCGCGCGGTTTTCTTTACCGCGCGGAAAATCCATCTTAATGACAAAGTTGTTGCTGAATTTTATTTTGAAGAGAAGCGCTGCATAACGCATTCGAAACTGATTACTCTGACGCGCGCGGAGATAGAGACCGCAATGCGTGTGGATCGCTCGCCGGTCTGTCTCTCACCAGGCATTATGCGCCCAAGAATGATGAATCTGCTCTATGACAGGCAAACGTTATATAAAGAGATTCAGGATAAGATCTATCACCGACTTTATTTACTGGGCGCCACGCCTAATGAAATTAACACGCTGCGACTGCTTATTGCTGGTTTCTCCATCCAGAAAATCGCGGAGTTAAAAAGTCTGCAAATCAAAACGATTTACGCCTATAAATCGCAACTCGCGCAAAAAATTGAACATACCATGTCTTCACGCGAGTTAATCAGGGTATTAAGCGTCGAGGATAAAAACCAGGATAACGAATGCCTTAATCATATTTACAAAACGCGTTGTAACAATGAGAGAGCGCTTTGCGAAACCTGTCCGCTATACCATTTCTGTTACGATTCAGAATCTGATAAATGTAATTTACCCTGTCATGAAAGGTGTAAAAAAGATAATGATGAGAACGCTCACTGAGCAGGTTATTTTGTCTGATAGTGAAACCCAGGGCTTTATGGCATACGGGTATGTCGCTATATTTCAATAATCTTTTTTGTGCTTTCAGAACGCATTCGTCTGGGCATTGTGGGTCATTCCCAGCCTTCGTTTTACGCTGAAGGTAGTGCCCAGACGAATGCATTTTATTTTTGCATATTTGCCTGTTTCAGGATTTCTCATCTGCCTGATTTTTAATCAGACTTACTGCCACCACCTCTATCTCGCGTAACGTCATATATCTCAACCGATCCCCATCAAGCTCCAGCCGGACGGTGCGAAATACGCGACCATCCGTCAGGGAGACCAGCGGACAATAGAGGCGGCTGGCGAGATTAGTTATGCCGGCAACTTTCCAGATGCTCTCTCTCTTTTCCACGACACTTCTCCTTGGCTCTGCGGCGACCTGCCAAAAAAAAGCCGGTCCACAGACCGGCAAATCTAACAAGTCGTACAAGTCAGACCATCAACGCAGGGTATATGAAAAAACGCACTCTCAATTCAATAACACGCCGCCATTCGCACAGTGTGGCAGCAGGGGGAAAACCATTCGATATCACCGGAATAACTTCTCTTCTCTGGTTTTAACGGCACGCTGTAGCTGGTCAGCCGTGAAAGACGAACGCCAGAGCCTATAAAACAGGTGCAGCAGGATGCGCACAGATCGCATGAGAGAGGGCACTCCGTCAGGTTACGGAAATAATCCCGATGCCTTAGCCCATCATGGTCGATATTTTTTTGCTTTTCGCCAGCGATACGCAAGAAAGGTCTGGCTGCGGTATTACGGCCAGCAAAAGGAAGGGCGATGGATGAATCCGTTGACAGCTGAACGATGGCGGCGGATGCAGGCTTCTGAATATGTGAATCCGCAGGCATGGCGACCGTTATTATAATAAAGGCGAACAGGATTTTTATTCCTGACTCACATATAGTCGAGTACCGCATAGCTACCTTCCTTATAAAAAGAATGGATTTTACTGGTATCACTCGATAGCGATTAATTCTCTTAAAATCGTTGTGTTATAGATTTGTTTATTTAATTTTATATTTCAATAGTGAAAGGAGAGTTTGGGAGAGGTTAACCGCCGGAAAGAGTATTCTTATTCGATATAACATTAAAAAGCCTCCCGCTGGAGGCCTGTTATTTAGCGCTTTCTGACATCCGGAATAATTAAATCCCCGCGGACACGATATGTCCCTAATACGCTCTGCGTTTTCTCATTAAGCCACGACACAATACGCGCTGCCATCGCATCCATTGAATATTCAATCGCCGGTATTGTCGGAATACCCGGCAGATGCAGCGAGCCGGCAAGGCTAAAGACCATAATATCTTCCGGTACCGATTTATTAAACGCCTGTAACTGAGGGATCACACGCTGCGCTTCCTGCTCATCGGCAACCAGTAGGGCGTTGAAATTAAGCGTGGTGGCGTTGTTCAGCAGCACCTGCAGCGCCACGGATGATGAGGTGTCATCCATAAAGACCAGGTTGCGGTTAAAGGGTAGGAAATTGTTTTCCAGTGCCAGCTTATAACCGTGCAGCACCTGTTCGGCGGCGGCATTATGCGGATGAATAAGCGCGATCTGACGGCGGCCCTGGCTTGTCAGGTAATTACAGGCGGTTTCGGCGGCAAAAGCGCGATCGAACTGAATGCTATTGAGGGTGGTATCGGCAGACTCGACGCAATCTACGAGGATCACATTCTCGTCATCAATGGATAGCGGAAAACGGGCGCCAATGATCAGCACATCGTCACACAGCCCGCAGGTGAGCTCGTCCAGCGCGCTCATCACCTCTGCCTGGGTGTTAGCGAAGCGGAGCAGCAGGTGTTTCTGGCTCTGGCTGAGATGCTTCTCCAGCGCGTAGAGGTAACCGGTGGTCTGGTTAACATTCTCTTGCGCGCAGATCACACCGATGCAGCCTGTCGACTGGCTGAGCAGCGACTGGGCGATAACATTGGGCCGATAGTTCAGCTCGTCGACCGCTTTCAGTACTGCGAGGCGGCTGGCTTCCTTAACGCCGCGCGAACCGCTCAACACCCGTGAGACTGTGGCTTTCGACACCCCAGCTAAACGTGATACATCGTTGATTGTAGACATCTTTCTCCCCTGGCTGGCGCAAGGCGCGCCCGCAAAAAAACAGACACTGCAATGGCTAATCTATAACCATCGCGAGTATAGCCGTTTCTTTTTTTCATGGAAACCGATTTTCCATTTGCGTCGTTTCGCTTATTAAAAAGGCGCAATTTCGTGACGGAAATCCAATAACTCAGCCTTATTATTTACAGATATTGATAGCTATCACACTTCTACGGCGAATTCATGGAAACCGGTTTCCATATGATATCCAATCGTCTCCGCAATAACTTTTTACACTTCGAGGACGGTTAACGATGTTCAGGATCATGTTGTGTTGCTCAGCCGGTATGTCCACCAGTCTGCTGGTCAGAAAAATGGAAGAGGCGGCGAAAGCCCGCGATATTCCGGTTGAGATCGACGCGTACGGCGTAGCGGAGTTTGATTTGCAGTTCCCGCGCTACCAGGTCGTGCTTCTCGGTCCACAAGTTAAATACATGTTAAAAACACTGGCAGAAAAGGCCGCCGCCCAGGGCATTCCGGTTCAACCCATCAACCCGATGGATTACGGCATGCAACGTGGCGACGAGGTACTGGACTATGCTCTGTCGCTGATTGAAGCGGCACATTAAAAGGTGTTCTTATGCGTTCCCTCTACCAATCCATGATTACGGTGATTGAACAAAGCATCACGCCGCTGGCCGGTCGCCTGGGTCAGCAAAAGTACGTTATCGCCATTCGCGACGGCTTTACCGCCGCGCTGCCGTTTATGATCATCGGCTCGTTTATGCTGGTGTTTATCTTCCCGCCCTTTTCAGCGGATACCACCGTCGGCTTCGCCCGCGCGTGGCTCGATTTCTCCACCGAATACCGCGAACAGCTGATGTTGCCGTTTAACCTCAGCATGGGGGTGATGACCTTTTTTATCTCTGTCGGTATTGGTGCCAGTCTCGGTCGCCAGTTTAATCTCGACCCGGTGATGACCGGCCTGCTGGCGTTTATGGCCTTTCTGCTGGTTGCCGCGCCTTACAAAGATGGCACCATCTCGACGCAGTATCTCTCGGGCCAGGGCATCTTTACTGCGCTGATCACCTCGATCTACTCGTCACGGGTTTATGCCTGGCTGAAGCAGCACAAAATCACGATTCGCCTACCGAAAGAGGTCCCGACCGGCGTCGCCCGCTCGTTTGAGATCCTCATTCCGGTGTTGGTGATTATCGCCACGCTGCACCCGCTCAACCTCTTTATCGAAGCGCAAACCGGCATGATTATGCCGCAGGCGATTATGCACCTGCTGGAGCCGCTGGTATCTGCTTCCGACTCGCTGCCTGCGGTGCTGCTCTCTGTGCTGCTGTGCCAGATTTTCTGGTTCGCCGGCATCCACGGCTCGCTGATTGTCACCGGCATCATGAACCCGTTCTGGATGGCCAACCTCTCCGCGAACCAGGCCGCTCTGGCGGCGGGCGCAGCGTTGCCGCACGTCTATCTGCAGGGCTTCTGGGATCACTATCTGCTGATTGGCGGCGTCGGCTCCACGCTGCCGCTGGCCTTCCTGCTGCTGCGCAGCCGCGTTACGCATCTGCGTACCATTGGCAAAATGGGTGTGGTGCCGAGCTTCTTTAACATCAACGAACCGATTCTCTTTGGCGCGCCGATCATCATGAACCCGATGCTGTTTGTGCCGTTTGTCTGCGTTCCGCTGATTAATGCCGTACTCGCCTGGACCGCCACCAAAATGGGGCTGCTGGCACAGGTGGTCTCCCTGACGCCGTGGACAACGCCTGCGCCAATCGGTGCTTCATGGGCGGCAAACTGGGCCCTTAGCCCGCTGGTGATGTGCCTGGTCTGTATGGTGATGTCCGCCCTGATGTATCTGCCTTTCCTGCGCGCTTACGAGCACTCGCTGATGAAAGCAGAAGAGGAAAAAGCCGCGCAGAGCAGCGCCCCGATGGCGGAAACCGTCAGCAGTAATTAAAAGGAGCCGGTAATGAAATATCAATTTCCCGCAAACTTCTGGTGGGGCAGCGCCTGCTCTGCACTGCAAACCGAAGGGGAAAGCGAACAGGGCGGCAAAAGTGCCACCACGTGGGATGCCTGGTTTGCCCGTCAGCCGTGGCGTTTTCATCAGCAGGTGGGGCCGCAGCAGACCTCGACTTTCTACCGCCACTGGCGGCAGGATATCGCCCTGCTCAAACAGCTTAAGCACAACAGCTTTCGCACCTCGCTGAGCTGGGCGCGCCTTATCCCGGATGGTACCGGCGAGGTGAACCCGCAGGCGGTAGCGTTTTATAACAGCGTGATTGACGAACTGCTGGCGCAGGGTATTACGCCGTTTATTACCCTGTTCCACTTCGATATGCCGATGGTGATGCAGGAGAAAGGCGGCTGGGAGAGCCGCGAGGTGGTCGACGCCTTCAGCCGCTATGCACAGATCTGCTTTGAGCTGTTCGGCGATCGCGTGCATCACTGGTTCACCTTCAACGAGCCGATTGTGCCGGTGGAAGGCGGGTATCTTTACGATTTCCACTACCCGAACGTGGTCGATTTTAAACGTGCGGCCACGGTGGCCTACAACACGGTGCTGGCTCACGCCAGCGCGGTGCGCGCCTTTCGCGCCGGGCATCATCCCGGTGAGATTGGCATTGTGCTCAACCTGACGCCCTCCTATCCGCGTTCGCAGCACCCGGCGGATGTGAAAGCGGCGCACTACGCTGACTTACTGTTTAACCGCAGTTTTCTCGACCCGGTACTGCGTGGCGAGTATCCCGCTGACCTGGTGGCGCTGCTGAAAGAGCACAATCAGCTGCCCGCCTGCCAGCCGGAGGATATTGCGCTGATCGCAGAAGGGAAGATCGATCTACTCGGCATCAACTATTACCAGCCGCGGCGGGTAAAGTGCCGGGAGAGCGCGGTCAATCCCGAATCACCGTTTATGCCGGAGTGGTTGTTTGATTATTACGATATGCCGGGCCGTAAAATGAATCCTTATCGCGGGTGGGAAATTTATGAACCGGGTATTTACGATATTCTCACCAACCTGCGCATTAATTACGGTAACCCGCGCTGTTTTATTTCTGAAAACGGTATGGGTGTCGAGAATGAACAGCGGTTTATTGAAAATGGCCAAATAAACGATAGCTACCGAATTAATTTCGTTCGCGATCACCTTATCTGGCTGCATAAAGGGATTAGCGAAGGCAGCAACTGTCTTGGCTACCATATGTGGACCTTTATTGATAACTGGTCGTGGTGTAATGCCTATAAAAACCGCTACGGTTTTGTGCAATTAGATCTCGACACCCAACAACGCACCGTTAAAAAAAGCGGAGAGTGGTTTGCCACCACCGCTGAGAATAATGGTTTCACTACTCAGGATTGAAAATTATGGTCGCACTTGAAGAGGCGGTAATGGAGATTATCGTCAACGCCGGGCAGTCGCGCAGCCTCTGCTTTGAAGCCCTGCGCTCCGCGCGCGAAGGCAACATTGATGAAGCGAAACTGCTGTTGAAAGAGGCCGATGGCTATGCGCGCCAGGCGCACCAGATGCAAACCAAATTAATCGAACAGGATGCTGGCGAAGGCCGCCAGCCGATGACCTTAATTATGGTGCATGCGCAGGACCATTTAATGACGTCGTTATTAGCTCGTGAATTATCTGAGGAGATCGTTCAGCTTTATCAGCGTAACTGAATGGAGAAGTGATTACGGTAAATCTTAATACGTCTGTACCCAACTTAATAAAATAAAGCAGTCTGTTTTGATGATGGCAATATTCCTCTCTGTAACGGAGCGGAAGGTTATTGTCTGAGAACAACTTACTATATTGAGATAACCATGAAGATAAATAAAAAACTTCCAGTGGCGCTGGCGGTTGCGGCTACACTTTGCTCTGGTTCCGCCCTCGCCCAGGAGTTTACGCAAGAGCAAATTGACGCCATTGTCGCAAAAGCGGTGGATAAAGCGCTGGCGGAACGCCAGGCGAAAATGGACGCCGCGATGAATAAAAAAGCCGATGTGGTGGTTGAGCCGCAAAGCGCGGCGCAAACGCCCGATATGGCGATCCCTTACGGCGTGAAATTTACCGGTTATGCCCGCTATGGCGCGCACTACCAGTCCGGCGATCAGAAATATGTCGGCGTTGACGGCTCCTACAACGGCGCGTCGGCAATTGGTCGTCTTGGCAACGAAGGCAACGGCGGCGAATTCCAGCTTTCGAAAGCGTTCAAAGGCGATAACGGCGCGATCTGGGACATCAACGTGATGTTCGATCACTGGGGCGATGAAGTTAACCTGAAAAAAGCCTACGCTGGCGTGACTAATCTGCTGGCCTCCAACCCTAACGCCTACTTCTGGGCGGGGCGTGATTTCCACCAGCGTCCACAACAGGGAATCAACGACTACTTCTGGATGAACCACGATGGCCAGGGCGCGGGGGTGAAAAACTTCGACATTGGCGGCGTGCAGTTTGACGTTGCCGCCGTTGGCTCCATCGAATCCTGTAGCCCGGAAGTGCTGGAGGATGAATCTAATCCGTCGCGCATCACCTGTACCGGCAGCTCTAACGTTGGCGATAAAGGCAACTATGCGGTCACCTCCAAAGTGCACGGCATGAAAGTCGGCCCGCTCGATCTGGAGATTTATGCCAACTACGGCTTTGACTCGAAAGCGGTGGATCGCGACGAGCGCCTGCACGCCTGGCAGGGCGGCGCGGTGCTGAGCCATACCTACGACAGCGGCATCAACAAGCTGATCGCCCGCTACTCCGATAACTCGGACAACAGCGTCTTTAACAAAACCGACGATCTGAAAACCATCTACACCAGCTTTGAAGGGACCTATAAATTCACCCAGCAAACTCAGGTGGATTACCTGCTCGCCTTCCATGATTACGACAACAGCAGCATACAGTCGGACAACCGCCGCAACTACGGTGCAATTGTTCGCCCGATGCACTGGTGGAACGATGTGCACTCAACCTGGCTGGAGCTGGGCTACCAGCGCGTGGATTATGATGATGGCGGCGACAACCACGGCTGGAAAGCTACGCTATCGCAGAATATCTCTATTGCGATGGGGCCGGAGTTCCGCCCGATGCTGCGCTTCTACGTGACCGGCGGCGAAGTGGATAACAAACGCACCGCACGCGTCAACGGCACCAACGATACCTCCCTCGACTCGCTCAACATCGGCGCGATGTGGGAAGCCTGGTGGTAAGGTGACAACCCGGGGGCGGTTCCCCTCAAGCCGCCTCCGGTTCCCGCCCGGGCCTGTGTTATGCTTCTTGACCTGTTAATAAGTTATCAACGGGTTAGCGATGAGTTCGATGAAAAAAGGGATGCTCTGCGTGCTCGCAGCGGCAGTGTTGTGGGGCAGTTCCGGCGTATGCGCGCAGTTTATTATGGAGAAGAGCACCATCTCTGCGCAGTGGTTAACCATGACGCGCCTGCTGTTTACCGGTGTGATCCTGCTTACGCTGTCGTTTTTCCACGGCGACAAGATTTTTACCATTCTGAAAAACCGTAAAGACGCGCTGAGCCTGCTCTTCTTCTCGCTGTTTGGTGCGATGGTGGTGCAACTGAGCTTCCTGGTGACCATCGAGAAATCCAACGCCGCCACCGCCACGGTGCTGCAATTCCTCTCGCCGACGATTATCGTCGCGTGGTTTGCGCTGGTACGCAAAGCGCGGCCGACGCTGCTGGTCTCAGCGGCGATCATGACCTCGTTAATCGGCACCTTCCTGCTGGTGACGCACGGCAATCTCACCTCACTCTCTATCTCCTCCGGCGCGCTGGTATGGGGGATTATTTCCGCCTTTTCCGCCGCGTTTTACACTACTTACCCTTCGGCGCTGATTGCCCGCTACGGCACGCTGCCGATTGTCGGCTGGAGTATGTTGCTGGCAGGGTTAATGCTGACGCCGTTCTATGCCGGGCAGGGGAGTGACTTTGTGATCGACGGCGCGCTGTTGATCGCCTTTTTCTATCTGGTGGTGATTGGCACGGCGGTGACGTTCAGCCTCTATCTGAAGGGGGCGCAGATGATTGGCGGCTCGAAAGCGAGCATTTTAAGCTGCGCCGAACCGCTCAGCAGTGCCCTGCTATCGGTAGCGCTGCTCGGCGTGGTCTTTACGCTGCCGGACTGGCTCGGCACGCTGCTGATTGTCTCGTCGGTGTTGCTTATCGCGCTGGATTCACGCCGCAGGGTGCGCGCCGCATAACAAATATCGGCATATTGCCCGATGGCGGCTGCGCCTTATCGGGCCTACGCAATAGTGCATCAGGCAGAAGCCGTAGGCCGGGTAAGCGCAGCGCCACCCGGCACATTGCCCGATGGCGGCTGCGCCTTATCGGGCCTACGCAATAGTGCATCAGGCAGAAGCCGTAGGCCGGGTAAGCGCAGCGCCACCCGGCACATTGCCCGATGGCGGCTGCGCCTTATCGGGCATACGCAATAGTGCATCAGGCAGAAGCCGTAGGCCGGGTAAGCGAAGCACCGCCCGGCATATTGCCCGATGGCGGCTGCGCCTTATCGGGCCTACGAAGTAGTGCATCAGGCAGGCACCGTAGGCCGGGTAAGCGCAGCGCCACCCGGCACAATGCCCGATGGCGGCTGCGCCTTATCGGGCCTACGAAGTAGTGCATCAGGCAGGAACCGTAGGCCGGGTAAGCGCAGCGCCACCCGGCACAATGCCCGATGGCGGCTGCGCCTTATCGGGCCTACGCAGTAGTGCATCAGGCAGAAGCCGTAGGCCGGGTAAGCGAAGCACCGCCCGGCACATTGCCCGATGGCGGCTGCGCCTTATCGGGCCTACGCAATAGTGCATCAGGCAGAAGCCGTAGGCCGGGTAAGCGAAGCACCGCCCGGCATATTGCCCGATGGCGGCTGCGCCTTATCGGGCCTACGCAATAGTGCATCAGGCAGAAGCCGTAGGCCGGGTAAGCGAAGCACCACCCGGCACATTGCCCGATGGCGGCTGCGCCTTATCGGGCCTACGAAGTAGTGCATCAGGCAGGCACCGTAGGCCGGGTAAGCGAAGCACCGCCCGGCACATTGCCCGATGGCGGCTGCGCCTTATCGGGCCTACGCAATAGTGCATCAGGCAGAAGCCGTAGGCCGGGTAAGCGAAGCACCGCCCGGCACATTGCCCGATGGCGGCTGCGCCTTATCGGGCATACGCAATAGTGCATCAGGCAGGAACCGTAGGCCGGGTAAGCGCAGCGCCACCCGGCACAATGCCCGATGGCGGCTGCGCCTTATCGGGCCTACGCAATAGTGCATCAGGCAGAAGCCGTAGGCCGGGTAAGCGCAGCGCCACCCGGCACAATGCCCGATGGCGGCTGCGCCTTATCGGGCCTACGAAGTAGTGCATCAGGCAGGAACCGTAGGCCGGGTAAGCGCAGCGCCACCCGGCACAATGCCCGATGGCGGCTGCGCCTTATCGGGCCTACGCAATAGTGCATCAGGCAGAAGCCGTAGGCCGGGTAAGCGAAGCACCGCCCGGCACATTGCCCGATGGCGGCTGCGCCTTATCGGGCCTACGAAGTAGTGCATCAGGCAGGAACCGTAGGCCGGGTAAGCGCAGCGCCACCCGGCATAAAGCGGCGTTTAGGCTGATTTGACCTTCACTTTGGCCGCCACCAGCAGCGCGGTGAGCAGCATCAGGCCGCCGGAGAGCATTAACGGCGAGAGCAGTCCGTAATGATCGAGGGCGAAACCGCCAATCGCCGCGCCGCAGGTATTCGCCAATTGAATAACCGCCACCTGAATTGAACCAGCCTTCTCTGCCTGGTCGGCAAGGGTACGGGTGATCCACGTTGACCAGCCCACCGGAATCAGGGCGAAGCCCAGCCCCCAGACAATGGCAATTCCTGCCGCCACGACCTTATCGTTGCCCCACAAAATCAGCACCAGCGCGCTTATCGCCAGCGTCAGCGGCGCAAGGGCCAGCGTCATTTTCACCGAGCGCTTCATCACCACCGACGAGAACGAGGTACCGACAAAGCTGGCGATACCGAAACTGAGCAGCACCAGCGTCAGCCCATCAACACTGAATCCGGCGAGGGTCGTATAGACCGGGCGAATGTAGGTAAAGAAGGAGAACTGCCCGGCGAAAACCATAAAAATCGCCAGCATCCCCGCCGTAACGCCGGGGCGTTTCAGCAGGCCAAACATATTCTGATGCTGCTCGGTCTGCCCGGGCAGCGACGGCAGCGCCATCCACACCCAGATAATGCAGGCCACGCCCATCAGCGCTGCGCCGTTAAAGACGTTACGCCAGCCGATAATCCCGCCAAGAAAACTGCCCAGCGGCGCGGCAATCACCAGCGCAATCGACACCGCGCCAAAGATAACCGACAGCGCTTTCGGCACCGTGCGCATCGGCACTAAACGCATGGTCAGCGAGGCGGACATCGCCCAGAAGCCGCCGAGCGCCAGCCCAAGACAGGCACGCCCGATTAACAGCAGGGTAAAACTGGTGGCAAACGAGACCAGCAGGCAGGAGAGGGTCAGCAGCAGCGCAAAGGCGAAGACCACATAGCGGCGGTCGGTGGTGCGAATGATGCTGGTGATAAAGAGGCTGGCGAACATCGCCACAAAGGCGGTCACGGTGACGGTTTGCCCGGCAAGCCCTTCGGAGACACCCAGATCCAACGCCATTGGCGTCAGCAGGCTGACCGGCAGAAACTCAACGGTGATCAAGCATGCTACACAGAAGGCCACGGCGAAAACGGCGGACCAGTTCGGCCGCGTGACCGGATCGGCTGAAGATTGCGCCATACTTTGCTCACTCATTGATTACCTGCTTAATTGTTAAACGTGAAAGTCGCGCAGTGTAACATTCATAAAGTGTGACGCAATTAACAATTCAGCAACTCTCACTGCAGCCAGTAGACACCCTCTTGCGGGGCGAAGAGCGCGTTATAGCGCATCTGGAAATTGCTCAGTTCGGCTTTATCCGGATCGATTTCACGCAGAAAGCCGAGCACCAGGCGTAATTGCGCATCGGTAATCGGTGCCGCAAGCCGCGCTTTCTGCATCAGACGGTGCCAGTAGTGAAAATTTTGCTCACCGCTATCGACAATCGCCACCTGCCAGATCAGCAGCAGCTGCGCCGCGTTTTGCAGGTGCGCCTCATCGGGACGCGCTAAGTAGCGCAGAAATTCGTTGCCTGCGGTTTTGCCCATCTGATCAATCATCGACTCCACCGGCACGGGTTGAATATTCAGCCGATCGGTAAGACGGCGGATCGCACGGCGGGAATCGGAGGTTAACACCCGAAAACCAATCACAAAGACCACCACCAGCGTGGCCAGCATCAACCAGATCATACGTTCTCCCGCAGCGAAAAGAGGCTCATCATACGGGCAAAACGGCGTCGACTAACAGCGCTAAGTGCGCTCAAACACCTAAATCAGGGGTTTGTTCCTGCCGCTTTTTTCTGGACAATGGGCAACATTTTTCTTACATCTCCCTTATGAGGCACCATGATTTCACTGGATGAGATTTTTTCTGTCCGCCAGCAGCTGCGCGATTTGATGCAGGCCGGGGAGTTTGAAGCCCTTACCCGCTACTATGCGGCCGCCGAGGCCCGCTGGCAGCAGGATCGCGATGATGCGTTTTTTCCCATCATCAGCCAGTACACCTTTCTCTTTACCCCGCAGCTGTTTAGCGAGAAGAAGATTGTTGAGCTACTGACTGCCTGGCATCAGCAGCAGCCGCAGGCCCACTATCCCTGTGCGATGTTGGCGCAGCGCTGGCTTAACATTGCTGGTGACGCGCGCGGCGGCCATTACGCAGACCGGGTGACCGCAACCCAGTGGAGCCGCGCCCGCATCAGCAGCGATCTGCTGTTTTACTGGGCGGCAAAAGCGATCTCCCTGAATAACCAGACGTCCTGGCTCTATTATTTACTGCTGACGGCGAGCGGGCACTTTAATCAACCCGCGTGGTTCGAGGAGCCGCATCAGCCGATAGCGCTCGATCTGAACGCTTATTCAGACGCGGCGCTGGCCTTCGCCCGCGAAAAAGGCGGTTTACCGCTCTCCAGTGAGCCGATTTACACCGGTCTGCCCGTCGCCGATGAGCAGGAAGCGGAGATGCCGCCGCTTTACTGGCTCAACCGCGCGCTTGAGTGCGACCCACAAAGCATGCCGGTGCGCGAGCAGTTTATCTATTACCTCTACCCGCGCTGGTATGGCGATGATGAGCATCTCGCCATCGATAACTTTTTAGCCAGTAACTACTGCACCGTGCTGCCGGAGCTTAAGCGCAACAAACTCTACAGCGTGAAGTGGCTGGATAAGCTCGGTAATCCCGAGCACTGGCCCGATAAGCACAGCGGCAAAGCGATCGGCGCATTCGATGAGGAGTTCCAGCAGATGCTGGCCCTGCCGATGGAGCCGGAAGATAAGGCGGCGCTGCACCTCACCTGCCTGGACACCTACGTCCATTTCCTGCTGGACGACGATTACACTTTCTACGCCCATAGCCCGCTTTTCGCACGGCGCATTTATGAAAGTATTGAGTTTATGCTCAACCACGGTTCAGTCCGCTTGCTGTTTGCCCAGGAAGGGGCATTACTCTTCTGGCTGCTGTCGGTGCTGTGCCATAAAGAGTACGCGCTGCAAGATGAGAAGGGGCTCTTCCCGCGCTATATCGCGCTGACCGGCGCGCGCTGCGAAAACGACACCGAGCTGCTGCTAAGCGCCTATTTGCGTTTGCAGACGCTGGAAGGTGTGCATCTTCCTGGTCCGGCGGAGCCGTGGCTTGTGCGCCTGAAGCAGACAAAGGATCGCATCGGGCCGGACAAGCTGAACGTGCTGCTCAACCGTCTCTGCTTCTTCCAGCAGAAAGCGCAGGCGCAGGCGTTTTTAACCCTGCTCGCCGAACATGACGTGATCCCCGCTCTGCTGCTGTTAAGCGATATTCACAGTGGCCTGGCTCCGGTTGCGGCGACCAACTTGCTGATTACCCCCTCCGCAGAGACGGCGGCTGCAATGCTTGATCGCGCCTGCCAGAACCGCTCGCCGGAAGCGCTGTTCCGTAAAAGCCGCATTCTGGAAGCGCAAAACGAGAGTGCTACGCTGCCGGAGCGCCTGACGTTGTTAGAGGAGGCGACTCGCCGCGGCCACGCGCTGGCGCATTATGATTATGCCTGCGCGCTCTTCTGGTCCCCTGATGCGGAGCATCAGCGGCTGGCGGTGGAAAAAGTGTGTGCGGAGGTGCTGCTTGAGGCGCGTGTTGAAGAGGAGAAGCGAGCCTATATCGCCTATCTCTACGCGTTTGGCGTGCTGAACCAGCGCGGCGGTATGCGTAAAAATGTCTGGCTGTTTATCCGCTGGATCAACTATGCCATCGAGCTTTGGCCAGACGAGCACTACCAAAAAATGCAGCAGTTCTTCGAATCGCGCTACGTTAACTTTTTAGTGGTTCGCTTCCTGGCGAAGCGGGATAGAAAAAGGGCACCCGAGTGGCAAGTGGAACTCCTGGGCAAGCTTGGCATACTGGAGGATGAGTAATGTCTTATATCGGTTATATTCTGTTTATCGCAGCGCTGGTGGTCTTCGGCGTGAGAACCAATAAGAAGTCGCGCTACTACCTCAGCACTCCGCTGCCGCGCAAAAAATAGCGTGTAGCGCGCCGCCTTAACGGGCGGCGTGCCGCTTTAGCGCTTACTCAAAAAAGAGCCCCAGCTTGTTGAACACGCCGGGATCGCTCTGATGACGGATGATGTTCACCACATCTTCCAGCTTGTCGATCTGGCTTATCATCTGCTCGAGGCGCTGATCGTTGGCGACCTGAAGCCAGATGCGGCTCTGCTCGCCGTTTTGGAGCGGTAAACAGAGAATGCCCTCCACGTTGAATGCCCGCCGGGCAAATAGCCCGCAGACGTGGGTCATTACGCCCGGGTGGTTACGCACGGTGAGTTCAAGAATGACGTTATCACTGCTCTGCATGGCTTATTCCCCCACCATTTCTGTATTCGCCGCGCCCGGCGGCACCATCGGGTAGACTTTCTGTTGTGGATCGATGCGCACATGCACCAGCGCAGGGCCTGGGCGGTCAATAATCTCCTGCAACGCGGCCTGCGGATCGGCGGCGGCGTTTAAATCGCAGGTATGGAGGCCAAACCCGGCGGCAATCTGCATAAAGTTAATCATGCCTGGATAGGTGGCGGCAAAGACGCCGGATTTATAGAACAGGCTCTGCTGCTGATGCACCAGCCCCAGCGCCTCGTTATTCATCAGGATGATTTTGACATCGAGATTGTTCTCCGCCGCCGTCGCCATCTCCTGAATATTCATCATCAGGCTGCCGTCGCCGGAGAAGCAGATCACCTTCCGCTCCGGGTTCGCCAGCGCCGCGCCGATCGCCGTCGGCAGGCCAAAGCCCATAGTACCGAGGCCGCCGGAGGTGAGCCACTGGCGTGGGCGGTTGAGCGGATAGGCCTGCGCCGTCCACATCTGATGCTGTCCGACGTCGGTGGTGATAATCGCCTCATCATCAACGCAGGCTGCCACCGCGTTAATCAGCCCATAGTGGCTTAAGGGATCGCTGTTCTGCGCAATGGAGGAAGGGAACTCCGCTTGCAGCTGTTCGACGGTGTTGCGCCAGGCGTGGCGCGCGTTCGCCTCAATCTGCGGGATCAATACATCCAATACTTCACCGACATCGCCCTGGATCGCGACATGTGCCTGCTTCACTTTCCCCAGCTCGGCGCGGTCGATATCGACATGAATAATCTTCGCGTTCGGGCAGAACTGCTCGGTTTTGCCAATCGCCCGGTCATCAAAACGTGCGCCCAGCACAATCAACAGATCCGCCTCTTGCAGAATAAAGTTGGTGCTGCGCGCGCCGTGCATGCCGAGCATGCCGAGGGAGAGCGGGTGGTGTTTTGGCAGCATACCGAGCGCCATCAGCGTCATGGTGGTCGGCAGGCTGGCTTTCTCCGCCAGCAGGCGAATTTGCTGCGGCGCGTTGATTACTCCGCCGCCCAGGTAGAGCACCGGGCGCTGCGCGGCGTTGATCATCTCCGCTGCGGCACGAACTTCCTGCGCATTCCACGCTGGGGCCGGGGCTTTAACGCCCGGTTCCGGCAGCTCGCTTAAGATGATCTCCGCAGTCTGCACATCTTTAGGAATATCTATCCACACCGGGCCAGGGCGGCCAGACTGCGCAATGCGAAACGCATCGCTGATCACCTGCGGCAGTTCGGCAATGTCGCGGACCAGATAGTTGTGTTTGGTGATGGGGATAGAGATGCCGTAAGTGTCCACTTCCTGAAACGCGTCAGTGCCGATCATTGAAGCAGGCACCTGGCCGGTAATGCAGACCAGCGGAATGGAGTCGAGGCGCGCGTCGGCGATGGCGGTGACCAGGTTGGTTGCTCCCGGCCCGCTACAGGCGAGACAGACCGCCGGTTTGCCCTGCGTGCGCGCCATCCCCTGGGCGATAAAACCGGCTCCCTGTTCGTGGCGTGCCAGGATGTGGCGAATCTGTGTGCTTTGACTCAGCGCGTCATAGAGCGGCAGCACGGTGCCGCCCGGAATGCCGGTAACGGTGGTGATGCCCTGTCGCTCGAGTAAATGAACAATCAGCTGTGCGCCAGTGTAGCGCGTGGATTGAGGCGTACTTTCCGAACTTGCCATGCTCCAGTCCTTCTTATTCTGGGCCGACTTTCCGGGAGGGATAAAACTAGAAACCCCGCCCGGTTTGCGCCGGCGGGGTTTTGGAATCGTGTGTTGTTCCGGACCCTACGGCGCATTGCCGACGACCACCACCACACGCACGACGACCACCGCGGCGTTGTGCGCGGTTTTTAGTAGGTTCATCGGTTTAGTGGCAGCGTTCATGGGGGACCTGTTGTTGTGTGAACAATCGTTTTGTCTTAACGAGATTTATACAAACACAGGAATGATTCGCCGACAACTGCTTTTTACGCACCGGCAGCGAAGTGGGCCATTGATCACATTTCTTAGTGTGGCGATGAAAACAAAAAACCCCGCCGGAGCGAGGTTTTTTTTGCAGCTTTTGCGGCTGGTGACCGCAATCACACTGCGTTACGTCAACAGCGGAACTATACGCTATATCGTCTGATTGCGCAATTTCCAGGCGTAATCATCCGCATTAAGTATGGTTCAACGTCGCAAAAACAACCAATAATTACTGTATATAAATACAGTGCTCGCATATACTGATGTTGCGCATCTGTGTGGGGGCCGCAACTACGGCGCGCTAAGTCCTGGCTGAAACGGGTGGTGCCGTCAGCGCCTTAACCCCTTGAGAGCACACTGCGTTACGCCAACAACACGGCTGATAACAGGCAGCGGAAAGGTAAGTCAGCCGGTGCTCCTTTACCTGAGGAGATGCGTATGGGCCAGACGGAGATGGTTATCCTGATCCTGAAACTCATTGTTGCCTTGTTGCAACTACTTGAAGCAGTCCTGAAGTTTGTTCGTTAACTCAGGTTCAAGTCGCACCAAAGGGGGGTGGGCAACCGCCCCCCTTTCACATTCGCGTTCTGGCGCGCCTTGCGCCGGTCATGTTACATTTTGGTGACATTTCCCGTGCGCAGGTCGCCATGACGCTTTCGGTTTTCTGCATACTGCTCTTCGCCGCGCTGCTCCACGCCAGCTGGAATGCCATCGTCAAAGCGGGCAGCGACAAGCTCTACTCCGCCATTGCCGTGAGCGGCTTCGCTGCGCTGATCGCGCTGGTACTACTCCCTTTTTCTCCCCAGCCTGCGCTTGCCAGCGCGCCGTATCTCGCGCTCTCCTGCGCGTTGCAGGTGATTTATACCGTGCTGGTCGCCAAAACCTACCAGGTCTCCGAGATGAGCCAGACCTACCCGCTGATGCGCGGTACCGCGCCGCTGCTGGTGGCGCTAGTCAGCGTGCTGTTTCTCGGTGATGCCCTGAGCGCGCTAGCGTGGGGCGGGATTGCGGTGATCTGCCTGTCCATTCTCGGCATGGCATTCAACGGGCGCAGCCAGTCGCGCACCGGGATCTGGCTGGCGCTGCTTAACGCCTGTTTTATCGCCAGCTATACGCTGGTAGATGGCACCGGCGTGCGTCTCTCCGGTACGGCGCTCGGGTACACCCTCTGGACCTTCTTCCTCAACGGTTTCTGCCTGCTGCTATGGGCGATGGTGGCGCGCCGCCACGCTGTTTCCCGTTATCTGATCGCTAACTGGAAATCAGGCCTGCCTGGCGGCATCGGGACACTCGGCTCCTATGGCCTGGCGCTATGGGCGATGACGCAAGCCCCGCTGGCGGTAGTCGCTGCGCTGCGCGAAACTTCGATACTCTTCGGCGCGCTGCTGGCCTGTTTTGTGCTCAAAGAGCGCGTAGCGGGCGTGCGCGTTGTCGCCGCCTGCGGTATTGCCGCCGGCGCGATCCTGCTGCGCCTCTCGTAGATCATTATGGCAACAAAAGTTGCCGATAATTGTTTAGAAATCCTGCCTGGCAGCCTCTGCCAATTACTCAGTCACCTGGTGGCTCACCTCGCGTGTTGTGGTAGATTCCTCCGCAAATCAGGCTGAATTGCAGCTATATATTCTTTAATTTTCCCATTTTTAAAAGTAATCATCGATATGAAAAGGCAGAGAAACGTCAATTTGTTATTGATGCTGGTGCTTCTGGTCGCGGTCGGCCAGATGGCGCAAACCATCTATATTCCAGCGATGGCCGATATGGCGCATGACCTGGCGGTAAATAAAGGGGCGGTGCAGAGCGTGATGGCAGCCTACTTGCTGACCTATGGCGTCTCGCAGCTCTTTTACGGCCCGCTGGCCGACAGAGTGGGGCGCCGCCCGGTGATCCTCGCGGGCATGTCCATTTTCATGCTGGCGACGCTTATCGCTATCACCACTAACAGTTTACTGGTGCTGATCCTTGCCAGTGCCCTGCAAGGCGTCGGCACCGGCGTCGGCGGCGTGATGGCGCGTACCCTACCGCGCGACCTCTACGCGGGCAGCGAGCTTCGTCATGCCAATAGCTTGTTAAATATGGGGATTCTGGTCAGCCCGCTGCTAGCACCGCTGATTGGCGGCGTGATCAATACGCTGGTGAACTGGCGCGCCTGCTTTATCTTCTTGCTGGTGCTGTGCGTGATTGTCACTTACAGCATGGCGCGCTGGATGCCGGAAACGCGCCCGTTGGATGCGCCGCGCTCGCGGCTTATCACCAGCTATAAAACCCTGCTCGGTAACGGTGCGTTTAGCTGTTATCTGCTGATGCTGATTGGCGGCCTGGCGGGCATTGCGGTGTTTGAGGCCTGCTCCGGGGTGCTGATGGGTGGCGTGCTGGGGCTGAACAGTATGATGGTGAGCGTGCTGTTTATCCTGCCTATTCCGGCGGCATTTTTCGGCGCGTGGTTTGCCGGGCGGCAGAATAAACGCTTCACCACGCTGATGTGGCAGGCGTCGTTAAGCTGCCTGTTGGCCGGTATTCTGATGTGGATCCCCGGAATTCTGGGCGTGATGACTATCTGGACCTTAGTGGTGCCCGCTGCGCTCTTCTTCTTCGGTGCCGGGATGCTCTTCCCGCTGGCGACCAGCGGTGCAATGGAGCCGTTCCCCTTCCTGGCAGGCACGGCGGGCGCGCTGATTGGCGGCCTGCAGAATATGGGCTCCGGCGGGCTGGCGTGGCTTTCCGCACAGCTGCCGCAAAACAGCCAGTTTAGCCTTGGGATGCTGATGACGCTGGCCGGGCTGCTGATTGTGCTGTGCTGGCTACCGCTGGCGTCGCGCCCTGGCCACCACGAACCGGCGGTTTAACCTCATGATGGCCCGGCTTCAGGTCGGGTTTTTCACAGGTTGGCGTAATCATCTCTTTTAGCAGTGGCGCGGGCGCAGGCCGCCATGCGCCCTCTTCCCCATCATAAAACTGCGTATCGGCATTGATCGCATACGGGATTTTTGCCCGGTTCAGCTCGCAGGCCATAAAGCGGGCGAAAGCCATCTGCGAGGCGGTCGGTGCATTTTTTATCGACTCGCCTACCGCCCAGCCACCGACCCAACTGGCGTGACCGGTTTTTTGCTGCCAGCGCAGCGCCGCAGCAATGCGGGCGCGGATCGCCGCTTTTTCTGCCGCCGTACCGGAAGTCCACGGGTATTTGCCGTTGGTTTTCAGCGGCCCCCACGGAAAGATATGCCACTCCGCCAACAGGTAGTTCTGGCTGTGCGCCGGCAGACGCAGCGATGAGAGATCTTCAGGCGCGGCGCGCAATCGCGGGGCAATGAAGATCATGCGCTGGGCATCAATCTGATGCAGGGTGCGCACCACGTTGTCGTAAGTGCGGTTTAAAGCGGGCAGATCGCGGTTCAGTTTGTCGGCGGGTTCATAAATGACATCAAAACCGAGCGTCGGATGCTCGCTACCAAAAAATTGCCCGACCGTCTTCCACCAGGCCACCAGCTGCGCTTCAGTTTTGGCGTTGGGATCGGCCTTAAAGCCATCAGCCTGATAAGCGATGATCGGCGTTACACCATAGGCTTCGCAGGCTTCGACCAGCTTACGCAGGTGGATCAGCCGCGCTTCGGTCATATTATCCGCCACGCGAATACGCACATGGCGAATACCCGCATTGTAAAAATCACGCACTACCAGCGGATCAAATTCGCGTATACCGCGTTCGGTGCGCGCCCAGTCAACATCCATGCCAACGCCCAACTGCTGCGCGTAACGCGCCGCCGTCAGCGGAGTATCGGCGGCATTTACAGCGGTTGCCGCCAGCAACATAACAACAGCAATCAGTGGCTTTAACACGGTTGACCTTGCGAAAATCGGGGGTGATTACATGTATTTAGCATGCTTTTGCCCGGCGCGCGTAGCGGCAAAGCGTAATAAATTCTTCCCGCACTCAGAGCAGAAGCCATAACTGGCGAATATGAGTGACGGCGAACAGCAGGGCGAGAGAGAAGACGCCAAGGGCGATAAGCAACTTATCACGCACGCTGCCGGGTAGCGCAAAGTCACCGGCGTTAACATCCATTCGCTGCCGTAGATGGGTGTAACGCCAGAGAATACCCGCTACCAGCGCCAGCAGCGCGAGGGAGATCCAGAACGGCGTGCCCGATTGCTGCCAGTTATGCTTTACTGCCAGCGCCATCAACGCGCCATAGCCGAACAGCGTGCGTAGCCAGGCGAGGGACGTGCGCTCCGGCTGCAAACCGGGATCGACGGCGCGGCGCGCTTTGCGGCTATCCGGCATAGAACACCAGCACCATTACCACCGCGGCGACCACCGCCAGCGCCACGCTGATGAGCAGTAGCGTGCGGGTGTAGGGCAGATCCTCTTTTAAGCGCATCGCTTTCTCATTACGCAACCAGCGCAGATAACCATAGAGCGCCAGCGCCCCGGCGAAGAGGCAAAGCAGCAGTGCCAGCGTTTCGCGTATCAGTGGCGTGGCAAACTGCGGCGCCAGCTGATCAAGCCCGACGCCCGCAGCGAGAAAGCCCAGCGCGGTGCGGATCCAGGCAAGAAAGGTGCGTTCGTTGGCCAGAGAAAAGCGGTAATCGGGCGCTTCGCCAACGCGGGAGATTTTCATCAATACTCCTTATAAAGCAGGCCATTCGCCAGGCTAAAACGCCTGGCCCAGCCCCCAAAATAGCACCGCCAGCAGCTGCGGGGTAATAATGCGCAAAAACATCACCAGCGGATAAACCGTCGCATAGGAGAGCGCCGCCGCGCCGCTGGTGGCATGCAGATTGTTGGCGAAGGCCAGCGCCGGCGGATCGGTCATTGACCCGGCGAGCATACCGCAGAGGGTTAAGTAGTTCATGTTGCCGAGCATCCGCGCCAGCACGCCGACGGTCAGCAGCGGAATGGCGGTAATAAAGATGCCGTAGCACATCCACGTCACGCCTTCGCCGTGAGTTAGTGTGGCAAAGAAATCACCGCCGGACTTCAAGCCGACAACGGCCAGAAACAGCACAATGCCGAGCTCGCGCAGCGCCAGGTTGGCGCTCGGCGGCATAAACCAGTAGAGCTTGCCGAGGGTGCCGATGCGCCCGAGGATCAGTGCCATAATCAGCGGCCCGCCCGCCAGCCCAAGCTTTAAGGCTACCGGAAAACCGGGAATGAACAGCGGCACCGAGCCGAGCAGCACACCGAGGCCGATGCCGATAAACACCGGCAGCATCTGCACCTGCTGTAATTTTTGCTGCGCGTTGCCCACTTCGCTGGCTACCGCCTCAATCGCCGCCGGGCGGCCAACCAGATTGAGGATATCGCCAAACTGCAGGCTGGCATCGGAGCTGGCCACCAGCTCCACCCCGGCGCGATTAAGGCGTGAAATTACCACGTCGTAGCGCTCTTTCAGTTGCAGATCGCGGATCTTTTTCCCCAGCACTTTTTCATTGGTCACCACCACCCGCTCAACGCGCAGATCGGTGCCGCGCGTCGAGAGCGAGGTCTCCACCTCTTTGCCAATCACTAACTGGGCGTTATGCAGATCGCGCGGCAGGCCGACCAGGTGCAGCAGATCGCCCGCCTGAATTACCGTGGTGGGCGAGGGCACCATCAGCAGCTCGTCCCGTTTCAGACGGGAACAGATGATTTTGTCGCTGTTAAGCAGCGGCACATCCTGAATCGCCATATTGTTAAGGTTGCTGTTTTCCACCCGAACATTGATGGTGCGAATATGCGAGACGCCGCTATTGAGGGTGGTGTCGTGCTTGCGGGCCTCCTCATCCACATTGACGCGAAACAGCACCCGTAGCAGCCACATGCTCAGTAAAATGCCGCAGATGCCGAATGGGTAGGCCATCGCATAGCTGGTGCCCATCACATCCAGCTGCTCGGTAGAGAGGCCCAAATCACGCAGGATCTGCTGCCCGGCGCCAAGGGCGGGCGTATTGGTCACCGCGCCGGAGAAGATACCGAGCACCACCGGCAGCGGAATGGCGAAAAGTTTATGCAGGATCGCCGTCACCAGGCCGCCGAGCAGCACAATCAATATGGCGAAGAGGTTGAGGCGCAGGCCCGAGACGCGCAGCGAGGCAAAGAACCCCGGCCCGACCTGGATGCCAATGGTGTAGACGAAGAGGATCAGGCCGAACTCCTGCACGAACAGCAGCATCGGCCCGCTTAAGGTCATTCCCAGCCGATCGGCGATGTGCCCAACAATAATCCCGCCAAACAACACGCCGCCAATACCCAAGCCGATGCCGCGTATTTTGATATTGCCGATCCACAGCCCGACCACTGCTACCAGCGCCAGCACGCTAACCATTAACGCTATCTCACTCATGATCGAATCCCTTTCCATGATGATCAGGCTAATTCTGGCAGAGAAGAGGGCGGTTTTATGGGCGATGGCGCACAAAGTGCAGGGCTATTTGCGCCCTCTAATGTGGCGAGCAGCGCACCATAGAATGTGATGCTGCTCTCAATTAACGCATAGCTGAGGCCTTTATCCGCAGGAGAAACCCTGTGCCTGCGAACGATCCCCTGATGAGTCGTGTGCTGGCAGGTTATGGCACGGTTAATGCACCACTCCGTTTTTGTTAACAACAGGGGTGGCAGAATGACAAATACAACCTTAACCAGCGTAGTAGTAGAGAGCCCGTCGAAGAAATGGGTGCAACTGGCGCTGGGCTTACTGTGCATGATCTCTATCTCCAGCCCGCAATATGTCTGGGCGCTACTGGCAAAACCGTTTATGGCCAAGCTGGGCGTGCCGCTGGCGGAGATCCAGCTCACCTTCTCACTGCTGATTATTCTGCAAACCTTCTTTTCCCCCTTTCAGGGCAAGCTGATTGATAAGTTTGGCCCACGCCGGTTGATTGCCATTGGTACCGTGCTGAGCGGCGCAAGCTGGATGCTGACGGCGAACATCAGCAGCCTGACGGGGCTTTACCTCTGTTACGGCGTGATCGGCGGCCTCGGCACCGGCATTGTTTATATTGGCGTGGTCGGTTTAATGGTGCGCTGGTTCCCCGAAAAACGCGGCTTTGCCACAGGGATGGTGGCGGCAGGCTACGGTATGGGTGCTATCCTCACCACTTTCCCGGTGACGCAATCGCTGGCCGCCAAAGGGCTGGAGAGCACGCTGTGGCAGTTCGGCCTGCTGATGGCCGCCATCGGTTTTATCGCCAGCCAGGGGTTACGCGCGCCGCAGCACGCCAGCGCGCAGCCGGTGGATAGCCCGCTAAAAATGAGCGAGAAGAGCTTCGCGCCAAAAGAGATGCTGCGCAAACCGCTCTTCTGGCTGATGTTTTTGATGATGGCCATGATGTCCACCTCCGGGCTGATGGTTACCTCGCAGATGGCGATTTTCGCCGACGATTTCGGCATTACCGCCGTCACGGTGCTCGGCATGGCGGCGCTGCCGCTGGCGATGACCATCGACCGGTTTATGAATGGCTTAACGCGCCCCGTGTGCGGCTATATCTCGGATCGCATTGGGCGCGAAAACATGATGTTTGTCTCCTTCGGTCTGGAAGGGTGCGCGATGGCGCTGTGGCTGTTGTGCAAAGAGGATCCGCTGCTGTTTGTGCTGCTCTCCGGGGTGGTCTTTTTCGGCTGGGGCGAAATTTTCTCGCTCTTTCCGGCAACCCTTACCGATACCTTCGGTACGCAGCATGCCACCTCTAATTATGGCTGGCTCTATATCTCGCAGGGAATTGGCTCGATCTTCGGTGGCCCGCTGGCGGCGCTTCTCTATCAGCAGACCGGTAGCTGGAACCTGGTGTTTGGCTGCGCGATCACGCTGGATATTCTCTGCGCGCTGCTCGCCTTCTTTGTGCTGAAACCCTGGCGCCAGCGCTTTTTGCAGAGCGTGCAGGCCTAAATAAAAAAGGCTCCGCATGCGGAGCCTTATCTGCCGGGTGGCGGCGATGCCTTAGATTGCATCCTGCTGTAGGCATGATAAGCGAAGCGCCATCAGGCAGTGGGGTTGTCAGAGGTTACTGGCCGCTAAATCATAGGATTGATGTAGCAGACGGATGCGCCCGATATCGGAATCGTTGGAGCAGAGCTCAAGGGTGTTGCAGTGCGCGCTACTGAAATGAAACACGTCAAACTTTCGTTTCTCCAGGTTACGTGCTGCAGCACCAGGTTGGGCCGCTTGCCAACTATCGAAACGGAACAGATTGGCCAACAGTTCAGAGATATCGCGCGTAATATCCAGCTCGGGAAAACCATTCAGGGTGGCCTGAAGTTCATCAAAGTCCGCTTTATTTGACCAACTGACGCCGCGCAATACTTCATAGCGAATCAACGGTGTAATAAACAGCGCCACATCATCGTCAGCCAGTAGCTGAGTGAGTATAGCTATCGCGGAGGTTTTCATTTCCACAGATGTTCTGCCGCTTTTATCAAATGCTGCAATCAGAAGGTTGGTATCCAGCAAAACTCTCCGTGTCATTACTCTTTCTCCTGCTGGTTAAGCAAGCGTAATAAGTTCGCTTTTGCATCCTGCTGCTCGTCGGCGCTGCTGTTCTCAAGCTTCATCTGGTTTAGATCAACGCTGAATACATCTTTCAGGATATCGGCCAGCGCGGCTTTATTCGGCGCGGCGATTTTTTTCGTCTTCACAACGCCATCACCGTCGCGATAGAGTTTATACGCTTCACCCTCTTTAAGCTGCGCGAGAACAACAGAGGAGTGCGTGGTGATGTAAAAGGTCGTATTAGGAAACAGCTTCTTGAGCAACGGCACGATATTCGCCTGCCAGGAGAGGTGCAGGTGGCTCTCTATTTCATCGATAAAGACAACGCCTTTCACCTTTTGAATATTGTTTTCATTGGTGAAATAGCCGTAGCCGGAAACAATCGCCTGAATCAGTTTGAGGATGGAGGTAAAACCGGAGCTGAGCTGGCTGATTTCTCTCACCTGCCCGTCAACTTTCAGGCTCACCCGATCATCGCCGCTGATTTCCAGGAAGTGCGGGTCGATGCGTTGATCGATTTCATGCAGCAGGCCCAGCACCGTCGAAATCTCGACTTCACGGTTGTCTTCGCTCTTCTGCCAGCGGTTAGAGGAGCGGGCGATGGAGATAAACCACTCCTGAATGCTGGCTGACATATTCATGGAGCCGAAATCGAACTGCATCTGTTTCGCCAGAGACTGGAAATAAACATTTCTGCGTGTCTCAAGCCCGCCGAAAGCGATGTTTGGAATATCGTTTATTTGAATGATCATCCCTCGAGATTGCGCGCCAAGAAACACAACAGGAAGAGGATGACTTAATAAACCAGGCAAAAATTTGCGCGCAACCGGCCATGGCGGTGAATAGCTGCCTTGATTTTCAAGTATGGTTTTTTCAGGCCGATTTGTGGTGAATGATTTGAAGAACAAAAAAGCAGAGTCATGAGAAGTCAGCGATTTTTTTACCAGTTCATTATTAAAAAATAAGACCTGGAACATAGCTTCCAGCATTTTGGTTTTACCGACGCCGTTGGGGCCGATAAAGGTATAAATCCGCTGGTTAGGCTCAAGCCTCAGCTGCGCGCGCCCAACGCCGATAAGTCCTTCAATCTCAAGCTCTTCGCCAAGCATAGCCGTCTCCTGAATGCCGCAATGGCTCCAGTGTATACCAGCCTGCAAAAGAAACAAAAAAGCCCTGCTCAGAAAGCAGGGCTTAGCGGTTTTATGCGCTGTTTTAGCTATTTAACGCCGGGCGCGAGCTGATGGCAATGCGCTGTGGTTCGGCGCTTTCAGGCACATTACGCAACAGGTCGATATGCAGCAGGCCGTTCACGAACGTTGCGCCGGAGACCTCCATAAAATCGGCCAGCGTAAAGCTCAGAGTAAAGGGCTGGATCACCAGACCCTGATGGAGCCACTTCGGCTCGTTGGCCGGTTTTTCCGGCGTGCCTTTAATGGTCAGCCGACCATTTTCCAGCTGAATATCGAGCTCTTGCTGGCGGAAACCGGCCAGCGCAAGGGTAATGCGGTAGTGGTTGTCGTCGCTCTTTTCGATGTTATAGGGCGGGAACGCCTGCTGATCGACATTGGTAGTTTGCAAAGCGTTTGCCAGTTTGTCGAAGCCAATCCACTGACGCAGAAGCGGGGATAAATCGTAGTTACGCATTGTGTTTCTCCTTCAAAGAAGCGAGTGAATACCTGCGAGCTTTCGGCTCACATATGCCCCCTGTCGGCGAGCATGTCGGAGTGGGCCGCGCGAGCGACCCGACGTAATTAGTTAATTTCGATACGGCGCGGTTTTTTCTCTTCCGGGATCACGCGCTCCAGTTCGATATAGAGCAGGCCGTTCACCAGGTTGGCGCCTTTGATTTGAATATTCTCTGCCAGCTGGAATTTACGCTCGAAGTTACGCTCGGCGATACCCTGGTAGAGATAGGAGCGCTCTTTCTGTTCAGCCGCGTGGGAGCCTTTCACCACCAGCAGGTTATCCTGGGCAGTAATGTCCAGCTCGCTTTCGGCGAAGCCGGCCACGGCGATAGCAATGCGGTAGTGGTTTTCATCCACTAACTCAACGTTGTACGGAGGGTAACCGTTATTGCTCTGGTTCGGGTTGTTTTCCAGCAGGTTAAACAGGCGGTCAAAACCGATAGCTGAACGATAAAGCGGAGAGAGATCAAAATTACGCATAGTTAAAGCTCCTGAAATCAGCGAGTGTATAAGACCTTCCATAATGGACCGATCTTCATGCCATATAGCCCAACACCCTTGCGGCGTGTTCTGCGGCTACAGTGATAAAGTGTGGTTGCGGCGAATTTTTTCAAGGGCGAAATTTTGACTTTTTTTGCACTTTCTCTGACAGGGCATAGACTGGGGGGTGAGCGCACAAAGGGTTAAAGTGCGAATGCCGCCACAGAGCGGAGCGCGAATGCTGTTGTTTTCGCAGGCGTAGGTCTATAAACGCCGTGACAGCATTCAGATAATAAACAACGATGATTAATCGATGATGAAAACGCATTTGATAGTTTCTGCACTGGTTTGCGGAGTGATGGTCTCGGGCTGCTCCAGCGTGATGTCGCATACGGGCGGTAAAGAGGGGCTTTATCCCGGCACAAAAGCGAGTTCGTCGATGATTTCCGATGACGATACCGGCATCGGTATGAAATCGCTGGTGGCGCTGGATATGCCCTTTACCGCCCTTCTCGACACGCTATTAGTGCCATGGGATCTCTTTCGCCGGGATAACTCGGTGAAAGCTCGTGTCGAAAAAAGCGAGCGGGAAAACGAGGCGATTAATTCACTCATCCCGCCCGCGCCGATGCCGGTGCACTGATTCAGTCACCTGTCTGCGTCATCCAGAGCTGGCGGAAACCGTCAGTCTCCTCCATCCAGGCTATCTGCTTACCATCCGGTGAGAAGACCACCGCATCGCCGGAAGGCGGGTTTACGTGATCGGCCGTCAAAAAGGTTATCTCTCCACGCGTCGTGTCGCACAGCGCAATGCGGTTATCCAGCACAAACCCCAGCGCCTCGCCAGAAGGGTGCCAGTTAAACGCCGACTGAATCCCCGTCTCGCAGTGGGTTAACTGTCGCGGCTCGCCGCCATTCGGACTGATTAACCAGAGCTGCACAACGCCATTGTCGTCACGCATCAAAAAGGCAATCTCGCTCGCCTGCGGGTTGCTGCGCACCCAGTGGCGCGGCGCGTTGACCAGCCCGGGATAACGCCGGTGATGGGTGAAAGTGAGGCGCTGCTGCTGTACCCCTTTTGGCGGCGCGGGTAGCGTCTGCTCTGTACCGGCAAGCGGCGCGTCGCCCGCAGTTTTCCAGCCCTGCTCATCAGTGGGAAGATCGACAATAAACAGCTCCGGCACTTTTTCGCCGCTATTGGAGAGCGTATCGCCAATAAACGCCAGCCGCTGATTGCCGACCCACCCCTCTTCATACGCGCGGTTGATCTCATCACTGCCGGGCGCAGGCGCGGGGGTCGTGCGGCTCACCAACACGCACCAGTGGCTGCCGCTATATTCACGCGGATGGGTGCAAGGCGGCGTCACCGGGCCAAACGGCACCGCGACGCCAACGTTGCGCAGATCGCGCGCCGGGTCGAGTTCATGCATTACGTGATCGTTATAGGTAAAGCTAATGTTCTGCCCATTCGGGCTAAAGACATGCACGTGGGAGCCGCCGCGCAGCGCGCCGGGCGTGTAGGGCGCGGTGATATCCAGCGCATCGAGATTGGTTGTGCAACCCTGCTCGGTTATCACGCCGCGCCGATGGTGGAAATCATACTGCCACGCATCATCCGGGTTTTCCGGGCCGTGAATAAACACATACTTCTGCGTTTCAGGATGAACGGTCACCACGCCGACATGCGCGCCATCCGTGGCGGTATAGATCACCTCAACGTCGCCGGAGTGAACATTGACGCGTTCGATGGTTTTGCCGGTAAAGGAGGCGCCGGAGGGACGCACATCGAACACCAGCCACTGGCTATCCGCCGTCCAGGTGTTGATATTGGTCAGTTGATGATTGCGCGGGGCGAAAGTGAGCTGTTTCATGAAAGTACCCTGAAGCCATAAACAGGCCTCAGGGTATAAGATTGCGCGGTATTAGCCTACTCGCTTCACCTCACCGACCAGCAAAATGTAGGAGAGCGCGCCAATCAGCGCCACGGCGGAGATATAGACCAGCGCCGGGCCAAAGCCATAATCCTGCGCCAGATAGCCAATCACCAGCGGCACGGTGATACCGCCCAGCCCGCCGACAAAGTTAAACACCCCGCCGGTCAGGCCAATCAGACGCATCGGTGCCAGCGATGACACCAGCGACCAGGTGATCGAGGCAAAGCCGTTGCCGAAGAAGGCCAGCGCCATCAGCGACATAATCCACACGGGATCGTTGGTGTAGTTTGCGCCCATGATACAGGTGGAGATAAGCAGGCCGCAGATAATCGGCGTTTTACGCGCGATGCCCAGCGAATAGCCCTTTTTCACCAGCGTATCGGCGACCCAGCCGGAGAGCAGCACGCCAAAGAAGGCCGCCAGGAACGGCACGGTGGTCATAAACCCGGCTTTCAGCGCGGTGATGCCCTTCTCCTGCGTCAGGTAGTTCGGGAACCAGGTGAGAAAGAACCACAGCGTTGAGGTGACGGCGAACTGGCCGAGATAGACGCCAATCAGTTTGCGGTGGAAAACCAGTTTCCACTCCGCTTTGGTCAGCGGCTGGCGCGCCTCTTTTTTCACCGGTGCGTCACCGTCAATCAGGCCACCGCCTGCTTTGATGTACTCCAGCTCCGCCTGGCTGATGTTTTTGGTCAGGCGCGGCGGCTGGTAGACCTTAATCCAGATCAACGACCAGATAATGCCGATGCCGCCGGTGACGATAAACACCCAGTGCCAGCTCAGCAGCTCCTGGATCCAGATCAGCAGGGGCGTGAGAAAAGCCAGCCCAACAAACTGCCCGGAGGTGTAAAAACCGACCGCCGAAGCGCGTTCCTGTTCCGGAAACCAGCTGGTCACCATACGGTTATTGGTCGGGAAAGCGGGCGCTTCGAAAATGCCGGTAATCGCACGCAGGCCAATCAGCGACAGCAGACCGCTGGCAAAGCCCTGAAACAGCGTGGCGACGGACCAGCCAAAGATGGCGATGAAATAGGTGAGACGCGAACCGACACGGTCCAAAAACCAGCCGCCGGGGATCTGGCAGAGAGTATAGAGCCAGGCGAAGGCAGAAAAGACGTAGCCCATCTCCGCTTTGGTAATGCCGAACTCCTCCTGAATATGGGCAGAGGCCACGGCGAGGTTGGCGCGGTCGACATAACAAATGACCACCGTGATAAAGATCATCAGCAGCGTCAAATAGCGGCGACGCCCTGTTTTTGCAGTCGTTACAGAAATATCCATAACTGTCTGTCTCCGGGTTTTGGGCATGGCGAAGCCGCTCACCATGCCCTGTTAAATACAGAGGGTGTAGGAAAAAAATTATTTTTGATGTTCTAAGTGCGCTAAATAGTTTGGTTAACCGCCAACGCACCGGCGGCGCAAAATAGGACGAGCATTACCACTCGGCGACGGTACCGTCCGCATGTCGCCACACCGGGTTACGCCAGTCCGGCGCATTTTTACTTAGCGCAATGACTTTCTCTTCGTCGATCTCCACGCCAAGGCCCGGCTTCATCAATGGCTTAAAGAAACCGCCTTCCATACTGAAGTCCTCTTTGTTCTTCACGAAGTCGAGCAGTTCGGCACCTTTGTTGTAGTGAATGCCCATGCTCTGTTCCTGGAACACCGCATTGTGCGAGACGAAGTCGACATGCAAGCAGGCTGCGAGCGCGACCGGGCCAAGTGGGCAGTGTGGAGCCAGCGCCACATCGTACGCTTCCGCCATACCAGCAATTTTGTAGCACTCGGTAATACCGCCCGCATGGGAGAGATCCGGCTGCAGAATCGCAATGCCGCCCGCTTCCAGCACGCGTTTAAATTCGAAGCGCGAGAACATACGTTCACCGGCGGCAATCGGAATATGGGTTTGCGCGGCCAGGCGCGGGTAATACTCAGCCTGCTCGGCCAGCACTGGCTCTTCAATAAACAGCGGGCGATAGGGCTCCAGCTCTTTAATCAGCACTTTCGCCATCGGCGCGCTGACGCGGCCGTGGAAGTCGAGGCCAAACTCAATCTCGTTGCCGAACGCTTCGCGGATCTGCGCCACGGTATTGACCGCCGCATCGACTTTGCGCGAATCAGCGATAATGCCTAACTCTTCGCAGCCGTTTAATTTAAAGGTGTCAAAGCCGATGGTGCGCAGGGTTTTGATGCCATCAATGACCTCTGCCGGACGGTCACCACCGACCCAGCTGTAGGCTTTGATTTTGTCGCGCACCAGGCCGCCCATCAGCTGCCACACCGGCGCGTTGAGCACTTTGCCTTTGATATCCCACAGCGCCTGGTCAATCCCGGCGATGGCGCTCATCAGGATCGGGCCACCACGGTAGAAACCCGCGCGGTACATCACCTGCCACAAATCGTTGATACGGGAAGGGTCCTGGCCAATAAGGTAGTCGCCCAACTCATGCACCGCTGCTTCCACGGTGCGCGCACGCCCTTCGATCACCGGCTCGCCCCAGCCAACTACCCCTTCATCGGTTTCGATTTTTAAGAACATCCAGCGCGGCGGTAAGCGGTAAGTCGTCAATTTGGTTATCTTCATTGCACAGCCTCTTGATACGCGTTAACAAATGCTTTCGCCTGCTCGATGGTGCGGCTCACCGGCTGCCCGGCGCGATAAAGATCGCTGCCCAGCCCGGCGCCGACGCAGCCTGCCTGTAGCCACAGGTGCAGGTTTTCCGGCGTCACGCCGCCGACGGCAAACACCGGGACGTCCGCTGGCAGAACCGCTTTCAGCGCTTTGATGTAATCCGGGCCAAAGGCGGAGGAGGGGAAAATTTTCAACGCCTGCGCACCGGCTTCAAGCGCAGTGAAGGCTTCGCTGGCGGTGGCGCAGCCTGGGCAGACGGTCATGCCGTGGCTGACCGCGCGGCGGATCACCTCGGGTTGCGTATTCGGCGTCACAATCAGCTTGCAGCCCATCTCTGCCAGCCGATCGACCTGCTCCGGTTTTAGCACCGTACCGCCGCCAATCAGCGCGCGATCGCCGAAGTTCGCTACGATATCGCCAATGCTGGTCTCCCAGTCGGGGGAGTTAAGTGGGATCTCGACGGCGTCGAAACCTGCGTCGAGTATGGCGGCGACGTGCTCGCGCGCCTCATCCGGGGTGATGCCACGTAAAATGGCGATCAGCGGAAGCTTAGTTTGCCACTGCATGGGCAATCCTCCTGATACCTGCCTGAAATGCCGTGTCGCCATCCAGCGTGTTTACCGCCCGCCCGATGGCGCGAAATGCGCGCTGATAACGGGCAGAGAGGGACGGGCTGGCGACCAGCGTGATTGCCTGCGAACCGGCGAAGCGGGCGTGCATGGTCGCCACCTCACCGCCAATCAGCAGGCCCGAAAGGAATTCGCTCACCTGTTCGCGCGCAAGGGTGCCCAGCACATGGGCGGCGCGAACTTCAAAAAGCTGCGGCAGGATCTCAGGTGACGCGAGGCCGCGCGTCAGGCCTGCGTCGAAGGCATCATCACTGGCGGTTTGCTCCGGCAACCCTGCGCCCACCAGCGAGTGGCGCAGCAGGAGATGATGCAGTTCACCGGTCATTACGGTGCGGAAATCACGGATCTGCTGGCTATCAGCCTCGACCCATTTGCAGTGGGTGCCGGGCATCACATACAACGCAGCGGGGGCAAGCGCGCTGGCACCGAGCAGTTGGGTCTCTTCGCCGCGCATCACGTTGTGATTGTCATCGCTGGAGACGCACAGGCCGGGGATGATCCAGACATTCTCTTTCACTTGGGTGAGCTGCTCGCCGATGCCATCCAGCGAAGTCGGGCAGGGCAGATAGGGGGCAATTTTCCAGCCCGCGTTACTGCCGACCATGCCCGCCATTACCACCGGCGTGGTGTCGCTGCTCCAGCCCTCAGTCACTTCTGCTAACACCGCTTCGGGGGATCGGCCGTTAAGTCGGGTTACACCCGCCTCAGAGTGCCTGCTCTCCAGGCAAACGCCATCCTGAAAGTGCCAGGCGCGTAAGTTGGTGGATCCCCAGTCGATTGCGATGTAGCGAGCTGTCATGTAATTTCCTTCAACCTTCGTGTTGAGCTGGCGATCATGGTGAGCGCCGCCTGCTCTGCCGCTGTGCTGTCCTGATGCCGGATCGCATCGAACAGCGCCTTATGTTCTTGCAGGGTTTTCGGCATGTTCGCCTCATCCCCCATCCAGGTTCGTTCAAATACCGCCCGTTGCAGTGAGCTAATCGCCACACTCAACTGTTGCAGCACCGGGTTGTGTACCGATTGCAACACCGCTTCGTGGTAGCGGATATCGGCCTCGTTAAAGGCGTCCCGATCCTGGTTGTTGGCGATCATGTCGTTGAGCGCCGACTCAATATTCGCCAGGTCGCTGGAGGTAGCGCGCTCCGCCGCCCAGCGGGCGATGGCCGGTTCCACCAGATTTCGCACTTCGCTCATCGCGCTGATTAAGCGCGGGTCGTAGTCGTGCTCCAGCACCCATTGCAGCACCTCGGTGTCGAGGTAGTTCCACTGGTTACGCGGGGCGACAAACGCGCCGCGATAACGCTTCATTTCAATCAGCCGCTTTGCCATCAGCGCCCGATAGACCTCGCGGATGATGTTGCGCGAGGTTTCAAACTCTTCGCACAGCTCAGCTTCGGCGGGTAACGCCGAGCCGGGGACATATTTACCGCTAATAATCTGGCGGCCCAGTGAGACGATAATGCGGTCGGTTTTATTCATGGTCATAACGCGTCCTTAGCAACGGTTTCTCTGCCACTACTTTATCGCCTCTGCCGCAATTTCCCTCAACATTGAAGTACAAATATGCTGACTTCACCGCAAGAGATGTCGCAATCGTAGTACAATCACTTTGTGTTGTACTACAATTTGGATCACAAAAACGACAATTGGTAAGCAAATTGTTATCAGAACGGCGCGCGGGGTAAAAAAAACCCGCGCAGAGCGCGGGTCAGGAAGAGTGCGAGGGGCTTAGTTGAGGGCGAACTTCTCAATGGCGTAAGCAACGCCATCTTCGAGGTTGGTTTTGGTGACAAAATCTGCTGCCTCTTTCACCGACGGAATGGCGTTTTCCATCGCCACGCCAACGCCTGCGAACTCAATCATGGCGATATCGTTCTCCTGATCGCCAATCGCCATAATCTCTTCCGGCTTGATGTTTAACACATCAGCAAGGGCTTTGACGCCGGTACCTTTAGTGACGCTTTTATGCAGGATTTCCAGGAAGTAGGGCGCGCTTTTCAGCACCGTGTACTTCTCTTTCACCTCCTGCGGAATGCGGGCGATCGCCTGGTCGAGGATCGTCGGCTCATCAATCATCATCACTTTCAGGAACTGAGTCTGCGGGTCCATCTTCTCCGCTTCACAGAAGACCAGCGGAATGGTCGCCACAAAGGATTCATGCACGGTATAAGGGCTGATATCGCGGTTTGCGGTGTAGAGCGTGTTGCGATCCAGTGCGTGGAAGTGCGAGCCGACCTCGCGGGAGAGTTGTTCCAGATAACGGTAATCGTCATAGCTCAGCGTGGTTTGCGCTACGGTACTGCCGTCGCTGGCGTTCTGCACCAGCGCGCCGTTATAGGTAATGCAGTAGTCACCTTCCCGCTCCATATGCAGCTCTTTCATATAGCTATGTACACCCGCGTAAGGGCGTCCGGTGGTCAGCACAACATTGATGCCGCGTTCGCGCGCGGCGGCAATCGCATTTTTTACCGCAGGAGAGATAGTGTGGTCGGGCAGCAGCAGCGTGCCGTCCATATCGATTGCAATGAGTTTGATAGCCATGAGATCCCCAGATGAGAAGTGTTTGACCTCATGCTAACGCGATTCCGCTCAAAAAACAGCAGCGCGCCGGGGAGAAAAGGGGGAGAGAAAGGGGGATACGGCATCCCCCTTTTGATGCAGGATTACCTTAGATATCGATATTCGCCGCTTTCAGGGCGTTCTCTTCGATAAAGGCGCGGCGCGGTTCAACGGCATCGCCCATTAAGGTAGTGAAGAGCTGATCGGCAGCGATCGCATCTTTCACGGTAACGCGCAGCATGCGGCGGCTTTCCGGGTCCATGGTGGTTTCCCACAGCTGATCCGGGTTCATCTCGCCGAGGCCTTTATAACGCTGAATGGAGAGACCGCGACGCGACTCTTTCACCAGCCACTCCAGCGCCTGCTCGAAGCTGGTCACCGGCTGGCGGCGCTCGCCGCGCTCGATAAAGGCATCTTCTTCAATCAGGCCGCGCAGCTTCTCGCCGAGCGTGCAGAGACGACGGTATTCGCCGCCGGTCACAAACTCGTGATCGAGCGGATAGTCGGTATCCACGCCGTGCGTGCGCACGCGAATAATCGGCTCGAACTGGCTCAGCGCGCTGTTCACCCGGACATCATATTTCCAGGTGCTGCCGTGGGCTTCGTTCTCATTCAGCACGGTAATCAGCTGAGAGACCCACTGCGTAACGGTTCGCTCATCGGCGAGATCCGCTTCTGCCAGCGTCGGCTGATAGACCAGCTCTTTCAGCAGCGCGCGCGGGAAGCGGCGCTCCATGCGGCCAATCATCTTCTGCGCAGCATTGTATTCGGACACCATTTTCTCCAGCGCTTCACCCTGCAGCGCAGGCGCGCCTTCGGTGGTGTGCAGCGTTGCGCCATCGAGCGCGATGGAGATCTGATACTGATCCATCGCCTCGTCATCCTTGATGTACTGCTCCTGCTTGCCTTTCTTCACTTTGTAGAGCGGCGGCTGCGCGATGTAGACGTGGCCACGCTCAACGATTTCCGGCATCTGACGGTAGAAGAAGGTCAACAGCAGCGTACGGATGTGCGAACCATCGACGTCCGCATCGGTCATGATGATGATGCTGTGGTAGCGCAGTTTATCCGGGTTGTACTCGTCACGACCGATGCCGCAGCCGAGCGCAGTGATAAGCGTCGCCACTTCCTGAGAGGAGAGCATCTTGTCGAAACGCGCTTTCTCGACGTTGAGGATTTTACCTTTCAACGGCAGGATTGCCTGGTTCTTACGGTTACGGCCCTGTTTTGCAGAACCGCCCGCCGAGTCCCCTTCCACTAAGTAGAGTTCGGACAGCGCCGGGTCACGCTCCTGGCAATCCGCCAGTTTGCCGGGCAGACCGGCCAGATCGAGCGCGCCTTTACGACGGGTCATTTCACGCGCTTTACGCGCCGCTTCACGGGCACGCGCAGCGTCAATGATTTTGCCGACGACAATCTTCGCATCGCCCGGGTTTTCCAGCAGGTATTCGGCCAGCAGTTCATTCATCTGCTGCTCTACCGCCGATTTCACCTCAGAGGAGACCAGCTTATCTTTGGTCTGCGAGGAGAATTTCGGGTCCGGCACTTTTACCGACACCACCGCAATCAAGCCTTCACGGGCATCATCACCGGTGGCGCTGACTTTGGCTTTCTTGCTGTAGCCCTCTTTGTCCATGTAGGCATTCAGCGTACGGGTCATCGCCGCGCGGAAGCCTGCAAGGTGGGTACCGCCATCGCGCTGCGGAATGTTGTTGGTAAAGCAGTAGATATTTTCCTGGAAGCCGTCGTTCCACTGCAGCGCAACTTCGACGCCGATACCATCTTTTTCGGTGGAGAAGTAGAAGATATTCGGGTGGATTGGCGTTTTGTTTTTGTTGAGGTACTCAACAAACGCCTTGATGCCGCCTTCGTAGTGGAAGTGGTCCTCTTTGCCGTCGCGCTTGTCGCGCAGGCGAATCGACACGCCGGAGTTCAGGAAGGAGAGCTCACGCAGGCGTTTCGCCAGAATTTCATATTCAAATTCAATAACATTGGTGAAGGTTTCGTAGCTCGGCCAGAAACGCACCATGGTACCGGTTTTTTCCGTTTCGCCCGTCACTTCCAGCGGAGCCTGCGGCACGCCGTGGGTGTAGATCTGACGGTGAACTTTGTTATCGCGCTGGATAACCAGCTCCAGTTTCTGCGACAGGGCGTTGACCACTGAAACGCCAACGCCGTGCAGACCGCCGGAGACTTTATAGGAGTTATCGTCGAACTTACCGCCCGCATGCAGTACGGTCATGATCACTTCCGCGGCGGAAACACCCTCTTCCGGGTGAATGCCGGTCGGAATACCACGGCCATCATCCTGTACGGAGACAGAGTTATCGCTGTGAATGGTGACGATAATGTCTTTACAGTACCCTGCGAGCGCTTCGTCGATAGCGTTATCTACTACCTCGAATACCATGTGGTGCAGACCGGTGCCGTCATCCGTATCGCCGATATACATACCCGGGCGCTTACGCACTGCATCCAGCCCTTTGAGGACTTTGATACTGGAGGAGTCATAAGAATTCGACATCAACGTTTCTCGCTCATTTCAACTTGGGTTAATCGGCTATTTTACCCTTTTCCACGGTGAACATCTTCGAATTTTTGTCCGACATGTCCATAACGTGTTCAGCGCTGATGGCGCTGACGAAAACCTGTGACTGGGTGGCTTTTAACCGGCTGGCTAACAGCCCGCGCTTTTCGTCATCAAGCTCCGAGGCAAAATCATCTATCAGGTATAAACAGCGTCGCCCGCTTTCACGGGTTAAGAACTCCCCCTGCGCCAGGCGCAGCGCGCACATCAGGAGTTTTAACTGCCCGCGCGAAAGGGTGTCTTCAACGGGCGCGCCATCCGCACGAATGCGGAAATCCGCTTTATGCGGGCCGTGCGCGGTGTAAGTGAGCATGCGGTCGCGCTCGAAACTGCGCGCCAGCACCTCTTCATAATCGGTCTCTTTCTCCCAGCCGCGCTGGAAAGAGAAGGTCAGGGAAAATTCCGGTAAGAACTGCCGGCAGGTGTCGGCCATATCTTCTGCGATAGCAGCGCTGTACTCTGCGCGCCAGCGGCTGATCTGCTCGGCGAGCGGCACCAGCTCTTTGTCCCACGGACGCAGCTGACTGTATTGAGTCACCTGTCGTAAGGCGGCGTTGCGCTGTTTTAACAGGCGCTTGAGGTTGCTCCAGGCGGTAAAAAAGCCGCTTTCGTTGTGAAAGCATCCCCAGTCGAGAAAGGCCCGACGGTATTTCGGGCCGCCGTTGAGTAAGGTAAACCCTTCAGGAGTAATCAGCTGCATCGGCATTAGCAGCGCCAGCTCGGCCACTTTATGACCGTCGGTGCCGTCGATGCGCACTTTGCTGTCGCCGAGCTTATCTTTGGTCAGGCCAATGGCGATTTCGCGCGATTCACCCTGCAAACGCCCGTGCAGGGTAAATGCCTCCTGCTCATGGCGAATAACGCGACCAATTTGCAGGCTGCGAAACGCCCGACCATGCCCAAGGGTGTAGATCGCCTCCAGCACGCTGGTTTTCCCGCTGCCGTTAGCACCCACCAGAAAGTTAAAGCCAGGGGAGAGCGCGAGATCCGCGCTTTCGATATTGCGGAAATCTTTAATCAGTAAGCGGGTTAGCGACATGATTCACTCATTACCAGGGCGTATCGTCGCAGTTAATCTGGTTACGGCCAGCACAGAGCAACCGGAGCGTACTGAAGTACGTGAAGATTGCGAGCGCTGCCCGAAGCCAGAGTAACCAGAAAGGTAGCCCGCTATTTTCTACAACCGCATTGGCATAACGACGTAGGCTGCGCTCTGGCTCGCCGCGTCTTCAATCTGCACGCTGGAGACGGAGTCGGTCAGCAGAATGCGCACGTTCTCGCACTTCAGCGCGTTCAGCACATCGAGCACGTAGCTGACGTTAAAGCCGATCTCCATTTCGCTGCCGCCGTAGGTGACATCGAGAAACTCTTCCGCCTCTTCCTGCTCCGGGTTGTTGGCGGTGATTTTGATCTGGTTCTCGCTGACGTAGAGGCGCACACCGCGGAACTTCTCGTTAGAGAGGATCGCCGCACGGGCAAAAGCCTGCTTCAGCGAATCGCAGCCCGCTTCCAGCGTTTTGTCCGGGTTTTTCGGCAATACGCGGCGATAATCGGGGAAACGACCATCAACCAGCTTCGAGGTGAAGATAAAATCGCCGACATGCGCGCGGATGTTGTTGCTGCCAATCTGCACGCGCAGCGGCGTGTCGCCGCCGTCGAGCATACGCATTAGCTCAATCACCCCTTTACGCGGCACGATCACCGAATGGTTCGGCAATGTTTGCCCAATCGGCATCGAGCAGACGGCAAGACGGTGGCCGTCGGTAGCGACGGTACGCAGCTCTTCACCTTCGGTTTCAAACAGCATGCCGTTTAAGTAGTAACGGACGTCCTGGTGCGCCATCGAGAACTGCGTCGCTTCGATCAGGCGCTTCATGGTGGCTTGCGGCAGCGTGAACTCCACTTCGCTTTGCCAGTCATCCAGGTTAGGGAAATCCGCTGCGGGCAGGGTTGAGAGGGAGAAACGGCTGCGCCCGGAACGGATCAGCATGCGCTCACCCTCCAGCTGCATCGCAATTTCCGCCCCTTCCGGCAGGCCGCGACAGATGTCGAAGAATTTACGTGCCGGTACGGTTGTCGCGCCCTGTTCATGAGGCTGGACAAGCGCCACGCGGGCAACCATCTCCATTTCAAGATCGGTGCCGGTCAGCGAGAGCGCGCCGTCGGTAACCTGAAGCAGCAGATTACCGAGAATAGGCAACGTCGGGCGTCCGCCCAGCGGGCCGCTAACTTGTTGCAGCGGCTTTAATAAATGTTCACGTTCAACGGTAAATTTCATAGCGTCACGAAGAGAGAGTTCGGATTAAATTGGAAAAATCTTCTTTGATATCATGGCTTTCTTCACGCAACTGCTCAATCTTACGGCAGGCATGCAGTACGGTGGTGTGGTCACGGCCGCCAAAGGCATCGCCGATTTCCGGCAGGCTGTGGTTGGTCAGCTCCTTGGCCAGCGCCATCGCCATCTGGCGCGGGCGGGCAACGGAACGGGAGCGTCGCTTCGACAGCAGATCTGCCACCTTAATCTTGTAATACTCCGCCACCGTCTTCTGAATATTGTCGATGGTGACCAGCTTCTCCTGCAGCGCCAGCAGATCGCGCAGCGCTTCGCGCACGAAATCAATGGTGATGGCACGCCCGGTAAAGTTGGCGTTGGCGATAACGCGGTTCAGTGCCCCTTCCAGCTCACGCACGTTGGAGCGCAGGCGCTTGGCAATAAAGAAGGCCACTTCGCCCGGCAGACGGATATCGTTCTCGTCGGCCTTTTTCATCAGGATCGCTACGCGGGTTTCCAGTTCCGGCGGTTCGATCGCGACGGTCAGCCCCCAGCCGAAGCGGGATTTGAGACGATCCTCAACACCATTGATCTCTTTCGGATAACGATCCGAAGTAAGAATGATCTGCTGATTGCCTTCCAGCAGGGCGTTAAAGGTGTGGAAGAACTCCTCCTGGGATCGCTCTTTATTGGCAAAGAATTGAATATCATCGATCAGCAGGGCGTCAACGGAGCGGTAGTAGCGTTTAAACTCTTCGATCGCATTGTTTTGCAGGGCTTTTACCATGTCCTGGACAAAGCGTTCGGAGTGCATATACACCACTTTGGCATTCGGCTTACGCGCCACAATGCCGTTACCCACCGCGTGCAGCAGGTGCGTTTTACCGAGCCCCGTGCCGCCATATAAAAAGAGCGGGTTGTAAGCGCCGCCGGGGTTATCTGCCACCTGGCGCGCTGCCGCGCGGGCCAGCTGGTTCGACTTACCTTCGACGAAGTTGTCAAAGGTGTGTTTGACGTTGACGTTCGAGCGGTAGGTCGGTTCTGCCGGCGCGGGCACGTTGTCCCAACCTGAACGAGCAACAGGCGCAGCGCGCGGAATCACTACCTGCTCCGCCTGAGCGGGCGCGGCAACGGTGGCCGGCTCTCTCATTGTCTGGTTGGCCGGACGAGCGCCCACTTCAAAACGCAGCTGTGGCGTGTCCGCCCCGCAAAACTCATTAAGCAGGCCGTTGATATTATTAAGGTATTTGTCTCTTACCCAATCAAGCACAAAACGGTTTGGCGCATACAAAGCCAGCGTGTTGTCACTCAGTTCCGCCTGCAACGGGCGGATCCACATACTAAATTCAGTGGCTGGTAACTCATCCTGCAATCGGGCAAGACACTGCTGCCAAAGCGAAAGTGACAC